>NZ_SUNB01000009.1 GCF_007570825.1 Pleionea sediminis | reverse complement strand
TAATGTCGTGATGACTCTATCAACATGAGTGCCCACACAGATTACTTCATCTAAGTTTTTAAAGAGCTTTTAACCAGGAACTTGCCTTAGTTAAACAACGTTGCTTTCTCAACGTTGGGGCGCGAATTATACGCCACATTTAATCTCTGTCAACACTTCGTTTAAACTAAAATCTTAACCAACAAGACTTTCTAAAAAAACTCTTTAAACGCTTGTGTTTAAAGGCGTTACCGCCCCGAGAGAGATGCGCATTATAAGGATAAATTTGTGCATGGCAAGCCATTTAGAAAAAAAAATGAAACTTTTTTGAAGACGGTTATTTTTTCATCAAACAACAGGTTTATTTGACCTTTTCTGACTAAATTTTACCCAAATGCTTTCGGTTAAAAGCATCAATAAAATGACGGTATGAAATAGCGGTGGATTTATACTCGATTTAGTCAGCCAAATAAAATGAGTTGTCACTAGTAAAAAGATTAGGTTAACGAATAAAACCATTTCAAGCAGTGCTTCAATCGCTGTTACAAAACTCAAGTTTATGAAATTACAAAAGCTGAAGAGTTTAACCTTGGCGTGTCTAAGTAACTTACCGACTCTTAACGCACTCCTCTAAGATCAAGCGAATGTTCCATCCGGGAAAGGATCAAAATAAATAAAAGAAAAAAGAGCCCTGACCCTAAAATATAGCGATATAGCACTATTTGCCGAATATAAGAACCAATCTAAAGAAAAGAAACCTAGGGGACCTTACTTCTGACTGGGCACTCGTTTAAGAGCATATAAAGTATGAATTTCAATATATTTTGCTTTACAGATCGGCCGAACCTACTTGATCAATTCTCGAAGCTCAAAGACCGAGGGGATAAATATCAACCACGCTTCAAAGCAACGCTATTGATAGTATCTAAAATCAGAGGGAAAACACATAGCGGTATAACCAAACATTAGAAAAATACCGCTATCGCTTAACTTTACAAACGGATAATGCTTTTATTCTCCGTCTTCCTGAGGCTTACTCTTTTTCCGCTGGAGCCTCTTCGACATAATACTCCGCTTTTGCCATAAAGTGACGACAGGACCAGAAATTGCGTAAAGAGAAAATACAGAAAAAAGAACTATAGGTGGTTGATAAGCAATCAATACAAAAGCTAACACCACAATTAATATCGCAATGAACGGAACCTTACCCCGCCAATCAACCTCCTTAAAACTGTAGTAGCGTAAATTACTGACCATAAACAAGCCAAGCAGCATTGTGATGATGGATATCCATTTTCCGTATTCTTGACCGTTAATGTCGTAATCGACGCCTACCCAAACCATCCCCGCCAAAATGGCTGCGGCTGATGGTATTGCCAATCCTTGAAAATAGCGTTTATCGGCTGTTCCAACTTGAGTGTTAAAACGCGCCAATCTCAATGCACCACCTGCTACAAAAACAAATGCCGCTAACCACCCTAACTTACCGTGAGACGAGAGAGCCCAATTGTAGGTTACGAGCGCAGGAGCTATACCAAATGAGACAATATCGGCCATAGAGTCATACTCTGCACCAAAGTCAGATTGAGTATTCGTCATTCGGGCAACTCTGCCATCCAACCCGTCCATTATCATAGCAATGAATATCGCTATTGAAGCCAATTCAAACTGTCCTTTCATTGATGCTACGACAGCAAAAAATCCGGCAAATAATCCTGCCGTTGTCAATAAATTGGGCAGTAAATAGATACCTCGGCGAGGTGATTTAGTTGTTGTTTCGTTTTTAGTCATAAAGAAAATCTCGATTATGTAGCGTAAACGCCTCTCTCTGCTAGAATCTTTAATAGTTCAATGAGTTACATAGTCTACATGTCTTTTACTCGTTGATAAACGACATTCCAATAGTTAGCGGCTGTTGACAGAAAAGTTTAATGTGTCAAGATACGCGCGCTTTAAATATCCATCATTATATGACATCCAGCTATGCACATTGGTGAGAACGAAAAACTGATTATCATCGGACAAAACGAGAGTGGCCAAAAATTTCGCCCCTCCGATTGGGCCGAGCGATTGTGTGGTGGCTTGTGTACCTTTCGAAACCGGCGCATGTACTATTCCCCTTTGCTTCGACCAGCGGTTATCGATGGCATAAAATGTGTCGTAGTCTCTTCAGAACTTCAAGCACAACATACTGAAATGTTTCAGTACATACTCGGATTCGTGCAAGAGAACGCCCTAAAAACTGAGATTCAGTCTAAATAATTCGCAATTAATCCCTAATAAAGCTGACTTTTGCTGTTATTTCGAGCTATATTTAGGCTATTGCTTTGTATTCTAAGGATTTCTCAATTATGTTTCGACAGACGATTATCGCAGCGGTTTTAGCGATAACTACCAGTTTAGTGTTTGCAGGCAGTAATGTGCTGTACAAATGGAAAGACGCTGAGGGAAACACCAAATATGGCGATCGTCCTCCTAAAGGCGTTCCTTTCGAGCGAATTAAAGTGCGCGGCTCAAACAGCTCAGCAGCAATCACTGAAAAAATAGAAGCCGAAGAAAATCCACAAACAGATGCTCAAAAAGAAGTTGCGAAAATGCAGGCACAAATTACGCAGGCCTGCAAAATTGCTAAAACTAATATGGAAACGCTTAACTCAGGCTCTCGAATAAAAAAAGATGGCGAGGACCGCATGTTAACGGAAGAAGAAATTGAACAAAAGAAAGTTGAAACTCAAAAACAGATTGACAACTATTGCGCTGAATTAAACCAAAACAAAGAACAAAGCGACGACCAGTAAGCCGGTCAATTAATCGCTAGTAGGCTATTAATAAAACAAGATAAAACCTCGCACATTGAGTCGCGAGGTTTTTTAAGGGCTATTGAAAAACAATTTCTCCATTATCTACTTGGACGACAATTGAATCTCCAGGATTAAATTTCCCAGCCAGAATATCTTGCGCTAATGGATTTTCAATCCATTGTTGAATAGCTCTTTTCAATGGCCGAGCGCCATAAACAGGATCAAATCCGCGTTGTGCCACCAGACTGAGCGCCTCATCATCCACTTCAAGATGTAATTGATGTTCCTCCAGTCGCTCTCTTAGTAACTTAATTTGAATGCTCGCGATAGATTTAACCGCATCTTCTGGTAATGAATGAAACACCACCGTTTCATCAACTCGATTAATAAACTCAGGACGGAAAAAGTCACCCAGTACGCCCATTATCTTCGACTTAATGGAATCGTAATCGCCTTTGCCGGATTCTTCTAAAATAATTTCAGAGCCTATGTTGGATGTCATAACGATAACCGTATTTCGAAAATCAACCGTTCGACCTTGCCCATCGGTCAATCGACCATCTTCAAAAACTTGTAGAAGCACATTAAAGACATCGGGATGCGCTTTTTCAACTTCATCAAGTAAAATCACAGAATAAGGCTTTCGGCGCACAGCTTCCGTCAAATATCCACCTTCGTCATACCCAACATATCCTGGCGGAGCACCGATCAATCGCGCAACGGAATGCTTTTCCATAAACTCCGACATATCTATTCGAATCATGGCTTCTTCGCTATCGAATAAAAACTCGGCCAAAGCTTTACACAGTTCGGTTTTACCAACACCTGTTGGTCCCAAAAATAAAAACGAACCATTTGGGCGTCTTGGGTCTGATAATCCTGCTCGCGAACGACGAATAGCATTGGACACCGCTGTCACAGCTTCATTTTGCCCGACAACTCGCTTGTGCAACCCTTCTTCGATTTTAAGTAGTTTTTCTCTTTCACCTTCGAGCATTTTTGTGACAGGAATACCCGTCCACTTCGAGACAACTTCAGCAATTTCATTATCTGTTACTTTATTTCTCAGTAACTTCATCTCTTGCATTTCTGCTTGGGCCGCCATATCAAGCTGCTTTTCAAGCTCTGGAATTTTTCCATATTGCAATTCGGACATTCGACTCAAGTCACTGGCTCGACTTGCCGCTTCAAGTTCAAGACGAGCTCGCTCCAATTCTGTTTTAATGTGAGTTGTTCCTTGTAAGGCGGCTTTTTCTGCCGTCCAAATTTCATTCAGTTCGGCAAACTCTTTTTCTAATTCTCCGACCTCTTCGTCCAAATCAGCCAGACGTTTTTTAGAACTATCGTCTTTTTCTTTTTTCAACGCTTCACGTTGTATTTTTAATTGGACCAAACGGCGTTCCAATCGATCCATCTCTTCAGGTTTAGAGTCAATTTCCATCCGAATTCGACTAGCGGCTTCGTCAACAAGATCAATCGCTTTATCAGGGAGCTGTCGATCAGAAATATATCGATGAGATAAGGTAGCTGCAGTAACAATGGCCGGATCGGTAATTTCAACACCGTGATGAACTTCGTAACGTTCTTTTAAACCACGTAATATAGCAATGGTATCTTCAACGCTAGGTTCATCAACCAACACTTTTTGAAAACGTCTTTCCAGTGCCGCATCTTTTTCAACGTATTTTCGATACTCATCAAGCGTTGTCGCGCCAACGCAATGTAATTCACCTCGAGCTAAAGCGGGCTTAAGCATATTACCGGCATCCATCGCACCATCCGCTTTACCTGCGCCAACCATAGTATGTAATTCATCAATGAATAAAATAATTCGACCTTCTTGTTTGGCTAAATCATTCAATACCGACTTTAGTCGTTCTTCGAATTCACCGCGATATTTGGCACCAGCAATTAATGCACCCATATCAAGCGATAACACTCTTTTATTTTTCAATCCTTCAGGAACTTCGCGATTAACAATTCGTTGGGCAAGCCCCTCAACAATCGCCGTTTTCCCAACGCCAGGCTCTCCAATGAGTACAGGATTGTTTTTCGAACGACGTTGCAAAACTTGAATGGTTCGGCGAATTTCATCATCTCGGCCAATAACAGGATCCAACTTTCCTTGTTCCGCTCGCTCCGTTAAATCGACGGTAAATTTTTCTAAAGCTTGTCGCTGCTCTTCGGCATTCGGGTCATCGATAGCTTGACCACCTCGGACTTCTTCTATAGCTTGCTCAATTGACTCTTTAGTTGCACCTAACTCGGATAAAATATTACCCAACCGCCCTTTGTCATCGATGGCGGCAAGAACAAAAAGCTCTGAAGAAATAAATTGATCTTTTCTTTGTTGAGATAATTTATCGCAGATATTCAACAAGCGCGCTAAATCATTAGAAATATGTACATCGCCCTCTGCGCCTTGAACTTGCGGAAATTGATCGAGCGCTTCAAGCAATTGAGAACGCAATGCATGTACATTTAATGATGCTTTCGTTAATAAAGGACGAACCGTTCCACCTTCCTGGTTTAATAAAGCCACCATTAAATGAACAGGTTCAATAAACTGATGATCTCGTCCAATTGCTAATGACTGTGCATCAGCTATCGCGACTTGAAACTTACTGGTCAGTTTATCCATTCTCATTGTGCCAAACTCCCAAACATTTTTGTGATTAAAAATAAAATGGGGGCAGCTTATTTTTTTTCAATCTTAATTCAATAATTTAAGACTTTGAATGCTGGAATGAATCAGGATCAACAGCCCGACCCAAGAGTAAAGCACCTAATTGATAATCAATATCATCGGTTTCAAAATGCGATTGCGCTAAAGGAGGAAAACTCGTTAGTCGTGTTTTACCTCTTAGTATCACTCCAGTAAAAACACTGCCTTGCCCACGAACCCCTTCAATTCTAGCTGGAAAAACTGAGCAGGCGAGTTTTTGCGTCAACTTTCTGAGTCCAGGTTTGATGTGAGTTTTCTCTTCTGTATCAAGATGAATTTTTCCATGAGGAAACAAAGCCACGACTTCGCCGTTATTAACATTGCGAATAACTTCTCTAAATGCTTTATCAACTCGGCCAGAACGATCGACCGGAATGCAGCCAGCTAATTTAAACATCCAGTTTAAACCGAAACGTTCGTACTCTTCCTTTGCAATCATAAATCGCAACGGACGATGGCATGAAGCAATTAATAAAAATGGATCCAATCCCGAAATATGATTCGCAATAACAATCGCACCACCCGTCTCCGGCAAGTTAATGTTATCACCATTTAACCGATGGTATCTGCGACAAAATACTCGAATCCATCCGTCTATCACATTGGTTATCCAAAAACCCCAGTCGGCTTTATTGGCTTTTAAACCAATCGCAATAAGAATTAAAAACACACTAACAATGACTAGCATTATCAATAAATAGTCAATCATATTCATATATTCATTCGATCCAGATAACACTGGCCATTCTTCCCGTTACGCCATCTCGACGATAAGAATAAAACAGCTCAGACTGATTGTACGTGCAATAGTCACCGCCATAAACTTGAAGGTTTCGAGCTTCAAGTTTTCGACGAGCAATTCCGTATAAGTCAGCCAAATATTTTTCTTTAAAGGGTTTAAAAAATTTGCCATCTTTTTCAGATTGACTCAGAAACAACTGCCTAACATCATCACCTATTTCAAAATGACGAGCGCTGATGGCTGGCCCCAGCCAGGCTATTAAGTCTTCGGAGTCACTTCCGTATGCTTGCACAGCTTGCTCTAAAATTCCATCGACTAAGCCTCGCCACCCAGCGTGAATGGCAGCCACCCATGTTTCCTGTTTATTCACCAAAAACACGGGAAGACAGTCCGCAGTCATAACAGCGCATGCCTTGTGTCTTAGCGACGTAAAAACACCATCAGCTTCTGGCGATTGGATACCCGTTTCTGTGAGCTCAACAACCTGGGTTCCATGAACCTGATTTAGCCAACCTATTTCTTGAACTGAAATTAATTCTCCTTCAAGGATCGACCTATTTTTTTTAACCTTAATAGAATCATCACCCACATGTAGCGCCAGATTCCACGATTCATAGGGAGGCTCGCTAAAGCCACCCTGACGTGTCGTCGTGAAAGCATGTACTCGAGACGATACAGGCCATTCAGGCTCGATCATCTTAAGAGGTTCAGACAATAGGGTTCTCCTCGGCGATGACTTGCAAAATCTGCGAATAATCCTCCGGCGGTTCAACTTCCCAAGACAGAGATTCCTCAGTTACCGGATGAATGACTCCCAATTTTCTCGCATGCAATGCCTGTCGTTTAAAATTACGCACCGCTTCTTTTAGCCTATCACTTGACCCACTAGGCGCATAATTCTGCCTGCCATAAACCGGATCGCCAACAAGCGGATAATGCAAATGTGCCATATGCACGCGTATTTGATGAGTGCGGCCAGTCTCCAGATTAACTTTTAAATGGGTAAAATCATTGAATTTTTCTTTGAGTCGATAATGGGTAATCGCTTCCTTACCAAAGGGAGTCACCGCCATTTTTAAACGATTTTGCGGATGTCGAGCAATTGGCTCCTCAACAATGCCACCCGCAACCATCTGACCATGGCAAATACATTGATACTCTCTTTCAAACGCTCGCTCTTGCAACTGGGCAGTAAGGCCCGAATGAGCAGCGAGAGTTCGAGCGACAATCAGCAATCCGGAAGTATCTTTATCCAATCGATGGATAATTCCGGCACGAGGCAAGTGTCTGAGTTCTTCATCACGAAACAGCAGTGCATTAACCAAAGTCCCATCAGGATTCCCCGCAGCAGGGTGGACTACCAGTCCTGCTGGTTTATTGACGACAAAGATATGCTCATCTTCGTAAACGATCTCAAGTGGTATATCCTGGGCTTGCCAATCGCCCGCCAACTCAATTTCTGCATCGATTTCGATGATTTCGTCACCTTTTAGTTTGTGACGAGTCTTCTTGATAACCTGACCATCGACCAATACTTGCCCATTCTTTATCCACTCTTGTAGCTTTGAACGGGAAACTTCGGCGCAATGTTGTGCGACGACCTGATCGAGACGTTGACCAAGATCCGATGTATTCACTTGAATTGTTTGTTTAAACGATTGATTTGCCATATTTTTCCAACTTTAGGGAACCTTTTTGAGCATTGACCCTCTACAACCCCTAACAGGCTGATGCGACGTTTAAGAATCTACGACCTTAATATAAGGTCGTTGCTAGCATCAAAAAATAGTCATTGGCCTGATGGGCTGGCTCCGGTAGAATGCCATGCCTACACAATAAAGTTGAATTTTAACGAACTATTGAGAAGTATGAAAAACTTTCGCGTATTTATTACAATTACATTAAGCTTTTTTCTATTTGCGTGTGCCAGTACACAGGAAGAAGTCGAGGTTCCTCTGGCCGATGACGCCTTTAAACTGTATGAGCGCTCGCAGGCTTCCATAAAAGCAGGCAATTACCAAACAGCCATTCGAACTTTGGAGCAACTTGATAGCCTATACCCATTTGGTCCTTACTCGCATCAAGCTCAATTATCGCTGATTTACGCTTACTATAAATCTCGTAATTCTGCGTCAGCGATTGCTGCAGCCGAGCGTTTTATTCGCCAAAATCCGAATCACGAAAATGTCGATTACGCTTACTATATGAAAGGTCTTATTAACTTCACATCGGAAGTTGGCTTTTTCAAAGAGTTATTATCAGCAGACTTATCCCAGCGAGATGCGTCAACCGCACGACAAGCATTTTCTGACTTTGCGGAATTGCTTAGGAAATACCCAAGCAGTAAATACGCCAAAGATGCTCAGCAACGAATGATTTTTTTAAGAAATCGACTAGCTCGTTATGAATTACACGTTGCTCAATATTACATGAAGCGAAACGCTTACATCGCAGCTGCGAATCGTGCCCAATATGTTGTCGAAAACTACCCTAAAACCGATTCTGTTCCAGATGCCTTACTGGTAATGGCAACCGCTTACGATATTCTTGAGCTAAAAGATTTATCAGATAAAGCAAAAAACTTACTTAAACTAAACTATCCTGAGTACGCTAAAAGGCTTTAATTTACCGCCCTAATAAAACAAAAAAGGACTCAACGGAGTCCTTTTTTGTTAACTGAGAATTGAGTGTTTCTCAAATACTCGCTTATTAAACCGCTTCATCATCCATTTCACCGGTTCGGATACGAATCGCTCGATCAATCCTAGATACGAATATTTTTCCATCACCAATTTTACCGGTGCGAGATACTTCTAAAATACTCTCAATGCAAGAATCGACCAAATCATCGCTGACAACGATTTCTACTTTTACTTTCGGTAAAAAATCAACCATATACTCAGCACCACGATACAACTCAGTGTGTCCTTTCTGACGCCCAAATCCTTTCACTTCAGTAACCGTCATACCCGCAACCCCTAAATCTCCCAAGGCTTCTCGGACATCATCCAATTTAAACGGCTTAATTATGGCTTCAATTTTTTTCATTGCTGACTCACTCAAACAATAGATTTAACAAATTTATGACTTTGAATCGTTACTATAAATCGTCGGGATCGGCAGTCGCTTGTGCTGAGTTTTATTATAGATTTCAATCAACAATGCTTCGACTTCTTTATCAACAACTTTTCCTTCCAGAAAATCGTCAATTTGATCGTATGTAACACCTAGCGCATGTTCATCATGCTTGCCAGGGTTCAAACATTCCAAATCCGCTGTCGGCGGTTTAACAATCAAGCGTTCGGGTGCACCAAGAAATGCCGCTAATTGTCTAACTTGCCGTTTATTCAACCCAAATAAAGGCGCAAGATCACATGCACCATCACCCCATTTGGTAAAAAAGCCGGTTATATTTTCTGCAGAGTGATCCGTACCTAACACCAGACCATCAACCAAACCAGCCACCTGATACTGCGCCACCATTCTCATACGAGCTTTTACATTACCTTTTACATAATCGGATTTGGTATCACCAAAGCTGTCAAATTGGCTCTCATTCATAGCGCCAAGAACAGTTTTATTCAATGCATCAACCCCAGATTGAACATTGATAGTCACGACTTTTGATGGCTGAATAAAGTCGATGGACAATTGAGCCTCATCTTCATCTTTCTGTGTCGCATAAGGAAGACGCACAGCGATAAACTTGTAGTTATCCGTACTTTGCTCTTGATTTAATTCATCGACGGCCAATTGAGATAATCGACCAAGCGTTGCTGAGTCAACTCCTCCACTAATTCCTAACACCAGATGTTCCAAACCAGCCGTTTTGAGTTGTTGTTTAATGAAAGACACACGTGCTTTAACTTCTTTAACCGGATCAATTTCAGGCAACACGCACATTTCTTGAACTATTTGTTGTTGATTCATTGTCACTTTTAGACTAATTAATTTGATTAATGAGCCAGATGTTACCATATTGCCAAAATCCCAGCGACGTTCAAATCAATTCAGGAAAAAATCTTTTAAAAATATTAAGTTAGCGTTATCTTTATGATTAGGCTGAAAGAAGACCTCATTCAATGGCGATAATCAAAAATTTAAAGTCTGAGCATCAATACACGTCAATACGAGCACTGCAAGTCTATGCGCTCTACCGAATCGTTGTGTCCTCATTTTTACTGACTTTCTTTCTTCTTAAGGCTGGTGATATATTTCTCGGTCAAAAAAATCCCGTTCTTTACTATTGGTCTGCGCTGCTATATTTTGTCTCAAGCGTCGGTTTTTATTTCATTAACAGAATTTATCAACAAGCATTTCGCTTTCTCGTCGAAATACAAGTTTTCGTTGAAATTACATTATTGACCCTACTCATGCACTCAAGTGGTGGTGTTGCAACGGGTCTGGGCATGCTCATGGCCGTTTCTGCAACAACCGCTTGTTTGCTCGTTGAGCGAGGTTCTTCTCTAGCTTTTGCTGCAATTGCAGCGACTGCTGTTCTCACAGAAGCTTTTTACTTAAGCATTACTGGTCAAACAAAATCCGACTACATCACCCAGGCGGGATTGTTAGGTGCTACCTATTTCGCCACATCACTATTCGCGCTTTTAACAGCAAGACGGCTCAAGCAAAGTGAATTGGAAGCTGAACTAACAAGCGCCGACCTAGCCAATATGGAAAGATTGAATGAAACCATCATTCAATTTATGAAAACAGGCGTCATCGTGATCGACAAACAAAGACGCATTCAATTTATCAACACCGCGGCCTGGGAACTGCTCGAAATGCCGAGTAATATTCAAGGAAAACCACTGAGTGGTTTAAGCGAAGAACTGGATAACGCCATTGAAAACTGGGACAACAGCAAACAATCGATAAATAATTTTAGACAATCACAAACCGGCCCTAAAATAAACATTAAAATATCAAGGATTGACGAACGGAATCAATTCACTTTGTTATTTCTCGAAGACACGACACCAATGACGCAACAAGCACAAAATTTGAAACTTGCCTCACTAGGACGACTCACCGCTAGTATCGCACATGAAATTCGTAATCCTTTAGGCGCACTCAGCCACGCTGCACAATTACTTGAAGAATCGACCGATATAAATGAGGCTGACAAAAAGCTCGTGGAGATGATCCAGAAAAACTCGGTTCGAGTAAATGCCATTATTGAAAATGTTATGCAGTTGTCGCAGCGACAAAAATCGGAAGCTCAGGATGTTAGACTAAAATCATTTTTATCAACGCTTAGCGACGAGCTTAAAAGAAGCCAGAGTGATAATGTGGAAATAATTATCGATATCACTCCCAATGAACTGATTATTCAATTTGATATCAGTCAGCTCCAACAAGTCATTACCAATTTAGCAGAAAATGGGTTACGTTATAGCAAAGAGAATACAGGAGCTTCGCGTATTACTTTTTTCGGCGGCGTAAACTCCAAAACTCAGCAAGCTTTTCTTGATATCATAGACGATGGACCAGGCATTCATTCAGATATGGTGCAAAACATTTTTGAACCATTTTTTACAACTAGTCCGACAGGCACTGGTCTGGGACTTTACATATCAAAAGAGCTCTGCGAAGCTAATCGAGCGCAACTTGATTATATTCCCGTACCTAATGGCGGAGCTTGTTTCCGCATTACATTTGCGAGAGAAGACGAATCGTGACACAACCTATTGCATTAATTATCGACGACGAACCCGATATTCTTGAACTTCTGTCAATCACTCTAGTTCGAATGGGAATTCGATGTGAAACAGCCTTAAATGTCGCCGACGCGATGCAAAAAGTGGACAACCAAAATTTTAATTTGTGCTTAACCGACATGCGTCTACCAGATGGTGACGGCCTTGAACTCGTACAATATATACAAAACAAACAACCAGATGTTCCTGTCGCTGTCATTACTGCACACGGTAATATGCAAACGGCCATTGATGCGATGAAACTCGGTGCTTTTGATTTTTTATCAAAACCTGTCGATTTAAGTAATTTGAGAAATATTGTCTCTAACGCACTGAAAGTAAATCCCGAACCGTCTGGTGAAACAGAAGACACAGGAGAGTTTCTTAAAGAATTTATTGGCGCAACGCCAAATATGAAACACCTGAAAACACTCATTTTAAAAGTCGCAAAAAGTCAGGCGCCAGTTTACGTAAAGGGAGAGTCTGGCACAGGAAAAGAAATGGTTGCTCGCTTAATTCACAACAATGGACCTCGTGCCGATAATCCTTTTGTTGCCATCAACTGCGGAGCAATACCCTCGGAACTGATGGAAAGTGAATTTTTTGGTCATAAAAAAGGCAGTTTTACTGGCGCACAAACCGAAAAAGAAGGTCTTTTTAAAGCTGCGGATGGCGGTACGTTATTTCTCGACGAAATAGCAGAATTACCACTCGCCATGCAAGTAAAGTTATTACGGGCCATTCAGGAACGCAGTATTCGACCGGTAGGCTCAGAAAAAGAGGTTTCGGTTAATGTTCGCATATTGTCCGCGTCGCACCGAGATCTTAATGAACTCGTGGACAAAGGGCAATTTCGGCAAGACTTGTTTTATCGAATTAACGTTATAGAAATTTCTGTACCGCCGCTGCGAGAACGAAAAGCTGATATTCCCGAGCTAGTCGACTCATTTATCGACCGGCTAGCAAAAAGAAATCAAATGCCAAAGCCCCAAATTACAGAAGCTGCGATTAATGCACTTTATGAACATTCTTTTCCCGGTAATATTCGAGAGCTTGAAAATATTCTGGAGAGAGCTCTTACACTAAATACAGGGGAATCACTCGACGTTGATGACTTGCTACTAATGGGTTCAAATTCAGCCCAAGGTGATTTATTACTGACAGATAGAAAAGATCAGCCTCTGGATGAATACCTCGAATCCATCGAACGTGCAGAAATAATTAAAGCACTGGATCAAACAGGAAATAATAAAACAGCAGCAGCAGAACTGCTCGGTATAAGCTTTCGTACCATGCGCTATAAATGCAAGAAGCTTAACATTGAGTAATTTTTAATCATATTATTCAACAAAATTCTAAAATAGTCCTTCTTAATCGTTGACAGGACAATATCTCACAAGCATATGCAATAATTGCGGTTTCGCATATTTAAACAGATCGTCAAAATAGCGCCTGGATTTTACAAAGAAAAGGATTTCGAAATGAATTGTAAAGGATTTACAATTATTGAATTATTATTTGCCATAGCAATCTTATTTATTTTAACCGTTTTTGCCTTACCCGCATTCTCAAATTTTCTTGATCGCTCAAAAATACAAACAGAAGCGATGCAATTAATGGCAACGATAAAAACCGCCAGGGAAAAATCCATAAGCAGTGGAGATGTTCTTGTGTTATGCGGTAAAAAGAAAGATGAATGTGGAAAAAAATGGTCTGAAGGTTATCTTCTATTTACCGACAAAAACAATGATCGGCAATTTACTGAAGACATTGATACATTACTTTTCAGTCATAATTACAATGACGACAATATCCACGTAAAGTGGCGCTCTTTTCGAGCCAGCAAACCCATTCATTTTTTACCCAGCGGAATTACCTGGCATAACAATGGAACTTTTATATTATGCCTCGATAAAGATCCAAAGCTCGCAAAAGCCCTTTTCGTTGCCAAAACAGGCCGAATAGAAATGTCTCGAGACACGAATTATGACGAATACGACGAAGATCGCGACGGCGATAAATTAAAGTGTACATAACAATTTATCCAAGCTAGAAAACCACAAACATGTGCATTAATAAAAATGCACATGTTTGCTTAAGCTCGCAAGACTTTAACATTGTCATATCCCTGCATTTTTAAATGATGCGCCTGCACTTTGCTCATCACACCTTTGTCACAATATAATAAGTAATTGTGCGTCTTATCCAGTTCGGAAAAACGGCGACTGATTGAGTAGAAAGGAATTTTTAGCACAGCATTATTAGTTAATACTAAAGGATGTGTTTCTTGCTCTTCCGGGTGCCGAATATCAATGACAATATCGCCAACGTGAGGGACCGCTGTTAACTCAACATCAGTATCGGTATCAAGTCCATCGAGTACTTTTTCAATCGATATAAGAGCTTTGTTATCAAAAGCTTGATCAAGCACTTCGAAATTGAATGACTCTTCCGCTTTTAACATTTTTTCTAATTTTACTTTTGTCGACGGCTTTTGCGAAATCACACCGCAATACTCTGGCATATTAGCCGCAAATTCCTCTGTTCCTATAGCTTTCGCTTTCTGGATAATTTCTTGTTTATCCATAGCAATCAAAGGTCGAAGTACTAAAGTATTCGAAGCCTGTTCAATGACATTCAAATTAGTGAGAGTTTGGCTGGACACTTGCCCTATCGCTTCACCAGTGACAATTGAGTCAACTCCTAAATCTTTCGCAACGCGATCGGCCACTCTCAACATCATTCTCTTAAGCGCAACCCCCATTAACGAAGGGTCAATAGATTTTAATATCTCTTCAACAACGCCTTCAAATGGAATGGAAATAAACTTTACTTTATGCGAAGACGCGTATTTGTTCCATAAGTAATAAGCAACCTGTTTCACTCCAATCTCATGGGCCATGCCACCAAGATTAAAAAAACAAAAATGTGTTTTTACACCTCGACGCGTCATCAAAAAGCTCGAAACGCCAGAATCGAACCCACCCGAGATAAGCGATATTGTCGACTCTTGTTTCCCAAGAGGATACCCTCCCAGACCTTTCACTTTCTTAGAAACAATATCGGCTTGATTTTGATTTATTTCCAAATAGACTTCTTCTTCTGGATTTTTCAAAACCACCTTTTTAACATCAGTGTTCGCTAGCAGACCACCACCAATATATTTTTCGGCGTCATTCGAAGTAAACTCATGTTTACCCTTTCTTTTAACACGAACACAAAAGGTTTTACCTTCAAGCCTATCTTTGAAACGCTCAATACAAAATTCAGAAATATCAGACAGTGTCTCAAACTCAATTGTCTCAACAATCATGAAAAAATCGATACCAGGCATGCACTGTAGACGCTCAAGCACATTAGTTTTCAATTGTTGGTCTAATGAGTCAGGAATTGTGATGTCGATCTTGTCCCAGCGTTTGTATACCTTAATCTCGGAGCTGATAGGCTTCAGAATATTTTCAAGGTTATAATGCAGTTGCTTAGTGAAGAGTTTACGAACTGGACGACTCTTGATAATGATTTCGTGGAAAAGCTTTACCACTATTTTCATGCGTTACTTCTCAATACAGCGTTAAATATAAACACTATTTTACATGAAAATTAACTGCAAATTAAAATCTCTGTAAAAACGCTAGCGAAAAAGACTCTCTAAACCGTCGACATCCCTGTTCTGACGGTTGTGGAGAGGGCCATTTTTAGCGATTCAATATTTCTGTAGAAGCCAATAGAGTATTGGTGGTACGGGCTATATTCTCCAGAACACGACTTAACTTTCATACTCTTTAAAGTGGTAATATCAAAATCCGTCAGGCTCGAATCAAACCGACGAACTGCCCTTCAATATTAAGCTGTTCCGGAGCAACTTCAATTGGCTCGAAATCTGAGTTTTCAGGGAATAATACCGCTTTACCATCCTTTCGACCTAAACGCTTAACGGTGACATCATCATCCAGACGGGCCACAACAATCTGCCCAATATCTGCGGTTTGAGTTTTACGTACAGCAATAAGATCACCGTCCAAGATACCGGCATCTTTCATACTGTCGCCGCGAACTCGCAGCAAAAACGTCGGCTTCTTGCGACGTAACACTTCCGGAATAGTGACATAACGCTCTACATTTTCAACCGCTTCAATCGGAATCCCGGCAGCCACAGAACCAATGAGCGGCAACTCTTCGACCTCACCAACAAGTATCTGAATGCCCCGAGTTTTCTCACTATGTAAGCGAATCACTCCTTTTTTAGCCAGCGCTTTCAAATGGTCTGCCGCAGCCTTGGTTGAGCTAACTCCTAATAATTCCGCTAGTTCAGCATGAGTTGGAGCAATTCCATTCTCTTCGATAAAATCCCTGAGAATATCGAGAACTTCTTGTTGTCGCATGGTCAGTTCACGCACGTTTATTTCCTCGCACTTTAGTAACTGGTTATATTAATACTACTTAGTTAAGTAGATTGCAAGTTTTTTAACCAGCAAAGTGCAAATAAACATGAGCTTAGGGTAGAGTCTTAGAGCACTTTCTGATGATTAGTCGAGCTCAAGATGATCGATTTTAGGATCCACTTCTTCTTTTTTTACTTTTTCGTTAGGAATTTTTTCACCGGCAGCAGCGACGGATAACGATGATGTATCAACGTCACGTTGCTCTTTCGTTTTCGGTTCTTGAATTAAACCAGGTTCATTCAAAGACAAACCCGATAAATCCACTGACGGTGCTTCAGTAGTTTTTTTGTCCGATAAAGGACGGTTTGAAGAATCCACCGATAACCCAGACAAATCCGGCTCAGGAATCGGTTGCTGGCGCTCTCCAGGCGGTAATTTCTCGCCTGCTGCTGCGACAGACCATGAATCATCAGATGCATCTTCCTTTGTTGATTCAGATTTCGCCAACTTTTCCGAAGAAGGTTCTTGTCGTGTCGGTTCTTCAGGCTGAAGGAAATTCGCTCGCCCACGAGTTTTTTCAGCCGCTACGGCAGCATTCGGAACAGCTTGAGGTTGAGCAGTTTGACTGGAGTGATTACTTTTCGTCGTTGCTGGTGCTGTTTGTTTTACGGTAGCACCATGCTCTTGTATTAACACCAAAGCGCCCGCATTTTTTAAAGCAGACTGGTATTTCATCGCTTGAGCGTATTCCAAACCTTTCTTTATGGTAACTCTATCACCAGAGAATAGTTTTTTAATTTGTTGTTCATTCGTCTTAAATAATTTAGCGAGATTTAAGTAGACCTGCTCAGGCTCTTTGCCCGGAGCAAAACGACCAGCAAATACAATATCAAATTTTCCTTCAATCATAGCCACATCACGATGTCGGGTATTTCTTTTAGACTGATAGCTTTGCTCAAAAAAGTCAATTTTATTCGATACATAGCGTTTTTTTAATTCTTTGCGTTATAAAAGGAATCGAACACCAACGCCATTTCGCGTAACTCTAATAATTTCGGCTTGAATAATTGGCATCGGCTCTGGAAAGCCAATTGCTTGAATTGACACTACAGTACCGTTCGTAAGTTGCTGCAATGTTTGTGACTCAATAAACGCTCCCACATCAGAAAGCTCCAACGTGTGTGCTTTAACCAACCCTAAGGCATCTGATGTCACTTCAACATCAGTACGAATGGGTGCGCGATTTATTTGTCGTTTCTCAACCATATGAAAAATTGTAATTTTTCAGTAATTCTAGACCAAAAATCCCCAAGTCCCCTGCTTTTAGCGAAGAAATATTGAGTTTCGATATCTTAAACCTCTAAAATACAATAAATTTATCACAGCTCGGGCTTAATATGTCGAAACGAGATGACAATCCATTTCTTGAGGAGTTCGGTGACGTCAAACCAATATCTCAAGATAAGGTACCGTTAAAAAGAAATTCCCCTGACAATGTCGCGATAGAAATCCGTAAAAAGGCTGCGATATCTCATGGCAGAAAAGATCTGAATTATTTAACGGATGCTCCAGTTCCCTCAGTTGATCCATTGGAAGTTCTGGAATATAAACTAGATGGCGTGCAAACGGGTGTCTACAAAAAATTACGACAAGGAAAATACACCATTGATGGACATCTCGATTTACATCGCCATACAGTGGCCGAAGCGCGCAGCGCATTATTTCAGTTTATTCAGCAAAGTTTAAAGCTTGATTGTCGTACTGTTTTGGTTACTCATGGTAAAGGCATGCGATCAGATCCTCCAGCCAGGATAAAAAGTTACGTTAATTACTGGTTGAAGCAAATTCCTGAAGTGCTTGCATTTCATTCCGCTAAAAAGAATCAAGGCGGAACGGGTTCTGTCTATGTTTTACTGAGAAAATCTGCAGATAAACGCATTGAAAACAAAGAACGCTACCAATAATCTTTGCTTAAAATAACGTTAACTAGTTACCTTTGTAAGTTTCGAGTTCCAGGCGTTCTTTATCGCTCATTGACTCTTCTGTTTGTATATCGAGATCGCCTAACCGTATTTCTTTAACGTTTTTTACACCAACAGGACGTTGAAAGCTGGTTTGTATTTCCCCTACATCATTTTTCCATTGATAGATCACCCGCTCCATCTCGTCGGCAGGCAAAGTAGTCACTCGAATTTGTTTCCCTGATAATACGTAAAAAATATCCTTCCCAAAATGAAGAATCGATTGGGAGGTTTTGAAATTATCCCAGGTTCTTGCCCAAGTGCCTGGCTGGTCAACTTGAACGTAAATCGCTCTTACAATAATCAAACCAAGAATAACAAATAACGGAGTTAACTTTTTCATAAATCCACAGTATATCGATCGAACATGAATGAAGTATGCTATTTACACTACTGCCAAGCAACGCCAATTACCTTGCATTAAGTCACATTATCAAATTGTGCTTGCCATAATTGAATATCAGAATGTTCAGCTTCCAAAAGCTCAAAACCACACTCATAGGTGGGCTCAGAATCAATTTGGCGGCACCACTTTACTTCACCTGTCAAAAGAAATCGTGCTGCTGTACTTTCAAAATCAATAAGCAACTCAAGGTATGCGCCCACCGTGATTGGAAAGTTTGAGTTAACTTTAATTCCGGTTCTCGAAATATCTTGCGTCGCACATTTAACGACTAACCCAGAATCACTTTCTGCCGATGTTGCCAGAATCTCAATAAATACCGTTTCTTGTTTATCAACACGTTGCTCTTTACGAGATTCCTCATGCCCCATGCACTCATTCCTTCTAACGATTTATACTCACTATCAGTGGTCACAAATTTTTGACCACTTTTCAAAGTCTAAGCTGTCGTTTTCGACAAACCATACTCCTGCATGATAAGTGGGTACTTCGTCAACTTCAAGACACCAGCGAATTTGTCCCCAGAGTTCATAATGCTGCAGATCATTAATATGGACATCAAATTGCAACACCTGCCCAACCGGAATCGGTTCGTGGCAAATAATTCGCAAGCCCGAGCATGAGTAATCCGATAGTGGACTGGCATGCTTCTTTTCTTCGCCATCAATCTCGACCATCTTATAACAGGTATAAGATTTTCCTGGCGAAGAGAATCGGTCAAAATCACGCTGATCTAAATATTTTTGATCTATCATCCGTCAATCTCCTACAGACAACTCTCTCTTTATAAGTATAGTCTAAGCTCAGTGTTACCGCTGGTTTGAGCTAGAAATTATAATCACTGAAATTCGCGATGACTGAGAATACGCTGACGGTTAACTTGTGGTATTTTCGCTAAGAATGCACCAAAAACACGTTCACTCAATTGTAAAGATGACTCGATTTTCTCGGTCGTTTCTCTCCATATTTGTTCAATCCGGTGCGTTGCTCTATCGAGTCCAAGCTCTTGCTGGTGTTGAGGAAGATTCAACCAACGACGAATTAATGCCCGATTAGCTTCTAAGTGAAACTGAAAGCCATAAACATTATTGCCGATACGAAAAGCCTGATTTCGGCACCCCTCACCAGAAAGTAATAACTCTCCTTCTTTAGGCAATTCAAAAGTATGTCCATGCCACTGAAAGACGTCCGTTAAAGCCTCAAACTCACCAATAATAGAATCTTGCTTTCCCAAGTTCGTTTGTTTCATTGGATACCAACCAATTTCTCGTTCAGGAGCAGGATATACTCGAGCTCCGAAAGCAGCAGCTAGTAACTGTGCACCCAAACAAATGCCCAACACAGGCATCTCTTGTTCAATCGCCTGGCGAATACACTCCTTTTCGGTATTCAAATGTGGATAGCTAACTTCCTGCCCGATATTCATCGGCCCGCCTAGAACAATCAGTGCGTCATAACTGGCCACGTCAGGCTGAGCATCAGGGTGACGACCAAAATTAACGTATCGAACTCGATGTTTCTGTGCTCTTAGCAATGCATCAAGTGTCCCCAAAGGTTCATATGGAACATGCTGAAAGACTAAAACTTTTGCCAAAACTATCTCCTGCCAGTTGAGTTATCAGATTATCAAGATTCCCATTCCAGGATAATACCAATTAGGAATAAACGGATAGGCATTCAAATTTTAGTCAATTAATATACCGATGGTTAAATCGCATGAATTTAACGTTTTTTTAACATACACTTAGCATTACTAATTTTTAAACCAAACGCTCGATATTAAAGAGACTTTTTGCAATGGACTCACTGGTCGCCAAAATAAAAAAGCATCCCTTCAAAACATTTTTCATTGGTTTGCTATTCGTGCTTCTTATTCTACTGAGTCTTACTTCACAAATCGTACACTATGTGATCGTCTCTTCTTTTGAGAAACAAGGTGCGACTGTAAAGATTGAAAATATCGATGTGTCACTTTGGCAGTCAACGATTGAAATAAGTGGTTTACAGTCCAGTCAGAATGAAGCCGAACTCAATCTGAATAACCTTTTAATCGATTGGCAATGGCGGCCTTTGTTTAGTAATAAAGTTATCATAGATAATGCAGAACTTAACGGTTTTAAACTCGACTTAGTGAGTGATCAAAAAATACCACAACAAATAGGACCATTTGTTATTGATACATCGCAAGATGATTCCAAAAAACAGCCTTCGGTGCCATCAAAGGAAAATGAAAAGCCATCGGAATGGATGATTCGACTGGTTAACCTTTCTTTAACAGACCTGTCGTTATGTCTCAATGATGAAAAAGCCATTCAAGAATTAATAACTCAGTCTTCATTAACACTTAATAAAAGTAATAAAATTTGCACAAAACTAACACTTAACTGGCAAGGCTTAGCATCCTTAAGTACCCTCGATCCATCAGCCACCCATATTACCGGCCAATTCAACCTTAACAATGTTGATATAAAGTTATTTAACGAAGATAATGCTGAATCACTTTATTCACACGGTGCTTTATCTCTTCAATCTATCGACATTACTCCCAATCGCTTTGCAGTCTCAAGTCTTTTTTGGAATGATGTCATTTTCGGGAATCACCGTGAGCACCATAGTACCGAGCTATCTTCCATTCCCAGTTTTCGCTTTGACAAATTTTCAGTATTAAATCTCCAGGCATTAACCGATCAAACGACAGTAGACTTAAAGTCCTTAGAAATAGAACAGGTTGATATTCTTACTCAAAAGCCGAGTAAAGCCAGTCGACAATCACTTGGATACCTAAGTCAAATTTCTTCTATTGAGCTGAAGCAATTCAACTTTTCTCCCGACGGAATTTTATTCGACAAACTTTTAATTTCGCAGCTCAAAGCATTCGAAAGCCAGCAAGATGAAGCTCTAAACTTTGATCTTATTTCAGAATCCATTCAACTTTCTTCACTCAATTTAAACGACAAATCGATTAATCTTGATTCTATTATTCAAAATGGAATCAACATTTACTTTGAACCACATTCAAATGGAACCAACAACTTCAGTCAGTGGTTTTCACAAATCAATAAATTAGAAACCCAAACAATCGCAGAATCTGAAAATAACCAAGAAAACAACACCAAAGCCGACAACAATCAAGCTGACGAGCCCCAAAAGACGACTCAACCTGGCGAAAAATCAGCATTTAAATTCAACATCGCAGAACTTAAAGTAACAACTGAAAACTCAATTCGAATAAAAGATAAAAGCTTGTCGCAAGAGCCTCAAATTGAATTGTCAAAATTAAATTTAACCAGTTCAAATATTAACAATCAAAAAGCACCATTTAATTACCAACTTAAAATGTTAATTAATGATGCCGGGCTTTTAGAAAGTGAAGGAGAAGTCAAGTTAGATCAACAAACTATTCCTGACGTTTTAGCCAAACTAAAGCTCTCTGCTCTTGATTTAGTTCCCTTTTCAGCTTACGCAATACGCTACCTCGGCTACCGCATTGATCAGGGGCATATGAATATCAATGGCGATATTAAAATTCAATCTGGAAAAATTGATAGTGAGTTTAAGTTAAAAACATCAAAGTTTGAGCTGAGCGATTTAGAAGATCACGAAGAGCATGCACTCAATGCTGAATTAGGCGTTCCCTTGTCAACAGCTTTGACATTATTGGAAAATAATGACGATGAAATTAAACTGGAAATTCCCATTCACGGTGATGCTGACTCACCCAATTTTTCGGTAGCCGACGTCATATCAACGGTCACTGTTAAAGCGATCAAAGCAGCCATTGTTTATCAGTACTCTCCTTTTGGGTTATTAACACTCGCAAATGGCTTAATAGACCTCGCCACAGGGCTCAATTTTGATCCCATTGTGTTTTCTCCCGGAGAAGCTTTACTCACATCAGAACATAAAAACCAATTAGAGGAAATCGCTCAATTAACCCGTCAAAAGCCTCAAATTTCAATTGTTTTTTGCGGAAAAGTCAGCCTCATGGACTTACCGAATACTGAAGACTCGAATCCAGCATCAGAAACATCGCCAGAGGAAAAGTCTAAACGATCATCGCTTCAAAAAGAAAACTTGAGTGAAGAGCAAAGATCCAAACTCCATGAACTTGCCAAACAAAGACAAGCCAATGTCATCTCATCTTTGAAAAACGATTACAGTGTTCCACAAAATCAAATTCTCAGCTGCAATATTAAAGTCAGCACAATGGTTGAAAAAGTGGGTAAAGTTACGATCTCGATATAATTGTTCAATATCTTCATACAGTGCTTTATCATCAAAACTAAAGAAAATCATGCGAAAGCAGTGGTTCAAAATAATGAGCTTTCTACAATAATACACATAACGCGTTTTGCTCCAATCTCATAAATCAATAAGAATTCACGGGAGTCCAAAATACTGTCTTGCCAAAGTCCACCTCTCTTTCCTGACTGTTTTTTATACTCCAACGTCGTCCACCAACCCGGTGCGGGGTTTTAATCGAGCTTGATTTGCTTCATAATGGGACTTCATCCCGCCTTTTAACCTCAATCTAGATAGAAGATTTTTTATATGAATATTACTAAAGATAAAGTCGTTTCAATGCACTATACAGTTAAGAATTCGGATGGTGATGTCATCGACTCGTCTGAAGGCCGCGATCCATTATTGTATATGCAAGGCCACAGAAATATTATTCCTGGACTGGAAAATGCCCTCGAAGGCAAAGCAATTGGCGATAAAGTAGAAGCAACCATTGCTCCTGCAGAAGCTTACGGTGAAGTCATTGAAGAACTCATTCAAGATGTTCCTCGTTCTGCATTTGAAGGAGTTGATAAACTGGAAGTCGGCATGAATTTTCAAGCTCAATCAGAGCAAGGTCCAGTCAATGTCGTTATCAAAGAAGTTAGCGAAGAAAAAGTAACTGTTGATGGCAATCATCCACTAGCTGGTCAAACATTAAACTTCAACGTCGAGGTAGTTGAAGTTCGTGATGCAACAGAAGAAGAGTTATCACACGGTCATGCACACGGTGCTGGTGGTCACCAACACTAATTTCGCATCGTGAGCTAATGGCGAGAATTTAACGGCACGACCAAATCTCGCCGGTGTCACATAAAAAGGCAGTCTAATGACTGCCTTTTTATTCGCGATGAAACTTGTTCGCAATTGACAAGTAGGGCTCAATGATTTCGAGTGCCGTTTTTGAGTTTTCAGGAAGTTGCACGTCAGACAGCCGCTTAGGTGTCACACGGTTGCCCCATCTCAAATAGGCTGCGCCCCACGTGAGTCCAGCTCCGAAGGCCGGTAACGCAACACCATTTCCTGGTTGAATTAAGCCCTCTTCCACCGCCTCACATAATGCGACAGGAATTGTCGCCGCTGACGTATTGGCGTATCGGTCAACATTCACCATAACTTTCTCCATTGGTGTTTCTAACCGTTTGGCAACAGCTTCAATAATTCGTAGGTTCGCTTGATGCGGTACTACTACATCCACTTCTTCTTTAGTTACGTTTGCTTGTTGAAGAGCTTCTTCAGTGGCGGTTACCATTCCTCTGGTAGCACGTTTAAAAATTTCCTGCCCATCAAAATTCCAGGTAATGTGTGCGTAGGAATCCAAAGTACGATCGGAACCCGAGCCAAAGTTTTCAATTGCCAGAGTTTCGCGAGCATCTCCATAACACCCCATTTTGCTCGATAGCACCCCCAACGGCTCTTCCGTTGCCTCGACTACAACGGCACCAGCACCATCACCAAACAGTACCGAAACATTTCGATTTTTCCAGTCTAATGCCCAGGATAATCGCTCAGCCCCGATCACCAGAACGCGCTTCATCATATTGTTACGAATTAATGCTGTCGCATTACTCAATGAAAATAGGAAACTACAACACGCACTGTTGATATCCATTGCTGCGGCAGAAGAGTTCCCTAATTTTTTTTGCACATAAGATGCACAATTGGGTGCTAGCTTGGTTGGCGTTGTCGTACCAAATAAAATACCGTCAATATCTTCCGCTTCTAAGCCCGCACAAGCCAAAGCCCGTTCAGCTGCCACGTATCCGAGCTCATCCACCGTTACATGTGAGATGCGTCGCTCACGCATGCCTGTACGTGAATGAATCCATTCATCACTCGTTTCAATAAACGTCGCCAAGTCCTTGTTGGTTAAAATAGCCGGGGGCATACATTTTCCCCAACCAGTAATTTCTGCATACGGCATAATCAGTCTCAGTTAAAAGTCATTAGGCGCCGCTAGTTTAATGAATTTGTTGTATTCAACTGCTCCAACCTGATGAGAATAAGGTTTTTATTGAATCCACAAATTGCCCCAAAACGGCGTGTCACTTTGATATAATCGGGAGAAATTAATCAACTCTAGGAACAAAATAATGAATCAAGACAGTTTACCTGATATGAGCATGGATTCGGAAAATCTTTATCAAGAACAAGTATTTACTGATCAAAAAGTAGGCTCAATTCGAATTCTTACGCCTATTGACTCTGAAGGAAACACCGATACATCAAGAAAAGTTCAATATTTGGGGCAAACTCAGGTAATGACACCTGCCGGAGCACTTCCCTTGCATTTCGAACTTGAGGTCGACAACCTGAAAGAAGCGGTAAACCAGTTCGCAGAGGGCGCAAAAGAAGCTCTGGAAAAGACAATGGAAGAGCTCAAAGAAATGCGCCGCCAACAGGCTTCATCCATTGTTGTACCAGGAGAAGCTCAAGGCGGAAGTAAAATTCAAATGCCCTAAAATTGGGCAAAATTAATCTTCAACCACAAATCTTTCCCGCTTCTAAAGAGCCGGAATGAATGATTTTGGGTTCAGTTTGTGTTCAGCAAACCCTTCTATAATAAGCACTATACTCAACCCAAAATCTCCGGTCCTATGAAAGTACAAACAATTATCAAGCTGACTAGCGCATTTATACTCATTCTTTTCGTGACTGGCTGCAGTATCCATGCACGCCATGGATATGGCTATCACCATTCGGGTGTTCATGTTCACGGACACGTTCATGGTAAACCCTCTCGAGTAATTGGAGCACTTATTGCCGGTGCAATCATTGGCCATGCAATCAATTCCATGATCTATCGGGAACGAGAAAATGACGATTTACCCAAAACACCGGGAGATCAGTATTATTTAATTACCAAAGACGGTACATGTCACTGGGTTGAAATAGACGATGATGGCATCGAGACAAGACAGCAAGTTGACTATCAATACTGTGAAGAGTAACGGCTCAAAAGATCAATAATTTAATGGTCATCGGACTTCAACCAAACAACAAACTTAAATCACAAAAAGATAAATGGATAAAAAGTGGCAGGTGCAACCAGCCAAAACGAATCCATGCCAAATAGCGTGAGTGAACCTCAAATGTTTCGCGGCATAAAATGCAGCACCGACACTAAAACAAATACCGCCCGCGAATAAGAGCCATAAACCGCCTCCATCCACGTTTTTGTACAACGGATAAATGAGTACGACGACCAGCCATCCCATTAATAAATAGAGCGCCAGCGAGACTTTTGGAAATTTATGTTTGGCGACCCACTTAAAGATCAAACCAGAAAATGCAAGTGCCCAAATAATAATTGCGCCAGCAATTCCAACCCAGTCATCCAAAGCTACCAACATAAACGGCGTGTAAGTACCCGCAATTAGCAAATAAATGGCAGAATGATCAAGAAGTTTTAATTGTGGTCTTATCTCATGATGAGTAATCGCATGGTACAGAGTCGATGCTAACAGCATGAAAACCAACGTTGCTCCGTAAACGCTAACGCTCGCAATTGCCATAGCACCGTCAGCTCGCAGCACTAAAAAGACCAGTCCAACAATAGCGACGACAAACCCAATGCCATGAGTAATAACATTCAGCCTCTCTTCCGTCTTTGAATAATCGCTATTTTTAATCATCAAAACCTCACATTCCCAGTACAAGCCAAAGTAGATGATACACACTCAGCTTACACCTGTACACTTAAAGGTCCGACTTCTTCAAAAAATCTGCTTTCACAATCAATACTCTCCACTTCCAATTTTACATGCGCAAATGCGAGTCAAACACGAGCATTAAAATCAAAAGCTTCTTAAAATACACTTCAAAGATGGACTTTTAGTTTCACTTTCAACTATATTGCGTATTAAAATACTCTAAAAACAAACGAAATGATTGATCTATCTAACCACTTGCCTTTTCGGATCGCTGTTCTGAGTAACACGATAAAAAGAACGACCAGTGAAACATTTGTCGCCAATAGTTCCATGTCTCCACGCGATTGGCGAGTTTTGGTAATCATCGGTGTCTCCGAGAAGGCGACTGCCAGTATGATTGTCGAGATGACAGGAATGGACAAAGCGACTGTAACCCGAGCATGTCAGTCACTTGAAAAACAAAAGCTTATATATCGAAAAGCGCACCCAGAAGATAAACGCAGTACGCTACTGAGATTAACCCAGGTCGGTCAACAAGAATTTACCGAGCGGCTACCGCAGTTGAAAGCAAGCGATAAAGAATATCGTAGTCCACTGACCGAAGGAGAAGCCGCGATTTTCTTGGAGTTGATCAATAAATTACAAATACATGCAGACAAGAAGTTACAGCAATCAGAACTACTCAACCCCGTGTAGTTTCACTTGAAACAATAAGTATGGAGCTAAATATGCCACTAGTCACTCCTTTTGCTAGCGATCATGATTCTGAAGTAGCAGAGCTTGCTCGTTTTTTTAACGAAACTCTCGGCTTTTGCCCCAATAGCGTGCTAACAATGCAGCGCAGGCCGGCTATTGCAAAAGCGTTCATCGAGCTCAACAAATCAGTAATGGAAAATAAAGATCGTGTTACCAGCGAACAGAAGAGACTTATCGGATACTTAACCAGTGCCAATACTGGCTGCCGTTATTGCCAGGCGCACACTATTTTAGCGGCTCACCGCTACGGTGGCAGCGATGAGCGACTGGAAAACATCTGGAACTTTCGCCAGAGCGATCTATACACAGCGGGAGAGAAAGCTGCTTTTGAATTTGCACTGGCTGCCTCGAGTGTGCCAAACAGCGTTGACGAAAAAATAACTAAAGAACTCCATAAACATTGGAATGAAGGAGAAATTGTGGAAATACTCGGCGTTATCTCACTGTTTGGCTATCTCAATCGCTGGAATGACTCAATGGCTACCTCTCTGGAGAAAGGTGCTTTAGAAGCAGGAAAAACCTATCTTAAACAATCGGATTGGGAACAAGGTAAACACACATAGAATAAACAATTAGCTTTTCAAACCAGATCTCGCTCGAGTCAACTCTATGAGGGTTTGATCTCGAGCGCCCTTCTTACGACATGCTTGAAAATTAGCGTTGCTAATCATCGAGATATCTCATATAAGAACTTCTTGTCTAGCCAATGGATATTCTTGTAACTCGAAAAGCTTAATCTATACTCAATACATCAAGGTTTATTGGCTTAATAAAACATTGAATTTTACTTCACAATAAAAGTGCAGGAACCATATGAGACAGGACTGCAATGCCGAGACACTCTATTAGCCTATGAAAGACAATAAATTTGTAGCGCTTAAATCTTCTATTTTCAAAAAACAGACTCTACTAATTGTCTTTTTCTTTTGTGCAATTATTTCAACACTTCTATCTGGCATTGCTTTTTCTAACGACTTTTCTTGGAGCTGGATCGCCTATAGCACTGCGATTATTTCTGCCATTTTGTTTGTTATTTATTTCACTGGATTGATCAGTTTTGTATCTCACGAAGTCGCATTAATTCAAGCACAAACATCAACGCGAGAAAATCATATCAAAGAGTCACGTCAATCTACATCAAAGGAATTGATTGATATCATCACGATATGGATCAATATTATTGAGTCCATTCAAAATGACATGGAAAATTCAGTGACAGGAATCAGTCGCTGCTTTGATCAAATAATTTCTGGTATTAACAAGGTTTTTGATTCCACAAATAACAAAAACCAACAAGCTCAAAGCCAACAAGTCGCACACTCTCTAAACTCAGTAAAAGAACTATGTCAAATATACTTTGCCGATCATGATACCAAGACTAAAACAACTTCAAGTTTCTCTTCACAACTTCACGACATTCGAGAAGCAATGGAGTCGTCATTACTGAAACATCAAGAACTAAAAAAAATTGCTGATGAACTAAAAAAGACGATCAATTCATACGAAAATAAAAACACTTCTAATGATTCCAATAGAGTGTCGCTTGAAGCAATTGATGAACAAGTTTCAAACGTAATAAAGAGCATTGAAAAGGACAATCATACTTTTGAACAACTACTGAATAACTTTGTTTTATCTTTTCATCATCAATCTTCTGAATCCAGTTCGGAGCAACCTCATAATGTCATTGACACATTAAACCAATTTGAATCAACTTTAACTGAAATGGTTGATGAACATAACGCGCTGGAAGATCTTCAAAATATTATCTATCAAAATATCAATAAAACCGTTGAGCACATGCAGTTCCAAGATAGAGTCAGCCAGATACTACAGCATATTTCTGAATCACTAACCGATGCCGAATTATTTATCAAAGAAGATGTGACCTCTTCATCGAAGCATAATTTAAATATGGGAATATTAATCGAAAAATTGAAAGCTAGAGCTTCAACAGATACGGAAAGAGAACTTCTTGGTATCCAATCTGACTCTTCAAGTGATGATGAAAGTCTCACCTTATTTTAATTTCTTCTCAACGAGACTCGCTGGCTGACTTTATCTCTTCAATATCAATTGTTTTTAGTTGCTCAGAGGCTTTCCCCATCTGTAAAAGACTGGGCAAGAAGATCAAAGTAAATAGGGTACTAATACTCATTCCACCAACGATAACCGCAGCAATTCCTCGGTAAAGTTCAGCTCCGGCACCAGGAACTAATAGTAATGGTAACATCCCGCAAATACTGGTTAACGTGCTCATTAATATCGGACGCAAACGAAGTCGAACCGCTTGATGAACCGCTTCAACTCGCGGTAAACCTTCGGCTTCTCCAACACGGGTTTGATACACTAATAGAATCGCATTATTCACAACTAGACCGAGTAAAATAATAAAACCGATCATCGTGAGTAAATCGAGTGGCTGAAAAATAAATAAATTTGTTACTTGCAGCAAACCAATACCACCAATGGTGGCCAGAGGAATGGTTAAAACGACCAATAAGCTATCTTTAAAGGATCGAAACAGAGCAGACATCAATAAATATAAAATGATCAAAGCTAGGAAGAAACTTTGCCCCATATTCCCAAGTGCTTCGGTTAATGCTTCTGCGCTACCGCGATAATTAACACTTCCTGACTGCGACAAATTCGATAAAATTGCCGGCTCAGCTTTCTCTTTAATTACCACAATCGCTTCTTCAAGCGTAATGTTGTCTGGCGGTGTAACTTGTAAAGTAATGGTACGCTTTCGATTCACCCGGCGGATCGAACTCGGGCCAGCCGTACGCTCAATACTAACCAACTCTCCAAAAGGTTGCACTCCAGCCTCTGGGGTGTATAAAGGTATTTGCGCAAGTTCTTCCGGTGTGTCCCAATCCGTTGAGCGAATAAAAACATTGAGTCGCTTTTGGCCGTTAAAAAATTCACCAACGTATAACCCGGTCCCCAGTGCTTGTGAAATTGAAGAAACTTGTTGTCGTGTCCAACCAGCCTCTGCAATTCGTCTTTCAATAGGTTTCATTCTTAGTTCCGGTTCCGCCAGAGTTAATCCTGGAGATGGTTGTATTCGAGCCCCAGGAAGCGCTTCTGACACAGCACCAAAACCGACTCGCGCGGCTTGTAGCAACTCATCAACTTCATTTCCTTGAATATCAATATCAATTCGGCGACCACCGCCGAGATTTTCAAACAATTGCGCTTGTGACGCAAAAGCAATGGTATCGGGAAATCCGGCGAGTAATTCTTGATTCACTACTTGAATAATACGACTGATATCATTCGCCTCTTCCGCGCGACCTCCCATAAAGCCAAAGTTACCAAAAAAGCCCATCCAGGTATGATCAATTTTTGGCTCTTTCTCTCCTAACAAATAAGGCATTAAACGTCGATTTATCTCTTCGGTCATTTCAAATCGAGCAGCTGGATAGCTTAAGCCCGGCGGAGGTAAAATAAATGCTCGAAAAGAGTTTTGATTCCCTTTGGGCAAATAGTCAACTTTCGGAAATAGTAACCAGCTACCACCTATCGACACAAACATTAAACCCAGTACCCAAGACATACGTCGTCTAGGAGTACCCGTCAGAGCCATAATTTTTTCAGTAATTCCATGCCACCAATGAGCGTGCGGATCTTTTTGTTTAAACTCTTTTAATAACACTCTCGCCGCTGTTGGTAATACACTTACCGCAATCACTAAAGATGCAACGATCGCTACGGCTATTGTGATTGCCAAGTCCGCAAATAATTGACCAGACACTTCTTCTAAAAAAGCAATCGGCAAAAAGATAGCGACGGTTGTTGCTGTTGACGCTAACAAAGCTCCCCATACCTGAGTTGCTCCCAAAAAAGATGCCTGATTAGGCTCTTCACCTTTTTCCCGTAAACGAACAATATTTTCTAAAACAACAATCGCAGCATCCAGCACCATTCCAACAGCAAAGGCCAATCCCGCCATTGAAATTATATTTAGAGTGCGTCCAGCAGAATACATAACAACCAAAGTAATAATTATCGAGATGGGAATGGCAACCGCAACAATGAGCGTGGCTCGAAATTTTCTTAAAAACCACCAAAGTACGGCAATAGCCAAAAAAATCCCCAGTAATAAATTATTCTGCACCAAACTCATACTGCGTCCGATGTAAAGTGTTTCATCGTACATTTGAATTAACTGTAAGCCTTCTCTTTTTAGTGCTCCTTCATTTAATTCCTTCATTGCCAGTTTTAATCCGGCCATAACATCCATGACATTAACACCTTGCTCCGCCTGCGCGTTCATCGCAATAGCAGGTTCACCGTCTAATGTTAAGATCCCAACACGATCTTGCAGCTTTAATTCCACGTCTGCGACATCTGACAATAATATCGGTCGACCTTGCCGCCACTCTAACACCATGTCCTTCAATTGTTCCGCATCATATTTTCCGGAGTATCGTAAGGTATATTTCCGTCGTCCCACTTCATTAAAGCCAGCAGAAACATCGGTGTTATTGGTAAGCGTTGCCGCAAGTTCAGGAATGTTCATACCCAATCCTGCAACCTGATAAGGGTTAAAGGTAATGCGAAGTTCTGTCTGCAAGCCACCAAAAGCATTCGTTTGTGAAATTCCAGGTACACGTTCCATACGCGTCTGAACAACTTCTTCAACAAAATCTTGATAACTGACGATATCGCGCGTATTTCCCTCGGTTGGCTTTAGCGCAAACCAGGCAATGGCCGTGAAGGTTGAATTTCCACCAACCGCAATCACCGGTTCCGTCGCATCCGGCGGATAACTTGGCACTTGATTTAAGGCATTCATCACATCAATCAATGCTCTTTCTAAATTGATGCCTGTTCTGTACCTCAGCGTAATATTTCCTCGTCCCTGATCTGAAGACGACTCCAGAGTCATCAAACCCTGCAATCCTTTAAGAACATCTTCTTGACGTTCTATTATTTCTGCTTCCATTTCTTCGGGCGCAGCACCACGCCAATTAGTCGAAATGGTTATCATCGGTTGACTGATATCAGGCGTTAATTGAATTGGAATTTTGAAAACAGATATCAGCCCAAATAAAACCGCTAATAAAATACCAACAACAACCGCCGTTGGATTTTTTAAAGAAGCAGCGGTAACAATCATTGTTGGCCCGAAACTAAATTTGAATTGGATTGTTTTATTGCAACCGCTTGCCCAGGTTGAAGCCGTTCTGCTCCGCGAACAATGATTTTATCACCCAGTGCTACATTTCCTTTTATTTCAATAAATTCTCCGGAAGAAAGCCCGAGCTCCACCGGTATTTGTTCCGCGGTATTATCTTCGTTAACCCGAAAAACAAATGTCCCTTGCCGTCTTAAAACCAGAGCATCTCGCGGAACCGCAAGTGCTGTTTTCACTTTGCCGGTAACGACAGCTGCTTTCATGCTTAAACCGACAGGCCAATCTACATCTGACATATCCAACCGCACTTCCATTAAATGAGATTGCAAATTAGCAACAGGTACAACACTTTTAATTGGCGCACTACCCTTTCCTAACGAAGATTCAATGGCCAAATCTTTCACTTGCTGAACAAATCGATAAGCAGTAATTGGCGCAAATATTGACGCCTCTAAGTTCTCAAGCTGAACTAAACGCACAATGGCCGTGCCATTATTAATTAATTCACCAACACTGCTGAGTCGCTCCGCAATTAATCCATTAAACGGTGCTTTAACTTCCGTAAAAAGAAGATCTTGTCGTGTTTGAGCGAGTCTGGCTTTGGCAGCCTCAAGTTCCCCTTTTGCAATATCTCTCAGAGATATTGTTTCATCCAATGCGTTAGCTGCCGATAAATTCTTTTTAGCAAGCGCCGATTGACGTTTAACTTCAGCTACTTGGAAATCGTAGCGAGACTGCGCACTTTTAACAGAAGCGAGATTTTCATCCAATTGAATCTTCAGTCGTGTTCCATCAATCCTTGCAATAACATCGTCTTTCTTGAAAGTTGCACCAAGCGGAGCTATCCATTCAATCCTTCCCGACACTTCAGCAGAGATGTGAGAATTGTTTTGACTCACTACCGTGCCCGAGAACCAGCTTACAGGAGTTAACGACTGCTCTTTTGCTTCAACGACATTCACATTCGCCGGAGGCATTCCTTGACTGAACGCCTTCGCTAACGAAAGCAAAGAAATCCCTAGTAAAATAAATATTCGAGTTATCGCTATCATTATTTAAAATTTTTCGAAATTCAGATCCAGTATAGCTTACGCTTGCCCTATCGTATTGTCATATAAAGAAAAAACTAATTTGTTTGAAAATGTAAATGCAGACTTTGAACTAATTCAGAGAAAGTTAATTCTTATTGCATTAATCTCTGTTGCATTAACCGGTAAAATCATACAAGGGATATCATCATGAGATTAATAGCAGCAATTGGTGTACTATCGCTCATCACTGCCTGTGGCGACTCTTATAACGAGGATCGAGAAACATCTACCATTAACAAAAGCAATGCTCAAACCATCGTCAACCAAGCCATAACCGGCGATCAAAATTTAAGCATTGTGAGAGATACCCTTCCAAATGAAGGTAAAACAAATAATTTTTCAAATAAAAACAAGGCCATTGTCTACTGCGGTACCAATCCATTTGAAGATACCGGCAACGGCTCAATGGATATCAATTTATCAGGCACTCTGCCGGCAGATTACACGTTCGATATTGCATTTGATCAGTGTCAGTTTATAGAAACAACCACATTTAACGGCGGGTACACTTTTAATTTAAGCGGCGATGGCTTAATTGGCCCAATATTCGGTGAAGGTGAAAATACCATCACACAAACATTCGATAGCCTCTCTCTTGTAGAAACAACAACGCCTCTCGATTTATTAGCCGTTGGAACCGTCACGTCGAATAATAATTACACAGGAACAACTTTTACTTCCAATGACACTCTTAATTTAGAAATCGCCTACAATGAAACTGCTATCGCTTTTTCAGACTGGGTTAAAGTCATCGAATTAGATACAGAAGCATCATTGTTCACCATGACACTTAACGGCACTGTCGACATTAGTAGTCAAAATGGGGCATTTACTATTGCTACGCTAGAACCTCTCGTATTTGACGCCAATGGAGAAGCCGCAGAATTTATTATATCTGGGAAATTTCAACTAACCGCTGAAGATAATAGCTCAGTAATCGTCACGGTACTCGACTCGACACAAGTTCAACTTGATATTGATGAAAACGGAGATGGCATTATTGATGAAACATTAGTCATTGATATTGCCGATCTTAATCTACTCTCAATGATTGATTTAAACTGATCACTCAGCTTTGCAAAAAGAAAAGGCGAGCTAAGCTCGCCTTTTTTATTGCTCTCGAAAAATAGCAAAGTCTAAAATTTGCATTAAAAAATCACTAACGCTATCGAACGACTCCAGGTATTTTTGAGCTTTAAAATAGTGATGATACATTTTGTCCACTGCGCCATTTTCACCCAGCAATGACACAAAATTTTGTTTACCAAGATTTTTATCTTGTTTAACAGGCTTTCCTAAATTGGCCTCATTTCCAGTAACATCCAACAAGTCATCTTTAACTTGAAATGCAATTCCCAGGTGATAAGCAAATTGACATAATTTTTTTTGTGCCAGCTCATCATCGTCGGCAATAATGGCAGGGATCATCAAGCTAGCTTCAATAGCAAGTCCTGTTTTTAAATGACAAATCGTCTCTAATGTTTCCAAATCAAAGTTATTGGAGCCAGCTTGCAAATCCAATAGCTGGCCTTCACAGATTCTTTGAGTTGTTTTCGCTGAATATTCAATTGCTTTTAAAACAATTTTCGAATCTACACCACGAATTTGACTTTGAACCTCGACCGCTTTCATCATCAAAGATACCGCAGTCAGCTCGGCCGTCGCCTCACATTGGTAGCGCTTGTGCAAAGTGGGCTTTCCGCGTCGTAAATCGGCATTATCTTGCGTTGGCTTATCGTCAAAAATAAGGGACGATGTATGCATATATTCTAAAAGTTGAACAATTGGTTTCCACTGCGCCTCATGCAACTGATACATGTCGGTTGACAATTTATAAGCAATAATGGAACGCAATCGCTTTCCGCCATTGGTCAAACTATAATTGGCAGCGGTTACTAACTGATGTGGTAACTGCTTGGAGACTGGCTTGATAGGTATTGCCGACTCAACAATTTGCTTCGCTTGCTCAAACTGTAATTGAAATCTTTCTTTTCTATTTTGTTGTTGCTCAAAAAATTGGGCAACTTGTCGACTAAGAAACTTATCAAACCAGGCTACGTTCGAAGACATCATTACAATGGAATGCAGTTTCTCATCAAATTCTTTGTGCCCCGTATGCAAAAGCTTTTCTCTTAAATCGTTATATCGCTCTTTTCCAACAGCCCGTAAAACACTTCTATGAGCATTAATACTGCGTTCCAAAATCAAATATTTACTTTGTTGATGGCCTTTGTATAAGTTATTTATCAAATAAAACACAACAGACCAATAAACTCGATAGGGATTCACTGAGTTTTTATCATTAACGCCATACGTTAAATAATGAGTGTATGGAGTGACGTTATCATTTTTTAAGTCGTCATCGATATCTTTAATATCATCATTAAATTGATTGTAAATGCCAAAACAAAATGTTCGATGATCGAACGACTCATCGCTCGACTTAGCCAAAATATGACGGGCGATAAGCCGACACCCAGCAGACTTTAAAATCAGCGGCAAAAATAATGACTTGATATCGAGAGACTTACTATTGGCTAAAGAACGTGTTCTATCGATATCTTGAGCTTTAAAAAAAATGTAAGCCTGCTCAAAAAACTGCTGACTCTGTTCGGCTGGTTGGAGGTGACGAATCGTTTCAAAAGCTTCACGGAGTTCGCGATATATGAATTGCATTTGTGACTGAACTGTTGAGTCAAACGTTGGGCATTCAACAACATGACCGGTCAGTAATGATCGGTTAATCGCATCATTAAATACACGCTTATCTCGTTCACTGAGTACGTAATTGTCATCCAATAAATCATCAATAAATGGATAGGTTAAGCCATAGCAATAGCCCAGTCGAATCGCACTATCAAGCAGCTTCGCTCGTTGCTGCTCTGACACGGATTTTGGCAAGTCAACCATTTGATGCAAGACTACCCCGGCAATAATTTTAACCAACTTTCTCATGCCCTCAGTTGAATCAAGATTGTCAGGCATATTCGCTTGTGCGCCAGAGAGCTTATTCAGCAACCAGTTAAATGTCGACCCAATTCCATATTCTTTGGCTTTCTTACTCAAGTTTACCATTGAGAATGCAGAGTTTTGTTCTGAACTTTTTGAACTTTGCTGAATCAACCAACGCTGAAGGCGACGAACTAATCGATTTTTGTCTTTTGTTGCTTGATCGTCATGAAAGGAAATGCCTAGATCTCTCATTAGCAAATAGCTTACTGACTTATCAAGATACGTATTAAGCTGTTTGTCGGCTTGTAATCGCTGTATGAAAGACCAGGACTCAACATCAAGCTCCCATTCATTGACTTCTGAAACTCGCCCTTGAAAAAAGCGATTCCCTTGTCGATTTTTAGCCTCGTTCCACTGTGTAAACTCAACCAATAAATCATCGAAGGTACAATCAGTAGACGCAACTTTTAGAATTTTTAGTAGGTATTCGAGTGAATTTTGCTCGGCAATATAATAGCACTGAGGACTAATGTATAAATCACTTCGGCTGAGTGGTATTGGTTTGGCTTCTGCTGGGTTGGCATTCGATTCCAATCGACAACTCCTGATTTCCGTTAAACTAAGGTGCTTAGAGCACAAGCGTCATGGCGCAGTTAAGAAACTTGCAGCCATTATTTGGTTCTATTAACTACGACAGTCTCAGGCCTAAAGATTTTCTTTCAAACTTATGTTTTTACTCAATACTGAAACGTCTGTATTCACTGAGATAGACAACAAGCAATCAGCATACCAAAATTCATTACTCGTGAATTATTGACGTTAACCGCCTTTACATAAGATTCGATCGATCAATTTAAAACCAAAATCACTTGGTAAAGTTAACGACTAAATGACCATTCTCGCCACGTGAATCCAAAACGAGACGGATTTATTTCAGTAAAAACAGTGATGATGATGGTAAACGATACATCAATAAATATCTCGTTAATATATCTGCATTCAACCAATAAGGACCCATGCCTCAATTTGCTACATATCTGTCAAATATCTTTGAATGAGACAAAAAATGACCTAATTCACACCAAATTCACAACTGGAAGTTGTGAATTTGGTGTTCCTAACTACCAGAACACGCCAAAAATCATATTCTAACCCTCTGTTTTTTAATGCTTTTAGCAAATAATGTGACTTTCCAATCATTTGCACAGCAGTCACATCTCCAATTGCGTATAAAAAACAGAAAGTAGGATTGAATTCATAAACTGACGAGGTTGATGATGAGACGAGGCGACTTAGTACAATTAAATTCCGGTGGAACTAAAATGACGATTTTTAACTTTGTTAAAGATCTTCCAGATCCGAGTAAAGAGTACTACTTAAATGTCGGTGCCGAAGAAAACGACATCGTATGTAAGTGGTTCGTTGGTACAACATTAAAGAAAGAAGTCTTCAAGCCATCGATGCTGAAAAGCGTCTTTTAAACAATTTCAAAGCGCTGCTCTCGGGGCCAAACAACTCCCCTAGTTTTTGGCTCCGAGTGTTTCACTTTATTGGCAAACAAAGCCAACTTGGCAATTTATGAGCAAATGCTCAAATCATAGGCGAGTGCTGACGATTTCCACTTCTGCTCTCGTTACCTGATTCCCAATTCGTCAAGGTGCTGATTGCATTCTCTTAGAAAGAAACATATGGTTGAGTATTGTACTCACAAAAAACAACACACATTCTTTCAAGGGAGCTCAGCAAATGACCAAATCACTTTACTCAGCATTGTTCTTTGCGATTTTTTCAAACCTGACTTTGGGTGAAAGCTTAAAAGTAAATCCAGGACTTTGGGAAACCAAAATGACCCGAACAAACCCGATGTCTGGAGAACCTGTTACTGAAACAACGCAGGAATGCATTCATGAATCTGAGTTTAATCCAGCGCAACTCATGCGCGGTATGGATGGCTGTAAGCTTGTTAAAAATGATATCAGTGAGCATGCTGTAAAATTCAAAATGCAATGTGAGTCTCAAGGAACAACCTCTTCCGTAGAAGGTAACTATAAAGTAAAAAATGACCAAGGTTCGGGAGATATGCAAATTCAAATGACTATGATGGGTCAAACAATGAACATGTCGATGAAATGGCAATCGAAAAGATTGGGCGACTGCAAAAAAGGTTAAAGCCTTTTAATTGACATCACATTCAACTAAATTTCTGAGCGTGGATAGACTTTCGCTCAGAAATTAACGAGCAATTGAGCTGAGATAATTCAAAGCGTTTGAACCATTAGCAATCATCGCAAATCCATAATCCCTGTTATCGCTCTATTAAATATTCCCTCGCTTACCCAACTCTAATTGCGTTTTATCGCTAAACCTCAGAGATCATCCATTGATCAATGATTGTTTTCATTCCTACATTAGATGCGACCGGAAACAATAAGAGGGATTTACTATGAAACTTAATACACTTATCTTTTTACCATTAATGCTTCTTTCTTTAGCTAGTTTTGCCGATCCAATTCAAGATCTTTCAATGAAGCGCTATTCCGCTGGCTGGTACCCTAATTTTTATAAAGGCGAAGGACCTCTCACCTGCCCTCAGACTTGTGAGGTGTGGGCAAGAGCTCGAGCAGAAAGTGAAAGAAGTAATGACTTAGATGGGCAAACTCGCCGCACCAGTGTTTGTAAAGTCACTCGAGAAAAAGAGATTATACTCGAGCCTAAAAATGATCCGTATTCGCACTGGCTATATGGCAATCAATTTGACAGTTGGCCCGTGTGTCATGTTAGCACCATCGGCATTGAACCATTTCGGTCCGAATATTTCATGTGTCTTTGTGTTCGACCTGACGAATGTCAAAAACCCGATTTAATCGTATCAAAAATATACGATCCAGAATGGGATCATCCAAATCAAAGAAGCGTTGTTAAAGTGCTAATTGCTAACGTCGGAAACCAAGCTGCTTCGGGGTTTTACACACAGCTATCCGATCCAGGAACGGGTGCTAATACTTCCATTTACTCATCAGGATTACCGGCAGGAGGAACAGCGGTTTTGACTTTTTACTTCAACTATTGGGTTTTTGACCCTGATGCTGAACTCATTGCCTTTGTCGATTCATACAATCAAGTCGAAGAATGTAAAGAAGATAACAATCGATTAAGATATTTTAAACAGGGTTAATTTGAATTGAAATTTTCGGTCTGCTAACCACACGGGTAACTATTGACCCGTGTGGCTAATGCAAAAACTTATTTTTTAAACTAAGTTAGTTAAACTATTTTATATAACGTAATACGAAATTAATCATTGCCTCGAAATGAGCAGCGCGATGACTTTCATCATTTAAATAATAATCATCCTCATTTCTCTCATAGACTTCAACCACTTTTTTATGCTTTTTAAGAGCCTCTTGCATCAAAATTCCCTGATTATATTCAAGCTTTTCCTTTCCTTTTTGACCGTACATTAATAAGACTGGAACTTGCTGTTCATCAGCACGATTAACGAGTGAATATTTGTTCTTGCTTTCATCTTCATAATGAGAAAAACGTGCGGAGTCTGAAATGACGCAAGAAAATGTTTTAGGTGCCAAGAGCGATGCCTTAAAAGCACTTTGCGCGCCTCTGTCTTTACCCAAAATACAGACTTTTTGACTTATTTGCTTGTTCTTCTGTAAATAATCCACGGCATCAATCACGTCTTGCAAAATAGAGTCTTTATGAATCGGTCGGCCTAAGTTTTTAAATGCTTCACCAAACCCAGGTGTTCCACGATGATTCACTTGCACGACAGCAACACCATGGGCACTGATAAATTGCACTAAGGGATCAAAAGACCAACGCATTCTATTTTCATAGATGTTGGAATTAAAAATAACCACTGCCGGTGGTGGTGAACTGAGTGGTTTCTGAGGCAAAGTCGCATAACCTTGAATAGTCACTTCATCCAGCGAATCAAACTTAAAGGAATACGTTGTGTTAAGCTGCTTGGGTGCGATACTTTTCCTTTCACTGGCAACATAAACGAGCTTTTCCTTTCGATTTGCATCAAATAAATACCAAGTTGGTGCTTGAACATCACCATGAACAGTAATCAACGCTTTATTTGCTGTTTTGTACTGCCACTCGATGTCGATATGAAATCCTTTAAAGGTATCCAATAATCCAGCAATCACTTTTGCTCGTTGAGTTTCATTCGATGTCATTTTGTATTGGGGATACTCTCCCAACCAGCCATATCCAACGGGCTCTCCTTTTTTGGACAAAAACAATTGTTCAACACCGTACGAGTATTCGTTAAAAAAAGGGTCTAACTTACCTCGCTGTGGATCAAAGTAGCAAAAACTTCGAGTGTTATTACCGCAATAATCACTAACAATTGGTAATTCCTTTTCTAAATCAAAGTCGATTAACTCTAAATCGCGAGTCATACTCTTAGGCTCATAACGTTGCCACTTTCCAGCCTTTGGATGAAACTTCTCAAGGAATGCCTGCTTGTTCTCATAACTCACATTCCATAATTCATTAACACTATCAAAATATTTAAATTGTTGAGGCCGATATTCCATATCAATCCAACGTTCCAATCCGCCAGTATCAATATTCAATTTAAAGACGGAACTCGAATTTTTGTAATGAGTGCGGATTAAAATGTGTTCGGGATCCGAAGGCATGATTGAAATAACGTGAGGTTTACTTTGATGAGTCTGCCGTTTCTCTTTACTCACTTCATACCAATCTTGTCCCCGTTTTTGAATGGCTCGTTTTCCAAAAATAAACTTACCTTCTGAGTTATCAATATTTATGGCGTATAAGTCAGTATTGCGAAACTCACGGACTAAATCTCTAGCGCGCCGAACTTTTATGCGATGACTTTTTGATATTTTTCGATCGAAATCACTTCTTTTTTGATAGCTATTTTTAGTTTTCGACTCACTAGAAAGATCAACTATCAACCTCTCATCCGTTGCCCAATAAAACTGATTGAGTTCATTATCTTCTGGGAAAACTAATACGTTAACAGCTTTCATTGTTTTTGAATCGACGATCAGAATTTCTTTGCCGTCGTCGGTTTTCTTTAATAACCCGATGTGTTTACCGTCAGGAGATAAGGACACTTGATAATAATCCGGATCTTTTAATATCTCTTGCGGTTCAAAAGCAGCCAAGTGACTACTGAAAGCTAATCCAAAGAGACCAAGCAGCCCACCAATCAACATTCTCATAACAAAGCCTTTGTAATAAAAACTAGAATTTTATACCAAACAACAATCAATCGATCGCCAAAAAGCAACACTTCTCAGCTGTCTCACGAGAAAATTACCACACGAAACAACCATAGCCTAACACCTCAAAACTTTTAAACGTTAACGACTTCTCATAAAGATATTTTTACTGTACAATCCGCGACCGATGTCAGCATAACTCGTTGGACCTCTTCAAACGGCAAAAAGTTTGCCAGAGGAACTCGATATTTAATGCTGTAGCTTGTTCAACTTACTGGTAGTAACGCTCTTTATTTTATGCGACTGTTTATAAGTATTTTATTACTGGCTGTAGGTCAGCAGTGTTTAGCTTTTGGTCAAAATGGTCACCGTATTGTGGCTCACATCGCTGAACAAAACCTCAACAAAACAGCAAAAGAGCGCATATCCCAACTTATTCAAGGTGTCCCCCTTGCAAAACTGTCCACCTGGCCTGATGACATTAAGTCAGATGAGCGGTGGGACCACACGGGACCCTGGCACTATATTTCAATTGCCGACGACGAATCTTTCGGAGAGGTTGAAAGAAGTAAAGAGGGAGACATTCTGAAGTCCCTCAATCAGTCAGAAAAAACACTGTCTTCTCAAACCGCCTCTCCCCAAGAAAAATGGCAAGCTCTTGCCTTCTACGTTCACTTCGTCGCTGATATTCACCAACCTTTCCATGTAGGTCGTAAAGACGATCGCGGTGGCAACGACATAAAAGTCTCATGGTTCGGTAACTATTCTAATTTGCACCGAGTTTGGGATACCGACTTAATTAGAAATCAAAATATGTCGTACACAGAATACGCTGATTTTATCGACGATGTGTCACCTGACGTAATCAAACAATGGCAAAAATCGTCCTACATTGACTGGGCAAAAGAATCAAAAGAGCTGCGCGCAACACTTTATGATTTTCCTCAAGGTGGCAGACTGCATTATGAATTTGCTTATAAAAACACTCCAATAATAAATAAACGCCTGGCTCAAGCTGGCTTTCGCTTGGCAGCGAAACTCAACACATTATTTGGCGAGCAACAATAAATTTTGGAAATATGAATCTTTGAGGCGATCGCCTTTTGTCATTTTGTCCAGTTAAAGTAGGTGATGACCCAACCCAAAAGAGGTCTGGTGTCACAATTCTTTAACTTTGGCGAGATACCATACGCGACCGTTTTAATTATAACGATATGAAATACACAGTGTTAACAACAGGATAAATGATGAATAAGAAGCTTTCAGCAGTAGCGTGCGCCGTCGCTTTAGCGGTTTCCACGCCAAACTTCGCAGCGAGCGACACCTCTTCGTCGATTCGTGGGATTATCTTAAACCCCACGGGTAATGGTGCACCAAACACAACCATTACGATTCGACATGAACCTACAGGTTCAGAGAAAGTCGTCAAACCTAACGATGCCGGTTCTTTTGTCGTTTCAGGTCTACGTGTTGGTGGTCCTTACACCATTGTTATTGATTCTGACACTTACCAAGACAAAGAGTTAACTGACGTCTATTTAGAAGTTGGCAGCCCGCTGCAAATCAATGAACAGCTTCTTTCGACTGATGATGCTAATAAAGTTGTTATCACCGCTTCTCGTTCTGACTTCCGTTATCCTAATAGTGGTTCAAGTAGTGTGTTCAGTGCTCGTGATATCGAGAACTCACCCTCCTTTGGCCGTGATATCAAAGACGTTCTTCGTAGAAATCCATTAGTTAATATTGGGTTCGGTGAAGGCTCAGGCATGAGCATTGCGGGTAACAATCCACGTTTTAACAGTATTAGTGTTGACGGTGTTCGCCAAGACGATGACTTCGGGCTAGGTGCTAGCGGTTATCCGACTCTTCGTTCACCAGTGTCTATCGATGCAATTGAGCAAGTCAGTATTGCTACCAACCCTTTCAATGCTGCAGAAGGTGGTTTTACCGGCGGTAAAATCAGTCTTGTTACTAAGTCGGGTACTAATGATTTCGAAGGCAGCGCGTTTTTCGAAAAAGCTGACGGCGACTGGACAGGCGATCCGAAAGAAGGCTCAATTGAAAACCTAGACGAGCAAACTTGGGGATTTGGCTTAGGCGGTCCAATAATTGAAGATAAATTATTCTACTACTTCAATTACGAAAATTACGAAAGAAATCAAGATCCAGCTTTATTTCCAGAAGATGGAACTCGTCAGGAAGAGATTCTGGAAGAATTAATCAGTTACACTCTAGGCACGTATGGCTTCAACGCCGGACGATGGGATAAATCGCCAGTAGAAGAAGACCAAAAAATTCTTCTTAAAATTGATTATGACATCAACGAATTCCATCGTATGTCTTTCACCTATCAAAATACTGACGGTGAAGTCACCGTTGGCTGGCCTCGAAGCAATAATGCCGACGCTGCATTTGATCTATCGTCAAACTGGTACACTCTAGGTAATGAGCTTACTAGTTTCTCAGCACACTGGTATGCTGATTGGACAGAAAATTTCTCGACTGAAATCAAAGTTACCAGCAAAGAATCTGACAATCTTCAAAAGCCATTAAACGGCACCGGCATTGGTTCGGTTTCTATTGCCCAATTAGATTATGTCGATGAATTCGGTCGTCCTTTAGATGCAGATGGTAACTTAGTTTCTGACTCAGGTAACCCACAGCTTATTTACGAGAGACGCGTTAACTTTGGCCCGGACCGTAATCGCCATGCCAATAACTTATTTAACGATATGGTGTCGTTTAATTTTGACGGCCAGTACTTATTCGAAGAGCACACGCTAAACTTTGGTTGGCAGCACGAAGAACTCGACGTCTTTAATATTTTTGTTCCTGATTCTTTAGGTACTTGGGAATTTGACAGTATTGGTGATTACTACCGAGGTTTAGCCTCTGGATTTGCATATCAAAACGCCGATACGAATAATTCAGCTGACGCTGCCGCAGACTTCGAGTACACCTTTGATAACTTTTATATTCAAGATACTTGGGATTACAGCCTAGACCTTCAATTCATGTTTGGAGTTCGTTTCGAGCATATTCACTCGCCGGACCGTCCACGTTATAACGCGCGATTTGTTGAACGATATGGCTTTGCCAATAACGAAAGTCTCGATGGCGAAACACTTTGGCTACCGCGAATGAGCTTAAAGTACACAGGATTTGAAGATCTTGAACTACGAGCTGGCGGTGGTATCTTTAGTGGCGGTCATCCACGCGTTTGGATGTCGAATGCATTCACCAACGACGGTGTAACCATTGTTCGTCCGCTATTAAGCGACCTTAACTCAAACGTTTACTTGAATGATGTTAATATCACAGAGATACCACAAGAAGTGCTTGATTTAATGGAGTCTGGCGACGGAAATACGACAGCTATCGATCCAAACTTCGACATTCCAAAATACTGGCAATACAGCTTTGCTGCCGATTGGATCAATGTTGACATGGGTTGGTTAGGTGAAGACTGGGATCTATCTGGAGAAGTTATCTACAAAGACAACTTCAAAGACGTTCGCTGGGTTGATTTAGCTCGCGGACAATTAGGTGAAACCGTTGAAGGTCGACCCATTTATGGTCGCTACGATCCCGTGACTGGAAATCCTGACCACTACGACATCTTAATGACCAATGGTGACGGTGGAGAGAGCTTAGTTACGACTTTATCTGCCTTTAAATCTTGGGATAACGGTGTGAAATTAAACGTTTCTTATACCAATCAAGATGTTGAGCAACTCGTTGCTGGTTCCAACTCTACCGCTGAATCAAGCTATCAATATACAGTGGTTGTTGATCGTCAAAATCCACAAGCGGCGACAGCTTCGTATCAAACAGAACACGCGCTTAAAGTTAACTTAGATTACAGTGCTGAGCTCTTTGAAGGTTATAAAACTCACTTTAACTTATATTTAAAACGTTCTTCTGGGCGTCCTTACAGCTGGGTAATGGGTTCATTCCGCGATGGTGACCTTGGTGATCCAGATGCCTTCGATGATTCAGACAGCTACTTACCTTACATTCCATCAGGTGCCGACGATCCAGCCGTCGACTTTGTTAACGGCTTGAGCTACGAAGAAATTGTTGCGCATCTTCAAGCGAATGGCATTTCAACTCGCGGCGGATATTTACAGCGAAATGCTTACCGAAGCCCTTGGAATACCGTTTCAAATTTAGCGATACGTCAAGAAATTCCGGGATTCACACGCGATCACAAAGGCGAATTCTACTTCACTATCGAAAACTTATTGAATTTGCTTGATAGCTCTAAAGGCGACATTTACTACAACCGATTCGGTGATACGACGCAAATTTTGTTCGATTATGACATCAACGAAGACGGTCAATACGTTTATGACGAGCCTTTCGGTGGTTATCGTTTTGGAAACCCAGCAACTTACCGTGCTGACAAATCAGTATGGCGTTTGAAAGCTGGATTCAAATACAAATTTTAATGAAATTTCAAACGCAGGAGTTAGCTCCTGCGTGAAGTAAATACGATTGGGATAAACATTATGTTATTAAATAAATCTATACTTGTTGCCGGATTATTGGCACTGACAAGTCAAGTAGCGACAGCTGCTGAGTCTGAGATTTACTCAGAAGACTTCGAAGCCATCGATACCTGGACATTCACTACTGTAAACTTAAGCAGTAATGAAAACTGGGAAGCCAGCTCTTTTGGTGAGCGCACTTTCGCACGAATTTCAGGATTCCAAGCAGATGCTAATTCAAACGATTGGTTAGTTTCATCTTCGATTGATTTAACAGCTTTAGAATTTGAATACGCTTATTTTCAATTCGATTCAGCAAAAAGATACGATGGTGATCAACTTAAAGTTTTAGTTTCAACAGACTACTCAGATAATGTTGAGACCGCGACCTGGGTTGACTTAACTGATACCGCTATTTGGTCAACAGGTAACTTTGCCTGGGCTGATTCAGGTAAGTTAGATGTCAGCGAATACATTGGTGAGTCAATTACTATTGCTTTCCAATACACATCGACGCCCTCTTTCGCGGCAATCTGGGAAGTGGACGAGTTTAAGGTATTCACTACAGACGAAAACCCAAGCACTGAGTTTTTCTATCTTGAAGAATTTGAAGGCAGCACACTTGGTCAATGGACCGATGTTAGCTTAGCAAGTAACAGAGATTGGGCTCGCAGTTCTTTCGACGGTAACGGATTTGCACGTATTTCAGGTTATCAAGGTGACGAGTTCTCAAATGACTGGTTGGTTTCTCCAACGTTCGACATGAGCACTGGTTCTTATCCTTATTTCCAATTCGATAGCTCAAAAAATTTCGATGGCGATGTCATTAATGTTTTTTACTCAACCGATTACACAGATGATGTTGAGACCGCTACCTGGATCGAAGTAACAGACTCCGTAAGTTTGTCACAAGGTGGCTATGAGTGGGTTGAGTCAGGACGCGTTGATTTGTGGAAATTAATCGTTGATGAAAATGGCGACCGTGATACCACCGCTTTAGAAAACGTAACTATCGCTTTCCAATACACCAGTTCAGAAGCCGGTGCTTCAACTTGGCAATTAGACAACATTGAAATCGGTAGTCAACCGCTTGGTGTTATCAATCAAACAGAACAATCGTCTCCTTCCATTTCAAGCTACGATGACGGCTTAAATGACTGGATTCCAGTTAGCTTGTCTGGCTCAAAGCAATGGGCAGAGAGTTCATTTGGTGGTGCAAACTTTGTTTCTATGTCTGGTTTTAGAGATGATGCAGACTCAAACGATTTATTCGTTTCACCTGTTTTCGATATGAGCAACTTCCAAGAGCAAACGATTAGCTTTTATAACGCCACTAACTTTACTGGTCCACAATTAAAGTTATTCGTTACGACCGATATTGAACAAGGTGTTGAAACACCGTATGTTGATGTCGTTAAAGCTAACTGGGTAGACATCTCTGATCGTGTCATATGGTCAGAAGGCGGTTATGACTGGGTGTTCTCTGGAACAATTGATGTCTCTGATATAGTGTCAGGTGAAGCCGTATTTGCTTTTCAGTACACCTCTGACGATACAGGTTCTGCGACATGGCAGCTCGACCATGTGAATATTGGCGGTGTTGTTGAGACTCGAGCTGAAGAGTCAAACTTCACAACTTACACAATCGAAGAATTTGACGGAACCTTTGGTAACTGGTCTGCAGTCAATTTAGCTAGCGACAAAGACTGGGAGTTAAGCTCTTACATCGAGAAAACATTCGCAGAAATCTCTGGTTTCCGCGGCGATGTATTCTCTGATGACTGGTTAGTTTCTCCTACAATTGACACAACTCTAGTTGATTGGGATGAAGCCTTCGTTGAATTCATTTCTGCACGTAACTATGGTGGTGATGATCTTAAACTACTTATCTCTACTGACTACAGTGGCGATGTAAGTACAGCAACATGGACTGATATTTCAGACAGAGCCGATTGGTCAGCTGGCAGCTGGGAATGGGCAGAGTCAGGTGAAGTTGATATTACAGACTTCATTGGTGGTAACATCACAGTCGCTTTCCAATACACCAGTTCTGACGCAGGTTCTGCTACCTGGAGAATTGACTATGTGCGCATCGTTGAAAAGGACGATGGGTTCTCTGACGTTCCATTTGAAGTGAAAGACACATCAGGTGGTGCATTAGGTCTCTATGGTCTACTACTTCTTATCGTTGCCGGTGCACGACGCCGCTTTGCATAAAAAAAATTAGTGATCGAAATAAAAAAGCCACTCATATGAGTGGCTTTTTTATGAATTATTATTAATCTGATTATTTTTGATTTTATTGGGGGCTAATAGAACTCATTTAGACTTTGTAAAAAATTATTGAGGATCTAAACTCTTGCTTCTCTCCTCTTCCACATCCCAGTAGGTCACATCCAAATGAGTAATTAAATACACCTCATCCGACAGTCGTTTTACCGCTTTAATCATCTTGATACACATACAACCTCCAAACTCAGCTTGGTATCACCTTTAAACAATGAAAAATCTGTGCCAATTTAAAACAGGTTCTAACTCACTGATTGTTGGTGTTTATAATCGCTCAATCTTCATAAAATGAATCTTTTTGGTGCTTAATCCACGCAATAGGTGCAAATTCAATAAACTCTAAAAACCAAGGGTTATTCAAATTAATATTTATAAATAATGACATTACGGTAGGTAAAGTCATTTATGAAGACTGAAAACCGAAAAGCTCTCCTACTCAGAAAAAGCATTAAATTCAAATGCTATTATTCATCAATATACTTTATTGCCACACCAGTTAAGACAAGAGCATTATATTCATCGTATTCATAAGGCTGATAATGAGGATCATCCGAAGTAGAAAAATTATCGATTAGTGACAAAGCGAGAGATCCTTCTCTTCTTATTTCACGAGTTGTTTCTAAATTAATAACTGCATCAGCACCAAGTGACTGCGCTTTTAACTTTATCCTTTCAATAAGTTTTGGTGTACGAGAACGTTGTTTGCCTCGAACTCGAAGAAAAGCTATCTGCTCGTACTTTCTTTCTTCGTGGAACTCACCAAAATAAATATCCACTTTCCTTGTTGGGGAATAACTTTCACCTATAGGGGTAATTTCAGTATCAATTTTATTTCCCACCATACAGCCTGATAAAAACAAAAAGCCGACAACTACAGTGAAGGATTTACTTATGTTCATAACACTTCTACTTCTTCAATAATAACGAAAATCTAAAAATCAAATTGAGCCACTCTCTCGAAGGCTTCTCAGAGTATCAAAAGCCCATATTATTGATATTAACTAAAATACCTGAATCAAATTTTTCAAATGAAAGTTCGAGAAGATTGGCCTGGTTAAGGAAAGCTATTATAGGGTTGGAGCCTGAACTCAAGATTAACTATGAAGGACTAACTTTTAGTTTCAACTACCTGGAATTCAGCCAGCTGTGCAAAAGTCGATAATTGAAATACCGACCTATCAATAAATAATGAATAGATAACGACGATTATTCTTTCAACTTATAAAAAAGGAGCCCTAAGGCTCCTTAAAATTACTACTTCGAGCCAATGAAATTTAAGAACCTATGATACTTAAGGAACTATGATCGTTCGATTACCCAAACCAGGTAACGCCTTTAATAAAATTGCGCCGTGTATACTTAGACATTGTCCAAACCGCTTACTTCAGAAAAGGCGGTTATTCTCAAATATGAATGTTACAGAATAACGACAGAAAAAATAAGATTTCAGAATCCAATTGTTAAAAAAACACAGTAAAATAAAAGAACTAAAGAGAGAATAATAAAAAAGTGAATTGTTCGATTCATCCTTATACATCCTATCTTTTGCCGAGGTATCAAACGTTCAAAAATCTCAATCCAATAAAATTCAACCTGAGCTACACAACGCACTATTCCCTGGCTATATAAGAAAAATAAATGCTCCCATACCGATATACGAAGCACAGATTAACCAAAAGCTTGTAGGCTCTTCATTCTTATAAACATACCTACCCGACCACTTATCCTTGGCATAGATTTTTCCCGAAACAACACCATACAGCCCATAAGCGACCATTAGGAGAGCAAATGATTTCACTATCTCCATAACTCGAACCTCCTCCAATCGTTATTCCGAGTGAATAACACAGTGCATAGTACATCTGTCCATAACAATATTACGCCTATTAATTTAGCTTTTGGCAAAATAGTGATTCATTTAACATTCTAAGAAAATAGAAAAGCCAAGTTGAAAAATTAACGAATAAACTCAGATCTCATATTAAGAGCAATTTTTTTCTGAAAGCAGCAGTTAAAAAGTGCTTAGCTCACCCTCTCTGACTCCATTTGCGATAACCGTTTGGTGACATTCCAATAAATTTTTTGAATGCTTTCCTAAATACGGAGTCATCATTGAAGCCTAAATCAAATGCGATACTTTTAATAGGCTGTTGACTCGTTGAAAGTAACGTCTTCGCCATATCCATTTTTACTCGACTCATAAAAACTTTTGGCGACTCGCCAGTCAACGACTTTAATCGTCGATGCAAGGTTCTCTCTGACAGTCCTAATTTTTCACCTAATTGAACGGTCGTTAATGGAACATTAACGTTGTCTCTAATTAAATTTTCAGCATCAACCAACAAAGGATCGGCAGCAGAAAGATAGCCTTGTGGAATGTATCGCTCCTGTGATTTGGGTGCAGAATCAACAACGGCAAAATCTGCCACACGTTTTGCGGCTGACTTTCCAGCCATGCGCTCGATCATCCCTAAGCAAATATCGACCCACGACAACGGACCGCCTGCGGTAAAAATTCGTTGATCTTGAAGCATTGCACTTCCCCAAACACCATTAACTCGCGGAAACCGTTTAAGCAGCTCATAATGTAGCCACCAAGTGGTTGTGCATCGAATTCCATTCAGCAAACCTGCTTCGCCAAGTACAAATGAGCCACTGCAAGAAGCTCCTAAATGTGCTCCACGTTGATATTGCCTTCGCAGCCAGTCTCGACAGTCTTTATTAGTTATCGATTCAGGAGGCAATCCCGTATTAAGAGGACAAAACCCCGGAATTAAAACGCCATCACATCGTTCGATGTCGAAAATACTGCAATCAGGTACGAACCTATGCCCTGCACCATACTCCATAGGTTCACCATTCATACTTGCTGTTAAAACCTTAGGTTTCCATGGCAGATGATTACTTAAAGAGTATTCAGGAGAGTCAGGACTGTGATGTTCGCTCAAATCTGCTAACGCTAGCATGTCGTGTAGTCCCATAAGAGCCGAAGGCAAAGCTCCTTTTATCGCTAATATCACCAACGAATGAGTATTCATCATATTTCTTTTGTTGTTATCATTTTTGGCGAATTATGCCCCATAACTGTCCAATTCGCCACTCTCGCATTAAGAATGACAACCGTATACTGGCTTCTCACTAACAAATACTAAGGACATAATCATGAATGACAACAAAGCAATTCTCGCTCTACTAGACGCTAAACCCGAATACGCACAAGATGTCGAAGCTCTGTTAACCAGCGCAATTGAACTCGCTAATCAAGAAGTGGAAACCCTCTCTTGGTTCGCAATAAAATTGTCAGAAACACAATTTGGCATTTTCGATACGTTTGAAAATGAAGATGGAAGAAATCTACATTTAGAAGGAAAAATCGCTGAGGCATTATTATCCAAAGCCGACCTTTGGTTAACAAAATCGCCCGATATTTTAATGGCCAATGTTTTAGCAGTTAAAAAATCTGGATAATAATGAGCTTAAGTAGTTATTAATTGAAATACAAATCATAGAGTGCCAAACTAAACCAATGAAACTTTTTTCATTGGTTTAGTTATTACTTTACAGAGAGTTAGAGTGTCGAATTTCAAGCCGTCTTACTAACGATTACTTTGCCAGACTTATCCAAACGATAACATTCAAAATCTGACGCCATATTCAAGTTTCCATCATATACTGACTCAGCTTCGCTCCTCAAAGTCTCGAGAGAGTCGCCGCTCGAAGAATCTAACTGATAGCGCGGACTAAAATGCGTTAAAATTAGATTTGGTATAGAAAGACTTTGTGCGAATGAAGCCACCTGCTTAGCGTAACTGTGCCCGACTTCTTTCGCTCTAATTTTCATTTCTTCTGTATAGGTCGACTCATGGATAAGAATGTGGCTTTCTTTACACGTTTCTTTCAAAAGCTCTGGACTGTCATTGTCACCACCAATAACGACCTTTCTTGGAAAGCCAACTGTTCTTACAAAATCTCTGCTCAAATATTTTTTGCCCTCAAACTCAACATCAATGCCTGACTTTAGCTTTCCCCAAAGCGGTCCTTGCGGTAACCCTGAAGCTTTAAGCTTTTCAAAATCCAGTTGCATATCAACCTGATGCTCAGTAAAGCTATACGCATAGGATGGCACACGGTGAGAAAGTGCTGTAGTTTGTACTTTAAATTGACCAAAGATTTGTGCTTTATAATGTTCCGTATCAATAAATTGAATCTCATAAGGCAAATACAACTGAGTATGAGTTTGAACGGACTCAACCCACTCCTTTATTCCTTTGGGAGCCACAATAACAAACGGTTCTTTTCTGCCACTCATGCCGGCACTAGCTAACAAGCCGGGTAATCCATAGCAATGATCCCCATGAACATGAGTGATGAAAATTGCTTTTAAAGCATTTAATGAAAGCTTTGTATGTAATAGCTGATGCTGAGTCCCTTCGCCACAATCGATTAAATACCAGTCTTTGCCTTTACTCTCGGTTAGGGCAATTGCTGTAACGTTTCTCGATTTAGTGGGCACTCCAGATGAAGTACCTAAAAAACACACTTCCATTCAAGCATTCCTTTCACATCAACTAAAAGAATTAGATTTTACATTCTCAAACATTGAGTTTAAATTACTTAACCACTATACCCAACGTACTTTTGCAAATAAGCAAATATTGTTGCTCGTTGATTATTATCGAAAGCGTAATAGTCAAACTCAAGGCGTCGATTGTCGGAAGACATTAAACAAACATAATTATTAAGGTACTTCGATATTTTAACATCTGAAATATCGGACCAATTCATCTGTGTCTCATCATCAGACCTCGAGACTAAAATATTTTGGTCAGTTAACACTATTCGATAAACACTTAATCGATTCGCACCTTTATTAAACACTAATAACCAAATAACAATGACAACGGGAAGAGTAAATATCAATGCGATAACCTCAACCGGCATTGATTTTTGTTCTGTACCAAAAACAATGGCCAATATAATAGAGACCAGCACAACCGTTAACAACGTTTGGGTATTCTTGATGGCCGATTAACCAAACCTTGCAAAGTACTTTGCTCAAAAACTACCGTCTCCATTTTTAACTCACTGACAATTCCAAAACCTCTACATATTTTTACAGTTTAATAATTTGCAGAATGAATATTCTCGAGGTCTTCCCTTAACGTCTCACTTCTTGGTATTCCAATATTTGTTGCAAGCCCTAGAGTTGCCATAAATCGAATAAACCACCATGCAGGATCATTTTGCCCCGGATAAATACCAATTCTTGCCGACTCAGGAAACGCATGATGATTATTATGCCAACATTCGCCGTAAGTTAATATTCCAAGACCAGGAATGTTAGATGCTTGCACCGAAGCATTTTTTACTCGCCATTGTCCAGGTCCTGGGTTATGGCAAAAATAAGTTATCGTCCAATGACCAACAATGCTCACTGCCACTCGCACAAAAACACCCCAGACAACAAAGCTCCAACCACCAATCCAGAACAATATTCCAGCAACGGCAATCTGATGATAACGCCAAGTTGATCCCAGCCACTGGTAGAAAGCATCATCTTTATACTTAGCTTCAATTACTACTTTTGGCGGACGTTCGAATTGAAAGCGACACGTTAATTGCCACCAAATGTCTTGAAAATATCCACGCTTATGAGAAAAAAAGTCGTGACAACTTTTTTGCCGTTGCGCCCAATCTCGTAAATCGTGAATTTTAATAATGCCATAAGGCCCTGACATACCCACCAATACACCAATGTATATCAATATTTTTTCAACAAACGGATGGCACTCGAAAGTTCGATGAATCATCATCCGATGCATGCCGGCACTATGGCCGATAAGTAAAGTCAAATAAGTCAAAATCAAGAAGAGAAGAAAGGAAGAAAGACTCAAAGTCAATGGTGCGAAGACTAGAGCTAAAACTATCATACCCAGGTTCCAGAAGAGTTTTGGTAGGTCATACACTACCTTACCTTGCACTGGGTTGGCGTCACTGCCATCGACTCGAATAACGGGCTCCATCATAGCATTGTCATCCTGCTGAATTGATTAAATATTTTACTCTTTCAAATCCTATTGTAGTTCATATTAACCAGTGATTAGAGTGAAAGCTCTTAAAAACTAAAAGCGCATGATTGGCTTAGGGGTCAAGTAATGCATTGCTATTTCTTTTGTCGCTGCTTAACACCACTTTTTTCACCTTGCTTAAAAACAAAATAACTAACAAAGTAAATGAGAATAAACACAACAACCATAATACCGATAAACATAGGCGTTTTGAGCATCTTGAAAATGCCTGATTGAGAAAACCCTTCAAAAAAAACGGCAAAATAAGCTCCGACAACAATAGCATTAAGTATAAACCAGACAGCTATCGACAAATGGCGCAATCTGGATGGAAATAAAACACCAAACTTTTGTCCATAAAAATATCCCACTAACATCGCGGGTAAAACCGTAGTCACCGCATTGGCTCCGGGTAATTCCTTTCCTACAAAAAACTCAATCAATACTAAAACCACTCCCATTAGCAACGACGCTAACGTTAACCATAAGCCAATAATAAGCGGAGACGGGAACTCACCAACTACCTTGTTTTCTTCAACTATATTTGATTGAGGTGATTTATATATTTCTTTTGTCATTTTTTAAAGCCTTTAAAATATTTTACTAAAATACGTATGCTACACATTTCTATCGAGATTACAGGAAAGAATAAATATCTTTATACATCATCAAAAATCACCCAATATATCAAAAGTTATATCTAAGAGATCTTCCCGTTCAAAATCATCACCATCCGGACCTCGATAGTTTTTCGGCTTATTGATTTCCTTGAGCTAACCTCTCAAACTATCGAGCTACTCTTTATTTTTAATGACCAAATCATCTTTTAGTAATGAAGCTGGTAAATCGGTGCCTCAGAACTCGCAAACAGCAATACGTCGATTAAAGATGGTTTTGTCACATTTAGGACAGCAATATTTCGATTTAATTTCCATCTACTTTCTCTAAAACAATGTTAGACATGAATCTTTAAAACAATCTTAAATAAAAAGGCCAAACAAAAAACCGACCTTAACAGATCAGTTTTGAATCCTAACCTAACTTCAATCAAATCAATAAGTTAACACCTATTTCCGAATATACCTTTTAAAAACACCCTCATGTTTTTCAAGAAATTAGATGCTTTTAAATACTAATATTCGGAAGAAACTACAAAAGATTGATTCTCTCCTTCAAACTCCTGAAGCATACACGAAGAAAACCAACTAAAGTGAACGATAAGTCGTATTTACTCCAATCTTAAAGCATCGACCAAAGAGCAAAATGTCGAGCGCATTAAAAATATACTGGTGTGTTTTACAACAAGTAAAACCTAAAAATAACTATTTAAATTACAATTAGTTGGCAAAGAAAAAGCCCCGAAGGGCTTTAGAATACAAATTTATGGCTTAAACGTCTCAGGTAAAAATACAGTAATTACCTCTACTTTTAGTTCGATCAACTCTTCAGGTAAAGGGTCATCTTCGTCAACTTCGATAGCTATGCCATCAACCTCTTTTGAATAGAACGCTTCGTCGCATTCATCATAATAAAAATCTGGTTTCGCTTTCATTAATTCCGTTACAGGTGTACCAATTTTTATTGAAGAGTTGAGTGCCCCTTTATAACCATTAATTGCAGATATCTTATAAATAACACCTGTTCTAGTGTCTACATTTATTTCAATTGGTATTCCTTCCACCCAATATCTAGTCGAATAGATACTAGTTTGCTTATATCGCAACTTCTCTGAAAGCTCTTTCGACTCCAGTAACTGGGAATAATCAGCAACATTCCTTCCCAGCTCTATTCCACCTAAACTTTTTCCTGGAATAATCTCATTCTCGATATTCATTATTTAGTCCCCTTTCACAGGAAATCTATCAGTTCCACCATTTCCTGATGAAACTTTCCAATATGGTTTGCCGCCAAAATGCCTTCTACTTCCTGGATGGTACTGAATATAGCGATCTGTATAATCTGTTCCGCGTTTATTCATTTCTCTCAATGTGAAACCTTTATCCTCACTCCTGGTCTTTTTCATTTTTCCAACAACCCATTTGTCAGATATTTTTATTCTGGACATCAACTGCGCTGGATTAATTCCTTTTAGCAATCGAGGGTTGGCCATTACGTCGTCTACACTTTCTAATATTTGGCCTACAGGTCTTAAGGCGGTACTTCCCTTCTTTGTAACTGAACTAGTAGGTTTTCTTATAATTGCACTTTTCGCAGCTGTAATACTAACCTTTAGTGTGCCTCCACCCACTAAATCAAGAACTGGCGTTACTGGTTCAATCGCTCCACTTATCTCAGCACGTGATTGGGATTTATATATATTCCCATTTTCATCAAAGTAGGTAAAGCCCCAACTATCTGCATACATGCCATTCACAGAGTTTTCATACATATAGTCATGCAACTCTTGTAGTTCAGCTAGAGTAAGTTCCAGTTTAGATATTGTAAACTTGCTCCTCAGATCATCAGACTCTTGCAGGTCATGACCCGCCGTCGTTTGAATCACTTCTTTCGTTTCACTTTGCCCTGTATTCGCATCAGGCCCAACCCACTCTACTGCTCCATTCTCACCTTCTGTCTCTACTTGATTACTCTTGTTTGAATTTTTTTCACCTGAAGGACAGCTCAATTGTGATTTAACATCGCATAAAGACCTATAACCAGAAGGATCGGTACCGGCCAATGGATTATTCATAATATACGAATAAGGATTCATACTTTGGCTGTTATCCGGCGCTTGAACAAAGGGGTCAACACTTAAGAACCGACCGGTATTAAAGTCGTACATACGGCCATTCATATGAATCAGTTCAACTTCATCTAAGTTTTCATGATCGGTAAAGCCACGCGGTGTAATTGGACCATCGCTATTCATAATTGAAAGCGCACTTATCCAAGGCTTGGCAGCCAACGTAAAATCACCATTTCGTGGTTTACCAAAGGCATCGTAACTTCGAAACTCAGTCACAGTTCCGTTATGATTAAGTACCGCACGCACAGAACCTAAACGGTCTCGCACCGTATAGCCAATGGTTGCATACTTGCCGCGCGTGCGATGGTCGGAGAACTTAAGAACCGCAACATCGCCAATGGATATTCGCACATTGGTTGATTCACGGGTGTTATTGTTCTCCGTTTCAACACGCTCATAAGCTCCACCAGAGAGATACAAGGTTTCGGTCGATTGAGTTCCTACTTCTTTCCGTTGACGGAATCGAAGTAAATCTGGTCCATAATCGAACGCGATGCTCACGCCGCTTTGCGTGATATTGGTGGGCTTATTGTGAGCGTTATACACAATCGACTTTCCACCACCGGAGATTCGATTACCATTATTGTCGTAACTGTAATTTTCCCAAGTCGATTTCGTCTTGTTGTAAGCACGCAATAAGGCATTCGGGCCGGCATTGCGAGTGCCTCGGCTTTCGGTACCGTACTGTAATGTATTATTGCCTGCCATATCCGTTTTTAATGTTAAGTTGCCGACCGCATCAAAATTATAGTTCACCGTTAAGCTTGGATTGCTCACACGCTCAAGACGGTGCAATTTATCGTATTGAAAACTCTCTTGACGAGACAGCGCGATTCCGCTTCGCTCATAATGCACCGTGTGGTACATCAAATTACCGAACGAACCGTAATCGTACTCAACTTCATAAGGTTTTGCATTATTCACTTCGGCGCCCAAATATTTCATTTGACCATCGGCACTGTCGTAAGCCGCAGAAATATCAATCTTTCCGCTCGACCATTGAGCAGCGACTAAATTACCAAATTGGTCAAGCTCGGTCACCTCTTCATAGACGTAACCACTGACCGCATTCACGGTTTTAGTCTGATAGCCTCGGTCATTGTATTCATAGCGTAGCGCAAAATCGTTCGGATAAACCACGCCCAATACTCGACCATAATTGTCGTCGTAAATGGTTTCTGTAGTGAAAGAACCTTGCCCATCAACGGTTTCTGTCAGTAAAACGGGTCGCGACAACGTATCGTAAGTAAAGGCTGCTCGATAATCACCGTTGCCCGTCTCTTGATAGGCTAACTTCCCTTTACCATTGCTGGCGGTATCAAACACAAAGGTCGCATCTGCCGAGCCATTAACAAATCGTGTAATCACTCGGCCTAATACATCGTACTCATAGGTCAACACATCGCCATTCGCATCGGTTTCTTTTTCAACTTCACCAAAACCATTGGTCTCAAATGTTTTACGCCCCATATTAGGGTCATCAACCCACAATTTGTGACCGGCAGCGTTGTACGATGCCGTAATGCGACTGCCGTTAGCATCTTCGATAACCAAAGGATTGCCCATCGCATCGTACGCATAACGCGTGCGACCATTTTCTGCATCGACCGTTTCCATTAATTGTTTTTTCGAGTTGTAACTGCGCGATAATGTCAACTCACCATTATTGACTGAAATATCGGTCGTTAACCCGCTGTGCGAATAGACAGTTTTGGTATCGTAACCATCGGCGCTGTCGGCTTCTTTGTAGATGACTCGGCCCAGTTTATCGTACTGGTACGACATTCCATTCATCGCGTCGCGTGAACTTTCCGTTCCTAACCAGGGTTGTGACTCAAACGACTTTTGACCCAACCGATTGTATTGAGTCATGGTAAAAAGCCATTGGCCGTCCAACGATTCGGTTTTCGTGCGAATTGTTCGCCCTAATTTATCAACGTACGCATAAGCTGTCGGACTTCCTGCCTGAAAACTCGCTTGAACGAATGCAACGTTGTCGCAAACATCGGAACACGGTAATATCCGAGAAAACGAACTAGGAGCTCCGGTCGTTTCTGCTTTCTTCTCTCGCCCAAACGCATCAAATTTATTCAAAACCGTTATGCCATTGGAATCGGTTGCTTGATAAACTTGGCCATCGCTAGCACGAGTAAGTTTCGTTGTAGAATGTCCTAATGAATTTGTGGTTGTTTTTACAAAGTAACCATCGTCGGAATATCCAGTATGCACGCGTCGTACATTTGCTTCCCAAACATTATCGTTCTTTAATACTTTTGCAACCGTACTCGTTTGAATTGGTAAACCATGATCATTAAAGACAAAGCGTTGAGTATGGTTAGCACTGGTTACATCGGAATGCGTAGTCCGTATTTGTTGCGGTTTACGAAGCGTCGTATCCCAGTTTTCAAAATACGTATTGACGGAATAATCTTTGTTAAGCGTTCCCGCATCGATGCCCTCGGTAACCGTCGTTCGATAATGCTTAACAACTTTGGATAATCTCTTATTAATCCACCATGACGCCTCATTAACATTATAGTTTTGCCAAGTGCGCACCAAATACGTACCAAATTTATCATTCGTCGATTGTGATTGCTTCTTTACATTACCCCAATCATCAATCGTTTCAACCGCTTTCTTTGTATGCGTGTATTCAATATTTCGTGAATCGAGTTCGTAACTGTACGCATTCACTTCTTTTGAATAACTAATAAACGTACCTGTTTTTGGCGATACCGTATCGTAATCAGAGGTTGTTTTAGAAAATGGCGTTGAACACAAGGCATCATCAATGATTAAACAAGAGCGCGTTTCTTCCTGTTTCCCAGCCAATGGGAAAAATTGATGGAAGTCGGAAATGGAGCGTATTCCTGAAGCTTTATCTTCCACAACAATGGTTTTAAACCCTTGGAAACCTCGACCTAAATGGTTTATCACTGCGCCTTTATAAAAATAGCGCTTTTCATTTAATCCACCAACACCGTTAGATTTTTTATACGAAGCGACCATATGGCTGCCTTCAATAAACTGACTGTAATTTTTATAATCTTCACCACTTAAATAATCGTAGTCGGCTTCATAAAAGGGATGTTTATCACCGCCCAAACCCGGATGCGTTAATGGCAAGTAAGTCCATTGATCTTCAAAACCAAAACCATTGATAACCTTCGTCATCAAGTCGGGTTTTAAACCGCGCTTAGACGTTGAGTCTGAATTAACACCTTTACCCCAAACGACATAAATTCCTAGCCCTTCGGTATAGACCGTGTTATCACCAATCATCTTGGATAACGCATGACCTTTTGCAAAACGAACAACAATATCGGTAATACCATCGCCATTCAAATCGGTCATATCGGAATATTTAGAAGCTGCAGATAAGACTAAGTCTAGATCTTTCGTTTCGACCCGAATTGTACCGTTACGATTCGGCTTAAAAGTGATTTGGTCGTACTCGTACAAAGAACGATCTTTATCAGCATGAGAGGGGTACAACGATTTACCATACGTGCCCGATGACTGGTCGGCACAAATGTATTCTTTTGTCGCTTTGATATCGGAAAATCCGCCATCAGCAACATCTTTTCTTAAGCAGTAAATTTCTACACGATCGCTCGGTACCAAAATATCGAGATAACCGTCATTATCCCAATCACCAATTTTAAAAGCAGCTGCATATTTAGGAGTAAACTTATCTGCATTAGTCACTAGAGGGACTTCTAACCCTCTCGTTACATTAGTATCAATGGTCGGTCCCCAAGTACCGCCCAGATTTAATTTATAACGCCAAGACTTCGTTGAATCTGTGTTATCAACAAACAGATAATCCAATAATCCATCGCCGTTCAAATCAAGAAATTGGTTGTAGACTTTAGTCGGTTGCTCACGGTCTAAGAAACCTAGGTCTTGATCGATTACCGTATCGACATAAGACAACGAGCCAGTAGCGCCTACATATCCAAATAGAATGCGACTCTTATTAAGTGAGCCATTAATACCTTTGATGAAAATATCGGGAATACCATTACCATCAAAGTCAAAGCGACTTTTTTGCCAATGGCTTAAAGCTCGAGGTCCATTTTGAACGATGTAAGGGTATCGAGCGATTATTTTACCGCTGTCAAATCGAGGTTCAGTGACTTTTGATCCAATGTTTAGGTAACGCCATAACACTCGACGATTAGCATTGTTTGGGTCCACTCCATTGTGAAGTAAATCAAGTTTACCATCACCATTTAAGTCCATCACAATCGGTAATTGAGGAACAGGATTCGTGAAACCCTCTGCATAAGGCTGACCTAAAACAAGTCCCGTGGGATGAGTTTCTTCTCGAACAAACTCGCCCGTTTGTTTATCGAAAACAGCTGATGTAAAAGCGAGTTCGCCACTCGAAAAATCAGACGCTTGATTAATGTACTTGTATCCGTCTATTAACCCATCATGGTTAAAATCAATGCCTTTGGGTGGCTCATAATATTCCGTATCAGAAACTCCGTCATAAGTAACTTCCAAAGTCATTTCAAGCTCAGATTCAGAGACATTCGTGACGTTACCTTCAGCATCAAATAACACTCTGTATCGCGTATCTGCTTTGTCATTAGTAATGTTAACTTCTCTAAATCCATCACCATTGTAGTCATTCGATGAAGATAGACTTAAAGCAGATGGCTGCGGCCAATTATCCCAAATAAGCGGTTCTTGATCTTGAATTTTTTCAATACGGTATTGTGTCTCACCTTGCTGCCATTGAAATTCAGTTTTCGGTAAACACTGCCAAATGGAGTGTATGTCTTGAGCACAAAGCTCGACAGTTGATAATAAACTTTTTCCACTGGTTGTACTGTAATTATAATCAAGCTCATATTTACGAATAGCTTGACTACCAACATAAGTTTCAACACGTAATAAGCGTGTCCCTGAAGAAACTCGACCGCCCGCTAAATAGAAAAAGCTTGCATCATTTCTAACTTCATAAAGGAATCGGACACGGCGATCTCCTTTTACTCCATTAAATCCAGTGTAATAAATGTCTCGAATAACATATTCACCGTATCCTTGATTTTTATAGAAATATTCAATCTCGTTACCCGCACGGTCAATTTCTTTATTAATCGCCCAAGTCCGTGTTTTGCTAAGTGAACTTCCATTGACGTCCACCGCTTTATGCGAAGAGTTATTAGCACCACCGTAGATTCGTTGATTACCGTTAGGCAACTCAACTAAAAAACCCGTTGGGTTGGTGTAAGTACCTTGTAAAGTCACTCGAGTGCGAGGGTTTAATTCTGGATAGTAATACCCATCGCTGTTTTGAATCAGCTTTTGACCGTCGAGACAATATTTATCGGATGATGTATAAGTTACAGAAACAGTACGCCCATCGTGCGCTTGAGTACTCGCACACCGGCTAACACGGGAACCGACGGATAAACTCCAACCTTGACCAACAAGTCCATTGCCCGAGTTACTGGAATAATTAATTGAAACATTGGGCTCCATGCCAGCTCGGCCCGGAGGCAATTGAATAGGTATGTTATACGAAGCTGCTCCACCCGACACGCCACCTTCACCAGGAACTGCGCCAATCGTTGTTTGATGCGCTGGAACTGCTGGGTTAACTAAATTAGCTGACGGAAAAATGGGAGATGCCGAAATGGTACGCCAATCACCTGTGGCCGTTGTATCGACCGTGACCATTGTTAATGCTGCTTTATAAGAGCTACAACCGTAGTTATTGCAAGCTCGAACGCGATAGGTATACAGTCCATCACTTAAGCCCGTTAATGTCTTAACATATGCATTGCCTTGGTAAATTTTAGTGAAGCTACCGCTGTTTTTCTGTTGGAATAATTGAAAATAATCAACGCGAGCAGACGTGCCCCATTTAACAGAGAAATTACCATCTTTGTCGGCATGGTCGACGTACGATATGGATGAAGGCGTCGAAGGCGGTATCGGACTCTCTACGACAACGTTATGGTCACCATTACGATACGTTGAACATCCGGCAAAACTACAGGCTCTAACTCGATAAGCGTAAGTGCCGGGAGCTTGTCCAGTAACCGTGTAACTCAGCTCCACTCCCATGTAAGCACGGGTATAACTGGAACTCGAAGCTGAAACATTTTTAACTTCCAGCTCAAAATAACGAGAATCGGCTGGTTTAGGCCAGCTCACCGAATAATTCCCGTCTTTGTCCGAATAATTGGCAAATGTTAAAGACCCGGGAGCCTGTGGGATAATCGTATCATTGAAATTTGGTGTTCTTGCAGCTCCGTTTAAGATAAAAATGGCTGTAAAAACAATAAGAAAGAGACGAGATGACAAACTGCGCATTGCGTTTCCTTGTAATGAGGTCGGATGACTTAATTTGAAATTGCGCGGATTCTATCAAATAGACAAATATTGCACTATGCGATGTTAATATTTACAGCTCTGTAAGAAAACTTGAGCAATGCGGTTGAATAGATAGGCAGCGCGGTAATTCTTCTTGCTCGGCCTTCAATAGCGTTTGAACGTCCTCATAGGGTCCTAATAAATCCCCTTCTAGAACCCCCTAAATAATCTATTAAATCCATTCTACTTTTCAACCAACTCTCTTTCTCCGTTGCTTGGAATCTCTCAACAGCCATAAACACTCAAGATAAGGACATTGCCGAGTAATCCTGTAAGCAATCTCTTAAAAGCGCCGCTGAATCAGCGTAAATTTTCACGAAAAAATGTTCAGAAACGTTAAATATGGGGTCGTTTTTTGAGTAGAAAAATACAAAAAAGAGCATTATTTGCTTTAAATTCAATTGGTTATAAAAACCCGTTAAAGGCAAGTTAGTCCGGTGTCGAACAAATAATCATTCAAAACAATCTTGTTTCGATGTATTTTTCACCTATTTATTTGTGACCCAGTTATCATTTATAATGCGCGCCAATTCTGAGACACCGAAGTCTCATTAGGAATGTTATTTAAATTAAGGAATAGGATGATGAAGACTCAAACTAACAATATGTTGCCAAAGCCTGATAGCTATCTAATTTACAGTGATGCAAAAGGTTGGTTTCTAAAAATCAACGGCGAAAAACTACTTGGCCCTTTCAACTCTTATGGCGAAGCTGAAAGAAACGCTAAATTATTTTGTGCATTGTCGAACGAACTAAAAGACGTCGCTTAACATTTAAAGGAAGACAGAAAATGGATTTTACAACGGATGCATTATTAGGTGCGCTATCAATTATGTTTTTTATTTGGGGCGCTATTTGTCTCGGTTCTTCACTGATATTACGGAAATTCCGACACCCAGAAAACGCAACAGCAGGTACAACTTCTGTTTCCATCGCGATGCTAATATCACTCATTATTTAATAATTGCCGTTTAGTATTAAACGGCAATTTTTTGTTCTTAAGTATTTAGAGTAACGGCCTATCCGATTTTAGTGATATTTAAATATCAATCTTGTCTTTAAATAAAAATTGAAACCTTTCATCAAAAGCATCATTCCTTTCTTCATTCAATATACCCAATACTCTCAACTAGAAGGCGGATATCTAAGCGCGAATACCAAAAAACAAAAACTTCTATAAATACCTATCAAATATTATAGAACCAAATAGCAGCATCAAGATACTTCCAATATAACAATTCCCTTTTACTCTAAAATCCAATCAAAAACTAGATACAAAAAAATTCAAGCTATCACGATTTTATTTATTCGCTATCTTTTAGTTTTAGTAATAACTGATCATTTAGTTTTGTTAGCGCATGATAAATGGCTATGTAGGCATCTTTCGCAGCATATTTTCTATATTCTTGAGAATTTTCATTAGGAAACCAAGAACTTTTTTCATAAGTATTTTTATCATTAAATATAAGTGAACTGTAAACTTTTTCATCTTCATTATTCAGGACTTCATAGGTTCCTGTTGCAATCAAGCGGAAAGGCTTTTGAGGTGCTTTGGGAGTCACCTCATACTGTAGAGTAATTTTGGTTTTAGTATGCATGGCCGGAATTAAAGGAAGCGGTGCAGAAAAATCAATGACAGTAGGTTTTATAACGAGGTCAAAACTATCCAATGCTCCAAGTGATCCTGCCTGGGCTGTAGTTTCAAATATTGCCCCCAACGAATCATGAATTGCATAGGTTAAGTAATATCCCAGATTATAGCTCCAGTCGTTAACCAATGTTTTTTCTTCATGTTTAAAGTTTGAAAAATCCGAATCCGTTAGTAATAGAACAACTTTTGAAAGCTTAGGCTCATGTTCCTTAACTTTCATTTTCTGAATTTTTATGGGAATAGAAGTACAAGCACTAAATAATAAAAAGAACACCGCAGTAAGCGATAGTCGAAGTAATAGATTCAAATTTGTTTTCATTAGAAACTTCATCTCTATATTTTTATCACTATTTGAGAACACCAAAGTGCTACTATGTCAGCCTAAAAAATTCATCAACAGCGCAACTTATTGCGAAATGTGATTAGCGACTTCTAAACAGTAAACGATATGTAGAAATAATATAGACAATAATTCGAAAGCGTAATGAAACTGTTATTAGTATTATTTACTGCTACTGGCAGTATCGACAGGTTTTGAAAGCAAAGTCTCTCATTAACCGATTTTAAATCAAATAGTTTAAAACCCGACTTTACTTTTCATGACTAAAAAGAAATAGGCACTTCTGATTTTGAGGGAGCTTTTGCGAAAAAGTAAAACACATCTGAATATAAAACACTTGCGCAAGTGCACACATATCACCGGAGAATTGCAAAAGTTTCTACAGTAGAGACTAAGAAATAAAGAGACAATTACGGACGCGATGGTCCGACATTTCGGCCGCCACACCCGGGATCATTTAAAGTTTCGTTCAATTGAATCATTCGCAGACATAAAAAAAACGACCACTTTGGATCGGTTTTTAAAATTGGGTACCAGAGGACGGACGCGATGGTCCGACAATTCGGCCGTCACACCCGGGATTATTTAAAGTTTCGTTCAATTGAATCATTCGCAGACATAAAAAACCGACCACTTTGGATCGATTTTTTTAAATTGGGTACCAGAGTATGGACGCGATGGTCCGACAATTTGGCCCTCACACCCGGGATAATTTAAAGTTTCGTTCAATTGAATCATTCGCAGACATAAAAAACCGACCACTTATGGATCGGTTTTAAAAATTTGGTACCAGAGGACGGACGCGATGGTCCGACAATTCGGCAGTCACACCCAGGATTATTTAAAGTTTCGTTCAATTGAATAAATCGCAGGCATAAAAAAACCGACCACTTTGGATCGGTTTTTAAAATTTGGTACCAGAGGACGGACGCGATGGTCCGACAATTCGGTCGTCACACCCGGGATTATTTGAAGTTTCGTTCAATTGAATAAATCGCAGACATAAAAATACCGACCACTTTAGATCGGTTTTTAAAATTGGGTACCAGAGGACGGACGCGATGGTCCGACAATTCGGCAGTCACACCCGGGATCATTTGAAGTTTCGTTCAATTGAATAAATCGCAGACATAAAAAACCGACCACTTATGGATCGGTTTTTAAAATTGGGTACCAGAGGACGGACGCGATGGTCCGACAATTCGGCCGTCACACCCGGGATCATTTAAAGTTTCGTTCAATTGAATCATTCGCAGGCATAAAAAAACCGACCACTTTGGATCGGTTTTTGAAATTGGGTACCAGAGTATGGACGCGATGGTCCGACAATTTGGCCCTCACACCCGGGATAATTTAAAGTTTCGTTCAATTGAATCATTCGCAGACATAAAAAAACCGACCACTTTGGATCGGTTTTTAAAATTTGGTACCAGAGGACGGACTCGAACCGTCACACCCGCAAAGGCGGGGGATTTTGAATCCCCTGTGTCTACCAATTCCACCACTCTGGCGTCTCTAAAGCAGTAATGCTTAAGAGCGGGCAATTATAATCAATCACTCAGTTAATGCAACATTAAATTTGCGATTGATTAGGCTTTACTCAATTAAACCTTATAGTAGTCGCGATACCAGTCCACAAAGTTTTGAATACCTTGTTTAACCGGCGTATTTGGCTTAAATCCGACCGCTTTTTCTAACTCAGAAACATCAGCACAAGTACTGGGAACATCACCAGGCTGCATTGGCATTAGATTCTTGATGGCTTTTTTACCCACAGCAGATTCAATTGCCTCGACAAACTCCATCAATTTAACTGGACTGTTATTACCTATGTTAAAGACACGGTAATTACAGTAACTCGTTGCAGGGTCCGGATTGTCGCCCGACCAATCATCATTGCCCTCTGGTGGATGATCCATCACACGAACGACGCCTTCAACGATATCATCAACATAAGTAAAATCGCGAATCATATCGCCATTGTTATAAATGTCGATGGCCTTCTCTTCAATGATGCCCTTCGTAAATAAAAACAAGGCCATGTCGGGTCGTCCCCAAGGACCGTAAACCGTGAAAAAGCGCAAACCTGTTGTTTTCATACCGAATAAATTAGAGTACGAATGAGACATTAACTCGTTGGCTTTTTTACTCGCGGCGTAAAGCGAAATGGGATGATCTACATTATGGTGCTCAGAGAAAGGCTGTAATGTGTTGGCACCATAAACAGAACTCGATGACGCATACACTAAATGACCGACGTCATTGTGGCGACATCCTTCTAAAATATTCAAATGGCCTACAATGTTGGACTCCATGTATACGTGCGGGTTTTCCAGCGAATATCGCACGCCCGCTTGTGCTGCCAAATGCACTACGCAGTCAAACTTTTCTTCTTCAAACAAAGCAGCAATGCCTTCTTTGTCTGCAACATCAAGTTTTACAAAAGAAAAAGCCTCTTTGCTTTTCAGCCGCTCTAAACGTGACAGCTTTAAATTAACATCGTAATAGTCATTTAAATTATCAAGACCAACAACGGTGTCACCGCGATCCAGTAAATAATGGCTGACATGAGAACCGATAAAACCTGCTGCACCGGTCACTAAAATCTTTTTAGACACTTGTCTGCTCTCCTTAACCCGATACTATATTCTAGAAAGATTAAAACTTGATTGGGCAAAAGCATCACGATCGAGAATACCTTTAATGTCGACGATGTGAGCATTAGGTTTCAGCACCTTTTCAAAGTCATTCATGGATAGAGAGTTGTATTGACTGTGAGCAACGGCAACAAAAATCAAATCAAAACCTTCCAAATCTTTATCGGCAGCTAAAGTGACTCCGTACTCTTCTTTGGCTTCTTCGGCATCAGCCATGGGATCATGCACTACCGGCTCGATACCAAAACTTTGTAGCTCTGTAATAATATCGATTACTTTAGAATTTCTTAAATCTGGGCAGTTTTCTTTAAAGGTTAAACCAAGGACGCCAACTTTCGCTTTACTGGCATCAATACCATTTTTTATCAGCTTTTTCATCGCAGTTTGAACAATGGTTTTTCCCATATCATCGTTAATGCGACGGCCAGCCATTATCACTTCGGGGTGATGACCGATAATTTCTGCTTTGTGAGTCAAGTAATAAGGATCAACACCAATACAATGGCCGCCAACTAATCCAGGACGGAAAGGTAAAAAGTTCCACTTAGTGCCAGCCGCTTCTAAAACATCAAGAGTATCAATATTCATTTTTTGAAAGATAAGCGACAACTCATTCATCAGAGCAATATTTAAATCACGTTGGGTATTTTCAATAACTTTCGCCGCTTCTGCCACTTTGATGCTTGAGGCACGAAATACACCAGCGGTGACAACACTTTCGTAAACTTCGGCAACAGTTTCCAAAGTGGCTTCATCTTGGCCAGATACAATTTTAGTAATCTTGGTAAAGGTATGCTCTTTATCACCCGGATTAATTCTCTCGGGAGAGTAACCAACAAAAAAGTCGGTGCCGCATTTTAGTCCCGATTCAGCTTCTAAAATCGGAACACAATCTTCTTCGGTTGCTCCAGGGTAAACCGTCGATTCAAAAACGACGATGTCGCCCTTTTTAAGTGCTTGTCCAACCGTCTTTGACGCCGATAACATCGGGCGTAGGTCGGGCTTTCGTGCCTCATTAATTGGAGTTGGAACTGCGACAATGTGAAAGTCTGCTTTCGCTAAAACTTCAGTGCTATCAGTAAACTCGATGTCTGCAGATTGTAAATCGTTGCTTTCAACTTCAAGCGTACGATCAATTCCCTTTTTCAGCTCTTCGATGCGTTGCGCGTTAATATCGAAACCAACCACAGGTTGAGTTTTTCCAAAGGCTACTGCAACAGGCAATCCAACATAGCCAAGTCCAATAACAGATACTTTTCGATTGTGCGACATGGGGTCCTCGATTGGTAAATTTTGAGTACGAAGTCTCATTCCTTTTTGGTTGGCGCGCATTGTATCACGCAATAGAAAAAATTTTAGTATTTTGCTAATCTAGCCGCCAAATTGTTCACTGAACCGAGAAGTATGGCTCAAACTGCCGAAAAAATCACCGTATCTCCCGCCTCTCCATGGAAGCGATTATTCGCCTGGATTTACGATTGGCTACCCGCTGCTGGCGTATTCGTTCTTGTTTTCGCCATCGGTCTTGGTCTTGTTAACTTGGTATGGAGCGCACCTGCCAATGAGATCTCAGCCTCCATTGGCTCTCATCCACTTTGGATCACCTACCTCGTATTGAGCACCTCCATTTATTATCTCTACTGCTGGACTAAAGGCGGGCAAACTGTTGGTATGAGAACATGGAGAATTCAGCTTTTGAAAGCTGATGGTCGCAAGCTAACCTATGCAGAGTCAATCATTCGAGCCCTGCTATCATTCGGCGGTATTGCCAATATCTGGGCCTTTATTGATTCAGAGCACAGAGGCTGGCATGACATTGCTGTCGATGCATACCTTGTTCAATTACCCAAATTGCCAAAGAATAAAGAACAACAAAAGCCGTTGATTTGATTTCAGCTAAGTTTTTTTTACTGAACTCAACATAACGGGGGATTTTGAATCCAAGCTCAACTTCGATAAAATCAATAGGTTAACCCGTAGCTTCCGAATATACCTCTTATAAACACCCTCATATTTTTCAAGAACTTAGATGCTTTTCTAAAGTAATATTCGGAAATTTTTTTTCTTAAAATCGATTAATTTCATTCTAAAAAGAGCATCAAATTGCATCTACCCGCAACCTAAGAAGATTTAAAAATTCTCAAGGCTTTTTATCTCCCCAGTTTCCATCATTTTCATTCCTACATGCTTTCGAAAATGCTTAACATATTCAACCGAACCTTCAATACTCGATGAAAAATTAGCAACCATAATGACCACAACATCATTCTTATCCAAACAAAGTACTTCAATATCTAGATATCCGACGTTAAATGAATAGCTTTCGTCAATAATATGTTCGAAATGATCTGAGCTTGAGTCAAATAATTTTAATCGAGCAGCTCTCACAGCATTCATACATTGCTTCTTCGATAATTTTGTATTTATATACGTCACAGTTGATTTAAGGCCGATATCGTCATCCGAGTTTTGAACTTCACTATTATCTAAACTAGCTGACTCGATACAACTCACTAGCATAAAAAGTGAAAGAAAAACTAGTTTAGTATAACTCATTAACAAACTCCCATTTCAGCACAGTTTCGTTCTGTTTGATTAAATAAGAGGCTGGCATGACATTGCTGTTGATGCATACCTCGTTCAATTACCCAAACTGCCAAAGAATAAAGAGCAGCAAAAACCGTTGATTTGATTTCAGTTGAAAGTCTTTTTTACTGAGCTCAACAAGGCGGGGGATTTTGAATCCCCTGTGACTAATTGCCTCTCTCTATCCACTCTTAAATCAACAATACTTGTGAGCGGACATCTATGATCAATCACGTTAAATTTCTTCGACTACTTAGCGCGCTTTAACAAATAACCCGATAAGATCGCAAAGATTAAAATTGGCATAATGGCCCCCATTATTGGCGGGAATTTATAGACGAGACTAATAGGCCCAAAAAAGTTATTAAAAATATGAAAGGTAAATCCAACCACAATACCGGTCATAAGTCTTGCCCCCATACTTACAGAACGCATTGGTCCAAAAATAAAAGAACTGGCCAAGACTATCATCACGATTAATGAAAAAGGTTGCGCTATTTTACGCCAAAACTCGAGTTGGTAACGTCGGCTGTCCAGCTGGTTCTCGTCCAGATACACCTGATAATCTAAAAGCCCACGGAGGTTAAGCACTTCGGGCTCAACGGTTAAAACATCGACGTGTTTGGGTTCTAAATCACCATTCCAAACATATTGAGGAATTTGCTGTTGTTCAATTCGATCTTCTTTTGGTGTTTTAATCACAGCATTTTGAAATACCCACTGTTCGCCTTTATAAATGACATCGCTAGCAAATACTTGTGATATAAGATGAGCGTTGTTATCTAAGCGAAATAACGTTACCTCGCGTAATTTTTTATCACTGATGACGCCTTTCATATGCAAAATATCATTACCAGAGCGCGCCCATATACCGCGACCAGAAGCCTGGAGGTGATTTCCACTCAAAGAAGCTGCTCGTCCTTGTTGCGCTTTACTGCTCGCCACAGGCGATAGCCATTCACCAACAATAAATACAAAAAGCATTAACACAATCGTCACTTTAACGGCGCTTCCTACTATCGTGATGGTTCGAATACCAATAGAACGCATTACCGTTAATTCATTTTGTGCTGCCAATACACCCAATGCAGAGAGCCCACCAATCAATACCGACATGGGAAAAAACTCATAAAGGCGAGCAGGTATGAGCAATAATGAATAGTAAAGAGCATCAACAAAATGATAATCCCCCTGCCCGATTTTTCCGGCTTCATCGAGCAGCGTAAATAAAGTTCGTAAGCCAATTAAAATGAGGGCTGTAAACAAAACACTGAAAAGAACCTGACGGCCGATGTATTTATCAAGTCGAGTTAACCGAATCACAAATCACCTTTTCTTTTTGTGTTTACGATGAGAGTGACGGTACTGCCACAAAGCGTAAGCAAGAAACCCAAAATGCACCCACCACATTCCCAAAACACCCGGCAGTTTGCCATCTTCGATCAAGCCTCGCGTTAAAATAATTAAAATCATGTAGCTCATATAAATGAGTATGGCAGGCAACATTTTCGCAAACTTCCCCTGTCTTGGTTCAACCCGGGACAGCGGCACGGCTGCCAGCATCAACAATAGAATGCTCAAAGGAATAGCCAAGCGCCAATGAAATTCAGCCCAGTGCTCTTGGGATAAGTCAGACAACAAATCCAAAGTCGCGACCGATTTTAACTTTCCTTTGCCCACCTCATCCACTTGAACCGGTAGGGTCATTTGATATTGTTCAAATCCCATAATGCTCCAACTTAAATCGTTTACCGGCAAATCGTAGCGCTGACCCGACGTCAACACTAATTGATTTCTTTGATTTAAGCTTTTGGCCTTACCGGATTCTGCTGAAATTATTTTCCAGCTTTTCAATTCTTCATCAGGCAGTCGAGCAAAAAATATTTGTCTTAACTCATTATCATTAGCGACTTGCGCAGCATACATAACACCACTGCCGTCGGACGTTACTTGAAATCTGCCCGGTGTTAAAAATGAAAGTTCTGAACGAGATTTTTGCTCATCTAACAAATCTTGCTGAGTTGAAGCCGCCCAGGGCGCAACCCACAAACTAAAAAACGCAGCAATAAACGTAAAAGTTAGTCCCATTGGTAACAGCATTTTTGCCAAAGCGACATTGCCAATGCCGACACTGCGAGCAACCGTTAATTCATTTTCAACATAGAGCTGACCAAAGGCTAAAAGAATTCCCAGAAAAAATCCCAGAGGAAGTAGAAATCCAACTAAAGGAGGCATTTGCAAAGCAACCATACCGATGAGTAAAGATGGCGCAATTTTTCCATCGACAACGTCGCCTAAAAAGCGAACAAACTGTTGGCTTGAAAAAATAAGCAGCAAAATACTCAGAACGGCAGAGGATGCCAATAAAACCTCTTTATTGAGGTATTTTTTTAATCGCACAGTTTCATCTCTAAACTTATACTTTTGATGATTTTTTTTAAGATTTGTTCTAAAATCGTTATTTCTGACGGTTTTTTACGCAAACCAGTGCTAAATATAGCATAACTGGTTATACTGCTGTAACTTTAGTCGTACTTTCTGGATCAAGATACCCCCACAAAAGTGTGGATAACAAGAAACTTTTTTATCAGGAGCCATCATGGAATTTCACGTTAAGAGCGGAAGCCCAGAAAAACAACGCAGTGCCTGCGTTGTTATCGGAGTTTTCGAGCCAAGAAAACTTAGTCCTGTCGGGGAGCATCTTGATCAAGTAAGCGATGGCTACATCAGCAACATATTACGACGCGGCGATCTTGAAGGTAAAGCAGGCCAAGTCCTATTACTTCATAATGTGCCGAATACACTTTGTGATCGCGTCTTGCTGATTGGTTGCGGTAAAGAGCGAGAGTTTAGTGAAACTCAGTATAAAAGAATTATTTCCAAAGCAATATCAACGTTAAACGATACGGGTTCGATGGAAGCAGTCTGCTTTTTAAGTGAGTTAAATGTAAAAGGCCGCGATACTCATTGGAAGGTAAAGCATGCAGTCGAAGCCACTCAAAGCAGCCTGTATACCTTCGATCAACTTAAATCTAAAACTGACACGGCTCGTCGACCACTGCGGAAACTGGTTTTTAACGTAACGACACGCCGAGATCTCACTTTAGGCGAACAAGCTATTTGCGAAGGCCTTGCTGTGTCAGAGGGTATCAAACTCGCCAAAGATTTAGCCAATATGCCACCCAATATTTGTCACCCGACTTATCTGGCAGAACAAGCGGAGAAGATCGCTAGCGACTTTGAAAAAGTAACTTATAGTGCGCTCGAAGAAGCCGACATGATTGAGTTAGGAATGGGCGCGTTTATGGCCGTAGCACAAGGTTCAGAGCAACCAGCAAAACTGATCATTCTGGAGTATAAAGGCGGTGAAGAAGGCGAATCTCCGGTTACTTTGGTCGGTAAGGGCTTAACATTTGATAGCGGTGGAATCTCCATAAAGCCGAGTGAAGCCATGGATGAAATGAAATACGACATGGGCGGAGCCGCTTCTGTATTCGGTGCCTTTCTTGCCGTTGCAAAATTGGATTTACCCATCAATTTGGTCATGGCAGTTGCTGCTGCTGAAAATATGCCCGATGGTCGAGCTTGTCGACCCGGAGATGTTGTCACTTCCATGAGCGGCCAAACCATCGAAATATTAAATACTGATGCCGAAGGTCGATTGGTACTTTGCGACACGTTAACTTACGTCGAAAAATTTAATCCCGATGTCGTCATTGATGTGGCAACTCTGACAGGCGCTTGTGTTATCGCTCTTGGTGCGCACGCTTCTGGGTTACTGAGTAACCATAATCCACTAGCGCACGACCTGTTAAATGCTGGTGAAACGGCTGACGATCGGGCCTGGCGTCTACCTTTATGGGACGAATACCAAGAACAACTCAATACCAATTTCGCCGACATGGCCAATATTGGTGGTCGTCCTGCAGGCACCATCACTGCGGCTTGCTTTTTGTCGCGCTACGCCAAGAAATATCAATGGGCACATTTAGATATAGCCGGGACCGCTTGGAAAGGTGGTAAAGACAAAGGTGCAACGGGGCGTCCTGTTTCTATGCTAACGCAATACATCATCGACCGCGCTCAGTCTAAATCGGCTAAAGAGTCATAAAATGACCCAGGTCGAGTTTTATATTATTGAAGACGATAAGCCGAAGTCGGCTTTTCGTCGTTCGATCGCTTTAATTCAGAACGCCTACAGTCAAAAAAAGCGAATTTTCATTCACACCGGCTCGCGGCGTGATGCCGAACACATCGATGAACTCTTGTGGACTCAAGAACCCAGTAGTTTTCTACCTCACTTGATGAGCGGTGAAGCCGATGGAATCAACCCACCCATCGAAATTGGATATGGCCAACTGCCCAATGTTCGCCCAGATGTTCTAATTAACTTATCCGATAATGTTCCGGAGTTTCACGGTCAATTTGAAAAAGTGATTGAATTTGCACACGGTGACGATGAACAAAAAGAAAAAGCGCGGGCAAGGTTTAAATTTTATCGCGATCGAGGTTACCCACTGAAGCACTTTAATTTAAACAATTAGGTGTTCAAAATAATAAAAACACGACAATCTGAACACAATGCTAACTAGTATGTTTATGAGACCCTTTGCGATTGCTGTCGATGTTTAATCCAATCTTCTGCTGACTCGACATCGGTGAAAACTTTTAATTCGTAGGGTGCATTTTTCACCAGCAAACTGTATTTTTCACAAAACATCTTTGCTTTAGCATCAAAAACCACAAAGGCCGTTGCCGGATTGCCGGTAATCTCACGTTTCGATAAAGTAAACTTGGCCAGTTCAAAAACCTCCATTACCGTTGCCTCAGTAAACATACCTTCAAACGACCAGATAGCATTAATATCTGATGAATATTGCCCAGTGTAGACAGCTTCAAAAACCTGGCGAATATCTTCAACGGTTATCTCGCCGGTAAAGGTAACCCGAACTGCGTGTAATTCTTGCTCAAAATCAATGGAATATGACATTTTTTTGTTTAAATAACGCTTTTTCAGACAAAGAGTGGCGACTTGAAGTCGTAGGCCGTAAAATACGCTCCCTCTATTAAGTTTAATTCCCGTAAGCGAAAAATAAAGACATTATTATGGAAAAGGCATATAACCCCAGCGATATTGAGCAAAAGTGGTACCAAAAGTGGGAAAGTAGTGATTACTTTGTCGCCTCTGGTGAAGGCAATCCTTATTGTATTTTGATTCCGCCACCCAATGTCACCGGCAGCCTTCACATGGGCCACGCGTTTCAACACACCATCATGGATACGCTAACGCGCTACCACCGAATGAAAGGCGACAATACTCTTTGGCAGGTCGGTTCGGACCACGCCGGTATTGCGACGCAAATGGTCGTTGAACGCAACCTAAGTGCCGAAGGCCAAACTCGACAGGATCTTGGCCGCGAAGCGTTTATTGATAAAGTATGGGAATGGAAAGAACACTCCGGTGGCACGATCACACGACAAATGCGTCGTCTGGGTGATTCTGTCGACTGGAATCGAGAAGCTTTTACCATGGACGATACCTGCTCCAATGCCGTAAAAGAAGTGTTCGTTCAACTCTTTAAGGAAGATATTATCTATCGCGGAAAGCGACTGGTTAACTGGGATCCTAAATTTCACACTGCAATTTCCGATCTCGAAGTCGAAAATATCGAAGAAAAAGGATCGCTTTGGCATTTCCGCTATCCATTGGCCAATGGAGAAACGACCGCCGATGGAAAAAGCTACATTGTCGTTGCAACAACGCGTCCTGAAACCATGTTAGGTGATACTGCGGTTGCGGTACACCCTGAAGATGAGCGATATCAGTCCCTTGTTGGCAAAACAATTACTTTGCCATTAGTTGGCCGAGAAATTCCCATTGTGGCTGACGAATATGTTGATAAAGAATTTGGAACAGGCTGCGTTAAAATAACTCCAGCGCACGACTTTAACGATTATGAAGTGGGAAAACGACATAACGCACCTCTCGTTAACATATTTAATGATAATGCTGCGATTCGAAATACTGCAGAAGCTTTCGACTACAAAGGTAAAGCCATCACCGATATCAACTTGATGATTCCTGATGGTTATGCAGGACTCGATCGCTTCGACGCACGTAAGAAAATTATTGACGATTTTGACTCATTAGGATTACTCGACAGCATTAAAGATCATACCTTACAAACACCGCGCGGCGACCGCAGTGGCGCTGTTATTGAGCCCTATTTAACCGATCAATGGTATGTTGCCGTTGAATCTTTAGCAAAACCCGCCATTGAGGCGGTAGAAAGTGGAGAAATTAAATTTGTTCCCGAGAACTGGAGCAAAACTTACTTTCAATGGATGCACAATTTACAAGATTGGTGTATCAGCCGACAACTTTGGTGGGGTCATCGAATTCCGGCCTGGTACGATGAAGACGGTAACGTTTATGTAGGTCGCGACGACGAAGAAGTCCGCAAAGACAACAACCTCGATTCATCCGTTTCTTTAAGACAAGATGAAGATGTTTTAGACACATGGTTCTCTTCTGCTCTATGGCCGTTTGCAACAATGGGTTGGCCAGAAAAAACCAAAGAACTTGAAACCTTTGTACCCTCTTCAGTCTTAGTGACTGGCTTTGACATCATCTTTTTCTGGGTTGCCCGAATGATTATGATGACCAAAAAATTCATTGGTAAAGTTCCCTTTAAAGAAGTTTACATTACCGGCTTGATTCGCGATGAGCACGGCCAAAAGATGTCAAAGTCCAAGGGTAATGTGTTGGATCCCATTGACCTAATTGACGGTATTGATGTTGACTCATTAGTGAGTAAACGAACCACAGGCTTAATGAATCCAAAAGATGCGAAAAAAATAGAAAAGCGTACACGCAAAGAATTTGGTGAAGGCATTGAGTCTTACGGCACCGACGCGTTACGTTTTACGTTTTGTGCTTTGGCATCAACCAGCCGAGACATTAATTTTGATCTTGGCCGCGTTGAGGGCAATCGAAACTTCTGTAACAAAATTTGGAATGCAGCCCGTTATGTATTAATGAATACCGAAGGCCAAGATTGTGGTCAGAATGGCGGTGACCTTCAATTATCACTCGCTGATCGCTGGATTTGGTCACGCTTACAATCCACCATAGAAGACTTTGAGAAGCACTTAACAACGTATCGTTTTGATCTCGTCTCGCAAGCACTCTTTAGTTTCATTAAAAATGAATATTGCGACTGGTATCTGGAGCTGTCCAAGCCCGTATTAAATGACGCCAACAGTACAGCAGAACAAGTGCGAGGAACAAGGCACACCTTAGTCAATGTACTAGAAACGGTCTTGCGAATTGCGCATCCTCTAATGCCTTTTATTACCGAAGAAATTTGGCAGCGCATTGCACCGCTCGCTGGCATTAAAGATAATACGATCATGCTTCAATCGTTCCCAAAGTTTGATGAAAAGAGGTTTGACGAAGCTGCGGCTGACGATTTGGAGTGGGTTAAAAATGTTGTTGTCGGAGTTAGAAATATTCGCGGTGAAATGAATATTTCTCCCGCGAAATCGGTTCCATTAATTATTCATAATGGTTCTGCCGAAGATGAACGTCGACTCAATGAAAATAAGACCTTTTTGATGACATTGGCCAAATTGGAAAGCATCAACTGGAAACAAAAAGGTGATGAGCTGCCGGTATCAGCAACAGCACTAATTGGTAATATGGATTTATTGATTCCAATGGCAGGATTAATCGACGTTGCCGCGGAAAAAGCTCGAGTGAACAAAGAGATTGACCGATTGTCCAAAGATAAAGAACGATTTGCTGCCAAGCTGGCTAATCCAAATTTCGCGGATCGAGCTCCGGAAGCGGTTGTTGCTAAAGAAAAAGAAAAGCTCGCAGAAACAGAGGCAACACTTGAAAAGCTTAAGCAACAAATCACACAGCTTGAATCGTTATAATTTGATAACAGTAACGACTTGATAACAGCTCTCAGATAACTGAGAGCTTTGTTTAATGCTAAGGAAGCTAAAATGAAATCATTATACTTATTAACTGCGGGCTTATTTAGCCTAAACGCCGCAGCTTCAATAACTACGTTACCCGTTAAAGATGAGACATCGGTTGCATCCGGAAAAATTCATGAAGTGTGTTTTAAACTAGAACAACAACAGCCAATAAAGTTTTCTTTTAAAGCCAGTGACCCGTTACTTTTCAATGTTCACTACCATGAAGGTGACAACGTCATTTATCCTGTAGGCGAACAATTAACTCCCGAATTCAAGCCAACCTCTTTTGTCGCTCCAGTCACTCAAACCTACTGCTTAATGTGGACAAACACTCAGAAAAACTCTGTTGAGCTGACGACAGAAATTAAGTCGAAAACTTCTGGATCAGCGAAGTAATGGAATGGTTGATTACGTGATTCATAAAGTATTGCCCAAACTCGGTCACCCTTTGTGGAAGCTCGCTGCAGTTTCGGCATTAGCTTTACTTTTATATTTAACACTCACCCCCGGAATTGACTCAGGCATTCACTTGCCTCATATCGACAAAATGTTTCACGCCATTGCGTTTGCCGGCGTTACCTTTTTAATGCTCGGTGCATTTGTTAATTTAAACCGGTGGTTTATTGCATTGGCAATGCTTATTCTTGGTGTTGCAATCGAATTCATTCAGCTCTCGATTCCAGGCCGAAGCTTTAGCTGGGTAGACTGGATTGGCGATGCTGTTGGTGTTTTCTTGGTACTCGCCATATTTGGCAAACGATCAGAGCGAGAGAAGCCTGACTCACATACCTAAGCTGTGTCCAACGCGTACTTTACTGACGGCCTGACAGCGCTGTTCTTTACACTCTAATTCTGGCTCGGGCGCAACCAGACACACACCGACTTGCATTTGAGACTTGATGTACTCTCGTTTTCGCTCGTTATAATCATCCACTAACGCCGTCAACTTAACTTGATCAATATTCACTTTGGAGTAAATAAGATATTTGTCGGGCCCACCACATGGTCGCGCTCCTATACCGATAAAACTGCACTCACTAACGGATTCACAAGAAACATCTTTAGCCAGACCAACAATTTGCTCAATAAGCTCTGGAGTCGGAAGCTTTGTCGCTTTTGTCGTTTTAGACTCAGTCTTGCTATCAGATTGAGGTTCGTCTGCAGTCGACGTTGAATTTTCACAGGCAACTAACGTTGCCGAAAATATTAATGCTATTACAGTACTGTAAAGTCTTTTCATCACTGAGACCTTTGTTAAATATTTTTTCAAAAACTCGTACTGATTTATCGAGCAATTATAATTTAAAAAACTTCACTAATTTTCCATTTCGGGCGAAGCAACTCGTAAGACTTCTTCGATCGTTGTCATCCCTTGTGCCACTTTCCTTGCACCGTTAATTCTCAACAGGCTCATACCGTCTTTGATACCTTGATCACGAATAGGCCCCACATCACAGTGCGAATGGATTAGCTTTTTCACCTTCGAGTTTACCGAAAGCATTTCATAAATACCTTGTCGACCTAAATATCCTGTACCGCGGCACAGCCGACAGCCAACAGGCTTAAATACTTTAGCCGGCGGCTTTATTGGAAACGGTGACACTAAATGCCGCCAGGCATTAACATCCGTTTCTGCAGGTTGTTTGCAGTCTTTACATAAGGTTCTGACTAAGCGCTGCGCCATAACGCCTAAAATAGAAGCGTTCACTAAAAACGGCTCTACACCCAAATCTAACAATCGAGTTATTGCAGATGAAGCATCATTTGTATGTAATGTCGAAATAACCAGATGACCGGTTAAAGAGGCTTGCACGGCCATGTCTGCCGTTTCTTTATCTCGAATCTCACCAATCATAATGATATCGGGATCTTGTCTGAGCAACGCTCGAATACCGCTCGCAAAATCCACTTTTATTTCGTGGTGAACCTGCATTTGATTTAAATTAGGGTTCACCATTTCAATGGGATCTTCAATAGTACAAACATTTACTTCCGGTCGCGCTATTTGATTTAGAGTGGTGTACAACGTCGTTGTTTTACCGCTACCGGTAGGTCCCGTTACCAAAACAATTCCGTTCGGCTGGCTCACCATCGACAGCCATTGCTGTTCAATATTTTTATCCAGACCTAATTCTGAAAAGTCTCGATTTAAAACACCAGGATCAAATATACGCGCCACCAGTTTTTCACCAAAAGCCGTCGGCAACGTCGAAATACGCAACTCAACTTCCTGCCCTTCGGGAGTTTTTGTTTTTATCCGTCCATCAAGCGGCTTTCGACGTTCAGCAACATCCATTCGCGCTAAAATTTTAAACCGTGCGAGTACCGCGCCGGTAACACTAGCAGGAAATTCATAAACTTTATGTAACACACCATCAATACGAAACCGAACATTGCCCGTTTCTCGACGCGGTTCTATGTGAATATCACTAGCACGTTGGGCATAAGCATACTGCAACAACCAGTCAACAATTTGCACAATATGCTGATCATTGGCATCAACTTCATCCGCCTTACCCAATTCAATTAAAGCTTCAAGATTGCCAACGCCTGTCTCTTGGTATTTTTCATTTTTTGCGCCACGAATCGAATGACTCAGTGCGTAAAACTCTTTCTGAAATTTTTCAATCGCAACCGGACTGGCAAAAACACGTTTAACTTCTTTGCGTAAAATATGTTCCAGCCCGTTGACCCAACCCGTTACGTATGGTTCGGACGTGGCAATAGTGACACTATTATTGTTAACCGCATAAGCTAAAATTTTATGCCGCTGAGCAAATGCCTTCGACATCACATCTGTGATCGCATCCACATCCAACTTCAAAGGATCCAACTCAACGCATTCCATTCCACACTTCAGTGCGTACCATTCGGATAAATATTGATCATCAAGCACAATGTTTTTCTGAGTGGCATGTTTTAGCTTCAAAGGTGCGATGCCTTGTATTGGATGGCTGGATTGGGGTAACGAACGCAGCTTCACTCGAAGCTTTGCAAAAGTATCTTGGTTGACAAGCCCATCGTTAAGCATTTGCTCGAGGAATTTGATTGTAATAGTCGGCTTATCTTGGGTCATAGGGGTACCTTTGTTGTCATCCCTCTAATGATAGCCGCCAGACCGGGCGTAAGGTCAAGTTTTCAATGTGATTTCTATCAATTATCTAACTTAAATACTTGATAAGCGTTTTGCGTGGTTTGACTCGCCAGATGAGCCGTCGTTTCTTCTCGTATTTCACAAAGAGCGCGGAAATTATCAAAAATATGCACCGGTGTATTGCGCTGACCATGACAGGTAGCTGGTGGCATGTCGGGGGCATCCGTTTCCATAACGATTTGCTCAATCGGTAACTCTTTCACCATTGCTCTAACTTTTACCGCCCGTTGATAAGTGATTGTTCCACCAACGCCCAACTTAAATCCGTGCTGTTCATAGCGCTTTGCGTGATTTAAATCGCTGTTAAACGCATGAACAACGCCACCGTTGTGAAAATTTAGAATTCTTAACTGTTTGAGTACTTCGTCGTGCGCTTTACGGACATGCAAAATCACGGGAAGCCCTGCGTCTTTTGCCATATGTAACTGGTGATGAAAAAATTTTTCCTGGAGGGTCTGAGTTGAACGGCCCTCTTGAAAATCGAGGCCAATCTCACCCAGTGCGACAATCGGCCCTACCGACAAAGCCATTTCAAGATCATGAAGGTGCTCTTCAGTATGTTCATGAATAAACATCGGATGCAATCCTAATGCACTATGAACACCATCCATTAAAGCGGAAAGCTGACGAATAAGGCGCCAGCCATCTCTCTTTACACCTGGAATAATAAGCCCTTTCAGCCCATGCTCTTTGGCCACTGTCAGCAGCTTCTTTCGATCAGAGTCAAACTCTGGAAAGTCCAAATGGCAGTGAGTATCAAACAACTCTATTTTTTTAGAGACCTCTTTTTGAGGTCTAGTGCTCGCGTGTCTCAAGGAATTCGACTTCCGGAAATCTTTCTCGCGTTAAATTCAGGTTTACCATTGTCGGCGCCAGATACGTTAAGTTATCGCCACCATCCAATGCCAAATGTTCACCCGCTTTCGTTTTTAGTTTATCCACGATTTTTTCGTCATCACAAGCGACCCAACGTGCAGTTGCAACAGACACAGCTTCATAAATACATTCGACTTTGTATTCCGTTTTTAATCGATGTGCGACTACATCAAACTGTAGCACACCCACAGCACCAAGGATCAAATCATTGCTATTTAGAGGACGAAAAACTTGCGTCGCACCCTCTTCTGAGAGCTGAATTAATCCTTTTTGCAAGGCTTTATTTTTCAATGGATCCTTCAATCGCACGCGGCGAAATAATTCGGGGGCAAAGTTAGGAATCCCGGTAAATTTGAGCGCCTCGCCCTGAGTAAAGGTGTCACCAATTTGCAGGTTTCCATGATTGTGCAAACCAATAATATCGCCCGCATAAGCTTCTTCGAGATTACCTCGGTCGCCGGCCAAGAAATTAACAGCATTTGAGATTTGCTGATCGCGTTTTAACCGAACGTGATGCATTTTCATGCCTTTTTCATAACGTCCAGAGCAAATTCGCATAAAAGCAATCCGATCGCGATGTTGCGGATCCATGTTAGCTTGAATCTTAAAAACGAAGCCCGTCAATTTATCTTCTGTCGCCTCGACTTCTCTTGTTTCCGTTTTTCGCGGCAAAGGCGATGGAGCCCATTCCACAAAACGATCTAGCATGTGCGAAACCCCAAAATTTCCGAGAGCCGTTCCAAAGAAAACAGGCGTCAATCGGCCCGCTAAATATTCATCTAAATCAAATTCATGGCTGGCCCCGAGAACAAGCTCCAACTCATCTTTTAAATCGGATAGTAAATCTCCTAAAGCCGCTTCTGCTTCAGGACTCTCTATCCCTTTGATGACGCGTTCTTCTTGAATCGTATGCCCCATACCCGATTGATAAAGGTAAATTGCGTCCTCAAGTAAGTGATAGACGCCTTTAAATGACTTACCCATGCCAATCGGCCAAGTAACAGGAGCACAATTGATTTTTAAAACGTCTTCAACTTCATCAAGCAACTCAATAGGATCACGGATGTCACGATCGAGCTTATTCATGAAAGTAACGATCGGAGTATCTCTAAGCCGACAGACTTCCATCAATTTAATGGTTCGATCCTCAACCCCTTTACTTGAATCAATTACCATCAAAGCAGAATCTACTGCAGTAAGAGTTCGATAGGTGTCTTCTGAGAAATCTTCGTGCCCGGGCGTATCTAACAGGTTAACAATGCGCCCATTGTGGGGAAACTGCATCACCGATGTTGTCACCGAAATTCCCCGCTGCTTTTCCAATTCCATCCAATCGGAGGTGGCATGCTTCGATGCTTTTCGCCCTTTAACGGTTCCCGCTTCCTGAATCAACTTGCCGTGAAGCAACAGTTTTTCGGTAATGGTGGTTTTACCCGCATCGGGGTGGGAAATAATTGCAAAAGTTCGGCGTTTGGCGATTTCTTCGGCCTGTTTTGACATAAACGATCCGTTAAAGCTGTTTGGATATAAAATGGAGGCGCATTATAGCGTTTATTGTGAAAGAGAACATCCACCCACGGGCTGTTCTGGAAAGCTTTGGCTCATAACAACACCATGCTCTCGCTGATTATCGGGAAGCGGATAATAATTTTTTCGGACAGATAACTTCTGAAATCCCATCGACTCATACAATTTGAGGGCTTTCGTATTGGATTCTCGTACTTCCAATAACAATTGATGGATTGTCTGTGACCGACTCGAGTCGAGCCAATATTGCATCATTTGTTTACCCAACCCTCTTCCCTGATAGCGAGGATGCAGGCAAAGATTTAATAAATGACTCTCGTCTAAAATAACCTGCACGATTAAATGCCCTACGATTTGTTCATCAAGTTCAGCGACAAAAAAATCGTATTGCGGATCCAGACTATCAATCAGAGCTTGTTTTCCCCAGGGAACCGGGTACGCACAAGTTTCATTCACCAATACTCGGGCAATATCTTCACGTTGAGCCCGACGTAACACAAGTCTACTCGTCATCGATCAGCCACTGTGATAACTGTATTAAATCCTTCATTACCTGCTTTTTGAGCTGTGGCGATTTAAATATTTCATAGGGGTGATAGGTCACCACTATTGGTATTCCCTCGGCTGTTTTCCATGGTTTTAATTGCCATTCGGCGAGGCTTCTTTGTTCACCCATTAATAAATTAGCCGTTTGCTCGCCCATTATAAAAAGGGCTTTGGGCCGATGTTCTTCAAACACTTCAGGGGTTGGTTTGGACTGATCACTCAGCGCAGTCGTTGCAAGTTGTGCGAAGTTGGCAGACTTTAATAACTCCAGACCCGTTTGACCATGGACAAATACATTCAGTGCCATCAGTATATTCGCCACGGTTTTCGACGGATTTCCGCGTAACAAGAAGGATTCTGAAGGTTGTCCGGATTCATGACGACAGACGACGGTTAAGGTATCGGCCATCCACCGACGTCCCTTAGGCACGACCAAGAGTCCCCGCGAATGATGTTCAACTGAATCTACCTCAGGTTTGCCAGGCCTTTTGGGTAAAGGTTGATCGTTCTCAGTGGTGACTTTATTTGAGTGAGACGACTCAGGTAAATTCGTTGTGTCAGGAGTGACCGACTTTTCAGTGTTAACAGAAGACTTTAAAGACTCAAGAGCCTGTCTTGATTGCTCACTAACTGATTTTGTTGACCTAACATCCGACGATGAGGGCTTAACTTCCTGATTATTCGAGGCCTTCGAGATATTCGTATGAACCGAATCGGCTGAAAAATTATTACCGACTGAATAATCGTTATCTGCTGAAAAATCGTTCTGGCTAACGTCACTGTGTGCTTGCGCTGGCATGCCATCTTGCATACTTTGATTGCGGTTTGATGAAGGGATATCGGAATGACCGTTCAAGGCCTGTTTATCGAATAGAGATTCCTCTTGACGCGGCACCCACCACGTCATTCCCATAGCTTCGAGATAGGCAATAGTATTCGAATTAGGATCCAAAATATATTTTCACACAGCTCAATAACAACAATGCGTGTAATACTAACTCGTCTGACGCCAATTAAAAACCAAAAGGATTAATTTAGGCGCGCTCAACACCTTTCCGCGCATTGAATTGTTCCGCCAACATGAGCAATTGCTGGTCAGTCACACCTTTACCCTGATCGGCCATCCGTTTAAATTGTTCAAATGCAGACTCAAGATTCGAAGCCGATTCAAACGCCACGTTCAAATCATGCAATCGATTAACAAAGGCATTTCTTCCGGAATGCTTACCCAAAACAATTTGCTGGCCAGTCCAACCAACATCTTCAGCCCGCATAATTTCATAGGTTTCACGATGCTTCAAAATACCATCTTGATGAATACCTGCCTCATGAGCAAACGCATTTCTGCCAACAATCGATTTGTTCGGCTGAACGGCAAAACCAGTGATTTGCGAGACTCGTTGGGATAACCCAACCAGATTTTTGGTGTTAATGTGAGTCTCCAATGGAAAAATATCTTGCCGAGTTTTTACCGCCATGACAATTTCTTCCAACGCTGCATTGCCAGCTCGCTCCCCCAGGCCATTAATGGTGCATTCTACCTGACGAGCACCATTCTCAATAGCCGCTAACGAGTTGGCCGTCGCCAATCCCAAATCATTATGGCAATGGACCGAAAATATAGCCTTATCGGAATTCGGCACCTTTTCCATTAAAGCTCTCAAAAATTGACCAAACTGATGAGGCAAACAATACCCTACGGTATCCGGGATATTTATCGTCGTTGCGCCAGCATCAATCACTCGCTCTACGACTTGAGCTAAAAAATCAATATCGCTCCGACCACCATCTTCAGCAGAGAACTCAACATCATCAGTAAGCTGTCGGGCATAAGATACCGCAGATACCGCCGCCTGAAGCACAGCCTGTTTATCCATATTTAACTTAAACGTCATGTGCATATCAGAAGTAGCAATAAAGGTATGAATTCGCTTTAGACTTGCATATTTTAGAGACTCTGCCGCTCGGTCAATATCCGCTTTGCACGCTCGCGATAAACTACACACACGAGTATTTTTCACGACCCGACCAATTTTTTGAACGGCTTCAAAATCTCCAGGACTGGCTATTGCAAAGCCAGCTTCAATGACATCAACACCGAGTTCTTCGAGGAGCAGCGCTAATTCGACTTTTTCTGAAATGCTCATTGATGCACCTGGACTTTGTTCACCATCGCGCAAAGTTGTGTCGAATATAATCAGCTCCTGATTCGGCATAGATAAAACCCTTTTTAATGAGAGGATAATTTCATACTAGTCGGCACTAACTGTTCAACAAATCACCATTAGGAATATCCCCCTAAAATCTAGGCCACTAAATGACTCAAAGGAATATGGATGGCTCTGAGTCAATCTTTTTGCATCTAATTGGGGCAAGCTAGAATGGGATAGCGGAAAATCACACTGAAAAAATGGACAAAATCTCACAAAGGTATTCGAAACTTTTCATTTCATAAAACGCTTAGCGAGATACACTGAATAAGTAAGTTAAATTAATCGCTCCCAAGGATGCTTATTATGAATCACTGCAAAGACACGCTAATTCAAGCCATCGCATCAACCCGCGACTCTCAATTTGCCATTTTAAAAGCGTTTGAAGAAAAACCGATGCTATTGAAAAAGACGCAAACAGAAGACATCGCGCAAGATCTGTCGCAATTATTGGGAGATTTAGAAAATCGCTATTCGGCTTATTTGAAAGCCTAACTGACCGGGGAAAACTTTCTCTTCAGGAGGCCATCTGATTTGAATGCCATTACTAGCTTAGAATCAATCCGACAGCTTGTGACCGCACATTTTACAATACACAGCATCAAAGTCATGGCCCGCTTCACCGCATGCTGTACATGACTCAGGATTTTTATTATCGGTATAGGCTTTCACTAACTCGGCACTATAGATTCCCGTTGGCACAGCAATAATGCCGTATCCCATAATCATAATACTGGCCGCAATAAATTGTCCAAGAGGAGTTACTGGTGCAATGTCACCGTAACCGACCGTCGTTAAAGTTACAATCGCCCAATAAACTGATTTTGGAATACTGGTGAAGCCACTCTCATCGCCCTCGACAACGTAAAGCAAAGAGCCAAATACCACGACTAACGTTAAGACAGTGTATAAAAATACGAGAATTTTTTGTCGGCTTTTCGTCAAGGCAGTAATCAAGACATGAGCTTCACCGATGTACTCTGCCAGTTTTAAAATTCGAAATAAACGAAGTACACGCAGTATTCGAATCACCAACATGTATTTGGCGCCCGGAATAATGAGCGTAAGATAGGTGGGAATAACTGACATGAGATCCACCACACCATAGAAACTACGAGCGTATAGCCAAGGTTTTCTCACACAGATTAAACGTAATAGATATTCAATAGTAAATAGAATGGTGAATCCCCATTCTATTGCGTATAACAGACTGCCGTATTCCAAGCGAATCGCCTCAACACTATCGAGCATGATTGCGATGACACTTAATAAAATCGAGATAATCAGAACAAGGTCAAAAGCCCTGCCCAGGCGAGTTTGATATCCAAAGATAATTCGATTAAGAGACTCTCGCCAGGGCGACAGCTCGTCACCCTGGTTATATTTAGGCGTCAGATTTCGTGCAGACGGCATCAAAAATTCAAAACTTTACTGAATGCGACATTTATTGTTGCGCTTTAGGCTCAATCAATAACTCGACACGCCGGTTTTCAGCACGACCTTGAGATGTGCTATTTGAAGCGATTGGGGCTGTTTCACCAAAACCACGTACTTTTAAGCGTTCAGCAGCAACACCACGTTGACGTAAGTAAGATGCAACACTCGAAGCGCGTTTTACAGATAACTCAAAGTTGTACGATTCGGCACCACTAGAATCGGTATGACCAGCAACCAATAAGACAGACTCATTAAACTCTTCTAATACTTTAGCGACTGAATTCAAGGTTGAATACACACTCGATTGAACCTCCGAACGGTCAACACCAAAAGTAATGCTGTTGGGCATAATCAATCGAATATTATCGCCTTCCCTCACGACGCGAACACCTGTGCCTTCCAATTCCTGACGTAGCTTCTTCTCTTGTGCATCCATGTAGGCGCCAATACCCATACCAATGAGTCCACAGCCTACAGCCGCGTTTCTTGCGCGTTTGCTGCTTTTACGCGATCCTATCGCACCACACACAACGGCACCAATCGCACCAAAGGTGGTCGCATTACTGACTTTGCTTTCACCGGTATAAGGATCGTAAGTCTGGCAACCCGATAAAATAGCAAGAGTCATCGCAGATGCAGCAAATTTATGTATTAATTTCATAGTGAGTAACTTCCTATTGAATGGTGTAAAACACGAGAATTGATAACAATTCTAGCACCGAAATCCACGTAAATTATTAATTCGCAATCAAATTTTCATCTATTATAATGATACCAACACAAATAACAGCGGTAGGATCGAAAAGCTTTGAATTCAATCACACTAATTGAGCCCTCACCAACTCTCCGGTTTGGACTCAATCGATTATTACAGCAATTAAAATATCGAGTTCAAAGTTTTGATAGTTATTCTACGTTTTTCGATTTCCTTCAGCAATCACCGGATCAAATTTCAGAATTATTGGTGATCGGCTGGCCCAGTAAAAGTCGGCAACAGCAAAAAGATCTCGTTAAGTTAGTGTCCGAGTCGCCGGTCGATAGACTCCCCCTTTTGGTCTTTGCTCGGAATATGGAAGAGCCTAACATTGACCTTCTTGCAGACCGACCAAATACGGTCATCCAACTGTGGAAAGACTTTCGAAATAGCGAAAGTATCATTCAACAGCTGATGAACCGGTCTTCATTTTCTAAAGAAAAGTTGCAAGAAGAAAATACTGAAGATAAACCGAAAGTCCTCCTGGTCGATGATTCCAAAAGCGTCCGACGAATCTATGGCAAACAACTCGAAAAATTGGGACTCGAGGTAACCGTGGCAACCGATGCGGAAAACGCCTGGGATATCTTGCAAGAAAATACCTTTGATTTGGCCATCATCGATTATTTTATGCCTGGTGCCAATGGTGCAATGTTATGTCAAAGAATGAGCGAGTCAGAAGCTCACCAATCAATTTTAAAAACTGTGCTCACGGGAACCTACAAAGAAGAAGTTATCGAAGAATGTTTAAACTCAGGTGCTCAAGAGTGCATGTTCAAAAACGAGTCCATGAAACTGTTTCGAACACGCGTTAGTTCGATGATAAAACAAATTGCTTCGCAACAACGATTGGACCAGCAAAAACTTCATTTGCAAAGCATTTTAAAGTCCGTTGGCGAGGGAATTTATGGCGTCGATGAAGTCGGAAGAGTCACCTTTATCAATCCCGCTGGACTTCGCATTCTAAATTATACGGAGCAAAATCAACTGCTTGGCCAATACGCCCATAAACGATTTCACTTTGCCGATGAATTTGGCCGCAATATATCAGATGAAACCAATTATCTGTATCAGGCTTACCTACTCAAAGATTCTCTCGACGATTGGGAAACTATTTTTTGGACAGCTGACAAACAACCTATTCATGTTGAATGCACGATTCATCCTTTAAATCATCTAGAAAAAACTCAAGGTTCCGTTATAGTTTTCAAAAATATTTCCGAGAGGAAGCTTATTGAAGATGAATTAAACTGGCAATTGAATCATGACCACTTAACCCAATTATTAAATCGGACTTACTTTGATCAACTTCTGGAGCAAGAAGCACAAAGTATTCGCGTGACTCGGCTCGACAGCGCTCTCCTATACATTGATCTCGACAACTTTAAAATGATTAATGATGAAGCCGGTCATGCAGCAGGTGACCAATTATTGGTAACCATTGGCGAAAAAATTCGGTCTCGTTTACGTCATCGCGATCTTGCAGCAAGGTTAGGCGGTGACGAGTTTGCCGTTCTGCTGCACGATACTCCGAAAACTGCGCTTAAAGATCTCGCTGAAAGTTTTAAAGACGTGCTTAGCGGAACCAGTTTTACCATTGAAGATCAAGATTATTCCGTCTCCGGCAGTATTGGTGTAACCACCATATCCGTATCAAATAATGATCGTAAACAACTGCTTGCTCAAGCCGATTATGCCTGCAAAAAAGCTAAATCACAGGGAAAGAATCAAGTTTACATTTTTAGTGACGAAGACAATTCTGAAATCGCACAAAGTCAATCACCAGGATGGCGAGCTCGAATAGAAAAGGGATTAAGTAACGACAATTTTAAATTGCTTTTCCAACCCATTTTTAATACATCAGATATTGATCTCAAAGCATTAGAAATAATCAAAGGAAAAGATTACAAGCAATGGGTAAAGCAAAACTGCATTCCAGCCGAATATGAAACGTTTGTCCGGCTAGAGTTTGACGATGGCAAACTCTTTACACCCGGTGCTTTTTTAAGTGATGCAGAAAGATTCGATTTAATATCTCGCGTTGACTATTGGGTACTGCAGGAATTGGTTAAAACATTAAGTTCTTATCAAACAGCTCCCATAATTAACATCAATGTTTCGGCGCAAACACTGTTGGATAACGACGTAAGTAATAAACTATTAAACTTACTGGAAGCACACCCTAAGCTATGCCCGCAATTTCAGTTTGAATTACGAGAACATCACTTACTACATTATCGCGAACAACTCATTCCGATTTTAGACGATATGGTCGGATTAGGATGCCGTTTTCAAGTGGATGACTTTGGGAGAAACTTCAGTTTATTTTCAAAAATTCGTGAGCTCCCCATTAATGGAATCAAAATTGATGGTCTCTTTACGCAGAATATCGCCTGGGATCCCGTTGATAAAAAACTGATGCACTCGATGGCTGAAGTTGCTCGATCAAGTGGTGTAAAAACCACAGTCAAAGCCATTGAAAACATCGAAGCATTGCAAAATATCGAACAAGGCGGTATCGATCTCGTTCAAGGTTATTTCCTCGCTTCTCCCGAGAATGCTTTGTGGATTGAAAAAAACTGATTTTCCAAATTAATTCTAATATTGCCCCAAAGAATATTGGTTCAGAGTTCGCAAGCAAAGTCCATTGAATACAAAACTAAAGATCATCTGAACTTTATTCTTCACATAAAAAAACCTGCTCTTCAAGAGCAGGTTTTTCTTCGGATATTTATCCGTAAACGATTAAGCAGCTTCTTTAGAAGACGCTTTACTCGAACTTTCTTTACCTGTTGCAATGTACTCTTTTGAGTAATCATCAACTTGAATGGCATCAGAACGAGCCGCTTCTGCTTCAATGTAAAGATCAGCTTCTTCTTGCGTCAGAATACCTGCAGCTACTGCAGTTTCCGCAGTCTCCTGGTAACTCCGACCCGCAGCCAACTTCCCTTCTTTCGTTGCTTTACGCAACTGCTTTTCGATTGAAGCAACAGCTAATACTTTCTTGAATGCATTTTCCACCCGACCGGCAGGATCATCGTCAGACTCGCCAATGTAAGAATCCAAAGTGATACGGTCACGCAATTCATTATCACTAAGCATTGGCTTGACAATTTCATGATCCAAACGGTCACTTGGTTTCTTGAAACGCATACCGTAAGGGAAAACAATCCACTTAAGTGCTGTTCCTAAACCTTTAATTGGAAGATTCTCGAAGAATCCACGGAAGGCATTTTGCATTTCGTACAAGCTACGCTGTAAACACCACTCAACGTAGGGCAAATCTGTTAAAGGACGACCATTGTCTTCGTAATACTTCAATACCGTTGAAGCCAAGTACAAATGACTTAATACATCACCTAAACGAGCTGACAAACGCTCCAATCGCTTAAGATCGCCACCAAACACCATCATCGAGATATCCGACACTAATGCAAGCGCAGAACTCATGCGAGTTAAATGTTGATAATAACGAGCGGTATCACCCCCAACCGGCTTTTTCGCAATTCGCCCACCAGTTAATCCAAGGCTTACAGTACGAATGAAGTTACTAACGCCATAACCAACGTGACGGAAGAACAGGCTGTCGAATTGATCCAGACCTTCTTTCTGATTTGGGTTTGCTGCCGCTTCCATTTCACGGAACACAAATGGATGACAACGCACAGCTCCTTGACCAAAGATCATCAGGTTTCGCGTTAAAATATTAGCGCCTTCTACGGTAATTGAAATCGGCATCGACATATAACCACCCGACAAGTAGTTACGCTCACCCATAATTACACCACGACCCGCATGAACATCCATTGCGTCAGTCACTACAGAACGCGCCATTTCAGTCATGTGATACTTCGCTATCGCAGTGACCACCGATGGTTTAACGGCTAAGTCGACCGCACCAGCCGTCATAATCCGCATTGCTTCAAGTTGATACGTGTTACCAGCAATCCGCGCAAGCGCTTCTTCTACACCTTCGAAATGACCAATCGACGTTTTGAATTGCTTTCTCAGAACTGAGTAAGCACCAGTCATACGGTAAGATAATTTACCCGTAGCGGTTGCAGAACTCGGTAGTGAAATTCCACGACCTGCAGACAAACACTCAACCAGCATTCGCCAGCCCTTACCGGCATATTCTTTACCACCAATAATCCAATCGATAGGAATAAATACATCTTTACCATGCGTTGGACCATTCATGAATGCTTGACCCATTGGATAATGGCGATTTCCAGTTTCAACACCTTCGTGATCCGTTGGAATTAACGCGCAAGTAATACCTAAATCTTCTTCATCACCCAATAGCCCGTCTGGATCATAAAGTTTAAAAGCTAAACCTAAAACAGTTGCTACGGGCGCAAGCGTAATGTAACGCTTATTCCAACTGACTCGAATGCCCAGTACTTCTTCGCCTTTGTACTCACCCTTACAAACAACACCTGAATCAGGAATTGCACCGGCATCGGAACCAGCTTCAGGACCAGTCAACGCAAAACAAGGAATCTCTTCACCTTTCGCTAAACGAGGCAAGTAATAATTCTTTTGCTCTTCAGTACCGTAATGCAACAATAACTCTGCTGGACCAAGCGAGTTTGGAACCATAACAGAAACTGACATCGAACCACTGCGAGTCGCTAGTTTCTGTACAACCGTCGAGTGCGCTAAAGCAGAGAATCCCTTACCACCGTATTCTTTCGGAATAATCATTCCAAGGAAACCTTCTTTCTTCATATATTCCCAGGCTTCAGGTGGTAAGTCTTTGTCTTCATGAACGACTTTCCAATCGTTAACCATTTCGCAAAGAGTATTTGCCTGATTATCCACAAAGTCGCGTTCTTCTTTGGTCAACTCGGGCTTCGGAAAGCTCAATAATTGATTCCAGTCCGGGTTACCCTTGAACAGCTCACCGTCCCACCAAACATCACCCGCTTCTAAAGCGTCTTTTTCAGTTTGATTCATAGGTGGTAACACAGACTTAAACATTTTAAAAATTGGTAAGGTGATTTTGTCTTTGCGCAAATCGTGCAAGAAATACAAAGCAGCAAACGCACCGAGAAGAATCCACGGCAAAATCGTCACTTCGTAAATTACACCTAAACCAACAAGCACAGCGGCAGCTAGAGCTAACGCGGTACCTGTTCGCATTCGTTTGTATGCACTCACCCATACAACGATGAGTAGTGCCAATATTTGTCCTAAGGTAATCATAGTTACACTCCAATCAACAAGTTTGCAATGATAGACATATTAAGATTTAAACCCGGCTGCAAGAAACGGCAGGAGTCGTTCTAGCGTCTGCTCCAGCGTTACTGATTCTTTAAAATCTGCGGCTGCAATCTCATGTAAGGCGTCACTGCCCGCCAGGGTGAAAATAACCGTCCCCAGCATAAAGTGTAGACGCCAAAACATCTCATTGTTAGCTAAATTTGGTGCAGCGCGATGCAGTTGCGATGTAAATCGCCGTAAATAGTGTGCGTAATGCTCTTGCATAAAACGTCGCATGTGACCTTGACTCTCTGCATACGCCCTTCCCAAAAGCTTCATAAAGTTCGAAGATCCCTCGTGCCGGTCCTTATCCATCGACATCAACGGCTTAACAAGAGTGTGCAACACTTGTTCGACACTGGGGGCATCTAAACCCTGTTCAATCGGTGTTAACTCTTTGTCGAGGTGAGTTACAAACTTTTGGAGAAAGCGATTGAACACAGCCTGAATCAGCGACTTCTTCGAACCAAAGTGATAATTCACCGACGCTAAATTAACATCTGCTCGGTTTGTTATCGTTCTTAAGCTCGTTTCAGCAAAACCACGGTCCGCAAATAACGCCTCTGCTGCATCGAGAATGCGATCTTTTGTGGACTGTTTGCTACTCATTCAAAATCTCACTTAATAATAGGGAAACGGACACTATTCTTAACAATAATTCTGTTTATCGGATTTATGACAACTTAAGCCATAGGAGTACTGCCAACCCGAAAATCTAAACAGTTGTTTGAAACATACGTTCAAATGATACTATTGTCAAGATTATCCTAAGCTTCTAAGCACCATCTCAGAGATGAATTCAAACAAGGATTAAACAGCAGTCTTAACTCGTTCTGGATAAAAATGACGTATCTCAACGTCACGAAACTAGAGTTTTTAAAACTTTTAGGAATATAAAATAATTTTTAAGGGTTTCAAATGTGGATTTACTAGTTGCGATTTATACCGACATTAAATATAGACTTCTTGTTTATGACTCGAACCGCAATCAAAACCTGCAAAACGATTTAACCTGCAAATTTCATTACGGCTAAAAGCTCCGACTATTAATGTCAACAATCAAACTTAAGTTCTTTAAATTTTAAAGTCCCAAGGATTCGCGTGTCTTTCACACGGCTCCTTTTTGAAAAACCACCAATAAAGCCATTTTCATAAATACCATTCGTTAAAAATTCGATAATAGGAATATCCAAATTAAACGGACACCTAATTTGATAAATAGAATGGCGACGACTTTGAATGGTTGACCGACGTTCTCAATCTCATCGATTGAGTAAAAATTGAGAGCAATATTACTGAACTACTAATGAACTAGTTTGTCATCGACAATCTTTGGTTCATGGATCTGTCTTTTATCCAAAAATTTAGTTAATACGATTTGCTGGTCTTAGCGAATTCCTAGGCTTGCCGATAAGTGTGATGATTTATTTTTCTGAGCTAATCCAGGACACCAATTCATCCAGCTCAAACGGCCACCCCAATTCTGCCTGAGTCTGGCATGAAAAAAGCACTGGAATTCGTTCACCGTACGCATCCACCAGTTTTTTATCGGAAACAATATCGACGATACCTAATTCAATGTCATCAGCGATTAATTTGTGTTGCTTCGCATAATAAAACATACCAATCGCTTGCTCACACAGGTGACATCCGTCGGTCGAAAAAAGGTTGAACCTTACCATTTTGAAATTACCATTTTCTTAAAACTCGATGTCATTATTCTAACATTTGGCAGTAATTTTTACCGAGTTAAAAAAAAAGTTGTTAAATCGGCCATTAACTTTACGAAAAGCATTCACATTTAAATTTATTATCCGTATAATCGCGGCGCATTTTTTAATCAACGAGGTAATACAAAAATGGCAAAAGCAAAAACAAAACGTGCCAAGAAAGCACCAGCGAAAAAGGCAGTTCGCAAGACAACAACTAAAGCAGTAAAAGCACCAAAAAAAGTTGCCAAGAAAGCGACCCGCAAAGCAACCGCAGCAAAAGCAGTTGTTTCAGCCCTAACTTTAGCGCAACAAGCTTTCGAAAAATCACTTGTTGATTTGGAAAAAGCAGCGGCTAAAGAGCTCTCTACAACTGAAAAAGCAGCAGCAAAAGCAGAAAAATCGGCAGCAGCTGCAAAAGCTAAATTAGCTAAAGCAAAAGAGAAGCTCAAAGCGGCTCAAGAAAAAGCTAAAGCAAAGAAAACTCCTGCAGCTGTCAAATCCGTAAAAACCAATAAAGACAAAGTAGCCGAGCTTAAGCTTAAAGCGGACGAAGCAACCACTGAGTTGAAAATCGCTAAAGAAGCGCTAAAAGCAGCAAAAGCAACAGAAAAAGCTGTTGCGGGCAAAGTCAAAGCTATTGCGAAGCTAGAGAAAGAAGTTGCTAAGCAAGAAGCAGCCAAAGCAAAAGCTGCAAAGAAAACGAAAGCGAAAAAACCAAAAGCTAAGAAAGCAGCTAAGCCTAAAGCGAAAAAAGCAAAAGTTGTTAAAGCAGAAGTTAAAGACGCGGTCAAGCCAGCACCCGTTGCTGAGAAGCCAGCTGTTGAGACTCCTGTAGAGAAAAAAGAAGAAGAGACCCAAGCGGCTTAATTCTTCCTATATCGAGTCAAGAAAGGCCGCTTATGCGGCCTTTTTCATTTCTATATCAACAAAACCCTGAGTCTTATTTTTTTCCAAGGGTCTGTTTTTGCAATACCCAAGAACGGTGCAATGGCTTGCGGACAAAGTCTCGTGACGTTGTTTCACGCGTTATTTCTCTTAGTGATACATTTTCTGATGGAACATATTCCATTTTAAATCGCTTAAAATTATTAGAAAACAAAATACGACCACCGGGAGCCAATAGCTTTTCTGCCATATTCAACAAACTGACATGCTCTTTTTGAATATCAAAGTGTTTTTCCATTTTCTTCGAGTTGGAAAAAGTCGGAGGATCGATAAATATGACTTGGTAAGAGCCTGCATGTTCTGTTACTGCCTGCTCCAACCACTCCACACAGTTGGCTCGGATAAACTCATGCCGAGTCAAATCCAGTCCATTCAGTTGAAAATTTCGCTTCCCCCAATCCAAATAGGTATTCGATAAATCGACATTGGTTGTTGAAACTCCTTTCATCGCGGCATGAACACTGGCCGACGCTGTGTAGCAAAATAAATTTAATAAGTGATCACCCGTAGAAGACCACTTTGCCAATAACTGACGGGCTTTTCGATGATCAAGAAACAGTCCCGTGTCCAAATAGTCGGACAAGTTCACCTCGAAACGTGCAGCGCCCTCATTCACTAATTTAATATGCTTCAATTTATCCTGTCTTGTGTATTGTTGCTCGCCTTTCTGCCGGGTTCGTGTTTTCACAAATATTCGATCCGCTTCGACTGACAGCGCACCACTGGACACCCGCTCAATGTCGCGTAGTCGTCTTAATGCTTTATGTTGATCGATATCTGCAGGCGGAGCATATTCTTGAATGTGCAAACAATCTTCATACACATCAATTGCCGCAGCATACTCGGGTAAATCGGCGTCATACACACGAAAACACGAAATATTCTGCTGCTTTAAAAAACTTTTTAAACTCGCCAAATTTTTTTGAATTCGGTTATCCAGCATTTTTGCTGACTCAGAAAGTCCCTCTTGATAATTATCCGGGGAAACTTCTTTACGTTTCGCAACAAATAACGACTCCTCGACGGAGATCTTCAAAAGTTCACAGTCGATGGGTCCATTTTTCAAACGATATATTTTTTCAGCACGAATACCCAGAGCATGACCATGATGTTTATCCGAAGACAAGATTAATGCTTTATCACCTATAAACTGATCTTTTAACCATGCGCCGAACTCTTGATAAATAATTTCTGCCGACTTCTTTTGTTCCAACCGTTCGCCATAAGGAGGGTTGGTAACGACATAGCCGGCAGTCTCTACTTGCGGACGAGAAAGACGTTGAAAGGCGCCAACCTCCCAAGAAATATATTCACCCACACCTGCACGCTCAGCATTATTTCTTGCGATTGCGATCACCTCAGAATCTTTATCACTGGCAAAAATGGGCGCAACACCAGCTGCCTTGGCAGACTCATTTCGCTCTTTTGCTCTATCGACTTCGGCTTGCCACAACGGCTCATCGAATCGTTTCCATTGAGTAAATCCCCAATAGTTTCGCCCTAATCCCGGCGCTCGATCAGTAGCCATTAGTACCGCTTCAATGGCTATCGTTCCTGAACCACACATAGGATCGTACAACCATGATTTATTCGCTAAACTCGACGCCCATCCAGAGCGATACAACATCGCCGCCGCAAAATTTTCTTTTATCGGTGCTTCTCCCGTTTTTTCTCGATAACCACGCTGATGCAAACTTTTACCGGATAAATCGATACACAAATGCGCTTTATTTTTATTCATTCGACAATGAATACGCACATCGGGCATTTCGGTATCAACAGAGGGACGTTCACCAAAATTTTCGCGAAAATAATCAACAATGGCGTCTTTGATTTTTAGGGCACCATATTGTTGATGCTTTAAAGTCGAGCGACGTGATACAAAATCAACCGCAAAGGTTTGGTGTTCAGAAAAATGCAGTTCCCAAGGCAATTCATAGACCGCCTCATATAAAGCATCTTCATCTCTTGCTTCAAACTCAGCAATTGGATAAAGCACTCGATGAGCAAGTCTTGACCATAGACAGATGCGGTACATGTGTTGCCAATCACAGTCGACAAAAACTTGAGTTAAACCTTCGCGAACTTCAATTTCACCAAGAGAATTGAGTTCATCGACCAATAAGTATTCAAAGCCCGGAGGGCAAGTCACAATAAATTGAGGCATTTATAAAACAACGCTTGCAATAAAAATTTCATAGACGTATTATACGCGCCTCGTCGCCAGAGTACGACGATTAAATACATTGATGCGGGGTGGAGCAGTCTGGTAGCTCGTCGGGCTCATAACCCGAAGGTCGTTGGTTCAAATCCGGCCCCCGCTACCAAATTTAAAAAAGCCAAACTTTTGTTTGGCTTTTTTATTGCCTGATAATAAATGTACCCTTCCTTTAATTACATCAACAATGTCTAAAATAATTTAACTGATTCTTATCCAAAGTTTGAGTTCGTAAATATTCACATTAAAAACTCAATAATTTAAAACGATATCATCGCAGGTTTAGTTTTAGAGAAAAGATTTTTGAAATAAATTAATTTAGGTAAGAAAGTCATTAAAAAATGAAAAGCTTGGGAAATTAATTTGATAGTGAATATAAATAGACAATAACGACAAGAGGCTTGCATCAAAATATTAACCGGGAATGTTTAGAGTAAAGTGGAATTAATCCTTAATCAAATAAACGATTAAAGCTAACACCACCCGACCATTAAGCTATCCCCAATACTCAAATTAGGGTTACCAATCTAAATAGTAAGTCGCACCAATTAAACCAAAACTCTCAAGCTCATTGTGAGAACCGCCTGTTACAAACACACTGAGATCTTCCAACCATCGATAAGTTGCAGTAACGCTATAATCTTCACTGGTGCCCTCTCCATTAACCGGACTCGCAATACCATAATGAGCATCGAAGCGAATATCATCATTTAACTCATAAAAATAGGCAAAATCATAGTATTGGGTATTCAGCTCCTCATCTCGGTAATATATTACCGACGCATCAAAAGCTTCCAGCCCAACATGCCATTCATGAGACTCTCTATCTTCCGACTCATAACCATAAGCGGTAACGCCAAACATGAAATGAAAATACTTGTCGGCTTCTCCACGATAGGCCAATGAAAATTCAGCTCGACCATCCGTATCGCCATTAACATCGTAAGAAGATACAAAGAAGCGATATTTCCATCCAGCATCATTTGAGATATTAAAACCGGCTTGAGCGGCAAAACCATCATCACTGAGTGATTGCCCCCGAAAAATATAATTACTGACCCCAGAGAAATCGGCTGAGTAATTCAAACGCTCACATTGACCGGGAACCAGTAATAAGAGAGAAAACAGTAAAGCAATAATTGGACTAATGGCCTTCATGAAATTATCCGTGGTTATTCTAAAATCGACATTATTATACTGGAGTTAAATAACGTCTTAAATCGTAAATTGGGGCTGATGGTCACAAGATACACAAAAATACTTTGTCGGCGTCAATTAACCTCCCCCTCGGACGCCTTGTTTAGACGTATTGTCCCCATCTCATTCCACTTGTATAGTGTCAAAAAAATAACGAAAAGAGTACAACAATGAAAAAACTGCTGACGCTCACTGCCCTTCTAATGTTCAATCTCACTGCCTACTCCGGCATACGACTTCAACCGACAACACATGAACAACTCGATTACTCTGGCAAGTTACTTGATGGAGATTACAAAAGCGATATCACTCGCCCTGAGACATTTTTGGGTTTTGATGTCGGTCAACGGGTTGCAACACCCGAGCAAATTGTTAATGCAATTACAACTTGGGAGAAACAGTCCCCTAATCTTGAGGCTTATCAATACGCCACAACACATGAAGGACGCCCGCTGTATTACGTCATCATTTCCTCTACAGAGAATTTGAAAAACAAAAGCCAGATTCAAAAAAATGTTCAGTCCCTTGCCAACCCATCCGCTCTTTCTGAAGCGCAAGCGAATCAGTTAATTACCGAACTACCCGCGATTGCCTGGATGTCTTACTCCATACACGGTAACGAATCTTCTGGAGCTGATGCTGCATTAGCTACCATTTATCACTTAATCGCTGCACAGGATGCGGAAATTAAAAAGTTGCTCGATGAGCAAATTATTTTAATTGATCCCATGATGAATCCCGATGGTCGCGCTCGTTTTGCCAAAGAATTGCAAGAACACCGCGGCATCGCGCCAAATATTGATGATCAATCGTTATTACACACCGGATCTTGGCCTTACGGTCGAACGAATCATTATTTCTTCGATCTCAACCGCGACTTTATCTTTGCGACACAACCAGAGTCACGCGGTCGGATTAAAACGATCAATCAATGGTTTCCACAATTAATGATCGACGGGCACGAAATGGGTGCTCAAGATACTTATCTATTTGCTCCTGCACGCGAACCAGTCAACCCGCACTTACCGAAATCAAGAAAGAAATGGGGGTGGAAATTTGCTCAAGATCAAGCAGAAGCTTTCGATGCCAAAGGCTGGCCTTACTACACTGGTGAATGGTTTGAAAATTTGTATCCCGGTTATTCAAACTACGCTGAGTACCGTGGTGCCGTTCATATTTTATATGAACAAGCTCGCATTGCAGAAGATGGTGTAAAACGCCCGGAGGGTACGGTAGTTACCTATCGAGAGTCCGTTCACCATCAATTAGTCAGTACTTTAACAAATTTAAAATCATTGTCGAAATACAGCCAATCGATGTACCAAGACTTTGTTAAAGAGCGACGTCAAAATATAGCCAGCTCGGGGCGTTATGCGGATAGAACCTTTGCCATAATACCGGATGATAATCACAGTCGCCTGAATCGATTTGTCGATTTGCTCCAGCTACAGAAGATTCAGTTTTACCAATTAAACAAACCAACCGATATTTCAGCGGATGATCAATACGGCGGAAAAGATCGTACTGTTTCCTTACCTAAAGGCACCTTGATTGTTCCTAATCGACAAGCCGAAGCGCGACTATTGGCAACCATGTTAGAGTTTGATGCTGATATTAAAAAAGAAGTGTTAATTGAAGAGCGACAAAGAACACTGCGTGATGGTTCTTCACTGATGTACGACACAACCGCCTGGAATCTTACAATGATGTTTGGTTTAGAAGCTTATACCATCGACAAACATCTGACCGACAATTTAATAGACTGGCCAGCAACGACTGTTTCCAACGAATTAACAGAAAGCCCGAAAACCATTGCTTATGCCGTGAATGGTGCCGATGATAATTCCGTTGCTTTTGCTGCTCGTTTAATGGAACTCGGTATTCAAGTTCGCGTCATTGATAAAGCGACCGAGTTAAGTGGTCACTCTCTCGTCCGTGGTTCCGTAATTGTAACAACAACCGACAATCCAAAATCAAAATCCTTGTTAATGCATGCTCAAACGGAAGCCAATACTTTAAACTTAACGTTACTACCTATTCAATCTGGTATGGGTGAAGGTGACTTACCTGACTGGGGAGGACAACACTTTCGTTTATTGACTCAACCTCAGATTGCTACATTGGCTCGTGGTGGATTTTCATTTTACGATGTCGGTGCAACCTGGTTTTCTATTGATCGTAATCTAGCTATTCGCCACTCTATTCTCGACAGCAACACCTTCGGTTGGGCAGACTTACGCCGTTATAACGTTTTAATAATGCCAACCCACTACTACGATTCTCTATCCGACAATACCTACTCGCAAATTAAAACCTGGGTCGAAAATGGTGGCACACTGATCGCATTTGATAACTCAGTTAGAAGCTTAATTGATAAAGAAGTCGCAGGGACAACTTTACTCGAAAACTCATTTGAAAATGCCGCCGAGTTCGATTTATCACTTCAACGTGAATGGCTGGCAACCAAAGACGACCTTAACGTCGAGGAAGTGTTCGCTCACAACGTTAATTTTGAACTCAATTACCCATGGCAAAATGACGTTGAGCGACTCAATAAAGAGCAACTGGAAACTCGAGATAAATGGCAAAAACGTTTTATGCCATCGGGTGCCTTTGCAGCCGGTAGAACCGATCAAAAACATTGGTTAACGTTTGGTGTCGACAGCACTGTCCCCTTGTTGTTCGCAAATAACCCTCTTCTCATGTCGAATGATTCGACCGATGCAGTCACTCGACTCGGTGTGTTAAAAGATGCTTCTGGCAACATACTGACAAAATTGGCCGACTCTCTCGCAGCACCATCGAAAGCCATCGGCTGGTCAACGTTACCTAAAGATAAAACTTTGGCAATTCGAATGAGTGGGCTAATCTGGCCTGAAGCAGCACAACGAATGGCAAATGCAGCTCACACAGTGCGTGAACAGCTGGGCAAAGGTCAAATTATTCTATTTGCCACTTCACCGAACTTTCGCGGCTCAACTTATGCAACCAATCGGCTCCTGTTGAATGCTATCGTTTATGGTCCAGGTTTAGGAACACAAACGCGCATCATACTTTAGCCATTACGGCTGATCTTAAAGACAATGACCGTAAACAGTTGATCGAAAAAAATAGTTGATCGTAAATCTCTGTGCCAAACCTTCATGGTTTGGCACTTATTACCATAATGAGGAAACAGAAATATCATTTTGCAATATTTTAATTACTTTGAACCATTAAACTTTAGTTTTATATAGTCACCCTTTGATCTTATTTTCCTCTTTAAAATTCTCACTTTGAGTTAAAACGCCGTCGTTGAGACACGAGTCACAACCCTGATGCGAGTTTAATCCCATTTCAAAAAATCCCTCATCAAGAATCGTTAAATAGGCCGATACAAAAGTTACTTCATCGAAAGCTGCACTTTTAACACGGGTTTTAACTATGTCTTTAATACAAACAAGTTTCTACAGTCGTTTATTATCCTTCTTTGCCATTGCTTCAATTGTCTTGCTAACGGGCTGCAGCGGTGGTGGCGACTCAGATTCTGACACCTCCGGTAATGAGGATCCGAATGACATTCCAACGAATTCAAATACCGATCCTTCAATTATCATTACTTCGCCAGAAACAGGGTCGACGTTTAACGATCAAGATCAAATTACCTTTAGCGCAACGGCAGACGATAACGAAAATGGCGACTTAAGCGACTCTATTGAGTGGGTTTCTGACTTGGATGGTGTCATTGGCCAGGGCGCAAATATTACTGCACAGTTAAGTGCTGGTGAACACGTTATTACCGCTTCAGTCACTGACTTTGATAATGCAACCACCACTCAATCACTTTCCATTCCTGTTTCAGCAACTTTCGGAAATGCATCTCTTAGCTGGATAGCCCCAACTGAAAACACAGATGGCACGGAACTTACCGATTTAGCAGGTTTCGTAATTTATTACGGTAACTCTGAAGACAACTTAGACCAAGTGATTGAAATTGATGACACGAGCATTAACAGCTGGGTTATCGAGAACTTAACCGTCGACCAAACTTACTACTTTTCAGTCAGTGCCGTTAATAGTGATGGCATTGCCAGTGAGCAATCGGCGGTGGTGACCAAAACCATTAACGGCTAATACCGAGCAGCTCAGAAAACCCGTAGGCAAGGACGCCAAAACTTTTGGCAAATCTCAGCCTTTAACAAGAAACTAACCAATCAACTTTTCTCCTCTGTTTTAAAAAACTTTTTTTGTTATCCCTAAAAAATCATCTCAATGCATAAAATCAAGATATAATTCTTTATGGAAACTTGGAACATCCAAACTTCTTTGGGATAATCGCGATAACTGCATTGACGTCAGGGACTCCTATGACCATCAAACACTTATTACTTTATTGTGCGCTTATCGGCTCAAATTGTTTATACGCAGAGTCTTACTTAACCATGAACTTGGGTATGACGGGAACCGATCTTAACGCCAAAGATCTCGATAATGACACCTTTACTTTTCGTTATGGTTCACCCATCACCGATAATTTTGCCTGGGAAGTCAGATTTGGTGGAGGACTCGATGAAGACAAACAGGATACGACACGTTACGATATCGATTACACATCCAGCGCATTCATCAATTATATCGCAAGCCCAGACTCAGAGCTGACCGCCTATACGTTGTTGGGATTTACCCGAACGAAATTTGCGGCTCAAACAGGAACACTGCGCTCATCAATTACCGAAGAGGGTTATAGTTATGGTGTTGGTGTCCAGTACACATTTGCCGGTACTGGCTTGGTAAACTTAGAGTACGCCAAGTTGTTATCCACCGATTATGCAGACTCCGATGCAATCACTCTAGGTATCGGTTTCAAATTCTAATCGTTGTCCTTTGAAAACGATTTAATTGATTTGGCCTAACTCTCATTAGGCCAATAACAAATTACTTACTCCACTTTACACTTTACATCAACACGAACTGTTCGCTGTGTGCTTTGATTCACTAAAAAGCATTGTTGCGCACTGTTCATCATTAACGTTAGTTGTGTCGGCTTAGGTAACACAGAACCGGCAGCCATAGAACCATCAAGTGTCTGTGGAATTTTTTGTTCAATAATTATGGAGGACTTATTTTCAAAAGCATCTTTCGCCAAAATAATCCCCATACCATTCAAAAGTTCAACAACCGCCTTGCCAATTTTCTGACTGGTCTGTTTTGAGTTATCAATTAATACAGCGGATTTTAAATCACCCGCTTGATTTGTTTGACAACCCAGCAACCCCACCAGAAGTAACAAAACAATAAAAAAATTACCGTTACTCATTCGGCTTTACCATTGGATTGGTCAGTTGTTGAATGAATTGATTATTTCGAATTAATTGCTGCTTTTGATAGACTTTAGAATCAAACAAAGATAGACCACCTTGATCTTCATACTTGAAATGCACATCTCTACCCGAGGGTGAAGGACAGGTTCCGTTGCTACGATAATTTAAAGCCGCACTTAATAATTCTTCATTAGTATCACCTAACAAATGATCAAAGTCGTCACCGACCGAACAGCCAGTAACCGAGACACCAACCGAACCCACCGTATTACTTGGCGAAAAGCCATCCGAATAATCGCCAAACCCTAAATCATTCGCGGCTTTCATTTGAATCGTAAAATAAGACGTTCCACAATTATCGTTTTGATAAAATCCATAAGGTTTACCACACGTTGTTTCGCCAACCAGTATCACTTCGATGCCGATTCCGCGCAGTCCATTAATCAGCGATTCACTGGCAGAACAGGTGCCTGAAGTCGATAAAATATAAACGCGATCCAAATTCAAACTTGGTAGCGCCTGACCTTGAGTAACAGAAAACCCAAGTGTTTGAGAATAAAAAGGTGTGGGCTGAATAATTTGACCAGTCACCGGATTGATGGTGGGGTATTTATCATTAAATGTTGGTCGGCTAAACGTTCTACCATCAGTGTTCGCACTACCCGCGATCATGTATCCCAGTTGAGCAGAGATAGCAACAAAACCACCACCGTTATACCGCAGATCCAACACTAAGTCGTTAACACTTTCATTCGCAAGCTGAGTAAAAGAATTGACAAGTTGCTCTTCGGCAATAGAGTTAAATGTATTAAAAACAATATAACCGACCTTACCAGTTGGTGTATCAATCGATTGAGTTAATAAAACGGAATCAGAAGATACCGATTCGGTCGTCAAAGTGACGGTTCGCTCTTGATTAGAACCTAAATCAAGGACCGTAAACGTATGCGACACACCAACTTCCGACGGGAATAACGCGGCATTTAATACATCAACGCCGGCCTGAGTATTATTATTTACTGCATCGACACCATCAACTTCTAAAATTCGAGCACCTCGAGCCAATCCTTCATTGTCAGCAGGCGAACCAGCCTCGGTAAATGCTATAACAATTTCTCGGGGCGGTGATGATCGTAAAATAGCCCAATCAATTCCGTATCCTGCTGATGTTCCCGACTGAGTGAGCTGATTGTATTCTGCCGTGTCGTAAGTAAAGTGAAACTTATCTTTCGGATTACCCGATGCTGTTGTCTCATTAGTTTTTAAGACACCAAAATACTCTACTGGATTCGAAAAAAGTGACGGATTTTGATCTTGAACTTCGTCATACCAAAGATACGTTCGATTATTCCAGGAACGTAAATAAAACATTTCATCAAGCAAGGTTCCTTGCTGATCAGGATATGGATTATTTGCATTAAATGGATCCGCGCCACTACGAGGTGATTCACATAGATTTTCAAACTCGGTTTCGTCCTCAAAAACACCTTGAGTCCATACAGGATCATTTCCACCGTTATCATTACCCGAACCAGAACCGCCACCACATGCCGTCAGTGCTAATATAGCGACGACAGAAGAGCTCCAAAAATAAAACTTAAATAAGCTCATTACCTACCTCTTTCAACATACTGAATGCTCTAAAGCATATTACAACCTAATACGTTCCATTCTATTTATACGTTATCTCAACCATTCTATATCGGCCAAATCTCAAAAACTTGAGCGAATACCTCATCTTAAATGCTATTGTTACGACATATTAAATGCCGACGCTGCAATTTTTACGATAAAAAGGAGCTAATTCTCGATAAATGGTTTTAACAACGACAAAAAAGGGATATTTCGAAAGATGGAGGGTTAAAATTAATTGAGCCGGGAAGCAAATCTTCCAACCACGTGCTGCATTCAAATGCATCAACAAAAGCTACTCACCCTGCCCTGGTTCAATTAGGCTAAAAGTGCCCAAGAAAGAGTAAATTTAAGTGGGTGTTGAACTAACCATAAATTAACTGCAGCTTTGATACAACTAGAAACGTATTCTGAATTTTAGTTATTGATAATAGTAATTATCGAGGCTTTTCTGTAATCCACAGTTTTATGTGTCCCTCAACAACAACGGTATCATTGATATCCAGCGCTTGCACCGGCACTAACATATCACCAGGCTTCCAATCTTCCGGATTAACTTTAGCAATACATCGAATGTCACTATTTGCCTTAGCCGTATAGTTCACCGTCATTCCTTTCGGGATCCAGCGTAGATGCTTTGGAACAGAAGCTTCAGCCATGACACCCATCGCCATCTCTAAGCCATTACAGATCGCAATAACATGAACCGTTTTGATATGGTTTTGAACTGCACGACGTTTTTTAATAAAACAAATACAATGGTTTGGTTCTAAATGTGTGATTAGTGGCTTGATGCTACCAAAGTAAGGAGCAACACGACTCACAACGAAAGAGAATATTTTTTTACCCCAAATGAATTTTGAAAGCTTTTGGAAAGTCGAAAGTGTATGATTCATATTATTGAACAATAAGTTTATAGTTTTGACGAGATTATACCTTCCACCTCTGAAAATTGCTCGCTCATAGTCAATTCATTTCCAGGTCTAAATATCACATCTTTTAAGAGCAATTATTTCTTTTGATATTTTTAACGACAATAAAAAAGCTCGGATGTTCTTTCAACCGAGCTTAGAAGGATTCTAACAAGTCTCACTTTTCTAGCGAGAATACATTAAACATTAATAGTTATAATATTTACTCACTCATCCATTAATTGTTTTGTTTAATTAACTTGTAGAATCAGCCAACAAGGTATCAAAGCCGTCCATGGCCTTGATTGGAGAGGTGACTACTCCGCATTCCCGCGAAGAGTCACACCTGAGTAATTGTTGTATGCTCGAATACTTATGTACCATGTTCCTGCACTAGGATTACTAATACGGCAAGTCTCAGTATTTCCGTATTTATAGGGTCGGCAGTCATATCCATAAGTCGTCGGCTGAGTACCAAATCTTACATACATATCACCGTCACCACTGCCACCAAACATTTCGCTGGTTAATTCCGAAACACCTTCTGGCACTTCAATAGTAAAGTGCGTCCAGCCACCTCGAGAGTCCGACAAGTCTGTCTCTTCAAATGACGTACTTGGTGGTTGGCACTCAGCAGGAAACGGAGGACAATCAAAGTAGTCAGCAACAAGAGAAGCGTTAGAGAATGAATTGTAAGCTCTTATCATGACAAAGTAGCGGCCCGCTTCAGGCGTACCAAATTGGCACGTTTCTGAATTTCCGCTTTTGTAGGGTCGGCAATCATAAGTTGATTGAGTCGGTTCTTCACCAAATCGAACGTATAAGTCGGCATCTCCAGATCCACCACTTAAATTAAAACTTAAGTTCAATGCCGATTCGGGCACATCAATATAGAAGTGCAGTTCTTCACCCCGAGACTCAGCCAGATCAGACACTGGAATACCATTGGCTAGCTCACCTTCGGTATCGCTAACAACAGAAAACTCTTGGGATACAGAATGAGAATCACCATCATCATCGGTTACTGTTAAAGTTGCCGTGAAATCTCCACCTGTCGCATAAGAGTGAGTTGGATTAACTTCGGTGCTCGAGTTTCCATCGCCAAAGTCCCACGCATAGTTAGCAATCGTTCCATCACTGTCACTACTGTTATTTGAAAACGACACTGTTAGATTGTCTATCTCAAAACTAAAGCTAGCGACTGGAGGTGTATTCGGTTGTGGATCAGGGTCTGGATCAGGATCCGGATTTGGATCATTTGAGTTATCCCCGTTTGGAATCACGTTACCAAAGTGCTCAGCCACTTCTGGCCAAATCAAATTTATCAATACACCTTGATTTGGGCATCCGCCAAAGTGATGAAGTGCGATAGCTTTATTACTGCTCGCAGCAAGAACTGGCGATCCAGAACTTCCGCCGATGGTATCACACATGTACCCCATATCCGTGTTGGGCGCAGAGCCATCCGCTAAAGTAACATCAACGCGACACAACCCATCACTGTTTTGATCGCTCACAATAGACAACTGCTTTGGTTGCCCTCGTCCATGTTGTGGAATAAAAATCCGTTCTTGTTCAATTGGGCTACGTACATCTAATCCGTAATAACCAAATTGCTCAACCGCATCGAAGTTCTTTAGCGTAAATAACGTATAATCCAGATCACTATTCGTCGAAAGTAATTCATCGCCGGTAACTTTTATACGACCGGAAGTAGAACCGCTGCCACATCCAGAACGCTGATAGTTAAACCAAACTTCGGTGCGGCCAGGACCCGTGGCCGAAGAAATACAATGATTGTTGGTAAACATTCGGTTATCAGGACCAACACGCCAAGCTGTACAAGATCCCGATCCCGCAATTAACAAACGAGCAACGGGTCGAGAACGCTCAAACTCAACCGGGTGTGAATCGGCATAACATTGAACATCACGCCGCTCATTGACACCACAAGTTGAAAAGCCATTGTTGCCAGTCATTTCACCAAAACCTGGCTCTTCGAGCATTGACTCAGGAAAGCCTTCCATTATTGAATCAATTTCCACTCGATAATTTTTATTATTTAAGTCTTGTCCAACAACTTCAACAATGGCTCCTTCACCAAAAATAGAAAGCGCAGAAAAAGAGGTAACACCATCATCGCCATCACGCAGCGTATGAAGTGACGAGTTTTCAGATCCGTAACGATGCACTTCTGAACCATCGAGACTTCTCACCTCAACATGAAGACCCGGCACGAGTTTAAAGTGACTAAAATGCACTTTAATAAAACTCGCACCGGGTTTCTTGATCACCAGTTGATGCGTACTAACGACGTTATACTGACTGACGACATCGGCAGAAAGTTGCTGTTTATTGCTTAATAACCCATTAAAAGCGACCGGCTTTGCCACTTGTTGCATTTGCGGATGTAAAGTCGGCTTCAGGTGTTGCGCGTCACTGGGCTCCGATTTACTGGCATAAGCCCCGTTTAATGCCAGTAAGCCAGAAAAAGCTAACAGCACTTTGTTTCTTATTATTTTCATAGGAAACCTCTTTTTTAATTATTGTGTTTTTGTTTAAGGTTCCGGGATTCCTCCTACCCAACCATTACGTCAAAACATTTGTTAACCACCTGGAAGCGAGCATCTCAATTACTTATTTGCTAAGTAAGTTGATTATTTCACTGACCGGCATACAAATTTATTTTTTTAGTTTTTTGTACACCGGTCATTTAGCCACAAAAAGTTTCAACGTAATTCAGTGTAATGAGGAACATGAATTTTATATTGTTGAAAGGTCGCATAGTGTTGACTGAAAGTGCTATAAAAACGTCATTGGAGAGACTTTTTCGTCCGAAATTAAAAATTATCCAATTTTTTTGTTTTGAAATATTCCATTTTAAATTTTAGAAAAGTGATTTTGTCTGTCTATACAAGTATTTAAGTTACCTCTTAGAAATAAAAGCTTTGTCATCGAAACTCGAATCTTTTACCAACTTCGCCTCTTTATATAAAACGTTCGTTCCATTTATGTTTTTAACTATTTCCAATTTAACAACCCTTTTAAGTTTAGTTTTTCAAAAGTGAATTTATGCTTAGAAAGATTTTTTATTTTAAGAATAAATTTGAAGACAACTTCTTAAACAACCGGCAAATTAATAATACGTAAGTACCGCTTGGTAATTTATTTAAAAAACTTTTATTCAATGATTTTAAATCATTAATGGTTTGAACTTTTCAGCTGGATAAAATTGCTTGAAGGTAGACAATAATCAGAGATGCCATTCCGATTATCTTTGATCAATGAAACGTTATTTTTTTATCAAAAAATGTTTTTCAATAAAAACAAAACATATGTACCACTTAACACTGATAACCTATCTTAAGTTTTTTTAACATCGTAGGATGTAGTCACATCAATAAGGTTTTGCTCTTTAGTTTCTTCAAGTGGACTATGAATAATATGCTCTAACTGCTCAAGGCTCTCTATTCCCTCATTTTTTATCACAACCCAGCAGTTTCTTCCATTTTCCTTTCCATAATACAAAGCCGCATCAGCTAAACTAATTAGTCGAGTCCATATTTCAATATTGCCAGTGTCAAAAAATGGGAACTGCACAGCCCCAATCGTGCAAGTGACTGTTAGTGATTGTTCATCATCAACTGTAAAAGGCTGACTGTTTATTTGCATCAAAATACGGTTTGCGATTTCCTTCATTCGCTCGTTAGAGTCTAATCGAGCAATATAAACAAACTCCTCTCCACCCCAACGCACAAACAAGTCAGTTTCTCTTATAATGGATTTAACACGAGCGCCAAACAACTTCAAAACTTCGTCCCCAATAGCATGACCATAGGTATCGTTAATTCTTTTAAAATGGTCAATATCAAAAATATAAACACCCAAAGCAATCTTTTTCCCTTGACTCACAGCTCTTGCCACAAATGCCAGCTCTCTTTCAATTTGTTGCTCTAAAAAACGACGGTTGCCTAACTGTGTTAAAGAGTCTCGCACACTCATTTGTTGATACTGCTCTGCTAACTTTCTTTTTTGTTTTAATTGCAGATAGACTAAAAGAAAAAAGAAAATAATAATGACAATAATGGCAATAAATAAATTGCGCTGAATGGTATAGCGCGTGCTGCGCTCCTGATTAAGCTGTTTCTCCTTTTCCAAAACCAAAGATTTGAGCGCAGATTCCTTTTGCAAACGTATCAACTCGACATTTGACGCCGCCGACGAACCTTTGCTCCTAATTTGAGGCTCTAATACTTCTATAAATAACTCTCTTAGTTTTTCTAAACCGTAAACTTTTACGTCTTGACGCGGGTTCGTTGATAAGCGCTTAAATAAATCTAACTTCACTTCTACTGTCGTATCAGGGTCTAAGGATAAACACGAAGTCAAAGATTGAGACGAATTCCAATGCTGCATAGCCAGCTGTCGGTAACAATTCAAATATTGCTCCACCACCGGGTCTTGATCTTTCCTACCATCGATTTGCTCAATATATTGTTTTGCTTCGTTAAATCGACCTAAGATTGCAGCAGCTAAGGCAGAAAAACTTAATGAATTGACACTCAGAGAGTCTTCTACCGAATTGACATGATTAAAAAACTCGAGCGCTTTTTCATAGTCGTATAAATGCAGCATATACGCGATACCCGAATTAAAATAAGTCAACGCAATTTCTAATTTAACTTGATTTTCAACGCCAGGAGAAAGTTCTTTATTTAATTCTTCTTGCAAGTTTTTCCTTACTTTACTGAGGAGCTCAACACCTCGCTGAACATAAGCGTCATCGCCGTGAACAATATAATTTGATGCCGTGTCAAACATAATATTATTCATTAACATCCCTTGCTCTTCAGGAACGACACTCAATGCAGCCTCATAGCTTGCAAATGAGCCCGCAATATCACCCTCTTGTGATTGCTGCCAAGCTAAGTTTCCGAGAAAACGTGCTGTTAATGTGTTATTTCCAGCTTGCCGAGTGTCATAAATTAAATTTTCCATATTGCTTTTAAATTCATCGAATCCATCCGCTGTTGCATCAGCACAGTAATTTCGATAAATAAAATCATCTCTTAGCGGAATGACCGACTCACAGATCTCCGCCGCCTCTTTACGCATTCCTAAATTAAACGATTCCAAGGCGAGTAAGCGCTGCAAGCGATATTTCTTGACCGGAGTGCTTTCCTTTGCAAGTTGCGCGTTTAACCATTCAAGCCGTTGTTTATCATCTAATTGGCTTAACTGCTCAGCTAACGATGGAAGCTGAGTCACTTCTTCAAAAGTAAAATTGTCATTGGAATATGCACTGCCCGAGAGTGCGAACACAATAAAAATCAGTAAATAATCGAGATATGAGCGCAATTGTCGGCCTTTTGAACTTATTATGGTCTGCAATTAAACAGTTTGGACTAGCATTCTCTGCAATATGCAGTATAGCAAATGATTAATAATTGCGAGATTTCACGACCGAATGGGTTAATCGAAAAAGATGAGTTAATCGAAAAAACGAGAGGGATAATTGATTTCTTGAATGGTGGGAGACTTCAAAATAGTATTGCTTTATAGAATATTGAAACTTGACTCAGAAAAAGTGCCCGAGACGGGCACTTTTCTAACACAACAATGAGCTATCGAAACAACGGTTATTAGGCGCGCTGTCTCGCATCCGCCATAATAACATCAGATGCTTTTTCACTAATCATATACACAGAAGTAACGATGAAGAAACCTGGAATATAAGGAAATACCGAGGCATCCACAACTCGCAGGTTATTGGTGCCGATAACTTTAAAGTTACTATCAACAACCGCGGTTGGATCACCTTCTACACCCATTTTATTAGAACAAGACGCATGGTGTCCCCATGCTTCCTTTTTCACAAAATCTGCGATTTCTTCATCGGACTCAACGTGACGACCTGGAGAGTTTTCTTCTCTAACCCAATTTCTCGCAGGATTACGATCCATAATACTTCGACAAGTTTTCACACCTTCAACAACCGCTTGAAGATCATCACCGGATGTATCATTACCTTCATCAAAATATTTAAAGTTAATATCTGGCACGTCACGTGGATCATTAGAATTTAACTTAACATATCCAGCACTATTATTCGTATGCCCTTTCAATACTAACCAAGTGAATTGATCTTTGGTGCTGGATAAGTCTTCCGAATAACCAGGATAATATCCACGGAATCGACCTGGAGCACTAAAGATAAACAAGTCAGGATCTTCCATTTCTGGTTTAGAGCGTTGAACAAGCGATAATGCGGTTCCGTTGCTGGAGTAAGGTCCGCGGTTCCACCAATTATTTTTATAACGATTCAAACAGGGATCATCACCTTCACCGAAGGTACAGTCTTCAGTCAGCGGTAAATTTTGTGTCATTTCACTGACAATTCCCACCTCGTAACGATCTTGCAGATTTTCACCCACACCCGGACGTTCAACTTTAACTTCAATGTTATTTTGACGCAGTTCTGCGGAAGGACCAATACCGGATAGCTTTAACAATTGAGGACTGTTAAACGCACCACCGGACAATATAACTTCTCGAGTCGCCCGGACAATTCGCTTAGTTCCAGTCGTTGTTGCATTATACAAAGGATCCGCTTTATACAATCGACTACCTTCTAAATATTCAACACCAACGGCCGTTCGATTTTCATCGAGTAACACACGTTCCGCAAGAGCACCTGTTCGAATGGTTAAATACTCAGGGAATTGAGCTTGAGTCGACAAAAGTAGTTCTCTAACACCATGACGTTGCGCATCTTGATTGGTCGCCAATGGCGGGATAAAAGCCCCCTCTTCACCAAAGGCAACTCGCCAATGATTAATATCTAACAGGTTACCGGATAAAACCTCTTGAAATACATCACCCAGTCCAGCTTCAAATAATCCAGCAGTAACAATGTCGCGAACAATATTATCTTCAAACAATAAACGCAAATCAGGACGATTTGTTTTTAACCAGCCATCAAAACCATGTCGTGATGGATTAATTCCAAACCAAGGTCTCGGCATATATTGGCAACGTTCTAATCGCTGAAAATAACGACGCATTTGGTACGCGTCCCAAGAATCATCACCCGTTAATTCTGCAATACGTGTAAAGTCATTATTATGAGGATAGACAGTGATCATCGCATGGTGAGTCGTGCAACCACCAATCGTACTTGCTCGTGGATATAAAATGCCTTTACCTGGAACAAACTTGGAATCCGCTCTTTGTCGCTCTGGATCGGAATAGTGCTTTACAAAAAAGTCCCAACTGATTTTTGGATCTTCTGAAGCCTTGGCGTGAAACGCTGGAACTTGATAGATATCATCACTTGGGTCATCATCGCCAGCTTCAAGCAGCAATACACGATAGCCCGCTTTTGCAAGGTTCGCTGCTAGAGGACCACCTCCAGCACCGGAGCCAACAATAACATATTCAAATTCTTCGTCAGAAAATTCAAACGACCGCATTGCACTGGCGCCCAACCCTGTCGCCATCAATCCAGCCGTAACACCAACCTGCACGGATTTCTTCGCAAATTCTCGACGAGTAACATTTTTATTTAAGCGAGATGGATTATCATCGGAATGATTTATTTCAGAATTTTTATCTTTCATAGCCCTATCCATTTTTCTTTTATTATCATTAACGAATTCAATATAACAGCAACAATCTCAAGTAAAAACGCCGATTTGTCATAAGAAATTCACGTCTTTGCTGTATTTTTTTTTATTTTTCTGAGATATACGCATGTGACCAGTACTCAGAATTAATAACCTTTTGCATGACGTAATTCACTGAACTCAAAACTATTTTTATCATTATCATTAACGGAAAATAGTAAATCTAATATTTCTTTTTTTTTAAAAGTCACTTTGTGGTAGTAAGCGAAAACCAACGAGTGCCTGATATTTTTTGTTAACTATTTGCGATTTAATGCAAAGTGAATGAACATAATATATTGCACTAAAAGAAAAGCTCCAAACAAGAGAGTTTTAATACCAATCAATCAAATATCTCAGTATTAAAACTCTTTTAAACTATTGGAGCTTGCTCAAATTACAACTTAGCAGTCGGAGTATTGCCCGTAATCTCTTCACAGATCATTTCGGATAAGGCACCTATAGTGAGTGCAGGGTTTGCTCCCAGAGAACTGGGAATTATCGAGCCATCGGCTACGTATAAGTTTTCATAATTGAACACTTTACCCAATTCACCTTTATTGGCGCTAACGACACCATCATCGATTGACTCAGCCAAAATACAACCACCTAAAGGATGGACGGTTAAATTACGACGCAGTGGCCAAATCCAGGTAGGAAAAGCAAACGATAATTTTGCTTTCAAATACTCCTTTGCTCTTTTGCTGGCTTCAATAATATTATTGTAAAGACCATAGTTATCGAAATAGGGCCATCGTAAACGTAATGAGTTATTCCGATGTAAATACATCTGACCGTTACTTTTATCCAAACCAACATGCACTTGCAGTAAAATATGCTGGCCTTCTTTCAACCCTTTAAGCATCTGATCGACATGACGTCGCACCGCATAGCTCGGTTGCAACAAGTTCACCATATCTTGGAAAACATTTACAGGCACCGACATATCTTGTGCCAAGAAGCCATCTCGATCTGGATTATCTTGCAAATTATGATCAATGTATTGAATAACCGTTGGCCCACGATCGAGATCAGTTGGAGAATCGGTTCCGATGACTAACGTTAAGAAGTCGCCATTTCCTGAATAATTCTTTCCTAAATGTTCACTCAATTGACTTAACGTATTGTATTGATGTTTATTCTTCAGCAATATTTCTGTCGAACCATATGTCCCCGCTGATAGCACAACTCGTTTTGTTTTGGCTATTCGAGTCACTTTCTCAGCAAGATCGATCAAGTAAACATGATATCCGTGCTTACCATCTTCGGCGGTGTCTTCAAGTCCTGACGCATTTAAGGGAACAATCTTTTCAACCATATGTTCCGTTTGAACCTGCATGCCATACTCATGTTCAGCGACATGAAGATAATTTAAATCGACGGTATTTTTTGCATGGTAATTACATCCGACAATACATTCGGCGCAATAAGTACAGGAAGTTTGTTCGACACCATAACGGTTCACTTCTGTTTCACCCATCGGTGTTGGATTTTGCGAATCGTTTCCAAAGAAAACTGCCATTTCAACATCTTTGCGAGGAAGATTACTTTCTCTCGCGATGGTTTCATAAATGTCATGACGGTGTAAGTGGCGATCAGACTCACCATTCCTCGGCATTTGGTTAGCATTTAAAACTTCTTTGAAAACACCGTAATATTTTGCCATTTGCTCTTTTTTGACATTGGCTGGCCAATTCTCATCAAAATAAGGGCTGGCCGGCTCGATCAAAGCGTTACCGTAAAGCAACGATCCTCCACCAAAACCAGCTGCGACCACGGAATCCATGCGATCGTAATTTCTTAAATCAAATACGCCACGTGATTCTCCAAATAATGGATAGAGTCTGGGAACATTATCGCCATTTAATTTCCAAAACGACTTTGATAATCCGGAAAATCCTCGAGCAAAATCACCTTTACCGTAACGTTTTCCACGCTCCACCACCATCACCTTGCCCGGCCATTTAGCACTCAAACGACACGCTGAGACAGCACCACCGAATCCAGAACCAACAACAATTGCTTCATATTCTTCGGTCATTTGGACCGTCTTGTAGTTTTCTCGCTCGGTCGACTCCGAATTCCAAAAATTTTGTTGATCGGCTTTCGCTTTTTTGCTCTTTAGCAACGATGATGCACCTAAAGTGCCCAAAGAAAATCCGAGAAACGAGCGACGTTTCACGCCTTTCTTTTTTAATCGATTAAGAATTGATTTTTTTTCTTTCATGATCCCAACTCTCTTATTGTTATATTGTTACTTTTATTCAACAGACCCAAGGTATCTCAATATGTGAAATAACTCATGAATCACGGACAGTTATTGTGGCTACCTAGCCTAACTGAAATTGCTGCTAATTAGGCCTTCATATGTTTCAAATACTCGATCCTCCGTCGCAATCATTTGTTAAAAAATCGCAGACAACGAACTCAAGTGTCATTTTCCATTAAAATTGATTGTATCTTTTACTGCGTAGACATTTTTCTAAATATCAGTATTTTGAACGTGCTAACAACATTTCAAATTGAAATTTCATTATATTTGCTACATTCGACTAAACTTGTGGAGTAATAGAAAGAGGCACTCCATGGCTCAACGAATACTCAATGCACTGAAACAAATAACAGACAAGAAAGATGTAGATTCCCTTGAAATGACACTTGTGATTACATTGTTTGAATATTTCGACTGTAAAAATGTAACGCTCTACCAAGTCATTGCAAATCAGCTTGAAAAAAAAATTATACTGGCCGCTGATGAAAGTGGTGATTTTCAAGTAAAATTGACCTCAGATCTTGAGCGTAATATTGAAAAGAAAAATAAAATCCTCGAAGCTGAATCTCCTTTTTATTTTTCAATTCTAGAACCGTGCATGGAAACTAGTCTCATAGCACCAATTTCAAGCGGTAAGGAGATTATAGGTGCATTTGAAATCCATAGAATTAAAGCGACCTCCAATCCCCTTGATCTATCTAATATCGCAATATTTACTGAAATTTACCAAAACTATTTAGCCGTTCTACATGCCAGTGAGCGAGATAAACTGACTCATCTTTACAATCGAAATACGTTTGAGATAAAACTCTCTCGACTACTCATCGAACAACGCTTAGCTGCAAAAGATACCGCCAACGATCAGTCCATAAAAAATAGGCGAAAATATCAAAATAATGATTCCGCTTGGCTAGCGATTGTTGACGTCGACCATTTCAAAAAAGTCAATGACAACTATGGGCATGTCTGCGGCGATGAAATATTGTTAACGTTATCCAATATAATGCGAAGCAAATTTCGTCGTCAAGATTTGCTGTTTCGATTCGGTGGTGAGGAATTTATTATCATCTTAGCTCCGACTCAATTTGAGCAAGCACAGCGCATATTCGATGATTTTAGAGAACAAGTTGAACGCCATACTTTTCCATTGGTAAAAAAAATAACCATTAGCGTTGGGTTCACTGAGTTAAATGATCAAGAATATCCAATGAAAATCATCGAGCAAGCCGATAAAGCGCTTTATTATGCAAAAGAGCATGGTCGCAACCAAGTGATTAATTATCACCGTCTGGTAAACGAAGGGCTTGTAGAACACCCCAAAACAGCTGAGGGTGACATCGATATATTTGAGTAACAATCATAAAGAGAAATTATGTTTTTTACTTATAAAAAAGGGCCAATTATTATTGGCCCTTTTGAAACAATGAATGTTGCTAAATTAAGCACCAGGTACGTGTGAAACACCTTGTCCTGGTTTACCGGTAACAACATACATACTTAAGCGATAGTCACCTGTTCGTAATGACTCATAGCCATAGAACTCCAAGTCGAGTAGAACCGGTGTGCCGTCCGCTTGATAACCTAAACTAATAAAGTTAGGTGCACTCACTTCGAGTACATAGTTTCCGCTTTTCTCAATTAACGCATCAATTAAGAATGCATCAAAACCTTCAAAATTTTGGAAGTTTTGCGCGACTAAAGTTTTTGAACCGTCTTTACCCACAAAGAATAATTGCAATGCTCCAATAACCGGAGAACCTACGGTTACATCGTATCCATTCAGTTCAACACTGATCACATCGCCAGCCTTTGCACTAAATGCGTATTGATCAACTTCATTAAGCTGCTCAATTTGACCGACAATAGAAGCTTCGCGAATATCCAGTTTTCCATCCGCATTTAAACCTTCAAGAAGAGTATTAGGAGCAACAATTTTGCGTAATTGAACTTTCTTACCACGCAATGTTTCTTCACTTAATGTTCTTCCGCGTTGGTTACTGGCTAATTTAATAACAGAACGCTCAGAGAAAAAACGATCACGAGCTGTACTGTCGCTTAGACCAATACCGACGCTTGCGCCAGAAGCCATCGTATGCAAAATAGCTTCGTCACCTTCTTGTAAACCATCAAAAACAGGGAAGAAAGCATCCGATGATGGAACACCGGTCGATGGAATTCCGGTTCCTGGAGAACCGAACGAATCGTGATGACGTAACCCTAAATTATGACCCAGCTCATGAGCTGCCGTATTTGACGCTTGATTAACTACCGCTTTTGACAATGCCGCTTGCACGTCGCCATTTTCTATTTCAATTCCGGAAAATTGCGACAATAAAGAACCACTAGGATCCAGTTGCGCAAACACTTCCCATAAACTGGCATCGACGAAAGCAACGTCGTTTCGATTTTGGTTACCAATATCAATCCCTTGTGCTAAACCAAATAAAATACCACCCGAAAAGTTAATACAAACACCATCTTCAGCCTGACACTCAAAGTTTAACGTTGCAAAATCACCAGAATTTGGTTGTTCTTGCGTAAATTCAATATCAAACCCAGTGTAATCATTTTCAAGATTTTGCTGGATAGCATCACGTTCTGCTTGCGTAAATTGATGCGATAAGAAATACCAAGGAGTATCGCCGCTCACAACCGCTTGGAAAAATGGCGATGACTGCTCAAAGTTTAAGTAAACAACTTGAGTGTCTGTGTTCATTTGACCCAAGTTTAATCCTTGGCCATTTTTAGAATTATTAGCTTTGCTGTTATTCGCGCCTTTGGCTTGATTTCCTGCAGAACCAAAAGCTGCCGCGGCTAAATTTGATTTCATGTCTTCTAATGACATACCACGACGATCAGAACATCCAGAACCGCCACAATCATCAGTAATGACGGGTAAGCGCTCCAATTTCGTTAAATCTAAAGTATTAGTTTCAGTTGCTGACACAGCTGTAGCAGCTAGAGACAACGCTGTGAAACCCATTAATTTTTTGAACAAATTTTGTTCCATTAGGATAACTCCTCTAATATCCAGGCTAATTGCTTGATGAGATATCGCGGCATGATATCTCATTTTTTTTGTTAAATAGTACCGGGTATAGTTGGTAATATTCACATCAAAATAGTCAATTTTTAATCAAAGTTGACTTAACCTATTCAAATATTGGAAGAAGTTAAAAAATAGCTCTCGATCAGAAAATCACCAGAATGAGAATTGGTTCTCATAGGTTTCAAATTAGAAACAAAGCACCAAACTGATAATTTGTTCAAAAATCAAACAATACTTTTGAAGAAAAAGAAGCCGGACATTGAATCATTCAACGCACGACTTTTTACCTGAGTTAGTTCCCGCTATTAATTTGTAGAATTGAGGTCTTTACTCGTCCGTCATACCCTTCAAGAGAACGGCCATCGATGACGATCTGGCTTTGGTTTTGATTCGTTCCTTTTACCAAAACAGAAAATGTATGTGTCCCTGCATCTAATTGAACGGGAACACGTATATCCCAAACAGCACCACCACCAGATAGATTGTCATCAGACACCATACGATGTGTTTGCTGTGCTCCTAAGTCAGGTATTTCACCATTTATCTCAATGGCAACACTCAAACTGCTGTAAGCACTAAAGGTATTTAGATATGCCTCGCCAGAAGCTTGAATAATGACAGTCGTGTTATCATCTGCGACGTCAAACGAAACAGTATCTAATCCAGGAACCGCAGCATATTCATAATTCGTTTGTATTGAACTGGAGCTGGACTGATTGCCTTCTACAACAGGAATGAGTAGTGTTCCGTTTGCATCATTTTGTAAGAAGAATAAGTCGGTACCAAAATATTCCGCCGACGAGACAAACGACGACTCAAGAGTTTCAACTCGCTGGGTAAGTGCACTTACGGCAGCTTCCAGCGCTACAATACGAGCATCATTATCATTAACTGCAGTTGCTGTAGCAGTGAAGTTATCGTTAACCTCTGAAGCTAACGCCTTTTCACCCGATTGAAATGTGTTAGGAATCGTAAGTTCACTCGCAGTCGAGGACAGACTCATACAAGTTCCCACTAATAATAAGAACAAACCTTTTTTGTGATTATATTTCATTATTGCCACTCCCCTTTATCCCACGACATTTGATCCCAATTATTCGGTGTTCGATTACTTGAACCACCACACGCGCTTAATGCTAGAATTAACATTATCGTTAAAATTTTTTTCATTCCTTTCCTCCCTTGTGCTCAACGAGGACCATGTTCAATGAATCACTAACTTAAAAGTTTTGTGACGCAATTCAAACTTTCACAATCAACGCCTTATTTTTTACAGTGCATTGCCTGAGCACCATAACAAAAAAAAGATACGCTTGGCTAATGAGATTTAAGGATACTCAATTGAATGAGTAAGTATAAAAAAGAATAATACCAATCAATAAAAAATTGGCATCAAATAGACAATGCACTTCTTAATATCGATGCATAGCGGCGTGAAACTTCAATTTCTCGCTCATCCGTCATGGTTAATACAAAACCTCCATTATCCCAAGGATCGATCGATTTAATTTCATTGAGGTTCACTATAAACTGCCGACTCACACGAAAAAATAATTGCGACGGAAGCTTTTCTTCCAGCTTACTGAGTGACTGATAAATAAATGGCTTTACGTTGTCAAAAAACACCTGTGCATGATTGCCCGAACTCATAAAGTAACGAATTTCTTTTATTTTGACCAGCCAACATTTCTGGCCATCTTTAACAAAGACTTTACTGTCTTCAGATAACGACTCACTTTTTTCTTTTTCTGCCGAACGATCCAGTTTGTCGAGTGCTTTGGCCAATCGCTCGGGGTGGATTGGTTTCATCAAATAATCAAGGGCATTCACTTCAAATGCTTTAATTGCGAACTCATCATAAGCGGTTGTAAATATCACCTGTGGAACTGACGATAATTGTTTAAGTACATCAAATCCAGTGCCATCAGGTAAGTTAATATCGAGTAATAGCAAATCCGGTCGCAAACTACTGGCCATTTCTACCGCATCAGTAACATTGGATGCTTCACCTATTACCTCTACAAAAGCATGATGCTTTAACAGCTCAATCAATTCCAATCGAGCTAACCTGGAATCTTCAACGATCAGTGCTTTCATCTTTTTCTAAATCTCTTGTATCATTTAATGGCAACGTCATTATTGCCTCGACTTGCTTTACTTCATTGGCATTAAAACACTCTCTTACAGACAAAGAAGCTTGTTGACCATAACTGAGTTCCAAACGACGTCGAATATTCTGCAAACCAATGCCATGACTGTCCTTGTCTTCTCTCGATGAATCTAGCTCACCTGGATTGAGAACTTTAACAACTAAGTTTGCATTCTTTTGCTTTATTTCCAAACTCAAACTGCCAGCACCTAAATGTTTATCGATACCGTGCCGTACCGCATTCTCAACCAGTAACTGAACTATCATAGACGGAATAGCAACATCACCCAATGCACTATCGATATCCTCTTGATAGTTTAATCGCTCTTCGTATTGAATTCTTGCTAGTTCAATATAGTGGCGAACAATAATCACTTCTTCGTCGAGCGTTCGAAACGGTTGTTTATTCGAGCGCAAAGAGTATCGTAAAAGCTCGGATAATGCCGTCAACATTTCTCGCGCTTTATGCTTATCAATTAACATTAAGCTTCGAATATTATTGAGCGCATTGAATAGAAAGTGCGGATTTAACTGCCCCAATAAAGTACTCAACTCTGCTTCTTTCAACTTCAAATTTAATGCATCGTGTTCTTCTTTTACTTTTTGTAATTGGTAAAAATGGTTTGCCAATGTATATATGATCGCCCACAAAAAAGTCATAATACCGATGACTAGCCAATTGGCAAAGACCTGGTTCATAAAAAACACTATCGACGATGAATATCCCATTAGCCAGTAATAAGCACCCAGTGCGTAAAGCATCAAGAAGCTTGATACAAATCCCCAGAACGCTGCGCCAAAGACTAAAAATATCCATTGTATTCCGAGACGAAGATAAATTATTTTGAATCGATAAAGCATTTCACGAAACAACAAACAGATGGTTCCATTAATAATGATCATCAAAGCTAACGAGACTACACCGTGAGAAAGCGGCTCAACGTTAAAACTTTGTCGGTTAACAAAATTCAATATAGAAATAAAGCTCCACCCCATAATATGGTAGAGCCAGAATGTTTTATTTGTTTTGGGAGCCGCTAGTAGTTGCATCAGTATTTAGTTGACCTCAAAATCGTTTTTCCAGCCAAGTTGTCATTTCATTGAGCGCAACAGGAGAAAATGTTTCTTCTATTTGACGGTACTCATTAACATTACCTGTTTTAGCGGTTTGAAATAAGTGGTTAAGTTGTTTCAAGGGCTTGATGGTATAATCTTTGTATCCGTACTTCTCGAACAGCTGTTGTAACCCATTTAAATTCGATTCTGCCGCAACTTGAAGATCAAGAGTTCCATTGAGCGCCAGTACAGGAATAGTAATATCTCGAAAATAGTCTTCTGGATTATACGTCATAAAATAACGAAACCAGGGTGTTGATATAAACTCAATTAACTGGTTAGCAGAATCATTATTCGTTCCAAAAACAGAATGAAGCTCTCTTAATTCCGCTTTAATGCTATCACTAATTGGTTTATCAATTGGCAACTCACGAATTTCTTTAAACAGTCTTTTCTCTCCACGATAAACCGAATTCAAAACAGACTCATCGATACCACTGGCTTTGAGAATTAAATAGCGCTGCTCGGAATAGAGTTTGTCGATAGTGATGCCAGGGCCCGCCAGTAAGATTAAAAAGGCGATATCATCCCTGCGTGAAGCAACCATTGGCGCTACCATTCCACCTTCACTGTGACCGATAAGTCCAATTTTCTTGGCCGGAATGTCATTGCGCTGCTTTAAAAAATCAACAGCAGCACTAATATCAGTCGCAAAATCATGTGTTGTTGCTTCCCCAAACCGTCCCGTTGATTGACCAACACCGCGATCGTCCATCCTTAATACTGCAATTCCATGAGTCGTCAAATGATCAGCAATAACAGCAAATGGTTTATGACCCAATATCGTTTCATCTCTATCCTGTGGACCAGACCCCGTGATTAAAATGGCCGTTGCCTTAATGTGTCCTTTAGGAATGGATAATGTTCCAGCCAGAGTCACATTGTCTTTTTGGTTTGTCACCGAAACCGACTCAGTGATGTAATCAAATGGTGGTTTCGGTGTTTGCGGACGATTCATCAATTTTTTTTTACACGCCCAGGTGTCAGGTTCAGAGAGAATTGATTTCCTTTTTGCGTAAAGATCCCTTCTATCGATTTACCATCTTCAAGTAACACCCCATCGTAAGACGCGTCGAGTTTATTCATGGCAAATGAAAATTTTCCATCATTAAGTTCAACCGTATCGACTGGAAAAGTATTACTATGCTGATCGGGACTTTCTGCCTTTGCCGTAAGTTTGCTGCCATCCTCAGAAACATGAATGACCAAAGTGAGCGGATAATTCGGTATTTTTATGACACCACTCCAAGTTCCTACAACCGCTGCGGACTCGCTCGTTTTTAATCGACTTGAGCGTTTGTCTTCAGGGCGAGAAAAAGTCAGCGGTATGGGCGCACCTTGCATAAAGGTTCCTTGAATAGTCTTCTTATCACCTGAGACTTTACCTTCGTAATGAATATACAAACTGGCTATTTCAAAAGTCAGCTGTCCTTCCGACACATCAACTTTTGTCATGGGAATACCGAAACCGCCTTGTGATGGAGTATCGAGCGTTCCGCTCCAGCCCGATTCCGACGACTTTAAGTGGATAACAAGGGGTAATTCGGTGCTAGGCAGTTTTATCGTCGCATGCCAATCTCCAGCAACGGAGGCTTCGGCAAAAAGACTGACATTAGCACACATACAAACAACGATCGTTGCAAGGAGTAGGAATCGTTTCATCATTTTGTTTCCTTTAGTTTTGAATGATGAGTTTACTATGACACCTTCCTTTGCCCAAGCAGCTCGTTATATGAAAAGTGGTCAAAATTCGATGTAAGCGGTAATCCTATATGATTAAAAGTACTGAACATAATTAAAGAAAATTCTTTTGCCTATAAATTAGACTATATTTATACAAACAGAGGCTAAATAACGTTCAGGCCATATAAAATATATTATGATTTCATTAACTTATTCAAGTACTTACACAGGGAAACCTGAAAATTTCAGGGCTGACTTAGCAGATATTTATAAGGCGTCGCTGCAAAATAACTGCCGACATGGAATATCCGGAGTTCTCATACATAACAACCAACATTTTTTGCAAACTATTGAAGGTGAACCAGAAGATGTTGAAAACCTAATGAGAATTATTTCCCAAGATAAACGCCATTCCGATGTGAAGATATTAATTAAGGAAGAATGTAGCTCTCGACAATATAACCAGTGGAATATGCAGCCCATCAATCTTGCACACCCGAGCCTCTTTAATACAGAAAATATCGAAAAACTCACTAAATATATGAAACATCTCATAGAGTTAGACACTGAAGGTTTTCACTCGCTATTAAGAGAGCTCTTAAACGAACCCAATATTAACGAAATTCTTCAAGTGTCTTAAATTATCGGTCTGTTTTAATCGCCCGATTTAATTGAGAAGAGTTTTATTTGTCGCCAATAGCTCAAGGAAGTGTTGCCACTCCACTGGCTTGCTTAAAAAATAGCCTTGTACATAATGACAGCTAATTGCTCTCAAGTAATTCAACTGTTCTTGAGTTTCGACTCCTTCAGCAACAATTTCTAACTCATACAGGCTCGCTAACAAAGTCACAACATTCACCATAGAGCTATTAGAGTCGCTGGAGTTACCAATCATGTTCACAAATGAGCGATCCACTTTTAATGTATCAACGGGATAACTGGCTAATTGATTAAATGCAGTGTATCCAGTTCCGAAATCATCTAACGATAAGCGAAAGCCATAAGACTTCAGTTGATTCAGAATATCAATGGTTTTTTCGTCGATATTGATCAAACTGGTTTCTGTTACTTCCAGCTCGACTTGTTCAGGTGCGACCGTGTATTTTTCGAAAATCTTTTTGATGTCATCTATTATTCGTTCATTTCCCAATTCACTTGCAGAAATATTAATGCAAAACAGAAGTTTCTCACCGGTTCCCATCTGATTGATTTCTTCAATTTTCTTTAGCACACTTTCTATGACCCAAAGGTCAATATCAAAGATTAATCCACTCTGTTCAGCGACGGGAATAAATTTGTCGGGCCCATATTTCTGTAAAATCGGATTTGTACTCCGCAATAATACTTCTACACCACATATACTGAGCGAGTTCGTTTCATACATCGGCATAAAAACAAGAAAAAACTCTTCCTTTTCTAGTGCATCTTCAATGGCTTTCTCGATGCTTTGTTTAACAATTATCTGATTAGAAATATCCTCATTAAAAAATTGATACTGTTTATTAACATTAGATTTCGCAACAAACATTGCTGCATCAGCATTTTTTAATAACTCTTCTGCCGATTGACCATCAGAGCCAGAAATTGCAACACCAATACTAGAGCCAACTTTGAAAACTAAATTGTCGATCTCATAAAGCTTGTTGAGCGACTCTAATATTCTGTCTAATATTTTATTGACTTGATCGATAGAGTTAATGTGCGTAACCGCCAAAGCAAACTCATCGCCTGCGTATCGTGCGATGTCACTTTTTTCATCGTCCATGGATGTCATTCGATCGGTCGATCTGACCGAGTTAACCAGGCGTTGACTCGCCTGCTTTAATACTTCATCCCCCACCGTATGACCATAGTTATCATTAATTCGCTTAAAATCATCTAAGTCAATATAAAACAGCGCTAAAAACCGTCCGTCTTTATTGGCTTGAGCAATTTCTCTTTGCAAACACGCGTTAAAGCTTCGACGATTAGAAATACCAGTCAAAAAGTCCTGATCAGCTTCCACTTGCAATGAACGATTTTGTTTATGAAGCAATGCAGAAAAGCTCGCATTAAAGAAAATGGTTAAACTCACTCCGACACTAATACGAGCCACCATCTCAGGTTCGATGCTATTGAGCGCAGCTAGCATGCAAATAGCGGACGCAATAACACTAAACAAGAGCGCCGTTTTATACTCAAAGGAATAGAAATAGGAAGTCAACAACGGAAAGACGAAGAGCACTCCACGAAGACCGAGATAGTAGCAAACTACCGCTATTGTGACTGTCATACTCATGACAAATCCCTTGAGATAGATGTCCAAATCCAGATCTTTCAAGGTCGCATGAAAAGAGAAAACTAAGATGAGATCATTGGCGAGTAGTAGCCATCCGAGTAGTGCTACTTCATTGAAAATATGGTGTAATCCATAGACCAAAATTGGCACAAAAGCCGCGATGTGCATGGCAATGGCCAAAGGCTTTGAAAAACCGAGCTTTACAATCAAATAAACCTCTTTGAAACCGTTTGTTCTACTCCTATCTAAATGTAGTTAAAAATGAACTTTTGTGCACTGTTACGTGCTTGGAAACCGCAATAAAAAAGACTTTCAAAGAATCGGCTAACACCAGGACATCATAGACAAGGTAAACATAGGGAGCTGAATCACTTCCGCCTTACTGGCATTCAGCTTAAATCTCTACCGAATAGAGAACTGGGATACTCAGTTATCGACGAGTAACCGAGTTAAATCGATACTCTGTCGAACGACGAAGCATGCAAATGCGGTTGTTTTAAAAAGTTATTTATAAATTGCCAATGCCAGGCAATTCCCGCAATAACGGCAATATGAAAACACTCATGAGGTCCAATAACACCAGGAATAATTGTCGGAACTCTCATGAATTCCATCATAGCGCCGAAAGTGTAAGCAAAAGCGCCAAACATTAATGGTTTGATGACCTTAAATCCATGAAGTCGATGGGTCAAAAATCCGGAGATAATTCCCAACCATCCCAAACCAATATAAATGGACAAACCTATCCACTCGGCTAAATCGTGGAAGAAAATGGTTTTTATGGTAAGCCCTAAAATCGCCAGTCCCCAAATAAAAACAAGAAATCCCCAACTCCAGAAACCATGGAAAAGAATGCCATGTATTGGGGTAAATGTTCCAGCGATTAAGACAAAAATTCCAGCATGATCCAAACGTTGCAGCACTTCCCGTCCAATGCTACCAGGTTCCAATAAATGAAAAACACCGCTCATAGATAAGAGAAACACCACCGAAAAGACATAAATACTGACCGTAGACAGTCGTTCTAACTCCCCTCTCGCCCGGCAAATAAGACGAATACCAATCACAAAAAAACAACCGGCTGCTATCAAGTGACTGATTGCACTAAAAGGTTCGCTAAATCCTGGAATCGGTAAAATATTCATGTTTCGAAGGCTGTATTATTTTTGAAACCTCACGCGCGTGAAGTCTAACTCATTTTGAATTTATGGTAGCAAACAATTGCAAAGTATAGAACTAAATAAGAATCAAGTTGTTAATTAGAGCGCATTCTAAATATGACAAAGAGAACTTAAAAATCAATTCTTAGAGGATAAAGAAAACTTGATCGCACAAATAGAATTAATTTTTTTACTCATCATATCGACGCTCACCTAGGTAAACAGAGCAACTTTTCTATAAGGACGTATAAAGAGTCTCTCTATAAACTAGTCTTTATTGACTTTTTTAACCTCAATAGCTACTTTTTCAATCAACTGCTCACCATTGTACTTCTCGACATTAAGTTTTAATCCATCGTCGACTAAAACAAACCGGTAAGTACCTTCATTTTTAACACTGAAAAAATCTCCGTTGATCGAAACCCCAAATTCTTTCCCATCAAAATCGGTCCAGTGAAGTACCACTCCACTTGATAAGTCGAATGACTTTATTAAGCTTGTTTGAGAATAGCCATAGTTTACCGCGCCAAAATCATATTCATGACCATCCGATTTCAACACAAGACTATAAATATCGACATTGCTAAAATTACTGAAAATAATATCGTTTTCCCAACCGCTACAACTAACGATTACTAATAGCAAAGAGGCTATTAGGCATTTTTTATAGATATCGATTGAGCGATGCATTTCTTCTATTCACGAAAAGGTTAATTAATCTCATTATTGTAGCCGATTACACGAAGTATTTAAAAACACAATAAACGGAATGGTTTAAATGATCTTTTCGATCATTTCTCTAGTATTATTTTTTACTTTGGAAAATCTCGGGCCAGCATTTAAACCATTAAGTTATAATCGACTTCACATAGAGTCGAGCTTTATCGTGTAATAAAATTAATTAAATTTCAAGATGCTTTCAAATTAGACTTTAGTCTCAGTTTATCAAAATAGTTAGCGTTAATCTTTTTCATACAATCTTACTTTCTCACTTGTCAGTTTCGTTTCAATCAATTGTCAATCGTACTAAGCATTCATGAGGTTATCACCTCATATAGGAGTGGATAATGTTACAACGAAAATTGCTCATACTTTTATTTTGTGTTCTTAGTTTTTCTGTCACTGCAAACAATCAGTCATTACCAGTAAAAGTCTTTATCTTGGCGGGGCAGTCAAATATGCAAGGACAAGGCATTGTTACCCCGAATCAAAATCAAATGGACAAGAATGATGGTATGGGAACCTTGCAGTATTTAGTCACTCACGATTCGACAAAAGGGGAATATCAACACCTAGTCACTGAGCAAGGCAACTGGGTAACTCGCGACGATGTTTGGCTAGCCGATTTAACGACATCAGGACCATTAACGGTTAAAACCAACAAGATTGGTCCAGAGTTACAGTTTGGCCATGTTGTTGGAGACGCTTTGCAGAACCCAGTATTAATCATCAAAACAGCCTGGGGTGGAAAGAGTTTACAAACCGATTTTCGACCACCCAGCTCTGGCGGTAATATAGGCCCATACTACACACTGATGATCAATCGTATTCATGAAGTGCTTAATAATCTTCAAAACCATGTTCCGAATTATCAAGGTCAGGGTTACCAACTCGCAGGTGTAGGATGGCATCAAGGCTGGAACGATCGGGTCAATCAATCTGCAAACGATGAATATCTATTTAATTGCGTCAATTTGATTAACGATTTAAGAGCTGAGTTTGGTGAAAACGACTTACCGTTTATCATCGCTACAACGGGCATGTCGGGTTGGAGCGAAACACACCCAAGAGCATTATCATTAATGGAAGCACAACTGGCGGTACCGAATGATCCCGGATTGTTTAGCTCAAAGAACGTCGCAACCATCGACACTCGTGATTTTTACAGAGATGCCGATGTATCGCCTAGCTCGCAAGGTTACCACTGGAACTCCAATGCAGAAACCTATTATAAAATCGGCGAATCACTCGCAGAAGCCTTGGTTGACATTCAATGTAAATCTTCAGATTCAACAACCGTTTGCGGCGATAATCTTTATGAAGCCGAAGAGAATACGGTTTTAAATCAATCGTCTTTTGCTGACAATCATGCCGGTTTCACTGGACGAGGATTTATTGATTTTGGCTGGGCGGGAAGTTTTGTTGAATGGCCCAGTATTAATATCGATACCGCCGGTTACTATCAAATCAGTTTTCGCTATGCCAATGGTTCTAGCTCTCGAAACTCGCAACTGTTTCTAAATGACAACGCCATACTCGAATTACCCTTCAATTCAACGGGCAGTTGGACGAATTGGGCAACCGTCAGTTATGAAGTTTATTTACCTAACGGCCAACATGCATTAAGAGTCGAGGCGATCAATGGTGGACCCAATTTAGATCACATGACGTTAGAGCTCATTCAAAGTAATCTTTATGAAGCAGAAGATAATACTCAACTCAATGATGCAAGAGTTACCGACGTTCATCCTGGCTACTCGGGTCGTGGCTTTGTCGATTATGGCGGCGCTGGCAGTTACGTCGAATGGCCGGCGATTACTATTCCTGAAGATGGAACCTACACTCTAAGTTTTCGTTACGCCAACTTACGCGGTACGCGAAACTCCAAACTGCTACTCAATGGAAATGAAATTTTAGACTTACCTTTTTCGGGCACCGGCAGTTGGACAACCTGGGGGAACGCAAGTTACGACGTTTACTTACCGAAGGGACAACATTCTTTTCGAGTACAGGCAATTAATGCCGGTCCCAATTTGGATAGTATGAAAATTGAAGCCAAAAGTAGCAATGTATCCATACAAAACGTTTACTTTGCGCAAAATCATGTACTAGAACCCACCAGTGATTTGTTCGGATTAGTGAGCGATCGAGTAGCCTTGCTGAAAGTTCAAGTTATTACCAATGAAGCCAATACGCCGTCACCAGAAGTAACAACTACCTTGTTTTTAAATGGACGAACAACTCGCTTAACAATGCAAGGGCCAAACACCGTCCCAACGCAATTTGATTCGACTCTCGGAAGCGTTCAACACAAATACGATGACAGCTTTACAGCCACCATCCCTAAAGAGTGGATTCAACCCGGACTTCGTTTGAAAGTAATCGCGGGCAATGACTCATACGAATTAAATTCAATAAAAGTAACAGCACCCAACAAAGTCATTATGAACATGTTCGATGTTCATTACTTCAACTACACGAACCGAGACTATCCACAAGACTGGTTAAGCGAACTGGAATCGAAATGGCCCGTTTCAGACATCGAATTGCGTCGAATCAATAACCTTGTTTTTGAAGAGTTAGTGATTCCACCAAGAGCAGGTGTCGCTGCAGCCAAAGTCATTTCAAAGCAAGACTACAAAGATCAAACCGGACTAAATTTTGATGGCGAACAAGCAGCGGCATTGCAATGGATTAATGCATTGCAAGCCGCCGGTGGAGCACGACAAACCAGTTTATATTATCTAAATATTTATGGTGTTAATGCGGGAGGACAAGCTGGCGGATTCAAAGGTGTTGGGAATGGCACCGGCTTAGGAATTTTACATCACGAATTGGGACACGCTTTGTCATTACCACATTGGGGCAATAGCAATCAGTATCCTTACAAAGGAGATATGCATGGCATACCGGCTCCTAACAATTATAATTTGACGCACGCAGGTCCTGCTTGGGCATTCGATTTAAGAACGGGAAATTTTATTCCTCCCACAGTGCAAGACAATGCTGTCGGAGGCGTTCCTGGCACCTATAAAATGGATCCCATGCAAGGTGGTGGTCAAGGGGATCAAGAACAAGGTTATTACTTGCGACATTTCTCCGATTATTCCGTCAACCAAATGCGAAACTATCTTCAACGTCACATGGTCAAGTGGAACGGTCAATTAAATAGCTTTGCCAAATGGAACGAACAAACAGGCGATTACACCTCTTCTGTTAACAACAATGGAGTGCAGTACCCTGTCAATCGAGACATCAATGTTTACAGCGTTATGGTAGCAGCAAGCGGTGCAAAACCAGACGTCACTATGATCTACCCACCAATCGGTCCGTATTTATCCGGAACCATCGATTTGTTTGATCCTCAGTCCGATTACGATAGAAATCGTGCGAAAACTATTTATTGTCCGTCACAAGGGTGCGACTTAACAGTAAAAGTTCAGCAAGGTGGGCGTGAAAGATTAGTGATGTTGCCCATTGAATGGGACACTACTCAAGATCCCTTATCGTCCAGAAGTTTGTACACTCGAGCGATAAACCTGCCTGCAACGCTAGGCGAAATTGAATCGGTCATTTTATATCTAACGCCTGATGCAGAAATAAATGGTTTTGAAAATAATGCGAAAGAATTAACGCGCTGGCCGAATTGATTTACAGAAAAATGGTTTAAGCAGACAACCGAATGCGAGTAATTTAATACATGGTAACCGGCATTAAGTTACCATGTATTTTTATCGGTATCGCTTTAATCTATATCTAACTTATAACGTATCTAATGACAAAGAAAAACCACCCACGATAAGAACCTTATTCTTTTAAAAACACTCTGTCGAGAGTGTATGTTTTTTTAATTGAACTAATTGCTGTTTTATAGTCTGAGTCTGCGAAATGTCCATTTCCATATTTCAAATTCTTTTTTATGTCGGCAGATCAAGCACTATTTCATCAAAGAGAGGTTAATTTTGACTGTTTAATTGAATGGCAGCGGTGATACTTAAAATAACCACCCCAATAAGTATTGAGAAAATAGGTCTCGCATTTATTTGATCGTCAGGAGGCCGGCCAAATCTTGGTGTTGAAATAAGGGCTAGCAGCTCAGCAATAACTTTACCCATGATTTTCGGTAACAGAATAAATAATGCACCGATGATATATGAAATAATAATTCCCATTATCTAGCCCTGAAAAGTTACATTTAATTCCTCACAACTCTGTTTACTTTCTGATCTCAGAGTAATATCTACTTTCAATTTTCAATCTAACAGTTACCGCTATTAAAAGATAATTAAATTCTTCAGCTCGATATAAAAATTTCTCGAGCCTTAAGAAAATAGCTAAAAAAACGCCTCTTCCGTATAATAGAACGAGGCGCAATGAGTCGGTTTCGAAGTAACTTAATTAGCTCGAGTCGTCAAGGTTAATCCTTGAGAATTGTAGTAACCGTATAAATCAATATACCAACGTCCTGCACGTGGGCTAGAGAAACCACAACTTTCGTTATTGCCCCACTTATACGGACGGCAGTCGTAATCGCTAAACGTTGATTGACGGCCATAATTGATGTACATATCGACTTCACCATTTCCGCCGGAAATTGAAAATTGAAGTTGTGAATATCCTGCAGGAAGATCCAATACATAACGCTTCCAGGTTCCTTGCTGAATATTAATATTTCTTATTACCGAGTTAATGGGCGTTACACCACCGTCGTCTCCATCATCATCGTCAGACTCGTAACTCGCGCGTAAAGTCACACTTCGATAGTCAGCCCAGCCTTTCACCATAATGTGATAAGTGCCTCGGGCTTGCGCAAAGTCACAACTTTCTTGATTGCCATTTTGATAGGGGCGGCAGTCATAATCGTTCTCCGTTGGCCGACGTCCCAACTTCACATAAAGGTCGGCATCACCACTACCGCCGGAGGTTGCGATAACTAAATTTCTTGCGCCACTGGGTACATTAATCATAAAGTATTTTGTGCTACCTCGGGCTCCACTGATCGAAACAGGAACGCCATTCGATAACTCGCCATCGTCGTTACCATCATCGCCGCCGTCATCACCATCATCAATATCAACGTAGTTTTTAATCCAATTGACATAACTTAATGTACGAGTGAAAGCCGTCGCGCCTCGACAATTTCGTCCCCAGCTAACAGTTCCCATACTATAAAAAGTTCCATTTTTTTCTGCCACAAATGGACCACCACTATCACCATTACAGGCCGAAGTATTGTTCGGTCCTCCGCCACAAATCACCGTTCCATCGATGGATGAAGAAAGTTGTTGCCGACACTGCTGAGTCGAAAGTACTGGTAAGTCGACTTCTAACAACACATTACTCGCTGGCCCACCATTATAAGTACGTCCCCAGCCCGACACAGTGATGTACTTACCGGGAGAAGCTAATTCATTCTGAATAGCAGATGTCGGTAGCTTGGCTCTTTTCAAATTAGACGCTGCCGGAGTTGCCAATCTCAAAAGACCAATATCGTAACCATTAACAACACCGCCGCCTCCCCAATTAGGATGACGAATTATCTGGTTAACGCGATGTGTGGTTCCGCCACTGTTGCGATAATGAGCACCAAGTTTCACGGTTAAGCTACTGGTATTCGCATTATCAAGACAGTGAGCTGCTGTAATCACCCAGTAATCAGCAATCAATGTTCCACCACAACCTTGGCGGCCATTAAAAAGTAACATGGCTTGATAACTTCGACTGCCCGGTGTTACTTCAACACCGCCAACAATACTCGGGCGAACCTTCGGCTCATCGTCATTTGAATTTTCCGAATAAGATACAGAAGCCATCAAAACTAGAAAAAGTATCGATAAATATTGTTTGAAATTTTTCATTGAAATTATTGAGATAAATCTAACTGGCGTACGCATAAAAAACCTCCTCACTAACAGTGTCAGCGTTGGTTTGTGTTTAGGTACTTATAAATTTAGGTAAGATTTAACAATACGATTAATGACAACTGACAAAAATATAATAAAAGAATGAAACAGATCTCACATTTATCGCCTTTATTTTCATCTTTGCGATTAACAAAACTCACACCTGCGATTAATGACAGTTATACCCATACAAAACCAAATGCTATTTTTCACTCACTAAAACAAACACTCGATATAAAAGGATAACTCTTAACAGAATAACCAGCGATAAAACTCGCTTGTTATTCATATTTTCTCAAACAATATTTCATTTTATATCCGTTAAAATATCGCTTATTAAATTATTGTAAGACTATCTTACAGACTCAGTTTTAAGCCTCTTAGTAAGCTCGACCGTGTTGATGCGCACCAACACAAACTCGGTTTTTGGTTAATTTATTAATTGAATAACCGGACACTTAAAAATTTATAGTATCCAGGAGATTGATATGAAAAATGTTTCAGCGGGTTTAATATTTTTATTTGCCCTAGGTGGTATTAATACAAATGCTGACGCCGATGTAATGATTAAAGGAGAATCAACCATAAGCTCAAGTACTATTACTAAGACAAACATTAGTGTGCACACAGATAATGGAAAAGAAGGTGACTTAGCCTTTATGCTACAGCTCGATAACAATGAAAACTTATTTATCTCAGCTAAAGCGCAACACTCTCAGTTTTTTACCAAACAATTTTCTCAGCAAGATTTTAGCTTGTCACTAGACGTTAATGACATTGCTCATTTTACAACGGACAATAAAGTATTTTCAGGTGATTCCTGTCATGGCTATCTACAATCAGAAAGAGGGCAAATACAGTTATCTTTAAATGACTGCAAACTCTTAGAGAAGAATATGACTGAGGGGAAATCGGCAGAAAATACTCAAATAATTAGCTTGAATACAGAAGTTGATAGAAACACAATCAACCATTCGTCACTGCCCTTTCCTAAATCAACAGGAGATATGACTAAATCATTAGACCAAGCGGATTGCGACCTCGCTGTTTATTATACGGTAAAAGCGGCACATCTTTATAATCAAATTCTGGCAACTCAGCAGCAATGGTGGAACCCTTCTGCTCCATTTATTCTTGCAGCACTTTGGATCCAATGGAATGAAGCTGTTGTTTTAGCAGAATTCCATCGTCAACGTTGTTAGTTTCAGTAAACGTCATTGGTCATTAACAATCAATGACGTTGAAATAACCTGTGTCATTTAGTGGAGTTGTCAAATGGCACAGATATTCACTAAAGTAGAAAGGAATAGATTTAAAGTGTTCGTTTCTCCGGAGCATAAACCTACTTATCAAGAAGCCTTTTATATTGATTTCGTTTTTGTTTAAGCTTCAAGTAGTAATAGTCATTATCCCGAGCAGTTTCTACGGCTTCTTTCATAGCTTCAAAAGCCGACTCGTAATCACCGAGTCCAGCATAAGCGTAGCTCCGAAACTCAAAAGGCGTTACCGGATCATAAATTGACTCCCATTCCATTGAATCTAATAGTTCTAGCGCTAATGAGTAATCACGCAATGGTTCATAAGGAGATTTCAAAAGTATTTTTAATAAAGTAAATTTTGCGTTATCTGAGTTTGTTTGTTTAATATTATCTTTTAGTAGCTTTATCGCCCTGGCTTGTTGAGCTTCACTCATTTGCTTTGCGTATATTCTTCCTAACTCCAGTTGTGCATCAGATTGACCGTTAGCCACAGCACGAGTCAGCCATTTGATCCCTTTTTCTTGATCGACTTCACACTTGCTCCCTAACACCATATTCTTACCCAAGGAATATTGAGCCAGAGCATGACCTTTTAGTGCGGCCTTCAAATACCAATCGTTATAGTTCTCTGAATCTTGAAATCCTCTGAACTGCTGCAATATAAATCCGTATAGAAACTCAGATTCTACATTACCTTGTTCTACACCTTTGAGTATTTCTTTGACATGCCGCTTTTGTGGCATAAGAACACCACCTGTCAAATCGTATGCAAAGGTATAGTGCGCATCCTCGTAGTAATAAACGCCTCCATTGGAATACTTAGCTGGTTCAAAAACCCAATTTTTAAAAGCGGTTATTGTTGGCTGAATAAATATTTTAGATGGAAAGTAGTCGAGTACAACGATATTTCTCGGTCGTCCTGACTCATCAATATCAAACTTCATTCGCACCACCCCTTCTTGTTCAACCAGTCGTCTCGACCGACTTTTACCTTGTATTTTAGTTGGAAACCTTGGCTTTACCGATCGAATAACTTTGGGAGGAGGAAATGCTTCTTTACTTTTCAATTTCGGATAAAGTGTTTCAGCCAACACCTTCAAACCGTATTGTCTGTTTAACTTTTTAAACTCAGACTCAGCAGGACTAGACACTACTTCTTTTTCAACAATATCGAGAATCGATTTTCGTTGAGAAAATTCATTATCATCATCACGTGTACCTTGAAGTGACAATTTAATCCAAGCATAGGCTTTATTCACGTCACGCTGAACATGTTGCCCCTGATAATACATGACACCCAGATTAAATTGAGAGGCAGCATTTCCGATTTCAGCGAGATTTTTAAACTTCTGATAAGCACTTTGATAGTGCCCTTGTTCATAGTCGGCTATTGCTTCATCAAAGCTGGAAAAAGCAGTGGCACTACTGAAAAACAGTAAAAATAAGACTAAATACTTCATGTTCATCCTTAAGTATAATAAATCGGCTCAATAATAAAGACTCCGTTTGAGCAATTCCAGGTTAATAATTACACCATTCTATCGAACAGAGGTTGTTTTTCATCCAATATTATTAGTATATCAATATCCGATGAACACTGTGAATAGTTCATGTTTCACCTTATTGCCTATTGTTCTTTATTTACTCTTAATATTCCTGAAAATTACAATTAAGTTCACCTCCTTAAGGAACGATACTCGAACCCAGCCGCACCTGTCATATTTACTACATAACAGATGTAATAGAATGGAGCTGTTTTCCTCACTGAATTCCATCGCCAATGTAGTCAATCACCGTATACTTCATTGGTCTTTGACTTCCGATAACGTAATAAATCATGCCTAATTTCTCAAATCAAACACCTAAAATTGATAACACAAGAATCAAGAGTTGTTAATTTATCCACGCCAACGAAATGAGTTTATAGAATGTGAGTAGCGAAAAGATGCGGACCAACCATTCATTTTGTACTCTCTTGAAACGTTTAAGTTGATCACACTTTATGAGTAATATTAAAAAGCTCGATCTTATTATGAGAGAAATTGGTCCTCGCTTTGAACTAAAGCGTGTTTATCGCCATGATAATGAGCATTGGAGTCTCTTTATAAGTGATGACCGTGAGACTTTTGTCGAACTGCTCGACTCTAAAAACACACTCTACTTATCAACCGACATCCAACTACCGCAACACCTCAGAGTCGATAAAAATGAGCTACAACAAGATGCCGAAAAAATCCATCTCCTCAATCAATTCTATATGACACTAATGGGCTTCAATTCTTTGTGGGAAAAAACCGGAGGTTTCAGTTTTGGTTTGATCAATAACATGAAAATTGAGTTATCTCTTCCAATTATAGCCTTTGAGCTTTCCCTCCAAGAATTCGGAAACAAAATCATTGCTTTCGATAAGCAGGCAAAACACTGGATAACTCTGTGCAATGATTTCGGGCTTAACAATTCAAAAGTTAGAAGCGAACTCTCTTTAGATACTCTAATTAATCACAACTATTTACTGAAAGTATAACAGAGGTAGAAATGCCAAACTTAGACCCTGCTGTTGCTCGATTTTCGGATGTAGCGCAATTAGCGAATCAAGCAACACCTGAAAGCACAGGAACAAGTGCAACGGCTGAAGAGCTACATAACCCTGAAAATCGAGCGGAGCCACAACCAACAACGCCGGAACTACGCAACGCAGAAAAAGAAACGGTTAAAGCTGAAACACTCAAGCTCATTTTGCAAAACTCAACCAGCCCAAAGAGTCGGGAGGCGGTTGCAAAGCTGTTCGACGAAAATATGGGAGAGGAATTAGATGCAGCGCAAGTCAAGCAGCTGCTTGAAGCGGCCGAAAGTCAAAACATTGTATTCGTCGATATTCCTAAAGTTGGCGATACCGTCGAAGTGAATAAGAAAGGAATTATGAATGGCTCGAAGGGAGTCGTTAGCAACTATGACCCAATGACTAATAAATTGACCGTTAATCTCCAACCGTCTGATGGAGGCGATCCAATACCCGTCGAATTTTCCCCTGCTGAATTGTTTGTTATCGATACCCCTTTACCTGAGGCAATGGACACAGAAGGTCTAAAACAAGCACTTACTGGCTCAATATCAAAAGAATGTATAGATGCTTTATCAGAAGAGATGACCAAAGTTGCTGGGAATGATTGGATGCTAACGGGCAGTAGTGCCATAAAGCTCTGGGCAGGTAGTTTAGGCGTTGAATTCAGAGATCCTGGCGACATTGATCTATTAGTCAAACAAGAAGCATTTGAGAACGCTCGGTTTGGCCTCGGTAAAGTCTTTGAACAGTCCAGCGATTCAAAAACAAGCGTTTCTTATTCTAAAGAAGAAATGGTTTCTGTTGATCTAACTCGCTCTAGAATGCCTTATGGGTCGCTAGATCAAAAAGAAGAATTAGATGGTGTTCCCGTTCAGAGTTTAGAGGGGCTTCTTATTTCAAAGGAAAATGCGCTAAAGTCAGGGAGTAAAAAGGAAGATAAGATTAAAAATGATATCGAGATCATTAAAAATCTGATTGAGTTAAAAAGCAAAATTTTTAATTTATCGCAATTAGAAAACGATGAAGAGCATGCCAACGCCCGATTAGTACTCGAGCAAGACATTCAACATTTAAGAACGGTGATCAATGAATTAACTGAAAACCAGAGCTAGAAAATATTCCCTAAGTCTGGCTATCACTAGTCAATCGCTAACTGACAATAGGTATAATTAGTACCAAAACAATAAAGTCTTTCCAAAAGATAACCTAAAGGCCTTTTATACAAGTAAGCCAGATTCATTTTGACAAATCATTATCGATCGACCGTCGCATCCAAAACACTCCTTCTACATTAAAGTCTCTTTCACAATAAATAAAATAGCAATCCAAACTCTTCTAAAACCAAACTTCAAACCTTACAATCAAGTGCAATGAAAAACTTTATAAAACAGCCTTAAACTTATCAATAAACAACAAATAAAAACTAATAGAACCCACACCACCAAAACACATCTAAAAAAAGAGTTCTTTTAAATATTTATATCTGATACTACCAGTAAATATTTTCTATCTTTCATTTACATTTAATATTTTACGCCTATAATCTCGCTCGCGTTGTCGACGACCAAACCTATTTCTTGAATTATTTTTAACAAACCATTGGAGTTTAAAACATGCATTCCTTAAAAAGCGTAGCAGTATTAACTTTCTCTTTATTGAGCAGTAGTTTATACGCTGATGCATTAATTACCAAAACAAGTTCATCGGGTTTTTCTGTCGAGCCAACTTCTGAAACATGTAATGTTTATGACAACTATGTTGAAGTCATTAAAACCGGTTATTTCTATGGATATCCATATGACAGCATTGCTTACTACAGCCACAATAAAGGCGAAGATATTCGGTTTGCATTAAACATGTTATCAAGAGAGATTGTTTTAGAAACACCAAACTATCTTTGTGATGCTCCTGTAACAGAGATTTCTGCAACACTAGATAAACAAGAATATGTTTTGTTTGATTCAGGTGCTTGCGGTTCAGATCGTAAAAAGCGTATCGGAAATGGCGCAAATATGCTTGTAAGCATTGTTGATCGATACTGCCCAACAACACACGACTTAGAAGCTCCTGCTAACTAAGCAATCAAGGCAAGTCGGGAGCGTTTGATGCGCTCTCGACTCATCATTTTTGTGCATTCAACGATTAAACAACTAATCGCTCTGATATCAAGCAGTAACTTAGTGTCAGCTTTTATCAGTTCTTTATTTTAATTCGTCGGATAGCTCACACAATTCGATGCAGTATTTGATAGTGATTACACATCAAGCAATAAGCATAAAAGACAACGTCAAATCTATTATTGAATTCTTTATGTATTTGAAAAATGTTTCGGCAATAGTGTTCGCCATAAAAATAATATAGAACGAGCCTTGAAACGCTTGATAACGAGATAGAAAGCCGTCTCATATTGTATAAATTGACGTCGAAGTGCAAATAAAGCTTAAAAAAACTTATACTGAAATAAATCTACCTGCCCCTTCACTAACGTTCGAATCAAAATTTTATTCATACATTTTTACTTATTCGTGGTACATACACCGAGTTATATCGATACTACTTACTAAATACATTCTCCCAAGCCGACTTTGCAAAATTAATAACTTCTTTTTGGTCATTGATTTCTACTGAAATATCAGGGGTTACTCCATCTGGGAATGTATCCAGATTTCGACTTGCAAAATAGGCGGTTGCAAGCATTAAGCGACTACCATCACTCAAGTTGAATGGCTGATTCATTGTTGCTAGACCTTTCGACTGCTTACCAGCGATTAAGGTTTGTTCTCTTCCGATAAACGAAATAGCGGTGGCTTCAGCCGCGCTGCCTGTCTCCTTGTTAATTAAGACGACAACCGGCTTTTTAATATCAATAGCAGTAAATTGCCCGGCATGTGTATTTTGATAAACTCCCACTTCACCTTCCTTCGCCCACCAACCAAACATCTTTTGATTATTCTTAATTGCATATCCAGCTGTTTGTGTATTTAAGAAGACACTTGCCACCGATAACATTGGCCACATATGACCACCTCGATTACCTCTTAAATCAATCACCCAATATTCAGGCTCTTGTGAGTCAAGCTCAGCAATTAGCTTTAAGTGCGTTCGAATATAGAGATTCTGCTTTACAGGGTCTCCGCACATTAAGGATGGAATTTCAATATACGCAATTTTCTGCTCCAGCCAACCATTCGGTTGAAATGAGTCGCCTATCTCGCAACTTGAGTTTTTAGAAGAAGTTGCAATAAAGCTGTGTTGATCATTAATAACTGTCAATAAGTTGTTAAGCACACATTGAGTATTGACTTCTTTATTAGCGCACCTTTGCGTTATCGTCTGTTTTGCCTGCTCCCAGTTTATGCTATCAGACTTATAGGAATGCTTTTTAGCTAAGCTGATGACCTCATCAATAATGCTTGCCTTACAAGTAGCCACTCCGAGTAAAAGCAGAATTATCTTTAATACGTATTTCATCAAGCGTTCGTCTAATATATGTAGTAATTTTCCTGATATTTTACAAGTCTTTCGCATGGAATCACAACTCAGCGTTTAAACCCAAATAAAATGAGTAAAAGAAATGAACTACAGTTTACTCTTTATTACCATCTGCTCTGCTATTTTAATGTACCGCGTCGCCGAGTATGAAAAGCGCAGTGGACTAGTGAGGGGGGGCGACCACCGCCATCGATTTTGTTCATGCCCGGAGGATTACTCGTTGCTGAATATCTTATTATCAATATTATTCATCGCTTTTTCTGGAATGACCGTAACCAAACAGAAAATACAGGGCTGAGCTTGCTCTTCACCCGAATACATATAACAAGAGCAATCCCGAAGTTAATTAAAAGTGATAAAAATTGGTCTTTGATGGATAAGTCTAAATAACAAAATACAGCTAAACCCTTTAATAAAAACATAGACGTTTTAGAATTTTATTCTTGTATTTAATTCGCTCTTATCTCGGCATAAGACAAAGCTAATAAATCAGTAATCTTTCGTCTAGAATCCCGCCCCCTTCTGTCTTTTCATATGGGCCGAATTTGGTATTGAATTGATCAACTAACTAATTTTTATACTTCCGGTAAAGACATCTCGTATTTTTGGATTAAAACTAACTCCTAGTTGATCTGCAATATCGCCTGCAGTTCGCGACGCGTCATCTATACTCCGACCTTTAGTTCCAGGAACCTCTATATTTGAATGGCTTCGAATCTCAACATAGTACGAGGAACCCGTTTCATCAGACCGGTCACCCGCATGATATAGCTCTTTAATTCCGACTTCTTTTAATTTAGAAAATGGCACAAACTTTTTCTTTTTAAAAAGTATACAAGATGTCGCTATTATTAGAACTTTTCTTTTTTGGTCAATTTCCAATTCCGGTATACAAGCCGAGAAGCAAAGACCCGCTACGATCATTATAAGACCTAAACCGAGGAATAAAGTAATTACAATCGGGCTTTGACTAAACGACTCAAGAGCAACCAAACAAGAGAAAAAGAAGATACCAATACCAAATATCAGCACTAGTACGCCAGCAATAAGCCTAGATTCTCTTGGCTGTTTATATTGTCTATTTTTTGCTGTCATTAAGCTTCGCTCCACTTACTTTTTAAATCGTTATAGCGTGTAAACCAGTCTTTTCTACAAAACCACTAATATCAAACTCAGAGATACACCCTGCGAAAAAATAGGATATCCATTTAACTATAAGTCAGAATCTTAAGTTATTTGTCAAATTTAGTTCAATGCCGATAATCCAAAGACTAAAAACCAACTTCTCAGTTGAGTGAAATACTTAATATGCAAATCTAGGGTCAATAACCAAAGGCATCATAGGCACTGTTGCCTCTCTACCGTCACATAGACTATTGCCTTTTGGAAACCCATCTTTCCAAGTTAAATTCACACTTTCTAATAATTTAGTGCCTGCTTCTACAGTCATTTCCTTTTTAACAAAACTATTATCTTTCTCTTCGTAATGCGTATACCATTCCTTTTCAAATATAAACCCTTTTCGATCTTTATCTGACACTAAGGTCGAATGATACTGACGATGCCAAATTATCACATCTAACCTATCATCTTTATTAAAGTCATCAATAAAAACTTTAGAAAACAGCTTCTTACCACGAAACGATTCATTAAATAAAGGTGAATTACGATTTCTAGTTTCTCCTAGTACGTAATCAAAATCCCTCCAAGGCTCATCAATGTAGGAAGCAATCATCGCATAATACTCAAAATATTTTTCGGTAGTTTGCCCATCGTAAACAGATACCTTTATATTCTCAATAACTCCTGCATATGGAAGATTATTTCCCATTCCTGTAATCACCCAAACAGAACTTCCATTATCTTTTATCATACTGGCTTCAAAAATTGGCTTTGATTCAATGCAACCGAAGTAATCGTGCGCTTTGTGCCCGGTCGAAATAAGGTCACCAGAAAAACTAGGGCCAAACTCTATACGAATACCATCAGAAGAATTTATAACAAATGCATCTCCTCCAGAATCAAAGTAATTAACTCTCAGGTTCTTTTTAGAGTCCTTTCTTAACTTCATCAATTCGTTTACTGATTCATCAGCCACATCTACTCCGAATAATACAAATTCATTTTTATTAGTACTTAAATAAGAAATAGAGCGAAACTCATACCAAGGGTAAACAAACTTACTTAACGCATCAGGTTTATTAAACTCATTTATCACATTAGAATAATTTGGCTGAAATATATAATTTTCGTACTTACTTTTAGATACACTCTGTAATGTAGTAACAGTAAAAAAAAGACCTAATATGATTTTTAACATTTATTCTTTCCTAAAGAAATTTAAGGTTTCTGAGTAACTGACGGACAGTCCATTCTTTCTGAAGGGGCATTATCTTTTGGTTCCTTACCTTCTACAGTTTTATTACTTAAAGCGTATCCTTTTATAGTTTCCCATGATTTATTCGGAAAATAGTTAGTTCCATACTCAAAACAAATCCATTCATCTGGTTTTGGATCTGGATTATCTTTAAGGACTCTCCAAGTATAGTTAAGATCGTATTTTGCATTTTTCAACACAATAGTTGCATACTTGATTCCTTTACATGTTATCTTTTGATCACCGGGATAATCACTGCACCCTTTAGAATATTTTTTATACATTTCAGGAACACTTTCACTCTTCCAAAAACTCGATATAATACCTTGATTAAAAGCATAGGGGTCAGGTCACGGTTTCAATAATTAATCGACTTATTTCATCGATATCCTTCTGCATTTTTGTGTCGGTTATCACTTGCTTTCTTAACTTGCTCGTTACGTAACTTACTGAATTAGGATGAGTAAAGCCGAACACTTGAGCTATCTCACTTAATGTCTTGTCAGCGACTTCCTGACAAAAATAAATGGCAACATTTCTAGGACGATTCTTAACGCCTCTACCCTTACGAACAGCAATAACATCACCATAGCTTATTTTATAGTAGTCACAGACAACGCCTATTACCTGTTCGATTGATGGTCGATTACTCACGATGGAAGCTTTTTTCGTTACCGATTTTTGTTTCAGCTTTTCATCAGCCACCCATTGTCGAAAGTCTTCGCTACCGTACACCATAGACCATTTCTTCTTACTGTACAGTTTAGCCGTGTTCTCATCGACACCTACCTCAACAAACTGGCGCATTCCAGAATATCGTTTCGCAGAGCCTTCCAATCCATACAGGAAGTCTCTCGATTACCATTCCGGTGCTTTCGACTTGTTGATATAAGCGGGATAACTTGAATGCCGATACTCTTCTAATCGAGTAACCAAAGGCGCTTCATGTCGATAGGGTTACGATGTATATAACGACTGACATAAAGTGCATAGATATCATCTTCCACCTGGAGTGATTTGTAGCGCCCCCTAAAGAGAGCGCCATCCGTTTTTTAAAGACGATTATAACGCTGTGTGTATACGCCATTGATATGACGCATGACACGAGCAAGGTTGGCTCTCGGGGTTTGCAGAAGTAAGTGGTAATGATTGCCCATTAGACAGTAAGCATGAATATGTACGTCAATACGTTTATTTGCTTCAGAAAGGTGCGTTTCAAAGGCCTGATAGTAATCCTCATCATGAAAGATTATCTGACGACCACGGCCACGATTCATCACATGATAAATCGCATCTTCGTATTCTATTCGGTCAGGTCTGGGCATGTTTTAAATATATAATAGCTATATTAATTATCCAATGACCTGACCCCTTATCTATGTGCAGACCTTATCGAAGATAAAATAAATAAAGAATAAAAGTATCTACTTTTAAGACGTTAAAGTTTCGCGCCCCATCAATTTAAGTTTTTATTCGATCGTAAAGCATCCGCGGCCATATCAATAAATGCGCGCACTTTTTTTGAGGCAAACCTACCCTCACGATGAATAATATGTACCGGCAAAGGCTTTGGTTCATAGTTTTCGAGTAATATTTTTAACTCATTAGTTTCAAGATAGGGAGCAATTTGGTACGACAATAACCGTGTAATTCCTAGTCCACGGACCGCAGCTTCAATCGCTGACTGGTTTGACGAAACGGTTAACCGTTGTTCAATGGGCTTTAAACGAGTCGATGACTCATTCTCAAATTTCCAACTTATCGCCCGATTTCCAGCTACCGACGCAATAATAGAGTGCTTGGAGAGCTCTTCTGGGGATTGAACAATTCCATAAGCATTAATGTATTCAGGTGAAGCACAGGCCACCATACGAACTTGGCCGACACGGATTGCGCGCATACTGGAGTCGGGTAAAGCGCCTATTCGAATACCTACATCGACCCCTTCATCGATCAAATTAACGACTCGGTCGACAAACAATGCATCAACCTGTGTGTCTACGTAACGATTAAGGTATTCAGCAACAATAGGCATTACATATATTTGTCCAAAAAGCACTGGAGCCGTTATAACAATCCTCCCACTAGGCGCGGCATTGATACCGGCGGCGGCCTCATTCGCCATCTCGAGATCCGCTAATATTTTCTTCGAATCCTCTAAGTAACGTTGGCCAGCTTCAGTAACTCTTACGTACCTTGTTGTACGAGTGAAAAGCTTTACCCCAAGGCGTTGCTCCAATGCGGATACACCTCGAGTCACAGCCGGAGGAGACAAGTCCAGACGCCGCGCGGCTGCCGCAAAGCCCTCTTCTTCTGCGACGGCGACAAAAACCGTCATCAAATGAAACTGGTCCATTTATTTCTCCATACGCAATTATTAATTTCAATTTAAGCATATTCTTTACCATAAAGAAATTAGGCAGAATACACACATGCCAAATACACAGGCATTAAAAACTTTATTTTATGAAACCAATAGGAGAAACAATATGAGCCGAATTAACGTCGTAGAAAGAGAGTCAGCCACTCAAGAGCAATCAGAATTATTTGATGCGATTGTTGGGCAACTGGGCATGCTACCAAACTTTTTGAAAGTATTTGCTAATTCGCCCAGTGCACTAAAGGCATTTTTAGGTCTACACTCTATTGCTAACGAAGGAAGTCTCGATACCGCAACGAAAGAACGAATAGCCCTAGCGTTGGCCGAGCAAAATGCTTGTGAGTACTGCGTTTCAGCCCATACAGCAATAGGAAGTAAGGCCGGTCTTTCAGGAGCTGAAATAGAAGCGAATCGGGCAGGCTCAAGCCATGATGCGAAAGCTGCGGTTGCAGTTAAGTTTGCAAAGTCATTAGCTGAAAATAATGGTGAAGTCACAACGTCGGAAATCCTTGAAGCTCGTAAGGCAGGTTACTCAGAATCGGACATAGTCGAGATCATAACCCACGTTGGAATGAATGTTTTAACTAACATATTAGGAAAGGCTAGCCGAGTTGAAATCGATTTTCCAAAAGTAAGCCTTCAAAAAGCATCTTAATCACTAAGGGTGCGATATTAGTCGCACCCAATTTAGTCAGTAAGAGGAGACACTCGTGGGACACAAATACGCAGAGATCGCTTTCACATCCAAAGTAAAGCAAGAGCAAGAAAAACAAAACAGTCGCAAATCTTACGCATCGATGGAGCAAGGAGACGATGTTAATTTTTTACTCAGTCAGCGCGAAGCTGACTTTATTCAAGCTCGCGACAGCTTCTATATGGCAAGCGTTAGCGAAACAAACTGGCCTTATGTTCAACACCGCGGCGGACCCGAAGGATTTTTACGAGTCATCGATGCAAAAACTATTGGCTTTGCCGATTTTTCAGGAAATAGGCAGTACATTAGTACAGGAAATTTTCGAACAAACGACCGTGTCTCTCTTATTTTGATGGATTATCCGAACAAAACGCGACTGAAAGTATTGGGACATGTCACTGTGGTCGACGATGATTGGGAGTTGCTCGCACAGTTTGAAGACAGTCAGTATCGTGCTCAAGTCGAGCGAGTATTCCTTATTAAAATAGATGCTTTCGATTGGAATTGCCCGCAACATATAACACCACGTTTTACTGATCGTCATGTTGAAGAGTTATTAGAACCACTACAAAATGAAATTGCCGAACTGAAACGACAATTAACAACAGACTCCAGTAATCACTCAGAACAAACTAACGCCGCGTTTTATGGAACTGGCCCTTTAAAGCTTAAAGTAACTGGCGTACGACAGTTAACACCCGATATCCGAGCTTTTGAATTACGCTCATCGGATGGACGCTCTCTTCCTGCGGTTGAAGCGGGCTCTCACCTTAAGATTCCATTAAGACTAGAAGACGGTACAGAAATTTATCGACACTACTCCATCTGCTCAAACCCCGCTCGACGGGATATCTATGAGATTGCTGTCAAACAAGAGAAAAATGGCCAAGGAGGCTCTCGTGCAGCCCATAGACTCTTACATATTGATGTTGAATTACAATGTGACTACCCAAAGAACAACTTCGCCCTAGAGGAAGGTAAAACACCGATCATTTTAATAGCGGGTGGAATTGGCATTACGGCCATAAAACCTATGGCACAAAAGCTAAAAATCCAAAAACGGCCATTTGAATTACATTACCTTGGAAATAACGAAGCCGAAATGGCTTTTTCTTGGCGATTAAAACTAGAGTTCAATAATGAGCTCACTATTTATGATAAGTCGGAAGGTCAACGTTTAAATATTGAGTCGCTAATTCAACAAGCGCCGAAAAAATCACGCATTTATGTCTGCGGACCGGAAAGATTGCTCAGTGAAATAAAAAAGCAAATTAATCTTCAGCGACCTAGTGATTTGTCTTTACATTTTGAGCGCTTTTCTCCAGTAGCACAAAGTAACGCAAAGCCAGTGAAACTAACATTAAATCGAACACAAAAAACGATTGAAGTGGCATCAGATACTACACTGCTGGAAGCCATTTTGGCGGAAGGAATTGATCTACCCTACAGCTGCAAAACTGGGATCTGTGGTTCATGCAAAGTCAAAGTAATCGAAGGAAAACCTGAGCACAATGATGAAGTCTTATCCAAATATGAAAAAGAGAATGACAAACTAATGTGTCCCTGTATCTCTCGAGCCTCTAGTGATACGTTAGTGATTGACTTGTGATCCTTGAAGGAATAACTTTCTAAAGTAAATACTTTACTTGCATGCAATCACATTTCTTTAAGAGTGTATAAACGTAATTCACATTTTACAAAAAACCATAGGGGTCAGGTCACGGTTTCAATAATTAATCGACTTATTTCATCGATATCCTTCTGCATTTTTGCGTCGGTTTTCACTTGCTTTCTTAACTTGCTCGTAATGTCTTGTCAGCGACTTCCTGACAAAAATAAATGGCAACATTTCTAGGACGATTCTTAACGCCTCTACCCTTATGAACAGCAATAACATCACCATAGCTTATTTTATAGTAGTCACAGACAACGACTATTACCTGTTCGATTGATGGTCGATTACTCACTATGGAAGCTTTTTTCGTTACCGATTTTTGTTTCAGCTTTTCATCAGCCACCCATTGTCGAAAGTCTTCGCTACCGTACACCATAGACCATCTCTTCTTACTGTACAGTTTAGCCGTGTTCTCATCGACACCTACCTCAACAAACTGGCGCATTCCAGAATATCGTTTCGCAGAGCCTTCCAATCCATACAGGAAGTCTCTCGATTACCATTCCGGTACTTTCGACTTGTTGATATAAGCGGGATAACTTGAATGCCGATACTCTTCTAATCGAGTAACCAAAGGTCGCTTCATGTCGATAGGGTTTCGATGTATATAACGACTGACATAGAGTGCATCGATATCATCTTCCACCAGGAGTGATTTGTAGCGCCCCCTAAAGAGAGCGCCATCCGTTTTTTTTAAGACGGTTATAGCGCTGTGTGTATACGCCATTGATATGCCGCATGACACGAGCAAGGTTGGCCCTCGGGGTTTGCAGAAGTAAGTGGTAATGATTGCCCATTAGACAGTAAGCATGAATATGTACGTCAATACGTTTATTTGCTTCAGAAGGGTCGTTTCAAAGGCCTTATAGTAATCCTCATCATGAAATATCATCTGACGACCACGGCCACGATTCATCACATGATAAGTCGCATCTTCGTATTCTATTCGATCAGGTCTGGCCATGTTTTAAATCTATAATAAGCTATATTATTTATCCAGTGACCTGACCCCAGATCTTATTATTATCTAACACCCAAAGTTAGAAATGATATTCGCACAATAAATATCAATATCCTCTACTGATAAATTTTTTAACTCATAGTTACCGTTATTAGCTACACACGCTTCCAACAGCGCTTTATCAGGGCTATTTTTATCAATTAGTATAAGTCTATCTTGATTGCAGTATATCCATACTAACAAGCTTTTAGAATCAACGTTTACATCCCCTTTAAACTTAATGTTTAATTCATGATCTTTCATGTAACTATCTAGTTCATCAAACGCGTTGAAAGACCTTGGCAATAAATAATTTTCTAAAACGAATGGATTATTATTCTTTGTAACACTTAACCCATTCAAATATTGATAGTAACCATGCAATCTAACGTCTAAAAATTCCAGTGTTTTAGGAATAACCTTTTGACTTTTTACTCTCCTACTAATAGTTCTACCGTTAATTAAGTTACTCGATAGCAAACCGCTCTCATAGAGAAGAGTTAAAGTAAATAGACTTGTACCATCGAATTCTTTAGTTTCTAAAAGTGCATACTCTTTCGCAGCAAATAGTTTTTCAAATGTTCTACTTTGATTAGTTTTTAAATTAGAAAAAATAGACTCGAGTCCAGATTGAAAGGCATCCAAGAAATTATGGTTAACACCTTTCTCAACCAAGTAATTTTTATTTAGTTGAGACCCATAGTGAATATCATCATATTTGAGACCTATAGTATTTAAAGACATCTTAATGCACCTCTAATAAAACTATAGATATCCCTGTATTTCGAGTCATTAAATATATCTCATTTTAATTTTTTCGATACACCACACGATAGAACTTAGCCACCATACGATCCTGGCCAACATCACCCCAAAAGCGACTGTCTCGACTTTGACTGTGATTATCCCCCATCATAAAAAAATGAGCTGGCAATATGGTGCGCTCTGACATGGATTGAGTTCTTAATCCCGTTGCCATAGAGTTATCATTTACCAATAACTCGCCCTCATTGATGGCAAGTTTATCGCCAGCAACACCCATCACACGTTTGATGTAAACATAGCTATCGATGTTGGGAGGGTAAAACACCATTATATCGCCTCGGATTATTGAATTGACTACCCATGGGCGGGTATCTGCGATGATGATATCGCCTATTTGTAAAGCAGGCGCCATCGAAGGAGATGGTATTTGGTATACCTGCCATCCTAGTAACTTAGCTTTAAAAACAGCCAGAATAATAAGAATAGTTAGATATTGGAGAGAAGTAATTAGTCGAACCAGTCCGTTCCATAAAAAACGAACCGGACGATGTTCAGACCAACCGCGAATAATGCTATAGATAGCCAAAGCAGCATGACACAGAAGAAAACCAATAGTACCCGTCTGTATTAATAATAAGCCTGTCCAGGAAAAAGCCAGTAATAGTCCAACATAAACAGCAAATACTAATACACCGGTTCGATAAAAACCCATTAGCCATAAGCCCCAACCCGGTATGAATAGGTTGGTTGCAATCAGCATGAGCTTTCTCATCAAAAACCATAAATTTAATGAAGCAGGCATTAGCAAGAATATATATCTAGATTGAGTGGCTCTTGCGCCTTATTTTAGCATCAAAATGATGGAGCGCACGTTAGGAGAGGCATTGAACTTTACTGTCACTGACTTTAAATATCTATTGACCTTAAGAGAGGTTGAACTAGACAACTTAACTGTGTGTAGTGCAATAGCCCATCAGGATAGTGTTAAAATTAAAAGCATCAAAGATGCTTTATAGTATAGCCAATAGAGTTAGAAAGAGTTATTCTGACTTGCTTAAATGTGAAATATAATAAGATTTCTTTGTGAAATGTTTCTTTAAATGGCTTGTTTACTTAAGTTTAGAATAATTGCTAAATAGTGAATTAGTTCGCTAGCTATGTATAGTATCTCACAGCGATTTGTTAAGAGTCTGCCGCTCCTCATCGCCAAAAGTTAAGTATTAAGAAAGGGCGTTGCCGCCCTTTCTTAACTCTCTCGTCAGACATCTATCGATTTCTTGCTCTAGTTGCGCATAACATTACTAAAAGCATAAACCACAAGTTAATTGGACCGCCTGAACCATTTGAGTCTGTCGAATCATCAGAAGGAGCCGAGTTACTAATCGTTAATTTAAAAGTCGCAGAATTGGAAATCTCACCGTCATTATCACTCACTTTATAAGTGAATGAATCTTCCCCTGTTGCGCTTCCCGTATGAGTATATTTAACGGTTCCATCAGACTCAACGATAACGTTACCAAAACTGGGTTGCGAAGTGATAATAATAGAATCCATCAAGATTCTTCCATCAGAATCCTGATCATTTAATAATGGCATTAAATCGACACTCCCACCAACGCTCACTTGGGCTGAATCATCATTAGCTATAGGCGCAGCATTGTTTTGTAAGACTGTAATTTTCACGTCGTCTTTCGCTTGATAACCAAGATCATCAATAATCAATAATGTCGCCGTGAATACTTTACTACTAACGCGATCACCCAGTGTTGGCGCATCAAGATTTGCCCTCGAAGTATCCGATGAATTAATCGTCGTTTCGGGATCATCGATTGACCACTGATAAATAGCGATAGAGCCATCACTGTCATAGGAACCAGATCCATTCAACGACAAGGTTTCGCCTTCATTGATGGTTAGGTCATCACCTGCACTCGCAGTAGGTACACTGGGATGTAGCGAATTGTAAGCAATTTCGCCAGACAACAAAGGTGCAGACATCGATTCACAATGTTGCTCATACGTTGCCCGAAACGATACTGGAGACTGTCCATCCCAAACCATAGACGACACTTCGAATGAACCATAAGATCGATTACATCCCCTTCCATCGCCAGAAATACTTAATCCCGCATCATCCGCATCTTGGAACGGGAAACGAGTCGCAGGGTCGTATAGACCAACGGTAAGCTCAGCATCACCAGGAGCCGCAAAATCAGCGCTCCACCATGAATCTCCATTAATGTTTAAAGACACCCCTTTATCATAATTACGTGATATTCCTATCGTTGAGTTAGACTCATCATAAAACCAGCGTCTGCCTTGACCAATATAGTCACCCGAAGCACTTTCCATTAGAAAGAAACTATAAGGATCACTTTTACTCTTTGCATTAACCGTAAACTGCGAGCTATCAGAGCCACTATTATCAGTTGTAATTTCTAACTCAACAACAATGTCTTCTCCTCCCAGGGCCACTAACTCGGTAATAGAAACTTCTGTCGACGAACTATTAGGTTGGGAAAATTCGACACTTGGACCTGAGACCTGCGTCCAGTGATAACCGGTAATATCACTTGTTCCTCCAGAAGAAAATCCGCCGTTTAGAGAAAATCCTTCTGACTCCTGAACCGATGAGGGACCATCTATAACGGAAAATGGTAAGTTATAAGGGACAGGGAGACTTGAATTAATACGAATCGAACCTGTTAAACTGCTAACTGTACTATCGCAAAATTGAACGAAATCAATCGCAATAACAGGATTACTTTCATTAAATGAGTATTCATAAATGTAGAAATAGCCGCTAATTGTGTTACATCCTCGACCATTTCCTGTAATTGATAAACCTGGATTTAGAGGACCACGAAAAGGAGCGCGTTGAGCATTAAGGTAAGCACCAGCTTCCAGGTCACGATCGTTAGGTGCTACAAACTCATAACGAAAATCGGAAGAATCGCTACCAGAATAATTAACAATCAAATTATTCTGGGACGGGCTAATGGTAAAGCTACCTGTACTTTCGGTAAGCTCATAAGAACTACCACCACCAACCCAGTCTCCAGAGTCGCTATCCATTGTTATCTGTGTTTCAGCAAATGCATTAATCGAAAAACCAATTAGTGCAATCCATTGTAATAGTGAAAATTTCATTCTAGTCTCCGATCATCCGTTAATAGGTCTAGTGACTTTGCAATCCATAACTTGTGATACAGATTCACCGTCCATTGTAAATTTCACCTGGTATTTATTGGCTTCTACTTTATGAATTACTAGTGCATTAGCCTTGTTATCGTCTTTAGCTTTTAAATATAAAAGACCCGTTGTTGGCTGAATTTCACCAGTGAAGCGCTTTGAAACCATCGCACTTTTCATAACCACGGTTTGTATATTTTGGCCGTGATTTAAAACGCTGATTTCTGTATCTGAACTTACACAGCTTGAAATATTGCTTTCGGCACTTACAGAGCCAGCAATTAGAATTGCAAATAAAAAGAGTGAAACTTTCATTCCGATTCCTCTAGAAAATAATATGGTAAACCTTAATGAAAAACTAAGATTAGGTGTATAAATTTCGATCAACAAAAGCAGTTTCAAACGCTGCTTTAAATTCCTTTTAATTGGCTTTTGCCAAATATATCCGAAATGCAGATGATATATACCAATAAATAAAGGATCAAGTGCAAAAATAACATCATCTTAATCCCGATATTGAGCATGTTCTGCCACGGACCTTGCCCCTATAAACAGAACCACACGCAAGTTGAGTTTTTCTAATGTAGGGTAAAGGTCACTCCTAGCAAAACGGTAGGAGATGAGGTTAAGACGATTCAGCAAAATTAACTAGGCGTGGTTCGCCGGAAGTTCACAATTAATTATCAGTAAATCAATCGTTTTTAGGATTAGGTTTATTTTTTCGGTCAAAATAAAACACAAGAGCTAAAGATAGTACTAGTAATATAATGGAAATGATAAATATTTGAATGTGGCTAAGCTGTACACCGCTTATTACTGCCACTAAGGTGCTACCCTCACCTTTAATTATATAAAGCAATGACTGTATCGACTCACGAAGAAGAGCCAATAGAAATAAAAGAATAATAACGCTTTTAACTGTCCACTTTCGTTTCAATATATTTCCTCTATATACGACTTGATTTTAGTTGATTTAATACTTAGTGTTAGGTTATCAAATCTCAAAACGTTAATGGAGCACTCACCTTGGAGACTTACGGAACAGTATATTTCAGGAATGATATAAAAATAGCAGATATGAATGAATTTGTAATCAATACTTTACTATCCGATCTCGATTCATCGATCGAAGAAGTGAAAGAACATAATAAACTTGTAGAAATTTCTGTTTTGGGAGGCTCATCAGTAGAAAATGATATTGAGACTGTAATGCAAAGACTTTCTAAAAATGGAGTTCCATTTGTAAAAGCCTATATCATTGGAGATGAAGACCCTTGGTGTAGTTTATTGTGGCTGGAAGATAATATTGTTCATTATGAGGAGTTGAGTGGAGTCATATATGAGAACATTTCAGAGTGCGACGAGTCCGAATTAGATATTTATGAAGATTTACGAGAAGCCAAAGAAAAAGGTCCTAACTTATACTTCAATGATAAATTCAATTCGTGGAAAGAAGGGTTAGAACCATGCAACCTATCAGCAATAAAGTCCGAAATAGAATCGATTATTAACTACTCAGAGTTTTAATCCTAAATACAGAGTCTAACGAAACGAGACTGTAACAGATTCTGTGAGTAGTGTTTAGAAATCTGTGTCATTTCAGTAAACTGTTAAAAACAGGAATGGCATAAGACTCAAGAATTCGACTTTAATAAAGCATTAAAACAACTTCAATCAGGAGGCGCTGACCGCTGAAGATGGCGTCTTAACACCTCTAATCAAACAGCTCACTGAAGCTTCCCTCAAGGCTGAGCTCAATCAACATCTCGAATTAGAAGCAGAGCCCAATCATAAAAACGGTAGTAGCAAGAAAACGATTAAATCGAGTGTTGGTCAGTTTGAATTGGAAACGCCGCGAGATCGGGCAGGCACGTTCGAGCCTCAGTTAGTTAAGAAAAATCAAACCAAACTCACCGACGAAATTGACCGTAAAATCCTTTCCATGTACGCACTCTGCATGAGCTATCGCGATATTCGTGGTCACGTTCAAGAGTTATACGGTATCGAAGTTTCCGAAGCAACCATCACAGGTGTTACTGACCAATTGCTGCCTGAACTCAAAGCCAGGCAGGAACGTCAACTCGATTCAATTTATCCATTCGTCTGGCTCGATGCAATCCACTATAAAGTGAAAGCAGTGGTCATTTCGTCAGCAAAGCTGTTTACACCGTGCTAGGCGTATCCATTGAAGGCAAGAAAGAATTATTAGGACTTTATCTTTCAGAGTCAGAAGGCGCTAATTACTGGCTCAGTGTATTGACCGATTTACATAATCGTGGCGTCAACGATATCTTAATCGCCTGCGTTGATGGCTTGAAAGGATTCCCTGAAGCGATAGCAACGATTTACCCAAAAACCGAAGTTCAACAATGCGTGATTCATCAAATTCGAAACTCGATGAGGTACGTCGGCTCCAAGCATCAGAAAGCCTTTATGGCTGACCTCAAACCAGTTTATCGAGCAACGAATAAAAGCGCCGCTGAAACTGCTTTGGATGAATTGGATGCAAAATGGGGAAGCCAATACCCGATTGTTATCGACTCCTGGCGCCGCAAATGGGATAACTTATCCGTCTACTTCAAATATCCTGACTATGTGCGCAAAGCGATTTATACCACTAATGCTATAGAGGCGGTTCATCGCCAATTTAGAAAAATGACTAAAACCAAAGGTGCGTTTCCTAATGAAAATAGCTTGATGAAATTACTGTATGCGGGCATATTAAATGCTTCGAAGAAGTGGACAATGCCCGTTCAAAATTGGAACCTTACATTGTCGCAACTTGCCATCCACTTCGAAGGGCGATTAGATGGTGAGCTAGAACTTTAAAAACTTAGGCTGACACAGAATTCTGAACGCTCTCATTCTGTGTGACTATCATTTAGTTAATATATTTTTCGAGTCGTTCCTCGAACTCAATAATTTAACGACTCATCGTGTGACGCCAGTTTTGAATCGGCATTATCCATTTCTTGCTAGCGTCTTTAATTACTAGGAATATCATTTTTTAGCTGAGTCATCACTGGAAAAGACATTCCGTTTTTTGTCTTTTTCAAATATTGAATTGATCATAAAAATATTAAAAGAAGCTTCTTTTTAAGCTACCACTTAAATAAATTAGCATTTATTCAAAGCAGTAATTTGTAGCTTATTATTATTTTATATTGTTTTTAATTTCATTGATTTTATCTTGAACAATTTTCGAAAATTCATTTTTTTCAAAAAGTTCAAATAACTCTTCACATAGCAACTTCCTTAACCCCCTATATTCAAACCCTGCTTTTTTTGATTGATATGCCATTTCAACTAAAAAATCAAATTCTGGTCTGTCTGTATATCCTTTATTAATAAAAAACACCCAGTCGTCCAACATTAACAAATACTTGCTATACGGATCTTCGTCATCTTCTAAAAACATACATAAATAACTAGCTATTCTAACAAAATCATTTCTCAATGCTTGATAATAGTCTACTTTCTTTTTGAATTCACTCTCTTCAATTTTGAAACCATTCGGATATAAAGAACAATAAATCAAATGATCTAATCCACAAAATACTGACTCACCCAAATATTCCTTACCAAATCTTGGATTCTTTGAATTAAATATAGCTTTAGCTATTTCTATTTTTCTCGTATCAAAAGACTCTACCAAAGACTGAAACCTATCTAATGATGGACTATCATCTAACCACATTAGAAGAATTAAACCAAGGCCATACTCCTTTATTTTTTTATAGTCATCCTCATTATTATTTAAAAAATATGATTCAAGCAAAGGTAAATCTAAATCTTCATCTTCTAAAATTCCGCTTTGCTTGATATTGTTTAAAATTTGACGCCAGTCCCTTTCACCTACACTGCCAACATTGAATAATTTATTTTTATTACTCATTTTGAATTACCTATAAACTAGAATCATAACCAGCAACCAATGTATTTATTGTCTCTTCACCAACGCCTTCGAGCAAATATTCTCGAGCTTCACCCAAAATCCAATTTTTAATATTTCGCTGTTTAAACTTTTGTTTTGCTAGTGAAAACATAAACTGAGAACCATTTTGATTTTTAGTAGAATATCCAAGGCTAACATAAGTTTCACTGTCTCCCAAAGGCAACTTTCTTATTTTTCTTATGATCTTATCAACTTCTTGTGAATTATAACTCCGATTTGTATTAGACTTTTTATAATCCTGCAACCACCATTCATAATTGCTAGATTTAACAGACTCTACAAATTGTGATGTCCCATTACCTACCCTATCTAAGAAAAATTGACGATGATAACTATAGTCTTTCTTTTTTGAAGTACTCCATTGGTCCCAGTCTTTTAAATTCGATTTTGTTTTAAGTGATTTGACTTCTACCCAAATATGACCACTTCCGGTTCTCAAGTCATTTGCATTTTCACTACCTTCTCCCTTCAATAATATATCGACTCTTCTTTTAGGTTGAAATCCAAACTCTGCAATACGACCAGAAGCTTTCTTAATCGATAATGGTATTTCTTTACTAACTTCAACGCCCACAACTTTCCTGCTTTCGTCATCCAAAACCTCATACTCGAGTTGCTTCTGGGCTAACATTGATAAATGAAATAACCCTCCAATTTCCCTTCCACCTACATATCGATCGTTTTCAGCGGGATTCGCAAATGCTTCTGCCATTAAAATCGGTACTTTCTTCTTAACTTGATCTGGAAATTCTTTGCACTGTTCGTAAATTTCAGAACATTCATCCATATGAGTCGAAATAAATGCGGTTATCGCAACAATAGCCAAAGGAGATATCCTAAAATTCTTAGAAGATTGTACTTAGGGGTCAGGCTGAACCTCCCCCTTCTTTCCTATTTATTCAACCGGCTTGACCCTTTTTTAATCCTTTAGTTATCGCTAGATTCCTTTTCTGTTTGCTTTCTAATTAGATAAATAAAGTAGGTTAGAGACAAGATAAAACCTAAGCTAGAGTAACCCAATACTTCGTATTGATTGAGTTTGAATCGTTTAAGAAACAAAAGAGTAGCTCCAGCCTGGTCATTAAAAATGAGAAATATCGACTGAAGGACTTTTCGAAGGAAGGCCATCAGAAATAACAAGGTAACAATATTGGTTATCGAAATTCTATTAAATTTTTTTTAAATCATAGATTCACAATTTATCTATTTTTCAAATTAACCACTCTGCTCAGCAAGTAAACCATACCTACCTACTTTAAGAATAAAAAAATCCAAGTTCAGAATATGCTCTCTATTTAAATACTCTATTTTTGCTTCATCTTTTGGAGTTCGTTTAGATTCATCCCAATTGTAATTTGCTCCATATCCAAAGTGCCTATAAAAATCTATCCCTAGTTCCAATTTTACAGCATTTATTATGAACTTTTGATTTCCTTGATAAGTATGCGCCAGAGGCAAAGCATAATTTTCATAGGGTCGCTCAACTAATAAAATTATATTTTCTTTGCTATCGCTCGACTCTATAAATACTAAATCTGAACTAATTTTAGCCAAATCGTTACCGATATACTCCGAACTAAAAAAGACATTTAACTTTCTTGCTAATATAGCTTTTTCTAAATTATGTTGTTTTTTAAAAGCCTCAGTCAAATAGCAGTTAAAGTCGACTTCCTCTAATTTTGGATATTCATCACTCAATTCAATAAAGTCATGTTCTTTAAATATATCGATAATACTATAAAGGTGTTCGATTTTAATACTTTCACTCTTTGCGTAAAAATGATGACAGATTTGAGGTAAATCTATTCGGTTTTTATCCGATGAATAGTCGACTGACTTAAGAATGTTTTTAGCCCAATCATCGTCAGCACTAAATGCAAGTTCTGCCATAATTTCCTTCAAAGGGTTTTTATCATCATCAAGACTGTCTAGTGATTGCTTTACTTTTTGTATAAACTCCATTTTTTCCTGCGAAGCTAACGAATCTGGATGATATTTCCAAGGATAAGTAACATGTAGCAGTAGTTTACGAAGACTTTGTCGATTTTTCTTAGACTCAATCACCTCTGGTTCTAAAAGGCTCAACGACTTTACCCAGTACTCAACTAATAGAATCAGCCCATTACTGGGATTTGATGAGTAATCCTCTAGCCACTTTACCGCATCATTTATAAACAACATATGAAGAGCAAATAGATCTACTGGAAACTGCTTAAGTTTTTTTTCATGAATCAAAGATAGTCCAGTTAAACAATCTTTTGGTTCACAATACAAATAGTGACCTAAGACCTTTTCGACGTCACCTTTAAAAGGGTTAAACGTTGGAGGCAAGGGGTGTGAGCACATAGAGTAAAAAAGACTAGCTCTCGCAGAGTCAATATTAGACGCTAACTCTTCGCTAAAAATAATTTTATCGAGGTACTCAAGTCCTTTGTATGGAGCAAGAAGCGCTCTTGTTGATAAGGTTAAAGTATCTTTCGATTCCTTTTTCCAAATCCCTTTCATGAAATAGGTTTTACGAGATGCCAACTGGTTTCTATCGCATGTTTGAGAGTATCGCTCAAGAAAATTTAAATTCCAGTCCAGCTCTCTCGCTTTAACCCACTCAGGGTCATCAATTTGCCAAAGCTCGTCTTTAAAGTCATAAGTGAAATGGGTCTTATTTTCATCAACAATATAGTTTTTCATAGTTCTCTTACTGTGTAAGCTCTTCACCAAAATCTTCAATGCCCTTCAATATAGATTCTCGAGCATTTTCTTTCAACCAGCCTGTAACATTATCTAAACGAGCAATTGTTTGAATCTCACTTCTTCTAAAAGGGTCATTTTCAGAAGCTTTATCAAAACCCAAACTGTTTAAAATAACCTGATTAGTTGACGAAACTTTAGACAAGTGAAAGAGCACTTTTCCTTCTTGAAGTCCATTAGTTCCAAATTCTGCTTGCGTATAGCTTCGCTCTTCTTCATAACTTCTTCCACTTACTCTTCTAGCCGCGACTCTAAACTTTTGAAAAAGCCACGTTATTTTTGACACTCTTACTGTAGGGCTACCTTCAATATCATCATTTGTAACACCACCCTCGGTACTGCGCAAGAGCCCTATTCTATCTAAAATAATTTCTTTACCGGGAGTCGATCTACTACTTCTACCATTCCAAACCGCAAATCTAGAGCTTATCCGAGTAGTGCCTTTCTTGTAGGATTTTAACTCTACCCACTCTTCCTTGCTATTGTTATCCTGTAAAACTAAATCAACTCGACGCTCCCTATCGCCATAGACCTCCTCGCCTAGGCCACTTTCATCGTAATATAAATTAACTTTTCTAGTGGCCTCCACTGCTTTGATTGACTTATTACTACCGAGTTGGTTCTCTAAGTGATATCTAGCAATAACAGCCAGCTGATACATGCCGCCATGAGACTTTCCTGTCTGATTTTTTCTTTGAGAGTTTCGGCAAAAACAAGTAAATGCATCTCCATATACACTTCGAATTGAGTTGTGTAATCGCCCATCAACGTCAGCCAGGCTTTCATTTGCCATACTAGTTTCTAAATAAAATACGATTGCTATCATAATTGGAGGTGGAATTCGAGCTCCAGTTTTTCCAGCTAAGAAATTTTTTAGAAATGCCAAATTACCTTTCGCAAGTTGAGCACCAGCAATGATCATCTGCTTCGAGAAAATCATTTTCCTCAGAGACTTAAACCCTCCTTGCCTCATTTCTTGACCAATTGTTTTAATTGCCTTGGTTAAAGCTTTTGCGTCGAACTCATCTCCTAACTTTTCTACAGATTCTTTTACAACTTTACCAAATTTAGCTCCCTGTATTTTTGGCTTCTTAACACCTGCAAATGCAGTTGGAAGAAATAAAGATTTATTGTAATTGTAAGCAGAATTTTCTAAATCCACCTCAGGGGGAGTATCTTCCGTCCAACCTCCAGCTGGTAAAGAAAAATACTCTACCCAACCAAAAAAATCATCTGCACTTTCAATTCCATTAATGATCTGTAACGCTCCTTCTCGAGCTTCCTCATCCAATGCCATTTCGCCAATAATAATTAGAAAAGGAAGAGTATTTAAAAGTTTATTAAACTTTCCTTCCATCAAATCATCGGCTATCTTAGCCATAACATCACCAAACGCTCCTATAAAAGGTTTTCCTTTTACAGCATGATATAGTTTACGGATCGGATTTAGTAAAAATTTAAGTGGCTTTGCTACGGGAAAAAACGTTAATACCCCCAGAGCATTAAGCGCTAGTTCGAATGCATCGAAGTCATCATCACCTGTAACTAAATACCAAAGCTGTTTTACGAAACCAGCGGCCTCTTCCCAAGGTATTAAAAAGCCTACAACATCAACTACAAGTTCCCAAGCTTCTTCTAATATCCAGTCCGTCCAACCAGCATAAGCGTAGGGAACCATTCCCATATCGTAAGCTTGATCGGGAGGACCTCCAGTGTAGGCACCAGGTTTAATTGGAATATCCGCATCGGATTGCATGGTCGCCATGAATCCCGAAAGCTCGCCGTAATATTCTTTACTCAAAATTCCAACGAATTGCGTAATGTTATTTTCGACCAGAGCAACTTTCATTGATCGAATATTTAAGTTGGTAACTCCTTCATTAAGTTGCCCGGTACTTTTAATTATTACATCGACACTCTCATTCGATGTAAAGTTATGAGTGTACGTTTCGGCACCATTATCGAAGGTTAAAAGAGCTGGAAGACTCCAGTCGAACAACTTAAAGCTCGACATATAGCCTTTAAAATCTTTACCGACAGTCATAACGGCTCGGAATGCACCGTATTCGAGCTGTCCAACAGCAGCAACTGGAGTCACCGGTGTTCCGTTAATCTCTAGTTCCAATAGGCCGTTGTAATATCTACCAGCAATAGTTGACCAACTATTATCACTCAATGTAGGCCCTGTAATTGAGTACTGTCCCGATTCGGTGATTATTGAAAAAACAGGTTCACCATTTCCATTAATCGCTAGTTTTTGATTTCCATTACCCAATCGAAAAACTTCGCCATTATTTTCTGTTGGCTTAACCTGAACACTAAACCCCAGTGAATTTGCCGGCTTTAATGCGTCATTTTCATCAACAACAATTGATGAGTCACCCGAAAATAAATAGCTTTTACTAACTTCAGTCGGATGTTCATCAGCTATAACGATATCGTAAGCGACGTTAGGATGAATCCCCGTTTCATCTCGCGCTACTTCTTGTCCCTCGCTATTCGCATCGAGCGATTTCATATAAAACGCAGCAATAGGAGTGCGGTTCGGATCTGCCAAGCTGCCTAAATTAACAGTAACGCTTTCTCCTGCTTCGCCAGTTAAAGTAATTGGCGTTTCTGTTTCGTATTTAAGTCCTAAAATAGCACCGTCAAACCGCTCATATTCGTAGTAACCGGCAATTTCTTCATCGCCGATAACCATTGCTTTACTAGCATCGACACTCGAATTGCCACCACCTGCGGGTGTCGTTCGAAATGGCATTTTTTCACCAACCAATCCGACTCGAGCATAAACTTCTGCAGTGCGAGGATTAAATCCGGTATGCATTTTTTTAATAGCAATACCACTTCCATTCGTTTGAACGGGTTTGTCGTCGATTTTTACGCCTTGAGCAAAAAAGGAGACATCGACACCAGAAACTGTCTCACCACCTGGCTCAGTTACCTGAACACTTAACGGTAAAACTTTTTGAACTTCTTCTTCTGCTGGTAAATTAACAAAAGCGATGTTGAGAGGCTTAATCTCAAAGTTTCGCTCTTCCTCCAACTCTCCTGCAATAATTGTTAAGGTGTTGTCGGCTTCAGGTTTATTACTTCCAACAATACGAGCAGTAATCCGGCCATCGACAGTACCCGGATCGTACTCAAGAATATCCGCGCTACCCTTAACGGTAAGCTCTACTGATGTACCATCAGCCACTTTATTTCCATGCTGATCGAATACATCAATGGTTACATCAATCCCTTTATGCCCAACAATATAAGCATCACCCGACATATTTACATTCATAAAGTCAGGCTTACCAGGAACAACAACTAATTCGCCAAATTCAGCTTCTGTCTGAGTGCCAGCAATCTTTGCTTTTACAGTTGCCGTTGCATTAGTAAACGTGGGCATTTTAACGTCAGCGCTGAACACCGCATTTTCTCGATATTCATTGGATTGATTGATAATCTGCGCTCCACCATCAACGCTCCATTCCAACTCAACTGGGTATTGATCTTCTTGATCTCTTCCTGCATATCCGACTAAATAAGATATCAAGGGAAACTCTGGCTCATCTGCAGATATGTAGTACTTAGCTCGACCTGTATTTTCGTCAATTTCAACATCATCATAACCAACAATTCGGCTGTCCAATACCAAATATTCAAACGCGTATTCCCACAAAATATTTCCAGCGTCGTTATTCGAGTACAAGCGAGCACTTAAAAAATCTTCAACATCTAATGACGATAAATGGTCCAAGTTTTCGAACCTTAGTTGACCATCTTCACCTGGAAAGGCTTTTACTTCTTCTTCGCCTACAGCAAAAACTAATTCTTGTCCGGCACCTAAAAATTGTAGAGGTTGAATCTCTTGTTCAAACAAACTGTAAACAATGCGAATTAAATCGTCTGAACTAGCTATCACCGGTTTTTCTTGTTGATAGACATCGACCGATAAACCTTCACTTTCATCAACTCTAAAAATATTCTGCATCTCCAACCCGTACAAACTGAATTGAAGTTCGGGTCGGTAAAACCATTTGTACACAGGTTCTGGTTTTTCAACATCCGCTTCGGGATTTTCTCGACGATAATCGCGGTAAGCACGATATTGTTCCCAAGTCATGGTTTCATCCATGATGGGGGCTTTAATCGGCACGTAATTTTGAGGGCGGTAGCGTAATGGTCCCGTTGGTGCAGCACCAGTCGTACTGAAGTCTGGGGATTCGCTTATCGGTTCGGGATGAACCTGTACGTAGTAATGTTCGTTACGTTCTGGGTCATCACCAATTTGAATATTTTCGGTATGACGGCCTGGTTTTATTTTAAAATTGGCAAGTGCACCGCTATCTTGGTCGACGGTATTTTCCGCTACTATTTTTGCTAAGCGTCCTGTGTAACCGTATTCATCGAGTTCTTCCGGCAACGGAGAACCATCGTGATCGAACCATTCAGTGGTAATTGTAATAACGCGGTCGGATGCTAAGGCTGCACCTTCGTAACCAATTAAATATTCGCGTTCGGAATCTTCACCTTGATTTGCAGTAAGACCTTTTTCAACCGTATATTTTCTTTCTGCAATAATTTTTAAGTTAGGTGGTCGCATTACAATTTTATCGATATTCATCGAAATAAAACCGTCGGTAATGAATTTTCCGTAAGTCGTTCTTACACTGCCCATGTAACCCGTTTTTCGATTAATGGCGATAACGCGAATTTTTTCTTGTGGACGTATATGGTCGGATTTACGCTCATGAAGCTTAGGATTCATTTCGGCGGCGCTTTGCCAAGCGCTGTACCAGTCTAATCCCGTTCGGTTGGCCCGGTCAGTATAATCATAAGGCGCAGATTTTGGGCCTCGCACCATAATAGAATAGGCCATCTCTCCCGCAGCACTGTCTAATTCAGTAAACGCGCGAGTACGAAATTCGTTTTCTGCCAAGCCCTCACGCTTGGTAATTAGCATGCCGTTGGATTCGCGGAAGACTAAAATATCGGTGTCTTTAAAGTCATCTTCACTGATGTATTCCAATAAACCTTGATCTTGCAAGTCGGGCATTTTATCCGCTAAACGAACAAAGTCGGGCTGACGTTTATCTCTATCTCTACTATCTGGATCTTGTGAACCACTGGACAAAAAGATACCCTGCAATGGTCCGGTATTATTTTGTTCAAATACTTCAATCTCATCACCTTCTACAGTAATAGTATCTAACGCGCCTAAACGAGCAACATCGTCTTCGCCATCACCATCGAAATCGAATTTATAATCGTCATGCGGATCTAAATCGGGCTCTTCGTACTTATACCGAGTTGGCCCTAAAGGAATGGGAGTTTCTTCACCACTAGCAGGCCCGTCTAATCGTTCGTTACTTAAAAAGGCTTCTCCACCAATAACCGCAGTATCTACAAAAAAGTTCGTATCGTATAAAAAAGTCGTCGCAGAAGCTTCGATGGACTCTATAGCCAAACGTGCAGAAATCGCACCCAAAGACGTAGGAGGTATTAAGGCACTTAAGCCAGAGCAGTAATCCCACCCAGGTTTGGTTAAATGATATAACCCCATTCCATTTTGCAATCTTGGATTAAAGTTTTCGTAATATAACCGCAAGGTAATTGGAGTATAATGCTCATAAGTAAATCCAGGACAAGGTGGTAGCATATACAATGATGAGTAGCGGCCATCGTTGCCTGTTGCAGTAGAACCACCAACTAAACCATCAGGCATAATTAGTGGTACTAGTTCCAAAGGGTCATAAATTTTATCATCTCTACCAGGTCGGAAATTATCTTCACTTTCACCCTCAAAATAGCGAACTTTTAATCCAATATTATTTTCAGTTTTATGAACAACATTACCATCTTTATCTAACAGCACGGATTTAATCGTATTGCCATTGGTAATTTCTTCGTCTAGATTTTGTAGGTTGATATTCGCTTGAAGTAATGCAGGATCGGTTGTTGGAATAAATATTTGGTTTTGGTTACGAATAAGTACCGACTTAGTATTGGGCATGAGCTCGGCTTTAGCAGACTCATCCAGCGGCTTGCCATCAATGGTTTGAAAAGCTCGCGAGTCATAGTCATCGGCAGAAATAATTTCTGCACCACGAGCGATGCCGTCTTCATTTTCTTGAACAAAGTTTTTATAGTAGTCAGCCACCATTCGATATTCATCACCAGAAATGACATAGGCATCTTCCATAGACGGATCGCGAATAGCCACTTGCTCGACAACAATATTGCCCTCTTCGTCGTACTCGGCGAACATGGGGTACCCGTCTTCCGTAAGCACCAAACCACGCGCCATAACGAAACCTTGTTTCGTTCGCCACTCGTTGAAACCACCGACCGAGTAAGCAGAACTCATACTCAATAGCGATAACCCAAAGGCTAACAATAGACTGACTGACTTTTTACTACTCATAAACTTCAACTTTTTTAAAACCACTTTATAACTATTCCATCACTTTTGTTTGTTATCTTTATCCAAACAAAGCTAACAAACCTAACCCTTAAGCCTTTAATAACAAAACCGAGGGCATTGCCCCCAGTGAATAATCTCTATTTTATCTTTCGCCAACCCTATCTTTTAATTTTCCTACCAAACAATAAAACAAAGCCAACAAGTAACAAACAGAATACAGCAATACCGATTAATAAAAACTGCGTCTTGCTCTCTGGCTCTTCAGCTTGAGCCTCTTCTTTCTTAGGTTCAACTGACTTGCTATCTACAACTTGTTTTTCTTCAGCAGGTTCTACTTGTTTTTGAGAGGCACGGTCATCTTTTGAAATGGCAGGAGTAGATTTCCACTTTTCTTCAGCAGTATTTTTTGCTAGCTCAACGTTGGCAATTGCAGTTTGAATTATTTCTGTTCGCCCTGGAAACTTGTCCAGCATTTCATCTAATATACGTAAAGCTTCGTCATACTGCTTTCCGCCTAAATACATTTGAAACATAGTCTCATAAGAATCCCAGTAATAAGTGCTTGTAGGAGCTGTTTTAGTAAGCGCCATCTCTCTTTTAATAGCAGCTTCATTAACAGCTGGATCCAACACAACATCTTGCGTAATATCATAAAGCATTTGCTTGGTAAGTCTCAAACTGTGAGCCTGATTAGAGTCAAGTTCTAAAGCTTTAACATAATTTTCCGTAACCTTATCAATTAACCTTTTACGTTCAGGATCTTGGTTAGCCTCTTCTTTTGTTATTTTTCCTTCACGTCGTAACTTACGAAGATAAATATCATTTCTGATTGTAACTTTGGCTCTATAATATAATCCCTTTAATAAATACAAAATAGGATTATTGGGATCTCTCGAGATTTTAATATTCAACTCCTCTAAGCGCGCATTAATTTCATCTGATTTATCAACCAATTCGCCCTGACCGTTCTTTAAATAACTAGTAGGTGTAGCTCTCAAGCTATGAACCAACTCTTCATATTCTCGAAGATTCTCAGCTTGAAGGAAGATGGAGTTTATGAGTAAAAAACTGATTACAATTAGTTTTTTCATTGTGAAGGATTGTCCTGTATGTGCAGATGAAAAGTTAACTCATATTCATCTGGTATATCATCATTATCTGCATCTTGTATTCCAAGTGGAACTGTCGATATTTGCTGATTAAAAATACCAGTGGGACTAGTTCGCACCTGGATATCAGATGGACCGCCTCGCCCTTCCAACTGTGCCAAGCTTGCAGTTTCTAACCAATCGGCATGATGCTCGCTAATCATTTGCCACAAGCTACCAAACAATATACCCCGGTTGTTATAGGCTGCTAACTGTTCAATTATTGATGCATCATTGGCCAAAGCTGTTAAACCAGAAAAACCAAAATCTACAGCGCGCCCCATCATATGACGGCTACCTGAAACCGTACCTATTCTTTCGTTTCGTTCGGGGTTACGATAAGAACTATTAATTTTCAAACTATTACTAGAAACTTGAAATGTTGCATTAGCCAATCCATTAAACTCTAATTGTCGGTAAGTTTCAAAGCCATTCATTACATCTCTAGCTAGGCGAACCATACCATCGTCAACTACATGAGAATACTCATAATCCGAATCCACCCAATCGCCTGTAGGAAGTACATTTTTAGCTACTAAATTATCTCGCTCTAACAGACGAACCCCTTTTGCCTGAGCAGTGAGGCTATCATTTCTAGTAGAGTACATCAGATCAATATATTCTTGGCGAAGTACATCTACGTGATCCATTTTTACTATTTTACTAAGTGGAGTTTGGCCATTCACAATAACTGAAATCTTATAACCAACATGAGGATTATGACGCCAAACATCTGTCATGTTTGTACCCGATAAACAATTATCATACTGACTTACACAATCATCTGGCCGATTATAGTTACTAGGTAGATGAGTGTAGTCATCCCCGGTTAAATCTGGAGAAAAAGAAAAGTATCGCGCATCTGAATAATTATAGTTTTCACTTGTCCATGGGCTTTGATAACGCCCTGTGCCATCTGTGTTTTCTTTTCTCACCGCATTATTGACGGCCTGATTTGCCCCCACTTTCCAGTTCTTAGTCTCACCATACATATGTAATTTGTTAGTACTATTAGAGCTGTTATCCAAATCATCCTTTCTTGTATTCCCTCTTAATGCCTCTACATTCCATTCTATGACAGCATCATCCGGTAAATCTAAAGCTAAGTGCGCGGTTATAGCCTGTTGCTCTTCGCAAATACTTCGTCCTTGTGCATTTTCATTACAAATAATGAAAGATTTTGCAGCTCTACTTCCAGGATCATCTGATGAATTGATAATTAAGCCTCCACCGAACGCGTACTCCCACAAAATATTTCCAGCATCATTATTTGAATAAAGAGAGATCGTTAAAAAGTCTTCAATATCTAAATCATTAATAGCATCTAAATTTGTAAATATAAATTGTCCATCTTCCCATCGCGCAGTAACCGCATCGATTTCATTAGGGCCAAGACTAAACACTAGCTCTTGCCCTGGTCCTAAAAATGGCAGTGCTGCAAAATTGTCTTCAGTTAATGTGTAAACTAATCGCACTAAGTCATCGGAGGGCAAAATAGATGGTGCTAACGAGTTTAGAATATCGAGAGTTTGTTCTGAACCATCTTCGTTATAATTTACCCGTAAAATCTCATTCACTCTCAGCCCAAATAAACTGAACTGTAACTCAGGACGATAAAACCAGCGGTAGATAGGTTCGGGCTTCTCAATACGCGTTTGCGGATTGTTTTGTCCTTCGGGATTGTTTCTTACATAATCACGATAAGCTCGCCATTGCTCTATGGTCATGGCTTCATCCATTATAGGCGCTTTAATTGGCACATAAAATTGCGGACGGTAATCTAAAGGCTCTGGTGGAGGTTGACTTTCATCTGAAGAGCCATCTGTTGAATCCTCTGAATTTTCGCCGGAATTATTGCTCTCTGGATTTGTATTGAAGTCTGCCGTTTCTGCAGCTGTTTTTGCGCTGACTTGAACATAGTAATGAATGTTATGCTCAATGTTTCTGCTTAACTGAATATTTTCAGTATGTCGACCTGGTTTAATTTTAAAATGAGCAATAGCTGAACTGTCTTGTTGAACGGTATTTTCAGATACAACTTTTGCAAGACGTCCTGTAAATCCGTAATCGTCCAACTCTTCAGGCAGTGGTGAACCATCGTGATCGAACCACTCAGTGGTAATAGTGATAGTTTTATCTGTGTCTAGTGCTGCACCTTCGTAACCAATTAAATACTCCCGTTCTTCACCTTGAGTAAGACCTTGCTCAATATCATATTTACGCTCAACTATGACTTTTAAATTGGGCGGCCGCATAACAATTTTATCGATGTTCATTGAGATGTAACCGTCAGTAATGAATTTACCGTAAGTGGTTCTTACACTACCCATGTAGCCAGTTTTACGATTAATTGCAATTACGCGTATTTTTTCTTGCGGACGAATATGATCAGCTTTACGTTGATGCAATGATTCATCCATCCCAGCGGCACTTTGCCAGCCACTGTACCAATCGGTACCCGAACGATTGGCTCTATCCGCATAATCAAATGGCGCAGATTTTGGTCCTCGGACCATAATGGAATACGCCATTTCGCCGGCATTTCCGTCTAAATAGGTATAACTGCGTGTTCTAAATTCGCCTTCATCTAATCCGTTACGTTGTGTAATTAATTTTCCGTTAGACTCACGAAAAACCAAGATATCGGTCTTTTTAAAATCTTCTTCACTGATGGTTTCGAGTAAACCTTGATGGGTAAAGTCTGGCATTTTGTCCGCTAATCGAACAAAGTCCGGCTGACGAGTGTCTCTATCGTCACTGTTCGGGTTTTGTGTTCCACCGGATAGATATATACCCTGATAAGGTCCAATATTATTTCTTTCAAAATAAGCCACCTCTTTTCCATCGATCATTTCATCACTTAAGTCACCCAATACGGCGAGGTCATTTCCTCCATCACCATCAAAATCAAAGTGGTAATCAGCATGCAGTGATAAATCGGGACGTTCGTATTTGTATTGGGTTTCTTCGCCTAAGGGAATTGGTGTTTCACTGCCAGTCGACTCCTGATTAGTATTCTCGTTACTAAAAAAACCTTCTCCCCCAATAACTGCCGTATCAACCATAAAATGAGTTTGATAGATGCTTTGGGCCATACTTGCTTCAATTGCCATTACTTCCCAATGGGCCGCAACCCCAAGTAAAGATGGCGACGGTGGCAAAGCACTAAGCCCACTACAAAAGTCGTAGCCAGGCTTCGTTAAATGATAAAGCCCCATACCTCGTTCTATGCGAGGATTAAAATTTTTATAATAAAGACGGAGGGTAATAGGTGTATACAATTCATATGAAAAGCCGGGACATGGTGGTAGCATATACAGTGATGAGTAACGTCCATCGTTGCCTGTTGCAGTAGAACCACCAACTAAACCATCCGGCATATATAAAGGGACAAAATCCAATGGATCGTAGATTTTGTCATTTGGACCTGGTTTATAATTCTCATCGCTCTCATTTTCAAAAAAGAGAACCTTATAACCAATATTATTTTCCGAAAAATGCCGAACATTACCAAGAGGATCGATCAAGACTGATTTAATATCATTATTATTAACGATCGCATCTTCTATATCCTCTACTTCTAAACTAAATGAAGCTTGAAATAACAATGGATCGGTATTGGTAAGAAAAATTTGCTTTTGATTTCTCACTAAAACAGACTTCGTTTTGGTGAGCAAAGGTGACTTTGCACCATTTGCCAATGGTTTGTTGTCGAAAGTCAAAAAGTTCTCATTCTCATACTCTTCACGAGTCATCACTCTCGCACCACGAGCAATACCATTAGCATTTTCCGACTGAAACTGGTTGTAATAATTTACGATGGCCCGATATTCAGAGCCCGAGATTACGAAAGCACCCTGCATCGAATCGTCTTCGATAACCTCATTAGCACTAACTATATTTCCTTGCTCATCATACTCAGTGAAAATTCTGAAGCCGTCTTCGGTATAAACTAACCCGCGAGCCATAACAATTCCGGTCCGAGTTCGCCACTCCTGAAAACCAGCGACCGAGTAGGCAGAATTAATGCACGTCAGCGTTAAGCTGATTGCTAACAGTGCATTGATAACATTCTTTCTACTCATAATACTTCAACTAAGTTAACTATAATTCTATTTACTCGGTGCGCAGCATTGCCATTAAGGCTTGCAAACCAATTTCACCATTGGCGTAACGCTCGAGTACTCTTTGCTTGTCTTCGGCAACAAAAGAGTAACCAATAAAGTCGAGACGCTCGTAACGAAGATCGCCAACCGACTTAACCGTGTAACCATCGATGACACCAACACCCACAGGTCGCAAGGTATGCGTTGTACTATCGCGACCTATCAACGTAACGTAGGTACCCGAGTTGGGTACGTAATCGTAACTGTTGTAAAGTTTGGGCATTTTAATTTCGAGTTGCATGTTGCCTGACACCTGAATGCCCGAGGGTTGTACTGAGTAAACCCAAGACGGATAAGCAATGGGCGTCACCGCAGCATCAATGCCGGATATCTCGACGAAAGAAACATGCACTTGACCACTGGCAGAGCCGTCGGCAAAATTAACCCTTGCTGAGGTTAAATCGAGTGTTAACTCACCGCCGGCAAATTCATTTTCTTGCCCGCTGTTTAATAAATTAAACGGCACTTGTTTATCCAATACCGGCGTCTTAATAATAGCGAGTGAGTTACGACGTCCCGACTCGATAGTAATAAGACGATCGGTCACACCGAATTTAGGATTACCAAATCCGCGGTTAACCACTAAACGATATGTACCTTGTGGCAAAGCTTCATCGGCTGCATCACCAAATCCAAAAGAAAAGACACCTTCTTCGTCGGTAAATACTTTGCGTTGTAACTCTGGAAGCTCCACAGAAACATTAGCTACCGGTTGATCCAACTGATCAAATACCGAACCGGTAAGGAATGTTGGTAATGGTCTTACTTTAAAAGCAAAACGCGTTAAGTCATTACCATCGTAGGTCACCTTCACGGTAACATCTGCATTGTAAGCAAAAGCACGCGATGGATAGAAAGCTACCAAGTTATCACCTGGTACTCGGCTGATACCACCTGGGACGATTTCATTATTACGTGATACATCAACCAATTGGTAACCGCGCGCATTTAAGAAGTTTGTGCCCGGTTCATCATTATTAATGTAGGTTTTACCATTCGCTGTTTCTCGAACATCGAAGGACAATAATGATGGGTCGATCGATTTATTCGTGTAAATCGCTATAAAGCCATTGGGCTCAATGCCCGATTGCCCGTTAAACGGTTCTGTTTTTATTAATTCCAGAGGAATGTCAGCTTCATTTAACAAACTAAAGTCGCGAGCCGTCTGATAGATGACATCGTTAGAGGCATTAACCACTTCCATTTTCAAACGATGCTCGCCCGAGTCGGAAGACATGACTACTGATGTATTCACTAAGGTTTCGTTAACATCAACAAACACTGGCGTTTGATTATTCACTGCCAAGCGCACACGGTCGGTATCCATAGTGCCACGAACGCGAGCAATCACTTGCAAATTAAACGAACTACCGCTTGATTGAAATTCTGTTCGACCACTGGGCGCAATGATGTCGATACTCGCTGCAGACTCTGCTCGTAATACAAAAGACTCTCCGGTTGAGTTGCCCGACAAGTCGTAGGCGCGCAAATCGATGTTAGTATCAACCTGATTTTCAACATTTACGGCAACCGTAAAACTAAACTCATTATTTTGATTACCCAGAATCAATTGAATCGCTCGGCCATTTAAAGTTAATGACGACAGATTATCGTCAATGACTCGCCCAGTAATGGTATAGGGCAATTCGTTAATGGTATTTACAGCAGGGCTTGCCATTAAATTATTATCGACAACAATTTGTGGTGCAGAGTTATCTCGATAATAAGTGGCTTGTTGCGTTGTGCTTAAACCATTACTTGCCACAGCATCAATATCGACGGTTATCGAATCGGCTTGGAAACTTACCGGGTAATTGAAGTAATAGTTTTCTGAATCTGTTCGCTGAATATCAACAGGCTGGCCATTAATGGTCACTACGGTTAGTTCGCTGGGTGAATAAACTTCGCCTTTAACTACGAAAGATTCATCGCGAATAAAAGAACCATCGAGAGGTTCATTTAAGGTTAGCTGAGGCTCATACTGAGGTTCTGCTTCATCATAGTTCAATATAAAGGGCAGCAAGCTCTCTCCAACCGGAGAGATGGTTTTAAATTCCAATTTGTTTTCACCCTCTACGAGACCGATATTGTCAAACTGGAACTGATAGTTTCGCGCTGAAAGGACTTTAATACTTCCAGAAATATTACCGAGCTTGATGGTTACTTGCTCCGGAGGTAAATCTGTTTCGATTAACCCCGTAATAGTAACTGTCGACTCAGTTAATGTTTGACCATAATTGTGACTGGTTATAGAAACTTTAGGTAGCAAGTTATTTTCTTTAGTAACGGTTACTATTTTTTGATCGGAATTACCAGACGCATCGGTCGCGACAAAGGTTAGCTGGTTTTCCCCCACTTCTATTGGTAATTCAACCGAGAAAGAACCATCATTAGAAACAATTGCTTTGAATATTTGCCCACCGAATATTGATGAAGTAACAGCAACCGAATCAACCTTTTGATCATCAGTAACGCTTCCAGTAAAAGTTAATGACGATTCATCCGTGTTAATTTGAGAAGGTCCATTGACCGATAAAACCGGAGCACTGCTATCCATTAATAGTGTAAGGCTCGCAGATGCCAAACTCGTTGATGTTTCCGCATTAATCTGCCACTGATTGGCTTGGGCATCGACCGGTAAAGTTAAACTGAAAGCGCCATTGGTTGTTACGGTTTCAGTTTGACTTCCATTACTTGCAGAAATAGTCGCCGGGCCAGTAGCATTACTTACGGAACCAGTGACTGTAACACTTGCGAGACTTGTTTTAACTGACAATTCATAATTGCCATCGGACACTTTAGTAGCATTTAAACTAACCGCCATCGGTTGCAACATCTTGATTGAAGCAATATCTGAGGCAGGTCCATCGATATGAAAGTTCGAATTATCAATTGGATTGGTAAAATATTTACGATTCACCAATTGATAACGATACGAGTTGGGAACAACAACGTTGCTATCGGTAAAGTTATTGTCGGGGACCGCATTAATTTGAGTCATAGGGAAATTCGCTTCCCCTCTTAAAATAATCACTTCGTCAGCGGCAGTTGTTTGCCAACTTAAGTCAATGTGAGTGCCTTGTTGCTTCAATGAAAGGTTAGAAACAGGGTTATTATTATACGCAACAAAAAACTGAACACTGGGATTATTTGTACTGCGATCACCGTTACTTGAAATGGAAACTAACTCGTACTGGTACGCTTTATCGTTAGAAACATTAGAGTCAATGTATTCTGATGCACCTGCAGAAATTGTTCCTATAGGTGCAAAGCTACCACCCCAGTCGGCCCGACGAATTTCATAGGATTGAACGATTGAGTTTGCAGGTACGGCTGTCCAAAATAATCGTACCGAGGTATCTTGCCGCTCTACTTGTAGGTTGTTAACTTTTTCGAGAGCTGAACGTGTTGGATCGTTCGGATAAGCATCTTGATCATTTTCTACACCGTCACCATCGCGATCAGTATCGGCATTATCACCAATACCATCACCGTCTATATCGGACGTTTCATTGGGATCGTCAGGGAAAGCATCTTGACCATTGTCAACACCGTCTCCATCGCGATCGGGATCCGCATTATCACCAATACCATCGCCGTCTAAATCGGACGTTTCATTGGGATCGTTAGGGAAAGCATCTTGGCCATTTTCTACACCGTCACCATCGCGATCAGTATCGGCATTATCACCAATACCATCACCGTCTAAATCGGACGTTTCATTGGGATCGTTCGGAAACGCATCTTGATCGTTTGCAACACCATCACCATCGCGATCGGTATCGGCATTATCACCAATACCGTCACCGTCTAAATCGGACGATTCATTCGGGTCATTCGGAAACGCATCTTGATCGTTTGCAACACCATCACCATCGCGATCAGTATCAGCATTATCACCAATACCGTCACCGTCTAAATCGGACGATTCATTCGGGTCATTCGGAAACGCATCTTGATCGTTTTCAACACCATCACCATCGCGATCG
>NZ_SUNB01000008.1 GCF_007570825.1 Pleionea sediminis | reverse complement strand
GTATATGACATTTAACAAGGCATTTCACACATTTCGACCCAAGGGCCTCCATTCCGATATCCAAAGCTGCGCTTTGGTTGCCGGGTGAATGCGGCGTTAGGCGTAAAATGAAGATTTACCTACTACCACTAGTTATTTTTCTTGTCGGGTGTGATGGTCCATATAAAAATCTGGAGCAAAAGTACCCAAAAGGAAATGAAACCTCTGTTAAGGCTCTTACACCAGAGAGCTTGGTGTTAACAAGTCAGCACCATAAAGGAGCATTCTCATTCAGGAACATGAATAGTGTTCAATTGGCAGATAGTGCAGTTTTTATAAGCCTTGATAGTTTCTTTCATGATCCTGTTGAAATACCAGTTTCAAGTATCACAGGTTGCTCTTGCACCTACTTTGACAAAGACAATTGGCATACAGATTTAATTTTAGGTAAAGACGGCATTGAAATTGGGATACACCTATCAAGAGCAACGAAGGATTGGTGTTTTAAAAACAACCTCCCCGTCATTACTGGTAAGCAACAAAGAGATTGGCTCTATAATAAAAATGCCCTACCTTCTTTTGAGGATTATGTGCAAGTAACAAGAGAAGATTTTGATTATCAATTCAAACAAGCATGTATGGGTTATTAGCGTGCGCCTAACAAGCGCAAACAACCGGACTTACCGCTGCGCGGCTCGCCGTTGTTGCGGGCGTTATGTTTTCTAATGAAGATATCCTTACTTAAACAAATTAATGAGCTACCTATTGCGACTTCTAAGAAAGAAGTGGATGAACGTATTTTTGCGGTAATAGAGTTTTATAAGCGCTCAAGAAATACTCCCAAGCACCTCATTGCTGAAACAATGGTTGATATTCTTGGTTATGAAACCTATTCAGAAAGTGTAACTATTGAATTAGAGCACACTATTCTTCAGTGGATTAATGAGAGTTTTGATGAAAATGACGATAGGTATATGGATGCATTAGCCACAGTCTATGCCAATATGTGCTCAAGTGAAGCACTCAAGCATCTTCAAGATAAGGCAACGTCTATATCTAATTTAAAAAGCAAAAAGTATCTTGAAGAGGCAATTAATGAGTTTGTACAAAAAACACAACAAGTCGCAGTAGCCACCGTTGATGCTGGAGTAAATGCGAGCTACGGTGATAAGTGGGTATTACTTGTAATTGGCATCGCTATATTTTGTATTTCTTTCATACTTTTTTTATGGTTTTAAGAAAATAGTTACTGTGAAAAAATAAAGGGCCTTTTTATTAGGTCGGAAAGTATTCAAGCAGTTGGGAATAAAAGTAAGTCTAAAAATAAACATTGATAACTACTTGGTTAAGTAGTAGAGTTATCTAAATAATCTTCCCAAAAGATTTTTATAAGTCTTTGATTTATAAAGTGTAAGCATTATGGGGTTTTTGGGAAAAAGTAGCGATAACTTATTGAAATTCAAGCGGAATATATTTGGCTACGAACCAGGCGGTCGGAGGTTCGAATCCTTCCGTGCGCGCCAAATCAAGAAAACCGCTTCTTAGAAGCGGTTTTTTTTCCTTTTGATTTTGTTAAGTCAAAAGAGATTTGTTTTCTTAATTCCTCGTTGCTCCATTCTTTATTAACCGTTAACATCGTTAAAAACATTAAGAAATAACAATTATGACATTCGAACAAGTTGTTGTGTGGTTGCCATGGATTTCTGCAATTGGCGTTGTAATTGCGCTTATTGCTATGTCTGTCCTTCTTGTTAAGATTAATCGATTAACACAACAGGAAGCTTCACAAGAAGAATTAGAAAAAAAGGTTTTAGATGCTATTCTGCAGCTTCGAGAATTTCAGTTGGAAAAGTTTTCTGAGTCTTTTTTTAAATCTGAAAAGGCAACCAGTGAAACTCGAGAATTGTTAACTGCGAATATTACCGCATTGAAAGAAAATATTTTGCAACAGCAAAATGATTTTCAGTCTAAAGTTAGTGAAAAATTAGATCGCCATAAACATGAGTTCTCTGATCTGTTTTCACAGCGACAAATGGCGCAACAAACTGCTCTTGAAGAATTTAAAGAAAAACTTTTAAGCGTTTTATCGACTAACGACGAAAATACGCGTAATTCGCAATTGGAATTAAGAGACAAATTAATTACCGAGCTTAGAACGGCCATCCGAGATATTCGAGATGAGTTGACCAAAACACTAACAACGAATTCAGATAATATCCTTAAAGGGATGACCCAATTAACGCAATCGACAGATGAGCGATTAAAAGAAATTAGTGGTCAAGTAGAAAAGCGTTTATCCGATGGTTTTGAAAAAACCACCAAAACATTTAATGATGTGTTGAAGCGATTGGTATTGATTGATGACGCACAAAAGAAAATTACAGAGTTGTCCTCGAATGTTGTGAGTTTGCAGCAGGTGCTAGCCGACAAGCGTTCACGTGGAGCGTTTGGCGAAGTGCAATTAAATGCACTTATCAAAAATGTGTTACCTGAATCGAACTTTTCGATTCAATATAAGCTCTCGAATGAGAAAATTGCAGACTGTATCTTATTTTTACCCGAGCCCACTGGTAATGTAGTGATTGATGCTAAGTTTCCACTTGAGGCTTATCATCGCATGACCGATTTTGAGACTTCTGAAATTGAGCGTCAGGCCGCGTCGCGTCAATTCAAGCAAGACATTAAAAAGCATATCAAAGATATCAAAGAGAAGTACATCATTGAGGGAGAAACAGCGCCTGGTGCCATGATGTTTATTCCTGCAGAAGCCGTTTTCGCCGAAATTCATGGTCATTTCCCGGATCTTGTAGAACTTGCCTATAAAGAAAAGGTTTGGATGGTCTCGCCTACGACTATGATGGCTATTTTGACCACCGCAAGCGCGGTCATTAAAGACGAAGCGACGCGAAAACAAGTTCATATTATTCAGGAGCACTTAAGTCATTTATCGAAAGATTTTGGCCGTTTTAGAGAGCGAATGGATAATTTGTCGAAACATATCGGTCAAGTGTCAAAAGACGTTGATCAGATTCATACATCGGCGAACAAGATTTCCAGTCGATTTACTAAAATAGAGCAGGTCGATTTGCCGGAAGAAGAGCAGCCAGAGCTTCTATCTAAGCAGCAATAAGTCTCATTTTATGTAATAAAAATCTCATAATGAGACCTGTGTCTTAAACTCCATAAATATTTTGCTTACTAATTATCCTCCTGGCATATCTTTGGCTATAGTTACAGAAACGACATGCCATGGGAGTTATCTGTGAGTATTCCAAAGAACGTCGAATCCTATTTTAAGGAAAATGATATTGACTTCGAGTTAGTTGAGCACCCACCTGAAAAGTCATTAATGCATGTTATCCATGTCCTAGATTTACCGAAGAAAAACGTTTTGAGGAGCGTTTTAATGCAGGGCAATAAGGGTAAATATCTGGTGACTCTTCCCTACGAATATTTGTTAGATTTCGAGGTATTAAAGCGTATTACTAACGAAGACTTCAGCGTGATTACTGCGCCTCATTCCAGTAGTGTCATTAAAGGTTGCGCTGTTGGCAATCATCCACCGCTTTCTGAGCTTTTCTACGTGAATGGTATCGTCGATGAGTCAGTGTTTGAGCTGGATGAGGTTTATATCGAATCTGGCTCAGAGAGTAGTATATTGAAGCTGGATAAATCGGCAATAGAATCCCTATTTAAGAGTGCGCAACGCTTGTCATTCGCTTGTGGGCCAGAGAGACTGTATTCGGGGCGCAATGCGCAACAAGATATGTCGGAAACGGTTAACCAATTTACGCCTATTCGTATAAAGCAGCGTGTTGATGAAACTTTTGATTTGCCTGCGATGCCAGAAATCGCGCAAGAAATCATGAAGTTACGTGTTGATCCTAGCGCTGATGCAAAAAAGTTAGGTGATATTGTTAAGAAAGACCCAAGTTTAGCGGCACAAATTATTAGCTGGGCGAGCTCTCCTTATTATGGTTACAAAGGCACCATAGATTCAGTTGAAACAGCCATTTCTAGAGTGCTGGGCTTTGATTTGGTGATGAATTTGGCTCTCGGTATTTCGATAGGTAAATCCTTCAACGTTCCAGAAGACGGCCCTTTAGGTGTTCATTCCTTCTGGCAACAAGCCGTATATTCAGCAAGTTTGGTTGAGAAGCTTTGCTTATTAATTCCGCCAAAGAGAAGACCCGAGCGTGGCCTCTCTTACTTATCTGGATTGCTGCATAATTTTGGGCATCTATTGCTCGGTCACTTATTTCCTCCACAATTTAATTTGATTAATCGTTATATTGAAGCGAACCCGAATATTCCTCTGGATGATATCGAGCATTTTGTTATGGGAATGTCGCATCAAGAGATTGGTGCCTGGTTGATGCAGAATTGGCATATGCCGGACGAACTCATCGTAGCGGTGCGTTGGCATCACAAAGAAGAGTTTTGGAGCAAGCATGCCGTTTACTCGAACTTAGTGTTGCTGGCTGGGCGGTTGTTGAAACGTATTGATCTTGGTGATGCCACAGGAGATTTATTACCTCAAGCGACTCTCGAAAACCTTCAGCTAGACGAAGAAATGGTAAATGAAAGCTTTAAACAGTTGTTGGATGAACGAGATACGCTCGACTTGATGTCTAAACAATTGGTAGCTTAACGAAATTCTATTTTCTCAAAGTATATTGCCCTTTCAATTTATCGAAAGGGCAATAAATCTTTTAGTTCTCGCATATAATCCATCATATAATCATTTTCCTGACTAAAAAACTGACGGATTTGTCGGTGTATATTACGATCAAAAAAGTAATAGACGGAGGGAACTCGATAAGGTTGAAAACCGCGTCGGGCTTTATGTTCTCCTTGAACACCCGGATTAAAATTGGGAATGTTTTTAGCGATACAGTATTCCATGCCTTGATAGTAACAACATTCAAAATGCAATAATTGATTTTCAACGAAACTTCCCCAGTATCTTCCGAATAATGTGTTTTGATCATAAACAAATAGCGCTGCGGCAATATCTTCATTGTTTGCCCGGGCAATGATGATTAAAACTTGGTTGTTTAATGCAGTGAGCCAGCGCTTAAAAAACTCCAAATTAAGGTATCCGGAATGTCCGGAGCGTTTAAGATAGGTTAATCGGTAAAATGGATAAAATCGCTCAATGATTTCATCGTTGATATTATCGTCATCAAAAAGATGAATAGTTATACCTAGATCTTTTACTTTTCTTCGTTCTCGTCTAACGTCTTTTGCTCTCTTAGAATTTAGTGTTGCCAAGTGATCGTCAAATGAAGCGAAGTTTTCGTTTTGCCAATTGAAGAAAAGACTATCGCGAATCAAACCTCCTGTTTCTTGAAACGTTTCACGCCAGTGTTCAGGAATATAAAGCCATTGAGCTGAAAATTGACTGACGGACTCCAAGCTTGCTCGAATATCATTAATGGTCTCAACGTTGGGGGAGGTTAAGGTTTCAGGAAGCTGAATTGGCGAAAAGGGAAACTGGCACACCCATTTGGGGTAATAGCGAATTCCATTTCGTTGAACAGCATCGGCAATACTCCAGTCAAACACATATTCACCGTAGGAGTGTGTCTTAAGGTAACCAGGTAAAAAATGGTATGGCTGCGTGTCATCGGTGCGATAGCTGAGGTGGTACGGTTGCCAGCCAGATTCACTCGAAGCACACCCCGACTCTTCTAGTGACTGAAAAAATGCTTTCGAATAAAAAGGGGATTCGGTTGTATTTTTCAGGTTTGGATGGGAATCCACATGAAAACTGGACTTAAACTCAAATTGTTCAGATTGCATTCAGTTAATCATTACTAAAATGGACACCAGTTCATTATGAAGTACTGAGGTAGCAATGTGAAATACGTTCTTTTCAAATGGCTTAGTGTCAGTATGGTTTTGATTTCAATGAGTTCGACGGCCAGTGAGTTAAAAACGCAGTACGGAACAGTACTGTCGGTTAAACCGATTATTGAACTGGTTAAAGAATATCGACCGGTAAAGGTTTGTCGGGAAGTTACACGCAAAGCCAGGCCCCAAGATGACTCTGCTAATCGATTAGTGGGAGGCATCGTTGGGGCCGTCATTGGTAGTAAACTTGGTCATGATCGAGGTGAAAAAGTTGTCGGTGCAGCCGCTGGCGCGGTTATCGGGTCTAATATTGGCGAAGCTATGGCTGAGTCTCACAAAAGTCTCAAACGCAAGCGAGTTTGTCGATTCGAGGACCGAATGCAAGAGTATGAACGTCAGAGCGGATATCGAGTCGTATATCGTTACATGGGGCAAAATTTTGAAACTGAGATGCCTTACGATCCCGGCCCAGAAATTGAGCTCGAAGTGAGCGTCAATCCGGTCATTTCAGGTGAGCCAAATTGACAAGTTTTCAGTACTGTAGGAAGATAATCGACATCAATGTGTTTTCCCCAAATCTTTTAGTTATCCAAGAGGCACAAAATGAAATTGCTTAAGACGTTTGCTTTACTTTTAATCTTTGTCAGTGCGCCTGCAATGGCAGATAAAGATCAATGTAAGGTAATCTCTAAAGGTAAAGCTGTCGCAGTTGCCCAAAAAGCGATTAAAGGAAAAGCATTATCGGCAAAGCTCATAAAGAGTCGTGGACCTGCAGTCTATCGTGTGAAAGTATTGTTGGATAATGGTCGAGTAAAGACAATTTTAGTGGATGGCTGTAAAGCTAAAGTATTGGAAGTAAATTAGGATTTGAGGGAATCTCTGAATGAAAGTTCTTGTTGTAGAAGATGAGCAGGCGCTCCAGGATCAGTTGAAAGCCGCATTAAATAAAGAAGGTTATGCAGTTGACCAAGCGTTTGATGGAGCCGATGGCTTATATTATGCCGAGGAGTATCCTATTGATTTGGCGATTATCGATTTGGGCTTACCCAAAATTAATGGCTTGGATCTGATCAGTAAAATTCGTGAGTTAGGGAAAGATTTTCCCATTTTAATTTTAACGGCACGTTCTCGTTGGCAAGAAAAAGTTGAAGGGTTATCTCGAGGCGCAGATGATTATTTAGTTAAACCTTTTCAAGTGGAAGAACTCATGGCTCGTGCTAATGCATTATTACGCCGTTCATCGGGATTCTCATCGCCAGTCATCCGCAAAGGACCTATCGAGCTTAATTCGAGCAGTAAACAAATTTTAGTGGATGGACGGGAGCTCGATTTAACTGCATATGAGTATAAGGTTCTCGAGTATTTGATGATGCATCCAGAAAAAGTCATTTCTAAAACAGAACTAACTGAGCATATCTACGAGCAAGATCACGACAAAGATAGTAATGTGCTGGAGGTCTTTGTTCGTCGATTACGGAAAAAAATAGATCCTGAAGGTAATTTAAAACCTATTGAAACTTTGCGTGGACGGGGTTATCGCATCAACCCTGATCTATAGCCTTAATGAAATATTCTTTACGTAATCGTCTGATTATTGTGTTCTCCTTTTCGCTCATCGTTTTGGTGAGCGGTGTTGCATTCTTTTTGGAAAAAGCCTTTGATAAAAGTTTAACAGGGCAACTGCAACAACGAATGAAAACTCAACTCTTTATGTTACTAACAGCAGCTGAAGAGGAAGAGCCTGGTTCTTTGTACATTCCTGAAGTGGTACGTGAAGACGCATTTAATCAAATAGACAGCGGAAGTTATGCATTTGTGTATTCCGATGATCAAGAAGAGGTATGGCGTTCATTTAGTGCTGTCGATTTGGAGTTAGAGCTAGCGGAAAAATTAACAACCGGTGAATTTTTCTTTGATCTTGCCGTCATCGAAAATATTCGATTTTATCGTTTAAGATATGCCGTTATTTGGGAAAGCTATGACGGAACAGAAAGTTATTATCAATTTACCGTATTACATGAAGCGCATCTCTTAAAAGACGTCATAAATGACTTTCGTTACGCACTTTGGTATGGATTGATATTTGTCTTAGTGGCTATGCTTATTGTTCAGTTTATAGCTTTACGCTGGGGATTAGCGCCACTTGGTTTGGTTGCCAAAGACTTAAAGAATATTGAAAGCGGTAAACAACAAGCTTTGTCGAAAGACTATCCAACTGAACTCATTCCACTGACAAAAAATTTAAATTTACTGATTGAATCAGAGAGAACACAAAGAGAAAAGTATCGTAATACGTTTTCTAATTTAGCACATAGCTTAAAAACGCCTCTGGCTGTTATTAAAGGCGCGGTCAATTCTGATGCGACTGAAGATCAAAGTGATACCATTCACTCTCAAGTGACTCGGATGGATGAAATCATTCAATATCAACTGTCGCGAGCGGTTGCTGGCAGTCAAGGTCATATGCTTGCATCCGTTAACGTAAAAATTGGTATTGAAAAAATATTGTCTGCCTTGAGCAAAGTTTATCAAGACAAGCAGTTGGAATTGACTTTAAATTGTGATGACTCAGTACGCTTTTATGGAGACGAAGGCGACTTCATGGAGATGATGGGAAATCTTTTGGATAATGCCTGTAAATGGACCAGTCAACGTGTGTTAGTTGATGTGTCTCAATCGTCAAAGAAAAACTCTTATGTGCTCGATATTCGAATTGCCGATGATGGCCCAGGTATTCCAGAAGATATGCGCGAGAAAGTCATCACTCGTGGTGGTCGATTAGACGAACAAACTGAAGGACAAGGCATTGGATTATCCGTCGTTGCTGAATTAGTGCATCAATACGGTGGTAAGATCAGCATTAAAGAGAGCAATATTCAGGGTGCAGAATTTCAGCTTTTATTTGATTTTCGACGTGTATAGTTAGTCGCAATGACAAAAAAAATAATTCACATTGATATGGATTGTTTTTATGCAGCTGTTGAGATGCGGGATAATCCTTCATTGCGGAATGTGCCGTTGGCGGTTGGCGGACAAGCTGAACGCCGAGGTGTAATTGCGACCTGTAATTATATCGCTCGAGAATTTGGCGTGCATTCAGCCTTGTCATCAACCATTGCAAAATCTCGTTGTCCTGATTTGGTGATTGTCCCGCCCAACTTAAACAAATACCGAGATGAGTCAAAAAAAATCCATCAAATATTTCAAAGATACACCGAACTGATAGAGCCTTTATCATTGGATGAAGCCTATCTTGATGTTTCTAGTGCGATTCAATGTCATGGCAGTGGTACTTTAATTGCTGGTGCCATCAAACAGGATATCAAAAAAGAAACAGGCCTGACGGCATCTGCGGGTGTTGCACCGAATAAATTTCTGGCTAAAATCGCCAGCGACTGGAATAAGCCGGACGGTCTAAAAGTCATTGCACCAGATGATATTGATACATTTGTTTTTCATCTTCCGGTATCAAAAATTCACGGCGTTGGAAAAGTCACTGCTAAGAAGTTACACAATCTAAACATTCGTACATGTGGTGAACTGCAAGAATTCTCTCAAGCATTTTTGATCGACAAGTTTGGCAAATTTGGGGATCGGTTATATCGTTTTTCTCGTGGTATAGATGATCGAGATGTATCAACTTCCCGTACGCGAAAATCAATTAGTGTCGAGAAAACCTTTAGTAATGATTGCTACAGCGTTGAGTCATTGACCGAAAAATTACCGCAATTGATCGAGTCTTTGGAAAAGCGCGTGAATAATAAATCAGCCACAGGATTCAAGTCGATTTTTGTAAAAGTTAAGTTTAATGACTTTTCAACCACTACCGTTGAAAGAAGAGCAGAATTTATTCTTGAAGAAGTCTATGAACAATTAATTAATGAAGCCTATTTAAGAAAAAAGCTGCCTGTTCGTTTATTGGGAATTGGTGTTCGGCTGGATGAAAAAGCGGAGCAATCTTTTGAGCAATTAATACTTCCTTTTCATTAACTGGTGTTACGCATCTTGAGTCTTCTCAATAGCTAATAACACTTTTGGTTAAATATTCTTTTTGCGCTATTCTTTGTTCCAACGTTGTATTTGACATTTAATAGTATTCTTGATTTACTGCAATGCAGCATAGATAGGGCTGTGCCATTAATACTCAGACGTCGAAAGCACGATCCTTTTTATATACTTTTGGCGATGATCGTTGAACCGTATAGGAATGAACGCAATATGACCAACTTAGTTGAAGGTCTTTCACTCATGGTAATCGGTATGGGAACGGTTTTTTCTTTTTTATCGGTTCTCGTTTTTTTCATCATGTTGTCATCGAAAATAATAAATCGTTTTTGGCCAGAAAACTTAGTTGCTAATGAGACCTCAAAAAATAATCGAGAATCAAATCAAGATGAAATCGTAGCGGTTATTTCTACGGCGGTTCATCGATACCGCAACAAAAAGCAATAATTGCTGTTCGTAATTCGACGAGACACACTATTTTACCCCAGTTTTAACGAAATAACTTACCCATAAAAGCAAGACTCAGCGTAACAAGGGAGCACTCATGGGACAGAAACAGGCTTTAAAAATCACTGATGTTGTATTGAGAGATGCGCATCAATCTCTTTTCGCCACGCGAATGCGCATTGATGATATGTTACCTATTGCTGAGAAATTGGATAAAGTAGGTTATTGGTCGGCGGAAACCTGGGGTGGTGCTACATTCGATGCCTGTATTCGATTTCTCGGCGAAGATCCTTGGGAAAGATTACGTCGCTTGAAGCAAGCCATGCCAAACACACCCATGCAAATGTTATTTCGAGCGCAGAACATTCTTGGGTACCGTCATTATGCTGACGATGTTGTCAATACTTTCGTCGAACGCGCTGTCAAAAATGGGATGGATGTTTTTCGTATTTTTGATGCGATGAATGATCCGAGAAATTTGAAAACAGCAATTAAAGCAGTCGTTGAATGTGAGCGTCACGCTCAAGGCACACTGTCTTACACGGTAAGTCCAGTACACACGATTGATATGTGGATTGACATGGCCAAAGAATTGGAAGACATGGGAGCTCATTCCATTTGTATAAAAGACATGGCCGGACTTTTAAAACCTTATGTTGCAGAAGAATTAGTGTCAAAGTTAAAGAGCTCGCTTGATATTCCCATTGCATTACATGCTCATGCAACGACTGGATTGAGCACCGCATCGATTGTTAAAGCCGTTGAAGCGGGTATTGATATGGTTGATACCAGTATTTCTTCTATGAGTATGACGTACGGTCATTCGCCCACAGAATCCGTCGTATCCATTTTTGAAGGAACGGAACGTGATACAGGACTCGACTTGTCGCAACTCGAAGAGATCGCTGCGTATTTTCGCACCGTAAGAAAAAAATACAGTCAGTGGGAAGGAAGTTTAAAAGGTGTCGATGCACGTATTTTAACTTCTCAAGTTCCTGGTGGCATGTTAACGAATATGGAAAGTCAATTAAAAGAGCAGGGTGCAGACGATAAATTTGATGATGTTCTTAATGAAATTCCAAAAGTGCGAGAAGATTTAGGATTTATTCCATTAGTAACTCCGACATCACAAATCGTTGGAACTCAAGCGGTACTAAATGTACTGACTGGTGAGCGCTACAAAAGTATTAGCAAAGAAACGGCGGCGGTATTAAAAGGGGAGTACGGAGCAACACCTGCTCCGGTAAATTCAATGCTTCAATCAAGAGTGTTAGAAGGAAATGAAAAAATTAGTTGTCGTCCTGCTGACTTACTTGAACCGGAAATGGAAAAGTTGAGTGATGAATTAGTTGAGGTTGCTAACAAAGAGAACTTTGAGTTAGAAGGTGAATTAGTTGATAGTGTTTTGATTTATGCTTTGTTTCCACAAATTGGCTTAAAGTTTTTAAAAAATCGAAATAATCCTGAAGCATTCGAGCCAAAGCCCGAGGCTAAACCAACTCCATCGAGTTCAACATCTTCTGTAGCGGCACAAAGTGGTCAACCAGAGTCATACCAAGTATCGGTCAATGGCAAAAATTATTCTGTCGTTGTTGCTCCTGGAGGTGAGATTTCGGATATCAGTTCGTTACCCAAACAATCCGCAAGTGCTTCTTCGAATGCCTCTGCCGCTTCTTCTTCGGGCGATCTTGTTAATGCGCCATTAGCGGGAAATATTTTTAAAGTTAATGTCCAGGAAGGTGATTCTGTGGAAGCGGGTCAAACGGTCATTGTACTTGAAGCGATGAAAATGGAAACGGAAGTCAAAGCCCAAAACTCAGGCGTTGTTAGTGATATTTTTGTTTCGGAAGGTGATGCAGTTAAAGTAGGTGACGCATTAATCGCGCTTTAAAAAATAATAAAAGAGAACTAATGATGGATGGTTTATTAACACTCTGGCGCGACACGGGAATTGCAAATTTTACTTGGGGACAAGCCATAATGCTGGTTATTTGCTTCGGCCTGTTGTATTTGGCTATTGCAAAAAATTTCGAACCACTTTTATTGGTAACCATCGGTTTTGGTGGTTTATTGGCGAATATTCCAAACGCCGGATTATCTCTTGATGCGGTTGAAAATGCGATACGAACAGCAAACCCTGAGGTGCTAAAACTCATCGCGAATGCGTTGGCGACCGATTGGTCTTCAACCGAAATACTTGCAAAGGCTTATCATAATTCTACAGAGTCCCAGCAACTTGCTGCGATTCAAATCGCCAGAGATATGGGGTTTGAAAATGGCATGCTTTACAATTTTTATACGGTTGCTGTCGCCAGCGGTGCTGCGCCCTTAATTATTTTTATGGGAGTAGGGGCAATGACAGACTTCGGTGCTTTAATTGCTAATCCTCGAACATTATTTTTAGGAGCTGCGGCACAGTTTGGAATTTTTGCAACTTTAATAGGCGCGCTCGCGCTGAATTGGGTTCCGGGTTTTGAGTTTTCTTTACAAGATGCCTCTGCAATCGCCATTATTGGAGGTGCCGATGGACCAACAGCCATATTTCTAGCGTCTCGATTATCGCCGGAATTATTAGGGGCCATTGCGGTTGCTGCCTATTCTTACATGGCGCTAGTGCCAATTATACAACCACCAATCATGAAGTTGTTTACAACCGAACAAGAACGCGCTATTGAAATGCAGCAATTAAGGCACGTGAGTCGCTTAGAAAAAATTGTTTTTCCTTTATTGGTGCTAATTTTATGTGCTGTGTTTTTACCATCGGCTGCGCCATTGATTGGTATGTTTTGTTTTGGCAATTTAATGCGCGAATGTGGTGTTGTGGAGCGTTTAAGTCACACGACGCAAAATGCATTGATTAATATAGTCACGATATTTTTAGGATTAAGTGTTGGCTCAAAATTATCGGCCGATAAATTTTTGGCACTAGAGACCTTGGGTATTCTTGCATTAGGGGCTGTTGCATTTTCTATCGGCACGGCTTGCGGTGTATTGATGGCAAAGTTACTTGGGAAAATAAGTAAACATCCTATTAATCCATTAATCGGCGCGGCGGGTGTTTCGGCTGTACCTATGGCGGCTCGTGTCGTAAACAAAGTTGGATTGCAAGCCAATCATCATAACTTTTTATTGATGCATGCGATGGGTCCGAATGTTGCTGGCGTTATTGGTTCTGCAGTAGCTGCCGGTGTTTTGCTCGCACTGGTGGGTTAGTGATGTTTTTAAAGTTATGTCTATACTTCTAAAAATGATAGTTTCAAGAGGTTTCCAACATGGCCGTAAAAATAATTGATGATCCTTTGTATCAATTGTTAAGAAACGAGCAAGTCGACGACTTCAATAAACAGAGAAAGTCACTTGATACTTTAGATTTTTCAAATTGCGATTTTCGTGGTTTGGATCTTCGTGGATTAGATGCTTCAGGTATTTCTTTTAGTGGTGCTTACTTTAGAGGCGCTGACTTGAGAGGTATCGACTTTACTCAAAGTAATTTAAGAGGCGCCAGTCTTGCTAGCTCCCAAGTGTCGGGCTGCTATTTTCCAATGGAGTTAGCGCCAGAGGAAATTGAGTTGTCCATCAGTCGTGGAACGCGCATGCGCTATCGGTGAACGTCAGTTCTATTGACGGTGCTCAGTTTTGATCCAACACCTATCAAATGGGTCGTCCTTTTTCTGAGTTGCTCGCTTTAGAGCGAGTTGTCTACCGCCTTTATTCTGGTGGTGTTGTTTTGCCTGTGGTATCTTAGCTTCCAAAAATATCAAAAGAAAACGCGGTATGCACTGCGGTTAGTCTAAAAATTATTCAAACAAAATAAGACGAAGTTGGAGACACGGGTTTGGAAACGTTTAACGAGATACTCAAAACGCTCGATGGATTTCTGGGATCAGCATGGTATTTTCCTTATGCACTTCTCGGGACCGGATTATTCTTTACGATTTATTTAAAATTCCCTCAAATACGTTACTTTCGCCAGGCGACTCGAATTGTTCGTGGCAAATACGCGAAGGAAGACGCGCCAGGTGATACTTCTCACTTTCAAGCATTAACGACGGCTCTTTCCGGTACCGTAGGAACCGGTAATATAGGTGGTGTTGCTTTAGCGCTCTTTCTCGGTGGGCCTGCTGCATTGTTTTGGATGTGGTTGACCGCATTCATGGGGATGACCACCAAGTTTGTTGAGGTAACGTTATCGCATAAATACAGGGTAAAAACCGAAGATGGCACCATGGCAGGTGGGCCCATGTATTATATGGAGCGAAAGCTGAACATGAAGTGGTTGGCGATTATTTTTGCCATCGCAACCATTGTGAGTTCTATCGGTAGCGGCAACATGCCACAAATTAATAGCATTGCTGCTGCTATGGAAACGACGTTTCATATCGACGTTTGGGTCACTGGCGTTGTTTTATCAGTATTTTTGGCATTAGTTATTGTTGGTGGTATTAAACGGATTGCACACGTAGCCGAAGCCATCGTTCCAACCATGGCGATTATTTATGTCATTGGTGCTCTCATCGTCATATTCAGTAATTACGAAAATATTGTTCCTTCATTTGTGTCTATTTTTGCTGATATTTTTAGTGGTTCTGCAGCTGTTGGTGGGTTCTTAGGAGCGAGCTTCGCGTTTGCTTTTAAATTCGGTGTTGCGCGGGGATTATTTTCGAATGAAGCAGGACAAGGTTCAGCGGCAATTGCGCACGCTAGCGCACGAGGAAAAGAGCCTGCTTCTGAGGGTATGGTAAGCTTGCTCGAACCATTCATTGATACAATTATTATTTGTACGATTACCGGATTGGCAATTTTATCGTCAGGCGTGTGGAATCAAAAAATGGAAAATACGTTTGCGACTTCCGACATGACTTTTATTGCCGGACAATACACCGACACCAAACAAGAAGACATCGATAAACTGTATAGTTATGTGAATCAGCTGGATTCTGAAGTCAAAGCATACGATGGCAAAATTATCGTTAAAGAAGGTAAGCCTGTTACTTCTGACTTTACTTTAATTAATGCTAAATCGGTTGCCGAAGACTATCGCTTTATGAAAGAAGATAAGCCTTTTACCGGTGAAGTCATCGTTAGTGATGGAAAGCCACAATTAGCAGAAGATGTTTCGATTATTGGTAAGTCGTTGTTGCATTCTGTGCCTTTAACCATAGCCGCGTTTAGTAGCGCTATGGGCGATTATGGTGAGTATATCGTTGCTATTGGTCTGTTGCTGTTTGCGTTCAGTACTGCAATCGCCTGGTCGTACTATGGTGACCGTGCTGTAATTTATCTGGTCGGTGAAAAAGGCGTATTGCCGTATCGTTTAGTGTACGTTGGTTGTTTCTTGGCTGCTTCAATGGTTGATACAACAATTATCTGGAACGTCGCTTATGTAACCGTTGCATTAATGACCTTGCCGAACTTGTTTGGCATGATTATGTTGCACCGAGATATGAAAGACACTGTCAAACAGTACTGGGAAGACTTTGAGAGAGAAAAAGCTGACTAGAATTTAAACAACTTTAAAACATAAACTGATTAGACCAGTTTACAAGCAAAACGAAGGGCTTTAGACTTATACCTGATAAGTTTAAAGCCTTTTTTTATACACACTATTCAGGACACGATTATGACTTACAAAGCACCGGTTGAAGACATGGCTTTCATTTTAAAAGACGTCTTCGATGTTCAAAAAGAATTTGAAGGGATCGAACAATTTCAAGACTTTGACTACGAACTTTACAGTGCTGTGTTAGAAGAAGGTGCTAAGTTCGCCGAAAATGTCTTATATCCATTGAATCGCGATGGTGATGAAGAAGGTTGTCACCACGAAGGAAACGAAGTAACAACGCCTAAAGGATTTAAAGAAGCCTACGCACAATTCTGTGAAGGAGGTTGGCAGGGAATTAATGGCGATCCCGAATTTGGTGGACAAGGCTTGCCGAAGTCACTGCACGTTTTGGTGGAAGAAATGCTTTATGCATCCAATACTTCCTTTACGTTATATCCGAGCTTAACAGCTGGCGCTTGTGCTGCACTAGCCGCTCACGGTAGCGTTGAGCTCAAAAAGACTTACCTGGAAAACATGCAGTCTGGTGTTTGGTCAGGTTCTATGTGTTTAACGGAGCCTCACTCGGGTTCGGATTTAGGTATTCTAAAAACTAAAGCTGAACCAGCGGAAGACGGTACCTTTAAAATTTCAGGAACAAAAATCTTTATTACTGGTGGCGAGCACGATTTAGCTGACAATATTATTCACCTAGTTCTTGCGCGCCTCCCTGATGCACCGGCAGGTCCTCGTGGAATTTCTTTGTTCCTTGTGCCTAAGTTTCATGTCAAAAATGATGGTAGTGTTGGTGATCGCAATACCGTATTTTGTGGATCGATTGAACACAAGATGGGGATTAAAGCTTCATCGACTTGTGTTATGAATTTTGAAGAAGCGACGGGTTATTTGATTGGCGAGCCGCATCGTGGTTTAGCTTGTATGTTTACCATGATGAATAAAGAGCGATTGTCGATTGCATTACAAGGGGTTGGTTTGGCCGATGTTTCTTACCAAACCGCTCGGCAATACGCAGAAGAGCGCATTCAAGGACGCAGCTCTAGAGAAGGGAAAAAAGGAGCTTCGATCATTGAGCACGCTGATGTGCGTCGAATGTTATTGTCAATGCGTTCAGTTACTGAAATTTGTCGTGCTTTGGGCGTTTATTTGGGGATGCAAATCGATCTAAATGAACACTCAAAAGATGCTGCGATTAAAGCAAAAGCAGGCAAGCGGGTTGCGTTGCTAACGCCGATTGCTAAGGCTTTTTTCACTGACACAGGATTTGAAAATTGTAATCATGGTATTCAGGTGTTAGGCGGTCATGGCTACGTTCGAGAGTGGGGACTGGAACAATTCGCTCGAGATGCTCGAATTGCTCAAATTTATGAAGGAACTAACGGAATTCAAGCGCAAGACTTAATGATTAGAAAAGTCTGTGCGGATAATGGTGAAGCCATCGATGAAATGTTTGCCGAGATTCGTGAAACTATCGCTCAAGGTAAGTCCGGCGAATACGCGCAATTGAGTAGTGAGTTAGAGCAGGAGCTTGCAAAAGTTGATGCACTGACAAAGGAGTTGATGGAGCAAAATAAAACTGATGGAGCTGCTGCACAGGGCGGAGCTGTCGAATATCTAAATGCTGTTGCTTACGTGATCGGTGGTTGGTTATGGATGAAGCAGTTGTTGGCTTCTGAAGTTTTGACACAAGAGCAGGTGGCGCGTAAACGCGTTGCAGCAGAATTTTATTTTGCGCACTTAATGCCGAAAGTTGATGCGTACGTACGTTCGATTAAAAACGGTTACAAAGCAACTTTTGAACTCGAAGATGCTCTTATTTAACGTCTTCTAGACCATCGTTTCGATAAGTTTGAGACTACTAAAAGTCTCAATTGAAAAGGCTACTTTGCAGTAGCCTTTTTTTATCTTAATGCATCCACTTGTCGAGTATATTTTTCACCGACTGGCTGAACAGCATATGATCATCGACTCGAGTTTTGTCTTTACCCTCACGGTGAGTCATTTGATTACTTCTATTTAAAACGCCAATGACAGATTCTGGATTATCTTCGGCACGGCAAAATTTAACTTCTTTCATCGCAGACATTAAATGTTCACGAATGAATTCGTATTCAGTTAGCCATAAATGGTGATCGGCGTGTTGGTCCATTCGCCGATGAATGCGTTTAACCAAGCTTTTGAGCCGAGGTGCGTCATGGTAGTGGCAATAATCTTTAATTAGTGCCTCCAGCTGACCGAGCTGAGACGTCGTAATTCGAACCGATTCAGAATCTTTAAACTTCGATCGGAGTGAATAAAACAGCGCGGGAATTTGTTGATACATCATTTTTTAGCCTCTCCTTGTGGCGTAACTCAACTACTTATAATCCTAGTCAACTTTTTTAAAAGTGTGACATACGTCCATATTTCGGCTTTATTTAAATCAAATATGTAACTTATTGAATTTTAAAGATTAGTTTGAATTATTATATTCCATCGATATAATGAGATATCTTTTTTAAATGAATTTATTCTCACTCTCGATTAGTAAACACCCATTGTGAAAAGTTTGTTTAAATTTATTTTAAAGATTTTGTTTTCGAATAAAAAAAGATTAATATGTCGCGTCTTAACGAATTGCGCTCGTAGCTCATTTGGATAGAGCGGCCCCCTCCTAAGGGGCAGGTAGCAGGTTCGACTCCTGCCGAGCGCACCAAACGATTTCTTTTAGGTCCTTTCTGCTCTCCCATTTTTGTCGCTTGGTTAGAGTTTTCGGTAGATTTTATTATCTTGTTTAATAGGTTGAATTCAATTTAAGACATGTTGCTAACCTATTGAATACGATAATAATATTCATACTTATCATCAGGCTAACAAAGATGCTTCATGCTTTACGAGACTTGTCCGAGCAACTATGATTGATAGAGTTATCCATTGAGGCAATCCGATGGCAGAGGGATTACTAGAAAATATTCAAAAAAAGGTCTCCAAACACTTTAAAGCTGATGCAATCTCAATGTGGTTGGTGAACGAACATGGCTTTAAAAAGAAAACCAGTTCGGGAAATATTTCTCTAAAAGAAAAGGAACTTCAATTTGTTCGCGATGTATACATTGCTAGTAAGCCTGTTGTTAGTGGACGATATGTGGGAGTATTGCTGAGTGCAAACAGTAACACTTCTGTTATTTTTGTCTTTGAAACATCGACCCAACTGAAAGAAAAAAATATCGAAAACCTACAGTTAATTTTGAGTGAGTTTTCTAATGTAGTGGAAACCATTCCTTATTATGAAATAACTGACGATATTTCTTCATCAACGTCACGTGCTTTAGCTGTCGCTAATATTTTAGATGCGATTAGACAGTCGGAACGCGTACTAGAAGATAAGTCGCTGGCGAAAGCCATTGCTCAAACGATTGAGCAAATAGCGCAAACTAAAAATATCATCGTAGCCCGATTTTTTGTTAAAACCAATAAAGTCGATACGTTATATTATGAAGATGAGCATGATGAACCGCGTTTTCCATTCGATCTTGACAAAGCATTAGTCAATGGTTCGGTAACAGCATTTATCATCAAATTTGCAAAAACTCTGAGAGGTAGTTCAATTGAGATTTGTCGAGACTTGGGTGTTGAAACAGGAGAGGAATATGGAACTCATGCCAATGACTTGATAGGTATGCCAATCCGTAATAATGATAGAGTTTTTGGAGCGCTAATAGTGCAAACCTACGATTCAAGTCAAGTATTTAAAGATTACGTACCCTCTATTATATCCATTATTGCTGATGCACTTGCTAATCGTGCCATACAACAAGAGCTGAACGATGAGTTAAATGCTACGATAGAAAGACGCACTGCCGAGCTTAGAGAAAAAAATGAAGCCTTAAATCACGCAATTGAAGAGTTAAAGAAAACAAAACAAGAATTGGTACGCTCCGAGTCACAGGCCTATCTTGCGCGTACAATTTGTAAAATTGCTCACAACCTTAACACCCCGATAGGTAATGCAAAAGTAAGTACGTCAATTACGGCCGACTTAATAACCGATATTTCAAACAAATTAAAAACGATGAACGATAACGAAATTGCTGAAGATGTTGAAGACATTCTATCATCTTGTCGTTTGACTGATAGCGCTTTAAGTAAAGCATCGAGCGTAATTTCTGAGTTGAAAAAACTCGGAACAACCGAATCTGAATTCAAAATATCGAAGTTCTCAACCAATGAACTGTTTACTATGATTAAGGAAGTTTCATTAAGTATGCTCAATGGGAAACAGGTTGAGTTTAAATTGGAGGGTGACGATCAGCTTATCGAGTCGTACTATACAGTGTTAGGTGAAATCTTGCTTTCTCTTGTCGAAAACTCTTTAGAACATGGTTATCTAATGAATGACAACTTTTATATTCAATTAAAGTCAAAGGTTACAAAAGACAATCTGGAACTTCAATATTTCGACAATGGAAAAGGCTTAGATGTTAGTATGAAAAATAAATTATTTGATGCTTTTGAAACCAATGCTGAAATTGCTGGTCGTTTGGGACTTGGGATGTCGATTGTTCAATATTTAATAAGCAATATACTAAAAGGCACCATCAAGATTAATGAAGAACACGATGTTGGTCTAGGATTTACTATTTCAATCCCTTTAACAAGTTCATAAAAAATCTGTTCGTATTAAGCTCTAAGAATCATTCTGAAACGTAGTGTATCTTTGGAAATGGCTTAGCGTTTAAATTTCAAACTGCGTTTTAGTATTGATATGTACGGATAACCGTTGGGCTGGAATTTCATTCAAAATCTGATAGTCTTTATTCCACTGATTACCAGCAAAATATTCTATTGTTGTCATGGTTTATACTGTTTTAATCAATAATTTAATTGTTGACGATTCGAAGGCTGAAATCTTCGTATGTCGGGATAAAACTAGACTATCCGAGTGAAGATAACGAAAGGAACAATTTAATACCGTTAATTTCTAATTACGGTTCAAATGAATTTCAATTAAAACTCGATTTAAATTCAAATTTTGGAGAATTCAATATGTTTAATGCATTTGCTGCACAAGAAGCTGGTGGAGAGTTGTTACCTTTGCAATACGATCCTGGTGCTTTGAAAAGTGACGATGTCGAAATTGAAGTGGAATATTGTGGCCTGTGCCACAGTGATTTAAGCATGCTGGATAACGAATGGGGAATGACTGAATACCCTTTTGTTCCAGGTCATGAAGTTGCAGGGGTTATATCTGCCACGGGTTCTAATGTTACTCATTTAAACGTTGGTGATCGTGTCGGACTGGGTTGGCATGCTGGTTATTGTAACACTTGTTATTCATGTCATTCTGGTGACCATAATTTATGTGGATCAGCTCAGGGGACAATTATCGGTCGTCACGGTGGATTCGCTGATAAAGTTCGTGCGCAAGCAACCAGTGTGGTGAAGTTACCCGACAGTTTATCGACTGAATTGGCAGGTCCATTATTTTGTGGCGGTATCACTGTTTTTAACCCAATGAAGCAATTCGAATTAGAGCCTACGGCAAAGGTGGGTGTCATTGGGATTGGTGGGCTAGGCCATATGGCATTACAATTTTTAAATGCTTGGGGATGCGAAGTGACTGCGTTTACATCTTCTGAAGCAAAAAAGAAAGAAGCTTTGGAAATGGGAGCTCACCATACCTTGAATTCCGCTGATACGGCAGCTCTCGAGAAATCGGCTGGACAGTTCGATCTCATTTTATCAACGGTTAATGTCAAACTTGACTGGGAAGCTTACATGCAAACGTTAAAGCCTAAAGGACGCCTGCATTTTGTAGGTGCTGTCTTAGAGCCCATTGAAATTGCAGCATTCTCCTTGATAGCAGGACAGCGAAGCATTTCAGGTTCACCCGTCGGTGCTCCAGCCACTATTAGTGATATGTTGGAGTTTGCAGTAAGGCACGATATTGCTCCGAAAGTTGAAGTTTTCGATTTGTCAGAAGTAAACACCGCCATTGAGCATCTAAAAAGTGGAAAGGCTCGATATAGGGTTGTTTTAAAGGTCAAATAAGAATTTTTTATTATTTGTCTTATCAAATGGATTTATAACAGACTCATGGAAGAGTCGTTACATAACCTTTTTTGCTATGAATTATTTTAAACATCGTCGAAACGGGCAAAGCTTGTAATCATCCCGTCTTGTCACTTTTTATTCATGAATTGATACATTTTGCCGTTGCAGTTAGGATGTTGCGAAGTTATAAGTACACATCAAATGATTTACCGACTGGACTATCATGAAACTCAGCGTCATTAAGTACCTCGTTATTTTTTCTGTATTATCAATTAGTGCGCACGAAAGAAACGATGGAGAAGGGCATGCGACTTATTTAGGCAATGAAGCGGTAATGATCGTGTCAGGCGAACAAAAAATTATTTTCGATCCATTTTTTCATAATAGTTTTGGTCAATACACTCTTGTTCCAGAAGCTATCAGAGAGAAATTATTTAATAATACCGCACCTTACGATGATATTGATCTCGTATTGATTACTCATGCACATGAAGATCATTTTGACGCAAAGGATATGATACAGTTTTTATTGGCGAATACAGCATCGCAATTGATTGCTCCTTCTCAGGCTATTGAACAAATGCGCGCTCACAAAGGCTTTTCTAAGATTGAATCAAGAATTCAAGGAATATCTTTGAACGATAAAGTGAAGATTAAAAAGCTCTCGATCGCAGAAATGGAAATTGATGCATATCGAATTCCCCATTCTGGTTGGCCTGAGCGTCATTCGGAAGTTGAGCATATTGTTTACCGAACAGCCTTAAATGATGATGCAGTTGTAATGCATCTGGGTGATTCGAGTACAGAAGTAATTTTATTTCAACCTCACTTCTCATCCTTTAAACAAAAGAGCAGCCATTTAGCTTTCGTTCCGTTTTGGTTTGAGTTGGTGCCCAGTATATTAACAAAGCATTTAAACGCTAAGAAGTCGATAGGTATTCATGTTCCTACTGTTGTTCCCGATTACGTTAAGCAAGGTAACTTTGATTATTTTTCGAAGCCGGAAGAATCTCGAGCAATCCATTAAGAGTGATTTTTTGTACTATTTTAGAGAAACAACCTTGTAGGCTGTTTCTCTAAAATTTTTTATATAGCTTTTAGCCAAGCATTATTAAACCAATATCCTCCATCTTGAAGCGTATGAATCCAACCAGTGCGGGTTGCTGCCCATTTAAAAATCGAATTGGTCGTAAAGTAAATCTGACTGTTTCTCACTTTGGTTGTCATCGAAGCTTCAAAACTACCTCTTAGATTTTTACTTCCAACCCATATTGCCTCAGTTGTGTATTGAAGACCATATTTTGAAATATTAGGGACACTTTTAAACCGGGCTTTTTTGAAAGTTGGATGTTCAACCCAGTCGGAAATCGATTTTGGATAATTGAGCTGAAATACCCATTTGGCTGACACTCCATCGGGAGTTAACGTATTAGACTCCCAGTCACTAATGTCCATCCTGACGGATTGACTTTCGCTATAGGAAATATTCGCGCCTAAAGAAGGTTTATCCTGTGCCGTTACATCAATTCCAAAGGTCATGCCTGATGTTGACGTTAGTGCAACGGTGTTCACTTGATTTGCAGGTGTGCGCGACCACAATTGCATGGAATCAGTTGATGTTGGTCGAATTTCCGATTCAAGCCAGTGTAAATAAAATGCCTTGTGGGTACTGGAGTCTTTTTTCATTGTGGGATTAGCGCTACCGTGGGTGCTAATGGCAATCGCGGTAGCCTGATCGGTTCGATATTGAGCGACCGAATAATGATGAAGAACGTTCAAATCGGCATTTTCATCGGTATGTTGGTAAGGTACATTAGTGACAATTGCTGCCCAACACAGTCGTTCTTGACGAGCAAGCGTGGGGCAGGGGTAACCAATACTGCCTCCTGTTTTATTTAAACTATTTTCTTCTCGTTGCTCAAGTCGTTTAGCAATGTCATTAAGAACACTAATACGATCTTCCATCGATAATGTGTGTATTGATGGCGATTGATAAACCTCTTTTGAAATACCATCTTGTAATGTTATCAGTTTAGATTCTCGTTGAGTTGCAGAGTTGCTATGTGAAACCGTAAAGCCGCTTACTGCAGTATGGGCTCCATATACGAAAATTCTGTCTTGTTCATTTTTCTTTGATGGTTTTACGATCACAATTTCACCATTGGCCATAAATGGAAGTGAAGTTATTTTTTCTTTTTGTAAGTACTCTGTGTTCTCTAACAGTAGTGTTTTTCCTTGCATTAGCGCTGCGTCAATTATTTTGCTCATGGTCTTGGAAGACGCATGTTTGGCAGCACTATCCAGATGAATGATTGAGTAGGGTTCAATTAATTTTTTTACGGATTGCTTCGTCAACGGCAGGCGAGTCAAAGATTCTATCGAGTCGACTCTTTTATTGAGCTGAGATAAGGTATGCGAATACCTTGAAGGATTTAGGGATAAAACGGTTGCTGGTGTATTTCGTTTAGCAATAAAATGGCTTTGTTTTATGTTTGATTTTTCAGCTTGTTTCGCAAACCCAGATGTCATTGTGATTACTACCAGTAAGGCTGATAGCGTTGTTTTTCTTTTGAACATGAGTACCTCTCCAATCTTTTTATTTACATCATTGTGTCCTCTTGGTTGCACGCTTTACGTTTCTTCATGAACCGTATACATCGAGTGCGTGTTTAACTAATCAAATAAAAATAATTTCTACAAATGATATTTTCTGATAAAACGCGTATCAGAGATTATTGAGCGATTAATAATGAAACATTAGACGTTTATACTACATTGGCGTGTTGGTGAGTTAGCTTTCAAAAATAATCGAACGCTATAACTAAAATGTTAATTTATTCCTATTGCAAATAAGTGATTCTCGGTGTGTTGTACACTAACTTAAGTTTAAAGAAAAACATACAACTACCAGGGCTGAAGTTGCCTAATTGATAATGCAGAAATAGAGATTAATTGTTTCCTTTGTTTCTGCATAAATTAATCGCTCCCTTACTGGAAACGACTATTTTGCATAAATTTCTCGCATGTAAAAATGTAAATCCTTATTTTCGAGAGCGCGATAGAGTTGAGCCGTTCGGGTTTTTGTTTGTCTAACTTCTCCCGGCAGCTCTTCAATAATTTGACTTTTTAATATCCTGCGTCGAAATCCAGATTTATTAAGTTTTCCACCGAGAATGATTTCGTAGGCACTTTGCAGTTCTGATAAAGTAAATTCGCTGGGCAAAACATGCAGTGGAATCGTTGTGTAATGCGCTTTATTTTTTAAACGTTGAAAAGCATCTTCTATTAGCTTGTTATGATCAAAAGCTAGGGATTCGTCGACATTACCTTCAGTAGAGACTTTAATCCATCGGCAATCGGATTCGAGATTAACGCTATCAGAATTGACGAGAGCAAAGTAAGTTATGGTTACTGACCAGCCGCGAGGGTCTCGTTGTCCATTTCCTGTTGCACCCAGTTGTTCAAGATAGGGCGTTTTAAACCCCGTCTTTTCAGCTAATTTTCTTATTGCTGTTGACTCAATAGATTTATCATTTTTAATATCAATAAAGCCACCCGGTAATGCCCAGGACGATTTATGCGGATGGTTTTTCCTTTGATTGACTAACGCATAAATGGAGTCGGAAATTATCGTAAAGATAACGACGTCGACACTCGTTAGCGGTACATCATAGTTTTGGATACGATAGGACTCTAAGTATTTTTGTTCTTTTTTATCCACGACTCAATAACTCTTGCTGTTGGACTTTTTCTTCGGGATTATAACAATAATGACGTAGCGACTGTGCATTTCGATACAATTGTTTTTCGCCAATATAATCCGCGATGGCTAATGGAGTAAATGATTTAAGGCGTGCCATTAGTAATCGTTTTGGTCGATTGAAATCGGCTATTAATTCGCGAATTTGGCTGCTTCTAACAGACATTCGCTCGGTAACGCGACGGACCGACCAGCGCTCTAGTATCTCTTTGCTACGATGAAACCTTGACCAAACCTTGGGTTCCGCATTATCTGGACCAATCACAAAGGTTAGATTACAGCGTTTATTACGTGAGTGATATTCTGTTTCAACTTGATCAAGCAGATCGTAAGTGTAGACAGGACTGTCTTTCATTTTGCCAATTCTTGCCTCTATATCTGAAACAATAATTTGGGGCTTAATTGGGCTATCACATTCGAACCCATCAAATGCTTGGGCCAAATTACGAGTCATTGCCATTCTGTCCTTAAAAGGCGCCATCACCTTGCCAAACGCATGGCAATAGCTGGGAACCAGCCAGATCTCGTCAAATTCCCATGCAATTTGATTCAAAATATCGAGGTGGCCCAGGTGTGGGGGATTAAAGGCAGACCCCAAAATGGCAATTCGCTGCATTTCTGACTTCATACCAATTTCCTCTTGACTGTATAGTGCACTGTGTATACTATTAATAGTATATTAAGTGATATATTAAATGCAAGCTCGATGTGATTGTTCAGTTGAGTTTGAGATAGTTGCTAAACTTAGTTGAAGTTTTAGGAGGAGCCATTATGAACGCATTGGATTTTGAGACTACAGCAGCATTTGATGTCGACGCCCAGTATTCTTTCACTGAGGAATGTCCAAATGAATTACCGGTAAAAGAAGGCACGCAAATCGTGGATGGTTTGAACAAAAATGCGCGTATTGCTAAATATAGAGTTGGTTCAAAAGATGCTCACAGCCCCAAAGCAATTTGGATTGCCGATGATAAAAAACCAATGTTAACGCCAATCAATGGGGAAAACGTCGATGTGACATGGAATCAGCATGCCGTGCCAGGAACACCTGGCTTCGAATTGATTGAAGGATTACCTGAACCCAAAGCTTATGACTTTTTTGTTTGGAAAGGTGTTGAACTCGATATGCATCCCTACGGTGCGTGTTATCACGATCTTTCAGAAAAATTGAGTACTGGAGTTATTGAATTTTTGAAATGTCAGAAAGTGACATCTGTTATTATCGGAGGATTGGCAACAGATTATTGCGTTAAGACCACGGCGCTGCAATTAGCGAAAGCCGACTTTAATGTTATTGTTAATTTGGAAGCGTGTCGTGGAATAGCTGAAGAAACGGTTAGTCAGGCAATTATCGAAATGAAAGACGCCGGCATTCGAATAATAAATACTATCGATGAGTTGTAAGGATAGAAAATGAGCAAGAAACCCATCATACGATCATTACTTGATACGGATTTATACAAACTCACTATGATGCAAACGGTGTTGCATCATTATCCAGCCGCTGAAGTTGAGTACACGTTTAAGTGCCGAACGAATGACGTTAACCTTCAGCAATACAGCTCGGAAATATGGCAAGAAATTGTTGCTTTGTGCAAACTTAAATTCACTGACTCAGAACTCGATTACTTAAGTCGAATTTACTATTTAAAGCCTGATTTCGTTCAATTTCTCAAATTGTTTCAATTGAATGAGCATTATGTACGACTAGGAGAAGATGATGAAGGGCAGTTATCGGTAAAAATCAGAGGGCCATGGTTACATACCATATTATTCGAGGTTCCTGTTTTATCCATAATTGAAGAAGTTTATTCGAGAAACACGTACCCTGATTATGATTTACATTTAGGACAAAAAAGATTGAAAGAGAAAACGGATTTGATTCGCTCTCATCCGTTAGGTGATAAATTAAAGATCATGGAATTCGGAACACGCCGTCGATTCAGTAATGTTTGGCAGAAGAAAGTACTCGAGCATTTAAAGCGTAGCATAAAAGGTAATCTAGTAGGTACCAGTAATGTTTATTACGCACGCGAGTTTGGATTAACCCCTTTGGGAACGATGGCTCATGAGTATTTACAAGCTTTTCAGGCGTTGGGTCCTAGGTTGATTGATAGTCAAAAAGTGGCTTTAGAAACCTGGATTCAAGAATACCGAGGAGACTTAGGGATTGCGTTAACTGATGTTGTTGGAATTGATGCCTTTTTAACTGATTTTGACCGGTATTTCGCCAAGTTATTTGACGGTGTCCGTCATGATAGTGGATGCCCTTATGAGTGGGCTGAAAAGGTTATTGCACATTATCAGTTGTTGGGCATTGATCCAAAAACAAAGTCGTTGGTTTTTAGTGATGGACTGGATATACCGAAAGCACTTGAGCTTTTGTCGGCACTTCACGAAAAAATTAATGTGGTCTTTGGGATAGGAACTAATTTAACAAATGACGTGGGCGTAACTCCGCTAAGTATTGTTATTAAAATGACCCAGTGTAATGGTCAACCGGTTGCAAAAATTAGTGATAGTCCCGGAAAAACTATGTGTCGAGATGAAGAGTATCTAACGTATCTTAGAAAAATATTCAAATTGAACGATAAATAAAATAGGTTGTTGATATGAAAATCGCGATGGCCCAACTGAATTATAAAGTCGGCGATGTCACGGGTAATCTCAAAAAGATTTTAACTGCATACCAGATGTGTGGTGACGACGTTGATATCATGGTTTGTTCTGAACTCGCTCTCACAGGGTATTATCCTCAAGATTTATTGAAAAGAGATTCGTTAATTATTGCGCAAGATAAAGCATTAAATGAGTTAGCCGCTCATACTCGAAATAGAAATACAGCGATAGTGATCGGTTGCGCTAGAAAAAATTTGGAGCAAACGGGGCGTCCTTTACACAATGCGCTCCTTTTACTGGCGAATGGTGAAGCTCTGTTTGAGTATCACAAACGATTATTGCCAACCTATAATGTATTTGACGAGGCGCGTCATTTTGAGCCTGGTAGTAATTCAAATGTTTTTGAGTTTAAAGGACACACCTTAGGATTTCTTATCTGTGAAGATGCTTGGCCAGATGCTGAAGGTTATCGATACGAAAACACACCCGTCGATGATATTTCTGAACACAGGGTAGACTGTGTTATTTCTATTAATGCTTCTCCCAGTAATATCAATAAATTGAACGAGCGATTTTTTATCGGGAAACAAGTTGTCGAAAAAACACAAGCTGCATTTATCTATTTGAATCAGGTGGGCGGGAATGACGAATTGGTATTTGATGGAGGCAGCTTCATTCTCGACAAAGTGGGAACCAAGATTCATCAATCTGTTCAGTTTGATCAAGCAGTTGATTTTATCGAGGTGGATTTAGAGCAAAATAATACACAACCAAATCGAAACAAGGTAACAGAGGAGGTTACACCTAGTTATTCTTCAAACCATTCACACTCAGAGTTTTATTGGCGTCAAACCGTGTTGGGGATTCGTGATTACATAAATAAGTGCGGATTTTCCAAGGTCGTTATTGGATCATCTGGTGGAATTGACTCAGCCGTAACACTCGCAATCTGTACAGAGGCCTTAGGTGCAGAAGGCGTGACTGCGATCACAATGCCCTCTAAATTTTCTTCCCAGGGAAGTGTTACTGACTCTGAAGTCCTTTGTAAAAACTTGGATGTCCGGCTTTATGAGGCGCCGATAAAAGAAGAATATGATGTTGCCGTGAGAGCATTTCAAACGATGAGTGGAGAGTTTCCTAGTCAGTTAACCTGTGAAAATATTCAAGCTCGTATTCGTGGTCGAAAACTCATGGAATACAGTAATCACTTCGGAGCGCTGGTTGTTTCTACCGGTAATAAAAGTGAGATGAGTGTTGGTTATGCAACCCTGTATGGTGATATGAATGGTGGTATAAATCCTTTAGGTGATCTTTACAAAATGGATGTTTACGCGTTGGCAAATTATGTTAACGAATTTTACGATAAAGAAATTATTCCGCGAAGTATTATTGATAAACCACCGAGCGCTGAGTTAGCTGAAGACCAAAAAGACACGGATTCACTCCCTGATTATCCATTACTCGATGCTGTCTTAAAGCTATATATTGAGGGTGATTTGTTAGAGAGAGCAGAATATGAAGCTTGTCAAAAAATCATTTCTGCTGCGTCTTTAGCAGAAAAGGAAGTTGAAAGAATACACCAAATGGTTAATCGCGCAGAATTTAAACGACGCCAAGCTCCGCCTATTATTCGTGTACAACGCCGAAGTTTTGGAATGGGGCGTTGGTTACCTGTCGCTGCGAATTATCAATTTTAAAGACTGAAGCACTCTGATAAGTTAACTCCTAGTCATAGATGAGGTATATTACAGCTTTTTTGTTGAAAGCTAATTTAATCAGAGTGCAGAGTAATAATGTCAGAGAAACTTAAAGTATTACGATCGGAGATTGATTCTAAGGTAGCGATGTTTAGCCGGCAATCTGACAATCACAAAGCTATGCATCGTAACTTTCGTTATGCGGCTTTTTTCTTTACAGCCATTTCTTCATTTTTGGCGGGCGCCGCATTGTATGCTCCCGAGTTTCAAACAACTCTTAATATTTCAATTTTGGCTGTTTCTGCCATTAGTGGGGCAATTGCTTCAATCGAAGGAATTCGAAAGCCCGATGAATTGTGGATCCATGAACGAACATTTTATTATTTATTGCTCGATTTAAAACGAGAATTAGATTTTGAATCAGCCGATGGAATTTCTGAAATTGAAATTCAGCATTATTTCTACCGATTACAATCAATTTTAGAAAGTTCCGGCAGTAAATGGAACTCAGATATTGTTGGTTCTCCAATCGAAATCAATGAGTCACAACAAACTTGATTTAAGCTATTTTCATCACTGACTTATGAGAATTGTTAGACGATATTTCCTTATACTTGTGTTTATTGCAGTTGTATTTTCTAGCTTTCCAATAAGGAGTGAGGGAAATCAGCGACAAGAGTGGCATTCGGTAACCTTAGATAATGATTTGTTTTTAGGAGACGATAGTGGCTATTCAAATGGATTGTATTACAGTCTTTATAACGCTAGTCAGAATGAAGGAGTTGAGCACCCCTTGTTACTGGCTCCGACTATCTGGAGTTATAACTCAAACGAATCTCCTAAGTTGTCATTCAATGCATTAACATTCGGTCATATCATTGTTACCCCGGATGACATTACGCAAACTTCAGAACAACCGAATGATATTCCCTACGGTGGTTTGTTGTTTTTGCATCGTGCTCATATTGCCGACTTTGGCGGTTATGCTGATAAAATGAGTACCACGATCGGGTTACTTGGTCCTTCTTCTCGCGCTGATCGTGTGCAAACGTCGATACATCGAATAACAGGGTCTGATATCCCACAAGGATGGGATAATCAATTGAAAGATGAGCTTGTGTTTCAGTTTTCAAGGGGACGTGCTTGGCGAATTTGGAGCAGTCAGCAAGATAATTCCGATTTTATATTGGGTGTCGACAGCAAATTTGGGACTCTTGAAACTTCAATTGGAGCTGGAGCGATGTTTCGTGTTGGTCGCGAAATTGAACAATCGTTCAGTTCTGTACTATTAAATGATGATCGCACTTCAAACCCAGTAAATGTTAATGATGGCTGGTATTTTTATACCGGTGTAGGTTTATCTTATACCTGGCAGTTGATTTTTCTTGATGGCAATACATTTCGTGAAAGCGCTTCAGTTGAATATGAACCTTTACAATTGACTGGTATTTTAGGGTATACCTATGCTTGGAATAATTTTTCTATGACGATTGCAATCAATGGAATAGATTTACTGAAAAAGAATTCATCTCTGCCCGATCGTAAATCTTATGGCTCTATGACATGGCTTTGGCGACTGGATTAGTAGTAAATCGCCGGTATTATTAAACGATAATCGTTTTAGTTAACGACGATACGAGTCTTGATAGAGCCATCATTGATTTGAGTCGAGCAGGTAACTCTCTTAATTAAATCTAAATTTACTTGGATGGATTTAAGCAGAACTCTTTCATTGATTGATTATAAGACTTGGCATAGTCCAGCGCTTTTTTGTAAAGCTTTTGGTGGGCTTCACTAGTAAGCGTGTCGCCAGCTCCTGGCAAATATTTTTGACCGCATTTTTTAAGTAGTTCTGTAAGTTCATTGGGCTCAATTCCTGGTGCAGTAATACCACGCGTGGCGAGTACGAAGATTCGTTTATCATCTTTTTCACGAGCGGCTTTTATTTCTTCATCAAGTTCGATTGAGTTGACCCAAAGTAAGTTTTTCAAATCTTGTTTTTGTTCAGCAGTGTAAGTTTCACTATTCTCAACTATTGGATTGTCGCTCTCTTTCTGAGAGTCAGAAGTTTTAACTGAGTCTCCATTTTTACAGCCACTTAAAACAATTAACGTATTCAATAAAACAGCAGTTAACAAAAGGGATTTAAGTTTCATTCTGTTGTACTCGTGACTTTTTAAATTTAAAAAAGAAAAGCCTGAGCGAATACGCTCAGGCTGAATGATTGTCTTACAAACTAGCGTTTAGTGTTTCGACGGAAGAGGCTAAGTAATGATAACAGCAAGACGCTGATACCAAGGCTTCCACCACCACCGCCACCAGATCGTTGCGTAACCGTAATCACACCTGTCGCCGTTGACGTAGCGCCGCTATTGTCTTGAATGGTGTAGGTAAATGTATCAACTCCATTAAACCCGCCTGCTGGAGAGTAACTTAGGGTTCGATTGCCTTCGTCGATAGTTAGTGCCCCGTTGCCAGAATAGTCGACCGATATAATATCAAGGATGGCGCCAGCATCGACGTCGGTATCGTTGCTGAGAGGATTGAAAGTATTATTCGAGCTGCCCTGACGAACAGTGAATGCATCATCAACAGCGACAGGAGCATCATTGACGCCATTAACGATGACAGTTTTACCAATTGTATTACTGTCCAGTTCGCCATCATTTACACGCAAACTGATGGATAAATTACCAGCAAAATCTTGATCAGGTGAAATTGTGTTTCCACTGACTGAATAGTTGTTTCCATCAACAACTTCTAAAGTAAATGTATCGCTATCGACATCGAGAACGCTTACGGCACTCAGAGTTATTTCAAGACTCTGGTCCTCAAACATTGAAAGATTTTGTCCTGAGTCTGTTATCGAGGGAGCATCATTCACCGGCGTAATAGAAATTGAAAGTGGGAAAACGGGACTAGTGAATTCACCATCAAAAACAGTGACGTTTACATTGAGCGTTTCGTCATAGTCTTGTGCTGGCGTTACAGTGAGACCATCAAAAGTGTAGTTATTTCCGTTGTTCACAATGAGTGTAAAGTCTTCGGGGAAAGTACTATTTTCATCACTAACCGTGATATCGCTCAAAGATAATGTCACACCTTGATCTTCAATTGTTGAAACAGCGCTCTGGCCAGTAATAATAGGCACACCAAACGAAGCTACGACGGCAAAGTTGGTTGGCGACACATTAAAGAAACTGCCATCTGAACACTCAACCATTAAACGTGCATCGCTGATGTCTAAGTTTGGCATTAAAACGGTTTCAGTACCATCATTGGGTGTTCCTGCTAACAGTTCGGTTTCGAATGATTCTCCGCCGTTATCAGACAGCACAATGTTGACGTTTGCACAATTCACATTACCGCCAGTCGTGTTTGCGACATTCCAATTAACAACCGCGCCTTCGCCGCCATCATAAGGTCCAGGATTTGGTAGAGCATCAACGGTAAAAGGTCCCGCGCTATTATCAACAGCGACGGTTGTGGTATCCATTGCGACACCACCACGGCCATCTCGTACGGTCACTCGAAAGTTCATGGTTCGAGAGGTTGTTGGTAATACCTGATCAAAGGAGGAGGTGCCGGCAACGATGCGACTTAATTCAGGAAAAAATCGAGCTGGTGAAGATGTTGGTAAAAAAGACCGAAAGAGAGGGCGTTCACCATCATCAATCATGTCTGCTCGTGAAGAGGTTTGTAGGCCTAAATCTAGCTGTTCCCACGAATAAGTAAGATTAGCAGCATCGCCTGAATCGGCATCACCACCTGTTGCCGTTAACTTAAAAGGGGTTGAAGCTGGGATTGCAATACCTGTTCCAGCATCGACAGTGGGCACATTGTTGTTTAGGCTTGTGTCTGTACCACAATTTCCACCTGTTGCCATGTAACTGCGGATTTCTTCAATGCTTGCGCTATGGAAAAAAGCGTCACTGTTATTTTGTATATTTTGTTCACCACAAATACCGGCATAAGCCATAATCGTTGTGCCACTTCCTGGCTCATAGGCTGTACTAGCGTTACGATTTCCGCCTGTACAGCTTCCAGTACCGCCATTAAAGGTATGATTACCACCAAATTGATGACCTATTTCGTGAGCAACATAATCGATATAGAAAACATCGTTTGTCGGTTGTGATAATCCTGTCACGCCGCTGGCTTTTCTTACCGAACTACAAACAACACCTAATCCTGCCAGGCCGCCACCAGCGGTATTCACCACGTGACCGACATCGTAATTGGCATCGCCGATCACACCATCAATAACAGTGTCATTCACATTGATATCATTGGTGTCGTTATTGAAAGGGTCTGTACCGCTATCGGTGTAGATCAATTGATCATTATTAGCTACCAACTCCAGCCGAACGGCTAGGTCGACTTCGTAAACTTCGTTAACACGGTTAATCGTGGTAACGACGGCGGCTAGACCGTCTTCCACGGTTCCACCGTGGAACGCAGTAAACTCTGCCGCAGCACTAACGGCTAAACGATAGGTACGACGATCGGTACCAAAGTCGACCAATTGCTTTTGCTCTTTAACTTTTTGCATTAATTGTTCGTATTCTTTCTCAAACATCACATGATCGGCGGGGCGTCCCGGATGTTCTTTCAATGCTTTACTACCGTTATACACTCGATAGTCACTGAGTGAATTGTTCACTGGGTCAATAAAATGCCGCTCACCGCCAAAGGTAAACATGGCGTGAAAACCTTTCTTTGTAATATCAAAGCGTCCAGTATTTTGAGGGTTATCAATTTGGTAACCGCGATAGGTTTTCATGGCTGGAAATTTCTTTTGTAATCCAGCTGCCATAATGGGAGATTCAAACACCATGTAATCTACGGTTCGGCCATCTGCCATTGTTAGCGATAAAGTGTTACCGCCTTTTTGTAATGCGAGGCGAGTGTGTGGGGATTCAAGCGGCGCATCTTTCAAGAGTTGTGATAGTTTGGCAAAGTCTAAACGGAAAAGAGAATACTGATAATTATCGGAAAAATTCGGTGATTGAAATACTTGGCTTTTGTCAGAAATGGGTTGCCACAAGGCATTTGTTGTATCGCTTTGGGTTGTTGCATTGAGGCTTAAGCTTGCCGAAATAATCGATGCCAAAACACTTGTTTTTAGAAAAGGCACGTAATTGAACCGTTTTTTTTGCACGAGCAGCACTCCTGTAATTTGCAATTGGTAAAAGGTGTCCAAATTGGCTTATACGCCCAAATTACTATCCTTAGAATAAATAATTCAAGCTGAAACCCGTCAAATTAGCATTAATTCCTATTCCTGTGACTGAGTTTACATTCAAAGCACATATCAAGAAAGGTTTTTATATTTCAAGGCTCTATACCAATTGAGTATTATTCGATTCAGGACTTTTTACTTTTACTAGCTGTAATCCGACATCGTTTATATCAACTGACGAAATGTTATTTCAAATCTGGATAAAACGATGAGTTGTCATGGATCTGACGTAATTTAGGACTAAGTTATTAGAGTCACTAACTCGGGAGCGCAAGTAATGACTGAACAGCGAAGAATTTACACAATAGAAGTACCGGTTACTTTGGAAAGTAGAACAAACGTGGCTGCATCGCTAATCGATAATCAATATCAGCATATATCGGAGTGCGATTATCAGTCGATAGCTGACTACACACAAAATATGGTCGATTTCTTTGAGTCAGTTAACAATGAGAATAAAGCTCAACGCATCTTGCGAAAATTCAATCGCTAAGCCTGTGCAATGAACTCTTCAGGTCGTTTTTTGAAATGATTATTCGCGAGTACTAATTATTGAAGAGCAATATTGTTATTAGGTCGTTTACTCATGTCTGACTGAAGAATTGCAAAAAAATTTTCGTTGATTAGACAATAATAAGAAACTTGGGTTAACTTTGAAATGATAGTTTCTCTAAATAAAATGCATGGGAAAATAGTTTTATTATATCCCTGGTTATATCGAGTTAAATTTCTGTAGGTCGAGTAGATCTACAACTAAAAATCAATTGATAACCTTTCCATCAGGTACAAATTTATTTCAGATATTGTATCTGAATAAATTTGTACCGCCCAAAACCGAAATCCCACTGATCTAAATTTATGCTTGAAGATTGAATTGATCTCGATGATTGAATTAGAAGTATTTATGAACGTAGCATATCGCTTAGTCGCGGTAGGTTAGTCCAGGGCTGTTTTTGTTGACTAAAAAATGTACTTTACTTTAAGCCACAATCTTTTAAAATCACATCTCGAAATAATATAATTTCTTAATGTTATTAAAATTGTCTATTTATAAGGTTTGGGTATGTCGGTAATTGGTATTGATTTGGGAACTACGAACAGCTTATGCGCTGTTTGGCGCAATGATTCTGTTGAAATCATCCCAAATCGACTGGGACATAAAATGACACCGTCCGTTGTTCATATCAATAAGAACAATCAGTTATCTGTGGGCCAGGTGGCCAAAGAACAACTAATTACGCAGTCTAGCCAAACAGTGGCTGCATTTAAACGATTGATGGGAACTCGACATACAATCCGTATAGGCAAAAAAGAAATGAGTGCCATTGAGTTATCATCGCTCGTTTTAAAATCACTCAAAGAAGATGCCGAAACCTATTTGCAAGAATCCGTTACTCGCGCTGTTATTAGCGTTCCTGCTTATTTTAATGACAATCAACGCAATGCTACCAAATTAGCTGCAGAGCTTGCCGGTCTGACTGTCGAACGACTCATTAATGAACCAACTGCCGCTGCAGTCGCTCATGGTGTTCACAAAAAAGAAGACGGCATCTTTTTAATCCTCGATCTTGGGGGAGGTACATTCGATGTCTCGATCTTAGAGTTTTTTGATGGAGTGATGGAAGTTCATGCCAGTGCGGGTGATAATTTTCTTGGCGGAGAGGATTTTGTTGATGCATTGGTCGATATGTTTTTGTCAGAGCAAGAAATTAAAAAATCAGATTTGTCGCCATTTGAGCTTCATGATTTACACATGAAAATGGAACAAGCTAAGCGAACATTTAATCATGAAAAGGAAATTCCGCTGAGTTTTACCTATAAAGATGTCACGATTGAAAATAAGTTATCTTACGAATGGTTTATGAAAGCAATCACACCGATCCTGATGAGAATTAAGTCACCAATTACACAGGCTCTGAGTGATTCAAATCTTTCTTTAACAGACATTGACGACATTATTTTAGTTGGTGGGGCAACCAAACTCGAACCTTTTCGTAGAACGATTGCGCAGCTACTAAAACGAATTCCTAACACCAACATTAATCCTGATGAAGTTGTAGTGCACGGAGCGGCGATACAAGCTGGATTAATCAATCGCGATCAAGCATTAGATGATGTTGTCTTAACGGATGTATGTCCTTTTACCTTAGGCACGGAAATAAATAATCCAAACGGAGGTGAAAGAGCGGGAGGTCATTTTTTACCGATAATTGAGAGAAATACAACTGTACCAGTCAGTATTGTGCGAACGTTAGAGTCCGCTTACGATAATCAAACCGAATTATTAGTTAATGTTTATCAAGGTGAAAACCGATTGGTTGATAAAAATATTTATTTAGGAACACTCTCAGTTAAAGTACCCAAGGGCCCTGCTGGTAAAGAGAAAATTGATGTTCGTTATAGTTATGATATGAACGGTATTCTGGAAGTTGATGTCACGGTTTTGTCGACTGAAAAAAAATCAAACTTACTGATTGAAAACTCCCCCGGGCACTTAAGTGATATTGAATTAGAAAAAATTCGTAAACAATTGGAGAAGCTTAAGTTTCATCCAAGGGATGATGAAATTAACCGAGCGATATTAGCGCGTGGTGAGAGACTGTATGAACAAAACCTGGGCGAGTTAAGAGAATATATCGCCGAAGTATTGGCTAAATTTGACAACATTGTAGACCGTCAAAACCCGCAAGAAATTAAAAAAGCACAGATTCAAATTAATGAAATCTTTGATAGCTTAGAGAAGGGCAGTTGGTAATATGGATATTTGGTCGATTTTGGATTTAAAGCAAACAACTGACCTTAAAGTGATTAAGTCGGCTTATGCTAAGAAACTAAAAATAACCCGACCAGATGACAAACCAGAAGAATTCCAAATTCTTCACTCTGCTTATAAACAAGCGTTACATTGGGCAAAAATTTCTCGTAAGGCACCAGAGAGTCAACTTGATTGGGAAACAGGAGTTGAAACCATTACTCAAGTTCCAGTTGAAGAATATATCGATAGTTCATCAACGGAAGAACTGAATCCTTCTCAAGAGATTATGCAAAACGAGAATCCGCTCATTGAGAATATTGAGCAGGAGAGTCTTGTCGATCCATTAGCTCAGGTTAAATCTGATTTAGTTTCATTATTAGCTAATAAAGAGCGACGGAATAATCCATTGGAATGGCAATTTATTACTCATAATCCTGACCTGTTAGACTGGCAAGTTGCGGATCAATTATCTGCATTTATAGTACCTAAGTTGGTTCAGAAGACTATGGAAACTCGTCGTTCGGGTCGACACAAACGTTTGAGAAGTAAAGTTAATATACGAGTTCTTGTTTCAACTCCAATACTTGAAATATTAAATCAAGTCTTTGAATGGTCACATCATCCTCAAAATATCTACCATGTTTTAGAGCAATCGAGTGCCGAATATTTTTTGACGACATTAAGTTCATTCGAACATTCTAATGTCGAGGGTACTATTGGAATTAAGGGCGGTGCCAAAATAATTGAAAAAGCGAACGTGTTGTCGGATACGCAAGTGATATTACGAAAGAATGTTCAGTTTGGTAATGACGTTTATCGCTTACTTGCATTTTTCGTTGATCAGTTTTTGGTTTCTTATCTCACGGCATTTATTTTGGGGACAGAGTTTTTGAAAAAGAAATTGTCAATTAATTTAAATGGGGATAAGTTTTTACTCATCATTATTTTAGTTACTGTCATTTATTCCTGGTTGATGGAATGCTCGCGTCATCAAGCCACTATAGGTATGAAATTATTTCGCTTAAAAGTCTATTCTAAAAAGGGCACTCGAATTTCTTATTGGCAAGGACTTTTGAGGAATGTGTTATTTGGAGCCAGTATCGTTGGTAATTTTGTCATTGCTTTAATTAATTACATGCTGACACATCATCGATATTTACATGATCGATTGAGCGGAACCTACGTTTTGAATTATGCCGATATCAAGCGAAAGAAAGCTTTTTCTTAGAGGCATTCATTGAAAAACTACCTTCATTTAATGTAGTTTCTTGGTATTTGCTTGCTAAATGATGTGGAATTTAATTGATGAATGGACTTTTAGCTTGAAAATTAAGCAGTTTTTACGTATATTTCAGGCCGAGATTTAAGGCGCGCACAGGTACTCAGGTCAGGCTAGGAAGCCAATTTTAATTATGCTCGCCGCATTTCAAGTTTTGATCACATACAATTAAGGTAGTTTTAAGATGTATAAATCCAAGTTGATACTCTTGGCTGTTGTCGCTAGCTTGTTAATGCTAGGCTTATCTGGCTGTGCAGGAAGAGTCGATCCAAATCGACTTTCCAGAGGATTAAAGGTTTCGAAGGAAGTCAAGGTTCCTACGGATGTAGAACTCTCAATTTACATACCTAAGAATATGCAAGAAGCAGAGTTTTTCATGAAGTATTCAGGCTACCGAGTAGAACCGGGAAGAGCACTAAAAGAAGCTGTGATGTCTGTGTCTGATAACTTTTTCCCTGCAGTGAGTCTTTTTGATACTACCAAGCCGAAACAATTTGGACTGCTTCTCGATATTCAGCCAGAGTGGGATTTTGAATATGGTAAAGTAATATTAACCTTAGACTATCGAGTTTTAGACACTAACCAGAATGTGCTTCTTGAAGCCTCGGTAACCGAAAAATCATCAAGAGACTACAATGATCCAACGGGCGCTTTTTACAATGCAGCGGTGCGCAGCAGTCAGAAAGTTATTGTAAAAATTTTGAATGCATTAAAGCCTTCGGCAGAAAAGTTCGCTGCTACTAACTCTACATCATCACTTAACTTTTCACAATTAGCGAATATGGATAAACCAGTAAGTACTGGAACAGCATTTTGGATCAATGGAAAAGGTAATTTAGTGACAGCAGCACATGTTATTAACAACTGTCTGGTACTAAAAGCGAAAGATGGCGATAAAATATTTGATGTTAATATCGATAAAACCAGTCAGCTGCTTGATGTGGCGGTGTTAAAGACGGAGAAAACTTCGAGAAATTATTTAAAGTTTAGATTGCATTCTGACTTTGTTCTGGGTGAAAAAGTGTTGACGGTGAGTTACCCATTGAATGGATTACTTGACGCATCGCCTAACTTAACTTTTGGAAATGTCAGTTCGAAGAAAGCTTTATCCGGTTCGTTAGGTTTATTTCAATTTTCTGCACCTATTCAGCCAGGTTCAAGTGGTGGAGCTGTTGTCTCTGAACAAGGAGAAATTCTTGGTATCGTGAGTAGTACGCTAAGAGCTAACTCACTCGCTGAAAAAGGTATCATACCGCAAAACATAAACTTTGCACTTGAGAATAAATTTATTCGAAAGTTTTTAACTAAAAATCAAGTAGCCTATCACACATTAAAACGATCAAGAAAAAACGCCGTCGGAACAGAGCTAGCATCAAAAGCAACTGTTCAGCTGTCTTGTTACCAATAGGAGAGTGAAACATGAGACATTTACTTATAGGCCTAACGTTCAGTTGCTTTTGTTTATCCGTGTATGCGAAAGAAAGTGAGAAAAGTGGGTTACCCATTCGATACTTTTCTACAGTGCCAGGTGACGCTGTTATGGAAAAAATAATGCTGCACCCAAAGTTTAATAACGCGCAAGAAGAACTCCCCGGCTCTCCCATTGTTTTGCGCGTCGTACTTGAACAACGGCAGGATGTAAATAATCCAGCATCATTTACGACTGGATTACTTGCAGCAACTAGCTTAGGTATTTTACCCGCTGTCATGAGCGAAGATATTCTTATCCGCTACGAGGTTTTTGTAAATGGAAACAGTATCGTGGATTTTGAGTTTACTGAGTCATTTACTGAAGTGAAAAATATCTTTGCAGGACGTGATTCAAGTAAACTAGATCCTGAAATTGAACAGTGGGTTTTGACGACCACCGATCAATTTTTATCATCAGTTGAGAAAAGCAAAGAGTTCAAAGAACTCGAAAAAGAGTATGACTTTTATTTCGGAAGTTAGTAGTAAAGCCGTCGATTTTAGTCTCTTAGAATATTATTGATAGCGTTCGCTTTTTTTATTGAGTAAATTCCGACGGCACTTTTTTTGCCAATTATTTGTTCTAACCTTCTTAAATTATCCCCTGATCTCGTCCGTAAAAGTGCTTTAAGCCCTCCGACATAATTAACCCTATATATCCAAAGCTACTGTTGGTAGTCAGATTAAATATTTTATTTATCAATAAGTTACCAAGAAATATCAATTAAAATATTTTGAATATTTAAGTATCAAGAACTATTGTTAAATAAGATTATTGTCGGCTTCAGAGTTAAAATGAATCAGCACCTTCATTCGCGCATATCGTCAGTAGCTATTCTTGTGATTTTGATGCTCCAATTGAGTGCTGGAATCGCAGATGACGTTAAAACAGATGACCTATTTGACCGGTCTCTTGAGGAGTTGCTAAAAGTAAAAGTGTCGAGCGTAACTAAAACAAAAGTTCCTCTCAATGAAGCACCGGCCGTTGTATCGGTCGTCACTTCAGAAGATATCGAGAATTACGATATTCAATCTCTGGCAGATGTATTTAAGATATTGCCTGGTTTCGATGTATTGAATGATTTATCGACTTATAATGCTGGCGTTCGAGGCATCAATGCCGGTCTAAATGGTCAGAGTCAGGTTCTCAAGGTAATGCTAGATGGCCAAGATATGGCTTTTCGACCAACGACGGGAAACTTTATTGGACCGGAATTTATTCCGATGATTGCTGTTGACCGAATTGAGGTGATCAGAGGGCCTCTTTCTGCTTTATACGGTGCTAACGCTTTTTTGGGTACGGTTAATGTGATTCCCAAAACAATGAGCAATCAGGATTCAGTAAGAGGTGTTCTTGATATTGGATTCGTTGATGATTTTGGAAACAGCGGATATCAAGCGCAATTTGGACTTGGCGATAATGTGGGAGACTTTTCATTTTATACGGCGTTATCCATAGATGAGCGTGATCGCTCTGGGTTGAAGTTGCCTGAATCATCTCCCAGATATCAGAGTTTCGTATCAGCTGATCGAATATTTTCTGAAAATGACAGAGAGTCTACCCAGTCGTTTTATTTTCGGGGCGATTATAAGGAATCTAAACTAGGAACAATTAACTTTAATTTCTTGCATCAATTATTTAATCGTTCAGGCAATTTTCAAGCAGATTCCGAACCTCTTTTATCGGCGGAAGTCGGTTATCAGAACACGATGGCTCACATTCGAGTTGCAAAGCCAATTAATAACGAAATGACCTTAATTGGAAATTTTTCCGTTAACTGGGGAAAGCCCAGTGATGAGATTCGACAATACGATCCCTTCCGAAGTGGAATTGACTATGCCTATCGAAAGTATCAATCACGTCAATACACGAGTTCTTTAGAGTCTCAGTATCAATTCACAGAAAGTCTTAATATCATTTTTGGAGTGGATTACAGTTTTGATCAAGAGGACTTACCGAGTCTAGTGTTGGTCGACGAAAATGAACGTGAGTTTTTGAACGATGATCGTTATCTAGAAATTGATAATAAAGGCGCTTATGTTCAGGTTAGCTGGAGTCCTTTCGTTAACTGGCAGTTCATAGGTGGACTACGTACTGATGATCATAGTATTTACGAATCGCAGACAACACATCGATTCGGACTCGTGTATTCGATTGATAACAAGTGGACTTTAAAATTATTACAAGGTTCATCATTTAAAGCGCCATCAACCATGTTGATGTTTGGTGGTCAACATCCGAGGTTTTTAGGTCCTTTGCCTAATAGTAATTTAGCGCCGCAATCTGCGACAACCAAAGAAGTTAATCTCGGCGTTACAATAACACCTAATTTTAGAATTAGTACGACCCTATACAATACACAAGTCAATGATTTTGCTGAGTACGATACACTAGCCGCGAATCCACAAGCGAAAAATCGAGGTGAAATTGTTGCAAATGGTTTGGAGTTTGAAGCAAGGTACAGAAACCCAGTTTCATCTCTGGATGCTTATGCTTATTACTCTTATGTTGATACGAAAGTATCGACTGACACAACAGTTGGCATTCAAGTCTCTGAGCAAACACGATTGTATCCCAGAAATATGTTTTCATTGGGCTCTCATTTAAGTTTAAATGATTCTTTAAAAGCCTATTTACAATGGAATTATATAGACGAAAGGCAAGCGGACAAGTCAAACCTTGCATTCTTACCATTCGGCGAACAAGAGGAGTATCAACTGGATGCCTATTCCCTCATTAATCTTGGTGTGGATATTTATAATACTCAGTGGTTACCCGGCACTGAATCGCGCTTAAGGTTTTCTATTAAAAATTTTTTTGAGGAACATTATACAGAGCCGGGTTTTGTTGGGATTGATGTTCCCGGATTAAAGCGGCAGTTTTATGTAACGTATCGGCTTAGGTTTTGATGGAAGTTCACTATGCAATTATTAATAAGTACTGACAAATCATTGATGCTAATTTTAAGTTGTCTTTTATTTTCATGCAGTGTTGATGACAGTGATATTAGCCTTCCACAAATTAGTGAAGATGAAGTTTACTACCTGGTTTCTCATGGACCATCAACCGATGCGGGATTTTGGCGCGATGTCTTGACAGAAGCTCGTATTTCAGCGGAAGAGTTAGGTGTTGGTTTAATTCCTTTGCATCCAGCAACTGAAACTTCAGGTGCGTTACTTAATTTTCAAATGAATCAAGCCGTTGATGCTAACCCTCCAGGAATTGTTGGGACGGTATGGGGAGAGGGAATGCAAGAAGTTATCTTTAAAGCTAACGACCTTGAAATACCCGTAGCGGCCATTAACGTTTATCCTAATCCGACTGAGTATACCGATGGTACCGCCAATTTATTATTGTATTCTGGTCAAAATGATTATTTAGCAGCACGAGATATTGCGATGGGATTAGTTTGTGCGACGGCCGGATTAAGATTTGCCAACAATCGTTGTGGTGAACGCACGGTTCAAGATGTTTTTAATGAGTTTTATAGCATCTATACGATTGAGGTTGTTTGTTTGGTCCACCAACAAGCAGACAGTGTTTTTCAACGCTGTAACGGCTTTAAAGATGTTTTGGTTGACGAACTATTGCTGCCGATTGAACAGTATTCGGAAATTACCTGGAATGCGTCAAATTTGGGTGAAGGAGCGCAGCAAGTAGAGGCCTATTATGCGAGTAAACCTGACATTGAGCGATTTTTGATTATTTCACAGGGAACAACGGCAACGGCAGATTATTTAGCTGCGAACTTAAGTAATGAGGAAATAGCCAAAACCAAAATTGCTGCTTTCGACACAAGCAGTATATTATGTGACGCACTTGATTCAGGGCGGCTCGAGTTTTTATCGGGACAAGGCCATCGTTTACAAGGTAAAAAAGCATTGGAGTATCTTTATTATTACGTCAAAAATGGGGAGCTTCCTGTTGAAGGAATGGGCCCTGACGGTAATCCCGATCCGAGGTGGATTGTTTCGCCCGATGGTTATCCTTGGTACAAAACGGGTCCAAATTTATTGTATGATGATTGCATTGAGCCTACTGAATAAAAGCGTTCACTCTTAATGCTTATGAGATGATGGTATCGTTTTGAGAAAACGACAAGGAGCGTTTTTTTGAATTTTATTAAGTGGCAAAAAAAGGGGGCTTAGCAGTCGTGTCGTCCATGACGTGAGAGAGGCATTCCCAAAAGCCCCCGAAAGAGTTATCAACCACTGTCGGAGAATTGTTGATAAACTGAAAAAACAATTACCTCAATTACCGAACGCGCCATGATGGACAGTGATCGTAATCATTTCGATAAGACTTTATAGTTACAATACGGTCGTTGTTATCAATCGAAAAACAAGTACCTCGACCAATATCTGGGAAGAAGGGTGCGCCATTGGGTAGATCCAGGCTCGATTCAGGAGGCCCATCAATTCCATGAACTCGATTACCGCGGTTATTACAAACACACTTATCGACTTTCATTTCGTCACAATACAAGACTTTGTTGTTTCTTTTTTGATATTTTAAAAGTCTGCCTCTGAACAACCATTCATCGCGCGGTTGACTCGATACTCGAGGGATATTGTTATTGTCGCAATAGGCGTATTTCCATTGACCGCCTATTTTAACCTGAAGCCTGTCACCTCGTGGATCGGGGGTATTGTCGTTGTCGTCATTGTCATCATCATTGTTGTTGCCATCAGTAAAGCGAATTTTGAAAAGCTCATTGGGCAAAACACCTGAGTTTGATGGATTCACTAATGAAAAATTTTCTCCCGAGTCTACAGAGAGGTATCGATCATTAAATTTGGCCGATATTAAACTAAAGGTGCCATTTCCCCATTTCTTTAAGTGCCATTTGCCACTGTTTCCTGGATGACCTCTATCGTTGCGAATTTCACTCGTATCTTTTGCCCACATATATTGCTTGTCATTGTTCCGTACTCTATGGAATGTGAACTCGTCATTTCTAAAATTGCATTCTATGGTTAATGTGAGTCGCCGATCTCGATTACCGGTTAAATCAAAGGTACGGTCATTTAAAGCCAAGTATCTACCATTTAATTCACTTTGAAGTTGAAAGGTTTTATCACAATACTTATTACTGTGAGTTTCTGTTGCAACTGAATGTCCTGCTGTGAAACTTGTCAGCAGAATTAACAGTGATTTACCAATCGCTGTTTTCAACATGGTTTTATCCTCGTCAATTTAATAGGAATATATTTTTGATAACTCAAAGCAACTAATTGTTCACAAAGTGCAGTTATCATTTTATGTTTTGTCGAAAGATAGACTTTAATCAAAGATCAAATTGGGATTTTGTTCACAAACCACTATGGCGTCATTATTGAACGGGAAATATAAGCTTTTGATAAGTTTTTTTGACTGTATCAAATAGGAAGTTAATTAATATAACATGATTAGAAAAAGTGTGTTTTTGATAGTTTGGAAGATAAAGAATTTAATATTTCAATATGGTCGGTCAAAAAATTAAATAAAATAATTTGCTTAACTTCACAAAATAGATATTTATAAGCTTTTTGATAAGTCTACTTCTATAGAGGGGAGTGTTGTGTATAAAGCAGTGTTAGTTCTCAAAAGTGTATATGATTTTAACTTGTGAACTAGCCTGACTTTTAGGAATATAGCCAATCGCATTCGTATTTTCAGTCACATAATTAATAACGGTTTCATTTGAGTCGAGTTCTAGAGGAGGGCGCGCGCGACCTGTAAACTTAATTCTTGACCAGTAGGCATTAACCCTGGCCAGGGAGAGACCGACTAACTTCTGATAAAACTGGGTTTTCACTTCGCTGGGATCGATATTATCCAGAGGTTGAGCTCGGCTCCCATTGTCGAACGCAACATATTTGCCCATAAAAACATCTATTAATTGATTTTTCGTCATTGAGTTTGTTGAGTTTTCCGTATTGACGATAACGACAAGAGTATCTGCTCTCACCAGGGGTGAAAGAATAAGAAAAGTGGTTAGTGCCAGTACTCTGGTAACTCTAATCATCAAAAAATAAAGTCCAGGTTAATAAATAAGGCATTAACGGTATCTTCAGGAAGTCCGATCACGTTATCTTTTCGGCGCCACAAGGTTCCGCCATTTTCTTCAATCTTGGTTCTTTCCCACTGAAGTTTAAATGCCATTTGCTCATCAAAATTCCAGCGCCATCCCACAGAGTAACTTCGTTGGTTGGACGATAAAAAGCTAAGTGCAGTGTTTACTCCGAATGCCAGAGGTTGTAGGTCTGGAGGTAGGGTGATAATAACATTGGTTCCTAATTGGTACTCGTCGGCACTGGTTTTGCCAAAAGTCATGTAAAGCGTGTGGTCATTCAATAAATAACTGGTGCTGATATAGCCGTTATTTAAGTCTCGAACGAGTAAGCTTTTACCCGAGATTTTTGAAAGTTCTCCTGAAGCGACAAAGTTTCCAAAGGTGTAACTGGCACTTAGCGAACTGTATTTAGCCGAAGTGCCTTCTAATCCAATACCGTTGGCGAGCGTTTCTGCATCGGGCCAAACAATGGAAGGAATGGTATTTAGTGCGCCAATTAATTGATCGAGTAACTCAATATTATTATCGAATTCGACTTCTGTATGCTTAGCCTTTATATACCAGTCAAAAGTTTCCAGGCCTAATGTGATATTGTATATGTCATTGAGCGTAATGGTTTCGACTTCTTGAGTTTCATAACCTACGGTGACTGTATCTGATTTTCCTGCTGAAAATTTTAAATTAAATGTTGTTTCACCGATAGGATGGGTAAAACTTGCGTCAAAACCATCCAATGAGCGTGTACCAATGATACCGTACACTTCAGAAGGCGTTTTCGCCCAAGGATAGGCAAAACCTATATCTCGATATTCCGTTAATTGAAAAAGGTCGAAACCTATTCGACCTGTTCGAACCGTCCAGTTTGCGCTCGGCTTATAGCGTATAAAAGCTAAATTCGACGCCGAATCGAGCGTTAAATCATGTTGTCCACGATAAACTGCTTGATAACTTAGATCCCATTCTGAATTTAATTGGTAGTCGAACTGAATGCCAAGCACGCTATTTGCTTTAAGATCAAACTCTCCATCAAATACTCCATCTTTGTAGGAAACGTCCTTTCTGTAACCGTAGTATTTTGAATCAACATAGACACCACCCAAAGTTCCAAAACCGCTAATCCGAAGTGAGTCTTCAGCGCTAAGAGGAAGGCCTAAAAAAGGTAATATTAAAGCGATTAAAGAGTGTCTTGTCACGGGATAATCCAATTTAGTGATGCAATAAATATAGAACAAGATTCTAATAATTAAAAAGTTTATTAGAATCTTGAATTGATATATCTTTTACCGACCGTGCAAATATTCGTCATTGAATATTAGTTTCTGGTAGTTTTGGATATAAAGAATAAATTGGTCGATAAAATTGAATGATGTTATTTAAATCTGACTGTAAGAATTAATTACTAGCCGTAAGAGGAATACTTAGTGTTTTGTCTTACGGCTAGTTACCGTTAGTCTATTTTAGTGTAGTTATCATAATTGAATTCAAGCGACTCGACTTCTCCATTTGCACTCTGAGTAAAGTTAAGATTTTGTGCGCCATACGGTGAGTTGGCGAGTGTCGTTAATTGTTCATTTGAATACATTAAAGGCCATTCATATCCAGCATTATTTCTCCATATCAAGCTGCCGGATGAGTCTAAGGTTATTGTTACTTGATGCCAATCATTTTGAATGGGATAACGCGCATATTGACCGACAAAGTCTTCAGCCTGTAACCCATTATTGTTGGTTTTGATATAGTTTCCAGTTAAAAACCTAAGTGATGACACTTGATTATTGTTGACAGAAACCTCAATTGTTTGAGCTCCGTAAGGGCAATCATTGCCAGTTCGCAATTGATTATTGTTGAAAAGAAGACGCCAACTGTATCCTGAGTTATTGCTCCATAGTAACTCGCCACTATTATCGAGACTTATTTCAACCTGGTGCCAACCATTTTCGACAGGCAAGCGAGAGTATTGACCAATAAAGTTAGACTTATTTATACCACCAGAGCCACCCGCAACTTTAGTATAAGTTCCACCGTTAAATCTTAAGCTAATGGGTTGGTTGTTACTGTTGAATTGAACTTCTACAACTTGTGCGCCGTAAGGACTGTTATTTGTTGTTGATAATCGACCATCGGTGTAATTAATGAGCCAACTGCGTCCCGCTGCATTTGTCCAGCGTAAGGTGTTGGTATTTTCTCGGGTGATGGATACTTTATGCCAGTCGTTTTGAATAGGTCGACGTTCGTATGAACCGACTAAGCTCGACAAATTAATGGTTCCACCGTTGCCACCCGTTCCAGGATCGGGACGCCCCGCGCAAGTTGGTTTCCAATTGCTATTGTAATTGAAAATGCTATTAAAATATTGAAATATGCCTTGTTTCATCGCAGAGCGTTTGCTTTGAAGTGTTTGACCACTGTTGTTAGTGCTGAGACTTGCATCAAACCAGTGCTCCGTATTCCAAGAAAAATATTCACGCGCAACACTACTGTTATAATTACTTTCCGCGGCTCGAAAAACAGAATCGGATTGCCCTTCTAACCCTAGGGTATGTTCAATGGCATGACCAAATTCATGAATGGGAGTATCCCAGGCCCGCCATGTTGGAGGTAAGTTTGGATATAGTGTATCGACTGCTTCGGCGCAAATGATAGTTTGATTTAAAATAGTGAAGCCAACGGTTCCTGTATTTTTATGGCCTGGTAATGAGGAATAGGGTACGTCAGGATCATTATCTGTGATAACAAAAATATGGTGATTATTAAATCGAGACCGGTTAGAGGAGCTTCTCATATTGTTAATCATATTTTGTGCCATATAAGATACATTGTTTAGCATCCAATCGGAAACACCGGCTGTGCCATAGATGTGAAGTTGGATGGATGGATTTTGCAAATAAAGCGGTTTGTAATATTGAACATTATAATGTCCTGGTATTTCCGTTGGCTGACGTATCGCTTGATTTGCTAACAGGGATGCTGAAAAAATTGAAGTTAAACAATAAAATTTAATAAGTCTAAAAAGTAATTTTGTGTACATAGCGATCCTGCCTTTTTCTGGTGGGTTAAGACAACTCAAGTTACAGAAAGCTGGAGTGAATAGTTGTTTAGAACTCTGAGTTCTTATTGCTAGTTGCCCCCTTAGATTGGGAACAGGTTGAAATAGCGAGTTTTAGGGATTTCCTAATACTCGTTTTAAGCTTAGGAAAATATTGACATTAAAAGTGTGCTGCGATTCTTTATTTTGAAAAGTAGTCCATTTTTAAAGAGAATCATTTTGACTTTCGAATGGTCTGGCTTAGACTTTCTGGGAGTAAATAAATACAGGTTTGTGATAATTAAAGTACAGAAGTATTATCGATCATTTTGAATCAAGTTGATATCAGGATTTTGGCTTTAGCTGACTTATAATAAATATAATTCTGAAGATGAATTTTATAAAAATGATTAAGCTGATGCTCTTTTATCCTGGTCGAGCATCCGCTCGAGTTGCTCACACAGTTTCGCAGCCTCAGAAAACTCAAGGTTATTAGCTGTGCGCATAATGGCTTGAAACTCAGAACTGTAAGAATGCGGGATAGATCCTTCCAAATCATTCAGAAGTTCAATAGCTTTCATATTTGAGCTGTTTAGTAACGGCACAATGTTTCCAATGCGTTCAATGACATCGTGAGGACTTAACTGATTTAAGTTACTTTGTTTTTTATCTTCAGAACTAGTCAGAGCTTCGACACTGTCATTATAAACTTTCTTTAGGCTTAGTAAGTTTTGTTCATATTCAGTGCTATTTCTTACTTTGACTTTATGCTCAATTTCTTTTGCTAAATTTGATAGTTGGTTGGCACCTACGGTTGCAGCGAGACCCTTTAGTGTATGCAAAGCTCGTTGGTTAACTTCAAGCTTTTCAATGTCGTTCGTCCAATTGTCAGCTATGTCATCAAACAATTTGGGTGTGGTGGAAATAAACATATTAACGGTTTTGTCGTAGAGTTTTCGGGAACCTTGCAAGCGATTTATTGCTGATGCTTCATCGATGATAACTTCTTGATTATCTTGCTGACGTTCCTCTGACTTGATTTTGTTTTTATTATCGTTACTCGTTTCTATATTCTCAGAAGTTGACATGTTAGTAGGGTGTATAGCGTCTAATATGTTCTGTGATTCATGGTGTAAACAACTAAATACCGTTGAAACCAACTCATCAATATGAAAGGGCTTTCCTACATGTGCATTCATGCCCGATGACAGCGAGCGCTCCACATCTTCTTTCATTACATTAGCGGTCATAGCAATAATTGGTAAGTCGATTAGTTTTAATTCATTTCTGATTTTTTCAGTTGCTTGATAACCGCTGATGCCAGGCATTTGTATATCCATTAAAACAACGTCAAAAGACTGTTTACCATTTTTGAGAATATCGAGGGCAATCATTCCATCTTCGGCTTCGGTAATCATGGCTCCTTCTGCTTTAAGTATATCTCTTGCTACCATACGATTGACGGCATTATCTTCAACTAATAAAACTCTAAGATCACTAAGGCGTTTAGAATGAGGAATGTGAATTTGACGTTCAGTGCTACTACCTGAAAATAACTCGGAAACTTTATTCACGAGTGTCGATGGACTAACAGGTTTTTCAATGACTCCTTCAATTATTTTCTTTCCGCGTTTATGTGAGGGAAGCTTTAGTTGTTGGCCAAATGCAGACACTATGATTATTTTTAAATCATATTTTCCTTTAATGATATCCTTTAACCTAACACTCGCGTCCCAACCATTAAGCGATGGCATATCCCAATCCATAAGTACAATGTCGTAGCGCTTGTTTGGTTCGGTGTTTTCGAACTCATCTATTGCTTTGAGTGGATTATCATATTCAGTGACACGCCAACCCAAAGACTCCGCTGTATTTGATAGCGCTTCACGTGCTTCGGTTAAATCATCAATAATTAAAACATTAAGATTTTCAATCTTTCTGTCGAGCTGATGGCCGATTTGTTTTTCACATGTTTCAAATGGTATAGTGAACTCGAAGCAGCTACCTTCATTTAAAGTGCTGGTTACTTTGATCTTTCCACCCATTAACTCAATTAGCTTTTTTGAAATAGCCAAGCCCAAACCAGTACCGCCATAATTCCGCTCTGTAGATGCTTCAGCTTGAGTAAAGTCGTCAAATATGTAATTGAGCTTATCCTGAGCGATTCCAATTCCTGTATCTTTAACTTGGCAAAACAAAGCTTGCTGTGCGTTATCTTCAACTAGACTGAGTTTGAGCCTAACAAATCCATTATTGGTAAATTTAATCGCATTGCCAGCAAGGTTTACCAGTACTTGTTGCAGTCTCAGAGAGTCTTGGGAAATAAAGTCGGGAATTTTGGGGTCAAGGTCAAACAGCAACTCAATGTTTTTGTCTCCTAAGTTAGAGGTTAAAACAGAACTTAAATTATCGATAAGATCGGTAACTGCAAACGGATGTGGTTCAATTTCTAACTTTCCAGACTCGATTTTCGAAAAGTCAAGAATGTCATTGATGATTCTTAATAAAGCATCAGCTGCGGCTTCAGATTTACGAACATATTCAATTTGTTTTTCATCCAGTTTGGTTCGATAGAGGAGTTGTTGTAAGCCAATAATAGCATTCATAGGTGTACGAATTTCATGACTCATATTAGCGACAAATTCTGACTTGATTTTACTGGCTTGGTCGGAGGCTTGTTTTGCATGCCTTAAAGTTTCTTCATAATGAACCTGATCGGTAATATCCCGGTTTATACCTAAAACTTGTGTCGGATTGCCATGATTATCTCGCTCTACCTGTGCTGTTGCTCTGATAACACGTTTTTCATTGTTTGGGGTAATGATGGTAAATGTCGTATCAAAAGGTTTTCCTCCTTCCAGAGCGGTAGTTAATTCTTGAGCTTTTGTATCTCGTTGTTCTTCAATTACACTTTCATACCAGTCATTGTATGTAACTTCCTTATCAGGGCTTAAATCGTAAATTTCATACATATGATCGTTCCAGGTGAGCTTATTGAGTTCTACATTCCATTGCCAAATACCCAGTTGGGCGACCTCGGCTGCACGAGTTAATTGGTCATGAGCTAATTCAATCGCCTTTCGATTATTGATCATTTCGGTGATATCTGATGCTAGTCCGAGGTAACCAGAAATCTGTCCTTCCTTGTCGTACAATGCTGTTACTGACAAGCTCACTGGAATGTAAGTGCCATTTTTCGTCACATAAGTCCACTGATGTTCGTTCTTTAATTTTAATTGCGTTTTAATTGTAAAGACATCAAATCCTGGTTTAATAGTTTGACTCAGCTCACTTGAAAACTCTTCGGCTCTAGCGACAATTTCTTCTTCTAGATGAAAAATGGCTGGACTTTTTTTTCCAATGAGTTCATCAGCTGAGTAACCCAGTAATTGTTCAGCGGCTGGATTAAATAGTGTAATGATACCTTGAGTGTCGGTGGCTATTATCGCATGACCTGCATTTTGAAGAATGGCATTTTGTAACGCATGGTATTCGTAGATCTGTTGAGTACGTTCTTCAACTTGTTGTTCTAAAGATTGATTGAGCTCTTCAATAGCTTGAGCAGCCTTTCTTTGTTGGGAAATATCTCTGATGATTTTTGAAATACCAATAACTTTTCCTTTCTCATCTTTGATAGGTGATACAGAAATCGATACTGGAATTCTCCGTCCATCTTTGCACTGTCTTTCCGACTCATAAGGCTCAATGTTTTCGCCACGAATCAAATTGTCGCGAATATTTTTTTCTTCATTAATGTTTTCATGGGGAAGAAAGGTCTCCTGAGTAAACCGACCAATAGCATCACGCTTATTGTATCCAAAAAGTTCGGTTGCTCCTTGATTCCAATCTTGAATCTTACCGGATAATGAAACACTAATTATGGCATCTCGACTACCCTCAACAACGGCGCTGTTACGTGCCTTTTCGCGCGAAACAAGAATCTTTCGTTGAGTTGATTGTCGATAGATAAAAAAGTAGGCCGATAAAATAGCAACAGCAATTAGTAGGCCAATTAGTGATAACAGTGTATTCTGATATGCACCACCGAGTATGACCTTATAAGGTATGGCCGAATGAAGATTGATAACGTTATTTGCTCCATCTATTGAAACTTGCTCTTTTAAGATTAAAAATTTGTTTTCACTTTGATTGTGGCCTTTTTGAATAAATAAAGAGTATTCACTTTTATTATCATCTTCAGTTGAAGAAAACTCATCAGTCCAGCGATAAGGCACTCCTATATCAAACCGGAAGCTCTTGTCATTGTTTGGATGATATAAAAAGTCATCCGTTGCATTGGTGATATAAAAACTTTGATGGTCATTTAGATCTGCACTGAGTTGTTGAAATAGCTCAATAACCGAAAAGTTAATTATGACAAAGCCAAAAGGTTCTCCATTAACGTCATATACTCGATTAGCAATTCTCAATGTTGGCAAGTATGGAATTTGTAAAGTCTTATTTTCTCGGTTTAAGTTAATGGAAGAAAAGTAAATACCCTTTCTGTTTGGTTGCAAAATATCATTAAAGTAATCTCGATGAGCTTTGGGTTGAAGCTGGTTTTTGTGGTACGAGAAAATTCGATTTTCTGTCTTTTCAACTCGAACTAATTCCATACCCTCGTCAGTAATACCTACATATCTTACCTGATAAGCTCCTTCTTGTGTTTCAAGGTAACTTTTATAAATAGTTTGTAAGCGTTGTTTCCAAAGTTCCGTAGAGCTATTGTCAACTGGGTCGACATCATTATTAGCAGACGCTCTTACAATACCTTGAATGGGCGGTGTACTATTCAGAAACAGGATATCGCTTTTTAGGTCTTTTAAGCGAGAAAGAAGTATCCTTTTTCTTGAGTCAAGGTCAACGGTCATTTCTTCGGAAGCGGAGGCTAACTGTTGGTTTAGAGAATATTGGAAAACCAAGTAAAGACCAAGCGAGGCAATAAGAAATGAACCTAAAGTTAATAAAATAAAGTAACGTGATAAATTGTTCATTTTACTTCCTCTAGGAGCAGAGTGATCAGCAAAATAGCAATCTCTTACCATTGTTGTTGCATAAACTGATGATATTCAGTCATTCAAATAATGATGCTAATCGCAATTGTCAATTAATGTTTAAGTTCCTTCTAGCCCTATTATAGACAAATTAGACGATTGGACTATTTTTAGAAAAGGGTATCCCATGCGCTGAGTAAGCCCATGGGAGGCATAACAGCTTTATTTTTAGGGGTAAGGACTCTTTTCGCTGAGTTTTGCGAATAGAAAGTATCTCAAATGGACATTAATGTATGCAGGCCGATATAGAAAAAGTACCGTCAATTCTGATTGTCGACGATGAGCCAGCCAATCTACATGTTCTTAATGATGCGGTTAAAGATCTCGGTCAAATTTATTTTGCCAAAAATGGTATTGCTGCACTGAATAAAGCAACGGAATGTCGGCCAGAAGTCATACTGCTTGATATTGAAATGCCAGATATCAATGGTTATCAGGTGTTAGAGCAGCTCAAGTCGAAACCCAATTTTGATGATGCATCGGTGATATTTGTTACGGGTCATTCAGCTAATGATCATGAAATTCAAGCGCTTGAGTCGGGTGGTGTCGATTTTATTCAAAAGCCGATTAACTTGTCGGTAACTCGAGCACGCGTTAAAACTCAACTCACTTTACAAGCACAAAAGCATCAAATTCGTCGCGCTGCAGAAGATTTGTCGTTGTTAGTTCGTACTTTACCAGCATTCGTTGCCTATTGGGATCCTGACTTGAACAACGTGTTCTGTAATGATGTTTTAGGTACCTGGTTTGGAATAAAAGCCGACCAAATGCGTGGTCAGTCCATTTGGGATGTATTACCAGAATCGGGCCATGAATTGCTCAAAGAATCCATTGAATCACTTAATGAAGGAAAGCACTCCGTATTGGATATTCCTTGTGGTCAATCTGGAAAAAATAATATTTACGGTCAAATAACTTTAGTTCCGCGCTCGATTGAAGGAGCGAAGAAGGGCTTTTTAATGTTGATATCAGACATTACTCAGCGAAAAATTGCAGAAGAAGCCCTGATCAACGAGAAAGAGAGAATTCGAGTTACTTTAAATTCAATTGGTGATGCTGTTATTGCGACTGATCTCGATGGAAATGTGACTTTTCTTAATCCCATCGCAGAAGATATGACGGGATGGACATCACAAGAAGCAGCAGGTCAACCAATAGAGATAATAATGCCATTACAAGATGGCGACACAGAACAAGTTTTAAGAAATCCGATAAGAATTGCTTTGGAAGAAGGTCGCACAGCCGGAATGACCTTAAACTGTAAATTAATGAAAGGTGAAGGCACCACTTTGGAAGTTGAAGACTCAGCTGCTCCGATTCGGAATCATCTTGGCGAAGTCACTGGGGCGATTATCGTATTTCATGATGTCAGTGAAGCTCGGGCAATGGCCATTAAAATGACTCATATCGCCCAGCATGATGTATTAACTAATTTGCCAAATCGACTGCTTTTGCGTGATAGGGCAATGCAGGCCCTTCAGAAATCTCGTCGGACAAAACGCAAAGTAGCATTATTATTATTCGATATCGATCACTTTAAAAATATCAATGAAACACTGGGCCATGATGCCGGCGACCGCATGATTAAAATGGTTTCTCACGAGTTGTCTGGGATTCTCCGAGAAGATGACACCTTGTGCCGACAAGGTGGAGATGAGTTTATTATTCTGCTCTCTGAAGTTAACACTACAACTGAAATCACTCGTTTTGTCAGTCGGCTGTTTGAAGTTTTTGATCAAGACTGGAAGCTTGATGAGCATAGTTTTCGTTTAACGGTTAGTTTAGGGATTGCAATTAGTCCTGACGATAGTCACGATTTGGATGAACTGTATCGACATGCTGACGCAGCAATGTTCACAGCTAAGAAGAATGGGCGAGATGGGTTTCAGTTTTATAGCCAAGAAATCGAAAAGCGATTGCTATTAAAAAAGGAGCTAGAGGTCGCGCTAAAGCATCAAGCAAAGAATCGAGAATTTGAGGTCCATTATCAGCCGAAAGTAGACGTTAAAACAGGTAATATGGTGGGCGCTGAAGCCTTAGTTCGTTGGCGAAAACCCGATGGAAGTCTAATTAACCCATTGGACTTTATTCCCTTAGCCGAGGATACTGGATTGATACTTCCACTGGGAAAGTGGGTGTTAAAAGAAGCTTGCCGACAAGCAAAAGTTTGGCACGATTTTAATCCTGGTTTTCGAGTTGCGATTAATATTTCAATCGTTCAGTTTGAAGACGTTGATTTTATTGATGAGGTGAAGAATATATTGATTCAATCACAAGTAAAACCAGAACAGATTGAATTTGAAATTACAGAAAGCGTCTTGGCAAACGATACAGAGAATGCGACCAATATAATTAATGAGTTGAAATCATTAGGGGTTAAAATTGCTCTAGATGACTTCGGAACGGGATACTCCAGTTTATCTTATATCAAGGGATTTCCATTGGATGTGCTAAAAATAGATCAGAGTTTTGTGAAAAATATGTTACACAGCTCTGTTGATCAAGCGATTATCGCTGCGATTATTCAAATGGCAAAAGGACTTGAGCTTAGGTTGGTGGCAGAAGGCGTTGAAACAAACGAACATGCTGAGTATTTAGAGACAATGGGATGTGAAATAATGCAAGGATACTTATACAGTAAACCGATCCCAGAATTTGAGCTCTCTAAAATAATTGATAAGCAGTTTTAAGATTAAAGTTGTCCACTCAGTTATACCAGATTTTAAATTAGTATCATGAAGTATGACTACTTCTTTATATTACGATTTTGAATTAACAATGGTCATCAATCATCTGCGGTTGCCATTTAACAACGGTTGTTTTATTGCAACAATGATATTGTTTTAGTAAACATAATGTTGCTTTAACCAATTTCTAAATAAATATTTTATTGTTGAAATATAACGCGAGTTAGCGTTTGACGATTTGATTTATTATTCTTAAAAATTCTGCCTGTTAAAAGTGAACTTGGTTCACATATCGTTTTTTAATTCTATCACAAGTTTAAGAGCTTTCTAAAAAATCAATGGTTTTGAAATTTGTCGGCTGCTAGTTTGAGTTGATAGTCGTTTCATAAAAGTAATTGACATTAATTGGCTCTCTCTTAATGAATATTTTTCTTCGTAAAGATTTTTTGAAGTGACGTAAGGTGATTGGGCTGGACCAACCATTCAGGCTTTAGGAGCTCTGTGGCTATGAAATCTTTTCTCATTTTTTTAAGTCTCTTAAGTACCATTTCTTTATCTGCCGATAACTACACTCGAATTACGTCACCGCAACAAAATAGCGTAGTGAACTTTGGTTCGAACGTTCAGGTGATGGTTGATGCAGAAGACGATGATGGTGTGAGTGTTGCCAGATTATGGTTAAACGGTAGTTACCAGAACATTGATACAAGTGCACCTTTTCAGTTCACTCTCGATAATTTGAGTGAGGGCGAGCATCGATTGATGGTGCGTACTAAAGATAACAAAGGCAATGCAACGGATAGTGAAACTGTCGTAATTCAAGTTGTTGAGCAACAGCCTTATACGATAATCACAGCACCAACTCAAGGAGCAGAGATAGATGTTGGCGAACAGATAAACGTTACTGTTGATGCCTTTGACCCAAACGGAGTTTCAGTTGCACGTTTGTGGCTTGATGGCACTTATTATGGAATTGATCAATCGCCACCATTTAACTTTAATATTTCGGAGTTAAGTGAAGGCGAACATACGTTAATGGTTCGAGTTAAGAGTACCAACGGTCAAGCGATTGATAGTGAGCCGGTCACCGTGCAAGTTATTAATCCACAACCTTATACAGAAATCACATCTCCGAGTAATGGCACGGAAATAGAAAACGGTGAAAGTTTTATGGTTTCGGTAGATGCCTTTGATCCCGATGGTATTGAGGCGCTTCGACTGTGGATTGATGATTCCTACTACGATATTGATCAATCACCACCGTTTGAATTTATGGTTTCTGGTCTTTCCTCCGGTGATCATTCATTAATGGTGAGGACACGAGATATAAATGGCGAAGCAAACGATAGTGACGTCGTTTTAATTAGGGTAAAAGAGGTACAAAGTGCTTCAACCAAAATTACATCACCTGCTAATGAAAGTTCTATTCAAAGTGGTGAGCGATTGTTGGTGACTACCAATATTTTTGATCCTGAAGGGATCAAAGCGGTACGATTATGGATTAATGGAAGTTATCACAGTTTAGATAAGAGTGAACCCTATCAGTTTTCAGTTGATGGATTGAGTATAGGAACTCATACACTGGTCGTTCGTAGTAAAAATTCAAGCGATCAATTGCTGGATAGCGCACCTGTAATAATTCATGTTGTCGATAATGGAGATGATGACGGTTCCGGTGGTGGTAATACCGGAGCGATATCATTACCCGTTGAAGTATTTGGCCCTTCGGGAACAACTCAGCAAGTAAGTTTTGAATTGAACAATCCAGATGATATTACACATTTATACTTACGATGTAACGCCTGTGGATATCATGACGTTCGTCTCGATAGAAATACCAATAAAGTGAAAGCATCCGTTCGTATTAATGATGGTTCACCCATTGCGTTAAAACATTTTACAGAAAATGGTCGTGTTTATGGGAATTCACAGATTAATGTTATTGGCGGAGAAGCCGATTATGGTGGTATCGGTGGTGGATTTAGAACTGTAAGAATGACTGTTCCCATCAATGGACTTCGACGTGGTCAAAATGTTTTGACGTTCGAACATAAAGATGCCGAAAATCCAAGTATAGGATTTCGAATTATCGATTTAAATTTATTGCGCAATGGTAACCTGAGTCAAAAAGTATGGAGTGAAAATGATTTTAATCATGATAATCCAGCAGATTGGGAAGCACCGCGATCATCAGTCTCTGAAATTGCTGAAGGAGCATCATTATGGCGCGCCAGAAATCGCTTGTATGATCCTTGGCTAGACAGTCTTGATGGGCGCGGAAATGGAAGCGGTTCCATGAATGGTGAAATGCGAGCATCCTGCGCCGATTGTCACGCAGAAGATGGTCGTGACTTAAAGTATTTTAATTTTTCGAATGAATCTATTATCGAACGCTCAAAGTTCCATGGTTTAACGCAAGCCGAGGGAGAAAAAATTGCGTCGTATATTCGCAGCTTAAATATTCCTGTTGTCGATCAAGCTCGTCCGTGGAACCCTGCTTATCAACCTGGCCCAGGACTGGACAATCGTCCAGTTTATGAATGGGCCGCCGGCGCAGGTGTCGACGCAATTTTAGATCGAGATCAAGATATTGCGCCTTACTTATTTCCAAATGGAACGTTGTTAAACGACGTCCGTCGCGTGGTTGATCGGTATGGCAAATTAAATTTTCGTGAACTACCCATGAATATGCCAATGCCTGAGTGGAATCAATGGCTGCCTATTGTGCATCCTGATGATGCTTTTGACATTAATGCAACTGCAATTCGATCCGATTATCGCGGTCGCAATGTCGGTATGCCGTATTATAAAAAACTTTACGAAGACGCACGTTCAAATCCAAATCCTTCAACAATAGGAGCATTAGCTAGAGATGTTAAACAGTGGTTTCGAAAAGGTGTGATTTGTCAAAATGGTGACATCATGCGTGCCATAAGTAACGATGTGTTGCGCACTATTAGATTGCCAATACCTAATGTAAATTTGAATAACTGTAACAGTATTGAGAACTCGAATACTGCTTTACACCGAATTGAAGATGCTAAACGAGGGTTAACGGCCTGGACGTCGGTTAAGATGTGGGAAATCATGCACTCGATGAATCTTGAAGAGCAATCGGCAACAATGACACATCCGGTCTGCTCTGACGGTCGCTGCGTTGATGGTAGTGAACCTCGTGGCTGGGTTGCTGATGGTCGTAATGTCTTTGATAGACCACCGCATTTTACTGGTACTCAGGGGCGATTTTTCTTTTCACAAAGCGAAATGTTGGGAATATTTGAAAGTAGCACTTGGTATCATCTTAATATGATTCTTAATACTGGGTATCGCCGCAGCATGCCTTCGCATTTTGCTTACACATACAGTCATGTAGAACTGCTACAACGTTTTTCGGGGATTCCACAAGGATTTAAATTTTGGGCCACTATGATTAAACAACGACAATTGCAAACCAACGGACGTTATGGTGTTGAAGCCGGATTAGATTTAAGAACCGCGCAGCCTTATGTGTATTATGGCACAGCACGCCGTACCACCAATACGGATACTCAGTCGAGTGTTGGTAGAACGTTGTGGCGTTATTTAATTCAAGCCATGCTAGAGGATTTTGTCGAAGATGCCAATAACGCTACGGCTCAAGACTGGGCAAATGCAACTCATAATAGAAAAGTTCAGCCACGCAATAGTACTGATTTTTCACCCTGTGGTTCTCGTTGTTCTTTTGACCTCGGACAATTTCAAGGGCGAAATACATACCGTGTTATTCCGAAATTTCGAGAGCTCGGAGTACCTGAAAATGTATTAAGCGACTTAATTGACTGGTGCGAGAAAACCTGGCCACGAGGTCCATGGAATGACGTTCGTTAATCTATTGTTTTTAAATCTTGATTTATTTTAGTTAGCAATAAGGCTTATCCTGACAAAAAAACGTTAACATTTCTGTCAGGACAAGCCTGTCTGTCATTACTGGACTCATTATGCAATTTGTAATGTCATTCTTACTGTTTAGGTAGTATCTATCTTTTAGCCTTCATTTCTTCTTGCTTATTTTCTTGATTCGATTGTTTCGTTTGTTGTTAAACAAGCGTATAGTGGTGCGACATAAACTCCGAGCTGTTTGAGCTAAGTCGCTGATAACATTATAGAGTTTTCTTGTGAAGATGATATCTCGATAAGTTTATTCCGCCGTAACAACTTTGATTCTCAATCAAAAGTAATTGAGAAAGAATCATAGAGTTGTTACCAGGGTTAAGGTAGAAATGACTTAGCCTCCCGTATTTGGAAAGGTGTGATATGTTACAAGATCAACAGGGTCGCGAATTTCACTATTTGCGATTATCGATTACTGACGTCTGTAATTTTAAGTGCAACTATTGCCTACCTAATGGTTATGAAAAGCCAAAAGCTCAGGCTGAAACTTGTGCGCTTCAACTTTCAGAAATTCAATCTATCGTTCAAGCGTTTGCTCAGCTGGGCACCAAAAAGGTTCGCATCACTGGTGGGGAACCATCAATTAGAAAAGATTTACCCGACATCATTTCACTGTGTAAGAATACGCCTGGTATTGAATCTGTAGCCGTGACTACAAACGGTTATAACTTAAAGCAGCGAGTGTCCGATTGGGTTGATGCTGGACTGGATCGATTGAATGTCAGCATTGATAGTTTCGATCCGAAAATGTTTGCAGCTATCACAGGACATGATCGTTTGGATGAGATATTAAATGGGATTTCTTATGCGCAAACATTGGGTCTCAAATCAATAAAGATCAATACGGTTTTGATGCGCCAATTCAATTATAATGATCTTCAAGCGTATTTAGATTGGCTTAAGAATAAGCCGGTAACGTTACGGCTCATCGAATTAATGCAAACAGGCGATAACTTTGAGTTTTTCAAAGATAATCACGTCTCCGGTTTACCGATAAAAAAGCATTTGTTGCAAACCGGTTGGACTCGAGTTCTGCGGAGCCAAACGGCGGGACCTGCCCAAGAGTTTCAGCATTCGGAGTTTAAGGGGCGAATCGGTTTAATTATGCCCTACGATAATGACTTTTGCTCCAGCTGTAATCGATTGCGTATTTCTTCTCATGGAAATTTACATCTTTGTTTATTTGGTGAACATGGTATACCTCTTCGACAATGGTGTGAGCCAGAGAATATAGAAACGTTAGTCGATAAAATTCGATGTTATGTCACACAAAAGGAAGCATCGCATTTATTGCACGATGGCTTCACCGGATCGACAAAGCACTTATCAATGTTGGGAGGCTAACCTTTATTTATGATCGGAATCGTTTTAGCCGGCGGCTCTTCAACTCGGATGCAAAAAGATAAAGCGTTAATTCAACATCCTGTTAAACCTTTACAGAGTTGGTTGGATCATGCCTTAGAGATTTTAATGAAAGTAGGGTGTCGAAAAGTTATCGTGAGTGGCAAAGAACATGATGGTATTCCTGACAACCATCTCGACAAAGGCCCTCTAGCAGGAATCTATAGCGTTGCAAAATCAATCTCGGTCAATAAACTACTAATAATTCCTGTTGATATGCCATTGTTGCATGAATCTCTGCTTGCTGACTTAGTATCAGAGTCCGATTATCATTCGAATGTCTATTTTAAAGACAGTTTTTTTCCGATGGTGATAACCTGGGAAGAGCAATACATCGATTATTTGGAGCGCGTGCTTAATGATGAAAGTTCGGATTGTTCCGTCCGTACTTTTTTAGCCGAGATTAATGCAGTAGCTATTGATTGTGAACGACCCCAAAATTTAATGAACGTAAATACACCCGACGATCTTGAGCGTTTGAAGCAACTCTCAAAAGAAGACTATTAAAGACAACTTCTATTATTAAAACATTGATGTATGTATGATGACTAAAAATAATAAAACACCAACTAAAATTTCGTTAAATATTGCTGTGTTAACCGTTTCTGATACACGGTCAATCGAAAATGATACATCGGGTCAGCTGCTGGCTGATAATGTTCGCGAAGCCGGACACACAGTGACGGAACATTGCATTGTAAAAGATGATATTTATCAATTAAGAGCGCTTGTTTCTCGCTGGATTGCCTCTTCAAATATTCAAGCGGTATTGGTTACTGGTGGTACGGGCTTTACTGCGCGAGACTCAACGCCAGAAGCACTCAGTGTTCTATTTGATAAAGAGGTTGAAGGCTTTGGTGAACTTTTTCGTCAAATTTCTTATCAACAAATTGGCACATCAACCATTCAGTCGCGAGCTGTGGCAGGCTTTGCTAATGGAACGGTCATCTTTTGTATGCCAGGGTCAACCAATGCGTGCCGCACTGCTTGGGATTCTATTATTAAAGAGCAATTAGATAGTACCTATAAACCTTGTAATTTTGTGACCCATTTAAAACAAGTTAACGTTATTGATGAGAGTGAGAGCGGTAACTAATGGCGACTATCAGTAAAAATACTTCGTCTTCACTGACTCATATCAATTCGAAGGGTGAAGCATCGATGGTTGATGTTTCGGAAAAGCCAAACAGCGTGAGAATCGCAACTGCGGAAGGTTATATAAAGATGCAGTCAAGTACTCTGTCATTAATTGAATCCGGTGGTCATGCTAAAGGCGATGTTTTAGCCGTTGCTCGAATAGCAGGTATTCAAGGCGCAAAACAATGCAGTCAATTAATTCCTCTATGCCATCCTTTAGCGCTGAGCAAAGTACAAGTAGACTTTGAAATCCAACCAGACAATCAGCGGATTCGTATTTGCAGTCGCTGTAAGTTAACTGGACGAACGGGCGTTGAAATGGAAGCTTTAACGGCCGTGAGTGTCGCAGCATTAACCTTATTTGATATGTGTAAAGCTGTCGATAAAACAATGACGATTGAAGGAATCAAAGTATTGGAAAAAAAGGGAGGGCAGAGTGGAGATTGGCAACGTGATTAAAGTCTTATTTTTTGCTTCTCTACGTGAAAAAGTGGGCTGTGATTCAATGATCTTTTCGTTGGATGATGTGACAACCGTTGCTGAACTAAAAAAGGCTTTAATCAAATATGATCCTCAGTTCATTCCGGTACTCGAGGGCAAAGTTTTATCGGCGGTAAATCAAGAGCTGGTTAATGATAACTTTAAGATACCTGACGATGCAGAGGTCGCCTTTTTTCCTCCGGTGACTGGCGGCTAAGTCATTTAGCTATTGTGCGAGAAGAGTATCGATTATGATCCGAGTAACGGAAGATGATTTTAATGTTGCCGATGAATATCGGGCTCTTATCAATGATAATGGAAAGGATGGAGCGGTTGTATTTTTCGTTGGACTGGTTAGAGATATGAATCAGGGTTCAAAAATTCTCAATTTGCAGCTAGAGCATTATCCGGCGATGACAGAAAAAGCGCTACAGAGAATTGTTGAGCAAGCAAAAAGCCGTTGGCAATTGGGTCGGGTAAAACTTATACACCGCATAGGAAGTCTTAGTATTAACGACCAAATTGTTTTTGTCGGTGTTACCTCTCAACATCGAGAAGCCAGCTTTCAAGCTGCACAATTTATAATGGATTATTTGAAGACGGAAGCGCCATTTTGGAAGAAAGAAAGAACGCCAGAAGGTGAGCGATGGGTGGATGCGAACGATAAAGATACCGAAGCAAAATCTCGTTGGTAAACTTCATCAAATATTATAAAAGCGAGCTCTGCGTTTAAAGAATTCTTGTCATTTGTTGAGTCATAATATCGCCCAGAATCACTGGGCGAAATTTAAACCAAACTTCATTTAAGAAGCAGGAGTTCGAATGACTATTCTTGTGATGTTTCTTTAAAGCTGAACTCCATTGGTAACTTTTGCTAACGACTCGCCGAAGAAAATTGGTAATCGATGTATTGCCATCGACTTTGGTACCAGGTCCAGAGTCTCAAATAGATGGTTCGGCCATTCGTTGGCAAATTATCGACATATTGACCTTGTTGTCCAGCAACTTTTTTATCAAAAAGATCTTTACCACCCTGAGAGGAACCAACCGACAACCAAACATCGTTATCGATGGGTGTCCACCGAAAGGTTGTTGCACCACCTCTAATGACTGAGTTTGGATCGGGAGAAGTTAACCTTGCTAATCCGTCCTGATTGCTGACAGTTTGATACGTATAGTCTTCATATTGCCATCGGTTTTGATACCAGGTCCACAGTCGTACATAGATGTTGTCTCCATTAATAATCAGATTATTGACTCTTTGACTGTTTTGCCCACTAACATTGCGGTTAAAAAAATTATTGCCTCCTGATGCATCGCCAACAGAAAGCCAGACATCATTATTCGTTGAACTCCATTCGAAAACAACACTGGTATTTTCAATGGTTGAGTTGGGTCGTGGTGCTGTAATTTGAGCTAAGCCCGAATGAGTTCCACCACCCGTTGAAAAGTCATAGTCCTTGTATTTCCAACTGTTATCTACGTAAGTCCAAAGTCTGACATAAACCGAGCTTCCATTAGTCGGTAAGTTGTCCACTCTTTGTTGAGTTAATCCGCTAACGTTACGATCATAGATGGAATTTCCACCTTGTTCGGTACCTACAGATAACCATATATCGGAGTCAATCGAACTCCAGCGAAACGTTTCTGAACTATTAGTCAAACGAGAGCCTGGACTGGGAGATTGGAGCTCCGCAAGAGATTGGGATTGTGAACTTAAAGGGTAAAGATCAAAACCTTGGTTATCCAAATAGGATAGTCGGTTAGGGACCGTAGAGGTGATGGTATTAAAATCGCTTGAAGAAATTCTATCTCTTTTTACACGTACTGCTAACCAGGTAAGATAGGTTTCAGCAAAGTCTTCTCTGACGGGGTATTCCTCCCCATAATCTGAAATAAAGCGACCATCTCGACTTTGTGAATTTTGCCAATTAGCATTGTTTTGATGATAGCGATCGAGCGTGGCATGAACTCCCTCATGGATGATGGTTTCTTCAACAATGCCAAGGCGTAAATATTCGGGTGTTTTACCCGTATGAATTAATATCCAATTGTCCCAACCAGACCACGGATTGTTGCCTTTATGAATAATAAAATGCGTCAAATCATTTCGCACACTCAGTGGTAACTGACCGATATAGCGAGCGTATTTTTCAGCTTCCACTCGGGCAGACTCTCTTCCGAACTCTGGATTAACTTGTGCTTCGCAGGTTTGTCCATTGCTGAAGGTTATTTGAAATAGATAAGCATTAATCGTTACATTGCCTGATGAGCGCCTATCGTAAACGGTCCTTTGTCCTCTTCCAGTGTAGACAATGTTTGAAAATAAACTGACGTCATCTTCGGTGACGATGTCTGGATCAAAAAATATTGTTCCTGAATAGGGAGCTGCTTGCGCCAGCTGAATGATTGCGAGGTTAGATGCAATCATTAATAAGATCAAACGAAAGAATGATTTAATTAAGTGCATTGTAGATCTCCTGAAACGAGAGAGAAAGGTGTTGGTTTGTGACGTTACGTAAAGAGTAGTTGACTCTATGAAATCAGTATCCATTATAAAAGTTATTTAAATTCAATTAGCAATAAGAGTCGCTGGTAGTGACAAAGGATTGACTTATTAGTGAGATTTATCTCAAGGTTTTTTCTTGTATTACGGTTCTTTAGTGATGTTTTTTACTTTATCTCAAAAATAAACGTTCATGATATCTCAGTTTAGCCTAAGAACTTCCTACAGAGCTCAAGCTTAAAAACATGATACTGTTCTGAAGTTGTTTTTAGCTTTAAAAAGTGATGATTGGACAAGGACGTTTAAATTTAGTCGAACAATATGAGCAAGGTGTTAAATAAGAAAATTAATAAAACGATTACAGGAGTGATTATGAAGTTCAAGTTGTGTTTTTGTCTGATAGCAGGACTCATTATTAGCGGCTGTTATACCAAAGAAACGGTGGTTAGATTGCCCGAGGCGGAAAATTTACATTTTACGGAATCGGGAAGGCTTTTCGTTTCATCGGGTGTTGGTTTTTTCGAGATGAAAAAATCTGAAGGTTCCTATTCATTAGAGAAGCTGAATGAGTTTGACTGCGGCTTTGCCGGAATTACCCAAATCTCTCATTACATTTATACATTGTGTTATGAAATTAAATTTCAAGATGCGAAAAAGTATTTGTATGTTCTGGATCTCAATGATCCGAATCGACACTTAAGTACCATTGCAGATATCAGTGAATACGATTTGCCAAATGGATTAACCAGTAACGGTAAGGACACATTGTATATTGCAAACACGGCTTATTTTGGCAGTGGCTCAATCGTCAAGGTTGATTTATCAGAGAGTCTACAAGTTGTTGATTTGATTCATTCGGAGTGGGCTGCACAAGATGAAAATGTTTACCACCCTAATGGTATCAAATGGTTGAATGATGGGCTTTGGTTTACTGATCTAGGTAATATTAAACGAATCGATCTTTCAGGCAATGCCACAATAACTATGGCCCAATCGTTTGTTAGTCGCTTGACCGTTTATGATGACTTGGTTCCACATTGTGACGGTATTTTAGCTGCCGATTTTGTCGGTGGGCAATTAGTTTACATAGACTCACAAGGAGAGATTCAATACAAAACGGGTATTGCCTCATTTCAAGGTGCGTCATCGTTGCTCGTCGGACGACCACCATTGTTTCAGAGCAATCAAATAGTTGCGACAGAAAGAGGCATCCTGCTTGAGGAAAGCTCTAACATTGGCAACAAGGTTAGCACAGCTACTTTTGACTTTAACTTAAATGATTGCCGCTAAGTCAATCACTTTCATTAATTTTTATACGGACTTATCACGCAAGGATGCCTATACTATCAACGACTGATACTCTTTCAAAACCGCTCGTTTTGATTGTTACGTGTTCAATTTTATAGTTTCCAATTCATACAGGCTATTCGTAATCACCCAAACTTTACTTGCTCTTAGTCGTACGCTAATTGGCGATGAATGTGACGGTTGATCTGACTGGCTAATTCTTGGGTATGACTGAAAAACTCTGGCAAGTATTGATTCCAATTTCTATGCCAGGAAGATAGAGAGACCCCAACAATCTCTGCGCGTTTTCTTTGCGATAAACTCGCTTTCCCGGTTCGCGAACATTTATTGCAATCGATGAGTTCATCCTCAATATGGAGGAAACCTTTTCCTTTGCAAGGCACACATTCGGTTCCTAAAACGGATTCAATTAACATGAGTTTGCTCATTCCTTGCACAAACTCAAAAGGTTGGGATAAGCCTAGTTCGGATAATTTCGCGCTAACAAACCGATTGAAAAATACCAGCAGTAAGTTAGCGGATTCCATATCATCGCAATATTTCGAGCGAGCAAAATAATAGGCTTCTTTTGATAAACGCCCATAGGCTAAAGATGCGGCAATATCATAGCCATTGATGTCGACTTTTCCACGTGCCATAGAGCGTAAATTACTCCCTCGAATCGATAATTTTGTTAAAAGTTGTTCTGACATATAAAAGTCCTCTACCGCTTATTTCACGTTTAATGTTCTTGATTATCTGCAGTCTACAGAAATAAATATGAGTTAAAACAAAGGTTTAAAGGGCTGTCTTTTCTGTGCATGTATTTGTCTGTTAAATACAAATATCCGTAGTTCAGAGCGTTTGGCTAATAGAGATGTGCCTAAAGAAGACAGCGTTAAAGGTAGAAGTTGTTATCTAATGAACTCGATTAGCTTTACACCAAGAGACCTATCGAGTGGCTATTTAAAAGGTTGTGTCGGCATTTGAGGAAACGTGATGTGTAGCGCTTCGACTTAGTATCACTTGGAATTCTGGGCTTAGATATAAGTGTGCGCATAAAACATTCAAACATTATATGCTATTGATGAACTCCTGGAGCTTACGACTTTTCGATGTTAATTATTGAACCTCAATTATTTTGTGGTATCTGATGCTAATGCTTATCCAACTTTTGAACTATTCTTAAAAGAAAATTGGTTTATCGCCAGAAGTTGGTTTCACTGATTTTTATATTTTTAAAATATCTGTTTGACAAGTGAAACAAAATTAGTTTAAATATTTCTATTCTTGGAGTAGTACCCACTACCCATAGCATTACTCTCACGTAAATCAAGCAATTAAAAAGCAATCTCTTTCCAGTGAAAATATCGTATATAGGTGCTTTCTGAATATAAGACATAGCTTATGTCTTCTTATGATGTTAACTGGCCAGAAAAGTACAATAGTTTTTAAGGTGATTATTGATTTGATATATTCAACTTATATCAAGAGAAAGACATTCTAAGCAAAGGTTGGACAGATAGTTCGACAGTACCATGTGAATAATATTCTAATTTACCAACCATTATTCGCTTCCCAAAGCCGGCAGTTTGCCGGCTTTTTTATTTCTTTAATACTCCAATTAATAAAAAAATGAGGTCATCCCATGTCAATTAATAAATTAATTACAGCAAAAGTTAATGCAAACGAAGCGAAAATCATTGTCGATAGTCTTTCTGAACATATCTATAAAGATGTATTTCATGCAATCGACAATATAAAAGAAAAAGTGAGTCAGCTTAAAGAGAGTGAGAAAGTCGAAATTGAGCTGAACATCATGCAAGCTGAGATAACCCTTAATTCAATAGTTGAATTACCCTTCAAAGTTGTCTATGAACTCGTAGGAAAGATCAATGAGCAGTTACAACAAGCTTACACAACAACGCATAGTGACTCTGAAATTCAAGATTTTCCATTCAATACTCCAAAAGTTAAAGATGCTTTAGATAGGAATATTGGGCAGTCCACCAATAAAGAATCGTTGATTGGTAAAAATGAGTTAGAAAAAGAAACGAGTGTTGAATTTGCAAAGCATCTTCCCGGATCAAATACTTAACAAGAAAGCAATCTATAATTACGAGTAAAACATTATTTTGCCTTTGAATTAGTCCTCGCAAAAACTTTAGGAAAAGTAATCCTGGCATATAGGGCTATTCCATAAACTCATTGATTAATAACCTTTGGCACATCTTGATTTAGAAATTGAGTCTCTTAGAAAAAGACTCGTTACAGAAAGATGTTACATCCAATATTTCTATCGATTTACAATAGATATATTCCAAAGAATATTAATTCAAATAGAAAAGCGATTATTCAGTCATGAAGGAAAATAACCAAAAAGAATTGAACATTGATGACGAATCTAGCGACTATATTCTACCATCTATCAAACTAAAAAACTGGCATGTCCCAGATACCTTATTTAAGAATGTGAACTGGGGAGCGAGCGAGCGAGAGTGTCCTGGACAATCTGAGAATCTTTTTGATAGTAATCAAGATATTAGTCACGTTGTAACGTCGCAGAAGTCTCAACCGAAACCATCGAGTCAGAGTGTTTACTCCAAAGAAAATATTAGAAATTTAAAGCATTGCGATGAACAAAAACAGACGCGGACTATTCAGAGTGATGAACGAAAACTGAGCTCTTATTATAAAGATACGGCTGATCAAAAAGTTAAAAAAATAGTTAAGCAGTTCATACAAGTATTGAGAACGAATCATGAACTAGGTTGGCTGACTGATCTAAGCTATCAGCCTATACGAATAAGAGTCGTCGATACGCCGAGCGACTCAAATGAACTTAAAGTTTACTTAAGTGCGAAGACGCAAAGTAAACCTTCTTTTATTGAAGTTGGTGATCTGCAACGATTTGATGACTTAATGAAGCTATTGGATTCCGGGTGGCCGAAGTATCTAAAAATTGAACTTTGTATTAGCCAACATACGATAAATCGAGAGCCCGTTACTGAAATCGTATTTCAGATTGCTTATTTGTTTGGGACGTATTTTGCTCCTTATCATGCACTGATTGAATCGAGTTTAGTGAGAAATCGATTAAGCTATAAAGATAAGTTAATGTTGCTACGTCAATTCTATTCTAAGTCAAAACATCAAGACGACCGAAAACAGCTCCATTTTGGTAAATTACGGTGGATTTACTCTAAAAAAGGGAAAAAACAATCTCAGTTTGAAAATCTTGTCTGCGGATTAATAAAATCCTTTTATAAGGGAGTGGATGCAAACTATCTATGGCGCCGATATTGTGAAGAAGTTTCGCGAATTGACAGTTTATCAGGTGAAGTTATTACTGATCAAAAAAAAGTTGGTCGACAATTTGAGTTTTATAGTGGCTATATTAAACACCGATACAAAGAAAAGAATTATCCTTGGTTTAAGAAATTATTACTGCATAAAAAAGCCTTTATTGTCTCAAAGCTAGTGTTATCCGTTGTTGTACTCGCTTTTTTAAATAGAAATGAGTGGTTCTCACAAATTAAAGCCTTCATCGATAACTTATGACGATAGTCAGGCAAAAGTTATAAGAAGTAATATTCTCAATATCTAATTTCAAATAAAGTCATTCTCTAGTTTCTATTGCTTGAAATAGCGAGCATTAAATGGGCTAGTGTATTGATACTAGGAGGTTTCTAATATGAGCTTTTTGACGGATATATTTGGTTCGGGAACAGATTCTCTGATTACGAGTATTACCCGAGTCGCAGATCAATTCATTACTACGGACGAAGAGCGAGATGCTTTTAAACTTCGTATGGCGAGTTTGGTGCATAAACGTGAATCAGAGATCGAGCAAACACTTCGCTCCGAGCAACAGGCAAAGCAAGAGATACTCACTTCAGAGCTTAATCAAGATGACAAGTTTACCAAGCGAGCTCGCCCAATGTTGGTCTATTTTGGTTTATTAATGATCGCAATTAATTATATGATTTTTCCTATTTTGGCTCGAATTACATCTATGGATGCTACACCGTTACCAGATTTACCGTGGGAGTTTTGGGCTGGCTGGTCTGGAATTGTTGCGACCTGGAGTATTGGGCGTTCAGCAGAAAAAATTGGTGCATCTAATAAAATTACACGATTAATTACAGGTCAAAAAAATTCTGGAGTTGTTGGATGATAGCTTCTCACCGATTAAAAGACATTCCGTTTCACGAATCGATTAATGTCGGGGAGGTTATGGAATCATTACCCAGTGCAATTGTTATTCATTACTCTGGCAATGATTCACTCGCTGGTACCGTTAACTGGTTATGTGACAAACAAGCTCGAGCATCCGCTCATGTTGTTGTTGGTGAAGAAGGAGAAATGGCTCAATTAGTTCCTTTTAACCAAGTAGCTTGGCATGCGGGCAAAAGTAAATATAAAGGAAAAAGCAACTTTAATAATTTCTCCATTGGAATCGAGTTGGTTAATCCAGGAAAGTTGGTCAGAGTTGGTGATGAATATCAGGCGTGGTTCGGTAAAACTTATCCTGCAAGTCGTGTAGTTAAAGTCGAAACTAAGAATTCGCAAGAGTATTGGTGTTCCTATTCGATTCCGCAAATTCAAGCATTGAAAGAGCTCATCCTAGTTTTGAAACGTCATTATCCGATCAATATGTTGGTTGGTCATGAAGAAATTTCACCTGGACGAAAGGTTGATCCCGGTCCTGCGTTTCCGCTCGAAGACATGCGACGTCAGCTTATGGATATTGATCGAGATGGACTGCTTAATGAAACTGAAAAATCCGATATTCAATTGGGTGAAGTTATTGCACAACAGTTGAATATTCGTAGTTCGATTCGAGGAGTTCCGCGAAAGGGCCCACTTAAACGTGGTAAACGAGTCTGGATTCTCGAGGAGAGTAACGATTGGTATAAAGTTTTTGTCGAAGAGACCGGCTGGGTAAAGAAAGAGTTCGTAAAACTTTTGGATAAATAGTTTGCGAGTCTGGAAATAAAATGGTTGATGAGCAAGGTAATCCTATGACAAAGCAAACACAAGAGAGACTACTTGTTGGCGTTGAAGTAGGAGCTTCAAAAGTAGCCGTTGTCATTGGCAGTACTAGTGAAGACGGTCAATTGAAAATAATTGGCGCAAATGAGGTTCCATCGAAAGGAATTAAGCGAGGGCAAATTGTGGACGTTGAGTCTCTCGTTTATTCGTTGCAAAGAGCGATTGAAAACATCGAATTGATGACTCACTGTGAAGTCTTTTCAGTTTATATGGGTGTGGATAATCAACATGTCAGTTTGTTACATTCGGTGGGTGTTACTAGTATACCTTCGCAACAAGTTGAGCATTTGGATGTACTTAATGCTGCTGAAACCGCAATAAAAACCGTATTTTCTTATGACTACAGGACTTTGCATGCTTTGGCTGATTATTATTTTATTGATAGTCAGTTTTGCAAAAGCTCGCCGTTGGGCTTGCAAGGTGCACGCTTAACAACTTACATCGATATTATTAATTGTAGTGAACGAATATGTCGAGATCTTACCTATTGTATGAGTCGAAATGAACGTAGTATCGACCAATTTATTCATACTCAACTTGCCGTTGCTTACAGTATTTTAACTCAACAAGAAAGAGAGTTGGGCGTTTGTTTGATTGATATTGGCAGCGATACAACCAATATTGTGATGTTTTGTCATGGTCGAATGGAAAAGAAAATCACATTACCTATTGCGGGTCACTCGATTACTCGTGATATCGCTATGATATGTCAGGTACCCATTTCAGAGGCAGAAAATATTAAACAGTCATTTCAGTTTGATGTGGAAAAATTTATCAGTCATCTGAAAACTGACAAGGAAAGTAGCTCGCCCTTTAAAAAGGATGAACTGATTTTGCACATTATGGGATTTCGTTTACTCGAGCTGTTCGATTGGATCAGTGAAAGTATTGCTTTAAATCACATTGATAAATCATCTTTCTTTCAAGGGTTTGTGTTAACAGGAGGAAGCAGCGCGATAAATGACATTGATATTTTAGCTGAGCATCGATGGAAATATCCAGTAAGAATAGGAAGGCCCCTAGGAGTTTCTTCGATAGTAGAAATCAACAATCATTCCTTACTGAATGCGACGTCACTTATAAAGTACGCAAACGATCAATATACATCATTACATGATTTTACTTTTAAACCGCCCAGCTTCGAGAAAAAGAATCGCTGGGTTAGTCACCTATTAAAATTAATGGAGCGAACAAGAGAGCAACTGGTTAAACGGTAATATTTCTTGCTTTGAGGAGTTTGAATAATGTTTGAGTTAAATGAGCACTTAAATCAAAACGCAACGATTAAAGTTATCGGTATTGGCGGCGGCGGTGGTAATGCTGTTAATCATATGATTGATAATGACATTGAAGACGTAGATTTTATATGCGCGAATACTGATGCACAGGCGTTATCTTCGTTAAGTTGTAAAACTTTAATGCAGATAGGGCGACGGGTTGCCAATGGATTAGGCTCGGGCGCTAATCCTGAGAAAGGTCGTCAAGCGGCGATTGAAGATAGAGATCGAATTATTGAAGTACTAACAGGTGCTGATATGGTTTTTATAACGGCTGGAATGGGCGGCGGAACAGGAACCGGAGCATCACCCATTGTCGCAGAGGTTGCCAGGGAGTTAGGAATATTAACCGTGGCAGTTGTCACTAAACCATTTCCATTTGAAGGCCGAAAGCGTATGCAAATTGCAGAAGAGGGTATCCAGGCTCTCGAGCAACAAGTCGACGCATTAATTGTTATACCGAATGAAAAACTTTTATCAGTGTTGGGTAAAGATACCAGTTTGGTTAATGCTTTTCGAGCGGCTAACAGTGTTTTGTTAAGTGCGGTTCAAGGCATTGCTGAACTGATCACTTGCCCCGGCATGATTAATGTTGATTTTGCAGACGTTAAAACGGTTATGGCTGAAATGGGGTCCTCCGTTATTGGGATTGGACGAGCGAAAGGTGAAAACCGCGCAATGGAGGCAGCAGAAAAAGCGATTCGGAGCCCGTTATTGGAAGAAGTCGATCTTAAAGAAGCGCGCGGTATTCTAGTAAATATTACTGCGGGTTTAGATTTATCACTTGGAGAGTTTTCTGAAGTCGGCGATGCTATATCTGAGTTTGCCTCCGATTCTGCGACGATTGTTGTCGGGACGGTTATTAATTCGGAGCTGCATGAAGAAATACGAGTTACTTTAGTTGTTACGGGGTTAGGTGCTGCGCCGGAGTTATCAGAAACGTCGAGGGACAAATTGCATCATTCATCGAGAGAGAAGTCCGCCAGTCAAATAGATAGCCGAAATCAAGACGAATTGACTTCAGAGGTAGACTCTGGCGAAACTGCAAGTGATATGTCGAATGACGAATTTGAGGGTAGAAATTATGAAGTTCCTACGTTTTTAAGAAAATCGAAACTCAATACCTTTCTATAGTGAAGAGTCTCTTTGAATAAGACACCTTTAAATAAGGTAGTTTCGACTAGGACATTTTTGAATAAGAAGATATGGAAATTCATTAATTATGATTAAGCGTGTGAGTTTTAGTGGCATCGGATTTGGGTGACACACCAAATTTCTTTTTGTATTGACGTGAAAAATACGCTGCGGAACTGAATCCCGTTTTAAGTGCTACCTCTGTTACCTTCAGACCTTGAATTACCATCGGGCGTGCGATTGATAGGCGGTAATCGTTAATATAGTCACGTGGTGAGATTCCCAGTGTGTCTTGAAATTTTCTTAGTAATTGACGTTCACTCAGATAGATAGACGCAGCTAAATCTTTGATTGAAAAATCCGGATTGTGATAATTACTTTTAATGCATTCAATGCTGCGATCGATAGCCGACTGTGATTTTTTATCCAGCTGGGTCAGTTGCACCGAATCATTTTTCTCCAATTGCTCTAATGCATGTTTTTGGCTTTTCTGACGATTGAACAATAAGGTACTGAGTATTTCCAGTAATTCATCTTGGTCGTAGGGCTTACTGATATAGGCATCTGCTTTATAACGAAAGCCCAGAATGCGTGCAGAAGAGGAACTTTTGGCCGTGACTAAAACAACGGGAATGTGACTGGTCGCCGGATTGTTCTTAATTTTATCAAGCAGCGTATAGCCATCCATGCACGGCATGTTAATATCACTAACAACAATGTCGGGGAGCTCTCTTAATGTGTGTTGCAAAGCTTCACTTCCATCGCAAGCACTGCTAACGTTAAAGCGGTCTTTTAGCTGATCATTTAAAAGTTGTCTCATTGGTTTATTGTCTTCAACGATGAGAACACTCGGCTTATCGGAGTTCTTTACCACCTTATCGGATGTAATGGATGGTGCCTTTTCTAATTTGTCGTTGTTACTTTGGGGAACCGTATCGCTCATCATCATTGATAACTGTTCTGCATCAAAATCATGAATCTCAATGTTTTCTTGCCTGGTACCAGCAACTCGCGGCATGATGACTGAGAAAATTGAACCTTCTTCGAGTTTACTTTCCACCGAAATATTTCCATTGTAAAAGTTCACAACCTCATCGACGAAAGATAAGCCTATACCAGAACCTGACACAGAATGTGTCGCAAGGTTTTTACAGCGGTAAAACCGCCGGAATATATAAGGAATATTTTCTTCCGCAATACCAGGACCGTTATCTGACACGGTAACCTTATATCGCTTATCATCGTAACAACTTAAGTTAACCGTGATTTGACCGCCTTGCTGAGTGTACTTAATGGCGTTGGAGATAAGGTTTAACAACATCTTTTCAACTTGCTTGATATTGCATGTTTGAAAAATATCATCTGAAACCTTTGTAATTAAGCTTTGATTTTTTAGGTCGGCGTAAGCACTTAATTCAAAGCAAATGTCCTTAATTAGATTGGATATCGAGTAAGTATTAAATACATTCTCTGAAACAGCTGTGTTTATCCGGCCGATTTCTAAGAAGTCATCGAGAACGGTAGAAAGCCTTTTGGATACATGGTCAATGACTTCAAAGGTTGAGTTTATATCGTCTGAATTTTCTTTCGATAGATGAAGGTTTGCTCGACCTTTAATGATAGTTAATGGTGTTCTAAGTTCGTGCGAAATATTCTCTATTTCTTTTGATTTTGCAACCAGCAAATTGAGTATCTTTTCTTTATCCTCTAATAAGCGTGATGTTCGATCAATCACCGCCTCTTCTAACTCTTTCTCATATTGTTGTTTTAATTGTTTGGTATGCTTTTTAAGGAATATCTTTTTGTAGAGCAATAACAGACACAAAAGAGATGGTATTAATATTAAGATGACTGCCCAACTTAAAGTAATATGAATCTCATTTTCTTGAATTGCTCGTGAATTACTCGGGCGATCTAAACTCGTAGACATTGGCTTAACAATTGAATTATGACTTTGAAATAACAATTGATTGACCAGCGTGGCACGTAATTCAAAAGAATTCTTATTTAGCGAGTGAGTCGTTAAATCTTTCGCCTTTAATGCCGGTGCCGCAGTGGTGTCACTCACCAAACTAAGCAGTGCAATACCCAAAATTAGAATTATGGATTTTGAATAATATTTCATCAGGAAAAAATGATTTTAATGGTTAAAACAGGGAGCATTAAAGTGTTTCTCTTATTTTTCTTGTTATTCTTAAGGGGTAAAGCCAACTCTTTATGTCACAGCGGGAGAATCTCATAAACAAATAACTAAAGATGATGCCGATAATCTTTTATTTTATGAACAATCAATTTTACAGTCCTACCTTCGTTCATGAGACCACAGTTGCGATTTATCTCACAAGAGAAAAATTACCTTTAAACTTTGTCCGGTTAATGACTGTTTGCTAAATGTAACCTTTGTTTTAGACTCTTGCTGTTGACCTTCACCTTGTCTATTCAAGTTAGCCAAATTATTGATGTTAACGCGTATGAAAAACGTCCACTTTTGTGATCTAAATTATAACTCAACATTTTCAAAGCCTTTATATTGGGACTGATGGTAATTGGTTCAAGTTTTTCCGGTTTAAGTTTTTTTGGCGGGAGCGTTATCTTCGGAGCGAAGTGCACTTTTTTGCTAGGGGGAAGATATGAATTCATCAATTCAATCCGTCGTGTTAGTCACAGAAACCAGTGCGGGTATTGGTAAAGCGACAGCGGAAGCGTTTGCCAGACGGGTGATTGCGTTGTGCTGTCGGATATCGACAAAGCTCGGGGCGAACAAGTGGCTGAAACTCTTCGCGAAATGGATCAACAAGCTCATTTTATCGCCGCTAATGTTGCCGAGGAAGATTCCGTCAAATGGCTATTATCCGAAATTAAAGCTCGATTTGGTCGTTTGGACTATGCCTTTAACAATGCAGGCATTGAAGAACTTCAAGGAAAAACCGCAGAATGTATAGCCGAGAATTGGCACAAAACGATTGCGGTTAATTTAAGCGGTGTATTTCATTGCATGAAGTAGGAATTGCCATTAATGCTTCAGACAAACGGTGGTGCAATTGTGAATATGGCGTCAATTGCAGGCAAAGTTGGTTTTCCTTCGTTACCTGCCTATTTCCAAAGGAGGGGTTATCCAACTTACTCGTACTGCTGCGCTAGAATATGCTACTCGCGGGGTGCGAATTAACGCTGTTTGTCCGGCGGTGATTCATACTGAAATGGCAGAACGGATTACTCAACACGAAGAACAGACGTTAAAATAATTTGCAATGTTTCAACCGATGGAACGGGTCGGACAGCCTTCTAAAGTTGCCGACTGTGTCTTATGGTTATTTTCAGAATAATCCAGCTTCATTACGGGACAAGTCATCGATGTCGATGGCGGCTATTTAGCTCGCTAATCAGCATTTGCTTGTGTTTTAAATGAAAATTAAAAACGGCGCAAGGTGCAATTGCAGTGAGAGCAAAACTATAGCGCCCTTATAAAAAGCTAAAGACCCAACTGCTCCAGCATAAAATTAACGTTAGTACTGCCGCCACGGAGTTCTTGTAAAACATTTCCATCGGTATCGGTAACCGCAAAATAGGGTACAGCTTCAACTTCGGCTAAATTAAAGAATGTGCGTTCTGTATCTAGCAAAACAGTGAAAGGATGGTTTTTGGCGTAGCTCTTTAGTTTTGATTCTTCGTCATATCCAATGATCATATCAACCTCAATTCCTTTGGCTTCGGCAGCGGGGACTAATTGATTGATCATTGGTGCTGTTCGTTTACACACGGGACACCAGGGCGCGACATAAATGGTAAGGCATTTTTCTGCCTGGCATGGTCCACCGGCGAGTCGCTTACCTGAATCGGTTTGTGTTGTTGCTTCGTAAGTGGGGAGCGCCGTTGAAGGAATGTTTTTCGGCTGCATATATACCGCCATAACGATAATGGCAAACACCACAGCGAGTACTTTAATTTTTAAGTCCATCTGAATCCTCTAAATTTTATCCACTTTCTAAATATCTATATGAGATAAATAGGAGTCTCAGCCTTTAATAAAATATTACCCGAAAACCTAAAAGAACGAAGTGGCTCTTATACAATCCGCATTTGTTTTGCCTTAAACTGACGCGTTAGCTTACAGTTTAATCCAAGAAAAACAATAAGATATTTATATAACTTAAGACTCATTGTAGCTTTAAAATATGAGTGATGAACAGACATTCGATCGTGTGTTTTCGTCCAGTTCTATTCGTTAATTAACGCAGATTCTACCGTCGGCTGGCTTAGCTTTTCTTCAATAGCTCTCACTAAGTGCGCCGAATCGTTGGTACCTAAGCTCACGGTAGTACCATTTTCTAGTTCTAAAACAACCAACGAAGCACCGCTAACTCGGTACATCCATCCATTAAGCCGTAGACGAATACCAAATCCATGGTACCACTGAGCTTTTTCTACTGAAACTTGACGAATCTGAGTAAGAGGGAGCTTTTTCTTCCAAAATCCGGGGCCAAAGTACCATTGAATTTCTTGATCCTTGATGGTAATCGTCATAGTTGAAAAGAGCAACATAATAGAACTAAGGAGTGCCGTAACAAACCATATTTCGACGCCAATTTGTGGCAATGTCGCAATAATCGTTATAGCGATCGATAATGCCATGATGATAATTATTGGATAACCCACCTGACGATTTTTATACATGCTTATTTGACCTCTGCTACTCAATATAATGTGATTGCTCAATTTAGATTAAAAGAATACTACTGACCGTGTAAATAAAAATGTACTGTTGGAAGACAATATTTATCGATCGGAATGTTTCTTTGACAGCTTGTGTAATAAAGAGAGAATTTAAGGTACTAAACTATCTAATAGAATGAAGAAAATAAAATAGATTGATTAAAAAATAACAAGGGAGATATTGTGTCTTTTTTAAATAAAATGCTATCGAAGGTTGGCATCGGTGCGGCAAAAATTGATGCTGTACTTGATACGGATGTACTGATACCAGGACAAGAAGTAAGCGGGGTGCTTAATATCGAAGGCGGTAAAGTCGAACAGGAAATCAACAAGATTGATCTTGATATATACTCAAATTACTTTATCGAAGAAGAATATGAAGAAGACGAAGAAACCTATACGCGCTTTGTTGAACGTTCGTCAAAAATTAACTCTGTCATTATCGAAGAAAGCTTCGTGATTAAAGAAGGCGAAGCTAAACAGATTCCTTTCAGTTTTACTTTGTCACCGTTTGCGCCTTTAAGTTACGGCAAGTCTAACTCTTGGCTGAAAACCAATTTGGATATTGATAGTGCGCTTGATAAGTCCGATAAAGACTATGTAACAATCCAACCCACTAACATTCAACAGGCCTTGTTGGACGCTCTTAGTGAACTGGGTTTTCAACTTGTAGAAGCTGAATCAGAAGGATGTGATGGCAGACTGTCTCCGTTACCTTTTGTTCAGGAATTTGAATTTAAGCCAACATCCGGGAAGTTTTATGGAAAGCTTGATGAGTTAGAAATGATCATGATTCCAGACGATGATGCGTATAATGTCTATCTTGAGATTGATCGCAAAGCGCGTGGCGTAAGCGGCTTTTTCTCCGAAATGCTTGGTACAGATGAGTCGAATGTGTGTGTGGCCATCAATAGTGATGACCCACAGTACGTTGCGGAACAATTAAGTGCGATTATAAGAGAATTTAGTTGAGCGTTAAACGAGAACAGATTTTATTTTTAATTAACCATTATTCGAGAGTTAATGAGTTTAACATTAACTCTCGACAGCTAAGTTAACATTACTGAATCATATAGTTATTAACTCCTTTTTATTGAGTATAAATTCAGAGTATAACTAATCGCTGCAGCAAGCCCATTCATTCCTGTGGAGTTACCATCCATTAACCAAAGAGTGGGTTCTCCCACCATTGTTAAACCCGCCACATAGTTCAGATTGGAATCAAGAAATTCATAACCGGTTATGTCAGACGTCATCGATGTTTTAATAAGCACCTCGGATTCATTTTCAAGATGTTCTTTTATTTCATACCGAGGACGAACATTTATTAGCGCTTTACTGTCAGATGAAAACTTATCTGAAAAAACTTCAAACCGATTCGGAGCACGATAACGTAGCGAATAAGCACCATGTATTTCATGAGTGATTGAGCAATCCAGACCCGCCTTTCTCGAGTGATCTGTTGTAACAATTGTTACTCTAACGGCTTTGAAATAGTCGTAGTGTATGCAACGAACTCGCCAGCTATCTGTGGATGAATCCAAATCGTAGGCTAGATTAAATGAAAATTTTTGTGAGTACTCGGACTTTTCATATTGATACAGATCTCCCAGATCAACATGGTCATGATCTCGGTCTTTGCTTCGTACTTTCATGTTGGTGACGAAAAACGGACCAAACGCTTGTTCTTTGTATTTGCCAAAAAATGAGTATTTTGGCGTTTTAATTGGAATTGCTGTGGCATTATTTCTGATGGTAGATGAGATAACGGCTTCACTTTGAGTAATGGTGTAGCAGCCTGTTAATAAAACAATCATTAATGAAACAATGATAAAGCGCATAACGAAAGATCCTAAGCCTGAATGAAAGATGAAGGAAGAATAATGTGCGATAGCTGACTTTTAGCTGAACAGGTATTGAATCAAAGTCGTAGTGTTTGAATATCGGGTTCGGGTAGCTTCGACTTCCTGGATAAAGTCTTCGAGACAGCTCCTTAACGAAAAGGAAATCGTCGATGGTCTTGGTTGAATATTCGCAACGAATCGAATAAGTCGCCACTGATTTATAAGGAAGTTTCAATCGCTTTGACTAATCGCACATCACTAAAACCATTATTGGCTGCTGGTCTATAATAGAAAGTAACTTCAATTGGCACTAATTTATTAGAGCGGGAGGTGCTCATATGACTGATCCATTTAAAACTCCGGAATCCGATGTTACTCAACCGACAAATTCTCAGCTCAACTTGGCGAATCGTGGCCTGAGATTTCTTGGGGCATTGCTCGATACTATATTTTTGATGATTCCTGTTGCGATTATTTTCTTTTTACTTGGCTTTTATGCACTAATGGACTCTGATGGCCAGTTGCCGATATTCTATCAAATTATGTCATTTTTTATCGGTATCGGTGTGTATCTGATGATAAATGGTTATTTAATTTATAACCGAGGACAAACGTTGGGCAAGCTTATTTGTGGTACCAAAGTGGTTACACTCGAGGGTAAACAGGTTAGTGGCAATACCTATTTATTTTTACGACTATTGCCAATTTGGATTGTGTCACAAATTCCATTGATCGGAGGTATTATAACTATTGTTGATGCACTGTTAATTTTTCGTAAAGACCATAACTGTTTACACGATGATATCGCTAAAACTCGTGTGGTTGAAATTTAGTAAAGACAGCGTCGGCTAGACCTTCAGGCGATGAGGAACCGTCAATGACAAATAGAGTGCCGATTAATTGTCTTTCTTTAAAGTTATTTTGGTAGTAATTAGGGTTGGCTGAGTGAATAGGTAGTGGTACTATCGTTTATGTTAAAGGGCCTCAAATGTTAGTCGTCTTCTAAGAGTCTGACATACAATTGAATTTACTTTTCTTTATTGAAATTATTTGATGGTGTATACATTTTTAACGCAGGTATAACGATAATCTATTTTCCACAATGTTGCGTTAACAAAAAATAATTTTCATATCAAAAAAATACTATTTCAAGAATTTGAAAATATTGTCGATGAATCCTGTTTGGAATTAGGTTAATCGATTGGGATTTTTAGTTAACTGATATTTTTTGTTAAGTGGTATCAATTAGAGCTGATACTAGAATAACTCTCAATTCGCTTTGAAACCTTTCGTGGCAATGGATTGACTCTTTAATTTTCTTAATGAAATCATAAGGAATCGTTTCTCGAATTAAGTACGCTAAATAATAGGCATGTTATTTATGTCAAAACCCAGGTTTATACCATCGATTAGCGCTCTGTAGTAACGGTTGACGGAATTCCAGCGGTTGTATTAGCCTTTTTATCAGTTAAATTATGCATTAGCGTGCTTAAAGAGGGCGCTTTGTAAGCAAAGCTGAGAGGGACTGTTGTGAAAAATTTAAATTTAGATGATGCAGTTGCTGTAAAAGATAAAAATAAAGAGAGTTCTGGCTTCACTTCGATAGATACATTGGAGACTGTAAATCCATTGTATTCGGAGGAAAATGAGTATTGTTGCCGAAGTTACGTTAAGTTTTTTGGGATAGTTGCTTATCCCTTAAAGCTGATAAATAAGTTGCTTTATGTATTTGGAAAAAATTGATTTTTGTACAATGTAAAAGTAGGTTTTTCAAATTTTTTTCTGCCCTAGTAGATGTTTTTTTACACCTGTATTTGAGTTGCGAAGTTTACTCGAGCAAGGATGGTTGGAGTAATTAATGGTGATTTTAAATTCTTTTCGTCCAATTTTTTGAGGAAGGGTTATCTGAAAGCTTTGTTCGCTGATGAGTGGTATATCATAAAAATATAATTCTCTCGCTTTTAAATTAAGCTATGTTCTTATTTTTTAATTAAAGAAGTCGCCTCGTTATTTTATTTCTAATCTTAAAAAATATTTATATGATAATATATCTTAAAGCTTTACAACTAAAGAGCTTCTTACGTCACAGTTGGATTCTAATGATTTATAGAGTTCTTTTTCTGAGTATTGTATTTTTAAATAAGAGTTAGTGAAAATCGATAGCTATCCGTGGGCTTCATAAGATAATAGCTCGAATGAAAAGAACTACTAAAATATTTTCCCTTTGGGTTGAGTTTGTTATCTGTACTTTATTGTAAATGCTAGTGGTTTCTATTGTTGAACTTTGGTATCCGCTAATTGTGATTTAATTCCGATTGGATCTATTTTAGAGAGTTATAGTTTCGATATTTTAGAGCTCGAGCTTCGAGAGAGCGAGACGAATGGTATGTTTGATTTGGCTGAAAATAACAAACGAGACTTGATGTGTTGTATAGATGTTGTCGGATTATTTAACTGTGTATATTTTATGTGTCGCTATACTGCACTAGTAAAAAAAACGACTGTTCGCTGAAAAATACTGTTTTAAAAATTTGAAAAGCTTGTCGGTAAGTCGTAGTTTTTTTGATGGAATTATTTTGGGATTTTTGGGTAATGGAGATTTTTCGATAAATTCGATATTAGAGTCGACTGAAAACAAATGCCGTATAAAGTCAATAACGTCTTAATTCTTAAGGAATGATTGGTCAGTTTAGAGTTAATGTATTTTTGAAATTCGATGTTCTTTACAATAATCTAAATGATAATAATTATTCTTACGCAGTATATCCTGTCATTTGTGGTAAAACTTCGCTGTATTATTACTGTTGACTCAATTCGCAAAGTTGTATTAGCCTTCACGCCAATTTTGGGGCATATAAAAAACGCTTCAGGAAACATCGATTGGGACAAAAATGGGGCGATTTTGTGGAACTTTCCAATTCAGCAAATTCAGTTAGTTTAGATAATAGTAAGTTTGCCAAACTTTCATCCGTTGATTTAAGCGTACAGTCGTTAACTGAAAAGCAAGTCATTGAAATGTGGCTTTTATTTGAAAGTTATTATGATGATGTTACATACGATAAGTTCCTCAATGATCTATATGATAAAAGTCGGGTCATTCTTCTTCTGGATAGACAGAAAAGAATACAAGGCTTTTCGACGATTAAGAGCTTTTATATAGAGGTTGATGGTCAAAGGGCTCGGGTGATTTTCTCTGGAGATACCATTATAGCTCAGGCTTATTGGGGGCAAACAGCGTTACAAAAGCGCTTTTATTTGTACCTTTTTAAAGAGTTTATAAAACATCCTTTTATACCAGTGTATTGGTATTTAATTTCGAAAGGTTACAAAACCTATTTATTGCTTAGTCGTAATTTTAACGCGTATTGGCCATGCCACTTTCAAGACATGCCTTCAAATATTAAGAATATAATCGCCTATTTGTCTGAGAGAATGTTTGCCGATGCTTGGCGAGCGGAAACAGGAACATTAGAGTTTTCTGAGCAAGCAGGCAAGTTGAAGCAAGCTGTAGCTCCAGTAACGAGCGAGTTACGTCGTTTTCCGGATATCGATTTTTTTGTTAAAACTAATCCTAAGCATTCGGTTGGTAATGAATTATGTTGTTTGGGACTGGTTAACGCTTCATTAGTTTGGGGCTATCCTTTCAAACTGGTCAAAAAGTTAGTTCGTCGGCTAAGAAAGACATAGTATGAGCGTTTCACTGAAAGCACTGCATCGTGTTTATCAATTGAGTTTGAAAAGCAAAGGAAAGTGCTTTTCGAATTCACTTTTCCATCCTCAAGTAACACAAGAATGTCTTCTAAAATCAATAGTGAAAAAGAATGAGACGTCCATTTTCGGTCGAGAATACTCTTTTGATAGTATCAAAGATGTCAGTCAATACCGTTCTCGCGTACCACTCACAAAATATGAAGACTATGTTAATTATATAGATAGCATTCGGGTAGGTGAGAGCAATCAGTTAACAGCGGAATCCGTTCGTTTTTTTGAGCCCACTAGTGGTTCGAGTGGCCCGCAAAAACTGATTCCTTATACACAGTCTTTACTTGATGCGTTTAATTCAGCAACTAAACCTTGGTTGTGGAATTTAAGTCTCGCTTACCCAAAGGCATTCACTGGTCAACACTACTGGTCTGTTTCTCCAGCTCATGAACAAGAAGTTTATCAAAGCACAATTCCCGTCGGAATGAACGATGATAGCGAGTATTTCGATCCAGTAAGTCGTTGGTTTATAAACAAAATAATGGCCGTACCAAGCTCCGTTCGTTGTATTAAGAATGAGCATGAATGGCAGTTTGCAACAGCATTAAAATTGTTGCAAACACGCGATCTTTCCTTGATATCTGTATGGAGCCCTACGTTCTTAACGGTTCTTTTAGAATTTATTAATAATAATTTTAAAGAGCTCACTCATGCCTTAACTCCATCTCGTCGAGCAGAAATATTTCGAGTAACGGGTGTTGGAGAAGTAGATTTTGAGCATATATGGTCGAATTTGGGTTTGATTTCATGTTGGACAGATGGTATTTCTCAAAGATTTGCTAGCGTTCTTGGTAATTATTTTCCTAATACCCCGATTCAAGGAAAAGGATTATTAACAACGGAATGTGTGGTATCAATTCCGTGGCATGAAACTGATAGTTTTGATAAACATGAAATTAATAATACCGAACCAAATACTAGGAATCCTCTAGGTCATGTTTTAGCGATAGGCAGTCATTTTCTAGAGTTTTTACCTTTAGGTACAGATCGGCAAGAAACTTGTTTAAGTCATGAGTTGATTAAGGGGCAGCAATATATTCCAGTGGTGACGACACAAGGCGGACTGTATCGTTATCAATTACAAGATATTGTTGAGTGTATTGGATATGTCGGTACGACACCGAAAATTCAGTTTGTCGGTAAATTGGATCACATAAGTGATTTAGCTGGCGAAAAAATACATAGCGGCTTGGTCGAAAAAGCGATGGCATACGCCTCTAATGTCACAGGATTTAAACCCGATTTTGCCTTGCTCACTCCACCCAGAGATATTCCAGGTAAGTATTGTCTATACATTGAGAGTACTCAAAGTAATATGGTGATTGATACCTGGAGCGACTTGGTCGAGCGAAGTTTGTCTCAATCCCATCACTATCAATACGCTCAGCGTTTACAGCAGTTACAGCCTCTTATGTGGCGAAGAGTTTATCGAGGCTGGATGACTTATCAATCAACGCTACAAAGCCGCGGAATAAAACTGGGTGACATTAAACCAATCGCTCTAGAAACACGAGTTGATTGGCACTCTATTTTTGCTCATCACAACCCTCAGCTAGAACAAAGAAACATCGAAGTAGGAAGTTAGCATGCTCCAGTATCAAGAACCCTTACGTGAAACTTGCGGAAAATTATCCGAATATTGGTATGCCGCAATGCTTAGTAAAAAAGTGACACGTAAGAAACCGCAATCGGTGGTCATTATGGATACTCGAATCGTGTTATGGCGGAAGAAAGATGGTTCTGCTGTCGCCTTACGAGACCGGTGCTCTCATCGTAATGTGATGTTAAGTACGGGTGAAATAGGTGTTAAAGAAGATTGTATCAAATGTCCTTATCATGGTTGGGAATTTAACGAGCTGGGTGACTGCATTAATGTTCCATCAGAAAGTGAACATGGCAAAGCCTTTAACAATAGAAAAGTGGAGTTTTTTCCTGTTATTGAGCAGGAAGGTCTTATTTGGGTTTGGATGGGATTCGACAAAGAGCCTGATGCCAAAAAAAGGCCATTCAATATGCCTTTTTATAATACTAAAGATTGGGGCACCTATTATATGGTGACTGATTTCGATAATAACGTAACCAGCCTAGCAGAAAACTTTATGGATGTACCTCATACCGTTTTTGTCCATAAAGGGTGGTTTAGAAGTCGATCGCGTAAACAAGTCGACGCGACGGTAGAGCGCACGGAAAACAGTGTGCTGGTGACTTATTACCAGGAGCAAGATGAAATTGGCTTTACCGATCGGATACTCAATCCGAATAAGCGCCCGTTATTTCACACCGATAAGTTTTATATGCCGAATAATACGAGAGTCGATTATTTGTGGCGTAATCCAAAAAATAATGAACCGGAACGAGGATTCGTTATCACCAGCACCTGCACTCCGATATCTGCGTTAAAAACCCGTGTCTACACATGTATTAGTTATAAACTTGGATTGCTAAATTATTTCGCACCAGTATGGTTACCTTGGTATACAAAGCAAGTAATTAATCAAGACGTCGATATCATGGCCAATCAAGGACAGTCATTTCGCGAAGCTCCTCCCAAGTTTAAGAGTACTCAGGCAGACACACTTCACCTATATATTGAGTCTCTTCGCGATTATGAAGAATCCGATCAAACTCTAAAAAAGCCCAGTCCCAGAACCCGGGAGATAACCTTTTGGATATAATTAAAACCTTTCAAAATTATCAAGTGAGAATGGCAACAAATCACGATTCAAAACCGCTTGGTCAACTATTAGAGAGTATTCACTCTGAAGGTGCTATGCCACTCATCGAGGAACGAGGTGAAAATTTTTTCGACCTTCTTCGCATGCATTTGGGCGAGGTTATTACATTTATTATAGAGAAAGGTGAAGAGGTTGTTGGTTGTGTTAGTTTTGTCATTCGTAAAGGTTGGTTTGGTGGTCAACTAATGGATGTTGCTTATGCCTGTGATCTTAGAGTAAAAGCAGGCCACCGTAAGAAGATTAAGCTTACACCTATTTTTCATCATTTCATTAATGTCATCAAGCATTTATATCAGGTCGAAATATTTCATTGTGCTGTGATAAGTACCAATAAAAAAGGTATCAATGCTACTAAGTTTAATGGTTCAGAAGTGATGAGTCGTTACTCAATGATGTCAATACAGTTTGTTGGCAAGGTTAGGCCTTCTGCTCATCGCGTGGAACGGGCAACAGAAAATGACTTAGAGGAAATTTCAGAGTATTTACAGCGACATTCTAAGCAAAAAGTATTCGGTTTGCAGCAAGACGCGGATACTCTAAAAAAGCGAATTGACCTGTGGCCCGGGTTTTCTATTAATGATTTTTATATTATTCGAGACGATAATCAGAAAATAATAGCGACTGCCGCCCCATGGAATAATTGTGAGCTGAGAAAAACGCGCTTGCTAGCCTATCATGGACATATGCGAATACTTAAAGCAATTTATAACTTGGAGGCAAAGCTAAGGAATTTTGAGCCACTACCAAAGGCTGGAGAATGTTTTAATTATACAACGCTAACGCATGTTGAAGTTGAGAATGAAGATCCAAATTTACTCAGCTCACTATTGAAAGCAATCTACCATGACTTAAGACAAGATCGATTGCATATGATGTCTACGATGCTGGTTGAAGGCTCTCCATTAATTAAGGCTTTTCGCTCTTTCAGATATCGAAAAACTGATTTTGAATTACGAGTTTTTAAACACACAGACTCTTCATTTTCTAATAAAGATTTTATAACTGATCAGCCTGGCTTTGAAATGGCGTTGCATTAATAACCTCAAACCTTACGAGTCGCTATAGAACTATGGAAAAGCAACAATATGTGAAATTATTAGAGCAAGTGCAATTAGAAGATGGATTTGCTATTCATTCTTCACTTGCTTTAACAATCTCAATGCTTGAGCTAGCGATGATAGCTGGCTGCTTATTTTTGTTAACAATTGTTGAACCCTTTGGTTGGCAATTTTGGTTGATAGAAATCTTTCTCGGATTATCGATGTTTCGATGTTTTGTATTACTTCACGAATGTGGGCATGGGACGTTTTTTAAGTCGAACAACAGTAATGTGATAATGGGGAGTTTATTTGGTGCTATCGCACTGGTTCCTTTTGTCTCATGGCGTAATGTTCATCGAAAGCACCATAAGTGGGTGGGAGTTATTGATAAAGATCCAACGTCTGTTGCTGCACTTGACGCGCAAGAGTACAGTTCGGCAATGCGAATGATTGTTCGAGTGATGTGGGTATTAAGATTACCAGTCGCAGCTGCTATTGGGATTTTTTCTGCTTTCTGGATGTATCCAGGTCGCTTATTAAAAGAAACAAAGGTTGACCGACATAAACTATTATTATCAATACTGTCTGCAGTAATTACCTTGCTTCCATGGGGGGCATTAGCCGTTTTAATTGGCCTTGAAAACTTTCTAATTTATGCTCTCCCTGCATTATTTATATTCTATTTTTGGTTTGAAACGATTAATTTGTGTCACCACGCTGGTTTATATCCTTTTATTAGTCACAGTCATCCAAACTCTATAAAAACCTACGAGCAAGAAGCTTATTGCCGTAGCGCGATGTTACCGCGATGGTTATCCATTGTTTGTTGTTACAACTTTAATTTACATACAGAGCATCATATCTTTCCAACCGTTCCCTGGAGCTATTTAAACCGTTTGAGTGAGCTTATGGATGAGTGTGGTTTAGAAAATTACCATAAGCAATCGTTACCTTCTCTAGTGCGTGATATACGAAGGTTGGATCCTTTTGATGACATTATTGATAAAGCACCTTCGAGATTAAAGCAATCGATGACGGTTGATACATGATATTCACTTTTAGAATCTTCGAAAGTTTAAACTGAAAAACAATTTTAAAATTTAACATTAAGTCCATTAAAATAGCTGGGTATATTATGACCGAATTAGTAATAAAGAATCCTTTGGCAAGATTCTACTCAAATATGGATCGCTTTCCATCAAGAAAGGATCCTCGAATACCATTTTTCTTTATATTACTTACCTATGTATTGGTGGGCGTCACTTTTTTAGGATTTAATCGAAGTCCTGGACAAATTTTAATTATTGTCATGACAACGTGTATACTCGATATGGCGTTTTCAGCACTGTTTAGGAAAAAAATCGTATTTCCTTTAAGTGCGGCAATTACCGGAATGGGCCTAAGCATACTTGTAAATACCGCTCATGGTTTGTGGTTACCGGCTTTGCCGGCATTTTTTGCGATTGCTTCCAAATATCTCATCACTGTCAATGGCCGTCATTTGTATAATCCAAACTTATTTGGATTATTGGTTGCGGTTATTTTAGGGGAGGGAATGATCAGTCCATCTCCAGCTTATCAATGGGGTGGTTATACTGCAATAAGCTTTTTTGTTGTGACCGCAGCACTTTCTTTATTTGTGTTCAAAATAAATCGGAATGCTTTAATTATTTCTTTTTTGATCTTTTATTCAATAAATATATTCATACGTGGTTGGTTGACGCAGCATCATGTTCCTGCAGAAACGATAATTTTGGGAACAATAACCTCTCCAGCATTTTATTTATTTACCTTCTTCATGATTACTGATCCGGCGACGTCACCTAACTCAAAATCGGGTCAAATATTTATGGCATTCTTTATTTCATTTGTTGATCTTATTTTGCATAAATTTGAAGCGCTTTCAACCCTATTTAAAGCAGCATTTTTGTTTTACACATTAATGTTTGTCTATCGTGCATTCCAAGCTTATCGTCAACAACCACTGAATTTCTTAAAACAGATTAAAAGTTATTGGATGCGACCTGTAACCATAGGTGTTGTTGGCTTAATTGGTATTTCTATTTATCAAGCTGCGCATACTTTTAACTTGCAGAAAGCTCCTGACTTTTCATTTGAAAAAATTTCTACAGAGGGAGCTGGCATAGAATCTCAACCTTCAAATATTCTGCAAGAGGTTGATCCAAGAATTAAGCATCTTTCAAAATGGATTATGGCACAGGGTGATGGCGTATCAATAGCTGACGTTAATAATGATGGTTTACCCGATCTGTTCGTGAGTTATTCACTAAAGCAAGAATCTGCTCGCTCTGCTTTGTATTTAAATAAAGGTAACTTTAATTTTCAGCGCCATCCGTTACCAGCAATCGATGAATTTATTAAGAACTTCAAAGAAGAAGGCTTGGCAGCAACTGGATTATTTTTTGACTACGACAATGATGGCGATCAAGATTTGTACTTGGCCACAGGATTTGGATATCCTCGTTTTCTTCATAATAATTTGATTGAAAAAGGCTATCTTGAGTTTATTGATAACACGGAATTATTAAATCTTCGAGACTACACCACGTCGATGTCGGCTAACGTGGCTGATTTAAACCAGGATGGCCGCCTCGATCTAATTGTCGGAAACTCTTTGCGAACGCAGTTAGCAAATTATGAACAGGCGCCCAATTTTAGTATTTTTGATTTGCCTGCGGCTGAACACGAAGGTGACCGTCGAGCTTTCGACTTTATGCATCGCACTTGGCATAACGCGAATAACGGCGGTGAAAATATTATTTATCTAAGTGGTGACGATGGATTTTCAAAACAGTCTAATGAAGCTTGGGGATTTTCAGGAACTCGCTGGACGTTAGATGTTGGTGTTGGCGATCTTAACAATGACGGTTGGCCTGATATTTATTTAGCGAATGATTTTGGTCCTGATCAAATGTTTATTAATCAGGAAGGTTATCGCTTTAAAACTATAGAAGGAAAATTGGTGGGAGAGTTAGGCAGAGACACTTATAAAGGAATGAACTCAACGATTGCTGATTTTAACAATGATGGTAATCAGGATGTTTATGTTTCTAACGTGCATGTCGCGTTACAAGCAGAAGGCAGTTTGCTTTGGATTAATGATGGGACCGTTAACGAAACGGGATACAAAGCATTTACTGACAGTGCGATGGCAATGAATGCATTAAATGAAAATCGATTCGGCTGGGGCGCGGCCGCGGTCGATATAAATCGTGATGGTCGACTCGATATTCTACAAGCCAATGGCATGGTTAACGATAATTACGACGAACAATACGAAGGTTGCCCTGATTATTGGTATTGGAATGAAAAAGTTGCGCTTACTGGCCCTGAGGTACATGGTTTTGCGGATAGCTATGCTGATTTACGAGGACGTTGTATTTATCCGCATGACAAAAAACGAGCTTATATCAATGAGGGCCAATATTTTGTTGATGTTGCCGATCAAGTGGGTTGGAGTGATACGGAAGTGGCCCGAGGTATTGCGGTTGCCGATATGGATAATGATGGTGATATGGATGTTCTGGTTTCACAACCATTTGCTCCTTTGGCAATTTATAAGAATCAATCGGCCGCAAAGAGTTGGGTTGGCGTAAAGCTCGTTGGTAATGGTTATAGTTGTAATCGTGATGCTATAGGTTCTCGTGTCGAACTAATTTATGGTTCAGAAACGGAACTGCCCATGCAAATGCGAGAAGTCGTGGCATCCAATGGTTTGCTGTCACAATCAGAACGTCGTTTGATGTTTGGATTGGATGATTACCAAGGTAATGTCAAATTAAAAATTAACTGGTGTGGACAAGGAGAAACCGCGATTGTTGATATAAAGACCAATCAATACAATGTGATACGCCAAGTGAAATAATACGTTTAAATTCAATTTAAGCAGTATGCTCCCTCGGATAGTTAGAGATACTGCTTAAAAGCTAAAGCTTTAGCTAAAACTTAAAACAATTAATTTTCCGATAAAAGCTGAGCTAACTCTTCGTCAGTTAATCGAAGAGCCACTAGCTCGATAATACGATCATATTGCTTTTCGGTGATGTCATAATTTTTATCCTCGACTCTTATCCAGGATTCTCCTACTTCGACCAGCAAGTCTTTCTGATTACTCTCTGTAAAGGAAGCATCAAAAGTGAACAGTGGTTTTGCTTTTACTGGCTCAATGGCTGGTGTGTTTAAAGCTTCGACCAGCACTTTAAGTAATTCAGTAAAGCCCTCAAATCGCGCAAAATAAAGTTGATTGTTAACAACGCCCTTAGGTGACATACCCTCAACGTTCAAAGACAACTGCTTGACGTCAGCTAATGTCTTTTCACTGGCAGTGACATTGAATGAAAGTAGGGCGGTTAAAATAAAAATTGTTAAAAATCTGAATCTTTTCACGAAATGTTCCCACGATTGTTGATAGTTATGTGGTTTAGTATAGTTAGTAATTAAACAATTCAAAGTAGATTGTTTTTTACGATATCATGCTTTATGCCAATTTTTCATATTTTAGTATCTAATAATTGTCTGTAATTAAAATAGTCATTGATTAAAATTATATGTTTAAACAATGCGCTACCGAATTGATGCTGTTAATTCCAATCATTGATTAATGGCTTGATCACATATGAATATGACGCCTTGGCTAAAAACTAAAAATAGTCATAATTGTTATCATTATAACGAATTGTTTTTAGACCTAGGGTCAGTCATACGCTTTAACTGGCTCAAATTTTGGAGTCTTACTCTCGATTATCGTTAATTTCTGTCTTGAGTTAACTAAACAGAAGTTGTTTAATATTCTATATTTATCCGTGGTGGATTAATAAACCGGTATTGTTATCCGATATGTCATTGATCAATTATTTTGCGTATGGCTCTAATATGTCGCTTAAAAGAATGCGCTCTCGTGTGCCGCAAGCAAAAGCAAAAGGGTGCTTTTATTTAAATGAATTTGAATTGAATTTTCATAAAGAAAGTGACGATGGTTCAGCAAAATGCAACGCTCAAGCGTCTCCTGGCATTCAAAATTTAGTTTATGGTGTTTTATTTGAGATTCCAGAATCGGGGCTGTACTTGTTAGATAAAGTAGAAGGACTTGGAAATGGTTATGAAAGACAAATCGTCACCATCGAAAATTATGAGCAGGAAAAAAAGGATGCTTTTATTTACGTTGCTACAAGAATAAACGACACACTCAAGCCTTATTCCTGGTATGTCGAACATGTAGTGCGCGGTGCTTTGGAAATGAAATTACCAAACCATTATGTCGAGCAGAAAATTAAAGGAGTTGAATCTATTACTGATCTTGATATTGAGCGAGCACGACGAGAAAGATCGATATATTTTTAATTTCTCATTTCTACAGTTTTGTGAAATCGTTGAGTATAACGTATGGATATTGATATGGTTTTTGGTTATCACTTATCACTAAGGTTACGATTTGCAAACTTCAATATTAGGGGCTCTCTTCGGAGTTATTTATGAGTATTCCATTGAAAACTTTTAAAGTTAGGCAGAACGACTGTACGAAAATTTACAGTCGAGCTTTGACTTTAGGAATACAAAACACAACTTATTTGTGGGCTATATAAAATTCAACATTAAAAATAGAGAAAGAAGTATCGAAATCCAGCCTACCATGGCTCCCGTTGATGGGTTTCCTGTAACGATTGTACTCACCAGTGAATTATTGGCAACTCGTTTTACAATGATAATAGCAGGCTTTGACAGCAATAAAGAAATCGTATCTATTGTTCGACGAGTCGCTGCAATGATTAAATGAGCAGCGGCTGGTAAGACACGTCGGTATACCCAGTCGAAATCAAGGTTGGTTGAGTGAATTTCTTCGGGGTACCAGCCTTTTCGAATTAAAGTAGTAAACGCTAATGCAGCAAATAACAACAGTTGCAACTGTGTAATAACATGTGCTGTCGTATAAGGAGCGTAATCAACTGCATAAGGCAGTATGGCGTACAGTGGTTCAGGGTAAACACCGATACCAATACATAAACAAGCCGTAATTCCCATAGCGAGTAGCATATTCCAGGGAGCTTCTTTAACTCGGTGTCCGGCGTCATGATAAAAGAATGAGAAGAAGGGGACTTTAATACCCGAATGATCGACGACTCCAGCAGAGGCAAAAAGTAACACCGTCCAAATAATCCATTGGCCTTCACCGGCAACCGCGGTCAAAATCATGGCTTTAGTGACAAAGCCTGAGAAAAGTGGAAAAGCCGAAATGGACAACGCTCCGATGATACAAAACGTGGTGGTCCAGGGCATAGACTTATAGAGTCCTCCAAGTTCACTGGCTTTTATTGTGCCGACTCGGTGAAGTACAGCGCCCATTGACATGAATAATAGAGCTTTATAAAGAATATGGGCAAAGGCATGGGCTGCTGCGCCATTGATTGCAAGTTCAGTTCCGATTCCAACACCCACAACCATATAGCCGAGTTGATTGTTTAAGCTATAAGACAATACTCTACGTAAATCATTTTCAATAACCGCAAAGAAAATTGGGAATGCTGTCATCGTGGCACCGATAATGACCAGGATGTCCTCGCCGGCATAGCCTCGTGCTAAAGAGTAAACGGCGAGCTTGGTTGTAAATGCGGAAAGTACGACAGTACCGGTAACCGTGGCTTGAGGATAAGCGTCTTGCATCCAGTTGTGCAATAAAGGAAAGCAACATTTAATACCAAAGGCAATAAATATCAGCCAGCCTGATAAACCTTCGAGTCCAATGTGTTCAAACTTTAGTGAACCGCCGGTTTGATAAATCACTAAAGCGCCACTCATGAGAAGTAATCCCGAAATCACTTGAATCACAAGATATCGGAAGCCAGCGCGATTCGCTGCCTCAGTGCGAGATGCCCAGATAAGCATAACGGAAGATAAGGCCGTTAATTCCCAGTAGATAAAAAGTGTAACTAGATCGCCTGCTAGAACAGCACCAATGGCAGCACCGGAATAAATTAGAGCGGAAACTTGTTGTTGACGGTCTTTAACATGCCAAGCATATAAGCCAGCCAGCGTAGCAGCAATATGGAAAATGACAGTCCAGATAAAACTGAGGTGATCAATTCGTAAAGTAATTAATTCCATACCCAAAAGAGTTAACTGTCCGCTTTCACCTTCGGGTAAATAAAGGAACCAAAAAAGGGATAATGTCGGAACAATTACTGCCCATAGCCCTAATAATCGTTTGGGTAAGGTTAGAGCGAGTAATCCTCCTGCCATCATTAAAATTGCAGGATTTAATAAAAACTCATTCATCGTAATAATCCTCATCCCGTTTTACAAAACGTCTGAGTAGTTTTGCACTGAAGACAATGAAGCAGTAGGCGATAAAACCAAAGATAGGATAAAATCCAAAAGTGCCATCAAAGCTAAAGTAAGGATGTTTGTGATAAATAAAATCGACTGCGACTAATATGAAGCAGAGCGCCCAAAGTAGCCAAACAATCTTGGTGACATTTTCTGGACGGTCTAACCAATATTTACGTTTGTTATCTTCGTTAGTGGTCATGAGCCGAGCCCCGCTTCAAGTAAAAATTGATGAAGATCACTGGCATAGACGAACATAGCAATGCACATTAAAGAAGTTATCATGATCGCTAAAACGGAAATTGAAGGAGCCTCTTCTAAACGGGCATTCTCTGGCGCAGGTTTGAAAAAAGCTCTTGCTGGAATTTCTAACAAATAAACAATGTTCAACAATGAACTGATCGAAAGTACGATTAGCATTGAGAAATAGCCGCTATCAAGCGAGCCGAGCATTAAGAACCATTTACTCCACATTCCTCCGAGCGGCGGTAGCCCGATAATTGATAGTGAAGCCAATCCAAAAGCGGCAAACGTTAAAGGCATAACTTTTCCCATTCCATCAACTTCACTTACTTGCGTTTTATGGTGGGCAACATATATTGCGCCAGCACAGAAAAATAAGGTGATTTTGCCAAAAGCGTGCATGACGATATGCAATGTGCTGCCAACAACCGCCGACTGACTGATTAAAAGTGCTCCCAAAGTTACATAACCTAATTGGCTAATCGTCGAGTAAGCAAGACGTTTTTTTAAATTGTCTTGTCGCATGGCTATTAGTGATGACATCAAAATAGTAAACCCAGCGATATAAATTAGCCATTGCGTTATTTCTAAATTCTGTAAAGCGTCTGCACCAAATATAAAAACACAAATTTTTAAAACACTGAATACCCCGGCTTTGACAACGGCAACTGCGTGTAACAGAGCACTGACTGGCGTTGGTGCAACCATTGCTGCCGGCAACCAACGATGAATAGGCATCAGTGCCGCTTTTCCTACACCAAAAACATAAAGTATTAATAAAAACGACATTAGTATCGTTGAAGTTGAAGTAGTGAATACTCCGCCTTGACTAAAAGAGAGGGTGCCAGCAACAACCCAGGTAATAATAATTGCAGGAAGAAACAGAAAGATTGAAGTACTGATTAAAATTCCAAGATAAGTACGTCCACCTTCCTTCGCTTTATCCGTTCCAGCATGAGTCACTAAAGGGTAGGTACTTAAAGTTAATATTTCATAAAAGACAAAGAGTGTGAATAAATTTTCTGAATAGGCAACCCCCATTGCTGCACTAATCGCAATGGCAAAACAGCTATAAAAGCGCGTTTGATGTTTTTCGTCATGGCCACGCATATAACCGATGGCGTAAAGCGTTGTAATAATCCAAAGAAATCCGGCAACTAAAGAAAAAACGGCCCCCAACGCATCAACTTTAAAATGCAGTGAAAGTCCCGGGAGAATTTCCAACCATTTTAACTCGACAATATTATTTTGCGCCACTTGCTGATAAACACGCCACGTGAAATAAAACACCAAAATACCGGTGATGATAGAAACACCTTCTCGTACATTGGGCCAGCGGCGGGCCATTAAAATTCCAATAACAGCAAGTAGTGGAAGTAAAAGAATATAATTTAATTCATTTGAGAAAGCTTCCATTATGCTCCCCCAAATAATAGCTGTGCTGCTTGCTGACTAATGGACACTGGAAAACGGGTATCAATACCAAAGTAAATGTTTGCCAAGATCAAAATCCACAACGGGATGAGTATTAAAACTGGAGCTTCTCTGCTTGTCGTTGCTGTAACATTTCCCGCAGCATTCTGTAACTCTTTGGGAGGTTTAAACCAGGCGGCTTCAACGACTCGCCAAATATAAATAACGGCGAGTAATGAACCCAATAAAACGAAACCAATGATGTACCACTGTTGTTGTTCAGCAGCTGCGACGACCAGGTACCACTTGCTAACAAACCCGACGGTTAATGGGACACCTATTAAACTTAAACCGCCAATTACAAATGCAGCAAATGTCCAGGGCATTTTCTTTGCTAAACCATTAAGGTCGTCTAGCTCGACCTTGCCGAGTTTTAAAGCAACGGCTGTCAAAGCAATGAATAAACCTCCTTTCATCAACGCATGATTAAATAAGTGAAGCAAGCTCGCTTGTAGCCCTGATACAGAATCTAATCCGAAGCCTAATATCATATAACCAATTTGTGCGACGCTGGAATAAGCTAACATACGCTTAATGTTAGTCTGATAAATAGCGGTCCATGAAGCGATAATAACAGCCATGATACCAAGAGTGATAAATACCATGTTAATCATGTATTTAAACTGAGGCGCTGAAATTTCGTAAACATCAAAGTTAAAACGTATGAGTAAGTAAATTGCAACCTTAGTTGCTGTACCGGCAAGAAACACGGTTACGATGTTCGGTGCATAAGTGTAGGCATTGGGTAACCAAAAATGCAGAGGAAATAAGGCTAATTTCAAAGCGACGCCAACCAAAATAAATGCGTAGGAAGCCAAAACGGCATTTGATGCAGTGACAGCGGGAAGACGCTCAGCAAGGTCATGAATATTGAGCGTACCGGTCATCATATACATAAGACCGATTCCTATGAGAATAAAGGTCGCGCCGATGGTGCCAACGATCAAGTATTGATAAGAAGACCATAGAGCTCGACGATCATCACCCATTGCAATTAATGTGTAAGTCGCTAACGAGGAGATTTCCAAAAACACGAAAATATTAAACGCATCACCGGTTGCAGTTATTCCTAACAGTCCAGCAAGACACAACAAAAATGAAACATAAAATAAAGGTTGCTTTGGTTCTGCAATTTCTTTTGATATTCCATCTTTGGCGGCAATTAAAGTTATAGCCCCTAGTGCTGAGACAATCACTAAAACAAATGCATTAATAAAGTCAATTCGGTACTCAATACCCCAAGGTGCTTCCCATCCTCCGAGCATGTAGCTAATCGTACCCTGTGCTTGGACTTGCATCAATAAAGCGATGCTTGTGATTAATGTGAGTACTGAAACTAAAATGGAAAACAGCCAGGCGAGATTGGGTCTGTTTAATAACAAACAAGCAGGCGCACCCAATAAAGGTATAATAACCTGTAGAATAGGGAGATGACTAATCACAGCTTATCCTGTTTTAAAATAACGCTTTCTTCAACCGATCCATAATTGGCTTTGATTCGAATCACCAACGACAATGCTAAAGCTGTCGTGGCAATACCGACGACAATCGCTGTCAGAATTAATACATGAGGTAACGGATTAGAGTATAACTTAGCACCTTCGACAACAATCGGTGCGGTACCGCCATTGACTTTCCCGGCACTGATATAAAAAATGAATACCGAGGTTTGAAAAATATTTAACCCGATAATTTTTTTTACTAAATTACCACGTGCAATGACGATGAAAAAACCAATCATCATTAAAGCGATCACCACCCAATAATTAAAAAGATCGAGTATCATTTACGCAGCTCCTGTATTACTTTTTCAATATTCTCAATGAACGAGAAGAAAATGAGTATCATTACACAAGCGACGGTTATGCCGACACCCAGTTCAATAACGAGTATTCCGATGTGCTGGGCTGTCGTTGGATTTTCCGCTAAAACGTGATAGTCGAGAAAATTTTTGCCATTGAGTAAAGACACCACACCGACGCTTCCATACAATAAAACTCCAATAGCGGAGAAAACTCTTACAAAAGTTTGGTTCACAACTTGGTGCGCGTATTTAACACCAAAGAACAGCACGTATAAAATTATAGCTGCCGCAAAAATCACTCCTGCTTGAAACCCTCCGCCAGGTCCGAAGTCACCATGGAATTGAACATAGAGACCAAAAATAAGAATAGGAGGAATTAAAATTTTTGATACGATTCGAAGAATCTTATGTTCGTCAATTGCAATTATGTCATCAATCAAATGAATGTTGCGACGTCGACGTCGAAAATTCAGTAATGACAACACTCCGATTCCGGCAGTAAAAATAACAACCACCTCTCCTAACGTATCGTAGGCTCGATAGCTCGCTAATACCGAAGTTACCATATTGGGGATACCGATTTCTTCAGGAGACTCTTTAATGTAACGTGGGGCAACATGTTGGTGAGCTGGTGCGTCTGCGGCCCCAAAGGCTGGCATATCAAGTGTGCCAATAATTAACAGGATGCCAGTGATTATAACAAGCAAAAGAGCCACTTTCGGTATTTCGGGATCGGTTGGTTTTTTCTGATAGCGACCAACGCTGGCTAAGGTAGCAAGCATTAATAGGGGAGATACGCCAGCACCGACTGCTGCTTCAGTAAACGCAACATCAACGGCATCCATCGACATAAAAAAACTGGCCGAAATAAGACCGTAGATACTAAACAACATAGTGACCGCTAATAAATCTCTACTTTTGGCAATAAATAGAGAGGTTAATAGCAGTATCGATAGCAGTGTAATATTGATAACAATGTCGATGACGTTAACCTCCGAAGATCAGTTTCGATCTTCGTTACGTTGCTTTAAGTTAGTCGGCTTCAATCCTGACTTCCATGCAGCTTTTCCTAAAGCATGGCTGGCCGTCGGACTGGTGAACAGTACTAACAGTAAAATTAAAATAAGTTTTAGTAATACGATTCCCCAGCCTGCGATCAGCATTAATCCGATGAGTATTAAACTCGCCGCTAAAGTCTCTGTCACACCTGCCGCATGAATTCGCGTGTAAAAATCGGGAAAGCGAATAACGCCGATTACACCAGACAAAACTAAAAATGAACCAGCGAGCAAGCAGACTCCGCTAATGATACTGACGATAAGTTCCATTAGCTTTTATCCTCTTCTCTTGAGCGTCTTGTTATTTCGACAAAGCGCAATACGCCGATAACGCTAATAAAATTAATAAGCGCGTAAGTCAAAGCAACGTCCAAAAAATCAGGGCGACCAAATAAAAATCCCATTACGGCGATGATTAAGACAACTTTTGTACCGATGAGGTTTCCGGCAAGAATGCGGTCAAAAACCGTCGGACCCGCAAAAGCACGAATTAATGCCAATGCTATGACAACTAGAAGCGTTATTGTTGTTATTATCAATGCCATTGATTCAATTACTCCAGCTCGGTCACAAGTCGATCCATTTCTCCTTGCTCCAACTCTTTAATTCCATCAGAGGTTAATGAGTGAACAAGAACATAATCGTTCTTCAAGTCAACGGAGAGGGTGCCTGGCGTCAGGTTAATCGAGTTCGCATAAATGACTCGTCCCATGTCTGTTTTTTGTGTTATTGCGAGCTTTTTTAGCTTTGGTGATAAGTCGGGGTTGATTTGCCATACTCGACGCGCCACATCGATATTACTAATAATAATTTTCTTCATTAACCAAAAATAATAGGCTAGAAGTTTTCCAGACAAGTGAATGGGCAATGTTTCGTGATCAACCACATCCATTCGATGAGCTATCCACACAACAAATAAGACAGATATCAAGCCAAATGACAATAGCAACGGTGTATAGTATCCTGAATTTACAATCCATAAAATACTTAGAACTAGTGTGATACTAATGGTGTGACGCATAGCTACCTCTTTAAACAATATCTCTATTAGTAAATAATAGATAAACTTTTTATTTTGCGCTTAAAGATCGCACCGATAGTTAGTATCGAGTATTGACACTACAAGAGAGTTCGCCATTCGGTGATGTTGGGAACTGTAGTTAACATCTGCGATATGTTTTGCCAGCTCGAAAATTGTTTTCTCTTTTGGAATACAATATTTTGCATTATTAATAGCTTGACTCGTTACATCGTTTTTGGGAATACGAGTTTTAATGGCCCTTATAACAAATTCTGATGGCAATTGACCTTTTTCGATAACATGCGGAGATGCATCCAAGAATCCTTGTAAATAAGCAGCACAAATATTAGGTGTTTTTGTGGAAGTGAACTCTTTGCATGAAGCAATCAATCTACTTCCATTAAGAGGCACCATTTCCTGACTTAAAAGACTGCTACTAAATACCGCCGACAACAGAATAAATAAACTCTTACTTTGTTTAAAACTTGAGATACCCATCAGACCACTCAAAACTATTATTGAAGAGAATAATTCACCACTCTGCCACTAATAATGCAATTAATCAAGAAGTTGCGTTAGTCTGAATACTTTAAGTTTAAGTTGAACAATATTGGTCCAGCTTTAGTACGTCCGAGACTCTTAAATGAAGAGAGTTCGCCTTTTTTCGGGTGTTTAAACACTGGACTTGGACCGTTTTTCGTTAACCAATTGAAACGGGCAATTGACGCGAACTGTAATGATTCATTCAATGAAATTAACCATCACAAAATAGTAATTGTTATCAAATCAATGGGTTTGATGCTTTGCAGCAAAAATTGTTGTGAAATACTCGGGGTCGGCATTGAAAAATAAATGCCGTAACGTAAATACTTATTTGTCGGGTCTTTGTGATTGATCGATTCGAATTATTTTGTGCTGGTTAATTGCATAAACCTGCCATAGTGAGTTCCTCGCATGGGTACTTTGCATAGTCAAATGAGTTTATTCCTTCTAAGAAGTCTTCAGATGTAACTTCTAGCTTACCGATTATTTTGAATTCGATAGAGCTTCATACTTTTATCGATTTAAGGCTCGTTGGCAACTAATGTTTATCTTAATGTGCTTTGACTGATTAGGTATTTGGCGGGGATTTCATAAATAAGCAATTAATTGTGATTAAATAGATAATATGAGGATAAAATTTATAAAATGAAAATAACGTCATTATGAATCTAGTTGTAAATAATATCAGTACTATTTAATGTTTAGAATATTCGTTATTTTGTTTACCAAAATAGTTGCATCGACTGGCTTTTCAATAAATGCATTAAAACCGAGTTGAGAGGCCTTTTCTATTTCACAATCTGAAGCCGAAGTGATTCCGATGATTGGACAAGAGCAACCTTTACTTCTTAATTGAACAGTCGTAGCAATTCCATTGAGCTTAGGCATATTGAGATCCATTAATATTAAGTCAAAATGTTTCTTCTTAAATAGCTCAAGTGCTTCGTTTCCATCCGCTGCTAGGTGAATATTCATACCTAAATGAGCGAGCAAATCATTGAGCAATGTGCGAATCATTAATGAATCATCGACGATCAATACGTCAGTACCTGCTAAGAATGTTTGACTTTCCTTAGTAGGGCACATCATAAAGATTCTCCTGTAATGATTCAAAAGAAAAACTACAAAATCACAATTAATATTTGTCAAGAAAAAATCAAACTGTCTAATGAGTCGATTTTGAACACAATATAAGTTTAGTCGATACCAATTGTTTTTTTCAATTAATCGAGAAATTACGAGTTTTAACAATAGGAATTTGGTTTATATCAGTAGTCTTAATAAAAGTAGGTGCTTAGAATAAACCTTAAATAAAGTATTTGGTTTATTAACCTTAATTATTAGGTGGTTAATTGCTTGATATTAGTTTTGTATTTTAATATGAGATGTTTTTTGTTGTGAGTTTTTAGTCATAAAGCTACTTATAGTTGCTCAAATTGTCGAAGAAAATAATGACAGTAGGTTTGTACATGAATGCTCCAATTATAAAAATGAAAAAAAACAGAAAAAAGGTTCTGTCACTATTTGTTGAGACTTCAATAGTATTTTTTTTGTGCACATGGTTATCCACTATAATTGTGGATAACTTATTAAATCAGAACGATCTGTCAAAGTGAATAAGACATGCGTACCATTCTATATATTTCACATGGTGGTGGACCATTGCCTTTATTAGGTGATTTAGATCATAAAGAAATGGTGAGTAAGTTAAAAAGTATCGCTGTGGAAATTGAAAAACCAAGTTCAATTTTAGTAATCAGTGCTCATTGGGAGGAAGGGAGTCCAACAGTAACCTCTTCTCAAAATCCGCGACTGATTTATGATTACAATGGCTTTCCTGCAGAATCTTATTCTATACGTTACCCTTGTGCCGGTGAGCCTAATTTGGCTCACTCTGTTCAAAAAAATTTGGTGAATCAAGGGATCGATGCTCAAGTGGATGATCATAGAGGATTTGATCATGGTATGTTTGTTCCACTTAAAATTATGTATCCAGCTGCAGATATACCATGTGTGCAATTATCATTGGTCAACTCTCTTGATTCACAGTTGCATGTCAATATCGGAAAGTCACTGGCAAAATTGGACTGGGATAACCTTTTGATCATCGGTTCTGGTTTTTCTTTTCATAATATGCATGAGTTTTTTTCCAGAGAAAGCGCATTAGCGAAAGAAAAAAATTACAAGTTTGAGCAATGGTTGAGAGATACAGTAAGCGACAAAAATGTTTATGAGAAAGAGCGGGAGTTAAAACTGGTTCACTGGGATAAAGCGCCTTTTGCTCGATTTTGTCATCCCAGAGAAGAGCATTTATTGCCTTTACATGTTTGTTACGGTATGGCGACTAGAGCAATTGACGACGTATATGAGTTAACCATTATGAAAAAATATGCCTCTATTTTTCGATGGACTCAGTAGCTATATCGACATTGGATGATACAGCCTTCTTTAAATAGAAGCATGCAGAAAAAATATCAATCAAATGATTGGCCTTATTAAATGAAATACTCAGCTGGAATTTAAAGTTATCTACTTGGTGGAATATTGCTCAAGTTAGATATAGCAAATATATTGAAAGAAAACTTTTTGCTCTTAGCTTTACTGTTACACAATAGTAAAGCTAAGAATCCGGCCATATATTATAGCCTTAATCTTCGCCGTTTACTTGATAATAAACGTGTTTAATAACGTCTCTTTGTAAATTCTGAATGGATTGATAAATCTCAGGAATGTATTTATCGTAGTCTCGATGCCATTTAGATAGTGATACTCCAACAATTTCTGCTCGTTTGCGTTGGCTTAGCTTATTGATGCCGGTGCTTGAACATCGACTACAGACTTCAATTTGATTCTCCTCAATCGCGTAGCCCAAGCCATCACACGTTTTGCACTGATTACCAAAAACAGCTTCGATAAGCATCAATTTGCTAATGCCTGCAATAATCTCATTATTGAATTTTAAATTTAGATCGCACAATTTCTCACGAACTGTCTCATTGAGTAATACGAGTAAATTTTGAGACGCTAAAACATCTTCACAATATTTTGCACGAGCGTAGTAATAAGTCAGTTTAGGTAAGTTACCATATGCAAGTGAAGCGGCTATATCATAATTAGTAATCGCTGTAACACCTCGACCGACTGAAGAAAGGTTACAACCCTTAACGGAAAGTTTTGTTATTAATTGTTCAGCCATTCTAAATCCCCCTCGAATTAATATTTATATGTTTGGTTTGCTGCCTGACTGAACTTACATTAATTTTAATTTGATAAAACAAAGAGTTAGGATAATGTCCGTTGTGTGTATGAAAATGTCCGATAAGAATAAGTACATCTGTTTAATCTAAATGCTTATAATCTAAAGAGCGTGATAGGTAAAAGAGAGTTTGCAAATGTTATTTATATTCTGAACATTTTTTGATGAGAGAATAGAATCATCTTAGCCGATGCGTTTTTAGTTTAATGTTTTATCTGTGCATCGCGTTAAATTAGTATTTTGTAAAATCTCGTTAAGATTACTCTAGAGTTTTGATTGGCTATTTTTAAAGCTAAAGATAAATCAAAAAGATGTTTTAATTTTAAGTTAAGCTATACCGCCAATTTTAAAACTAGATAAAAGTGAATTTATGATTGACACTTGAAACATTATTATATTTAATATTGTTATCTTAACCACAGGCTCAATTTCTTTATTATCTGTGGTAATTCATTCCTGATACACTCCTCGTTTACTAATCGTAGAACTATTAATGATTATTCATAACGGTGATGCCTTTGGCTTACCGTGTTTAGCTGTATGCTACAAATTTAGGATCAATATTTTGAAAGAAATAAAAACACAAGAAAAATCAAATGTAATGGATGAATCTTGTTACAGGCTTGCAGAGATAATAGAGGCCTGTGATCGTATAGAGAGTCAAGGGAATATTTTTTCATTTGGTAACGAGTTAAGTCGAGGGCAAATGGTATGGGTTATAGATGAAAGTGAAAGTTGTTATAAAGTACTTTTTGAAAACTCTGGGTGGGTCCAAAAAAAATATATCACGGTGGATAACGATTTCGAACTGAAGTAGTCTGAGGTATCAAATATATCGAGCATATCCATAGTATGCATAAGAAATTGACTAGTAGCCCAACTGAGTTTCTTCATAAATACGAGATTTTTTAGGGTTGTCATTTTTAGGAGGGTGGCCAAATTTCTTTTTGTATTGTTTTGAAAAGTAAGTTGGTGAAGAAAATCCCGACTTAGCCGCTACTTCGGATACTTTTAAACCTTGTAATATGAGAGGTCGAGCTTTGTCGAGCCTGTAATCATTAAGGTAATCTCGAGGGGATTTTTCAAATGTATCTTTAAATTTTCTAAGGAGTTGGCGTTCGCAAAGAGAAGCTTCTGCAGCTAATTTTTGAATAGTTAGATTATGGTTCATATAGTTTTGTTTGATGTAATCTATACTACGTTCCATTGAAGACTTATTCTTTGATGTTAGGTGCTGGTTTTGCTTAATGCTTTTTGAGTCTGATTCTTTGGCATGAGACAAGGTGATCTTTCGGTTAATTATTAGAGAATTTAAAAGTTCTCGAAGTTCAATTACGTCATATGGTTTGGTTAGATAAGCATCTGCACTTTTCTTGAATCCACGGATTCTGTCTGAAATATTGGATTTTCCAGTTAGAAGAACAACTGGAATGTGGTTCGTTGCAGGGTGATTTTTAAGTGTGTCCAGTAATCTAAATCCGTCCATTCTAGGCATATTAATGTCAGATAAAACGATATCGGGTTGCTCAACTAAGGAAACCTTGGCTGCCACTTCACCATTTTCGACAGCTATGACATTGTAAAATGGTTCTAGTTGTTCTTGTAATAAGGCGAGCATCTGATAGTTGTTTTCGACAATCATTACTTTATGCTTACTCGAGTTTAATTTATGCAGATACAGTAGTTTATTAAAGTTCTTCGTATCGTCACTTTGTGTATGGACTGTATTTGTATTAACGGTTTCAAAATTTGTTGCGTATGAACTTAATTCGTCTCTCTGATATTCGAGGTATTCTAAATATTTGTTAAAGGAAACAATAAATTTTGTACCAGAGCCGATTCTACTTTCTACTTTAATGTTACCTTTATAAGTATCTACTATCTCTTTAACAACCGCCAAACCGATTCCAGAACCTTCTTGAACAGGAGGGGTTATGTTGGAGCATCGATAAAAGCGTCTAAATATTAATGGAAGTTCAGCATCCGGTATGCCAATGCCCGAGTCTTCAACGATAAATTGATATTCATTATTCAAATCGATTAATTGGACACCCACAGATCCCCGTTTTGGTGTATATTTAATCGCGTTTGTAATTAGATTGACGAAAAGATTCTCTATTTGCTGTGGATTGCATAAGTGTTGAATATCGGGTGTAATAGTAGAGGTTAGAGTTATCTTTTTTATGTTAGCCAAAGGCTGAATTTTTTCCAGAATATGTTCAGTTAATAAAGATACTGAACAATTTTCATAAGTATTTTCGGTGAGACAATAACCATTTTTCGTACTTTCCGTCAATTTGCTAATGATTGACGTAATTTGATGTGTAACTTCATCAATTACACTGAGAGTTTTATTAATTTCTTTTGAGCACTCTTTTGCCATGGAGTGAGCAGCTCGACCTTGAATTATTGCGATAGGAGTTTTTAATTCATGGGATAAATTTTCAAATTGTTGGCATTGACGCCTAAACATAGCCTCGATAGTTTGTTTTTCATTCAATATTTGTTCTGTTTTTACTCGAAGTGCTACTTCAATATCAAAGTTTTTAGTCGTTCTTCGAATCTTTATCAAAACAAATAGAAACAGAAGTATCAGGAGCAAGACGTTTGAAATGATTATTTTATAAGAATACGTGGAAGCGAGTTCAAATAACCAAATATCTTCAACATAGAATATTAGTAGTGTAAGAAATATCAAACCATGAGTTATTTTGAGAAACTCATTTGTACTTTTTTTCATTTTTTTTCGTATTGTCTTTTTATAATTTTAGTTATTGACTTGCTTCTAATTTATGTGTATCGCCGAGAGGTGTTTATTGCTAATCGCTTAGTCATTGGCTCGCTATCAAGGTTCTTATTCCTGGAACATAAATATTTAAAGCTCTTCAAACAATTCAGGAAAATTATATCTTCAAAGTTAGAATTCGATTTTAAATTGGACGACAAACCTTTTAAATTGGGCGACAAAAAGATATTTTGAATATAAATTTAAATATTTTCATAGGTTTACTAATGTCCTTACTATTTATTATTAGAGCATTGGAGAGTCAGTTAAATACCGAATAAAAGATTGATGCAAGTTTTTACAGCCAATTATAAGCTGTGTCGAACAGGGATTGATCATTTAAAAGGTCGTATTTTTACAAACACCTGAGTATTAATATTAACCAATTCAAATGTTGTATAAGTCGTTGCTGATTGATCGGTCAAGACAAGAGATATTAAATTTCGAGTTTTGATATTTCAAAGGTATGAGTTTTAGACAATCGATATTTTGAGCTGAATCGGCAGATGTGTCTTAAAAGTCTGTAAACTACATTTAACGGTTACTCTTTCTATGGAGAGTTCTCAGAGTAGGTAGTAGAAGCCGTTATTGTATAGACAATGCATTTAGACCTGTTAATGCAAAGTAATTTAATTCTTTTTGTATGCTCCTTTTGAACTTTTTGAAACTTTTACTTCCCCGTATGACACTTTTTGTCAAATTTGTTACTTCCAATTTCCAAGTAATCTAATAATTCAATCGCCACTATACTTTAGCGTTTATCTATATCGTATTTAAACTTGTCCTGTTCCAGCTCTGATAGGTGAAGTTTAAGATTTATGAATGATAAAGTTCTGCTTTCCGTATCAAATTTAACCAAAAGATAAGTTCCGAAGCAAACGGCCATCACTAAAAATAACCCTGCTGAAAGTCGATGAGCAGGAATTTTCGTTGACTGGAAAGTAAAAACACATTTTTGGCCATTGATCATACTTTTACCGATAGGATCATTATGTTTTATCGTGTGAATAGCAATACCTGTTAAGTGCAGTACCATAATAATGATAAAGCTATTCGCCAGTAATTCATGGATTTCTTTGATAACTTTATTACCTGCCCCTGAAGTCATAGTGATCCCGGTCATCCCTAGACCTAGCCCAATTAGTAACATGAGTAAAGTGGCCCAACTTGATGCCGGATTGTGACCTATCCAAAGTTCAGTTTTATCAATCAGAATGTCTTTTAGATATTTGCAAAGAATTTTAGGGTTCTAGGCAAAGTCTGAAAGTCGAGCATGCAGGCTACCGATAAATCCCCAAATAATTCGAAAGACAATTAAGAAACCCAGCATTAGCCCAAATATCATGTGATATGAAAAAACGATCGATTCATCATTTATAGTTTTCACAATCGTGTAGGCAATGATAAAGCTGATGGCGAATAGCCAGTGAAACAGTCTAGTGGGCAAATCATAAACAAGCTGGTTGATCTTTGGGCTCATGAAATAAGCTCTCTTCTACTGATAGGTTGCCCTAAAACTACACTTTCGCTCATAAATTCGTCATTAAACATATGTCTCATAAGAAAGAAATGTAGCGAAAAAGCGGTTGCTTTTGTATTTTAATTATTAGCGCAATTGGTCTATTCTGAAAGCTAGGAACTGTATTTTCTGATTTGTCTTTAGTTGTGTATTTTGCAAATAAAAACAATAAATATCAAAGGTTTAATGACTACTCATCCTATTTCTATCTTATTGTGTACGTTAATTTTCGCAGTTGCTAGCTATGCTATCCAGGCCGAAATATTTACTTTTAGAGATGTACTTGCGTTTGAAGCCCGAGTAGGGGACTTGCCAAGCAAAAGTCGCGATGAGAAAGAAGCTCTTCTAAAGCGAAAATTGCGCAATGCAGCAGAAGGTGTAGAGCGTTATTTTTTCCAACGAGAACTGGTGTTGTTCTTGACTAATTATCGAAATCGTAAGGATGCCATTGAATATTGTTTATCACGACCGCCACTAGAGAATGATTATCTATATCGAGCCCACTGTGCTTTTGCCGAAAGTGAAGAGTCGGCATTGTTGGAAGAAAAGGTTGTGCAAATCATTACCGATGCGGTTAAGAATAATGACCTTAATGATAAGGCTTTCCTTCTAAACCGTCTCGCCTGGTGGATGTCACAACGAGGTGAAATTGCGACTGCTTTTGCCTATTATGAAGAAGCTTTAATCTCTGTATCGTCAGAAAACACATCATTACTTAATCAAATTATGTTTGATGCTGCAACTAACTACATTGCACATGGTAATGATGAGTATGTAAAGCGCGGTATAGATTTAATGAAGAAGTTTCGTAAATCAATGTATGAACAAAAAGAAGACGCAACTGATCCCAATGTAATTAATACAATTAACAGAAGCATTATTCTTTCTGAGTTTAATTCAGGTATTGCCTATTTGCTTCACTTAGAACAGTACGATCGTGCACTAGATGCTTTTCAACCATTATTCGATCTTAACAGCGACATTAGTGCTAATGCGCTCAGTTTTTCGGCTTATGCTGCAGCACAAACTCAGCAAATAGAAAAAGCCAAAGAATTGTATGCCAGAGCAGAGAAAGAACGTGATGGCTACGCAACGATTGATCAATACCTTGCCTGCTATCGAAGGTTAGCTGAACAATCCTGGAATCCCGAAGTCAACTTAACCGATTGCATGATGATTAAACCTGATACGGCATTGGAAGTTCAAATTCATTTGTTTAAGGTTCTGTCTAAAAATTCGAACAAAGACGTGCAGCTCTATGGTTTAAAAAAGCTAAGGGATATCTTCGAAAATAAACTCGAGAAAAAGCTTAAAAATCAGATCAGTCAGACGGCTTCAAATGTTGAAATGAAACGTTTACAGCGTGAGTCTGAGCTGAAGTCAGTAGTTTTGGAACAACAAAAACAACTACGACGGGCAATTGATGAAAAGCATGAGAATCGTAGTAAGCTGTTTATTGCGATGTTTGTAATTTTCCTTTTTGTCATCGCGCTTATTTATATACAGTTTCGACATAAGAAGAAAATGGCTGATCAGTTCGAAAGGATGAGCCTGCGAGATTCCTTAACTAAGATAGGAAATAGACGATTCTTTGAGCATAACATTGAACGAGAGTTATCTTTCGTTAAAAGAGCCAATCTAATGGACCATGAAACGAAGCTCTTATTCTGTATTTTCGATGTCGATCACTTTAAAAAAGTTAACGACACTTTTGGTCACGCTGTTGGTGACGATGTGTTAAAGGAAATGGCGCAACGTATAAATCATTTAATTCGTAGTACCGATTTGTTTGTACGTTGGGGAGGAGAAGAGTTTATTTGTATTTTTCGGGTAACCGAGGATGAGCAAATTCCACTACTGGCGACTCGATTATTGTCGGCAATTAATAATAGCCCATTTCTTTTAAATCATGGTGAACTCTCTTTAAACGTCACGTGTACCGTCGGTATCGTGGCTTTTCCTTTCATCGACACAAAAAATATTGATGATTGGACTAAGTTGGTGAGTCTTGCGGATTTAGCTTTGTATCATGGAAAAGAGCTTGGTAGAAACTGTTGGGTTTATCTCGAAAATATTAATGTGAAAAATGAAGCTCAGGTTGATACTTTGTTAGCTCAGAATATAGAGAAGTCTGTAGAGCATCAACTGATTGCAATTTCAACATCCAAAGAGCAATAAAATTTGATTCATACAATAGGGGTTAGTTGTCGATGCATTTTTGTATTTTCTGTAGAATCTCGATTGAAGAATGCTTCATCGTTCAAATACACATTATACTGAGAGCATAAGGCTAATTTTGCTAAACTCTTTTTTAGGGTGATTCGGAAATAGATGCGATGACTCAAATTGACAATACCGGACAACAAGAGCTAGAGCTGATAAGAAGGAAGCGTAAAGCTCTTGAGCAACTTATACGTTTTGCAAAGCAAATTGTTAGACAAGAGTCTGCGATGCAGGATGTTTTACAGCTCGCAAAGCCATCACAGCGAATATCGAAACAATGCTACCGCTATTTAAAAGTTCTCAATAAAAAGGAAACTGCTTTAACAACACCAGAAATTGAGCAACAACTTAGTAAGTTAGATGTCATTGTATCAAAACAAGTTGCTAAACTGTTCTCTCTATCTTATGGCGCTATTAAAAATATTTCTGATGAATCACTAGAGATAGAGTTAAAGAAAATAAAAACTCTGTTAGATGGATTTAAGCAAAGAACAGAATTAGCGGTTGCTTTGCGTTTGGTTTTACATGAACGAGGTGTGGTGACTCAAAGACTCGTTCTTCCAATTCCTCAAGAAGCTCTCTATTCGAAAATTGATCAGTTGAAGGAGGAGGAAACCCAGGTCCGTGAACAAGTAAGACTGAAAATTGAAAGCATTATTGATGATATTAAGGTCATGCGTCAGTCTGAAGCACTACCTGAATCTATGAAAAATGAGTTAAAAACAATACATCAAGTGATGCTAAATAACCTAAGCCATATTAAATCGGGTAAAAAAATCGAAGACATGCCTGTCAACTTTGAAGTAATTGATATGGGGGAGGAGCTCAGTTCGTCTGTGAATGAACCTACTAAAATTAGCGTTGATAATGGAGCCGTGGTTAAAGAAGATAATCTTAAAGAGGAAAAGAAAACAAGTCAAAGTCCCTCTGACGATCCCCTTTCAACTGTATCTCGAGTGTTAGAGGTCGACACACATCAATCGAATAAATTGAGTTGGTGGAAAAAGTTACTGCGCATTTTCAAAGGTTAAGTATATTTAACGTCTTCTTTATGAAAGTGGAGCAAAGAAGGGCAGATTAGCCAGATTGCAAATCTGCCCTGTCGAAGAAACGATTTCTCCTTAATACACTTCTAGCTCATTCACTCGAACATAAATGTATTGATTATCCGGACCTCGTCGGCCAATGACCCGTAACTTTGACCCAATGGCGGGCGCAAAAGTATGTGTTCTTCTCACACTGGTGTTTCCACGTTGTGTAACGACAGTATTCCAGCTTCTGCCATTCCAAACTTGGATATCGTAATCCTTTATCTCATAGCCTAAACTGGTATAAAGAACGACTTTTGAAATTCTTTCATACCGACCAAAGTCCAATTGTAACCACTGAGGTAAACGACCATCAGGCGTATACTTGTGTCCATTTGCCCAACTGTATGCACCACCAACACGAACATTTTTGTCACCGTCATTAACCTTTGCTGGGCTATAACCCGGGAAAGAAGATTGAGCTGAAGCTCTCGCTTTTCGAGCAAGATTAACGGCTGACTCATAAACTTCCAGTTCGTTAACTCGACCGTAAATGTATTGGTTATCTGGACCACGAAGCGCCATCACTCGAATCACATTTCCAGACGTAGGTCTAAAAGTATGAACACGAGAAACGTTAGTGTTCCCTCGCTGGCGAACGACAGTAATCCAGTTACGTCCACTACGAATTTGAATATCGTAGTCTTTCAGTTCATAACCACGGCTAGTATAAAGAACGACTTTTGAAAAAGTCCTCTCAGTTCGATACGCTAATTGCACCCAGTTTGGTAATCGACCATCAGGAGCATAAGTATGTCCATTTGCCCAACTGTAACTGCCTCCAACGGTTGTATTTCTATCGCCATCATTAATGTTGCTGGCACTGTATCCAGGAAAGGTAGACTGCGCAGTCGCATAGCCTTGACTCGCGATATTGCCCGATGTGGTAAATTCTTTGGTTGGAACTTGTTCGATAACGGTAACATCATCTGCTGATTGAAGGTCCATTTTAGTGACGACTTCATCAGTAATATCAAGTTTATTAACTGCTAATAGAGATGTCGACAGTAACGCTCCGACGCTCAATGCAAATAACTGTTTGATATTCATAATTTCTCCAAATTTTTATAGTTGTAAAAAGGCATCAAATGTTTTGATTTGTTTTTTTAGTTATTAGGTTGTTCATTGCTTAAAACCATTAAAGTTGAAATGCGTCCTCAAGCAACGCAGTGAGAAAGTAATCGAAAATGCGCTATGAAATTATGAAATTGACTTGAAATAATTTTCATAAGTTTGCGATTTTGTGAAATTTCACAAGTTTGTATTTCATATCCTATTGAAGGAATGTATGAGAAAGTGAACTTGTTTAATTTGATTACCAAAAGGAAAAGCCAAATATGAAATGTGTATTGAGATTTGAAGTTTTTAGAGTGACTTAGAGTGCTTGTCTGATTTTTAAACAGTTTGATTCGCTAATAGTTGAACAAAGGCTTATTGCTCTCTTTTTAAGATATTTGTAATCCGTGCGGTAAAGGTATCTGTTTGAAGGCGTTAACCCATTTTTGATGCGTTTTAAATTTTCAAAATACTTATCATTAGAATTATCTGAGTAATGCAACAGAAGCATTGTTTGATATTCATGTAGCATTATATATTTTAGGGCTCTGAATTTGTTTTTTGCACTATCCATTGCTTGTCGGATAGCATTAAGACTCATTTTTTCATTCCGTGCTACGGAGATTCTTATCTGAGTTGTCAGTACCGCATCATAAATAATATCAGACGGAGTTAATTTATGACGTTGAATAATATCAAGGGCCAGATTTATCCATTGATTCGCATCAACAATATTATCTTGATAGAGTTGAGAACGTGAAATAAGCATAATATTTTTGATGTTTTGGTCATTTCCTTCACCCATGCTTTCAGTCGTAATTTCTATGGCTTCCTTTAAATGATGAACAGCAGTATCAAGCTGACCGGTCATAAAATAGTGCTCACCTAAATACCCATGTATTTTAGCCATTTCTGGATGAATGTTTGGATACAAACTCTTCCTTATGTCGAAAGCTTGTAACAGCATTTTTTCACCGAGCTCCCACTCCTGATTCCAAAAAGTTAAAGTCCGACTGAGTTGCTCTAGCCCACTCGCTGTTTTCTCATGTAACAAACCATATGTTTCTTTATAGATGTTTAAAGCTTGCTCACTTATTCTTATTTTTTCACTTTGATCCCAAACAAACCAATTTAGTAGCCACAAGGTGTCTGCGATTTCAATGGCATTTGAATTGAGTATATTCTTGTATATTGCGAGAGACTTTCGAGTAACTTGTTCTCCAATAATTAAGCTTTCTGAGCGGTTGCAATAGGGAGCGACGCAGTGTAAGTGGCTTTTACCAGAATAGTAGTATGCTTTGGCGAGCAAATACTGATTATCTCTGTGATATTTTTGGACCTGTTTTAGGGTTGTTTGCGATAAAGTGAGTGCCTCTTGTCGATGGTTGAGTTCAATTAATAAGTTTATGATATCAAATTGCATTTTAATCGATTCTCGTGAATGAGGTCCGTACAAAACTTCAATCAAGGTTTCAATACGACTTACGATTATTTGAGACTCTTCATAAAATCCCGATAATGTATAGAGCTCCATTAAACCGTCAAGCATGCCAATTTTTTCGGCATCAGGACCTACAAAAGCATCAATTTGACTAAGAGACTTTTTCAATATTGTTTTTAATGTGCTCCTATCTTGTTTTGGTGAGTTTTGATATCTAACGAGAATGTCTTGATAGAAGTTTTTCTTCGATTGAATTTCACTAACCTTTAATGATTGCCTTTCTACTCTTTTATTCATCTGCAAGTATAGATAAGTGCTCGTGGAGGCTAGTAGCGATAACAGTAAAAAAGTGATAGATCTGACTATCGACATTCGTTCAATTTGATACGGTAATATTTTTCTAATTAATTTAGAGAACAGGTGTTTAGACACGAGTTTAAAGTTGTATTCTGATTTAGAAGATATCGCCGTATATGGCTTGCTTTTTATGCCCGTATCATTTTCTTTAGTCTTTGATGCAGTTTGATTGATGGTTTCATAATGCGGTAATTTACGACGTTTATACATTATATTGGCATGTAAACGATATCCCTTTCGAGGAATTGTTTTAATAAGTGACTTTTTATTATCCTTTAAATAGCTGCGTAACTCTTTAATGCTTTGTTTTAGAACATTTTCACTAACTTGACGTCCTTCCCAGACGCGTTGAAAAAACTCTTCACTTTTAACCAAATTACAATTTCTTTCAATTAGAATATTAAGGACCAAGGCGGTTTTTTCTCTTAATTTTACCGAAGGTTGGTTCTTATAGGTTAGGCTTCTTTTCTCGCTACAATAAATCCATTCATCTTGTATAACGATGTTCTGGAGGAGGTGTTCCTGTTGGTTGGTTTCTGAACTTTTTTTGGGATCAATGAAATATTCTCTTGGGGTGAGTTCGTTCTCTCCTTGTATTCCTTCACAGTTAAATACTTTGTTCATTGATTTATGACTTAGTAGTATAGCTATTGAATTTATTGTTTTTTCTGAAGATGTGTTGACTAACAGAGTTTTAAAGAGATAACTCCTTTATACGTCTAATCTCGCAAACAAATGTTTTTCTAATGATTAATAGGCTAGAAAGGTGCAATATATGATGTATCATCTGCAGTGTCTACTCACAAAGAGCTACCTTAGTCTTTTGAGATTTTAGATAAGAATATTATTTGGCATATATTTCAAAAGAGTTAAGTTTTATGTAAGTAGCAGAGATATATAACATTTATCTCAAATGGTGAGTAAAATAAAGATTTTTTCAGCTAAGTTTATTATATTAAGAGATAGTAAAAGGAAGTCATGTTTACGACTTCCTTTTATATGACCCGGCCATATTGTTCTCGAGTCATTCAAAAAGCCAGTATTGATTTCACGGTGATGTCGAAAAAGCCTCTGCCTCTTCACGACGTTTCTTGTAATAATCGACACTTAAGCCTAGAAACTCGGGTAAGGTTGCCGAAATGCAGATCGAAGATAGTGTGCCCACCAGAATTCCGACAAATAAGGCCAATGAAAAGCCATGCATTGATTCTCCTGCAAGCCAACCAATTGAAGCGATTGTCGCCAGTGTCGTTCCGGATGTAATGAGAGTTCGAGTTATTGTTGATTGAATCGCTAAATTAATTATTTTGCTAAGGGAATGGTGACTATTTTGCATCATTAGTTCCCGAATGCGATCAGCAATAATAATTGAGTCATTTAGTGAATAACCGATAATAGCCAATAAGCTAGCAAGAACGGTCAGGTTAAACTCAACTTGCGTCCAGGCAAAAACACCAAGTACTATCGTCACATCATGAAACAACGCAAAAATTGAGCTTACTGAAAATCGCCATTCAAACCGAAATGCCAGATAGAGCAAAATAAGTAGCATAGTAGTTAGTAATGCGAGTCCTCCTTGTTCTTTGAGTTCTTGTCCTATTTGTGAGCCCATAAAGTCGGAATCAAGCCATTCGATATTGATATTAGACTGCTTGAAGTATGGCATTTCTTGAATTTTTTCTAACCATATATGGCTTTCTGTTTGTTCTGTATGATTATGATCTTCAGTGACAGGTGGCTCACGCAAGGTCCAATGTGTAGAGTCATTCGATGTCGTTAGGATAAAGTCATTTGGAAGAATCGACTCCAGTTCTTGCTGCATCCGTGTCCGTTCAACCGGTAAACTGGTTGAGAATTCCGTTAAAAACCCACCGGTAAAGTCAATGCCGTAGTTTAACCCTTTGGTCGAAAGTCCAATGATTGAAGTTACCATCATAATAATGGCAAGGCCGAAACTAAAATAGCGAATGAAAGAATATTTATCGAGTAATAAGTTCATAACTTAACTCCTGATGTAAAATGATGACGTCGAGCGAACCCGAAAATTAAATGGGTTAACATTTTGGCGATAAAGAGGCCGGTAAATAAGCTGGTTAATACCCCAAGGCCTAAAGTGACGGCGAATCCTTTAATTGGTCCATAACCAATAGTAAACAAGATAAAAGCTGCAATTAACGTTGTTATATTCGCATCGAGAATTGCGACAAAGGCGTTTTTATATCCTTGTTCAATGGCGAGTGGCCAGCTGAGGCTCTTTCTTCGTTCATCCTTAATTCTTTCGAAAATGAGTACGTTCATATCAACAGCGATTCCTACTGTCAGAACCAGGCCGGCGATTCCAGGTAAAGTCAGCACGGCCCCCGGTAACATTGACATTAAACCGACTAAGCACAATAAGTTGAATATTAGCGAGCAGTTTGCGATAAGTCCTAGTCGCCGATACCATAAAGCCATAAACGCAAAGGTAATACCAAAACCTAAAAGCAACGCGGATAATCCATTGATAATGTTTTCTTCACCTAGAGTAGCACTGGTCGTCTGTTCTTTATCTATAGTAATTGGTGCTGATAGTGAGCCCGCTCGTAAAATTAATGCTAAGTCGTGAGCCTTTTGCGTACTTGACATATTAGTAATACTGAAGCGTGAGCCCAGCTCTTGTTGAATGGTTGCAATATTAATTATGCGACTTTTCTTATTTACGTCGCCATTCGAATTTTGATAATACTCAGAGTAAACCGTGATAATGGGACGACCGATGTTTTGGGATGAAAACTTTAACATTTTATCGCCACCTACATTATCCAAGGTCAAATTAACGAGAGGTATACCAAATTCATCTCGACCGGCATGCGCATTTTTAATATTCTCACCAGTAAAGATTGGAATCGGATCAACCCGAACAGGTTCGCCGTTGTCGGTATTGAATGTTTTATTACTATTAACTTGTGGTTGATAAAACTCTAACGAAGCTGTTGCTCCTATAATTCGTCGAGCTTCGGAAGGATCTTTAACACCAGGAAGTTCAATGCGAATTCGATGGTCTCCCTGGCGTTGGGTTACCGCTTCGGTAATTCCGAGTTCCTCTATGCGTCCGCGTAGTGTGGTTAATGTTTGCTGCATTACTTCTTTTACAAACTTACTTTTTTCCTTTGCGGTATAGGAGAGTACCACCTGGTTTTTATTGGCGAACTGGAAAGTTACTCCAGGAAAGCTGGAAGTGATTTTTTCTTGAATAATTTTAAAGTCTTTTGTCTTTTGATATTTTATAACGATTTCATCAGACTTTTGATGAACAAATTGGATGCCATATAATTGGTTGTTACGAGCCACAGAGTCGATCATTAACTTTATATGTTTTATTCTTTCCTCAAAAGCTTTATCGAGATCGACGTTGAGTATAAACAATACGCCTCCATTCAAGTCCAGGCCCAGTTTAATAGGAGACAAGTCGAGAGACTTCATCCATTGTGGTCGTTGATCCTGTGTCTCGATTTTTATGTGATAATTACTGCCGTATTTCTTCACTAAAAGCTGATTAAGCTCAGTGCTTTTACGACTCGAATCGTGAGTTATCGTATAAACTTGGTCGCTCTGATGGATTGACTCAAGATTAAATCCCTTCTGACTCAGATCTCGCTGTAGAGATTTAATATCAATTGTCGAAGCCATAGTGTTCGAAGGAGTCATGACCAGCACGTCTTTGGACTGATAAAAATTAGGAAGTGCGTGTATGATAAAAAACGTCAGTGAAATAATTACTATCAGGTAATGCCATTTCGAATAACGCGAGAATGAACTTTGTGTTTTCTCTTGATTAAAATTTTTCATAAAATCCTCACCACGGTCATTAACCCTCTGCAGTAAAACGTTTTGGATTACTGAAACTGGCTGTCGCAGCGTGCTTCAAATAGGGTTTGAAGCACGTTGATGACCGTTTAAATTGAATTAATAGTGTTACGACATAGCCGATGGAGAATGTGCTTTCATCGCACTAACAAGTTCCAAAGGCGTCGTTTTGTTAACAGATTTATTGAAATGAATTTAATGATAAGTAATTCGTGCGGTATAAAGTAAATTACTGTCTTTCCAGCCAGCCATACGAGCGCCATTATTTAAAGACGCCTGCAAAAACCAGGGTTCCTGGTCAGTACTTTTTTCAGAGTGCTGTAAACGGGCTAAAGAAAGATCGGGAGGATAAAACTGAACTGTTAACCAGTAGAGAGGATAACTTTGCTGACTCGCTTGAAACAACATTGCATTCAGCTGAGAAACCGAATTTAAGGGCAGAAATAAATCAACATGTTTACCAAGGTTGGTGTCTGACCCAATTGTTTCTGAAATGTTTTTCTGGTTTTTTTGCAGCCCAACGTACTCGTGAACTGATTGAAAACTATCGTTTAAAGAAGAAATGACAGTGTTACTTGATACTGTTTCTGACTCCACTTGAACAGTGAACGTTAGTAATACGCACACGATCATGAGGAGTAAAGCAATTGAGCGTTTTAGGAACAACATCGTTTTAGAGTAATATCCACTTTTCATTCATCTTGTCAGTGTAATCGATTAAATGGGGGCAATATTTAATTATTCAATGGTGTTGATTTAAAATGGCTTTAAGAGCTAATTTCGCTACAGGCACAAAATACTGTGTCAACTGTATTCTATTCTCAAATTAATTCTTTCTTTAATAACTTAGTCGAAAAACATCACTCATTGAGCCGCAGGCTTTAGAAAATAGTTGAATTCAGTGTTTCTCGCTTGGCGATATACTGTCCTATAATCATGGAATAACAAGAAGTGCTTGAAAGTTTTAACTTGTTGATAATATTATGGTTTTTTAATTTGAATGTGAGTCGAATTTCAAAAGCTCTGTGTCTTATTGGGATTTTAGGCATACTATTGTGCCCTGAAGGCCATACTATTGATAAGAAAAAGCGAGTGTTGGTTTTGCACGCTTATCATCAAGGATTTCATTGGACCGACAGAATCATGGCGGGCGTTCATTCTGTTTTTAACGATAGAGACGATGTTGAACTCTTTGTCACCTACATGGATACCAAGCGCCGCTCGGGTGACTTTTACTTTGGACAGTTAAAAGAATTACTACGGACCCGTTACGAGTTTGTAAAATTCGATGCCATTATTTCTTCCGATGATCATGCTCTCGATTTTTTATTAGATTATCGTGACGACTTGTTTCCAGATACTCCGATTATCTTTTCCGGTCTCAATGCTTTTCCCGCTGATCGATTAAGCGGTCAGAAAAATATTACTGGTATTTACGAGTCTTATGATGTTGAAGGAACCATAAGGCTTATGCTGGAACTCCATCCTGAAACAAAAAATATTCTTGCTATTACTGATGAAACACGTTCAGGAAATATATTTAAAAACTTAATACGACAAGTTGAACGGAAATTCTCGAATCGTGTTCAGATTCATTATTTCCACAATATGTCGCCTGAGGATTTACAATTTACACTCGCTAGTCCCCCTGAAAATACATTAGTTTTATGGGCTATTTATTTACGTACACCAAGAGGTACAACTTTAACAACGAAAGAGAGTGTTCGGTTGGTAACCGAGTCCACTTCCAAGCCTACTTATTGTATCTGGGATGTTGTCGGGCAAGGAGTTGTCGGTGGAAAAGTTACCAGTCCAAATTTTCAAGGCGAAGTCGCTGGGAAATTGGCGTTGCAAATATTAAACGGTGTTCCAGCAGATGATATTCCTATTGTGGGGAGTCCTTTGGATAACATTTTTGATTATGAGTTAGTCAAAAAATTCAATATTAATGAGGAGCTCATTCCAAATAATAGCATTTTTCTAAATAAACCTATTAGCGTTTATGAGCAATATAAAGTTTACATTTGGTTTTATTCATCAATTCTGACGTTACTTATCATCACTATATTATTTTTGACAACCACATTGGTATTACGACAACGTAAAGAAAAGTATGAAAAAATGGCCATGCACGATCCACTAACGGGCTTGTACAACCGCCATTATCTTGATGCGATGGCTGCGAAGAAAATAGCAGAAGCCGCGAGATACCATCTCCCAATGTGTTTGCTTGTGCTTGATTTAGATAAGTTCAAACTTATCAATGATACTTATGGTCATCCTGTCGGTGATATCATACTAAAAAATGTATCTAATCTGTTAAAAAAACATTGTCGCTCTGAAGATATTGTCGCTCGAATCGGCGGTGAAGAGTTTGTCATTTTGCTCGATCGATGTGATAAAGAAAAGGCAATCGAAAAGGCGAATTTATTGAGGAGTTCGATTGAAGCTTCTAAGCCAAATGACATACTGGTAACCATTAGTATTGGTGTTACCGAGTTTATAAGCGAACAACAAGACCTTAATGGTTTGCTGGAAAAAGCTGATAAAGCGTTGTATCAAGCAAAAGATGAAGGTCGCAATCGAGTTGTGTTTAAATGAGCGTCGTTTCTTCTGTTAAATTCAGTTGTCATAGACGACAGTAAAATTGCCATGATGTTGAAAAAGTAAGTTTTAAAAATGAATAACAGGAATAATGGGTGTGAAATCTATTAAAATATTTATCTGTATCGTTTTAGTTTTCTTTGTTATTGCGTGCGATAATTTGGTTGATAACGGACAAATTAAGGAGGGTGGCCCTTGTGATTATGTCACCTACGAAGTTATTGTAAAAGTCACTCGCGTTGAAAAAGAATCGGTGATTTTATCTGATGACCAAGAAGAATTTTATGTTGAGACCTACTTATTTCAAGAAACACCGCGGGTTAATGAAAGCTACCATTTGACTATCGATAAAATCACGCAAGGAAGTTGTACTCCAGTACAAGTAAATAGAGCGATAAAAGTTGATTCTTGATTGAATAGGGGGAACTGGTGTTGTAATGCGGTCAAATAATGTTAGTGGAGTTGCGTAGAAAACCCACCTGTTAAGTTGCGTCGCTAGCTATTCGATGACAATTTCATATAAGGCAACTTAAGGTTGAGTTCTTTTCTACTTGTTTTGGTAATTTTCCCAATGATGTACAGCGAGTCCGGGGATTATAATAGGGACGATATTTGAGCAGGTTAAATAATAGACTCGCTTATTTTAAGGCAAACTTGTCTTCGCACGGAAAAATCATCTATGAAAAAGCTAATACTATTTGCATTCCTTTGTGTACTCGTTGTTTCTGGCTGTAAGCGAACTTTCACTCGAGATATCGAAAAGGTCAATTACACACCATCACCGACAATTAAAGATGTCGTAGTAACCAGTTTCACATATTCCGTTGAACCTGAATTCGATAAAACAGAATTACCCGAAGCCGAATACAGTGACAACTCTTTTTTCGATGATTCAGGCAGTGGTTTTGATTTTCAAGAGGAGCTATTTGAACCATCAAAAGATATTAAACGAGCGCTTAATGCGGTTGAGCTTATTAAACGCTCAGCCGAAGCTTACAAAGAAATCAATCAAAAACGAAAAGAAGCCGAAGCCAAAGCCGAATTAGCTTCGGTGGATGCAGACATTGTTAATTTTGAGCACCTTGAATCTATCAACCCCAATAAAGATTTACTCCTGCAACGTTATGATTCAGCTTATAATATTCTTTCTGATAAGCTCTCTAAAGTATTGCGCGTTGATATTGCGAAGAAAGAGGGTGCTAAAGGCTTTTCTCTTTACAATACTCTGGGCTATCCAGAGTCAAGTATTCAGTCAATACATTTGCCAAAGTCTATTGACGGAGCATTAAGTATTGACGTCGCAGTTGAAGTGGATAATCCTCGTTTAAGTCGAGTAAATTCACAAGTGGTTAAAAAGAGCGATGTGTTTCTGTCGGTAACCGTTTATTTTTATAATCATAAAAAAGAAGTGATTTGGTCAGACTCTTTAACCTATAAAAGTGACATTCCACTGAAAAGAGTGTACCAGGAAAATAAATCCGATGGCACAATGTCGTTAGTGCGTGAGGATAAACCCGATCTCGATCAATATTTGACAATTGCAGTGAATCGTCTGACAAGAGCACTCTAATCTATTTCGTTGGTTGATTGCTTACGACCAAGTTTATACGAATTCAATAATAAAAGGGGCTGTTGCCCCTTTAATTATTTATTAACAATGTTGTTTATTCAGAATTTGTCAATTTATAATGAGATTTCATTTACGGTTGTTTTATCTCCCATGGGTAACCACAGTGCCCCGGTTCGATTCCATTTCGAGTTGTCCGTAGGTTATACTGACTGATTCAACGGCCACTAGGTCATTACCTTCATTTCTTGCCATTGTCTTTACGCTGACATCGCTAATTCTTGCGTTAGTCATTCTAAAAGTATAAAAAAGTTCCATCCGACCCGTTTCATAGTTGGCCCTAAATAGTTTTAACGTACCTTCTACCATCCGATTTTCAAGTAGTGCCTGTACTAAAATTGGCGAAGAGCCGTCAATTTCTTTATTAATGACCAATGGTGATCTAACAGGGTAAGAATGCGCGGTTTCGGATGTATTAAATCCCCATTCGAAGCTGAGTACTTCGATGTCACGACTGACATCAACGTCACCTATACGATTTTGATAACCTTCACCGTAGCGTGATATATCAAAGTTCTCTGTCTCAAGATATAAATAAGCGATCACAGGGCGATCGTAAGCGAAAAGTGGAGTGCACCAAACTAAACATTGGTAGATGAATATTAATTTTAATGTTTTCATTGTTATTGTCCTAAGTGTTTTTTATGAAAGGTATTATTCTTATTAAATATTTTTCAGCAAATCGCCTAAAAAATTTGAAAGATATTTCTTTTTAAATCGCATTTTTGATAATAAGTTATTTCAGAATAATAAAGCGAATTTCCATTAAGCCGTTTTAGTAAGTGTGCTGGAATGACACTCGTTTAAAACTGGTCGCTATTTAAACTGATATTTTTCTAAAAAATCAATACGAAATTTTATCATTGTTCAAAATAAGGCTATTACGATTTAACAGAATAATATAAATCTCTTAAAGAGCTTTATGCAGCTTTTGTGAAAAAATGTCCATAATCGTCAATAGGATTGACCGTTTTAGTCAAAAAATCGATCATTTTTCGAGATATAGTTCGGCTCCCTTTATTTTCAGTCACCAAAAGGTATGAGTCATGAGAACAATAAAAAGCTTCATGCAAGACGTAAATAAGAAATTCTTACTATTAATTTTTCTACTCTCTTCAAATTTTATATTCGCAGAAGAACCATTAGAACGATCGGCCACAAATCCGAGTTCTTGGTATTGGTATTACAATGTATCTGCGACCACGATTAAAAATCGAATCAATGCGGGTTATCGAATTATCGATCTTGAAGTTGTTAGCACATCGAGTTATCGCTTTAACGTGGCGATGGTCAAAAATTCTGGAGTGCATTCATCAGGCTGGTGGTGGTACTACGGTATTACGGCGTCTCAGTTATCAAGCTATCTCAGCACTAATAATGCACGGTTAATTGATATTGAGTCTTACTATGTTAATGGCAATCGCCGGTTTGCCGTTGTGATGATTCGCAATACAGGAAGTCGTGCAAGCGGTTGGTGGTATTATTATGGCCAAACCTACAGTAGTCTTAAATCGAAAATCAGTAGTAATAATGCTCGGTTAATCGATTTGGACTCTTATGTTCGCAATGGTACACGCTATTATAATGCCGTAATGATTCGAAACACGGGCAGCAATGCGAAAGCCTGGTGGTGGTATACCAATATTACAACCTCTCAAATCAGTTCCTATATTCGAAGTAATGGTGCTCGATTAATTGATATTGAGCGGCAAAGTAATGGTCGCTACTCCGTAGTAATGGTTAAAAATGATGGTAAATACTGGTGGTGGTATTACGGTATTACCGCATCAACGGTTAATGATATAGCGCAACAAAACGGTGCTCGAATCGTTGATATTGAGTCGTACATAGTTAATGGTCAACGTCGATTCAACGTCATATATTTAAATAATGTCAATAGTCAAACGACGCGCGTTCGTAGCTTAATGTCACCCATGCGTCGAGGTGGAGATTTTGGTTTGTATGTTAAAAGTCTTAATAGTACGACGCATGCAGCAATTAACTCGACCAAACAGTTCGAACCTGCCAGTACAATTAAAGTGTTGCATCATATACACGGCTTACGCCGAGTTTTTGATGGTGATGATACGTTAAATGATTGGGTTTTTGGTTTTAATGACTACATTCAAAATAGTGATGGCACCAACACCAGCTGCCCAACTGATACCGGCGGAATTTTGGTAAGACGTTCTGCCGCGCATCGTATGACGATGGAAAACTCAGATAATCGCTGGACGCAGGCCTTACGTGTTAATTATGGCGAGAATAATTTGAATGACACCGCAGACGATCTCAATATGTTCAGTACATCGGTCAATCACCGAATAGGTTGTGGGTCTGATGCAGTTAATAATCCTAACCGGTTAACTTTGCTTGATGCGGGTCGTTTGTATGAAGAAGTTCGTAATGGATACATTGGTACAGGATCGGTCAGAAACGATTTCTACGATTTGATGCTACAAGGTCATAGTGATATTGATACGGTGATCGATTCCGAAGCTGCCAGCTTGGGTATTTCCACAACGGTACGTAACGACTTCAAACGTCGTATTCAAACGGCAGCCAAAGCGGGCAGCTATACACTCAATGGCGACAGCTATCGAAGTATTGCCGGTTGGGTAGCCATGCCTGCTAAAACCTATTCAGGTTCTGTTGTAACACGTCATTATGTTCACGGGATGTACATTGATGACGCTGATTGGTTATCCAGCCGTTTTAGTATCTGGAATATGCGCGGCGAATCATTGCGTGAGCAAATTCGTTCGGCATTGATTACTTTTAAATATTTTTAACAGACAATGATTCATTGTTTTGATAGGTCTATTTAAATTTGTGAAGTTATCTATCCGATGGTAAGGCAGCGCGGGTGAAAGTAAGCTCGTGTAATAAAGAGGCTGATAGTTAATATTTAAAATCAGTCTCATGCCTTTCATCGGATGTTTTGGAGATTTAAACATGTCATTTGTTTCCAAAAAAGTTATGGTCGTTACCTGCGTAGCATTGGTTTCTTTTGTCATTGGCGTTTATAAATCAAACATTTCAACAGAGTCTGCGCCGAATGGCTCAGTGACGGATTTTGATAAAAAGCAAGCGAACGTCATAGACAGTAACCATGATGAAAAACCAGTCGCGTCTCTCGTTCAGACTGAAAAAAATAAATCAAACGGGAATGATAACTCATCTGCTGACTTAGATGATGCGATTAATGCTAGTGGTAACATTAATCAAAGTTCGGTAGGAAATGACTTGGGCTTGCAAGAGGATCCCGCGGAGTTTGTTGATGATAATGGTGATTATCGTGACAGTTCAGACTTTGAAATGGCGTATGCCGAAGAGCCTGGGTTAGAACTTAATTTTACCGATGCCAGTCTTGAGGAAGACTCCTCACAATTTGCTAAAGAGCAAGAGTTGATTTTAGATAATCAAGTTCAGGCTTATGAAGCGGAGATAGAGTATGTACGATCTATGGCGCTGGAAAGTGTTGAGCCGGAAGAAAAGAAACAAGCTGTAGAGCGGTTGATTAATTACGATGGAATGCAAGCGACCCAAGCGTTGGTGGATTTTATTTTTGATACCACGGATGAACATCGAATTGTTGCGACTGAAGGGTTAATTAAAAAACTGCATAATGAAGGGAGCGACCAACAATTGATTATTGATACGTTAACCGTTTTAATGGGAGATTGGGATGGCAGTGTCGCAATGGCGGCCCAAGAGGCTATTGATAGTTTGCAAACGGAACAGTAATAGCGTTGGTTTAATATATATGCCAAGTTATGAAAATGCATTTTATTGACAAGGACGTTAACTTTGAACTCAATACATTTTGTATTCATTAATCTATTTAGGAATCAGTGATCTTACTTTCGAGTAAACTGAACTAATTTGATAGCTAATGATTTAAGATCTTCCGTATTATGAAAACTCTTCCTTTAATGGATGTTTGTAAGCAGAAAGTTAAGTTTAGATATGAGTCAATGATATTGTCACTTTCCTGTCGCGTTTAAATCGCAATAGTCATTAGTTTACGATTTTATGTCAACCATTAGTCTCATTATTTAAAAATAATATCGCAAAAACATTAAATATATTATTTTTCTTTCTTTAAAGTTGTAAAACGAACTCCCAAAGCGATACATAAAATCTTTTGAATTTTTTATGGCAGTCGATCCAGAATCGGAAAGTGGCCGTACTCTTTGAAGTCAATCACACAAAGAGGATCGTTCTATGAAAAATTTATTTGCTCTGGTTGTTGTATTAGCTGCTATAAATGCAAAGCCATTAGAAGCAAGATGGCTTCCAGAAGTTGTTGATAACTTTGATGTCAATTTGTATCTTGGTCGTTGGTATGAGGTTGCATCCACTAAACCGGTTTTTCAAAATAACTGTCTATGTACCACTGCCGACTACACCATTAATGAAAATGGAAACGTTGGTGTTTTTAATAGTTGTCGATTAGGTGCCTTTTATGGACCCGTTAACAATGTGAGAGGTGAGGCTGTTCAAAGTCGACGAAACCCAGCAAAGTTACGCGTTGGTTTTGGTGGTTTGGATTTACCCTTTAATAACTATTGGGTGGTTGATTTAGCGGACGATTATCGTTATGCCGTTGTTTCTTCTGCTTTCCGTAACCCGATATTTATTTTATCAAGAACGCCTGAAATTGCAGAAGACGATTTAAACGGCATCCTTCAGCGACTCGAAGAACGTAATTTTAATGTTGATAATATTCTTCCTACTCAGCAACCTGGATGCAGCTATCCACCCTTTAATGGAGACCAATAGAGTAGGCTCCTATTAACTGAGAGTTTGAGAACTTTAAAAGGCCGCTAGCGATGCTCGACATTAATGAGTTTAATGAACAAGCTCTAAAAGTGTTCGCTAGCGTCATAGATGAAAATCACATAGAGATGGATTAAGAATAATTATTAAATGTTAATGTATATTGGGTTTAACATTTCGTTGGAAAATTATTAATAAAAGTTGCTTGGCTTTTTCCGAATCAAAAAATCAAATCAACATTTACTAATTGTTTACAGTCATAATACTTTTTTAAATTCCCAAACCGATGCGGGTGGAATATTACGAGAAACAAATCGAATTTTTTCCCCCTTAATATTGAGCGACTGACAGAGTGATTCTGAAATGGGCGATTTGAGAGAGTAGGTAAACTGGATTAACTTACCATCGCTATTCATTTGCTTAAATATTTGAAGTAGTATCTTGTAACGTGTGAAACGTCGCAAGTTTAATAGAGGTAAACTTGACACCACGCAGTTGATCGCAGGATGCCCGGATTTCGCCAAAAGCTGAGGCAGGTGGGATGCATCTCCACAAATAACACGTGTGCCCGCAAAGTTGCGCGTTAAGGTGTTTGAAAGATTTGGATCTTTCTCAAGGATTGTCAGGTGGTCATGAGGTAGACCACGGGCCAAGATGGCTTGGGTTATTGAGCCGGTACCCGGTCCCAGTTCTAATACCCTGTCGCGTTTGGGGTCAACCATCGAAGCCATCGCTTCGGCAAGTTTGCTACCACTGGGGAAAACCGCGCCCATTTGCCGTGGATTTCGCAGCAAAGCCATTAAAAAGGGTTGTTTCATCTTATTCGGGTACCTCTGGGATCCCCGTTAAAAAGGACGCCTTCATGATTGTTGGTTACTCGCCTAATCCTGCTTTCGAGTTAAGCTAAGAACGCTATATTTAATAATAGTTCAGTTTGTCTTTAACCTAAATAAGTTTCGAGCGTCAATAAGTCAAGTGACACAGAGTAGAACTGCCAATAGAGTCACGGAAATTTACCCGATAGCAAGGAATGCTTTTGATTATTAATCAATAAGTTGAATAAATGAGCAAACTTTTATCAGTAAAGTCTAGGGCTAATGCTATATTATCGGTTTCCGTTCAAGAGGTGATTTTTGAAGGTATGCATAGTTGATGAACAATTTATTCCCTGCTCGACTGCATGTTTTATTTGCCAGTAATAGTTCGAGAGCCTTAATTATTCGTCGTGGGCCGTCAAAACAAGTTTGTTCCTTTCTATGGGATAGACAAACCGACTCTATAGAAGTAGGGCAATGGTTAAAAGGCCGAATTTACGAGCGTCGTTCCGATATTTCTCCCGATGGAAAATACTTTATTTACTTCGCAATGAATGGTAAGTGGGATTCTGAAACACGTGGTTCCTGGACAGCTATCTCTAAAGTGCCCTACATTAAGGCGATTGAACTTTATGCAAAAGGCGATTGCTGGGAAGGTGGAGGTCTATTTTTAAACAAGAACACATTTTGGCTTAATGACAGATATTTTAACAATAACCTGGTGCTTTTCGACTCTAAAGAAGTCAAACGTGATGCGAGTTTTGTACCTGAAGGAAATTTTGGTTCTGAATGTACCGGTGTTTACTACCGGCGGTTGATTCGAGACGGCTGGCAATTGGAGGAAAGAAAGAATGTAAGTCGATGGAAAAATGCTTCAACCTTTACTAAAGCGCTCGTAAACGATTGGCAACTAATTAAACTCGCCCATGAAGAAGTTGACTCACCAGAGGGGAAAGGTTGTTACTGGGATGAACATATGCTGCTCAATAAACAAACTGGTATTGAATATATTAAAGACGATTGGGAATGGGCTGATAGGGATGGAGATTCTATTGCTTGGACATCAAACGGGTGCCTATATCGCGCGTCGCTTCAAAGTAAACATAAATTAGGTGAAGAAAAATTAATTCACGATTTTAACCATTGCACTTTTCAGAAATTAAAAGCACCCTATTAATGGAAAATAATAGGCAAAATAGAGTTTTGTAAAAACGACAAAGCAAAATTTTTATTTGCCGGGAGCGCATGGTGCATGCGGTTCTGTCACCCAGGTTGGATCACAGTAGAAGGATTGAGCATTGCCAGCGCTTAATGCTTCGTCGTCGCTTGAAGAATGGTTGGTATCAACTGGGAGCTCTATGGAGAAAATAGTTAATGCTAAGACAAATAAATTCATACTGAACCAATTCATGTTCTAACTCAATCGCTATTAATTTTATTATTGATGTTTAAACATACAGCAAGTGCAATCCATAAATCAACTAAATTAGTTAAAGTATGTGGTTTGTCAATTTAACAAGGTGAAACGGCGATTAAACCGGTTACAGTTTCACCTTAATTTCAGATAACCGCTTTACTTTAATGCTTCGTCCATATCGGATTATTACTCAAGTGATATTTAAAAAGCGCTAAATAAGCAGGGAGAGATACTGCAAATGTAATACCGCTAGTGAGAAAATCTCGCATATAACTTGGACTGCCTTGGTTATTAAATAAGTAAATAATCGTTGCAAGTGACTGTACAACAAATGCAATGCTTAATACGGTAAAGGTAATTTGCCAAAGTTTTCTAGAAACAATTGGCACCGAAAAAGTGAAACCATACAGTCCAACTAATAAGAGGGTTGAAAAAGCAGCTGTAATCCAGTCACTAATAGTCAAACGTTGTACGCTCAGAAAAACTTCTAACCCTTCAATAGATAGAATAACCATTATAATAAAGTAGATTCTCCAACCAACTGAAGGTAAGTTGACTGAATTTGTTACTCTTTGCTCCGATGTCTGCATGTCAGCTTCCTTATATGTACAGCTTCTTTTTATTTGAATTTATCTATTCTCTTGCCGGTTATTAATTAAGAGTCGCCAATCATATTGACTTTACTGAAGGTAATTAAGTTCTGGCTTGGAATTTCATCAAGTTTAAAGGATTTATCTGAATGAGAACTGAATTTAGATTTACAGGGGATAGAAAAAATAAAAAAAGCAGCTTTTGCTGCTTTTTTTACGGATAAAATTGGTTATTTCACAGATTGATTGAAATCATAAATTAATTGTTTGAGAATTATATCTAAAGCCACTTTGGTCGATTGTTGAACAGCATTCTTTTGTGCAAATGCACCGCCCCAAAACATTTTCCCGCCTTGCGAATTTCCATTTGCAGTATATACCTTTGTAAATAAGACGTTTTCTTTTTGTTTGAGTGTAACTTTCAAAGCTATTTTTGCTTGTTTATCAATAAACTGATAGTTCTGTAAGTCAAAGTAGATCAATGATCCTTGTGGGTTTTCACCATTGAGCTCGGATAATTGGTTATTAAATGCTGCTTGGACATCTTTCGACTTTAATGTCGCGTCTAGCATTTTCCCAAATTCAACAATCCAAAGATTTGCACTTCCTGTCATAAATGAGCGAAACTCATATCGGTGCGATTGTATTGCTTTTGACATTTCATAACTTGCTGATTGATTCGCCTTCGGTAAATTGCTGGTTCCGATATTGTTCGCTAAGTATTGGTCGTAATCATTTGAGACAGGGCGATTGATAGTACAAGCCGTCGTTGCGAACAAAATGAGCAGTGAAAAAAGAATTTTATACATGAAATATTCCTTTAAAATATCTTAGATGAAAGGTACGAGATATTACACCGTGAGATGCTTAAGTCAAGTATAAAAAACACACTGAACTGTTGTTAAAGGGGGGATTTCAAACTTACCAACAGCTTTAAGTGGCTTCTACTGGATGAAAAGAAAGTCATTTTTGTGAGTGACTCTAGAAATCACTAAAACTACTCACCAATAGGTTTAGTCAAAGGCAATCTTTGCTAATATTAAATATCTGTAGATATCTCATAAAAGTAGTAAACAGGTCGAAAATGAAAATTGTTGAAGTTTTGCTCGTCGAAGCGCCACACCAACCGGGAAATATGGCGAAAGTTCTCACTATTGTTGGTGATATGGGTATTACCGTTGAGGGGTTGAATGCGATACGCCGTCTCTATAAAGACACCGTATGGGAATTAACCATTGAATACGATGACTCATTCGACATGCAAGTCTTGGTGGACCATATTAATTCGCTGCCAGAAACGAAAATAGTCGGCAAGTCGGATCGTGTCTTCAATCGTCATAAAGGCGGAAAGATCAAAACAACGTCGAGTATTGAGATAAACTCTCTGGAAGTGCTACGAGATGTCTATACACCGGGTGTTGCTCGAGTCTGTCAGGCGATTCAAGCCGATCCTGAGAAGATAAAAGAGTTTACCAATATTCAAAATACGGTAGCTATCGTTACCGATGGCAGTGCCATTCTTGGTCTGGGAAATATTGGTCCTGAAGCTGGTTTGCCAGTAATGGAAGGTAAGGCGGCAATTTTTTCTGAGTTAGTCGGCATTTCTGGCGTGCCCATCTTATTAAAAGAAAAAGATCCATTACGCATTATTGAAACGGTGGAATGCATCGCATCTTCTTTTGGTGCTATTTTACTGGAAGATATAAAGGCACCTGAGTGCTTCCAAATAGAAGAAGAGTTAGTGCATCGTCTAGATAAACCCGTGTTTCATGATGATCAACATGGTACTGCCATTGTGACTTTAGCGGCGTTACTTACGGCAACCCGAAGATTGGGAATGTGTATTAAAGATAAAGTCTTTGGCCAAATTGGTTTGGGTGCTGCAGGCATGGGCATTTGCAGCTTGTTGCTGGAATATGGTGTTAGAGATGTGTTGGGCGCTGACATTAACGAAAACGCTAAAAAACAGTTACGCGGCGATGGTGGCACACCTGTCTCACTTGAAGAGTTAATGGAAAAAGCTGATATAGTGGTTGCCACATCGGGTGTTAAAGGATTGATTAAACCGGAAATGGTCAAAGAGGGCCAAATTATTATGGCGCTGACAAATCCGGACCCAGAAATCGAACCGGAAGTTGCGCTTGAACATGGCGCTGCCTTTGCGACGGATGGTAAAACAGTGAATAACATGTTGGCATTTCCCGGATTGTTCCGTGGAACCCTAGACGCTGGCGTAAGTGATATTAATCACCAAATGAAAATTGCCGCGGCCGAAACCTTGTCGAGTCTGGCGAAGGAAGACGCGTTAGTTCCTTCCGCATTGAATAAAGAAGCGCATGACGCTGTCGCAAAGGCTGTTTACGACTGCGCACTGAAGATTAAACAATAATGATATGATTTTGATGGACGCTAACATTGAAATAATGACTATATAAAAACTCAAGTTACGTCTTTCATGCGACGTCTTGAACTTTATAGTATGAAGCTGAAGGTGGTTCTGGTTAACTTAATGACGATACAAATACACGGATTCATTAAGTTGACTGGAGTTAAAGCGAATAACTCGCAGACTCGAGTTTAGAGTTTTGTGTTTAGAATTTTGCTTACTGACTTGTTGTTCGTCATTCAATTTTTGTTAATGCCTTTCGAGTTATTTTCTTTTTGTTATTCCTGATATTTTTATAATCCATGCTAATCTTAAACTGCATTGTTTAAAATGTAGAGGATGTTGTTTATCGGTATTAGATGTCTCACTCAGCTAACACACTGTGGTTGTTCATTCGAATAACATGCTGAATGTTGTTCTCGGTAAATTCTCAATTAATGACTTCCAAAAAAAATAAATATTGAGGACACCCGTATGAAAAAATATCTAAGCGTAACTTTAATAGTTGTCATCATTGGAATTAGTTTTAGCAGCGCTAAAGCCGCAGATTTCCTTAGTCTTGATCAGGCTCCCGCTGAAGGGGTAAGTGACCTAGCTCCGGTTTTTGATTTTGATGGTGATGGTTGCTATCCCGCTGCCGGTATAAGTCGCCTGGGAGAGAAAAATCCCGGTTTAAATACGTCAGGCAGTTTGGGCGGTGGTTGTCGTACGTCCAATTTTTTGGAGTATTCCAATACATTGCATCGCCGCAAATGCATCAGCGACTCAAACGGTGTGCGCTACTGCGGCAATTTTTTTGCGATGTATTTTGAGAAAGATCAAGTAATACCGGGTTATGATCCTTTCGGGCACCGTCATGATTGGGAACAGGTCGCAGTATGGACACGAAATGGAATTATCACTCATGGGAGTGTCAGCGCGCATGGTGATATGGAAACCCGCGCCATTGGCAATCTTCCTCGTCAGGGTAACCATATAAAAGTGGTGTATCATAAAGATGGCGTGACTACGCATGCCTTCCGGTTCGCAAAATCAAATGAGAGCGCAGAGAACAGTTATGGTCATTTTGTTACTCCACCCATTATTAGCTGGATGTTTATGAAAGGTGATGGTGTGAGTAATGCGGAATTAAGAAATAAGCTTAATACTTATAACTATGGCAGTGCCACCATTCCCTTAAAAGACAGCAACTTTTTGACCAATCTAAATCGGTTTAAGCCATCGAGTTATCCGCATTTCTTTAGCGGCGAAGACAGTGTTTTCACACATTGGTTTTCAGAAGAGGGTAATGGTTCTGCAATATGTCCTGAGCATCGTGTTGTAAGCGGCATAGAATGTCGGGGCAGATATTGTGATAACAAACGATTAAAATGTACTAATGTTCCCGGTGTAATACCGACTGGCTCGTCATGGGAAAGCTCTCGGTTTTCTGAAGAGCAGCCGAATTATGCCGGAAAATATGGTGAGCAAGTACTGGTTGGCTTAAAGTGTAACGGTCGCTATTGTGATAATCTTACAGCGATTTTTAAACAGCAAGGAGGAAGCTCCAATCATTGGACAAACTACTTTTCGGAAGAACAGGGATTAGGGCAGTGTGCTATTGGTAGTTTTGTAGCCGGATTACAATGCAGTGGTCGGTACTGTGATAACTTAAGTCTTCGTTGTCGACAACCACTGTAATTTCTATGATGGGTGTTACTTTTACCGTAAGCTTGTTAACACCTGTCATTATAGGGACTATGTTTAACTTCCGACTTTATTATATTCTCTACGACTCGTTAAGAGCCTGATTAACATTACAGAGGGATTTTCACACAATGTTGATTAGGCATTTGAGATTACTCGAACGAGCTCGTCAGTTCAATTTGCTTTTTTTGAGCTAATAATTCGATATCTTCATCTTGAATAGTGTCCAGCAGACTTGGATCTTGAATACTGTCAATACACACCCAACAGTTGCGTTGTTTTCTTTTTCCCAAATACAGGGCTGAGTCAGCCAGGTTAACCAGTTGACTCCATTGTAACTCTCGTTCAAGCGTTTTTACGTTAGGACAAAGAACCGCACCTACGGTACAAGAAATATCGAGCTTTAATTGGTTTTCAAAAGTAAATTCATTTGTATTGACGGTCTTTCTAAGACGTTCTGCAATACTATGATATTCGTTTTTACTTTGTAAACGTGAAATGAGTAGAAATTCTTCGCCACCCCAGCGAATCAATAAATCTGTGTCTCTTATTACCTGGCGTATACGAAATGCAAACTCCTTGAGCACTTCATCGCCAACTTCGTGTCCATAATTATCATTAATATTTTTAAAATGATCGATATCAAAGAGAAAAAAGGCCAATGTTTGCGAGCTGTCTTCTTGTTGCGACCGTCTCAGAATATTCAGCTCTCGGCCGATGTTCATTTCAAAGTAATGTCGGTTATTCAGTCCTGTTAAGCGATCGTGAAGACTCATTTCTTCAAATTGTGCGGCGAGTTTTTTCTTCTGTTGCAATTGCATAAATACCACAATCAGAATCAATGTAAAGATAATTACAGTTGTAATATTGAGTCGAGTTCGGATCGCAACTTTGTCTTCTTCGGCTTCCTTAAGGGCTTTTTCTTTGTCGAACAGTTCACCTTTTAATCTTGACTCTTGCTGCAATCGCCTTAATTCTGCGCGCGAAGCAGCCTTAATGGAACTTTGTTTTAGCTGTGGTTCAAGTTTGTTGATATAGAGTGAATAAAGCGTTTGATAACCGGCTTGTTTGAGCCCGTTATTCGACGACTCGATCATTCTTTTAACAAGGTCTTGTTTTACTTCTAAGGGAGTTTGTTCCGACAGCTGCTGGCACTGATCAATGGCGTTATTGATTGAGAGCTTTACTTGAATGATTTGTTGATAACATGACAGGTAGTCCGAGTGAAACTCAACGCTTGCGGCCGTACTTAACGAACGCATTAAATAGGATTCCGCTTTATCTCGTTGGTTAAGCTCCAAGTAAGATAAACTGCTAAAAACGAGCTTTGACTCAATTAAGTCTTCATTGTCGTCGGGAACCTTTTCAAACCAATATAATGCTTTTTGATAGTCGTAGATATGTAGCGCATATGCAATTCCAAGATTAAAGTATATCGCAGGTAAGGTTCTATCGACGTAGTTCGCGAGTTCTGGTTTATCAATTTTCAATTGTTTCAATCTTGTTAAAGTATCCAGTTTTAATTGAATGCCTCGTTGAACGTATTCCCGATCTCCGTGAATGACATACATTAATGCCAAGTTTAAAGTAACGTTAGTTAGCAAGTTTATATCAGCTTGCTCTGCCAGAGGTAACACTTGTTCATAGCTTTCGAAGGCTTGAGCAATATCACCTTCAACAGACTGTAGCCAGGCAACATAATCCAAAGACTCTGCTGCGACCCTGATATTGCGACTTTCTAGTGCATCATTATGAAGCGCTATTAATTGTTTTATGACAGCTTTATTATTTGCCGTCGAGTTGACCAGACAAATCAGTCGATATCGATGGTCGAAAAGCTGTGGTGGTGTTGTTTGACAAAGAGGCGGTAACTGATCGTCTTTATTTTTTCGAGCATATTGAAAAGCAAGCTCGCGCTTTAAGCGATAAATTTCAGTTGGATTGTCACTTTTCTCTATTTGTTGGTTAAGCCATGAGATTCGACTCGAGTGTTCAAGGCTTTTATAAGAGTCGGGCAAGGAAGGTAGCTTTTCAAGCTCAGTTTGACTAACCGATTCTTGAGCAATAGCGGTTTGCGACGCTATTACAATCAGCATTATAATAGCTAGCGGTGCGCACCAATGTAATATTTGGCGACACGAAAAATCATCTTCAATTTGAGTTATTAACTGTTTAATAAATAGCTCCAGCGTAGTAAAGACTATTGATCTAGTCTTTTTTTGAGACCTTACACCAGTGGAATAAGTGTAGCAAATGGGAGATAACAGACCATAAATACATCAATCGTCAACATACTATTCCTTCATGATTTATGCCCGGTATGCATACGATGAAAAGGTTCGTCACAGAAGTAGGATCCGACGAAATATATTCGGCCAATCTGTGTTTTATAAAGATGGAGCCTATAGATAACTAGTCGAATATTCGATGTCCGTTATTTCTGGGCTGCTAAACCAATTTCTATAATTTGTGGAACAAACGTTCAATATGGCAGTAACTTGTTGACAATAGAAACAATTTACGGTTAAATATTTCCATAATGGATCACTCTCCTAAAAAGCCGACGCAAGTCGGCTTTTTTGTATCCAACGAAAAAGTCCCCAAGCAAGTAAAGTCAAGTATCTCGATATGGGAATATTTTAAGGCCTTACTAGAAAACGTGATATGGTTTAAAGATTATCAGAGTGTAATGCAATCCGTCCTCATAGTAATTTCTTTAGGTTTTCAAATTCATTATTAGTAAACTCTAATTGAATTTCTTTTTAAATATACAAACGTAACGGAATCATAGGACGAAAAAATTTCGTTTAAAGTAATTCAAATCAGAGACAAAATTCTAAGAATGAAACCGCTAAATTTGATAACGAAAGTCTTAGAGACAAAAATGTGCCTTAATAAATTCTATTCTTCGTAAAATCATCGATTTAAATGGCACAAGGAGCGATGTTATTATTTTTTCGATTAGATCGAGAGAGCTGGAAGGATCTAACGTAAAAAGAATGGAGATCAATTTAAGAAATCAAGAAATACGAAAAATGATTGTCTTGAAGTAAAATTAGTGTCAAGAGCACTATTTTCCAGTCTAATAATAACTTAAAGCTATAGTAAGATACTTTTTATTTGAATGTCTATTGACAGCTGAAACAAATTTCAGTTTAATGTTTCCATAATCGGAATAATCTAAAAGATTTTAACATCGCAGTTACAATTTAGAAATAACACAAAAGGCCAACTTCAGTTGGCCTTTTTTTTGCCTTTAAAGTATTCGTATTAAATCAATTAAACTTATAGATTTTTCATCTACTTATATAATTATTGAGGATTAAACTATGTCCAATAACGTTATCAATATATCCGTAAACACTTCTGACTCACAATCCATCATCGTATGCTTAGCCGAATATAAGTATCGAGAAGTTTATCAAGCTATTGATTTATTGAAGCAAAATTTAAAAATCGGATCAGGAGCTACATTTGTGGATGTTCAGCTTGACGCATCACTTGCCAGAAATGTACTTGCCGAATTGGTAAAAAGGCCATTCTGTGATGTTTATAAACTGGTGGGAACTATTAATGAACAGCTTGACCGATTAGCCGAAAATGAGTTCAGACACACTAGTTCATTAGATTTAGACGCCACTCATGAAAGTAAGGGCGAGCTTGCAAATAAGTTAAGAAACAACGATCCCTTGTCTGGTTCGCTTGAAGGAAGTGAGATTGCCGAAGCAGAAGAAAAATTTAATGCTCAGGATGTTAGTTCAAACACAATGGGTGGCTCCATGTTTGATCAATTTATTCCTCAGCGCAATTCAGTAAATTAATCATCGATAATGACTTTATAGAATATCTAGAGGTCACAAGAAGGGCGCTTATGTGATTTTTGAGAATTTACGTCTCTTACATATAAGTAGCCCCAATGTAAAAACGTTCTTCATTAAGTGTTTACAAGATTGGTAGTACGATAAAAAGTTAGTTCTTTTACCAGTCATCATTTCTAGTTTTTTACAACTCTCTAATAAATTTTCCATCAACATTTTATCAGCGCCTGTTTTGTCAGAGGTGGCAATGGCAATGAGCGTATGCGTTGAATTAATGAATTAAAATAGGAATAAATCCATGTCATTAAATAATATTGAAAATGATAACATGCCAAACTATATAAAATTATTTGGTGATGTTGATTTTAGAGAGGGCGAAGAAGCCCGCTCTGTTTACTCTCCCGCGGCTTATCTAACTGATTTATTGCAGTTGATCGATGACGAAATTAAAGCAGTCGATGATCCGGGTACAGGAGCAAGTGATGATGAGGTGAAGGCTTATCGAGCCCAACTTCATCAACGGCGAGAAGATATTCAAGATATTTTGTTAGATCACGATAGTACGTTTGAATTACTACCTTATCTTGATATTGTTAATCAACGTCTAGAAGTCAGAGTGGCTGGCTTGCCCAATGGAAGTTCAAGAGAAGAAGTCTATGCTGCAGCCTATAATAAATTGGCGAATGCTAAATTTCCATTCGATCTGCCATTTGATCTGCATAACGAACGCACGAAGTTATACGCAAAATATTTATCCGTTTCGCCATTAAAACTCTATCAGTCTATAGCTCCAACGATAAATGATGAGGTTATCGTAAAGGAATATCTTGGTCTTTCAAATGAGCAATATGTGAATATTTCAGATAACATGACGGTTGAAAGTGAGATTGATGAGGCGATTGTAAATTACTACGGTGGTAAATTAACCGATTTGGACAATGTTTTAGTTGATTGTTTCAAAGAGACCACCGATATTGCGCACATTGATTTAAACCATTTATTAAATTGGAACTTGAGTGATAAGGAAAAACAAACTTCTAATACAGTATTTAATATAACCGATACTTATTTAAACTCAGGTTTGGATGGGTATTTTAAATTCTCTCAAGACGAATCAATGCTTGAGTGGGTAGGTGGCAGCGAGGTTATTAAACGAAAGAAGTGGTTGCAAAGAGCGTATCGTTTCCTACATTTATCAAAAGCACTCGGCTGGAGTTACATCGATCTTGAATTGGTGATTCGAACCTGCTGCCATAATGTTTTAGATGAAGAAGCTTTAAAATCGATTGCACTCGTCAAACATGCAATGAGTAAGTTCGATATAAGTACTCAGGAAGCATGCGCATTATATTCAAATATGAACAACCACAATTTTGGAGAAGAAGATTCTCCAGTAGATTTATTTAATCACTTTTACAATGGTGCTTGTGCTGAAGTTGACGAGCGCTATGTAGGCCCAATAGAACCTGATCAATATAAAGGTTACACGCCTTTCCGCGCTACTGGCAAAATACTCGATTTAGTCAATAAACCCTATCGAACTCGTATTGCTCGATCTCTAGGACTTTCAGACAAGCATCTGCAAGAAATAATAATGGGTTTTCACTCGCGTAACGATCAAGATATTGAAGACGAATCTTTACATTTCTCGTTATGGACTTTTAAGAAATTTCAATCGTCTCAAAATGGCACTGAAACTTATGAGTACGATACTAGTTCCAATGGTCTTTCATCTGATTATGGCATGTTATCGACATTATATCGAACTCGAAAATTATGCGAGTATCTCGACTGGTCCTACTCTGATTTATTTAATGTTTTGGATGTAGTTGAACACGATCCACTCGTAGGTTCGGAAGGATTGAATAACAAATTCATTCAACGGTCGAGTCTTAACAGAAATGGCTTTGATATATTAGTTAACGGCGAAGTTAATGAGCTTCAGTGGCTAGTTCAAATCTTAGAAAGTGTCAGTCAGTTGATGCTAGATTCAAGTTTGAGTTCAGAAGATTTGCTTTATTTTACTTGCGGACGATACCCTAGGAATTTAAAGCACACTGGTGGTGATGATGTTAAAAAAGCATTAACTCCATTCGAAAGAGAGATGCAAGAAGATGTTGCTACGTATGACAAAATATACCAAAAATTTAAAGAAACGCTTCTTAAGCCAGTGTCGTATAAATCAACTAAGTTTAGTGAACGACTTTCGAGAATTGCATATGATTTTGTGGTCGACGCAGAAGGTGAGTTGGTCTCCCCTGATGATAATCGTTTAGTTCATAAGAACAAACAAGCGATTAAAAATACGGCAGAAGATGTAATTCAATATCTAGATGTAATCAGTCCATCGGATTTCTTGGGTTTGGGGTTAGAGGAAAAAGTAGCCTCAAAAATATTCGATAATCTCGTTCTAATTGGGTATTTAGATAACAGCGGTACCGTCAAACAAGATTACTGGCCACTAACAGTCAATGACTTTTTCCTCGAGACTGACTTTAATTCAATTAAAGATGAGCTTTTTAATAAGATATCAATGTATTGCAAAGAATATGTAGATGCCACTTTGAACCCATCCGATTTAGAGTTTTTAGATCTAACCGTTGAAGAGCGTAACGAGTTAATAGATAACTTGATTTTTAATGGCTATCTCGATGAAAGCAATGTTGTTATAGAGAAGTCAACTTTTGAATCGCAGGAAAATATCAGCTTGTTTGATGTGAATTCAAATATTGGTGTTTTCGCAGAGTCAGTTTACAACTACATTCAACTAAGAGTTGAAAAGTTCAAGAAATCAAGAGTGAAAGTAAGCAGCAGCTTATTTGAAGAACTAGAGCTTTCTGAGCAAGAAGGTTCTTTGTTACTTGAAAACCTGATTGTTAATGAGTACTTATCAGAAGAATGTATCATTAAAGATAATGAAGTAATGTTATCTTTAAATGAAAAAGAATTTTTATTAGATATTCAATTTTATCCGCATCGAAAGCAGATATTAAGAAGTATCAAGACTCGTATTAAAAAGGTTCAAGAGAGCTATCTAGTTTTAGGTAGAGAGCAGTTTAATAAAATTGCAGACTCAGTTGTCGCCAGCTGGATATTTAAAGTAATGACGGATTTCTATATGGTTGATGGTCGGTTCACGGCTGAAGCCATGGACTTTTTCCGCGATAATAATAACTCGAATGAACTCGATATACATTGGCCGTTTACTAAGCATGATAACGGATTAGTTTTCAAACGCGTGCAATCAATATTGAATGAAGTGGATTCTTATCGGTTTACTTCAAGTCACCTATCTTCTCTAGATTTTAGTGATAGCGAATATGATGATCTTATTGATGTATTAATCAACAATGGTTCTTTGAGCGAAGATTGGACTATTACTCCTGAAAAAGTAGAGTACTTTTTAATCTTGGACAATGCTCTTACATACGAGCTTGAGGGTTTCGAAGATTATAATAAAGATGTTTTCTTTCTAATACATGGTTTGGCGAAGAGAGTTAGTGAGACCAAGTCGGATTTTATAAATAGCCATAACCGTATTGCGCAACAACAACAAGATGTTATCTATCAAATGTTGTCTGAAGCATTTTCTTTAGAAAGAGAGGCCGTAGAAGCTCTGACCAATGAAATGTTTGGCGATAGTATGATGGTTTCTGATACCTGGATTTTACCATTACTCAATTCTGTTGATGTCTTCGATAAAATTTCCGAACCGCCAAAAAATAGGTTGTTTAATAAAAGTTTCCGTCGGATAAAACGTTTTGCCAAATTATCAGAACAATTAAAGCTTAGTACTCATGAAATTGTTATAGCCTTCAGAGACCAAAGTATCGTTAATAAGTTACCTATTGATATTGAGCTGCCTACTTATACGATTAAAGGGAAAACAGGTATTTCGGACAAAATAATTGAGATTCAGCAGACCGGTTTTGACGCTTTGTTAGAGAGCATGGATGGCTACATCTATATCTTCAAGAATGCAGAAACTAGCGATATTAACTATGAAGACGATTATCCTCGTTATTGGATGTTTTCTTCGATTACCAGTGAAAAGGAAGATACCGAAGACGATAGTTTGTCGACTTTATTAACAGGTAATAAAGATAAGTTAGTAGAATTTGAAAGTGTTCATGCTGCATTTGTTAATGAGAATGATCAGGATGTTATTATTATTGGAGATTCTTATTATTATAGAAACTTGATAACCGAAGAAGAAGAAGAGGAAGCAGTAAATAGAAAAGAAAAAGGCTGCTTTCCCAGACATCGTAAATGGCACAGAGTTAAGCGTGAGTGGGGAAGAACCCATAATAACTTTAGTAAGCTAAAACGAGTCGATGCGGCTTTTACTGACCTTAGTGGTCAAAGTTACTTGTTCAGCGATAGTCAGTTTGTTCGATATACGAAAAGCAGTAATGGTAGTTATGATTACAGTACCATTGATGCAGACTACCCGAAAGATATTCAAAGTGATTGGCATGTAGAGGGACTATCTGGTGTATTGCATGAGGATTTCAAGTGTGGTGTTGATGCAGCGCTACACGGTTCTGATCATATTACATATTTCTTTAAAGATAATCATTTTGTAACCTCTGATGCACCAAGCGAAAAGAAGTCAATTAACAAACACTTTATTAATGGCAAAAACAACATTGCAGATGGTCAAGAAGTAAGTGCATGTTTCACAATGAACGGAAAAACCTTTGCGTTCAGTGGCGACCAAGTGTTTGCCTATCGAGACGCATTAGAAAATAACGATTTAGAAATATTAGAAGGCTTTCCTTTAACGATTAAAGAATTTATTCACGAAACCATCGGTGATGGAGCTGTAATTCCTTCAGAATATCTACATGGTATCGATGCGGCTTTTTTGGGTGAAGATGAAAAATTGCATTTATTTGTAAATGATAAAACTGTTATTGTTGACTTCGCTAATAAAACTATTTCATCAGAAAAATATTTAAAAGAAGATTGGGGAAATGCTAAAAGTGATACCGATATTCAAAGTATAACGGTCGATGCTGCGTTAGCTGGTGTAGATGGAAGAATTTATATTTTTAGTGGTACTCAATATTATCGATACAGTTCTGAAGATTATACAAAAGTAGATGATGGTTACCCACGCTCCATTGCTGAGGACTGGCAAGGCTTATCAACCATTAATGCAGCATTCATTATGGACGGTAAAACCTACATTTTTGGTATGGGAGATTACGTCGATGCTCAGGGTGTAGTCAGAACTCAGCAAGACATTTATGTCCGTTATTCAACAAACGACTACAAAGTACCCGATCAAGATTATCCTAAACTGCAAGATGAAGTCACCGAATACTGGTGGAATTTCCCTGAAGGTTTTGGAACGGGAACGGTGGATGTGATCGATGGAGTTACAGCAAGAAAGCAAGTCGATGCTGTGTTTAATGCGCCAAATAACAAAACCTACGTTTTTTCAGGCAACCAATTTATTGCGTTCGATCACATCAATCGCTGGTGGAGCGAGCCAAAATATATTGCAGACGAGTGGCACCAATGGGCCGGTGCTGGAATTAATAAAATTGATGCAGCATTTTGCGGAAAAGATGGAAGAAGTTATCTATTCAGTGGAAACCGCTTTGTTATTCTTTCAGATAAAGATTTATGCAATATTGAATATGGATATCCAAAGCTTATTGGTAGCCTTTGGTGCAAGGTTGTTGACCCATTAAGCCAATGTGGAAAAATCAACGCGGCTGTATTTCTCTCTAGTGTTGAATATAAAGACAATGGTGGAGATATTAACGCTGAGAAGATAAAAGAAATCAATCGTTACACCTATTTGTTCAGTGGTGATCATTATTATCGTTATGTGTATTCAGGCAATAGTTACTTGTTGGACTCTGGTTATCCGCGAACGGTAGCGCACTTTAAAGATGAACCTCGTTTTAAGTATTTAGACGAAGAGACTTCTACGTTATTTGAAACGGATGCTAATTGGCTATCACATATCAATGCAATTGCTGCGGATGAACGCAGTGTATTCATGTTTGAAGGTCGTAACCTACACGTCTTATCAGACAGTTTAAATAAGGTATATGGAGACAATAGTTCTGTTTATCAAAATATCGATTGTGCTTTATCTTATGAGGGTGCATTTTTTGTAAAACAAAATAACTCCTGGAAGCATCTAAGTGCACCTGAACAATCAAGTGTAATGTTAACTCCTGAATTACCAAGCTTACTCAAACATATTAGTAATGACGATAATATTCAACTCGATGCAGTCTTACAAGGTCTTGACGACAATACCTACTTGTTCATGGACGACTGTTATTATGATACTCAATTGAATCGTGAATATAAAATTTCCAGTAAGTGGGGGCGAGAAAGAAACAATATTCAGGACAAAGGAAAGATTGATGCTGTTCTTCGTAGGGAAGACGGTAAGACCTATCTGTTTAGTGGCGATCAATATGTGGTTTATCATACTGATACCTATGTTGGAGAAAATGTTTATCGCCGGACTCTACAGGATCAAGCGGTTCACCTTATTGAAGATGACTGGTTTGGATTACAGAGTATTGACCTCGCTTATAATCTCGGAGAAAAGACCTACCTATTTGAAAAGCCAGATTATAATGGGCAACGTCGTTATGTTTGTTTGTCCAGTTGTGACTGGGAGAATAAACACGATGTAAATCCCAAAATGTGCAGCGATAACTTCTGGAACCTACCTGAGCACTTATTGGCCGAGGGCTGGAATCTTCCTGATGGAATTTTAGTTGATGATCAACTCACCACGTTGGAACAAGTTGAAGGCAAGTTTAAGACAGTATTAGGTGACAGTAAGGAAGATGAAGAACATCATACGTTAATCTTTGTTAAAGATGGTCAGTTTGTCCAGCTAAATACTCGTACCGATCGTTGGACGAAACCTTGTTCCATTAATAAATTATGGGAAGGTTTAAACTGTGAGGAGGACTTCTTTGATGAGTTGACTTCTATTTTTGTGTATGAAGGCAATGTCTACCTCTTTGCCGACAATTGTTACAGAATCAGTCGAGTGACTACAGGTACAAACAACACGCTAACTCGATTATTAGAAGAACCTAAGGCAATCAAAGATGACTGGGCAATTGTTGAACCACGAGTAGAACGAATAGACGCAGCATTCGTTTACGACAATAAACATACTTATCTATTTAGTGGTAGTGATTATATTCGGTATGAGGATCATGATTATTGTCATGTGCCTGCTGGATATCCTAAACGTATCGCGGAAAGTTTAAGACAAGAACCTGGTTTTGAACACTTGCCTCATGGATTTGAAAGTTATGTCAATCAAATAGTTAATATGGCTTCAACCGGTATTAACCCCGTCATTATTAAAGCGGCATTAACCAACGATCAGAATATATATCTATTCTTCGAAGACCGGTGCTTAGCGGTTGGCAAAGAAAAACGTCGTAATATGCAAGTGGGTTTATTGGGGAATAAACACAATGCTTTTTCTCAGTATGGAAAGATTGATGCCGCATTCCGAAAAGAGGACGTCACTTATTTATTTTCTGGTGATCAATATTTGAGATACTCTGAATGTGGTTACCATAAGCCAGATGCAGGCTATCCGAAGAGTATAGAAAGAGATTTTGTTGCGGACTATTTTCGAGATCAAGTAAATATCAATTTTGAACTCCCCAAGAGCTTCTGTAAAAATGTTAGCGCTGCATTGGTTGATCACGAAACCGTATATCTATTTAAAGGTAGGGAGTTTATTAAGCTAGAAAACGGAGAATCAGTTCAGTTAGTAGAAGGTAACTGGGGACAAGTTAATAATCTATTTGTTGATGAAAATGGTGAGCCTAAGCAAGGCGCAATTGATGGAGCATTCGTTGATAATGAAGGAAGACTCTATGTTATCAAACAAAATCAAGTGATTCGCTACAAAGATACTGAACAAACCTTCATTGAAAAAGGATTCCCAAAACATATTAATTCTGTCTTCAAGCAGCTGCCATTGAGCTATGAGAGTGGTATTGATGGTGCTTTCACCTATGCTGGACAAACTTATCTCTTTAAAAATGCGGTAAATGTAGAAGAGAGAGCTGATTACGTTAAATACGATAATTCAAATTATGATTGCTTATCGAGACCTCTTTTATCAAGTATTTACCCAATGTATTTCGATGAAAAATGGGGCTCTATTGCTGATTATCGGTTAAGAGATTTATCGACGATTAGCTGCTTTAAAATGTTGGTTGAAGATTACGGTAGTGACCAATCTGTCGTAGATGTTTTACGGCAAGACAGTGGTTACATTAATAAACCCTATGAACTTCTGGCGGAATTATTTGATTGGGATATCGATGAACTCAAGTGGTTAAAACGCCATAATGCCTTCTTACCAACTCAAGTAAACGATGAGCGTCGATATGATCTTGAGTTACTTTGCAGAATGCATGATATCTTCCAATTAATGTCGGAGATTAGTGCGGATGTTCGGACCTTTTATACTGACTTTTGGAGCAAGCGCTTTGAAGAGAACATGACTGATAAACCAGCGGACTATCTATTAGGTTTGTTAGGTAGCAAATATTGTGGTGATAAAAGTCAAGATGTTCTTATTGACGAGTTGCACAATCATTTAAACGTGATGAAACGAGATGCATTAGTACCTTACGTTATTGAGAACAATGACAGAAGTATTATTGACGCCCGCGATCTTTATGAGGACATGCTAGTTGATGTCAACATGAGTGAATGCATGGAAACGTCTAAAATAAAGGAAGCGATTTCTGCGCTTCAGTTGTATTTTCATCGTTATTTTATTGGATTGGAGCCTGCACAATTAATTGATGAAGGAGAGCCTGGAAAGGCTATTTTAGCTTCCGAACGTAGAGAGCGGTTGAAAGATCGCTGGGATTGGTTGAAAAGCTATCGAGTTTGGGAGGCCAATCGTAAAGTATTCCTTTATCCTGAGAATTATATACGTCCTGAACTCAGAGACACAAAATCTCCGCAGTTTGAAGCACTCGAAGAGAAATTGCTTCAAGGCGAACTTAACGAAGATAATATTGCTAAAGCAATTAATCATTATACTAATGAGTTTTCAGTAGTCTCACAGCTGACAATTTCTGGAGGATATGTTTATTCCGATCCTAAGTCGCCGAGTGATAAAAGTGTGATTTTATTTGGACGAACAAAAACACAGCCTGAAATGTATTACTATAGAATCGGTACTTTTGTTGCAAGAAGAAGTGATGCGGTGAAGTGGCAGCCCTGGAAAAGTGTCGATATACAAATTGAAGCGAAAAGAGTTTACCCAGTCTATGCATTGAATCGCTTCTATGTATTCTGGGCAAAAGTTGAAGATAGATCCGACGCAGGCCCTAATACCTCAAGTAAATTTGAGAAAAAAGGCGAGAATTTTAACTCTAAGTCAAATGTTACGAATAGTACAGCTCTGACATTTTACTACTCATCTACCGATCTGAATGGACAGTGGTCACCAGCTCAGAAGTTAAACTATGAAATTCCATCCAGTGATACGATAGTAGAGTCTCTATTGGATTTTAGTGATATTAAAGTAAACTCGAAAAATGAAATCGATCATATCGAAGTAAAATGTATTTACACGTCTGAACGAGAAATTAAACCAGTTGCTGACTCCGAAGGAAGAATTGAAACAGGAGAGCTGATTGATCAAATTGTCAGTGCTAATGATGACAATTCTCGATATGTTTACTTTAAGGTGAATAATGGAAATGGAACCTTTTATCTGACGGACGAAATTGATTCAAGTAGTGGAAATTGGCATGGATACCAACGTTCGTTACGCGCATCACGATTGTTACCTGGCGAAGAATTGGAAAACTCTTTCCGATATCAGATTACAATTAATCCATGGAATAGAAGTCCGAATGAGTTTTCGATTATAGCATTTAACAATTCCAATAATGGTTGGTGGAACTCTCATGGTGACAAAGGGTGGTTAGGACAATTTAGGGTCGATCATGGTTCTTCATGTCGTAAAAGATTTGAGTTTGCGTTGTATAAATCAAGCGTCACTGCCGGTTATTCTTTAGTTGGTGAGGATGATTTATATTTGATGGTCGACGAAAGTAACGGCTTTGTTCGCTATGCGGATATCAAGTCACTAACCAATAACGATCAGCGGTTACGCACGGTTATTAAAATTATTGCTAATCGGAAAGAGTTAAAAAGTAGCTTCCGATTCTTTCCTGAGTCAAGAAAAGTTGCCACAGTACCGGGAACCAGTGGGAAAATTGGTTTAGAAGAAAAGTCATTGCTGATTCGCGGACTAAAAACGTTTAAAGAATTGTTTCCTGCCGAAGACGACAACAACCTAAATCAAGCCATATTATTGAACTCACCTAAGGATGATACCTCATTAACTTGGGCGAGTTTCGATTATAAAGGTGCAAGCTTTATGTGTATGCCGTTGAGTGGAACGGCCGGTGTGTACACTCCTCATAATATCGCTTTGAATGGATTTAAAGTAATTTCTGCTGTAAATATTGAGGATGATACTTGGCTATTCAGTGATAATAAGAAGTTTATCAAGGCACAGCAAAACGACATTAGCAGCAATCAACCACTTCCTAATTCGCAAAATATTACAGATGTTTGGGGTATTACTCCGAATGCTTGGGAAAATATTGATGCGGCATTTGTCCAGGGTGCAGTGACTCATCTTATTAAAGGTGAGGAATATATTTCTTATCCGAATGGTAAATACGATGTAATTCCCGCGGGCTATCCTAAATCGTTAGCACAAAATCGAGAAATGTTGCCCCAAGCCGCAGTAGATGCAACTTTCCGAGCTGACAGTGTTAACTATTTTGTGCGTGGAGAAGATTGGTACAAAGTAGATGAGTTTGGTCAAGAAGTTCAAATGCCTGGTCGTCTTTGGCCTGAAAGTGATGAAGTGGGTGTCGGCGAAATTTCGCCAACGGAAGCCAAAGCCTACTTAAAAGTTAATGGCGTGGCGTATGCAATCGGCAATTCGAACAGACTATTAAAATTAACTAACTCTAATTTTGAAGGACAAGCGAATTCGAACTTTTCTCAATCTTCGTCACAACTTCCTCATTGTAATCGCCGAGCATTCATGATGAATGGTAAGTTGTACATCACGACGGATAGCGAAGACAGATACCGATATAATATTGGAGGATTAGAAGCTGCTCATGCTCATAATGGATGGACTTACGCTATTATTAAAAATGCGTCAAACGAATATGAAGTTAGGTCCTGGAATAACTCGTACGATCCGATTCGTAAATACATCATAAAAACCAAAAGTGGTCAAACGATTGATAATTTATTTTGGTTGAAAGATAGATTCTATATTATATCGGGTAATGACTATTATACCTTCATGAGTTTAGACAATCATCGTGATATAAGTGGCACACCTGATGGACAATTAGTCGATATTATTGAAAAAGCAAAGATTTTCTCTGTTATTGTCAAGCAAGATACGGTCGTAGTAATGACGAGCGATCGCTATATTAAATTCGACAAAAGTGAGCTTAAGGAAACTTCGCCTAGCTTACCTATGCCACAAGCAATATTGGGTAATTCTGATGGAATACCACAAAATCTTGACGTTATCGATGCTGCTTTCTTTAGTAATGAAAGAGTCGCTTATTATTTTGGGACGACTCATTTTATTACTGATGAAACTAATGCTTCCCTTGAGCAAATTTCTGGTAATTGGGGTAGACTCAAAAATAATCTACAAGATGACGGTGAATATAAAGGCAGAGTGGATGCAGCGTTCACGAAAGGAGATTATCTCTATTTAATATCGGGCGATCAATACTATCGATATGCCAAAATAAACCTTGATTCACCTCAGCTTGATACAGGTTATCCAAAGTTACTTGAAGGTAACTTAGAAGGTATCATTTCTGAGAATAAAAACTTTGACTTTGCGTTTACATTAGGTATCGATGAGAACGTTTACTATGTCAGTAAAGCACGAATCAAGAATGTACCGTTTTTAGACATACAATGGGATGGTGGCTCAACACAATATGATGTTGCCTATAATATAGGCATTGACAAGTTGTATATTATTAATGGTAACAAAGGCTACATGGAGTCCGAACCTCAAGAAATACTAACTGACGAAGACTATGCCGAATATGATCTTATTCGTTTATCGTCGATGGCGGGCAGCAAATTATCGCAGATCATCTTCAATAAAGGTGTGAAAGGCGTTATGAGTTTAGAGAGTCAGTTTATGGATGAAGCGCCACGATTCGAGCTGTCAAGTTCGACAACCGCTAACACACAAGAAGCTGTGATTCGAGCAACTCCAAATAAAGTGAGTCCTAGTCGTTTTCCTGTTGATACACATTTGGAGTTTAAAGGTGCTAATGGTCAGTACTATTGGGAATTGTTTTATCATGCTCCTTCGTTGATTGCTCAATCCTTGAATAATGCGCAGCAATTTGAAGAAGCGAAGTCATGGTATGAGTGTATTTATGATCCAACATCAATTAATGAATATTGGCAATTCGTTCCATTTAATCAAATTGATATTGTTGCTATTAATAAGCAAATTCGCGACATGAGTGAAATGCCTTTAAGTCTGGACCGAAATATTATTTCTGCGTTAACGGATAAGTTATTGCCATTTGTTCCATTCTTTGCTGGAGAAAAGGATTTAAGTGATGGAGCCATAGATGAACTAAAGGCATTACGTGAATGGAGCGACGAAGATAAAGTATATAAAACTTGGGAAGAGCTATATCGTGTACAAGTTGCATTGCGAGATTCTTTACCTACCAGCATTATAGAGACAGTAAATGAAGCTAATCTATTGATAACGTTAAATCAATTACCACCCAGTCCAAATGAGGCACCGTCTCTCACTACTTGTCAGGTAATTAGATTAAGAATTAAACATTTGCTATCGAACAATCCATCCCCTTCGGACGTTCTACTGGCTCAAAGTTCTCAAAAAGCACTTGATGATAACTGTATTGATATTTCAAAAATTATCGATTTAAGAATAGAAATGTTGTTATCTTCAGAACTTACTGACGAGAAAAAAGATTTGGCAAAAGCGGCGCACAAGGCGAACGAATTGCTTTCAATGACAACACGTTTGTATCAACGTTATCGTTACTTACAAACAAGTATGGAGCAAATTAAAACTTACCTAAATGATCCTTTTGACCCGCATGCAATTGCTGCATTACGTATTAATGCTTACCGAAGAACAACGGTAATGGCATACATTGATAACTTGCTTGATTGGGGAGACCATTTATTTAGACGTTATACGCGTGAAAGCATAGGCGAAGCTCGAATGTTGTATGTTTTAGCTTACGATATGTTAGGCAAGAAACCGGAAAATTTAGGTAAGCGATATCTTACTGATGATTTAAGTTTCAGGGAGATACGTCAAAACGGTGCTGGTATAGCTTCTCCATTTCCTGAATTCGATGTTATAAATTTTGACAGAGAAAATTATGACTTCCTATTCGATACCGAAGGTGATCCAACAGTTACAAGTTTGTCTCATAATGGAACGGTTCATGAGAGTGTGGCTAACCCATACTTTTATGTCCCTGAGAATAATTTTGTTCTTCGTTATTGGGAAAGAGTTGAAGATCGCCTCCATAAAATTCGACACTGCCTAAATATTGAAGGTGTTAAGCAACCGCTGCCCTTATTCCAACCGCCAATTGATCCTATGGCTTTGGTAAATGCGGTTGCCTCTGGAGGCAGCTTGCAAGCGGCTCTAGAAAGTATGAATTTACCGGTGCCACATTACCGATTTAATTTCATGCTCAACAAAGCACGAGAAGTTTCGGAGAAGGCGAGCCAACTAGGTAATGAATTACTCGCTGCGATTGAGAAAAAAGATGCCGAAGAGTTGAGCCAAATGCAAACAAAGCATGAAGGTCAAATCATAGAGCTAACGAAAGAAGTCCGAGTTGCGCAGATAGATGAAATTGGTGCAAATATAGAAAACTTAAAAGAAAGCATGGTTAGCGCGAAACAGCAACTTGATCATTACAATGGCTTGGTATCTGAAGGTATGATTACTTCAGAGCAAGTTCAAATAGGGATGATGACAGCAGCAAGTGTCATGTTTGTAGCAATTCCTATTTTGAAATTCGCCGGCGCTGCGGTAACAGCTGCTGCACCTGATGTCAAAGTGGGTGCGCCGACTACCATAGGTGCGACTAAGGGAGGTTCCAGTATCGGCGCTGGATTGACTTTCAGTGCTGAAGCGCTTGAATCTATTGCTGAAGGTATCAGCATGGGGGCTGAAGTAGCCGGTATGTATGCACAACATCAACGTTCAGTTGAAGATTGGAAGCATCAAGCGGTTGTTTTTGATAGTGAGATAAAACAAATTGGACATCAGCTAGAAAGCGCTAATCGCCAAATGGACGCCGCCAAGCAAGAACTGAAAATCAATCAAAAAGAGCAAGAAAACAACGCCTCAATCATGACGTTTATGAAAGAGAAGTTTTCTAACAAAGATTTGTACCTTTGGATGCAGGGTAAGTTATCGGCGCTATACTACCAGGCTTATAATATGGCTCATGACTTGGCAAAAATTGCTGAAGTGGCATATCGATATGAGCGCGGTTTGTATGCTGATAAAGTAAACTTTATCAATGGTCACTACTGGGATAACGCTCAAAAAGGTTTACTAGCAGGTGACAGCTTAGGTATCGATCTTAATAAGATGGAAAAGTCTTATTTGGATACCAATAAGCGCAGTTTTGAAATTACCAAAACAATCTCTCTACTGGACATAGACCCGTTAGAATTCTTTAAACTAAAGAAAGATGGAGTCTGTGAGTTTAGCTTTAAAGAGGAGCATTTTGACTATGATTTCCCTGGCCATTATTGCCGTCAAATTAAAACGCTCTCGGTGAAGCTCAATGCTGGTGAAGGTAAGACGGTTTTCGCGACTTTGACTCAGTTGAATAATAAGACGCTGTTAGCGCCTGATGTGAAAGCGGTTAAATACCTATTGTCTCCAAAAGACTTATCACCTGTTTCGATTCGTCATGATTGGAGACCAAGTCAGCAAATCGCTGTTTCACAAGTGGACCAATATTCAGGACAAAGTTCGGGATTATTCGAGTTAAACTTTGGTGATGATCGCTATTTGCCGTTTGAAGGTACTGGTGCAGTTTCTAGATGGCGACTGGAATTAGGTGGTAAGAAGGGAAGTTATAACCTTAAAGACTTGCAAGATTTAGAAATCGAGTTGAAATATACTGCGAAACAAGGAGGTGAAGATTTTGCTGATGCGGTTCGAGGATTATTGAAACCTTACGATACTGCAGTTCAACTTAATATTGCAGAAGCTTTTCCTAGAGAGTTCTATGCTTTCGTCCAAGATGAGACTGATGAATTAAGAATTAATATCACTCGTGATATGCTGCCTAATATTTCAGGTAGTAAAATAAATGGAATTTACCCCATTTTCGAAACACAAGATGATAGTGCTTTTTCAATGGTTCTCAACGACGATGACGAACTGAAAATTAAGAACCATAAATTACTATTTACCAATGGATTATCTGTAAGTAGAAAAGGAGAAACCTGGACCTTTAAAGCGAGAGGTAAAAAATCATTATTGACTAATATGATACTGGTGCTTGGTTATAAGGCATCAGCTTTATAAACTCAGTCTTTCAACTCAAATTAGACAAAAGAAGCTGACTTTTGCTTCTTTTGTCTTATCTTAGATAATTATTCGCTTACATCTACTTCACAGTAGTTAATTCAAAATAATTGATAAATACAAAAGAACTTATTGATGAATTTTTAGCTTGTTCGTAAGTTCTAAAGTTAATTAATGGAAGGTTTTATGTTTAACTTCTTAAAAAGAAAAGGTAAGAAAAAAAACAAGTCTGACAAAGCAACCGATTTTAACAATGTGACCAGCTTATCAGACCTTAGTCGAGAAATTCTGGAGCAAACCAGTAGTGAGAGGGCCGCGAGTCGTCGAATTGCGAAAGAACCCGTTGAGCTTGTCGAGAGTAGTCCACAAAATAAAAAAGAAATATCGAGTAGAATCAAAAAGCCGACACTCGAAGTGGTTAGTAAACCACAGAGACAAATATTTCTCGGTAGTAATGTAATGAGTTCAAACGATGGCTTATCCGAAGCAATTCTTTCTCGATTACCGAAAGATTTCAACGGACCGGTTAAATTTAGAAGCAGGGAACAAGCCGTTCTCTATTCTCAAGGCAAAGCCGAAGGTATGGGAGTTTGGAATGGTAAGTGGGTGAATCTAAGTGGTAATGGAACGATTGTTTTTGGTGAGGAACATAACGAATTGCGAGAAGATTTTGTTCAGGCAATGAATATAAGACACCGGCTTATTGAAGGTGCCTTTGAACGATCGTTACACGGAGTTCCGCTCGGAAACATTCCTACTCCACCAGCGACTCATGCAGCACATAAAAAATACGACGGCAGTGAAACTAATAAAGCGCTCGAAAACTATTGGCTAAGAGGCGGTCAATATATGGCTCGATTTGGCGCCGCAACCCTGAAGAATATTGAGCAATTTGTTACCAATATCGACAAGAACCCAAGCGAGGCCTATATTCCACCCATTGACAGACCGAATGAACTGCAAGAATTAATGAGAACGATTAGTGGAGTTAGGTTGCCAGCTATCTCTGAACAAACTCCTGATAGTGTTCGAGATGTTATTGCTGCTGTGAGGAATGCACAAACTCAGATTGCACAGTCTCAACAATCGGGATTAACTGAACTGATAGACACTTCAATAAGTGCTAATCGTGATCGTAGAGGAATTTATGCACACAGAGCCCTTGTTGAAGAATTAACAAAAGAACAAGCGCAGCAACTTCTCGATAACTTTACGCGTATATCGGACGCGGTTAAAGCAATTGGTTCAGCTCAATTTAAGGCTATCGCCTCCGAAAGTGAATTAGAAAATGATGTAAGACGAGTCGCCGAAACCCAGAAATTTGGTGCTAAAGACGATCCTTTCGCAATTTGGGGGCCAAGACGAGAAGTTGCTATGTTATCTAATTTAAATGCTGCACTACAAATCAATCCTCCACCAATCTTTGTTTCTATGGGAGTTGCTCACTCTGAGAACCGAAGAGATGTTATTGATATTATACCAGGCGTTACTTATGTGAAAGGAGGTATTCCTGATTTGGTAGAACTGGGTTCAATCTAAGAATTCAAGATTTCAAACTATTAGAAGTTGATTGTTAAAGATACAAAACAGTCAACTTCACTAATAGTTATTGGTCAGTATTGAGCTTAACTCAACCATTCTATTTTGAACCAAATCTGTTTGTTAATTTTATAAGCAGTCAAGAAAAAGGCACACCAATGTCAAAACCGAGTGCAAAGAAGAAAAGGAAGAATACAGAACGCATAAAAAGGAGTAGAGAAAAAGATAAGCGAGAAAGGCAACAAGAAAGAGCTAAGCAAAGGCGAGAGAAAAATCTATTTCAGTCTGAATTCATTAATAATGATGATCAAGACAGTGACCAGTCGGACACTGAATTCGGTGGTGTTGTACCTCGAAAGCCATTAAGTACATTAATACCAAAAGGCAAAGGAAAGGATTCTTCATTAAAAAGCCCGTTAAACATAAAACTTTTGGAAATTGATGAGCGTGTTAAAAACTATCAAGAAAGAAGTGTGAAAAGCGAAAGCGCGAATAAGGCATTTAAAAAGGGAATTGAACTGTGGCAAGCGCTACAATCCAACGACACTACTGAATCATTACAAAAACTAGATCAACAATTCTCGAATCACTATTTTAATGATTTGGATTCGTCTGAGTTTGAAGGGGTGTATAAAAATAAGCCACTTAATGACGATCAATATGTAGTTTCTTCATGGGGGGTCGAGCAGTCCAGTTCAAAACCTCCCGAGCAAGGCGCAAAAGAAAGTCAGAACGAATATGACGAAAGAATAAGTCAGCTAGGTGACGCACACTATACCAACTTCTTCGACCTTGGGATAAATGGGACGATTGTTGCTACATCAAATTTTCGAGATAAAGATTCAAATGTCGGAGCAAAAGGGAATTCTGTACCCAACAATATTTCGATTTGGGGGCAATATATGGTGACACTTAACGACTGGTCTCGTCGAAGTGGTAACGATATTGCTTCAGCTCTTAAAAATTTGAAGTCGATTAGAAGAAAAGAAATATCTAATGATGAAACGATGGAAGTAATCACACAATTTTTTAGCGAGGATATGATAAAAGATAAGAGTGTTACATTGGACCCAGGAGATGACAGGTTTTTTTCAATAATAGGAACACCAAATGGAAAGAGTGTTGTAAGAATGCTCTCAGAAAGAAAAGGTGTACTTAATAAAGACATCGAAAGTGTATCTCTTTTTAAAGATGGAATTGGAATTAGTCTGCAATTCAACTTGAAAAATAGAGTGTAATTTGAGTAATGAAGTTAGTTCCATTAAAACCCCAGCATATTTTAGGGTACTACAAACAATATCAAGATCCAGAGATGATCAAGTTACTCGATGGAGAGGTTCTTGATAGTCAATGTGAAGTTTCTCAATTTATCAACGAATCTATCGAGAACCCCAGTGAACATGATTTTGCAATCATTAAAAATCGTCGGTTCCTGGGGATTATTGGCATTGATGTTCTAGAAAATGGTAAATATGCGTGTATATACTATTGGTTAGGACAAGAATTTAGAGGAAAAGGAATCGCAACTTCTGCGATTAAAATCATGACTTCTTACGCTAAGAATTTGAAAGTCGAAAAACTTTACGCGTTTGTTTGGCCGCATAACAGACCATCAATAAGTTTATTAATCGGTAATGGTTTTGTTCGATTGCCAGAAACAATTAAGACGCAAGGTAATAAATTAGGATTTATGTTAGATCTCTACGGATATGAGGTTTTAGAGAGTTCAAAGTTACAACGTATCGTTCAAAAGTTAGGGTTTTAACCAAACTATTGTCATTAAAATTCCATTGATTTAATAAACGAGTAATGAGTAGTGTGTCTTACTGCTACCGTCGGTATTTTTATATTGAGAAAATCTATGAGGCTTCATCATGTCATCTCCATCAAAAAGAAGTAATAAGTTAAGAAATAAGTTAAAGAAGAACAAAGATAGCTCGCGCAACCGAGATACTGATGTTACATCTTCAGGGCTATCGGGTTCGAACAAAGTTAGTGTATCCGATGGCGGCCGTTCTATAGCTAAGAATAAGAAGTCAAGTAATGTCGATGCAAAAAGAGTTCTTAGCATTTTGGCGGGTACTACCGATCCATCAACCGCAAGTCAATCACAAAAAGACTTTGATAGCTTGATTAATGGACTAGATTCCTCAGGCTTAAGGCAAGTACAACAAACTTTAGCCTCCAATGCAGAAAAACCACCAGTTGAGATCGTAAAAGCGTTGGAGAAGGCTCAAATCAATCAACGAAAACAAGAGCAACAAGATTCTGCCCGTGAAGATATTGTTAATCTATCGGATGCATTAAGCAAAGATCCTAGTCAATTAACGCCTGAAAATATAAGGGATGCGATTAAAGCAACCGAGGAAGCGATTGCAAAAGGTCAAGCCATTAATAGTGATGGTGGCTTTTGGTCTCGCTTAGGTGAAACGCTGCGTATAGCACTATTAAAATTGGCGGATATGGATGACAGACAAGTCGCGAACGAAGAGTTATTGCAGCAATATGCCGATGTATTGGAAGCACGTAATGATTTTGAAGTCATTGGGGACACCAATAGAGCGGCAGATACACAGGATATTATTAGAAATTTGGAGAATGAGACCGCAGACGCGATTAATAAAACTGCGGTCGCTATTGATTCGGTTTTAAATTCAATCGATGACCTGGATACTGATAATCCAGAAAAAGTTATTGATACGCTTGATAAGATAAAAGTTGCACAGAATGATATTTTGGACCTGACAGATAAAAGGCGAGGTTTCTATGCTCGTCGTCTAAAGAAATTAAATGATACTCTATTACAAGCGGCTGGATTAAATCCAGACTCTAATTTTGCTAAAAGTAAAACTGACAGAGATACGTTTATTAAATCATCTCTGACTCAAGATGGACTCGATCTAGATTTACTAGAAAGTTTATCGAATGAAGCCAATGAGTTAGATACCGCAAATGAATTGATTATCGATTCTCAAAATTCTAGGTTGGATGGGAATAGTAAGTCTGATTCCACTGATGAAATTACACGAGTTAACGATCAAAACTCCCGTTCTGATTCGGTTTCAAAGTTACCGGATTTAGCTAGCGATTTAGGTTCAATTAGTATTGATAAAGTCGAAGGCTCCATTACCAATCAACAAGATGATGTCGATTCAAATCAAGGGCGAAGCGAGGATAACGCGACTGATTCCACGAGCTTAGACGAATCCAGCATATCAGAGCCGTCTGTACGGGACAAGGTTCCGACAACCATAGAGGAAGCTGTCAATAATGTATTAAGTGCAACTGAGAAGTTACCTTGGAATATGACTCAGTCCGACATTGCTGGAGCAATAAAAAGTATAAAAGATGCACAAGGCCTTTCTTTATCGTTAACCGGTACTGCAAAAAGTGAGACTCTTAGTGCGCTCAATCGTTTTGATAATGCTTTAAAAGAGCTAGGAGACAATATTTCGAACTCACAAAACCCTTCGTTACAACAAGCGGTGAATGACTCCAGAAAAAATTTGGAAAATGTGGTTAATAAACACCAAGACGATATCAATAATAATTCAATTGATCCCTCTATTGCTAATCTTGTAAGAAAGTCTGTCGAACAAATCCAACCAAATGAAATTGATGACGCCCTTAGTGTTGTGAGTCGTGCACCGAGCTCACCAAAATCTAATGCTTTAAGAACCGCATTAATTAATGTCAAAGAAGAATTGGGTGATGTCAGTCCGGTCGCGAAACAAGCTTTAGCGACTGCGCTAGACGGTTTTCGTACTCGATAAATACTCAGAATATTTGAGTAGTAAGATGACAAATAAGGTTGTAATAAATCAATCAGATTTAAGATTATTCAATGCATATTAAAGCCGAAGTAATCGGCTTTTTCGTTTAAATATATGGAGACAAAATGAGCGCTAGAAGACGACGTAACAGTAAAAGTGATAGTGGAGTTAATAAGGAGCAAGGTGGTGATATTGATCTCCAGAAGGGTAAGGATGTACAGCAATCTAAAAGCGATGAACAGGAAAAGAGCAATAATCCTGAGTCTTCCGATGTTTCACAGGATGCTGTTAGTCAATCGGGAAGTGTCGCAGCCAGTCGACAAGTAGGGAGTGGCCCCATACCTAAAGTTGAGACTTATGCAACTTTAAAAGACAGAGTGGTACAGTCTCAAAACATTAAAGAAGAGCTACAATTTTTGGGTGCTGGTACCAATAAAGATGCTTATTCCATAAACGATAAATGGGTGTTATTGGTCGCTAAAGAAAAAAATGAATCGGGTGATAAGTCAGACAACTCTCTAAAATTGTTACAAGAAGAAGCTTCGACCTTAAAGAAATTGCGTGAAGCTGGGATTGATACACCGGACGTTGGGGATGCAGAAGTTATTGTCGTTAGGATAGATGGAAAAGAACGCTATGCAATTTTAGAAGAAAAAGTTAATGGCTTTGAAATGCGTGGTGATGGAACAGCAACGACCGATCAAGACGTTCAGAAGTTCAGCGAGAAAGTGGTGGCTGATATTAAAGATACGGCCGATCCAGAGAAAAAATTAGAAAAATACACCAATGCATTAAACAGTTTAGAAAAGTTACGCGATTACTTTGATACAGGAACGGATATTCTAGATTGGCAAGTGACTTACCGAGAAAATGACGGATTCGTACTCACAATTGATCCGGGTCAGGAGGGGATTGCTCAGAATGGTACTGCTAAAAAAGATAGAGCACGTGTGGATAAATTGATTAAAGATTTAATACGCTCGAAAGACTTAAAAGATCTTAATGCTAAATTAGGTAAAGAAAGAGTAAAAGAACTGGATCCACCGATAAAGCTTTTCTAACAATCGGATTTATTCTTTGAGTCACCTATAACCATCGACCAAGAGTTACTAATTATAGATGATTCTGAACAGCTCGTTCAACTGTTTGCTAGTGAAAAAATAAGACCTTTTTGGTCGATTCTCAAGATTTGTCAATCAATTAACCGAATCCACTGAAAACGAATGTTTCTTTTCGATAGGTGAGAATTTTATGATGTTAAAACGAAAGTCGAATACAAATAAGAAAGCCGAATACCAAACAGAAAGTGATACTAAGTCAAATGAACAAGTGAAAGTCGAGGAACAAAAAGTTCAGGAAATTGAGAAACGTCGACCTATAAAGGACAAAGGTGACTCAGAACATGTAATCAGTTCAGTTAATGAGAAACATTCTTTATCCTCAGGAAATGGGGAAGAAAGTTCTGTTAAAGATGTCCGAGCACCACTGCTAACGAAAATAAGGCAGAAAAAACTAAATAAGCTCCACCTAACAGTAAACAATGGAGGGCAAGAAATAATAGTTAATTATGTTTGGATTAACCCTGATCCTCTAGGCGCACTTGAGAAGTTCAATATTTATTCGTGGAGAGCGCTGGGGCATAAAGTCAATATTTATACTCATCCAACATTATCTCACGAAGAATTAGGAATAGAACCGATTGATGCTACCATTATTCCATTAAGATCAAAGTTAGATGAAGATGAAGCTGTAGATGTAGAAGGAGACCCTAGACATATCTTAAAAGATGGTCGTTCGATTCTAAGTCGCTGGATTGATGCAATACCGGAACAAGGAATAACTCGAGAACATATTTTCAATATAGTCGACCTAACGAAGTCCTATCTCGGAGGAACTAAGCGTGGAATTGTGTTGGATATGAAGGTGGGTCCTAGTGTACATCTTCAGGATTATGCAGCTAGCTTTAACGATCAGCTGATTAGCTATACGCGTGGTGGTAATACACCTGAATTACCAGAAAATCAAAGTATTGGAACCATGCAGAAATCAGATAGTTTACGAGTGGAATATGCTTTGGCATTTAATGAAAGGATAAAAAATCTAGCAGACGCAGATTTTAACAAACCTTGGTTTAATCACATCACCGGTTATCACGGTCAATCCTATCAGCAATCCAACTGGTTAGACGTAGCAACCAAGAAACCTGATGGCCAGATTAATAAAGATGATTACAAAGTATCTGAACCTGGCGAGTTTGGTAAGGGACCATTTCGAATCTATAAAGCTGCTAGTGATCAAACGAATAAACCGAATAGTGTTAAGACAAAGCCGCAAGACGTTTTGGATATTTCAATAGAAGCTCTAAATGAGATGATGCAAAGTGGGGGTGATCAGTATTTTATAGAGAAAGCAATAATGGCTCATTCAAAATTGCCTAAACCAGCTCCACTTTGGTGATGATTACATTGTTGTGGGGCCTGTTTTTAATCAGATCTTAAGCTAATATCGAGTGTTCTTTGTTCAATCGACTTCAGTTCTTAGTTACTAACCCTCCTCGAAGCCACTGTTGGAGTGGCTTTCTTCGTTTTCCTTTCGCTTCTTTCATGCAAGCAATTCTATTTCAGTAAACGTGTCATTTTTATTGATTCTCTTGTATATACATCCTTGTTTAATAAGTAAAATATATCGTAGAGAATTAATGACTTATGGTATCGTTATACTTCTTGTTAAAAATAATAAAATCAAAGTTTAATCGTTATGGAAAGTTCATCTCTGTTCAATAAAATATGGGAGCAACGCGTACTTCAAGTTGTTGGGTTGTATATTGCAGCAACTTGGATGGCAATAGAGATTGGCGACTGGGTGATTGAACGATTTGTTTTAGCGCCCGAAATTACCTCATTTATATTCATAGCGATGTTGTGTTTTTTGCCATCGGTTGTTTTATTGGCGTTTCAGTATGGCAAAAAAGGCAAGGATCCTTGGCATAAGTCTACATTTCTTTTTGTTCCTGCAAATGGTGTTTTGGCGGTGTTTTTATCGTTTACTTTTGTCCAGCCTGTCAAAGCTACTGAAGTTAAAACAGCCATCGATGAGACAGGAAAAACTCAAGAGTATGTTGTGCCCAAGGAGCAATATAATCGGCGAATTATCAGCTTTTTTTGGGAGGAAGAGCAGTTAGCTGACGATGAAAAGTGGCTGCAATACGCGTTGCCCTGGTTGTTAGGAAAAGATTTAAGTCGTAATAAGTTTCTATCCAATATTACACCTTTTGAACACGCTCACTTGTACAATATTGTTAAGGATGGAGGATTTGAAAAAGGCGTAGGTGAACCGCTTGCTTTGCAGTTGGATGCGGTCCGAAAGCACTCCAGAGAATACTTTATTACTGGAAAAGTCACTAAACAAAACGACTTTTTGATTTTAACGGCCCATTTGTATCGATCGAGCGATGGTAAAATCGAAGAAACGTTTACTGCGAAAGGTAAAAATATATTTAAGACGATCGATCAACTCTCTGAAGAAATTAGTAAAAATCTTATAGGTTTTGCCATCCGAGAGTCCGTGCAAGATGATCTTCCCGTGAAAGAGCATGTTATTTCTGATCACGATGCTCTTAGAGTTTTGACTAATGCCATGGTTGATAAACTAAAAAATCCATATGGTGAGCAATACATCGGGCAATTTGAGGAGGCCTACTCATTAGAGCCTACCTCCATAGAAATTTTAAAAATACTGTCTGCTGCTTACTTTAATAACGGCCAATTTGCTTTGGCGAAACAAATAGGCGATAAACTGCAAAAGCAGTTTTATAAATTAACACGTCAGGAAAAGTTTAAGTATCAAGGGTATCTCTACAGCATTAATGGTGACTACGACTCTCATTTGAAAATTCTTGACCTATGGGTTGAGCTTTATCCCAATTCGATCGACGCGCATAATTATCGCGCCCAATATCAGTTGTCTTACGCAAAAGATCTCAATACAGCAGAAGCGAGCATGCTTAAATTAACGTCATTACTGCCAAACGATGCGGGTGTTTTCTATCGTTTAGCATCGCTTTATGACCGTATGGGAAAGATTGATAAGTCAATTGACGTTATGAGAAAGTCTATTGAACTCAGTAGCGATAAAGTTAACGGAAACTTACAATTAGCACAGCTTTATGAACAAAAAGGTGACTTCGCTAGCGCTAGAGATATTTATGAAGAAGTTGCGTTGATAGAGCCGGACAAAAGCTCTGTGAAATATCTGCTCGCATTAAATCAGCTTAAATTGGGTGACTTAAAGCAAGCAGAAAAAATACTTACAAAAGAATTAAAAGCTAATAACCTTTCAATCAATGAAATAGCGGGAATGCGGCATCTATTAGGTGAGGTGTACGTTTCTTCTGGTGAGATTGACAAAGCGCAGCAACAATACGATTTATTAGAATCCGAACTCGCTAATTTGTCTGAGGTTAATAAGTTAAACGCAACAATAATACCTAAAATTCATTTACTTGAAAAATTGGGTGAGCATTCGCAGCAGGTCAGGCAGATTGAAAATACATTAGTTAATTTTGAACCACCTTATACTTATGTCATAGAGTCTCTTTTACTGGGGGTGTATCGCGCTCAAAAGGACATCAATGCGATTAATGAATTTATAAAAAGATACGAATTAATCAGCGAAGAAAATAGCGCCTATGTTGAGAGTATACTCGATTACGCCTACTTGTATTTTTACGAATTGACTGATAATTACATTGAAGCAAAAAATCGTTCTGAGGTAATTATCGAGCGACTTAAGAAAACTTCACGCAGCATTAAACATCGCTTTTCTTATTTGTCATGGAAAGTTGAATCGGCAAGGCTATATTATTTGACAGAACAATATGATAGAAGCGAAGCTATTTTATCGGAAGTGTTAGTTGAATTTCCAGCGTCGGTATTGGCCAAGAAGGAATTAGTGACTTTGTACCTAAAGACAAACCGATTGGAAAAGGCTAAACAATTAGACGCAGAAATCATGACCATCTGGGCCAATGCAAATCCAGAGTATGTGGAGTATCAGGACTATTTGGAGTTGCGTGCTAAATTAGATTTGGAAGATAGTGCTTTATAGTAACAATAGAAATATTTCTAACATTGATTTCAGGCATTCTTAAATCAGCAAATTCTGTAATAAAATAAAGAACATAGGGGACTTATTGTAAGACAATGGAGTTGTTTGTTTGCTAGCCATGTCTTGTGATCTTCGTATAGGTGAAAAGTCAGCTAAAACTGTTGTTAGTTGTTAGTTGTTAGAAACTAGGATGGTTAGAAGCAGGCAAATTAGTTGCATCAATTGTATTTAACTATTTCAAAAGACATTGTTAGAAACATTTTGCTGGTTCAGTCTCGGTCTGGAGACTGATATATTAACCCCAAAATTCAGTTAAGATCGTCTGTTCTCTATTAATGGAATAGCAATAATTAAAATGGGTCAAAGTTCAATGATACAGGTGAGTAACCTCTCTAAAACTTATACGATGGGTCATAAGCGATTTAAAGCGTTAGATAACATCGATTTAACCATTCAGAAAAATGATTTCGTGGCCATTATGGGGCAATCTGGATCGGGCAAGTCGACTTTAATGAACGTTTTGGGTTGCCTGGCACAGGCCGATTCGGGAGATTATCAGCTAGATGGTGAGTCGGTTGCTCAGCTCACAGATGATGCTCTCGCAAGAATTCGCAATGAAAAAATTGGTTTTGTATTCCAGTCCTTTAATTTACAGACACGGCGTACGGCGCTAGACAATGTATTACTTCCCTGTCGTTTTAGTTCTGATAAACCGGAACAAATTAGAGTTCGTGCTGAAGCTTTATTAAAGCGCGTTGGGTTAGAATCTCGCATGAATCATAAACCAGGAGAGTTGTCGGGCGGGCAACGCCAGCGTGTTGCCATAGCAAGAGCTTTGATTAATCAGCCCTCAATTATCTTAGCCGATGAGCCTACCGGTAATTTGGATAGTAAAACCACACTTGAAATTATGTCACTGTTTAACGAACTCCATCAGTCAGGCCAAACAATTATTATGGTCACACACGAAGATGAAATAGCAGCTTATGCTAAGAAAGTGATTTGGTTAAAAGATGGACAAATTGTTAAGGTGGAACACAATGACTAGGTTACTCTTCCTATTTTTTATTTTCATTTCCAATATGCTTGCTGCAGAATCTTTGTTGCTTTCAGGAAAAGTAGAAGACGAGCAAGCACAATATTTTTCTGCGCCCTGGACCAACACTTGGCGCGTACAAGTTAAATGGTTGATGAAAGAAGGTATGGTGGCAAAACCTGGCGATGCTGTCGTTCGATTTGATACCAGCAATCTTGAGTCGGAAGTTGAACAAAGAGAAACCGCATTACGACAGGCTGAACAACAAGCACTTGAAGAGGGCTTGCGATTAGAAAAAGAGTTTATCAATGCACAATTTGAGTGGAAAAAGGCCAAGTTAAGATTACAAAAAACAGAATTAAGTGCCAAGGTTCCGAAACGATTTTACAGTGATTATGAATACGCCCAAGTTCAATTCGACTGGGTAAAAGCAAAAGATACGTTGAAGCGGGCGTTTGAACAAATGAACTTGAAAGAAAAAGCGTATCGGGCTGAGCAAGAAAAACAGCAGTTAAAAGTTGAGTTGATAAAGCAGCAGTTGGCAAGAACGAAGACGTTATTGGATTCGATGGAGCTTAAAGCCAAGATGGAAGGTCCTGTATTCTATGCTCTACATCCATGGACGGGCACAAAAATACAAGAAGGTTCGACCGTTCAAACAACCATGCAAGTTGCTTCAATTTCTGGCGGCGGCGAGCTACAGGTTAAAGCTTGGGTTAATGAAATCGATTGGCCCAAATTGAAAAAAGGCCTTCCTGTGAAAATCGTTTTTGATGTTGAACTGGATCGTGAGTTTGTTGGTTTAATTAAAAGCGTGGGGACTCAATCGGAAGTTCGTAAAGAGTGGGGGGAATCGGCTTGGTATCCAGTAACGGTTTCTGTTGAGTCAAAGGAGTTTAGTTTAGTTCCAGGCATGAGTGCGTTGGTTGAAGTTGATTTATCCTCTCATCCTCAAAACTTTGCAGAAATTAAAAGTAAAAGTGAAGGAGCGCAACAATGATAATTAGATTATTGAGTCGTTCCCTGATGAAAAGTAGTTTTGTGCTAGTTATGTTATCGCTTTGGTTAACGGGATGTGCAAACGATTCTGAAGAATGGAGTGAGGTAACAGTAAAGCAAGTTGATATTGCGGTTAAAGCATCAGGGGAATTAGGAAGCGCAGAATTGCTGACTATTAATCCACCGATGGTCAGTAATATGTGGCAGTATAAGATTCAGTTTATGGTGCCAGAGGGCAGCATGGTTAAGAAGGGTCAACGTCTCGTCAGTTTTGACAGCAGTCAATTACAACAGCAGCTACGTGTTAAGCAGAGTGAATTAGATAAAGCGGAAAAAAATCTTGAAAGTACCCAACTTAATGCTGAGCAACAATCTGAATCATTAAAGTTAGCTTTAGCTGAAAAAAACATGAATCGGGATAAAGCAAAAAGAAAATGGGAGCAATCTGACGACTTAGTAAGTTCGGTAGATATTAAACAATTAAAACTCGATTACCAGCTTTCATTGCTTGATGTTGAGCAAGCTGAATTTCAACTTGAACACTATAACAAAGAAGCCGACACTAAGTATAAAGTCACACAAAACGATGTCGAGCGATTGCAAAACGATGTTGAGCGATTAAAGCGTGAAATACAAAGGATGACAGTGGTTGCCCCAAAATCGGGAATGGTCATTTACACCAGCCACAATGGAGAAAAGCCAGTTGTAGGTTCATCGATTTGGCAAGGGCGAAGTGTGATGGAAATTCCCTCGATGGAGAAAATGATTGTTAAAGCCGATATTGATGAGGTGGATGCGAAAAAAATAGCGCTTGGGCAATTGGTGGAAATTAAAATTGATGCCATTTCTGATCAAGTATTTACCGGAAAAATCACCAAACTGGGTCAGGTTTATCGACCGAAATCCCATGATGTGCCCTCGGTTGTATTTGATGCAGAAGTAATGATTGACAATCCGAATACTGAATTAATGCGTCCTGGAATGAGTGCACGGTTATCAATATTTGTTAACTCTTATGAAAAAGCGATAACCGTACCATCGGAAGCTATATATTATGATAATGATACCGCTTTCGTGACGGTAGATGGTTTGGTGGGTAAAGAGCAGCGAACTGTAGTCGTTGGTCCTTTGGTGGGTGATGAAATAGTTGTTCTCAGTGGCTTGCAAGAAAAGGAGCGCGTATTGTTATGAGGATTATAACGTCAATAATTATTTTAATGGGACTCATGGGGTGCGAAGAAGCTGAGCAGAGTCATGGGTTAACTTATGTCGTGAATAAATCGATACAATCAATTGAAGTTCCTGCGAAAGGGGAGCTAGTTGCCAAAACATCTACGCCTATTTCTATTCCAGCCGGAATTTTCGAGCCACAACAACTTGCATGGATGGTTGATGAAAACCAATTGGTGAAAAAAGACGAAGTGATAGCCAGACTTGACGCCACTAAATATAGGTATGAATTACAACAGAAAGGATTAGAGCGAAAACAGGTTGTGATCGAGAAAGATGTTAAGAAAAATACATTATCTAATGAGGAAGATGACATCGGTAGCGATAAAAAGTTGATAAAGAAAGAACTAACGATTGCGGATAAATACGTGATTGATGATGTACGTTTGTATTCGAAGAACGACATTATCGATAAGATGAAAAATAAGGATTATTTAGAAGCCCGTTTGGCAAACAATGAATGGCGATTTGATAAATATCAGATGAAAGCCGATACCGAAATGGAGCTATTGGCATTGAGGCAAAAGGAATTTGATACCAAAATGATGATGTATAATTCATCACTCGATAAAATGGAAATTAAAGCCCCACATGATGGTGTCTTTGTGTTAAGCAAAAACTGGCGTGGTGAAAAGACCAAAGTCGGCGAAATGTTATTTCCAGGACGAGAATTTGCGGTATTGCCAGATCTCTCAGAGATGCAAGCGGAACTCTACATTTTAGAAAGTGAGTCGGCCAATGTGAAAGTTGGATTAGCTGTCAAAGTCTTTCTCGATGCTTATCCCAATGAAATGTATCGCGGAATGATTGCGTCAATTGAACCGATGGCGCAAGTCATTAGCCGTGAAAGTCCGGTTAAATACTTTAAGGCTCGGGTTGATTTAGAACAAACTGTGCAAGAAAAAATGCGTCCTGGAACACAGCTTAATGCGAGGATTTTACTGACTGAAGATTCAAGCGACCCATTGATTCCTAGTACAGCACTCTATCAGAAAGATGAAAAGTTCTATGTTGATGTTTTGGAAAAGGGGCAATGGAAACAGCGGGAAATCGAAATGGGAGTTCGCGGAAGTGATTTAACTCAAGTCACAGAAGGGCTTGTGGAAAAAGACGTGGTAGCGATCTTTCCGCTCATTAAGGAATTCAGCCGATGAAAACTATGGAAATTATAAAAGACGTATTCAGTGAGTTGTTTCACCATAAATTACGCACTTTATTGACGCTGCTTGGTATGATTTTTGGTGTTGGCGCTGTTATTGCTATGTTAAGTATTGGCGAGGGCGCAGAAAGAGAGGCTATGCAACTTATCGATTCAATGGGGTTGCGCAACATTATTGTTAACTCAAAGGAAATGGATGAGCAACAGCTAAAAGAAGTTCGTGAAAAAACAGTCGGCTTATCATTAAGAGATCTGGAAGTATTGGAAGCAACCTTTCCTTTTATTGAAGCGTCAGGCGCTGAGAAAACAATAAAGACCTATGCACTTTTTAGTAATCAGTCCAAAAGTGATGCCACAGTAAAAGGCCGCACTCCGTCGTATTTTGCTTTATCAAATTCTCAGGTAGCCTCTGGGCGCTTGCTGAATCAAAAGGATGAACGTGCATACTCTCAGGTTGTCGTGCTTGGTGAGCAAGCAGCAAAACAATTGTTTCCTTCAAGTGAACCGGTGGGTGAATATTTGAAGATTAATCATCTTTGGTTTGAAGTCGTCGGTGTGATTGCTGATCGTAAATTATCAAAAGATGAAATTGGTGGAATTAAGTTGGGCGGTGAATCCAACCAAGTGTTTGTTCCATTAAATACGGCGTTAAAGAAATTTAAGTTTGGTATATTGGAAAACGAAGTGGATACTTTAAAAGTGCAAGTTAAAAAAGGTACGGATATCTATCAAGCCTCTCAAGGTATTACTAAAGTATTGAGTAAACGGCACGCAGAAATTGATGATTTTAGTTTAATTATTCCGTCGGCGTTACTAGAACAGCAAAATCAAACCCAACGAATTTTTACCATTGTTATGTCGTGTGTTGCTGGAATCAGCTTGCTGGTTGGTGGAATTGGTATTATGAATATCATGTTGGCTACGGTGCTTGAACGAACCAAAGAAATTGGTTTGTTTAGAGCGGTCGGTGCCAGAAAAACTGATATTGTCATTCAATTTGTTATAGAGAGTTTTGTTATCGCTGCCTTGGGCGGCGTGCTGGGGATAGCACTCGGTTTTGCTTTGGCGTTCGTGATTGCATCTTACGCAAACTGGGCCGTCGCCAGTTCCTTGTTTGCCGTTGTGTTGGCTGTAGGAGTCTGTGCCGTCATTGGCGTTGGTTTTGGTTTGTATCCTGCCATTAAAGCGTCAAAACTTGATCCGATAGAAGCTTTACAAAGAGATTAGTCAGTTAGGTGTTCTGCACTTGTTAGACTTAGAGTGCAGAAACGACGCTGATTAAGCATAAATGAAACTATGGCTTAGCCATTTTTAAAAACGAACTTAACCTCGAAAAAGTCGACCTAGAGTCGATTAATTTCACGGGCCTCATTGCCTCATGTTTAATTAAGTTGACCTCTTTATCCATTCTTTCAAAAATAAACTATGTAACTCTTTGATTATTTTAATTTTAATCTGAATGTCTCTTTGATACATACCTTCTAAAACTGAGTTAATTCTAGAAATCGCTTCTGTTGGTAAATTGATAGATTCAGTCAACGCCTTAATCAATGAGGTAAGGTCGATTGCAATGCAGTAAAACAGGTAGTCAAAACACTGTTTTTAGTTGCCTAAGGTTTTTGAATTGTACTAGACTCATATTTGTGTATCTACATAAGAGATAGTTTGATGCAGGTTACTAGGTCGTAGATTGTTGATGTCATATCAGCTATTACAGTATAAATATAGTAATCATATTGATAGAAAAAACTTAGTGGCGTTTGAGTCAAACTTAAAAAAGCAAGGTTTCAAGAAAGTCTTATCGGAAGAGAAAGTTTGGGAGTTTTGCACCGAATTTAAGTACATCCCGATGGTGGGAAAACGTGTTATGCTAATCCATTCATAATGAATGGAGGATTGCTGCGAATAGTCTAAATATTAAAGTTAGTCAGGTATATTACCAATTAGATGATTTTGATGAGGTGATAGAGTATTCCTTGCTACTAATTATTATCTATCTTTTAGAGTTCTGGAGTGTTATTAAAGCCCTTGAGTTAGTTGTTCAAGATCAGTGAAACTATCGACTCAGGAAGTGTGACAGTTCAGTTCTTCCGATATTGATTATAGTAATATGAGTGGCTTAAAGAATGTTCCTAACATACGCTATGTAATGTTTGTTAATCATTCTCAATAGAGAACAGCGATACACATTTTCGACTACTACAATATTTGACTTCTTAATTTTTAAAATCAATCTTTGTTGAATTAAGCAATGTTTGCTAGTATGCTCTAGCTTGGTTTCGTACTTTTAGTACATTGTTCAGATTAAGTTTTGGATATGCAGTTGCTATGGAAAGCAAAAGTCTTCTATGATTTAGATAGCGAGGACGAATATTTGTGGCCAGAAAGAATCTAAAGTATTTTCTAAATTACTTGATAGTTTTAATGGTTGTATTTCGGATAAATCACTAAAGAAGAAAAAGGACTTTGAAAAAAGAGTCTAGTTCATGCTCGGTATAATGTAAGAACCGAATGTTTTGATGGCTAAAAACCGCTCCTGTTATGAATCCATGATAGTGATTCTATGATTTTATCTGGAATATCTTGAAAAGATATGGTGGGCGCGTTGGTTCTTTGACTATTACCTAAAGCAATCTAATGAATTTATTTGGTTCTTTCTTTATATCTGTAGATGGATAAAAGTATATTGGAGTACATTGGGGTATCAATAGAAATGAAGAAAACTGCTTTCCTGATGATAGGACTTATTTTAATTGTTGGAGTGCCGCTTATAAGCCAAAATAAAAGTAAGCATACCAAATCTGTAAGGACGACTCTCGTTGATTTACATAGAGTAGATTCCAGCATAATAGCGTCAGGTAATTTGATTCATAAAGATCGAGTTGAGCTCCGTGCCGAAGTTATAGGCAAGGTTGTGGAAATATTTGTAAAGGAAGGGGATCAGGTTAAGGCAGGCCAGTTATTAATGCGTATTGATGACGAGCAATATAAGGCTCGTGTTAATCAACAAAGTGCTCAAGTTAGTCGCCAAAAAAGTGAACTTTCGAGTTTATTCCTTGATTTAGAAATCGCCACTCGCCAGTGGCAACGTCAACAAAAGCTGTTTAAGCAAGGGTTATCCACTCAGTCGCAACACGATGAGGCTCATTACCGAAAGGCTTCCGCAGAACTTAAGTTGGAGTCAGGCAAATCTGCTTTGGCTCACTCTAAGGCATTACTTGAAGAAACTCAGGAAACGCTCAATAAAACGCGTATTTCGGCTCCTATCGATGGTGTGCTCACCTCGCTTGATGTTGCAATCGGTGAGACAGTCGTTTCTGGAACCATGAATATGATCGGCTCCAGTATTATGACGATTTCTAATGAGAATAGTTTGGTGACCGAGGTTTATGTGGATGAAGCAGATGCAGCTGCCTTAGTGATAGGTCTACCGGTAGAAGTATTCGTGATTGCATCTCCCAATACACCGCTCAAAGGCCGAGTCAGTTTTATTGCCAATACTGCAAAGCGCCGTCCAGGAAGAAATAACTTAAGTTTTGCGGTGGAAATTGCTCTTGACGATGTCTCTCATAGTTTTTTACGACCAGGGATGTCATGTCGTGCAGAAATCTTCACAAATAAACTAGATAGCGTTCTGGCTTTGCCTTTATCTGCCATTATGTTTAGTGAAGCAGAATCTAAATACTATGTGTTTGTAAATGATAATGGTACGGCAAAAAAAGTATCTGTAAAGGTTGGTACGAGCGACGATCAGATGCAGCAAATGATTTCTGGCGTAACGCAAGGACAACAGGTATTAGTCGGTCCTGCTAAAATACTCCGCCGATTAAGTCATGGCGACTCGATCAGTTTGATTGAGAGCAAAAAGCTATGATAGAGCTAAAAAGCATTAATAAGTATTACCAATCAGAAGCGCAATCTTTTCATGCTTTAAAGCATATTAGCTTAAAAGTTGAGCGAGGAGAAAGTGTTGCAATTATTGGCTCATCTGGTTCCGGTAAGTCTACGATGATGAATATCATCGGCTGTCTTGATCTTCCTTCTACTGGTGAGTACTGGCTTAATGGCGAAAATGTCGCAGGGTTTAATGAGCGCCAACTAGCAGATACCAGAAATCATACGATAGGGTTTGTTTTTCAAAACTTTCATCTGTTACCACGAATGAATATCCTTGAAAATGTCGTCTTACCCTTAGCTTATCAACGCATTCCGACAAAACAAAGAAAAGAACAAGCGGTAGAATGTTTAGTAAGGGTTGGATTACAAGATAAGCTTAACATGTACCCTAATCAATTGTCTGGTGGCCAGAGACAGAGGGTTGCAGTAGCGAGGGCTTTAGTTGCGAAGCCAAAACTTATTCTTGCAGATGAACCCACTGGCAATCTTGATAGCAACACCACCGAAGATATCATGCAGTTGTTTGAACAGTTGCATAGCGAAGGACATACTTTGCTGATCATCACACATGAAAAAGAAATTGCAGATCGTTGCGCGCGCGCGATTAGATTACAGGATGGTGAGTTGGTTGAAGACAGACTGAATTCCACTGTAATACCAAAGGTAATTGCTTGTGCTTAGTTTGTATGAAATTTTCCGCCTAAGTTGGTTATCAACTCGTAAAAATGGAATGAGAAGTGTACTGACAGCCCTTGGCTTAATTATAGGTGTAGCTGCGGTGATTACTGTTGTTAGCGTAATGGATGCGTTTTCGAATAGAATTACTGCTAAGTTTGAGTCATTGGGCAACAATGGGTTGACTCTTTCTGCTTACACACCATTGAAACATCAGATCCAGGGACGTTTGACAGCATTAAAAGCAAGTGATTTGGATATTATTAAAAGAGTTTCGGGGGTTCGCCATATTACACCTGTATTTTTTCCTACTAATGGTGCAATTAAATCAAATGGCTACGAAAGCTTTAGTCAAGTATACGCTACCACAGAATATTATCAGGACGTAAATCAGAATTACCCAACACAAGGGCGATTTATCAATCGCACTGACAATTTAAAACGTCGAAAGGTAGTGGTTCTTGGTGTCGACACGGTTGATGAACTTAAGTTCCATGACGATCCTATAGGACGCTACGTTCAAATTGAAGACGAGTGGTTTAAAGTTATCGGAGTGCAACAACGTAAAGGCAAATTATTTGGCCTGAGTCAGGATAGCTTCGCCATAATTCCTTATGAGACAGGCCGCTCTATTGCAGGTTATCATAAAGAGCCGCAGTTTTTTGTTCAGTTTAGCGTCGCTGACCTAAACCAGTTAGAGCCTATCAAACGTCATTTAACTCGAGAGATTCGCAAAAATCACCAGTTATCTAAAGGACAGCAAAACGATTTTAAACTTGAAACCGCAGAGCAAATGATGGAGACCTTTAACAGTATTAGTGAAGGTGTCACATTTGTTTTAATTGGCATGGTTGGCATTAGTTTGGTCGTAGGTGGTGTCGGAATCATGAATATAATGTTGGTTTCGGTTACCGAAAGAACCCGTGAAATTGGGATCCAAAAAGCACTTGGAGCACAACCGACAAACATATTATTACAGTTCTTGGTTGAGGCTGTTTTGTTATCAGTCACTGGTGGAGCGCTGGGTGTGATTTTAGGGCTAGGGCTAGGGCAGTTGGTGGAACTGTTTAGTGGTATTGAAAACATTGAAGCACCCACCTGGGCGGTGCTTCTTAGTTTTGTATTTTCGGCAACTGTCGGTGTGGTGTTTGGTTTAATTCCGGCAGCTAAAGCATCAAGTCTACACCCAATAGAAGCGTTACGTTTTGAGTAATCGTAAGCGGTGGAAATGTAACTTTAATGTGATTTTTGGTTATCACTAGATGAATGAGGAGTCTAATTCGCTATGTTTAGTACCTTAGTTAATATTTTCATTTCACCGAATGAAGCTTTCTCTGATATTAAGCAGAGAAATACATTTTTTGTACCAATATTATTACTCGTTAGCGTAACAGTAGTGTTTTGGATATGGTATTTCTTTTCGATTGACGCGAACTGGTTAATTAACCATTACATAAATCAAGAAACATCCGAAGGTAGCATGAGTATCGAAGATCAGGAGGCTCTAAGCAGTATAATAACCATTGAGACTCTAGTGGTTTTGACTATCATCGCAACCGTAGGCTTACTTTTTTTCGCTAATTTATTGTTAGCAACTTACTTTACCATCTTGTCATCTCTTAAAACTCAAGACATCTCCTTCGGAAAATGGTTTTCCTTTATTTACTGGACCTCACTACCAACTTTAGTGCTTGTGTGTAATATGGCTGTTACTTACAGCATCGCTAATGAAGCTATTGCGCCTGAAGCATTGTCAACAATTGCGTTTAGTAATTTGCTTGGCTTAGAAGTTGGACACAAGTGGCACTCCTTAACCTCTAGTTTGTCATTGGTCACTTTGTGGAGTTTGGCATTGATGGTGTTGGGTTACCGTCATTGGACGAAGAGTAGTACGACCACTGCAATAATAGTCGTCGTATTACCTTTCGCGGTCTTTTATGGTGCATGGAGCACTTTGATTATGTTGTTATGAATAGAGATGAGCGTATAAAGGGGATTGCTGATTAGAAGTTGACAATAAAATCCCGGAATCATTGACAGATAAAGCGGAGATTATGGGGCGCATCACAAGGACATTTAGTTTTCCATTTATTTATGTACATTAAAGAATTTTATTTGAAGAAAGAAGAAGTTCTCAAGAATTTATTTGTTAAAAATTTGCGTTATTATGAGCACCGAGCGTTGCCTATTCTCTTGGTATCATGTGACTTTAATGCGATTGACTTTACAGTTAGTTTATTTAAGCAACTTGGAATTTCTTGTCCAGAATGCATTTTGCAATCGGTATCTAAAAGACAAACAGAATTTCTGGCTGGAAGATATGTTGCAAGAGAAGCGCTGACGAAAATTGGTTTGAGAGGAGAAGATGACCTCGAGATAAAAATAGGAAAGCATCGAGAACCCATTTGGCCAGAAGGAATTATTGGCTCAATAACACACAGTTCATCAAAAGCGATATGCTTACTTGCAAAAACGAGAGATGCTGATTCATTGGGAATTGATGTAGAAAAAATTATTTCGCCAGACAAGGTTAATGACATTGCTAGTATTGTTTGCATTGAGTCTGAGATTGATCTGGTAACCTCCAATGGATTTGATATGAGTCGTGCACTAACACTTATTTTTTCAGCAAAGGAAAGTATTTTTAAAGCCCTATATGCTAAGGTGGGCAAATTTTTTGACTTTGATATTGCAATACTCTGTTCTGTGAATACGCAGAATCAAATGATGGAGTTTAATATTGAAAGAGCCTTTGCTGTTAAAAACAATTTAAAGCTCACTTATCAAGTGTTCTATTCTTATGATAGCGTTCAAGTGATAACTCTATTAATTGAACCTAAGCAGGATTGCTTATCGCAACTTTTGATAGTTTAACCAACTAAGTAATGTTCTATGACGCTGGAGGAGTGTCTTGGCTTAATGCGTTAAGATTGTCTAGAAAATTGTTACTTTAATCATTTGTTCAACAAGATAGTTTTTTGCAAAAGCAGTTAACAATGATGATAAATTTTGCAGGTTGATTTACAGGGATTATATTGAGAGTATTGTTGAGCTCTGGTTTACATAACTCTATAACTAAAGGTCGTTATTAGGTATTAGGACGTTTCATTTATTCAGCTAACTTCGATCATTGATTGCTGCTTGATCAAAAAAACTCATATAAAATTGCTATGGAGATTCAATGTTTGAGGCTAAATTGTTAACCTTGGACGAACACTCCAAAACAACAGCCAACAAATAGATTGCAAACTCGTTTTAGATATTGAAAAGAGTTGGTTGTATTTGCATAAGGAGATTTGTTGGTTTGAAGTATCTTGGGAGTTGTTCTGTAATAGTTCTAGAGCTTCAATCAAAAAGATATGTAAAATACATAGCCACTTTTTCGGTTAAAATAATAAATGTTTTTATTTATCTAGTGACTGAACAATGTAAGTTGACAACTCTACACTCAGAGATATAATGGATACGTCGGTACTTGAAATCGACTAGAAATAATGGAAGTAATTAAAGTTAAATACAGTTTAATGGAATTTAAACATACAGCTATTCAAGAGTTCTTGATGAACTTCCTGTATTAAAAATGGTTTTTACAAGAAATGGATATTTTTGAACTCATAATATTTAAGATTGCTTTTTATTGTAAGCTACAGTCTTGTGTAAAAACTAAAAAATATAAGCTTTTTATAGCAAATAACGGAATGTAAATAATTTATTTAGGATAAATATAACGGGATAATAAGACATCTCTAAAAACTTGGGTGCCAAATTATTGCCTATGTTACTCGTTGTTAAAAGTAATTTTATATGGAAATGTTTTAAATAGTAGAAAAGAAATAAATCTATGTTGCAAAAGAGAATCACTGCTCAACAGCGTTAGTCGAGTTTTTTCGTCTGATTCTCACAGGATTGCTTCATCGAATATAATTATCAAGGTGATGATGTGATAGATTTGCGTTCAAATTCTGTTAAAGGAAACAGAGTTCAATTTCTAGAGAAAGAAAGTGTTGTTGATTCGGTAACTTATGATTCACTCGAAACCGAAACAAATTTGCTGTGCGCTGGTTTGCAGTCAAAAGGATTGGTGGGAAAAGTGGCTATTTTATACTTTTCTCCTGGCCTTGACTTTATAAAGACGTTTTTAGCTTGTCTCAAGGCATCGGTTATTGCCGTTCCACTACCGACTATTACAAGTCAGTCTAAAAAACGCGCTACATCACGCTTAAAGTCTATTTCATCGAACTCTAATGCAGCGGTTGTGTTGATTCAAAATGGTTTCAACAAAGAAAATGTCATCGCTGACTTTGGAAATAAGTTTAAAGAGTCACAAATAGTCACTTTAGAAGAACTCAGTCAAACGACATCATCTCCTTTAGTTGATAAAGCAAACGAACATGATATTGCTTATTTGCAGTACAGTTCTGGTTCAACAGGCAATCCTAAAGGTGTCGCTATAACTCGATTTGGATTGAGTAATCATTTAAAGCAAGTGACCAAAACATGGGATATGACTAGTGAAAGTCATACGCTCTCCTGGATGCCACATACACATGACTATGGTCTAATAGAGGGAGTGCTAGCACCTATTTATGCGGGTGCTAATGTGTATATTATGTCGCCTTTTCGGTTCCTAAAGCGACCCACGGAGTGGTTGAGTTGTGTATCTAAATTTGGCATAACACACAGCTCTTGCCCTAGTTTCGCGTTTGAGCTGTGTTTAAAGGATTTATCCAAAAATACGCAACGTGACTTTGATTTAAGTTCCTGGAAAAAACTGAGCTTTGGAGCTGAACCGATTAATCCTGAGGCAGTCCGAAAATTTCAACATAAAATGGAGCAAAAAGGACTAAAAGAAGGGGCTTTGCATCCGGCTTATGGTTTAGCTGAAGCAACATTATTGGTATCCACACAAGGCGGATTGAAAACAAAGAAATTGCATCGGCCTTCTTTAGCAAAAGCTAGAGTTGTCTTCGCAAAAGAAGGAGAGTCCTCATTAGAAGTGGTGAGCTGTGGCAAACCCATTCAAGGAGTAACGGTTAAAATTGTCAATCCTGTCACAGGTCAAGAATGCGACAAAAAAGAGACTGGCGAAATTTGGGTTAGTAGTCTCTCAAACGGGGCTGGTTACTGGCAACAAGAGGCATTAAGCGAAGAAATATTTCGTGCAAAATTGGATAATGATTCAACAGAATATTTAAGGACTGGTGATATCGGATTTATATATGAGAGTGAACTATATATTATCGGAAGAACTAAGGATTTGATTATTATCCGTGGAGAAAACCACGCACCATCAGATATTGAGCAGACGGTTTTAGCGTGTGATACTGCCTTAGTTGGTATGCGTTGTGCGGCGTTTAGCTTTGTTAATGCGACTGTTGAAAACTTGGTTATTGTCTGTGAAGTGCCAAAAACCAGTCGCAAAAGTGTCAGTCATCGATTTGTTAACAAAATTAAAAAGGAAGTTTTTGAGTGTCATGGCTTATCGATATTTGACTTGGTCATTGTACCCAGGGGAACCATTCCTAGAACAACCAGTGGAAAAATACAGCGACGAAAATTAGCGGCTCGATTCAGTGATAATCGCTTGGTGGATGTTCGTTACCAAGTAATGGAGGATGAGTCTGAGCAGATTATTAATGAAAGCCATCCTTCTGTTAGGCAACAGGTCTCTCGAACACCTGAAGAACTCAATAAATGGATTACTCAATTTTGTGCAAAGCGCACCGATTTATACTCGATTGATGAGAGACGTTGTATCCCACCTCATGTGATATTGGAATTTGGCAACCAAGGGCTGTTAGGGTTAACTACACCCAGTGACTTTGGTGGTTTGGGTGGTGGATTTGAGTACGCCTCAAAGATTTATAAACATCTTGCCTGGACCGATGTGAATTTAGCGGCGATGACATTAGTTCATAACTCGTTGGGAATCGACCCTATTATGAACTTTGGGAGCGAAGAGTACAAAGCCGAAGTTGTGCCACTACTTGCCAGTGGACGTCAATTGGGCTCCTTTGCATTTACAGAAGAGAGTGCGGGATCTCATGTTACAGCGATTCGCTCTAGTGCACATAAAATACCTACGAGTGATCAGTGGCGTATAAATGGCAAAAAAGTTTGGATAGGTAATGCTGGTTGGGCTGGGGTCATCAATGTTTTCGTGAATAGCGTGTCAGCATCTGGCGTACACGATGGAATGGTCGGCTTTTCAGTTTTCACTGATCAAGAAGGTTTGTTGATCGGCCAGGAGTCGATGACTTTAGGCATGCGAGGCATGGTTCAAAATGATATCACCTTCAAAAATCTTACTGTCAACGGCCACCAGCAACTAAGTACACCTGAGCAAGGGTTAGCACATGCTAAGGCCATTATGGTTCGAACTCGATTATGGTTGGCTTCAGTAGGTTTTGGCATTGTTACACGTACATTTACTCTTGCCCAAGAGTATGCGAAAAGTCGATATATTGCTACTGGACGTTTGTATGATAACGGCGTAACACAGGTTTACCTAGCCAATATGCAATGCTCAATGCATTGTTTAGATGCATTAGTTTCCCGAGTCACCCAGTTACTTGATCAAGGAGTACAAGTTCCTGATTGGATCATGGCAGCAGCGAAAGTTTTCGCTAGTGAGGCGGCCTGGCAATCGGCAGATGAGTTGGTTCAAATAATGGGAGGTCGAGGTTTCGAAGAAACAAATACCGCATCACGTATTATGAGAGATGTTAGAGTGATGCGCATCTTTGAAGGTACCTCAGAGGTTTTGCTTGATCATCTAGGTGCTTTAGCTTGCTCTAACTCTATAACAATAACTTCTGCGTTAAAAAACATCTTTAATGTCGAGGCGAAAACTGTTGCACAGTTTAATGAGTTATTAGAAGAGGTTTCTAGTAACAAGACGATCTCTACCAACCCTCAGCTGATTCATCTAAAACATCATCGTGCTGGAAAACTCACCGTACTGTTTGTTTTGAAGTCTGCCATTGGCATTCATAAACTAAACATGTCCAGCAGTACGGTTTCTTTAGTTGAAGTTTGGTTGGAACAAGAAGTAGCTAAGTTAAAGCTTAGTTATAATTTTCAACAAGGTCTTCTGGACTTTAATCATATTGGAAACCTTTGTATACCGGATGAAATCAACACTTTATTTGAGTTGGAAAAAGGTTTAAGGCGCACTCCATTATTCTCACGTCCAGCCACAATTGATACACATGATATCAATCCAGATGCTGTATTTGATATTCAAGCAACCGACAACCAAGTCACGCGAGATGTTTTTGATAGTAGTAAAGTACAAGCTAAGAAAGTAGCTGGAAAAAATACCACCAAAGAGCATGAAAAAGATATTTTGGCTTGGATGGAAGTTTGGCTTAAAAACGAGCTTAAAACTTCAAGTATTAACAAAGGCGATATAAAAATCACTCCTCAGATGACTTTTTCTGAACTCGGACTCGATTCGGTTTCTTCTACGTCATTTATAGTTGGTCTGGAAGACTGGTTAGAAATAGAGTTATCACCAACCCTCATTTGGAACTACCCGACTCTTAAAGAGCTTGCATGTTTTGTCGGGCAGCAAGTTAGTATTAATGGTGCTGAATCTGAACCTGTTGACAGGGTTGGTGAGGATTCTTTAAGTGTAAGCGGCAACTACTCAGAATACATTAATAACAAACTTAAAAACAGCAAGTCGCTAACTAAGAAACATACTTCTCACCAGTCAATTGAAGAGCTTCTTTTAGAAGAAATTACTGCCGATGGAGTGGAGTAGAATAAGATGAGTACATTAAATATTGAACAACGATTCAAAGACTTCGTCTCGCAACGACATTACCCATGTCCGGGAGCAAAAAGTGCCGTAAAGTTTGAGCGAATGCGTACTTGCTATGTAGATGATTTCAGATCCGTGTTAGATGCAGAAAAGGTGCTTGAATCAATTTATCAGTTTATCGATGCTTATGACAGCGACCAAGAGATGTTTCTAAGTTTAGCTGTCTTTTTTAAACAACCACTCGATTTATCAGAAGTGGATTTTGAACGTTATTTGTGGTTGTTTTTACAACGTCTCCATGATTTAGATTCTAGACATTTTTCTTGGGCACCCAACTCAAGTTCTAATCCTGCTAATAATGATTTTTCTTTCAGTTTAGGAGAAAGAAAGTTATTTGTTATAGGTATGCATCCTAATAGCAATCGAAAAGCTCGAAGATTTGAAGTGCCATTACTCGTTTTTAACATGCATGACCAGTTTCAACGTTTAAGAGAGTCTGGTGACTTTGAGCGATATCAAACAACAGCAAGAAAAAAAGATATTACGTTTTCTGGATCTATCAATCCAAACTTAAGCGACTTTGGAGAGGCTTCTGAAGCCCGGCAGTACAGTGGTCGAATCGTTGAAGAAAATTGGACTTGTCCTTTTAAAGCTAGAGGTTAATAAAATGAAAGTTGTGATTCCCCCCAAAAGTGGTAGGTCGGTTGTTCTTAAGAAGAATGACCTTTTGAAAATAATTGACCCAGAGGGCCAACAAGTCGCCGACTTATATGCCTTTAATGAACATGAATTAGGGGAGAACTTATCGTCAGGTCGGAGTATTGATTACAAGTGCAGTATTTATTTTAGTAAAGGCGATATTCTATATTCCAATCGTAGTAATCCGATGTTTGAAATTCTTGAAGACACCGTAGGACGACACGACTTCTTGTTAACGCCTTGTGCTGAAGGAACCTTTAAACATTTTTATCCGGAGCACCCCGTTGAAAAAGGTTGCTTTGGCAATCTTACTGAAGTCTTTAAACCTTATGGTATTCAACACGATCAAATTTCAACAACGTTTAATGTTTTCATGCATGTTGCCATGGATGAGAATGGTGCAATCGACGTATTGCCTCCCAAGAGCAAGGCTGGAGATTATATTTTGCTAGAAGCAAAAATGGACATGATCGTTGGTGTGACAGCTTGCTCAGCAGGTATGTCAAATAACTTTGCTTATAAATCCATTCATTTTGAAGTTATGCGTTCCAATTAATTTTACCAGAACTGCTTAATAGAGAAGTATTCATGTCAACTCAAAATAACAATAAAGGTTCGTTGCTCAAGTTAGTTAAACAACGCCGACGAGAGTCGATCGATAATGAGTTAGCCGTCACGAATCGAAATGAACCGCTCGTATGCTCAGATAATCAGTCTGCGATGTGGCTACATTGGCAAACCAACCCCAGCTCAACAGAGTTTAACATTCCGGCAATATTCAAATTAACCGGTGATGTCGATGATGAGTTGCTGGCAAATGCTTGGCGACAGGTATGCCAAAGACATGAATCACTTAGAACCTATTTTGCAGATGGGGAAGATGGCCGTGGTGTGCAAATCATCAGTGACCAAGTCACGGAATTAGAGATTATTGATTTAAGTAACTGCTCAAAGGTAAACGGGAACGACCAAGAGGAGCTCAAGTCTTCTTTAGAGGCAATGGCTTGTACTCGTTTTGATTTAACCTGCCAACCTCCAGTTAAAGCGGCACTCTTTCGAGTCAGTTCAAGCGAGTCGATCATTGCATTAGTACTCCACCATATTATTTCCGATGGTTGGTCGATGGATATTGTGTTTAGCGAGCTTTCACAAATCTATTTAGCACTGCTCAGAGACACTGCTATTGATCTTCCTCCATTAAAAATTCAATACGCCGACTACGCAGTTTGGCAACGGAGCCAAGTGTCAAGCCGAGATTATCAAGAGCAATGGTCCTATTGGTCGGAGCGTTTACAAGACTTGACTCGTTTAGCCTTGCCTTATGACCGAGCGGCGCCGAGCCAGCCGAGTTATTTGGGTCAAACGGTGAGTTTTGAATTACCGGCCGAGTTAGTGTCGTCGTTAGAGGCGTTAGCCCAGCAAGAAGGTGTGACGTTATACATGGTGTTGCTGGGTACCTATCAATGGTTGTTGTCGCGTTTGAGTGGCCAAACGGATGTGTGTGTGGGTTCGACGGTCGCGAACCGTTCGCGAGCGGAGCTGGAGTCGGTGGTAGGCTTTTTTGCGAATGTGTTGGCGATGCGGGTGACGGTGGATGAACGCCAGAGTCTGGCGGAGTATTTACAGCAAGTGAAGCAGATGTGTGTGTCGGCCTTCAGCCGTCAGTCGGTGTCTTTGTATGAGGTGGCTGAGCAAGCCGGGGTAGGGCGCAGTGGCAGTCGGGCGTCGTTGTATCAAGCGACCTTTGTGCTGCAGAACACCCACACAGCGACCGGCCCTAAGCGAGGGGATTCATCGTCGTCTGAGCCATTAGATGGCTTAACGGTGAGCCCTTGTGAATTAGGCCCTCAGTTGTTGCCCTATGAGTTGATGCTGTCGGTGGAAGCGAGTAGCCGTGGCGGTCTGGTGGGGCACTTAAGTTACCAGGAAGAGCGGTTTAGTCGGCAGAGTATGCAGCGTTTTGGCGAGCGTTATGTGCAGCTGTTGCAGCAGTGGGTGTCCGCTGTTTCTTCTTCTGCTTCGTCCGCTTCGGCTTTGAGCCAACCCTTGTGGCGTTGCTCGGTCTTGCTGCCAGGAGAAGGGTTGTCTGGGGCGGTTGAGAATATCCCTAGCTGGGAAGTCTCGGTGCCGGAGGTGTTTAATGCGGTGGTTGAGCGCTGCGCAGAGCAAGTGGCGGTGGTGGCCGAGTCGGGAGAGAGGCTGGATTACCGGACATTGGACACCCAGAGTACTCAGTTAGCCCGGGCGTTGCAGGCGCGGGGGGTGCAACCGGGTGATTGGGTAGGGATGTGTTTGCCTCGTTCGTTGGATGCGGTGGTGTCGTTGCTGGCCATCCTTAAAGCGGGCGCCGGTTATGTGCCTTTGGCCCCGAACACGCCCCATGAGCGGCTGTTGGGTATTTTCGAGGATGCCGGTTTGAGTTACTTGCTGGTGAATGAGGCGGTGTTGGCGGAACTACCGGCCTATGACCTGATGTTTATGGAGGTGTTGAGTGTTGATGGTGAGCGGTCGCAGTGGCAGAGCGAGTCGACGGCTCCGCTGTCGGTGTGTCGTCAGGCCGAGTCGCTGGCGTATGTGACTTACACCTCGGGTTCGACGGGTCAACCGAAAGGG
>NZ_SUNB01000007.1 GCF_007570825.1 Pleionea sediminis | reverse complement strand
TGAGCCGTCATTAAAGTTCTCTGACCAAAGTGCGTGTAACTCAAGATACATTTCTGACTCAGTGGTGATCGAAGACGTATCAATTTTATTTTCATAACGCTTCGTCTCTAAGACATTACCATTGGCGTCGTAAACGTTTTCTGATACGTAACCTTCTGCATCGATAACAAAACGGATTTGCCCCATGTTGTTATAAACATAACGCGTTGCATTGCCGTTAGGATCGGTCACCGTCAGCTGATTACCCAAGCCATCGTATTGATAACGTGTGGTACGTTTCAGCCCGTCGGCATCGTGTATTTGTGTTAGTACACGACCAGCTTGGTCGTAAGTAAATTCGGTTTTGATGCCGTTCTTATCAATGCGCGTTGTAACGCGTCCCGCTTTGTCGTAAACCGCTTCACTGACGTTACCTAAAGCGTCGGTGGTACGCGTTAATTCACCTTTGTCATTGAAAGTAAATTGCGTTTTATTACCTAACCCATCAACCGACTCAATAGTTTCACCGTGACGGTTTTGAATGCTTTTTGACGTTGAACCATCGGCAAAAATAATGGTGTTGGTTTTGCTGGCATCGTCGTAGCGATATTCCGTGACATTGCCTAATTTGTCGGTGGTTTTATAGGTGCGATTAAACGCATCGTAGGTGGTGTGTACTTGTCCGTTTAATGGATCGGTGATGAGTATTTCGCGCCCTAACCTATCGTAATCGTAACTCGTGGTATTGCCTAAGGCATCAGTGATGTGTGTCACGCGACCAAAGGCGTCGTACTCGGTCGTTACCGTTTGACCCAACGCATTGGTTGATGAAGTTTGCTCACCTCGGTTGTTGTACGTAAAAGTGGTTTTCGTTGCGATGGTTGAATCGTTGGCGGCGGTGATTAACTGCTCAGAAAGTTCACCCCAACCGTTGTATTGGTAGGTGGTGGTTCGTCCATTGCCTTGGATTTTCGTTGCTAACTGCCCGGCTTGGTTATAGTAGCTGGTCGAAACAACATCACGCACGGCATTGGCGATACTGGAAACACGTTGCTCAAGGATATTCGTCACTTTGCCGCCGGCCAGTCCACTGACGTTAATGGTATCGGCATAAGAGCGCGTGGTTTCTAACTCACCAAAGGCGTTATAAATTTGCTGGGTAACTTCGCCGTCACCATTGACCGAATAAGCCAGCTGACCGGCACTGTCGTAAAAATAAAGTTGACGATTGCCTTCGGCATCAACCGTTTCTACTAAACGCCCTAACTCGTCGTATTGATGCGACACACCTTGCGCACTGATTAAATTATCCAACGCACTGGTTGAAATAAAGGCACTGCTGCTGTCAGCAACTTGCCCGGTTTTTTCACCAAACAGATTGTAACGCGTTCGTTGCGTGCGCGATTCTGAGTTACCGAATTTATCCGTCTCACCCTCGGCCACATTCACTTGCGTTACTTGTCCGGCATTGTTGTAGTAATACTCAGTGACTGTGCCTTGATAATTGGTTTCAGTCGCTAACTGGCCGAGCTCATTAAAGGTTTGAATGGTTTCGCGTTTGTCAGAATTGTTGACGGCTCCGATAATCGTTGATTTCTGCGCATTGGCGAGACCCGTGTATTGTTTCGCGTATTGAATGGTTTTAACTTTATTGCCCGATTCTAAATAACGCGTTTCGGTCACATAACCTTCGGCATTAATCGCCATGATTTGACGACCTTGACCGTCGTATCGGAAATGACTGACCTGGTCGTTGGCAGAATCTTCACGAATTAACTGCTCGAGCGTTCCGGCTTCTCTTAAGTTCTCATCACTGGGTGTCGCGTAACGGATCACGCTTGTTAATAAACCGCGGCCGTTATAAACATTTTTCGAGACAGAGCCTTCCGCATCCAACTGACCGATGAGCTGACCGTCTTCGTTGTAAAAACTGCGAGTAACGCGCGCATTCGCCGAGCTGTTCCCATCACGGTATTCGGTTTTAATGCGTCGTGAGGCACCATCGTAAGAGTGATACGTATTATTCCCTTCACCATCGATGGTCCGTTTAACCCGTCCCGCCTCATCGTAAAAGGTTTGAGTGACGCGGTCTTCACCCGGTGTTGCTACCAATTGACTGCCTAACGTGAGTACAGCGGTCGCCTGAAAGTGGGTGTGATTGAGTTTAGCGTACAACTCAGAAGTATCGATTCTCTTCGCGTATTGTCGACTGCTGGATAATCGGCCGGAATTGTCGTATTCAAAGTAAACAACCGCACCGGTTTCATCGATGGAATACTCTAATTGACCTCGCGTGTTATAGAGCTGATAACTGACACCACCAAGACTGTCTTGCGTCGCCGCTAAACGCCCCTGCAAATCATAAAAATATTGTTGCTCTCGATTGATTGACGAACCTTCGGTCACACCTTTCGATTGGCTAACCAACACACCTTGGCTATTGTAAGTTTGCGTGGTCATTAAGCCTTGCTTGGATGTGGTAATGACTTGATTACCGACGTACTGAAGGGTGGAGGTTTTATCTTTGGCGTTGGTTGAGCTGACCAAACGCTGCATGCCATCGTAAACGAAGGTGGTGGTATTGATTAACGTGCGATTGGTGCCGGAAAACTGACGTTCACTCACTAAATTACCAAAGGCGTCGTAAGTGAAGCGCGTATCGGTCATCGCTTCGTTTTCTACGGGTCGACCTTCCGAGTCTGTATTGGCGTAATCCGCTTTTCGCCATAACTCACCACGAAAGTCATACCAATATAACGAGTAAGCATGAACACTTTTGTCACTCAACCCATCGCGCCATTGGTCAATATTACTGCGGGTGACTTGAGCCGCGCCGTCGTACCGAGCGGAATAGGTAATTTCATTCGATACCTTCCGTACTTCATTACCGTGCTGATAACGATATTCGGTCACTTTTTTATCCGCAGAAACAACATACCTAAGCCGGTCTTGTCCATCGTACAAATAGTGCGCGGTTAACTCATTGGTATTCGTGCTGTTTAAACTTAAATCGGGCTGGGCATAGTTGCCAATATTGGCCGCATCAAACGTAGATAAGAATTGCGTTTCGCTGGCCAGTCGATTGCTGTCGGTATAGGTGCGAACCACACGATTGCCGGCGCTGTCGATTTGCTCGATTAAATTACCGCGCGCATCGTAATCGTAAACGGTGGTTCGGTTTTCCCCATCAATGCTCTTTGTTAAGTTGCCGTCGGCATCGTATTGATACTCCGCCATTTGGCGAATGCCGTTACTGGCCGGAGAAAACATTTTTTCTAATCGGCCTTCAGTATCGTGCTGATAAGTCCAGGCTTGATTGCGAGCATCAATAATGCTTACTTTACGCTGAGCCATTTGGCTGTAATCGAAAGTGAAGCTTTGTTGCTCGCCATCATTGCCCGAGCCGATGCGATAGGTTTTTATTCGGTTACTGGCATCGTAAGTAAAATGGGCTTCGGTACCATCGCTTTGCTTGATGGATTCAATCAGCAGGCCCGTGCCTTGGTATTGATATTCAACTTCGTAGTATTCGCCGTCGGCAATGCTGTTATCACCCGGCGTTAAATCGGTTCGTACATGGGTCAGACGGTTGTAATTATCGTAAACATAGTGAGTGGCCGTACCAAACTTGGTGGGCGTTCCGTCTTGGTTAGTATCAAGATAAAGCTCAACGGAAGTTAAGCGGTTCGAAGCATCGTATTTAAACCAGGTGTTTTCGCCATTGTCGGTCATTAATCGACTGACCCGGTTTTGTGCATCATATCGTAGTGAAAAGCCTTGGCCACTGGCATCGGTGGTTGAATCGAGTAGCCAGCGTCCGCCGACTTGCTTATAGGTTTCCGTTAGTCCCGTTGAACCTTCAGTGTAAGTGTAGTTAGTTCCATCGAAGGTAATGGTATCGTGCGCGCCACTGCCATCGGTGCTTTGGTAGGTATTTGTTCCTGTAGACTCAAAAACAGAACGATGTTCATCGCCCGTGATGCGAGTAAGGGAGCTGCCAATAATCAGCTCGCGCTCAAAACTGAATCGCCAACCATCGGCATCGTTCATATGACCCAGGCTGTTATAGGTGCGCGCTATTTTAGCATCGACCCCTTTGCCCACGAGAATTTCGTCTTTTTGCTGAACAACCAGATTACCGGTTGCGGTATTGATGTACGCCATTCCATTGGCTTGTCCTAATTTATTACCACTCATCGGACTATTGCCCAAACGATCAGCGGTTGAATTAAATAAACCCAGTCCTTCAGAAGAAATGATTACGGCCATTTGAAAACCTATTTGTCTCTATGATTTAAACTACTGTCTATAAGAGTCCAACAAATGGCAGAAATGTTTAGAGTGAATTTCCGAAATCTGTAATATTCACACTAATTAGGAGGAGTGCATCAACTTTTTAATCGCTCACACAACACAAAAGCAATTAATAACTGTTTTTAATTTCTCTATATAAAACTATCTATAAATCGAGTCCAAAGTATTGTGATAATAACAATGAGAGTAAGCGCTTGAGAATTATAAGTAACGAAAGGATCAACAGTGATTATATGAAGGAGTATTCAACAATAATAAGATTGTATCGAACAGAATTTTAAAACGAAAGTTTCGGGTTTACTTTCTTATTTTTTGTTCTTTGACGTGTTTATACAGTTCTTTTTCGAACTTTTTTTCTTTCGCTGAACGAGACAGTTTGAATAAAAAACCAACGAATAAACCTATTGCGGCTAACAATGGAAACGCAATGTAAGGAGATTGATACTCGGTAAAATTTTGAGATTGCAACCAAACGGGAATATTTCGATAACCAATGGCGAACATAACACCCAGTCCACCCAATGATACGATAATGACGATTTTTTTAAACAGCTTTAACATTAACTAAAATCAATTTATGAGGCAGCTGAATTTCAACTGCCTCATCGAGGACTAAATGCTTAGAGCTAACTCTGTGCCTTGGCGGATAGCACGTTTCGCGTCTAGCTCAGCAGCAACATCAGAACCACCAATCAAATGTGCAGTAATACCTTTTTCTTGCAAGCCATCTAACAGTTCTCTCAACGGCTCCTGGCCAGTACACAAGACAACATTATCGACAGGATACACTCGCGGCTCTTCGCCAATCAAAACATGCAAACCTTCATCATCAATTTTTTGATATTGAACGCCGGTTACCATTTCTACCTTCTTATCTTTCAATACGGTGCGGTGAATCCATCCCGTAGTTTTACCAAGTCCTTTACCCATTTTGGATTCTTTACGTTGAAACATAATAACTTTGCGAGGAGAAGGCTCTAACTTTCTGCTATCCAGCAATCCACCACGATTCTCATAATCCTTATCGACACCCCACTCTTTAAGCCAAGTATCCGGACGTAATGTTGTCGAGCTGCCGGAATGTGTTAAATACTCACCGACATCAAATCCTATTCCACCAGCACCCAATATCGCCACAGTTTCGCCGACAGGTTCTTTATGCTTTAAAACATCCAAGTAGGTTTTAACTTTCGGATGATCAATGCCTTCAATTTTGGGTACTCTTGGTGAAACGCCGGTAGCCAAAATAACTTCATCAAAAGAACCATTACTCAATTCTTCAACGGTCGCCACAGTACCCGATTTTATTACAACGTCTGACTCATGCAGTTGGTGAGTAAAGTAATCCAACATACCGTTGAATTCTTCTTTACCAGGAATAAGTTTAGCAATGTTAAATTGCCCACCAAGTTCATTACTTTTCTCGAACAATGTAACCTCGTGTCCACGCTTCGATGCTTCGAGAGCAAATGACATTCCAGCTGGACCAGCACCAACAACGGCAAGCGACTTTTTCTTTTCGAACGGTGACGCGACTAACTCTGTTTCATAACAAGCTCTCGGATTGACCAAACAAGTGGCTCGCTCTTGTTTAAATACATGATCCAAACAAGCTTGATTACAACCAATACACAAGTTTATATTTTCTGGTTTTCCTTCTGCTGCTTTATTCACAAAATCGGGATCGGCTAAAAATGGACGAGCCATCGAAACCATATCGGCATGCCCTTCCACTAAAATACTTTCAGCAACATCCGGCGTATTAATTCGGTTGGTTGTGATTAGCGGAATATTGACCTCTTCCCGCATTTTTTGTGTTACCCAAGTAAAGGCCGCCCGCGGTACGGAAGTCTGAATGGTAGGAACACGCGCTTCGTGCCAACCAATACCTGTATTAATGATTGTTGCACCTGCGGCTTCAATTTCTTTACCCAATTGAACCACTTCTTCCCAAGTCGATCCTTCATCCACCAGGTCCAACATCGAAAGGCGATAGATGATGATGAAGTTTTCACCAACCGCTTCTCTTATCTGTTTAACAATTTCGATGGGAAAACGAATTCTATTTTCGTACGAGCCGCCCCACTCGTCTGTGCGTTTATTAGTTCGCTGGCAGATAAACTGATTAATTAAATAGCCTTCTGATCCCATCACCTCAACACCGTCATAACCGGCTTTTTGCGCAAGCTTCGCACAACGAACATAATGTCGAATAGTCGTCTTTACACCTCGACTTGATAATGCTTTTGGTTTAAACGGAGTAATCGGTGCTTTAATCGCGGATGGAGCGACGTTAAATGGATGATAGGAATAGCGACCACCGTGTAAAATTTGCAAACAAATTTTACCATCCGCTTCATGAACGGCGTCAGTGATAATACGATGTTTTTTTACATGACGGCCGGAAGATAGCTGAGAGGAAAAAGGAGCCAAACGACCTCGATAGTTGGGTGAAATACCACCAGTCACCATAAGACCGACACCACCTTTGGCTCGAGCAGAAAAATAGGCTGCCATTTTCTCAAACCCATCTTTTTCTTCTTCCAATCCAGTGTGCATAGACCCCATTAAAACTCGGTTTTTAAGTTGAGTAAATCCAAGGTCAAGCGGTTTTAATAAGTTAGGATAAAAGGCATTTTGGCTCATTTTTTATACTCTTTATTTCTGGTCTTACCACTAAGGCAAGACTTTAACAGTGCCACATCAAGAAATCTACGATTACATTTAATTACAAATACAAACCCAATGAAATTGTAAGAATCGCGATAATATTAGTACTTAAACAATGTTTAGTGACAATTACGTCTCAATATTATTAAATAGTCTACTTGATTAGCACTAAATAAACTATTGAATCCAATCAGAATTTAGGGAGTTATCGTGGAGAAACCTAGCAGCACAGTTGGTAAAATTTTTTACTACATTTGGCGCGCGTTTGAACTCAACCGCCGAATTTTATTTGGCTTTATCGCCCTGTTTTTGAGTATTTACATACTCATCGATATATTTAGCGACGGCGATAAAATTGAAGTTCCAGATGGCGCAGCGCTCGTCTTCGCTCCAAGCGGCATCATTACAGAGCAGACCGCTTTCGTCGACCCCGTTGAAGAAGCGCTTAATGATGCGATGAATAATTCAAGTCCCGCCGAAGAAAACATTTACGACCTCATCGAGGTATTACGCAATGCAAAAGAAGACGACAGAATAACCACCCTACTCCTTTACCCCGAAGGCATCATCTCAATTCAACCTGCAATGATGGAAATGTTGCGCGATGCGATTGCCGATTTTAAAGAAAGCGGTAAAAAAGTTGTCGCGATGGGCGATTTTTACTCGCAAGCCCAATATCACATAGCAGCACAAGCTGACGAAGTGTATTTACACCCTTTTGGTGGTGTTCTGCTTGAAGGCTATAGCCGAGTGAGAACCTACTTTGCAGAATTACTGGATAACCTCAAAGTCACGCCGAATGTTTTTAAAGTGGGTAAGTACAAAAGCGCGATTGAACCCTTTTTAAGAAATGACATGTCTGACTATGCCAAAGAAGCCAATCGAGCTTTCTTGGCGGATCTTTGGAACGCTTATAAAGGTGACGTCGCTAAATTCAGAAATCTCGATGTCGACCAAATGGACGAGCAAATTAACCAATTTGATAAAACGATTCGAGAAGTCGGTGGTGATTTCGCGCAGGTCGCTATCAAACATGGATTAGTCGATGAGTTAAAGACCCGCCCTGAGTTTAGAGAAATGATGATAGAACGTGTTGGTAAAGATGAAAAAGAGTTAACGTTCAAACAAATTCATCACCGTCGCTACCATAAAGCCATTAAACCAGCTTTCGAGATAATGAATCCAACATCGAAAAAAATCGCCGTTGTTGTTGCAAAAGGTGAGATTGTCGATGGAAATGCAAAAGAAGGCGTTATTGGTGGTGATACTATCGCTCGTAAAATCCGTCGTGCCCGACTCAATGAAAATACAGCCGCAATTGTATTGCGCGTTGATAGCCCCGGCGGAAGTGCATTTGCATCAGAAATCATTCGGCAGGAATTATTAAAAGCCAAAGAACAAGGCTTACCCGTTATCGCATCAATGGGTTCGTACGCGGCTTCTGGCGGCTACTGGATTTCAGCCAATGCTGACGAAATTTGGGCACGCCCAACGACTGTTACTGGCTCTATTGGAATCTTTGGTTTTATTCCAACTTTCGAAAAATCTTTAGCCTGGGCTGGCGTGCATCGCGATGGTGTTGGAACCACTAAACTTGCTGGCGCAATGGATGTTGGTCAAGGACTAAAAGAACCGGTAAAAGAAATTATTCAGGCCAATATTGAAAAAGGCTATGATCGCTTTTTGGAAATTGTGGCTGAAGGTCGCAACATGACGAAAGAAGATGTCGATAAAATAGCTCAGGGTCGCGTTTGGTCGGGAACCAAAGCGAAAGAACTTGGTTTGGTCGACAATATCGGAACTTATAAAGATGCGATTGAAGCGGCTGCAAAACGAGCCGAGTTAGAAAAAGATCAATACGATGTTTGGTATGTAAAACGCGAACTTTCCGATAAAGAAAAGTTCATAAAACAATTGTTAGGTGAAGCGTCGGCTAACTTCTCAGTTGAAGAAATGAACAGCCAGCTGAATAAATCGACACCTGCATTTAAACTAATGGAAGATATGAAAGCGCAATTTAAAACTTTAGAGCGCTTTAACGACCCTCACCACGCATACATTCATTGTAATTGTGTTGTTGAGTAAGGTGTCTTTCAACTAAAATAAAAAGCGAGCTTAAGGGCTCGCTTTTTTTTGCTATAACAAAAGAGTTTAAGTTTATGTCACAACGTTCGGTTTATATCGCCTACACCGGCGGCACCATTGGAATGAAAAAAACTGCCAATGGGTTTGCTCCCGAAGCGGGTTATCTCACGCAAGAGCTCAAACACTTGGCAGATTTAAACCGAGAAGATATGCCACACTATGAAATTCACGAATATCCAAATTTAATTGACTCTTCTAATATCACTCCTCACGACTGGTTTGACATCGCAGAAGACATCAAATCTCGTTATCACGAGTTTGATGGTTTTGTCATTTTACACGGTACCGACACCATGGCTTACACCGCTTCGGCTTTATCTTTTATGCTCGAAGATCTCGATAAACCCGTGATTGTTACAGGTTCGCAAATTCCATTTGGGGAATTACGGAGCGATGGTCGAGATAACTTGATTACTTCCGTTATTCTAGCGGCCAGTTACCACATTCCTGAAGTCTGTTTATTTTTCCATGATCGACTGTATCGTGGTAATCGTGCACAAAAAATTGATGCGACAAATTTTCACGCATTTGGCTCACCGAATTTTCCACCTCTTGCAAAAGTAGGGACGACCATCGATATTGATGAGACGTTACTCATTAAGGCTAATACTCGCCCTTTTAACGTGCGAAAAATCGAACCACCTGAAATCGCGGTGGTTAGTATTTTTCCTGGTATGTCAGCGCAAATGCTCGATAATCTTTTAATTGATCCGATCAAAGGATTAATTTTACAAACTTACGGTATGGGCAATGCGCCTTCAAATGATAAAGCCTTTTTAAAGGTAATAGAAAAAGCAACTAAACGCGGCGTTATCGTTATTAACATTTCACAATGCTATCGAGGCCGAGTCGACATGCAAGGCTATGAGACGGGTAATCGCTTAAGTCAGTGTGGAGTTATCAGTGGCTTTGATATGACAACGGAAGCCGCGTTAACCAAGCTATATTACTTATTCAGTTTGGGATTATCCCGAAATGAAATCGCTAAGAAAATGCAGATAAGCCTTCGGGGTGAAATGACGCAATAGTTTGTCTGTTCACGCCAGGTATTTTCGCTCCAAGTTCTTCATACAATCGTACTATTACAAAAAACAAATGAAGCGTGCTTAAAATGACATTCCTAATTTGGACTGTATTCTTTTCAATAATAATGACCGTGATCACAAAGCTTCCTGTCGCGATAGCTATGAAACGTCAATTTGGTCATTACGATAATCGAGACCCCCGAACACAAGAACGACAACTATCGGGTTTTGGACGACGTGCGATGGGCGCTCATGAAAACTCGTTTGAAGCGTTATCTATTTTTACGGCAGGTGCTGCTTTTGCTGGCATTGTTAATCCAGCTGCTGAGATAATTCCGATTCTCTGTCTTTCTTTTATAGTATCTCGTCTACTTTATGTCGTGTTTTATTACTACGATTTTGACAAGTTTCGCTCTATTGCCTGGTCCATTGGCTTTTTTGCGTCAATCGGCTTACTCTTCACTGGACTTTGATCGAGCTGTATTTTTTGTGATAAAGCTGTGGTAATTAACTTGTTATGAAGAATTTGCTCGCACACGATAGGCTTCTTTTGCAGAAATAATGCCTTCTTTCGCCAAGTTGAAAGCCTGACTCGAGAGAGGAATCATTCCCTCGCCTATCGCTAGCTTCTCGAGAACAGTAGTGCTCTCCTGGTTTTCAACCGACTCTTTCAATTGCTCACTCATAACTAAAAGTTCATAAACGGCAATACGGCCAGAAACACCTGTACCTCGACACTGTTTACACCCCGCTCCCTCAAAAAATTGAGTATGCTCATCAGCACCTATCGCTGTACGAATTGCGCCAGGAACCTCGGCTTCGTGCTTACAATGTTTGCAAATCTTTTTCACTAACCTTTGTGATAACACGCCTATCAGTGCATCTTTTAATAAATAAGGCTCAATACCAATTTCCAGCAATCGAGTTACCGTTGCTGCAGCCGTGTTAGTATGCAGCGTACTCAATACAAGATGCCCTGTTAACGCGCTTTCAATGGCTATTTTTGCCGTTTCTTCGTCGCGAATTTCTCCCAACATAATAACGTCAGGATCGTGCCTGAGTATATTCCTTAATGCTCTGGCAAACGTATAACCAACTTTATGATTAACCGGAATTTGTGTCACACCGTCAATTTGATACTCAACTGGTTCCTCGATCGTAATTATGTGCGGTCCTTCGTCTATTAAAGATTTAATGGCTGCATACAGAGTGGTTGATTTTCCTGAGCCTGTTGGACCCGTTACCAGAAATATCCCAAAACTGGCATGGAGCAAATGAACGAGTTTTTGTTGATCGGCACTATCAAATCCCAGTTCCTGAATATTCAAAACACTTTTTGAACTATCTAATAACCGAATAACAACGCTCTCACCAAAAACTGTCGGCATTACTGATATTCTTAAATCAACATTTTTACCATGGTGGGATATTTCTATTCGTCCGTCTTGTGGTAAACGATGCTCCGCGATGTTCATACCGCCTAATATTTTAATTCGACTCACCAAAGCGTACTTCAATGATTGATTTAATTTTCTAACGGACCTTAGCTCACCATCAACACGAAACATAATTTCGAAACATTGCTTTCGTGGATGACAGTGAATGTCTGAAGCACCTTGTTCAATTGCATCAAAAATGATTTGATGCAACAACCGCTTCACACCTTTTTGCTGTCCCAAACGCTCAATATCATTGACCGTTAGTTCATTTTTTAACGCGCCTTTCTCCTCCAGTTCACTTAATGCATCAAGCTCATTTTGACTTTGAATATAGTTCTCTAACTTAGCGCGAATCTTTTTGGCATTAAAGCTTACTGGTTCGATTGTCTTACCCGCGACAAAACTTAACACCTGAAGTGCATCTTCTCTTGGCTTTTCGGGTAACGCGACATAAACAGCGCCATCACGTTCAAACAATGGTAATGCGTTTAATTGGTTTAAAATTTCAGATGGAAACTGTTCTATCAAGTGCTCATCGATCTTTATTTGGTCAAGATTTTTTGCATTATCAATCCATTGGCTGGTTGAGGAGTTAAATAGTTTCGTCGTTTTTGCCGGCCAAATTTCATGATTTGAAACGTGAATCGATGGAATAACAACGTAGTAGACATGCCCTTGATGATACCTCAGGATGTGCCATAGATTCCGATCCAGCTCGCAATGAACCGCAAGTCCCTCTTTAACTGAACCATCGCTAAATTTGAATCGAAAATGATTAAGGTTTGGTTCTTCTTTCCCATTATTTAAACTTCTTACGTACTCTTCATAATTTTCAATAACAGCTTCATTGACAATCATGTATTTTAGAGCATTAAAAGGAATAGGATGAGATTGTAGATTGATGGCTTGGTCAACATAATTAATCCCCAAAAGATGGGATTCTTCAATGGAATTATCCATCAAACAGCAGACAACGTCTGAATCATTCAATTGTTTGAATGGCACCAATGAAGAGAATGCCGTCATAATTCATTTGCCCAAAAAGTTATACCTACAAATATCTTAGTTCGAGATTTCCAAGTTAACCAATATCTTCCTCCTATTAATTAAAAAACCCTTTTACGATCTGCCAAACAACTACTTGCATAAGTAGCCATTCTGATGTACAGTAAAGATCCCCTGCCTCGTAACTCGAGGAAAATTCTATGCTTTCTCACTCAAATGAAGTATCGATTGATCATTCACTACTCAAACAAGATAAAAGTCGTGGTAGTCAACTCAACTATCATCATCGCTTTTCCAATCTACGTACTATTCCAGTTGAGTCTTCTCAAGCACAAACAAGGATTAAAACTGAGTACATTGAAGAACAGTGCCGGAGTATTATTAGTACAAACCAATCACCCGACGTACCATTTGAACATAGTATTAATCCCTACCGGGGGTGCGAACATGGCTGTATTTATTGTTTCGCCAGACCTTCCCATGCTTATTGGGATCTTTCTCCTGGATTAGACTTTGAAACAAACATTATCTATAAATCGAATGCCGTTGCAGAACTAAAGAAAAAATTAAATAATCCAAATTATCAATGTAAGCCCATCGCATTGGGTGTTAATACTGATGCCTATCAACCGATAGAAGAAAAGCTTCAACTCACTCGAGCTCTGCTCGAAGTATTGTTAGAATTCCGGCATCCCGTTCATCTATTAACAAAAAGTAACCTTGTTTTGAGAGATCTTGATATTATCAAGGAACTGAATGCCCATAATCTTATTTCCGTTGGTATTAGTATTACAACATTAAACAATCATTTAAAAACTATTATGGAGCCAAGAGCAGCTTCGCCAAAGTCGCGTTTAAAAATAATGAAGGAACTCTCTGATATCAAAGTCCCTGTTCACGCACTAATCGCCCCTATTATTCCAGGTATAAACGACCATGAAATTGAAAAAATCGTACGTGCGGTTAAAGCCAATGGTGTCGAGAATATTAGCTATATCATGCTGCGCTTGCCCCATGAGCTAAAAACGATTTTCACCGACTGGCTTGAATTACACTTTCCTTATCGCAAAGACAAAGTATTAAGTTACATTAGAGATCTTAGAGGCGGACAACTCAACAAAAGTGAATTTGGAAAACGAATGACAGGGTGTGGTATATTTTCTCAGATTTTTAACGCTCGTTTTAAACTTGCTTGTAAAAAATTCTCTATGAATAAAGAAGGTAAAGATCATTTATCAACAGAACATTTCAGAAATGAATTACCAACTCAATTACCATTGATTTAATGAAAATTGGATCAGGTTGATACACTTTTTTGCTCGATACTCTTTCGGAAGTGTTATTTTGAGTATCTCAATCCTTTTTCACGGATTTGAGTAGCTCCTATTTTTTTCTTTTAATCATGTTTCGTTTTGAGTTATTGAGGAAGCGGTATTTTCGAGGTACTACCATGAATCACTCCCTCATAAACTCAAAAATGCAAAATTAATCACGAGCTGCCATAATTCGCTCGCCTTTACTTTTTGGGAATTCCCAGAATATATCCTCGACAGATAAATTATAAAGAAGGTTATTAAACACCTGCTTAGATTCAAAGTGATCAGCAGCACTCAGTAAGCTTCCGCCTTTAAACTTACCGTCGGGTGCACAATAGACATCACGATAAGTCGAGTGCAATCGAATGCTTTTTGACGCTAATACGCCTACAAATCCTTTTACATTATCTGTTTTAGCGTAAAAGCATAATTTGCCCTTGGTTTGAACTGCAACATTGTCTTTTGCCATCATAGGCAGCGCACCGAACGCAAAAAGAATCGAAAATGCCAAAGTGATAAATTTCATGAGAACTCCTGCAATTATTTACAAGCTCGCAACGACTTCAATTAATGTCCTCAAAGTTTATTAAAAGAATGAAAATCTGCATTAAGTACTCATTGGTTATTAATGTGCGACATTGGCCATTCCATAAGTGAGTCGTAAGTTAATCGCTGCTCTTTATTTCAGACTTGCGATACCTATCTAATTTATGAGGAGTTTTTCGGTGCTAATTATTAAGCTGTGGTTTAAGCTGGCGTGTCGACCTATACTCCAACTGATGGTTCAATGAACTCGAAAGTAATTATTACCAATTTACTGACAGCCTCTATTATTTCAATTTGATATTTATTTTTGTATAATTTGCGCCCAGATCTGACTTGTATATACTTTAAATGTTTAAAAAGCTCTTAATTCTCATATTTTCAATTGGTTACGCTCATTTAACTTGGGCGAAGCAGAGCGATCTACAAGCACTTGCGCGGTTTGAAAAACTTTCCACTCCTATTTATTACGCTGCAATCTACATGGACACAAAGGCCAATAGCACTCCTGAGCTATTAGATAACACGAAAGCTCGCATGATGGAGTATCGATTTATCGATGATATCTTGTCCTCTCGTACTTTCTCGCGGATTTTCCTTGAGCGAATTGTTGCCAACAACGACCGAGAATTTTTGTCGCATCATATTGCCGATATTCGTCAGTTGGTCGAATTAATTCGACAAGAGTATAAGAAAGGTGACCGTATTCAAGTGGTCTACGAACCGTCGAAACCCGTGATAATCATGATCAATAATGCCGTCGTCGCTGAGTTTCAGCAACAAGGATTCTTTAATGTTTTAATGAACAGTTGGGTTGGCAACACCCTTAATTCAGAAACTTTTATAAAGCAACTTATTGCAGAGCCAAACAAAGATGCGCTAAAGAAGTTTAACCGACTCGAGCTCGACTCACGCCGCTCCAGATGGGCAAAGTCCTTACCGACTTTGAAACCAGATACAAATGAAAAGCAGATTGCTCAATCTGACACGACCGAAAAGCCCAAGCCAGTGAAACGAGAAGTCACCAAGAAGACAAGCTCTAACACTAAAAAAGAACAACCAAAGAAAAAACAGGTCGCGTCAAAGCCGGTTAATAAAACTGTGAATAAGCCAGTGAAGAAACCAGTTAAGAAAGATCCACCCAAGCAAATTGCTAAAACAACACCTCAAGTAAAGAAACAAGTCACAGCAAAGCCAAAGGAAAACAAGGGTTCTGCACGGACAGAAGCTATGAATTCATTGCTGCGGGAGCTCCAGAATGAATATCTTGAAGAGCTGAAAGACAGTATCGTTAAAAAAGCAAACATTCGACCACCACTTAAAATGCGTAGAATTGGTCGAGAAGACTTAGTGGCTTCAGTGAGCTTAAATAAAAACGGCGACGTTCGCTCCGTTACTTTAGACGATAATCCTCACGGAGATAGAATGGCGAAAGTGGTTATTGATGAATTAAGTAACTTATCTGACTTACCTAAGCCGCCACCATTGCTCGAAGAAGCTCGTTTTACAGTTAGCGTTACATTCAATTTTGGTAAGTGTAAACGAACACCATCCGCATGGCTTTGTTTTTAATAGATTACATTTCGCCTAGTCTATTGGAGTCTTTCCGTAAGGCTCCACAACCTAAGAAAAATAAAATGATGTCTTATTTAAGTAAAGTTTCAACTTAAACTTAATCATACTAACTTTTGATAACGAAACTTTATTTCCTGTCGAATAGCGATTATTACAAAAGAGTCCATCCATAAAGAGCAAGTCTCGCCCACTAAAACAGCTTCTAGCTGAACTCTCAATATAATAATACACTCTTAAAACACTTTATTTTTAATCTTTTTCCTTTCGCAGTTTGATGTTAACTAATACCCCCGTAATAATTTGTGACGATATAATCTAGATAGGTATTTGATTTTAAAACAAGCAGGCGTATTATTGAAAGGTGTGAGAATAGATTAATAGCCCAATGCTAAGATTAATTGCTGTTTTCCTTCTTATTATATGTGCTTCAGGCCCGAAAGGTTTAATGATTGACACCTTGGTGAGTCAACAAATCTTCGAAGCCTCTGACGTTACTTTAGATGATTCATTTGAAAACCCTGACCTTGATCAATCTATCTCAAGCCAACCATTGACGACAAACTGTTTTATCACGGTTGGAATTCGCCCTACTCAAAATTTCCTATTAAAGAACCACTACGATTGCTCAGGATTAATAAGAGCTCCTCCTGTTTTACCTGTAATTTAGCTTTCAAACAAAAACTTTTAAACTCAATCAGACAGGTAAAAATGTTATGAATACGCACGTCAAATTTAATGCCAAAGCATTTGAAAAATTGAACCTTACAAAGAAGCAAGAGAATCATTTCTTAACAAAAGAGAATTTATACGACTATCTCACACACCCCATTTATCTAGTAGACTCAGTTAATATTGATCCTGAAACATTAGTGGATGAAGCGCTATTGATATTCTCCCGTACTCACTCACACATTGGTCTTGTAACGAATACCGAAGGTCAACTTTTCGGGGTTGTATCTATAAAACAGTTAAAAAGTCGTAAAGTATTACAACAAGCATCTCGAGCTAATATTCCTCGTTCTGATATGACTATTAGTCAAATTATGACTCCCCTATCACAGCTTTTGTGCGTGGATGGAAAAACATTTAAGGAAATATCAGGCGAAGAATTGGCAGTTCACCTCGCTCATTTGGATGTCGATTATCTTCTCGTAATCAATGAAGACAAGAGACAACTCGTAGGTTTAATTGATCGAACTGAGTTGGAAAATAAAGTAGGAATCACAATACCCAGAAAACATAAACCAAGATCGTTTGCAGAAATTGTTGATAACGTATTACATCATTGATAATTTTCAACTTGAAATGTAGCCGAATCAATTTCGGCTACATTAAATAGACTTGAGTGAACATGATAATTTTATAAATATTTCTTCAAATATTTATAATTAGGTGTCAACTTACCTTTATAAACGATCAATGAACGATACAACTCTGGATGCAGTTCCAAATCATCAAACTCCAGGTTTAAATCAAGTTGCATCAGGTGAGGCATATAATTCTTTAAAATGGCACTAAAGTGATTGGAAGCATCGAGTGACAGTTCACAAGGCAAATTATCAATCGACATGACGGTAGGTCCATCCCAACTGACACCATTTTTATAATCGTCTTTCTCTGGATTATAAGTGAATGCCGGCTCATCAATGGTACTGGCAATTTTAGTGCACTCTAAAGAGCCATTGATATCACAGCTAATATCACCAATTACCCAAGGTAATTTCGTCCGGTTATCAAGCATACGTTGACGTTCAAGATGCTTAGGATACTTTTCTGTCCAATAAGGTGTTTGGATTAATAGATTAAATTTACCCAATAGTTGATCAAACGTACTAACATACTCTTCTGTACCATTGGCAACAAAATCATCAAACTCAAAATCTTTACCATCTTTACGAGCATTGATGTGACGGCTGCTTGCAACAGTGTACCAACTGCCTTCAGGAATGTGGCCTAGCATAATGGATTGAATATCAACTTTCGGTAATTTAAGCCACCGACAAACTTCCTCGGCACCCTTTCCAACATTTCCAGTGCCCACAATTAACACCCGAATAGGTTCACCTTTTTGTAAGTCCAATTGCCCAAAACTTGATTTTATTTCCTCGATACCTTCATAGTTATGCGTTTGCGTAATTTTCTGAATGTCACTCGACTTGTTGATTAACGCAAGCTTCTCTCCAGCAATAGAAAATGTATCAATCGCGCCAGCAATTCCGGCAAACCGACCAAATGCAATGGTTCGTGCCCCGCGCTCATTAACAATGGTTTCGTAATCAAACAACGAAGCCCCTTCGTCAAGAAACTTCTGTAACAGCGGCATGTTGTAATCTTGACCCTTGATCGTATGTGAGAAAGCAACATGAACTTGATTCGGACGAATGGAATTTACTGGAGGCTCTTTAATACCAACAACTAACTCATAGTCATCTGGAGCATTAACCAAAGACGCGCCCGCCGTCTGATAGGCACTGTCATCAAAAATTCGAATGTCAGACGACTCAACATCAATCTCGAATCCTTTACTTTTAAGCTGAAAAATTGCTTCGGGAGTCAACGGTGTGCGACGTTCCCATTGATTTTTGTGTTCCTTTCGAACGATCGTTTTTAACATCAAATTATCCTGTGTTTCTTGCAAAGACTTCGGCCGAGAAACCACTTAACCGCTAATCATCGTTAATCGATTGCTTTACAATGATTGACGCATCATTTGCCAAAGCCTGAGTTGCAGCATCTTTACCGAGTTTAACGGAACCATCAGACTTAACACGAAATGGCTCGTCGGTTTCATTATGATGAGTAGCGTCGTAAATCATGACGGCTTGAATCGCAGTTTCTTTTTGCTCATCAGTTAACTTGGTTCCATCAGGCCACTTGCCTAATTCAACCGCTGTTTTCATATTGTGGTAGATCTCTGGCGTCATTGCTTTGATTAATTGATCGAGATTCATTAGGTTCCCCAGAGGCGGCTTACTACGAAGAGCGCGGATTATAGAAGAGACGATCCAGAGGTGCAATCGCCCACCAAGAGGTAGGGCGAGTTAAGTCATATTAAAAACAAAGAATTATTGTTACTTTACAATAATTTAAGATAACTTATTAAAGTACAATCTTATTTAGAAAAACAACCTGAAAATTCTTAGTATCCGTCAGAAAAGAGTACCATTTGAATACCACGCGTTGTCCAATCTCCACTTTCCCCTCCAGCAAGTGGCATCGGCGCATATTTCCGATCTCCTTGATTGTCTTTCTCATTATTGAGTACGTCTTTAATTTTCTCGGCAATACGTCCCGCAGCGAAAATAGTTTTCCATGAACGATAGCCCGATGGCCAACGCAGAGAATATTCTCGCGGACGGGTTCCGCCCCAGCCAGGAATAGTCCCAATTCCGGTAAAACGATCACCCAACTCAGTCACTCCGGCCTCCACTAGCAAGAAATCCAGGCGTGAAATAACAGAACTTGAGACCCGGCTATTCCAACTCATGAGCGGTAAGTAGCCATCAAGTCCTTCCCGACTAACAAGGGCTTTACTGGCGACATTGGTCCAGCCAGAATTCATTTTTGCGGTCGAGTTTTCGTTCTGTTTCAAAGCAGTCTCAATAACCTCTCGCACATTTTGCCAGGTAACCTCCCGTTGCGGTACGCCAGCAAACATAAAGATTTCGTTCGCCGTCTTAATGGCTAACTCGCGATCTTCAAGGGTAAACTCTTTCCCAGACTCAACCAAATCAGCCAATAAACCAGCACGATAAATTAACGGACTGGCATGATGACAATATTCCAAATAGCCAGTTCGGGGTTTAGGCCAGAAAAACCCTAATAACCGATCATGCCATCCGCTTACTGCCTCACCTACCGGCTTTTTCTGATAGAGAGGTTGAAAAGGATCTTCATCGATCCAGGCAACCATAGCGCGAATAAACTCGTCATCTGAAGCGGAGGCGTCAGGAATCACAGGCGGGTAGATATCTTCACCAATAATTTCCACACCGCTATCATCCAAAATACAAGGCTCATCCGATGGCGACTCGATATCGGCTTGAATACGCGCTTCAGCGAAATTGAGGTAAAGATCTTGCTCCGTATAGGTCATAGAATCCCAATAATCGAGCGCCTGATCGGTTAAACGAGCGGCATCAATCGCTTTACCTGATTCGGGATCAATGAATTGGCTGGGACGTAAGACGGCTGGATTCATACGAATAAAGTCGTCGGTCACTTGATTAGTATCTCGATAGGACCAAGGCACCATGATGCGGGTTAACACCTCAAGCGAAAACCGTTTACCCTGCTCAATCAACTGATGTAAGGGAACATCGTCTTTACCCAGCGGTATTTTCCCTTCTCGCCAGGCATAATGGTCATTACTGAATCGCTTGAACCAAACTTTCCAGGCTGCAATGTATAAAGCTCGCGGCGCCTGAAAGTTATTCGCGTTGAAAAAGGTCATGTGCATAGACGTTATCCCTACTCGGCATCTTGATTTAATTATAGGTTACTTCGATAGTCGACAACGTAACGTTCAGTAAACAGTGTAGCTCCAGAAAAGCAAAATTCTAAGCCTTAAGGTTATAAATTCTTGGTATATCTCTACAGATCACACCTTATTCGCCTTGGGAGTCCCTCTAAGTCGCACCATTGCGACAAAACTCAATCATTTCTCGCAAAATTTACGAATTAAACGAACAGCTGACCAGAGATTTGTCTATAATGCGGGGCTTTTCCAATAGAACCTTTTGATTTTTATGGCATTGAAGCTTGAGTTACCGTCTTTTAAAGTATCTGAGCAATTTATTAATTACTGGCCAGAATTGCCTGGTGCCAGCGAAGCCTTGGTCATTGCACAACTGGCAGAACACTATGATGGACCTATCCTGGTACTTTGTAACCATAGTAGTGAACAGCAACAGCTGGAAAGAGAACTCAGCCAGTTCACAGCAAAAGATACTCCCATTGTCACTTTTCCCGACTGGGAAACTTTGCCTTACGATTACTTTTCAGCCCATGAAACTATCGTGTCAGACCGGTTGAAAGCACTATCGATGCTGCCACAAATGCAACGCGGCATTGTTTTAGCCTCTCTTAGTTCCGCAACGGTCCGGTTATCGCCCAAAGAATTTGTCACCGGAAATGTTTTTGCCATAAAAACAGGTGATACGCTAAATATTGAGCAAGTTCGATTGGAGCTAGAAAGTGCTGGCTACCGCTGCGTCGACAAGGTCATGGAACACGGCGAGTTTTCAGTAAGAGGCGCACTCCTCGACTTATACCCGATGGGAACCGAAACCCCAATTCGTTTGGATTTTTTTGATGAAGAAATAGAAAGTATTCGCACCTTCGATCCCGAGTCACAATTATCAACCGGTACTCTGGATACATTTAATTTATTGCCCGCTCATGAATTTCCGACCGATGAAGCCGGTATTACTCAATTCCGACAAAGCTTTCGTCATCAGTTTGAGGTAGAGCTTAAAGATTGCACCATGTATCAGGATGTCTCAAATGGACTGTTACCCGCTGGCATCGAGTATTTCTTACCACTATTCAATGAGTCAACCGCCAGTCTGTTTGATTACCTGCCCAGTTTAACGTTGTTAATAACGCACAAAAAACAAAAAGAAGTGAAAGCACAACTGTGGCAGGATTTGGAAGAAAGATACGAAGAGCGTCGTTGGGATCGAACTCGTCCAATTTTAGCGCCGCGCTTAATTGCTTTACCCGACGATGAATTCAATCGCCGGTTAAAAGATTTTCCACAACTGCGTTTTTCATCCGAAAAAAGTGAACCAAAACCAACTCTTCAATTTGACTCGACTCGCTCACTGACCATTAACCACAAAGCCAAAGATCCCATTTCTGAGTTACGTGAATTTGTCGATGAACACGAACAGCCTGTCATTATTTGTGCCGAAAGCGCAGGTCGACGGGAAGCCATTTCAGAACTGTTGCAACGTTATCAACTCAAAGCACAACATGTCGATAAATGGCAAGAAGCCTACGAACAACAACTTACTCTCGCAATTTGTATCGCACCAATTGAAAGAGGTTTCATTCACCAACAAGTTGTTCTGATTGCCGAAACCGAATTATTCGGCCAACACGTTTTACAACGTCGTCGCCGAGAAAATAAGAACTACAGTGCCGATTCAGTCATCCACAGCTTGGCCGAACTCAATATTGGTGATCCAGTAGTTCATTCAGAGCATGGTGTCGGCCGCTATTTAGGATTGCAATGCATTGAAGCAAATAATCAACCATCCGAATACTTAATGCTGGAGTATGCTGAGTCTTCAAAATTGTATGTGCCTGTACAATCACTTCATTTAATTCATCGATATTCCGGTGCATCACCTGAAGCGGCGCCACTGCACCGATTAGGCAGTGAACAATGGGCAAAAGAACGCAAAAAAGCGGCAGAAAAAGTGCGCGACGTCGCTGCAGAGCTACTCGACCTTTACGCGCGGCGAGCTTCAAAACCCGGTTTTAAATATCAAACAGACGATGCCGACTACTTACAGTTTGCCGACAGTTTTCCGTTTGAACTAACAAATGATCAACAAGATTCCATTGACGCAATTCTCAAAGATATGACCGCCGATACTCCCATGGATCGATTGGTCTGTGGTGATGTTGGATTTGGTAAAACCGAAGTTGCAATGCGTGCTGCATTTATTGCTGTTCAAAATAGTCGTCAAGTGGCCGTTCTGGTACCTACGACATTGCTCGCTCAACAGCACTATGAAAACTTTAAAGATCGTTTTGCCGACTGGCCGGTTCGAATTGATGTTCTTTCTCGCTTTCGTACCGCGAAAGAAACCGAACAAACCATGAATGATATTCATGAAGGCAAAGTCGATATTGTGATTGGTACGCATAAACTGATTCAAGGGAAACTGAACTTTCGCGATCTCGGTCTGGTTATTATCGATGAGGAACATCGCTTCGGCGTTCGCCAAAAAGAAAAACTAAAGGCCCTACGTGCCGAAGTTGATATTTTGACGTTAACGGCAACCCCTATTCCGCGAACATTGAACATGTCACTTTCTGGTATGCGTGACTTATCGATTATCGCTACGCCACCGGCAAGACGTTTAGCGATTAAAACCTTTGTTCGAGAATACAATAAACCACTGATCAAAGAAGCCATTCAGCGTGAAACTCAACGTGGTGGCCAGGTCTATTTTTTACACAACAGTGTTGATACCATCGAACGAAAAGCCGAAGAGCTGCGAGAACTAATGCCCGACTTAAATATCGGCGTCGCACACGGTCAAATGCGAGAACGTGAACTGGAACAAGTGATGCAACAATTTTACCATCGCCGTTTTCATGTTCTATTGTGCACGACCATTATTGAAACCGGAATTGATGTTCCTAATGCAAACACCATCATCATGGATCGCGCCGACAAACTTGGACTGGCCCAACTACATCAACTGCGCGGTCGCGTTGGACGCTCTCATCATCAGGCTTATGCTTATCTTATGGTACCTTCCATCAAAACCATTACTCGAGATGCTAAAAAACGCCTTGAAGCAATTTCAACTCTGGAAGACTTGGGCGCCGGTTTTTCTCTGGCAACACACGACATGGAAATTCGTGGCGCTGGTGAAATTTTGGGAGATGATCAAAGTGGCCAAATGGAATCGGTTGGATTCAGTATGTACATGGAAATGCTCGAACAAGCGGTGACTGCACTAAAAGAAGGTAAAGAACCGAGTTTAGTTGAGAGTTTGTCGACGCAAACGGAAGTCGACTGTGGCATTCCTGCTCTCATACCTGAAGATTACATACCTGACGTTCAAACACGTCTGACGCTCTACAAACGCATTGCCAGTTGTACGAAAAGACAACAGCTCAGAGATATTCAGGTAGAAATGATTGATCGTTTTGGCCTTTTACCCGATGGCATTAAAAATCTTATTAAGCTAACGGAATTAAAGCTTGTGCTGACGCCCAAAGGAATAAAGAAACTAACGGCTAACGATCGTGGTCTGATAATAGAGTTTGATCCAAATACAGTGGTAAATCCAGAAGTTATCATTAAGCTAATACAGAGTAACCCATCACGGTACAAACTGGAGAAAGGGACTATGCTGCGCGTCAATCGTCCATTGGAAGATGCAACAAGTCGATTTAATGAGATCGAATCTTTCGTTGAAACCATCGGCGGCTAAAGGTAGTCTAGCGAGCATAGACTCAAGATAGTAATCGAGTTTTTCGGAGAAAAGAGCGTTCATGGTGACATCAATATTAAAGAAGTGCGTATTTGCTGGCGTAGTAATCAACTGTTTGATTGCTTCTGCGCCTCTCATGGCTCAATCTTCTGACGACGAACCTCGATGGTTCGACGTTGAAGTCATTATTTTTAAAAACTTGCGCGGCAATATTGAAGAAGAGCTTTGGCCCGACAAGTTGGCTATCGAATATCCAGAATCGATATACGATATCATCACACATAAACTCTATCCCAATTCTGCTCAATTACCTCAATCATCAGGATCTCATTCTCAGGATAATCCTCAATCATCCACACAGCTCCCCGCCAACTCAACTCCGGTAGCCGGTGAGCAAACAGATTCCTTTATTCTTTTAGGCGACGAAGAACTTCAGCTAAAAAATATCGAAGGTTCCCTCTCTCGCAGTTCACAATATCGACCACTGGTACACTTCGCCTGGCGCCAACCAGTTCATAAAAAAAGTGAAGCCCCTTGGGTCCGAATTGTTGGCGGTAAAAATTACGACGATACATTCGATCATGAAGGCAATTTAAAAGCCGAAGGCACGCAATTAAATCGATATCAATTTGATGCCAACTCGCCAAACAATACTTCAATGAATTCTCAAGAAGACAACATGGCAACTATCAATAAGCATCCTGCTGTTCCCGAAATCGATGGTGCATTGCGCATTTATCTTGAGCGATATTTACACATCAATACCAAACTATTTTTACGCATTCCAGGACGAGAAGAAGTGGATCTGAATGATCTCAATTCAAACCTCTCCTCTTCCTTACTTCAATTAACGGACGACGGTGTTATGAGCTCAAACTATGAGTCCAATTTTGGCTGGACGTTTGACTCAAGCAACTGGTTTGATCAAAAACAAAAAACAACAACCGTTGAAAAACTGCTTAATTACGATCTGAGTCAATCGCGTCGTGTTCGCAGTGAAGAAGTTCATTATTTTGATCACCCACTTTATGGTGTGATTATTCAAATTCGCCCTTACGACGACGAAAAATCCGAACAGATATCGGGAGAACAATAATTATGTCGAGAATTTGCGTTTTAGGCTGTGGCATGGTGGGGAGCGCAATGGCAGCAGATTTAGCGGCTAATCATAATGTTTTAGTCGCCGATAAAAACAAAATCGCGTTGAAAAAAATCGCAGAAAATGTTGAAAATGTCCAAACGGCTGTCGCCGATTTATCCGATGCGGACGCAATCGCCGACATTATTGCTGATGCAGATATGGTGGTTTGCGCCGTTCCCGGTTTTATGGGGTTTGAAGTTTTAAAAACCGTTTTAACTCAAGGAAAAAATGTCGTCGATATTTCTTTCTTTCCGGAAAACCCAATGGATCTCGATTATCTGGCGAAAAAGCACAACGTATTTGCCGTTGTTGATTGTGGTGTCGCTCCTGGAATGGATAACATTTTACTCGGACATCACAATCAAGAGATGGCGATTGAAAAGTTTGAATGTTTGGTCGGTGGATTACCTAAGTTGCGCGTTTGGCCATTTGAATACAAAGCCCCCTTTTCGCCAATTGATGTTATAGAAGAATACACTCGACCAGCCCGTTACATCGAATCAGGCCAACTAGTGACACGTCCTCCATTAACGGATTGTGAGATTGTGAAATTTGACAAGGCAGGCTCACTGGAAGCCTTCAACACTGATGGCTTGAGAACTTTGTTAAATACAATGTCTCATATTCCAAATATGAAAGAAAAAACTTTGCGTTATCCCGGACACGCCGAATATATCAATGTTCTCTCTGAATCGGGATTCTTTTCCGAAGAACCGGTTGAAATTGAAGGTAAACCGTTACGTCCCGTCGATTTCACCGCACGCATTTTAATGGATAATTGGAAGCTGAAAAAAAATGAAAAAGAATTTACCGTGATGCGTGTTGTTATAGAAGGGAAAGAAAACGAAAAGAACAAACGATACACTTATAATTTATACGACGAAACTCACGAAGCGTCTGGCATTTCATCAATGGCCAGAACCACCGGCTACACTGCCACTGCCTCAGTAAATTATTTACTAGAGAATACACAACCAGCTCCCGGAATCTGTACTCCAGAAGCGCTGGGGGCAATGGATGGCGCTTGCGACTATGTAATTAACTATTTAAAAGATCGCGACGTTATTTATAAGAAAGAAGAAACCACACTCAACTAGAGAATTTTGTATGAGCGAATTAAAAAAATTACCTGTCGAAAAACTTGATGAAGTTAAAAAGAACTTTGCATTCTTTGATCGTGATAATAATGGCGAAATTGACCTTGAAGAGTTTACTGAATTATTGAAAGTTTTATCGCCAAAATCAACCAAAGAGCAAGCTGAAAAAGGCTTCGAATTCATTGATGAAAACAATGATGGACACATTGACTTTGACGAGTTTCTTGTTTGGTGGGAAAGTTGCTGGTGGGAGTTTTAAGACTCCTCCCATAAGCTGTCTTCATGATAAAGAACCAGCAAGTCCGCAGCGGCTTTAACTAACCGCTGCATTTTCGATTTCTCATCGCTCGGTACAACAGCACTCGCTTGTTTCAGCATTTGAGCTTTACGAATAAATTTACGGCTAAACACTCTCACAGCATCTCGCGCATCTTTCGCCTTCTCTCCGTACACCATATCCACTGGTAAATCGCCACTGATCATCCAGGCAACCTTTTGCACTCCCTGATTATCAATAACCACCTGCCATATCGAGACAATGGGTGTCATAACCTTTGATTGCTGATCACTTATCCGACGGAGCGTCCAACCATGATGATGACAAAAGTTCTCAATTTGCAATAGCTGAAGGCGTGTCCATTCGTCAAGATCTTGCCAGTCGACAAGTAACTTCAGTTGAGACTTAAACGAATGAGCAGGTTGTACCGCCATAACCTATTCCGTCTGCAAACCGTTTTTATACAATTCAATCTTATCAGTATAGACCTTTGCACTCATTTCGAGCTTTTTTCGTTCTTCTTTAGTGAGTTCTCGTACCACTTTACCGGGATTTCCCATCACTAAAACTCCATCTGGGATATTTTTACGTTCTGTGATAAGTGTATTAGCCGCAATTAAACTGTATTTCCCGATTTTTGCACCGTTTAAGATCACAGAGTTTATGCCGATCAAAGAAAAATCATCGATCTGGCATCCGTGCAACATGACTTTATGACCGACCGTGACACCTTTCCCAACCAACAACTCTAAGCCAGGATCGGTGTGTAGGACCGAACCATCCTGAATATTTGACGCCTCACCAATTCGAATCCAGTCAGTGTCTCCACGAATGACGGTATTGAACCAGACGCTCACCCGCTGAGCTAATTCTACCTTGCCAATAATATCGGCACTTTCGGCAATAAAGGACGATTGCCAATGAATTTTCGGCGTGTGGTTATCTAACGAATAAATCATGAATGCTCCTTCCTATTTTTGAGTTATAAAGAGAATAATGCATCGCACAACAGAGAGTGAAGGCCCATACTCATCTGACCAGATAAGTCGCTAAAATATCAAGAAATGACGCCTTTTGCTCTTAAAATGCAATGAAAAGAGGTCAAAATTCAGCCAATCGCTAAAATTAAACTAGAGATTTAAGTAACACAGTGGTAAGGTTGCGCCACCTCAAAAAGGGGGCACGAAGTGAGTGATTTTTATTCAGCTCGAAAGATTCGACGCCAGTTGTAAAAATCGAAAGAAACCGTGTTGTAGATCAGATGGTTGAGTGTGCTCCCCCAATAAACCAGTCTGAACACATATTTAAAGATTAAGCGAGGTTACATAATGGATATACTCAAGGCTCTTGGTATTGAAGCCATCAACTCTGGCGCTTCATTGACAGCAGAAGAGTGGAGCAAAACAGATGACCAAGGCGTCATCGAGTCAGTTAACCCAGCAACCGGCGAACTCATCGCCAAAGTCAACGCAGCCTCTGCCGAAGACTACGAAACCATCATTAAAAACGCAGAAGAAGCATTCGAAGAATGGCGCATGGTGCCAGCACCTCTTCGTGGTGAAATTGTTCGCCAAATTGGTAATGCGTTACGCGAGAAGAAAGACGCTTTGGGTAGCCTCGTTTCTATGGAAATGGGAAAAATTAAAGCCGAGGGTGATGGTGAAGTTCAAGAAATGATTGATATGGCAGACTTTGCTGTTGGTCAATCTCGCATGCTTTACGGCAACACCATGCATTCTGAGCGCCCACAACACCGCATGTACGAACAGTGGCATCCACTAGGAATCGTTGGTTGTATCTCTGCGTTCAACTTCCCTGTTGCAGTATGGTCTTGGAATGCGTTCGTAGCAGCTGCGTGTGGCAACATCACAGTTTGGAAACCATCTCCCAAAACTCCGTTAACCGCTATCGCAGTACAGAAAATCTGTAATGAAGTCATGAAAGAAAATGGCTACAAGCCAATGTTCTTTACATTCGTTGGTGGTGAAGATAACAAGCTGGCTGAAACGTTTATTAATGACACTCGTGTTAAGAAAATGTCATTTACTGGTTCAAGCACGGTTGGAAAAATGGTTGGCGTTAAAGTCGCTGAGCGCATGGGTAAATGTTTGCTGGAGTTATCAGGCAACAATGCACTCATTGTTGACGAAACAGCCGACCTAGACAATGCTCTGCCTTCAGCAGCCTTTGGTGCTGTTGGAACTGCAGGTCAACGTTGCACCACGACTCGTCGACTTATCGTTCATGAGAGCATGGTTGATAAAGTCACAGAATCTATGGTTGCGGCTTACAAACAAGTTAAAATTGGTAATCCTCTGGATACCGATACATTGATGGGTCCCCTTATCGATGAAACCGCGGTTAAAAACTTTGAGAAAGCAGTTGCTGAAGCTCAAGAGCAAGGTGGCGAAGTTGTTTATGGCGGAAAAGCAATTGAAGGCAAAGGCAACTTTGTTGAGCCAACGATTATCAAAGCTCAAAACGATTGGCCTTGCGTTCAAAACGAAACCTTTGCTCCTATCGTTTACATCATGACCTACAAAACAATCGAAGAAGCGATCGCGATGAACAACAATGTTCGTCAAGGTTTGTCATCTGCCATTTTCAGCTTGAATATGCGTAACATTGAGAAATTCTTGTCTGCGGCGGGTAGCGATACGGGTATTGCTAACGTAAACATCGGAACTTCCGGTGCAGAAATCGGTGGCGCATTTGGTGGTGAAAAAGAAACCGGTGGCGGACGCGAAGCTGGTTCAGATGCATGGAAAGCGTATATGCGTCGTCAAACCAATACGATTTTCTGGGGAGAAAAACCCGCATTAGCTCAAGGCATTGAGTTTAATCTCGGTTAATTCTATGAGCGCGAAAGGTTCGTAACACCCTTTCTCGCTTTTTTCCATTACTAGGAGAATTGTTATGGCAGTATTTAATCTGCGTGCTTACGATGAACACGAACAAGTTGTGTTCTGTAATGATAGTGAGTCTGGTCTCAAGGCTATTATTGCAATCCACAGTACGGCCCTTGGCCCAGCAACTGGTGGATGTCGTATGTGGGAATACAACTCAGACGAAGGCGCACTAATCGACGCACTTCGTTTGTCTCGAGGAATGACCTACAAAAACGCAATGGCCGGATTAAGCATGGGCGGTGGTAAGTCAGTTATTATCGGCAACCCACGTACCATGAAATCAGAAGACTTATTCCGCGCATTTGGTCGATTTGTTGATAACCTCAAAGGACGTTATGTCACAGCTGAAGACGTTGGCATTACTCCCGACGACATGGCTATCGTAAACAAAGAAACCCCTCACGTACTAGGCCTCGAAGGTAAAAGTGGCGATCCATCTCCAGTAACCGCCTATGGCGTTTACATTGGTATGAAAGCAGCCGTTAAACATCAGCTGGGTCGTGAGTCACTCGAAGGTATCAAAATTGCGGTTCAAGGCTTAGGTCACGTTGGACAATATCTATGTGAACACCTTGCGAAAGAAGGCGCAAAACTACTTGTTACGGATATTAACAAAGAGTCAGTTGATAAAGTCGTTAGCAACTTCGACGCGATTTCTATCGACAAAGACGAAATTTACGAGCAAGACGTTGACGTTTATGCGCCCTGTGCATTAGGTGCAACCATTAATGATGTTACGATTCCAAAGTTAAAAGCGAAAGTTATCGCTGGTGCTGCCAACAATCAGTTAGCAGAAGATCGTCACGGTGATGAGTTGAAAAAGCGCGGTATATTATATACGCCTGACTACATTCTTAATGCGGGTGGAATTATCAACGTATCTTTCGAAGAAAACTACAATCGCGATGCAGCTCTTCGCAAAGTTGACGAAATTTACAACACGCTAGAAGAAGTTTTTGCAACAGCCGATAAAGAAAACAAAACGACCAATGTCGTTGCCGATGAACTTGCACGTAAGCGTGTTGCTGCAGCAAAATCATCCAATTAAATAAAAAGAAAAACCAGTGAAACTATAGTTCTCTATCGTAATCTGGTTGACACAACATTATGTGTATTTCAAGGCGAACTTTAGTTCGCCTTTTTTATTTTAAAATACAAAGTTCTTTAAAGTTCCGAATTCTGAAAGAAGTGAAACTTATTGGGCATTAACTTGCAAGAATAAAGCAGGGTCAAGTCGTTGATCAAACCAATTGATCCGCCAATCTAAATGAGGTCCAGTTGCTCGACCACTTTGCCCAATAGTACCAATTTTTTGTCCTTGAGAAACAGCTTGCCCTTCTTCCACAACAATTTCATTTAGATGGATATAAGTCGTCGATAATCCTTGTCCATGATCGATAATTAAGGTCGCTCCAGAATAAAACATATCGTTATGCGCTAAACTCACTTTACCATCAATCGGTGCATAGACAGGAGTTCCAACAGGCGCTGCAATATCTTGTCCGTAATGAGGACGCTTTGGCTTCCCGTTAAGAACTCTCTGAGAGCCATATACACCACTAATCCTACCGGTTGCCGGCTGTTTAAATAATTGAGCAAAACTTTGTAAGGTAGAGACCTGAGCGCGTGCTTCTCGAATTAACTTTGATTCACGAATAATTCGGTCGATGGTTTCTTGAGATCTTGGGGTCACCTTGGAAGGCGGCAATCCATCAATCCGCTCAATATTCCATTCTCGAGCTCGAATATTAAACGATTCAATAAAACTTTTATCATCCGATTTAAACGTAACAGTCGCCTGGGCAGGAAAGTCGCGACCGAACCCAATGATAAATTTGCCATCATCCGATACAGGCACTTCCTTATCGAGAAACATAACGTTCATTTTGGGTGAAACTTGACCAATTAAAAAACCGCCCTGCTCCAAGACACCGCGAATCAACGAAACTTTACCTCTTGCTTCGGTGCTCAATTGAATATTTGATAAAGCATGGGGACCAGCGAATACATGTTGACTAATCAAAGTGGAAATTAGCAACAATATTAGCGAACCAAAAAATTGAATTATTTTCATTGCTTAAAGTGTCTTTTATCGAGTGAGTCATTCGTTTTTACCATAACAAAAGACAACGAAATCGCCAATAAATTCAGGAAATGTCACGCAAGGAGATATTTACTGGATAACGTCCGATAACTCACAATCCTCTTAGCAATTGATTGCTCTCAAAGCCATTCATTCGACATATTGTGTTACAAACAGAACTCGATTAAAAACCGCGACTCTCACATAATCTCTGTATGAAAGCATATAAAAAAAGACTCGCGCAATTTAGCGCTTCGATCTTAATGGTCGCCTCCATCGCTGCCAGCGCAAACAACACAAAATTCATTCAGTCAGCGATCGATCACCCTAACCGAATGGAATACGATATTGAACGCGACAGTCAACGCAAACCTGCGCAAGTTCTGGAGTTTTTCGACATTCGTCCAGGTATGACTGTTCTTGATGTGTTTTCTGGCAGTGGATATTACACAGAATTACTTTCGTATGTCGTCGGCCCTAAAGGCACCGTAATCGCACACAACAATCAAGCTTATTTAAATTATTTGGAGAAGAAACTCAAACTGCGGTATACCGATGGTCGATTACCCAATGTTAAACGCATTACTGCTGAAGCCAATGAATTATCCTTACCCGAAAATTCGATCGACACCACTTTTCTAATTTTGGCCTACCACGATATTTATTATCGGCCGAAAAAAAAGACAAGTTGGCCTCAGATCGATCGTGTCGATTTTCTTCGCCGTCTTTATCTTAGTTTAAAGCCAGGCGGAATTCTCGCCATAATCGATCATCATGCAGAAAGCGGAAGTCCAACTTCAACTGGGCACGACTTACATCGTATCGCCGTCGAAACAGTAATCCAACAAGTTTCAGAATCTGGTTTTAAATTAATGGAACGCGCTTACTTTCTGGAAAATGCAACCGACGACTTAGCGAAGCATATGTATGCACCAGAGTTGAGAGGAAAAACCAGTCGCTTTGTTCTTAAGTTTATTAAACCGTTAAATATAGAAAAGCATTTAGTCGACGACAGGATCATTCCTTAATCCAGCCGCCGCGTAGAATCCGCAAAAATGGATACCCATTAAGTAAAACTTGAAACATCTATTCCACTTTAATTAAAACGATAAATCCAATTACGACTGGGCTTCACGATTTTTTATAAACTCAAGCGCAGCATCGATCCGTTGGCTAACACGCTCTTTACCAATCAACTGCAGAGTAACATCAAGATTGGGTGATTGCCCTCCACCGGTTACCGCAACTCGCAATGGCATACCGATCTTACCCATGCCCACGCCTAAAGCCTCTGCGGTCGAATCAATCGCAGATTGAATCGCTTCAGGTTGCCACTCGGTTAATCCATTTAAGCGGTTTTGTACTTCACTCAATGGCTCTTTCGCTACAGGACGTAAATGCTTTTTCGCTGCTTTTTCATCGTAACTGTCAAAGTCAGCGTAAAAATAACCAATAGAATTCGCAAATTCCTTCAATGTTTGCACGCGATCGGCAAACACAGGAATTAAAGATTCAATCGCTGGCCCGTTTGTTAAATCAATTTGATGATTCTCTAAATGCCACATCAATGCTTCTTTAACTTTTTCAACCGGCATTGTTTTCATGTAATGCTGATTTAACCAGTTTAATTTTTCGGTATTAAAAGCGGAGGCGGCTTTATTGATATCGTGAATATCAAATAATTCGATCATTTCTTCAATGGAAAAAATTTCTTGATCGCCGTGTGACCAACCTAACCGTACTAAATAGTTCAAAACAGCTTCACGCAAATAACCGTCGTCACGATATTGCATAACTCCAACCGCGCCATGACGTTTTGATAATTTTTTTCCATCATCTCCAAGTATCATGGGAACATGAGCATACTCTGGAGGCTTTGCATTGAGTGCTTTAAATATATTAATTTGGCGTGGCGTATTATTAACATGATCGTCACCTCGAACGACTTGAGTGATTTTCATATCCCAATCGTCAACCACCACCGTGAAATTGTAAGTCGGAGTCCCATCCGTACGAGCAATAATTAAATCATCCAATTCGCCATTGGAAAATTCAATGTTGCCTTTCACTGCATCAGCCCATTTTACGGATCCTTCGGTAGGATTTTTAAATCGAATCACATGCGGTTGCGAAAGATCACGTTCCTCAGGTGTTAAGTTTCGACATTTACCGTCGTAACGTGGCTTTTCTTTGTTCGCCATTTGCGTCTCACGTAGCTCATCTAAACGCTCTTTGGAGCAAAAACACGGATAAGCATCACCTTGTTCTAATAACTGTTCGGCGACTTCTTTATAGCGATCAAATCGCTTGGTTTGGTAATAAGGTCCTTGAGTATGGTCAAGACCTAACCAACTCATACCATCAAGAATGGCCTGAACTGCCTCATCAGTTGAGCGCTCCCGGTCGGTATCTTCAATTCGTAAGACAAACTCACCTTGGTGTTTCTTTGCGTGCAACCAACAATAAAGGGCTGTACGAGCACCACCAATGTGTAAATATCCAGTCGGGCTAGGAGCAAAACGAGTAACAACAGACATTAAGATCAATTCCTGAAATTTTGAGAGTGCGTATTTTATCAATGCCAGAGAAGCGAATAAAAGCTTTGCTGCGACAAAATGTAAAAAAAATGAAATTTACCATTGACCAATACCATTCGTTACCATAGAATGCGCCCCGTTCTTAAGGAGTGGGCGCTTAGCTCAGTTGGGAGAGCATCGCCCTTACAAGGCGAGGGTCACTGGTTCAAGTCCAGTAGCGCCCACCACTCCAAGCACTTTTTCAACGAACAAGTATTTAATCCCCGCGCCGATTCCAACTTCAATAAGCCAAACTCAAATACGCTACCTGAAAGCTAAAAACCTCTTCAAGCTTCTGTTAACGCTATCAACACATATTCAATTCAAATTAATAAAATCTGTGTGCTTCAAGCAACTCGTTTTGTAAAGCCCTATCAGAATAATTTGTAATCTTCACTAAGCGATATTTTCCCTTTCACAACCAATAGCTCTGGCCAATATTAGAGTTTTTGCTCCCAACTAGTTATTTTTTCGCGTCGTGATACTATGCTTTCATTAATTCGCTTGCGTCGATCAAAATAACAATGAAAAAAAAGCAACGCTCTGTGTTTCGCTCCAAACCCAAAAAGTCACTGGCACGACGATTATTCGGCAAAATTATTGGGTTATCGCTAATGATTATTCTGGTGGCTATCGCTGGTGTTTACTGGATTCTTCAAGCATCAGAACCAACTTATGAAGGCCAAGTCACTTTAAGCCAACTGGAAAACACCGTCTCAATTGAAAGAGATGCTCTAGGAACGGTTAAAATAGAAGCTCAGTCTCGAGTTGATCTAGCACGAGCATTAGGCTGGGTTCATGGCCAAGAACGTTTCTTTCAAATGGATATTTTACGGCGTCGCTCCGCCGGAGAATTATCCGAAATCTTTGGTCGAGCAACACTCGAGATCGACAAAGCCACTCGAATTCATCAGTTTCGGCAAAAAGCCAAAACCATTTATGAAAGCCTCTCACCTGAACAAAATAATATTCTTCAAGCTTACGTTGAAGGGGTCAATCGAGGCCTGACGGATCTTGCTACCAGCCCTTTCGAATATTGGGCCTTGCAGACAGAGCCCGCAGCCTGGCTTCCCGAAGACTCAATCCTTGTCGTATTTTCGATGTATTTTCAATTACAACCCAGCACAATAGAGCGAGAAAAAGTTCTCAAAGCCGGATTTAATACCTTGGAAGAATCATTGTTTGATTTCTTACTTCCTCTGGGCACTGAGTTTGATGCGCCACTCGACATGAGCAAGCTGTCTTTACCCGGTATACCAGGAACGATTAGCAACTTAAACGGTTCGCCTGAGTCGGAGCAACCCTCCTCCGATAATGAGGCCAATTCAACCTCTGAGCCGAAAGTTGACGATGGCGATGCCATTCCCGGTAGCAATAATTTTGCGATTAACGGACCTCGTGTAAAGGGTCAAGGTGCTATCGTTGCTAGCGACATGCATTTGGGGCATGGCATTCCCAACATCTGGCTAAAGGTCAATATGAGTTACCCGAAGAATTCAAAAATCATCCAACTGGATGGCGTAACTCTGCCGGGAACGCCTTTATTGATCGCTGGCACCAATCACAAAATCGCCTGGTCCTTTACCAACAGTTACGGCGATTTCTCTGATGTTTATGAATTAAAAAAGAATCCAGACAACGAAAATCTGTATCAACTTAATAATGAATGGTATGAATTTCATTACGCCGAAGAAGTGATTCTTGTGAAAGGAGAATCGCCCGAATCCATTACCATCAAACAAACCATTATCGGGCCCGTGGAGCAGCAAGATAAAGACAAAGCCTGGGTTTTCCTTTGGATTGCACACAGTCAAAGAGCGGTAAACTTGAACCTTATAGCTTTTGAAAGTGCGGAAACGGCCCAGCAAGCCATTCAACTCGCACCCAATGTTGGTATTCCTGCGCAAAACCTGGTTGTCGGCGACGCTGCCGGCAATATAGGCTGGACCATCGCAGGCCCTCTGCCAAAGCGAATGCCTTCAAGTGACCCCTTTACCACCCTGGCGCATAACAATGGTGTGATTCAATGGCTCGAGGCAACCAACTATCCAACAATCATTAATCCGGATTCTCATGCTATTTGGACCGCCAATGGTCGGATACTCGGCGGACGTGACTTTGCCAAAATCGGAAATGGCGGATATGCCATGGGCGTGCGCGGAAAACTGATAAGAGACCGTCTATTGGAATTATCCGATGCTAATGAACAAGATTTGCTACAAATACAGTTAGAAACAAGAGCTGAACTGTATGATCGCTGGCAAAAGCATTTACAGCAATTTTTGGTGTCTCTGATTCAATCAACGCAAAAGGCAACCCCAAAACATCAATCGTTAGATCATTATCGTGAATACCTGGAAGTCATCAACGATTGGAATGGTACCGCTGATGCCGATCAGGCTGGCTTTACTTTACTCAAAAAATACCGCATTCAATTACGAAAATTACTACTTGAGCCTTGGGTAAAGAAAATGGACCCACAAGCCAAACGCTATTTTTCTTACTACTCGAAGCAATACGAATATTCGCTTTGGCAAATTGTGAATCAGCAGCCACAGGCATTTCTTCCCGAGGGTTTCAAAGGGTATAATGAGGTTTTTGCTCGAGCTCTCGACAAAGTTATTGAACAGCTCACGCAAAATAATCAGGTACTCGGCGATCAAATCTGGGGAGAACACAATCGACTGAACATTCAACATCCTATCAGTCGAGGTCTTTCTCCACTGTCGTGGTTACTGGATCGGCCGAAATATCCAATGCCAGGGGATGTCGATTCGCCGCGAGTCCAAAAGCCAAGTTTTGGCGCCTCACAACGTATGGTAATTGCTCCGGCTAAAGCCAATAATGGACTTTTTCATATGCCGGGCGGACAATCGGGGCACCCGCTTTCACCTTATTACAGTAAAGGTTTTGAAGATTGGGTGAGTGGCAAAGCAACACCATTAAAAGCACAAAGTACAGTTTATCGATTAACACTTAAACCAAAGTAACGAACATTATGAGCAAAGCTAGTATTGAGCAATTGAATGAAATTCTGGGAAAAGACCAGGTAATAACTGACCCCGATTCACTCGAACAATACGGACAAGATTGGAGTAAGCTATTCACTCCCAATGCAATGGCTGTACTACGCCCCAACTCCATAGAGCAGGTGCAAGACATTATCCGTTGGGCGAAAGAACACAAAGTTGCCATTGTTCCGTCAGGCGGCCGAACCGGATTGAGTGGCGGCGCTTATGCGACGCAAGGTGAAGTTGTATTGAGCCTAGATCGAATGAATCAAATTCAATCATTTAATGCTGTCGATCAAACGGTTGTCTGCGGTGCTGGGGTTATCACGGAACAATTACAAAACTTTGCTGAAGAGAATGATCTTTACTACCCTGTCGACTTTGCGTCTACAGGCTCCAGTCAGATTGGTGGCAACATTGCTACTAACGCTGGTGGCATAAAAGTCATTCGCTGGGGCATGACTCGTGACTGGGTTGCTGGTCTAAAAGTAGTGACCGGCAATGGTGATTTGCTTGACCTGAACCAGGGGCTGGTTAAAAACGCGACTGGCTATGACTTTCGGCACCTGATGATTGGCAGCGAAGGCACCTTAGGCATTATTGTCGAAGCCACCATGAAACTCACCCGCAAACCCAAAGAGTTGACCGTTATGGTGTTAGGCTTAAACACCCTAAAAGATGTTTATCCTGTTATGGAACAATTTCAAAAAAGCTTGTCGCTCACAGCGTTTGAATTCTTTTCTGAGCAAGCATTACAACACGTGTTGTCGCATCATGACTTGCAGCGACCATTCGATTCTGAGTCCGACTTTTATGTTTTGATCGAGTTTGAAAACGATTCCGAAGCCACGACCGACCTCGCCTTTGGCGCCTTCGAAAAAGTCATGGAACAAGGCTTAATCGTCGATGGCGTCATCAGCCAAAGCGAAACACAGGCTGAGCAATTATGGGGATTAAGGGAGCGGATTTCTGAATCCATCAGCGTGCGAACGCCCTACAAAAATGACATTTCTGTCGTACCGAGCAAAGTGGCCGACTTTTTATCAGCCGTCGACGGCATTGTAAAAGAGAAATACCCGAGTTTCGAAATCATCTGGTTTGGTCATATTGGTGACGGTAACCTGCATTTAAATATCTTGAAACCCGAAGATTTGGCCGTTGATGAATTTGTTGCGCAATGTAAGCAGGTTAATCCTTTGATATTCGATGCTATTCAATCGCTTGGTGGAAGTATCTCGGCCGAGCATGGTGTTGGTCTGGTCAAAAAAGATTATCTACCTTACAGCCGAAGTGAGATCGAAATTACTTTAATGAAGCAGATTAAAAAGGCTTTTGATCCCGCGGGAATTCTAAATCCCGGAAAACTCATCGATTGTTCCGAATAAAAACTGAAAACGCATAGCGAGCGCCAGTAAATTTATTTACAATGCGCTCGTTTTCATCACTGAGTCTTCCATGATATTTTTAACCATCAGCATTTTGGTGCTCGCGATCGCTCCTGTTGTAGCGAAGGTATTTGATCGCTCTCCCCATTATGAACACCTTCTCTCAGGCTTTCTGATTATCGTACTGGGCGGTATTGTTGTAGCTGAGCTCATGCCGCTATCTTATGCCAATGGTGGTTGGCTAGTCATTCCTTTAGCTATTCTGGGTTTGACCGGCCCGACTCTCATCGAAAAATTGTTCCAGAAGGCTGCCGACAGCACTCATCAACTCACACTAATAATCGGTTTTAGTGGACTACTTTTGCATGTCATGGTCGATGGTGCCTCTCTTAACGAATATAAGTCCATAGATTCAGCGTCTAAATGGCTTCCTTTTGCCATTGTGCTTCATCGAGTTCCTGTCGCTTTGTCTGTTTTATGGATCATCAGACCCGTATTTGGCATTAAAGCGGTTTGGTATGCCTTAGCTGGCCTGAGCATTTTCACTCTATTTGGCTATGTTCTCGGTGTTCAAATGGAATCGGCGATGAACTCACAGAGCTTTGCCTGTTTACAAGCCTTCGTCTCTGGAACCTTACTGCATGTTTTACTCCACCGGCCACATCGCCATAGAGGCAACGGACATTCGCATAATGGCCATTCTCACGGTGATCAGTCTGACAACGAAAAACAAGCTCACAAACACCATCATCACAATATTTTTGAACAATTTAACCACTGGGGTCGATTTCATCTTATTGGCGTGGTGATAGGAGTCATTACCTTAACCCTCCTCTCCCTTCTTCATTAGCTTTCAGCAACATTCAGTGACAATCCCGCTTGGCACGATGTTTGCGATTTCATCAAAGATCCAGTATCTCTATTAGAATGTTCCCCATTTGGGGATATTACAAAGGTTTTTGCATGAATACGTTCGTTAACAACCCCATCGAAATAAACCAAGGTCTGTCGCTGAAACGCATTATTCTCAGTAGTGTTTTGCTCTTTTTGGTCTCCGTGACTGCCATTAATGGCTGGCTGATAACGCAACTCATCGATTCTGTCGGCGCCAAGCTAGGAGAAGCTGCTTTCGAGGTCAGCAAGTCAACCGTCGAATCTTTGTTACCACAGGAGTTTTCGCGCAGCGAAGCGATTGTTTTCCAAAGCCAAACAACCACTGAGGCCTCACACGATTTTGAAATACGCCGTTTGCGCGTACCTCCTCCGCATATTCAACTTAAAAAAGAAGTTGAATTGCAATTAGCCGATAGCGCGAACAGCCGCTCAATTCTATTAAAATACGGTAAACAACAATTCGATATTGATATCCCACGAACACAGTTAGAGAAATCTATCGTCACCGCCAGAAATACCATTATCATTCTGAGCGCGATTATTATTATTTGTTCATTAATCTTCTTTTATTGGTTTGCGACACGAATTTCAACACCGATAAAAAAGATTTCTTATACCAGTTACAAAATTGGCAGTGGTGAATTCGGAGCTACAGTAGATAATGACACTCAGCCTATCGGCCAAGAACTCAAGCAGTTGGTATTTTCCATTAATAAAATGTCAACTCATTTACAACAATTGGAAAAAGAAAAGCAGAAGCTTCAAGATCAACAAACTACCAGCGAAATTTCTGAAATTACTCGAGGCTTAGCTCACAGCATTCGCAACCCGCTGCACACTATTTTACTATCTCTCGAAGTATTACCAGAGAATCTGTCAGAGCAAGAATCGTTTAAAGATAATATTAAAAATCAAATTGACCGCATTGATCGTCATATTAAAAACCTGATGAACATTGCTACGCACCAATCACTAACCAGTGAATCTATTGTACTCGACGATCTAATTAACCGTATTGTAAAAGAAAACAATCATGAAAAGCTCCTGTTAAACTGGCAGAACACATCAAGCTCAATAATAAAAATTCAAGGCGTAGAGTCCGAGCTGTATTCCATTGTACAACCCATTATTGTTAATGCTATTGAATCTTATTCGAAAGATGAAACCGCTTATATTGATATCACGCTAGCCAAAGAAAATAACCAATTTCAACTCACTATCGCCGACAAAGGTAGCGGTTTGACAGAGAAAATTAAACACAATTTATTTAAACCACACGTCACATCAAAATCATATGGCGCGGGAATGGGACTTTATATTGCACAGCGCCTGGTGAAAGGTCGGTATCACGGAAATATTAGTGCCCAAGATAATAAACCCAAAGGCACTGTCTTTACCGTCACTCTGAAAAACCGCGAGGATTAATGCTGTGAATATTTTAATAGTCGAAGATGAAAAAAATCAACGCGAACTCATTAAAACAATTATTGAGAAATCGACTGACGATATTTGTAATGTCTCACACAGTGCTGAAGATGCATTGTCTCAATTAAAAAAGCAACGTTTTGACTTAGTGCTTTCCGACTGGCAGTTGGGTGAAATGGATGGATTAGCACTTATGGAAAACTGTCAAAAACAATATCCCGATACATCATTTATATTAATGACGGCCTATGGCAGCATCAGTCATGCAGTAACGTCAATACGAGCCGGGGCCGATGATTATTTATCAAAACCTTTCGAAAAAGAACAACTTTTATTTGTAATCAATAAAATCCGTAATGCACGTCAACTCAAAGCGGAAAATCTAAATTTAAAAACGGCAAATTTGGCCAAAGAGCGTCTGGGCAATATCATTGGTTCATCGTCGAGAATGCAACAACTTTATCGTCAAATAGAAAAACTTTCCGACACTAACATTACAGTGCTGGTACATGGAGAAAGTGGGACAGGAAAAGAGTTGGTCGCAGAAGCTTTACACAAACATTCACATCGTAACAATCAGCCTTTCATTGCCGTTAATTGCTCTGCAATTCCCGATAGCATTGCTGAATCAGAACTTTTTGGCGCTGAAAAAGGCGCGTATACCGGTTCGAATCAACGACGAGAAGGTAAAATTAAGGCTGCTGATGGCGGTACACTTTTCCTAGACGAAATTGCCGACTTAACACCTGCCATTCAAGCGAAACTGTTACGGTTTTTGCAAGAAGGCAAAATCATGCGTGTGGGATCGAATCAGGAAATTTCAGTCGATGTTAGAGTGATTACCGCTTCTCATAAATCCTTATCACAGGAAGTCAGTCTCGGAAATTTTCGTGAAGATCTTTTTCATCGCCTCAATGTTATTCCATTAGAACTTCCGGCATTGCGAGAACGACTCGATGACTTACCCAGTTTACTCGACTTTTTTATTCACAAATTCTCGAAAAAGCATCAATCACAACCAATACAATTCAATCGGTCGGCTATCAATGCTTTATACGATTACCACTGGCCAGGAAATATTCGTGAATTAAGTAATTTGGTAGAGCGTCTAACAATACTCCATTCTGAGCAGCCTGTAGATTGCCAAGAACTCCCCTTTTATCGAACGACACCAGAACTGAATGATACTTTCGAGTTGCCACCAGAGGGTATTAATTGGGATGCACACGAGAAATCTGTTTTGTCACAAGCCTTAACACGAAGTCAAGGCAACCGCACAAAAGCGGCACGATTGCTTGGTCTAAATTATAAGGCCTTTTTGTATCGACTGGAGAAACATAATATCGCTTGACCATTTGGGGAGCATTTTCCTGATTTCGGGAACTAAATTGTGAATAAATTTAAATTAGATTCGATACGAACTGTAAAAACAGCCTGTTTTTGGGCAACTCAGAGGCGTTTGATCGATCTGGCACAGAATTTGGAACAGCGGGTATGACATTCATAAAAAAGGTTAATTCAAAATGAAAAAAATCGCTCAATTAGTTAGTCTTATTGCTCTTTCAACCGCTGCGTCGCTCAGTTCTGCAGATGAAGAGAAAAACGTCTCTGTGTTTGTCAAAAAGATGAACGATGATGACACCCAGGTTGAACTGAAAGTTAATAACAAAGTCGACATTTTTAATTTACCAGAACTCTCGAAAGGAGAAGAGCATACGTTTACTTCTAAATCAGGAACGGTATACACAATATCGAATTCCGATGGCAATATTAAAATTGTTTCTGAAGGAGCAGAAGACATTATCATTCCTCTTCCTGATAAAAATCACCTTGTCGCAAAAGTGAAGGCGCTCAGTGATCGTGAAAGTCTGCATCAAGATGACGCTATCAGAATCATGGCTGCAGGTCTTACAGATGATCAAAAGGAAACGATTAAGGCATCCATTGCCGCTGCAGGCATCGTAAAACCTGTTAAATTTGTCGAACATCGCATGCTGTTTATTACCGATGACGCTGACACTGGAGATGTAAGAATTGAAAGAAAAATTCGCATTGAGCATTCTCATGAAGAAGTAGAAATACCTAAAAGCAATCAGTAATACACACTTCTAATAGCGAGCTTAAAATCAATTTAAGCTCGTTTTTACATATTCATAACTGACATTAAAGAAACAAAAGCTGTGTAACCAGTAAAAGCCATCATTTAAAATCTCGCTAAGTCTCGTCATTTGAACAATTGATATATGTGTACTAGAGTTGAACAAAAAAGCTCATAGGATGCCGTTTACTTATGACTAAATTGCTAACCTCTAGTATCACAGCTCTGTCTACTTTATGTTTAACCAGTTGCAGTAGTGAATTTTTACGCGCTCTGGATCAAGCAACGGTCGGTATGGGCGGCAAACCGACCTGCCAGTATAGTCGAAATAAGCAAACCGATTCTTACAAAGGGTATAAAGTAACTTGGGGCGGCTATTGCAACTATTGGGAAGTGAAAGTCTCAAACTGGAGTCGGTATACCATTAAGTGTCGTTTGCATAATGGAAGCGGAAGATTTTACCGCAATTTATTTGTTAATCCGGGACAAACGACCGACGAAATGTCGATCGCTCATATGCGTGATCCTTTTTACTATAATTGCGAAAGCTGGGCTCGTGCTCCCTATATGGTCAAATCAAAAGGAAAACTGGCCCTCGAACAAAAAATGAATCAAGGAAAAATATACAACCGGGTGCAAAACAAGAGTAACCGTAAAGCCCAATGTTATTTCAAACGTGGCAAAGCTTATCTATTAAAACAAGTCGTTCAACCTTATGGCTGGACGCAATGGAAATATACCGGCACAGCGAAACTCAGCTATGGTTGTCGACGTATTTAAATTGAATTATTCATTATTTTCTTGGGTATTTAATAATAAATCAATTGTCCTGATTGACTCACCCCAATACTTTTAGCTCCTGAACGACGAGGATCAGACGCACCATACACTTCTTTCTCGTTCAGCTTTGAAATGGATTGAACACTACCACCAGCTCGGCTTTCCTGAATATTTTGACCACGTTGTTTTAACGATTTAATAGTATCTGGTGAAAACCCCGTTTCCATAAATAAAGTATCCGGAAACCACTGATGATGAAATCTCGGCCGATGAGCAGACTCTGAGACATTCATTTTGAAATCAATGGTATTAATAATCTGATGCATTACCGTCGTGATAATGCGACTACCACCGGGACTTCCAGTAACTAAAATAGGATAACCGTTTTTGAAAATAATAGTCGGAGTCATCGAGCTCAAAGGTCTCTTTTTGGGTTCGATGGCATTGGCTTCACCACCAATCAAGCCGTATGCGTTTGCTACGCCAGGTTTCGCTGAAAAGTCATCCATTTCGTTATTTAAAAATACGCCGGTTCCAGGAACAATTTTTCCTGAACCAAAACTAAAGTTTAGAGTGTAAGTATTGGACACCACATTTCCCCATCGATCGATTACGGAAAAATGCGTCGTTTGCCGACTTTCTTTGTCATCAAACTGATTGGGAGAAATTTTGTCTGATGGTGTTGCTTTCGATAAGCTAATTTTTTGCGCGATTGACTTAGCGTATTTTTTGTCGATCAATTTCTTAGTCGGTACAGTGAAAAAATCAGGATCTCCCAAATGCTTACTTCTATCGGCATACATGTATTTAAAGGTTTCGGCCATCACGTGAATGTGATCGGCACTCCCCCAACCCATTTCAGAAAGATTGAAGTTTTCTAAAATATTTAACCCTTGAATAATATGAATACCACCAGAACTTGGCGGCGGCATGGAAACCACATCAAATCCGCGATACGAACCTTTGATCACCTCGCGCTCAACAACTTTATAATTTTTTAAATCTTTCTTGGTGATCAATCCATCATTGTCTTTCATATAGGATTCGAATTTATCAGCAACGTCACCTTCATAAAAACCTGCAGCGCCTTGCATTTTTATTAGATTGAGTGTTTTTGCTAAATCAGGAAAGCGCATAACCTCACCCACACGATAACTTTCAGCATCCTCTTTAAAATATATTCGAGAGACTTCATCATCTTGAACAAGTCGAATTTTACGGGCGTTCAATGAGTCCAAAAATGGATTGTCGGCGATAATTCCTTTCTCAGCTAGATTAATCGCAGGCTGCATCACCTGCTCACGACTCATTGTTCCATATTTCTCTAAAGCGTGTAGTAAACCAGCGACCGTTCCTGGAACACCACTTGATTTCAATGAAAACCGCGATTCAGTTAATGAAACCTGGCCGAATAAATTTAAGAACATATCATCTGTCGCGGCATTCGGCGCCATTTCTCGATAATCTATAGCGATGGTTTTATTTTCTTTTGCCAAGTGAACTAACATAAATCCACCGCCGCCCAAATTACCAGCTTTAGGTAACGATACGGCTTTGGCAAATCCCAATGCAACCGCAGCATCAACAGCGTTGCCACCTTGTGCTAATATTTCAGCGGCTATTTGCGATGCCCGGTGTTCTTGTGAAGCGACCATACCGCCATCAGATTTAACAGGTCGATGGATTGAATTCCACTCGATTAACGCATCATTATTATTATCTGCCCAAGCTAATGAAAAAATAGCTGTTATTAGTACCAAAACACTGTACTGCTTCACGACTTCTCCCGAGTAAAATATTGTGATAAATCCGTCAATTCAAAATAACCAGCTTCTATTAAATACTCAACACCCTGGCTAATTTTCTTATTCAATTCTGTTGGGTGGGAATTCTTTCTACATTCGAATAAATAGACACCTAACTTACCTTGGCGATGCAAGTGGCCTATCAAGTCTGCCGATAAATATGCAAGAACAGTTCGATTGAGAAAATTTGTTTTATGAGGTGAAAATGGAGTCGGTATTTGTGTCACTATAAACTCTAATTTGAGCAAACGACCGTTACCACAGTCAAAAGAACGATTATTAATGAGCTGATAAAAATCGAATAATTTTTTCATATTTTCCTGAGTACTGCCAGATTCAAGCATGATAAAAGAACTTTCATCCCATCGAGAAATTAGATCGTCACCAGTGACATACTCTTGTATCAGTTCACTAAAATCAGAAATAGCAGCTTCTACATTGGCTTTAAATTCTAGACTCAATAATTGCTCGTGATTAGCAATAGACACAGCGATAAGGCTGCCCTCAGGAAACTCCATTTGATTGGAGCGGAAAAACGCATCTTCATTATTAATGATTGCCTCAAAGTAACGTTTCAAATAAAAGTTTGTCAGTTTGTCTTTTTTATTAAACTCTTTTATCTTACGATCATAAAAAATTGCTTTTTCTTTTAATGTGTAAATTTCTTGTTCATTAATTTCGTTTTTATTCTTCTCACTCTCTAGCTCCATTCTGAGCTCTTTAATGTAGTTACGATTACCATCTAACTCTTGCTTTATTCTTTGACCTTTAAGTTTAACGCGCCTTAACCAAATAAATAACACCGTCCCTACGAGCGACAACACAATAAAAAGATAAACAAGGAAAGCCCACTTCGAATCCCATATATTTGCCTTAACATCGAGTGTTATTGTTAGCTTTTGTTCTCCCCAAAATCCGTTTTGCTGACGCGACTGAACTTCGAGCGTATATTTACCGGATTCAAGCCCAAATAGATTAATAATTCGGGCATCGGCAAGATTAATCCACTCATCGTTCAAACCACTCAATCGATAACGATAATGTTGACCTTCCGCATCATGAAAATTAATCGCAGCTACCTTTATTGATAAATAGTCAGAACGTTCATCGAGTATAATATAAGGCGTAACATCGGGCGAAATGTAATGCTTTTGATTATTAATAGAGACATCGATCAGTTTGAGAGGCGGTTTGGTATCTGTATTCTCTAATTGCTCTGGATAAAAAGTGGTAACGCCATTAACGCCACCAAACATAACTTCACCCTCTGAACTTTTATGGCTCGCCCAAATATTAAACTCGTTACTTTGTAGTCCATCTTTAACATTAAAATGGCTGACTTCATTATCAGATGTCTGGAACATCAATAGTCCAAAGCTTGAACTCAACCACAAAGCATCGTTAGTACCCGATTGAATACCATAAATTGAATCACTGATGAGTCCATCATCTTCAGTAAAACGAACAAAGTAACTTTTTGCTAGCGAGTTTTTATCGACTCTCAGTTTATTCAATCCATCACCGGTACCGATCCACAAAACTCCGTGTGTATCTTCGTAAATCATCTGCACATAGTTATTGCTAATGCTTTTTGAGTTATTTTCGTCGGTTAAGAAAATATGCTGTTTATCGCCATTAGGTTCAAAAGCGACTAATCCGCGATCCGTTCCAATCCAAATTATGCCATCAACATCTTCATAGATTGAATTAATGTAATAATCGTCATCACCAACGATAGATTCTAAACGCTCGGTAAAAATTTCAGTCGTTAATGACTTTTCCCTGTAAAACTCACCATCAATATCTTTCACTTTTATTAATCCGGGACCTTGTGCAACCCATAAGTCGCCATTATGGTCTTCAGAAATGTAAGTAATATAACCCGATAAGTTTTTATCCTTAACCAATAACGCACTCGAAGTGTCTGGGTTATAGATAAATAATCCCTCAAAAGTACCTATCCAAAGGTTATCGTAAATATCAAAATGTAGGCTAGTTACAAATTGCCGAGTCAAATCGACATCAGGATTAGAAGACTGAATATGCGTGAGCTTAGATCGATCGGCATTAACACGAAAAACACCTCCGCCATACGTTCCGATCCAGATATTCCCCAGTAGATCAGAAGTCACACTATGCACCGTATTGGATGTTTTAAAATCGCTGGCATTACTTCTTGTCAAATAATGTCGAAAAACCTGTGTTTGAGGATTCCAGATATGAAATCCTGCATCATAGGTTCCAATCCAAATTAAACCGTTAGAATCTTCATAGACTTTAGTAATGTCATTCGAAAGTAAACCGTATTTATTGATCAAATTCTGTCGGTAAATCGTGAAGCTATTTGTTGCGGCATTATACAAATTCAATCCATTGCCTGTTGCTACCCAGACGCGATTGGTAGAATCAACATAGATATCTTGAACCGAATTGTCGCTAATCTTTTCTAACCCGGTAGAATCAACATGATAATGCGATGTTCTACCGCTTAACAAATTGATTGCGAACACACCTTGAGAACTTCCCACCCATAAGGTGTCTTGATCTTTCGAATGAATTGACGTTATCGAGTTATTAGCAGTATTGCCACTTAATAAATCGAAACAACGCTTTTCTTCTGTTAAGTTAATTAGGTCAACACTGAACAAACAATCTTTATTGCCATAATATAAAGTCGAACCATGACTAAATAAACCGCGTATTGATTCGTTTATTGAATCTGATTTAACTTGAACTACATGATGATAAGGAACGAGTTCATTTTGCTCTTCCTTATAAAGAAATAGCATTCCATCTTGAATAACCCAAATTTGAAAATAGATGTCCTCAACGATTGCGCTTATCGATCCACGAGCATTAATGCTACGGGTTTGAACGGGTAAAAAATTCCCATCAATATCCCTGATAACCAACCCTTTCTCGGTTCCAATCCATAGATTTCCCTTTGAACCAACCATCAACACATTAATTTTGCTATCGACTAATGAGTTTGGATAGCCAATTTTCCTTTTAAACGTTTGAAACTCATAGCCATCGAATCGATTTAATCCATCTTCGGTACCGATCCAAATAAAACCATCTTTACTTTCTGCAAAAGCAGTGACTGAATTTAAAGACAGACCATCATTGATTGAATAATTACTGAGGTGTAGTTGAGGTTCGATTGAAATGGTATTTTTTGCATTGAGCGGGGACAAGCAGGACAACAGCCAGCTTATCAACACACCAGTAACAACACGGGCAGAAAAGAATGATTTACGAATCTTTACGTTGATGATCAACATTAATCCTTATATCAGACAGTAACTCGGGACGAATTCCCTGCTTACTTTGATAAAACGATCTTAACCATTCAAAGTCTTTTTCAATATCGCCCGACGGTTCCAGTAATGGACCAAAACCAACTTCTTTTGTTTTTTTATCAAGATAAATCAGTTGAATAGGCACTTTAGCTTTATATGCCACCCGATAAAAACCTGTTTTCCAATATGATTTTTTACTTCGAGTGCCCTCTGGCGCCAACGCAAACCGATAGACATCTTTAGTCTGGAACTTTTCGACAATTTGGTCAACAACGTCCTTTGCTTTACCTCGGTCTACCGGCTCACCACCCAGCGAACGCATGATCCAACTTAATGGTGGCCAAAATAAAGTGTGTTTTCCAATAAAATTAGGCTTTAACTGAGTCGCCGAGCGAAACAGTAGCATCAATGGAAAATCCCAGTTCGAGGTGTGCGGTGCAAAAATGTACACGCACTTATTCAGTTCAGGCTGTTGACCGACAATTTTCCAGCCTAAAACCTTTAGCATCCAACGAGAGAACGATTTCAAAAGTCAGCCTTAGCCATTGCCTTCGTTATGAATGTCCATGACCATATCAACATCTTCAAGATTATTTTGATTCGACTTTGCATCATCATTACGCGCCTCTTCAAGAGCGTCAAGATAAGCTTGATCAACATCACCGGTAACATAGTTGCCATCGAAAACAGAAGTATCAAAACCTTGGATGTTTGGATTACCTTCTTTGACGCATTCAATCAAATCCGACAAATCTTGATAAATCAGTTTATCCGCTCGAATAAGAGCTTGCACTTCTTCCACCGTTTTACCGTGCGCTACCAACTCATCTGCCGCCGGCATATCAATACCATATACATTAGGATAGCGCACTGGAGGAGCAGCAGAGGCAAAATAAACCTTTTTTGCACCAGCTTCACGTGCCATCTCAACAATCTGTTGACTGGTCGTGCCGCGGACAATCGAATCGTCCACCAAGAGTACGTTTTTATCTTTAAATTCCAATTCAATGGCGTTTAATTTTCGCCGCACGGATTTTCGCCGAAGTTGTTGTCCCGGCATGATAAAGGTGCGTCCAATATAACGATTTTTCACAAATCCGTGGCGCATTTTTAAATTCAAACCATGAGCCAACTGCATCGCGCTGGTAGTTGAGGTATCTGGAATCGGAATGACAACATCAATATCGTGATCGGCCCACTCTCGCTGAATTTTTTCTGCTAATTTTTCACCCATGCGCAGCCGAGCTTTATATACAGAAACATTATCAATCATCGAATCGGGACGCGCCAAATAAACCTGTTCAAACAGGCAAGGTGTCAAGCGCGCATTATCATCACACACCTGGCTGTGCATCTCGCCATTAAAATCGATAAAAATTAGTTCTCCGGGAGCAACATCGCGAATCAAGTCGAATCCTAAAGCGTCTAACGCAACACTTTCAGAAGCCGTAATAAATTCGGTACCTTTGTCCGTTTCACGCTTGCCAATAACCAATGGCCGAATGCCAGAGGCATCTCGAAAACAGACTAAACCGACATCTAAAATGACAGCAACGGCGGCAAAACCACCATGGCAGCGCTTGTATAATTCTCTACCAGCCTGAAAAATCTCTTCTGGCTTTGGAGTCAAAGAACAGGATTTCTGTAACTCATGTGCCAACACATTGAGCAAAATTTCAGAGTCAGAACTGGTATTAATATGACGGCGATCGGCCTTATATAACTCTTCTTTTAAAGCTGCAGCATTCGTTAAGTTGCCATTGTGCGCCAGCGCAATACCATAAGGAGAATTAACATAAAACGGCTGAGCTTCCGCCGAACTTGAGCAACCAGCCGTTGGATATCTCACATGACCGATACCAACATTCCCAGCAAGACGATGCATGTGACGAACTTGAAAAACATCGCGCACCAGGCCATTAGCTTTACGCATAAACATTCGACCATTATTTAAGGTCACCATTCCGGCAGCATCTTGCCCACGATGCTGCAAAACCGTCAGCGCATCATAGATATTTTGATTAACAGGATATTGACCGATTATTCCAACTATACCGCACATAAAACAACTGCCTTTAATTACCTAATTAGCTTTGAGATATCGAAATATCAATTTCGGGAGTGACGTCAGGAGTGTTATTTTTAAGATGTTCATAAAACCATCCGCCTATTAATTCAAAATGCTCTTTCAACTGCGATTGCTGCCACCAGGTATCTTGCTCGACGGGTGTAAAAACCTTAAGAGATATCACCAAAACAGAAACAATAAGCACACCACGAATAGCACCAAATGCCATTCCCATCATTCTGTCCATGCCGCTTAAACCCGCACGTTCAATGAATTGACTGAGTAAAAAGTTGACGAGCCCAGACATGGTAAGTGTTAAAAAGAATAGCACACCCCAAGAAATACCCATACGAAGGCTGGGCGTTGAAATATGATCGGAAAGTAAATTGGCGAGATCCAGATAAAACCATTTAGCGACAAAAAAGGCAAGGATCCAACCGGCAAGCGAGAAAGCTTCACGAATAAAACCTCGAACTAAACTGATTAGTGTCGAAATCAAAATCAAGATTAAAATAGCCCAGTCAAACCAAACCATTTATTACTGCGTCCCCAGTCATGTATCGCAGCGCGCATTTTAACAGAGCGAAGTTCGGAAACCTAGCGCTTAATCAATAAGATATCTGATTACTGTCGTTGAGGATTCCAAGCCACAACAATGGGGCTCAGGCGCGTAATATCGGTAATATTCGCTAATTGTTTTTCAGCTTGTTCCTTTTTCAACCAAGGTCCAACATAGACACGATACAATAATTGATCCTTTTCCAGTTCAACGGGACGCACAAACGCTTTCAATCGTTGTTCTTCTAAACGTTTGGATAATAACTCAGCGTTAGCGTGTGAAGAAAAACTCCCTACTTGTACAACCCAAGAGTTTTCTTTCAATCCTGAATCAGCCACAGGCGACGGTTTTTTCTTTGCCGATTGAACAGTCTTTTTTTGTTTCTTTGGTGATATAGCTCTCTCTGATGTCGAGTCGTTATTAGACTGAACTGCTACACTTGGCTTATTTTCTGAGACAGATTGAGCAGAAGGATCTTTCGTCGAATTTTGCCGTTCCGACTCTCTTTTTTCCGTAAAACTCTTTTCTTTTTGATTTTCTTTCTCGGTCGATTCGTCCAGTTGACCCGAATTTTCGGCCTGACGGTTATCTTCGTTAGACGTCAGCTGTTCAGTTTTGGACTGACTTGATTCAGTAGTTTCGTCGTTTCGCTTGACAGGCATTTTACTTTCACTAAACGGCTTTTCCGGAACTTGAGAAACAAACGTTTTTCGTTCCTTTTTTTGCCCCAGAATACCCGGCAAAAAAATAACAGCAACCGCAACCAAAACAATTGCGCCGATGAGTCTTTGTTTGACTGTTTGCTCGAGTGCCATTAGCTTCCGTCGGTTGAACTTTGACCTAGGTATTCAACCATGTTTGCGACCACATGAAAAGAACCAAATACTAAAATACCCATTGAGTCTGTCTTTTCAGCCCAGACTTCCGAAAATGCCGATAACTCATCATTAAATAGCTGAGCCTTTCGACCATCAACAAAAGATAATTTATCCATTAACTCTTTTGCCGTCTGTCCGCGCGGTCCATGTGTATCAACAAAGCACCAATGTTCGATATCGTCCGCTAGATCGCGTAATGCAAGTTCTGCCTTTTTGTCCTTTAACAATCCACAAATGCCAACCCAATGTTTAACATGATCAGCTTTGCTCATTTTATTTTTCAAATTAGCAATCGCCTGTGGATTATGTGCAACATCTAACCAAACGTTCTTGAAATTTGCAAAAGTTTGCCAGCGTCCCGGTAAGACACAGTTGGGAATCGCGTTAAAAACGTCTGTTTCAGAAATGGAAATTCCCAACTCTAAGCACGCAAGCACGGCACAACGTAATGATGTTGGAAAAATAGTTTCAGCAAAAGGTCGCTCGCAATGGTGACTCCACCAAGATAAATGTGCTTCAATATTATCGGATGAAATCTTTCTCGTTGTCTCCGGCAAATACTCTGCTGTTAATTGAACAACCGATTCTCCACCTAATATTACGGTACTGTCAGGACGCACAATTCCTGATTTTTCACCGGCGATTTGCGTCAATTCGGACCCCAACCAATCTTCATGATCAAAGTCGATGCTGGTAATAATACTGCAGACATTATCAATAATATTCACAGCGTCGAGCCGCCCACCCAGACCGACCTCTAGAACAATAACATCCAACGGTGCTTGAGCGATCTGATACAAAGCTGCCAAAGTTGTAAACTCAAAATACGTGAGTTCAATGTCTCCGCGAGTTTGATCGATAGCAGTGAAAGCTTCGACCCACTGGTCGTCACTTTGTTCCGTTCCGTTAATGCGTAATCGCTCGTTGAAACGAAGAATATGAGGAGAGGTATAGGTCGCAACACGTTTACCTTTAAAGGTTAACAATGCTTCTATAGCGGCAACCGCGGATCCTTTTCCGTTGGTACCGCCCACAGTAATAACAGGCGTTGTTAACGACAATAACTTTAGTCGGGTCGCAACGGTTTTAATTCGATCCAGACCAAGTTCGATATGGGATGGATGGATTGACTCAATAAACTCGAGCCAATCCGTAAGACTTTTAGGTTGTGACACAGAAATCAGTCTTCTTCTGCTTCAACTTCGACTTCTGCTTCCGCTTCCTCTAATTGACGCAAGGGTTCTTTTTGATGCGTTAGTTTAGAGAGTAACGAAGCGATTCGAGTTCGCATTTCTCGGCGATCGACAATCATATCAATCGCACCTTTTTCGAGAAGAAACTCACTGCGTTGAAAACCTTCAGGTAATTTTTCGCGTACGGTTTGTTCAATAACTCGTGGTCCCGCAAATCCGATCAACGCATTGGGCTCAGCAACATTCACATCACCTAGCATTGCTAAACTTGCTGAAACACCGCCCATTGTCGGATCAGTTAATATTGAAATAAATGGAATACCTTTTTCAGACATTCTTGCTAACGCAGCACTTGTTTTTGCCATCTGAAATAATGACAAAAGTGCTTCTTGCATACGCGCCCCGCCACTGGTTGAAAAACAAATGAGAGGGCAATTATTTTCCATTGCATAGTTTGCAGCTCGAACAAACTTTTCACCTACGACGGAAGCCATTGAGCCGCCCATAAAACTAAACTCGAACGCGGCACATACCACAGGTATTTCCAGCAACTCACCAGACATAACAATTAAAGCGTCGTCTTCACCGGTAAGCTTTTGCGCACTGCTCATGCGATCTTTGTATTTTTTTGAATCTCGAAACTTTAGTGCATCAACCGGTCTCAAACCATCTGCTATCTCTTTTCGATTGTCGGGATCCAAAAACTTTTCCAAACGTCGTCGAGCGCCAATTCTCATATGATTGCCGCATTTTGGACACACTTCTAAGTTGCGCTCTAATTCTGAACGATACAGTACCGATGCACATTGATTACACTTCGACCAAACGCCTTCTGGTATCGACTTCTTGCGACTGTCGACAGACGTGTTTCTCTTGGGAAGCAGTCGTTCTAACCAGCTCATAATTTCCTCAATGTTGCATTATTATTGATAAATAGCGGCGAATTTTACCATGACTGAACGATTAGAGTAGTCAAATTTGTCTCAATCTGGTCCTATCAGTCAAGCATCCAAAGACCTTGTTCCGGCTTAGGAATATTGACGGTATTGCCATAATTAGCTTGAATAAAATACAAACCATCAGGCTTTGCCGTTGGCGCCGCTTGCGTGCGATCTTTTTTCTCCAATAATTCTTTTATCCAACTAACCGATTGCTCTTTGCGCCCGACGCAAATTAACGAGCCGGCGATATTACGCACCATATGATGGAGAAAAGCATTGGCGGTTATATCGATAATAACATAAGGCCCTTTGCGAAAAACTTTAACTTGAAACACATTTCGAAAAGGCGTTGGTGACTGACAACTCGAAGCCTGAAAAGAACTGAAGTCTTGCTCACCGACCAAAGCCTGTGCCGCTTCGTGCATTAATGATTCATCCAATGGATTTCTAATCCAGGTAACCTGTCCAGTCAATACAGCAGGTCGCGGTTTTTGATTGGCTATTACGTATCGGTAGCGACGGGACAAAGCCGAATAGCGTGCATGAAAATCATCGCTCATCTGCCGTGCCCAGATAATAGAGATGTCGTCGGGCAAATGCGCATTTCCCCCTAACACCCAAGCTTTTTCAGGACGACTGACATCAGTTTCAAAATGGATAACCTGCCCAAGGGCATGAACCCCACTGTCGGTTCTTCCAGCGCAATATACACCGATGGGATGATTGGCTACTTTTGATAAGGCGGCTTCGACGTGAGCCTGAACAGAAGGCGAATGGCTTTGTCGTTGCCATCCGCTGTAAGACGTACCAAGATATTCAACTCCAACCGCTACAATCATAAAAACAACATCTTGGTACGTAAATTATCGAACTATATTTTTTGTAATAAGCTCATGGCTTCGTTTTTGTGTGCTTCGTTACCTTCTTCGACAACTTCATTCAAGATTTCTTTTGCACCGTCAGTATCACCCATATCAATGTAAGCGCGAGCTAAGTCTAATTTGGTTGATGCCTCATCAGTTCCGTCCATCAGGTCGTCGTCCAATCCGTCGTCGTCATCTAAATCGAAGTCACCGTCAAGATCCATATCACCGTCGAGATCCAGGTCACCACCCAAATCATCATCAGAGCTTCCTAAGTCGGCTCCACCTAGATCGGAACCACCAAGATCGGTATCACCGAGGTCAACGTCGGCATCTAAATCCATGGATGCCAAGTCATCATCGGCTCCGGCATCAAGGTCGATTGCATCATCTAAAGATTCACTATCCAAAGATACATCATCATCATCTAAGTCTAACGATATGTCGTCATCACCACCCAAATCACTGGTATCATCATCTAACGAGAAGTCATCGTCATCCAACGATGCTGCCGCATCAGAAGAAGAATCATCATCGATATTAAAGTCCATATCGTCCGTATCGAAAGACTCGTCTTCACCACCAATATCTGGTTCGTCCATATCATCGAGTGATATATCGCTTTCAGTATCGAGGTCATCGAGTGAGAAGTCATCATCTGAGGTTAAATCAGGTTCTTCTTCACCAAATATTTCTTCGGTTGATGGTAATTCGAATTCGTCTTCAACCGAGGATTCACCCGGCCAAGCTTGTGCTTTCAGTTCACTGACCTGTCGCGCGGCATCACTGTCTGACGCCCAAACGTCACTGTGTAAATTTTCGAACTCCTCAAACGCAGACTGATCTTTCGTTTCAGCAAAACACTCAAGCAACTTCACTTTCAAATCACTGCGTTCAGGATGTTGTTCAATCGCTTCTTTTAACAGCTTCTCTGCCTGATCGTATTTACCGTAGGCAATGTAAATGTCTGCCTCTCCCAAAGGATCAGCATCAGTTGAGCTGTCATCATCGAACACATCGTCGGAATCAAGATCACCAAGAAGGTCATCACCGACATCGGGCATATCAATACTTTCTTCAGTATCAAATCCTGAACTCTTAGTGGTACCCACCAAATCATCTTGGAAGTCTTCGTCAGACATACGTTGACGCATTTTCCAGAACACTGCGAGCACAATAAGTAAAATAACTAAGCCACCAGCACCAGCCAGAATGTAAATATTTTCGTACCAAGCCTCTGACGCTTGCGGAGGTTGACTTAAACTTGATTTAGGTTGACTGGGTGATGTGTCAGCTTTCGTGTCTGCAACAGTATCATCAACTTCAGACTGAGAAGAGGTTGATTCAACAGCATCATCGGTCATTGAATCCGAAGATGTCATATCATCCATCGAGCTTTCAGTTACTGAATCTTCCACGGTTGAGTCACTGGTGGAAGCATCGTCTTCCATCATTGAATCATCAATGCTTGAGTCCATTGTGTCTGTTAAAGACTCGTCGGTTGTCTCTTCAGAGGCAAAAACATCATCTTGATTGGCCAGCGCAGCGCCTGCTGTAGAATCGACATCAACCGCTGACGACTGTTGATCCTCGAGCTTTCCCAACGCATCTTGAAGCTTTCGTCTTAATTCTTCATTCTCAGCTTCGAGCGTGGCGGCTGCTTCTTTAGTGCTGGCTAGCTCAGACTTAAGCCGATTAACTTGTTGGCCATTAACCGACGCTCCTGATGAATCTCCCGAAGAAGAGCCCGGTGATGATAGCCTAAGACGGTCCCCGCCACGAGTTGCTCTTTGGTTAGAGGAACTGCGGCCTGAAGTATCTAAAACGGTGTCGCGACTGCCACCACGTAAGCGGGCGACCATATCTTGTAATGCGGCACGATGAGGTGTCGATGCGATTTCGCTAGCGGAAGGAATATCAAGTACCGCACCCTCTTTCAATAGATTGATATCGCCATTAAGAAATGCATCCGGGTTCGCGCGAAAAAGCGCTACCAGTGTTTGATGAATCGTCGCGTTGGTGGGACGAACTTTTGTTGAAATACGCCAAAGGGTCTCAGCGTTTCCCACCGGGCCATACGATGTTCCGGAAAAAACAGGTTGCTGTGAAGGAGGAGTCGATGTACCCGAAGAAATGCTTCGTGTTGTCTGTCTTGCAGGTGGCGTATACGTTTGCGTCGTTTGTTGCGCCAGACTGCTGGCTTGATTCACCGTTGACGAGCGAGATTCTGAAAAAACAGGCGGATCCAACAGCAATGTGTATTCCCGCAACATTCGACCTTTCGGCCAATTCAATTCAACCAGAAAATTAAGAAAAGGTTCTTTAATGGGTTGGCGTGTTGTGATTTCCACAACCAGTCGTTCTGGCCCACGTTTCACCGTTTTAAAACGGAGTTCCCGCAAAAACCCCAAATAATCGATGCCAGCTTTTTCAAACTCGGCACGACTTGCGAGGGTAGCAGCGACCTCAAACTCGGACATGCCTTCCGGGGAAAACAATTCAATTTCGGCCTTTAATGGCTGATTAAGCCCAGACTCAAGCTTAATTTCACCGAGCCCCAAAGCACTGACACCCACCGAAACAGCGCCGAGGACAAAAACCAAAACCAGGCTAAGTTTGCGAAACATATAAAGTTCCCTTTAGTTACTGGCTCTTAATAGAAACCCGTTTTAACGTTAACTAGTTACAGTAATAACTTAAGATTATTCTTTATGATATCGCAGTAACTATAGCAAATACTTTATATTTTTTGGAATTATTTTTTAACGATATCAAGACTTTCTTGAATAATGTCTCAAATTGAGGAGGTTAATCCCTCCGCCAACTGCACCAATAAAAACAACAAGTTACACCCACTGCTTCATGTAACAGATTAACCCAACATGGGATTCCCCAAGAAAAACAGTACCTTACATATATTTTTGGACAAGCTTTTCGGCAATCTGCACACTGTTCAATGCTGCACCTTTGCGCACATTGTCCGACACCACCCACAAATTCAAACCTTTCTCATAGCTGATGTCATTACGAATTCGACTGACCCACACATCGTCTTTGCCAGCACCATGCGTCGACGGCATCGCATATTCATTCATTTCTGGATTATCTAATACCGTAATCCCCGGCGACTTTTTCAACAGTTCGGAAGCGTCGCTGGCATTGATGGGTTCACGAGTTTCAATGTGTACCGCCTCTGAATGACCAAAAAAAACAGGTACTCGTACTGCGGTTGGATTCACCCGGACTTTTGAATCATCCAAAATCTTTTGCGTTTCCCACACCATTTTCATTTCTTCTCGAGTATAGCCATTATCTTGAAAAGTATCGATGTGAGGTAAGACGTTAAAAGCAATTTGATGTGGATAAGCTTGAACAGTCGGCTCCTTACCGCTTAAAAGCTCCGTCGTTTGACGCGCCAATTCATTGATCGCTTGCTTTCCCGAACCCGAGACAGCTTGATACGTTGCAACATTAATGCGCTCAATCCCAACAGCATCGTAAATCGGTTTAATAGCCACCAACATCTGAATGGTTGAGCAATTCGGATTGGCAATAATGTTTCGGTTTTTATAGTCTGCAATAGCGGTTTCATTAACTTCTGGCACAACCAAAGGAATATCGTCTTGATAACGAAATTCAGAAGTATTATCGATAACAACACAACCCGCCGCGGCAGCTTTGGGTGCAAATTCCTTACTGATAGAGCCCCCCGCTGAGAACAGCGCAATATCGGCTTGAGAAAAATCAAATTCTGCCAAGTTGGTTACCGATACAGACTTACCATGAAAAGAAAGCTTGTCACCCGCAGAACGTTCACTCGCCAAAAGAAACAATTGCTTAACTGGAAAATTACGTTCCTCTAAAATTTCTCGCATAACTTCGCCAACAGCGCCAGTGGCACCGACGATTGCTACATTGAATAATTTTTCGCTCACAAATAAACCCTTTCTGTCTGAACATTCAATCAAGTGCGCAGAGTGTACCTAAGGTTGAATAATATGAGAAATAACTAATGGAAAGAAGTGGTTGATAACATTTCTTTAAGAAGTTCGGCTTCGCCTCGTGATATGTGACAACTTTCGATCACATCCTCAATGGAAATACCTTGGCGCAACATTTTTGCCGCTTGCTCAAATGCGCCACTGTTCTGGCTGGTTTGCTCAATTTCTACTTGTGATTGTTCTAGATGAGTTAAATTATTTTTAAACTGAAAAAGCTTTCGTCCCAATCCCAGATTTCCGCTGACGATGGCTTGCTGCTCATGATTCATTTGTTGAATTTTTTTACCTTGAACCTTAATTTGAGTTCTTAACTGCAAGACCCAAAAAAGAATTGCGGCCTGTAATGTAACCAGTAAAGCAATTAGCAAATGTGTCATTGTCAGTGTCATAAGTGTTTCTCTCTATCTTTTGCATGAATAACTAATAATCTAGAAATTCCAGTTCTTGCCATTCTTCCTCTTCAAGCATTTTGTTCAAATCAACTAAAATTAATAAGACACCATCCCGATGAGTCACGCCCTGAATGAACTTGGCGGTTTCCTCATTGCCAACATTCGGTGCGATTTCAATTTCTGACGCTTTCAAATAGACTACCTCAGCAACAGCGTCCACCAAAATTCCAATCACTTGATGATTCGCCTCAATAATCACAATACGCGTTGACTCAGTAACTTCAATTGCGGGTAAACCAAATCGCTTGCAAGTATCAATAACCGTCACAACCTTACCGCGTAGATTAATAATCCCAATCACGTAATGCGGTGCTCCCGGTACTGGCGCAATCTCTGTGTATCGAAGTACTTCTTGCACTTGCATCACATTAATGCCATAAGTTTCACCGGCTAACCGAAAGGTCACCCATTGCAATATTTCATCACCATTTGCCGAATTGACCGATTTCGATTTAAAACCCTGGTTACTCATCGCTCTCCCGCCACAGATCTGTCAAGAAAATGACGATAAAATCATCTTTTCCTCGAGTTACTAGTAAATAGGCAATTTCCATTCCAATTATCAATAAAACTCAAGAATCGGAAATTACACCCGTTTTAGATAAATAATAGACGTTTTTACAAATTCTGACTTAGAGTTTCCGCTTTAGCGATCAATACACTGACTTTTAAGATTTTGAGTCGTCATTTTGAGGAGGCTTTTTCTTCGAGCCTTTCCCTTCTCGATACAAAAGGTTAATTAACGCATCAACTTCCAATAATGCGCACATAAACTGAACAACCATACCGGCAAACCATTCTTTATTGGATCCTTTTTGCGCCCACCGAATATCATCAAGCTGTAAGGATTTTGCTTCTCTCACCTCACTACAGGCTAACGCCCAGCGGGTATCATCTAGCAGAATTGCATACTTATAATCTAAATCCTTTTCAATCTGTTCGTATTTTTCTGGCATGATCAACTTTGCGGTATCCACCAACATGATATTCCCTTCTTCTGATGGAAGAATGCCTCGAAACCAATCAGGCGTACCGAACATTGGCGTGATATCTTCCTCTGAATACACGTGAATTCCGCCCAGCTTCACCAACGGAACGGCTAAGGGTAGCTTGCCCACTTCAAAAACCAAGGTTTGAAAGTTTTCCCCCAACATTTCACGGGCTCGAGCAACATCGCGTTCCAGTCCTTCAAAATCGATCGACTCTGACTCGGTCGCCTGTTCGGTCTGCTCTGAAATATCCGATGATGGCGCCTGCGAATCTTGGGTACTCTCTTTAAATATCTTCTCTTTAACTATATTTTCTTTAGTTGTCGTTTCTCTAGCCGAAGTCTCTTCAACAACTTCTGTTGATTCAGCCTGTTTTAAATCAACTTCCGCTAACGTACTAACGTCAACTTGCGTTTCTACCTTAGCATTTGCGGGCGTGTCTAACTTGGTTTCGAGCAGCTCTTCTTTTAAAACTGACGGCTTGGGTTCAATTTTTACTTCAGAGTTTGTCTCTACCACATGTAAAGCTTCTTCCCCGCGTGGCATGCGTGAAAGCAACTCCTTCACTTTTTCTAATCGTTCATCATGTTCAGGATCAGCGAAATCATTGTCTGGTGACAGTTCTGGCGGATGCACTTCAGTAACAGCAGCAGGAGGCATGAAAGAGGAAGAACTGGACTGCACCTCGGTCGAACGAATTCCGTCTGCATTGTTATCAGACGATTGATTATTTGTCTGCGCCATCGATGTTGAAGTATCTTGGACACCTTCACCAGCCTCCTCCAATGTAATTGAAGTAGAACGCTTAGCGTCGGATTGATGCTTTTCAGTCAAAGATGATTTTTTAACAGAAGTATCGACATCGTCTTCAAATAATAAATCCTCGATAAAATCTTCGAGTAACTCGCGATCTTTTTCTTTCGGTGGTGGCTTATCGGGTTTCCACATCATTAAGCCACCTGTATTTTTGACTCATTATTTTTGAGTGTTTCGAGTAACTTTCGATACGCGTAAACACCACGCGAATCCGGAAAACAGTAATTGATTGCCTGGTGCGCTTTGCTCGCGTCTCGAAATTTTGTATCGATAGGTATCACTTTTTCCCACAAATGCATCCCAAACTCATCACGCATATTTCTCAGCGTTGCTATCGACGCTCTCGTTCGGCGATCAAACATTGTCGGAACAATCACATATTGAATCGAATGCTTTTTGGCTTTTGTGATCATGTTGATCGTTTGCATCATCCGCTCAACACCTTTTAACGCCAAAAACTCCGTTTGTACCGGAATTATCAGTTGTTCGCAGGCAGCCATTGCGTTAACCAATAAGATTCCCAATACCGGAGGACAGTCTAATAACATGTAGTCGTAATCGTCATTAAAGATCGATTTCAATCGCTTAATCACCAATCCCATGCCGGGCTTTTGGCTAAACTTCTTATCCAACGTTGCTAAGCCAATAGATGAAGGAATGAAATCTAAGTTTTCATGCGTCGTATGCAAAATAAAGTTGGGAGGTATTTCAGTTTTGTCGTGCGGCATGATATCGAATGCATCGAATAATGAACTGTCCAGTGAGTCTGAGTCGTAACCAAAATAACTGGTAAGAGAAGCGTGAGGATCACAATCGACCATAAGCACTCGATGGCCTGTTTCAACTAACAGTCCACCCAGCGTAGCAACGCTGGTAGTTTTCCCAACGCCGCCCTTCTGATTTGCAATTGTCCAAACTTTCAATTAACTCACTCACTTCGACCAACCCCATTAAGCCATCAAGGGTTTTGATCATCTTGTTGCTCGTTTTCATCTGTCGAGCTTTCTTTTTCGGGCAACTTTTTGCCGCGAATAATGAGTCCACCATCTTTTAATCGAATGATTTCGTATTTCTTCTCTGAAGACTCTTCTTGCTCTAACGTTTTATCTTGCGACTTTTCCGACACTTTCGGTTGTTCGGTAGCCGTCGTTGTTTCCGTTTTACGCTCCTGGTTTCGATCCGGTTTAGGCTCAGGTTGTCGCACCGTCTTTTTCTCTGGCGCATTGTCAGGAACACGATAACGGGAAATGGCTATGGTCACTCGTCGATTTTTGGCTCGCCCTTCCGCGTTATCATTCGATGCCACGGGTTGATGTTCACCAAAGGCCTCGGCTGCCAGACGCGTTGGCGACAATCTATTTCTCTGCAACAAGCGTACCACTGCAACCGCCCTTCCCGCAGATAGCGCCCAATTGGAACCAAAACGCTCCGTTTCGATAGGAATGTTATCGGAATGTCCACGAACCTTAATTAAATGCTTGTTCTTTTTTAATGTATTGGCTATCTCAGATAAAACAACAATAGCACCACGCTCTAGTCGATCGCTTCCACTTTCAAATAACAAGGCGCTACGAAGATCTATTTCCAACCAGTCTTTTGATCGATTTATTTCAACTAAATCGTTATCAATAAGATCCGCCAGTTGTTTTTCCAACGTTTGCTCAATGGCATCAAATTCTTCCGTCGATGCATAATTTTCTAAGTCAGACTCACCCGAAGCAGGCTGTTTCGTCAAATCAATAATTTCTTGCGTAATAGGTGGATCAGAACGATTAATATCACCCACCTGAATCGGTTCCATGCTGCGCTCGGGTGAATCAAAAGCCGATAAAAGAGATTGTGATAAAATGCGGTATTTACCTTCGTTCACTTGAGAAATCGAATACATCACGACAAAAAAAGCAAACAACAAGGTAATAAAGTCAGCGTAAGAAACCAACCAGCGGTCAAGTTTTTCTTCTTCCTCCATAGGTTGTTTTCTTAACATAATACGACTCAATAACTTATGACGTTGGAATAAATCCAGCCAACCGACTTTCGATGACTTTTGGATTTTCCCCTTCAGCGATTAAAGCAATTCCTTCGATAAACATTTCCCGATATAAACTTTGTGTTTGCACAATATTTTTTAGTTTTCCAGCAATGGGTAAGAACAACAAATTTGCGGAAGCCACTCCATAAATCGTTGCGACGAACGCCGTTGCAATACCACTGCCCAATGCTGAAGGATCAGACAGGTTTCCCATGACTTGAATCAGCCCTAACACAGCACCGACAATTCCTAGTGTCGGTGCATAACCGCCTAATGCTTCATAGAATTTGACAGCTTGCATCGACTCCCGCTCAACCACTTCTAAATCCACCAATAAAGAATCACGAATGACCTGGGGCTCACCACCATCAATTAATAAAATTAATCCCTTTCGCTCAAATTGGTTTCGTTCAACATCAATTTCATCTTCTAAACCAAGCAACCCTAACTTTCGAGCCGTCATACTCCAGTTGATTATTTTATCTATTGCAACTTTGGGTTCCTGTTTTGGTGTTTTAAAACTCCAACTTGCCATTCTCAGAGCACGCTTCAGCGTTTTAACATTGGTTTGCACTAGAACTGCGCCAAAAGTTCCTCCAATAACAATGACAAATGCTGGAAAATTTAGTAGCGATTCAATAGAGCCACCTTCAAGGACTTGACCACCGAAAATTGCAATAAAGGCAAACAGCAGTCCGATGAAGGTTAGGCTATCCATTTAAACCACCTTCTTAACCTGTGTTGCAAAAGCATCAATGCCTAATTCAAGATCTGAAAATCCAGCTCGTTTTACTGACATTGGCATGCCATAGACCACACAACTGGCCTCATCTTGAGTCCACACGGTCGCACCGACTTCTTTCAGTATACGAGCGCCTTCTCGACCATCAGCGCCCATTCCTGTTAAGACGATAGCGAGCACATTGGCACTAAACACTTTCGCTGCGGACGCGTAAGTCACATCAACGCAAGGCGCGTATTGCAATCTTGCATCGGTATCTTTAATACGGATTTTTGCACTTGAGCTCACACCTTCAATTAACATTTGTTTTCCGCCCGGTGCAACATAAACATGCCCTGGCCGCAGCGGCGTATTGTTTTCCGCTTCAACGACCGTCAATTCACAAAGGCTATTCATGCGCTGAGCAAATGCACCTGTAAAAGTGCCTGGCATGTGCTGAGTAATTGTAATTGGAATCGGAAAGTTTCCCGGTAACTCAGTTAAGATCTTTTGCAAAGCGACAGGCCCTCCTGTCGAAGCCCCTATCGCAATTAATTTAATTTGTCCTTGAGGAATCGATGCACTGGTCGCACGCGGCGCTTCTGGAGCTTTCTGAGGCGTACTGGTTACGGTAGAAGTTCGAACGCTTTGCCCTATACTGCGTACTTTCTTTCGTAATAAACTCGCCAACTCGCCCGACGCTTGCGAAATACCTTCGTAACTTTTTAACATGAAGTCGACAGCACCAGCATCGAGCGCATCCAAAGTTAACTTGGCGCCTTCATAAGTCAACGAGGAGAGCATTAGAGCTTTAGTCGGATGCTCTTTCATAATTTGCTTTAATGCTGTAATGCCATCCATGACGGGCATTTCAACATCCAAAGTAATAACATCCGGTTTTAGTTGTCGAACTTTATCAATGGCTTCACGACCATTATTGGCAATACCAACAACTTTAATTTCAGGATCAGCACTAAGAATTTGCGCGACGCGACGGCAAAAGAAATTTGAGTCATCAACAACAAGGACTTTGATCGCCACTGACTATAACTCCCCTTGCCACACGTTAACCACGTTTCGCGTATTGTTTAAGAAGGCTTGGAACATCCAATATTAACGCAATACCACCATCACTTGTGATTGTTGCACCAGCCATTCCCGGAGTACCCTGTAAAGATTTACCCAGCGGCTTAATCACAACTTCCTCTTGGCCAATTAACGAATCGACAACAAATCCTATTTTATGCGTACCCACCTGAACAATCACCACATGCCCTTCTTCAGGCTTACGGTTACCTCTCTGATTGTAGGCAAGTAGCCATTGATCCAAATAGAAAAGAGGCAATGCTTTGTCACGAACGATGACCGTTTCTTGGCCATCAACAACATTTGTTTTGGTTAAATCAAGGTGAAAAATTTCATTAACACTGGCCAATGGAAGTGCAAAAACTTGTTTGCCGACAGTTACCATTAAAGTAGGAAGAATCGCTAAAGTAAGCGGTACTTTTATTAAAATTTTAGTACCTAATCCAAGATTCGAGTCAATCGTCAAACTACCATTGAGTTGGGTGATTTTTGTTTTAACCACATCCATGCCAACGCCGCGACCAGAAACGTCAGAAATTTCTTCTTTCGTTGAAAACCCCGCCATAAAAATCAGGTTAAAACATTCCGTATCGCTCAAACGATCCGCTTGGTCGGAATCCATCAGTCCTTTTTGTACGGCTTTGTTTCTTAATGCAACCGGATCCATTCCTTTACCATCGTCTTCGATGGCCAATAGAATGTGATCGCCCTCTTGCGCCGCAGACAACACGACTTTACCTGTTCTTGGTTTTCCAATCGCCACACGATCTTCAGGACTTTCGACACCATGATCAACAGAGTTTCGAACTAAATGAACCAGAGGGTCGGCTAAAGCTTCAACAAGGTTCTTATCCAAATCGGTTTCTTCGCCCACCAATTCGAGAGTAATTTCCTTTTTAAGATTACGCGCCAAATCTCTTACAACTCGAGGGAATCGGCCGAAGACTTTTTTGATGGGCTGCATACGTGTTTTCATCACTGAGCCTTGCAAGTCAGAGGTGACAACGTCAAGTGTTGCTACCGCCTTATTGAGCTCTTCATCTTGATAATTTTGCCCGAGCATTTTGAGTCGATTGCGCGCCAGCACCAACTCGCCCACCATGTTCATAATGTCATCGAGTCGCGCTGTATCCACACGGACCGTCGACTCTCCTGTCATTGCACCCGCCGCCTTTACCGACTTGGGCTGTGCCTTCGGCTTATCTTCTTTCGGTGCACTGGCCGCCGGTTGAGGTTTGGGAGGTTCAACTTTTGGTGGTTCTGGCTTTGGCGGTTCAGCTGGCTTCTCAGGTTCAGGCGACTTATCCGAAGCAGAACTGTCAGAGTCCGTCGCAGAGCTACCAGGAGAATCTCCCGAGCCTTGAGGACCTTTGCCACTGCCATGAATTTGATCGAGAAGAGCTTCAAATTCATCATCAGTAATCGCCTCATCACTCCCTGCTGGTTGAGCAGCCGGCGGTGCTGGAGAACTGGCACTGGAAGAAGCGGTAGGCTTATCTTTACCGTGCAACTCGTCAAGTAACGCCTCAAACTCTTCATCCGTAATTTCATCATTACCTGAATCGCTTGTTGGAGCAGGAGTTTCAGGTTCAGCAGGCTTAGAGCCACCGGAACCATGTATTTGATCTAACAATGCTTCAAATTCATCGTCAGTGATTTCATCCGAGTTTGAAGCCGAGGTCTCTTGGGTAGGTTGCGGCTCCTGCTTAGGTTCAGGTTGACTCGCTGCAGGAGCAGATGTACCCGAGCCATCATCGGGTTTTGCATAAACTTCTAATTCTTCGAGTAGTTCACTGGAAGCAGAACTCGGCTGATCACCTTGTTTGACTTCATCAAACATCTCATTGATTTGATCGAGCGCGCGTAATACGGTGTCCATTAATTCTGCGTTTGCTTTTCGGCCACCGTTTCTTAGAATATCGAATATATTTTCAGTGATATGGCAAACTTCAACCATTGCTGTCAGGTTTAAAAACCCTGCACCACCTTTAACGGTATGAAATCCACGAAATATGGCATTTAACAAGTCCATATTTTCCGGTTCATTTTCTAATGCCACCAATTGCTCGGAGAGAGTTTCAATAATCTCTCCGGCTTCTATGATAAAGTCCTGAAGGATTTCTTCGTCGGCATCAATCGCCATTAAGCGGCTCCTCTAGAATCCAAGACTGGAAAGAAGGTCATCGACATCATCTTGACTGGTAAGCACATCATCTCTTGTCTCATCGATAACAGGTCCCTCTACACCACTTGTCTTAACTTCTTCTTTTTGTGCTTCTTCGTATTCATCGGTGTTGCCAAACATTTTTATTAATTCGACCAGGTTTTCCTCAACATCATGAACCAACGTAATAACTTTACGAATCACTTGCCCTGTTAAATCCTGATAATTTTGAGCAACCATTACATCATTGAGTATCCCATTGAGTTCCGTTGATTCACTTGATACATTTTTTAGAAAATTTTCGATACGGCCAGCCAATTCACGAAATTCTCCAGGCCCCAATTCGCGGCGATAAAGACGCTCCCAATCTAATGATAATTCTTCGGCATCAACTTTAATCTTGGCGGAAATCGGAATACTCTTTTCTACGAGATCCATGGTTGTGTTAGCCGCATTTTCTGTTGTCTGAATAACATAATTAAGGCGCTCTTTTGCGTCAGGAATTTCTTGTGCAGCGATTCCCATTAATTTGCTATCAAGTTGAAAGTTCGTCAGAGCTTCGTGAAGTTGGCGAGTTAATTTTCCAACTTCAACAAACAGGCTGGCTTCACGGATCTGCGATAGTCCATCTATCGCTTCACGAGCTTTTTCGACGTTACCGTCTTCGAGATGCTGAATTAATTCACGTGCTTGGTTTAATGTAACCTCGGTCATCAGCTTATCTTCATTCTCCATCCTGATGCTCCGTTAGTTACCTTCTATGCGTTCAAATATTTTTTCTATTTTCTCTTTTAAAGTTCCAGCAGTGAAAGGTTTTACGATGTAACCGTTAACACCCGCTTGAGCAGCTTCAACGATTTGTTCTCGTTTGGCTTCAGCGGTAACCATTAAGACCGGCAAGTCTTTTAAGCCAGGATCAGCTCGCACATTCTTGAGCAAATCGATGCCTTGCATTCCTGGCATGTTCCAGTCGGTGACCAGAAAATCAAAGTCACCTTGCTGTAACATAGGAAGAGCGGTTTGACCATCATCGGCTTCTTGAGTATTGTTAAAACCTAAATCTTTAAGTAAGTTTTTAACAATACGCCTCATTGTCGAAAAATCATCAACAATGAGTATTTTCATATTCTTGTCCAAGAAAAACCTCCCCTAATAACAGTTTTTCATTCTTGAAGTGCCAGATATAAATAAAGTTAGTCAAAATTATCTATTTACGCCAATCTCTTAAACGACTTTGTAACCGAATCATAGCCTGGCTGTTTATCTGACTAATACGGGATTCACTCACACCCATAACCTCACCAATTTCTTTCAAATTAAGCTCTTCGTCGTAGTATAACGCCAGAACTAAACGTTCTCTTTCGGGTAATCCACCGATAGCCGTTGCTAAGCAATTTCTAAAATCTTCTGTTTGCAATCCTTCGTATGGATTTTTCGCGGTTGTTGAATGCGATAATCCCTCACTAAACTGTTCTTCCGAGAGTCCTAAATCATCAAAGTCCAGCATGTGGCCATTCGACGATTCCATCAGCATAATTCGATAATCTTCAACACTAATATCCAGCGCATCAGCCACTTCCGTATCGCGTGCATCTCGACCGGTACTTTGCTCTATCTCAGAAATCTTTTGTGCAATCATCCGAGTATTCTTATGCACTGATCGTGGAACCCAGTCACCACGACGAATTTCGTCGATCATCGCACCACGGATTCGAATACCGGCAAAAGTCTCAAAGCTGGCACCTTTCGCGGCATCAAAATTATTTGAGGCTTCCAATAATCCAATCATACCGGCTTGCATTAAATCTTCGATCTGTACACTGGAAGGCAATCGCGACATCAAATGATGCGCAATTCGCTTAACTAACGGCGCATAGCGCGTCGTTATATCTTGGGGATCTGCACCCGCTTTTTTGTATGCATCGATGCGCGACACAAGGCATTCCTCTGTGTATTAACGGTCAGATAGCTCCTTGTGCAACCAGTCGTTCCATAAAGAATTCGATATGCCCACTGGCGTTCATCGGAATCGGCCAGGTTTCGACTTTCTTGCCTAACGACTTAATTGCTACTGCAGCTGGCGACCGAGGAAACAACTCTAAAACAGGCTTTTGCTTCTTTATCGCTTTTCGGACATTTTCGTCAAATGGAACAGAACCTGCGTATTCCAACATAACATCCAAAAATTTATCGGTCACCATACTTAGCTTAGCAAAAATGTCGCGACCTTCCTGGGGAGTTCGCACCATATTAGCCACAATTTTAAAGCGACTAATTTGATGATCCTGATTTAACACTTTCATTAAAGCGTATGCATCGGTGATAGAAGTGGGCTCATCACACACCACTAGCAGTACATCTTGTGCAGCGCGAGTAAAAGAAACCACGTTATCGCTGATGCCTGCTGAGGTATCGACCAGTAGGTAATCTAAGTTTTGTCCAAGATCGCTAAACGCACGGATAATCCCAGCGTGCTCAGCTGGGGATAGCTCAGCCATTCGTTGGGTACCCGAAGACGCTGGAATAATTTGCAAGCCTGACGGGCCATTAATCACAATATCTTGAAGGTCGCACTCTCCCGCCAGCACATGTTTTAGATTACGATGAACTTTTAGACCTAGCATAACATCAACATTGGCTAACCCAAGATCCGCGTCTAACAACATCACTTTACGCCCCAATGAACTAAGATACACGCCGAGATTCACCGAAACATTTGTTTTTCCTACCCCACCTTTACCACCGGTAATTGCGATAACTTTTGTTGGTTTTATTGATGTCATTAATCTTAACCCTGACGCTTGGTCATGAATGCTGCTTGCATTTAAGCTCGTAGATGAGACGTTCACTGATGAGTTCCTGTTGCCTCTTTTTCCCGTGACGACAATTGGCGATTTTTCATCAGCCAAACCATTTTTGAGACCAGGTGATGCGCTCTGGCGACACGGATATCTTCCGGCACACGTTGTCCATCGGTGGTGTAAACCACTCTCAATCTGTTCTCTATTATAGTCGAAATAATTTCACCCAAACTGGCCGCTTCATCAAGCTTTGTCACTAAAGTGCCAGATAATTTAAAGGGACGAAAAAGTTTTATCGCATCGTTCAATACTGAACTTTGACTGGTCGCTGAAAGCACCAAGTAGTTTTGTATTGTTCGATAGCCTTGCGATAAACATTGCATTAATTGTGTCATACGCTCGTCGTGTTGACTCATACCAGCAGTATCAATTAACACCAGTTTTTTGTCATTAAAATGATACAACGCTTCTTTCAATGTTTTTTCATCGCCAGCAATTCTTACCGGAACTTTCAAGATTCGACCATAAGTTTTTAATTGATCGTGTGCTGCTATTCGAAAGCTGTCTGTCGTGATCAAACCGATGCTTTCTGGTCCGTTTTTAATAACATGTTTGGCAGCTAACTTCGCTAACGTTGTTGTTTTACCAACGCCCGTTGGCCCAACAAGCGCATAGACACCTCCATTTGCTAGAATGTCGTCATCTCCCGCCATAATTTTTTTAGCCAGCAAGGCCAGACCTTTTTGCCAGGCGCATTCAAAGTCTTGTTCGCTTTCACACATCTGACCGATTGGTTCAATAATCGATGGACTCAAACCGAGATTGGTAAACTCACGCTTTAACGCCACACCAATCGGCGATATTTTTGATTGTTTATCCCACGCCAATTGCGACACTTGTTCTTGCAATAAATTTCGCAATAAACTGAGTTCTTCTTTCATCGCGACTAACGTTGGCTCTTGTGACCATTCAATTTTGGGAAAAGGCTGTTCTATCGGATGCTCACTGTGCTGAGCGGGCGAAAGAAACGCGTTAGATAAAGATTCCTCGGAAATATCGTCTTGTTTGCGACCAACACTCAACCGATCTCGACGATCTTCTTTGGTTCTTTTGGATTCCCTTTTACTGTTTAAAAATTTTTGTTCTTGTTGCTTTAAAAACTTCAATAATCCTGACTCACCTTGCGAGGGTTCTGATGCAGGCTCGTTGTAATTGTTGTTCGTGCGTGATTCATTTAACTCAATCGATTCTCCACCAATTCGACCACTTAAAGATCGTGAAGAAATGTTTTGCGAGTAGCGATTAGAGGTCCCTTCTTGTTTTGCATTTGCATGCCTACCCATTTCAACCGGATCGTGATAGTCATCATTAGGTGTCTCAGAAAACCGACTGGAATCCTCAATTGCATTAGATTGACTGGAACGCGGCGTTCTCCGCGTTTGCATCATGGCTTCTTCATAATCAGTCGCGGCAACGACTTCAACGCCACCATTGACATTCGTACTCGATAAAATCGCAGCGTCTGGACCCAGCTCAGCTGAAACCTGATTTAACGCACTGCGCATGTCTTTCGCAAAAAATCGTCTTATCTTCATCGTCTTGCTCATTCAATTTCGCTGCGTTATTGCCCCACGGTAGCAACGACACGAACCTGTTTGTTATCCGGAATTTCCTGGTAACTCAATACATGCAATCCGGGTATTCCAAAACGAGCAAAGTGAGCCAAACTACTGCGTAAACCTGGTGAGGTTAACAATATCGTCGGTTTGCCTGCGGCTTCCTGATTATCTGCAGCTTCTTTTAACGAAGACTGCAATTTTTCCGCAAGACCCGGCTCAATGTTAACGCCTTCATCTCCACTCGCCTGTAGAGACTGCAGCAATATCTGTTCCAAGTTTGGATCTAAAGTAATTACCGGCAGCTCAGTTTCTAACCCATTGATATTCTGGATAATTAAGCGATTTAAAGAAATTCTGACGGCAGCCGTTAACATGGCGGGATCTTGACTCCTCACACTGTACTCCGCCAAAGTTTCGGCGATCGTTCGCATATCACGAATGGGAACTTGCTCGAGTAACAGATTTTGCAAGACTTTAACGACAACACCTAACGGTAACGAATCGGGCACTAAATTTTCGACTAACTTGGGAGCTGACTTAGAAAGTTTTTGCAACAGATGTTCCACTTCTTCATGACCTAACAATTCACTGGCATGAGTTTGAATGAGCTGACTTAAATGAGTTGCCACTACGGTACTGGCATCTACCACCGTATATCCCATAGACTGCGCCTGTTCTTTTTGCGCCACATCTATCCATACTGCATCCAATCCAAAAGCCGGATCTTTGGTATCAATACCTTGTATTTCACCGAATACCTGACCGGGATTAATAGCCATTTCTCGATCAGGATGAATTTCTGCTTCGCCAACAGCGACACCCATCAAGGTAATTCGGTAAGCATTTGGCGAAAGTTCAAGGTTATCGCGAATGTGCACCGATGGAACAAGAAAACCCAGTTCTTGTGAAAGCTTCTTACGAACGCCCTTCACTCGCCCCATTAACTTTCCATCTTGAGATTGATCAACTAACGGAATCAAACGATAACCCACTTCTAAACCAATCGGATCGACGGGTGGTACATCATCCCAACTCAACTCTTTAAACTCGGGCTCTTGAGTTGCGACCTCTTTTTCAACACGCTGTTGTTCCTTTTTCTCTTCCGCTACTTTTTTGCGTTTTTTATCAATCGAAAATGCCAAACCCGCGGCTAAGATTGCCAAGGATAAAAATGCCAGGTGAGGCATTCCAGGAATTAATCCCATAACACCCAAGATTGACGCAGTTATCCATAACGCTTTAGATTTGGTAAATAATTCGCCAACAACCTGCGTACTCATATCGTTAGAAGTGTTTTGTCGAGTTACCATGATTGCTGCAGAAGTCGATAATAGTAACGAAGGAATTTGAGCCACTAATCCATCACCAATGGTCAGCAACGCATAAAACTGCATCGCGGTACCAAACTCGAGTCCGTGTTGACTCATGCCAATGGCAACACCACCTAAAATATTAATAAATAAAATGAGCAAACCGGCAACCGCATCGCCGCGCACAAACTTCGAAGCACCATCCATTGCGCCATAAAAATCAGCTTCTTTTGCTACATCTTCACGGCGAACTTTAGCTTCTTCCTGAGTCAATAAGCCGGCATTTAAATCGGCATCAATTGCCATTTGTTTGCCTGGCATTGCATCTAAAGTAAATCGTGCACTGACTTCTGAAATCCGTCCGGCACCTTTAGTCACCACAACAAAATTTATAATCACCAATATCGCAAACACCACCAGTCCAACCGCGTAATTTCCACCCACCACAACGGCACCAAAAGATTCAATCACGCTCCCAGCAGCGCCAGGTCCAGTATGCCCGTCCAATAAAACGACTCGAGTTGAAGCAACGTTTAACGCCAATCGTAATAATGTGGTCACCAGAAGAACGGTAGGAAAAGCTGCAAACTCCAGCGGACGCAAGGTATAAACGGTCGCTAACAAAACAATCAATGCTAGTGAAATGTTAAACGTAAAAAGCATATCCAACATTATCGGTGGTAACGGCAAGGTCATCATTGCCAAAATCATTAACACCAAAATGGGAACACCCGCTCCTTTGGGTGATAATGCTCGCATTCGATTTTGAGTAATCTCTACCACGCTCACTCTCCTAATACTTCATTGAGTCGGGAATTGGATAGTTTTTAATGGGCTTAGGTTTGGTTGCACGTCCTCTCTTATATTCATTCATTTGTAAAACGTAAGCCAGAATTTGCGCCACCGCTAAATACAGCTCCTCTGGAATTTCTTGATCCAGTTTAGTCGTGTGATATAACGCACGAGCTACCGGGGGCGCTTGCAAAATAGGTACATGATGAGCGTTAGCAACCTTTCTAATATTCAATGCCACTTCATCCAACCCTTTGGCGACAACAACAGGAGCGCCTGATGTGGTCTGCTCGTATTTAAGAGCGACTGAGTAATGTTCTGGATTGGTAACCACCACGTCAGCGTCGGGCACTGACTCCATCATTCGACGATGCGTTAATTCTCTTTGAACTTGGCGAATGCGACTTTTAACTTCTGGTTTACCCTCCGTTTCTTTGTATTCATCACGCAGTTCTTGTTTGGTCATTTTTAATTGCTTAGCGTGATTCCAAATTTGAAAGGGAATATCAATTAAAGCAATAACAATTAATGATGAAGAGACGAGTAATAGTCCAACCAACATAAATTCAATGGCAGCAATAACATCAGCTTGAGGTGTCGACCGACCCAGTTGCATATAATCGGAAAAATAGGCACTGATTACCACCCAGCCAAAAAAAGCCACTAACAAAAACTTACCGATGGCTTTCAATAACTCCATCGCCGCATTCGTTCCAAACATTCGTTTAAAACCAGCAAGTGGTGATAAACGATTTCCTTTAGGCGCTAATGATTCAACACTAAACGTTAATCCTCCGAGTGCCAAAGGAGCAAAAAGAGATACCACAAAAATTGCCGCAAAAAATAGGAGTAATGTCGAAAATACAGAACCGACACTCGCTGCTAAAGCATCAAGCATGTAGCGTTCATCGAATAAACTTTGACGGTTAACCGACAATGTAATGTCTCCCATTTTTAAGAAACCTTTGGCGATATCCGATGACGACAACATGAGTATTAACGGACTCATGATTAATGCCAGTGCAGTCGTTAGCTCTTTCGATCGGGGAACTTGCCCTTTCGATTTTGCTTTTTCCTTTTTCCTGGGTGTGGCCTCTTCGGAACGTTCACCACTATCTTGTTCAGCCACCGGCACACTCCATCAGCAGCAATTGACACACCATTTCATTACCTCGTGCCATTTGATTCATAAAATGAGGTAAGAAACTTCTTAACAGCAACCAAATAATGGACAAACCGACAACGGTCATAATGGGAAAACCCACCGCAAAAATATTCAGTTGAGGTGCAGAGCGAGTCACCACACCAAGACATAAATTCATAACCAGTAAAGCAACAATGGCCGATAAGACCATCATAAATGCGGTTAAAAAAATCATTTCAGCCCAATAAATCATTTGATCGAGTTGCACAAAAAACAAACCTGAATCCTGAATGGGTAATGTCGCAAAGCTCAACACAACCAATTCAATTAATCGAAGATGCCCATCAATCGATAAAAAGATCAATGTCGCCATCATGACAAACATTTGACCCAGTGCCGGAACACTGACGCCCGTGTTCTGATCAATAAGAGATGCAAACCCCAAGCCAGTTTGCATCGCAATAACTTGGCCGGCGATAACAAAGGTCTCAAAGACCAGTCGCGTAATAAATCCAACACCGATTCCTATCAGTGTTTGAAGTAAAATTTGAATAACCATTGAGATACTGAAAAGCTCTAATTTCACATCAATGGTTATCATTGGTGTGGCCGCGATACTTATCGCCAACGCTAACAAAATTTTGACTCTTGGAGTAACCGTTCGAGAACTGATAACGGCCATTGAAATGAGCATTCCCGATAAGCGACAAAAAGGAAGAATGTATTGAACGAGCCAGTCGTTAATGGCAGAAAATTCAACAACCATCGTAAACTAGCCGATTAACTCTGGAATACTCAGGTAAAGATTGAGCGCAAACTCAACTAAATTACCAACAAACCAATGTCCTAGGAAGGACATCGCAAGTAGAGTGACAAGCAATCTGGGTAGAAAAGTTAAGGTTTGTTCATTAATACTGGTAGCGGCCTGAAAAATGGCAATAATTAATCCGATAACGAGGCCCGGCAGTACAACCGATCCGGTCAATAATATAACCAACGCAAATGCTTGAGAAAAAACATCAACCACCACTTCAGGCGTCATAGTGCTCTCCTAACCAAAACTATTTGCGAGCGTACCAACAATCAATGCCCAGCCATCAATTAATACGAACAGCATTATTTTGAACGGTAAAGATACGATCATGGGTGATAACATCATCATCCCCATTGCCATTAAGATACTTGCAATAACAAGGTCAATGACAAGAAATGGGATAAATACAAGGAAACCTATTTGAAAGGCTGTTTTTAATTCGCTGGTAATAAACGCAGGAACTAAAACGGTAAAAGGAGCTGCCGAATAATCGTTATTCTCAAAACTCACTTCCGCCATATCAGCAAACATTAATAAATCGTTTTCACGCACTTGTGCCAACATAAAATTGCGAAACGGTCCTTTCGCCATTTCAATTGCTTGAGTTGAGGAAAGCTCTTCGTTCATGTAGGGTTGCACGGCCTCGTCGTACACCCGCTCTAAAACGGGCGCCATAATAAATAAACTCAAAAATAAAGTAAGACCAACCAAAATTTGATTCGAAGGTGTTTGTTGCAAACCCAATGCTTGTCTGAGAATGGCGAACACAACGGATATTCTTATAAAGCTGGTCATCATGATGACAATCGCTGGCAAAAAGGTCAGCAATGTCATTAAAATTAAAATTTGTAACGTTACTGAATATTCTTGAGAACCGTCTGGTGCGGTAATCACCTTAACTGCCGGTAGCATACCCGTGGGTTGTGCCGAGGCAGGCTCAATGAAAAAAAAGGTAAAAAGGACGAAAAGTATCAGTTTAATTTTCATCACGCTTTCCAAGCATTTTTTTGACTTGTGAGCTAAAAGCGCTTTGAAAACTGATAGGATCCGAAGAGGTTTCTTCTATGCAGTTTTCAGAGAGCTCTTCAATTTTATTAATGCTACTGGGAGTAACACCCAGAAGAATATGTTTCCCATCCACTTTAATAATCACCAGTCGTTCTTTTGCGCCCAACATGTGACTGGCACAAACTTTAATATCAGCAGACTTTTGAAAACCAGCACCGCCCATCCGTCGCAAAACCCAGGCACAAGCAATAATAATTATGATAATAAAAACAAGAGCGATAAAGACAGAAACGACGGAACTGGCTAATGAAGGAACTTGCGTCGTTTTTTGTTTAGTAACCTCTTCTATGGCAACAACCGCTGAAGAAAAAAAAAGAAAGGTAGTTGATAATAAAAATCGCATTATTTGAGCTTTTTAATTCGTTCGCTGGGACTCATGACATCAGTAAGGCGTATCCCATATTTTTCATTAACCACCACCACTTCACCGTGCGCAATTAAAGTACCATTAACCAACACATCCAACGGCTCGCCAGCGAGTCGATCCAACTCAACCACTGAACCTTGATTCAGTTGCAATAAGTTGCGTATGGCAATATTAGTTCGTCCAACTTCCATCGATAACGACACGGGAATTTCAAGAATGACATCGAGGTTCTCATCCCCCAACTTTTCGCCTGTGCCCTCGTCGTTTAAATCTTCAAGTGGCGCAGATTCAGTTTCATCTTGCTCCGACATTGCCGCTGCCCATTCATCGGCCATCTCGTCTTGATTCACATCACCATTTTGATCATTATCGTTTTCATTACTCATCTTCAGACTCCTCAATCAAGTTTCGGGTAATGTGATCTCGAGGAATATACTCTAGTATTTTCAATGCCACTTTTTCTCTTGATTGACCATACTTGGCACGAAAAGATGGCAAGCCACCCACATTAACAACCACTTTTTCGGGTAATTCGACTGGAATAATATCTCCTGCTTTAAAATTCATGACATCACGTAATGAAACTCGTGTTTCTAGCAATGTTGATTGTAAGTCGACTTCGGCACTCATCACTTCATCTCTTAATGCTTGAGTCCAGCGAGTATCAACATCATCTCTATCACTCTGCACACCGGCATCGAGCTTTTCTCTAATCGGCTCAATCATTGAGTACGGCATGGTGACATGGAAGTTTCCACCACCACCGTCAAGCTCAATATGAAAGCTGCAAACCACAACGACTTCTGATGGACTCACAATGGTTGCCAATGCAGGGTTTACTTCAGAATCCATATATTCAAAGTCCACTTTCATTACAGGCGACCAAGCTTCTTTTAAATCGATAAACGATTGTTCCAATAAAATCTGAATAATTCGACGTTCGGTTGGTGTAAACTCTCGACCTTCGATCTTGGCATGAAAGCGACCATCACCTCCGAAAAAATTATCCACCAGAATAAACACAAGCTTGGCTTCCAGGGTAAACAAACACGTGCCTCGTAAAGGTCTTATTCTCACCATATTCAAACTGGTGGGTACAAACAGACTATGCACGTATTCACCAAACTTAATCATCTGTATTCCGTTAATCGAAATGTCAGCACTTCGTCTCATTAGGTTAAACAGGCTAATACGCATATGACGAGCAAATCGTTCGTTAATCATCTCCAGCGTGGGCATCCGACCACGAACAATTCTATCTTGCGACGTAAAGTCGTAGGGTATCGCTTCTCCGGGCGTCGAGTCGGAATCGTCTACATCGATATCACCATCATCAACACCGTGAAGTAACGCATCTATTTCGTCTTGACTGAGTAAATCGGTAACCATAATCTATTGCATCACAAAACTAACGAATAAAACTTTTTCTACGAACGGCTGCCCTTCGACTTCAGTCATTGTTTCCTGAACTTTAAGCAGCGCATTGTCTTGCAAGGTTTGTCGTCCATCAGGCTTAATAATGACATCCGCATTCGCCTGACTTACCAGAGTTAACAAATCATTAGTTAATCTTGGCATGTGTTTTTTCACCTTGTCTTCAGCTTCTATTCCTCGAACCAAGAAACTGATTTTGATTTGTACCATGCGGTCCCGTTTATCACCCTTAATCGGTGAAATAATTGCCCCCGGAACGCCAACGTAAATAGCGGGTTCTTTTTTCGGTTCAGCTTCGGCATCCACGGTGGTAGCTTCACCTGAGTCATCACCCGATAAAAAAAACCAGGCAGCACCTACGCCCAACCCCAATGCAGCAACTCCAACAATGATGATAATCAACCATTTGTTACCACCTTTCCCTTCTTCGCCATCTAGCGCTAGTTCTTCATCTTCGGCCATGCAAACTCCCCTTTTATTGACTTCATGGCGCTCAACGCTTTTGCTAAATCAATACTGATATTGATAAAGCAATTATAGTGCCACGAGGCCACATTAAAATTAGTAGATATTTTTCAACGAGTTACAATACATTGCTGTATTATTGACGCCTCAATTCAATCAGTTAGCAAGCTAAATCAGAACGCGACAATTTTTCGTCACTCAATTAATGGAATTGACATCGTCCAGTTCAGTATAGAAGGAAAACGAATAATGAAAGAAAAGAGTTATGCCGCATTACTTAAGTAAACAGGTATAGGGATAAAAAGAAAAAGAGCTGTCTGAACTTATAAAAGGGAATACTCAATAGCAATTGTTAGCTATTGAGTATTCGAGAAACGAAGGAAAATTCTTAAACAAAAAAATCAAGGCGCCCACTTTGCCAGTTTGTAACCAAGGTTGGCTCAGTTTCTATCGTGGATTCTAAATCGCCTGTTTCGATAGAATCATTGTTCGCCAATTCAGAATCTGATGTCTCCTTCTCCTGATGATTTTCACTTTGCACATCAAATTGCGATAACTGAATGCCCTGTTGCTCCAGCATATCTTTCAGTCTTTCTTGATTCATCTCAAACAACTCTCGGGTTTGGCTGTGATTCGACTGAACATTAACTTGTACTTCACCGTTACTTTGTGAAACTCGAATAATGAGTGGGCCTAGCTCTTTGGGATCAATATGAATTTCCGCACGATCAAGTTTCCCCTGCATCATCCAGTTAATTTTTTGACTAAAATCGCTCTGCCAGTTTTTTGTATGCAGTGCGAGTGGCGTATTCAAGACAGCATCTTTAGCTTTCCCTTGCGAGTCAGCATTGCCTTCCAATGAAAAAACAGAGCCCGTTGAAGCCGTTTTTGCCATTGCATTATGCAACAAATCGTTACTGCTGGAAGATTGGTTCGCCGAAATAAACGATTCACTCAATCGATTTGAAATAGCATTCTCAGTATTTAACGAGGATAGTTTATTCCCAATAATGTTCTTCAAGTCTTCGCTAATTGCTTTCGCTGTAGGTTCCTGTCCGGAGATTGAAAACTTATCGCCGGTCAATGTTTCCCACTTTTGAATATCCATTTTAAAAGGTGATGCATTAAAAGAGTTTGCCCCTTTCAAATCAAAATCAGCCGACTTCAAATCACCAAGAAAAGTAGCAAATGGATTTTTAAGTGCACCATCGTTTTTAAACGATATTCGATTTTGCTCAGCAAATACTTCATCGGGCACAGCTGAAGTTCCCTTTGTCTTGAGTATTTCATCTATTGAAAGCTTCAAACCCTCGGTACGGCTATTGGGTAAGATAGCGCCCAACTGCTCTAGCAAAGCCTCGACTTCTTTTTCTACTTCTGTGTTACTTTGCAGGTTGAGCTCGTTCGCACCACTGCCGTTGGACAATATCGAATCTAACTGATCCAATATATTTTGTAGCTTTGATAACTGCTCTTCACTTAATGAGTCCAGCCCTTCTAGTAATGAAGGATCAATTCCAAGATTAATAAGGTTTGACTTAAGATTTTCAGGCAATATGTTGCCGCTCTCACCGGAATTATCAGTCAAATAAAACTTTGGTTTTTCCAGTGACTGCGATGAACCTTCGCTCTCGGCAGAGGCATTGCCACTTTCGATAGATTGGACAATATCCTTAAATTTGGGAGCATTTAACTTAGAGTCGTCAGTATTAGACAGCTCTCCGACGCTCTTTTCACGTGACGTTTGTTGCAGGTTAAGCAGGTTTTGCGAATGAACGTGTGACACTTTCGACACCTCAATCTCCATCTTGTGTGATAGAGGTAACGCAAGTTTGATGCCAATTAAGCTTCTTTTAAAAGGGTTACCGCCTCTTCAAACTGAGATTGAATGGTCGCTAATAGTTCTGGTGCATCTGATAAATCACCCGCTCGAGCGTTATGCTCAAGTGTCTGGCAGGTTTGTGATAAGTTTTCTGCGCCAATGTTTGCACTGGCACCTTTAAGACTGTGAATTTGACGAGCAACCTCTTCCGATTGGCCTGATTTAATCAATCCCCCGAGTGAGTCAAGAATTGCCCGGTTGTCTTCGTCATAGGCTTTAACCAGTGTCGAGAAGTCGTCTCCAAGAAGGTCTTTGAGCTGCTGTATCATCTCTTTCACTATTGCGGCTTCCCCGTTGAGTACCATCGAAACTTAATCGTGACTGTTGATCCATTATTATCAAACACTACCGAATCCGCAAGTTTATAAATTAATGGATATCCTCGACCACTTAATTTCGAATCGTCCTTAATGTTTTCCACGCTTTTATAGTCAAAGCCCTCTCCACTGTCTTCAAAATGAATGGTTAACATGCCACCATCCGCTAAGTCAGCATGTGAAATAGCGATCTTTACATATCCATCTTTCAATGCATCAAGACGAGCTTCTCGTAAACGATAATATTCAGCAAAGCCATCAGCCGAACGTTTGAGCGAAGAACTTAATTTTAAAATGCCATGTTCCAGTGAATTAGAATACAGCTCAGTAAGAATGGTAAAAAGCGGCGTCCGATAACTTCTAAGATTACCAATCTCCATTAACATATCGAAAAGCATTGGCATCGGATTATAGCTCTTTAGAGATTGCGGCCCCAAGAACAAATTAATTGAAGAATCACTAGGGCCACTTTTCACCTGCACCTGCTCCACTTCGTCTGGGGAATAGGTTTGATCTTCAAAATGATTACGAACTTCTAAAAATGTAATATCATCGCCTTGAGAGGAACCTTTCGAATGAGACTTTATTGCCTGAGAAACTGAGTCAAAAGACTTTCCTTCACTAACACCGTTTAATAGCGCTAATACTAAATTGTCTCGACCAAACATTTCTCCTCTATCATCCTCCGCTTCAATAACACCATCAGAGTAAATAAATATACTATCACCATCTTCAAATGCCATCATGTCAATGTTGATATCGTACTTATCGTTTTCGACAATACCCAAAGGCAAGTGACTTGATGGCAGCTCCAATAACTCTCCTGACTTTCTTTTTATTAAATAAGCATCCGGCAGTCCGCCATTCCAGAAAGTTAAACTATTTTGCTCAAAATCAATCTCAGCCAAAATTGCGCAACAGAAAAATCCTGTCGGTAAAATGGAATGCAAACGTTCATTTAGTTTGCTGATAATTTCAAAAAGCTCGAATCCTTTCGTCGTCATGCTGTAAAAAATATCGCTAACAGGTAACGCACCGATGGAAGCAGGCAAACCATGACCAGTAAAGTCCCCTAGCAAAACATTCACACCACCTAAAGGACGTTTTGCGGCTAACAGAATATCGCCATTAAATATTGAAAGCGCTGATACTGAGTAACTAATGTATGCTTCTTCCAGGGCGCCTTTATGAGCAACATTATCAAATATCTGTTTGGCGACGCGTTGTTCTTGAACTAAATGCTCAGAATAAAGCTCTATCTCTTGCTTTTGTTTAACAACTGTCTGATATAGATTTTTTGCTCGAATAAAAGCGTCAATTTTGGCCTGAAGAACAATGCGATTGAAGGGTTTGGTAAAAAAATCATCGCCACCACTTTCGATACACTTCACCAAAAATTCGGTTTCTGTCAGCGACGTGATAAAAATAATGGGGGTGTAGAGCGCATCGTAATTTAGCTTTATAAATTTAGCAACTTCAAAACCATCGGCTTCCGGCATTATTACATCGAGCAATACGATTCCTGGTAGCTCACTACTGTATTTTTCTATAGCTTCCTTGCCATTCTTGGCTTCAACTACTTCGTGCCCTTGTTGTTCAACAAGCTTCTTTAAAATTAAGCGATCAGTTGCATTATCCTCTGCAATTAATATTTTCATTTAAATTTTCTTTAATGAAAGTATCAGATTGCGCTTTAACTGACATCGAAGAGTTGTTCAAAGTTAGAAATCGATAGAATTTTCTTAATTTCAGGACTGCAGTTCTTTATGTGTATTTGGGCCGAATCACCACCCGCATAGTCGCGCAACAACAAAAGCATCCCAAGCGCTGAAGAATCGAGATAGCTGGTTTCACCTAAGTCCACAATATATTTTTCTGGACGACTGTCACTCCCCTCGTAAGAGCTTCTAAATTCTTGATGACAACTAAAATCAAACTTTCCATTAACTTTTATGGTTAACTCATTTCCTGAAGCATTGCTTGTAACAGCCATACTTATACTCCAAATTTATCAATATTAAGGTGTCATTTTGTCAATATTTTAAGGTAAACTCAGACACTTACCCTGTAGATAAGGATAGAATATAAGCCTGTTTTGGCAAGAAATTGATTTACTGAGAGAAGATCGTGTTAAATACTCGTCTGCCTATCTTATTGATCAATTCAGAAGCAGACTCAAGGAGAGATAAAAATAACGATAAATTCAATCTAATCATCAACCTAAATACGTTAGATAAAACGCTTTAAGCTATTTTCTAGAAAATCTCAAACTATTAACATCATCTTCAATACGTCGGTCTTCAGAAGCAGCTCGCTTAGCCTGTTCTTTACCGCGCATTTTTTCTTGATACTTGGTCACCACTTTTGCTCGTTGATTCGTTTGCTGCCAAGCTTGACGTTGTCGAGTAACCTCATGTTTTAACTGTTCGATTCTTTGTTGCTGAGACTCAATCGCTTTGTCTAATTGCGATAAAAAAGATTTGTAATGTTGCAGCTGAGTGCCCGTCATACCGCGTTGCGCTAAATATTGAAATTCTGACAAATAGTCGACTCGGTATTGAATAAGCTCATCCAGTTTGGCTTGCGCATTGCTAAAGTTAGATTGCGCCTGGCCAAGAGACTGTGCGGCTTGTTGCTCTTTCTGTTCAGCAACACGCTTGACGGGTTCGATTCGTTTTGAAGTCGATTTCATTGCGTAATCATTCCACCTTGCTCGTTAGGTACCGCTTGTAACAATGCTTCCAGCTGCGCCACACTATCTTCCAAAGATCGGCTTTCACCAACACCTTGTTGCAAAAATTGCCGCATTTGTGGAATTAAATCAATCGCTTCATCAATTTCACGATCACTACCACGTTCATAAGCACCTATATTGATTAAATCTCTATTGCGCATGAATGTCGAGTAAATTCTTTTAAATTCACGCACCCGCATCAACTGCTCATTAGGCACAATCTGTGTAATGGCACGACTGACAGAGGCTTCAATATCAATGGCTGGATAATGGCCTGAATCAGCGAGTTCTCGGGATAATACGACATGACCATCCAAAATTGCACGCGCCGCATCAGCAATCGGATCTTGCTGGTCATCCCCTTCTGCTAATACGGTATAAAACGCGGTGATCGATCCTGCTCCTTTTTCAGCGTTGCCAGCCCGTTCGACGAGTTGCGGTAATTTTGCAAACACTGATGGTGGATAACCTTTTGTTGCTGGCGGTTCACCAATGGCCAAGGCAATTTCTCGCTGCGCCTGACAAAATCGGGTTAAAGAATCCATCAACAATAAAACATTTTTACCCTGGTCTCGAAAATACTCCGCGATACTCGTGGCCACCATCGCACCTTGTAAACGCATTAAAGGCGAATTATCAGCTGGCACTGCAACAACCACCGCTCGTTCGCGTCCCTTTTCTCCGAGAATCTCTTGAATAAACTCTTGAACCTCACGACCACGTTCACCAATGAGTCCAACAACAATAACATCAGCCGAGGTATATTTGGTCATCATCCCTAGCAGCACCGATTTACCGACACCACTGCCCGCAAACAGTCCCATTCGTTGTCCCCGTCCAACCGTCAGTAAGGCATTAATAGCTGCAACACCAACATCAAGCGGCTCTTCAATGGGATGACGTTTTAATGGATTAATGGGCCTGCCTTGTAATGGATATTGTTTCTCAGAGTGAAATTCAGATTTGTCGTCTAGTGGTTGTCCGTACCCATCAAGCACGCGTCCCAGCAATTTATCACCCACTTCGACACGTGCTGAATGCCCAGTCGGTATGACACTCGCTCCTGGACCCAAACCATGAATGTCTCCAGTAGGCATTAAATAAATCTTATCGTCGGAAAATCCAACCACTTCTGCCGGAATTTGTTCACCGCGGCTGCTCGTTACCAAGCAGCGCTCACCAATATTAACTTGACAACCAACAGCCTCCAGAGTCAAACCAACCATTCGAGTGAGTTTTCCTTCAACCACAAGTTTTGGCGCGGTTGCCAATTGCTCTTTGAATACATTCAATTGTTTAGAAAACTCAAACGTCATCTTTGGGTTCATCTTTATGAGCTCGTTGTTCACCAAACACATGAGAAAATATTTCTATCACACGTTTTTCTAATGTCGCGTCAATTTTCGACACATCCGTTGTTATAAAACATCCGCCTCGAGAAATGGATGGATCATCCGCAAGAATCCAATGCGACTCATTGCCATTATCAACAGAAAATATTTTTCGAATTAAATTGGCATCTTCTGGATGAAGGTGAATCATCACTTTTCTTTCTGAAGATGGAAGCAGCTTTAATGACTCACGAATAACAGCAATAATTTGCTCTGGATTAAGTTTTAACTCTCGACGTATTATTTGACGAGTCATCATCATTGAGAGTTCGGTCAATTCTTTTACGATAGACTCTTCTTCTTGAGCCAAAGGCTGCTCAAGTAGTTCCATTATTTTCGAAAATTCCGTTTTCATTATTTTTATTTCTTGCTGAGCTTGTTGCATTCCTATCTTGTAACCTTGCTCTTTACCCTCATCAAACGCAGATTGACGTATGGCTTCAATCTCCTCGGCAGTGGGTAAGCTTAACTGCTCCTCTTCTTCTTCAACGTCCTTCTTAACCTCGCGTTTCTTGTCAAAACTGGGCAACTCCCAAGGCTCTGATCGTCGTTGATCATCATCAGACATTACCTGAACTTTCTCAGCTTCAGTTGTCCGTTTTTTTTCACCCGAATGAGTCACCTTACAACTCCTAAATAAAGACGATCAATAAACCGGTTTAAATCATGTCCTCACCCACACCGCCGAGCGCGATTTCACCCGCATCGGCCATGCGACGAGCCACAGTTAGGATTTCTTTCTGCGCATTTTCAACTTCACTTACTTTAACCGGACCCATGGCTTCTAAATCATCTTTCATTAGCTCAGCAGCACGTTTCGACATATTATTAAATATTTTTTCTTTGATATCTTCATCCGAGCCTTTCAGTGCAAGCACCAATGTATCGGTTGAGACTTCTCGCAATAGTGACTGAATGCCTCTATCATCAATATCAATAAGATTATCAAAGACAAACATCAAGTCTTGAATTTGTTGACCCAAGTCTTCATCAACCTCTTTAATGTTTTCAATGAGAGTACTCTCAACATTCGTATCAAGAAAGTTCATGATATCTGCCACTTTTTTGACGCCGCCAATTTGTGCCGCTTTTGATGAGGTACTGCCAGAGAATTGTTTCTCCATAATGGTATTTAACTCTTGGAGAGCATTAGGTTGCACGGCTTCTAAAGCGGATATCCGTAATGATAAATCCAATCGCGTTTTTTCTGGAAACAACGCTAAAATCTCGGCACTCTGATCGGGATCCAGATAGGATAAAACGATTGATTGAATTTGCGGATGCTCATAGCGAATTATATCCGCTACAGCTCGAGGGTCCATCCACTTTAAAGTATCGAGTCCCTTTGTGTTGGCACCTAAAAGAATTCGGTCGATCAAAGCATCGGCCTTATCATCACCCAATGCAGACTTCAATGTTTTCTTAATGTACTCTTCTGTTCCAATACCAATTCCGGTTTGGTCCTCAACGCTTTCTAAAAACTCATCCAAAACATCTTCTACCGATTCTTTGGCCACATTTTTTAATGTCGCCATCGCAGAACCGATTCGCTGAACCTCTTTCGGTCCCATATGTTTTAGAACGGCCGCCGCGTTTTCTTCCCCCAACGACAAAAGTAAAACAGCCGCTTTTTCCGTACCAGTGTACTTTACTTTTATCTTTTGTTTTTCTTCTGGCTTAGCTTCCGCTTTCGCTTCATCACTCATCTTCTTCTACCCAAGATTTAACAAGCTGCGCAACCATGGTTGGGTCCTGGCTTGCGATTGCTTTTGCCTTTTCACTTTTTGGAGAACCTGCCAAGTTTGGCCCGGGTAATTCGAGGGCTCCATCACTGTCGAGATTGAGACTATCGGTATCGATATCATCCATATCCATGTCGTCTGCCATTGTTGCAACCGGCATGTCAGGTTGACGAGTAAGTTTATTAAGTAACGGTTTAAGCAAACCAAATATAAGAAGAATTCCGAGCAAAAATGCGGTAACAGGCTTCCACAATGCTTTAAACAACGCTTGTTCGTAAAACGGAGTAGGACCGGGATCAGGAATTGCCTCGGGACGTACAAATTCAAAACTTTCAACTTCAACCATATCGCCTCTATTAGCATTATAGCCTATTGCACCACGAATAAGCCGTGTAATATTGGCGACCTGACCGGCCGGCATGGGTACTGTCAATGTTGCGTCATTAGGGTCGGTAATATAATCGAGTCCAACAGAAACACTGACTTTGCGGACCACTCCCACTTGCTGACGAATATGACTGATCGTTGTATCAAGATCGTAGTTGCGTTCGGATTCCTTACGTCGATTAACCGGGCCCGATTGCTCACCATTATTTTGGTTTTGATTTTGCTGTTGTAAGTTTTCTGGAATATTAGCGGCCGCTGGAGGTTGATTCGTTAATGCGCCAGGAACTCCTGCCGTCGCACCCTTCGCCGACTCATCTTCTAATATCCGTTCACTACGAACAGCGGGTAATTCTGGATTAAACACCTGCTGCGTTTGTTCAGTTTTGGTAAAATCCATGTCAACGTTAACTTGTACAGTGTAATTACCTTCACCTACGATCGGCGCTAAAATTTGCTCGATCTTTTGCTGATAATCAATTTGTTTCTCACGCGTTAACTTTAAAGCACGATTAGTTTCTCTTTCTTGGGGAGACTGCGTACCAGAATGCAATAGACGACCAAATTGATCGGTCACAGTCACGTGTTCTGCATCGAGATTAGCGACACTTCCAGTAACCAGGTCAACGATGGCTTGTACCTGTTCACCTTCAAGTTTTCGATTGCTGTATAAATTAAGTAAAACCGATGCACGAGGTTTACGTTTGTGTTTTAAAAAGGCCGTTTGTTTGGGAATGGCCAAATGAACTTTCGCCGCTTTCACGCCACTAAACTCACCAATCGTTTTTGCTAGCTGCAACTCCTGACTTCGTTTTAAACGCGCTTTTTCCAATTGTTGAGAAACACCAAAACCGGTTTCTTTATCAAGGTACTCATCCGAATGAGCATCCAGGGCAACACCTTGTCCAGCCAGTTCCATTTTAATTCTTTGATAATCCTTACTGGTCACTAATATTCGCCCTGAGCCATCCAGACGATAGGTATGATTTCCTTGATCCAAATAACTGATCACATCCATTGATGTCGTCGCATCCAACTGTCCCAAAGGTCTCATTTCCGGCTCCGATCCCCAAAGAACCAAAAATACACCTAAGGCAACACTCGCAGCTAAGCCAATCATTAATCCCAGCTGCTTAAATACACCGAGATTATTCATTCCTGGTAAGAAGTTTCCTCCAGGATTAACACTTGCGAGTTCAGTTGAAGCTGAATCAGCCACCTTGAGTACTCCTCTTAACCATCAATATTTTCAAACATTGGAACTCAACATTATTTCGATAGGTTTATAACGGCATGTTCATAATGTCTTGATACGCCGACACGACTCGGTTTCGCACCTGTACAGCAGCGTCAAATGCAACACTCGACTTTTGTGATGCAATCATCGCTTTAACAAGACTCACACCGCCATCACCGCGCTCAATACTGTTAGCAGCATTGCTGGCTTCCATTTGATATTGATTCACTGTTTTCAGTGCCGAACTCATTGCATCAGTGAACGAACTGTTCGCAGAACCGGCAACAGGATTACTGGTTTGACTTTGTGCTGCTTGTGTTAGTTGTCGCATCTGAGCCAGTATTTGATCTGGAGTAATTTGTGTCATACTCACCTCTGTGTCTTCAATTAATTTAGTTTAATAACGAGTTTTTAAAATAGTTCTGTTCTAAACCGGCATTTCGTATCCCAGTTCACGCATTTTTGCTAGTTTATAACGCAACGTTCTCGGGCTAATACCTAATTCTTCTGCGACCTTTTTCTTTTTGCCGTTAAAGCGTTTCAGTGTATCGATAATAATTTGATATTCATGTTGACGAACGCCGGCACCTAATGTTGAGCTATGGTCCACATCGTCTTCTTTGGTCATTTCAAATAGCTCATCGGTGGTCTCAAACATTAAATGTTCCGGTTCTACCAACGCACCACCTGACAGAATCAGGCAACGTTGTACGACGTTATCCAACTCTCGTACGTTGCCAGGCCAGTGGTAACTTAATAGTTTTGATCGTGCTGAGGTTGACAGCGATGGCGTCGGCAAATTATTTTGTCGAGCGTATTTTTCTAACAATCGAGTTGCCAACGGAATAATGTCGTCGCGTCGATCAGCTAAAGCCAAGCACGTTAAGGGAAAAACACTTAGACGGAAATACAAGTCTTCACGAAATCGATTATCTTTAACTTCTTTCTTTAAATCGCGATTGGTTGTCGCAATCACTCTCACATCTAAAGGAATCATTTTTCGACTGCCTAATCGCTCGACTTCTTTCTCTTGCAGAACACGCAATATTTTTGCCTGCAACGAAAGATCCATTTCTGAAATTTCATCCAGTAGAATAGTGCCCTTCTGCGCCTGTTCAAATTTTCCTGGGCAAGATTGATGAGCGCCGGTAAAAGCCCCCTTTTCATAACCGAACAATGTGGCTTCCAGCATATTCTCAGGAATTGCTGCACAATTTAAGGCAATAAATGGTTGGCTGGCTCGATTAGAATGCTCATGAATATAGCGAGCCATAACTTCTTTACCCGCACCACTTGGACCGTTTAATAATACCGTCGAATCGGTTACAGCTAAACGATCGGCTAATTGATACAGTTGCTTACTTTTATCATCTTCAATGACTGGTGTTGATAAATCAGTATCGTCAAATTTATATCGCTCCAATACTTCTAGCAAAGTCTGTGGTTTAAATGGCTTTTGAATAAATTCGTTTGCGCCTTCTTGCATCGCTGAAACGGCCATATCAATGGTTCCATACGCCGTCATAAAAATAAACGGTGTATTCATATCTTTACTGCGAACAAATTTTAAAAACTCTTTACCATTTTTCTCACCGAGATTAACATCACTTACGACGACATCGGGATTATTGGCTGACCAGGAAACAATGGCAGAGTCGATGTCGTGCGCTTGATCCACATCGAAGCCCGACATTTCTAAACTATCCGACAAAGCTTCACGCAAAGATTCATCATCTTCCAATACTAAAACTCGAGTATTAGACATACTACAACTCCTCAGCTAATCGGTTGAGTGTGATCGTCATTGTGCAACCTTCACCTTTCTTTGACGCAACATCAAGACTGCCTTTATGGGCATTGACTGCGCCATGAACAACCGCCAAACCTAAACCGGTACCGCCTGATTTCGTGGTATAAAATGGGTCGAGAACTTTATCTAAATGCAGTTCGTCTATTCCTGAACCATTGTCTTTTACAGCGACGCACCATTCATTCGTATTTGAATAGATGCTTAAAGAGACCGTTGGATTGTCTATTGCTTCCGTTGCTTCGTAAGCGTTATCAACCAAATTAAGAATGGCACTGAATAAAGAGTCTTGATTAATACTAATCTCAAAGTCGTGACTTAAATTAACTTCAACTGCAATATCGGGATAATGTTCTTTCACATGTCGAGATAAATCGCTAGTGACGTGTTTAACGCTTTTACTTTCCATTGGGATTCCGCCCGAACGCGCAAACCGCAACATATCATTGATGTGTCTTTCCAGATGAGATAAGCAGCCAACCAACTTCTTACTAAATTTTTGCTGCTTTTCATGAGAAATATTTAAGTTACTCAAGCTGTCCGCATAGATAAGCGCAGACGACAGCGGCGTTCTTATTTGATGGGCTAGAGACGCCATCATTTTACCCATACTCGAAAGTCGTTTTTGTTGACTGACTTTATCTTGCAGTTTTCGTGTTTCTGTTAAATCCGTTAATACAATCAACTGGCCAGGCTCATAATCAAGCGAACGTGTTTCAATGTGCACACGACGACCGTCTTTCAGCGAGATTTCATGACCGTCATCCACTCTCGGCGCAAAGCAACGTTGAATGATCGAAATCCATTTTTCGCCTAGTAGCGGACGACCTAATAAATCAACTGCGACTTTATTGCATTCTTGAACACAGCCGCGATCGTCTAACACGACAACACCGGCAGGAAGAATGGATAACAAACTTTGTAAACGCGACGCGACACGCTCTTTTTCGTGAAGCTGTTGTTCTTTCTTGCTCGCCTCTTTCGCGAGCTTGTCAGCTAGCGACTCAACTTGGTCTTCAAGATTTTGATAAGAGTGAACGAAGTTTTCAGAAAGTCGATTAAATTGCTGAAACGCTTGTTGCAAATGCTCAATATCGAGTCCATTTGACGTTGGCCCAACCGTCTCATGAGCCAAACTCGATTTTTGCACTGCGCTCTGTGGATGCGACATTATTAAACAACTCCCAGTATGAGATACATTTCGTACCAAGAGCAGCAAATACTGTGCCTAGTTTAGTTTTTTATTAAAAATCGGTAACTTAGGTAATACGGAAAGATTGAATTATCGCGGATGTCAAATTAATGGCGATCAATTTCGACTAAGTTCTCTAACGAGAGGAGAATCCATAAAATAAAAATAATGACGCAAGAAAAAGCGATTCGCTCACGCTCAACCTGAGACACCGTCGGCACGACTGATGTCATACTTTTTCATTTTCTCGACTAATGTAGTACGGCGCATACCTAAACTTTGCGCCGCTTTGGCAACCACCCAATCTTCTTTATCCAATGCTTTGTTAATGTACTCTATTTCCAGTCGCGCCATAAATTCCTTTAAATTAAGGCCTTCTTCTGGAATGTCCAAACTCTGTGACTCAGAAATAAACGACGAACTTGAAGACTCAGCCTCTTGTTGCTCTTGCAATTCAATTTGCTCTTTCAATTTCGGAGGTTCGTAAGGTGTAAGTCCATCAAGATATTGATACTTTTCGGGTAATTCGTTGACATCCACGACACCGTAGGGAAACAAGATGCACAGTCGCTCTACCAGGTTAGCCAACTCTCTTACATTGCCCTGCCAGTCGTGACGCATTAACGATGCCATTGCATTGGCACTAAACCGCACGGAATCTCTTCCATGTTTTTCCAATCGAGTTGTGAGTTCATTCACCAACAAAGGTATATCATCAGATCGATCGCGCAATGCTGGCATTTCAATCGGAAAGACATTGAGTCGATAAAATAAATCTTCGCGAAAATTCCCTTCTGCAACTTCACTCTCTAAATTTCTATGAGTCGCCGCAATTATTCTAACGTCGGCTTGAATGGTTTTATTGCCGCCCACACGTTCAAAGGACTTTTCTTGCAGAACGCGAAGAATCTTAACCTGCATAGCCAAAGGCATATCACCGATTTCATCAAGAAATAACGTTCCACCTTGCGCTAACTCAAATCGACCTTGTCGAGCAGAGAGAGCTCCAGTAAAGGCTCCTTTTTCGTGACCAAACAATTCAGATTCCAGCAATTCGCCCGGAATAGCACCACAGTTTACAGGGATAAAAGGTTGATCGGATCGATCGGATAAATAATGTATGTTGCGGGCTGCTACTTCTTTTCCCGTTCCCGACTCGCCGAGAATTAAAACATTCGCATCACTTTTTGCCACTTGGCCAATGAGTTTTCTAACTTTCTGAACCGGCTTACTGGCTCCAACCATGCTACGAAATAATTCGAGAGGTTGTTTTCCTAGTTGCATAATATGTTGATTGCCATGACATTCCTGACAAGCATGCAACACTTCGAGTAGATCATTGTATTTGGGCGGCGTATCTATGCGGCCAATAATTTGCATTTCTAAATCGTCGGACATTTTTCCAGAATAGCTGACATCGCCAATGATCAATAAAGGAAGTGAGCGAGAAAGCGTTTGAATTTCTTCGACCAGATCCGCAATACTTTCATACTCATTAAGCTGGCCAATCGCCACTGTCAAAAATTCATCGGGATTGTTTAACAAGGTCTTCCAAGAGTCGGAACGAACGGAAACACACTCTTCACCTATAAAGTCGAGAATTGTCTTTATATCGTGGCACCGCTGGTGATCATCATCAATCAATAATACTTTCAGTTCCGAAAACACCGTTACTTCATCCTTTTACCGAGTTCGATTCTATTGATCAATGATCGAACATTTTCTTTTTAAAATAATAATCTACCGTATTTAATAGATGGGGTTTCAGGATCTGTCAATTATTTGGCTGATTTTTAAGTGTGTTTTAAATGACTTATTATCTTAGTTATAAGAAAATATGTTTTTTATAAAAAAAGAGCGCATTATGCGCTCTTTATTATTAAATTGAGATCTCTAAATCAAGTGATACTGAGTTTATGATATCAACATAAGCATTTCGATCGGATAAGATCGCATATATAAATAAATATTCGAAAAAGAGCTCCCAGTAAAAATAAATTTTTCAATATGAGATCTCATTATTAGATGTCTAATACATTAACCTTGTTTATCATTTGATCAACTTCAGAAAGAACATATTTTGAGTATTGTCAAGAGCGTACTCGTTTTTCGCATCATCTATTTTATTGAAGAAGTATTTAAGTTCCATTTTTTAAAACATTAACTGGAAAGCCAGAAATAAATTTCCTTAGATCTAACAACACGTCACCTACTGACAACTCGAAACCGTTTAACCCTTTATCTTCTATTTCTTCATAAAGGAGTAAAATATATCGAAAAGCTTGAAGTTAGCCGAGCAATTTGCAAAGTTCATTTAAATCCTTACTTAACAAGTAAGTTATATCTCCTAACAAATCACCATAAGATTCTGACCGTCGTAAATATTTCTTAGAAACTTTCTCTCGAACTTGATAATTACTTAGAGTTTTAACCACCCTTTTATCTTTATAAAAATCCATATAAGAAGTATCCCAGCCTAATCCAATAAAGGAAAATATTTGCTTCCAATTAGACTCACCGTTTGTAACTAAATCTTCGTAACTGACATTCAACACTCTATCAGGATATAAAGAACTGAGTTTATTCATAAATATTTCATGCCATTTGTATGCAATAACAATCGATGGCAAACTATAAGCATAAAGATGCCCCATTGTACTACCAAAATGTTGTCTAAATAATGATAAACAAGCATCAAGCGGTTCTTTGAACGTGTTTATCAGTAAAGAGTCCGGACACATTCTCAACAAATAATCAGCATAAATAAAGTTGTTGGGCATTTTATCAACAAACACTTCTTCTGATATTGATTGAAAATCATTGCTGTCGCGGTATATAGAAAAAAAAATATTTAACTCTTTTTCTTCGCTTATTTTATCGATACCCTTAAGTTTTTTGACAGCATTACTCACTCCATTGGATTCACCTCCAGCAAAAACACCTGGTGACTTTGATAGTACTGACTCAACCAGAGTTGTTCCAGAGCGAGGCAAGCCACAAACAAATACGATTTTTTTACTCTGCTTTGGTTTGTTTATTGGTTTACTGTAATTACTAACTAAACGTTCATAATTAGCACTGAACCACTCAATATATTTTTCCTTATCTAATTTCGAGGAATCCCAGACAAACGCATTCGCTTTTTTAAAATACTCAAAAGCAGATTTAAAGTCACTCAGTCGCTCGTAACCAAATGCAATTGCAAATAGGATCCATGACTTCCCGTGAAAAGAGCTAAACTTAGATAAATCTGATATTGCTTGTTCGAAATCACTCTGTATAGGCTCGAGTAAAGGCGAAGTCATAACATTCCAATGAGATTGGGCCTTCACTTTTTCAGTATCTAAATTCAGGGCTGCTGGAAAAACAATAACTTGTTTAAAGCACTCCATAGCTTTTTGCGCCTCACCGATAGAACCGTATATCATTCCTTTCTTGAAAAGAGCCTGGAGATTAGTAAAATCAATATCCAAAACTTTATTTATCAGTGATAACGCTGATTGGTAACACCCTTGTTGCTCATAACACTCTGCGCAGTAATAGAGAGGCTCAGAAACTTTATCGTCTGACTTTGCTAAAGCAATAGCTTTATTATAAAAGTCTATAGCTTCCTTGAATTTTTTCTCCGACTGCAGTGCAAACCCTAAAATATTATAAGCATTATAACTATCTTTATTTATACGAAGAATTTTTTGACACCACGACTTTGCAGCTGAAAAATCTCTTTGGTTAAGAGCTTCTGCCGCTTTTAGAGCAAATTGGACTTCTTTGTTAGTATTATTCAGAGCTTATTCTCTTATTTCGCTAAATAACTTCTAAAGTTATTGCATATGATAATGTAAAGTTCAAATACAGCTTAACGGAAAAAACAGGGGCTATTTCTAGCCCCTTACCGTACGAACATAAAGAACCCTAGTCTTACTTGTTCTCAGCAAGTAAGTATTGTTCTTTAAAGAAGACCATACTTTATGAGTGTTCTCAGCAAACATAAAGCAGTTGCCTTCGCCGAAGTACATTCTATTAGTGTTCTCAGCACAAAGAGCCTGTACTTCGTAAGTGCCAATAAAAAAAGCTAAATCGATCTATCATGGGTATTCAAGATGCTTCAACTTGAATTGGCACTTACTGTAAAGCACTTAGTGTGCCAACAATTCAAAAGTTTAAGCTTAGTCCAACAAAGAGAAATGTATCTCATTGAATTTATTAAACTTTTAAACTCACCATAGTGTTTTTCTCTTATAAACTTTAATCACATCTTACCTACTCATTGAAAATATTTGCCGCTTTTTACCGGTATCTCAGCCGCTTTTGCCGCTTTTACCGCTTTTACCGCTTTTACCGCTTTTTTTCAAAAAATTTAAAATTATTTTAAAGTCGCCTTACCCTCCGCCGATACCCAAAACTGAGTGAGGAAATATCGACAAATCACTCAATCCGACGGACGGATTTTCTCAGAGTCCTCCGCATTGTTGCCAAGTTAGCTTTCCACTTTGCAACTTTGCGAAAGAAATATTCTCAGTGTTTCTTTCCCAATCTTTAACCCTTGTATGTTCACTTTTAAAAGTTTTGATATTTCAAAATATTTAAAAGTTTTATAGGAGATTAAAATGGGAAACGTACTCCAAACTAATGTTTCATCATTAAACTCACAGCGTAATTTAACTTCGGTTAATGAAAACCTACGCGTTACATTTCAGCGATTATCGTCTGGATTTCGAATCAATAGCGCAAAAGATGACGCCGCAGGTCTGCAAATTTCTAACGGGCTTACGGCACAAATTAATGGCCTTGGCGTAGCGAGTAGAAATGCTAATGATGGTATTTCGTTAGCTCAGGTCGCAGAAGGAGCATTACAAGAAACGACCAATATCTTGCAGCGAATTCGTGACCTTGCCATTCAATCGGCAAATGGTTCAAATGGCTCTTCTGAACGAGCAGCTCTTCAGCAAGAAGTGGCCCAGCTCAAATCAGAAGTCAATCGAATAGCTGAGACGACCCGATTTGGTAGCCGAGTTGTACTCGATGGTACCTTCGGCACGCAAACCTTTCAAGTGGGCGCTCAAGCTTTTGAGACTATTACTGTTAACACAGGTGACTCTCGTGCAACCTCCATTGGTTCTCATCAAATTAACGCAGGCGCAGCTTCTTCTGGGAATATAGCACAAGTTGGCGCAGGTGTTGCTGTTACAACCACAACAACTAATTCAACACTTGCTGAAACACTTACCATTACAGGGGCGCTTGGTAGTTCGACAGTAGATATTGCGGCAAACGCTTCGATGGACGACGTTGTCATTGGTATTAACGCTCTGACCGATAATACAGGTGTTTCTGCTTCTGCAAGAACCAATGTCAAACTAGACAACTTATCAACCGCAGGTACAGTGTCAGTGCAACTCGTCAGTAACAATGCGGATCCAATTTCTGTAGCAGCTTCAATCGATGACCCCGGTGATTTAACTCCACTGGCTGAGTCAATCAATCGGGTCACCGCGCAAACCGGAGTTTATGCCCAAGTCTCCGATGATCGAAGCGAAATTATATTAACGAATGAAACTGGTGAAGATATTACTTTGCAAGACATTACTCACAGTAATCCAGCTGCAACCGTAGATGTTGCACTACTCGATTACAGTGGAGGATTTGAAACAACTGATGAAATTGAAAATACCGTCGGTGCTGGTTTAGTAATGAATGGGACTAACGATGCTACGGTGGTAGGAATTCTTCAACTGAACTCCGACCGATCGTACACGATTTCTCAAGCGACGGGGAATACACTTTACAATGCAGGTGCCGGGGTAACCGTAGGTTCAGGTTTAGAACAAGTAGCAAACATTGATATCTCCTCTGCCATTGGCGCGCAAAGTGCAATTGCCGTCGTCGACCAAGCTTTACGTACGGTCGATAGTATTCGTGGAGAACTCGGTGCGGTTCAAAACCGTTTTCAAACGACTATTAGCAATCTAAGAAATGTTCAGGAAAACGCGTCTGCAGCTCGTTCTCGAATCAGAGATACGGATTATGCAGTTGAAACAGCGAATCTGGCAAAAAATCAGGTTCTACAACAGGCTGGTTTATCGGTTCTTTCTCAAGCCAATGCGTCAAGTCAGTCTGTTTTATCCTTACTACAGGGTTAGACAATGAAAGCCTTAAATCGCCCCTACCGTACGGCATAGCAAGGCAGAAGATAATGAGGATCCCTTTTCCCTCATTATCTTCCATCAAACCTCGCATCCTAACCTACTGTATTTCTTGCATATTTTATAAATACGTAAAATATTTCCTATTTTTCTAAAGTCCGAATTCACTAAGCCGATAAATTCTTAGAACGGAGAGTGTTCTCAGCACTTTTTCCGGATGGTTTCAAACGAAAATTATTCTTTTGAAGCAGGAATAGTTGTTCTCAGCAGCTTTCCACTTTGGTGAGTAGTTCTCAGCTACTTGTTCTTAAAACACTTTGTAGAGTTCGGGTGCTCCCGAAACGTCAAAGGTTTAGGAGATCTATCATGGGTAATGTTATTCAAACCAATGTTGCGTCGTTAAACGCGCAGCGCAATCTATCCGGTACCAACGAATCGTTACGAACCTCGTTTCAGCGTTTAAGTTCTGGATTAAGAATCAATAGTGCAAGGGATGACGCGGCCGGTCTGCAGATTTCCAACAATCTGACTTCTCAGATTAATGGTCTTTCTGTAGCGGCACGAAATGCGAATGATGGTATTTCACTTGCTCAAACTGCAGAGGGAGCATTGCAAGAAAGTACCAACATCTTGCAACGTATGCGTGACCTAGCAATCCAATCTGCAAATGGTTCTAACGGTGCTTCAGAACGTGCTGCACTTCAAGCAGAGGTCGCTCAACTACAATCAGAACTCGACAGAATCGCTAATACCACCTCATTTGGAAGCCAGAAAATCCTCGATGGTACTTTTGGCACGAAATCTTTCCAAGTCGGAGCTCAAGCTTACGAGACAATTACTGTTAACACAGGTGATGCTCGAGCCAGCTCAATCGGTTCATTTCAGATAAACTTTGATAATACAGCGACTAATGTATTGGGTGGAACAATTGCAGCTCCAGGTACAGCAGTTGATATTACCACAGGAACTACAGCAACCACAGCCGGTTCAGGAATCGTGTTAGCGAATAGTTTGGCGGGTACTACTTTGACTGTATCTGGGTCTTTAGGTACTGATGATGTAGTGTATGCGGCAGGTACTACGGCGGCAGATGTTGCTTCGGCTATCAATGCTAAAACTGATGATACAGGTGTTTCTGCTTCGGCCAGAACTAATGTTAAATTAGACACGTTGACTGCAGCAGGATCCGTTTCATTCGGCGTTCAGGCCTCTGGCAACAGCATAGTCACAGTATCGGCGAGTATTACTGATACTAGCGATCTTTCAGCTCTCGCTGAGGCTGTGAATAAGGAAACAGCTGCCACTGGTGTTTTCGCTACTTTATCGGACGATAAAAGTTCAATCATTTTAACTAATGAAGCGGGCGAAGATATTAACCTTGTTAATATGACTCATAGCGACGCTGCACAAACAATTGACGTTACATTGGTTGATTATGACGGTGGCTTCGATGCTGACTCTGAAGTAACAGCTGCAGGTACTACGGTTACAATGGACGGTGCAAATGACGCCAATGCTGTGGGTTTACTGCAGTTTAACTCTTCGAAGTCTTACACTGTAACAGCTGCAGCTGACACTGATTTCTTCAGTGTCACAACAGCTGTTGGTGGTGGTTTAGCATCAGTAAACTCAGTAAACATATCCTCTCAAGCAGGCTCACAAGAAGCGTTAGCTATTCTTGACAACGCGATAAAGTCCATTGATGCGCTACGAGGTGACTTAGGTGCCGTGCAAAATCGTTTCCAAAGTACTATCAGCAACTTAAATAGTATCTCCGAAAACGCATCGGCTGCTCGATCACGTATTCGTGACGCCGATTACGCTACAGAAACGGCTCAATTGGCAAAAAGTCAGGTGTTACAACAGGCAGGCTTGTCAGTGTTAGCTCAGGCTAATGCATCTAGTCAGTCCGTGTTGTCACTTTTACAATAAACCAAGCGATAGCCTGATGATGAAATTATTAACTTTTTTAATCAGGTACAGGTGAGCGAAATTTTTCGCTCACCTCGCGGCTTTACATGAAGGTAACGATTATGGCTATTAACCCATTATCAGACAACTTTCAATCGCTTGACATAAGCGGCGGTAAGAAATTGCCGCCCAAAAGCCAATCGACAGCCGTTAGCTTGGATACAAATCCTGCGAAAGTGGATTTATCCAAAGTAGATCCGAAAATATCGCAAGACAATGTAAAAGCAGAGGAACAAGAAAAGCAATCGAAAGATGGTATTGGTGCACAGGAAGTTCAACAACAGTTGGAAAAATTTGCTCAGGCAACTAGCAGTATTCAACGCAGTTTGCGCTTTCAAGTAGACGACAACACTGGAGATACGATTATTAAGGTATTTGATCGTAAAACTGATGAACTCATCCGCCAAATACCACCCGAAGAATTGTTGACTTTGTCCAAGCGGTTGAAAGAACTGAACGATACTTCGTCTCCATCTTCTTCAGGAGTCCTTCTCCGAAAAGAGGTCTAGAAATAGGAGGCTCCTGCCTCCTTTTTTTTGGCGTATACCTTGCATTGTTTAACTTAAATTATCACTAATTTTTTCGTTATTTTTTAAAGTTGCGCTTTTCACTTCCGATAACTCTAGTATTGGATAATATATAATTTCAGTTTACTAACAGGTTTTTTATGGGTTTAATTCAATTCGGTGGTTTAGGATCTGGGCTAGATGTTAACAGCATCGTATCCGCTTTAGTTGAGGCAGAGCGAGCTCCCAAACAACTCAGCTTGGATCGTCAAGAAGCTAATCTTCAATTCACTTTGTCAGGCCTTGGCTCTTTAAAAAGTGCTCTGAGCAATCTTAAAAGTGCAGCCGAGAAGTTGGCTGACCAAGATATTTATAACAATAGAAAGGTGACCACCGAATCTAACGAATTCTTTTCAGCATCAGCTTCATCGACAGCAGCTGTCGCAGATTATGATATTGAAGTTGTTAGTACTGCACAAGGCTCAAAACTAACATCTAATGTATTTACGGGAGGCCCCACATCAACTTTTGGAACCGGCGGCACTCTCACATTGACAGCTGGCGCAGAAACATTCTTTATCGACGTCGAAAGCACGGATACGCTAGAAGATATTAAGGATAACATTAATGCTGCGACAGATAATTTTGGCGTAAATGTCAACTTACTTGATAATGTAACGGTTGGAGTAGATACTGGAAGTGTATTAAGTTTTAACTCTTCAGTTACAGGTTCAGGAAACGATCTTGCAATCACTTATACTGGTGATGCTTCTCTCGCTGACCTCTCTGATAACTTAAATACGGATCAATCCGCCACTGATGCTTCTATTAATATTGATGGTTTTTCTGCGACCAGTCAAGATAATACTTTTGATGATATTCTTGAGGGTGTCACTATTACCACGCTCGTAGCGAATACGGCTTCAGAAACAACTTCCTTATCAATTGATCTTGATAAAAGTTCAATTAAAAATCAAATAGAAAACTTCGTTAAGGCATATAACGAATACTTTTCGACTGCAAAAGAACTAGGTCAGTCTAACGAAGGTGCTGAAGGGGTACTTTTAGGTGACTACACACTTCGGCAGGCAACGTCACAAATAAGAAATTTATTCGCCCAAAGTATCTCGAGTGTTTCTGGTGATTTCGATAGTTTATCAGCAATTGGAATAACGACAACAAAATCTGGAAGCTTGAGCCTTGATTCAGGAACCTTAGATGACGCTTTAAGTAATAACTTTGATCAGTTTGATGAACTCTTTACTGGAGACAATGGGTTTGCAGAAGAAATGAGTTCTCTTATTGACCAATACGTTGGTTCCAATGGCTCTATCACATCGAGACAAGAGAGTATCAATAACCAGCTTGCAAACGTGACTGACGAAAGAATTGCTTTAAACTATCGAATTCAACTTCTTGAAACTCGACTTAGCAAACAATTTGCAGCGATGGATACCACTGTTGCACAATTTAACAATACCGCTGATTATTTAGCACAACAACTTGCAAACCTTCCTGGATTTTCCAGTGGCTCCAAAGATAAGTAGTATACAACTGAAAGGTAATTTATTATGAGCATTTCTCGCGCAATGACCTACGCTAAAATGAATACTGTCACAGGTATTGATAGCGCAGATCCTCACACATTAGTTCAAATGTTGCTTGATGGTGCGATAGAAAAAATTAACAAAGCCAAATACTCAATCAAAAGTCAGCAAACGAATAAAAAAGGAGAGTTTATTAGCTGGGCCATTTCAATAATCGGGGGATTACAAGCCAGCCTCGATATTGAGAAAGGAGGAGAAGTTGCGCAGAACTTAAATGACCTTTACGAATTTTCTGTTCAACATTTGGTAGATGCCAATATTGAAAATAGTGAAGAGAAACTCGATAATGTACTTAAAGTATTGACCAATATATCTGATGGATGGAAAGGTATTCGAGAAGAAGTGGTGGAGAGCAAAAAAAACAATGCCAACTCTCTCTGAAGCTATCGATCTAACTAAATCTATTGAGCTTTACATTATTGAAGAACAATGGGATAAAGTAGTCGAAGTCACTGTCAAGCGACAAAAGATTTTAGAAAATTACTTTTCTCAAAAACCTTTAGCAGACTCGGACGAAAAAGTTGCTGAAGCCATCAACTTTATTTTAGAGTCAGACAAAACAAACAAAAGAAAAATTGACGATTTAAAATCTGACGAAGTGAAAGATGCCCTTAACCTAAAACGTCAATTCAATGTTGCCAATGCATACGCTAAAAACGAATGACCATAACCATAGAGCAAGCAACTAACGAAGACTTCCCTATTGTACTAGAGTGGACTATTAAACTTTACCATCATGAAGATGATGGTAAACTTGAAGTGTCGGAGTGTTTTAGGAGTAATTTAGAAAAATGGCTTTCTAACTTAATGCATGACAATAACAATCTAATTCTAGTTGCTAAAGAAAATAAGAAACCCTGTGGTTTGATGATTAGTTCAATAGTTATTAATGACAATGGTTTTCTTAAATCACCATTTAAAGGCTCTATAGATATCTTATGGGTATCCAAAGAATATAGAAACAGAAAAATTGCATCCATGTTGTTAGAGCAAACAGAGTTATGCTTTAAAAGTCTTGGAGTGCCATACATAGAATGTAACTTTGTCTCACATAACCAGGAAGCTCGCGAATATTGGAAAAGCAATGGTTTTGAAACCGTGAGCGAAACTGCCAGAAAATTTATTTAACTAACTATAAGAATCTAAATATAGAAAGATTTTGCACTCTCACAAAGCTCGCCTGAGCAGCATCCAGCACCGCCGTTTGCCGAGACAACTCACTAGCAGCTTCAACAACATTTAAGTCTTGCAATTTAGAAAGCGTCGACTTTTGACTGACAATAAGATCACGGTTGGTATTTAATTCCGAATCGATGGTATTAAGACGAGCACCTATCTTAGCCCTGATAATATCAATATTACCCATAAAATTGTCGAGAGCCCCATCAAGTGAATTCATACTCGAACGAAAAATCGCCTTTTCAGCAGGAAGGTCAACATAATTATCAATAGCAGAAATTACACTTTCTAGCGTTGAGAAAATGCTCTGTCTCCGTGATGGCTCCACTGTAAAAACATCGCCAAGTAAAGGTTCTCCCTCAACCGCTACAGTAAAAGATTCTGTTCCGGCAGTATAAGATATATCGGCCCCCGATGTATATGTCGCTCCAGCAACCACGGTTACAGCATTCGTAACATCAACAATGTCATAGGTTGTTGAGCTAGTAAACTGTATTTCATAATCATTTAAAATATTATTTGTAGCCGAATTTTTCGGCTCAATTATACCGCTTCCTGTATTTGCGGGATTAGCCGCGAAATCGATATCACCGTTGCCACTTAAAGAATTAACGAAAATATCATATCCAGAGTCAGATATGGGTACTTTTACGCCGCTACTAATTCTTAATTCTCTTTGGCCTTGATCGCCATTATAAAGAACATTACCACTCACATCTTTAGTAAACGGCTCAGTTTTAATTTGAAAGCCAGAAAAGATATAGTCGCCACTCGAGTTTTGTGTATTAGCTAAGCCAATTAATTCTTCATATCTTTCTATGATTTCTGTTTTGAGCGCATCCAGCTCTTGACCTGAGTAGGTTCCATTACCAATACTAACAAAGAGCTCTTTTAGTCGGAAACTGATATTAGTAACACTATTCAACACACCTTCTTCTAGCTCTCCCGCAGAAACAGCTAAATCAGCATTTCTATTGTACTGCTCTGTCAGTGCAACATCTGTATCTATATTCAAAATAGTGGTTGCTGCGACGGGATCATCCGCTGGAGTTAAAAACTTTTTCTGCGTTGCCATGCGTAACTGAAGATCACGTAATTCTGTCTGGCGCTTGAGTATTTCTTGTAAACCCGATGTATTCATTTGATTCGATGAAATTCTCATGATGGTTACTCCTACCGGGTAGATTCGATGACTGTTTGAAACAGTGCTCTAGCAACCTGAATAATTTGCGCCGACGCTTGATACGCTTGTTCAAACTTAATCAGTTTAGCCGCTTCCTCATCCAGGTTAACACCTGAAATTGACTCCCTCCTATTTTTAACTTGCTCAAGTAAACTATTAGCAGCTTCGCTATTTATACGCGCTTCTTGGGTCCGTGTTCCCACTTCACTTACAATTCGCCCAAACGCTTGTTGATAGTTAGAACGATTATTATCCATGGTATTGGCTTGTTGTAAATCACCTATCAATAACATATTACGGTTATCGCCAAAACCATTAGTATTATAGCTTGCAGTAAATGTATCGTTGGCTGCAGGAGCACCCGCGATTGTTATTTCATAACCAAAATTCAATCCTGCCAAAGCTAACATATCATTCTCCTGATTAGGTACAAAACCTGCGACAGGTCCGGAAATAACTGCATTTGTATTTGCATCACGCACGTTAAAAGTGGTTGCATTGATAAACTCAAAGGTTAAAGGAGGATCTAGATCACTCGGAATATTGATAAACTGAGGCGTTGATGTGTCTGTAACAGATACACCAGCAATTTCTCCACTCCCGGTATTTGCAGGACTGCTGATTGCATTAACAGGTAAAGCAGCAGCAATTCGATTAGGGTTTGTTATTTCAAGGCTTATATCTGCCGCACCATTACGAGATGGAAAAACGGCAAAGTTATCGCCGTCGACAGCCGCTCCCGAATTTAAGATCAAACTAAAACCCTCCGAGGCAACAGGAATTGTTGCCGGAACAGCACCCGGCGGAGGAAAAGTTAATACTGTAGAATTATCCGTAATGTCCGTCAAAATATAGTTGCCAGCCTGAAAGCGCAACTCATAGTTAGAACTATTCAAAATACTAGTATCATCTATTAGCACAGAAAAGTTCGCTGTCCCTACATTAGTTGAATCGGTAACCACTCGAGCATCCATAAGTTGTTGATCATTGATATCTTTAAAGAATAAATCACCTATCTCATTATTTAAATCCATTCCTAATTGATGTTGCTCATTCACCGTATCTTGAATGGCCAAAGCAACACGACCTAACACATTAAACGCGGGTTCAATAATTTGCTCGTTTACTCGTAAGAGTCCACCTAATTCTCCACCTTGGATAGTCTCAGTGACAGGCACTTGGCCTGCTCCCGAATCTAATATCAAATCGAGACTTCGCGGATCATCTGTTTTAGCTTGGGAAATTAATTGATTCGCAGTAGCACCAACTACTAGAGATTGCCCGCTGCCAACAAAAACACTGATGGTGTTGTCATCCAAACGAATGGTTTGAATGTCTACCAATTCTGCAAGATTATTAATGGCTCGATCTCTTTGATCTTGTAAATCGTTTGGATTACCCAGACCACCTCCAGTTGCCGCGGCAATCTTAATATTCAAGTCGGCAATAGTTTGCCCTAAAGCGGTAATCTCTTCCGCTGTTGATTCAATGCCAATATTTATCGAACGTGCTTGTGAAGTTAACTGATTCGATAAAGTTTGAAAGCGACCAACCAGTAATTGCGACTGACTCACCAATACTTGACGAGCAGAAATTGATGAAGGTTCATCGGCTACGGTTTGAATGGCAGAAAAAAATTGTTGTATTCCTTCCGTTAATCCAGTTGAACTATCCGCAATAAGATTATTGACTCGCGAAGCTTGCTCTAAATAGACATCTAATTCGCTTGAACTTGAAATGTTTGCTTGTAACTCTAATGCCGTTGACACGTCAAATATGCGCGTAATGGTATCTAGCTCTGCACCTGTACCAACATAGTTCCCACCAATAAATTGCGGAAAACGGGTATCAATTTGTGCGACCTGACGACTGTAACCTTCGGTGTTCGCGTTCGCGATGTTGTGAGACGTTGTGTTTATTGCTGCTTGATTAACGAGTAATCCCGATACACCAACGTCTAAGAAATTGCCCGACATATTCGACACCTTACCTTCTTCATGACTATTGCGAACTGCAAATAGCCGGTTTACTCATTAATAAGTGTGCAAGTTATGTGCCGAGTTAATCGGTTAATTTAAATAAGGCTTCACGTACAAATATGGAGTGAATTTTATCGACATACTGAGGATCGGTCGCATAACCACCTTGATGAAGTTTTTCGAGATATGCTTTCGGATCTTTTACATTTTCAATGGCCGATTGATAACGAGGGTTTTCTTTGACAAATTTAACATAGTCATTAAAACTTTCTTTCAAACTGTCGTAGGCTCTAAATTTTTGTCGAACTTTTTCAGGAATCCCCTGGTTAAATTCGATCGTCATTGTTTTTATTGAATCACCTTGCCATCGATTGTCAGCCTTTATACCAAACAAGTTCATCGAGGGTTGACCAGCTTCGTTCTTGCCGAAAAACCTACCCCAGCCAGTTTCTAATGCCGCTTGAGCGATTAGAACACCAGGATGAACACCTAATGCTTTTGCAGCCTCTATCGCATAAGGTTTTACAGTATCGATAAAGTCGCTCTTCGAGTTAAAATTAAAATCCGTTTGATTAATCGCTGATTGGTTAGAAGAGCTTTCACTAACGTCTTGATTCGTTCGCTTCTGATCACTTTCACTCTGATAATTAATATTGACTCCTGATCGAGCGCTTCCAAACATAACATGGTTCATCGCTCTCGTATCAGAAGTCGAGTTAATCTGGTTGTCCTGTTCAATGATTGACGTTGATTGACTATTTGTATTTTTGTTATTGATTACCGCTGATCGCTGCAAAGGATTAAGTGGAGATATGTTTGCGGGCTCCGATTTTTCTGCCGGTTCGTTGGGTAAACTTTCTGATAACTGTCGATACAATGCAGCGCCAATTCCAAAGTTAGACGACCTGGCCATGTTGATTGCCAGCTGTTGGTCGTGCATCTCATTAAAAAAAGAAACTTTATCGCCGGTAAGAGGATTCGACTCGTCACTGATCAACTCATTCGCTGAACGCATGTTTTTGAGCATTAAATTGATAAAGTAGGCTTCAAACTCTTTGGTCGCTATCTTTAAAGCTTCGCGTTCAGTTTTTCCGTTATGCTCACGTAAACTATTTAAAGAATTTAAATCGTAAAATGACGTCGAATTTGTTGGATTCATGGTTAACGCTCTACCTAAATAACCACAAGTTCGCCTTCAATGGCACCCGCTTGTTTGAGTGCTTCAAGAATCGCCATTAAATCTCCGGGCGCTGCTCCCACAGCATTAACTGCGCGCACCAATTCATTTAAATTCACGCCAGGAGTAAAGTGAAACATCTTGGCTTCTTCTTGAATAAGTTGTGCTTCAGATTGCTCAGTAACTTCAGTTTGACCTTGACTAAAAGCATTAGGTTGCGACACTTGCTGGTTTTCATTAATAGTAACGACTAGTGAGCCATGAGCAACCGCTGCTTCGCGTAACCGAACATTTTTACCCACAACGATAGTGCCCGTTCTGGAATTAATGATAATTCTAGATCTACCTTCAGCCGGTTCAATTTTGACATTCTCAAGCGCAGACAAAAATGCGACTCGGTGTGATACATCACGGGGCGCACTGACTTTAATGGATGTTGCATCCATAGGCTTGGCGGTATGAGGGCCGACAAAATCATTGATCGCTTTTGCTAAGGTTTTGGCGGTTGTAAAATCTGGGCGATGCAGATTAAAAATAAAATGGTCTCCGTCACCAAAAGAGCTCGCGACTTCTCGCTCAACAATAGCGCCGTTAGGAATTCTTCCCGCAGTCGGAATATTGACCGTCACTTTTGAGCCATCTAACCCTTCAGCACCAAATCCACCGACCACTAAATTACCCTGCGCTAATGCATAAATATTTCCATCCACTCCTTTAAGAGGTGTTAGCAATAATGCTCCACCGCGCAAGCTTTTCGCGTCTCCCAAACTGGAAACAGTTATATCGATGGTTTGTCCGGGCTTGGAGAAAGCAGGCAACTCAGCATGCACTGCAACAGCGGCAACATTTTTCAACTTTGGATTAAGCCCTTGCGGCAAAGTTATGCCGAAACGATTTAACATGGTCTTAAAGGCTTGAGCGGTATAAACCGTTTGCTCACCGGTTCCATCTAAACCAACAACCAGTCCGTATCCGACCAGGTGATTGGTTCTAACACCTTGAATTGAGGCAATATCTTTAACACGCTCTGCGAAACAGAGAGCACTCAAGAATAGCGTTACAATGAGTACAAAGCGATTAATAGACATGGCATACCTCACACATTTTTTAAAAAGGCCACCAAGGACTATTAAAGAATCGTGCCAACCAACCTTGACGGTTCGCATCAGCCACTTGGCCCGTGCCACTGTATTGAATTCTCGCATTCGCCAAACGATTAGAGGGAGCTGTATTATCCGAGGTAATATCTTGGGGACGAAGCAAACCCGATAAGCGAATAAATTCATCGCCCTGATTTAAGGTCAGCCACTTTTCACCACGTACGATTAGATTACCATTAGGTAGTACTTGTTGAACGGTAACAGAAATAGTGCCGTTTAATTTATTGCTTTGTTTCGATTCCGCTTCACCTTTAAATTCGGTTTCAAGCCCGATATCCATTTCAAATGAAGACTGCCCCGAGTTAAACGTGTAATTTCTGCCTGCAATCAATGGATCAGGTAAAGAGACATCGGATTCTTTTTTGGTGTCAGTATCAGCTTTCTTCGATGCATCCGTTGTTTCGGTTAAAATAATCGTAATAATATCGCCAACCTGGGTTGCTTTTCGATCTTCATACAGCAACATATTATTCGAAGATGAAAATAAAGACCCTTGGCTCGCCTTTTGTTGCATCGGTGTATCAGGAATTTTCGGTGCGAAGTAAGGATCGTCGGGTTCAGGAGGAACGAAACTCGCACACCCAGTTATCAATAAACTAATAATAAATAGAAGCGAGTTGATTATAATGTTGCGTTTCATAACTACCTCTCTCACGCACCGGTAAAAGACAACTTTAAAAACGTTTACTAGAGCGTTTGATTGACGTATTGAAGCATTTGATCGACGCCCGAAATTACTTTGGCATTAATTTCGTAGGCTCGCTGAGTTTCAATCAGTCCAACCAACTCTTCAACCACAGATACATTTGATGACTCAAGCTGACCACCGCGTAAATTGCCTAATCCATCTTCAGATGGATTTCCCACTATTGGCGCGCCACTCGCTTGAGTTTCTAAAAATAAATTTTGACCAATCGGCTTTAAGCCAACAGGATTAATAAAGTTAGCGGTTTGAATTTGTCCCAAAATTGCGGGAGCTGCCTGATTAGGCAATTGAACGGAAACAATACCATCGATACTCACATCAAAACTGATAGCATCATCGGGTACATTAATGGCAGGCTGAAGTGGAAAGCCGGATCCCGCCATGACCACCTGACCATTTTCATCCAACTGAAAGTTACCCGCACGGGTGTAACCCGTAGAACCATCAGGACGCAAAATTTGGAAGAAGCCTTCTCCTTCAATCGCCATATCCAATTGGTTTTGAGTCAGTTGAAAAGAGCCCTGTGTAAAATCTTTTTGCGTCGCTACGGTTTTCACACCAGTACCCAACATCAATCCCGAAGGAAGTTCGGTATTTTGCGAAGACTGACTGCCTGGAGCTCGTACGGTTTGATAAAATAAATCTTCAAAAACGGCACGACTCTTTTTATAACCAAGAGTGCTCGCATTCGCCAAGTTGTTTGACGTCACCTGAAGCTCAGTTGACTGGGCATCTAAACCGGATTTACTAATCCAAAGTGCGGGATGCATAATTTACTCCAAATAAGTTTTGCGTTATTACGACATTCTTACTAACTGACTAATCGACTGATCATTCTGCTCAGCGGTTTGCATCATTTTCACTTGCAATTCAAATTGACGCGATAAACTAATCATATTCACCATCTCTTCAACGGCATTCACGTTACTACTTTCAATGGCACCACTAACAACTTGAACTGCCGCATCAGGTGGCTCAATACCGCCATCTTTACGCACAAAAAGACCAAAGTCGTTTTTCATCAATTGCCCATTATCTGGATTGACTAATTTAATGCGATCAAGAATGAGCATTTCATTGTCGGCGGCGCCCTGTGGTTTAATTGTTATGGTACCGTCAACGCCAATATCAACTTTCTCAAAAGGAGGAAAAGCGATGGGTCCACCATTACCTAACACTAAATGCCCTGCTCCATTTTCTAATAAACCATTCGCATTAATTTTTAAGTCTCCACGGCGGGTATAAGCTTCTTCGCCAGTCGGCATTTGTACCGCAATCCATCCTTGATCTTTCACTGCGACATCAAAGTCATTGCCTGTCGTTTGAATGGTTCCTGAATCGAATCGGTAACCCGGCCGTTCCGTTAAAGAAAAAACACGACTGGGAAATCCATCGCCAAACGCTTGGAGGGATCGCGCATGTTGTAGATCGGCTCGGAAACCCGTGGTACTAACATTGGCCAGATTATTTGCTGACTTTGCTTGAGCCAACATATTTTCTTTGGCTCCTGTCATTGCAACGTAAACTAGTTTATCCATCGTCGTGCCCTTCTTTCATTACTTACTCATTCAATAAATATTATTTCTATCTAATCTGAATAATTGTCTGTGTTACCTGATTATTGGTTTCAATCGTTCTTGCATTCGCCTGAAAGTTTCGTTGCGCTGTTATTAAGTTCACTAATTCGGATGTTAAATCCACATTGGAAGTTTCGAGCGCACCTGAACGAATTTGCCCAAAACTCGAAGTTAGTGCTTCACCCGCCAGAGGCTCCCCAGAGTCGATTGAGTCAGACCAGGTGTTATTTCCCAGTTGGCTTAAACCTTGTGGATTTGGAAATCGAACAAGCGCAATTTTTCCGATAGAACTGGATGTACCATTGGTAAAGTTAGCTCGAACGGTTCCTGTTTCACTGATTTCGATTCCTGCCAAACGCCCAATTGTCGCGCCATTTTGATCAAGGGTATTAACCGTAAACGGTGAAGCGAATTGAGTTGGCGCATTGTTAACATAATCGATGGCAAACGTTTGAGCAGGATTTGATCCGTTGGTAAATCCTAAAGGCTCGGTTGTTGGATTCGCCGGATTCGTCTGGATAAACGAACCTGCCGCATCAAATTCGATGGTGTGATACAACTGGCCATTAGCGCCAGCAGTACCACCCTGAATATCAACTGGATTACCATCAACGTAATGATAAGCAGCCCAGGTGTTTGGTGTAGCTGCATCTTTTACGTAGTAAATCGTCGTAATATGACTTTCACCTAACGAATCAAAAATGGTAACCGATGTCGATGCACTGTAAGTTGAAGGCGCAGTGGGATCAAATAAGTTAACGTTTTGACCAACAGCATTTGCGGGAAGATTAATTCCAATTTCTAGCTCAGTCGTTGCTGTCGGAGAACCTGCTGACTGTGGAATTTGTAATGCTTGTGTACTTGATAAAGCAGTCGCGGTTACTGTGCCATCAGGATTAGTAGGAAACGCTTGTAAACGAGCACCAGAACTGTTGACTACAAATCCATTACTATCGACACCAAACTCTCCTGCACGGGTAAAAATTTTATTTTCATTATTTTGTCCCGGCTCTAAAACAAAAAATCCTTGACCAGAAACGGCAAGGTCTAATGTGTTTGATGTAAACTCAAGGTTTCCCTGGTTAAATTGTTGTGCAACATTACTTAATATCACACCATTACCAATTGCTGTTTTTGAACTGCCCAGCGTTGATGTTGCAAAAATGTCGCCAAATTCAGCTCGAGAGAACTTAAACCCGGTTGTGGATACATTTGCAATATTATTACTCGTAACATTTAAATCGGCTTGCGCTGCGTTTAAACCACTGAGTGCTGTATTAAATGACATGGTAACTTCTCCCGACTGACTGCTTTTACATATAGATTAAAACTTTAGATACCGATTTCATCGATATCCGATAATTTCACTTGGCCCAGTCCAGTTAAATTCAAAACTACGCCGCCCGTACCACCACCAAGATTGACACTGTTAACTTGAGCTTTCATAACGGTTCCTAATTGTTCAGTGGTACCGCCTACTTGACCATAAACATTGATGGAGTAAGCGCCTTCTGGCATTCTTTCACCGGTATCACTCATGCCGTCCCATTCAACCGGCAAATCGCCTTGGCCAAAAGACCCCATTTCAAATCGACGCACGACTTGTCCAGACTGATCTTTTACCTCAACCCAAACATTTTGAGTGGGTTGATTTAAGGTGACACGTCCTTCAACGCTACCCTCTTGACCTAAGTAACCAATACTGGTGGGCACCATGACACTGCGCCCGACTAAAGAAGACGCTTGTAATGCTTGATTCGACGACAAAGAACTCGCTAGCGTACCAAAACTTTGATTAAGTTCTTCCATTCCAGACAAACTGGAAAACTGAGCCATTTGAGAAATGAATTCTTTATTATCCATCGGTTCAAACGGATCTTGATTTGCCAATTGCGTAGACAATAACGCCATGAAATCTGATTGATCCAGGGTTTCCTTGCGACCGGATTCCAGTTCTTCTGGCTTGGTCAATCCAAGGTCGTTGTAAAGGTTACTGACATCGTTATTTATGGTACTCATGATGGTTTCCAGTTAAGCTGTTTTATTGACCTAAGTTCAATGTTCTCTGTATTAGTGTTTTTGCAGTATTCGCGATTTCAACATTGGCTTGATAATTTCTCGATGCAGAAATCATATTTGCCATTTCTTCAACAATATTAACGTTCGGTAAAAAGACATTGCCGTTTTCATCTGACAATGGGTTTTCTGGCTGGTATTTCACTCTAGGTTCGGCCGCACTTTCAACAACTCCTAAAACGTTGACACCCGCACCAGAATATTTAGAACCACTGAGCGACTCATAAACGGCACTAAAAACCGGATGACGAGCTTTGTAGGTTTCATTAACACTACTTGAAACACTTTCGGCATTTGCCATATTACTGGCAGTGGTGTTGAGACGAACACTTTGCGCACTCAATGCTGAACCCGAAATGTCAAAAATATTATGAAGACTCATAACTATTCACCTTTTAATGCTTTAGTAATGCCTTTGAACTTATTACTCAAATACAAAAGAGTTGTCTGATAATCGATCGCATTTTGCGCATACTTTTGCATTTCTTTTTGCGCATCTACTGTATTTCCATCACCCGTATCAGGTTGGTTAGGTACACGGTATTTCACATCTCCGTGAGCGAGCGATCCTGAACCTCCGTTAAAATGACGTTTATCGGTTCTGCGAAGACCAAATTCTTTTCCCGACATTGCATTTTCTAACGCTCGCTTAAAATCTATATCTTGCGCTTTGTATCCGGGCGTATCGGCATTCGCCATGTTATTCGCTAAAATCTCAGCGCGTTGAGAACGTAGTGCCAGCGTGTATTGCTGAATGCCTAATGCTTTGTCAAAATTGATCGCCATTATGACGCTCCTTTTACCGTTTCTCCTAAATGAGCAAGCACTATGCCACAAATACATTCTTCTTTATTTTCAGTAAGATAAGGAAATAGCTAACTAGGGAGAGGCGTTACAAAAGGAAAAAGCGGCAAGGTCAAACCGCGCATGCGGCAACTAAAATAGGTGCAGAAGATTAATTGAAAATATCGAACAGAAGACGCGAGAAATTACTCTGAATTTTAAATAAGTTGATAAGCTAAACCAGGATTACAACGAATCATTTTAAACCGTTTAATGGAAGACGGCATTGATTCAGAAGCACCAAGAAATAAATAACCTCCCGGATGCATACAATCGGCCAATCCATTGATAACGTTCTCCTTAAGTTCACCCGAAAAATAGATTAATACATTACGACAATAAATGATGTCAAACTTCCCAACTGAACGATAGGGTAACTGCATTAAATTTAAAGAGGTAAATCTCACGCGCTTCTTGAGCTCTGGATTAATTTTAAATGTTCGACCGTCTTCTGTTTCAAAATATCGGCTTTTCATTTCTTCAGACAACCCACGCGCGATTTCCAAAGATTGATACTCTCCCTGCCTCGCCTGAGCTAACATTCGTGTAGAAATATCAGTTCCTAGAATTTCAATTGAGTCTGGAATGGGTTGACGCATAGAAGTTCTAAGATGCTCCTCGATAGACATGATAATGGAATAGGCTTCCTGCCCCGACGAACACGCCGCAGACCAAATATTAATGTTGTTTTTCCCATTGCTTTTCAGTTCCGGAAGAATATGTGAAATTAAAAATTTAAACGGAAAACTATCGCGAAACCATAATGTTTCATTCGTTGTCATACGATCGATGACTTGTTGCAAAATGGTCATTCCATTGGGTCGAGAAACCTCATCTAACAATCTCTCGAAAGTATCTATGTTCTTCTCTTTGATAAAACCACTAAGACGACTCGAAACCAGGTACTGTTTATTATCTCCTAATAAAATCCCTGTTTTCTCGTGCAAAATTTTCTGGAATTTTCCATACGTATCCGATGAGATAATCATTACTGCGTGTGCCCCTGGCTTTATTTAAACTTCTTCTTCAATGAGTTTTTGCACCGCACCGGCCAGTTCATCCGGATTAAATTTAGGAATAAAGTCATTCGCTCCAACTTTTTGCACCATCGCTTGATTAAATACTCCGCTTAATGAAGTATGAAGCAACACCCAAAGTCCTTTTAAAGACTCATTATTACGAATTTCCGCAGTCAATGTGTAACCGTCCATTTCTGGCATTTCAATATCTGAGATCAATAACAGCAGCTCGTCTTTAATCAATTTTCCATCATTCACCAGAGCCAACAAATAATCCAAAGCTTCTTTTCCATCTTTTTTCGTAACCACTTTCAGTCCCAGCTGCTCAACGGTCCGCTTGATTTGATTTCGCGCGACCGATGAGTCATCAGCGACCAACACTATTTTATCTTGAGGCTCCCTTCCCGCCGATTTCTGGACGATATCATCACTAACAATGTCACTGGCAGGATTAATTTCGGCAAGGATTTTCTCAACATCAATAATTTCGGCCAGCTGTTTATCGATTTCAGTCACGGCGGTTAAATAATGATCCTTCCCACTTCCCGATGGTGGAGGATGAATATCGCCCCAATTCATATTAACAATACGCTCTACCGAACGAACTAAAAATCCCTGAACGGCTCGATTATATTCTGCAATAATAACGAAGCACTTTTCGATATCTTGCAAAGCGGGACCACCCGTCGCCAGACTTAAGTCGATCACTGAAATTGTTTGACCGCGAATATGTGCAATACCGCGTACAACTGAGTGTGTTTTTGGCATCTCAGTAAGTGCTGGACACTGAAGCACCTCTCGGACTTTAAAAACATTGATCCCGTACATTTGCGGACCGCGGAGTTTAAACAACAGTAGTTCCAGTCGGTTTTGACCAACCATTTGAGTGCGCTGATTGACGCTGTCCAAAATGCTCGACATTAAGCTCTCCTGACTTTAAAAGCGCTACGATCTTTTCAATTCGGCATGTAGATTGCTTCAAGACTGTTAAAAGCTATTTAACTAACACGATTTAACACGCACAACATGAATCACAATATGCCAATACATCAATAACTTGCGATGTTTTACTTAAGCATAGCTGAAATTTTGGGCTTTGCAGTAATTATGCATTATCAAATAAACTTTAATAAGTTGAGTCAACCACATGATAATTAGACAGTTTTTTAGAATTTCAATTATCTTCTTTCTGGCTGTAATAGCGCTTGCTGGGCATGCTGGTATTCAATCAGTATCAGAAATTAAAGAAACGGCAAAAACCTTCCTGCAAGAGCACTTTTCTGCCGATGAAAATAGAATTAACTTACGCATTGGCAAAGTTGATCCTCGGCTTAGACTAACGGCCTGCGATCAAGCATTAACAGCATTTGTCCCTCAAGGGACTGATCTCAAAGGCAACGCCATTATCGGAATTCGCTGTGTCGGCACAAAGAGCTGGCACATCTATGTCCCTGTTTATATTGAAATTCGTCAAAAAGTACTAAAGTATTCTCGATCTTTGCCGAAAGGTCATGAAGTGGGAGCAAAAGATATTGAGCTAACTGAAGTCGATATAAGTCATATACGAAGTGCGCCAATCACCGATCCTAAAACTGTCATCGGTTCGATATTAAAGCGGCGAGTCAGAGCCGAAGAAATTGTTAATCCTCGCTCGCTCTGCATGGTCTGCAAAGGTGATGGTTTAACCATTGTTAGTGGCAATACTCGATTTCAAGTAACAATGGAAGGTGTTGCACTTGAAGACGGAAAACATGGTGAGCGCATCAAGATTCAAAACGCTCAATCGGAACGGGTAATAACTGGAACAGTTATTGCTAAACAAAAGGTACAGGTTGATATTTAATACCCCTGACAGTTCGAGTAACAAACTGAAAACTGAGAGTTAATTTATGGTGATTGATGTAAAAAATGTTGGTTCTAGTAAAGTAACCACCACTACCACCAAAAGTAAAAAGTCAGAAAAAACATCGGATAGCGATGTTAACACTACTGAAACGTCCGAAGATTCAGTGGAATTGACTGGCAAAGCTTCTCAAATTCAATCTCTCATTAAACAAATGATGGCAGCTCCTGCAGTTGACCGAAGTCGCGTCGATCCTGTGAAAGAAAAAATTGAGGAAGGACGATACGAAATCGAAACCGAAAGAGTCGCAAACAAAATGCTCGATTTCGAGGCCAGTTACAGTAAAGTGAGATAAAATCATGTTAGATAAAAATGTCCGCGATTTTCTTAGTACCGCAATGTCAAGAGAGCTCACACTCTGCCAAAAGCTATTTGAACTTTTATCTGATGAACAGACCTGTTACGAATCACAAGATATCGACAAGTTAAATTCAATTTTGAAAGATAAAGGGACTTTAATTGACCAAATTGAAGAATCCTCAAAACACAGACTAGCGGCTCTTGGAATTAAACCGTTATTACAAAATCACCAAAGTCTTTTCGAGCAACAAATTGATGGTGAGACGTCACTTGGTAATCAATGGCAGTCACTCAAAGACGTTATGTTTCGATGTAAAGTCCAAAATGAAATCAACGGTAAAATTATAATGTTGTCGCAAAAAAGCCTGGAAAGATCCATCAATATATTTAAACAGGCTCTTAGACCTAATAACCTAACTACCTACTCTTCGAAAGGTAAAGCGCAACAAACTCAACTACACATTCGAAGCGCTAAAATTTAATACATCTCAAATTAATGTTACAGATAAGTCGATTTACTTTCTTATTCTAGAATAGACCAAACAGTTAAAGAGATGCTTATCGTAGTTTAAATAAACGTTACTCTACCACTTATATCGCTAGGTCGACATAAACATCTTTAAACTCTCATCCCATGTCATTAGCATAGTTCGCACAAATAGAATGCTCGTCTATACTATTTAAATTATCGACTTTTAGAGAAATTTGGAATTAATGGAAGAGAATCTCAGAACCATCTTATTAGTTGATGACGAAGAGAATATTATTAAATCACTAAAGCGGCTCTTACGTCGTGATGGCTATAAAATTCTAACAGCCAACTCAGGCCAGGAAGGTCTCGAAATACTAAAGAATAATGATGTAGCAGTCATACTTTCCGATCAACGAATGCCCCACATGAGCGGAACTGAATTTTTAAAAGAAGCCAAAGAAATTTGCCCTAATAGCATCCGAATAGTTCTGAGCGGATACTCTGAATTAGAGTCAATAACGTCTGCCATTAATGAAGGTGCAATTTATAAGTTCCTTACCAAACCATGGGACGACCATCTTCTAAGGGAACACATTCGCAAGGCTTTCGAATATTTTGAGCTAGAAAAGAGCAATCATGATCTTTCAGAAAAGCTACAAAATGCGAACAAGGAATTACAACAACAAAATAAGAAGCTGGAAAGTTTACTTGAAGAGCGAGAGGTTCTGATATCCTCCAGGACTAAAATGTTACAGTCAATTCACGAAATTATCGAAGCATTACCGATACCCGTTCTGGCCGTCGAAACTAATGGGTGTATATCTCTTCATAATCAGGCATTAATCACCGAGCTAGAAATTCCAGTTCATGCTGTGCTTGGTCAAAACTACCATGAAGTTCTACCTGCTGAACTTGTCAAGTCAATTGAAACCGTTGCCATAAACAATACCAATTTAATTACGATTCGCAACAGGACGTTTAAATATTATGTGAGAAACGTTAATCAAGGAAGCAACAACCAAAGCCGGTTGATCACATTAACTCCAGAATAACTATTTTTAATACGTTATAACTAATTTAAAGTACTCTATCAGCGATATCAAACCTCCGAACTAATGGCATACTTCAATTGCAATTAACAATGTAAATTAAGAAACCCGGTAAACCAAGAGGATCCATTAATTCCGTAACCTTAAGTTGTTTTCCGTTAAACTCTAATGTTTTAATCTCTTTGTCAATCAAGCTTAAATCCAAGAGCTGTTTACAAAAACTCTCAGGAAACATATCTTTCAAGGCAACGCCAACAAAGCAGTCAGGCACAATGTCTAAGGCTACAGCAGCGGCCTCATTAACATTAGAGACACGGTAATCACTGTCGAATGTCATAATACCAATCGGCAGTTTATCTATCATATATTGGGATGAAATGAGTATATTGTCCTTTATCTCATTTATTTGCTTTTGCTCTAAAAACAGAGACTCTAACTTTCTATTTGCCTCAGCAAGCTTTCCATTAGATACTTGCACCTCATTAAGTAACTGTGTGTTCTCTAATTTTAGTTCATAAGTTTTTATACACTCTTCAATTTGGCTCATCAAAAACTCATTATTCCAAGGCTTCATCAAGTACTTGAAGATCCCACATTCATTGATGATATCCATCAAACCATCGAAATCCGAGAAACCACTGATAATCACAGGAATTGCGTCAGGCTGTGTTGCCTTTGCTTGCTTTAAAAAATCCACACCTGACATATTCGGCATGTTGAAGTCAGACAATATGACTGAAAACTGATGTTTACTTAACATCGAAAGCGCGTTTGTAGGACAATCACAAGTGACAATTTCCCACGGAGATTTGCGTAATGTTCTATTTAAGGCTTGCAAAACATAAGCTTCATCATCAACCAGTAAAATCTTATGTCGTACATGCTCAACCATTATAAATTTTCCATCCGTTACTGCTTGCTTATAGCCATAGTTTAGACTAATTTTATACAACCACCACCAATCTAATTTATTCAAATATTGAGTGGCTTTTAAACCGGTTAAAAATGGAAATGTCGAGTGTCAGGGGAAACTTATAGCGAGATAAGCACTATGCCGACGCAGCAAAGTAAGCATTCTATCTCACAGAGTATTGCTTCTCACAGAGTAAAGAGATTAGCAGCATCTTTTAACACTCCTGAAGCCAACAACTTATTAAATGAACTCAGTTGTGCGCATCTAATTTCTAATGACTTAAATAACTTATTCAGCTTTATCACTACGTCGTTTAAAAAATTCAATTTGATTCATTATTTCCAGATATACTATTTAGATCGGAAAGAATACCGAGAATGCTTTGAACCTATTCTTCAGCCCGTCAAGTTAAAGGACAAAAACATCTCGGTAGGAAATTCACAAACAAAAAAGATCATACAATCAGGAGTATTCGCTTGCTTGCCTTATGAGAAAGGCAATAGTGAATTTATATCCAACATAACAGCATGCTCTCGAGGAACTAATTTATTTTGGCTGAATATTCCATTTGACAATAGTAGCATTAAAGCAAGCCTATCATTCATCGTTGAAATTCCAGACAGTGAATCTTCCAGTGAAGTGATCTCAGCTCTTACCATCGCAACTCAAGGTATAAGCCTTATGGTTGAAAATTATTGTCATATTAAGGATCTCGATGGTTTACTTCATAAAAACATCTCTAGCTTTGATGCTTCCTATTTATTAAAAGAAGTTAACTCGGACTTTCCAATTGTAGGTAAAAGTTTAGAAGAACCTGTTAGCCGAAATGAGACACATGCGTTAATCAATTTAATCAACTCAAAAGTCCATGAAAACCGAATGCTTCACAGAGAACTTAAAATTAAAACCGTGCTCATCGAGCTAGCACAGTTTTATGCCTACGAAGGTGATGAGTTAGGTCTTTTTAATCAAATATTTCTGGCACTATCCAGCATTGTTAAAATTGATAGCTTTTACATTGCATTCAAGAAGGACAACATTCTCCATATACCCTACTATGTTGATAAGAAAGACCATTTTACCGAGCATCAATTCTCCGAGGCAGCCGATCCGAAACTCAGCAATAGCCTTATAAGTTATGCGATAGAAAGACGAAAGTCATTAAGCTTAACCGAAGAGGAACTAAGGTCTATTACTAAAGAAAAAAAACTCATTCATTTCGATTCCATTCCTAAACAATGGTGTTTTACTCCCTTTCGTATAGAAAATACTTTAGGCGGTATTTGTGTTCGCTCTTACAAAAGCCAAAATCACTTCCATCAGGCTGATATAGCGCTACTCAACTTATTTGCATTGCATATTGGAAATTTGTTGCAATTGAGAAATACTCAAAAGAAAGTAAAGGAACAAGTATCTGAGCTGCAAAAAACCCAGGTTCAACTCGTACAATCGGAAAAGATGGCATCAATTGGCCAACTAGCAGCCGGAGTTGCCCATGAGATTAACAACCCTCTTGGATACGTCAACAGCAATTTAAACTCACTTAAAAACTACATTAGCGATTTAAATCGCTATCTCGCTCAATCTGGCCAGTTACTCTCAAAATCTGAAAGCTTTCATGACACTCCTCTTGCCGATGATTTCAATCTTCTTTTCAACATTGGGAAAGATATCGATATACAGTTCATCCAAGATGACCTGGATGAACTTATCAAAGAATCCATTTTTGGGATGAAAAAAGTTAAAGACATTGTTCAGAGTCTTAAGGATTTTTCAAGAGTGAGTCAGGAAGAAGAGGCTTATCCCGCCAATATCAACGACTGCATTCGACAAACCATAAAAATTGTTTGGAATGATTTAAAATACAAGTGTGAAGTTATCGAAGAGCTTAGAAACGTTCCTGACCAAGTTTGTTATCCTGGCCAGCTCAATCAAGTGATTATGAACTTATTGGTCAATGCTGGTCATGCAATTGAAGAAAAAGGAACTATCACTATCAAAACTTATGATGATAAAGACAACCTATATATTTCAATTAAAGATACTGGCAAAGGCATTCCAGAAGATAACTTAGAAAGATTATTCGAACCCTTTTTTACAACGAAACCTATAGGACAAGGAACTGGTCTCGGATTATCTATCTCATATGGAATTATAAAAAAACACAAGGGAGATATTAAAGTCTCCAGCCAGGTTGGAGTTGGAACAGAATTTCTTATCAATTTACCGAAGCTTGCCCTTAAACAAGCAGTGAATAGTACTTAGTAAGTAAAAACAGACAAAAGATAACAAAGAGCGTTAGTCAAGGACAATGCAGTATGAATCATATAAATGGTAACAAGGCCTCTCTTGTGAAGACACGAGTGTCACAAAAGCAACTAATATATTATTACTATTTATTTACAGCTAATTATTCAAAACAACAAATAACAATACGGCAAATAGGAATTTAAATTGTGATTAATATAATTCAACTAGCCGAGAAATATCCACCATTAAATCAAACCGTACAACGATCATTATCTCAACTTAATGACATTGAAACTTCGATTGAAGATGTCGCCAATACTATTTCAGGCGATGCATCTTTAGTATCGAGCATATTAAAACTGGCCAACTCACCGCTGTATGGAATAGTTAAAGAAGTCGTATCAATTAAAGATGCATGCGTATTACTTGGCCGACACTCTATAAGAAATTTGATCTACTCGACTTCTCTATTCTTAAAGTATGAAGACACCCTACCTGACTTTTTTGATCGAGAATTCGAACTCAATCATGCAATTTTGTCGGCTTCTATTGCGAAACAAATCGCATCCGACTTGAACATTGATAAAGATACAGCGTTTACTTCAGCGATACTTCATAAAATGGGAAAATTGGTAATGGTTTGGGCCGACAGTCGACGTTACGCTCAAGTCATTGATTTTCAGAATAAATTTAATGAACCAGATTTTATATCGGAAAGAGGCTTTTTCAATCATGATCATGCAGATGTCGGCGCTTCTATCTTAACCAGTTGGGAGCTGCCCACAACAGTTGTTGAAGCTATTGCAAAATACCCAACTCAATACCAAGAACCTAACGACCCATTATCTTCTGCCATTGCACTTTCCAGTGAAATAGCATTAAGTATTCTCAATAAGAATACAAGCGACATTAGTAATTCTTTGAACTCTGATATTGTTAATAAGTTTCAGATTAATAAGGAGAAACTACAAAAGATTGTAGAAGATGCTAAACTTCATTTAGAACAAAATAACGCCGTGGCATAATGAATACTTTAGACTCTTTACCCTCTCATAAAGCTCAGATTCTCTGCGTTGACGATGAGAAAAATATTCTCTCTGCACTTCGACGGACATTTCGAAAGACAGCGCATACTATACATTTGGCGGAAAGTGGTGCTGAAGGCCTAAAGATTATCGAAGAGCATCCTATCAATTTAGTGATTTCCGACATGCGTATGCCCAATATGGATGGCGCAGAATTTCTTAAAACGGTTAGAGAAAAGCATCCTCACATACATAGCGTACTTTTAACTGGATATTCTGATTTAGACTCGACGATAAAAGCAGTTAACGAAGGAAAAATCAGTGGCTATTTAAGCAAGCCTTGGGATGATACTGAACTGATCATCAAGGTTGATTCGATACTCAAAGTTTACTTTCTTGAGCAAGAACGTAAGCGTCTCATAGCTGTAACTCACAAACAAAATAAGAAGCTACTCGAACTCAACGAAAAACTTGAAGATAAAGTTAAAGCTCGCACAGCCGAATTGCAGCAAATTGTAGAGATGCTTGAAAAAGCGTTGTCAGAAGTTGAAGAAAGTCATGACTCTATCGTAAAAGTTTTATCTAATGTGATTCAAACCCGGCGTGGCAATTCCTGTTTCGATTATTCAAAACTGGCAGCTCTAGCGCAAAGGGTTGCCAAAGAAGTCACTAGTGATCCGGTATTTATTAAGCAAGTTTATCATGCAGGCTTACTATTCGAACTTGGAAAGCTTTCCATGACTGATGAACTGTTCAATCAACCAATCTATCTATTGTCGGACGAGTTAAAAAAAGAATACAATCAATATCCAGTATTGGGCGAAGCTGCCTTACTAAGCATTCCTTCCTTATCAGATACCGGAAGGACTATTCGTTATCATCGGGAGTATATTGATGGCTCCGGTGAACCCGAAGGCCTTGAAGGAGATGATATCCCTGAAAGTTCAAAATTACTTTCAATTGTCGTCGACTATTTTTTCCTGCAATGGGGAGTATTCCAGAAAAAGCAACTCACGGCTACAGAAGCTAGAGATTATATTTTTGAACGTAAAGAGAAACGCTATGATGAAAAATTAGTTAATGCGTTTGTTAAAGCAACTAAAAGTGCAGCGATCAAAAAAGTCAAAGAAAAATCGGTAACTTCTAAGCAGCTAGCCAACGGTATGGTACTCAGTCGAGATTGTGTAAGTAATAAAGGTCAACTACTTCTCTCTAAAGGAACAACTCTTGATGAGTTATTAATTGAGAAACTTAAAAAACTTGAGAAATTCCACAGTGCTCCAATAAGAATATATATCGCTTACTAAAGGGTACGATATGACCAAAATATTGATTGTCGATGATGACGAAATGATTCTCTCTGCATTTCACCGAAGTGTGAGAAAATATGGTTGGCAGATAGAAACTCTTTCCTCACCCGTCGAAGCTCTCAAAAGAACCAACGAACACTGGAATATTATAATTTCTGATTACAAAATGCCTGAAATGGATGGAATTAAGTTTTTAGAACGAGCAAAATTGAATGCCCCAAACGCTTTGCTTATAATTATGAGCGCAAATATAGATTTAAATGGTTTAGCAGATGCCCTTAATCGCGTTCATATTCACAAGTTTATACCTAAACCATGGGATGACATTCTGTTAGCTCAAGCATTAATTGAAGCTGTTGCCCACCAACAATTACTGGAAAGCAATCAAAACTTAGCTAATCAGGTACGAGAACAGCAAAGAATTATTAATAAGCAACAAGATGAGTTATCCAAGCTCGAAAAAGACTCCCCTGGGATCACCCATGTAAGAAGAGACGATGCGGGTGCTATTTATCTTGATGACGATGATATTTAAATAAACGATGAACATCGAAGACTACAAAAGCTTATTTCAAATTTGCCAATCATCAATCGTAAATATTGCAGAAGAAAAAAGCTTTGAAAGTTCTGAAGCTATTATTAAAGCCATTCAACAGCTGACACATTCTGATGAATGCATTTTGCTTATTAACAGCATTGATGACAAGAGAATCAACTTAATATCTCAATACGGAACCTATGAACTTGAAAAGTGGTCGCTACTCGAAACGTTCGACTTGATGCATCTTTCGCTACATCTAACATTTTTGGAACGATCGGATGTCGATAAAATATCAGATATCGTCCATCCCAAAATATTAGAAGATTTCAACTCTGGAGTTTATATTTCAAATCAGATTTCTCATTCGCAGTCTCTAATTATTGTCTTAATTAGAAAAAATGAAAGCAAAGCTTTTGACAAAGAGGATCAAACAACCCTAACAGCCATCGATCAATTCATTACCATTTTTCTCGATACAGTTTCAACCAGCGAGAACGCTAAAAAATATCAAAAAGAGAGTCAAAGAATTAGTCGTGAGCGTTCAATTTGGATGGAATCACTTGCTTGGATTAACGAATCTAGAGTTGATGAAACGCAAGAACACACCAATGAAGATTTCTATCAAAAGCTGATTTTTCAACTTTCAACATTAGTCAGTGTTCAAGATGCCTATTTATTGAGACTTGAAGAAAACAATGATTTTCAACGCTTATCAACACAGGGCGATCACAAACTGTACAACAGTGTAAAAAATAAATTAACAACATTAATTGAAACAGGAGAAATAAATAAAGAGCGATTAATAAAACATTCTTTACATCCTGAAAATAGCGATTCGAGTCTACACGCACTTATCGTTCCCTTGCAAATAAACGGGAACTGTCGCTTTACCGCAGTCCTCTTAAGTGATAAAAATTACTCGCTTTTACAAACTATGATTGTACGATTGTTTTGTGATGGTGTTGAAAATATTCTGGAGCGTAGAGAGCTATTGGGTTCAATTCAACAACAAAATCAGCGGCTTATCAAGGAGCAAGAGGAACAAAAGGCCCTAATTTCTGAATTAAAGTATACTCAAAATCAACTTCTTCAAAGCGAAAAGATGGCATCCATTGGACAACTTGCAGCAGGAGTTGCTCATGAGATTAATAATCCCGTCGGTTATATCAGTTCCAATTTATCCAGTTTAAAGTCATATATCACTGATATTTTTCGTCTTGTTGATCTATATTCATCAGAAGAATTGCTTAACGACATTTCAGAAAATAACTTGGTAAAAATTGAAGAACTTAAAAATGCTATTGATATGGACTACTTAAGAGAGGATATTACTGAACTTTTACAAGAGTCATTCGAAGGCGTAAATCGAGTTAAAAAAATCGTCAGCGATCTTAAAGATTTCAGCCGAGTAGGTGAGCACGAATGGCAATTGCATGACGTACATCAAGGAATTGACAGCACATTAAATATCGTGCACAACGAGCTCAAGTACAAAGCGAAAATTGTTAAGAATTTTGGAGAAATACCGGAAATAGAATGTATTTCATCTCAGCTCAACCAAGTTTTAATGAATTTATTTGTTAATGCAGGGCATGCTATAGAAAACCAGGGAACGATCACTATCTCTACCTATCTTAAAGGGGATGACCATATTTGTATCGAAGTTGCAGATGATGGAAAAGGCATACCCGATAAAATTATCAACCGGATATTTGATCCCTTTTTCACCACGAAGCCGGTCGGTAAAGGAACTGGTTTAGGTCTATCTTTATCATATGGTATTATTGAACGTCATCATGGAAAACTCTATGTAAATAGCAAAAAAGAAATGGGCACAACTTTCTTTATCGAGCTTCCCATAAAAAAACCTGTTGCAGAAACGGCCCATTAATTAAATATTTATTTTGAAATAGAGCGGATTTAAAATTTATTTTAGTTCAGTAAAAATAGTTTCACTGCTTCCTTCTAATTGATGCACTAATTGATTATTAATTAAAGTACTTGGCGTAAAGGCTCCACCTGTTCCATTATAACCAATCAAAAACCGAGCGATTTCAATAGCGCCCGAAGCCGTCAAAGAATAACCGTTCGCTGTTTTAATTCGCGCCTGTAGTATTTTTCCATTCTCATTGATTACCTCGCCCCACACATAAGTGCCTTGATTTTTTCTTTTTGATGCATCAGGACCTTTCGTTGTGTTACCAACCTGCTTCTTTAAATATCGTTGCACAAATGGCATTTTTAAAATTGGTCTAATCCAGTTCAACCGTCTCATCTTTTTTGCACCACGAGGAGAAACAGGTATATAAACCTCTATATTAGGAATGCGCGTAGAGTAAAATGCTGTCGAAACATCTCCCCAAGGAATCGTAACTGCATTCTTCGAACCGTTTCCAAAATCTATTGTGCGTGACTTATACGCTAATGGTACCGACTTAATAATTCCGTCACTTCTAACTTTACCTCCCTGCCCCAAACCTTCAACAGACGTTTTAGCAGTACCTGGACTTAATCGGCTGCTGGTATCAAACCCCAAAGAAAGGTACTTTGCATCTGGCATTTTCTCTTTTAATTGACTTGCCAGACAGTCGGTAGGTATTACATCAAAACCCACACCAGGACAAATAACAATGTTCGAATTATTAGCTTTGTCAGAAAATGATTGTGCTAATTCAAAAACACTTATTTCTCCAGTGATATCTGTATAATGAGTTTTACTAGCAAGACAGGCTTGCATCATTGGTGCTGCCGTTGATGAAAAAGGACCCGCACAATGAATAAGAATGTCAATATCCGACAGCTGTTTTATAATTGATTCTACATTATCCAAATTGAAGACGCGTCTTTCTAAGGGATAATTCAGAGCAGATAGTTTATCTGCACTTCTACCAGCTATTATTGGATTAAGGTTATGTCGCAAGGCCTCATCAATAATCAGCTGCCCTGTATAGCCATAAGCGCCATAGATTAATATTTTAGACACAACTTTCTCCGTAAGTTTTTGAGGCGATCACTATTTTGAGGTGATCACTATCTAATGAATATTCTTTAAAGCAATCACCATTATTTAATTGGCAAAATGCTGTTTAGACTAAGAACAAAGTGGCAACAGGTTATATTGTTTTATCCATAAAAACAATGCAGGCGTCAAAATAGACGCTCTTTAAAAATCAATCGCTTATTGAATAACCGTGATTCAATGATATGACGAATTCAAAGTGAGTACTTTGATTCGGTACGCTGCGGATTCGAAGGGTTCCATCGAGTAACTTAGTGTATCGTAAAACAGCCGACAAACCAGTACCCCGACCAGATAGAAATGTGACTTCAGTTTGACGTAGTATCGCATTCTTGCACATTTTTTGTATCTCATCTTCTTCCCATAAAACCTCATCGCCCTCTTGGTATTTAGTATTGTTACTTTTATTTGAAACACCATTGGCAATACTTGATGCGATCCCTTTTCCGTCGTCCGCTATAATGAGCTTTAATCTATCACCTTCTATTGAAATGCAAACCTCGATTCGTCCCGCCGCACATTTCCCAATTTTTTCTCTTACTTCAGGAGGTTCAATTCCATGAGCAACAATGTTTCTAAAAATATGTATTGTCGATAAAAAAAATGATAGATATTTTGAATCGAGTTTTATATCAACACCTTCGATCACGGATTTATCTATATCTATACCGACTGTTCTAGCGTATTCCTTGACCGTCTTTATATGATTTTTTAGAATTTCTTTTGCACTAAAATACTGAATCTCATTTAACTCGCATAATAACTGCTTGTTACTATTAGAAAGCTTCTTTAAAGAGTTAAGCTTCTCTTCGCTTATTTTATATTCATTTCTTTGCTGAAAAAACTCGATATTAAATGCTGTATTTAAAACAGCCTGGTCGGCATAGAGCGCATTAAATGAATCTTGTCTAGCCATTTCACATCTTTGAACAAAGTCGTCAGTTAATACATCAGAGCTGATAAATTCAAGTAGTAAAGACTCAACACCATGCAGTACGTCTGCAGTCCTGTTAAAGTAAATTTGCATACATAAGCTTTTAAATGTGTGAAGCTTTTGATAAATAAACACACCTGCTTTCTTATCGACAGATTGAATATTTTTCACATCATTTATGATCAAAAACTCCTCTAGCTCTTGGTTTATAAACAGTACTTCATTTTTATGACTTAAAGCATAGACTATCATGCATTGCTCGAGATGCTCTTTTTCAATTTGTTCTCGTAATTTAATTTCCTCAGTTATGTCTTTTGCGATAACAATAATACGATTCTTCAATAATGAGTAATTTAAGCTAAGTATTCTGCTATTAACGTTTGAGCGTTTAGGTAATAAATCAGCAAAAACTCGCCTCTTCTTTTCATCACTCGCTTTGAATATCAACCCAACTCCTTTTACGAAGGTATCCTTGGAGTCTCCATCATTTTGAAACAAAAGTTCATCAACTGTTTGATCATCCATTGATTTCTTTGTAAAAATGTCCAAGCACTTTCTACTAAATTCACTATCTACCCTAAGATTTCTTCCAAAGGAAAAATATCCCTCACCTGAACTATCCAACAATACTTTAACTTTACTTTTAACAACTGACAATCGACGATTCCAGTAAACAAAAGAAGCAAAGACTATTAAGAAAATAATAACAACCTGTGTTATTAGGCGATAGTCAATTCCTTTTTGATATTTTATCGGGTTGTATTCCAATAATATATTTTCAATGACATTGGGATTCGAATTACTTATCAATTTACTTAGGATGCTATTGAGTAATTGATTGTCTTTTCTCGTTGCTATAGACCATTGATCGTTATATTTTTCTGGCAATGTTCCGGATATCTTAACCAATGCCGAGTGCTTATTATCGATTCGACTAACAATATTCGTTATGCTATCAATATATCCAAAGACTTCTTTTCGAGATACGAGTTCAACAGCCGTCTCCGTATCTTTTACATAAGACAAATCAATGGTTGGAAATTCTTCCAATAGATTTTCAGCTAGAACGTCCCCTTTAATTACAGCGTACTTTTCTGAAGCGTAATCATTAAAATTAAGGATAAACGGTTGTTCGTTACTGGTTAAAATACCTCTTTCTTCTTGATAAAACGGGGGAGTAAAATGCATTATTGCACGACGCTTTTTTGTTTCACTCGCTTGAGGTAACATATGACATTCGCCTCGTTTTAATTGCTCAAGCGCATCACTCCAAGTAGTGCTCTCATTAAACTCGTAATTTGCCTGAGTCTTTTCTAGTAAATAATCAACAACATTCTTAATGGGTTGTCCTAGGTTAGGATTACATATTGTTATTAGATTATTTCTTAGATAGGAACGTTCACTACTATTTAAAAACTGATCGGAGATATTCTTTAGAGGTTCAGCCCTTAATAGCGATGCAATTTTAGTTTTGTCTGAAAGATCAATATGCTTATTAATAATTTCCATTAATACGGAATCTTCTTCTCGAGCAGCAAATGCTTGCAGATCATCATATTCACTACTCAATCTAAAATTTATCTTTAGAGCATCTAGGTCGTATATGTACAATAGATTTTCTGCTGTTGTTATCACATCTATTTGACCATCAACCTCCCCACTTTCGACTAATAAAGAAGCATCGTGAGGAGTCATAACTTCTGTGATTTGAATATTAGGGTATTTAGCAAGAAGAACATCTTTGACTATATCACCCTTTACGATAGCAATTCTCTTATCTTGGTAGCTTGATATATCGCCAGAAAAAGGATGTGTTTTGAGCGTAATTAATACACGACTGACTCTTATATACGGCTTACTAAAGGCTAGTAATTTCCTTCGCTCAACCGTTTCTGTAATATTCGGTAATAAATCGCATTCACCATTCAGTAGTTTGTTGATCGCGTCACTCCACTCATGAGGCTCACTGACTGTTATATTTAATTTAGTTTCTCTCGTTAAGTATTTCGCCAAGCTCACTGCTGTATCCGAACCCTCATTTAGTTTAACTTGACATAGTCTAATAGTAGGATTATCGCTAACATATTTCTTCTCTTTGTAACTCATAGAGATCAATGAACTATCGTCGTTTAAAAACTGAAACATCATCTGTCTCTCATTCATCCCCTGAATTTTCTTTGTTATTGCTTTTTCCAGAATTTGATGAAGAAGAATCTCTTCCTTTCGAGTCGCAAAGGAATAAATGTCATCAAACTGCTTATCCAATACGATTGATGGAATAACGTCTCGATAAGATTGACGGTACGGTGATTGATTAAGCACTTCATTTCCTATAAAACCAAAGGCATAACTTGAATCTACTTTTTTTAAGCCTTCATACTCATGCTCAACCTCTTCTAATTTAATATTTGGATAAAGCTCTTTGAGAACAGGAATGAGATAACTATTCTTTAATATTAATAGATTCTGATCCAGGACTTCATGCAATTCCTTATGGCTTGTTCGTCCTGCTTTGGTAAAGATCACATGATTTAATCTTGAATAAGGACGCGTAAAATTGAAGGATTTACTTCTTGCTTCCGTTTTTGTCGCTTCAGGTAAAATATCACATCCTTTATTTTTTATAGCTTCTATTCCTTCACTCCACGAAACTGGAGGCCCCAAATTTAAAGAGAGTCCAGTATCCTCTATCAACCAACGCATGTATCTTAGATCAAAATCAGGTCGACCTGCAAAAAAAACAAAACACAAAGTTTTTGGTCCTGAATTCTTAATAAATTCAATTTCTTGTTCATTGAAATCATATAACAAGCTAATTTCGTCGAACTGAGAAGCTTTTTCGATATCATCCCGAGATTGATTTGAAAAACTAATAGAAGAGAAAACAACCGGACTTAGAGCAAAGAAAACAATTAGTACTCTTGAGATAGTTCTTAAGATAGTTCTTAAGATAGATCTTTCACAAGTCACACCATCAATGCTCATTATCATTCCATGGCTACAACACGATTTCTTCCCGTTTCCTTAGCACAATATAGCCCTTTATCTGCCCGAGATATTAAATCATCAATCGACTCTTCACTGATGTACTCGGCGATACCGAAACTTGCTGTCACTCGATTCAACTGGGGGAATTCAGTATCTAATAGTTGCGTTCGTAATTTTTCTGCTACTTGCTTCGCCGCCAGTAATGGCGACTCGGGACATACAACAACGAACTCCTCTCCTCCCCAGCGAGCAAGATGATCGTAAGAACGAAGAGAACGCTTTAAAACTTCCGCTGTTTGTTGTAATACCTTATCACCAACAATATGCCCAAAGGTATCATTGATGGATTTAAAATGATCGAGATCAACGAGTATTACCGACAACTTAGCTCCCGAACGCATGCATCGCGATACTTCCCGCTCTAGAATTTCCTTTAACTTATATCGGTTAAACAGTCCCGTTAACGGATCGGTAATCGATTTTACTTCAAGATGTTTCGAGCGTAATGCAAGCTGAGCATGAGCCTCTGCTAGTTGATTTTGCGTCTTCTTTTGTTCAGTTATATCGACACCAATTGAATACTTCACTATTCTACCATCAGTCCAAACAATATACTTATCTTGCAATTGATACCATCGATCATCAAGCTCATTAAAATACTCAGAAACAATTGTTTCTTGATCAGGCTCAATGGGAATATCGGGGTTAGCTTTTATAGGACAATGAGGACAAGGTTCTTCGAACTGATAAACTCTTTTGTAGCACTTCCCAGTAGTCCCATTGGTCATTGTAGTTCTTAATTGCTTGTTCACAAAAACCAGTTCGAAGGTTTTCACATCAGAAACATAAACATTAAAGGGCATTTCATCAAATAACTCTGAAAAAAGTTCTTTGCCATTTTTAGAGCTCATAAAGAAGCCTCTTTAATCACATTTTCCAACTTTTCTCGACTGAAGGGTTTTAAAATGTAACCAACCGCACCTGCTTCAATAGCATCCATCACCATTTTCTCTTGGCCATGGGAAGTTACCATGATTATCTTTGCATCTTTATATTTTTGCAAAATACTTCTCGTGGCATCAATTCCATTCATCTGGGGCATTGTAATATCCATAGTTACGACATCTGGCTGCACATCTCCATATTCATCAACTGCTTCTTGACCCGTCGAGCAAGTTCTCGCAACATTATGGCCTAAGTCGTGAATAATAAAAGATAACTTTTCTATGGTAATGGAGGAGTCATCGACGACCATAAAACTTAACGGCTTACTCATCTTAATCTCCTTTGTAATTCAGTCTATGATCAAATAGCACTTGAGGTCCCAAGCAAAATATTTTCATATTTCCCTGCTCCGTTTCTATTTCAGAAGAATAGAAGGTTGCCGTTTGTTTTCGGTATATTGTTTTAGCACCCACTAAAACAATCGGAGGAGTTAACTCAATTGCTTTATCATAAATTTGAAAACTGGTTAGTGAATTACCTAAAACAATATTAATCACATCTGCTGCGGAATCTTGAACATATTGTGATTCAGAGGAAGGATCAACATCGAGTTCTATTGTGTAAGACTTCATAACCGCATAAGCCAAAGGTTCGTCAAAACTGAAGGCAAAAATAACACTCATAGGTTCTTCGATGACAATCATTGAGGTTAAATAATTGAGCTTCAGCTGCTTAACATCATTAAAGTCATATCGAATATTTGTCGCCGCAATCTTGAACTCATTCTCAAGTAAAACGAGCATTCTTGAAGTAACACGTTCGATTAGAGGTTGAACACTTTCCTGCGGCTGAGACATCATCAGTAAGAGGTTAGAATCTAATCTCAATAGTATAGTAGAACTCGCAAACATCGCACGGTTCTATCTACTATAGATAAGAAACGTTAAATATTATGAAATCGTAAGTCCAATCATTGCCTTGTACTTAAAAAGCATGCGAATATCATTTATCAATGTTCTAAACTAAACACTTGCCGACCAGATTAAAGTTGAACTTAAATAGGATTTTGATATTAAAAATATCTATTTTTATACATAAAAAGCTTAGCCTGTATGCGGTAAGCCTCGGCTTAACATTGAGTAATGATGTGAAATGTCGTTACTTTATGGCCGTAACCACTTGCTCCCCCATATCGGTCGTTGAAATATAGGTTTCACCTTCTGCAATATCAAATGTTCTGGCACCATTACCTAACACATTTTCAACAGCAAGATTAATTCGATTGGCCAAATCAGCCCGATTCAAGCTATAGCGAAGCATGAGTGACACTGACATGATGGTTGCCAGAGGATTCGCTTTGTTTTGTCCAGCAATATCAGGTGCAGAACCATGCACAGGCTCGTATAATCCTTTTCCATTCGAATCCAGACTTGCCGACGGCAACATACCGATTGACCCAGTTAACATTGCTGCGACATCGGACAGTATGTCACCAAACATATTACCTGTAACAATAACATCAAACTGTTTTGGAGCACGAACCAATTGCATCGCCGCGTTGTCGACGTACATATGAGAGAGTTCTACATCGGGATATTCCTTTCCAACCTCGGTGACAACCTCTCGCCAGAGCTCCGTGACTTCAAGAACATTTGCTTTATCGACCGAACATAATCGGCCATTTCTCAACTGAGCCGTTTTAAATCCAACATGAGCAATTCTTTCAATTTCACTTTCAGAATAACGATAGGTATTGATCCCCACTCTCTCGCCGCCTTCCTCAAACACTCCTCGAGGTTCCCCAAAATAAATACCTCCCGTCAACTCACGAATAATCATAAGATCTAAATTTTCGATACGGTCGCGCTTTAAACTGGAAGCATTTACCAATTGAGGATACAACATGGCAGGCCTAAGGTTGGCAAATAACTCCAATCGAGATCGCAAATCTAACAAGGCTTTTTCAGGACGAACTTCTCGCTCCAATGGTTCCCACTTGTGCCCTCCTACGGCTCCCAATAAAACAGCGTCGGCTTGCAACGCTTTATTGAGTGTTTGCTCCGGAAGAGGAGTCTCTGTTAAATCATAAGCTGCGCCGCCAACAACGTCAGTGTCTAATTCGACATCAAGGTCAAAATTTTCAATTAAATGAATCAGGACGTTTTCAGCCTGAGCAACAATTTCAGGTCCAATACCATCGCCTGGTAACAACAATACTTTCTTCGTCATAAAATTCGTTTCCCTTAATGTCTAACTTTCATTGGTTTAAAACAACCATGGAAATCGGTTTCGATAAGCAGCTTCAAATGAACGAATATCGGATAAATGCTGTAAAGTTTGGTCAATATCATCCATGCCTTCCAGCAAGCACTCCTTTCTCACAACATCAATTTCAAAAGATATTGTTTTGTCATCATCAACAATGAGTAACTGGTTTTCTAAGTCGACTGTCACATGAATGTTTCTGTGCCGCGTTAATTGAAATAACTCATCGATTGTTTGCTCAGCTAATACCAAAGGTAAAATGCCATTTTTAAAACAGTTACTAAAAAAAATATCGGCAAAGCTTGATGCAATTATGACTCGAATACCAAAGTCTTCGAGAGCCCATGGCGCGTGCTCACGACTCGATCCACAGCCAAAATTATCTCGCGTTAACAACACTTGAGCTTCTTTAAACTCATCTTGATTCAGCACAAAACTTGTATTTATTGGTCGTTGCGAACAGTCCATTTCTGGCTCACCAGTATCAAGATAGCGCCATTCGTCAAAAAGATATGGGCCGAATCCGGAACGCTTTACAGACTTTAAAAACTGCTTAGGTATAATGGCGTCAGTATCAATATTGGACCGGTCGATTGGTGCAACGATAGACCGGATCAAATTAAACTTCTCCATGCTAAAACTCCTTTTGTAGTAAATCATTTCGAACATCTACAAAGTGTCCATGAATGGCCGCCGCCGCTGCCATTTGAGGACTCACTAAGTGTGTTCGCCCACCATTACCTTGTCGCCCCTCAAAATTTCGATTAGAAGTTGAAGCACAACGCTCTTTTGGTGCTAAACGATCAGCATTCATAGCCAGACACATAGAGCATCCTGGCTCTCGCCATTCAAATCCCGCCTCTAGAAAAATTTTGTCGAGCCCTTCCGCTTCCGCCTGCTCTTTAACTAAACCCGAGCCGGGAACCACCATGGCCAATTTTATCGTCGGTGAGACTTTTCGCCCTTGAATCGTCTGCGCCGCTGCACGCAAATCTTCTATCCGAGAATTTGTGCAAGATCCGATAAAAACTTTATCCAATGCGATATTTTGCCACGACTCTTTAGCACTTAATCCCATATAACCCAACGCTTGTTGCTGACTTTTTTGAACAGCCTTGTTGATAGCTTCATCAGGATCAGGAATAAGATCATTGACTGAAATAGTCATTTCAGGAGACGTTCCCCAACTGATTTGGGGAGCAATCGTAGAGGCGTCAATAACAACAACATTATCAAACGTTGCGCCATCATCGGAATGTAGCGTTCTCCAATAATTAACGGCTCGATTCCAATCCTCATTGGTGGGCGCCATGGGTCGATCTTTTACATACTCAATTGTTTTCTCATCAACCCCAACTAATCCGACTCTGGCGCCAGCTTCAATGGCCATATTACACAGCGTCATTCGCCCTTCCATTGACAACTTGTTAATTGTTTCACCAGTAAACTCAATTGCATATCCAGTACCTCCTGCAGTTCCAATCTCAGAAATAATGGCTAAAATCAAATCTTTAGCTGTTACCCCAGGCTGTAGCTCACCATGAACTTCAACTTTCATATTTTTGGATTTTTGCAGGCGTAACGTTTGTGTCGCTAATACGTGCTCTACTTCAGAGGTTCCAATACCAAATGCCAAAGCACCGAATGCTCCGTGAGTCGCTGTGTGAGAGTCACCACATACAATAGTCATTCCTGGTAATGTAGCGCCTTGCTCAGGTCCGATAACGTGTACGATACCTTGACGCTTATCGGTCATCCCGATATGTGTTATGGCGTAGGATTTACAATTTTCTTCAAGTGTATTGACTTGTATTCGGGCTATAGGATTGGGAATGCCACGGTGTCTTTCCTTCGTAGGGACATTATGATCAGGCACTGCCAAACTCGCTTGCGTTCGATAAGGCTGCCTTCCAGCCAGCCTTAATCCCTCAAATGCCTGAGGCGACGTTACCTCATGGAGCAGTTGCCGATCGATGTAAATGAGTGATAACCCGCCTTCTAACTCCTTGATTTTATGTTGCTCCCAAAGCTTATCGTATAAAGTTTTTGAAACACTCATTTTGCTGGCCTGATTTCGTTGACTTATTTAAAAGACTAATGCTTAGTCCAGCATAAGACAAATTCATATTTATTATATTTTCCATAACCTTTAGTTATGATTTAAAATAGGTTTACTATTGGGATGAATTAAAAAGAGACAGAATTGGACTATCAATCACTGAAAGTTTTTCTTGCTGTTGCTCGTTTTCGATCATTTACAGAAGCATCGGAACACTTATTTTTAACGCAACCAGCGGTTAGCAAACGGATCAAAAGTTTGGAAGATGATTTGGGGTGTTTGTTATTCGATCGAGTCGGCCATCAAATCGAACTCACCTCCGCTGGAAAATTATTAAAGTTAGAGGCATCAAAAATTCTTCGGGAAATCGAATTTACCCGGCAAAAGATTAAAAACTTAAATAAAGGCATTTCCGGTCCATTAAGTATTGTGACCAGTCACCATATTGGCTTACACCGACTGCCACCCATTCTTCAACATTTGCGTCAGAATTTCCCAGACATCGATTTAAGCGTCCAGTTTATGGACTCTGAAGAAGCATACGCAGGCGTTCTTGACGGAGAAATTGAGTGCGCACTGCTTACCTTACCAAAGTACATAGACAAACAAGTGAAAGCCTTTACGATTTGGCAAGATAAATTAAGGGTATTTTGTGCGAGTAATAGTGAACTGGCTTCTATTAAGAAGCTTCACTACCAGCACCTTAATGATTACCCTGTTATTTTGCCCGAGAAAAAAACCTTTACTCGAGAAGCCATTATTACCTACTTGAAAGAGAAACAAGTTCATTGCAATGAAGTTCGAGCAGGTGATTATTTGGAAACGATAAAAACATTGGTCGAATGTGATTTAGGCTGGAGTGTTTTGCCCGAGGCGTTAAATAATCCAAAGCTTAAACTTATCAATCACCTGGATTTTGATTTAACAAGAACATTGGGCTTAATTCATCATAAAAAGCGCCCACTATCGAAAGCAGGTGAGCGGCTTCTTAAAACATTGAAAGAGATGTAGAAATACCACTTAAAATTAGATATCCATCGCTCGGCCAGTGATTGTCAAACGAACCGTTTTTCGACGGTCGTGTTTGCGACGATCAATACCGGAGCGCATGTCAGGTACGGTAATTGAGCGTCCTTTCACTTGCCGGCGATCAATTCCCGCTCGTCGATCTCCGACTCTGCGATCTACCGCGACACTAGTCCACTCAATTTCGTCTTTGTCTTTGACTTCACCCATTCGGCGCTCTCAAATGTTGGTTGGATTTCATTTAAAGTTCATACAGTATAGAGACATTATAGTTTCCTATCACTAAATGATGAACCGTTTCGCAAAAATAAACTGGCCAATTCCTGTATCTTTATGAAAAGCGGTATAAAATTAAAGTGGAATTTTCACAAATTAATTCCAAAAACAGAATTTATTCTGCAAAAACTCGTCTTTTTATAACCGTGTAGAATTAACTGGCGACACTTATAACCAATGGCAATTATTCACCAAGCAAACAGTCAACTCGGTTCGCTGGAACAAGAGAATGAGCGTTTAAAATCGCTACTTGAATCATTGGTTTCCAAAGCAGAGAAAAACACGTCGATTCAGAAGAAATTTCACCGCCTTGAGTTTGATTTGCTCAACACAGCATCATTGCCCCTATTATTTCATCAACTAGCCAACGATTTTAAACAGCGACTCGATGTCGAAGCAGCCAGCGTCTTTGTTTATGATCCTTACGGTGAGTCACAAAATTTATTAAGGGAAATATACCCCGAAGCGCAACTCGATGAAGTAACTTTCACTAAAGAACTGCACGATATTGAAGAGCTTTACCCGAAGGGATTTATTACGCAGTTATATAAAAAAAATTATCTGTTGGCACGCAGACTCTTTACAAATGGCAATCAAATAAAGTCTTTAATCATGTTGCCTCTTATCCGTAACGGTGTGCTATTAGGCAGTTACCAACTTGGTAGCGAAAACCCTGATAGGTTTTCTCCCGAAATGTCCACAGACTTTTATCAACACTTTTGTCAGGTTGTTGCCGTCTGTTTAGAAAACACGATTAACAGTGACAAATTAAAGCATCTGAGCCTGACCGATCCATTAACAAAAACCAAGAATCGACGTTGTTTATATCAAGCTTTAAATAAAGAAATTTCTCGCGCAGAAAGAGAGCTCTCACCTCTTTCCTGTCTTTTCATTGATATTGATCATTTCAAACAAATCAATGACAACTTTGGACACTCAACAGGTGATTACACTCTCGAATATGTTGCAAAAGCAATCATTCCAAACTTACGTGCCACCGATTTATTGGCACGATACGGCGGTGAAGAGTTCGCTATCATTTTACCCAATTCGGACGAAAATATTGCGCTTTCAATTGCTGAACGAATTCGCGTGATGATTGCCAGACAAACCCTTTCATCGACAAGGGGAAAACCTTTTCATATAACTTGCTCCATTGGTTGCACAACTTGGCATCCCCAAGTTACTCAGGGTAGCAATCAAGAGATCTGTGACGCTTTAATCTTTAATGCCGACAAAGCCGTATACTGGGTTAAAGAAAACGGAAGAAATGCTTGTAAAGAACTTCCATTTTCATTAAATCAATAAAGACGTAATGCTCACACCAGCGTTTCTAAGTAATGTTTTAAATTTATAATTTCCTTTTTCTGAGTCGGCTCTAGTGAATCAGTGTTCCATACTTGACCACTATAATCACGGCGTAAATTATAACTATCTCTTATTTTCGAAAAATTAAAAGTGCCTGATGTATAGTCTTGTTTAAAGCTTTTCGACTCTTCAAAAATTGGGTAGGACTTAATAAAGGAACGATACAGGAACTTCTCTTTCGTCATTTGAGACGGTATATCAAACTTATCAATATCGACTCTCTGAAGCGGAGGAAGACTCTCGCTCGTTAATTCTAAACTCAGCTTTCCAAAATGAGACTCTATTGCTTTTAGTACTTCCTGAGAAGCTTTTAACTTCCCCTCCAAAGAGTAACCTGCAATATGTGACGTTGCTATATCAGCAAGCTGTACCAGACTCTTATCAACTTGAGGCTCTTCAGGCCAAACATCTATCGCCAAACTTCCTCCTTTTTGCTTCCAACGCCGTAGCGAATCAGCTGAAATAATACCTCCTCGAGAAGTATTAACGAGCAACTTGTTACTGGCTTGCGATAAATAAGAAGGGATATCAAGCATGTTTAATGTTTTATACTTACCCGACAATATAAGAGGCACATGACATGTAATAATGTCGCTGTTGTGAAATAAATCCGCCAAAGAAACAGATTCTTCGATTTTCTCTTCAGCTAATTTTAAAGGATCATGTACCAGCACATCCAATCGTAAATATTCAAGCAACCTCCTTAATCTTCCTCCTATCTCACCATGACCTATTATTCCTACAGTAAGACAGCTAAAATCCTCCAGCTGTTTATTAAATCCCCACCAGGCGATAGCGCTCATTACATATTGGACAACTGCCAGTGCATTACAACCGGGGGCTGATTGCCATTGAATGCCTTTTTTATCTAGCCAATCAATGTCTAAATGATCCGTTCCAATAGTTGCCGTTCCCACAAAGGAGATTCGAGACTGGCTCAATAGATTTTCATTGACTGGAGTAACAGAACGCACAATCAAAGCATCGACATTTCTTAATGACTCACTGGTGATCGCAGAAGCAGGTAAAGCGATGACCTCACCCAGTCCTTCATCCATTTTGAGAAGATCGACAATAAAAGGAATGGCCTCATCGACCACGAAAACAGGTTGATTATTCATCAGGCTTCTTATTTTATAACTTATTATCCGTGAATTAGGGCTTCAAACTATCCAAATGGCGACAAGATTAGCTAAAATACACCGATAGCCGCCAATACACACTTGGCTTTAATAGTTTACACATTACAACTATCGTATAAAAAATCAATTAGGCATTTTATGAGCAACAAGAATCAACCGACCGATAAATTAGCAGAACACTATCAAGCGATTTTGTCAGAGCTTGGCGAAGATGTAAGTCGCGATGGGCTAAAAGATACACCTCAACGAGCCGCCAAAGCCATGAACTTTCTGACTCAGGGCTATCATCAAAGTCTGGAACAAGTGGTCAATAACGCTATTTTTGAAAGCGACAATGACGAAATGGTTATCGTCAAAGATATTGAGCTCTACTCGTTGTGCGAACACCACTTATTGCCTTTTATTGGGAAATGCCATGTCGCTTATATTCCAACCGGTAAAGTCATTGGTTTATCGAAAATTGCACGTATCGTCGATATGTTCGGTCGCCGATTACAAATTCAAGAAAATCTTACCAAGCAAATTGCGGATGCCGTAATGCAAGTAACCCATGCCGCTGGCTGTGCTGTTATCATTGAAGCCAAACATATGTGCATGATGATGCGCGGTGTCGAAAAACAAAACTCAATCATGACAACTTCGGTAATGCTCGGTCAATTCCGAAAATCCCAAGCAACCCGAACAGAGTTTTTACAACTGGTGAAGAGTTAAATAATTTATTTAATATGAATCCCGCCCTACTTGAAAATGCATCGATTGATTGGCGTGATGGTGTCCCCTTTTCCACAGTCTTTAATGATATTTATTTTTCCCGGCAAGATGGATTACAGGAAACGCTATACACCTTCATCGAGGGAAATCATTTACATAAACGTTGGTCATCAGGAAAAAAATCTAAATTTATTATTACTGAGCTTGGATTTGGCACAGGGTTAAACTTTCTTTCGACATTGAAATTTTGGCACACTCAAAATACCAGCCACTCACATCTTGATTATTTTTCTGTCGAAAAATTTCCACTGACACTTACCGACCTGAAACAAGCAATCGATTATTGGCCTGATCTCAATCCATACGCCAAACCTCTTGTGAAACACTATCCGTTACCTTTCAAAGGTATTTGGAAAATCGAGTACCCTCAGTATAATGCAACATTGAATTTATTATGGATGGATGTTGTTGATGCCTTCGAACACTGGCGGACAAACAATCATCAGTCAGATGCTTGGTATCTAGATGGATTTGCTCCTGCTAAAAATCAAGATTTGTGGGAAAGACAGTTATTTAAGGAAGTCGCACAATGTTCTGCAAACAACTCTACATTCGCAACCTTTACTGCTGCTGGATTTGTAAGACGAGGACTGGTAGAAGCGGGATTTAATGTTACGAAGCGAAAAGGTTTTGGTCACAAACGAGAAATGCTTATTGGCACTCTAGATAAAATAAACCATTTATCAGAGCAACCGGCATCAAAACATGAAAGCAAGCCAAAAATTAAACCGTCAGCCCCTTGGTTTCAATACCAGAAACGACAGGTCCCAAAAAATATCGCCATAATTGGTGGCGGAATTGCTGGTTGTACAACCGCAAGAAAGCTGGCCGACGCAGGCTTTAGTGTTCATTTATTTGAAAAAGATAACGCTGTTGCGCTTGGTGCCTCAGGAAACAGTGCTGGCATTTATTATCCTTTTTTATCGAAAGACATTAACTTAACCACTCAATTTTTTCTACAAGCTTATCATCAATTGCTACATGATTTCGATTACTATCAGTTGAATGAATATGTTAGAAAAACAGGAGTTATTCGACTTCAACCGACAAAGGATGATGTCACTGGTTTATTAAAAGACTTTAAAAGAAACCCAGAAACTCAGCGTTGGTTCACCCATGTATCTCCGCCTCAAACACATCAGGCATTCGAAGCCTTAAAAGATAAAGAAGGTTTATATTTTCCCTGTTCTGGCTTTGTCTTTCCCCAGAAAATCTGCGAAAAACTCATTAAGCACAAGAACATTAAAGTCTCATGCAATGCCGATATAAAAAGTTTGACGCTTCTTGAGTCAGGATGGCAACTACTTTGTGATGCAACAACATTTATTTTCGACTCAGTGATTGTCTGCAATAGCTTCTCAGCGAACCATTTACTACCCCAAAACTTTTTGCCCGCAATCACCGTTCGCGGCCAAACGTGCAAACTTAATAGAAACTCTTTACCTTTTAACTTACCTGAAAAAGTGATTTGCGATGATATTTATTTAATTCCTCAAGACGAATCATCACTGTACGTCGGTGCAACTTTCGAACACAACAATCACGAAGAACAATTATTAACAAATTCTCAAGATTTACTATTAGAACAGTTGGAAAAATTGACTGACAGTCAAATAAATGGACAAACACTGTCTGGAAAAGTTGGATTTCGCTATTGTTCAGTTGATCGCTTACCTTTCGTTGGTCCTCTTATTCAACTGCAATCGGCTAAAAGCGAATATAACGACTTATGGAAGGGAAAAAGAGCATCAAATTACTCAACCGCTGAACACTGGCCTGGCTTATATGTAAATCTGGCTCACGGTGCTAGAGGAATTACCAGCAGTTTCCTTTGCGCAGAAATAATTAAGGGCTACATAAGTAACCGTTCTATGCCAACAACCGAGCGATTACGTGAGTTGGTTCATCCTTCACGGTTTCTGATAAAAGAATTACGAAAGCCAGAGTCAAAACGACTGCCTGGAATTGCCAAGTTGTTTCAAGAGATACAAAATTAATCGGATAATTCTGTCAGCTCGATTAACTCAGGAACACTGTTAGTTTGCGTTTCATTCGTAAGTGCCGGAATTTGTAGAGAACCTTTTTCAATATCGTCGAGGGAGTTTTGCATCACTCTCATCGCTTCAGCTTTCCAGTCTTTCTCATAAAATTCATGCTTTAATTCCTCTAACGCAATGGCAGCTTGAACAGGAATTTGGTATGTGCCATTAATCACCAAAACATGTTCTTCACTGTTCGCATTGACCGACATGATTGCTCCTAGCACCACCAGCATACTTGCTTTTAATAACTTTAAATTTTTCATCACTATTTCCTCAGTAACAACTAAAAAGAGTTCGCGGGTAACGTCTCTTCACTGTAGAAACAGGATGGCACAAGTAAATATGACAAACTGTCAGCGAATGCAATAATCCGTGTCAAAAAGACTGTTTTGAAATGATTTGCAATAGATATTGCAAAAGAGAGGAAAACTTAATACGCAAAAAACAAAAAAGGCAGCTGAAAGCTGCCTTTTTCGCGAGATTTAACTCATTTCCTGAATATTCCGTTACCAGTTCCGTCTAGTTCCTGAAGCTTTCCCTAAATTCCAATTCATCAAGCGCTGTTTGTCCTGCCCTTGTTTCCCTTGTTTGCAAATACCTCATTTGCATCCCTGTAGACTGTGTCGCTTGCGCGTGCTTCATGCTTTTCCATTTCCCTGTCCACAATTGAAATGTTACCGTTTTGATGATTTTTAACAATCCCGGAAATTAAAAAAATCGTAAACTCAATCCTAGGAGACAACTTATACAATGCAGCTTTATTCTTTATATTCAATATGTTACAAAACAGCGTGTCGGTTTTTGTCCCTTTCACTCAAGCATTATCACTAGGATATCTCACAACTCTGTGAGATATCTCTTACAAGAACAAGGGCGAATATCCTAACAAAGTAAACTATTGAGATATTTAAGCACGCAAAAATACCGAAAACATTGCTCATAAAGGCATCTTTTAATGACCAAACCACGAGTATTACTCTTATCTTCCTACGATACACCTAGCCACCGGTATTGGTGTAAGTTGCTACAATCAGAACTTGATGACTATGAATGGACCTATTTAACTTTGCCGGCACGACATTTTGCCTGGCGAGTACGAGGCAATAGCCTCACGTGGGGATTGGGGAACTATTCAGAATTAAACACCACCTACTCCTTGATAATAGCCACATCGATGGTAGATATAAGCGCGCTAAAGGGATTTCGTCCAAATTTGGCTGCAACACCAACCATTGTTTACTTCCATGAAAATCAATTTGCCTATCCACTTTCACAAAAACAACAACAAGATGTGCATCTGGAACTTCTCGCAATTTACAATGCAGCCTGCGCAACTCAAGTCGTTTTTAACTCCAACTACAACAAATCAACATTTATGGCTGGTGCTGAAAAACTATTAAAAAAATTACCCGACGGTATCCCCGAAAGTCTGCTCGAATCTATCAATCATAAAACGGCCGTACTGCCAGTTCCCATCAACCGAGAGGTCATAACCCCACGGAAATTAGAAGCCCATAAACCCCTTAAAATTTTGTGGAACCATCGATGGGAATACGATAAAAATCCGGAAGATTTTTTTCAGGCGTTAATTGAACTCCAACAGCGAAACATTCCTTTTGAAGTCAATATTGTTGGGCAAACATTTCGCAAAATACCACCAATTTTTGATGAAGCAAAAACTAAACTCATTGCCCACATAAAACGTTGGGGATTTCAATCACGGGAAAATTATGAACTGTGTTTAAGGGAATCCGATATTGTTGTTTCAAGTGCGTACCACGACTTTCAAGGGCTTGCCCTACAGGAGGCGATGGCCGAGGGTTGTATTCCCCTCTGCCCAGAACGGGTGGCTTATCCAGAATATGTTCCAACTCAATGTTTATACTCCAACACAGGCAAGGATTCGTCACTACTTGTTCAAAAACTAGTCGACATTTATGAAAATGGCCTTCAGGAAAGTAACGACACTTTAAAACCTTATTTATGGAGTGCTCTCAAATCAAAATACAACGAACTTATTCAGAAAACAATTCTGTAAATCATGGTTACTTTATTCTCTCAACCAATCAACAAAATAATGTTAGGATACCTGACAACAATAAAATAGGTTGAAATATATGTATCGCGCGCACATTTTATTTTTAGCTTTTTGCTCTGGCTTTTCCATAATGACCGTCGAACTTTTAGGAGGCAGAATAATGGCTCCTTTCTTTGGTGGTAGTATTTATGTTTGGGGCAGTATTATCACTATTTTTATGTTAGCGCTTTCTATTGGCTACTTACTCGGCGGACGATGGTCAATTCGTTCTCCCAATAATTTAAAATACGGCTCCTTATTTTTAGGCTCAGCATTACTCTTGTTACCCATGATATTTTTTGGCGAAGCCATCATGGAGTGGATTTTTGAACACTTTTCCGATCCCAGATATGGCTCATTACTTGGTGCCAGCGGATTATTTTTCTTACCAACCGTCGTTATGGGTATGATTGCTCCATATTCCGTTCGATTATTGGTCATCAATGCTGAAAGCAGTGGCCAAACGGCTGGATTTTTATATTTCGTTTCAACCATCGGTAGCGCATTAGGTACTATTATGACCTCGTTTTATCTCGTACTTTGGTTCGAAATAAACACCATACTTTGGTTTATCTTTGCTACCTATCTGTGCTGCGGATTATCGGCAATTGCAAGACATTACCTTGCAGGCAATCGCCTTATACTGGAAGGCAACCATGCATAAACCTGTTCTATTTTGCGTGTCAGTATTACTCGTGACAGTCAGTTTACTCGCATACGCTGATGCGAAGACTGTTCATACCGAAAAGTCATTGTACCGAAATATTAGTGTCGTCAAAGAAGGTGATCTCACTTGTTTAGTTTTCGAAACACGAAAAGAAAATCCACCGTATCAAACTTGCAAAGATGAAAATGATCCCAAAAGATTTGTTTTTTCTTACACCAAACTTATTTTGACAGGATTACTGTACAACGCCAATCCAGAAAAAATACTGGTTATCGGACTCGGCGGTGGCACCCTTCCAATGGCACTTTCTGAAATGCTACCGAACGCCGAAATCACTTCGGTAGAAATCGATCCTGCCGTAATCAAGTTAGCAAAACAATATTTTGAGTATCAGGAAAGTCCGAGAATTAAAACCGTTGAAAGAGATGGCCGTCTATTTATAAAACGTGCCGCCTTAAAAAAGGAATCCTTCGACTGGATAATTTTGGACGCATTTAATGGCGATTACATTCCAGAACATTTGATGACTCAAGAGTTTCTACAAGAGGTTAAATCTGTTCTGTCGGAAACTGGAATAATTACGGCAAATACATTCAGTCAGAGTAAGCTCTATGCCTATGAGTCGGCTACTTATCATTCAGTATACGGCGATTTTTACAATGTTAAACGGAAAAATACAGGAAACCGAATCGTTCTCGCGCCGGCTCAACAACCGCTTATTAAACTAAGCAAGTTAGAATTAAACGCTACACGATGGGAATCAACTTTTGAGCAATATGGAGTCGACGTTGACTGGCTGCTCGATCACATCCAGACCAAAAAAGATTGGGATCAAACCAGCGATCTTTTAACCGATCAATACGCACCCGCTAACCTTTTAAAGTTCGATAAAGAGTAGAACTTAATGTTGTCACTTTCAGTCCGCCCCACAATACATAGGGCTTACACAATTCATACACATTGTTAGAAAAAATACACTATTACAAAAAAGCCGCTTCGTAAGCGGCTTTTTCATTTACTCAAATAACAAAATTATTTTCGTAATGCTTGATCGATATCTTTCATCAAATCTTCAGGATCTTCAATTCCAACCGAAAGACGCACAAGACCATCGATTATGCCCAATGCCTTTCGAATATCTTTTGGAACTGAAGCATGCGTCATGATCGCAGGATGATTAACAAGACTTTCCACGCCGCCCAAGCTCTCAGCCAACGTAAAGACATTGAGGTTTTCCATAAAGCTTTTCGCTTTCGCCAGTCCACCGCGCACTACAATCGAAATCATTCCTCCAAATCCACTCATCTGCTCCGCTGCCAATGCGTGTTGAGGGTGAGAGTCGAGTCCAGGATAATAAACTTTCTCAACTTCAGGGTGAGCTTCTAACCAGTTTGCTATGCGCAATCCAGATTCGTTGTGACGTTGCATTCTTAATGACAGTGTTTTTACACCACGCAACGCCAAATAACTGTCAAATGGCCCGGCTACTGCACCAGCAGAATTTTGTAAAAACGCCAGACGTTCACGCAAATCATCATTATCACCAACGACAGCAATTCCGCCAACCATATCCGAGTGTCCATTAATGTACTTGGTCGCAGAGTGCATAACGATATCAAACCCTAATGCCAATGGACGCTGATTGTATGGCGTCGCAAATGTGTTATCTGCAACAGCAATCAAATCGTGTTTTTTTGCAAATTCTGCAATTTTTTTAAGATCGACCACTTTCAACATTGGATTCGTCGGTGATTCAATCCAAATCATTTTAGTATTAGGCCGTAATGCTTTTTCCAAATGACTTAAGTCGCTTAAGTCTTCAAACGAGAATTCTATGTTTGCGGAGCGCTTTCTTACTTTATCAAATAAACGAAAAGTGCCGCCGTACAGATCATCCATTGCAATAACATGATCTCCCGCATCAAGTAATTCTAAAATAGTTGCTGTTGCAGCCATTCCAGAAGCAAAGGCATATCCCTGTTTACCACCTTCTAAATCGGCAACACAACGTTCGTAAGCAAAACGAGTTGGGTTTTGACTGCGTGAATACTCAAAACCTGTATGTTCACCCGGACTTTTTTGCACGTAGGTTGATGTTTGGTAAATTGGAGGCATAACAGCCCCCGTTGTTGGATCAGGTGCCTGACCGGCATGAATGACCCGAGTATCAAATTTTAAATCTTTGGTATCTTGCATTGCATTCACTCTATAACGTGAGTTAAAAGTTAATTACAGATATTGGTTCTCTTTCATCCAATCATCATTGTACATTTTCGATAAATAGCGATTTCCTGTATCACAGGCGAGAGTCACTACTGTTTTTGGAGTCTTCTGATCACGACAATATTTTAATGCACCCGCAATAAGCGTTCCGCTTGATGAACCCGCCATAATGCCTTCCTTCATCAACACATCACGTGCTACGTTTAAAGCTTCTTTATCGGAAACTGTGTAAGCCGCATCTACTAAACTCATATCACAGATATCAGGAATAAAGTCTTCACCAATACCTTCTACGATCCAGCTGCCTGGCTCGATCATTTCACCTGTCTCATGATAATGCGTTAAGATCGAACCTTCAGGATCCGCTAAAACCATTTCAAAATTTGGATTTTTCTCTTTCAGGAATCGCCCAACGCCAGTCAAGGTACCACCGGAGCCGACGCCACAAACAAACGCATCAACTTTACCGTCCAGGTCTCGCCAAATTTCGGGCGCCGTTGTTTCGTAATGCGCTTTCCAGTTCGCTTCGTTAGAAAACTGATTAATAAAAAATGCGTTTTCTTCTTCAGCAATACGAGCGGCGACATCTTGATAATATTCTGGGTGCCCTTTATTAACATCAGAACGTGTACGTATGACATCCGCGCCCATTGCACGAACATTGTATTCTTTTTCCATGCTCATTTTATCAGGCATTACGATAATCAAACGATAGCCTTTCTGAGCTGCAACTAAAGCCAAACCCAAACCAGTGTTTCCTGCTGTCGCTTCAATTAAAGTATCTCCAGGACGAATTTTTCCTTCTTTCTCTGCTGCTTCAATCATACTTAAAGCAATTCTGTCTTTAATGGAATTACCTGGATTCATTAGTTCTAACTTTAAATACAAATCACAACAGCCGGTGTCAATGTGATTCACTTTAACTAGTGGCGTATTACCAATCATTTCTAAGGTGTTTTGGAAAACTTTCATATCTCAATTTTCAACCGAGTTTTAAATTTCGCGTGCAATTTAACATATTGACGAACAGAACTCATGCTTCTTATCGTGCATAAAGTCAAATTGCGTTACACTAGAACTTTTCGTGATTCGGGACTGTCGTTATGAGAAACTTACTTCTACTAAGCAGCTCAAAAGAGGGAAATTCGCAATACTTGGTTCATGCTCTCCCACTAATTGACCAGTTTTTAATCAAGACGGACCCAGAAGCAACGAAAAATGCCCTTTTTATTCCGTTTGCGGGCGTCAGTGTTTCTTTTGACCAATACCTTAAAAGAGTCCAAGGCGCGCTGGAGTCAACAGAACTACGTATCAGCTCTATTCATCAGGCCGAAAACCCAGAACATGCGATTAAAACAGCATCGTGCATCATTGTTGGCGGAGGCAATACCTTCCACCTATTACATCAGTTGTACCAGTTTGATTTAATTGGTTTAATTCGCGATAAAGTGATGTCAGGTACACCTTATATTGGGTGGAGTGCAGGCTCCAACATTGCAGCCCCCAGTATTCGCACAACCAATGATATGCCCATCGTTCAGCCACCTTCTTTCAATGCATTACGTTTGGTGCCATTTCAAATTAATCCTCATTACATCGATCAACATCCACCCGGCTTTCACGGCGAAACTCGAGAAGAGCGATTAGTTGAGTATATGACTGTTAATCCCAATTCGACTGTCATTGGTTTACCCGAGGGAACCGGTATTGAAGTAAATCAGGAGCGGCTTCACTTGGTTGGCGGTAAGTCAGCCTATCGATTTAAAGCAGGTAAAAAAGAAACGATCTCAGCAGACGATCATCTCAACTACCTGCTGTCAGAATCTTAAGACTGATGGTTTAATCCGAGAGCGGCCATTACCACTCTCGTTAACTTCTTCTTTTCTTCATTACCTTACCTTTGACTAAAATGAAGCCATAATATCGCTTCAAATTATGCTATCAATCGGTGCTAAAATATCGAGAATCTGGTATTCTTCGCGCCAGTTATTCCAGTGGTAAGCTTCATGAGTTCAAATCAAAAAGACACGATATACCGAGGTCAACAACCGGCCAACCCATTTAAATTTGATGAAAAAGTCGCAGCCGTTTTCCCTGACATGATCCAACGTTCAGTGCCAGGCTATGACAATATCATTCACGGTATCCAACAACTGGCTAAAAAATTCGTAGCAGCAAATACCCATTGCTATGATTTGGGATGCAGCCTGGGCGCTGCAAGCCTGGCGATGAGCCAAGGCATCGAAAAAGAGAACTGTCAGGTCATTGCCATCGACAATTCTGAAGCTATGATAAAGCGCTGTGAGTTATTTGTTGAGTCTTATCACCACGAAACGCCTATTACTGTCGCGTGCGCCGACATTAGTGACCAAAAGATCGAAAATGCCTCGATGGTTGTTCTTAACTTCACACTTCAATTTATTGAACTGGAAAAACGCCAAGTAATTATCGATCGTATTTATCAAGGATTGAATCCTGGAGGTGTTTTAGTATTATCGGAAAAAATATTATCACCCGATAATCTCTTTAATCAGCTGCTCATCGACCTCCATCATGACTTTAAGCGCGCTAATGGATACAGTGAACTGGAAATCAGTCAAAAACGTAATGCACTTGAAAATGTGCTGGTACCCGAGACCATTGACGATCACATAAAACGGTTAAAACAATCGGGATTTAAAAGTGCCGATATCTGGCAACAACAATTTAACTTTTGCTCCTTCATCGCCATAAAATGATTGCTCTCGACGATTTATTTAACGACCTTAAAACAACTCGTTTGCACTTTTGGAGCAACGAATTAAGAGAAGGTTTGAACCGACGATTTCTAGACTACACTCATGGCGAACTCAATGAGTGGGTTGAACTCCTCAAAACATTGCCTGAACTGTCCCCTTCTTCAATCGATTTTGTAAACCAGGTTCGTATTGGCGAAGAGAAAGACTGTAGTGACGAAGTTCGGCAAATGCTTCGCGATAAATTAATGCCCTTACACCCTTGGCGCAAAGGCCCGTTTGAGCTCTTCGGATTACACATTGATACCGAATGGCGCTCCGACTGGAAATGGGATCGACTAAAAGATCACATTGAACCGCTGGAAAACCGAATCGTTCTCGACGTCGGATGCGGTAACGGCTACCACTGTTGGCGAATGCATGGCGCTGGTGCCAAATTAGTGATTGGCATTGATCCATCGCAAAAGTTTCTTATGCAATTCCAGGTAATGAAACATTATGCCGGTCAACTTCCCATTCATCTTTTGCCCGTTGGGATTGAATATATGCCCGACGATATGGGCAAACAAGGTTTTGATACTGTTTTCTCAATGGGTGTTCTTTACCACAGGCGTTCACCGATGGAGCATATCCAACATTTAAAAAGGTTGATTCGACCGGGCGGACAATTGGTCTTGGAAACTCTTGTTGTTGAAGGCGATGAGCAAACTGTTTTTCTACCGGCTGGACGTTATGCTCAAATGCGAAATGTCTGGTTTCTTCCTTCTGCGAAAGCACTAGAACATTGGTTAACCCGCTGTGGCTTCAGAAACGCAAGAACCGTTAATGTTGATCAAACCCAATTATCTGAGCAGCGGGCAACCGACTGGATGACCTTTCACTCTCTTGAAGATTATCTGGATCCAAATGATCATAATTTTACCATTGAAGGGCATCCCGCCCCCAAGCGCGCTTTGGTAATTGCAGAAACCTAAAAACTCCAAAGCATGCCAACCATTCCCGAGCATTGGATCAACTATATCGATGATGATCTTATCGTCATCGATAAACCAAGCGGGCTACCTTCCGTTCCCGGAAAGACTCCGGCCTACACTCAAAATCTGTATCATTGGTTAAACGACGAAATTCCTCCGGTTTACGTCGTTCATAGACTTGATATCAACACATCTGGGTTAATTGTTTTTGCACGAACCAAAGCTGCTCAACGTACATTAAGCATTGCTTTTCAAAAGAGAAAAACGAAAAAAATTTACCGAGCTTTACTCCACGGCTACCTAAAAAGTCACAGTGGAAAAATCGAACTGCCCATAGTAACCGACTGGGAAAACCGACCGCGACAAAAACTGTGTTTTATTTCGGGAAAAGCATCGATGACAGAGTTCAAACGATTATCTTACGTTAACGACAATACCCTTGTTGAATTTCGGCCAATAACCGGCCGCTCGCATCAATTAAGAATTCATGCTCAATTAATCGGGCATCCCATTGTCGGTTGCCGACTTTATGGATTTGGTACACAGAATGAACAGCAGCGCTTAATGCTTCATGCTCAACAATTGACAGTACCTCATCCGTCAACAAATTCATTGATCACTTTCTTATCGTTAGAAAAGTTTTTAGAATAAAGGAACCATTCACTCACCAAAGATAAATCTTGTGGCGCATTGGTCAGACATATTTATTGAGCCCGCAGAACTCAACAACTTATTAGAAAAAAAACACTTGCCGTTAAAAATATTTGACTGCCGTTTCGAACTGGCGATTGGCGACAAGCCTGCAAAAGGTGTAGAGTTTTTTAACGAAGGACATATTCCGGATGCGCAATATCTCGATCTCGAAAAAGATCTTTCAGCGCTAACGACTCCAACTTCTAGTCGACATCCAATGGTCACGCAACAACAATTCAACCAAATATGTGAACACTTTAATTTAACGCAAGAAACACCCATCGTCTTTTACGATCAAGGCAAGCTCGCATTTGCTGCTCGAGCCTGGTTTGTTTTTCAGCTTTTTGGCTTTAACAAAGTTCGTATCCTGTCGGGCGGTTGGCGATCATGGAAAAAACTTCACAGCGAAGTAAATAGAGCGCATCATAAAAAAGACCACTTCAATTTCACTTCGGTGAAGTTGCCCATTAGCGTTTGCCATTTAGATGACGCCCTAAACTCCAGTGCACTTATTGATGCGCGAGAGGCTATTCGCTTCCGTGGTGAGCATGAACCAATTGATCCCATCGCAGGCCACATTCCAGGCGCAGAAAATCTTCCGTGGCTTGAAAACTTCGATTCAAATGAAAATTTTCACTCTATTGCCTGGCACAAAAATCGCTGGCAATCTCGAAAAAATTTAACACCAGTTCATTACTGTGGCTCGGGGGTCACGGCAATAGTCAACCTGATTTCTGGATTATTAGGCACGCCGCAAAAACAGATATTATATTCCGGTGGGTGGAGTGAATATATTTATAGCGAAAATTTCTTAAAATATTCTAAAAATAGATAAGTTACCGATTTTATTCATAATTCTGATTTCTAGTAGTGAGATATTGCTGGAGTGTCAAATTTTTTACCTATGTCTCACAGTTGAGATTTTGTGAACTAAGTCATTATTGCCGCTTGATTTTTATGACTCATAATTCATAATTATTAGCATCCGGTTAGTTCTGACTCACCGATTCATAACGCATACCAAGTCGATAAACCATCGCAATGGCCTTTTGGAAGTAGAAGTGATATATGCATTTAAAGACCCAGCAAGTTTCAGTCGGTAACTTAGAAATCGGCATGTATGTGTCACGTTTAGACGTGCCTTGGGTCAAAACACCTTTCCCCATTCAAGGCTTTTACATCACTAAACAAGATGAAATTGATCTTCTCGATCAATATTGTAATCACGTTTATATCGATACCATTCTTAGTAAAGTCGACTCTTCTGCTTTAAAAAGCGTTAAGAGTCAACCGGGTCAGGATAAAATCGATCCAAAAACTCAGCGCTTGATGAATGAAAAAGCGCGGATGAAAAGTCGTGTTGAAAATTACAAAGTAACAACATCTATTAAGAAAGAGTTGAAGACCGCCGAGAAAGTTTTCAACAACGTCACGTCAACCATTTCACAAGCCATGTCGCAAATAGAAAATGGCGAGCCAATTCAAATCAACCAGATCGAAAAAAGCATTCGTAAAATGGTTGATAGCGTCATTCGTAATCCCGACGCACTCGTCTGGATGTGCCGAATTCGACAAGAAAATGCTCACTTATTCGAAAGTTCTATCAGGGCTTCTGTTTGGGGACTCGTTTTTGCTCGTCATTTAGGTTTATCTCGCAAAGATTTAAATGATGTCGGTGCGGCATTGATCTTATCGGCAATTGGTAAATCAAAACTACCTCGCGAATTGCACATCGGTGAGTTGGAAGAAAGAGAGCAAGAAGAGTACAAACAACACATTGAAAAAACTCTTGAAGAATTAGAGTACATGGGTGCTGTTAATGGTCAAATTAAATTTATTATCAGTAACTTTTGCGAACGCAATAACGGCTCCGGTTATCCTCGTGGACTCATTGGCAATCGAATTCCATTCTTAGCACGTGTTGCTGGCTTAGCCGATTATTACGAACAAATGATAAATCCTCGTCCAGGCATTGAACCCATGACACCTGTTGAAGCCGTGGCAGATCTCTATCACAACCGTGGCATTCTCTTTCAAAAAGAAATGATAGAGGCATTCATTCAAGCCATTGGCATTTACCCAACGGGTAGTCTCGTCGAGCTTTCCGATCATTCAATTGGTATCGTTTTAGAACAAAAAGAAAAGTCAAGATTACGCCCTAAAGTTGCCTTAGTGAGAAATACCTATGGCATCGATTTGGAGCAATCTAAAATCATTGATTTGTCAGAAACACCGAACGATGAAAATGGTGCACCACTTGAGGTGCTTCAAAGTTTGCCTTCTTCTGCGATTGAAATTGATACCGATGTTTTAACCGATAAACTTTTCGGTTTTAAATGGTTTGGTTTGGCTTCATAATTCGACATCATAACTAAGACACTATTCCTAAGCTATTTTCATATCAAAAAAGTAAACTCAAAACTAATTGAATGACTCTTTACCTCTATCGTTCATTTTTCAACGACCAGCTTAAATAGATCATGACCGCTTTCTGCGTATTTTTTTTCAAATAACGTTAAGTAGTTTTCTGGTTGGAAAGCGACGGGCTCACTATCCCTCTTAGTTAGGATCTTCCACGCATAACTGAACTCTTCCAAATAAATTCGCCAGTTAGATCGTAACTCAACTTTATGACTTAGTTGCGGTAGCACTGGAAAAACAGGATGACCGTGCCAACGTCTTTGCAAGTGCTTTTTTTTGGGCCAAGGATTCGGATAAAGAATGAAGTGCTGTTCGAAAAATAAATTAACTTGCAAACACAAGCGCCAGAAGTCCTCACAATTGGCTCGAACAAATAATACATTATCCAGCGGATTATCCACCTTGCTCAAACGAACTTCAGACTGGTCAATACCGATCACCCAATGCTCTGGAAATTTCTCCGCCAGCTGAAGCGTACTCATGCCTGTTCCGCAACAAGAATCTAAGATCATCGGACGCTCACCAACTTGTATAACCTTTAAAAACTTATCAAATCCCTGTTGGTTGTGTGCTTGAATTGGCTTTTTGTAATCAGAATCTCTATGAGAAATAACCACTTGTTCTAAATTTTCGTTTAATCCAACTTGATTGCTCTCAATTTTTTTTGAGTTACTTTCTGTCATTGCTCCAACTTGTATATTTGCTCGTAAGTATTGCCAGGTTTAACTCTCAACGAGGCAATATTATGATTAAGATGTTTCAAAAAATAAGTACAAGCATCATTGTGATGTCTTCGCTAATCTTTTTATCGGGGTGCGACATCATTGATGACGATGATGATAACACCAATAACGATGTCGGTACCGCTAAAGTTCAAGTGATTCATGCATCTCCCGATGCGCCAGCAGTCAATGTTTGGGCTGACGGAAATTCATTGTTGGAAAACTTTGATTATGCAGAAGCGAGTCCTCGACTCGAGGTCAATGAAGGTGAACTGACAGTCGAAATTCAAGGGATTTTTCCAGATGGCACAACTCCCACGGTTATTGGCCCTGCGACATTAGACTTAACCGCCGATATGCTCTACACGGCAATTGCTGTTGGAGAAGTTGCGGAAATTGACGCTCTCATTGTTGCGCGTGAAGATTCCGACATCAATGCAGGCGAGCTTCGAGCACAGGTGGTTCACGCAGCTCCTAACGCGCCAATGGTAGATGTTTATGTCACTGAGCCTGGTGCAGATCTAACCACCACAGCAGCATTGGGAACCTTCTCTTTCGAAGGGTCGCTCGGACCCGTTGATGTTCCCGAAGATACCTATCAAATCCGCGTAACGCTTGCCGGAGACCCTGAAACTGTCGTATTCGATTCAGGCTCACTCGAACTGACTTCCGGACTTGATCTAACCATTGCGGCCATCGAAAACACGCTGACCGGAGAGAGTCCGATTAATTTGTTGGTTACAACAAATAGCAGTTCGTTTATCGTTCAAGACGTTGATGCAACCGCAGACCTTCGAGTAGTGCACGCATCTCCAGACGCACCGGCCGTCGATGTTTTGGTCAACGACGAGACGACTTTGGTGTCTAACCTTGATTACGCAGAAGCCACCGGCTTTGTTGGCGTGCCTGCAGATACCTACAATGTAAAAGTTGTTCCCACTGGTGAAGTTGCTCCGGTCGTTATCGATGCAGACCTTACCCTGGATCAAGGAACCAACTATACCGTTCTTGCCGTCGACTTGCTCGAAACGATCGAACCTTTAGTCATAACTGAAGACCGACGTTCCGTTGCAACTGAAGCGAAAGTACAAATCATTCATGCTTCTCCCGCGGCAGGCAATGTCGATATCTACGTCACAGCTCCGGGCGCAGGAATAGCAGATGTCGACCCGACATTCTCAGATGTTCCCTTTAAAGGCACTACGGAAGGTTTCGTCTCTTTGCCTGTCGACAGTTACGATATTACGGTTACTTTGGCTGGTACTAAGGATGCCGCGATTGGCCCTGCAGAACTGAGCTTTGAGGCGGGTGGTGTATATACCATTATCGCCCGCGATGCCCAGCGCTTGACTGCCGAAGACAGCGGCTTGCCACCTTCTGTCATATTGCTGGACTTTCCGCTTTAGTTTGACAAATAAATTGTTTCTTTTGCTCTGTTTGAGCACAACAAACGTAAGTTATAACAGAAACAATCTCGGAGCCCCATAACAGGGGCTCCTTATTACTAACCTAACGATTTACAACATGGCAAATTATGGCTAGTGTAGTCTCTATCAAAGAATTCAAAAAGAAGAGCTCAAAATTGAACTCGAATACAGCCAAAAGCGAGCGTTCTATCCAAAATCAGCACTGGATAGATTGCCTGGTAAACGTAGCAAAAACCCAAGACCAGAGCGCTTTTAAAGAACTGTTTGACCACTTTGCACCGAAAATCAAAATGTTTTTTATTAAACAAAATCTTTCACAGCAAGAAGCCGAAGAACTAATGCAAGAAACATTCATTAGCGTCTGGCGCTACGCTGATTATTTTGAAGCCAACAAAGGTCAAGTCTCAACATGGATCTACACGATTGCCAGAAATAAAAAGCTGGACTACTTTCGCAAATCCAGCCGCCAAGTCACAACAACCGAAATGGCCTCAGAAGAAATGGCCGTCGATTCAGGCACTCAGTTCGAGAGCCGAATGGGTGACGAAGTTTCAAGTTTTCTACCCGAACTACCCGAAGAGCAAGTGGAAGTGATTAAAAAAGTTTATTTTGAAGAATTGAGCCATCAAAAAGCAGCCGATGCACTCAATATTACACTAGGTACTGTGAAAGGCAGAATCCGCAGTGCCGTTAATAACCTAAACAAATTAATGCGAGGTGGCTTATGAGCTGTAATCACCACCCAGGTGCAGACATTCTACTGCAATACGCGTCAGGCAAATTGACGGGCTCATTGGGTTTAATGGTTTCATTACACGCGCAAGTTTGTGGTTCGTGTAAAGCGGCTATTGCCGAAATTGAATCGATTGGCGGACAAATGATTGAGGAACTTGATGGCGCAGCGGTCGCCAGTGGTTCTTTCGATACCATTTTGGCAAGAATTGCTCAGACTGATACTGAATCAATCCAACCAATGGAGCAGACTTTCGCTTACTCGAGCCTTGTAAAGAAAGTTTTACTGGGCGGAGAAGCTGGTGAACTCAACTGGCAATGGCGCACCAAGCGTTTCGCAGAGCTTCCATTACCCACTAACGATGACAATTTTGAAGCAAAACTAATTTACTTCAAGAAAGGTATGAAAGTTCCACGTCACACACATAAAGACAAAGAGTACACACTGGTATTGTCAGGTGCATTTTCTGACGAGTCAGGACTTTATAAACGTGGCGACTACATTTGCAAATCTAAGGTCGATGAGCACACACCCTATGCCGAAAGCGACTGTGTATGCTTAGCGATTACCACAGAACCACTGAAGTTTACTGGCACTATGGGTCCCGTACTCAACTGGTTCTTTAACTAATCCTCAAAGTGCGTTAGTTCTTCAAGCGGCACTTCAAACTGCCGCTTTTTTTTGCCTCTTAACTTTAAATTTGTTGAATTAAGCAACATGGACTCCGTCAGCAGTTCTGGTATCATACGCCCTTCACCGACTTCCGGTATTCAGTACCCCAAAAGCCATTGATTTTAATTACCTTAACTAATGAAGGGTTTACAACATGAGTCTCGCTGATAAAGTTTTAGCCGTGAACAATGATTTACCTATCCGAACCAACCAGCCAGTCCACAGCGGTAAAGTGCGGTCAGTTTACTGGTTAACCGAAGAAGACAGTAAACGTCTCATTAAAGAAAAGAATTATAACGTTGCTTCAGAAGCTCCTCTGGCTATTATGGTTATTAGCGATCGTATATCAGCTTTCGATTGTATCTGGCATGGCGAAGGAGGAATGAATGGCGTTCCTGGTAAAGGCGCGGCGCTAAATGCAATTTCCAACCATTGGTTTAAACTATTTAAAGAAAAAGGTTTGGCTGAAAGCCACATTCTTGACATCCCGCACCCATTTGTATGGATTGTCCAAAAAGCGAAACCGGTGATGATAGAAGCCATATGCCGTCAATACATTACAGGCTCTATGTGGCGCTCATATTCAAAAGGGGAAAGAGAGTTTTGTGGTATTCAGTTGCCTGATAATCTAGAAAAAGATCAAAAACTTCCTGAGTTATTAATGACGCCATCTACCAAAGGTGTTTTAAAAGGTATTCCTGGTGTTCCTGAGGCTGACGATGTCAATATCACACGCAAGAACATCATCGATAATTTTGAGGCTTTTAATTTCCGGTCGATAGAAGATGTCGACCTTTACGAAAAGTTATTGCAAGAAGGCTTCGACGTAATCAGTGATGCTTTGGCTAAGTTAGATCAGGTCTTCGTTGATACCAAATTCGAGTTTGGCTATGTTGAAGATGCTAATGGTAATGAAAAACTAATTTATATGGATGAAGTAGGCACACCAGACTCATCCAGAATTTGGGATGGACCTTCTTACCGTGAAGGAAAAGTGGTTGAAAACTCAAAAGAAGGTTTCAGACAGTTGCTACTAAACCATTTTCCAGATCCCGATATTTTATTGAATAAAGATAGAATGGAAGAGCGCCAAGCCCTTGCAAAAGATAATCCATTACCAGAAAGCGTACTGATGGAAGTTTCTAAAACCTACATTGACATTGCAGAAAAAATTACAGGGTCACGATTGCATCTATCGGATAACCCGAAAGCTGAAATTATCAATATATTGAAAAACGACTATCAGCTTATTGATTAATAAGTCGTAAAAAAGGCTTTAGATCGTCTAAAGCCTTTTTGTTTCATTTAACAACCCAATCGAACACGTTCAATTTCGTCACTCATACAAGTGCTCTTACATTTTTTGGATGTGGATAATCACCTCACCCACAGTTACGCCGAACTTGCTCACTTCAGCCCGATTAATCACATTTTTTTCGTCCACCAAATACATCCAGTCGTCAAAGTGGACTTCATAAACCTCATCATCAACTGGAAGGCTCATGGTATATTGCCAATTAAAAGCGAATCCATTAACTTCACCAAAAGCTTTACCAACAACATCTGGAGCCGTACCCGAATATTTATTACCACCTTCATGCGTTAAGGTCCATATTCTTTTTTGCTTCTCGCCATCAGCATAAAAAAAATCTTCATCAAGAATACCGGTCTTTCCGTCCCAGGTACCTATCATTTCAACATAAAAGCGGCGGACCACTTCGCCGTTAATGTCTTGGAACGTTCCCCATGCTTTAAGCTCACCATTAAAAAATCGTTCCAGCTTAAATTGCGGCGTCGTACCTTCATAATCTGATAATGACGTTGAACAAGATGTTAGCAACATCACTACTAGAACAGTTAAAAGAAACTTAATCATTTGCATAAAATAACTCAAGTTGATGAATTTAGAGGGAAAGTAAATCTTCTCTCAGATCCTGAGCGGAAGAGTCTTCCGCAAGCCAAATCGCCAAAAAGCAAGTAGAGAAATTAGGGTCCTTAATTGACCCAATAACACTGTCGTTATGATAGAAAGTGGAAGATCGCTCTTCATCGACAAATAGCTTGAGTCGATCGCCTTCTTTCAGATCTGGCCATATATCTAAAAGCTGTTCGGACCATAGTTTTTTACCTTGGCAAAAATTTGTTTTACCAATGGCAATCTCTTCCCACTCATCATTAGTTGTTTCAACCAAATCGCTACTATCGATATCCATATCATAAAGAATTTCTAATGCCAGTGGTGCAGATTTTTTAAAGTCACCATCAAAGTTCTCTCCTGCTAAAAGTTTTGCATCATAGACTTTAATACCAAACCAAGTGTATTTACCATTTCCAACTTCAGTCAATTGGTGAGTGTTGGCCCAACCTTGGCTCAGTGTAAATACGATTGACGCTACAATCAGTAGCTTATAAGACCTGACCATAATTATTCACCTCACCTCTGACTTCAAATACATACGGTTGACGGGTTTGCGGCTGTAAATCGTTGAAAAGATTACCATCAATATTGCCCAGCTAACAGAAAGAGCCAAGAAACCTTGCCAACCGTTCACCACCAATGCATCAAACTGAACACCTGCAAAATAGGCTAATGGTCCAAAAATAGCACCACCGAACAAAGCAAATATTCTATTTCGCATCATCCAACTCAAACTGACAGACAAAGTACTTGCGAATAATAACCACAGAGACATAAACCAAAAAGGCAGGCCCCATGAACTATCAAAGCTAATCAATCCGAGATAAGCCAATAATGAATCCGATGCAATACCAATCGAAGTCGCGATCAATGTGAATTTAATTCGCAATTTACTCCATGGCTCTGCGTAATAAAGCCAAAGCAAAATAATAAAGTTTGCTATTATCGCTCGATAATCATGCCAGTAAGCAGACATAAACCATCCTAGTTGAAACACCAGGAAGTTATTAACAATCTTTGATAGAGGCAATTCTTTAATCATGACTTGTGTTATTTTTCGAAAACAAAATGAGCAACATCAATGCGATCTTGCCAGAAGCCGCCTTCGCAATAATGAAAATAAAAATTCCACAAACGATAGAATTTATCGTCGTATCCTGCGGTACGAATTTCAGCCCAGTTTTTGTTAAATGCTTTACGCCAATCCTCTAAAGTTCGGGCATAATCATAACCGAAAGAAAAATATCCAATAGGACGTAAACTCGTGTTTGCGGCAACGGTATCATGCACTATCTTTTTACTGGGTAGAGCCCCACCGGGAAAAATATATTTCTGGATAAAGTCTTCACCTTTGACATATTGATCGTATCGATTGTCATCAATCAGTATCGATTGAATTAACATCTTGCCGCCGGGCTTTAACAATCGATTACACACTTGAAAGTACTCTGAAAGATATTCATGACCGACAGCTTCAATCATCTCTATTGACACAAGCTTATCGAATTGACCTTCAAGCTCCCGATAATCTCTTTTCAAAAGAGTCACTTTATCGTCAATACCGTTTTCTTTGAGCAACTGAGCTGTGTAGTTGTATTGCTCTTCAGAAATCGTGGTTGTAGTCACTTTACATCCATAATTCTTGGCAGCAAAAACCGCTAACCCACCCCAACCAGTACCAATCTCAACCAAATGATCATCCTTAGATAATTCAAGAGAATCACAAATGACTTTGAGCTTATGCAAAGATGCTTCGTATAAACTGGCTTTTTCGTCGGGGTAAATCGCTGCAGAATACAGCATGGTGGGATCTAGAAAATTTTTATACAACACGTTACCCAGATCATAGTGAGCAACAATATTCTTTTTAGCACGCTTTTTCGTATTGGTTTTAAAAGGCTTTAGTATTCGTTTAAAGGGCAGCTTTACCCAATCGACCAATCCCTCAATACGATCGATAATATCCAAGTTCGCGGCAAACAGCTCAACAACGGCAGTTGTGTCTGGCGAATCCCACCAACCTTCAATGTAAGCCTCTCCGGCCCCGATACTTCCACCGGACAATAAACGAGAATAAAAACGAGTGTCATTGACTATAATTTGTGCTTTTATGTCTTGATTTTTGCCGAATACCTTTTTGTCGCCATTTTCAATTAGAGTCACTTCTCCAATCTGCATTTGTCTAAAAAAGTTTTCAACCAAAAACCGACTGATTCCTGTCGATATCTTTGCCGAAATTCCTGTTGTTTGTTTTAATTTATGGGTAATCAGTTGTGATTCAGCCACCTTTCTTCTCCAAGCTTGACGATTGTGGATGGTTATAAATAGGTATACGTTTTAAGAACAATTTTAGAGCTTGCCAATAAATGCCTAATACAACATGAAAGGACAAAAACGGCATGGCTATCAGCCCCTTGTAAAGTCGTTTTGCATCAAAAGCATCACGCTGATAATCAAAAGAAGCGACGAAATGCAGCTCTCCTCCAACTTTGAGTCGTAAGCCTAATTGAATGCATTTGTCTGTAATGGTAGATTCCCAATCGTAGGTCATCGCCATTGGGTTGTACGGAGAGACATGAAACGTTTTCTCACTTTGCCACTTTTCTCTTTCTCCCGCATTTTTTAATTCATAACAATAAACATGACGTTCATTCCAAGGAGTATTGCTCACTTCAACACACAAGTACTTCACTTCATCATTTACCGCAATGTAAAAGATAGATATTGGATTGAACACTTTTCCCAGAAACCGCCACTGGGACAACAATAGAACTGACGTAGACTCAGGATTCAATGATATTTTGAGTGCATCCGATGTCACTCTTAAAACACGCTGTTTAAGCTCCTCACCGCTTGTTATTTCGTCTTTTAAGTAATCTCTTTCACAAAAAGAATATAGTCCGAAAGTTCCTAATCGTATTAGGCGTGACATTCGGTTAATTTGTGACATTTCATCTAAGTTTAATAACGGCATAAACATCCGATATTTAAATCCATGAACTTTAGGTTTAAATCGCTTGTGGAATACAGAGCCAAAACAAAATGAACTAGAGAGTTTCAATGTTGACTCCCAGTCCATTTACAACATCTAATGCGCTACGTAAGCCATCTTCGTGAAATCCAGCGTACCAGTAGGCGCCACAAAACCAGATATTACCAACACCATTAATAGAGTCTCTTTTACTTTGTGACTCGAGAGAACCTCGGTTATAGACTGGATGTTGATATTGATAACTACCTAAAATTTGGTTCGGATCGATCGACTGAGTATCATTAAGAGTAACTACAAACTGCGTTTTACAGGTCAGCCTTTGTAGTATATTCATTGAATAAGAAAGTGTTGCCCTATCAGAATCACCTTCTTTTAACCGGTAATTCCAACTCGACCAAGTTGTTTTATTTCTTGGTAATAGCGAGGTGTCCGTATGCAAAACAACTTCATTATTCTGGTACTCAAGATTCCCCAAAACCTGACTTTGTGCATCCGTTGGTTTTGCTAACAACTCTAATGCTTCATCGGAGTGACAAGCCAGAATGACGTGTTCAAACTTATGAGTCTCCCCATTTACCTGTAGTTGAACCTCAGAGTCATCGAAATGAACGGAATCGACAGCTGAGTTGTAATGAATCACAAACCTCGCAGATTCAATGAGCTTATCGACATAACTTTTCGATCCACCTTTAACCACCGACCATTGGGGTCTATCATTTACATTCAACAAACCGTGATTTTTGAAAAAGCGGACAAAGTACAGGGCCGGAAAATCATACATATCCTGTAAGCCACTGGACCAAATTGCAGCGCCCATGGGAATCAGATATTTTTCAATGAAAGTTTGCGATAAACCAAGCTCTTTTACGTAGTCTCCCAAAGTTATCGACTCGTCTAAACTCCCGGCTTCAAGACGTTCTTTTGACTCTCGATTAAACTTCAATATATCAAAGATCATTTTCCAATGTTTAGGCTTAAATAAATTCCTTTTTTGCGCAAATAGAGTACCCACGGATTCACCGCTGTATTCCAACCCACTTTTATCACAACTTACAGAAAATCCCATGTCTGTGTTTAAGTAATCGACTCCAAGCTCCTTTAATAAGCGATTAAAGTTCGGATACGTCCAGTCATTAAAAACAATAAAACCCGTATCAATATTAAAAACACCCTCGTCTACCTCAACACGTTTCGTAGCAGTATGACCTCCTAAATAATCATTTTTTTCAAACAGGTGCACCTCGTAGGCTTCTTGTAAATAATGCGCACACGCCAATCCCGAAATACCACTACCGACTACTGCAATTTTTTTCATTTTTTAACCATTCCTCGCCCCAGCTTGTACCTCAAGCTGGCAGGTAACATTCCCAATATTCGCATCAACAAAGTAAACACTAAGGGGAAATTAATTTGCAATTTTCCTTTTTCGATTTTGTTCGCCATTACTAAGGCGGCTTCTTCCGCAGTAATTCGCATGGGCATGTCAAAATCATTTTTATCCGTTAACGGAGTTTTAACAAACCCAGGATGAACCATCGAAAACCGAATGTTCGGAAAACTTAACTGAAGTGACTCAAAAAAATAGGTTAGTGCTGCTTTACTTGCTCCGTAGGCTTCCCCTCTAGGCATTGCCAGGTATCGCGCCGAACTGCTAACAACGACAAACTGCTTAAGAGAGTCTTGATATTTATCTAGAAGAACTTTTGCACCTCGAACATTAGCAAAAAAGTTAACCTCAAATACTCGCTCCACTAATCCTATATCGATGCTCCCAGCCTCTAAATATTCACAAGTTCCCGCATTTAAAACGACAATGTCAGGAGAAACATTTAGACTTTCAACGAGCGTCGACCACCCTTGTTGTTCCGATAAGTCGGCGGTTCTACTTTCAAAAAAATCACCATGCTTTTCACTTAATGCTTGCAGCTTGTCTTCACTGCGAGCAACACCAATAACTCTTGCACCTCGAGCAATCAGCTTTTCCACTAATGCCTCACCGATGCCCGAAGAAGCTCCCGTTAGAAGTACTGTTTTTCCATTTAATTCAGACATTACTTCACCCTGTTTTTGATGATTTGAATTGCACGTCCAAGCAAAGGAAGATGCTCATACAACATTTGACCTGCATCATAAAAGTCTCGATGATAGGCAATTTTCTCCTCAAACTTGAGTTGACTAGCCCCATCAAACTCGATCATTTTGCCTTTATTTAAACGGGGATGAGAAAATCGCATTTCCCAAACAAGAAAAGCCGAACCATCGCCGATAAGTTTTTCCTTGATATCAATGGAATAATTATCAACATTGGAATACATTAATTCCATATAGCGTTTTAAAGCAGCAATCCCCTCGATTTGATGCAATGGATCGACAAACTCGATATCAGGGGTATAAATGGATTCTATCGTCGCAATATTACTTGCGTTTAAACCACCGTAAGTCTCGATAAATCTATCAACAATATTAATTTGAGCTTCAATCATGCTGCTTGTTCCTTTGCGACTTTAAAGGCATCTATCGCTTGCTTTCGGCTGTCTTTTAAGTCAACCATCGCTTTGGGGTATTTTGAAAAACGATTCGTTTCAAAACTGTGAATTTCTTTAGCACTGTATCTTGCTAACTCAGGAATCCACTTACGAATAAACTCCGCATCTGGATCAAACCGCTTGCCCTGACTCGCGGGATTGAAGACTCGAAAATAAGGTGCAGCATCAGTACCGACCGAAGCGCTCCATTGCCAACCTCCATTATTACTGGCGAAGTCAAAATCAAACAGTTGATTCGCAAAATAGCGCTCACCTTCACGCCAATCGACCCATAAGTTTTTAGTTAAAAAGCTAGCGACGATCATTCGAAGACGATTGTGCATCCAACCAGTTTCATTTAATTGTCGCATCGCCGCATCAACGATTGGCACTCCAGTTTCACCCTGCTTCCAACGCTCAAATGTCGAGGTATCTTTGTTCCAACGAATTTGTCGATCCACTTTATTAAAGCCTTGATGTTTTGCAACGTGCGGAAAGTGCCACATCACTGAACGATAAAAGTCTCGCCAAATAATTTCATTTAACCAGGTCGACCGTCCTTCTCCTTTATGTCGACTCGCCTCAACGAAACACCGGCGAGGAGAAATTACTCCAATGGCCAACGCAGGAGACAATTGAGATGTTCCTTTAATAGCAGGAAAATCGCGCTGATCTTTATAATTTGCAATAGATGTTTTTATAAACTTTTCCAGCTGTGTCGATACAGATTTTTCGGTAATGTCTGGCATTGCCACTTGTGGCTCTGTATTTGGCCATTCGTCGCTTTCATGTTCAATAATATTTTCATTACTACGTTTCTCAGGTCTGCTGAAACACTCTATTGGATGTTTATCTAACAAAGCCAAGCTTGCTTTTGAAAAAGGAGTAAAAACTTTAAACGGCGCATCCGACTGAGTTTTAACCTCCCAGGGTGGCAACAGCGAATCCGCTACATATCGGCGACAACTGACTGTATCTGGCAGCCGTTCGACGACTTCTTTGTCACGATGTCGTTCGTTTATCGGGTACTCAACATTAAAATGCAAGTCAGTTACATTTAATTGATGACACAGTTCATTAATTGCCTGACTGGCCTTATTGAAATTAGGAACATGACGAATGATTAGAGAAATATTAATTAATGATAACTCGTGGGATAAATGTTTCACGGCACGAAGAATTAAAGCTTTCTGATTATCTCCAACATCATGATTAGACCATTGTTCATCCGCCACAAAAAAACAAGCAACAATTCGTCCTTCTTTGTCTTGGCATGCTTGCGCCAGCGCCGGATTATCGTCGAGACGAAGGTCGTTTCGAAACCAGACTAAATGAGTTCGATTCATTGCATAACCACACGAATTGCTAGTTCTTTTGGATATGGCGATAAAAAGGACTGTCGCTCAATGTATTTGTCAGGATGGTGTTTAAAGTGATGATTTAATAACGTCAGTGGCGCGAGTATTGGTTCGATGCCTTTACGATAATTCAAAATGCTTTCCGTGAGCTCTTCCTTATCATTTTTATTCAGCTCTTCTTTCAAATACCCCTGGAGATGCATCAATACATTGGTGTTGTTTTTCCGAGTCGCCATTTTTTTGAATCCATTCATTAAGTGTTCGATATACCGAAACGACTCTGACTCAAGGTTTTCTTTAGTCACTTTCGCCACTAATGGCCCCAAAAAGCGATAAGTTTGTTGGCAATGGGCTAAGAGGTTTAACTTATGACGAGCATGAAACTGTTGCAGTTTATGGACTGTCATACCTTCCTTCTGCAGAGACTGCCATTCGTGATAGATATAGACTCGTTTAATAAAGCTATCGCGTAACAAAGGATCGTTAAGCCGACCATCCTCTTCCATAGGTAACAGAGGAAACAGTTGTTTTAGACGTGCAGCAAATATTCCTGTTCCAGATTTTTCTGCATGGCCTGAAGGTTTATATACTTTGACCCGTTCCATTCCACAGCTGGGAGAAGCTTTACACAGAATATAGCCCGAAATTGTCGACAAAACGTCGACATTTTGGTCCGCAAAACCACTCAAAGCTTGCGTAAAGTCGCCATCAGAACCATCGGAATAGACTGCGCTTGGTGCTTGCGCATCGCCATACAAACGCAGAGTTTTTCGAGGACTTCCCATGCCTATACCCATTTCAGGGCATAAATCAACGAATTCGAAAAACTGAGACAGTTTATCGGTGCAAAATCGATCTCGACGATGCCCTCCGTCAAAACGCACGGGAGCGCCCAAAAGACATTGACTGATACCTACTTTGATCATGTAATTACTCCTGACTTCTCTTGCTTTTGTTATACGTAACTTATACAAATGTAGATGAGTAATTTCAGATTATTTGTCAATTATTCACTTGCGCAACGCACCATCTCAAATTAGAATTTGCCGACTTTTGAACCAAAAAGAATTGATTATGTTACGGATTATATTAACCTTTCTCAGTATTATTTCACCATTGACTCTTGCCGACCAACCTCAGAATGCAGACTCAATACCCAAAGAAGACTTTGTATTTCAGGCCTCAACCTGGAGTATCGCCGCTGGTTTAACAAATATTGAACAGAAAGCCGCATTTGAAGAATGCGTCGATGATACGGCTTTCTATCTAAACTTCACTTACACCCAACAAGACGGGCATTTTATCTATGGTGCGGGAATGACGGGCTATCTCTTCGATGATAAGTGTAAGTTCCGACAGGATGTAGAAGATACCTGGGGCGATCGACACACAGCAAGTTCGTCAGCCAACGGTTTTGGTTTTTTCGGCGAACTAGGCTATAGCCACCCTATCAAACCAGAAGCGATTCACTTCGATACTTTGTTTGGCCTGGAAAAACTTTGGGCAGAAAGAAGTATTTCGAATTGTTCCAATTGCTACTCTGAAGACATCGACATAAATGCCGGCTTCTATCTAAAACCTCAGTTTAAGTTTATTCGAGAATCTGGATTTACGATTATTGTTGGCGCGCAAATCTTTCCCAGTGCAGAAATAAATAACAATATATTTATTTCATTTGGCTCAACACAAGACTTTTTCTAACCCTGAAAATCTCAATCAATGGAGGCTTGTCAATCAGCCTCCATCTTTCCAACAATACTTAATTGATTCGCGACTCGAATCCCAGCAGAACCAATTTTCGGCGCTAACTCACCAAAAAAGAAAACCAAATCCTTTTCACTAAACATCAGCTTGTTTTTCAATCCACTGATTCATCAGTTTTTCCAAAATGGGCAGAGTGACTGGGCCATAAGATAAAATTTCATCATGAAAAGCTCGAATATCAAATTGTTTTCCCAGTCGCTGTTCAGCTTTTTCTCTCAACTCTAAAATTTTAAGCTCGCCCATTTTATAAGACAAAGCTTGACCTGGCCACGCAATATAACGATCAATCTCCGTTTTTACATTATGTTTTGAAAGTGCGGTATTGTCTTCCATAAATTGAATGGCTTTTTCTCGACTCCATCCTTTTGCGTGCATTCCAGTATCTACAACTAGACGAATAGCACGCCACATTTCATAAGAAAGTCGACCAAACTCACTGTAAGGCGATTGATAAAACCCAGCTTCAATTCCTAATTTTTCACAATATAATGCCCAGCCTTCACCATAGGCAGAAAGATAAGAATCGCGACGAAATTTGGGTAAATTTTGCAATTCCTTTGTTAGAGCATTTTGTAAATGATGGCCTGGGACAGCTTCATGCAACGTCAATGCTTCGAGTACATACAGTGGCCTCTTATCCAAAGCATATGTATTCACCCAGTAAGTTCCTGGCCGTTGGCTATCTAACGGAGCGTCAACGTATCTACCAGTGGTGTAACGAGGAGCGATAGACGCTGGCACTGGCTCAACCGTATAGGGCTGACGAGGAAGTTTGGTAAAAAAGCGTGGTAAAGCTCCATCCATTTTTTTTGCAATGTAAGCCGCTTCTTTGAGTAATTCTTCGGGAGACTTCGCATAAAACTTTGGATCCGTTCTTAAATATTCAATAAATTCTGAGAAGGAGCCTTTAAACTTAGCGTCTTGAATAACCTTCATCATTTGCTGACGTATACGATCAACTTCTCGCATACCTATCGCGTGTACTTTATCTGCCGATAAACTCAACGTCGTATAATATTTTATTTGTGACCGATAGTAAGCATCACCGCCAGGAATATCATAAATCGCAATCGACTTTCTTCCTTGCGGTAAATAATCGTTTACTAAAAACTCAACAAACGAATGAACCGCCGGCTCAACGGCCTTATCAATCGCAATAACAGCGCGCTTGTAAAGTTTTTGTGCATCGGACTCGTTCATAATTTTTTGCAAAGCGTCTAGTGGCTGCATCAAAGGATGCTCTTCGATATTCTCAGAAACCAAGCGTTCCAATGGCTTTTCAAAATCCACTAATACGACATCAGGCATGAGTTTTCCTTTCTTAACGCCCAGTTCGAGGTTGCTTTGCCAACGTTTAAAATAGGAATCTATTGCTTCAATTTTTTCAATGTAAAATATCGCATCTTCTTTCGTTTTAATTTCCGCGGTTTCACCCATCCTCAAAAGGTCAAAATAAAATCCGGTATCGCCATACATGGGAAACAGGTAACTTTCATGAACGATGTTTTCAATATCTGAGGTCAATCGAAAATCAAACATATCAAAGTTTACTTTATCTTGTTCCGATAACGACTCTCGATCGATAGACTTAAGTTGACTCAATAGTTGGCGATAGGTCTTTACCTGTTGCTGATATGCTTGGGGTGATATGTCTGCAAAACCGCCCTTTGACATTTCATTTAGGGGATGATCGACTCGTGGTGATAAATCTCGAACATAACTTGAATACTTTTCAAACAATTCGTGCAAAGATTCACTGGTGTTTGCAAATCCACTCATTGAGCAGGTCAAACTGACAAATAACAATAAAAGCTTTCTCATTAAACATCCCAAATTTATAATAGGCGGCTGAGTCATTGTAAATTTCATAAAGAAGTCGTCAAGCAAATGTTAACAACCGAACAAGCCGAACAATTTAATAGTGAAGGCTATATAATCCTGGAAAACTTTACCAGTACTGATTCGATTCGGATATTAAAAGAAACTACTCTGGAGCAACTAGAAAACAGAGTCCCTCCTTTTGAGCTCGAGTCAGACTTGCAATATCCTGGAGCTCCTGGCGCCAATCAACTTGGAGCTCATACCATACGACGACTCAAACAAGCTTACGATCGCTCATTTTGTTTTCAAGACTGGAGTACTCAGCCAGCACTGTCAGAGATGCTTCAACAGTTACTGGGCGAGCCAGCCATGCTCGTAAGAGCTCATCACAATTGTGTTATGACAAAACAGCCGGAGTTCAGTAGTGACAGTCTTTGGCATCAGGATCTTCGTTACTGGAACTATTCGACAGGTCGGTTAATTTCGGCCTGGTTAGCTTTGGGAAATGAATCTCTCGAGAACGGATGCTTACAAGTGATCCCACAAAGCCACACATTTACTTTTAAACAACATCAGTTTGATGAAGCACTATTCTTTCGGCATGACCTACCCGAAAACCAAAAGATTTTAAACAAAGCCATCCCTGTCGAATTAAAGCCCGGTGATCTTCTTTTATTCCATTGTCGACTGCTACATGCGGCAACACGCAATTACTCTTCAGAGACCAAACTCTCTGCTGTTTTCACTTATCGAGCAGAATCCGACGAACCGGTAACGGATTCACGGTCTGCGTCAATTTCTGATATTTCACTTTTTTGAAGAGAGTTACTAGCTTGCGCGCTTAAACGCACTTGACTTGGTCCGCTTTCAATATCGTCATTTAACATTTCAGCGGTTTCTAGAGGTTCGCCAAGACCCATTCCTTGCAAATAATGCCAAACAAGATTAGCCGCTCTGAAAAAGCGGCTCGATTTTTCTTCATCAATTTCCATGAGTCTTTTACAATGCACCCACTGAGTGCAACCATTCATCATCCGAATCTTCGGTAATATCTTCGAATAGAAAAGTACTTAAATAACGTTCTCCTGTGTCGGGCAACATGGCTAATATTGATGATCCTTTCGGCGCATCTTCAGCCACCTTCAGAGCCGCAGCAAAAGTACCTCCCGCTGAAATTCCCACAAAAATCCCCTCTTCTTTTGCTAACGCCAACGAAGTATCTCGTGCCAAAGTATCGTCAACCGGGATTACTTGGTCGATAATTTCTCGATTCAACACTTGTGGAATAAAGTCGGGAGTCCAGCCCTGAATTTTATGTGGCTGCCACTCTTTACCCGTCAATAACGCAGCGCCGGTTGGCTCGGTTCCAATAACATTGATTTTCGGTCGAGCGACTTTAAGCACCTCACCCACGCCAGTTATGGTTCCACCGGTACCGTAACCACTCACAAAATAATCCAAATTATGCCCGGCAAAATCACGTAAAATTTCCGCTGCCGTCGTATTACGATGATACTCAGGGTTGGCTTCGTTTTCGAATTGCCGCGCCAGAAACCAGTCGTTTTGCTTAGCAAGCTGTTCTGCTTTTTTCACCATTCCAGTTGCTTTCTCCGCTGCTGGAGTGAGAATAACTTTGGCTCCTAAAGCCTTCATCAATTTACGACGCTCAATTGAAAAGGTTTCAACCATTGTTGCCACAAATGGATACCCTTTTGCAGCACATACCATGGCCAACGCAATCCCCGTGTTGCCCGACGTCGCTTCAACAACTGTTTGACCAGGCCTAAGCTGACCTTTACGCTCCGCGTCTTCTATTATCGCTAACGCTAGTCGATCTTTTACCGACGCCATTGGATTAAACGATTCCACTTTAACGAACATATCAACATGTCCGGGCGCTAAACGATTAATTTTAACCACCGGTGTACGACCAATGGTTTCTAAAATATTGCTGTAAATCATTCGTGACTCCAAAAATTTTAAAGATATCTTTAATAATCCAAACGCTATACGTTGGTATTCACTCGATTGTTCGTCAGTACTGTCAGGCTTAACGTTAAAACACTGAATGACAATAAATGAAATAGAAGGATAGTCTTAACTCATAACTATTGGTTATAGGAGGTTAAAAATTAAATTGACTTATACGATCCTGTCATGTTGAAATAACCACAATAGACGTTTAGATGTCTCCACATCCAAACAAATCTAAGTTTTCAGTGCTCGATTTGAGATATTTAGAAGATTGATGTTTACGGTTATAAATTTATCGTATATAACATAATCATGCAGCGCACAATTTTCGTTGCAATTTCAACGAATAAGAACGTATACAACTAAAGGTTAAATTATGCTCACAACCATGACCTCTCTCTTACGCCAAATTAAATCGGTGTGTATTTATATGTACACACAGGCTGGGTGGCCATGGGAGTAAAGCACTGAAGTAATTAATTAATCTCTAAAAGCCGCCAAGCCTCAAGCAAAGCGGCTTTTTTTGTGCTCAATTTATCAACAATGTCACACAATAAAGCTATACAACTTAAATTAACAACTGGAGAAATAATGATGACTGTAAAAACTGTAACTAAACGCCTCGCCCCCATTTGCTCATTCTTCTACATGGAAGCAACTCATTTCAGACCGCCGTTGAGTGAACAAATAGGGAGATAAAACATGAAATTACAGCAACTACGTTACTTACTAGCTATCGCTGAAAATGACTTAAACATTACAGCGGCATCTGAAAAACTTTACACTTCGCAACCTGGTGTAAGTAAACAACTCAAACTACTTGAAGAAGAACTTGGGCTTCGCTTATTTTCCAGAAACGGAAAGAGTCTCGACGGTGTAACTTATGCTGGAAATCTTGTTTTGGAAAAAGCAGCAACCATCATGAGTGAAGTTGAAAACATCAAGCAACTCGCCCACGAATTGCAAAATGAGCAAGAAGGCTCATTATCCATTGGAACCACGCACACGCAAGCTCGATACGTGTTACCCGACATTCTCCAGGCGTTTCGAAAACGTTACCCCGATGTGCGGCTGAATTTACACCAGGGAACCAGTGAGCAAATTTCTGAAATGATGAAAAATGGCCTAATTGATTTTGCCATTGCAAGTAGTTCTGGGGCCAAAAATAGCGATACAGTAACGTTGCCTTGCTACCATTGGGATCGAGCTATTTTAATGCCTCAAGATCATCCCTTAACGAAACTCGATGAAATTGAACTAACGGATCTTGCCGAATACCCAATGATCACTTATGTGCTAAATCAGTCGGGCAGTTCATCTTTCAGAGACACATTTGCAAAAGCGGGCATTACTCCCAACATTGCGATTACCGCCAGAGATGCTGACGTCATTAAAACCTATGTTCGAAAAGGCTTGGGAATTGGTATTGCGGCAAGTATGGCTTATGACCCCGAGCAAGATCACGATCTTGTTGCCATCAGTACGCACGATATATTCCCCTCTTGCACAACATGGGTTGGGTTTCGAGAAGAACAGTATATTCGAAGTTACATGTATGACTTTATAGAAATGATAGCACCGCATTTAGACCGCAATACGGTTTCCAAAGCGGTGACCGAGTTCAGAAGAACCGGAGAAATTCACTCCATCGATGAAAACTCGTTACCCTATCAGTTAATCGCTCGACCCAAAGCAAAAAAGCAGTACGCTGCATGAAAGGAAGAACCGGAAAGTGAAGTTTGACTATCCTAAAAAAAGGGCTGATGAATCAGCCCTTTTTTGACAATTAAACTAACTTTTAAGTTTTTTAAAAAGTACAATGAGTATGAAGTACTTTTAATAATATCAATTTATGAATTAATCGTAATTTTCTTTACCATTTCCTCTTTAGGAATTTCTCGAATCAATTCAATTCTCAGTAAACCATGTTCTAAATTAGCATCTTTCACTTCAACATGGTCGGCCAATCGGAAATGACGCTCAAAAGCTCTCGTCGCAATTCCACGATATAAATAATGAACTTCTGACTCGTCTTTATCAGCTACTTTACCAGATACAGTTAAAGTATCTTTTTTGATGCTAATATCTAAATCATTTTCAGTGAATCCAGCAACAGCCATGGTGATGATATATTCGTTCTCGCCGGACTTTTCAATATTATATGGAGGATAACCCCCGCCATTTGTGTCCTCTCTTTGGAACACATTTTCAAACAAATCATTAAAACGATCAAAACCAACAGACTGGCGGAATAAAGGTGTTAAATTGAATCGTGTAGTCATAAATCTTTCTCCTAGTATATAGCAAGAATAATTAATTAATGTTTTTACAGAACCCTAATCAGGCGTCCTGTAACTCATATATAGGGACGAATTACGAACTATCAAGACCTTTTAAAAAAATTTTTAATTCATAAAAAAACGCAGCCGTTGGCTGCGTTTTTTAAAATAGCTGAATATAACAACTACTCTTCAAAGAAAAATTTCTCTTCTCCAAATGCAGGTTTAAGATGATCCAGCCAACCGGCTTTTTCGTCGTACTTGGCAAAGAATGGACGTTGTACCCAATCTGGATTACGGCCTTGAATAAAGCGCAGTGTAAAAATTTTCTCACCATTAACTTCAGCAACACCTTGAACTTCAACTTTGCCAGGTGAAGCACTCATCGATGGTCCACGAGCGGTTCGACACACGCCTGAAACTTTTTGTTGCGCCTCACGGTAAATAGTCCACGCTTCAACCAATGGCACCTCAAAATAGTGGCGAGCCCCGGTATCGCGCTCAACAAACATATAGTAAGGAATGATTCCCAGTGATACCTGTAGCTTCCACATAGTCGCCCAATCTTCAGCATTATCATTAATACCGCGAAGCAAAGGTCCCTGACTTCGAATTTCAGCGCCAGTAGCCCGAATTCTGCGAATCGCTTCTTTTGCTATATCTGTGGTTAACTCTTTCCAGTGATTATAATGCGCCATGATCGCTAAATGCTTTCCAGAACGCACGACCTTTTCCAACGTTTCAATGAGTTCCGCAGAGTCGTCATCAGATACAAAACGATAAGGCCAAAAAGTTAAAGCTTTGGTTCCAATTCGAATGGTTTTAATGTGATCGAGCTCAGGATCCAACATGGCTTCCAAATAAGCTTTCAAAGCTTTGGTTTTCATTACCATTGGATCACCGCCCGTGAACAATACATCGGTCACTTCAGGATGCTCTTTTAAGTAACCAACCAGCTCATCGACTTCTTTCGAAGCAAATTTTAAATCTTTGTCACCAACAAATTGAGCCCAACGAAAACAAAAGGTGCAATAGGAATGGCAGGTTTGTCCCTGAGTTGGAAAGAATAAAACAGTTTCACGGTATTTATGCTGAATACCTTCAACAGGCTCACCGTTAACGGTCGGCACATTCAATTCCATTTGGCCAGCAGGATGAGGATTCAACCCCTCACGAATCCGATCCACCAACTCTTTGATTAGAGCCTTGTCTTCAGCGTTGTAAGCTTTTTCCAACTCAGCAAAATCTTCGTCCAACAACATTTCTTTCTGAGGGAAGGTCAATCGGAAGATTGAGCAGTTTTGCCAGTCGTCCCAATCGATCAGTTCATTAATTACGTACTCATTGACTCGAAAAGGGAAAACCAACGCCGCCACTTCAACACCTTTACGGGCATCTTCCGGCAATTTCATGAACTGAGGGATTTTGTTCAACTGACGCTGGGTGAATACTTTTAACTTTGGGGCTTCGTTCAAATCTATTTGATATAAATTCTCCGACAGCTCAACCGCTTTATTCATATGCCACCTAACTAATTGATTTTAATGATTAATTCTCAAATCTAAAGACAAAAAAACCGGTTTCGAAAGCCGGTTTCATTGAGAATAGCGCGAAATTTAGTCGCAAGATCGTAACGAATATTGTGACGACATTCAAACTTCGCACCCGAAAGTTGCATAATTTACGCTAGAATCGAAGAGTAATAGACGGTAACATGACGTTAGCAATGTATTTCTATCTATTTGATTTTTAATGAAAAATATACTTTTAACGACTTTAAATGCTAAATATATTCATGCCAATCTTGGTTTAAGATATTTATTTGCCAATATGCATGAACTGAAGCAGTGCACACAAATCGCAGAATATACGATCAAAACCCGCGCGATCGACATTGTTGAAAATATTCTGGACAAAGATCCTTCAATTGTTGGTTTTGGCGTCTACATCTGGAATATTGAAGAAACTTTCGCCGTCGTTGCTCAGCTCAAAGCTGTTCGTCCCGACATAACGATTATTCTCGGTGGTCCAGAAGTCAGTTACGAGTCGGACGTTCACCCTATCGCCCAACAAGTTGACTACATTGTTACCGGAGCTGCAGACATTAGTTTTTACGAGTTGTGTAAAAGCATTCTGGATTCACGAGCGCCAATCAACAAATTGATTAAATCAAAGCCCATTGATTTGAAAGAGTTAGAATTTCCTTACGAGTATTATACGAATGAAGATCTGGCACATCGACTCATCTACGTTGAAGCCTCCCGTGGCTGCCCTTTTAAATGTGAATTTTGTCTTTCAGCATTGGATAAAACCAGTTACCCATTTGAGTTAGAATCATTTCTTAATCAAATGGATCAACTATTCCAACGCGGCGCACGCCATTTCAAATTTGTGGATCGTACATTCAATCTGAAAATTGCCACAACATTAAAAATACTCGACTTTTTCCTTGAGAAAATTGAACACGAACTGTTTCTACATTTTGAAGTCATTCCCGATCATCTGCCCGATAAACTTAAAGAAAAACTTAAAGAGTTCCCGGAAGGCAGTTTGCAGTTTGAAATCGGTATACAAACCTTTAAACCAGAAGTGCAAAGTTTGATTAGTCGGAAACAAAATAATGACAAGTCAAAAGAAAATTTGCGTTGGTTAAAAAACAATACCCATGCACATATTCACGCGGACTTAATATTTGGGCTTCCTAGCGAAACATATGAGTCGTTTGCTGAAAGCTTTAATACTCTGTATCAATGTGCTCCACATGAAATTCAGTTAGGAATACTAAAGCGCCTAAAAGGCAGTCCGATCATACGTCATACTCAAGAATTTGATCTGACATTTAATCCATTACCGCCATATAATATTCTAAGTACGTCTACAGTTGATTTCGCAACGATGCAAAGAGTCAATCGTTTTGCTCGCTATTGGGATATGATCGGTAATTCGGGACGATTTAAACACAGCCTTCCGTTGTTAATTGAACAATCACCATTTGAAAGATTCACCGCACTGACCGACTGGTTATTTTCTATAACACAGCAAACTCACCAAATTAACTTGAAAAAACTGTTTGGAATATTACTCAATGTCGATGAATTGTTTCCTGATGTTGATATAGAGGCCTATAAAATACAGCTTTATCTTGATTATGAAAAAACGAAACTCAAAGGTCGCTTAGAAAAAACTCCGCTTAACAAAACAGATAACAGTCAAAAGAAACGTTCAGTACGTCAATTGCGACATGCAGGATAACAAATAGGACAAATTATGACGCTCGACAGTATCGCTTACCAGTCTTTTATTTATATGTCACTTTTGTTCACTATATTACTCGGGCTTGGTGTCCTTGTTGTAATTATTATTTACATCATTGATGTAAAACAAAAGCAACATACCATTCGTAGAAATTATCCCGTTATTGGCCGATTTCGCTATTGGTTTGAACATCTGGGTGAGTTTTTTCGTCAGTATTTCTTTGCTATGGATCGAGAAGAATTACCATTTAATCGCGCAGAACGCAGTTGGGTTTATCGTGCGGCGAAAGACGTTAACCGCACCATAGCGTTTGGCTCTACCCGAGACTTAACGGAGCCAGGCACTGTGCTATTTATGAATTCTGCTTTTCCGACTTTGGAAGAAGATATAACCGTAGCCGATCCGCTTGTCATTGGTGAAGGGTGTTCTACACCCTATCACGCAAAATCATTTTTTAATATTTCAGGTATGAGTTTCGGTGCATTATCGAAGCCAGCCATTCAAGCGTTATCCAAAGGTGCAGCGAAAGCAGGCTGTTGGTTAAATACTGGCGAAGGTGGACTGTCTCAATATCACCTTGAGGGCGGTTGCGATTTGGTAATGCAAATAGGAACAGCCAAATATGGCGTACGTGACGAACATGGAAAGTTAAGTGATGAGAAACTAAAAAAACTAGCGCAACTTGATCAAATAAAAATGTTTGAAGTAAAGCTCAGTCAAGGGGCAAAACCAGGGAAAGGTGGCATCCTACCGGCTCATAAAGTTACCGAAGAAATTTCAGAAATTCGTGGGATTCCCGTCGGTCAAGCCTCAATATCACCCAATGGTCATCCAGAAATCAAATCTCCCGAACAATTGCTCGAATTTATCAATCATATACGTCGCGTTACCGGTAAGCCCGTCGGATTCAAAGCCGTCATTGGCGATGCACTTTGGTTACTGCAATTATTCGAACGCATCAGAGAACAAGGTGAAGCATCTGCACCCGACTTTATTACCATCGACAGTGCCGACGGAGGAACCGGTGCAGCTCCTCAACCCTTAATGGATTATATGGGATTAACCATCAAAGAGAGTTTGCCCTGGGTCGTCAATGCATTAGAAGAATACAAGCTACGGCAACGCATTAAAGTGATTGTTTCAGGCAAGTTAATCACACCTTCTCGCGTTGCCTGGGCGCTTTGCGTTGGCGCTGACTTTGTTGTATCGGGTCGTGGATTTATGTTTGCGCTTGGATGTATTCAAGCAATGCAATGTAATAAAAATACATGTCCGACAGGCGTAACAACGCACGATAAAAAGCTTCAAAAAGGATTAGTTCCAATGAACAAAGCTGAAAGGGTCGCTAATTATCACCATGCAATCGAACATGACGTTGGAATGATTGCCCATTCTTGTGGCGTTTCCGATCCGCGCAAATTGAATCATTCACACATACGAGTGGTTCAACAAAATGGCTATTCGATACCAGTCAAAGAATTGTGAATGAAATAGGCCTTTTATGAAATTAAAAATCATTAAAGGCCGATAAGTTCATTGCTGGCCTAAATAATCCACAATATCTCGACTCTCATAGAGCCACTGCTCATTGCCGTTGTCGATTATTTTTAAACAAGGAACTTGAGTTTTACCTCCTCCAGCCATGAGCTCATTTCTAAAGTCCGTATTTTCCATAATATTTTTTAAAATAACCTCAACTTTCATGTTAGGTAGTTCACTAAGAACTAACTGACAAAAAGGACAAGATGGAAAATAAAATAATTCAAAAGATTTCATAATTAATACTTCTCTAAAAATAACGATCAAAGATTAAAATCGAGCATTTCTGGTAATAGCATTAAAAACCATTCGCTCTATTTCAACCACTTTAAAAATCGAAATCAGCGTTTACTGCTCCAGACGAACTTGGCTAATGTTTTTGTGTCCATCATTCCACAGCTGATATTCGTTACTGCAAATATAATAAAGTTGGCCCAATGATTCAGGACGACCGCGCACCATTAAAGACTTTATACGTCGATTTTTACGATGTCGTTCTGCGACTTTCATTAATGTTTGATTAGTTTGGTCATAATAGACTATATACCATGCAGCTTGCGGAGTTTTAAAGTGACCGCGCGCTTTAGGAACTCCGCCTAAGTCACTGACAATACGCTTCCAATGCGAACCATGCCCATTTTCTCGGTAAAGCTCCCAAGCTACAGCATGCGCCACTTCATGTAAAAAAGTATCCATGATCACCTCATGAGAATTTAACTTGAGATGATGACGACTTAATGTTAATAATTTTCTCGAAGGAAAACAGGCTCCAGCACGCCGTTTGGCATTATCTTGCCCGAGTCGCCATGTCTTAAGCTGAGGAAAACGACCTTGCAATGTACGAAAACTTTCTTCAATAGATTTCCAACTATTCGAGGTACATTGCTTATTCAACCCAGTCACATCATCCTACCTATCTCATAACTTCCGCGACTTTGATTATCCCATTTCAAGGCAAAATATTCCAATGCATACAATGACTAAGCTGTTCATTCTTTAAACTACAATATATCGGTTTGATATGGCAGTAAGTGGAGAATTAAATTATATTTATTCAATAAAAGCTATCTTTTGTCTGAGTGCAAATGAACAAAACCCTTTTTATCAGGATGGGAGGCGAAGCCGCCGTCGAAGCTGCCGTTAATCGGTTTTATGATAAACTGCTCAAAAACAAGGATTTGATTCCTTACTTCCAACATATTTCAATTAACGAGCAAAAAGATAAGCTACGGAATTTTTTTACCAATATTATGGGCGGACCGGTGCAAACCACACCGAAAGATCTCAGAGAAGCTCACTCGACTTTAGTGGACGATGGTCTCGGTGACTATCATGTTGACTTATTTATTGACTATATGCGTGACACTCTAACCGAATTAGAAGTCCCAGCAGAGCTTATCGAAGAATTCATCGAATTATGTGAATCATATCGCGACGATATACTCAATCGTAATTCATCATCTAATGATGTCAAACATCCTCAGAACTAAAACTAAGATGCTACATCGACAAATTGTGACTTCATACTGATGCGTCTTTGTTTAAGCCGCTCTTTTTCTTCCCAGCAATGAACAATGTGTTCATATAATTCGTTCAGTACCTCTTCTTTTTCCATAACCAATTGGTCGAGATTACCTTCTCCTGAATTTTGTTTCTCAATAATTTCAACTATTTCTTCCGCTAAAGCGTGAGAAATAATTTCATCGTCGTACTTACCTTTGCGCAAGTTTTTGATATGGAAAGCAGCAAACTCTCGATTCAGCTTACGCTGCTTATAGCGCGATACGAACGAATGTATCAATATTCCACTGCAAAGTGAAATAATTACGGACATAATAAGAATTGCAACATCAGGTGACAGTGACATAACTCTTTACTCCTTCGCTGTAGACGCTTAGATGTATTCCTTAGTTTTAAACAGCTTTCGATCGTTTAACAAAACTGGCCAATCGATCAAACCGTTCGAAAATAAATCGCTTAAATAAAACCATGACGGTAAGCAAATTAATCGTCGGCATTGAATAAGTCATAATTTTCGCCATGGTTCCGCCATCGAAATAATTCCAATCGATGGCTTGAATAAAATTAAATAACATATAAGCCAGACTCAAATACAAAATCTGTAAGTCTTCATCGCACGAATAGCGAGAATTAAACTTTAAATAAATAACCGTAAATACAGGAAATTCGAGAGCTACCCACCACAAGTTCCAAGTAACTTTCGCATTTCCCCAGTCCCAGATGTAATCAAACATTACAAAATAAACAACATGGGACAGAAATATGATTAAGGACAACAAAAGTAAAGACGTTAATCGGCGATTCACAAAAATAGCCAGCGCCATTAACGCCAGCAATATAAACCGAAAATTATCTAATACTAATTCTGTCATTAATCCTACTTAATAACTCAATGTGTCTTCTTCTTCACCTTCGCCTTTATCACCTTCAGGGTTGTCAGGTGGTGTTGTTCCACCATTTCCACCAACCAACGTAGGCTTACACTCCGACTCAGCAGTTTGGTCGACACAATTGTGAACACTATCCGGGTTCGAGCTGTTCAAAAAAAACGTCAAGATAAACGCAAATAAATCCATAACAATTCTCCGATGAAAGCTTTTTTAATTTTATAAACGCTAAAAATCGTTCAAGAACAAATTGCTCTTGCGTAACTGCCCTGTCGTTGATCGAAACCAAATAACTTAACTGCTAACTTTTTATTTTATAACAAGCAGTTACACAAGCATTTATTACAAATTGAGAAATAATTATCCATTTATTTTGATAGATGAGATGCACTTTTTCGGCTATTTGAGAACCAATTCATCATACTTTTTTAGTGGATTTCTATTTGAGATTACTAAAATTAGAAGTCTAGATGGCAAGTAAGATAGCTTTATATTTTCGATGATATTTCTTTCAATGATGTGAATAATATTATTTCTCTCTATGAGCGTTCTAATAGGATGCAAACTCTTCAATTAAGTTAGCCAACTTATCATCCAAGTGCCCTTCAAACTCATCTAAGCTTTTACTAAAAAGACTTAAATATTTTTCTGCTTGTTCATGGTTCATTCTCTTCCCTAGAACATAATACTCAATCTCAGGTAATGTTTTGTCGTTTCTCGGTACGATATTCCAAATGACATAGTCAGAGTCGAGTGTCTGTACATTCTTTTGAGCAAATGCACAAAAGTCGTCGATAAAGCTTTTACCTTGAGGACCCAAGCAACCTGGCTCAACTCGAAATGTTACCGCTAACTTTTTGTCCTCGGATAGAGGTAGTGAACTTTTCATAATACGACTCTCGAGTTCCAATAATTCATCAATCTTCAGAGACCGACATCGAGCTTAAAATACAGACACGCTTTATAAAAACGATCTTTACAACAAAAAATAAGTGTCAACTCACTATTTGATAAAAAACTTACTCCAGTTGTAACAACTGGAAAGCCATTTTTCTAAAGCTCGAGCCTATTCCTTCAGTGTAATAAATATAAAACCGACCGCAACTTTATTTGTAGAACTTAAAATATGAGGAAATCAGAGCTTTCATCGTTTTTAATCCTAAAGTCATTTTTGGTTAAGATGCGAAAATTTCATACAAAGCAGACACTCCACCGTCCAAAAAAGAAGTAATTAAAAATGGAACGATTAACCCTATTATTAATCCCCAAAATAATGAAAATACTATTGGGCTTTCCTTTTTCGCTTGCGTAGCCCAGATTGAACTCATATGAGTCGCAACAACAATTACGACTATCGTTAGCAGTGCAAGTGCATAGCCGGTGATTGCTGAAGACTGGGACCCAAGAAAAGCCAGACTAGCAACAATAAGTGCTCCCAATAAGGATTGTTTTTGAGGCATTACTAATGCCTGCCCACTCAACATAGCGTCCCCCCTGAGAAGTGACGGTTAGATAAACCATTTTTCAGAACTAGCTTAGGTTTGCCCCGGAATAATTCCAAACTATGTAAATCGAATCCATTCATTCTACGAGCACAGTTCATTCTCATCGGCCCCAAACAGAGTAAGTCACAAAGGTTTCAATATAGAACATTTATAAATTATTGATGTCGGCGAATTTGATGAGAGAAATGCATCGGATAGCATTTAATTTGAGAATAAGTCTTTAGCTTGTTAAGTCGGTATCGACTGTCATTACTTGCTCAATTCTTGAGCTGTATTAATGCGGCTCTAACTCTTTCGCCTTAAAGAAAAGCAAAAAGCCCAGCACAGAAGCCGGGCTTTTTATCAACTGGCGGTGAGAGAGGGATTCGAACGCTCTGAGCAAGCTTTTCGAAGCTGAGTTGAATCCTTCTCTTTCCGTAATAATACTTATTTTTCAATAAATTACAGTAAAGTAGTTAAAACCGACTTTGGAATGCACCGGAATAAAAAAGTACTCCATTTGTCACAAATTTGTCACAGCTGAACCAAATCATCCCCTGAATCAGCGAGGGATTTTAAGTCAGAATCATAGCTAAATGAAATCAATTGGTTTGAAGCCAAATATACTCCAATTGCAATTCAATAATTTAACGTTACTTTTTCACCCAAAAGACTTAGAGCCCTTATCTGCAACCAGGAAGTGTAACAGTGGTTAAGTGGCTGCTCTTCACATAAGTGCTGACAGTCTTCTCTTTGTACTCATAGAAATCGCCATTTATTTCAAAACCTTCTGACCTCCAATACAACTCCGTATCCTCGGACCATACCTCACCTATATCCAAAGCTAACACTCCAAATTCTGGCCACTCAACCTCCGCTATGAAAGCGCTACTATCATAGTCAACATAATCCAATGCACCTAAGTAATTCTCGTAGTCTATAAAGCGAAACTCCATAGCGAATGTTCGATTGAGCTCATGATCTAAAGGATAATCAAATCTTTCATAACAACTGTAAATTGTATTAAATGCCAATTTTGCGGCTTCACCCTTCTCAATAGCCAGAAATACACGTTCCTTAATCGAACCATCCGTATTAGTGTAATGCCAAATACCGACGATATCTTCCCAAGCCTTTTCTTCTGAAATAACTTCCTTTGAATCTGAACCGCCGCCAGAACATGCCATTAAGATGGATAAAGATAAGACTACAATCAACAACTTGTGCTTTAACATACTACTTCCACAAAGATAAAAAGGCGCACACAATATCTCTTTTTGCAATTTCCGTAAAGACCAAATATTCCCCAAAAACTCAGAATTTTAGGCAGAATTAATCTGTTTCCATAGAGGCTATCGAACAGCTAACGCTATGTGATAAGTATACCGTTAATTGTTTGAATCTACTTTCGTAGGCTACTTAGCAAGTATACTTTATCGACTGTCCCACTGCTTGAATCTGTCCAACCATTTATAAATGTGCCTTCAAGAAATACAAATTTCCCGTTATATTTTTGTAAGTCACTAAGATGTATTCCATCAAATGATGCATGAAGAGAATTCATATAAAGCCCATGCTTAGCATCATTTTCGCTAACATAAAGAGAAACCTCGCGATCTACTATTTTTAAATAGCCAGAAACATTTACGAGTTTGTTATCAAAATCCTTTCCATTGGCAATCAATCGATAAATGGATACATACTCGATCTTACACTGATGAGTTCTATTCTCCGGCTTAATACATGGTTGTCCCTCTTTGACAACGGCATAAGATGCTGCCGATTGAAAAAGAAAAACAACAAATATTAGTCGTGCCAATAGAGTTATCATGTTTCTCACCGGAATAAAAAGAATACCTGAAAAAAGACAGGGATTTTAAGTCAGAATCAAAGTTGAATGAAATCTATTGGTTAGAAGCCATTTTCCGAATACGCCTTCTAAAAACACCCTTTTGTTTTTCAATACTTTAAATACTTTTGAAAATAAATATTCAGAAACCAAAGTAGTAACTTAGAAACCTTTAGCTCAACTGCCCACTACTAGAAATAGTTTTCTATTAAGCCCAGAGAATAATTCTAATCTTCGACCACTTAACCTATATTTAAACTTAATCAACAGGATAGTCACTAAAAATAAGAGGAATAACGTAATGCCTGAAAAGACAAAGTCTCTTTTGATAGGTGTCCTGACTTGCTTATTTATCACTAGTAATATCGTTTACAGTAATAATCATTTAGCAAGCTGTGGTCTTTGTATTGCTGGAAAAGAAGCTGAAAAACGCCGAGATGCTGTTAAGAAAGAAGCAGAAAACCGTGTTAATGGCATTTTGAAAGAAGCTGAAAAACGCCGAGATGCTGTTAAGAAAGAAGTAAAAAACCGTGTTGATACTGTTACAAAAGAAGCTAAGAAAAGAAAGCAGACTGCTCAATACATAGTCGAACTTAAGCCACACAATAATCTTGTTGTGTGCAGAAATAAAGCTTTTAGAGATACAGTTGAAGAAATCAAACGTGCTGGCATTAATATTAATGATTTAGCTTTAGCAACGGGTAACTTTGTTGAAAGCTCAGTAAATAAATGGGGAGATACTCTTTCTGATGCTGAAAAACGCGTAAGAGAAGGAAAGATTGTAGATGCCATTTGGCATGTCGCTACAGATCCTCTACGTCATAGCAGCGACAACCTTGCAAATGCAGCGATGCAATCGGACCTAGTAAACTACGCAGGGACAGCGATTGCATCTGTTTATGGTGGACCAGAAGGAGCTGCGGCTTATTCGGCTTGGCTAACTTATGAAACAACAGGAGATCTCAACTTGGCACTAAAGTCTGGTGTCACTGCAGGTTTAACTGCTCACTCAATGAACATAGTTAATACGATGCCAAATACAAGTGACTATCTATTCAGGAAAGCTCTCGCTAATGCGGCAATTAGTGGAGCAGCAGTAGCCGTAAGCGGTGGAGACGAAGCTGCAATTCGCGATGCATTTTTTAAAGGTGTGACTGTTAGTGTAGCTAGGCACGTATATCGAGAAATGACAAATTCTGGGATCGAAGGCAAAGCACCGACAAAAGAGCCGCTTTTAAAAGAATCCGAAGATGTAAAAAACAACTATCCCAAATTGGATAATGGTAACCTCGATATTAGTAAAATGGGCAAAGGGAATTCACACACTGGCCTTGCAACAAATCAAGCTAACCCGCCTTATATTTCATTTTACGAAACATCAGGCCTCATGAAAGATTTAGGTAAGGCCCCTTATATTAACGATATGGCCTATTTTCATGACCAATGGGCCGCTATTGCAGATTTAAAAGGAATTTCTGTGCAGTTAACTATTATTCCTGCAACTATTCTAACAATGAGTGGCACAAACGAAAATATTACACTACAAGTTACAAAAGAGAATATTCAAAACAAGAATAAACATTAAAGAATATTTAGCTAATCAGAGTAGTTGGCTTCGAACCAATTGGTCGGGAGTTCGAATCTCTCCGGGCGCGCCACATACCAAAGGGTTAATAGTTAATGGCTGTTAACCCTTTTTCATTTTCCCCAAAATATACCCCAAAAAACAACATATTTTAGGCAACATTATTCTGTTTCCGCTAAGGTAATCCAGCAGTTAAGGCTTGGTGGTAAATTGTTGAGTTAACATGCTGGTCCATAAGCGAAATATAATCCCATTCCATCTTTAGCAATGTTTGAATATCTTCGAAAGGACCTAAAAGATCTCCCTCTCGTGTTTTGAAATACCAGTACCTTCCTTTTTGTATATATCGAGACGTCCGTCTGAATGATCTATTCTGAAAATCCGTTTTACGCATAACCTACTTCCTTGCTTCAAGTTACACGAGTGATCTTAATTGATAAGCTAGTTGATCGTTAACGAGATTAACGGATGACTTTGTAAGTGATATCTCAATAAGGATAGTAAATTTTAACTGGAAAAAATACATTACAATTCCTTAAGCAGAGCGTTTTTGTCAGCATCTATTTAAGTGTTTTCATTTACAATACCTTGCATCTTGCTTAATACTTTTTTTTGTTCAGGTTCAACTATAAAAGTAGCAAGTCGATTTAGCCATGCCTGTGCACTGTTGTAACTTAAACCGACTTCAATACTTGTTGTTCTATTCACTAAAACAGGTTCTTTAAATACTGGACTCTTCAAGTCAAAACTTTCTATCGGAAACATTAACCAGTATTCACAGGAGTCATCTGACTGAAAGCTCACAACAAGCGAACCTCCATCCCGTAATACTTCAACACTTAAGACGTGGTTGATTTCCATATAGCACTTAACGCCGCGCTCTGCGGCAAATTTGGAGCGTAGCGGAAAATTCGTCCGACAGCAGCGCCTTGTTATAACTACTTTTCCAGCCTATCAAGCTCATACCTCAGACTTGCCATATAATCATTTAGCCTATATGGCCCTGACCAATTATTCTTTACGTTTGCGAACTGGGACGCTACGAATTTTAATAAAGCCTCTTCTTTATTTTTTACTTCAATAGCTAGGCGATATTGGTTTAATGATGCATTTAAAGGAAAGTCTTTTAACGCCTCAAGTAAAAATGTCTTGAACTCCGCTGACTGAGGTTCTATCCCAGCAAGAAAGCTCAAGGCATACTTCTCAATTTTTAGTTCTTTCCATCCGTAACGATCAATTTCTTTGAGTTTTTCTTGATCGCCAACATTCGCATACAGGAACGCCAAAACATCAAAATACTTTCTATCAGCGGGGTGACGTTTCGTAAATTTGACTAGTTGCCCTTCATATCTCTCAAGAAACTCTGCCGGCTTCATCGACTTTGACGAGATAAGCTTCTTTAATACTTCGTAAATCAAAGTAGAAGATTCAGGCAATCTAGCATTTTTCTTAAACAGCCCTATCTCGCGTAGCCGCTCAACATACGCTTGATCATCTATATTTTCATTTGAGCTGCATAGGCTAAAGTATTTCTCATTCAAGGAGTCATTTTCTAGTATTTCTGATGCCAGATCGACATCGTACTTTAGATATTCTTTCTTCGGCCGATAATTCCACCAGTCGATCTCCCATTCTGAGTCTAGTTGATACAAATCACATAATTTAAGCTTTTCTCCTGCTTTGATTTCCGATATCAGCAATTCCCGCCTTTTCTCCTGATTCTGATCAGAGAAGATTGGATACATGGCTTTTTCTATTGATGTATGATTCCTACCAAAGTCCGCTTCTTCCCATGACGAAAAAGCCTTTTCGGCTTGATCAGTCAGCAGGTATGCATGCGTCATATATGCACTTACAATGGGATTGTCATTGAAAATGTTACTCTCACGAAATTTTTCATAATATGCAAGAGCCAAAGAGTAGTTACCTAATCTATGCTCGTGAATCCCTCTTTCAAACATCACATAAGGATTTTCTGGTTCTTTTTTCTCCGCCTCGAGCATGAGTTTGTAACTTGCATCAAAATCGCTTTGAAATAGCATATTTCCCAGTATGAAATAATCATATATGGTTTTTTTAGAATCAGGGATTAAGGCCTTAAGTCGTTTATTGGATTCACTTACTCTGCCCTCTGTAAACAGAATCGTGATCTCTTTTTGAGAGGTAAAATCATTGTATACCCCCCCCTGTTTCGACATTCCATTTTTGAAGGCTTCGACATCAAACGCATGTGAACCAACACTAAGAAATAATATGAACATTAAGCTTAAGGCTCGAACCATGAGTGCTCCTAGTTATAACGCCCGCTTAAAGTGCGCCGCCAGGCGTCACCTTTGAAGCGATTGTTATGCAATTTCAACCACCAATGCGCTGCCTTTTCTCCCTGCTTTACACAAAGCATCATATAGATAAAAGACACCACTCTCTTGCTCATTTTCCCACTCTTTTATTCTGGTAATAGGTGCTAGATCCTTTATTAGATCTTCAATTTCACTCGGTAGAACCCAGGAGATCTTATATACACCATCATCAGACTCATATTTATGACCGCTACACTTTGCGATCGACATTCCATCAAATAGGAGCGTATTATAGATTCTTTGAGCATGATTCGAGCTATCGGGCAGCACTGTCTTTAAACTGTCGGCATATCTGAATAATTTCATCATTGAGGTATCAATCTTTTCAAATAATGAATATTCAACACCCGTGACTGAACTCAACTCTTCATACATAATCAATTCGTCTACAACCCTATCAATAAGCGCAGCCTCTTCGCTAGAATCAACGCTGAGAGATGAAGGGCCATGCTTGTTCATATGGCACGCCATTCTATAAATAGACTCGTTATAGTCTTCTGGGTATTTGATTCGACAATTATCCATGCACTTAATTAAATTATGGAGATTCTCAAAGACAATACTCTCTATACCATCCTTTTGCCCTAGAGAATAATGTACATATGTACCCATAAAGCTACCTTACGTTGAACTCTGGTGCGACCGCCTAACGTCGTACGCTGATGCCGGAGCACTTTGTGCGGAGGTCTTGCAGCCGTACTTTGTTAGGAGTTTTCACTGTTTAATATTTCCAATATTCTAGGCATTGTATATTTCTCATGAGGAACAACGTCATCAGCGTCACCTCTGTGTTGATATTCACCCTCATCAAAGGCCAAATATATATCCCATGCCGGTGAAGGAATCGTGTTGCAATTTGATTCCAAAAACTTCTTTTCTGTCATAAAAGCAGACAACCAATTTGCTGCGCCGTCACAAAACTCGTAATCATATTTTGAATCACGATACCCTCTCGCCAATTCAATAGCGAAATCATTCACAAACTCAACCAGGCTATATCCTTGCTCAGAGGCCCACGAAATTGCTGTTTCGAATTCCAGCTCATTATCACTAGCTTTTATCAACACTTCAGCCAGGTTCATCTGTACTCCTAACGCCCGGCTCACCGAGCAAATTTTTGATGGCGGCTTTTTTGCCACGCAAAAAAGGTGACAGCGAAAATTTGTCCGGTACAGCCGCTTGTTAAGCGCATTGTTTCAGGACCCGAATGATACGCCTTGCCTGTTTCTCTACATACTTCCATTCCCAGAGGGAAGGCTCTTTAAATTCTGGGTAAGTTTGAAACCATGCCTCAGCACGCTTTTGTGAATTAACTGAAACACTTACCGCTGGTTTAAGTTTGTTTTTTAAATCGATTTGCAATTGGATTAGACCCCATCCGCTCGCCACATAGCGAAAAGTTGCTCCGTTGCACTTTGCGGGATTAAGTGACTTCCTTTCTGAGAAAAAGTAGCCTTTTGCCTCCGGGTAATATATCGAAAAATTCGCAGAGTGAGCATTGCCATCAATTGCACTGCTAATACCGCGTAACAAGGCTTCTTCAGTTTTATATTGCTTCAACTCAGAATCAAAGTCCGAGTAATCCTGATAGGCAACAGCGGGCTCAGAGAATATTGCACTCACAATATCTCCAATTTTGGATACTTCTATTTCCTCTGCTCGTTGCATCTTCTTTTTCGCTTAACATTGGGTTAAACGGACCCTAAGAACCGTTTAATAAATTAAGTTCATTTTAACACATCTAACTGAAACCGTTGCCACAACAGGCCTATAAACAATTCACAACTCTCTTTTGAAGGACAAAAAGCGGACCGCTGCGCGTTATAATATCCTAGCTCATTCCTTAACCGAAAATTAAAATATTTAAATCAAAGACTTACAGAATTTTGAAAATCACTACCGAAAAAGTACGGACCGCTAAACTTAGTATGAAAGAAAAATTTACTGTCTCACATAAGCAAGTGCGAATTGACCCAGTACTATCGCAGCTTTTTACGTGCTGACAGGCACATAAACCACCCGAGCATTATTCATCCCTAAATCAATCACGCCGAAGGCTTTGCCTTGCCCAAAATCATTCACTAGATTGGGTGTTGGACTCAATCCAAATTGCGCAACGACTTTACCGTTGAGCACCGGGTAATTATTCGTATTACCATCGATTAAAATAACGAGCGATCCTGGCGCGCCCCCGCCCCCAGAACCGGCAGAAATCGGAGACGCATCAACGCCCTGCGCGCCTCCCTCACCCGATAAATCATAAAGGCCGGAAACACCGACACCCGAACCTCGTGATACTAAAACCAAAGAACCTCCACCGAATCCGCCAAGCCCGCCATCAACAAACGCATTCGTTTGACGATTCCAAGCGCGCCCGCCTTGAGCGCCAACCGTCCCACGCATGTCTTCTGGAATGCCCGATAAGGTTCCCGAATTATTCTGAATGGTTAAATCCGGCAAGGTATCGTTGAGACCATTCATCTGCGGCCGACTGCCATAATCAATAACCGGCTGACCATCGGCAATCCGATAGGTGACTTGCGCGCCGCCAATGGTGGTTCCGATAAAGTTCGAATTTCCTTCGGTACTTTTCGCACGCACCAAACCATCATTCTGAAAATAGCCCATCACCGCCAAACCCACATTGTTTTCAATCGTTAAGGTGCGACCATTCGGCACCGTTAAATCCCCCAGCACAAAGTACCAAGTGCGCGTGTCGGGGTTCCCGGTGAGGGTTCCGTCTAAAGTTAAAAATCCATCACTGTCGATACTCAAAAGCGTACTCGCATCGGTGCCTTGTTCGCTGTACCAACTGTCGGGGAGTGTTGAGTCCGAACCATCGTCGGGCGCTTCTTCAAGCGCTCTTGAGGAAGCAAAAAGCTTTACACTGACGCGCCCATCGATAAGATTCGTTTTCACTTGTTGAACTTCAAACACACGATTCAGCGGGGCATCGGTGGTCGGGTCAGTGATGGTTGGCAAGTCCACACGCACCGTTTCCCCCACTTGCAAACCAAACACCGTTGGCAGTAAATCCAAATCCAATTCAAACGGTGGAAACGAATACCTGTCCCGAAATGCCGCTAAGAGTTGTCGCAGGGTTGAGGTCGTTTGCCGCGAGTTATGAAGCCCTTTGAGTTTTATCGATAAGGTATCGTAACCACGATTAAACTCACGACTCGTTTCCGACAGGAGTATTGACTGCCGGGAATAGCCTTCGGCCTGATTTGGAATGGACACAAAATTCCATTGAATGTCGATGAGGTTTTTCACCTTCGATAATTGATACCTTAAATCGGAATAACGAATGATGTTCGAGGCATTTAAGGTTTGCGTGTAATCGGTTTGCGCAATCACCCGCGATAGACGTTTTAAGGATAACGCACCTTCGGCACCAATCGGTAAATACGCAATCATCCGTAACAGCTGCCGCTCAATAAAACTTTTCCCTTCGGTTTTTTCCAAATCCTGAAAACGATAAATCAAACCGAGTAAATAATTATTCGGATCAAACCAATCTTCACCGACGTTTTCAAACGAGTCACGATTCACCCAACGCTCCTCAATGCCTAAATGCCAACGTTCAGGCAGAGAGCCGCCGCCGATAATGTCACCCGTTAAGAGCGCATACACCATCGCGGGCATGGGCATTTCTAAATACACGTATTCCATTACCGTAATTTGGTCGTCTTCCTCACCGCTGTCATCAAACTCAAAGGTCAGTGGCGTGGTGTAAAACAACCCGCGCGTAATGCCCGTAAATTGATTCTCCGTTTTTCCGGTCACTCTTACGATTTCAAAATCATCGCCGTTTTTGAGTTTTAAATAGAGCACCGTTTCATTCGGTGCATCGCCAAAGCTTGACGTGTGCTCACAAAACTCAAAGCCTTCGGTTGAGACAACCGACATCACGTCATCACTCGGTAACACCGATTGCGTTATCGTGGTTTCCGCCACATCAAAAATCTGTTTTTTAGCGCTGCGCTGAATGTCGGAACATTGAAACCGATAACGACCATCACCCATCGAAATGGAGTTATCAATCAGTTGCGTTTGAATCAGCAGAAAGTCAGCAAAGTCGGTGCCGACTTTGCCGCGATAAACCTCAACCGGCACCCGCTTTAACCCTTCGTTATTATCAAACCGCGCTTTCAATTCAGTGCTTAATCCTAAATCCAAAACAGTAAAACTTATCGAGCCAATTTCCGCACGCGACTCATCCGAATTTAATTTTTGCGAAACAGAGGTATTCGGAATGAGAGAGCCTTGAAGCGTCGTGTTTGGCAAGCCACTCGTAACATGCGTTGTGATAAATAAGGGCTCGGTAAAATCAAACTTAATAACGGTCGCAATCGACTGCGAGTTCGAGCGCACTTCATTGAGAAAAATTTCAGACATGATTTTCCTTAAAGAAATTAACTCACTCGAATGACTTTAAAGGACGGACTTAAATACGCCCCAAACCGCGATTCTTTGTAAGAGTTTTTCACCAGGCGGCAGGTAATAACCGAGTCGGGACCGTCAGGAATATTTCGCGCATCAAACGAAAACGTTTCACCGTTGGTACAGCTTGCCGCAAACTCACGCCATTTTTTAATTTGCGTAGCGTCTTGCGCTTCGATTTGCAGTGCGTAACCCGTTTCATAACGATGCAAGGTCGACACCATCGTGCCATCGAGTGATTCAAACTGTTTACCAAAAAACTTGGGCGCGTAATCGAACACTTCACCCGCTCCAGCAACAACACCGGGGCCACCGACAATTTCTCGAAGCGGTGTGTAATTGATTGTGATCATTAAGAAGTCTCTTTAAAGTGCGTTGTCGTTAAACCGCTTCGCGAAGCTCTTGTCCATTCCGCGAATTGGGGTCGACTAAAATAATGTCGTTTTCTCGAACGACTTGGGCAAAGCGCTCGGCATCGGCAATCGGATCAAGGGCGTTAAAGTTTTCAAAATGAAAGTTATACACCGGCGCGACGTTTTGCTGCTGCGTTTCAAAGCCGCCCAGTTGCGTGTACTGGCGTTCAGGCGCATTAACACTGGGGGCGGCAGGCGCACTGCCACCCAGTGACACCGAACTTCCGCTACTTCCCAAATTCGTGCCTTTGATTTTGGAGACTAAGGTTGCCCCTTGCGCTGCCACTTGCGCGGCAAAACCTAAGTTCGCGGGGTAGGGGTTATTGAGCGCTTTGGCGACACCGCCTGTGATAGAAATAATACTTTCGGCAATACCGAGTGTTTTTGTTAAACCAAACGACTCGCCCGCAAACGAAGACACCAGTTGCAGCGCACTGCTCGCAAACTGCATGGTGTTTTGAATGCGCTGTTGATTTAAATTCGCTTCCAGTTTTTCTTGGCGTTTACCGTAGTCTTTGGTGAGCTTTTCTTTGCGATCAAAGTACTGCCACTCGCTGATAAAGTTTTTATCGAGCGCTTGATCCAATAACATCTGATCCCGCTCGTACTTTTGCAGCAATAACTCTTCTTCGGTGAGCCACTGCTCTTGCATCCGTTCGAGTTTCGATTGAAAACGTCCGGCTTCTTGCTCATCGGTTTTGGGTCCCGTCGAACCCGTTTCGACTTTCTCCGATTCACGAATTTCCAAAATCTTTGCACGGATTTTCTCATCCGCTTCCGTCATGATGGATTCGATGTTTTCCGTAATGACTTTCGACGGTAAGTCTTGCGCCAATAAGGTTTGAAGTTGGTTGGTGGTTTCTTGAAGCGCGGCCGCTTGCGCATCTCGAAACATTTCAAGGGACGCCGGAACTTTGGCTTGAAAGTCTTCAGAAAAATGTTGAACTTTTTTAAGCGCCGCTCCGGCTTCTTCTCCTACTCGCCCGGGCAATTCAGCGAGCTGTTCAAGCGTCCAGCGAAGAGGTTTGGTAATGCCTTGCATGATGGCATTAAATACCGTGGCCGCAGCTTCCGTCGCTCCAACCGCAAGCTCGGCCATGCCAAGCGATAAAATATTCGCGCCCGCCTTTGCGCCTTTGAGTAAAATATTAATGCCGTGCAAACCATCGGCAAAAATACCGACACCGCGAGCGCCGACATAAAAGGCTTTGCGCACCGTATCACCCATCACATCGGAATCGTTCGCCGTATGAACTATGCGCTCACCAATGACTTCTAAAATCGGAGACACTTGGGTGGTCAGTTGATTACCAAAGCCTTGCCAGAGTGCACCGACGCGTTCAAGCGAACGCTCCGCCGCTTTCATTTTCGCCGCATCGAGTTCCGAAATGGACACACCAAAGGCGCGCGCTTCTTCTTGTAAGGATTTTAGTTTTTCTGCGCCGTTATCGAGCAGCGGTAACAAATAGGTCGCATCGTTTCCGAGCTCTTCCAGATAAAAGGATTTCTCCGCTTGCGAGCCAACGCTTTCTAATCCTTCGGCTATTTTTAACAGCTGCTTTTCAGGCGAGAGCTTAATCAGCTCATCCACATTCAAATTCAGCTGCTTAATGGCATTGGCCGCAGGGCCTCCCCCGGTCGCGGCAAAGTCACCAATCTTTTCATTCACGTCTTTAAAAATGTCGGCCATTTTATCCGACGAAATGTTCACGGTACTGGCGGCGTAACTCCATTCACTCATC
>NZ_SUNB01000006.1 GCF_007570825.1 Pleionea sediminis | reverse complement strand
GGTACCGTTTTCGGGACTGCTTTTGCCCTTGCTATCAAAGGGCTGCAGCGATGCCTTAAAATGAGTGGTACCGTTTTTGGGACTCGTCGAAATTTTATAACGTAAAAAATTAAATTTATAATTCGTGCGAACGCCTTTTCTTTTCACCACGGATATCAAACGGTGCTGCTCTAATTCAGCGATTCCCGCCATCACCGTTTTACGATTTAAACCGGAATACTCCGCAATGTGTGCCACTGATGGATTGCACTGCCCTGTCTCTTGATTATGACAATCGGCTAATTCACGTAACACCGAACGTTGCGCTGCGGTTAGCTCTAATAAACGCCCTACTTCTCGCGCCCAAAAGGTTGCTTTTGCACTCATGACGCCACCTATTTAGTTTTTTGTTTGTTTTGTTTTTTCTTTTGCGCTTGATAAAAATCGTACAATAACTCTTGCTCAGTTAAACTATGATCAAATAGCTCCAATAACTTTGGGAAATGCTTAGGGGGGATATAACCTTGTTTTTTCCAACGAGAGATCGTTTGTTGCTTATAGTTGTCACCAAGCAAATGGGCCAAGCTAACTTGTTTGGAGCCTGCGAGAGAGATGCATTTTTCCACAGAGTTCTTTACTTTTATTTTTAGGTGGACTTTCATAGGTGTATCAACTCTATTTAGGTGTATTTACTCCATATTAAGAGTATTTACTCATCAGATCAAGTTGATTGATACACCCTTTCTGTGTATATTCACCGTTTAAGTGTAATGACTCCTTTTCTTTATGATATCTCCGCACGACAGAGTTAGAAAAGCTCGTGAATATGCAGGCCTATCGCAAGGTGAACTAGCTGAGAAAGTTGGTATTTCTCAACAGCACATGTCTCGTATCGAGTCTAAAAAAGTAAAGCAATTTGATACAGCTCTGTTTGCAAAGGAATTGAAAGTCGCAGAAGAGTGGATAGCTTTTGGTAAAAACCCACCAAGCTGGATCAACTTCGCGACAGAGGGTGAATACAACCTAGAGGCAATTGAGAAAATTGCACACGCTATTCAAATCACCTTGGACGCCTTTGTAACAACTAATCCCAAAATTTCAGATTCTGCAAAATTAGAATTATTAGCAAATGCCCCAACTCTGACGATGGCAAAAGCTTTGAGAGTTTCTCTACTAGAAAATGTAAAAACTTCGGATGAGCTAAGAAAGCTAATTGACAGTGATACATAAAGATCACAACTCTTAAATAATTATCCTGGCAACTTATGAAATATGGATAAATTTCAGTCCATCATGATTTGAATATTCTAAACCTTAACTGATAGACATATTTTTATTCTTTAACCTTAGATAACTCCTCAGATTCCTTTTGCTCGTACTCAACACCACAGCTTTTATAATGGATATACATATCTTGAAGTATTCTCTGCTTCTCTCTTCCTACTGTATATAGATCAATTGCTGGATTTCTACCTTGATCTATAACATCCCCGAGCTCCATCACTAGCATGTGAGATTCGACATGTTGCTCATTAGAATCTTGGCGAGCTTTTAATTTAGAATATTTACTTCGTACTACGGCATGAAATAACATTAGACCCACCGCTATCACAACAGTCGTTATTATTATTGCTGCAATAATAAAGTCCACACTTTGCTCCTTTCCCCTAGACTCTTTTTATCTAATCACTCGATGTTTATTATCAACTTTCGAATTATAAGAATTAACAACTTTATTAATTCGCTTAAACAACTTATCGAGTGTATTTTTAAAGCTATCAGTCAATATCGCCGCAACAATTAAACAGTTAATTGTGGGAGTAATGTATAACATTGCTTGCATCATAAATGAGTTTGTCGAATTCCAATCAGCAAACTCAATAGCGTGAGCAGAAACATATAAAAAGCTTAAGATTAAAACATCCAAATCTCTTTTACATTCGCCACCAAGACCAATTTTTTTGTATTGGTTAGAAAAAATAATTTTCCCATAGATAAAGGCAAAAAATGGTAACTCAAGTACAACCCATGAAAGATTCCATGTCGTTTTACTTGAACCCAAATTGTAAATGAAGTCGTAAACGAGTAAACCTATTATATGATGAACTAAAACAGCGAAAGATAAAACCAGCAAAGGTCTATTCTTACGATTAATAAAAATCGCAATAACCATCGCTAGAATTAAAAAATCTTTAAAATAGGCAAGGACTTCAGAGGTCGTCATCGAGACGATCTCCAAAAAGATTTATTATCCTTCGCTCGAGTCGTGCTCCTCTTTATCTCCAACAGGTCCGTCGGGTGGACGATCGCCATTGCTTCCTCCTTCGAGTCTATACACTTCACAACTTGATTCCTGAGATTGACATTCATCTATGACAGCTTGTTGATCAGACTCGGGATCCGTTATCAACAAGAATAACCATAAGAACAAGTTCATATATCTTCCGCTCCAGTTTGTGGCCACAAAGTGAACGAAATCAATATTACCAATTTTCCAGTTCGGTTGGGAGCTTATATCAAACAAAGTTTGACATCAACACTTTTTAGGTGTATCTATAACACATATGGTGTATATACTCCTTTTTACACCTTTTTACTCATTTAAGATATGGTTAATAAAATACTAGTAGTTCTATCTTCGTGATAAATGAGACGTTAGTAATCATTAAACACACACATGAGAAGTTAGGCAACAGGAGTAGCCAACACTTATTTATGAAGCACGTGATTTTCACAACTTCACACCAAAATGGTGTAAGTGATTAACATTGATTTGCGATAACAAAACCCAAAATATCTCAATAAAAAATTCTAGGATGAGTAAATGTTGAAACAAATCATATATGACAAAAGTGGATTTAGAATACAGACGCATTTTTTTGGTTGGGTGAACAACAAAGATTGGACTGAACATTTGGAGCATTCTGTTTGTGATGAAATCTATCGACAAAATCCCCAAACAGGTGAGTTCGAATTGATCGACTTTAATGGCTTTAACATTCACTAAATTAACTTGAGATATTCATTAATTAACTTGGAATAAATGAAGATTTAATCCAGTCAAAAAAAATAGAACTAACCAATAGGTTTTAAATTATTTCCATTAAGGAGACAAAAAGTGAGCATTCAAACTATTCGTGATACCTACCCTATAGTTCCAGCCCGCTGGGTTAAGCCAGCTATGCTTCAACCTTTATTCGGTATAACAATTGATGCAGCTCGTAAAAAAAGAGAAAAAGGAATTTGGCTCGAGGGAAAGCACTTCAAAAAAGTGATTAGAGAAGGATACCTCTATAACTGGAAAGCAATCGAAGAAGACTACGATCGCTACTAGGGATTATCAGCATGACTAAATTACCAGCTGGAATTCAAAAACTACCGACAGGAATTCGCTTGCATGGAGACCAAATATTAATTGATTTTCAATACCAAGGCACTCGATGCAGAGAACCTTTATCCGGCATAGGAAAGATCAATAAATCTACTATCCAATATGCAGTGAATAAACGTAACTCAATCTTGGTCGAAATTAAGGAAGGCCGGTTTGACTATTCAAAACATTTTCCAAACTCGAAAAAAGATATTCAAATCACAGGATACAATGGACCTGAATTAAATCGCTCTGTTAGAAAAGCTGTTCATATTTGGTTAAATGTAAAAAAAGTAACCAAAGCAAAATCAACTTATCGGAATTATGTTCATAAATCAAAACATGTCGTCAATGAATGGGGTGATCGCCCCATAAGAAATATTACGAAAAGCGACATCCTATTATTCCAAGCAAAACTCCTTAAAAAACTCCAACCAAAAACCGTCAATGATATTTTTATAATTGTACGCGGCATTTGGAGTGATGCTTTTTACGATGACATTATTAAATCAAACTTGCCAGAGCGAATTGAAAATATACCCATTGAAAGCGACAACGAACCGGATCCATTCACTAATGACGAGCTCGAAAGAATTGCTGGTGCAAATACCCACCGAATCGAAGATGTAAACATGATTATGTTTAATTGCTGGACGGGTCTTTCAGTTAGTGAACTTGCAGCACTTGCATGGGAAGATGTTGATACAGTCAACTGGACAATCAAAATATCACGTGCGCGAGTCGAAGATCATTATAAAGTTCCTAAAGAAAAATCACGAGTAAGAACCATTGAGTTGATTGAACCAGCCAAATACTGGTTAAAAAAACAGCTCGAATACACTTATATGCTAGATCCAAATGAAATTTATGTTTTTCAAAGGGATAACGTTCGCAAAGAAAAACAAAATATCCGCTTTGTTTTCTTTAATCGTTACAACGATCTCCCCTACTCGCCCGCAAGCTTTGCACGCTGGTTTGAGTCGCATTTAAAAAAGGCGAAAGTTCGCCACCGAGGACCCAATCAATGTCGACATACTTTTGCTTCAAAAATGATCACAAACTACGTTCCCCTTGAATGGGTGGCGAGACAACTTGGTCATACGGATACCAGTATGATTAAAAAACACTACGGAAAAATAATTCCTGGTGACACACCCAGCATGGCAGGCATCGTTTCAAATTTACTAGGATTTAAAACGAACTCAGAGAATGCGAAAACACCCAGATTTGTCACAAATTTGTCACAGGAGGTAGAAAATAAAGCTGTTTCTCTTTTAAAACCAAGAACTTAATATGGCGGTGAGAGAGGGATTCGAACCCTCGATACGCTATTAACGTATACACGCTTTCCAGGCGTGCGCCTTCAACCACTCGGCCATCTCACCTTTCAATCTGGCAACATCTCTGAGTCACAACGACTCAAATATTAAACGAAGTTTGCGCCAAGATTTTGAGGGCCGTAACTATATTCAATTCGCTCTAAATTTACAATCGAAAAACGCCTTATTTCTCATATTTAATTGATTTTTATTTGGTTCTTGCTCGGCTTTAGCTAAACTGATAATGATAAAATTAAATTCTTCTATCAGATAATAAATACTCAGGACTACACTCGTGGATATAAAACTTTTACTACGACTGATGGCGGAACGTTCTGCTTCCGATTTGTTTTTCAGTACTGGCGCCCCCCCTCACATGAAGATTGAGGGTGTTTCAACGCCCATGGGCCAAGGCGCGCTTCCTCAGGGAGCAATAAAAGAAATTGCCTATGAGCTGATGGATGAACAGCAAATACGTGAATTTGAAGAGGAATGGGAGCTTAACTTTGCTATTTCAGTAGAAGATATCGGCCGGTTTCGTGTCAATGTCTTCATGCAACGCGGTGAAGTTGGCATGGTGATGCGCCATATCAAATCGGACATTCCCTCAATCGAAGATTTAAAACTCCCAAATCCTCTTAAAGAACTGGTCATGGGACGGAGTGGCCTTGTGCTTGTCTGTGGCCCGACCGGATCTGGTAAATCAACCTCTCTAGCCGCTATGATCGATCACCGTAATCGACGCGATACGAGTCACATTCTCACCATCGAAGATCCGATTGAGTTTTTACACCCACACAAGAGCTGCATCATCGACCAGCGGGAAATTGGAGTGGACACAAAAAACTATCACAACGCTCTTAAAAACGCGATGCGTGAAGCTCCAGACGTGATTCTCATTGGTGAAATTCGAGATCAAGAAGCGATGGAATACGCTCTCTCTTATGCTCAAACAGGTCACCTTTGCTTAGCAACAATACACGGAAATAATTCTAAACAGGTCTTAGAGCGAATTCGCAACCTATTCCCATCGGACATGCGCGCTAATGTTATGAAAGAACTCTCAAGCGTGCTAAATGGCATTGTTTCTCAGCGACTGGTAAAAAGCCGAACCGGCTCGCGCGTCGCGGCACATGAAATATTGATGAATGCCCCCGATATTGTGGAAATAATCCAAGAAGGTTCACTAGAATCTCTTAAAAAAGCCATCGAAAATCACCACTCCGAAGGTATGATGTCATTCGATCAATGCTTATTTAAACTTTATCGGCAAAAGGTTATTACACGAGAAGATGCCCTACACTTTGCTGAATCGAAAACCGATCTTAACCTTAAGATGCGTTTGGCAGAAAGTGGTAAAAAATCTGCAGCTCCAGCTCAGGGGCAAAAGAAAAAACCTGATGACGATGGACCGAGTTTTAAGACGAAATTATAAAACTCAATATCGACTGTTTAATAAAAAAGCCGCTTTAAAAGCGGCTTTTTTAGATCTCATTTAATCTAGTAATTATTTTGCTATTGGTTTTACAAACTTCAATGTCATCCGATCGCTTTCACCAATCGACAGATACTTTTCTTTGTCTTTTTCACCCAAACGTAATCTCGGAGGCAAAGTCCAAACACCTTTCGGGTGGTCAGCCGTATCCTTAGGATTTGCATTAATGTCAGAGCTTGCTGCCAATTCAAATCCAGCTTTTTCGGCCCATTTTATTACCCAACTTTCCAGCATATATCCAGAAGATGCTTGTTTTTCTGGGTCACTACCTTTTGGCAACCGATGCTCAACAACACCCAACACACCACCAGGTTTCAACGCTTTGTAAAAACCTTCAAAAGCCGCAGTTAAACCTTCTTCTCCACCGCGCATGTACCAATTGTGAACGTTCCGAAACGTTAACACCATGTCAGCTGTTCCAGGTTCTGCTATTTCAACTTTTCCAGGTGGAGCAAAAACGGACAGCTTTACATTGCCATACCGACTTTTCTCCGAAACAAAATTCTTTTTAAACTTCGCTAAACTGTCTGTGTAGTATTTTACATCAGACTCCGGATCGAAATTTCCAGCGATATATTGGCCTTTCTCTTTTAGTACTGGAGCAAGAATTTCCGTATACCAACCACCACCTGGCCATATTTCAACGACGGTCATGTCTGGTTTAAAACCAAAAAACTCAAGCGTTTCTTTTGGATTCCGATACTCATCACGCTGCTTATTTTCTTCAGAACGATGATCACCCTCAATCGCTTTATCAATCGGTCCAGAATAAACCAGAGACGATGAAACAACACCTAGTACAAGTAAAACTTTGCTTAGATTATTCATTTTATTTTTCCTTAAGCGAGCTTTTATGAATTAACAAACTCCACCATTTTTCTTAGTGGCACAAGTGCCTTCTCAGCAATGGCTGGATCAACTGAAACATCTACTCCTTTACGTTCGAAAATGCTTGATAGATTTTCCAACACGTTCATTTTCATCCAGGGGCAATGCGCACAACTTCGACAAGTTGCTCCCTCTCCTGCCGTTGGCGCAATGATAAGTTCTTTGTCAGGCGCAGCTTGCTGCATCTTGTAAAAAATACCTTTATCCGTCGCAATAATAAGCTTCTGTTGCTCAAGTTCTCGAGCAGCTTTAATTAATTGAGAGGTTGAACCAACAACATCAGCCAGTTGGATCACAGAGTCGGGAGATTCAGGATGAACTAAAACAGCCGCATCAGGATGCAAAGCAATGGTTTGCTCAAGAGCTTTAAATTTAAATTCATCATGCACGATACAGTGGCCTTGCCAAAGAAGCATGTCAGCACCTGTTTTGTTTTTAATATATTGCCCCAAATGACGGTCAGGCGCCCAAATCAGTTTTTCACCCTGTTTATCGAGATGCTCTACAACATCAACAGCAATGGAACTGGTAATCACCCAGTCAGCCCGAGCCTTAACAGCAGCCGAAGTATTGGCATACACAACGACGGTACGATCGGGATATTGATCGCAAAATTCAGAAAACTCTTTTGCTGGACAGCCTAAGTCAAGCGAACAAGTCGCCTCCAACGTCGGCATAATAACTCGTTTTTCAGGGCTTAATATTTTGGCTGTTTCACCCATAAACTTTACACCCGCAATGATCAACGTTTGCGCATCGTGACGCGCTCCAAACTTTGCCATTTCAAGAGAGTCTCCGACAAATCCACCTGTTTCTTCAGCTAACGCCTGAATTTCAGGGTCCGTATAATAATGCGCTATTAAAACCGCATTGTGTGCTTTTAGAGCATCAATTATCTTGGTTCGATACTTGAGTTTATCCGCTTCAGCTACGGGCTTAGGGGGGACGGGTAAAGGTACATCTATTTCAAATTTGGGTAAAACAACACTCATCAACGATTATCCCAATCACAGTTCAATCCGAGTATTATACCTTTCTCACTGGTAGAGTTTAAACCCAATAAAAAACCCCGCTTTTTGCGGGGTTGTGTGGCTGCCTGAGCCACTATAGTCACACCGAGTGTGATGAAATGAAATCTATTTGAAAACTGCTTCAGAAACGAATGTTATTGTATAGCCCTTGAACAACGTCTGTTCTTGCTTCACGCCAACCGCCTAACCACTCCTCTTTTGCTTTGAGAGTCCCGTATGGACAATCTTCTCTGGTTTTACCTCCTATGCCTGCTTGATATCCGCGAGAATGAGCTCTTTCAAGACGATTACGCTTTTGTCTTTTCATAGATAGGCTTCCCCTTTTTTGTCGGTGGTAAATTGAACCCATAACAACCGCTTAGGTTCGAATGGTGCGGATGCAAGGGTCAATTCTCGATTAGTAGGCTCGTTCATTCCCATTAATCTTGGAGGCTTGACGTTCCTTACATCCACATATGTTATGAACCTAGAGGTTATTGACCAACAGTTCCAATAAAAATTCGCTATAAAAGTTTTATAAGTCACACGGAACATGTCTATTCACTATTGGTTTAGTGCTTTTCACTAGATCTTTAAATTTATAATTATCAATTATTTAATTCAAATAACTTTTAAAAATATCTTGTTTATTCAAACATTCTAATCTTTGACCTATTTTAGCAACCACCAACCCCCAAATAGTTATATTTTCTAGTATTTCAACAACCTACAAAGCACAAATTTATTTATAACCATAAGTATTCTCATTATTGGGCATCTTTTGCATTCGAGATGATTTTTTTCGCGACGCACCAAGCACAGAATCGACTAGAACGTTTAAAGAGTGTTCAATACCACTGGTCTAGCCAGTTAGGTTTTGAACTCACCAACCCTTACGTTAACGTAAAGGTTATGGCACAATAATTTTATGAACGAAATCGTTGAAGAAAAAACATACAGCATCAGTGAGTTGGCGAAAGAATTCGACACCACCACTCGTGCTATTCGCCATTACGAAGAGTACGGGTTAATTCAACCCAAACGTCAGGGTACTTATCGAGTTTACTCGCACAAAAATAGAACTCGTCTGCAATTGATCCTTCGCGGCAAGCGAATTGGCTTTTCTCTCGCTGAGATAAAAGAAATTATTGATTTGTACCAATTCCCTCATGGCGAAGAAAAGCAAACTGAATTTCTATTAAATAAAATTGAGTTGCGTCGACAACAATTGAAACAACAATTGCACGATATCCATTCAATGATGAAAGAAATTGATGATCTCGAACAACGAATTACACAACAAAAAAAATCAAGCACATCGAACACAAGTACTTAGTACATAGAGTCGAAAGTTACGACAGTTTTAGTTTTAGAGGATAAAAACCATGTTCCCAAGTTTAAATTACGATCTGGGCGAAACAGCAGATATGCTCCGCGAAACCGTTAAAAGTTTCTGCGACAAACACATCGCTCCGATTGCCGAAAAAGTTGACCAGGAAAACGCTTTTCCAAATGAGCTCTGGCCAAAATTTGGTGCGCTTGGTCTCCTTGGCTTAACCGTCGAAGAAGAATATGGTGGTTCCGGCATGGGATACCTCGAGCACGTTGTGGCCATGGAAGAGATTTCCCGCGCATCAGCTTCTATCGGTTTATCTTACGGCGCACATTCCAATCTTTGCGTTAACCAACTTCGTAAAAACGGAACTCACGAGCAAAAACTAAAATACTTGCCCAAACTCTGCTCAGGAGAATTCATCGGTGCACTCGCCATGAGCGAGCCGAATGCAGGCTCCGATGTTGTTAGTATGCGACTAAAAGCAGAAGACAAAGGCGATCATTTTTTGCTTAACGGTAATAAAATGTGGATCACCAACGGACCCGATGCTGACGTCTTAATCGTTTACGCCAAAACGGATCCCGAGGGCGGCTCTAAGGGAATTACTGCTTTTATCATCGAGAAAGATTTCCCTGGTTTCTCAACGGCTCAGAAACTCGACAAGTTAGGGATGCGAGGCTCAAATACCTGTGAGCTCGTTTTTGAAGATTGTAAAGTGCCAAAAGAAAATATTCTGGGCGAACTTAACAAAGGCGTTCGTGTTTTAATGAGCGGACTCGACTTTGAACGCCTTGTTCTATCCGCTGGACCAATCGGAATTATGCAGTCGTGTATGGACGTGGTCGTTCCTTACATTCATGAACGCAAACAATTCGGCCAAGCCATTGGTGAATTTCAATTAGTACAAGGTAAAGTCGCCGACATGTATACCACGCTCAATGCTTCAAAAGCTTACGTTTATACCGTTGCGAAAGCTTGCGACCGAGGTGAAACAACCCGTAAAGATGCGGCTGGCGTTATTCTATACACTGCGGAAAAAGCAACACAAATGGCATTAGATGCTATCCAATTACTCGGCGGTAATGGTTATATCAACGAATACCCTACTGGTCGCCTTTTACGTGATGCAAAACTGTACGAAATTGGTGCCGGAACCTCAGAAATTCGCCGGATGTTAATCGGACGCGAGCTGTTTAACGAAACCGCTTAAAAACTTGAGATAAAAGTGAAACATCCGATTTGATGCATTGCAAAATATTGCTATGTTCAAATGGCAGTATTAATCACTATAACGAATCACGTCGTTTAATCGACGGACAACTGAAAGGACATAAACAATGAGCAACGACGATCCAATAGTTATCGTAGGTGCAGCCCGAACGCCAATGGGCGGATTTATGGGTTCACTGTCGGACGTAAAATCGACTGAGCTTGGTGCTAATGCAATCGCTGCCGCTGTTGAGCGAGCAGGCCTAAAAACAGAAGATGTACAAGAAGTCATTATGGGTTGTGTTCTTCCTGCCGGAGTCGGCCAGGCGCCTGCTCGACAAGCAGCACTTGGCGCAGGAATTCCTAAATCTACTGGTTGTACGACGGTCAATAAAGTCTGTGGTTCAGGAATGAAAACCATGATGTTAGCACACGACCTTCTGGTCGCAGGTACCAATAAAATCATGGTTGCTGGCGGAATGGAAAGTATGACCAATGCGCCTTACATGCTTGATAAGGCAAGAACAGGCTATCGATTTGGTCACGGCAAAGTGATCGACCATATGGCATTTGACGGCCTGGAAGACGCTTACGAAGGCCAAGCGATGGGTGTTTATGCTGAAGATACAGCGGAAAAATACGGCTTCACTCGAGAAGCTCAAGATGAGTTCGCAATTACCTCACTAAAACGCGCACAAAAAGCAATTGAAGATGGCGCTTTCAAAGATGAAATTTCTCCAGTTGTGATTAAAACTCGCAAAGGTGACATCGCCATCGATACCGATGAACAACCACAAAAGGCCAAATTCGATAAGATTCCGCAATTGCGCCCGGCTTTCAAAAAAGACGGTACGGTAACAGCAGCCAATGCCAGCTCAATTTCTGATGGTGCAGCGGCGACTGTGTTAATGCGTCAATCGGAAGCCGAAAAGCGCGGTTTAAAACCTATTGCCAAAATTTTGGGCCATACTACACACGCTCGAACGCCTGCTGAGTTTACAACGGCTCCTGTTGGTGCAATGAAAGCGTTGTTTGAAAAAACAGGTTGGTCTTCAAGCGACGTTGATTTGTTCGAAATTAATGAAGCATTTGCCGTAGTCACGATGGCAGCCATTAAAGAACTGGAACTCGATCATGATAAAGTGAATGTTCATGGTGGTGCTTGTGCACTCGGCCATCCTATTGGTTGTTCTGGCACACGTATCGTCGTTACGTTAATTGAAGCTCTAAAACGTCACGGTAAAAAACGTGGTGTAGCATCGTTATGTATTGGCGGTGGAGAAGCAACGGCTATGGCCATTGAGCTGATATAAAAACGAAACAAGCAAAACGTTAAAATAACATCGTTTTATCGGGTTGTTGTTAAGACAACCCGAAGCTATTTAGCAAAAGTAATTGTTAGATTATTTTGATTTAGAAACTGATCAATAAACAGGTTTACGCGCATGATACTAACCGAAGAACAAAATATGATCCGCGACGCCGCGCGACAATACGTTCAAGATGTAATAAAACCCGATCACATGAAGTGGGATCAGGAAAAAACATTTCCCAAAGAAGCCTTACAAGGTCTAGCTGATTTAGGTTTTTATGGCATGTTGATTCCCGAAGAATTTGGCGGTTGCGATATTGGTTATACATCGGCTGCGTTAGTGCTTGAGGAAATTGCAGCAGGTGATGCTGCTTGCTCAACCATTGTGAGTGTCACCAACTCTGTAGCAAGTATGCCCATCTATCAATTTGGAAATGATGCGCAAAAAGAAAAATATTTAAAGCCTTTAGCTTCAGGTAAACACCTCGGTGCATTCTGTTTAACAGAACCCCATGCCGGAAGCGATGCCTCGGATCTAAAAACCAAAGCAGTGAAAGATGGTAATGAATGGATACTCAATGGCGTAAAGCAATACATTACTTCAGGTAAAAATGCGAATACTGCCATTGTGTTTGCCGTAACGGATCCTGATGCAGGAAAAAAAGGAATCAGTGCCTTTATCGTTCCTACAGACACTAAAGGTTACATCGTCGCAAAAGTTGAAGACAAAATGGGACAACACGCATCGGATACCTGCCAAATAATTCTAGAAGACTGCCGTATTCCAGAAGATAATCTTTTGGGCGAGTTGGGACAAGGTTACAAAATTGCTTTATCCAATTTAGAAGGTGGACGAATTGGCATCGCTGCTCAATGTGTTGGCATTGCTCGAGCAGCACTCGAGGCGGCAAATGAATTTTCCAAAGATAGAACATCTTTCGGCAAAGCAATCAACAAGCATCAAGCCGTTGCTTTTAAATTGGCAGATATGGCAACACAATTAGAAGCCGCTCGCCAAATGGTGTTACATGCAGCACAACTTAAAGATTTAGGACAACCCTGTTTGAAAGAAGCATCAATGGCAAAATTATTTGCTTCTGAAGTTGCGGAAAGAATCTGTTCCGACGCCATTCAAATTCACGGTGGTTACGGATATTTAACCGATTTCCCAGTCGAAAAATATTATAGAGACGTTCGTGTTTGTCAAATTTATGAGGGAACCAGTGAAGTACAAAAGCTGGTTATTGCCAGAGCACTCGAAAACGAATAACAACGCTCTTTCAAAAAAATACAATTTTTCAGTGAATCGTATTTTAAAACAATTATAAATTTCAATGACTCGCCAGATAATGCGCACAAGATTATCTGGCATGACTGAATAAGTAACATAACAATTGGAAATGTCATGTCGCGAATAAAATCCAGCATTAATGCTCGAAGTGAAGAGTTCAAAATTAACCACGAATACATGACCAGTCTTGTTGATGACGTGCGAGATAAGATGGCTGTCATAGCTCAAGGTGGTGGTGAAGAAAGAAATCAAAAACATTTAAGTCGAGGCAAATTATTACCACGCGACCGCGTCAGAAAATTATTGGATGTTGGTTCACCTTTTCTCGAACTGTCACAATTCGCAGCTTACGACATGTACGACAATGAAGTTCCTGCCGCAGGAATCATCACCGGTATTGGTCGAGTCAATGGCATCGAATGTATGATCGTTGCTAACGACGCTACCGTTAAAGGCGGAACTTATTTCCCCGAAACCATTAAAAAACATTTACGCGCACAAGAAGTTGCTGAGCAAAATCACTTACCGTGTATTTATCTGGTAGATTCTGGTGGCGCCAACTTGCCCCAACAAGATCAAGTGTTTCCCGACAAAGAGCATTTCGGAAGAATTTTCTTTAATCAAGCCAATATGTCTGCCAAAGGCATTCCGCAAATTGCGGTTGTGATGGGGAGTTGTACTGCCGGTGGTGCTTACGTTCCAGCGATGGCTGATGAAAGCATTATTGTCAAAGAACAAGGAACAATCTTCCTTGGTGGCCCACCTCTTGTAAAAGCAGCAACCGGTGAAGTAGTCACCGCCGAAGAGTTAGGTGGAGCCGATGTTCATTGCCGAACGTCAGGCGTTACCGATCACTTTGCCAACGACGATGAACATGCATTAAAAATTTGCCGCCAAGTGGTCAAAAACTTAAATCATAAGAAAAAGCCGCAATGGGCAATCAGTCAACCCAAAGCACCCGCCTACCCTGTCGAAGATATCTACGGTGTTGTGCCGAAAGATTCTCGCAAACCATTTGATATTCGAGAAATCATTGCTCGCGTTGTTGACGACTCTGAGCTCGATGAATTTAAACCTTTATATGGCAACACCTTAATTTGTGGCTTCGCAAAAATTTGGGGTTATCCGGTTGGCATTATTGCAAACAACGGCATTCTTTTTAGCGAGTCCGCGCTCAAGGGTGCGCACTTTATCGAATTATGTTGCCAACGCAATATTCCACTCGTGTTTTTGCAAAATATCACTGGCTTTATGGTAGGTAGAAAATACGAGAATTCAGGCATTGCGAAAAATGGTGCGAAAATGGTGACAGCCGTTGCCTGTGCCAAAGTGCCTAAGTTTACTGTCATTGTTGGTGGCAGTTTTGGTGCCGGAAATTATGGAATGTGTGGGCGCGCTTACAGTCCCCGCTTTTTGTGGATGTGGCCCAACTCAAGAATCTCCGTTATGGGCGGCGAACAAGCAGCGAATGTTTTAGCTCAGGTAAAACGAGACAACTTCGATCGTAAAGGGATTGAGTGGTCAGAAGAAGAAGAAAAGAAATTTAAAGCGCCCATTGAGGAGCAATATGAAACTCAAGGGCATCCTTACTATGCATCAGCTCGTTTATGGGATGACGGAATTATTGATCCAGCAGATACACGAACGGTACTTGGGTTAGGTTTATCCGTCTCATTAAATAAAGAACAAGAAGACACCCAGTTCGGTGTGTTCCGAATGTAAGTCGAAGGAGATTGTTATGAGTGAAACAAAATCGCTGAAACTCGAAGTCACCGCCGACGGCGCGGGTGTCATTACAATGAATCGTCCTGATGTTCATAATGCTTTTGACGATCAACTCATTAAAGATTTAATTCGAGCACTCGAAAAAATGGAACAACACGACAAAGTACGCGTGTTAGTTTTAAAAGCAGAAGGCAAAAGTTTTTCTGCCGGTGCCGATTTAAACTGGATGCGTCGTATGGCCGACTACAGTTGGTCAGAAAACTATCAAGACTCTTTAGCCCTCGCCTCTCTAATGCAAAAGCTGTATCAATTTAAAAAGCCAACCATTGGCTTAATTCAAGGCGCTGCTTTTGGTGGTGGTGTTGGTTTAGTTGCATGTTGTGACATAGCCATTGCCAGCGACCAAGCCAAGTTTTGTTTGTCAGAAGTAAAACTGGGTTTAATTCCAGCAGTTATTAGCCCTTATGTTATCGCTGCCATGGGTAAACGTCAGGCAAATCGTTACTTTATTACGGCTGAAAGATTCGATGCAGAAACGGCTGCTCGGATTGGATTGGTTCAACAATGTGTTCCTGCCGATAACTTTGAAAGTTATTGCGACGAAGTCATTAAAACAACATTACAAAATGGGCCGGAAGCCATTCAAGCGGCTAAGAACTTAATTTCCTTTATTGATGAAAATACTTACGGAGAAGAAATGATTCGCGAAACAGCGCAAAAAATTTCTGACATTCGTGCATCGAAAGAAGGAAAAGAAGGCGTCAGCGCGTTTTTAGAAAAACGCACTCCTAATTGGATTGCCGCAACTAAAACACAACAAGAACAATAAGCTTTGGGAACATTATGTTTGATAAAATATTAATTGCAAACCGTGGTGAAATCGCTTGTCGTGTTATTCGTTCAGCACGCAAAATGGGCGTAAAAACTGTCGCGGTTTATTCAGATGCCGACAAAAACGCTATGCATGTAAAAATGGCCGATGAAGCATGGCACTTGGGTCCGGCACCAGCGAAAGAAAGTTACTTAAAAGCTGAGTTGATCATAGATATTGCCAAGAAGTCAGGCGCAAAAGCCGTACATCCCGGCTACGGCTTTTTGTCAGAAAACACCGCGTTTGCTAAAGCGTGTGAAGAAAACCACATCGTTTTTATTGGCCCACCAGCTTCTGCTATTGATGCGATGGGCTCAAAAAGTGCGGCCAAAGATATTATGAAAAAGGCTGATGTCCCATTGGTACCAGGTTATCACGGCGATCATCAAGAAGCAGATTATTTAAAAACACAAGCTTATGGCATTGGTTATCCCGTTTTAATTAAAGCTACCGCTGGTGGCGGCGGAAAAGGCATGCGTATTGTCGAGTCTCATGACGATTTCGATGAAGCATTATCCTCTTGCAAAAGAGAAGCCCTATCGTCATTTGGTAGCGATGAAGTATTAATTGAAAAATATTTAACAAAGCCACGTCATGTTGAAATTCAAGTTTTTGCTGACAGTCAAAGCAATGCAGTCCATTTATTTGAACGCGATTGCTCCGTGCAAAGAAGACACCAAAAAGTCATTGAAGAAGCCCCAGCTCCAGGAATGACCGAAGAGTTAAGAAATAGTATGGGGCAAGTTGCTATCAACGCAGCGAAAGCCATTGGGTACCAAGGCGCAGGAACCGTTGAGTTTTTATTAGATGAAGACGGTTCATTTTACTTTATGGAAATGAATACACGTTTACAGGTAGAGCATCCGGTTACTGAAATGATCACCGGACAAGATCTCGTTGAGTGGCAATTACGCGTCGCTAATGGCGAACCTCTACCCTGCTCTCAAGACGAATTATTGATCAATGGCCATGCCTTTGAAGCGCGTGTCTATGCAGAAGATCCCGATAACGATTTTCTACCATCAACTGGCCGCCTTAATCATCTGGCAACACCTTCGACGCATCGACATGTTCGCATTGATACGGGCATCGAACAAAATGACGAAGTATCGGTTCATTATGATCCCATGATTGCTAAATTAATCGTTTGGGACAAAGACCGAGCTTCTGCACTTGCTCGACTGCGTGGCGCACTGTCGGAGTATCAGGTCGTTGGACTCAAAACGAACCTTGATTTTCTTTTTCAGCTGGCCAGTCATGACGGATTCAATAATGCTGACTTAGATACAAACTTTATCGCTCGCTTTCAAGACGAACTCTTTGTTGAAAAGCCAGCAATTAACGATCAGGTGATTAGTGTTGCTGCACTTTATACGATGTTAAAGCAACAAGACTATGGCAATCATCATACCGCAGACTTAGCCGACCCTTATTCTCCCTGGGATAAAGTTGATGGTTGGCGGCTAAATGAAGACAACTTCCATCGGGTCACTTTTGTTGATAACAATAGTAAGCTGGAATATTTAACAACCGTTCATTTTCGTGACAGCGCCTTTTTAGTTGAACAGGAAAACGGCGAACACTTAATCTCAGGTGAACTTTCCGAAAATCAACTCAGAGTAAATTTAGAGGGTGAACGATTTACTGCAACGGTTATCGAAAAAGATCATTTACTCAGTTTATTTATTAAAGGTCATGAGTTTCAGTTGGAATTGAAGCAAGAAGGACTATCTGCTGATGATACTGATGCCAATGCTAACCTGACTGCACCAATGCCAGGCACCATTATTTCGGTAGCGGTTGATGCCGGAGATAAAGTTGAAGCAGGCCAACCTATTTTAGTGATGGAAGCCATGAAAATGGAGCACACCATTAAGGCTCCTGCTGATGGTATTGTCACGGAACTCTTTTATCAAACAGGCGACTTAGTAGATGAAGGTGCCGAATTAGTTCTGTTTGAAGCGGAGTGATTTATGATCCAGTATCCAGAGCAGGTTAAAATTGTCGAAGTAGGTCCACGCGATGGATTACAAAATGAAAAATCGCTGATTGAAACTGCTGACAAAATTGAGCTGATCAATCAGTTATCAGAAACAGGCTTATCGGTTATCGAAGCGACCAGTTTTGTCTCTCCCAAGTGGGTACCACAAATGGCCGATAATCGAGAAGTGATGAATGGTATCAATCGCCAAGCAGGCATAAACTACCCTGTTTTAACGCCTAATATGAAGGGGTTCGAAGCAGCACTCGAATCCGGAGCAGAAGAAGTTGCGGTATTTGGCGCTGCCTCAGAGTCTTTTTCACAAAAAAATATTAACTGCTCAATCGAAGACAGTCTCAAGCGCTTTGAACCAATTATGGCCGAAGCGGCTAAACACGATATAAAAGTTCGCGGTTATGTTTCTTGCGTCTTAGGTTGCCCTTATGAAGGAGCGATTGATCCTCACACAGTGGCTGATGTGGCTAAAATATTATTTGATATGGGCTGTTATGAAATCTCGTTAGGCGACACCATTGGTGTAGGAACGCCACTAAAAGCGCAAGCCATGATAGCAACAGTCGCAGAAAAAGTTTCCATTGATCATTTAGCGATTCATTTTCATGACACCTACGGACAGGCCCTGAGTAATATCTTGGCTTGCCTACAGCTGGGTGTTCAGACCATTGATAGCTCTGTTGCAGGATTGGGCGGTTGTCCTTATGCTAAAGGCGCTTCTGGAAATGTTGCAACCGAAGATGTCGTTTATATGTTGCACGGAATGGGAATTGATACGGGAATCGACCTGAACAAGCTGGTTTCGGTAGGACAATTTATCTCTAAAAAGCTGGGGCGTACGCCCATTTCAAAAGTAACGAATGCACTCAGTGCTTAATAATTAAATAACTGAAAGTACAAGGAGCAGATATGTCTGGTTTTGACAAAGTGGTTAAAACCTATGAAGAAGCAATGGCTGGACTCGAAGATGGTATGACCGTCATCGCCGGTGGCTTCGGATTGTGTGGAATACCCGAAGGGCTCATTGCCCAAATTCAAAAAATGAAAACCAAAGATTTAACTTTTGTTTCTAACAACTGCGGTGTTGACGACTTTGGTCTTGGCATTTTATTGCAAGGCAAGCAAATAAAAAAAATGGTGTCGTCTTATGTAGGCGAAAACGCAGAGTTTGAGAGACAGTTTTTAGCCGGTGAGCTCGAAGTTGAACTGACTCCTCAAGGTACATTAGCTGAGAAAATGCGGGCTGGTGGCGCAGGTATACCTGCGTTTTTCACAGCAACCGGCTATGGCACGCCTGTAGCAGAAGGCAAAGAAACGCGAGAGTTTAATGGTCGTGGTTACGTTCTTGAGGAATCAATCACGGGTGAATTTGCTATCGTGCGCGCTTGGAAAGCCGACCGTTATGGCAACTGTATTTATCGCGATACCGCTATGAACTTTAATCCAATGGCAGCAACAGCAGGAAAAATTACCGTTGTTGAAGCAGAAGAAATCGTCGAGCCAGGTGAGTTGAATCCAACCGAAATTCATACACCCGGCATTTATGTTCAACGAGTTATTCAGGGTTCTTTCGAGAAACGCATCGAACGCCTGACATTACGTGATGAATAAGGAGACGAAACCATGGCTTTAACGCGAGAACAAATTGCAAAACGCGTCGCTCAAGAAATGGAAGATGGTTACTACGTTAATCTTGGTATCGGTATTCCAACGCTTTGCGCTAATTACATTCCTGATGGCAGAGCCGTCATGTTGCAATCGGAAAATGGCTTACTCGGTATGGGGCGTTATCCAACAAAAGATGAAGTTGATGCTGATATGATCAATGCCGGTAAAGAGACCGTTACCGCGGTTACTGGTGCCGCTATTTTTAATTCAGCGGAAAGCTTTGCCATGATTCGCGGTGGGCATGTTGACTTAACCGTACTTGGTGCTTTTGAAGTCGATCAAGAAGGAAATATCGCGAGTTACATGATCCCCGGAAAATTGGTCAAAGGCATGGGCGGTGCGATGGACTTAGTAGCTGGAGCACAAAATATTATCGTCACCATGACGCACGCCAATAAACATGGCGAATCAAAAATATTAGAAAAGTGCACCCTTCCCTTAACCGGTGTTAATTGTATTAATAAAATCGTCACCGATTTAGCGGTACTTGAAGTCAAAGATGGTGCTTTTCATCTGGTTGAACGCGCTCCCGGTGTTTCAGTCGAAGAAATTAAAGAAAAGACAGCAGGAAAGTTGATCGTCGAAGGCGATGTTCCAGAGATGGCACTATAACGACAAAATTAATTAAAAGCAGTCGTATAAACGATTGCTTTTTTTACTACTCACTTAAATGTTAGACAGAAAAAAGAAGCAACTATGAAAAAACTACTCTCACTCTTTGCTGCAGCGACTCTGTCGCTCGCAATTGCAGACGAAGGCATGTGGCAACCACACCAATTACCCACCATTGCCAAACAATTGAAAAAAGCCGGTTTAAAACTGGATCCTGAAGATCTTACAGACTTAACTGGATTTCCAATGGGAGCCATTGTATCTCTAGGCGGTTGTACAGCATCTTTTGTCTCAGACAAAGGCCTCGTTGTGACCAACCACCACTGCGCTTATGGTTCAATTCAATATAACTCAACCGAAGACAACAATTTGCTTGAAAAAGGATTTCTGGCTAAAAAATACGATGAGGAAGTACCAGCAGCGCCAGGCAGTCGTATTTATGTGACAGAAAGCATCAGTAATGTTACCAACCAAATCAAATCAGGTTTAACCGACTCCATGTCGGGTAACGATCGTTATCAACATATTGATACACAATCGAAAAAGCTGGTCGCCGAGTGTGAAAGCGACAAAGCTTATCGTTGTTCTGTAGTTAATTTTCACGGCGGATTAGAATATTACCTATTCAAGCAACTCACCATCCGCGATGTGCGTCTTGCTCATGCGCCCGCGAAAAGCATTGGTAAATACGGCGGAGATATCGATAACTGGATGTGGCCACGTCATACTGGTGATTATGCATTTTATCGTGCCTATGTTGGTAAAGATGGAAAGCCCGCTGACTACAGCGAAGACAATGTTCCTTACGAGCCTAAGCACCATTTGAAAGTAAACGCTAAAGGCGTTGATGAAGGCGATTACATCATGGTTCTTGGCTATCCAGGAAGCACCAATCGATATCGAACTGCATCAGAAGTTATTTACACCTTTACACAAAGCTATCCATTATCGAAAGAGTTGATGGGTTCGATGATAGAAAACATCAAAGACAACTCAGCGGAAGGCAGCGATGCGCGCATTAAATATGAAAGCATGCTAGCCGGCTTAGCGAACTATGAAAAAAATCGTGGCAGCATGATGGAGAGTTACCATAAAGGCACCACAGAAGCACGTAAAGTAAAGCTTAGCCAAGACTTGAGAGACTGGGTAAACGATAGTAAAAAACGCAAAGAAAAGTTTGGCGATGCCATCGAGCAACTAGATGCTTTGGTAAAACAATCGCAAAAAACTTCCGTTCGCGATACCTTACTTGGTTACACAGGTTGGGCGTCACAAATGATGACAACTGCCTCTCGTTTACATCGACTCGCTATTGAAAAGCAAAAAGATGATATGGACCGTGAACGTGGTTACCAAGAACGCGACATGAACCGGTTTACTCAAGGCATGAAACGCATTAACCGTCGATACGATCCAAAAGTTGAGCAAGCAATGGTATTTAACTTAATGAATCGTTATGCCAACCTACCAGAAGAACAACGTGTCCCGGCAATCGATCGTTTCTTCGGTTTAGATGACGGTTACAAGCCAGAAGCTCTGAAGGCAAAACTAGCTGAAATGTACAGCAAAACAGATTTAAACGATGAAGCAGTTCGACTTGCCTGGATGGAAAAGTCAGTTGAAGACTTTGAAAAAAGTAATGATCCTTTCATTCAGTATGCGGTAAAAACATTTAAAGCTCGCAAAGCTCTTGAAGATCAAAGTAAAGAGGAGGCGGGTCAGTTTAATGCGGTACGACCCAAGTACATGGAAGCGATTATCGCCTACAATAAATCGAAAAAGCTCCCTGTGTATGCTGATGCTAATAGCACCTTACGAATCACTTATGGCAACGTAAAAGGCTATGAACCTGCCGATGGTATTAAAGCACTTCCTTTCACGACTCTTGAAGGTATCACGCAAAAAGACACCGGTGTATGGCCTTTCAACTCTCCGAAAAAGCAGTTAGAACTGATTGAAGAGAAAAAGTATGGCAAATACTACGACAAAAAAATTGGTTCGGTACCGGTTAATTATTTAGGCACACTAGATATTACAGGTGGTAACTCAGGCTCTCCAACATTGAACAACAAAGCCGAATTAGTTGGCCTTGTGTTCGACGGTGTTTATGAAAGTATTATCGGCGACTGGGATTACGATCCTTCTTTAAACCGTTCTATCCATGTTGATTCTCGCTACATGTTATGGGTTATGAAGCATATCGATGGTGCAGAAAACCTGATTGAAGAAATGGATATTGTTCGATAATACTCTTGAGTCATGTGTTAAATTAAAGCCCCTTCATTGGGGCTTTTTTATTTGCCTATTATCAGTATTATATTAGCTGTTTCATTTCATATCCCACAGCTCATACCAATTCGCAGAGACAATTTCTCCCATTGTTAATGGTCGAAAAACTTCAACAGTGGTTTCCGCTAATTTTCTTTTTAGAGGATGTGGGTATCGAGCTCCTTTTGGTGATACCACAGCTTTGACGATGGGTTTCACCGAGCTTTCCAAGTTTCTTTCAACGACTACCGCAGTTTCTCCATTGTTTAAAAGTACAAAAGTCCCTGGAGGATAAATTCCCATTGCTTTAATAAAACTGCCGTACAAACCCGCGTCAGGATCTTTGTTCATCATAAAGATTTCACGCAGTGCTACTTTAGAAGGCAATAGCTCTCGGTAAGCTCGCTCTGTTGTCATCGCCACGTAGGTATCGGCAACTCCCACTAATTTAGCCAAAGTGGGAATATCATCACCCTCCAAACCAAAGGGATAACCCGAACCATCAATTCGTTCATGATGATATTTAACAGTATCAATTAAGTCTTGATCTTCAATACCCGCAGCCTGTAGCTTTTCAGCCGACTCAATAGGGTGCTTATGCAAAACCTTCTTTTGTCCTTCAGTCAATGGGCCTTTCAAGCCATTTAATTGAAGTTGATAGTCCCACGAGGAGGCATTCTGCATCATAGAGCCACTGATCATGGAAAGAATTTTCTGGGATTCAATTCCTAACGCTACAGCAGCAGAAGCAGCGAGCAAGCTACAAATGATTGCCTGATGTAATCCAGCTCTATCGTTATATGGCCAGTGACAATATCCTAACGCAATATCCGGGTGAGACTTTATTACGCTGTAAACTTCCTTAGATAGTTTTTCTAATAAGCCTTTAGTTGAAGCTTTCCCCTCATCTAATCCATTCATAATATTGCGCAACTTAAGCTCTATCGCGGACAGTTGAGCAAAGGGGTGAATCTGTTCAGTAACAGCGGCGGTTCTCTTCCTTTGTGCAGAGTATCGGCCGGCAGACTCAGCAACACCATACAGATCCATTCGCTTCAAACGTTCAATTTGAGCTTCAGCAGTAATCTCCTGACCTTGTTTATACAATAGCTTACCTTTGCGGTCATAAAGAGACAGCGGCAGTTTAGAACCAACTTTCAAGCCATAATCCGCAATATTAATCTTGTCCAACTTAACCTCTCGGACATTTTCATTTAATTATCAATACCTTAAAGAATAGGACGAGATATTCTACAACGCAAATTCTGAAGTTCTGCTGCACCGACTAAATTAAATTTAAAATTCAAGAAGATAGCTAGTTCTCGAGAGTTTGATTACCTCAGTAACCAGTAAAGATTTATTAACAAAGATTGCGATGACGACAGGAATTGCATTAAATTGCCATGAGGAATTCTGATTCAGCTTAAGCTTAATAGCGATAACCTGAGCTGAAATCATCCTATAACATTATAGAGATTGTGTTAGTCCTGATTAAAGAAAAAAGCCGAACTATCGTCCGGCTTTTCAGTATGCAAGGTATGATTATTTAAACTTTGTTAGTTTACTGGCCATACATTCTGGCGAACCACACAAATTTTTTCCTTTACTTGCTGACTGATAGTCATTGTCTCTGTGTGCCTGACCGACATTTCGAGAAACAAATCGTCGATCGGCTTGTAGAATATCATTCACAATCAACGTTTTTATGTCCTCTTTTGACGCTTTTTGGATGGTTTCAACCAATTGATCCCGCTTATTGAAATCGGTGTAACCTTCACTAAGTTCATTGTTATATCGAACTGAACGCATCACCATTCGCGTCTCATTTTTCTTTATGTCGTTGATCAAACCTTCTTTATGAGCAACAAAATCTACATCACTCATTTGGTCCAACTCTTCAACAAATTGGCGAACGAAAGTATCGATTCTTTTTTCCAATTCAATCGGCCCAACTTTTGGCGATTGAACGAAAAACGAAATGTTAGGGACCTTTGCCAACTCGTTTGAAGTCACACCCACAACATAACCAAGCTGCTGATCCGTTCTCATCGTTTTGTAATAACTCTGTGACATAACCTGAGTTGCCAATCGATATTTCGCCGTCAATTTTAGATCAGGCTTATCACCTTGAAAAAGAACGACGATCGCTGAATCATTATGATCAATGTCAAGTTCCAGAATGTTCTTACCAGAAGTTAATTCGTAGACTCGACTTTCAGGCTTTTCTGCAATGCTTTTGCTTTTCATCAATTCTTTTTGTAAAAAAGCCGATAACTGATTTGCATATTGTCGATCAACGTTACCATGAGCGAGAACCTCAACACTACCAGCTTTGTGGAATGCTTTAATGTAACTTTCCATATCTGAAACAGTCACATTTTTAAGAGAGCCTGCAAGAACTTCTGGTGCATAACTACGCTCTAACAAAGTTTGATTAACACCACCAAAAACCTGACTAATAGGTCGATTAAACTTACTGTTTTTCCAAGCCCGAATTAAACGATCTTTATGAATATTAAATCGCTCTGGGTCAATCGCCAAGTTCATAATACGCTCATTTAATACTTTCATTAGCATATCTTGCTTTTGATCGTATCCGTACACCGCATAAGTTAAACCTCGGCTGTTTGACCAAAGTGAATATCGCAACCCGGCTTCTCTAGCTGCATAAGCATAGCTTTCCAAGCTATCATTTAACAATGCCGTGTAGAGTTGCATCTTCGCGCGATTGCTAGAATCATCTCCAGCCAACTGAGAATAAACAGACACAAATACATCCGCTTTTGGCAATTTAAACTCATTATCTTGCTTATAGTAGAGTTTGAAACCGGGTTTATCCGTATGTAACTCAGGTATCTCTTGTTCCTGCTTTACCGACTTAACTGTTGGATTCTCAGCAATAAACTTATTTTCACCAGGTAATTTATAAGACGCTAAACTGTCAACTTTTGACCATTCGCTCAAAAGCTCACCGTCCAGTTTTTGCATACTATAAGGCGTTTGATAAAGAGGCTCTACTTTGTCAGTACTTAATCCCTGAGCAATCACAACTTGTCTCAAATTAGAGGGCGTCAAGTAATTTGCATACTCAGCAATTAAATCGTTATCAAAATCCTTATATAGATATCCGTAGTTTAAAATGTGTTGCGGCTCAACATATTGCATGGTCGTTGCTAGAGAGGAAACCTCGGATGCAGGAGTCGATTTTTCTTTAAATTGAAAATTTAACTCTGCAATTTTTTTACGCTCTAAAAATCGTTGTTGCTCAATCCCCTCTTGACGAATTTTTTCGATATATACGAATGTTTCGTCAGTAATTGAATCGATATGATTCATGCCTTCTTTTGTTAAAGCATATTCAATAAAAAATATTTCGGTATCATCGGGACCATAATTGTAGGCTGCTATTGACTCAATCCAACCTTTCGACTTTAGCTGGTCGTATAAGCTTCCTTTTGCCTCATTCCGAATTAGATTGGACAAATACCCCAAAGGCTTCTTTTTATAATAGGGCGTGGATGATGGCATTGGAAATTGCAAAGATAACGTGTGAGCGTCTTTCAATGGTGTAATATTGATTCGAACACCCAGTTGATCATCTTTAAATAATTGTGTCTTTACGTTTTGCGGTTGACTGCCATTGTTTTTAATATCAGAAAACTTTGACTTAACGTATGCCTTTAATTCATCAATCGACTCTTTGCCCAAAACAGTCACTGTCATGCGGCTAGCGGAATAATGTTCTGCATAAAAAGCTTTTAAGTCAGGTAAAATAGGATCGCCATCTCGCTCTGCCAAAGTGTCCAGATTGCCTACTGAAAATTGTGAAGCAGGATGCTCTGGATTAGACGTTGCTTTTAAAACTTCACGAATGCGACGACCTTCTTCTTTTATTTTTAACTTGTACTCAGAATGGACCGCATTTTTTTCACGCTCAACATATTGAGGGTCAAACAGGGGCGCAATAAAAAATTGTGCAAATCGATCGAGAGCGGGTTCCAAATAGTCAGGTTTAATATCAAAAAAGTAAGTGGTGTGTTGCTGCCCTGTTCCTGCGTTATTCATTCCACCATGTTTTTTAATAAACTCACTGTATTCACCCACCTCTGGATATTTTTGAGTTCCCAGAAAAAGCATATGTTCAAGATAATGTGCCAATCCTAATCGATCTTTGGGATCGGCCATATGCCCAACATGAACGTCTAACGCGGCGGCCGATTTATCGGTTGAAGGATCGGAAATAACTAATGCTCTTAATCCATTATCGAGCACAAAATATTCGTAGGCTCGTTCGTCGTTAGGGCTTTTATTTATTTGAGCATCCGTCAATTGTGTCACCTCGTAAGATGTTGCCATATTGCCGCAGCCCGATACGAGCCCTAATCCCAATAAAATCCCAATCGTGAAGGGTTTAAATCCTATTTTCATTTTTTCACCTATTTTTACTTAGCGTTCTTGCATATTAACGAGCTAGTCATCATATTACGTCAGTCGTTACATATCAGAGTGTAAAAAAATGTTAAAAGTGAGATAACATTTTAAGAATTCAGCATATTAGTTAATCATCATCTTTGTGTGAACTTTTAAAAAAGGCCTCTTCTTGACCTCTCCGCTAGTTCAAAAAGCTCGAAAAAACAACAACTAACAGAAAACCGATGGAATATGCAATGAGTAAATACCCAAAGAATTTAAGATAAGTTATGAATGTTAAACCTTCTACTTTACTCATGGCAACGACACCGGCGGCAGAACCAATGACCAATAATGCTCCACCAACACCTACAGAATAGGTTAGAACTAGCCACTCAGAAAGGCTCATTGCAACACCTGACTTCAACAAAGCTGCTGTAAGTGGCACATTATCGAACATCGCTGACAACAAACCGATAACATAATTAGCGCCTAATGCTGGAATATGTTGATACAATTCTGGAAAATAGTTAAGTACTCCCTGCTCTTTCATCATACCGACGAGTAATAAAACGCCCAGGAAAAAGAGCAATGTATCAAACTCTATTCGACGGACATAATCCAATACCGGTTCATCTCGATTAAGAAACTGCACGACTAAAAACATCGTTGATAAACCAAATAGAAAAACCAATACGGGTGGGATGGAAAATAAAATGTTTAATACCAAAGTCGCCACGATAGTACAGAAAAATAAGACACCGATAATTTTATCACCAGAACTCACGTTACTCTCAGTTTTCGAAACTATAACCTCACCTGTCATTGACCAAGACAATAATGTGGCTAGAGACAACACGGCGATTAATGCAGGTAAAACAATCAAAAACAAATGCATGATTTGAACTTTACCTGCTAAAAATATCATCAGGGTCGTCACGTCGCCAGTAATCAGTGCAGCCCCACCGGCATTAACTGAAAATATAACCAAAACAAGAAAGCGAATTAACTTGGCTGTTTCTAGTTTCAAACTTAATAGAATACTCACACATACAAGTGTTGAGGTGATATTGTCAGCCAACGAAGAGAATAAAAATGCGAAAAATCCAGTAAGAAACATTAACGTTTTCTCACTCATTTTTTCCGGTAATAATCTTTGAATTACGCCATCGATAATTCCTTTGCTCGATAGATACGCGACAAAAGTCATGGCTGCCATCAAAAATAACCATAAAGTCGCTATATCCAGTAGGTTTTCATTTAAAGCTTCACTCGCGGTGTTTACATCATGACCATGAGGTAAAGCCACGTAATAGAGTAACCAAACGAGAGAGCCAAAAAATAATGTCGTTTTTGCTTTGTTGATATGAACGATATCTTCAACAACAATGGACAAAAATCCTAAAACGATAAGGGTAAGAATGACGTATGACACAGCGAAACTCGAAACAACAGATCATGAAAGCGCGTAATTATAACCGAACTGTTAAATAAACATTACTCATAAATTCAATTCAAACAATCGATGTGTAAAACTTCTTCACTTGAGCTAATGAAACACGGTTAATTTTACCGTGCAAAATGAATCTACCTATCTAGACCGAGTACAATCAATCTTGATTGATTAAACCCTGTTTATTTAGTGAGCGAAAGTTGCATGGATTGACAAAAGTGCGAAGGCATTCAACAAATTAGCTGATTTCCTTGTGAATAGTTCACTGTCATATTTTGATTGTCATGAGAAAATTCCCCACTAATTTAGCGTATTTTGTTCAACGGATTATTCTTGTCATTGCTTATGGACATTAAGTCAGAATTTACAGTTTATCGACCAAGTAGACGCAACACTTATCGGGTTCGCTCGACAAGTCGCGGTGAAAAAGCACAGTCCAATTTGCAACAGGCCAGCTATGTCGTGCCTTATCATTCAATCGAACGACTTCACGAAGCTTCCAATTTTCTCACACGCGACGAAGAAGGCTTAAGGTACGGTTCGAAAAAAGCCATGCAGCGCTTTAAGCAAGTCGCTTATGACGAAGAACTCGATTACCTGAACAATCTCTTCAATATCAACATAGTTGTATAGACATATGTAGCTTACTGTCACTAGCCAAATAGCTAACATCTCATACCAATAATCTATAGCTACCCAGCATAAATATCTAAAAAATCCTTTTAATAATATTTAGATATATCGAAACACACATGCTCTATTCTCTATAACCAAGCGTATTAGATCTGAGAAGTCAGTGGAGCCAGTGACATGACAGTATTCAAACCAATAGAAGGTCGCCTATACCGAATCGAAGATTCCGACTTGACGTTTGAGGTTTTGACTTGTCGATTGACTGGAGTGTTAGTGAAATACCCTTGTGGAATGAAAAGGACTTTTTCGGTCAGAGATTGGTGCCTTCTCAATTTAGAACTGGTTAACGAGCCGACAATTTCAATAGAACAAGCCCACGTCTAGAGATACGCAGAAGCCTCTCTTTTTTCCATTTGATTGTGTCGCATTTCACAATCGTCACAACGCGTGACAGTCGGATAAACAGAGAGTCTGGTTACATCTATGTCACCATAGCAATCTAAGCAACGACCATAATGATCTAAATCCATTCTATTCAAAGCTGCACGAATGGATGTTAACTCTTCGAGAAAGTAACTGATGGGCTTGTATTCTTCATCATTAAGATAATAAGCAAAATCAATTGTGCCATTTTCAATAATAGCATCTGCTAATATCTTAAATGAGGGGCGATTCGATACTGTAAGTCGCTGCTGCAACTGGTTACGAAATTTTTCCTCGCGCTCCGTAAGCTTTTGGCGAAACAATTCCAAATTTTTCGGAGAAATCAAATTATTCATGCACCACCCCTAAACCTAATCTTCCTAAGTGATTATTAGTCGTTCCAGTAATTTTTTTGAACCACTCTTTATTTTTAGTCTGACAACCGGCAAAGTGCAACACGAAATAATCGAAAAACACTGTAAGCCATTCCCTACTTGTATTAACAACCCAATATCTCGATACAGGAAAGTCAATAGGTTAGGAGGGGGAGTTAATATCAATCGTTAAGAATGCAACAGAAGCAATTGAAGTTTTACTGAGAATGATTCCAAGCTCGAGTTTTTTATCCTCCTCTTATAACTAAAATATTTACTGAAATTTTCTATTGACTAGGCCCGTAATCGGTTTATGACGTTTTCATTACAGGCTCAACCAGTTATCAAATTACGTTTTTATCAAAAACCTAATATGCAATAATCAGTTAGGAAATAAAAACACCCTTTCAAGTAAAGCTAGAGATAGACCTGGCCCAGTTCATATAGTTCGACTTTAAAGTTTAAATAGGAAAAAGAATGCGCTTTAAAGTGATCCAAGCGATAAAGAAAAAACAAGAAATTATTCGATAATACAACTAATTTAATTAACAGAAGCTAACGAATGGCAATCATTAAAAAGAATCACTATTAACAATGGAAACTTACAGATAGATAAAAAACATCTTTTAAAGAATCTATTCTTTTTAAGTAAATAACTTCAATAATAAAAATAACGAATCCAGTTATACTCATAAAATCATGCATTTTATAAAAAGGAATAGTAGTAACATGTTCAACAATATCGTTGAAGCTCCCAATAAAAAATCAATATCTGAGCTTCTCGGAATTACCTTATAAAAAGGATCAGTAAAAAATCTGCCTTAGTCGCCGCTCCTTATCAGCTAGAACCATCAAATAAAATACGCTTAAATATCAAAGAGTTGCACTCTACTGTGCCAAAGGATCGTCCTTCGGAAGTTTGTTAAATATCCATACCGCTAGACGATGCTTAAACGCTCCCAAGCTTTCTTCTTTTTCCGGCATCGGTTGAATTAAGTTATCGTGTACAAGTAAGCGATAAATACTTTCTATTTTTTGATTGAGTGACATGGTTGAAGAAAAGCTTTTATAACCACGGTTTTGTGCATAACGTTCACCAACAACCAATGCCTTTTTCAGTAGTTCTTTTTCATTTTTTAACTTTTTCATTTTTCACCGAGTTTATTAAAATATATAAAAAGCAATGCAGTGAGCATAACTCAATTCTCTGCTTAGTGTTCAACCTTTGTTAATATTTGGGCACCCTCTTTACGAATGATCATAGTGTGTTCGAATTGTGCAGACCAATTACCATTGCCCGACACCAAAGTCCAACCATCGCTTGCAGCTTCGGTGTATTGAGATCGAGTTGACAAAAAAGGCTCTATAGTGATTACCATTCCCTCTTCCAAAACCCGAGTATCGTTTTTATCAAAATAATTAGGAATGCATTTGGGGTATTCGTGTAATGACTTACCTATACCATGACTGGCAAGGTCTCTTAGAGTTTTATATCCAGACTTTGTCGCGACTTTTTCAATTGTTTTTCCAATTAGGTTTATTTTATTGCCAGCCTTTGCAACTTTAATTGCTTCGTTTAAGGCATTCATTGTTGAATCAACCAAGTGCTGTTTTTTAGGATCAACAGGCGTCATTAAAAAAGTAAAACCCGTGTCACCAAAATAACCATTTTTCTCAGCAGACACATCAATGTTTACAACATCACCAGCTTTTAATTTTCGACTTCCAGGCACACCATGCGCGGCTTCCTCATTAACACTGATACATGTATAACCCGGAAAATTGTACATCACCTGAGGTGCCGAAAGAGCACCTTTCGATCGTAAAAACTCAGCTCCTAGCTCATCCAATTCTTTTGTGGTGATGCCTGGTTGTAATTGACGCCCCATATAATGGACACATTCAGCGACGATTTGTCCAATGTGTTTTAGGTGCTCTACTTCTTCATTTGTTTTTACGATCAATCAGCCTCCTCTACCGCTCAATAACGGCGCATGCCAATGAAAGAAATATTGGAAGATTCAGTTCACATAATACAAGCTTTTGGCAGTTCAATACGCTACCCATTAAAAAAACATCACCAAATTAGCAATTGATAAAATAAGAATGGACAACCAGGTGAAACAAGTTCCCCAAAAACGACCAAAAGAGGTTCCGTGACTACTACCTAAACCTTGAGCGTGTAATACCCTGCCGAGGACTAAAAGCATTCCCGCGACGTGTGCCAAATATTTAAAACCGCCATTTGCTTCGAAAAAGGCTAATAGCACCAAAGCTGTCGGAATGTACTCTACAGCATTCGAATGAACTCGAATCGAGCGTTTCAACTGGTGATCGCTACCATCACCAATACCCACTTTCAGCCGACGCCTGAGACGCACTACCTGAAACGCCAACACCAAAATCAAAACTCCACAAAGGGAGCCGTACAATGCAGCAATTGGAAATAACATAATTAAACTCTATTCGTCTTTTTATTAGTTTTGAGTATAGAGATTCAAAACATAAATTGAAACAACCAGTCTTGAGTTCACCGAGTTAAATGGTACTATCTCGACCACCGCCCTAGCGGCCCCCAACCTTCTATTAACACTGATATTTTGAGATATTTATGAATGACCAATATCGAAGCCAGGAGCTTCTCGAAACTCGTAAATCAGGATTAACCTTTCCTAAAATGCTGAAAAAGAGTGGCGTCCTTATTTTTATACGCTTAGTGCTCATTGGACTGTGCGGTTCTGCCGTAGTGTCTGGGGGTGAACATGCGAGCTTTGCTTTACTCGCCGGAGGAGTATTGCTTGGAGCACTCGCTCAGGACTTAGGGTGGTATTTACGCCTAAGTAGTGCATGGTCATTCACCGAGAAAGTAACTGACTGGGAAAAGGTGGAAGAACTCGCTAAATCACCTTCAGATTAGCTCTAATCCTTATTTCCTGAAGGTAGAGCTTCAACCACAGCGGCTTGTTGTAAAATGACTGGATACGCGGGCACTTCATCACCTATATGCTCGATACTCCCCCTGGGTAAATTGGATATTTTACGAGCTACATCGAGTCCACGAACGACTTTACCAAAAACCGCATAGCCATAACCTCGATTAGTTTCATTTCGACGGTCGAGGTGATCGTTATGCTTTAGATTAATGAAAAATTGACTATCAGCACTATGCTTTTCATTATGCCGAGCCATCGCAATAGTTCCTTCCAAGTTTTTAAGTCCATTCGTCGCCTCATTTTTAATAGGCTCGAAAGTATCGATTGCTTGATAGATTTTATCGAATCCGCCTCCTTGAATAACAAAATCAGGCGCTATGCGGTGAAACACAGTTCCATCAAAATGGCGGCCTTCAACATACCGTAAAAAGTTTTTTACGGTAATGGGTGATTTTTCATCATATAGCTCGAGATAAATATCACCATAGTTTGTCTGTAGCTTTACCAAGGTTTCCGAAGCGACAGTTAATGAGAAAAACAAACCAGAAAGAACACAACAGAAATTCAATAAACCTAAACGGAACATGCCTTAAACATCTTTAATAATAAGTTAATATAAAATATTATTCACCACACAAAAAAAGCTCGCAAGCGAGCTTTTTCATGAATCGATAAAATGACAAAATTTATTTTTGATTATGCTCAGCAAGCTTTTTGCTGTTTTTAAGTTTAATGAAGTCGGCAAGAATATTACCCGTTTCATCCAACTTAAAGTCATCATCTTCAAAAATGGTCTCATCAAAATCTTTCAAGTCTTTGACTGGCTCCATTCCGCGATCTTTTAATCGCTGATTGATTCGTGCCAAACGTTTTGCTTTATTCTTTTCAATTTCTGCTTTACGTTTTTTCTTGTTCAAAGAAATCGACTTGTCATTTTTCTTATCCATGTATACCTGAATGTCTTCTTCAAGATACTCAAACTCTTTGCTTTTTTGTCGCCGTTGCAGATGCTTTTGACGCAGAGCTTCGACAAAGCCATTGACTTCATTTACCGGTGTAAAGTTAGCTTGTTTAATCGTATCCCAAGGTAAAGCATTATCGTAACTGCTCTCTCCGAAATCTTCGCGAGAAAAAGCAGATGGATAGTCGATATCAGGAACAACTCCTCGATGCTGAGTTGTTTCGCCTGATACTCGATAAAATTTGGATGTGGTTAATTTAAGTTGCCCTAACTCTGAATCGAGCAATCCTCGAAAATGGTTGAGATCACGCAACGTCTGAACCGTTCCTTTACCAAAGGTTTGCTCGCCTATAATTAATCCGCGGCCATAATCTTGAATTGCCCCAGCAAATATTTCAGACGCAGAAGCACTTCCACCATTAACCAGAACCGCCAATGGACCATCGTAGACTGTACCGTGCTCAACGTCAGGGTGAACTCGAACACGGTTTCTTGAATCTCGCTGCAATACCACTGGTCCGTGGTCAATAAAGAGTCCCGTTAATTCAATCGCTTCATCAAGCGCGCCACCACCATTATTTCGTAAATCAATGATCAAACCATCAAGGTTTTGCTTATCAAACTCTCTTATAAATTTGGCAACGTCTTTCGATGTGCTTTTGTAATCAGGTAACTGCTTGTTGTACTTCGCATCCCAATCAACGTAAAACTTTGGAATATCGATTACGCCAAAGGTTAATGTCTTACCATCCTGGTTAATTTCAATCGTCTTTGACTTGGCAGACAATTCTTCTAGTTTTACTTTTTCACGAGTTAATACCACTTCTTTCGTTTCACCGGCAATCACTTCTTCTTTCGGCAAAATTTGTAATCGAACTTTACTTCCGGCTTCGCCACGGATGAGATCGACTACATCGTCCAAACGCCAACCAATCACATCTTGTATCTTACTGTCTTCTTGGCCAACGCCTACAATTCTATCGCCCACTTTTAACTGCTTAGATTTCGCCGCAGGAGCACCTGTCACGAGTTTATTTATTTTGGTGTAAACATCATCCACCTGAAGCACCGCTCCGATACCTTCAAGAGAAAGCTTCATTTCAATATCAAAGTTTTCCGCTTCACGAGGAGAAAAGTAAGTCGCATGAGGTTCAATGGTCAAAGCGAACGCATTCATAAAATACTCAAACACATCTTCTGATTTATTCTGTGCCATACGACGCTCGGCCATTTTGTAACGTTTGGTCAGAACTTCTTTTGTTTCGTCCCAGCTTTTGTCAGCTAAAATTAAACTTAATGCATCGGCCTTTACCCGTTTGCGCCATAATTCATTTAACTCTTTCTCATTTTGTGGCCATGCTTTATCTTCACGATCAAAGGTGTAAGTCTCATCTTTTTCGAAATCAAAGGGCTTATCTAATAAACTCAACGCGTAGTCATAACGTTCTTGCCAACGCGATTGAAAAATTCGGTAAATGTCATATGCCGGCTTAAGTTGCCCACTAATGATATTGTTATCGATCATTGTGCGATAACGGTTAAATTCATTGATGTCCTTCTGCGTGAAATAGCTTTTGTTGCTATCGAGAATGTCGATGTACTTCTCTAGAATTTCTGCCGATAAATTATCGTTATTGCGGATACTCGGTTGCGAATAATGAAGGTCAGAAAATATTCTAGCTATGTATCGACTGGCAATTCCATGACTCGGTTTTGGCATCAACTCCGCCGGATCAAGTTGAGATACTTTATCCTCGGATTGTGTTATCGGCGCCTCGATAAGTGCTTTATCTGAATTATTGTGTTTCTGTGGTTCGTCTTGCGCCGATAATGCGAGTGGAAAAGCAACAAGTACCGTAGCCACAACAGACTTGAAGCCATAGATATTTTTCAACCAATCTTTAGTCATATACTACCCAATTTGTTTGCACGAAAATTTCGAACATTCGTTTTAAATTTGAACAATACGATATCATTCTGGCAAAAGAGAATTCCGTATCCTAAGCCTTTGACCTAACATACCTTTGAAGGTTCATAATTGTAAATAAAGCAGACTTCTTTATGCCTCTTCAACTAATAGTTTGCAAGAATTCATTACATTATCAAGTAATAAACCCCTTTCTTTTCAAATTCGTTTAACTATAGTATGAGTAACACTCTGTTTTTTCGATGAATTTATGCTCAAAAAGATAAAAACATGGACCGAAAACTGGCTCAATCGAGAGAGCCCGCCACCGCCATTTCCGCTTACTGATTTTGAGCGACTTCGTTATGGCTTACGACCTGGTGACGTGGTTTTGGTCGAAGGTCGTACGCGTGTTTCCGAAGTTATTAAACTGATCACTCAAAGTCGTTGGTCTCACGCTGCTCTGTACATCGGTCGTATACACGACATCGAGGAGCCCGAGATTAAAGAACGACTTGCTGAAATTTCTTCCTTCGACCCCTCCGAGCAACTATTAATTGAGGGATTATTGGGCCAAGGCACTATTTTGAGCAAATTGAGTGATTATTCGAATGACAATCTTCGCATTTGCCGCCCTTCAGCACTTTCCCACGGTGATGCCAACAGCGTCATCGAATACGCCATCAACCATTTAGGAACACCTTATAACTTTCGCCAAATGGTTGACTTAGCACGCCTTTTATTCCCTTGGGTGATTATCCCAAGACGCTGGCGCTCTTCCCTATTTCGCAGTAGCGCTGGAGAACCAACACGAACTGTCTGCTCTTCGATGCTGGCCGAAGCCTTCAATGCCGTTGATTACCCTGTACTACCCAAATTTAAGAAAGTCGGCAAAGATCGCGTTGAATTAATAAAACGTAATGCAAAACTCTTCACTCCCGCTGACTTTGACTACTCTCCTTATTTTAAGATTCTTAAATTTCCTTTTTGGGGCGAGTCAGACAAGGCACATTACCGTGACCTGCCCTGGAATAAAGACGGATTAATGGCCAATGATGATGAAAATTTCACAATTGGTGATTAATTTTCTATCTCGGCTTGCATTTCTCAGACGATGTTCTAATTTTACTGTAACAGTTTCCAAATTCCCCTAACCCAGGTGACCTTGTACGGGCCTGGGTATTTTTTTATCTTGGGATAACGTTCCGCTAATAATATCTTCTGCTAAAAATATCGTCTTCTGAAAGCCGCTAAAGATACCAACAACAGAGTTAGCAATGTCATGCTGCCACCACTGTCACTATCATCACCATCATTGCCACTGTCTTCGGCAACGACTGTTACCACGACTTGAGCAGAAGTACTGGCACCTTTAATGTCGGTTACTGTCAATTCGAAGGTTAATTGACCTGCCGTATCAGGAGCCGTAAACGATATATCTTCGGCAGTAGCGCTCGACAATGCCACCGATGTGCCAGATAACTGCTCCCACTGAAAAGATATCGCATCGCCGTCAGCATCGCTGGCGGTTGAATCCAGGTTAACTGTCTCACCAACACTGGCTTGCTGAGTCGCATTTAGTGTCAACGTAGGCGCCGAGTTTGAATCATCATCCCCTAGCGACACCAAAACGGAAGACTTGTCACCTAACGAAGCCCCTGATGCAGAAGACAAATTAATGGAGAAGGATTCTGTCGACTCATCGATGGAATCGTCAATTAAAGTGATTTGAACCGTTTTGGAATCAAGTTCGCCATCAGCCCAGTTAAGCGTTCCAGAAGTTGCTTGAAAGTCCTCTCCAGCTGTCGCGCTGTCAGCGACCGTCGAGTAATCAATGCTCGCCGCACCACTGCTGCCACCAACACGGTGAACGGTGAGTTCAAGTGCAGTCACGCTTTCAGATATGTCATAAGACGATTTATCAAACTGCAAAAAACCGGTTTGACTTGGACCAGACAAGTTAACGGTTAAATAGCCATTGTCGCCAATTGTCATTCCACCAGTAGGATTAAAGAGTCGAACGTAAAATGTATTATTAGTTGAGTCTGCGGGCACCGCACCAATTGTTGATAAAGAAATTAACTTGTCGGAATCATCGTTTGCCGCCCAAGATAACGTGCCACTTGCTAAGGTGAAGTCATTACCCTGTTGGGCTTTACCGCTTATGACTTCGTACTCTACTGTTGCAGCAGCTCCGCCAAATGACATACCCGCTCTCTCAACAACAATGCTTGAAGTTCCACCACCGAGTGTTAAATTACTTTGCGCAAAGCTCGCACTACCACTCACTTGAGTTTTTGTGTTGTCTCTTAAAATATACAAACCACCATCGATATCACTCACCAATATTAATCCCGAAGGCAAATAAGGATAAGTCCCCCAGGCCCCGAAAAACGAATCATTGTTCGATGGACTGTATGTATCAAAAAATCCGACTTCAACGGGATTTGCAGGATCGGTAATATCAAGAATCGTCAAACCGCGTGTGTAGTTCGACATGTAATAGCGATTACCACGAACGAACCCGTTATGATCAATCGCTCGAGTTGGCCCAGTCCACTGACCCACTTGAGTTGGACTTCTCAGGTCAGTGATATCGAAAATACGCACGGTTGAATTTAAACCAGCACGTTGCTCATCAAACTCATCATGCAAAAGCACAAAGTTTTTATCTTCTGTTACCCAACCTGAATGTACGTATTTAGCTGAGTTGGATACATCATTGTAAGTTACATTAGACAATTCTCGAGTATCAGCGGGATTGGTAATGTCCCAGAGCAACATTTCTTTTTCGTTAAAATCGACAAATATTGAGCAGAACTCAGTGCCATTGAAACAATCGGAATCTTTACGCGCATCAGTAATGGTGACAGAAGCTCCATCATGGGTGTAGCCATTAAAACTTGATTGATTGGCCTCAACATTTAGCGCTTCAGGATTGCCAAGAGAATAGGAGTGAAATGAACCACTAAATCGATTTGCACCGAGCAATTGAAGATTAGGGTTGGTACCATCTAATTTAATGTTTAACGCATGGTCGACATTGGATATGTAAACATTATGACCGGTATCGACATTTGAATCATTAGTGACTAAAGAGATACTGTTCGGCAAATCATTCAAATCGATGATCGCCACTCCACCTGAGCTTTCATTGGTGACGTAAGCGTAGGCTTTCCAACTATCACTCTCGCTATCATAGTGTTGATAGACCTTAATATCTCGCCACAAAGAACTGGCACCAGAGATAGTTCCTACCTCAACAGGACTTTCAGGCGTTGAAATGTCAAATACAGTTGCCCCATTTCGAACGCCCATGATGGCGTATTCGTTCCCCGTATTGAGATCAACATGTCCCCAAATATCATTACCATCGGCCGGGTTAGAACTAAAACTGGACAAAGGCACGTGAGCCACTAAATCAATGTTGTTACACGCAAAGCTTCCCGCCTGTCCGTTTTCACACGGCACTTCAGCCTGAAACTTACCAATCGCCTCATAGGATTTGAGTAAATTATCGAGCTTCTTACGATCGAGACGACTTTTTCCGTCGTTAATGACGTTAAAACCCAACTTTCTCAAATCAGCGGCAAACTCGCTGGGAACACCCTTCAAATAGACTTTATTGAGCTCCGGACTTTGTACCTGAAAATGGTCGAACCGGTTGTATCCCGCCGAAACCGGCACCGCCTGACTCTTCAAGAAGAAAACTTCTTCGGTGCTCTTAACTTCATAGGTTCCGCTACTCACCAACACCTGGTCACCCTTATTAGCTTGCTTGATAGCGTAGCCAATTGACTGACAAGGTCGTACAGGACTCGAACAGTCGCCCGTGTCTTTACCCTGTTCAGAGACAAAGCGTGGCTTTGTTGGTTCGGAGTGAGACAGCACCGCAGTAGAAGAAATTACTGCAGCAGTGAGCGCCAATGCTTTGAAGTAACGGACATTCGTCATACGAGATTCCTAAATTAAATCATTAGACTTGATTATACGTTGTGTATTATTTTTGAGTTTAAATCAAGCGTAAATAGTTACATAGGTAGCTATTTTAACGAAACATTTCAGAATAAGTTGATACTTGGCGCAAATTTATAGCACTATCTCGTCATAATGAATTATTGTAAAAAAGCGATGTATATCCGAATTTTGATTATAAGTCTGTTCTCTGCGTTACTGACCAGTTGCGCTGATGAACCCGTTATTCACGACATTCAATTCAAATTAATGTACGGTGAAAATTCTATATCTTGTGGCACTGCAATGCAGATTAATGGTCAATCCTGGCAACTATCGCAATTTCAGTTCTATATTCATGCCCTGCAATTTCGGTCACAAGGCCAATGGGTTCCAGCCACCTTTGAGGTACCTGAAAATAATGACCCTCATGTAAAATTAATTGGTGGAGTTTGTAACTCCAATTTTGATTGGAAAATGACTGTCAAGAGTCCCGTTGCACCTAAAAATATCGATGCAGTTCAATTTAAAATTGGCGTTCCTTTCGAACTTAATCACAACAATCCTCTTACTCAAAAAAGTCCACTAAATCAGTCAGACATGTTCTGGGTTTGGCAAACCGGTCATAAGTTTTTACGGCTTGAGTTAACATCCGAAACAAATGACTGGATTTATCATTTGGGATCCACTGGATGTCATTCTGAATCGGCAGTGCGGGCTCCGGCAAAGGCTTGTAAAAATCCAAATGTTGCCACCGTACGTATTGACGTTAATGAGCTGAAGACAATTGGTATCGATATCAAACCATTATTCGAAGGTATCGATTTAAACAGCGAATCCAGCTGTAAATCAGAACCTGCAAATGAATTATGCAAACACCTACTCGAAAGAACGGGTCTTAACTCTAATTCAACCATATTTAAATCTTTATGAAATATTTTTTCTTTTTGATTTGTCTAAGTTTGTTGGCGGCCTGTTCCGAAAATACAAACAAAGAAAACTATGACTGGCAATTGCGGGAAGGCTTCCCTAAACCTACCATTCCACAAACGAATCCCATGACAGTAGAGAAAGTAGAGCTCGGTCGACATCTATTTTACGACCGCAATTTATCTTTCAATCAAAAACAAGCTTGTGCTGATTGTCACTTTCAAGAACTCGCGTTCTCGGATCCCAGAGTATTTTCACTCGGTACAACTGGGGAAGCTACTCAAAGAAACTCTCTTGCTTTAGTGAACGTTGCTTACAACAAAACCTTAACATGGGCGCACAATGGTATTAAAGACATTGAAACTCAGCTTCTTATTCCTATGTTTGGTGAGTCCCCCATTGAGTTAGGCATCACAGGAAATGAAGATACAATCATTGAACGATTTAAAACCGAACACTATAAAGAATTATTTGAGGATGCATTTCCGGGTCAGGAAATAAATTTCAACACGATTAATAAAGCCCTCGCAAGTTTTGTTCGGAGTTTAATTTCCCTGAACTCGCCGTTTGATCGTTATGCTTATGACGGAGATGATAATGCGCTTTCAGAATCTGCAATTCGAGGTATGAATTTATTCTTTTCAGAAAAGTTTGAGTGTCACCATTGCCATGGTGGATTTAATTTCACCCAATCTACATTTCACGAAAAACAACAAATTGATCGCCGACCATTTCACAATACAGGAATGTATAACGTTAATGCTCAAGGTGCATACCCTGAGCGAGACAATGGTTTATTTGAAATAACCCTCGATCCGGCCGATCATGGAAGATTTCGCGCGCCCACATTACGTAACATAGAAGTTACCGCCCCTTACATGCATGACGGCTCCATCAAAACACTTGAAGAAGTCATTGATTTTTATGCCGCTGGAGGCCAACTAATATCAGACGGTCCAAATCAGGGTGATGGCAGAGCTAATCCACACAAAAGCCCCTTTGTGAAAGGATTTGAAATTTCAGAACAAGAAAAAGCGGATCTCATTGAATTTCTGCGTTCTTTGACAGACAAAAACTTTTTGGAAAATCCAAAACATGCTGCACCATCACAGTAACTACCGTAAACCGCTTGCGTTAGATGACAAGCGGTTGGGAAAAGAAAGAACTGTATACAATAATTTAATGAATAATAGGAGAAAATAACTATGAAGCGCCTTATCACAGCCGCTCTCGCTAGTGCCATGATAATTGGTACACCGTCATTTGCAGAAGAAAGCACGCCAACTTTTAAGGCAACCGAAGTTGCTCCTGGAATTCATATGTTATCGGGAGTTGGTGGCTTTACTGGCGGAAATATCGGACTTTCAATTGGAGAAGATGGCGTCGTCATGATCGACGATTCAATGCCACCGATGCTCGATAACATGAAAAAAGCGATCGAGTCAGTGACAACTAAGCCCGTCAACTTTTTGATTAATACGCACGTTCATGGCGATCACACCGGAAATAATTCGAGTATGGCAAACGATGGCGCACACATCGTTGCCCATAAAAATTTGCGAGAACATCTAATCAAAAAAGGGATACCGACAGGCAACGGAAAAATGCAAAAAGCACCGGAGTCTTTTCTACCTGTAATTACGTTCACTCATTCAATGAGTTTCCATCTTAATGGTGATGAAGCAAACTTAATTCATACACCGCATGCCCATACTGACGGTGATGCAATTATTCATTTTAAAAAAGCCAATGTCATTCATGCCGGAGATGTATTTTTTAATGGGATGTATCCCTACATTGATGTCGCAAGCGGCGGTAGTGTTGATGGCTATATTAAAGCACAAGAGCACGTCATTTCGCTCGCAAATGATAAGACAAAAATCATTCCCGGCCATGGACCTCTTGCCAACAAGAAAGATTTAGAAAACACACTAGCCATGGTTAAAGATGTACGGAAAATTATTAAGAAATTGATCAAAGACGGAAAATCAGAAGACGAAGCTGTTAACGCAAATCCGCTAAAGCAGTATCACGATAAATGGAACTGGCAGTTTATTACCACAGAGAAAATGATTCGCCAAGTTTATCAAAGTTTAACAAGTGATAAGAAACACAAACATAACGGTAAAGAACATCGACATTAAACTCGCTTCTTGATAGGCATTAAAAAAGGCGCAATAAGCGCCTTTTTTAACATACAGTAGCTAAAAATTAACTGGCTGCCCTCTCTTCTTCTTTTGGAGGAAAAGTCGGTTCAAATAGGCCTAACTGCTTAGCTTCCTTTACGTAAGACATGATATCCATTTGAGCAATATCAAACAGTTGCTTCATATCATCAATCACGTAGTAAATTGGTTGCATAATATCAATTCGGTACGGTGTTCTTAACACTGTCATAATATCAAAAGGTCGATGCTCCGGTTCGTTTGTTAGAGCATATTGAGTTTCGCCAATTGACGATAAAATACCTCCGCCATAGATGCGTTGCCCTTCTGGTGTATTCATTAAACCAAATTCAACCGTAAACCAGTACAAACGCGCTAACCAAACATGGTATTGCTTGTCAGCGGCATCTCCAAGCTTACCATAGGTATGAGTGAACTCAGCAAAGTAAGGATCGGTGAGCATGGCGCAGTGGCCAAAGATTTCATGGAAAACATCAGGCTCTTGCAGGTAATCCATTTCCTCACGAGTACGAATAAATGTCGCACAAGGGAATTTCTTGTTGGCTAACAGATTAAAAAATTTCGTGAATGGAATTAATGCCGGAACCCAAGCCACTTCCCACCCCGTTTCTTTACGAAGCACTTTGTTAACGTCTTCTAACTGAGGAATGCGGTCTCGAGACAATCCCAGTTTATCGATACCTTCCAAATACTGATTACATGCTCGTCCGGGCAATACTTTCATTTGACGATCGAACAATTCACCCCAAACAGAGTGTTCTTCATCCGTGTAATGTATAAAGCCATTTTCATCGGCTTCCCGCGCTACGTACTTAGTACCTTTCGCCATAAACTTATCAACCTCTTAAAATTTGCTTCATGTCGCTCACTCGACCACCTAACACCTTGAAAAACAGGATCAAAATGGGGATAAGCCTTTATTCTTATTCTTTTCAATAGGGTTGTATTATCCCGCGTTTGATGGGGGCTTCGCAAGCGAAGTCGTTCCAAATCAACGGCAAACACATCGGATCAGTTGCCCTCTTTCATCGATTCCAACTCTTCCCAACGGTCCATCTTCTCTTCAAGTTTTCCTTGCAAATCAGCCAGTTGCTGAAATACAACTTGCATATCATCAGGCGAAGACGTTAAAAACTTTTCAGTTTGAGTCTCTTGCTCAAGAGACTCTATTTGCGTTTCTAGCTCTTCCAATTCTGCCGGTAAAGCATCCAGTTCTCGTTGGTACTTGTACGATAGCTTACTCTTAGCACTCTGCGGTTTTGCAGCACTTTTATTTGACGCTTGGCCGTGACTGCTAGCCGTTGCCGTATTTCCAGAAGATACTTCTTTTCGTGCAGCAGCAAGCTGCGTGGCCTTAGCTTTACGATAACGATCATAATCCTGAAATCCACCTTCAATTTCGACAATTCCATCGGTTTGATCGAATACCAGCAGTGCCGCAGCAACATTATCGAGAAAGCGTCTGTCATGGCTGATGACAATCACCGTGCCCGCAAAATTAACCAGTTGTGACTCCAATAACTCCAGTGTCTCAATATCAAGATCGTTCGTCGGCTCATCCAATATCAAAAGATTCGCTGAATGGGTAAACAGTTTGGCTAAAACTAAACGACTGACTTCACCACCGGACAAAGAGCTGGCAGGCGTTTTCATTCGCTCAGGTCCAAACCCATAATCGGCCAGGTAACTAATCACATGACGGCGCTCGCCATTAACTTCAAGAAAGTCCCGCCCTTCACCGACATTATCGAAAATCGTCAACTCGGGATTAATTAACGAACGCATTTGATCGAAGTAAGCAATATCCAGTTGGGTTCCCAGCTCAACAAGGCCGGTATCGGCCTTGAGTTCGCCAAGAATCATTTTGATCAAGGAACTCTTTCCGCAACCATTGGCTCCCAATATACCGATTTTGTCGCCCTTTAAGATGGTGGTCGAAAAATCGTGGAAAAGCGTTTTATCACCACGTGTTAACGTCACGTTTTCAATCACAGCAACTAACTTTCCAGATTTACTGCCACTTTTAATATCAAGCTGCGCGGTTGACTGGCGAGTGCGTCGATCGGCGTGTTTCATCCGCATTGCCTTAAGAGCTCGTACTCGACCTTCATTACGCGTGCGACGCGCTTTGATTCCTTGTCGAATCCATTTTTCTTCCTGAGCCAGTTTTTTATCAAACTCCGAGTTAACCTTTTCTTCTTCTGCTAGCTTTTTCTCTTTCGATTCCACGTAAGCTTGATAAGGCGCCGGAAACATACTGAGATGACCACGATCAATTTCCCAGATCTGATCAACAACAGCATCAATAAATTGTCGGTCGTGGGAAATAAGCAACATCGCACCACGATACATCTTAAGTGACGTTTCCAACCACTCAATAGTTTCCAGATCCAGGTGGTTTGTGGGCTCGTCTAGAAGTAATAGATCCGGTTCAGCAGCCAAACACTCAGCGAGTGACACTCGGCGACGCCAGCCGCCCGACAACGTATTGAGTAATAAACTGCCGTCAAGCTCAAGCCGGCTGAGCACTTGCTCGACTTTTTGCTGCCAATGCCAACCATCACAGCGATCCAGTAGATCGTGCAGATCGTTTATTTCACTTTCTGATCCGCCCGTTTCCAGTAATGACTGATAACGCTCGAGCGCTTCTTTAATATCAGAGACTCCGCGAGAAACATATTCAAAAATAGTTTCGTTCGTTGGTTCAGGTAATGCTTGTGCTAAATATCTCACTCGAGCACTTTTTTGCCGTTGAATGACTCCGCTGTCTGGCTCATTGACCTGAGCAACCAGTTTTAGCAACGATGATTTTCCCGCGCCATTTCGTCCAACAATTGCGACCTTTTCACCGGCATTCAACGAAAATGAAGCCTGGTCAAGTAAAATGTGGGTGCCAAAGCTCAAAGAAACCTTGTCCCCGCGTATAATCATCATTTAATTTTTTCCTAAGTCGTATTAATTTTTGTTTCAAATCCGCTATATTATAAAGGGGAACTAATTAGTTTGGATATGTTCCAATGAATTAGTTTCTTATTCGCCAGGAAGGCTACCCTTTTCAGCATAGATAGTAGGTGTTCTATGAAATTTAGGTGTATTGCAAGTACACGATTATTATTGGGGATTTTACTCGTCGCAAGCTCGTTGAGTTTGGTTCGCGCAGATTCAAACACACTCAGCCTAGACACCATTACTGGTGAATCTGTCGGCACAACAGACTGGATCGACACTCAAACCGCAACAGCGGAGCAGAGAAAACTCTATCAAGATGCCATTAAGGCACTTAAGCAAGGAAAGAAAAGCCAGTTTAAACAACTGCAATCTCAATTACACGATTATGTATTAGCGCCCTATCTTGAGCGTGAATACTTAATGACAAATATTTCGTTGGCGAATCGACACGCAATCCAAAGCTTTTTAGACCGTTACGACAATGAACCGGTCTCCTCTCGTGTTCGTACTGAATTTCTTTGGTTACTCGCTCGTCACAATCAAACCAATTTGTTTCTTTCCTATTATCGGCCGCAATACAGCATCACTTTGCAATGCCATTGGCTGAAGTTTCGGTTGAAGACGGATGAGAATCGCTCAGACATTTATCATCAGGCAGAGAAGATTTGGCTTGCCGGAAAATCGCGACCCGATGCGTGCAATCCTGTTTTCAATCATATGAAAAGTGATCATGCCTTAACTGAAGATTTAGTGTGGCGACGGCTAATTTTATCCGTTAAAAGCCGAAAAAGTTCTCTCGTAAGTTACTTAACTCGCTTGCTGCCTTCATCCGTCCAGGCAAACGGTCGTTATGCACACGAAATGATGCGATATCCACACCGCCTGATGAGAAAACCGCCTGCTGGTCTTGAACAACAGAAAGTCGCCGATGTCGCTAATGCCGTTCTAGTTAAACACATCTGGCGTAATTCCAGTGAGACGCTGAAAATTATCGATAAAGCCTCTAAACATTTTCAATTCACTTATCAACAAAAACGCGAACTCGCACGTGCGGTTTCTCTGGCCTTAGCGTCATCCAATCACCCTCGAGCCTCAGAATGGCTTAACAATATTGCCAACGATGAACGGGACGAATTATTACTGCGTTGGAAATTGGCTCATGAACTGCGCAATAAAAACTGGCAAGAGCTCAAACATTTTCTGAGTCAAACACCAGCACCCGATCATGCTGAAAACGACTGGAATTACTGGTTAGCTCGTGCAGATCTTGCTCTTGGCAACGAAACCGCAGGCATCGAGCGACTGGAAAAGCTGTCTGAAAAGCGAAGTTACTATGGTTTTCTCGCCAGCGCCCATTTAAATAAGCGCCCCAGTTTGGCAAAAATAAATTTTCCTTTCGATCAAAAACTCATCGATTACTTACAAACGCGTCCCGAAGCATTACGTGCCTTTGAGCTTTGGAAGTTAAATAAAAATTATTCCGCCCGTAGAGAATGGAATTATTTTAAAGCACGCAGCAACGAGAGAGAGCGCCAACATTTAGCGGTCGTTGCTCATCAATGGGGATGGCATGAACAAGTTATTTATTCGTTGTCTGAATTAGGTTTATACGATGCCGTCGACATGCGATTCCCAATTGCTTTTCCTAATTTGATGGAAAAAGCCTCCAAAGAAGCCAATCTGGATCTTTCGCTAAGCCTTGCTGTTGCACGTAAAGAAAGTGCCTTTATGCCCGACGCACGCTCTTCGGTTGGGGCGGTTGGACTCATGCAACTAATGCCTTATACCGCTAAGTACATTGCTAAGAAGTCTAATTTGCCAGCTCCCAAATCGAGCCGTCTACGCGATCCCAATACCAATTTACAGTTAGGCACTCGCTACCTTAAATATTTATTGGATTATCACAATGGAAACCGAGTACTAGCGACAGCTTCGTACAATGCAGGTCGCCATAAAGTCGCCAAATGGTTGCCCGATGCCAACGAATTACCCGCCGATATTTGGATTGAAGTTGTGCCCTATAAAGAGACACGTTCTTACATTAAAAATGTGCTAGCGTATCAACAAATATACAATTCATTGTTAGGTAATGATGATAATTATTTCGAAGAACTGGTCACGATGGCGATTAAAAAATAATGAAACTTGCCGCTAAGTGACCAGCCACTCTGTTTTTAGAAAAACTTTTCAAACGTTAATTGGATGAAATCGTCATTTCGATAGGAATAAAGTAATGTTGATGACGGTTCATTTTCATCTATTCCAGTGAAGACTCGTCCTTCAATCGTTAACTTCATATCGTTACCAATTCGCCGAGAACCTTCGATAGAGAAAAACTGAACGTCATTGTCCGTTTCAGCACCAATGCCTAATAACAAGTCCGTCGAATCAACATCGTTAAAGGTTAAACGAGCGCCACCAAGTACTAGGTCACTCACTTCGACTGAGAACAATGCGTTGCCAAACGTATCTCGTTCATCGTATTGATATTCGAGGATCCAGCCGATATCCATGGCACTTTCAAAAACACCGTAACTGGTGTATTCAAAGCCAGTCACCGCAGCAACATAATCTTTGTTGGTATCATTCTCAAAACCGAAATCAGTGCGGTAAATCATTTCTAATTTAAGTAACCAGGCATCGATTGTTGCCTGAGCGTCCAAACTGGTTTGCGTTATCGTTGGGTAGTAAGGAGTTAATTCAAACGTTATGGGACTTAAAACAAACAACGGGTCACGGCTCGTACCACGAAAGTGAGCAACACCAATATCCCAAAAACTGACATATGTAGAATAACGAACCGCAAAATCTGTTCGACTGTCTTCCTCAGAAGATTCGTAGAGTGCATCATCTGTGTTGATAGGAAACAGCAATCGAAGCCGGCCGTCTTCGCCAGGAAATGTTCGCTCTCGAAATCCAGGTAGCGCAAATAGACTTAAGGTTCCCCACGACTCTTCAAAATTAAAATTAATCATCGGCTGACCTAATTTGTCTTCGCCATCTATATTTTCGATCGCATCCGTTTGATTAATAATGTCAACCAGATGTTGTGTTTCAGCAACTCCCCAAAACACCTTGTTAATACCGATATTTAACGACCAGCCATCACCAACCGTTTGAAAATTAAATTCTCGAAGGTCAAAGTGCGTTCGTTCGCTGTCCATTGAATCCCATCTCAAAAAGGGTTTAATGGTTAAGCTGGAATCGTCAAAGTCGAGAAACCATTCAGGTTCGAAGTAAAACGATAATCCAGCATCATCTTGACCTTGATCGGCCTCTTCCGTAAAAATTCTTACTTCAGCACCAGCCACTGCTGAAAAGTCGGTTTCTCCATTTACCCATGGCGATAACCCCATGAGTATTCCAACGACCAATGATCGTAACACCATAATTTTGCTCCCCAACAAACCAATTGGTCTGGATTATAATGATTCCCCAAGTGCATAAAAAGGGGATCCTTTAAAAAACAATAATCTGACTCATTAGCTGGTTAATTCTTATACTAACCTTATGAGCAAACGATAAGGACGATCTCATGAACAACGCAGAAATTGGTCACTGGTACCGAATAAATTTCACTTTAGAGCCGGTCGAAGTCATTGGTCTCGACGATAATGAACAAACAATTGAGTTGCAGCACTATGAAGGTGAAATCGAATCGCTCGACGTCAACGATTGGGAATCTCTAACGCCAATAGAGGTTGATGCTCCCGATGACTGGAGTGGCGCTTACGAAGTTGAGCGACAAGATGTTCATCCCGACATACTCTTTGTCGAATACAATATTCATGATGCATTAAAACAGATTGATCACGATTAATTTAAACGTTCATTTTCAGCGAATGATTGCGATTTGTTTGGCCAGGCGTTACGATCGCCAGCCACTAAAGTATGACAATAAAAACAAATCTCATGGCACAACCCACTTGGACGGATGTCCTCGCATCTGAAAAACAAAAAGATTATTTTAACAATGTTATGTCCTTTGTTGCCGATGAGCGACAAGCAGGAAAAACGATTTACCCGCCTCAATCGGAAGTCTTTGCAACTTTAAAGCTCACTCCTTTTGCTGGCGTTAAAGTTGTTATCTTGGGTCAAGATCCCTATCACGGTCCCAACCAGGCACATGGATTGGCTTTCAGCGTTAATAAAGGCATTCGTTTACCTCCTAGCTTAAAAAATATTTTTAAAGAAATAGAAGCTGATTTGGGCGTTACCTGTGGAAACGATGGCGATTTATCCGGTTGGGCAAAACAAGGTGTTTTATTACTCAATACGGTATTGACGGTTGAAGCCTCAAAAGCGCACTCACACAAAGATCGCGGTTGGGAAATATTTACCGATCATGTTATCTCAAGTCTCAATCATGCACCGCAGCACATTGTCTTTTTGCTATGGGGCTCTCATGCGCAAAAGAAAGCAAAATTGATCGACCATTCGAAACACACCATCCTAAAAGCCCCGCATCCATCGCCCCTCTCAGCGCACCGAGGTTTTTTAGGCTGTAAACACTTCAGTAAAGCCAATCAGGCACTGATCGCGCATCAACAAGAGCCCATTCAATGGGCCGATATTTAACGCGTAAATATGGCACAGTCATATTTCTGTGTGTGTGTTACACTTTGGTTAGATGCATAACATAATAAAGAGGCTTGGACCGCCATTGATCGGTTAGGATATTAATGGTAAAAATCATCGGACGTTTACTTAGCTGCCTTGCAGTCATTGTGCTGAGTTCTGTCGCATCCCGCGCCAGCGATTCTGATCACGCACAACCTAGCGCCGATAATCCCTCCAATTCATCCGTTCTAATTGTTGAGTATGGCAACAGTGTCATCAGCCAAACTTTTGCTACGCGCCTCACGAAAAGTATTGCTTTACCCTCTCAGCGTTATCAAGTTACTCGAACAACACTCGATAATTCTCAATTAACATTAAAAGCGCCACTTGCCATTGCCGTCGGTAAAGAAGCGTTAGTATTTTTATTAAACTCGAATTATCGTGGCTCTGTACTTGCTACACTACTTTCTGCCTCAGAATATCAAAAGATTACCAAAGAAAATCCAAACCCGGACATTCGCCTTTCTGGCGTCTTTCATCAAGCGCCATTATCACGACAAATTCTATTATTTAAAGAGTTTTATCCGTCAGGAAAAAGAATCGGTATTTTATTAACCCCAAATGAAGAACATCTCATAAAAGATATTAAAGATTTCACCATTAAATTGAACCTGATTTTGGAATATGAGATTGTGCGCGATGAAGCAGAACTCACTTTGAATTTAATCAAACTGATTAAACGCAGCGACGCCATAATCGCAACCAAAAATGAATCCATCTACAATCGCTCTACCATTAAAACTATACTGCTCACACTCTATCGTCATAATAAATTTCTAATCGGTGCTGACAAAAGCTTTGTCCGCGCAGGCAGTGTCGCCACTACTTATACCTCAATGCAAAACTTATTGGATGAAGTCACCGGCGATATCGCCCGTTTTTTTGAAAATAAGCAGTTGCCGAATACTCATTACAGTGACCAGTTTAGCGTCGAGTTCAATGAACAAGTCGCTCGCTCTCTCAATTTGAATATTCGAGATAACAGTCACTATGTGGATGTTATTCAGGCCAGTGAAATTAATCTTGGAGACGGCAAATTCTATGAATAAATGGTCCATTTCCAGCCGCACCATTTTGCTCGGATTAACTCCGGCTTTTTTCATGTTTGTCTTGCTAACAGGTTACTATATTCATGACAAATTTAATGTCCTTCAGGATCAATTAACACACAAAGGCGACTTGCTGGTTCAACAACTTGCTCCGGCCAGTGAGTACGCCGTTTTTATAAAAAATCCCAGTTTATTAGAAGACATCGTTTCTCCCATACTGGATGATAACGATGTCGCCTATGTCGAAATTTACGACCGAGATGGAGAACTTCTGCTTGCACGAAAAGATCTTTCATTACTCAGCAATAACAACAAAGATAATATAATTAGGTTTAGTTCTAAAATCACTTTGCAAGACGTCCCTCTGGAATCTAACGACTTTGATATTGGACTGGATGAAAGTATCAATGAGCCTGAGTCAAATGTCATAGGCACCATTATTCTGGCGTTATCAACCAGCCAGGTTATTAAAGAACAAAACGATGCTTTGGTAGGCGGTATTATTATTGGTTTAGGAGCTTTATTACTATCGACACTGCTGGCACTGTTTATCGCAAGAACCATTGCCAAACCGATTCAAACATTATCAAAAACAGTTAAGCTTTTTCAGTCAGGTATGCTATCGGCACGAGTCGATGAACGCTCAGGCGGAGAACTGGGAGTCCTTGAATCTAATCTAAATAAAATGGCTAGCACACTAGAGTCCTCTAAACGACGAGAGCTTGAACACGCGATGGCATTAGAACAAGCGCGAGCTGAAGCATTATCTGCCAGTCGAGCAAAAAGTGAGTTTTTGGAACAAATGAGTCATGAGCTTCGCGAACCAATGAACGCGACCATTGGCAGTTTACAATTGTTAGAATCCTGTTCTCCCAATGACTCTCAACTGCAATACATTGTTCAGGGAATTAGTTCGTCCGCACTGCTGGTTGAACTTATTGACAATATTCTCGATTACTCTCAAATTGAAGTCGAATCGATCGTGCTACAAAATATTCGCTTCGATCTTAAACGTTTATTCCGCCGCAGCCTCGTACCTTTTATTAGTGCCTGTAATAAAAAAAATATCGATTCACATTTATTCTTTGATGGTTTAGATAACGAAGTGATTGTCGAAGCCGATCAAGTTCATTTGCAAAAAATTATTTACCACATTCTTGATTGCTCTATTCGGAGGACAGAAAACGGCAGCATCGATATTCGCGTAGCCGGAGAGTTACCCGCCGATAATAACGAAAGTTCGTTGCTACATGTCACCATCGAAATTACCGATACTGGCATTGGATTTTCATCAGAGCAATTAGGTAATTTGTTCAAGTCTCACAGTGAAAAACATGACTTAAACCAACCTTACAAACCCAACTCAGGTCTTGGATTAACCATTGCTCACAAGCTGACAATATTGCTAGGTGGAAAATTTAATGTCACTAGCGTTCCCAATAAAGGAACACGATTTTTGATCGAGTTTGATTTTCCATTTTTCCAACCGCAAAGAAATAATTCGGACGCGAAGAATAAACCAATGGAAACCCCGAGCTATTCAGGAAATATTCTCGTAATAGAGAGCAGTTCAATTGATCAAATGGTCACCAAAGATATGCTCAATAAAATTGGTGCAGAAGTAGAAACTGCAACCAATGGTAAAATAGCACTCGAGAAAATGCGTCAACAAGACTTTCAATTAATCATCGCCGATACAAACATTACTGATATTTCTATTATCGACTTAATTCAACGTCTTCGCGCACTGGAACGTGCAAAGAATACGAAAATATCCATTCTCATTTTAACGGCTGACATTGTCACCGAAAATCACCGACGCCTTCAAGCAGCTGGCGCCGACGATTACATCATTAAACCCGTCGACATGCACTTACTTTGGGATAAAGTAATCCAGCTGTCAAACTCACTACGACCGACTATCGAGTCTTAAACAGAACAGCAAAGTATTAAAAATTTAATTCACCACTTTGTCGCGTAGCAATTTCACATAGTTGTTCTTGACGCCTTCGCCAATTAATTCTCCAGACTTAACACGCCATTGACCATGGACCATAACGTCCAGTACCGGATTTTGATTGACGGCAAACACGGCTGCATCTAATAAGCGCTCGCCCGACAGAACGGCGAGTTCTGAAATATTGGTATCCAAAACAACCCAATCAGCCTTGTTACCGACAGCTAATGAACCAACTGAACGATTAACAACCTGAGCACCACTATTTGTCGCATGTTGCCAAAGAAAACTACCCACATTTGGATTATCATCAGAGCAAAGTCGGTTGCGCTTTCGATGACTTAATCGCTGCGTATATTCAAACAATCGAAGCTCATGCCACGGTGAAATGGATATGTGACTGTCAGACCCAATGCCAAAAGCACCTTCAGCCGCAACAAACTCGACACCCGGAAAAATACCATCACCTAAATTAGCTTCAGTTTGAGGACAAATTCCAGCAATCGCGCCAGTTTTCGCCAACTGACTAACTTCGATATCATTCAAATGCGTCGCGTGAACCAAGCACCAACGCTGATTTACATTCTGGTTCTTCAACAACCATTCAACAGGGCGCTGGCCATAAAAGTCGACGCACTCCTCCACTTCTTTGATTTGTTCAGCAATGTGTAGATGAATGGGTCCTTGTGGTGACCACCACTGCGCTAAATCTCGCAACTGTTCCTCAGACACAGCGCGTAAAGAATGCGGAGCAATTCCAAAGCTAACCATAGGATCATTGGCGTAAGTCGACTGCAGTCGTTCAAGCAAATGCTTATACTCATCCAAACTGTGTACAAATGGATATTGTTCTTTGGCTGGAGCGGTTTTGCCGAAACCACTATAGCTGTAAAACACCGGACAATGGCATAACCCAATGCCTGCTGTACGAGCTGCCTCAATGACCGCTTGCGACGCCGCCAAAGAATCGCCGTTTACATCATTAGCCTGGCGATGTAAATAATGAAACTCCGCACATGTTGTATAACCATTAAGCAGCATTTCTTCATAAACGTATTGCGCAATCACATTCATATCTTCAACGTTTAACCGCTGCAGTAATCGATACATTAAATCACGCCAGCTCCAAAACGAATCTTCTTTATTCGCTTGATACTCAGTTAGTCCGACAAAGGCTTTTTGAAAGGCATGCGAATGCAAGTTAACCATTCCTGGAATGACAGGTCCATTCAGTATTTCAGCCTGTTCTGCTTGACCAGACTCTATCTTTATAATCACGCCGTCTTCGACAAAAATCGTTTTATCCGATGCCCAACCATCGCGCAGTAGAATTTCTTTTGCGTAATATCTCATTGAAACTTTCCCATCGCTGCCAGTCGCGCTAACATACTGCTTGAATTTAAAATAATCAAGAAATCATAATTATGTCGCTCAACACTTTAAAGCAAGCTGACGGAATTTGGCTCAACGCAAACTTAATGACGTTCAACAACGAACTGCCTTATGGCACTGTTGAAAATGCAGTCATCGCGACCGAAAAAGGACGAATTTCACTCATCGAACCAATGACGGTCGGCCTTGAGCAGCAATTGGATGAGCTCAATATTTCTTACACCGATTTACAAGGAAAATGGCTGTCGCCCGGATTAATTGATTGCCATACCCATATTGTCTACGGCGGCAATCGCGCCAAAGAATTCGAAATGCGCTTAACCGGTGTTAGTTACGAAGAAATTGCGCGCCAAGGCGGTGGTATTTTATCCACTGTTAAAGCCACTCGCGCTGCTAGCGAAAGCGAATTAACCGCTTCAGCAATAAAACGGATTGAAAGACTATTGAGTGAAGGCGTTACAACCATTGAAATTAAATCGGGATATGGCCTTGATTTAGAAACCGAAATAAAAATGCTAAAAGTAGCTCGCGCATTAGAAGAACAAATTCCGGCAACCATTAAAACCACCTTTTTAGGCGCCCACGCGGTTCCACCTGAGTATAAAGAAAATCCCGATGACTACATTAGCTATTTGTGTGACGAAGTATTACCACAAGTGGTCGAGCATAACTTAGCCGATGCTGTTGATGCTTTTTGTGAAAATATTGGGTTTTCGAAAGAACAAGTTGAAAAAGTTTTCGCCGCAGCTGAAAACGCAGACTTGCCGATAAAATTACATGCGGAACAATTAAGTGATCAAGAAGGCACTCAACTTGCCGCAAGCTACAAAGCATTATCAGTAGATCATTTAGAGTATGTGAGTGAAGAAGGCATTGCCGCCATCGCTAGCTCAGGAACAGTCGCCGTTTTACTTCCCGCAGCTTTCTATTACTTGCACGAAAAACAAGTGCCCCCCATAGAATGGCTGAGAGAATACAAAGTACCTATGGCACTGGCAACCGACTGTAATCCAGGCAGTGCACCCTGCACATCGCTATTGCTTATGCTCAATATGGGCTGCACTCTATTTCGTATGACACCCGAAGAAACATTACGTGCCGTTACGATAAACGCGGCAAAAGCATTAGGTTTACAAAAAGAACTTGGAACTCTCGCTGTTGGTAAACGTGCAGATTTTGCCATTTGGGATATTAAAGCTCCTTGTGAACTTCCTTACGCATTTGGTCACAATCCTTGCGTTGGCGTCGTGAAAAATGGCGAACCTGTGCTCGACAAACTCATTTAATCTCTTTTCTTATTCGAAGTTTGAATCAATTGTTATGAATAAAACGAAACGCGAAGAAATTTTTCGACGGTTTAAAGAAAATAATCCTAAACCAACGACCGAACTAGAATATACAACTCCATTTGAATTGTTAGTTGCTGTTATATTATCAGCACAAGCCACCGATGTCGGCGTCAACAAAGCCACTCGAAAACTATATCCGATCGCCAATACACCTGAAGCTATCTATGCTTTGGGTGTTGAAGGTCTTAAGGAATACATTAAAACCATTGGTCTTTACAATTCTAAAGCTGCAAATGTTATCAAAACATGTAAAGCATTGATCGATCTTCACAACTCAGAAGTACCTGATAATCGAGAGGCGCTCGAAGCCTTACCTGGCGTTGGCAGAAAAACGGCAAACGTTGTTTTAAATACTGCTTTTGGTCAACCGACTATGGCCGTCGATACTCATATTTATCGAGTGTCCAATCGTACGAAAGTCGCGCCAGGAAAAACAGTACTGGAAGTTGAAAAAAAACTGCTTAAATTCGTACCAAAAGATTATTTAATAGATGCTCATCATTGGCTTATTCTGCACGGACGCTACACTTGTGTTGCTCGTAAACCACGATGTGGCTCCTGCATAATTGAAGATTTATGTGAGTACAAACAAAAAACGGAAATCTAATTGGCAAGACTGTCATTCGCCAATCAACTCAATGGTGTTTGAAAGTCCTTAACTTAACGACTAAATAACAGTATTCAAAAGTTAAGGACTGCCAAAAGCTAGGATTGCATAGAAACTTTCTTTGAATCAAGCCGCTGTTAAATCGAGTTCTTTCTCAATTGCTGCCAAAACCTCGCTCAGATCGTTAGATGGTTGACCTTCAATTACCACAGCACGATCAAGCATCTTTCGAAATGAATTTTTTTGTTCTACTGTGAATTCAGATTTAGAGGGAGCAAGAATATGTCGCACCTCTGCTTTGAGTTGGCCGCAATCTTTTAATAAATAAACGGACGAGCCATACAATTCTTTCGCAAATGAATGCTCAATTCCAAACTCATCTTCAAACATTTTGATAAGTTCTTGCTTACCATCACGCGAAAGATCACCGCTGAACTGGGCCGCTGCAACCAACAATAAGGCAGAAGCCTCCAAAGGTTGAGTAAGCGCATGCATCGGTTTAGTCCCTAATTTCTTTTCCCAGTTACGACGACGTAACCATAAAAATGGATTAAGAGAATTAGGGTCGAACCCTGAATTTCGCAACGCTGTAATCGCCCAAATTAGCCCGGCGATAGCAGAAATAGCTCCAATAATGATATGCACAGTTAATTTCCTGAATAGGTGTAAGAATGGTGGGGATATTACGGAAATTATCTCTTTAGGCAATGCCAAAATTCACATTTATGGAATTTACTGATTAAAAATAGGACAACCTTGTCTGAATTAAGCTCAAACGGTAGCAGAAAAACTTCTCCGGGAAGATCGGTTCGGGAAATTGGTAACGGTAAGCAAATAAATGTTCTAATCGAGTCGATCAGCTCTCAGTCTTACTTAACGTGATGAACACTCTACGGTTTAATGCTCGTCCCTCGGGGGTATGGTTGCTTTCCAGTGGACGCCGCTCGCCGTGAGAACGAGTCACTATTTTGCCCGGATTAACGCCCTTATTGACTAAATAAGCCTTCACAGAATTTGCACGACGATGGCCTAGGGCCTTGTTATATCGACGAAAAGCAATACTATCCGTATGCCCTTCCACCAACACAACTTGAATGTCAGGATCGTACTTCAGAAACTCGGACAAAACATCCAACTTATGTTTGTCATCGTTAGTTAAGTTCGACTTATTGAAGCCAAAATTCACCATGGTGTACTGGATTTCCCAGAAATCATAGCGCAGTAAAGATTCAACACAGGTTAAAAAATTATCGTATACCGACTGAAAATTCACAGCGGACAAGGCAATCGCTACCCTATCTCGCTTATCTTCGAAGTCGCGGTAATAAAACGCCGGATTCATTCCCTGCTCCAAGGCCACCAACAGTTTCCAAGCGGAATCGTCGAGTATATTGAGCGTCTTTTCACCAGGAATGGCACTGACAGAGTCCATTTGTACTGCTCGTTTACCTGGCCGCCAAGTTGGCGCTATTGCTCTAACGCCAATTAAACGGTCGGTTTTAAGCCGATTACGCATACTATCAAGCACAAAAGCCATGTTTGGCGTACGACTCGCACGGGCGAAGAAGACCGCTTCTCCGTATCGAGGAATTTTATGTTTTAATTCGCAGCGGACTGGATTCCCTGAAAAAGACCATTTAGATTGTTCAATATCAGCCAAATAAGTACGAAACTCGGCACCGGCCCCAACCGAAAAGAGTACACAAAAAGTCAGCAATAAAGCGCTTAATCGTCGAATCATGGTTCTCTACTAAATTCAGAATCGGCCTTTCTGCAACAAAGGAAACAGGGCCTTCAAATCAGTTTCTTATCAGACTTATCGGCCCATAAACATGCGACTTGAGCATCGAAATCATTAATTTCTTGTTTTATTTCAATTGCCAGCCCATTGACTCTGGAGGTTACCTTTAAAATATAAGACAATGCCCGGCTTAAGCTTTGATCAGGAACCATTATGCTCGCAAAACGATTTCGTGGATTTTTTCCAGTAGTTGTCGATGTTGAAACCGGAGGTTTTAATCACGAAACCGATGCATTATTAGAAGTTGCAGCCATTACGCTAAAATTCGACGGTGAAAGTCGTTTGGTGAAAGATCAAACATTCCATGCGCATGTTGAGCCATTCGATGGCGCCAATATTGAACAGGCAGCATTAGATGTTACGGGCATCGATCCTTATAACCCTCTACGCGGCGCAATACACGAAATCGAAGCGATAAAAGAATTGTTCAAGTTTATTCGCAAAGGACAGAAAAACGCAGAATGCCAACGCTCAATCCTGGTTGGCCATAATCCAACGTTCGATCTCAATTTTGTTAAAACAGCTGCTGAGCGCAATGCCATAAAACGCAATCCATTTCACCCGTTTTCAACCTTCGATACCGCTGCACTCGCTGCGCTTTGTTTTGGACAAACCGTTTTGGCAAAAGCGTGCCAAACTGCTGGTGTTGGTTTTGATAATACAGAAGCTCACTCCGCGTTGTACGACACCGAAAAAACAGCCGATTTATTTTGTACGATGGTCAATCGCTACAAAGCCCTCGGAGGCTGGCCGTTAAACAATAACAGCAGTGTTGATTAATATAACGATCAACACCTTCTTTTATTTTAACGTTTTCCTCACCGACAATAACGCTGGTAATTGGTCAAATATAAACCAACTCTTTTGATATGTTTGTTAAATATTCACACATTCATTGGATCCCGCAATTATTCATTAATAAATGTGAAAGCCAACACGAAAAGTAAAGTCACTTGTGTTTTAATCCGCACGTTTTTTTAATAAGACACATTTTATTTAATGATTAGCTAAGGAGAGATTCTATGAAGCGTCGTCTTTTAACATTAGCCATTGCTGGCACATTGTCTTTACAGGCATCTGCAGATACTAATTTTGGTGGCAACTATTCAATTATCAATGCAGAAGATTCAACACCTACCGCAATCACATTACGTGGTGGTTATGAAATTAATCCATTATTTTCTGTCGAAGGCCGAGTTGCAAAAGGTTTTAGTAAAGACTCTATTGATGGAATGGAAGCTATCAATGGTAAAGCCGATGTCGATTATATGTATGGTGTGTATGGGAAGTTAAATACAACACCTGACAAAGTTTTAAATCTATATGGTGTACTTGGATACTCTTACGCTGAGTTTGATTTACGAAGTGATCTCGGATCAATTTCTGACGACGAAGGCGGATTTTCATACGGGTTAGGTTTGGATGTCATGTTCGAAGACAATGCATCGATAAACTTTGAGTGGACAAGACTCTTCGATACGGACGAGCTTGAAGCAAAAACATTTAATGTTGGTGTAACGTTTAAGTTTTAAAGCTTAATCTTTTGATAAAAAAGCCTCATATTTTCATACGAGGCTTTTTTATCTTCTATCTTTAAATGTAAAGCAACTACTCCCTTAAACCGGCATCACTGATATCCCAATTAAACACTTGCGTTAAAACATCTCTCGCTGCCTGAGTATCGATCGAATAGCTTGCATAACGCCCACCATTAAACTTAACTCCTGTCTGAACCGGTAGCCTGCTCCAAGCGATTAATATATCATCATAATATTCTGCCACGCCTTCAACAGCGTAAAACATATCTTCCATTGTCGTCACATTTGAAATATTCCAAGAGCTAATGTTGGCATTAAAGTCCATCGCAAGGAAAAACATCAAACTCATGTCATGAACCTTCGAAACATCCCATTGACTTAGGTCATGAGTAAACTTATGCGCGCCATAAAACATACCACGCATCGACTCAACATTAGATACATTCCACTGACTTATGTTTTGATCAAATCTTTCCGCCCAGTAAAACATGTAATTCATATTAGTCACTTTGGAAACATTCCATTGGCTAACATCCGGATTAAATTGCACTGTATCTGCAAACATGCCTTCCATATTTTGAACGTTGCTCACATCCCACTCGCTTAAATCTACGAGTGCAGCCCATACATTTGAAAACATATAGCTCATGTCTTTTACGTTAGATACATTCCAATTGCTAATATTCCGATAAAAACCTCGAGAATGCTTAAACATGCCACTCATATTCTCAACATTTGAAACATCCCAATTACTTAAATCATCACCATACTCATCTGTTTCTGCAAACATGTTACTCATGTCTTTTACTGAAGAAACATCCCAGTTATCTATTCCCTCTCCGCCAAAAGACTCTGCGGAAAAAAACATATAGCTCATATCTTCAACATTAGACACATCCCATTGACTCAAATCTGCACTTAATAAGATTACGTCCTGAAAAAGACTTCGCATCGATTTTACTGAAGATAAATTAGGCGAGTCATTAGCAAGAATGGATATTCCGCTGACTTCAGAACAATCACCAAACGCATTCTCCATAGAACGATATTCAATATCACCCCACTGCAACACAGCATTAAAACCGTCCTGACTACACAACATTTTAGGGCCAGGGAATTGACCACGAATACTGATTTCGTAGTTTCCTTGTTCGGCATAATTATGAATGGCTACTGGCGACTGAATGTGATCAATTCTTCCGTCTCCCCAGTCGATAAAATAATCTATTTCGTATTCTGCAGCATCATCCAACTCACCTTCTGATGTATGCGTTTGAATGCGAACCTTTTCAACATTATTCCACTGAGTTACAAAAGCTGCATAAGGATTAACATGGACAATTCGCTCTACTGTAGCGGTATTACCTGACTGGTCAGTCGCTCGATATACAAGAACCTGGGTTCCCACTTGATTAATATCTAAATCCGTATCAATTTTTACTTCTAACACGCCATCGACGTCATCTATCGCAGTAGCACTATCATCTTTAAATAAATGACCTTCGAAAATCGTAACTTCTTTCTCTCCGTTTAAAGTCAACACTGGCGGTTTTCTATCGCCGTTATTATCTGTTTTACACGCCGTAAGAGCGACAAAAAATAAAATACAACATAACTTAATCGTTACATTATTCATCGAAATCCCCATAAAAATAGTTTACGTCAAATTTATTAAATTTAAATATCTTTTATTTGGTCTCTTACTCGTGATAAGAAACGTGAGATATCTTAAGTAAACGATAATGAATTCAAGCTGAATAAGCTATCAAAGGCGATTGAGTCTGTTCGTGCTCACAATATAGGCTAGAACAATCTTTAGCCTACTGACAGTAACGTTAATTAATGTGGTAAGAATTTTATAACCTATAATATCTACATTATGATAGAAACAGTAACAGCCATCCTTAGCGAGGATCTCAATTCTAAATTTCTAATTCAAACTCTCTTGAACTTCGCCTCTCCATTTTTTTCTTTGCGATCGTTTTGCATATCGCTCGATGGCTGGTTGATACTTTGCTTTGGCATCTCCAATGACAGGCTCACCGTGAATGGGTAAAACATGTTGAAAAGGCAAACTCAATAAGTCGAGTAATTCACTGCCACTCGGTTTTGTCATCATCCACCAGCCGACACCGATATTACATGACTTAGCAAGACCGAACAGTCGCATACCTATCTTAGCAATTCGATTGGTATAAGGCGATGGAACAGGAGTGTTATGTAGCATGTCTCCCGCAAGCAAAATACCACCATCACGTTGTAAAAGAACACAGGCTTCTTTTAACTTGGGGCTATTCATAACCCACACACAAGAGTCAGGAATTGGCAATCCAGTTTTTTCATCAAACCACTCATCAGGCTCAAAGTAACTTTCAATATCATCAGTGTCTGCTGTTAATCCTCGAATGTATCGAGTCCCCTTTAACGCAAACACTTTTGCGTTATAGCGTTCACGAAAGAATGCATCATCAGCACCATGCATCGAAGCCAATCGAATGACTCTCTCAACTCGTCCTAATTTATCAAGCTCTTTCAGACCAGCCTCGCTCAAACGCAGGCTATTAACCAATGTTAGCGAGTTATCATCGTGCCGAATAACTGTCATCGAGCGACTTATTCGCGGCTTCAAGGGTACCGGCATATCCCAGCCGCCTTCTACAAACCAAATACCATTAAACACCTCGCGAAGCCTTCCATGGGGAAATGCGGTAGAAAAATGAGTAAATTGCGTCATTTAAACCTCCAAATCGTCTTCTTTGAAAATACGTTATTAAGTAGACGAATGGCGACCGCAAAAAGAATCGGTCGGATGAAACTTTTTGTTGTCCAGAATGCTTCCTGTATTCGAAGAGCAATTATTGGAAAAGTTGAATTTAACTTGATTGATTGCTTCATTACTCAACCCAGAGTATGATTTATTTAAAAATCAATAAATACAACCATGGCGATCTTGGCTAACCCAATACTGATCCTAATCTCAGCCCCATATATCGGATTATCCGTATATGATATGTTAATGCATAAGCGCGATCGCATTGTCCCTAAAAAAGAAAAATTACTTCACGCCATAATCTTACCTCTAATGGCAGGATTTATAATTTCAGTCTACCTTGGATATCATAAAATAGCTTTCACGCATTTAATCATCAGCTTTCCATTAATGATTATTGATGAGTTTATTTATCATAAAAACTTACACCCAAAGGAAGTTAAGGTTCATCGTCTGGCGGGTATAGCATTGACTGTATTTATAGGATATTGGCTATGGACGATTTAATAGTAGGAACGTCTAAGCTTTGGATTAGTCCAATTTATGCATTGTCATTATTAACAGCGTTTGTTTTGGTATTTCTCTTCCCATTAACAAAAGACTTCCAGTGTCCCAAAGAGAAACATCAATATTTTTATTTGCAAGCTATCACTTTTATTGGTGCAATTTTTGGAGCTAAGCTCGCTGTGCTAATGGGGGATGTTCTCTGGCCAATAAAACCTTTCGATCAATGGTTCAATCTTATTTTTTCAGGACGTTCAATTGTTGGTGCTCTTCTTTTTGGATTCATTTTCTCAGAAATTGCAAAGCCTATAATGGGTTATCGTCGCCTGCCCAATGATAGATTTGCAGTTATTATACCTTTTTCAATTGCCATTGGCAGAATCGGCTGTTGGTTCAGTGGTTGTTGTTTGGGTATTGAATCAAAATCATTTGGCGCAATAAAGCATTTAGATGGAATTGAACGCTATCCTATCGCACTGATTGAAATCTCATTTCACTTAACGATTGGCGCTATATTAATTTACCTATTTCGGAAAAAAATGTTTCAAGGGCAGATATTTGCTCTGTTTATGATAGCTTACGGCAGCTTTAGGTTCTTGAGTGAATTCATTAGAGCAACCGATAAAGCCTTTCTAGGCTATTCTGCTTACCAATGGTTTGCTTTAATACTCATCATCACGGGTATTCTCTCATTCATATTAAGAAATAAGCAAAAGTCCTTAATGACTAACGAGGTAAATGCATGAGTAACAACAACGAGCAAAATAACTCAAACTCAGAAAGCGACTATCCCAATAAAAATCAAGAGAACGAACCTCAAAAGCCATCCTCCTCTCTACCCACGCCATCGGGCAAAGCACCAAGTCAATTAAGCGGATGTATCAGCGCACTATTTATTATTATATTAATATTTTTAGGGATTGTTACTTTAGTGTTTGGCGCTTGTTTAGCCCTTGTTTAGCGGTTTTAAAAATTAATGATATCGATTATAAAAAAGAATTTGCATCGAGACATATGCAAGATCCCAGAACTCCACGCTTTTGTGCTTAATTTATATTTAAATGGCGAGGAGTATCCTCACAAAGTAAATGATTATTTTCCAATCGAATTAATCGATGAGCCTGAGGTAGTAGGATTAATGAAAAGCCACATGATGGATGAAGATCGCCATGTAAAAATGTATAAAAAAGCAATCAGAAAATTAGACCAACCCATTATCGAACTACCAATGATAGACATTTATAATCATGTTATCAAAAATCACACCGCCGAAAGCTTTCACATAACTAAAGAAGATAATAAAGATATTCGAATAAGAAAACTGGCAAACTTTATGGCTCACCTGCATTTCCTAGAAAAGCGCATAAGTCATTCGTTAAAGATTCATTTGGATGCCTGCACATACTCACCGGTTAACTATACAGAAAAGGTGGTGGGTCGAGTATTAAATGATGAAAATCGACACGTCGAATATACGAAAAATGCAGTTTATGACTTGCTTCCCAGGGCACAAGCAAAAAACGTAATGACTCAACATCGATTGGCCGAGTGTCGAGCAAGTAGAGAGTTCTCTTATCAACAGCTGCGAAAAGTTGTTACACAGTACAAACATCAACTACCTAAATTTAATCGACAACTGTACTCAATTTCGAGTCACATTTTAGAATGGAGTATTAAACATGTCGACTGATAGAACAACCACGTTTAAAAGACCTACAACAGACAACATAATATCTGACGACGGTTCAAAAACAAAGGCGATGTTATCTCAGTTTTTAAAATCATTAAATGAAAGCGATGTACGAGTTTTATTCAACTTTCATCAAGACGAAGTAATCTACAAAAGTACCATTAGTGTTTGCGAACATTGTTTAAATTATGTAGCGGCCGTGATATTCGAACGTCAAAAAAAAGTATGGATTAAAAAAGCATGTAATCAATGCGAAAATAAAAAAAATAAGTCCATCAATAAAGAATCCATTAACTTAATTGAGAACGATGCGTCTTTTTATCGAACCTCAAATAAGGATACCTGGGGAGTCAGCTACGTTTCGAACAAAGAATTTTTCATTCCTCAAGTTTCTACTTGTTGTGGCAGTAAAAGTTCGTGTGATAGTTCTTCAGTCGCAAGTAATAATCCGTTTGAACTTAGTAAGGATCACACTCCTACTTCCTCAAAGCTTCAAGACAAATGCAGTATTAATGACAACCAGTACACTAAGCAGTTAACTAATAAGTCCTGCACTATTTTAGTGGAGGTAACAAATGCCTGTAATTTAGCCTGCCGCGTCTGCTATGCCGATGCATCTGGCGACAGGATCCTACCATTCGAAGAGTTTAAGCTTTTTATTAACCAACTCATTAATGACAAGAAATTTATTGATTCAGTACAAGTCACCGGTGGAGAAGCGACCATCCACCCTCAATTCTGGGACATCATTACTTGGCTATATGAACAACCATCAATTGGGATGATCTATCTACCGACAAATGGTCTTGTTCTATCAGATGACATGATTTTACAAAAGTTGATACCCATAAAGGCAAAACTACTCATTCTATTGCAATTTGATGGAAGCAAAAAAGAAACAAATCAAGCCTTGAGAAGAGCAGACACTTTAAAGTCCAGAGAGTTAGTTATTGAGCTTCTCGCAAAATATGGTATTTGTATGCAATTAACAATGACTGTTGCTCAAGACATTAGCGAGGACGAAATTGGCTGGGTATTGAATCAAGGATTAAAGCAAAAACATATTCGACTGGTCGGTTTTCTACCCTCATTTTACACAGGTCGGTACCAACTGTCTCAAAGTGGTAGCGAACGCCCAACATTATCAACTGTTGTCCATGCAATATCTAAAGCCTTAAGTTCGAAAGTAGGCATTAAGGACTTTTTGCCTATCCCCTGCTCACATCCCAACTGTGGATGGACAAGCTTATTTGCTCGACGATTTGGATTGTTATTTAATATTACCCCAAAAATCAATCTAGAATCCATCATCAATGACGTCGCTTACAAAACAAGACTTGAAAAAGATGAGATACAATCTGTACTCGGTAACAGAAAGCTACCTTGGCTACATCGAAAATTAATTGCTTTTGCTAAACGATTAGTTCGCCCAAAAGATGTTTTTGGTATTGCGATAAAACCATTTATGGACCACTATAACTATGACTCAGATCGAGTTTCCAATTGCTGTCACCACATACTGAGTACCGATGGGCAACTCATGTCTTTTTGCGAGTACAATACGTTATTCCGTAAGCAAGACAGTTGGAATCATAAGCCTAAAATTCATGGCAAACATACGCAAACGGCGCTAGCAATTAAACATAAATTTATTGATGCTGATTGACCTAAATATAGAAAAATTAATATTGAGCCTTATCATTGGTTTGATAATTACTGCAGCAATAATCCTTGGGTTAATAGAATGGCTTAGAAATAAAAAGTTATCAAAACAAAACTTAATTTCTATTAGCACGATCCCACCCAATATTGTGATCTACCTAGTAGTTGCGCCCTATTGGGAAGCTCTCTATCTATGGTTAAACGATTTTGCCGTTTATTCCGTGAGCAATATTTTCATCGCTTTTCCATTAAGCTTACTATTGTGTGATTTTAGCTATTATTGTGAACATAGGTTTGCTCATAAAATACCTTTTCTTTGGCGTCTTTATCATGGAACGCATCATACCGGTCAACAATTTGATATACCTCTGGCATTTCGCGTCAATGGGCTAAATCTGTTTATTGCTCCCCTATTTTATTTACCCTGGTTGCTCCTAGGCATTGAACCATTGGTATTACTCTCCGCTCAGCTATTTGTTTTTCATTATCAAGGATGGCTACATACCGAACTCATCGGCCCCAACAAGGTTTTTGACGCTATTTTTAACACTCCCGCAAATCATCGCGTTCATCACAGTAAACATCACCATGGAAATTTTGGCGGTTTGTTTGTCATTTGGGATAAATTGCTCGGGACTTATATATCACCCATGGATTCTATTGACTACGGTTTAGCTGGGCGTACCGAAGACAATTCATATCTAGGGATTTATGCTGACTTATGGACTCGCAGGAGAGAATAGTGCAAAAAATCATAAGCGATTTAAATGCCGCTATCTTCACACCCAAAAGGTCTTAAAAACAATAGCAGCAGCTGAGTATTTGCTACTCACTAAAAGTTAATTAAAATCCGAAGATACAAACCCTAACCGAATACAATGAATAATACTTTATGTCCTGCCTTGGATAGCAACAATATAAAAAGCCCAGACACTCCTATCCAAGATAAAAGTGTCTATGCAAAAATGCTAATCTACAACATCTATCTTATTCAATGTAATTGACTAAATGCCATCCGAAACTTGCATCGTTCTCTCTAATTTTTCTGCTGCAGTTTTTTTCTGAAAGCGACTCCAGTATTCATTATAAATCTTCTTATATTTATCTTTATTTTTCTTAAACCACTCTCTTGCATCAGGTTTCTTTTCAAGTAAATCGGTATCACTTTTCCAGTCTTCAAACTCAGACGAGTTCATATTGTAATCTGACGAACCATCCGCTCTAATAGGAGTTGGAGCAAATCCTCCCGTGCCCCAATTCGGTCGAACAATTGAGTAATAGGTTTTATTACCAATCACTTTCGCAATCATAAAATCGGCCGCAGTTCCGTAAGCCATATACACTTTCTCACCGGGTGTCGTTTGATGCGCTATCTTACTACCATTGGGCAGCTCACCAACAAATGTTAACTCCCCATTATTAATTTCAAATAACTCAACACCAATAGCGCTGGCAACAAACGACGAACGCATAAATACAATAGTCGCCTTACCACTCGCTGGAGGGGGAACAACACCTGTTTTTGACTTAGTCATTAAATTGCCAGAACACCCTTGAATGGCAAATACGATTATTAATAAAGAAAATATATTGAAAATCACCTTCATTTCAGCTTTATCCTTATATAGATTGCTAACACAAATATGGAAGACAATAACGCTAAATATTAGCACGAAAAAGTTTAGATGCTTAAACTCTATTCGTCCAGATTTGGTATAAGTCAACAGCGCTGAATTGAATTAAGTAATATCCTTTTGGATACCAGAAAAAACACTGGTGCGATGGACGTAACCGCACTTTTGGCATTCATAAGATATCGCCGTCTTCTGCTTACCACCAAATGGTCCCTTCTCTTGTTGACTGGGACGATAAACCGCTTTACCATCGCATTTACTGCATCGAGCGCTAATAAAGTGTTTAAATAAGAAGTCGACTAATAGAAGGCTTAATCCTGCCGGAATCATTCCGAAAACGACAAAACCAATTACTTTTTCTTGCATCACCTCAGGTAGCAGTTGATGAATCGATTCATAAAAGCTCATGCCTAAGATAAAAATACCGATTAAGGCGATTACCTTAGAAAGAGTTAATAAAATTAAATGGAATTTAATTGGCATTGCTTATTAAATCCGAATAGCAAAAACTAACGTTTTGCAAAAATTGCTTACTATTTTAATCGCCACCGCAGCCTCCACCACAGCCACTAGAGTCACCACCGAAACTATCAAAGAAACCACCCTCAGAATCGCCGCCAGAATCACCAGCACATCCCGACGAACACCCTATGTGAGCGGCACAATAATCTGCACCTGCAGACTTAGCTGATTTTGATAGACAGTTTGTTGAATATTTAAAACCGTCTGGAATGTTCAGCTTAGTATCAATTTCAAAAATTAACGGAAGTCGATTAGGACTAGAGGGATGAATGTTGTATTTCTCACAAGCAATTCGCCAAGCTCGCTTGATACCGTCTTGTGCTGCGGTTGGCTTTGTCATCGCCTCCGCAGGCGTGTGATGAAGAAAGCGCCCCAACGCTTTATCGCAAAACTGTTGATACTGTCGCGTGAATAAAATAAATTCATGCCATGCCACATCAACTACTTGCGAAGGCATCGAAACCATTTTTCGTTTCGCTTTATTACAGATATAAAAATAATCTTTTAACGCTCTAAGCACTAACGAAATATCTTGAGCTGATAAATGAGGATATTTTTCCTTTACCTTTTTGCTAATTGCCGAGTTAAATTTATAATTCTGAATATACGCAAGTTGCGTTTTTTGTTTACGACTCAAAACAAACTTAGCAGAGAAATAAATAATGACTAATGTGACGATTCCTTCAAAAATCATTTAAAACATCCTTTCTTATAACTACTTTTCTTCTTGATCCCGTTGTTTAGGTTTGGTCATCAAGTCAATTTTTAATTCATAATTGATCGCTTCGTCTCTTTTCATAAACTCCTCAACCAATATTTCATTTTCTTTCGTCCACTGTTCAATAAACTTCATACCTTGTGAGTTACCCGAAAGTTGAATACTCTTCAATCGTTCAAACAATGGACTCCTTATCATTTCTAACAACTCGACAAGCTCGGGCGTCGAAAACTCACTTCTCAAATCTTCAGCATAAGCCTTACGAGTTCCTTCAATATAACCTAAATACAATGAAGATGCTTTAACGTCATTATACAGTTGCTCTTGCATCGCGAGCACTTTAGAGGAAACGTTACCTTTATAATCCGGTTTAAAAGAATCGATCAGTTCCTCACGACTTTTACTTAAGTATTCTTCAGTTCTTTGAATATCTTCATTAGTACTAATAATTTGGTCTATCAACTCTTCAATAACGCTTTCTTTATCTTGAGCAAACGCGAGACTTGCAAATGACAAAAACAAAACAATCATTAAATGTTTCATATACACTCCTTCAAACACATCAAAAACAATCCATCTAAAACGATTTGCACCAAAAGCTATCTGAAAGACTCATGCATAACTCTTCATTCTATCTCCTTGAATACAGACTAACTCTCTCCAACTTCCGCATCGATGGCATTATTCTCCAAATTGCTCACACGTCAATATAACAAAAATTACCAATGAGCAATTTTCAACCAATAAAATAGGCCATATCCCAATTTACGTGAACTTTCTTTAATCTTCAACAGAGATTAACACCTTGGAGCAACAGATACTCCGCTCAAGCATGTTATTTCGACTCATTAAGTTGAGCCACTAACTGAGCAATAACAACTTCTAGTCGCTTAATTTCTCGACTGGTTGAGTGACGATTCATTTCCATCCAAAACCAAATTTTAGTTGCCATATTAGCGGTTAGAAATGCCAATGCAATAAATCCCCAAAAGACTTGTTCCATTAGATTGTCACTGACAAAGAAGTAGTAGCCACACCAGAACATACCAATGGCTGTCGCGACCGCTAAAATAAATCCCATAATATTCCAGCCTTTCATACTTCCTTTAAAAACACCCAATACTCTGGGTAACAAACCTTTCTCACTCAGTAAAACCTGCTCAACTTCCGCCTGGTCCATTTTAAGAGCCTGTTTAATTTTATCATCCAAGTTCATGATAACCTCCTCAGGTTGTGTCAACTCAATTTCATTAAGAATCAATCATCTGTTGCAATTGTTTACGAGCCCGGCTTAAGCGAGATTTAACCGTCCCAGCCGGAATTTCCAACACTAAAGCCATTTCAGCGACCGACAATTCAGCCAGATAATGCAAATAAATGACTTCTCGCTCGGTATCCGCGAGTTGATGAACAAGCCGTCTTAACGCTCGGTTCTCGATTTCGGTTTCGTCGAGTTCAGTCGTTGCAACCGATTCATCCAGTCGCTCAAACTGCTCCGCTTTGCCTCGCATAAGCTCGCTCACACGCCAACGAACCGCTCGATAAAGCCAACTTCTAAACGCCCGCGGATCATTCAGCTGACGCAACTTTTTGGCAATCTTTAGCCAAACATCTTGTACTGCGTCTTTCGCCAAAGCATGGTTGCCAGACAAGCTCGTAGCAAATTGCACCAACAACGGATGAAACACAGCGATCAAACACTCAAGCGCCTGTGCATTGCCACTTTGTGCTTCCAGTACTAATAAATCCTGCTCTGCCTGCTGCATTCGCTGCTCATTGTTATTGCTGTTATAGAAAAGACGATTGAAACCCGAAGTCGGTTCACGAGAAGTGGGTTATTTTTAATAATAATATGGATTGATTATAAGATGTGTAGCTGACCGGGTGAAGTTCTATCGGTTACTGATGTGCTAAGGTTTATATCAGAAGTTTCATGTAAAATACCTTTACTCGGCTTTTTGGCGCTTGATTTTCATTGTCACCAAGTCAGACAAGTTAACAGTTTCGTCCAAGATTAAAGTTGTTGGATTACCATAGTCGCCATAGGTAACTTCCATTTTTCCGTCAAAGCTTCCTTCAATACCAAACGACTCATCTTGGCTTATTCTAACCCAATAGGAAAACTTATCGTTCTCTGGATCACATTGATAATTAATTTGATATTGGGTGCCATACTCACCGTATCGCATTGAAAATGAGTTGTGACCTTTCGAGAGGTGTTCATTGGCCCAAACTGGTTTTTCTACACTGCCAGTGCCATTTTCGTGCACACACCGCTTCATCTCCAAAGCTAACCGAAATGCTTTATTATCGGCGGAATAAAATGTCAGATTGACAATGTGACTTGCGGTGTAGAAAGCAATTAATACACAACAGTAAACGGACACCTTCGACTAATTGTCTTATCCTAAACTTTCACTCTAGCTTACATCTCACTAGCTATTTAATGACTTTCCGCATAAGAATTATGGCAAACCACAACATTATTTTTCCAGAAAATAGCCAAAAGAAATAGGTTATAAAAAAAAGAAAAAAACTGAGAATTTACCTTACCCGACCATACCAATACCGAATCCCCTGCTTTTTTTGAAAAGTAAATAAATCTCCCGAGTACTGGGCTTGTTATTTATTTGAGTTATCAGCAGACACTCCAAGATTAGAAAATGATGCCAATAAATTCTTTTCGCTCCACCAAATCTCATTTACCGAGTGGTTATATAAGTATAACATTTGAGAATAATTTTCAGAGTTAATACGATAATTATCCAAGTTTTGGAGTATTAGTTTTTGTCTCTCCATCATATCTTGCTGAGCTTTATAATGGTGTGCATATTTAAGTACTGTTTCGTGGGGCATATAATTAAGTAGTTGAGACTGTAGCATCACCTGCCACGCAGTGTCTATCAGGCGAGCCGGGTGAAACATGCTACGCTGATACATTTTAGCAAGTAACTCTTCCGCCTGCACTTCAGTAACATCTTCATTTTTAGAAAATTTATCTCTGATTATCGATAAGGTTTTAGTTTGAAAGTCGTGTGCCTTCAACAACAATTTATGATTATCTTTCATCTCAGACATTACCGATTGCATCGCCAGTCCTATTCTTTGTTGGCGCTGATAATCTTCGTACAACTCATCTACCCACAATGCTAAAAGGATTGCTACAAATACCGATATAAGCTCAATAAAACCACGTTTAAGTAGCTGAAAAACCTTCTCTTTTCTAGAAGAAATGGATTCCATTTACACTTCCTTTGGATTTTTTTTTGAGTATAAGCATCAGGATATTTTAACACGACTATTCTTAATATTAGGATAATCAAAAGAATAAATTAAATCGCTAGTTAGTTTGTATCGTATATTAACTTAGATTTATAGCTTTTAATTCATTCAATCATTAAGCTTCTTTCTTAACAATTTAAGTCTTTGCTTAATACCTTCGGTACGTTCACTTTTTAATTCATTTGCAACGAGAATAGCTTCTTCTAGAGCCATAATAGCAAGCTTTGTTTGTTCATTCATAAGATAAGCTTCCGCGAGTTGCTCTCTTGCATCTAGAGACTCTGGATACAACTCAATACAAAAACGAAATGCTTCAATCGCTTCCTTCTTGTTATGCTGTATTCCAATGATACCAGTCATTAGTAACACTGACTCTGGTATTTTCTTCCGAGCACCGATTTGTCCCTTTACCGACTCAAAATAACTCTTAACGGCAGGTAAACCTTTAAGGATAATACTTTCAGGAATACGAAAACCTTTATACAACGCTTTTAAGCCATGAATGCTGCCCAACAAAGGAATACTCGCATGTGATTCATCAGGCATCGGCTGATACACCCAGCGCAGCTGAGGGATAGCTCGAGCCTCAAGTAAATTAACGATTGGCTCAATAAACTTAAACTCATCTGGAGCATCTGGATCAAGAAAGCTGGTATTCAAATACAAAAACCGATTTCGCTTAGGAAATTTCTGTAAATACAGAGAGAGCGATTTATAAATATATCGATTATCCCAATCAAGCGATCCATCGTTGACAAGAAAGGCATTAAAACCATGTGGAGCATTCATAAAAGCGTACATGGCAAACAAGCCCGCCGCAGAATGTCCCCACATAATCCGAGTTTCAGAAAAACGAAACTTTTTCTCCAACTCTGGTAGTAATTCATCAGTGATAAACGTCAAGAACTTTGGGGCTCCGCCATCACCATCCCAATCTGAGGAATCAGTGGGTGTGTAATTTAAAAGTCGATTTTTTACATCAAGCGTCACAATAATATGCTCAGGAATATCTTCCGAATAGGCTAAAAATTTGGCATTACTCGCAACTAAGTTACCGTATTTTTGTCCATCCAAAACAAGAAGAAGTGGATATCGAGTATTACCCTCACTCTTGTAGGATTCAGGCAACCATACCCTATAGTGTTGTTGAGAAAGAGAATCGGACGGAAGTGATTCTGAAATAACCAGATGATTATCTGCTAACGCGGTTCTCAACATCAAACAGAATATTAATATTGCTACTCTAGTTAAATACACTTTCATTATTTTTCCTTGTTAACCAAGCATGAATATTTCTTTCGTTTAATTCAGTGTAGGATTTAAATGTAGTACTTACCAATTTAACGCTTGTCCATACTCAACAATCTATAGATCGATAAGACTCTCAGAACCAGAAAAAATCCGATTTAATAACACCGTTCGCTTTTGGCATGGTTTAGCATCCTTTTATCAAGTTTGTTATCAAATGGTCATTTAAGTTTATCATGCGAGCTTTACGCCTTACATTAACACCATCAGGATAGGTGGAAATTTCGATTACATGTATAGACTACCATTTCTCACTATTAAAAGTTAATAACCTCACAATTTTCTTCCTTCAAGATCGAGATTCATTTTAATTAAAGCTGAAATATCTATACTATCATCCAAAGTGACTGTTGTTGGATTACCATAGTCGCCATAGGTAACTTCCATTTTTCCGTCAAAGCTTCCTTCAATACCAAACGACTCATCTTGGCTTATTCTAACCCAATAGGAAAACTTATCGTTCTCTGGATCACATTGATAATTAATTTGATATTGGGTGCCATACTCACCGTATCGCATTGAAAATGAGCTGTGACCTTTCGAGAGATGTTCATTGGCCCAAACTGGTTTTTCTACACTGCAAGTGCCATTTTCGTGCACATACTGCTTCATCTCCAAGGCTAACTGAAGTGCTTTTTCATTCGCAGAATAAACCGACAGGTTGACAATGTGACTTGCGGTGTAAAAGCAAATAATACACAACAGTGGACGAACACCCTCTTCTGCGATGTACCTGAAATCAATCGAACGTTTGCGGTAACATTTAATGGTCCATTTAAATACTTTTATAAAAAGACTAATAACAGAAACCAACATAACCACTGCAGCCAACAACCAAAAAATAGAGGTTATTAAGTCAACAGGAATGAAACTAAAAGCAAGAAGACCCAACGGTGGTAATACTTTTCCCATCCACCACATGCCTGTACCATTCGAATTATCGGTGTAGTCAATCAGTATGAGAAGACCCAAAACTAGGGTTAAAATGCCAGTTAAATAAACCAAACCCACTTCCTACTGCTGTAATCGTATTGCAACGATACAGCAAACTGCTATTCCGTAAACACGAAAATTTAATGAGTAGATATAAACAATGAAACGATATAAACGGAGCGATTAAATCTTAGGGGTTATCTATCGCTTAGTTTCTTTACATACAAAATTATATCCAATTAACATAGTTCATTTACCTTTTCCTCACAGGGATTATAGGCTTACAAAACGAAGGCGAATTAAATGAGACTTTTGATACTTGTTTTTATTTTTATAACTTTCGAATCCTTTGCCCAAGAGAAAATCAAACTAACAAAAATTAAAATGTTAGATGGGCGTGTAACCAATAACTGTGAAAAATATAACTCACTCAGAAATGAGGTAGGACTTTTAAGCACAAATAGGAATAGAAGTGTTGCAGGAGAATATCTAGAGTGCTCTTATTTACTTGCTAAAGAAGACATTAATAATAAGAGAGAATTTTTAGATAAAATCTATAAAAATGTTAATGTGAGTCAACTGCCATTATCGCTATCGAACAAAGTAGATAAAAATTCTTCTTTTAACAACTTAGGCTGGAAAGTAAGTTACAAAGACGGAAGTATTTATTACGAACAAGACGACATTAACATCGTTATATTCTTGGAGAAGGTAATAGAAGACGGCTATTTAATTTTTGTAATTGACGAAGTTCTTAAAGGAACCTATCGAGCTTACTTTCCTGCAAATCTAATAGTCAAAGGCACAATTTTTTTGGTAGAGCCTTTATATAAAAGCGGCTATTAAAAAAGACTTTCTATCGTATTAAAAGAAAAATGGCTTCCTTGCCACATTTTTCAATTATTAAAAAGAAGCATTATAAATCTCCAGGCACTCGTACCCAACCTTCCATCAATACACGTGCGCTACGGCTCATAATTACTTTATTGGCAATCCACTCATCGCCTTTTAATTCCGTTTCGGCACCCACTTGCAACGTTCCAGAAGGATGACCAAAGGTAACCGATTGGCGCTCACCGCCACCTGCAGCGAGGTTTACCAACGTGCCGGGAATGGTTGACGCCGTTGCAATAGCAACCGCCGCTGTGCCCATCATCGCATGATGTAATTTACCCATCGATAATGCACGTACGTTTAAATCGATATCAGAAGTATTAATTTTTTTGCCACTTGAAGACACGTAATCGGCCGGACCATTCACAAACGCAATTTTTGGTGTGTGTTGGCGATTTGCGGCTTCTTCAATCTCTTTAATCAATCCCATTTTTACCGCACCATGAGCTCGCATGGTTTCAAACTTTTGCAAGGCTTCGGGATCGCCATTGATGGCTTCTTGCAATTCGATTCCTGTGTAACCGATATCTTCGGCATTTAAAAAGATGGTGGGGATCCCAGCGTTGATCATCGTTGCTTTAAAAGTCCCAATGCCCGGAACTTCTAATTCGTCGACTAAATTACCGGTAGGAAATAATTTCGCATCGGTCGGATCCATAAATTCAATTTTTACTTCTGCTGCGGGAAAGGTAACACCATCCAACTCGAAATCACCCGTTTCTTGCACTTCGCCATTGGTAATCGGTACGTGAGCGATAATTGTTTTTTCAATGTTGGCTTGCCAAATACGAACCACGGCAATGCCATTTTCTGGAATGCGTGATGGATCAACCAAACCATTAGAAATAGCAAAGGAACCGACAGCTGCCGTTAAATTGCCGCAGTTACCACTCCAATCGATAAAAGGTTTATCAATCGCTACTTGTCCGAATAAATAGTTTACATCGTGATCTTCTTTATCACTTTTTGACAAGATAACAGTTTTGGAAGTACTGGACGTTGCACCGCCCATACCATCGGTGTGTTTACCGTATGGATCGGGGCTACCAATAACACGCAATAAAATTTTATCGCGCACTTCGCCTGGCACTTGTGCCGCTTCGGGTAAATCCGTTAATTTAAAAAAGACACCTTTACTGGTGCCGCCACGCATGTAAGTTGCGGGTATTTTTATTTGAGGTGCGTGAGACATAAAACCATTCCTTAAGATAAGTCTTTAAACGAGACTTTTATAAAAAGCCATCACACAAAGTGATGGCTTCTTTAAACGTTGTAAATTTTAATGTGATGATTAAGCCGCTTCGGACTCTAAAAAGTCTTTCGCGAAACGTTGCAGTACACCACCGGCAGAATAAATAGACACTTCCTCAGCGGTATCTAAACGACACTTAACAGGTACTTCAACACGCTCACCATCTTTACGATTGATTGTTAATGTTAATGTTGCACCGGGTGTTGGCTCGCCTTCCACATCGAATGTTTCGGTGCCATCAATGTTATAGGTTTTGCGGGTTTCACCATTCATAAACTCAAGCGGTAACACACCCATGCCAATTAAGTTGGTTCGGTGAATACGCTCGAATCCCTCGGCAACGATCACTTCAACCCCCGCTAAACGAACACCTTTGGCCGCCCAGTCGCGCGATGAACCTTGTCCATAATCGGCTCCCGCAATAATGCACAAGGGTTGTTTGCGATTCATGTAAGTTTCAATCGCTTCCCACATGCGCGTTTCTTTGCCCTCTGGCTCAACGCGGGCTAGCGAACCTTGTTTGATATCACCGTTTTCATCACGAACCATTTCATTTAACAGTTTTGGATTAGCAAAGGTTGCGCGCTGCGCCGTTAAGTGATCGCCACGATGCGTCGCATAAGAGTTGAAGTCTTCTTCAGGTAACCCCATTTTCGCTAAGTATTCACCAGCAGCACTGGCCGCTTGAATGGCATTCGACGGTGATAAATGATCGGTTGTAATATTGTCACCCAAGACCGCTAATGGACGCATGCTTTTCATAGTACGCTCACCGGCTAATGCACCTTCCCAATACGGAGGACGACGGATGTAAGTACTTTTTGGACGCCAGTCGTAAAGCGGTTCTGATTTTTCACCCATATCAACATTAACGTTAAACATCGGTTCGTAAACGTTACGGAATTGCTCTGGTTTAACGTGCTCTTTGATGATCGCATCGATTTCTTCGTCCGTTGGCCAAATATCTTTTAGCGTAATTGGATTGCCGTCTTTATCGGTCCCTAAAGCATCTTTCTCGATATCGAAACGAATGGTTCCCGCAATAGCGTAAGCAACAACCAGTGGAGGTGATGCAAGAAACGCTTGATCCGCGTGCGGATGAATTCGACCATCGAAGTTGCGGTTACCCGATAGTACCGCTGTAGAATATAAATCACGCTCTTCAATTTCTTGTTTGATTTTTGGATCTAATGCACCACTCATTCCGTTACACGATGTACAAGCGAACGCAACCACGCCAAAGCCAAGCTTTTCGAGTTCAGGCAATAAATTAGATTCTTCTAAATACAATTTAACGGCTTTTGATCCGGGTGCTAAAGACGTTTTAACCCAAGGCTTACGTACCAAACCTAATTTATTCGCGTTACGCGCAATCAAGCCCGCCGCGATCATGTTGCGTGGGTTACTGGTATTTGTACAACTGGTGATCGCAGCGATAATGCAAGCGCCGTCGGGCATTTTGCCCTCTTCGTTTTCAACAACACCGCTTATACCTTTTGCCGCTAAATCGGAAGTTGAAACACGTGCGTGTGGATTCGAAGGACCCGCAATATTTCGACCGACAGAAGACAAATCAAAAGTTAATACTCTTTCGTATTCCGCTTCGGTTAATTCGTCGGCCCATAAACCAGTTTCTTTTGCATATTGTTCAACGAGTTTCACTTGATCGTCTTCACGACCGGTTAAAGTTAAGTAATCGATAGTTTGTTGATCGATGTAGAACATAGCAGCGGTCGCACCGAACTCTGGCGTCATGTTAGAAATGGTAGCTCGATCACCTAAAGTTAATGCCGAAGCTCCTTCACCAAAGAACTCCAGGTAACTCGACACCACACGTTCTTTTCTTAAAAATTCAGTAATGGCTAAAACAATATCGGTACTGGTAATGCCAGGTTGTGGTTTACCTTTTAATTCAACACCAATGATGTCAGGAAGACGCATGTAAGAAGCACGACCAAGCATAACACTTTCCGCTTCTAAACCACCGACGCCCACAGCAATTACACCGAGTGCATCAACCATCGGTGTATGACTGTCGGTGCCGACTAATGTATCTGGAAAAGCAACGCCATCGCGAGCTTGAATGACTGGTGACATACGCTCTAAATTAATTTGATGCATAATGCCGTTGCCGGGTGGAATCACATCAACATTTTTAAACGCAGTTTTGGTCCAGTTAATAAAGTGAAAACGATCTTCGTTACGACGATCTTCAATGGCACGGTTTTTCTCAAATGCATCTTTTTCGTAACCGGCGTGTTCGACCGCTAACGAGTGATCAACGATTAATTGAGTTGGCACAACCGGATTGACTTTCGCTGGATCGCCGCCCTTCTCCGCGATAGCATCACGTAAACCCGCTAAGTCAACCAATGCGGTTTGACCTAAAATATCGTGACACACAACGCGCGCTGGAAACCATGGAAAATCTAAGTCGCGCTTGCGTTCGATAATTTGCTTTAAAGAATCGGTTAATTTTTCGGGCTCACAACGACGCACCAAGTTCTCAGCTAAAACACGCGACGTATAAGGCAAAGTTTTATATGCGCCGGGCTTAATATCTTCTACCGCTTGGCGCGTGTCGTAATAACTGAGATTAGTACCTTCTAATTTTTTACGATAATTCGTGTTCATAATAACTTCCCGATTAATGTATTAAATTTAAGACTCAAGTTTTTTTGCTAAATTCTTTTTGGTGTACTGAATGTGTCTGCGCATCAGCATTTCCGCCAATTCCGGATCGCGATTAGAAATGGCTTGCACAATGTGTTTGTGTTCATCGAATGCAGTAGTTACTCTGGGACCGGCCATACCAAGTTGAACCCGATACATTCTAATAAGATGGTAAATGCCGTCGACAAGCATCGTAATCAAATGGTTATTTTTACTGCCTAAGATGATCCGATAATGAAAGTCGACATCTCCTGCTTCTTGATAATAAGTTTCGCCTGTTTTCACCGTTTGGAAATGAGAGCTTAGCAGATCATTCAGGTCGGCGATTTCTAGATCGGTCATTTGTGTAGCCGCCAATCGCGCCGCCATACCCTCCAGCGACTCTCTAACCTGGTAAAGCTCATTTAACCCTTGTTCGGTAAGCGCAACAACCTTAGCGCCAACATTAGCCTTGCGTTCTACCAGATGACATGACTCCAACCGATTAATGGCTTCTCGCACTACGGCTCGACTTACCGCATACTTGGTCGATAGCTCCATTTCGCTCAATTTTGAGCCTGCAGGAACCACGCCTTCCACGATATCGTTACGTAAACGGACAAAGGTTTTGTCGGCATTGGTGATAGGTTGTTCAGCAACTAACACGTTTAGCACCATGGCATTCAGAATTGTCGACAATCTTAGCAAAGAAACAGCCAAACTCAAGGTTTTCACCCTTTATTGTCGACAAAATTAACGAGATTTGAAAAGTAACCGTCCATACCCAGCCGGTAAGTTTATCGATTAAAGAAATGTATTTATTGTTTTTCGATAATTAATTATTGAATTACGATTCATCCGCCATTATAGTGGATGCAAATCAACCATCATTACGGAACGCCATTATGCAAGATTCTCCTACTTCCGAGAGCTCAACGCTGAATGAGCAAAGCTATTTACGATTAACCAATATCGTCACCAAATTCATTAACTTCATTTGGTATTTCACCATCTGCTCATTGATATTTTGGTGTATTTTCATGGTGCTTAACGGACTGAGCATTCCAGAAGCCCCGCAAGACAGACATACCGACATTACTTTTCTTTTGAATTTTAAAGTTTATCCTGAACCGATAACATCGGCAGAAAACTTAGGTAATATGAGTGAACTGATTAAAGGAGAGGCCGATATAAAATTGAGTAACACACAAAGTTATTCTGCCTGGTTTATTTCTAATGGCATCATGATGATCATGGGCGTTATTGGTTTGTTTGGCTTAATGTACATTAGAAAACTTTTCATAAACTTAAACGACAAACGCCCTTTTGCAGACGAAAATGCTAATTGCATTCGTAAATTTGGGATTGTTGTCGTTGTTTGGAATATCGTGTATCCGATACTGGTTTATCTGGGTGGCATGGCGATCCTAAGCGACATTGGTGAACACAGTGAGTACATTCACTTAACACCTGCTGTCTCTACTAATTTGTACGGATTATTTATGGGTTTGTCCATTATCGTATTAGCGCAAGTTATTAAAGAGGCAGCGATTCTTCAGAAAGAACAATCGCTGACAATTTAATATGAGTCAAGCAATTAAAGTAAATCTCGACTTGTTGCTGGTTCAACGGAAAATGTCGTTAACCGAACTGTCTGAAAAAGTCGGAATTACCATGGCAAACTTGTCGACTTTAAAAACAGGAAAAGCGAAAGCCATTCGATTTTCAACACTGCTCGCAATTTGCCAAGCACTCGACTGCCAACCTGGTGATTTATTGGAGCTGGAGGAGGCATAAGCCATCCTCCACTATATGCCTCAACACTCTTCACTAAAGAATTTATAACCTTATTTAACCTAATGTTTTTATTAAACGTGTTTTTTAATTAACAGTCTATTAATTCAAGTCATTTCAATGAGATAAACTCGGTAAATCAGTCACTCTTCGACTAAACTAATTCTATAAGGACTTTAGTTATTGGAATTGATTGTGTCAGCTCAACGAATATCTCGTAGGAAATTATTAAAAACCACCGCCTTGTGTGCCGCCGCTGCCAAAGCTCCTTTTGTTTTCGGCAAAAAAGAAATCACACTTCGTGTGATGGGAACGCATGTTACGTTGCAAGAAGAGTTGCGACAAAAAGCGATGAATGAATTGGGTATTAAGATTCAATTCGAACCGAAAGGCAGTGCTGCCGTTTTACAAAAAGCAGCGTCAAATCCAGGCTCATTTGATTTATATGAACAATGGTCTGACAGTATTAACATTCTGTGGCAAGCCAAAGCGATACAACCTATTGAAGTTGAACGTTTGAAATATTGGAATGAGATAAACTCATTAACCAAAACTGGAAAAATCATCGAGTCAGCAAACGTAGGCGCAGGAGATGCGCCCAATAAAATATTATTTATTCAACCCGACGGAAAACTCAGTCGCCAACCATCGCCATTAATCAGTTATATGCCCTATGTACACAACACAGATTCTTTTGGTTACAACACCCAAGTCATTCCTAAAGGAGAATCTTATAAAACAGAAAGTTGGGGCTGGTTATTAGACGATGAGCACAAAGGTAAAGTCGCGTTGGTCAATGCACCAACGATTGGAATTTTCGATGCTGCTTTAGCCGCACAAGCAAAAGGACTAATGAGGTTTAAAAACATAGGAAATATGACGACCGATGAAATCGATCAACTGTTCGATATCTTAATTGAGAAAAAGCAAAATGGTCATTTTGCAGGATTTTGGACATCGGTTCCTCAATCGGTCGATTACATGGTTTCGAAGCGGGTAATCATTCAAAGCATGTTTTCGCCCGGTGTCACTGCCTGCAAAGGCAAAGGGATTCCTGTCGTTTATGCCGCACCTAAAGAAGGCTATCGAGCCTGGCATGGAGTCATGTGTTTATCATCAAAAACCGAAGGTCATGTTAAGGATGCAGCTTATGAATATATGAACTGGTGGCTATCGGGTTATCCAGGTGCCTTTATCGCGCGACAAGGCTATTACATTTCGAACCCAGAACGTTCGAGAGAATTAATGTCGGTTCCTGAATGGAATTATTGGTATGAGGGAAAAGAAGCGACTGAAGCTTTAAAAGGCACTGATGGGCGCATATCAGTAAAATCGGGAGAAGTTAGAGATGGTGGCAGTTATATTAAACGTTTTTCGAATATCGCCGTATGGAACACCGTAATGGATAATTACGATTACAGCCTTGACCGCTGGTATGAGTTCTTAAACTCTTGAGAATAAATTGATGAAAACATCTGGCCCAACGATTGGGCTAAAAATTAGTTTAGGAATTGGGCTAATCATTGCCTTTTTTGGACTTGTTTTCTATCTAATTTTGGGAACCTTCCAAACTATTGAAAGCTCTGTCGATCGTTTAGCAACCATTTCGAATACTTCTACGACAGTTTTAGAAATCAACAAAGATGTCGCAGAACTTCAAAAAGCGGCTTCAGTCTACGGCATTTCGGGTAGCCAATCAGTCATTGAGAATATGAAAGAAAACCAGTCTGATATTCTAAGACGACTTCAGCAGGTCAGTTATCAAACGAATCATGAAGCCAGTGAACGACTTATTCAAAATATGCGAGAAGTGGTTCTAAGATACGGTGAAAATATTGATGTATTGGAAAACCGGTTTCAATATCGAAGAGAGTTGATATCGATAAAACTACCTGAACTCCATGATGAGGGTATAGGAATTATCAACAAAATTATTCTTCACTCGCAAGTTGGCACTCAAAACTACGCTTTATCTCATCAAACACTATCTTTATGGCTAAACCTAAAATTAAGCGCCATCGATTTTATAAGTAACCGAAAATATGTTAAAAAACGAGATTTTTTGAAAACGATAGAAGATATAAAAAATACACCCGAATATTTTTCTGATGACTTTATCGAAAAAAACCAAAAACTATTTTCGAGTTTATTAGAGACCGCTGTTCAGCTTCAGGAAACGTTTGAGCAAAGCGTACAAGCCAATAGAATCTACCTTTCTTTGGTTAACGTTGTCATGGCAGGCGAAGCCCTCGAGTTTACAACTTTAGCAAATCAGCTCAAAGAAATATCACTGGATAGGCTCAATAAAATTAAAGAGACAAGTCAACTTAATCTCGACAATGGAGAAGAACTACTCCTACTCACTTTAATTATATCCGTACCCGTTCTATTTTCTTTATTTCTATTTTATAACTATCACATTTCAAATGGAATTAAAAAAGTTGCCATTGCTTTTCAAAGGTATATTGATGGTGACTACAGTAGCTCCGTACCAGGTTCACAGCGTAAAGATGAAATTGGTCTACTCGCTAATGCAGCTAATGAGTTCAGGCGAATGAGTGAGCAATTACAGAAAGCCAAAGAAAAAGCGGAAAAGACAACGCAAGTAAAATCCGATTTTTTGGCTAACATGAGCCATGAAATTCGAACGCCCATGAATGGAATTTTAGGCATGGTCAGCTTACTGCAAGGAACACCTTTGAACCAAGAACAAAAAGAAATGCTGAATACCATCTCTTCGTCAGGCGAAGGTTTGTTAACCATACTGAATGATATTTTGGACATTAGTAAAATCGAATCAGGAAAAATAACTCTGGAAAACCAACCCTTTGACTTAAAAGCAATGGTACAAGAACTCGCTTTTATTTTTTCAAACGAAGCAAACAAGAAAAATATTGGATTTGAATATTACAAGGGCTTGAATACACTTCCATCCTACATTATTGGTGATGTTTTTCGATTAAAACAAGTCATAATAAACCTAATAAGTAATGCCATAAAGTTCACTAAGCAAGGTAAAGTTAGCCTGGAAGTTAAAAATTGTTCAGAGTCTGACGAGAATGTTGTTATTCGTTTTTCTGTCATTGATACAGGTATTGGTATTAGTGAGGATGACATCGATTATTTATTTCAACCCTTTTCTCAAGCAGATACTTCTATCACGCGTCGGTTTGGAGGTACTGGTCTCGGACTAACGATATCCAGACAGCTCGTGAATCTAATGGGTGGTGATATCAATATAGAAAGCGAAGAAAATAAAGGCTCAAAATTCTTTTTTGAACTGTCCTTCAAAAAATCAAAAAGATCAGAAGTTGAAGTTAAAAAGAAAAACTTTCAGTTCGAGTTCAATAAAGATCTTGATATCTTACTGGTCGAAGATAACCATGTAAATCAAGTTATTGCCAAAAAAATGTTAGAAAAGCTTGGTTACACTATTGAAATCGCCGAGGATGGAAAGAAAGCGATTGAGCAAGCTCAAAAGCGGCAATATGACATTATTTTTATGGATATGCAAATGCCAGAGATGGATGGTGTTGAAGCAACTAAATTTTTACGAACAATGACGAATTATAAGAAAACTCCCATCATAGCTATGACGGCTAATGTACTTTCAGAAGACAAAGAGAAATGCTTTTCTGCCGGTATGAGTGACTATATTCCAAAACCGATTAACATCAACTCTCTGGGTAAGGCGCTTATCAAAGCTGCCGATATGCTTGAAACACAGAAAGGCAAAGATCTAATCGAAGGGGAACAATAAACTAAAGTATCTATCAAACAACACTTTTCCCAGGTATTCACCACTCATTCAATCAAGCATTTATTTCTCGCAGAACATTTTGTCGTTTATATACAGCCCTCGCTGAATACTCAAATGAAAAATGTCGAGTACTTCACACAATGATCTTATAGATGTTTACTTCTTCTTCGACGTATATTTTTGTATCACAAGAATATGTGAACTCTCACGCAGAATTATAAACAGGTCGGTTAAGCCTCTGGATTTTGAGCAAGCCTATCTTCATACTCTGGTGCAAATTAAATAATAAAAAAAACAGATACCTTAAAGGTAGCGGCATGGATACGTGTTTTTCTTTCGACTATATTAGACCATCAATTTTTCGTCCGGTAATTTTATCTTGTCTCAGTTTACTATCATTTCCTTTGCTAGCGGACAATTGCAATGATCGCCCCGTTGATGGCAACCTATACAGTATTATTAATCACAGCTCAGGCGCCGCTTTAGATGTAGCCGGGTTTTCAAAAGAGCCAGAAGCTAATATTCTAAGTTGGCGTTATAAAGGCAGTCCCAACCAACATTTTTATTTGCGGCAATTAGATAACGGTTATTGGACCATCCAATCACAGCTTAGCGGCATGAATTTAGATGTTTTGGCATTTTCTCAGTCTAGTGGCGCCAACATCATTCAATGGAACGCAACCAATACTTATAATCAACAATGGCGACTAGAAAGGAAAGACAATGGCTCATTTGCTCTTATTGCACGACACAGCGGGCAGCTACTCACTGTCGAAGGAAGCCACAATGGCGCCAATATTTATCAAAACAACGATACTGGAAATGTCTCTCAACGTTGGCACTTCAATCCCGTTTATGCTCAATGTGGTCGACAAGGAGGCGCGAGCGGATTTGCCTCGCTACCAGGCAATAATGAATTACAAACAACAACGGGCGGTGGAAACAGTCAACCAATATCAATTGAGTCCTGCGATCAACTTGTAGAGTTTGCAGCTTCGAATAATCCGAACGTATTAGTACTGCCAAACAAAACTCTTGACTGCCGCACCTCACCACGACCCCAGCAAGCCTGTAAAATACGCTGTCCGGATTATCAAGATCCCGGCAAATCCATTTTTCGCATTCCCGTAGGAAACCAGCGCTGCTCCGAACTTGGATCTTCTTCTGATCGCCTTGTCGAAAAGACACGTAATGAACGACGCATCGATGTAGGCTCGAATACTACCATTATCGGTCAAGGATCACGCTCAAAAATTCGCGGCGTCAACTTTAATGTAAGAAATTCACAAAACATTATTTTGCGCAATTTTCACTTAGAAGAAGTCAACTCGGATTTAGTTGAAGCAGGTGACGGTATTACACTGGAGAACACGAGCCACGTCATTATCGACCACATTCGATTTCGTCACATCAGCGATGGCCATGTCGATATAAAAGACAGCCAAAATGTCACGCTTAGTTGGAATCGATTTGAGGGGTACAATAACGCAGTGTGCGGAAGTCAACATCATTATACGAATTTAGCACACAACTCCCAGGTTACTTTCCACCACAACTTTTGGAATGGAACGTCAGGCCGAAACCCCAAATTAACGGGCGATGACACTCGAGCGCATTTATATAATAATCTCTGGAAAAATATTAGCTATTTCGCTGTAAGCGTTTCAAATGGCGCGCAAGCAAAGCTTGAAGCCAATTATTTTGAAAACAGCTCAAGACCACATTGGAATGAAGGTACGGGTTATATTGACGGTGGTAATTCAACGAATGAATATCGTGGTATTTCCAGCGATAGTTTGTATCGCCACACTGGCGACACCTGGGTTTTAAATGATACATCGATGTATCAGTATGAACTGGATAATGGAATTACCGTTCCACCATTACTCGACAGACAAACTGGACCACAATAAATAACTACGGTCTAAGAAATTAACAACCCATCTTTTATTTTTTTGAATAATCACAATAATGAAGGTGTAGTCATTGATACAAACGGCTCTATAGCTTTTCTAGAAGTTATTTAAAGCTGTTGCTCATCTTGATGCGTATTGACTTAGACTTGAATCACCCGACATCATGGTTCAATATTAAATGTAATTTAACTTGTGAATCGCAACAACTATGGTAAATATAATATCCGAGCTTTCTTCCAAAGGGTTACTACCTCATGCTCCCAGTTTTTTAGCCAGCTCCGCACAATATCTGGTTATTATGGGCTCGGTAGCTTATGGTGTTTCCAATGATACATCCGATATGGATGTTTATGGCTTTGCTATACCGCCCAAAGATATCTTATTTCCTCACGTACGTGGAGAGATACCAGGCTTTGATGCATTTGAGCCACTCTTCCATCAATTTCAACAACATCATATATGGGATGCAACAGCACTCGGTGGTAAAGGACGAGAGTACGATTTAACAGTCTACTCTATCTCCAAATACTTCCGTCTGTTAATGGACAATAATCCCAATATTATCGACAGCCTGTATGTTCCTGAGAACTGTATTTTATACGCTTCACCAATAGCCAAACGCATTCGAGAAAAACGCCAAATCTTTTTACATAAAGGTTGCTGGTCAAAATTTAAAGGTTATGCTTACTCCCAGCTGCATAAAATAAGAACCAAGCAACCTGAAGGATCGCGCAAACAGTATATCGAAAAATATGGATATGATGTAAAGTTTGCTTATCATGTTGTTCGTTTACTGGATGAAGTTGAACAACTTCTTACGACACAAGAACTCAATCTTAGTCGAAATAAAGAGCAATTAAAGTCGATTCGTCGAGGAGAATGGTCTTTAGCTCAATTGGAACAGTATTTCAGCGATAAAGAAAGTCATTTGGAGGAGATATACACCAAAAGCTCTTTGCCAGAAAAACCCGATATCGATAGCATTCGGCATCTACTGATCGATTGCCTTGAAGAACACTATGATACATTTGAGGATATTGTTATACCTGTTGATCGTTCGTATGATGCATTGAAAAAAATTGCAAATATATTAAAAGATGAAGGCATAATGTATAACTCATGACAATCGAACAAGACATATTGGACAATTTGAAAAGTCTGGAGCAAGAACGCAGCATTAACATTCTTCTAGCCATCGAAAGCGGTAGTCGAGCCTGGGGATTTCCATCGCAAGACAGTGACTACGATGTTCGAATTATTTATTCTCATCCTGTCCAACATTATCTCTCCGTATTTGATCGTAAAGACACTTTAGAAGTTCCAATTACCAATGAGCTGGATATTGCGGGCTGGGAAATAGCCAAAGCATTAAAATTAATGTATGCCGGAAATGCCGTCGTGCACGAGTGGCTAAACTCCCCCATCATTTATCAGGAAAATTCAATGGCATCCAACATCCTCAGAAACTTTTCTCAAACAGCTTTTAATCCAGTGAAAGCTTTTCACCATTATTTGGCAATGTCTGCGAAGAAATTCGATTTGGACGGTAATGAATCTTTCAGTGCTAAACGATTACTTTATGCTTATCGCACACTACTCTGCGCACTTTGGGTGAAAAACTATCAAACACCGCCACCAATGAAATTTCAAGACTTAATGACAGACATTCTCCATGATCGGCAAGATGTTTTTGATGCCTTAACAATAATTATAACAGCAAAGAAAGAACAAACAGAGAAGCAACCTATCGATTGCCCGAAGTTGTTAATTGAGTACTCAAGATCACAGATAAAAGAATTGAAAGCGACACAATTACAATCTTACAAAGCACCGAAAAAAGAAGAATTCGATACCGTCTTTCGCACCCTGATTAATAATGGAAATTAATAAAAATTTGTTAGTGACGGTATAAAGTGAAGGAAGTGAGAAAGTTACTCTCACTTCCTGAAAGAAATTAGAATATTGCCCAAGGTCTCCAACCAAAGAATAGAATCAAGCAGACTAAAACGAGCGACACCAAAACCCCGACTTTTGCCGCAGATTGATCTTGTTCAGACGAATTCGCGTTAAATACCATATTCATGGCACACGGTGGAGCTAATGCACTAATCATGACAGCTTGAGCAATCACCGAAGACAAGGACAAGACATTAATAGCGATCGCAGCAACCGTAAACCCACAGAATAAACGGAAAAATACGGTGACATAGACTTCGGCATCTTTGTAACCTCTAAATGGGAATAAGAAACTCCCCAAATAAAGGAGGAATACTACGAAAGAAGCATCAATTGCAGGGTCAATTGTTTGATACAATAAAGATAGTTTATACGGTGTCAGGATGAAAATAATGCCAAGAACCGTTGCATACACCCAGGGCTCTTTAAAAATACTTTTAAAGTCACCGCTTTTAACCACTTGAATGGAAAATGTCGTTACTAAAACACCAATAAGAAACGCACTCGCAGTACCTAGTCCGGAACCGCCCATCGATAATGCGAGAAATGGAATCGTAAAATAACCAACATTAGGCAAGCTTACAGAGGGTCCCATGGGCACTTTTAACAGTCGATTACCATATGTAAAAAGTAAGTATCCCAATAACGCAACGACAGCCCCCGTCAGAGACAGCTTTAAAAACAATTCGATACTTAATCGTCCAGCAATTGAACTGAAAAGAACGAGTGGTAAACAAACGAAACGAACTAAAATAGACAGTGTCTGAGCATTCAGCCCAGTCCAACGCGCTAAAGCATAACCCGCAACTATCGGAAATAGAAACGGCATCATTTTAAAAATTAAAGAATAAAAACTCATCGTTACTCACTACCCTGCTATTTGTGTAAACCCATCCTGTAAAACATTCTGGACTACCCTTATAACTTTCCATTGAATCATTAAGCGAAACGCCATAGTAAATAAGTTGAGAGGACTTTTATGTGATGAAGTTTTTAAAAACAAAACCTCAAATATTTGGAAGGGAAACGGGTAAAAAACCACTATCTCATTGAATTAAAAGAAGTTTATTAAACTCAATTTATTTATCAAAATTATTAACGCGCGTTAATTCAACACCATCCACCGTCATTTTCCAGATACCGTCAATTTCATGGGGTGGTGTTGTGACCTCAAAAGTTGTCGTAAAAAATAGAAAACCGACGATAAAATTATCGCCCTCAAATTTTTTGAGAGGCCCATTTACCGATACTGACCCACCATTTTTCAAACGCTTGTATGAAACCGATCCATCGGCCAAAATCAGTAATGACATCTCATTACTTTGCCATTCCCCAACATAGTTGAATCGATTGGTAGGAATCGGATCGGCACATCCCGTTAAAGATAAAATTAAAACTGACAAAACAAAGCTTTTACCGATGTAGTAAAGTTTACTCAAATTTAACCTCTGCCGAGTATTGCTACTTACTGAGCTTAGAAACCAAGACATTAAGCTTTATCAACTTCCTCGTTCCATTGTTTTTCATAACCAAGAGATTCCAAATACCCACCCAGTGTGTTGTACAATTTTTCCAACCATAACTCACTAGAACCATCTACCGGCAAGTCAATACTGTTTTGACTGGAGTAATTGACCATGTTCCAAAAAAACTGTGCCAGATGACGTGCTTGAGCGCTTGTTTCAACTTGTCCTCTATTAATTATCTCTTCGGCATAACCATCATTAAGCTTGTTTGCAAAAAACAAAGCCACGTCTTTTTCTTCTTTTAATCGATAATCAATCATAAGGCAGTTTTAATAATTTTGACGCGTTATAATCACTTGTTACGTTAATTACCAAAGTTAAACAGTATGCCTACAGCCAATTCAGCCCACACGTAAAGGAAACCCATTAAAATAGTCAAGGCGAGATATACTCGCTTTTGGGGTACCATTTTTCTGGCAAGAAATATAAAGAGAGAGCCCGAGGAAAACAAAAGCGTCCCCATTACCATAAAGTCCAAAACACTCCAGTTCACACTATCGGTAATTTTCATAGCAAACAAAGGAATCAACAACAATATTCCGGTCGCTACGGCCAGCCAAATGAAAATACTATTTTTGTTTAATCCGCTTGAGTAACTCATTTTCACATCCTATTATGTGACCGCTTTAATGACTTTTAATTATTAAAGTATTTATATCAAAAATACACTATAAAGATATATCATAGATATTGTCATTAATAAAAAAATGCAGCTATAAAGCTGCATTTTTAACAACAGACGAAAGTTATTAAGTTATAGATCTGGAGCGTCTAGCTTTATTATGGAAAAAACAGCGCCTTGAGGATCGTTAATAACGGCTAGCTTACCAACTTCAGGAACAACAAAAGGCTCCACACATACTTGTCCTCCAGCGGCTTTGACCCTTTCACAAACTTTATCCGTGTCATCTACCGCAAAATAAGTCATCCAGTGAGAAGGCATATCACCCCACTCTTCGGTCATTTGAATGATTCCTCCACCGGCTTGATCACCATTTTTAATCATGGTGTACGGACCCATCGACATCTTCTCAGTTTCCACAGTCCAACCAAATAAATTGCAGTAAAACTCGGCTGCTGCTTTACTGTCTTTGGTCGCCAGTTCATTCCAACAAAGACAACCTGGCTCATTCACCATTTCCGCACCATGATTATTCTTAGCCTCCCAAAGTGCAAAACCAGCTCCCTGAGGATCTTGGACAAAAGCCATTCGCCCAGCATCACCCACGTCATGAGGACCTAAACTCACATTTCCACCAAGAGATTTAATTTTATCTACAGCATCGTCGATATTCGCAACCGATACATAAGATAACCAATGTGGTGGAACTTCTGCTTTTATTTGCTCTTCGGTCATTGGATACATTGCACCAACGACTTTGTCGTCAAGCTGCCACATAGAATAGTCACCTTGTTCCATTGGCATATCAGACCACTTCCATCCAAAAATCTCGGCATAAAAAGCTTTTGCTTTCTCCGCATCGCTTGTCGCTAATTCGGCCCAACAAAAGGTGCCGGGTTGATATTCAGTTCTTATTCCCATTGCTTGCTCCTTGTCTCACAAACTCTAAAAACTCTAAAAACTCTAAAAACTCTAAAAACTCTAAAGCATTATGCGCTACTTTTTAATTGCAAAAAACAAAAGATCTGTGAAGAAAGGTAACAAATTAATGATTGAGATTTTTTAATCAAAACTTAGTTATAAAATTAAAACAAAGAGGAGTCGTTAAAACATAAGATTGGCTCATCCTTGAGCACGGGTACAATAGCCACCGAAGTGGTTTGACATCCTGTCAGTTGAGGCTTGCATGGTTGCTCTTTACAGCCTTCTAGCGCTTGGTTTACTGTTGCTTCATGGCCAAACTGGTGTCGAACTCAGAGACTTTAATTTCAACACGACGATTCAATTGACGTTCGCTGTCAGTTGAGCCTTCTACTAAAGGCATCGTTTCACCGTAAGCAAAAATTTCAACCGATACATTACGGCCTAATTTTTCTGTTAACGCCTGTTGAATTGTTTGAGCCCGCTTTTTAGAAAGCTCATAGTTATACATCTCTGATCCAACTTCATCTGCGTGGCCATGAATAGAAATATCGGACGCACCGGACTCTTGTAAGTAATCGATCCATTCATTTAAGGTGCTTTCTTGCGAAAAGCTTAATTCGTAAGAATCGAAAGCAAATAATAAATGATGATCCGGAGCTGTCGGTGTTTCAACAATGACAGTTTCTTCAACCGGTGCTTCGGTTTCTACACTCGCAGTGGACTCTTGAGTTGACATACTGGAACAACCCGTTAACGCTATCGCACTCGCAATCATTAATAGAGGTAAGTTAAGTTTCATAATATCTCCTAGATTAACTTGTAACGACATAATCCAAATTATGTCTAAAAAATTCCTGAGCCCTCGTTAAAGTGTTGTGGTATATCACATGTCCGAAATCATCAGGGTGCTTTCTTATTTGTGTCACAGTAACCAAAGGAATACTGTCATCGTCAATTTTTGATTTTATGTTTTGTCCGAATATCCTGGTAAAAGGTTTAAACGGAGCAATTACACACAAATAATTTTTTACTGTTTTAATTCCATTAAGTTGACCAAATAATGTTGCGACATCACCTTTGTATTCTTCTTGAGATACCACACCAGAGATAATTGCTGTTTCTTCTTTTATCTCAACTTTAATGTGTGCCGGCTCAATCATAACCGCTTGGTCGTGCATATTTTTCGGCCCTCAATTTAGCGGGCTCACCCAATTTTGAGCTCACCCGCTTAAGCAAATTACTTAGATGCTTTTAAAAATACTTTGTACTCATCACGATTTAGTTTTTCATCAAGATTTGTATCAAGCTTTTTAAATACATCGGTAAGATGCGGAACTGCTTTAGATTCATCCATAGAAATGAATCCATCAGCATCTTTATCAATTGCTTTAAAATCAGTTGAAATTTTTGCTACCTCTACTTCAACTTTCTCAACGTCTTTCTTCTCATCAGCAACAGAAACGAACGATAACGTTGCGGCAATTGATAATGTGATTAGCTTTTTCATCTATCTCTCCTTTCGGATTTTATTGTGGTTTATCAAAGTTCACTGACTCTATTTCACAAACTGTGCCACATTTATATTTTTCAAATTAATCAATGAGTTATATTTACGGACATTGGAACGGCCCTTGCAGTATCCCGGCGAGAAAGGAAAAATAGTGCTGATTCGTTGCAAAAGAGCAACTGGTTATCAGAATACTTTTGAAAAGCAATTTAAAATCAAACGGTTAGCAAGTTGCAAAAAAGAAACACAAGGTGTACCAACGTGATCAATAGAGTCATCAACTCGTGACAAATCGCCCATTCATTCAATTATCCATTTTGCAACGATGGGCATTATCGCTGTGCTTATCACTGCTTCCATTCATTGGCTCAGTCGTTTTTGCGCTCTGGACAATTGACCAACAATCGCATTTGCAAAACCAGTTAACTCGGCAGTCTCTGGATCTCAAAAAGCAAAATTTAAAACTCAACAGTATGATGGCGCGTCTGGAACGGCCGTTAAAACAATACATAGTTCTCAAAAATCCAGAGCTCATTGAATTGTTCAATCAGAAACTAATCGATTTTAAAGCAACACAAAGTCACATCTTACAAAGTCCCTTACTTAATAAACTCGCTCTAAAACAATTGGCGAGCACCTTTGGTGAATTAAATCAGCATCTGTCTCAAATGGTAAAGGCTGTAGAAACAGAGGATGCGAATCGAGTGGCAATGGATAAGCCCTATGAATGGTTAGCCAATATTAGCGATATTGTCGATAACGCGATAAATGATAATTTACGCAACAGCCAACAGGATCTTAAAACCGCAGAACTGCACATTGTTTTACTAGGAAGTTTAGTGGTACCTCTGTCTATTCTGCTTTTTGTTTACAGCTTAAAATCGATTACTCGTCCGGTGCAATCGTTAAGCCGCGCCATCAATTTGTTAGGACGTGGCCGCTGGCAAGATCCTATCAACATTGTTGGCCCGCTCGATTTGACAATACTTGGGCAACGTCTCGAATGGATGCGCCGTCAACTGAAGGAGTCTGATGAACAAAAAAAATTGATATTAAGACACGTCACCCATGAGTTAAAAACCCCTTTATCAGCGATTATGGAAGCCGCTTCTTTGCTAAGAGACGAAATTCCGGGTCAAATAAATGAGAAGCAGGCCCATGTTCTAGACATTTTGAAGGTCAATTCTGAGACATTAAACAATTTAATTGCCACCATGCTTAGCTACAATACCGCGTTGGTGAAGCAGTCAACCTTCACCGAGGAACTCGATTTGCAGGAACTCGTAAGCCCATTGATTAAGGAACTTTCGCAGTCTCATAAACAGATAGAATGGCAGATTCCCGACAAAGGATTGGTTATTTCAACCGACCGACAAAGAGTCGAGATGATTTTGCGGAACTTGTTCTCAAACGCAATTTATTACTCTAAAGAAGTTGCCAAAATCAATGTAGATTGGAAGCAAAACGATTCAAACTGGTATCTTTCGGTGAAAGATAACGGGTTAGGAATTGAGGAAAGCGAACTTGAAAAAGTGTTTGAACCTTTTTATCAAGGAAATAGTCAACGTCAAAGTGCCGTTAAGGGAAGCGGTATTGGGCTTGCTATTGTTAAAGAGTGCGTTGAAACCATGCAGGGAGAAATTTCTGTGACATCCGAACTCAATCAAGGCACTGAATTTACTATTTCGTTTCCTAATACAGTGAGTATCTCATGACAAAACAATCAATAATGCTACTCACACTATTGCTTACTACGGTTTTGGGTTTAATCACTGGATGTCAAACACAACGTTCAGATGCCGCTTACAAAACAGTTGATGGCCAGTGGCAAACACCACTTCCGATTAATTTAGAGAAGTCATTATTTCCAAATATCGACACTGTTTTGACCTACCGAACACACCGTTGTCAATTAAACAACCGCTCGGTAAAACAGGAAATTTCGAAATACCAACAAGAATCGGAGCCCTCTTCGGAGTTAGAGATTTTTGTTCTGACAAGTTGTTACCCAGAAAGTTTCTCAAAGCTTTTTAAAAAACAGTTAAACAAATTAATGCATGAGAAACATTGGCCAGACACCTATCACTCGTTGGCAACCATGTTGAATGCTCAATTAAAAATACATAACGATAGCATTCAAGAAAAAGACAAAGTTATTAACAAGCTTCATAAAACGATCGAAGCGCTCACAAAAATTGAGCAAGAAATAAATTTAAGGGAGCGATAAAATGAAAGACAATAATTCAAACAGTGTTTCGGTACTGGTTGTCGACGATGACCACGACTTACTACAATTACTCGATATGCGATTAACTGCGGCAGGCTTTAATACCTGTTGCTGTAGCTCTGGTCAGGAAGCGCTCGATAAACTCGATAACTTTTCACCTTCAGCAGTCATCACCGACCTCAAGATGGACGGCATGGATGGTATGCAACTGCTCGAAAAAATTCATCAGATACGCCCGCTATTACCCGTTATTATGCTAACTGCTCATGGTTCTATTCCTGATGCTGTCGTTGCAGCTCAAAAAGGTGTTTTTGCATTTTTAACAAAACCTATTAATAAACAGGAATTAATAACTACGTTAGAGCAAGCTTGCAACACAACAACGGTTGTCAATCAGCCCGATGAGTGGTCTTCAAATATTATCACCCGAAGTCCACGTATGTTTGAATTATTAGAGCAAGCAAAAATGGTTGCCCAAAGTAATGTGAGTGTATTCATTACTGGCGATAGTGGTACTGGAAAAGAATTATTAGCGCAAGCGATTCACTCTGCCAGCCGACGCCATAATAATCCATTTATTCCAATCAACTGTGGAGCGATTCCTTCTGAGTTACTTGAGTCTGAATTATTCGGTCATAAAAAAGGTGCATTTACTGGCGCAAATAATGATCATCAAGGACTTTTTCAGGCTGCAGACCAGGGAACTTTATTTTTGGATGAAATTGGTGACATGCCACTCTCATTGCAGGTTAAATTATTACGTGTCTTACAAGAAGAGACCGTTCGCCCCGTCGGCTCGACACAGCACATACCCGTTGATGTTCGCGTAATTGCGGCAACGCACCGACACATTGAAAAACAAATTTCTACCGGCGAATTTCGTGAAGATTTATTTTATCGTCTCAATGTCGTGAATCTCGAATTACCAAGGTTACGTGATCGAAAAGAAGATGTTCCTTTACTGGTAAATCACTTTCTAAATCAGGTAGCATCACAAAATAATCAAACACAACGAAAGTTTTCTGAAGAAGCAATGCAATTACTCATGGGGTATCATTGGCCAGGTAATATTCGACAACTACAAAATCTTGTAGAAAGAACCGTTGCTTTGAGTCCAAGCAAAGTTATATCAGAGTCTTTAGTTCGCTCCAGCTTACCAACCGATGAGCAAGCTATTACACCATTAACAGAAGCCAAACAAGCTTTTGAAAGAAACTACGTTAAGCAATTGCTTAAACAAACGAATGGCTCAATTCCTGACGCCGCAAAACTAGCAGGTCGAAATCGCTCAGATTTTTATAAAATTGTTAAACGACACAACATCGATACCAATCACTTTGTACTCGCAGAAACGAGTCGTGTTGCGCGGCAATTAACTTAAATCGAACAGTGTCTCAGTTATTTCAGCGCTCGGATTTGGCGATCGTGCCAATGTCCGAGAGCTACTAAGGCGACAATAGCACCAATCAGCGCATACATCATGTCCGATTGAGTGTCCCAAACGTATCCCTGAGTACCAAGAAAAGATTCTGCAGCCTCATCGGACAACAGAGCAACCCACCACTCTATTAACTCATAAAAAGCGCTGAATGCCAGACACACCGAAATGATCAACAAGTTTTGCCAGTGACGTCCATTTATGACTTGATGTCGAACAAATAATTCGCGTGCGATGATTGCAGGCACAAACCCTTGCAAAAAGTGCCCGAGTTTATCGTAATTATTTCTTTGCCATCCAAACCAATCTTGAAACCAGTGCCCCAAAGGCACCTCGGCATAAGTATAATGTCCACCGATCATTAAAACGACCGAGTGAATTAAAATTAAGATATATAACAATTGAGTTAATGGAAAACGTTGATAAGTTGAAGCGATAATGACTAAACCGATGATTGCCGGCAAGACTTCGAGAAACCAGGTGAGAGTATCTTTAGGTTGTATTCCCGACCAGATTAGTACAAGAAAAAACACCAATAACCAGCTAACTTTCTTCATACGATTACCTACGCTTTTCGGCTTTAACTTTTTGTTTAGATACCCAACTAAAATGCCGGGCTAAGACTTCGTCATTAAGTAATTGTTGCAATGAATTGAATTGGTTTGCCAGAATCATTTCATCATATATTTTATGGATGCCACGGTGACATAACCGGCAGATATCAATGCCCTGATTCAGTTGTTCCTTGGAGTATAGCTTTTGAAAGCGTTTTCGACGATGCATTTTACGCGGAATCAAGTGATGAAAAGTAAGATCAGTCACTCTTCCACATAATAAGCATTGCCCAAACTTCTGTTTAATTGATGTTACCTCTTGTTCAAACGGCGGTTACTGTCGATTGAATATTTAAACGCGATTGGATAATTTCGGCCATCATCACAATGTGTTGATCATCATCATTCAAACATGGAATATAATGATATCGCTGTCCACCACTTTGCTGAAAAATCTCTTTATTCTCTTGCTCTATTTCTTCAATCGTTTCTAAACAGTCAGCAGAAAAACCAGGACATATAACATCAACCGACAATTTTTGCTGACCTAACTTTTCCATAGTTTTATCAGTGTAAGGTTGTAACCAGAGCTCTCTACCAAATCGGGACTGAAAGCACAGAATCCACTCGTCACTCGACAAACCTAACTCCTCAGCCAATAACTCTGCGGTTCTTGCACATTCATTTGGATAAGGATCACCGTTTGTTGCATAACGTTGTGGTATACCATGAAAGGACATTAACAAACGATCGCCCCGCTCGTTATTTTGCCAATGTCGACGGACGGATTCAGCAAGCGCTTTAATATAGAGCGGATGATCATGATAATCACGCACAAAATCCATTGCTGGCAAATTCCATTGGGCAGCCTGTACTTTTGCGATTCGGTCAAATACCGAAGCCGTCGTCGCCGATGAAAACTGCGGATACAAGGGAAGTACTAAAATTCGCGAACAGTCGCGCAATTTTTCCAATCCACTCGATATCGAAGGGTTACCGTAATTCATGGCTAACTCGACAGAAACGTTAACCTCATTCTCTCGAAAGAATTGCCGTAATTTACTCGTTTGCTTTTTAGAAATAGCCAGTAACGGCGCACCCTCGTCCGTCCAAATAGCCTGGTATAACTTAGCGACTTTTGGTGGACGAACCCGGAGAATAATCCCGTGAAGTACTGGGCACCAGATCCAGCGAGAAAGATCGACAACGCGCTTGTCGTGGAGGAATTCTGCTAAATATTTTCGAACCGCAGCAGATGTCGGTTCATCAGGTGTGCCCAAATTAACTAAAAGCACACCTAATTTATTTGAAATTGTCATAGTATGAGCAAGTGACTACTTGGCAAGCGCCTCAAAAATCTTATCACGAATATCGGACATAGTGCCGACCCCGGGTACTTTTACGTACTCAGGTGAGTGTTCAGATCGCTCTTCTGCAAATTTCATGTAATAGTCAACCAGAGGCTTCGTTTGATCGTGATAGACATTCAAACGATGACGGACCGTTTCTTCCTTATCATCATCTCGTTGAATTAAATCTTCACCGGTAACGTCATCTTTACCTTCTTGCTTGGGTGGATTGTATTCAATATGGTAAGTACGACCTGAATCAGGATGGACACGACGACCACTTAATCGATTTATGATTTCTTCATCATCGACATCAATTTCAACCACAAAGTCGACGTGAATATTATTTTCGCGCATGGCATCAGCTTGTGGAATCGTCCGAGGGAAGCCATCAAGTAAATACCCATTCTTACAATCCGACTCTGCAACACGCTCTTTGACCAGGCCAATAATAATGTCATCGGAAACCAATTTTCCTGCATCCATCACTTTTTTGGCTTCCAAACCCAGTGGCGTGCCTGCTTTAACGGCAGCACGCAGCATGTCACCAGTTGATATTTGCGGAATGCCGTACTTATCTTTTATGTACTGAGCTTGAGTTCCTTTTCCTGCGCCTGGCGCACCCAATAAAATAACTCGCATACACTCTTCTCCGGGAGTTTTTTATTCTGAAGGCCGATTATCCGGCCAAACCAATGACCAATTCATCTGTGTAGACGCTAAGATACCGATCACGCAAGGCTAACTCAAGGAAATTGTGGCTCTTTTCCAGAGTAATATCGAATGTCGAGAAAATTTAGCAACATATGATTAGATTTCAGGCAATTATCTCGCCTGATGCCTTCTTACTGGATTTTTACTCATTGACCTAGAAAAAAGGGCTGCCCAACGGCAGCCCTTTTTGATTCAGTTAAGTCAAGATAGTCTTACTTCATCAATAGCTTGTTCAAGCGACGAGTAAACGTGCCCGGATCTTTCAGTGAACCACTTTCAGACAACATGGCTTGGTCAAATAAGAATAATGCCCAATCTTTAAACTCATCGCCGTCTTTTTCTGCCGCTAGTTTAACCAATGGATGCTCAGGATTAATCTCGAACACCGGCTTAATCTCAGGCATATCTTGCCCTGCTGCGGCCATTAATCGCGCCATTTGTGCCGACATATCACCTTCGGGAGAGACAACACAAGCCGGAGAATCGGTCAAACGATGGGTAACTTTCACTTCTTTAACCCGCTCACCAAGCTCTTCTTTAAAACGCTCAACTAACGGTTGCGATTCTTTCTCAACCTTTTCGCGTTCTTCTTTCTCGGCTTCGTCTTCTAAATCACCTAAATCAAGATCACCCTGTGTAACAGAAACAAGTTTCTTGTCTTTGTAATCGGTTAATTGAGAAATTGCCCATTCATCAATACGATCCGAAAGTAGTAAAACTTCAATGCCTTTTTTGCGGAAAACTTCTAAGTGAGGGCTATTCTTGGCCGTTTCAAAACTTTCAGCGGTAATATAATAAATTTTATCTTGCGCTTCACCCATTCGCTCAATATAAGCATCAAGCGAAACGTCTTGTGTTTCCGTGTCGTTGTGAGTTGAAGCGAACCGTAATAAGCCTGCAATTTTTTCTCGATTGCTGAAATCTTCCCCCAGACCTTCTTTAATTACATTTCCGAATTGTCCCCAGAAATGTTGATACTCCTCAGCATTAGACTTTGCTAATTTTTCCAACATACCTAACACTCGTTTCACACAAGCATTTTTCAAAGATTGTGTGACTGAACTGTCTTGTAAAATTTCTCGAGAAACGTTGAGAGGTAAATCATTACTATCAAGTACGCCGCGTACAAAACGCAGATATACCGGTAAAAACTGCTCAGCGTCATCCATAATAAATACTCGCTGGACGTACAGCTTCACACCACGAGAACGCTCTCGATTCCACATATCGTAAGGCGCATTTTTAGGGATATACAATAAGCTGGTGTACTCTTGCTTCCCTTCGACTTTGTTGTGTGCCCATGTAACAGGCTCAGCAAAATCGTGCGAAATATGTTTATAAAATTCTTTATATTCTTCATCAGAAATATCCGACTTAGAGCGCGTCCACAAAGCCGTTGCTTTATTAACCAATTCAAATTCAGTCGATGGTTTCGCTTCTTCGCCTTCTTCAGCTGGTTCGGCCGGTTTTAGCATTTCAACAGGCACTGAAATGTGATCTGAGTATTTGCTAATGATTGAACGCAAGCGCCAATCGTTTAAAAAGTCTTTTTCAGCTTCTTTCAAATGTAAAATAACATCGGTTCCACGTGTACTACGCTCGGCTTCTGCTAATTCAAATTCACCTTCACCTTCTGACTGCCATTGCCAAGCTTCATCTGAACCGGCTGCTTTTGAAATAACCGTCATTTTATCGGCAACAATAAAGCCGGAGTAAAACCCAACTCCAAATTGTCCAATTAGATTAGCGTCTTTTTTCTGATCGCCAGAAAGTTGAGAGATAAATTCCGCGGTGCCAGAGCGTGCAATGGTTCCCAGATTCGACATTAAATCGTCTTTGCTCATGCCGATACCATTGTCACTGATGGTCAAAGTGCCGGCCTTTTCATCCGTCGTAATCCGAATGCGGAATTCTGGATCATCAGCAATTAAATTGGCGTTATCGAGCGACTTAAAACGCAATTTATCAACGGCATCAGCCGCATTAGAAATTAGCTCTCGCAAAAAGATCTCTTTGTTGCTGTACAAAGAATGAACCATCAAGTGCAATAGCTGTTTAACTTCAGTCTGAAAACTGTGTTTTTCCATAGACGCTGTCTCACTCATTGAACCTGTACCTCCGTCAGATAAGAATCATTAAAATATGAGTTTCAATTCAGTGAGAGTTTAATGGGGGCAGGCAAATATTTTTCAACAGGTTAGAGGCATTAATCCTGAATTTTTTTAATGATAAACTGCAGTTCGCGATTCAACCAATGTTGCACACCAATGGCTTCCTTTTTAGCAGCGGAAAATACCCGCTCCTGATCATCTGGATTCAAACAAATCGTGAAGCGACCAACAAACGGCGTAACACTACTTTTATGACTGTCTCGATTGAGCTCTAAATACTCATCAATGACCTGACTAAAGCGGGATTTTAAATCTTTGAGGCTTTTGCCTTCGAATATGAGAACATCTTGTGCGTTTATTACTTCGCCTAAAATGCAATCGGATTCGGGCTCATATTCGAGCTGGGCAACGAACCCTTTGTAGGTTAACAAGGCAGCACATTCCTTTACGAAATCCTACCTTAACTATAGCAGCTTATATCCGCTCCATGCTGCCCTGGGGAGTGTCTCTTAAATCAATTATTTATGGAATTATAAGTTTCTTATAAAAAATCGACTTAAAACTCTAACTTTCTTCGTTCTGTAATCGAGCGTGCCAAAGTATTGGAATCGATATACTCTAACTCACCCCCCATAGGAACGCCTTGAGCAATTCGCGTCACCGGAATATTATAAGACTCAACCATGTCACGAATATAATGCGCGGTTGCTTCACCTTCGATAGTCGATCCCGTTGCCATAATAATTTCTTTTACATTTCCTTGTGCCAGATGCTGTTGAAATATATCAAGGCCCAGGTCATCAGGTCCAATTCCGTCGAGCGGTGATAAGTGTCCCATTAATACAAAATAGGTACCGCTAAAAACACCAGAACTTTCTATCGCGATCACATCGGCTGGAGATTCAACCACACAAACAAGCGACGAATCACGCTTTGGATTACTGCAAATAGAACAGAGCTCTTGCTCAGTAAAATTTTTACACTGCTTACAGTGTTTAATTTGCTCCATTGCCTGACTCAGAATAGCAGCCAAATGAGCGCCACCCATTCGATCACGTTCCAATAAATGATAACTCATGCGCTGGGCGCTTTTGCGCCCGACACCAGGTAAGCAACGGAGAGCTTCTATCAAGCTCTCCAAAAGTGGTGATTGTTTCATAGTAAGTTAAAAAGGAAACTTAAAGCCGGGCGGGATCGGTAAGCCTTCAGTTACAGAAGACATATGAGACTGTGTTTCTGACTCAACTTTTCGAACAGCGTCATTAATTGCTGCAGCAACTAAGTCTTCAACAATTTCTTTATCATCTTTCATCAGCGAATCGTCAATTTCAACACGACGAACATCATGACGACCGGTCATAACAACTTTGACCATACCCGCACCGGACTCCCCCGTTACCTCCAGATTAGCAACTTCATCTTGCGCACGCTTCATTTTTTCTTGAAGCTCTTGCGCTTGCTTCATCATATTACCTAACCCTTTCATACCTTTAATACCTCAAGCTACTTTAATTTAATTGAATATCGTCCAGCGAAATGTTGGCCCCAAAGGTCTCTAACAATGCTGAAACTTTTGGATTATTCTCAAAGCCTTCTTTAATTGACTTAAGTTTTTCAATGTGTAATCGTTCAGAGATCAATTTAGGCGTATCGCTAGCCTCTTCAACGAATAAATAATCCAATTTAATTTTTGAGTTTAGCGACTCAACTAACGAATCGTTTAATGACTCATTCAATGCGTCACCAATTTTTTGGCGCGCATTGTCTGTTAAAAAATGTTCGACTGATTGTAATAAATTCAGTGTTACTTTTGCTCCCTCAACCGACACAACTCGACTGTTATTTAAAACCTGAAAAATGGATCCTGATAAACCCAGTTGCTGCACAAACTTATGCCAGCTCGTGGTATCTTTAAGTTCATCTAACGAAGCCGGTTCAAAGATTTCTTCAGTCTGTTGAATATTGTCTTCAATACCTTGCGTTAATTCTTGGGTTGCATCTGCAGACGAACTCGATTCATTAGTTTTCGATGGCTTAACTGAGTCGTCTGTGATTGATGAGTCTGAATGGTTGGCTTTTTCCTTGATTGCCGGTTCAACCGACAACACTTCTGCTGCTGCCGCTTGCATCTCTAAAATATCACGGGATATTAAGGGTTCTTGATCCTGTTCGTTTCGATTATCGCCTTCACAAACAACAACTTCATCCTCGGCTTCTTGCTCGGCGGATTTCAATTGATTTTGATCAATCGAGTCTGTTTGTAAAACCGGAGACCGACTCGCCATTGGCTCGTTTATTTCTTGTGTCGATGATACTGGCGCTTCGTTCAAAACAGGATTAGTCGGTGATGGCGGCTGCGATGAATGATTTTCCAAGGGCATTGATTCTGATGAACTCAATAGTCTGGCCGGAGAAGGATCGTTCGCTTTATTACGCTCATCTGATTCTTGTACAGTCTTTTTTGCCGTCCCACTTTGTTGATACGGCGTTGTTTGTTGATGCGGTGTTGACTGTTCTGTAGGCTCACTCGTTAGTTTGCCTATACCTTCAGAATTTTTTTTTTGCCCAGAGTGCATCGCTGGCGATGACTGCACACTTGGCTTTTGAGTTTCAGTAATCTTTTGACCCGCAACTGCCGGTTGAAATGCCAACATACGTAACAATGCCATTTCGAAACCTTGTCGCGGATCCGGTGACAACGGCAAATCTTTTCGAGCATGTGTTGCCAGCTGATAAAACAACTGCAAATCTTGTTGGCTCAGCTGTTGACTCAGTTGCGCGATAGATTCTTCAAGCTCATTTCCATTTGTTCCCAGTGCTTGAGCAACGGCTAATCGGTGCAACATTGAAATGATTTCTGCAAGTACGGCTTGGTAGTCGGGAGAAAACTCACTCATTCGTTCAGTAATATCGAATAATGCTGAAGCATCTTTATTGGCTAGAGCTAAAATGAACTCTGCGACAAATTGATGATCAACCGCACCTAACATATCGGCAACGTCGTTCTGTTTAAGCGTACCTCCTCCAAACGCAATAGCTTGATCCAATAAACTCAAAGAATCACGCATACTTCCATCGGCGGCCCGTGCAATCAGATTCAAACTGTCGGCATCAAACTCGATAGCTTCATTCGATAAAATATGATGCAAGTGACCAACAATCGCTTCGGGAGTCATTCTTTTTAAATGAAACTGCAAACACCGCGATAAAACGGTAACGGGTAATTTTTGCGGATCGGTCGTTGCTAATAAAAAGATGACATGCGGAGGCGGTTCTTCCAAAGTCTTGAGTAGCGCATTAAAACTACTGTTAGACAACATATGAACCTCATCAATGAGGTAAACTTTGTAACGACCACGCGTAGGTCGATATTGAACGTTATCTAAAATTTCACGCGTATCTTCTACTTTGGTACGAGATGCAGCGTCGATTTCCATCAAGTCAACAAAATGCCCTTGCTCGATTTCTTGGCAGATAGCACATTCACCACACGGTGAAGAAGTCACGCCAGATTCACAGTTCAAACATTTTGAAAAAATTCGAGCAATAGTGGTTTTGCCGACACCGCGAGTTCCGGTAAATAAGTAGGCGTGATGCAACCGACCTTGATCGATGGCGTTCACGATAGCGCGTTGAACGTGCTCTTGCCCCACTAATTGTTGGAAATTTTGTGGACGCCACTTTCTCGCTAATACGGTGTAAGACATGCTTCACTCAATTAAAATTCAGAACCAGAGACCATTATAATCAACCTTCCGAAGGAACTCTAACATAATTAAGCAAGCTCATTATTTGCACAGATACGCCCTTACTGAAAGGCAAACGCAGCTTCGAATTAGACAATGACAAGAGTTGAGAGAAATTGATTAGAAAAGATTGGGTGGGACCTGCCAGCCCGACCTCGGCACACGAGTCGGTCACTACCGTTGCTCCCTTCCGGGCCTGGCGGGATTCGTGACGTATCGTTGCGAGGGAACCAGCAGGTACCCATAGCGAAAGAACGCGCATTATCCCTGAAATTAGGTCACTTGAAAAGCCCTTCAAAGAAAGAAATATTTGCTTAATTTTCAATCATATAAGTGCCTTTAGACGCATCAATCAAAGAGCGACTGCGATTCTTGATTGATAAATACCCGATCAACTCGATAAAATCGCCGTTAAATTAATTTTGATTTTACGCATCCACGCCTTATCCAGCTCAACATCAAACGTTAATCTCTCCTATAAATAAAGAAATTGACTTAATGAACTTAATCACGAAATAAAGGTTTACTCCCCGATATTTTTACACCTGATTACATTTTATCCATTACGCTTATATTAATGTGGGTTTGAAGACTCAATTATTGTGACTGCTCAAGTCGAGTTGTTAACGTTTATCTACAGCTGAATGTTCGAGGTTTAACGTATGTTCGCATTTATCGCTGATTTTTTTAAAGGCCGTCCGAAAGAAGAAACAAAGCCCAATATAAAAGGTGTGTCTGGCACATCCGCCAAAACAGAACGCACCATTCATTATGATGCCCATTTAATTGAAACCTTAAAGAACGATCATTCAAAGTTGGTCGATCTTTATGGAAAACTTTGGGATGAGGGATATAGTATGAAAGACTTTAAACGTCTTTCCAGTTTAATCGCTGAGTTCAAAGCGAGCTTTCAGTCTCACCTACTTAAAGAAAATGTAAAGTTTTATGTGTATTTGGAACAATCGCTATCGGATGACTTACACACTTTACAAGTAGTTAAAGATTTTCGCAGCGACATGAATGATATTGCAAATGCAGTGATTCAATTTTGTAAAAAATATCAACACCAAGCTTTCACCGACGAAATGGAGCAAGAGTTTGAACGCGACTATATAAAAATTGGCGAGGTACTTACTCGGCGAGTCAGTATGGAAGAGAACGAACTTTACCTACTTTACCAGCCAGAGTAACACGCTTTATCTTCAGTCGTTGAAGTTAAGAAACGAAAGCAACAACCAACCTCTAAATAAATGAATAATCGTTTGGTTGTGTTTTAACAGAAAGAACGATGACTCAAAGTAAATTCGACCTAACCATTAAATCTCACAGTTCACTTACCCTAATAATTCATAACTCTTAACACTTAAATTTTCACTTTCAAAAATAATCGAGAGTTCGATCAACAAAAGTAACCTGAGCTTGTTCTCTTTTCATTAAAAATTGTTAAGTGGTTCATTATTTTTTATTGCCAATTAAATGATTTGTGTTCAAACGAATCTTCATCGATTTAATTGTCACTAAAAATGTCATCGCAAGTCGTTATTGAATCTGATTTAATTTTCTTGCAAATCCAAAGCATATGACATTTACTGTATACTCTGGCGAGAAATAAGCTTTTATGCTTTTTATTTATAAGACATTTGTGGGTCATGAGCGCAAATCAAAAAATCATCGAGCAGCGCTTTAATGCGCAACCTAAAAACCTGAAAGCCATTCGAGACACACTTTATAACTCAATGAAAACTAAAGGGTTTAGTGAAGAGTGTACTTCAGATGTTGTGCTTGCGGTTGATGAGGCTTGCCAAAATATAATTCGACATGCTTATCAATTTGATGATTCTGGTATTATTGATCTTGGTGTTTATTTATCAAATAATACTATTTCGGTTGAGTTAATTGATTTTGCAGACCCGGTTGATCCAGCCTGCTGTGTACCTAAAGCTCAAAAGGAACTAAAGCCCGGCGGACTAGGTACAATGTTTATGAATAAATTAATGGACTCGGTGGAGTATGAATGCCCACCACCGAAAGGGACAGGGAACAAATTGGTCATGAAAAAACATAACCGAGCATAGAAAACTTGGTTTCGTGTGTTAACGCTCATTTAAGGATAACTAAATGAACTACTCTGTCACTCAAAACGGTGATCGCACTACTGTGTTCTTAACCGGCGACGTGGACTTGGAACGCTCGCCAGAAGCACGTAAAGTTTTGTTAGATACTGTTGACCAAGGACAAAACCTGGTTGTCGATATGTCGGAAGTGAATTATATCGATTCATCAGGTGTTGCAAGCTTGGTTGAAGCGCTTCAAGCTTCAAAAAAGAGAAACTTAAACTTTTCTTTAACGGACGTTAGTGAACCCGCATTAAAGGTTTTTAAACTAGCGCGTTTAGAAAAGGTTTTTGATATTCGATAAGAGAGGGGGACTTCCCCTCTCTTAATTTTTAATTAACCTTTATCAGCTGGTAATTTTACTGTGATAAATTTATAAATGATAAATATATACACATTATTTTTTTATCACTTCACCACGAACATCGGTCATCGTTAAGCTTCCACTTCCCTCTTCTAAAATAGTAACGCCCTGTTCAAGTTGACTTAATTCAATACCACCAGAACCATCGTCAATCGTTACATGCCCTTTCACATCACTGACCATCATACCACCGGATCCATCTTTAACTCGTAATGCATCCATTAAATCTGAGATGGTAATTGAACCTGAGCCATCTTCAATGTCTACAGGACCAGTAACTTTACGAACTTCCATACTGCCCGAGCCATCATCAACGACTAATTCACCTTGAATATTTTCAATAAAAAGTCTGCCCGAACCATCATCGACAGATACATTTCCTTTAATGTCAGAGATATTCAATTCACCCGATCCGTCTCGAACTTTGATGTCATTATTGATTGAAGAAATCGTCATGGCTCCGGAGCCATCTTTAACATCCAGTAATAATCGAGCAGGCACCGTGACGGTCAAATCTATTGATGGACTTTTTCCCCAAAAGCCGCCACTACCGTCCACTTCCGACATCAGAAATGCCTTTCCATTGACTTCTTCTAGCTTGAGATCGAACTCTCCCTCATCGACATTGAGTTCCGCCTCAACTGAAATAGTGTTGATACCCTCTTCACCTTTTATAACGAGAAACCCCGCACTAGCATCCACCTTGAAAGCCGACAAACTACTGACGTCCAGAGTTAACTGGCGTGTTTCTTCTATATCAAAGGCCGAAGCAATACTGGCAGAAGTTAACAATGAAACACCTATAAACGCAGTCTTAAAATGGTTAGGCATGGTAGCTCCTTTGGTTTTCAATTTTAATGTTGTTATCTAGAATCTCAATTTAGGTCCAGAATGTCATGCGCCAAAAGTCATGATGTTTAGTATGACTATTGGCCATGGTGCCAAACCTTTAAACAATTGGACGCAGAAGTAAGAAAAAAGGTTTAAAAGAGTTCCATCATTAATTCATTAAACACCCGAATAACAGGCTCATCCTTACGTCGACTCAAACAAATGACTCCTAACTGAAAGGGTTGAGGCACCACACGACAAGGCAGAACTCGGATTTTATGCTTTAACGGGCTGTGCTCTAAAACCGGCTGAGGAACCACAGAAATGCCACATCCCAGAGCCGTCATACTCACAATCGCTTCGTGCCCTGAAACATAAGCATAAACCTTAGGTTTGATATTCATTCGTTTTAACCACTGTTTTACATGCTCTTTGGCTGGCCCGGCTTCGGGCATAACAAAGGGGATTTGGCTCCATTGAATATCCTCGCGCTGCAACTCTGCAGCAAAATCACCGCCATCGTGAGGAGCAATGATTTTGAGGGGAATGGTATCGACGGGAGTAAACAGGTATTTACGCGGAGAATGAGTTCCGGCAACAGCAAACGAAACATCGGCCAAACCATCAGCTACATGAGAATGAGCCAGAGAGACATCGCCAGTATCAATCGTCAACTCAATATTCGGGTAACGCTGCCGAAATAACGGCAAAATTTCCGATAAATATAAATGAGCGGCGGTCACGGTACAATACACTTTCAATTCGCCCTGAACATCTTGACCTTGATATTGAAAGTCGTGTTTAAGATTACTCCATAAAGCAACCACTTCTTTAGCAAAAATGACAAATCGCTCACCCTCTTTTGATAAACTGACCTGGCGATTATCACGAATCAATAATGTTTGCTGAAACTCTTCCTCTAATCGTTGCATCATACGACTGAGAGTTGATGGACTGACATGGATTGCCGTTGCCGTTTTTCCGAAATGCAATGACTCCGATAAATGAAGAAACGCATTTAACTCACGAATATTCAATTTCACCCTCCTGCTTTCCTATATCCATCATATTTGACACCTTTTGCATTGCATATTGCGCAATATTGTTTTGATTATATATCATTTTACGCAACATAGGCTCAGCAACTAATCTAATACTATCGCCACTGTCTAAGGGAAAATGCAATGAGTAATTATTTCAACCAACTCAACCATCGAGAAAAGCTCGTTCAACTGGGTAAATGTCGATTTATGTCACGCGATGAATTTAATGAAGGATGCGATGCTTTAAAAGCAAAAAAGATTGTCATCGTCGGCTGTGGCGCACAAGGCCTAAATCAAGGATTAAATATGCGTGATTCCGGGTTAGATGTTTGTTATGCCCTTCGCGATTCTGCGATCAAAGAAAAACGAATCTCTTATTTAACCGCAATAGAACATAACTTTTCTGTGGGTACGTTCGAAGAACTCATTCCAGAAGCCGATTTAGTGTATAACTTAACGCCAGATAAGCAGCATAAAGCCGTGATTGAACATCTTGAGCCATTGATGAAACACGGTGCGGTGTTAGCTTACTCTCACGGCTTCAACATTGTCGAACAAGGGCAACGCATTCGACCAGATATTACCGTCGTCATGTGTGCTCCGAAATGCCCAGGAACGGAAGTGCGCGAAGAGTACAAGCGCGGTTTTGGCGTTCCGACTTTAATTGCAGTCCATCCCGAGAACGATCCGCTTCAACAAGGTCTGGCTGTTTCCAAAGCACTTGCCTCTGCGACAGGCGGAGACCGAGCCGGTGTATTAGAGTCCTCCTTTGTTGCCGAAGTGAAATCGGATCTTATGGGCGAACAAACCATTTTGTGTGGCATGCTACAAACAGCTTCTGTTTTAGCTTATGAGAAAATGCTCGATGGTGGAATACAATCAGGTACTGCCGCCAAACTCATACAACAAGGGCTCGAAACAATTACCGAAGCATTAAAAGTCGGCGGCATATCTCATATGATGGACCGCTTGAATAACCCATCGAAACTTCGCGCATTCGATCTCGCCGAATCAATCAAGCAGCAGGTACGCCCCTTATTCGAAAAACATATGGATGATATTTTATCGGGTCAGTTTTCAGAAACCATGATGCAAGACTGGCAGAATGATGATAAAGATCTCTTAACCTGGCGAAAGGCAACTAACCAATTAGGATTTGAAACCGCTCCTACCAGCGAAGAAACATTTGCCGAGCAAAGCTATTTTGATAGAGGCATCTTTTTAGTTGCAATGGTTAAAGCTGGGGTTGAACTGGCTTTTGATGTCATGGTGGAATCCGGCATTTTGCCCGAGTCAGCTTACTATGAATCACTTCACGAAACACCATTAATTGCCAACACTATAGCGCGCAAGCGATTGTACGAAATGAATGTTGTCATTTCAGATACGGCCGAATATGGAAACTACTTGTTTTCAAATGCAGCCATTCCATTACTTAGAGAAAAACTCATGCCGCAATTGTCAACTGACGTTATTGGATACGGACTCGATTTGACGGATCATGGCGTTAATAACGAACACCTTTTATCTACTAATGAGTTAATTCAAAGACACCCGGTTGAACAGGTTGGTAAAAAACTTCGCTCCTACATGAAGGCAATGAAGAACCAGTAAAAATGATTCATAAGTTATGGTCTGAACGATTATAAATACAAACTCATATTGAAGGACAAGAAATTGACTCGATAGTGATAGAGTTCAGTTTAGGTTAAGGTAGTTGTTCTAACCTAGATACTCAGAATAAATACAACGGTGAGTGTTCCTAATGAACAAAAACAGTCTTTTTATCGCTATCGTCTCTTCTTTTTTGCTAATTCCCTCCAGCAATGCCGCCAGTACCGACGAATTATCCAGTAATCTGATGATTGAGCAATCAATCGTTAACTCTGAAGTCATTAAATTTAAAAATGATGAAAAACTCTACCCAGAGGCCAGCGATTTCAAAATTATTCACTCAGTGACTATGAGTAACGAGCGCGGTGAGCGTTGGGCGACATTAACGATCAGCAATCAAGCTACTGGTCGTCGAATATTAAAAAACCATCATATTATGGCAGTATTCGCCAACGGAAAGCGACGATTTCCAATAATTGATGAAAATACTTTTGAATCGAACGAGACCTTATCGCTCAGTGTTTACTTCGGAAAAAGTAAATTCCCAATATTGAAATTACTAACACGAGAGTAAAGTACAACCAGGGAATAAAAAATTCGATAACTGAGTGAATCCACCCCTACCCGAGTAGAGGTGGAAAACTAAAGGCTTATTTCAGATGTTTCGTTATCAATTCTGGCGAACTGATTCTTTGCAAATCGGTTCCTTTAATATTTGTTGGTTGAATGATACCTTCACCAACGAACTCCCACGTTGCAGTCGTCTTGCCGTCAAAAACTTCAAGCGTATGAGTAAAAATAGGCAACCGTTTTAACAGCACTTTTTCTCGTTGCTCGATCATTTTTATAATGGGCATAACGTCTTCAGGATTCGTCAATGAGATCAAACTCTTATTTTCAGAGTTAAAGATCTTAATATAAGCACCCTTCATTTCGCTGGTACCTTGATCATCAGATTCCATGTGTTTACAACCCAACAACAACGTACTCAACAACACCATTAAAAGATAACGATACATCACACAACCCTTTTTTTATTTATTGTAACGTCGAATAAAGAAAGCTCTGGCCAACAATAATAATACGAGGCCGGTTAATGAACCACCGCCGCCAGAAGAACCACCACCGGTTGAGTTTCCTGTGACAACTATGGATGCTACAGCGACTGACTTACAACCAGCGCCATCTGTAACACGAACAATAACGTTACCGCTATAGGCACTAGAATAAGTAAATGCAGCAGAAGTGCCAGTTCCGTCCTCTGTACCATCATTATTGAAATCCCAACTGTAAGTGTATCCTGCACCCGATCCACCTGTCGCATCAACCGTGCCTGTCACTTCATCGCCAACATTTATCGCCGAACTGGACAATGTTACCGTACCGGTTGGTGCATCACAGCCATCAAAACCGTCCAAAGAAAGAACACCAGTATCGTCTGGATCAAGCCACGCCTTTAGCTGAGTTGAAGCTGTTCCGCCGCCTAGCCATTGAACAGAAACTCGACCATACCAGTCAGGATCATTAGGCGCAGAACATGCCGCCAAACCGCCATGTAGGGTACCAACGACACGCTTATCGGAGTTCCAAATTGCAGAGCCTGAAGAACCACCTTCGGTTGTTCCCAAATCCCAAGCGCCCACTCGAAAATGCGTTCCATTCGGATTAGTAGCGTTTTCTCCATATGACGTAATAGTCAGAGTATCATTTTCAAAGCTGATGCGTTTTTCATCGCCCGAGGGGTGATGAATCGCCACCACTGAATTTGGCGTTGTATCGGTAGCATCCCAGCCGGCAAAGTGCACATTAAAAGCTGCTTCTGGATTTGAGTCGAGTTCCACTAAAGAAAAGTCAGAAGGTTCTGAGCGCGCTCGGAATGTTGAGCCCGACTGGAACTGAGTTAAACTGCCATCGGCGACATCCGTATTCATATTGCATTGAGAAGTCTCAAAATTCCAATAGAATACGATGGTAGATGCCGTGCTATTAGTAATTCCGCAGTGATTTGCCGACAAGAAATAAGGCGTATTGTCACCCGCAACGTTATTTACCAAAGTACCTGTACACAATCCGCTACCATTAATTAATATGCGTGCAACCGCACGGATTTCGTTACGCCAATCATCAGCAACCGGACAGATTACATTAATATTACAATCACCCGACTTCTCCATTGCCGAAGGCTTAATACTTCTGAATCCCTGGTTCACTGACTTAATATTGAAAGTCACGTATTTTTGCAAATGACTGGGGACATTAAGCTCCATAATAAGCTCATTGGAGTGAAAGGCCGGAGTCCAAAGTTGACCATGACTTTTGTTAGAGCGTTCATCAAATCTGGTTATTTGAGAGCCGTCTGGCGTATAAAAATAAACTTTTGCATCTTGGGGTAAAAATAAATCAGTTAATCCAATATTCAAAGATTTTGCATTAGGAGAACTGAATCGAATGCGCCAAACAGACGTTCCTGATACTTCAGTCCAGCGAATATCGTCCAGTCTCGACTTTGCCGGATAATAGGGTTCAGCAAATAAGTACGGGCCTTGGCCGCGCTTTGTATCAAGAGCCTTTGCCATATTTCGCTCGACATCCACTCTAGGCAATTCAAAACGATATTCGTTGGCAATCGATGATTTGTATTTCAGCGAAAATGGTCGATCCTGATATGACATCTTTTCGACAGAAGAAATAACTTCCGCATAAGAACTGGAGGGATTTAAAACTATAAATCCCACTAGAAAGAATAAAATTGAAACGTACTTAGTCACGTGTAATACCTCTTAAACTTACGTATATCTCTACTTTAGCTTAAAACCCGAAAAAAAAGAGAATGATTCCACGGTAAAAGTTGACAATTTTTGCTTTGCTACTCCTTTATAGCTCAAGGTTTGTAATAGATTTTTTTTTAAAACCTATCATTTCTAAAAATTCAAAATTCAGAAAACTTATCAAAAACACCTTATTAGGTTAGGAGCGAAATACCTCGTATAGATTATTCAATCAACAGAACAGTAATTTAGTATCTTTGCTTGTATACTGAGGATCTATCTTATATATCGACATACATTCACTCAATACCTATTTTATAACGCGTCTGCCGGCCCCCTTGTATAATCCCAAAACTAGGAACAAACTTAAGTGCTGTCTCAGTGGGCTGGAGAATAAAGATGAAAGAGCTTTGTGCAAACCATGGCGTTCAAATCTCCCTAAAGAAAGCTCTTAGTTGAACGCCAAGAGGAAATAAATCAGAAGTGTTTAATACGGATGGTTATGAATCACAAAATTCCTAATTTGTGATCTATTCGATCTTTCGAGCATTCTCAAATGAATCTTCTGGCGTTTTTAACCCAACTCGTTTTGCACGTTTTTCCCATTGCTTACGAGCAAGTGATTGCATATCTTCAATTGCATCAACTTCATCCATGATTTCCATACCGAGTAAAGTTTCTACGATATCTTCCATGGTGACTATACCCGTCAGTCCACCATATTCATCAACCAATGCCGCCAAGTGCTCATGACGTTCGACCAACTCTTCAAACAAATCTTTGAGCAACGTTGTATCGATTACAGCTAACAAATCGCGCTTTAAACTGTTTAACGGCTTATCACTATTACCTCGTGCAGCTTCTAATAATACATCGTGCTTTAACACATATCCTTTGATGTCTTCTTTATGCTCTCCGTAAATTGGAAAGCGAGAAAAATACAACCCTTCCATTTGACCAATCGAATCCCCGACGGTCATTGAACGATCAAAAGAAACCACTACTGGCCTCGGTGTCATAACGTCTTTGGCAAACAACGATTTAAACTTCACCATATTTTTAAAAGCCGTTGCTTCATTTTCTTCTAGAACACCTTGCTCAGCGCCGCGGTCGGCCATTGCGGCAAATTCTTCGCGAGTAAAACTGATGCTATGTCCACCACTTCCAATTAATCCTGTAATCTTTTGACAAAACCACACTAAAGGAGCCAACAAAAGCATTAAAATCTGTAATGTTTTCGCACTCGGACCAGCCAAAGTTCGCCAAAATCGAGCCCCAAGAGTTTTAGGAATGATTTCTGAGAAAATTAAAATCAAAAAAGTTAAAACCGCTGAAGTAATGCTCAAGTAAGCATTCCCGAATACGACTTGTGATTGAGCTCCAACACCTGCAGCACCAACAGTATGCGCAATAGTATTAAGACTTAATATTGTGGCCAATGGTCGATCGATGTCGTCTTTCATGGCACGTAATAACTTACCGTAACTCTTTCCATCAGATTCCAACATCGCAACATAAGAGTCATTAACAGACAGTAAGACAGCTTCAAGAATGGAACAAACAAAAGATACGCCAATGGCAAGAATAAGATAAATAATCAGTAACGTCATACGCTTCCGAAATAAGATAGGTGAATGATCATTTTCACCTATCTTACCTCATTTAGGAGCCGTTTGACGAACATTATCCGTCTCAGAACCGGTCGTAATATTGTAAATTGATATTTAATTACAACTCATGAATACCACACTCTCTTTTTAACCCAAAAAATCGTGTGTCTTCTTCCGCCAATTCACCAGAAATCGGCCGCGTCGTATGCACATCACCGATAGAAACATAGCCTTTCTCCCATAACGGGTGATAAGGCAATCGATGTTCAGTTAAATATCGATGCATATCTTTTGTAGTCCAGTCAGCAATCGGATGAATTTTGAACCGAGATTCTTGTTGTCGTATCAATTCAATATGTTGGCGAGTTGATGATTGCTGACGTCGCAAACCGGCAAACCAGGTACCTGCTTGCAATTGACTCAAGGCACCTTGTAAAGGTTCGACTTTATTCAAACGATTGTATTGTTCTATTCCAGAAACACCTTGCTGCCACAATTCACCATATCGAGCTTCCTGCCAGGCCGGACTTATTGAAGAGCGAAAGACAATTAAATTTAAATTCAATTGTTCTGTCAATTGATCAATAAATTGATACGTTTCCTTAAACAAATAACCGGTATCAATTAACACCACAGAAATATTTGGATCAACTCGAGTCAACAAATGTAGACTCACTGCCGATTGTGCGCCAAAACTTGACGTTAAAATATGATTGCCGGGTAAATACTCAAAACACCATTCAATACGCTGTAAAGCTGGCATAGAGCGTAACTGATAATTTGCCTGCTCAAAGTCAAAGGAATTAACCAGCTCAGTTGAAGAGAACGAATTTGCACAGCTTAATGTCATGACTACATAATCCCTATCATTTAAAAACTCAAACGGCTTTTGCTGTTTTAAGTTCAAAATGAAAATCAGCAGCAGTATATGAAGGAGAAACAACACCGACTCGAACTAAATAATCACCAAAGAATTCATTACTATTTCGATTACTTCGATAATCGAAAAATAATTCATCGAGTAATGACAAAATATCTTTTTCACCAATATTATCACGATAAATAACACCCAGCCGCTCGCCATGATGACCGGCACCCAAAAATAAATTGTATTTTCCCGGCCCTTTACCAACCAGTCCTATTTCAGCAAGGTAGGGTCTTGCACAGCCATTAGGACATCCCGTCATACGCATTGTAATCGGTTGCTCGCTTAACTCATGCTTTTCTAATAAGAGCTCAACTTGATCCAGCAAAGAAGGCATATAACGCTCCGCTTCTGCCATTCCCAAACTGCACGTTGGTAAACTAACACACGCCATTGCATGACGTCGAAGCTTAGAAACTTCATCACCAATTTTTATCTTATGTTCGTTAACGAGCTGTTCAATCACAGACTTATTTTCTTCTGTAATATTGGCAATAATTAAGTTTTGGTTGGCAGTCAAACGAAAGTCCCCGGTATGAACTTTTGCAATTTCTCTAAGTCCCGTACGCAATCGATATTCACCCTCGTCTTTTATACGCCCGTTCTCTATATACAAATTTAAATGCCAACGGCTATCGTAACCTTGAATCCAACCATAACGATCACTGTTGCTGACAAACTCAAAAGGTTGTTCGGTTAATAGTTTCCAACCAAGCCGATGGTTCAGCTCCTCCTTGAACCAGTCAATCCCTCGGCTGGCAATCGTATATTTGAAACGAGCCAATTTTCGTTGCACACGATTGCCATAATCTCGCTGTATTTTTATTACTTGCTCTGCGACAGCTAACACTTGCTGCGGAAAACAAAAACCAATGACATCAGCAACACGCGGATGCGTTTCGGGATCGCCATGAGACATCCCCATTCCACCACCAACGGTCACATTGAATCCCAATAATCGTCCTTCTTTTATGATCGCGATAAATCCTAAATCGTGAGCATAAACGTCAACGTCATTATAGGGAGGAATGGCAACCACCGTTTTAAATTTTCTAGGTAAATAATGTTTTCCATAAATAGGCTCATCCGTTTTCTCAGCGGTTTCATTTAGACTCGTTGAGTACTTTTCACCGTTCAACCAAATTTCGTGATAGGCTTTAGTTTTGGGCAATAAATGCTCGCTAATTCGAACAGCCCACTGATAGACTTCTTGATGTGCTTTAGATTCAACAGGATTTGGATTGCACATCACGTTTCTATTTACATCACCACACGCAGCGATTGAATCGAGTAAAACCTGGTCCATTGCCTGCATTGTCGGCCGCAAATTATTTTTCACAATACCGTGCAATTGGAAAGCTTGACGTGTTGTTAATCGAATGGTGTTGTTACCAAAATCAGACGCGATTTTATCCATCGTCAACCATTGCGCTGGAGATGCTATCCCCCCAGGCACGCGTGCACGAAGCATAAAACTGTACAAAGGCTCTAGTTTTTGTTTACGTCTTTCATTTCTTAAATCACGATCGTCTTGCTGATAAATACCATGAAACTTAATAAGCTGTTGATCGTCAATAGCAACTTGTCCGGTTACTGGATTGGCTAAGCTTTCTTTAATGGTTCCTCGCAAATAGTCCGAACGATCTTTAATGTATTCATTTTCTGCAAGCCCTTCAGGCAATTCTTTCTCGAAAATATCCGTTGTTTTAGAGTCTGACATTAGTATACGTCCTTCTGATAACGACCCGCTTTTTTCATTTCAGTCAGGGTTGCTTTGGCTTGCTCTTCGGTTTTATCACCTTGAGTCTTGAGTACTTCAATAAACGCATTTTCTACTGCTTGCCCCAGTCGATCTTTATTGCCACACACGTATAAGTGAGCGCCCTCTTGAATCCACTCATAAATAGCTTTCGAATGCTCTCGAATTTTATCTTGCACATATACTTTTTCTGACTGATCGCGAGAAAATGCTAAATCAATTTTTGATAGAACGCCTTTTTTTAAATATTGCTGCCATTCTAACTGATACAAAAAGTCGGTCGAAAAATGTGGGTTACCGAATATCAGCCAACTATTACCGGCAGCATTATCGGCAGCACGTTGTTGCATAAATCCACGATAGGGAGCTATTCCAGTACCAGCGCCTACCATAATAATTTTGGTGCTACTGTTCTCAGGTAATTTGAAGTTTTTATTTTTTTCGACGAAGACTTTGACGACATCATCTGTTTGCAACTGCGATAACAATGTACTTGCGGCTCCATTACGCTCGCTTCCATTACGGAATTCTCGCACCAGACCAACCGTTAAGTGCACCTCTTCATCGACTTCGTCCTGACTACTGGCGATAGAATACAGACGAGGAGTTATGCGGCGCAATTGCGATATAAAAGTTTGGGCGTCGAAGGAAGGACGGCTTACTACATCAAAATACTTAGCCAATAGTTCAGGCACTTGAAACTTCAAGATAAATTTAGATAACTTAGCTCTATCTTGAGCGATAGAGATTAATTCTGAACTTCCACTAAAATTAGCCAACCAACTAACAAACTGGGGTCCTACTTGTGTGAGCTCCAGGTCATTCTTCAGTGCTTCAAATAATGACTTTGTTTCTTCTCCCACAGTAACTTCCACAGTTCCGTCTAAAGAGAGCGCATTAAGTGTTTGCTTAACTAACTCATCCTGATTAACAGGCCAAACACCCAAGGCATCTCCCGGTTGATAAGTGAGGCCTGATTCTTCTAGATCAACTTCGACATGCAGCGTCGGTTTTGTCGAACCGCTGGCTGTTATCGACACAACATCCAATACCTTGGCTGGGTAAGGATTGAACTTATCAAATGAAGAATTATCAGGTTCCACCACCCTTAAGTGTGGAGCTTGCTCTGTGGCAATGTTCACCGAAGCGTTTGTCGAGCATTCAGCTAAATTGTTTTCTCGCTCAAGGTGTTCAAGAACTTGCTTCGACCAAGCTTGAGTTTCATTTAAGTAATCAACATCGCAATCCACACGATCAAACAACCGCTTTCCGCCCAACCGAGCAAATGCCTCATCGAAGTCTTTACCAGTCTGGCAAAAGTACTCGTAACTGGAGTCGCCCAGCGAAAGCACCGCAAACTCCAAAGACGATAAGTCTGGCGCTTTCTTGCTATTGATAAACTCGTGAAGCTCGATGGCATCGTCCGGTGGCTCTCCTTCACCATGAGTACTGGTAATAAGAAATACTCGCTGTTCTTTTTTAAGTAACTTGGGGTTGTAATCTGCAACATCGACAAGAACAGCTTTGTTATTCGCTTGTAAGAGAAATTGATACAGCTTTTCTGCCACACCACGCGCATTCCCCGTTTGCGAGGCGTATAAAATCGTCGAAGTTACCACTCGCTGTTTTTGCTGCGACGTCGGAGTTTGTAATGCTGATTTTTGAGCTAAAGACTGACTTGACTGCTCAAGAGACCCCGCCTGACCGACAACCGCGCTCACATCTTTTAGCCCAACAGCAGAGCCCGTCGCGGCTAATCCCGCCAGATAGCCGCTTAACCAGTTCACCTGTTCTATTGAGAGGTCACCGATCGCATCTTTCACCTTGTTGACCTGCTCGGTCGAAAGAGGCGCAGCAAATTCTTGAAGTAAATTGGCAATCATGCCCAAATGCCTTTTCTTATGACAAACTTGGGCAAAGCTTAGAGAACTTAAAAACGATTCGGAACGAATCGCCAGATATGTCGACCTAACTTAAAGGCATATAAGAGATTAAGTGAATGTTAAATATGGAATTTGGCTCAATAAATGGAAGTACCATTATTTCAAAATATTATTCGTTTAAATTACAGTCAGTGCCCCATAAATAAGATTCACTTTCGACTGTCATAATCCTTGTCATTGAACATCTTATTCAAGCATGTCATTTCTACTTTCGAAAAATTAAAACTTAACACTTGTGTACCTGTTTCCATATCTCCATCGAAATCATTTAGCTCCAGCTCAACAACTTTAACGTTTTCAAATGTCCATGTTTTATAGTTTTCCTTCTTACCACCAATTCGAGTATAAAATTTAATTTCAACCTTCTTTATATCTTTCCCTTCTGCATACTGCTGTAACATCATAGGCGTATGCGGCCCTTGTTCAGTGACAATTACGCAAGGAGAGTATTTATCATTAAAATCATTACTCCCACCATCGTCTAACAAACTTGTTTTAAATTGAAAGTCAATCACTGGTAGTCCTTTTGTTGAATCTGAATAGGAACCTAAAGGAGTACCGTCTGCGTCCCAAACACTAAGCATTATATTATTTGAATTTGATTTCATAGTTTATTCCTAGTTTATTATTTATTATCACTATTAGAGTTTAATTTAACATTTAAAATGCCCCGCTAATCAACGACGACACAAAGGAGCTCGCCCTGAAGATATAGCTTGCTGATACATCGGCAAAACATTTTTTAATTGGCTGGTTATCTTTTTAATACGAGCCTCTTCCGACGGATGAGTTGATAAAAACTCGGGCATCGATCCCTCGCTCATTTGTGCCATTTTTTGCCATAAGGTCACCGCTTCACTTGGATCAAATCCAGCTTGAGCCATCAAACGCACCCCCAATGAGTCAGCTTCTTTTTCATGCTTACGACTGTATTTTAATACCACACCTTTTGTCGCTAGTCCCAAGGCACCGAGTGCCATTTGCTTTTCGGGAGTTGGTTCACCGGCAATAATAGAAACGAGTTGCAAGCCTTGCTGCGCCAATGCTGTTTGGCTCATTCGGGCGTTACCATGGTTCGCCCAAACATGCCCTATTTCATGACCGATGACAGCCGCTAACATTGCAGGTGAATTAGCAGTATCTAACATACCTGTGTGCACACCAATTTTACCACCTGGCAAAGCAAAAGCATTGGGTGAGTCATCTTGAAAAACATTCACTTCCCAGGTTTGACCTTTCAGCTCGCTGGGTAAATGTTGCAACAACCTATTCGTAACACACCGAACATACTCTAATGTTCTTTTGTTCGACACAACCTTCTGCTGCTCTTTCATTTGAGAATAAGCAGTAATTCCCATTTGTGACATTTGATCACCCGAAAAAAGTAATAACTGTTTTTGCCCTGTAGGAGAAACCGCACAACTTAAAATAGATAAACATAGAATGAAAAAAGTTAGGTACCGAAACATAGTGTTTCCTTTTTATTTAATATTTTTTGAACATACCAAAAAGCGAGGCTCTTTTATATTGAAGCTTTTTATAATCGAAATTTTATCATAACAAACCGCTTCTTAATTAATATTAACAATCCGGTCAACCCAATGTTAATTTCTCTTTTCTAATACTGCAATTTCTACCTAACCAGGCCTTTTTGCTCCTAGAAGTCCTATTGTGTAACCCGCACTCTTCAATTTTTTTGAAGCTCTTGAATTTAAGCTTAATAGTGTCAGAAGATTAATTAGCGGAACAAAAAGTAAAAAGAAAACAAATATTCTGGTAACGATATGACTTTCCATACCATCAAGCATTTTCGCGACACCGATAATCGAAATTACCAGGGATACTAGTACAAAAATCAAGACAAAGGGGCCAATGACAAAACGCAAAGCGACTGCACTAAAATAAATCAGTATCGCATAAATAATGAGTCGTTGACCTGTCGCAACTTTCTCGAACTTAATGTTTTGAGATGAGTCCAGAGGCTGCAATTCGGCCTCAGGCGGCTTGTAAACATTATTCTTAGTCATAATCATCGCCTATTCAGCAAGCAGCTTTCCTTGTAGCAAACTCAATTGGTTAATCCACTCAATTTTTTAAAAGCTATAAGTTTAACAACAAGAACAATTGAAAATTTATAACCGAAAGTAAAATCAAACGCTACAAAAAAACCCGCTTAAAAGCGGGTTTTTTAACGATCAATTCACTGCTTAACTAAGCTTCTACAGTTACTTGATTAGCAACCGGTATAGTCACTGAGTTAGCGAGCTTTTGATACTCTTCCATTTCATGGAAGTTCATGTACACGTAGATATCATCTGACATGCTGTCGATTTCTTTCGCATATTCCATGTACTCTTGTACTGAAGGTAACTTACCTAATACCGCAGATACCGAAGCTAACTCTGCTGAAGCTAAGTAAACATTAGCACCTTGACCTAAACGGTTCGGGAAGTTTCGAGTAGAGGTAGAAACCACGGTCGACTTAGGCTTAACTCGCGCTTGGTTACCCATACACAATGAACAGCCCGGCATTTCTAAACGCGCTCCTGATTTACCAAAAATGTTGTAGTAACCTTCTTCCATCAATTGATGCTGATCCATCTTTGTTGGAGGAGCAATCCATAAAGTCGTTGCCAAAGTACCTGGCTCAACTTTATCTAACAACTTACCTGCAGCGCGGAAGTGACCAATATTCGTCATACAAGAACCAATGAAAACTTCGTCAACCGTGTCACCAGCGACTTCACTTAACAAACGTGCATCGTCAGGATCGTTAGGCGCACATAACACCGGCTCTTTTAAGTTATTCAAATCGATTTCGATAACAGCTTCGTACTCTGCGTCTTTATCCGCTTCCATTAATTCTGGATTCGCTAACCACTCTTCCATTTTTTCAATTCGACGAGAAATAGTGCGCTCATCGCCGTAACCATTTGCAATCATCCACTTAAGCAACACAATGTTTGACTGAAGGTATTCGGTTACTGATTCTTCAGAAAGTTTAATAGTACAACCCGCCGCAGAACGTTCTGCTGACGCATCAGATAACTCAAACGCTTGCTCAACGGTTAACTTTTCAAGACCTTCAATCTCTAGAATACGACCTGAAAATACATTTTTCTTGCCAGACTTTTCAACCGTTAATAAACCTTCTTGAATCGCATAATAAGGAATTGCATGTACCAAATCACGTAGCGTGATTCCAGGTTGCATCTCACCTTTAAAACGAACCAATACAGATTCAGGCATATCCAATGGCATAACGCCCGTTGCCGCAGCAAAAGCAACCAAACCAGAGCCTGCAGGGAAAGAAATCCCCATTGGGAAGCGAGTATGAGAGTCACCACCCGTTCCAACCGTATCGGGAAGCAACATGCGATTTAACCAACTATGAATAATTCCATCGCCTGGACGTAATGACACACCGCCACGGTTACGAATAAAATCAGGCAAGGTGTGTTGAGTGTCGACATCAACAGGTTTTGGATAAGCCGCGGTATGACAGAAAGACTGCATCACCAAGTCAGCAGTAAAACCTAAACAGGCTAAATCTTTTAATTCATCACGAGTCATTGGACCGGTTGTATCTTGAGAACCGACAGTTGTCATTTTCGGCTCACAGTATTGATTAGGACGAACACCAGCAACACCGCAGGCTTTGCCTACCATTTTCTGCGCTAGCGTAAATCCTTTACCTGAATCTTTAACATCAGCCGGTTTACGGAAAAAGTCAGCTTCTGGTAAACCCAAGAATTCACGTGCATTGGCTGTTAATCCACGACCAACGATCATTGGGATTCGGCCACCCGCTTGAACTTCGTCAATCATAACGGAAGTTTTTAGTTTAAATTCAGAAATGACATTTCCGTCTTTTTCAACTTTACCTTCGTATGGGTAAATATCAATGACATCGCCCATTTCCATTTTATCGACATCAACTTCAATGGGTAACGCACCCGCATCTTCCATTGTATTGAAGAAAATTGGCGCAATTTTGCCACCTAAACAGAAACCTCCGCCGCGCTTATTCGGTACGTAAGGAATGTCTTCACCGGTGCACCAAAGAACCGAATTCGTCGCTGACTTACGTGAAGAGCCCGTTCCAACAACGTCACCTACATAAGCAACAGGATGACCTTTCTCTTTCAATTTTTCGATAGTTTCTAGCGGATTACCTTCTAAGCCTTCCCGTGGATTTTTCAACATCGCTAATGAGTGCAATGGAATGTCAGGACGAGACCAAGCGTCTTGTGCTGGCGACAAATCGTCGGTATTCGTTTCGCCAGGAACTTTAAATACGGTGACGGTAATTTTTTCTGGAAGCGCATCGCGCTTTTTAAACCATTCAGCATCAGCCCAAGATTGAATGACGTCTTTTGCAACCTCATTACCGGCTTTCGCTTTGTCAGCAACATCGTGGAAAGCATCAAACATTAAAATAGTGTGCTTTAATTGCTCACCCGCAAGTTTTGCTAATTCACTGTCATCTAGCAACTCAACCAAAGTCGAAATGTTATAGCCGCCTAACATGGTGCCCAACAACTTAACAGCGTGTTCTTTATCAATCAGTGGTGAGGTAGCTTCACCTTTCGCGATGGCCGATAAGAAACCTGCTTTTACGTAAGCCGCTTCATCAACACCAGGAGGTACGCGATGAGTGATCAACTCAACCAGAAAGTCTTCTTCACCCGCTGGAGGATTTTTTAGTAATTCGACCAAGTCATTGGTTTGCTCAGCATTTAAAGGTTTGGGAGGTATCCCGTCTGCCGCGCGCTCATCAACATGCTTACGATAGGCTTCTAACACGTTTTATTCCTCGTTTAAGTACAAATTTATTAAGAAGATGCTGCTAAAAATAGCCAAAAATAACCCATTTGGCAGCAACTTGCTGAAATTCGGGTGCGTAATTATACAAGATTCATTGCTCAGAATAAATTGATACCTGAGACATAAGCGGCTGTTTAACAATGAAAATGGATATAAATACTGGTGAAAAATGAAAGAAAAGTAGTTTTTTTTCAAAAATTAACTGCGTAATTTGGCCATATCGGCGGGCGTATTCACACTAAACTCAGCTTGCGGACAATCGATAGCGATAACTTCTGCTTCTCGATCCTGAATGATCAAATCGGCAGTTTCTTCTTTTTCAAGTGTCGTCAGCTCGTAAAAAAGATGGTGAGGAATTACCGCAGGAATCGTCAGCCGTCCATCAACGGAAGAAGCGATGATTTTTTTGGGCTCTTTCTTCGAAGCCTCCACCAACGCCTTATAGTGCTCTGCGGGGATAAATGGCTGATTACAGTACATTATCAGCAGTCGGTCGACATTAAACTCTCGCTTTACCGCATAAGCCAGCGAAACAGCAATGCCCTGTTTCCAGTTTTCAGTGTACAAAATATTAACGTTAAATTTACTCACTTCAGCTTCAACACGATGCCGATAAGCCCCGGTGACTACGGTAACATTATCAGAGACCGATAGTGCCCTGCGGCAAGCTTGAGCAATCAAGGTATTGCCGTGATAGTCGATCATCTGCTTGCAAACTTTCAGCCGACTGGATTCGCCTCCCGCCAAAACCAGCACCGATAACTCAATCATAAAGCTCCGCTTTTATAATTAATGAGCATATTAACTAAGAATAGCACATAGATTTAATTAAATAGCAAAACCCGCTCCGGAAACATACCTCCAACAAAAAAGCCGGCAAATATACCGGCTTTTCAAACTGTTAAATCAACAACTTTAAGTTATTTGAAAGCTTGTAAGCCCGTTTGTGCACGGCCAAGAATTAGGGCATGAATATCATGGGTTCCTTCGTAAGTATTAACCGCTTCCAAATTCATCATATGTCGAATGACATGATATTCATCGTTAATGCCGTTTCCACCGTGCATATCTCGTGCTGTGCGAGCGACATCAAGCGCTTTACCACACGCATTCCGCTTAACCAGTGAAATCATCTCAGGAACGAACCGCCCCTCATCGATTAACCGACCAACCCTCAGAGAGGCCTGTAAACCTAAAGTTATCTCCGTTTGCATATCTGCCAATTTTTTCTGCACCAGTTGAGTGGCAGCTAACGGACGATCGAACTGTTTACGATCCAATGTATATTGTCGAGCAGCGTGCCAACAGGCCTCTGCGGCCCCCATTGCGCCCCAGGAAATACCATATCTCGCCATGTTCAAACAACTGAAAGGACCTTTTAGACCTTTAACTTCGGGAAATTTATTCTCCTCGGGAACAAACACATTATCCATGACGATTTCACCCGTAATCGATGCGCGAAGAGAAAACTTACCTTCAATTTTAGGCGCCGTTAGCCCTTCCATGCCTTTTTCGAGAACGAAACCGCGAATATCGCCGGCGTCGTCTTTGGCCCACACCACGAAAACGTCAGCGACTGGTGAGTTGGTGATCCACATTTTAGAGCCCGTCAGAGAATATCCACCGTCCACTTTCTTGGCGCGAGTTTTCATTCCCGCAGGATCTGAGCCCGCATCGGGTTCAGTCAATCCAAAACATCCGATAAACTCACCGGATGCTAACTTTGGCAAAAACTTTTGACGCTGCTCTTCAGTACCCCACTTATAAATTGGGTACATCACCAATGACGACTGCACACTACAAGCCGATCGATAGCCAGAATCGACGCGCTCGACTTCACGAGCAATAAGACCATAGGCGACATAACTGGTACCTGCACAATCATAGCCTTCGATGGTTGACCCTAACAGACCTAAAGCACCAAGCTCGCGCATAATTTCGACATCAAATTTTTCATGGCGATTGGCTTCTAATACTCTAGGCAATAGCTTTTCCTGAGCGTATTGGCGAGCCGAGTCACGGATCATCCGCTCTTCTTCTGTAAGTTGATCATCCAATAAAAGGATATCGTCCCAATTCGATAAAACTCCACCTGACATAGTGCGCCTTCCAGTTGTTAAAATGGGTGATTATAGAGATCTGAGCCGCATAACAAACTCAGACCAGTCCATTATTGCTCGATCCTGTGACGGAGTCGAGACGCTTTCGCGTTAATTACTTTCATTATAATGGAGTTAACTTATTAATACGAAGGGGATTTTCCTAGAATCTCATAGATTCACGCAGTGCTTGATCGCCGTCAACTCGATGGCATTAATGATTATCGAACCAGTCAGAAAACGCCGCGCGAATGCCTTTGTAAATGAACCGATGTGCCTCAGCAGTCAAATGAACACCATCGGCCGCCCAAATCGAGCCATCCTTTTGCTCCTCTCTGCCAAGAAAACTCGATACATCGATGCATTGAACTTGATTGCTTTCAGTTAATTCAAGCAATGCTTGATTGAATATTACACTGTCCTCTTGCTGACGAATTTGTCCATGGCAATTTACTTGACCGCTCATCTCATCGGGAATGATTGGCATTGTCATTAATAAAGGTTCGCACGACTTTTCTTTAATCACATCGATTGCTCGTTGCATATGTCGAACAAATATTTCGAGTGGAACGCGATTTTTGTTTTTATGAATCACGATATCGTTCAAGCCATACGCCAAAATCACATGATGACGTTGCCCTCGAACGAAACGAGCAGTTAGTTCACTTTCTAAACGAGCAACCAATCCATCGGTCGTTTCGCCAGCAATCCCCAGATTATAAGTACGAGTCGGTAAATACGTCTGAGAACGGTTGTCAGCTTCCCCATTCTTAGAAGATAATTCTGACTTGTTAGAAAGATAGGACTTAAAAGCATCCACTTTAAGACGGTCAACCCAACCACCCTTTTCGACATCGTGCTCACCAAAGACTAAACTATCGCCAAAACACAGAATAATATTCACAATACTAAGTCGACTCACTCAAATTAGAGACAGAAAAGGTTAAAGCATTTACGGATAAAATCAATGGTGATAAATTCTTACTCATATTCAGAAATTTAAAGGCAATCCCCATGAAAAACCTCACCTTAGCACGACAATTGTCCCTTGTTATAATCGGGTTGTTATTTGTCACATCAGGAACGGCCTCCGATAAATCCTTGTGGCAATTAAACAGCGATAAATCAAAGCTCCATTTTGTTTCGACAAAAAAGTCTTCCATAGCAGAAGTCAATACATTTAAAACTCTTTCGGGTGATGTATATAAAGATGGAAAGGCAAACATCTCTGTTGATTTGAACAGTGTGGAAACCAATATCGAGATTCGAAATGAAAGAATGAAGAAACATTTATTCAATACCTCAAAATACAACCAGGCGAATGTTTCAACTATGATCGATACCAAACTCCTCGCTCAGTTAAAAAAAGGAGAGTCTCGCACGGTGCCAATTAAGTTTAAATTGTCATTGCACGGAAAAGAAGTCGATCTTACAACTGATGTTTCCATAATCCGGAAAAATAAGAACCAACTATTAGTATCTACAGTAGCTCCGGTTATTATTGATGCAAAATCTTTTGATCTCGTGCCTGGTATCGAAAAGTTAAAAGAACTCGCTAAACTATCCTCTATTAGTTCAGCGGTTCCGGTTTCATTCCATCTTCAATTCGACCGAAAAAATTAATCAATAATATGGAGAGTGTTAACTTAGAAACCATAGGAGTTATTCACTCTCCTTTCAAAGAAAAATTTTCTATTCCCCGGCAACCAGGACTCGTTACAGAAGCTAGCATGCAACTCGAGTTAAACCCTCCGTTTAATCATCCCGACTATATTCGAGACATAGCGCAGTACAGCCATTTGTGGATCTTGTTTTTATTTCACAACCACTTAGATCGAACGCACGCTCCGTTAGTAAGACCGCCTCGCCTTGGAGGTAATCAAAAAATAGGTGTCTTTGCAACTCGCAGTAGTTTTCGTCCAAATAATATCGGCATGTCAGTCGTTCCATTAAATAAAGTACTTATAGAAAATGGGCAAACGATTTTACATTTGGGTATTGCCGACCTTCTCGATCAAACACCAGTCATTGATATTAAACCTTACATTCCATATTCCGATAGTATCGCTGATGCACATGGCGGCATGGCGAAACTAGCGCCAGAGACAAGAATAAAAGTCGAGTTTACTCAACAAGCCGAACAGTTTTTACAACAAGTTAATTCAACTTATCCGAGACTTAAGCAATTTATCATTCAAGTTCTTGCGCAAGATCCCAGACCTGCATACAAAAGAAATAAAGCCGATCAAAAAACTTATGGCGTCAAGCTGTATGAGTTTGATATTACTTGGCGTATTGAAGAACAAATAATACGAGTGGAAAACATACTTTACGCATAGCCAATCAAGGGTAGTAAAAAGAGTTTCCCCGATAAATCGGAAAAACCCTTCTCAACATGGCGTTAGTTATGATTGAAATTTTAAAATGAAAATTATAAATCCATTTAAAACTGAGTACTCACGCCGACCATCACTACCCATGGATTAATATCGACATCAACCGTTGTTGCGACATTACCATCAACAATCACATCGGCATCCGTACTAATATCCAAATAATACAAGTTGCCATTGAAAGACCATTCATCAGAGATTGGAAGATCAAATCCTGCTTTTAAAGCGAAACCAAAAGAATCATCAAGTTCTAAATCCGTTGAAGTTGCTCCTAAAGTTGTCGTTAGTGCATTACTTGTTTTGTCGTCAACAAAAGTTGTGTAATTCAATCCAAATCCAAGATGAAACGTTTTCTCATCGTTTAAATAGTAAAGTGCCGAAAATGTTGGTGGAAGATGTTTCACTTCTCCGATACTTAATCCACTGAGGTCTCCGGTACCTTTAATATCGTGCGCAAAAGGTAAAGCGGCAAGAACCTCAAAGCCCCAACGGTTATTGATTGCATATTCAAAACTAAAACCCAGTCCTGTACTGCTATCTACTGCAACGCCATCATCACCCAATACCGAACCACTGTCGTCATTCGGAGAAACGTGTGCTGCGCCAATTCGAAAGGTCCAGTCGGAATCATGATTATCGGCAAAAGCGGGTACAACTAGCGCAGAAAGAACGGCTAACCCCAAAACAGAAAACTTCATTATATTTATCTCCAATCAATTATTGATATTGCGGAGACAATATTACTGTCTGAGCAGTTGAATAAACTGATCCAGATCAGTTCAAACCAGGCGGGATAAATTAAGTAGTAAATCAATTGATCGAGATCAGGTTTTATCAATAGCAAATAAAAGCAATGAACAATAAACAAACTAAAAACAAAAATATAAAGACATAAAAAAGCCAGGCGTTGCCTGGCTTTCATCTAGGATTCTAGAAATTAAAGACCGATTACCGATCTTTAATGTCAACCCACTGAAGATCTTCTGGCCCAGTGTAATTAGCTGATGGACGAATAATCTTTCCATCAACTCGCTGTTCCATAATGTGCGCCGCCCAACCCGTGATTCGCGAAATAACAAAAATCGGTGTGAACATTGCGGTCGGAATACCCATCTGGTGATAAGACACCGCAGAGAACCAGTCGAGATTCGGAAACATTTTCTTTTCGTCCCACATCACTTGCTCTAATCGCTCAGCAATATTAAACAAATTCATATCACCTTGTTCTTGCGACAAATTACGTGCAACTTCTTTTATCACTTTGTTTCGCGGATCAGACACAGTGTAAACAGGATGACCGAAACCAATGACGATTTCTTTTCGCGCCATACGTTCTTTAATGTCACCCTCGGCTTCGTCCGGTGATGTGTAACGTTTTTGAATTTCTAAAGCGACTTCGTTAGCACCACCATGTTTTGGTCCACGTAACGCACCAATTGCTCCACACACAGCGGAGTACATATCTGAATTAGTACCGGCAATAACACGGCCGGTAAATGTCGAAGCATTGAACTCGTGCTCAGCATACAGAATTAATGAAATGTGCATGGCTTTTTCCCAAGACTCGCTTGGCTTTTCGCCATGAAGCAAATGTAAGAAATGAGCACCTATTGAATCGTCGTCAGTTTCAACATCAATTCGTCGTCCATTGTGACTGAAGTGATACCAGTAAAGAAGCATTGATCCAAACGATGCCATTAAGCGGTCAGCAATATCACGAGCGTCAGGTGCATTATGATCATCTTTCTCAGGTAAAACAGTGCCTAAAACAGAACAACCGGTTCGCAAAACGTCCATTGGATGTGCCGCAGCAGGAATACATTCTAAAGCCTCTTGAACAGCTAAGGGTAAACCACGTAACGCTTTTAATTTAAATTTATAATTTTTTAATTCCGCTTCCGTTGGCAACTTACCATGAATCAATAAGTAAGCAATTTCTTCAAACTCAGCTTTTTCAGCAAAGTCTAATATGTCATAACCACGATAAGCTAGATCATTTCCGGTTCTTCCAACGGTACACAAGGCAGTGTTGCCAGCTTCAACACCCGAAAGTGCCACCGACTTTTTTGGTTTTTTCTTTTCTTCTGCCACTTTTATTTCTCCTTATTTTCAGCAAACAGTGAATCGAGCTTTTGCTCGTAACTGTGATAATTAAGATAATCGTATAATTCTTCGCGTGTTTGCATAATGTCGATCACATTACGCTGATGTCCATCATTTTTTAAAGCTTCGTAAACGGTGATTGCACCTTTGTTCATCGCCCGGTAAGCGCCACAACAATAGAGCACAATATCAACACCCATTTCACCTAATTCTGGCGTCGAAAATAATGGCGTTTTACCAAACTCAGTGATGTTTGCCAAAATAGGCACTTTCACCGCTTCTTTAAACTTTTTGTAATCTTCAAGATTGTTCATCGCTTCAGGAAAGATCATATCGGCGCCCGCTTCAACACAGGCAATAGCTCGCTCAATCGCGCCGTCCATACCTTCAACGGCCAAAGCATCGGTACGCGCCATAATGACAAAGTCGTCATCCGTTTTTGCATCTACGGCAGCTTTAATACGATCGATCATTTCTTGCTTAGATACGACCTCTTTGCCTGGTCGGTGGCCACATCGTTTCGCGGCAACTTGATCTTCGATATGACAACCCGCAGCACCCGCTTTAATTAAAGATTTAACGGTACGAGCAATATTGAATGCGCCACCCCAACCAGTGTCAGCATCCACTAATAAAGGCAAATCACACACATCGGTAATTCGACGAACATCAATCAAAACATCTTCCAAAGAGCTGATGCCTAAGTCGGGCATACCAAGTGAGTTTGCAGCAACACCACCGCCCGATAAATAAATCGCTTGATGACCTACACGCTTTGCCATGTGAGCTGTGTAAGCATTAATCGTTCCAACAACTTGAAGCGGTTTGTTATCCGCTACCGCGGCACGAAACTTCGCACCTGGACTTAGTGTTTGACTCATATCACTCTCTTATCTTGTCGTGTTTTAACTTTACGCAAACAAACTTAAGTAAAGCTTGTCCACATCTAAAATGGCCTTTCCAATTTTTATTTTATCAATAACAAATACGGTTATTGATAAATAAAAACTATGCAGGTTCCATTTCCTCCAATTTAACTTTCCAAATAGCAGGGCCCGTTTTATGAACCGACTCACCTTTGGTATCGACCGCTACAGTAACTGGCATATCTTCGACTTCAAATTCATAAATGGCTTCCATTCCCAATTCTTCAAAAGCCACTACGCGAGATTTTTTAATCGCTTTAGAAACGAGATAAGCCGCACCACCGACAGCCATTAAATAAACGGCCTGATGTTTTTTAATCGCTTCAATTGCAATATCGCCTCGTTCGGCCTTACCGATCATTCCCATCAAACCAGTTTTGTCTAACATCATGTCGGTGTATTTATCCATTCGAGTTGACGTTGTTGGGCCCGCGGGACCGACGACTTCTTCTCGAACAGCGTCGACCGGCCCGACGTAATAAATAAACTTACCATTAAAGTCGACACCTTCTGGCAAAGACTCACCTTTGGCAAATATGTCCTGGATACGTTTATGAGCCGCATCACGTCCGGTAAGAATTTTTCCAGACAGTAATAAAGTTTCACCAGGCGCCCATTCAGCAACCTCTTCTTTAGTGACTGTATCGAGATTAACTTTTCGAACACCTTCGCCAACTTCCCATGTCACTTCAGGCCAATCTTCAATTTTAGGCTCTTGCAATTCAGCCGGGCCTGATCCATCGAGTGTAAAATGAGCATGACGAGTTGCCGCACAATTTGGAATTAGAGCGACCGGTAACGAAGCAGCATGGGTTGGACAATCTTTAATCTTTATATCAAGAACGGTGGTTAATCCACCCAGACCTTGAGCACCGATGCCTAACTTATTAACCTTTTCAAACAATTCTAAACGCAACTCTTCAACGGAATTTTGCGCCCCACGCTCTTTAAGTTCATGAATGTCGATAGGATCCATCAAAGACTCTTTCGCCATGACCATCGCTTTTTCGGCGGTACCACCAATACCAAGACCTAACATACCAGGTGGGCACCAACCGGCTCCCATTTTTGGAACTGTTTCTAATACCCAGTCAACAATGGAATCGTTCGGATTCAACATGACAAATTTCGACTTATTCTCGGATCCACCACCTTTCGCAGCGACATCAACTTCCACTTTTTCACCGGGAACCATATCGATATGAACCACTGCAGGTGTATTGTCTTTAGTATTTTTACGAGGCCCAACTGGATTTTCAACCACAGAGGCACGCAATGGATTGTCAGCATTGGCGTAAGCCCGTCGAACACCCTCGTCGACCATTTGCTGAACAGTAAGATCAGACTCCCACTGGACATTCATGCCGATTTTAACAAATACCGTTACAATACCAGTATCCTGACATACCGGGCGGTGGCCTTCGGCTGACATCCGAGAGTTAATTAATATTTGAGCGATTGCATCACGAGCACCCGGATTCTGTTCTTTCTGATACGCTTCGTGCATCGCATCCACAAAATCTTTTGGGTGATAATACGAGATAAACTGCAGCGCACTTTCAACGCTGTCTATGAAGTCGGCTTTTTTAATGACCGCCATGAAGTCCTCCGATTAGAAAAAGGGGGATTGAATAAAAGGGAGTTTGCGGCTTATTATTGCACCGCACAACCTTACATCAATTGTCAATAGGGTTCAACGATTCGAAGTAAAACTTTGTTATTATACCTGAAGTTTGCAGTCGTGTTCAGCCGCTTAGTTGGTCATAGTTTATCCAAGTATGCCTAAGTGCGTTATAACTTTTTTATTTGAGAATATTCAATGTGGTTCAAAGAATTAAATTACCTGGGTCGTCATTCGGCAGAACATTACTTTGCGCCCTTTGTAGATGCACCTTATTCCCTTTTACTCGACAGTGGTGGCTCTGACCAATCCAATAATCGATACGACATCATTCTCGTGTACCCGAGTGATGTCTTACTTCGCGAAAATGATGAAAATATCGCAATAAATATTCACAGCGGAGAAAAAGAGTCGGTTGCAAATGTGTTTGATTGTATGAATAACTGGTTGGCCTCGGTTGAAACTCCATCATTTAGCTCGAATGAACAATTGAATTGCTTTCAAACACAGCCATTTGTCGGCGGACTGGCCGGTGCATTTGCCTACGACCTAGGTCGCACTCTCGAAAAACTACCCGATAATGCTATCAATGAATTGAAAGTTCCAGATCTGGTAACCGGTCGTTACTGGTGTCCTTTAATCATCGATCATCAAGCGCAAAAAGTTCAGCTGTACAACTTTTATAATCTCGATGACACGTTTCAAAGAATTCTAAATGCAATTAACTCATTTACCGCAGAGTCTGACGAAAATATTAACCACTTTACGATGACCAGTGATTGGAACTCCAACTTAACACAACAAGATTACGCTCAAAAATTTGAGCAAGTAAAAAACTACATTCGCTCGGGCGATTGTTACCAAATAAATTTAGCGCAACGATTCGAAGGACATTTCACCGGAAAAGAATGGTGCGCCTATCAATCATTACGTAAACTAAATTCGGCGCCCTTCTCTGCGTATTTAAATTTTTCATCAGGCACCTTAATGTCGTTATCGCCAGAACGATTTATTGAAGTTAAGGGACGCGATGTTCAAACTCAACCGATCAAAGGAACCCGTCCACGTGGCAAAACCCCCGAAGATGATGAACATCTAAAAGCTGAATTAAAAAACAGTGCAAAAGATCAAGCTGAGAACTTGATGATAGTTGATTTATTACGCAACGATTTAGGCCGCACGGCAATTGCAGGAAGTGTTGAAGTAACGGAATTATTTGGCGTGTATTCTTTTCCATCGGTTCATCACTTAATCTCAACGGTTCGTTCGCAAATCAATGACACCACTTCTGCCATCGATGTTCTCAAATCGGCTTTTCCTGGTGGTTCGATTACCGGAGCTCCGAAAATTAGAGCCATGGAAATCATCGAAGAACTTGAACCTCATCGCCGTCATTTTTACTGCGGTTCTATCGCCTACTTTAGTTTTAACGATAAAATGGACAGTAATATACTCATTCGTTCTATCATTTCTTTCGAGCAAAAGTTATACACCTGGGCTGGTGGAGGATTGGTTAATGATTCCGAATGCGGTCTCGAATACGATGAAACTTTTGCTAAACTGAGTAAGATACTAACGCCATTAAATGAATTATGAATCTGACACCTGACGCTTTAGTTGACTTATTTATCGATGGTCAAATCAATGATCGTACAGCGGATATAGATACAACGCGCAACGATCAATTACTCACTCCCGCTGCCGTACTGGTTCCATTAGTCGAGCGGAAAGTGGGCCAGCGTTATGGGTATCATGTTTTACTGACACGACGAGCCAAACATTTAAAACATCATGCCGGGCAAATAAGCTTTCCCGGTGGCCGAAGAGAAGAAAAAGATTTGGATTTAAAGCACACTGCTTTACGCGAAACCTTTGAAGAAATCGGTATTACACCCAATCGTATTAATGTTATTGGTGAATTGCCCAAACATGAGACACTGACCCGTTATTTAATGACTCCATATGTTGGTATTTTACAAGACGACTATCAGCTCAAAATTGATACTTCTGAAGTCGAAGAAGCCTTTGAGGTCCCCTTAAGTTTTATCTGTAACCCAGCCAATCAAAAGTTACAAAGCGCAATGTTTCAAGGAGAAAAGCGCTACTACTATTCTATCAACTACCTGAATTACAATATTTGGGGAGCAACCGCTCGCGTACTGGTCGAGTTTTCTAAACACCTAAATAGCCTGTCTGAGAGATTCGACCACTCAATCTGATACTATTTGGGCTAGCTGCGGGCGAGCACAACAATTAAAATACTTCTCTTATGTAAATAGCCCACTCCGAGTGGCGCTTAATTAATCAAGGTAATACGTTGTCTATTAGTACATTTGAAATCTTTACTATCGGTATTGGCCCATCGAGTTCACACACGGTTGGCCCAATGCGAGCCGCCAGACGGTTTGTGAATGAACTGATCAAAAACCACACGTTAGAAAAAGTCACTCGAGTGAAAAGTGAGCTTTATGGTTCGTTAGGACAAACTGGCAAAGGTCATGGCAGTGATGTTGCGGTTTTAATGGGACTCGAAGGAAACCGAGCTTCTCAATTAGATCCGGATAACGTCCCCACTCGAATGGAATCCATTCGATCTCAGAAAAAAATATCGCTCAATAGTGATCACGTGATTAAATACAACGAAACAAAAGATCTGGTATTTCATCGTCGTCAAACATTACCCAAACACGCCAATGGCATGAAATTCACAGCATTTGATAGTGACGGAGAGATATTGAAAAGCGCTGTTTACTATTCGGTGGGTGGTGGCTTTGTCGTTAATGACGAAGTTTCTGCTGACGACCCTTTCGTAGAAGATACCACACCACTCGCTTATCCCTTCAAAACCGCCGAAGAATTACTTAGCTTGGTGAAAGAGCATGGATTGAGCATTTCCAGCTTAATGCTCGAAAACGAAACCGCCTGGCATACCAAGCAAGACGTGCGCAGCAAATTATTATTGATCTGGAAAACCATGCGCGAATGCGTCGAACGCGGGTGTGAGCGTGAAGGTATTCTCCCTGGAGGACTCAAAGTTAAACGCCGTGCGCCTTCACTTTTTCGCAAATTAAAAGCGAGTCACAATCAAGCCGATGAACTATCAGTCATGGATTGGGTTAATTTGTATGCTCTCGCAGTGAATGAAGAAAATGCTGCCGGTGGTCGGGTTGTAACTGCTCCAACGAATGGAGCGGCAGGAATTATTCCCGCGGTATTGTTTTATTATGTGCAACATCACTGCAAAGGTCAGCCAGAAGACGATTCCATCGTTCGGTTTTTACTGACTGCAGCGGCTATCGGTATTCTCTACAAAGAAAATGCCTCTATTTCCGGAGCAGAAGTGGGCTGTCAGGGAGAAGTTGGCGTTGCTTGCTCTATGGCAGCGGCAGCATTAACTGAAGTTCTCGGAGGAACCGCAGAACAAGTAGAAAATGCTGCAGAAATTGGCATGGAACACAACCTTGGATTAACTTGCGATCCGGTCGGTGGACTGGTTCAAGTGCCTTGTATCGAGAGAAATGCAATGGGTGCGATAAAGGCAATAAATGCCTCTCGCTTGGCATTACGCGGTGATGGTAGCCATAAAGTTTCATTGGACAAAGTTATTAAGACGATGCGCGATACTGGCGCTGATATGAAAACAAAATACAAAGAAACCGCTCGCGGCGGCCTCGCCGTTAACATTATCGAGTGTTAACCTGACACTTTTGATAACTTCATAATGACAACGGAGATTCTTTTTCAGAGAATCTCCGAATAATTTTTTAAGACTTATAATTTGAGTGATATCAAAACACCCTCTTTTATTTTCTTTCAAGCTCTGGTTGCATTATTGGCATTAGTAGCCTTCCAACAAATGTTGGGTAGTTTTCTATTAACCTGGAACAACGATATTGTTGACCGAACATCAATCGGTTTATGGACATCGATATCGTCGCAGATAGTTGTCATCGTCATTATGTTACGTGTGAACCACTGGCAACTCGCCGAAATCATGACGCTGTCAAAATCACCATCGCCAACAATACTTAAATATTATTTACCGATATCACTAATAGTCTTGCTGCCTACACTATGGTGGCTGCAAGATCTATTTCGCTTTGTTTTCCAGTTTATTCCCCAAGATATTAAAACTATTCAAACTTTAAATTCAATTTTGTCGGGCAACTGGATAACACTAGTATCCGTGATTTTGATTATTCCAGTACTTGAAGAGCTTTTGTTTAGAGGGCTAATCCTGCGTTCATTTTTAACGACCTACTCACCTCAAACCGCCATAATCCTCTCGAGTATTTTATTTGGTGCCATTCATTTGAACCTATATCAGTTTTTTCCGGCGTTCTTAGTTGGATTATTTTTTGGTTGGCTATTTCATAAAACGCGAGCCTTATGGTTGTGCGCACTTTTACATTCAATTCATAATGCAACTATCATTATTGTCAGCGAGCACGTATTGCTTCAACCAATTTACTCTCTTGAAATTAACCTGCTAACTTTGTGCATTTCCTTATTGGGTATTTACTTGCTCTTCAAAGCTTTTTATAGAAGCTAACACGTCCTTCAATTGAGAACATTGTTGTATTCGGTAAGCATTTTCTCGTTTTAGTAATGTTTCGTCATTGAAAGTACGGTGGTTTAGAAAATACCGAACTTGCTCAAATACGTCACTGTTCCAAGTTATGCTGGTATGATTAACCGGCATGATTAACATTTCTTGCATTTCATTTAAGCAAGCACTCGCGACACTGACTTTTCCATCATCTATACCCGGGATCCATTCTGATAAAGTCGGATTATAACTCTTGCTACCAGCAATTACGGCAACAGAAGCATTGATTGGCTCCAGTGAATTTACATAGGATGCTTTTTTAGAACTTAGTTGACGAAAAGAGTCAAAAATTACACGATCAACGATTTGGTTCTCCAGGTATCTATCCACAGCTTCACTCCCCTGATTAGGTGGAGCTAACATAATGATTGAATGTAAGTTTTCAATCTTATGGCTTTGCAAATAACTTCGAACAAGTATGCCGCCCATTGAATGCGTTAAAAAACTAATGTGTTGGGATTTATATTGGTTGCAATCACTTATCGCTTTGGGAATAGTTGATTCAGCAAGCGCATCAATTCGATTGGACATCGAAAAATACCCCGTATTAACAGTTTTAAATCCATTTTGTTTAAGTTGTCTGCTGAACCACCACATAGAACCCGATGTACGCACTAAGCCGTGCAACAAGATAACGCAATGATTGTTAGCTTCTACAGCTTCAAATTGCTTGGCAGCAGGCCATTGGATAAATAACAGGCATAATACAAGTAGAATAACTGGCTTATTCATTATCGGAAACAGACTTAATAGAGGTTTAAGATTTCTTGATAATGCCAGAGTTATAACCGCTCTTACGAATAAACTTAAAAAGTCTTCGATAAATAACTAAGGAGTATCAAATGAATAGACTCAAGAGCGTGCAAGTCCTTATAAAGACTCCATTAAAAATATTATTGAGCGACTTTAAATCAGCCTGAACTTCACACAAAATAATCTTTTATCTTTCTGGCAATGTATCATCCTGAACCAAATTATTGAGCTCATTTGAAGAACGACAGCGAGAGACCTTTTTGAGCATTTCTTCATCCATATGTGGAGCAATCATTTTTACAAAATCAGTCACATATTTTCGGAAGAAAAAGTTTTTATGAAAAACAATTTTTGCTTTGTAAGGTGAAAATAAATGGTCGGCATTAATCAATTTAAGATCTTTATCTTTATCTGGATGATAAGCCATTCTAGCAATCAATCCAGCGCCCATTCCCATTCGAACATAAGATTTCAGAATTTCCGAGTCTGTTGCAGTAATAACGAAGTCGGGCTCGAGTCCTGCTTCTTTAAATGCCTTTTCCACATCGGTTAACTTTTTTCCATCAGGTGTTAACTTAGCTAATAAAGGAAAGCTAGCAAGCTTTTCTAGTGATATATTTGAATCGTGGGCTAAAGGATGATCCCGAGGCACAACGATGCATTGATGCCAAAGAAAACATGGTAATTGAATCTTGTCGCTAAACCACTCATCACGTTCGCCAAAAATCACTAAATCAATATCACCATGATCCAGCATATGATCGACATGAGCATTGATTCCCTGATGCAGATGCAAACGTACCTCTGGATATTTTTTGGTGAAGTTTTCAATAATTCCCGGCAAAAGATATCGAGAGAAAGTGTGGGTTGTTGCTATCCGAAATATACCCTTATCTTCACAGACAAAATCAGCCGCAATATCCTGAATTTTTTTCGTCAATTGTAAAATTTGTGTTGTGACTTCCAAAATTCTTACACCGGCTGGTGTTATGTTGGTGAGATGTTTACCGCTACGTGTAAAAACCTGTACTCCTAACTCATCCTCGAGCAAACGAATTTGCTTGCTGATTCCGGGCTGGGAAGTATAAAGACTCTCCGCCGTTGCTGATACATTCAAATCGTGACGAGCAACTTCGTAGATATACTTTAATTGCTGCAGCTTCATCCTTTTAAACTCCTGATTTTAAATAAGAGGTTTTTCTTATTCCGGATACTTATTAAGAATAGACACTATCTGAAAATTCACCAATGTGGATATATCTGTGGATAGAACATGATTAGTATGTGCAAAAGCTGTTAAATACCAAATATAGGGCTTTGATTATAATATAGACAATAAATATGCTTTATAAGCAGAAATAGAATAAGTTTCACGCGAAACATAGATTTAGAAATAAAAAAGGACGGTTTTTTATGCAAAAAAGCTCAATTTTTACTATTCCTCATTGGCGACACCATGTGGAACATGACCAGTTGCAACCAAGCTTTGTGCAGAAGAGCAGTGCTCTTGCTGATCGTCGAAAAAAACATCAGCATCAAATGCTTTCAAAAATTCTCCCTTACTTAGCCCACTTAAAAACAAAGCTTCATCAATTCGAATATCCCAACTTCTTAAGGTTCTAACCACTCTTTCATAAGCCGGCGTCGAGCGAGCAGTAACTAAAGCTGTGCGTATCGGACAATCATTCTGGGAATATTCTTCCTGAATCTTGTGCAATGCAGCAAGAAAGTTTTTAAATGGCCCTCCTTTTAAAGGGGTTTTTGCGGCAGATTTTTCACTGGCAAGAAAAGCTTCAAGCCCTTGTTTTTTATATATTTTCTCTGCCTCATCAGAGAAAATAACCGCATCACCATCAAAGGCAAATTTCAATTCTGAGTTGTCTGCTCGAGTATTTCCGCTCGCTGGCGATTTTGAAACGATCGTTGCAGCGGCGTAACCAGACTCCAATGCTTTACGAACATCTCCCGGATTGGTCGACAAAAACAAGTGCGCATTAAATGCAGATACGTACTGATAAGGGTTTCTTCCACCGGTAAAAGCAGCTCTTGAAATATTTAATTTGTGCTCTTCTATCGAGTTAAAAACTCTCAATCCAGTATCAGCACTATTTCGAGATATTAGTATTACTTCAACTCGAGGAGTCGACTTGGAATTGTGCTCATTAAGCTTGAGTAGTTTCTTTACCAGTCCAAAAGCCGCTCCTGGAGCCAAAGGCTCGTCTTCGAGCTTAATTTGATACTCAGAATAAGCATCGACCCCCTGCTCTTCAAAGATGCGTTGACTTTCACTTAAATCGAATAGAGCCGTCGATGAAATTGCGACAACGAGCTTATCTCCAAGGGATGCGGGCATTTCTAATACCTTAACTTAATTCATTGAATACTATTACAAAAATCAAATTAGCATCTATACTTTTCACAATGCAATAAGATTATTTGTAACTTGTGTTGTGTTTTGAGGGATTATAACGATAAGCATGATTAATTATGAAGAAAAGAAAGCCCTGATCATTGAAGATTTTCAAGAGTTTGCGCGCTCTCTTAAAGGTATGCTTGGCGAAATTGGGATAGAAGATGTCGATCTGGTCAATACCGGCGAATCTGCAATACGAGCATGTACCGAAAAAAAATACGACATAGTGCTGTCAGATTATAACCTGGGTGATGGTAAAAACGGCATGCAGATATTAGAAGAGCTGCATCATTTTAAACACATCCGGTCCGACACAGTTTTTATCATGACTACCGCAGAGAACACAACAGCCATGGTAATGGGGGCTATAGAAAATCAACCCGATGCTTATCTGACGAAACCTTTCAATAATGCTCAACTTAAATCTCGACTGTCTAAGCTTTTAACAAAAAAAGAAGCATTATCCCCTATTTTCAAAGCGATCGATAAAGGAAAAATTAAACAAGCGATAGAATTGTGCGATGCACTTATGGAATCTCATCCAAAATACAAAATGGCCATTCAAAAAATTAAGGCCGAATGTATGATGAAAAAACGCCAATACTCAAAAGCCATGGAAATATTCGAATCAATTTTGGCGGGGCGACAGGTTCCCTGGGCAATGATTGGGCTCGCAAAATCACAAATGTCACAACGCCAATACGAAACTGCTGAGTCCGTTTTAAAAGAGACCATTGTCAAGTTTCCAATGGTACTTGAAGCGTATGACTTACTCGCCGAGTGTCAATCAAAACAAGGAATGCTAGACGAGGCACAAAAAACACTCCAACAAGCCATTAAAAAATCCCCAAGAGTTATAAAACGTCAGCTAAAACTCGGCAATATTGCTGTCGACAACAGAGACTTCGATACTTCAATCGGCGCATTTAAACAGTCAATAAAACTTGGCAATAATTCAATCTACAAAACACCCGATAGTTACATTAAATACACCAATAGCGTTTCTTCCAAGATTACTGAAGATGAAGGCAACGCTCCTAAAGCCTTGGTATCAGAAGCGGAAAGTTATATTAAAGATTTTTACAAAACCTATCGTGATGACAAAATATGTACACTGAGAGGCGCTGTCGTCGAAGGTAATTTTTTTAAAAGTCGAGGAAAAACCACCGAGGCTCAAAAAAACGTCGAGCGTGCAAAAAAGATCTATTCAGAATTAGAAACAATGTTACCCGCAGAAACCGGGCTCGAACTTGCACAAGGTTTGGATAATTTGGGTGAAGCAACTCTCGCTCAAGAAATGATTACCGATGCAATTCAGCACAACTTTGAAGATTCTCACTTCTTAGAGCGGGCACTGCCTCACCTAAAAGATAAAAGCGTGTTAGAGAAAGGAAAAGAAGCACATAAATTAAATTCTAAAGGCATTAAGCATTTCGAAAATAAAGAATTTGATAAAGCCGTAAAGTGCTTTACTAAAGCTGTTGAAGCATCACCCAAAAATATATCAATCATACTTAATACGGTACAAGTGCTTCTTAAAGTACATCAATCGGGTAATGCAAGTGATTCTGTCGTCGAGCAATGCCTGACTTATTTGAATTCGATTAATACACTGGCTCCGACTGATCCCCGGTTCGACCGATTTAGCGAACTTATGCGGCTCACTCGAGTGATTCAGCAGGAGCAATAAAGCAGATGTCAGATAACGAAGAAAATGTCGACTTTGCAATGGTTCTTGCTTCTTCTGTTCATGATATGAAGAATTCCTTGAGCATTTTAATTAATGCTATTAACACGTTAGAGAGAAAGTACCCTGCTGTCGATGATGACGACAAAAAACAACATTCGGTTTTACAATATGAATCGAGTCGCCTGAACTCTGCTCTTGTACAGTTACTCGGAGTATTCAAGTTAGAGCATAAACAACTTCCACTCAATATAAACTTTCACGATGTGGAAGATTTTCTAACGGATCAAGCTTCTCAATACGAGCCCTTGTTGCGCTCAAAAAATATTGGGTTAGAGTTTGATATTGAAGAGGAATTAGATGGATGTTTTGATGAAGACCTCATCGCCAGCGTCCTCAACAATGTATTAGGTAATGCGATTCGTTACACTAACAGTGTTATCTGTATTTCAGCATACCACAGTGACGGAATTGTTATTGAAATTGCCGATGATGGTATTGGCTATCCTCCGCAAATGATTGAACAGCAAGAAAACTTTATAAAATCGATTGACCACAGTACTGGTAGCACAGGACTTGGGCTGTACTTCGCAGGTCAAATCGCTAAACTACACAAACAAGGTGACACGTGTGGTCGCATTGAATTGCTCAATGGTGGTGATCTTAATGGTGGAATATTTCGCTTGTACCTCCCATGATTGAAGAGTTTGGACATACCATTGATGCAATGTAGACAAACATTACAACTAAGTAGAATTAAATGAGCACAACGTTTATTATTACGCTAATCATTGCAATTCTTGTCGTTGCTGTAGCCGCCAGTGGCTATTTCCAATATCGAGAGCAGCAAAAAGCGGAAAAACGTCAAAAACTTTCAAAGTTTCGATATCGAGCTCGCCAAGGCCAAGATCTCTACGACAAGTTTTATGATTTGCCGATTGGTGGAAGTTCTCGATTAGTAATCCTTCAATATATCGCTCAAAACCTACAAAAAGCCTTAAATGTTGAACCGTCTCTGTCAGACCTTTCTCAAACACTGGATATGATAAAACAAAAAATCACGACTCCTGAAGCTCCAGCAGATAAACAAAAACTTCGTCCACCGTCAGATCCGCAAGAGCTCGTTGTGCTTATGGGGCGATTCAAGAATTTAATGCGGTTTATTCACAAAATAGGTAAAACGCCAGGTATCGATATTACCGCAGCCAGCAATTCATTAACTCACTTGAAAGCAATATACCTAAATCTTCAAACGCACACATTTATCGGAGTTGCGAAAAAACGAGCTTCAGAGAAAAATTTTGTGCAAGCATTACAGTACTTGGAAAATGCGAAAAAATTGTTATTAAGGCAAGATATATCCAGTCCAGAAACCCAACAAATGTTGAAAGATCTCGAAACCCTAACCAACGATGTAAAATCACAGAGAACCCAACCTCAAACAGAAACTATTGAGTCAATTGATAATGAAGAAGAAGGAGAAGGAAACAATACAGATGATCTTTTTCAGCCGAAGAAGAAGTGGTAATCAATTTCTTCATCAAAGTCTCAAATTATGACTTTTTCAGTAAATCGTTGACATCCTTAAACAACGCTTTATTTGACTCACAAATGTCAGCCAACGTTAAGTGAGCTTTCTTGACGACTCCGGCGAGTGATTCCGCCTCTATGTCTACTGGTTCAACTTCAGCAAATGATTCGGATGGATTTAATGGTGCCTCCGCAGACTCTATATTGAAAACCAGATCAAAACACACTCCCAATAGCGTTTCTTTTACAATTGGATCGGTCACATAGATTGTTGCTTTTTCAACACCGGCTTCTCGACTGTATTTCGCCATTAAAGCCAATGTACCCAAGGCAGTACTGTCTAAATGGTTGGTATTGGTCAAGTCTAGAATGAATGCCAAATTTTCACTTTTTAATTGCTCCACAAACTGCTGTAGAGAAACTACATCGCCATAACGGATATCACCATTCAGGCGGAATACGTGAAACTGCTCAATCTTTGCGTATTCAATTTTTGGTGTCATAACTTCGAACTATAAACAGACTTACATCATCAGGAATTTTTTCAACACTTCGAACATTAAGCTGTTGAATCATATTTTCAATATTAGTGTTTTGGTCAATTTCTAAGTTTAACAGCTGCTTTTCTTCCGCTATTTCGGTTTTCTCTTTCATACACTCTAGTACACCATCAGAAAATAGACACAATGAAAAAGGTTTATCGATATTTAATGAATGTTCTTCAAAACTGACCCATTCGAACATCCCTATCGGAAATCCTCGATGTTCAATTAACTCCTTTTTATCTTCCTGGACAAATACAGGACGTGGAAAATGACCAGCAATCCCGTAATTTAAGCGATCATTTTCGGTATCGATAACCGCGTAAAAAACAGTCACATGTTTGCCAACGTTAGCAGTCAAAATTTCTTGATTTAAATAACTCAAAACTTTTTGTGGCGATAGGATTGTCGGATCTCGATTAACACGATAATTTCTAATCGGTTGATTAAATAGGCTTTTGAGCATCATGGTCACAAAAGCAGATGCTGAACCATGTCCCGATACATCGGCGATATAAAAACCTAAATATCGGCTGTCCAGCTCAAAATAATCGAGAAAATCACCACTCACATTCAAAGAAGGTATTACAGTGTGAAGAAATTCGTATTTATTAATCACACTTCTCGGTGGCGGTAATAACTGAAGTTGCGCTCTTCGCCCAGCTTCTTGATCTTTTTGCAGGACATCCAAATTGCTTTGCAATTCTTTATTGGCCTTCTCAAGTTCCGTTTTAAATAATTGATTTTCGTATTCCAATTGCTTTTTGGTGAGTGCCTGGTTTACCGAATGACCAAGAACACCCAAATCTGAAATCGGTTTAACTAAGTAATCCTGAGCCCCTAACCGCAACGATTCAACAACGTCGTTAATCATCCCTGCCCCAGAAATCATGATAACCGGAGTCTCAGGGGACTCTTTAGTGACGAGTTCAAGCACTTCCATTCCGCTCATACCCGGCATGCGAATATCGCAAAGTATCAAATCAGGTTGATGCTCTCGATAGATAGCCACTCCTTCATCACCATCTTCCGCTTCTAACACCTCGTAACCACAATCCTCAAGGTACATAACAATGCTTTGTCGAACCAATGGGTCATCATCTATGGCTAAAATAGTCGGCACAGAATTCCCTGTGAAGGCATCTCCAGTCAGCATTGACTCAGTATCCAAAAACAGTGCTCCTGTCAGCAATTTATTCAGAGATTCAATACCTTGTATAGCATATAACGAAGATCATTCAAGGCAATAGTAATTAGTGCACATTTCGCGATTGACCCAAATGCGTTTATTTTCTACTATGGCCTGAGTTGAAGGGGATTCATCAATGTAACCAGGGGCTGTCATGAAGTCGTTAGAAAGAGAATACGAAGAAAAACGTGATTTTATTCGAATGTTTGTTGATGCTAAGGTCGAAATTACCGATCCTGAGAGTGGCGAGCAATTCACCGGTGACAGTGAAGACTTGAGTGCTGGAGGAGTCGCCTTCATGTGCGACCACTCGTTCGATGAAGGCCGCAAGCTCGTTGTCAAAGTGAGTTCGGTCCAATCAAAACTTCCTCCTTTAACAGCAAATATGGAAGTTATTCGTTCAATCAAAGGGGAAGATGGACGCTATAAAATAGCAGGAACCATTACAAACGTGAACTAGTTTACATTGTATGGATTTGCGACTGAATTCGCAGATTCAAACGCTTGTTAGAACTATCATAAGCTCCAGATTACTGGAGCTTTTTTTATGTTCAAGACACAAGCTAAACCAACATTTTCACGACGACGTATCGACCCTCTTGCTATCTTACCGGTCATACTTACACTAGGCGTTGTTTTAACAAGCCTGTAACAACGGCTGAGCTCAACTAGATCATTGCTTCTTAAACAAAGCAATGAGCCTTTCTAACTTAATAATTCTTTCCAAGACAATTTACTGTCCTTACAAAGATAAGACTCTATTTTTAAGACTACTATTGCCGTCACTGAATGAGTTAACACTCTTCGTATTCAGGATCGCACTCAAAGTCATCCTCGAAAGGAAGGTCACCATCATAAACTTTATATTTTCGATTTTGTAAAAACGCATCTCGTACAAACGAATACTCATCAATCGCATTTTCAATTTGTTCTTCCAAGCTCAATAAATCAGCTCGTTGATCGAGCAGTCGCAAGCCTTTCAATTGATATTCTGTTGAATCTTTATCAATTTCCTTTAACGGGTCCAAGTAATTATCTACAGGCTCACCACTAAAATCTCTCAACGTTGAAGGCCCCAAAAAAGGCAGCATTAAATAGGGTCCTGGCTCAACGCCCCAAGCACCTAGTGTTTGACCAAAATCTTCGTCGTGTTTTTCAAGTCCCATCGCTGAAGCAGGATCAAACAATCCAGCCAAGCCTAACGTCGAATTGACTAAAATCCGTCCTAAATCGCTAGATGCATCAATAAACTTAGCTTGTAAAATATTATTAATCATCACACCGAAGTCATCCAAGTTTGAGAAAAAGTTACTTATACCCGTTTCTACCGGATCGGGAGTAATAGCTTTATATCCTTTCGCAACTGGCTGCAATACAGCTTTATCAATACTACGATTAAAATCGTAAATTTTACGGTTGTATGACTCATAAGGATCGACCTTATTGTCCGAGGTCGCGCAGGAACTGAGCAAAAAGATTCCCGCCAATGCTAAAAATGCTCGCATATTTCTCTTCCTTTTATTTTGAAGCGCACATTATAAGGGTGATTTATCTCAGAGGCTATTGCTTTGACACACCGAGTATTATGTCTCGTTTCATCAATTTCAATAGAATATCCAGGCCATTAGAAACAATGGTATCGCGAGGAATTTGCGGTAACTGTTGAGCCAAAGAGTCGAGCAGAGCTTCACCTGGTTGGTTAGGATGCTCTTTCATAATTTGTAAAAGAGCAAAAGTAACTCCATTGATTTCAGTGAATTCGACGTTGTCTTTACGATCTCGGTAAACAACGATAAAACTGGGTGATTGTGGGACTTGTGTCGGTTGATAATCCGCTGAAATATGATGGACATCAAACTCGTAAGCTAATGGCCAAGCAACTTCCGATAGTATTAAAGGCTCATTCATAAGATCAACAGAATCTTTGCGCTCAATTTGATGAATATCAAAAGGATCGATCATCAGAGCAAGTTCAACCCATTCATAATGTGCCAGCTCTTCGATAAAAGGATATCGTTCTTTAATCGCCAACGGGTGCTTTTGTAAAAACTCAACAAACTCTTTAGCTATTTCTAAAAAATAAGGAGAATGTGCTCGATGTTCAACGATGAATTGTCGTACAAGTTTATGCCAGTCTTGCTCATTCAATAAAGAAAAAATAACAGGAAAGCCGGACTCTATAAATCCTGCAATATTGTTATAAATCAGTTCTCGATAGATTGCCATTCGGCGATCTTCGATTCCTTCAGGAGAAGGCTCTTTATCTGGGTTTCTGAGATGTTGCGCGAATTGCATTTGCGCTTTTTGAAAAGCAGGTAAACTAGCCATGAACTGCTACATCTTCACTATTGAAGGACTTTTGGATTTTTCGAATTTGTTCTACTTCCAACAACAACTCTGCTAATGGCGGAAAATTAAAATCTCGCTCCAGCAATGTTGGAAAAACGCCAAACTCCTGATAGGCAATTTCTAATAATTTCCAAACATCAGGTTTAACATCAGCACCATGAGTATCCACTTTTAAGTCATCGGCTTCATCATAATGGCCCGCAATATGGCCATAGACAATTCTTTTTCCAGGTAAAGCTTTCAAAAACTCAACGGGATCGTATTGGTGATTAATCGAATTGACGTAAATATTGTTGACATCAAGTAATAGCTGGCAATCGGCTTCTTTAATCACCTCATTAATGAAATCTATTTCCGACATTTCTTGATGAGGAGCCGCATAGTAAGAAGCATTTTCCATCGCTATCGGACGCTCAAGAATATCTTGCACCTGACGGATTCGATCCGCAACATAATGAACGGCTTCTTCAGTAAAAGGAATCGGCATTAGGTCATATAAATGACCGTCATCGCTACAATAGGTAAGATGCTCGGTATAAACTTCAACCTGATGATCTTTCATTAGCTGCTTGATATTTTTAACAAGCTCAACATCAATCGGGGTTGGACCGCCAATAGACAGTGAAAGACCGTGGAACACAAAAGGATAGCGATCGGTAAATGAGGAAAATTGTTTACCAAAACGTCCACCAACGTTGATCCAGTTTTCAGGAGCAACTTCCATAAAGTCAACATTTGCTGGCGGGCTCTCAGCCAGGTCCGACATGATATCACGTCGGAATCCTAACCCAGAGCCTTGAAGATTATATGTATTCACGTTCGATTACGCGCCACATTTACCTTCGCCACATTTACCTTCGCTTCCTTTCTTTTCGCCGCATTTTCCTTCGCCGCACTTACCATCTTTTCCTTTCTTCTCGCCGCATTTTCCTTCGCCGCACTTACCGTCTTTTCCTTTCTTCTCGCCGCATTTTCCTTCGCCGCACTTACCGTCTTTTCCTTTCTTCTCGCCGCATTTTCCTTCGCCGCACTTACCGTCTTTTCCTTTCTTCTCGCCGCATTTTCCTTCGCCGCACTTACCGTCTTTTCCTTTCTTCTCGCCGCATTTTCCTTCGCCGCACTTACCGTCTTTATGCTTGTCACCGCCCAAGAATTGGGAAACTTCGTAACCACCAGAAAGATCATCCAATCCAAAAGGATTTGCGTCTGCGTTTGCTGCGTTAACCGATAATGATGCCGCTAATGATGCGCCAACCAGAGTAGCCAATTTTTTCATATCTTTGTTCATATCAAAGTTTCTCCTAATGATTACAATAAATAACCCAACATAGTTAATAATGGATTCAAATAATGGACTGGCGAGACCGGAGATTGTTACACCAAAAGTTTATTTTTTTTCCGGCTTACCGATTACGCTCTTTCTGCCTCGAGAAAGACGACAGCGATTCATCAAATTTGCCCCATAATTCGGGGTTTCGCAAGCCCAAAATGTCGAAGCGATCACAAACCTTTAACGCTTTTCAATAAAAGAGCGCCCCTGGACATCTTTTGATACAAATTATAAAACTTTTTGGTTAATTATCAGGCTTATATCTTGATCATCAGTTCGACTAAATACTTGTTTTTCCGACTCAAAATCGCCTGCTGTAGGAGTAGCTTTTCCTGATTGAGATATGCGAGCCTGTAACGTCAAAGTTTTCATTTCGCTCATCGTGCGTCCTGGCATCATTGCATCATTATCCGTTAATCGAATTGAAACAGGCAAACTACTTAAGGTTAATGGCTTTACTGCAACCGGAGCTGGCATGCCATCGTCACCCTTCACTATAATGAAAACACGAGTTCCTGGTGCAAACTGTTGCTTTACACTCTCATCCACAGACAAGTTAACCGTGACGCCAAACGCAGCTTTCTTAAAATGATTCCGTTGCGCCAACTCGTTCTTAGCTCGCTTAATTTGCTGTCGAATCACCTCAATGCCCTCACCTTTTCCTTGGTTTCGAGCCTCCCGATTGGCGACCAGCTTTTCCCAATTCGTAATTGCTTGTTCAAACTCTTCCGTTTGCATATAAATAAAACCCGACACAGCCAGAGCCGCTTCATGATTTGGCTTCAAAACCAGAATCTCTTCAATTAATGATTTCGCAAGAGCCAATGCCTGTGGAGAGTTTAATCGCGCCAACATTTGAGCTGCAGTCATCTTCGTCGGTAGGTCTTTAGGAGCCGATTCGATGGCTCGTTCTAACGCTTGTATTGACTGAGCTGAAGCACCTAACGCAGCCAATGTTTGTGCTAAACCAATCCAACTCCGAGTTTCCTCCGGATTTTCATGCAATCGAGAACGCAATAATAAAATTAAGTCTTGGTTCGTTAATGACTCCAACCAATCTGTTTCTACGACCTCTTTTGTCAGCTTGTCCCCATGAGTATCTACTAAAGTTCGCCAATCGTCATAGGCTTTCCAGTCAGCAATCGCATAATAAAGAAGCAAAGATATGGTCGGTATTGCGACCAAAATTGAAATAAACACACCTTGGTGTGTTGCTTGTTGCTTTTTAAATACAGGACTCGTTGGCACATCTTGAAGTAACGAACGCTTTAATTCCGCTTCCAGCTGATCAAATTCGTCCTGAGAAATTCGTTCCGCTTCCAGGTCTTGCATTAATTCAGTCTGGCGCGAGCGAAAAACTTCGGTATTCAAGGTTAATCGGTCAATATTTTTTTCATTACTCGAGGACGCAACGAAACGATATAAGCAAAATGCTATAACAAAACTAATTAATAATAAAACCCAAATCATTTCGACTTCCCTTGCTGACTACTGGAAGATTCATTCAGTAACTTTTGAACACGCTCGAGTTCGGAGTCACTCATTTCTGTCGGTTTAGCAGCATCTCTTGCCTTAGACTTAATTTTCAGAACAACCATTATGAACACCATTAATATGATGACGATTGGTCCAAACCAAAGGAGTAAATTTGCGCCAGAAACATCCGGTTTATAGAGAATAAAATCACCATAACGCTCAGACAAATACAGTCTAATTTCCTTATCGGTATCCCCTGCTTTAATTTTTTCGTAAACCAGATTACGTAAATCTTCGGAGATTCCAGCATTAGAATCGGCAATCGACTGATTCAAACACTTAGGACAACGCAACTCTTCGATTAACTGCAGATAACGCTCTTCTTGTGCCTTGCTGTCGAACTCAAGCAACTCATCACTACTCCAGGCGCTGGTCATTATGATGACAAAAAATATCGGTAACAAAGCTTTGTTGATCATAGACATTATGATTCACCCTGCATAATAGGCTGGATCTCTTGCGTAAAAATTTCTTTAGTCATCTCACCGATACGATGATATACCACCTTGCCTTTAGGACCGATGACAAAAGTTTCCGGAGCTGCGGTTACTCCCATTTCAATAGCAATCTTTCCTTTCGGATCAAAAAATGAAAATGCGTAAGGATTTCCTTGCGAATCCAAAAACCGCTTAGCATCCTTTTCCGTATCTTTGTAATTCACGCCAACAATTTTTACGCCCTGCGACTTTAATTGCATAAGATATGGATGCTCGACATAACAGGTAGGACACCATGAGCCCCAAAAATTAAGCATCCAATATTCTCCGCGAATGTCTTTTGAGTAAATAATTTGGTCACTAAACAGTTTTTTACTTTGAAACTCAGGTAACGGTTTATGTTCTCGCATTTTCGGAACAATGTCTTTATCGTGAAACAAAGACCAACCGAATAGACCAAACAGCAACACGAACAGTATGAAAATGGGTACTGCCCATTGCTTTAATGTGTTTTCAGCTTCACTGTCAGACATAGTTTTACCAGTTACCGTTATTTCTTTTGTCGTTAAATCAGAAGAGCGTACGATAATTTAAATTACGCTATTTTTTGTTTTAGCTTTAATCGATATCGGCGATCGCTCATCGCGAGCAAACCTCCTAGAGCCATTAAAATAGTGCCAAACCAAATCCACCGAACAAACGATTTAATATAGATACGCACCGACCACTCATTACCCTCTAACTTTTCACCCAGCGAAATGTAAACATCGCGCGAAAATCCAGGGTTAATTCCAGCTTCTGTCATTATCTGACCAGAAGCTGTATATCGACGTTTCTCTGAATGGACTTTAAATTCCTTCCCGTTTTCATTAACAGTAAAAGAACCACGTGTTGCAATGTAATTAGGCCCATTAACTTTTGAAAGACCATCAAAAGTGACTTGATAATTGGCAACCTCGAATTGGTCATTGGGCGCAAAGCGAATCAACTTTTCAATACTGTTATATTCCACCATAACAATACCGACGAGCGTTACTGCCAAGCCGCTGTGTGCTAGTTGCATGCCCCAATAAGAAGACTTCAACTTTTTAAGTGCAACTAATCGAGATTGGCCATGTTTAGTTTTATCTACCACATCGTAAAGAATGGACGATATTATCCAAAAAGCGATAAATAAACTGATCCATATAATGGTATTTGCAAAACTGTAAATCCAATAAGACATCGCGACTAAAAAGATGATGGCGACAAATAAGATATTACGTGCTGTTTTCAACAAACGTTCAACCGGATGGTTTTTCCAATGCAGCCAATGTCCAATACCCAAAAGCGCCAATAAAGGCAGCATACAGATTGGAAACAACAAGTTAAAATAAGGAGCCCCAACACTGACGCTTTGGTCAAATGCTTCCATAATCAGTGGAAATAATGTACCGAATAAAACAACTAACAACGCAGCAGCCAACAACACATTATTGAATAATAAGAATGACTCTTTCGATAGCAACTGATAACGCCCAGTTGAACGAACCGCTCCTGCTCTGAAAATAAAAAGTGTTAAGGCTGCAATCACCACTATTGCCAGGAAAATGAGAATAAACAAACCTCGCACTGGATCTTGAGCAAACGAATGCACCGAAGTAATGACTCCCGAGCGAACAATAAAGGTACCTAATAAGCTCAAACAAAATGTAATCAGCGCGAGAAAAACAGTCCAGGCTTTAAACACACCACGTTTCTCGCTGACAGCAAGCGTGTGAATTAAAGCAGTACCAGTTAACCAAGGCATAAATGAAGCGTTTTCAACCGGATCCCAGAACCACCAGCCGCCCCAGCCAAGCTCGTAATAAGCCCACCAACTACCAAGAGATATTCCAATGGTTAAAAAGATCCAGGCAGCTACCGTCCACGGACGCGACCATCGTGCCCAGGCTGAATCGAGCTCTCCACTTATTAAGGCTGAAATAGCAAAAGCGAACGCGACTGCAAATCCCACGTAGCCCATATATAAAAATGGCGGATGAATAATAAAGCCAAAATCTTGTAGCAATGGATTTAAGTCTCGACCATCAATCGGAAAATAGGGCAACAGTCTTTCGAAAGGGTTTGATGTAAAAACGGCAAAACTCAGAAAACCAACGCTAATAAATGCCATCACCGAAAGAACGCGAGCCACCGCTTGTTCGGGTAATTGTCGACTAAATAAAGCAACGGCCGAAGACCAGCCTGCAAGAACTAAAATCCACAAAAGCATTGAGCCTTCATGGGCACCCCACACAGCACAAATTTTATAAATAAATGGTAAACGAGAGTATGAGTGATTCGCCACATAAGATACGGTGAAATTATCCGTTGCGAAGGCATGCACTAATCCGGCAAACGAAATGAATATCAACACAAACATAACGTGTGTCGCCGGTCTGGCAAATCTCACCAAAATGCTTTGATTGTAAAAACTACCCCACATGGGAGCGATGGCAGTAACAACAGCGACAACTAAAGCAAGGATTAAACAAAAATGGGCTATTTCAACAATCATAAAATTTAATCGTTTTTCTTTTTCATGGGATGGCCAGACTCTTCGAGAGCGCGTGCAACTTCCGGCGGCATATAATTTTCATCATGTTTTGCCAACACCGAAGAGGCTTTAAAATTTTGCTGATCGGTTAATTGCCCCGTAGCAACAATACCCTGCCCTTCTTTAAACAAGTCAGGCAATACATCGTTAAAATGCACTTTTAAGTCACTTTGATTGTCGCGAATAACAAATGAAACATCCAGCGTTTCTGTGTTTCGAACAACCGTTCCTGGAACAACCAATCCACCAACTTTAATGGTTTTGTCCAGTGGTGCTTTACCAGCTTCCACATCAGAAGGTTTATAAAACAAATTGATATTTTCACTCAGTGCAAATAACACTAAACCGACAGCGACAGACACACCGAATACGGTACCCAAAACAGCATACAGACGCTTTTGACGATGTTTTTTCATACAACTCTCTTACTCTTTCGCACTATTTTCTTCAAGTAAACTTTTACGTTTGTAATAGTGTTTTAACCGAGCCTTAATTTTTTCCCGACGAATAATCGGTGTCACAATTAAAGCCACAAAAATTACCAAATAAGCGGCATACGATGCCCAAATAAACTCCCAGCGATCGGGCGGAGTACTTGTAGCTAAACTGACTATCATGGCCATCATTTTTCGATCATCTCCCGTACCCACTGTGAATCGCGTTCACGCCAGAGAATATTGTTACGTAACCAAGGTAGGACCATCGAAATAAAGAATAACTTAAACGAGAAGATCATTATCAACAATGGCCAAAGCATTGACTCATCAATTGAAGGCTTCGCCAATTTACTCAAGGATGCTGGCTGATGCAAACTGTTCCACCACTCAACGGAGTAATGAATGATTGGTATGTTAACGACACCAACAATCGCTAAAATTGCGGCCGATTTATCGGCTGTTTTTATATCATCCGATGCATTGTAAAGAGCCATGTGGCCCAAATATAAGAAAAGTAAAATAAGTTCTGAGGTTAGACGAGCATCGAAGACCCAATAAGTGCCCCAAGTTGGTTTTCCCCAAAGCGATCCAGTTACCAAAGCCAGCAAAGTAAACGCTGCGCCTATCGGCGAGCAGCTAATTGAAAACATAAACGCCATTTTCATGCGCCATATTAAACCGATCGCCGCAGAAACAGCCATAATGACGTAGGTAAACATCGACAAATAAGCCGCTGGAACATGAATATAAATGATTCTTGCTAAATCACCTTGATAATAGTCCGGCGGAGCAATAAACAACCCCCAAACCGTTCCCACAGACAAACCAATGAGTGTCAGTCCCCAAATCCAGGGTTGCCAACGACCAGCGATTTGATAAAACCACTTTGGTGATCCTAATCGAAAAAACCAGGTCCAAGCCATAGATTACCTATTCACTTAATGAAACTCTTAATGCCGCCCCTGCAGCCCATGGTGCTAGCGATGCCGTGAAGGCCAAGCCCGCACCCAACAAAGCCAATTGACCAACAAACTCCTGGCCCACTGTTGCTGCGTTCACAGCCATGGCGCCAAATATTAAAATTGGAATATAAAGCGGGAGTACCAGCAGCGACAAGAGTATACCACCTCTGCGCAGGCCAATTGTCAAACTCATCCCAATTGCCGCGATTAAGCACATACTGGGCGTTCCGAGTAATAATGAAACAACCATGGCACCAAATGCATCATTATCCAGGTTCAACATAACTCCCAAGAGCGGAGACAGCAGTATTAGCGGCAAGCCAGTGACCAACCAGTTAGTAATGGCTTTAGCAAAAACAATCGAAGCTGGCGAAACGCCACTCATCACCATTTGCACCAAACTACCATCGTCAAAATCTTCGCGGTAGAGTGCGTCAACAGATAATAATAAGGCGAGCAATGCACAAACCCAAATGACTCCAGGAGCCAACAGCCCAAGTACGCTTGGCTCCGGCGAAATCCCAAAAGGGAATAAACTGGTCACAATAAGAAAAAAGAACAATGGATTCAGGATTTCAGACTTGCGTCGAAACACCAGCTTTATTTCACGACCAACCAATACCCTAAGCATGACTTCCACCACTCACTTCAAGAGTATTTACTTTTACGTTCAAATCAATTGATTGGTGCGATGTGAAAATAACGCTGCCTCGCTTGGCGAGGTGCTGTTCGAAAAGATGCGCTAACCAACCTTGCCCTTCGACGTCCAAAGCGACAAAAGGTTCATCGAGAATCCAAAGAGCGGAGGGTTCCGTCAACAAGCGCGCCAAACTAACACGCCGTGTTTGTCCTTGCGACAAATGAGCCGCTAGCTCATCCTCATAGCCCGTTAAGCCAACTGCTTGAATCGCTTCCTCAATCGTCGTTAAAGGTTTGGCTTGGCGTAAATTTGAGTAGAACAATAAATTCTCTCGAACCGTCATATTACGCTTCACACCAATTTGATGGCCAAGATACAAGACATTTGCGCCAAAGGATTCACGCATTTTTCTCAGGGATTTTCCGCACCATAAAACGTCGCCTTGATCCGGTTCCATTATTCCGCACAAAACACGTAGCAAACTGGTTTTTCCTGCACCGTTGGGACCACGTATCTGTAACACCTGACCATTCTTCATGCTAAAGCTACACTGCTTAAACAGTAACCGCTCGCCACGAATTAAAGCCAATTGTTCACTTTCTATGGAAAAGTCTTGATACATGAAGGTTTTAGGTCACCCTTTCGATGCCAGTCTGGCGGGCTATACTAATACAATGACCTATAGATATCTATTGATTTGACTCATGTTATGGCAGATCTGCTCGCACAAATATTTCATTCAACAACAAACTCGGAGTTGACGGTAACTCAACTTCAACGCATTTTTCAGTCTTTAAACGGTCAATCCCTCAACACAGTGCTTTCACCAACAACGCAGCCTCCGGAAATTCAAATACCTTTGGCCAATCGCCAAGGGCAATCCGTAGGAAGTCTCAAACTACCAATCGATGATGCTGACTTTCAATCTCAATTGAAAACTTTGTCAAAGCAACTCTTTCTTCAATTAACACCCAAATTAGAACAGAACAGAATTTCTTTTCAGCTCAACAATGGGAGTCAGACTCAGTCGCAACTACCACAATCGTTATCCCGTCTTATTCAAGCACTCGAAATTTGGTTGCAACAACCTAAGCCCATCATTGCTTTTCAAAAATCTATGCAAGCCGTGACACTGTTACAACCTGGGGAAAATCTTACAGCTGACTCAACTCAAAAAAAGCTCCCCATTGCCAGCGAAGTACTATCGGCAACCAAAGCTGGACGTTTAAATTCCCAAGACCTCGCTTCTTCAATTAGCGGTAGTCGTGAGATCATTAACCGAGTTACTTTATCACCAATACAAAGCTCCACGAGTCAAAAAGGCTCTGTAGCGCCAGACGTTCCATCGATGCAAAACTCGAAAACAACGACTGTCATGAAACATTATCAATTAGAAATCAGTTCAATAATAAAAAACCGTCCCAAGTTGACTCCCGAACAAATCAATCACATTGTGAAAATTTTAAAACCTGACTTTATCAATCAGCATTCCATTGACAAAGGACTCAACTCAATTCAAAGCCAATTTAAAGAATTGACAAAAGTACTCAATGTTATGCCATCTACAATTCAACAGTTGAAAGGTCAACTCGAGTCAATTCCAGAAGGTCGAGCGCTATCTGGCAAGCAACTGCAAGATCTACTTTTAAATTCCGGTGTATTTCGAGAACGTCATGCCAACTCGTTATTTCAACCAACACAAAACATGCCTTCATCTCCAGCTCAAGCGAATCAATCACCAACCTCTCCTTTTGGTGATATAAAATCACTCTTTCAGTCGGTGCAACTGCTGTTGGGTGTTTCACAGCAATTTAGTACAGACAATTCATCTAAATTATCTTTGAATGACTATTTACAGGCACTCAAATTTAAACCTCATTCTTTTGGTAAATTAAATAACAAAGATTTTAATCGCTCTGCTCTCACTGAAAAATTAAAACTTCTTTCACAAGACATTGAGAAGAGTTCCGCTCGAACTCGAGTGACGCAATTTCAAAACTTGGTACCAACGGATAACTCCCAGTGGGTATTTGAGCTTCCACTCATTCATCAGAAACAGTTTACCAGTATACAAATGATGTTAGAGCAAGATTCAACATCGGAAGATGATCAAGACAAGAAAAAGTGGCGTGTCACTGTCAGATTTGACTTTGAATCTCTGGGTGCATTTCACGCTATTGCAGAATTGTTAAACAATCAACTCAATGTTCGCTTCGTCGCTGAACGTCCAGAAACACAAAACCTGCTTCTGGAAAATATGCCTGATCTGGAGAAGCAATTAATCGATGCCGGAATTCTATTGAAAAAAGCAGAAGCATCGATTGGAGAGTCACCAGAACTAATTGAAACTCGAGAGCCGCAATCACTTGTTGACTATAAAATTTGAAAATGACCGATAAAAAGAAAACTCACGCCAAAGCCACGGCATTAAAATATGACGGAAAATCAGCCCCAAAAGTTGTCGCTAAGGGACAAGGAAGCTTGGCGGAAGAAATTATCAGAATTGCAGAAGAGCATGAGGTTTTTGTTCATCAAGATCCGATTCTTATGGATGTCTTATCTCAGCTAGAGCTAGGTGATGAGATCCCAGAACAATTATATTTAGCCGTCGCAAAAATCATTGCGTTTGCCTACATGCTACAAGAGAAAACACCCGACGATTATCAATAATCTTTTGAGCGAATTCACTGAAAAAGGCAATTTTTGATGCCCAGATATAGGTTAAACACAAATAAGAATAATACGCAATATGATTCAATTAGACTTCTTTCTAATTACTTTGACATGCATCAAAACCTACTTTAACCTTATCCCTAATTTATCATTACGATCGAATCACTTGGGGTGATCAATGAAAGGCGATAAACAAGTTATCGGTTATTTAAATCAAGTTCTTACCGTAGAACTTACCTCAATCAACCAATACTTTTTGCATGCCAGAATGTATCGAAATTGGGGTTTGGAAAAATTAAACGAGAAAGTGTATAAAAAATCAATCAAGGATATGAAACAAGCGGATGACTTAATAGAACGTATTTTGTTTTTGGAAGGATTACCTAATTTACAAAAACTAGACAAAGTCCGAATCGGTGAACATACACAAGAAATGCTCCAATGCGACATGACTTTGCAAAAAGAACAGCTCGAACTATTACGCGAAGCCATTGCTTTTTGTGAAACTAAAAGTGATTTTGTCAGCCGTGACTTACTCGAAGATATCTTGAAATACGAAGAAGATCATGTCGATTGGTTAGAAACACAACAGTACTTGATCGATAACACAGGTATGGAAAATTACCTGCAATCGAACGTTTAAAGGATATTCGCTAATGAAAGGTAAAGATTCCATTATAAAAACCTTAAACGGTTTATTGTCGCTTGAGTTAACAGCAATGGACCAGTATTTCATTCATTCTCGGATGTATGATGACTGGGGATTAACCAAATTATTCGAGCGAATTGATCACGAATTCGATGATGAGAAAGGCCATGCTTCGGCATTAATCGAACGAATTCTGTTTCTTGAAGGTACACCCGATATGGTGACCAGAGAGCCACTTAAGATTGGCAAAACAGTTCCAGAAATGCTGAAAAGCGATTTACAAATTGAATACGATGTCGATAAAGCACTTAAAGATGCTATTGAACTGTGTGAAAAAGAAAAAGATTTTCAAACTCGTAAAATTTTACAGCAACTTTTAGAAGACACCGAAGTTGACCACGCCTACTGGCTCGAAATGCAATTAGGTCTTATCGACAAAATCGGCTTAGAAAACTATTTGCAGTCTCAAATGTAATTCCACACAGCGACTGTAAAATAAAAAAGGCGCGTTAAGCGCCTTTTTTATTGGTCAATCAATATTCATTTCCAATTATCATTTACTTTTTCGGCTTCACCGCAGGCTTGGTATCAGACTTAGGTACCTTTTTACCTTTGTAGTAGTGCCAATGAGGATGATAATAATAGCGATGAGGAAAAACAGGCCAAAACGAAGCTCCCCAGTAATGCACTTGTTTAACTTCCTGCCGCTTTTTCCACAAATGATGGCTTATCACTCGAACAACGGGAAAATCATACTTCATCTCACCAATCTTGCCCTCAACCATGTCAGACAAGGTACCTACCACCGTAATTTCTCGACCTTGTTTGTAAACAACTGGCTCAACAAAGTTGGGAATAACGGCTAAAAACCGACCACCACTGGCATCCACATTCAATGGGCGGGCGCTAGAACTCAAAGGCTTTGCAACAATTTCAATCACCGACTCTTGCTCTTGATTTCTCACTTTTGCGATGACACCACCCCAACGTACTTTAGATGACTGATGATCTTTACGAGCTTGCTCGAGAGTAACTGGCGTATAATCTCCTTTGATTTCGTGCGGAACCATACTGCAGCCAGACAGGAAACCCATCAATAAAATGAATCCGAATAAGTGTTTCATCCCATAACTCCTAGACTTTATAAATTTAAAGTTCTTTCAATTATTTTTATTATTGCCAAATTTAACACATTCTGCGCTCATTTTTGGCAAAGATACGGTAAGGCTTTGTTAATTTAAACGAAGAATAGGTAGAAAGGTTGACTCAGACAACATAAACAAGATTTGAAAATTCAAATCAAAATTGTCTAATTGTAATTCTCGTGATTACAAAAATTTTAGGCAAATGCGTCGATTCCAAGAATTTCAGAGGCATTCTGATTTTGATCTTGCTGCTCTATCTCATTAAAACGATTCACAGCTTGGCGGGCTTGAAAGCCAAGATCTGAATCGTCGTCTCGACGAACTCGATTTTGCTGTTGCTCAAGTTGCTGAACCGCTTCGGCTCTTCGAGCTTGCGTATCTCTATCGTCCTGTTCGCGAGTCGTCTGCTCAGTCTGCTGTGCTTGCTGGTTATTACGTTCATTTTCCAGCTGACGTTGCTGCTGTGTATTGAGACGATTCTCGGTATTTAGTTGATTGTTAACAAGAGGATTTAAGCCATTTACTTCAATCGGCATAATGCTCACCCATCTATAAAATCACCTCTGACTGAATAATCAATTATAGACAAGATTGATTACTTTTTCACCCAACTGCTTCTTCATATAAACGGCATTGCAAATAACCTAAAGCAATAGCCATTTCTCAATTAGCTATTTTGGTTTAATCAAAGAAGGTTTCGTCGATTTTTCTGCAACGTTATTACGCAAATAACTCGGTACAGCTTGTTCAGGACGATGAGCCGATGCATGATGTTCTGGCAGTTGAGCCAAGGTTAGGTTCGCTTTCGCATCGGGATAATAATTTATTAACGGAGAAGAAAAGTTATAACCTAAAGCCTGACTTAAGACGTCGGCATAAACGTCCCAAGCGCTACCAATTGCGACGATCGATTCATCTATATTAACGACTTCAACTTCTTCAGGCTTAATAACTTGTTCTTCCCCCACTAACTGAGGAACCAATTGGTTGGCCTCGTTAAGGGTTCGTTTGTAAACAGCGAAATACACTTCTCCCATGCGCGCGTCCATTGCGACAACAGCATAGTTAGCTGAAGTGTTTTCAAAAGCCTGCAATGCCAAGTTTTGCAAGCTGGATATGCCAATGAGTGAACATCCTACACCCAAAGCTAATCCTTGGGCTGCGGATATAGCAATTCGAATTCCAGTAAAAGCTCCCGGGCCACGACCATAAACAATTTGCTCAACCTGATTGATACTTACACCTCTTTTTGCCAACAATCTCTTTATGGCCGGAAGCATGAGTTCACCGTGTTTTCTTGGTGCAAGATCAAATTCTTGTTCAACGACGCCATCTTTTTCAACCGCCACCGAGAATGCTTCAGTCGAAGTGTCTATTGCTAATCGAATCATAAGTTTTCTAAAAACTCCTTTACGAGCTCTGAATTCCGTGTTGGTAACATAGGCGGTAAATCGTTTAAAAAACGCTGCCCGTAGGTTCGTCCAACTAATCGAGGATCGCCAATCATTAGAACACCTTTGTCGGCCACATCTCGAATCAGTCTTCCTGCGCCCTGTTTTAAATTAATAATGGCATCGGGCAATTGAAACGAGAAAAATGCATCTCGCCCTTTTTGCTTTAAAGCGTGAATTCTCGCTTGATTAACAGGGTCGCCCGGCGATGCAAATGGGAGTTTATCAATTGCTACAAACGACAAAGCATCTCCTGCAACATCAACACCCTCCCAAAAACTGAATGTCCCTAATAAGACACTATTATCTGTTTGTCGAAACTTTTCAAGTAAGTATGTTTTACTCGCTTGCCCTTGAACAAACAAATTAAACTCGCGATGTTTCTCAAGCATTTCAGCAGCATCTTGCAGTGCTTTATGGCTGGTAAACAGTAAAAATGCTCGTCCCCGAGAGGCTTTTAGTTGGGGTAACGCCGCCTCAATAAAATGTCGCGTGTAATCAGGCGATGAGGGATTACCTAAATACCGAGGTAAGTACAACAGGGCCTGCTCCGAGTAATCGAACGGTGACGGAAACACTTCCGTTTTTGCTTGTCCTAATCCCAACTTGTGCTGAAAGTGGCTAAAGTTTTCATTCACCGCTAAGGTTGCTGAGGTTAAAACCCAGCTGGCTTGCCGGTAAGGTGCCGTCGCCTTTTGAAAGTTGTCTGCAATATCGAGCGGTGTGGTATTTAAGTTAAAGCTTTTTCGATAAATTTCGATCCACTGAACATCTTTTTCTTCATCGTTGTTAAAAAAGAGTTGTGCTTTCTCAAATAAACTTTCTGCTCGCTCAAAAAGGTTTTCTAAATCACGACTGCGTATCGCCTGCTCTTTTAATAAGTCACAAAGAGCTTCTATCGAATCAGTTAATGCTCCAAACTGTTCATGAACAACATCTTGTTGAATGTATTCTTTCCAAAACTGACGATGCACTTCATCGCCCAGTAATAAACGTAAATCAGCAACTTGCTTGTCGATAATTTCGGAATACTCTTTTAACCCGCGACAATCCTTGGCCTCTGAGTGATAAGCCAATAAACAATCGCGCGTTATATCTTGCAATTGGCGAGAGGAAAAATTCTGACCAAAAAATACCGAAGCAATGTCAGGCAATTGATGAGCTTCATCAATAATGTAAGCATCAGCGCGAGGAACTAACTCTCCAAAGCCATCTTCCTTCAAGGCTAAATCGGCCATTAATAAGTGATGATTAATAACGACAATATCGCTTTCCATCGCGTGCCGCCGTGCTTTGGCGACAAAACAATCATCATAAGCGGGGCAATCTTTTCCTAAACAGTTATCCGCAGTACTGGTAACAAAAGGAATGGCACTGGAATCTTCCGCAATAAAGTGCGCCTGACTCAAATCGCCGTCGCGTGTTTTACGGCTCCACTCCCGAATTTTGGCAAGTTCTTCTCCAGTATCGGGCATGGTAAATTGCGTGCCATCCAAATTCATATCCATACGATGCAAGCACAAGTAATTTTGGCGTCCCTTTAGCAACGCGACTTTACGTCTCTTACCCAACACTTTAAACACCATTGGAAGATCTTTGAAAAACAATTGATCTTGTAAGTTACGTGTTCCAGTGGAGATGACAGTTTTACCATCCAGTTCAATCGCTGGTACTAAATAAGCAAATGTCTTTCCGGTACCTGTGCCAGCCTCTATCAGCAGCGATTCTTGATTCGCCAATGCAGACTCAACCGACTCCGCCATTGCACGCTGCGAAGCTCGTTCACGATAATTCGAAAAACTGTCAGCAAAGGGTCCTTGCTCAGAAAGTAAAAAACTGGCGTGAGATGTCATAATGAAAGTCGGGTTATTGCGCCGATTCTGATTCGGAGGACTCTTGTTCCCATATGAGTTGACCGATCGCTTTGAATTTAGCGACAGTCATCGAGCCGCGTTTATTGTTATTCGCTTCTTGCATGGCTTTCTCTACAGCTTCCCGAGATACTTGGTAAATCGATTGTGGTTGGTAATGAGGATTATAAATGACGAGGACCGTGTAATCCCAGTCACTTTTTATATTTAATTGACCGACGCGAGGTTGCGAGCGAGTTCCGGGAAATATAACACGACCTTTAATTTGCACCAATTTTTCGTGCACGCCTTCGATTAACAAGGCTTCAGACTCTGCGCCTTCAATTTCTTTGAGCCCTAACAGCGTTGTTGCATCGAAGCGCGCAAGCTCAACAGTCACCGGAAGCGACTGACCTGTGGCTTCTCGATATTGCGCAGCCAATTGACGTGTTTGCGACATGAGTCGCTCGAAATCATAAGTGCTCATTTAGTGTTGCGCGATCACTAAACCTTTACATCAATTTGGTGATCCGGCTCCTCCAACTCTTCTTCGGCTACTTTCTTTTTGTCGCACGGGTGATAAGAATACAAACCAAAATCATCATGTTGATCGACTTGTTTTTTTACTCTTCGCTTTCTTCGATTAGGCTTTGAAGCTTTCTGCTCGATGGATTCAGCATCTGCAATATCCATCGATTCTGACGCCTCGTGCTTAGCATCTGAATATTCGGCATCAGATTCATCCTTCGCTTGCTCCCTTTGATGAGATGGTTGCTCATCGTTATCACTCAATGAACGAGCAAGATCACCATCAACTTTGCGCTCATTATCTACCGATTTAACGTCACTGGGCTGCCGCACGCCCGATTTCTTTTTAGGCGCCTTCACTTCACTCATGGGCTTGTTGCCGTCAAAAGGCACAAAATTAATTGGCAAAGTCAAACCTCGCTCGCAATTACTGGCGACAGGACGAATTAAATCCTAATACTATGAATTCTAACACAATTGCCGAATAAAAGCCGTTTTTTGAGAAGAGGTCAACCAAATCGTTGAATCCGCGTTAACTGAAGATAAGTCTCTCATAACCTGCTGAAAATAAAACCTTATGACCGAACTATCATTGACACTGACGGTTGAACCCGATTATATAAAAAAAGACAAGATTGAGCGGAGACAGACTCTGGAGAATCGCCAGCAACTCAACCAGTTTTTAGCGGCCATCGAACGTCGAGCTTTTCAAATTGCTCTGATATCGACGCGAAATCCTGATGATGCTCTGGAGTTAGTGCAAGAAGCCATGTTAAAACTGGTAGAAAAGTACCACAGTCGCCCTGAAGAAGAATGGAGTCCCCTGTTTTATCGCATTCTGAGCAGTAAAATAAACGACTGGTATCGAAAACAAAATGTCCGCAACCGATGGTTATCCTGGCTACCCAGTCGCCAATTAAATCCTGAATTAAATTATGATCCGATCGATAACGCCAAGTCGCCAACTAAAGGTCCGGCTTCGGAATTACGTCAAAAAGAAGCCACGACTCAACTGATCAAACACCTTGAAAAACTGTCTCCGCGCCAACAGCAGGCCTTTTTGCTTCGCGCATGGGAAGGTATGAGTGTGGAAGAGACGGCCTTTGCCATGAAATGCAGTGAAGGCTCGGTAAAAACCCATTACTCAAGAGCCATTCACCATTTAAGAGAACAACTGGAGGAGTATCGCGAATGAACCACTCAGACGACAAACAATGGCTAAAGAGTCTTGTTCGGTCGTTGGACGAGACGAGCGAAAATATCGACTACTCAACACAACTCAAGCTTCAGCAAGCGCGAGAAAGTGCATTAAAAAACCAACCTGAATCAGGACATCAACGCCGCTGGGTACTTATCTTCCCATCACTTGCAACAGCAGCAACGGTCGCGTATTTTATGATGACAACACTGATGGTTGTTCCACCTGAACGTGTTGATAATCGTGCTGACTTGCTCAAAGACATTGAGCTGCTAGCAACCGAAGAAGAGCTTGATATGATTGAGCAACTCGAGTTCTACGAATGGCTGGAGGAAGACGCCGCAAATGAACTGGACAGTTAGACTGATCTTGACGTTAAGCTTTAGTGGATTACTTTATGCTGACGAAAAGTCTCCTCCCAAGGAAACTCAAGATACGTTAAGTTTGGAATTACTCGAATACCTCGCTGAATTCAGCAAAGGTGACGGCACCCTTGTCGATCCACAAACCTATGAAGTTATTCAACCGAAAGCGCAAGTGAAATGTGGAAACGACTCTCTCGATGAAGAGGATTCAGATTCTGTATTGAGTGCTTTGCATGTCATTATGTGCCATCGAGCTGAAGATAAAGTTAGTAGTGCTCAATCAGAACCTGACGCAGATGAAAAGAACAATGGAGCTTAGTGTGAAAAGAGTACACCTTCGCATTTTGCAATGTTTTTTAATCCTTGGACTGTCATTCAACGGATTCACGCAGGATGCGGAATCTCAAAATAAAGATTTCAACTATGCTTCACTCACTCCTGCTGAAAAAAAACAGCTAGCGCCTTTCAAAGAGCAATGGAAAACATTATCGGCCAATGAACGCCAAAACGTATTAAAAGGCCTGGATACCTGGAATAAGCTTAGTTCAGAGCAAAAACAAAAAGTCAGTGAACGCTTCCGCAAATGGCAGGAGTTAAGAGCTTATGAAAAACGAGAATTGCGAATGGCTTTTCGGCGGTTTCAAGATTTGTCACCAACACGCCAATTTGAAATCCAACGAGCGTATCGAAAATTTCAGTCTTTACCGGCCGCTAAGCGTAAAGCACTTAAACAGCGTTTTTTAAAAACGTATCCAACAAAAACTCTAAAGAATAATTTTCAGAAGAAAGATCAGCCGCCTAATAAGTAGCTTGTGACATTCAGTTTATTGAATAATTTCAATAATATATCAGGACCAAATGCTGCGTAATTTTCTCTAAGGCTGCTATACTTAGCCACACAACACCGACATCATCACAATAATTAAAACCACAAGCTGATTAAGGAATAATCTTATATGGCCGCAGATCAAGAGTTTGGTGATCCTGATATTGAGTTTTCTTTGGATGCTGCTGAAGGCACCAGAGAACTGTCATCACTCGAAGATGAAATATTACCGACAGAAATTTGTCTGTTACCTTTATCAGAGCGTCCTTTTTTCCCGCCACAAACTTTACCTATTTTAATGAATGAAGAAGTTTGGCGCGAAACCATTGAATACATTGCGGACACCGAGAAAAAGATTGCCGGTTTAGTGCTGGTGCGAAACCCGCACCCTGAAGACTCATCACCAGAAGAGTTTAACTCCATCGGAACACTGGTCCGAATTCATCATCCCGTCTTATCGTCTGGAAAAATCCAGTTTATCGCGGAAGGCATTCAAAGATTCCGAATAAAACGATGGATGACTAAAGAGCCCCCATTCATTGTTGAAGTTGAATATCCGCAAGAGCCTTCTTACTCAGATATGGATGAATTGAAAGCTTACGCAGTTGCAATAATTAATACCTTGAAAGAGTTGGTACCTCTCAATCCACTTTACAGTGAAGAGTTGAAGTTTTTCCTAAATCGCTTTAATCCCAATGAGCCCTCTCCCTTAACCGACTTTGCAGCCAGCTTAACAACAGCAACGCGTGAAGATTTGCAAGAAGTACTCGAACAAGTCCATTTAAGAAAACGAATGGAAAAAGTTCTGGTCATGATAAAGAAAGAACTCGAGGTCGCTCAATTACAAAGTCACATCCAACGTCAGGTAGAAGACAAACTGACCGAACATCAAAGAAAGTTTTTCTTGCGAGAACAGTTAAAAGCGATTCAAAAAGAACTAGGAATCGCGAAAGATGACAAAACCGCAGACATCGATCGCTTTACCAAGCAAATTGAAAGCTTTGACATGCCAGACGATGCCCGCAAAAAGATTAATGAAGAGCTGGATAAGTTATCCATTCTCGAACAAGGTTCACCCGAATATTCGGTCACTAGAAACTACCTTGATGTTGCGACTAGCTTGCCCTGGGGAATTACCACCAAAGATCGCATTGACCTTAAACGCGCAAGACGAGAGTTGAACAAGGAACATGCGGGGTTGGATGATGTTAAAGATCGTATTGTTGAGTTTTTAGCGGTTGGTGCGCTTACCGGACATATTGCAGGATCAATCTTACTGCTTGTCGGTCCACCCGGCGTTGGAAAAACATCAATTGGACGCTCCATCGCAAATGCCCTGGGTAGAAAATTTTATCGCTTCTCGCTTGGCGGAATGCGTGACGAAGCAGAAATAAAAGGTCATCGTCGTACTTACATCGGTGCAATGCCAGGAAAACTCATCCAGGCGATTAAAGAGTGTCAATCTTCCAATCCTGTGATTATGCTCGATGAAGTTGACAAGGTAGGAAGCTCTTATCAGGGTGATCCAGCCAGTGCACTATTAGAAGTGCTCGATCCCGAGCAAAATGAGAACTTTTTGGATCATTATTTAGATGTTCGATTTGATTTATCAAAGGTTCTATTTATCTGTACCGCCAATCAACTCGATACCATTCCTCGCCCACTACTCGATCGCATGGAGACCATTCGACTATCCGGCTACATTGCTCAGGAAAAAATTGAAATTGCTAAGTCATATTTGTGGCCACGACAATTAGAACGATGTGGCTTAAAAACAAGCCAGGTAAAAATTAGCGATACTGGCTTTAGAAAAATTATTGAAGACTACGCTCGAGAAGCAGGCGTTCGAAATTTAGATAAACAACTTGGCCGAATTGCCAGAAAGTGCGTTGTTAATATCGTTAACAAGAAAAAGAAAAATGTGAGCGTCACTCAAAAAAATGTGGAAGAGTTTTTAGGAACCCCCTGGTTTCAAAAAGAAAGTCCAACCAACAGCATTGGTGTTGTTACCGGCCTAGCCTGGACGGCACTGGGCGGTTCGACATTAAATATTGAAGCCGCAATAGTTCACAGTAAAAATCGCGGCTTTCGACTCACTGGCAAACTTGGCGATGTCATGAAAGAATCTGCTGAAATTTCTTATGCCTACATTGCGGCGCATCTTGAAGATTATGGTGTTAAAAAAGATGCTTTTGATAACGAGATGATTCACATTCACGTTCCTGAAGGAGCTACACCTAAAGACGGTCCTTCGGCTGGCGTTACCATGGCCACAGCCCTCCTGTCTTTGGCTAAGAACAAATCTCCGAAAAAAGGCATCGCAATGACTGGCGAACTCACATTGACAGGAAAAGTTTTGGCCGTTGGCGGTATTCGAGAAAAGATTATTGCTGCTCGACGAGCGAAAGTGAAAACCGTTATTCTCCCAGATGCCTGCGAGGGAGACTTTAAAGAGCTTCCCAAGCACATTAAAGAAGGAGTTACAGTGCACTTTGTTGGTGACTTTAACCAGGTCGCTGAAATAATGTTTTGACGCATTAATACAGTTTTCTTTATCTTCTTTTTAATCCGTATTTTAAAATTTAAAAAACTTCTTTCGAAATACAAGGGGCTATCTGGCCCCTTGAAAATTCCTGAACTCTGCTGAAGTACTCCAACATTTATGCATTCATTCAATGCAGTTAAAATAACCATCAATAATTAGATGACTCAGATCAATCATTGAGTTGCTTAATCAGCTTGCAAAAAATCAATACAGTGTGCTATCGGGTTTTTATGAAACTTTTTATAAATTTTCATTAAATTAAATACTTCGTTTTTAAACAGTCGTGACTAAGCTCACGACAATAACATTTAACTCATCAATAAATAATTATTGATTTATCCACTGTTTGTCCATAATTGCAATAAAGCTTGTCCAATTTTGCTAATTAATCTTAAGGTATTTTTTGTATAAATTAGCGGCCTGAAATGAGGCACCTAAAAATTATCTTAAGGAGAAAACTCATGAAGTATCTTTTAGTCAGTGCTCTTATCGCTTCACCGTTATTCATCTCAACACCAAGTCATGCGGAAGATGGTAAAAATTATAACGCATCATCATGCATTGCATATAGCGGTGATGGAAAGCGGTTAAGTTATAGTAATATATATAACACATCGAGCTCTCAAGTATTGCGCACAGACTGTGTTGCGACTAAAGATTCAATCGGTCACACCATTCGTTCTGGCTGGATTGAAGTACGAGACTTGAGCAGCAATGAAGATGTGAGCTGTACTCTAATCAGTCACTATAATGTTGTTGGCTCAACAACCGGCCGCATCTGGAGCCAAAATAGAAGAACTAGCGGCATAAACTCTAACTGGCAAAGACTCAATTATTCAGGCTTAGGAGCAGCCAGTAATGGTCATTACTATTACAGTTGTTCTTTACCTCGCAGAACTTCAAATGGTGTTTCTTGGTTAGGTACCTATCAAATAAGTGAAAACGATTAATTCGCTGAATTGATTTTCTGAGCGCACTTCGGTGCGCTCACTATTATAAAAAGGAGTCATTATGAATCGATTAATAGGTTTATTAAGCGTTGGAATTATTTTAAGTGCGATATTCGGATATGTGCTTACCAAGGAGTCTGAATCAGAAGCATCTTCTGGTGATTTAGAATTTGAGTCAACGTCACGCATCAATACCGATATTCAACGTCAAGAAGTTTTAAATAGCGCGAGCTCAGAACAAAACACAAATTTACTGATCAATTTGAATCAACAACTCCAAAAACTAACGGAACAAAATAAGCAGTTCGAAAAAGAAATTGCAGCAATTAAAAATACCTTACAGAACTCTCAATCATCACAACAGCAAAACGCCATTCAAAATATAGAGCCTGAAACGGAAACCAATCCGGAATTAGTATTTGAACAACATTTTTTAAATGAGTCCATTGATGAAAACTGGTCACTAACCGCGGAAGATCACTTTAGACGTTCATTGGAACAACTTTCAAACAACATAAATGATTTACAAGTTAACGATATCGCATGCTCGACATCATTATGCCGGCTTGAGTATAAGTTAGGGAGTGAAGAAAATATCCAGACAAGTATTCAGCATATTGGAAATCAACTGGATTGGGACTCAAAAAGTTTTAGTGAATATTCAATCGATGACAATGGCCAGGTTACGATTAAAGGATTTTATATGCGCGAAGGCTATGATTATCCAACCCAACTTGTCGGTGCAAACTGACAACATATTAGTCTATAAATTCGACTTTGTGACCATAAAAAAAGCGCCGGAAAATTCCAGCGCTTTTCTTGTGCAAAGCGATTATCAACTTTCGAAACTTACAGTTTGTCAGCTTCTGTTGATAAGTATGCTGCAACGCCTTCTGGAGTCGCTTGCATACCCTTGTCACCTTCTTTCCAACCCGCAGGGCAAACTTCACCGTGTTGCTCATGGAAATGTAATGCGTCTACCATACGAAGCATTTCATCAACGTTTCGACCTAATGGTAAGTCATTAACGACTTGATGACGAACGTTACCTTCTTTATCAACAAGGAAAGATGCTCGGAATGCAACACCAGCTTGAGGATGCTCAACATCATAAGCCTGGCAAATTTCATGCTTAGTATCCGCAACCAAAGTGTACTTAACTTCACCAATTCCGCCTTTGTCCACAGGCGTATTTCTCCAAGCATTGTGAGAGAACTGAGAGTCGATAGAAACACCGATCACTTCAACACCACGCTTTTTAAACTCTTCAACGCGACGATCGAAAGCGATGAGCTCTGAAGGACATACAAAAGTGAAATCTAGTGGGTAAAAGAAAATTACTGCATCTTTGCCTTTGATAGCTTCTTTCAGGTTGAAATTATCAACAATTTCGCCGTTGCCCAGAACTGCTGCTGCAGTGAAGTCTGGCGCTTCACGTCCTACTAATACACCCATTTTTATCTCCAATTGTTGGTTATTGATACACAGGGTCGAACATTATAATCCAAGCAAATTCAGTGTGTTGAGAATTTTCAAAGTAATCGCTTTTATCGATTAAGTGACCCAGATCAAAGTTTGCACATTATTAATTGACAATCATTCTCATTTGCATATAATGTTTATTATTGTTTGATTATCATTGTTGTTTGAAGAGGTTACAGTCATGTACGTTTGTCTCTGTCGAGGTATCACAGACACGCAAATTAAGCAGGCCGTCAATGAAGGCAAAGCAAGTTGCATGAAAAGCTTGAGTAAAGCTTTAGGAATCGCCGGTGACTGCGGCCGCTGTGGTCGAGTTGCAAAGGAATTGTTAGAACAAAGTATCCTTCCTGACGTGAAGTTTACCAGCGCTGCATAATCCTATTTATAGTAATCACTAACTCTTAAACTGAGAAAATCTTCTTTTACAGTAAGCATTAAAAAAGGCGCTAAAGCGCCTTTTTTATTTCTCAAGACTATTCATCTAAATTCTAGGTCTCTGCTCGAGCTCCTTTGATGACCTCTTGGAGTTCACCTTGCTGGAACATTTCCAAAATAATATCGCACCCACCAATTAATTCACCTTTCACCCACAATTGAGGGAAAGTTGGCCAATTGGCGTATTTAGGAAGCTCAGCACGAATATCGGGATTCTCTAATATGTCGACATAAGCGAATTCTTCGCCACACTGCATTAACGCTTGAACAGCCTGTGCTGAAAAGCCACACATGGGAAGCTTCGGTGAGCCTTTCATGTAAATTAAAATATCATTGTCGCCAATTTGCTGTTTAATTCGATCTAGGGTTTCCATTAACAACCTCATTTGTGAACCACTTTAAATATGGCGTGATCTTAATCAACTGATACTCATTTCGCTAGCTTTTCCTTAAAAAACTCGTAAAAAGTCCATTAACCATAATTTGATTAAGGACAAAAATCGTTCTTCCATTGATTAAAACGATAACTCGCAAAAAGGACTGACATTTCACTCCAATAGTGACTACAATATTGGGCTCAAGCAACCTTTCAATAATTAAACAAAACCTTCGAAGGAGTTTTTATCATGGCATTTGAATTACCGGCTCTTCCTTACGCAAAGGACGCTCTGGCTCCAACTATTTCTGAGGAGACTCTGGAGTTCCATTACGGTAAACATCATCAGACTTATGTCGATAAGTTAAATGGCCTCGTCGAGGGCGGTGAATTTGCTAATGCTTCTCTAGAAGAGATTATCAAGAAATCATCTGGCGGCATCTTCAACAACGCAGCTCAAGTATGGAATCATACTTTTTACTGGAACAGTCTTAGCCCTAATGGCGGCGGAGAGCCAACGGGTGCTCTTGCTGACGCAATCAATGCAGAATTCGGTAGCTTCGATGAATTCAAAACAAAATTCTCTGAAGCTGCGGCTGGCAACTTCGGTTCTGGTTGGACTTGGCTTGTTAAAAACAGCTCTGGTAAATTGGAAATAGTTAATACTTCAAATGCAGGTTGCCCAATTACTGACGGTCATACACCTTTAATCACCGTTGACGTTTGGGAGCATGCCTACTATATCGATTATCGTAATGCTCGACCAAAATACTTGGAAGGCTTTTTCAAACTTGCTAACTGGGATTTTGCAGCGAAAAATTTCGGTTAAATCTGCATTTATAATTCTTTGCAAAGGCCCGTCTTGGGCCTTTTCTTTATCATACATCTTAATCTCATAACCTGACTCAATGAGTCACAGAAATGAAAAAGTTGAAATGTTTATCGTGTGGGAATATTTCACAAGTTGATTTTTCCATTAAGAACAATCGCTTAATCATTTCACTTCGATAAATCCATAGAGCCACTCTGCAGAAGTATTCACCAAAATTAAAATCATGGTAGAGTAGCATCAAAATTTTTCCGCTAAGTACCTTATACCCCCATGAGTAAATCAGTTACGCAGATTCGACCAAGAAAACTACCTGACATTTCAGCAGATGAAAATAAGGCTTACTGGCTCAATAATGATGCTTTCAAAACCCACTTTATGAATGCACTTTCAATTACTTTTCCTATCGGTGAGAAGTTTTTTGTACAAAGTGTTCACCCTTTTCGAGATCAAGTATCCGATCCCCAGCTTAAAGAGGACATTCGACGCTTTATTCATCAAGAAGCCAATCATCGGCAGGCGCATAAACATTTTAATCAAAGTAATATAAGCAATACACAACTTTGGCACCGGTTGAGAGATGGTTTCCAAAAGAAAACCAATATCAACCAACGTATTAACTCACGGCTAAATTTACTGGCACAAACAGTCGCGCTGGAACATATTACAGCTATTTTCGCCCATTATTTGTTAACTGAACATTCTTGGCGCGAAGGAGTTGATGATATCTCTGCTACGATATGGATTTGGCACGCAATTGAAGAAATAGAACATAAAGCTGTCGCATTTGATACTTACCAGTCGGTTGGCGGAGGATATTGTAGACGAACCTCCATGATGGCATTAGTTAGCTTGTTATTTTTTGTAGATGTTTTATGGATGACAGGTCGCCTCCTCCACGCAGACAAAAAGCTTTTCCGACTTGCAACGATAAAATCAGCCTGGCGCTTTCTTTTTGGTAAGCGAGGAATGATACGAAAATGTTTTACTCATTACCTCGCATATTTTAAATTTCGCTTTCATCCTTGGGATATCGATGATCAACGACTTATCAGTCACTTCGATCAGTTTGAAAAAATTTAGATGACTTAAGATCATTAGATTAATATAAAAGGCTCCTAGGAGCCTTTTTCTTAGAGGCCAAACTCGACAAAAAACATCAATTGCCTTTCTGGAATTCGGTAGTCGAATGGAAAAGGTCCTGTTTTTGCCAAATACCCTTCCTCATCCAGTAAATTCTTAATCTCGAGAGTTAATTGAGCATTATCCTTAAGCTCGTAACTTACTCGAGAGTTAATCGTCAACCAAGAATCCACTTTATCACCACGGTGAGCAACCAAGTTAAAATCCGTTGGCACACATACGGCCAAAGGCAATGAATTTGGTTCCGGATCGATATTGCCATCAAAGTCGCAGTCGCCCAGTAATAAATTATTATCAGAGTCTCTTCGCTCCACCTCTCCATGAAAATGCGCATTAAAAGAAGCTGATAATTTTTCCCACTCGAATGCCGCACCAAAATTAATTTTTAATCCCGGTTCCCATTTTATGTCACTATCATGTTGTGAAAACTCAGGAATGTCATCAGCAGGATCATTTGGCGTACCCTGATCATCAAATGCTAATATCGACTCATCTTGCCGCGTAACATAAGAAATATTAGCAAACCAGTTCCAACTCCCATAATTTCCAATAAACTCGAATTCATATCCCAAATTTTCAGTCGAATAAATATTGGTACTCAGGTTTTGATTTACAGTCGAATAGGCGATTTGATTTTCAAATTCTGTTAAGAACAAATTGGCACGAAAAACATGATTCGAGTCAAACTTCCAATCAGATTGAAACTCAGTTGTTGTTATAAGCTCAGGATCAAGTTCGGCAATATTCGAAGCCAGTGAAAAAGTATGAGCTCCTGCCATTTCTGTTGGCGTTGGCGCACGAAAAGCTTTACCCCACATCATTTTTAAAACTAAATTGTCACTAGCACTCCAAACGCCAGCAAGTCGAGGACTTACACGCGAAAAGCTTTTACTTCGACCGGGTTGCCCAGGTGTATAAACCTCTTTGTAATCAACATCCAAATTATCCGAACGAACACCAAAGGTCATTTCAAAATCGGAGCTTAACCAGTTGCCCGTCGTTAATTGAGCGTAAAAAGCGGTATTTAAAATAGGTTCATCTTTAACGTAATCAAGCCAAGGTCCAAGCGATGTATTAATATCGCCAGGGAAAGGTTCGAAGAATTCAGAATCTACATTAATATTACTAAAATGCTCATCATCACCGACGTAAGAAAATCGATCACCCTCGAAGCCTGCCAAGAAAGTCGCGCCAGATGAATCACCGAACAGATAAGTCACTTGCGCCCGAACAAAAATATCATTAGCGTCAGTATCTAAATACTCCCACATACCCGACGGATAATATCCTCCGAACGCATCATCGGGATAATATCGTTGGTTCCAGGTAATATCGTGTCGCTGATATCTGACAACGTATTCGTGCGATAAATTATCACTGATATTTCCACTGTACTTAATAGAAAAAATATCTCGAGATTCATTCATCTCTTCATCGTAATCGGGAATCCAAAATAACCAACCAAAATAAGTATCAAAGTCCCACTCTTGACGATGATATTGAAACTGCCACTCATCACCAATACTTAGCTTTGACCAGAAATAAGAATCATCTCGATTGTCTCTTGTCATAAACCGAGCCGCTTCTGGCGAGCCATCCGAAAGTACATCACCAGATAATCGTCCTGAGCCATCATACGACATATAATTATTACCATCGGTCTGATGATAAGAATACGCCATGATAAAATCTAAATTTCCAGATTGCGTTCCTGTCATAGCCTCCATTCGACGCGTACCATATGAGCCAGGCAATGGACTAAACTTGGTGTAAAACTTTCCATTTAAGTCCGCACCTTTAAATGTATTCATTTGCACAACACCATTCGTCGCATTAGAACCATAAAGTGCGGATCCTGGTCCTCTAATGACTTCTAATGTTTTTGTAAAAAATACCGGAGTAAGCCAGGTGTAAGCGGTGCCGTATAAATTATCATTCAATGGGATGCCATCGACCAAATGGAGAATATGGTTGTTACTCCAACTGTCAAAGTTTCCTCGTGTTCCCACTGTTGGTCGGTCGTAATCTTGACTTGGCCCAAATCCAGGTAAGGTGTACAAGAGATCGTTAATGACATTAAAACCATATTGATCCAGCTGCTTTTGCTTGTAAGCCGTTACTACAGCGGGAGCTTCAGATATCTTTGTCGCGATTTTTGATGCCGAGGTGACCTCAATATTTAATAGATCTTCCAGTGAAATATTCCCAACTTCCCCTGTCGAATCAGCATAGCTGTTCGATGCCATAAGCAATACAGTTGCAGAAACAGCCCTGGAAATAAGGTTAAGCTTAGTCATGTCGTTCGAACTCCTAACTAATTACGCTGGATAATTAAATTAAAAATACATAACAAGCTTTAAACGCAAAGGATGCGAATACAGCAAAGCTCAAGAATGAATGAAGGATTTTATTTCAATAACAGTTGCGCTTAATCAGTACACGCCAAATCAATAAATAAATTCAAATTATTTATTTTATCAGTCATTTAGACGTCTATTATTTGTCGAATAAAGTATTTATAGAAGAGAAACTAGAGTTTCACAAGGCAACCAACATTTTTCATCGAATTTGTCGATATAGTAACTTATCTTTAGCATTCCTTTTGCTTTCGCCAAACAAACTCTCTTTTCTTTTGGCGATAACTTAAATTATCAGGATTCTGCTTCGATTTTTCTGCGTAAGACTCAATTTTCTCACTCAAGTAATCACAGCGCTTTCGCTTTTTAGAAAAGTTTCCATTACCTTTAGTTGCCGCTGTCGCTTTTTGAATTTGCAGAGTTGGTGAATTGCTCCAATTGATAATATTGGTTTGCTTAATTTGAGTTGGTTCGTACCCTTCATCTTCTGGCTGATCGGTAAAGTGCCAGTTTCCATTTTCGTCCTGCCAACGAAACACTTCACTGCCGAAAATACTTTGTGGAACACAAAAAGCAAATAACAATAGATAGAGTGAGATAGGTCTCATTATCAAATTCCTTTTGGTAATTTCTGAAATAGATTGCCAATATTTAGTGACTCCATCCAGTGAGTCCATCCAGTGAGTCCATCCAGTGAGTCCATCCAGTGAGTCCATCCAGTGAGTCCATCCAGTGAGTCCATCCAGTGAGTCCATCCAGTGAGTCCATCCAGTGAGTCCATCCAGTGAGTCCATCCAGTGAGTCCATCCAGTGAGTCCATCAATATTGAGCATGTATTCTACAAAATGAATGTAAAAAAGCAATACGTAAATATACACTCTCTAATATAAATACATTTCAGTTCTGAATGGCATATGCCTAATGGTTATGAGTGGTTGGAAACTATTCTTGAATAACTTTTCTTTCTTCTAAAGCACATCGTTCGAACAATCACAGGTTGTAAACGCCAGTTATCTACATTTTTCTTAAAAAGATCGCCTCGTAAAACAACAATATTGAGATAAATCGAAAAATAACAAGTTATCCACAGGTTTAGCACAAAGCTGTGCCTTGCGCGCTATAACGCCTTCGGAATAAGGTATATCCAACGGTCAACACCAATGACGGTTAATCCAAAGTAAATAGCTAAAACAATAAAATAGAACCAAGACTGGATTAAAGACTTCGGGTGGTGTAAACGGAGAATTACACAGCCGGGGAACAATAAAACGAAAAATTAGACTCTCCACAAACGTTAAGAGCGCCCAAAGGGCGCTCTTTTTATTTTTGGTTCTGTGTAATCTCGCGTCTATTATTTGAATATCTTGTCGATACTTCCTTGAGCGAGCGGATGATATCCACCTCGAGCTTCTTGATAAATTGATTTTGCCCACTCTTTCTTGTTATCAGAATGATCAGACAATGATTGATACAATGGTACGATAAATTTACGTCGACCAATGCCCTTCAAATACTCCTTTAGCTCCTCATTAACAATCTCATAATCATTCTTTATCGCAAGCATAAACCAGGCAAAACGAATTTCAGCATTCGTACTTGTGGTTAAATTAAAAACTTGATCAATTTGCTTCATTTTATCTTTAGACAGATCATCGGGTAACTGCTCAATAAAGTACAACCACTCATGCACTGACCAAGAATTATTTTTCAATGATTCCAATGACTTATTACCCGATAACCAACCGTCCAGTTTTACCTTTACCTTGGCAAAAGCATCACTTTGCGGATTCGGCGAGTCTTTCGGTAAGCCAGGTTCATAAATCCACTCATTGACCTTTTCCATGCTGACAATATTGGGATATTTATTAATTAGATGCTCTTCCAAATATTGGACAAAATCTTCAGTGGTCAACGACTGGAAAGCATGTTCATTAAAATATTGTTTTATGAATGGATCAAACTTGTCACGTCCAAATTGTTCTTCAAGATACATTAAAAATAGCTGACCTTTCACATAAGGAACACCAGAAAAAGCATCGTCGGGATCTCTTCCTTCGAGAGGCAGTTTTAATCGAGTATCGTCTTTTGGCAAATCCTTTAACTCATGCTTCAGATCGGTTACTCCCAACCATTGCTCCATGACAGCTCGTTCCTCACCAAAGACTTCTTCCATCACTCGGTTTTCAACGTAACTGGTAAACCCTTCGTTTAGCCATAAATCACGCCAAGTCGCGTTGGTGACCAAATTACCCGACCAAGAATGCGCCAGTTCATGAGCGATGAGATTAACTAAACTTTTGTCTCCAGCGATGACCGTCGGTGTTATAAACGATAATCGTGGATTTTCCATGCCACCAAATGGGAACGCAGGAGGTAAGATAAGAAGATCGTATTGTCCCCAGCGGTATTCATCATATAGTTTCTCATTCGCTTCTATCATTTTTTGCGTGTCGTTAAACTCTGCAACTGCCGATGCCAAAACCGATGGTTCTGCATAAACGCCTGTTTGCTTTGACATTGCTTGATAGTCCAAGTCACCAACGCCAATCGCAATCAGATAAGGAGGAATTGGCTGAGGCATTTCAAAGTGATACTCACCATCTTTTTCTTCGTTTTTTGAGTTATCAGCGCTCATCACAGCGAGCAACTCTTTAGGGGTGCGAATGGTTGCTGAGTAAGTCAAACGCATGGATGGCGTGTCCTGGACTGGAATCCAGCTTCGTGCATGAATTGCCTGAGATTGGCTGTACATAAATGGATGCTTTTTACCCGCTGTTTGATTAGCGGTTAACCATTGAAGGCCAGAGGCTTTCGGCGTGGAAGCATAATATACTCGAACTCTATCCGCCTGTGATGGAAGCGAAATTGTCAGCTTTGCCCCTTGTACAGCATCTCTATCACTTAACGAGAAATTGGCCTTCATCCATTTCCCACCAACCCTTCGCTCTACGTCATGAATGATGAGATCACGTGTATCTAATACCAATTGCTTTGCTGAATCATCTAACCATTTAAGATGATGCTCAACGTATCCATCGAGTGAACGTTGCTCAAACTGAACCGTCAAATCGAGATGGATGTTCTTAGAAACAACGGATGAAGTATTGGCATAAGAAACTTCATCAACTACAGATGCATACGAGAGATGCGTGACAATCACCATTGCCACGCCAGAAATGATCTTTCTAAACATAACCTACCCTAAATAAACCTTTGATTTTATTATATAAAACATTCGGATTACGAGCTTATACAAGCTCGTAACACGGATCGTATTCATCACTTCCGATTTTCATCCGTTTTTGCTCGACGAATGAACGAAGCAACTTATCGAGAGAATCCATTATAAATTGCTCGCCTTTAAGTTTGAATGGCCCTTTCTCTTCAATTGCCGCAATTCCATCGGCTTTAACATTTCCGGAAACAATGCCCGAAAACGCTCGACGCAAATGCGCGGCCAATTGATGCACTGGCTGATTTGAAGACAGATTAAGCTCAGCCATCGCTTCATGATTGGCTGGGAAGGGTTGTTGAAACTCATAAGGAATATGCAAGCGCCAGTTAAAGAAAAACGCATCCGACTTATCTTTGCGATACTCTCGTACTTTCCGGACTTCAGCGTTGATGTGCGTTGCAACTTCTTCTGGATTACCAATAATCACAGTCATTAAATCCGTCGCTTCTTTACCGAGAGTTAACTCGACAAATTTATACATCTGATCAAAATACTCTCGGCTTTCTTCCGGTCCGGTAAGAATCAAAGGAAACGGCAAGTCTTTGTTTTCCGGATGCAATAAAATACCGAGTAAATAAAGGAGCTCCTCAGCAGTACCAACGCCACCTGGAAAAATAACGATAGCGTGAGAAAGACGCACGAAAGACTCCAGTCGTTTCTCTATATCGGGCATGATGATCAGCTTGTTAACAATTGGATTGGGAGCTTCTGCCGCAATAATACCGGGCTCAGAAATACCGATAAACCGTGAATCGACAATCCGTTGTTTCGCATGTGCTACAGCCGCACCTTTCATCGGTCCTTTCATTGCACCAGGACCGCAGCCAGTACAAATATCAAAGTTTCGTAGACCTAAATGGTAACCTACGTCTTTTGTATAATCGTACTCAAGGCGATTAATCGCATGTCCGCCCCAACATACCACTAAATTTAAATATTTAACCGGATTCAGCACGCCGGCGTTTCGCAATATATGGAAATTAGCGCTAGTAATTCCATTGGAATCATCCAAGTCAAATTGACCACTATTCAGCACTAAGTTGTGCGAATAAATTAAATCGCGCAGCGCGGAAAACAAATGCTCCTGAATCCCGCGAATCATTTCACCATCAACGAAAGCGTCCTCAGGTGCATTAATAATTTCTAATTTAACACCGCGATCGGTTTGCAAAATTTTCACATCGAAATCACGATGTTGCTCAATGATATGCTTACTGTTATCGGAGGTATTTCCTGTATTTAATATAGCCAGAGCACACAAACGAAATACACGTTGTAGCTCTTCATGATTTGCATCGGTTAATAATTCGACTTCATATTTTGATAAAACATCCAAGCTTCCAATTGGATTAACAAAAGTTGATATTCTTTTACTCATTTATTTCTCTTATAAATTACTATCCCAAAATTTAGGTAAACGATGTTTACTGGTGGGAAATTAAACCATGCAACCAAACTAACGGTTTAATTTTAAATAGATAGAGGAGACTTATTAAATCTCGGCAATAGTTGTTTGGTTACGTCCATTTTCTTTACTGTGATAAAGCGCTTGGTCGGCTTTTTCAATCCACTTTTCATGGCTTTGTAAGGTATCTTTAAACTGACACACACCAAGGCTTATTGTAAAGTTAATTTTTTTATCCTCGTGAGTAACTGTGAAGGATTCGATTTTTTTACGCAATCGCTCTGCAAAGATTTCTGCACTCTCCGCTTTAGTATTGGGTAAAAAAACAACAAACTCTTCACCGCCGTAACGGCCGGCCATATCTGTCTTGCGCACTAATTCCTTTAGTAAGAGTGCGGTTTTTCGAATGACCTCATCACCCGCTTGATGTCCATAAGTATCATTGACCTTTTTGAAATGGTCAATATCAAATATGATGGCTGTCGACTCCGTTTTATAACGACAACACTTTTCATACTCCTTTTCAAACAGCTCTTCCCAATAGCCCCGGTTGTATAAACCAGTCAGCCGGTCGGTGCGACTTAAGTTTTCTAACTCTTTGTTTAATCGAGTTAATTCTTTCTTACTCGTGGCAATATCGGTCACATCATAAATCAATAAACACACATGACTGACGTCGCCACCAGCCGACATTATCGGAATCATTGTCGCATTTTGATACATAGTATCTTCTGTACCGGTAATTGGCCGATAATTTTTAAACTTAAACAAATAAGGCCGCTGCTCCCAAGTGGAAAAGGCACGACTGTGCAACATAAAAACAGAATCGATTTTATGTTTAAACCAAGCTTCTGGAACTTCGGGAAAAACCTCAAAGATGCTCTTGTTTTTTACCTCAGCATCGGCTTTACCACTATGATCCTGCATGAAGCGATTCCAAGTTTGGATGGTATAACCTGAATCAAGAACGACCAATCCAACATCCACATTGGTCAACATATCCATCATCCAATGGAGTTCATTAATTTCTAAGTTATTTGCGTCTGTCAGGCTCATGATGAATAAAATGATACTCGCCGATTCAACTCTTCCATTGAATCTTCACTAAACAAGATTAATAGATCACAATTCACATCGTAGTTTTCGATGGTGTAGTGTATTTCAATCGCTAATGTCTCTTTCCAGCTCACATTTTCTGGATGAATAAGCTCAGCAATATTGCAATGACGCCCTAAAATAACTGGATGCCCTTGACTGAACTGAACATCTAACTGCGCAGCAAACGTCTTTAAAAATGCTCCAATGAGAATACTGGCAATGTCCATTAATAATTCCAGTTCAACATTTTCGTCTAGAGTTCCTTCAAACCGCATTAACTTGGCAATATCAGCAAAACTTGAATCATTAAAAATCAGTAATGCCTCACCCGATATGCCATTACCGATAAATCCCTGACAGACAGAAGAGACGGTGTCTCGATTTTCTATGGCCAACAGCGCCATTTGCAGATCGCTTACTTCAATATTGTTAACGGATGGAATGGGTAACACGATAAATGCATCTAATAACCGCGCCAAAATTTCGGCCGCTTTTCCCATTGAAACATTGGCGACTTCACGATAACTATCGCGTAGCGGAATGTTAAGATTGTCTAAGAATTGCTCAGATTGCGGAGTGTTTTCAGTCGTCTCCGCCAATAAGCCGTATTCGTCCAAAATCATGGCCAACTGGTCGGCATCCGCGGGTTTTTTAATAAAAGACAGAGCTCCGAGCGACGCCACTCTCTCCTGAGCTTCCTTTTGAATATCTCCAGATATGACAATGACCATGGTCTTGAGTTGCTGCTTAAAAATCGTCTCAAGCACTTCATACCCATCCATTTCAGGCATGGTCAAGTCGAGAAACAGCACTTCTGCTTTTCCGTCTTTAATGGCTTGCAAACCCTCGACCCCATTTGTTGCGAAGGTCAGCTCAACATCCCAATTGCTCGGCAAGCTTTTTACAATTTGTTTGCGAGCTAACGTTGAGTCGTCACATATGGTTACTGGAATTGTCATTTAAAGTGCCATACACCGCGAAATGAGTCCTATGTATTTCATTTAAATGTAGGCAGAAACTCTCAATAAATCAAAGTGATAATTGCATCATCAGAGGATCGCACAAATAAATCAGAAGAGTGGTGTTAAGCTGAGTTATTTAAATGATAAATTCTTCAAAAAATCGTGGAATGTCGAGTTTTAAGTCTTCACCACGATGACTGCGTTTTATCTCGTCTTTTTCAAACGCTCTGGAAAGATCAACATCGACTGGTTCGACGTAATGTTGCTGTTTAAGATTATAAAACACTTTAACCAACGGCCGTAACGGATTCGCCGAATTCGAACGTATGACAACGCCTATTTTACCTCGTGACAACTCAACAAGTGAGCCAACGGGATAGACCCCCATACATTTCACAAATTTACCAACTAGCTCGGTATCGTATTGTGATTCGGTATTTTGCAACATGATCCGAAAAGCCTTGCTCGATATTTGACCGTCTTGATAACATCTGTCTGATGTTATCGCGTCGTAAGTATCAACTATCGTTGCCATCCTTCCATACAAGCTAATTTGCTCTCCGATCAATTTTCCAGGGTACCCAGAACCATCGAGAAACTCGTGATGCTCACCAATCACACATCGTGCTGTATCTGATACGTTCGGATCATTCGCTACCGCTTCCAAACCATATTTAACATGCTCTTTAATGTGCTCGAACTCTTCTTTAGTTAATGGGCCAGGTTTGTTAAGGATTTTTTCATCGACTTTTACTTTTCCAATATCGTGCAGAAAAGCGCCCAAGGTCAATTCACGTGCAACCTCTCTGGAGAGCTCCATATGTAATGCGAAGGCAGCCATCAGCAAAGCAACATTTATCGAGTGCTCAAGTAAGTATTCATCCTTGTGTCGAATCATAGTCACCAAATGCATCGAGTCGGTATCTTCCAACAAACCATCAATTAAGTTTTCTGACAATACTTTAAATTTCTCAACATCCAAAACTTCCCCTTTTGACCAATTTTGGATCGATTTTTTTAGGACTTTCTTTGCTTCGCGATATATTTGATGAGCTCTGGTACACTGCAATTGGAAATTTTCTGGCATTTTTTCATTAAGAGCGCTTTTTTCCAAATCACTAGAGCTTTGATTGGTTGATTGTTGGCTCGGCTTTTTCTCAGCTTTTAAATTAATTTGCTTGCCAGTATCGACAATGACGGTTGAGACACCCGCGCTTTTTAACGCCTCTAAAGCTTGCTCAGAGGTAATCACTCCTCGTTGACTAACCTTTTTCACTCCCTCTTGATCGGCAATCGCCTCAACATACATCCCAACAACGAGATCATTAATATCGATTTTCTTTAGCATTAATTCTCAATGTATTATTATACCTACCTGAACATTAAGTTTATCAGACTTCTCTAATTTCGCATTTTTTCGACAATATTCGATTTTTCTATTGCCTAAAGGCGTCAGCCCTCTAAAATAGCTCTCTTGCTAAAACTAAAACGAATTAAAATGCTTAAGTTTGCCATCAATCCAGTCACCCCTTTTCAACAAAACTGTAGCCTTATTTGGTGCGATCAAACTCGAGAAGCTGCACTGATCGATCCGGGTGGAGATCTGGAGCAACTCTTATCTCTCGTAAAAGCAAAAAATCTCAATTTAAGAAAAATACTCGTGACTCATGGTCATGTGGATCATGTTGGTGGCGTTGCCGAGCTTTCAGAGAAAGAGGACCTGCCAATCGAAGGTCCGCATACTGACGATAAGTTTTGGATCGATGCCCTACCACAAATCAGTCAGCAATATGGCTTTCCGTTGGCCAAGTCATTTGAACCCAATCGTTGGCTAAACGAAAACGACACGGTTGAAGTCGGTAACGAAACTCTCGAAGTTCATCACTGTCCAGGGCACACACCCGGACACATTATTTTTTTTCATCCTGAAACAAAAATGGCTTGGGTGGGTGACGTATTATTCAAGGGCTCAATTGGTCGAACTGACTTTCCTCGCGGAGACTTCGATACTTTAATCCGGTCAATTCGTTCAAAATTATGGTCGCTGGGTAATGACGTTCAATTTGTTCCAGGACATGGTCCCATGTCGACATTTGGGCAGGAAAGACAAACGAATCCGTTTGTAAAAGACCAATAAAAAGATGGGAATATTTATGAGCAAGCCCTTAATCGCGCTTGCTCATAGTGTTAGCGAAAATGGAAATATTTCGCTATAAAAAGTTATAAACTAGATTGACCGTCGTTTTAGTGTCGGTTTTTTCCGCTCCTTCAGCTAACACTTCAGTCACATGTTGTACTTCGTAACCAACACTTAAAGCTAACGAGCTATTGATGTTAACATTGAGCGCCGTCATTGACTTATACTGGTCAAAATCCTCACCGAGTTCAGCCGTAAGCTCTTGCGAAAAGTTCGCATTATCTCCGATTTTAGTTGAATATTTACCCCCCAGACGAGTAACCTCTTCTTCCACAGCAACAGTACTGTCCCGTTCCTGAAAACGTCGTAAACCGTAACCAATTTCAGCGTGTAAATCGACATCATCTTCTTTGATAAAGGTTCGACCATAACCGAGGGAAAAGTTGCCTATGTAATCTTTATCGGTAAAAGTCTCGTCAGCGTAATCTAATAGAGCATACAAGTAAGACCGCTCTGTAAATTTATAATCGGTTTTTGATAGAAAGAAGGTTCTATCCGCTGTTTTCTGAGTCTGAGTATTACCATCAACAACCACTTCACTCTCAGCAACAAAGTATTCCAGTTTAAATTCCTGGCGCCACTTTTCCGGATCGTATAGTAGATTAATTTTACCGTTAGTCGATGATGTTTCTGTGTTACCTGACGTCGAAACAATACCGAGTTCAGCTTTTCCCTTCCACAATGAATCATCTTCCGCCGCGACTGTGCTGGCAATAACAGCTGAGACTAACAAGCTAAGTGCTTTCATCTTATTTTATCCTTCCGCAATTTTTGCGCACATCATACCAAAGTCAATTGGTATGTGTTAACACTCTTTTAGTCAGAATGAGTACCAAGATGGATTTACAATCGGATTAACTTTCTAAGCAATCGTTTACATTTGAAATGCGTAACTGAACTTGGCGAAAAATGAGCGTTGATCTTGTTTAATATTTGTAAAAGACCCATCTTGATATCCGTGACTGGAATACCCAAGAAATATCAAAGTTTGCGGATTAACTTTGTACGAATAAATTAGCTGAGCGGACTCGTCTTTAACAACCGGATCAATCGTATCAACCAAATAGGAAGATAGATCAGACACCACCCGATATCGCTCATTATACAGAGCAGGATTACGCTTTAGAACGAGATATTGATAGGACAATTTCAATCGATGCCGGAGATCAAATTGATAGGAAAAGCGCAAATCGGTCAGTTTCGCGTTAAATAATTCTCCACCATCAACATCCAACCAATCCTTTACATGACGAACTGTTAGTCGCATATGGCGACTGGGTAGCCACTCAATTTCCGGACTGATAGAGTGCGAGGTTCCTAACTGAACATTATGAATATCGACCTTATCACCAGTATTTACTCGAATACCCACTCGCCACTGCGCTATCGGCCGAATAAAAAGCCCCGTCGAATAAAAAGACTCATAGAAGTATTCACTCAGATTAAATGTATCAAATTCTCCCGATGGCTCCGAGTTTGGATCGTTAATGTCAGTTAATCGCTCCAATTCAAACTGATTTTCAACAAGTCGCTCTCGTCGGCCTCCTCCAATCCATGCATTAAACTGCATTTCGCCATAAAAATTGATCCAACCTTCAATTTCTTCTTCCAACTTTTTACCTTTTTGATCTTCCGTTTGATCATAATCCGTATAAACATTAAGTCGGTTTAAGAAGGAATTATCGTCTAAATACCAATTATGTTCGAGATAACCGAGCGAACGCCGAATATCAACCTGACTAATAAAGCCTAAATCCGCGCGAAACTCTTCGCCAAAATTAATATGACTGGCGCCCCAAACCCAATCCTCTTCCTGGTGGCGATAGACAATGGAATAAGCTTGATCATTTGTCTTAATAATAGAATCAGTCGAGTCTTCTTCTGGAGTTTTACTTTGAGAATCGATTAATTGATACTGCACCCAATCTTTATCTGATATCCAAAAACGTCCATCCGTTGCGATAATTTGATTTTCATAATCAGTTGCCGATCGATGAGTGACCAACGCACCGACTGAATGCTTATTACCCACATCCATTGTCCAACGTCCTATAGCAATATTGCTCGCCTCATCATCGAGATTGCGGATAGACGATCCTTGATTACCAGGTACTAGAAAACTGGTTTGAGTATCGTCGGCAAGAATAACGCCATAAGCGTGCCGGTTTGATTTTCCAGTTAGCTTTACGCCAAAGTCAGGATCCGCGATATTTCGGGTATGAATTAAATTGTTCGGCGACTGAAAGTAATCGGCGCCATCGAGAAAAAAGGTTCTTTTCTCAGGAAAAAATAATGAAAACTGTTGGTTAACCGAGAGTTGTGCAGCATCAGCTTCGACTTGCGAAAAATCGGGATTAATTGTGGCATTCAAATAAACATCTTGATTAATTCCCCAACGAATATCCGCTCCTAAGTCAAATTCCGTTCCGTCAGAATTCCATTCTTTGGACTCACCTAGATCTCGATACTCAGAGTTTGATAAAGTAAGTGTCGGTATTAGGTCAAAATTATTGGTATTCTTTACCGTTTGTACACCTTCAATTTTATTCAAAAAGCACAAACCACATGGCGAGCCGCGCTCTCGAATAATCGTTGAAAAACGATATCGATGCTCCCTGGGATAAAACCGAATAAATTCAATCCCCCAAATTTGATGCTCGAGACCCTCATTAAATCTTAGAATTCGCAGTGGAATGACCATTTCAACGGTATATCCCTCGTTGTCGATGTGGCCTGCACTATCCCAAATACCATTCCAGCTAACATCTTCTGTGCCATTAACTTCGTTAATGACGCTATCTGACTGTACGCCAAGTGGATTAACGAAAAACTGATAAGCCCGTCTTTCATCGTTAAATGTATCAACCATTATGCTAACTTGATCGTCATTCCATGAACTGTCTCGATCGTTGAAAAATGCTCGGATATCTTGCGGATTAGGATCGTAAGCTTTAAAACCGATGTAAAGATTTTCGCCATCTTCAAAGTAAAATGCCGTAGTTTTTACTTTTGCAGGTAGATTATCACCGGGAGAGTTTTCGTAAACCAGCTCCACAGACTCCGCTTGACGCCAAACTGACTCTTTAAGCTTGCCATCGACTTTGATTGAATGTTTAAGATTTGGGAATTGATGATCCGTTGGTACATGTCCTGCGAAGACAAAAATAGAAAGAGACAGAGTAATCAGCGCAAATAAAATACGAAACATAAATTCTAAAAAAAACTCATTTTAATCTTGCCGTTAGTCTAAGCCTTTGAGATTAAAAGGCGAGTTTTAATTGTTTCGAAGTGTTACACACCTTCGGACACTTTATCACCATCTCTTTTGAATAATAGACGAAGTTGAATAACTAAAGACTACTTTTACAACTCTCCAAGCTTTTTTATGCGCGTTTGAATGGCATCAATTTTCTCAGCTAACAGAAAAACAACCAGCTGAGTCACAAAGTATAACGATCCCAATATTAAAATAAGTGATTGGTTTTCAGTAAACCCGCTTGAGGATAGTAAACCAACGTAAATAATGAAGCTCCATAGTATTCCAGTCCAGCACTTTAGCTTATCCGAAAAAACTCCAATTAATACAGACTGCATCAGACAACAATACACTATTAGCCAAGCACTACCATTAAAATATTCAATAAATATAGATAGGATTGATAAAATAGCCATGATGGTAAACTTATATTCCCAGTTGCCATAGCGAATATCAGACGGTACTTTCATCTTGTAGCGATACAGAATCATTGAAGCTCCTTTAGATAAAATAATTGATTTCGAGCCTTTGCTTTCTATTGCTGAGTAGCATTCCTTAGCTCTCCTTCACTCTTAGTAGTCTGACACGCATAACTTTTATTACTTCGTAAACACCCTTATTATTTTAGCTATTATCTATGGCCAACATTAAGCAATTACTCAACCACACGCACAGCACCGAGATCAGCACTGGCTGCCATCTTAGCGTAAGCTTTTAACGCACGAGAAACTTCACGCGGTCGTTCTTTTGCTTGCCAGGGAGTTTCTTTCTCTTGCTCTTTACTACGTCGAATATCAAGTTCTTCTTCACTCAAAAGAAAATTAACCTGTCGATTTGGAATATCTATTTCAATCAAATCCCCCTCTTTTACCAACGCAATCGCACCTTCATTCGCAGCCTCCGGTGAGACATGACCAATCGATAACCCGGAAGTTCCTCCAGAAAAACGACCATCAGTGATTAAGGCACAGTCTTTATCAAGTCCTTTCGATTTTAAATAACTGGTCGGATACAACATTTCTTGCATACCCGGTCCGCCTTTTGGGCCCTCATAACGAATGAGCACAACATCGCCAGCAACTACTTGATCTTCTAATATGGCTTTAACTGCTTCATCCTGACTTTCAAATACCCGAGCTGGACCTTTAAATTTAAATATTGATTCATCCACCCCTGCCGTTTTAACAATACAGCCCTTGGGCGCTAAATTTCCAAATAACACAGCTAACCCACCATCGGCACTGTAAGCATTTTTTAAAGAACGAATACAACCTGTTAACCTATCATCATCAACACTATCAAAATGTGTATTTTGACTAAAAGCGGTTTGTGTCGGAATGCCTGCTGGCCCCGCAGAATAAAACTCCCGTGCCTGAGTATTTGACAAACTCCATTTATCCAACTGTTTTGCTAAAGTGTCACCCGTTACGGTAATTTGGTGAGTCGTTAATAATCCACCAAGTGCGAGTTGCTCCATGATCGACATAATGCCACCCGCGCGATGCACGTCCTCCATATGATACATTTTGGTTGCCGGTGCAACCTTGCATAAGTGTGGTGTACTACGAGATAGTTCATCAACGTCTTTCATAGAAAAATCAATTTCACCTTCATACGCAGCAGCTAATAAATGCAGCACAGTATTCGAAGATCCTCCCATAGCAATATCGACTCGCATGGCATTGATAAAGGATGAGCGGTTTGCAATATTTCTTGGTAAGACCGACTTATCACTTTCTTGATAATAGCGTTTGGTTATCGCAACAATACGCTCACCGGCATCTTCGAACAATTGTTTACGTCGGCGATGCGTGGCTAATAAACTTCCATTTCCAGGTAAGGCTAAACCTAATGCTTCCGTTAAGCAGTTCATTGAATTTGCAGTAAACATACCGGAGCAAGAACCGCAGGTAGGACAAGCGCTGCGCTCTAGTGTTTCGCAATCGTCATCGGAGACGGATGCGTCAGCCGCAGCAACCATTGCATCGACCAGATCAACTTTGAGTTCTTGTTCAGCGAGTCGAGTTTTACCCGCTTCCATTGGACCACCTGAAACAAAAATAACAGGAATATTTAATCGCATCGCGGCCATCAACATACCTGGAGTAATCTTGTCGCAATTAGAAATGCAGACCATAGCATCGGCACAATGAGCATTAACCATATACTCGACCGAATCTGCAATAAGCTCTCGTGACGGCAAGCTGTAAAGCATGCCATCGTGTCCCATGGCAATGCCATCATCGACGGCAATTGTATTAAATTCTTTCGCAACGCCACCCGCTTGCTCAATTTTTTTAGCCACCAATTGACCTAAATCTTTTAAATGAACATGGCCAGGAACAAATTGAGTAAACGAATTACACACTGCAATAATTGGCTTACCAAAATCATTATCTTTCATTCCGGTCGCTCGCCAAAGTGCGCGAGCGCCTGCCATATTACGACCGTGCGTTGATCGTTTCGAACGATAATCTGGCATAAGCTAAATTCCCGAAAAAGTTTCGTTGTTTAAAAATATTATTGAATGAGTCATACTCAATTTAACTTCCATGGAGTGCGACCGGCTCCTCCAAATAAATACGATCTAACCATGACCATTTATCGTTAGTCTCTCCTGAAAACAATCCAAAAAACATTTTTTGTAATGTCTCAGTAATTGGACCTCGACATCCTGCACCGATGATTTGTGCGTCAACACTGCGCACCGGAACGATTTCTGCGGCCGTTCCAGTCATAAAGACTTCATCGGCTAAGTACAAAGCTTCACGAGCAATATTTCCTTCAACCACTTTATATCCTGACTCTTCGGCCAATGTGATGATCGTATTCCTTGTCAGTCCAGGTAAAATAGCAGCTGTCGCCGGAGGCGTATACAAAACTCCATTGCGCACAACAAAAATATTCTCGCCGCTGCCTTCGCTAATGTAACCATTGGTATCAAGAGCAATACCTTCTGCATAACCGTGCCGCATTGCTTCTTCAACGACAAGTTGCGAGGATAAATAGTTACCTCCCGCTTTTGCTGCTGTAGGAATGGTGTTGGGTGCGACACGATTCCAGCTCGAAACTCCAACATCGACACCTTGTGCTAAACTGTCTTCACCCAAGTAGGCTCCCCACTCAAATGCAGCAACCGCAACCTCAACCGGATTATCAAACGGCAACACACCAATGGAGTTATAACCACGAAAAGCAACTGGTCGTATGTATGCTGAAGATAATCGATTTTCAGTAACAACATCTCGACAAGCTTGCTCTAATGTTTCAGGAGCAAAGGGTAATTCCATACGATAGATTTTAGCAGAGTCAAACAGCCGCTTTACATGATCTTGCAAGCGAAAAATGGCAAGACCATCGGGCGTTTCATAACATCGAACACCTTCAAATACTGAAGAGCCATAATGAATGGCATGACTGAGTACATGAACTTTTGCATCATGCCAGTGAATTAAGTTTCCATTAAACCAAATTAAATCAGGCTGCTTGATTGCCATTGTTCATTCCTCGCTTTTCGTTAAAAGTTGCACTTTGTTTACCATAATTTAAAATAAAATATTCCAGAGAGTCGCAAAGAGCCTGCTGACTGGCCTCTAATATATTGGGAGAACAACCAATAGTATTCCAAACAACGCCCTGATAATGGCTTTCAATCCACACATGGGTTGTCGCCGCCGTTGCCATTCCTGGATTTAATATGCGAACTTTATAATCGGTTAATTCTGTTAACGGAATGTTAGGCCAAAATTGAGTTAAAGCTTCACGCAAAGCCTTATCTATGGCTTCAACAGGACCATTACCCTCTGCAGCAGACCAAACAGCATGGTCGTTAACAACAACTTTTACCGACGCTTGATGCAAATCATTGCCAGTCAGTTTTTCAGCACTGCTTTCGCATGACGAATTTACTCGTTGGATACAATGAACCATTAACTCTTCGACTCGAAATGGTGACTGATAGCTTTTTTTCTGTTTACGTAACAATAAATCTAATGACGCATCGCCTTCTTCATACTGAAATCCTTGCGCTTCTTTAGCCTTTACTTCAGAAAGAGCCTGAGTTAAATCTTCAGTATTGATATTAAATTTAGATAGCTTATGTTTTAAATTACTTCGACCTGCTTGCTGAGACACCAGTATGCGACGTTCGTTACCTACCAAAGAAGGCTCGATATGTTCATAGCTGTGACAATATTTTCCAACGGCTGAGGCGTGAAATCCCGCTTTATGAGCAAACGCAGCTTGCCCCACATAAGGAGCAAAGGGATCGGGAGTAAAATTACATCGATTAGAAACAGTACGTGATAAATCAGTCAGTGTTTCAAGCTGAGCGTTATTTTTATTCATCGCCTGAGTTTTTAACTGCAAAGTAGGAATTAGAGATACTAAATTAGTATTACCGCATCGTTCTCCATAGCCATTAATAGTACCTTGCACCATCTCAGCGCCAGCTTCAATCGCAGCCAATGCATTAGCAACCGCCAGTTCACAATCATTATGAGCATGAATTCCAACACGGCACCTTAATCGTTCGATAACTGTGTGGGTAACCGCAGCGACACGAGATGGCAAAGCTCCACCATTGGTATCGCACAACACAACACCTTCTGCACCGGCTCTCTCAGCAACCGATAAACACGCCATTGCAGTTTCGCAGTCGCTATCAAATCCATCAAAAAAATGCTCTGCATCAATCCAAACCTCTCTGCCTTGACGCTTTAAAAACTGTACAGAATCAAAAATCATTCTTAGATTTTCTTCAATTGTTGTTTCCAAGATTTTTTCAATATGAAATCGAGAGCTTTTTGCAACCAAAGTAACTACAGGAGTTTCTGTTTTAATTAAAGCAGCGAGTAAAGGATCATCTTCCGCTAACTTATTCGGTTTACAAGTCGCGCCAAATGCAACTGATTTGCTATTTTTTAAAGGTGATTGTTTTAGAGTTCGAAACACCCGATCGTCTACTGGATTTGCTCCTGGCCAGCCCAACTCAATATAGTCCATTCCAAACTCATCCAATCGTCGAGCAATTGCAACTTTGTCATCTGCAGAAAACTGAATGCTTTGCATCTGCGCACCATCACGCAACGTTGTATCGTAGAGCAATAATTGCTTTGAACTTCCTTTATGCAGATTTTGCATAATTGACTCCCTTTACTTTCTGACCACTATCTAAAGTAAGCTCTTCGACCTCAAATAACTTTACCAATTGATTCGTTAATAAATTAATGCCTCGACTACTCTCCACACTTAAAGTCATAACATAATGGTTTGCTAATGCATCTGGCGTGACCGAAAGATCGTTAATGGTGAAACCACGGTGACGCACCACTCTCAAAATTCGCTCAAGACAGCCCAATTGTTGACGAACTAACATAGTCAATGATGCTTTCATTTAAGTTTCTCCTCTAACATGTCACAATTCGAAGCACCTGGAGGAACCAGAGGCCATACATTTTCACAACTATCGATAACAACATGAAGCAAAGCAGGAGAGTCTTGCTGCAATAACCAGCGAAGTCCTTCTTTCTCATCTGCTTTTTTGTTAATTCGTTTTGCAACCAAGCCAAAGGCCTCGGCAACTCGAACGAAATCAGGGTTGTCGGAGAGGTCAATTTCACTGTATCGATCTTTAAAAAATAAATGTTGCCATTGCCGGACCATACCTAAACTGGAATTGTCCAAAAGCAAAATTTTTACCGGCAAACTATATCGCTTGAGCGTCATTAACTCTTGAATATTCATTGCGAATGAACCATCACCGCAAACATTAATGACAACTGCGTTAGGATGCGCTAGTTGAGCACCAATAGCGGCAGGAAGTCCATATCCCATTGTTCCTGCACCACCCGAAGACAAGTGAAACCTTTGTTGTTCAAACTGACAATGCTGTGCGACCCACATTTGATGTTGTCCAACATCACAACTTATAAAGGCATTCGAACAACTCATATTAGATAAGGTATTGATAAGACGAGGCGCATAGATGACATCGCCCGGCTTTTCGTATTGCCAAGCATGTGCTTCTTTTTGCTCATAACACCAGTTAGACCATGCAATCCATCTTGCATTATCAAATTGCATTTGATGAAAAGACTGATTTAACCTTTCAAGGCTGCTCTTAAGATGGCCTATTACACCAACATAAGCAGCTTTTAACTTATTCACTTCTGCAACATCGGTATCAAAATGAATGACTTGTGCATTAGGTGCAAACTGATTCAACTTTCCTGTTGCTCTATCATCAAAACGCGCTCCAAAATTAATTAACAAATCACATTCTTGAACAGCGAAATTAGCGGCTTTAAGTCCATGCATTCCCAACATGCCCAAGTTCAAATGATAATTTCCAGTCGCACCCAATCCCTTTAATGTGGAGACTGCAGGAATTTGTGAACTTTGTAAAAAACTTCGCAGTTCACTTTCTGCTTCTGCAATCCCTACCCCACCGCCAACATAGGCCAATGGACGATGAGCTTTTGCGAGTAACTCAAGAACAGTCTTAACTTCTAGCTCGCTGACTTGAGAAGCCGTTGAATGAATTGATTGTTGATGACTTACGTTTGAAGGCTGAACGACCGGTGTTTGTATCCTATTCAGTTGAATATCTTTCGGTATATCAATTAAAACTGGCCCTGGCCGACCTTCCACCGCAATTGACATCGCTTCGTTAATAATTGCTGGCAAATCATTAACGTCTTCGACTAAATAACTTTGCTTCACAACAGCGAAGGTCATACCTAGAATATCAACTTCCTGAAATGCATCAGTACCTATTAATCCTGAAGCCACTTGGCCGGTAATTGCTAAAACAGGAATAGAATCCAAGTAGGCATTAGCCAATCCAGTGATTAAATTCGTTGCTCCCGGCCCAGAAGTTGCTATACACACACCGAGCTTTCCAGAAGAACGAGCATAACCATCAGCAGCTAGAGCAGCACCTTGTTCATGACGACATAATATGTGTTCAATTTCGCTATCGACCAATGCATCATAAACGGGCATTATGGCGCCACCAGGGTATCCAAAAAGTGTCTTTATACCGTTGGCTTCTAGTGCGTTTACCAAATATTGGCTACCATTCACGTCTCTGCTCTCTCTTTAAACTTAAAGCGCGTTAATTCAATAATTAATGGAAGGAACCCACTGCTACGCACAGGTCGAACACTTTCAACAATACTCAGTGATGTCTCAACAAAGAAGATAAAAACCAGTCCAGCTATTAAACAACGTTTTTCCGTCACTGCCTTATCAACCTCATTTTCTCTTCATCTTCCACCGGCAAAAAAAAACCCCCGGACCTTTCGGTGCGGGGGCTTCTATCTTCGATTAATTTAACTCAAAGGCGCACCCCGCGTTGCTCTAATGAGCACCACGATAATCACGATGACAATGCTTTGGTTATTAATCGTTAACAAGCGATTCATTGTATTCTCACAAACCAGATAATTTTTTCTGCGTTAAAAATAATTGGTAATCATTTTTTTGCGCACACAACTTCAACATATATCATGGACTGATAAATAGAAATACAATTTAGTTATATGAATAAATACTTCTACACTCGCTATATTTTGGTGCAATAAAAAAGCCCGGTTATCCCGAGCTTTCTATTCCTTTATTTGATAATTTCCATTTGATTTAAGAGTCCATTCTCAAAAAAATCCTTCCAATTAAAACTACGTCACACTTTTTATTGAGCTATTGTTTTGATTAACGCTTTCTCAAACCAGCACCCAAAGATAAGAGTAGAAACATAATCCACCCCCAAGAACCACCACTTTCATAACTGGTTGATGATCCACCGCCGTGATTTCCACCACTACCACCACTGTTACCTGAGTCTGGGTAGTCATCATAATCGACCGACTCTAAAGGAACCGCATTAAGCGCACCAAACTCACTATATGTTTCGACAAGTCGCTCGTCCGAGTAAGCGTCTCTCACAACTATTTTAAAGTCGTAATATCCTGCTGGATAACCCGCCTCCCAAATAAACTCAACGTGAACTGTATCCAATGTAGAATTTCCCTGGAGGGTGATAATGTCAGTCGTGTACTCTTGCTCCCAATATCCATCTTCATTTAAAAAGTATATTTCGGCATAAACATCAGCTGATGCATACTCAGTATCGATATCAAATGACATGGCAAATTCACTGTAAAATCCATCACCGTCATTATCAAATAACAAGTCGGTATTAATATCGTAAAACTCGAATCCGGAACTATAGGCTGACTCATGATTACGATCTTCCAGTGGTAGAGCATAGAGATCAGCATCTTCGTAAGAGCTCCAGGTGGCAACGATATCGCTAAATCCCACTTCGTATAAGTCAATCAAGATATCGTAGTCTCCTGTCGGATAATCGAAATTAAGTACCGTCGCTACAGAGTAATCATCTCCACCATCAGTCCCATAAATATCAAATACACGAGTGGTGTGATAAAGAACCCAGTCTCCCGCTCCACGACGGATGTATAATTGCGCATAAACTTCAGCCCAGTCATAGATTGTGTCGGCATCGAATTCAATTTCAAATTCACTGTAATACCCATCACCATCAATATCATCAAGCAAATATGCGCGCGCATCATAAAAACTGAAATGACTTGCTCGCGATGACTTGGTCACCAATGCGCTTCGTGTTTGTTTGAGTTCAGAACTTGAAGTGAGTTTTCGATCTTTTTTCAGCGACTTATTTTCTTGCGTCTCTGGCTTCTCGACTCGATTAGCTATAGATGATCGGCTAGATTTCTTTTTCGTTAAAGAATCTCTTGTCAAAGAATGTTCTTTAAGTTGTTTTTGACTTTGAAAACCTTCTCGACTGATACTCGACTTAGGTGCACTCTCGTGTTTCAAAGCCTGCCTTTCTGAAGAGGTTTTGTCTTGTGCCCATGCTGAACTCAAACACAACGACGTTAAAGCTGCTATTGACAATGTTTTAATGGACATAACCATTCCTTACTGATTAATTATCTTGGTATCCATTTAAACAAATGTAAACTGAATGCATCCTGAATCAATTAACTCTATGAAATTTAATATATTACTGCCTGTATCTAAACGCGGAAAAGCGACTAAACTTACTACTTGAAGGCGAAAAATGGAGAAGATTCAACACAGATGCATCATGCGATTTACGCGCAAATTTTATTAACGCTAGCAGCCAGTGTCTTGCTTGTTGCCTTATTTCGCCGAATAAATCTACCAACGATTCTCGCTTATTTAGTTGTAGGGCTATTTCTCGGACAAATGGGACTTGAGTTTTTTGCCCCAAATTCAAATGCTTACATCATTGCTGAAGTGGGTGTTGTATTTATGCTGTTCACTTTGGGCCTTGAATTCTCCTTACCCAGAGTGATTGCCATGAAGACACAAGTACTTGGCCTTGGATCGCTTCAAGTCGTACTCTGTATATTGTTTTACTTTATCATCGCCAGCTTGTTTAAACTTGACTGGACCGTTTCTCTCGTCATTGCCTCAGCGCTGGCTATGTCATCAACCGCTATCGTAACTAAGCAGCTTGACGATCAACAAGAAGTAAATCATCGACATGGAATACTCTCCATTGCGACTTTGCTCTTTCAAGATATGGCCGCAGTTCCACTACTTATTTTAGTACCCATTCTCGCTAGTGCTGAACCTGAACTAATCACCTCGACAATTTCACTGGCTTTATTAAAAGGAACCATTGCCTTTTTAATCATCATCGCTTTTGGCAAATGGCTTTTACCAAAACTGTTTCACGAAGTCGCATCATCTCACAGCGATGAACTCTTCGTTATGACCAGTTTAACGGTCGCTTTGGTTGCCTCTTGGTTTACTCAATGGCTCGGACTTTCTATGGCGCTGGGAGCATTTATGGCGGGTATGTTACTCGCTGAATCGCAATTCAAACATCAAATTGAAACAGAAATAAGACCATTTAGAGATATATTACTGGGTTTATTTTTTATTACTATCGGTACACTCATTGATATCGAACTGCTATTTCACCATACTTTTCTTATTCTTGGTTTACTTATCGCTTTTATGATTTCTAAACTGGGACTCATACTAGTTATTGCAAGAGTCATGAAAGAATCCTTTGAGGATGCCTTTAAAGCAAGCTTAATACTGTCTCATGCGGGTGAATTAGGTTTTGTACTGATTGGTCTTGCACGTCAGCAAAATATTTTAAATGATGAAGTCGCCTCAATTATTTTATCGGTTGGCGTACTCAGCATGTTTATCTCTCCATTTTTGATCCGCTATTCCACAGCAATTAACAATCTACTATTTCCAAAAAGCGACCATCTGAAACAACATAGCGCCAGCAAGCGTCTCATCAGTGAAGCTGTAAAGGGATTTAAATTTCATGTCATAATTTGCGGCTTTGGTCGAAATGGTCAAACCATTAAACGTTTTCTCGATCGAATGGATATCGTTTCCGTAGTTTTAGATCTGGATCCCGTTCGTGTAAAAGAAGCAAGCACCGCGGGTGAAGCGATTTTTTATGGTGATGCCACTCGAAAAAGCATTCTGAATGCGGCAGAGATTAGCAATGCTCGTCTTGTAATAGTTACTTTTGATAACCCTAAATCAACCATGGATCTGTTAGCGACAACACGACACAACTATCCTCACGTACCAGTTTTAGTTCGTACCAAAGATGACAGTCATCTGGAGAAGTTTTTACAAAATGGTGCAACCAAAGTCATTCCAGAATCACTCGAATCTTGTTTAATGCTGGTCGGTCAGGTTTTATATACTTTGGGATTACCATTGAAGCAAATTATTGAGGAAATACAGAGCGTTCGAGATGATCGGTACCATCTATTACAAAGCTTTTTTCACGGTTCATCGTCGGATTTAATGAGAGTCCTACAGACGCACCATGAACAACTGCACGCAGTCGTATTAACAGGCAATGCGTTTGCTATTGGAAAAGCAATTAATGAGATAGAGCTACCAGAAAAAACCTGCATTGAAGCGGTTAAACGAGGAAAAACATCCTTTACACCACCTGACCGCAATTTAATGCTTCAACTAGGAGATATTGTCCTATTATCAGGCGAACCCGATTATATAGAGCATGCTGAAAACCGACTATTTTCTGGTTGAGATCATCAGCAGAACTTATTCCATTTCATGGACTTCAGACAATTTCGCTTGAATATATTCACTATGGCGAAGATGCAGCAAATCGGATACCCGACGTATCAAATGCTCCTCGTACGCATGAACCTTTCCATCAGCTAAAGCAACCTTCCACAGCAGCCGAATTAGCCGTATTTTCTGTTCAATAGAGTAATGGTCATTCAGCAGTCGAGTAAATTCGTGAAAATCGGTCGCGAAAAGCGCTTTGTCGGTAGCTACTTCGTATAAATCGTTCGCATCTTCATCAGTAAGTTCAAATTCCTCTTTCAATAATGACAAAATTTGCTCTTGCTCTTCATCTTTAATCTCAAAATCCATTTTCATCACTTCGATCATTAACACAGCAGCAGCCACTCGAATAGCGTGCTCTGTTTCTTCGGGTGACTCATCATTAACTTTCAGATGCTTGTCGAAAAAAGCTTTTAATTTGTCTAACATGGCCTTCTTATTGAATAATGTCAGTGAACTACAGCACCAATATAGTTGGTTTTATGATGAAACCGCAAGTGATGATTAGCCAATGTTTAATTGGAGACCCAGTTCGGTACGATGGGAAGCACAAGATTGATGATTTCATCATCAACTATGTCATGCCATTCATGGAGATTGTTCCCAATTGTCCTGAAGTCGCTTGCGGTATGCCAACCCCCAGACCGCCGATACAAATAATTAAAGTCGGAACAGAACGACAATTAGTCAATGTGGATAACACACACATTAATCACAGCACGACAATGGCAAAGATAGCGCATCAAATTGCAGGACAGAATCCAAGCCTTTGCGGCCTGATTAGTAAAAGTAAATCGCCTAGCTGCGGGATTGTTGATACGCCAGTAAAGCATGTTCATCGACCTGAGAAAACAAGTGATTTAAGTGTCGCCAACGAATATATCGAACCTGGGAATGGATTCTTTATAGAACACTTTAAATCTCATTTGAATTTCCTCCCCATCATTGACGAAAACCAAATAAAAATAGCAAATTTGCGCCATCGATTTTTAACTAAAGCATTTACCCTACATCGCTGGTATTTAAATCAAAAGCGATCAAAAACACCGACAAAATCATTTATTGCCAACCACAGATTACTATTAACCGCCTATTGTATTGAAAATGCGATAACCGAAGACAATTTATTCGAGAAAATGCTAATGTCAGACGAAAACTCTGAGTTATCGGCTATCAAACATTGGATCGATATTTTTGATACCGACTTGAGTCTGAGTTCATTGGCAAAAACATTTACATCGGCAGCAAACAACATCCTTTTTCCTCGACGGGAAAGAGTGGAATATCAGAACCTCGCTCGTTTACTCCATCAGTTAATCGAGAACAATGACATCCAGAGTTCTAACAAACTCCACCTTTGTCTGGCCGAACAGTCCCATCGAACGAATATAAATCAACTGTCACAATCAACTCTCTTTCGCCCTTACCCCAAGGAGTTGAACGACATTAAAGAGTGACTTGATACATAGGCGTTTCATGAATTTCCTGTTATAGTTTTGTCCGCCACTCAAAAACAAAAAATTAAACGTCATAATAATCAATGACTTGGGGGACCCTATAGAATGAAGTACAAACTAATTACTCTGGCAACAGCGATAACGCTCGCCTTATCGGGATGTCAAAAAAAAGAATCAAGCGACGAAACAAAGTCTGCAGATACGCAAGCGTCTCAGTCCATAACGTCCGATAAAAAAGCAAGTCCTGAAGGGCTTTATCAACCCATCAGCACCGAACGATTTGACATCTATGCCGATTTTAAATTAACGGCAGACCTTTCTAAATTATCAGACAATCAAAAAAGAATGATTTCGCTGTTAATCGATGCCAGTAAAATTATGGATGACTTATTTTGGCAACAGGCTTATGGCGACAAAAATTCTTTACTCGCTAATATTAAACACGAAAAGACTAAATACTTCGCTGACGTTAACTATGGTCCTTGGGATCGACTTGCGGGCGACAAACCATTTATTAAAGGAATTCAAGAAAAACCCGCCGGAGCGCAGTTTTATCCCGCAGATATGACTAAGGAAGAATACGAAAATTGGCAAAGAAACAACCAGAAAAAATTAGAAAGTCATCGCGATTTTGAGCTATACACTATGGTCGAGCGCGACGCATCAGGCGAGTTAAAACTTATTCCTTACAGCGAAAAATTTCACAAAGAGCTTCTCAAAGCAGCCGATCTTTTAAAACAAGCTTCTAATCTTGCTGAAAACAAAGAGTTCGCTAATTACCTGACCGTTCGAGCCGACGCACTGCTTAGCAATAACTATCAACCTTCCGACTTTGTCTGGATGGATATGAAAACCAATCCTATTGAACTGGTTATCGGTCCAATTGAAACTTATGAAGATCAACTATTTGGTTATCGAACCGCTTTTGAATCTTACGTACTGATTAAAGACCTCGAGTGGAGCGAACGCTTGGCAAAGTTTGCTGCATTTCTTCCAGAGTTGCAAAGAGGCTTACCCGTTGATGAAAAATACAAAAGTGAAATGCCGGGCACAGATGCCGACTTGAATGCCTATGATGTTATTTATTATGCAGGTCATAGTAATGCGGGCTCAAAAACCATCGCAATTAATCTCCCGAATGATGAAGAAGTTCAATTAGCCAAAGGAACGCGACGGTTGCAGTTAAAAAATGCAATGAAAGCAAAGTTTGACAAAATACTCGTCCCGATTTCAAAACAACTCATTGCTGAGGACCAGCAAAAATACATCACATTTGATGCCTTCTTTGCCAATACAATGTTTCACGAAGTAGCACATGGCCTTGGAATTAAAAATACAGTTAATGACAAAGGGGTTGTTCGAGTTGCTCTAAAAGAAACAGCTTCAGCACTAGAAGAAGGTAAAGCCGATATTTTAGGTTTATATATGGTGAAATCCCTATTTGAGAAAGGTGAAATTACTGATGGCGAATTAATGGATAACTACGTTACTTTCTTGGCCAGTATTTTTCGCTCGGTAAGATTTGGTGCTTCTTCCGCACACGGTAAAGCAAATATGGTCCGCTTTAACTTTTTTAAAGAACATGGCGCATTTAAAGTTGATGACAAAACGGGGCGCTACAGTGTCGACTTCGACAAAATGACCGAAGCGATGAATAGCCTTACCAATTTACTACTGACAATTCAGGGCAATGGTGATTATGAAGCGGCAAAGAAGCTTCTTGATACCCAGGGTGTAATTACAGAAGACTTAAAAGCAGAGCTTGAAAAATTAACTCAAGCCAACATTCCTGTCGATATTGTTTTTACACAAGGAAAAAGCGTTTTAGGACTCCAATAACCATCTCTTCATTCAATAAGCAGCGCTTCAGGCGCTGCTTCATCCCAAATTAATTCGAATGTTTCTAAAGTCTTTTATTTTTGAACAGAAACTCGCTTAAGATTATTTCAACTAGCAATAACAGAAGAAATTAAAAGACGAAAAAAATCTCCTTTTGTTTTATATCTCATAAAAAACATGACTTATGAGGTCATACCTGTTGATCCCGAAATAAGACTTATTCATAGTCTTCTCAGAAGACGATAATTAAAGAGGGATAATTAGTGGAAAAGTTCATTGCCAGAGCTAAAACACTCTCCAAGGTTTCTATTGATCAACACAACACTGCTTTCCGTCGCTTTCAATGGCCAGAGTCGATTCCGGAAGATGACTGGTGGTTTTCACCAGATGCATTAACCATTGCACATTCGGAAGTTGAATCAAATTTTACTGAAGACCAAAAAAAGCATCTCGCAAAATGGGAATGTATCAATATATTCAGCTTAAACAATACCGGCGAACTTGAGCTCATTCAAGAGGTGAGTCGAATAATGCACGAAGTTGAATTAGGAGAAGCCAGAGAATATTTACACCACCTTATTGATGAAGAAAATCAACATATGTGGTACTTCAACAAGTTCTGCAACAACTACGTTGGAAAAGTCTATCCGAATAAAAAGTTTCAATTAAAAAAGCAAGAATATTCAAAAGACGTTGATCACTTTTTAGTTTTTGCACGAGTGCTGATTTTTGAGGAAATTGGACATTACTTTAATATTCTCAATGCAAAAGATGCTCGAGTAAATCCATTTGTAAGAGAGATTAATGAAGCACATTATCAAGATGAGGCTCGACACATTACCTACGGACATCGAACTCTTGAGCAACTTGCAGAAAAAGCTCTCGCTAACGAATCAGCAAAAGAGCTCATTCGTGAAGAGTTAGAAAAATCGATTGCTATCAACATTGGAGCCCTTTACAACCCGACTGCCTATCGCGACTCAGGAATAAAGCAAGGCATGTTATTAAGAGAAAAATTATTGAGTGATCCTGGACGAATCAATATTCATGAACAAAAAATGCTACGAGGTGTTAAGCGACTTCTAAAACGTTGCGGCTTAAACCTAATGGAGGAAGTCTTGTAATGGATGTTATTAATGATAGTTTTGATGAACTTTGCGAATGGTTAAGAGTAAAAACCAAACGAGCAGAGCCCATACCACTCAACCTAAACCTTATCGAGAAAAAAGTTGTTGACTCTCTTGTGTTTGTTGAATTTATGATGATGCTCGAAGAGTCTATCGATGAGCAAATTGAAGTTAACGAGGCATTATTATCAAAAGTCTATTCTTTACAAGCTATTAAAGATAACTTCTTTAATGATTAGGAATTAATAAACAGCGGAGTCGTGACATGTCGAATAACTATGGAAACTTAATAGATTTTGTAACTCAAGATAACTTCTCGGAAGATGATATAATTTTTTTAACCGGGGCAACGGGCTTTCTTGGAGGTAATTTTCTTTTTTGGAAATTACAAACCCCTGGAAAAGTGTTCACTTTAGTTAGAGGAAGAAATGCAGAACAAGCTAAACAGAGAATTATCGAAAACCTGGAGACTTGTGCAAAAAGCTATAATTTGCCCATGTTATCGGATGAAATCATTGAAAAGCGTTTGCAGTGCATAGTCGGCGATTTAAAACAGGACGACCTAGGAATTTCAGAAGAACAATACAATCAGCTGTCGCAAACCAAGATTAAAGAAGTTTGGCATTGCGCAGCAAGCCTCTCTTTTCGCTGGGAAGACAAAGAAAAAATAGACGCGGTTAATATACACGGAGTCAATCGCCTGCTAAGCCTATCTAAATCGCTAAATATATCACGATTTGTTTATGTTTCTACGGCTTACACGGCTGGTAAAAAACATGGATTAATTAAAGAAGAGCTTCACCCGGAAAACACAGAGTTTGCCAATTATTACGAAGCGAGCAAATGCGAAGCTGAAAGGATTATCTATCATTTTACGCAATTGGAATCTATGGGATGCACAATTATCCGCCCCTCTATCATTCTTGGGCCTGAGTTAACTCGCAGTAGTGGTGGCACACGTTTTGGACTTTATGGATTTTGCCAGGAAATGTATCAAATGCGCGATACCTTGGCTCAAGTTAAAAAAGATTTGCGATTAGTAGGCGATAAAAATTCGGTCGGTAACTTTATTCCTGTCGACCAAGTTGTTTATGACATGCTGTACTTAAAGTTTATCGGGTTTGGAGATCAAGAAATTTATCACTCATGCAATCTGAGTGATTTAAAAATACTCGATGCGATAAAGCAATGTGAAAAGCACAACCAGCTAAATTGCATTACCATAGTGAAAGAACGAGAAGGGAAAGTTTCGTCATTTGAGTCCTTGTTCGATAATAAAACTCGTTTTTACGAAGGATACTATGGCACACAAAAAACGTTCGAGCGTTCACTTCCCAATCACAAACGGTTAACCATTCAAGATATTGATAATTACATGCGTTTATTTGTTGATGAATTGAAAGCCGAAGAGGAAGGCAGTATTTTCGAACGCAGCCAAATATCGAGCTGGGACTCTACGCCATTAAGTGTCCATACCTTGGGTTCACCTTCAAACTCACCAATTATAATTGCCAACGCTTATGGGATGCCTAAAGATTTTATCACGCCTTTGGCTCGTAGACTCAGTAAACACCACTTTGTGATTACCTGGGACACTCGCTGGGTTCCTTCTTTAACTCATCAGTTCGAGTTGGATAAGTGCAATTCACTCACTCATGCGAAAGACCTGATTTCAATTATGGATCATCTTGATATTGAACAAGCTGCCATTATTGGCTGGAGTAGTGGCGTGCAAACCTGCCTTAGAACCATGCACGAATTTCAAAATCGTATTTCGTCTGCTGTATTATTAAATGGCGGCATTTCTTTAAAAGATGAAGCAGGTATTCCCATTACTCAATTTGAAGAGAATTTAAAATCGCTTCTACCCAAAATTAGTAGTAATCGACGAATGGCAGAATTTTACTGCCAACTTATTTACGGTAACCACCAGGCAGGCGAATCCGATGAAAAGGCAATTGATTCCATATTAACAAGTACCGATCCTTACTTACTGTACATGACCAGTATGCCATTTAGAAGCGCTGAGTCGCTTTACCGATACGCTAATATGATGCATAACTTATTCAATGAGAGAGAAGATGCCTACACGACAGGTGTCGAAACACCCGTTTTAGTATTTGGCTGTACAGATGACGAAGTAACCCACCCGCAATTGGCGGAAGCACTTTGCCGAAAACTTAAAAACTCTAAACTGGTGCTGGAGCAAGATGCAGGACATTTTGCTCAATTTTACGATACTAATGTTGCTATTATGGCAACAACATTTATTCAAAGTCATTTAGCAGTAACAGAAGAACTGGTATAACTTTATGCTCATCGCTAAACTAGAGTCCACGCTTCGTGATTTTCCCAAACGTCCTGCACTTCATGTGCAGGACCATGTTTATTCTTATAATGAGCTGTTCGGCTGCGCGAAGTTTATTGCAAAAGAAATTGAACAAAAACTTGAAAAAAACGCCGTACTTGTTTTTTCAAAAAAAACATTCATTGGTTACTCAAATATTTTAGCAAGCTTTTATACAGGCAAAACCTATATACCTATAAACCCAAGCTTTCCGGTAGAGAAGTTAAAGTCCATTATTCATCAGAGTGGCTCAAAGAACATACTGATTGATGAAAGCTGTCTAGACGAATGTATCCAGTTGCTCACAGCACATGACAATCCTTTAAATGTATTTTTTGTTGGCCATTCAAATAGCTTTGACCAATTTACAAAAACAATGCCCCCTTTTCATAGGTTAAATCATATTGAGCTATCAGCCGAAAACGTCGCTCTTTTTGAATCACAGCAATTGACTCCCATACAAACAGCCTCTAAAGATTCCATCGCTTACATTATGTTTACTTCTGGAAGTACGGGACTTCCGAAAGGAGTTCCTGTATCACATGAAAACTTGGTGGCTTACCTCGATCATATTAAGAAGCTTTATAGTTTTTCAGAGCACGACAGACATAGCCAGTTTTTTGAGTTCACCTTTGATCTTTCGATGCATGATTTAATGGTTTGTTGGACAACGGGTGGTTGTCTATTTGCAGCCAATGAATTTGCAAAGTTGATGCCGGTTCAATTTGCAGAAAAACATCAACTCAGTGTTTGGTTCTCAGTTCCCTCTCAAATAACGAGCGCTCGAGCAATTATGAAGGATAAGTTTGATAACTTATCGCTTCCTGCTCTTCGTCATAGCTTATTTTGCGGTGAGGCCCTACCTTCAAGTACCGTTTCTACTTGGCGTAAAATAGCGCCGCACTCAACCATTGACAATTTATACGGCCCCACTGAAGCCACTATTGCATTCACACTATTTCGCTGCACTGACAGTTTAAATGATGAACATAACGTTCAACCTGTCGTACCCATTGGTAAACCCTTCGAAGGCAATCGTATTTTGATCGTTGATGATTCGTTAGACCCGGTAAGACCTGGTGAAGTTGGCGAGCTATGCTTACTCGGCCCACAAGTAGTGAATGAATACTGGAATGATTTAAATAATACGCTTAAAAGTTTCTTTCGAATACAACAATCAAAAACAAAGATGTCGTCGGTATACCGAACAGGCGATCGAGTCCATCAAGATCAATATGGCATTTTGCATTTCCATGGTCGACAAGATCACCAGATAAAAATTCGAGGATATCGTATTGAGCTGCAAGAAATTGAATTTAGAATTCGCGAGTGTACAGGAGCGGGTCATGTTGCTGTTATTCCTTTTCCTTTAGGTGAAAACAATGAAGCTCAGGGGCTTGTCGCATTCTACAGCCAATGTAAAATATCAAAATCGAAAATAATTGAGAACTGTCAGAACCATTTACCCGACTACATGGTTCCAGATCAAATTCACGAGCTCTCAGAATTGCCCTTAAACAGTAATGGAAAAATAGACAGAACCGCATTGTCCAATAAAGTGGAAAAGGTTTAATTGCATGAAGAAAAACTCACACTGCTTATTTTGCGAAATCATCGAAAATCAACTTCATCATTATAAAATAGTTGAGTCAGAACTTTATAAAATCATTTTGGACATTCGCCCTATGACCTTTGGCCATATGATGATTATCAGCAAGCAGCATGCAAGTCATATTCATCAACTTTCAAAAGAAAGTAACGAAGCAATTTTTGTCGCTGTTCAGCAGCTTACTGAACAGCTCCCCAAACTCTTCCCCGATGTAAACGATTGCAATGTATTGCTCAATAATGGTGCAAACTCAGGCCAACATATCCCGCATGTTCACGTTCATGTTATCCCCCGCAGAAAAAAAGATACCTTATCTTTTTATTGGCGACTCCTTACTCGATTTTTAAACCCACTAAGTCGTTTAAACAATCCAAAAGCATTGAAAAAATTGCACCAAGAAATAGCACAACGATTAGAATGGCAATTCGATAAGAATCCAACAAAACTCGAAGAAGTAACTAATAACTAAGTTCTTTCTATAAAAATCAATAGACACAGTTTCAATTTTACTGGTTTTAATTTATTCAATTGAAACAATCAACTTTACGCCGACGGTTTAAATGTTTAACCTCCCTTCGCTATCTCGGTTCTGAACTTAGAGTGAGCCAAAAAAAGAAAAACTAGATAAAACTTTAACCAAGCGGTAACATTAGTCTATTATATTGCAATGCAACATACCGTTTTGACATCAACCCGAGGGTCAAACTATGAATCTAGAAAAGAAAGTAATCGTAGTCACGGGAGCTGCTCAAGGGCTAGGTAAAGCCATTGCTCTCTCACTGGCTGAGCAAGGCGCAAACATCGCTTTAATAGATGTAAATAGTGAAGCATTAGCTCAAGCAAAAGCTGAATTTGAAGCCCTTCCAGGTAAAGCAGCAACCTTTGTGTGCAATATTGCTGACGAAGCACAAGTCGTGGATCTTTTTAACAATATTCAATCGGATCTTGGCGGGGTTGATGGCTTAGTAAACAATGCTGGAATTCTTCGAGATGGCCTCCTGGTAAAAGCTAAAGATGGGCAAGTTACGGATACATTAAGCCTTAAAAGCTGGCAGCAAGTCATTGATGTCAATCTTACAGGTGTCTTTCTCTGTGGGCGTGAAGCCGCTAAGCATATGATAGAAGACGGCCGCAAAGGCGTTATTGTTAATATCTCATCGATATCTCGTAATGGAAATGTTGGTCAGAGTAATTACGCTGCCGCAAAGGCTGGTGTAGCCGCTTTGACGACAACCTGGGCAAAAGAGTTGGCCCGGTATGGCATACGCTCAGCGGCCGTTGCTCCTGGATTTATCGAAACGGAAATGACAGGCTCAATCAAACCTGAGATTCTGGATAAAATTAAAAGCACTATTCCTCTCAAAAAAATGGGCTCACCTGACAACATTGCAGAAACAGTAAAGTTTATTTTTACGAATGATTATGTCAGCGGACGCGTAATCGAAGTTGATGGTGCTTTAAGACTTTAATCGAGATAAATACCACTATCTCTCCAATTTTTGGCTCTAAAGTCTAAATAGGCCAATATGAATCACGAAATGTTGCCTTTTAGCAGCTTTTCGTGGTTGAATGTTGGTCCTTTATCTCAACCAGAGTACTTAAAATGGCGATCATTGTTTTAATCGCGCTGCTGTTTATGTTCCTTGCTGGATTATTTTAAGTTCAGTATTACAAAGCGAGCTGCCGGTCCCACAGCATAGTCCGTTTATCAAATGTAATGACAGCAACTCATTGATATTTTGATAAAATTTATTCGACGGTTAGCTTTTCAATCCATTGTTTTAATTGGAATATGTACATAAACCAAGTCAGTCCAATAGCCATTGTCTTGTTGTCCGACTCAGTTCGTTGTCCATTCAACTGATAACGCCATTCATTCGCTTTTTCAATATCTGAAAAGAAGCGCTCATATAAGGTTTCGCAGACATCTTGATTTCTCAACTCTTGAGGAATCCATTTATTTTCAAAGGCATAGGAAACCGAAGATTTTAAATCAGGAAATTGCGATCCTAATTCTCGTAACAACATATCTTTCACATATTGAGCAAATTCAGTTTTTAACAAAGGAAACTCATCTAGAACCACCGCGTTTTCGTTTATGGTATCTCGTATGGTTTCTTTTGCGTTTCCTTCACTTTCGGTCTCAGAGAAATCGGGATTTGTCTCAGCGACAACATCAGACGCATGATTTACTGCAGTGGCATGTATTTGATCACCGTATTTACGCTCCATCTCAGCAATTAGCTCGAGTTCGCTTTCATTCAGCAATGAAAAATCGCCCTCAGTTTCGCTTAAGCGGTGGCTCAAAGCTTCAAACTTCTGGAGGTCTTCTTCAGACAATAAGGCTTTCAATCGCCCTAGGTGATTTTCTAATGACATAATTTTCTAAACTCATTCAAGGTTATACAGCTGCGATCTTCAAGCCTTTATCGACAAATTCTTGAAGATCGATACCGAACGCACGGTTTGGAACCGCCTTAATAATACGGTATGTATGGGCAGATGCATCTAAATCAAGCTTAGACATATCAATCAATCGTTCACGACGACGGTGTTTTTTGTTCTCATCAAGTATTAAGAGCACTTTCGGCCGCAATTTGTACCTCGGATTAGTCGCTGTAACAATCCCGACTTCACCGTTTTCCATTTCAACTATCGAACCCGGCGGATAAATACCTCGCCATTCAATAAATTTTGTAACCATCTTGCCATCGTAATGGGTATCACGACAGGACATTAGCACCTTGTAAGCGTCCATTATCGCTCGAGACTGGTCATAACACCGATCAGAGGTAATCGCATCGAACGTATCGACAATAGAAACTAATCTTGAAAAAGTCGAGATCTGATGATCATAAAGCCCTCTTGGATATCCTTCACCATTGAGACGCTCATGATGAGTAAATGCCACATCAACGGTTGAAGGCAAGGCATCTCGTTTTTTCAGCAAGATTTCATAGCCTTTTTGCGCATGACTGCGCATCGTTGCCATTTCTTCGTCAGAAAGTTTGCCAGGTTTATTTAAGATAGCTGTAGGCACCATCACTTTCCCTACATCATGCAACATACCGGCAACGCCAATGTCCTCCAGCTGTTGCTCTTCAAGCCCCAAATACCGAGCAAAAGCGATAGATAATATGCCAACATTGAGACAATGCTCGGCAGTGTACTCGTCTTTATTTTTTATAAGCGTCATCATGAGCATTGCGCTCTCATTGCGAATGATACTTTGGACGCAATCTTTCACCTGCTCTTTAACCGCAGCGATCTCAAAATCTTCACCGAGCATCACTCGATCGAGCACACTTTTAATGACCTGTTTGGATTTCTTAAATGTTTTTGCGGCAGGACCGATCTCATCATGAAGATCGGAAGAATTAATTTCTTGCTCGTACTTTTTCTTTAAAGTTGGTGAGACGGTAGAGCGAGCACGAAACTTCTTGTAGAGCGACTCATTAGGAAAGTCGACATAAACAAAATCACATTGCTCTTTAACCGAAGCGACATCTTCTTGATCTTCAAGCGTAAATCCCTGGAGCAGAAAACTCGTTTCGCTCCAGCTTCTATCAAGATCCGACACAAACATGCCAATTTCCAGCTGGTCGGAGAATACTTTGACTCGCTTTATATGTGACACAACTCGCTAGTCCTTTGTTGCGATATTCTTTAAGAATACTCAATTATTGAGTCACATGCACGTTTTTAGTTATATTATCTCACGAATTAGATTATCAATTAAATCGGCTAGAACAACCTTAACCTGCTCAGCTCGTTCTGGGCTGTATTCAAGCTGCTTCTCATCCATATAAGTCGCTTGAGAAAGCTCCAATTGCAAAGAAGAGACTCCCGACTCAGGCTTGGCATATTGTCGAGTAATGTAACCACCTTTAAATCGTCCGTTTACCACTTTTGAATACTGCTGAGTATCGAAAGAAGTCACGAGTTTCGCGATCGATTGATTGCATGAAACTCCATTATTCGTACCAAAATTAAAATCGGGAAGTTGTCCTTCAAAAAAACGGGGTACGACAGATGCTATTGAATGAGCTTCAAATAAGAGTACGCGACCGAACTTGGATCGAATAGAATCGATCTCTTGTTGTAACCGCGAATGATAAGGTAACCAATAGTTATTAATACGACGTTCAATTTCTTGTTTATTTGGGGAATGTCCTGATTGATAGATTGGCTCAAGATTAAAGGTCGTAGTTGGACAAAGCTCAGTATTATTTGCGCCAGGATACAGCTCTTCGCCGGTACTCGATCGGTTTAAATCGATCACATAACGTGAGTACAATGGATTAATAAGGTAACAACCTTTCTTAATGGCAAAACTATACAGCAATCTTAAAAACCAATCCGTATCTTTTAATTGGCGTGCTTCATCCGTCATTATTTGTTGAATATTTTGCGGGACGCATGTTCCATTGTGCGGCATACTGATCAAAACAGGCACTTGACCTTCAACCCATTCATAAGGCGGTTGATTTAATTCTTTATCAGAATTAAAAACGTTTATATCAGGAAGTAAAAAACTTTTTTTAGCTTCCGGCGTCGACAACAAAAATTCTGAGTAATGATAACTAACTCTTTCTAAACTGAAACTCTTGTTCTTGTCTTGAATGATCGACTTTACATCAAGCCAATTATTCAATGATGGTTTTTTTAATAAGACTTCAACCACAGCTCGAAAATAAGCGTAAGTCACTGTCGCATGATATTTTTCTGTTGCACCAACCGACTCTGCATAAGATCGAATAGTATGAGCGAGTTTCGATAATCCTGAGTCGAATCCCATTTGCCAATAATAGAGACAAGCCAGTCTCAGATGGGACTCATGATTAAAATGTTCTTTCGGTAAAGTGTGGTTTTCGATGGAATGTAAAAATTCACGATCGTCATTTTGGTAATTTTGCATAATTCCCCGATTCTCGTTGCTTAGGCGCTGAGTATTTTATAACATCCTGCCTTCAAATTCTTGTCTATACAATCAAAGTGCGTGCTATGCAGAAGTCTGAATCTCGTTACATAAAAGTTAAACGTCATATCATGGATGGTATTAAAAACGGGTTATGGCAACCTGGTCAGCAAGTACCTTCCGAAAACGAATTAGTTAAACTCTGTCAAGTCAGTCGAATGACTGCACGACGAGCGCTCGAAGAACTGGACTCTGAGGGAATTCTCTATCGGGTACGTGGTAAAGGATCTTTTGTTGCCGAAGAAAAGCATCAAAGCTCATTGTTAGAAATAAAAAATATTAAAACAGAAGTTACCAATCAAGGTCATCAACATCGCGCTTCACTGGTTGAAATGAGTTCGATACCGGCGACTGTGGAATTAGCAGAGTTGTTTCGTCTACCAAAAGACAGTAACGTTTTTCACTCGGTTATTGTGCACTATCAAAACAACGAGCCCATCCAAGTTGAAGAACGATTTATTAATCCAGAGGTTGCGTCGGATTATCTACAACAAGATTTTAAATCGACGACTCCCAACGAATACTTAACTCAGATTGCTCCAGTCACTGAAGCAGAACACATTATTGAGGCTATCGTGCCAGAAAAACAATACTACAACTTGTTAAATCTGGAACAAGATGAGGCCGTTTTGTTGCTCACGCGGATTACCTGGAGTTTTGATAATGCCGTGAGTTATGCCAAGCTGTATCACCCTGGTAAGCGTTATCGACTGGGAAGTCGCTTTACTCCAAAAGCATAAAATTGTGACAACAAGATTATACAACTGATATGAATCGCTGGATTATCGGCGACTGAGTAAAAAAAACGAGATATACAAGGCGTTATAGTGCAGTAAGTCATTGCGTTATAACGCCTTTTCTCTTTGTATATACAAGAAAATTTTCAGTATACTCGGAGAAAGTTAATAAATTGCTTCAAATTTAAGGGTTAACCATGACAGACAATAGAATCGATGAAACACGCGTTATTAGAGCGCCTCATGGCTCTGAGCTAAACGCTAAGAGCTGGTTAACAGAAGCCCCTTTACGCATGTTGATGAATAATTTAGATCCCGAGGTAGCTGAGCATCCTCAAAGCTTAGTGGTGTACGGAGGAATTGGCAGAGCCGCCCGAAATTGGCCCTGTTACGACAAGATAGTTGAGTCGTTAAAACAATTAAATAACGATGAAACACTACTCGTTCAATCTGGTAAACCCGTCGGCGTTTTTAAGACACATATTGATGCACCGCGTGTTCTGATAGCTAACTCAAACTTGGTACCCGAGTGGGCAAACTGGGATCACTTCAATGAACTCGATAAAAAAGGACTCATGATGTACGGTCAAATGACCGCTGGCTCATGGATTTACATTGGCAGTCAAGGCATCGTTCAAGGAACTTACGAAACCTTCGTTGAAGCCGGTCGTCAGCACTTTGAAGGTAAAACCCAAGGCAAATGGATCTTAACAGGTGGACTCGGCGGCATGGGCGGAGCCCAACCACTTGCAGCGACAATGGCTGGTTATTGCATGATTGCCGTAGAGTGCGATGAAACGCGTATCGATTTTCGTCTACGTACGCGTTACCTCGATAAGAAAGCCACCTCGATTGAAGAAGCGATGACAATGTTAAATACCGCTTTAGAAAAAGGAGAGGCCATCTCTATTGGTCTTTTAGGTAACGCTGCCGAAATATTCCCAGAAATGGAAAAACAAGATGTAAAGCCGGATCTGGTGACCGATCAGACGTCAGCACACGATCCGGTAAATGGTTATTTACCTATTGGATGGACGGTTGAACAGTGGCGTGAACAAGCGCAAACAAATCCCAAACTTGTAGCAACTGAAGCACGCAAATCCATGGCGCTTCAAGTTGAAGCCATGGTGAAGTTTTGCCACGCAGGAATTCCAACGGTTGACTATGGAAATAACATTCGTCAGCAAGCCTTTGACGAAGGTATCAAAGACGCGTTTGATTTTCCTGGCTTTGTTCCAGCTTACATTCGCCCTCTTTTCTGTAAAGGTGTTGGTCCATTTCGATGGGCAGCATTGTCTGGTGACCCAGAAGACATTTATAAAACCGATCAGAAAGTTAAAGAAATAATCGCAAACGATCCTCACTTGCATAACTGGCTCGATATGGCCAGAGAGCGCATTAGTTTTCAGGGATTACCGGCAAGAATCTGTTGGGTTGGTCTTGGTTTACGTCACAAACTTGGTCTCGCATTTAATGAAATGGTACGTAACGGTGAATTATCGGCTCCGGTAGTTATCGGCCGTGACCATTTGGACTCTGGATCGGTCGCAAGCCCAAACCGAGAAACGGAAAGCATGAAAGATGGTTCTGACGCAGTTTCTGATTGGCCCCTTCTAAATGCCATGCTAAATGTTGCAAGCGGTGCTACCTGGGTTTCTTTGCATCACGGCGGCGGTGTCGGTATGGGATATTCGCAACACTCCGGCATTGTTATCTGTTGTGACGGAACAGAAGAAGCTGATAAACGTATTGAAAGAGTGCTATGGAATGATCCTGCAACCGGTGTCATGCGACATGCCGATGCTGGCTATGAGATTGCCAAGCAATGCGCAAAAGAAAACGGTTTGAATTTGCCGATGGTTAATGGCTAAGGAACACCTTAATGAAAACGATAAAAATTATCCCAGGAAAATTATCTCTTGATGATTTACGAATTATTTTTAGAGAACGCGTGCAGCTTGAACTCTGCGACTCAGCGATAGATAAGATTAATCAATCGGCGCAAACCGTTCAAAACTGTATTGATAAAAACCAAACTGTGTACGGAATCAATACTGGATTTGGGTTGTTAGCTCAAACTCGAATCCCAAACGATAAACTTGTTGATCTACAGAAATCATTAGTTCTCTCGCACGCCGCAGGAATAGGAAAGCCGCTCGATGAGCCAACAACTCGATTACTCATTGCATTAAAGGTTAATAGTTTGGCGCAAGGACATTCCGGAATAAAAATGTCGACGCTTGAAAGACTCATCGCATTATTTAACATGAACGCTTTGCCGGTCATCCCAGAAAAAGGTTCCGTTGGCGCAAGTGGTGATTTGGCACCGCTGGCACATATGAGTGCCGTTTTATTGGGTGAAGGACAGATTCACTTGGATGGGGTAACTTTAAATTCGTCTGACGCTCTGAAGAAGTTAAACTATTCACCCATCGAACTGTCACCTAAAGAAGGTCTCGCGCTTTTAAATGGAACACAAGCCTCTACCGCACTCGCGTTGAAAGGATTGTTTTTAGCTGAAAATAATTTTTGTACCGCACTGGCTGCAGGAAGTTTAAGTGTCGATGCACTTATGGGGAGTGTCACACCTTTCGATGAAAGAATTCACGCTGTTCGAGGTCATCAAGGTCAAATAGAAACTGCGAAGATATATCGAGAGTTACTTACAGGAAGTGAAATTAATCAATCGCATACGGACTGCGATAAAGTTCAAGATCCCTATTCATTACGATGTCAACCTCAAGTAATGGGAGCTTGTCTCGATCAAATTCGGTTTGTCGCTAATACACTTCTCATAGAGTCGAACGCAGTATCAGATAATCCCCTTGTTTTTACTGAAGACGGCGATATTCTTTCCGGCGGTAATTTCCATGCAGAACCCGTCGCTCTAGCGGCTGATGCTCTGGCTGTAGCAATCTCGGAAATCGGTTCAATTTCAGAAAGACGTATCGCAATTTTTGTCGACAAGCATATGAGCGGTTTACCGCCATTTCTCGTTGAGAACAGTGGCGTCAATTCAGGCTTTATGATTGCCCAGGTTACTGCTGCCGCTCTAGCGAGTGAAAACAAAACATTAGCTCATCCAGCTTCAGTCGATAGTCTACCTACCTCAGCTAACCAAGAAGATCACGTTAGTATGGCCACCTTCGCTGCACGAAGATTAACAGACATAAATGAAAATGTTGCAGGGATCTTATCCGTCGAAATGTTGTGCGCCGCGCAAGGAATAGACTTTCGAGCTCCATTGAAGACCTCGAAGAAATTATTAACCACTTATCAATTAATCCGACAACATGTTTCACATTACGACAAAGATAGATACATGTCCGATGACATGATAAAAATACAAGACCTAATATTGACTGGATCCTTTGTAAGCCATATTCCGACAGTGTTTTAGCCATATTCAATAGGCTTATTGCTGAAAAAGAAAGCCCATGAATCCAAGACAAATTGGTTATAATGAATTATGTTTTTTACAACTTACTTTGCATTAAAACGTCAATAAAAAAGAACCACAACTGTAAGCTATTGAGTCTTAATCATTTTTAAAATAATTTGCAAAAAGTTGACATTAAGAAATTTGGACTATACTGAATATGGGTTAACCAATATCCAGCATCATTCTCCCAGTCATTTCTTGACACCATGATGCTAGACAGGTTTCCCAGTCTTGGTTGTTACATTTATTTATTCCATTCAGTTATGGAGCCCGGTTCCCCACCGGGCTTTTTTATTGACAAGCCTTTAGTAACTCTTAAACTCGATCTGATACTCTAACTTAACTAATTTACTACTTTTGATATTAACAACTTATGTTATCAAACAAAGAACTCAATAAACTTCGCGAAGCGATAGACCATTTGGATTTAGAATTATTAAATCTACTCGCAAGACGAATATCATTATGTGATCAAGTAGGCGAGCACAAAATAGCTACTCAATCGGTTACGCGAGATCCGGAAAGAGAAGATGCGCTGTTAAAAAACAAAATCGAATTAGCAAAAGAAATTGGACTTAGCCCAATCTTTGTAAAAGAACTATTTGAATTAATTATTAATCATTCGGTAAAAAAACAATACCAAATGAAAATGAACCAACCATTTAAATCTCCACGAGTTGCTTACTTAGGTGATCAAGGAAGTTATAGTCATCAAGCTCTTATCAAATACTTTGACAATCAAACTAGTAATCCAAAACCTTTTCCATTTAAAACATTCAAGGACATTGTTCATTCTGTTAAAAATTCAGATATGGATCTTGGAGTTCTGCCAATTGAGAATACAACTTCGGGCGCAATTTTAGAAGTTTATGATTTACTTCAAGGTTCAGGAATAAATATTGTTGGTGAAGAAATTTTTGAGATAAAACATTGTTTAGTTGGTAAAAACTCTAATACAAATCAGATAAAGAAAATACTTGGTCACCCCCAAGCCATTACTCAATGCAATGATCTGATTCAAGCAAACTCAGATGTAGAGATAGAATACTGTGCAAGCAGTGCTGATGCCCTCGAAAAAATCATTCAATTAGATAAAGACGACATTGCTGCTATTGCCAATGAATATGCAGCCACAATTTATAATCTATCCATTATAAAAGAGAATATCAGCAATCAACGTAGTAACTTCACCCGATTCATCTTTATATGTAAAAAGGAATTTGTTTTTCCTGAAGAAATTCCATGTAAAGTTTCCATTGTATTTGCGACTCAACAAGGACCGGGATCCCTTGCTACTGTTCTTAATGATTTCAAATCATGCGGTATCAATCTTACTAAATTACAATCAAGGCCCATTCCAGAAAAACCTTGGGAAGAAATGTTTTATGCTGATTTTGAAGGCCACTTAGATGCCATTGAGGTCAAGGAAGCTTTAAAGCTCGCCGAAAACAGTTGTCAGTTTCTCAAAGTGCTCGGTAACTACCCAAAGTGTGAAATAAAATTAGCTTGAGAAAGGTCTCAGGCCGGAAAGCTTAATTCTAAACCTATAATCAAAGTCTTAAATTTTAAGTGGTTTATTGTTATTAAACTGAGGGATATAAAAAAGCCCCAGCACGGTATGTGCAGGGGCTTATAATTAAATGCCTGGCGATGACCTACTCTCACATGGGGAAACCCCACACTACCATCGGCGCTGAAC
>NZ_SUNB01000005.1 GCF_007570825.1 Pleionea sediminis | reverse complement strand
ATCCCACTTTACATTATTTCGAATATACGTAAATAACTCATTTGGCGAGTCAACAAAGTTATCTTTAATTGTCAGCTCTGGACTATTCATACACTTAACGCTTCAAACAGCATTGTGCTTTTCGCATATGCTGCTTTGTCTTGTTATACACAATCTAAGTTTAGCTCTCATATTCCCACAAAAATAATTTCGCTATTTGTGGTGCCATTCCGGACCAACTTACGTCTGTGCAGCTCTCTATTTTCACTTTCACCGCATCTATAATGTTATCCCAACTCTCGTAGTAAGGAATCACAATTAAATAGTTTTTCTCAGTACATCGTGAGAGCATACTTTCGCTCACCACATGAACTTGAAAATTATCTGCGCTTGCCTCTCCCTCAATTCCGATCGAAACATTGAACCAAAAATCAACATTCTCTCTGTCTTCGGGGGCCCACTCATCAATGGGATCATGGTCCACACAATCCCAGGACTTTATTTCAGGCTTCTTTAGTTCCATTTGTGTGTATAACGTCTGCCTCAATTGAGGTGCCTTTTCTTCATGCCTTCAATTGATGGCACATGTTATATGCTCTCACAATGAGAGTACTCTATCTCAAAGAATACAATATTATCGTCGTCACGAAGAATCAATCTCCTTCGTCCTTCGTTCAGTTTTAATACTTTTGCAGATTCAACTCGCTCAGGACCATCATCTGGATACTTAATTAGCGAAGCTTGTCGAAATCGAATGTTTAATTTTGATTGATCATAATATTCCGCAACCACATCGATATATGACTCGAAAACTTCAACACCTAACAATATGGTGTCGGCATAACCTAGGCTTTCTTCTGGCGATTCATTTCGAAAGATCATGGCATATAACGACCGATTAAGCCGCCGCCTGCGGTCGGCTTGAATTGCTTGTTATGCGCTTATTGTTGTGAACCATTGGCTATCACTGGAAAAAGCACCCGTTGCTTGCGAGAACCTTTTGGTGCAACTCTGGAGAGTTTAATCTCTCAGATACTCGCAATATAGCTGCTTTATTATTACTATCTGGATCAGGCATCACAACACCTAATAATACTGAACTGCTAAACGAACTTGATTCGAAAAAACCTTCGCTCTCCAGCAACCGGAATACACTAATTATACAATCTTCATAGAATCCCGATACATAGAGCCATAATTGATCATCATCATAGTCATCTAGATCACCCGCATCTTCATCCTCGATTTCACCATCGTAGAACTCATCACTTATTTCTGAAATATACTCTTCAGCTTTAGCAAAGTGATCAACTGTACCAATGCTTAGGTGCCACTTATTTACATCAAGCTTATCATTAGCGTCCAATAATTCCTGCTCACAGCAAACAATTCCAAATCCATAGTAACCTTCAGCACACATAAACATATATGAACCAAGCACACCTATGTCAGATTCACTCTCAATAGCTTTGATGTGGCTACGGCATCCCTGAAGCAAGTAGCTGATTAAATTTTCTTTCATTTCCTTTATGTTCATTACTTTCCCGCACTAATCTTCCAATTAGGAAACCGCATAACGCCGCCAACACAGGCCGGAGCACGCAGTGCGGAGGTCCAGCCCCAAAGGGGCGATTGTGCTTGGCCTTGTTAAGTTTTGGCTAGTTTGGAACATAGAACCTCTACCACACCAGCCGCATTAAAGTTTAATTTATAGTGAAACCAACTTTCACCCTCCCAAGCTTCACCTTGCTTGAGATGCTCTTTTACCCACTCAGAATCATTTACAATGTGACAAGAATCAAAGCGCTCAGACTCTGACATCTCATATTCCGCATTTTGAAATTTAAAACCTAACGTATTCTCGCACTTGATGGTGATATGGTTTTCTTGCCAATCATTGAATTCTAATACGAGATCAGAACCGTCAAATCTAAATATAATATCTTCGGCATCAGCGACCGAAAAACCTAGATCTATGATTTCAATATTCTGGCTCATGACTTCCTTGGAAACTTAACTAGTAATTATATTCACTAAAGCGCATTTAATAAGTATATACAACTTTAGTTTTTTCAAATTACTCATAATTATCAATCAGATACACATCTATTTCAAATAGAGATTCCTGTTATTATTCACCCAAGCGCATTTAATACAATTCTCAAATTTTAATTTATTTAGAAATCAACAACTTACAAAAATAGCTTCCTAGAAAGATCGCTTTGCCGCTTGATTTAAACTACTTACATAAGTAGTATTTAGTAAGAGGTGCTTAAAATGACAAAGAAACCGAAACTCTTAGATCAAGTAAGATTCACTTTGCGAGCTAAGCACTATTCCTATTTAACGGAAAAAACTTATGTCCATTGGATTCGTAGATACATCTACTTCCATAATGTTAAACATCCAAAAGAAATGGGAGAGTCGGAAATTGGTCAATTCTTGACGCATCTTGCCGTTAATAAAAAGGTATCACCTGCGACTCAAAATCAAGCGCTTTGCTCACTTCTATTTCTTTATCGACACATTCTCAAAATTGATATCGATAAAATAACCAATCTTAAATGGGCTAAACCTACTCAATATTTACCTGTTGTACTTTCAAAGAATGAAGTTTCTAACTTGTTTTCCTGTATGTATGGAGTCCCTTTATTAATGGCTCAAATAATGTATGGTGCTGGATTGAGAAAAATGGAGGTTCATCAACTACGCGTGAAAGATATTGATTTTGATAGACACCAAATCATTGTTCGGCAAGGAAAAGGTGGGAAAGATCGCCATGTCCCACTTCCAAAATCATGTCGCGAAACACTTACAGAACAAATTTCTCTAACGAAAAATCTTTGCCAACAAGATAGAGCCTTAAATATCCCTGGTGTTCAGCTACCATACGCCATCGAAAAGAAATATCCTAATGCAGGAAAAGAACTTTCATGGCAATGGGTATTTCCCAGTCTGAAAATTAGTAAAGATCCTCAATCCAATATCCGGCGCAGGCACCATATTCATCCAAGTGTAGTAGCGAAACATTTAAAAGCTGCAGCTAAACATTGTGGACTCGGTAAGAAAATTTCCTGCCACACACTACGGCATTCTTTTGCAACACACTTACTTGAAACTAATTCTGACCTAAGAACAATACAAGAACTTCTTGGACATAAAGACGTTTCAACCACTCAAATATACACACATGTAATGCAAAGAAATGAAACAGGTACTAGCTCGCCACTCGATACACTTCAGTATTAATTCAAGCAACTTTCGAATGCTGTTTCATTAGAGCAATATAAATTTGTTCGGCTTCCAGCATTGAATGAACACTTTCATAAGGACCTAAAAAATCGCCTTCCCTTGTTTTAAAATACCAATGCTTACCTTCTTGAATATAACGAGAACTTCTTTCGAATTGTTTGTAATCTAAATCTTCCGTTCGCATAACCAACTTCCTTACTTCAAGTTATACAATTGATCATACGGATGTGAATTTTTTAGTGTTAACGAAATGAGATGTTCGAGTTGTAAGAGATGTCTCAATTGAGCGAGGTATTATTCACACTTAATTGGAATTATGAATTGTCAGTTTCCAATTGCTCAATCCTTCCTAAAACTATTCCATCTTGCTCCATAATTACTCTTCCTTGAGGATGATAAATGGCAGCACCTGATTTTATTTGCCCTCCTACATCCAACTCATTTTCCAGGCCATCTTCTCCTTCATTTCCTTGGTATACGCCATCCCCACCTTTACCTGGCAGACATCCATCGCCTCCTCTTCCACCATGACCGAGTAATGGTTCCGGCACATCGCAGACGCCATCGACACATTGATAAGTAACGAGATCAAACGCTCCATCCTCTCCTGGATCACCCGCAGCTATTAATCCATCTTCATTATCAATGTAAAGAGCAACTCCTTCGGCTCCCAATATAGCGTGACCGCCAAACTCACCAGGTGTTGCATCTTTTTCAAATTCAACCACTGCAGGCTGCCGCTCGCCATGAATAATTTCCATTCGAAGAAGACGACCACCACCATGTCCACCATCACCTCCAGCGCCTTTAATGGCACCTCGATTCTGCATCCGAATAAGACTGCCGGGCGCAAAGTTACCAATTACAAATGAAGCAAGCTCTGCACTCCGCGAGCAAATAGAAACGTTCTCTTCAATAAAAACACTTAACTCAATCGGCTCTGGAGGAGAACCAACAGCTAACCATAAATTATAGTTAAACTGGTTAGTTGCAATAACGATTGAGTTATCACCATCTCCACCATTAATCGTTGAATCGTACGCTAACGCTTTGTATTTCATGTGCCCTTGATTCAAATCAGAGGACCTCTCAACGATTTGGCATGTTTTTAATATTGGAGCTCCAGTCACATCTTGTAATGCTTCAACGGAAAGCTTAATAACATCGCCCGTTTTAGGCAGAAAAGAACGCCCCATCCAAAGTCGGAACTCAAACATTTTCGGATTATCTTTGTACCGTGAAAGTAATCGATTGGTTAAACTGAAAGCATGATCACGATGTAACTCATCGTCTTGCAACCAACGACTTGTAATCACTTTTGCGCGTTTATCTCCGTACTGTTCAGGCGCTTCTTTTTCTCGATCACCTAATGCATAACCGCGCGCAATGTTAGTCTCATCATCAAGTTTTTTTAATGGATTTCGTAAACCAAAGCGTACCCAAACACGAGAGAGTCTAAGGTCTGGCTTATCCGATACTTTTAATGAGCCAGAAACAAAATCTGGATCTCGAATTACATCAATCGTTGACCGAAAAGGAGAGCTTGCCTTCAATCTTATAATTTGCGCTTCACTATCTTCCCACACATCGAGCAATCCTATTTCCATCAATTCATTTAAAAGCTTGTCGCAACCTTCTGGTTTTGGAATTAGCGCAGTTAAATTATAATTAGGAAGCCACGCTTGTTTCTCTTGTTCCCAAGCCTCATCATCAATGTAATCAGAAGAAATATTTGCACCATTGATTAAAACGTCTCTGATAATATCGACCAAGTTTTCATCGATATAAGTTTTACATTGCTGCACCTTAGTATTTACAGAATGAGCAAGTGCTTCAGTATTCCACTGAGCTCGATCCACCATTAAATCATCACCGTCAATATCTAATACCCTAAGAATTTCGGCTCCCATTGTTATATGTTCGTTCACTTGGTAGAACGAGCCTTGGCCTTGCTTAACAGAAATCCAGTCATCAGCAACTTCACATTTAAATGCAAGCTCGCCCTCACTGATCGCTGGGTATTTGGCGCGCTTGGGGTCCACTTGCTTGAGCACGTCTTTGAAGGTCATTGTGACTTCATTGCGTCCGCTGGGATTACTGATGTGCTCAATTAAAAAATGCTGAGTGAGTAAAAACGACGGATCGTAAGGCTCCGATAAAAAACCCGATCGCACGATCGCTTTGCGAGCCTGATAATAGGGATTCCGAGCAAGCCACTTTCCAAAAAAAGTTCCTCGAGACGTATCGTAAGAACGCTCGCTAAAATAAGGATCAACACCGCGATCGTGGTGTTTAAAATCTTGCGCACGCACCGTCACTTTAGCGCGACTCCCTAATCCTCGACCGCCAGTAATACTCGTTGGCGCTAGAGACACGTCGGTGATGCAAGGAATTAAATCTTGGCCGCGCGGAAAGTTTTCTATGGCTGAACACAACTTATAAGATTTTGGCACCACGGAATAGTTGTCTGGATCTCGACACGTTTTGCGCGTCTTATGACAAGGCTCACCGGTTGCGGTACAGGGCGCTTGCCCAAAGTTTTCAGCGCACGCATCGACGATCAACTCCACTTCAAAATAAGGTGTTTTCGCTAATTTATTATCCATGAGTTAACGCAAACTTCCGGTAAATTTAAAGGGTAAATGGCAATACTCAGGATCAACGATGGAAGGATTTTTAATTTCATCAAGCGTCGCATAAATCACTTGCGAGAAGTTTTCTGACAGTCGAACAAAAAAAGGAGTATGAAGCGCTTTTTCGATAAAAGGACACCACTCGAACTCGGCCCAGGTGATAGGAACATAACGTAACGTATAGGACAAAGAAATCCCTGACGTTTTTTTTGCCATGGAGCCAAGAGCAAGACCAAAAGTATTACGCGTTGCTAAAACGTTTACCTGATTATCCATCCAAGGAAGCTCATTTCCGAAAGCTGGGGAACGAGGACATTGTATTTGACGTCCAACGTAAAGACAGGCAACTCTCGGCAACGCTAAAACCGCATCAAATTTAATTTCTATTTTCTGTGTCGTTGTTTGCTCCGTTAGCGTCCAAAGTTCTGCATTATCATGGGCAATAGTTAATTCGTCAGAGCTTAATAATTCATTATCGTTGTTTAGTTGACGAACAATTAACGTTGTAACGCTCGACGAATAAAACGTATGGCCAATTAGAGCTAAAGCATTCACAGTACGCGACTCACCAAGATCAATAGCGATCGTTTGCTGCCCGAAATTACCTGACTGCCAATAGTCGTACAAATTACCGTCGTGAATATTGTCAATAAAGGTGCCGGCCCCGGTGGAACTCGCACTGAGCAGCACCCCCGGATTATTCAGCAAATTATCACCTAAGAGCTGCATCATAAGCCTTGCCCTTGCGCGGAAAACTCAAAGCCCATGTCCGCCGATTCCTCATTCATTTTTTCAAACAAAAGCCGCATCGGCTCGCCGGTAAAATCGTCCACCGTCATCGACACTTCCACGCGCTTCGACTCTGCCATCGCCTCAGCTTGTTCCTGGGCGTTGTTGACGTCATTAGCGGCTTGCGGCGTTCGAAAGCGCGACGCGCCGCCACTGGAAGCCGAGACGCTTGAGGGAGCGCCGGTTCCGCCCGAACCCGAACTGCCGTATTGGCTGCTGGAAATCCCCGCCACTTGGTTCATGCCGTATTTGGTGGCTGCAATCGCAGCCGCAACGCCAAGCGCCGGCCCAATAATTGGAATACCCGCGAGCGCACTGTAAGCACTGACCGCCGCATCTTTGGTGGCAATGAGGGCATTCGCTTTTTTCATTTTTTTCGATTCGTTAAACCCGGTGCGCCCGGATTTCGTGAGCGCGGTGTTAATCCCGGTGAGGGAGTTTTCCGCAATGCTGAGCACACTGCTGGCGCTTTTCTTTTCGAGGTCGATTTTCGCCTGGTGGTAATCCTGATTGATTTTGAGCTTGAGTTCGGCAATTTCTTGCTCGGAGAGCAGCTCTTGCGTTTTTTGATCGTTTAACAGCGCCAGTCGCTCATCCCGCTGGGCGGTGAGCAGTTCCATTTCACTGGCAAAGCCTTCCGAGAGCCGGGTGAGTTTGTCCTGGTGCGCTTGCAGATCGGCAAACTCCAAATTCGACAACTGGTCGATGTAGACCGCCAGCGCCGCATCGGCTTGTTCTTCGGTTAACAGGCCCTGGGATAAGAGCTTAGAGGTATCAACTATCTTAGCGTTGACCGCTTCAATTTTGGGCGTTGTTTCACTGACAATGCGTTCGGCGAGCTGGGATAACCGATCGGCGTCGTCAAGCACCGACGTATCTAAGTTATTAGCGCCGGAACCGCCCGCATTGCCCAGCCCCGTTTTGACGACCTCCGGCAGTTTCGGCTTTTCGGTTGGACTGAGGGTTGGCTCGAGCAGCGCTTTGCGTTCATTGAGCGTCTCAATTTCTCGACCAATGGCTTCAATCCGCGCTTCAATGATTCTGGGGTCTGAGCCCACGTTAAAACCGTACTGACTTTGGCTCGTTTGTTTGAGCGCAGCATCGAGCTGTTGCTGCGCCTGGGCCAAGTCGTTGGTTTTCTCGGCCAGTTCATCGTTAATCCGAATCAGATCATTGGGCCCATGAATGGCGGCGGCAATTTCTTCGCCGAGCCATTTCGCAAAGTCGGGAATTTCGGCCATGATCGACGCGAGATTGGAAAAACCATCAATGAGCTTGCTGATCAGTTCTTGCGCCGCGCGTTTCGTTTTTGGATCGGCCAGCTGCTTATTGAAACGTTCAATCGAATCTTTCGCGTCATTGAGTCCGCCATCGCCTTCGAGCAAATCGCCGAGGTTATTGCCGAGGGCTTGCAGCGCCCCCCCAAAAGTATCGCGCGCCGCTCGGGCCGAACCGCCAAACTGAACTTCCAACTCCTTTAAAATCAGGTTTTGCGCGTCGGTCAAACGTCCCGATTCAACCAGCGATTTGATCACGTCTTTCTGGCTTTTTGAAAACTGAATGCCCGCCCGACTGAGCGCGCTTAAGTTAGCCACCGGATCATTGAGCGCTTTACCGAGTTGCAAGGTCGCTGATTTTAAATCCACGCCAAAGCGCGCCGACATATCCAGCGCGAGTTCCGTCGTCTTTTTAAATTCTTCCCCCGTAATGCGGGTAAAGGTGACAAGCTGCGACTGGGCTTCAATAATCGACTCATCGCCGAAGGTAGTGGCCGCTTGTAATTCGGAGGCGTAACCGGCGAGTTCTCTCGCGGAAAAGCCCACCTGTTTATTGGTCGAAGCAATGCCCTGTTCAAGTTGCTTAAACGCTTGCTCTTGTTTCGCGGTGGCATCAAAGATTTTTTTAAACGCCACGATACCGCCGAGCGCGCCAAAGGCGACTTTGATATTGCCAATGCTTTTTTTGGTGCGCTTTTCAAATCGCCCGAGTTTTCGGTTGGCCGACTCGAGCTCTTTTTGGTACTTGGCCGATTGGGCTTCAAGCTTCACCACCAATTTGGCTAAATCTGTCATGTAAAAAAACTCGTCGTTAAAAGGATTAGTCGGCCGGGGTACTTAAGGCGCGAAGACGCGCGAGCGTTGCGGCGGTTTCACGCTCTTTTTTGTCCGATTGCGGCGCGTGCATAAAATCATCAAGCTCAAATCGTTTGCCTTTCGGAGCATGAATGTTCGCGAGTAACGTACAAATCATGGCGGCGTGATAATTATCGCGTTCAACGCCCCGTGGCTGCGCCTCATAAAACGCCATCCATAGCGTGAGTTCGCGGCTTGTCATGCGCTCATTGAGTTCACCCAAGGTGCAGCCCAAATCGAGCGCCAATTGCATCAGGAATTTGAGGTGGGGGACTCGGACTTTTTTTTTGCCGCCTCAAGGTGCACGTCGGTCGAGCCCGACAATTGAACGATGTCGGCAAACATCTGTGACAGTAACCGGCCATCGTCATAACGCTGTAAAAACGCTAAATCAGCATCCGTTAAGCGCGGTTTAAAATCCTCATCGAGCGCCGACAGGGCCACCACCTCACGATAGAAATCCATCAAGCCTTGATGGTTATCGGGCTGTTCACGCAGCACTTTGATTTTTTCTAACGTATCGATTCGTTGATTGACCGTGAGCGGTGACAGTCGAAGCATTTTGCCATTCGGCAATTTAAAATCGACGTGGTTTAACGTTAAATCACTGAAAAGTTCACTGAGCATGTGGGTGTCCTTAACCAATGTTATTTTGTCGAATAGAACGAATGATTTTTCCGGAGATTTTTCCCGTGATGGACAACGTGTGTTTGTCTTCTTTGTTGGGCGACACCGACCAAGATTTTAAAGTGAGCGTAAAGGCAAAGGTTTCTGTTTGAACCAAGTCGTCCATCGTTAATCGAAAGTTGCGTTTCGCACGATTTTCCACATCGGCAATCAGCATGTTTTGCTCCTGACTGTCGAGCAGGCGATTCATTTCAATCGTCATTTCATTGCCCTCCGACAATCCGGCGATGTACTCTTTCGCATCCGAATCCCAATTGGTCGTATCGTACTCGGCGTTGGTGGAGCCGAGACCACTGACCGATAAAATTTCCGGCACCCGCTCAAAACTTTCTTCCTCGGCACCATTGCCCAGTAACAACCCCAAACCGTCTGTAAACGACATGGCTTACTCCTCTTGATAATCAATAGAAAAAATAAAATTGGATTGGACTTCCGATTCATCAAAATGAAACGCATCGATTTCACGCTCCAGGCGCACCCGATGAATGGGACAGTCTTGGCTGAGCTTGGGCAGTGCGTGCATCACGCGCCTGAGCGCTTTGCCAATCGTTTCACTCGCAGCCATCGAATGGGTCCATAATCCGAGCTCAACCCGAACGCGAGTAAATGAACTCGGACCATCACAGGAGTAATCCAGCTCCCGGTCGCTTTTCTTGACCGTAATGCCGGGAAGCTCATCGTCTTCATCCAAATGCACCGCTCGAACCACCGCGACCTGCTGAGATAACTCGTCGTCCGAACAGAGCGTTTCAATCACCGTTTGAAAAATCATGATGACTGGCCAATGGTGTCAATCTTGTCTTTCAGTAGCTCGGAAAAACGCGCGACAATGTTCGATTGGTCTTGCTCCAAGGCTCGAGTGAATACGGGATTGGCCGGAATAAACCGCGTGCCCAATTCCAAAAACGCGACCGCGTAATAGGCTTCCGGTTTCACCCCAATAAACACAAAGGCGGTCGTCTTATCGCGCGAGAGTTTTGATTTCCGGGCGACATTTCGCCGGGCAAATCCCGGTGCGACCAAACGACCTTTATACGTTTTGTGCGGTGATTTTCCGTGCGCTAAATTTTGTTTAATCTGTTTCACGGTGGGCGTACTGGCACGCAGTAAACTTTGCCGCAAGGTTTTACCGCCCAGCTGTGATCCGAGTTCGGATAACTTTTTCGATAACGCTTTTAAACCGTCAATCTCAGACATGTTCTTTCACCAGTAAAATCAATTCACGATGACGGTCGCTGACGTCAATGGGCGGAGCCATCACCTCAAAATGTCGGCCATCCATCATAACTTTCATCAGTGCCGTAATGCCCGGCTGATAGCGCATGACAATCTTATGGGTGATTGAGGCTTTGGCTTGCACGTTGGCAAAATATTCTTTGCTGCTCATCGGTGATAATCGAACGATGGCTTGCGTTGACACTTCCCACTGGGTTTCGATTTCCTTTAACCGATTCTCAGTTTTTACCGGACGCAAAAACACCGCGCGCCGTTTTAATTTTCCGGCGTTCATAAGCCTCCTTAAGGCGCTTTATTGAAAACGACTATTTAAAAAGAATAATTACGATAGGATTGCACGAGAAAGTCATACCCCTGCGGCAGCATGGACACGTTAATGCCTTGCACCGTACTTTCTCGGTTTTCGTAAAAATGACCGACCAATAGTTTGATGGCATGAAGGATCGGCTTTGGGACATTTTCAATCGCATCAAAACCGGCCGTAAACTCAATCCACACCGCACTGCTGCGATCGGTTTGTGTCGTGGGCCACTCGTAACCCGGTGCGGGTTTAAGCGATGGCGATCGCGAATGACCATCGAATTGATAATGGTCGGGCGGTAAGGTTTGAAACACGCCATTGCGGTCAAAATAACTCAGAGACCCAATGCGCCGGATCGGACGGACCGGAAAATAAATGCTCTCCGAAAAACTCGAACAATATCCCCGAAACGTTTGCTCGGTGGTGATCACACGCAAGTCCTCTTCGACAAATTCCCGAACCGTCGCCTGAAGAGTTTCAATCAGTTCGTCATCGTGATCGTGCAGCACATTCATGCTCTGTTTGAGGTGAGAAGCCGAGACCGGCTCAACACCTCGCGGGGTCAAAGGCACAATGTTCATGACCGAAGACTCGTTTATTGTTTGTAAAGCTTGGCGACTTTCGCTTGAATCAAAGCCTCGGCGTGATCTTTATCAAACCCAGCGACTTCATCTTTGTTGTACGGCGATTGGTGTTTTAAAAACTGCACAATCACACGCTCAAGTGCGACGTCTTTTTTATCCGACATGATTGGTTCTCCAAAATGAAAAGTTCGAATGGTTAGAAAGTAAGGATGGAAAATTAATTATAGACCCCAGCGAACGCCGGTTAAGATAGCCGCCGCGCCGCCATGACGCAGACCAAAGTCGTGCTCTTCAATCACCCGAATAACGGTTTGGTCGCGCGAGAATGCCGAGACGAGTTCAGTGCCATCTTTGTAGGAGGCTTCGGTCGACACATCGAGCGTTAAGCGGTGCGCTTCACCAATCACCGCATGATGAAAGTCGACCAAGTACACTTCGGTTTCATCGCCATTCGCGCCTAAGTTTTCAGGGATCGTCGTTGACCAACCGACCGGGACTTTGCCAATCCGGCCGCTTTCCGATAATTCCGGATACACTTTGTGGCCGTTCTGATCGCGCAAGGTTTCCAAGAAGGTAAAGGTGCGTTCACTAAGCACAATCCCTGGGCGCGTCATCTTAATGTTGTTTCGGCGCAAGCAGCCAATGAGCTTTTGAAAATCGCGTTCAATGTCCAGCGCGGAATTCCCACTCGAGACAATGAGGTTTGACGGGATGGCTTGATAGCGCAACCCTTTGACTAAATTGCCCGTGCCATCATCGCGCAAAAACGCTAAATCTTCACGCTCTGCCACCACCTGGACAATGTCATCGAGCACAAACTGATTCGCTTCACTGGTGCCAAAACGCACCAGGTCGTTCGAGACCGGCACTAACCCGGTGAGCTTTTTCTTCGACAGTTTAAAGTCACCAAAGCTGGGTTCCGACTTAATAATGTCTTCGCCTTCCGCTTGGTAACTGGCCGACGCACTTGAAGCCCCGCGGCCCATTTCGAGCTGACCGTCGGGCATCGGAATTTCACGGCACCCGCCGTTTAAGTTTCGCATTAACACACTGGGCCGAAGAATTTCGATAAACTCACGCGAATACCCCGGTGGCACGACAAAGCCGCCCGCACTCCCCGTTTGGGTATTGAGCGCTGCGCCAATCGTTGGGTACCCTTCTTGCTCAGCAAAATGCGCCGCATCGCGAAGACTGCCTTTATTGGCCGCAATGGCTCGGGTAAAGAGACCAATCGCCTGACCTTTTTCAATCGGCTTTTCGACTTTGCCAATCACCTCAACGTTATCACCGTTCGATTCGATTTCGGTGATTTCCAAACGCTCGGCCGCTTCGGCACGTTTGAGTTTTTCCTGGTAAGTATCAAACTCTTCTTCCAGCGAATTAAATTCGGTAATTTGTTCTTCGGTCAGCGTTTCACCGCTCGACTCGAGTTTCGCAATTTCAACAATGCGACCTTTGATTGTCGCCAGGTGCGCTTTTAATGACTCAATGGTTAACATAGGCTCATGTCCTCATGGGTTTAAAAAAAGGGGCAATAAAAACGGCGACCGAAGTCGCCGTGATGTGTCTCAAGTAAAATGCGTTATTGCAGCGCGATGGCTTTGGCGCGCCTTTGCAACGATGAGTGGGTGGGTTTCTTTTGAGTGTCCGAAACAATCGATAAAAACGCGTCTCTTGGACTCATAATGTCGTGCACCAGCCCCATCGCTTTGGCATCCTCACCGGTAAAAAAGTCCGCCTCATAACTGCGTAGGGTATCGATGGGCAATCCCAGATTGCGCGAGACCGTTTGTAAAAAAAGTTCGTTCGATTGATTGACCTGGTACTGCACTTTCTGACGCGCCGAATCGGTGATGGGCGTGTCCGGATCGAGATCCGCTTTCTTTGCACCCGCAGTAATCGTTTCAATCTCCATCGCCAGACGTTCGTGTTGTTTGCTGCGACTGACGAGTTTCGCAATGGTGCCAATGGAACCCGCCCCGCCCGTTCGACTGGCAATAATGCGCGAGGCGGAACTTGCGATGGCATAGGCCGCCGAAAATGCCGAGTCGTTAATAATGGCCGTAATCGGTTTAACGGAACGCGCCTCATACAGCTGGTCCACAAAATCGTACAAACCGGCCACCATGCCGCCGCCGGAATCAATGTCGAGCACAATGTGCTGGACCAGTTCGTTATCCAGTAAGCTTTGCAATTCATTCGATAAACTCGCGTAAGAACGCACGCCTGAAAGACTGGCAAGACCCGAGGTTCGATTAACGAGCGTGCCGGTCACATTCATTACCGCAACACCGCCGGTGAGGGTGTCATCGGACTCCAATCGCTGACCGGTAAGACCGGCTTTTTGCGTCTCAGTGAGCGCGCCAGTCAGTAAACCTTTTTCAATAATCTCTAACAACACGTCCATTTTTTGGGAAGCAATTGCCCAAGGTTCATTAACCAACAGTGAAAACAAGTAAGGATGATTCATTCGTCGTGTCCTGTTTCTTTTGAGGGTTCGTTCGAAGCGTCTTTTGCATCGTTAATCGCGTCCTGGTCCATCATGTTGAGCGGCGTGTGGTAGCTGTCCCCCTCATCATCATCGCGCAAGGTTTCGGTTTCTTTGCGCCGACAATCGTTGGCCGAATAAATGCCCCACTGCCGCCCTTGCGCATACACACTGAAACGCGTTTTTATGTCGGCACGTTCGAGCGCACTCAAGTTATGTTCAAAGTAATAGTGATGGCGTTCTTCCGGCCTCAGCAATGACAAGTTGAGCCGCTGCTCCATGCGAATGAGCCACGGCCGTAACGAGAATTTAATAAACGCCAAACTCATGTGCTCGATGTTGTTGAAGGTGGAGCGATCCATATCGTGCAGCAAATGCACCGGTACATTGAAGATGCGCGCGATTTCTGCAATCTGAAATTTTCGGGTTTCTAAAAATTGCGCGTCGGCATTACTGACGCTGATTTGTTGGTACTTAATACCACTGTGCAACACCGCCACACCGTTTTTATTGTTCCCGCCGTTTTCTTTTTTCCAGGACTTTTTTAACTCATTGATTTGTTCGGGCTTGGCTTTATCGGGCGTCACTAAAATGCCGGTCGGTGTCGCACCATTTTTAAAGGTCGTCGCGCCATGTTTTTCGGCAGCCACCGATAACCCTAACGCTTCGCGCGTCATTTCAATCGGGTTCAGTCCCATCAATCCATTCGTGCTGAGTCCTTTTTGATGGAGGATATGACGCGCCGGATGCGTTTTATTGGTTTCCATCGATTCATAAAAGAGCTTGCCGGATTGACTCATTACGACTTTTGTCTTATCCGGATGCAATAAAATGAGCTCACCTAAAGCGCCTTGATGATCCCGTTTCACCAAACTGTACGCATTGCCGCGCAGACCCAACGCGACCATTTGCGCTTCGCGCCAATCGAACGAAGTCATCGATTCATTCGGTGAGGAATACACCAGTTGATACGCCGGATGATCCGTCGCTTCGTGTTTGTTGTTGCCGTTTCGTTGATACAACTTTAACGGAAGTGACGCACTCGACTCGGCCAAAATGCGCACCGCTTGCAGCACCGCCGTAATGCGCATGGCGTTATCAGCGTTAATGATTTCACCCGAACCGGTCGGGCCGCCGCCGATTAAATTGATAAACCACTGGGCCGGTTTTGAGGCCGTAGTGGTTCGTGCACTCACTAAGTTAGAAAACCATCCCATCAATCACACACCATAATGTTCGACTTGCTGTTCATCGATAACAATGGCCCGACTGAGCGCCATAATGGCCGCAACCGCACCGTCAATTTTATTGTCCCGCTCTTCTTTGACGGGCCGAATTTTTTTGCCATCGTCGATTTCTTTGGCGACCACATTGCCCATCATCCAGGACAATGCCGGATTGCCATCGTGATGAATGCGACCTTCTTTTAAAAGCCGTTCAAACTCTTTCATCGCATCACTAATCGCATAGCTTTGCGGCACTTCCACGAGTTCAATGTCCGAATTCGCTTTGTGAATATTCTGCGCGATTTGCGTCGCACCCCAGGGATCAAACGCCAGCTCTTCGATATCAAACAATCGGCACTCGTTGATCGCATTGGATTGCACTTGCTCGTAATCGATGGTGTCGCCCTCGCAGGTGATGAGATGCCCTTGATGTTCCCACTCGACGTAGAGTTGTTTATCCGGATCTTTAAGCAGCGCTTCCGGAATGTAGTAATTGCCAAAAAAGAAAAAGTGCTGTTCGCCCTCAATCATTTTTTCAAACATCGTCACGTCGGCCGTAATGTCGAGTTTGCTCGACATGTCCAAACCCTTAATGGCTTTGCAGCCAATAAAGTCATCACGCTCTAAACTCGTGTCGGCCGCATTCGCCCAATCGACCATATTGAGCCAGGCGTTTTTCGCATACACCCATTCGTCCAGGTGTTTAATCTTGAACGCATTTTGTTTTCGGGGGCTGCGCATCGCATCTTTTTGTCGTGCGATTAAGTAGTCTTTACCGACCGATATGCCGATATTCGGATTGGCTTTTTCCAGCACCTCGGTCGAGGTCCAATCGTCGTTTTTATCAATGCCGTAAACGATGCCAAAGAGTTCTTCGTTACGCTCACCGGCATTCGCGCTTAAGGTTCTCTGCAGATCTTTTTGATGCTGAAAACACGGCCCCGAGGGATTGGTGCCCGCTGTGGTAATCATCAATAACAAGGGCTGTTCACGTGCGCCCATTCCGGTGAGCATGGTATCGAATAACACATCATCGTCGTGCTCGTGCACTTCATCCAAAATCGCGCACGAGGGACTCGCTCCATCGCCCGGTTTACCAATCACCGGTTCAAACTTGGAACCGTCGGGCGTATGACGCGAGCCTTTTTTATCGCACTCCAATCGTTTAGCATGCGCCGTTAATCCGTAAGCGGCTCGAAGTTGTGGCGTTCGCTCGACCATTTGCTTGGCGGGACGAAACACTTCCCACGCTTGTTTTTCGGTCGTCGCTCCGCAATAAACTTCAGCACCAAATTCGTTGTCTTGCACCAACATGTAAAGACCAACACCGGCCGCAATAATCGACTTGCCGTTTTTACGCGACACACAAATGTAAGCCACCACAAAACGCCGGTAGCCCGTCGACTTTTTTAGCCAACCGAATAAATTCGCGATAATAAATTTTTGCCAACCTTCCAGCTGAATGCGTTTGGCAAGGCCCTTGCGATTCGCCCACTTGCCTTTGACGTGCGGTAACAGCTCAATGAACTTAATCGGCTGCACCGCTTTTTCCACATCAAAGTAAAATTCAAAATCGCCGGTTTTTGAGCGCTCGAAGTCATCATAAAATCGTTCCACCGCAAGCCGTTCCCACTGACACGCGGGACGCTCACCCGACAGCACGCGATCGCAATACGCTAGAATATCGTCAAGATGATCGGTCGCTGACATCGCTTACCACCCATCACTTACAAGCCATCAAATTCATTTTCAAACAAATCGCCTTGCTTGGCGTTAAACCGCAATTCGGTCGCCGGTGATAATCCCAAGTGCGCCGTCAATTGCATAAACTTTCGAAAGTCATCGTTTAATTGAGCGACACCCGGGCGAGACTTCCACTGTTCACCGTGGCGTCCCATCGTCACATAATACCAATCGTCTTTATCGAGCTCACCGCGTAATCCATCCATGCGCACTTTCACCACGCAATACTGATGAATGACATCCACATACAACGATTTCAGTCGGTTGTTTTTTGACAGCTCCAAGGCGACGCGATCCCAAACTTTAGTCTCATCTTTAGTTAAACCACGTGGCTTTAATTGCTTTGCGAGTAACTTATGTTTCTCTTCATTTTCTTCCGCTTGCTTTTGACCTTCGTCGAATTTTGGATGTTTAGCAACCGCTAAACTTGAAGTGTCGGGTAATCGACCTTGCATTTTATTACTCTCGATTATATGTAAATATTCACTGACAACAGAGAAAGTTTTGACCGCTCTTAAGTATTTAAAAAGTATATAATTTCACTTTCATCAAAATTAGGAATTGAACATGAGTGAACACAACGCAGAAACTGAGCGTAATGCCCAAGTCGCAGAAGACATCTTAGAAATACACAAGCTGAATGAAGAGCTAGAAGCCTTCCAAAAAAAGCCTTCTAGAGATCCCTATGATTTCGCGCTAATTTTAATCATTTTTGCTTTAATTTTCTCCTTGTCGATTAAATTCGGTTCGGAGCCCAGTTCAGAAACCTATATCATAGTACTTCTACTTTTCTTCGGCGCAAAAAGCTACGAGGATAATAAGGCCAATAAACGAATTATCGGCATAATGCACAAGCTCATCAAATTACAAAACAAGAGTTAATCGTGGTGAAACTCTTTTAATTTCTTAGCGCGTAAAAATGGACCTAGGGCGGTGGTCAGACGGCGATAAACTGTAGAGATTAAACACCCCCTACCCTCAATTAATTTCTCGCTCGTTGTGATTCTTGTTGCGTCTTTAATGCATGACATGCTTTACATATGCACTGCAGGTTACTTAATGCATCGCTACCACCGGCGCTCTTAGGTGTTATGTGGTCGACCGAATTGAAAGCCGTTACTCGACCTTCCCGTAAACAGGGCTGACATAACGCAGAGTCTCGAGCTATGGCTCGCTTACGTTGTTTTTGCCAGGCATAACCATAGCCACGAACGCTGGCGGATTGAGTGTGAACGTTACTCCAGCTGCGCGCATGTTCTGCATGCTCACTACAAAAGCCATGACGCTCAATCGTTAAGCCTTTGCACAGTCGATAACGACATGGACGTTTAGCGCGTGCTGGCATTATTGAGTGTTCTTTTGTGTGTGTTTATCTTTACTGCGGTAATGCGCATAACCTAAAAAGCCTGCACCAAATAACGTATATAACTCGGTTGGTATGGCTTGCAACCACAGCGTGACACCATGCGTTACACGCTCAGCAACGGTTGGTTCAAATGCAAATAAAAAGCCCATCGGTATGGCCGATAAAATAAAAATATAAATCACATACAAAAACGATGGCCTGGCACGACTCGTCCAAGGGTCGCTACTGTTTGCTTCAGCGAGTATGGCAGAGAGCCGTGTTTCTAATTGCTTTAAGTCGCCGTTCTGTTGCGCTAACAACAATTTTAATTGCGCTTCGGCTTTGTCGGTTTCATCTGGCCAGATGCGATCGATGAGTTGTTTGCCAATCTCAAACACACCGCCAATTAATGCAGGATGCGCCATGGTTTACCTCGAATAAAAAGAGCTTTCGTACAACGGGAATCATTCCCACGAAAGCAATGTGGAGTTTAAGCCGCGACAACCGCGCGTTGGTGAGAAATTTCTAAGGTTCTATCGCCAGAGTCGTGCAAGTAATCCAACACTTTACCCAGTGCAACACCACTCGAAGAACCGCCAAACATCGTGCGTTTAAACGCTGCGTTATACAGCGGCATAAATTCGGTAGCCGGTGCAATACAGCCTTGCAATTGATGCGGCCAGTTAGCACCATGAAAGCAACAACCCCAACGAACAAATCGATTATGCGTTGCCTGCACTTGCACGTTGAGCGCTTTATTTTCTAACGCAAAAGTTTCGAGCTCACCTTTGTATTCATAAGGCTTTAGTTCATACACACCTTCGGGCACACAGCTTTGAAACGAAATATTGTTGTTCCATAACCGCTCAGTTGAGTATGCTAAATGATTGCCATCGAGATCGAGCAACTCACCAAAAACACCAAACGATGGAATATAACCACGAATCAGCTTCATAGCTTGGTTTCCTTTTGTTTTCGTTCTTTAAAAAAGTCGACAATGCGAAATACTATGGCCACAAAACCAGTAAACGCCGCCATCATTTGAAAAGCTTCTCCCCAGGTTAAAACACTGGTTCCAAAATCGATCATTATGCTTTGAAAAAATGAGAGCTTCGGTTTTGCGGCTTCTATTGCGGTATAAGAAAAAGGCGCTTGAACCGCGAGGCCCGTAGAGATGTTATGCATTAAGTACCTTAGCGCAGGCATAAAAAAACCCCGCTTGAAAACAAGCAGGGTTTTGAAGTAATAAACTTTTAAAGCTTAGCTGACTTTATACACCTTTTGGTTGAACGATGCAATATTCATTGCAATTAAAAGCTTCAAATAAAATATACTAATTATTCCATGCTCTTATCGTATTACAAACATTTTCCATAGAAACATCTAGGTCTAATATATCAATCATGTTCTCTTTGTTCATGATAGGAGCTAGCTTTTCAGCTAATAAAGGCTTCTTCGCAACATATCTATCACCTTGCCCCTTATCAATACCATTTAAATATTCAAAAAATGACTCATATTGCCCTACTTGAGCAGAAGTATTAGTGCGCAAAAAGTTATTAACAACTTCTTTAGGGATATAGTTTTCAATCTCTCTTCCTTTAGTTATCCAACACAGAGCCCCCATGGTGTTGAACTCTTTTTGTATTCTTTTTTTGGTTTTACTTAATGGTGTCTGAGCAGCTCTTTTATCGCTATCAATCAATATTATTGCATTTCGATTTGTATTTAGAATTGACACACCAGATTTATCACAACTTGGAGATTCCGCACTCAAATGAGAAAGTAATCTTCCTCCATAAAATATTATTTGGTAGTGAGTCCCTTCCCTCAGCTCTTGATCACTCCATAAACCAATCCACTTATTCAAATAGATTCTATCTGATGGTCCCTCTACCCAAACCACTCCATTAGCCTGCAGCAAATCGCTCGCTCTGACATCAAGATCATCGATAATCCCATTATTCTCTATATATGTCTTAGCGGTTGTGCACGTAGCAACTGAGTTAACATTAGATACATGAATTATTTGTGCGTCAGGCCGCTTACTAAACTGATCAATTAAGACATTAGAATGAGTAGTTAAAACATATGAATAATCATATTCTAACGCCTGTTCATAAATATAGTTATTCAAGCGTCTTAACAAGGCTGGATGTAAATTATTTTCCAACTCCTCAAATCCAAACACATACTTGTTCAAGTTAGTTTCTTCAAAACGAGGTACCAAAATCAAACATGCAAGCACTGACATAACCGTCTTTAAACCGCTTCCTGACTGAGAGAGAGCTATACGCCCCTTAAATTTCTCCTCAAGATATATTTCCCAGTTGCCATCTTCATGTAACTGGCAAACTATATCAGTAAATATCGCATCATGTGCAAATATTGAGTTTAGCGCTTTAAGAATAGAACTCTCTACTAATTCACTCGGTAAATTTGATTTATTGATGTAGTTTTGAATCGCATTTGTTATACCGCTTCCATCCGTTCCGATTATTATATTTGAATTATCTGGCTCAGGTCGAATATCTCTCTCAGCAGAGAGACGTCGAAAATTTTTATTTATTAACGGATGGGGCATAGCATGCACTAGAGCTCTCGAATAGCTACCAGCATTTTCTAAGGTGGGACAAATATCACTGTCATCACATTCTACTAGCTCCCTTACACCTTCAAATCCGATAGACCATTTTATCATTTTTTCGATAAACTGATTTCCATAATTTCGATGATTGCCTTGAACCGCACCTCCGCTTACATTAGGCTTGAAAACTTGATTAACAATATATTCAGGTATTTTCGACTCAACAATTATCTGTGGGGATTTATTACCCCTCCATGTTGAGCGATGAAAAAAATAATCGTCATTAATTAAACACTCGATTAAATCTAATAAAGATGACTTTCCTGCGTTATTTCTTCCGACAATCAAGTTTACTCGACAAAATTTCTCAAAACCGGTTTCATCTTCAAAACATTTGTAATTTCTTGCTTTAATCATAACTATGACTCTTGTGAATTCTTATAAAAATAGACAGTCACATATTAAATAATTAGAAACATCACTTTTATTTTTACAAACAGACTAATTACTTATTTCAACAGAACCTTGAGAAACAGCTATAAGTGCGCAAATCTGTACCAGCAGTATAAAAATGTAAAAACAATCTAACTTTTTGGCAGCATTCAAGCTTAATGATGCATGACTAGTTTTTCGAATAGAGTTTGCAAGCGCAATTTCCGGAATATTCTTGTTAAGAACCTTCTCCAACTTGCGACCATGAATTACAGCACCTCTTAATAACTCATGGTACCAGTATCTATCCATTAGGTAGAAAGCAGCCCAAATTATGATTGACACACTAATAAATATTGCCGCAATAGGAAAACTTAAGCTTGACATGACTACATCACCACCGTATCTATATGAAATAGCCGCGCCTCCTAACATTACACCCAATATCGACATTGCAAAAGAACGAACTTTCAAGCATAAGTCGTTGAAATGCATCTGGACATCGACAGTCTTCTCCCAGGCTTTAAGAGTAAGCTCAAGTTTATTATTATCTAATGTCATGCTACAGTTCTCCATTTTGAATATAATCTTCGATTTTAGATTAATACTAGGACAATCGAGTAAATTGTATGTAGGAAAAGATACTGAGCATCATGTAAGAAAATGCTTACATTTTTTCTAAACCAAGCCACGCATTTTTCTTGTCTCCTGTCAGAAGAGTTGCAGCTTTATCAAGTGCGCGCTTATCATTCTTGTAGAGAGCTGCGTAAATTAATTTCCCTATCTCGTGATCTTTTAGATGTGAAGGCAGGTCATCATACCATTTACATTTATCATCACCTTTATGATAACTCGCGCCTAGAATGGCATCCTTTAGCAGCATTTTATCTTTCAATCTCAAACTCACGTTTCAACCACTTGATTCTCACGCTTATTTTCGACATCTAGTGTAACCTCGCACATAAGTGCCATCTTTTCTGTAATAGCTGCTCACATAGTGACAATTACCGCCAAAGTTGGGAGTTAAATGATTTTTCTTGGGGCTACATCTGTAATGACCTTCAACTAATACGCCATCATTTCTATAATAGCTTGCTTTCCATTTACACTCGTTTTCTGAAAGTGAGTCAGAAGGTGTTGATCTTGGACAAACTAAACCACTAGGGATAAAAGTTTCATTATTATCGAAATGCCCATCAACATATTTGCAACCATAATTTGCTAAGTTTAAATTTGAGTCAGAGTTATAAAAAATTGAAGTACAGCCGCTTAATAGAAGCAAACAAATAGCAGCCCTTAACTTAAAAAATAAGAATGCATTCTCGCATCTACCCATCCAACACCAATTAAAATCATTTCTCGCACTTGAGGCTTTTTTAACTTGTATCGAGAAGCTAATTCGGAATAACTGATTTCTGGCACTAGAAAGCAATCTTCTGTCAAACTGCCAACCTTCTTTAATTAATCGCATTACTCTCCAATTTTTTTTCCTGATTAAGAATTGCTTCAATATTCTTCTTCTCTAGGTCAGTTAGAAAACCAGAAACATCTTTTTGATACGGTTTATACCAACTGCATTTTTCAAAATAGCCAGCTAGCCTTTCTGACTTAAATTCGTATCCATACGAGGCAAAAATTTCATTTCTCATTAACTTAAGTGTTCTAGCTGATAACTTATCAAGCGAACCAGGTTGCAAAGTCATCTCCGAAATTTCTGGGTACTTGCGACTATTGCAGAACTTGTAGGGGTCCTCCTCTACAAAGGTCCCACTCATTGGGTCAAGCTTATACTCTTTTACGACGTAAGATGTTATTTTTGAATGGTCATATCCATTAGCTACAGTTATTACCTTGACATTATATATTTCATTAATGAGGTCGTAATTTACCGACTCCAGCTCTCCGCCGTCTGTATCACACATTCTCACAAGCTCTAAACTATCTAAGAGTTTACCCTCATAATTATACGTATTTAGACCTAACCCACTACAAAGTCCATCAACGGATGAACCAATTTCAACTAAGAAAAATCCTTTGTACGCTTGGACAGACAGCACACTAGTTTCTTGATGTTCATCTTGAAATAATGGTTTTCCACTTTCTAAATGCGATAAGAACGAACCTAAAGTTTTATCAGTTGAGTAAGCAGACATTGAAAATACAAAAAGAGTTATATAAAAAAAATGAATACTTTTAGTCATAATCTTGTCTCTGTATGATTTTGTATTCTCGCATCAACCCACCCCACACCAATTAAAATCATTTCTCGCACTTTCGGCTTCTTTAATTTATAGCGAGAAGCTAAATCGAGGTAACTCATCTCTGGCTCTAAAAAGTAATCTTCTACCAAACTACCAATCATTGAATTTGAGGTTCTCACTTTAAGCTCAGATACAGCCTTATCGACCGCTAGAGCTTCATCATCTGTCAAAGTGTAGCCAATAGGTTTACGAATCGCTAACGCGCTTTCACCATAGCCTAAATGAATACCATGCGATCGCTTCCAGTAACCCCACTGCTTTAAATTTCGCTCAGTTGTTTGAAAACTCATTGGGTCGCCTCCTCGTTTGATATGTTTGATTTACTATTTTCTAGCTGCTCTTGCTCAACCAGCCAGTCGCTCACTGCAGAGCACGACCAGTCGGTTGTAGACCAGCGCTGACGAAGTTTTCGTACAATTTCTTCACGCATGGATTTATCGATTAGCTTTGCCACATGCTCTCGCTCTTGTTGAATTCTGCTGGATAGCTGAGCTTGCATTGCTTCTCGTTGTTGTCGCTCTGCTGCTGTTTCTTGCTTTTCTGGCTCTGGCGGACAAAAGCTTTTAACCAAGCGCATAAATTCAATTTGATTGGGTAAATAACTCGGTAAATGATTCAGCGCTTTAGCTACCGCGTGTGGATCTACCTCGAGTAAATCGGTCGCCCACTCCCGAAATGCGGGGTTCGATTCATCCGCCACACCAAAGCGACTTTCCCACAATGAAAAACCATATTTCGCACCCAACCGTTGCCACAAACGCTGAACCGCTTTAACCCACTTGGGATCAAAAGTCGGACAGGGTTTTGTCCAGCAGTCGAGCGCGCTCTGCGGCAGAAACTCGCGATGTCGATGCGTTTGCCTGGTCATGTTGTTTGCCTCGCAATAGATTTTTAATGTACTTGTGATCCCATTCGTCAGGCGTTAACAGAATGGGCACACCTCCTCGGTTTGCTGTAATCCAGTAAGAGATAAACTCACCGCGATTTTCGAGCGTGTCTTGATGTTCAAAATCGGTAAGGCCTTGCAACTTGGCTAAGGTTTTTGCTTGAAGCGATGGTTGCCAATGCGTGGTTATTGGAATTTTCTCAAACGCATCGGACTTTTTTGGATCTCCCTCCTTAGAGGGAGATCTTTTTATTTCTGTCTCTGTATCTGTCTCTGAGGGCGTTACTGTAACGTTACATTGTTGTTCCATTCGCGGCCGCTCTTTATTTATAGGGCTTTCAGCGGCTGGTTTGATTTGAGATGTTAAGTTTTCAAGCGTTACATTAGCGTTACAGGCCGTTACATCGCCGTTACATGTAACGTTTTTAATTTCCGTTTTCTTTTGTTTTGCCCGGTATTTTCGAACGCGAGCGGCACTGGAATCGCTTTTGAATTGTCGCTTGTTCCAATTGATGGGTTGAAAGTTTTCGTCGATTAACTCTTCTTCCTTGAGCCTTCGTTTTACTTCATCCAGGTTGGAAATGGAGACACCGAGTTTTAAAGCCACTTTACGTTGCAGCTTATCGGCGTTCGCTTCTTTATCGAGCTCACCCTGACACTTTAAACACAAGAGCGCGACATAATGCCAACGATCTTCAAATGAAAGCATGAGCATTTTGGGGTCGTCGATGATTTCGGAATACAACCGAAACCAAGGATTGGCTGTTTTTTGTTTTTTCATTGCACTCCTCCTCAGAGGAGATACTAAATCATATTGATTTATTTTATCAAGATTTTGTTAATCATATTGATTGTTGAATCAACTTGATTTAAATTAAATAATATGTGGATGAGAAAACACGCCAGAATACGTCATAATAACTGCCGCCAAATTGTCTTGGACTTACAAGATGAAACGGGTCGCGGCGGCTTAACTGTCTTCGCAAATCAGTTAGGTAAGTCTGTACAACAAGCAACACAATTTGCAGGCATCTCTCCGAGTCGTGCGATTGGCGATAGCTTGGCTGAAGAAATAGAGAGAGCTTTTAAACTTCCTAGAGAAGCACTCGATGATGAGTTCTTTTCATATTCAAATGGAAAACACTCTTCCAAACGTCCAATCTCAAAATTAGAACTTTCAGTATTATCCGATGCAATCAAACTTGCTTTACAGGATAATGACTTTGAAAAACTAGAATTAGAAGAAAAATCAAAAAAAATAATAAAGCTTTATTCCAGCCTTATTGAGGACCATAAAGAAGAACGAAAAGAAATTGATCCGGATTCAACGGCTATTCCTAAAGATGAATGCTTACAACAACTCACCATTATTGAAAATGCAAGAAGAGCACTTTCGAAATTAAGTGGAGAGAAAATAATAGCCGTTGCTGAAGATCTTGAAATAACCCTTTCTGAAATGCACTGCTTTTTAGAAAGAGGATTAATTAGTCGGGCCAGTTTTAAACGACTAATGGATAGTCAGGGCTATCCTGAACTAGGCAATCGAGACTATAGAATGCTTCCTGAATTTTGGAATGATTATTATAAAAACTTGGCATTCAATAAATATTCTGCCTGGGAGGAACCCAACGAAGAATTTATAAAAGTTCTTGAGCTTTCATTCACAGATTAATTTTCGTACTATCTGTGTTTGACTAAAAAGATAGCCGGTATACAAACATCTCATAAATATAATACTATCAGCTACAATATTTATGCACAAAGAGTACTCCGGTCTAATATAATGTCTCGGCTATCGAAAGGACTTTAAAATGAAAACAGTAATATTATTACTATCTGCTATTTCTTGCTTTCAAATTTTAGCGACAGATAGAGCAAAAGTTGCAGATATGTCAGCAAGCTTGCTTTTGCCTGACGGCTCTTATTTGCAAGTTGATGTTTTTACAGAGTGTACAGACGGCGGAAGCAATGTAGGTTCATTGCTTTTCGATGATCAGCATGTAGAATTGTTCGCCAAAGGTCTGGACGCTGAGTACGGGGAAAGATACGGGAATATGCTCCGTTCAGCTTGGGCAAATAAAAAGAATCCCGATGACCCTAGACTGCCAACTTATATAGTAGTTTTCAAAAGCGGTACGGATACGAATGAGAAAATGGTTTCTAAAAGTTTACACAGCATTGAAGAAGCAGAGACACAGTCGTCTGCCCCTTCATTTATTGGCAATTGTGGCGGTTACGTTCACAAACCAGTTGGCGGCGACTAAATTAGAAACGGTAGAAAGCTTTAAACACATAAACTTTGAGGTAGGGTTGCCTACCAATCGTACCTCAGCACTCTTCTACGATTCTCACGGATATCTTTGGATAGCAACCTATAATGGACTTGCTCGATACAACGGCAAGAACTTCAATTTGTTTCAAAGCTCGCCTGGTTCTGTTGAAAGCTTAAATAGCTCGCAGGTTAACGCTGTTTACGTTTCGACATCTCTGTCTGGCCAAACACCCTCTTACACCGCTTGGGTTGGAATGAACAATGATGGCGGCCTTCAAATTATAGAAAATGGAAAGATTACAAAAACCTTACTTGATGGTGTAACCGTTACCGACATCAAAAAAATTAACGATACTCAAATTGCTGTTGTGTTAGAAGATAAACTCGTTATTTTTAACAGTAACTTCAAGAAGGAAAACTCGTACAGTTTTGAAGAATCAATTAACTCTGTCCAAATGTTCGGTACCGACTTAATTGTTGCAACAGACAATGGCGTTGGCTACATCTCTAAATTGCCAAAAAGACTGCTTAACTTTCGCAAAACACCGATACTTTCGTTCGCTAACGACAATAACTTTGACTACCTTGGAAGCAAAGATGGACTTTACATTGTTGCTAAAAACAACTCGTCATCTCAACTTGTTCTCAAAGGAGAAGTTATTCGTAACGTTTTAGTAGCAGGAAAAAACCTGTTAGTGGGTACTCCCAAAGGTTTAATCGAATGCGAAATTAGCTATTTAAAATTAAATGACTGCGAGAGATTCAATTCCGATCAAACCGTATCCGACATTGAGTACGATAAAAACACAGGTATTGTTTGGGCTTCAACAACTAACAATGGGGTTTTCCAGTTACCCCCAAATAGAAAGAAGATTAAAAGCTACAAGAGCTCTACGGTAGGAACTTACTTCCACTCCATGTTGCAAACACCTGGTAAAAAATGGATTGCGGCTTTTGGTGAAGGTGTCTGGCAAGAAGGTATGGATAATCAATGGAATTTAATTTCTGATGATGTGCTTCCAGACAACCGAATTATTGCGATGAAAAAAGACCTGTTAAACCGCTTATGGGTAGGTCATTTTAAAGGCGTCTCTATTCTTGATGAGTCAGGTCATCTCGTAGAAGAAATACTGACTAATAAAATTGTTTTAACCATCGATACAAACTCAAATGATGCTATTTACATTGGGACAGACTCCGATGGCGTGTATAAATACGATTACCAACTGAACTTAATTGATCACATTGAGAAAAGTGACGGCTTAAATTCTAATACGATTTTAAGCCTTTTAAATCACAATGGTTATTTACTGATTGGAACAACAAAAGGCTTTTACAAGTATCAAAAGGGACACTCCATTACTCAATATGAAGCGGACAAAGTGGTTTGGAAGCTGGAAACTGATCACAATGGTAACTTATTGATCGGTACGGACGGCGATGGTCTCATTGTTTATAACGATGATTCAAAAATTTATGAATACACCAGTGAGAATAGTAACTTACCAAGTAATACGATAAGCGATATCTTTGTTTACCCCGACTCCAATAAAATTGCAATTTCGACGCTCGCCGGACTCGCATATACCAATGATATCAGTAATCCCTGGTTTAAAATTTTCGACTTTCGAAATGGGTTGTATCCAAAAGAAATGCTCAGAGGAGCTATTTCCTATATTGACGATAAATTAATTGCTCAAGGATTAAATGGCTGGACAGAGCTGGTTGACTTTCGCTACGACAATAATGTGCCTGTTCTACCCGTTTATACCAACTTAGAAATACCTGAAACTTTAGAACATGATTCGCCACTGGAATTTTTAATATCAGGTGTTAATCATTTTGATAAGTTTCCCATTACCTTTTCATACAGCCTGAATAACTCTCCAATGAGAGAATTAAAGTTTGGCAGCAATTTATTCTTCAACAGTTTACCACCGGGAAATAACATTATTCGCGTTCACTTTCATTCTAAAAGTGGCTCCGGAACCAGAGAGTTTAATGTCGATGTAACGACTCCTGCGAACTTACCTCAATGGCTTATATTGGTTTTATCACTGAGTACTATCTTCGTCGGTGTTTTCATTTATCAATACAGACTTTTCAATAAGAAACTGGAAAAAAGCCAAGCAAAAATTGAAGGATTAGAATACGAGCTCAATCATATTCTCGAAGACGAGATCGAACCACAGTCTGATTGGTTCTTTCCAATGACAGCACTCCCCTTTGAATTGCCCAAAACAGCAAGAACCTTAGGAATTGTTTCTCAATTTCAATCGTCACTAGAAATGGTGAGTGAATTATCAGAAAAGCTCGACTTTACAGCGACTCCAGAAGCGATTAATTATAAATTATCGCAATCACAAATGGACAAGCTTTGGTATTGCTTAGCAGCAACAATTAATGTTGCAGCAGAAAGTGATAATCTTTCTTTATTAAAAATTCGCTGCAGCGAAAACTCCGGCTCACTTGAGATAAAAATAGCCATTCAAAAGCTTACACTGAATCAGTTTGATTTACTTAAGTCTCTAAAAGATGAGTTAAAGCATCAGAATATTCATCTAACTATGTCTGAGTACACGAGGCAGTCTCAACTCATCTTTTCAACGCACCGCTAACTCACAGTAGCATTAAATACAGCGGTAACGTGTTTAATGCTATTTAATCATCCTACCTACTTCAACATTTACCAATACTTTCCTTTTGATGACATTGTTGTTGTTCTTTGTTAATTGACTAAATCATATTGATTTATTATATTAATCATATTGATTTATCTTTTTTAGAAGGTAAATCGCGGATTATTCATTGCTGTATTTAAAAAATGATGTCATTTCTAACACAACAGGACCGGTAACGATGGAAACGAACAAAATAACAAATCTACCGATGATTATGGTCGAGTATATTGGACACAGCTTTGGCGAATGGATTCGTGACATCCAGACAATTTATCCCCGAACCATCTTTCTAGAAAAACACCCTGAACGGTTTGTCTGCAAGATAGAAACCAAGGATGGTCTCCACATTGTAGGCTCTTACAATATCCGCTCTCAGCGCCGAACAATATTCGATAGACGCAGAGTGTCGCAAAAACCTAAAAGACAGCGCAGACAAGCCGACGGAGTGAAAGAGAGAGTTAGTATTCCAAGTGCGGTTCTAATTTAAAGAGAGTGGACTAATGAATGCCTTTAAAACTCTAAGCACTGCAGAAGCTGCAAATTATTTAAAGTGTCACAAAGATACAATTCTAGAGTTGGTTAAGTCTGGCGAATTACCCGCTGCCAAAATTGGCCGTTCCCATGTTTTTGTTGTGTCTGATCTCGTGAATTTTATTCGTTCAAAGTACTTTCAAAGAAATCCATTTGATATTAACACTAGAGAGAGCTCACCATGTCTGTTATCAAACGAGGACAGTTTTATTACACCAATTTCTACTTTAAGGGAAAGCGCTACCGCAAGAGCACGGGCGCAACTGAAAAGTCTGAAGCCGAACAAGTCGAAGCCCGGTTAAAGCGCCGCCTATTTGAACAGGACAGACTAGGTATAAAACCCAAAACCCCTTGGGATAAAGCGGCAGTTAAATTTTTAAGAGAAAAGCAAGAGTTGCGCAGTTACCCGGATATTTACAGTCATATCGACATACTAACGAACCTTTTCGCGCGAAACACACCAGACATTCATTTGGAAGACATCGATCGCAATTTGATTGATGACATTCTGGATGAATACCAAGACGAACGCGAATGCTCGAATGCGCGGCGTAATCGAATCGCCTCAACGCTTCGATCGTTGTTTAACTTGGCACAGAAAGAATGGGAGTGGATTGATCGCGTCCCAAACATACGATTTTTAGATGAAGGCAATCGAGAGCCTCGCTGGTTAAAACCAGAAGAAGCCCAACGCTTGATCGACTGTGCGCCCAAACATTTGAAAGATCCCATCCGCTTTTCGCTACTGACTGGCGTACGAAAATCCAACTGCCTCGGAATGCAATGGGAATGGATCGTCATGAAAAACCGCCAGGCATTTATTCCAGCCCATTCAGCTAAAGGAAAACGTACTATTCGCGTTCCACTGAATGAAGAAGCGCTGCAGATCATTCGCAATAATGTCGGCAATCATCCCGAATACGTTTTTACTTACCATGGCAAACCGTTCGTACAGATCGATAATAAAGACACCTGGAAGCCACTGATAGAACGTGCGGGGCTTACTCCATTTCGTTGGCACGATCTCAGGCACACCTGGGCCAGCTGGCATATCATGCGCGGAACGACTCCAAGCGAGTTAATGGAACTTGGCGGCTGGACCAGCTTAAAAATGGTACAACGTTACGCGCACTTAGCAGAAAGTCATTTACACCAAGCCGCAAAAAATATCAGCTTGCGTCCCAATACTGCGTCAAGCATTCACCTCGAACGCAACGACTAACGCAACAAAAGAATTCGTTATCATATATCGTTAATTTACCGACTACCGATAATGAAAGCTTCCCAAAGCTCAGCAAAAATGAGCTTATAGCTCACTTCTCTCTTGAACTTTGAAACTTCAAACCCAATGTTATTGGATAGCAAGATAACAGATTACGGAAACAACGATTCTAGATTATTTTGCAGAAAACAAAACGCGTTGGGCACAAAAGCAGCCACAGTCAGTTTAGAAATAGAGAAAATATATTAGAGATTAGAAAGTTCGGAGAGCCACTAAACTATTGTAACTACAAGAGTAAGTGGCGGAGGGATAGGGATTCGAACCCTAGATGGGCTATTAACCCATGCCGGTTTTCAAGACCGGTGCATTCAACCGCTCTGCCATCCCTCCGCGAAGAAGGCCGAATAATACTAGAAACATTTTAAGAATCAAGCTTTTCGTGTAAAATTTTCTATGTTTTTATGAAATTGAACAACGCATAAACAGACATGATTATGAAATAATCTGCAACACGATAATACTTGTAGTGAAACTATTATTTGATATATTTGTCTACAGTAATAACTTAACTTGTTGTAATTCGGAGAAAAGTCCCTATGGAACGTAATGTTAATACCATTGATCGCTCAATGTCGAGCGGTGTAGAAATTAACAAGGTATTGAAAAATACTTATTTGTTGGTTGCTGCATCCTTGATTGTTAGTGCCATTTCAGCTGGCGTTGCAATGGCAATGAACATCGCCCCAATTTCACCTTGGTTGTATCTGGCCATCATTATCGGTATGCCGTTTATCATGGCTAAAACTTCCAACAGTGGGTTGGGAATTTTAATGATGTTTTTATTCACCGGGTTCTTAGGTTTTTATGCGGGCCCAATCATCAACCTTTATGTTGCCAATTTTGGTAGTGAAATCGTTATCCAAGCACTTGGACTAACCGGCCTTATTTTCTTCGCCCTTTCAGGTTATGTACTGAAAACAGGCAAAGACTTTACTTTCATGCGAGGCTTTTTATTCGCAGGACTAATGGTTGTTTTCGGTGTTGCACTTATTTACTTCATCGGAAACTACTTTGCTGGCTGGCACGTTAGTGGTTTAAGCACAGCTATCTCAGCTGCGATGGTGCTACTAATATCTGGCTACATTTTGTACGACACCAGCTCAATCATGCGTGGTGAGCAAACCAACTACATCATGGCCGCTATGAGTGTATTCATTAACATCTATGTGTTGTTCATGAATATTCTGCACTTGTTAGCAGCATTCAGCGGCGACGATTAATTCTTCGTCGTTTTCTGAACACAAACCCGGCCTCGGCCGGGTTTTTTAATGCCTGTCTTATGGTAAAATAGTGCCAAATCAGCAAGATACCCATAATTATGGCTCTTAAGTACGCAATATTAGTTACCGGTTCGCCCTACACTTCTCAGGCTCATTCTTCGGCCCAGCGGTTTGTCGACGCTTGTTACCGGCAAGGCCACAGTGTCCACTCAGTCTTTTTCTATGGCGATGCTGTTTATGTTGCGAATGAATTGTGGAACCCTGCGAATGATGAGCAAAATCTTCAGCAAGGCTGGAGCAGTTTGGCGAGCCAATACGATTTAACAATAAATGCGTGCGTTTCTGTCGCCAATAAACGCGGTATTGTTAGCCAGGAAGATGCTGAGTTGGCTGGTTTACCGGACCACAACGTTAACGCTGACTTTCATATTGCTGGCCTTGGTGAGTGGGTTGAAGCCTCAAGTCACTCCGATCGTGTTATTCACTTTTCCTAGGCGGCTTAATGAATCAACTCTATATCTTTACCAAACCGCCTTATTCCACGGACTCTGGAAAAGAGCAACTGGATATGGCTCTCGCTGCCGCTTCGTTTGACCAATCGGTTGGTCTGCTCTTTGTCGGTGAAGGAGTTTGGCAACTCATCGATGACCAGCACCCCAAACTCGTCGGTCAAAAAGAATACACTCGTTTATTCAACGGATTAGACCTTTACGATATTGAGCATTTATATGTTTACCACAAAAGCCTCACACATTACGGCTTATTGCCTGAGCAATTGCTAAGAAAGGTCGAGATTCTCAATGATGCAGAATACAAAAACCTCATTGAACGCTCGTCACAGGTGTTTTCGTTATGAGTTGTTTACACATAGTTAATCGCCCCATAAGCGAAGAGCAGCTAGAAACGCTAGTCGCATCGATGAGTTCGAATGACTCACTGCTATTAATAGAAGACGGCTGTTATCTTATAAAAAACAATGTGTTAGCTCCCAAACTAAAAGCAGCAAAAGTGCTTAAAATTGATGCCACTGTGAGGGGCATATCAGATACATCCTCGATCGACTGGGTGCCCGACTATGATGCCTTTGTTGCTCTAACCGCGGAATTTACTAAAACCCTAACCTGGACGTTTCATTGATGAATGCCCTGCCAGACCATATTTCAACGGATAAACAAGGCTATTTGCTGGATCCGGCACAATGGGACGAAACGCTTGCCCCACTGCTTGCCAAAGGCGAAAATATCGAATTAAGTGACGATCATTGGGAAGTTATTCGATTTGTCCGACGTTTTTATGAGGAGTACGAAACTAGTCCATCTATTAGACCACTAGTGAAGTACCTGGCGAAAGAACTTGGCGAAGAAAAAGGCAACAGCATCTATCTCCACAAGCTATTTCCTAAAGGCGCTGCGAAACAGGCCACGAAGATAGCCGGGCTTCCGAAACCCAAAAGGTGCTTATAAACGTATTAGTAGACATGTTTCGTTAAGCTTTAGTTAATTATTACGCCGATAGAATCAGAGACTAGTATCGAAAAACTCGTTAAAATACGAACACTGAAACTTCAAGGAACCTAAAATGACAACCACGGTAAATAGATTTGTTGCTCTTTTGCTTTTTGTATTCTCGGCTACAACGTTTGCAGAGTCCGATCCAAAAGACATGCTCAAAGGCGTTGCCGATAACATCGTCTCTTATCTTGAAAAAAATCAGGACAAACTACAAGACAATCCAGACATGGCTGTCGAACTGGTCAAAAAAGAGTTAGTACCTTACATCGATCAAGAAGGACTTGGTCGCCGAGTTCTTGCTAAAGAATGGAAAAACGCATCTCCTCAACAACAACAAAAATTTGTTGAAGAATTCGTAAATTTAGTGGTGAATACTTACGCCAAAGGCTTAGCTCAATACGAAGGTCAGTCATTTGAATTTGAAGATACTGAGTACAACAGCAAAGAAACAGCAGCTCGTGTTAAAAGTGTTATGAACCAGCCTAAGGGTGAGCCGGTAAAAATTGACTACTTACTCAGAAAACCCAAAGGTTTGGATGCTTGGCGAGTGATTGATGTTCGCATTGAAGGCATTAGCATGGCTTCAAGCTACCGTAATCAATTTGCGCAACAAATTCAAAAAGACGGTCTCGACTCAGTCATTAAAAAGTTAGAAAATAACGAAATTGAACTTCAATAAGTAACGCAAGGGATAAAAGGAATCTAATGAAACACTTGTTGTTTGCCTTAGGGTTGATAGTTACCAGTTCGGTCGCTAATGCAGCGTCCGAACCGGATGTGTTGTTAAAAAATGCAGCCGATAACATGATTGCGCTGCTAGAGAACAACCGAACCCAATTAGAGTCTGATGAGCATTTTGCGCATCAAATTGTTCGAGAAAACTTGGTTCCTTTGGTTGATACCAAAGGCTTAGGAAAGCGCGTGTTAAAACGTAAAGTTTGGGATAAGCTCGACGATGTACAACGCACACGCTTTACCGATGCTTTTGTTGACCACATTATAAAGACCTATGCGCAAGGCCTGAATAATTACGACGGTCACACTTTCAATTTTATTAAAACTAATTTTTCACGAACCAGGCAAACGGCCTGGGTTTACAGTGAGCTAGTGTCTAAAGAAAGCGAATCATTCAGTATCATATATACGTTAAAAATGATGGAAGACTATGACGACTGGAAAGTCATTGATATTTCTGTTGAAGGCGTCAAAATACTGCAAAACTATCGTGAACAATTGAAATCCGTTGATGTAGAAAAAGGATTTGATGCGTTATTAGCAAAGCTGGAACAAAATGAAAAGTAAGTAAAGTTAGAGTTAAAACAAAGGGCTCATTTGAGCCCTTTTTTATTGCATTATTTTCGACACCTAAGACTTTTAATTTCAAACAAAAAATTAAGCGGTGTCTAAATAACTTCTAAGCCACCCATGTAAGGGCGCAATATTTCAGGAATATCAATCTTTCCATCTTCACGTTGGTAGTTTTCTACCAGCGCAACTAATGTTCGGCCAACCGCTAAACCGGAACCGTTTAATGTATGCACGAGCTCGGGTTTTTTATCGTCTCTAAACCGAGCTTGCATACGCCGCGCCTGGAAGTCTCCGAGATTACTGCACGAAGATATTTCGCGATAAGCGTTTTGCCCAGGTAACCAAACTTCCAAGTCATAAGTTTTCGTTGCACCGAAAGTAATGTCACCACTGCAAAGAATAACCGTTCTAAATGGCAAACCAAGTAACTTCAAAATATTTTCAGCGTGCCCGGTCAATTCCTCAAGCGCATCCATCGAGTTTTCAGGTCGAACAATTTGTACTAACTCGACTTTTTCAAACTGATGCTGACGAATTAAGCCTTTTACATCTTTTCCGTATGAGCCAGCTTCTGAACGAAAACATGGTGTATGTGCCACAAACCTAAGTGGCAACTCATCGCCTTTCACAATTTCATCACGCACTAAATTCGTTAATGGAACTTCAGCGGTTGGAATTAAATACAATGGTCGATTGTCTTGAGTACTACCTTTGATCGCGAACAAATCTTCTTCAAACTTTGGTAACTGTCCTGTTCCCATCAAGCTGTCTCGATTAACCATATAAGGCACATACACTTCTTCGTAGTTATGCTCAGAGGTATGGACATCAATCATAAATTGAACCAAAGCTCGATGCAGTCGTGCCATTCGGTTTTTCATCACCACGAATCGCGAGCCAGTTAGTTTTGCCGAGGCAGCAAAATCAAGACCCTGCCCCATTTCTCCCAGTGCAATGTGATCTTTAACTTCAAAATCAAAAGTACGAGGCTCACCCCAACGTCGAATTTCGACATTATCGTCTTCATCATTACCATCGGGTACCGAGTCATCAATCAAGTTTGGCGTTGAGTAATGAATGTCACTCAACTTTTCTTGCACTTCTTTCAACTCATGCTCGGCATCGGCTCTTTGTTTTTTCAACTCAGCCACTTCATCCATTACCGATTGCGCATCTTCGCCTTTGGCTTTTAATTGACCAATCATTTTCGATTTAGTCTTAGCCTGATTCTGTAAGTCTTCGGTTTTTACCTGGATTGCTTTTCGCTGTTCTTCCAGCTGAATAATTTCATCTTTATCCAGTGCCACACCTCGACGCGCCAAATTGGCGGCGACCGCATCCAGATCGTTTCTCAACAGTTTCGGGTCGATCATGAATTACCTTCACTCATTACTAATTTTAAATTTGCGTTATTCTACCACCAATCCATGCTCCTAAAAAAACAGCAATTAAGCTTAATGCCATATTTAGGGCCACATTGGTTACAGCCTTTATAAATTGTTGCTCTTGAAACAATACCAAAGTATCGACAGAAAAGGATGAAAAAGTCGTTAACGCGCCAAGAAAACCAATCATTATCGCAGCTTTTAATACTGGATTAACTTGAACACCCTGCCAATAAATGAGCAAAATACCAGCAACAAAGCAGCCTAATACATTCACAACTAATGTTCCTATGGGAAAATCAATTGGAACTAGCACCGGCAAATATTCACGCGTCAAAAAACGCAAAACACCGCCCAAGGCACTTCCCGACGCCACGGCAAAAATATATATCCATTGAGCGGACATTTATTGATTTCTCGCTTTGGCATCGAGCTGGCTTAAATGCGTCAGCTTCTTTTTAATTTGTATTTCCAGCCCGCGTTCTACAGGCTGATAAAAATTAACCGGTTCAAGGTCATCTGGCCAATATGTTTGACCTGCAGAATACGCTTCTGGCTCATCGTGAGAATATCGGTATTCTTGCCCATACCCTAATTGCTTCATCAATTTTGACGGTGCATTTCTTAAATGAACAGGGACATCCAATCCCGGATCATCCCGAACAAATTGCTTCGCTTCACCATACGCCCGATAAGCCGCATTGCTTTTAGGCGCACTGGCCAAATACAAAATTGCCTGTGCAATCGCCAATTTACCTTCTGGCGATCCTAAACGTTCTTGCACTTCCCAAGCATTAAGTGCCACCGTTAATGCGCGAGGATCGGCATTTCCCACTTCTTCACTCGCCATTCGCACGACTCGACGAGCAACGTAAAGCGGATCACAACCACCATCGATCATTCGACAAAACCAATAAAGGGCGGCATCGGGCGAAGAACCTCGCACCGATTTATGCAAAGCAGAAATTTGTTCGTAAAATACATCGCCCGCTTTATCAAAATGGCGTACTTTATCTCCCACAACTTCGGCAATATGATGTTTTTCCAATCGAGCCGTTGAATCGTCGGCAACAAAATCTGAAGCAATCTCCAAATAATTCAATAATTGTCGTGAATCGCCATGAGACGACTGAATGAGTAATTCGGTTGCTTCATCGCTCAATGATAAATTTAATTCACCTAATCCACGCTCCGAATCCGACACAGCCATCTTTAATAGATGTTGTAACTCATTCTCTTTAAGTCGAGACAAACGATAAACGCGCGATCGAGATAACAAAGCATTATTTAATTCAAATGAAGGATTCTCAGTAGTTGCACCGATAAAAACAAAAGTGCCATCTTCAATAAAAGGCAAAAATGCGTCTTGCTGCGACTTATTAAATCGGTGCACCTCATCGACAAACAACAACGTTTTATTACCATGAACCTGAGACTGCTTCGCTTGCTCAACCGCAGCACGAATATCTTTAACGCCACTCATAATTGCCGAGACAGCAATAAAGTTAGAGGAAGTTTCACGTGCAATTAAACGAGCTAAAGATGTTTTACCAACACCGGGTGGGCCCCAAAAAATCATCGAATGCAATTGGTCACTGGCGATACATTTTCGAAGAGGCTTGCCCTCGCCTAACAAATGTTCCTGGCCAACGTATTCATCCAATGTTCGAGGCCGCATTCGATCGGCCAAAGGTCGGTACGGTTGTTGGTTATCAAATAAATCCATTATGTTGTGCCACAGTTAATACTGCTCAACTGGCTTTGCAGGAGGCTGAGTTGGCGACGGTTTTGAACGACGAGAGTCGAGTACATCGACGCCTTCAGGTGGGGTAAACTCAAATGTTGAATCGGCCAATTCAACATTCATATTTACGGCTGAAAACTCCACCGAAGTTTGTTGACCTAAAGTATCTTTTAGCAATATTTCTTTTAATTGTCCGTCATTAAATAACACTAACATTCGCTCGAACGTATTTTCATTGTTACGCGGCGTTAACTCAAACGTTTTTGCATCAGATTGACCACTGGGCAAGAGTGTAATATTAAAACTCTCGTTCAATGTTTTCGCGTCGGCACCAAGAAAAAAGACAGGTGTATTCCCCATGGCTTTATCTAAAGACTCAATGTTGACTTGATCGAGGTCTTGATCGAAAGTCCACAATACATCACCATTAGAAACTATTAATTGTTGAAAAGGCTTTTGCGTCTGCCACAGAAACTTAAAGGGTTTTTTAAGCTGAAATACACCCTTCGATTTATCTTTTAAATTGTTAAACTGATCGCGAATTTCCTGCTCAAACTCAGCACTCACGCTCGTGATATCCTTGGTAATATCAACCAGCTTATCCGCATCTGAAGCGTAGGTGACTTGAACCGCCGTCAGTAAAACAACACAATATTTAAACCAATTCTTCAACGTCATAATTATTCCAAATTGTTCTATCATATTTTTATATCGTATAGGGATTAGTGACTAATGCTTGGGTGGTGGTGGTGCAATGACCTCACGCATACCATTTGACTGCATTTCACTGACCACACCCGCCGCTTCCATTTCTTCAATCATTCTCGCGGCACGGTTATAGCCAATCTTTAATCGTCTTTGAATACCCGAAATTGATGCCCGACGAGATTCAGTCACAATGGCAACGGCTTGATCGTAGAGTTCGTCTCGTTCTGCGCTCGCTTCTTCTTCGCTGCCTTTGGGTATGCCCATCATTTCTGTTTCAGAAACACCGGAGGTAATGGCTTCTTCAAACTCAGGTTCGCCTCGTTTTTGCCAATCAGCAACCACGCGATGGACTTCGTCATCGTCAACGAAGGCACCATGAACCCGCGTCGGAATATTTTTTCCGGCCGGTAAATACAACATGTCACCTTGTCCTAACAAATGCTCGGCGCCCATTTGATCGAGTATGGTTCGAGAATCAATTCGCGACGATACTTGAAAAGCAATTCGTGACGGTACATTCGCTTTGATTAAACCGGTAATAACGTCAACCGAAGGCCGCTGTGTGGCAAGAATTAAATGTATTCCGGCAGCTCGCGCTTTTTGCGCAATGCGTGCAATCAACTCTTCCACTTTTTTGCCGACAATCATCATCATGTCGGCTAATTCATCAATTACAATAACAATTTGCGGCAAAGTATCTAAAAGCGGCGGTTCGTTACTCATATCGTCTTCAGGAGTCCATATGGGATCCGTTAACGGTTCACCTGCTTTAATAGCATCTTTAACTTTACGATTGTAACCAGCGAGGTTTCTAACTCCCATTGCCGCCATGAGTCGGTAGCGCCGCTCCATTTCGGCAACACTCCATCGCAATGCATTGGCCGATTCTTTAACATCCGTCACTACCGGCGCTAATAAATGCGGGATACCATCGTAAACGGACAACTCCAGCATTTTTGGATCGATCATAATAAAACGAACTTCTTCAGGTGATGACTTATACAAAATACTCACCAACATGGCATTCAAACCGACCGATTTACCCGACCCAGTTGTACCCGCCACCAACAAGTGCGGCATCTTCGCCAAATCAATAACGACCGGTAGGCCAGAAATATCTTTTCCGAGCGCCATGCTCAGTTTCGATTTCGAACCATCAAACTCTTTTGATCCGACGACTTCTTTTAACCGAACAATTTCTCGATGTTCATTCGGTAACTCGATACCGATGTAAGGTTTACCAGGAATTACCTCAACCACTCGTACGCTAACCGACGCCAACGCTCGAGCTAGATCTTTCGCTAAATTGGTGATCTTGCTAACTTTTACTCCGGGAGCCAAATCAAGTTCATAACGCGTGATTACCGGCCCCGGATTTACCGCAACAACTTCTGCTTTAACCCCAAAGTCAGCCAGCTTTTTCTCAAGCAGGCGCGACATGGCCTCAAGTGATTCTTCAGAAATAGGGTATTGAGTCTCTGACGGTTCATCCAGCAAATTCATCGGAGGCAACTCACCTTCGACGGGCTCATCAAATAATTTTTGTTGCTTTTCTTTTTGCGCTCGAGGACTCGGCTCTATTTTATTCACTACCGGCTCTATGCGAATGGGTGCGCGCGTTTCACGCTTGACTTTTTCATGCTCAATCGCTTTTTTGCGCGTTTCTTTCTTCTCTTCGTACTCTCGCTGTTCATTACGACGCTCACGGAACTCAAGCCATTTTGAATGAATCGCATCGAGTGCGTTTAAAACTTTTTCACCAATTTGTTCCATAAGACGAAACCAGGATAATCCGGTGAACAAAGTAAATCCGGTTAAAAACAAAGCGAGCAGTATGAGTGTTGTGCCTAATGCATTAAAAGCGTCAAATAAAGTATCACCCACTAGTTGACCAAAAACGCCGCCTGACGTGTAGCTGGGTTGAACCGCAGGATCATGAAAATTCAAGCTGGCAATGGCTGTTCCGGCAATAAGAGTGAGAAGAAAACCAGAACCTCGGAGCAACCAATAACGCCAGTCGTGCTGCTCAATTAGTTTGCGTTCACGAAAAATAAGGTAAGCCAGATAGGTCACCATAAATGGAAATACATAAGCGAGATAGCCAAACAGTTGTAAAAAAACATCGGCTAACCAGGCGCCTGCTCGACCCGCTGAATTTTGCACCGACTCACCAACGCCAGTATAAGACCAACCCGGATCTTGAGGATGGTAAGTCGCCAGCGCCAATAATAAAAACAAGGCAACTGCACCAAGACATATAACAACACCCTCACGAATGCGTGAGCTAATCGGCGATGAAATCTCGGTTTGTTCCGTTATTGTTTGTTTTTTACCCAAATCGAACCACCTGTTCTCCCAATAAACCCGCGTATAATAACACGCGACTGCAGTATATCTTTAGCTTAGGCAATATGAATCTCAGAAGATTCCTTTACTTCTTCCATTACGACGTAAGTTCGAGACTCACTCACACCGGGCAATGTCAGTAATGTTTCTCCCAGTAAGGTTCGGTACGCCGCCATGTCGACCACCCGCGCCTTAACCAGATAGTCAAAGTCTCCGGATACTAGATGACACTCCAATACTTCGTGTAAATCACAAACTGCACTTTTGAAATCGTGAAATACATCGGGAGAGGTCTTTTCAAGTGTAATTTCCACAAAGACCAATAATCCATAACTTAACTTCTGTGGATTAACTCGGGCTGAATAGCCCGTAATATAGCCTTCACTTTCCAGTCGCCGAACACGTTCCAAACAAGGAGTTGCGCTTAAGCCGACTCGCTTTGCCAGCTCGACGTTTGGCATACGGCCATCACGTTGCAATTCACGCAAGATCGACTTATCAATCCTATCGAGGATTCGTCCACTTTCACTCATATTAACAATACATTTATCTATTTATGAATCACTATACAATAGATTATCCTGACTTTATAGATTATTCAGTGAGATATGTTGCCAACAACCGATTATACTTGCGCCTTCAGAACAAGGTCAGTCATTGGAGATTGCAATGCTAATTGGTGTACCAAAAGAAATTAAAAACCACGAGTATCGCGTTGGGATGGTTCCTGCCAGCGTACGAGAACTCGTTGCCCACGGTCATGATGTTATCGTCGAGCACAACGCCGGTATTGGAATTGGCTTTACCGATCACGATTATCAAGCGGTCGGTGCAACCATTAAAGATTCTGCTGAAGAGGTCTATGCCGAAGCAGAAATGATCGTCAAAGTAAAAGAGCCTTTGGCAGAAGAACGAAAGCACATCCGAGACGGTCAGATTTTATTCACTTATCTTCACTTGGCTCCCGATGTTCCGCAAACAACAGATTTAATTAATAGCGGCTCTATTTGCATTGCATATGAAACTGTCACTAGCGCAGCGGGCGGCTTGCCATTATTGGCGCCTATGTCAGAAGTTGCCGGCCGAATGTCAATACAAGCTGGCGCGCAATGCTTGGAAAAATCTCGCATGGGCCGCGGTATGCTACTCGGCGGAGTGCCTGGTGTGTCTCCCGCTAAGGTAACCATCATCGGTGGTGGTGTCGTCGGGAGTAATGCCGCTCAAATTGCAGTAGGCATGGGCGCACGCGTCGTACTGCTTGATCGAAATATTGACGTTTTACGTCGTATCAATCAGCAATTTGGCCACAGTATTGAGACCGTATTTTCAAGTAAAGATGCTCTCGAACAGCACGTATTGAGCGCCGAATTAGTGATTGGTGGTGTACTAATACCTGGCGCCTCAGCGCCTAAATTAGTGACTAAAGACATGGTCCATCAAATGAAACCGGGTGCGGCCGTTGTCGATGTGGCAATTGATCAAGGCGGTTGCTTCGAAACCTCAAAAGCAACAACGCACGCCGATCCAACCTACATCGTTGACGATGTGGTCCATTATTGTGTTGCTAATATGCCAGGCGCCGTGCCTTACACATCAACTTTTGCCTTAAATAATGCAACCCTGCCCTACATTATCGCATTGGCTAACAAAGGCTATAAAAAAGCATTGGCGGAAGACCAGCACCTACTCAATGGTCTCAATGTTTACCGCGGCAAAGTCACTCATAAAAGTGTTGCTGAAAGTCAGGATCTTGAGTTCGTCGATCCTAAAGTTGCGCTTGGTATTTAACCTAAACGACTCTAATTTTCTTGAGTTTAAAATACTGAGTCATTATGCAACGATCTTCAAAGTTGAACTAAAGCCATCCTCGGATGGCTTTTTTTAATTTAAAAAATTGATAATAGAAATCGCTGGATTATCATTGTTCCTAATCTTTGAAGGATTTACACTTAGCCAAAAATAGAATGCGATACAATTGGAGAACACCAAATGAGTGATGTTAAACACCGCCGACTGTTAATTTTAGGCTCAGGACCCGCAGGTTATACTGCCGCAGTTTATGCAGCTCGAGCCAACCTCGAACCCGTGATTATTACCGGTATGCAACAGGGCGGCCAACTGACAACCACAACCGACGTTGACAATTGGCCAGGCGATAATGATGGTGTTCAAGGTCCAGAGCTAATGCAACGCATGGAGAAGCATGCACAACGCTTTGGTACCGAAATCATTTTCGACCACATCAACGAAGTCAACTTAAAAGAAAAACCTTTCCAGTTGAAAGGCGACTCAGGCAGCTATACGTGCGATGCCCTTATCATAGCCACCGGCGCTTCAGCTAAATATCTAGGCCTGGAATCTGAGCAAGCGTTTATGGGTAAAGGTGTATCCGCTTGTGCAACTTGCGATGGATTCTTCTATCGCAATCAAAAGGTCGCTGTTGTTGGCGGTGGAAATACCGCTGTCGAAGAAGCGCTTTACTTATCAAACTTAGCATCTGAAGTTCATTTGATTCACCGACGTGATGATGTTCGCTCAGAAAAAATTCTGCGTGACAAACTCCTCGAACGAGCAGAGAACGGTAACATCGTGCTGCACTGGGATCGAACACTCGATGAAGTACTGGGCGACGATTCGGGCGTTACTGGTTTACGACTAAAAAGCACCAAAGATGATTCAACAGAAGAGTTGGACGTGCACGGTGTTTTCATTGCGATTGGCCACCAACCGAATACTCAGATTTTCGATGGTCAATTAGACATGAAAGATGGCTACATTAAAATTCAGTCGGGTTTAGAAGGCAACGCTACTCAAACTAGCATTAAAGGCGTGTTCGCCGCTGGAGACGTTGCTGACCATGTGTATCGCCAAGCCGTCACTAGCGCGGGAGCGGGCTGTATGGCAGCTTTAGATGCGGAAAAATATCTCGACAATCTATAGTTCAATATCAGAACAGTCTCAAAATGCTGCGCTTGTTTATAACAAGTGCAGCGACCTTAAAATTTCCTGATAAACAAACGCTTTCAGTAATAATCGATCTTCATCGTCTTGAAACTTGAAGTGAAAACCATACCAGTTCAAGATTTGACTGCCCTCTTCTCCTTCTTTCCTTTCATCAACTTTTCCTTTATTTCTCACGACACAATCTAATGTGACCACTTTATCAATATCATCCAGACTGAGTGTCATAGTCAGACTCAATTCGTCGCCGATCAATGCAATTTTTTTTTGACTTTCTAATCGACCACCAAGCACGCTTAAATTAACAAGGTTTACCGCCATAGGATTACTTTTATGAGTTTCGTTAATTAAGGTTGCCGGAATCTCAGTGTTAACTCGTACTGCATTTCTTACTTCAACCGCTTCGACTTCTTTGGGCATTTCCAGGTGAATATAAGGACTGGGAGAGGTGCGCATTCCTAAAACTTTTGATGTGAAGCCACTGGCAACATGATTCACCACAAATCGCAAAGTGACGAGTTGATCTTCTTTTAAAAAAATAGGTTTTCCTTTTTTCTCAGAGGGCGCAGAAATGATGACACTACAATCGGGCAGAAAACCCAATAATTTAACCGGATATCGGGCTTCAGATTCCGCCGATACCTGAATTTGCATAACATCTCCCATTTTTAATCCAAGATCAGAAAAACGCATTAATGTTTCGTCCATCTTTTGATTACAATAAATAAAGTATTGATAAGTGTAGACATAAATAAGTAAGACTGAGAATAAATGACCATTGAGTTACCTTATATTGAACGTCCAGATGACTTTCCACCAGTTGAGCAAGCTCTAGTAGCTCCCAATGGACTACTGGCTTTCGGCAGTTGTTTGTCAGATGAACTGCTTGTCGCAGCTTATTACCAAGGTATCTTTCCCTGGTTTAATCCGGGCGAACCGGTTTTTTGGTGGAGTCCTAACCCGCGCGCCGCATTTTTCCTCGATGATTTAAAACCCGCAAAAAGTCTGCTCAAAACGTTACGCAAAACTCGCTTTACCGTCACTTTGAATCACGACTTTTCTGGTGTGATTCGGCATTGTGCGGAATACTCAAAAAATCGTCCATCGACGTGGATTACCAACGAGATGATTAAAGCGTACGAGAATCTGCACCAAAATGGAGTTGCTCACTCCACCGAAGTTTGGCTCGACGACCAACTCGTAGGTGGCCTCTATGGCGTTTCTATGGGGCATTTATTCTTTGGCGAATCCATGTTTCATCGAGCGACCGATGCATCGAAAGTTGCCCTGTTTTATCTTGCTAAACATTGCGCCAATGCCGGATTTCCATTGATCGATTGCCAAATGCCAAACCCGCATCTAATGCGACTTGGCGCAAAAGAAGTTTCCAGACGGGAATTTCTACGCTATCTTTATGAGTATCGGGATAAAAAAGTTCCGTTGAATTTTTGGTCAAGTCAAGACCTGACGAATACTTATCGATTTTAATAGAGACCAATGCTGTGCAACAGGATCCTAACGACGAGTTATTAAAATTGACATTCTATGCGACGCCGTCACACCGATGTTCTTATCTGGAAGATCAACAAGCGACGACTGTTTTTCTTGATCCCGAGAAAATAATCACCCAAAAACTTTATACTCGCTTAAGTGAGACTGGATTTCGTCGTAGTGGTAATCATATCTATCGTCCGCATTGCGAAAATTGTCAGGCGTGTGTTCCTGTACGGATCCCTGTTAAACGATTCCAACCCAATCGAACGCAAAGGCGATGCCTGAAAAAAGGCGAAAAATTTGAGTTTCGAGCCGAAGCCGCCGAATTCTCAGAAAAACATTATGCGCTGTACGAACGCTATTTGAGAGAACGTCATGCTGACGGTGATATGTATCCACCAACCGAGCAGCAATACAAAGACTTTTTACTTAGCCCTTGGGTATCGTCAAAGTTTTTATCGTTTTACGACGAAGAAAAATTAATTGCCTGTGCAGTTGTTGATATTTTAGACAGTGGCATTTCTGCTGTATATACCTACTTCGATCCGGATTACTCATCCTACAGTTTAGGTCGATTAGCCATTTTACGAATGATTGAAGAGGCAAGAAAAGACTCTATGGATTATGTTTATTTGGGATATTTAGTAAAGGATTGTCAAAAAATGAAATACAAATCAGAGTATCGACCACTGGATTGCTTTATTGGTAATCGCTGGGTTTTACTCACTTAACCCCTTCATTTTCGTCCTATTTCTCGTCAAGTTATCCTCTTTTTCAATAAATGCGACATTTAGCGCTCGTTTAACGCAATTTTTTTTGATTATTTCTGTACATTAAGGCATCATTACGCGCTAAATTTTAGCGATACTGGAAGGTTTTACTCATCGATGGCGAAAGAAGATCACATTGAAATGCAAGGAACGGTTTTAGAAACGTTACCCAACACCATGTTCCGTGTTGAACTTGAGAATGGACATGTTGTTACTGCACATATTTCAGGGAAGATGCGAAAAAACTACATTCGTATTCTTACTGGCGACCAAGTAACTGTCGAAATGACGCCTTACGACTTATCGAAAGGTCGTATTGTATTCCGGTCTCGTTAATTCCGGAAAGATTAAAAAAAGCCTGACATTGTCAGGCTTTTTTCATTGTGTCTCACTTAAATTTTAACGGTTAATCTTAAAACAATATTCGACAAAGACAGCGGTCAAAAACTCCTGACCACTTTAAGTCGCAAGCAATTAAGTTGTTGCGACCTCTTCTTTACCAACCACTTCAAAAATCAATTCGTTTTCTTTGTCATCCAAATCGATTTTAACGTGGCCACCCTGCGTCAACCGACCAAAAAGCAACTCATCGGCAAGCGGTTTCTTAAGATCTTCTCGAATAACTCGCTCCATTGGTCGAGCACCCATGTTGGCATCGTAGCCTTTATCACACAGCCATTTACGTGCGCTTTGCGACACTTCGAGATTAACGTGTTTGTCATCGAGTTGCGTCTGAAGCTCAACGATAAACTTATCAACCACTGATAATATGACTTCTTCGGACAGCCCGCGGAACCAAACAATCGCATCGAGACGATTTCTAAACTCAGGCGTAAAGGTGCGATTAATAACTTCAATATTGTCATTATCACGCTCATTTTGCTGAAAGCCGATGGACGGCTTGATGAGTTCAGCCGCTCCAGCGTTAGTCGTCATAACCAAAATGACATTTCTAAAATCAGCTTTACGCCCATTATTATCCGTCAATGTCCCGTGATCCATAACCTGCAACAACAGATTGTAAACGTCAGGATGAGCCTTCTCAATCTCATCCAATAAAACAACTGCATGAGGGTTTTTATTGACTGCCTCAGTTAACAACCCGCCCTGATCGTAGCCAACATAACCCGGAGGCGCACCGATCAAACGAGACACCGTGTGACGCTCCATATACTCCGACATATCAAATCGAATGAGTTCGATTCCCATGATTTTGGCAAGTTGTCGCGTTACTTCTGTTTTACCGACGCCTGTTGGTCCGGCAAATAAGAAAGAGCCGACTGGCTTGTCTTCATTGCCCAATCCAGAGCGAGACAACTTAATCGCATTTGATAAGGTATCAATCGCTTCATCCTGCCCGAAAACCACCATTTTCAAATTACGATCCAGATTTTTGAGAGAATCCTTATCGGACGCTGAAACAGTTTTTGGCGGCACCTTCGCTATTTTGGCAATGATATTTTCAATATCATGCACACCAATCACTTTTTTACGCTTGTTTTCAGGCTGTAACCGTTGATTCGCCCCCGCTTCATCAATAACGTCAATCGCTTTGTCAGGTAGGTGACGATCGTTAATATAACGGGCAGACAACTCTGCTGCCGCTTTGAGCGCGGGCGACGAGTATTTAACATCATGATGACTCTCATAACGCGATTTAAGCCCTTTCAAAATCTTAATAGTTTCTTCTATGCTCGGCTCGTTGATGTCGACTTTCTGGAATCGTCGCGCCAGGGCTCGATCTTTCTCAAAAATGCCTCGATATTCTTGAAATGTGGTCGATCCCATACAGCGGAGCTCACCACTCGCCAACATAGGCTTGATTAAATTTGACGCGTCCATAACACCACCAGACGCAGCACCGGCGCCAATAATGGTATGAATTTCATCAATGAACAAAACCGCATGTTCTTGCTTTTTAAGCTCTGCTAAAAGCGCTTTAAGACGTTTCTCAAAATCCCCTCGATACTTGGTTCCGGCCAATAGCGCACCCAAGTCGAGCGAATAAACATGAGCATCCAAAATCACTTCTGGAACATCTTCATCAACAATTCGTTTGGCCAAGCCTTCGGCAATCGCTGTTTTACCGACACCAGCTTCACCGACAAATAACGGATTATTTTTTCGTCGACGGCATAAAATCTGTACGGCCCGCTCCAGTTCTGGACCACGCCCGACAAGAGGATCTATCTTCCCTTCTTCGGCAAGAGCATTCAAATCGGTAGCATACGCCTCAAGTGGACTTTTGCCCGTTGATTCTTGGCTTGTTTCGTCTTCGACTTCCGATGATGTCGTGTTGTTGTCCGACTCTTCATCACCAACTTTTGAAATGCCGTGAGAAATGTAATTCACAATATCGAGGCGAGTAATTTTTTGCTGTTGCAGCAAATAGACAGCCTGCGACTCTTGTTCACTAAAAATCGCCACCAACACATTTGCTCCGGTGACTTCTTTCTTACCCGAAGATTGAACATGGAAAACGGCACGCTGTAGTACGCGTTGAAAACCGAGTGTTGGCTGTGTTTCCCGACCCTCATCATGCTGAGGAATCAAAGGCGTTGTTTCATCAACAAAGTCGGTGAGCTGCTGTTTGAGCTCTGACAAGTCTGCACCGCAAGATTGCAGCACATTAGAGGCAATAAGATTGTCCAGCAATGCCAGCAACAAATGCTCCACAGTCATAAATTCATGACGCTTGTCGCGCGCTTGTTTAAACGCTAAGTTTAACGTCAATTCCAGATCTTTACTAAGCATAACAACACCTTATACAACCAAAGTTAACCTTGCTCCAAAGGTTTCATGCTTCTTCCATGATGCACATCAACGGATGTTGATTGGCCTTTGAATACTCGTTCACTTGAACAACTTTCGTTTCTGCTATTTCACTTCGGTAAATGCCACAAACGCCTTTGCCTTCGTAATGTACCTGCAACATAATTTTAGTCGCTTCTTCGCGTTGCTTGCCAAAAAACTTCATTATTACTTCGACAACAAAGTCCATTGGCGAGTAGTCATCGTTGAGCAACACGACTTTGTACATGGGTGGCGGTTTAACTTCTGGTTCGGACTCTTCTACCGCTATCCCGTGATCGATTTCCCAATCGTTCTGATCTTGGTTACTCATAATTAAGTTTAGTTTACCGATAAAATTTTGCTTGGATTATATGTTAGGGCATCGAGGATACCATACAACATTCAATTATGGTGATAATGGGCCCGAATTTGGCTTTTTTCAAGCCTTATCTCAAGGTCTCCCTTGACAATGGTTACTAATTGTGCAAATCATTGGGCGGGTGCTACAAATCGTAATTAAAAACAAAAAGTTAGCGATTTGAGATGTAATCACTGTTGAGGATAGAGGAAAGTAGTTATGCCTATGGGAACCGTAAAATGGTTTAATAATGCAAAAGGGTATGGGTTCATACGATCCGAGGAGGGAAACGAAGACATCTTCGTTCATTATTCAACCATCAATATGGATGGATATCGCAGTCTAAAAGCTGGACAGGAAGTTAAATTCGAGGTGAGTGAAGGTCCGAAGGGGTTACACGCTTCAGATATCACACCAACCGAAGATCAGAAAGAAGCAGAATAAATAAAAGGCTCCGCTGGAGCCTTTTATTTTTGAATCGGATCATACGATCGGATAAATAGCCAAACCTCCGGTTTGGCTTACCCTGCCCTACTTCAATAACTCTAAAATCTCGTTAAACGCTGCACTTGGTCGCATAGCTGCTAACGCGAGTTTTGGATCGGGACGGAAATAGCCACCAATGTCCATTGCTTGACCTTGAACTTTGTTAAGCTCAGCGACAATATCACTCTCTTTTTCAGCCATCGCTTTTGCAACAGGTGCGAAGGTTGCTTTAAGGTCTTCATCGTCACTTTGATTAGCCAAAGCTTCTGCCCAATAAAGAGTTAAATAGAAATGGCTACCTCGATTATCAAGCTCACCAACTTTTCTCGAAGGTGATTTATTTTCCATTAAAAACTTAGCCGTCGCTTCGTCCAACGTTTTACCAAGTGTGATGGCTTTAGGATTATCAAACTTGGAACCTAAATGTTCTAATGACACCGCTAATGCTAAGAACTCACCGAGAGAATCCCAACGTAAGTGATTTTCTTTTTCAAACTGCTGAACATGCTTTGGAGCCGATCCACCCGCACCGGTTTCAAACAAACCGCCGCCATTCATTAAAGGAACAATCGAAAGCATTTTTGCGCTGGTTCCTAATTCTAAAATTGGGAAAAGATCCGTTAAATAATCACGTAAAACATTACCGGTCACCGAAATAGTATCTTTGCCTTCAATGATTCTCTCTAAAGAGAAACGAGTCGCTTCTACCGGTGACAAGATATGAATGTCGAGACCATCGGTGTTGTGCTCTGGTAAATACTCTTTAACCTTCTTAATTAACTCAGCATCGTGAGCGCGTTTTTCGTCAAGCCAGAACACTGCTGGATTGCCCGTGTCGCGCGCGCGATTTACAGCCAACTTAACCCAATCTTTAATCGGCTCATCTTTAACTTGGCACATTCTGAAAATGTCGCCCTCTTCAACCGATTGCTCCATTAAAAGATTACCGCTGTTGTCGCTAACACGAATGGTACCTTTACCAGGAGCCTGGAATGTTTTGTCGTGTGAACCGTACTCTTCTGCTTTTTGTGCCATCAAACCAACGTTTGACACACTACCCATGGTCGCAGGGTCAAAAGCACCGTGTTTTTTACAAAACTCGATAGTTTCTTGATAAACACCAGAGTAACAACGGTCTGGAATAACAAACTTAGTGTCTTTTGTTTTTCCATCCGGTCCCCACATTTGACCAGATGTGCGAATCGCTGCTGGCATCGATGCATCAATAATGACATCGCTTGGCACATGCAAGTTAGTAATTCCACGATCAGAGTCAACCATAGCCATTTCAGGGCGTGACTCATAAACCGCTTTTAAATCAGCTTCGATTTCATCGCGTTTTTCTTGCGGCAACTTATCGAGTTTGCTGTATAAATCGCCGATGCCGTTATTCACATCAACACCCAACTCTTCAAGTGTTGCAGCGTGCTTTTCAAATACATCTTTGAAGAAAACACGAACCGCGTAACCAAACATGATGGGATCAGAGACTTTCATCATGGTGGCTTTTAAATGAAGTGAGAACAAAATACCTTGCGCCTTGGCGTCTTCAATTTGCTCTTTAAAAAACGTTTGCAAAGCGGATTGACTCATACGAGCACAATCTATTACCTCGCCATCTAATAATTTAATTCCATCTTTCAAAGATGTTTCTGCACCACTGTCATCGACAAAACTAATGCTCGCTTCTGATGCACCAGCGATGGTTACAGACTTTTCACTTCCGAAAAAGTCGCCGTCTTGCATACTGGCAACGTGTGATTTGGAATCGGAAGACCAAGCTCCCATTGAATGAGGGTTGTTCTTAGCATATTGCTTTACCGAAGATGGCGCTCGACGATCGGAATTACCTTCACGAAGCACAGGATTTACCGCACTTCCTTTAATTTTGTCGTAACGTGCTTTAATATCTTTTTCTTCGTCAGTTGAAGGCTCTTCGGGATAATTAGGAATGTCGAAACCTTTTTTCTGTAGTTCGCTAATAGCAGCGTTTAGCTGAGGAACTGACGCAGAAATATTCGGCAATTTAATAATGTTGGCTTCTGGCTTTTTCGCCAAATTACCTAGGTAAGCTAAATCGTCCGATTGCTTTTGCTCAGCACTTAATCGCTCTGGAAAAGTCGCAAGAATTCGACCAGCAAGCGATATGTCGCGCGTTTCCATTTCAACACCCGATACTCGAGTGAAGGCTTCAACAATCGGTAAAAATGAATAAGTTGCTAACGCAGGAGCTTCATCGGTCAACGTATAAATAATTTTAGATGTTGTCATTGCATTTCCCATTTACTGGTTGATTGCACACGGCTGCGGAGAAGCTTCGGAGAAATATCCTCCTGCTCCAGCCTTGTCGATTTGTTATGTTCATTGATTAAGCGGCGCATATTATACGCGAAATAATGATTCTCTGCACTGCACAAAGGATCACTTCACGGTACAATGCGTAGAGTTCGCAACAGTATAGTCTAATTTTTGCTCGACTTTTTAATCTAACGACCCGTTATGAATCGAAAAATTGTCTTATTCAACAAACCTTACAATACCCTGTGCCAATTTACCGGTGAGCCCAATGATGACTTACTGTCAAATTACATCACCGAGAAAGGGGTTTATGCTGCGGGACGACTCGACAAAGATTCCGAGGGGTTACTGGTACTGACGAACGACGGTAAGCTGCAGCACAAAATTACCGATCCAAAACACAAACAAGCAAAGGTTTACTGGGTGCAAGTCGAAGGAGTTCCCGACAGCGAAGCACTCGACAAACTCTCTCGCGGGGTCAAGTTAAAAGACGGCTGGACCCGACCCGCCAGTGCTAAAATAATTGCAACGCCCAATGTTTGGGAACGCTCACCACCGGTGAGATTTCGTAAAAACATTCCAACCACCTGGCTAGAGTTAACCCTCAAAGAGGGAAAAAATCGCCAAGTGCGACGAATGACTGCGGCCGTAGGATACCCCACGCTCCGACTTATTCGTGCAAAAGTTGGCCACTGGGAGCTTAATGAATTACAGCCCGGTGAGTTTAAAATAGTAAAACACTGATAAAACCTAAGGAATTCAATGCAAGATATTCGCTTAACCGTTGCCGCCATTATTGAACACAACGAACGTTTTTTGATTGTGGAAGAAAAAGATTCCAGCGGAAACACTGTTTACAATCAGCCCGCGGGTCATGTTGAACCGAATGAATCCATTCCTGATGCCATTAAACGAGAAGTATTTGAGGAAACCGGTCTCGATTTTACGCCAGAACATTTGTTAGGGAGTTATTTTTTAAGCCCGGCAACTAATGGCAAACATTATTTTCGATTTTGTTTTATCGGATCGGTAAAAGACGTCAATGCCTTGGCTCCTCAAGACGATGATATTATTGCGGCTCATTGGATGACGCTCGACGACATTATTAACCTTGGCAGGCAATTACGCAGCGCACTGGTATTACAATGTTTAGACGACTATCGTAATGGTCAGCGGTACAGCCTGGATCAATTTCACTTTTGCGCAAACGAGCTTGCAATGGCAGAGTTATGTTATACTCGCCTGCCGAAAAAGTAACGCACGTTTATGGTTAGAAATACGGTTATTCAATAATGAGCGAAAACAAACCCAAAGTTGTCGTCGGTATGTCAGGCGGCGTTGACTCTTCAGTTTCGGCTTACTTGCTACAACAGCAAGGATACGAGGTTGAGGGGTTGTTTATGAAAAATTGGGAAGAAGACGATACTGACGAATATTGCAGTGCCGCTGAAGATCTGGCAGATGCCGAAGCTGTTTGTGAAAAGCTTGGTATCGAACTGCACTCGGTTAATTTTTCAGCCGAATACTGGGATCGTGTTTTTGAATATTTTCTTGAAGAATATAAAGCCGGAAGAACGCCAAATCCCGACATCATGTGCAATAAAGAAATCAAGTTTAAAGCCTTTCTCGATTTCGCCATTCATCTGGGTGCCGATTATATTGCCACGGGGCACTATTGCCGACGTGATATCATCGAAGGAAAACAACGACTGTTACGTGGACTTGATACCAACAAAGACCAAAGTTATTTTTTATACACTTTGGGTCAGGAGCAATTAGCAAAAACATTATTCCCTGTTGGGGAACTCGAAAAGTCCGAAGTTCGCGCCATCGCTGAAGAACAAGATTTTATCAATGCTCGAAAAAAAGACAGCACGGGCATTTGCTTTATCGGCGAACGAAAATTTAAAGACTTTTTAGAACAATTTATTCCTGCCCAGCCTGGCCCTATCGAAAACGATCAAGGTGAAACCATTGGCGAGCATCAAGGATTAATGTTTCATACTTTAGGGCAACGTAAAGGATTGGGAATTGGCGGCTTAAAAGACTCAAGCGATGATCCATGGTATGTTGTCGATAAACACGTTAAAGATAACGTTCTCATCGTTGGTCAAGGTCACAATCACCCACTACTTTTAAGTGATGGTTTAATTTGCAATCAATTGCATTGGGTTTCTAGAGAATCACCGACCGAAACCTTTCAATGTACGGCAAAAGTTCGTTACCGACAGCAAGACGTCAGTTGTACAGTCACGCCACTAGAGAACAACGAATTCCTCGTTGAATTTAATGAACCGCAACGAGCGGTTACTCCTGGCCAGTCAGTCGTGTTTTATGACAATGAGGCCTGCCTTGGCGGCGGTATTATCAATCAAATTAATAAAATCAAGACTCAAGAGACGGAACACTGAGCATGTCAATGGAAAACATAGTTCTCTCATTAGCCGCTATTTCACAAGCGATTCAACAAGTACAAAAAGTTGCTTGGAAGGGACAATTGGATGAAGCTGAAGCTTTACCTCTCATCAAAAGTATCTTTAAATTCGATGCCGACTCAATTGTTGAACTTTATTCAGGAAGCGCCAGTTTAACAACCGGTCTGCGCATGCTGCGTAACCAGTTAAACGCTAACGGCAATGAGCGAAACGCCGAATACGGTCGCTACATGGCCAACATACTGACGCTACAAAGACAGTTTGAAAAAAATCCTGAGGTTCAATCAATTTTGAGTTCAAGAATTGAGCACTCTAAACGATTACTCGATTATGAAGATATCTTAGCGGCAAATGTTATTTCATCATTGGCGGATAGTTATACTCAAAGCATTTCAAACTTGCCGCTTCGAATTCAAGTTCAGGGCAATCCACAAATTCTCCAGAACAAACTTAATCAGGATAAAATACGAGCACTGCTATTGTCGGCGGTAAGAGCAGCTGTTTTATGGCGTCAAATAGGCGGCCGGAAACGTCAGTTCTTATTCCAAAGAAAGCGTTTGTGCGAAACCGCGGATCAATTGTTACGGCAACCCGTTTATTAGTTTAATATTTAAACGAGCAGTGCACTTACTGAATAAATTGAGTTCGAAATTTACGTTTTCGATTTGTGAACGTTGTAGCCAGACAATCTGAGTAGAAATAAAAAAGGCAGTCACTAGGACTGCCAACAATTGCAAAAGGGAGCGATTTGAATATAAGCCTCAACTCAATATTCAAATACTTTTTGGCTTTGCAGACCAAAAAGTTGGTGTAATTATCAGGGTTTGAAATCTCGCTTTCAATGTTACTATTCACACCTGTCTGTTATATCCAAAACGAATAACCCAGAATAATAAATAACCATAGAATTAATCATGTATTTCATTCTACTTGCCAGTGCCAGTTTGCTTACGCTTCTCTGTTGCGATTTTTTTAATAAAAAAACCATAGCTGCCGCATGTAAATTGATCACCTCGCTATCATTAGTTGGATACACTATCTCGAACGTATTAACACAGAATAATTTTTATTCTTATTGCATATTAATTGCTATTTTAATCTGTGTCATTGGCGACTTGCTGCTAATTTCCCAAAATAAAAACCGACTTGCCGCGGGAATCATTGCCTTCTTTTTGGGTCATGTCTTTTTTATCGTCGCCTTTTTTCAACTGCCCTTCCAATACACCGAGTGGCTCGTTTCTTTTGGCATAATGCTAGTTATTGGTTATCAGGTGTATCAATGGCTTAAACCTAACTTGACGAGCTCACGACTAAAACTATTTGTTCCTATTTATATGATAATACTGTTTGCGATGACCTCGCTGGGCTTATCTATAAAAATTGAAAATGAACCGACCCTGGTTGGATTGGGCGCAACCCTTTTTATGGTTTCTGATTTGTTTGTCGCCTACAATCGATTTAAGAAACCACAATTTCACAATCGCTTAATTGGCTTACCACTTTACTACCTGGGTCAATTTATTCTTGCAACGACTGTATTACACTTACAAACGAATACTTATTGGCTGCCGGTATAACATTGGAGAATCGTATGAAAACTGCTCGATATTTTATAATACTACTCACTTTAAGCCTGACGCTTGGTTGCGCGCCGAAAGTGGGCAGCGATGAATGGTGTGAAGCAATGAAAGAAAAGCCTAAAGGTGACTGGACAGCCAATGAACTAAAAGATTTTACAAAATATTGCGTATTGAATCAAAAGCCAGAGTGATTTCGATAGACTTAATTTGGATGAAAAAAGGCCACATCACAGTGGCCTTTTTCTCGCTTAGTAAAACGTGATTGATACTCGGTTCTGCGAAAAGAAGAAAATACTTTTAACGGAATCAAGCAAGCGCTAATTTCAGCTGCTTATTATAATTCAACCAATTCTCTTTATGCTGAGCGACCAACGCTTTAATCTGCTGGTACTTATGTTTAATCTCAACTGATTGTGCATCACAATTATCTGACAATTGTTTTTTCTGCGCCAAAACCCACTCTCGTTTCACCGAATAATATTCAGCCAGTTTAGCACAATACACTTCGTACTCATGTTTCAGAGAATCAAGAAGCTCATCTTTATTGGGTAAAGAAAAATGCATGACTTTCTTACGAGTTTGATTAAGCAACATTTCTGCCCTTGCCATTTCAATTTTCGTTTCATCTGAACGCTTTAAATTTTTTGCCAACTTTAACCAACTAAGAACTTTAATTAACCATTTGGTCGGGTCAAAATGCCACCAACGAATACCATTACGATAATCGTTTTGAAAATGATGGTGAAAATTATGATACCCCTCTCCGTAAGTCAGTAACGCCAAAAAGCCATTGTCACGCGCCGTATTACGATCAGAATACGGTTGCTTACCCCAAACGTGAGCCAATGAATTAATGAAAAAAGTCGTGTGATGACTGATCACCAATCGCAAAAATCCAGCCGTCAATAACATACCAATCACATCACCATGAAGAAACCCAATAAATATTGGTAATCCAAAATTCACCGTTAAGGTTAACCACAAATAATTTCTGTGCTGCCACATCACAATAGGGTCACGCTGTAAGTCTTTAACGTTGGAATAATCCGTGTAACGACTGGCCTGATACTCACGTAACATCCAACCTATGTGTGAATACCAGAAACCTCTTTTCGCAGAGTAAGGATCGCGGTCATTATCATCGACATGACGATGATGAATTCGATGATCAGAAGCCCAATGAAGAGCACTATTTTGTACCGCGAAAGCTCCGCCAATCGCATAAAACAGCTTAATCCAACGGTTAGTTTCGTAAGCTTTGTGTGACCACAACCGGTGATACCCTGCAGTGATGGACATTCCGCAATAGCCGATACACAACAGGGTCACAATCCAGTGTGTCGCGTCAAACCCAACAAAATAGCCCCACAAAGGAACACCGATAAAAGCAATGGCACTGGTTAGAGAGAAAACCGAGATGTTGAGCCAAATGAGTTTTGGCTTCGAATGTTTCGAACGACTCGTGTCTGTTTTTTGAACTTCTGAATTCATAGGATCCTACATCTGATAAACACATTTGACTCACTGGACAGTACGCAATCGTAGACAAATTTATGGCTGATTGAAACCTTCTCAACTCTTAGGCAAAGTCAGCATTTCTTCGTAATTCGGTGAAATGGCTCGGTTTACTCTCCAGTCAGCTAACACATGTTAGCCGAAAATAATTATAGGGATCTTTCCGGTCCAGTTCAATAATTTCACTCGAACACTGGTAAAAATAATTATTTGTTTTATATTTCAATACATTGCATCATACCCTTTTAACCTTATCTCTACTCCATACAGGCGATCCCATGGCGGGCATTCGAGCACAAAAGAAAGAAAAAACACGTCAAATGATCATTCAAGCCGCGCTTAACCAGCTAAGTGCCGAGCAAAGCTTTGCCAATTTGAGTCTGCGTGAAGTTGCTCGAGAGGCCGGTATTGCGCCGACGTCCTTTTATCGACACTTCAAAGACATGGAAGAATTAGGACTGACACTCGTCGATGAATGCGGCGTAACACTGCGACAATTGATGCGCAGCGCACGGAAAAAATTTGATGATGACATCAGTGTCATCAAAGTTTCGGTAGAAACCTTTATGGAGTTTGTTGAAAACAATCCAAATATTTTCCGTTTATTATTGAGAGAACGTTCAGGAACCTCCAAAGCATTTCGCGACGCAATCGCTCGAGAAGTCCAGCATTTCACAATAGAGCTGGCTGACTATTTACACGAAACTACCGGACTGGATTTACCGCTTGCGAAGCTTCAGTCAGACGCCCTGGTGAAGATCACCTTTAATAATGGAGCTGAGTATCTAGATGCCCCTGTTGAAAATAAGCAAGAGTTAATTAATAGCACCATTACCCAGTTACGATTTATTGCAAACGGAGCAGCGTCAATGATCAATAAACCAGAATCCAAAGAACCTTCACCAAGCGGAGGAATGACCGAAAACGAATCTTCCTGACCCCAATTGTTCTACAACACTTGTAAAAACGGTTTGCTTGCGCAAAGTCATAATTGCATCACGTTTAAATTAATCGAGATCAAATTCTCGTGTTCATTTTCTTAAATTAAATTTCTGTAACAGAAATTTAATTACCTCAATCAGTATGTGGCAGATCGCTAAGTTTGCATCACCGAGATATTTTCTTTTGTTTTAAGTGGCTAAGCTCAATTTTACAATCTATATTATATTTTTGAGTTACCAATTACTTTTTCATCTCAAGTTCAGTTAATACGTTACGCGATATTTCATTAAAAAGTTAGTTATTTATCGATACCATAGCGCTATACATGTTCTTTTATGAATAAGAATCGGTTATTTTCTAGAACGCTCAAATAAAGACAACAATAAAGCACTTTTTCGAAATATTTTTCTGTATTTATTAAACAAAAAATTTTCAGGACATAATAAAATGAACAAAACGTTTCTTTTTTCGTTTAAAAAAATTCCCATTTTGTTGTCTCTCTCATTGGTTGCAAGCTCGCCTTTTCTTGCCAATGCCGCCGAAGAGGAAGAGAAAGAGAATAAAATTCAAATTATTGGCTCTCATATAAAACGCTCTGACGCAGAAGGCCCGTCGCCAGTCACCATTTTTGATCGAGAAGATCTGGATCGTTCTGGTTACAACAACGTACATCAGTTTTTAGAACGCCTACCGTCGATTGGCTCAGGAACCTTTTCAACAGAGGGTAATAGTCAAGATTCAACCGCGAATGGCGGAGCAGGTGTTAGCTTGCGAGGCTTTGGCTCTGACGCGACTCTCGTTTTAATTAACGGACGACGAGTAACTATCAGCTCATTTGCAGAAAGCGTGGTCAATAACTTCGTTGATATTAACTCTATTCCTATGAGTGCTGTTGAACAAATTCAAATTTTGAAAGACGGAGCCTCTGCAATTTACGGTTCAGATGCCGTCGCTGGTGTGATTAACGTCGTCCTTAGACGAGACTTTGTAAGCTCGGAAGTATCCTTAGGATACGGTAATACAACCGATACCGATGCTGATGAACGAACCGTGAGTGGTGTTTTCGGTTTTGGTGATAGCGTCAGTAATGCAACACTTATCATTGACCATTTTTCTAATACCGCATTAATGAACATTGATCGAGGCAGTCTAGGTACCGCCAATCAAGAACCTTTTGGTGGAATGGACTTTCGTTCGTCGCGTGGTTTTCCTGGTCGCTATATTGTCAATGGTGTCACCACCATCGATCCAGATTGTCCAGCAGACCGAGCCTTCGGAGCAACGTGTGTTTTCGACTACGGTCCATACAGTTTCTTAGTTCCTGCAGCAGAACGTACTGGCATGATGTTTATCTTTGATCGTGAACTTGCTAGCGGTGTTGAAATATTTGGTGAAGTTTCATTTCAGCACAATACGTCGGAAGCCGGTGGCGCGCCAACACCTCTCGATGGCGACGCCGGATTAACCGTTCCTTCCACTCATCCTAATAATCCTTTTGGTGTGGATATCGCGATTGATCGTCACCGTACCGTTGATGCGGGTCCACGACGCTGGGACATCGAAACCGATAACATGCGTTTTGTTGCTGGTGTACGAGGTTTCATTGGCGTTTGGGATTGGGAGTTATCGGCACAAAAAGGTCGTAGCCGTTCATTACAAACGGGCACCAAGTCACAAGGATGGGTGCGAACTGATTTATTACAACAAGAAATTGATGCAGGCCGATACAATCCTTTCGGCGGAACTTACAACCCTGCTTCTGTCATCGATGCGATCACGACTAATTTAACCCGACTCGGTGAGTCTCACTTAACTGCTTTCGAAGGTAAGTCGTCAGGTGAACTTTTTGAAATGGATTCAGGTATGGCTGCATTAGCCGTAGGTTTTGAATACCGTGATGAGAAAGTTATCGATAGTCCCGATGATCAATTTCAACGCGGTTTAATTTTCGGTACCGAATCCATTTCTGCGAAAGGCGCTCGTGATCATTGGGCAGCTTATACCGAACTCTCGTTGCCATTAACGCTCGATTTAGAGTTACAACTCGCGGTACGTCACGACGACTACAGCGATTTTGGTTCTTCCACCAACCCAAAAGTTGCGCTACGCTGGACAGCTCAAGATAACTTATCTCTACGTGCATCTTGGGGAACCGGATTCCGAGCACCCTCATTGTCACAAGTTGGCTTAGGCCCTTCGCAAGAATCACGATTCTTTGAAGATACCTACTGTAATCCCAATATTAGTCCATCAACGGCTTCATTCTGCTCCAGCCCCGTTGGCGCGAGTACCGATTACACCATTATTTTCTCAGGTAACCCCGATCTACAAGCGGAAGAATCTGAAAGCGTTAACATCGGTGTAATTTGGGATATATCTAACACGACAAACTTTTCTGTCGATGTATGGAATATTACTCAAGACAATAAAATTGACGAAGGTGACGTTGGTTTAGTTTACGATCTTTATTGTAACCCTGATCCCGCAGAGTTTGATGACCGTTTTTGTACTCGAAACCCAATTACCAATGAACTATCGTCGGTCAATAATTCATTCTTTAACTTAACCTCACAAGAAGCATCAGGTGTTGATTTCGTTTTCAATCACCAAATGGTTCTTGATGGCAGCGGTACGATCAACTTCAACTTGGATTATATGTTTTTATCCAAATTTGAAAAAGACGATCGCGATTGGACAGGTGAGTATGAATTTCCAGAACACCGTTGGATTGGACGCGTAGAATGGACAATGAACGCTTGGACTGCAATCGCTTCGATTAACTACATCGGAGAGTTTGAAGATACACCGGATATTGATTTCGACGGTTCACTCGACTTCGACCAAAATAAGTCACGCACCGTTGATGCTATGACGACGGTCAATGTTCAAGTTCAGTACGATACGGAATTGAGTACAACCTACAGTTTTGGTGTAAGAAACTTATTTGACGAAGAACCACCTTTTGCCATTGGTGATGGCAACAATGATCTATTTGGCTATGTTTCGGGAGTTCATAATCCTCGAGGTCAATTTATCTTTGGTAAAGCAACCTATCGTTTCTAGCCTCTCAAATGAGCAAGCCAGATATAACATCTGGTTTGCTTTCATTCTAAATTTACCACGCTCAATCCATAATACCCTGTTGCCATGCTGTCACCGCGGCTTGAGTCCGATCACGCAAATGCAATTTACTTAATATGTTGCTAACATGACAGCGCACTGTTTTGATCGCAATTCCTAGTTGATCGCTGATTTCTTGATTACTGTATCCCGATGCCAACAACCTTAAAACTTCCAACTCTCGATGGCTAAGTTGCACACTAACGCGATGACTTTCCAATCCTTTGGTTTCAGTTTCTTTCAATATTCGCTCTGCAACGAAGGGAGATAAAACAGCCTGACGCTTAAACGCTTTACGAATTGCATCAGCGAGCGCTTCAGGATCGGTATCTTTCAGTAAATAAGATAAAGCTCCTGCTTCAATGGCCGGAAATATATGCTCGTCCTGATGGTATGAAGTTAAAACCACCACTTGACTTCGAGGGCTTAAAATTTTTGCGCGTCTCGTTGCTTCAATGCCATCAATATCGTGGTTTAATTTCAAGTCCATCAAAATAACATCGGGCGCTGTTTGCTCAATAAGCCGTAAACCTTCTTCAGGGTCGCCGCTATCAGCAACAACTTCCATATCATCCTGGCTATTGACAAAACTTACAATTCCCTGACGTACAATGGCATGATCATCAATCGACAAGACACTAATCATTTACTCACTCTCAATATTATCACTTAAAGTTACGAGCGGAATTTTTGCAAATACTCGAAATCCATTATCGACATCAAACTCAACGCTCCCCTGTAACGATTCTATTCGATTACGTAGTAGTTCGAGTCCTTGCCCTAACTCCGGTATATCATTAATCGAACCATCATCACGCACATTTAACACAATTCCCTTAGTGTTTTCATTCACTTGAATATGAACTTGACTCACCGAGTTGCCATGTTTCTTTATATTCTGCAAACACTCTTGAACTACTCGAATAATAGCGTGCGCTACCTCAGTCGATAAAACAACTTGCCGCGGCAATTCCACGAAAATCTTTTTGTTGTTCTCATTTGCCCACTGCTTTGCAATGTGTTCAATAGTTCCCCAGGCATTTTCACCAATCAATGCCTGAGGCTTCAATGTCGAAATCAACTGATTCACTTGCTGAAAAGCAGCTTGATTATTTTTAATCGCTTGCTGTATTGCAGCTAAGCTAGCAGCATCCTTCAGAGATTTTTTACAACTACCCAGCTGTAAGTTGTTCGCAAATAATAATTGCTTAACGGTATCATGTAACTCCGCAGCAACTCGTTGTCGCTCTTGAGTTTCTGCATTAACAGTTCTTTCATTTAGCAGATAACGAAAGTCATCGGCTAATTGATTTAAACGACGTAAGCTACTGGCTATTTCATCGTGACCGTTCACTTTAATTTTAGAATTAAAGTTTCCTTTTGACCACTCTTCAATTACTTTCTGAACTTGTGCCAGCTGTCGAGTTAAACGCCGAGATAATATAAAAGCAATGGTTAATGCAGATGGCATAATCCAAATCAAATTGCTTAAGCTAAATTGAATCATCGTATTGAAAGCTTGCTTCGTCTTAAAACTCCATGTTTCTAATTCACGCGATATTTGCCATGTTTGTTCACTAACAATAGCTCCAACAATTTCATTATCGGAGTTCTTCAATGATTGAACAATCCAATAGCGATTTTCTTCAATATGCTCGACACCCGAATTAAAGCCACCGGTTAACGCATCAGCTAAATCATCTCGAGAATATATTGGCAGTAATAGAAAGGCGTTTTGGTCGATGAGATCGTCACAAGAACGAACCACCTGTCCTTGCAAACCTGTCACGTAAAGTGACTTAATCTGTGTAGCGCCATACTGTTCATTCACAGATTCAACAGAATGCAACTCTTCTGAACGGCAATATTGGCTTAATACGTTTTGAAAATAATCGGCCAAAGAGTATTTTCTTGCCGCAATTGGAGAAACCAAATAGTCCTTTTGCCATTGTTTAAAAGGTGCATTTTCCGTCTGTAAATGCGCCTGACCAACGCCCCAAAGCACCAAAAATGCAATCATTGAAACGACTAATATCGTCGTCAATATACTGAAAAATAATTTCTGGCCAATCGTTAGTCGAATGGTCAAGTAACTCGCCTTCTTAAAAGAATATAGAGCGTTAACTATACCACACATTAATTCCCCCACATCGGTCTCGAGACCTATCACCCTATGGCTCAATTCCTGCTCTAGGCCGATTCACAACACAATAATTTATGATGAAATCTATACATCATTTATTAATTGGAAATCATCATGGCAAATGTCATTGAATTATGTGACGTCTCAAAATCGTTTGGCAAACATAAAGTGCTAAGTAATCTTTCTTTTACTGTACCCCAAGGCAGCGTATTTGCATTTCTAGGCAATAATGGAGAAGGAAAATCAACCACCATACGATTAATAACGGGGTTGTTGAAATCGGATTCCGGATCAGTGTCCGTTTTAGGACTCAACTTTAAAGATAATGCCAATACGATCAAGCAAAAAACAGGGAGTCTAGTTGAAGCTCCTTCACTTTATCCCCAACTAACGGCAAAAGAGTTTTTGTCGATTACCTGTCACCTTAAGCAACTCAAAAAATCAGAAATCGATAAGACTTTGTGCATTGTTGGTCTTTTGGAAGCAAAGCATCGACGAATCGGTCACTTTTCACTGGGAATGAAACAGCGCTTGGCACTGGCAAATGCCTTACTCGGCTCACCGCAACTCGTCGTATTAGATGAACCAACTAATGGCCTTGATCCGCAAGGTATGCAAGACATTCGAGAACTCATCAAAGACTTACCCAATCAAATGGAATGCACGGTATTTTTATCAAGTCATTTGCTGGATGAAGTAGAGAAAGTAGCGTCTCATGTCGCATTACTCAGAAATGGTGTTGTTGAAAAAACAGATGAGCTTTCAAAAATCACTCAATCAAGTGAAGGCTACCTCACTCTGGAAGTCGAGAACCAAGACAAAGCTCATCAGATTCTATTACACAACGCTTACAACGTATCAATTTCGGGATCGTCATTAGTTCGCGTTACAGGATTGGCCAAAAGCTCTGTCACACAAGTTAATCAACAACTCATTGAACAAAATGTCCCTCTTATTCAATCCATTTACCACCAGCCCTCTCTCGAAGAGTGGTTTTTAAAAACCAACCAAAGGTAACAACAATGATGCTAATAACGTTAATTAAAGTAGAACTATTAAAAACCAAGCGTTCATTGTCACTGCTTATGATGATTGTTTGTCCACTAATGGTCGTTCTACTACAAACCATGGTGTTGGTTAAAACTGGCTTAGGCCCCATTGAAAAAAAGGGCTGGATTTCATTATGGATGACAGCAAATGCGCTGTGGAGTTACTTTATGTTTCCACTTTTCTTAGCTTTAATAACGGCTTTGCTTAATGGTAACGAACATAAAAATGATACTTGGCGATTTATGCTCACTCAGCCAGTCAGTCAATTTAAACTTTACATTGCGAAGTTAATCTTAGCATTTGTTTATTGCTTTGCCGCTAATGTGATGCTCTATATCTGGTTAGGATTCAGTATTCTACTGCTTCATTTATTTGGAGTGTCAGACGGTTTAAATATTACCTTTGATCTATCTGAGTTTAAGATATTCAAGTCGTTAACCTTTTCTCTCGTATCCTGTTTACCGGTATTAATTATTCAACATGCTATTAGTTGGCGATTCAGTAACATCGTTGTTCCTCTCGCGGTTGGAGTCATTGCGACAATGGGCATTATACAAATTGGCAGTTCTGAGTATTGGGTTTACCACCCATGGAGCTACATCACAATGGCAACTGTCGGTAGTCAATCAGACATGCAATTACAAGCTGTCATTTACTCAATCGTAATTGCGAGTATTCTATTTATTGGCTCGAGTTATTGGTTCACCAAAAAATCATCAGTCGTTTATTAACCGATGCCGCACTAATAAAGAATACGACCATAAAGTAGCAGTCGATAACTAATCAAGCACCTCTTAACGGATTATCGGCTGCTTACTTTAAAGTCTTCTTTTAAATCATCTAAATAATACTCTTTTATAAAGTCGGTCAACTTATCTTCTTCCACCAACCTCAGTCCTTTGTCAGAAAACATAGCCCATTGTTCTTCCGTTGGAAAAGTATAATAAGCACCTGATAAATTTTGGGGTAAAGTATCCAGCGAGCCATGATGGCTCAATTGATCAATCGACTTTAAAATCAGATCGCAACCTGGCTTATATAAATTTAAAACATTCATTAAATAGGAGTCTGATGGATTCATAGAAACAGGTGCTCGACTAACAACAGGTCCTTGATCAATTTTCGCATTATCAATGTAATGCAGCGTTGTGCCAATCGTTGGCTCGTCATTCATCATCGCCCAAAAAGTTGCCATCACGCCACGATATTCAGGTAACAAACCCGAGTGAAGATTAAGAACACCGAAACGAGGTACGTCAATAGCCGGCTGTTTTAAAATACATCCATAGCGAATAGATATGATTAAATCCGGTTTCAGACTTTCGATCTCACGCAAATTCTCAGAGGAGTTAATATCATTCATAACCTTGGGTGGCTGAACCAATAAAGGCGCCATCTGCTCAAAGGTTTTAAAATTTGAGTAACTTTCTCTTTGATTCAATAGCGGCGTTACTAATTGATTAAATAACGTTTGTTCAAAAAAGGCTAACGACTGGCGATGTTCGGACATAGAACCTGGTTTTCCAACTCGCTCAGAAAGAAACAAAGACACCTTGTGCTCAGATAACTGAGGCAACAAATGATTTAACGCAAAATTACCCGCAATATCTCGATTAACGAGAAATATTATATTCATCCGAAAATCACCCAGAAGCAGTTAGGCAGTAAAGCTTATGTACCATCAAACCTGAGTTAACTACCCGCAATACTCGACCTATCATTCAAGCGAACACCACAAATGTTAATCAAGTACACTCAACACCACTTTACTGTTGTGTTTACCATCATGATAGATGCGGTGATTCGCTTTAACAAAATCACTGTCTTTCGCATAAAAAATATTGTCAACGTAAGTTTGTGGATTACGATCCAAAAACGGAAACATTGAGCTTTGCACCATAATCTTTAACTTATGTCCGCGTTTAATCGTATGCAGTACATCATAAAGTTCAAATGACACTCGAGTAATTTCGTTCGGTTTAAATGGAATCGGATTAGACATCGAGTCGCGAAACCGACCTCTTATGGCTCCCCAGCGAACCAACTCATGTCGGTTACCATTTTTCTTATCGAGCTTTCCCGTATTCGGATCCTTTCCCGGAAACACATCAACCAACTTCACCACAAAATCGGCCGCTGTTTTGTCAGTAGAGACGTATAAGTCAACTTTAATATCGCCTGCCAAGGTCAAATCATTTTTTAACGGTTCGGTGTCAAACGAAACAACGTCGGGTCGGCGATCGGCAAACCGTTGATCCTCCACCATGTAGGGACGATCCCAACCGCGACCAATTTTTTTCGAATGTGGAACTGGATTATGCGGATCACTAAGGTACTCAGTAAACGGCTCTTGCTTGTCTTGTGGCTCGGATAACAAGGATTCTTTCTCAGCAAAGAACAAACTCAATGACTTGGTATTTTTGGGTGGCCACTGATCGAATCGACGCCAGCGGTTAGCACCTGTTTCAAACATGGTCGCCGTTGCAATTTTTGCATCTTTACCTTTTAAGTGTTGAGAAAAAAAAGGCAATAACACATTCTCTTGAAACCATTCACCCGTTTGAAAGCCAAACTCTGCTTCGCCCAAATTATCGGTGTCTTCTCCGTTCCACTGGCCATGCGACCATGGCCCCATCACCAACTTAACATGATCTTCTTTGTTTTTACGCGACATAGTTTTGTAGGTTTGTAATGGTCCATACAAATCTTCGGTATCGTACCAACCACCAACAACCAAGGTTGCTGGTTCTGTATCATTCAAGTGCTGTAAAACGTTCCGTTGTTTCCAGTAGTCGTCATAATTAGGATGGGCTACCAAATCATTCCAGAAAGGCCGCTCATTCTTAAAATAGACTTTATTAACGTTAGCTAATGAACCCAACTCCAGGAAAAAATCGTAACCATCATGTGTTGGTAAATCCAAACCTTCAGGCCAAAAATTGTGTTTGTCTTTGGGGAAATTATCGAAACGATCGAAAAAAACAAAAGCCATTGGCAAAGCAAACATACCATTGCGATGGAAGTCATCAAAGAACCAGTCAGCAATGGGCGCCTGTGGAGAAATAGCTTTTAACGCATCATGAGCGTTAATCGACCCCACCGAAGCATAATAACCCGGATAAGAAACGCCCCACATACCCACGCGACCATTATTATTAGGAATATTTTTAACCAGCCATTCGATAGTGTCGTAAGTATCCGTCGCATCATCCACCGCTTGACCACCGCGCTGATACGCGTTTTGTGGTCTCATATTGACAAACTCACCTTCCGATCGAAAACGACCGCGGACGTCTTGCCAGACAAATATGAATTTTTCTTTTTCAAATTCAGACGATGGGGCTAGCGATTTACGGTAGTTATTAATGCCATAAGGAGCAACAGAATAAGGTGTGCGCAACATTAACATCGGGTATGTACGTGAATCATCATAAGGAACGTAGACTGCCGTAAATAATGTTTTACCATCACGCATGGGAATTTCGTATTCGTATTTGGCGTAATGCTCGCGAATAAACTCAGCCCTTGGGTCACTTTTCACCGCATCTTCTGCGGCGATATCGAACAACATAATCAATAAAGACAAAAACGGAATGAGCCTGTGCATTTTATTCTCCTTATTAGGCAGAGCGTCAATATAACTGAATTTCGGATGGAGTATCAACGCATAGCAAGTAGGGATTTTTTTGAAACGAAAAGCAGACTTTCTTAAGTCACGTTATCGACTGAAGTGAGCTTTTTTATCCATCCAATAGTCTCTCCAGCCCACTGAACATGAGCGTTCGTAAGATTTTCAATGACTCAAAATAAATCTCCTTTAGAATTTAAGGCGAATTACTGGTATGATGCGCCCCTTTTTTAAGCAGCTCTATTTCGTAGAGCGATGAATAACTAATCATCAGTGACGGACCTGTGGAACAAATCATTCGAGGCCTTTTGGCCATTAGTACTGTGTTTTTGGTGGGATACCTGTTATCTGGTAATCGAAAAGGCATTAATTGGCGAACCGTTGGCGGTGCGCTAGGTCTTCAATTAGCCATCGGAGCCTTTGCGCTCTATGTTCCATTTGGGAAAGACCTGCTTTTATCTTTTTCCAATGCGGTCAATAGCTTATTAGAGTACGCCAATGACGGTATCAGTTTTATGTTCGGCAAAGCGGCCGACAAAACCAATATGGGCTTTATTTTTGCCTTCCATGTTCTTCCCGTCATTATCTTCTTCTCTTCCCTCATCGCGGTTTTGTATCACTTACGAATCATGGAATTTGTTATTCGGATTCTAGGCGGTGGGTTACGTAAGGTGCTACGCACCAGCCGGCCTGAATCTCTCTGCGCTACAGCCAATATCTTTGTTGGCCAAACAGAAGCACCTTTAGTTGTGCGCCCTTTTGTTGCGAAAATGACGCGCTCCGAATTATTCGCGGTTATGGTCTGTGGAATGGGATCCATTGCGGGCTCTATTCTTGCCGGTTACGTCGGTATTGGTATCGAGTTGAAGTACTTAATCGCTGCCAGCTTTATGTCGGCTCCTGGCGGATTACTGATGGCAAAACTCGTTATGCCAGAAACCGAAGAGCCGAAAAACGATATTGAAGATCTTGGTAAAGAAGCAATACCCAAAAAGGTTAATGTCATTGATGCTGCAGCCGAAGGAGCCATTAATGGCGCGCAATTGGCGGTGAATGTTGGCGCCATGTTGATTGCCTTTGTCGCACTCATCGCATTGATTAACGGCACGCTCGGTTACGTCGGTAGCCTCTTTGGTGTCGATGGCCTAACGTTACAGACGATACTTGGCTACCTGTTCCAACCGATTGCCTGGGCAATGGGTGTTTCATGGGATGAAGCCCACATTGCGGGAAGCTTTTTGGGACAAAAAATGATCATCAATGAGTTCGTTGCTTATCTGGACTTTGTGAATTACCAAGATTCTCTCAGCGAACATACGAAAGTTATCATTACATTTGCCCTGTGCGGTTTTGCAAACCTTTCTTCCATCGCCATCTTATTGGGCGGAGTCGGTTCGATGGCTCCTAATCGTCGTGGTGAACTCGCTTCGATGGGTGTTAAAGCATTACTTGCTGCAACTCTGGCTAACTTGATGAGTGCTTCAATCGCTGGACTATTTATTTCTATCAGCTAATTACACAGCAACGAAATTTAAATAATTAATTTATTAAGAATAAAAAAGGAGCTAATTGCTCCTTTTTTATTCTTGGTGTCACCGAATTTTACACCGATTACTTGACTCCTAATTCACGTAACCGTTCGAGTAAATAACTGGCCTGCGTATGACGTTCGGACAATTTCACTTCCGATCGTGGATGAAGAAATAATGGCAATGAAATGCGCGAACGTTTAGCCTCTTCTCCGCTAGGATTGATCACCCGGTGACTGGTAGATGGAAAATAACCACCTGAGGCTTCTTGTAACATATCGCCAATATTAACGATTAAATTACCGAAATTGCACGGCACATCCATCCAGCTACCGTCTTTCTTTTTCACTTGTAAACCAGGCGCATTAGCCGCAGGTAAAATAGTAATCAAATTGATATCTTCGTGAGCCGCCGCGCGAACAGCCCCCTCTCGTTCAACGCCATCTAACGGAGGGTAATGCAGAACACGTAATAACGTATTGGGCGTATCCTTAATCATTTGCGACAAAGGTTCTGAATAATTAGCAGACACTTCCGATGGACTGTATTGCTCAATCCAGCTTAACAACTGTGCCGCAAATTCAGACGTGCGACGATAATACTCTAAAATATCGTCTTTCAAATGCTCAGGAATTCGCCCCCAAGGATAGACATGATAAAATTCTTTCAAATCAGGAACATCAAAACCTTTCGCGGTTTCAGAAGTTTCAAAAGGAAAAAATCCATCTTGTTTTTCAACATCAAACTGATACTGATGTTTTTCATCACTATCAAAGAAAGCTTGCCACTTTTCGTAAATGGAGTTGACTAAGTTTTGGTCGATAGGATGATTTTCCAACACACCAAACCCCGTTTCCCTCAGTGACTCAACAAATAATTTAGGTGCTTCAGCGCTTTTGTAATCAACAATCTGCATAATGCTTCTTTCTTGGTTCATTTTGTGGAAATTATAACAATGTTATTGCTCAGGGCCTATCGGCACTTGCATCACACATCGTCAACGATATAATTCAGCGATAGCTTTCAGATATTGGGTCGTTATGGCACAACTTTATTTTTATTACTCTTCAATGAATGCCGGTAAATCGACCTACCTGCTACAAAGCTCTTTCAATTATCGCGAGCGCGGTATGACCACGGCCATTTATTCTCCCGAAATTGATAATCGCTACGGTAAAAATCTGGTGGCCTCAAGAACAGGACTAAGCGAAGAAGCTTACCCGTTTAATCAAGCGTTCAGCTTTTTAAACCATCTAAAAGGATTATCCCATCAAGTGGACTGTGTTTTAGTTGACGAGGCTCAATTTTTATCACGAAAACAAGTGTATGAACTTACTGAAATCGTTGATAATTTAAACATACCTGTTTTAACCTTTGGCATTCGTACCGATTTTAAAGCCGATACCTTTGAAGGTAGCGAAGCCTTGTTGGCCTGGGCTGACAAGCTCATCGAGCTGAAAACGATTTGTCATTGCGGGAAAAAAGCCAATTTTATTGCCAAAGTTGATGCCTCAGGAAAGCCTGTCACTCAAGGTGCGCAAATCGAAATTGGCGGTAATGAAAGATACATCTCTTTATGTCGAAAGCATTACAAAGAACTCACATCATTTAAGCTAGAGTTAGGCGATAAAGAAGTCTTGAAGAATATACCATCAGATAATAGCGACTATCCAACGAACGAAAAACAAAACGTCGAATGCGTCGATTGATTGAAAAATAAAAATCATAAGAATATTGAATGAGGTGAATCCTTTCACCTCCTAAGAATTAACGAGAACCCTCCTCGCCTAATTATCACTCCAGCTTGCACGGATATTAACACCACTAAATTCCGAATATCCTCTCAAGCTAATAAACCAAGTCCCAGCGCCTGGATTATTGAAAGAGCAGCTTTCGTTATTGCCCCAACGATACGGTCGACACTCGTATTGGTTGGTCGTCGGTTCACTGCCTTGACGCACATAAAGATCGGCATCACCGGTTCCACCTTCAATAGAAACTTTCAATAAACTGGTACCTGCAGGTAAGTCGATTTGATAGTGTTTCCATTCACCTTGTGCACCGGAAACATTCAATTCCTCAAAAGAGCCATCGTCAATTGGACCAACATCATAAGATCCGGTAAGACTCACCCCACGGAAATCTCGATAGGCACGCAACATTACGTAATAAGTGCCGGTTTGAATGTTATCTATCGTACAAACTTCACTATTACCATTTCGATATGGGCGACAATCATACTCACTGGTTGTCGGCTCTGCGCCAAATCGAACGTACAAATCAGCGTCACCGGTACCGCCCTTGATAACAAAGGATAGATTTCTCGCATCAGGAGGCACGTTCATTAAGTATCTGATTTCCTCACCTTGTGCAGCCGATAGATCGGCTTTTGGTATCCCATTTTCTAGCGAACTATCATCTACCCCTGAGACATTTATCGCTTTACTTAAACTATCAGAGTTACCTTGCGCATCGGTAACAATCAGAGTCACTGAGTAAGTTCCACCGGATGAATACTCGTAACTTATTTGTTGACCACTGCCCGAATTACCATCACCAAAGTCCCATTGATAGTCAGCAACAGTGCCATTGGTTAATGCCTGAAACGAACATACAAGTCCATTACAATCGTAAGAAAAATCCAGTAGAGGTGGTTCCTCATTATTAATTTGCAAAAAGACAGCCGATACCGCACCGAAAATATTCGACGTATCTTTCGCCCGAACAAATATAATGTGTTCACCCACCGATAAATTGCTGGTATCAATCGTTCCAGTGACCGATTCTTGCTTAGCGTTAAAGCTACCATCCGCTGCAGTCAAAGGAATTGCTGTCGCACCAGATTGCCAGGGTGGAACATCAATATAATATTCCGCAGAAGCGATGTTTTGAGTCGGTTCAGTCCCATTACGATTGCTAAAACGTAAATCGCTGGTATTCGCCGTTAAGGTCACTGCGATTCCTGCAGGTACACCGTCGGTCGATGCGTTATCACTCAATGACACTTGTAAAGTATCGGGACCGGATGGTGTCACATAAGGTGCGTTTACAACTTTAGCCGCATAAATTAATGCCGGTAAATTATTCGGCTTAATAGTGTTCTCATACGTGGAACAACGTTGAAAAAAACTGGTGCCTAATTCAAAAGTAATGGCGGGAACGCCTAACTCGCTGTAACTCACTCCGTCACTGGTTCCATCGGTCGCGTATAACCCTATCGACTGTTGTGGCATATAACCATTAAAAAAAGCAAACTTACGTCCTAAGGCTTGCAACTGACTGCCATTAGGTGCCGGTTCGTCAGAATCACCCCAAGGCCACAATACAAGCTCTGAGTAACTGTGAATATCGATGTGCATTCCGGTTGCGGTAAGTGGTGCTGCATCATCGTCATTAGGTCCACGTTGATCGGGAAAAATGGAGCGAATGTAATTTTCTATCGCTTGAATTTCAGGTTCTGATCCAGCAGAAGGCCCACGATAAGTATCACTACACTCCCAACCACTCGAACCACGTCCATTGGTTATATTCCAACGATCGCTAAAGTTTCGATTCAGATCGGCACCGCGCCGACTTGACGTTGCCCCACAAAAATTTTGATTGGTATTCTTTCGCCAACTACTTCCACCCTCTGCCATTTTTCGACCATCAGGATTGGTCTGCAACATCAGATGGACTTCGTGATAATCCAATATCCAACGCGCGTCGGCGTTAGTTGCATACCCTTCAACCAACCATCGAGCAAAATCTAAGTTGAGCGGTGCCGTTGTGTATTCGCGTGCGTGAATCGCACTATTGATAAATAATTTGGGTTTTTCAAACGCGTTGTTTTGGTTGGTCAACACTAACACTTTGATATCGTAACCACCTTGTCCAGTTGACTTCTCCCAAGAGTCACCAACATCAATCCACGATGCCAGTTGTGGAAAATCAGTTACCATTGATTCGGCTGTCGCAAATGTTTCTTCAACGGTTTCATAACAATCATAACCAGGGATCGCAGATTGTTCGAGAAGATTCTGTTTTTGTCGGAGTTGCTGTTGCAACCCTTCAAGACGCTGCTTCTCTTGTCGAATAAACTCATGTGCTTTAACAATTTTAAAGCCGAATGGCTTTAACCGTTCAATATCCTTCTCACTAAGTTCTAATACAGAGTAACCCTTGTCTTTAAAAGTTGCTCTGAGCTGACTGTGAAAAGTTATTGCTAATTTGTTACCTAAAGTCTCATTTGGAAAATAAACACGATAGAAATTATCGTTTTGCTTTTCATCTTCGAGTACGCTAATTATTTTTTCATTTTTTACAGATGTCTTCGCAATTCCGCTTAAAGGAATACTACTTAAAATTCCGAAAAGCAAAAACGACAAACTTACTTTTATTGTCTTCATTTTTGCATTCCTCGTTTTTCTCTTTGTTTAAGATAAAATCACACTGGCCTGATACTTGCCCTATCAAATGACTCCTTCAATCAAGCCAGCTGTTTAAAGATTAGGCAGCAAAGTAGAGTTCATTACAATTAAATGACAAGATGTTCCAAGGTGAGATAGTTTTTCATTTTTGTTCGAGATTTTTTATTTGATTTGATGATCTATCTAGTTATTCATGAAAGAAAATTGCCTTTTTGATTTCTTTCATTTGTCAAAACAAATTGTTGATACTTATTTAGAGTGTCGTCTCGATACCACTTTATATTATGAAACTATAGGGTTAGCGAAATGATCAGATGTGTCTAATTTTGTTTTGCGGAACTCAAGGAATACGTTAGTCTAGCTTTCTACTAATTTATTTATGAGTGATTTCTATGGGATTTGGTGCTCACAATTATCAAAACGATCCACGCAATGCGTCTATTCAAATTAATATTAATGGCAAACTTTATCCACGGGAAGAAGCCAAAGTCAGTGTTTTTGATAGTGGATTTATTTTGGGCGATGGCGTTTGGGAAGGCATTCGTTTGCATCAGGGAAAACTCGCATTTATTGATTCTCATATGGGGCGATTATTCTCAGGCGCGAAAGCATTAGATATGGACATTGGGCTCAGCAAAAAAGAGTTGGTGGAAAGAATCTACGCAACACTTGAAGCAAATGATATGCATGATGGCGTGCACATTCGACTCATGGTTACTCGCGGTGAAAAAGCAACGCCCTATCAAGATCCAAGAATAACAGTAACACCAGCAACCATCGTTATTATTCCAGAGTACAAAGCTTCAGTGCCCAATCCAGGTCTTAAATTATTTACTGTTCATGTGCGACGCGGTTATCCAGATGTCCAAGATCCCAAACTCAACTCTCACTCTAAATTAAACTGTATATTTGCTTGTATTCAAGCGACAAAAGCCGGTGCCGACGAGGCACTTATGCTCGATCCTCATGGCTTTGTTGCCACTTGCAATTCGACGCACTTTTTTATTGTTCGTAATGGTGAAGTATGGACATCCAGTGGTGACTATTGCCTGGGAGGTATCACGCGCGCCAATGTCATTCGAACCTGCGAAGAAAACAATATTCCGGTTTTTCAGAAAAACTTTTCCCTCACCGATGTTTACTCTGCCGATGAAGCTTTTTGCACGGGAACCTTTGGCGGCCTCACACCGGTTATTAATGTGGACGGAAGATCCATCGGCAATGAATCTATGGGACCAATGACGCAAAAATTATCCAATCTTTACGCAGCTCTAGTTGAACAATCTTGTCATCAGGAGGATGCTTAATGACCAAGCGTATTGCCATGTGGTCTGGTCCACGCAACATATCAACAGCGATGATGCGCAGCTGGGAAAATCGTCCCGATTGCTCGGTCGTCGATGAACCTTTTTATGCGTGCTACTTAAAAGAGACCGGCTTTAATCATCCAGGCTTTCAAGAAATCATCGAGTCACAGTCAACCAGCTGGCGAGAAGTACAGCAGCAACTCACCGAAGTTGACGTTGAATCTCCGATTTTTTATCAAAAACACATGACTCATCATATGCTCCGTGGGAACTCCATGGATTGGGCAAAATCGCTAGCCCATGTTTTCTTAATCAGAAATCCCCACGCAGTGGTAGCGTCCTATGTTCGCTCCCGACCTACCGTCAATCAAGATGATATTGGAGTACTGAGACAGTTTGAGTTGTATGAAGAACTTTGTGAACTCACTGAGCAAAAAATACCCATTATTGAGTCCGATGATGTTTTAAACCACCCACAGCAAATGCTATCGCAACTATGCACTCACTTGTCTATTCCATTTGATCAACAAATGTTGCAATGGCCAAGCGGAAAAAGAGACAGTGATGGTGTTTGGGCACCCTACTGGTACGCATCCGTTGAGCAAAGCACTCACTTCAAACGTACGTCCCAAAAAGAAATTAAACTAACCACTGAGCAGCAACGAATAGCCGAAGAAGCCATGCCAGCCTATTTAGCAATGTTCGAAAAAAGGTTGCTTCTTGAGGGACGAGTTGTCTAGTTGTCCTGATAAAAATGAACCAGCAACCACGCCGTAACTGGTCGAAAAATAGTACATAAAGAGTGGTATTATTACCTGAGCTGAATGTTAATAGTACCACAAAATCTTAAACCCAAGTCCTTTAGAATCGAAGCATCGCAAAATAAAAATAATAAAAATTGCGCTTACAACTCTAAAAATTCGTATAAAAATGTAAGGACCTAAAATGGGACACTTTAAGAAGAACACCTTGTCGAAGGTAATTCTATCGACGCTACTCGCATCTGGCTCTACTCTAGCCTTGGCCGAACAAAGTCTTTCAGAACACACCGACCACCGTCAAAGCAGCAAAATCGTTCACTTCAAACTCAATAATCACAAACACCTCAACAATCCATTATCCGCCATCCAAGGCTCCAAACTTCACGGTGAACTGAATGAACTGTTAAACCAAGTCTCTTTGTACAAAACGAAAAAAAGTTTAACCGCAACGCACTACCACTATCAGCAAAAAGTTAATGGAATTCCGGTTTGGCGTGGTGAGCTTATCGTTTCAATAGACAATAGCGATGCGTCAAAAGTTAGAGTGTTTAATAACCTTTATCCTTACAAAAGTGCACCTCAAAAGTCGAAATCAACGTTATCAGCCAATCGCTCTCTTGAACTGAGTTGGCAAAACTTACAATCCAATGGTGAGTTACAAGCTGAGCCCAAAGCAGAACTCGTTTACCTACCAGTTGGCCAGCGTCTCGAGTTAGTTTACGTGACTCGCATCAATGCAACCGCACCTCGCGGAGAATGGGAGCAAATCATTAATGCGAATACTGGAAAGCTTATCCAGGTATATCGAACCGATTTGCCGATCGACAAAAGTGCCAATGCAAAAGACAAAAAATGGCAGTTTAAACACAATAAAGCAGCTGTTTCCTTCACAACAGCTCTGAGTCAGTTTCAAGCAAAAACGGCTCAAAAAACTCAAAAACAAGGTGTCATGGCAACCGGAAGTGCCTTGGTATTTGATCCCGATCCACGCACAACATTAAACGATGGTTCTCTTGTTGATACTTCACCCGATTCTGCTTTTGACGCAGCCTACGTAACACGAACATTAGAAGACATTACTTTAGCCGATGGCACCTATAGCTTACAGGGCCCATGGGTTTCCATCGAAGATTGGGATTCGCCGACATCGGCCCCTAGCACTTCAACGACGGGTAACTGGGATCAGAAACGAGGTGATGTCGCCTTTAATGACGTCATGACCTACTTCCACGTTGACCAAAATCAACGGTACATGCAATCACTTGGCTTTACTGGCGATTCAGGCATTCAAGAAGGTGCCATTGTCGCAGACGCGAATGGTGCCAATGGCGATGACAACTCCTATTTCCAACCCGGTGCTAACCGAATGGCTTTTGGTCACGGCTGTGTCGACGATAACGAAGATGCCGATGTAATCCTTCACGAATACGGTCACGCTATCAATCACTCCATTAACAGTAACTGGTCAGGCGGTGACACGGGTGCCATGGGTGAAGGCTTTGGAGATTACTGGGCCGGCTCTTACAGTTACAGTACTGCTAATGGGCCAACCTTTAATCCAAATTGGGTTTTCACCTGGGATGGTCACAGCAGCTGCTGGGCCGGCCGCGTTATGGATCAAACTGGCTTCACTTATGACCATTCACAAAATTACGGCGCTCATGCAACCGTCAATGGTGAACTGGGAGATGAGCTTTGGTCGACGCCATTATTCCAGTCGTTAATCGAGCTCATTAACCAGGGCCAAACTCGAGAAGAAGTCGATCAAATTATTCTCGAAGCACAATTCGGATTAGGTTCTGGATTAAAAATGCGTGACCTGGCCGGAGAAACAGTTGCCACGGCAGCAACACTCTTTCCCGATGGTCCACACGCTCAAGTGTTAAGTGCCAAATTCCGACAAGTGAGTATTCTCGAGTCATTCCTGGCAGAAGGTGAGCTGGTTGTTTCTAATACCGGCAACGATGGTGACATTGATCCGGGCGAAACATTTAACGTGCAAATCCCAATGGAAAATATCGGTCAATTTGATATTACCAATGTCACAGGCACCTTATCGAGCACAACAGCCAATATCGAAATTCCAGTTTCAGAAAGCGGATACCCAGATTTAAGTGCCGGAGAAACTGCCAACAACACGTCACTGTTTGAAGTGTCTGTGCCGGCAAACCATGTTTGTGGTGCACCAATCGACTTAGCCCTTAACGTTGAATATACCGCCAATGGTACAGCAGAAAGTTTATTGGCTAACTATCAATTACCAACCGGTCAAACGGCCACAGTGACAGAAACCAACGAAACTGCGACGAGTATCCCAGACAATGATCCTGATGGCGTAACTTCGACCATCACATTTGATACTGGCGATCAAACAATCGATGCAGACTCATTCTCCATTGATTTAAACATCAGCCATACCTGGATTGGCGATCTGACAATAAGACTGACTGGTCCCGATGATACTTCAGTTCTTCTACGTAGTCCTTCTGGTGGTTCTGCCGATGATATTATCGGTAACATTCCTGGCGATTTCGATGCTGCAGAATCGTTAGCTGCCTTCGAAGGAAAAACGTTGGCTGGTGAATGGACATTGAGTGTTGTTGATGGCGCAGGACAAGATACCGGAACCATCAATTCATGGGCAATAAACCTTGCCGGTGAAACTACCTGTATCGATGCTGAAAATACAGCACCCGTCGTCGATCTTGCTGCCGATAGCATTACAGTTGACGAAGGTGAGTCTGTATCCTTAGATGCTTCGGGCAGTACTGATGCTGAAGGACACGCGCTGTCTTTCTCATGGACTCAAATCAGCGGTGACACAATCACGCTTGAAAATGCGAATAGCGCCGTTGCCAACTTTACCGCACCAACCGTTAGCGATACATCTGAGGCTGTATTTGAAGTTACCGTATCTGACGGCTTCGGAGGTAGCAGTACCGCTCAAGTCACAGTAACGATTAACGACATTAATCAAGTTCCTGTGGCTGAAGTTACCGAGTCATCACTCAGTGTTGAAGAAGGCGAAAACGTGACGCTTGATGCTTCACCCAGTAGCGATCCTGATGGCGATGATTTAACTTTCAGTTGGACGCAAATTAGTGGTGATACCATCACTCTTGAAAATGCAACAACGGCTCAAGCAAGCTTTACTGCACCAAGTGTGGATGAAGCAACAGACTTCATTTTTGAAGTTACCGTCTCAGATCCTTCAGGTGCTTCAAATACCCAGCAGGTTACTGTAACCGTTGATAAGCAAAATCAATTACCGGTTGCTCAAGTTGCCAATGCATCAATCGAAGTTGACGAACGCGGAACCGTTACGCTCAACGCTTCTTCAAGTAGTGACCCCGATGGCGATCAATTAACTTTCAGCTGGGCTCAAACCAGTGGAACCAATGTCACTTTACAAAACGCTAACTCGGCACTTGCTACGTTTACTGCTCCGAGTGTCACTGCAGATTCAACACTTGGATTTGAAGTAACGGTTAGCGACAGTAAGGGTGGTTCAAGCACGGCGCAAGTAACCGTAACGGTTAAAAACAAACGCAGTGGCGGCGGCTCTGGCGGCGGTTCACTCGCATTTGGATCGATACTCTTGTTAGGTTTAACAAGACTTCTACGAAAAACCAAATAGTACTAAGCTAATACAGATTTAAAGCCCGCAAAAGCGGGCTTTTTTTTATACGCAAAACAATTAATTTTTAATTTTTAAAGTATCCTTTCTTTGTTAATTGTTTATTCTTTCATCCTTTATTAACACTTCTCTTATTCTTAAAATCAAAGCTCAGTATAAACTTGGTTTATATTTGAACTCACCAATATCTCCTTTAGACATATATAAGCACTTATTGATGAACTTGCTCCGTATTTTAACCTTTTGATATTGAGTTGATCGAAAGAGATCAATAGATTGCAGCCTGCACGTTACGGACGATTAGATAAATCAATGTGCATTTTTTATTCTTATTTTTAAAGGAGATTTTTAATTATGAAACATTTATTGGTTTGTTCTGCTTTAGTTTTTAGTACACTAACTTCTGCAAAAAAACTTGAAGAAGTTCCAGAGATCGCCACTGAAAAACACAGTGTCAATCATGTTTTGATGGAACAACAATCAGTTGTTGATCCCATTACCATGTCAACAGTTGGCGGTTGGATTTTATCCGGAGCAAAAAGCGCTATTGTTAATGGCGTTAAATCATTTATTAAAGACGCACTGTTTGGATCTGGCGGCCCTGACTACGTTTTATTGCATGAGCAATCATTACAACAAATCGAAAATATTGTTCGCGAAGTTGTTTTAACCAGCGATGTCGAAGATGCGAAAAGTGAACTGCTCTCATTTCAAGACATGATGGAATATTACAATGCATCTGCACAAGACGATTCACCTGACTTGTCGATTCTTCCACTGTTAATTAATTATGCAACCTCATTGAAAAACCATCGCGCCTATCGTGATAGTTATAATGACAATGCCTACTTACTGACAGGCAGCTATTCGTTAGCAGCGGCATTAACAATTGCTGTTTTTGTTGAAAAAGAATTGCAGGGTGAAATTGATCATGCTTATGTTGTTGCCATTGCGAACTCTTTGCATCAAAAACTAACCGAGTTAGGCAGCCAAGCGAATAGCTACATATCAAGAAATATTCAATTGCGCTACCCTACAGGCCGATGTGATGACATTATCATTCGCAAAGACGGTGTAGAGAAATCTGAAGTCAATAACGATGTCGCAATGAAATCACTCATCGAATTACAGCCAAAAGATGATGCGTCATTTGGATACACACGTGGAAGTTGTACTTACATTGTTTACGACCGTATTTCAGGTCGAAACTATTTCTTCCATATCGCCGATATGGGCCGCAATTTAGCGTCTCGTCTTTCAATGAGAAAGCGCAATCAACTGGTTCAACAATACAAAGATCAAATTAAAGGCAAAGAGTACAATCAAATTGTCAATCAACTCGACAATATGTAATTGACCAACGATTCATTTCGTCCAATAAAAAAGCCGGCATATGCCGGCTTTTTTATTGCACATTTAAATTACCAAATTTTTACGCGTTTCTCGGGTGGTAAGTACAAATCATCTTCTGGTTTAACATCAAATGCTTTATACCAGGCATCGTGATTACGTGGCGCTAGAGCTCTAAAACGCCCAGGAGCATGCGTTCCCGCTCGCAATTGCGAAAGCATAGATTCTTCTGTTCGTTTTTCTCGCCATACTTGCGCCCAAGCAAGGAAGAAACGTTGATCACCAGTAAGCCCTTCAATAACCGGTGCTTCTTTGCCATTCAAACTGAGTTTATAAGCATGATAGGCCATTGAAAGCCCACCGACATCTCCGATATTCTCACCCAAACTATTACGGCCATTCACAAAATTACCTTCGATAGGCTCATATTGGCTGTATTGCTCAGCTAGCATATCTGCCTTTTTCTCAAACGCGGCACGATCTTCGTCCGTCCACCAATTTCTTTGAATACCTTTCGCGTCCGATTTAGAGCCTTGATCATCAAAACCGTGTCCCATTTCGTGACCTATCACAGCACCGATCGCACCGTAGTTCACCGCAGGATCAGCATTCGGATCGAAAAACGGAGGCTGTAATATTGCAGCAGGAAAAACAATCTCGTTGAATGAACTGTTATAGTAGGCATTCACTCGTTGCGGCACCATACCCCAACGCTCTCGATCCGTTTTTTCTAACTCACGTGCAACTTCTTTCTCCTGGAAAAACTGTCTTAAATTACGAACATTCTTCATTAAATCCGAAGATGTAATTTCTAATCCATCAAGCGAAGGCCACTCGTCAGGATAGCCAATTTTAGGGCGGAATGCTTTTAGCTTCTCCAGCGCATTAACTTTAGTTTCCTCTCCCATCCAGTCCAAGTTTTCAATACGCTCACCTAAAGCAGTCCGAAGATTTTCGACAAGCTCAGACATTTGTTCTTTCGATGACTCAGGAAAATAACGATCGACATAAACTTTGCCAATTGCAAATCCGAGTGACTCGGTTCCCGACATTTGACTGATAGCCCGTTTCCATCGAGGACGAGGTTCTTGTTGACCGCGTAACGTTTTTCCGAAGAATTCAAAGTTTGTTTTGTAAATATCTTCAGACAATAGTGACGCATTATTACTGATCGTGTGATACGTCAAATAGCTTTTCCAAACGTCCAGCGGCTCATTATTAATGAGCTCTATAACTTTCTTTACTGGCTCTGGCTGAGAGACATTGATATGAGGAATTTTAAAGCCCGATGATTTAAAAAAGGCACTCCAGTCAAATCCTGAAAATTCTTTTTCAAACTCAGAACGATCAAATTGATTCAGAGTTAAATCTCGGTCTCGACGTTTTTCTCGTGGCCAATGTGCTTCTGCTATTTTTGTTTCCAAATCTAAAATAGCTTGAGCTTTTTCTTGAGCTTTGTCTTCACCAGCAAACTCAAGCATTTGAGCGATGTGTTTTACATATTCATCTCTGTATTTTGCGAAACGCTCACCGTCTTCCAAATAATAAGAGCGATCTGGCATTCCTAAACCACTTGCTCCTAAAGTGAACTGATATTGATCAGGATTTTTACGATTAAACCACATACCGCCAGACAGTGGAGACTCGCTATTCTCCAACCAAGCTTTTCCGAACGTTGAGGTTAAACCAGCAACATCTTTGATGTTAGTAATGGAATCTAAAACCGGCTTAATAGGAGTAATACCTTTTTTATTGATGGCTTCGACATCCATATAAGCATTATAAAAATCAGCTACTAACTTCGCCTCACCCTTGAGATCTTTTTTATCGGCAAGATCATCAATTATGGCTTTGACTTGCGCTTCACTGCGATCGGCCAGTTTATCGAAAGCTCCAAATCGAGTTTTATCCGCGGGCATTTCAAAGTTTTTATACCAGGTTCCGCCAGCATACATAAAGAAATCGTCACCCGGCTTAACACTTAAGTCTCGAGCATCTAACTCGACACCGAAACTTCCCATCTCGGCCTTGCCTTGAGAGTCTTCCGTTTTTGTTTTTGAATCAGCTTTTTCTGGGACGGTTTTAACGCTTTTCGCTTTTGCCACACTCTCATCAGACGAATCATCTGATTGACTGCAAGCTGTTAATCCAAGAGCGGCGGCTACACCCAGCGCTACTAATGACTTTCTCATCTTACCTCCTGATAAACCTAAACTTCATGTACAAATTATTTTGACCGCATACCATACTAAAAAATCTCGTAAAATGGTAAAAAACTTGCCAAGAATTGCAAACAGAATTTCTTCTTAAAGGGATTATGAAATGGGGGTTTTATTTTGATTTCCAATTGATAAGCTAACTGACCTCATCTTACCACTTACAATTATTGTTATTTTTCAATAGGTTAATTGAATATCAGGAGAATCTAAATTGCGAGTATTTGGTCTTCAGAGAACGATCAACAACAAACTTACTTACAAATCGCTTACGGTTTCATTGCGGATCGTATAACCAGAGAGATTGATTTTTCACCAGGCAAAGGTAAACAAATCTAAAACACATTAATATGATTTACAGTTAGAAGTGAAAAGTCAGTCAGGCATATAATCCGTTTTAATCATGCTAAAAACAATCTTTAACCGAAAGGATTTTCCTGAAAATGTTTTTGAATCTGTTCCACTTTATCACGATGCTTTTTTAAAGCTGCAACACAGTCAGGATCCACTTTATCTTTTGCTAACTCATCTAACTTTTTAAAAGCTTCGTCATTAGTCCATGCTTTTTTATAGGGACGCTCACTGGTGAGTGCATCAAAAATGTCGGCTACAGTGACGACTCTCGACTCGAGCGGTATTTGCGATCCTTTTAAGTGGCTAGGGTAGCCCGATCCGTCAATCGCTTCATGATGGTAAAGTACAATATTTTTCAGCATATCAATGTGGGTTACGCCGGATAGTCCATAATTATCAAGTAACTTCTCCACGAGCTTTTTGCCAGCCTCTGAGTGCGTTCGCATAACTTCAAATTCACTCTCAGTTAATTTATCATTCTTCAGCAAGATACTATCTGGTATTTTAACTTTGCCAATATCGTGCAATGGTGCAAACAAGTAGACATGTTCAACAAAAGCATCGTCCAATTGATATTGTACAGCCACTTCTCTGGCAATTATTCTTGCATAACGTGACATTCGCTCAATATGATTTCCCGTCTCTGGATCCCTTGAGTGGGTAATATCTAAAGCGGATTTAATGGTTGCTAATAATGTTCTTACCCTGGAACGTTCGTTAAACACTATCAACGTAATCATATGTCCAATCATATCTAAGTCAGATAATACTCGATCATGGAATACGTTTTTCTCTTTAGCATTAAAGAAAATAAATCCGAAAAAATAATTTTCCCAAATCATAGGTAACGTATAGCTGGACTCGAACCCAGCATTCACTAACGTTTTAGAATGTTCATTTTTAGAATCCAACTGATAAGTAGTTAAGTCATTTATTACACGTGGCGATTTTGATTCGGCCACTTTTTTTAACGAATGACAGTTTTCCAATTGAGTCTCATAATGCTTTAACGGTGTTCTATCATCACTACTATAAGCAAACGTTCGAACACTTCCCGTTGAAGTATCGTACAAAGCAACAGCAATTCTAGCTACAAACGGATGTTGTTCTTTCACTGTCTTATGTAGAACGGATAATTTTTCATTGACCGTTCCGCTTTGGGATAAAGCTTGAAGCGACTCCTGCTTTCGATTCATAGGCGTCTCCATGGAATGCCAAGAGTAACCTTTAGTTTAGACGAACATTATATCAAACACTGAAAAATTAATGTTTTCGCGTCACTCTAGATGACCGAGATTCAAACTCATCCCGTTCCATAGCCCAATTCGATATCAGCATTAAAAACGACAGCTAAGTGACTGATTTATTATAAATAGATGCTCATTCTAGATTGAATAAAATTTAAATAGTCTAATACCTGGTTACATCTATGAGGCTTTATTAAAGATCAGGAAAAGATGATATCGAGTAGAATCACTTCAAATTCACTTACCGAGGATTCTACATGAAAAAATCTAAACGCCTCTCTCCTTTAGTATTGGTCTTGCTCTTCGCCGCCGTTAATGCTTCAGCCATTGATTTAACTCTCCGCTCTCCAGAAGATTTAACTCGCGACAAAACAAGCCATCCTGAGAAAATCATTGAACTGGTTGGAGTTAAACCTGGTGACTCGGTACTCGATTTTCTTGGTGGTGGAGGTTACTACTCAGAATTGATTTCTCGAGCAGTTGGACCATCCGGCTCTGTGACACTTCATAACAATAAAGCCTACCTACCCTATATTGGTAAAGAGCTCGAAAAAAGGCTAGCAAACAATCGACTTAATAATGTTTCTAAAATAATCAGTGAGGTCGATAATTTTAAGTTAGGAAGCGCCAAATATGACAGTGTCTTTTTTGTTTTAGGCTTTCACGATTTATTTTATAAAGATAACGGCTGGGACGTGACTTTTGATAAAGCGATTCCTCAACTTTATAAAGCATTAAAACCTGGCGGAAAGCTATTAATTATCGATCATGAGAGTTTACCAGGACGTGGCAAAAACGACGCTCAAAACCTGCATCGCATCGAAAGCGTTTTTGCGAGAAAACAACTAGAAGAAAGTGGATTTAAACTAATAAATTCTTCCGATGTATTAGTTAATACAAACGACCCCATGAACGTCAGTGTTTTTGAAAAAGATTTGCGCAGAAAAACCAATCGCTTCGTTTATGTTTTTGTAAAAGGTTAAAAACCAGCCACTAAAAAGGCCCGCTATACGGGCCTTCTTCTCACTAGAAAACTCAAGCTTACAAAGCATTCAAGAAGTTGAGCAAGTCAGTGATTTCACTGTCGGTCAGTTCTAATGGCTTAATATCGGTATCGATTACGACCTGCTCATTTGAGCCCTCATTATAGGCATCAAGCACTTCTCGTAAAGTCGCAATGCTACCATTATGCATGTAAGGCGCAGTTTGGCTGATACCTCTTAAAGTCGGCACTTTAAATAATTTGAAATCGCGATCTCGAGACGTCATTTCAGCGCGACCAATATCATCGCTCGTTACCAGACCTGTACTACGAAAACTTTCATCGGTAAAGTTATCACCGGAGTGACAACCACTGCAACGCGCTTTACCTTCAAATAACAAGAAACCTCGGTATTCTGAATCAGTTAATGCAGAACGATCACCAGCTTTAAAATCATCAACGCGAGTTCTTGGCGAAAACTGAATCGCCTGGAAACTCGCTAAAGCAGAATTGATCGTTTGTTCGCTCGGTCCTTCACCAAAAACACTTTGAAAACGCGATGCATACTCACCTTCTGTGCTTAAACGTGAAATCAATTCATTCATCGGTAAGTTCATTTCATGCTCAGCCTGAATGGGTATTGACGCTTGTCGATCTAAACTACCCGCACTTCCACTCCAACCTTGAAATGTCGAAAACAATCGGTTTAATAAAGTTGGCGTATTTCTAACACCAGCATCCGTTGGTTCATTGCCCTCAGCAATTGCGAGTCCATCGGTAAAGTTTCTTTCTGGATCATGACAGGTTGCGCATGAAGTCTCTCGATTTTTAGACAGCATAACGTCATTAAATAAATCTTCACCTAACTCCGCTGCTGATTCACTGAAATTGTCGATTGAAATAGCCTGCCCGCTTAATGACTGCAAATGCGAGGGAATCATTGCCTTAAGAGTGGAACTCGCTTCACTATGAATATCTACGTTTGCATAGTAACCAATTTCATAGTTTAAACGCTTAACATTCGACACTTTCACTTCATCTAATAGTAACAAGCCACTTGAGTTCTGAGGACCAACTCTGACTTGTCCGGTAGTGTTTAACGCCCCAAAATTAGATGCAATTTGTTCGGCACGAGTCATGCCATTTAAATAAAGTTTCATTTCCTTTGTTGTTGCATCAAAAGTTAATGCAACATGTTGCCATTCGTTGGTGGTTATCGATGGACCAGTTAATCGTTGAGAGCTACCTTCAGAATCCCATATTTCAGCCTTTAAATTGCTACCATTGGCAAGCGATACCGAAATTCCATCTTGCATATTAAATAATTGAATTGTACCACTACCATTAACTTTCTTTACCCAAAAGTCGATAGTGAAGCCATTCGCTAAAGAACTCCAACCTCTATTTTTTGTTACCTGGATATAGTCACCGCCGTTAAAATAAATCGCCTGTCCATAACGGCCAACAATTTCATCTTGCTCATTAAACTCAAGCGGAAATTTTGCGCCAATTAACTCCCCATTATTAAAGTTGCCCGACGTATCATTGGTTTTATTAACTTGATAACTTCCGGCACGATTGACTTGCTCATTCATTCCATAATAAAGAATAAAATTGCCGTCGAGATAATCGTTGAATCCTACTTCAGAATAATCACGCGAGTTACTTCCAATAATTGGATAGACCGGTCCCCGTAAAGAATAAGGAATTTTCAAATCATCGACGTCTTTGAACGGAGCCCACATGGTCGTAAAAGCTCCTGGAGAAGATAAGAAGAGTCGGCTTTTACCGCGCATTGGATTGATTGGCCCATCAATATGTCGAAAAGTCCAACCTGTCCATCGCCCAACTACTGTCGTCGCCGTTCTTCGGGCACTTACGCCCTCTCGTGAAGCTTGGAAAAATAACTCGGAGCCATCTCGACTCACCCAAGGGTAAGCACCTTTAACTAATTCACCTGGATTATAATCGTTACCTGTCGCGTCTAATAACGGACGTTCGGCAATCGGGTAGCGCACATAGAAAGGAAGACCATCAACCAATGTATCCTTATCATCCCAATACATATTGGCGATTGACTTTGGAACGCTCCAATCGTTAACTCCACCTGGCGTATGATTCCAACTATAAACTAAGTTATCAATTCGGCCGTCATTGTCTGGATGTCCCTGACAAATCACCAATCGTCCATCAATGGTTGCCGAAGGTTCGATACAGCGAAAATCTAAATTTTCTGTTGTTTGAAAGCGTTGAAATTCAGTTGTAAATTCTGCACTTAATACTTGCGCATTTCGGGTATTCGCGTCACTAACAATGATTGTGGCTCGTTGAAATCCCATTTGATCATTATCACCATTTCGCTTAGAAGTATGATAAACCAGTGCTTTGTATGTACGATGTGTGCCGTTTGCAGCGAAATTTCCGTTGGCATCTGAAGGATAAGGATTTTCACGAGTTTCGGCAGGATCAATGACAATAGCTAACCAGTTTATTTGCATATCTGGTGCATCGTCATTAGCGAGCATTAACAAATCACTACCAAAAGCACCCTGTTTAAAATCCACTGAACCGTCGCTATTGCGCGCAATGCGTTCTGGTCGAAATGCCGTGGCGAACCAGCCTTGAGTACGTTTACGAACAATGACTCTTCCATCCCAAGTAACAGAATGCCCATTACCACCAAAGCCAGTGTCTATAATTTGGGGAAAACCAAGTTGGCGATCATCATTTCGTGCATACAATGCTGCATCGGGAGAAGAGAAACGATTCAAACTATCTGCGGTGCCATCACCTGAGCCACCGGTATCATCATCGGAACCCGTATCTGTATCACCACCAGAATCATCGGTTGGACAATCTTCGGTGCCATCACTAGTATCGGTTTGCCAAACAGCTTCATCACTCGCGTTATGCAAAATTAAGTTACCATCGTTGTGTAACATCAAATAAGTTGCGCCAGAACCTGCGGTTCGACTGGACCAAACTGCTCCGCCCTCTGAATTGCGAATGACTAAATTCCCATCGCCTTGTAATCGAACTCGAACCGCATCTTGATTGTGAGTGCCAGAGGACCATATGGCGTTACCCGAAGCTTGTTCTCTCAGAACCAGATTGCCATCGCCTTGCATATAAAGCCGATAATTTTCATTAGTTGACTCAAGAAACTCATTAGCAACAAGTTGTTGCTCTGTCGCTAAACTATTGGTTGCGGTTGGAGAATCGGTATCACAACTATCAGGATCGTCTCCGGTTCCATCATCTGAACCGTCATCTGAACCGTCATCTGAACCGTCATCTGAACCGTCATCGGAACCATCATCGGAACCATCATCGGAACCATCATCGGAACCATCATCGGAACCATCATCGGAACCATCATCGGAACCATCATCGGAACCGTCATCTGAGCCGTCATCTGAACCGTCATCAATGCCGAAATTGGGATCAATATGGTCATCGGTGTGCGACAGCATCGATGGTGGTACAGCGATAACATCTCCACCATTCAATTGATAACTTAATGATAGCGACTGAGATCCACCACCTTGAAAGTATTCAATACGAAGCTGGTGATCTCCGGTGTCCAGAGAGAGCATATCTGAAATGACAGTAACAGCACCATGGGCGCCATCGTTATCAGCTATCAGTTGACCGTTGATATAAAGTTTTGATCCATCATCAGAATTAAGATGAAATTCATATTGTCCAGCGGAATCAATCGTTATCAAACCGTTTAGCACAAGCCCATAATCGCTTTCACCTAAATCATGGGTACCTACAGTTTCAACAATTTGGCTTGAAACGGGAGTTAGCGCGGCAAAATCGGGAAGTAATGTCCAACTACCATCGAATTTGTGGGCCCAAAGACCATTACCAGACACTTCCGTCGTATCATCATCAGAATTGCCGTTATCCGTATCGGAATCTTCAGATTCCCCACCTCCACAAGCACTTAGAAGAGTCGTTAGTAAAAGAAGTAAGAACGCTTTTCTAAAAAGCATTGTAAAACGTTGAATGATCCCGTTTATCATCATTTTAATTACCCGCCATTAACATCCATAACGCTTGGTCCAAACCAAAAACTATCTCTAGTGACACGGCCATGTGCGTTTCAATTCAGCTAAAAAGTGAACCAGCACACAAACTCAAAGAAAAAATTACTCCCTTCGGGTACAGCTAAACTCACTTTCGCTAATTTTTATTATTGCAAGTTAATAGTAACGAATACTTTTTAGACATTCTGATACGGCGTTCAAACACAAGGCGTGATGAGATTCAAAGTTTGAACAGAATTACTGTTTTAGGAATCGGGGCGATTTGAAACAAAGCGTGAAGAATGAGAGGTTATAAATGACTTGTGGGAAGATGGCTTTATCTAATTGCTTTGTGTGTTGGAATGGGTGAAGCCAATAAAATTCTATCAACTTCACCTATTAATATTTAGTGATAGATTAGAACTTCCAAGTCCAACCAACACTGATTGCAGTGGCTTCAACACCGTCTTTATCGAGATAGTTAACATACTCAAAATTAAGAGCAGAACCAGGATTCATCGCAATATCACCGCCAAATCCATATGAAACATCAGTCTCAGAGTTTGAACCGCCAGGAAAAGAAACTTCAGTTCGAGCATATCCCAAAATGACATAAGGATTAAATTTTTCTTTTGGCATAAAATGATATGCAGCGAAAACACCAATCATACTATCAACATCAATGCTGTCATCGTCAGCGATACCTACTCCTAGTCTTCCTTCAACAGCAAAGTTTTTAGTAAATAATTTACCAAATTTCCCTTCAACTGCACTTGGCTCTACCGACCCTCCGCCACCATCAATTTCAACCATTTTGTAACTTACGCCAGCATAATTGTCAGCATACGCTCCTGCTGAAAGTAAAGATGCCAAGGCCAATCCGATAACTTTTTTATTCATTTTATTACTCCATTAAGTGTTCATTTTATTTCGAAAGCGTAAGAATAGCTAGGCCAGCAAATTCGTCAATAAAATTCTTTAAAAAATTGTAAAGATTTACATTTGAATAGTAGAACAAAACTCAAAAATAAATATTATTTAGATAAGCGAATTGTGGAACATTAAAATTTAGCAACTAAGCAACGAATAATTTGTTGCTTAGTTGACGGGTAAGATAATCGTTAATCGATTGATTAAAAACTGTAGGTCCAACCGGCACTAATGGCCGTACCCTCTAAAAAGTCTTTATCGAAGTATTGAACATATTCCACACTAATGGATGATTTTTTATCTATTGAAATATCAGCACCAATGCCATACGAAAAATCATTTCTAGTAACAGAGTCACCGCCTGGAACAGATAGTTCTGTACTTGAAAAGCCAGCAATTGCATAAGGAGTAACGATACTATCTAATTTAAAATGATAAGCACCAAATATACCTATCATTGAATCAATGCCAACGTCTTCATCATCCGCTACACCAATTCCAAAACGGCTCTCTAAAGCAATATTATTCGTTAACATATGCCCATATTTTCCATCAATAGCACTCGGCTCAATAGAAAAGCTCCCCTCACTTACTTCGACCATTTTATAGCTCACGCCTACATAATCGCCAGCATAAAGACTCATTGACAATAAAGAAGCTGCTGAAAGTCCAATTAACTTTTTATTCATTTTAGTTACTCCATTGTAAATTAAATAAAAGCGCATTCAACATAACCGATAATCAATAAGCGTCAACTTAGAAAATACCACAATGTGATAAAATTAAAATAATTATTATGAACCGGTTCAATATTTCAGAATAAATGATCAAAGTTAACTGCTTATTTAACTACGCAGTTAGGTTTCTAAATTGCAACCTGGCAATCATATTCAACCCCAAATACAACACCTCATGTAGACTCTTTGCTTGATACTTTATAAGTAAAAAGAAACTATTAGCCTTATCAAAAGACATGTTGTCGCTATAATAATAAATATATGATTATCTAAATAGGTTTGCACTGCGAGTATTCACCAAAACCACTAAAGAAATTTAAACAATATGCATAACGATACATTTGACAAAATTCTGAGTTTCCTTAAAAAAGTCGATATTGATTTCTCCTTATGTTCAATTAGCGAAACAACTTTCTTACCTGGTATGAAAATTGAAAATGGTGCGCTATTAATTGATACAGAACGACTAGAACATTCGGGAGATATCCTCCATGAAGCAGGACACATCGCCATTTCAACAGAAGAGCAAAGATTCTCTATAAGTGGGGATGCTAAGGATTTCGGTCATTCTGCCAGTGATGAAATGGCAGCAATCGCCTGGTCTTGGGCTGCTATAGTCCATATAAACTTGCCACCTGATGTTGTTTTTCATCCTGATGGCTACAAAGGTGGTTCAAATTCAATCATTAATGCATTTCAAAATGGGCATGGTTTCGGATATCCGATGCTTTACTCATGGTATATGTGCGAACTACCCACCCAGCCAAATGGATTTCCTAAAATGTTGAGTTGGCTTCGTTCCGAAAAAAACCACATTAATTAAACCTGTCACTGATAAATACAGTCTTTACTCAGCGTACTAAGTTTAAATGCTTTTATATTTCTAAACTGTAAAAGATAACTCACTATTGCGATGTTAGTTCAAACTTTGCGCTACGAAATACCTCACAATAATTTGCAGTCAAAACCTGCGTTCATTATCTAAATCATAGTGACCTAGCGCACAAAAAATATTGCGATACTGATTATTCGAAATAAAATCTAAAATAGTTTAGAGATATCTCGACGAAGTTATCAATATCTCTGTTAATTTATACTATGAAGTAGATTGAGTATCTGTTGTCGAGGTGTAAGATGCAAAACATTAATCCATTCATAATATCTTTTATTTTAACTTTCCTTGTTATTCCACTTAAAGCCGATGAGCATTGTGAAATTTATCCCATTACGGTATCTCAAGAACTTTTTGAAGATGCTGAAATAGGTGATAAGTTCAAAAAAATCAAAGCTGGCGATAAGCTAGATGAATTTGACTGGCTCACCTGGGATGGCGATCAAGATAAACGTAGTTTAGAAGAGAGCCTTATCCCTCCAGGGAATAGTGAGATATACATCAATCCGGATGACTTTAATGATACGGTTTTATCGATTGGCGATTTTGTTCAATCACGTGAAAAAGTAAAGAAAAATAAAGATGCAAAAGAACGACTTGAAGATCTTGAAGATACCATCATAACCATTCCTGTCTGGTCTAACCGAAGAGAAGTCGACGAGCGAAGAAAAGGGAAAGGAAAAGATGATAACTTCGATTACCAAATCGGCAGCTTTGCAAACATCCAACTGACTAAAACAAAAATGAAAAAGGATAAAAAAGGAAAGTTGGATTTTATCTACCTGGGTCCAACAGAATGTAATGTTGACCAAAACGTTCCGCCTATTGCGGTGGGTGGGTCATACGAAGGTAAGCAAGATGAAATCATTATAATATTTCTAGTCGCCAATGACCCTGATGGTGACCCCATTACTTACTCTGTCACATCGGAACCACAAAATGGGACTTTGATTGGTAGTGACTTTGTTTACCTGTATGTTCCTAATCCAGGATTTAGTGGTAACGACAGCTTTAACTTTGTTGCTAACGATGGTCAAGCAGACTCTAATACAGCGACAATATTTTTGAATATTACATCGTTGAACAATGCTCCCGTCGCCGAGGATATTCAAATAAATGGTCAAGAAGACAGTCAATTAACATTTACCGTCAATGTTATTGATCTTGATAACGATCCCTTAACATTTGCTATTGTTTCTCCACCGCAAAATGGAACACTATCAGGCGCAGGTCCAAACTTTATTTACACGCCAGATTCCGGATTTGTGGGTCAAGATACTTTTACTTTTGTTGCTAATGACGGCGTCGTGAATTCAAATGTTGCAACAGCAACCATTGTGATTGCGTCTTCCAGAAATACCGCTCCAGTCATTGAAAGTGACCAATTCTATGGATTTATGAACGAACCTTTAGAGTTTACGGTTGAGGCATTTGACCCTGAAAATGACGAACTTACTTATCGAGTTGTCGCTCCTCCTTATTTTGGCACCATTACCGGAGAAGGACCTACTTTTACCTACACACCAAATCAGGACTTCTTTGGCACCGACTTAATCGAAATTGTTGCTAGCGATGGCCAAGTGGAGTCCAATATTGGCGAGTTTTTTATGCAAATATTATCCGACGAATAATTTTAACTCATTAAGACAGCAAGGAAGCTGTCAACTTTTCTTACAAGTTACTTAAGTCCACTATGATGTCTGTATAAATTTCACTGATAGTGTTAATGCACTGTTTTACTAGAAACGACTAGACATCAATGTTCGCGATTAATTTCTTTTAATGGTAACCCCAACAGTTCGCACCCAATTGAATAGTGGTCTGAAAATATCCGTTCAAATTACTTTCGAATAAGATTATTCTCGAATGGATAATTGTCCCCCAAAGAAATCACCAAGGTTTGAGCAAGTAACCTTTAATAGAAATGGCAGAAAGATAAAAGCCTATATCGTCTTAGATGTATGTAAAGATTCAAATTTTCGGACTAAGCGAGTCAATATTCACGAATAATTCACTTGCAGCGACTCACGAACTTTCGGCATCATTCGTCGACTCACCGGAATTTTACTGCGATCATTCAACAGTAACGAGCCCGTTCCAGATTCACTTTCTAACGTTTGCACACTATCCAAATTAACAATAAAAGATCGATGCACTTTGATAAAGGTATTTGGCAATTGCTCCAGTAAATTCTTTAACGAACCACTGTATAAAGTCTGACGGTTTTCTTTAAGATACAGCTCAACATAATCACCCGATGCTTTACCGTAGACAATATCTGAGGTCATCACTTTCTCTAACTTTCCTGAACTGTGAATTGATAAACTGGCTGGCTTTGTTTGCTGCTTTCTTTGATCCAACTTATATTCAAGTTTAGCGATTAGTTCTTTTTCATGTTGTCGTTTCGACTGTTCGCGCGAAAACTCTTTAGCCTGAAGAACAAATAGATAACACATAAATAGTGCCGCAAAAACATAGAATAGAATTTCATGAAAAAAGCCTCGTGTCACGATAATAGCTAAAGCAAAAAACAAAAATGAAAGTAAAAGAATAAAGTTTGACCACTTAAAGGTTTTCCTAATTTCAATACCTAATATTACAATGGCGACACAGCTTGGAATTAAAGTTGCCATACCTGTTTTTGCATCAAAGCCAGGTGACAATAACACTGCAGTTATCGTTAATAGTACTCCCGAATAGGTCCAATGCCAGTAATGCCGGGCCTGATATTTACGGCTAATATAAAACAACACACAAATACCAAACCCAAGTGATAAGCCGGTAACCAGAAGTAATCGCAAATCATGAATGGGATATGAATATTGAAAAAGGCCTCGAAATATTTCTGCAAATAACTGGCCGGCTAAAAGAATCGACATGAAAAAGAAAATCAATGCATGCTTTCGCTGCTGTAAATTGAAACAGAGTGTCAGGTAATAAATGGATGCCAATAAAAATATACCTGATAATACCAAGCCAATTTGGCTGAACTGCTGAACAAAACGATTTGCCTCACCATAACGAGCAAGGCCAATAAAGTGCAGAGGTCGTCCTAAATGCAAATAACCATGTTGTGAGGACATTTCTAAAACAATGTAATTTTGTTTTGATTTGAGCAATCGACGGGGCAAAAAAAAGACGGAATCCATATAACCCGGTAACTCATTCTGAGGTTCATTCGCCGGTGTGCCATTGTTACCCACTAACTTTCCATTGAGATAAATTCGGCTCGATGCCTTACCCATAATATACAAGCCCAAGGGTTCATTATCTAACTGCCAGGAGTCATCCAAAGTAAAGGAAATTACGATCCAAACAAGACCCAATTGTGGATCAATCGAAGCCAGTTCTTGAGAGTCACAGCGGCTATCAAGGTCCTGAAATTTCATCGATGTTGGTTCGAGTGAGTCACACACCCAAACGGGTTTTTTAGTTAACGATCGCAATGTGTCTGCTGAAAGTGTTGCCGAATAAGCCAGCAAAATTAGCAAATACAAAAAGGACAGCTTGTTAGTCAAGTTGGATTCCTGTGGAGTTATATTCAAACGTTTGAGATTGCCACGACCTATCAATAAGTGACAGATTAAGCATAACCGCTTACCGAAAAAGCGCTACCGTTAACCGAATTCATCCCAAAAACAACCACCTCTGAACGAAATTCACTCACTTGTAAATGAAAATTCTGATGTCATAAGGTTTTTATTAATCGAGAGACAACACCCTATGCGACAGCTAAAGCAGATTGCCATCATCGTTTTATCCATTATGTATTCCTATGTCTGGGCAAATAATCAAATTCATAAGAGTGCTCCCATACAAAACGAGGTAAACATCAACTTTCAACCGACTCACGGCAACCCAGTTAAAGCTTATCAGGGATACCTTAACGTTCAAGAAAACAGAAGCGATCCACTAAGCCGTTTAATTAAAATCCGTTACGTTCGATTTCCAGCAACAGGTACCAAACAGGGTCCACCAATTATCTATTTATCAGGTGGACCTGGAGGTTCTGGAATTGCTACCGCAAAAGGCAAACGCTTTCCACTATTTATGGCAATGCGCGAATTTGGCGATGTCATCGCGCTGGATCAAAGAGGCACTGGCGAATCCGATAAGGCTCCCAAATGTATTTCTTCTGAGGAACTGAATCTTACTCAAGCAATTTCTGTTGAATCAATAACGCAACGCTATCGAAAAGCAGCAACCGAATGCTTTGCTTTTTGGCGTAAAAAAGGATTTGATGTAACAGGCTACACTACCGTTCAAAATGCTTTAGATATCGATGCTCTCAGAAAACATTTAGGCGCTAAAAGAGTCGTGTTATGGGGAATTTCTTACGGTAGTCATCTGGCCTTAACCGCCGCACAACTCTTTGCAGATAAAATCGATAAGATGATCTTGGCCAGCGCCGAAGGTCTCGATCAAACCGTTAAACTCCCCTTTCAAACCGATCGTTACTTTGAGCGTGTCCAAAAAATGATCGATCAATCACCCAATCTTAAATCGGCTTACCCAGATTTGACGGCTTTAATGAACAAAGTTCACGCGCAACTGGATGCAAATCCCATTAAAGTTTCAATACCAAACCAGAAAGGAGCGCCGGTTGATTTATTGTTTCAAAAGCATCACATGCAATGGCTTGCTGCTATGACCATTGCCGATCCGGGACAGTATCTCATGCTATTGATGCAACTTTATAAAATGATTGAGGTTGGCAACACTCAAATGCTTACACAAGTTTTACAACGAGGCATGTTCAGTGATCCACGAATAAAATTTGAACTAATGCCTCTGGCAATGGACGTTGCTTCTGGCATCACTAAACAGCGGTTATCCACTGTTAAAGAGCAAGCAAAAACCGCTCTATTGGGTAACTTACTTAACTTCCCAATGCCACAACTAGTCAATATATATCCGGATTTAGATCTGGGTGATACGTTCAGAACGCCACAAAAAAGTAACGTACCACTATTACTTTTTAGTGGAACCCTCGATGGGAGAACCTATCCAGATAGTCAGCGACAAGCCGTACAACATCACAGCAATGTTTCGCAAATTCTAGTCGAAAATGCTGGCCATAATTTATTCATGTCTTCACCAAAAGTTGAAGAAATCATAGCTCAATTTATGAAAAATCAACCCATCGATGTTCAAAAAATTGAAGTCGAGGAGTTGTCATTTTAACATTCAGCCACTAAAAACCCTCTTTTAGGGCCGCGCTATCTTATTGTTTTATAAAGAAATGTCGTATTTGTTATATACGATGTCGTATTTCTGAAACCCATTTTTCTCGTCAAAACCGAGCTCTGACCCTAAGATGTCAATCGTCAACAGCGCAGGGGCTTCATTACTAAGGACGGCGCACATTTTAGTGGCTAAGGACGGTCCTGCGAAATGACAGAAGTAATGGAACATTTTTAGAAAAGGAAATCACATCGTGCGGCTTGTTCGCCGATAGAACGTTAGTAATCGACCTATTTATGGGTAACCATAAATAGGTCGCTTTTTGACTAAGGACGGAACACATATTAGTGGCTAAGGACGGTCCTGCGAGATGACAGAAGTAATGGAACATTTTTAGAAAAGGAAATCACATCGTGCGACTAGTTCGCTGATAGAACATTAGTAATCGACCTATTTATAACTGTTTATAAAATAGGTCGATTTTTAACTAAGGACGGAACACATATTAGTGGCTAAGGATTGTCCTGCAAGATGACGTAAGTAATGGATATTTTTTAGAAAAGGATATTGTTCCTACCAGTTTTTGTAAGGGTGAATCAATAAACTCGAATTGTAATACTGGACTTTACCGGACACTTCCTTTTTTATCCATTCAGGTAGCTCGACTTCGTCATTCTCATCCTCCAATTCGACCTCAGCAATAATCAACCCTTCATTTTCACCATGAAAGCGATCGATTTCCCAAAGGTGTCCCCCTATTTTTAGTTCATACCGAGTTTTTTCGATACTTTTACCTTTGCAGAGATCTTCGATTATTTCTTGCGCATCGAGCAAAGGAATCTCATATTCAAACTCCAGACAACTTATTCCGTCACTTTCCCCTTTGAGCGTCAAATAACCTACATCACCTTTTATTCGTGCTCGAACTACCGTGTTATCTTTAGTATCAATATAACCCTGAGATATATAATTCCCCTCCCCTAGCGGCGGTAATAGCTCTTCGTTAACTAGAAACTTTCGCTCAATTTCTTTACCCATGATGCTTATTCCTGCATTAATAAAGCATTATTGAAAATATTCTTTCTCATCATAAAACCGTCAATTCTCCGGCTATCAATTGATTTCGATATTATCGGCTGAATTAAACAAATAATACTAAGTCTCACAAAAATATGTTTAAGAAAGTCGTTAAACGACGACAATTAAGTATAGTCAAACTTAACTGAATTACGCAGCAATACTACTCTTTCAAAAACGATAGATTGACTATGGTGCAGCTCAATTGTCTGTACTATAATCGCATCGAATGGGTTAGGGTTGAATAAAAGCGCTATCACTTCAGACCAAACTTGATGCTCCATACCGGTTGTAAATGGCATTGAGCTCAGTTTAAAAAATCGAGGTAAAAAGCCTCTTTGTTATCCAGTCATCACTCCAGTTAAGGGGTTTATCATGTCTGACTTCGCTTTATTAACCAAACTCGGTTGGCAATCTTTTTTTCAACAGCAATTATCGTTAGAAGAGTGTGAAAGTGCACTCCCCGCTCGAGTCGTTGAGCAACATCGAAATGAGCTTTTAGTTACTGCTGATTCAGAATCTTTTAAAATTCCCATAACACATTCAATGCCTGACCTTGTCGTAGGCGACTGGCTTTTACTTGACGAACAGCATCGATTCCTACGTTTACTCGACCGCAAAACCTGCTTTCAAAGAAAGGCAGCAGGATCACAATTAAAGCGACAGCTGATATCCGCCAATGTAGACAGCGCATTTATTGTCTGCTCAATGAATGACGATTTTAATCTTAACCGAATTGAACGATTTTTATCACTAGTGAATGAAGCCGGGGCCGATCCAGTAGTCATTTTAAGTAAAAGTGATCTTTGCTCTTCTCCAGACCACTTCGTTGCTCAAGTAAGAAAACTCGACGCCTTCTTGCCTGTCGAGGATGTCAATTGCCTCGACGAAAATAGCGTTTCCAAACTAATGCCTTGGCTAAAAAAAGGTAACACAGTGTGTGTGCTTGGCTCATCGGGCGTGGGAAAATCCACCTTAATTAACTCCCTACTCGGCAACAGCCGTCAAGCTACAGGAAGTATTCGTGAAGATGATGACAAAGGTCGACACACGACAACCCAACGTTCATTAATCATTCTAGAATCGGGCGGCTTAATTTTAGATACCCCCGGCATGCGTGAAATACAGGTTACTGATTGCAAAGACGGTATCGCCAAAACGTTTACTGATATTGAAGAGCTCGCGAATCAATGCCGCTTCTCAGATTGTAAACATTTAAAAGAACCCGGATGCGCAGTTCGCAATGCAATTGACTTAGGTGATCTGGATGAAAGACGATTGAAAAATTACTTAAATTTACTCCGTGAAGAGTCTATAAACTCGGCAAACATTGCAGAAAAACGCGCCAAAGATAAAGCACTCGGTAAATTCTATCGACGAACGATGGATGAGGCGAAAACCTTAAAGGGAAGATGATCAAAAAGAGTCCACGGCCGAGATGAAACTGGCAACCGAGACTACTTTTTATAAACGCGGAAGTTAATTGCGTTTAATCGCCATCATCATTCAAGGTTGCCGTTTGTCCTGCCTCGGTTTTCATGAGCTTACCTAATAAATCACCCAGACCCATTAAGTAATCTTCAATATTGGCAACTTTAAAATTTTCGGGATCAAACGAGCACTCCTTAAAAACATTAGGCGTGATAAAGCTGTAACATTCGTCTTGGCCCAGTGTCATCCCAGACTCGACTAACTCATGGACCAAGGAAGGCATAAAGAAATAATCAAGCGCTTCTTTATCCTCGATCAGCGCTAAAAAATCATCTTTAGAGTCAGCTACTTTTTCATAGTTCGCGCCAGAAGTTGAAATAAACCAAACAGAACCTTCACTATCAGCGGTAATCAACTCAGCAAATGGGGTTACCATCCAAATAGAAAACTCAGGCTGCTCTGCCAGCAACCAATCCCAATAATGTAAAACCTTATTCCAGTCCACAGAATGAGGAGCAATGGAAATATCATCAAGTAGCATAAGACCTCTCATCGAAAGTCCCGATTTTAAAAACCAGACCATTCCAGATTTATCATTTGACTATTTTAATTGAGTCACCCTTATTGAGCAATTGTAATCACAATGTGAAGGCCAATGAAAACTGTGGTTTTGAAATACAAAAACATTTATTTCTTTCTTTTGGCCACACCATGAAAATGCGCTGGACCGCCGGGAATTGTCGGATCCATTTGAAAATCGAGATCGATAATCTCCCAACCTTCTTGCCCCAGTTGGTTCAGATACGCCTCAACTTGCTCAACCGTTCTACCTTTCAAAAATCCACCCTTCTCGGCGTTATTAGAATCAACTATTTTATATTCCCACATTGTCATCACTCCATTAACTTGACTTTAAACTCCACCAGCCTATCAAAATATTCCTGGGAATCCTATCATCAGAAAGTTTCATGTATTATTTAAACAAAACAATGCTTCAAGAATAAAAATGACTAAAATAGTAGGTCGATCTGAGAAATCGAAGGAGAAATTTAACAAAGACCCGTTATCTCCCCGAATAGTCGATATCTATGAGATGTCAGATTGTTTGCAACTGTGAAGCGATTGACAGCTTTTTAGCGAGTCGCTGCTATAATTAGCGTCGAAATTAAGAAGAGTATTATAAATCATGCAAATATCGAGTATAAATGCCCATTTACTTGCATAAAGCAACCTCTATTTACCACTCTTGCTATTGTCTGAATCTTTTGCGAAGGTTTACAGCAGAGTTAATAAAAACGACTCTTTGAGACACAAGATGAACAATTTTCTGCGACTATTTTTCAAATGCGTTTTAGTTCTTATATTGACGACACAAACTACTGCCAACGACCAAAAGTTTGTCTATTCAGAGTTAGCGCTTCAACAGCAAATTCTTCAACTTGTTTTGGATAGAGAACAAGAAGTATTACCCGAAGACTTTCATGACTGGAGCGTTAGAAAAAAAATAGAGTGGTTAGAAGCGAAAGTTAATAAAAACGCTTTTTCTAGAGACTTCAACCAACCTGAAACGTTTATTTCTCAGAACTATGCACTGCAGAGGCTGTTGTTCGATGAATATTATTTTTCAGGAGTAAAAGACAAAGCCGTTGAAATTTGCAACAACTTTACAGTATACCCAACTGATTTTTTATGGCGAATTCGCTGTTTAGACAGCCTTTCAAACATTCAACCCTACGAAGAAATAAAATTCGCATACGACCAAATAATTGAAGCGACAAAAGAATTAGGTGAAGAACGAGCCTTAATGTTTGCGCACAATGAGCTAGGGTGGCTTCAACAGTCGAAAGGAATGGTTGCTGAAGCTTTATCAACTTATCAGTACGTCTTAAAAAACAGCCCTAAAAAATACAAAGACTACATCTATGATGCCAATTTTAACATCGCCACTATTTATATTATTTACGGCAATAAAGAGTATATTAAAAAGGGAATCAGCCTGCTCGAAAAGTTTGCAGAGGAACATAAGGAGCTAATAAAAACCGCATCGGGCCTCTCACTTAGAGATTCACATGAATTTTTGGAGCTGGCTTATTATAATATCGGCTCCGCATATACATTACATTTGAATGATTACTCAAAAGCCATTCCTTACTTTAAAAAAGTTGTTGAGATGGAAGCTGTTTACTTAAAAGACGCGAAAGTTTTTCTTGCGCTTTCCTATGCAAAAACAAACAACATAGTTCAAGCACAAAACTTATTAGAAGACACAGATCTTGCCCCCATAAAAAATACAGTCGTGGGATCTTATTTAACCTGTTATCAAAAGCTTACACAATTTCACTGGGATAGAGACACTGATTTAAATACTTGTTATCAACTCCCAGAAAATACACCCGCAGAAGCAAGAAGTGACATTTATGAGCGACTGATATCAATTAATAACCCAACGATTCGAACTAGAGGTCTAGAGTTATTTTATCACTACTACGAGTCTGTAATTGAACCTGAATTTAAAGAGCGAGCTGCACGAGCTGCGTCAAACAGTGAGCTAAAACGATTGGAACTCGAAACAGAAGTTAAAAGCCAATTAATTGAGCAAGAAAAGCAGCTAAAACTCGCTGAAAAACGTCAGAAAGAATTTCAATTCTGGCTATTTATCATATTTCTAGTATTTAGTGGATTAGTGATGTGGCTAATTTTCACTAACTTAAGAAGGAAAAGTATTCTAGCGAATAAGCTAAAAGAACTGAGTGATACTAAATCACGTTTTTTTACCAACATTTCTCATGAATTTAGAACAGCGGTCACCCTTTCGGTCGGCTCACTAAAAATTCTATTGAGAGAAAACCTAATAAACAATAGTGAAGAAAAACAGCTAGTTGAGTCAGCATTACATAATAACTTACATATGATGCATTTAATCAATCAATTTCTCGATGTTGAAAAAATCGAATCAGGAAAAATGCAGGTACAACTCGAAGAATTGAATGTGGCAGATGCCATTACAAGCTGTGTATCCAGGTTTAAGACGGAAATGAAACAACAAAAACTAGAATTAGTAGCCGATGGATTGGAAACGAAACCTACCCTATATTTTGACCCCGATCATTTTGACAAAATAATGACTAACTTAATCACTAATGCCATTAAGTTCTCTTCTGAAAACTCTAAGATAGAGCTTTCACTCGATTCTAAAAGCGAAGATAGCTCACTTATCATTACTATTAGAGATTATGGCATTGGTATTTCCAATGAAGAACTGGAGCATATATTCGACCGGTTTTATCAAGGACAGTCGAGCAGTAGTATTCAAAAACCAGGAACCGGTATTGGTTTAGCATTAGTTCGCGACTTATTAAAATTACACAATGGTTCAATTCGTGTAAAAAGCCACGGTGATAAAGGCGCAGAATTCATTATCACACTTAAGCAAGGAATGACTCACTACTCGAGAGAACAACAAGAACAAATTACAAAAACAACAAGGGAAAACGAACTAATTTCTGAGTTAATCACCTCAACTCCAGTAGCGGCACAGATTCCATTAAGTGAAAATTCAGCCGACGAAAACGAAAAAACTCCAGTACCAGACAATGTTACTTTCCAAAATGATAGTGATAACAATGAATTCGACCGTAATACAGTGACTGACTCCAACAAAGAAAAGTCAATTCAAGATACCCTGCTAAAACCACTCGTGCTGATCATTGAAGACAACCCGGAAATGCAAGTTTTATTAAAGCGCATTTTACAGCCACACTATCGTATTTCCTGTGAAGCTAATGGCGAACAAGGCTTATCAGCAGCTATCATCCAACAACCAGATTTAATCATCTCAGACATTATGATGCCAGTTATGGATGGTTTACAGCTGACTCACAAACTTAAATCAGATAACAACACGAGTCACATCCCATTAATACTGCTCAGCGCAAAAGCAGCACATGAAGAACAACTTGAAGGATTAATCGAAGGAGCTAATGATTACATCACAAAGCCCTTTTCTCATGAAGAGTTAGTTGCTCGTGTCGCCAACCAAATGGCACTCAAAAAACGAATGGCTCAAAAGCTCTACCAAAACTTTATTAAAGCGGAAGAAACATCCGAATTGCCCCAAAATTATCAAACGAGCGACCAAAAATTTATCACTTCAATACGTCAAATTGTCGATAAAAACATGTCTGAAGAAAATTTCAGTGTCAGTCAACTCGCGGAGTTAATGAATATCTCTGCCAGTAAATTACTCCGACAATGCAAGAAATGGTTAGATTGTTCGCCGACTCAATTCATAAAAACTCGCAGATTAGAGACAGCACGACAGTTATTACTTCGCGGCAATGTTTCCGTCAGTGAAGCCGCTTATGCCGTTGGTTTTATCAGCTTATCGGCATTTAGTCGTGCTTATGCGGACTATCATGGTACTCCGCCCAGTCAGGACAAGAATAAAAGTACAACAGTCTCAAGTCCTGAATAACAATAAGGGGCCGGTTACAAATAAGATGATGGAGAAATTCATTTTTCTAACACTTGTGCTTCGAAATTCAAATCATTACAGCCCCTGTTTTTACTCATTAATTGAATTGCAAAAGCATTCAAACAATGAGCAACCACCAGTTCTAACCAAAATATCCAAGTCATTTCATTGTTATATCTCAACTAGAAAACAGCTTTTCAGTTCATAAGACTCTAATCAACTGAGATCTGTCTCACAATTACAAACAAACACCTCGCTAAAAGGCCTCGAATTTTCTTATTAAAATTCAATGTGTTATTGCATCACTGTCATTTTTGGCAAAGCATTTGACGGCGTTGGGCAAGCTAATTTTTAGCCAACCTGATAATTTCACGCTTTCAAAATCTGGCTAATTAATCATTAGGTTTACGTTCTTCGTAGGAGTACTTGATGCCTCTCTTTAAATCCCTGGAACCTCAGTTGAGAATCATAAAAAAAGTGTTAATAGGTGTCTTCATCTTCAGTCTTATCGGCTGTTCGGGTGGAGAAACCGAAGGTGAAGATTCGGATACAGGAAATCCTAATCCCGACGATCCCAGCATTCATGAAGATGCACTGGCGATCCTTAAACCTCGTTGCGCCAGTTGTCACAGTGCCCAGGATGGTCGCGAAGGTCGTTTAAATCTGGAATCGGGTTCTCTCGATGCGTTTACCCAACGACTTGTTTTGGTACCTTCAGAGTCAGAAGATTGCTTTGGCGAAGTCTTGGTGAATCCTGAAAATGCGGAGGATTCACTCTTACTAAAATTGGTTACCCCACACAACAGCGAGGTTAACTGTATTGCCAAAATGCCACTCGGCAGCAACGGAGTTTCTGCAGAAGAATACGCAACACTTAAAACCTGGGTTCAAGCCATTATAGACAACTACGAAGACGGCGATGATTTTGATGTGGGAGAAGATGGTGACGACTCATCCGAATTTATCAGCTCCGATATCGCAGTTCCTGCCGATGCATTTGAAGTATTAAGTCGAACAAAATATTTACTCATCGGCTCAGCTGTGACCGATGAAGAATTACTGGAAACGACTGACGATCAAGGTCGATTGGTGCAAAGTAATTTTGAGAACCTGGTGAGCCAGTGGGTTGAAAGTGACGACTTTACAGCAAAGCGACGTAGCTTTTTTGAGTTAGCTCTACAACAAGATCCAGCGGATAAAAATTATCGACAACAATTGCGTAACACTGGCACAAGAATTTCGGCGCCAACCGTGGCCAATATGAAAGAAAGCCTGATTCGCACGGCGGAAAGAGTCTATAAAGATCGTGCCGACTTCCGTTCACTATTTTGGACCACAAGGCATGAAGTCACGACGGCAATGTTACTCGTGTATAAGATGCTCGATAATCCGCCAATGCGTTCCAAGTCTGGTAACTTTAATAAGAACAGTGCGATCAACAATCTTAAAGCTGCGGCGGTCAATTTAATCGAATCCGATACCAATGATTGGCGAACCGTCGAGCTTCTTTATCGTCCCAATTCAACCGAAATGCAAATACACGATGGTTTTATTGATGGAACTAATGTTTCAGTTTTACGCTCTGTACCTGATGGAGGAAACATCAAATTAAGAACACCTCGTACAATATGTACTTCACCTGCATTTTTGCAAATGTGGCAAACCAATGCCGATAATAAGTTTCGAGCCCTAGTCAATCAATGCTTAATAATTACTCTTGGGCAAACCTTTACCATGGGAGATCCCACGATTCCTGAAAATCATCCACACCCTGGTATCGATACGGATCAAATTCCAGAGGGATCGGATTGTATGGGATGTCATAAAAATCTTGATCCAATGAAAAGTGCTTTTGAAATGCACTTCGATTATGAACATCACCGATTCAGACCCAATAGTGAAGAATCCGTAGCGCATTATATTGAAGAGGCTGCAAACTACTTTGGTTACGATCCAAAACCCAATAGCCCCAAATATACACTGGAAACTTTTCCATCTCCTTACTTTAGTTTTCAAGGAGTAAACACACCAGGAAATGATTTATTTTCACTGGTTGAATCCATGGCAAAACACCCCGACTTTGCGATGGGCTGGACGTTAAAAGTCTGTCAATGGGCCAGCAGTATTAAGTGCTTTAAACAAGATCCGGAATTGGTTCGTATTGCCTCAGTATTTTCTCAATCAGGCTACAAATTAGATAAACTTTTCAAAGAATTTTTCTCTTCAAAAATGATGACACATACTTACTCAGAAAGTGAGAATAGCTTTCCGGGTGCACAAGTCAGCATTTCTCGCCGAGATCATTTCTGCCAGGCAATGAAAGTTCGCTTGCGAGAAGTTCGTCGTAGTCGTCAACTCGATGATATTGATGCATTTACCGATTTTTGTGGGAAGAATATCAATCTTGCTCGAGGCATTCCCAAAGGAACAGCACAACGAGGTGCAACAGGATTCACATTACCAAGCTCCATTTCTTCGTTCTCGAGTATTTCCGTTAAAAATCTTTGTAGTGCTGATTTAATTAATATCATCGGCAACAACAGTCGAACCTTTCCTAGAGCGGCAAGTACTGCGACAGAGACAATTTCGTTGATGGTAGAACATATTCTGGGTTATCCAAAGCAAACGCAGCGATATACCGATGCCAACGAAAGCTTGAGCCAACTGTACAATGTATTTAAAGAATCATCATCCATTTGTTCGACTGAAGCTCAATTTAACGATGCGTTATCTGAGGAACAGCCCTCTTGTGGATTAGGATTAACCGACCAAGCAGCTATGGAAAACATATTCACTTTAGCTTGTCAGAATCCTTCGTTAACTTCACTAGGAATATAAACGATGAATAGAAGAAATTTTTTAATCGGTGCTGCATCCTCGGCGATGAGCTTATCGATCAATTCATTACTCACCGGTCTGTCACCGGCATTCTTAACGGCAGGCAGTACTTTTGTTCGCGATCCTTTACGTAAGTTTGCGATTATCGCGCAATCGGGTGCCGGAGAAGCGGTTAATGGTTGTGGCCCAGGATCATTTGATTCTCCGGACTTTATGCACCCAACTAAAAACAGTACTGATTATGTAAAAACCATAGCGGGAACAACTTACACATCTGAAGATATGGCATTGACCACCAACTTTTTAGATGGACAAAATCCCGTTCGTATCGCACGAATTTTTGAGGCACTCGGATCCATGCAAGATAACATGGCCTTTTTTCATCACCGAACTAAACTGGGTATCCATCCTCAGTTCCCGTCGGCGAAAACGGCTGGTGGTGCCATTAAAGGCTTTATTGGTCGAGGTGAAGAAGAGTTGGTCTCTGCTATTGCGCAAGAAAATGCAATTGCGATGGGATGTGTCATTGATAAACCCATTGTATTATCAGGTTCTGCAACTTATAAAGGTTCGCCTTTAAATACATACACACCAACCGTTATTAAAGAGTTAGTTACTAGTAGTATCAATTCAGAAGTACCGCGTGAAATGTTTAGTGCAGCAAGAAACCATTTGATAGACGCTGTTTATCAAAATATAAAAACCAATGGCACTCCAAATCAAAAACGTTTTCTTGATGAATATGCCTTGACTCAACAACAAGCCGACGAAGTAGCGAGCAAACTTCTTAACGAAGTCTCCGAAATCAATGACGACAGTTACGCCAGTCAAATGCGTATGGCATGTATTATTGCAAAACTTAATCTCGCACCCGCTGCCGTTGTGAGTTATCAATTGTCTGGCGACAATCATATCTCCGATGCGATGACGGTAGAAGCAGAACGGACACTGGACATGATGGAAGCGTATCGCGACTTTTATGACTTCGCAAACAGCATGGATGTTTGGAATCAGCTTCTATATGCGACTATCTCTGTATTTGGTCGCAGTATGAATAAGCGAGCCAATGGAAGAAACCACAATGGCTCTTTATCAACAGGCTTATTATTTGGGGGCCACCTTTCTAGAAAAGTTATTGGTGGCATTGACCCCAATATCTCCAAAGGAGTATCTATGCCGATAAACTCATCAACTGGCGGTACAGAAAATCCTAATGTGTCTGTCGATGACTCATTAGCCTGCTACGCCAAAAGCGTTCTCAAAGCCGCAGGCGTACCTGATGATCGACTTGAAGAGCGTGTGAGAGACGTTCCCGCAGTGTCACTAGTTTAAGAAAATATTTTACAAGAGTAGGAGTAGTTACTCGATGAAATCAATTTGTTTATGTGTTGTATTCTTGTTGGTAACGGGATGCTCTACGGTAAAGCCCTATGAGCGTGGTCGACTGTCAAAATTAGAAATGCAAATTGAACCCGATAGAATGATGGCCGCTTTCCATCGCCATGTATATTTTAGCAAAGAAGCCTCTTCCGGCGGAAACTCAGGAACGGGAGGCGGTTGTGGCTGTAACTAAAGAGAATCAAGCTTTATTAGCATTCACGACGGCCGCTTCGGCATTAATGTCTGCACACTCGTCTGCGGATCAAATTTCACAGGACGTACAGTTTGGCTTTCGCTACCATTTATATTCTGAAGATTCTGCCGATAAATCGTTATTGTTTAACGCAGAAAAAGATCGCTATGAAATTAAAGTGAATCAATTTCAATTAATTGTTCCTGTTTCGGGCTATGTCGAGTTTGAAGTTAATGCACAACATGAAACGATGTCAGGCGCATCTCCTTGGTTTACCTTTCCTGATGTCGATGGTGAAATTGTTCAGGTAATGAGTGGTGCATCGATCGAAGATACACGCACCGATGGTTCGTTAGGTATAAAATACGTTGATGGACAACATAGTTTAGGGACGACACTAGCAACATCGACAGAAGATGACTACGACTCTGTTAGTTTCGCATTATCTTACAGCTTCGATACCGAAGACAAAATGTCTACGCACACTCTATCGATCGATGCTTCTGATGATGAAATTGCACCAACATTAACCAATGATACATTTAACACTCGAATAACAGAACCTGAAGAAAAACAGTCGAGTAGCATTTTATACAGCTACACGCCCATCATTAATAAAAACATGTTAATGAAATTTAATTTGGGTTACGCAACAAAAAGCGGATTTCTTTCGGACCCTTACAAAGTGGTTTCTATTGGTTCAAGTGGTAGCAATATTATTGCAGATAGCCGACCCGACAAGCGTATTGCGACAACTGCCGCGTTTCAAATTCGTTACTTCAGTGACGCATTAGATGGTGCTTTTCATTTTGACTACCGGTTGTACGACGATGACTGGGAAATCCGTTCGAACACCCTTAAAGTCGCCTGGTATCAAAATATCACGGAAAGTCTGCAACTCGTTCCTTCAATTCGATTGTATGACCAAACTTCGGCCTATTTTTATCAAATATTCTATGAGCAGGCACGAGACGATCAGTTTCACTCGACAGATTATCGATTGTCCGAATATGGGGCTGTCACTTATGGACTAAAGCTTAATAAAGCATTTAAAGATTGGAGTTTTACAATTAGTGCAGAACAATACCAAAGTGGTGCCGATATCGGATTAGCGAAAGCAGAAGAAGCCAACCCAGGACTTTTAAACTTCAACTTGGTTTCAGTAGGTTTCAATTTAACTTTCTAATAGAAAAAGGATTTTCGATTCACAAGCGTCTCAGGTTACGCTTAAGGTAATACACTCTTGCCTTAAGCGTAACACTGATTAAGTGTTTATTAAAAGGTTTCGACTTAGTGTCATTAAGTCGTCAAGACGAAAAAACATATCGTAATTTAAAAATTTCCAGCTGCATCATTTACTATATAAATGACAGTTATTTTTGGGGGGCAAACTCTGCCCCTTTTCTTTTGGAATATACTCCCTCTAATTCTCGAAGAATGAGCCCTTACAACAATGATGGTTACGCCCGTTACGCCATAAAACCAATTTATTATAAGTTATGTTTGCCTCATTTGAGGAATTAAATATCTCGCACCCATTTAACAATTTTCACTTAATTATATTACTTACCGATAAATTGCAAATCACAATTGAAAACCAAGAATTTAGCGTCCAAGTTTATTTTTTGAATGAGTAAAAGGCATCCTGTCCTTCACCTTTTACACCGACCACTTCGACGAGGAAGAAATATGCTCTTCAACAAATTCTTAATTTTCACACTAGCTCTTTCTATTAGCTATTCAGTAAACGCAAAAGAAAATGAGACCGACTCTCAAATGTTAACGCCCCATCTATCAAAAGATTCGCTCTTTGGGTTTAGTAGTGAAGATAGAGAGTTATTTGAAATCACTACAGATACCGGTGAAGTCATCCTGGCCGTTGACGTTGATGGTGTTGCCTACTCTGGCGATATGATTCTTGGTGAAACGAAAAAATTAAAACAATTTGGACTAAAAATTGTGACTGGCCAAGAGGCGCCTCCTGAGTTTGAAGGTCCATCCGCTGCAACTCGTTATCCTTCTTCGGGCTACAAATGGAATAACGGCATTGTGCCGTATCAATTAGCCTCAAATCTGGGCAGTCAAGCAAGACAAGCTATTAATTACGCCATCAATCATTGGAACTCAAAAACAAATGTCCGCTTTGTTCGTCGAAGCAATCAACGAGATTATATTCTTGTGCAAAATGGTAGTGGATGCAGTTCGATGGTTGGACGGCAAGGCGGTCGACAAATTGTTAATCTAGCCGACGCCTGTGGTCGTGGTGCAGCAGTGCATGAATTAGGCCATGCTTTAGGCTTTTTTCATGAACAAACCCGAACCGATCGCGACAGCTACGTGACTATTTATTGGAATAATATTCAACGTGGTATGGAATATAATTTTAACAAAATAAATTCTCGAGAGGGCCGTGATCATGGTAGATACGATTACCGCTCAATTATGCATTATCCCACAACCGCTTTTAGCACCAATGGACAAGCAACCATTTGGCCAAAACAAGGCGGTGTTGACACACGTAACCTTGGTAAGTATTTCAGTTTGTCGTCTGGCGATATTGCGGCAACCGCAGCAATTTATGGTAGTAATGGTGGCGGTGATGATGGAGACGATGACAATAATAATGGCGAAACTTATCGAGGTAATCTTTCCGGCACCGGTGATTATGATATTCAGCCTAATGGCAATTGGTTTCAGTATAGTGGCGGTCGATTAAGAGCGACACTACGAGGACCCAACAATGCTAACTTCGATCTATTCCTTTATCGTTGGAATGGCTCTGAGTGGCAAGAAGTAAGGCGCTCAACGTCTGGTAATTCAAATGAATCATTAAGCTTCAATGCAAGCTCTGGCTATTACTATTTCAGTATCTATTCAGCACAAGGACGTGGAAGTTACACATTTAATCTTCAGAAGTAGAAGTTTGATCCTCCTACTCCCTAAATAATTTGGGGAGTAGACTTGTTTAATATTGAGATATTATTGAACGCATCACTTCAATTACGGTGTAATATAAATTAATAGAACCAATAATGAAGATATCTTTCTCTGCTTAACTAAGATTTAATATGGTTTTTATATGGATAAACAATCACTTTCAGAAGTCTACGATCGATTTGCTGAATCTTACGATACCGCCAGAGATGCATTTAATATTGACGATGTGATTGCTGAGTTTCAAACAAAGCTAAATTGTGAGGCAGGTTCATTACTCGATTTAGGTTGTGGTGCGGGAGTTCCACTCGCAAGATCTTTTGTCGATAAAAGCTGGCACGTTACTGGTGTCGACTTCTCAGAAAAAATGATAGCTCTGGCCAATAAACAGGTCCCCGAAATGCAAACACTGGTTTCCGATATTTCAGAGGTAACTTTTGAGTCTGAGAAATTTGATGCGATCACTGCAATTTATAGCCTTTTCCATATTCCCAGAGCTCAGCATCCAGATCTATTTTCCAACATTCACCAATGGTTAAAACCTAAAGGAAAATGTCTTTTCACTTATGCAACACAAGAATACACGGGATCGGGAGAATTTGATGGTTATAAAGAATTTATGGGTGAACAATTATTTTATAGTCATGATAAACCAGAAAATCTCGTTGCCCTTCTTGAAAGTTTGGCATTCAACGTCGACTCTTGTGATAAAAAGACAATTGCAGGAGAAACTTTTCTTTGGCTAACTGCAGAAAAATAAACTCAACAAAACTTAGACAAGTCCTACGACCACATAATAGAAATAATCATCCAGATAGCTTCAGATATACAATATAATTGATAGGTTCATTCACCAGCAACATCGCGCCACGATATTTTCTCTTTTAACCAACAACTAATTTTTATCAACTTTTAATCGCCAATTAGAATTTAAATTTAAAAATGAGAACAAGTACTTACGAAATATTCAATTCTATGATTTAATTCAGACGCCTTGAGCAAATACGCTTTTAATATGGAGTTTAATTATGAAATTCAAATTATCAACTTTAATCTTATCATCTGCGTTATCAGCATCTGCGTTTGCCGATGACTACGTTGGGGCTAATTACGCAATTGTCGATGTAGATTCGGCTAAACCTACCGCATTATCCTTCAAATATGGAAAGCACATTACTAATAATATTGTGGTTGAAGGGCGACTAGGTCTAGGACTTTCTGATGATGAACTTGACTTCTTCACTGATGTTAAGGCCGAGCTCGATAATATGTATGGCGTCTATGGAGTTTATCGATTTATGCCGAAAAGTTCATTCGACCTTTATGGACTAGTTGGTTTCACCAAAGGAAAAGTAAGTGCTAAAGGTTCTGGCTTTTCTGTATCAGAAAGCGAAAGCGACCTTTCTTATGGTTTAGGGTTCGATATTAAAATGTCAGACTCCACTGCTTTTAATCTTGAGTGGGCACGGTTAATTGACAAAGATGACCTGGAAGCAACTACTATCAGCGCAGGCGTCACTTTTAAATTTTAAGATTGCCAAAAAAGGAGGTAATTCCCTCCTTTTTTATTCTCTACTAAGAGTAATAAACCAACTCAAAAATTCGAACAAATTTAATATTCTCCGTTAATTATAAAAGTTTCGTGATTATATTTTTTAATTAAAACAATACAGCCCCTTCTCTCTAAGAAAAAATAAGATAAAGTTGTTCAAAACATATAAAACTTTAAATTACTATTAAGCTCAGCTAATTTAAGTACTTATATTTTAATCAAAAACTTTATTAGAAATTTTCTCTAAGTTAATTTTTACTGTAAATTAAATCACCTTTCTTTTTACTTTTGACGACTAGGTACAATGCATTTTTAGGGGTCATAAGATTCAAAGCACGACATACACGCAATTCCAGTCCCTCAACTTTCTCCTCAAATGGTATTGTTGAACTATCAGTATCAAACGTTAACATAATCGTTGAGGTTTCATTATTAAAAACGGTTGTGTGCAATGCAAAACCCTTATTGTCAGTGACTAAAGCTTTACTCGCTTCTTCAGCAAAACTTTTGTTTTCTACTGAATTGAGGAAAGATAAGAAAATGATCAATAGGATAGATCCTATTCCGAAGATTGCTTTTAAAACTACAGAGTCGCTGTTCGACGTCATATCTAAATTTATTAACTCCAAAACTAAATGTTGAAAATATCAAGCTCATAGCCGATAGAATAATAACACAGCGCTTGATTTGTTCGTTAGCAAAACGCAAACTGAGCAGAAGGAGACGTTATGAACTCAAATAATAATAAATCACCTCGCTCATTTGGCCTGGCGATTACAAGTTCGCTCGTGATTGGCACAATGATTGGGTCAGGCATCTTTCTTCTACCGACTTCTCTTGCTAAATACGGTGGTGTCAGCCTGTTGGGATGGCTACTTGCCGCACTCGGCGCCATCTGTTTGGCCTGGGTATTTGCCAAACTAAGCCATTGGCATCCGGGACTTGGTGGTCCCTACCATTATACGAGAGTTGGCATTGGTGAGTTTCCGGCATTTCTCGTCGCCTGGGGTTATTGGATTTCAATTTGGACAGGTAATGCAGCGATTGCAATGGCCGCCGTCTCTTATTGCAAACTTTTAATACCGGCACTTGGTGAATCCACTTTGCTCGCGACAGGTCTTGGACTGAGTTTTGTCTGGCTGTTTACCATTATCAATATTTCGGGCGTCAAAGAAGCCGGTATAACGCAACTCATTACGACCTTACTAAAAGCGATTCCGCTTATTTTATTTGCATTAACAGGCCTCTGGTTTATCGAACCCTCGCACTTTGTTTTTGATACAGTTAATTTACCGCTATCCAACTCAGATCCTCTTGCTCAAAGCACCAATAACCTAAGCGCCAGTATTATGGCCGCAGCAGCCCTTTGGTTATGGGCTTTCCTCGGAGTCGAGTCTGCGAGTATTCCTGCTGATAGCATTAAAGAACCGCATAAAACAATCCCTCGAGCAACACTCATTGGCGTCTTCGTTGTCGCTTTAATTTATGCGTTAGGCGTCATTGTCGTTATGGGAGTCATCCCACCTTCAGAACTCGCAACATCAGATGGCCCATTTGCTGATGCAGCCACTCGGCTTTGGGGCTCCTGGGCTGGTATAACTATGACCTTTATTGCTCTGATTAGTACACTCGGAGCACTCAACGGATTAATTTTAATGGGTGGTCAGATGCCCATGGCTGCAGCTCGAGATAATCTCTTTCCAAAATGGTTTGCCCGGCAAAACAAAAAGCAGTCGCCAAGCCTAGGTATTCTTATTTCGGCTTGCTTAACTTCGCTTCTTATTTTAACCACGACGAGCAAAACATTAATCAATGTATTTAACTTTGCGATCTTATTATCAACAACATCAATCATCGTTCCTTACTTATTTTGCTCTGCTGCTGCATTTCGATTTCAATCGAACCGAAAAGAACGATTGAAATCCTTCTCAATTTTCGCAATTATAGTCGCGTTTTTATTTTCACTCTGGGCACTCGCCGGAGCCGGACAAGAAGCAGTGTACTGGGGCTTCTTATTAATGATGACAGGTATACCTGTTTATACTGCACTTAAAATGAAAAATGATCCTTCAAGTGAGATTATCGATGACCACAATGCAAACTGATTCTGGAAAGATAAAGCGGATATTGTTAAAACACGCCAAAGATGCTTTTCGTGACAAGCAACAAATTGAGAAAGAGTGGCAGGCATTAAACTTTCTTGGCAAGCCCGACCGAGACAATGCCATTCGAGAATACGATTTATTTTGCGAACTTTTAAGTAAATTTGGTATTGAACTGACTTTTCTACCCTCATCAGAAGATACGACCCTCGATAGTTTGTATCCGAGAGATAATGCTTTGGCGACGGACAAAGGAATGATTTTGTGCACGATGGGCAAAGACAACCGGCAATCGGAACCGCAACATCATAAACGTTTTTATCAACAACAAAACTTAACCGTTCTTGGCGAAATTACAGCACCAGGCTCAGTTGAAGGTGGTGACGTCACCTGGCTTAATAATAATGTCATCGCCGTTGCCAACGGCTATCGAACGAACCCTGCAGGTATTTCACAGCTCAGAGAAATGGTCTCATCTTCGGTCAATGATTTTATCGAAGTTCCATTACCACATTTTCGCGGTCCAAGCGATGTGTTTCACTTGATGTCAATCATCAGTCCTATCGCTGATGATTTGGCCGTGGTTTACTCGCCTCTCATGCCTGTACCTTTTCGAAATTATTTACTCGACTCAGGTTATCGACTGGTTGAAGTACCCGAAGAAGAATACGACAGTCAAGGCTGCAATGTTTTAGCGGTAGCTCCCGGTGTTTGTGTTGCGGTTGAGGGTAACCCAATCACTCGCCAACGATTACTTGATGCGGGAGCCGAAGTTCATACTTTCAGTGGTAAAGACATTTGTGAAAAAGGCTGCGGCGGTCCAACGTGCCTGACGCGCCCATTAGAGCGAGAGAAAAGTTAATAGTATTTAATAAAGGTACACTTCAGTATTTATGCTTTTTTGGATAAAAAAATGCAAGACTTAAATCAATTGCAAAAGTATTTTAAAGAAACCACTCTGGACGATGCCATTACTTTACCGGCAGAGCTCTATTGTACAGACCAAGCCTATCAACTGGATCAACAAGCTATTTTTGCTAATAGTTGGCAGTGTGTTGGGCACATTTCTCAAGTTCCTGAAAATGGTGATACGTTGTTAGTCACCATAGCCAACCGCCCTATCGTTGTTGTAAAAGATCATCAAAGTGAACTGAAAGCATTTTATAATGTGTGCAAACACCGAGCTGGCCCATTAGTTTTACAACAAGGCAATATAAAATTATTCAGTTGTAAATATCACGGTTGGACTTATAAACTTGATGGACAACTTCGCACGGCTCCCGAAATGGCCGACACGCCCAACTTCAATACTTGCGACATTCACCTCGACAAAGTAAACATTGATCTTTGGCAAGGCTATATTTTTGTTAATCTAAACTTATCCCCCAAGCCATTGAAGGAATATCTTGGAGGAATTGAAAACATAATCAAGCCCATTGATTTAAATAAGATGGTGTTTCATCATCGCGATGAATATAACATTGCTTGTAACTGGAAAACCTATATGGATAACTATCTTGAGGGATATCACCTGCCCCACGTTCATCCTGGGCTAAACAAGATGCTCGATTATAAAAGTTATACGACTGAACTTTTTGATTGGTATTCGTATCAACACAGCCCATTAGAAAATCAAGCCAGTTTCTATGGGGAAGGTTCTGCACACTATTTTTGTGTTTATCCGAACTTGATGTTCAATATCTTACCAGGCCGGTGCCAAGTGAATATTATTCTTCCTACGTCTGCCAATCAATGTAAAGTGATTTTCGATTACTATTACACGAATCCTGATTCTGAAGTAACCCAAAAGATGATTGCCGAAGATCTATCGTTCAGTGATGAAGTTCAAGATGAAGACATCACTATATGTGAGCAGGTACAAAAAGGTCTAGAGTCTGGTGTGTACCACCAAGGTAGACTTTGTGTAAAACGCGAACAAGGCGTTTGGCACTATCAAGAACTATTGCGAAAAGCGTATCGCTCATGCTCTAAGCACTCTTAACTTAAATGCTATTTTTTAATAAACGATAGGGTAAAAAAGTATTCATGAAAGTTCTTAACTTCGCTATTTTATTTATATTTATTTTTCCAACATACTTATTCAGTAAAGAGTACCCAAAGAGAATTTGGAATAACGAAAGTAGAAACATTCAATGTCTATATGACGATCCCAGAAAACGACTTATGGATTGTTCTTTGAGCATCTCTCTACCGATCGATCATCCCATGTTAAATAGCGCATCTATCTTGTACTCGAATATTAATAAAAACACATGGATTTTGTACATGGAGCATACTGAAAATTTCAACGACAACATGCAAGTAACTATAGATGATCAAAAATCATTTGTACTAAATAGCAATGTTTTTCGCTTCACCTTAAACGAAAATCAAATAGAGAGACTATCTAGGGCAAAAAAATCTGTCACTTTGTATATCAATGACGATTATAATATCAAGGTCGAAGCCAAACAGTTTAACCGATTAACGAAACTGCTTAATATCATTAAAAAAGGCTACATTGCTCCTCCTAACTGACGTAAAACCCTATGAAACAATAGAGCTTTGAATAACTTGTTAGTAGGCTCCTAAAACTAGTAATTAATCCAAACGCTCTTGCCATTTTCCATCTAGCTCTTTTAGATAACAGGCGTTTATCATTTAACGCCTGTTACACTTGAAACTGATTTTCTATCGGTGGAATTTATAAGTTGAAAAATAGATACACCGAAAAAGTTAATTATTTAAATCTATTTTTAAAACTATTCAGTTTCTCATCAACCTTTTGACTGGCTTTCGCACGATTGGTTTGTTCAATAAGCTCTTTTAGTTCATTGGCGTCTACTTTTATTGAAAAACGATTCACGAACCAATAAATACCAACAAAAAGTACACCGCCAAGTAATGTTACTAGCGCCCATAATAAAGGGCCAACTAATTGTGTCTTCTTTTGGCTAGCATCAATATATACTGCAATGGCAAATATAATATGAACTAAAACCCAAAACCCTAAAATGCCAATGGCAAACATTGAGTAGAAATCGGCAAATCCTCTCGGCAAAGTCATCATTAAACTTTCCATTTTTTGTCCTTAAATAATTTTGTAGTGCATCAAACGAGAGAAGTTTACTAAGTTAATCGGTATCAATACAACCGGTACAATTCACGTCGAGTCAGTCAATTTCTCTCTTTGAGAGAAGATCTCTCTGAATAAATGCAACTTTTCACTCCGGTCCTTACTAATTCGCTTAGTCATCCAGAAAATAATATACTCACAGAAAGTCAGACACAGAAAACAAATAAAAGGCTGGTTATTCGATGGATAGAAAGAAAAATGTCATGTCTGCAGTAATAGTTATAATGCAAATTTTTCAGCAAAAAAGCTGGAATAACTGCTTTAAATGCCTATTCCAACTGCTTGGAATCGTATTTATTGTTCCCTCTGCTTACGCAGTTTGTACGATTTCATCCAGCGACCCCACTCCTCCCGGGGCTTGGGATGCTCACATGCAAGAAATCGCCAATATGGGGCGTCTCCAGGAGGTTGGTTTTCAAATTGGAGAGCAAAAGATATTCCGTATTAGAAAACGCGACGATCGATTCACTCCCGATCGCCTGCTTGAGCGCTTGCGAATCATGAAACCTCGCATTGAAAACCTGCAAGGCCATTTCGAGACACCGCCTGACCGTGCCGTTTTATTAATTGAAAGTGATCTGGATCTACTTGGTGAAACTCTAGCATTTACCAGTTGCGCAGCAAAAGATGAAAAACATGATATTTCTAATTTCGGCGCTGAAGATGGTGATTTAGCCGTTCGATTACCCAAAGGATTATGTATAGTCGTTGTTCGTCCGCACATGATTGAGGGAGAACGTATCAACCGCTTTGTCTTGGCCCATGAATAGATGCATACCATGCAAAATGATGCGTACGTACAATCCATGAATCAACTTTGGTGGGTCGAAGGTTCTGCCGAATGGGCAGCACACAAAGTCGTGACAGGCACTACCGAACGCGACCATAAGATAGAACAGTTTTTTAACCGGCAAAAAGAATGCTCTTTGACTCAACACAGCTACGACGCACAGCCATTCTTTTTTTGGGGCGAACAAATGTTTGATACAAGTTGGGGGATTTCTTTAGGCATGGGAGGACGTCAATACTTAAAACGTCCAAGTCGCGCTGCCCAGATACTGCCACCTGAGCGTTGGCTAGATTGGGCAATTGCGCAAGCTGCGGAAATAATTACTATGCCCGACGGACGTCCTTTGCCTCATCAGGCCGCAGTTGAACCCTTGGATTTGTCTGACTCCTGTGGAGCGAGTATTCAAGGACCGCCATTGTCCGTTCAACTGAGAGAGTTACGTTTTCCTCTTGATGGCGAATCGCCAATTAAAATAGAGCCTCACGGTGCACAGGTCGCCTATCTCAATTCATCGGGTGAATGGATCAGAATAACAAGTAATACTGAAATTAATTCGCCAACTTCACCTATGTACCTTGTTGCGATTATGCCCAGCGGTAACAATCTTGATGTAAAGCTTTCTCTCACGAACAGTAATATTGCTTGTGGGTGCCACGTTGGACGTTGGAAAGAAGTCGCTACGGCCGATTCCGATGCGGAAGACTCTTTTAAAGGAGCATTAGAGGCGATGGATCAATTTAAAGGAATGATACCGCCCGACCAACTTGAAAACTTAAATAAAGCGAAACAAATGATTGAGTCCGCCGATACCAAAGATCGATTCCGTTTCAGAGATGCCACCAAGCAACTTTTTGAAATGGATGGTGGTCGTGTCAGTTATATAGGATCGGGACCAACCGTCACCTTCGCTGCCGATGGAAAATTTCAAATCGACGATCCGCACACAATACAAAATGATAAAACAAAAGTGACATATCGAGTGTTTACTCATACTGGAAAATGGGAATTCGAAGATGAGGTATTAAAAATTGATATTAAGAACATTAACTTTTTGGGGACAGTTGAAGGACCGAATTCAGATGGTCCCAAGGAAATATCCAGTACTAACAAAAACTCTTCTTATGTTGGCGGCGGCGGCGATTGGATTGTGTCATGTGAAGACTCTGGATTCACTCTTATTCCCGCCGATGAAAAGAAACGACGTCCAGGAAAAAATGCTGTGTTACGACCACATTAAACAATACAGAACGATCAATATTAAAGAAAATATTACTATTGCACATTAATACAAGAACAGGATCTAGAATGAGAGTTTTCCGCTACATCACTTTACTACTGACGTTTAACGCATTCGGCAACGATCCGTTAATACTCTCAACTCAAGCACAGGATGATTTTTTTAATCAGTTAACGACTTTGTGTGGAAAAGCCTTCTCTGGAAAAGTTACGGTTGATACAGCAAATAGTAAAGACTTTTCGGATATGAAGTTAGTCATGCACATTAGAGAGTGCAATAAGTCGCAGGTTAAAATTCCATTTCATGTTGGTGACGATTCTTCAAGAACGTGGGTCATTACAAAAACTGGTTCGGGTTTATCATTAAAGCACGACCATCGCCACAAAGACGGCAGTATCGATAAGCTCACAATGTACGGTGGCCACACACTTGATGCGGGTTGGCCTAATGCGCAATCATTTCCTGCCGATGCACCAACACAAGAAATGTTTACTGAGCAAGGAATTCCACAATCCAACACGAATATTTGGCAAATATTTCTCTATCCCAATACCTTTAGTTATCGCTTGATTCGTGAAGGTCGTGAGTTTCGCGTTGATTTTGATTTAACCAATACAATAGAAACTCCCAATGCGCCATGGGGGCATAAATGACGGGGATTAAAAATTAATATATTAGTTGATCTAGTTACAAAGCACTTTCAAGAAAACACATTGAAATATTGTACGCAAGTAGAATTTTACTAAGCTAACTCATATATTTGATTAGAAATAACCGTTACAAGGAAGCTATTTATGAAGATGAAACCACTCATCATAGTTATTATGGTATTATCCATTTCAGGTTGTTCTTGGTATGGGTATAAAGACCCAAGCAACCATCACTTTCATAGAGTAAATAACTACTCAAATGCCTATACTCTTGGAGTTCAAAACTTTACCACAAACGAAACATCTCAAAAGCGGTTGAACTCTGTAAAAGAAGCATTTTCAGATGTACAAGATATATTTTTAAATAATAAGAAATTTGAAAAAATTATTCTTAGCCAAAGTTGGGTATCCTCATGTGATGGAGAAACCATCGAGAAAACATCTGGAAAAGAATTGTTATCCGACTTAAGAGCACTCAGCGTTAAAGTTTCTGTCTATCCCAAAAAGCCTTGGCAAGCAATTGGTTTAACGGATGCTATAAACAAGAGAATGGCAATCGATCCCTCGCGAATAGATTTAGCTAACAAAGATGAAATCATCGACTCATCCTTGCTAATCAACACAACAGCTCACGAAGTAACTCATTTAATTTTGGACGAGAATAATCTCATAAAGTATCGAGATGAGGGGCATGGCAAAAAAAATTGTTTAAAAAATGACTTGGCTAGTTATCGAGTAGGTAAAGCCGCTCAAGCAGTCTGGATCCACGATAAATTGGCAAAATAGCAATAGACTATTTCAGTCGAACAACCTGTTCACCTTAATTCCGGTGAACAGGATATTTTTTCTGATTAAAATGAACTAACTAGCAGCAGCCAATTCGCTTCTCGGAGTGTTTTCTTCCATTCTTAATTTTCTTTGTTCGACCATCTTTGCAATAAACCAGATAAAGGGTTCTGTTTGACCATTTAATGTGACCGCACCTTTACCGATACTCTTTAGTAAGCTTTGAACATCGGATAAAGACAATGCATTTACGGCTTCCTCATCAGAAAGAAGCAATGTGCACGTTGGCAGATCAGTTCCTTCTTGATTACTTAATGCAACCTTACCGTCATTAATAACAATAGTAAAAGACTCACACTGCTCCGATACTTTAATCGTAATCGCTAAGTCAGGTATAAATCGATTCGAATTCTCTGTTAGCTCTGCACGTATCACTTGCTTAAGATACTTAGAAAAATTGATTGTCCATTGCTCTACTTTTTCTTTCAGTTCACGAGTCGGATATTTAGTTACCGGTTTTAATTGAGCTTTAGTTGTTTCTAACATGGCGTCGACTTCACGCTCAGCCTCGATTAAAGCAGCAAGTGTTTTATCAACGTCATCTTTTGTATGAGCGGCCGAACAAATAAGTCGTAACCGACCGCGACCATTTTCAACAATTGGATAAGTTACCGCAGACGTTTGAATACCCCGTTTATACAATGCTTGAACAATGGCAAACAGCTTATCTTTATCACCAAAATGCGGTGTTACGATCGGCCCATCGCCAGTGCCCAGATCGTACCCCGCTTCTTCAAAGCGTTGACGCATATAGCGCGTTGTTTCCCACAGCCTTTTTCTTAATCCTTCATCCGATTTTAATCGACGAAGTGACGTTAATGCCGCGGCAATATCGGCCGGGCTGACCGACGCTTGAAAGATAAAAGCTCTTGATGAGGAGCGTAATAAATCAACATATTCTTGTTTTGCCGATACAACACCACCTAAACTACCTAAGGCTTTACTCAGTGTGGTCATGATAAAGTCAGCCTGCTCGGTAACGCCTTGTTCCGCACAAATACCCGCACCTCCTTCACCATAAAAACCAAATGAATGTGCTTCATCGACTAAAGTAAGCGCATTGTATTTTTTTGCCGTGTGTAAAATGTCAGCGACCGGAGCTGCACCCTCTCCCATACTGTAAACGCCTTCCAATACAACTAAGATGGTACGATATGGTGAAGCTTCCGATTCTAGAACGGCTTCCAGATCCGCAGCATTATTGTGTTGAAAGGTTCGAATGGTTGCTCCGCAAAGTCTCGCGCCATCAACAATGGAAGCGTGGCACAATTGATCAATAACCACCACATCATCTTTACCCAACAATCCGGCAACCGCGCCAACATTTGCAGTGTATCCGGTGGGAAATAAACACGCGCTTGGTTTGCCCGTTAATTCTGCAAACTCCTTTTCAAACTCAAGATGTAAATCTGTGAGCCCAGAAGCTGCAGCAGAGGTGCCCATTCCCGTTCCAAATTCTTTAACCGCTGACACCGCGTTTTCAATCACCGTTTCATCACGATTTAAACCTAGATATAAATTGGTGGTCCATATGATGGCTTCTTGCTCTTCATCATTATACATATCGCTCACCAGTCCTCTCGACGAGCTCCCGGTACGAATGACCTTACTGTATGGATTTCTTCGTTGGCTATTCACCATTGTCATAACTTCTTGCACAAATACACTTTTATCAGTGGCGCTCCAGGCATTCGCTTTTGCCGCTTGAAAAGTTGGATGGCTGGATTGAATATTGCTCTGAAAACTGGCAAGTGTATTGGTCGCTTTGTTCACCGATTGATTTCGATGTGAATTTTCGGGATTTTGACTGTCGAAGTTATTTTCTAATCTATCAATAATATAATCTACCAATGCATTGGGCGTTGGGTATTCATAGATTATATTCGATGGTAAATCCCGCCCAATTAAATTGGTTAAACGACACGCCAACTCTAAAGAGGTAAGAGAATCAATTCCCAAACTGCTAAACGTTTCCTCGGGCGATAGTTCTTTTGCATCATGCACATTAAGTATTGAAGCTATTTCACGTTGAATAATAGACAGCAGGGTCGCTTGCTTTTCAATGTTATTACCGAAAAGCTGCTGCATAAGTTCGTTTGATTTTTTGTCATTAGAAGAAAGTTCATTCACACTCGAGTTTTTGGTTATACCAACGTCCAGGCTTATCAATTTTTTCCGATCGAGCTTATCATTGGGTAAAACCGGAAGTTCTTTAAGAAAATTTACGACTTGAGGAACCATATACTTTGGTAATCGGTGCATTAGATAATCTTTAATTGAATTGTCAGTTACTTTTGCATCATGGCAAACAACAAACACAGCAAGAATCTTTTGACCGATACCGCCATCAATCGCAGCAGCGGCAGCAGCATCCACACCCGGCATTGATTCGAGCGTCGATTCAATTTCTTCTAACTCAATTCGAAAACCTCTTATTTTGACTTGTTGATCCACTCGACCAATAAATTCAATTTTCCCATCATTCGTCTCACGACATAGATCGCCGGTTTTATACAATCTAGTTTCAGGAATTAATTCACTGGGTTCCTTTTCAATAAATCGCTCTTTTGTCAACTTTTCATCAAATAAATAACCCCGTGCCAGTTTGTTTCCAGATAGATAGAGCTCACCTTCAGCTCCTTTCGTCACGGGTTGCATAGCATTGTCTAAAATGTATGCTCGTGAGTCCTTCACCGATTGGCCAATCGTCACGACTTGAGTACCGGGTTTAATTTCAGTAATCGTTGAAAACACGGTATCTTCCGTTGGTCCATAAGCATTAAAAACTCTAATCTCTGAGTTACAGGCGTGTATTTGATCAACTAACGAACGCTTCAAGGCTTCTCCACCAAAAACAAGACAACGAATGGCAGTTGGTAATTGAATGTGCTTTTCTTGTGACTGAAAAACCGAAAATTCGGTTGCCAATAAAGTCTGCATTGATGATGCCACCATCACGCAAGTTCTTACTCGATCTAAAGCAGGAAGATGAGGTAACTGCAGCGCATTTTTAGCAAGAATAACGGTACCGCCTAATGATAAAGTACCAAATATTTCCATCACTGACGTGTCGAAACAAATAGAAGCCGCAGCAAGAACACCGTTTAAATCATCATCATCAAATAACTCTCTAACTGCCTGCGTCATTGTCACAACACTGTGGTGCTCAATCGCCACGCCTTTAGGTCGTCCAGTAGAACCTGAAGTATAAATAATATAAGCCAGATCGTTGGCAGAGGGTTGAGTTGAACTGTTCAAAAACTCTAATTCGGATTCATTCACAGTATCTTTTATTTTGTCGAGCCAAAGGACTTGTGGCGAATCTTCGCATAATTTAGCAGAATCTGTGGTATCGACAATCGAAGCCGCCGCTTGTGAATTATCCAGCATATATTGCACACGATCTTGAGGATAAGCTGGGTCTAAAGGAAGGTAGGCACACCCTGCTCGCATAACGCCCAGCAAAGTTGCTATCAGTTCCCACGAACGATTCATACAAACACCTACTAATGAACCATGCGCTATACCTCTTCTTTTAATTTCAATCGCAATCGAATGGGATCTTTTAACTAAACGCTCGTAATCGACGTCTGTCTCTCCGTCGACAATGGCAACTTTTTCGGGATGTTGTAACCAATGCTTTTCGATTAATTCGCAAACAGTTTCAATCTTACTGCTATTCAATGAATCCATCTGTTTTTCCTTTTATTGTCGCTGGGTAGATTAATGACCTGAGCTAAACAAAGGTCGATCAGTTAGCGCGGATAATAAGGAGTCATGGAAAAGCAGAGTTAGTATTAAGATGTCGTATGTATGAAATATTGGCGCCATTTTGACTAGTAAAAATACGCCACAGGCTAAAATATTGCGCCAACTGAGATTATCGTACTCAATAAGTGTCAAATTAAGTGTTGAAATAAGCACATCGGGAATAAGACCCCAAGGAGATAATTCCTTAAAGAATTAATTGTCACACAGAATCCACTTCTGTTTTAACTTGATGATCGTCTCGATATTGTGAAGGTGAACAGCCGTATTTGGCTTTGAAGCATCGAGCAAAATAGGTACTGGAGCTAAAACCAACCTTCTCACAAATACTCGTAATTTTTTCTTGTGCTTTTAACATTTGCGAAGCCTGTTCCAATCGATACGATTTCAGAAATTCAGAAAATCCCATGCCTAAAGCACTCAGTTTTCTCTGAAATTGTCTATCACTCATCGCCAATTCTTTGGCAACCATAGAAAGCACCAATCCTGTTTCGTGATATCGCTGAGCAATATACTTTTCAAACTTTCGATAAAACTGCAACTCTTTTTCAGTAAACGCCTTACTTTCAGGTGCCGTATTTGACGTGCGATGACCTGCCGATTTTTCCGCTTGGCCACAAACTGTATTTCTGAAACGTACTTTTAGTATTTCTCGAATAATAAGCAAGTTATGAATACGAGTCATAAGTTCCTTTGGCACAAAGGGCTTGGTCAAATAATCATCGGCTAAAGCCGAGAGCCCTTTTAATCGACTTTGTTGGTCGCCTTTCGCCGTTAATAATATGACTGGAATGTGACTGGTAATTAATTCATTGCGTATTTTATTAAGCATCTGGAAACCATCCAAACGAGGCATCATCACATCAGCAATAATTAAATCGGGACATTCCTGCTTTGCCAATGTCAATCCCTGATCACCATCACTGGCCTGCAAAACGTCAAAGTCATCTTTTAACAAATCACAAATATAACTTCGCATTTCAAAGTTGTCTTCAACGACCAATAGGCTCGGCTTATCACAATTTAACAGCGTTCGCTCGATCGCTTGGTTTTCTTTTGAAACTCGATTACTAGAATGAACGACACCTTGAAAAGTCCGATCTTTTGCACGCACCATGTTCAAATTCGACGTTAAATCTTCAATAGAACGCGTCACGGAATAACTCGTGACAAACTGACCATTAGATTTGAACGCCTCAATTTTTTTCGATCGAGGGAGAGTCACTTTAAACTCACTGCCTTTATTGAGTTTACTGCAAACCGAAATCGTTCCGCCCGAGCGTTTTACAATTGTCTTAACCAAAGACAAACCAATACCAGCACCCGGCGCGATATGCTGAGTGTGCTCGACACGAGTAAAGCGGTCAAAAATTCGGCGCTGATCTCTTGGGTCAATTCCGTAACCCGTATCGCTCACTTTAATCACGACCATATCCGATGTTTCTTCTATTGAAATTGTTATCGTGCCTTTAGGTGGTGTATATTTAATCGCATTTGACAAGAGGTTTATCAGTAATGTTTCCAGATTATCAGCAGAGATATCAACGAAGCATTCATTCTCGAGCGTCGTAAATAGGTCGAGTTTTATTTGCTTTTGATTTGCTACGGGTTGGAAAGAATGAACGATTGACCGACATGCTGTGACCAATGACAGCGGCTTTAAATCATCTTCATGACTCCAGGAAATTTTTGCCATATCCAATAATTGTTCAACCATTGATAACAATCGTTTTCCATTTTCTTCGATATGATTCAACAATTTTACCGATGTTTCATTATTCACTTGCTCTAATAATGTACGAACGGGTCCCAATATTAAAGTCAAAGGTGTACGAAACTCGTGAGAAACATTCGCCAATAATTGTTCTTTGGTTGCTGCTATTTCTGTCGCAATTCGAGTTTCCTCTTCAGCGGCCTTCTTTCTTAACACCAGCCAATAAAAAGTAGCGATCATCGATAAGGCCAACAAGCTATATAGTGTATAAGCCCAATACGTCTTCCAAGGTGCTGCATTAATCACAATGCCAACCGACGTGGGAAGAATTGTCGCTCCTGTTGATTCAGAAACAGTCATAACTTGAAACTCATAGTCTCCCGGGGGAATATTGGTATAAGTTGCATAACGTTTATTTGAATCAGTCATCACCCAATTTTCATCCCATCCTTTTAGTCGGTAAATAAATCCCTGTTTAGAATGATTAAAGTTCAAGTCTGAGAATTCGAAGCCAAATAAATTGTGAGTGTGATCTAACACTATTTTTTCAGTGCTAAAAATGGAGCGTTTCAAAACCGAAGATTGTTCACCCGTTGTATTGAAAGAGATATCAGTTGATGCAACAGATACCGATTTATTAAAAAGTAAAAAATCGGTTAAGACAACCTTACTCTCTTGTTGTTCTTCTTGAGCCTTAATTTGTTCTGGGAAAAATCGATTAAATCCCTTAGGACCACCAAAAAATAGTTCGCCGTTTGTTGCTTGAAAAGCTCCTACATTAAAATTGTTATCCTGCAGTCCTTGCAGTGTCGTGTAACGTAAAAATCGATTGCTTGAGTAATCAAAAGACACCAATCCATTGGCGGTACTTATCCACATTATTCCTTCAGAGTCTTGAAAAATATCGTACACAATCCCACTGGGCAAACCTTCTTTTAAGCCAAATCGTTCAAACTTTTGGGTCATTGGATCAAATAAATTTAATCCCCCACCCGCCGTACCAATCCAAAGTCGCTCTTGTTTATCAAGATAAATGGCAACAACCCAGTTATTACTCAAACTGTCCGTTTGATCTTTAACGTGAACAAACTGTTTATACTCGTAGGTTTTGGTATGAAAGTAGAACAATCCTTCTTTAGTACCCAGCCAAAGATTTCCATTTTTATCAGGCTCAATACTTTGAATGCTTTGTCCTCTATGACTGTGTGGTTTGCTGTTTCGCGAAAAAAAGCGAGTAAACGATGTACCATCTTCATCGAGCCGATTAAGCCCTTGAGAAGTGCCCACCCACAAAGCCCCCGAGGAATCTTGAGCCATAGAGTGCACGTAGTTATTGCTTAAACTATTCTCGACATTCCGGTCAAAACTAAAAGTACTCAATGAATCCGTTTCGTCATCGTACCGATTCAACCCACCACCAAACGTGCCAACCCAAACATTATTGCCGCTATCGAGAAACAAACTACTGATTTGATTGTCACTTAAACTACCCGTCGCTACATTGTATTGCACAACATCACTATCGTTATCGCCCTCTCGTTTTCGATACAACCCATTCCCAGGTGTTCCAATCCAGAGCGATTGATGGTTATCCAACAGTAATGTGCTGACAGGTAAGTTATTAGAACCTTTATAATTCTGATAAAAACTTTTGTGAAAATTAAAATGTTGTTGAGCCGGGTGAAAACGGTCAAGTCCATTTTCCTGAAAACCAAGCCATATATTGCCTTCGTTATCTCGGTATATAGTATTAACATCGTGACTGCTTAAGCTGGTAATATCACTTGGATCGTGCCGATAAAGTTTAAATTCTAATGTACGACTATCGACCTGGAATAAACCAAATAACGTGGTTATCCATAAGTTACCCTCAGCATCTCCGGTAATTTTTCTAACGAGTTCATGATTCAAAGGATGACGTTCAAACTCTCCAAAGGGCCAGTTTATATGTTGTTTTGAAACGTCGAAATAGCTCAAGCCAGAACTGGTGCTAATCCAGATGTTAGATTGATGATCCTCGTATATATCTTGAATGTCATTATGATGGAGTTTGAAGGGATTGGGTGAGCTTTGCGTAAAGTAGTCGTGTTGATGATTGGTTAAATTTATTCGAACGATACCTTCATCACGAGTCCCGACCCAAAGGTAATTGTGACTGTCGTAATGCAAGACTCTAACATCAATGGACGCTAGCGGTATTTCACCATTTATCGAATGAATATAAGGTTCGAACTCATCTTGTGACGCTTTTTTAAAGACCAAACCATTCTGTGTTCCGGCCCAAATTGTGCCATTGTTATCTTGTGTAATATCAGAAATGTAATTGCGACGAAAGTTGGGTTGACTCAATGTGTCTAACTTATAGCGAGTAAACTTTTCCGAAACCGGATCAAAACGGTTAATCCCTCCACCCCAAGTTCCAATCCAAATCAATCCTTTGTCATCTTCAAAAAGAGCACCGGTAATATTATTCGAAATCGAATTATCATTATTTGGATCATGAAAAAAATGTTTAAACTGGTGACCATCGTAACGATTAAGACCGTCTTGCGTTGCAATCCAAAGAAAGCCTTGCCTGTCTCTTAGAATTGAACGTTCACCAATACTAATATTTGATAAACCATGTTCAACGCCATAATGCTGAAACTGCAGTGATGGACGAAAATCGACCGTACTCGTCAATCCTTTTGGTTGCTTATTGCCAACACAGTCTCCGATGCATTCAGCAAAGCTGATTTCAAAAGCGACAGTGAGCATTAAGATAATTATTGGTTTTATTTTAGACATAATGATGCTGCAAAAAGCTCAAATTTGCACCAGAGTGATACCGTGGTGCTACATAGACCTAATTAAATACGTTCTTAGATTGCGATATTGTATAATAACTAACAATAATATGGGGATTTTAATAGTCACAGGACGATACAGGTCGAACCTTTTATAACTTAACAATTCAAAAAATATACCTATCCACTTTTACTTGATGTTGTAGAGTCTCAAAAATAGATAATCAAACTTCATTTTAATGAGTCCAGTTCATTATTGAACGTTTAATAAAATGTTAACGTACATTATGAATCCACAGATTATCACTGCCATTTTTCTTAGCTGTATAACTCTAGGAATATTAAAGTCGCTCAATTCATTGTTAAAGAATTCAAATCGATTACGAAACGGAACATATCACTACATTCTCACTTATAATTTCACTTTTGATATTTCAAGTATTAAGACGAATCCAAATATCAATCGATTTTTGATGTAAATAATTACTTTAGAATCAATAGCGATAATCATGTATTTTTAATAACGTGAACTTTATGCATATGCTGTTCACTAAAAATAAAAAATATAAATAACGAGAGGATTTTTACAATGAAATACTTAATATTTAGCTTTTTCCTGATGGTGTCTTTCTCTAACAATGCACAAGCACGTAGTTGCCAAGATAAGTTTGAGGTATGTACAGATATTTGTTTCATGGTACAAGGTGATCTTGGTGGTCCCGTAGCCCCTTGTATTGCAGGATGTTTTATTGCCAAAGCAATTTGCGATTCCAATCAATCAAATAGTGTAAACGACGTTTTTAAAATTAAAACAAAAGACTCAAAAATATGCACTGATACCATTGCTTCATCAAACATCACCTACACAACAGATATTAAATTAAAAAAATAAACTAAATATCAAAAAAATAAATAAGAATATTGATATACTCATGTACATCGATATTCTTTTCATGTAATTACCTCAGACAATTTGATGTGTCTTTTCAGATCCGAATTTCTTCAGCTTCACCCTCTGAATTAATATATTGAATACCATGGTATGTCCTTTCAATCTTTGACCACTTGGCAATCGCTTTTACAGGAAGCTCTAATTCCTCCTGCTTTAAATAACTTTGTAACCGTAAAACATCTTCTTGCTCTGGCTTTTCTACACCATACCAAAAAGAATACCAGTCGGTTGGTGTCATAATATTAAAGGCCTCAAATCCATCATAAAGACCTAACGCGACTTTACCATTGGCAAAGTGGAATTCAGCGAGTTCAAGTTCGATCCCCTCTTCTGAAAATTCAGGGTGTTCCTCAGAAATTACGTATTCAATGAGGTTTTGATCATCATTTTCGCTTTGATAAAAGCACCAGCGATGTGCTTGTAAATCTTCAACCGTAATCTCTTCAATGTGTTTTTTATTGCTCATAAGATTATTTCTAAACTCTTTATTGCGTGTTTAATACTCTTTGACACTTTCTTGAATCGTTGATCTATTTTATCTGAAATTTTTGCAAAAAGCTCGATACTGCACTTAAACCGAGAGCTATCACACCCAATATGACAGGTACCGTAAAGTAAGGTCCAGGAGAGACAACAGCGATACCAGGCGAAAACGGTAAGTAATATACAGTTACTCTATCACTATTTATCTGATAATTGATACCTACAGGTAGACAGATACAGAGCATGCTGTTTGTATATTTTCTATTGTTAACGGTGTATTCGTAAGTCATGTTTTGTACATTATAGGAACCAGCGGGACGATAAGCGCCCTTCCCCATATACCTCTCTTTATAAGAATGGTTCACTTTGGACTCATCTAAAACGCGCCCTTCGGTTTCACTCCAAAGCAAAGATGAGATACCAAAGAGAATATACAGACCAATGAAACTGACTAATCCTATTTGCAATAGCTTGATTCGTCTCAGTACCATATTTAATTCAACTCTATCGGTAATTCGGACTTTAAACCTTCAGTATATTCTGTCAGGTCATTACATTAATATACATACACTAGAAATAGTATATATCTAATTCCAGATTATTTTAGCAGGAAGTGTCGTTGGTAGTCTGAAAAGAAAGCAGAACTCTAATGGTAACAGCAAGGATGCAATTTACCATCAGAATTCAATATTTAAGAATAAGAAAACGGTTGATAAAAGCACAAGAAAAAACACTACCCTAATGCTTTTGCCGCTGCTCCTTGCGCAATATCGAATATTTCACCGGTGACCGTTTTGGTTGCAGGCTCACAAAACAATTTAACCACTGCGGCAATATCTTCGGGTTCGTAAGCGCCCATCGGAATGGTGTTATTATTCTTTAGCCAATTGTTTACCGACTCCCAATTGGGCGAATTGGGTAACCAGGCTCCCAAAATTTGAGGATTATTGACCAAATGTGTGTTAACCAAGCCAGGACAAATAACATTACAGGTGATGCCATCTTTACCTAGCAAGTGAGCGGTACTCTTTGCGAATCCTATTACTGCCCATTTACTGGCACTATAAACGGGCCAGTCTTTATCGCCTTGCCGTCCCAAAATTGAACTGATATAAACAATTCTGCCAGATTTTTGTTGTTGCATATATGGCATGGCTGCTTGAGTGGTTTTTACAACACCACCGACATTAATATCAATGACAGCATCAACTTGTTGATCGGTAAACTTTTCTAACTCACCGATTTGAGTGACGCCCGCATTCGCGACAACAAAATCAAGTGAGCCAAATCGATTTACGGTTTCCTTCATCGCTTTTGATTGCGCGTCTCTGTCTCTAACATCACCTTTATAAACAAGACAGTTAACACCATAACTCTCAATCTTGTTTTTTGCGATACTTAAGTCGGCCTCCGATGCAACGGGATATTGCACACCTTTAATGGAGCCCGATGCAATGTCAAATATAACGACATTTGCTCCATTCGCAGCAAACATTTCTGCTGTTGCCAATCCAATACCACGGGCACCTCCAGTAACAAAAGCGGTTTTCCCATCGTAGGATTTTGAACTCGTTTTATTAGCATCTGACGCGGCGGTTACAGAGTTAGCATTTGCAGCACCTGCCATTAACATACCACCGGTAAGCGATGCGGAAGCCACTGCGGCTTTGGTTAAAAAGGCGCGCCGACCTTGTTGAATTTCTTTACTCATAATAATTGTCTCCAAGAGTTATCCATTGTATTCATTCAATCATACTCAAAATTATTGAAACTCGATTGGATCGCCATACTGCCAAGCCAAACCTCGACCTTTGTTTAGTGCGTTGAGCTCTTCCATTTCCTGTTTCGTTAACGAAAAAGAAAACAAATCAATATTTTTTTTCATTCGCTCAATCTGAACACTTTTCGGTATCACTGGTACTTCCAGTTGCACAGCCCACCGCAATAAAACTTGAGCTTCAGACACGTTATGATTGGCAGCGATACTGGAAAACAATTGATTGTCTTTTTCTCCTTGAGCAGCCATTTGATCGGTTTTAGAACTTTGTTGTCCTGTTGCTGTTCGCCAAGAAGATAATGGCGCTAAACTGCTGTAAGCGATCGGTAAAATAGAATTGCTTTTCATATATGAGCGGAGTTCCGTTTTTTGTGACCAAGGGTGCAGCTCAATTTGGTTCACTTCCGGTAAAGGCAAACCTGCGGCTTTAATCTCCTCAAAATGTTGTTCGTTATAATTACTGACTCCAATGTGCTTAATTTTCCCACTTTCTTTCAAGTCCACCAAAGCTTGCCATTGTGCTAATCGCTCTTTCGCGAAAGGAGCGTGTATCAGGTACAGATCCACATAATCTAACTGTAGCTTTTCCAAGCTTTCATTAAGCGCCATCACCGTATCGTCATAATTTTTTTCTGGATCTTCCCACGCAATATTTCCTGGCCAAACTTTGGTAGTAACGAACAGTTCTTCACGTTTCAATAAGTTATTTTTAAATGCTTTTTGAATCGCATTACCAACCCCAACTTCATTACCATATACCTGTGCAGTATCTATGTGTCGATAACCGGCTTCTAACGCTTGAGAAACTGTTGTTTCTGCATCTTCATTAGCAATGTAAAAGGTTCCAAAACCGACTAAAGGCATTTCAAGCTGGTCGTTTTTGATTGTCATTGAATTCATCTCGATCTCCTGTTTTGTTGACGAGAGTTAATGTACGAGATTTGGCCTTAGGAGACTTGCCAATAACTACAGAATACTTGCCAATTTCTCTAAAGAGTAAGAGTTATTATTGAATCACGCTCTATTTCAGCTAACATAAGCTCAGAGGAGAAATGAACATGTCTATGCAGCAACTGATTGAACTATCGTTAAGTTTAATGGATATAAATCAACAATTTACGCCCTTATCAAAGGAAAGCGAGGGGTTTTCCATCATTAATGCGTACGAAACGTCCCAGCTAGATGCAACGCTCTACGAGCCGGTGATATGCCTAATTCTACAAGGAGCAAAAGAACTTGTGACGGGAGATTCTAAGTTTACCTTCGCCAAGGGAGAGTTTCTGGTTGTCAGCCATGATCTGCCAGTTTCTTCCAGAATCGTCCAGGCCGATAATAAAAATCCGTATGTCGCGCTCGTCCTCAGCTTAAATATCAATATATTCCGTGGACTCTATGAGCAAGTTGGCGAGCTCACTCAAACCATGGCAGGCTCAAATGCCATGGAAGTCGCCACGGCGTCACCACTGTTAATCGATGCTTTTTACCGACTCGTTAAATCGACGCAAAACGAAGCAGAATACGTCATTCTTTTTCATCAAATACTCAAGGAAATCCACTTCCGTTTATTACTGGAACCTAGTGGCGGCATGTTAAGAGATTTGCTAAAAGTTGACAGTCATGCCAGTCACATTGCTAAGTCGCTTAAACTTATCCGAAATCAATTCAACGAAACTATCAATGTTCCTAACTTAGCAAAATCAGTCGGTATGAGTGCATCGTCTTTTCATCAACATTTCAAAACCGTCACGGGCTCAACGCCACTGCAGTATCAAAAAGAGTTGCGGTTATTAGAAGCAAGAAAACTCATACGGGTTGATAGAGAGAGTGTAACTAATGCAGCCTATCAAGTCGGTTATGAAAGTCCGAGTCAGTTTAGTCGAGAGTACACACGTAAATTTAATGTGAACCCACGTGTTGATGGTAAAAGCCATCCTTAAAAATATAAGAATGCTTTACGCTTGTTTTAAGGAGTATAAAAACTCGAGTTTTTCTTAAACGCAAATGAACTTTCTATCTGTTTCTTTCATATTTTTCTCGAAAATTGAATTAAAAAATAAAAAAGGTACTTAAAAGTAAAATAGCCGTCCACATCTAACAATGCAGACGGTTCTTAGTGAAAGTATTGAATTACTAAAATAGAAAATTAATTATCTAGAGAATATCGAAAGAAATTGCCACTGCCGGCGTCATCAGGATAAAAGTCAAACTCATTCGGGTGACCATAAAATGCATTAACACCCACGGCAATAAAGTCGATACCCTTTTGTGGCGAGCCGATCCAGGTTAGAGGAAAAAATACTTCTCCTGTGTTTCCACTCCATATTCTTCCGACTTGATAACCTTGACTCGCTGGTGAAAGCTCCCACATTGTAGCCCAGGTTGTCCCCTCAGGATTAAACCGATAAACATTCACTCCTTCTATCATATAATCAGCGCCAATTGGGAGTGAAGATAATCCTGCATGTCCTTGTTGATAACCGGTATCTTTATTTTGATCGGTATCGAGAAAAAGTTGAAAACCCCATGATATATAAATATTCGTTTGATTCTCATAAGCCAAATACAAAGTACTATCGGTATGTGCTAATTTAATATTTCTCCAGTTAGCTTGATTCCCACTGCCCGAAATGTGTCCCTCAGGACTAACACCAACAACATCGTCTGCGTCGCTCGCAAATCCAACCAACGAAGTCCATTCGTTCAACAAGCCGTCTAGCTGAATCGCTCCACTGTTAAGCGGATTACTAACGGACTCGATAGCTGAAAACAAAACACTTTGTCCTTGATCATCCTCATTGGCATTACCAACAGCATCCTTGGCAATCACTCGAATATTATAACGAGCGCCTGTCGGTAGATTACTTATCACATACTCATTGGCAGAAAACTCCCCAGGCGAGTAATTCCACTCTCTCACTTGTTTAAAGTCGACATTTGAATAAGTAAAAATTTGCCCAGTTAATTCATCTCTCGCTTCGATGTCGTAAGTTATTGGATAAGATCGATCGACAGCAATATCCCACTGAACTGTGAGTGTTCCATTTTCAAAATCAGTTTCAACCGCTTGCACCCCCACACGCGGCTCGCCACTCGGTTGGTTATAAGCAACACTGCCTGTTGTATCCCAAGTTGGCGGAGTTAGATCGTCCGTCATCAAATTTATTTTATTAATAAAGTCAAAGTCGAACGTGTTAAGCTCTCTCCCTGATGCCAAATAGCCGACAAAGCCAAGCATTTCAGTGCCTTTTTCAAATGCATCGTCAACGATACCCGACCGCCCTGACTCATACTCTAAACTAAATACTGTAAAACCATCTTCTCGATTCGCTTCAGCCAATACTTTAGGAGCAACATTAAAACGATTCTCATTGTAATACTCGGTCACACCATCAACTTCGTTATCGCCAGGTTCACTGTCATAGCGGAAACTTTCAAATAAAAACGCATTGATGTAAGGACGAATTGAAAAATCAATGGAGTATTCTTCTGTTACTGGGCTTTTCAGTCCCGCTGTAAAGTAAAAAGCACCTCGATTCGCAAAAACAATTTTATCGGGATAAGAATCACTAATGAATTTTACGGTGTCACGCATTTCATCAACGGTCCACGGGTACCAACCGGCGCCATTGTATGGACCCGCAGTATCAATAGTATCGAGAAAAAATCCATCAAACCCAAAGTTCGTTGAGCGATTTCTTAATTGAGTTACATCTCTCATACCAGCCAGCTGTCTTAAACCAGCTTTACGACTTCTTCCTGCAACATCCTGTGTTCCTATTCGCATATTATCAATCACCCAACGCCACGTATCGTTAGGATTTACCATATAACCTTTGAAAATAGGGTTGTAATCAGGTTTACCATCAGGTTTTAGACGCTCTTCCGTTGTTACGGTATCAACAGTTCCATTAACATAAGTCACCGTTTGCGTATCGACATCAACATAAAAACTTCTAAGATTGTTATCTGTTGTTGCAACGAGTTGGCCAGTGTTCGAATCATAACGCATCATTCCACTGCCACCTGCTAATGGGGACTCGACCGCGTCATCAATAAAGTCTTCGCCAATGCTGATATAACCCAAAACATAATCGACGCCACGTTCTTTTAATTGAGCGATCACTTCAGGTGTCATGTGAGGTTGATTCGGTTGCAAAACAACCACATCGAATGCCGACAGTTTTTCTAATGTTGCGATATTTAGCTGCCAAGTATCAGGAGAGCCTTGAACATTTAGATAAAACTCATCACCGTAATAAACAATAAATGAACTGTTTGCATCAATATTTGACATTGGTCCACGCGCCATGGCGTTAAACCCCAAAAACATAAACAACGCAATAAGCGTATTTTTCTCTAGTGCCCTATACAACTTAAACAACACAAGCATTTCCTCAAAAATTGAGTAGTTTCTTTAAAACGATAATTCTATGCGAGGGCTTCAGTATCAACAAACAAAAAGATATTCTTTAGTCGAATATTGGTATTTATTCACAAAACCTCGACTAATTACTGTCCAAATCCTTGTACTTTTATTAACCGCATCATTAATTGTTAATAATTAAATCGGTAAAGTCTGAATTAATAGCTGTAATCAGAAGAAATAAATCCACCAAGCTTTCAATAAACAATGGCCGCCGCAGTCGCTTTTCTGTTAAGTTTTTATAGAGCCATTTTGAACTTTGCCATTGCAAATCGAAAATTTTGGCCTTAATCATGCAATACATCTTTTATTAAATGGTCATCAATGGATTTATCCACCTTTTAGGTTCTTAAAGTTTGAACCAGTTCCTATTTAAATGTTTACTTACATCACATTGTCAAGTTTTGAAAGTTGACCACGCTTGAATATTCGTTATTTTGAACTGACTTCAATTCAAAGGAAAATAACGGAGTACAACATGAATAGAAAAATAATCGGACTTTCATTAGCATCTTTACTGTCAGTAAGTGCCTTTGCTGGTGATTATTTTGGCGTGAGTTATCGTAGCGTTAGTGTTGAATCAGGAAGCACAGACATTGATCTTAATGCAATCGAAGGAAAGTATGGTCGTATGTTTACCGAGAATGTTGGGCTAGAAAGTCGCTTTGGCTTAGGCATTGGTGATGAGGACGGAATTAGTATTGATGGTTCAGTCAGTGTTTTTGGCGTTTACCGTTATAAAATTAACGATATGTTTACTCCATACGGTCTGGTTGGTTACTCAAGTACCGAATTCGGATTTGAGGGAAGCAGCGGTTCTGAGGGACTCAATGACTTTTCTTACGGTTTTGGATTGGATATTGCCATTGACAAAAAGTCTGCAGTTAATGTCGAGTTTACTGAGCTGTTTGATAACAGCGGTGCCGAAGGCTCTTCAATCAGTGCGGGTTGGATTTATAGCTTTTAACATTTCCAACTATTTCGTTCCCACAAAAACAGTGAGCTCTCTCTAGAGCTCACTGTCATTTAAAAAAATTCTATCACCTAATTATTGACTAACGACTATCTATTCCTCACTGGCTGTCGAAGCTTTCCGAAAGTAGGGAATCAACGGAATCATGCTTAGCATTAACAAGGCTGTCTGCCCAATGAGCAATCCCCAAACTTTGAAATCAACCCAAGTATCCAGCGACATGGTATAGGCGATATGAAAATTCAACACACTAATACCAGTATAGTAAAGCGCCCAAATATGATCCATTGTACTCCAAAGGCGATCAGGAACAGAATTTAAACCACCAGAAAATGCTTGAAAAAGCGGAGCTAAAGTTAATTTTTTTAATAAAAATAAACGAAACCAAATAGCTCCAGAGAGGATCCAACAAATCACAGAGACTTTCCATTTCAAAAAATCTGGATTTTGGAAGAACAAGGTGAACGCCCCAGCGGATATCGCTAACAGAGAAGAAATGACGTGTATTTTCTCAATCTTTCGGTACAACAGCCACGTAACAATCATTTGAATAATAACCAAAGCCATCAATAAAACGGTCGCAACGTAAATGTCGTAAGTTTTAAATGCGACAAAAAAGCCAAGCAGTGGAAAAAAATCGAGTAAAAATTTCATCGGTAAAAATGGTCCAAAAGTTAGAAAATCTTTTTAGTTATTATCTATCACTAAAGCTTTTGCGTATCTTAGCACTCTAAACTGAAACAGCAAAAGTGACAACTCACATTGCATTTACCCTCTAAACTTCAGAAATTTAATTACTTCACATTCTTTCTTTTTTTCAATTTGAGATACAAGAGAAACATGTCGATTTAATACTGCATCAGCCACCACATTTTTACATAACAAATTGAAAAAGTGAACTACGCACGCTAGAACATAACCAATGGAACAAGTATTTTCATAACCGCAATTAGCAACAGATATTAAGAATCAAAACATAGATACTAATTAAAACCAAACTACTTATAAAGTAATGTATTTTTATGATTTAGGTTTTGCATTCTTACCTTTACCAACAAAGTTTTTTTACCTAAACAGTCAATTTATATTTTTATCAAAGCAACAGAATTAATTCTTACAGTGTAAAGAATTGTAATATTGATTTTACAAAAATATTGAAGTGATAAGATGAAATCACCTTTGTTAATAATGGCAATATTTGACCTGGCTTTCATACTGGATAGGAGAATTAAAGGTGATTTTAAAAGCGTATTTCACAATTTTATTAGTTAGCGCATTAGTAGCCTGTGGAGGTACCAGAGACATAACCGCTCCCGAAGTTGATGCGCCATCGCCGATAACAATACATTCGAGTAATGGAGAGGCAATACCTGCAAGCGACCCAGAAATCGCAAATTTCTTAACTAGCGCAACAGCAACTGATGACGTAGACGGAACCATTACGACTATCAATAATGATGCGCCCACATCTTTTCCTATTGGAACGACTCAGGTGACATTCTCCGCAACTGACTCGGCAGGAAATACAGGTACATCGGTCAGTTCAGTTACAATAACCGAAGCAACTTATAGCGAAGTAATCTTCTTTCAAGAGACCGACTCTGTCGGTGGACAAGTAGAAAGAAACCAAATATTCCTAGTATCGATTGATGAGGGCTCGGTTAGCGGATCGGCCAATATTGAAGTTCTTCATCAATGGCCTAACGACATGCATGCCCAGGAAGGCTCTCCTGCGTATTTGACCAAAGCGGGATTAGCGTTGGTTTCAGGCGCTTCCTTCGATGGTTTTCCTTCCGTAAGTGGCGTGCTTCCGAGCCAAGCAACTCCGGTGCGACATGGTACCGGAGCGCATGGTGTTCTTCGCTTATTAGACCCCAGCGGCTCAATTGCTTGGCAGTACATCAGATGTGATTACGAAGACAATGGCTCCGGAGGTTTGTCTGCAGGCGAATATTGCTTGCACCACGATGTGGAGCCTATGCCAAACGGAAATATTTTAACTTACGCTCACCGAAAAGTTCCTCGTGCGACATTGGAAGAGCAAGCTGGCTGGCTAAACAACTCTTCTGCAGAGTTCCTATGGGTAGAAACAGTTTTTGAATTACGCCCCGTGTTTGGGCCCGAATCTGAAGAAGAATGTCTTGCACTCGGACAAATGTGGTCGACGGAGGAACCCTGGTGTACTGAAGAAGTCTGGTCACTCGATCTTCTCAATTACTTAGGTAGTGCTACCGACGATCCAAGCGTCATTAATATTAATCTTTTAGATGCAACAACAAGAAGCGGCGGAACGAAGTTTGTGCAGTTGCATATCAACTCGATTTCCTATAACGAATCAAGAGACGAAATCATATTGAGCAGTTTATTGTATGGGGAGTTTTTCATTTTTGATCGCGCGACAAAGGAAATGGTTTATCGGTGGGGCAACCCGAAAAATTATCAATGCAATGGAGCAACAGATCCTGATATTTGTGGGCAAGTAACACAAGGACAACATGATGTCTCCTGGGTCAACGATAATACCATTCGCATTCATAATAACAATCAAGCACCCGGACCAGGCAATACTGACGATGAAGATTGTCTTGCTGGAGACTGCTCTAAAGTCATTGTCATTAATCTACCCTTGGATGAAAACGGAAATTATATTCTCGAAAATAATATGCCATACAGTCCATTTCCCTATCTTGGCACAGGTGATGGATATCAGGTTCTTTACGGCCCCTACTCTACAGTATTTGCTAGCGGCGCTAAGAGATTTTCTAACGGCGATGTTTTACTAACAAAAACTAATAGTCGAGAATTGCGAAGAGTGAGAGTGACCGATCCCGCTGGAACAGATACAGGCACCGGACCAGGGACCACCGGAGATTGGATTTGGAATACAGAGCTTCCGTATTTGGATCAACCGATTGATTCAAGCTCAAACATCTATCAAACCGCGGAATGTTATGAAAGTCCGATGTTTGGCTACTCCTGTGCTCAAATATTTAAAGCGCAACTCTATAGGACAGATTCGGACAATATTGTTAACTTTAACAATCTAAAAAATCCGTAAAGATTTCTATCGAAAACAATTATAAGTAAGATTAAATATTTAAATTGGTGTCTGTTTGTTAATTGGCCACTTCAAAACTCGAGACATTAAACAGACACCTTACTTAAAACGTGCGATTGATTAAATAGACTTGACTTCCCTTTTTTATAACCGCAGAAATTAAGTCAAAACAACTATTATTAATTCGATTTAGCACATTTAGATTTTATTAATGCTCCCTCTTTTTTAGGAGCCTCTTTACCAATTTAGGGAAAATTATATGCACTTAACTCAAGAACTAATGCTTTAAGCTCATCTTAATTGGGAGTTTCAAGTCGGTTAGTTCTAATAGCTTTAGTTCCTATACGATAAATTGACTGTCGAGCATATACCTATAGTGTCACTTAAAGAAATCGAATAATAAAATCGTTATTTCATACCAAACTGTAGCTCCAACTAACTGAGCGAACATCAATGTCGACTTTAGCTACGCTTAGATGGTAGTTTTTCGTCCCGGTATATACATGTCGCTAGTGAATACAGAGTTTTTATGACTGTAGCATCTGAATAATAAACTTGAGATCGCAGAGGTTTTTCTCGTAAAGCTTACAAAAGAAATCTCCGAGTAGTTTTCAAACTTTAGTTTCTATGTATGTAGCCTAGCCTATAGATGCCAAAAGAATACTCCTGACCTAACAAGAAAACTGAACCTACGCTTAATCATAGACATGTATTTTCGTTAATCTAAACCTTCGATGTTTACTCTCTTCCGACTAAGTAGGCTTCGAACCTTAACGAGCTTCATTTACCGCAAAAAATCAATAAAACATATATCCTATCTTTTAAAGTTTAGGATCATCTCACATTTATTTTGAACTTAAATATTTTGTCTCGGTCATATCGTTGCATTCATTAAGGAGTACATATTGACAAGGATGTCGCTTAAATCTAACTACATGCATTAGGATCAAAGATGAACCAAACATTCTTGCTTATTTCGATATCGATAATATTAACATCAACCAGTTCATTAGCCAGTAATTTACCGGTTGCCTATGAAGTTATAGAGCTTGGTGCTTTAGAAACGGCGAATGGAGAACAACCAAAATCATTGGGTTACGACTTAAATAATAATGGTCACGCAGTTGGTATATCTTTGGGGAAGCATACGGTTGAAACAGAAGTCGACGATGGAGTCACATTAATTGAAGACATCAACGTAAACCAACCCGTCCACTACAATGACTTAAGTCGAAAAATTATGCCCGAGGGCAGAGGTTTGGGCTTCGGAAAGAACACAGCACGCCTTCTCGCTACAACAATAAATGATGACAATTTAATTGCTGGATATGGTCTTAAAGTTGAGGAGTTATCTGTCTTCAATAAACCAGACGCCGATTCAAGCACTTGCACTGAGTCGGAAACTAAAGCAAAAGTAGACCGACTATTAAGCTTCTTCATCGACTCAGGGAATAGCTTAAAAATAATACCAAACTTCACGCGCCCAGGTTTACCTCTCGATCCCTACATCGCCGAGTTCACTACCACTAGAGTTCTAAGTTCAAACCGACAGTTTTTGGTCGGCGATACTCAGAGAATTATAGAAAAAGATGACTGTAACAATATTTCGAGAACTTCTGATCGAGGATTCATTTACGATATACAAAACCAATCGATTTCTCTGTTAACGACTCTTGAGCCAGCTAGTTCCGACCAGTTTAATCAGTCATTCTCTTGTATTCGAAGTATCAATGAACGTGGTGATTACGTAGGATATTCCGCTATTTCGGCTGATGCCAGACAACAATCCTGCTTTGCTATGAATTCAGAATACAACGTCAACGTACATGAATCTAAAGGAATACTAGGAAACACCGACACAAATGAACTTACAGAAGTGAATGCATTAGAAGAAGCTACCTGGGTTAGTCTTAATTCGATAAATGATTTAAGTACTATTGTCGTCGGAGCCTCAAACTCTAAAACTAACTTGTCTGCTATTACGGCTTTTTATACAAGCTTAGAGACAGGAGTAGCCACACCGATTGGATTTCTAAAAGAAGAGTTAAAGTTTTCTCAAGCTTTCGATATTAATGATGACAATCTGATTGTTGGCTCAGCACAAGTTACTTCAGGCCCCAGCACATATGCCCCCTTCATTTATGATATTGATGCGGAACGCCCGCAACCCATTAATTTAAATGAATTAGTCGACTGTAATTCCGGATGGAAGATCGCAGATGCCAGAAAAATCAATAATGACGGCACTATCATTGGCACGGGAATAAAAATGAATGAGACAGGTTTTCCAACGACTAGAGCGATACTACTAACCCCCAAAAGCAGTCCAGCCAATCAAAGTTGCGAAAAGCCCAAAAGAAGAAGTGGCGGAAGTCTCTTTTGGCTCATCACTGTTCTTTTAACTATAGGATATGCCAGAATCAAATTAAAAAGTCAGAGTTAAGTTTTCTCTGTGAATTACTAAACATAATATGGATAAAATCACCCTCAATAACGATTGAGGGTGATTTTAAGCTGCATGCATTGAACTGAAAACATTCAGCTCCATTAATCTTTGGAGAGAATAAAATTTCCACCAGCATATAACCAATGAGGCTTTCCTAGATCGTTGATATATTTTACATTTAGTTGGTATGTACTTGTGTTCCTGAAGTCATAACTATAACCCAAGGCGGGATCTTTCGGATTATCTAACAGTACAATCCAATATACTCCTACACTGTTTTCAAAGAACAGGTAAGTGTGACTAACTTTCAATGCATAGTCATAACTTGCGACTGTTTTTCCTTCTAAGTTAATCACTGCATCGATTTTTATGGTCTTCTTCTTTGGTTTCTTCCACCCTCTATCGATTTCGACATAGGCTCGTTTTATGAGTCTAAGATCTCCTGTAGGCAATCTTTCTGGCTCTTCAATGATAGCGGTTACTTCTCCTAAATAAATAGATTTGGACTTTTGAATTAATTCAGCCCTAAATTGACTCAAACTTCTGGGCTTAGCTTTGATAAATTTCGTAACGCCATCTCTATAATAAAGATCTTCCTTAAGGACGACATCTGCACTCAATGTACATTGATAAAAAATCAGTCCGAGAAAGATGACTACTTTGTACCTCACACATAACTCCAACTAAAAATAGACTCTAACGAATTGTTTTTGTTTAAGGGTTTAAATCCATGTCACTAAATGCAGAGTTAGTGGTGATTCAATATTCCGTTACTTACCGACTCTCCTTTCTTTATATACCGTCCATTAGCTTTTTTCCTCGATCTAACAACGACGGTTCATCTTCATCATTATTCGAGCTGGATGAGAGCTTCTCAATAATCAACTTCAGCTTTTGGTATTGTCTCGAACTTTTCAATTTATCATAGGCGCCTTCATCGGATAAACGCTGATTGACGATAGATACGAGTGCCAAGGTTATATCGAACTTATTGAGGTATTTATTGACTAACCCATCTTCAGGATCATGGATATTTTCTGCAAGCTTATTCATATCCTGTCGAGTTCTCTCATCAATTAACTTGCTCTTCGCTGCTGTTTTTAAATGACTAGCGGCACCATCTAGATCATCTGATTTGTAAGCCAAACTCGCACGATATAAAGCAAGCTCCGCGTTAGGCGCTCCCAAAGCTTCAAGCGTATCAATCGCATAGACCTTTTGTTGCATAGCCGCTGATTCGTTACCTTTACTCTCATAGCACTTAGCTGTATTAACATGAGCAAGAAGTCGTAAGGCATTAGGTAATATTTCGATAATTTTTGGCGCCATGACAACGGCTAAAACTTGCGCGGCAGCGGCCGGAGCATGTGCTGTTGCCCTGCCAAGCGCCGTCGTAAAAATGGCTAGCTCAGCAATAACACGCTTCGCATCGGTAACACCTAATTTACTCTCTTTAAACCACTGCGCCTGCTGGCTGGCAAAGTCACAAAACTCATTAGAGGCGAAAGCTGAAACTTGAGCCGCGCGTAGCATTGAGTCTAATGTTTTGTTATCAAAGCTCACATCGTCTGCCATCCATGCCTCATAGAGCATTTGTTCTTTCGTGATGAGCATGGGAGTCGCTGGATTTAGCTTCATCAAGTTTAGCAATATTAAAAATAGCCCATGATCCTGTTTCGGAGTCAGTTTCGTTGCATCATCTTTATCGCCCGCAGCCGGCATAAAAATTAATGTCGAGTCTCGACCCAAGGCTAATTCATCTTCGCCATAGCCTTTTAATTTAAAAGCGATCTTTGCGAGTTGAATGACTTCTGTAACGGAAAGTTCAGGAGGCTTGTTACCCTCTTGCGTTGCCAGTATTTCGATGAGGTCTTGCTTTAACTGAGCAATATCTTCGTCATTATTGGGATTAACGATTAATATTTTTGCACCAAGCATCAAATGAACCGAAGTCGCATCAATCTCTTCTAATATTCTTTCATCATCGGTTTGCTCTGGTCCACATCCAGAAATCAAGATAAGTCCTATCAGGACAGATATCCTTATTGAATTAAACATTAATTAGTATCCTCAGTATATTGACCAGAAATACGATTTGTTTAACAAAAATACTAGCAGAATAGCTTTTGGTACTATTATAGTATTGTCGAAATACATTCGCTATTTGAACGAGTCAACATTGACAATCGGTTCAAATTCAGAGCCTTCCGCATTGTAAGGATGACCAACAATGGTTACTTGAAATTCAGGTAGGTTAGATTGTGATATGTAAGCCACTTCTGCTATCTCTGCATACCGGTCAACAACTTTTTTTAGCTCTTCAATCATCTGCAAATAAAATCCCTCCGGCACACGCAAAGGTTTGACTCTCATAAAATAATATTCATTTTCATTTTTCGACAAAACAGCATCGCAAGTAGATTTAATATGATTCGTTATTTTTTGTTTTAGCACAAGACTGTTGGCAGAAAACCCAAGCGGCGCTTTACATAGAAAATGAAGCTTGTTTTCTGGAAGTAACTTAATCAATTCAATATCTTCAAGTTTTCTTAAATAACGATAGGTAGAAATATCAGTCAGATTATTTTCCCTCTGAATTTGCTCCGGTGTTTTCTTGAAATAGAAAAGCTCAGAAAAATAATGAAGCAAATGTTCATTATCAAAAAATGCTTTATCTTGAACATCGTTAAATAGGTAATGTTTTTGTGGCGATACTCTGGCGTTTTTTATCAACTGTACAACATCTAATCCAGCAATATCAGCTAACGTAATTAGTCTATCCAAACCAATATCGCTTTGATTTAAAATGCGCTTCACCGTTACATTGGACAGATTAAGTCGTTCCGCAATATCAGAATACTTAATCCCTTTATTTTTTAAGGCGACTTTTATCTCTTTCAGACATCGTTCAACAGTTTTCTGGTTAATGCTGGACACAGTCTTTGCCCATTTGAATTTAAACATCCTCAATTCTAGTCGAATATTTTGAAAAAGGACATATATTTGTCCACAAAGGTATCACTTCATGATACCTAGGTAATACCCACTGTCGAATCATTGTCTTTTTAAGGAGGAAGCAGTAATTTAATTCAACGATGACCTCCGAGCAGCGTGGCCATAGGCGCCTGCCAGAAAATGAGCGATGACCAATGTCCGAAGTCAATCCCAAAGACCAGAGTAACAGTAATAAGCCTGTTAGTTCTTCAGTATTCAATTGGCTAATTCCTGTCGTCTTATCCGTGGGATTATTCATGGTTTTAGAAAGAACCATTGGTGAGAACTGGTCTTTGCGGATAGATATGCTTGTCGCATGTGCGTTGTATGTCGTTATTTTAAAAACGTATCAATACTTATTCATTAAAAAAAGCACAGAGAAAGGAAGTGTAGAACCTCATCCAGCCTACAGCTGGCCCCTGCCTGGCCCTTATAAGAACTGGGGAATATTGGGAAAAACCATACCTTACATCACTTTCTATGGTTCAACTTTATTGACATTATTCAACCCTTTCCTACTGGTTCAACAATTTCGGATGATTTTGGGGCAAAGCAAAACAAGTGTCCGAGTCAGTGCGATGCGCGCAGAAATATCTAACTATAAGACTAAAGTAAACTATCGGCTGCCTGTCGATGGAGAATGGCTTGTCTATCATGGTGGTCACACACCTAATACATCACATTCCTGGGACGTATTAAATCAACGCTATGCGTATGACTTTGTCAAAGCTGACTCTGAATACAATCGACATTCTGGCAAAGGAAATCAACTATCAGACTACTACTGTTATCAGCAACCGATCCGAGCAGCAGCGGATGGAGAAGTCATCTCGGTAGTCAACAATATTGGCGATGCGCCTTTTGTTGGTTACATGGTCATGGACTTTCTTACGCGAGGCATTGCAGGAAATCATATCGTAATTAAACATGCAGAGGGAGAGTTTGGCTTTTACGCTCATTTAATTAAAGGAAGTATTCCACTTAAAAAAGGCGATAAAGTTAAACAAGGAGAGCTTATTGGCTTGTGTGGTCACTCTGGAAATTCAAGTGAACCTCATTTGCACTTTCACCTACAAGACACATCAGACTTTTTCAGCGCTATGGGCTTACCAATCAAGTTTGATAATATACGAATCGATAATACATACGTCGATAAAAATGCGATTATTACTCGAGGAAGTCGTGTCGAATACTCTCCGGTATAATAGCTTTTAAGCTTGACACCCTAGAAAAAAGAGCACCCATAGAAATTTAAGTCTTCGTTCAAATTATCTTTTATTAGGGTGCATATACGTCACTTTACACTCTAATCTTAAACATACTTCGCAGAGCCCAAAAGCGTGAGCAGAAATACGCTATTGATAATAAAATATCAATATGAAGTGGCGCGACTTAAAATATAAGTGACCCAGTCCTTTTAACTCTGTCTTTCCATTTGAGTCGTGTTTTCTCTATCTGCATAATCCTGGTATGCAGGTAAAGCAATAGCAGCCAAAATACCGATTATCGTAATGACAGGAATCACGAAAGCCGCAGCCCAAGTACCTCCATTATTGGGTAATGGTTTAGGTCCAAATTGATTAGAGCCTTGAGTGCCCGGCGCAAATAATACGTATAATGCAAAAATAATATTAATCACAGGAATCAAATTGATAAGCCAATACCAACCAGATTTATCTAGATCATGTAAGCGCCGTATTTGAACGATGACTAAGGCAACAATCAAACCTATATAAGTAATAACAGCAAGTATCATTCCAACAATCTCCAAACTCGGAATCGCCAAAAAACCGCCGCTTAACCCGAATGGAATGATGAAAATACCATAGTAACCACCGGCATAAGCCAAATATCTCACCCGACCAATTCTTTGACTAACGTTAAAGAACTCCATTTTTTCACACACGTCGCCATTTAACTTGGGGTTTGAATCAGGTGATTGGTAAGGATTTGCGTCAGACATAGAGCCCACTATAAATTTTATACTTCGTTTAGAAAAAGTAGACTAAAAGTCGACATTACTCAAAGCTTCATCACACTAAATTACTTAAGTACTAAAGAGTTCAACAAAGAGAAAGCTAAAAGAAATTCTCTTAATCCCAAAAAGATATCCCAATGAGTGTTTCATCAATATCTAAAATCTCATTAAGTCAATAATTTAGCTCAAAATTTTCATAGTTTTTGCACATTTCAACTTTAGAGTAATTTCGAACCTCCTTTCGGCAGTCCAACTTTTTCCGGAGGGCAGTTCAAGAGTGATCTTTTTACTAAAAACGTCAATTGAAACTTAATTGGCTTTAATTCATTTCACTAACGTTTAAAAAAGGTTGACGAATGAAAATAAAAATACAAAAGACAATTCAAACTTTCGGCCATCTATTTTTTTCTATATGCACATTGATATTCTTGTTGCCAACTTATGCAGATACTTATTCACCAGGATGGAAAGCAAATGGTGTCACTAACGACCTTCGTTTTGACCAGGTATATTATATCCAACCGCATAATACCTACGACTATGGCAGTAGTCTTAAAAGTTGGCTAGAAAAAGGTTATCGATCTGTAGAGCTCGATGTGATCGATAAAGGAGATTGGGAAGACAACGATGAAGGTCCTTCTGTTAGTCACGGTATGTATGCGGGCAATAAAAATTGTAGCGCTGCGGATGATGATCGACTGGGACACTGTTTTACAGATATCTTGAATTGGCTTGATGAAAATCCAAACTCGGAACCCTTAGCCATAGTGGTTGATATGAAAGCCAGCTGGGACCCCGCCTCTGCCTGGAAATCTGATGAACTCGTTTTGTTAGACGATTTTATTAAAGGCTACCTCGGCGACAAGTTATACACATACGGTGACTTAATACAACACTTGGATACCGGCTTTAGTTCTGACTATCGTACAACCCTGAAAAATATGGGGTGGCCAACAGTTGAAGAGCTAAGAGGAAAGATTATTGTGATTCTCACAGGAGGTCATTACAGTGATGCAAACAATCGTATGGGAAAGGCTTTGGAGTCTCGCGATAAATATGATCAAGCAACTTTCTTCTGCCCCTATATTGGCACCGCCGATCCCGACGGGTTCTCAGAAAAAATAGATAGTATTTCTTCATCCAACTCAAAAAATTTCTTCTGTGGAAATGTCGAACTCGGCGATCACTACCAAGTCACTGCAAATCGTGCGAATGAATACAAACAACTCATGCATGTATGGGGTGGCGCGGGAGATTTTAATAATACGGATTATGCCGCTACCTACATTGGCGTTGCGCATGGTACGTCTGTATTGAGTTGGGATCTTGATGAACCCAACGATACACCCTGGTGGGCCAGTGAATATATTCCTCTGGTAGGCGAACGTCGTAGTTTACCGGGTTACTTTATGATGAAATCAGTTTTCAATGGAATGTGTATCGACGTACATGCCTATAACTATTCTAATGGCGGCACCATAAGCCAATGGACCTGTAATGGTCAGCAAAACCAACAGTTTGTCTACACCGCTGAAGGACAACTACGTCCCAGACAAGCAAACCAATATTGTATTGATGTTGACGGCGGCAAGGCCGACAAATGGGAGAAAACACACCTCTGGGATTGTGATGGTGGAGATTCCGAGAAGTGGCGTATACGATTAGAAGGTGACTTTAAAAATCTCTCTAATGGCGGTGGGTATTGCATTGATATTCCTGCGTACAGCACCACGATTGGTACACAATTACAAACCTATCCATGTAACAATGCTTCCAATCAAAAATGGATTTTGGAAGCCGTTTCGGACTGGGAGCAAAGCGATTTTTAAGGGAAGGTTATTGTCTTTAATAGTAGTGCTCAATTAGAGCAATAAATCATAAAGCAATTTACAGAGATGTTTGCAATCAAAACAGAAAGAAGCAAAGAGTATTAAAGCACTGCTATCCTATTTATATCGGATAGCAGCATTTCTACAGATTGTAATTCAATATTCAATCAAGTATAAATATTGATTAGATTTACACCCTGCCTATTTCAACTTAACTTTTTTACTAGCAATCGAGTCACACAGAGGTACTAAATCTTGTTCTTTAACGCTAGATTTAGTGAAATTACTCACTATTTCGTTTTCCACAGCTAAATCATAAGTCGTATCATTGATTAGTGTGGAGTGCCATACAACATTGAGCTTTTTATTTTCTTTTGTAAAATCATATCTATCTTGTCCTATCAGAGGAAAGTCTTCTTCCTGAAGAGTAACTGGCATGTTTGAATCTTCTGCTAAATCTAAGTAATCCAAATACTCATACTCAACGCCAATACTGTACTCTTTACCAGAAATATGAGTAAGCTCAGCTTCATCATACTCATAACAATTTTCAAATGACTCAAAAGAATAGCTTTTAATTAAACCTTCTGAAATATAGGCGTACAATGTAAATGTCATTCCTTCAATAGATATTGAAGATTCCCATGAGCCTGCTATTTTTGACCATGGATCAGTCGATCCATTATTGTTATTTGAATCTGAACAACCAGCAACAACAATACTAGCGGCTAATACAGAAGCTATAGATAATTTTTTCATTCGTTTCCCTATACAAGATTAACTAAAAATTCGCGAGCATTATCATTTACTTGATGTAATTTAATCTTGGTAATAATACATACAATCGATGTGAATCGTGCGTACCAAATAGACGGCTTTGTTAAGGACTCGTTCAGGAATGTAGGAATATTAATATTGAACTATATTAAGCTTGCTTTATTTAGCGACAATTTCAGGACGCCCATATATATCAATCTTCGCTTAAAGGAGTTCATTTTAAAGGTAGAAAAAATGCAGGCCTACAAATAAATCAATCTCCTGAATTTAAGACATGGGTGTTGCGGTGTTTTATTGTGATGTTGACAGATGAAACAATTTAGTGCTTAATAAATGCAAACTAGCACAGTTATAAGAAAACAATTAGCCTATTTTATAGAAAAACCGACTTCATTGTCGGTTTTTTTTTGCCTGAATTTTCTTATATGTGATATCAGCGGAACTGCCTAGTCAAGAGTTGTAATTTCCAATTATGAACTATAAGGAAGCTATTTACATGCTAGCATTAAAAGGTAAAACAAAACGCACTCTACCCCTCAAAAAAATTCCTGATTCACAAAAGTCAGATAGTCAAAATCAAGCACTCGACACTCAAGACAAAAATCGGTCGCAAGATTCGCTAAGAGAGAATACTCAAGTTATTCGCCAGCCCAAACTTAATACAAAAGTCGAACAGTCCGATACTCAAACAATTGTACAAGTGAATAATAAGACTCGAACTCGCTCACAAAGCCAGGTTTCTCGCTCTTCAACTAGAAGTACCATTACTATTAATGATCGTAGCGATATTGCGGATCTTATTTTAGCGAAACGTAATACATTGGTGCATCGTACAGAATTATTGCCTTTTCAAAAGTTCTCTCCTGGTACAATTGGTAAGCCAGGTCACTTTTCATTGGCCGGTAAAGACTTTTCTAATGTTATTTTAGTTAACAACAATTTTAGCTTCGATTTGCACTGCTATTATCAAACTATTGCATTTCACGATGCCTATCAGGAAGAATTAAATAAAGGTATTTCTAAAGAAAAAGCATTATTACTCGCTCAAACTTACGCTAATGACAAAAACAATATTCTCAGAACAGCAGAGAGATACAGGAGTAAGTCTCTCTCCCCAAACAGCCGCAATGCTATCGCTACGTCACTTCGAACAGGTAATCTTGGTGATTATGGCGGCGTCATTCTATCTGGTCAGAATGCCGACACTAATGCGAATGATCCAATCAGCAACAGACTTAAGCCTTATCGAGCGCAAGGAAAAGACCGCGCCAGTCAATCTGTCCTAATTGACATTAAACTAGCGGATGGTCGATCAAGTCATGGTTCTGGTTACTTAATTAGGCCTAATGCAATTCTAACTTGTGCTCACAACATTGAGGGCAATATTAGCGATAAGGTTTTTATTGGCGATAAAACCTATATAGTAGCCCGCTCTGTCAAACCAGAAGGACGCTCAATTGAGGAAACTAGAGGTGATAATGATTTAGCAATCATGTTCCTTGAAACGCCAGTAGATGGTGTTGAAGATATCAGCTTTAGTGCACCGAGCGGAAATAAAAAATTAGAATTGATTGGTTTTCCATCCTTAGCCTCCGCATCTATTGTAGGGCAATTTGGAGATGCCGGTGATCGCGTACAAGAACTTGCTAAAAGACTCGATGCACTCGATCTTAACCGAGAAATTAACTTAAGCACCTGGAATTCCATTATCGATGTGGCTAGAAAAGCATTAGACGAAAGTTTCGGTACTGACATAACGGAGGCTTTAAGTGATTTTTTACCGCAAGGCGAAAACCTGAGTATCTCTAAACTTTTATCCCAGGTTGAAAGTCGAGCTTTCAAAGATCCCGAATCAATGGGTATCATAAAAAAGGATATGACGATAGAAGAATACATAGACGAAGAATACATTGGTAGCGAATTGAAAGGTATGGCTATTCGTTTAAATGATGGAACTTGGGGCGAGATTACAGGCGTCGAGACCAAAAATAATATAATCTCCAGATTGACTATTAAGTCATTCGATAGTGCAAATATCGAAAATATTGAGCGCGAAATCATCAATAAAGACAGGATTAATAACTCTAGAATAATCACTAAATATGAGGAAGATAAAGCAGGAACTATCTTTACTTCAATAGTACAAAATAAAGATAAAATTATGGAAGCACTGACAAAAGCGACCTATCAAGTAGCATTTCGAGAGTCCCTTCAAAATAACGGTACGAACAAACTATTATTCCATAGTTCAAGAGAATTTGATGAGAATTCAGCTAACGATCTTTCATTCAGGCATGGAATGGATGCGGTTGATGGTAACAGTGGGAGTCCAATATTTCAGGGAGACAATATTGTTGGCGTCCACGTTCGAGGCGAAAGTAACAGTCACAATGTAGCTATGTCACTTGGTGGCGCTCATCAAAAATGGATTCGAGAGGTTTTAGAAAACATTAATCAATAAGATTTTCTTCGAAAAAATGGCATGGATTTCCCGGTATTTTTTCTTTAAAGTTTACCACGCATCTCTTGCTACAGAATTATTAGACCACTACAAACAAGACCACATTATTAGAACGTGGCCTTTTATTGAAGAAATTCATCAACTAAAATTTGTGATCTACCTGTAAGAAAAACTCAGTACCCACAGCATCATATTGACCTCGATCGAAAAATGGCCAAACACCGTAGGTTGAATCATACGGAGGTTTCTCATTATCGATATTATTGACAACCATTCTGATATTGGTGAATCGATCGAGCCGATATCCTAGAGTCGCATTCCAAACCACCCACGGATGAATACGAGCAGTTCCTGCAAAGTTAATGGAAGTGCCTTTTCTGAACATTGCTAAAGACGAAAACCAAGAATCAGAGTTCCAGGCAACAGAGGCATTCGTGCGGGTTCTAATTTCTGGATTTAACGGGCTATCGCGATAATTTCTATCCAGGGTGTCTGGATCGGTTTTATCGTCTTGAACTTCTGTTTTCAAGATATGAGTGTAGCCAACATCAAATAAAAACAGGCCAAAATTATCCGTCTTTAAACGGTATTTTAGGGTAGAGTCAATGCTGGCTTGACGACGCAAAGCAAGATTAAAAGGCGGTGTTTGTATCGAAATAACATCGCCATCGAAGTCGGAGTTTGTATCGCTGCTTCCACGTATTATTGAGTTGAATACCCATTGACAAAACTCACTGTTGGGATCAACGATTGCGCCGGTAGAAAAGTTCTCGCCGCGATTACATTCTGCTTCCCATCGTAACATTTCTGTGCCAGATAATCGTTTTGTAATATTTTTTAATTTGATGTAGTGATAATCTAGTGATAAATAAAGATTTTCGGTGGGCTCATACACGATACCAAAGTTATAACTTGCACCGTCTTCTTCTTTGAGATCTAAGTTGCCTTGAAATTCACTGTTAAAAAATTCACTATATTCAGAATAACCTAATGTATTATTACAATCTTCATAAGAGTTACCATCTACATTGACACATTGGTCAAAATCAACACCTATACTAGTTGATATGCTTTCATCTGCGAATAACATATGTAAACCGGGGGCTCTGAAGCTGGTTCCTGCACTCGATCTGAGTAAAAGGTTATCTTGCGGCCTCCACTCTAACCCAAGCATAAATGTTTTTGCATCGCCGACGTTTGAGTCATCACGATAATCATCGAAGCGAGTTGCAAAGGTTAAATCTAAATTACCAAGTTGGCTTTCTTTTATTAACGGTACATAGAATTCTGCGCCAAGTGCGAATTGATCACGATCACCACGACCTCCGGAAAATCCCCCACCAAACCATTCATTATTGAGTGAGCGAGCATCAGGATTTATCGCATAGCTCTGGGAGTTGAATTCAACCACACTGAAAAACTGTACAGGACCGGTGCTCAGTGTCATTAATTCTCCCGATAGCTCAAAGCTCGATGAGAAAACATTTGAAGTATTTTTTTCAACTTGATTACCAATTAAAGGGGATAATTGATTGGGAGTAAAATAAGTATAAATATTTCCAGCTGGGACATCACCTGACCCAATGACAGGGTAGCCAAATTGATAGTTAAGATTAGTCCCGAGGAAAAAGTTATTGATCTCTTCAAATATGAACTGAGGGGTGTAACGGTCATAGGTATAGCGGTTATAATTTATAGCGGCTTGATAATCAAAGCGGCTGAATGCTCCATTTAATGAAACTAAAAATACCAAGTTATTTTCGTCATATCTTACATCTTGAGGTCCAGTTTCCTTCGGACTAAATACTCGTTGGAAATAATTAAATTCGCCGTTCCAATTGCCCGCACCATCATTACCCAAATAATCTGCGCCCCACCACATGCGGAAATTATTCGATTTAGCCCGCATCGTTAAATACATTAAATCAGCACTCAAGGTCGTGTTGCCGATATCTAAATCAACATGTCCAAAAATGGATTTACTATCTCGATAATTTCTTATAGTTTCATCACCCGCGGCATCGCGACCGCAATAATATCCTCTATTTTCATGATACTCATAAGAAAGTTCAGGATGTGCATCACACGAAGTTGAACTGGGGGGGGCGATATAATTGCCGGTGAAGTTATCATAATTAAGAATGGTTCGCTCGAACAATCCAGAGGGATTGGGACCATCGAAGACTGAATCGAGTTCTTTACGGTCTTTACCAAATAGTGGTTCTCTCCGATCCCACTCAAAACCAATATTGGCGTTGAAGCCTCGTTTTAACCAACCGGTTGCACCATTTAACTGGAAAGATTCTCCACCGCCATCTTTGGTATCGCCTACTCGTGCGGATATTTCAAAGCCATCAATATCTTTACGCAGAACAATATTGATAACTCCTGCAATCGCATCAGAACCATAAATCGCAGATGCACCATCAGTTAATATATCAACTCGTTCTACGGCGCTGGTGGGTACGGCAGCAAAATTAAAAAAGCTGTCGGTATTATTATAGGGAGTGGGATAGTTGGCCATCCGCCGACCATTGATCAAGACGAGCTGACGTCCGGGTCCAAACCCTCGCAAGTTCAAACTTTGTGCATTGGGGGTATAGCTGTTGGCAAATAGCTCCCCTTGAGCTTCACCAGTCGCAATAGTTAGGCCTTGGAGTGCTTCATAAAGATTGGCGTGTCCTTTGATTTCCATATCCATACGGGTCAAGGAAATGATTGCGGTGGAGCGTTCGTCTTCAGTTCGTTTAAGCTGCGGACCAGTAACGATAACAGACGTGCTCTTGTCTAATTGCTCGCCGTCTGTGTCGGATGACCACGCTTGATGACTTACTGTAAAGCAAGCAATTGTAGTTGCGAGTACAACTTTATGCGTTGCCGCTGGCAAAGGTCTTTTTTTGACCACTATTTTCCCCTCCCCAGAGATATGGTGCTTTAAAAGTAAACTGGAATCCCAAGACGATATAAATCGGCTTATGTGAACATAATCAGAGCTCGTGATACAACTTTTTAAATGGCTTTGTTGAATATTCACATTCTGTGACATTTCTCACAGTTAATAGCGATTAATATATAAACAACTTAGATACTCGGGGCTTTAGGGTCAGGATAACTTTTCACATTTCAAATAACTTAATGCCTGATCTTTCGCCGATTTAACGGACACATTAATTGATGGGATAGAATATCCTACAGAGGTTGTGTTAATGAAAAAGAAACAATGACGAAAGTTTACTCAAGAGTTTAAATTAGAAACGGTTAAGTTAACTGGGAGTTCGCGAAAATTCGATGGAGCAGATAGCTCGAGAGTTAGATATCACTTCAACAATGCTTTATAACTGGAGAAGGAAATATGAAGCATCAGAGTTGAAGCCAACAAAGGATAGCCCACTGACTGCAGAGCAAAGAATAAAGCAATTAGAGCTTGAGAATAAAAACTTTGGACGTTCTAGTATTACTTTTGAACATCCATTGTAAACATCTTAGTTCCAGACATTGGTGTCCCAATGATTATCTTTATACCCCTATCAATTATTTGATGATGCATAGCGAGCTATTTCTCTTTGTGTCGCTTCTGCAGGGCAATTACAATTATTACATCTTTCAACATTACCCGGATTGACTGTCTCACATGCCTGACAAACCCAATTGTATCCTGGACCAGCCTCCTTTTTATTACCAACTTGTTTGCTCAGTGACTTATATACAAATACCGTCAAAAACGCATTAATTACTAAAGTAAAAATTGAGGCTACAGCTAGAATAGCAAATCCAGCACCAAAGGCTGCTGCGTATGAGTTAACACCGAAGCTTAGTATTAAAAGTACAATTAATGCCGCTAAAACAGAAATCAGAGGAGCACATAAGAGCGTTAAAATTAAAGGTGATAATCCATCTCTTCTTAAGTTCATAAACATTAAGCATATAACCAAGCTTTCGATAACGACTACTGCAAACCCGCCTAGTATAAATCCCATAGCTTCTTCCTCAACTATACTGCAATCACTAACGCGAAGAACCCAAAAAACTCATAAATACCAGTTCTACTCATAGATAGAAAAAACAACTCAATAAACAAAACAATATTCATAATTTAAAATATAGATCTCCAGATACCTTTTTAGTTAGCCGATTGGTTACAGCTAAAGTCGTTTTTTGGGTAAGCAAAGTCTCCTGTACACATTTGAAATATAGACGATAAGTCTTCTCCATTAAACTCCAGTAAATCGAGAGCCATACCTTCATGTACTTCATAGCCTTCTCGAATTTCGTATTTTCCGTTACCATTTATATCAGTGACCCGATCAATATACTCACATGTAGGACGTGGATTTTCATCACACTCGCAAAAGTACGGAGTGAAATTTAAGTCAGTATCCATTATTACTTTTTGATAATCACCATCGAGAATGGTTCGTTTGTACTTCTGACCAAAGACAAAATCCCTTCCCCAACTTGGTTCGCTTTTAGTTTTTGCAGAAACACTAAAACACTGTTCAATCAAATACGCACCACCTCCTAAAGGCCACTTATTTGTAACTGACTCGAACTTCGGATTAAATTTATCGGACTTAACTTCATTATAAAAGTCATTCATTCTTTTATCGTATCTGGAATATTTATCAATCGCCTTTGTATATAGACTTATCCCTTGCTCAAGATAACCAGAGTTTAAAGGTGAATCCGGATCCAACTCTGCTTCTTTCGCATTAATTGCTTTCAATCCAGTACACTTTCCAGCATAGGCCAACTTTAGCCACGGACGATATCGTTCAACATCGATTTTTTCAATGACTTTACCTTTGGCTTCAAGCTTTTCTACTTTGTACTCCTTGTTATCATAACAAACCAACGAAACATCCTGCCCTTCTCTAGGTTGTATTTCATTTCCATACAAAATTATGAAAGCATCTTTTGCTACACCTACTTGAGCATATAAGATAAGAAAGAGTATAAATATCTTTACTAATTTCACTGATAACCTCTAGACATAAAATTTCTGTAAAATAAATACTAGTCGATAGTTTAAAACCCAGTCAAAATGTAACGTTTGGCCAAACCAGAAATTATGATCTTTATTTCTGATGAAGAAAATCCAGAACTCCATAAAATTAAGTCAAAAATTTTAAGTTTAGAGGATATCACCGCGAGAAAGGTGTGGGTATTCTAGTTATTTTCTTCTTAGTTTCAGACGATTTCTCAACATTATCTGCCTCATTTTTTTATGATTTTCTAATCGCAAAATATTATCTTTTGCTTCTAGAGGTGAATCATTTCTGCTCTCAAAGGTATTAGAATAAAAAAGCTTGATCCGAAAGCTAATTCGATCTTTACTCCTGAAGCGTTGGGTAAAAAACAATCTTGTATTATCCACACCCTTTTCCGTAGTCGGGCAAATAAAATAAAAACAAATGAGATTTACCAGGCCACGTGATTTCCCTGAGTTTGCATTACTTTAGTTTTTTATCTTGCTGTAAATTGCCTAGTGAAATAAATCTTAAACCTTAAAAATATTAACTAGAGATAAAAGGTTAACTAATAATGAATAAACATTTTTACACCGTTGCGGCACTATCCATTAGCGGACTTCTTGTTGGTTGTACACAACCTCCACCGGACATTAGTGCTCTTGATCCGGTTCCGATTGAGTTTGATTGTGATGAGACACAGCTCCTAGATGTTCCAAGTAATCCTGGCCAAAGAGGGCCTTGGGCTGTTGGTTCAAAGACCGTCCAAATTGACGGTTTAATAACTGAAGTTTGGTACCCTGCAGCAGCAGGTAGTGAAGCGAATCAAGAACCAACAGTTTATGACTTAAGACAATTCTTGCCCGATGCAGACGCGGCTTTGATACCTGATGATGGTGGTTTGGATCAGGTTTGTGATTGCTATGAAGATTTGCCCCTCGACACAGCACACGGACCTTATCCGGTTATTATTTTGGTTCATGGTACAGCCGCATTTAGAACGGCATCTCTTCCTATTGTTACTCACTGGGCAAGCCGTGGCTTTGTTGTTTTAAGCGCAGACAATCCAAACATTCAATTGAAAGATGTAAAAGAGAATTTCCTTAGCGTACAAAATGCAAATCAACCGCAAGATACCATTGACATTATTGATGTCCTGCAAGAAACTCGCGCACCCCTTGAGTTTCTCAAAGGTTATATCGACATCAATAGAATTGGGGTATCGGGTCATAGTGCAGGCGGAAACGTCGCAGGTTCTTTTGGGTTTGTTCCTGGCGTTCGAACAGTCATTCCATTAGCTGCTGGCGGTTCTTCGGAAGGAGAATACTTAAAATCGTCAATGATCGTTGGTTCTGAATTGGATGGTGTCGTCAATCATCGACGACAAATCGATGGGTACGCTTCTTCACCAGCGCCAAAAAGATTCGTTGCTATTGGTAACACAGGTCACTTAATTTACTCCGAACTTTGTTCTCTCGGGGCAGAGCAAGGTGGCTTAATTCCATTAGTTGAAAGCTACGGTGTCGATGTTAACGGCGTGTTCAAACGTTTAGGTACTGATGGTTGTGGTAATCAATTCTTGCCGTCTGAAAAAGGTTGGGAATTAATAAACTACGCGACTACTGCAGCGTTTGAGGAAGTACTTCAATGCAACGCTGATTCAGCAAGAGCGTTTGATGATATTGAAGTTAGATTCCCACAACTTATAAGTTTTGAGCAAGAGTAATTGTACTAGCGTTTTTGCACTGCAGGTTTGAATTTACAACAACCTGCAGTGTCTTCGAATTTTCTCACTAACGTTGCTATAAGTCTTTTATATTCACGAATACACTTAATGATGGAACACAATCCACTACGACCCAAATCTAAATTATAGATTGAACTATAGATTGCTTAAATAATTGCATTAACTTTTCTTTCTCAAGGGCCATAACTTCACCGTTCTAGCAGACTGACAAGTTAAGCTTTCTTTAAAATCGATTAGGCTTTCCAGTATTTCCTTTGAACAATAGACTGAAAATATTGAAAGTATTTTCGTCTAACTTTTTTTAATTCGCTTTGTAAACACCATATCCAGAATGATTGTAACTGCTTTTAAAGCCCGGTTTATAAATTAGAGCCTGCTTAAATATTTTCTTGGCTTTTTGATTATCGCCTTTGAGGAAATAAATATAAGCCATACTATCGAGCACTTGGTGATTTTTCGGGAAGTAAGTATCTAGAGTTTCGATAATATTTATAGCATCGCCCCATTCTCGTTCCTTAGCGAGAGAAATTGCAAGTTCATTCAGGGTACGACCGATAAACTGACGATACCCATCGGATTGATATTGATTTTTAAATTGATCTTTAAACTTGCTCTTACCGAGCTCTTTATATTTTTTAAAAGCATAGACATGAGGTGGCAATCGAGGCTTTTCGTAAATCCCCTCTTCAAGATACTGCATTAGCTTCCCTGTTATTCGCTCAGCAACTAAATAGTCGGAATTCGAAAGAACCGCTATTTGGTATCCGTTTACTAAGTCAATCTCAACCGCCGTACTAACACCTGCTCCTCCTCCAAAAGCTCCGAATTTATTGGATGAGAATTTAAAATACTTTTCATTTATCGAGTTTGATCGATTTAAAATCTTATCGGTAAAAAAAAGCGCACTATAAAAATTTAACACATCACTAATCGTGGCTTCTAATCCACCATCCGGGCCATGATGCTCGGTTTTACCAACAAATTTTTGTTCACCTTCATATGAAAACGTATATCGTTTTGAAAGCTTAGAATGGCCTTCTGGATAGGGATAAAATGATTGCTTTAATTTTAAAGGGCTTAGAATGTTAGTTTTTAAAAGTTCATCAAACGGCTTTCCAGTAACTTTTTCTAGCACAGCCGCTAAAACTACGTAACCATAATTGGAATACCGTCGTTCACTTCCAGGTTCGAACAACAGTTCTGTATCTAATAAAATAGTAAGACGTTTGGCAAGCGTATCATAGGCCAATTGATTCTCTCGGTATTTAGCAACAAATATGTCAGGAAAACCGGACTGGTGAAATAATAAGTGGCCAATTGTAACTTTTTCAGCAATATCTTTACTAAACCCTAAATCGAACTTTATTAATCGGTCGTCGATCTTAAGTCGATTATTTTGAATCTCCAGTAGCACCAAAGCCGCTGTAAAGTGCTTCATAATAGAACCTAAGTTATAGAGAGTGTCGCGTGTATTCTTAACTTTGTTTTCACGGTCTGCAAAGCCCCATGAGCGACTCAAAATAGTCACATCATTCTTTCTTATTTCTATGCTGCCGTTAAACCAGTTCATTGCGGCATAAATATCTCCTAATTTCACAGCTTCATTTTTAAGCGCATCGGGACTTACAGCACTGGCAGAACTCTCACTGCTTTCAGCATAAAAATTCGCTAAAAACAAGAAAACCAATAAGAAATGGAATGGACTATTTTTCACTTTAAGGCCTTTATAAATATAAGCAAAAGAGTCACATTGACTCCCCTTTCAAATGTGCACTTTTCAGAGTGCCTTAAGCCTAGCACTTATAAGGAGATATTCATATATCTATCACTGGGATTATTGAGTTCGAGCATATTTAAATCACATCGAAGGCAAATGTATTGTAATTAAGACATCGCTGCCTGAGTATTTTTTAAAGTTTAAATTGATATCAAAACCGAGGGTCTTTAGGGAAAGGCTTTCCTTTTTTAAAATTATCAACTTCTTGAATCCAATAATCTAGTAAAGACTGACAAAAATACGAGTTATTAAACTTATTCACTAAGTCATTCTTCAAGCTCTCGATATAAGGGTTATCCACTCTACTCTCTTTACACTGCTCTAATTCTAATATCAAACGAATAATAGCTCTAAGTCGATACTCATGCACAGGAAAGTGCTCGTTTGCTTTTATTTCAGAATAGTAATTATCAAAATTAAAATTAACGTGATCCCATAAATATTGGCCAGGAGCGAAAATACAGGGAGCTTTTGATTCAAATATATGCAGAGTATGTTCGAAGCACATTTTATTAAGCTTATTTGGAGGCATACCATCGCAAGCTGGAAAGCGTCCATCACCTTCCCATACGAACTCCTTATAATCAAGATGCGGACATAATACCTTCATTATTAACTCTTCACGTCCACCAAAAATGCAATACTCACTATTAAAATCCTTTGGCTTAATAGTGGTACATACATATGTATAGACATTTCTGAGTTGAATGCCTTTTTCTTTAAGTATTTGCGAATAAAAAAATGCATCAGCCTTTGGCCAATACCACATAAAAAAGAGAAGTTCGATACCATAAAACGGTCTCACAAAAATATCTTTTTTATCAAAAATACCTTTTAAAAAGAATTCTTTATGTATTTTATGCGCTCGCTTCGGTATTGCACCCATCAAATCTAAATTTGCTTTTACCTTTTTCCATTCCTCTTTTCTCTCTGACATCCAATCTTTATCATGAGGATGAAAAAAGTTTTCTCTCTGTTCTTCTATAAAACCCATAATTTAATCGCAGTTTTTTCGCTCGAATTCATCCGGTAGCCAACTAATTACTTCATTTTCTATTTATTTCTAAAACTCTACTGCATTCTCTCGAGCTTTTTCATATTTTTCATGAGCATCCTTTACCACCTCCAGCTGAATCAAGACTTGAGTGTCCCTGAGTTTTCTTCCATAAGTCTAGCATTTATTGAGGATATCCATATATCTATCATTGGGATTATTGAGTTCGAGCATATTCGAACCACCTCGAAAGCGAATGAATTGTAATAAAGTATAATTAAGAAATGGATGTCCGAATATTTTCGTTGAATTTTGAGAAAAATCACTGCGGGATGGGAACCTAATCGAAAAGATATTGGTGCCCCAGTGTTATTTTTTTCTAAACTATATTCAATAGACTTAACTCCTTAATACTTTCTTGAACATCCAAACTTTCTTTTTATTCAATCGTATTAATTAAATATAGGGCAATAACACCAAGCATAACAACTATGGCCAAAAGAAGTATTAGTGTGCTAATTAATCCTCTTTGCCAGCTTTTTAGTGAGTCCCATTGACTAGAGAGCTTATTAAATGGAACTCCGGAAATAAATTGTACAAGCCCTGCTAAGGCGAAAGCTCCAGGCGGGCTAATAATCCATCCTTTCGATGACCAACTTAATTCACCAAAATACGAATTTAAAACTATGACAGCAATAATAGTCAAAAATAGCCAAAGTATCATTTGACCAAGGCCTTTTAACCTCACATTATTCATAGTCCATCTCTAATTGTTGGTGAACCTAAGATTCCAAACATGGGTGTTCCAGTGTTATGTGGATATCTCAATGATTATATTTCATTAAGAAACTAGAGGAAGAGATACATTTTAAACTATATTCAATAGGCTTGCCCCTGTAATATTCTACTTACTTCAAGAAACAATCACGCTAATACTTCTATTTAAGCCAGCGGCATAACCTTAAACTTCAGATTTTGCTGAGCACCAAATAGCCTTAATCTCTTCAGGATAATCAAAGTGCTCGAATGCATATATGAAATTATCTCTTACCTTTACTCTATGTTCATCAATATCTTTTGCCCTTAAAGAAATAAGCGTTTTAAAACAGTCAAGATATACTTTTCCAGATAACTTCAAATCTCTTTTTAAACGATAAGATGGATTTGACATATTATAGAATAAGTATTTCACGGCAAGTTCACTCTCATACAAACTGAGTTTTTTTGCGCACTTTTCTTTATCGCAAATCATCCAGTCCACTATCGGCTGAAAAGGCATTATTTTAAAATGCGCTTTTGCCTGTTCGGTCTTAGATTGATACTCTTTATGAAAATAAAACTTATCTATTGGTTGAAAGAGTACTTCAAAAATGGTTTCTTCCTTACCAAAAAAGTCATATGATGCAAAACTATCGAAACCATCTTCTACTTCTTCATTCCCTCTAATTTGAGCTTGAAGCAATTGACTCATGCCAAAATATATATCTTGAGGACGAGTTAGTTCTGAAGATATATATGACGATGCCAATAAAGATAGCACATTTTTATCACTTGAGGGATGAAGCCATAAGAATGAAAGTATATCTAAGTGCCTATCAGTGTCATTAACGGGCCAACTTTCGTACAAAGCACTCCAGTCGGGTGTTTCTCCTTTTAAGAAATACTTTTTCAATATTCTTGAAGCTTCTATATTTTTAAATGGGTAAATAAACTGTTCAATACTTTTCCACTGCTTTTTGCGAGTGCTTAAGCAATCTTTATTGTCGAGCTCCCAAAAAACCTTATCGACTTGACATATATCTATCATTAACCAGCCTCAGTATTCTCTATTACATTTATTTAATACTTTTGTTCAAGCGCTCTTTCAACTAACTTTTTATTAGCATCTAATTTCTTCGCAAACTCATACTTCTCTGCGCAATCTGTACCGATTAACAATATGAGATCTAGTATTTTGAATAACTGCTCAGCAGACCTTTTGTTAAAAAATTTAGTAGGCTTAAGATGGGGAATAGAGGTTATGAAATAATCAAAACAATCAAGACATCCCGAATAAAAGTCTGTTCCTAATAAATATTTCCTAGCATCAGAAAAAAAAGCACTCAACCACATATCTGAATTTTCATCTAGAATCACCTCTTGCTTCTTTTCATTAACCTTAGAAAATATAGGTGAGTAAGTACTTCCCCAAACTCCACTAATAAAGTTATTGATATGAGCTCTCTTCCAACTAATTCCAGCGAGTACTTTTGCTGCGATATAAGGAAAGCTCTTGGCTACCATTCTTTTCTTTTCAAAATCTAAAAGCTCGGATGAAAACACAGTATATGCATCCACTGGAGTTTCAAATGGAGTAAAAGCGTATGCATATGTGAAACTCAAATATCCATCAACTTCACCTTTCAGAAAGTAGTTTTCTAATAATTTCTTTTCTTTATCTTCTACTTTATCTAAGTTATTTAATTCGATAATGTGCCACTCGATTTGCCTCTTCTCATGCCACTCTGGTTCTTTATTTTCCCAAAATTTTTTTAAGTCAGTACGACTCAGCTTCTTAGTATCACTTTCTAGTATAATCATGGTAACTCACATGCATTTTCAAACCAATCTTCACTCAGCTCCATTTCTGTAGCTGCTTTTCTAAGAGCTTCAACTTCTTCGCACATAAGTGCGTCTACAACCCGGTCTTCCACCCAGAGGAGCCGAAAATTCCAATAACAAAATGCTTAATTAAACTCGAGGTTAAAGTATCTTCTTGATTTAAATAAAACACCTTAGATAAGGATAGTACAAGTAATACAGTGGATAGGATAAATATGAATTTAGCTGAACTGGATAATTCTACATATAGAATTTCCGTGATTATTCATATCGCGTTTTCGTTTACTTTTTAGATTTAAGCTCAGTAGCGATTCAAAGTAAACCAATGAGCGTAAGCTATTGAATTAAAGACACATTCAATAGAACTAACACCGTACTACTTTTAGTCAACTTAATTGCATTGAATGATATTTTTCCAAAGCTGAATTGGTGATACTCCCGCATAGCCGCTCTCTTGAGCGTCATTACACTCAATAACTATCCACCTATTGTCTTGAGTGAGCGCAAGATCGATTGCAACAAAAGGTACTTTAATACTTTCAACCACCTTTCGTGCGACATTTAGCGCCTCTACTTTTTGCTCTGGTGACCAATCATACTCTACAAATTCTGACCAGTAATGGCCCACTCCAACAAGCTCTTGTCTATACCAGAAACTCCGAAACTCAAAGGAAGGTGACACTTTATAAGTCTGCGGTGCTTCAACTGGCTGCAAAGGAACAAACTCACGGCACACTAATTTTTGCCAGTGTAGAATTGGATTGGATTTGTAACGCTTTAGTATTTCTTCACACTCTTGCCGATTATGCGCAACACAGAGTGATTTATCGTGTTTCGCGGTTTGTCGCGTTCCTTTAATAAACACCGGATAATCAAACTCTTCCTCTACTTCTTTAACATTGGGTATTTCTTCATACCACATGCTTTTGGGCGTATATTGTTTTATTAGAGGATACCATTCATGAAGCTGACTAGCCCGGTCGTGTTCCTGAACATTATTAATCAGCTGAAACCCTATATCCAAGAACTCAGAATAAACCGCACTATAATCGTCTGGCGCACCTATGCGGCAAATAAGTTGCTCCCCCTTGGGTAATTCATAAGGCCTTCGACAAGCAAACAAGTTTTCGAATTTAAAATCATAGGCAGGTATACCTATTGCACGATTGGCAATCCATACCTCATCTTCCAGTTTAAAAACATCTAAATTTTTCAACTCCATTAACAAACTACTTTACCTCGAAATATAAAGAAGAATAAGATATCCGTAAACTACAAGTCAAAACCTTGAGTTTTGAGCATAACCACCATGAAAAAGGATGCTCATAGAAAAGGCGTGATTCCCAGTGACTTATTTTCCCTAACACAATATATAGTTAACACGTTAAATTAGGGAATATTTCTTTCATCTTCTTTCTATTTACGCTTGAAAGAGGCGAAATATAAACATCTTCAATCTCCTTGCCCTTACTACCGAAATTCTCGTAATCTAATTCAACCCCAGTATTTTCAATAGATATCTTTTTCACCCCCTGAATACCAAGAAGCTGACTAAAATCAAAAGCACCCTTACAAGATGAAATCCTCAACTCCGTGCACCGAACCTTTCCTATAAAGCTATTGATATTCAATTTATTACAAGTTTCAATTTCGAAAAAATCGAGTTCAAGGTCATTATCAAAAGTTAAACGCTCAATTTTCTTACACAGTCTTATTGATAACTTTGAAAGTTCGAGCTCATCTATCCCATTGAGACACTTTACACTAAAATCACCTATATCAAGTCTTTTTACACCTGTCGACTTAAGAAACCCTAAATCTTCGAAATCACCTTTTAAAACAGTTATAGATTCAGCTCTTAAGTTGCCACCCCCAAGTTGATATTCAATTGAACCCACATTCTTTACCTCTAGAAACTTCAAGTTCAAATCAGATATAGCGGAGCAGTCACAACCATGATCTCTATTAAAGTTTAAAATCAACACTTCTAGTTTCTGAAGTTTCTCAACTCCAGAGAGACTGTCTAAATATGCCTCAAACACCAATACAGTATCGACATTTTTGAAATACTTTAAAAACGTCAAATCTTTTAAGTAATCCACTTCAATTTGTACCGCTTCAACATTTTTCTTATTTTTTGACTTTTCAATGGCTTTATAAAAACGTCCTTCTTCGCCAGCTTTTAACTTCCCAGCTACCACTAACTCTCGTTCGAAATTATACTCACTCTCTAAATCACTAAGATTTATGTATGTTTCATCAAACATAGAAAACTCTTTTATATAAAGTTAAATCTCTATTGGGCTCATGGAGTTCGATTTCTTCTCCAGTTCAGGCTGAGGCAATAAAAGGACAGTACACTAGTATAATTATATGTCAAAACTTTGGTTTTTGGGCATAACCTCCGCGGGAAAGGAACCTAATCGAAAAGCTATTATCGTCTCAGCGCTTTATTTATAAAAGACTGGCAATAAAACTTCCTAAAGTGGCATCGGTGGCCCAGTGTTTTTTTTGCATACACCTTTCTTTTCTGCCTTGCCTCTAAACTATATCCAATAGGCCTGACCCCTTGGCTTTTTCTACCACCTCCACCAATCTGTCCTAACTTCAATAGATTAGCATTATCAGCCTTAAGAACATATAAGTAACTATTCGGGGTATTTTTCATTGGTATTGAGAAAATCCTATAAATGCTATTTAAGATCCTCTATCATGCAATACATTTTTTATTAAAAGTTTCTGTATTTCTTTCCACTCTGAACTTTCTTTCTCTTTCATAAGTCTCATTAACGACTTCTTCAGCTCAATCCGACTACATTTAACTGAGTAGTAATTAAATAACTTATCAAGAACATCCTTGCCATTACATTCAGAAATCCATTTACCACCCCAACTTTTAGACAATTCCTTATCTTTTTCTTTGCATGCTTCTATATACTTTTCTTCCCAGTTTTCCAAGTCCATTTTCACTAAATCAGTTTTAAGACTTTCTAATTTTTTAAATAATATTCCTGCCATATCCTCATATTTTTCATTAAGATCTTCGTTATCAAGTCCAGGACTTGTGGGGCGAAATTGCTCATAAGCTCTTCTACTTGCAATTGGTATTATTTGCTGAAGAGCAAACTTTTTAATCAAATTATCAAACTCCCCTCTGTCAGGTAAACTCTTTTCTTTCTTTTCTCTTCCTAATAGGTCATATAAAAGTTTGCTATTGATTAAGAAATTCTCCAAACAATAACGGTTCCACTGAATAACTTTTACCAACTTACTACTTTTCAAGTTTGTTACATTTCTATCTCTATCAAATATAAAACAGTGAAGCTTATCTAAGCTGCCTGATTTTTCAGCATTTTTTAAGTTTTCAATTTCAGCTTCAACAGACTTTCTTCCACCTAAGTAGCTTATTTGACATCTATCTCCTAGGACAGACCGAAAACCTTCTTCTAAAACTTCTTTATCGTGAGGCCCTTCAACAAATAGTCGTGTTTCATAGAAGAATGATTCGGCTGGAGAAACACCCAATTTCCCAAGCGCATCAAACATCTCATTAAAATCTCCACGGTATATCGGGGTAGCATTATTTGGTGACTTGAGATGGTGTATATCGCATTCAAAACTTTCGTATGCACTATTTAGTATCTCTGCAGAATGAGTACAAATAATTGCTTGTAAATTCTTTGGTTTAATACAATGGTCTATGATAAATCTTAGTAATTTTCGACAAACACCTGGATTGAGATGTAATTCAGGTTCATCAATTAGAATAACTCCGCCATCATGTACTGCTCTTCGTATTAGAAGAAATGTTAATATTAATCCTTTCTCTCCGCTACTCAAGCTGTCGATATCGAATGGCCGCGTGGTTTGACTCTCTTTTATCGAGACTCTAAAGTTACCGATTGGACCTATTTGCAATTTCCCTAGTTCTTTCCCAGGTAATATTTCATCAAAAATTGTTTTAAAGTCTGTCTCGATATCCTCTTCAAGTAATTTTGAGTTAGCAATACTAATTTTAAGTCTTTGGTACTTTAAATTCGGCTCCGCTATGTGAGACTTCATTTGGTTATCAGCATCATTAGCTCCAAGTTGTATCGCTGCTTCGCCCGAAGGCAAAGCTCTATCAGCAGAAAAAAAGCTAAACAGTCCTTTTTGTGGTGGTAAAGATCGCTCAAGAAACCCACATACAATTTGAGCAGCTGCATCGTCCCCTCGAATTTGTCCATCAGGTAATATTTCCATACCTAGTTGTACGACTTCTCTTTCCTTTAGACCTTGAATATAAGTTGCTATGATAGCTTCGCTTTTCGCTAATTGACTCCTACCTTCAGATGAAGATAAGAACTGCGTAAGAGCACCTTGCTCTTGTTGAATTTGGTTACCAATACTTCCACGTAAATAATCTAGTGCAAGAGACTGAATTGACGAGTTTATTTTAGAAATCTCACTTTCTTCTAGTACAACAGCTACGCGAATGATTAAACTTTCTCTCGGATTTCGCGCTATTGCAGAAAAATCAAAATATCCACTGCGCATCATCATTTGGTTAGGATTGGATGCAGCCCCCAATGTATGTAAAACAGACTGCCCTTCTGATGGATATCTACTTAATAATGTCGCTCGAATTAATCTTATAGCATCAAGCACTGTCGACTTACCTATAGCATTAGGTCCAGCTATCAAGCAAACATTGTTGTCAAATTTCAACTCAATATTCTCTAGTCCTTTGAAATTTTTGACATTGCAACTTTTAATTTTCATAAAAACTGGGCCTTTGTATTAATTGAGAGAAATAGTTTTTAGACATGAAAAAGCGGAGTTCTGAACGCTTTAAATCAACTATCACAAGCAGTTAATAATTTAAACCTCTAAAAATACTTCACCAAACTGAACGATAAGAATTGAATATCTTCGTATTGTTCAAACTCAAACTGTAAGGCTTGTCCGCCCTCGCCCATAACCCAGCGACCACCAATACCAAACATTTCAAACTCATCGTTAACGGTTGGAACAAAATCGGACGTTGCATGCATGCCGGCAACGCCGGCTTTAACATAAATGGCGGTGGTTTCAGTGGGTCGATAACGATACCCCGCGGCGACAAAAGATAGGTTGTAACGAATAGTGCCTTGGTTTGCCAACGCAGGATTTAAACTTTGAAACTCGGCCGAACCTAATCGCGCATACGCCACCTCGGCAAACCAATCGCTGGCAAAGTCGAGCCCCAAAGTCATTTTTTGCCCAACAGAACTGTCGTCGGTATTTTCCCAATTGGTATCTTCGGTTAATGGATCGAAATAGGAAGTGCCAACACTAATACCCAAATACCAACATGCATCGTTAGTTTCTTTTCCGGCGATGCAATCATCGCCGGAAGCATTAAGTTTGAATGAAGAAAGACTCGCAACCATTAACGCGAGCAACACTTTGGCGTTGATGTTTTTTCTTAATAAAGCTAACAACAGCAGTAAAGAGAAAATCATAATGCCAGAGTTACCACCCGACGTGGGTTTAACTCGTTTTTCAGGTTGCAAACGATCGTCGATGCCGTCGTTATTAAAGTCGCCATCTTCATCTTTATCTAAAATGCCATCACCATCGGTGTCGGTATCACGGAACGCGAGTAAACCGTCGCCGTCGATGTCGTCGCTGATAAACACTGCGTCGTCCATGCCATCGCCATTGGTATCAACACCTCCGGTTGCATCAACATCGATCGCATCGTCGAGTCCGTCGTTATCGGAATCGACATTTAGTAAAGCAACGTTTAATTGTTCACGCGCATCGCTAATGCCATCGTTATCGCTATCGTTATCGAGGTAATCAGGCACGCCGTCACCATCGGTATCGACAATTGCAAAGGAATCGCTAATACCGTCGCCATTGGCATCGATACCACCGGTGTAATCAACATCGTAACGATCATCAATACCATCGCGATCGACATCTTGATTGAGCGGCGCCGGACGATCGGCTTCGAAACGATCGGATAAACCGTCGTTATCGCTGTCGCGATCGTACGCATCGATTAAACCATCGAGGTCGGCATCGAAAATTCCTTCGACAGAATCGGCAATACCATCGGCGTCATCGTCACCATCGGTTGCGCCGGGCACACCATCGGCGTCGCGATCGGCAATGGTTCCAAACGAATTCGGTTCATCGTCAACGCGATCCACCAAACCATCACCGTCGGCATCGGTTGCATCATCAATTTGTCCATCACCGTCGGCATCGAGCGATGCTGCGCCACCTTCGGAAATATCAAAACTACCGTTGTCATCGCTGTCGAGATCGATATAGTCGGGCAAGCCATCGTTATCGCTCGACAATGGTGTATCGGTAGAGACATCACCGTCGTCTAATACCGCGTTCTCATCAACATCGTCGAATCCGGCTTCGGATAAATCGCTAAAGCCATCGTTGTCGCTGTCGAGATCGAACTGATTGGGCGATTCGTCGTTATCGCTGTTACTTAATTGCGCCGCATCGTCAATGCCATCGAGATTGGCATCGACGCCACCGGTAACATCCACATCGTAGGCATCAATAATTTGATCGCCATCGCTATCCACAAAATCCATTAACGATTCGGCTCTATCGGTAATACCGTCTTGATCGGAATCGTTGTCGCGATAATCTTCAACGCCATCGCCATCGAAATCGGATTCCGTCATAAACAGTAATTGATAAATCGAAACGTTACGGCGTAAAGATAAGCCTCGTTCGTTTTCCATTCGATCGGGAATGGAGTCGTTATCACTGTCACGATCGTGCGTATCGGGCGTACCGTCTTCGTCGTGATCGTACAGCGCCGCGTCATCAATACCGTCGCCGTTGTTATCTTCGCCACCGGTTTGATCCACATCGAAGGCATCGTCAATGCCATCGCCATCGGTATCTTGACCGGAAGCATTCGACTCATCAAAGTCGGAAATACCATCGTTATCGCTGTCGGTATCAAACACATCGGGCGTGCCATCGCCATCGGTGTCGGTATTCGCATCACCATCTAACACATCAGGAATACCATCGCCGTCTTCATCAAGACTGGAATCTAGATAGTCAGCAATGCCATCGCCATCGGAATCGGTAGTGCCCTCTTCGCTGTCGGGAATACCATCGTTATCACTGTCTTCATCGAGATAATCGGGAATTCCATCACCATCGGTATCGCCAGTGCCTTCTTCAAGATCGGGAATGCCGTCGTTATCGGAATCGAGATCGTTAATGACACCCGTTGGATCACTGGTAACGGTTTCGTCAGTGCCATCGCCATCGGTGTAACTCACAATAATGCGAATGGTTTCTCCCACGTCGTCGGCGACTAAAGTGTAACTGGTGCTGGTTGCGCCAGAAATGTCGGCACCGGAACGTTGCCATTGATAAGCGAATGTTCCGAGTCCGTCTTCGTCAGCAATGGTTGAGGTATCGACCGTTAAAGTTTCATCGCGTAATTCGGTTCCACTAATGATCGCATTACCGGTGGGCAAATCATTCACTGGATTCACCGTTATTGTAAAACTTTGATCAACATTAACCGTGCCGTCATTAACGCGTAACGTCACATTGTGATCACCCACATCTGCATCCAGTGGTGTTCCGGTTAACGCTCCCGTACTGGTATTAAAGCTTAACCAGGTGGGTAACGTTGGCGCACTTAAGGTTAAGGCATCGCCCACATCCACATCGTTCACGGTAAAGGTGTAACTGTAAGCCGAATCTTCATCCACGCTTGTCACCGCTGTTGAGGTTACGACCGGATCATCATTTACATTACTCACGGTAATGGTAAAGCTTTCATCAACATCAACGGTGCCATCGTTCACGCGTAACGTGACATTGTGATTACCGACTTCATCATTGGTTGGCGTGCCGGTTAACGCACCCGTTCCAGAATCAAAACTTAACCAAGTCGGTAACGTTGGTGCACTTAAGGTTAAGGTATCGCCAACATCAACATCGGTTGCCGTGAAAGTGTAACTGTAAGCCGCGTCTTCATTGACCGACGTTACTGCGGTACTGGTTATTGTTGGCGAATCGTTGGTGTTGCTCACCGTAATGGTAAAGCTTTCATCAACATCGACGGTGCCATCATTAACACGCAATACAACATTGTGATCACCCACTTCATCATTGGTCGGTGTTCCCGTTAACTCACCCGTTCCTGTATCGAAACTTAACCAGGTGGGTAACGTTGGTGCACTGTAAGTTAGCGTATCGCCGACATCATCATCAGTCGCAGTAAAGGTATAACTGTAAGCGGCATCTTCATTGGCTGTCGTAACCGCAGTTGAAGTAATGACCGGATCGTCATTCACGTTGCTCACAGTAATGGTAAAGCTTTCATCGACATCAACGGTGCCATCGTTCACCCGTAACGTCACATTATGATCACCCACTTCATCATTGGTTGGCGTGCCGGTTAACGCACCCGTTCCCGCATCGAAACTTAACCAAGTCGGTAAGGTTGGCGCACTGTAAGTTAGCGTATCGCCAACATCGTCATCGGTAGCGGCAAAGGTGTAACTGTAAGCCGTGTCTTCCGTTGCCGCCGTCACCGCAGTACTGGTGATGGTTGGAGAATCGTTGGTGTTACTTACGGTGATGGTAAAGCTTTGATCGACATCGACGGTGCCATCGTTCACCCGTAACGTCACATTGTGATCGCCCACTTCAGCGTTAGTCGGTGTTCCGGTTAATGCACCGGTTCCGGTATTAAAACTCAACCAGCTCGGTAACGTCGGAGCGCTTAAGGTTAAGGTATCGCCAACATCAACATCCGATGCCGTAAAGGTATAACTGTAAGCCGTATCTTCTGTTGCAGCGGTCACCGCAGTGGAAGTCACAACGGGATCATCATTGGTATTACCGACGGTAATCGTGAAACTTTCATCGACATCGACGGTGCCATCGTTCACACGCAGCGTGACATTATGATCGCCCACTTCATCGTTCGTTGGCGTTCCGGTTAATGCGCCGGTTCCGGTATTAAAACTTAACCAGGTCGGTAAGGTGGGTGCGCTTAACGTTAAGGTATCGCCCACATCAACATCCGACGCGGTAAAGGTGTAACTGTATGCCGCGTCTTCTGTTGCCGATGTTACTGCAGTACTGGTAATGGTTGGAGAATCGTTGGTGTTACTGACAGTTATTGTGAAGCTTTGATCGACATCGACGGTGCCATCGTTCACCCGTAACGTCACACTGTGATCGCCCACTTCATCGTTCGTTGGCGTTCCGGTTAACGCCCCCGTTCCGGTATTAAAACTTAACCAGGTGGGTAACGTGGGTGCACTTAACGTTAAGGTATCGCCGACATCAACATCACTTGCCGAGAAAGTGTAACTGTAAGCCGCATCTTCCGTTGCGGCCGTCACCGCTGTGCTATCAATGGTTGGTGAATCGTTGGTGTTACTGACAGTTATTGTGAAACTTTGATCCACATCGACAGTGCCATCGTTCACCCGCAGCGTGACATTATGATTACCCACTTCGGCATTGGTTGGCGTTCCCGTTAACGTGCCAGTGCCCGTATTAAAACTCAACCAGGCCGGCAACGTCGGTGCACTGTAAGTTAAGGTATCGCCAACATCCGTATCGGTTGCCACAAAGGTGTAGCTGTAAGAAGCATCCTCATCCACCGAAGTAACGGCCGTGCTGGTAATGGTGGGCGCATCGTTGACGAAAGATGTTAACTGACTGCTGTTTACCGTGGATAGTCCACCGGAGCTGGCTTGCAAGTTGAAGGTTTCGTCGGTACCGCCACTGTTGGTATAAGTGATTTGCATACTGGTAAAGGTTGAAACACCGGAGCTGGGTGTTATCGATACCGTTGCGCCATTTCCATCGGTATCGCCTGTCGCTGTCATAGTTGCCGTGCCCGCACCATTCACTTCGGCCAACGTAATGTCGGTACTGTAACCCGTATCAACAACACCATTACCATCTTGTGCAGAAACAACCGGCACGGTCGTAAAACTGGTGGCAATGCCGTTACTAACCGACAGCGGATCCGGTTGCGTATCAAAAACCAATTGCGTGGCGACCACATCGGACGTGACTGAACTGGAATCAACCGTTGGTAAGTTTGATCCCACACCATCTTGATCATTCGCTGTTAAGGTAAAGCTTTGTTGATCGGCCGTTGCGGTGTAAGCAAGTCCACTAAAAGTGGCCACACCGGAAGTCGCCGATGCGGTATTGTTTGTTAAACTTCCTGCGCTTGCTTCGGTGACGGTTACCGTTTCAGAAAAATCGGTATCGGTATTACCAAACGCATCTTGTGCAGTCACTACCGGTTGTGTTGAGAGTGCACTGCCCGACGTCGAACCCGAAGGTTGCGTGGTAAAGGCTAATGCCGTTGCCGTCACAGAAACGGTTGAGCCGGTACTGTTAGTCACGGCACTCGTTGTTCCCATTCGAGATCCACTACTGCTCACATCAACATCGGTGTCACCATCAACGCTCAGAATTAACGTTTGATCTTCCGTTAAACTGGTATTGTCGTTGTAATAGGCATTCACGACATAAGTTTCGGTTGCACCATCAGCAACAGAAATCGACAAGCCGGTAAAGGTAATCACATTAGCGGCGTAACTTCCTGACACATTGGACGCATCAGGACCATTTAAGCGATACGTTAATTGACTTGGATCGACGGTGCCCGACGTATTCAAACGAATTTCAGTCACCTCCGTTGTTTTACCATCGGAGGTTCCACCATCAGTAATATCAAAATCAAAAATGTTGACGGCTTCGCCAGTGGTATCAACCGTCGTATCAATGGCGATGGGTTCAGTAACACTTGAACCGGCAGTAACATCGGCGTCACTATCAAAAGACACGCCCGTTAACTGACTGCTGTTGACTGTTGATAAACCACCGGAGCTGGCTTGCAAGTTAAAGGTTTCGTCAGCACCACCACTAGCAGTGTAAGTAATTTGCATGCTGGTAAAGGTTGAAACACCCGAGCTTGGCGTAATGGAAACGGTTGCACCATTACCATCGGTATCGCCTGTTGCCGTCATGGTGGCAGTACCGGCACCATTCACTTCCGCCAACGTAATGTCGGTACTGTAACCGGTATCGACGACACCATTAGCATCTTGTGCAGAAACAACCGGCACGGTTGTAAAACTTGTTGCGACTCCACTATCAACGGACAAAGGATCCGGTTGTGTATCAAAAACCAATTGAGTCGCGACAACATCGGAAGTCACTGAGTTTGCATCGACGGTGGGTAAATCACTACCGACGCCATCTTGATCGTTGGCCGTTAAGGTAAAGCTTTGTTGATCGGCCGTTGCGGTATAAGTGAGTCCACTAAAAGTCGCGACACCGGAAGAAGCCGTTGCCGTGTTACTTGTTAAGGTTCCTGCGCTCGCTTCAGTAACGGTGATTGTTTCCGTAAAGTCAGTATCGGTATTACCAAAGGCATCGCGTGCAGTAACAACGGGTTGTGTTGATAAGGCACTGCCTGAAGTAGAACCCGAAGGTTGTGTGGTAAACGCTAACGCTGTTGCTGTAACCGCAACGGTTGATCCTGTGCTATTGGTGACTGCGGTGGTACTGCCCATTTGTGTTCCGCCGCCACTCACATCAAAATCGGTATCACCATCGACACTTAAAATAACGGTTTGATCTTCGGTCAGTCCGGTATTGTCGTTGTAGTAAGCGTTAATGGTGTAAGTTTCGCTGCCGCCGTCGGCAATGGAAATACTTAAACCGGTAAAGGTCACCACATTGGCTGCGTAAGTTCCTGTGACGTTGGATGCATCGTTACCATTTAATCGATACGTCAGTTTACTCGCATCAGCGGTACCCGAGGTATTAACGCGAATTTCGGTAATTGCAGTTGCTCTTCCATCCGCAGTTCCACCATCGCTAATGGTAAAATCAAAAATATCGACAGCTTCTCCAACGGAGTCAACCGTGGTATCGATGACGATAGGTTCAGTAACGCCAGAGCCCGCCGTTACATCCGCATCGGCGTCGTAAACTACGCCCGTTAACTGACTGCTGTTCACCGTGGATAAGCCACCGGAGCTTGCTTGCAAATTAAAGGTTTCATCGGAACCACCGCTAGCGGTGTAAGTGATTTGCATACTGGTAAAGGTTGAAACACCCGAACTCGGCGTAATGGAAACCGTCGCACCACTGCCGTCGGTATCGCCCGTTGCCGTCATGGTGGCAGTACCGGCACCATTCACTTCGGCCAACGATATGTCGGTACTGTATCCCGTGTCGACAACGCCATTGCCATCTTGGGCAGAAACAACCGGCACCGTAGTAAAGTTGGTGGCAACACCACTGTCTACCGATAAAGGATCGGGTTGCGTATCAAAAACTAATTGAGTCGCGACAACATCGGACGTTACCGAATTCGCATCGACGGTGGGTAAATCGGATCCAACACCATCTTGATCATTCGCCGTTAAGGTAAAACTTTGTTGATCGGCTGTTGCGGTATAAGTTAATCCACTAAAGGTTGCGACGCCCGATGATGCCGAAGCGGTGTTGTTTGTTAAACTTCCCAAACTTGCTTCGGTCACGGTGACAGTTTCTGTAAAATCCACATCGGTGTTACCAAAGGCATCTTGTGCAGTGACGACCGGTTGTGTTGATAACGCACTGCCCGAAGTGGAACTTGCAGGTTGCGTGGTAAAGACTAATGCACTCGCAGTAACATCTAATGTTCCACCACTGCCATTAGTAACGGCGGATGTTGCTGCCATTTGAGTGCCGCTACCACCGACCGTTAAATCCGTATCGCCGTCGACACTTAAAATAAACGTGGCGTCTTCAGTAACGCTGGTATTATCGTTGTAAAAAGCATTAACGGTATAAGTTTCACTACCGCCGTCGGCAATGGAAATACTTAAACCGGAGAAAGTAATGGTATCGGAACCCGCATTATACGTTCCAGTAACATTCGCTGCATCATTTCCATTGAGTCGCCAGGTGATGTTGCCGCGTTCCGTATCGGTCGTTGTACCACTGACATTCACCACTACCTGGGACACGGTCATGGCGAGTCCATCAGTTGATCCGCCATCGGATAACGTAAAGTCAAACACATCGACCGCTTCGCCCACCGTATCGACGGTGGTGTCCAGGTTGACGGGTTCAGTCACTGTGCCACTGGCGGTTAACGAGCCGTCTTCATCGGGCGTATCATCAACGGAAATCGTTCGCGTATCATTCGCACTACCGGCATTGGTGTCGGTTGCGGTAAAGGTGACAGTTCGATTACCTGTGCCCGGCGTACTGGAAGTATTGTTGTAATGAATGGCTTGTAAAGTTTGTTGCACTAGGGCATTCGTTGCATTGGCATTAAAGGTAATAGTGAGTGCGGTACCGCTCGTTACTGTTCCTTCACTCGCGCTTAATGTTCCTATTGTCGTTCCACCATTTAATAAATTGGTTCCCGATGTATTAATCGTTCCAACCACATTATCAGGAATGGATAATTGATCCGCCGCTTCGTTATTTGCAGTAATTTGTGCCACTAAGGTTCCACCATTCCAATCGGCATCGCCATCGGCGTCGGATATAGAGGCTGCGCTATCAACTTGAGTAACACCATCACCTTCGGTAAAAGCGAGTGTGGAATTGTCGATGCTGATTGTTGGATCGGTGTTGACGTTAAAAGACATTTCCAAATCATCGACATCAAAGTGCGCAGAGATGTTAGGCGTGATATAAAGCTTTGAAATTCCATCAAACCCAGTAAGATCAACCGTTTCTGAAGCGTAGATTCCTAAGCTTGCCGTCGTAACTGAATCTCCACCAACATCGGATGTAATGGTAAAAGACCGAGAACCAGCAGCCGTAATATTTCGGACAACAATTGATGTTGCATCGAAAGTCTCACCACCTGAAAATGACAAAGTTAACTGAGACTCGTAAATGGCAGGAGCTGCGCCAGCCATTAATGTATCATAAGCATCCTGAATTACAGTACCGACATCTGCGCCATCGCCAACTAATATATAACCACTGTCTGTATATTCTGCATTATAAGAAGTGTCTCCCCCATAGTTTCCATTGTCAGAGTTCACTGTAAATGAAATGGTGCCAGGAATCGGCAATATCGACGTAAAATCCTTCAAAGCTATATCGCTAAAAGGTTTATCGGTCTCTACATTTCCTTTAACAACTTCTAATTCCCAGTCACCATCTTGTTTACTCGATCCTGTTTTATTATTTGAAGCAGCCACATCAACATTCGCTTCATTAGCAATGAGTTCTAAAAGCGCATGTCCTGATGAGTTAGCCGCAAGGTCACATCCATAAATTAACACATCGGCTTTATCTTTTAACGCATTATCAATTGACGCCAAAGCTCGAATATGATGTTTTAAATCCTTCTCGGTTACTGATTGTTTGCCCAGTTGAATCACACCTTGTTTTGCATGAGAAACCAAATGCAATGCATCTAAATTTTGATAGCTTGAAAGCACATTAGACAATTGGTTCAAACTATTTTCAGAAAACTCAATTTCAACAATATCAACACCCGGTCGATTCATTTGGTAAAAAACATGTTTATCTTCAACTGAAGCATCTAAAATAACTAACTCTTTAGCTGACTGTAATGTTTTAACTTCAATATCTTTTGTTTGATTTAAGTCGGCACTAGTTGGCGCATCAGGTTGACTTTTATTTTTTATTAAAACAATATTATTCGAGTTTGAATTCGCTTTCTCATTGAAAGGAGAACTAATATCTCTTTGACTTTTCGAACTATGATGTAAAGGTAGAACTGAACGTAAACGGCGATGAGGACGATCATTAAAGCGTTCGCCATTACTTACGCGATAAGTTGATAAGGATGAAGAACGACCATAATAGGATCCTCCACCAGGTGCTGACGACAGTCCCATACTCACACCTAAACTGAGCGGCAACATGGCCGTTGCAAACTGTTGAACTTTATCTTTGTTCATAACATCAATCCTGAATAATTACTTCTACCAAGAATCTAAAAAACGTTTAGGATTCTTTCGGTGCAATAATACTGGCGTTAGTTCCCGCATTATCTAACCAAAATGTCATATCGTTGTATTTCGCAAACAAGTCGGGAGGTAGAATGGTTCTACGCGGCTTAAACTCCACCTTTCTTTGCACAGTGTGCAAATCTTTAACTCCTAACTTTTTATCAAAGTCTTCTTCTTGGTAATCCACATTGCCAAAATCGTGCTGCACAGGAGACTCATCAATAAACTCATACAGTAACCGCATAGTTTTTTCCGGATGCTGAGTTAATAAATCGTAATCAATTAGTAATAGTCGATGAGAATGCTCACCATAGTAAGCTTCTTTTAACGCCGTCCAAGCACTACCCACCACACTGCCAGCATTAATTAATGCTTCACAACGAGAGTAAACGGTTTGGCGCGATTGCGGGTTGTACATTCGACTGTAGTCGAATGGATTTTTTCGATAAATTCTTTCAAAGCTGTCCATAATCCATGCTGGATTTCTCACGCAGCAAATGACTTTAAAGTTATCGAACAATTCAGTGAGTTGATGCAGTCGCGCATTCCAAATTCGGTTGGTGTCAAAAATAACGGAGTAATCTGTTTTATCGTAATAATAAGATTCGAATAACGAGCGACACACATGTTTACGTTTTTCATCATCGAAAAAAGTAAAGAACTCACTACCGGCTCCCATTTGTTCCAAACACCCATTCATCAGTGATGCGACTGGGCTGGACATGGCAGCATGAAAGGAATCGTTTTGTCGAAGTAGCCCTGACAACAAGGTTGATCCGGACCTGGGTAGTCCGGAAATAAAATGAAACTTTCTATTCATATTAGTGATATTTTTTTCATCCTATTACCGGGGCCTTAGCCCCGGTATTAAAATAACCTTCGAAATAATGACATTAACTGCGAGATGGATATAATCCTTGCAACGCAATACAAAAGTTAACGCCTAAATAAGGTTGACGATTTTCGTGTGGCAAGTTTTGCCCACTGTTCGCTAAACTTTCAGGGGCCAATTGCGCATTAATGGCAACTTGATCGGAGGTAAAAGAAATAACTTCAGCAGCTGACTCGGCATCTTGTCCCATAAAGTGAGCCTCACTCGGTTGACCCGAATTACCGGCTTCTGCAACTCCGGTCAAAACATGGTCGTGTTGCGGTATTTGCGACTCGGTTAATGTCACTTCTTTCTCACCACCGATTTCTCCCAAGCGCCTTGAAGTTAAGCCAGGACCATCACCAGGATTCATAGGAGTTCGATCCGATAAATTGGGCAATCCCATGGTTGATCGTCCATCACCACCATAAATAGTACCGATCAGAGAAAATAGCGCTGTATTCTCTGAAATGGGAAGTAGTTGACCATTACAAAAGGCCCACGACCGTGGAGCAAAATTACATGCCCACATACGAATTTCTGCGATAAAGGGTTCAGACATGTTTCACTCCTTATGAACGTGATGGAAAGGTACCAAAGAGACAAATAATAAAATTGACGCATAAGAAAGGCATCATGTTGTCGTGGCTTTGGCTGCCTCCTGTATAGCTTATTGTTTGACTATTTAACTGTTGAAAGTTTGACGGATCAGACGGTGTTCCCGCATAAGGTTGATCACCATCGGACTGCGACGCTAATACATCGTTAGCAGGATTGCTCGAATCGGCATCGTCGGTACTGGCGACAAATGCATGATTGTGGCTGGGCATTTCACTGATAGTTAGTGTTTCTCTTTCCAAGCCAAATCGATCGCCAATCCGGCGAAACGTTAAGCCAGGTCCTAATCCTTGATGTATTGGTATACGCCCACGAAAGTCAGGTAAACCAAATGAGGTGCGACCATCGCCTCCATAAGTTGTTCCCAACAGTGCAAACAATGCATTGTTTTGTGATATTGCCATAATTTGTCCGCTGCAATTCGCCCAAGACTGCGGCGTAAAGGTGCCTGCGAACATTCGAATTTCACCGATATAAGGATCGCTCATTGTGTCAGTCCTTTTGAATTAATTGCGTGATGGAAACAAGCCAGTAACGGCGATGCAAAAATTAACAACCAATGACGGTTGCATATTGTAATGCGGCGTACTACCACCATTATTAGAAACGCTTTGTGAGTTCAGTGGGACTAAATTTTTTGCAGGACCGTACATATCTTTAGGACCTTGACGAGCTGGACGGCCAACATTCTGATAACCGGCAGCCAGTACACGACTGGTAAAATCATTAACGTTGGCATTCTCGGTCGTGCCTCGTAGTGCATGATTATGAGCAGGCATTTCCCCAACATTTAGAGTAACGCTTTCTACACCCGATTTTTCTCCTATACGAATTTCACCACCCTCAGAATGCACTGGCGAACGGCCTCGCATATCAGGTAAGCCAAAAGTCGTTCGCCCATCACCACCAAAGCTTGTTCCGATTAATGAAAACAAAGCCTGGTTTTGATTAATATCCATAACTTGTCCATCACAGGTTTGCCAGCCGCGTGGCGGCCAACTAAAACCCCACATTCTTATTTCGCTTAAAAATGGTTCCGACATATTAGTTTCCTCTTTACAATTTACGTGAGCCGCCTCACAATCAAATTTTTAACCTTCACACTCTGTTTCTTATGACTGATAAAAAATGGATCCAAAAACTCTCTTTGCGTAAGTTCTCATCGGATGATATTCCCTTTATGCGCGATCTGTATGGCTCGACGCGAGAAAGTGAGCTGGCGATGACTAACTTTACTTTGGAAGAAAAAAAGCAATTCATCGACCAACAGTTTCATGCTCAGTTGACGCATTACACTCAACATTACAATAGTGATGCATTTTTTATCATTGAGCTGGAACAACAACCGATCGGTCGACTGTTTATTGATTACTGGGATAATGAAATTCGAATTGTTGATATTGCTTTGATGCCTGATTACCGAAATATGGGTTTGGGCACGCATTATTTTCAGCAGTTGTTCGATGAAGCGCGGCAAACCAATCGCTCGGTGACCATTCATGTTGAACACAACAACCCGGCAAAAAAACTGTATGAACGCCTGGGTTTTGATTTGAAAACCAAAACAAATGATATTTATTTGTTGATGGAGTGGCGTCCGTAACATCTTTATCAGCCTTAAGATGCGGCAACGTGATGTTTGTCTCGCCGCTCGCGAGTGACCACCGTTTCATATTCGGTTTCAGAATTCGGAGAGAGAAAAAGTTGTTGCTCACCGAAAGAAGGATGTTTTAATGTGTAGGTGCCTTGAGGAATAAAAAACTCATTTTGACCTTGGTAGATAGCCGAAAAGGCTTCCCAGTCTGGCCCATCAATCTTTCCTTTATTCACCTCTGAAAGAGTTATTGAAACTTCATTTCCCTGTTTATCTTCAATCGTAACTTGCTCTCCGACAATGCCACGTAGTGTTTCATAACTATAGTTTTCCATTGTATTGAATTCTCCAGCGCGATTAATTCGCTTTTAATACGTTATTGTTCAATAGAACAATCCCTAAAAATTAAAGTGATATTTTCCTTTACAAAAGCTAGTCACAAAAAACGCCAATAGCAAGAAATTGAACGACCACAACAATAGGAAAGATTGGGAATAACTCATTTTTATATATTGAATTTTTAATTTCCATCAACTCCATCTTCATTTATTTATGAATTTATTAATAAACCAGCGAATATCTTATTTTCTTCTCAGAGATTGCTTACAAACTTATGGTCAATTTTCCATTGTTAAAATTAAGTTTTTTAATTTTCAAATCATTCAAAGACCATCTCGATTAAAGTTAAAATCACTTTTTTAAACGTTTACCAAACCAAACAACCCTATATATTTCTTTACGAAATAAAATTTTTATTCAATAACTGACTCGATTTATTGCGTTTTGTAATCTTCACTTCTTTTCAGCACTCAGCTCTTAGACATTTTTGTTAACGCTGACTAAGCTTTTTGATTAATTTACACAGCAGAGAAGTTACCTGTGTTTCAGTTTGATGACCAAGGAGAAAATTCATGTATCAGCCAGACCCGCTATTCAAACTTACATCTAAAGAAAAAAAACTGGTAAAAACCCTTGAAGATGATTACACACGAGAAGAGTTACTGGCGAAGCTCAAAAAGGATCTCCAGATTGCAGTAGAAATCGAACTGGCCACATTACCCATTTACCTTTACACCTACTACTCCATCAACCGCCAACCCAATATTACGGCAGCAAAAGAGACAGACTTAAATCTGTTTGCCAACAAAGCGGGTGGGATTATTATGAGTGTTGCCGTTGAAGAAATGCTGCACATGTCTCTTGCGGCAAATATTCTCTTTGCACTCGGTGTTAAGCCAAAAGTTTATGGTAAATCGCCGAACTTCAACTCGATTCCCGGTGGAGGAACCAATCTACCCTTCCATAAAAAAAAAGGTCCTGATAAAAAACCAATTGATATCAAACTTGAAGGCTTCGGTTTGCAATCCATGTGGAATTTTCTTGAGATTGAATATCCCAAAGAAGCTAAAGATAAACTAAAAGATAATAACTGGGATACCATTGGCGATTTCTATTCTTACATACGGGCAGCTATTTGCACTAAGCACATTACTGACGACGACTTTTCAGGTCCGGCAAAATTTCAAATTTCTAACGATTATTACAGTCAAAACTGTATTGATACGATTTATCCAAAGTCAACGTATCAAGCGTCGAATGTTCCTGGAGAAAGTGAGTCTGCTGCAAAAACTGCTGTTTTTCCAAATTCTTCCGACAGTCATGCGGGTCCCGTTGAACTGATTAAAGTGACAAACAAATATACCGCTATAACAGCGATTACCACCATTTGTGATCAAGGTGAAGGTTTTGCAATAGGCGGAAAATATAAAGAAGAGCCAACTGATGACCAAAGCAAAACGGAAGACTCCCACTATTACAAGTTTCTATTGTTACAGTCGCAACTCGAAGGTTACGATCCAAAACACGAAGCGGTAGCGCCACATCCAAAGGCACCCGATCCTGCCGACCGTCTGATCACTGAGACTGAGCTCAACTTTATTACTTATCCGTATCCTGAAAATCCGTTTACTAGCGATTACCCAGAAAATTTGCATGAACTCTCCAACTTGTGTAATGCGATTTATCAATACATGTTATTGATGACAGAAGCGACTTACACGGTCAGTGGAGTTCAACAAGTTGAACTATTTAATGTTGGAATGCACAAAGCAATGATTTGGGTGTTAGACAAACTCATTCAAGGCATGCGCACCTTTACTTGCGAAGTTAAAGATAAATCAGGCAAAGATGGCAAAACGACAATAGAGTGCGCGATGGCCCCGACTTTTGAGAACATCGATATTATTTCTAATGGTCAACCGGCAAAGCTCAATGTCTTATCGTTCTTTAATGCGATTAAAGAAAAAGCGGCAAAAGAATCTGCCGACGAAGCGAGTAAAAGCAGCTCTTACACCAATCAACTGGCCATGCTGAATTCACACAATATGATCAATCGATTGAATGAATTACCTGATATTGCAACCATACGTCAATTCGATGGCAAACTTGAACCCGTCGAGGTTAAACACGCCTGCATGGGATTGAATGCCTGTAAGGGACAAGGTCGTTCCGATCATGGATTTACCAATGATTGTGCCGGACAAGGTTACTGTTCAACCGCTAATGTTCATTCTTGTCATACGCTTAACGATTGTAAACATCAAGGCGGCTGTGGACTTTATGGAACAACTGAGGAACAAAGTAATCCGGGTGGCAATGCCTGTCGCGGACACGGGTCTTGTGCAACGCCAATTAATGCGGAACGCTTTGCAACGGCCGATGGCGTTGAACGTAAAAGCGTGTGGAAAATGGCACGCCATGCTTTCGAAGAACGAATGAACAACGAAGGCAAGATTTTTGGCAATCCACCCAGCGAAGCCTATCAAGATGTCAATGGAGAAAACGAAATGGTTGGGCCTTCCAATAAATTTCTATCCGATAACGGTTGTTATGCAGCCTGTGGTTCCAGCGGTATGAGTGGTGGTGGCAGTTGCAGTTAATGACTCAATCTACTCACGAAGAAAAATCAAGTTCAAGAAGCTCAATCGGATTTGGTTTGGGCCTGCGTCATCCTCACATGACGCAGGTGCTTGCTGGCGAGGCACGCGTCGATTGGTTTGAAATCATTAGTGAAAACTATATGAACTCCAAAGGACGATCACTTTATGATTTACAGCAAGTCGCAGAGCGATACCCTTTAGTTTTTCATGGCGTTTCATTATCCATTGGTAGTTGCGATCCTTTAAACTTCGATTATTTAAAAAATTTAAAAACTCTTACCCAGGTGATAGAGCCTGAATGGGTCAGCGATCACTTGTGCTGGACGGGTATTAATGGCATCAACAGCCATGATTTACTGCCGGTTCCATTAAACGAAGAGACTTTAAACCATATCACGACGCGAGTGAATCAAGTTCAAGATTATCTAGGACGTCAATTAGTTCTCGAAAACCCGAGTACTTACATGACATTCAATCATTCGAATATGGAAGAGCCAGAATTCTTAAAAGCATTGGTTGATGAAACTGACTGTGGATTGTTACTCGATGTCAACAATGTTTTTGTGAGTTCGTTTAATGCTGGAAAGGATCCCTTTGATTATTTTAATGACTTTCCATTTGACAATGTGGTTCAAATGCATCTTGCAGGACATCAAGATTGTGGCACTCACCTTATCGACACACACGATCAACCGGTTCGCGATGAAGTGTGGCGCTTATTCCAATTTGCCTGGCAACAAACGCAGGGAGTGGCAACCTGCTTAGAATGGGACGGAAACATTCCAAGTTTAGTAGACTGTGAAGCTGAAATTTTTAAAGCGAAGAATTTCATAAAAGGCTCTCAGGTAGAGTCATCAACGCTTCATAATCTTGAACAATCAGAAGATGCTATTTCTACGCCCAATCACTTTATGGTTCCTCAAGTAATGAGTCATATTACCGACAAAGTCAGCTAATGCTGATAATCCAATAAAAACCAAAATCATGCACAACTCAAATACTTTAAAAAACATACAACACTGGATGCAACAGGCTCTAATATTTCCGGGACAAGTCGATAAAAAAAGTATTGACATTAATGTGTCTCACACTTCACAGCTAACGGCTTCTGAAAGCCTAGGTATTTATCAGAGAAGTTATTACGCTCGATTACTGTCTTGTTTACGTGAACAATATCCCGCTCTATGTTATTGTTTAGGCGAGTCAGTATTTAATGCCTTCGCACAAGATTATTTATTCGAATACCCATCAAACAGTTATTCTTTACACGAGCTGGGTGAAAGGTTTCCCAGTTACCTTCAAAAAACGAGGCCCGATGCAGAGCTTCCTGAAAAGAAGCAAGAAGCCTGGATTAACTTTATGATTGATTTGGCTTACTTTGAACGACAAGCTTTTATTATGTTTGATGCACCAGGCGACGAAGCAAATCTTCTGGAGAAACTTTCGGACAACATGGACGACAACCAGTTGAAACCACAGCGAGCCATAGCACTTATTTCCACTCGCTTTCCAGTTGCAAATTACTACTGTCAGGTTCGCGATAACCAGTCACCCAAACTACCTCCATTACACACCACTTACACTGTACTTGTTCGAAAAAACTATAAGACTCGATTAGTCACCATGAATGAACTTGAATATTCACTGTTAAAGAACTTCATCGAGTACTCAAACATTACTACAGCTATCAATCAAGTAATAACTGTCAATGGCGTGAATCAAGTGGAACTCATGAAAGATTGGTCAAAACCAAAAGGCATTCGCGAACAGTGGCTAAAACTGGGTGTTTTTAAGTTAATGAATCGATAATGTTCTATAACACCTCATAAAACATTGTCTCTTTCGTTAATCAGTACATTAAGTTCTAGCTCATAACCATCTATCAAAAATAATAATCATCATTTTTTCTAATACAAACACAACAATAACACTCACCATTAAACAGTAGCTTTCATTAAAGACTAAAGTTTCACTTAAACCAAAGAGACGGCACGGTATTAAAGCACCGCTCATCGCTTTTTCTAATCCGACATATTTCAATAGACTCTTCTAGCGACGAACGAGTTATCCAATCAGACAAACTCATATCAACGGCAGGAACACCACCGATTGAGGAAATAAGATCGCCCTCTTCAAAATCTAAACGCGCCGCAGGCAATTGAGGTATGATATTTCGAACCACAAAGAGTCCGGACTGAGTCTTACGCAGTTGCAAGCCTATCAAATTAAACTTGGATAACTTCTCTAACTGTGTACCGTGTCTAAAATACATCGACTCATTCTTTACATCGAACGTCACAATAAAATGATTTAAAAAAGCATTGCCTAAAATGTAGGTTATGTCATCATCGTCATCGTCGTGAATAAAGTTCGCTCGGATTTGTTTTGCTTCTTGATTTCCTACCTTTATCCCAGGAATTAGTGCTCTTTCATGCACATTTCGACCACTAAGACCAAAGTCTGCCGCCGTAACTCTGGGCGTGCTCGTATTAAGGCTTTTTAACATACTTTTATTGAGTTTAATGTAATTACGACTTCCGCTATCAACAATCATTTCAACAGGTTGATAGCTGTCGGAAGTGAGTTCAATTTCAGCCTGAATATAATACTTGCCCCAACTGGATTCCAAAACCACGTGTGAATCCTCTGCGTGAGGCTGATATTCATTTTTAAAAACCACCATTTCATTAGTTTCAGGATTGATTTGAATGGGATAATGATCAAACAACTGAACACCAATAACCCCGTCAAATAAAGCTTCATCTTGCCGTAAATAATATTGAGTTGTTTCGAGCGGAACGACACAGAATGTCATATTATTAAATCGGACAGGTCCAAAATCGACTTGTTTTATTTGAGTAGCAAACGCCGGTGAGTCTGACTCATTTCCATTGCCACCAATTTCAACTTCATATTCTTTTACCAAAGATAATTGCTTCACCTTTTCGGTAGTCATAAGACAAGGAATCGATGCGCCTGTATCAATTAAAAATCGATAACCCTCTTGCCCATTAATGCTGGCTTCGATAAATAATTGCTCACCAATGTAATGGGAATTCACAGTTGCAATCTCTTCTTTATACAACCAGACAGGTTCCAAACTGTCATTTGCATTAAGCAATCGAACACTGTTAATGAAGTTACAGCCCGATAAGCCAGTGATAAATAGTAAAACAAGCACTGCACGCATGGTCTTCTCCAATGGGTCAAGAATGCTTAAAGATACCGCAGACGATGTGAAATCGATGTGAAATGGCATTTGACAATTATTTCACAGATTCATTGGTAAGCTATCAGCAATTGAAGACTAAGAGGGCTTACTCCATGCTTAAGTATATTTCTAATAAAATCAGCTATTTATTCGTTTCACTGGCCTTAGTATGTGCCAGTAATGTCGATTCTCGCGCTCCTGCAAAAAAGTTACTGATGGTAATCAGTAGTCATGGAGAAAACAATGGAGAAACTCAACCTGGCTTTGAGTTTGATGAATTATCGAAAGCTTATTTGACGTTTCACAATAACGGAGTCGTGGTCGATATAGCCAGTCCTGAAGGCGGACTCGCTGAAGCCGATCAATACAATCCTGACCAGCCTTTTAACCAAGCATTTTTGGCAGACCGCCAAGCACAACAAAAACTACAGAATTCACTGAAACTTTCGACAATTAATGCGAGTAATTACAATGCGGTTTTTGTGGTTGGTGGTAAAGGAGCCATGTTCGATCTGCACGATCATCAGCCATTGCAGGCGATCATCTCTGATATCTATCAATCGGGTGGCACCATTGGCGCGGTGTGTCATGGGCCAGCAGCATTAGTTAATGTAAAGCTCAACAATGGTAACTACCTGGTCGCAGGAAAAGCAGTTAATGCCTTTACCAACCAAGAAGAAAAACTGTTTGGGAAAAAATGGTCTGAAAAATTTGAGTTTATGCTCGAAGATAAACTAAAACAACGTACAGCTAGGTTTGAAAGTAGCCCGATGATGTTGAGTCATGTCGCGATCGATAACCGACTTATTACAGGCCAAAATCCGACATCAACGGTTGATGTCGCAAAGGCCATGCTCGAAACGATGGGAATCAAAAACCCTAAAATCAATCGTTATAAAGACGATCAAACACTGGCTATCGTATCTAAGTTTTTGAGAGGGAAGTCTGATGTCATCAACACTTATCGAGCAAATAAATCAAAATTTCAACCAGAGTTACTCGGAATGTACGGATACTATTATTTTTTAGAAGCCAAAACAAAAAAGCAAACAGCTGATGCATTAACTTTGCTGCAAGTTGCACAAGAGGACATGAAACATCCACAAATAGCATTACAAATCGCGAAAGCTTACCAACAACTTGGAGATATAAAGCAAGCAAAAGAAGTGATTACCGAGCTACTCCGCGAACATCCAGATATGAATAGTGCTCAAGAGTTATTAAAACAACTATAATAATCCTAAAAGCTACTGGGCACTGTGCCACTTCATAGTGTCCAATCAGAGCAATAGATATGAAAGAGCGGGCATCAATTTATATTTTACTCATCGAAGATCAAATTGACTTGTGCAAGAATATCGCACAGTTTTTTGAGGCACAAGGATATACGCTTGACTTTGCACACTCGGGTACAAGCGGTTTATCACTTGCACTTGAAAATCATTATGACGTCATTATTCTCGATTTAACGCTACCTGGCATGGACGGCTTAAAAGTCTGCGAGAATATTCGTAAAAATGCAGAATATCGAACTCCAATTATCATGCTTACCGCAAGAGATGCCTTACCAGATAAAATTGCTGGATTTGAACAAGGTGCGGACGACTACTTAACCAAACCATTTGCGTTGGAAGAGCTCCACATGCGATGTCTTGCTCTAACGCAACGTAACCAATTGCATCAACCACAGACAATTCATGTGGGAGATCTCATGATTGATACTGCAAGTAAACGAGCGATGCGTCAAAACCGTCCTCTCAATTTAACAAGCATGAGTTATTCGATTCTTGAAATACTTGCCCAAGCGCACCCTAAAGTTGTGACACGTTCTGAGCTCGCTAGAAAGCTGTGGGGAGATGATCCAACAGAATCGGACTCTCTACGCTCACATATCTATCAACTCAGACAAGCTGTTGATAAACCATTTCCAGAACCTATCATTAAGACAATACACGGTGTTGGCTTTAGTTTAGCCGTCGAAAATTAAAGGCCTTTGTTTGAACATTCCAGTGCGACAGTTTAGTTTACGCAATCAAATACTCAGATATTTTGTTGGATTCGCTTTATTTCTGTCATTACTTTTTAGTGGTCTAAACTTCCTCAACCTTTACACCATTGAAGATAAATTCTTTCAACTCCGGCTAAAAGAAGAAGAAGCATATCTTCTGGATGTTTTTAAAAAGAAAAATGAATGGCCAAAGCCTCGTGCGGAATACATTCAAATTTACAAAACATTAAATGAATTTCCTGATGAAATAAGATCGACGATGTTAGATGAACCTGAACGTATCGAAGTATCAGGAAACAATAATCGATACTTTCACATTTTACAAATTTATGAGAATGGTCCTTACTTAGTCGCTGAAGTCAGTAGTCAATTATTAATTCGCTCCAATCGAAAAACCATTCTTTGGTTTTTAGGATTTTGGACAATGATACTGACCGCCATCGCTATCTATCTGGGCTACCGACTTGGTAACCGAGCCATTAAACCGGTTACACAACTGGCGAAGGAAATCGAACACTTATCGCCGACTTCCTTAAGTCAATCATTAAAACACCAATACCCCAATAACGAAGTGGGTCAACTGGCTTCTGCACTCGAGTATTCCATGGAGCAAATTCAAACTTATATTGAACGTGAGCAACATTTCACGCGCGATGCTAGCCACGAGTTAAGAACTCCCATCGCCATTATTAAAACCTCCTTGGAGTTACTTAAAAATACCCGTCACTCAATGACAGATAACCAAAAACAACTGATTGCTCAGATTGACTCATCTTGTCTTCAAATGGAACAAATGATTACCATATTATTAGCTTTAGCGCGCCAAGAGCATCCGAAGGCGACAAAACCCGTTCGAGTATTACCGATTGTTGAGCAGGTTATTGTCGAAAAATCACGGCTAATTGAAGATAAACCTGTCCAAGTTAATGTACAGGTGACTTCGAATGCAGAAAAAGTGATTCATCAACACGACCTGCACATTTTGCTGTCTAACTTAATTGGCAATGCCTTTCAATATACGCAAAAGGGCTGTGTGACAGTCCAGTTTTCAGATGGGAGATTAACCATTACAGATACCGGTATCGGGCTAGAAGATAGTATCAAAGACCGCATAACCGAGCCTTTAGTTAAAGGACAGCACAGCCAAGGTTTTGGCATTGGCTTGTCCTTGGTGGCACGTTTGTGTGAACATCAAGGACTCTCTCTAGAAATCGAAAAACTACCGGAAGGAACAAAAGTTGTCATTGAGTAAAAGAATATTATTGAACAGCAATATATATTGCAATTTGATTATTTTCTTTTCGAACGTCAAAGTCGGTTGTAAACGTTCGTACATAACTCACTTTAGGTTGAGAAAAATATTCCCATACTTTAATCCAGGTTTGGTAAAGCACTTCTGGAGTGGAGCCTTTCGCTTCAAACACCAAAAACTTCCCTCCCGGAATTTGTACAACATCCAAATGTTTTAGGTTTTCATTGGTTTGGTCACATTCGACACCAGCGAGTACCGAGTATTCTCCATTCGCATCCGTTTCATAATCTGAATAAACGCCATAAACTGCCGAGCCAAAAACATCTTTATCAAGTATCTTATTTCTGAAATCTCGCCATAACTTAGGCAATTTAGCTTTCGAAGCATTCAATTCATTTGAATTGTTGGTTCGCGCACTTATTCCTACAATGGCCTTTGACTCAATATTATCCAGTTTTACGTTAATACCGTTTTTATTTCCAAATGAATCGCTATCTTCAGAATTCACAGCGAGACTCTTAGCTCTTTTGGGTCGAGGAACGAGTTCGCCCGAGCAGTTAGGGCACTTTGCATCGAAAGATTGCGTACATTTATTGCAAAAGGTGCATTCAAAAGAACAAATATAGGCCGAAGAATCCGCTCTGACACCACAGTCACAACTTTCGCAATTAGGTTTCATTTTTAACATGGGTAACTCCTAGAACTGGTTTGATCGTCATTCTAGGTAGGTTCGCCATTTAAAACCTTATCAATTGTTAAGTTCTCGTTTTATTCGACTAAAAGATTCCGGTGTGATACCTAAGTAAGAAGCAATACAGTTTTTCGGAGTTTCCGTGACCACTTTATCGTCCATATGTTCACAAAAAAAACGATATCGCTCTTTGGCCGATTTATGATGGAGCATTATTAACCGTCTTTCCATCGACAAGTAGTGTTGTTCTGCCATGAATTGATACAGCCGATTGATTTCTGGCTTTTTTTCTCGAGCACGCTGCAGATCAGTTAACGAAATCAGTACACCTTGGCAATCTTGCATGCACTCAATGTATTCCAAAGACAAACTGTCGGTCAAAAAGGCCGAATAGGCAAACGCAGCGCTATTATCTGATAAAATCCTTAATATAACCTCCTTGCCGTCATGAACCTGAAAGCACTTTACCAAGCCGCTGACAATATAAAACAAGTGAGTAACTTTATCGCCCGCTCGGCAGATAAAATCATTCTTCTTAAACTCACGTTTCTTTCCAACCTCTTTTAGCGAAGGTAAAAGATGCTGAATTTCATTAAATGATTGAGGTATGACGTTGACCATATTTCATATAATAGATTCCAGGATCAAGGACTCTAGTGTATCTGACTTTTTGCCAAAGTCGAAATTTGAAGAATGAGCTCACTTTGCCTAGACAAACAACTGGTAAAAGCAGAATTTAAAGATTTTTCACATAAAATCGAATCTCAAGCTTCTGTTCATAAACCAACCGCAATTTATTTCGATTGAGTTAGTCTCGTCTTATTAGCTATTAATAGCATTTGTTTAAAGAAGAAAATCGAACTAAAACATCCAAGAAGATAGCGTAAACTTAAATGAATACGATTGATTCAAAATGGCTATGCACAAAATCCTTCTTTATTGCATCTCAAGCATTCTCCTTCTGGCTTGCGGCGATTCATCCGACACAAAAAAGCCAGAGGTTTGCTTTAATACCAGTATTTACAACTGTCCCTCTAGTGCATTCAACGATCCATTTGGTATATCTTTAATTTTTGCCTGGTATAGTGGTCAATGCACGGAAGAAGTTGCCTGCACCGAAGAGGAGTCCAGTAATGACTTTCCATCAGGGATAATTACCGGCGATTATATCGATGCATTATCAGGCATTACTCAAACAACTGAACAAGAGCCCAATAACACTTTTGATGATTCGTTAGCCTTTTTTATGCAGCAAGGCGCGACCGTTGCTATACGAGGTTCCATTGATAGCGCCACAGACCTCACCGACTTTGTTGTTTTCGGTTCGCTTTCTAATGATCTTCACGCCGTTTACGTTTGTCGAGAACCTGGAGTTTGCACTCTCCCTTTCTATCAGCAAGAAAATATTTACATCGAGCTCTACGATGAGAATCGTGTTCTAATTGGTTCGACATTAAACAACCTCTCCCCCAACGGCCAATCGCTTTCATTTACACCCACGCTCGGTCGAGCCTACTATGTGTCGATAAACGCTATCGAAACACAGGGGATGCCGTTGAACTATGAACTGGTCGTTACGGACTAATCGCAAGTATTCAAAAATATCCAAAGCAACGTTGAACTTTTTTTCAAACACTTTGCATTCAAGAATCCAATATTAAGTTAACGTTTTCTCCGGTTCTGCATGTTCTTTTGCCTTTGCAAATCCAAGGTCTTCCAAAATAGCGTATAAACACGGTATAACGAACAAAACCAACAACGTCGAAGTTGCTATTCCAAAAACAATACTGGTCGCTAGTGGAATAAGCACCTGAGCCTGTAAACTGGTTTCAAATAACAAAGGTGTCATACCGGCAATGGTTGTAATTGAAGTCAGAAAAACGGCTCGATATCGATCGTAACTCGCTTTTGCTGCGGCATCGTGCACCGTCTCACCTTCTGCGACATGCTGTTTAACAAATTGCACTAATAAAATAGAATCGTTCACCACAATACCTGCCAGCGAAACGAATCCCAATGCGGAAGGCATGGTAAAATTTAATCCCATCAATAAGTGTCCCCAGATAACACCAATAAGGGCCAAAGGAATTGCCATAAGGACGACAACAGGTTCAACATAACTTTTAAATTGAAAGGATAATAAAATAAATACGCCAATAATGCCCATCACAAAAGAACTCGCCATCGATTTTTGAGTAATGGCACTATTTTTAATCTCCCCTTCAAAATATATTTTCAACTCAGGATAATTTTTTTCAAACTGTGGCAGCCAACGTTTTTGCACATCCGAAAGGACTTCATTTGTATTGCTAACGAGTGTATTGACATCGCCATAAATAGTGACCGCCCGTTGATTATCAACACGGCCAATACGAGAATAACTGCGTGTGGATGTGATATCAGCTACCGACGATAATGGAATTAACGCACCACTACTTGGATGAACAATGGCGAAGTTATCAAAGTCGGCGAACTCATCGCGCGAGTCTTTTGCGATTTGCACTGAAACGTCATAGGTTTCTAATCCAACATTCGTTTCCATGACCTTTGCACCTTGAAAAGCGCTGCGGAGTTGATTAGCAATCGTTTGCGCATCCAGCCCAAGGTTTGAGGCACCGGGTTTAAGCGTTAAAGAAAACTCCGGTTTACCTGGTCTTAAATCATCAAGTAAGTTCTCTACGCCGGGATATCCTGTTAGCCATTGTTGTAAGTCATGGGATGCTTGCGACAATTGTTCGAAGTTATCACCGGCAATTCGAATTTTAATCGCACGGCCGCTGGGACCAATTGCAGGCTCTTTGTACGACAAGGTCGTCGCATCAGCAATAACACCGGTCTTCTGTCGCCACAAATCAATGAAGTGTTGCATCTTTGTATGACGCACTTCAGCGGTTAATAGATCAGCCGTTATAGTCGCCAGATGTGGGCCAGACTCCATGGCATCAGAATTTTCACTAAAACTGATGGTTACCGCATTAACTAACTTTGAAGATTCCTGTTTCGATAATTCTAAGTTCGTTTCCTCAAGGCCGTGAATAATTTGATCAACCACCTGCTCGGTACGACTTAGTGGAGTCCCTGCAGGCATTAACAATCGGGCCTGCAATATATCACCTTCAACATCGGGAAACGCAGTAAACTTTAATACGCCCGAAAATAACATCGACAAAGATAAGAGAAAGATAGTAATGACACTACCAATAAACAGATAGCGAAAACGTACAAGGTTCTCTACAAGCTTAAACACCTTACTGCGACCATTCTCAAACTTTTGATTAAACCAATTTCGAAAATTCGAAGGTTTGTGGTCTTTGGCATGAGCTAACGAGTGATTCAAATGCGCAGGCAGAATAAAAAATGCCTCCACTAATGAAACCGTAATCACTGAGATTAAAACAATGGGAATCACTTTTAAAATTTGCCCTAAATCCCCCTGCAAAAAGACCAGCCCAATAAAAATACTTAACGTTGTTAAAAATGATGAAAACACTCCTCCGGCCACGGCTTTGGTTCCATCAATCGCAGCCTGTAAAGGCTTTTTGCCTTTTTTGATATGGCTCCCTATCGATTCTGCAATTACAATGGCATCATCCATTAAGATCCCGAGTGCCAGTAACAGTGCCACCATTGAAATCATATTAATGGTGATGCCGATGTAACTTAATAAATAAAAGCTGGCGAGAAACGACACGGGCAAGCCCATAACCACCCAAAAAGCGTAACGAATGGTAAAGAACAACCACATAACGCCAAACACCAATAACAAACCTTGCCAGGCATTGGTTGCTAACATTTTGATACGATCTTTAACGATACTGGTCGCATCTTGAGTTAATTGTAGATCGATTCCTTCTGGTAAGCGCGCATTTTCTTCGGCAATCATTTGCTCAACTGCAGCCAACACATTTAAACTGTCATCAATCGTATTTTTGTTAATTTTTAATAACGCTGCAGGCTTGTTATTAAAGCGAACTTTTTGCTCGGACAATTCAAAGGTGTCGGAAATAGTCGCAATATCACCCAGTCGAACTTCATTTCCTTGCTCACCCTGTAATACGATCAATTCCGCCAGCCCTTCGATAGAACGACGTTCATCATTAAAGCGAATTTGTGTTTCTCGAGTTGATGTTTCAATACTCCCGGAGGGCAGGTTAATATTTTGTTCACTGATAATCTTCGTTAACCGATCCAGACTTAATCCGTATCGACGCAAATTTTCATTAGTTACCTCAATACGCAGTTGCCGGGTAGAAAAACCATTGATTTCAACCAGGGGAATTTCTGGGTGCTGTAACAGCCGTTGCTTGACTTGTTCTGCCAAAGTTTTTAGCTCAGGTTGAGACAAGTCGGCTGTAATGGCAATTGCAACAACATTTTGGGTACGTCCCAATTCTTTAACCACGGGAGGTTCTGACTGTGCGGGGAAACCGTTGATGCCATCGACCGCTGTTTTGATATCATCTTTAAACTGTTCAAAATCACCCTGCTCCAACATTTTAACGGTCATCAAACCCAGATTTTGTCGCGCTTGACAGACTTTTTCATCGATAAAGCTAATGCCGTCAAAGGCATCTTCCAGCGGCTTACAGATCTCCAGTTCGACATCTTGAGGAGTCGCGCCAGGGTATGCAACACGAACTTCAACCTTCCAGGAATTAATCAGAGGAAAAGTTTCCCGTTTAAGATCGGGCAGCACAGATATCCCTAACGCCAAAAATAAAATCATTAATAAATTGGCTGCTGTAGGATGCGCCGCAAAAAAACGAATCATTGGTATTGCTCCAGCCACTTAACCATTAGTGTTGCGGTTCGTTGATCGTTTTGTGGATTTAATGTCATACCATCAACAGCAGGGAAAACATCAGATGTAATAATTTTTTCTCCTGCCAACAATCCCTGATTGACGATCACTAACTCGTCTTGCAAATGAAAATTTTTAAGCGTTCGACGTTCGAGTTGTTGTTCCTTATTAATCAAATAAACTTGTCGCTGGTGAAGTGCAAACCTTGGGATCACAAGGCGTTGTTGCGCGGCACCTTGTAACTGTACTTCCATATACATACCTTCCAGCAGTGGTGGACGCTTGCCGGGCACCATCATCTGATAACTGTCACTTACACTTACCGTGACTCCAATAGTTCGACTTTTGGGGTCCAAGTCGTCACTAATTCGTTCGACCACGGCTTTCCATTTTACTCGAGACTTACCGGCAATATTCACTTCAGCACTCAGTCCCATTGATGACAATATCTCGGTCATATTGGAATTTTGCTCTTGGCTGAACGACGACAATTTATCGCCGTCGAGTACCGCGGCGATCTGGCGAAACTGCTCAACCGGAAATTGAGCTTCGACCAACATTTTTTCCATACTAAACGCATTAAACAACGGACTCGCAGCGGTGATGTACTGATCCTTCTCAACGCGAACCTGACTGATACGTCCGTTAAACGGCAAGTGAATTTGTGTGCGTTCCAGATTGCGTTCACTTTGTTTCACCTTGGCTTCGGCAATGGCAATTTGTGCTTTAACGACTTCCATATCCGATGGTAAAGTCGTTTTTAAGTTTTCTAGCTTTTGAACTTCTTGTTGCTGTTGTAGATAATTTTGCTTCTCCTGATCGAGTCGCGACTGTGAAATGGATCCTTGCTTTTGTAATTGAGTTAACCGATTAAGTTCTTTTTTGCGAACCGACAGTTTTTGCTTCGCCAGCTTAAGTTCCAACTCATTGTTTTCGATAGTGAGCTCGAGCTCTTTGAGATTTGCTTGCTTAGCCACCCGATCGGCCTCAGCCTGTTTTAAAGCCAGCTGATAATCTTTATCGTCGATTTTTATCAGTAAGGTACCTTGCGACAAAAAGGTGCCTTTTTTCAATTCTGGATGAACGTAGGTTACTCGCCCACTCACCTCGGCCTTTGCTTCGAGTTTTCGATCGGCGACGACATTACCAAACCCAGTGATAGTTGGCGCAACTTTGGCTTCCCTGACATTAATTGCATTAACAACGACTGGATACTTTTCCTTATTTTGATGCTTTAACTCAGGTTGCAACTCAATGATTAATAGAGTGATCACTACCCCTGTAACGATCATTACGGGAAGTGTCCACTTTTGCTGTAAAAATTGTTTCATTGGTTCGACTCCTTGCTGCAGCCGTTAATAAATAATTGATAAATGTGATTGGCCCACTGAGGACTTTCGATATCGCTCATGGGAATTTGCCAAACATCTTCTCGGACCGGATCAATCACAATAGGAAGCATAATTAAACTCATGAGTGAAAATGCGGCCGACTTTGGATTCAAATCTTCACGAAACCGACCTTTTTGAATGTCCCTTTGAATCAATTGAGGCAAAAAAGTTGCAATATTTCGGGGCAGTCCTTCGATAAATGTCTTCTTTAACGACGATTCTTCCGTTAGCACCTCATCGTGCACAAACCGGATTAAGCCACGGTTTTGGCAAGCCATCTGAATCATCATCGGGATAAATTGTTTTAATGGGTCCTCGAGTTCAAGCAAGGTTTTAATTTTTTCAAACTGGTTTTTTGAGAGTTGCTGAAACAAGGCGACAAATAGACCTTCTTTATTCGAGAAATAATAACGCACCATGGCAGAATTCACGCCTGCCTGGCTTGCAATATCACGCACAGTAATCGACTTGTAAGTTTTATCGTCCAGTAATTCTCGTGCGGCTTGAAGCAACTTAAGTTTTTGCTCCTGTTGCTTATCAGAATCAATTGGACGTCCTCGAGATGCATTCATAGCCAAGCCTTTAATTACACAGACGTGTAATTAAATAGAGTTCTCGATAAAAAAGCAACCAGAAAGTGCTTCAATTGGTCCTGAAAGCGCTTCAGTTGGCAATTGATTGACACCATCCTGATCAGATGATGAGCTTTGGTCAATCACCCTCTTTGGACTGATTATATTTTGAAAGAACATTAAAGTTTCATATCTCGAATACAAAATGATGTAATTCCCAATATCTGCCCATTGAGCTCATCGAAAATAGGACCGACCTACGTTAAAAGGATGACGGCTTCCCCATCTCTAAGCAAAGCCAAGGTCCTTTTAATCGGTCTGTGATGGATGTCCTTGTGTATCCCTCATTCGCGAGTAATCTTACGCCTAATAAGAGATATTTGACTTTGGAGTTAGTCTGAACTATCCCTTTAAAGTCAATGTTTTACGAGGCTTTGGTTGCTCTCTTTACTATGTCTATCAGACATATTTCAAATAACATGACATATAAGTAGAATAAAATTGATTCGTATACTGCTTTTTCTGGCAATTACAATTCTATCCTTCCTTAAACCGCTGCATGCTGATGATGAAGTGGTAAAGGGACGTTTTGTTGTCAGTTTTGTTGCTAAAGAAGAGCAAAGCCCCTGGCTCGTGAGTGCATTAGAAAAAAACGTCTACAATGACCTCGCCGGTTACGCCCGAATTATTTCCGTCAACAAAGACAACAACGAATTAAGCCAGTGTCCAGAACGCTCGATCTCCTGCCTGATAAAACTGTATCAAAAGTTAAACATCGATGCCTTAATGCTAGGCGAAGTCAATAATTCCGATATTGACTATAAAGTGTATGATGTTCGAGAAGAAAGCTTAATCGAATCTGGCTCTGTTGCCATAGGTACCGACTCTTCAATGCTGAAACTCCGAATGGAAGCCTTCGCGGCATTCAAACCATTTTTGGAGAAAGGTGGAATTCTCGAGCAACGAAAGTTCACGACTCAACTCAACAACGAATTGAATGAGGCTGAAACATCGGAAACGGCCTCTTTTATCACGAAATACCGAAACTTATTTATTATCGCTCTCGCATTATTTATTAGCTTTCCTTATTTCCTATCGTTTTTAGGAAACTCTCGTAAAAATACCGAACGAGTCTTTATCATCCGGCAATATTTTTTACCCTTTCTGCTGGTCAGCTATTTAATCATTGGCTACCCATTTATTGTTGATTACTTTCAACTATCCGATTTTATTGAAGGCCTGTTAAATGACTTTGCGCGATATCAATGGTTATTTCCTACTTTCGCCGGCTTTGCGTGGGGCTACTTTCTTATAATCAACTTAAAAATAGTTGTTCCCAGCTTGCAAGGCATTGAGCGCATTACACAAACAACAATCTTTCCGCTTATTCGAGCTTTTTCTATTACTTTATTGATAAAACTATCCTTTGTTTTACTCTTTTTTTCGGGCTACTTCTATGGAATTTACACGTTTTGCCAATACTTAAACTTTAACGACAAAACAATCTTTCTCTATGTATTTCCACTGTCGGGATTATTTATTTGCTACTGGCTAGGTTTAACTCTTGAAGTTTTTGCGATGACTCTTGATGTCAAGCTGGTTGATGGTCAGTTAGACTTTAATAGCATGTCCCATAAAAAAATAAAGAAATATTTAATCGGTTACTTAAAACGCAATGGCGTCACTCTAAATAAGCAACTGGTTGATAATATCGTTTTTCTTCCAGGAAAAAATAAAGGTGTCATTAGTTACGGCGGTGGCTTTGGCAGGCCGCGTATCGTTATCGAAAAACGACTGATTGACTTTGCCATTTCTCGAGACACAGAAAAAAAATTAATCAAACGAAAGTATCGCCACACCAGCGCTTTTAATCTGCAACCCAATTTAAATCCCGATAAGAAGAAAAAGCTCTTTTCCATGAGTGACCAGAAAAGAGAATCCATCATAAAAAAAATTGCCAGTTACTTCGCGAGCGACATAAACCTCCGTCAATCCCATTCGAATAGTCGAGCAGGAAAAATTAAAGGGCTAATCTTACCAGAATTCCAACCACAAGATGATCTGCCATCGCTTATGTCGGATAACTTCGATGATATGCAAGTTGTTGAAGCTTTACTCTTGGAGGATGCACTACTTAATGAGCCCTATGACGAAGATGCTGAAATCGATGATGCCAGTATGGATGATAAAGACTTCTTGTTTGGCATAATCATGCACAAACTGGGCGGTCTGTTACGTAATGAACATATATTCTCAACACCTTATTTCTACTTTCGTTATAAAAAAGGCGAAAAAAAGAAGTCGTACAACTTTTTCTTTTCGCGTTATTTTTCAATTATTTCAGATACTTTTGTCGTATTGAATTTTGGCCTTCACCATTTAATCCAGCATCTATACTATCAAGTTAGTGAGGATGCTAAATGTTTAACAACGCGACGTATGTCTAACTATGTATTAGAAAGCCAAGATAAAATACTAACGGCTGTAAAAGAGGTTGTTGATAATAGAAAACCTAAGTTGAGCCGCACTGACGAATATGACCGAATTGTCTGGTTATCAAAGTTTTGTGCGCACCCACTGAACGAAAAGAAAAGTGTTATTTTACGACGTTCAATTAAGTGGGCATCCGTACTCGCGTTTGTCAGCCTGGTGGCATGGATTGGTTTTGAGTCCTATCAATACCACCCAGAATATTTACGAATCATTCAGGACGAAGAGCAAGCAATTCAAGAAGCCATAGAAAAATCCAAAGAGGAAGAAGAGAAAGACAATGACGAGAGAAAATGACGATTTAGAAGACGTGAGTAATCCTGACGCATCAACAGAGGATACAACATTAGACGACTTATCGTCGCAAGATGTATCTGCCGATGATGACAACAAAAAGTCTAAAGGCACTTTTTTTCCATCTTTTAATAAAAGTACACGAGAAGTTAAGCAGTCAGCCGCTGGAGCAGGTTTTGTCGGCTTGATTGGTTTTGGAATTATGTTACTCGTTGCATCGGTTTTTTTTATTACCGAAAACTATTTCATTTCCATGTTTACCATCTCTATTGGCCTACTCATTTATGTCACAGGTCTTGCACTGATTAAGTTGATGTTTTCATCGTTCATAATCTTTTTCTCGTCAAAACATCTGAATGAACGAGCCTCTAACATTCAACAAACGTTAATCGCACTGCAAAATGAACTCAACATTCAGCGCGGCCGAGATGGCAGTGTCGCGGTCGGACTGGTACGACAAGGATCGGCCATTCGATTACCCGACAATCCTCTCTCACGTGATATTCAAGAAGTTGTTTCATCGGGTAAAAACTTTGATTACGCTGAGTTTGTTGCTCACTCTTACTACGTTGAGTGTCACGAACTTTATGAGTCTTCCACATCTAACTTCGATTTTGTTTCCAGTGTTATGCCTCTTTTTGGTCTCATAGGAACAATTATCGGATTGATTATTATGTTTGATAGTTTAGGTTCTGACGTTACCGTGGAATCCTTGTCACCACAACTTGCATTAGCACTTAAAACTACTCTTTATGGCGCAATATTCTCGTCCATCTACCGCATAATAGGAACACGGTTTGAACGCCGTATGGTCGACTTAGACTACGATTACGAAACTTTCTGCCGCGCATTACAGGTCATCATGGAAAATAAAAACACCATTGAGGTGGAATGATGAATAAGTTTGTAAAGACTGAAAAAACAAGAAATTCAGGCGCCGCCGCCTGGCAAGTGATTTATACCGACTTGATGACCATCATTATGGTATTTTTTGTCATACTTTGGTCTTTGAATCAAGGCAAGGACATTGGTGTCAGTGAAACTATTGGCGATGTTACCGACCGCATGTTGAATTTGCCCGGAGATGTACTCTTCGCTCCTGGAAAATCGCAAATCTCCCCTGAAGGTAAAGAAGTTTTCAAAGAATTGTTTTATGACGAAACGGGTCAAGTGCTTAACTTCCAAACAGGAGGATTGACCAAGCGGATGTTGATCATCCATGGCCATACCGACGGTGACGGTAAGAAGGAAAACAATTTTAACCTTGGATTTCAACGGGCCTACGCCGCTTACGAAGAATTAAAAAACTACAGTGATGACATTTCTGATCATGCTGTTATTTGCACACACGCCGATAACACAGCGGTGCAAGAAGTACCCGACTTCGAAGGTAAAATATCGGAAGCTCAAAGACAAACCTTAAGAGCAGCAAAGTCGAAGAATCGACGGATTACCATTGAAGACAAAATAATTAATAAGTTTGACCTCGAATGAATCAAAACTCCGATCTAAACAGTAACAAAAAAGGGTTGATCAACATCAATGTTGGCACCAACTCCATTGTTATTCTTTTAATTGTATTTGGTCTTTTGTTGCTCGCTTATCGATCCGATGTCTTAAATTTGGATTATTTAAAGAGTTTAAACCAAAGCCTTTCGTTTTTTATTGGCTTATTCTCCATAATTTTGGGTAGCGTATTTTTCAAATTTTGGAGCTTTGATAGAAAAAGTAAGTTCTTGCTTCATTTAACTGAGCCTAAAAATATTCCCAAAGGCTCAACCACTCTATATACAAAGAACAACTTGAGCTTTGCCATCAGCTACTTATCAAAAGTAAATGCGCAAGAGCTGCCTTTAGTTTTACGTCAGCTAGGTTGTATCTCAATCTTTTTCTTATTGGCATTAATTACCTTGGACAACCGTGGCTTTAGTAAAGTGACTGACTTACCCGGAGAAATTTTACAAACGTCTTCCGACTTTTGTCCTGAACAACTGGCTGTTGTCGAAGAACAGGTTCCCAAAGCAGGCTGTGCATTAATTCTTAAGGCTTTTGAGCTGGGATATGCCAAAGACCTGGGAGAATGTGAACCGGAAAAGGTGGAGGTTGAAAAGCTCAAGGTATGCGAAAAACGCCGCAAAGAAGAACCCTATGCCCATTATTTCACTCGACAAATTACTAGCTTCATCGACAAGTCTGTCGTATTTTTCACGGGTAACGAGGTGAAAAACATTAAGAAAAAGTTTGAAGCACAACTCGATCAAATCGAAGCACTCACAGATTATCAAAGATACGCCATTAGTGCCGCTCCTCGAGCGTCGCACCATATCTGGACCAACTTACCTTTTCCAAAGCCTGAGTATTTGCACAAAGCGATTGAAACACTGTTACCTGGACAATGCTTAGAAGATTTCCAAAATCAAACTAATACGATTAATGCTACAGATGATGAGAAGCGTAAGTATAGCCAGTATCTGGAACACGCTTATGGCCAACTGTTGTTCAACCCCAAAGTCAATATCACCGCCGGATTTTGCAAAGAATACACCATTCACTGGAATGCCGAGATAGATACTTGTGAACAATTAGCCAACAACCCAACAAGTTTTTTAACAAAAGAAAAAGTGTTGCCTGAAGTTGAACTTGTTTTTAAGCGACACGATTTGGCAAAGACAATTTTATCGCTTGATGAAAGCTTAAGAAAACTTGACGATGTAGAGCCTATTGACTCCAGCAAAGAGACAGCTAGTGAATCAAAGAGCGATGACAATACCAAGAACACCGTTTTTAACAAGAATAAGATAGCGAAAAGCGAGCAACAACTGCGTGATAAAAACGAACTTGTCAGCTTTCAATGTTTCATGCGTAGAGACGATGGAAAGAGTAAGACTTCGCAAACAACAATAGAATTGGCAGATACTCAATTTAAGGTAAATACTCGGTTTTTTCCAATAACCGATGATGGCCGAGACCCTCAAATACTCATGTATAAACAGTTTTCGAGCTCTATGGAAAATAAGTTTCGTTATACACAGTACAACAGTCAATCCAATATCAAGCTGAAAGACGCCGATAGTGAAAGTACCGCTATAACGGAGAATGAGTTTTTACAACAACCCTCATATCGTTTAACGCGTCTGGAAGTGCTTAAAGACGCCGATATTTTTCTCGGCAATGAGTGGATCTTAAAAAGAGACGATCTTCTCGAAGTCTATCCATATCATGTTCACCTTAAGAACTACGTTGAGAAATTCCGCGTAGAGTATATAAAGAATCATGGACGCCTATGAAACAGCTGACTACTCCTTTAATTTTGTTAGTTTTTTGTGGATTGCTCGCGGCAGAAACAATGCCCTATCAACAACAGAGTCGCATTGATTACATTGAAAAGGTTTTAGTCGCGATTACCAGTGCTCAAGAAAAAGATATTGATAACGTTAATAGCTATATCAATGTTGTCGATCGCAATAACTGTGCCTCCAATCTGTCGAGCTTACGGACCCAATGTTTGATTCAATACGCGATGGATAATTGCAAAAGCTTAAGAAGTCAAAAAAAGAAGCTAAACTGCGAGCTCTACTCCGATATAATTGTGGTTAACAAGCTCAGTGAAGTGGTATTTATTCCTCGTTCAGAGCGATATCAAATACTAAAGAACAACACTGGCAATTCACGGCAAATCATCGTCAACAGATTGGAACAAAAGTACTCAAGACTGGTCACCCAATTTTCTTTAACACCAGAGGCAAACTGTAAGGGCGATGACTATCAATGTTTGGCGCAAGGGCTTGATAAGTTTTGCCTCGATTATACCAACCAGAAGAGCCTATCCTGGCAATATTGCATGAGTGCTATCGTTTGGTTTATCGGAACAGCACGATAAAGGAGCAGTGAATCGTTATGTCTGAAAAAATGAAAAAGTTATTCGCCAAAGAAATGACGAATATGGATGCTGCGGGATTATTACGTCATGAAATTAATGTCAGTCAATCGGATGGCATGCAAGTTGACTTTGGTGAATTCAAAGCACATAACTTTATCGATAATGATTTTTTAGGCTGGCGCACTAATGAAGAACTCCAGGCTACGGCGCTAGATGCGATACGCAAATACGGCATGGGCAGCACGTCATCCAGAACATTTATAGGAACTCTGGACTTATTTAAGTCACTCGAAGAACGATTGTGCGAATTTTTATTTCTTGAAGATTGTATGGTTTTCCCCTCGATCTACACGGCAAACATGAGTTTGTTTGAACCTCTTACCAGTGAGCGTGACGTAATATTTCTCGACGAAATGACAAATCTCACCTTAGTTGACAGTATTCGCTTATCGCGAGCTAAAGCGGTGTATTACAAAAATAAAGACGATGAGAATTTGGAGTACCATATTAAGTGCTCCGAAAATGCTCGTTTTCGAATGATCGTTACTGACGCAGTTTTTAACGCCAATGGTGAATACGCAAATTTAGAGCGCATTCAAGAATTCAAAGAATCTTATGATGCCATTAGTGTGGTAGACGACAGTCTTGGCTTAGGTATTTTGGGTGAGAACGGTCGCGGTCTGTTCAGTGAACTCAATTTACAAGATAAGCAAGATTTGGTCACGGGTTCATTTGCAAACGCACTGGGTCACGTTAGTGGTGGATTTATCGGTGGTGATCGCACCTTGATCAACTGGCTGCGACAAAGTGCTAAACCCTATATTTTATCGGAACCAATTGCCCCCGTTAACGCCGCTGTCATTATGAAAGCAATCGATATTCTGGAACAAGATGTATCGGCAATTGAGCAATTAAAAAGCAATGCAAATTATTTAAAAGAAAAAATAGCCCTTAAAGACTGGAAACTTTTATTTAACGATCATCCCATGGTGAGTATTGTTGTCGGCAGCACTCTGAGAGCGCAAAAGATAGTCGAATACTTGTTTGTTAAAAATATTCTTGTAAGTGGACTGTGTTATCCGAATACTCCGGAAGGAGAATCTCTTATTAGAATCCATGTATCCGCGTCGCATACGACAGAGCAATTGGATATTTTGGTTGAATATCTGGATGAAGCAATTAACTTTATTGACTAGTGAATTAAATGCAACAATGGATACGTAAAAATATGCTCAAAGATGAAACAGCGATGCGACTATCGGCTTGTTAGGCATCAAGAGCATAGCTCTCAATACAACCATCAATTAATCGTGAAAAATCGCAAGATATAGTTTAGTCTTTAATAAGAACTCAAACTTTTTTATAAGCTAACCCTTTGAAATTTATAAAAAAAGCGCACCCAGTAGCAAAGATTAATTTTTTGCCACGTTTGTTGGCTGCCTATACGTACCTTTTAATCGCCGGAGTGGTCAGTGGTGAAAGGCTCGTAGAGGTTCCGGCGATATTTGTGCTGATCGCCGGTCTACTATGGCCCTTTACCGCTATTTTATTGGCTGCCAGGTGGACGACAAAACGCCAGGAAGTGATTAATATGCATATCGATGCGGTGTTAACATCGTGCATATTTCTCATAGCGCCAGGAGAAGAAATTCTTTTCGCTGTGTTACTTGTCTTACTCACCAACGCGACATTTATCGGTGCTTTAAAGTTACTTATAAGCACGATAATGCTCACATCACTCGTGTCATTTGGTGGCATGTATTTATTCGACATTGATTGGGCGGTAGTACCCGGATTTGCTCGCCTACTCATCATGTCGTTCTTAATTCTCTACTTTATCTTTTTCGCATTTATGGGATTTAAACTGATCCAAAATTTTCTCAATTTAGCCAACAAAGTAAAACAAATATCAAGACGGGATCCATTAACCGGGTGCTATAACCGTCTTTATCTCGATAAAGAACTGCCCAAAGAAATCAATCGCAGTTTACGCATTCACTACCCGCTTACCGTTATCTTTGTTGATGTTGATCACTTTAAAAAAATAAATGATTCTTATGGACACAGCGTAGGAGATTCAATCTTAAAGTCGTTTGTCGATATTGCACAAACCTGCATTCGGGATGGAACAGACTGGGTGGCACGATTTGGGGGCGAAGAATTCGTTATCGTCTTAACAAATTCAGACTCAGAGAAAGGTGTACTGGTCGCAGAACGAGTGCGCGAGAGAGTTGAGCAATACATATTTCGACAAGACGATATTGAAATTAATATTACGTGCAGTTTTGGCGTTGCCGCGCTCGAAACTTTCGAGCGACAAATCAGAGCAGAAACACTGCTTAAACAAGCCGACGTTGCTTTATATATTGCAAAAGATAGCGGCAGAAATCGGGTCGAATTATGCGAACGCCACAAGAAAAAAGACTAAAAGTGTTAGCCATTAATGTTTGTTTAACCAGGCGGCAACTTTTGGAAAATGATCCATTTCACTTTTGGGGTGAGTCAGTATATTAATATGATCATAATCCACGTGGTTTCCCGTTGCTTTCGATAACAAACTAAAATCCGCATCAGGATTATGACATTCTGCCATAAATACCTTCACGTCTTTTTCATGGCCTAAAGCCTTATCTTTAAGTCCGGTAATGTGCCAGGTCGGTGGCCAATCATAATGTTTTGCTGCCGACTCATAGTCAAAACTGTCTACAGGATCCTGCCATGGTCCAATCTTAACCCAGGATACACCTTCTTTTAAGGTATCAAGCGTTTCACCATCAGAACCTATCTTCAATTTTTTCGCATCCAAGTAACCTTTTCTTTTTGCGATCCACGGCGAAAATCGTTTCCAAATTAGGCTGATTTTTAACAATCGTTCAAAATTCCAAACCGTTATCTGACGCTTTGTACCAAAACATAAATAGCTTTTTATCTTACTTCTCAACTCTGGAAAACGCACCATGGTACTGGCAGCCAATACGCCTCCCCACGAATGACAAACAATATGAACCGGTTGATTGGTTTGCTGATGGATAAATTCAATCAATGCCGGAATATCTTCAGTAATTGAGTGATACTGTCCATGATTTTGAGACTCATACAAACTCGGCTGACTCTGCCCTCGACCGCGAAAGTCAGCAACAAAGACATCTAAACCTTGTCTGGCTAAAAAACTTCCCAGCCCTTTATTGGATTCCGTGTAGAATATTTTTCCATTTTCTATAGCACCATGGAGCATCAAGACAGGTGCTCCACCATTATCACGCCAAATATGGCGTAGATGAAGCTGGTGGTCAGCAACTGGAACAAATAAAGATTCTTGGTACATAAATGAGAATATTGCGTTAGACGAGATTTGATGGTGAGATTACAGAAGTTTATAGATTCCTTCAACTTCTTTGCTTATGAATCTATTAAAACAAGACTGAATAGCAAAAATCAATCGTTCCAATTAAACGACCTCGTTATGAGGTCGTTTAAAACTCAGAAACACTGTCACATTAAGTGATGTTATCTTTACGAGCATTAAAGTATTCTTGATAACGTTTTTCAGCATAATCGAGCAACTCTGAACTGCGTTTTAATGACTTCTGCTCTTCGGGATATTCTTTTTGCAATACTTCCTCGTTAGGCAGTTGGCGCATAATTTCCAGATACAGCTCTTGTAAATGATCGGAGTCACTGGATAAATCAACCGACTCATCGCTTTTTGGTACAGTAATACCGTCAAGTGGATCATCATTTCGAGCTTTGTCTAACGTCAAAACATGGCTTAAACTCGGAGCCGCTGCATCACGTTTGGTCAATGAAGGTAAATCAAAACGTTCTTCTATCGTTTTTAATATCGAAGTATGATCAAGTGGCGTACCACTTTCAGGAACTCGAAAAACCGTTCCCGCTTCAATATAAGGCGAGACTAAAACAGCAGGAACTCTTGGCCCAAAGCGCTTAAAGTCAAAGTCGTATTGACCATGAGTGTCGTCTGGAGGTGTTGCATTTTCAGGAGGAGCGACATGATCATAACAACCACCGTGTTCATCATAAGTAATGATCAACAGTGTTTTTTCCCACAAAGGCGATTTTTTTAACGTTTGATACACATCAAATATTAATTGTTCGCCCCGCGCAACGTCGTAATTAGGGTGTTGACTATTGCCATTTTTGCCCCATTGTGGTTCGAGGAAAACATAATTCGCCAAAGATCCTTTTTTCGCAGCATTTTCAAAATCAGAAAAAATTCCAAAATGACTGTCATCAGCATGAGTAATATCAGAATAAGAACCTCGACTTAATGGCGGTTTGTCGTAACCATAAATTGACCACGATTTATTATGTTTTGACATAAGATTAAAAATAGTTGGTGCGGTATATAATTTATCTTTATCAGTCAGTCGACCTTGCGAGGTTCCCATGGCTGCAAATGCTCGATTAGGTAATGTTTCCGTCGGTGCCGAACAATACCAATGATCACAAACCGCATAATTCATTGCCAAACTGGATAGCACCGGTAACATATTGGGCGGAAACATTCCCATAATATGATCTGGTTTCGTTCCCGGTAGAATCGACCAGTCGGACGTCTTCTCCCAACCGAGTGTGTATTCAAAGTTTTTAACAAAGCCCGAGTTATCGGCTGGCTTTATTGGCTCTGGCGCAATATGGTCACCAAATAACTGTGCATTTGTATTAAAATATCCCTCTCCTGGATCCGCTCCTGGCATAAAGTAAGCGTATTTATCGTCGGGCTTGATCTTAAAAACACTAACGGAGTTTCCTTTTGAGTCAAAATTAAACTCCTCCCCGGTTAATCCCTCGTAATCATGTCCTAATGGTGATTTATTACCATGCTCATGATACAAATAACCCAACATTTGATCGAATGAACGATTTTCTAACATTAACACGACAATATGTTCTATTTTTGACCAAGCTGACTTTGACATAGTGAGATCCTTTTTATATTTACTCGAAAATAATTAAGTGATTAATGAACCGCTGCAGGTTTTAATAAGGCATTCGACAAACTCTTTTTAATTTTTAGCCAACGTTCATTCGCCTTCTGCTGAAAGTAGTGCGCATCTTTGCCCTGAGTTAAAGCCATTTTGTGCGCGCTGAGTGCCGTATAATGAATGGCTGTCACATTATAGTTTTTACTATCTTTGAAAGCAGCTTGTACATCTTTTACGTTTTTTAACGTATCATCAATAAAGACAATATTTTTAATGTCACCCGACTGAGTCTTTGCAAGCAGACAATGAAGCATGGATCCTTTATTCTGCCCTGCGACATACATAATACTGGATTGGTAATAAGCCGAACGTTCAGCATTACAATCGGTTGCACTAATCGGTCCAGCAATACTTGAAATATCGCTTTTAAGTCCTTTTAAACCGCTATTTTGAATGAGTGAAAAAAATGATGATGCATTTTTCTTTGCTTCACTTTTTTTCTTATCCAACAACAAACTTTCAAACTGACTTTCCGTCGCCGATAAATTGCTACCACCACGAGCCGTTAAAACCACCAGTTTGACACCTTTATCACTGAGCTTAGTTAATATTTCAGGTACAGAAGTCTCGGTATAATCCATATCATTCAACGATAAAAGTAACGCTGCCTTTTTCAATAAATCCGCCTCGTCTTTTGCGATTCGATATTTTGCGTTGGGAGTATTCAATAAAGAGGATTGCCAACTGTACCAAGCGGGCCCCCCTAAGTATTGACAATCTTTTTTATTAGCTTGATTGGGACAACGCATCATGGTTAATGTGTCATCATCATCCATCACTAATAAAGTATGTTTATATGAGGAACCTTGTTCTTCAATAGCCGACTCCACGGCTTTAAATGAGTCGGCGGTTTTAAAGTCTGACGATGCTTGTAACTGAAACGAGCACAGGGTTAGCACTCCGATCAGATAACTTATTTTTCGTTTTATTGTCACAGCCATCTCCTTCCGATAAATGGGTTGTTCAAGTTAAGTTCTATTTCACCAGGTCACTAGGCATCTTTAACTATTTTATTAGTTACCTTTTTCCCTTTCTTCGAATTCTTTTTGGCTTGTTCTCCTTTGCTTTTAGCGCTCGCCTTTTTCTTTAGCGATTGTTTTTCAGTGGAGGTTTTAACACCATAATAAGGTCGTCGAGCGATATAAGCCTGATGTTCAGGGAACATTGCCATATAAAACTCACTCCAGCCGCCTTGACGAACCCGTACTAAGTCGTATTTTTCAGGATACACCTGTGCATTAGCGTAGGTTGTCGGATTAGCTGTGGTAACCGTCAATAGATTCGAACCAATTTTTCCTTGCGCAAACTGTTGAATAACCTCCTGAAGATCGTCTGGCTTAAAATCTTCATAAATATTGATATCAACCGGCGACGCATTAGAAAGCCCATAGTTAATAGAAGGCACATTCCAGTCGTCGAGTCCTTTATATATGTCGTGAGGTTCTGACATCGGCGGCATGTCCGATGGACTTGGAGCTGGACAGAAGTCATCAGCAATAGGCTCACCGGCCAGTCTCCCGTCGGGCGAAGCCCCCATACCCACACCCAAACCAAGATTGTCTTCAAAGGTTCCAACACCCGGAGTAACCGTAAATTCAAATGGTTTGCCTTTTATAGAATATTTTTTCTTTAAATTATCGTAAGCCTTTTTGACTGAAGGAACCGGGTTTTCAATTCCATCTCGTATAATCTTGACGCAACGGTCAACCACTTTGTCGGCAAGTCGTTTAAGTTCTTCACACTGTCCTTCACCAAACTTAGGAAGCTCCAAAGATATTTTTCTCAATTCTTTGTATCGACTAGCATTTGCTTCCGAACGAGCTTCACCAGCAAACTCATTCTGAAACGGCTCTTTCATATCTTCGCCCCAATTGTTCCATAACGCTTGCAATAATTCCGGTAACGTAGTGACTGCCGATTCTTTATCAAATACCATTTTCTTGATCGCGTATAAAGAATTTATCGCATTGGTAATGCCACACATCATAGGAGCAACGATATGAATTTCAGCACCACCATTGGTCATATCTCGACCCGACTCCATACAACCATCGGTCATCGATGAAAATAAAGGGCTGGGACAAATTTCCCATAAGGAGCCATAACTGTTCATTAGCGTGTTATAGAAAGCTGCGATTTGCCATGTGTACTGACGATAAAAGATATCTAAGAACTCGCTAAACGACCTAATGGTTTCGGGTGGTGGAGAATTCCAACCATTTTTCATACCACGTAGATGAACCCATCCTGCACCAGCAATTGTCGCGCCCTGATTCATTGCCATACCAACCACCGGTAAAATTGGAACATAACTGAACGCCCATTCACTGCGTCCTTGAATTACCGGCTCATAACATCCATCACAAACGTAATCTCTAGCATCTTCAGGCTTTATTGGCCCGCTGTCTAACAATCCTTTCACTAGCTTATCGTCATTCATTAAAATAGGATGAGCGCCGCCAGACAATATGGCTTTACTCGCTTCTTCAATAATGTCTTTATGCTGTCCTTCATTCATATTCTTATGCACACGCAAAGAAACACAAGGTGCATTAAGAGGAAGACGACGCGCTGCTTTTAAACAAAGTAACGTAATATGATTACACCCATCTTTTGGCGTTTTCGAATTAGTCGGTAAATAGCCACCCAGGGTGACTTGTTGTACCCATTGGTTTAAAGCAGAACCTTGCGGAAAGTTTCCTGCGGAATAAAATACAGCGCCGGTGCCATAGGTTAGATAATCTTGCATGTGCTGCCGGTTATATAAAACGGTTTCATCCATTTTCAACCAAAAAGCATCAATAATTTCCTGCGCTCCTGCACCGTCGAGTTTACCCGCTTTAATATCGGCCAAATAAGGCTCTATTAGATATTGATCAAGTCGTCCTATCGACATGGGTTCGCCGGTTTGATGTAATGCACAGTTAATGATAAAAATTAACTGTAAGCTTTCGAGTAATCCTTTAGGCTTTTTTGACGCCAGCTTAGTCATTCTTTTAGCAATAGCAGCATAGTTATCACGTTCAAACTTAGCCGTCTTAGGCGTCGACTCCTCCAACGACTTGGCTAGTTCCGCATAACTTAAAATAAACGCTTCGAGTCCTTCAAGAGACCAAATTACCGATTGATAAAAAGCACGTGTTTCTCCGGTCGAACCTTTTAACTTTTGTTGCGCTTCTTTTAATAACCCACCGACACCCAAACGCAATACTTTTTTATAGTTAGGTATATTGTGTCCGGTAGCCGAGTACTCATTTTTCATTCCGAAGAAGCCTTCTATTTTTTCTTCTTCGTTTAAATACTCCATAACTTGAGTACCACTGCCCAAAGTGAGAGGCGGCATATTCCCCACTAAAAGTTCATAGGGTTTTATATTATGTAATCCTGCCAACTCTCGATACTGCTCTTGCAACAAGACATCGGAAAGACTAATTTTTATTGCCAATCCTTTACGTAATGCCGCCGACTTACTGGTCGCGTACTTTTGGTATTTTTTCCATTTATCATTGCTTAAATGGTCTCTCAAATGTCCAGGCGATGGCATAATTTGTGGCTTTTCCCAGGTATCATTCCAGCGACTAAAATTTTGGCTTAACAGTAATAAAATCCGATCGCTAAATTCATCACCATCTTTTCGCAATTGAGTCTGATGCAAAAAGTCACGATTATTGTAATACATGTACCCATTAGAACTACGGACATCGAAATACTCATTCTCAGGAACTCGAATACTTCCTTTAGCAGGTGCTAATTTAATGATTTCTGCCGAAGGAACAAACCAGAAATTACCTGAAGTTGCATGTGTATTGCTGAGCATTTTATCTTTAATAAAGCCTTTTTCCGGCCCAACAATATTAGTAATTAAATCGTGATAGATATTATTGTCTTTGGCGTAAGCGACAAAATAGACGCCTTCTTCTTTACCATTGCCGGTTTTTGACTGACCATAAGGCAAAGCCTGTCGTAAAATACGGTCGGTCACACGCTCGCCGTTTACCTGTCGAACACACTTTATGTGGCTACGATCATCGTGCATTGGAATGATGGCGTCATTAACATTTCGACCGATCATATCTTCTTTTTCAATTTGATTTTTATCGTCTAACTGTGCCCAGTTGTGTTTAAACTTTTGCTGTAATACGAAAGCTGAGCCGCGATAAAAAGCATCTTCATCCCCTACAATCACTCGGTTCGATAAATTAACAGGATCGACTGGATTGATCATGGCATCGCGGAAGCGTCCACCAAACACTTTTCCGCCATGCATTTTATGAGCTGGAGTGTGAATAATCTTTTCTGTGACAGGATCCAACGCCTTTTCAATAGCTTCAAAAATTCGCTCACAACTTTTGTTGGTCGTTCCTTTAATATGAAACCAAAGATCCCCTCCAGAATTGGTAAAGGGTTTGTCATTAAGTAACGCATGATCGGGTTTACTTTTAGGTACGGGCATTTTTAGTTCTTTGCACCAACGAGTCCATAGACAAAAGTCCACACCTCTTACACAAACCACCTCGCCTTTCGATTTTGCGCATAATTCATCGGTGAGCTTTACAACTTTTAACCAACGCTCGTATAAGTCATCGGTATCTTTCTTAATAAAGAAAGTCGCAAAGTGACCATATTTGGGAAATTCTGCGATACCTTCCTGACCAAAGTTAAGGTTAGTGACTTCTGCACGCAAAGGGGATGGACGGTTTTTAGTCATAAGACTCCTCCGTGAATAAATTTTAAAATGATAAGGGCTAGCAATAAAACTAGCAGGGATTAACAAAATGACATTTCGATTACGAGATAAAGTTACTTTTATCTCATATCGAAAAAAGAAAAGAATTTATTAGATAAGAAATCAAAACATCTAAAACAAACTCAAAGGCTCATCACAGATCATTTCAATGATTGAGAATCAATCGATTAGTAAACAAAATTTTGAAACAGTCCTGATTAAGTTGTCAGGACTGTTTGTTCAGAGAATTATTCCTCGTTAATTTCAAGTTGGTCTGCCACGCCCCAAAAAGGCAGTCCATTTTGATAATAGGCGTAAGTGATAATACCAACGATAACTTGACCTGAGCTCCCCCAATTTGGATTGGAACCTGGTAACGCTCCAGTATTTCGATATAGCGTCCAATTATCTAATGCAGGATTACCACTGAGATTAGGCTCTTGCCAATAAGCCGTAACAACACCACCAGAATCAATCACCAGTCGAATATCAGCCCGACCATTGGGCAATTGATTATGGCCAATATCATTAACGTACGATGTACCAGATACTGTTTGTTTACCTTCAATCGTATTTTGTGTCGCACCACGTTGACCGACCACCAGGTGCGCGCTGTCAATCTGATTATAATCGATATGATGAATATGTAATCCGACAAAGTTATACGCACTTTGTGCAACAACATGCGGTTGCGAAGGTTGATTGACAGGCGCAATACCAACATTTCGTAGAATGGCCTCGAGTGGATAACGTGCAACCACGCCATCAATTCGCCCCTGTTCGCCATTGTAGAATAAGGTACGATTATTATCGTTATTGGTTAATTGCGCGGTGTAACGATCACACATGGCACCAACATTCGGCAACGCAATCGCGTTGTAGGTTGTTAAATTTAATGATGAAATTGATCCTAGTTCACAGCCAAACGAAAACTTGCGATTGACCGATGCAACGTTATTGACTTGCACCTGAACCGTTTCTATTGCACTCACGTTTTGATTATCAGACACAGAAACATTAACCACGAATGACTCGGTACCCACTCGCGTAGAAAACTCCGCTCCAGTCGTCGAAAACAGTGGTGAGCTCCACTGTATTTGCGATGATAAATCACCCTCTTCAGGATCAAATGCCGATGCTGTTAAAGTAATTAACTCGTTCGCATTGACGGAAATAGAGTTCGATGAAAGCTGCAATTGCGGTGGTTGGTTTTCAGCCGGCTCAGTAACTTCATCATAAAGGTAACGAATGGCAGTAGCGCCAACATAACGGTTATTACTCCCTTCAGTCGTTATCGTGAATGCAACGATTTCATTTTCTTCAAAACGATAAGTACCCAGCGTACGCCATTGACCAACAAAAGGATCGGTTTGACAATCCTGATCGGTGACAAACGTTTCCGTCGTGTTGCCAAATTCTAAATATTGAGTGACTTGATGGCTGCGTGGTGAATAGCAAGTGTTGTAAACTTGCAACGTATAAGATGTCGTTTGCGGAATTTGAGTTTCAAAACGATAATTTTCAATGGCACCGCCGACGGTTGCGTACATTCCTTGATTGGAACCGAGTGGCATACTGGCTCCCGTCGCTCGATTCCAAAAACCCGTACTAGAAGTCGAGCTATCGCCCGTTTGAATTAAAATTTCTGCACTAAAACTCGGAAGTGAAAAAACTATGCCTAGCCAAATAATGACTTTGATTTTAAGCGAAGCATAAAAGTGTCTCATAGATACTCCTTATCAATAAGGATTAAGAGGACCTAAGTCGCAATACAGGCTACCTTGATTGAATAAATAAGATTAGTTTTGCTCAGTCGTGATTAACGCTTTAGTTTAGTGAGTCGCTAGAAAATAACATTTAAAACACGACGATTTGGTGATCTACATTCCATTTTAGAGTTTCCGACGGGAATGTCTATGTCTAAAAGAGGAGATGAGAGAGTGAATTTTTAAAGTCGCTCTCTCATTATTGGCACACTTAGTTTACTTCGTTAATTTACCAAGAACTGTAGAGAAATTCAGTTCAACGCGATACGTATTCATCACGTTTTATAAAGTCGAGCACCGTAGCGTTAATACAATATCGAGACTGCCCATTCGGACCATCGGGAAATACATGTCCCAAATGAATTCCGGTAGATTTTGAAATAATCTCAGTGCGACGCATGCCATAACTATTGTCAGGACGCTCTTCGACAGCACCGTCAACCGGTTTAGTGAAAGACAGCCATCCCGTTCCCGAGTTAAAGCGATCTCGCGTATCAAATAAAGGTGCTCCACTTAACTTATCAACAAAAACACCATCTGGAGTATTCTTAAAGATTTCATATTGTTTACAAAATCGATTGTCCGTTCCTTTATTAAATGCGACGTCAAATGCTTCGCTATCACCCAACTTAAATGCTCCTAACGCTTTATAAAACTCTTCAGGTGATAAATAACCTTGGTGACCCAGCACTTCTTTTCCATTTTCCACAAATAAAATCGTTGGTGTTGCCCAGGTTGCCGTCTTAACTGTTAATCCAGTTAACTGGTCTGCAAAACGATAAACCATTGGAATAGTACCTTGATAATCGTTAGCAACGTCCTTCTTAAATTTTTCACAATAAGGACAAAAATCTTCTGAATCCACGACAACAACATGCTTTCCTTTTAACAGAGCATCATTATTCATAACGCGCTTTTCAGTTTTTGGTGTTTCAAAAGTTACGCCTGTCGAATGATCAGGACAATATCCATTGGGATTTTTCACCAGGTAATCTTGATGATATTCTTCCGCCGGATAAAACTCTTCTAAGGGTTCAATGATGGTGGCAATCTCACCAAAATTCGCAGCCGTTAATAGTGTTTGAAATTGGGCTTTTATGTCTTCCGCCACTTTTGCCTGTTGTTCGTTATGCGTCAATATAATCGAACGATATTGCGTACCTACATCGTTACCCTGCCGATTCACTTGAGTTGGATCGTGCGTCTCAAAATAGGTTTTCAAAATGGTTTCAAGCGACACTTCCGATGTATTGAAAATGACTTTCACCACCTCAGCGTGATTATCAGGATTCATTCTATTCGACCACTTGGTAATCGCTTTGTAAGTCGGTTCAACCCCTTTGCCTCCAGCGTACCCAGAAATAGCATTTAAAACTCCGGGAATAGCTTGATAACGCTTTTCTGCTCCCCAAAAGCACCCTGCACCTAGCACAATACTGTCCAAATGTTGGGTCGCAGGCATGTCACCCTCGACCTCATGATGTTTCAGGCTGGATTGTGCTTTTACCATCGGTTTTGACGATAAATTACCGCCTGCCAACAGCCCAATTCCCACAATTAGCGCTAGAAAAAGGAATATATTACTTTGTCGGTTCATACAAACTCCGTGACCTCGTCTTTATGAATACTGCGAATTATCAGTAAATTACCGCTATTTGCGGCCTATACCATCAAGACGCATCAAACTAGGAAATGTTTCAAATGACTTTGCATTTCTCACAAAAAAGCCAAAAGAAACACTTTTAGGAGTTTTTTACGACACCAGACTTCAACTAGAGCGAGCTGGGTAGTGCCTATAACAAACAGTAAAGCTTAGGAAGCGGGCATGCAGCAGCGCTTGTATTTCTTACCACTACCACACAAACAGGGAGCATTCCTTTTCGGTCGCAAATCTTCCGCGATTGCTCGTGTATCCTGTTGATATATCATTTGCAAAGCATCAAATAGCTCAGGATGTTTCTTAAACAAGAGATCGGGACGCTCAAAAAAATATTCCGAAGCAACAGCAAAAAATTCAGCTCGATTCGTTGCTCCATAGGCTCGAATGTTACTTTGATTGGCTTCTATCTCTTCAACCTTTTTTCTAACCAGTTCGAACCAGGGAATGGAATGAGAGAATTCCTTGAGCCGCTCAGGAAAACCGTCGCAATCACCATCCGCCATATCAATAAGATGCACAAATTCGTGGATACCGACATTATGTTTGTCCTGACTATTTACAAATCCTAAATGCAAATGTGGTTTACTGAGTACTAACTTACCACTAAGAACGCCGACTCCTACCATGCCTGTAATTCTTGAATCTGGCTGGTTGAACTCGAGATCAGCATTGAATGCTTGGCGCATCAAGAAAACAGACTTTAAATTAAAATAATACCAATTGGGAAATGACCAAACGGGAATAATGGCACTTGCAGCTACTAGCAAACGATCTTCGTCGGTCACCTCCATAGGTCCCGCTTCAATTGCTGTTGTCTGCCAAAACAATAAGACCCGACGATGAAACTCATCTTTATCCTTCTCAGGTAAGTTTCGATAGAAAACAACATTATCATTTAGAAAGTCGCTCCACTCAGAGCGCCAAAGAGTTGAAACGTTGGGTGCCTTTGAATCAAATAACCAGCCAAATAAATTTTTAACAATACCCATATATATCCGTTCATTCATAAAGAGAAATGCTTACTTCCCATTTTTTAGCGAATAGGCCCGTTAAAAAATCACCCAACAGACATGTCAGATTATCGCACTAAAACATATTATTTTAAAAGTTTAAAATATATCAAGAAAAGCAATAATTACTATAGCCATTTAGTTTTTTCACACTTGATTTTATCGCTCAAAAATACAAAAATCATGCAACATTAATTCAGCAAGGAGCAATAAGTATGCGATGGATAGCATCCGTTACAATTATGTTGTTAGCAGCGATCAGTATTTTACTCAGCACTCTTCTCATAAAATTTTATGAACTCGATGTGAACAAAAATGATGAGCTTAACAACACTCATGCTGCTCAATTAAATGATCAAAACAATAACTTAAACTGCAATAGATTACTTGAAGACATTTACGCTTCGGTCTCACATCTTAAAACTGACGTAAACAAAGTTCGAGAGGACTTAGCCCTACAAAAGAACACGATAGGTCATCGCAATCAATTAATTCAGGCGCAACGTTCCTCTGAGAATAGACCGATGTTAGATGAGCTTAGTCAAGAAAAGATTGCAAACACAAGTAGATTAGTAGACTCCTTTATTAGTGCTGGTACTTTAACCCAAGAAGACATTCACAATTTCAAAGCCAATATTGCAACATTACCGAATGAAGCCGCGGTAGAGCAATTAAGAAGAGTTGTTCAAGCGCTAAACCGAGGTGAAATTCACCTCCCGCCAGGCGTAAATTTATAATTACAGTAACTTATTTATTATAACCATCATTCAACTAGAAATCAGGAGAAAATAATGAAATATATCATCGCTCTATTAGCTGCAGTATGTGTCAGTAGTGTATTCGCAGGAGCAACTCATCAACTATCAGTTTATGTGAAAGATAACGTCGCTAGTGGCTCACTTACTGGAGCACGAAATAGTTCCGACCAAATGCAATACATTGGCTGTGCGACGGTAGCAACAGCGGATTCAAACCATGGCATTTGTGCCGCAAGGAATAGTGCAGGAGTGTCAGTTTATTGTATATTGACGCAGCCTTATCAGGTTGAGCAAGTTCGCTCAGTCAATAGCGCCTCACACATATACTTCCGTAAAAACGAACGTGGTTTATGTGAATACATTCAATTAAGCAACCGCTCTTTGTATATCGAATAGCTTTAATTCGCGAGCAATATTTTTCATAAATAACAGGTTAACATTTTTCATAGTGTTAACCTGTCAAATACAATTGAATAGCAAACCAATAATACCAGGTGATTTAAATTGCATAAAAAGTATTAAAATTCAAACACTTTATTTATCAATTAATCGAATACAAAGGGACAACCGCTGTACTCATTAAAAGCGTCATCCCAACGACGCACGTCTTGAGCACGGCGCCAACGAGTGTGAAAAAACTCCATTAAACACTCTCCTTTATCCAACTGAATCAATAAAGTATCATTTTCATTGACCTGTTCGTATTCTGGATAATCTTTACGAACACCCCAAAACTTTCCGACATGAGAATCAGCGAAATTTAGCCAGAATTCTCTCGGAGCAACCCACTGATTCGTACTTTCATCAAATGCTTCAACCCTTCCGTTGTCATTCGTTCGCAATTTACCATGCTCATACTCCGAACTAGAGCTTTGATTCAAGCTACCGCATGCACTGACAAATAAGCTTAGTAACACTGTCATTAGTAATTTTGTGCTAAGAAGTACATTAATTTTTTTCATCGTTTCTCTCATTTATTCAATCATCTGCTTTATAGAGTGGTTATGGCTAGCATTGTTACAACTTGAAAGAAGCGAAACTTGAGAACATTCTTTTTCTGAATACTGACAGATTCACGTTATTCCAAACATGAAGCTCAAACATCTAAAGAAGATCAGAACCCACCCTGCAACAACAGTAAATACATGTATTGACTTTCCTTATATTACAACTACAGATTTATAAAAGTTTTATTAATTACTGTTCTCAAGTTTCTAAATAGCAACCACCTCTTTCTTAGAGTCTTGAGATTAAACTTAATACGAGATTGTACTTCTAGCAACATTTCCTCGACTCTTACACCATGAACCTACAATGAGTGGGTTTATATTCGCTTCCATGCAAGCTTTTAATTAAAAATGGATACCTCAAACCTCGTTGGAATACAACATTTCTAAATGGGATTTTACAATGAAAATGAATGGTTTAATGAAACTCGGTATAGTCGTACCTCTATTATCTGCCGGTATTACATTTGCATCACCCCCAGCATCAGATACAAACTGCCAAGCAGACAACTCCTGGTTTCCACATAGTGAAACACCAATGCCAGATAGCGCGAACTTCAGCCCAAACTCTAACTGTTCGTTCCACCGTTGGGCATGGCAAATGTTTTTATGGTTAACTCAGGAAGATAATAATCAGCCTCGCTTTTTGAACTTTCAATCACCTTACGATGTACTTGGCATAAAAGATCGTGAAAGTTTATTGCCCCGGTTATCAAAATCGGGAGCACCCAGATCATTAGATGAATACTTACAAGCTGGGACAGAGGGTATTTTAATCGATCAAAGTGGCAAAGCTGTTTATTACTCTCAATATCTCAATGACACCTTTGTCTCTTTTATTGATAGCAATAAGTTAACTGACCCGAAAGTCGTTCAAAATTTTGATCCCAATACGCCCTTTCCTGTTGATTCACTGGAGTTAAAAGCCTCTTGGAAAATTGTTGATGACAAAGACAAGTACAAGTCCTTCTTTACTATGCCTTCGACGGTTTTTAAACTCATTAACAAAGACGGAAGCATCGTTGTCGATGATACTCGTCCTATCAAAGTCACTCTCGCACTGGTTGGCTTTCATATTGCCGGAGTCGTTAAAGATCACCCTGAAATGATTTGGGCGACCTTCGAACACAAAGACAACGCACCCGATGTACCAGCCGATGTCACACCTTCACAAATAATTTCCAAAAAAGACTGGACATTCTACAAAGCAAATACGCCCTACTCTGACTGTAATGTTAATCCAGCAAGCTCTCCAGTGTTGAAGCTTGACGAGAAGACCCAAACATTATCACCAATCACTCATGTATGTCGACGATATGCATTTGGTAATGACGCAAATCAAAAGGACATGAGCGTTCCCACTAATATTAAAGTTGTTAAGCAACTGAATGATAGTGTGCTCTCTCAACTATCCAAAAGTGATGTTTGGTCTAATTACTTCGAGGTCGGTGCCATTTGGTTTGCACGAAACAAAGGTTTAAAACCCAATATGTCGCTAGCAACCGACTCCGATGATAAAGGTCAGCTACTCATTGGTTCTTTAAAACTATCGAACTCAACGGTTGAAACATTCACTCAAACTCAAAGTACCATGAACAACTGCTTTCGGTGTCACAACACTCTGCATCGCTTTCCACCCAGTACCGAACTTGATCCACTACCTGGCCTTAACCTGAATATTAGCCACGCATTTGTCAATATATACTTTTGGTCGCAAGAGCTTAGTCAGGAAAAAGACAATAACTAAACGATATTGCCGATAATCTAAGATGAAGGAATTACATTATGTCTAACACTATATTTAGAGTACATCCAACCATCAACATCGGTCGTGTTGGAAACAGTAAAGAGTATTATCTTGCTCCTGAAACTGCCGCTGGAGAGTTACAAGATGAATCGACCGGATTATTTGGTGGCCTGCCAATAAAACCTGGTACCGAATCGACACCCATTGATCACAACGACTTTAGAGATGCGCAAAAGAATGTTAAACGTCAAGCCGCGCGATTTCGAATTTTTGCTTACGATGAAGAGCAAAAGGAATATCCTTCAAAAGATTTGGGTCGCGAGATAAAAAAAGGCGATACCGTTAATGGAAAAACCATCAAAGACATTATCTGGATGGTTCATCTTGCGAATAAAAAAAATAACAATTATCAAATTACCGGAACCGATGGTACCGAAGGTATAGCGCCGTATGAGTCGGGTAATCTGGCGATACGTAACGAAACTTACGGAAAGCAACTGGATGATCCTACTCGGATGCAAAAATTAGTGATTGATGCCGGACCTCGAACCATAAAGTCTAGCGAGCAAGGAACAACCGTAGCTTTCGACAAACCAACAACAGCTACTTACATTGATAACGAGGGAACTGTTCACTCCATAGGCGACTATCCTAAAAGTTATCCGGATGATTTTTTTGAAGATCAAAATCCAGAAGCTGGAAATATCACAACCTTAGGTGAACTTCAGATTGAGGAAAACACCAGTCGATTAATCGTTTCTGGTGGTTACGGTAATGCATTCTCTTTCAAATCGGCTACCGGTTCGGAGCCGACGTTGGTCGATGCTATTGATAATGACGGTTGGTTTGACGATGTCTCTGATGGTCCGGTCAATGCGGTAATACTGTTTGATGACGGCTCAATTTCGAATGTCGTCGGAGGTTGGTTTGTCTGTACCGATCCTGGTTATGCACCACAAACTCGCAATGTCGTTTCTACCTGGGACGATATTTACAATACCTGGGTTGAAGAGCTGAACATACAGCCTGAGTTATTTAATAACGGACAATACCAGACCAGTTATCAGTCATCATTCTATGACGATATATTACCGGTTTTTCATGGTGCTTTTTTACAACGCTGGAATACCAACCTTCCGGGTCAAGGCGTTAATGGACACAACTTTATTGCCTCCATAAAACCAACAGACGATCCCACGAAAAAAATCCCAAATTTTCAATCGTTAATACGCGATCCGAATAATCCTGAAGAAGATTCCGAAGGCGTCAAAATGCCACTGGCGTTAGGCGATGCGCAAAAAAGCTTTTTGTCACTCAGCAAAACGCAGTACTTTCTAATGATGCAATGGTACGAAGGTAAGAGTACTACGATCAAAATCCCCCTGGGAGAAGGAGAAAAGCTGGATCGTACGGTATTTTTAAATTGCTTAGGTGGACGTTACTCTCCTGGTATCGATTTAACCTTTATCGTTCGAGATGTGAATCTCTATAAACAAGATTGGAAAGGTGTAACGGGGCCATTTAGAATCAACCAAGCAAGTTTAAATTATCAAGATGCAAAATCAGGACAAGCGTTCCTGACAGTCGGTTACTTGCCATTACAAACGACAGCCGTGCAACCCGGTGACTTAAGTAAATTCATGTCTCAACCCTGGCATACCGACTATAACAGCTGCGCCGTTCATGAACCCTCGCCAAATCCGGAGTCGAACAACACTTTGTACTGGTCATGGCCAGCGCAACGTCCCGTTCAAGTTTATCCGGCATTTGAATGTACTTTTGATTCTGACAAACAACAGTGGAATCTGGGAGGTCAGTTATTCAGTATTCGTGGCGATGGCAAAGGAGCCGATAATCAAACTCACACCGTTTTGCCGCAAAACGAAGGACGTTTTCAAGAATATATCGACTATTTACACAACTGGCACAAAACGGGTTTTATTATTCAAGGATTACAAATACCAACAGATAAAGGCGGCAATTATGGAAATGATAAATTTCTGGAAGTTGAAAGCCTCTATACTGGACCGGGCGATATTGTACAACCATGGCCAACATCCGTCGTTGAAACAGGCAACAATTAACAATGACATTTAGTAAAACCATGCCGACCATCGCCATTATTGGTGGTGGTCCGGCAGGGCTGGCAACAGCCATCGAACTCACTAAAAAGAATGCAACGTTCAATGTGCAACTCTTCGATAGCCCCCAAAAAAGTGAAACAAAATTTGGCGAAAGTATTCCGCCTGCGTCAACGCCATACTTGAAGTCACTTTTTGGAAAAGATTACGCAAGAAATATGAAACATCATTTGCCTTGTCCTGGCAGTATCTCCGTTTGGGGAGACGAACAACCGGGTTACAACGATTTTTTATTTCAGTTGGAAGGTTCAGGTTTTCATTTAGATAGGCAGCATTTTGAACATCAACTTCGTGAAACAGCATTTTCACAAGGCGTTAAATGGCATCAAGGATTTAAGCTCTCGAAGTTACAAAAATTTGAAAATAAAGTACAGCTAGAATTCAATACCCAAAGTAGATTCAACCATCAATTAGACGCTGACTTTATTATTGATGCAACCGGCTTTTCATCACAAGCAACTCGTAGAATGAACGTCGCACGAAACCTGCTAGACGAAGTCATTTACTTATGCGTTTCACTCCCCATTCAAAATCAATCGCATTTATTACCACAAACATTAATTGAAGCGACCGCAACAGGATGGTGGTATGTCGCAAAAACACCGTCCGACACTTGCGTGATTACCTATTGCGTTGATAAAAGCATTTATAAAAAATACGCCTTAGAGCTCTCAGAAAACTGGCTTAGCCATCTTACTCAAACGCGATGGCTAAAATTCCAAATTGAAGAAACAATTAAACTTTTAGAAAATCATTCGCCGACAATTCATCGCCGTGTGGCGCCCTCTTCCATTCTATCGAATGTTGTAGGCTCAAATTGGTTAGCCATTGGCGATGCGGCGAGCACCTATGATCCCATCAGCTCTGCCGGCATCACAAAAGCATTAGTTCATGCCAACATTGCCGCTCAATCGATTAGTAATTACTTCACCACTAATCAGCAAGATTCTTTATTGGAATATCAAAAGCGTGTCTTTGACGATTTTAACCAATATTGTCAATTACGTTACCAGCTGTATCGAAGTGAGCAACGTTTTAGAACTTCAGAGTTTTGGAAAAATCGAACGCATCATTAATTACCGTACTCTTATGAACTGCCTATAAATAACGATCCGTTTATCTAACTTGTTCAAAAGCTATTGCATCAAACATTATATCTGATGCAATAGATAGGCTATTCACTTACTGTAGCTTTAATGTTTTCAGTAAAGCATGCTCTTTTGCAATTAACAGCGTTACCAGCTTTCTGACTAAGGGCGCGATGACAAAAATAGTGGGTAAGGCTACCGCAAATGCAAAACCCCAAGCATTGAGCCATTTAACGAATAAATCAGAGGTAATTCCAATATTAAACACAGTGATAACCAAGGACATAATACCCGACATAAACAATGCCATAAAAAATGAGACTAAATACGTTGCAAAACGAGCGGGAATCATGACTTAACACTCCTTTAAATTTGTAAACTTTGCTTTAGATTAAACCTTTAACAACAAAAGTCTCCCCTGTTCTTTTACCTCCAACACTTTTTACAAATCCTAAAGCGGCTTTTGCAGCCGGTATTGGTTGGAACCCTTGAAAGGCCATACCAAAAGCTTCAACGGACTCTTCTAGTATTGTTGGACTGACTGCATTAATCCGTATACCTCGCGGTAGCTCTAAAGCGGCAGATTCGACAAAACCTTCTACGGCTCGGTTTACCGTAGTCGCGGCGGCTCCATAGGGAATCGGATCTTGACTAATCACACCTGTCGTTAACGTAAAGGAACCGTTATCTCGAATATGCTTGATACCTTCGATAACCAAATTAATTTGTCCCATTAATTTGTTATTAATCCCTAGCATCCATTGCTCTTGAGAAATATCTTCGAGCGGACCAAAATGCACCAGACCGGTTGCTGAAACTAAGGCATCAAACTCACCAATTTGCTGATACATCGCGCGAATCGACTCCAAATTGTTTATATCGACGGTGACATCCCCGCTCTGGAAGCCCACTTCAATGACTTCGTGATCGGCTTTTAATGCGCCAACAACAGCCTTACCTAGAGTACCCGTCGCACCAACTACAATAATTTTCATAATACTTTCCTCTTCTCTTACGAATTATGTTTTCAATGAGTACGCCTCAATTGCGTGTGGAAAGTATGCACCCCTTAATAGATAACCTAAAATAATAGGTTAATATAAATTACATTCACACATGTGATGTATAATTAGTGACACATAAACAATCATCAGTGATAAATACATATGCAAAATCAAGAACTTAGTCTTTTGGTGGTATTCGATGCGATTATGACTGAGTCGTCCATCACCAAAGCGGCCGAACGATTAAATACGACACAACCCGCCGTGTCGAACGCCGTAGCCCGTATGCGCCATGCCTGGAAAGACGATTTATTTGTAAAACATGGGCGGCGAATCTTACCAACACTTTATGCCCAAGAGCTCTGGCAAAAAATCCGCTTTCCATTAAAAGAGATAAGAGATGTACTACAACCGAGTTCTTTTGTGCCAGCCACATCCGAACGTGCTTTTCGAGTTGCCGCGATAGACTCCGTTGTCGGTTTGGCTTGGTCAAAACTCAGGTCTGCAATTGAAAACGAAGCGCCGAGTATTTCGATTCATACCTTTCCATACACCATCGAAAATGGCGAACGACTTTTAAATGACGCTAAGGTCGATCTTTTATTGGCAGCATCTAACCTAATGCCGCCCTTAATCACCAGTCAGTTTTTATATGAAGTGCAATACGTTTGTGTGATGAAAGCCGCTCATCCCTTAGCGAAAAAGAAATTATCTCTTAAAGATTTTGCTAATGCTGAACATTTACTTGTTGCCCCTTCGGGAGATGTACAAGGCTATACCGATCAACTTCTGGCGGAAAAAGGATTACAACGAAAAGTGGCTCTCACACTCAATAGTTTCGCAAATGTGCCAGAACTGTTAAATAACTCCAACCTCATTTGTGTGCTTCCATCCATTTTTGTCGAAAACAGTCTCGTCTCCGGCTCACTTGTTGCGAGAAAAAATCCTATCGACATTCCCAATACTCGAATCAGTATGTACTGGCATAAACGCTCTGAAAAAGATTTGGGTGTCGCCTGGTTGGCAGAAAAGCTCAAATTTATTTTGGAAAAAAGAATCGAACAACATAAAAGGGTTTTATCAAAACACCTCGAAAAGTAAGACAACTAGTCGAATTTCAAGTAATTAAGAAAGAAACCGTGTAAATAAAACCAAATTTACTTTGACTTACCACTGGAATGTACCTATAGTGAGCTCAGCTTTAAAGAACAGCACTATTTACACACCTCATTACGAAGCATCTAATCAATACCTCGTCCTGTAGTTATAAATTTTAATGTCCACTTTTTCGCTATTCATGCCTCATGAAGGCAAACTTATACTTAAATTACAGGAATATTCCTATGTCTAATACAGTTACTGGTACGGTTAAATGGTTTAATGAGTCAAAAGGTTTCGGTTTTCTTACTCAACCTGATGGTCCCGATGTTTTCGCTCACTTTTCTTCAATTGCGGGTGATGGTTTCAAAACTTTAATTGAAGGCCAATCGGTTACCTTTTCTATTTCTGCTGGTGCAAAAGGCCCACAAGCCGACAATATTATGCCCGCATAGTAGTCTTTAAGCGAAGGGACATCCCTTCGCTTTCTTACTATAATATCCACAGATATTTCATTCACTTTCATCAAACAAACTCCTCATAATAAAGTTTTAACAACTTCTATAACCACTTATTGAGATAATCATCAACGGCTTACAACGATTTGCTAATTGAAGTAAACTCCAAATTTGCGTAAGAAACCGAGATAAAGTTGACCTACACCAATATTTCGTTCGATCTTATTAAAAGAAGATAGAAAGGAAGAACAAAATAGGTAAACTGAAAGGAAGGCAAATTTATCGGTCTACTTTATGAGAAGGAATCAATCGTCTTCGGCATTGACTAGTTTAGGCAGTACTCGACCACCCTTTCTCTTACTGACACCAGCTTGTCTACTTTTAGCATTTGGCGCTTCAGCTTATTTAGGAGCGAATGTTGAAGTTCAGAAACTGGTCCTGATACTTATTGCTGGCATCGCGGCTCATATAAGTGTTAACACACTGAATGAATATTTCGACTTCAAAAGTGGTCTTGATCTGATTACACAAAAAACGCCATTCAGTGGTGGCAGCGGTACTTTACCTCAATACCCAGAACAAGCAAAAAATGTTCTGATAATCGCCGTCCTATCGTTACTGATCTGTATTGCGATTGGCTTTTATTTTACCATAACGATCGGCTGGGAATTGCTGGTAGTAGGACTCTTTGGCGTATTACTCATAATTTTTTATACGACTCATATAACACGCATGCCCTGGTTATGTCTTATCGCCCCTGGATCAGCATTTGGACCAATAATGATAATGGGGACTGGCTTTATTTTTCTCGGTGAGTTTTCTCCACCCTTAGCTTTATTGTCATTAGTCACGTTCTTTCTTGTCAACAATCTATTACTACTCAATCAACTACCAGATATTAACGCCGATAAATCAATTGGTCGAAATCATTTACCGATTAAAATTGGGCGTGCTGCCAGCTTAAAAATTTTTGCACTCTTTAACTTACTTGCCCTCATCGTTGTTTTAATTATTTACAGTCTCAACTATTTCCATACAAGTATATTACTTGCTTTAATTCCACTGATGATTGCAAACGTTTACAGCGTCCAACTCACGCGAGCACCGCACAATGATACGCTACTTAAACGTACCATGCCGCTTAACGTTATGGTCAACCTGACAACGCCCTTTATTATTGGCACCTCACTTTGGATGTCGTCATCATGACAACATTTATCGTTGGGGTAGTTACTTTTACTGGAATAGTATTCATACTTGTTTTAGCCCTACTCGCGGTAAAAACTCTAATTTATCAAGGCTCTCATATATTGATTCAATTCAATAAGTCGCGCCTTAAACCAATCACCGCAGAGCGTGGCATAACACTGCTAAACGCTCTGCATGATAACAATATTTACGTACCCGCAGGTTGTGGTGGAAAAGCCTTGTGTGGAGAATGTAAAGTGCAAGTGCTTCATGGTGGAGGCGCATTGCTTGATAGTGAATTAGCCCATGTTAACAAAAAACAACAACGTCAGCATTGTCGGCTCGCGTGCCAGGTTAAACTAAAACAAAACCTTGAAATACAACTACCTGAATTCTTAAATTCGGTTGAGAAAATTAACTGCAGCGTTTCATCGACCTACCAAGTCGCCAGCTTTATGAAAGAAATCACTTTGCAACTTCCCCAACAAAAGCATTTCCATTTTGATGCCGGTCAGTACGTGCAAGTTTATTGCCCGCCTTACAAATTAAATTATTCAACTTTGTCAATTGAGCCTAGTTACCACAAACGTTGGGAAGAAAATAAACTCTTTTCCTTATCTTCCCACAATAAAAGGGAAACCACTCGTTCTTACTCTCTCGCAAGTAACCCCAAAAATACAGAGCAAATTAAAATCATCGTTCGATTAGCGACGCCCCCATCCGGTCAAAGAAATATTCCCACAGGTATTGTTTCATCTTATTTATTTGGACTAAAAATGGGCGACAATGTTGTGATTAGTGGACCTTATGGAGAGATGCTAATACAACCGGGTGATAGCGAGATTATTTTAATTGGCGGTGGTGCCGGCATGGCACCCCTATTTTCAATGATTAAAGATCAGCTCCTTAATGTTGAGACGAAAAGACCTATTCGATTCTTCTATGGTGCGCGAAGTCTAAGTGAAGTGTTTTATCAAAAGACTCTCAATAAACTCGAACAAATATACGAAAACTTTCTTTGGGAACTGGTATTGTCGAATCCGCAGCCCAACGACCACTGGCAAGGTAGATCTGGATTGATTCATGAGATTGTATTGGATAGACTGAAAAAACACCCTGCTCCTGAGGACTGCTCTTATTTTCTTTGTGGCCCTCCTCCTATGATAGAAGCCACAACTAGGGTATTGGATGAACTTGGCGTTGACGCCGATGATATTCAATACGATAAGTTTGGCTAATATCCTTCGGGTAATTTATGGGCCACTCCCTTGTGGCAATCAATACAGGTATCTCCATTTTTTTCATACCACTCCTGTGTATGACGACGTTGAGCTTGTCTATCTTGTAACGATATGTCCATAGCGCTGTAGCTGTGGCAATTGCGACATTCCAAAGAATTATTTTCTCTCATTTCTGCCCAAACGCGTTCCGCTAATTCGAGTCGATGAGCTTCAAATTTTTCGGGTGTATCAATAGTCCCCATCACTTTGTGATATAGCTCTCGGGTTGACTTGACTTTCCTAACCATTTTTGGGAACCAGTCTTTTGGAACATGACAATCCGCGCATGTTGCTTGAATACCCACTCTATTTTTAAAATGCTTGGTGTCTTTTAACTCAAGATAAACGGTGCTTTTCATTTCATGACAGGAAATGCAAAACGCCATGGAGTTTGTGCTTTCAGCCCCCCAGTTAAAGCCTCCCCAGAATAAAATACCGAATAAGAAAGCAAGAAAACCACCGACGGGTATTCCGACAAACCATTTGATTTGGGTGGGTGCCCATAGGCATCTCCACCAAGTTATGATTTTCTGTTTCATTCTTATATCCAACGTTTTCCTAAGGATTCGCTAAGCTCAGATCCCAAGCTATATTAAAAAATAACCAGTTACTGTTGTGACGCATAATAATGGAGTAGCGCGTCTTTACTATCAGCATCCAGCTTATTAAACTTTTCTGCCATTTTTTCAGGCTGTGGCCGTTTACTACTCTCATATTGTGAAAATGTATCGGATAGATATGTCTTCCATTGACCCGCCAAGATACCTGCATCATCTAATGGATCTGAACCTCCACTAGAATGACACCGCTTGCAATGTTTTTCATGAACGTCAGCACCGACCTTTGCTTTCTCTGCATCAAACTCTTGTTTTATAGGCTGGAAAGTTTGTTTAGCATAAAACTCTGCAATTTGTGCAATCGTCTCATTCGAAAGATTTGCCGCCAGCTCGCACATACTTGTAGCCTTTGCATCACTCTTACCTGGAAAGTCAATTACTTCGCAAGGTCGTGCAGCATCTCGATAAACTCGCATATTTTCATCTAAATAAAATTCTGAAAAACCTGCAATGGATGGAAATTGACTATATTTACTATTTCCTTTATCTCCGTGACAGGCATCGCAGTGTTTGATGATAGATTCAAGATCCTCTGAAGAAAAACAAGTCACTGCGATTAACGTAAGCGTGACTGGAAAAAACTTTTTAAAAAGCTTCATTTTGTTCTAGCTCCCTTATTAACCTTGGGGTATCGAATGATTCTAATCGTTAATAACTATTGTTTAATGACCTATATCAATAAATCAGGACAAAACTTGATTCACACTACTATAGTGTAGATCTATGAAAACAATATAGAGGATTAGATATGAGAGCATGCCTATCACTGCATTTATCGAACCTTTGCAAATGTTCTCATTCTGAAATACTCAGGCATTTTGATCCTCTTTTTATTCCTGTTGTACTTTTACTAATGCTTCTAATCAGTGGATGTGGAGATGATGGACGCAACGGTGCTGTCGGTCCAGAGGGCCCGCCAGGTGATGTCATCTATGTTAACAATGAAGCAGATAGTATTACTCTTCAAATTGATAACGTAGAAACCAACGGAAACTTCACTGTTTGGTTTAGTGCAAACGATCAAGATGGTGATCCCTTTACTGGTTTAACTGCCAATGAAGTGCGATTTATTATCGCAAAATTGATACCTGGAACAGCGGGAGATGCTGACAGTTGGCAGAGTTATATCAATCGAATTGAAGAACCTGGCGAAGTAGGCTCTGGGACTGAGCCTCAACTACAAGCGACCGCCGAACGTAACGGAGAATTTACTAATAATCAAAACGGTACCTATCGCTATACTTTTGCAACTCCGATTCAAAATGTTTCAGATCCAGTACCCATCGCTTACCAGCCCGATCTGGTTCATCGAGTTGCTATTCAGGTCAGTGGTAAATTTTCTCCCATTAACGCAACCTACAATTTTATTCCTTCAACCGGCGCCACTGACAATTTAAATCAACGACACATAGTGACAACAGAAACGTGTAATAGTTGCCACGGTGAGCTTGCCTTTCATGGCGGAGGTAGAACCGACGTTGACTATTGTGTGACTTGCCATAACCCTGGCTCTACTGATGCCCAAAGTGGTAATACCGTTGACTTTAAAGTCATGATCCATAAAATTCATCGAGGTGCAGACTTACCCAGTGTTCAATCTGGCACGGAATATCAAATTTGGGGATTTCGTAATTCCGAGCACAATTATTCCGACGTACACTTTCCACAAAATATTAAAAACTGCACTAAGTGCCACGACTCATCAAATGAGGAAACTCCACAGGCAAGTAACTGGTTTGAACGCCCAACGCTCGAAGCTTGTGGTTCATGTCATGACGATATTGACTTTGCTGACGGTGTCGCGGGCGGACACGTGGGTGGAGTCGTTACCGATAATAGCGAATGCACCACCTGCCATGCACCTGATCGAGTCGCGGGGAGTGTTTTCGATTCCCACGCTCAACCTGACAAAGTCGAAGCCGAAAAATATCAATACAATATTCTTTCAATCACGCAGACCGCTCCGGGTGAGTTTCCGATCATACAGTTTTCAATAACCGACCCAACAAACGGCGATAATCCCTACTCACTGACCGAACCGGCCTGGACCGCTTCAGCAGGTGCGAGTCGATTGGCCATTCTATTGTCTTGGAACACTGAGGATTATGCCAACAATGATGCTGGTAGAGCACCCGCTACAGCCGTTTCAATGAACGGTCTTAACGCGACCAACAATTTAGACGGAACTTTTTCCATCACGTCTTCCGTGGCTATTCCCGCCGATATGACGGGCTCGGGTGCCGCTGCAATCGAAGGACATCCAGCCGGTGATTTAGATGGTGATGGAACTTATTCCGACCGCATTCCAGTAAAAGGCGCTGTCTCTTACTTTGCAATTACCGACGACTCACCAACGCCTCGACGCGAAGTGGTCGATTTACAGAAGTGTCAAAATTGTCATGGCACTTTAGATGGTCTGTCATTTCATGGTAACAACCGTACTGATAATTTGCAGCTGTGTGCGATGTGCCATAATCCCAATAATACGGACTTGGCAATGCGCCCGACTGATCCTGATGGATCCGATAACGAAATGAATACTAACGCTCTCGATAACCTCGAAGAGCAAACAATCGACTTCAAATACCTAATTCATGCCATTCACGGTGCAGAAGTTAGAGACAATAATTTAGTCGTATACGGATTTGGTAATCAGGCACACGATTTTTCAGAAATTCGCTACCCAAATAATCCGGACAATTGTCTTGCCTGTCATATCCAAGAGAGTTTAACCCTACCGCTAAATAACAATGTTCTAGCGACAACCATTGATTCACAGGCAACCGTTAACAACCAATCTCCTTTTGGCTCTACAGATCTTGTCCCCTTAGTCGCAGCGCTGGATCAAAGTGATGATCACAATATCGGTGCAACCGCAGCCGTTTGCTCATCTTGCCATGACTCAGATTTGGCAAAAGCTCATATGAAACACAATGGCAGCTCGTTTAATGCGTTACAAGGCGAATTTGATTCTGGAGTTTATGTCGAGACCTGTGCAATTTGTCATGGGCAAGACAGAGTAGCCGATATTTTAAAAGTTCACGAGTTGCAGGAGTCTCCATAACATGACTCACGACTTACATTCTCGTTGGTTCTTAACCGGCGTGTTGTTGTTAATTTTTGCTTTATTATCATTCGCTGTCATGCCTCTGTTTGCTTTAAATAATGCGACTGATAAAAACACCTCGAACAATGAGAACAATGAGAACAAGCCTAACGCAGACAGTCAAACTGTAGAAATTAATATTATGCAACAGATCGCAAATGCTGTGGTCAGCAAACGCGGAGCCGATGGCTGCCTGCGTTGCCACGATACAGATAAACAAGTGAATATTGCGGAGGTATTTCAATCACCCCACGGCATTGCAGTAAATCCTCGCAGTCCTTTTGCCCAAGAACAATGTGAGTCCTGTCATGGCCCAGGTTTAGAACACAGTAAAAGAATTCGCCGTGGCGAAACGCGTCCGCCCATGATTAACTTTAACGGATCGCATCGACTCGACAGTACCGCCGATATGACCGAACTACGTAATCAGCAATGCTTAAACTGCCATAAAAATGAACTTCTCGCGTGGCAAAGTAGCCAACATCACTCGTTGGAATTAGAGTGTACTCAATGTCATTCTATTCACGTTGCAAGAGATCCCGTACTGGAAAAATCGACACAGGCGCAAGTGTGTTTTCAATGTCACCACGCACAACGAAATGACAGCACTAAGTTTTCCCACCATCCAGTAACTAGCGATATAATGAGTTGTACCGACTGTCATTCTCCGCACTCATCAAACAATGAGTTTTCACTCAAAAAACTATCCGTTAACCAAACTTGCTTCCAATGCCATGCCGATAAACGCGGCCCTTTTCTATGGGAACATTATCCGGTGACAGACAACTGTACGACCTGCCATGATCCCCACGGATCAATCAACACAGCAATGCTTAATAGAAGGGCTCCCTTGCTATGTCAACAATGCCACAATAGCAGAGAACACTCTTCGGTTGGCTTTAGCGGATCGGAGCTCAACGCTAATCGAGCTGAAATATTTATGTTATCGAATAGCTGTACTAACTGTCATACTCATGTGCATGGTTCAAATCACCCAAGCGGTGATAAACTCAATCGGTGACTTTATGGATCGCCAGTGCTTCTCTTCAACTCAACCTTTGTTAAAGTTAATTGCACTGGTTACTTTATTTTCGGCTGAGAATAACTCCGTTGCTAATGACAAAAATACTGACTTACTGCCAGAAATGTTGGAGTTTGAAAATTGTGAGTTCTGTAATCAATTTACGGAAAGTTATCTAAGATATTACGCAGGACTTTCGTGGCTAAATGGTCACTACCTGAAAAACCACCGGGAACTAAATTACCAAGAACCTTTTGATTTCAGCTTTGGTTTCGAATCTCAGCACTGGAACAACAACTTACTTCTACTTTTTAACATAGACTATTTAAATGAAAATAACCAAGAGTTGAGCTTTTCATTTGAAAAACCAGGGTTATATCATTTTCAACTTTATCAAAATGCTCGGCTATGGCATACAGGTAATTCACAAATCAGTTTATTTACGCAACACAATGGTTATAACGCAGCACTGCCTGATGGCTGGCAGCCTATTGCATCGACTGATGACCTGACAAGTTCAACGATTAATTTCCAAAACTTTGAACCCAGCAATGAATTGCTCAGACAAGGCATCAGATTCGATTATTCCCCCACGCACCCCTGGAAAAGTGGAGTTAAACTTAGTTCAGATAATTATAAAAGCCAACAATTACATGCCGGCAGCATACTGACTGCTTCAACATTTTTTCCGTTGCAAAAAGATTTCACGAATGACCAACTTACAGCTTACCTTGCCTATCAAACTGAGAAGTGGCAATTAAAATCGTCTTATCACTTATCTTTATTGCAAAACAAATACACGACTACTTTTTGGGAAAATCCTTTTGTTTCAATCAATAACAATTATACTGAAATTCCCCATAGTCAGCTGCCAGATAATAAGTTTCACCAAATTAGCTTAAGCTATGTCAATCAGCTGACATCTAGTCAGCGTTTACACCTAAATGGTGCTTGGGGAAAAGGTTCGCAGGATGATTATTTCGCACAGCCTTTTAATCCATTACAAGGCTATGAAACGGCTCTACCACAAGAAACAGCTAATTTGAAAGTCAATACATCTAACATAAAAATAAATTATTCGAACCGAGTAAAAAACAATATAAAACTGAACTATCGCTATCTGTTAGACGAGCGTCAATCAAAACACTACTTGCTCACCGAACACCTTTGGTCGAGCAGTAATACAGCTAATGACACCGAGTTTAATGTTATCTACCCTCGAGTTTTGGATTATAAAAAGCAAAACCATCTGTTCAATCTTAATTGGCGAATCAATAAAATGATGTACTTATCATACAAAAGCAAGTGGAAAAACTATGATCAACTAAAAGACTCCATTAAATCGGATGAAGCTAAGCACGCTTTTCGTTTAAATATTTTCCCAACCGAAAATTACGACATTTCACTTTCAGCGGGAAGGGCAAACAGAGAAGGTTCAATAAGTCGGTATTATTGGAGTGCCGACACGTCATTTGAAGAACGTAATATCCTCAGTCGTTTTCATGCCAACAAATACAACCGAGTTGAGTGGCATATTAATAACAACTGGCTTATCAATCATAAAAGTGCGGTAATGATTGATTATAAAAATCAATGGGATCGTTATCCTAAAAGCCCCTATGGCATTCAGAGTGCAAAGCATTCCATCGCACACATCGAGTACCAGCATACCTTAAACAACTCAACTCACAGCTCATTTTATATTGACCGTGAATTGAGTCGCTCAAATCAGATTGGTGGTATTCAAGACGACACATTACCTTGGTCCAGCGAATATCGAGACTATATTGTCACCTTCGGTATCAATCTCAGTTATCAACCAAATCCATCCGAGTGGCAGTATAAGTTGGCTATTCTCAACAGCCAATTTTATGGCGACCAACATACACAGTCCGTTTTAAATGAAGAGCCATTTCCAACCATAAGAAGAGAACAGACGAAAATAAAATTTGAGCCAATTTATCAACTTAATCCGATAACAACGTTAAACATGTTATATCAATACGAGCGATTGAATAATCGTGACTGGCAACAGGACCTGCTAGTAATTGATGAAGTACCTAAACTAATCCCACCTACGTTAATAGCACCAAACTACAACCTTCACTTTTTTTCCATAAAAGTAGTCATCACCCCTTAAAACCTGCACCAACATATACTAGACAAGAAAGCGAAAGCATGCTCTATTCTGTATAAATTTCGACTAAAATCGTCAACTTTGACTTGATGCGCTGCCCAACTCCAAAAACATTTTCTTCTAGTTTATAAAATGGTTTAAAAGTCACAATTAATATATTTGTAGCCGCTCCATAGGCTCGCTAAAGAAATAGCCTTGTGAATAGTCAATCCCAAGATCTTCAATGACTTTCTGAACTTCTTTAGAATGAACAAACTCGGCAACCACCTTAATATTGGCACTTTTCGAAAAGTTTACGATAGCTTTAGTAATCTCATAGCTTTTCTTATTAGTGTTTATATCTTTAATATATTTTGAGTCTATCTTAATGAAATCGACATCAAGAGAATAAATACGTTCGAAATTGGAATACTCTGAACCAAAGTCATCAATCGCCAAAAGATAACCTTGCTTTTTGAGTTCAACTAATTGACTAACATTACTTTGCTTTCCAGAAGCACTAACACCCTCAAGTATTTCCAACGTTACTCTAGATGGATCAATTGAGTGCCTTTTGGAGGCTCCGGCAAGAAAATCAACAAGATAACGTCGACTTAGGTCATCTTCCGTTATATTAATGTTGAATGATACATCGGAGAAATGCTGCATAATTAGAAAACTTTTCTCGATGATTGCTTTAGTAATATTGGGTAGCAGACCCGACATTCTCGCAGGTTCCAGAAAGTGATATGGGGAAACAATTTCGTCTTCAGTCTTTATTCTCGCTAAAACTTCATACTTATCGATTTTTCCAGAATGATTATCTCGTATGCCTTGAAAAAATGGAACAACCCAATCGTTCGCAATGGCTTTGTGTAATAAATTATTGTAAACAACAAACTGTTCTCTTCGAGCATTGTCAATAATACTTTGGTCTTCCTCGTAAACCAGAAAACGGTTCTTACCTTCTTCTTTCGCCTTCTTTAACGCCAGTTTCGCGCTTCTCAAAAGCTCATCACACTTGACCGCAGCTCCAAAGGTAAATGTCACATTCAATGTAATTCCGTCAATTTCTAAATTTTTATCAGAGAAATAACTTTGAATCGTTTCAATAACAGTAACGACTTCTTCATCGTCTTCAAAATAAAGAGCGAACTCATCAGAGTCAATCCGATATAAATGGGACAGTCCAAATATTTCTTTTAAAAACAGTGAAATCTTTATTAGTAACTTATCACCAAAAGAATACCCGTAAACCATATTAATGTAGCTAAAGTTATCGATATTGAGCAAAACTAATGAGTCAGCGTCAACTCTAGATTTTAGTCGCTGCTCCAAACTAAACTTATTATTAAGCTTCGTGAGACTGTCATGAAATGCCAGAAACTCCAGCTCTTGCTGAGACTCCCTTAGCCTGCTCATATCATTAAACAAAATCAAATAGTTCTCTATTTCACCGTTACTACTTTTAATTGAGCTTATACTTACCCATAAGGTTAAATCTTTTCCGGTCGCGCTAATTCCACGAATTTCACCACTCCAACTACCACTACTTTCTAAATTGCTTACTAAATACTGAGAAACATTCGAATCACTCAACTTCGAAATCAGCGACAAATAATCGACACCTACCAGCTCGCTTTCGGAATACTGAGAAATAACCAATAGTGCTCGGTTGACTTCAATAACCTTTCCATATTTATCCGCAATCACAACACCATCAGAAGAATCCAATAGCGCAGTCGCAATTAAATTAATACGCTTCTGATTGCGCTTATTTTCCTTAAGGGCTTGCTTCAATCGAGCCAGCATTTCATTAAAGCTATCTTCAATAATCTGCAGCTCTGTTTTTTCTCTGCCACCAATTTCAACCTTTTTACCATTACAGTTATTCGTATCCAGAATTTCTATGCTAACGCCACGAATTTGCTCAATCAACTTAGATAACGGCCGATTCAACATACTCCGACTAATAACAGAAAAAATAATCCAAAGAGCGGCAGTCTTAATAAATGCATTAATCAAGATAAAAACAAAGCCGAGCTTGACTCGATCAAATACAACCTCACCATTTGAGTACAAAGTAACTGTACCAACAATGCCATACTCCGGTACTATCAAATTGAATCGGTGCGCAATGAGCTCGGACAAGATTGAATGTTTAAAAGAAAAGTAGGGGGATTCGTCTATATCATTCTTTTTTTGACGTTCTGTAGTGCCAATAAAAGCTAACAACTCTGAGTTTTCATCTTCAACTTCTATACCAATCAGAGTTGGAATTTTAATATTACCCTTTAAATTACTTTCGATAAGCTCCAAGTCATAGTTCTTTGTTGCTGCTAACAAACTAGGCTGAATGACTTCTTGCAATTGCTCTAACTCAACTCTCACATCTTTCTTTTGGCTATAAAATTCAATAACAACATGGAGAAAAGTAACTAATATTGCGACCAAAACATAATTGGCGAATACTCGAGTCAATAACTTAATTGATATCGATTGATAAAACTGATGATGTTCTTCTTCTGGCATAAATTACTCGGGATTTAACGGGCTCTACTCATTGGGTCGAAAATTGTTTCTTTCTAAAGCCAAGCTTGAGCCTTTTTTTGTGCTTTCTCTAATGCCGCTTTGGCCGACATATCATTGTTTAATGCATCATTAATTGCTTCTTTTAATAACTCTCTAACTTTTACATAGTTTCTGGTCATTATTTTAGGTCGAGAAAATTCCAGTTGCTCTTTGTTAACAGCAAAAGCGTGGTCTTCGTAGACTCTTTTAAGTTCAGGTGTTTCAAACGCCGCTTCGGTCACCGGAAAATAGCCTGTTGCTTTACTGATTTTAACCTGATTTTCTGTTTGCAAAAGAAACTCAACAAAAGTCCAAGCGGCCTCTTGTTCTCTCTCACTCATATGCTTTGAAATAAATAAGTTTGCACCACCCACTGGAGTACCGAACTGAACATTTTTAGGCATAAAACTACTGGTCCAGTTGAACTTTGCCTTTTCAGAGACAAAATGCATTCCACCTGAAGAATAATAGGTAACAGCACTTTTACCAAAGTAGGTAAAATAGTTAAGTGAACCTTTCCAATTTCGCATTTGCCTCAAAAGCCCCTTCTGATTAAGCATCTTCCAATAACTTAACGCTTCGATCGTTGTCGGTTTATCAAACCAAACTTCTGTGTTACTTGGATTGGCAAGAGCACCTCCATTTTGGATAACAAAGGCTTCAAATATCCATTCAGTCCAATCGCCCGGTAAGGTAAACTGAGCTCGTCCTGTTTCCTCTTTCAGTTGAATTAACAGTTCCGTTAATTCATCCCAAGACTTTGGTAAATTACTTTTACCAACACCGACAGTTTGGAGTAAGTCTAAATTGTATAAAATCACCGGGGTACTTCGAAATACAGGAATACCGTATAGAGCACCATTTTCTGCGTAGCTATTTTCTAAGAATGCAGGTTTAAATTGCGAGAGGAAACTGCGTCTTTTTGCTATAAAAGCGTCCAGAGGTATGATCGCGTCAGAATCTTTGAGCGTTAATAGTTCAGAAATTTCGATGATAGACACGCCTGAACTTTTCTTTCGTTTTGCCAGGGCAATAACTGTGTTTAACACATCATTGTAATTGTTTGCCGGACGAAACAGAATTTTTATGTCCGGATTATAAGATTCAAAGATATCGACAAGTTCTTTATAGGTTCTTGACGACTCTGTCGTTGCCCCACTAGGCGTGTAGAAAGGAATCTCTATTTTTGCGCTTGATACGGAGGTACACAGCCAGATTGCGGAAACAAAAATAAAGTGAATGAACCTTGGTTGCATGGCTGAAAAACCTGTTAAATACGTTTATCGATAGATACTTAAGCGAATTGTCGGATAAGATAACCTATAAATTATAGACCAAGTCAGTTTTGCTATCTTATTGACTGATCCAACATAGCCAACGCACTCAATGCTTAGATACTGTAATACAAGCTATTGTTTTTAATATGCTTTGTTAAATTGAACGATAGGTCGTTGAATTTTGTGTTTTGGAGACAGAAGTTCGACTTAAAGCACTTAAGACAATGAGCAAAGCAAATGATTTTGTAGAGATTAACAACAAAAAAGGCGACCACATGGGTCGCCTAAAAAAGTCAGAATAGGAATTTCGGATTATCGACTAAAACACCCCGATTCAGGTAAGGGTGGATTAAAATCCTTTGTATCCGATGGTTATCTCTATGGAAGAGTTAACTTGGTATCCCATATCCATCACATCCGAAGAGCTCTCTTCTTTCGAGATGTAACTAAAATCTCTTTCTGGCACTATGTCTCTAGCCTGACTAATCGGGGCTAAGTATAAAGGTCGGTCGTGTACGCCGCCTGACAACATAGTTCGAAATGATGATACCAAATTTTTCAAAGAAATCTCCTGAATGCGATTGCTTCTTAAAAACGGCCTGCATTATAACTTGGCGCGATATACTGTAAACCGATTTGTAAATATTCACATGCATTTGTCCAAAGGAGACTCTGAACCTAGCCCTTGCTATCAAAGGCTTCCGGGGAAGGAGTGTAAATAATGCACGAATGGAGACATTCAAAATCTGGGTATTTCATCACACTATTGAGATAGGAAAAATCGGAGCTTTTTCGCTATTCGGAGGATAAAAAAAGAACAAAGTATTAAGTAGGTATGCTGGAGACAGCCATTAGATGACACTCCCGCCTATAACCATTAAAGAAAAGCCAACTTTAGGCGCATATTGGCGGGTTGATTACTTTTCTAACTTAAGCAGTCAAGCTATTCAGCTCCACCGCTGAAATCACATGAATCACCAGAAGAATCGCTACTGCCACCAAAAGAAGCCCCTAAAATTAGACTACTCAAAAACCCTGGAGCTATGGCAGATTCAATCGTCCCTCTCATATCAGTACAACTTCCATTATCTACTCCGATGCCATTCACATGCTGCATTTGATTACAATGAATAAAATAAGCATAGTGAATGTGTTTATCATTTAAACTCGCTCTTCTAACCGCAACATCAACTTGCTCTCTGGTATACGGAGGCTCGCCAAACTGACCTAATTCGGCAGGCAGCCTTTCAATGTAATTTCTGATGGCTCTCTTTAATCCAAACATTCAAATTGCCTCACTTAAGATTTATCTCATCTGGGTTAATTGTGCTTTACCTTTCAATTGAGAACTCAATGCCTATTTTGCACTTTTATACAATACCACACCTCAATGACGCGACCAGTTAACAGCCCTTTATCGTCGCTCACGATTTTCCTAATACTCACTGACATCTTTTATTTGAATTTTCTCAATCGATTCTAGTATTCGTTTTCTGTTCAAAAAAAGTCAACCGACAATCATACACCTATATTTCAGATAAAAGCTTCTGTTTGCTTTTTAACCATAAAATAAAAAACCGTCTATTTTAAATTCAATATTCCTTTCATTTTTACGGTCAATAATCGTTCAAGAAAAATCAACTCTCAATAATTATTTGACATTCAAACAACGAAATTTTTTTGAATATCAACCCTCAAAAAGATTAAAAAAAACCAAGCTCATTGCGCGCTAAAAAGATTGTTACTGATTGATATTTATCCAGCAAAACCGCCATTCAATGCACAAGAATCCATCGAAAAGATATTGTAGCCAAGTCTCAATTGATGAAACTTTTATGTGTCTCAATTCATAGTTAGTCATTTAAATATCTCACACAATAAAACGTATAAATTACATACAAATGTAACTCTTTGTTTTTATTATATATCTCATCGAGTCACAAACTATTCCTAAGATTTGCACAGCAATTTATCGCCAGATTAAATAAATTCAACCTCGAAAGTGTTGCGATTCATACTTTAATAAAAATAAACAAAGATGAGGCTTAACATGAGAAGAGGCGATACGGTAAGACTTCAATCCGGTGGTACCAAAATGACCATTTTCGGAATTGTTGAAGAGCTACCCGATACAACAAAAGAACAATTAATGAACAGCGGTGCAGAAGAAAAAGATGTCGTCTGTAAATGGTTTGTCGGCACAACTCTAAAGAAAGAAATCTTCAAACCAGAAATGCTAATGCGCGCATAATTAATTTCCAAAGCGTTGACGAAGCAGTCTGCGAACACAGAGATTTTTGTGTCGCTTGTTCAAAGAATTTTGGTAGGACCAAAAGGCAAAGAGTGCTCTGGCACTGATATTTCGCAATTATCAATAATGGGGCTATGCGAATAAAAACAACAGTATCCCCAGATTCTTGTGATTTTGTGCTTAAAGCCCCGAAAGGGGCTTTTTTTAAATCCCAACACCAGAATTTTTCCACTTGAGAATTCCAGCTTTGCGCCCAACTTATTTAATACAGCAATTTGATTGTCTTTCCTTAATGAACATGTCTGATAGAAAATGAAACTACTCTGTTTAAAAATCAAGCATAAGTAGTACAACAGACACATAAAAGGCCGCCTCGAAACAAGCACTAAAAAAACAATGTCATAAGAAATTGCACAACACCCGAACTAAATAATCGAGTTAAGAGTTTTCCTCTCGTTCCAGGATATCAGAGACCTTACACTCAAGTTCGTCCACCAACTCAGGATCCATGTATTGGTACTCGTCAGGAATGTCTAAAATATATAACCGCTTATGATCCATCATACGAGTAAACTCGGCTAACAACCTATTCTTGTGCTTCTTTTCCATAACAAATATAAAGTCCGCCCAGCGGATATCCGCCGGGCCTACTGTTTTTCTTGCACTAGGGCTCGTTCCTGCCGAGCGAGCATTAAAACCAGGACGCCTTCTCCAGATTTCCTCGCCAGTAGGACTTCGCCATTGATTACGACTACAAATAAAGAGTAAGTTCAAACGATTTTTCATCAGAAACTAAATCCAGATCCAAAAGTTGTCGCTTGCTCTTTACTGGATGATCCAGCCTATCTTTTGCATTCACAAGATTCTCTCGTAAATAACGTAGGAAACATCGAGCATGCCTTCATGTCTTATTCGCCTCGGATTGTCATGTATCATTCAAGGCTTCCGTAGTTAAAAATACCAACCTCGGTTTATAACCTAGCAAAGTATCGTCTTTAATTTTAAACCGAATTCTATACTGTATGTTCTCGAATGCTCCAACCTTGACATTCCCAAACGCCCAACCAATTCCTCTACCACGTTGCCAAGCCCACGGTTGCTTGTAGAGGTATTTTTTATCAGGAAGGGCCTCACTATAACTCCTAACTTTACCATTATTCCAAATACTACTTTCTGTAACGAGTGTTACCTCATTATTTATCAGATAGATTTACGAATGGCTAACACCCTCAAAACCTCCCAATGAAGACCTGCGAACTCCTCCAGCACACTAACTGAATAATTTTCACTCAACCGTGATTCTGCAATGACAGCTAGGATTGTTGATAAATTCATCACTAAATAGAGAAGTTTCGTGCGAACTAGGAACGTTCAAAAAACAACCGTGTACAAAGTTGTACGGTTACAAATTACCACAAAATATCGAAAGATTAAATTTTGTGCTTTACAGAGCAAAAATCAAACAACTCTTTATTTCAAATATTAATAAACAACCAAAACAATCAACTTTTAGTGCAAGGCAAATTCAGAATGCAGATGAACAAATGGTATAATGCTCACGCAGACTATTCTTTTAGTCCATATTTTGAGCATCATTAACTTACTGTTTCTAATTTTGAGCTAAAGGAGGTCGAAAAAGCTTTCGAGTTTTTGTGAGTTCTAATACTATTTGTGTGATATTTACTCAAACCTTTATATCTCGAATGAATGATAAATAGTAATTCTCGTCAAAGATAAATAGAATGTCACACATATACCTTGGTTTAGGGACTCTCAAAATGAAATATTTAAACTCAATCCTTTTGTTTTTGTTTGTGAATTTTGCTACTAATAGCGTCGCAGAAGACCGTGCAGAAGTAGCAGATATGAGTGCAAATTTACTTCTACCAGACGGAAGCTATCTTCAGGTAGAAGTTTTTACCGAGTGCGCATTGGGCGGGACAAACGTAGGAGCCCTATTATTCAGCGACGAACAGGTCGATGATTATGCTGCCGGACTTACTGCAAAGTATGGGAGTCAATACGGTGATTTACTCAGACAAACATGGGCAACGAAAAGAAACCCAGAAGATCCAAGACTTCCTACTTATATAGTAGTTTTTAAAAGCCAGAGCGAAGCAAATGACAACAATACTCAAAAAGCTTTATCGGGTGTTTCAAGATCACAGGAAGCGGGCAGCACAACAAGAGAAGCGGTACCAACTTTTATTGGTAACTGTGGCGGCTCTGTGCACCCACCTGCAAGCTGACAATGCACCGAAACAAACCGTAAGTACAAAGCACATTACAGTTGAATCTGGATTATTATCTAACCGATCGCCAAGTATTTTTAAAGATGACCATGGTTTTCTATGGATTGCGACCTACAACGGACTGAGTCGATACAACGGCGAAAGTTTTGAGCATTTTCAAAAATCTCTCGATCCAAATTCTAATAGCATCAATGGGACGCAAGTTAATGCCATTCTTGTGAAGACCTCCCCTGCCTGGGATCAAAATCATCCTCCAGAGTACAAGGCCTGGGTGGGCTTTAATGATGGTAAGGGCTTACAGGTCATTCAAAATGGTAGTGTCGTAAAGACTCTCCTCAGTGGTAAAACAGTTAACTTAAACGGGCTGTATAACATTGACGATAATAAAATTGCCGTTGCTTCTCGCAATGAAGTGTATCTGTTTGATGAAAACTTCAACGAATTAAATAAACTGACGTTTAAAGACAATATTACGGCCATTATGCCACTGAGAGGTTCTGGTGGATTATTACTCGGCACCCGATCAGGAATTCGATTTTCCAAATCGCAGCCCAAGGGCCTGTCTGCACTCAACCATGTTGCCGTAAAAACATTTCATAGAGTAAACGATAAAATTTACATCGGTACTTCCGATGGATTAAAGGTTTATGACGAACAATCTCAAGCGCTAACGCCGATTCTAACCGACGACACGGTGTATTCTTTCAAAATGACTGAAGAAACCTTTTTGCTGGGAACACAAAACGGACTGCTTGAGTGTGACAAAAACCTTTTAAACTTTAACCAGTGCAAACGATATTTTGCGAATAATTACATTTTAAGCATTGCGCACGATAATGCCTCGGGTATCTCCTGGGCAGCCACACGAGACAATGGCGTTTTTCAATTAGCGCCGAATCGATTGAACATACAAAATTTTAAAGGCAAGCCTGGTACACATTATCACTCGATTACATCGCTTAATGGCAAAAAATGGATTGCTTCAGATGGTGACGGTCTGTGGGAAAATGACAATGGCCGACTTACTCAAGTTTCGGGACTGCCCTCGAAAAATATTCTTTCGATGATTCCAGATAATTATGGTCGACTCTGGCTTGGGCATTTTAAAGGACTCACCGTGTTTAATCCTGGCTCGAATAAAATAACTAACTTACTGCCCAATGAAGTTGTCTTGAGTTTAAAGACTGACGGTCAAAATATATATGTGGGAACTGACAGCCACGGCGTCTTTATTTTCGACCTGAACTTAAAGCAGCGTAAGACGATTAATTCTGACCGAGGATTAAAAAGCCAAACAATTACAAGTTTAGAAGTCGCCAATTCGAATGAATTGTGGATTGGAACGACGGATGGATTGTTTAATGTTACGGCCAATCGTGAAGTAACTCAATTCTTACCCGAGCATGTCATTTGGAGCTTAAAACAGGTGGATGATGCCCTATATGTCGGCACACAATCAAAAGGCATCTTTATTCTTAAAAATGGCTCTGTGTATAAAAACTTTACGACATTTAACAGTAATTTGTTAAGCGACACCATCACTGATATTGAGCATCTGGTTGATAGTGGCAAAATAATATTCTCTACCCTCAACGGTATTTCTTACTTGGAAACATCAGCTTCCGACTGGTTTAAGAACTTCGACAGAAAACGCGGCCTCTTCCCGTCTGAGTTTTTGCGAAACTCTCTTTCATTAAGTGAAGATGTTTTGTTTTCAGGCGGAACCAATGGATGGAGTGAAATCAATAACTTTGACTTCAGCGCTGAACCTGTAAGCTTACCGTTATATACCAAGACAGAAGTTCCTAGCGAAATAGACTACGGAACACCGGTTTCGCTAAAAGTTTTTGGTGTCAATCATCTTTCACAGTTTCCATCAAACATATCTTACTCGCTGAACAATAATCCGATGGTTAATTTAAACTCCGAAGATTCCATACACTTCGCACAGCTGCCAAGTGGTAAACATTTAATAAGAATAATGTTCCACTCTAAGTCTGGTGTTGGGAAACGAGAGTTTTCAATCAATATTGTATCTCCAGAAAAACCTTCGTTTTATTTATACATGACGTTATTTTTCTTCTCTGCGTTTGGCTTATTTTCATTTGCCGTCTGGTATTATCATCGAAACAAATTAGAAAAAGTGATCAGTAAATACGAAGGTGCTCAAGCCGAGTTAAATCATATCCTAGGTCACGACGAGTAAGCTATCGATTAAAAATATTAATTCTCCTTGTGCTTTGCTGCTTATGTAGCAAAGTACACTGTAGTGTTTTCAACACCCCAAAAACTAAAAGCTTTTATAGAACAAAATATTAAGTTATATTTTTAAAAAGACCGATACTCAAATAAATAACATTGCTACTTTTTCTATTTCTATTTCTATTTCTATTTCTTGTTAAAGATTAGCATGCAAGCATTCCAATATTTATAAAATCACCATCCATTAACTTAACTGTTAGATCTTGTTTGAAACAAACCTCTTCTCCATTTGCTCTAATAATATGAATATCCACCAAAAACTCACCAAACTTCGGATCATTGCTTTTATAGTAGAAATATTTTTTCTCTCCAGGCGACAGAGGAACATCTTCAATCTCTCCGTCATACACCTTAATTTCAGAATTAAACTTTTCACAATAGGCGTTTATGGCATCTTCCAATGTCTGAGCTTCTACAAAAATGTATTTGAACCATCTATTTTTGTCCCAAAAGGTTCAAAAGTTACTTGCTGTAAGCTATCGGGACCTCGTACTTCAATCATTTGTACCTTTAACGCAACTTGTTAAATACTGACCTATGTTCGAACTCTGCCGATTTAATACGTTGCAAATTCTTGTAGTAGTTCATCACCATCTAAAAAGAGATCATAGTCGACTTATGTGTTGGCGATAATATTTTCATCTATTATTTCTGTGAATTCAGAGAGAAATTTAATGCGCTCAGTTTCCATTTAGTACATACGCTTGATTATATCAGTCATTATTGCCCGATAGCTGCAGCGCTATTTGCTGCGAAAACGCACGTTTAAGCCACAGTAGTCTTTTTTCTTGCCCTCCAGAAAAAATGCCACTCTTACCATACACGACATTGACTTCAAATTGCGACAGTAAGTTTCCTTGCGCATTTTTGACAACAACAGTGCCGCGCATAAAGTCTGGGCCTGATCCATAACTAAGTGCAGCAGATGCTAAATAGCTGCGAACGCGCATATGGGTAATGGTCACTTCTACGACCACTCCTGTGCTGTTTGATTGGTCATATAAATCAAACTTACCCAAATACTGCTGGATGTATCTTTTAAATTGCCGCTGGCTAAAATCAACCTCTTCATCTTTTATTTTAGCCTTTACATTCTTTCCTAGCTTGAGGTCAATAGTGGAAATTGCTTGAGCTCGTGAAATTTGGCTCCCGCTATTTGTTTGTTTGGGATCGGTGATAACGTTTTTCGAACAAGAACAAAGTAATACTGCGATGAAAACGATACTGAAAATACGATTCATGTTTTTGGTTCATTTAGTGAATTGACTAGATATTGCCGCAGTATACCTTGATGATAATAGTAATTCATTGGACTTATTACACATTTAACGCCTTTACTTTTCAGTATTTAGTAAGTGACTGGAAGAGGCACTTAAATGTCACACAACAGTTTATTATCAAAGCCTATTTCCCAAAGCTTCAAGGTATGAGCAAAGTTCATTTTCTAAATTTAATGTAAATTTAACGCTATCTACAACAATGATACTTGAAGTCGTAATTATTGACTAACCAGATGATTTTTCATATTCCAACTTACCCATTAGTTCAAAATAAATTAGCTTTACCTTTATATTGTTAGGTAAGCTTATCACTGTCACACTTTTAGCTAAACCAAGAAAAGAAAGCTCCGGTTATTCCTGCAATTCCAAACAATGCAATTGTCGTAACTGCCCTGCCAATGTCGTCAATTTGATAGCTCGCAACCTCTCCTCGACAAGGAATAATACTGACAAAGTAACCTAGCCCCATAAGAAGAACCAAGCCAACCAAATAAATTAGCAACAATAAATTTTTGCTAACCTTCCAGCTGAATGCGTTTGGCAAGGCGTTTACTATTGGCCCACTTGCCTTTGACGTGCGGTAACAGCTCAATGAACTTAATCAGCTGCACCGCTTTTGCCACATCAAAGTAATATTCAAAGTCGTCGGTTTTTGAGCGCTCGATGTCGTCATAAAATCGTTCCACCACAAAACTTTCATTTACGACGTAGTGCCTGAAGCAGCGAAAATAAATCGCGACTAGCATTTAACTTTTCTGCCGACTTTGATTGTTAAGTATATTTGCCATTTTGACAAGCAATGCTTCTTTTTGAGGTTTCGACCAGTTTTCAAATGTAGAACGAATGACGAATCCAAGCGCCACACCTAAAAGAGCACCATATTCACGATGATTTAGAACAAATATCAAATCGTATGTAATTAGAGTTATTAAAAGAATCAAAACTAAATTCATAAACCTATGATACTTCCAATTTTTACATCGAAATGAAGCTGCCTTTATTATATTTTGCTCTTTATTATCCATTGATACTTATTGCTCGCCTAAATTAGGGTGTCTTTTACTTATTCCTTCAATTTCTGGCACTGGTAATACAAAACTACTTGGCAAGCAATCTTTGAGCTTGAACGTTTCCATTTCTAGCAGAGCGTTTTAGCCATTGTTTCGCTTTCTCTAAATTCTTTTCTATTCCTTGCCCTTTTTCATACATTACGTATAAGACAAGTTGAGCATGGTCGTGCTCGAGATTAGCAGCCTTCTGATAATTCTCAAATGCTTTGGCATAATCCTGCTCAATATAATGCCCAAAATAATGCATTTCTGCGATCAACGTAAGAGAGCTATTGTGTCCTTTTTCAGCAGATTTTTTACACCATTTATATGCGATTTCATAATCCTTTTTGGCGCCATCTTTACCATATAAATGCCTGTAGCAAAGCGCATGCATCGCATTTTCATCGCCAGACTCAGCTAAAGGCCAAATATTAGCTAAAGGCATGTTTAGGATTTTACTTTCACTAAGAAAGTTTTCGCACTTCTTTTGAGCACCATCATCACCATATAAATGGCTATAGCAAAGCGCATGAATCGCATTTTCATCGTCAGACTCGGCTAAAGGCGCGTTTAAGATTTTTTTATCACTTGGAGAGCTTGCGCATCCAGTCAAAATTAATAGCAACAGTATATATTTACTCATTATTAGTCTCGTATAATGCTCGGTTGTGCGGCAAGGAATGAGTGTGCGATTGAGCTGTCGCGACACCAACCACTTGTTATATTTCTTTATAAGCGATACGAATAAACTTTATCTATCCATGTGGAACGCCATCTTTGATTAAAATACTAAATCAAATTTGACCGTTAGGATAAAAGTTTTGGTTTATACCAGTAAATGGGCTGTTATCTCCTTTTAAATAAATTAATCCATTTATATTTTCGAACTCTAAAACATTCTTAGTAGATGGCGTAGAATTACACCCTTCTTAGAGAATAATAGTAATATAAAGTATTTTCAATCCCTCTTTCAATAGTGAATTTATCACTCCTTTAATTCGTTCGTCAATTCCAACACCATGTTAACCTTATTTAATTTCATACAGTAGACTTTACAAATAACTATAAAACAGATTTAACAGCCGCATAAAATTCCATTGACTTGAGAACTCCATACCGAATCCTCATGCTCTGATCCTCGCGTTCTAAATCAGAGATGTCAATAACGCTTAAAGTTGCGGTTGCAAATCCGCAACCTTTTCTTGTTACTTTAAATTTTTGCATTTCTTAAACTGCCACTGCCTAGTTTGATCTGATTCCGACTCTTGAATAGTATGGAACCCATAAGCTTCCCAACCTGAAGTACCAATTTTATTGAGAATACTCAGCGCATGCACCTTATCTATTTTGAAATACTCCGTTAATGTAATTTTTATATTGCCAGACAAAGGCTTTCCATTCTGCCACATTCCATATTCGTTGGGAGCATTCCAAAATACAAATGTATAGACATCCTTGAGCTCATCATTTTGAATTTTAGCTCTATTTGTAAAACTTAAACTCGCATATTGCCATTCAGAGCAAGATTTAACCGGCAAGGAGAATACGCATAAAAGCAATAAAATATATGACAGTAAATATTTAATGTTCATAATTTAAAAGTAACGCTTGTTTAAATTGTGAGGCTGTTTTAGCCGAACCTATTTTCTAACTCTCGTTATGAGTCGTCATTCATCGCAAATACGCATATCTGTCGTTTATTGACATCCTGAATAATTTCTCTGTATGGACGTTCATCATGAAAGAGTTCAACTTCTGTATCCAGAGACTTCGTAGAGTGCCCATCTAGCTCCCCACAAAACCCAAACATCAATTCCTTGTCATTTTCCGATGGCTCTGATTCACACCAACAAGAAACGGTAAGCTTATTAAGCTTAGAATCAAAACTAACACATACATATCGCATATTTTTAGAGACATTTCCTAACAAGGAGATCTGGCTCAAAATCATCAGTTCTTGCTTATTCATTTGAACTCATAACTCCTTGCGCAGCAGCAAAATTGTGTAGCGCTGTATTTTGTCTGATGCCGCATCTGGTTAGGCATCACATTTTCCGCTTTCTATTCTTATTGTATGTTCTAAGTCCCAAAAGACTATTATCAATTTGCTTTCAGGTGCCCAATTTCCACTTAATGAATTTGTATCTGACTTACATATTCTGTCACCGTAAAATGACATCGAAATCTCGTTAAGATATCGAACGCCATCTTCTAGCTCATATGGCATCAACGCCATTCCAATCGTATTAAGCTTTGGGTTCAAAATTTTTTCAGTTGTTTCCACATTAAGTGTTATTTTTCCATCTGGAGTATTTATACTCAACAACTCCAATTTTTTCCCATGATCTTTCGTTTTCGCTTCAATTGTAATTTCACCCTCCGACAGGAGAACTTTATCAAATGAATAATAGTGAGGTTGCGACGCATTCGAAAATAACGACCAAAACAATAACTTTGCTAAAAAAATAATTTTCATTAAATGCCTAACGCCCGCGTAATAGGCGCGAGCTCGTGAGCGTCCTAATTGACGCGTTTGTTATATTTTATTGTTAATTTCATTTTGTAGTTTTTCAAGCTCATCAAGAACATTCATAAATTTGGCTCCAAAATCAGTGACCTTGTACTCCACTCTCGGTGGCACCTCATTATATGAAATCCGCTCTAAGATCCCAAACTCCGTATTTTTACGAAGACACTGGTTTAGAACTTTAGTTGTTAATCCTTCAATGCTACGCACCATTTCCCCAGGCCGATTAATTCCGTCGGCCAAGAGCTGATAAACCGTAAGAGACCATTTACAACCATAAATGGACTCTACCATCTTTGCACTTTCACTAGGCGCAGCTTTCTTCAAATATTTTTTTTCGTTGTTTTTCATAAAGATGTACCAAAAAGTACTTACCTTACCAATATGTACTTACTTTTTAACACTAAGTTGATTCGATAAATTATCTACGAATCTTAACATATATCGGGGAAAATTTATGACAACTTCAAACATCGCTTTCATTATAGGTGGCTCTAGTGGCATGGGCCTGGCAACAGCAAAACAACTCGTTGCTCAAGGCGCCAGTATTGTTATCTTAGGCAACAACGCTGCAAAGCTAGAGTCGGCAAAATATGAGCTAACCGCAATAGCGACGAATGGCATTAAAATAGAGACATTACAAGCTAATCTTTATAAGCAACAGGATGTCGACAGAGTGATTCAAGTGATAAATTCGGATGAAAGGCACATCAAATACCTTGTAAATGCGGCAGGTTATTTCAATCCTAAGCCATATTTAGAACACGGATTAGAAGATTATGATACTTATGCCACACTGAATCGGGCTACGTTTTTCATAAGCCAAGCAGTATCCCAAAATATGAGTAACAATGGAGGTGGATCCATTGTTCATATTGGTTCAATGTGGGCCAAGCAAGCAATCAAAGCAACCCCGTCTTCTGCTTATTCCATGGCAAAGGCAGGATTGCACGCTTTGACGCAGCATATGGCTATGGAATTAGCTGATCACAATATTAGAGTAAATGCAGTCTCACCTGCGGTAGTAAAAACGCCCATTTATGAAACTTTTATCGACCCGGCAGAAATAGATGGTGCTCTTGCTGGATTTGATGATTTTCATCCCATTGGCCGTATTGGAACACCCGATGACATTGCCAATGCGATAGTATTTCTTCTGAAAGAGAGTTCAAGCTGGGTGACAGGTGCTATTTGGGACGTTGATGGCGGTGTTATTGCTGGTAGGAACTAGCATCATAATGTTTACTCAGAGGTCAACATGACTACCTTAATCAATGCTGATTTCGAGCAACATGTCGTGATTCACCCTAATGACTACCAGTGGGTGCAATCTCCAATGCCAGGTGTTGAACGTATGATGCTTGATCGAATTGGAGATGAGGTCGCACGAGCGACCTCTATTGTTCGTTATGCGCCACACAGTGCGTTCTCGTCACACACTCATAATGGTGGCGAAGAGTTCCTTGTACTTGAAGGAGTATTTTCGGATGAGCATCAAAACTACTCGAAGGGGAGCTATGTGCGTAATCCGATTGGTACGTCTCACACGCCAAATATAGGTAAAGAAGGTGCAACTATATTAGTAAAGCTACATCAATTTGATCACGACGACACCGAGCAAAAAATGATAGACACTCAAAACCATCCATGGCACCAAGGGCTTGTAGATGGGCTAACGGTTATGCCGTTGCATGAGTTTAAAGGTGAGAAGGTCGCCTTAGTTAAATGGGCACCTCACACTCAATTTTGTTCGCACAACCATTGGGGAGGTGAGGAAATCTTTGTATTGGAAGGCACATTTTACGATGAGCATGGCCAATATCCCAAAGGCACCTGGCTTCGTAGCCCCCACATGAGCCAGCATACACCTTTTACCAAAGTGGATGGCGCATTGATTTATGTGAAAGTGGGACATTTGTAAATATGACGCTTGTTTCAGTAATTAATAGGAGCTTGCGAATATTAATCTACTGCAAACTCTGGTTATATTTCTAGTGGTGATAGTACGCTTTTGTTTGAAGAAACTTGCAGAATTCATCTTGTAATACTTTATCTGTTTTCTTGAACTCGGTTTTATATGACTTAAGAAAGTCGCGATACATATAACCTCTAATCATCGTGAAATAATTTTCGACTTCTATAAAATCGCGGCCAGCAGAACCATTTTTCAATAGTTCACTTAACTCTTTTACTGCGTTCTCAGCTTCTTCTTTAGTGAATTTTTCCACCGAAATCCACCAAGTCTCATTATCTTCAGGTTTAGCACAGGAAAATCCCTCTTTTGCAGATATATTAAAACAAAAAAGAAATACCAATACTGTCAAAGCTAATCTCATTCTGTCTCCCTAAGAAATATAACGTTTCAATTTGTGGCAAGTGATAGCGAGTCGAGCAACATTGATTGGCTAACCTCTATTTTTTACTTTAATTGAGATCATATTTACTCGCTTTTCGATTATTACACTAGTCTCTACCGGGTTTTCTTTATTACCACACCAAATTGAGAGTAAATCACTATCAATCAATACAACTCTAAAGCACTCTCCAAGATCACCCAAATTAAATATATCCGAATAAAAACCTTCACCAGAAAAAACTATCCAGGTTTCTAGAAGTGGACTCTCATGCCTATTGCCTGATGCTTGAATTACCTTTAAATCGAAGTCACCTTGAACTTCAGATGATAAAGGAACTTCCGAGCCATATACAAAAATATCAACTAGCCGAGAAACATTCGACATGTTTTCTTGACCTATTCCAAGCTCTTTACTGAACAAAAATAGAGGGAAAAGGAATAGCAGCATAGACAGATATATTTTCTTCATATGGTTAACTCTTTACTTTGCAGCATTGAATAGCGATTAAAATGAGCAGTTCAATGTCGCGCAACAGTTAATTGTTAAAGCCCATGTCCAACAAAACTTCTGGATATGGACATAGTTCATTCTTTAAATCTAATGCCAACTTTACTTTATCCACATAAATTTTGCTCGGAAAGCTGATTTCTGAGTAGCCAGATCTGCTTGAATACTCTATCTTTCCCATTAATTCATAATATATTGGCTTTATCTCACCGTCAGTTAATAACAAATACTTTTCAAGTAGCTTTTGCTTAGAAAATGCATCAGAAAAAGTATAAGCTCCAGACCAACTTACTGAATTATCACATACATAAAAGTTACTATTTTCTTTACTCGACAAAAAGTAGCCTCGAATTAGCTCATATTGTTCAAAATCCCTTGTGGAACCAAGATACATATAGCCTATAGAAAAAAGTATCAAAGAGACAATTGCCAGGCTTAAAACTGATGCAGACTTATTCATAGCTTTAACGCTTAGCGCATGTGAAAAATGCGAGCGGGTCAGCGAGTAATTTTACGCAATGCCGCTTCTGGTTACGGATATTTCGCTTCATGATACTTCCAATCATCGTTTGATTTTAACAATCGACCAACTTCATCACCATTAGCAAACTTGTCACTAAATCCTTGATCGAAGGTTAACTTTACTTCCGTATCATTTACCCATTCAGCGTTCATTACCTAGTTATAATCGAGTTTTGCTACGAAGGCTTCTTTAAGTTGGCTTTTAGATATATCGTAGACAACAACATGATATGTATGGGGTTTATAGTTATCAGTTATAAAAGCAATGTGGAGCTCTCCGTTTGGAGAAGAAATTGGCCTTTGAGGCAAAACAATACTCTTCTTAGTATTTTTACTGATTAGCTCAAAGTCGCTTCCTTCCCAAAGAGAACGAGCAATAACATATACCTCTTGCTTCTCTAGATATTGATAGAAGTAGTACTTGGCGTTGATACTACCATCATCACCAGTGAACCCCTCAGTTCCTTTGGGTGAATTCTTGCGAATAATATCTCCGGCATCTGATAGTAGGGTTAATTTATTTCCCTCTCTGACCACAAGTTCTTTGTGCTTGCTCAGCTGCGTCACTTCTCTGTCTTTTTCGCAAGCAAAGTACTTACCAGTAAATGGACAGTCTTGGATTAGTTCGCCAGCAACCGTTAGCTGAGGCAACAGTATAAATATGATTATTAATTTTCGGAACATTCTAATTCATATCCGTAACGTCCGGCTCAGCTGTAGCTGGTGCGGAGCGACTTTTGTGTTATTTGTTTGAGCGCCAGCGAGTAACACCAAAGGCGCGTAGCACCAGCTATCAGCTGAAGCCTCTTGTTATGGCCTCTTACGTATTGAACCATATTGGTAATTCCTGTCGAATTGATCTCTTAGCCTTTTCAACAAAAGAGTCAATTAATTTTGTCAATAGACGATCATTTGTTTCTTTTCGAGACTTCAATGCCGTTTCCACTGCAAGCTCTACTTCAACTGACGATATTTTGATGAAACTATTTTTTGTAACGCTCAAACCAGATTCTTTAGGATACGAAAAGAAACCAAAAAGTCTTAATTTTGACAAAGATGAATAGTCGAGATCAATTACCTCTACTTCAAACCTACTATCAAGCACCCCATTTTCAATTGCTGATACAGCCTCTCTGGTACGAGGAAATAGGATACACCTATCCAGTTCTAACTTACTTTTCTCCATACTTTGATCAGCCATAACGCTTTTGTAAACGGCGAGCGACGCAGGAGCGAGTCCAGCGAAACACCGTAGGTGTGTAGCGATGCTTGACAAACTTGTTATAACTCACTTTCGGCTAACCAATGAAGAGATTACATGTTCAATCATTTCTTTCTCACCTTCGTACTCGAAGGCAGATTCAGAAATTGTCTTTCGAAGTATTTCTACCCACTTTTCCTCTTCGCTCACTTCGATCATAACTTCATTTACAAATAGCCTATTCGAAGTGCTACTTCCTATTTTTTTGTCGAGCCTTAATTCGAACAACTCATCCTCCCCATTTTTAAGAGCAAGCCAAGTTGTTCCGCCGTCCGAAGCTATCGCGCTATTTAGGTATTTCATTCTTGTTCAACTGTCCAAACTTTCCCTAGAGTTATAACGCCTTACTAATCGGCGCATAAAAGCTTGGCTACAATTATCAACTAAGGAACTCAAACCAAGCGTTTTGCGTCCTTTTAAGTTATTTGTTAGGTAACATTCTTCACGATTATGTGAACAATATCTTCTACTTTACTTTTACAACCGAGTTTATTTTGATCTTGATATTTACCGAAATAGATATCAACCCAACCTCGCTCAGAATGTAGAGAAAACTTAACTGCGTCACTTGATATTACTGCAACCCAACCCATTCCGGCTAATTGATAGTCTTGAATTATCCAGTTCTCACCCAAAGCCTTCAATATTTGTATTAACTTTGAGTCGTAGTTAAACATTCTTTTACGTTACCTAACGCTTACAGCAGGAGAGCGTCGTTAGCTTCACCTACCTGTTCTTGTTAGTGCTTCGCATTTCTAAGGTATTCACCATAACACGCTGGAAAATGTTGCTCAAACCAGCTAGTGAGTTCGCTCTCTGTTTCAGGTTTAACAATATGCTTATTCTTAGAATATAGCTTCAGAGACTTACCAAGTCTAAATGCCTTCCATATCTTAGCGATGCTGACACTACCCGCCCCAATAGACGATGCGGCACCGTAGCCCTCAGCATCATTTATTGCCGCAAATCCAGACTCAGTCACTTCACCTGCATCAAATTCGTCTTCATGTGACTGTAACGTGTTCATAGCACTAACGCATTGCTGAGAAGCGCTGTTGTTTATTGGCGACTTTCTCCAGCACTTTGTTCTACCTTGCTGTGATTTAATTTTTAATAGTTATCCAATTTACATCCGCCAGTCCATTATAAACAGTACAGGAACCTGTACTATAAACATCGACATTTTTCTGTGTTGCATGAGCAGACAACGCAATTGAAAGAAGTGCTTTCCCGATATCTGTATCAACTTTAAACTGCATACGTTCACTAGATGTATGGCAAGAATCCTTATCAATTATAGGCTTGCTAAATGTAACAGAACACATTTGATGAGAACTAGGATAACCACAATATACGGATTCTATTTTAGCATCTATCACGTGACCGACTGCATACGCATTCAAGGAAATAAGTGAACCAAATATAACCATTAATTTTTTCATATGTGTAAGCTTCTCCATATTGGGTTTGTATAACGCAAAGCACACGGGAGACAAAAACGAGTCAGCGGATTTGGCGTCCCAGCGACCAACGGGAGCGAGTGATGCGTATTGTTATGCCGTTTCACTTTGCTTCCTTAATATAGAATTTGAAATAGCTGGTATAGCAAAACCACCAAAAACTAACAATAAAACTGACACAACGATACCAGCTCCGAAAATCCGGCTATTACTGACAAACTCCCACCCAAGGATCAAAGGTGCAAACCATGGCATGATGATCATTACTGCATAGATCGAAAGAACGCGTATTTTCCAGCCGCTACTCCCACTACCTTTTACAAACCAAATAGAGTTTATCAATATCGATAGCAGCAATACTGGTAAAAGAGCAATTATTCCTGCGCCACTATAAGTCATATTAGAGCCTTAACCCGCTAAACGGCATAACGCCGCCAGCATGGGCGAGCAACTTGTTGCGAATCCAGCGCAGCGAAATGCCTGGCTCTGTTATGTTTTACTATATCGATACTGTACATTCTAAAATTTTACCAGCTTCATCTAGTTGCTTGATTGTCTTCCTGATCGAATCTTGAGTTACTTCGGACAAAACAAACATATGTTTTTCACCATAATGCATTCTTATATTTGTGCCATCTATATAATCACCACAGTTTTTTACAGTTTCAGGACTGTGAAAAAAGCACCAACGCCTTTCATCGTTAGTTAAAGTTACATAAACTTCTACTGCATGATTGGTTTGCTTAGCTGGGCCATCAATCTCAATGTAAGAGACGATATTTTTGGTGTTCATCCTTTTACCCTTTTAAACATAACGCCCGCCACAGCGGCTAAAAATGAACGCCAGTGAGTTTTTAGTCCAAAGCCTGGAACGGGCTGGTTGCTGGCGATTGTTATGCATGTGGCTGTACGGGTAATAATTCATTTAGCTCTACACGCAACTTATTAGTTGTAACTAACGCCTGATCTCGTTGAGATTCCTCAGGCTCACCACTACGGATTATGCTCTCAAGCTTCACTACATATTCGTGAAGTAAAACTGCCTCTGAATTTTTACATGCCGCTTCAGATGCAAATAGCAGAGCGTAAACGTCAATTACATTACACTCTCGATCAAATAACCGATCCAATGAGTCAAATACATTCTCAAGAATCTTCTTCTCAACTTCATTCATACTCAAATTTTCTTTGATGCATAACGTCCTGCGCACATGACGATGCAATTTTTTGTGCAGAGTTCATCGTGCCTCAGTTTGTTATGCACCTTTAACCTCGGTAACTAAATAAGGTCCTTCGTTCTCACTGGTTGCCACACCTAAAAACTCAGCATTAAAATCATACAAATATAAAGGTAACCTATAACAGCTTCCACCGCCTATTATTCCTGATTCTTTCCAACGACCTCCACACCCAACATGCACGCCATGTTTGAGAAACTCACTTAAAGGCTCATGCTTTCCTGGTGTACCACAATTCAAATAAATTTGCTTTCTACCCACAGTTCTATCTGAAATATACTTGTATCTTTCGATACTTCGGAGCCTATATTTGATTCTTAAAGACAATCTTCTTTTATCAATTCGAGAGGTTACATTTTTTAAAGACTTTTCAAATTCTTCAATATCTGAACTAAGTGACTCAATCACACTTTCAATCTGCTCCTTGGGCACAAGATATTCTGTAATTACTATCTGTTCACAACTATAGCACCATGATGTTTGACACATCATATCGATAATAGGTGCGTCATCTAAATCCAATCCTAAAGCCAATTCTCCTTCGTAATAACAATACAACCGAGTATCAGAAGGCCAATTTTCTGTCGCATTACACTTATCGCATTTAATGTGCATTAAATTCTACCTGATGCATAACGCTTAAAAGCAGCATCAATTGCGAGGTACGCGCAATTGTATCGCTGACTTGATAAGTTATGTGTAAATTATAGACGATTGCAATATTCTTTCTGATAACCGAGTGGCTCTTTTCAAGAAAAAGACATTCAAGCAATGAGCGAGTATTCTTCATTCCAACGAGAGAAAGTCATCCTTAATTTTATTCCAAATTTCCATGCAATAAAAAAGGCCGCATATTTCTATGCGGCCTTTCGAAATAATGGTGGGTTGTGCAGGATTAGAACCTGCGACCAATTGATTAAAAGTCTGTTGTTTTAATGCCGGTTTTTATATTAAATTCAACAAGTTAGAGCACCACCACTGTCTAACAATTTCACCTCAACTTCTAATATAAACCCTTGATTTCACTCATTTACTAATATGAGCGTTAGACAGTTTACGACCGAAAATTCACTGTATAAACAACCTTATTCGAGCCTCGAATAATACTCGAAACAGGCTCAACGATTAGCGAAAGCGAGTTGGCTCTCGGTTTAGCTGCTGCTTTTTAGCTATTTTTTTCATCATTCAAACTTGCTTGTTCTTCCTGCTTCTTTTTCATAGCCAGACCAATCAATGCACCAATTGATATACCTAAGCCATTGCCAATAGCTATACCGGAACCAATTCCAACGGCCAAATTGTCGACAATAAGGCCAAAAGCAACACCTAAACTCACGCCAAGACCTGATCCGATTGCGATACCAATGCCAAGACAAAATGCAAGTGGATTTTCGATCTGTTTTTGCTTTTTATTATTCATATTACTCTCTTTTGATTAAGTGATGTTTTGCCCTTATTACACTGGACAACTCATCGTTCTAAGTCATATAGCTAACGCCCGCCTTCAGGAGTCGGGCACTTGTTGCCGAAAACCTGAGACAGGCAAAATTGATTGGTTTAGTTCAACCTACAAAAAGCGTCAACGTGTACCCACTCCCCTGGAAGGCGATGTTAGCGGACATTTATCCATTTGGATTCCAAAGATATTCTCCATGGTAATCCAGTTTGGATGTTGAAAAAAAAGATACCTTTTTTTCATCTACTGCAGCGCTCATTATCAAAACGAGCGTATCATGTTCTTTCGGTATCACATCTCTTACTTTCAGCTTGTCTGAGTCATTCAGCAACTGTGTTTCAAGATACTTGACCATTCCCCTTCCAAAAATAGTTTCGATAAAGTCAGAATCAAGATACTCATCTAATTCGTCTTCAAGATCCCAAGATGGATTTCTATCTTCCCACTCGGAGTATGCTTCATCCGACCAGCTGTCATCAGGTGCTGGGGATTCCCATTGCTCTTCAGAATAAAGACAAGCTTTCTCTCTTGTTCCAAATTTTCCTGAAAAAACATGTAGAGTCTGTTTCATTTTTATACTCAAGCTAACGTTTTGCTAAGGGGCAGCCGAAACGTAGTGTAGGCTGTCCCATGGAGGCCACGCTTTTTGTGGCAGGAATGTATTTGAGCAACTTGTTATATATGCTTACGAAGCTCATTTACAGTTTTATAGCTCTTAAAATTCATTCTGATATCGCTTGGATTAATATGATCCTTTCTAGTGAAAGTAACTTCGTAGCAATTAAAGCCTAATCTTTTTCGCGTACTACTTTTCAGTATCCAAGCAGCTTCAACTCTGAACCAAAATAAATCTAGTGATCTAGAGGATGTATATTTTGTAATGAATTTTAAAAATTCTAATACACTCCATCTAAATGAACCAAATTTAGTATCTTTCGGTACTCTTTTCTTTCTTAGTGAGTTCAAATATCTAGTAAGTATCTTAAGATGAAATCTCTCGTATAGGTTTATCTTGATGATAGTTTCACCATCTTCGATAAATTCTTTCCAGTATGAGTTTTCTTGCTTCATCTTATATATAACGTCCAAAGCAGCGGCGTGATTTAGCGCGTCCAGCCCGCAGGGCGATGCTGCCTTTGCTTGTTATGTGTTTAGCTACCATTGTTGGCTTCTCGCCATGTTTTAACAGCCTCAGTTGCTAACCCTGAAAATTCTTTTGATACATCACGCCCTTTGTAGATTGACGTTGCATCTTTTGCAATTGGAACAGAATAATGGATGTCATGAGCAAGTTTGTTTAGATACTCGCGGCCACCATCTTGATATTGTTCCTCCTCTTCAGCATTAAGCTCAATCATGTAGGTGTAGCCAAATGCGCTCATGTTGCAGTTTGCATCTAGATACAAATTACCTTCATGCTCAAAAAGAAACCATGCCTGGTTTTCAGAATCTATTACTTTCATACTCGTGACACATAACGCTTCGCTAAGAAGCGCGATTGTTCTTAGCGCCTTTCTTCAGCGCATTGTTAAATTAAGTATTAGCTACTCCCAATAAGAGCAGCTAATAACGGTATAGAAAGACCGACATCAACAGCTATTAGGCCATCAGTTACTGACAATCGACTTTCAGAAATATCTAAATCCGGTTCTATATTTAATATTTTCGATATTTCATCTATCTCATATTTTAAATCATCAGCTTTTTTTGAAGATACGCTGACGTTTTGAATGCTTCCAGGTAAATGAAAAGAATAGTATGTCGCCCCATTTTCTTCAGCGACAATACTCCATCTTTTTATTAAGTCTATTTCAATCTCATAAACCGGAGACAATAGACCGTCCTTTAAAATCAGTTTCCCTATTTCCTGTGTTACTTTCATACCTACTCGATAATTTCTACATTTAACGCTCCACACATGGGCGGAGCAACTTGTTGAGACGTCCATCATGCTGTGGCTTGTTAGCTGGAACTTCTGATGAACACTTTATCATTTTCATTCTTAAAATTGATATTCAATTTATTTAATAGAGCCAAAAGCTCTTGTTCACACGAAACTATTTTTTGAGGAAGAAGGCGACCAATACTTTTTAAGTATCGTGGTCTTATAGCAATCCATTCTAGTTTTGAATAAGGTAACAAAAATTCTGACGAATAGTCGCCTAAGTACCATACGTCTTCGTCGAAGACTTCAGGGTATGGAGGCTCTTCATACTTCTTGTATTGAAAAGGAGGAGTAAATGGTAACTCTGATTTGATTGCCTGAAACAAAGATTCCCAGTTTGAGTTCTCCATTCTATCTTTCCTTTACAGCTAACGTTCCAATTACCGGCGAAAACGCGCGCCAGCGTGTTTGAGTCCAGCGCCTACCGCGTAGCGGTGTTTTTGCGCGGCGTACATTGGCTTGTTAAGTATTTTTTTCATTGCTAGTTGAATATAAAACGGTTACTAGATACCAATGGATACCGCCCGTATCTAGTAAAGCTAGCAAAACACTAAACCAATAAACATATACATTTACTGATGAAAGAAGCAAAGCAATTACTACAAACAAACTTCCAAATAACGGTATGCCAGATACAAATACAAACTCCTCATCTGGTCGTTTTTTCAAATACTTGTGTATTGGAAAACGAAGCCAACTCGCATATATGTTGTTGATACAAAGTAATACACCTGCAATAAGTAGTATTAATGCAATAGTTTCCATATAGATACTTAACGTCGTGAGCATTGGAAATTAAGCGCGTTAAGCGATTAAGTTTCCAATGCCTTACCTTGTTAATTGTTTATATAAATTGAAACCTTTTGCTTTGAGTTTGGCTCAAACTTAAAATTTTGTAATTTTGAATACATTTTCAACAATGATGCCTCAACTTTCTTGAAATCACCTTTAGAGCTTTCACATACTAGCTCTAACTCACCGACTTCGCCTTTTGCATCAACTACTAAGAAAAACTCAATGTATCCAGGATTATCTTCATTGCACTCTTTGTTCTCTAATGCTTCCGCAGAAGAATAAAACGACAATATAATAAGTAAAAAAGTAATTATGTAATTCATATTTCAATTAACACTTAATTGAGACGCGCGTTTTTTGCGTCGTTTTTTCCAATGCCTTGTTATAGGCCATTACTCACCTCCACCACTGCTATCAGAGTAGTCATAAACTGAAACTGAGTTAGCTCCATAATAAGTACTAGAATTATTATCACCTGTTACAGCACCATTTTTAATTAAAGAAGCTTGAATCATTTTATAGACAAGCACAGGCCCTATTATAGGAACTAACCAGTTAAGCAGTAACATCCAGAACTTTTTTTGCTTACTAAAGAAAAAAGATTCCGTGATCGAACTAGTGTTAAGTAGTGCGAAAAGAAAAGATATTAAAGCTATTCCCATCAATATTGACTTAATAGTCACACTAACTCCTTTGGCGTATAACGCTTAAAAGCAGCATCAATTGCGAGGTACGCGCAATTGTATCGCTGACTTGATAAGTTATGTGTAAATTATAGACAATTGCAATATTCTTTCTGATAACCGAGTGGCTCTTTTCAAAAAAAAGACATTCAAGCAATGAGCGAGCTTTCTCGATTCAAGCGATAGCAAATCATCCTTAATTTTTATTCCAAATTTCCATGCAATAAAAAAGGCCGCATATTTCTATGCGGCCTCTCGAAATAATGGTGGGTTGTGCAGGATTCGAACCTGCGACCAATTGATTAAAAGTCTGTTATTTTAATGCCGGTTTTTATATTAAATTCAACAAGTTAGAGCACCACCACTGTCTAACAATTTCACCTCAACTTCTAATATAACCCCTTGATTTCACTCATTTACTAATATGAGCGTTAGACAGTTTACGACCGAAAATTCGCTACATAAACTGCATATTCGAGCTCTTAACGTGCACATAATCCGCACGTCGGTCGCCGCATTCTGGCGTGGGATCTTGATGTGGTTGTTAAGGCTCTTCATATAAACATAACCCACATTGAGAACAACACTGCTTGGCACCAAATTCTGCTACTTGATGAGATAACCAAGGTACTCCGCATCTGGGGCAAGGCCAACGAACCACACAAAATGCCGACCAGCCCCAGAGAGCGCACCATATTATTGATAAGGTTTGGAATGAATATTCAGCGTAATTTGGCAGCCAAACTTTGATTGTAGCTACAAGCACTGCAACTAAAGGTAACCCGAAGACTAACCCTAACGAAGCCACTAAGTTTTTCCGCCGATACTTCTCCCATTTTTCTGGCACTTTTTTAAACATTTATCGCCCTAACACTTATTTAAATTGTGGGACTACTTTTTAGCCAATCCATATCTAATCCCTGTTAGAGCTTTTCATACTTCACTTGGTACTCATTAGAAATCGTATAAGTAAGTTCTGGATAATTTTTCTGAAATATTTCTTCGAGCATATTTTTTGCGGCTTCATAATCTTTAATGCCATAGTAGTTAAACTCGAACTGAAATCCACCACTACTATGCCCATCAAGTTCACCACTGCCTTTAGATTCGATCGCTGAAGTAACAACTTCGACGAGTTCAATCTCATTCTGTGTTCTAAAAGGCGTGTCTATTTTAATCATGACCCACAACTCGCTGGTCAAATCTCCACTATCATCTGCAATAGCAGAGGAAGCTGCTATTAAATACCCCAAAATTAATGCTAAAAGTTTCTTCATTATCTTGTTGCTCATACGCTCAAATAAAAAGAACGTTGTTTTATTTTCGTTCTCCATTATCTGGTTAAATCTTTATTGCTTACTTCCAGGATAAAGTCTTTCACTCGCTTTTCCGAGTTCCATCCATCTATAATTGCCTGCCTGATAAAGTAAGCTATATGTCTAGGGGTGATAGTTGGATACAAATCACTATCAATCTGCTCCCCAACTTTATCAGAAAAGTCTAGCCAAAAATCTCGCGTCACTAATCCTTTAAGAAGTAGTTTACTTCCATTTGATGATTCATTTTGCACAGTGACATTAAAGTCAAAATTCCCATCATCTTTCCATGAAATAGAAATCGCGTAACGATAATCAATATCGTCAACAGAAATTCTACGCGATTTATTTTTTGGTAAGGCCATATATTAAATTTAACACCTGTCTGAGTTTACGAAGCACGAGTTTAACTCCTGACTCTTGTTATATTTCCTATCGACTTAATTGTTACTCCAAATTTTGAATCGAGCTTTAAATACGCAGACAAGGAAGTAGATAGAAACTATCAAAAGAAATAGAGGGTACAAGCCATAGTATGAATAGTCACTTTCATGAAAATAATATTCTAAAACTTTCCAAGCTATGTACCTATCCACAGCAAAAGCGGCTGTTAGCAAACATAGTATGCATGCAATGACCCTAATCTTTAACTTATTACCCAAAACTTAACTCTCATTTAAATATAACGCTTCAAACGGTAGTTCATCTACTGCTTTGCCTTGTTAACTCTTTAGATGATTCTTGGTACACCGGATTTACGGTCACTTGCTGCCTCATTACGTACAATTAAACCTAAAAGCACCATGAATTTGTTTGCTTGCTGGATATTACCCGCCGACTCTAGTGCATTAAAGGCATCAAGGATTACCTGAACAAGTTGCTTCGATACAGTGCTCTGATCTTTGAGTAGTTCTGATTTTTGTTCAAGGTAAGTATAAAGAGATTCAAAAGCAGCTAAATCTAGCGATTGCTGCATAAGCCATTTATCTGTAGTCGCCTCTTTTAGCTCTTTAAGTTCCAAATCGAAATTATTCTGATTGCTCATGCTTTCCCTTGAGAGTTAACTCCAAGCTAAGCGGCGCAGATCGCTGCGTCCTCGCTTGAGTGCCTTGTTAAATGCTGAATTCAACGATGTCACCTAGTTCAGCGTATATTTTTTTTAGTCCTGCCTGTAATTCTTGGAATTTATCAAAGTAAAGCGGAAAGTAAAGATGCTTCAAGTTACCATTGGCGAGCACTACGTGAATACCATCATTGGTTACAGTGCATTCTTTAACTTGATTGTGACGACCATTTATCTGGTCATCAAACTCAAAATATATGCCGTCATCAGAACCAACCTCTTCGGTGAGGCCTTTTTGCCACATAAAATAGCTGCCGTCACAGCCTACAACAGAGACGACAAGTACGTCATTTTCGACGTTTTCGATTGGATGATCGTAGCTCATATATTCCTTTGGCATTTAACGCCTTAATAATGTGCCCAATAGGGGTCACTTTAATTAACTTGTTATGTTAATTTTTACTTAAGTTATTAATTTCTTCTAACCATTCAGCGTTTGATCTATTCCAGCCAAGATTCAAAGTGCTAAATACATCTTTTTCACCGTGTGGATATACGCCTAAACATACCAAAGCTTCGTTTATCGCACCTACATCATCATTTTTACTATCATGAGTTGAAATTTTAGGGCCCCATATTAGTTTCCCATTTTCCCAAACCATAGCGCATTGCTCTCCTGAACCACCAAAGAAGTCAGCTTCGATAAAAGCAACCTTACCCTCATATGACATCTCTTTTGCCAAACGCTTAATTTTAGGTGTTAATTCCTCGGATGGTTTCTCGGAAAACCCTTTAAATCCATTCGATTTTGAGTCTAACGGAATAAACACAAAGTCACTGATTAAATATTTGTGTGGCAAGTTTCCTTTATATTTAAAACTAGTAACTAATCCACTTATAGAATATCCCATCAAGACTCCTTCGAAACATAACGCTTCAAACAGTAGTTCATCTACTGCTTTGGATTGTTAAATAAAGTTGATAGATTACTCCAATCAGACTGACGATTTAACTTTTTGCTAATCGAGTCTAAAACCTTATCAACATTCATATATATCTTTAAAATGTCTCTATTATAATCACTTAATCCTAAAGCCAACCAACCACCAAGCTCATCTCGACTATATATTGCGATAGAATTATCATCGTCTTCTAAAGACACTACATAATATTCACCGGCTTGAAATTTTGGCACTTTAAAAGTCGGCATCCACTCTTCATCAAAGAACCCACAAAGGCTTCCCCACTCATACCCGAAACCAGGAGGATCTCCTTTAAATATACTATTATAAACAGATACATCTTCTTTATTTAGCGCTCTAACAAAGCACACAATTGCATAATGAGGATCTTCATAAAACTTATATTCAAATTGAGGGTTAAAATATTTTTTCCTCAATTCAGCTAAATTTTTCATAACTTATTTAACGCCGCAATAACTGAGCGGAGCATTGCGTGGTAAAGTGAGTGAAGCGAACCACGCAATGCGAAGTCCGGTTGATTGCTTTGTTAGCACTAGGGCCTTGCAAAATGGAACCCTCTCTCATTTGACCACTTGTTTATATATTTAATGGTTGTTTGCCGTACACTCTGACTTATTGCTAGCGTATGACAAGCATCGAATATTTCCATCGCATGCTCGCGGGATAGGTGTATATCACCAAGCCAATTAACTGCCGAATCACACCAGTTTGGCATATGCTTGTAAGCAGTCAAAACAGGCACATAAAATGGAAATTGAAGAGCATTCTTTGGGTCTTGGCCGACAGACATTAGCCCCTTTTCTAGAATAGTAATTTGCTTTTCAAAGTTTTCACCATACCCCTTTTGAAGAAGAGGCAGCAACATTACCCCGGACTTTCCAGTTCCGATTTCTATAGGTGAGTCTTTATCTACGAACCACTTTCCTTGTTCGAAAGCTACGAAAGCTTCCCAACCTCCAGCGTTTTTAAATAAAGGGCCAATCCATCTCATATCTCTAACTTCATTGTAGTGCTAACGCTTGTGTATGAGGCGAGCCGAAAGGCGAGTCCTGCAGCAAGCTGCTGCGTACATGACACCTTTGTTATGCTTATCTTTTTCATCGATCTTCGCCTGACTCAAAGTATACTCGTTGGCGAAGCGCACCATCCGATCCGTATTCATCGAGCGTTCCGTTTATATCTACCCAGGTTCGCTGCATTTCTTTTTCGGGCATATCCATATTTACTCCAACCCACGTGTAAACTCCTTTTATCTCATGAATTACGTTATCCGGACTGCTTACTCTTACAGAAAACGCAAACGCGACGCCAGCTCTTCTTAGCCTAACGTGATCTTCATCATCGTCAATAGGAATAGCTCCAGTTAGCCACTCAGGCTTGCCTAAGACTTTCAGCCCCATTAGTTTAGAACCAGGAACTTGCTCTTCGAAGTTTTCTTCGAAGTTCGACCTTATTGCGTCGAATGGCGATGGGTGAAGCCACTCAAGCATATGCTTTGATTCATTGAAAGAGTCATAGTTAAACGAATCCGTCACGATCTCTTTCCCATAAGCTTCTAAAGCTATAAAAAATAAAAATATAATAGGTATGTAGTTCATATTTGTGCATAACGCCAAATTGAGACGCGCGTTGTTCGCGTCGATTCCAATGCTCTGTTATGTTTTTCATCCAAAATAAGAAAGCCCTTCGGTAAACTCAAATCCA
>NZ_SUNB01000004.1 GCF_007570825.1 Pleionea sediminis | reverse complement strand
CGGCAGCGGTTACCGGAGTATATGGTGCCGGCGGCGCTGGTGTTAATGACCGATACCCCATTAACCGCCAACGGTAAAATCGACCGACAACGATTACCGATGGTGAGTGATGCCGACCGCTACCAACAGAGCTATGTGGCGCCACGGAATGACTTGGAGCGCACCTTGTGTGAGGTTTGGGGAGCGTTGTTACAGGTGGAGCAGGTGGGGATTGAAGACAACTTTTTCGATTTGGGCGGCGATTCCTTATTGGCCATCCAAATGAAAGGGGCGCTCAACGAGCAGGGATGGCAGTTTGAATTACCGCGCTTATTTGAAGGACCGAGCATTGTTGAATTGGCCCCAGCACTGGTGCCTTATGAAGCCACGTCAGAGGTGACGGCCTTCAGTTTGCTCAAGGACTCAGAGCGGGCCTTGTTACCGGCGGGTCTGGCAGACGCTTACCCAGCCAGTCGATTGCAGTTGGGGATGTTGTATCACGGCGGCTTGAATGAAGGCGAAGACGTTTATCACGAATTGATTTCCTATCGCTTGCAGATGCCGTTTGATGGTGCCTTACTGCAACAGGCGGTCAACCGGTTGGTGGAGCAGCACGATATCTTGCGGACCCGGTTTGATTTAGCCAGCTTCAGTGAGCCGTTGCAGCTGGTGGAGTCGTCGGTGTCGTTACCGATAGGCGAAGAGGATTTACGCCATTTAACCCTGGCGGCGCAGAACGACTATTTGACCGAATGGGCGGTACGCGAGCGGCAGCGCCGGTTAGTGATAGAGCAGGCGCCATTGATGCGGGTGTATGTGCACCGCTTGAGCGATGAGATGTTTCAATTGACTTACAGCACCCACCACAGTTTGTGGGATGGCTGGAGTGAATCGATATTGACCACCGAGTTATTGCGGGGCTACGCCAATTTATTGCAAGGGGAGGCGTATCCGCTGCGGGAGTTGGCGTGTCGTTATCGGGACTTTATCGCTTTAGAGCAAGCGGCGTTGGCGAGTGATGCGACGCGCGCCTATTGGCAGCAGACCTTAGCCGGGGCTGAGGTGGTATCACTCCCTCAGGAAGGCCAAGGAGCGGTGGGTGAGATGGTCGATGCGGTGTTGCAATTATCGGCGCCAGAAACGGAAGCGTTAGAAGCTTTAGCGCGTCGGTTGGCGGTGCCGTTGAAGAGTGTGTTGTTGGCCGCTCATCTGAAGATGCTGAGTGTGTACAGCGGTCGTGGTGATGTGGTGACCGGGTTGGTGTGTAATGGTCGGCCGGAGCAGGTGGGCGGCGCCGAATCGGTGGGGTTATTTTTGAATACAGTACCGCTGAGGTACGCCTTGGGTGTGGAAGATTGGGAATCACTCATTCAAGGAGTCGCTGCCTCCGAGCAACAGATGTTGCCTCATCGACGTTATCCGTTACCCGACATAATGGCATTGACTGGTGGGCAGACGTGGTTTGAGACCTTATTTAACTACACCAATTTCCGAGTTTATAACGATTATGCGGACAACAATGACACCATTGTTAGCCGTCATGGAGAAATTCATACTAACATCCCTTTGTCGGTAAATTTCTGGCATGACGCTGGCGAATTAAAAGGTGCAATCACAGGGCTTGAAATGTTCAGTCGAGAACATGTTGAAGGGATGGCGACGCTTTTCAAATCCATTTTGTTAGCCATGTTGAAAGATTCAAAGCAATTAAATTGGTTACTTCAGACACCATCCGATCAAATGAACTCTGTGGTTCCAACACCAAAAACTACTCGAGTTTCATTTGATCTCTTCACTGAAATTGCAAAGCAAATAAGCCTGTATTCTGAAAAAACCGCGGTGATTTATGGCAGTAACCCTATCACTTATGCAGACCTTAATACTGCTATTAAACACGTTGAGCAATCGCTACAAGATCAGGGTGTAACAGTAGGTGATACCGTAGCAATTAGTATGGAACGAAACTTAAATTGGTTAACCACTTTACTTGGCGTGATAAAAATCGGAGCCTGCTATTTACCAGTCGATCCCAACTTACCCTTAGAGCGGCGTGAGTTTATGTTGAATCAAGCATCAGCAATGATGGTTGTTTCCGAATCAGGATCTGAGTCAGAAAAAAAATCTATTGATGAATTACCGTTGGGCCGAACATTGATCTTCACTCAGTTGACTGAGGATCTAAAAAAGCCAACGAACAAACCACAAATCACTCGAGAACGTTTGGCTTACAAAATATTCACTTCTGGTACTACAGGTTTACCGAAACCTGTTGGGATCAGCTACCACAGTTTGTCCTGTTATATTGACGCCATTACCCGTCAACTCGAGGTTTCACCGAGTGATCGAATTCTGCAATTAACGCATATGGGCTTTGATCCATCCATTGAACAAATATTCTCTGCACTTTCAATCGGAGCAACCCTTTGTTTACCGACGCAAGAACTCATGTCTGGTACCGAACTTGTTGATTGGGCAAGAAATATCAAAGCTAGCTTTATCAATGTTACACCCAGTTATTTCCAAGAAATTTTAAGTGCCGAAGAGGCTTTCACAAGTTGGTGCAATGATTCACTTAAAGCAGTCATACTTGGAGGCGAAGCGATTCAAAGACAAATGATTCAATCATTTTTCCGAATGAACCAAAGCAAACAATGCCGTTTCTACAATGCTTATGGTCCAACAGAAGCTACCATTGGTAGTGTAATATCCGAAATAACAGACGCTAACAGCGAAATAATTCCCATAGGAACGGCAATTGGCGAAAGACAATTATTAATTCTCGATGAGCAGTTGAATCCGGTACCCCGTGGAGTTATTGGTGAACTATATATTGTTGGTGAAGAACTGGCCGTAGGGTATATGGGACAGGCAAAATTAACCGCCGAAAAATTCTTGCCTGCGGCAGTTTTAGACAAAACTAACTCAGGTGATTTAACTAAGGAAATAAGCCTGCCAAACTCGCCAACCATAGGTTCAAGAATGTACCGTACTGGTGACATGGTATTGCAACAGGCAAATGGAAACTTAGTTTACAAAGGTCGTCGTGACAATCAGTTGAAAGTTAATGGTTATCGCATCGAGCTCGCTGAAATTGAACATGCTATCGCACAAATAAATGACATCAAGAATTTCACTGTGGTTGCTATGGGAGAGAGTCTAAAAAAAGACATTGCAGTATTTTATGTCGGTGAAGTAACGCCTTCAAAAATTGTTGAAGTACTTCGCAGTTCCTTACCCCACTATGTGATTCCCAAAGCTTTCCAAAGGCTGGACGCATTACCTGTATTGCCCAGTGGCAAAATTGACTTAAAAGCTTTGAGTAATCAAACCGTACAAAGAGTTAATGATGATCCTCTCGTTGCGCCAGAAACGCCAACGGAAGAGACCCTTTGTCAAATCTGGCAACAAGTTTTGGAACAGCCAAGTATTAGTGTCTCGACTGACTTTTTTGCGTTAGGCGGCGCATCACTTTCAGCCATGAGGATCGCTTCAAAAATATCGCAACAGTTCGACATTTTACTGCCCATTCGTTGTGTATTTGAACAGCCAACCATCAGACGTGTGGCTAGGGTAGTGGATGAGTTAATACAAAAAGGCGGCAGTCAAGTTAAACCAATAACTCGATATGAAACTCAAATAGACTATCCATTATCTGATAATCAAGAATCTCTTTGGTGGGCTAATCAACTCGTGCCAGGCAATCCTGCCTTACATATGGTGGCAGCAGTACGCATGGTTGGAGAGCTGGATATTGAAAAGTTGACCACAGCAGTATTGATGTTAGTTGAGAACCATAGAGTATTAAGAACACGATTTAGAGAGCACAATAATTCATTGTTGCAAACTATTTCAGAACGAGCCGAAGTCGACTCAATCGTTTTAAAAGTTAGTAATGAAACATCTCAGCAACAGCAATTACAACTCGCAATTGAGAAGCCATTCGATTTGGCTAACGGTCCATTGGTAAGATTTTGCTGTATAAGCCAAGGAAAACAACACTCAGTTGCTTTGGTCATTCATCACATAGTGACTGACGGTTGGTCTGGAAACTTATTAATTCAAGAGTTGTTGGACAACTACAACAATTTGCCTGCTCCAGAATCGAGCTCTCAAGTAGATTTCTTTGACTATCTACTTTGGTCTAAGGAGCCCGAGATAGTCGAAGCTCGACAAACAACCGCAGAAGAGTTAGCAACTCTTGCTCAGGGTTGTCGCCGATTGGAGCTACCAATCGATAATCGAATACAGCCGACAGCGGATAAAATTACCGGTGCACTTAATTGTTTCGAAATACCTAATGAGTTGAGTCGAAGCATTTCTCATTCTGCACAAACACTCAAATCGACAGAGTACTTACTTATGCTCTCGGCCTATAGTTTGGTTCTATCACGTTTGGCTAGTGGACAGCAGGAATTTTTTGTCGGGAGTCCTGTAGCAAACCGTGTATTCAGTGAGCTACAAGAAATGCCTGGTTTTTTCGCAAATCTATTGCCGATCGGAGTTAAACTTCAGCCGACTATGAAAGTCATTGACTTGCTGAGTCAGCTAAAAGAATTTACGACACCGCTCTTATCTACTCAAGACTTGTCGATTCAAGAACCACTAACTGATGCAGCTTCTAAAGTAAAAAATGAACTCATTTCTACTACCTTTTCTTTAGCCGATACCGCGAAAGCGAGTCTTAGCAGTGATCGTACAGCTTCAGAGTTAGTGATCGATGGTGTGACCGTTACAGAAGAATCTGTTTCTCAAAAATACAACCAATTTGATTTGATGCTGGAATGTCGCAAAGATGTTTCGGGTACTTTAAAAGCAGACTTATGGTGCAGTGATCGACTATCAAGTAATATAATCGTCCAGGAGATTATTGACGAGTTTTTACAAGCCTTAACATTCCTAACTCAAAATACCGACAGCTGTATTTCTGAGTTTATGATGCCGAAGGCTCATCTTTTATCGTCACCAAACTTACTTTCAGTCAACGATTGGTTCGCTCATCAAGTTAAATCCACACCAGACAAGGTGGCAGTTATCGATGGTACAGACACTCTTACTTACCATCAATTGGATCATCTAAGCTCAGTGATAGCAGCGGGACTATCCTGCTATGGTGCCTGCCAGGGAGATCGAGTCGCTATTAGAATGGAACGCAGTGCATCAGCTGTAGCTACTATGTTAGCGGTTAGTAAATTAGGTGCGACTTATGTGCCTATCGATACTCAGTCACCTATCTTAAGGGTACAAGAAGTTTTAAAACATGCTAAGACAGAGTTATTAGTCGGTGATGATTCAAATTTGCAAGTAGAAACTTCAGTGGTCAACAGTGTCTCGATAGAAGAGTTAAAACGCGCCGCTAACTCACAGCCGCTTGCCAAAAAAATCGAAGTTTCATCAAACGCTCCACTCTACATCATTTTTACTTCTGGCTCGACTGGTGTACCTAAGGGGGTTATTGCCAATCATCAAGGTGTTGTAAGACTGGTTAAACAAACTGATTATATTGACTTCGATAAAGTACAATGTATAGCTCAGGCTTCAAGCTTGGCTTTTGATGCTGCTGTTTTTGAAATATACGGTACACTACTCAATGGAAAAACCCTCAGTATTGTGACAAAGGATGTGTTACTAACTCCAGCTAGCTTTAAAGAACAGCAACAAGCAGATGGGATCGACACACTATTCTTAACAACAGCCTTATTTAATCTTTATTCAACTGAGTTGCCAGCTGCTTTGTCTCCAATGACCTACCTATTATTTGGTGGAGAGCAAGTTGATACCAATGCCGTGAGTCGTCAGTTGGAATCAGGAAAACCAAAACATCTGCTTCATGTCTATGGACCAACCGAAAATACAACATTTTCTTCATACTATGAGATCACAGAAGACCCAGGCTCTGCAGAAACTATTCCTATTGGAAAAAGTATTCACCAAAGTGAACTCCATGTTTTAGATGACTTTTTAAGACCCGTACCGACGGGAGTTATTGGAGAGCTGTATACTTCAGGAGCCGGATTAGCTACCGGCTACTGGTCAGCGCCTTCGAAAACAGCAGGCAGTTTTGTTCCAAGTCCATTTAATGAAAACCGACGTCTTTATCGCACTGGAGATTGGGTGAAAAAACTCAAGTCAAAGGATATTGAGTTTGTTGGTCGAGTCGATGGGCAAATTAAAATTCGCGGCTTTCGAATTGAGTTAGGCGATATTGAAAGGCGACTGCTGAATAAAGAGCAAGTATTATCTGTAACAGTAACTACTTCAGGAACAGGTGATAATAAAGAGATAATTGCCTATTGTGTGCATTCAAACCCAAGTACGCAGACAAGAAAAGAACTGAGAAGTTATTTAAAACAGCATTTACCAGCTTACATGCTGCCAGCAGCAATTGTTTGGATAGATTCAATTCCAATTAATATCAATGGAAAAGTTGATCGAGCGAGTTTACCCAAACCTAAAGCTTCGGATAGATGCGATGATGATTTTCGTTCTCCTGCTTCGATACTGGAGCTTGAGTTCGCTTCTATGGTGTCGGAGCTGTTAAATATTGACTCTGTCAATATGCTCAGCAACTTCTTCGAGATGGGGGGGAACTCTTTACTTGCTGTACAACTGTGTAATCGACTCAACCATAAATACCAGTCATACCTAACCATCAGCGAAATGTTTAGTTGTGTCACACTCCTTGATTTACATCACTGCTTGCTGAAGCATCGTTTGGAAATTTCAAACGATGAAAACTTGGAGAAGATCGTTGAGTCATTGAGTGATGAAGAGGTAGCTTCTATTGAGTTACTTATGTCAGAGTGATAGGGAAGGCGGGTTTCAAATATTGTGCATGTAATAGTCTGTTTTGAGTTGTTAAAAAGTCTTTAGAAATCACTATTGCGATACGGCTAAGATTTTAATTTTCATTAAAACAGATGTGTTTATGGCGAAGTTTTGTGATCTTTTAGCTGAAACTATACACGTCTTTTATCGAGCTACTAACTATGCTGCCTCATCAATAAATTGAGCGGGTGGCAAATAGTTAAATGATAAAGTTGTTGTATTAGTGAATGGTGATTTAAAAGTTTTATCGACCTAGTTTGAGGAGAATATACTAGAGAGTATCATAAATTAAACTTTTATGGCGTTGTCTAAAATAAGAAGGCGTCGCTAAACGATAAATCGCCTAAAGTTTGATTGGCTGAGTGAACTACCTCTGTTCTCTGCATGTAAAGAACAATAAATATAATATATGACTCTGCAGCAAAGCTTACTGCTGTTGACCTTTACCCTGAATAACGGATACAACGCCGCCGACTCTTCAAAATCACTGGAGCTTGAAAGCCTAGATGAGAGTGACGACGCTTTCGATTGTAAAACCCTTCGATATATCTGAACAAGCTGGTTTTTGCTTCCTATAAATTGAAATAATCTTCAAGGTCCACATGCTTAGTTTTCAGTGTGCCAAAGAAACTTTCTGCAACCGCATTATCCCAACAGTTACCTTTTCGACTCATACTGATAGTAACTCCAGCCAATCGAGACTCAAGCTCTTCAGACACATATTGGCTTTTTCGGTCAGAATGAAACAGCTAAGGTAAACATTCTCGACGCGCTTGCGCCATTATTACTGCATCACATACAAGTTCGGCTCTCATGGGGTCTGCCAGTTGCCAGCCGATAACCGCTCTTGAAAAAAGAGCGATAACAACGGCCAGATAAAGCCAACCTGTCTTTGCAGGAATATAGGTAATGTAGATTACTCAAACCTGATTGGCTTTATTGATCGATAACTATCTGTTGAGCAAATTATCTGCCACGGTTTTCTAGTGATCAGAGTCGGTTGTGACGACAAATCGTTTAAACTGTTTAAGGAAGATATTATTCTCTCGCTTCAGGCGAGTCACCTGTATATGATTAACGGACTCTCCCGATTCGTTCAACTCTTTCGTGAGTCATGGAAAACTATAGGATTGTTCATTGTCTTTAAAAGAGTCGATAAGTTTGGCCAACAGCCGTTCATAGTCAATTTGGCTAACTCTAGGAGGTGTGCTCAGGATAGCGTTCGGTTTTGCCCTAGCCTTTGTGATTGCAACTTATGCAAATTGGGCGGTAGCTAGCTCTTTGTTTGCCGTTGTATTAGCTGTCGGCGTCTGTGCCGTCATTGGCGTTGGTTTTGGTTTGTATCCTGCCATTAAAGCGTCCAAACTTGATCCTATTGAAGCTTTACAGAGAGATTAGTCAGTCAGGTGTTCTGCACTTGTTAGACTTATAGTGCAGAACAGACGCTGATTAAGCATAAATGAAACTATGGCTTAGCCATTTTTAAAAACGAACTTAACCTCGAAAAAGTCGACCTAGAGTCGACTAATTTCATGGACCTCATCACCTCAAGTTTAAATAAGTTGACTTAGCTGACAATTAATTAGCGTAGATAAGTAAGTTGAACTCTTTATCCTTTCTTTCAAAAATAAGCTATGTAACTCTTTGATTATTTTAATTTTAATCTGAATGTCTCTTTGATACATATTTTCTAAAACTGAGTTAATTCCAGAAATCGATTCTGTTAGTAAATTGATAGATTCAATCAACGCCTTGATCAATGAAGTAAGGTCGATTGCAATGCAGTAAAACAGGTAGTCAAAACACTGTTTTTAGTTGCCTGAGGTTTTTGATTTGTACTAGACTTATATCTATATATCCATATAAGAGATATTTTAAGGTGCAGGTTACTAGGTCGGAGATTGTTGATGTCTTATTCGCAATTGCAATTTAAATTTCATAATCAAGTCGATGAAGATGCTTTACTGGCGTTTGAGTCGAACTTAAAAAAGCAAGGTTTCAAGAAAGCCTCCTCGCACGAGCACATTTGGGAATTTTGTACAAAATTCAAGTACATACCGATGGTTGGAGAGCGTGGCATGCTTATTCTTCATAATGAATGGAACGCTGCTGCTAGTGGTCTAGATATTAAAGTCAGACAGGTTCATTACCAATTAGATGATTTTGATGAGGTAATTGAGTACCCATAGTAAATCTAGTTCAAGTGCTTAAACGAGACTTTCTGAAGGTCCGCTCCGATTCGATAAAGCCGATCCTGAGCAATGAATTATCGTTGTGCTTAAGGTTTTAACCCTGTTTTTGTGAACTTTTGAAAGCCATTCTGTAAAGTCAAAAACAGTAATATTCCTTACCGACTCGATCGGAATGATAAATTGTTTTTTGTAGGTCATTCATTGTGTTTTCTTTAGAACTTACAATTCTCGATGCAGCGCTGTTCTTCCTAAATTGTAAGAGTGATTTTCTTTACCTGTCCATTCATGCGATCGACAATTTAATGACAAGAAATTAAATATGGAGCAAGTAACGGTTACGTTATTTGCTCCAAACGAATTCAATCGATCGTGTGCAAAAATTCAAAAAATGATGCAGTGTTTGAAGAATAACAAAAACTCCTAATGTTTAATCAGTCTGAACTGTTGGTTTGAACTGTAGGGTGTGCATTCCCACTGTATAAGGCTTGCACCATTGTCGGTTGATCGTCCAGAGATATCAAGACATAAGCCACTGAGTCGATTGATAATGCGCCACTTACCTGAGCCAGACTTTTGAAAGCGAAACTGCTGATTAGCACCACCCAGATTTTCCCAGTTCAAAATTTTCGTTCCGTTCTCCATAGACCATGCTGGAACATCCATTACCATATTGGGTGTGTGTAATGAGGATAGAGTATGCCACTCGCCATCCACGGGTGTAATGGAAAAAATTTGACAGTCATTGTGAAGCCAGTCCCATTGTTGAATTGCCGTTCCGTTGTTACTCCGACACTGATTTAAATCTAAAGCTTTGTTACTGTGCACTGGAACTATCCGAAAACGACCTACTATTGTGTTGTTATCAGAATCATCAGGAGGCTCTCCCACTTTTGCACAGCCATCAACGTCGATGCTGGAATCGCGGGTTCGAACTAATTGGCAGTTGGGGCGACCATGTGCAACATGACCGGACAAAATATGTGTGTCTCTGGCATCTTCCAAGAAAATTCCGTGGGAAGTTGAATTCTCTATGTTGACATAGTTAATGATAGTCCCGTGACTGCCACTAACGCTGAAAACGCCACGACCTGAATTTCGAGAATAGACACTGCGAACATTAACGTTAGGACCATTATTATTCGCGACACGGAAACTCGCGTAGCCACCGCCAGTATTATTATTTACTCCAATAATGTTTCCGACGGTGCCATTGCGGGAGTTGTTGAGTAACACACCCGAGCCGCTGGAATTCATAACGGTAACATCGCCGATGGTAAAACCATCGACACCGTATGTTTCAAAGCCGTGTCCCTTGCTACCCTGGATATGAATGTTGCCTCGTACTGTTAAGTGTTTCGCTGGACCGCTTGAGGCATCCACCCGAATTCCTAATCCGACTGAACTGTGGTGCGTCAGGTCCATGGTGATGTTTTCAAAAAGGACATTCGAACAACCGCGAAACCAGATCCCATACCTGGGAGCACCCGTAACATGCAAATTCTGAACAGTAATATTGTTTCGTCGATCACAGTAGACGGGCACAACCACCTCACCATCTTCAACATTGACACTATGGCCATGAAAATCCAAAGTTTGTCCACTGCGTGGTCTTATGGCGTGTAGCCCTCCAGTATCGGGCCCGCTACCGCCGGAATTATAAATATTGATGATACCCGGGCCCATGCGATTGGCCGCAGTGTTTACCGCATCAAAAAAATGAACGCCTCGGTAGACAACTTCTCCTTCTACAAGGGACCGCCAGGTACCGTCATTTTGTTGTGCCACTTCGGCATCGGCCTTCACTAAACTTTGCCACAGTAACAAGTGACAAATCGCAACAAGCTTTATTACTTTTACCAACATTGGTTAATCCTTTATGTCGTTAATCTAGGGACAGGTTTCACACAACTCAGTCTTTTAAGAAAGGGGCCGAAGGGGTTTATTGATTAAATTGCGCAGTCTATCGCTGTTTCTATACCACAAATGACCAGTTGACCGATTCGACCTGTTGAGCATCCCGTTAAACTTTTCTGCGTTGTCACAAAACTTGATGACATGTTTTCAAAACAAGAAAAGGATATTACCCATGTTTAATCCGATAAAACGCAATTCAGGACTGGTAACCTGTCTGTTCGCTCTGACGATGGCGGTGCTCGCTCCGTCAACTAAGGCGTTTGACTCAAACCAGTTCTATTACATAGTCAATCAGCAGTCAGGTCTGTCTTTAGATGTTAATGAAGCTTCGTCAGAGCAGGGAAGCAATGTTATTCAGTGGTCTTATTGGGAAGGCGCTCATCAGCAATGGCGAATACTTGAAAATGGCGATGGTACCTACCGTTTAATTAATCGGAGTAGCGGCCAAGCCCTCGATGTTGCGGGACATTCCGCCGAAGATAATGCCAACGTTTTACAATGGCCTTGGAAGTCCGAACGCAACGCGAATCAGCGTTGGCAAATTAATCGATTGGAAGACCAATCTTTTAGTTTAATTGCCCTCCACAGTCAGAAGGCATTGCAGGTTAATAACGCTGCCAATAATAACGGCGCAAATGTTGTTCAGGGCGCTTATTATGCTGCCGGCCATCAGCGTTGGCACATTGTTCCAATAAATTCAGGCACGCCCGAATCTAGATTATTTCAGGCGGAATCCGCTGCCTGGTTGTCTGGAGCGGTATTGCAAACCGAACACGATGGATTCGAAGGTTCTGCTTATGTAAATTTCGAGCCTAATGAGCCAGGTGGGTTTATCGAGTGGCAAGTTAATATTGAAAGAGCAGGCCGCTACCAACTGGAATTTCGATTTGCCAATGGTGCTGAACAGGCGCGTCCCGCAGAAATCCGGGTGGGCGAACAAGTCATTACTCGTTTGTCGTTTGCTTCAACAGGAGATTGGGGTCAGTGGCATACCGTTGAAACAACGCTTAATCTTTCTAAAGGTATTCGCAAGATCCGATTGACAGGTACGGGAGCAGACGGTGGGGCCAATATTGATTCGTTAAAGCTCATTTGGCAAAACGACGATACGCCAACCGATCCCGTTCCTATGGAAATGTATGGTTTCGCGACACTCAACGGTGGAACTACCGGCGGTCAGGGTGGCCATGAGGTAACTGTCAGTAATCTGCAAGAGTTTAGCCGTTACGCCGAGAGCGATGAGCCACACATTATTTATGTTCAGGGCATAATTCAATTGCCAGGAATGGTATCCGTTGGATCCAATACGACGATTCAAGGTATTGGTGATTTTAGCGGATTTACAGGTGGTGGTCTGAAACTTCGTGGCGTCCGCAATGTTATTATCCGTAACCTGAAATTATCGTTTAGCCGCGACGATCTTATTCAGATTTATGACTCCAAAAACATTTGGGTGGACCACAACGAACTGTGGAATGATCGTGAGCATCACAAAGATTACTACGATGGTTTGCTCGATATTACTCGAGGCAGTAATTACGTTACTGTGTCTTGGAATTACATGCACGATCACATCAAGGGGAGTTTGGTCGGTGCTGGAGATAATCATGGCGAAGATGACTTGGGAAGCCTTAAAGTAACCTATCATCACAATGTGTTTAAAAACATAGATTCCCGAGTACCGAGCCTGCGTTTTGGAACCGGCCATTTTTACAATAATCTTGTCGTCAATGTCGGCTTTGCCATTAACTCTCGAATGGGTGCGCAAATGTTGGTGGAAGCCAATATTTTTAACTCGGTGCAATTGCCAATTGCTACTAACCGCTACAGTCGCGAAGACGGATTTGTGATAGCCCGAAATAATCGATATACAAATAGCGGCGACAATCAAATCACTCAAACAGGCAATTTCGATAGTACGCCTTATTCTTATCATTTAGATGTGCTCGATGAATTGTCTGAGATTCTTTCTAAGGGTGTTGGGGTCGGTGTGATCCAATCGTTCTAATTTATTAAAACCAATTGTAAAACATTCGTTTATTTTCTTAGCCAATCGTTAGATTGGCTTTTTTCTTGCTGTGTCCTTGGGTAGGTCGAAATGAACGACTCAACCGGTAAATAGTGAATTCTGTTTTAACTCGGTCGAAGGCGTCACAGATCGGGTCCATTGCGGTAGTCGATTTAACTTAAATTTAATATATTGGGCAGTTAAGTTAACCAATTTGAACAACGATGCTGCTAACAACCAAACTTCGCAGGCCCAGTTTGCCAGCTGGATTTCTTTCACGCGCACAGGCTCTTAACGCATTAGACGAAGCAACCGCCTGTCAGCTTAGTTTGATTTGTGCTCCTGCGGGTTATGGTAAAACCACACTTATGGTCGACTGGATTGAACAGCGCCGAGTTCAAGCGGCATGGCTTTCCCTGGATCACTCAGACAACGACCCCATTGCTTTTTGGTTCTCCCTCTGTTCGACACTCTGTAAATTTAACTCGCGTTTTATCGATAAAGTCTGGCACCATTTCAGTGAAAACGATCCAGGCACTCAACCCGACGCTCATAAATCCGGGATTAAGCATCTAGTCAATGAGCTATGGTCCTGGTCCCGAAGTTGGGCCGCTAACGAAACTTTTTACCTGGTCATCGACGACTTTCATGTATTACACGATGAAACATTAATGGCATCTTTTGATGATTTTTTGAATCACCTACCAATCGGTATGCGCATTATTTTGGTTTCGCGTAAGCAACCTGCATTAAGCCTTGCCCGACGTCGTGTGGAAGGAAAATGTCAGATCATCACTGAAAAAAAGCTTAAGTTTAGTCGCGACGTTGCGGAACAACTTTTAACTGAGCGGTTTAAGTTGTCACCGTCGGCGGATCAGCTGAACCAAATTATGACTCGCACAGAAGGCTGGGCCGTTGCTTTACAACTAACGGCTCTGGCATGGCAAGAAAAAGGACATATTGGCTTGCTGACAAATCCCAACCGGTATGAGGCCCATGGATTATCCGATTATTTGATGGATGAAATTTTTCAGTGTCAGCCAGAATCCGTGAAAAACTTTTTGGTTCAGGTAGCAAGGCTTCCTCGATTTTCTGCAGCGCTGTGCGATACATTGCTCGAGAGTCAGGGAAGCGCAGCAATGTTAGATCATCTTATCCGTCACAACTTGTTGATTCAGGCGTTGGACGATAAGAACCAATGGTTTCGTTTGCACGACTTGTTTCGAGACTGGTTAAATACTCTACCGCTTACCGAAGAAAATGAAATCAGTCTTCGACAGCGAGCCGCTTTGTGGTTAGAGACTCAGGAACAGACTTACGAAGCGTTTGAACAATGGGTAGCACTTGGCGATTGGAAAAATGCCGCTCGACTGGCGACTTTGCACTTTCTTCATTGGTGGCAACAGGGGTGGCTTCCGCGAGCAGAAAACAGTCTGCAGAAGTTTCCTCAAACATGGTTGGCTGTTAATCCGTGGCTAAAATATTTAGAAGGATTCATTCTTTTTCAGCGTGGTGAGTTAATCAATGCATCACAAGCGCTGCAAGAAGCGGAATATTGTTTCAATAATCATAAACATTGGGCTCCAGACGGGAAAGATTTGTTGGCTGATGAACAATCTGTTCCAGATTTCGTTTTAACCGAGTTTCCCTTGCACCTTGCTTCTTTGCGAGCTCACATCGCTCGACTTGGCGGCGATATCCAAACAGCTACTCGATTATCAGAAAATCTGAGCCAAAGTGAGCAACTATCCGTGTCTCCATTATTTGAGTGGACGCTTGCTGGATGCTGCACGGATCAGTTTTATAAAATGAATCTTCCGTTGGCACAAGACTTTGGCTTTCGAGCGATTCATCAAGCCCGTCGTAACGGTAATGTTTCGTGCCAAATGGTTGGCCTAATCTGGCTGGTAAGCAGTTTGATTCAGCAAGGTGAGTGTAACGAAGCGTTGAGCTGGATCGAACGAACGTTGGAAGATATTGGTCCTGATTGGAAAGACAATGTTTGGGCGCCCAACTTGTTCAATCAACGAGCCATTATTTTACGAGAACAAAACCAGCTAGAAGCCGCCGCTGAAACTTTGAATAAAGCCTTTTCTACGGCAACCGATCAACTCATGCCACAATGTCTGGTGTATTTTGAGTTTCAACGATGGCAGATTGCTCTCAATCAGGGCAAGTTCGAAACAGCAAAAAATGCAATCGAGCAAATTAAATATTGGCATTGCCGGCAGGATGTTCCACATTGGCACTATACAGTACTTGAACCAGAACTGATGACGGCATTATTGCTTGCCGCTCAAGGTCAACTTGAATCGTTACTCGCGTGGACGCAAAATTTTGATCCAACATTACCGCAAAACCCAACCTGGCTTGATTATGCTAGGCTTTCCATATGGCTTCGTGTACAGGTTAATCTTGGAGGAAATATTAAAAGAGAACTGTCGCGGTTTAGAGAGCAAGCTGAAGCCGGCAATATCGTACCCTGGAAAGTCAAAGCGGAATTGCTGGAGTTCCGATTAGCGCAGCAGGAGGATAGTGACTCAGCAAAACGCTTTTTGCATCAAGCACTATGGCTTTCGATTAAGCACGATCAGTTGCGCACTTTTCTAGATGATGGTCCCGGATTAATAACTGGTTTACAAGATTGTCTGGGCGACGAAGGTGTTGCCAAAGAAGCCGGTCGAATACTGACTGCGATGGGAGTGGAAGTGCCCAAACAGACCGAAGCAAACGCTCCGTTAAGCGAGCGTGAACGACAGGTACTCGCGTTATTAAAACTGGGTAAAAGCAATCCTGAGTTGGCGCAAGAACTTGGGGTTTCATTGTCAACGGTGAAGGCGCACTTGCGCAATATCTTCGTTAAGCTCGGTGTAAAAAACCGAACTCAAGCGATTTCACAGGCTGGAAAATTTGGTTTTGTTTCACCGTAGTCTAATGAAAGAACATTCATTAATTAATCGTCGCCTACAAAGATACCCGGGATCTTTTGAGGTTCATATGACGGTCGATCTGGATCACAACTCTCTGGACAGCTTTAAGTTGTTATGTGAAGAAATAAATGCAAGTTTTCTTATTATTGTTTTGGATAAAGGAAGTTCTGACCATCAACCTATGTTATCCAAAGTGTTTTCTAATCCTGATAACGCCTGCAAGTCGATAAATGATTTGATTTATAAGGTAGCGGAACAATACGATGTTGTAAGAGTAAAAATTGAAGCTTCTCTTGATAATCATGGTTTGCCTCTTTTAGATGATGATGCCTTAATTGCACCTGATGATTGTTATTATGAATTTCATGTTCGATTAAAACTCCCGTTAAATGCTGATATTGCGACGATTACAAAACAGCTTAATGGTTACCATGCCTATGTTTCACAGAATGCATTAAAAAACCTGAGTGAATATCAGTTGCGCTTCGCTACTATTCGAGTAATGAAAAAGGGACGTACTGCCGCGCTAAGTCATCTTCAAGCATTTATCGACTATTTAAATGAACAGCAAATAGGATTCGACAAAGTTATCAAGGAATATAATATATTTGACTCCAACATTTCTTTGGATGCTGGTTGGATGAATAATTTATGACGTCTGTAAACGATATAGTTCCTTCGATTTTATATTCGTTGCAATCCAACCAAGTATTATCTGACTATGTGGTTCGCGGTAGTTTTGTTAATCAGCAATGGATGTCTAAGTTCAAACGTCCAGTTAACGATTTGGACTTAATGCTTATCGGTGACTTCAATGAAGAGAAAGTTTCTCATGATATAACAGCGGCATTAAATAACGTTAAGTATAAAAATATAACCCTGGACTCTGAGGTATTATCGATTGAATCGATATGGCAAGAGTCGGTAACTCCAGGGTTGCGTTTTGTATTGCCTGTTCATGGGATAGAGCGTGTAAGTGAGTTGCAAATTGATGTTTCTGCAGAAGAGCCCGTTAGCATGGCCCTCAATAAAGGTCAATTGCTAGACTGTGAAAGCGGAAAGAATATTACATACTTATCGATACCGTTAGAAACGTCTATTGCATGGAAATTTCATGGGCTTTTTGAACATGTTAATGGTGCTTGGCAGTCGAAAACGCTTTGGGATCTTTATGTTCTTTGTCGATATAATACGATTAATAAAAAAGCTTTAATAGATGCGATTCACCTTGCTTTTGAAAGCCGGCTCGATCCATTGTCGATTGTAAAGCGGTTACTCTATGGTGATTTTGGAAGTAGTCGAAACTCACGAAAACTTTGGGAGAAAGATTCCAGAAACTTATTTTTTGACGAGCTTCATCCATTGGATAAAGTCCTTTCTTGGGTTAAACAATATTTCATCGAGTTATTAAATATACCTGACGATGGTGAGTTGCTTACGTCCAAAGAATGCATAGAATTTCGAAAGAAATTACTCATAAAACAGAATACACCTTTTTCTCTCGCTAAAATAAATGACGAAAGACCAATAAAAACGAACATATTAAAAAGAGCTTATCTTTCAATTCCTCATTTATCCGCTTCTCGACTGGGTATGTCATCGAAGTGTATTAGTCAGGCACAAGAAAAAATGTTAACCCATGAGCTTAAGCAATCAGGAGATCGTGTCATTATTCAGGAAAAACTCGATGGTTCTTGCGTATGTGCATTAAGAGATGGTGGAGACATTCTTGCTCTAGGCAAAGAAGGAGACCTTGCTAGTCAATCCCGAAATGAGTCACGACGTTTATGGTCGGACTGGGTTGTAAAAAATAAGGAACGGTTGCTACTACTACTGAATGAGGGCGAAAGAGTTTGTGGTGAATGGATGGTTATGGCTCATGGAACGCGTTATCGACTGCCGCATGAACCTTTTGTGTTGTTTGATATTTTTGATAGTAAGAACCATTCTTATGGCTTTGATGAAGTATCAAGCAAAGCTTCCAAGTTTCATTTTTCGCTGCCAGCAGTCATCCACGCTGGCGCGCCACTTTCGGTTAAAACTGCGGATTCAATGTTAGGTAAGTTTGGGCGACATGGTGCAATCGATGAAGCAGAAGGTTTGATTTACCGCTATGAGCGAAATAATAAAATACTTTTTCGTGCAAAATACGTGAGAAAAAACAAAGTTGATGGTCGGTATTTAGAAGAAAACACAGGAAAAGAAACCGTTTGGAATTTAGTGAATGAGCGCTAAGAATAACTTTGATGAAAGGATATCTAGGAAACTAGAACGAAAGAAGCAATTACGAGTTATTGGGTTTGATGATGCTCCTTTTAATAAGCAATTGGATCATCAAGTTAATATTTCTGGAATTATTTGCTCGAACACTCGGTTTGAAGGCATGCTGTGGAATCAAATCACTAAAGATGGTGATGATGCCACGCCGCAAATAATCAATACCTTAAAAGCTAGCAAGTTTGTTGAGCAGCTGGATGCGATATTACTGGATGGTATCGCATTTGGTGGCTTCAATATTATTGACATTAATGAAGTCTCCCGTTCACTCAATTTGCCTTGTATTACTGTAATGCGTCGCATGCCAAATTTTGTAAAAATCAAACAAGCTTTAGGTCACTTTACAGATACAGAAAGACGATGGCAGTTAATACAATCAGCCGGGAAAGTTATTGAACATTCACCATTTTATTTTCAACCCGTTGGAATTAGCGAGTCGATTGCGTCGAGTATTCTAAAGCAAACAACTGAAACCGGGCATGTACCAGAAGCACTTAGACTTGCTCATCTCATTGGTTCAGCTATTAAAACTGGTCAGAGTAGTAATAGAGCTTAAAACAATAATCGGGTACCTACTGAGAAAGTTTGATTTTATAAAGCCAGGTCTAGGCCAGATGAGAATTACGAAATGATTGACTATAATCAGAGAATCCCATTGAAAGCACCTCTAGTTATTTATTGATATGTATTCAATTGATAGCTGTCCATCCTTAGGGCGTACATATGCGAGCTTCCAGCCATAAGAAATTTCACAAGTATGGTTTTATTGGTGCTGCTTGCGCTGTTTTAGTTCTCATTTTTGCTTTCATAGTTTCCTTTATGTTTAAGGGGCATATGCGTGATATTTATGAATATGTTGATAAAAAGGATTGTACGAGTGCTCTATCTGAGTTAAGGGATATAGAAAGTAGTTACGGCATGATAGTTTCTATTATAAGTATTTTACCCTCAGATAGTATTAGACAGTCGTATCAGAAAACTCGCCAGCTTAAGAGAGAGTGTGAAGAAATTGTTTCACTCAAAGACGATCGTTCTTTACACGATAAATTTTACGGTATCATTAAGAACCTCCGTCTCATTTATGAAGAAATCTTGGACTTAAAATATCCAGAAGACTATGATGGCGTGTCTCTACCTGAAGTCGATAAAGATATAGAATTTGCGAATACTGCCAGAATAAAACTATTTGCTAATGCAGGTGTTCAGTTTCTCAGTGAATTTGGCAATAAGTTACTCGTGCAAGTAACTGGAGAAAATCCTTCACCGTACTTTTGTATGGACTTGTATTACATACAAAACAATAGTTTTATTGAAAAAGAAATACAAGAAGGTATGTCCACATTTAAGCTTCACCTCAAAGAATATTTGTCAGTATTAAATGTTTTATGCGTTCAAGAAATTCTCGAGAAGTACAATCCTGATAATTCTTACGCATCTATTTTTAATATTCAGTATGGACACGTGCCAGTTATAGCACATAACTTTATTAAATATGCCATTGCTGCATCTGTGGGTGAAAAAGAGCGCGAACGAGCAAATTCATTATTAGTCGACTTTCTATCAATGCACCAAAGTTTTTGTTCTATGTTAAAAGAAAAACCGGGTATTGAGCGTATTTCATTGGGCGCTGGCTCAAGTGAAAAAGTAAGAGTTGGAAAGGATGGCGATTGGTTGCCTCACATTCAGTCGCAACTTTTGAACCTTTATGTAGGCTGTTCAAACGCTATGTTAAATCGAGCTAGAACCGCCTATTCCAACAAGAAATATAAAGACGCAAAGAAGATTTTAGATCATATAAATACAGATCAATCGAACGGCTATATCGTTGATCAAATCAATAAGTATCAAGTTCTTGTCGACATAGCAATTGCAAAAAGCGAGCGTGCGGCAAGTCTTTCACCAATTCGAGGGGAAAGATACTCCGGGATCGGACCAGCGAAGGTGATATTGATCAATGGCACTAACTCAACGTTGACTCTCGCGATGACGGGTACCGAAACCGTCAAGCAGAAAATTCCACCGTGTATCGAATGTAAAAGTTCCGAAGATCGCTGTAATGCTCAGGATAATATTGCTAGATTTGCACTGAAGCCAGGTGATTATCAAGTTTTGGTGAAAGCGTCTTCATCTGGTCGAACAGTTAAACCCTTTGTTGGTGTTTACGAATTGAAGGAAGGTTTTTTATATTCCCAATGTTTTATTATTAAATCGACCATAAGGAAATAATTAGAGATATTCGGAATTTAAAAATGCATCACTAATAGATTCGAGTAACCAGAAGAAACACTAGTTTTTTTGTAAATAAGAGATTTTCTATAAGGCTATTCAAGCCCGATTGATTTAAACTTTATTTAAGACATTAGTATCATCGCAATTAATGGCTGTCTGCGTCTAAGTTTTATTTTTAGAAGAGAAGTGCAAGATATTTCTTAGTCATAGTTTAGCGTTGGGTTAAAATATTAGCTATTGCCTTCTCTCTAATATTCTTGTTCAGTTGCTCAAACAGTTATACACTTGGATAAAAAAGATAAACAATTGAGTTAATGGAGATAGTAATTCTCAGAGATAGCGAACAAGGATCAATGTTCGCCGTGATTAAAGATGAAACGCTTCATCGCCATAATTTCTTTGATCCCATTGTTATTGATGTTCTAAGATGGTTTTGTGATTAATCGTTAATCAATTGGCGGTTCATCACTATTTAGTCAATTGTCATTCTATTATTCAAAATTAATTGAACAGATATTCAGTCATCCCTTAACTTCTTCATTTCGGCAGCAATATGCATGGCCTGACTTTCTGCTAGAAACATGATCTTTCTCTCAATTTTTACGCGAACTACCACTCAGAATAGCGTTATCTCAAACGTTAGTGCTCAAAATGAGAACTTATGAACATTTAAATGACACGGAAATTTCTACTATGAACTTTAAAGGAAGAAATACAACTATCGAGTTGTTTAAATTTTTATAGAAAACACCACTCTTTATCTCGGTTTTCAGAAGGGATACCTTCAAAGGTGAGCGAATATGAATATTGTAACAGTGTCAAAATATCTCTTTGCTGGAATACTGATCTCGTTACTACTGACGGGTTGTAATGGTTCTGACGATGACGGGGAGCAATCTGAAGAGTATTATTTAACCGTCTACAATGGGCAGGGTAGTGGTAATTACCGAGAGGGCTCAGTCATCGATATTTCAGCTAGCTCAGCGCCAGCAGGAAAAACATTTGCTCAATGGATGATTAATTCTGGCAATGTGGCTATCGCTGATGATACAACTAATAATACGACGGTTACTATCTTAGATGGTTCTGCTTCAATCGAAGCAGTTTATAAAGATATAACCGACAATGAGCCGATAGGGCCGAGCGGATTTACATGGTGTGCTTTTGAGGGAGGATCTTGTGAGTTTATAGGAACCGTCGACGTCGCTTATGGTGCCAATGGCCAGTTTAATTATAAATATGCGACCAATGGTAAAATTGAATTTAATAATTCTAGCTTTGGTGATCCCATATCAGGTGTGCAAAAATCAGGTTTCTTCCGTCCGGCTCCGATTGATACGTCGGAAAACAAAGAGGCATTAGCAGAAGTATTAGCTCATTTAAACTGTAATGATGATGAGAACTGTCTAATGTCGAACGCTCGACTCGCTGCGCATTACCTTCAATTTATAACAGCGATTCGAACGGAACAATTTCCCGTAAACGATCCAGAGATTCGATGGCGCTACTTTGATTTAGGAAATAACTTTGTACAAGAATACGGTTATCATCCAGAACGAATTATCAGTGACGATGATGATCTTAATATTATCAAAGATATTATCATTGCTTTTCAACAGTCAGGTAAAACATCTTTAATAGAGGGAAGTCGTACATTATTTTCTGACCCATTAGAAGACAGTGTTGAAAACCTCGAACGAATTGTGTTCTTACTCGAACAAGTACTTTTCGATTACGCATACAAGCCCGAAAATATAGCGCGATGGATTAATGATTTAGATGGACTAACCCTAAGCGCGCACAAATTTTACCCCGGCGCTCCTGATTTAAGTGAAGCTTCGCAATTTCACCTCTCATCTGGTTCGATAGAGATTAAAGCTTCCAGTAAAACACAGTGGGGCTACAACATAGCTTTCCATAAAGATGCCAAAAAACGTCCAACAGGATTTTACGCTATTCCTGGACAAGCGTTTACGATCACCGTGCCGTCCGCATTAGTTGACGCCGGTTTCGAAGTTATGATCAATGCTCATGACATTGATTTATCACGACACCGTCACCTAAAAAGGCAATACAGAATCAGTCAGTCCTACCCAATCGATGCGACTAGAGTAACCTTAGTTTCTCCTGTAGGTGGAGGCATTTACATTAAAGTTCCTAATGGTATCGACTTAGGAACTGTTTCCGTATCCATAAAGGACGCGCTTCGTGCACCTTATTATCGAAACCTCGCACACGATACAACAACAGAAGATGAGTGGGAGAAAATGAAAACATCTCCTGCTTTATGGGCTGACTTTGAATCAGAATATTATATGATGACGCTGCCAGCGAAGTGGACAGAAAGCCATTCCTATCAAGAAATTGTCGATATTATGGCGGGCTGGGACGAAGAAATGAAAGCCGTTATTTCACTGCTTGGCTATTGTGAGATTCCGGTGGGTGAGTGTGAGCAACTCAATAGCGTCGCACTGTATCAAATCGTCGACGCTCGCATTCGACATGGCGCCTATGGAATTGGTTATCCTCAGTCAAACTTCACCTACGATGTTTCTATGTCTAACCAGCCAGAAAATGCAGGCAGTGGAATGAAACACTACTTTTTGGTGAATCCAATTGATCAAAAAGGATCCTTTAGCGTCGAATATCACGAAATGGGCCACGCCAGAATAAAGCAAGCATTTAATGGCGAAACCGAATCTATTGTTAATATCATTTCAGTTTACATTGCTAATACACTTTATGATAAAACTTTGAATGGATCCTTACCTTATTCAATGAATTTATCTAATGAGACATCAGTTGAAAATGTAGCACGCGAATGGATGGCTAGGCAGAACTTCCGGGATGACAAACCCATGGACATAACGAACTCGACAAAAAATGAAGTGCGTTATCAAGCGAAAGGTTTAGGTCGTTATATGGACGTGATTCGAATGGTCGGTGACAGTCACGGAAATGATAAACGTGGCTGGGAGTTTTTAAAGCAATACTATAGGGACATTCACTTTGCTGTTGAGAATGGTGCAAGCAATCGCTGTACCGCATTTGGTGATACGCGATATCCAGATAAAGAAAGTTATCAACCCAAACAGTCGCAAGATTGCGAGCTATTTTATCTCAGTAAAAGTGCTGGTTTTAATGTTGTTCCATTGATGCATTTTTGGGGTGTGCATCCAACTAACTACAACATCATTAAGCAAGAGTTGAATAATCACTCTATCGGTGAAGATACTAGAGTCTGTAATAGACTCTTATCGTATCGAGAAATGATTGCTGCCGATAAGAATGAGTTCGATCTGGTATACAAGGCACTTTGGCCAAATCATTATCGAAAGTTTGTTGAGCAACAAAGTAGTGATAATCCTGGTAGTCCGGATTATGCTGGCGGTTGGTTCTTTACCGCTCGAAACAGCTACAATACAACGACGGCACAACAGTCGAGAGATGCTCTCGATAGAATCATAGAGCAATACTATCCTCAAGGTTGTGACTGATCGTTTAGAAAACTAATAGACTGCGATGCCCAGTTTTTACTGGGCGTTCTTTTCTTTAGCCTTGATAGGCAGAGCGGTCGATGTCAGTGATGAATGCAAAGTTCTTTTAAGATAAACCAACTCAATATCAAGTTTAGAATTCAGCGAAGAAGGATTGATCAGTCGAGGTTTGAATTCTGGATTCTTAAACGTTTATATGAATATAGGGCGTTGGTTACAGCCTCTCCTCCAAATGCAGCACTTCTTCGAATATTAAGTTGATTACTGGTATTCTTTATATACTTAAGTTATCTGTAATAACTTCAAGTTAAAATATTTATACTTCAAACAAGCACAATTATAAGCATTCGTTAACTGGGCAATTTATCCTTGTTCGTTATGGTTCGTTATGGTTCGTTATGGTTCGTTATGGTTCGTTATGGTTCGTTATGGTTCGTTATGGTTCGTTATGGTTCGTTATGGTTCGCTAGGTTGAGAGCCCAATGAAAATAGAACAGTCTTTGTTTAAAGATATGACATGTAAAGACGGAAGTGCTACTGTAATTGTTAATATTTAGTATAATAAGGTCTTCGAAGAAACATTTTTGGAAATAGTTTTGTATTTAATAATCGTTCTGAACATAGTTAAGGTCATCTAGATGACATCTAGTATATTTACCGCTTTTCTATTTATCATATTGACAAGTTTTACCTCAGATGTCATCACGCCTGAGCAGTTTGAGCAGCATATTGAAGATTTACATAAGCGCACTGAAACATCTCAGTTCTCGGTTGAACTGGACAATATAATCAATGAATTAGAAGAGAAAGGAGATACCAAGTTACTTACTGTAGCTATGAGCTATAAACTTCGTGAAATGCATAATCATGGGCAATTCGAAGGCATTGAGAATAAGATTGTTCAGTTTATTGACTTTGCTGAGAAATTTAACCTGAAAAAGGTGGAGCAGCGTCTCACTCGCACTTATTTACAATACGCTGATATGCATCACAATCATGAGCTTGCAAGAAAGCTACGTAATAAGCTATTGAATTCAATAGAGACTCTATCTGATAGAAGGAGCATCGCTGCAGTTTACCATTCCGTTGGTCAATCATTAACAAAATATGAAATCAATGACCGAGGACTCTTGTATTTGAATAAAGCGCTAAAAATATTTGAGGAAGAACAATATATACGTGGCATCATCGTTACATTGATACCTATCGCAGAATTATTTGGTCATCAGAAGAATTATGAAAAATCTATCCACTATTTTAAACAAGCGTTAAAACACGCCGAGAGTGAAGATGACCAGTTTCTAATATCTGTGCTTTTATTTAATATAGGTAATCAATATCAAAACCAAGGCAATCCCAACGAGGCCAAAGGTTACATAGAAAAGTCAATAGAAATAAGTGAGAGAATTCAAGATAAGTCCGGTATTGCGTGGTCATCAAGAACTTTAGGGGACATATATCGCGAACAAAATGAGTTCTCGAAATCAATCAGCTATCTTTCTAAAGCACATCATTTATTCAAAGAGTTAAAAGAGAATAAAAACTCGGCATTTTCGGCTTTGTCTTTAGTCGAGATTTACCTTGAAAGAAATGAGTTAGAAAAAGCCGAAAAGCTACTGGAACATGTTTTTGTAGAAATAGAAGGATTGGTTAATGATAAGTACACCATTAGGGCTTATGAGATGCTTTACGAATTTCGTAAAAAAAAGGGTGATACTGCTGGCGCTTTAGCCGCTCACGAGGCCTATCTTACTCGTTTAAAAGAAAGGCATGCAAAAGAGAAAGAGCAATCGATTGAAAGGCTTATGGTGCTATTTGATACTGAGCGAAAGGAAATTGAAAACCAATTATTAAAGCAAGAAAACGAAATTAGTCGGCTAGAACTTGATGATCAAAAAAGGAAGTTAACCATCTGGATATTAAGCTTTCTTTTTGTCTTGACTTCAGGGTTAGTTATCATTGCAGGCTTGGTCCGACAAACGAAAATGAAGAAGAAACTAAAAGGAATGGCGTTTCTTGTCGTCAACCTAGCCATAGTCTTTCCTATTTGTCTTTTCTTTTTCCCTGCTATTACTGACGTTCTTCCTTTTGAAGGTGCCAATGTTATATTGTTACCCGCCTTCATATTTTTGTTACAAATGGCACTGTATTTGACTTTGATGCAAATCATGAAGCAACAAGAGATCGTTTTTGAAACGACTTTAAACTCGAAACAGATAGAGCTCAATGCTTTGCGATCACAAAGTAATCCTCATTTTTTATTCAACACCTTAAATTTGATTGTCTCTGAGATTTCAAAACGTCCAGAAAATGCAAAGGAAAATATATATAACCTCTCTGACTTATTGCGTGCAACGGTTAATTTATCAAAGCGCAATTTTTCTAGTTTAAAAGAAGAAATGGAAACAGCACTGTATTACTTAAAAATTCAAGTGAATCGCTTTTCAGAGCGCTTAAGTTTTAATGTCGTTCTTCCGAAAGAATGTGAAAATCTACTAGTGCCATCGTTATTAGTCTTACCACTTGTAGAAAACACCATTAAACACGCTGTCGCACCTTATTCAAAGAAAGCTCACGTCGAAATAGTTGTAAAAAGATATTTTTCTGATGATTTTAAAAAGGAAATGATTGAAATTCTTATTAGAGATTCCGGTCCAAAAATTGATGTTGAAGAAATTAAGTCTGGCGAGGGAACTCGTATTTTAAGTGAAACGATGCGCCTTTTATATCCTAAACAATATGAGATATCTTTCGACTCTACAGAGGCAGGTGGTGAGCTAATTATTAGGTTTCCTGCTGTATTGCCAAGAAGTTAGTTGAGGATGTTAATATTTAAAAATTGGCGTTCTGACTTAAAGTATCGTAAGAAATTAATTGTTTGTTAAATTTTCTTTAACGACACTCAATCTCTAAATAAATTAAATAAAACCCATCTATGCACGGTTTCGTACCTTTGATACTTAGTCACTCATTTAATGTGTCGAAAGTCTACTTTCTATTCCTTATTTTAATTTAAAGTCTCATCGAGTTAACTGGCTCGTAGGATTGCCAGAAGATAATTAATTCTAGATTTTTCTCTAGGGGAGATTTATGTTTTTAAAAAAAATAATGTTGGGAACTTTAGTTTTCTTTAGCTTGGTAGCTCAAGCAAATGATCCTTCACTTCCAGTGAAGGTGTTCATTCTTGCTGGTCAGTCTAACATGGCTGGTCAGGGTGTCGTTACACCCAGTCAAGGTCAAATCGATAAAAATAATGGTAAGGGCACACTGCGATACTTAGTAAAGAACTCACCTGATAAAAATGATTATAAACACTTGATATCTGGTGGCAACTGGACGGTTCGGAATGATGTATGGTTAGCCGATCTGAATACCAGTGGTGCTTTAACAGTCAGAACCAATAAAATTGGTCCTGAGTTACAGTTCGGTCACCTAGTGGGTGATGCACTAGAAAATCCGGTGTTACTCATTAAAACAGCTTGGGGCGGAAAGAGTTTATATAATGATTTTCGGCCACCAAGCTCTGGTGGTAAAACCGGTAATTATTACTACCTAATGATCGATAGAATTCATGAAGTGCTCAATAACATTGGTAGTTATGTGCCCAATTATCAGGGGCAGGGTTATGAATTGGCTGGTATTGCTTGGCATCAAGGCTGGAATGATCGAGTTAATCAAACGGCAAATGATGAGTACCAGGAGAATTGCGTCAATTTAATTAACGACTTAAGAGCGGAATTCAATACACCAAATTTACCTTTTGCGATAGCCACAACAGGCATGTCAGGTTGGAATGAAAATCATCCCAGAGCTTTATCATTGATGGAAGCTCAGTTAGCCGTACCAAACGATAGTCGTTTACTCAACTCGACGAATGTCGTAGCCATCGACACCAGAGATTTCTATCGTGAACAAAGTGATTCTCCAACAGCTCAGGGATATCACTGGAACTCTAATGCAGAATCTTATTATCTCATCGGCGATGCGCTAGCAAGAAACTTAGTCAGTATGGGGTGTCAACAGGCGTCATGTGTCACGAATATTCTACAAGCAGAGGATAACACTCATCTACATGATGCAAATGTAACGACAAGTGTTCCAGGTTATACAGGAACTGGTTTTGTCGATTACTTTGGGGCTGGAAGCTATGTCGAGTGGCCATCCGTTAATATTGATAATGACGGTGAATATACATTAACGTTTCGTTATGCAGTAGAAAGAGGCCAACGGCGGTCGCGTTTACTGATCAATGGAAGCGCTATCGCTGATATCCCATTTAATAAAACTGGAAGTTGGGAAAATTGGGAGACTGTGAGTATTAATGTGAATTTAACCAGGGGTCAACATTTAATAAAAGTTGAAGCGTACCAAGCTGGTCCGAATTTGGATTACATGAAAGTTGAGCCATATTCTGTCGCAAATCGTGGCGTTCAATATGAAGCAGAGGAAAACACAACCTTAAGCAAATCTAGCGTTACGAATGTACACGCGGGTTATACGGGAACCGGTTTTATTGATTTCGGTGGGGCAGGCAGCTCAGTTGAGTGGCCGTCTATAAATATTCCAAATGATGGCAACTACAAAATAAAATTCCGATACGCGGTTGAAAGAGGAAGTCGAAACTCTCGGTTGTTTCTTAATGGAAGTCCTATTGCTGACCTGAGCTTTAGTGCAACAGGTAGCTGGACAAACTGGAAAACAGAAACTTACGAAGTGTTTTTACCAAAAGGTATTCACAAGCTAAAAGTGCAAGCAATTCAAGCTGGGCCCAATTTAGATCACATGGCGATAGGGTCTGAAAATTTGCCACCCGATGTTTATATTGAGAAAGTCTATTTCGGGCAGAATCATATTCTAGAACCCAATGATAATTTATTTGAACTCGTCAGCGACCTTGATGCGTTGTTAAAAGTTCAGGTTCTTGCCGATGAAGCCAATGCTAATTCACCGGAAGTCTCTGCGATGCTTTATTTGAATGGGCAATCCACTAAGTTGACTATGCAAGGCCCAGCAACTGTTCCTACTGAATTCAATTCAGAGCGAGGAGCGGTTCAACATAAATCGGATGATAGTTTTACGACGACAATACCCAAAGAATGGGTTAAACCGGGTTTGCGTATAACGATAGCCGCAGGCAATAATATTTTATCTCTCGATAATTTAACAATCACCTCACCCAATAAAGTCGTTATGAATATGTTTGATGTACACTATTTTAACCAAACGACTGGTGACTATCCGTCGGGATGGCTTAGCGAGCTAGAGTCTAAGTGGCCGGTGTCATCGCTCGAACTACGAAGGGTAAACAATATTGTTTTTGAAGAGTTGGTTATTCCTCCTCGATCAGGTGTTCGAGCAGCGAAAGTTCGTTCTAGACAAGACTATAAAGATCAAACGGGCTTAAATTTTGATGGCGAACAAGGTGCTGCTTTACAGTGGGTTGGTGCCTTACAAGCCGCTGCCGGTAGCCGTCATTTAAGCTTATATTACGTTAATATTTATGGTGTTCACTCAGGTGGTCAAGCTGGTGGTTTTAAGGGAGTGGGCAATGGAAAGAGTCAAGGTATTTTACATCACGAATTAGGTCATGCCTTATCTTTACCTCATTGGGGAGGCAATGCACAGTATCCTTACAAAGGTCATATGTATGGTATAGAAGCGCGCGATGCAAATGCAACGCATGCAGGGCCGACTTGGGCATACGATCTTAGAAATGGAAACTTTATACCTCCAACCATTCAAGACAATGCTGTCGGAGGAAAAATTGGTACCTACAAAGCCGATCCTATGCAGGGCGGAGGTCAAGGTGATCAAGAGCAAGGTTATGTATTTCGACACTTCTCAGACTACTCGGTTAACAAAATTCGAAATTACTTAGAAGGCCATCTCGTCAAATGGAATGATAGAATTAACCGCTACGCAAAATGGAATGCGCAGTCGGGCGATTACACGAATACCGTCAGCAGTAATGGCGTTAACTTTCCAATTATAAGGGATGTTAATGTTTACAGTGTCATGGTTGCTGCGAGCGGCTCAACTCCTAACATCACTATGATTTATCCCCCTATTGGTCCTTACAAAACAGGGTTGATCAAGTTATTCGATCCGCGTTCTCGGTCTGATCGCGAAGAAGCTAAGTCGATATTCTGCCCAGCAAAAGGATGTGATTTAACTGCAAAAATTAGACAAGGGAATCAAGATAAATATTTCATGTTACCGATTGCATGGGATCCTAATGAAAACCCACTATCAGGCGGTAGTTTGCATACACGAGCGATCAACCTGCCAGCGAGTGAAGGAACCATTGATCAGGTTACTCTTTATTTAACGCCAAATGCCGATAGTAATGGAATGGGGAGTAATCCGACGGTCATAACGCAATGGCAATAATTCATGCTCTGCATGATAGAGATGGCTAAATATAAATGCGTTTACTCTTAGCGAATAGCTAAGAGTAAACGATAACTCGGACTTTCTCGATTAATTCAATTATTAAATCCAATGAGTGAGGCTAATAATGAAGGAGAATGAAACTGATCCATTTGGTTTTTTAAATGTTGTTTTAAAGTTCATTACCTTAATTATTTTTCTATCGATATTTTCAAATGTAAATTCAAAAGAGCTTGCATTGTTTTCAAAGAATCAAAGACTTTCTTCCTTATCTGAGACAATGCTTTCCGATAAACTGGACTGGAGCAAAGATACCGCTTTTACTAATTCATCTAACGTACAAAAGCCGGTTAAAGTATACATTTTATTTGGCCAGTCTAATATGGTTGGTTTTGGCGCTATCGAACCTCTGGGTACTCCAGGAACTTTAGTAACAGAAGTTAAACTCAATGGAAAGTTTCCTTACTTACTAGATTCGAACGAACAGTGGATAACAAGAAACGATGTTTGGTACAAAGGTGTTATTTCAGCCAAACAAGACTCATGGTTGACCGTTGGCGCGGGTGCGAATCGAGGTCACATAGGCCCAGAGTTAGGATTTGGTCATATCGTAGGAAATTACCATGACGCACCGGTACTTATTATCAAGTCATCTATTGGTAATAGAAGTATTGCATGGGACATTCTACCACCCGGTAGTTCACGATATGTTGTTAACGGCTATACATACGCGGGTTATGGCGATCGGGACGATCGATGGTCTGATAGCGATCCTTATACGCCAATTAACTGGTATGCTGGAAAGCAATACGATGAGTTTGTTGCTGAAGCCAAAAATGTTTTAGATAACTTTAATAGTTATTTTCCGCAATGGGCAGACCGTGGTTTTCAAATATCGGGCTATGGTTGGTTTCAAGGACACAAAGATACATTAAATGGAGTTTATGCTGAGCGTTACGAATTTAACATGGTCAATTTGATTAAGGCCATTCGATCAGACTTTAATACACCTTTAGCGCCTTTTGTTATTGCGACTATCGGTTTTAATGGATACGAAATGACAGGTAATACAGCTGTCGTTGCCAATGCACAACGTGTAATTAGTGGTGATACAGGCAATTATCCTGAGTTTGATGGCAATGTAATTACCGTTGATACAAGAGGCTTTTGGCGTTCTGCAGCAGATTCGCCAAGTCGTGATGGTTCACATTACAGAAAAAATGCAGAAACCTTTATGCTGGTAGGCGAGGCGATGGGAAAAGGAATGCTAACTTTACATCGAGGAAATATCTCGACTCGACAGAATTCAATGACGACCAGTCAACAAAGTCCATCTATCAACGAGTTTGATATTGCAAATTACAGCTCAACGACGGGATTGGATAAATGGTGGTACGACACTAGAGTGTCGGGTAGACCAAAAGGACAAACCTTTACTAGTTCAAATCAACGGACACAGTTAAATGCTATCTCGTTTCAAGTGGGCAATTTAGAAACAACGAAAGCGGAACCGATTAAAACCTATTTACTACGAATAGGACTCGTCAATGGAGATGAATTCTCTGAAGTTCATCGTGAAACCTTTACTCAAAAATTTACCTGGAGCTCAGGTGGTTTTATGAGCTGGAATTTAAAAGAACCCTTTCACTTGGAACCGAATACTCACTATGGCATTGATATTGGCATGTTAAGCAGTAGTTCTCATTGGAAAACGGGTATTCCCTACTTACAAAGGACGGCAGATGAATATTTTGGCGGCTCACGTTATATGTCAGGTACTGAAGGTAGGGGACGGGGTAATCACAACATGAACCACATGTCGGGGGATATGGTATTTCATATGGATATCTCTAGGATAAAACCCGCACCTGGTACGATAGCGATAAGTAAAGAACCCCCACCGATTGATGATCTGGACATTGCAAACTATGGAACACCGGTTGGCCTTGATAAATGGTGGTACGATACGAGAATTTCAGGTCGACCGAAAGGCCAAACATTTACAACTTCGAATAAAAGTACTTACTTAAATTCAGTATCGTACCAAGTGGGTAATTTAGAAAGTACGAAAGCAGAACCAGAGAAAACTTATGTTATTCGAGTCGGAAAGATATCGGGTGATCAGTTTATTGAATTTCATAGAGAAACATTTATTCAACAAAGCTTTTGGAATCCAGGGGAATATATGACTTGGACTTTTCGAAAACCTCCACTTTTAAAGCCTAATACCCAATACGCCATTGATATTGGAATGAAAGCAAGTACGACTCATTGGAAAACAGGTATTCCCTATTTACAGATCTCCGCTGATGAATACGCAGGTGGAGCGCGATATATGTCAGGTACTTCGGGACGTGGTATCGGAGATCGTTCTATTCAAACTATGTCTGGTGACAGAATTTTTCATATCGACATGTCAGCCGTTGAAAATACTATCAAGAATTAGAGCAATGTAATCGATGAAAGGTGTGATTAAATCGTTACCTTTTGGATCGAAAGGTTATTGGGAATTTAGTCCTAGTATTATTCATACATGATTTTGTACCGTTGGTGCGTTAGTACGATCTGTATGTGAACTTAGTCAAATACGAAGATCAGTTTCGGCACTATATTGCTTTCTGCGTGATAGTGGGAAGTTGAACGTCGTTAATAAATGACTTGTCCGATGTAGTTGCTTGTTTTCGTCTTAACTCAAAGCTTATCGCTATTAATAAGATAATGTATCTAATTTAACATACGAGGAATGTATGAAAACAAAATTTAAAAGTAGCGCACTAGCGATGTGTCTTTCTGCTGGAGTTATTTTAACGCAAAATGTATATGCGATAAATGCCAGCCCGCATTCGTATACTGTAACGCAACCAGACGGTACTAAAATCACCTTATTTCAACGAGGTAATGAACATCAAAACTGGGAAGAGGACGTTAATGGTTATACGGTAATAAAAGAAAAGGTTGATACACCTAAGAAATTCGTCAGCGAGCAAGATTTGTCAAAAAAGGCTTCGCCTGTATTCACGCGTTATGTGTACGCCGAGCAATCAACTACAGGTGAATTGAAACCAACATCGCTTGAGGTAGGTAAGGGAAATCCTGAACATTGGGGTTTAAAAAAGCATGCCAAACCTCGAAAAACAAATAAATATTTAAAGCATCAAAGTTACTTTCAATCGTCATTAATCAATCCTGCATTGAAATCAATGAAAAACTCTAATAACGTGGGCTCGTTGAACAATTTAGTTGTTTTGATTCGTTTTGCCGATCACGCCAATCGTAAATTACCCTCTCGTTCTAATTTTGAAATCTTATTCAATAAAGTCGGCGGAGATCCGTCGTTAGCTCCCGCAGGGAGTATTAAAGATATTTATTTAAGGAATTCTTATAACAAACTTACTTTAAATTCAACTATCGTCGACTGGATTACAGTATCTAAAACGGAAGCCGCTTCAAAAAATAATTTACATGTGACGTTAAAAGAAGCGCTTACTAAAGCCGATGCAACGTTAGATTTCAGTCAGTTTGACAAAAATAACGACGGAATAATTGATGCGCTTACGTTTATACATTCGGGCTACGGCGCCGAATGGGGTGGTAACGATTGTAACACTGGCGCACCAGGCGACGAGAGAATTTGGTCTCACCAAGGTGGAGTCAGTGGTTGGACATCAAAAGAAGGAGTTTCATCGAACATTTATTCCATAAACCCAGGCTTATGGGGAAAATGTGGTGATGATATTACACGTATCGGTGTCATTGCTCATGAACTTGGACATGTATTTGGTTTACCCGATCTTTATGATAAAAACGGTGGAGGCGGAGGTATTGGTAGCTTCGGCATGATGTGCAATAGCTGGGGCGCCGATGGTAGTCAACAACCGCCGCCATTTTTATCGGCGTGGTCAAAAATGAAATTAGGTTGGGGTGAGCACAGTAATCTTAGTCGTGCAGGCGATTACAATATAAATAATCAAAGAATATATCGAGTTAATAAAGGCTTCGATCAAGGGGAATATTTACTGATTGAAAATCGCAGGAGGAACAACGCTTCTGGAAAGCTAGTTGATAACATGCCCCCTAATTCAGATGGACTTGCAATTTGGCATATCGATGAATCGGCGAGTACAAATACTGAAGGGCATCCTGATCAAGATAATTGGCCAAGAAATGGACAGCATTATAAAGTCGCTATGTTACAAGCGGATGGTTTGTATCAGATAGAAAAAGGACAGAATTCTGGTGATTCAAATGATACCTATCGTGCTGGAAATGTGACTCGTATTGGGCCAGATACTGTTCCGAATACAGATACCTATCAGAACGGTTATGTTAATCAAACCAATAATGTTATTTACAATATTAGTCGTGCACGAGAAAACATGTCATTCAGTTACTCACCGGATGGTGATTTTCATATTCCTGATGAAGGACCTGAAGGATACACTAAATGTACTGATGAAGGTGGCTTTTGTGTTTTTAATCGATCAGTTGACGTTGCTTATGGAGCTAAGGGTAAATTCAATTTTAAGTACGGCATAAATGGAACAGTCCACTTTAATAATACTAATTTTGGCGATCCAATACCGGGTGTTTTCAAAGCGGGTTATTATAAGAATGCGTCGACCTCATCAACAAAGTCTTATCAAGCGGAAGACAATAGTCGTGCTGTCGATGCGAAGGTAAGTACCAGTGTTGGTGGATACACGGGTTCTGGTTTTATGGATTACGGTAAAAAGCGATCTTTCGTTGAGTGGAACGATGTTTCTGCCACTAAAGACGGCCAAGTCTTATTAACATTTCGGTATGCCAATGGAAGTTCTACTCCTCGTCGATGTGTCATTAAAGTTAATGGACGACGAATAGGTCATCTATCTTTTGATGGCACTGGTAGCTGGACTAATTGGAGAACTCAAACCATTCGAGTTCAACTTAAACAAGGAAACAATACCATTCAATTAAAAGCGAATACCGACTATGGTGGTCCTAATCTTGATAAAATGGATGTTAAATAAGTAGTTTACATGTTCTTGCGAGACATAATTGAGTGAAAATGGTAAGAAATTTTTAACTTGATGTAATAGGGTATTTGCAACCGTTCACTGTTGCAAATACCCATGAACTTTCATTATCCTATAAATTAAAGCGAGACTTTAATAATGGGTATTTACCTCGGGAAATTGGAATGGTGTCAGTAGAGTCTTCAAGACTTAAATAATGTCGACGATTTTCTCTTAAAATATTAGTGATATAATTAGTATTGATAATATAACTGCGATGAACTCTTAAAAAAGTAACTTTTGAAAGCTGACTTTCAAATTCATCCAGTGTTGTGTCTGAAATAATCGTTTTCGTTTGATGAATTCTTTCACCTTCTTTGGTCAGGTGCACCCGTCGATATCGCCCTAAGCCTTCTATGTGATTAATATTTTCAATATTTATGATGCGGGATGTATTTCCATCAGACAAAGCGAGGGTATCAGCATCAGTACTATTTTTTAGTATTTCTAATATCATTCTTTCTTGTCGTAGAATTTTATCAATGCATCTCTTTAATAAGTGAGGTCGAATGGGTTTGAGTAAAAAGTCAATAGCATTCGTACTAAAGGCATCTAAAGCGTATTGTGGATAAGCTGTAAAAAACACGAGCTGATAATTGATGTGGCTTGTTTTTTGCGCAACTTGAAATCCATTAATTTCAGGCATTTGTATATCTAAAAATACAATGTCTGGTCTTAATCTATCGATTTCTGATATTGCGCTAATACCATCTGATAACTCAGAAACAATCTCAAGCTCATTAAAAAAATCAATAACTTCTTTTATATTTTGCCGCGCTGATAATTCATCATCAACAATCATTACACGCTTCATGGTATTAATTAATTTCCTTTGTTTGAATATAGAATAAAAAGAAGAGCTTTCGGGTAGAGAGTATTTTAATTTATGAACTAATGAAGTTCTAATCTTGGCGACGCGTTCGGTACGCAATAATGTACACTTTGAGCAGTTTGGTATTGGCGAATTAGTCCAGTTGTTCTATTTAATTTAAGTTTTGCCATTTTATTTAGTTGGGTTTTAAAGTATTTAAGAGAGCTATTTCTGTAATGGGAGGCGTTAGTGATTAGGATGTTAGCCAGTATGTTCTCAGTTAAAGGAAAGTACGTGTTCAATAAAGAGAGAGTAACTAAATTACACAATATTGAGGGGCGTTGGGTGATACTCGATTTGAGTATGGAGATTGAAATAACTTCTTTGGGCAATGGGCTTTGGAACGGGGTTGTCATAGCAGCAGTGCATGAAATAGTCACCTTGGGTGTGACGGTTCTTACTGAAATACGGAGGGCAAGTTTCGGATATAGCGCAAGATTGTACGATTATAAGGTTAATCGGATCGTTGATGCTCAAACAGCTCTCAAAGAAGACTATATATACATAAAGTATGAAGGTGAAGTTATTGTGATGAGACGCACATGAGGTAGTTTGAATGAATAGAACGGCATGTTTTTTTAAAACCGATCGGCTTGATGTTTTTTATAGCGCCAATAGTCTTATCAGCAGTAGAAGTGAATGAGCTGTTACATTATGAGTTTGATAGGGTCTTTAAATCTCAATGTATTTCGCATTTCTCTCCTACACTTGATGATGCTATGTTTTCCTCTGCTTGAATAATGTTGGTTTAATGAAACTATAGAATTTTTGGGTTGGGAGAGTTATAGCGATGATTGAAATAACCAAATGCCTTTTAGGAGTTATTATGAAATCGATATCTAAGAGTACTTTTCTATTCACTGGCTTTATATTTTTCTGTTTTCTTTTCTCGTCAGATGTTCATTCGAGAGATTATTATAAGAGAATAAATTTAGGTGATTCATTGCAAAAAGGTTTTAGTTTGATTGCGGATGGTGAGGATTATGAGTTAAGACTTACCGCTGAATGTAATCTTGTTTTGAGAAGCGGAATCTTTGTCCTTTGGGAAACACAAACCAGCGGTGAAGATTGTTTCTTGGCGGCACAAAGAAGTGATGGAAATATGGTTCTTTATGTAGATGGGAGACCAGAGTGGGCGACCAATAGAAATAAAGGTTTTTACACAAAAGAACTGTGGGATAAGAGACTAGGGAGGGGCTTTGACTACATTGAATTAACTAACAATGGAGAGCTTGTTGTGTCAAAGATTATTCATACAGAGTTTTAGATGAATTTGTAAACTATTCTATTGAATTTCTAGGTGAATTTATAAAATATCAAACAATAAGAACATTTTTTATTCCGGTGGTAGAGTAGATTCCTGACCATCGGAAATCTTTACGCATACTTCATAATCCCATAATCCCATAATCCCATAATCCCATAATCCCATAATCCCATAATCCCATAATCCCATAATCCCATAATCCCATAATCCCATAATCCCATAATCCCATAATCCCATAATCCCATAATCCCATAATTTCATAACTCCATAAAGCGATTGCGAACATACACTTGGATTGATTTTTTTTTTGGTCAAATAGGTCGAAAGTTGCTATATACTTTGAATGAACCGTGAGTAGTTATCTCTACTTCGATATTTTATGGTCAGTTCATGCACGAATACAAGCACTTTGTACTTCCCTTATCCTACACAAGTGAATGCTTCGGTTTTATCATCTATATTTATTCTGAAGTGAGTCGAATGCTATATGATGGCTTTTTCTAGAGTTAAGTATTTATGTGAAATTTAAATGGTAATGCTAACGATGATTTTATTGTAAATGTATTCACGACGGCTCCAATGTATTGTTTTTTTTGATACAGCACTTAAAGGCTTATTGATATGAACAGTTTGCCATTAATTCAAATGGTTATCGTTATCCTTACTGCTGTTGCTCTTGGGGCTTTGTACTATTTGACTTTTCGAATTAATAGAAGGTTTAAGGACGTTGATTTTTTGCAAAGAGAGCTTGGAAATCTAAAAAAGCAGTTTTATAGAGTGGGTAGGCTGGAACGAGAAATAACATTGCTCGTTAAAAAGAATGTATTGGATGCGAAAATCAGGCAAAAAAAGCCAGAGGAGCAAGTGACTAAATCAATAAAACCTATTTCTAAGATTATCGTTCCAAACGAGCAATTAGAAATCAAGAAAGATTGCTTGGCTGATGTTTTGCGAGCATGGAATAACTCGAATCTTACAGATAATGAGCGCGAAAAAATTGAAAAAAAGTACATTGGAGAAAATATTTTATGGCAGGTAAAGGTGACCTCTATTTCGTTTAAAAGCAGTGGTCAAGTATGGGCCACAGTAATTGATGCAGATGAAGTAAAGCGTGTTAATTCTGCTTATGCGGTATTTGACATGTCTTATGGAAAAATCTTAGCTGAATGTGTCGATAAAGAATCTATTTTGATAGGCGGTGTCATAGAACGTTTCTTTCTTTCTCCAATAGTATCCAACTGCAAAATTATTGGTGGCCTTAGAAAAGTCAATCAAAATATGTAGGAAAAACAAAAAATATCTGAGTCCTATAATCGAGTAAAAGAAGATATGATGGATAATAGCGTTAGAATGAATAAAGCTTTACTTATCAAATTGTACGCAATTGCATTATCACTGCTAACATCACTTAGTTACTCAAGTGATAATAAGAACTTTTCAAAGATAGCTTCATACAAAAAAAGTAGCAGTGAAAATATTGCACAGTTCAAAAAGACAGAGCAATCATCAATAAGTCATCAAGGACGTCCTTCGCGTGCTGTAGATGGCAATGTTGACGGTCATTATTTTAGAAGTAAGTCAGTGACGCACACACTAAGCGAGTCATCTCCCTGGTGGAAGGTTGATCTTGGAGACTCTTATATAGTGCATAAGGTAAGCCTTTGGAATCGCACTGATTGTTGTGGAGAACGCCTGTCAAACTTTCACGTGGATTTACTGGATAAAAATGGAAATATATTGGCAAGTAAAAACCATACTGGAACAGTGCCTAATAAGGTCGATATTGATCTAACTGGCGTGGGCGTTTATTCAGTACGGGTCCAACTGAATCAGTCGGGTGTTCTGTCGCTGGCTGAAGTTAAGGTGTGGGGTACTAGTGGAGAAAATTTGTCACTCAATAAGATGACCGTTCAGTCGTCAACCAGTCATCAGGGGTACTCATCGCGTGCTGTCGACGGTAATACGGATGGTCATTACTTTAAAAGTAAATCGGTTACTCATACATTCGAAGAGTCATCGCCTTGGTGGAAAGTCGATTTAGGTCGAAGTGCAATTATCAACAAAATTAGCCTATGGAATCGTACTGATTGCTGTGGAGAACGCCTGTCAAATTTTAACGTGGAATTGCTTGATAAAAATGGAAGTGTCATAAAAAGTACGAACTATCAAGACACAGTATCGGAGAAGGTTGATATTGATTTAACTGGAGAGGGGGTGTATTCCGTACGTACACAACTTAACGGAATGGGTACGCTTTCACTGGCTGAAGCTCAAGTATGGGGAGTATCTGAAGACGATTATCAAGGTCCATTTGTTGAAGCTTATGACTTTCCTGGAAACGCACCCTGGTACCCATGTCCCGATGAAAGCTCATTTCCCGAAGAAGTTTCTATTATTACAGCCTTCGATAAAGCTCTTCATAATTTTAATGGAGGAGGCTCACGTGATATTGAAACTGAAGTTGAATTTCCGTCAGAGACATATTGGAAGCAGCTGGGTCTTTTGATACGCCTTGAATGCCCACCCAACAAAGAATGCGATCCATGGGACCGTTCAGCAAGCATTGGCTTGAAGGAGTCTACACAAGATTCGAATAGATTAAATCATTTTGAAATTGCTCGTTATATAACACCTTACAGAAAGGGATTTTGCAGCTATACCGATATTAGCCCAATGGCGAATAAACTTGTCGGTAAAAAGATAATCACGTCATGGATCAATACTTGGGTTGATACCGGATTCGTAGTCACGGTAAAGTTTGTTTTTTATCCTGGAGAAAGAAAAGCTGCTGACCAGATAATCAATCTTTGGGAAAGAAGAAAGATCAATGTTGGCGATCCTGCCGCTCTTGAGGACAGTATAAAGCCGGTAAGAGTAAATATTCCTGCAGATGCTAAGAGGATAAAAGTGAAGCTTTTAGCGACAGGTCATGGCTTTGGGTATACCTATAATTGTGCGGAGTTTTGCCAGATGCGACAAGACACCATTGTTAATGGTGATATATACAGCGTCAATGAATGGCGAGATGACTGTCAGTTCAACCCTGTCAGACCACAAGCGGGCACTTGGTATCATAACCGCAATGGTTGGTGCCCTGGGGCCGTATCCGTTGGAAGCTTAATCGACATTACGCCATCCATTATCAAGGGTGAAGAAAATACAATCGATTTTGGCATTCTGTTGTCAAATGGTTCTGACTATATCAACACATCCGATAAAGATGCATCGCCCTATGAGTTGGTTTCTATGAAATTGTATATTTATAAGTAATTTATGATGATTTAATGTTTCACCCATTTATTAGAATTGGTATCCAGCAATCTCTACCGAGCTCATACGTTTTACCCCGAAATATCGAATGCATCATGATCATGGTTTTGGTACCTGTTGATTACATCATTTGAACCTTTCATTTCGTGCAATGTGGAGATAGTGTCGTACTTAAAATAGAATTACTTAATTATTAAATAATGAAAAAATATTTTTAAACAACAGGAAATGATTAATATGAGGTTTTTAAGAAATATATTGTCAGTGTCAATTATTAATTTACTTAGCTTAAATTGTTTTGCACAAACAGATATTTTAGGAGAGTGGATTGTTGGTAAGCAAAATAGCATTATAAAAATAGAACAACAAAATGGCATCTACAGCGGAAAATTGACCTATTCCAATAACGCTAAAGCACAAATTGGAAAGCCGATGGTAAAAGAGCTAAAACAAATGGAAGATAGTTGGGAAGGAAAACTATACGTTCCCAAGCGTGATGAATGGTATGAAGCTACATTCGTACCAATAGGCAATAAATTGAATATAACAATATTGGTTGGCCCTTTTAGTAAGTCTGTTGAATGGATAAAAAAATAGACATGAAACTTTGAGTTTTGCGTAGATACAGTCGTTCAGACTTGACGTAACAGTTACCGATTTGGACAACAGTCGGTAATCCTAACTTTTTAAGTTGAAATGTTACTTTTGGTCTTAACTAGTTCACTAAAAATGAATAAGTATGTTCGAGAGGCTTTCAGCCTCTCGACATACTGACTATTAACAATTTTTTACTTGCGCCATTTTGTAATAACTTTTTGTTTCTTAGGTAATCCATTATGTTCTGCATCCGGCGTATAGAGTAGCTGTACTTTGGTCACCTCTCCATCAGAAGCACGCAGGTTAATCGCTTTTGTGTTTAGACTGCCTTTGTGGAGTGGATCGGCATTGTCATCCCAGGAAATAGGGAGCATGATGAACTTCTTTTCACCACCTTGGATAACCTTTAAACTCACATCGCAGCCTTCTTTAGGACAAAAATTCTCTTCCGCTAAGGTTCTATCGTATCCGAAACGAGGATCAAATAATGAAATGAGCCCCGCCTTATAAGATCCGATAGGAGGGTAAATGATATTTGCGTCGCTAGTAACGGCACTCACACTCGTTAGAATACTAATAACATCGACATCCCGCTCAATGGGATACAACACTCCATTATTATTAACAAAGTTTGTATAAGCTTTCTCTACATTATTCCAGCTGGCATAACTTTTGAGCTCACTATTCCATACAACCATATGTTTTTGCAGATACTTCTGCATTTTATTCACTTCATAGTCTGAGTAGTGTTTCAAATTGGTTAGTGCCCAAGTTTCTTTCTCTTTACCCAAACCACCACCGAGCATAGGTGATGTTTTGAATGATCCCGTTCGTTCACTGATGGGAGAAACAAATTTTTCATGATCTAAATTGAAAAACCAGGTAGACCCAACATGATTTTTTTCTGACTCTATACCACACATGGTTCCTTTATAGGGCCAAAATCCTTGACTGCTATGCGCCAGGGAGAGGCCGTGTCCCATTTCATGGAGTAGATAGCCTTCTCCTGCACCGATACCTAACGCAGAAAAACCACCTCCACGTGCATTTTTCATTTTCAAACCATGCACATTGGCATAATAGAAATGATTACGTCTGGCTGTTCCTGCTGCATCCATAAGCGCATTCATCCACCTTGCTGCGGTTTGCTCGCCGCGAGACGTTTCATTTGTTGAGTAAACTCTTTTCGCCGGTTGACCATTTCGAGGAATCAAAACAATTTCGTCAAAAAAGACTTTCTGACGCTCGACAATCATATCTGAAACCGGTAATTTAGCTTCAAACTCTTCTTTCCAGCCGTCAGGAAAGTCTTTGTCATTGTCTTGAAAGCTATACATATCAAACATATTGATTTTGAGAACAGTAGGCGCACCAACTTCTATATAATTAATGAATTTTCTTAATTTACCCGCTTTGATTTTTACCGACATACCTGGTTTAACCCATTCCTTTGGAATCATCCCTGTAAAACTATCATCATGAGAATGCTTCACATCACAAGGTGTATCATTGAAGTGAGTGGGTAAAATATCGGGACCGCTTAGTGGAATTTTAATCTTGTCACCATTTAATTTTACAACCGCTACTACTTCAGGCGATTGAATGGAATTTACTGAAGACGTTAAATGTACTTTAATGAGCGCTTTTCGATTACTCACTAAAGTAAAATACTCATCTTCTGGCTTCTGAACATGAGTCTGACCGAAATATACGGCATCGATAGATGTTTTTTCACTATCTTCATTTATGACAAGTTCATTATTGCTGGCATGTGACGAAATAGCGTTGAACAAGAGAAAATATGAAATTAGTCGAAAGTAATTCCTATTTAATTTAATCACTAGAAACCTCTATATAAAATTAAATGTGTTTAGTAATGGCATTCAATTAATCATTTGCCACGTCAATTAATTATTAATATATAACGAAGCGAAATATGGTTATTCAATTGAGTTCACATTTAACTTTGGAATATGTACCAGTTGCGCAACCAGCCGTATCAAATGGTCGGTAATTGACATAGTCAACGAGTTTAGCTTGACACTTAATGGCATTAACCTTGGATATCTTCACGTTTTTTATAGGAGAAATGACTTGTCGATAGCGCAATCATCTCGCCTCTGCAGCGAAGCCTTTGAGATTAAGATACGCAAAGTGAATTTCGTATGAGCTTTATTTCTTGTTAGCCAAAGAGCGATATCAGAGTTTGTTAAGAGTTTAGACAGCATATTTAGTCGTGAATTCATGTGATATGTCTAGTGCGGATGGCTCGACAACCACTTTGGACTTATCTGAGCATGGCTCCTCTTTCTCTCTAACATACTGAAATACCGAGATAAATAGGAGTTCCTATGGCTCCTTGAAACGGTTGGCGTTTTAAACCAGATACGCAATGTGCAATTTCATGCAGTGTAATGTACAGCTCATACATCAGGAGCATGAGAGTATTGGTCTTTATATATACAATGAATCTCACAAAGAAATATTTAATGGTGATTTATGAATATCAGTCAATCAATAAAACACGATTTAGAAGAAGAATGCTTCAAGTTACAGAGCAACCAACTACATGTCGATAGACAGGGAGATTACTTCTATAAAGCAAGTAATGGTGAGATTCGAGGTCCATTTGCAACAAAGGCACAAGCTCGCTTTGACTTTAATAATTTTAGTGAAGCTCTTGAATTAGAGAATGAAATTAAGGAATGGAGTAGAGCTGTAATGTGAAAGGAGGGCTCAAAAGATATTTTCTCAGTTAATAGTAATTCGTTAATTAATATTGATTCTATTAATCTATGCATAAGAAATGGGCAATGTAGAATGTTAAACCAAAGCAATCAGTTAAAAGTTATAATAGGGGGTGTGTTGCTCATTACTGTAATCCTAACTTTAATAATGAGCATCATGACAGTATCAAAAAGAAATGATCAGTATATGAAAGAGGGAAAAGTTATTCGTTCGCTCGAAGAGAAGGTTGTTCGGTTCAATTAGCTTATCTCTATGGAAAAAAAACTGAACTTTTCTGAGTAGCCATTTGCAGGTATAGCAATACCATTTGGTACTGAAATTGGAACCTTTCATACGAGAAAAATATCTCCGTATCTTATTCGTCGATATAATTAATCACAAATAGAAATTTGTTAGTTTAATATGAAATTTGATGTAACAAGTACGGATGAAATTGACAATTCATCTTTAAATAAAGATGAGTTGAGTGGTAATAAAATTCCGAAACATAATTCTTTTGGTCCTGTGAATAATGGTTCAACTCTCGTACCTGACGGCTACCTAATTTTTAATAATGAAACAGGTTGGTTTTTTCGGGTTAATGGCGAGTCAACTATTGGACCTTTCGAGTCATATTTTGAAGTTGATAAAAAGATGAAAGTGTATTCCGTTTTATTAAAAGAGTTAAAAAGATTAGCCTTGTATTGAAGAGTAGTGAATGGAACAATTATTCGATGTGTTTTTAGCCTTATTGTCTCTATTGCTTTTTCTTTGGGGTGCAATGTGTTTTGGGTTGTCTATGGTAAATCATAGGTTTCGTCATAGAGTGGTAGCCATTGCTGGAACGACTTCTGTTTCTTTGGCGATGCTAGTAACCTTAATTATTTAAAAATAAATCTTTTATATAATCTCTTTGGAATGGTTGTAGTCGATCTAAAAGTTAAAATACCCAAATAAATTATGAGTAATAAAGATAATCTATCGGTGCAAAATCTTAGTATTGTATATTTTAACAGAACAACTGGTTTATTTACTTGTCGGAGTTACGATGATCATCGACGATAAAGCTTTAGGGAACTAAAAAAATATGTCTCTTTTTAATTTTCGGTAATGTCTTTAGTTTTATTATGATATTTGAGATTTTTAAGTTCCCGAATGAATTTTAAGGGTTCAACTCGTCAAGAAATGAGTTTGCTAGCGCACGTGTTAACTCCGCAATGCATTAGTGGTTTGTGGTGTACTTGGTGTTTGAATGCCTACACTACTAACACTTTTTGTAATTACTTGTTTTTATGAAGTATTTCAGATCTTTTAATTTGACAAAGTGAAACAGCGTACGCGTGAAAGTGGTTCGCTAATTATCTTTGCGTCAATAAAGTATTCTAGTAATGGAAGGTATTTTAAGTGAACGTTCGACAGTTTTTTCTAAAAATTTGTGTTGTACACTTATTGATTTTTATAAATTTTGGTTATGCAAAAGAGGTAAAGCTTGATAGTGATAATCGAGGAGAGCGGCGGGCCTCAGTAGAGCCACGAGGTTTTCTGTACGGTATAGGAATGAATTTTAATCAGCAGATTTATAAAGATTATGATCAACGTGTTACTCCTCTCCCTATTATTGGCTATAGGGGAAAGCGTCTGAAAGTATACGGTCCTTTTGTGAGCTATGATACCCACAAGCTAAACAACTTAACACTGTCATTAAAATTAGCACCACGCTTTGATGGCTATAGCGAGGAAGATGGAAAAATATTTGAGGGAATGGAAGAGCGAAAATTTAGCTTTGATGGTGGTTTTGGTATTCGTTATGAGTACAATGACTGGAAAGCGAGCTTATCTGGTATGCATGATATACTAGGGCGTTCAGAGGGTTATGAGTTTAGTTTTGGGCTTAGCAAAGTGCTAAGGATTGGACCTATTTTCATTGAGCCATCTGTAAGCATGAGCTATCTCGATAAAAATTATGTTGATTATTATTATGGTGTTCAAAGCCATGAAGCTAATTTCGATCGGTCAGTCTTTAGTGGATCAGATGCACTGAACTCAAAGGTAGGTGTTGCAATCGCAACTCCCATATTTTTTGGCGGATTGACTCGCGTCGTGATAGATAATATGTATTATGATGAAAGCATCACTGCGAGCCCTCTAACCACTGAAAAAGATAGCAGTTATAGCATTATGTTGATGTTTTCTAAGCACTTTTAGCTGAACTGGCTACTCATTAGAGTTCAGATATAAATTGACTCAGTTGATGATTAGCGTGAATTTAAAATAGACGTCAATGCTGGATGTTTACTTCTTGATATCGGAATCGCTTCTGAACAGTCAGATAAAGTCGCAAAGTGACGTCTCTTATCTTTTCTGATGTTAATAACTAATTGAATATTAATAATATAACTCCGATGTACTCTCATAAATTCACTCGACGGGAGTAGGCTTTCAAACTCATCTAATGTTGTATCAGAAATAATTGTCTCGATTTTATGATTGACTTGGCCTTCTTTCGTCAGGTGTACTCTCCGATAACGTCCAATACCTTCAATGTAAGAAATATCCTCGTTGTTCAAAACGCGCGATGTATTACCGTCAGTCAAAACTAGCGTATTATTCTGACCATTCTTGAGCTGTAACTTTTCAAGTACAATTTCTTCATGATGAAGAATTTTATTAATACATTTTTCTAGCAATTCTGGTCGTACTGGTTTTAATAAATAATCAATTGCATTAGTACCAAAGGCATCCAAAGCATACTTTTCGTATGCTGTTACAAACACTAACTGATAGCTTAAATAGCTAGTTTTTTGTGCGACATTAAAACCATCTAAGTTAGGCATTTCTATATCGAGAAATACAAGGTCAGGTTTAAGACGCTCAATTTCCTTGATTGCAGATTCTCCATCGCTAACTTCCGCAATAACTTCTAACTGATTGAACTTATCGATAACGGCTCTTAAATTTTCTCGAGCAGCGCTTTCATCATCTATGATCATCACTCGTTTAACAGTCATTTTAGAGTCTCTATTTCATTTGAGCGGTATAATATTGCCATTCACTTAGTTCAATTATAACTCAATTATGGATTTAGAGCTTAAAGATTTCAATCGCAAATTTCGCTTCATTCTTATTATTAACTCTAAGTAATTTAAAACATAACAAAGTGATTCGGAAATAGGGTGGCCTTAGCTAAAGTCGTTTTGCGATAATGTCGGGTGTCAGCAAGCGAATACACTCCTTTCATTCACTCAGTTCCCAATTCAAAAAGTATTTTGATAAATTGAACATAGCAATACAGAGTTTCTATTCTTTTAACTCTATCCAACTACATTATCTAGTGAGTTTTACCATTGGTGAACGTATTACTGACACCGTTGAGTTGAAAAAAGAGTTTCTCGAACAATCTAAATAGGGTGTTTCATTATTTAGCAGAATACGATCTAAAAATAACCCTCTTTCATCTAACTGTTTGCGCAAAGCTTAGAGCGCTTGCCTAAGTATAGTAATGAACATCCTTACTGCGATTGTTTATTATTTAGTTGAGCATGAGTGCATTTTATTCAATTGGACTCTACCGAGCTTGATTAGGCTAAAATCGCCGACCTGTCCGTCGGATTTTTTGTTTCTTTAAGACGAGCGACTCGAGAATAATTTATTTTTAAGCTTAGTTTCAATAGAATGACGCCCTCTATCTTAATACAAGTTTTGACAAGTTCTTTTTAAAGGAAATACTTTGATATGAAAAGCCAAAAATTTCATCGGTCAGTGGGGTTGTTCATGCTACTGCCACTTATTTGTTGGGCTGTCACAGGAACGATCTTTTTTATTAAGCCTGGCTATCAAGGGGCTTATGAAATGTTGAATGTTAAGACCTATCCAATTGATAAAAGCTTCACTATTCCATCTAATTCAAATTGGCAAGAGGTGAGGTTAGTTAAGACAATTCTCGGTTTCCATTTATTGGTAAAAAGCAATGAAAAAACAATACATCTAAATGCGTCTACTCTTGAGCCAAGGGCTAAGCCTTCTAGCGAAGAATTGGCTCTCCTGATCGATGATGCAATAGCTCACAATAAAGCTCGGTATGGCGAGATAGAGCAGTGGGTTGATAATAAGGCAATGACCAGTACCGGTGTTCGAATATCGCTCAACTGGGAAACACTTAAATTGCGTCAAAAAGGCGAAGATACCGATCTTATCAATTTAATTTACAAGATCCATTATTTGCAGTGGACACCTTGGAGTATTGTTAACCAAGTATTAGGAATCGTCGGATTATTTTTCTTGGTGACTTTATCAATACTCGGAATGAGGCTCTTTTTACTGGCACGAAAACAGAGAGTGTGATAGATAATTAAAAATCTATATTTGATGTTATCGACACAGAGGATGAAGTTAAAAGCTGAGTTGCGAATCCTGGTGAATTAACTGGTCTTGTCGGCTCGCAACATACTCCGAGCACCAACCACTTAAAGAAGCATCTGGTTCACGGTTAAAATTGAGTGCCATCAATTTGTCCGATCGGATCATTGCCTCTGTTGCGCCGTTCGATATTGATTAAGCATGTAAAATGCCATATATGAATTTTTTTGATAATGAATATTTTGAGTGGTGGTAAATCGTCTTTAACAGAGTAATGTTGAGCAGCTGTTATAGAGTGAAGTCCTAAGAATTGAGCAAGTTTCGTAAATTTATTATCATCAAAAATACGCTTTATCTTTGGATTTCATAATTTAGGTGTTCCTGTGAGAATGCATGGAGCAACTTAAGAAAAGAGAAACACGCATAATCTTACCGTTGACTTTACTGTAAAACTAAAGATATATTTGCAATTATGAATATTGAATTTACTTATCAAATGCACGCTCACGGACAGTCACATCGATGGCTGGGAGAGCTAGTGCTTAAGTAAAATTATTTAGCCCGTTTACTAAGAAAGCCCTCCCAGCCTGACTGCGAGGGCTTTTTTGTTTTTTAAGTAAATGAGGTTATGTAATGGAACTCAAGATAGATGCTTTGGCCAGAGGCGTTCGGATAATTTCTGGTGAAGAATCCAACAAAAGAAGGAGTCTGCTCAATAAATTAATTCGCATTTCTGAGCTAAATGGATTTAACGAGATCATCTTGCCTAGTATTGAGCCAAGCTCAATATATGTAAATAAGGCGGGCAAAGAAATACTATCGCAAATGTATGAATTTAAGGACAAAAAGGGCAGAAGTATTTGCCTCAGGCCAGAAGCAACGGCAACCATTCAGCTCTTAGCAGATAAGCACTTTAGACGAAATAAAGACGTTAGACTCTGGTATTTTGAGCCTTGTTGGCGTTATGAAAAGCCACAAGAAGGAAGATATCGAGAGTTTTTTCAGTTTGGATTAGAAGTCATTAATCCCTCTTCAGATGGTGTAAAGCAAGAGCTCATTGCTTTAGCCGAGTCAATGGCTTCATTGAAAACGCAGGAATTTGATACCTGTATTTCGGCAAAGCGTGGGCTTAACTACTACACGGAAGATGGATTTGAAATTCGTGTCCCTCAATTAGGCGCACAAAAACAAGTTGTCGGTGGTGGTCGATATCAACAAGGCATCGGTTTTGCCATTGGTTTCGACCGACTCATGCTTTGTAAATAAGGAGTAAATAATGGAAGGAATTATTTTTATGGGAATACAGGCCAGCGGAAAATCGACGTTTTATTTACAACAGTTTTATAAAACTCACCTTCGACTAAATTTGGACTCACTAAAAAGCCGGAATAGAGAGTGTATTCTTTTTAATGCTTGCTTGGATTCGAAAACGTCCTGCGTTATCGATAATACTAATCCAACGAAGAGAGAGCGAGCTAGGTATATAGAAGCTTTTAAAGCGTATGACTTTAAGGTGACAGGCTATTGCTTTATTTCAGGGATTACAGAGTGCCTACAACGTAACAACGTGAGAAAAGGTAAAGAGCGCATTCCCGATATAGCCATCAGAGCTACGAGGAACAAATTTGAATACCCAAGTTTAGTCGAAGGATTTGACCGTCTCTATGCAGTTAGCATAACTAGTAACGGATTTAATATAGAAGATTGGAAAAATGAAATTTAAAGAATTAGATACAAAAATGAGAACCTATGAAACAAACAGTGATTCGTGCGTTCTTCCTGGTGTTTACATGGTCGCACGAATTGACGGACGATGTTTTACCAAACTAACTAAGGACACAATGCAGTTCGAAGCTCCTTATGACATAAGGTTTAGAGACTTGATGATCGAGACGGTTAAACACCTCATGCAGTGCGGATTTAAAGTTAACTATGGATACACTCAAAGTGATGAAATCTCGTTATTGTTCGACCTCAATGAAAATGCGTTCGGTCGTAAAGACCGCAAATTTAACTCAATTTTAGCTGGAGAAGCCAGCGCAAGATTTAGTTTGATGTTAGGAAAGCCTGGGGTATTTGATTGTCGAATCAGCCAGCTTCCGAATCAAGCATTAGTTGCTGATTACTTTCGATGGCGCAATGAAGATGCTTCCAGAAATTGTTTAAATGCGTATTGTTATTGGACGCTTCGTGAAGAAGGGTTAAATCCAACAGATGCATCAAGTCTATTGTTAAACAAGTCAGTTGCAGAGAAAAACGAGTTCCTTTTTCAACGCGGAGTCAATTTTAATGAAATTCCTAACTGGCAAAAGCGTGGTGTTGGTATTTATTGGGAGGCATACAAGAAAAATGCCGTGAACCCTATCACTCAGGAGCCTACGGTAGCAATTCGTAATCGGATTAAAGTGGACTTAGACATTCCATTTAAAGACAGTTACAACCAATTTGTCGCGAGATTTATGTAAGCAAAAAAGTGAGCTTTATTAAATTAAACTTATGAAAACTTGAGATTAAATATTCTTTGTAGTTTTAATATGAAATGACAAGTTTTTATTTGGTTGTAGTTGATCAGTACAAGACTTATTACTAGTTTTTTCACCGCTTCCGACAGAGAACCTTTTTAGATTAAAGTATAACTTTGTTGAAAGTGGTGAGTTAACTAGTCCTGACGGATTGCAACAAATTCTGAGCCCCAACCACTTAGAGAAGATTCTGGTGCACTGTTGATCAACTGAGAATCATCAATTTGTCCCAGCGCATCTTTGCCTCTATTGCGTCGCTCGACATTGATTTGATTAAGCATGTCTTTAGCCATTTGGCTGATTTGAGCTAATTCAGAAGGGGAGAATTCTACGCCATTGTCATTAAAATTAGTGATCGCTTGATATACAGAGACATTCGATCCTCGTAGTCCACCTAACTCAGCATAAGCTGCAGATTTTATTAAACTGTCTCTGGAATCTTCCCCCGAATACTTTGCAAACTCGATATCGTGTAAGTCGGCAATATCTTGAATGGAACCCTGGCGTACAGCTTCTTCTTGCATGTTCCGAAAGGCTTCCCAGTTTTCTGCTTTAGCATACCGATTTTGTAACGCTTTTATGGCAACCATATCACCATGTTCTGACATTTGAAGTAATGTATCTTCAGAGTAGCTTTCGTATGCAGCGACAAAGTCTGGAGGAATGAAATATCCGAGTTGGATCAAATTCTTTTGTAATTCGTTTGCTTTAGCAAGAGTTTTGCGATGGTCATACTCATTTGAAGTCGCTTCAATAGGATCGCTTGTATTATGCTTGCTGTTTTTCGTTACCGGCTCTATATGACGCGTTGTATCATTGTTGATAAGCTTGGGATCGACTTGCGTGTCTTTAGATGTCACAGCCACGTAAGTTTCTTTAGAGCCCGTGTCTTCTTTTGTTCCTACTTGGGAAATAAAATAGAACGCCGTTACTAACGTGATAGTTACAACCATTAAAATGCTTCGTTTGTTCAAGCGTTAACCTCTACTTCAATGTAAGACCCTAAGTCTTGGCAACATTCGGTTTGAATCATCGATTTTTAGAACATTTTTTAAGCTCGCCTGACTTTAGAGTCAGGCGATATCTGCTATTCCAACGAAGGTTTATTAATTAAACCAAGGGAATAATTCTTTCGTTTTTTCGTCAACGGCATCTTGCTCAGCTTGATCACCGGTTTGATCCCACAATGTCATGCGACAACGGTTGTTAAAGTGTACTACCGCCTTCTCATATTGAGTAATGATTTCACCATCAGGAAAACGTACGTATTCGTAATAGTCAAAATCAACAGTACCGTCTTCGTTTTCTTCCATACGCTCAATATCAAACTCAAAACCGATGAAGTTAAAGGTTGTGAGCCAACCAATTGTCGTTAGTAAGAAGTTATTAGTGTTGGTATCGACACCATTATGAAATTTTCTAAATCTCCATGTGTCATAACCACTTGCAGCGCAGAAAGCATTTTCTACGTCGATACAGTTAATAATTCTGCTTAATTTCTCAACAGGATTAGAGCAGGCTGCATTTGCCGCTACTGACGATCCCATGGCCGCAGCTAGTAATACACCAGTGATTGATTTTTTTAGTAGGTTCATGAATGTTTCCTTTTATTAGAGTTATTATCGTACGTATTATTAGTGTTATGTTCGTACGTTCGTGTGACACCCTACATTAGAAGCGCGGTATAGGTTTGTTCCTAAGTATCAAATGTTTCGCATAAATTCTAAATCAGGCTTATTTCGGTTGATTTAGACCGACATTATCGAGTTTGTTTTGCAAATTATATGAGACTTAAAAGCAATTGTTGATTGAGGAAAAGGCAGTACAGGTGTGCGCTAAACGATTAACATGATCCAGAGAAAGACGTTTATTAAAAATAATAGAACCAAAATAAGGATGCAGCGTTTAGGTGGCAAGTCGCAGTTGTCTATACTTTCGTATGTGTTCAGTTAACTTTGATAGGTAAAGTCGCTTACAAAATGTACCATTAATGCCAAATAATTTTGCCGAAAAGCGTTGAGCAGTCATTGATGAATACTTAGGAGAAAGCATGACAACCCGCCGTAAATGTAAGCGAGTTAGCCATGCTAATATTGCTTATAATTTATTTCCAGCCTAACCAGGTTAAGAATCGTGACCACCAATTCCAAAAGGTTTTACGTTCTACAATGGCTACTTCCATACTGCTAGACCGATTATATTCCCGACCTAAAGCGTCAGTGCCAGCGCTGACCACCACAGTGTAAACACCGGGACTATCGTATTCATGGACAAGCGCGTCCATACCTCTTAAGTTATAATCCATTTTTTGAACCGTACCGTCACCCCAGTCAACCGTCATTTGTAATGCATCAACAAAAGGTAAACAAGCACGCATGCCGTAGTTCAGCCTAACTTGTTTATCATTGATCTCACTTTTCATCACGGGATTAAGTACCGTTGAGTTACCAAGTAGATCAGTAAAGAGAAGGTGGTGATAAAAAGATTCTGCGTACTTGCCTTCTAATTCGTAATCCCACCAAATATAGTCCAATAAATCTTCAGCGATGGGGAAAACATCGCCAATATTTAGCAAGTCATAACCGGCAAAGAGATGCAGTCCTGCACCTGCGTCTAAGGTTGCTCCATAGACATTTTCATTAACGCCATCGCGATCAGCATCACCGCAAGTGTTACCTGCATAACCCCAGGCTTTAGCAGTAATGTAAGGCTGCGCTGAGGCCCAAGCGCCAATCGCAGAACTGTTATAAAGAGAACCCTCTACTTTTAAATCAAGATAAGGTCGTGCTGCTGCTTGCGCATTAGCATCGATGTAAGGGCCATCGCCAATGTATTGAAAATTAAAATCATGCTCTTCTTCACAATCACTTCCCGGCGCACAACTAATACGGGCTGACAAGCGACCATTAATAGCGGCATCCATCGAAAAACTTTCGCGGTGTTGCGCATGAGTTTCTAATCCTACTGACAAAGGAGCTTCGATATTGAATACCACAGGAATTGGACCCACCATGAAATTCCAGCTTTGATCAATGAGCTTAATCATTTCGCTTTCAAATACGCGATTAAAATCAGCAGCTATTTCACCTTCTATGTTAAAACCGGCGCGGTGTAGGTCGGCACTGGCGCGGACTTCACTTCGGACATAGCGGAACATGTAAGGCACGCATAACCAGCTTCTCTTAACTTCATAAAAAGCTGTGAACTCAGCCATACCACTCAAGTTAACATCGGCAATTGTTCGAATGTAAGCCGAATCTTGACCTTCAATGGGTAAGTCAATTGTAAACTCGCGGCTATCGGCAAAAGCAAAGTCTCGTGGAAAAGATTCACTCTCCTCAACCCAACCTGGTTTACACGGAAACATAAAATTGCCATCTTGTTCCTGCAGAGCTGTTAATCCTTGCTCGGCAACATCAGCATTAATGGCAACAAAAAATTCTTCATCATTTTTTAGGGCTTGTTGATGCGCTAAAACCAATTCTTTTTTAATGGCTGCATCGATTGGTGCGCTTTCAATACCTTCTAAAGAGCTAATGAGATAAACTCTGGAAAAAGTTTTTTCATCGGCCTGAAGCGAAAGATCCGCATTTTGCACATCCATCAACTGCCAGCCCTTCGACTCTTGTAGAATTTGAACTTTGGACTCATCAATTTGGACATTGCTCGCCATACCAGTGCTGCCCAACAGCGCAAGGCCTAAGCCACCGATAACTACACACATCCTCTTTTTCATTTCCTGAAAATTCATATTAACTTTATCTCTTTTTTTAATTAGTTGGTTAATGTCTGTGTCGTATAGATCAAATAAGATCCAACTGGATACTAGCTAATCATAAATTTTTTTTCGAGTATTAAATCGATGGCTATCATACGGGATGAAACATGTCACATTATTAACATATTTAATTACACTGAAAACGAATTCAAAAAATTTGAGATGCTTGATATCGTTGTGAATCTAAAGTTAACAAAAAGAGATTTTTCAGTTGTGATAGTTAAGGAGACGATGAATGATTTATTCAACAACTTGGTTGTGAGTATAAAGCTTAAAATAAGAGAGCGAGAAACAAGGCTATAAACCGTAATAAAAATAATTAACTAATCATTTTAGGTTATTAACTTCTTTAAAAGAATCATAAACACTCAACTAATAAAGTGTTTTGATAGAGCGAGCATGTAAGGTAGCAATGTTGTACACGTCGATAAATTGCGCTTGGGAAATCAAACATGCAATATCTAGCAGCTTCTCGAAAAAGTTACTTTTAGCTGTTTATTTTACGAATAAGTTGCAAAATGAGATTTGTATGAGGGGTTAGGTTTTATAAAGCCGTAAATTAACTATCGAGATAATTAAAATGTTTGCCGACAGCGAGACGGTCGATTTCACTATTGAATAGTTATGTTGTTGAGAATCGCTTCTAACATTCGTAATCAATGACAACTAATTAAGAAATTTAAGAAGGACAACTATGACAAGCAAACCCGATCAGCCCATAGAAATTGAAGACAATACTAAATCCACTGATGGAAATAAAAAGCAGGCAGTAATTAAAGCGACCATAATAGGTCTAGTCTGCGGAGTTCTTTTTATGCTGGCAGCTAAAATGGTAAACATTGCAATGACCTGATTATGTTTATAACTGAGAGGCGTCCGATTAATGTCTCTAAACTTATAACCTCTCGAAGAGAAGTGGCCTTGTGAACTTACTTCGTTTATATTCGATCAATAATTAATATTTAGAGAGTGCGTTAGTTGAGCTTTTTAAAATATGATGCCTTTTAACATCTTCCTGAGTTGCGAGGTTTAAGTGAAGCAGCGCAGTTTCGAGTTGTTGATCAATCAACGATTGAGGTAGGGTCTGTTTTTTCGAAAAACAAAATATTTCACATCCTATTTTCATTAGTTGGTCTTTTGGTAAAGCTAATACTCTTTCGTTTGGTTGGCTTTAAGTGGACAAGCGTTTGGTTAACGCTATGGTTTTCTTTCATATTACTTTTGGCAACAAGTTCAAAAAGAAGAAAACTTATCTATCCTCATATTAAACGTATTGTAGCGCAAAACTACTCTAGCTAAAGTTTGGTTAAATATTTGTCTTATTTTATACCGAAAAAGTTGAGTAACATATTGCTTGTTGAACGTCGACTTGCTCATGATTAAGCAATCCAAAAAGTATAAAGCCCAAAACTTGTGACAATCATAAGTAGCACATTAAGCGGAGCACCTACCTTAGCGAAATCAGTAAAGCGGTATAAGTTGGTGCCATAAATCATCGTATTCGTTTGGTAACCAATAGGTGACAAGAAGCTGGTTGAGGCTGCAAACATAACAACCAATACCATGGGTAAAATTTCAATGCCGAGACTTTGCGCCAGGGCTATTGCGATTGGTACTAGAATTACAACGGAAGCATTATTGCTGACCATTTCAGTGAGTAATGTCGTTACGGTATAAAGAGCCATTAAGACGATGATTGGATGCCATTCGGAAGCAACAACGGCTAATAAGCCGCCTAACCACTCAGCACCACCGGATTTGGTCATGGCAATACCCAAAGGTATGACACCCGCTAGCAAGAAGATGACATCCCAAGATACACCTGAGTAGATATCATGTTTGTTAATACAACCACAAAGAACCATAGCGATTACACCAACTAGTGCGGTAACAACAATAGGTAATGGTGTAAGCGCGGCACTCAGTACAACTGCAGACACAATTCCGCCCGCAAGAACCATGCGTTTGCTGTCAAAATTATCTTCGTACTCTTCGAGTAAAATAACGTCGGGTTGCCTTCGTAATTTACTCAGCGATGTGTTTGATAGTTGAAGTAAAGCAACTTCTCCTACATGGAGCTTCTCGTCGCACAAATATCTTTCCTTAAGTTCCTTTGTTTCCAGGCCTATTAAGCGAGCTTGATCTTTTGCCCAAAAGCCAACGTCGCTTGCTTTTCGACCACTAAAACGTTGGCGATCGCGCAGCAGTACTCTAACCAGTTGACCATCACTTCGAGCTTTGCGTGAGTGATCCGTCTCGGACAGGATATCCACGTCATTACCTTTAATCAGATCATGTAACTGACGTATTTGGGCTCGTATTTGTATAATGTCGCCAGGTTTAATGATAACTGCTTGAGGACGTTTAATATGACTTTTGTCTTTACGAAAGACTTTTATTATTTCGACATGAGAACGCTTTGCGAATTCCGACTCTGCCAGTGATTGGTCGACAAGCTTACTTCCTTCAGGAACTTTGAGTTCCACTAAAAAATGTGCGGCGCCTTCATCGTGCAATTTAATACGATCTTTTTTAGGCAGTAATAATCGACCAATTGTTAGAAAATAAATCATTCCGATACCGAGTACGATTAAGCCTAAATGGGTAAATTCAAACATCTGAATTTCGCGGCCAAATTCTGGTTGGTCTTTAAGAATTGCCGACGCTAAAATATTAGTTGATGTTCCAATCAGTGTAAGTGTCCCGCCCAACATACCAAAAAAACTGACAGGAATGAGCATGCGGGATGCTTGCATCTTTAATCGTTTGCACATATCCAGAACCAAAGGAATGGTAACTGCAACGGCGGCTGTGTTGTTGATAAAGCCCGATAAAAAGCCAACCAATAATCCAATGATTAGCATCATGCGCACCTCTGAGTTTCCGACCAAAGGAAATAGCTTTTTACCTAAGAGGTGAATCAAACCCGAGCGTTGTATACTCGCGGAAAGAATAAACATGGCTAACACAGTTACCGTTGCAGTGCTGGAAAGTCCACTAAGACCTTCACTCACGGTAGGAAAGGCAGACTTTAAATCGATACCCTTATCCAACAGCCACGAAGAATGTCCGACTAAGGGAATTATCATGAGAATGGTCAGGATGAGCAGGGCGGTAACGTCCAACGGAAACTTTTCGGTTGCGAAAAGATACAGAGCAATGGCTATTACAAAAAAGACAATCGCAATTTCAACCGTCATTTAAAAGTCCAAGGTTGTTAACTTTAATAATAATAATGTGAGCTACCAAGTCAATGAGATACTCCATAAAAGTCACTATAGTATGGCATAGATTTTATTTAAGTTAGATTAATACGAGGTAATGAACCCTACGTCTGGTACCGCAGGAAAACTGGTCACATATGCGCCACCAAATTCTCACTAGAGTGTCTCCTTATTAAATTTGAGGTCTGCTATAATTCTCACATGTCTTTAATTCTATCAGTCAACTCCTGAGCTTCTTCAGCGCTAATTTCTCGCCATCTTTCAATATTAGAAAATGAACAATATAGGTCTTCGCCCCCTAGTTCGGTGAAGGCATTATTTTTAAATGAGGTGTAGAACTCGCGATCTTGAGATGGGTTGTAGACTTTAAGAAATCTTGGTTCGCCTGTTGGAGGATTCTGTAAGGTGTCGTTCCATTTGTGTTCGGACATGAGTAACTCCTCTTGTTAAAACGTATTGGAGACGATAACGAATAATTAAATATAAACCAAGTCCACTTTTAATAACTGCAACAATAGTAATACCGAGACCAACCGTTAAACCAACACCAACGGTAACACTAACGGTAACACCAACACTAACGAGATTGAATATTTGAAATATATCCGGATTAATTTACTGGTCTCGCGTGAATCGAAAATACAAAGTTGGAACAACAATCATGTTAAGAAAGGTCGAACTGATTAAGCCGAATAAAATTACCACCGCCATCGGCGCCTGAATTTCACTCCCAGGCTCACCGGAGGCAAGAGCCAATGGAATAAGCGCTAAAGCGGTAGCCAGCGCGGTCATTAATATCGGTATTAATCGTTCTTCAGAACCTTGAACAACTGCGTCTTTGAGGGCTTGTCCCTCAGCCAATAAATGTTTGATATGGTCGACCAAAATCACGCCATTCCGCGTTGCAATTCCAAATAACGTAATAAAGCCAATGACAGCCGCAATAGTGAGATTCCCTCCGATTATCCAAACACCGGCAACACCGCCAATCAATGCCAGCGGTAGGTTGAGCATGATTAAAAAAGCATCTTTAGTAGAGTTGAACGCCGTGATCAATAAAAAGAAAATACCAATAATCACTACGATACCAAGAATTAATAATTGGCTGCCGGCACTTTGAGCACTCTCAAACTGGCCGCCATATTCAATAAAGTAGCCGGTCGGCAAATCAATATTATTATCAATAGTCGTTTGTATATCATTAACAACACTTATCAGGTCTCGTTCTGCGACGTTGGCCATAACCACGAGCTTTCGTTGCACGTTTTCACGTGAAATAGTATTGGGGCCACGCTGCTTTTTAATTTCAGCGAAAGCCTGTATAGGAACAATAGCACCATTATTTAACGTCACTAATGTCTCTTTAATGGATGCTTCCGATTCTTTATTAACGCCCGAAAATTTGACGACCAAGTCGAAACTTGCTTGTCCATCGAGCACGGTACTAACCGCAGTGCCATTAAATGCTGTTTCTACAATCTCTGCGGCATCGTGTACCGACAAGCCGTAATTGGCGAGTGCTGGCCGATCAAACTTAACCTGTAAAAAGGGAATTTCGCTTTGTTGTTCCACTGCAACATCAACGGCACCTGGTACCTCTTGCACTAGACCTTCAATTTGTGTTCCCAGTTTTCGAAGCTCTGCAAGATCGTCGCCAAACAATTTAATGGCGATATTGGCGCGTGTTCCGGATAACATATGATCGATTCGATGTGAGATGGGCTGTCCAATAACAACATTGGTACCTGGTATAGCCGCAAACTTCTGTCGCAATGACGATAATAATTCTGCCTTTGACCGTTCCTGCATTTTCAATGTTACTTCAATTTCAGAAGAAAATACCTGCTGAGCATGTGGATCGCGTTCAGCGCGACCGGTACGCCTGGCCGTAGCAATAACTTCGGGCTCATTGAGTAAAATGGTTTCTGCGCGTTGCCCAATCTCATCAGATGTTTCTAACGAAGTGCCTGGTAACGTTACAACACTAATAGTCAAACTCCCTTCGTTAAACTCTGGTAAAAATCCACGTCCAAACTGAAGAAATACGGCAACGGACGCCAGAAGTAAAACGCCAGCAATCGTGATAACAATGCCACTACGTTTTAATGTAAATGAAAGCCAGGGTCGATAAAATCGTTTAAGGCCTGAAGTTAGCTTCGAATCATGTCTGTTAAAGACGGTTTTACTTTTGGGAAGTAAATAAAAACACAACACCGGAGTAACGGTTAACGCGACAAATAATGATGCCGCTAAAGCGACAATGTAGGCAAAACCCAGTGGTTGCAATAGACGTCCCTCGACGCCGGTCAAAAAGAAAAGGGGAATGAATACTAGAATGATGATTAACGTTGCGAATACGATCGAGCTTTGAATTTCACGGGTGGCTGTTAAAATAATTTGATATACCGGCTTTTTATCGCTCGATTGTGTATTTTCTCGGAGTCGCCGGACAATATTCTCGACAACAATAATTGCATCATCAACCAACGCTCCCATAGCAATGGCAAGCCCCCCGAGTGTCATGGTATTCAAACTGCCACCTAACCATTTGATGGTTAAAATCGCGGTAAGCACCGACAATGGTATAGCTAACAGCGCTATACCGGTTGCACGAACACTTAATAAAAAGACAAACATGATGGCGATAACCAGTATTGCTCCGTCTCTCAATGCCACAACAAGATTATCAATCGCGGTATTAATAAAGTTAGATTGACGAAACACATTAGTTTCGATGCGCATACCTTCAGGAAGTGTTAACTGAAGTTTCTCAATAACCTCGTCTAACTCTTTGGTGACTTTCAAAGTATTAACGTTCGGCTGTTTCTGAATCCCAAGTACGATAGCTGATTTTGCATTGTAAGCCGCGGTTCCTCTGCGTGGTGCAGGTCCGACAACGACATCGGCAATGTCTCTTACTAATACCGGAAAGTCATTAACTGTTGTCACAACGGCTTGCTCGATATCATTGATGGTTTCGACTTTTCCCAGTCCCTGAATTAAATATTCCTGCAAGTTTTCGACCATAAAGCCGGCCGCGGCATTGTTGTTTGATTCTGCAACGGCTGTTTTAAGTTGCTCGAGAGATACGCCATAGGCAGACAAACGTTCGGGGGAAGCAATCACCTGAAACTGCTTTGTTTCACCACCGTTCGGTATGACTTCGGCAATTCCAGGTACCGCTAGTAAACGACGACGCACCACCCAATCGGCTATCGTTTTTAATTCCATCTCACTGTGTGTATCGGAAACCAGCGCTATAAACATAATATCTCCCATCACCGAAGCAACAGGAGCAAGAGCGGGTGGTGGTAAATCGTTTGGCAAATTGGCCGATGTCGTTTGTAATTTTTCGGAGACGATTTGTCTTGCTTTATAAATGTCGGTTCCCCATTCGAACTCGACATTGACAACCGAAATGCCGACACCTGTACTTGATCGTACACGGCGAACACCACTGGCTCCGTTCATGGCAGTTTCGATCGGGAAAGTAATCAGACGTTCAACATCAACTGGCGGCATACCATGGGCTTCGGCTACTACAGTGACCACTGGAGCGGTTAGATCAGGAAACACGTCCACCGAGGTATCGGACGCGGTCCAGCTTCCCCAAAACAAAAGAAGCACTGCTGCCGCTAAAATTAGCAAACGATTTTTTAACGACCAGTCAATGGTTTTTTCGATCATAAAACTACGCTTATCTTTTTAAATGAGCTCGATGTGTGAGAGCTTAGCAACACAATTATTTATAAAAAAGCTTACTTGTTAGCGAAACGTTATTCACATTAATTAATGTGCATGACCGTGACCAATGGCATCACCACCGGTAGACGCCAACTTAACGTAGTAAGCTCCGCGAGACACAACCCATTCGTCAGGGGATAGTCCGGACGTTACTTCTACTAAATCACTGTCTCGTATACCAAGAGTCACAACTCGACGTTCAAAAGACTCACCACCGACTTGTACATAAACCACCGATTGTCCGTTATCATCAATAATTGCAGAGGCGGGAATAGCTAACCGTTGTACTGGCGCACCAACGAATACTCGAACTGGCAGGCGTACACCAATGATAGAAGGTCCGAGTGTAGATGGATAAGCCACGGCAACTTCAACGGTTCGTGCGGGATGTTTTACTTCGCGGCTTACTTTAACGATGGAAGCTTGATTGTTTGTGTCGAGCACTAATGGTTGACTCTTAAATTCAAACCATATACCAGTGGCTTTATGAATTTCTCCGCTAAACTTTTCGGGAACCTGAACATTCATCCAACGCATATTTTTGCCCGCAATAGAAAACAAAGGATCACCCTCACGAACAAACGAGCCGGGATGTACATAAACACTTAATACTTCGCCTTGAATTGGGGCGACGATGTTTATGCCTGCTGTTTCAACTCCACCTGCACGTTGTCGAAGCCGAGATTGAGTGGTTTGTAATTCTACTGCGGCAATATCACGTTCTTTTTGAGCTTCAAGAAAAAGTTTCTCCGAAACCGAACCTTTGTTGAATAATTTTTCAAGTCGTTTCACATCAGCTTTCGCCAGTTCAAAACGTGATTTGGCACGCTCAACGTCAACGATTAATTCTCCAATATCGGTATCTTCACCGAGTCGCGGAATCAAACTTCCCAATGCATCATTAACTGATACAGACTCACCCGCACTGATGATTTTTCCTGACGAGAAATAGCCATCGTCGGGGGCTCGTATAACCGTGAATTCATTAAGCGGTGCCGATACCGTACCAAATCCAGGAACAGAAGGCCGCATCTCGATGATGGCACTTTTAGCAATCGCAAACGGATTTTGCCATTGCTGTTCTTTTAAATAGGATACTTCGCCGCTTGGCGCGTTTTTTTCGATTTGCGTATTTTTTGAATTTTCAAATACAGTGATTTGGCCTAAATCGTGACGACTGATCCAGTCATTTGTTTTTAGTTCAAGTACAAGGCCAAATTGTCCGGACTGATTGGGGGTAACGTCTGGAAGAAAAATACCTGAGCGAGCAGGTTCGCGAACTCGAAAGCGAACCACCGTTTTATTGTTTTTAGTCAATACAACATCCAGTACACCTTCATCAACGGCTTTAAAATCACTTAAGCGGGTAAAATGCGTTATAAATGTTGTTTTCTGATTAATGACCAGAGGAGGGAACTCAACAAACAGCTCTGTATAGTCATTATATTGAGTCACTACGTTTGCTGGTGCGCTGTCTTCATGAGTATGGTCTTTGTTATGAGAAGTCGCACCGTGCGGATGATTACCACCCGCAATAGCCATTGGAGAGTACAAAAACGATAAGACAAATATTAACGTTAGCTTTTTGACAGGACTAGTGGTCATGATCGCTTTCTTCATGAGAGTGCTCGTGCTCTTCATCGTTTGAGTCATCTTTATGTTCAGTTGATAATTTTTTTTGACTGGATTCATTCAATTCAGATTCATCGTCATAGATAACTTCTGTTTTTGGTTTATTGTCGTGTGAATGGCTCTCCGATTCATGAGAGTGACTGCCATCATTATGAGAGTGGCCCTCGTCATCATGGGTATGTTGCTCAGTGTTATCATCGCTATGATGATTATCATGCTCTTTATCATTCGCATCATGCGTGTGAGTATCCTCTCCATGAGAGTGATGGTCATCACAAGCGGAAAGACATAAGCCAAAAAATAAAGCAATCGTTAAGATCTTGTAATTCATTGTTTAGTCCTAATAGTCAATGATAAATAATCGATTTTTTTAGTAATCTGTATTTTTTAAGTCGGCTTCAGTTAAAGTAGCCAGCCGACAATTGTTTCTAATGCATGATGATTGATTACAACCGTTAACGGAATAAGTAATAAAAAGACACTCAATAAAGTGCAATAAATCCAATGCTTTTTGGGATTGCTTGAAGTCTCGATGAGCAGGGTGATCCGTTGTTCTAATTGTGAGCCGACAATAGAAATAGGATATTCTGACGTTCTAGAAAATCGACCCAGTTTAATAAGCAGCTGAGCAACATCGAACGGTTTGAAGCGTTTAGTGCATTGTTGGTCCGCGTCTATTTCTATTAATAGTTGAAATCTTTTTCGAATGGCGTTGGAAAATAGATGAAAAGTTAAAAAACATTCCATAAAAATGTTTTTAAGTGAGTCTTTATTTCGTAAATGCGCTGCTTCATGGGCAATGACAATACGTTGCTCTTTTTTGGTCAATAATTTCTTATTTGCATTTGAAATGTATATTTTGGGATTAACAAAGCCGAAAGCAAACGCCATTGGTTTTGTGCTTTCATAATAAACCAATGAAGATTGTTTTCTTCCCAGTCGAGCAATGATCTTCGTGCGTTGGTATCGTGAATACGTTTTTAGAAATTTGACGAATAAACTTATTGCCAGTAGTAAACCTATACCGCTTATAAATGTGGCGTTGAGTGTCGATAAAGAAATACTGGGAAAATGGGCCAGACAAAAATGAGGATGGTGTAAGTCATGTGTTAAACAATGATCATTTAACCAACCAAAAGATTTTCCGTAAGCAATAAAAAGTACAACTAAGATTAACGTTGTCGGTAACAAAACGGGCAGGGAAGCGGACAACCAGACCAAGTATTTATTGTAACCCTGGAAGAAGCGATCGTTAGATTTGTTAATTAGCCAGGCGCCACTGTTTGCTATCAGCCAGGTAACACAGGCGACAAACGCGAGTAAACCAAAAAGCGAAAACGACATCATTCATTTCCCTCAGATCGTCGTCGCTCAATCTCTGCTTCGAGAATGTCGAGTGCTTTTTGATCAATTGATTCTGCAGCATTGACGATGGCAGCAACGTTCAGTTCAGTGTCGGAGTGAAATCGTCCCAACATGTCGTTAATTAACTGTCCTAAAACTGCTTGTTTCGATGCAAGGGCAGTATAAATGTAGCTGTGGCTTTGCTTACGACGAGATAAAAGATTTTTTCTATACAACCGCTCTAGTGCAGATTGTACGGTGTTTACTGATATTTTACGTTCATCGCTCAGCTGTTCATGGACTGACTTTGCCGTACCTTGGGAATGCTCCCATAGATACTCTAAAACTTTGACTTCCAGATCACCCAAGTGAGGAGATAGCGCCATTTTTAACGACCCGTCATTTATCAGATCACCATACTAACATTTAAAAACCGAGGTGCAATCGGTTTTTAAAGTTAAGGGTGGGATCTCAAAATTGCTCTATGAAAATAAGGTCGATTTTTCAACTCAAAATAGGAGGCCTACAAAAGACTTTTTATTATCAGAGATTGTAAGGCAAGCTAGAATATATAAATCAACCCGACGCCGACTTCGGCTTCATAGTTGTTGCGAGCGATGGGGCTATTCGCAACCTCGCTGCTATAACGTTCATAGAGAACCTCACCGAATATTTGCAAATTCTCGTTGATATAGTTTCGATAGTTGTAATCGAGACCAAATGATCGATACCCACCACTTAACTCAGTCTCATCCAATCCAGATGTTGCTGATTGCGCAGCGTCTATGCCAAAACCGGTATTGGCGTATTCACTATCATGAAAAACCACAACAAACGAAAGTTCAGAACCGGTTCCGTCGTTTTGGTCGCCAAAGCGGTGACCAACGCCAAATAATCCAAGGTTTCCGTTGTCTCCGGTTACAATACGGCCGACCAACCAATTACGCCAGTTGTCATCGAGCGCGCGACGTGCTTGGAATACTAATTCCGTTCCTTCTTCTTGATCACCAAGCCCATCCAAATAACCTTCTTCGGAAGCGTTTTCTTCACGGCCTTCTTCAAAAGCCACTACAGCCTCGAAAAACCATCTATTTGAACGAAGACCGCGCCAGCCTATCGCTTCACCGGCCCAAAAGAACGCATCATCTCCGCTTCGCCATTGAATAGCACCAGCAGGCTGAGCTTCGAAACCAAATTCGTCCGATCCTTCGTAGGCAGATTCATATTCAACACCAAGGCCTAACCCGAAGCTCCAACCATTATTGCCCTTACTGAAATCGTAAACTGAAGGTAAAGGAACGATGACTGATTTTTCATCTTGTGCAAATGCAGCTTGTAAGAAGAAACTCTGTATAAGCATGATTAAGAGTAAACTTGAAACCTTATTCATTTGAACTATGCTCCAATTTGGGCCGGAAATTTCTAAAAGTATGTCGATATTACATTATACGTAACTTATTTGGGAACAGAGGTAGTCTATAATTGTTAGGGAGGATAAGTCGGTGAAAAGAGCAATAGATTTATGTATATAGAATATGATGAAACAAAAGGTAATTCAGTATCAAATGTGCTTGCCTTGGATTGGGATGAGACGACGAGCGATTATCCCTTGGCTTTTAGGGAAATAGCAAAAAACTATGAGCGGGTTATAATTATTACTGTAAACGATGAGCTTACAGTAGATGATGCTTGTAGATGGCTTAATAGAAAAACAAGCGATTTAGAAATTTTCTGCTGTCCGGATGATAATATTGATGATGTACCAGGTTGGAAATCGGAAGTATGTTGTCAGCATCAAGTTGCATTAATGTTTGATGATAACCCTGATGTCGTAAGAGCATGTCATCTCAGAGGAATTAATGCTATTTGCGTAAGCGAACGAGTGTGGAAGTTCGATAATTTACAGGAGTCATCGATTTAGATGTTTATGCAAGAGAGTTTCCTATATTTTAAAAAGTTTAGATTCTCAGTGAAAGCACTTATTCAAGTGTATTTCCTGTTTTTAGCTGTTTTTGTATTAAATGCTGGAGCTGAAGAATTTAAAAGAGGCATTGATTTTAGAATTTCTCCATTCTTTAATCCAAAATGGGGAATGTCGAAAAAACGTGAAGTAAATGCTATCTATTGCCACTTTTATAACAAAAGTTGTTATGATTTTTATAAGGACTTAAATAAAATAAAAGTCAGATTAGATCGAAACTCACGTTTTGTGTTTTACGATACTCCGATTGATGGAACTGAAGTTGATTCTTCAAAAGAAATAGTAGCTTTGAATAATCTTGCATACGCTTTACTTAGTCGACAGAGACGTTTAAGTAGAGATAAATATCAGATGATTTTAAGAATATTTGATGAAGTTAACAAAGAAAAAGGGCGTTTTAATACTCGTGCGAATATAATTGATTTTGCTAATGCTATAGCCGCTGAGAAAGGTTGGGACTCAAGTGTAAGATCAGACTTGATTAGAGACATTGATGTCGTCTGGCCTAATCGAAAATTGCAAATTAGCGAGCCTGTGTTTATCTACAGACATAAGTATTTAGTCTCTTTAAAAAATTACAACCGAGAAAGTTTGGACACACTTTTAAAATTTCTCGATAAGGACCCTTCGTAATTAAATTCAAAGATGCTATGAAAGATTGACGTTTTTATAGCTAAATATCTTTAATAAATTGTTAGTAACTAAGTATATTAACCTTTTCTAAAGGTAGCTGGCGATAAAGCTTTAATACGCTTTCAGCTGACAATACTTGATTTCTCAACTAGACTAGAAACGCATCAATTTAATTTTAGGATTTGTTATGAGTACTACGGTTATTGCTGGAGTAATAGTTGTTGTTATCATTGTTTTGTTCATTGCGATATCATCTTCAAAAAAGAAAGATAAGTAAGACTGAATTATTACTATACATAATAGAAGCAGGGCTTGTGTTAGAACCAACTTTATGTCGGTAAGACCCAATCGAGTCTTTGAATGGATGTGATATTTATAAATATCTTTTTGACAAGAATTGTTGTGCCATAGGTGGTATCATTTCACTCTGAATAGATAAAATTAAAGTAGTGCGTTTTCTCATGGAGAATTACTATTGATTTCTATGATAAGTTTGAGCAGAAGTGAAGCAATTGTTACAGAGTAGGGAGCTAAAGCTCGACAAAATTTTATGAGGTTTTAATTTTATAAAATTGGCTTGACCCGCTATTCGGATGCCTCTCGAAACGGAGAGGCTTCCGACTCACGTTGGGCAACGTTTATTTTTTGAGCATTTGAAATAAACTTTTTGCAGAGACAAGTAAAAGCATCAGGAACATCGAAATACCCAATGAACCACCGCCACTGGAAGTCTCAGCGACCGCTTTTTCCGTGACAGTAATTGAAACCGTTGCCTCATTTGAGGTATCACCCTGCTCATTGTCAACCGTATAAACGAATGAGTCATCACCGACAAAGTCAACGAAAGGTGTGTAGGTGATGGAGCCGGTCGACTCATCAATCTGTGTGGTGCCAAACTGCGCAGCACTAACTATATTGACCGATCCGATATCAACAGCACCGCCACTAGTATCATTCGATAAAACATCGATCACAATCTCTGAATCCTGAACAACAGTGACGCTGTCATTTTCCGCTGTTGGTGCGGTCTGCTCCGAAGAGTCGTTTTCAAAATCTTCAATCACGATGATTTTAGCATTCTGGTAGTTAGACACGTAAAGCTTGGTGCCATCATGACTCGGTGCAATTCCGTTTGGAAAACTGAAGCCAGCAGCAGAGGAACCCGCAAGAACGGTTGCGGTCGCACCACTGGTTGGTACACGATATATTTCATTGCTACTACGCGCTGTCGCATAGATATTTCCGTTAGTGTAAGTGAGATAACCAATTCCGCCAGGAACCGAGTCTAATTCGGTGATGTTTTTGCTGGTGTCGACTTTAAAAACCCGACCATCATCGTAACTACCCACGTAGATGTTCTCGGCCTCATCTATTGCAATCCCCACGGGCGCGTTAATACCACTGCCTGAAACCCATGTCTCTGGCGATTGACCGTCAACCAATTTTACAATTGAGTTACTGCCATAGCTGGCAACAAACAGTTCATCTTGAGCATTAATCACGACATTGTTTACCGAATTCGCATTGCCCAGATCAGCAAAAACAGACGTTGTACCATCAGGAGTGACTTTGGTGATGACACCGTTATTGAAATTGGTGACATAAAGGTTACCGTTTGAATCAAACTCCGATCCAAGAGGACCACTTAACCCAGTCACTGCCGTGGAGATAGTGCCATCCGGTGTTACCTTATAAACCGTCGTACCCAAAGCACCCGACGAGTTAAACCCTCCTGTATGAGAAATATACAAGTTACCATCACTATCCAACGTTATGTCGTCATTTTGGCCATTGGGCAACGTGACAAAATCGCTATAATCAGCGGCCATAGCCAAGGATGAGGACGACATTAAAACGAATGCGGCGTATTTCTGTATCAGTTTTTTGGCGTAGTGCATAAAAGTCTACCTATGTAATATGAAGTTTTAACGTTCTTGCGACGCACCTCGAAAACGGTGCGACCCATTGCACGCTCAAACTAAGGACTGACGCCAAAAGAGTCTTGAAAATTTAATTCCATTTAATTGATAACGGGTTGAAAATCTGTTGAAAATTAGGTGAAGTTCGTATTTTTATGTTATACATCATAATCTTATGAAATGCTTTGTTCTTGACTCCGTTTAATGTTGAAATGCACAATTTTACTTCATGAACTCACTTTAAGGCGGCTTTATTAACAACCATGATGACTTTATCCCCTTGACTCGTGGCATATTTAAATCCAATAACTTTCACTGGGATTCATAGGTGAAGTGAGAAAATGGCTGAATGTGTAACTTTATTTCAATCGTGTATATTACTTACCCCTCATACCCGAGTGACTCCATTCACCGAATTATTATTATTGAAGAGAAAAGCGTCTTTTGAACATTGATGAATTAGAAAAAGGATTTTCTTGTGGGGAATTTGATGTATTTCCTGCAAGGAACATACTTGTACATCAAGAATCAAACGTTGAGGTGAAAGTACGCCCTAAAATAATGCAACTGCTGGTTGTGTTGGCCAGTCGGCAAGGCGAAACGCTCTCCAAAGATGCTTTGTTAGACACCATCTGGCCCGACACGGTCACTTCAGAGGTGGTTTTATCGCGAACGGTCGCTGATTTAAGAAAGATCCTCAATGACCCAGCACAATCATCAAACTATATAGAGACGGTTACTAAGAAAGGCTACCAACTCATATGTGAGGTTCAACCCTTTGACTCCGGCAAGAAAAAAGGTTTGTCATTTGCGCATGTAGCGGGCTTGAGCATCGTCTGCTTTGTCATATTAGTCGTCGTTATATTTAACGTAGCCAAAGAGCTCAAAAAACCAAGCGCCTCGTTGCCACTACTGCAAAAACGCAATCAAATAACCTTTGATCGCGACGATCAAATGAGACCTCGCTTTAATCATGATGCGTCAAAAATAGTCTACATTAAAAAACCAAGCGAGAATGGTCGCCAAATCAATCGACATGTCGAAGTTCGACTGTACGACCGAAAATTATCGAAGGACTATAAAATAACTGAATTTAAGTCTGATAACATTGCAGTCACCTTCGCAGACGAAGACAGCAATCAGCTGCTTATACGCAACACCCAAGACAATCAGTGCTATATATTTATTTATAATATTATACAAAAAACCAACACCCCCATTAGTCGTTGTGACTTGCATGCGGTATTAACCATTGACTGGCTTCCAGAAAAAGCTTTAATTCTAACTTCCGCGCTGGATGCCAGCAAAAATACGGTGCCGCAAATTATTGATAGTAAGACCAAGACGGCCATTCAGCTGGATGTCGACTTTAAGCGCAAAAGTCATCTCTATTCACGCTTTTCTCCCAGTGGTCGTTATATTGCGAGTGTCAGTACCAATCTAGTCCGATCAGATTCCATTTCAATCATTGATACGAAAACGAATGACGTCTCATTTATTCAAACCTCCAAAGGAATTAATACTCAGGTTATGTGGGGAGAAACAGATAACGACTTATATTTTCAGGCCTTAAACGAAACAGGCCTTTGGTATCTCCGATTAGATACAATGACTTACAAGCAGATGGCTTATGAGTTTTATCGCGATATTGATCTGCATTCAAAAACACTGGATTATGTTGCGGCTATGCAATCTTTAGAATCGTACATACTCGTTAATCGAAAGTCCGAAAAAAGTGCTCCAGTCAATACAAGACAAAATATCAATCTAGACATACAATACAGGTTTATTGAAGGGTCTTCGCGTGGCAACAACTTCCTTTTAACTTCTCGCGTTGATGGAAACCAAGGTCTTTGGCAGTACAGTGACGGTGAACTTTCAAAACTCCTGTCTAATCCCGACTTAACGACGATTGACGCGCAATACTCAAAAGATGGAAGTTATTATTTTGTTCTAACCTTAAATCACTTGAATAACACTCAAGTATTAAAAATAACCGATGATCACATCGAGGTCTTTGCTGAACTGGACTCTCCAACCAATGCTTTTAAAGTATCTGAAGATGAGTCGAAAATATTTTATGTGAATACCAGTGGGCTAATGGCTTATCATAAAATGAACGAGCGCTCAGAATCAATTTTACGGCAACCCAGAATCAAAAGTTTCGACATCAATGAAAACTATGTGATTTACACCCAGAATAATGGGTCAGCTCTAAATGTCTATCTGTATGACTTAGAGTCTCAGACAAACAAAGAAATAAAACTACCCCAATCGCTGTCCACAAATGCGGCCGCCATTTTATTAGGGCCTTCGCATGCTCACTTTGTAACTTCGTTAAAAAATGACTTTCGCGTTTACCAATATGATTTAGCTGGCAACGCTCTTTCTGAAGTTTACCAACAAACCTTCCAGAAGATATCCCAAATCGACTTGTTAAACCATACCCCTGATCTCAAATTGCATATTAAGACGGTTTCTGGATCAAACCTTATTATACAAGCTTCAATAAAATAAGATTTACTCAAAAGGCTAATCTTTAGCAACGACAACCTTGAGTTACTGAGCACACAGATGTTCGGTTCATTGCTTGAACTATTTTGCTTCTCTGGGAAATCACTTTATAACTGTTACAACACCATGCAGGAATACGCGCCGGAGATTCATAACGATAGAGTTCATGCGCCGTTGCCTGCGTCTTATTGGGAGGGCCGTCCATGTGACTGGGACATCATCAAAAAAACAATTGAAGACCTTCGTTAATAACCTTCAGTTTAAAGCGCGCTGTTTTTTTTAGAAGGGCAGGCTATGTGAGTTACACTCACTGGAACATCAAAAGACCAGAAGCAAATAAAGCCTAAGTCAGTCGATAAAAAAGTTAGCCAAGGTAAAAAAGAAGATTCGGAGAAGCCGGATTATTTGAGAATCTCGGGCAGTATTATGATGGGTAATCCATCGCATATAATGTTCGAAAAAAACGAGCATCCATGGCAACCGCTCTGGTGAAACTATCGAAACAGTTAGACGTGTACTGCGGCGAAGCTGTGCACGCCGATGAGGCGGGTGCGGAATCGACGCAGGGAACGTCCAGTCAACCCGATGGCCGCCAGGCCATATCCAACCTTGCTGAAACCGGACAAATGGTCACTGGACAACCGTCAAAAACGCAATAGAAATCGCCCTTGATTAACAATAGGGCGCTAGCCCCAATTGACTATAATCTGTCATATATTTATTGCTTAAGGATTAATCACTATGTCAGAGAAGTCCAAGTCAGAAGCGTCTGACCAACCGTTAGATCTAGAAAAGAAACAATCAATCGCTGAACCGTCAGAAGAAAAAGGCCAATCAAACTCGATTGAACGTGATGAATACGCAAGGTTATTATTTTAGTTATTTGGTATCTCACTACCAATAATTGCTTTTAATCATTATGGAACGTTGCTAGGAAAAACGTATACAAAAATAGACAGTTTAGTATGAGTAAGCTTTCACAATAAAAATGAGGCATAATAATGCATTTTATGTGTAAGACAACAAATATTCGAAAAACTAATTTTTATTGGAATGAATTAATCATAGGAATGGTGGTCGCCTCGATAAATGCTTTTACTAAAGAGACGATTCCGATTGGCAAAAATAAAAAAAAGATTAGTAGTCAGATTAACGAACCTAAAAACATAAATTGACAAAAGAAACAATCTTAGGTCTAATATTTCTATTCTGGGTGAACTGATTCTTTGAAGCTATCAAAGAATATACGCATTTCGGCGAGTTCAGCTAGCACGTAAGTAAATTTTCCAAACTTTCCGCCCCAAATCATACCGACGTCTACTAAGACAAAATCAGAAGTAAACTTTAACATCACACGATACCCTTTCTATGGGGTTGTTGTGTCGTAATATAATGAGATTAATAGCTATGAAAAAAGCAAAAAAAAACTCAAGACTACTTAACTCCCAAAGCAATTCATCTCAGCAAGATGGACCATCACCATTATCAAGTAGTTTGGCCGCACCTCGGGCACCTCATAGTGTACAGGCTAGTCCTGGCGCGGTCGCTGTAAATAGTAGTCAAAGAAGCCAATCGGATTCTAGTTCTGTTACTTCATCGAGCTCTTCTTCATCCAGTGCGGCTTCTAGCAATATCAAATACCAAGATCAGGTCAGTAGTGCAATTGATGCTCTTAGGGATCAAATAAAGAGAAGTAATGTTGATCAATCTGGTTACATTGGAAAAACATTAAAAAGTTTTGAAAGAGAGCTAGCAACACCCTTCAAAAAGCTCAGCAAGTCAGATGATCCTGAAGCGCTAAAAGAAAGCTTAGAGATTGTTAAGAAAATGCAAGAAGCGGTCGATGAATACGTCATGATGCGAGATGAGCTAAATCAACGAGCTCAATCTTCTCGAGAAGCTGAATATAAAGCACAAGAAGATAAAGGAAAAATCCCTGATAGGCCAGTCAATCAAAGACGAGTGTTCTCAGAAGAGCAAGCAAAGCGATTCACTAATACGAGTGAAAGTTGGGGAGCTTTTGGGAGAGATCTACAAAAACTCAGTAACGAAACCACTTTTGTGCAAGCGGTGCCCAGCAATTCTAAATCATTAGAAGCTATAAAGTCTCAAAATATATTTGACGCTATCTACAATGGTAATAAAGCTTTTTGGATTGCGGCAAAAAATGGAGCATATAAACTAAATGAATCATCTAAAGATGATTTTGTCTACATACAATATGACTTTCCCAAAGAGTTTGCTAAAGATCTCGTGCTAAATAGTTTAGTTGATGGTAGCTCAACCCATGATGGTTCAGAACCTTTTAAAGGAGAGTCTCAACACCCTGAGTTTACGATAGTAAAAACCAATGAGGTTGGCGCTTTTGGCGTAGGTTACTACCGTCTGCAAGACTTAGTCGGTAAATATGGACAGCCTAAAATTCGCATAATATCCAAGCAAGATTATCAAAGAGGGAAATAATTAATTCGATATACTGAGGCTAACATAAAAATCAACACCATCCGTAATAACCGACATGCCAGTTGAGAAAAACTCATTCAACAAGCGGAATCTGAAACTGGCGTTCTTGGAAATCTGACTATCATGGCCGCCTTTAGCACACAATCATTTCAGAAATGATCTCTTCATGATTTAAGACTGACAATATAAAAGCCCTAGCAGTTATCCTGTCAGGGCTTGGGTCGGGACAAATAAACTTATTAGATTATTTTGTGGTGCTGACTCGACCTAAACGGAATGCCAATAATGACAGCAATACTAGCCAGTTGATTGAACCACCTGAGTCATTTGAATCATCTGAATTACCGTCACCCGCTTCCAAATCATTTTCTCGGATAGTTACTGTAGCCGTTGCTGGCGAGTTAATGGTGCTATTTGCACTTGGATTAGACAAAGTCACTGTAAACGACTCGTCGCCCTCGAAGTTGCTATCATCAATCAAAGCAATGGTAATTTGTTTTGAAGTTTCACCATCAGCAAAGGATACCACCTGATTGACTGATGTGTAGTCACTGCCACTGGTTGCAGTACCATTGCTTGAGCTAATGGTAACGGATGCTGCACCAGAGTCACCGTTCACACGATTAATAGTGATTGTTATTCCGGCACTATTCTCAGCAGCTGAATAGGTTGCACTGCTCAAGGCGAAGTCACCTGCTTCCAGTATAGGATCATTATCAGTGATGTTAACTTGCATCGAGCTAGGCTGTTGTATCGAAGTATTTTCGCTAGCGTTTGATAGACTGACATTAAAGCTTTCAGCTGTCTCACCTTCATATTCACTGTCATCGATGATATCGATTGATACCGTAGTCGATGTTTCACCATCAGCCATTAATACAGTTTGGTTAACCGCGGTGTAATCTTCTCCAGCTGTCGCTGCGCCGTTGCTTGTTGTTACGTCAAAGGTAACTTCGCCCTCAAAGCCATTGATGCGCTCGATTGTGATGGTAACTGAGCCGGCGTCTTCACTGACGGTTGTGCTAGTTGTTTCTAATTGGATAGTGCCAGCTGCAGAAGCTCCGTTACAACGATTTTCTGAAAGATAATCGCTCGCTGCTTTTGCTTTAACAATACCGTTACCAAAATATACATCGTGGCCGGGTGCCCCTGAATCTTCTGCGGTTGCTTTTAAAGCAGTGCGGATTTCAGCTCCGGTACAGTTAGGATGATTTGACCAAACTAATGCAGCGATACCAGTCACAGCAGGGGTTGCCATTGAGGTACCACTCTGAGTGCCATAGCTGGATCTTGAAATTGCATAAGTAATTGTGGCGGTTGTCGCATCTAATAAAGCTGTGCGATCAGTTAATAAAGCACCTACCGTTGGGATGATTGTGTTATTGGGTTCGCCCAAAGTGCCTTGCAAGGGTCCTTCCTCATTGTTAATAATAACCGCTCCGATTCCGCCGCTGTCTTCACAGTTTTTTACTTTATCGTGAAAGGTGATTTCGCCGCGATCAATCAAGCAAATTTTACCATCAGCTGCTGCGTCAGTTGCGGTACCTAGGCCCATAAAATAGGTTTCTCCTTGAGCAGTGCCTGAATTTTCGAAAGCCGACACTCTGTAGCTAGCTCCTTCGGCCCTCAAAATACCATGGTAATCTTGGTCATGAGGAATGGTTGAAAGAACACTTTCACCACCAGCGGTCACTTCTACACAATTGGTTTTTGTTGCATTACATGAAGGGGATTCGGAAAAATCTGCATGATTATTGTTGGCATCATTAGCACCGACCATCATAACTGAGTCGTATCCGGCGGGGTACTTTCTCTCTGGGGCGATTTCTCTACCATCATTACCTGCGGCAGCGATTGCCAAACCACCATTTTCCGTAAAAGTGTCAAAAGCATTTTGTTCAACAGGGTTTGAATTTGGTCCGCCTAAGCTCATGTTAATGATATTGGCGCCAGCATCGGCACATTTTCCAACGGCGTAGGCTAAATCTGAAGAGTAACTCCAACCAGCATTATTGAATACTTTGATAATGTGCATTGGTACCCCTGGAGCCATACCAATAACACCAAAATCATTATCAGCAGCACCGATAGTGCCAGCTACATGAGTACCATGGCTACCACCGTCTTCATTCCAATTTCCGCTGACACTGTCGTTATCGCCAGTAATTACTGCCCATTCAAAATCGTCATTGCGTCCGCCTGTCTCACCTTCGGCACCAGCCAGTCCAGAATCGATAACACAGACTTTTTGTCCATCTTGTAATTGTAACTGGTCAGCTTGTGACTGAAAAACAGCATAAGGAGTTACTTGCACATCGTAGGGGCTGCCGGGAGAATCATTGTAAATCGCCATTGGGAAGCGTTTGTGATCTTCTACGATAGAAGCTACTTGAGGATCAGCTTTTAACTCGTTTAAACGTTCAGGCGTCAGTTCGACAGCGATAGAGGCGTGACTTCGTAACTCTCTTTTAACCGGAATACCTTTCGCTTCGAGCGCTCTAGCAGCTTGAAAAGTTTCATATTCAATTTTATCTGTCGTTTTTGCTAATGGTAGGGCTGACTTTTTGTAGGTAACTATATATCGCGTAACGTCTGTCTCTGTAGAATTTGTCTGAGAATTTGGCATGTCAGCGGTTGCTAGTGTTGTAAAGGCAGAAATTACGGCTGATGCGATTAATTGATACTTAAACTTTGTTACCACTGCATACTCCTCGGGCAATTAATAAGACTTTAACGTTTTCCAACAGACTAAATAAGACCAATAGTGGGTGTCTGACGAAGTTGAGCGGATTCTACGGCATTAAAACTCAATGAGTATCGCGATGTGAAATATTTACGATGTTTGCCCTCAATATTGTGAACTCGTCAGCCTTTCAATTGTGACAAAGTCACAATCCAGGAGAAGCTGTGCACGCCGATGAGGCGCGTGCGGAATCGACGCAGGGAACGTCCAGTCAACCTGATGGCCGTCAGGCCGTAGCTAGCCATGCTGAGACGGCCTTAAGTACCGTCGGGCAAATGGTCTATTATCAGCACTAAGGACTCTATATGCAGTTAAGACTGCTTATCCTTGGTCCTCAATCGTAACCTTACTATTTACAAATTCCTTTGGGGTGACTTTAAACTCATCTTTAAAACACTTAGTGAAATAAGCAACGCTATTAAACCCGAGTTGGAATGAAACCGCTTTTATTGGCTGTCCTTGTTTCAATAACACTAGAGACTTATTCAACTTATATTGTCTTATGTATTCCAGAGGAGCAATTCCAGTTAGGGACTTCATTTTTCTTTGAAACTGCCGTTTGCTCATTATCAGTGCATCTGCTAGAGCCTGTACTGACAATGTATTTGACATTATATAATCATCAATTAACTCGTGAAGTTTGTTGATAAAGTCTTGGTTCTGGCTTTGTTGACTAACTGCAATATCTTCTGCAATTACTAAGTTAGAAGTCAATTCGATCTGTAATTTATCCGAAGAACTAGCTTGATTCGCGATTGTATTTTGACAAATTAACAGAAGCTCTTCTCTTGAAAATGGTTTGGTCAAAAAGTAATTTGCTTTTAGTTGTAGACTTTTCATTTTTCTCGACTCAGATCCATCCGCTGTTAGCATCATTATTGGTATGTGAGAAGTAATTTGATTGTCTTTTAACATTCTACAAAATTCAAAGCCGTCGACAGGTAGCATATTTATATCGGAAATTATGAAGTCAGGAACACTATCGATGGCTAATTGATACGCGGATAAAGCGTTGGATGCCGACAAGCAGTCGAATTGGTTGCTTAAAATCGAACAGATATAGTCGCGCATATCTGTATTGTCATCGACAACTAATATTGTCTTTCTCTCGCTGTTATTTGGCAATTGAGACTGATCACTCTGAATATTTTTTATTGGACTCTCTCGTTTGCTAATAGGCTCTAAAATTTCATTTCCGATCATTGGACACTTAAATATAAACGTTGAACCATTATTTCGATTTTTACTTGCTATAATGCTCCCGCTGTACTTTTCAGCAAGGCTTTTGACAATAGATAAACCTAAACCAGCGCCTGTTTGTTCTTTAACTTCAGGAGTATCAACCCGATAAAATCTTTTAAATATATTGTCAAGTTCTTCACTTGAAATACTTATTCCTTGATCGACAACTTCTATTGTAAACTCACTATCGGAGCTTGAGCACATGACAGTAACGATTGTATTCTCGGGTGAATATTTAATAGCATTTGAGACAAGGTTCGACATCACCGTCTCTAGGTCTTCCGGTAATAGTGGACAGCCTGTAATTTCACCCTTAAATTCCAGCGTTATTTGCTTTTCTCTTGCAAGCAAAGATAAGTCCGCAGCATAGTCATCAAGGCCATAGGTGTCTGAAGTAGTCAGGCTCCAATTGTTTTCATTAACTTGTGAAAGTGAAGTAAATGATAGTAAACGGTTGACTAACTTAAGCAATCTTTTCGAATTTCTTATTATGATACTTAGTTCGTCAGATAGGCCTTTCTGCGATTTCATAATGCTTTCTGCTGGACCTAAAATTAGCGTCAAAGGCGTTTTAATCTCGTGAGAAATATTAGCAAAAAAGTTTTCTTTCTCTTCAGTAACTTTGACTAATTGGTCTGACTTTACCTGAAGTTCATTGGTTCTCTCTTTAACTAAAGTTTCTAATAATATTGCTCTCTCTTTAAGTCGTTTCATTCGAAACCTGTGAGTTGCAAGAGCCAATACAAGTATGAATAAACAACAAAACGCTATGAAGTACCAACGCTTCCAAAAGGGCACTTCAATATCAATAACTATCTTGGTAACGTCATCATTCCAGTACCCAACTCCATTCGTACTTTTCAATTCAACAGTGTGCTGACCGTGCGGAAATTGAATAAATGAGACTTCTCGCTCTTGATTAAGAGAAACCCAATCGGTAATGCCCGGAATGCGGTAAGCGTATCTAATCTTTTCGGCAAAAGAGTAGTCTAAAGAGGAGACGGTGATTGAAAAATTTCTTTGACTAGAATTTAATTCAATACCCTTGTTTGTGAAAGGTATATCTTGAGCTCCTTCATTGGTTAACAGCTTACTCTCTGAGATCACTATTTCGGATACTTTGGGTTCCAATAGAAATTCATCTGGGTTCCAAATAGAAATGCCATTCACACCACCCATAAGAAGCTCTCCATTGCCGAAAGCTAGTGATGTTTTTCCGTTAAACTCGAGTCCTTGGATACCGTCAATCAAGTCGTATAACTCTATCTCTCCATTACTATAATTGAGCAAACCTTTTTCAGTGCCAAACCAAAATGAATGATGACCATCTTGTATTGCTGAATAGATGGTATAGTCATCAACAAGTATTGGATGATTCAAATTTTCGAATACCCCTGTCGAAAGATCAAATATATAGATGCCCAGCCTTGATACGAGGTAAAGTTTGTTGTCCTTTGAAACAAAGTTGGTGTATGCGTAAAGAGGTTGATGCTGTTGTGGAATCAAATAATGTTTGAAGGATTTTGACTGTTCATCAAACAGGCTGACTCCCGATTCGTGAATAGCCCATAAATCTTGATTATTATCTAGCAGAAGGTCGGTATAGCGGTAATTGCTTATAAAATAAGGATTATCAAAAGTTTCGACATTTTCCCCATTTACTCGGTATAAACCACCTTTCCATTTTGATAGCCATACATGACCATTCTTATCAAACATTAATTCAAAAAATGATGAGCTCTTTAGAAAAGACATATTGCTCATTTCAGCCGTCAAATAAGAGAAGGTTTTAGACTTTAGATCATAAATAGAGATACCACCAAAACTCGCAAGCCATATTTTTTTATCTGGTGACTCTCTAATGACGGTCAAATCATTACTTAATAATCCATTTGATGTGGTGAAGTGCGAAATAACTTTACCATTTTCAAAAACTAAAGCGCCTTCGTTAGAAATTGCAGCCCAAATCCTACCTTCGCTGTCAACGGTAGTAGCAACAACATTATTACTTTGAACCGAGTTCTCTGAAAGAGTTTGCGGATGTAAGTGCGCGAACCTGTTCAATTTCGGGCTATATAATTGTATACCCTCTCGGTAACTACCAACCCAAACAGTACCGTTGTCAGAAGGCATTAAACTTAGAGTGGGCTGGCTCGAAATAGACTCTAACTTTTTAGTATCCTTATTGTATCGGTACGTACCGGAATCATAAGAGCCAAACCAGATATTTGAATTTGAATCCTCAATAATGATTGATGTTTCCAACTGCTCAAATTTTGGAGTATCAACCTTAAACTTTGAGATTTTAAATGTTGTTAAATCTAATCGATAGACGCCATGATAACGAATACCTATCCATGCGATATTATCACCGTCTTTCAAGATACTGGTGACGTAATAATGTTTAGGATTAGAAAATACCTCATTGGATTGATAAATAGTATCAATCTGTTCGTTTTTTGGACAGTATCGATAGATCCGTAGATCTGTCCCTATCAGCAAACATTCAGAATCGATCCAGGTGAATGCCGATAAATATTCTTTTTCATCAAGCCCTGCATCATCGTAATGCCAACCTGAAGCGTCTTGCACAAAAAGACCTGTAGAATGTCCGATCCAGAGTTGTTGATTCGGCGCCTTTTGAATGCCAATAACCGCCGAAGGCTGGAATGGAATTAATGTTTGTGCTTCTTCGCTAACTTCAGTATCTCTCTTGGAGGCTTGCACTTTAAAGATATTCTTAGAACGGTCGAGCTTTGCAATGCCCACATGCAAGCCTGCCCAAATCGTATTATTACCATCAACATATAGCGTATTAACATAGCTATATTTAGCCGGTTTTAGATTGTGGGTTTTTATTGGATAAGTTTTAAATTCGTAACCGTCAAATCTAGAGACTCCCAGCTCAGTGCCAATCCATAAAAATCCATCATGGTCGATAACAAAAGCAGTCCCGGAGTTTTGAAATAATCCATCCTCCGCAGTAAAACTTTTTAGATTAATTGCTGATGTAGGGAAAACTACAAATATAAAGAAAAGTAAACCGACGACATTAAAGATTTTATCAAATTTTTTATTTTTGGTAATTTTACCCATCAACTTTGCCTTTAATGTCACTTCAGTACAATGAAATGTCACTTTTTTACAAAGAAGTCGCGATATTTCATCGGTAAAATACAACTCAAGTCAATGAGAAAGCACTTGAGAGAAAAATGATTAAAACGATTACAATGCTATGGCTAGCCATCACCAGTATGACGGCATGGTCAACAATTCATTACGAAAGTGACAGCGAATTAGTCCTAGCTTCAAATTCGAATTATGAGATTAAAAGTGGACTACGAAAGCCGACTGGCATAGCCAATAAAACCGCTTATGGTAAAACATCAAAATCACTTCAGCGAGTGTCAAATTCACAGCGTTTTAACGAATTTAAATCAAATACAAGTTGCTCTTTGCAAGAGGCTATTGGTATCTCAAATGAGGAACTTGCGAGTTATCTGATTGAATTGGATAGCTCTTGTACAAGCGAGTTCTTTTACGGTGATGAAACTTTGCTTTCTGAATTCTTCACTGCAGAGCGCATCGTTTTACTCGCCAATGAAATTCAGTCTCGCTCAGAAGGCTATCAACTTGAGGCAGCAGCCGTTCTTGAACGTCTTTTAATGATTATTCGAGCGGGTTACTTTAATCAGGGTTATGATGAGTCTAACCTTTACGACTGGGACGAGTTTACTCCAGAAGTTCGATCTGCAACCTTGTCTGCTCTTAATGAGTTTTATAGCACGAATATTTTTTGGACAACTGGTGACGACATGCACGCCAGTGCTGTTTGGGAATGGTTTCATTTAATAGACGGCGCGGAAGCACACGTTGAGTTTATTCCAATGTTTAAGCAACTATTGTCGCGCTTTAATGAAGATTTTATAGAGGCTCACTGGTGGGCTGCCGTTTACAACGACTTATTCTATCAACATATCGATCGAGGCCTAGGTAGACAAGCGTTCATCGATGCTATAGCGGAAGACTCAGAGTTCTTAGAATTACTGGAGACCGCAACGAGTAGGAGATGGCTGCTCACTATTGAAGATGGTTACTATGACTATCTGATCTTTAACACTTATTTCTATCTAGTAAAAGTCCATGGTTTTAACCTTTTTCCAGAGCGTTTAGAGCAAGTGCTTTCACAATTACTGAACGAAGAAGAACGGTTTTCCTATCTTTGGATGGCACTAGTCCGATCAATCAATGGTTGGAATGACTGTAATCTTTTTGCTGAACATAATATTTGTGAAGATATAGTAAAACCAGAATTAGAGGCAATGCTTTTTCCAAATACTTTTGCTTTTGATGATGGAAAAATGGTGGTAAGAACCGGACTTGAGCTTGCTAAGGTAGAGCCGCTTTATTACGCAGCTAAACAAGTGCAAGCGCAGTTTTTTAGGCTAACAGAAAATGATCAGCCACTGCCAGACGACTTAAATGAAACACTGACAATGGTCATTTACGATTCGCCAGAGTCTTACGACTTATATCAATATTTTTTGAATGGTATAGATACAGACAATGGTGGTATTTATATTGAGCAACGTGGCACTTTTTATACCTATGATAGAACCGAACAAGACAGTATCTACAGTTTAGAAGAGCTCTTTCGGCATGAGTTCACTCATTACCTTCAAGCTCGCTTCTCAATTCACGGTATTTTTGGCGAGACTGAGTTTTACGAAAATAATCGAATAACATGGTTAAACGAAGGTTCAGCAGAATATCTTGCCCACTCAACTCAATTCGATGGCGTTCAGCAACGTCATACTATTGTAAGACGAATAGCTAATGATTCTGAAAGGCTGACGATTCAGACTATCGTAAGCTCAGGATATAGTGATGGTTTCAAGTTTTATCGTTATGCGTCGCTTTTAGTTGACTTCTTGAATGAAAACTATAATTCAACATTAACAGATATATTTAATGCGATTCGTAATAACGATATAGAGTCTTTCGACGCATTAATTGCTTCAATCTCGAATGATTCTGACTTAGAGAGTGAATATCAGGCATATATCGATCAAGCTATTCAAAATCTTGACAACCTGACAAATCCATCGACATTTTTTCTGCCATCACGTTTTCTTGAGCGTGACACAGTGTTGGATGTAGAACAAACCCTTATCACGCACACCCCATTGCTTGATGCAGAATGTGAAGAATTTGCAGTGACTATTGAGAGACGTGTTATATGTCGAGGCGTGTTGAGAAATACAACAGATAATGCGAAAGAGTATTTCACACAAACTCTGGATTACTCGTTACAAGAACTTGTTGAATTATCCGGCGACTTTGACTGGTACAATATTGTATGTTGGCATGGCGAGTTGATGGATAATGGCTCCGAAATTCAAACCAACTATACATGTGAAACATCCATTCGACAGGAAAATACTGAGCGAGAAAATATTCTACCCGTAGTGAATATTCCTACGAGTATTTATCTATATGATGAACACGAAACGTTAATAGAAGCATCGGCTGTTGATTTGGATAGTGATACATTAACGTATCAATGGGAGCAAGTATCTGGCCCTGAATTGACTTTCGATAGTAAGAGTATTTTACAGCCCACGGTAATTGCGGATGAATCTCTGGAGGGAGAGTTTTCTGTTGAACTGAAATTAACGGTAACAGACGAACATGACTCTGTATCCAAAACGGTTTCTTTTCGCCTGTATGCCTATAACAGTGCTCCTGAGGTAAGTTTAGGAGAGGAGCAATATGTTTATTATGGAGATTCCGTTGAGCTGTTAAGTGAGGCCTATGATCCTGAAGGCCAAGAGCTTACTTATCGTTGGGAATATGAGGGCAACTTAGCAATTGATTTCGATTCGTTAACAAATCCTGACTTAAGTTTTACTATTCCTGAAAGTGAGTCTAACCAACAAATAGTTTTGGCATTTACTCTGCATGTCAGTGATGGAGAGCGAGAAGATTTTAACGTAGTTTATGTTTATGTTTCTAAAAAGTCCGATTCAACTGCGCCTGTGCTTACTCTAAATGGTGATGCCAATATGACGATAGAAGTGGGGTCTGTGTTTACCGATCCTGGCGCAACAGCATTCGACAATAATGACGGTGATTTAACAGCAAATATTATTGTCTCTGGAATTGTCGACCCTAATGTAATAGGGGAGTATAACTTGTCTTATGAGGTAACGGACAGTTCTGACAATACCACTACGGTCACTCGAAATGTTACCGTAGTAGACACGACCGCGCCAATTGTCACCTTGATAGGTGCAGATAGTATAACGATAAAGCGGGGGGCAACATTTACCGATCCTGGTGCGACAGCACTCGATAACAACGACGGCGATATAACAGGAAGTATTGTTGTAACCGGTTCTGTGAATACCAGTGCGGTGGGGGAGTATTTATTGACCTATCGGGTAAGCGACAGCTCGGGAAATACCGCAACAGTTACGAGAAAAGTAACCGTTGAAGCCAAGAAAAAATCTGGCGGGACACTTTTCTATTCATTAGTGTTCTTATTGATAGCTGGCTACTATAGAAAAAAATTCAGTTAAATCAAATTCTCAATTTCCTCGGTCAAAAGAATGCGAATTTAAACTCGGTTTCTTTTGACTGAAGAAACGACTAAACGAAAATATTTAACCTTGCGACTAGTGCGCAGTTATTTTAAGAGTTTGTTGAGAAATGCCATCTTGCTCAACCCGTAAAAATCAACTTAACACTTATCCCATTAATAAATTGATATCCAAATTCAGAGTTCTTGTTAGTAGAAGCTGGGCTCACTGACGAGAAGGGTGCGGAATCAATAAAAATCAAGTCTAGTCAATTCAGCGAGTAATAGGTTTAAAGTTACGGGTTATGGATTCGCTACTGACAAAATTGGGGGTTATCATAAAAAGAACCAACATGAAGGATGGTATCGCCTTGTATAACCCACTCTATGACACTTTTATTCAACAATGAGCATTCAAACTCTAAATTTAAAGTCATTATTCGTTTGGAGCCCTCAAAAGAAACCAGTAACAAAATTGGGCGTAAATAACACAGAATGCTCTCGGTTTTTTCGAATTGAATCGCTGACTTTCCTATTGCGTATAATTTATTGTTGCAGTACTCAGAGGTTGCCTCGCAGAGGCTTTTTATTGTCTTTTCAGGCAAATTATTCAACTGCGAAGCGAAAATTTGACTGTCGGCTGAAGTGTAATTATCGACAATAAGGTTGATGTGAGCGCCGAATAGTTCGAAATACACCTTTTCTTCATTTATTAAGTGTTTTGCAAGTGTGTTGTTCTTAAATTTCAAAGTTCTGCTCATTAGAAAATCAGTGGCGCTTACCAATCAGTTCTGGAATTTCAGTAGTTTAAGGCATTATGGAAATAAGTATTTGGTACGTTATTTCATTTATCCGACCAATGATTGAAAAATTCCGACATCGCTGCTGAAAACAGAGAGTCCGTTGATTGATTGCCGGTTAAAGAAGGAACCTAAGGCTCATGTAACTGATTGATACTAATCAGAATGGAGAAAGTTTATGTGAGTGATAACGGCTCTGGAGACGTCCGGTCAATAGCTGACAAGGATTCTCATCATCAGGGGAAGATAAAGGATAACGTTTTACGGTGAACGATTTAGGAGTACTAAATAAATTAAGCTCTACTAGAACGATATGGGACATTTGAGTCCCCTTTTATAATCAAATTGAACTAGGGATAACTGGTTGTATATTAGCCAGTTGGTGTCTTTTCTCTCTATCTTTTAAGTAGTGATGCTCGTGAATTTCTGCCTTAAAAACGCCCAAATCTTGACCGATGTCTTTCAGACAACAAAAGTACAGTTTTAAAAAGTCGAAAGCATAATCCTTACAGAATTTTCTTACAATTGGTGACTTGTCATTAATACTTTGATCCTATCAAATTGCAAATCGCTTGAGTTCTTAATAAATGGATTAAAAATGATAAAAAAAATATTTAAATACCTAGGAAGTTTATTCGCAATTTCTCTCATCACATTCATGATTTTTGCTTATTTACCTGAAAATAGTAAGGTAACCCAGATCGAAAAGCGCGCAACAACACAGTATTGGCAACTTAATAGAGGATTTAAAATCGCATTTAGTATGTTTGGAGAAAGAAATGATAATAAAGCGCCGATCATTTTTCTTCACGGTGGTCCCGGAGGCTACATACATTCATCGACGATCGACACATTGAAGCCTCTGGGAAACAAGGGGAGAGCGATATATTTTTACGATCAGCTAGGTTCAGGACTTTCTGAGCGGCCGCCAAGTTTTTCGGATGTAAACTTTACAAGGCACATTGAAGACTTGCATGAAATTGTGACCCAGCATATTAAAGCGGACAAAGTTATCTTGATTGGTCATTCTTTCGGCGCTGATCTCGCAACACATTTTATTGCACATTATCCAGAGCTTGTTAGTAAAGTTGTTTTTTCATCGCCGGGTGGCATTACACCTGAGCACTATGATCAAGAAGGCTTTCCCCTTCGATATAATATCAAGCCACCCGAAGAATACCGGTTTATTGAGCCTTGGAGTTATCACAAGACTTCTGATTCAGCTATTTTTAGGCCAAAGCCGATGCTCGCAATGGCAGGTGCGTTATTAATGGATACTAAGCTTATTAGCGACAAAGAGATGGATACTTTATTTAATAACCTCATAACAGAGGTAACCAAAGGAATGGTTTGTGATCCAAAAAATGTTAAGCAAGAAGAGGGAGGTGCTGGTGCGTATGCATATATGTCAACTAATTATAATCCTGAGTTTGAAGATATTAGACCGATGTTAAAAAGTGTGGAAATACCAGCTATAACATTGCATGCTCAATGTGATTTTATACCCTATGGTATAGCTATTGAATTTACTGAGCTGTTGGGTGCAAAATATTATTTTATTGAAAAAGCGGGACATATTATTTGGTGGGAGCAACCGGAAATATATTTCGAGATTATCAATAAATTTGTCAATTAAATTTAAATAAAGGAATAGAACATAATGAAGATCGTAAAATATAGTATTTTGAGTCGAATACTCATGCTTACTCTATTACCATCACTATTTGCCAATGAAAAGCAGGAATTACCGGAATGGTATGATATAAAAATGACCTATGATTTCTCTGGAGAGCATTTAGAAGCCCAAGAATTCCGCCACAACACATGTGCAAAAAATGCTCAAAGTGTCCAAAAAAATGCTTTACTTATTGCAGCCTATCGCCGGGATTTTAAGTATTCAGATTCCGAGTTTGAAGAAGAATTAAAAAATAATTTTTCTATCGATGATGAGTCTAATGACGAATCTCCTCGAAAAAAATTCGAACATTCAATAGCTAAGCAAGCTCACAGTATGGCATATAAGTTTGCGCCTCAATACCAAAAAGAAGCCAGCAACCACGCCGAATACGATGCTGGAAATGCTTTCTGGAATTGGTGCCTAAGTAATGTATCTGTTAATGATGCTCAAAAAGCCATTGAAGAACATTTCCGCTGGGTTGATGCTGCAGATACAGAAAATGACGAGCCTGAAAGTGATAGTTATCTAATACATTAATATACAGGCTCGTTTTCTATTGCAGCGAAGCGGTGCATGCCGACGAGGCGGGTGCGGAATCGACGCAGGGAACGTCCAGTCAACCCGATGGCCGTCATCAGGCCATAGCGAACCTAGCTGAGACTGCCTTAGATACCGTCGAACAAATGGTCTCTAATGAATCGTCAAAAACGCAGTAGAAACCACCCTTGATTAACCTTGGGGCGTTAGCCCCAGAGTCTTTTAAACAGGGTTATCCACTGAAAATGTGGATATTTAATCCAAGCAAATTCCAATCTGTAAACTAAACTGAGTTACCAAAGACGTTAATTAGCAAGGAGATATTTATGTCTGATGAGCCTAAACAGATGCCAAACGTTAATCCTGAATACTTAGATGAATACGTACAGATTATCGAAGAGACTGAAAGAAGAAACTTAATTCATAGAGATCACTATAACAATACCAAGCGATTAACGGATGATGAACTACAGGCCAACCGTAAGGAGCTTCAAAATCTAGAGCTTCGTAAGAAAGAAATATTAGAACTCAGTAACAAGACCGTTGATTAGCCAACCGTTGCTCTGGGGGCTGTATTCTATAATGCGCATAATATATATTATGTTAAATAGATTGTATTTAGATTCCTAGTCGCTGGTTTAGGTAAATAGTAATAAAATCAATAACTAACTTCGATATCCTAGAAATGTTCTGTTCTTCCCTTCTGTTATAAAGTTTCCAGCATATTACCTAAAGAAGCCTATCATACTTGATTGGTAAGTATGGTTAAAAATTTATCATTAGTCTTTTGTCTTTGTAAATGAGCACTTTCTTAGCAGTTCCTAATCTAGATAATTTCTACCATAGGGATGCAAATCTAGAGTCTCTGATAACACAAGTTAATGCTCCAAATGCTGAGGTTACACATATCGCTCTTCAAGCGATTGGCTAACTGGATATCTAAATAAATATTAAAAAAAGAGGAATATTAAGATGAAAGATAACCAACTAAAGAATAGAGTTTGCTCTATTCATTCAAGGAACGGTCTTTATCGGATAATTGGTTTGTGGCTGTTTATTATAGCCACATCACCTATTTCGGCAATACCGGAAGTTGATCCACAAAAGTTTGAACATTTTGTTCATTCTCGTCTAAAAGATAGAGTTAAAGGTTATTCTTTTACCTTAGTGGCACCAGGACAAACCGTAGTTGATGGTGCAGGTGGATTCGCACAAGGACCATCTAACGGAAATGTACCTATGTCTACCAGCATTGTTAGTAATATAGGCTCTGTTAGTAAAGTAATTACTGGGGTTGCTTTTCTTGATTTAATTCGAGAAAACCGTATCGCCGAGGGAACTGTCAATCAGCAGCTGGAGGCAAAAGTAGCTGACTTTTTACCACCACGATTGAAAGCGCAATATAAAAACGGGATAAAAGACCTTACATTTCGTGATTTACTTATTCATAAATCAGGTTTGATTCAAGCGAATAGTGAAGAACCTCAAGATCAACCACCGTCTGGTTGGCGAAAATTAGAGTGGGCACTGCAAAGAGGTACTATAAGGCAACCTGGTACAGGCGGTATAGATTACAACAATACAAACATTTCGTTAATGCGTTTTATCATTCCAACAATAGCTTATCCATCTGAGACCGCTTGGATCGAAGAGCAGTATGGAGACTTACCTGATCGAGAAGAGTATTTTGAATCAATACTTTCGGCTTATAACAATATGTTTAAAAACTATATGACTTATGTTTTTTTCCTAAGATATTTTCAGGCGAGAAGCCAGTCTGCAATCCTTACGATGAGCTCGGTGAAAAGAGTTTTGCCAAATCATATTCACATCGAAATGTTACTCATGGGTATTTTCCTCGTCCTAGCGCTTGTGCACCACAAGGAGGCTTTTTCTTTAGTGCACGACAATTGGCGCAATTTGCGAAAGTTTTTGGTCATTCGAATGATTTAATAAGTGATGGTATACGTTTACGGATTAAGCGACCGATAGCTGAAGGGACGCGTTTGATTTTATGGCGTCAGATTAATGATTCAATTTTTGCAGACGATACAGGACACTCAACATGGGGATTTCATGGTGGCAGTTTTAAAAACTATCGCGCGAGTTTTATTCCATTGCCTGGCAATCATTATGCTGCAGCAACCATCAATAGCGGCGAGTTCTCTTCTGGAGAGTTAACCCGAGTGCTTTTTGATGCCTTTGTTTATGCAACCTACGGCTTTCGCGCAGAGCATCTTTCGGCTAACGATAATCACCATTTTGCCTATTACCCTGGAATTTATGTAACAGCTGGAAACAGCCAAGATTTTGACTGGGATAGAAAATTTTATCCTTCATCTTTAGACGGTTCAAGAGAACTTGAAGAAGTTTTTGATATTTCGGCTAACAATGATTTTCATTTTGCTTGGCTCAAGCGAGATCAAGGATTATGGGTTATGCGTGGAAGTAGTCGAGATTTAGACAGCAATCGCGGTCTGTATCCTTCTCGGATTGACCCGGCATACACAATTAATAATTTAATTCATGTTTCTTCTAATGATGATATGCATTTTGCTTGGTACAACGATAATGGTGAATTGTGGGTCAGTAGTGGGATTTCACATAACCTTGCCAGCAAACGGCGTGCTTACAAAAGTAAGCTAGCACCAGGAAAAACCGTTGATGATTTAGTGGCAATTGTCAGTAAAAATAACAGTCACTATGCGTATTACAAGGATTGTACTTTTAGTGAAGGTAAAAGTAATGATTTAGCCAGTAAGCAAGTCGTTCGTCGTTATATTTGTACTGATATTGAACGTTAGCAGAAATAATTAATTAGTACACCCATCATTTTTCGATGGGTGTACATTAATTTAACCAACTCATGGCTCGACATATCAGAATGATTGTTATGGAATTTGTTTTGTAACAACCATTTCTGAAAGAAAGTAAAACACCTACGAATATTATTTAAGTGAGTGATCTCCCCTACTTTTCGCTCCGTAAATTTGTCGTCACAAAATTACGGAGCGATGAGCTTTTCGAGCAACATCAAAAAATTCTCTCGATGTGGCTTTTTAATTAGTTACCAATTAACAAGTTCTTTAAAGTTGATTGCCTGCATACCAAACGACAGTGTTGCCACGATACAGTACCAAAGAGCCATTATTATTTAATACCAATCGATCAGCATCCTGCCCATGGGTATTACTCGCCCAAAGTGGCTCAGTGCCCGAGTAGATCACCAAATTACTGTCATTCTGAAAGATAAACTTATCGCCGCCCTTGTTATGCGTATCGGTGGCCCAAATCGCGTTTCCACCTGTATCACGCAATACCAAGTTACCATCGCCCTGGAAGTACAAACGATAATTTCCATTGGTGGAAATTAACCGGTCGCCAAATTTCATCGGTTGATCGGGCTTTAAGCTGTTAGTACGAGTTGGTGTATCACCTCCATCGCCATCGCCATCGTCATCTTTCGCCGCACGAACCGTTAATGAAATTAGAGCATCTTTTGCACTCGGGCCGCCCGGCCCATGCGTTTTCCTCTTTCCTGTTTCTCCAGTAGAGCTCAGTGTTTCTGAATAAAGAAATCCTGCTTCATCTGAACCACGCGTCCAATCGACTAACTCCATACCATCGGGTGCGCGAAAATCGTCTTTTTGCGCGGTGTCGTCAAATGCCATCGACAACAATAAAAGATCATTTTCTTTACCATAAACAGACGGGAAAAGACTGTCGGATGAACCATCGTCAGATTCGGTTGCTACGTCACGAATGGGGTTATTTAAATTTGCACCACGGACTGCGGTCATAATGGCCCAGGTGGGTTTCTTACCACGCAAATTAAATGAGTAGTTATTTGGTTCATTGGAACTTACGGATTTAGTAAAGACAACCGTTGCCAGATCTCGTCCACTACCGCCATCAAAGCGCATACAATAGTCGCCGTCACGGTCGATGCAGTCGCGCACTTGATGACACGAGTTTTGCCCATTTGAAGTTTTAAAGCAGGCTGCAGCAAAATCCCAGCTGCTTAAACGGATAGGAAGTAAGTCGTCGGTTCGACTTAAAAATAACATTAACAAATCACCATTGTTGGCCGTGCTTGGGGTGTCTATGCGCAGCTTATCATCACTGCTATAACTGTCAGATGAGCCAACTGTTTCGGCACGAACCGTATTTGCAGAGACACTTTCTGTTTTATTGGTGCTACTTCTTTTATCTAGTGGAAAACCTTCTGGTTTTTCATTTGCGACAAGTGGATATGGATACATTGAGGAGATCAATACTACAGAGATAAGAAATAAAAATGTTTTAAACATAGAGTTGTATTTCATATAAAAATACCTTTAATGAACTGTTGTTACGTTAGGATAATTGGAATTGAAAGTTTTGTTGAAACTGTTGTCACTAGGTAAATGACGACTCTTTGAATAGTCGCGCATTTTAATTACTCACATAGCGACACTCGTACTCTATTTAAAGGATTACACTAATGAAACCATAATGTTTTGTTGTGTTGTCAAAGATCTCGAATTAAACAAAGATATCCATTTTTGCTGTTTTTGTCGTTTCTTAGATATTTTTTCTTTTTGTTTTTTTGAATGATAAAAAGAACTTCTCATGCGCACTAACGTACATTTCAAACAGATTGATATTGAAAAAAAAGCAAGTCTGTAATCTTAAAATGTATAGCGCCGAGACTAAGTTAACTAAACGGTATTCTAAATCTAGCAAGGGACGGTTGATGGGATATTCGTTGTTGTTTTTCTTAGTTGAGAGATAAAGGCGCCTAACAAAATTATTAAGCGCCTTTTTTCCATTAGATAATGACTGTTCTTCAATCCAGTTAATTGCTCTCGGTGGATTCAAACATCGTAAAAATGTTTTTAGCGATTAATTGAGCAACCATACCCTCCTCCTTCAAGTTGCGACCCCCCCTCCACCACCTCCTGCACAAATGGCATTAAAGAGTGTGCAATCTTCTGCCCAATCTTCGGGACCGGATGTTGGATAGCATTCGAGGTAGATGGAAGCTTTTTGATGATCGTTCATTGCCTGACGAAGATTAAAAACAGATTCAGGTGGCAAAGGAAAATGCACAAGCTTAGGGGAGCCGTCACAGTTTTTGTCTCCATCGCCGGAAGGTGTCTTGCTAAAGCACCAACAAATTTGAGGCGATACAGCTTGCAGGTTACTGTTGGTGAGGGTGCATCCAGAACAATCACCTCCACCAGTTGGTGGTGAGGCCAACTCTAATATAAGGTATGTTTTATTTAAGTCGGGGGAATAACGAAACTGTTTGTTTGTCGATAGTGACAAGGAGTTTTCTCCCAATACGGTACCGACACCAAATATTTTTGTTTTTCCGTATTGGGGATCGATTAGTGATACAGCTATTTTTTCGCGTTCAGTCAGATTCCTAAATTCGCTTATCAGTTCACGCGGTAATCCTTCAATCTGGTAGCCATCCGTTGTCTTTCTCAATTCGTACGGTGGTGCTTTGGAGCTTACTTCCCCACTACAAAACAGAACTGCCAGCACTGCTAGGGTAATCAATATTCCTGTAAAGTTGCTCATTGTTAGCCTCCTAAATTAGTCTTTAATATGGAAGATGCGTTAAAGGGCGACAATGAAAAACTGCAACGTGCAGCAGCAGTACCAACGTTTTCACTTAGGCTCAAAAATACAATTATCCATAACTCAATTCTGTAATAATTTCGTTACTGTTTTTACAACTCAGCAATCGTATTACATCTCGATAGTTTAACGGCATTTTATCGAGGTTTAAGAGTAACAATTTAGCTTAAGATTAGCTGTAAGACTTCTCTGAAATTATCTTGAGCATTGACATGTAAATGAAAATTAGTTCGCTGAGACTTAATATACTCATAAAGAAATAGAATATTCTCAGAAACGATTCAAATTAAAGCTGCCTATCGTTAAGGATAGACAGCTAAATTATTAGTATTTACTCATCTCTTTATTACAAGGATGGTTTCGGTAAACAGTGCCCTCATCTCTTTAACGGACTACACCAGTGACTAAATTCGGGCTCATCGTCATCTGGCTTATCTAAGTTTAGAAATGGGCCATAGCAATCTGCTTCTACTCGATTTGCTGAACTACCAGTACCATTAATAGTAAAAACAACGCTTCCATCAAAATAAGTGCTAAAAATTTGCTTATTCGAAGTTACTGTTTGGGAAGAAGCGTTATGTCCGTTGTAAACAAAAAATTTATGTTCATCAGCGTCGAGCAATTGTGAACCACTATGATTGTAACGATTATACGTTGTTAGATTCGGATGACCGTGTTTCGATTTTCCGCTACTAAATACTAAATATTCTGGGTTAACTTTCTCGATCCATTCCTCTAGATGAGATTTCTTTTCAGCAGAGCCATGATGTGGTGCAACCACAATAGTTGATTGTCCAATCCCGTTAGTTAACGTTTTACGTAATGCCGTTTCTGTCGCATCACCGGGTAATATGATTGATTTACCCTGATAACTGACACGTAAAACGAGGCTTCTTTGATTAGAGCGAGGATCGGATCCGTTTTTAATCTTCCACTCCTCTTCTTCAGCATTCACGGCAAGAATATCAACCGTCGCCGCGCCACAACTTGGAGGTTCTGTCTTAAGTACTCCATTTTGCGTTTCATCGAGCGAATAAATTGGCTGCGCAGTCCATCGCCTAATATTCCGTCTAATTGCTCTTCCAGAAGCATCTCGATCGATATACTTTTCTACGTGGGTATATGGCTGACCCAAAACTTCTCCCATTGCATACACCTTATTCGCTGCGTCATCACCAAAGTGACCATGAATTGTTGCAGGGATATCAATATCAGAATTGTATTGATTAAATTGACCGCCAACATATAAGGCTTTTAAGTTACTTAATATATCACTACCGAAAAAATTGTGAGTAAAGAACTCAAAGTAATTGTAATGATCGATATCAGAATGACTAAGAACAATCGTTACTTCACTTTTATCTTTCAGTACTTCGTAGAGTTTGCTCAAAAAGAAATTGATTTCATAAGGTATTGGGCGTTCCGTTGAACCAGCAGGAGGCGACAAAACTTGGCTACTATTTGTTGGAAACATCGTCTTAGGATATCTAGCATCGCCTGTCGAGCCACAATCAGCAACAATTGCTTCATTCGAATCCGGGCATTCAATGACCGTACAGTTCCCGGCACCTATCGCATAAACGTGCAAGCGCAGATCCTTCTTGTTATCTCTTGGGGGTATATCTAGCTCGTTATCGTCGAGCAGCAAATTTTTATTAGGGTGATACCAACCACTTACACCTTTTGGACATCCTTCACTGTCACCACAATAATAAACTCGAACTATTTTACCTCGATAATTCGCGTTCATACTCAAGATTGTATCGATCTTTTTATCCCAGTCGAGAGCTTGGTATTGGGCATTGAGCACGTCGATATCCAAATTTAGAGGATTATCAAGCCAATAATTAGAATAAGGAATAATATCAATAATGTTTCCGTCTGCGTCTGCTCGAACATCTAAACCTAATGCAGTGGATAACTCTAAAATATATTGATAGCCTGAATCGATTTCATCCCAGTTTTCTGCGGAGTTAACCAATGCTCTAATGACTTCATCTTTAACAATATTCTTCTTGGCAATTTTAGGATAAAGGTAAAATCCAACCTCACTATCTGAATTAGTATCATTAAATTCTCGCTTACTCCATATCGCATTAAACTGACTTGTAGTTAGTTTAGCTTTAAAGTTCTTTTGCACCACACTTTCATCGTCACTAGCGACGGACAACGTCATAAGAAGTGAAGTCATTAAAACTAATTTAGTCATTGATTGCCGATAAATAACTTGAAGCAAGCGACTAATATAGAAACTCAACTCGGTCTGTGTTCGTTTGATATGAGTCAAGTAAATCATTGGATATTCTCCTTTTGCTTGCGCTCAGCGGCACTTGGCTTTTGAATAGCACCACTGTGAACCAAGTCGGTACTGATATTAATCGAAGTAATTAAAGTATCTAACGAATCATTCTGATAATCCCCGTCTTCAGAATTGTTTCGGCGATTTTTGCCACCTTTTTTATCATTAGCATCACCACCATAAAATACTCGCCATATGTAATCAGCGTTACCATCATTATCTTGAGCAATGACGGCATCTGCAAGACCATTGCCATCGATGTCACTCACGAACAGTCGATCAGGATTATTCCAGTCACGATAAACTTGAGCTTTATTATAGTCGCTACTCGCGTAAGCAATGTTCCAAACCCATTGACCATTACTGTCTCGAGTTCGAGCGGTTAGTACGTCAGTCAAGCCATCACCATCAAAATCACCTAAGTGCAAGCCGCGACTCAACGCTCGATCGTACAAACCCGGAGTCGAATTAAGGATGGAATCGGCCTTAGCATCCTCTTTAAGATCGGAAAAGGTTTTTGACTTAAGAACCTTTCTTACCATTTCGCCTTTATCGCTGGATAAAAGCGCAACCCAACGACCATTATTGTCATTGCCTGATTCGTTGTAGAACAAATCTAGTTTTGTATCATTGTTAAAGTAGCCAATCTGCAGTTGGTGATATTCGTAACTAATATTCGATGAATTAACTAAACGACATTCTCCCGAAATACCAATGTTACATTGATACCAGTGGTTAACGCCCGACGTTGTAGTGGCAACAATCAGTATTTCTGCCATAGTATCACCATCAAAATCACCTGCTAAAATCCCTTTAACGACTAAAGTTGGACTGAGACTCTCTTCATCAATTTGTATCCTAGCGAACTCCCCTTGCAATCCTATCGAAATAAGAGAGTCAGGAGTGACATCTTCCCAAGATTGAGAGCCATTTTGAGCAAGTAACCAACGATAATTTCCACTAGTATCTTGATACTCCACCAACACATCCGTTTGGCCATCACCAAAAAAGTCAGCAAATTGAATGCGATCAGCTCTTAAAACATCAGCGTCATTATCAATAAACTCAATATCTGTCTCTCCAGATATAATGGGCAGCGGTTCATTTCGACTCGAGTACAAAACTTCTAAATTATTAAATCGTGTCGAGCTACTTTGATCCGTATCTCTAATAACGACAGAATCCCCTTCACCACTCGCATCGAAATCAATCAAGTTACCGCGATAAGTTATGTTTTCATTAACAAATGGGTAACTTTCTTTCATTTTATCTTCAGTCGGTGATGTGAAACTATGATTCTGTTCTTTGACGACACCCACTTTACCGAAGTTGACTTTAAAGTGGCGCGGGTCTAGCCCAACATCGATATCTCCACGCGCATAGTAGCAAGTAGCGCCAATACATACGTCACCTTCTGCCGAGCCTTTTACTTCTGACTGAAGTCCATTTACCGCAATGACTGCATCGACTTTTGCTAAAAGTGTTAGTCCTTGACTCTCATCAACCGTTAAATACTCATCGCATTGTTTAACAGCTTCTTCAAAGTTATCGCGACATACAGCAACATCAATATCTGTATCGCATGATTTAATATTTCGGCAATGCGGTTTTTTAAATGGTCCCCAACCTGTCCAATAAAGATTACTTGGATGAGTTGCACATTTTGCAAGACCGGACAGTTCTTCAACGCCACAGTTATATACATTTGTTGCTTCTTGAGAAACAATATTGTTGAAACAAGCTGCACCATGTTTCGCTACGGTAAAATCACATTCTGCTCGTCCTTTTGCGACTTGAACAAATTGTCCAGTAAACGGCAATTCAAGTTGCGAGGCAAAGTTTAAACCTGACGAATCTAAATCAAGACGAGTCTCGGACAATTTCTTTCCACCCAGTTCTAAATCTCCGTAAAAATGTAGGTGATGACTGTCCATCTCGAACTGTAGCTCGCCTAAACGACTCGCATTTTGTTCGTTACCATCAATCGAAAAAGCGAGTTTTCCTTCAGCTTTAATCGATGGGAAATTTCCCGCTCGTAAATCCACTTTAAGCGCCAATAAATCTTGTCCGCATGATTCATCGTGCTCCGGTTGTAGATACAGCGCCGGTAACTTACTAGAGTTTGCTAAAAAGTGTGGCATTCCTGATCCTTGGGCAAAACGCTCTGACAAACTGACAAAGTCTGCCGTACTCAATGATGACTGTGATAAGACATCAATAACAAAACCTGTTGGAATACCAGTTTCAGGATTAATGCTCAACTCAAATTCACGCAGTAGCATGTCTTTCCCATCAACTTTGACGCCTGCCGCAGCATCGAATGTAATGTTAGTCGGTGAGAAAGATAAGCCAAACAAAATGTCTTGAAATTCTAACCAGTCCTGGCCAAAGAGCGTATGCCATTGGCCATTCGTACTTTTGCCGCATGAATCTCCGATAGGCAAAGTACAGCTTGGGAAACTTGGATTATCATTGTCAAAAACTCCCAGTTCAGCACAAAAATCAAGAGCCATTCGTGTTGGAGTCGCATCAAACTCTCCTTTTAATACGAGCTCCATAATATCATCGTGGATCGAAAAGCCTAAACCACCTTGCAGTCCTATGTCGAGTTCTGACTCTTTTACATCGATGAACAAGGTTAATTCAGTTTGCACTAACCATTTAGGTAAGCCATTAATACAATTGTCTGAGAAGAAATCGCAGTTTCTAACTTCTGGAAGAATTCCTTTTAAAGAAAACTCGGGCGTATTGTCTGTTGTAAAATCAATTCCAACCTCGACAAATAAGCCTTGTTGATTATCGATACCAAAGCGTGCCGTTTGCTCATTAAACGTATCCAAGCTAGGCTGTTCGAGAACTAAATCAGCCATAAAGTGAATGCCATTTGGAATTGGGAATGCTCGACCATCAAAATGAGTTTTGAGAAAGTTTTGAGCTTGATAAGACAACTGATTGAGATTGATGTTTGAATTACTAAATACCAGAGCGGATTTTTCAAACTTAATTGAGCTTAAAGTGATACCGTGAGCTTGTCCTGGGTCACTCGAATGATTTGATAGAGCCGGAGCAAAGTCGGCAAATGATAAATCATCGGACAAGGAATCTTTCTTTACTTCTGTCTCATGTAGAGCTACGAATACGCTAAAGGGTTGACTGCCTCGCTTTGTTGCACTAATCATTGCATCAAGCTCAATATCCGTTGCTGTATTATGATCGATAGTTGCGCTTGAATAAGCCGTAAGCCGATAAAGATCATTCTCCTTCTCAAGCTCTAAAGTCGTGTCAGTAAACTTAACGGAAATATTATGTTTCTCGTATTCATTCAATGGGTTGTCAAAACTTGACTCTTTAAATAGAGCCTCTAAATCGTTAATTTGGAATGAATCAATCGGCCCAATGATGAACTTTTCTTGTATGTCACCCTCTCTTGACTCGAACTCTAATTCGACAGGAACGCTTGCACCATTGAAAATAATAGTTGAGCGAATATCGATATCTTGATAACCATTTTCTGCAATCAATCGAATCGAAGGATTAACCAAAGGTACATCGATCAAAGGTACACGAACTTCACCTTGTAAGTTACCGGTTAAACTCACTTGAGTTTGGTTGTTAACCATTGAGAACTGGACTGAGGTAACAAATGAGTTTTCGCAATCGGTAGTTTCTTGCTTAAATAAACAAAATTCAGTATGAGCATTTGCTACCAATGACGAATTATTCCCAAGAGTCATCTTAACCGTCAAAGCTTCAATATTAAATAATTCTCTTGGTATCGTATTTTGCCAATCTCTACCACTTAAATATGATAGAACACTGGCGACTTCAGCACTACTTAAATCCGTTACACCCAAACTGACTTCCACTTTATTGCCTTGAGAACTTGAGTGAGTAAATTTAAAGCTTGCATCAACCGCTAAGTCGTTATTAATTGTTAATGTTCCTGCAACTCTGGCCATGAAATTGTTGTTGGTATCACCATCAAAGGTCAAGGTTGCTCGTGTTAATTCAAAATCATTTGGTAAATGTTGCCAAGTACCCGTCGCTCCAAAATGCGACAAAAGCTGAATCAATTTTTGTCGATCAAGATGCTCAACGCTTAACTGCAGCTCACCAGAGCTTCGTTGACCATTCGACTCAAGATTAACTCCAGCAAGGTAATACGCACTGCCTACAGACAGTTCTCCAGTAAACATTGCTTGTTTCTGAGTGAATGATGAATCAGTCCGGAAAAATATATTCGCTTGTTCTAAAGTGACATTGGAATAACCAAAAGGTTTATCCCAAGTATTGAGCATCCGCGCAGAAAAAGTGAAGTCAGATACTTCATCAGAATAAATAGTTCCACCCATAAATTTAAAACGATGGTCTGTTCCGCCCAGCTTAGCATCGACAATCGAGCCTAATGACATACTTATTTGACCGTCTGTAACACCGATCCCCAAGGAAACTGACTCTAATTCCAACGCCGAAAAATCAGCCGGAAATGGATGTTTACTGGCATTGAAGTTTGTAAATGGAAGCGTTGCTTCAAAATAGACGCTATTGGGGCTAGACCAGTCACCTTGTAAAAAGTCAGTAAGATCAATATCGACTTTACCTTCTAGAATAACGGTATGCTGATCCCAGTCGAAACCAAAACTATTTTCTAATGCATTAGGTAACTTATCCAATTCTAACGCTGTAGCAATATTGACGCCCTGTAGTAACTCTAGATTGTAATCTTCGGTTTGATAAAGAAAAGAAAGTTCCGAATGTAAAAACTGGCCTAGTTGAGCTTCTCCATTACTGATAGTGATCGGCTGGGATACCCCACCATTATTACTTAATATCCAGGTTACCAAACTGTTGGTAAACTGATGTTCTCCTTCAGCGAACTCATTCATTTGAGGGACTAAGTCTCCCCAAGTCAAATCATTAAAAGCAGTAAAAAGCGCTAAGTGTTTGCGACCTGTATCATCTTCAATTATAGCTATAATGGATCTATATGAGGTGCTTCCTAATTCAATCTCAAACAATAAAGCCAGTTTGTCCAAATAATTCGATTCAACACCATCAACATCGAAAATCGTTCCGTAAGTTTTCTCAAGCACATGCACACTGGAAATTGGCAGGGAATTAAGCGACACAACTTGTTGCACTTCATCGCGCAATAGCTCACCCAAGTTTAACTGATAAGCTAATCCATTAGCTTCCTGCCCTATTTGTTCAATTAACTCGCCAAGATTTTTAGCTTGTTCATAGTTTTCATTATTATTCGGGTTATTAGGATTAAACCCGCTGCAGATCCACTCAATGTCCTGTATTCGTACTTGAGCATCCGTCATATTAATTCGGGCACCCGTCAGTGCATATCCCTCAGAGCAGCCCAAGCCGATGTACTTCTGTGTTGCGTGTGCCGTTTGTAACTTATTGACGGCTCGCGAGGCATTCGAAATATTTTGAAGTCTTTGGTAAATTCCGTTTAGCTCAGGTTCGCGATTAATTAAGGTAGCGTTAGCGAGCTCTTTATTAGTCATTGGATACTTTAGTTCTGTCGTATCATAACGGGAATTATCTAAAATAATGCGCTTGTAGATATCAGTGAAATCAATCGTATCATCGGAAAGAAAATCATCAAAGACACAACGACTGCAAAACTCATCGACGTTAATGAGAACGTTATTTTGATCGCTGTCATTTGCATTGTTATTGTTACCGTTCGGCGTATTCTTATTTGGTGCGTTACTGGTAGGTAACGGAGGAATGTTACTACTACGCAACGCATTAGCGGACTGACCGACTAACCCCATTTGCACTGTAGAACAATCAGCTGATATACCTCTAACGTAAGGATTAACTTCGACAAGAATTTCAGACACAAAATTTCCTGTCTCACAAAGATATTGGGTTTTTGCATTGGTGGATTCGGTAACTCCGAACCATTCAGGGTGGTTCGTATTCGGAATCTTGTCTTGACGAATACTATTAATTATCGAACCATCAGCGAGGAGATGTCCACAGTAGAAAGCAATGGCTTCGACACCATCACTATTGATACTGCGGTTATCATGTTTATACTCTAAATCAGTCACTACCATATTAGCAGGACATGAGAATTCAAAGTCGACATCAGTTAATCCATCTTGACTTGAATCACCGGCGGTAATAAAACTTTCTTGATCGGATTGGGATACAGAAAATTCACCCATCGGATCGACTAGCGAACGGCAATCAAAAGCAAAATGACTGACATAGGTTGGATTGGCAGGATTCGAAACATGGACGCGAGCACTTGAAACAGCATATCCCGCGGGACAACTTTCTTGAACAACACTACCACCATCACCTCCGGCTGACTCGCTATCAATAGGACCTACAGAAGGATTAAGTGCACTGTCCCAACTGGAGCATTGCAATCCGATTTGATCCAGATACGAGCCAATACGCGCATTGAAACCTGTGATGAATGTTCCTGGCGCACATTGCAAAACATCGATATTACCTCGACTTGAGCCAATCCAAAGAGGATAGTTGGACCGAGTGAAATTGTTTTGCCGGGTTTCGTTAGACAGAGAGCCCCCGGTAGACAAGGTTGAACAATAGAAGCTTAATCCATTCACCACCCAATCGTGCGCCACTGCCAATTTTGTCATAACTTTTCCTGGTGGACACGAAACACCGGAGTCATAAGTTAAACCATTATAATGATAATACTCGTTAAACATGGGAAAGCTAACGCGATTTGTTTCTGAAATAGAAGAGTTACCAGTAAACGTAAATCGAAGCCAGACTTCATTGTCCGTTTCATTTGGCGCATTTTTATTTTCCGACCATAGCCACTGCGCCGGTGAATCTAGATTGAAATGATCCACACGATCTTCCCAAGGACCTGAACCATAAAACCCATGAGACGTCGCAAAGTCCCAATGGTCATCTGAAAATGAAACGTTTGACCAATTTGCTGGGGGCGCTGTCTTACTAACACGCCAATTGCCGGAACTTCCAAATTCAAACTCACCCATTTTAAAATTGGCAATAAAAGACGCTGGGCCGCCCACGTCTTTCACTCGAAAAGCCAACACATTTTTCTCCGGGTTCAGCGGAACAAGGAGAATTTGGTCAGCCACCGTCCAAGCGTTCCTATTAGGTAGAGTTAAAGCATTGCCATTGAAATAAGCTTCGAGAATTTGGTTATCACCCGTTAAAGTGACATTGGCATGAATTTTATCATATTGACCGGACCAACCAGGGAGGGAAAAACCAGCGATAATTGTTACTAACAAGACAGTTGTATAATCACTAATTCTTTTTAACATAAGTTTTTTCTCTTAATGCTGACCGAATCACTCGTAATCGAACAAGTTTTTAAGTGAACAATAAACGAGGCGCGAATTAGGACTCATCTTGTATAGTTAAGACAAAGTGAAATCACCAAGCTTAATAACTTTTGCGCGCGGTTAACTCGAAAATATTTATACAAAAATTCATTAACACCAAGTGCATAGTGAATGATGCTATCAATTACCGTAGTTGAGTTTGCAAAGCATAATGGTCTTATCGCTAGTTAGAACTAATTTTGACCAATCCAAGAAAACGACTCAACAAAATCTTTGATTAAAGTTCTCATTTGGCAATATTTACATTTTTTAAGTGCTAAATAATCGAAACAACTCGACCTTATAATTTTTTGTAAGCCTCTATTTAATTTAAAGAAGATTTTCTCTTTCGAAAATATAAACTCAAACTAATACAGTCATTGACACTTATCGCCAAGACTTATAAGAAAGAGTATCGATATTTCTTTATATTAAACGTTGATTAGAGTTGCTAATAAAAAAAAATTAGCATCAGTTTAAACGAAGCTATAAACGATAAAGTGTACTATTACCGATAACTTATTCATTAATACTGTCACTTACTATAAGCTTCATTAAAAATATTCTTTACCGTTTACGTTCAAAACAGTTGGCCATATTACTTAGAGTTATTTATTTAAAACGAGAAGATTTAGTATTGATTGATACCAAACAGGGTGCGCTTGTATTTTTAAGTGATTTGCTTTGTTTACTTCCAAAAGAAAACGTTAGCTTAAGGAGAAAGGCGAGCTCTATCTCCTTCTCTACTGATTGTATTACTTGTTCGAAGATGATTTAAAACGGCTGACGGTATAAAACATTAGATAACATGAGAGAAAATCTGAGAATATTTCATCAATTCGATAGTTCAGATTTTCTATCCGAAAAACCAGCTGTAAATCCATCCATAAGGCTTGGCCCCGCTAGACCGACTATCAATACTAAGGCTCCTAAAGCCATCACCCCTCTCTTCTTCTTTTTAAATCCAACTACGAAAGTTATGATTGAAAAAGATACTAAAAATATTTCTAACCAGTTCATTATTATTTTCCTATTAGTTAATTAATCGACAGAGTTGTACAGAAAGTATTTGAGTGCCGACGAATTTCTGAAATATTAATGAATTGCTTCACATAAATCTATATAAATCCTTCTTTATCACGATTGTGCATAAATCAACTTATCGCGCATTCGTCTCAGAAGTGAATGTTGAACCTTCCTATATTTAGTTTATTACTTAGATTTCATTAATAATGATACGAGATGTCCATCGGTGCAAAAAAATCTGTCCGTTTTTGCACTATATGAAATTTTTTAGCATTGATATATTTGCCACGCAACTCATATAAAAATAAGGGCACATAATGAATAAAATAAAATATAAAAAATTGTTAGTTGGCCTATTCGCAACTATGTCTTTTGCTTCTCAACTACATGCTTCGCCAGATTATGTCAGAGCGTGGGCATGGGCCGGTAATCATAGTTCTACAATCAACGAAGCTTATTCTGCGAGTTCTTTTTATTCGAATTCGAGTGGTTTTCGAAGAACGTCCGAACGACCTTTCCGAGTACGATACTATGGTGACACGCAAATAACGCGAACCGGTACCGGAAGTTATCGTGTGCTTTTTGAGAATATGACGGGCACTGGAGGTATTGCTCATGTTACCGCTTATGGCGGCAATCATCGTTGTAAAGTTGCGGGTTGGTACAGTAATGGGAGTGGTCAAAATGTAAACGTCCGATGTTTTGCACCTAATGGAAATTTAACGAATGGACGATTTACGGTTCTCTATTATAAAGATGGACCTAAAGGCGATTATTATTCGGATGCCTATTTATGGGCGAATAATCCAACCGCGAGTTCGTATACTCCATGGGCGACTTACCAAGCTAATTCAACCGATGTTAGTAATACCATTACACGTTCGGCGACGGGTAAGTACCGAGTCAAAGCGCCGGGTATGAATATCAATTCTTCGGGCTCCATTGGCGGGACGGTTTATGTTACAGCTTATGGAACCGATAGTGATTATTGTAAAGTGAATAATTGGTATTTTTCGGGCAACGATTTGTACAGCAATGTGAGTTGTTACGATAACTCCGGTAATCCGTCTGACAGCCGTTTTACATTTAGCTTTATGAAAGGCGTTACACATGGCATTAGTGTTGCTGAAGATCAGTTGCGGGGGGCTTATGTGTGGGCGAATACATCGACAAATCCAGCGAGCTATTATCAGTACAGTTACAGTCAGCTACCAATTGAACGACATGATAATGGAACAGGGTCTTATCGACTGGAATTACCGGGTATGAAATCTTACTATTCAAGTGTAGCGAGTCATGTCAATGTAACCGCTTATGGTTACGATTCGAATTATTGTAATGTTTCAAGCTGGGGTAATAGCTGGGTTTATGATAATGGTGTAAGAGTAGGAGTTCAATGCTTCGATGCGAATGGCAACCCATCTAATTCAATTTTTACAATGCAATACTTAACGAACGAAATCATTTTATTCTAATGATAAAACTATCCTTGGTGATCTTTATTATCACCAAGGATAAAAATTAATTGAGAGAAATGATTTCTAAAATGATATTTTAACGAGCTAAACTTATAATTTTTGAAGTTTAGAAAAGCACTGTTTAATATGATCAATGAAGAGTCTTAATTTTCTCTGTTGTGCTGCTCCCGCTGGAAAAACAGCGTATAAGTCCACTTTTGTCATCTCATATTCACTAAGTATTCGTTCTAGCTGACCGGTTTCGAGATATTTATAAGCGTCGTACATAGCCAACTTGCCTAACCCATGACCATCGAGAACAAATTGCGTTCGCGTTTGCGCATGGTTGGTGACCATTGAACCTTTCATTTTGACGTCGTATTTCTGTTGGCCTTGTGTCATTGAAAACGTTTGGTTTGACGAGGTATAGATGATCCAATTGTGATTATCTAGTTCTTTAGGAGACATTGGTCTGCCATACGTTTTTAGATAAGACGGACTTGCACAAACACACATGGTTTGCGGTGTCAGTTTGATGGATTGTAGTTCCGAATCTTTTAATGCATTGGCCGCGCCGCGTATCCCAATGTCGAATCCATCGGCCACCAGGTTAACGATGCTATCGGTCAATAGTATTTCAACGTTAATCTTTGGATATAACGACTTGAATGTACTCACCATAGGTGTAATCACTTCCGACCCAACACCGACGGGTGATGTAATTCTTAGATTACCTTGTGGCTCGTTTTTAAAGCTTTCAATATCTTGTTGCGCCAAGTTTGTTTGGTCGACGACCGCTCGACACCGCAAATAATAACGACTTCCTGCATCGGTTAGACTGATTGAGCGTGTTGATCGGTAAAGTAGCTTGAGACCAAGCTGTTGTTCCAGCTTTTTAATGTGATAGCTCACCGAAGCTCGTGATATCGATAACATCCTCGAGGCTGCCGAAAAACTGCCTTGGTCAACAATCGCCGCAAAGACAACCATGCTTTTTAGTTGCTCGAATGAAGAGTCCAAACTAGCTCCTGCTTTATTAGCATGGTTAAACGCTCATCGTATTTAAGTCATTGAGATAGCTAAGATTATACTCTATTGTTCAATATATTGTACATTTCTATTAAAAAACTTGTTCATTGTTCAGTTTAATTGTCGATCGTATCATAACTCCTGTTAATGAAACTCATTAATTTAACCTTTTTTCAGTTACCTATGTAACGCAGTTTTCAGGGACTTTCCTGAGTCATAAATTGGAGAATGAACAATGACTAAAGTATTAATTCCGGTAAGCAATCACGCAACATTAGGAGAAACCGATCAACCCAATGGAACCTATGCGCCCGAATTAACGCATGTTATCGATGTATTGAGCCAGCATGGACTCGAGTACGATATCGCCTCTATCAAAGGTGGTGAAGTGCCACTTTATGGTCTTGATGTCGAGAATGATGACATTAACCGCCGCGTGCTCAGCGATCCCGGTGTTTCGTCTCAACTGAGTAAAACACTTGGGGTTAACGATATCAATATTGAAGATTATGACGCGATTTTTTACCCGGGTGGATTCGGTTTGTTGAGTGACCTTGCGAATAATAAAGAGTTTGCGGCTCTTGCTGCCAAACATTATGAAGCTGGAGGAATCATTGCTGCGGTATGTCATGGTCCCGCCGCTCTTCTCCCTATCACTTTATCGTCAGGTGACAAATTATTGTCCAGTAAGTCGGTAACGGGATTTACTCGAGAAGAAGAAATTGATTTTGGAACGATCAATGATATTCCGTTCTTATTAGAAGAAGCTTTGACGCGTGGCTCGGCCAGATATAATAAAGTACAGCCGTGGCAGGAATTAGTTGTTGTTGATGGCCGAGTCATTACTGGCCAAAACCCAGCGAGTGCGCACAAAGTTGGTGTCACTCTCGCTGAACTTTTAAACAATCAATGAAGGTTGGCGAAATGTTTTAATTAACCTAGCTCTTTAATTTTAACTCAGTGACGTTTGCAATTAGGCTTGAATCCTTGCCAACATTGATACGCTACTGAGTTAAAAAAGCAAGAGAAGTTATTTAGTATCAACAAAATCATTGCGCAATGACCTGCTGTTTTAGCTAGAGGTAAAAAGAAATGTACACGATGCTGTCTCGTAATTTGAGTGGCTTTTTTTACGAGAGCTTTACTGAAACTGAGCTTTCAAATACGTGATTCTATTTAGCTGAAGAGCCTTAAATCCCATAGTGCTTAGTCAAGGTTCATCATGCTATAATCTTTCCAAAAGCACTACACGGATGATGTATGAGACTTCCGACTAGCATATTAACATCGGTTCTTTTGGTAGGATGTATTTCTACGCCAGAATACCCCTACCGTGCTATGCCTGAACTCGATCCCAAAATTGAAGCCATTCCTCTGGAAGTGACACTTCCTCAGTATCCCAAATATGCGGCTTATAATAATATCAGCGGCTGGGTTCATTTTGAGTTGTTCATTAAAGAAGATGGTTCAGCGCATAAAATTAAAGTTCTTGATTCACATCCTGAAGATATTTTTGTACGTTCCGCACTGAATGAAATTAAAAACTGGAAGTTTGAAGCAAGCTCCACAACACAAGCCTATCAATACCTTATCGAATTTAAAACAGAAAAAAAATACCCGCATTAAATTCGCTTGCGGGTAATTATGAATGGTTGTATTTAGAATTTAAAACTGGAGGCTTTTGCCTCCAGTTTATATTGTGTGTAGTTGTTATTGACGTCGACCACAGAACTCGTAAAGTTCTTCTCGAGTGACGAAGACGCTAATCGGCATATAATCAACTGAAATGCATACCGACGTCGGCTTACTTGGATTGTTACAAGGTTGAGTTACCGGTACAAATAACGTATTGGTCGAATGTGTGGTTGAAGAAATATGCGCACATTGCTGACTAAGATAAGTGCCGCTGCCGTTAAATGCACCTTCAGATGTATTGCCATCACCATCTTGTATTTCGATGCCCATTGTCTCAAGAGCTTCTTCTAGATGACGGAAAAAACATGGATCAATAACCAGTGGAACTGAATTAGACAAGGTGAATTTACCAGAAGGCGTTTGTTCAAAAAAGTTCGCTAAACTCAATGTAACGTTCGATTCTATTGTGCCATTTAAGTGAGCAACATTATGCTGACCATGAAAATAGCTGCTATCTAACCTGAGGGTAAATACATTTTCGCTGTTATCCATAGGACCACGTATCGCATAAACGGCAATGCCATCTGGGAAAGGAACGGTCATTGGTACTTCATGTTGGTCTGCGATACGAGAACCATTTAATCCTAATGGAAGAGAAGTCGAGTTTAGGCGTTGGAAAAGAGTATTATTTTGGTGCCAACGATTATCTTCATCTTGAATAATACGTTGTAAATCAATCAAAGTATCTTGATCATAAGCACCACTCACGGTATCGAATAATGAGTCGGTCGCGGAATAAGGCGTCGAATCACTGGCACATTGCGACTCTTCTCCACCAACGACTGATTTGTTAGCGTTATAACTTCTTATTGGATTCGTCGTATAAAAATTATTCACTGTCGTACGAATCATATTTTGATAACCGAGAATATAAGATTTCAATACATTAAAGTTTTCTTTCTGTTCGGCTATTTCTGTAATTCTTGTGTACTCTAAAACCCCTTGAAATGGTTTATATAACACTTGATAGCGGACAAAGTTATCACGTTCAAGATCAAAAAAATGTAAAACGAAATTATGTGTTATTGACGGCCCTCTTCCCCCGCGATCAGGAATGCCATCTAAATTTCTATCTATGATTCGGAAAGGATGTTCGTCTTGAATGACTTGTTCCATTTGTTCAAAGGAACATGAGCGGCAAGATAATCCTTTGTCTGAAGCTGTAAAGTTGTATGGTTCATCAGACAGCGTAGCAGCTGACATAAATGAAAAGAAAATTAATGCAGCGAGTCTCATAATTAATATTTCCCTGGTAGAGCCCTTTTATCGACTTGGTCGAATATTATTCTAGTGAGATAATTTTGGCAAATATTTATAGGAACACTATCACATTTTTTCGCATGCGTGACTATTAATTAATCAAATTAATTTTAAATAGACGGCTAGAATTCTATTTAATGAAAAGCTCTCGATTTAGAACTGGGTTTGTTGCTGTTTGGCAACGAACCCAGTTGTGTAGTTAAACGGTGTTCTAAATTGTTTTTTGTTATGGTTAAAAATAACGAAACCGATTTAAAAAATTAAGGCGCATAATAGGTTTCCGCTCCGGGTCCCACTGGCATGCCTAAGAGGAAAACCCATATGTAGAAAAAGGCAACCCAAACCACAAAGAAGATCATCGAATAAGGTAACATCATCGCGATCATAGTGCCTATTCCAACGTCTTTTTGATATCTTGCCGCCATGGCCAATATCAGTCCAAAGTAACTCATCATGGGAGTAATTAAGTTCGATACGGAATCACCAATTCGATAAGCTGCCTGGATAACTTCGGGCGCAAAACCTATCAACATTAACATGGGAACAAATATGGGCGCGGTAATTGCCCATTGCGCTGAAGCACTGCCTAAACTTAAGTTAACGATTGCGCACATAAGAATGAAAAGTACGAACACTCCAGGGCCATCTAACCCTAAGGACTGCAGTAGCGCTGCTCCCTTAACTGCAAGGACGGTTCCTAAATTTGTCCACTTAAAAAAGGCAACAAACTGAGCCGCAAAAAATACTAAAGTGATGTACAGACCCAAGCTGCTAATGCTTTTTGCCATGGCATCGATCACGTCACGATCGTTACGCATCGTCCCGGCAAACCGTCCATAAACAAAACCAACCAGACCAAAGGTAATAAAGATAATAACAACAATACCCTTTAAGAAAGGCGAGCCCGTAATGGCCCCTGTTTCAGGGTTCAATAATGCGCCAAACCCCGGAATATCTGCAGGAATAACAGTAATACTTAGAACAGCAGCAACCGCAAGTAATGCCACTCCGGCTGCTTTAAGACCCCGTTTTTCCTTCTGTGACGGTGCGTCCATTCTTTGGTCACCAAGTTCAATTGACGCATTTTTCGGGTTGTAGACTCCCAGGCGCGGCTCAACAATTTTTTCAGTGACAAGTGCGCCTACCGCCGCTATCACAAAGGTACTGACAAACATAAAATACCAGTTAACCTCTGGGCCGACGACGTAGGTCGGATCAATTAAATGCGCAGCGCTTTCGGTAAAACCCGAGAGCAATGGATCAACGGTTCCTAGAAAAATATTGGCGCTATATCCGCCTGACACACCTGCAAAAGCAGCAGCCAGGCCGGCCAGAGGATGACGGCCCAACGAATGAAAAATCATAGCTGCCAAGGGAATAAGAACGACATAACCCAACTCAGATGCGGTATTTGAAACAATACCGGCAAAAACGATAGTCACAGTTACCATACGCTTGGAAGCACCCATGACTAATGAGCGCATAGCAGCGGATAACAAGCCTGAATGTTCTGCGACTGCAACACCCAACATGGCGACCAGTACGGTACCCAGCGGCGCAAAACCGGTAAAATTGGTAACCAGTCCTGTGAAAATACGCTGCAGTCCTTCTGCATTCATTAACGACACGACTTTTATAAGACCATCGGCACTCCGACCGGGACTTCCTTCAGGTCGGGGATCGGCCACACTGACGTCGAAGTACCCTAGTAAGCCGCTTAACAGCACAATGCCTGCGGCGAACATAGCAAATAATGTCACGGGATGGGGTAATAAATTACCTAACCACTCTACTGCCGCTAAAAACCGGTTAAACCATCCTTTTTTTGCTGTAGCGACATTTTCATTTGTCGATAAATCGTTCAAAAAACCACCTCTATTCTTCTAAAAACTTATCTAATACTTTGAGCAACCTGGCAGTGTATAGAAATTTTTGCCTGGGCACAAAAGTGGTAGTCGTTTCTAATGGGTGGGTATTAAGTCGTGAATCGGTAGTGTTTATGTTTTGTTCAAAACAGAGAACTTCTTAAATTTGTCGGCAAAGGGAGGTTCTCGTGAAAATTATTGCTCATCTTCAGCATGTGAAGAACAGTATGATTTTATTTCTCCTATTGCATTGGTTGTTGTTTGTACCGATGCATACCGACCTTTAGTCGTTAGTCGTTAGTCGTGTCGCTCGATGCAGTTCTGGAGTAATTGCTGCCGTAGCGTCAGAAATCAAATGTACTTCATAACCCAGATCAGATGCGGCACGTACTGCACTACTGACACACTCATTCGTGTAAACACCAACGATGTATAGCTCTGTTATCGCTAAGTTATTTAATAAGCAATGAATATTGGTACAGCTGAACAATCCACTTGCCGTTTTATTAATAATAATTTCGTCATCAACATAACACAACTAAGTTTGCGATATAGATGGCTGTAGAAGGATTGAACTCAAGACTCATACATTAATTGAGCTCGCGACTAGATCGTCCTATTATTTATTGTAAACATCCGCTTATACAAACCGTTTTTAACAATTTAGCAGGATTACTTTGATGAGTAACGGAAATCCCTTTGATACAAATCCCTATCGAGCCAGCGAATCGGAAGTGATTGAATTGTCTGCTGATTATGATGAGGTTAAATTTTTCTCCTGGTCGCAACGTATAGGACGCTTGCGATATTTTGCGTATAATTTTTTGATGCTAGTGCTATTGAGTTTTATTTTTGGTGGGATGCCTAATGGAATTCTAAGAGCTATGGGTCAGTCAAAAGAAAACTACCTCACGATTTTTCAACTGTTAACACTCTTTTTTTTAATTATTTGGACCATGACGTCTGTTATCTATGCAATACGGCGACTGCATGATTTGGATAAGTCAGGCTGGTGGATACTTTTGTATTTTGTTCCCTTAATAAACTTTGGACTGGCTATTTATTTATTATTTTTTCCTGGTTCAGAATTTGAAAACCGATTTGGTAAAAAGCCGAAACCAAACACTGTGAAAACTTGGATCTGTGCTTTGATTCCCGCTATTATTTTTATTGGTATTCTTGCTGCAGTGGCTATTCCTGCTTACCAAGATTATGTTTATCGGTCAAAAACTCATGAGGCTTATAACAAGGCAAGTCAATTAAAACCGGTTATTGAATCCATCTATCATAGTGAAGGTACTTTTGACAATGCGGATACTGGAAAGTTGGGATTGCCGGATAACTTAAACGGCGATTATACGAGGTACGTTAATGTTAGTGATGGGGTTATCATTGCTGAAATAAATGAACGAGCCGGAAGCGACGTCGCTGGTAAACAATTCATAATTCATCCAACAGTTTATGACGATAAAGTTATTTGGAGCTGCTTTTTCAGTGGGCCTGAAAAGTTAAAGCCCGTCTCTTGTGTTGAGTAATTGAGTAAAAAATCTATGAGTGGCGTTCTAATAAAGTTGAATAGATATTAGGTTTAATTTTATTGGAATGCTGTAACATTCAAAAGGTATATCGCATCGCTTAGGTGCATCTCGTTATTAAAGCCTGCTTTAAAAGCGTGCAGTCGTCACACTTTAAATGTCAGCCTTTATTCTATCCCCAAAAAAATAACGCTTGTCTGCATTTTGTAGAGATACAAAAACGCTCCAATTACACTACTTGGCAATAAAAATACAAAGAGCCTTCCAAATTTAAAGATGACCGTTTCAGCTAATTTATTGGCGCGCACTTTGTATATAGTGAAGTAGATACATCAATCAGGACTGACCCATGTTAACTATATTTCATCGCTTTTTTATTACGACTATTGTGTTACTCCTTTGCGCATGCTCAGGTAATTCAGATGACTCTGATAATGATTCGAATAACAATGATACTGAAGTCGCTCCGGTTATTTCAGACTTTTCATCATCTGCAACAACGATTAGCTCAGGCGAATCGATTTTGTTATCTTGGCAATTATCGGGCGGAGAAGCCACGTCGGCCAGAGTTAATCCTGGCGACATCGATGTTCTCGGAGAAAGTCGTTTACAGTTAACACCGACCGAAACGACGTCATACGAACTGATAGTTTCAAACGGTGCCGGTACTAACGCAATGAGTGTGACAGTTACTGTCGAAGTTTCCGATAACAATGCTGAAGAAGTCAACCTAGTTTCTACGCCAAGTTCAGTTACCATTGAGTCCGGAGCAAGATTCGAGTTTACTCACGCCAATCCAGAATCATTAATTTACGAATGTTCACTCGATCAGCAACCTTACCTGGTATGTGAATCACCTTTTTATATTCGTGACCTTTCGTCAGGTGTTCACCAGTTTTCAGTTCGACTTGAAGAACAACCGGCAACCGAGTCAACATTTAGCTGGCAAATAGAGAGCGTATTCGATAGTGCGTTAGCAGAAGACTTTGTTTCATTTACGAATGTAATTCCCGGCGATGATCCGGATGGTGGAAGTTTTCGAGTTAAATGTGAAGTATCGCATTTAAATTACGATGACGCGTTAGTACATCCGGGTGAACAAGATGCAGCTCATCTTCATATGTATCTTGGAAACAACAGCACCAATTATTTAACAACTATAGATAGTTTAGCGAGCACGGGCGAAGGCACTTGCGAAGGTAGTTTTTTAAACCGTTCAGGATATTGGATGCCTGCCATGTTATATCCTACCGATAATGAAGAGCGTCCCTATGAGTTGGTGTTGCCTTTCCAAGGCGATGAAGCACCGAATGTCTATTACAAAAGTGCTGTCGATGACAGTTCATCTATTGCAACTATGCCCAGTGGTTTAAGAATGATTTCAGGCAATGCTCAATCATCACCCGATAATATTCAAGACTTAAATACGATCCGTTGGCGCTGTGAATCTTGGACGATTACCAGTGTTGATGATTTTGTCCCGCACATTCCACGATGTGAAGTGGGCGACTGGGTACGTGGAATGGTTTTCTTTCCGCCTTGTTGGGATGGAGAAAATCTAGTCTCCACAAATCATAAAGATCATATGGCCTATCCTACTTGGTCCGAAGAGCACGGACTGCATTGCCCTGCTTCACATCCTGTCGCTTTACCGCAAGTACAATTTGAAGTGGTCTATGAGGTCACTGCAGACAACGCTTATCCAGTGGGAGACAGTCGATTCTGGCGGTTAGCGTCGGACAGTTATGACGTCGATGAAAACACTCCGGGCGGCTATTCTTTTCATGCCGACTGGATGTTGTCTTGGCATCCAGAAATTATTGAAGCCTGGACCGAACATTGTGTCCGTCAAGGTCGTCACTGTTCAGCCGGACAATTAGGTAACGGTTGGCAATTAGCGCCGCGCGAAGCGCACGATCCGGTGGTGCCTGATGTGATTATGCCCTCATTAAATATGAATCACCATTTACACTAATTTTACTAAGAAAAAGAGCGCATAATTGCGCTCTTTTTTATTTAACCTAATTACTTATTATTGGCCGAATGCTTCTACCTGGTAAATGGAGTAGCCCCAATAATTTCCGTGACTGCGTTCTTTCATCACAATGGAAAAATAACGCACACGTTGCTCAATCGAAAGCGTATCCGTTCGGTCGCCAAAATCACCTTGTGATCGTTGTGTTGCCAACCACCAGTCTACCCCATTTTGCGACACCCAGATTTCATATTGTCTGGCGTTAGCGGCTTCCCAATGAATCATAATGTTATTCAATTGTTGCTGCTGTCCCAGATCAAGGGTAATCCATTGGCCACGATTAACATGATTACTTTCCCATCGGGTTGAGCGATTACCATCGATTGCATCTCTAGCCGGTTGTCGTTGGCTACTGGCGGTTGCATCAACAATCGGTAATCTTGCCGCTTGAGATTCTCCAAATGTGTGTTGAAAGTTTTCGGTATCGTAAGCGCCTGATGCATTAATTACGGTGAAAAAATAACTCACCGAATCACCCGAATTCAAATTGGGAATACGATATTGATGCTGCCCGTTGGTCGTCGTCATCCGAACATTCATTTGTGTGCCGTTATTTACACGATAATGTAAATCAACACGTTCTCCAGTATTTGCTGTAATGATCATAGTATTACCCGATTCACTAATGCAGTAAGTCTCACATTCACCGTTATCACTGGTATCATCATTGTCACCTCCTTGGTCATTATCTTGATTGTCATCGGAATCATCATTATTGTTTCCATTGTCAGAATCGTTGTCGGAATCTTGTCCTCCGTCGTTGTTGGAATCGGCATTAAAGATATAACGTTGCCATTGGGTGTCCCGAGCGCCCGTTGCATCAATAACCGTAAAAAAATAATCAATAACGTCCCCTTCTGTTAAATTTTCGATGAGCTTTAAAGAGGTTTCATTAGTACGTTCCATTCTAATGTTTTGTTGAACTCCATTGTTCACAATGTAGTGAATATCAACTTGTTGGCCAACGGAGGCTTTGACTAATAGCGAGCTGCCTTGTTCGATAAAACAAAACTCATTACAGCTCGCTGGATCGTCATTATTATCATCTGAACTATCATCGTCAGAACCATTGTCATTGGAATCGTCATTATCCGAGTTATCGTCATCATCGCCACTATCACCTGGTGCGCCGTGACCACGAATACCAAAACTGTTTGCTGCAATCGTCAATTGAGTACCGTCAGAAAATGAAACCACTTCTGGTGTTTCTTTAAAATTGTAAGCGACGTAGGTACGCGCGCCATTTTTTTCGTAAACTTGCGCTATTGGTGAGCTTGCAGTGATGTTGCCTTTACCTGTTTTAATATGTCCTAATACGTTGAGTGTGTGAAGCCAATGGTAGGTATGAGCAATGGTTTCGCCTGCTTCGACGTCGTACTGAAAGTTCATTGTATTAAAGTCAGCAATAGCGGCCTCTGGATTGGTCATTGCCAAAATATTCCACCAGACATCACGCCATTGATCATTACCCAAACCAGAAGGTTTACCGTTAAACGATTCACTTAAGCCCAACGCGACATAATCTGAGAGATAGTCGGCGTGTAATCCAATATGCATTACTAATGGATTTAAGGGTAAGCCCTGTATTCCGAGTATGTGGGCATACTTGCCACTAAACCAGGTTGAAAATACATGACCACTTCCCCAAATAATTGAGGTCGTCATTTTGTTATATTCTGGAGAGAAGTTATCAAACGGAATGTCCTTACCGTGAAATCGATCGATATTATTCCAATATTCCCAATAAGTTGCTGCAGATAAGGTATGCAAATAAATACCGTGTTCGGTTAATTCATTATTATTCGTGATCATCCCGTAAAGAATAATCGCGCCGTATGCATTCGCAGCTTCTGAAGTTGACTCGTTGTTGTTTCCCAACACAAAGTTTGCATGTCCCGACGCCCAACTAAATCCATTGGCAGGATCGAAGTTTCTTACGTAAGGAAACATGGGATCGTCGCGTAACGCCGCATAGTCTCTAATTAATAGTTCAACCATTCCACCCCAGGCACTGGGAGCACACCAACTTTTGTCGGTACGACATATTTCTGCTGCAGCACGGACAAAGTAACCGTAATGAAAGTGATGATCGTTTAGCTGTTGCTGAGCACCAAAACTTTCATCGTAGCCTAATAACGTATTCCAATCTTCGTTGTAGGAAAAATATTTACTGGAATTAGGTTGACCATTTGTTGTTGCAGTAAACCAATCTTCCAATTCCGATTTTAGCCATTCAATCAATGCCACACGTTCTTGATCTAATCCGAGTTGGTCTGCCAAAGCCGCAACTTCGGCGACTTTTCCGTAATTTTTTCCAGCCCAATAAGTGTCGCTTTTTGTATTCCAGTATCCTGGACCTCTCGCAACAAAATCTCCAATAAGTTGAACGAGCTTTGTTCGGTCGTAACTTTGATTAAGCATTGGCATTGTTGGTAAAACACCAACGAAAGAAAGTTGATATTCAAATGCATTCAACGATGAAAACTTAATGTAACCGCGGGCACTGCGAACCCTATCCTGACTATTGATTGAGACTACACTATTTTTCCAGTGTAATGGCATCAAGCCGATAAAGGTTTCAACCGCTTGACCGTTCATTAAGTACTCATGGCGAACAGAAACTTGTTGCGTCGTTGAATTGAGATCATAATTAACGTTAACTTGATCAATCGTATTTGTCGCATGCTCTGCAAAACGATTAATTTTTTCACTTGAAGGCGTTATTTCGCCATTGTCGCTGTCCATGGGTATTAATGCGATAGTAACTCGGCCGCTGTTGTTCACAATGGAAATATTGTTACTACTGACATTTTTAAATTGTGTTGCGCCGTGACCGACGACAAGAAAGTGATTTCGATTGCCAGCGACGTCGGTCCACAATCCAATTTGATTACTCGATTGATGATAGATTCCTTTTTCTGGACCATCGGCTGAACGACTGCGAATTATTAATTCGCCTTGTAGCGTATCAATAAAAACGTAAGGCGAACCATGCACAAACGTTGCTCGCATTACAGGTTGTTCAGAATGTTGCCACTCTACGGTCATACTGCCGTCAGAATAATCGAAAAGTTTTGCCTCAAGACTTGAATACTGAGAGTTAGCAATAGCAAGACCATCGAATACTTCATCAAACGGCGCCGGAACATCATAAGTATCGGCAATGCCATTCTTAAATGCCATTCCAGCAGGAATACTGGCCATTCGAAAACCACGGTTTGTGATTCTTGCAGCAATTGGATCTGGGGTAATGTAACCTGAACGCGAATTATCACCGATAGGCATCTCACCATAAAAGGAGACGGATCCCCACCAACGATGGGTTCCTGTCGGCTTATTCGCTGCAGGGCCTGTTAAATTTGGATAAAGTGCTTTAGGACTGCCGATAGGACCCTGCTGTGGATCACATCCATCGATGGCTGGATCGACAATTCCTGCGTTACTGATCCAAGATCCGTAATCATTAACACAGCGAAAGCCTTCGGGATTCGCTTGATCAGAAATGCTACCAGCACCGACTGAAATTGTTTCAGCAACACTATTTAGAGAGATGGCACCGGAAGCAATCACGATATAAATTAAGTAGCGTGGTGTATTGCGCCAACCAGCCTTGTCAGTCACAACTCTGTTAACAGCGATCTTATGACGTAATGAGTTCTTAAATGAATTTGCGTTATTTTGAAAAATGAAACCGTAAATATTATTTGAATAACGTTTCCAATTAGCAACGCTTTTGGTGATTGCTCGTCGATACATTATATTTCTCTATTGTTTTTTATTTTAATTGATAGTATTCAGAGCCTAATCGTATTCACATAAACTCTGATTAAAATTGAGACATGGTCGTTGAGATTCGTTTTGATTTGTGAATCGATTCACGATGCCGATTAACTTAATTAGGTATCGAGAAAATCTCTGAAGAGCTATATTTAATTTACACGACGACTTAAGGAAAAAAATAAGGACGTTTAGGTTGCTCTTCAGCAACGGATAACTATTTTATTACACATTAGATTAGGACTGAGTTAATTAACTCGATTCATTGATTTATCGGAAGCTTGATGCCTCAAACGGCAACCTTGAGATAGGTATGCACCACGCTTTGTACGATATCTTTATCGATTGGCTTACTAATAAAATAATCAACACCTGCTCTAAAAGCATCGTCTTTATCCGGTTGTGTAGAATTAGCACTAACCGCAATAATTGGATTGGTTATTTTCAGTTCATTACGCAAAGCTTTGGTGGCTGAATAACCGTCAACTTTTGGCATTTTGAGATCCATGAATACAATGTCAAAGTTTATGCTCCTGCAAGCTTCAATCGCAAGTTGGCCATCAGCAGCGGTGGCAACATGAAAATCAAGATCCTCTAACATAGTTTTTAATATCATGGTGTTAACGGCATTATCATCAACGACTAAGGCTTTTAGAGGATGGGCTGATTGATCGATCGCATTATCTAATCTTTCCTCAGAGTTTTCCCCTTCGGCTGTTTCATTTGAACAGACTCTGGAAAATGAAATTTGAACAACAACTTCTGTTCCACTATTGGGAACTGAGCTTACATTGATTGTACCTTCCATTTTATCGACTAACTGTTGAGTCAGATACAAACCAATGCCCAAGCCATCTTCATTATGAACCAAATGTTTATCGGAGCGATAAAAACGCTCAAAAACTCTTGGTTGCTCATCTGATTCAATCCCCACACCGGTATCCTTTACTACGCAGCTCAATTCTAAACATTCTTCGGTTACCTCTGCTTCAAATGACAATCGCACTTTACCTTGCTGAGTAAATTTAAAAGCATTGTCTAAAATGCTAAATAGAATTTCCTGAACTCGATAATAATCCAGTTCAACTTGATAGTGAGAAATGTCAGAAAATCCCTCAACTTCGTATCCAATGGATTTACTGTTAGAGACTTGTATAAAATAGTTGATAACAGGCAACAACACTTTCTTTAATGATTGAGGCTCGATATTCAGCTTCAAGTTATCATTATCAATTTCCTGAATATCAAAAAACTGAGACAACAAAACGTTCATTCGTTCTGTCGCACTAAACGCATAGTCGATCATTATTTTGGATTCGCCATTGAATTGGTCTTTTAATTGTTTAAAACATGCGCTGATGATATTAACGGGAGTACGTAATTCATGGCTTAAGTTAGATACGAGCACTTGTTTTTCGCGTAATATTTTCTCGGCCTTTCTTCGTTCTTCTTTAGCAATTTCGATTTGCTTTTTAACTTTTTTGTAGGACTTTTTGATGGATTTTTCCATTGGACGAAAGATCAATAGACCTTGTGCCGATAAGATCAATAATGTTGCCAGCCAAACCAACCATAAGACAAACGATAAAGTCTCAAGTTTTTGCGAGGCTTCAAGTTCCATTTGAGCAACAATGGCATCGAGATCTTTGAGCAGGCTCTCGGTTCGAGTCGGTGTGAAAATCTCATTGGAATTTCCTTGAAAATTTGATTGGCTTATTAATCTAGCGTCTTTTACGTACGACTTTACTCTTTGATCCAGAGAGGGTGTTCCAGAAAAATACTGGTTTGATAACTTATCCGACAATGCTCCAAACTGTGAATTTGTCCCAGTAAGTTCAGAGTGGTTTTTTTCAAAGGTATTGATAGCTGATGTTAATATGCCGAGGCCTTTATCAGTGTTCGATGTCGAGCTGTGCAAAGCTATCTTTTGAGATAACATTCTTTGTTTACCAGCAATATTAATTCGGTAAGCATCACTATCGCTCAGTGACAAGATGTATAACGTAACCAGCAATGAAGCTGTTGAAGCAGCAGCTAAAATTAACAGTGCACTGAGATAAAAACGTTTTAACCGAATCTGCGTATCTGACGCCATATCTTCCCTAGCTTCCATGAGATGAAAAATAACAACCACTTTCGGTGACTGATCTGAGAGTCAGTATAGTACATACTTATTATTTCGTAGCTGGGTCTCAATTTTACTTAAGCTAATCTATGGTAGGGATTAACTTTAGAAAAGTGCTGTAAGCTAATGATATTATTGCAAATATTGCTACTTAAAGTGATTTCTCAAGTTATTTTTTATTCTAAGTCCTAAACTCTAGATGTGAACGAGAGTTAAACAATGACGGCTTGAACTTTGAGAAGTAATCGGAAGTAAATTAACTGTGATTTATCAATAATACTCCCAGCATAAAACGGTAAAAAATGAATTCAATTATTAGTGTGATAGCGATGAGCTCTGCGCATGAATGAATCTTCAATGTATAAGCTTAAAACTCTGAAAATTTATTAAATAGGATAGTCTCAATGAAACGAATCACTCTGATTGCATTACTTTCTATGATTGCTTTAACTTCGCAAGTGTCTGCCAAATCATCTCGAGCTGGCGTTGATTTGGGAATTGCTTACGATTTGGATTTAGGCGCGACACTTCAGTTCAGTCAATACACGATGTTTATTAACGGTGATGCATTTGCTTTCGATGTTCGTTTAGAAAACTTTTATAACAGCCGAAAATCACTTCTGTTATATATTGATTTTGGTGCTTTTTATGAGGACCGAGCACTGCGCAACAAGACCGTTGATGATCGAGTTGGTGTTCGATTACCGGTTGGATTGAGTTTTAGTCTCGATCGAAATTTAGAGGCGTTTATTCAAGCGGTTCCGAACTACGACTTTAATGACGATAATGAAGATAATTTTGACATCGATGGCGCCATTGGGATCCGCTATCGATTTTAAAGCCAATTTAGTTAATTAAAATTATGCGTGGGCCTATTGAGCTTTCGCAAAGAGCTATGGACAAGCATCGTAATACAGCGTTGGTCCAGTTTTGTACCAAGGATAGCCGTCAGGAGAAACTGTCCAACGTTCATCTGTTGAACCATCAGGTGCGACACCTTCAGGGGGTAAATCGCCATGTAAAATATAATAGTGGAGATAGTCCAGCGCCATTTTACCTTGAAAATCTTGCCCCTGACTCGAAGCGTAAGCAACTTCACCCTCAAGCAAGGCGGTACAAATCGAACTACTGGTATTAAAGGTACCGATGGTTGCTTTATCACGGGTGACTTGGGGAATGGTTGCAGTGTTGTACGCATCGATAGTCACCGGACCATTCGCCATGATAAATAAACGATGGTAATTGGCAATTGCCGACTGATTAAAAAAAGTTTCTATCGCCTCGACACTGGAACCAGGAACCGATTCATCCCAGGATATCGTATAAAAGTCATTTTGTGAGTGGCCATAATCATTAATGAATAAATTCTGTGCTGCGTTACATCGACTGATAACTCCCCCACTTTGTTGATGAATTATACAAACAACTGCGATCTGTTCGCTTTCTACGATAGAATCGTAAATCGACTCCGGTGAGATGCCGTTACACAGGCCATTAATGAGTCTTTCTCCTTCACTGGCGCAGATGATAGCATTGCTTCCATCAATACCGACTATTGAATCATTTTGACCGGAGTAAAATAAAAACTCGGCTTTGCCGGGACCGAAAAATTCAGGATCAGGATAAACATTAATGGCCGCGACAGGAATTGAGGCTGAGTTGGCGGCTTGCACAACTTCGGGCATTCCGTCTCCCCAAATGGTCGCTAGAATTCCTGGTGGGTCGGCCAATATTGCTTGTTCCATTTGAGCATTCAATAACTCACCAGACGACTCGATAATTGGATGCAAAGGGATTACATCAACATTTAATTCGTCGGCTTTCTCTTGCGTACCCTCAAAAACATCGCCCCAAAATCCGACGTCGGTTGTCGGGCCATGAGTCACCATAAAGTAAACGTATTGACGTTCATTTTCTTCAAATCGAATGTCATCACTTACTGAACAACTAAAAATCAGCAATAACAAAAACGTCATGCGAATTATGTGTGAGGCTTGTTGAATCATGTTGCCGTAACCTCAAAAGCTCTGTTGATACGTCAGCGTCAATGTTCGACCTTTACCAGGAACATCAATACCACTGAAACCAGGTTCGATAAACTCTTTATCGAAAATATTATCGATTTTAAATTTTATCCAGCTTGTACGCGCTTTAAACCAGGGTAATTCCCACGAGAGACCAACGTTACTCACGGTGTAAGCAGGCAATACATATTCGGTTTGATTACCCAATGGCAAAAAAGGCAGATTCGAATTATCTGCAATGCGATCTCCGATTCGTTCCAAACTTAAAAATCCAGAAAGTGGAATTGCCGACCACTGATAATAAATTCCAGCGCTCATCAGGTATTCGGCAAATAATCGAGGTTCATTGGAAATATCAATTCCAAACGATTGACCCGAGGAAACTTTCGTATCATGCCAAGTGTATTGAAAATAACCTTTAAGCTGTGGCTCAAGAAATGAAAACTTTAAAGCGAGTTCGAATCCTCGAGTACTGATTTGTGCTCTATTCGAAGCGACAGGATTTGACGCAATGATGTCGTATTCAGCAAAGTTTTCAATTTTGGTGTTGAACAGCGTTGCTTCCGTTTGCATACTTTGATCGAATTGGTGACTGATACTTAACTCATTAGTAACAGCGCGCTGTGGTTTGAGTTGGCTGTTATCTGCCGGCCCTAATAATCGAGGATGCTCACCACCAAACATCAACATAATGGATGGAGCTTGAAACGATCGGCCGCGCAATAGCTTAAGCACTGTTGAGTTTGAATAATCGTGAACCAAGCCGACACGATAGCTAACTTGCTCATCGTAAATACTGTAATCATCGACCCGCACTCCAGCAACAAAGGATGAATTTTCTTCGAACGAATAATCCAATTGTGTAAACAGACCTAAATTATCGACTTCGATATTTCGACCTGCATTGCGTTCTTCACGATCCCCACCGGAGTCAATGAGAATGAGTGTTGGAAGCTCTTCATCATCGAATGCGTAGTCAACACCAAGCAGCCAATTGAATCGAGCAATACCGGAATATACAAAGGTCAATGAAGACGTTGTGTAATCAAAACTATAATCACGATAAGCGTAGTTAATTCCGATTCTAAATGGATCATAGTTTCGGGTTTCGTTTCCGGACTGGCCAGAGTTTAATGCTAGGCTGGATTTTATTTGCCACTGCTCATTGAGTTCATAACTGTGTCTTAAACGCACCATCCGATTGTCTTGGGCGATAATTCCAGGAAATAACGGTTCCGAATCAGGGTGAAATTGCGCACTTTTACGGAATGACTGATAACTGGTATCCAGCTTAAACAGTCCAACGGCTGTTTCAAAATCCGTATTAGCATATAACGACACATCCTTGTTTTCTTGTATCTGCGAATGGGTATTATCGCCCGCTGCAAAAATATCAAAGCGTGGCGAGGTTTGTGGTAAGTTTCGCTTGGGGTGATCAAATCCACTAATGGCAAGTGCTGCAGCAAATCCACCGTTGTCGAATACGTCACCGAAAGAAAATTGAGAACGATATCCGAGCTGACTGTCTTCATAGACGGCCGAGTGCTTCATTTGAAAAGCGCGTTCTTGACGCTCGAAATGGCGCCAAGTTTTAGGGACAACATTGATGGTACCCAAAAACGCATTTGCACCGTAAATCACTGATAAAGGCCCTCTAATCGCTTCCACACGATTAATCATAATATCCGGTATAAATTCAGGCCCTAATTGGCTGCTAGCTGTGGTGCGAAATGCCATATCTTGCTCGTCAATCATCGCTTTAATGCCCAGGCTGTTGCCGGCGAGTCCGGGACTAACACCGCGTACACCAACATTATAAAAGCCAAGATGATCAAGCGAATCAAAACCTGGCTGAGAGCCTAGTAACTCAGCCACCGACGAAAACTGGTAATTCTCAATGTCCTCTGAGGTAACAATTGAAATGACTGCGGGTGCATCTTTGACCTTGACCTGAGTTTTGGTGACACTGGTGACCTTAATCGTAAGTAATTGGTCCAGCGTCATATTCATCAGGCTGTCATCATCGACGGTGGAATTACCGGAGTCCTCTGCCGATAGGTCGAGGAAAGCACACAATAACAGTGAGCAAACGAGATGTTTTGCTGTCCACTCGCCTGGCTTCATTGTTAACACAAATTCTCCATCTGCCCGCAATCTCTTTGAATTCTTGGATATTTTGGTAAATTAAGTTTAGTCATAGGATTGAGATTATGCGAATATTTAGGTTGAAGCCAATAAGGCACTAATAAGTACTTTAGACGTTACTATTTGTCTAATCATTCGATTCGCAAATGACCGAAATTTTCTTCATTGATACGATTACTTATTGTTCAGGAACTTTTGATGAACCGACAGAAAGTTTTACCCACCACCTACCTCAAAGTGTTACTCATTTTTTCATTGATGTCTTATCTTCTGGGGATTAGCTTGCCATTATTTACGCTTCAGAAACTACTGGTCTTCAAAGATAGTTTTTCAATTCTTGGCGGCATTTGGGTTTTAACTTCACAAAAGGAATTTTTTTTAGCGGCAATACTGTTTGCCTTTAGTCTTGTTATGCCGTTACTGAAATTTTGGTATTCGCTCCGGGCGATGTCGTGCGAACTTGGTTCTGATGAACATCGGGTATTTGCTAATAGATTACTTTACATCGGAAAATGGTCAATGGCTGATGTGTTTGTGATATCCATCATAGCGTCAACCATAAAATTTACCGGGTTGGCTACGGTGAAAGTGCACATTGGGATTGTATTTTTTGCCCTCTCTGTTATTACCTCTATGTTTTTAACCAGTCGATTGTTAAAACCCTATGAACTTACGGTTAAAAAATCATTAAATAAAAATGAGCGATAACACGCATTAGAGATTATCTCGAGATAATAGCGGTTTTATCTCTTCTTCATCATAGACACTTGCGAAACATAAACTAGTTTTAATCTTCACCTTGACTTTCTCTAGTACCTCTAATGTTGCTAACGAGATAGCTCAAAGGGAGTTTTATTAATCGTAATACATTATTAACGATTCATTGGAGATAATTATGATAACGCAAAAGCAATTTGGTGATTTAATTTTAACATTTACGGATAGTTTCGATTTACGCTGGAACGACAAAGGAAGTGGTGCTGATCGTGATGGTGCATATTGGCATCCTAACCCACCGAAAGGTTTTCATGCACTGGGTAGTGTGGGTGTCAAAGGTTACAGTAATATCAATGGCGTTGAAGCCGCTATGTGTGTTAAAGCGGTTGATGGTACCGATGCACTTAAGCCACCAAAAAGCTATGAATTAATTTGGGCTGACCATGGTTCTGGTGCTGATCGTGATGGTTCATGCTGGAGACCGATTGCTCCAGAAGGTTACGTTGCATTAGGTGATGTGTTTGTTAATGGTTACGATAATCCTTCCCAGAATGATATTATGTGTGTCAGAAAAGATTTAACCTCACGTGGTGTGATAGGCGCTGAGATCTGGGCCGACCATGGTTCTGGTGCTGATCACGATATTGATACATTTGAAATTTTAACAAATCCTAAAAAAATCGATGCCGAATGTGGTGAGTTTGCCGTTAATACATTCGTTGCTAATAACGCTTATCGTGAACCAACCGATGCGCCAGAAATTAATACACTCTATCTTCCGTTCCCTGTTGTACAGCAAGCGGATCCGCAAGCTCCAACGTTAACCAGCAACAATATACCACCAGCTTATTCTGGTAAAACGATTGATCGTATAGTAACCGTTCCGTTTACTGCGGTAAAAGACGATGCCTTTTCTACTTCTTGGAAAGTACACAACTCACCTTTCTATCAGGTAGAGCGTCAAATTGCTTATCGTCGTGAATTGTTTAATCACAATCAAACATCAATTAATCAAACGGTCAGTAAAACAGTCACTACTGGTGTATCACAAACTCAAACGGAATCTTTTTCGCACACAACGGGAATTTCAGTAACTGCAGAAAGTGGTGTTAGTTTTCTGGGTACTGGTGGAAAAGTTTCTGCGACCGTGAGCGTTGAGTTAGGTTGGGAAAGCACCACCAGTGTTGAGGAGTTTCGTCAAGACAGTATTTTAAAACAATTAGTCACTCCGCCAGAAAAATCCGGCGCTTTGTGGGCTATTTCTTACAAATTAATGTTGTTACGTGAAGATAATACACACGTCGGTGATCAGTTGGTTTTTGACGTAAACTCGTTCGTTGAAGATGAATTTCCAAATTCGTAATTTCAATTTATAAATGAGTTTTATACATCGTTCGATGTGAGTGAAATACTGCGAATAGATTGTTGTAGCATGTTCGCAGTATCCACTTGAATGATTGATGCAGATGAAATATTTGTATCATAATATTAGACCTTATTGCTTCACACTGAGCCATCAACTCAGGCTTCTTAGCTCAGAGAGTGTTGATTCTTCTACAAGTTAGACTTAATAAATATTTTTTGTCGGTGTGTATTTTTTATTAAGTTAAGAAACTCTCGTTTAACGGTCTTTTTCTTTATAGTGTTTATTATCATTGAGTGTTATTGTTTGTTTTGGCACGGGAATTTCAATACCTGCTTCACGTAGAGCAGAGTCGACTTCCCAAAGATACTGGCATTCGATGCCATCATTATCGTGCAGTTTATTAGCGTTAACCCAAACGATGAGCTCAAACTCCAAACTGAACTCCCCAATGCGTTTGAGCCAAAGCTCAGGAGTATGCTGTTTGTTCTTTTGCGTATAACTAATATTCATTGCTGTTTTAATTACAATCTCTTTTACGTATTCTTTATCACTATCCAATGATGTTCTAAATGGAATATGAATTCTCCGTAATGGATCGGAAAAAGTGTAATTAATGACTTTGAAATTAACAAATTCAGAATTGGGCACTAGCAAATCAATATTGTCACGTGTTTTTAACTGGGTGGATCGTACGTTAATGGCTTTAATCCGACCGCGCACACCTGACTCTAACTCAACCAAGTCCCCTACCCTTAATGGCCTTTCAAAGAGTAAGATTAAACCTGACACAAAGTTATTAAAAATTGCTTGTAGGCCAAAACCAATACCGACAGATAATGCACCGGCAACAAGAGCAATCTTAGATGAGTCGATACCAAGAATGGATAGTGCAATTAGAATAGCCGTCGCAATAATTACGTAATGTAGTACACGAGCGACATTAAATAATGTGGATTCACTAATCGCACGCTTGCGACCAATTCTTCTTAATAATCGCTTGAGCAACGACGAAATAATGATCGCAAACATGAGCACAATGATTGCGCTAATTAAATCGGATAATGTAACGGGGTAATCGTTAATCGTGAATATTGTGAAATTTAAAAAGCTTTCCCAACGACTTTTCGCTTTAGTACTCCAAAGCTTCCATCCGAGATCAACTTCAGAGGTCCACCCCTTTTTTAGTGAGAGAAACTGACGATACGCCAGTATGAAAAATTCAACTTCATCGAGTTGCGCTTTGAATTGATTTGTTAATTTTTGATTGGATTCCAAATATTGCCAAACGGAACGCTGTGTTTTTTCAAACACCATTTCATTGGCTGCTTCACCACTGGCAATAACTTGCTCTCGATAGGCGGAAAACTGTGAGGTTAATAATTCATAATCACCTTTTAATGTTTTTACGTCTTCATGCCAAAAAATATTTTGCGGGACTTCTTTTTCTTGTAAAAGTTTGCTAATGGTTAGTAAAACATCAATGCTAAGCTGTTCGGCTTCAATAATTGCTTTTTTAAGCTTTTCTTCATGATAGGACAGCTGATAAACGACTTCTTTCTCACCATTGAGTGATGACCAGGTTTGTCTCTGCAATACGCCCATAATCTGTTTGATGCGACTTAGTTGCTGTTGGAGTTTGACCTTTTTAACATTTTGCTGCTTCTCGAATACAGCCGTGCTTGAAAGAAGTTCAATATTGTTTTCTAGTCGTGACATGGTCGCCTTTAATGCCACTTTGGTATCACCCAGTTGCTTTTGAGCAATGTTTTGCTTTTGTTGTAAATAAATTAAGTTAAGTTGAGACGCATACGCCGATAGAATATTGTTAACCGACTTATCAGAAAAAGCTTTAAGTTGCCGGTGTTGAACAACGAGCGCATTTAGTTCTTCTTTCAAGGCTTCTATTGCTTCGACGCGTTGTTTAATTTCTGCTTCCAGTCGTTTGGCGCTATCACTCAATCGTTTCGAGCTTTTATAAAATTCTAGCCATTCACTTAAGGTAAATTCATTATATTCATCTACTTTAATTGCGCTTTTTTCAAATTCCAGTAATTTGTGCAGTGATTGAATAAGATTGAGTGTAGAGTTGATTTTTTCGAGAGTTTGATTTGTTTTAGGTATCTTTTGAATGGCTTCTTGGTATCCGACCTCAATCTTTTCGAGCCACTCTGTTTTTTGTTGCTTGGTTAAATCACGCCAACCCGTCCACCAGTGATTGTCAAAGGTAACAAAGTCGAGTGCTACAGGTTGTGGCATTTCTTTTTCTGCTAACAAAGGACTGGTAACTAGCGCTATTTGCAGCAAGAAGAAAAAATAAAACGATCGTTTTAAATGTCTGACTATGTCGTTCATTAATGTATTTTCTAAAGTAATCAATTACATAAGTTATTCCAGTAAGTATAGCCATTATATCGCCAGATCTGAGTATTTAATTGGGATCAGCTCACATTATGGAATGCGATACTGGTTAATAAGACCGTATTTTTGGAGTAAGCAATCATTTTATTCAGAATTGTTCTCCTAGGTTAAAGTCGACTCACGACTTATTCTGGGCAGGACAAACTTAAAGACCGGTGAAGAATCGCTAGAAATTGAAGCTGACACCAAAATAGGCGGCTCGATCAGAACGCGCCGGCAAAGTATTTATTTGACGACCTGCGATTTCTGGATAATAGATGGTTTCATCCAAAGCGTTATAGACATAGAGCTCCAAGATAACCGGACTGTCCGAAAGTGAAGTTTGGAGACGATTTGAAATATTAAGTGATACGAGATGATGTGAATCTGCCGGTGGATTTACCACATCAACAGAAGGATTGCGAATGGATGTTTCAGGAGCACTTCCTATATAGGTATCGAAAACACCTAAACGCCAATTTCCCTTGAGCGACTTATAAACGACGCCTAGTTTAGCCATCGATTCTGGAACGAGTGTAAATGATTCAATACCATCTCCCGACTTATTTTGTTGTTTTGTAAAATTACCTTGTAGCCACCAGGAATCGTTAAATTCATGTTTAAACTCACTTTCTATGCCTTGCAGCGATAACGATCCGGAATTAACAAAATCCAACACATTATCGGGTGCTCGCTCGCGGCCAATTAAGTTGACCATGGTACTGTCGTAAAAAGTGGTTTCAAAGAGGGTTTTAGTGTCCTGGTATCGAAACGTAATTTCATTTGTTCTAACCGTTTCTGGATTGAGATTTGGATTGCCTCTAAGACCACCACGTATACTTCCATCCGGGTTTCTTAATATTAAGTCAAAATTAGTTTCAACACCAAACGCGGCTCGAAAAGCTTCGGTATGTGACAATTTAAGTGACCATTGGTCGGCTTCGGGTTTGTTAAGTTGAACGCCGAGTGCGCTCTGTAAATGTTCTGACAATTGAATGGTCGCTTGGCTGTAAACGCTCGACCATATTGTATTGAACGAAGATACTGGAGCATTTGCTAATCAAGGTGAAGAATCCACATTTAAGTGCCAGGCGGTAATTCCTGTGACTAATTTAATTGATTCACTCACTTCACTTACTAAAGTTGATTCAAAAAAGGTATCTTTAGAATTGGCATTATAATTGAAATGATCGAATGACATGCTACCGTAAGACAAATTAACGGAGAGCTCATTCGTTATCGAGTTTATGAACCACCTTTTCAGCGAGCAGCTTATCAGGTGTGCGTTTAAGAATAATGGATTTGTCAGAGCCGGATGTCGGTAATTTTGATGGGTCTTGTTTTAAGAGTTTTGCCAGCGTGTTAATCACGTCTTCTTCATGATATCCCTGCTATATTTCACCTGAGTAGACGACCAAATAGGTCGTTTCGGTTGTAGAATCCACAAGGCCCCCTTTTGCTAGTTAAAGGTTTTTAATGATTACGAAGTCTCTCGTTAGTTTGTCAAAGGTTGTTAATGACCTTTCGTTGCGTGGTAGAAGTCTTTGTAAAATATAGCAAAAATTAAAAATATTGCTTACCACTTAGCAAATAACTTATAACGAGATTTTGCATCCGGAGAATTTATTGGAATTCTTAAAGACGGCGCTCAGATCGTGGCTGGATTTTGCAAGTTTACTGAAAAAATGTACACTGTCTAACGCACAATCAAGTCTAACGATGAGGCGAATTTCTCGATGGATGAATGTATCGACTAATCCAAAAGAAAAATAAATATTACTTAGGCGTATCAACTAGAAAGCACAAAGGAGACAAGTGACCATGTTGATTAGAAAGTACTTAGTTGTTTTATCACTGATAATAACCAATTTCGGTTTTTTCAACGTACAAGCCGCTGAACCCATAAAGCCTCCCTCTGCCACCATTAATCAAGATCAAATTAAAAATAATGCCACTATCTCCATCGCCGAGAAAAACAAACTCCGTAAACAACTGAACAAACACCGTTTGGACTATCGACGCTATATGGATATTTTAAAAGAGCATCGTGCGAAAGCCAAAGATATGCAGATTATCAGACAGTCCAGTAACGCCCGAGCCAGAACAAACATACGATCGCAAAATGATCAGTGGCGCGGTACCTATGACTGTAATGATATGGACGCCAGCGTTAAGCCGGGTCAAGTTGAAGCCTGTGATGGTATCGATAACAACTGTAATGGTGATATTGATGAAGGTGTAACAGCTGATCTATTTCTTGATGCCGATGGTGATGGTTGGGGTGATCCTAATCAACGAATTAAAGCATGTCATGTAGAATCAGGTTATGCGGCTCGAGGAAATGACTGCGATGATCAAAATATTCAAATATATCCTGGTGCCGCAGATGTCGCTGGTGATGGAATTGACGCTAATTGCGACGGTAATGACGGTTAAAGGAGTTTAAATATGTGGAAATTCAAATTTATTATTCAATCGATTATTCTCGCATCAGCCATTTTGACGGTCTTATCGATAAATGCAAAAAATGAGATCATTTATGAAGGTTGTCGAACGGCTTCCGATTGTAATGATGGCGTTTATTGTAACGGCGAAGAAACTTGTCATGTTACGCGTCAACGCAACAGAAAAGGCGAAATTATTAAAGAGTTTGGTGTATGCCAAGCTGGCGTGAATCCTTGTGAGCGTGGTTGGCAATGTTTAAATCGCGAAGCGTCTTGTAAGCGTCCTTGCGAAGATAAAGATGGCGACGGGCACCATGCGCTTAAGTGTGGTGGTGATGACTGTGATGATCGAGATCCTAATCGTTTTCCAGGAAACCTTGAAATTTGCGACGCTAAAGGCATTGACGAAGATTGCGATGCGACCACTGTGGGTGACGTAGATAATGACGGTGATGGGTTTGTCTCGCAATTGTGTCGATAGCATTCATTAATATAAATGAATATGAATTTAAGTTTTATTAACTGAGTTAAGACAACTTTCAACAGTATTGGAGAATTATAATGATAATGAGGATGATACAACGAAATACCGCTTTGTGGTTTTTTGCTTTGGTGTTTCTTTTTGGGTGTGAAGACGATTCAAGTCAATCGAATACTACAACGCCTGTGCCGAAAGAAAACACGCAAAAACCTCAAACAGTTAAAAATACTGAAATCGAAGCTCCTACGATTGCGTTACAGAAAATTCCGGAAACAATCGATCTCGATCCCTGTCAATTATTAACCGAGTCGGAACTCAATGAAATTGGTCTTCCCACGGATCAATATGTGGCGCAACAAGGTTTCAGTCGGCAATTACCGAACCATAGTCCAATAACTCCTTTTATTGGTTGTAAATGGCGTTCGGTTGATCAGGCGACTCCTTTTGGATTGGTTCAAATTCAACAGGTTAAAGGAGAGTTTACACCGGAAGTCGAAGAAGAGTTCGGCCTCGGAGAAGTCTCATGGAAAGCAACCTATCAGGGGCGAGATCAACTTATTGTGAAGACTGGCGATCGTTTAGTGATGGTGACTACGCAAATTCCCTATAATGATAAATCGACCATGGAGGCCAATGTTTGGATCGCTAAAAAAGTGCTCGGTCGATTAGAAAAGATTGCAGCGAACTCCAATGTTCAGTCCGCAAATGCCAGCTTGGTTGGTGGACCCAATTTAGATGTCTGTGAAGCTAGCATTGCAACTAAACCCTATGAATTGTTTCAAGGTAAATTTGCATGGGCCATTCCCAACATAGAAATTAATCAAGTTCCCTCTGAGAATAAGCGACCTCAAGAAGATAGCGTGAGTTGCATGTTTAACGATGAACGCCGAGGTAAGTTTTATGCCTATTATTTAGGAAAAGATGGATTAAAACGTTGGCAACAACACTTTGAAAAAAATGGCGAGAAAATTTCATTAAATGGACAAGATGCTTTTAAAGACCGAAGAAAGTTATTTATTCCATTGGAACAAGGTGGAATTATGGTCGATGTGCAAAGCATTCGATATTTTAGCGATGAAGAAATTGATAAAAAAATTAGTGATACTGCTATGGCGATACTGTCTAAAATTAAATAATTTGTACTGATTTAGTATCTAATACTTCTATGAAAAAAGCGTCATATATACCTGTATATGACGCTTCATATCTCAATCTCCATTGCTCTTTGAGAATATTTTGTTTTTCCTATGATTTAAGAACTATGACCGTCCAACATCGGGAATGCTTATTGTATGAAACAATTTCCGAGAAACTCGTTACTTCTAAAGGCCCCTTACTCAGTCGGTTTACCAAGTAGTGCTTTAACTCCTCGAGCTAACGTGTGACGCCAATTCAAATGTCCATGCCCTCCTTTATATTCATAATAACTTACCGAGTACCCTTTAAGAGACAATATATCGCGAAGTTGCCGGTTAATACCTACTCGTCCAAGCCCTAAATCATATAGGCCGACATCGAGATAAAATCTTACAGGCAAAGTCTCTTTGTCTTTAATATGCTTTAATAGCACACCTTCAAACTCAGGATAAATTGGCCAGTTTTCATTACTTTCCTTTGTGTAATAAAATGAGCCCGATTGGGATAGAACACCACCAAAAATCGTAGAATAGCGTAATGCGGTATTCGCAGCAGCATATGCAGCTCGACTGGGCCCGGAAATAATGACTTTATCTGAACTGCCAATGTTAAATCGCAGTCTTGCCCAACGAATGACGTCTAATGCTAAAAAATCACCGAATTTATCATCAAGCATATTTTTAGAACGATCGCCTTTATTAGGCACCATTATTACAATAGTGGGCGAAATGCCTTCTTGCTGAATTAAATTATCAATTATTGTTGGCATGGGCGTCCAACCTTGCCATGGACTTCCATATTTAGAGGGGCGCGAAAATTTTTCACCATCAAGTTGAATGATTAAATTGTGTTGTATATCTGGATTATAGTTTGCTGGCTGATAGACGATAAGTTCTCGAGATTCTTTTAAGTAGTCACTTTTTATATCAAATTTGTGCAATTCACCGCTGGGCTGTTTTTGCTGTTTAACCGTCGTATTACTTAACGGAGCGTCAGGACCAATGAAAGCGCCGTCATAAATATGTTCCATAAACGTTTTATTCAGGCCAGACGAGATTGGCACCTTTTTAAATTCGTTAAATCCAAAGTTAAACCACGCGTCTGACGGCACATTTTGAATACAATAGAAATAATTACTATTGCCTATTTCTTTAAAACGTTAGCCAAAAAAATCGGGGCCTCCTGAAAGCATAATAAAGTCGGTATTCGGACTTCCTTTTGAAAAATAAATAATAGTAACTTCATTATCGCTCTGTTGAGAAGAATCAATAATATATGGCTTTTTTAAGTTCTTGTAAAACCTGTCGAGAAAAGATTTGTCTTGAAGATATTTTTGCCACAATTCAAAAAGCGTACTGGATGAATATTCTTGTTTCGCTATTTCTCGCTCATTTTGACTGTCCTCATCACACCAAATATTTATCTGAGTAAAAATACTAACTAGAAAGATCGTCAAATAACTAGGCCTAAGCTTGAGTTGCATGAAAAACATTCCTTTTTAATTTTTTAGTTTATACCAAACTCCATGGCTTGATTGAAACAGGCCAAAACTTCGAGATCTTTATAACCTGATGGGTGCCAACAATCTTTTCTGAATTGATTGTAAAAAGCACGAAACTCGGTTTCTACTAACTGAGAATCATCGAGCATGATATTTGAAAAATCGCTAGATTTCAGAACGATTAATAAATAATCATTCTCCTGATCCGACTCATAGAACACCGAATCCCAGAAATAACCTTTTTGAGCCATCTCGAATTTTGGCTGATCAATGTTTTTCTTAATGTAATTGATTAACTGCTTTACTCTTGTTTTTGAGCGCGGCTTTAACAATATCTTTAATAATTTTGTTTCCATTAGAATAATGCTTCCCTTAGATAATGGATAAAAACTACAGAATATAATGTCTGTTTGAGTTTAGTATACAAGTTTACATATTTTATACCTATAATCAGTGGAATATTAACTCAAAAATTAGCAACAATCATTATTACTATGTCTTTTCCAGAACGACAAATCCGTGCGGTACACGACAAAGACTGTATTCGAGTGTACCAAGCTTATAACAATGCCATAGCAGAGTCTGCTTTGGCACAAGGTACGCATGTTTCTCCGCCATTTAAAATGGAGCGAATGACCTGGATTAAACCATCATTTTTATGGATGATGTATCGTGCAGGCTGGGGTTTTAAGGATAGCGGACAAAGCCGGATTTTAGCTATTGATATTACTCGAGAGGGATTTGAATGGGCATTGGAAAACAGCTTGCTCAGTCATAAAGCTAATGACTTTGACGATAAGGAAGAGTGGTTGGCTCTAAAGCGAAAAACACCAGTTCGTATTCAATGGGATCCAGAACGTGATTTACATTTACAACCGCTGAGTCATCGTTCTATTCAAATTGGGCTCAGTAATGAAGCTGTACCTTTATACGTAAACGAATGGATAACACACATTTCGGATATCACTGAGCAAGCACATAAAATTAGTTTGTTAATTCAGAACAGTCAATTAGAAGAAGCGCAAAAGCTATTACCAATAGAAAAACCTTATCCACTAAACAATGATTTAAAAAAACATTTAGGTTGCTAAATAACTACGTGGATTAAATTCGTTAATAATGTCGTTTGTCTCTGCGCTAAACTTCTCAAAGTACTGTTTGCAACGCTAAAATTCCTTATTTCTACTCATTAAAATCGTAAATGCCCATTTTTCGTAGCTCTTTTCTTGCCTCTAAGCTACCCAGTCGGGCTGCTTTTTTAAAGAAATATTGAGCTTTTTCTTTACTTTTTTCGACGTATAAACCTTGTCGATGCATACCACCTAAAAAGAAATAATCTTCGGCATAGAGTTTCTTCTCATTGTCATTAAGCGTTCTTTTAATGCCAAGTTTGTCATCGAGAAATTCAGTTAACACAATATAGTGATGACGATCGCCAAACCAAAACTCATGACCGTGACTGGTGTTATAAGCATACATTCTCACGTCCTTATTAAAATGATCGAGCATATATTTCATACGTCGTGTGTGCTCAAACGTTGCGATATCATCTCTAATACCGCCAAGTAAGAGCACTGGAACATTTAACCTGTCTGCATTGTATACTGGAGAACGTTTAATCAGACTTTCATAATTATCTTCAATTTTGCCAACCACTTTTTCAATGGCTTTTTGTACGCTTTTTATCTGTTTGATGTTCGTCGCTGAGAAAACTAACGGCAAGTCCGTAACGGGAAATCCGGCAATTGCGCATTGATATTGGTTAGGATTGTGAATGGCTGAAACTAGTGCAGAGTAACCTCCATAGCTTTGACCGTAAATACATAGTTTATCAGGATCTACTAACGCTCTGTTCAGAACTTTATTTAATATGAGTTCGATATCTTCTTCAATACCTTTACCCCACTCTCCTCGTCCAGCATTTTTAAATGCTTTACCGTAACCGGCCGAGCCACGAAAATTGACTTTTAGTACGGCATAGCCACGGTTCACTAAAAATTGAACTCCACGATTAAAGTCGTTTACATCCTGTACGCCCACCGGCCCACCATGAGGCATTACAATTAACGGCGGTTTTTTCGATTTTGACTCTGGTAAATACAAGAAGCCTTCAACCAAATCGTTGTTGGTATTTTTTTCTGAAATATACTGCCCATCAATAAATTGATGCTCATACAATGCTGGCATTGAACTTTGCAACATCTTCATTTCTTTTGTTTGTGAATTAAAGTAAAAGTACTCACCCGGATGGGTCGCATCTCTCGCAAACACAATTTTATGGCGTTTATCTGTCGAACTATCGATAATAAAGATGGAGTTCCGTTTGATTTTTGATTTCAAATATTGGTGACTGGCCTTATTTTTACTGGCAAAGTATTTTCTTTGTCGAATACCTCTTTCAGTAAAGTAAACAGAATCCAGCATATTTTCTTCGAAATTCCATGAAGCACCCTTAATGTCATAATAATCAGATTCATAAAGTACATCTTCGAACTGTTTTGTGTTGATATTAAAAACAACTACCGCTGTTTTATCTCTATCAACATTCGTTAATACCGCAATTCTATCAGAGTCAATACCCGCTAATGGACGATAGACAAGACTTTCGTATTCATCATTATTTGACTTCGAAGATTCGGACTCCTTGCTTATAGAATAAATTTCGAGCCACTCATTCCTTTCTTTATCAAAGTAATGAAAGGTACTTTCATCATCTGAAAGTTCATGAACAAATGATAACTCCTTGTTCTCATCGACAACGAATCGATAAGCATCACCGAATTGTCGACTTAGTCCTTCGTTAACAATTGATCGCGCATAAGCAACTTGCTTAGATCGACTTTTATCCTCAAACTGAGTCAAGTCGAGGTTATAAAGCGAATAACCCTCGCCATCATAATGACTTTTAGCAAAAAGAATTCGATCCGAATGTTTGGGTAATGCGTCGACGATATAGCCAGTTAATTGCAAGTCAAATAAATCAAGATCGATCTCGCCCGTCACATCTTTTAGATTCAAAATACGAAGCGGTCTAAGATCGCCTTTTAAGCGAAAAGACACGTAAAGAGAGTCATCGTCTATCCAATCAAATCCGTTAATGGTATTGCCAAGCTCAGGAATGGCAAAAACTTCCATCGCATTTAAGTCACTGACTCGGAAAACAATTAACGAATTAAAGCCATCTAAATTCATTTGTCCGACTATCAAGTTCCCTTTTGGATTGATTTTAAATGAGTGGTAATTAGCAGAAGAGAAAATATCTTTGCTGGCAATGTATTGTCCTGAATAGCTTGGCAACGCAAAGAATAACGAAACGATAAGAATTAAAATAAACTGTTTCACTTAGCATCTCCTTTTAACTTGGAAATGTAGGGAAAAAAGTAATCTTTATCGGTACCGGCATAAACCAGCTGGTTTTCTTCAAGTATTTTTGGGTGCTTTTCTTCTAAATACTGCAGCGCAGCCGAAGAATTGTTTACCAACCTTGAATAATAGCGATATTTCGCTCGACTGGTTACAACAAAGTCGCCAACATAAGTTATAACACCTGGTTTGATATCGAAAGTCCAATCCACGGTTGATTCGCTGAAATTTAAGTTAATGTAAAAATTTTTGTTGAGATTAATTGTACTGAACTCATAATTACCTGCTGGTAAAGAAACGAGAATGTAAGGATCAGCCTGTTTTAACAATGCTCGATCGATTTTCGTCGTTTTTGGCCCAGCAATAATAACTTCTTGAAAATAGGTATTTGATTTAACACCAATTACGACCAAGCCGTGATCTTTGGGTACAGATTTCATATCTCCGTACGTTAGGTTCTTCATTTGATAACTGCAACCCGTTATCGTAAGTAAAAACAATATTGTGATAGATAATTTATTCATAGAACAACTAAGCGTTTGTTTGAAAAATAGAGAGAATTAAAGTGTCTAGTATAGAACAGAATTCAACTTAATTCTGGTCGCAAGTACTATGAATTAAAGAGCCAGTAATATACCGGCTCTTTTGAGTTTTTAGAAATGAGTCGAATTAGGCCTGTAATAAGCCGTTGTAGATGATGGATAGCTACACATAGTTTCGTTACAAGCGCGCACTTTTACTTCAGTATCCGAACCCACCTGAATTCGAGTGGTTGTAGCGGTCAATGTTTTTACCGGATACGTATAGTTATTAAAAAACATTTGATAATGAGTTGCTCCTGGAACTCGTGACCAACTGATTGTATTGGTACCAGAGATCAACCATTGTGATTCTACATTAGCTACGCTAGGCAAAGGTGCTACTTTATCTTCCCGTGAAGGCATAATAGGTGAATCAATATGATAGGTATTCAGTAAATTAGTGATAGAACTGATACTTTTACCTATAGCATAGCGAATACCTGTTTCATCATGACGAAGGTTTTGGTTGTTAATAAAATGGATTACATCAAAAGGCGAATGTTTTTGCAATGAGTCTGAATAAGGTGTACTTAATGCAATGTGTTTCATATCAAGTGCACTGTACACGGGTATAAAACCCGTGTCCCTACGATCAATTTCGTATCGATCATAATCAATGACAGATGCCTTATCATGAAGACTAATTTGTTCGTCCATGTATCTAACCACATCTCTTGTACTTCCTGCGTTGTTCACGTAATGCCCATTTAAACGGTCACAGGGCAAATAACAGTCACCTGTTTCCACCGTAAATCGATAGTTTTGAAATTGATAGACTTCGATGCGAAAACGCATTAGATCATTTGTTGGATCATCGCTATGACCATTGTCGTAACCACTTTCTGATCCCATGGAATAAGCAACGCGCACCGTATTATTAGGATATCCTAAGGAATCTAGGTACGCATAAAATGGACTTGAATAGCCACTTGTTACCAACATTTCACGTGCCGCGGGAGAATCCACAAGCTTAAGGGAGTTCCGTAACATTCTCTTTGCTTCATTCTTATCTGAAGAAGATGGAACGTATTTAGATATTTTTTCCAACATACGATTCAGTGTTGGCTTTATGTCACTAGGAACATAAGCGCCACGGTGAGGTGAGTCAAAAGAAATATACAGTCCTGTTTGATGATCGACGCCTGCATTTTCCATTTCCTTAAGAGCAATTCGTGATACAACACCACCCATACTTAAGCCAAAAACGGCATTACTATGATTCCCTTCTTTTTGAGCGTTTACCCAGTTAATTAGAGTTTTTAAATGGTTCGCATTAGTGCGCAAACTGTCTCCATTATCATTAAAAGATACGGTTATAACATCACGACCAGAATTACGAAGGTTTTCTTTAAGGTAATATGGCATCTGATTATAAAGTTCAGTGGCCGAAGTTTGATTCATCGGATCGAATCCTTCAACAAGGATAACAGGCTTATCAAGTGCTCCAGAGATATTTTGATGAATGGTCACGCCAGAGTAACTAATAGTTCCGTCATCATTATCTCCTGGTGGTTCGATAGGAGGCTCAATGGGGGGGTCAAAATCACAACCCGGATTTGGAAAAGAGGGAAATGTTGGGTAAGTTGGAAAACTGCGTTTTACTTCAACTTTTACATCATTATTCAACGCTTGCTTCGGAATTTGGCAGTCTATTCCAGCCATAGAAGACTGTGACGCCATAGCAAATACAAAAGGCAGAACGCCTGCAACAAGTTTGCTTCTCATTGTTGATCCTTAAATTAGATAAATAATTGTCCCTGTTAAATATTCTGTATGAAATCCTTCTCATACTAAAAATTAGTATTTTGAATTTATTTGAGGTCAGGTTTTTAGACTAAATTCAAAACAATATTATAAATAATCGATTCGTATTTCTTGAATATCAATTATTGAGGCATTACCTTCATAATCTCGAAGATCATCTTTAATAATTAAATTATTATTGACTTGAGTAAACCGACGATATGCGGGCAGGTAATCGCTCGATTGTACGTCATTTTCATCCCAGTAAAAAATTTGCGCGCTTAATTGTGTGTTCGAAGAAAAATATTCTAATTGCTCACTCCATGCCTTACCAACAATAAAAGTTATCTCGTTATCGGCAACTTCAAACTGAAGTCCCTTTTCAAGGATTTCGTCAATATCATCTTGCAAGTAGACTCGAGTTAAATTTGCCTCAAGCCGATAATCGCCATTGGTTGTGAAAAGAATTGGACGCAAATCGATCGTCAAATCGCCTTTAGATATGACATTATCTTCATTGATATCAAAATAAATTTTTAATTCAGTTTTATTTGAATTTACTGTATCCGTTGTTGCGAATAACTCAGGCATTCCCTCGAGCTTAACCGTGACATAAATGACATCAAAGTCACCTTCCTCGACTATTGGCGGCTCAGAACCATCGGAAGAGTCACTTTTACAGCTAGAAAGGACTAAAATAAGCCCAACTATTGAAAGTAATCTTAGTAATTGCATATTTTTCATACTTTTGATCAAGAGATTTCCGCCAACAATATATAGACTGTGACGAAAATCTCAATAATAAAAAGATGTGAATTATTACCAGAATTCTTCTAAAAATTCAATTGATGAGCTTTAGAACTGAGAAAAAGCCAAATAAGGTCTAAGACACTAGTTATTACACTTTATTTGGCTTAAATGATCCTAGGAAATACTAGCTGTTAATTATTGCGAGAATAATTCCAACGAGAATTACCAATTACCTCATTAAGATTTGACATCTTGTCATTTATTATTTTTCCATTTTTGAAAACAGCTCCCAAAATTTCAACTGAAGATAAGCAGAACATAACGCTATCATTTGTATTTGCTGATAACGTTTCCGCAATCATAAAGCCAATTGGATGAATTATATCCGTTCCAGCTATTCTAGAAGTAATTTCTAATTGAAAACTATAGTCGGAAAACTTCATTCCTTCTTCATCTTTTAGATAGCTTTTCCTCTTACTCAAATAGAATTCAAGGCCAAAAACTCGAGCCTCAGGCTCTTCATCTGAATCAAATGGTATTCCAAATATATTCGCTAACTGATCTTTAACATTATTAATTTTCGATTCACTCGAATTAAAAAAAATAGCAACATCATAGCTCATAAAAATTTATCCTTTATTGTACAAATTCTACATTTACATTCTGAGGAAGTGGACGATCAATACCATCGCCAGTCCTTAGTATTGTTTGAAGCCAATCAAGTTGAGCTTGATTAGTTTCTGTATGTTTCAAATTGAAAAACAAAACTCCACCATCTGGCTGAAGTTGCTTATGTGCAGCTTTGTCTGCATGATTAAACACAGCATTTTCCTTTAAAGGTACTCCTACCGGAGTTTTTACCTCTCCCGCTATTCCATCAGCTAATTCATGAGATAACGGTCTTTCTCCTCCAAAGAAAAATTCATGATACCTGCCCTGCTCTTTTCTTAAAGGTAACTGGTCATTTATAACATGAACATTTTGTCCTCGAGCTCTAAGCTCTTTGATTATTTCGAGTTCACCGATTTTTGACGTATTTCCTGCTTTTGCTCCTTTCACGATAGATCTCAATGCACCAGGATCTCCACTAACAAATCCTCTAGTTACTTGTGTAGCAGGAGCTCTCATTAATGCTAATGGTAATAATGCTATATCTCCTATTCCTGCAACAAGAAATGCTGTATTTATGGCGCTATCGACAGCTCGATTGACTCCTACTTCGTCGCTTAGGTCTAGCTGCATTGGTAGCGCTGCATCATTGTGAAGTACACTCGCATCATACCGACTTACCGCTAAATCAATGGTACTTGCGGTTGCATTTTTATGATAGTTGCGAATATCAAATAATGACTGTCTGTTGGAATCATTTGACTTCAAGTGATCATAATATAGCTCCGACTCGCCACGAGCTCTAGCTACATTTATAGTAGATGCGCCGCTGTTAATTTGATCGATCAAGTCTGCAGCAGTTTCAGGACTAAAATATCCACCGGTAACTTTTAGAATATCATCTAGTTTCTGGAAGTTACTGACATCCTTATTAAATTTGACTAAGAGAGTACCACTTTCCTCTCCAGATAATGCTCTCGCATCTCTTAGCTCTCCTCGTAGATTCTCTAGTGCTTCAAATTCCTTATAACTCTTTCTACCACCATACGAACCTTGTAAGTAATCATAAGCATCTTGATCAATAATACGGAGATATTCAGGAATCTCACTAGAAGATCTTTCTGATCCAGCCAAAGAACGAACTCGATGATGTATGTCCTCCATCGAAAGTTCATTACTTAATATTCCCGCACCAACCTGTTGATTAATAGGATCCGTACTTACAGTATCCTCAGCTGGTACTGGTACCGGCACCGCCTCAACTTCCTTTGATTCTTCGACTGAAGTGTTGCCTTCTACGGTTCCTTCTGTGTTTGCTTGAGAGACTTCAGAGGTATCAGCGACATCTGTGGCTGAAGAACTCTCAAACGACACATCAAATAAATTTTGATCGAATGACAAGCCAAACGATTTATCCCAATTGTCATTGAAATTGTCTTCCCACATTAAATCAACAGCAGCACCTTTAAAGCGTTCAGATTTATAGGCGGTATCTATAGCTGTCTGACGTGCAGTCGCAGGGTCAGCACCTTTAACTTCAGCTTGCCAATAAGCATCTATGGCTGAAGAACCGAGCTTACGAATTTCAGCAGGGACGGCTTGCGCTTTTAAATAGCCCGCTGCCGAATTACCAAAAGCATTACCAAAGGCATCAGCCACCACACTCGCGGTATCCCATTTGCCCTCTTTGTAAATACCTTTCCGAATGGTGTGGGTAATTCCACTTCGTACAATACTCATTCCGGCTTCCGCAAATGGCGCCCACCATGTGTCGCTTACCTGGCTCGATATATCAGTTTCAGCATTTAGACCGGCGCCAATCATCGCCATAGCAACATTGGACCACTGGAACGAGGCGGGTTGACCTAATAGCTTATTAGCAGCAACACCGACTGGTACAGAGATACCAGCCGCTAGCATCTTGGCTGCGGTTTGCATCTCTTTAAAGGCTTTCATTCCCTGAAGACCTTCAGATATAGCGGCTCCAGCTCCGGCTGTAAGTCCTGCAACAGCGGCTTGCTTGAAATCTATGCCATCAACAATTCCCATGGCATTACCCGCGACTTGGCTAGCAACGCTACCGACAAATCCGGCAACAGCGTATCCACCGAAAGTACCTAGTGCATTAGCTGCAATTGGGCCTAGGTAAGCGGTAACCACAACGACGATGACGATCATTATGATTTGGCCGATAATTCCACAGCCATCATCTTTCGGTGGTGGAATAAGTGGAACAGCTGGCTGTAATGAACCCTCTATTTCACCTGCATTGTAGGGTTTAAAGGCATCGGCATCATTTGCTGAACTATTAACAGATGGCAGTACAAGCGTTTGTCCACTTTGCAAGACTGCTGCGTCATCGGATAAACCATTGGCATCGGCGATGACGTACCACATAGTGGAACTGCCATACACCATTTGCGCAATCGAGCGTAACGTATCGCCGTCACGGACTGAATAACTGCTTTTACTTGAAGCCGCTTGAGGGCTAACTAATTTATAAGCCGCTTGTTCGTCGAAATGAATACCGCCATCACCATCGATAGAACCGAGCTGTTTACCATTAGCATAAAAGTAATGGCGTACATTGCTCTCGTCTTCATCAGTAACGAGTTCGCCATCTTCCAATTCACCCCACATCTTATAGACGATCTGACCCTCGCCGTTGTAACGGAAATAGCGATATTGATCGTCAGTTAATTTTGTCGCATGAGTTTCTCGAATGGATTTCTTATTACCGTTCTTATCAAACGTAATAAAAGTATTGCCATCTTTGTGATCGGTTGTGTCACCTTTACCCTTTACATGACGAACTTTATAACTATCAAAACTTGAGTATTGATAAGTGTAAGTTAAAACATATTGCGACTTATGTTCTTCGTCTCCTTCTCCTTTTCGGAGCTTTTCATATTGATAACTTGAAAGATTACCTGCTTTATCATAGGAACCAGCGTTGTACAGAACCTGTGATAAATCATAATAATGTGCATCATCAACTTTCGTTTTAGCCTCACTGTTATCAACACTGTCGCTGTTGTTATTTCGATCAAAGACATCGCCCCAATAATTTTTATCGAAGCCTTTGTTGACAACTTTTTTCACACGGCCATCGAGATCGTAGGCTGTAACCTGCTCTTCTTTTTTAATTCCATAAGCGTCGGCATATAATGTGGTTCGTCCACCATAAGCTCTTACGCCGATAACTTTTGAAGACTCGTCCGTATAGTATGTTGCTTGATTAACCACTCGTCCGGCAACGTCATACGTACGACTTTGACTTAACTGCCATTTAGAATCATCACTGTAATAATTATTGCGAATGTTTTCATTCAGCCAATCGGTGTCGCTAAATTCACGCTTGTAATTACTGCCGGTAATTTCCTTATACTCTTGATAAACACCCAGCAATTCACCGCGTGAGTTGTACTCGTATTTTTCAGCTCGGAATGCATCGTCTGCGCCAAACACTCGCATCACTTGATTACCCAAAGCATCGTACTTCAGTAAACTACCTTGGTTTTTCGTAATTTTAACCTCATGGTTACCGTTGTTATAACTTCGGATACCTTCGGCCAGTGTGACACGATTTTCTTTATCGTATTGATACCAATAATTTTTAACTTGTCCCACCGTTTGTGGAATGATGTCGTTCCATCGATCTTCATATTCTTCATATCGATTTCGCGCCCAGATATTATCGTTAGGCTCGATACCAATCGTGTCTGTTTCAGTAAATTCAACTGCATACCGTGGAGTGTCAGTGGTTGCTGCAGCTGTCGATGCGTAGGTCATCGGATCGCTGCTACTGGTCAAACTTTTCGCCATAGGTTGAATTGAAACAGCGCTCTTCGCGAGTGACGTATCGGTAGATTCTGTTGGTAATCGTGACGAAAATTCATCTAATGTGCTGTAGAAACCGCGCATGTCATTTCTATTCGCAGTAGTTTCTAATTTTTTCGACAGTGATACCAAATCTCCTGTGTCCGAAGCATTCACTTTTGTTCGATTCGTGTCGAAAGATTTACGCACTGAACTCAAATTCATTCTTGTAAATCGCGTATCGATTCGTCTCAAACTTTTGTTCACTTGATCCAAGCGTTTAACATCTCGAGTTGTTTGTAAAGTTTCATCTTTTGATGACACCGATGAAGCCGACAACGTCATTGGTTGGAACGAAGTAGCACTGCGTAACATTTCAGGCGAAGCTGACGTTCGCTGCAATGTCGAAGTCTTTGCGATGTTGAATGGTATTTGTGGACCACCTGGTTCGAATGGACCTGTTGGATCTTCAAAGTTACGAATGATTCGCAGTTGAACGACATCGGACGCACTGCCTCCTTTGCCATCACTCGCCGTAATTCGAATATACCAAGTACCAGTGATGTATGGCGTTCCTGAGAACACTCGCGTTGAAGCATTAAAGCTCAACCAAGATGGTAAGGCTGCACCATTCGATTGTTTCGCTGAATAGGTTAAAGAGTCCCCATTTGGATCCGTAAAAGCATTGTCGGGTATCCGATATAAGAAATTATTACGCTGCATGCCGAACATATCGAGCAATTCGCGATTTAAAACAGGCGGTTGATTCACCGGTTGATTCACTGTTAATCGGAATGTATCGGTTACTGAGCCGCCTCGGCCATCGGAAGCCGTCACTGAAATATAGTAAGTTCCCGTTGTCGGCGGAGTACCAGAAAAAGTTCTAGTAAGGCTATTAAAAGAAAGCCAACTCGGTAACGCATTTCCATTACTTTGTCGCGCGGAGTAAGTTAAACGATCTCCATTGGCGTCAGTAAAAGTATTGGATGGAAAGCTATAATTAAATGACTGTCCACGATAACCGACACGATCGGGTATTGCTGCGTTTACTCGAGGTGCAGAATTCGGTGCAGCACCAATAGACAATGTAAAGTCTTCGTAAGCTGCAGCATTTGATGGATCTCTAGCGACAACTCTTAATTCAATACTGGAAGGCGCACTACTGGGCGGCGTTCCGGTAAATCTACGAGTTGACGCATTAAAACTTAACCAAGACGGTAATTCATTGCTCCAAAATCCATCTACCCAAACACGCTCTCCAAAATCACCAAGATCGATCCAACGACCAGGCGTTTTGTATTGTGCTGAATAGGTTAAGCTATCGCCATCGGGATCGGTAAAGGTATTACTCGAAACCGTGTAACTCCAATAAACCGTTTTCTGTGCACTTCGATTCGGTATCGCTGAACTGACAATTGGAGAACGATTTGCCCCCGGTGCAACAGATAACCTAAAGACATCAAAAATGGTACTGCCGCGACCATCATTCGCCGTCACGCGAATATCGTAATTACCTCGATTGCCATACGCGGGATTTACCGTAAATTGACGCGTGCTCGCATTAAAAGTAATCCAGCTTGGTAGCCGAGAGCCGTTCGATAGACTCGCGCTGTAAGTTAACGGATTGCCATCAGGATCACGGAATGCGGTGCTGGAGAAACTAAAGCTGCGACTCACATTTTCTTGAGCGGACTGATTGGGTAATGGACTGTTTACGTAAGGTGGACGATTCGGTCCTTGTGAAACACTTAACCGGAAAACATCGGCAACCGTACCACCATTGCCATCATTCGCAGTAACGCGAATGTCGTAACTGCCTTGATTACCATAACCCGGCGCAAACGAGAACGTACGTGTCGATGCATTAAAGCTGATCCAACTGGGTAACGCACTTCCATTATTCAAGCGTGCCGAATAGCTGAGTGAGTGACCATCGCTGTCGGTAAATGCACTCGATGGGAAGGTATAAGTGCTACTTTGTGTTTCTTGAACACTTTGATCGGCTAACGCACGACTCACTACCGGCGCTACATTTTGATATGGACGTAGACTTAAATTAAAGGCTCTGAATATTGACGAATAACCATCGGAGACCAGTAACTGAATGGTCATCGTGGTGTTCTGTACATTCGTTGGTGGAGTACCACTCAACACGCCGCCCGCACTTAAGTTTAACCAACTCGGTAAGTCACGAAGGAAGGTAACGGTTTCGCCGGTCGCCGATGGGAAACTCGGTTCCATCGGTTCACCAAATCGTGGATCTTCTTCAAAGTCATCACCAGGAATTTCTACGGTCACCACTTCTTTAGCTGTGAAACTTAAAGCGTGTCCATCTGGATCACTAAACGCAGAACCCAAGTTAAAGGCGAACGAACGCTGTACTTGTGTAGATCGCGTCGATGGCCAGCTGCCCGTTAATTCTGGCGGACGATTAACGTGAAGCACAAAGCTTTTTGTTACGTAGGCGCCATCGGGATCTGTGGCGCGAAGTGTGATCGTCGATGATCCTACTTGGCTTGCCGACGGTGTACCGCTAAAGCGCAATTGGCTCGCAGTAAAACTTAACCACGAAGGTTTACCCGTGACCGAATACGTTAATGCGTCACCATTGGCATCAGTAAATGTGTTTTGCGGCAAATCCAAATTAAACGCTTGCCCTACTCGTGCTGTATAACTGGACGCCGGAGGATTATTGACAACCGGCGCATCATTGTTGGCAAATACACGTAACGTAAAATCATCAGACGCTGAGTATCGTTGCGATGTTGATGTTTCACGTGCGATGACTCGAATGGTATAAGTTTCGTCACGAGTGATGCCTGTGCGCGTGCCACTGAAAGTTCGTGTCGACGCATTAAATGACAACCAACTAGGCAACGATTGTTGTTGTCCGTTGACAATTCGATAAGCCGAATACGATAACGCATCGCCATCGGGATCGGTAAACAAGCTGGAGGCTAACGTGTAGTTAAGCGTCTGCCCTTCATTAATCGATTGTGTTGGTATGTTGCCAGCAACCGGATTTCTATTAGGACCTTTTGCGACCGTTAAACGGAACACATCAGCTACAGATCCTCCGCGACCATCGCTAGCCGTCACTCGAATATCGTAACTACCCTGATGACCATACGCTGGATTCACCGTAAATTGTCGCGTGCTCGCATTAAAATTGATCCAACTTGGTAATGATGACCCATTGGATAAGCGAGCACTGTAGGTTAACGGATTACCATCGGGATCGCGGAAAGCCGTGCTGGAGAAACTAAAGCTTCGACTGATACTTTCTTGTGCCGATTGATTGGGTAATGCGCTGTTAACGTATGGTGCACGATTTGGACCTTGCGAAACGCTTAGTCGGAAAACATCCGCTACGGTACCGCCATTGCCATCATTCGCAGTAACGCGAATGTCATAACTGCCTTGATTACCGTAGCCCGGTGCAAAGGAGAATGTTCGGGTCGATGCATTAAAGCTGATCCAACTGGGTAACGCACTACCGTTATTCAAGCGTGCCGAATAACTGAGTGAGTGACCATCGCTGTCGGTAAATGCGTTCGATGGGAAGGTATAAGTACCAGTTCGAGTTTCCTGCACACTTTGATCGGCAAGCGATCGACTTACGACCGGACCCACATTTACGTAAGGTGTTAAATTCAAATCGAACGATCTTGCAATGGTTGAATAACCATCGGTTACTTGTAAGCGAACAGTTATCGTTGTGTTTTGAACATTCGTTGGCGGCGTACCGCTGAGTACACCTCCGGCACTCAAGTTTAACCAACTGGGTAAATCACGATAGAAAGTAACGGTTTCTCCCGGCCCTGATGGAAACTGCGGTTCCATTGGTTCGCCATACTCTCTTTCGTTGTCTAAGTCATCAACAGGTATTTCGACAGTGACTTCCTCTTGCGCAGAGAAACTTAAAGTATGACCGTCCGGATCACTAAAAGCAGAGCCCAGGTTAAATGCGAACGAACGCTGCACTTGTGTAGCGCGTGTTGAAGGCCAGCTGCCCGTTAATTCTGGCGGACGATTAACGTGAAGCACAAAGCTTTTTGTTACGTAAGCACCATCGGGATCGGTCGCACGCAAGGTAATGGTCGATGAACCGACATGGCTTGCGGATGGCGTGCCCGTAAATCGCAATTGGTTCGCAGTAAAACTTAACCATGAGGGTTTACCCGTGACCGAATACGTTAACGCATCGCCATTGACATCGGTGAACGTATCTTGTGGTAAATCCAAATTAAACGCTTGCCCTACTCGCGCCGTATAACTGGACGCAGGAGAATTATTGACGACTGGCGCATCATTGTTGGCAAACACTCTTAACGTAAAATCATCAGACGCCGAGTAACGTTGTGATGTCGACGTTTCTTGAGCAACCACTCGGATCACATAATTTTCGTCCCGGGTTATACCGGTACGTGTACCACTGAAAGTTCGTGTTGACGAATTAAACGACAGCCAACTGGGTAAGTCTTGTTGTTGACCGTTGACAATTCGATAAGCGGTATAACTTAACGCATCACCATCAGGATCGGTAAACAAGCTGGAGGCTAACGTGTAGTTAAGCGCTTGTCCTTCATTAATCGATTGTGTTGGTATATTGCCAGCAACAGGATTTCTATTAGGACCTTTTGCTACAGTTAAGCGGAATACATCTGATACAGAGCCACCGCGACCATCACTGGCCGTCACGCGAATGTCGTAATTACCTTGGTGACCGTAGGCTGGATTCACTGTAAATTGCCGTGTGCTCGCATTAAAACCAATCCAGCTTGGTAACGATGATCCATTGGATAATCTCGCACTGTAAGTTAGTGAATGACCATCGGGATCGCGGAAAGCTGTGCTGGAAAAATTGAAACTGCGCAACACACTTTCTTGTGCCGTTTGATTGGGTAATGCACTGTTTATGTAAGGCGCACGATTCGGTCCTTCAGTCACATTTAAACGGAAAACATCGTCAACCGTTCCACCATTGCCGTCATTCGCGGTGACACGAATGTCGTAGCTGCCTTGATTACCATAACCTGGTGCAAACGAGAACGTACGTGTCGATGCATTAAACGTCATCCAACTGGGCAATGCATTGCCGTTAGTTAGTCGAGCTGAGTAACTGAGTGAATGTCCATCGCTGTCGGTGAATGCATTCGATGGGAAGGTATAAGTGCCACTTCGAGTTTCTTGCACACCTTGATCAGCAAGTGGACGGCTAACCACAGGACCCACATTAACGTAAGGCGTTAAATTTAAATCGAATGAACGAGCAATGGTTGAGTAACCATCCGTTACTTGTAAACGAACCGTTATCGTTGTGTTTTGAACATTCGTTGGCGGCGTTCCACTGAGTACGCCTCCAGCACTTAAATTTAACCAACTCGGTAAATCACGATAGAAAGTAAAGGTCTCGCCTGGACCTGATGGAAACTGCGGTTCCATTGGTTCGCCATAATCTCTTTCGTTGTCTAGATCATCGACGGGTATTTCGACAGTGACTTCCTCTTGAGCAGAGAAACTTAAACTGTGACCGTCCGGATCACTGAATGCTGCGCCCAAATTAAAGGCAAAGGATCTTTGAACTTGGGTAGAGCGAGTCGATGGCCAATTACCTGACTGTATTGGTGCACGATTCACATGAATATCAAAGCTGTGCGAAACTGAAGCACCGTCAGGATCGGTCGCCCGCAGAATTAACGTGTAGGTGCCAAGTTGGCCCGCGGATGGCGTACCAGTAAAACGCAATTGATCGGCATTAAAATTCAACCATGAAGGCTTGCCATCAACCGTGTATGAAAGTGAATCGCCATTCACATCGGTAAAGGTATCTTGCGGCAAATCCAGATCAAAGAATTGTCCGACTTGTGCTGTATAACTGGATGCAGGTGCAGTATTCACAACCGGCGCATCATTATCGGCAGTGACATTAATATAAAAATCTTCCGCGACCGAATAAGTTTCGTCGGTGCCAACTTCGGTGGCAACAACGCGTATTCGATAGCTTTGATCTTGCGTAATACCGGTCAATGAACCGCCCAATAAGATGCGATCACCATTTTCGGATTGCGTCATCCAGCCAGGAATAGCTCGCTGCTGTCCATTAACAATGTGGTACACGTTATAAGTCAGCGCATCACCATCGGCATCGTTAAAGAGACTTTTATTGATTTGATAATTCAGCGCATCGCCTTCACCGATCGTTCTATTCGATAAGTTGCCAGCCGTTGGTCGCTGATTAACATAGGGTGTTAGATTGAGATCAAACTCGCGTTGAACCATAGAGTAACCATCACTCACTTGAACGCGAATCGTAAGCGTCGAGTTTTGAGTACCCGTTGGAGGTGTTCCACTTAACACACCTGCTTCCGTCATCGTTAACCAACTTGGTAGGTCACGATAAAAAGTTACCGTTTCGCCGGGACCGGAAGGAAAACTTGGCTCTCGAACCGGTTCACCATAGCGCGGGTCGTCTTCAAAATCATCACCGGGAATTTCTATCTCGGCTTTTTCTTGCGCAGAAAACGTCAGTGCATGACCATCGGGATCAGAAAATAAATTGGCTACATTAAAGGAGTAGAAACGTTCCACTTCACGGGTTTGTGACGTCGGCCAAGATCCTGTGACGATTGGTAAGCGATTAACGTTGATGTTAATGGTTTGTGTAACGAAGGCGCCTTCTGGATCCGTTGCACGTAATGTTACCGTATGGGCACCCACTTGAGACGAAGGAGCGTTTGCTGTGAGTCTCATATTGGCAGCATCAAAAGTGATCCAGCTGGGTTTATTATCGACAGTAATCGTTAACGCATCGCTATTTGGATCGGTAAATAAATCATCCGGTAAATTAATAACTCGTGTTTCATCGGCCAGTACCGTATAAGGCGCTGATGGAGCGTTACTTACGATAGGCGCATCATTATCAGCAATCACATTGATATAAAAGTCTTCAGAAACCGAATAAGTTTCGTCGGTGCCTACTTCAGTTGCGACAACGCGAAGTCGATAACTTTGATCCTGCGTGATCCCTGCTAAAGAACCTCCTAATAAAATGCGATCGCTATTTTCCGATTGAGTCATCCATCCCGGAATAGCGCGCTGCTGTCCATTAACGATGTGATAAACGCTGTAAGTTAACGTATCGCCATCGGCGTCATTAAATAGATTTTTATTAATTTGATAATTAAGTGTGTCACCTTCGCCTATCGTTCGGTTACCTAGGTTGCCTGCGGTTGGACGCTGATTAATATAAGGTGTTAGGTTTAGATCGTATTCTCGATAAATAGTCGAAAATCCATCGTTAACCGCAACACGAATCGTTAAACTTGTATTTTCAAGATTCGTCGGCGGTGTTCCGCTGATAACACCGGTTTCCGTTATATTTAACCAATCAGGCAGATCACGATAGAAAGTGACTGTTTCTCCAGGACCGGAAGGGAAATTTGTTTCACGAACCGGTTCACCAAATCGAGGGTCATCTTCAAAATCATCACCTGGAATGTCTATCGTCACTTGTTCTTGCGCAGAAAACGTCAGTGCATGACCATCGGGATCAGAAAATAAATTGGCTACATTAAAGGAGTAGAAACGTTCCACTTCACGGGTTTGTGACGTCGGCCAAGATCCTGTGACGATTGGTAAGCGATTAACGTTGATGTTGATGGTTTGTGTAACGAAAGCGCCTTCTGGATCTGTTGCGCGTAATGTTACCGTATGAGCACCCACTTGAGACGCAGGAGCGTTTGCTGTGAGTCTCATATTGGCAGCATCAAAAGTAATCCAGCTGGGTTTATTATCGACAGTAATGGTTAATGCATCGCTATTTGGATCGGTAAATAAATCATCCGGTAAATTAAGAATTCTTGTTTCATCGGCCAGTACCGTGTAGGGCGCAGTTGGAGGATTACTCACAATGGGAGCGTCGTTATCGGCAATCACTGTAATCGTAAAGTCTTTGGCAACCGAATAGGATTCGTCGGTCCCAACTTCTGTAGCAACAACACGCAGTCGATAATTTTGATCGTGCGTAATACCTGTTAAAGAACCTCCTAATAGAATGCGATCGCTGTTTTCCGATTGTGTCATCCAACTTGGAATTGGACGTTGTTGTCCGTTGACGATCTGATAGACGCTGTAAGTTAACGTATCGCCATCCGCGTCGTTAAAGAGACTTTTATTAATTTGATAATTCAGTGCATCGCCTTCATCGATGATTTTATTCGATAAATTGCCGGCCGTTGGTCGCTGATTCACATAAGGCGTAATTGAAAATTCAAACTCACGCCATGGCGATGTTCGATAACCATCGAATGCTCGAACACGTATATTAAACGTCTCGCCAGCGGCAGATGTTGGCGCACTTCCAGAGAATACGCCTGACTGTTGATCAAACTCCATCCAATCTGGAATATCCGTTATGAAAGAGCCACTTTCGTTGTTTGGAAAATTTAACGGTTGGTTTAATGGAGTAAAGCGATCATCAAATGGCTCGATTTCACCATCGTCATCAATAGGTATATCAAATTCAACGCGTTGTTTAGCTTCATAAACAAGCGTGTCTCCATTGGGATCGCTAAACGGAGTTCGGATATTAAAGTGAAACTCTCGTGTGGCCTCATAAGAGCGATCATTGAGTGTCCCTTGCGCTAAAGGCGTATTATTAACGCTTATAAAAAACTCATCCGTTGCCGATAAACCGGACGGATCTTTTACAGTGACCTTAACGTTATACAGTCCCTCTTCTGCTAAGGTAGGTGTTCCGTAAATACGTTTCGTTTCAGCATTAAATTGAAGGTTTAGTGGTAACCCTGAAATCTCATATTCTAAATCGTCACCATTAACATCTTTAAATGCATCCTCGGGAATATAAAACTCAAAAAACTCACCAATTTCAGCATGAATATTTGACTGATCGGTAATTCCCTCGTCTATCTCTGGCGCGTCATTTTGAGCAATAACATTAACAACAAATTCGTCACTAACGGAATAACTTTCACTAGTACTTGTTTCAGTGGCCGTAATTTTTATGCGAACACTTCTGTCTTGATTGTTTAATGCTTTTGCATTAACGATTTGCAATTCACCTGTAGAACTCAAAGTTATCCAATTGGGTAACTCAACCAACTGTCCTGAACTATTGAATGCTTGAGCAGAAAAAGTCAAAGCATCGTTTTCAACATCGCTGAACTGAGTTGCTAAATCAAAAGAATCTGACGTTCCTTCATACAAGGAAATATCTTGAATTGGATTAACACTCGGGCGTTTATTTTGATAAGGGTTTACATTAACGAAAAAATAACTATAGCCTCGACGACCAAAACGATCTTGAGCATTGAGTCGAATTTTAAATTGTCCTGGATTTTCCGTTGACCCCTGATCGGTAGGATTGCCGATACGACTCCCGAGACCTCCATAACTAGAGGTACCTTCAGGCATATCATCGATGTGTAACTCAAATCGATTGTTGTTAACTTCCAATCGCATCCAGTCGGGAATCGCTTTATAACCGATTTCACGCCATACGAAACCTCTAAGTTCGTCAAATTCTTCGTACTCTCTTTGTGGTTCTCTTGGATCATTTGGATCAGTCTGTTCTCTTACCCAACGACCGTAAGCCACTTCAGCTGAATACGTGAGCGAATAACCTTGACTAATATCTTCATCGTTAAAAATATTATTACCGATAATGTGAGGATTATTGCCCGTAGAAAAAAGACCATTCAATGGCTCATTAATTGTATAACTTTGGCTATTCGATTGTGCAATTGGAGCGGCATTAACGGGATCTTCCGCATTATAAGCAAATTTACTCGCAACTTGCATGGCACGACGATTACCAACTTCGTCGTATTTGTAGTCAACGCGCATCTTAACGACATTAGTCGTTCGCGAAGTGCCATCGATAGGACTTGTATAAGTAACGGTTTGCAAGCGATCAATGGTTTGAACCTGTTCGAATCGACCTAACGAGTCATACTTTGTTATCGTTTCTAAATCGAATCGCTTATTTTGCGCATCAAATCCTTCGGTACGTTCATAGTCACGCTGGCCATTTTTATTGTAACCATAGTAACTGTAATTTTTGGTATCTTTATCGATAATGGATTTTAGCGATCCATTATCATAATAGGTGTACTCAATACCATGAGCGTACACCTCATTATTATTTACATCAATGCGAGTAACGTCTTTCTCGCTGGTTCTGACTTTACGAATCATTTGTCCTTTGTCATTGTAGACATAGGTAAAGTCCGTACCGCCTAAATTGTTGTAAGTTACCGCTCGACCAAAGTAGTCATAAGTCCAACGATGCTCATTTAAGTTCGTATTGCCGGGATTGGCAGGAGTCGATGCATCTGTTCCCCACAATCCATTTCTTTCCCAATCTTTACGGCCTTTGGAATCGAAGTGTGAATAAACCGTTGTTCCCTCAATCATCGAGTCACCGTCGATATTATTAGTTACCTCGGCACTTTGTTTCTTGATAACATTACCGCGGACATCATAATCGGTATAAGTTGTTGCCCAAATGACATTGCCAAAAGCATCCAAACTGTGTGAAAACTGAGCTTTGGTTTGATTGCCTAGCGCATTGTAATCGTACTTTACCAGCTCCTGATTATAAGCTTCTTCCTGTCCATCAATTGTTTTAACGCGAATATCACCCATCTTAACGAGCTGATCGTTTTTATCGTATTCAAAGGTTTGAACATAACCAAGTGCATTTTCCTTGGCGATCATTCGACCCAACACATCGTAAGCGTAGTGAGTTTGCGCTTTCTCGGCATCCACTTCTGTAATGACTTGATTGTATGAATTGTATATTTTATAGCGAGTGTTCCAACCAAGTTGTGTGCGCTCGGAAGTCGCAATCAATCGTCCTTGTAAATCGTAAAAGTTTTCAGTCACTGCACGGAATAAACCGTCATCATCTAAGATCGCCGCGCCATCTTTATCGTAGGCTTTGGCAAGCGGCTTAAATTCCTTTGTTAACTGATTTTGGTGATTGTATTCATAACGATAGATATTATTTTCCGCATCCGTTCTCTGAATAACATTGCCCCAACGATCGTATTGGTAGCTAATTTCTGGCTTTACTTCGAAAGGATCCTGGCCTTCATCCAAATTAAACGTTTTAATATAACCGTGTAGAACTTCTTTTTGCTTACGACCTAAAATATCATACTCATAAGTTTTCTCGCCTTTATCGCTGGTCACCTCTTTGAGTGTCATTCCATTTAAATCGTAAAAATAATCGGTTGTTATGGTACCCGTATTATGTTCATTATCACCGGCAACAGATCTTTTAAGTCGTCCATTAGCATCGTATTCAAAGTGTTCTTCTAAACTAGCAACGTATGCTTCATATGATTCTTCTGAATCAGGATCGTACTTTCTGTCACCTTTTGCGATGACCTCTCCAAACGCATTGTAAGCAACTGCACTTATTTGGTTTTCTGTCGCAGAAAAATCCAACTGATTATCATAAGAGGTTCCAACTGAGCTTCGGTCACCGTTATTATCAAGGTGGATTTCGGTATGCAATTGTTGACCGTTACGATCGTACGCATAGGTTGTTTTTGACAGGTAGGTTTTAGTTTCCTGAGCATTTTTATAGAGTTTTTGTATTTCAATAACTCGACCAAGGTCGTCATGTAAATAACGTGTGGTATGGCCTTCGCCATCTGTCTCGCTCGTTTTATTGCCAAGAACGTCGTAACGATACAGAGTAGTAATATCCTGATTACTTTTAGTTACATTACCACTTTCACTAATGCCATAAAAATAACGGCGTTCTGATAACACATTGCCAAATACATCAGTATGAAACGATGTATAAGCACCCTTTTTTGACTCGCTCGCTTCCGAATCTCTTAATCCCAGATCGGGATCGATACCAGAATTTCTAACACCTTGATTGCCTTTAATGTCGACGACTTCAGTTCCAGTAAGGCGTTCAATCGCTTGTTCTGAACCAGCAATGGCATGTCCGAGAACGTTATATTCAGTTTTTAGGACACTATCGCCTTGTTTAACGGTCAGAATATTGCCTAACTCATCGTATCCCGTTTCCTTTATCAAAGCTTTAGATTGCGTAAACTTATTCGGGACTTCCAAATTAATATTGGCCGAGCTGTATTCTATTGTCTCGACAAACTCTTTGGTAACTTGACCCAGTGCATTATATTCAAATGACTTTATGCGGTCGGTACCTAAAGAAGCAGAAAAGTTATCTTGGCCAACACGGTTAAGCTCAACAATCGGTTTACCGTTGTTATCGACTTGAGGGTTTCCTTCACTATCAAAGTTAACGGTTTTCGCATATTCAATGGTACGTTCGACGTCACCAAACTCGTTAAATTGAGTTTCCGTATAGTGGCCTAAGGCGTTGACGATTCCAGTTTTCTGTCCAAGCTTATTGTAGAAATAATGAGTTTCACTCCACTCGTTATTACCGAGATAAATACCTTCTTTTATAAGGTCGCCAAAAGCATTATAAATATACTTTGTTTGCGGTGTTTGTAATGTCTCCTCTCCTGTCGCTGGATCAAAAACTAGCACCTCAGGCTGCGAAATATTAATCAAGCGGTTAAGCGAATCGTAAGACTTTCTGATCGTACGCTTATTATTGTCTACGTTGGTTTCAAAGTAAGCCACTAACTCTTCTTCTGAGTAGGCTTTACCCTCACGACTTTCAAAATCACTGAGACGTTTAGAGTAGCGTATAACATCACTTTGATTACCGAGTGCATTGTAAAGATACTCAGTGACAAACCCTTCGGAATCTACCGCAAAACGCTCTCGACTCATAGAATCATAAACACGGTAACTGTAATTGCCAGCAGCGTCTTTATTAACCACAGCATTGCCAAAAGCATCATAGGTTGTTTCTGTAAATAAACTCTTGTAAGTACCATTAGACTTGCGAATGGCAGGGTGTATGACGGATGTTTGACGACCCAATTCATCGTATTGATAAGTTGTCGTGCGCATTTCACTCGTGTCAGCATTATAAACGCCAAGATCTTGTATAAACTCAGCGTCAACATAGCCTTCAGACTTTGTTAGTACGTTTCCGAATGCATCAAAAGTCATGCGTTTTATAAGCCGAGTGTTTGCTTCTTGCGAATATCCCATAGAGGAAGTCACATAAAATCTGTCCTCGGGTGACAATTCTTCAATTAAATTGCCAAGTCTGTCATAGGCATATTCCCAGGTGTGACCTTTTTTATTTGTGTGGGTTAAAACATTATTGTTTGCGTCGTAGGTATAAAGATCGAAAAGTTGTTTATTTTCGGCATCATAAACCCTTTCGACATTACCTAGGTCATCATATACAGTTCGGCTGTGACGGTCATTCGCGGATAAACTTTGTAAGTTATAAATTTGCGCAAAGTTATCTTCAGTTAGGTCATTTAAGTTAAGTGAGCCTGTGTAAGCATTATCATAATCAATAGAGTCTGTGACGTTGCCTTTAGCATCGTATATGCTCTCGGATACGTACTTTTTGGCATCGACGGTATACCTAAGTTGCCCTTTCGAGTCATAGATAAAGTAGCTACTTCTTGCTCCTGTTGAGTCGAGGGCCGACTTAATAGACGATTCTGTTTTCGCGTTTGATGAAATATTCGAAATGGGTTGTTCGTAAACGGTTGTTTTAATAACTCGGCCTAATTTATCGAAAATATTTTCGGTAACATGACCTAAGTGATTTATTTTAAAACGCTCTCTTCCCGCACTATCAAAAACAGCATAGGCGCTTACTGAAAGTTTGACTCTCCCTCTCATAGAGTTCAGTTTTTCTTGTAGAGATTCTGCGGTTAGTGGCTTGTTCTCTGCTTTCAAGCTGTCGATTAGATTGAATCGAGCCAGATTTCGATATTTTTTAGTCTCGGTAACTTGTCCGCGATCATTGTAAATAGACTCAGTAATATTACCTTGTGAATTGACACTAAAGCGTTGTCTTCCAGAAGCATCATATAAAAATTGATTTTTATGGTAGTTGAAATCTTCCGTCTCAGGACTTTTTATAATTAATGAAACAGTTTTTGTCGTTGAGTTTCCAGCTGTATCAAACGCGGATATTGTTAGTGCGTAGTGTCCCTCGTGTGCTGTTGAAGGCTGCCCAGTGAGACGATGCGAAAAAGAATCAAACGCTATACTAGCCGGCAATCCAGATATCGCATAGCTAATAGGGCCAGAGGTTTCTGTTCCTCCCAGTAGTTGAGGAAGCTGATAACTGAATGAAGTACCACTGACAAAAGATAATGATTCCAGTTGTTCAAAACTACTAACGCTTCCTTGTTGGTTTGAACCAATAAACGCATCGATAAGCTCTTTGCTATTTATATAGTTGGGTATATTAATATCATATGAACGCGTTTCAATGACGTTTCCTGAGTTATCAAAGATAGATTGACTTAAATATCCACCCGCATCGATGGTATAAACTTTTCTACCAAGTTCATCATAGAAGTATTGAGTGCTAATAGTATCGGTATGATCACTAAACACAATATCTTCAAGCACTACTCCCTCGTTGAATATAGCAACCCCCGCACGATAATTCGCAAAGCTATTTACGTCTGTCGGAGAAGATGTGTAGAAGGTTGTGAATGTTTGCTGTCCAAGGTTTCTGTACTGGTAAATTACCAAATCACCTTCTATCAGAATTTGAAATTCAGTTGAGTCACTAAACTCTATATTCGATGTATGCACATTAGAACCGGATTCAAAAACACTCAGCGAGTCTCCGTTAATTTGAAGACCAAACTGAATGTCCTCGTATGAACCATCACTGTTGGTTGTCAAACCAGAAATAAAACGGTTGCTCTCAGTGCCATTAGGAGCTCTGAAACGCAAGCTTCCAGAACCATTCTCAATTGTGTTTTCAGATAACACAATATCTTGCCATCCTTCTCCACCAGATATTTTTTCAATGCGATTAGAGTTAGATTTGAAGCCACTATTCTCGTCCCATACTAAAGACTGGATAGCATTCTTATCCTGATAGTTATGAGTCGCTATCACTTTGCCGTTAACATCAAACACATTTTCAATAGCATACCCTTCGGCATTCACAATAAATTGTTTTTGGCCTCTTGAGTTATAAATGTATTGCGTCTGACTGTAATTTTTAGATGATTGAATTGAGAGGTTATCTATCTCAATCGGAGCATAAGAACGCACACCTGGATTAGATAGTATTTCGAAGTAAGTATCTCCCCATTCTTCATCATCGACACCAACTGTTAAACTTTGCTGTCCATCTCTCGGCTCACCCTTTTTATGGATGTATAAAGTTGAAAAATCAGATGACGTATCAAATTCAATGATATAGGTTGAATTTGCTTCTATGCGCCCCACCGTTTTGGTATCAAATTGATTTCCAAAAATGCTGACTAATTTAATTTGACCATATTCAATAAGTACACTTTGTCGGTGCATACCAGACTCAGTCGATTCTGGATTATTAAAAAGCCCGCCATAAAAATAGGTGTTTTGAGTATCATCACCGACGGTTATCTCGAAAGATGTTGTTAACTCGTGCGCGAACTGAAGAGGTTCTTTGCTTTTAAAAGATTCTGGTTCAGTCGTGGTTGTGTTGTGATGGAATACAAGTTTTCCATTTTCTACAGCGAATACATTATTCCCGTCGATAATGAAATCGTTCAGGTTGCTATCGTCAAAATTTTCCTGGATATTAATTCTTTCAGCCGTTTGTAATTGTGCCTCAATAGCTTCCCGTGTGATGTAATCCAACGTATTGACAGGACGGCGCTCTTGCATTTCATTGATAGGGTTGTCATAGAGACGTTCTTCAATAAGTTGACCGTTGTCATTATAAATCTTTTCGGTAACGAAACCTTTTTTATTAACTGTATAAATAACTCGGTTTAATTCATCGTAGACGAAGTAGCTTTTCTTATTATGAGCGTCTTTTTGACTGAGAAGATTCCCTTGCTCATCATAATGGTAGGATGTTGTTGAATGTATACCTTCTGGATCAACGGTTTTCAATTTAAGTTGACCTAGCGCATCGTACTCATATTGAGTCACTTTGGGATTATCACTGCTGGCGCCTTCCGTCACCGTGACTTGATTGCCTTGCGCATCATACGCATATTCAGTCACTAAATTTAAATGCGCGACTTCATTCGCGCCAATGGTTTCATAGGCTTGCTTTTGCGCTTCGGCATCGCCGGTTTTAAAGACCGACGCATCAATTTGCGACGGATCAACAATCACTCGTTTGACTTGACCCAGCGTATCGAATTCGGTTTTGGTATAAACGCCTTCAGCGTCTTTCGTCCAAACGGTCTGCCCTTTGCCGTCGTAATAGTTTTCAGAAATGATACGCAGATTGTCCGGATCAACAATCTGTTGGAATACGCGTCCCACTTTGTCGTAGGTGTATTCCGTTTTCCGCCCGTCGGCATCAATGCTGAATTTAAGCCGGCCTTTGTCGTATTGACTTTCCGTTTCGTGACCTAAGGCGTTAATGGTTTTTAACAGCTGACCATTATCGTCGTACTCGTATTGCGTGACTTCCCCTTCACCATTAATGACTTTAACCGTTTCACCAAATTCATTGGTGGTGGTGACCGTTTGCACGCCGCCCGGATAAGTCACCGTCATGGTGCGCGCGGCATCGTCATAAGAATAACGGGTCGTCGTGTTGTTCGCATCGGTTTTCGTCAATACCCGATCGAACGCATCGTAGGTGGTGGAGACGGAGTGATCCAAGGCATTGGTCACAACGATTTCACGGCCGAGTTTGTCGTAAGTGGTGGTGGTTTCATTCCCCAGTGCATCAATGAAAGTTTCAGCACGACCAAAGGCATCGTATTTGATTTCGGTAGAGCGATTAATGCCGCCCACATCGGCGGTGGTTTTGGTTTTTAATCCGCGCTTATCGTAGTCGAACGATTGCGTCAGAACGTGATTACCCGATTCAATATTACTGGTCTCATCAATGTCGCTGTGCTTGGTTTTTAATTCGCCCCAGGTGTTGTACACATTGCGCGTTTGCCAGTTATCCACTTGACCTTGGGAGTTAATAATTTGACGTAAGGTGTCTCGCAATAAACCGCGACGGTTGAAGGTAAATTCGGTAACCGTATCGAGCGTGTTATCAATACTTAAAACGCCTTGCTCTGCCAAGGCTTTCATTTCACTGTCGTGACCGCCCTGTAAATTGGTCGTATCGATGGTATTAACGTATTGACGTGATTTTTCAATATCACCGAAGGCGTTGTAGTCGTTTTGAGTCACACCGCCTTCAGCATTGACGGTATACGTCAATTGACCGCGGTCGTTGTAGAAGAACCAGGTTTTGTCGCCAAAAGCGTTTATCGTTTGCGTTAAGCGGCCGCCATTATCGTAAACCGTTTTGGTGCCTTCGGTGAGTAACGCATTGTCAATATCAGTAACGGTGGCCTCACCGCCCAATGCCGTTGAGACGTTCGAATCGAGTTTACCAATCACGCGTCCCGCTTCGTCGTAACGGTTGTACTGATAACGCACTTCACCGGTACCGGTTTTTTCGGCAAGCTCGACTTTAACCAGGTTACCCGCGGTGTCATACGTCATGCGCTTGACATTATTTTGTGGATCAATGGTTTCAATCACCTGGCCTAAGGCGTTGTACACCCATTCGCTGACCTGGTCTTGTTCACTGTCGGTGATGGACAGAGTTTGCCAAGTGGTATTGTCATCAACGGTTACTCGCTCAGCGTAAGCGATGGTTTTTATTTTCTGACCGTCTTTGTTGTACTGGTGCTCCGTTAAATAACCTTCACCGTTAACGGTACCCACCAATTGACCGGAATTGTTGTAGAAATTAAAGCGATGAATGTTTTGGTTACTGTCGTATTCCGCCGCCGATTCGATGCTCGACAGTAATTCATCCCAATTGCCTTCAGCTCGTAAGCTCTCGTCGGTCGCCTGGTGGTAACGGATTTGTTGAGTGAGTTGGCCGGCCGCATCGTACCGGTTTTGAATTAAATACCCTTCGGCATCGAGCGTGCCTAACTCTCGCCCGTTGTCATCGAAAAACATGCGATTAACACGCGACCCGTCGGCGCCACTTTGCTCAACTTTAATCAGTTGGCCAGCACCGTCGTAAGTTTGCGTGGTAGTCATCGCACCATCAAAGGTGCTGATTAAACGCCCCGCATTATCGTACGTATTAATCACTTTACGGTCGAGTTCGGCATCGGCCGCCGGTTTAAATCCCGTCTCGGCCGCTTCAAAGGCTTCGGTCGTGAGTGTTACGGTGAGCGTGTCGTTATCAAACCAGCTCGAGGTGTCGCTAACGGTATTCGCATAATGGATTTTTTCTTCCACCTGTGACCGATTGTTATAACGCCATTCGGTCACCGCGCCAAAGCGATCGACAGAATATTTTTTGCGGCCAACGGTGTCGTAGAAAAAATAGGTGCGGAAACCGTGCGCATCGGTTTCGGAGGTGATGCGACCGTTGGCGTCGTAAGAATAGGTGGTTTGTCCTAGTAAACGGTTTTCGTTACCGCGCTGAGTGACACTGAGTAAGCGACCGGCATTGTCGTACACGCTGCTGGTGATCATGCCCAAACCGTTATGACTCATCACGGTGGAGTTGGCGTCATCGTACTCGGTGGTAAACGCATTGCCTTTGGCATCGATGGTTTGCCGCACGCGGCCCAGACCGTCGTAGACGTAACTGGTTTCAAAATCGCCTTCTTGCGCGGTCGCCACACCGCGCGGTGTGATTTGTTTTAACAGCTGGCCATGACGATCATAAACAAATTGTGTCGTGGCGTAGTGTTTAACATCCGAGTCATCCCCACTACCGTCGGCTTTGACTTTATGCCAGGTGGTTGTGCGTTCCAGTTGACCAAACGCCGTGTATTCAAAGGTGGTTAATTGACTGTTCGATTTATTGGTCAGGTTGTCTGACCAAGTGGTTAACGCTTCAAGGTTACTCACATTATCTAACGAAAGCGCTCCGTTGAAAGTCGATTGAGTAAATACCCATTGCTGTTCGACCTGACCCAGAGTGGTGTAGCGTTTTTCACTTACACCGCCTTCGGTGTTGACGGTAAAACGTAAATGACCTTCATCGTCGTACACAAAATAGGTACTGACGCCATCGCTAGGAGCCTCACCTTGATTCATCGCATCCGGATCGGCCACCCGATAAACCGTCTCGCGAATGAGTTTATTATCTTCCGAAAAATCACGGCGGACGGTGTTCCCTTCTCCATCACGACTTAAAATTTGATTGCCGTTAGCATCATAATCAAAATCGGTTTGAATATTATCGGGATTAACGGTCCAGATTAAATTGCCATCGCCATCGTAACCGTAACGAGTGACTAAGGTTTGACCGTCAACCGCGGGACTTTCAACACGCGTTAAATAGCCTTGCGGATCGTAATACACTCGTGTGGCTTCACCGTCAGGATTAATAACTTCGGTATAACGACCGTTGTCATTGCTGTTGCGAGTCCAATTACCATCACCATCGGCATCGTTGTAATAATTGTAAGTGGTTGTATTGTTTTCACCGTCGGTTACGGTTTTCACAAAAAACTGACCGTCGCGTTCAACGTAAGTGAACGACACCTGTGAGCCATCACTCTGAGTGATACTTTTAATATTATTGTTATCGAAATAGGTGTAAGACGTTTCGTATGATTGAGTTTCGTTGTCAATACTTGACGTGATATCCACGGTGACGGTGTCTAATCGTCCGGCATCGTCATAATCGTAACTGACGCGACTTTTCACCTGACCGTCTTTTAAAGTTTCAATGGACTGTAATTCATCGCCGTCGTAATTTAATGTGGTAACTTGACCATCGGATTGTGTAATGGTGGTAATTAATGCATCGGTGTAACCATAAGTGGTGGTGTTGCCATCGGGATCACGCATGGCTTGGATGCGACCATCGGCACCGTAAACTTCTTCAACTTGTGAGCTGCCGTTCTGCCAAATCCATTGCTCGTTTTCATCGTCCCAACGAATGCTGTCGTGGGCACCGCTACCCGCCGTCGATTCATAGTGACCCTTATCTTCATTGTAGGTATAGACTGTTTGACTGCCGTCGCCGCCCAGACGAGTAATCGTGCCGCCCGCTTGATTGTTCACACCACTAAACGAAAGAGACTTTTCGAGGTTAAGACGCCAATTGTCTTTGTTATCGTCGTTGAACAAACCTTTGCTGTTGTAGGTGCGAACAACGCGAGTATCTAATCCCTGACCAACCAAGATTTCATCTTGTCGTTGCACCAGTAAATTTCCCGTCGCCGCATTGACATAAAGTTGTTCGCCATTTTGGCCCAGGCTTCCGTTGCCAAGAACACCATTTTGTCCAATGATGTTTAAAGAAGAATCAAAAAATCCCAGACCTTGAGCGGTGATTAAAGCAGTCATTAATTATCCTTTGTATAAATTTTACGCAGATTAAATTCCAAAAAGAAAATTTAATTAATCAATTCACAAATTACTTATTCTTAATAGTCCAACGAGATGCGCAAATTGTTTATACCGATAATGAGATATTGGTAATATGTCACAAATATTTCCTATTAACTGATTAATGATCATTCTTATCTGTATGATTGATAATCAAAAATTATTCGGTTGTATAGACACTAGATAAAATGTGTTTGTGGACAAGACGCGTGTTAATCGCGAGTTAGAACGCATAAAAATTCGGAGTAATCTTTATCGTAGGATTTTAAGGTGCTTGAATTTCCAGCAATGTCATTAGCAAGGAATAAACAATGTCGAAATTCTTTTAAATTGGCTCTCTTAAAGAATCGATGTTTTACGTCTGTGAAACCACTTGTGTAATTCGTCAACGGCAAACAACACTAAGGCAATGGACGCCAAAGTCATCCACTCATTTAAAGTAACGGGCATAACGCCCAGTAATTTTTGCATTGTTTCTGAGTAAAGTGACAGTATATGAATACTTTGAGAAATTAGAATTCCGGCAATGAGTAACGGGTTACTAAAAAAAGGCATCCGGAATAAAGATTGAGTCTCAGAGCGGCTATTCAATGCGTGTATGTTTTCGAATAACACCATAAGCAATAACGTTAAATTTCGAGCTTCATTTTCAGACAAACCATAAGATAAGCTTAATGAAAACAGCAGGAAGGCTATTGATCCCATAAATAGAGCATTAACAACGACTCGTTCAATCATTATTCGATTAAATATCGATTCTTTAGGATCTCTTGGTTTTCGCTTGAGTTCATCACCTTCAGCAGGTTCAAAAGCAAGTGCAACATCTTGTACACCGTTCGTAACTAAGTTAAGCCAAAGTAACTGAATTGGAAACAGAGGAAGCGGTAAGCCGGCCAGCAAACTCAAAATAAAAAGTAAAATTTCTGCCGCTCCGGTTGATATTAAAAGGAACACGACTTTTCGAATATTGGCGTAAACAATGCGTCCCTGGATGATTCCCTTAACGATGGAAGAAAAATTGTCGTCCGTTAAGATCAGATCAGAACTTTCTCGAGCAACATCAGTTCCGCGTTTGCCCATGGCAATGCCAACATGTGCAGTTTTCAAAGCTGGAGCATCATTAACACCATCGCCGGTTACAGCGACAAAGTGACCTTGCTTTTGCAATTCTTCAACGATGATTTGTTTCTCAAGCGGTTTAACACGTGCAAATGTATGCGTTGTTCTAATCGCTTTGGCTAGAGCTTCTGGGTCAGAAAGTTTTAGATTTTGTATCTGATCACCAGTGACAACCTTCTCATCGTGACTTTGAATGTGCAATTTTTTAGCAATTGCCTGAGCAGTAACAGGATGGTCGCCTGTTACCATTGCAACTTGAATGCCGGCTTCGTGACAGGCTTCTACAGCGGCTAAAGCTTCTTTCCTTTCTGGATCAATAATTCCGACAATACCTAAGAAGTTTAACTGATCGAGTTCTTGATCTATCTCATCCGGACGCTTCGATAGCTGTTTTGTTGCTAACGCCAAAACTCGATAACCTTGCTCTGCCAAGTCATGAACTTGTTGTTTTATTTCTTCATCTTCTGTGTCAGATAATTTAGACATTGAAAGAACTTTTTCTGCACTCCCCTTTACTGACAAACAATATCCATCACTTAATTGATGAAGCGCGGCACTATAAGCTTTGGCTGACTCATAAGGAATTCGGGATATTAGCTTTGAACTTTGCTCAAATTCGATATGTGATTGACCGAGTTTGTTATAAAGGATTAAGAAAGCAATATCGACTTGATCGCCTTCCGCATGCCACTCATTGTCTTTTAAGTAAAGCTCAGCTTCATTACTCAATACACCAACTTGGCATAAAAGATTAATGGTTTTCCAGTCAGCATCAGAAGACGATTGTTTGCTACTTTCTGAATCTATCGAACCATCTAAATCAAAGCCCTCGCCAGTTACTGAAAACTTATTACCGCCAGGCAATACAATCGATTGAATCGTCATATCATTAACTGTCAATGTACCTGTTTTATCGGATGCTATGTAGGTACAAGAGCCAAGGCTTTCCACAGCGAGTAAAGAGCGCACAATGACATTTTGTCTTGCCATACGTCGCATGCCAATAGCTAATGCCACGGTAATCGCAGCCGGTAAACCTTCTGGGATCGCCGAAACCGCTAAGGCGACGCCTAAGAAAAAAACCTGAGATAATGCTTCGCCACGACTCAACGTAATAATAAAAATGAGTGCAATTACGGCTAAAGTAAAAAAAGTAACGCGCAATGTAAAACGTTCGATCCGTTGAAGTAGTGGCGGCTTTGCCATACCAGAACTTGTAACTGCAGTAGCAATTTTACCGATTTCAGTATGTTGGCCGGTATGGGTTATTTCAAGCAGCCCACGACCACGAACGACCGACGTCGCGGCATAGCATCGATTGGTAGTTGTTTGTTTTGAGTTATCATTCTTTGTGACTTGCTGCCTATCTGAGTTAGACAAAGCTCTCTCAGATCCCTTCGGTTCTGTATTTTTTTCAACCTCAATGGACTCTCCGGTCAACAATGATTCATTAACGGACAAATTGTCACTTGTCTGCAATTGACCATCTGCAGGAATAGCATCGCCAGAGGCAAGAGAAACAATATCACCCACCACGATGTCGCTAGAGTTTAGTTTTAATACGTGACCATCGCGAATGACATTCGATTGTTGAGGGACTAAGGCATTGAGTGCTTGTGCTGCCTTTTCTGCGGAGAACTCCTGAACACAACCTATCGACGCATTTAACAACAATACCGCAAGAATAAAAATTCCATTGAGTGTTTGAGCTAGCGCAAAGGACACTATCGCAGCGATTAACAAGACATAAATAAAAGGACTTTTAAACTGCTTTAAGAATAAAAAAATTAGTCCAGGAGGCGACGGCTTTGGTAGCTCATTAGGTCCGTATTTGGCTAATCGCTTTTCTGCTTCTGCTGTAGTTAAGCCAAGCGTTTGATGATGCATCTCATTCAAAATGAATTGCCCTAAAAAGTTACCATTAATTAAGAGATTATTTAAAGCACTAATGGAATAAGATAATGTAATATAAGGGATAATAACAGACTTAATTTTAAGTCTTATGACTCTTTGGATATTTGCTATTATTAAGTCGAATCATATTTCAATATGCGAAGTCGTGTTTGATATTAAATAAAGCTTATATTTATTGAACGATTAATTAACAAAAGATGTTTTAGCAGGTTTGGTGTCTGTTTTCGCTAATACCACAACCCTCGATACCAAAGATCTGTATTTGGAGCTTACTGATGGTCTACTCAATTCCTACTACGCATTTAACGCTTTTTGGTGCAGCGAAAGAAGTTACCGGATCTTGCCACCGCGTCGCGCACAAAGGTAAGAACATTTTACTTGACTGTGGGATGAAACAAGATCGGAGAGATAATGATTATGACCCCAGTGAACCTTTCCCATTTGAACCAAGCGAGATTGATGCAGTCATTTTGTCTCACGCGCATTTGGATCACTCAGGCCAATTACCGCGTTTAGTTGCTGCAGGATTTAAGGGTCCAATTTATTGTACGGCAGGGACTCTCGGCTTATTGAGAATTTTATTGGAAGATTCTTGCAAGTTATATTTGAGAGATATCGAGAACGAAAACAAGCGAAGAATAAGAGCTGGTGAGACATTGCTGACACCAGAATATGATATGGATGATGTTCACAAGACATTGTCTTTATGTGATGCGATACCCTACTATCAAACTCACCCCATTAATTCAGCGTTTACGTTTCGTTTTGATAATGCCGGGCATATTCTAGGCTCAGCGATTGTTTCATTGATATTACACGACGATGATGGCGATCGCACTTTAGTTTTTTCTGGCGACCTGGGTAATGACGATACCGTGTTAATGCGTGATCCGGATGTTATTCATAATGCCGATTGGGTACTGATGGAAGGCACCTACGGCGATCGCGATCATAAGGACAGCGATCAAACGTTGCAGGAGTTGCGAGACATTATTAAGCAAGCTGAACGTCAAGGGGGCAATATTCTGGTGCCTGCATTTGCTGTTGGTCGCACTCAAGAATTGATATTTAAATTGGGACAACTTCATGCTGAAGGATTGCTCAAACACTGGAAAGTTTATTTAGATAGCCCAATGGCAAAGTCGGTCACTGAATTTTATGCGCAAAATCAGTCTCAGTTTGATCCTTTAGACGTTGCCTGTATGAAGGAAATGCAGAACAGCAACTTAATTAATTTTTTACCGAATTTAAATATTATTAGTAACGTTGAAGATTCAATTGCAATCAATGAAGAGAAACACTTGTGCTTAATTATCGCCGGTAGCGGAATGTGTACAGGTGGTCGAATTCGTCACCATTTGAAACATCGTTTATGGGACTCCAGCAATCACCTGGTGTTTGTCGGTTATCAGGCGCATGGCACTTTGGGACGCATACTGGTTAATGGCGTCGACCGTATTAAACTTTTTGGACAAATGATTGCCGTGAAAGCCCAAATCCATACGCTCGGTGGATTTTCTGCTCATGCCGGCCAAACCCAACTCGTTAAATGGGCCAGTCATTTTCAAAATAAGCCACCGATATTTCTAGTGCATGGTGAGAGTAATGCTCTCCAAGTCTTACAATCCAAATTAAAGCAAACATTAAACTTGAACGTCGAGGTTCCTGCTAAAGGTTCTACGGTTTACCTATAAAGGTTTTATTTGGCGCGTTGTCTAACCATTGAAGACAGAGGGTAGAATTCTCGGTTAGACGCGTCAGCAAACACAAAAATTGGCTAATCACGTCAATGAACTTACCACTCTCGGCGGAGAGCTTTTGAGTAGAAAACAGATGATAATACCTTTGTATCTCACTGATTTAACGAATATTCGGTCCAAAACATGGTGAAATTCTGGTGAGAGAGACTGGTCTGTGCTCTTTCACAACACTTGGTTGATCCAAATCAATATAAAGCATCCCTGTAACCGATACCTTTCTTGTTAAAGATAACATAACGATATTCTGCAAAAGGTAGAAGGCTATGACTACGGAAAATTATTTAGGGCTAAGAGGCATTGAATTTACTGAATTTGCCAGTCCCGACTCAGACTTTATGCACAATGTATTTACCGCTTTTGGCTTTTCCAAATTAAAAAAGCACAAAACCAAAGATATCTATTACTACAATCAACATGACATTCACTTTTTACTCAACGAAGAAAAGCAGGGCTTCTCTGCGGCCTTCGCAAAATCTCACGGTCCTGCCATTTGTTCAATGGGCTGGCGAGTTGACGATGCAACTAACGCATTGAATATTGCCGTCGAACGTGGCGCTAAATCGGTAAGCGATAGTGACAAAGATCTCCCATATCCTGCCATTTACGGCATTGGTGATTCGATAATCTACTTCATTGATAAGTTTGGTGCCAAGGGTTCCATCTATTCCGACGATTTTGAAACACTGGATGAAGCTGTTGTTGTCGAAGATAAAGGCTTTAAACGAATCGATCATCTAACCAACAACGTATACAAAGGAACCATGGAACAATGGTCAGAGTTTTATAAAAAGGTCTTTGGTTTTACCGAAGTGCGTTATTTTGATATTAAAGGCAAAGAAACCGCCCTATTATCTTATGCTCTACGTTCTCCTGATGGCAGTTTTTGCATTCCTATTAATGAAGGTAAAGGAGACGATCGCAATCAAATTGATGAGTATCTTCGCGAATATAATGGGCCGGGCGTACAGCATATTGCTTTTGAAACCGATGATATTCTCGACTCTCTCGATAAAATTGATCACTCAGTCATCGATACGCTAGATATACACGATGATTATTATGAAACCATTTTTGACCGTGTTCCCAATGTGACCGAAGATCACCAACGAATTCAAGATCATCAAGTATTAGTCGATGGTGATGAAAACTCTTACCTACTTCAAATATTTACGAAAAATCTTTTCGGTCCCATTTTTATTGAAATAATTCAGCGCCAAAACAATCAAGGCTTTGGTGAGGGAAATTTTCAGGCACTGTTCGAGTCAATTGAACGCGATCAGCAAAAACGTGGTGTCTTGTAATTATGACTATATCCATAGAAAAAATTCATCATGTTGCCTATCGCTGTAAAGACGCCAAAGAAACCGTGGAGTTCTACAACAAAGTCCTCAACATGGACTTTATTTTGGCAATTGCTGAAGATCGCGTGCCGTCAACTAAAGAACCGGACCCTTATATGCATGTCTTTCTTGATGCCGGACAAGGTAATATCTTAGCTTTCTTTGAATTGCCCAACTCACCCGAAATGGGACGCGACGAAAACACACCTGAATGGGTTCAACATATCGCCCTTCAGGTATCCGATAGAGAAGCTCTTTTCAATGCCAAACGCGCTCTTGAAACACAAGGTATTGAAGTTGTCGGGCCAACCAACCACGAAATTATTCAATCGATTTACTTTTTTGACCCTAATGGTCATCGTCTTGAGTTAACAACGGTAACTGCCAGTGACGAAATGATGGCAAAACTCGATGCAGTAAAATGGGAAATGTTAGAAGATTGGTCTAAAACAAAACGCGCACCCAAGCAGGCAGAATGGTTGCACCAACAAGAGTTTGCGGAGGTTTAATCAATGAGTACAGCATACGTTGCAAAAACACCGAATGATTCAGGTTTTATTGATTACACACCAATCGAAGATCAAACCTGGAAGACACTATACGACCGACAAATGGAGGTTATCAAAAATAGAGCTTGCGATGAATATATGCAAGGTCTGGATATTCTCGGTTTAAGTCGCGATTCAATTCCGCAATTACCTGACGTGAATCGCGCGCTTAAAAAAGCAACCGGTTGGGAAGTTGCTGCAGTACCTGCACTCATTCCGTTTGATGAATTTTTCGAGTTATTAGCTTCGAAACGATTTCCTGCAGCGACCTTTATTCGTACACCAGAAGAATTGGATTACTTACAAGAGCCGGATATTTTTCATGAAATTTTTGGTCATTGTCCACTTCTGACCGATCCTGTGTTTGCAAAGTTTGTTGAGAACTATGGAAAACTGGGCTTACATGCGTCTAAAAAAGAACGTGTATACCTCGCTCGATTGTTTTGGTTTACGGTAGAGTTTGGTTTAATTCAAAAAACTGAAGGATTACGTATTTATGGAGCCGGTATCTTATCATCTATCGGGGAAACGCCCTATAGCCTGGAAAACGCAAAACCAGAAAGAAAACCATTTGACTTAATGACCGCATTAAGAACGCCCTATCGGATTGATATTTACCAAAGCGTTTATTTTGTGATCAATAGCTTCCATGAGATCTATGGTGTGATGGATGTCGACTTATTAAATAAGATTAATGAGGCAATTGAGCTGGGTGACTTTGAACCCACCTTCCCACCTAAAAAAAGTAATGTTGTCAAAATAAAAGAAACTCACGACTGTTAACTCAGACAACTTTAAATAATTAATACATTAAATGAAGCTACTAATTAATTGTAATTAGTAGCTTCTGCTTCTTTTTAATTGATGTTTTTACATTGTCGCTTCTACTAACTTAAGTATTAAGCATACGCTTAATACTTTGCTGGATGTTCTATTTCTACAATTTTCAATATCTCATTTAAATCATAGAGTAGAACTCTTTATTGACAGAACAACAATAAACTGGAAAACTGGTTGGTCCAGACTTTTGCTTAATATCATTTTAAAAAATTTGATGATATTGCGCTGTAAATAATAATAATAAAACAGGTCATATCATGTTAGACACAACTGCTAAGTTGCTTGACGAGCAGCTATCTTGTCCGTCACTTGAAATAATTCCAGAAAACCGATTTTCAAAGCTAACTTCTTCTTATTTGACCGATGGTTTTCGCCAAGATTTTTTTAAATTAAATTCAGTCAAACACAAATCTGGCTTTATTGAAATTGACTTTCGTGTAACAGACTATTACCCAAGTACCGACAATAGCTTTCACCTATCTGCTGTTGCCGCACAAATACTCTTTCAACAATCTGCAATTATATTAATTCATCTTGACTATAACCTAGAAGAAAAAACGAAAGAGATCTATATCACTCAAAACATGATGCATTATCGTAAAATGATTTCATCAAGAGATATCAAGTTCACTCTTGAACTAACGTCAAAAAAAATCAAAAAAGGTAATTTGTTTTTTTCTGGTGATTTTATGTTTAATGATGGTGCATTCTATGGTGATGCAACTGGAATTTTCCCCATTAACTAAGACTAGGAAAAATCATGAACAAATCCTGGCAAGCACGTAAATTCAACAAAAATGATATTTACGCTGAATTACCTCATCGATTTTACGATCAGCTTTTGGAGATTGGTAGTTTTAATTTAGAAAATAAAATGCCTTCTTTGGACTCGGAGTTACAGTTAAAAGTAGATGCCATTACAAATAAAATAGAAAATGGTTGCGGCGTCGTGATACTAAAAAACTTTCCGATAATGAAAGATATCGATAAGACAGAAGCTACTTACTTGAATTTCTTAACCTATTTTGGTCATATACTTTACCAAAACAATATTGGTGATTTTATCTCTCATGTTAAAGATGTTAATGTCACGATCGATGACGTCATTAACAAAGGTATTAAAGATAATCAAACTCAGAAGCAAACCAATAATCGACCTTACCAAACGAATGCTCATCTTGAATTTCATACTGATCTAAGTGATATGGCAGGGCTTTTGTGTTTACACAATGCTAAACAAGGTGGTGATAGTCGAGTGGTCAGTTCAATAGCTATTTTCGAAGCAATGCAGAAAGACTTTCCTGAGGAGTTAGCGGCGCTAAAGCAATGCTTTAAGATAAATCATCAAACACCATTAAAGCCTGACGGAATGAATCACCTTATTGATATCCCTGTTTTTACCCAAGAGTCAGGATATTTCTCGAGCTTTTTACTGGGCAGTTATATTAAGGCGACCTACGATGCGATTGGAAAAACTCTTGAACCTAAAGCTATCGACGGCATCGACCGTATTCAAAAATTAGCATCTCAAGAGGATTTTCATATTAAGTTCCGTCTTGAGCCCGGTGATTTAATGATGGTCAACAATCATGTTATTTATCATTCGAGAGATAGTTACGTTGATCAAGAAGGCGATGAAAAGCGCCATTTATTACGAGCATGGGTGTCTACTTACAATAATCGTCCTTTACACGAGAGTTTTAAGCAACTCTATGGAGAGCGTTTGGCCGCGGGTAGTAAACGAGGCGGATTCGAAAAAGTACAGTAATTATTTTTCTATTGGATTATCAACTTAGATGGCTGGAGAAACTCTTTGAAAGTATGTGTCATTGGAGCAGGTGTTTCCGGCCTTGCATGCTGTGTCATGCTAAAAAAATACAACATTGACTTTGTGTGTTTTGAAAAAAGCAACTGTGTCGGTGGAATCTGGAATTATAGCCCTGATTTAGATAATCCTTCTGTATACCAAAACTGTACTTTAAATCACTCAAATAAAGTGATGGTTTACCCTTTTCGAAAAGTTGATATTAAAGGTCGCCATTTTGCCCATAGAAGTGGTTACTTTAACTACTTACAAGAAACAAGTGATGAGTTCGGTTTATACCAACATATCAAGTTTAACACTGAAGTTAAATCATTACAGAAGTTAGAGAACGGAAGCTGGTGTGTATCAACGAATGATGAAACTGAACAAATTTTCGAACATGTTATCGTCTGTGCAGGCTTTTACTCTAATGGATACATTCCTCAAGAATACGTTAAGAGTTATATGGGAAATTATATACATTCGTCAGAATATCGTGCTCCGGCTCCGTTCAAAGACCAAAAGGTTCTTGTCGTTGGCTCAGGCAGTTCGGCCATTCAGATTGCCTGTGATTTAGCAAATGTCGCTAATGATGTTAAAGTTTCTGTGAGAAATATGCCTTTTATCATTCCAAAGTTTTTAATGGGCAAACCTTACAGTGCTATTTATTTAAATATTATTAAGAAATTTCCGAGAAAACTTCAAAGCCGATATCTTGAGTTCGTGATCAAATTAATAAACGGAAAACAAGAAAGCTATGGAATCCCTTCCCCATCTCAAAGATTATTAGACGGTCGTTTACCCATTTCTCAAGATATCTTTGATAAAACAGCGAGCGGAATGATTCGGTTTCGCCCCGCAATTAAAAAATTAGAGAATTATGAAACTACCTTTACTGACGATAGCCATGAAAAATTTGATCATATTATTTTCTCGACCGGTTATAAAGTTAGTTTACCTTTTCTAAAAGATTTAGAGTTTGATGTGAATCGAAACTATAAGTTCATATCCAACATGGATCACAACCACCTGTATTTCTGCGGCTATCTTCAACCTATTGGTCCTGTGCCACCAGTTGTCACTACGCAAGCTAATTATATTGCGCGTATCATTGCGGGTGACATTCAGTTACCAGAAAAAGAAGAACAACATTCTTATATGCGACAGTTCTTTGAACAGTTAAAGTTACAATTTTCACAAGAGTTTAATGGACGCATTCATATAAATGATTATTTAGATATGCTCATGGAAGACATGCAATAAGATTATCTATACTCACATATACAACTAATAACTTTAATAATCTTTATACGTTATTTTACACGATAAAAACCTGACTAAAAAACAAGCTCCCTTTTTGTAAAATATGCATCCCATGAATAAATACTTAATCAAATTAGATTAATTAGATGTAGTCATGGGAAATATTCACATCATAGCAAATTGATATTCTCACAAATTTAACGAATAATAAATCAGGAATAGCGCGGTTTTTCGGCAACTTATATTTATAGTTTTGTACGAGTCAAAACATCTATACAAGTCGACTTAACCCAGCGAAGTACCGCCATGTTCTAGTAATATTCAAGAGAATTAAAATTATAAAAAGATATATTATAATACTGGCTAGCATAAGCTTAACTACAGGCTGTAGTTTAATGGTTGGAAGCAAACCATTTAACAATCAAAAAGCCGCGTCTGAAAAAAGAAGCTAAATAGGAAGGACGTAATATATCGGAGTGCATTGTAAGCACGCCTATTTCGCCGGACAGAAAAGTTAAAATGGAAGACGGAAATAGTTTGTATATATGCTCAAGGTTACAAACCTATCGCTCACCTATAGACTGTGTTAAGGCTGTGTGGTCGGATGATATTGGCTGTTCTGGCGGAAAGATTTCAATTTGGAAATGTGATTTGACGTTTTTCGTTGATCAAGCCAGAGCCATCCAATATGTTAGATTGAAAGGTTGTAATGAATTTGACTTTTCCTAGATGGATTTATCATTATTTCTATCGAATAATGAGCTAAAATAAGCGGTGCCAAGATGGAGAATGAGATTCCTTGTGGAGACCATTATCTCTTGCCCCATCTAATATGAAATAAGGAGTGACTCAAATGAGAGTGATTGGTTTAATACTATTGTCATTTAGTTTAGCCGGCTGTGTACAATTTAAAGTTGTACCCGATAATGCGATTAGAGATTCAATTGACGCTGGAAAATCAGTGTATCATGAGTATAAAGGTGGTACAAAACGCAATCTATCCAAACAAGTGTTAATTAATGATTATGCCAGTAAGAAGCTTGCAGAGGATGAATGCATTAGAGAACTGAAGGAATCTATTGCGAGCGAATCAACCGAGAAAGATCCTGCTATCATTTCTATGAAATCAAAATATGTGAACGATAATCAATCAATTGAATGCACTATCGTTGCTTACGTTTGGCCCAAAGAAGAATAGATAACACCTAGTTGCACTTGACTTCAGACTTGCTAGAAGGTAAGTCGAGTGTAATGATCATTGTCGCTAGTAAGAAAGCAAAAGAGATCCATAGACACGCCGTTAAACCGTAGACTTGATAGGCAATTCCTGAAAGAACCGTGCCTATCAATCGACCTGCCGCATTGGCCATGTAATAAAAACCAACATCTAACGAGATGCCCTCGTCGCTTGCGTGATGAACAATTAAAAAGCTGTGCAATGCTGAATTAATCGCAAAGAAAATGGCAAAAGTAATTAGTCCTATTGTTAAAACCCAAGAAGAAGACGGCTGAGTATTCAAGATAAATGCAAGCGATCCAGGAATTATCATTAGCGGTAATACCCACAGAAAAGCCTTTTTATCAGAGTCAAATTCGTTACTTACTTCTAATCTTCGATGGGTTATTTTGGGCGCCAATGCTTGGACGATACCATATCCAATAATCCATACGGCAAAGAAACTTCCGATTTCAGTATGTGACCAATTCAATTGCGTGGAAAAATAAACAGGCAAAGCAACCACAAACCAAACATCACGAGAAGCAAATAAGAAAAAGCGTGCCGCTGACAAGACATTGATAGCTCGGCTTTTTGAGAACAATTGTTTAAACTTCGGTTTTGACTTTGCTTTGCCTAAGTCCTTCTTTAACAGTACTAAACTCAATATCCAGATAATAAAAAGCATGATTGCCATAATGCTGATTGCGTTATGAAAACCCAAGGTAGTTAACAAAAACCCACCGAGAAAAAAACCGACACCTTTGAGTGCATTTTTAGATCCAGTTAAAGCAGCGACCCAGCGATATAATTTGGATGAGTGTTTTGACTCTTCAGGGCTAACAAATGTTTTAATCGCACTTTTAGCACTCATCTTATTTAGATCTTTCGCAATTCCAGAAACGGCTTGAGCTGACATAACCCATATAACGACTAGATACTCTGTCGGAACGAGCAACATTGATAAAGCGACAATCTGTAGAAAAAGGCCGATATTCATGGTTTTATTTAAACCAATACGAGCGCCTAGATAGCCTCCTAGCAGATTAGTAACTACACCAAAAAACTCGTAAAATAAAAACAGCATAGCCACTTCGAGTGCGCTGTAACCTAAGTTATGAAAATGCAAGACAACCAGCATTCTTAGAGCGCCGTCAGTAAGAGTAAACGCCCAGTAATTAAAAGTAACGATTAAATACTGTTTAATCGCACTGCTAACAGCCATTGTTCATTAAATTCCTTGTCGGATGACTTTTAAGACTAATTCTGCCGTTCTATTGGCGTAGCCCCATTCATTATCGTACCAAAGATATAATTTCACTTGTGTATCATTGATTACCATGGTTGAAAGCGCGTCAACAACCGCACTTCTTGGATCGGTTCGATAATCAATCGATACCAGTGGGCGCTCTTCATAACCCAAAATACCCTTTAACTCTTTTTCAGAAGCCTCTTTTAACCATTGATTAACTTGCTCACTGGTCGTCTTGTTTTCCACTTCAAAAACGCAATCGGTTATCGATGCATTCGCTAAAGGAACGCGCACGGCATGTCCATTCAGCTTACCTTTTAATTCGGGAAATATGTGCGTAATGGCTGTGGCACTTCCAGTCGTCGTTGGAATTAAACTCATGCCGCACGCCCTCGCTCGACGAAGGTCTTTATGCGGTGCATCCAATATCGTTTGGGTATTCGTAATGTCATGAATAGTTGTCATCGATCCGTGACGAATTCCGAGTTTTTCTTGAATAACTTTTACAACCGGTGCCAAACAATTTGTCGTACACGACGCAGCAGTAATTATTTTCTGCGTACCATCGTACAGGTCATCATTGACGCCCATAACGATATTTAAAACGCCTTCTTCTTTGACTGGAGCCGTTACAACAACTTTTTTTACACCTTGCGCAAAATATTGATTAAGCAACTCAGTTGTTTTCATAACACCAGAAGCTTCTATAACCAGGTCGCATTGTGACCAATCCGTTTCTTCAATACGCTTATTTTGCGTACAACTAATCTTGTGATCGTCTACGATCATCGTCTGCCCATTAAAAGTCGCATTCTTGTGCCAAGTGCCATGAACGGAGTCAAAATTTAATAAATGCGATAAAGTTTCCGCATTTCCGGCTGGATCATTAATGGCAACAACATCGAATAAATCATTTCCCCAAGCGGCACGAAAAGTTAATCGCCCCATTCTTCCAAAACCATTAATACCGACTCGAATTTTCATTTGTCATCCTCAAGTTTTTTTATTCACAAATAGGTACAACTTGTTTCATTGCGATAATATCGTGTTTAAATTCTGATTTACCAAATTCATCTAAATAAAAAACCAGAGTTTTGTATAACTTATGTTTAATATTTAAATGGTAATACATCCATTGAGATGAGCGATAAGCAATTATAAGTTCATGCTTTTTAAGATAAGCGAGATGCCGTGAAACAACACTTTGTGGCAGATTAAGAGCTTCTACGAGTTCACAAACACATGAATCATTAAAATGATGCAACAAGACTAAGATTCTTAATCTTACAGGTTCTGATAAGCATTTAAAAAAAGTATGGTGTTCCACAAGTTAAAACTTATTATATTTGGTTAGCCAAATATAATAAGTTTTAACTTGAAAGTCCAGATATTGGAAGGCGCTCTACTACTTTACTGAGCGCTAATCTTTTTTATCAGATTTATCTTTGTTGAAAATTTGGCGTTTTTGGGTAGGCGCTAATTCGGTTGGATTAACTTCGTAAGCTTGAAGTTTACCTTCATCAGAAACACGAGCTTTAAATTCAACTTTTTGCTGCTTAATAAGATATTTAAATCCATCTAATTGAATTTCTGAATAGTGAAAAAAAGCGGGGACTTTGAAACTTTCACAACGAATAAAACCATAACCTTTTTCTCGATAATAGTTTTGTACGATACCTTCATACACTTTACCTTCCTCAACTTCTGGAACGTAACCATTATCATACTCTTGTTGATGCTGCGGTTTTTGGAATTGCTGTTGTTGTCCCTGACCACTTTGGGTATTTCTGTTTTTATTATGGCCTGGTTGACGATTTCCACGATTGTCATCGTACTGGCCTTGAGAGAAAAACTCATTGCCACCTTGATGCTGTTTTTTATTTTTTTGATTATTGTCGTTCTTACGCCGCTTTTTATTAGCGACCATAAATTCGTGACTCGTTAGCATATATTCTAGGTTCCGACCTGAAAATTAGATTAATTAGAATATGAAAAGGACATTACTCCTTAAGTTTAAGTCCTGCCGTTAAATTTAGCAATTTTTCAACGTAAATTATTGACAGTAATAGCCTTATTGAACGCCACACTTTCACTTTAAAGAGCGAAAAGCTATAAAAAAATGAATGTCACCCAACTTTTGAAATATACAATTAGTTTAAAATTTAATCGGTATTTTCAAATACTGACGTCCGTCATTATTTGGCTCAGGTAAATGACCTGCATTAATATTAACTTGAATTGAAGGGTATAAAAGCTTAGGAATTGCAAGACCCGAATCTCTTTGCGTTCTCTTTTTAACGTATTCCTCCAATGAAACGTATCTCGATATTTGAACATTGCTTTCTATTTGATCAGCTACCGTGACACAAATGACTGGTGGCTCATTCTCACCAGGATAATCGTGGCACAAATACAAATGCGTACTTTCCCCGATATCAAATATTTTTTGAATCGATTGATAGAGCGTTGCTGCATCGCCGCCAGGAAAATCACAACGTGCACTGCCACGATGAGGGGCAAATACGGTATCACCAACAAACACGCTATCTTCAACTTGATAACTTACACTGTCGTTTGTATGTCCCGGTGTGGCGATAACTTTGATTGATAGTTCCCCAAGTACAAATTCCTCTTGATCTTTGAACAGATAATCAAATTGACGACCATCAGTGGGAAATGAGTCGCTCAGCCCAAAGACTTCTCTAAAATGAAGTTGTACCTTTTGTATCCCCTCACCTATAGCAATTTTTCCGCCAACTTGCTTCTTAATCCATTGTGCACTCGTCAAATGATCAGCATGAGCGTGTGTTTCAAGAATCCACTGACATTCCAGGTTATTGCCCTGTACGTATCGAACCAGCTTATCGGCTGAATCAGTGCCAATCCGACCACTGAATATATCGAAGTCATAGCAAGGATCAATAATTGCGCACTGTTTTGAATGGGCGCAAACAAGAATATGGCTCAAAGTACCTGTTGGCCGATGATGAAAAGATTCTATGTGATAGCGCATAGTTAACGTTAGGCTCCCAATAAAATATTAGCTCAAACTAAATTAGTTAAATTATAATATTATGGTAAACTATTAACAGATACCGCAAAAGATTAATTATAGAAGTTATTGGTAAAAACCAATGGAAAAGATGACGCAGCTAAAGCAACATGCTAGTGAAGCCAGTCGTTTACTGAAAGCACTGAGCAATGAAACTCGCTTGCAAATATTATGCTTACTCAATGAAAAAGAGCTCTCTGTCACCGATATCAATGAACAAATTAAGATTTCCCAATCGGCTCTCTCACAACATTTAGCTATTTTAAGAAATGATCGACTCGTGGTGACTCGACGAGAGTCGCAAACAATTTTTTACTCTCTCGCCGATGGCCCTGCCTCAGTCATTATAAATACCTTACATGGAATTTATTGCGGAGCCGACTGAGTGGCTCTAAATTCTTTTTCCAGCAGCTCTCGTTCAGATTTAATGTGAAATACTCGATGCATTATAATGCTAGCAGGACAAAAGCCCGTGAAAGATTGTTGCAATAAATTTGCGCCAATAAAAACGGTAAACCAAATGAAGTTGGGATGTACCCAAACTGTTAAAGAAACAGACACAAGTACCATGAAGCCCGCAAAGGCATCGAGCGTTTTTTCAAGTGATAATCGTTGTTTATGAATCATTGTAGACTCCTCAATTAACTCATGCATTAAAATTGATATCTTAGTCGTATCCATGCTGAAGAGTTTTCCTGAAACTGAGACCAGAAGGTAAATTCATCTTCGCCTTCGAACCAGTAAATGCCTCCCGAAATTTTCCAGGCATCGTTTATTCGATAATCCGATTTCATTCGAACATGCCAATCTGAATCATCGGGTGAATAAAACACAAAAAAAGATGAAACTAAATTTTGTTGTAGTGCTTGAAAAGTTAGTCGTGAAGTTAAAACTTTATGCCATTCGTTGGGCTCAATGTCTGGCGCTAAACTATTCGATATTAGTGCATCATAATTCTCCGTTTTCTCGACGTAGAATTGAAATGCACCTGACAAGTTTTTAATTAACTCTTGCTCATAACCCAAAAGCAATCGCCACTGACTGTTAGGTATATTCGATAGCGTGCCCTTGTTGTCGTCGATACTTTCATAGTGTCCAATTTCAAACTTACCAATTCCCGAAAATATCGACTGACGTAAACTGGCACCAATAACATTTAGGCGAGAAAAAGTTAGCTGACCTGATTCACTAAACGTTTCTGGACTTTTATAAAAACCACGATAGCTATAAATACCCCACTCAGTTCCATCAACCGTCCCAAACAATCGCAGAGAGACTTCATAATCCGAATGAGTTGGTCGGACAGCACTGAAAGGTGAGTCCGGTTTTCCAATACCCAGAGACGGTATATAGAAACTGAGCTTTTCGCCATTTAAATACTTATCTGACTCAAACTCTGGAACCAACACCAAGTCCAAGTTCAATGAATCTCCATACCAAATCATTCGTAAGGCATCCGATGGTGATTTTAAATATTCATCATCTCGCCCTGTTAAAAACGATACCCAGTCTTTGGGGAATAAATCGTTAATAAAGATCAGGTCACCAACACCCCAGGTTAATATTTGCCGACCAATCTTTACATCCGTAGATTCACCCATAGTCCAAGCAAAATTTGCTTCGCGAAAATCGCCGTTGGTATCGTCAATCACTTGATCGTGCCAAACATCGGCAATTACCGCGACATCAACGGAACCGATTTTATCATCCCATGATAATTGCAATCGAACTTCTTCCAGTGGCTGACTGTTCTCGTTATTTGAACTTGCAATAAGCTGTGACGTCGCTAACTCAGCAAAGCCGTGTAAATTAGTGCTCTTATCGGCTTCCCAAGTGTCTCCCCAATCATTCTCACCCCACTCCTCTGAATTAACCTCCTGCTGTTCTCGACTCTGAATGGACAGTGAAGCTAGCAACAGAAAACCGACGAAGGAAAAGGATATCAATGGTAGCTTCATTGATTTGTCCGCTTTAGCCATTCTTCTGGAGGATTACGTAGACTGCGCTCGGTAAACACAGATTCAGGAATGGATAAGTCATAATTCATGAATCGAAATTGCATTATGGTATATCCGTTTAATTTATGGTCCGTGATTTTAGACTCGGTAACCGTTGGATATCCTTCTACCGTCTCAACCTCATTAACCTCCATGGTGCGCAATGGTTGTTTATTTGTATCAAAATAAGTAACTCGCATCGGTAAATACGTTGACTTACTAATTTTCGATTCGTAAAAACTAAACTCAACCGTTTCCGGTTGCTTCGGAAAATGTTTTAAATAGAAATAGTCGTTATCTTCTTTAACTAACTCATGCTTATCCAGTTGTGGAGAGCGACCTGATACATCTTCATAGAAAAAATGGGAACCAACAAAGCTGGTACGTTTATCACCGGCCGATATTCGTTTTACTAAATCAAGTCCAGGTAAATATAACCACCGATCATCATCACTTGTCGGCTTTTTATGAACCAGAAATACGGTGTCACGAACATCAGCAGGTCTTGAAAAAACAACCAGATACTGTTGCTCGCCCCCATCGGAGTTATCTTTTCGTACAATCACAAACTGTCTATATTGCGCTCTATCCTGACTATCGACGATTTTCATTCGTGCATCAGTTCGACCATCAGCACCAGCATAATAGGAGGCTAAATTTGCTTTCTCAATAATCTCAGAGACGTCTTTTGGCTCAGCAATCGCAAATGACCACCCTAGTAAACTTAAACCAATTACAACCACTTTAAACAATCGTTGCACCGGTTTTAAAATTTTTGAATCAAAATACTTCATTGTTATTCCTCGTCAATTAAGGTTTAAAAATAAAGGCTTTTAGCAAATTCATCGCTGCCGGTAACATTAATAATGTGACTAACGCAGAAGCTGCCATAATGGTTGCGAGAAAGACACCAACGGTAATGTATGGAACCAAGGGTGCCAATAGTAAAGGTGTAAATCCTACTGCGATAACAATCGCATTACGTGAAATTGCCCGTCCAGGTTCATCAAACATTAATCCTATCATCTGTTTAAAATCACCCGTTTGATCAAATAACGCTCGTGCGCGTTCAATAAAGTGAATCGCAAAATCAACTGATAAACCAAGTGTTAGAGCAGACAATACCGCAATTGGCATATCATAATCTTTACCGATCCAACCAATGACACCATAGATAAAAGTAATCGTTATCGATAATGGCAGCATGGCCAAAACACCAAAACTGATTGAACGAAATAGAATAATCATCATAACCAAAACAACAATAAACGCGCCGATTAAACTATCTAACATCCCAGAAACCATGGCTTCTTGCCAAACGACATTGATATAGGTCTTTCCTGCCCAACGAAATTCCATTTGTTCAGGTAACGGCTTTTGTTCAATAAATTGATCGACCTCGGTCATGACTTGGTTCATTGCTTGATTATCGCCACTAGTAAGCTGTAACCATAAAACCGTTTTCTGATAATCGGGAGTCACCAGATGCCAAAGATCCTGTGGGCGATGAGATGATTGAAACTGTATCAAAGCTTGAGCAATTCCATTCTGTGAATCAGGTAAGCGAAAGTCTATTGCTTGGCCGCTGTATAGCTGTCTGTTTACTGTTTTAATCAGGTCGGTTAATGAGTTTACTTTACCAATCAATCCGGTTTGCATTAGATGTTCTTGCAAAGATTCAACATATTCTAAAGTTTCAGGCTGCGTAAAATAGTTGATATTGGACTGATATTTTTCTATCAATAATAATAGGTTTTCGTAAATTTTTTGATCGGCAGCATTTGCTTCAAACAGAGCGTTGTCAATGTCAATGACCAATTCTTGGATACTAACATCCGAACTGAGCTTTTCTACCAACTCATCTTTTTCTTTCGATTCTGATAAGTTTGTTATTTGTTCTTTTAAAATTTGGGTTAACTGTGATTTCTGAGACTCAGGATCTTTCATTGAAAGAACCAGAAACGCATTGTAGGTCCCCGCAAAGTGTTCGTTCAAAACCTTATCGGCAACTCGAATACGATGTTCTTCTTTGAACCAACGAACCGGATTATCATTAATTTCTATCTTTTGAATGCCATACCAACTGACAATCACAACGCCAATAAAAAGTAATACTATAGACTTAGAGAAGCCGACTGAAAATCTTCCTAACCGTTTGAGAGTGCGACTTAAGCGTGTATCAGCCGATTCATGTTTGTGTATTTGAGTTTGTAGCGCCAATAACTGCTTTTCTGACATCCTTGAAATGTAGGCAGGCATAAACAAAATTGTCCAGATGAACGCTAGCAAAATTCCAAATCCAACAAACGCACCGAATATTTGTACCGGAGGTATTGGTGTCAGACTTAACGATAGAAATCCCACTGTTGACGTAATAGAGGTAAATAACATGGGACGAAATAAATGCCCGACAACCTCCTCTATGACTTTTTTTACTTCTAACCCGGGTTTATAGCGGTCGGCAAATTCCGACATAATATGAACGGAATCGACGACGGCAATTGGCATCAAAAAAATTGCAATCATTGAACTCATAATATGAACGGTGAAACCAAAAGCAATTAATAGTCCCATAGTGGCAAGTACTGTTGCCATCGCCACAATCATCGGTGCGATTACAAAAGTTAAATTCCGAAAGAATAAAAACATCAAAATAAAAATCATCGCCGCCGCCATAGGCGCAGAAATACCCATTTGTACGAACATTTCAAATCCAAAGGTATCTTCGGCCACAGGTAATCCTGTAATATGAAACGCATCTTGACTATTTATTGTTTGGAGATAAGAATTTATTTCTTGAGAAATGCGGTAACTTTCATCTTTATCCTGTATTGGAACATAGATCGACGCAGCTTTATCATCGTTAGACACCAATGTATCTAATAAAAGCGGTAACCTTTTAACATCCGATTTTATTTGCAGCGCTTTTTCTTTCGATTCTGGCGGGTTTTTCATTAACCAATCAAAACGAATGGTTCCCCTATCCACTTGTGTGATGTTATCAACCACACTTAATGACATTAAATCTGGCTGAATCACCCCTTCAATGGTCAAAATATATTGAGTGAGCTGATCTATCGCTTTAAGTGATTCAGGGTTGTAAATACTGTTTTCATTAACCACACCGACAACAATCATGTCGTGTAGTCTAAATTCTTCTTTTACCGAGTTATGAAAAACACGATCCGGCTGATCGTTTGGCAACATATTCTCAGGGTCAGTATCAATTTGAATAAGAGGAATAAATGCCGTCAAACTGAAAGTGACCAAAGCAATTAACCAATAAACTTGTTTGGCGCGATTGATTGAAAAATGTATGATTTTATCTTTCATCGAATTCTTGTCTCTATGCTACATTAGACATTTCTAATTTAAATAAATTTTATATTAGAAAGTGCTAAAATACAAGACAATTTGTAGAATTATATCTCTCTATTAACGTATAATTAATTTAACATTTTAGTTTAAACAACCCTTGTAACCTATTGATTATTGGTGAAAATATGAAAACAGCTCAAGATCTTGTTAAGCAGGCAAAGTCAAAAGTTAAAGAAATTAATATGAACGAGCTCAATGAACGCGGACTGGAAAATAAACTGGTTATCGATGTTCGAGAACCTGGGGAATACGCCCAAGGACACATACCAGGTGCGATCAATATTCCACGTGGTGTACTCGAATTTCAAATATCTGGGCACCCTGCCGTTCAGGAAAAATTCCCAAATGGTTTAAACGAAGAAACTATATATTTGTATTGCCAGTCTGGAGGACGCTCTGCTCTCGCTGCTCAATCATTAGGAGAAATGGGATTTCAGCATTGCATTTCCGTTGATGGGGGATACGTTAGTTGGTTCAAAGCTGGATTACCGACAGAAAGTTAATAAAATTGTTTTAGTCGCTTGATATAAAGCGCACGATTGCTTGCGGAATTTTTTGTAAGGGTAATACTTTGGTAGCGGCATCCATTTTTACTGCCGCTCCCGGCATACCCCAAACAACACTGGATGCTTCATCTTGCGCGAGAGTAATACCACCTGCTAATTTTATATTTTTTAAACCAGCAGCTCCATCAGCTCCCATTCCTGTCAGTATGATTCCCAAGGTTTTTTTCCCAGTCGCTTTTACCACAGAATCGAAAAGCACGTCGACACTGGGTCGATGACGATTAACCAGTTCAGTTTTCTCTATCGAACCAAAAAGTTTCCCCTGCCGTTTAGTTACCAGCAAGTGGTCGTCACCTGGCGCTATGTATACGTGGCTCTGCTTAAGCTCTTGAGTAGACCTTACTTCCAAAACAGTTAACTCTGTTAGGGAGTCGAGTCGCTTTGCGTAAGACGTAGAAAAAACATCAGGAATATGTTGAGCGATTACAATGGGCGGTAGTCCCGTCGGTAACGCACTAACAACGTTTTTAATTGCCTCTGTTCCACCAGTAGAAGCGCCTATCGCAATTAACTCAAATTGTTGACTCTGTTGTTTAATCGCGGCTGTAGGTTTATTGGGAATAGTCAATGCAGCTGAAGAGATATTGGAGTGAGCTGCGGCTTTAACTTTTTCTATAATCTCCTGACTGTACTCCGTTAGTGTTTCTTTGATCTGTGTCGATGGTTTACAGACAAAATCGAAAGCGCCTAACTCTAATGCTCTTAAAGTTACATCAGCCCCTTTTTGAGTTAAGGTAGAAATCATAACCACAGGCATGGGCCTTAATCGCATTAAATTGGATAAAAATGTTAAACCATCCATGCGAGGCATCTCGACATCAAGCGTAATGACATCAGGATGTGTTTTTTTTATTTTTTCTCGAGCTTCATAAGGATCACTCGCAGTTCCCACAATATTAATGCTTTTATCTTGCGATAATATTTCGGATAATAACAATCGAATTAAGGCAGAATCATCGACAATAAGAACTCTGATTTTTTTCATTAATCAAATAGCTCCACATCACCTTGATTAGAGGTTTTTTCTATATTGTGTAGGTAAGTTGTTTCACGTTCGACAATCGTATCGTTATGAAGATTTTTTAATCGCTTGATACGAACCATTCCAGAAATAGGGTCGTAAACAACTTTACGTGGGCTTGTGCCTCCCAAGTCTTTAGCCAAAACTTTCAAAGCTTCTGATTTTACGTACTGCTGAATAAACTCGATATTTTTCTGACCAATATCTGACATCTGTCGAATGATACGAGATCCACCAAACAATTTAACTTCGAGAAAACGACGTTCACCACCATTTCTAATGATATTGTTTATTAAAAACTCCATAGCAAAATTACCGTAGCGAGCCGTTTGACTGGTAACGCTTATCGGTGTTTTTGCAATATCTGGAGTAATAGGTAACATAAAATGGTTCATCCCACCAATAAGATTCACTTTATCTCTAATACAAGCAGACACACAGGAACCAAGAACCGTTACAATTAACTCTTCATTACGCGTCACATAGTATTCTCCAGGCTTTATTTTTGCGGAAAACTTTTGATTAACTTTATCAAAGTAACGATTTATATTTTCAAATCCTGGCAAAACCTCTGGGACATCTTGTGTGTTCATGCTTCTCATTCAGTTACCGCTTTTGAAATATGGTTCGTCCAATGGGTTGAAAGTTTTTCAACTGGCTTCCAATAGATTCTGAGTGTCCTAAAATCAAATAACCATTTTGATGCAGATTTTGCCGAAACTTTTCAATTAGCTTTTGCTGAGTTGGGCGATCAAAGTAAATTAATACATTGCGACAAAAGATCACATCAAACTTACCTTTCATTGGCCAGTTACTATTCATTAGATTTAATTTTTTATAAAAAATATCTTTTCTAAATTGACTTTTAACTTGATATCGACCTGAGCCCACTGAAGAAAACAGCTTACTAATGATTGATTTATCCAATTTCTGTATTCGTTCTTCGCCATAAATTCCCTGTCGCGCAGTATTGAGAACCGCTGTATCTAAGTCGGTCGCTAATATTTTAAAGTCCCAACTTTCGTATTTTTTCCGAAAAAGCCTCATTGACCATGCGATACTGTAGGGCTCTTCGCCAGTACTGCAGCCAGCACTCCAAATCCTCACCCGCTTGTCATTCGAGTGCGTTTTTACAACTGAATCGATCACTGTGCTGCTCAAAAAATCAAAGTGATGGCTTTCTCTGAAAAAATAGGTGAGGTTAGTTGTTATTGCATTAATGAACTGAATATTTTCTTCAGGATCATCCTGCATAAAGGCCAGATAATCACTGACCTTTTTAATCCCGGTCGATCTTAATCGACGCGCCAAACGACCATACACCATTTCGTACTTGTGTTCGCCGAGATTGATACCCGCCGTTTGACCGACAATTTTGCGCACTTGTTGAAAGTCGTTACGAGTAAAGGAAAACTCCTTAGTCATTACTACAGACCTATGAAGTTAAAACTCTTCCCATTCATCATCATCGTCGAGAATAGGCTTTGCGGGTCGTTTTGCTGCACTTCCTCGCTTCATGGGAGATTTAATGGGTCGACTTGTAACTTCCTCACTGCCAGTATTAAAGAATGACATCCGTTCCAGCAGATTTGCAGCCAACTCTTCTAGAGACTCTGCTGATGCAGCAGCCTGCTCAACAAGGGCCGCGTTTTGCTGCGTCATTTCATCCATTTGTGTCACAGCTTCATTAACTTGCATTATCCCTGAAGCTTGCTCCTGCGATGCATTATCGATACTACTTGTGATACTGGACACGTTAGAGACAGCTTCGATAATGGATGCCAGAGTCTTACCTGATTGATCAACTAATCGAGAACCATCAGCAACCTTGGTCACACTATCTTTGATTAACTCTTTAATTTCTTTAGCGGCGCCAGCGCTTCGTTGCGCCAGATTTCTGACCTCAGAAGCAACGACCGCAAAACCTCGACCTTGGTCACCGGCTCGAGCCGCCTCAACAGATGCATTTAAGGCCAATAAATTTGTTTGGAAAGCAATCTCATCAATAACACCAATGATGTCGGATATTTTTTTCGAAGCAGCTTCAATCTCCGTCATAGCATTAACCGTTTGACCAACAACCTCACCTCCCTCTTCTGCTAAATTCTTTGCAGTGATAGATAGCTGATTCGCTTCTTTTGACGATTCAGCGTTTTTCTGCACTGTTGTCGTTAGCTCTTCCATACTTGAAGCTGTTTCTTCAAGACTTGATGCTTGCTCTTCGGTTCTTTGACTTAAGTCAGCATTTCCTTGAGAAATTTCTTTTGCTGAGCTAGAAATGTTTCCAGAAGCTTCAACAATCGATGACACCATAGTTTGCAAATTATCCAATGTTTGATTCATCGCTTCTTTCAACTCGATAAAATCTTCATCGACATTCTCACTAATCGTATTCGTTAGGTCACCTTCCGATAAAGACTTTAAGGATTCTTTTATTAATTCAACGGCTCTTTTTCTAGGCGTCACATCGCTAGCGTACTTGACTACTTTAAATGCAGTTCCATGCATATCCAAAATAGGATTATAAGATGCTTGTATCCACACCTCTTTACCACCTTTGCCTATACGTTTATATTCACCAGTTGCGTATTGTCCTCGATTGAGTTGCTCCCAAAACATTTTGTATTCATGGCTAGTTCTATACTCATCTTCAACAAACATACTGTGATGACGACCTTTTATTTCATCGAGCGAGTACCCCATGGCATTTAAGAAGTTATCGTTAGCCTCTATTATCGTACCATCCATATTGAACTCGATAACAGCTGTCGATTTTCCCATTGCATCAATTTGACCTTTGAAATTTGCAAAATCGGGATCCGACATTAAATCTTCCCACTGGACACAACTACCTAATCGATTGCCATGTTTATCATTTAGCGCAAAGGCGGTTAGTTTAAACTCTATTCCGGCCACATTAATTTTAGAGCTAAAAGGAAGCCTTGAAGTATCTGACAAAATCCCTCTTTGATGCGCTGGATTTTTATGAAACACATCGATACTTCGACCAATCAAATTATCTACGCTGAATCCTGGAAACACAGACTGCAAGGCATGTTCTCGAACTTTTAACATTTTGATAAGAGATGGGTTCATATAAGTAATATTGAAGTCATTATCAGCCATCATTATATTCACCGTCGCATTATCGACCGTAGAGGTTAGCCGACCAATCGCGATCTGGTTCTTCTTCTCTTCAGTAATATCTTCCCACTGAACGGCATTGCCGATATGAGCACCTTGTCCATCTCTTAATGCAAATGCAGTTAATCGGAAACTTAATCCTGCGACAGTAATTTCACTCTGATAGGGCAATCGATCGGGATTGGATAATATCGAGCGTTGATGTGAAGGATTTTTATGATAAGAGTCAAAATTACTACCAACGATACGACTGACATCAAACGAGGGTAGAGCTTGTTGAATGGTTTTTTCATGTTCTCGCAGCATTTCTTCAACCGAAGCGTTACAATATAAAATATTACCATCGAGATCAGCGATCATTAATTTAACCGTTGTTAAATCAACTAAAGCAGCTTTCATATCATCGATGTAATTGCCTTTGTCTTTTTGTGCTGTATTTCCAAATAAACTTGCTAACATTGATGTCTCCTGGAATATTTTAATTAAGCTACTGCGAGTTGTTGGAGTTCTCGAATATCAAAAACTTTATCCATATTAATGACTGCAACCATGCTTTCATTTACGACAGCAATCGCATCCAAATACTGGACATCGACTGCACCGATAAACTCTGGACAAGGTTTTAATTCATTCGGCTCGATGGTATAAACTTCAGAAACGGCATCAACGACCACACCGATAACTTGTTGCTTACTGCTTGTTTGGACTCGCAAGTAAATAACTACCGTTGTTGCCGTATACTCTTGCTGTTGCACACCAAATCTGAGCCTTAAATCAACGATAGGTATAACATTGCCTCTCAGGTTTACAACACCTTTAACATAACTGGGTGAGTTAGGAATCGGTTTAGTCTTTTCCCAACCTCTTATTTCTTGAACCGTAAGTATATTCACGCAATACTCTTCTTCTTCGATGAGGAATGATAAATATTGATGATTATCTAATGACTTGATCATAGCGACCTTCATAAGCTCTGGTAGTATTCTTGTACAGGATTTAAATCGAGTAACTTTTCAACATCCAACACTACGGTTACCAACTCATTGGTATCGCATAAACCGCGTATGAAAGCAGTGTTAATGTTTTGCATGGTTTCTGGAGGAGGTTTAATATCATCATCAGAGCAATTAAAAACGTCCGATACAGAATCGACAACAATCCCTATAGTTTTTTGATTTGACTTTTGCATAACATTGAGAATTATAACGACAGTTTCTTTATTGTACTCTTGGGGTTCTAACCCCAATTTAATTCGAAGGTCGATTACCGGAATAATGTTGCCTCGTATATTGATAACTCCTTTTATATATTCCAAAGAATTCGGTAATATTGTAGGCGTCGACCAACCTCGAATTTCAGAAACCGATAAAATATCGACGCAATAATATTCTTGATCGAGCTCAAAACTTAAAAACTGATTATCCGAATCAGACTGTGTATGGAAAACATCGTCTGTTTCTGTCAAATCTTCAGTCTCGAGGGGTTGTAACTGTTGACTCATGCGGCCTTCACACCTCTTTTAGATTTTGCTCTGGTACTTCGACTTACCATTCCTGAGACATCTAAGATTAATGCGACTTTTCCATCACCTAGAATAGTTGCGCCAGAAATTCCCTCTATAGCGACGAAGTTCGACTCAAGACTTTTAATAACGACTTGCTGCTGTGATAGTAACTCATCTACCATCAAGCCAATTTTTGTTCCTCCGCCTTCAACGACGACGACGGTTGAGGTCTGATCATTCTGGGAATCAGCTTTAATGTTGAAACTCTCATACAATCGAACTAGAGGAATATGCTCATCTCTTAATTTAAAAACTTCCATATTACCAGCAACGCTAACAAGATCTTTGGTTTTCAACTGCATCGATTCAATAATGGAGGTCAACGGAACAATGTAAATCTGATCACCAACTCGAACTAATTGGCCATCGAGAATCGCTAATGTTAATGGCAACCGTATGATGAATGAACTTCCTACACCATACTCTGATTCAATATCAACTGTTCCGCCCAATGAAATGATATTTTTCTTAACAACATCCATACCCACACCACGCCCTGATACATCAGAAATCACATCAGCCGTAGAAAAACCGGGCTCAAATATTAAGTGATTAATCTGATCTTTACTGAGCTCAGCATCTTGATGGATAATGCCTCTTTGTAGTGCTTTTTCCCTGATTCGTTCAGTATTGATACCCGCGCCATCATCTTCGATTCTTATAACAATATTCCCGCCTTCGTGATAAGCATCTAAAGTAACGGTCCCGAATTCAGGTTTGCCAACAGCAACTCTTTTCTCAGGCATTTCAATGCCATGATCCGCAGAATTTCGAACCAAGTGAACCAGCGGGTCGCCGATTTGCTCCATGACTGTTTTGTCGAGTTCAGTTGACTCGCCTTTTATGACGAGTTCAATTTTTTTATTTAAACGACCACTTAAATCTCGCATCATTCTAGGAAAGCGACTAAATACAAAACTAATTGGCAACATTCGAATCTGCATAACACTTTCTTGCAACTCTCTCGTATTTTGCTCCAGTTGACTCAAACCTTCTTTTAATCGATCGATCATAGACTCATTAAATGTTTCACCCATCTGACCGAGCATTGACTGAGTAATAACTAATTCACCCACTTGATTAATGAGATTATCAACTTTATTAATACTGACTCGAATTGAACTGGCAGCTGAATTTACCGGCTTACCCGGTTTATCATTTTGCCCATCCTCAGTTTTAACAATAGTTGTAGAGGTTGATTTTATTTGGGCAGTATCTGATTTTACTGCTATGGATTCATCATCCTTAAAGGGTCTGCTATCTTCAAATTTGTCTAATGAAGGCTTCGTCATTTGTTGAATAGTAGGTGTGGGTGCCTCATCTTTGGAGGACGAAACAGACTGAGAGATTTGTTCAATCGACAGAGTACATTCATCAAGTACCCATTCAAAGATTTCTTCAATTATCTCCTTCGAGCTTTCTGTTTGAAGCATTAAGTCCCAACTAAGAAAACAAGCGTCCTCTTCAAGTTCAAGAATACCGGGCACTTTTTCTACTTTAGCTTTAACCGATAACTCTCCTAACGTTTCCAATTCACGAAACATACGAATCGGCTCATTACCCGTGCGCAATATTTGTGGCTCAGGTACAAATTTAATGGACCAACAATTCAATTCGCTGTCTCGACTTAACTCACTACTGGATGAATCAATAGTAGACTGTTCTGAGTTGTCACTCTGAATTTGCACGTCATTGCCGCTTTGCTCTGTCATTGCTTGTAATTGTTTGGCTATATCTTGGTAGAGATTATCGTCGATAGGCTCTTCGTTCTGCAGCAGGTTAAACATCGATCTTAAGCAGTCAACCGACTTCAACAGGAGATCAACCGCTTGTGCCGTCACGGGACGATCACCATTCCTCATTTCATCCAGTAACGTTTCCAATATATGAGTGAATGAAGCAACTTCGTCAAACTTGAATGTAGCGCTCCCTCCTTTGATGGAATGTGCAGCACGAAATATGGTATTGATTGATTCCGAGTCGACACTCTCTGGGTCGAGCTCTAACAATGACTGTTCCATAACATCGAGGCCTTCCATACTTTCTTCAAAGAAAACCTGATGAAATTGGCTAATATCGATACTCATAATTCATTCCATCATTTATTGCTATTAACCCATTACACGCTTAACGGTTGTCAGAAGTTGATCAGGATTAAAAGGCTTTACGATCCATCCTGTTGCTCCAGCCTGCTTGCCTTCCGACTTTTTATCGCCCGTTGATTCAGTCGTTAACATTAATATTGGTGTAAATTTGTAATCAGGCAACTGGCGTAGGTTTTTGACGAGCGTAATTCCATCCATGTTCGGCATATTGACATCGGAAATAACAACATCGTACTTGCAAGACTTTGCAGCCTGAAGAGCTTCTTGACCATCCGAAGCTTCATCCACATCGAAACCTGCACTTTTAAGAGTAAAAGTAACCATCTGTCTCATAGAGCTCGAGTCATCTACGGCTAAAATCTTAGTCATTAATTATCTCCAATCAGTCTTGTAACTTTAACTCTTCAGATAAGCCCAATAATGCAACACTCGTAAGGAAAGCTTCGCTTGGGTTTTGCCAATGAATATTAATTTTTCTCTTGTCTGACTCTTTTAAAAAAGCATAGAGGAGTTGGAGCCCGGCAGAGTCGACTTTCTCTACTTTGCTGACGTTTAGAGTGCAGTACTCGGGTTCTTTATCGAGAGCTTTAATTAAACGATCTTTTAAACCCTCAACGTGCTGAATGTTTAGTTGCTCACCACAACTGACCGACGTTTTTGTTCCCATTCTTGAAGTCAAAGTCCCAAAGTATTTTTTTATATATCTTTTATATAGCAGAAAATTGGCTAAAGTCAGGTTTAGATAGGATATTTTGAAAATTAAGCAAGAAAAGTCACAGGTATCTTTATCCAAATATTTCAGTGGGTTATGCCTGTCAGGCTGACAATATCTCCAACTATTGAGGATATTCTCAATTCTCTTAATGAGATTTGCTTAGAATAATAGATTTTGAGAGAAAGTTAGAAATTTCTAAACACAGTATTTATATGGAAAAATACTCGATTAAAGAAAAGCTGTATTAAAAGGAAGTATATTCGGGAATGACGACTGAAAAATATTGCTCGAGCTTTTGTAAGCCTGATTTGGCCAACTGAGAGACCCGACTTTTTGTCATACCTAAATTGTCAGCAATCGAGTTATAGGCTAAGCCGTAAAAGTAAATGAGTTCAATCACTGATCGCTCATTGTTGGTCAGTTTATTCAAGCCACGCTCTAAGGCAAGTTGAAGTTCCTCCGCCTCTTTTGCCCACTCCACACGTGGATTAGCCTGCTTAATTTGATTGAAATAATCGTAGTACAAGATATTTTGAGTGTGGGCAATGACGACCTTGATGATTGAGTTAAATAAGTCATTTTCTTTGCCCTTTATCATCTCAGATTTCGATTGCTTGATGACTGAGCGGAGCATGGCTTGTTCTTCGGAGTAAGCTTGGAGTTTGTTAATAATCTCACCCTTAATTCTTATTCGCGCATACATCTTAAATTGACTTGAGCGATGAATATCGAATTTATTGATGGCATCAATTATGGCAACTCGGGCGATCTGTAAAACATCATCAAGTTCAACATTTGATAACCCTAGGGCAAAAAATAGATTCTTCGCTTCTTGATCGACCCATTCTTTATAAAACTGATACAACAAAGTCATATTTTCATTTGTTGGTGCTTCTTCGAACTGAATCCAGAGTTGTTCCTCTACCATGATCTAAAAACGCACACTACTAATTAGAGACTGAACAACCAGGTTCCATCCATCGATTAATACAAATAACATAATTTTAATGGGTAATGAGATTGTGACCGGCGGTAACATAATCATACCAAGTGACATAAGAACACTCGAAACAACTAAATCAACCAACAAAAACGGTAAAAAGATCATAAAACCGATTTTAAATGCTGTTCTCAATTCGCTTAAGAGAAACGCGGGAATAATTTGAGTAAACTCCACTTCTTCAACGGTCTTTGGCATTTGCGAATCAGACAACTTTACAAAGAGCGCAAGATCTTCCTCTTTCGTTTGTGTGACCATAAACTTGGTTAAGGTAAGAGAACCCTTTTGAAAAGCATCTTCGGCAGACAGTTCTTTCGCAATGTAAGGCGTTATCGTTTCGGAATAAAGCTCATTTAACGGATCTTTCATAACGAAAATACTGAGAAAAACAGAAAGCGTGATAATAACCAAATTCGGAGGCGTTTGCTGCAATCCAAGAGCGAACCGAAGCATTGAAAAAACAATAACGAACCGAGTAAATGTTGTTGCTGCTACAACCAAAAGCGGTATAAACGATAAGCTTGTAACAAGAATAAGTATCTGCATTGGATCAGACATTGTCTTTATCCTCATTCGTAGCGCTATCTACAACCTCAATTTCCTTTTGATTAACAGCATTTTTAAACTTCATTTCAAATGAGGTTTTAGAGTCTGAATATATAAAGGTTTCTTTCCCTTCGACAGTTACTTTAATCACCTTTGCATCATGAAGCTGACTAACAGTTTGCATATCATATCGTTCATCTTTCTTATTATTTGCAATAAATCTCTGAAGAAGCTCTTTATTAGCAAACTTCAAATAAATAAATATCGCAAGCAAAAGCCCAACAACGATAAACCAAGTTGCCCCAAATGCAGGCTCTGTAGCTCGAAGGTCTAATTCTTCCATTTGATTACTCAGATGCACTCTGTAATATTTTTATACCAATATGTTCGCCATCAGTAACCAACTCTCCAACTGCGAATATTTTTCCGTTGTAAACTAACTTCACCGGCTCACTAACTTTTGTATCCAACTTTAAAACATTACCGATTTTGAGGTCTTTGAGCTCTGAGACTTTAATGTTTTTTGCTCCGATTAATACATCAATTGATACTTCCAAGTCATTAAGAATCTCATCGGTTAAATCAGCGGCATTATCCAAGCTTTTCTCAAAATCGTTTTCAGAAACTTCTTTTAATTCAATTTTATCCATACTTATCACCTACTTTAATACGACAGATTTTTTCTCACCCATACGAGCAAGGTATCCGTCAGCAATAACGTGTTCGCCTATCATCAATGCGAACCGATCAGTTAACTTAGCATTTGTCCAAACTACGTCATCTTTTTTTAAGTTTGACAGGCTCGATGCTTTAACAAACACATTTTTAATGTTACATGCGACTGTTCTTGAATTATCAAGCCCCATATCAGCTGGTAGTTTATTTAATGACTCGACAAAACTCGAATGCTCATAACTAAACCGTTGACCCCATAATCCCAATACAAACTCTTGATTGAATAATAGAGTCGTCATTTGAATATCTTTGAGCAATTCGCAAGTAGAGTCATCCACAGATAATAGTTCAATACTTTCATTCACGTTTCCGTCATAAAAACATGAGCTAACCAACTGACTCAAAACTCTTTTAACAAACTCATCTTGGTCAGGCTCTGATAAAACCACTTCGTCACCCAAAGCCACATGAAGCAGTTGATCTACGTTGATACTGCCAACGACACAGTCGCCACACTTAATTAAGTGCAAGTTACTTTGGATATTTTCTAGTGAGGTTAAGCTTAGAGAATCAGTATTAATATATTCTGATACATCTTTGCGGAACCAATTAGCCGCCCATTCAATTAAATAACTCTTTGAATCCAGAGCACTCGATTCAATAGAGCACTTTTTGAATGCCAAATAATTTACGAAAGGTTTAGACACACCTAACCTCTCGTATTGTCATACAATTGTTCGACCAATTGATTAGCGATATTCATCGCTCTGGAACTTGCTTGATAACCTCGCTGAATGATTATCATCTCAGCAAATTCTCTGACTAAATCTACGTTTGAACTTTCTAGGCTCTCGCCTGCGATTGTACCAAATGCTCCATCATCAGCATGGCCATATTCGACATCAATATTTGAAGGTGCCTTATATAAGCTGCCTTCAGAATATATTAAGGACGATTCATTATTAAAGGTAGCAAGAGCTATTCGGTAAGGCGTTTCGGTATCACCATTTGAATAAAGTAAGTTCATTTCACCTTTATCATTAAAACTAAGCGCTACTAAGCCTTCGACGCCGCGTCCATCTTCGATGTTAGCATTAATACTGGAAGTTGTGGTCGTTGTACTAAGTGAAGTTGTTGCTGCTAAAGTCCCTTCTTCACCAAAATATAAGGTTAGATCCAATGGGGTATTCGCTGTTCCATTATTTAAGCCGGGAATGGTAATATCGAATTGATTGAAGGATGCTTGTGGGCTTCCATCATCATTAAAACGTATTTCACCCGTTCCCACCTCAACGTCGTTCTCATCTTTAATTGAAACTAACCAACTGCCAGGCGTATTCGCAGTATTGTTAGTGAAATCGAACGTTAACTCTAATTCTTCACCTAAAGAATTGAATACGGTGACAGTTGCTTCACCAGTCTGACTCGCACGTGATAAATCACCGCTGAAGTTAACTTGCGTTGTTACTTCTGGCATTAATTGGCGCATACCATCGATGTTTATATCAGTAAGATTGCCAAACTCATCCAAAGCCGCCACTCGATAACCTGTAGCTCGATCAACTAGAAATCCATCGTCGTCAAAATTAAAATTACCCGCTCGAGTAAAAAACACTTCGCCTTCGTTACGTAAAATGAAGTATCCATTACCTTGAACGGCTAAGTCCGTTGCATTACCTGTTTCACTAATTTCACCTGCCGTAGTGTTGACAAAGTCTCCACCAGCTCTAACACCGGCAAAGCTATTGCCGCTGTTCAGAGCGCTGTAGAAAGTATCTGAACCGCGATAACCCAGTGTGTTCATATTTGCGATATTATTACTCACAGAATCAAGACCGTGAGAAAAAGTAATCATGCCAGAGAGGCCATTGAAAAATGATTGTAACATAGTCACTCCTAGTTATTATTTATCTTCACGATCTGTGAAAACTTGATATCTCGAACAATACTGCCATCACTTAACGTTGTTCCTTCAACTCGAAGGCCGCTTTGAGTAAAGTTCACAGCTGTAACTTGCATTGATAATAAACCCGACGGCGTTTGAACTTCGACGGTTTTGTCTAACAACGACGCACCTTGAGATGCATTATTAATATATGCGATGCTCTCAAGTACTTCTCCATTTTCTGCCATTTGTGCAATACTGGAAAACTGAGCTAACTGGGCTAAGAATTCACTGTTATCCATTGGCTCTAAAGGATCCTGGAAAGACAATTGTGCCAAGAAGAGCTCGATAAATTCTTCTTGTGAAATAGAGGATGTTTGTTGTTGATTCCCAGTCGTAGAATTGGGGCGACCTATTGCTTCGATTTCCATAATTTCACCTACAAAATATCTTGGCCATTGACTTTAATGGACATAATGGGAGACTGTTTAAAAAAATAATTTGTTAGATCTGACTTTAATTGGTTTAAATCGCCTTTAAAGCCATAATCTCTATAGTAAAGCTTGAGTTGCTGATTATTTTCTAAAATCATTAAGTTTCTGCGTTGATACTCATCGATATTGTAATGCGTACTGTTATTTTGAACCCAGCGCTGCCGCTCGTCATCCTTTGCATAAACATCGTTAGTACTTGATTGATATACATTAGAAGAAATATTGTTTAAAGACTGCTGTAAGTCACTTTTAATTACTCGGTTTACGACGGAAGGCCCCTGTTTCAGTCCAAAAGATGCATTCCCCTTTACAAGCTCAGACCTCACCGCATTTTCTACAATGCTTGTATTCTTTTCGTTTAAGTTTAATGCATAATCTTGACTCGAAAATACCATCTTACCGCTAGCAATTGATGCGTAATATACTTCAGGTATCGTTAATACTTTCGGCGATAATGATGCCTCAACATTCTCACAAAATCTACGTTCTGTAGAGTTTGAATTCATAAATGATTCAAATGAGCTTTTTGAAAGATCTAGCTTTTTAGCAGTTCGAACTTGTTCTATAAATTGAATATCTTCCTCTAGAGTATTATCTTTACTTTCTTGAACCGTATTGCGACCATTCAAAAACAACTCTGTCGTGACCACATCCTGTTTCTCTCTGTCAACAGCTTCTTGCTTTGCACGATCAAAGTTAGACTGAAGGTCACTTGAATCACTACTAAATAGTTTCGAAAAATCAAACGACGATTGTTCATTATTTGAAAAATCATTCTTTAGCAGTGTATTTGATTGGCTCGCTCCGGATTGAAGCAACAATAATAAATCAGACATTGGCATTACCTTTATTAAAAGCTGCACTGTTATCTAACTGAAATTTCTCATCACGAAGCAGCGTAATTTTACGATCTGTGATTCGCTTCTTATCAAAGTAAGTATCAATTTTTTTTCGGTTGGATACATAATTTGTTTTCGTAGCTTCAATATGATTGTTTAGCTCGCCAACTTGATGTTTTAAGTCGTGATAGTGGGTTAATTGATCGGAATATAATAGCTGCAGCGCTTGCATCTCTGATGCACTGCGTTGCCTGTCAGCATCAAGTATCGATTGAGATAATTCGTCTAGCTTTTTCATTGAGTTTTCTTGTCGCTTCAGGGTTTCTTGATATTTCTGTTCTAATTCAGAAAGCCGTGACATAAGTCGTTTCTCTTCAAGGTCAAATGATTGAAGAGCACTTTTAGCAACTCGACTCTGTTCTAAGAACTCTTGAAGCTTGCTCATCGCAACACCTCTACGTTGCCTTCATAAAACCCGTCGTTTTTCGTCATCCACTCGATGTAACTATTATAATCCTTTACTTTTCTATCTAAGCTTTCATCAACACCGGTTTTATAACCACTAATTTCAATATAATCCTTAACGGATTCATAATTCGAAACGATGGTACGTACCTTTTCGGCCTGACCAGACTGCAATTTATCGAACATATTTTCCATAGTTCGACTACGACTTTTCAAAATATCAATTGACGGATAAATACCTTTATCAGATAGTTTTCTTGATAAAACAATATGGCCATCCAAAATTGCACGCATATTATCTGAAACCGGTTCTTCTAAATCGTCGCCCTCTACTAAAACAGTGTAGATAGCGGTAATGCTGCCCTTTTCGAAATTACCAGCTCGTTCTACAAGCGATGGAAGCTGTGCAAAAACAGAAGGGGGAAAGCCACGGAGTGCAGGTGGTTCACCAACAGCTAATCCCACTTCACGTTGTGCCAATGCATGACGTGTGATCGAATCAGCAAGTAAAAGAACTTTTTTATCTTTTGCCGCAAAATACTCTGCAATTGAAGTCGCAGCGAACAGAGCATGAGAACGCGTTAAGGCGGGTTGGTCCGCACTTGCGGCAATAATGATAGTAGAATCCATCGCGCCAGATTTTTTGAAATCCTCTACGAGTTCGGCGACTTCTCTTCCTCGCTCGCCAATCATGACAACAATACGTATATCCGCTTCCATTTTTTGCGCTAAAACTTTAAACAGCGTACTTTTTCCAACACCGCTACCTGCAAAAATACCTACACGCTGTCCTTCACCGATGGGCAAAGCACTATCAAGTAAGGTCACCGAGGTCCGCAACTGCTTTGTAACTCGACTCTTGTTGAGTGGATTACTGGCTTCTGGAAATAGTGGTACTCTGTCATCGGCTTCTATTTTGCCAATATTATCCAAAGGCGTCATAAACGGATCAACAACTCGGCCTAATAAACCATCAGAAACAGGTATATCAGCTCGAGTCAGATGTTTTATAACCTCATCACCAAAGGAAATTCCAGTTACTCTACTATAGGGCATCAGTTGCAATTTATTGTCTCTAAACGCTACCACTTCAGCATTAATTTGCTGGCCACTTTTAGTTAAAATGGAACAAAAATCCCCGACGCTAGCGAAAAGACCAGAAACTTCAATAATAGTGCCCACGAATCGCTCAACTCGACCAATTTCCCGGACCAATTGTAAGTTTGATAATTTAGCGTCAAGATTAGTCATGATCATTAACCGCCTAAAATCCGAACTAACTCTTTGAGATACTTTTCATAATTAATTAAAAAGCTCTGGTGTTCGGTCTTAATTTCAATATCAAATTCGCCTAATCGAGAGTCTAATTGAAAGAGCTTTGATGTATCGTCAACCTTTTCTATCACGCCTTTCCCGCATAAAACGACACTTGAACCTTCTAAACCAAAATCTTTACCAACACCTTCAACCATAGTTTTTAAAGCTTCTTCTGAGTAGACTTTTTCAAGATACAAATCTTTAATAATACGACTAACGATGGCGATAGCCCGTTCATCCGATGACTGGCTGATAGTTTCAATAGTAGTTTTTAACGATGATGAATATTCGGTGAGTTGACTGATTGCCTCAGTCAAAGCAGACGATTTTTCTTGATAACTGCTTATAACATTTGATTCTTCTAATTCATTATTCGCTAGAAACTCTTCAACACCGAGCTTCTTACCTTCTTCTATTCCTGAAGAATAGCCCTCATCAAATGCCTTTTTCTTAGCTAACGCCAGTTCCGACTCAAACTTCTCTTTTAAAAGTTCAAGTTCACTTCTCACTGGCGCTGAAGTTACCGCTTCCTTTTCAGAAATAGAAACTTCATTTGACATACCAGGTATATCTAGAATGCGTTTACCATTAGATGACATATGCTAAGCCTTACCTTGCTCGTATTTGACTAATGAGTTCTAGCGTGTTTGAAGCTAGCTGACTGTCTGAGCTTTTAACATCCGATAATTCATAAATATTAGATGTTACTTTTTCATTAGATAAATTCGTATTGTTACTGCTTGTTGACACAAGGTCTAAAATTGATTTCATACTCATAGTTCGTAGAGATTGAGTTAATTCATTGTTGGCCAACACCATGTTGAAATGACCTAGCTCCTCTTCGTTCAAAAGCCTTTCAATCTCACTTTGCTCCACTGCATCACCTAAATATAAGCGAGCAGCAATAATAGCCTTCAACCTCTGTGTCGTAATTGGAGTCATGATGCACTCTCTAACCATTTCTTTAACTCTGAAGTTGCTTTTTGCTCATTCCGAGACCTTCTGAATCCGGCAATAAGTTGACCAAGAATAATCAGAATCATAATTACAATTGCAGCAACAACAGCGACTAAGTAATTTTGATATTCATTAATTAATGCTTCAGTCGTTTCCATTCCGACTGAACGAATCTCTTGCGGTGGAGTATCAGTCTCCATTACTAGCGTATTGTTATCGCTGGTCGTCTCAAAAACCGGCTCAGACTTTGGCGGTTGCTCAGGCATGATATCTTTAATCGATGTACTAATTTTGAGCGTATCTCCTCGCTCTTCTTGATAGCCTATTGCTGCCGCAACCAAATCAAATATCGCTTGCTTTTGATTTTCAGATAAAGAGTCATTAATAATAATTGCGCAGTTAATGCGTTCAATCTTTCCACGCGCAAATTCAATTTTTTCAATTTCTTTGCTATAGGTATACTTTTTCTCTGTTGTCGAGTTAGCATCACCTTTTACCTTTGCAGAACCACCGGATTTAGATTCTTTTGCATAAGTAACAAATACCTTTCCATCTGGAGACACCGTCTCAACTGATTTCTCTCTCTTATCGATATTCGTCACTACATTAAGAGATACTTTGAATGAGTCTTTGTCAAACCATTGTGACAGTAGCTCTTCTATTTCGCCTTTCAAAGAGCTGTCGGCATCTTCATCCATCATTAATGCATCGGATTGTGATAAAACTTTTCCTTCTTTATTTACCACAGTAACATCTTCTTTAGATAACTCATCAACCGCACTTGAAACCAAATATTGAATTCCATTAATGGATGATCGATTCAAAGCAAATCCAGGTTCTAAGTGAACCAGTACAGAAGCAGCTGCATTTTGATCTTTATTAAATAGAGTTCCCTTTTTGGGCAATACAATATGGACTCGTGCTGAAGTAACTCCTTCAATAGTAATAATCGATTTCTCTAGTTCGCCTTGTAGAGCTCGCTGAAAATTAACTTTTTGTGCAAATTCGGTCATTCCATAATCTGACTCGGTAAAGATTTCAAAGCCAACACGATCCGATTGAATAACACCTTTTTCGGCCAGTTCCATTCGTAAAAGAGGAATGATGGAAGGATCGACTAGAATCTCACCATTTTCATTACTCGAATAGCCGACACCTTGACTGTCTAAAAAGCGAATAACACTTTCTTGTTGTTTTTCAGACAACGAAGACACTAATGTTTCTTTTTGATCGGACAGAAAATACCAATAAGCAAACACAGTGCCCAAAATCAAAGCAGCTATTAAGCTTATTAATGTAACGTTTTTAGTACTCATGAAGCTTCCTAAATTTGAATTCTCGTGATTTCTTGATAAGCCTCAACGAGCTTATTTCTTACTTCAACTATCATTCCAAGTTGCATCTTGGCCTTTTCCATTGACAGCATAAGCTCATGCGTTGAAATACTTTCACCCGATGCCAGTGCGTTGAGATTGCTTTCTGCAGCATTGATCGTTTCATCAACTTCACTCAACTTTTCGATGAATAGCTCACCAACATTATTTTCAGTTGTTACACTAGACGTCTCAACTAAATTTCCTATTGCACTTATCGCGCTGATCGGCTCTATCATTTTACTTTCCTATTTCTAATGCTTTCGACTTCATATTGGACGCATTATTGTAAATACGAATATTGGCTTCATATGCCCGCTTTGCTAAAGTCATCTTCACAAACTCAGAAGCAACATCGATATCTAAATAAGTTACCATGCCCTTATCATCAGCCATTGGATTATCTGGCTCATGAACTTGTTTGGTTTTCATAGAATCCGTATTTGATTCCGATGCACCCAACAATGCTTTAAACTCAGACGAATTTGCCACTTCTGGAGAAACAGGGACATTAGCCATCGCGATCTTTTTGGAAGCCATTTCAGATACGAGCATCTGGTAATTCATGCCCAATTTGGCAATTTCACTAATCGACTCAGCCATCTTACTTACCTTTGCCCAATGCCAACTGGTACAACGCCAGGTGACGGTTATAACTTTCGATCAAAGTCGTATATCTTCCAGAAACCTGACTAGAAGTAACGACTTCTTGATCTAACTGAACTGTTTGATTGGTCGTAACGGTACGCGACTCCACAATGTTCATAACGTCAGTTGCAGACTTTGCGGATTCGGCTGAGTTCACCGCCGACAAGATTTCGGAAATATCAAAACTCCGTGAAACAGCAAGATCATTTCCCGCATTTTGAATATTTAAAGCTGTCGTTCTTTGCATATGTTCCAAGGCAGTTAATGCTTTCGAAACCGATGCTGTTATCTCATTAATTTCCATTGCAACTCCTTATTCAACGATTAGTTCGGCGTGCAATGCACCAGCACGTTTAATACTTTGTAAGATAATAATAATATCGCGTGTAGACACTTCGAGAGACTGAAGACTCTCGACCAACTTTGAGACATTCGCACCATTCTCAACATCGACAGAAGAAGCTATTTTTTCTTTAACTTCAATTTCAGTATCAGGAATTACCTGAGTATTTACACCATTATTTGCACGGCCAATAAAGAAAGGCTGAGATACTTGATATTTCGTATTGACTACGAGCTTTAAATCGCCATGTGAAATAGTGACATCAGAAATCTTTACCTGGCCACCTGCAACTATAGTTCCTGTGCGCTCATTAATAACAACACGAGCTTTAATCTGAGGAATGACTTCAATATTCTCCACTGCAGAGATTAATTTGAATTTTTCTGACATAGATAAGTTCGAAAAATGAATATTAACTTTTCCCGCATGTAAAGGCTCAGCTCGAACACCACGAAGTTTTCCATTAATAGATTCTGAAATTTTTGATACTGTCTCGAAATCAGGCTCATTCAAAATGAACTGCATTTGATTATGTTTTAAAAAGGAATCTCTGGTACTACGTTCGATTAACCCACCATCGTTTACAATACCAACGGTAGGATGATTTTTTTGAACCACAGAATCAAATGAATCGAATGCATAACCACCAACACTTAAAGGGCCTTGTGCCAATGCATAGATTTCGTTATTCGGAGCTCGTAAAGGAGTCATAATTAATGTTCCACCCGCTAAGCTTCGAGCATCTCCAATTGAAGACACTTTAATATCGATGGTGTCTCCTTTTTCAGAGAATGGTGGTAATGTTCCAGTAACCAGAACCGCTGCTACATTTCGTGAGCGAACATCTTTAGAATCGATTGTAATTCCAAAATTTTTAACCGTATTTGCAATTGATTGAACGGTCGTTTTATTCCGCGAACTATCACCAGTGCCTGCAAGCCCTACGACTAACCCATAACCAACAAGTTGATTATCTCGAATACCATCGAACCGCCCCAGCTCTTTAAGTCGAACACCACCGTTAGCGGTAGTAACAACCAATATCAAGCAAACTAAAATGCTCTTATTTAAATTGAAATATTTCATCTTAAATAATTCCTAACCATTCAAACACGGTGGCTATCCATCCAGGCTTTTGCGCATCTGACACGATACCTTTCCCAATAAATTCAATTTCAGCATTCGTAAGCCGATTAGAAACAACGGTGTTATTCGCGTTTATATCTTCTCGCCTTACATAACCTTTGATATTAATGGACTGCTTTTCTCCATTAAGAACTATAGATTGAACACCTTCAATTTTTAGTAGGCCAACGTCACTCTTTTCTGTCACTAATGCAGTAATCGTTCCTGATACAAATCCATTTCTTCGAGTCACGGCATCACCTTCGGTACCTTTGCCGATACCTACACCGAGATCATTTTCACGGGTATTATCGAATGCTTGACCTTTGAGATTAAACTCTCTCTCAGCGACTGTATTTGCACTCGACTCCGCAGTTGTTCTTTCAAAAATAAGCACCGTAACCGTATCACCAACACGATAAGCCTTATTGTCTTCAGTTAAGCTCTTATAATTATTCGCATCGAATAAATCTTCACTGCAAACGTTAATAACTGACATAATTGACATAGCCAGTAATAAATTCTTAATCATATAAAGCTAACCCCTTATCTTTGACGACAACCTTAACTTCCTTATTTGACGTTAAAAGTTTTGCCGTAATTTTTTCATTCTGGTTGCCCGAGCTCAATGCTTTGGCCCGTGCCTGAATTTGATAAAAATCACCATCAAGTAGAACATCTATGATGTCACCTGTCGTTACAGCCTTTATACTGACTATTTGACTGTCAAATAGTGCTTGATTCTTTGTTAAAGGTGTCAGTAAGCGAGAATCATTAAACGCTCCTGCGACAGTTCCTTGCAAACTTCGCTCAAAGTAACTAACAGTATCCCGATAGAACTGGTCTTTACTCACATTAGAATATTGTTCAATATCTTCCTTTGCGCGCCATATACTTTTTGTCGCCTCGACGATTACCCATAAAGAATCTTGAAAAGATTTTCCTGATAAATCATTGTATTTCGCTTTCAAACGCGTTCGCGCACCTACTTTTTGATGCTTTAAACCAGAAATGCTTTGCAGGCAAACTGGAAACGAGGTCCTCAATGTTTGATTACCTACCAGCTCTATGTTTTTAACATTCAGTTCACTGGGAGACTTTTCGTCAATGTAAGTTTTAAGTTCTTCTATTAAAGCGGGTTTACTAGAGATCAACGTTCCTGAGCACTCTTTATGAGTACTAGAAACTTCATTGGCAATCAAAACATTTGCATGCGCAATTAAAAGTAAACTCACCAACAATGACGAAATACGAATCATCAGTCATTTACCGTCTTAAGTTATTTACTGTTTCGAGTAATTGATCAGAAACCTGGATAACTCGTGCATTTAACTGGTAACCACGTTGAGCAATAACAAGATTAACCATTTCTTCAACCATTGAGACATTACTTTCTTCAGTGTAGCCTTGTAATATCTTGCCAAAACCTTCGTCTCCTGGCCGACCAACATAATTGGTTCCTGACTCTTCAGTTTCGACATATAGACCTTCACCGACTGCATTTAGGCCCTGCTGGTTGTTGAATCGAACCAAATCAATCTGGCCTAAATCAATTAGGTCAGACTCGCCATTAATAACACCTTTTACCATTCCATCAGGTGCAAATATAACGCCATCGAGATCTGGTGGAATACCAATGTTCGCTTCTAACCGATGACCTTGAGCTGTACTTAAATAGCCTTCATTATCAACTCTCAATCGTCCAATGCGTGTATATGCAATTTCACCGTCTGCATACTCAACTGCAATCATCCCCTCACCTTGTATAGCGACATCAAACGGATGTTCGGTGTATTTTAATTTTCCTGCCGTCATGTCTTGTGAAATAGAAGCAATATGAACGCCTTTTAAATCATTTGATTCTGTTGTGTTCTTTTTAGTATCTAGTTTTTCCGGTCCATACATTAGATCGACAAAATCAATTTTTGATTTTTTAAACCCAGATGTGTTTACATTAGCGATATTGTTCGAGATAACATCAACTAGTGACTTTTGAGCATTAAGGCCAGTTTCTGCGATATAAAGTGCGTTAATCATTAGCGTTTTCCTATTTCATTAATTCCGGAGTCAAGCATTTGATCGAGCGTTAATAGTGAACGCTGATTACTTTCCACATGCTTTGAAAGCATCATTAACTTGATAATTTCTTGAGACGAATCGACGTTTGAAAGTTCTAGAGCGCCATGAAGTACTTTCACGTCTGTTTCCTGAACATAATCTTCTTTAATTTCGAAAATGGAGCCTGAAGCATTCAAAACCTTTGAGTAATCTTTGATGCTGACAACCTCTACCTCTCCAATTTCTTGGTTACCTTGCTTAACTTTGCCATCTTGGGTAATTTCGATTGCACCACCCAAATCACCATCGATATAAATACCTAAATTAATTCCTGATTGGGTTTGTAACTCATTATCGGAATTTACGGAAAGTTGGAGGTTTTTACTGAGTTTTAGATTAGCTTGCGAGCGAGCGACAACAAAGAACCCTTCTCCCTGCACAGTTGCATGCAACGGATTACCCGTTACTTTTACAGTTCCTGACGTTGGGTTCATTGTTTGTTGAATTAACTTTTCACTACCACTGTTTAGAGCTTGTTCAAAGGAAACGCCTGTCGTTTTAGCAGCACGAAAACCAGGTGTTTGAGCATTAGCTACATTTTGCGATATGACGTCAACTTGTTTCATATCGCTTTGAATTGAATGTAGAATTGCTTTAATTGCATCACTCATAATTCGCTACCTATATTTGGATATTTCCGAATGTTTTAATCTGTACAGTCTCAGGTATTTCGGACAAACCTAGAACGGTTACCGATGGCATCACTCGCTCTACAAAATTCTTTAAGGGTTTTCTAAGCTGATTAGTACAAATAATTACAGGTAATTTATTCCCAGCCATCATTTTTTCGCAGCTTTTTGCAACATTTGACATTAATGAGTCCATGATGCGAGGCTCGACTAATAAAAGTCGTTGTCCTTCATTTTGTTTCACTTGCTGTACTAACGTTCTTTCCAACTCGGGATTTAATGTCAACACATTCAGGACATCTTCCTTGTCTTTCAAGTTCTCAATAATATAGGCACCCAGCTTTTGTCTGACTTTTTCCACTAGCTCTTCAGTGCCACTGTTATGCTTAGACATTTGAGCCAGTACATCCATGATCTGCTCCATTTGTCGTATCGAGACGCGCTCCTTTAAAAGCTCTTGCAATAAAGCCTGGATATCACTGTAGGTATAAACATTGGGGATCAATTCTTCTATTAACCCCTGATGTTTAGGTTTCAAACGTTCTACTAATTTTTCCGCTTCTCCACGCGTTAAAATTTTGTATGACTCGCGTTTGAGAGTCTCAGTAAAGTGTGTAATTAACAATGTAGATGGCTCAACAATGGTATAGCCGTTACCACGCGCTATGTCTTGTTTCTCTGTATCAATCCAAACGGCAGGTAAGCCATAGGCTGGTTCTTTTGTTTCAATCCCATCAATTTTATCTTTTACCGCACCAGGATTTATCGCTAAGATTTTATCAATATAGAGCTGCCCTTTACTAACAGGAATATCGTGTATACAAATTTTATACTCTTCATTATTGAGCTTTACATCCTCTGTCACCTTGACTTCTGGAATAACAAAGCCTAAATCAAGTGCAAAGTTTTTTCTCACATCTTTTATTTGCTCTAAAAGATAAGCCCCTTCCTGTTGAATATATGCTGCCAGATCATGACCAGCTTTGATTTCCAAACTATGAGACTCTAAAAGGTCGTATATATCATTCGACTCTTCGTTATCTTTTACGACGCTGTCATCAGATTCTGTTTCATCTTCAGCTTGATTCAATTTCTTATACGAAAAGTACGCCGTAACAGCAAAAACTGTGAATAAGATAAGCATCGGGAAAACAGGAAGCCCAGGAAGAAACATCCCTAAAAATAATGCCGTTGCAACAACAGCTAATGTTTTTGGATGTGCGGCCACTTGTTGAATAAGAGCACTTCCAAGTTCCGAGTCAGTCGCCGCTCGTGTAATTATTATCCCGGTCGCAACTGCAATAACCAAAGAAGGAATTTGGGTAACAATGCCATCACCAACAGTTAGCAGAGTAAATGTGTGTAACGCTTCACCCCAAGACATTCCATGTTGTACGATACCAATAGATAGTCCGCCGATAATATCTATTAGAATGATAATAATTCCAGCTATCGCATCGCCTTTGACAAATTTAGTAGAACCATCCATTGCACCATAAAAGTTGGCTTCTTTTTCTATATTTGCGCGACGCTCTTTCGCTTCTATCTCATCAATCAGCCCCATATTCATATCAGCATCGATACTCATTTGTTTACCGGGCATACTGTCCAAAGTAAATCGGGCTGCTACCTCAGCCACTCGCTGCGCACCGTTTGTTACAACAACATACTGGACAACAATTAATATAAGAAAAACGACGAGTCCAATAACATAATTGCCGCCAACCACGTAAGCACCGACAGCACCAATAACTTCACCCGCATCAGCGTCACTCAAAATGAGTCGGGTTGCTGCAATGTTTAGCGATAATCGAAATAACGTCGCAATAAGTAAAAGACTGGGAAAGGTTGAAAACTTAAGTGGCTTTTCAGTATAAAAAGTTAATAGCAAGATCAACAAAGCGAAACTGAAGTTGGTTATTAATAAAAAATCCAATACGTAAGATGGAATCGGCGTAAATAATACAACCAATATTCCTATCATTCCCAAGACAAGAAATAAGTCATGTTTTCCACTTTTAAAATTATTGAGCAAAGTGATCATGGTAACTTCTTGTCCTTCATTTTATACAACCAACGGTAAACTTCGGCAACTTCAGTGAACGATTCAGCAGGAATAAATCCCTCAATCTTAGCTTTTTTATATAAAAGCCGAGCTAATGGCGGCTTACGTAAAACAGGTTTAGAGTAACGTCTACCCTGTTCTTTTATTTTTTGAGCTAAAGGCCCTTTACCTTTAGCCAAAACGATAGGAGCACTCATCGTTTTCATATCGTACTTTAAAGCGATGGCATAATGTGTTGGATTAGTAACAATTACATCTGAATCCTTTACCTTTCCAACAGACGTGGACTTTTTTAATAATTCACGTTGAATTTCTTTCCGCTTACTTTTAACTTCTGGGTGTCCTTCGTGACGTTTATGTTCATCTTTTACGTCACGCTTACTCATTCGCATTTGACGGGCAAAGTTTTTCTTCGAGAACATCCAGTCAATAAAAATAATAACTAGCATCATAGCTTGCAGGAATACGATTCCTACAAATATCGTAGAAATTATATGTTTATGAATGGAGTCTTGAGCGACATACCCAATCTCGATAAGCGATGGCAAATATACCGTAATCCCCATGTATACAACAACACCAAAAATTACCAACTTTAAAACGGACTTGAGCAACTCGAACAAAACTTTTCTATCAAATAGCTTTTTAAAACCTTTCGCTGGATTTAATTTACTAAAATCTGGTTTTATAGGGTGGGTAGAAAAAATCGGTTTCGTTTGAATGATGTTTGCCAAAGCAGCTGAAACAACCAACAATAAAATGATAGGACCAAATATTTTAAATGATGCTGACGTGGTCTCATTAAATAGCATAAATACTGTTGAATCGCTCATTACGATTTGATCTGCTATTCGATAAATGCGAACAAACATCTCTGCAAATTCAGAAGAAACCTGATCCCAAAACGCCACAAAAATTAGAGTAAAACTAACTAAAACAACCCACGCATTAATTTCGATAGATTTGGCTACCTGCCCTTTTTTTCTAGCTTCCTTTAGTTTAAAAGGTGTCGCTTCTTCAGTTTTGTCGTATTCTTCAGCCATTAGACACCTACAAAATTTAACCAATAATCATTGAGAGTGCCGAAAATACGCTTAAACACGTTGATCATTGTCGGTGCTACCAGAGAAAAGACCACTAAACCAACGCCTATTTTTAACGGTAAACTGACAAAGTAAATATTCATTTGAGGCATTGTTTTTGCCAAGTACCCAATGACAAGGTCAAGACATAACAAACCAAGAGACACAGGCAGTACAAGTAGAAGTGCAAGTATAAACTGGGCAGCCAAGTTTGGTACCATCACCGAAAGTGCATCTGGGTATAGTAGATTACCAACGGGTGTTACAATGAAAGAAGTAAACAAGCTTGTTATTAGAGAATGGTCAACCATTAATAAAAACATCAAGAAAACCGAAACCATGGTCAATAATGTTCCTATCACAGACTCGGATTGACTGGTTGATGGATTGATTATCCCCGCTGCACCAAATCCAATTTGCATCTCTATCATTCGCCCCATCGTCATAATGGCAGACTGCGCGGCTATAAAACCAAAAAGCAACATCACACCAATAAATAACTCGTTTGCAGCAACCAATAGAAACTCTAGTAATGAGACATTAAACCAATCATTCTCAGCCGGTAGAATCGTTACAATAAGAATACTAAAGCTTACCATCATGGAAACCTTTGCAAGCTGTGGCATTCTTGCCATAGGCGTCATTGAACTACTAAAGAACAATGGTGCAAATCGAATCATTACTAATAGCCCATCAAGTACACGAATTGATAAAGTTTCGAGTAACATGACTTAAAACTGCCCTGCGGCAGTTATTAACTCAGTAGCGAAGACCCGCCACTGTGACAACATCCAATGTCCTAACATGATCAAAACGGCGACTGCCGCTATAAGTTTTGGTACAAAAGTCAATGTCATTTCTTGAATTTGCGTAACAACCTGAAATACCGAAACGATCAAACCCACCACCAGGCTTGCTCCAAGTATTGGAGCAGCAATCATAACCGCCGCTTTTAGCATTTGTGACATCAATAAGAGTGGGATATCACCTTCCATTTATTTAACCCATTTCTCTCATTTGTTTCATCATCGGTAAATACGCCATTGCGCCTTTTGATGTATCGCTCTGCATGATCTTTTCCATAATCACTTTACTTTCTTCAACATTTCCTTCTTTTTCTAAAATCAATGCCTTCGCGTAAAGTCCAGCCATTGACTCACTATCTAAACCAAGCGCACGACGCATCGATTCTTTGGCAGAGTCTAAATTGCCTTCAAAAACTGAAAGTACCGCTAAACCACCATGAGTGTCTCCAAAGTTTCGATTTAACTGGAGCGCTTTATCAAAACTACCCCTTGCACTCTTTAGGTCGTCAGTCATCATTTGAGTCCAACCGAGCAAATGCCATGTACCTATATGATCAGGCATGTGTTTAGTTGCTTGATGAAGTGATGAAATGGCTTTTTGGAAATCTAGCGACAGCATATCAAGTTGGCCTTTGCTGCTCCAAAGTCGACCTACCGTAGGATGGGCTTCTAATGCTTTGGTAACTGCATCATTTGCACTAGCTATATCTTTCATACTGATCAGTGCTGAGCTTCGTGCGATACTTGCATCCAATTGTTTGTCGTCATTCCCCAACACTTCGTTTGCAACCTGATCAGCTGCTTCATATTGTCCATCATCCAATAATAATAAACTTAATAAACCTTTCGCTTCCCAATTGGTAGGCTCTACTTGAACTAAAGCTTCTATATGTTGAATAGCAGTTTTCAATTCACCTAAATAGTGTAAGCATCGAGCAAGAAGTAATTTGAGAGTTGGTAATACACGCCATTGGTTTTCAACCAAAAGTAAAGTTTTTGAAGCTTTTTCAAATTCATGCGAAGCGAACAACGCGTAAGCATAGTTGTAACTCACTGCGACATTTTCAGGATGAGAATTGTAGGTTATTTGAAAACTTGAAACGGCTTGCTCATAATTTCCTTTCGCCATAGATAACATGCCTACTGCAAAAGCCACTTTGGGATCTTGCCGAACTGATGTTGGCATATTGCTGGCTAACTCAATTCCCTTATCAAGTTCACCCGCCGCAATACACGCGTTTAACAGATCGTTTGCCAACGAAATATTATCGGGATCTGATTGAGCAAATTTTTCGAGCCGATTTACTTGTTCCACACTACTCATGTCCTGTTCCTCTTATTATTGTTCAGACGGAGACGCTTCAACATTAATTTCGAGATTTAATGACTCAATCAACTCATTAGTAAGCTTGACATATAAATTGTCGTCTTCGGTATTACGAAGTAATTCAGAAAGTAAGAATTTCGCCGACTCTAAATCATCTTTTTCTATACAAACCAATGATTTATAATACAAAGCTGGAGCAAAGGTAGGCTCTTGAGCAAGAACCTGATCGAAAATTTCTATTGCGTTATCGGCATTATTTAAATCTCTAAGAACCAGACCTAATTGAAATCGCTCAATATAGGCATCAGGATATTTAGCCAAAAATAACTCGAATGCCTCTTTGGCCTGATCAAATAATTCAAGTTTGGCATAAGTACGCGCAAGGTGAGCAAAATCGACCGTGTCAAAATCCTTTTTCATACTGGCTGCTTTGTAGAAAACTAGAGCTTGAGCGTAACGCTCATTTCTAAACTCATTATTTCCGCAAGCCACTAATTCGACAGTTGAAAGATGCTCCATTTTATGAGGTCCCCTCTAACGCTCACTATGAGTTATACAAGAGCGTAATTGCAGTGAAATTGAGCGCGTATAATACAGAAACGCTAAATCTCATTCTATGAGTATTTGGTGTATTTAACGGTAATATTGCACATATCTAATAATTCGCTCTAAACTTTTTTCAAAATTGATGGAATGAGATATTATTAGACGATAGTTGACACAGTTAACAAATATTAATTTAAAAAACTAGGATGAATAGTTCTAATTAATTGTAAATATTAAAGAATTTTATCTATTGTATTTTCTACTAATATGAATCCATTATATAACTAAAACTGATATAGCTTGATTTACCTTGTCCCTAGGTTAATTTTTCAGAATCTTTACATTTATTTTCTAAAATAGAATCTTGTATATTATTCCACCAAAGAAGGATTTTATGCAGATTAAAGTTTATGATTTATAACAACTTACAAACGAAAATTAAAGTTAACATTAAATACAATTCTAACAGCAACGACTACTTTATTTGCGATAGTAACGAATTTACCCCTCATTATCCTTAACCAATATGTCGATTCTTCCTGTAGGCCCTAGTGGCAGCTGAAAAGTTTTTGAATCTGAAGTCGGAATGTATATTGTTCCAGACCCAGTATATACAGGTGATAAACCGGAATTGTAGTTCACAAATTCAATACGTTTATTTGGCTTACTGTTCTCAGCATAGACAATCAAATACTTCTCATCAGGCATTAAGGTTAACTGGGCGGTCATGTAACTTCCAATCCAAGGATCACTCCCCCAGGTATAGGTCCAATCTAATTCACGAACAATCTTATATTTTTCATCCAATAAAATTAACTTAGGGACAACGATATGTGCAGAAGGAAGCCAACCTCCCGTTATATAACTCTGTATTTCGAGACTTGTAGGTTCATTAACTATTTCAAGGGCGGCAAAATAACTTTTTATATCATTGAATAATCGAACTTTTTTACCTTTTCCAAGTTCAATGGTTAGTTTCTGATCCGTAATAGGTTGGTAGGTTATTTTAGATAAAGAATCGCAGCAAGCTTTGGTCGAATTTAAAACAGAAAGGTCCTTTTTTAAAGTTGAGCCACAACCGACTAATCCCAAGAAAAATATCGTTACTAATAAAAATTTAAGCCAAGACATTCGTACTTCCCTGAACCTTTCTACTGCATTTTGGCGCTAATTTTAAAGAAAACTGTCGTTAATTCCAGTGAAAATTAACATGAATCAACTCTATATCAGTCAAATAGTGTCCTTATGAATGCGTATTTTCTCGGAAATGATTTTAAATGCTCAGGGTTTGTCAAATAAAAAGCATAGGCCTCAGCAAAATCTTCACACGCGTTACGTTGCCCCAGTTCTGAAACACCGTTTTCGCTTCGATAAACTTGAGTCACCCATTCTTTCTTCTTAAAGCTGGATATTGATTTAAAATAAACATGATGTCCTATTTCATGAAAAAGAACATGAAAACACTCCGATCGCGATGTGAACCGATAAATCACAATGCTGTTGTAACCTAGAAGATATTCTCCAAGCTGAGGACCAACTCGTTGATGTCGAAGAAGAAATGAGATGTTTTTATTTGGATCGTACTTAATAACTTGTATTTTTTCGATATGCTTCACGGGTAACTGAGTTACTTTAGCAACAACATCATCAACCGGAACGAGCTGCTGATGACCAAAACCAGAGATCAATAAATTTATTGGACGGCCTGAAGAATTAGTTATACCTAATCGTTTATTGCGAACAAGCGTCTCAGTCATCAATTTGCAAATAGTTTTTGGAACAGAATTTTAAAATTATACAAATAATTACCCTAGGCGCCAATACAAGATTAAAGCAAACCCTCTTCTGTTAGTAAATCACCTAAAAACAGACTGAAAGATCCACTAAGGAATCCAACCATCATTTAGCGAACAACTTGCAGATTAGAAGCATATGTAATCGCACCATCGACTGCGGGTCGAAATTGAATTTTCGTTCCAACTTTAACTTCAATATTTGCAACATTACAATCAGCAGGAAAAAACATAATTCCAGACTTCTCAAATGCAGGGTCATCCACTTTTAACCAACCGACTCGCTCAGGATTATAATGAACCACACTGCCAGTAAATTGATAGTCGGCAGCCGAGCCCTCGAGTACTAAAGGCCCGGACTCATTAACTTTCTCAAGCGCAGTACTTAATTCCTTTTGCTTGATACTATTCTTTTTAACCGCAATATACAGCATGTGCTTTGCTCGGGTACAAGCAACATAAAACAAGCTCATCATAATTGGATTATTTAAAGGCATCTTATGTTCACTGATATTGGTTACCACAGCTATTGGCGTTTCCATCCCTTTAAAACTTTCAATCGTTGAAACAGCAATTTTGCCTTTTGGTAAAGATTGCTTTTTTTGGCGGCTATTTTTTCGCAGAGGTTTATTAAGATCGAATAATCCGTAGTTTCCAAATTTTTGAACATTTTGCAGGATTGATCCCGTCGCAAAAGGAGCACGAGCCGATAATATCGTGACTTCATGCGTGCGAATTCCTTCCTCTTCGAACAGTTTGCGACATAATATTTTCATTTGACGATTAAAATCAGCATCATCTTCATACTCAATAATTTCCGGTTTGTAACCAAAACGGCCACTATGACTTTGAAGAATTTGTTTTCCAGTTCGAAAACTTCTGGAGAATCGACTGATCTCTCGAGTTGTTCGATAATTATGGACTAGCGGAAACCAAGGTGGCTCAATAGGTAGCACATTTTCAGGCACGAAATGAGTCTCTCGACCTCCTGATCCAAAAACTCCCTGGCTACGATCAAAAAAGATGTAAAATCGACTCGGATCTTCTGCGTTCTCTTTTTCCTCCAGTAATTTTTCGATTGCCTCCCACCAAAAAGGTTGCACATCTTGTGCTTCATCACATAACAAAACGTCATAACGTACTTGAGACTGACTAATTGCTTCGGTCAAACGTTCTGGCACTCCGAACTGTATCCATTCCTCATGAGCGCCTTTAAAATCATCGGGAGCTTTATGTAAACGTACATTAAATTTACCTGCCATCTGGCTATAAGTTTTAACGTCGACACCAGATCCAATTTCCTGGATCAGAAAATCATTCATTAATCGGTTACTCGACAACATTAAGACACGCTTACCAAGTCCTCTGAAGTACTTTGCTAACATAATAGCGAGCATTGTTTTTCCAGTTCCAGCTTCACCTTCAATTCCGAGACGTGGAGAACTCGCGATAGGAGTTATTAAAGTTTCAGAAATCGATTCGATATCTTTCAGGCGAAGTTCATGGTTATCAAGATAATCGCGAATATGCAGCCGAGTCGAAAAGTGAGATCCTCTGAGTATCGAATGAACTCGCTCTCCAACATCCACAAAATTTAGAAAACGTTGTTCATGAGAACGTTTAGCCAACGATGAGAGCGTTTCTTCGAGCCGATCCATTTTAGATATACCAATAATCAACTCGGGTTCAATCGCCGCATTTTCAGGGATTTCTGACTCCAATACATTGGGGAAGCATACAGAGTGGCATACTGGTACCCGTACATTTTGCTGACGTAGATATCTTAAAAACCGGCTTTTCCAAAGCAAAACTTGTTTAAAAGGATCTTTAATCTTAAAGGACTTATCGAATCGATTGATAGAATAAAAATTTCCTTTATCGGGATCATACTTTAAGCGCCCTCCTTTCACTTCTATTACAATTATTCCATAACTGGGATGATAAAGAGCGAAATCAATTTCGTTGTCCTTCATCCCGCGATCTTGCTCGATCATGGACAACGTACATGAGCTGTACACAACCCATTGATCATCCAATTGTTTACGACATTCGTTGTAGAATTTTTCCTCTGCACTGCTCGCAAAAATAACTCGAGTAGTTTCAACATCAGGGAACATCTGCGCCATTTAGATCAATCCATTAAGTAAAATTAGTGATAGTTTAATAAGATTTAGAAAGGCATTCTGGATATAAGTCTCGGATCTCAAAATAATATAGGTAAAATCTAGAGTTAAAGAAAGAGCTTGCTAAAATTTCAAAGCAACAAAGTGTGACTTGTTTCACACATTCTTTATTTACTACTTATCAATCAGAATTGCATGCCAGATTTATCGAAAAATAGAAAATAGAGTTCGGAGTCATTCGGTCAAATAAATTACATGGCTATCTATAGTTGATGTATACAAGCCATGTTTAAACCAAAGGACATTATTTGACTTACCCAAATGGATCTTCTGCTTCCTCAATCACCACATTTGGCATTTCCTTTTGCAGAGCATCGTTAAGGTCTTGTGCAAGTAATGAGGCACTTAACCCTTCAACGACAGTCACTTCAATAATAGTTTTACAGTCATCACCTAGCTTTTTTCGATGTTCTTCATGACTTTTTACGGACGAATACCCATAGTAACTATCTAGATCATCATCATAATAAAAAGTAAGCTTCAGTTTTGACTTCTGATCCCCAGAAATAACCTGACAGACTCCTCGATCGATCACGGCATTGATTTTACGTTTATGTAACTTTTCTACGAGTTTCTCTTCACTGATTCGACACGGAAGAATATACTGAGTTCCAGCCACATTGTTTTCCTATGAAGTTAATATTTCCTCATAATTTAGTACAAGCAACTCAATTCGATTCAAATTAATTGAGATAATAATTATAGTTTAATTTTATGCTTAAGATTAAACGAAACTAAAACTCGATATGCGAAAGAAAAGTCATATTTTTATCGATAAATCAATATGATAGCGAGTTGATTGTTTCTAAGTAATCGTAAACCTCATCGACCCAATTCATCGTCTTGGCTTATTGTAAGGTTGGCGAATGCCATTTAACCTTTAATCGGCACCAAAATCAGACCATTATCGCTGACCTACGATTAATTATCAGTACGCAAACCTATGAATTTACGACTATTCTTAATCAGAACTGTGACTTATCCCCCAAGTTTAATGGCTTGCTCAGGAAACCTGTCGATTGTCTAATTTAGATGATGTTATCTTGCTGTGGGCAAATCACACTAACCAAACGGGTCAAATCACGATAAAGAGGTTTAGGTTGCGCATAATGGATTCAGTTACGGAGAATTTTAATTTATTCAACCCAGTGAAAACGCGAATTGAAGGTAACCGCGCATCAAGATTTTCTATGAAAACTATGCAACCAGGGTTCAAGTTTTTCATAATAAATTATCGTTCCTTGAATATTTAGGGTTACTGCCAGGTGAAATAGTATGGCAATATTCGATAAAGACAAACTCACTATTATTTCGGAAGCTGGCGATGCTGATTTATCCAAAGCATCCATTGCTAAAGATTTATCTCATGTCGACTATGATAACGACGGTCAGTTTTTCTACATTACAGTTGATCGAATTTTGTTTTCCAATCCTGTAGAAACGATTAAATCGGTCCTCGACGCACACGGTTTTGTGCCCAACCTGGAAAACATACTCTATTGCCTTGATAGTTTCGTTTTCTCAATCCGTGCCAAAGCTCCTTCAAAATCCAATAGTGAAGATGCTTCAGCGATTAAAGTAAACCAGTACATTCCATGCATAAAGTTTGAGTTACCACAAAAGGGAAAAGTTGGGTCAACGCTACAAAGTTTTTACGACGAAATTGCAAAATATGAAGCGAAAAATTCGGATACCACTCAATCCGGATGGACGCCGGAACCACAAGTTGAACAAAAGAAAAAACTAAAAACTCAATTAAAGGAGCTAAAAGAGGAGAATGAACAACTCCAACAACAGCTCAATGACCTTTCACAACAATTACTAAAAGAAAAAAAGTCTCTAAATCAAGCATCACGAGCATTAGACTCCCAACAAGCACTGCCCGAAAACACCCGAATTTGTCGCGTTGAGCACGTCGACTTTAAGCGACGGTTAATCAAAGTCAAATCTTTCCGAAAAGTTATCGATATTCCAACGCACATGCTTGATCATGTACCCGATTTTCAATCGCGTTGTTTAATTACCTTCGACGAAGATCATGAAACACCAATGGGTATTCTTTTTTTTGACGCTAAAGAAATCAATGATCTGGAGAAACGAACGGCTGAATTATTGCATGTCGAGGGAGACATGTTTAAAGCAAGAGATTCATTAAGAAATGAGTTTCAGATTAAAGCACTCAATAATAGCGAAGTCGAAACCATACGAGCGCTTAAAAGAGGAATGCAAGTGTTAATATCAATCGCCGACGACTATGTTGTTCGTTTTGCGGTGTTAAACACTAAACGACCCGAAGCATTTAAATCGAGAATCCAGGAACAATTTATTGCTTATGAAATCGGTAAAAACCAACTGGTTAATCCCGATATCGACGAGACACAGGAATCTGATGAATGAAAGGTATGAAAGAACATAAATATGTGTACTTATCCAAACAGCGATTTGATCCAATAACAGCAACTTTAAGCCTAATATTACTGGCTGCGGCACTTATCACTGCCATAGGTTATGACAATATGACCGGAGAAAGTGACAGCTTTATGTTCAGTGACTTTCGCTCATTCTTTTTTGTTGTCGGTGGCACATTCGGTGTTCTGTTATTCCAATTTGATTTACAAACTTTATTTAATACGACCGTTTTGGTACTCAAGTCATTTTTCAGTAGTCCCACAAAACATCTAAATCCAATGATAGAAGAACTGGATGAAACAATTATCAAAGGCGGTAGCATACTAAACCTTCGGGAAGGAAATGAAGTCAATGGCGAATTACTGAATGATATTGTCCATATGATAAACGAAAAACTTTTCTATGAAGAAATTGAAGACTTTGTATCCAACCGGGTTGCTTCGCTATTTTTAATACGAAAGGTTGCTGTCTCCTTGCTTAATAAAGGCTCAAAAGTGGCACCCGCTTTAGGATTATTAGGTACCGTCATCGGCTTAATTGAGGTATTACGTACTTTAGAAAACCCAGCTAATATCGGTCCGGCTATGTCTCTCGCTTTAATGACAACTGCTTTTGGTTCAATTTTAGGATCGCTAATATTTACACCGTTAGCAGGCCGTTTAGAACATCATAACACGTTATATTTAGAGACTCATAAGCTCCTAATGAGTCGAATTAATATTTTGATGCAGAGAGAGAATCGTCGTTTAAATACAGTTATCGTCAATAATAAACTCGGCAATTAGCAATGAACTTAGATCAATTAACAGAAGAGCATGATGAAGAAGGACTAGATGCCTTTTACATAAGCTTTGGTGATCTAATGGTTATCTTATGTGTATTCTTAGTCATGCTGTTGACGATGAGTAAAATCGAAGTTGGATCCTTTGAAAAAATTAAAAGCGTATTAACAGGAAGTTCACAAAACACGTTAGTTGAATTGAGTGAATCTTTACAAGAAATCATAGAAGGAACACCCGGCGTTCCGGGAACTTCAGTTCGAATAGATAAAGATGGCGTGCGTGTCGATCTTGATACAAGTATTTTATTTGATCAAGGAAAATCCAATATTCGAGAAGATGCAATTGAGAAAATTGAACCTATTCTTCAGAAAATCTTAACCACCGAGTATATGATCGATGTCGAAGGTCATACCGATGATGTGCCCTACTACCGAATCATTGATGGTGAAACAGTAACTAACTGGAGCTTAAGTGGCAAAAGAGCAAGTAGCATGATACTTCACTTGCGAAACCTTGGTTTTTCTGCAGATCGCTTGAGAGCTGTCGGTTATGCTCATACGCAACCGGTTATTACGACCAAGGGTAAACGCGGAGAGGAACTTGAAAACGCCAGAGCAAGAAACCGAAGGGTTGCCCTGTTAATACGATAGTATCATAGGTGACTAACGACAATGCTGATTATTAACGATACATTTTTATGACACACAAAAAAACAACCGATATCAAACTAACAAAAAAAGGTGATCGACGAAATCAATTCTCCATTCGGCGTTTTAAAAATGATCATGGATTTCAAGTCTACGAACTAGAAAATACAGCCGAAGGCCGTAGAATTTTTATTCCTCGCTTTATTTTTGGTCGCTTTCGTGCGCAAATAAGAAATATTGTTAATACGGAAGTCAATGCAAATACATCTGAGCCTTTTGAATATGCAACGAACTTTTTAAACCGTGATTACTTCTATTTTAAGTCCACTAAAGTTGATATAGAGAACTTGATAATTCAAGATATCGAAGAACGCGAAGGTTCATCCGGATATTTAACTGTCAGCCGTCGTAGCTTACCAGCACTTGAAGCGCTTCTATATAGCGAAAAATTACAACATCCCAATGATGTATTAGATGAGATAATTTCTTATCATAAGCTTTTTCAGTTTAGTTTTGTCAAAGGAAGTAAAAGTATTACTAGTGACCTAACGTTAAGAAAAGATGTACTCCAAAGTATTGAAAAATATTCACCACGTCTTGCAGAGAGAGTTCAAGCTAACAATCAAGCTTTAGAGTCAGGGAGTTCAAAGAAGAAGATACAGCCTGGCATTGGTAAGAAGAAAAAGAAAACGGATTCTAATACCTACCAACCTAAACTTGGTGAACGCTTTCACGAGAAAAACATTGAAGTTGATTACGATGAGATATTTGGCGACAGTAATATCTCACTACTACCTAAAAAGGAAAGCGAAGATAATAATGACTCGGGTGGTAGAAAATCAAAGTCATCGCTTTCACAGTTTATAACGCCATTGTCAGCATCCAATATCAAAGCCTTCGAAGTTCAAAAATTTTCATTTGAATTGAGTTCTACAGAGTCAACCGAATTTAGAGATCGGTTTATTGGTGACCGATCCTGTGATTTCTACTTAGGGTTTGAAATTGTGGATGCTTTATTTACATACAACAAAGCTGTCAAAACTTTTCGGTTCCCTCTCTACTATATGGCCGTATCCATTCGCGAATCAGGTCGAGAAATACACGTGACCGCAAAAAATGACGGTAAAATATTCTTAAATCACTTAGCCCTGGCCCATCTAGTAGAAAAGTTCTCGCCAACGAATGCTGGAACAGACCCAATTGATAAATTCTTTAATACTCTGCTTGCTCAAGATATCAGTATTGATCGTCTAAATGACCGTATTCATTTAAGTCGCTATCTACCGGTAAAAGAACTGATATTCGACCGTTCCAGAGAAATACTGTTCGGTTACCAAGACGAAAATGGAAAAGGAGGAATACTAAATGAGTTAAGTGTCAATGGTATTGAGTGTGATTTACAAACGGTTTATCTTTACCGAGCCACCAAGCAGCTTAACCCAATGGAACAGGCCCTTGAAAAAGATCTCGAAGAGATACAAGCAATCGCTCATCAATCGTGTCGGCGATTCTATCAATCTTTGCTAGGTCAGTTTTTAACGCCTGAAATGGCTTCCCATGAAACTAATAATGATTCATCCAAAGAACTTACCTGGATTCCCGGCCGCCCCCCAAAAAGCACGCGAAGTTTGATTAATCAACTCAACCGACACAACTTACTACTCCTGGAAGGCCCTCCAGGTACGGGTAAAACCCATACGATAATGAATCTCCTCATTCATGCAATTTCTAGCAAACAAAGAGTTCTTATCGTGAGCGATCAACAAGCCGCCATAGAAGCGCTTACCGAAAAGTTACTGGAATATCTAATTGGTGACGATAAAGACACCGCTGCTGAGCGTCAATGGAAAGATTTATTATTTAGCGCTATAAAAGTTGTTGATCAAATAGAAACAGGAGAACAGTCTTTACCAGATCTTATTACTCAGTTAACGGAAAACTTTTCTGTGAATGATCCAGGCATTGGAGCTGGAATTGATGCAAAAACACTAACCAGAAAACTTAAAGTTATACAAAATGAAATAAGTCATTTAACCCAAAAGATTCAAAATCAGCTTGAGTATGATTTAGGTAGCGACAAAATATTTTCAGAACGTTTCCCGCAAAAACGTCAAAGAATGTACAATGAAAACGGATTAACACAATTTTTGAAGCTAATTTTCAGTACGAGTGCCAAAGAACATTTAGCATTAGAGAGCTTTATTGATCAACGCTTAAAACTTAAACAACAGGGATTAGACGAATGTTACTCTTACTTCAAAGTGAATTCTGAAAACCTTGCATCTGATATTAAAGCGTTACAAGATGATGAAAGACTACTTTCGAAAATTATCGAAGCGAAAGTCGAATCGCTAGAATCATTTAATGAAATTACCAAAGACCACCCTCATAATGAGCTCTTTCGTCGACTCGAGTCGCAATTAGAGCAATTTACTGTAGAGACAACAGATGGCTTTAAAAAAGTTATTCACAGTATTCGAGCTCGCTTTCGCTCGCCATTTACGAATGAAGTAAAACACATACACCAAGCAGTGAAAAGCCAAATCGAACTTTTAGATACAGGTAAAGAGTGGACCGATGATTTATGGTCAGTACTAAGAGATATTCACGAGTCTATTCGAATCAATGACGTTCCTACTTTAGAGTTAAGTCTTTATCTAAAAAACCGGGGCAACAATAAGACCAAAAAATCTCGGAAAACGACTGCGTCAATTTCAATCCATAATTTGTTAGAGGATATTGATGATCTTTATCGACAACAAGATACCATTGTTAAAGATAATTTCATATGCCAACTACGAGACATTATTCGAGCTGCAACAGAGAATAAAAGTTCCTCTGGAACGAACAGCATCACTAGCATTATGGCTCAGGTCGATCATCTGAAAGAATTTAATTCTATTGCTGAAAGTGGCAGTGTTCACGAAGAACTAAAACAGACACTCTCTAAATCTTTCCCAGTTTGGTTAGTCAGAAAACAGGCCGTTCCCTTTTTGTTGCCGTGTATCGAACAAAGTTTTGACCTGGTGATCGTTGATGAGGCCACTCAATGCCGAGTGGATGATGCCCTTTCATTGATGTTTAGAGCAAAAAAGATGCTGGTTGTTGGCGATGATAAACAGACCGTGTTACAAAAAGATTCGATAGTTGATGATTACCTGTTCAAAGATCATGAGCTCGGAGAACACCTACGTTCTACTCAGGCGAGAGGATTTAAGGGCGGCGGTTCGCATATTTTTGGATTGGTTAAATCAATAAAACAAGGCTCTGTCATGTTAGATGAGCACTATCGCTGCCCTGCTGATATTATTGAGTTTTCTAATCAAAATGTTTATGGAAACGAATTAAAAATAATGCAGTGGCGACTGCCAGAAACACCACCATCGGTCATAATAAACGATGATGAAAAGAAAGCGGAGCAAAAGAAAAAGCCCAGTAGTGGAAAGTTTAAAGGCATCGAAACAGCGATGATTGATCGGTTTATGGATTATGTAGCAAAGACCGTTAAAAAGCTGGAACGGGAAACGGGAAAAACCATTAATGTAGAAACCGATGTTGCACTGTGCTACTTCTTAATGAAAAACGAACCATATGTAAAATCGGTGAAAGATAAATTTTTGAGCCAAATTAGAAAAGGTGATGATGTTCTCGATGGCGCCGGAGCTGCATTACAGGGCAAAGAACGTGACTATATCTTCTATCTTTGGGATGTCACTCGTTACAATATGGGTGCTTTTAAACAGGGAGATGATGCCGATAAACGTAAAGGAGAGCTAAATGTTTTAATGAGTCGACCGAAAAAAAAGGCATTCCACTACTTACATCATGGTTTTGAAAGCCTTGATCATAGTCGAACTCAAATCACGCGCTATCTATGGCGAACACTACTTCGTCAAAATAATCAGAGCAAAAACACCTCTCTTACTTCTGATGAGTCGGCATCTTTATATCAACAACTGTTAACTTTTTCGGTGAATAACTCGAAGCAACGCGGATTAACACAAATACAACAAAACTTAATTCAACAAAAGCTCGATTTTCGTAAAGATATCATTGTCGGTGATGCTCGATATCAAGTCGATCTAATCGTTTTCCCACAAGGGAAACCGAATGAAGTAGTTGGCATTATTGATTTATCGGCCTTTGGCATCGATCCTGACTCAGGGCAGGCAGTCGTTGACTATTACTTTCAGTTGAAGCGAGCGATCCCGCAAATTAATCCACTATTCACTTATCCTCATGAAATGATTAATGATAACAACCTGACATTTCGAAGGTTAATCGAAAAACTTGACAGCTTAAATATCGATTAATATGACCGTTCTGTTAACTTCGCATAGACTGACATCAATAGATATTGCCTTTGTACGAAATTAACAGACAGTCTTATTATCATTTGGGATCTGACTTCAAAACGAGCTTCCCTTCAAGATCTTGGCAAACCCGACTAACCTCTTTCTCATTCCACATGCCGCTTTCAGATTTGTAATAAAGGTTCCTATAAACTAACGACTGAGCATCATGATTATTTCTCATAATACTTTCGCACTTAGCAATCACATCGAATTTTGGGCACTCTCCTTTTTGAAATTTTCCTTTAGGCATCGACTCGCAACCTTTTGCAAGGTCTTTTGTTTTAAATTGAACATCCTTTGGAATTGGATACTCTCGACATTGCTGCAGAGATTCCTCAAGATGGCACGAAAAAATCTCTGCACTGGCACTTAATTCTAACCGATGTTCTAATAATTCATGCTCTTCTTTCTTATGCGCTTCATGTGTTGACAAATGATCATCTTTTAGAGTGTCATGCTGATCATAACTAACCGAAGAGCATGCAACGAGTGCCAAAGTAAAACTACAGATAACCATAAAGTTTTGTGCATTTCTATTCATAGTCATTTTTTCCCCTAACGGTAGCTTAATGATTTACAGGTTCATCAGAGTCCTCTTGAGCTTCGAGTTTTCTCATTAACGCTTCACCGCATAAATTACAGACGATTTTTTGGGAACAACGAAATAACTTTTCAGACTCTTCATTTTTGCTAGGTACGGTTTTACACTCAAGAGTCTCTTTTATCGCCTTACCTGGATAACACAGTTCTTTTGCGTCTTCCCATGCTGCAGCAACTGCTTCATCTTTTGATGAGGCAGTGTGCTTTCCTTCAATAATTGTTGCTTCACAACTTGCAAATGCATCGCTATAAACTAACGCGAATAATAAACTTATGATGGAAATGAGCTTCATATTAGTACCCCTTTCTCAAAGTGAAACGGTCGATAACATTCCCGTTTATATTTTTAAAATAGAACTCAGCCCTATCGTTATAAAAAGTGCCAAAAAGAGCGCCATATCTTGCACCTTGTGTTGAAGTATATATACTCGCCCACCAGTTTCCGCCACGCTCTTGATCGCGAATTCCAATTCCGCCCAAGCCTGAAACAAAAGCAATTGTTCGGCCTTCGGTTATTGTCATCGTTGATGAACGACTAGCGACACTTTGCGAACTCATGTCGCTCAGCAAATGAGTGCGAGAATAAGAGTGTTCGTGTCCAGTGGCAACAATGGCTCCGTTTTGACGACAGGTCTCATAAGCGGTCCAGCCAACCTCATTGCCTTTTCCGCCAACTTGCATGTCGCGTTGATTTTTATGCCAAGCACAAATTCTCCATGCATTATTCGGCGCATTTTGCAAACTGTTACGAATATAATCCTCATGACTGGAACGACTACCACTTGAACCAATAGCAGATAAAACGATATAAACATTTCCAATTCGGCACGTCATCCGTTCTGCATAAGATCCACTACACGATACTCGGTTGGCTCGATTTAATCTTGATTGACCAAATGAGCGCACATTCCAAAAGTTGCTGTCGTCGTAATCGTGATTACCGGCGGCAATTAATGCAGGATCCGATGATCCTAACGTGCTTCTCACCATAGAATCCCAGTTATCGTCTCTTCGATCATCGTAAGAAGTATCACCGGCTACAACAGTAAGCTCAGCTCCTTCTCGTTTAATTAAATTCAATACTTGTTGGAAATTACTCCCCGTGCCAGTATCACCGATAAACGCAATTTTAACGCCGTCTCCATTATTTCCGTCATCACCATCATCGCCGTCGTCGCCATCGTCATCTCCACCCTGATACTCTATTCTCAATAACGGTGCCCGCGAACTGGATCCGTTATTGGATTCGGCAGTACGTCGACCGCTTCCAGTAATCATCAAAACCATATTATTTCCTTGACGCCAACCATCACGGTTTATAATTTCCTGAACGATCGATTTAAGATCAGGCGTTCGCTGGTCGCTTCCTGCTTCACCAACCGTATTCCAATCTCTGGGTTGCCACCGAACAGAGGCGCTGGTTCTGTTCCTACTTGAAACATTTCGCCAACTGGTTTGAAATGAACTTGCGTTGCTGGTTCGTTCGCCATAAATAGTGAGGTTGGAATATCCTGAAGAACGCTCGTCGACAGTAAATTGAAGATAGGCACGCTTTACCGTCGCATTCTTGGGAACATTAACATTAGTAAAACGAAGGCCAATGGTTTGATCGTTGCCATCATTAACGAGTTCTAAATCAGAACTGTCCATATACATGGAACCATCCGAACGTTCCTCTACATCATCATTACCACTTGATACACGACGAAGTTCAACTTGCGTAGCATTATTATTACCGTCATCACCTCCGTCGTCGCCATCGTCACCGTCATCATCATTAAAGCTGTATTCCACACGTAGTAACGGAGCTCGTGAACTCGAACCATTGTTTGATTCTGCCGTTCGCCGCCCACTACCCGTAACAATAATCACAATGTTATTTCCTGACTGCCAACTATTGCGACTGATTATCTCTTGAATAATAGATGACAAGTCTGGCGTTCTTTGTGCACTACCTGATTCACCGATATTTCTCCATGCTCCAGGTTGCCACGACACTAATGCAGTCGTCTTTGGTCGGCTTGATACATTTTGCCATGAAGAACTAAAAGGATCGGCATTACCCGTTCTTTCTCCATATATGTTTAAGTAGGTGCTCCCTAGTGATTGCTCATCCGTCGTAAATTGAATATACGCCCGAGTTATTGTTGCGCCTTTCGGTATACTAATACTTCTAAAACGAAGTCCTATCGTCTGGTTGTTTCCATCATTCACTAATTCAATATCAGAACTGTCCATATATATGGAACCATTCGAACGTTCTTCTACATCATCGGCACCCGTTGAAATTCGCCGCTCTAACACTTGTGTTTGTAACGAACTAAATGAAACCTTTTCTGATGCAGCTTGATCAGTTGCCAACAAATGGTTACTTATTGAAAATAAGAACAGAATTAAAATAAAAAATGAAATCAGTTTATTCATAGATAGAACCTTTCATTATGATGTCGAAGCGACACAGATTAGTACGCAATTGTTACCAATAAATGGCAGTAACATTTCGTATCAATGAACTTATTATGGAATAGATAACAAACCGAACCTTGTCGAGCAAATTAGGATATTAAAATAGAATATTTTTTACTTAATAATGAATAGAGATTTTCGATTGGAGAAGATAGCAAGTCGATATTAACTCTTTGAGTCACCATCGTTCATTTAAATTAATTAAAAACAAAATCGAGATTTACTCTTTAAGTGAGATGTTTAATTCAATTGGAAATTAGACATCTTATTTTTGTTTCTTCGAATAATAATGTCGACAAGAAAAAATATTATTGCTGGGCATAAGCAATAATTTTATCGCCAGCTAGTGTGATACAGGCATTATATTTTAAAGCATTTTCTAATGCCTCTTTACAAAGTTGACAAGACTATTGTTTCTTCTCGAGCGTTGGCATTTAGCAACGCCGTCTCTTATTTGTTTGATAAAGGGAAATGTGATCTACCTACAAGTTTTGCAATTCAATAGTTAATCTTCCTAATCAGGATAACCATTTTAAAACCTATGTCGCAGTATGGACATTCCATTTATCGATATCCTGCCATACATAACTAAAAATCAGGATATTGATAGAGAGGAACTTATGGCGAGTGCAGGAATTAGAAGGCCTCAACGACAAATAATGGGATTCGTTGGTATAGCAGCAAGCATTTTATGCTCCGTTACATCGTATGCCATCGATATCACTCGAGGGCCCTATCTTCAACGGGCAACGACCAGTGAAATAACCGTTAAATGGCGTACCGATGAATCCAGTGATTCTGTCGTTCGCTACGGTATATCGCCCGACAACTTAAACCAGCTAGCGACTGTAGATACCTCTACTCGCAATCATCGAGTCGTAATTCAAGGCTTAGAGCCTAATACGACCTATTACTATTCCGTCGGACAAACTACTGGCCCAATCGCCGGTGGTAACAGTGGATATCGCTTTCAAACATCACCAGAACCAGGAACTGAAAAATCGACTCGTATCTGGGTCATTGGTGATGCGGGTACTGCCAATGATAATCAACGCGCGGTATACAATGCGTATTTGGATTACCCTGGGCAGGAAAATACCGACCTCTGGTTGATGTTAGGTGACAATGCCTACAACGATGGTACCGATGCAGAATATCAAGATGCTGTTTTCGATATGTATCCAGATCTGCTGCGTCGTAGCACGCTCTGGTCAACGTTAGGTAATCACGATGGACATTCCGCTGATTCAGGTAATTTATCCGGTCCCTACTACAGTATTTTTAGCTTTCCACGAAATGGTGAAGCCGGTGGACTCGCTTCCGGTACCGAAGCCTATTACTCATTCGATTACGCGAATATTCATTTTGTAAGTCTTGATTCTTACGATACCAATCGCTCAAGTAATGGAACAATGGCCAACTGGCTAAGAAATGATTTAGCGACAACAACCCAACCCTGGATCATCGTATTTTTCCATCATCCTCCTTACTCAAAAGGTTCTCACGATACCGATGATACCGATGAGTACCGCTCATTCGAAATGCGTGAAGAAATCCTCCCGATTCTCGAACAGTATGGAGTCGACCTCGTGCTTTCGGGACACAGTCATTCGTATGAACGCTCTTATCTCATTGATGGCCATTATGGTGTGTCTAATACCTTTGGTTCTCAACATCAGATCGATAGCGGCAGTGGAAATATCAACGGTGATGGAGCCTATGAAAAAGTTTTAAACTCATCGAATAGCGGCACGGTTTATAGTGTTGCCGGCGCCTCTGGAAAACGCTCTGGCGTAGGTAATCATCCAGCGATGTACATGGCCCTTAACGAGTTAGGTTCGATTGTATTAGATGTTGAAGGTAATCGACTCGACATGAAATACCTCAATGATGAAGGTCAAGTTCGAGATGACTTTACTATCTTAAAACAAGCCAATACGTCAGCAACTAACATTCAACATATCGGTTCAACTTCCGATTATGATGCTGCGGATAACATTTCAATTGATGTGCCAGCAAATGCTAATGCCGATGATCTTCTCCTACTATTTTTAAGCCGAACGGACGATTTACTCCCCATACAACTTAATGGATGGACCGCTGGCGCTTCGTGCTTTAAAACAGATAATGGTCAATCAGAATGTCATGAAATTCCAGACTGTATCGAGCAAGATGGCGATTACTGTTTACGTTTTGAAGGTGGTCGAGGAAGAGATCTTGCAACCGTTGTTTTTTATAAAACCCTTCACGCGAATGACGGTGGAAGCTTCAACTTCAATTTAAGAGGAAGTAAACCTAGCTGGGCGATCTTATCTGCCATACGAGGCGCGGATAACAACGATCCTATTGGTGATGTTGCCACTGAATCGAATGATGGTTCTCCCGATAGCAAGTTCCCTTCAGTAAACGGTATGTCAGGAGACATGTTACTGTTATCAATGGCATTCGACGACACAACTGATGAAAGCGATTTTCTAGCCCCCAACGGAATGGAAACCTTTCAATGGATTGCCGGATCAGACGAAGCGGGATATGTCTATGGCGAAGTGCTAACAGAAAGTGGCGCTACTGGAACAAAAACGACCGGTGGTCCAGGCGGACCGAATGCTAAAGATGCGTTAATCTCTTTAATTGTTAACGCAGCAAATGACAATGACATACCTCAAGAAGATGGAGTCATTGTCAAACGTATCGCAAATGGTCTCGATGATGTTGAAGAACGAACCGATGGAACCATGTACCTTGACAGTTCCGATATCGAACTCGTTAATGATAATGGCAATCAAACCGTCGGATTACGTTTCACCAACCTCGACATTCCAAACAATGCAGAAATTCTCTCAGCCTACATCCAGTTTACAACGGATGAAACTTCAACTGATTCAGCATCGTTGGTTATTCGCGGCGAAAATGTTGATTCGTCTTCGGAGTTTAGCGATAACGCACAAAATGTTTCTAACCGTTCAACCACATCAGCTAACGTTAGCTGGCAGCCCGATTCTTGGTCTAATGAAAGCGAAGCTGGAAGTCGTCAACGCACGCCAGCGTTAACCTCGGTTGTTCAAGAAATTGTTAATCGGTCTGGTTGGCAAGCTGGAAATAACTTAACGTTTATAATTACAGGCGAAGGAAAACGCACGGCAGAAGCCTTTGAAGGCTCTAATGGTAATGCTGCCCTACTTCGTATCGAATTTGAAGAAAGGGATGAAGAAGTAGACACGACTCCGCCCGTTATCACGCTCAATGGCGCGATGAACATTACTATTACGCAAGGAGACTCTTTTACCGATCCTGGCGCTACCGCTGAGGATAACGAAGATGGTGATATCACTAACAACATTCAGGTTTCAGGCAGCGTTAATACCAATGTTGTTGGCGAATACATTCTTACTTATACGGTGATTGATTCATCGGGAAATGAAGCAACTCCGGTTAATCGTACGGTCAATGTTATTGCAAATGATGGCGATGGCGATGGCGATGGCGATGGCGATGGCGATGGCGATGGCGATGGCGATGGCGATGGCGATGGCGATGGCGATGGCGATGATTCTAGCGGTGGAACGTTATTTTTCACACTCTTTTTGCTAGCTGTGCTCGCCCATAAGCGAAAATCATAACTCCATTTAAATCGAAACTATCAAAAGGACATCAAATGATGTCCTTTTTCTATGCATTAAATCTTTATAAGACTCTTATACGCTTGCAAGACTTACTTTCGTTATCAATATCAACTAATTATATACACCATCAAAACACGGCTTGAGCCACAAAACTAAATACACTAGAATCCAATGGTTTTTTATTTTTGAGATATGGAATTTCAATGAACCTTAAAAGCTTTGCACTAAAATCCTGCTTGTTATTACCATGTTTTACTTTTTTAGCCAGTTGCAGTGGCGGAAGTAATGATAACGAACCTACTCAAGAAGACGCTTATCCCGTGGTCAATCGCGGCGACTTTGAATCACTAAGAGCCACCATTTCCACCAATGGTTTTCCAGAGCTGTTCACAACCGGAGAACCGAATGAAGAAGAGCGTGCTTCCATAAGAGTCTACTTTGATATCAATGAAGATGGCGTAATTTCAAAAGATGACTTGAGTTTGGCACTAAGTATTACAGTCGACGCAGAAACTCGAGTAGAGTCACTCACTGCCAGTCTTTACAAAGAACTTACCGATAATCCTTATTCTGGCGTTGCTAGGCTAGCCAATATCGAGTACGAAATCATTGGCAATGATCTGACCTTTATCGTTAACAAAACTGATGCAGAAGAACTCAATGGCATCGGCACAATGACACCCATTAATGTAACCTATACCATTAGCAATTTAGAGTTTGACCGACATAGCTTTGACTATATTCCAGACTCAAGAACTTTTACCCAAGTTCAAAATGTTAGTTATGTTGCTGATGCATTATCGGATTTTTCCGGTTCCGATAGTCGAGTCGACATTAAAGCGTTTCGATTAGAACTTTATTAAAAAATTTGATTTCCATTAAATGCAATTAAGACGATGACTGAATTAAACACTGCTAAACCACTCAAAACAATCAGTAAGTTTTTAAGTTTTGTGTTAAGGCATAAACCCGACGCCATTGGCCTGGCTTTAGATAACAATGGCTGGGCAAATATAGAGCAGTTAATTAAACTGGCCAACCAGTCGGATGAATCGCTTGCTATTACTCATGAACTCATTGTGGAAATCGTAAAAACCAATGATAAAAAGAGATTTATTATTTCTGACGATGGTCTCCTCATTCGTGCTAATCAAGGGCACTCAATCAAAGTCGATTTAGAATTGACAGAGCAGACTCCACCAGAACTTTTGTATCACGGTACCGCTTCCAGGTTTCTGGAAAGTATATTCATTGAAGGATTAAAACCGAAAAGTCGACATCATGTTCATCTATCAACAGACATAGAAACCGCAAATTCAGTAGGTCAGCGCTATGGTAAACCTGTGATTTTATCCATCAAAGCTCGTGAGATGCACAACCAAGGGTTTAAGTTTTATTGTTCAGAAAATGGTGTTTGGTTAACAGATACTGTACCGGTAAAATTTATAACAAAAGATTGAAATATTCGTTGGCCTAATAAAGTTGATGTACTACCTTAAATGTCTCGATGAGACAGAAGAAAAAAGCTCTGCCTGATTAATCATTCGAAGAAATCAATTGAACTTTAGTATTGGTATTTTTGGAAGTGAGTAAATCATCGATGTTTTTCTCTATATCTTCTACATTTTCAAACTCGGCATTTCGAATAATATTCCACTGATTCCGACCGTTTTCTTTCGCGTTATACAAGGCTTGGTCGGCCAACTTGATTAAAACTTCCCACTCTGGCTCAATATCAGGCCCTCTAAGAAAAGGATATTCAGTTCCTCCTATAGAACAGGTAATTTCTAATGCATCGCATCCTGGAGCATCAAATGGTTTACTATTGATAGCTTCGAGAATTCGCTTTGCCACAGTGCAAGTATCGTCTGGGTATTTGACTCTTGCAGCAACCACAAATTCCTCACCGCCCCAGCGAGCCAGCAAGTCTGACTCTCTTAAAGTTGACTTAAGTCGCGACGCAAAATCAACCAAAACGGCGTCACCAACATCATGACCATATTTGTCATTCAACTCCTTAAAGTGATCGATATCTAAAATATAAATTCCAATACTATTTTCTCCTTCACCACCCACCTGACGCTGTGTGTAAGCGAGTTCTCGTTCAATATTACCTTTGAAATAACGGCGGTTACCAATTTTCGTCAATGGATCCGTCAGACTCATCGTTTCAAATTGATCGGCCAATTTTTGTTTGTTTCTTAACTGGCCAAAAACCATGATAAAAAACAATATACCGACAGCACTCACGGCTATAACTAAATTATTCCTGGCTTTTACTTTCAATTCGTTGAGTGCATTTTTACTTTTTAGTTCTCTTATTTCAGCCTCTCTCTGGCGAGCTTCGAAAGCCTCTTGAAATTCAGCAATGGTCTTCTGGCGTGATTCATTTTGTAATTCCAACATGAGTCCATAGTAGGAGTCGAGCATTTCCAAAGCATCTTGATAGGTGCCCATGTCTTTGTAAACGAGACTAAGTAACCGATACGTTTCTGCAAGATCACGCTTTAAACCTTTACTCTCGAAATACTTCAGGTTTTCTTTCAGTAAAATCAAAGCTCGAGTATACTTTCCCGTCGCCAAATTCAACTCTGCCATTTGCTGATTGACGTCGTGTAACATCACTTCGTCTTGCAAATCTCCGGCAATTACTTTCGCTTCTTCTAAATACTTTTCCGCCTCAGCATACTGATTTTCAGAAACCAGAGAAGATACCAAAGTTAGAATGGCGCTAACCTTTAGGTCAAGATATTGATCCACCTCTGGGAGTTGAATCAAATCTTCTAAAATAACTTTAGCGCGCTCAAACTCTTTCAATTCAACAAGGTATACGCCCTTATTTAGAATATTACGAAACAATGTTTGCTCGTTCCCAGATTCCTTCAGAATATCTATCGCACTCTCAGTATATTCAAGCGCTTTTTGAAAATCATTTTGTGACCAACTAACAGCAGAGAGATTTCCTAATAAAGAAGCGACTTCGTTTTTATCGTTTAATTCTGTACTGTACTTTAAGGAACTAGAGAAATAATTATGAGCCTTCTCATAATCTCCTAATGAAAAATGAGCAATCCCTAAATAATTGCTTAAGCCAGCGAGATCCTCAAGCGTTACTAAATAAACACCATCAAGCAATCGGGACTTACGCGATAAACCATTCGGATTCAATTGCTCAATAATATCTTCACCCAACTGAACAGCCTCTTTAAAATCAGCTTCACGAACTGACTTTTCTATTTTCAATAAAGATAAGAAAGTTGACGTGACCTCATCATTGCGTTGCGTTAAGTATTCTTGATACAAGTCGATATATTCTTTGTATTTATTCTCATTACCCAACTCTAGGTAATGAGAGCACAATTCATAAAGAGCGTTTCCCATGGACGAAAAGTCATCATTGTTTAATGAAACTTGGTAGGCTTTATTCAGTAATAATGTACGCTCTTCGGCGCTAATATCTTCATGACTACTCTGCTGTAAAAAGAGAGTCGCTTCTTCAATGGCAAAAGTACCGTTCATACCACAACACAATAAAACGCCAACAAAATGACGTAATAAAAACTGACTCACAGTTAACCAATATTGCGAAGAATTATTTGATAGCTCAGGATTCATTATTGATCGCTTTAATTTTCAATTTCACGCACGATGCACCAACTAGTTAAAAGAAAACTTGAATGTGGTTGAATAACAATCCCATTGCTTAATTTAGGTATGCTGCTTGATGACAATGGTTCTAATTTCATGTGAATCATCATCAGTGACACGTGTTATAAAAGATTAGTTTAACCAGAATATCGTGTCAAATCACTGATTTAGCATCAATTTATCCATTAAGACCATAATCTCGGACTTTCTAAGGATCTTCATCTTTCAACTGAATTAATCCGTAGATAAGCTCTTATAACTCATGAAGTCGCTGTATAACTAACCCTGCTTTATTTCGGATGAATACTTTAACTAAATCAGGCCATTTACCTATAAAGATAGGCTAAGCGCATGAAGATTAAATGACAGGTCTGATAATATTTATTATATTCAATAGCTTAGATACAAACGCCCTTTGCTGGTATCGATTTTATAGTCAAACGCCGATAATACATCCTTACCAAGAACACCGTATTTTTGCCTTCTAAACATATGCTCATCAGACAATATAATGGGATTGTTATAAAGAAACTTCCCAAGCTTTAAGAAGTCTGTACGATAAATATTAAATCGAAGGCGTCCTTCTTCCACTTCTCTAGTTGCATAAAGTCGCATATCATAAAATTCAGGAGACGCTCTGTTTAAAAAATATCGAAAACGCCCAGGTATAATGGTATTTGAGGATTCCCTATCGAGTATCATTAAAAATTCAGCATCATCACTAAAATTAACATTTACGGCATATTTATTATCGACCTTAATCAGAGGTATACCTTTTTCTTTTTCACCCGAAGAAGCAAGTCGGGTACTCGACAAACGAGCACGGTAACTATCAATCAATGTACTATTGCTCTCACTCTCAGGAATTGTATCGATGAATGATTCAACAATGTCAAAATCTTTCATCATTAAGTGATGACGAATCAATGCACCATTAACATGAATGTCTCCTGGATTTTTCTCAAGTAAAAAATACATCGCATCGACAAACTCTTTTTGCTCAACCAGTGAATCTTCACTGAAATATCGATTGATAATGTGATCCGTAAGCTGTTGAATTTGCCCATTGACGACTTTACCTTCGGATTCGTTGTTAATGTATCGTTTTGCAATGTAGAGCTCTTCTAACGCTAATACGAAATCTTCAAAATAATAACTATTCGCTTTTGCCAATAATGCGTGTTGTTGATAATCACTAAGCTCTAAGTTAGAAATAAATAAAGAAAACTCTTCAAAATCTAACCAAAGCTTCATAACCCTTAAATCTTTGGGCAGTATTGAGCGGATATTTAATAGCCTTGATATAACTGAAGGGAGCTCACTATCATTAACACAACGAGTACCCGTGTCGACTAACTGGGATTCCTCTGGCGTTTCATAACTCTCAAGTATTAACGCTTCATTATCATAATTGTCATGTTTTTTTTGTTTCTGCTGAGGCAGATAATCAGATTGAACTTTGACTGTCGATGTAATTGCTTCATCAGTGTCTAACCCGATCCAGCGATCAACAAGAATGCCAAGCCCAATTCCAAAAGAAAGAATCAAAAATCCAGTTTTAAATTTCATTATAAATCGTATTATTTTAGGTTTATTACTTCAGTTTAAGTAATAACGATATAAACCTCAACGGTGGATTAAGCTTTTATTTACATGAAGCATTTAAAACTTTATCGCTTTGACTTCTTTTTTCTTTTATCCGTCGATAATCTGGGTTTGGAACGACCGGTGTTACTGACTACAGGTTTTTGCGATACATTCTGTTTTGCCTGAGCTTTAGCCAACTTCTTTTTGTGAGGTTTTTTCTTTTTTATTGGCTTGAGCGTGGTCTTAGGAAGGTTATGAGCCGGCTCAAAGCCCACTATTTCAAAACGTTTTAATAACTGTTGTGTCAAAGTTTCTATTTTTCCTAACAGCTCGACTTCATCCGCACTCACTAATGAAATGGCTTGTCCTGTTTGACCAGCTCGACCTGTTCTACCGATGCGATGAACATAATCTTCGGCGACCTTAGGTAAGTCGTAGTTGACGACTTGAGGTAATTGTTCGATATCTAAACCGCGGGCAGCGACGTCAGTTGCTACCAATACTTGCAATTCATTATTTTTAAACTGAGCCAAAGCTTTAGTACGTTCGTTTTGACTTTTATCGCCATGGATGGCATTACTGGCGATTCCTGATTTTTTTAGATCATACGCTAATTGATTGGCGCCCTTTTTTGTTTTAACAAAAACTAAGGTCTTATCCCATCTGTTTTCGATAATTAAGTAATGTAATAATTCCGTTTTCCGCTTTTTATCAACGGGATGAATCCATTGCTTTACCGTTCGAGCGGTTTTATTTTCTGGGTTAACTTGAACTATCAACGGCTTCTGAGTTAAATGCTCAGACAATTTTTTAACGGAGTTCGGAAAAGTTGCAGAAAATAATAATGTCTGTCGCTTTCTTGGTACACATTTCAAGACATTGTCGATTTCCTGCGAAAATCCTAAGTCCAGCATTCGATCCGCTTCATCAAAAACCAGATATTTGAGTTCATCAAATCGAATGGCATTTCTATCCAACAAATCTAACAAACGCCCGGGAGTTGCAACGATAAAATCACATCCACTGCGTAACCGTTTCATTTGGGGATTAATTTTAACACCGCCATAGACGCACTCAGCGATTAAATTAACATTAACACTGTATGATTTAATATTTTCCCATACCTGAATCGCCAGTTCTCGCGTAGGAACCAAAATAAGACAATAGCTCGAATTAGCTGAAGGGCGATTTAACAGACTTAAAGATTGCACGATAGGCAACACAAAAGCAGCTGTTTTACCGGTTCCTGTTTGTGCTAAACCAATAACATCCTTACCACTTAATACCGCAGGAATGACCTGAGTTTGAATTGGCGTTGGATGTTTATACCCCAAGTCAGTTAATGCAGAAACTAGTTCAGGTTTTAGTTTTAATGATTCGAATGACATGCAGGCCTGGCTCATCGAGTAAATTTAACTTTCAATAAACCGTTATTCTAACGGTTTATTGATATAGAGTAGAGATATTTGAGTGATATTGTAGATTGAAATCTGCTGAGCTAGTCAGACAATCCGTTGTTAGTCTGCCATTAGGATTGATTTTTCTTGCTTAAAAAGACTACCAATAACCATACCAACGATAGCCGCTATAAACCCGTAGAAATGCGGTGGCACAGGACCCTCAGGAGCAATGAATTCCATCGGAATCCACACAACTACGCCAAGTGCGATAGCCATTATGGCTCCATTATTATTGGCTTTAGAGCAATAAATACCAGCCACCAATGGAACCAACGCCATAACAAGAGTTACTTTATACGCGTTCTCGACCATATGGTGAATCGACGTCGCTTGCGTTTGAGACCATAATGCATACACAGCAACCAAGATTGCAAACAAGGCAACCGTTCCACGAGTTAACCACAGGAACTCAGTATCTTTCAATCGTTGAGGCAGTAGTGGTTTAATCACATTTTCAGATAAGGTAACGGCAGGCGCCAGTAACGTCCCACTCGCGGTACTCATAATTACGGACAGTAGGGCTCCAAAAAATATAATTTGGGCGTACACCGGTAAGTGATTTAAAATCATGCTTGGTAACACCAGCTGAGGGTCTTTAGCAGAAAGTTGAGCACTAACGTCTGGCGCAATAATAAACGCAGAATAAGCCAGATAAAGAGGTACCGCAGCAAAGAAGAAATAGGCGACTCCACCGAGCAACGTTCCCCAAACCGCTATTGACTCATTTTTTGAAGCATTGGCCCGCTGAAAAACATCCTGTTGAGGAATCGATCCTAAGGCCATGGTTAAAAAGCCAGCTATAAATGTGATAACGGCTGGCCAACTGAGTTCTGGCCAAAACTCAAACTTTCCAGCTGCAGCAGCATGTTCAATAACCGGTGCAACACCTTGTGTCATATCCGAAACTAAAAAACCAATCCAGACTAGACCAACGACAATTACCAACATCTGAACAAAGGTGGTTATAGCAACTGACCACATGCCACCAAATAGCGTATAAATTAAGACGATTGCAGCTCCAATTCCGATGCCAGCGTTCATCGAAACTAATTCTTGAGTGAGCACGTGGATCACCAGGCCTAAAGCGGTCACTTGCGCAGAAACCCACCCAAGATAGGAAATAGCGATTGCGATACCAACAGCCACTTCCACCTTTTGACTGAATCTATCGCGATAAAAATCGCCTATCGTTAACAAGTTTTTGCGATACAGGGCTTTAGCAAAAAAGAGTGCAAAGAAAATCAAACAAAAAGATGCCCCAAAAGGATCCGATATCAATCCTCCCAGATTTTCATCAACAAAAGTCCCAGGAATACCCAAGACGGTTTCGGCACCAAACCAGGTCGCGAATACCATGGCAATAACCATATAAATGGGCAACTGACGCCCAGCAGTAATATAGTCTTTTGAATTATGCACTTTTGTCGCGGCAAATATACCTAGAGCGATTGAAAACAGTAGATACAAAGCAACAAAACTAATGAGCATTACCGAAGCCTCAAATCATTACCTGAACATCAGGAAGTAGCAATTAATACAAGCTCTTAGGTCCATCTGAGCTGAAAGGCGGTAATATAATCCAGGAACCTATATTTTGACGAGAATTTTTTTATCATCCAAGCGATTTTTGTTGGCGGCTGATCGAGCTGGCTCGAGAAAGAGCGAACGTTACTATTTTTGGCGGACTACGACAGAAAATGAAGACTGAGGTGTAAATTCATTCAATTTAGCTCTTAAAAAGAAGCCTAATTATAAGTTTATTTAAGTCGTAATATTTGAATGATAAGTCTGTCTAATTCGTTAATTCGAGTAACACAAGCTTCTATTAAATCTTTGCTGACAGGCTCATCCGACTCAAGGTATTGAAAATACTGCTTTAAAAGATGGTCATGCTCCTGGACGTATCGATTAAACTCAGACAATTCCCTTTCATTTAAATTATGTATTGCACTTTCACCCTTATTCATACCTTTGTCCAAACTAACCACTGTGGCATAAATCACTATAGACCAATAGTTTCGCGCTTTTTGTCAACTCGCCCGCAACTTCATTCAAAAATCGTTACCTTTAAGAATAGACTATTGAGATTCGACCGGCGAAAGTAACTCGTCCTACAAGCTGTTCCGATCAATGTAGTACAGCGGCACCGAGTTTTTATACTCAGTTTTAATAATGATGTCTAAGGTACAAAAAAGTTAGGTAAGTAAGAAGTTAATTGCTTTATTTGTTTATGGACTCTAATTCATAATGGTTTGAGTCACATCTTTATAAATTCCGTAAAATAACAGACCAAAACAAAAACCAGTTTTGGTCTGAAACTCGCAAAATGCACAAAGACTAACTTTTTTCTTAAATTAAATCGATTTTAAAAACTCTATCAAAGCTAATTTCTCATCACGTGTCAGGTTATCGCAAGTAAACATGTGTCCTCTATCACTGTAGGGTTCTTCCATAATGGTTGGTCTTTGATGATCAATACAGAATAAGTCTTCGAGTGAGTCGACAGAGCCATTATGAAGAAACTTATCCTGTGTCCATAGTCCCGACAATCTTGGTGCTTTAATCGAATGAGTTAATATTAAAGGTTCTTCAGGATAGATATTAGGGACTGGTTCACCAAAGTCTTTCTCCGCATCAAAATACCACTTTTGTGCTTCATCAGTGCCTATTTCATCAAAATCAAAGACATCCAGACTCATGTAACGAGGTCCATTATGGCACTTGCTACATTCTTTGCTTTTAAATAATACTTCGCCTTGATCAATGAGAGACTGTGAAAGAGATTCTGAGTTTTTGGGCGGCTTCAATGAATACATATACTCAACCAAAGGCTTTAACTTTTCATCGCCCCAATCTTGTGGATCATCGGTACCCAAAGCAACAAATGTTCTTCCAAACCGATACAAATCATGCATACCACCAGCCCAGCCGATGCGCACATGCGACATCGGGTCATGGCCCGCATCAGCAAACTCTGCAGGAGTAGGAATCCCATAGGCGCTTAATATTTTTAGTGGAGAGTGAACATCATCATTCGTTTCATTCGGGAACATAACTGGATCCTGAACGCCCGCCTTCCAACTCGCAAAAGCTTTTTCTTGTTCAATGTCCATTGGCGTTTGCTGTGGTAATGATAATAGCGGCAATAGTGTCTTAATTAATTCCCAGTAATTCGGTTTACTATTCCACTCGTCCAGCATCGGTTGAATTGCTGCAATTGCTTCTGGAGCATGTTCGTTTTCATTGACTTGCCCTGCTGCCATTTGCGGAAACAATCCTATGGAAAGCAATTGAAGTCCGTACTCATAATTAACATTACTCTGCCCTACGACAAAACGGCCATCCGGCGTTTGACCAAAATGGCAACTTGCGCAAGTCCAGTTAACAGTAGGAATTTTACTTCCTGGAAAATCAGGCGCATCAGCAAGTCCAATCGGTAACTCTTGTTCATCGTAAGGATTGGTGAACATACCCATTTTTTCCCAACCTTTACCTACCGTATTGGGTAAAACCTTTTGCATAAAGGTGAACAACTGGGTAGGCGCACCAAAGAAATTGAAATGTTCATAAAAATACATCCATTTTCCACACAGTAGCATTTGACGACGACTCGCGTTATCAACATCCGCAAAGTACTTATCGCAAGCGCCGAAAATTTCACCGTATTCAAGTATTTCTTCCAATGAATCGGACACATTAACAATTTCTTTGTCATTTGGCGCAGGAGGAAAACAAGTGTTCTCAATCAACTCTTTATTAGAGCTCCATTGCCCGCCATTCCACCAACAACTCAAAACAGAATCGTCAACACCACAACGAGCGTATTCATCATTTTTATCTTTATTAAAAAAACACACACCTTTTACTGGTTTTGGGTCACAACGAAACTGCTCATAATTTCCAGGCTTGCCTCTAGAAACATCGCCTTCTTCACAAGCAATCTGTGCCGAATTTTGAGACCAGAAATCACCGGTAAATACAGAGCATTGATACGTACCATTGTTTTTGAAACTTTCACATACATTGAGATCTGAGTTATCAGCATGAGCATTAATTAAAAATACATTAAGACATATCATCTGAAAAACAAAGAGCTTTTTAACCACCTTTTCGACGTAAACTGTCATATTTATATCTCCATATTAAAGTGCTCTGGTAAAAAACATTTAACTTATTAAGGAAACCACTCGCTTTCATCCAGAACGTTAATTATTTATTGAATTTTTAAACAGCGTTTATTGACACATAAAATTCATTAACCGTAGGTGAAGCGCGGGCATTTTAATCTGTCTAAGAATTGTTCTCCAAAAGTATTAGACAATTCATTTTAAATTGAGTTAATTATCTCTAGTAACGCATAAACTTTAGTTTTTTGAGAGGACTAAGATTGAAGTTAATCACTTATCTAAAGTGCTCTAATTCATGTTTTCAAAATATAAAATCGATATTGAAATATATATTAAATCTATAAGCACAGACTAATTCGTAGTTATGAAAACTTAATAATCCATTTACAAGCCTTTATTAAATACATGAGCTAATTCATTTTTATGAGGGAAAAGCGTTTAGAAGGAGGTTTTTTTGAATTACTTGATGTGATTGGACTTTTCGAACCCAAAGATGTTTTTTGAGATATAAATTTTTAGAAATCGCTCATAACACGATGTCTTAAACTCTTAAGAGATTCTTTTAGACTTTAAATTGCTTCGCAATTGATTTTAGTTGTTGAGTCATTGTTGAAAGTTCATAACTGGCATCATTTAAACGCTCTGCATGCTGACTGGCCTGTTCCGTTCTAAAATGGATATCAGACACTTTTTCAACAATTCCGGTCGCTAAAGATTGTTGTTCATCCGTTGAATTAGCAATTTTCGTATTCATTGAATTAATAGAGTTAATAGTTTCTGTAATAGCTATCAGACTTTTTCCTGCTTTACTCGCGCTATCAACACTTGTACTCGCTCTATCCGTGCTATTTTCCATGGTCGCGACAGCTGAACGTGCCGCGTTTTGTAACTTTTCAATAATCTTATTAATTTCTTCGGTAGATTCTTGAGTTCGCGATGCGAGTGAACGAACTTCATCGGCTACAACAGCAAAGCCTCGTCCTTGCTCTCCTGCTCTAGCAGCTTCTATCGCTGCATTAAGTGCCAGTAAATTAGTTTGCTCTGCAATACCTTTGATTACATCCAAAACAATACTGACAGAATTACTGTCAGCTTCAAGTTCGTGAATCACATTAGATGTTTCGCGTACATTTTCTGCGAGTAAATTAATCGAGGCTACTGTCTCATCAACCACTTGTTTACCTGTCACGGCTTCTGAATTTAATCTTTCAGCCGCATTCGCGGCTTCAGCAGCATTAGTCGCAACGGCTCTTACCCGTTGACTCATATTGTCTACTGACTCTTTCGTCGCATCAGCACCGTGGCGCTGTGCAGCAATATCAGTTCGTGATTCTTCAGCAAGCTCATTCAGCGCATGCACTAAATTAGCCAACGGCATTACCGATTCAATAACTTGCTTTATGACAGAATGAAGCTTATCCATAAAACTATTGAACCAATGGACCAATTCTCCTATTTCATTCTGACTTGTATTCTCAATTCTTACCGTAAGATCGCCATTTTCCTGAGCGATATTTTTTAGCGATCGGATCACGGAACCTAAATTAGACTTAATGGCAAAGGTTACGGGAATAGCGACCGCAAACAAAATAACTATCGTAGCAGCCCCCATGACGTAACCGACATTAACGATAGTTTGCGCTTGACTGTTCGCACTCTCGATGGATGATTTAAAGGTGATATTTAGCTCATCGCGAAATTTTTCCAAAGCCAAATAAGCCGAATCAAAGTCAGTATTTATTTGTTGAGCTCTGGCTCCTAAAGAGCGAAAATCAGCTGAACCATTAATCATGTCTTTTGATAACTTAAAAGCGGCATCAAAATAATCTTTGAATTGCGACTCGACTGGCTCAATAACCGATGAGAAATCATTAGATACTTGGTTTATTTCTGACAATTGAGTTAACACTTGTTTGGAGAGGTCTTTTGCTATATCGAGTGACTCCTCGTCACCAGTCGTCACTGCGCTACTTAAAGTGTCCTTAACTCGCTCCATACCCACTAATCCCTGATCGGCTAATTGCAAAGCAGGAAAATGGACATCGCGCGTTTTTTCAAGAATGGTTTGATTATCAATTGCAGTAAAAGTAGAAAGAATAATATAGACAGAAAAGCTAATCGCTCCCAGAGTGGGTATCATTAAAATCTTTTGGCCAATCGACAACCGACTAAGCATAAAAACTTCCTGTCACCTCTCAGTTGAGGATAGAAATTCAAAAGAGCGTACCGATTAATCATCGGCACGCTTAACCTGTTAAAAAGTGGCTAAAACTTTTACCGAACTATCAACTTTTGAGGCATCCACATAGCCGATACCGCTGGGCTCTTCAGCCACTCGAGCTAATATTTCTGCGTCACTTTCAACTTCTTCGGGTGGTGTTCCTTTACCCGTAAAGACTAGTTTAGACCAGTACGCTTTAAGTTGCGTGGCACTTTTGTCCAAAACCTTTTCATTGAATTCATCCGACACTTTACTTCCTGGGCTTTGACTAAAAGCAACGATGGACTTTCCATTTGAAAAACTTTTTATTTTTCCAAGAAAAATTCGCTCAATATCCTTCTCACTAAGTTTCGCGTTATTGGAAGGATGCACAACGATAGCAACATCAGCATTAGCCTTGACTGAAAATCCCAAAGAAAGAAGAACGATAAATAATGATATAAATAATTTCATTCGTCATCCCTCCCCTTAAAATACAGTTACGATAGCGGCTGAAATCAATCCTCGATCGTTATCGGGGTTGGTCTCATCATCAATCATATGGTAATCAAGTTTAAAGGCAGCCGACGGATGAAAATCGTATCGCATGCCGAAAGTGTGCCGGCTGTTATAATTCCGTTGAGCATCAACCAGTCCAGCGGCTGCGGCTTGTAAAGCTGGATCGGCAATATTGGCATAAAGCTCGGGCTTCTCATCCGCTTCATTTTCTTCGTAAGTGTAGTGCCACAAAAACTCTCCCGTTCTAAAACCACCAGAAATATACCAAACGTTTAAATCAGGTTGAAAGGAATCTTCAATCTCTAACATTGCGTATTCCGCTTCAACAAACCAATCCCCTGCATCGTATTTGGTGCCGAAGTCTGCAAAGAATCCCAAATCACCATCAATTGATAAATTAGAAGCCGCTTCGTTTTCACCGGCAGCTTGTAACGAACCAATCAAATCAAACCCGCCTAATAAATCTTGAAATGGAACATCAACAAAACATTCACCACATTGAGAATAAGCTAAACGAAACGTCCACTCGTTATAGGTTAAGTTCCATACAGCACTCATCACGTCTTTGAGATCGGTTTGTGACTCGATTCCACCCGGCGTGGTTGTTCCTTTAAACCGGCCTACCAAAAATTGGACCGAGCTGTCAAAGTCGCCCAAGTAACCGGAATAGGTATAACTAACACCATCGACATTATCGAAGCCGACGTTATACACAGTTTGTGGTGTTCTAACCCAGTGATAGGCATAACCCACTTCGACAAAATCGGAGTAGCTGTAAAATGGAATTCGAAGTCGACCAAACTTGATATTGCTGTTATCGGAGAAGTCATAACTTAGGTATGCCCAAGAAAATTCTGCATCAAAGCTATCTGCGCCACGTGCAACAATTTGTGCTGTTGCCGAAAATCCATCGGACATGTCTCCCGTTGCCTGTAAAGCAAACAAAGATTCGTTAGCAAAATCTAACTTATCGTCATAGCTGTAAGTATTTTCTTCGTCATCGAACGTCGAGCCCACCACAACATTGGCAAAACCGTTAAACCGGATTTCTGCTGAGGCATTACTTGAAGCTAATATACAACCAGCTAAACCGATGGACATGGATGCTGTCCAAAGGAAGGGTTTTCTCACCATTTTTGTTCTCCCATTTGTCATATTATTCAAAATATACTAGTCGGTAATATCAGTTTTAACAAACTAATTGCTTGAAAAGAAAGAGATTTAATGATTAATAAATGGCCAATAATCGCTTGAAATTTTCTTATAGCCGACCATATATCTCGTATTAAATTATCCTAGAACGATAATTAATGAGCGCTATTTTAATTGATTGACGCATAGACACCTGTGACTCAATCAGCATAAGAGTAAACACTAGAGCTAAATTATTGAAAATAGAGAGAATTTTGGTTATTTATCAATCACTCCCACAATAAACAATAGGTACTTCAGTAAACATTCCTGACACGAACGAATTTTTCATGCCCTTTTTTATTGACGAGCCTTTAAAACTAATAAAAAGTTTACCTGAAGCTCTACCTAATGAAGGTTCGCTACAAGTCAAACCCATGATCTCCTTTTTCTGCCATTGGGTAATCTCTATTAAATAAGCTAGAGAAGTGTTCCATGTAATGGTTTCATCGGCATTGGGTGATTTCTTGATTTGAAAATACCCTCCCCCATAAGACATATTTTTGGTTAATGTCTTATTTTCGGAAGGTTCAGTCTGAAGTTTGATATGGATACTTTGAATTTTGGGATTTTGGTAGCGTTCGATTCCCGGACTCGACTTTGGATCAAATGTTGCGTCGCTAATCTCAAGCCACCATTCTCCTTTATTCCTCATGGCAAACACGACCGTTTTCGGTTTAAAGACCTCTCCATTGGCCATACCGAAAAGGGGGATTGATGGTATTTTCTCATCTGATGCAGTCTCTGAATAGGTCATCCCATACCCTTCGGCTACATTATTAAGAGTTAATGTATCCATTAATGAATCTTTTTCTGTACTAGGCTTTTCATTAATCTTAAGCCGATACACCGATGCTGAAAGTGAATTTGTACTGTCGCTTATCTCTTGTTTTTCGTTAGATCGCAAATTATAAATGCGCTTTGAACTTCCTAGTTGTCTACCTGCACTGTCTAACCAAATGCCACTAACCTCAAAACTCTTCGTAACACCTGATAGGTTATTTAGATGGTATATCACGTTGAATTGTTTTTTATCGAGCTTAGTTGTCTTAACTCCCGTTAGTTCAATAGTATTCTTTAGATCTTTTGCGATATTCGTCTCGACAGTCAGGCCTTTTCCTTGTAATTCTAAACGATTCTTTGTATCAGACTCACAAGCTATTAACAAAAGATAGATTAATATAATCATGAAAATACGATTGGATATTTTAATTTCATTCACTCTAAGACCCTCCTTATCGGGAACTTACTATCAACTGAAGGTCTACCAACCAATTGAATATCATGATTACGTTGAGTAACTAACAATATGCGTGAGTACATTAAAGAATAAGAAAGAAGTTGCTATCAGGTATAGACCAATTCAATGTTGACCTTGTTAAAAAACTATAGCCTAAATTATTTTGTATAAATAATATCTTCGCGGAAATAAATCATCCATTCGGATTTAACAACGATTTCCAAAACGTAGTTTAATTATCCTTGTGTTACTCAATACTCTAAAAAACACTGATCAGAGCCTAATATTTTTAGAAACAGAATAAGTCGTTGTGAGTTATTACAGAGTGACATTAGTCTAACCTTAAATTTATTCGCATATTGGTAATAGTACATTGAGAATCCAGATAAATATTGCGATAGTGCGCGCACTTTGAAGTCGATGGATATTTCTCGCTCTCTTGCCTGCCAAATATCTTGTCCGATCCAGTCTTAATGAGGGAACCATGAAACGAAGCGTCACATCGAGTTTTTCGCTATTAGCGACAGTTTTTGCGACTATCTATTCCAATCAAGCGTTATCTACCACAGATGAGTATTATAAAAATATAGACACCTCTTCTCCCCAAGCTTTAAGACAGAGTCTGCACAATATTATTGATGACCACACAAAGATTCCCTATTGGTCGGATGAAACTCAAGACAGCTGGGATATTTTAGAAGCCGCCGATACCGACCCGAGTAATCCTAATCATGTTCTCGACATTTACAAAAATGCGTCCTACTTAAAAGCTGGCGGCAGTAACGACTTTTATAATCGCGAACACTCTTGGCCAAAATCTTATGGTTTCCGAACTGATGGCCCCGATAACGCCCCCTATTCAGATGCCCATCATTTATTCATTTCAGACAGTCAATACAATTCTGAAAGAGGTAATAAACCTTTTGCTAACTGCGATTATTTTTGTGAGCCCAAGTATACCGAGTTTAATAATCAGCAAGGCGGAACCTTGGAATATTCGAACCTGACCACAGGATCAGGTATTGAAGGTCATTGGGAAGTATGGCACGGCCGGCGTGGTGATATTGCTCGAGCCTTACTGTATATGGCTGTGCGTTATGAAGGTGGTTATCACACATTAACCGGAACCAATGAACCTGATCTTCGATTAACCGACAACAGAGAACTGATTGCAAACTCCAAGCTACAGAAGACAGACCCCATCAAAGGCATAAGCTATATGGGCTTAAAGTCTGTTCTTTTAGAATGGCACGAACAAGATCCCGTTAGTGCGGAAGAACGCTTACGAAACAATACGATTTACAACGTTCAAAATAACCGCAACCCTTTTATCGATCATCCGAACTACGTTGCTTGCGTATTCAATCTTGATTGTCGAGAGTTAGGTGGCATTCTAGGTGATCGAGAAGCGCCCGCAGCGCCTCAAAACGTTCAAGCCACACTTCATAACCGATACACTCAATTAAGCTGGGCAGCAAATGAAGAATCCGATATTGCGGGATATCATGTTTATCGTAGTATTAATAATGAAGATAATTATTATCGAGTTAACGACTCCGTAATTACGGACACCTTTTTCAAAAATGAGCACTTGAATGCCGCAACAACTTACTCCTATAAAATAGTTGCTGTAGATACATCCAGCAACTCATCAGCCGAATCACAGCCCATATCAATAACGACGGAAGTAAATACAGAAGAAGACTTGCAAGTATGGGTTAATGAAATAGCTTATGACAATACCGAAACAGGTGTTCGAGGCGGTATTGAAATTGCGGGCACCAATGGCTATGACCTCACCGACTGGCGTGTCATCTTATACAAAGGCGAAGACGGTTCAATTTACAAAACACAAACGCTGACTCGAACCTTAGTTGAAAGTCCCAATGGTTTTACGACCTTGTGGGTAAATTTTTCCGGTATGAAAAATAGTCCTCTGGGCATTGCATTAGTTGATAACAACAATCGAGTCATTCAATTTGTAAGTTATGGCGGTTCTTTTACCGCACTTGAAGGTCCAGCGATTAATCTAAAATCCGAAAACATTAATGTTTCATTAACCCCAACGACTCCGATATACGAAACATTACAGCTCGGCGGAATGGGCACTCAATACTCCGATTTCGTTTGGCAAACCGCTCTTCCTCAAACAAAAGGCAATGCCAATACCAATCAGACTTTCGGCGAAAGTACCGATTTGACTAAACCAGTACCCCCAGCCAATTTAACTGGATTAGCAACAGAGACTGCCATTCTATTAGATTGGACCAATAACAATGAAAATGATTTAGCCGGTTACCGAATCTATATTAGTAACGATAACAACAACTTTGATTTACTCGAAACGAACCTCATTCGGTCAAATAGTTATACGGTCAATGAATTGATGGCACATTCCAGTTATTCTTTTTATGTAACCGCTATCGATCTGTCTCGCAATGAGTCTTTACCTTCAAACGTTATCAAATTAATCACACTCGACACGATCGATAATAACGATTCAAATGAGACAACCGAATCAACCGAATCAACCGATTCAACCGATTCAACCGATTCAACCGAATCAACCGATTCAACCGATTCAACCGATTCAACCGATTCAACCGATTCAACCGATTCAACCGATTCAACCGATTCAACCGATTCAACCGATTCAACCGATTCAACCGATTCAACCGATTCAACCGATTCAACCGATTCAACCGAGTCAACCGAGTCAACCGAGTCAACCGAGTCAACCGAGTCAACCGAGTCAACCGAGTCAACCGAGTCAACCGACACTCAAGTATGGATCAACGAAATTCACTACGATAATTCGGGCAGTGATATTGCAGAACAGGTTGAGATTGCAGGTTCAGCCTACATTGATCTCAATGGCTGGACAATTGTGCTCTACAATGGAAAAGGTGGTCGGGTTTATCAAACGATTGAACTTAGCGGACGAATCGAAAATCAAAGTAATGGTTTTGGCGCTATCTCCATTTCTATAAACAACATGCAAAATGGCGATGCCGATGGGGTTGCGTTAGTTGATGCTCTAGGTAACGTTATTCAACTGCTTAGTTATGAAGGCACATTCACCGCTACTGATGGCCCAGCGTCAGGTATGCAATCAATTGATATTGGCGTTAACGAAACTAACAACACAACAACTGGGTTTTCTTTGCAATTGGCTGGGCGGGGTAAGCAATATTCAGATTTTATGTGGCAAGAGCCACAAGCTCAATCTGCAGGAACCCTAAATTCAAATCAAGTATTTGAATGATCGATTAATAGGGGTACTTTTTTAGCTTAACTATTTTTAACTTGATTGTTTAAAAGGCATGACTCATTCGGTTGTGCCTTTTAAAGATTTAACCATAATCATCGATGATCTAATAGTATCTAACCGAACTACGACGAATAATAAGCCATATACCAATAAGCAAAATTACCACCGAGCACCAGAATTGGCAAAATGATACTACCTAATGTTTTGCTAAAGCCGTTTGGCAAAATATTATTTGCGCCATCAAACTTTGATGAACCAGGTAACGAATCAAACATTATCGCTTTCTGTGGATTATCTCTTAAATAAACCAACCGCTCTTCATCGTCATCTTCTAATTGTCTTGTTTGATGAGTTTTTTCAGTTACTGTGTGTGTTCGTGAATTATGATCTTTAAAAACAAACGTTAATTTATAAACCCGTTGATCATTGATCGTTGTATTGGTCGGTTCCTTAGACGTTAACTTACCGGTTGTTAAAATACCGTTAGCTAATAAGTGACTCGCTTTAATCCCTTTACGAATACCCAATATGACCATAATAACTCCTGTTAATGGCAGTAATCCGATTAATGATAACCAAATACTGAATGGGCTACGACGTAAGCCCTCAATACGCGATAATCTCGGATTACCTTCAGGATACTCAACACGAACGGGGGTATTTACTTTAAAATATCTCCCAGTTGAAAACGAAAAATCCTCAAGCTCGTCTCCTTCAGGTGTTATAAATCGAAAATACACTTGATAAACCGATCGTTCATTAACCTCATAGTTTAACTCGACACTCTCAATAACTGTTCCCGACACTCTCGTTAAAGGCCCGCTAAACTTAAACTCAGAAAAATCTGCATTTGCCCCAAATACCCAGAAAAAGATCATTCCGAAGCCAAATAAAAACCAACCGCTTTGAGACAGACCACCTCCAAACAGTAATTTAATCTTCACAGATAGAGGTAATGTTCGAGGCATACTTGTACGCACGTTCATATCATCTTCATCCTGAAATGTTTAAGTAAGCTAAAATTACTATTGTAAAAATATAGCTTAATTAACTCCCTCGCCCAAGGAACTACAGTAGAAACTATCAGGAAATTAAATATATCGTAAAAGTTTCAAAGCCAAATAATATTAAGACGATTTTTCATAGACGAATACTAGTCCAATATAATAACCGATTGCCCGGGTTGAATTCGTTCTGCCCCGCGAACGATGACTTTATCGCCTTGTTTGATCGAGTTATGTAAAGAAACCCACTGACCATCAATTTTATCAACTTTTGCAGTCAGCTGTTCTGCTCTCAATTCATCATTCACACGATATAGAAATACATTGCTTCCTTTTACAATTAGTGCATCTCTTGGTATCGCGATGGTGTTTTCCGACTTCTCTTTGGGCAGGCTAACAGTAACGGGCGCGCCAGTAATCCAACCTTGTTCATTAACCGTGAGTCGAACTTCAATCATACGCGACACAGGATCGCCCACAGGCACTAAAGCTCTCACGGGTAAACGGTAAGATTGTTCTGCCATAGCAACGGAAACCTCACTATCGATCGACAGAAAGCGAACCACCGACATTGGAGCGTATAAACTCACTTCCAAAGCTTGGGTATCAACCAACTGGAAAACCGTTTCGCCCATCGATAAATACTCACCGACATCCGCCATGCGTTTTGTTAAATGACCATCGAAAGGTGCTTTAATGTTGGTATTGGATAAGTTTTTCTGAGCAAGCGCAACTTGTGCCTTTGCATCTTCAATATCGTGCAATAACATATCTCGGCGTGCTAATTCTTGTTGCAACTGCGCTTTCGATGCGCTGTCTCGTAATGCTAGTGTATTAAAGCGACTGACTTCTTGCTCTCGAAATTTCAAATCAGAATTTAATCGGCCCAGTAATGCTTTGGCACGTCGCAAATTTATATCAAAGACTTCTGGATCAATTTTGGCGATGATATCCCCTGCCTTAACCTTATCCCCTACGCGCGCCATCCATTGAATCTCGCCGTCAACTTGTGTGGATATTTCAGCATCATGAATGCTAATAACGGATCCAGAAACGTCCATTGTTGGCGCAATCTTACGCTCTTCAGCTAAAGCAATTTTAACTTGCGCCGGCGGCATCTCTTGCTGTTGTGATTGACTATCAACAGACGTGACTATTAAGCAAATCGACATGCAAAAATAGCCGTTTATTCCAAATTGTTTAAAGTTCATCTGACACCTTTTTTTCGCCGGTTAGCTGTAACAAGCTTGGTAATAATACTAAAGTAAATATAGTAGAAATACTCATTCCACCAACAATTGCAGCAGCCATGCCTCGGTATATTTCACTACCAGCGCCAGGAAACAATAATAGCGGCAGCATTCCAAACAAACTGGTCAAAGTACTCATAAAAATAGGGCGCAATCTTAACCTTAATGCTTCACGAACAGCATCGACACGAGACAATCCTCTTTGTTCGGCCTTTTGAGTTTGCGCAACCAGTAAAATTGCATTATTAACAACCAAACCTAATAGAATAATAAATCCAATCATGCCTAAAAGATCGAGTGGTTGAAACTTTATCAAATTCATCAGTTGAATCATTAATACACCACCGACACCTGCCAACGGAATTGAAATGACAATCAATGATGCCGACTTTAACGAACGAAATAATGCGGCCATGATCAATAATAATAAAATAAATGCCATTACAAAATTTAAACTTAATGTTCCAATTGCACGCGATAAGTCCTCTGCACTGCCTGCATAATTGACGTCACCATCTTCAGGTAAACTTTTTAATAACTCTGGTTCGACTTTCGACTTAAGTTCGCCAATTAAGTCTTCCAGTGACATACCTTCTGCTGGATTAACAACCAAACTATAACCACGTTTTCGTTCAAAACGCACAATTGCACTGGGCGAAGGCTTTTGTTCAATCGCAACCAATTCACCCAAAGGCACCACTCCACCTTTGGGTGTCATGACTGGAACCGCGGCCATTTCTTCTGGCGTATCATAGGGTACGGATTTTACATAAATATCCAATTGCTCTTCACCGTTAAAATACTCCCCGAGCCAAGCGCCTTGGCCTAACTCTAAAACGACGACAGCGAGATCTTGACGAGTCCAACCAACTTCAGCCAGTCGAACATCTTTTGGAATAAATCGTAATTCGGTCGTGTCGGCAAAAGGATCGGGTACGGGATTGGCCGTTGCGCCTGGAATCATCGACATCACCATTCCCATTCCTTGCATTGCTGCATTTTTAGTTGCCATTAAATCGGTTGATGTAATTTCCATTTCAACACTATTGGTATCACTAAAACCACCGAATAAACTACGCCGCATAGAAAAACCAAATAAATCGGGAATCCCTGAAATAATTTCGGTTTGAACGACATTTTGCAGCAATTCTAAATTGCTGCCCTCAGCGCCATTAATGGCTAGCCATCCGCCAGATGCTCCCGGAAATGTCCAGAAGAAATAATCACTAACCGCTGGTTGTTTCTGCCCAGTTAAATAAGGCTGCAAACGGGCATCAATCACTTTCGCGATTTCTTTATCAGCGGTTTTTACATTGGTTCCTGGAGGAAAGAATAAAAAACTATCAATCGTATCGCGTTTTACAGGCGGCAAATAATTACTACTTGGCCATAGCAATAAAGTTAGAGCAATCGGAATTGAAATTAACGCACCCACCCAAGCCCAACGCTTTAAAGAAGTGTTAGTTATGGTCATTAATCGATTGGCCATGCTGTCCCAAATTGACTTATCCTTCGACTGTTGGGGAAGCGCTCTCATCCAATATCGGGCACTGGTAGGCAAAATAGTAACGGCCACTAACAAAGATATTGAAACACCGATTGCGATCGTTAAAGCCAAATCTGCAAACATTTGCCCTTCAGCATCTTCTAAGAACATAATTGGAATGAAAATAGCAACCGTCGTCGCGGTGGAAGCTAATAAGGCACCCCAAACCTGAGTTGCTCCTTCATCACTTGCGTCTTCTGGAGATTGACCGCGTTCACGCAAGCGCACAATATTTTCTAAGACAACAATGGCCGCATCCATGACCATTCCCGTTGCAAACGCTAAGCCGGCCAATGAGATTACATTCAGTGATCGACCTGCTAAGTTTAGAACAACAAAAGTCGCTAACAATGAAACAGGAATCGCCAAAGCGATTAACAACGTTGCACGCCATTGACGTAAAAACAACCATAAAACGCCAATCGCTAACAGCATACCAATGACCAGATTACTGCCCAATAATCCCATCGCCCGAGTAATGTATTTACTGGGGTCAAAAGAAAACTGCGCTTTTAATCCTCGCTGTTTAAACTCTCCCGCATTCAGCTGATCCAATTCAGACTTTACAATTTCTAGCGCTTCTAACACATTAGCGTCATTGGTTTTAAATACCGCTAAACGAAAACTTCGATTTCCATTTTGGTAAATAAAACCATCTTCACGTCCGGGTCCTATATTGAACTCTGCCAAGTCACCCAGTTTTACTGGCTGACCATCGCGCCAATCAAGAATTAAATGTGATAATTGCTCATAATCGTAACGTCCTTCGTAGCGCATAATATATTGTCGTCGACCGACATCCACAAAACCACTGGAAATATCCGCAGACTGACCAATTTGCCGGGTTACTTTAGCAATATCAATTCCTAACTCTGCAGCTCGATAGGGATCAAAGATAATTTGTAATTGATTGCCGAGACCGCCAGTTCCATCATCAAATTCAATTCTAGAAACACCATACAAACTTTGAAGTCGCGGGACGATATCATCACGCAAATATTTAGTGTTAGCAGCCCTCTGCTCCGCCGTGCTATCAGAGCTTTGCTGAATAAAATATTCAATCAATGTGTCATTTGCATCGCCCCATTCACCCATTAATATTTGAGGCTTTTCTGCATTGGCTGGTAACGGACGTAACCGATTCAATCGACTGATTACCTCAATCATCGCTCGTGTCATATCAGTTTCAATATCAAATTCAAGCTGCATAAAACCAAAGTTAGCCATATTCCAAGATACGAGATCCGTCATCCCCGGTGTTCCCATCAAAACTTCTTCAACAGGAACACTAACTTCAGACTCCATTTCTGCAGGCGATGCTCCTGGCCAAGAGTTGATAACCGATATAATCGGCTTCTCAATATCGGGCAACAATTGCGCAGGAATTCGAACTAATGAAATCACACCCAGTAGCAGAATAATGGCAGTAACAACAATAACCGCGGCTGGATTATGTAAACTTTGGCGAGTGAGACGCAATTTGTAGTCCGTTGGATAGAATAGAAATTGAGATGCGATTTTATCGGGGATTAACTGGAAAAGATAGATTTAACCGTTTTAACAGCGGAAATTTCTGTTGCAAATAGTGTCAGAACTTTTTTACTACTTAATTGAATGGACTTTCACTACAAATCATTAATACACCGCAACTAACCAATTACACTGCGACTACCCAATAGTGAATTTTATTTAAGCAATGTTAGTCGCTCGAGCTACTCATGCTCCACTCATCTAAGCCTTACAAATCAACAGTCAGTGAAACTAAAATACGCGATAATTCTTCTTTGTCGGAGTTATCCAATTCTTCAAGAAAATAAGAAGTTCGTAATCCAACTGTTTCAGAAAAAGCGTAAGCTATTGACGCTCGACTGCCACTCATTGCCGTTGCGAACCACCAGTCATCATCATTAAAAGCGGCTACCGTGGAGTCTTTCTCGACACTTTGGTATGAGTAAGACAATGAAAGATTCGTATCAACAGGAAAAAAATCTAAATCAATTCTGGAAGCTCGGTTCTCATCATCTACCGCAGTATTCACATACGCAGTCATATTCGCATCGAGCTGACCAGAATCAAATAAATGACTAACGCCTAAATTTAATCCTGCCAACTGATAATCACTCGCCGTAAATACATCTAATGAATTTTGTCGCAGAGCATTACCCTGCAATTCTAAATCAAAGTGTTTAATAAAACTGAGACCATACCGGAACAACATTTCATTCAAACTCAATTCTTCAAAGTAGTCCGCTACAAACATTTTAGAATCGACATTATTGATGTCATTCGTCGAGCCATAAGCGCCAACGGCGAGAAAACGTCTCTTATTATTGTTGACTGACTGATATTGATAAGTAATTCCAGTTGGACTGAGATCTCTATCCCAAACCATAGGATTTAAAAAGAAAGACAGACGTTTACGACCAATCTCCAAAGTATGTTGTGGATTGAGTTGAATTCCCCAGAAATATTCATAAGCTCTTGAGCCGGTTGAATACTCATTTTCAATAAACCAGGCTTCATTTTCTCGATTATCACTCGAATACGCTGACTTAAATGAAACACCAATATTCATAAAGGTTTCAGTTTCAGGTAACCATTCGAAGCCATAAGTCGCGTAGAGAGATCCGCCTTCAAGTCGCTCATTTCCATTAGGTAGATCATTAACTTGATCATAGACGCCCTCAAAGCTCAAATTCCAGTCAATATTCGAGTATGCCTGAGCGACACCAGATGAAAATAAGACGATCAACCAATAAGCGCTTTTCATTGAGGATCCAACCTAATTTTTATAGCTGTAAGTTAACGTACCGATTTTAGTTTCGAGTTTACGAATAGGAATGGTTTTCTCAGAGCTTTCTTGAGCAATGATTGTCAATGGCGGCATATGAGGGATTAACACATAAACCTTCTCACCTGGACTGATATTTCCCAGAGTAAACACCTGACGATCTTGTAGATTAGTAATGGGTTGGGCAGTACGACTCCGATATCCACGACTTTTCTTATGATAAGGATTCGCAGCTCTAAAGTCGATGAGTTCATAGTTATTGCTCTCGATGACGGCTAAATAAGATTCCATTGTTGTATGTAAATAACATGATACTTTACTAAAAGAGTCAGCGGCCCAATCTATGGTCTTAGAGCGTTTATCATTGCGCTTTAAAATACCCGCATTGTACTTCAAGTCAATGGGTAAACTACTGAGAAATATGTTGTGTCGAAATCGATCTGTATTTTTAAAATGAACTTTTGAGCCAGGTTGTGCAACGTAAATAAATTCATTAAATAAAGCGTTTTCTTGATCAATTTCAATATCAAGAACTTTGAAATCTTTTGATTTAGTGTAAACGACTGCGGCCTTAGGCGTGCTCTCTTCGAACTCTATGGTACCGGTTAAAGTTCCAGCACTGACAGAAAAATGGTAACTCGTAGCTATAATAATAGCCATTAAACAGCCTTTGTTCATAGCACGGCTCTCATTAGTGTCTTCGATAACGTTTTATAACATAATGTAAAATCACTAGCAAAGCTAACTTATCTGAATAATCAAAAGAAAAATATAACTGCATAACTGCATAACTGCATAACTGCATAACTGCATAAGCCATACGATAAACTATCAAACTTTGAGTTTCCCGAATTTTTGACTTACCTCACATCTCAGCTTTGCTAAATACAATTGATCATTCCAGCACGAGTCGCTGTTATCTCGTTATCTCAAGAATCAAAATGGCAGATATAGTAGTCGGGAATTAAAAATCAACGACAATCAAGTTGGCAATCATATAAGTTAAAAAAAAGAGCAACGACAGCTGCGATGACGTTTTAATAATTACCAAAAAGCCGCTCATTGAAAGTTGACAATGAGCGGCTTTTTATTAGCTTTTAAAAATATAAAATCTATAAAGACTTTAAATATTCGATCAGTGCGTCTTTATCCTCATTTTCCAAATCGCAGCCAAACTCATGACCGCGGTAAGGGAACCACTCTTGAATACAAATAGGCTCTCCTTTCTTGTAAGCATTTAATCCTTCTTCAGAATCTAAGTCGTATACTAAACAAAATGGTTCAGTTCTTAACTCTTTGGTTGCTCTAGGAGTGTCTGGCTTGCACAGAACATCATCTAATGTGCGCAACTGTCCATGATGAAACATTTCTGACCGATACCTCACGCCCACTAAACGTTGAGCCTTAACACCTTGCGATGCCACCGTATCCGTTTCCAATTCAGGTGTTTCTCCCGGCTTTCCCGTACTAGGAACTGGATTTCCAATTCTGGAATAATTAGCATCGGTACCTATAAAACCTAAATACTTCACTGAATGCGTTGTATCGTAACTTGGCCGACAATGATTAAAGATCGCCTTGGGAAGGCTTTCGCCAGTCCACTCTACCGTTAAGGTATTGTCGGGACAAGTTTCAATATTGGAAGCTAAACCCTCTTTTTCAATTTCAGAAAATAAAAAGACACCAGCACTTTCTCCCTTTGGACCGCTATGGCAACCTTGACACGAATCATTAAATAATTCTCGGCCACGAATGGAAGGACTGGATTGATTCAGAACTGGCTGTGGCGGCTCCAGTGTTAAAATATACGCAATCAATGGATCAATTGTTCCTGGTATTAATTCACAGGTATCATCAGGGCTTGCATCCCAGTTGCCAACAATGTTCGGATTGCCACACTCAACATATCGAGGATCAACAGAACCCGATAATAGAACAAAACTACGAATGAAGGTTTCTAAACTCGTTACATTACCGGCTAATGATAACATAGGTGAAACAACGCCTGACTCCGTGCGCATTTCTGAGTCTGCCAAAAGTTCGTCATGTGAAGGAATACCTACCACATTCGGAATACGACTGATCGTCCAAACGTGATCGTCAGACATTGGCGCAATTAAAAAATCTAACACATTAAAACCCGCATTAATCATTGTCTCTTGTTCTGAAAAACTGGGAAAAGCAACGGCCCCTGTGTCGGCACTTGACATAGCACCTAAATATTGAGCAAATTCTTCCCAATAATAAACATTCCAACGTAGACCGTCGCAAGACTCAGCCATATTTCTTGCGGTTTGCTGTAAACTCAATGAAACTTCGAACTGTGACCACGGCAGACTATCGTCGCCGCCCCAATCCGATGGCTTTAACGGCTTTGGCATACAGTAAGCATCACCGAATAATTCTTTCATTGCCATTGGCCAATCCGATTTCACAACACCTGAGTAAGCGCTGTATTCTTTCTTAAGTTCAGAAAACATTTTCTTCGCTTGCGCTCGATAATGTTGTGGTCCTTTTTCCTCATGTCGATGATCACAACGAATCAATGCTCCGTTGTCTTTGAAATAGCAAGTACCTGTTTTTAAATCACTGATCATCGATGGGTATTTGTCATAACTAAAGCCCACTTCAGTGCCTGGATTGTTAAATGCGACGCCAGGATGAATTAATAACCCATTTAAAAAATCATCAGGTAGTTCGTCGTTTCCCTCAAGATAGCCAGAGATAATTCCACCGATCATTGGGTTGTTTAATAAGTCAGTTAAAGCGATCAGTGTCGCTTGCATTGGTGTATTGAATCCAGCGTAGACTTGACCATAGTTCAAGTTCTTATTCGCCATTCCGATAGCGTATCGACCATCAGCGAGTGTTCCCATATGGCAACCTGCACAAGCAAATGCCGCGGACTCAAAGCCTAATCCCTTCTTCGGTCCCAGCTGGAAACCAACCGGTAATTGATCATCTTCTACCAATTCAAATATTTCTTGCCAAGAGCTTTGCTGGGCGGTTCTAACACATTGTTCTTTCCAACGAATACAATGACCAAAGATTTTCGCAGAACATACTTTTTCTGTTTCCACACACTGTCCAGCTTGAACCGGAACAATATCACTAACGATTCTTTTAGGATTGTCATCTGGAAAATAACCAAAATGAGACAGCTCATCTCCATAAAACTTGGGGTACCATTTCTCATTAAACTGTAAAGTTGACTTGGGGATACCGGCCGTACTCCAGTGCTCGTACAAAAATTGATATTTGCCACAGAGCAGCTTTTGTTCTTCTGTTTTAACCGGCGGTAATCCTGCCCAGCCGAAGTAATGGTCACATGCAGAATATCCTTTACTATCGATCAATCTGTCATATTCGAGCACTTCATTTAATTCGAAGCTAACATCGGTGGTAACACCTTGTTCGATAGCTATTGAACTAGAAAGTGGAATAAATACAGCAAAAACAGACAATATTAGTGTCATAGCCGTTTTAAGCATGGCTTCTCCAAAAAATGAATATTAAAATCTATAAATTCGAAAAGGTAAACTGAACCTAATGTGGTAGATATTTCGCCGACTGTTTATACAATATACGATCTAGACAAACCTCAATCGTGCGACCTTGTGAATTCGGGGTTAATAATTGGCGCCGATACTAATGAAAAAATTCAATAAGTTCACCGACAAAAAGAGGTCAATAATCACACAAAGTAACCATTGACTTTCTAATGGTATTTTGAATAATTTTATGTACCTATCCCTGGTAATAATCATTGAGGGAAGCTTAGAACAAGTACTGAAAACCTAAAACTATTGACTCTTTAAAGACTAAATTAGACTGCCTCGCACACCAAACCATGGTTGAGCTGTTATCACAATCCTTTGATACTTGCGGTGACAAAATCTAAATCGTCGAGTTGATTCTTAAACTCGAAAAGCAGGAGCCTACCCAGATGAGAAAGGATTTAATATCAGAGTTACACTCTATCTATGACGCTAACACGAACAAAAAACTGGCGTAAGATGACGCCAGTTTTACGTTAGCTTAAAGAAATATTTATCTCTTCGATTTTGACTTGCCTTCGTCTTCAATAATGCTCACAACCATATCGGCTACAATTTCCTCTTTTTCGAAGAAATCATAATCCATTCGGCCTTTAACCCAAACTCTATCTCCTTCATCCAATTGCTGAAGTCCTTTATCATCTAAGGGATCATAACCCAGCGCACGAGTGTCAACCTTAATATTCGTCGTTCCCAAATCGAGAGTAAATTCACGTCCATTCACATCGGTCACATTACCACTCACCTCTAGCGTCGAACCATTCTCAACCGGATCGATGATGGTAAGACTTAAGTCCTCTTCATCCATCGGATTAGCATAAAAGTAGGTGTTCAGACCTTTTACATAAACACTACCGGCTTCTATTTTCTTTGTTTCATACAAGTCGTGGTCGATAAATCCTCTTGCCGTAACTTTATCACCTCTTAATATACCGGCACCTTCTTTGTACCTATCCCAATCGTCCATCTCGACAAGAATTTCGCCTTCGCCATAATCAAGAATAAAGGAACTTACTGCCGTCGCCTTGACGGTAACATCGACCGTTATGTAAGCATCATCGGGCTTTAACTCAGGATTACCAGCGAGAGCCAGTGGACATAAAACAGTAGAAACTAGCAAAGAAAGTGTGGTTCGACGAGGCTTAAATACTTGATTGGAAATATTCATTATGTTGCTCCTTCTCTTTTCGTTCGTTGACTCAAAGAAAAAACAACAAAGTAAACTCTACCATCTAAATACTTTGCGAAAGCAAATGCTTTTTTTGCTCATTTGCTTCCTTTCGATCATCATTCGATGATCTAATTCAACTGAGTATGCAGTTGATGTGTTTAACAAGATATAAAGTTTATATCTTGTCTAAATAAATTAACATAACTTGCCAGTAGTTCAAGCCCATATGATAACTCATTATTATTAATTTTTGCTTTAGTCATTCAGATAATAAAAACCATGATGATATCGCATAAAGTAAAGCTATTTTAAGGATATTAACACTAATCCTATTTAATTATTTGCAGTTTAATAAAGCCCCAGCAGTGTCAAACAATATATTGAATCAACAATATTGGGTATTCGCTTCACGGATCTTCGTTTGAAATAAAAGTATCTCGCCGTTGCCAGCCGATGATAGAAAGCATCTCTTTAAGTCCAGCGCGTAATTAAATAGTTCTTCAATTAATTAATTGAAATATCCCCATAAACTACGAGAATCGGAAGCTATATTTATGATTAAAGGACCGTGCTTTAAGTCGGTCCGTAATATAACCTTAATTGGCTAAATGACTGGCCATCGGCAACTCAAACAGAGAAATTTTATGGACAAAATAGTATTATGTATTTAAGTTAGCTATACACAACAGTTTTAAGGAGTTGCTGATTGTTAACCTTCGCCTGTCAATGTGGCAATGAGCTCCATTTTAGTAATACCCAATGTGTTCAGTGTGAACTTTTATTGGGATTGATTCCCGATGAACAGCGTATCAGTGCTTTTACCGAGACGCATCAACGGGAATGGCTTTCCGTGTATAATGGCAAGCATTATCGCCCCTGTAAGAATTACACACAGCACCAAGTGTGTAATTGGATGATAGCATCCGACGATACTAACGAATATTGTAAGTCGTGCCGCCTCACAGAAGTACGACCAGATATAGAGAAAGGCGATAATTTACGACGCTGGTTTTTGCTTGAACAAGCGAAACGTCGTCTTTTGTATTCCACAATAAAATTCAACTTACCTATTAATAGTAAAACAGAAAATCCTGAAGCCGGTCTGGGTTTTGCCTTTTTAGAAGATATTGAGGAAGATAATTATGGAAACGAGCTCACTGTAAAGCAATACGTAGTCACCGGACATAATAACGGCCTTATCACAATAAACATTAAAGAAGCCGACCATGCTCGTCGCATCGACATGCGCGAAAAAATGAACGAAAGCTACCGCACACTCGTTGGACATTTCCGACATGAATCTGGACATTATTACTGGGATCGTTTGATCAATGAAACCGATAAAATTGATGAGTTCAGAGAACTTTTTGGCGACGAACGTTTAAATTACGAAGTCGCGCTAGACATGTATTACAAAAATGGCCCCATCGAAAATTGGCAAAATACCTGGATAAGTGCTTACGCATCTATGCATCCGTGGGAGGACTGGGCCGAAACTTGGGCTCATTATTTTCATATGGTCGATACCTTAGAAACTGCGAATAATTTTGACGTTAGCATTTCTCAAACGGTAATTTCAAACCCTTATGTACACGACGAGATCCAAACCGATTATCAAATTGAAGAAAGTTTTACTCAATTATTCAATGATTGGTGTCGCTTGACGCGCGTCTTGAATGGATTGAATCGCAGCATGGGATTAGATGATGCGTATCCGTTTGTCATTTCCATATCGTCGCTAAATAAGTTAAGGTTTGTGCATCAAATTATTAATAAGTTTAATAATGATTTGAAAAGCTGACGATCAGCAAGAAATGAATAGGAGCAATCAATAAATCAACGATAGGATAAAGTATGGCGATTCGGTGGGGAAATTATAAAGTTGGGCAGTTGTATGATGAACTCATGGTTAAAGCAGGAAAACCTCGTAAATACTCTTTAGACTTATGCAATCACTTAAAGTCACTTACCGATAAAGAAATTAATCGTTTAAAAGCAGCTTCCGAAAGTACAATTCATGTTATGGGTATTACTTTTCGAGTGTATCATCAAGAAGAAGGCTCAATCGATAGAGCCTGGCCATTCGACCTGGTTCCAAGACTTATCGATAAAAAAGAATGGCAAGTAGTCGAGAAAGGACTCAAGCAAAGAGTCAAAGCCCTCAATTTATTTATCGACGATATCTACAATGATCAGAACATCATTAAAGACGGTATTTTTCCAGCAAGCCTATTAAAAAAATCAAAAAACTTTCTCGAGGAATGTCGTGGCGTGCGTCCAGCCCATGGCGTATGGGCACATATTTGCGGATCGGATCTGGTACGCGACAATAAAGGCCAAATCTACGTGCTCGAAGATAACCTGCGTGTACCCTCTGGTGTCTCTTATATGCTTGAAAATCGACAAGTTATGAAACGAGTTCTCCCGGAAATGTTTGAAAAATACAATATCCTCCCGGTGGATGATTATTCTTCTCAGCTTTACGACATGTTAACCGAAATGTCGCCACGTAAAATTGACGAACCTGAAATTGTTGTACTAACGCCAGGTATTTACAATTCTGCTTATTTTGAACATGCCTATTTAGCTCAGCAAATGGGTGCCGAGTTGGTACAAGGCGATGACTTGGTTGTCGGTAAAGACGATTGCGTTTATATGAGAACAATCCGTGGTCTCGAGCGAGTTGACGTCATTTATCGTCGTGTCGATGATTGGTTTATCGATCCGGAAGTGTTCAATCCAGATTCGATGTTGGGTGTGCCTGGACTTATCCGAGCTTGGCGAGCTGGCAATGTTTCTTTAGCCAATGCTCCCGGTTCTGGTGTTGCCGATGATAAAGTCGTTTATGCCTACGTGCCTAAAATTATTCAATATTATTTGGACGAAGAGCCTATCCTACCCAATGTACCCACTTATAAATGCAATAATAAGAAAGAACGTGAGTACGTTCTTGAGAATATAGCCGATATGGTTGTTAAACCAGCCAACGAATCCGGTGGTTATGGCATGTTAATTGGACCTCATGCAACTAAAAAAGAACACAATAAATTTCGAAAACTGATCAAAAATGACCCTCGTAATTATGTTGCGCAACCTATGTTGATATTATCCACTGCGCCAACCATGGTAGAAAACAAAGTTAAACCTCGGCATTTGGACCTCAGGCCCTTTATTTTATCCGGTAAAGATATTAGCGTAACCGCCGGTGGTCTGACACGCGTTGCATTAGTAGAAGGATCAACCGTCGTGAATTCCTCGCAAGGCGGTGGTAGTAAGGACACCTGGATCGTCGATATGGAGGAATCATAATATGTTATCGAGAGTTGCAAATAATCTTTATTGGCTCGCACGCTATTTAGAGCGGGCAGAAAATACAGCAAGACTCATAAACGTTAATTCACACTTACTTTTAGACTTACCTAAAAATATTAAATTGGGTTGGGAACCGATTGTCGATATTCTGTCGTTTCGAGACATCTTTTATGAAAACTACCAAGAAGCTGACGAAAAAAGTGTGGTTAATTTTATGGTACTGGACAATAAAAATCCCGGAGCCATTATTAACTCGCTAAATTACGCACGGGAAAATGCTCGAACGGTTCGAGAAATCATTCCTCGTGAAGCTTGGGAACAAATTAACAACTTATATCTTCAAGTCGTCGATCATAAATCTGACGCTTTTACCAGAAGCACCCGATACCCTTATTTATCCCAAATAATACTGGCTCATCAGACGATTACCGGACTCCTTGCCGGAACCATGACACACGATGAAGCCTATTCGTTTATAAGACTCGGTAGAAATCTGGAGCGAGCTGATATGTCGACACGGCTGATTGACGTGCGCTCTGCTTCTCTTCTACCTGATGTAGAAGAAGAACTAAAAACTTTTAAGAATATACAGTGGATGGGTGTTCTTAAATCTATGACAGCTTATCAAATGTATCGACAAAAAGTGCGAGTCAGAATCAATAGAGACGATGTTTTAAACTTTCTTTTGCTCGAGCCCAAATTTCCTCGCTCGCTACTGCATACGATTGAACAACTGGAAGGTTCGTTAGTCGAGTTACCCAACAGTAAAAAAGCGAGTGACAAAGTACAGCAGGTTAAAAAGAAATTACTCACAACAAATCCTGCAAAGTTGCTGCAGAAAAAGTTACATCAGTTTATCGACGAGATGCAAGTTGGACTGATCGAAATAGACTCGTGTGTTTCGGAAAACTACTTTTGAGTAAACTCAAGCTACAGTGAACGTCAAGTGAATTTAATAGAAACCAATGACTCTTTCAGATATAAAACTCTAATAGCAGTCAAAAAAGCGCTTATCAATAAGCGCTTTTTCTTTTTTTTGAATACAACTCAAGTCAAAGAGTTAGCTACTCAAACTTCAAAGACCATTGAATCAGTCTACCTACATCTCTTGGTACATGATCGCTAACCAACAATTGCCACGCGCCAATTTTTTCGTTTGAACTCAAAGTTACAACACGGGAGATATCGAGATCGTCCTGACTTTTACCAGTTCGATTATGCAAAACGATTTCACGTCCTAACGGTGAGATCAATCGAACCTTAAGATCACCACGATAGGTATGTTGAATAGATAAGTTAATGGTTGCTTGTGAATAGCTCTCGATGTCATTTGGTTCAATAACACTCGTAATGCCATTTGAATTATTATCAGGAATAGAAATTACCGTATCATTCAAAAACGTTTTACTTGTTGCAGGAGGTTCTTCTGAGTCTGGCGTATCGTTATCAGGAGAGTCTGAGTCTGGCTGATCACTATCTGAATCACCAGAGTCAGGGAGATCGGTATCAGGAAGTTCAGGCTGATCAGAGTTTAAAAACTCAGCTACCCACTGCATGTCTAATACAACATCTTGAATCACTCTCGGAGAAATCGTCATCTCCGTTCGATCTTGCAAATAAGATAAGTTATGAAAGTCGAAGCGATTTTGATTAAGCTTATGACAAGATGCACAAGATGTATTAGGAACAAGTCGCTGCGATCGGTCAGCAATCGTTGATGATAGTCTCTCAAAATCGGTTGTGAAAAGAATCGCTGTATCCATTACATTAGTGAATGTGGGCTCTTCGTATAATTTATCATCGTCTCTTCTTGCCGATGCTCTTTGATTAGGACCAAGGTTTGCTAATACAGCTCCATCAGTATGATCGTTAATAATAATATCAGTGGGCTCAATATCACCATTCTCACCTTTAAATGACAAAAATACCCATTCGCCAATAAGAGCAGGTTGGCGCCCTTCTGGTAATGAAAAAGCAGTTAAAGCTTTTAAATTTTCTGGTTTTGCATACTGAACTAAAAATTGTTTTAGTCGTTGGTAAAAAATTTCAGCATCGTCACTATCGAGTGTTTCAGGACGAAAACTGACACCTTGAAATTGCTGTTCATCTAACGCTGGATCACGTAAAGCAACCACTTCATTCAAAAAGGCCCGAGAAACCTGTCGAGAATATGCCGTATATTGTTCAAGTTCTTGTGCATTCAAATTATTGGCTTTTGCCTTTTCAAGTAATGCATTGGCATTCGCTGCATCACCCTCAGAGAGAAAACTTTCTGCTGGAATATGATACAACGTATGGAATGCTCTATCGTCTGCATAATGTGCAAATCGTCGACCCGCTAATTCGAAATTGTAGAGTATGGGCTGCCATACAAGACGAACCTCTGGCCAACAAAACGTATCATTGCTTTCAGAAACGTGCACTTGAAATGTACTGCACGGGACCATTCGAATCGAAACGATGGCCCAGTCCGAAAAATAATTTTCATAATATAACGCATCACCAACCAAAGTATTAGCAAATCCATCTTGCGCTTGATTATACCACTGCAGGGGAAAAGGAGTCGTTGATGGAGAAAAATCGGTAGTAAGAATTAAGTTGGACTGATCAATTGGAAATATCAAAGCCAAATCTTTTTCCGCAATTGATAAGTCAGCTCTGGATGAAAGACTACTGATAATCATTAATAAAATTAAAAAACGTTTTATGAGCATTTTATTATTTCTCTTTTTATAGTTATCTTATTATGTATGTCATGTAACGAATTAAGTTTTTACACAACGGTGAATCATATTGAAAGTCATGACTACCGCGAGGCATTCAAAACCCTCCACAAAAGAATAAATTAATTGATCTTATAAATCGACGTGAACTTGACACTCAACTTCAAATTAAAGAGTTCCTTTTTCAAAAAATAAAGAACTGAGATTTTCACAGTTCATTTCCTGTTTATTTTTTCTACGATGCTGGTTCTTTTATTTATTTCGAAAACGCCGTTGTTAAGAATATGGACTCTCTCTGCCTGAATTAGCGAATGACGAATGAACAAATGAACAAATGAACAAATGAACAAATGAACAAATGATCGAGTTTGTAAGATTCTTATTACTTGTAGTTAAAAAGTCTTTTTCTCAAAAACTCTTATCAGGTGACTACGAACAATATTCAACGCAGCTTGGACTCAATATTTTAAAAAATATCAACTTTATCAATCAGGAAATAACTAAAAACCCTCAACAATGAGTAAATAATGGATGCTTTAAGCATTGTTTTACTCAAACAAACAACTGCTCATTCAAGTAGTTACCCTACAGTCGAAAGTGTACCGACAAAGACACCATTTCATATATTTATCAATAGGTTATGATAGATGTGAAAATTACCGCCCTTTTATACCCGTCGATTTATTGACCTATTGAGATATTTACTTATAATGCGCCCCAAGTTGTATAGATCACTTTTTAGCCAAAACGAAACTTTAACAAATATTAGCTCCAAAAAATCATAAGCTCCATAAAGTTTCCACTCAGGTTTAAAGTGCCAATAAAAATTTCAAGAGGTTGCAATGTCAAACACTTATAACGTCGTTATTACAGGCCAAATTATTGATGGTCATAATATTGAGAATGTCATTAATGGCGTCGCAAAAACTTTCAAACTATCTCTCGAAAAAGCCTCTGCTTTATTTCAAGGCAATAAAAAAACAATCAAAAAGTCCACCGACCAAAAAACTGCGCATAAGTTTAAAGCGGCTTTAGAAAAACTGGGCGCTGTTGTAGAAATCGAATCTGTCAATGCAGTTAAACACTCATTAACGCTGGAGCCCATTGAGTCAAAATCGAATCAAAACGAAGTCATAGAAAATAATGAAGTTGTTGAAAATGCAAATTATCACGACGATGAGACTACTGTGGCTTACGAATCTTTAAATTTCATCTCGATCATTACCGCACTTGGTGTCGCTGGCATCGGTTCGTTTTTATGGTTACAAATCGCTATCGCTTTTGAATTAGAAATTGGTTGGATTGCCTGGATTATTGGTGGTGCCATAGGCTTATCAGTCATTACAACGGATTCTCACGGAACGGGAGCAGGAATTTTTTCTGGCATCTGTGCTTTACTTTCGATTACCTGGGGACAATATTTAGTATACGACCATTTTTCATATGGACTGGTCCCAACATTTGAGCTCATGAAGCAAGAGTTCGATTTTATCTCTGCCATCTTTTTAATCTTAGGTGTCAGTACCGCTTATAAATTGGCGAGCGGTTTTGACGAATCATAAGTTCATATTGTAAGTCTAAAACAGTTTACGTCTCGTAATTCATAACCTCCTTTCTTGAATTACGAGACTCTTTTATATTTAATAGACGCTCCAATTCAAATTCGTAATAAATAAGCTATTGTTCCAACACGATGTGATTCAAACATTCTAGATACGGATTGTTAGACATAATAAATATGATAATACCGACAATCACTGCAGATAACTAAAATAACTTATTCACGAACAGTGCATGCTATATAGCAACGACTTGATCACGCCCTTGCGTTTTTGCTTGATACAAAGCTTCGTCAGCAATGGCCATCAATCGATCGATAGAAAGCTCTGAGTCAGAACGTTGATTGAGTGCGCAAACTCCTGCCGAGACAGTCACTTGAAAGGTCTCATCTTTAACGGAATAGATTTTTTCCTTCTGATATTGAAGAATGGACTTACAAATTGCAATGACTTGCTTCAGGCTGGCGCCAAAAAATAATACCGCGAATTCCTCTCCACCAATCCTAGCCGCTAGATCAGTCTCTCGAGTAAATCGAGCTAATGCCATGGCAAAATCCTTAAGTACCGTATCACCAAAGGCGTGGCCAAACGAGTCATTCACTCGCTTGAAAAAATCAATGTCGAACGTCGCCAAACACACCTTTTGCTTATTACGAAAGCTTCTTTCAATATTGCTACTTCCCGTGTCCATAAAATAACGGCGATTGTACAAATGAGTCAGAGGATCTTTCGTCGCCATGTCATAAATTTCTTCGTGATAGACCAGCTCGGAACTGGTATTTAAAGAAAACTTAATAATCTGGCTGCCAATACGGATAATATCTCCATTTTGAATAGCCTCTCGACCGTCAATTTTCTTGTTTTCAATATAAACACCATTGGTAGAGTTATCATCCTCAATGTAATAGCCGTGATCGAAGGTGATTCGCGCATGTACTCGAGAAACACTAGGATGCATTAATCGAATATCGCAGCCGTTAGAACGGCCGATAGTACATGGACATGATATTGGATGAACCTTTCCCAGTTCTTTGCCCTGAATAATGACAATAAATGGTTTTTTATCCTGAGTTTTCAACTCAGTTTCATATATTTCGGTTTTCTCGTGAGGCTCTCTATCCATAATCAAGGCTGAAACGACAATTTTATACCAGTATAGACAGAGACTGAGTATTCCGAAATTGAAAGTCCGGTAATGCCAAATAGAATGAATTTGGGTCCGTTATTTGGAGACTGCCAGAATAACCTATATGGTTCTCAAATACTGGCTGTCATTTAGTTCTGAAAAGCATTATTGTAAGCTTCTCTAAATAGCGGGTTTTGAGCGGATTTAAGCTTTTTCTCCAACAAGGCTCGAATACTACTATCCTCAAGCGCAGCCAGCGAGTTAACCGCAGTCTCAACAACCTCTTTATTGTGATCTTCTAATGCCTGAAATAAGGCATGGGTAGCAGCGTAACTTTCACCAAGACCAAGGCGTTTAGCAGCAATGATTCTCGAGGTGGAATCTTGACTGTAAAGCAGTGTATCACTTAATAATTCCAAATCCTGTGCTACCGGATTTAACGATGATAAAATCTTTCGTTGACGTTCGGCCGAATAAGAATCAAAAAATTCACGATTGTGAATGTCTTGTTCTTGCAATTGAAGATAACTTGATTCGACGTTTTTGAGATCGCTGTACTCAATTGGATTTTCAGAGTCTTGAGGGACAGGTTGCTGACTTCTTTTAGTCGTATGGTTCAAAGCGATTGGCTCCGACTTGATGTCTTCTACTTTCGCACGCCCTATTTCGATTAAGTCAATTTCTCGTTGAGCCATTCTGCTTTGATAGTGCACGGTAAAGTCTCGGGAATTAACAATATACTCCAAACCACTTTCAAGGCTCAATTGACGGAATTCAATATTTATCGTCTCATCTAAAAAAGCAGTATCAGTATTATTAATTAAAATCAAAGCATCAAGACTATCAGCTAGATGATTAAGCAATGCAAGACGACTCGTGTTAGTCGATTTTACACTTAGCTTTTGAGCGTACCACTCTAGTTTAATAGAAGATCCTGGCACAGTATGAGAAGCTTTAATGGGTTGCCCTAATACAGAAAGATGCGCTTTTCTCCCTTCGATATCGTCTTTTTGAGAAAGAGAAAAAACCAATAAAACATTTGCCAATAAAGAGATTATTAGAAAAACTTTCATAATTTAATGACTCAAATTTCCACTGAGCTTTCAATACTCAGTGGAAATAAAGTGATTGTCAATCAAGCTTTATTGACGACGGAACCAATACCACGAATTACTGTCTTCACGATCATCTTTGTATTTTCTTTCTACAACCACTCGAAGCCAATTATCCGATCCAGACCAAATTTGCGCCCAAACCCATTTATAGGCATGACTTTGGTTGTAAAAAAATCGTAACCAGTCAGCAGATGTTTTTAACCCTTCTACTTTCCCCCAATAGCAATCCGTTGGCGAACAACTTCCCCAAACACGAACGTCATAAACTCGTTTTACATTGTGAATAACGGAACAAATATCACCATTGCACTGACGAATAGAATCATCGACACATCGCGACGTAATTTCAACTCGAGTCACGCCTCGAGTGTTTGCATCGTTATTCACCCAGTTACCAACTTCAGGGCCAGCCTCTGTACAAAGTCCGGCTTTAGCATCAGAGACTAGAAATAAACTATTGAATACAACCAAAATAAGTAGACTTGAAAGAAACTTGAATGAGATCTTCATAATGATTCCTTATTAGATATGAATCTTTAGCCGAGAAAGCTAAGATTAAGCGGAATCGATCATTAAAGTATTTGCAAACAAGGACAAATCATTTTGCACATTAGGACAAAAGCTCAGTCTAATTAATTTATAGCTCCGGAAATACCAAAGTCTCATAATTGGTTAATCATTAGAAACATAACTTCCTTCACAGGAAATCTCACTCTATTAATAATTTACTTTAGCGCTTTCATATTTCTTGCACAATTCAATTTTAGAGTATTTTCACGCTTCCAATCGGCAGTCTAATTACTTAGCGACGAAGTCTCTCTGTCCAATAGAAATAACAATGGAGATCCACTTATGTACCGTAAATTCAAAGCGCCTTATGTTGCACTTGCGATAATTACATTACTTTCAGCCAAACATAATCAGGCCGCCGTTGTGGATGATATTGAGCTAATTGAATTGGCCAAATCGTCAACGCCACTCATTGAACACTGCGATAATCAAGTGACAAGCCAATCATTCATTGATGTCTTTGAATGCGGTGATGAATTATTTGAAACACGTTTCAACGCACTTGATGGCGTGGGAATGGATGTTGGTGATGGCAATCGATTTACACGTGTTCCCAGGGCTGATTTAAACAACTGGCTCAATAGCACGCCTAACCGTTCCACCGGACCAAACGCAGAAGCATGCAATGTGTGTCACACGACAGAAACGATTGGTCAAGCTGGAGATGGTGCGGGACCGGCTGGATTAAATGTGATTCGCGATCCCAAAAGAGCGGGGATCACTGCACAATTTATACAAAGAAATACACCTCATTTATTCGGTATGGCCGGTCCACAGTTATTAGCCGAAGAAATGACAACCGAACTCAAACAAATTGTTGAACTCACCAAACAACAAAGCTGTCGATTGAATCAAACCATTTCACGGCCATTAAGAACCAAAGGTATTGAATTTGGATTTATCACTGTCGAGCCTCCTTGCCTTTCGCCAACAGTAACCATTAATGCAGAAGGTGTTAAAAATGATTTAGTTATACGCCCTTTCCAATGGAAGGGAAATGTCGCTAGTGTGCGCCAATTCTCTCGCGGTGCATTTCATAATGAACTCGGGATGAGTCCAGTAGAAATGGTGGGTGAAGACGTTGATGGCGATTTTGATGGCGTTATCAATGAAATAACAATTGCTGATAACACGGCCATGACCTTGTACTTAGCGGGTCAGCCTCGTCCAACATCTCTTTTAGAACTGGACCAAATTCGTCATGAATTAACACGTCGATTTGGTGAAGCGGGAGTAAATCATGCTAATGAACTGTTATTACCCCAATTAACTCGCCGGCAAAGAGATTCAATTCGACGCGGTGAACGTATTTTTCATGATATCGGTTGCGCCGATTGTCATCGCTCTCAAATTATGATCAAACAGTTAACCTTTAGTGAACCCAGTCGTCACCCTGATTTTCGAGACGACACTTTCCCTTCAGGACAACCAGGCATTGATCCAGATAAGGCGATAACATTCGACATTACCCGCGATCAACCCGATAACAAGATTGAATTTGGCAACCAGTTAATTAAGCACCTTGGTGCCTTTGAAAAAGATCCTCAAGGACGTGCAATCGTACGTATGTATGGTGATCTAAAATTACATGAAATGGGACCTAGACTTGCGGAAGGAATTGATGAAACAGGAGCCGGCTCATCGGTTTGGATGACCAAAGAACTTTGGGGATTAGCAAATACTGCACCTTACTTACATGACGGCCGCGCCACGACTATCGAGGAGGCTATTATTGAGCACGGCGGAGAATCGACAAGCTCCCAACAAGCCTTTCTTCGGCTAGAAAACCGAATGAGACACGACTTACTAGCTTTCTTAAACAATTTAGTTTTATATTTTGTGGAGTCAGAAGAAGACTAATAAATGTTTTCGATAGAGCCCTGATTAATAATTTCAGGGCTAATCCCCTACGTTAATGATTTGACTTCTAGGATGCGTTTTTTTAACAGCGATTTTAAGTGTGTGAATAGCTCAACATGAGCATGAGTAAAATTCGCTGGATAAAAACTCGCAAACACAAGCACTCCTTGATAGCTACTTTCATTTAATGGAACAAGTAATGCTGATTGAAAAGGATATCGCTCTGTAACTGACTTTAATAATAAAGCATCAATATTTTTATCAGTAAAATCAGGGACGTTATCAACATTAATAATCTTTCCATTATTAATATCATTTAAAAACAGATCTCTTTGATTACCGATACCCGTCTTTACTGAGAGCTTGTTTAGACTTTTAAATGAGCCGTTAGGAAAAAGCTGCGACATATTCAATAAAGTCGCCTTTTTATTTCGTTCTACAAACATCATTACGTCAGTTTTCATAGAGTGTTTAGTACTATCATAAATTTTTTCTAACAAAGACTCAGAGGATTCAATATTCTGTAAACTATTAAGAATGGATAACACCAATTCACTGCGTGAAGTCATTTGATTAAATGAGTGGGTTAGCAGACCTATCTCATCTAGCCTTTGAGTCTTTATCTGATGGCCAAAATCACCATTAGCTACTTTATAAAACGCTTTTTGTGTAGAAGTAATTGGCTTAACGATATGAAAATAGAACCAAATGGCAAAAATTCCTGAAAAAATTATCGTTGATAGAATGATTAATCTTCCTGCAAGATGAGCGACACTGGATTGCAGTCGAGTTATTTGATTAAAACTGCTAATAAGAGATTCAAGTTCCAGAATTAATAACGGTGTATTTTCACTGATAAACGTTGCTCCCCACTCAAGCCTTGGCTCACTTTTACTGCCCAATTTATTATCCAGCTTTTTAGTGTAATCTATCCAAAATATTCTTAGAGAATCAATATTGCTGGCTAATTCAATAAACTTTTGAGTGTTAATAAAACTGAATAAACGACTCGCATGCTCATTCGACAATTCATCGAGCGTTGACAACTTAATAATATCATCACTTATTAGCGATAAATCTTGTTGCAGTGCTTTATAATAGACATCGATATCACGATAATAACTTTCATAATTTCTTGCAGCGTAAGCTAAATAATGGTCACTACTCCGTTGAAGCTTATCTGCAGATTCCTTGAGCGAATGAATGACCGTTTTTTCTTTTATGAATTGCTCATTTTTCTTAGACACTGACAAGAGACTTATTATTAAAATAAGAATAATAGTTATAAAAAAAAAGAACCCTAAAAGAACCTTTAATTGAATACTTCGCTTTAGCATCTTTGATTATCCATTTCTTGATCATTCAATACAAAGAGTCTCTAGTGATGCGCAAGTTACAATATGGATAAAAAAAATAAGAATTATTGATACTTTTCAGTCAAGCTAGACAGGAAATCAACTTTAATGATTGATATTCAGTCAAAAATCAGATGTTTCGCTGGTGTATCGATCTTTAAATCATAAAAACCAGTAAAATATTACGCTAGATAAGAGAAGATACGGATTTATTGGACGATAAGTTCCGATTCTCGATTCAATCGTCAACCATTGAATCGAGAATCTTAGTTAAAGCTATTGTTATCAATGATAACGAGCGGTTAAAGTCACGCCCTCAAAATCACGGAATGCCAATAATTTAATAAAATAAACCCCTCCACCTTGGCTTTCGGAACAGGACTCACTGTTACCAACGCGCATCGAGCGACAATCAAAAGAGCTACTCGTAGGGGGCGAGTCGAATTTCACATACATATCGACGTCTCCGGTTCCACCACTTGTTTCGAATCGAATATTCGTTGCGCCAACGGGTACCGCCAAGCGAAAAAACAATTCTTCTTTTTCCCAGGCATTGAGATTTGATACCGGAGCATCATTGGCAAGATCGATCGCGACCGTTTCCACAGCTTCGGTATAACTTCCGACCAACGTTAGCCCTTCAAAAGCACGGTAGGCTTTAATCCGAACATAATAGGTACCACCTTTCTCTGACAATGTGCAGGAAGCGTTGTTTCCAGATCGATTTTTGCGACAATCGTAACTGCCATCAGTTGGTACAGACTCAAAACTGACGTACAAATCGGCATCACCCGTTCCATCACGGGTTGTAAAGCGTACACTGTCAGCTTCCTCTGGAACGTACATGGTAAATACTTGATCGTATCCGCGAGATAACGCTAAATTGGTTTTCTCAACGTTGTTAATTAATACGAACTCATCAACATCATTAATTTCACCACATTGATTCGACGCTAAAAACTCCATCGCTTCTTTCGCCTGAACAATTCCAAATCCCGTTCGAACATCGCGACCATCAGCATCAATATCCAATGCAGACTCAATTAATGCGGTTCTAATTTCAGCGTTGGTGCAATCAGGATGATGACTCCAAACTAGCGCAGCGATACTGGCAACGTATGGAGAAGCCATAGAGGTTCCATTGTAATAAGAATAGTCCTTTCCTGTTTCAGTCCGAATGGTCACCGCGTTGCCTTCTTGATTAGCAAGCTCAAGCCCTAGTTCGCGACTGACGGATAAAGCGACAAAATCAAACTGGCTGTTTTCATCGATAAGAAATGGATTTTGTAGTGCCGGCTTTTCAGCATTCGAATAAACAATCACACCTTTCGCACCAGCTTCAAAACAGGCTCCAACGGGATCGGATTCATAATACTTTCCAACCCATTGATTCTGCCGACGCTCAACCAAACAAATTTTATTATTCATATTGCCGCAATCATAATTCCCGTTATTAAGTGAAGTACATTCAGCAATTTCACCTGTCACACGACCACTGTAATAACTTAGAATATTTCGATCGTTGATGTTAACAATGCGCATTAGTGGAACAACATTATCATTTCCGTATTCCGCCATTGTCGTACTGATAAACCCTAACGCACCATCACCAACTGAAACCGTCGATAGTACCGCTTCACCTGGTGCTGCTAATTCTAGTTGGTCGGTATATTGAGAAAAGTTAGCCCACTGCTTATTCGCATCGACTGCACCAACAGAAATTACCGAGTCATAAGATGCCGGATAGGCGTGTCGCTCTGTTCCTGCATTGCCTGCTGCAGCAACCAATAAAACATCATTATTATAGGCCTCTTGCATAGCTTCATTTTCGAGTTCAGTTGATAATGAGCCGCCCAAACTCATATTAATGACATTAGCACCATTGGCAACACAAGTTCTTACTGCCTCAGATAAGTCTGAAGAATATCCCCACCCGTCTTCACCAAATACTTTTATGACGTGCAAAGATACCTGCTGATTCGGCAAAACGCCCTGAATACCTTCGTCATTATTTACGGCAGCAATGATACCGGCGACATGCGTACCGTGAGAATTACTGGGTTCAAACCAATGCCCAGTCCCTATATCATCGAAACCCGAATGATTATTTCCGACTAAATCTGGACTGGTAATATCGTAACCGGAATCAATGATGCAAACGACTCTATTCGATGCACTAGTGTCACTGATTAAGTTCGATTGTGTCCCAGTTATACCCCAAGGCGTTGTTTGAGAGAAGAGCTGGCGTGGATGATCTTCCTCAATTGTCTCGACCATCGAGTTTTTTGTTAGTTGCTTACGGCTTTTCGAATTCAACACAACCGACACAGCGTTTGACAGAGGTAATTCTCTTCGAACAACTCCACCCATTTTAGAAATACTTTTTCTCGCTTCATGCGAATTCAATCGATAGTTACCTTGAGCATTTTTAAACGTCGCTGATGAGCCCTTTTTGAATTTAACAATATAGCGCTGTTCAAGTTTTGGTGTCGATTGAAAAAAAGAAACGGTATCGTCTCGCTGGAGTTGGTCGGAGTTTATGGAACTCGATTTAACGGTATTGCGAGTAATATCTTTCGACTTATTAAATCCCGATTGATTGATCTCAGAAGCAATCGATGCCTTTTTATCTACTTGGAAATCGGTTAGTAAAGGTTGGTCAAACTTGGATCCTGCCCAGACAGACGTGATAGCCCCGGCAACTACCGTGCTAACAAACAACGTATTCAATTTCATTATTCTTATCTCTTTATTATTGTTACCGAGCGCCACGCTTCTGTTGAGCGATATTATGAATTATTTCTCGATAAACTTTTTATTAGTCGATTTTTTTGTCGTTTTATTATTCAGTCAAACCTAACTTTGACGTATGATTTTAATAATTCGCTAAAAAATGAATCCCCTACCGTTCATTTTTCAGCCTTAAGGTAATAAGTGACGCCCCTCCAAAGAATAACAGTTGTCTAATGAAGTTCAGGCTACCAATATCGCAAAAGAAAAATCAACAAAAAAAGTATTGGAAATATGTGAATATTCCATATGTTTTACTGAGATTTTTAATCAGATGAATAAATTGATCAAATTATGATTAAATTTTAATCTTCCTAATGTTTCATAATTCTAGAAAGTTCATTGGAGAATCAGGTTGTCTATATAAGCTTAATATAATTTACGACTGATCAAACGAGGTTCGAATCAGTAAGGCATTTTGTTGAATCAAGGTTTCGAAGGGAGTATTCAATAATTCGCTAAGCTGTTCTTCATTGGTAATATAGAAATTATTGGTTGCAACCCAACAGTTCCTCCCTATCGATTTACCATGATAAAGTGCAGCGTCCGCTAGACTGATTAACCGATTCCATTCAATATCTTTTTCGCAACTCAATAATGGAAACTCTACAATGCCGATCGTACAGGTGACATTTAATGGTTGATCGGAATTAGTAATATCAAATGGTTTAGAATTAATGGCCAAAAGGATTCTATTTGCTAACTCATACTTTAGTTCGGGTTGTTCGAGACGAGCAACATAGATAAACTCTTCTCCTCCCCAACGAGCAAGAATATCGGTACCTCTCGTGATCTCACCAATGCGTTGACTAATTTCTTGTAAAATTTTATCTCCCACCAGGTGACCATAGTCATCATTGATTTTCTTAAAATGATCAATATCGAACAAAAATATTCCTAACGAAATATTTTTTCCTGACTCAATGGCCCGTTTAACAAATAAAAACTCTCGCTCAATGTGTTGTTCGAGATAGCGACGATTGCCTAATTTGGTTAAAGAGTCTACCAAGCTCAACTTCTCATACTGCTGTGCCAACCTCCTTTTTTGCCGTAACTGCGAGAAAACAAACAAAATAAAAAACACTAAGACAAAGAAAACTGCAATAAAGTATTTTCTTTGAGTTGCATGTTTAGCGTTGGTTTCCTTTTGAAGTTCCATTTGCTGTTTCACAAGCCGGCTTGTTAATAGAGACTCTTTTTCCAGTCGCGTAACTTCAGCATTTGATGCAGCATGAGTTAATTGGCTTCTTAACTGAGGCTCAAGAACCTCGACGTACAACTCTTTCAATTTCCTTAATCCATAAGTTGCAATTTCAGACTTGGGGTTGTCCGAGAGGCGCTTAAAAAGATCCACTTTTACTTCCAACGCCGTGTCACCTGATAAATTTAAGCAAGCCGATAAGTCGACCTCTGTATTCCAGAATTGCTCCGCTAACTTTCTGTAGCACGTCAAATAGGTTTCAACAATAGGACTATCGTCTTTACGATCGTTAACTTCTGACAAATACTTTTTAGCACGATTGAATTTGCCTAATATTGAAGCTGCATATGCTGAATAACTTAAAGAGTTAAAACCTATGGAATTATCCAAGTGGTTAACACGGTCGAATACTCTCAGCGCCATTTCGTAATCATGTTTATGTAAAAAATAGGCCAGGCCAGCATTAAAGTGAGATAATTGAACATACCAGGTAAGAAAGTGTTTTCGTTCTGGCACTTGCTCTTTTAACAATTCCTTTTCGGTAGAAAGACTGATTTTCTCGAGCAGTTCAATACCTTTATCCACATACTGTTCGTTACCATGAGCAATATAACTCGATGCGGTATCAAACATAATGCTGTTAACTAAATCAAGGTTATCTGGAGAAACAATATCGAGAGCTTCGGAATAATGAGTAAATGCAGCAACGACCTCGCCATTCTTAGACTGCTGCCACGCGAGTTTACTCAATAACTCTGCAACCATATCGTTCTTATTGGCTTTCCGAGCCTCATCAATAAGCCCCAGCATCTTTTGTCGAATATCATTAATATCAAGATAAGTCGCTTCAATACAATAACTTCTTAGAAACAGATCGGCTTTTAGAGGTTTAAAAGCGCGACATTGCGCTTCAGCCTCTTTGTATCGACTCTGCGCGTACAATTCAATCACCAGCGTTCGTTGATAACTGTATTTCTGAGCCGGAGACTTCTCAGACTCAATGCGCGAAGTTAACCAAGCCACTTTCTCAGCAGAGGTTAAATCGAAAAAGCTTGCCGGAAGAGATTCTACGTTATCGACCTCTTCCAATGTGAAGTTTTCGGTAGCACTCGTGTTAAAAGAAAAGAGAGCAAGTCCGCTAATAAGTAATAATGTAATTAATTTTAGTATATTGACCAAAATAAGCCTGTTTTAATTCAATAACTTAGAGCAGATTTCTCGTAAATAAACTATCGTCTTTTTTCAGTATAGCAAAGTAACCCTATTCACACGTATTTTCGTCCGTTCAGATAAGTTAATGTTTCAAACTATCAACGGAAATAGGGGTATTGGACCTTTTCGGTAGTTGGCCTGTGGATCAGCGATATTATTGTTTAATGGTAAACCGATGAGTTGCCCCTTAACTCAAAAATATTCCTCTACAAACTGGTAGACTAAAACCTACAAAAGTAGGAAAAATCAATTGCAGCGTGTCAAAAAACCAATTGTATGCACATGAAATCCGAAGGTACGTAGAGCAATTCCTATTTTTTATATAATGCTCTACATCAGTTAGCTCTGGTGATACTAACTTTTCGAACAATATTGAAAGTGCGGCTTTTTAAGGTTCAAAAATTATTTTCATCAGCCGTACTGCAACACATTAATAATTAATGTCGAGTTCGCAACATATGGCTTTTGCAGTTTGATTGAATCAATTATTAAAATTCAGCTGGGCTAAACAATGCGCGCTTATCAAATCGACCTTCAAAGATTCTTCGTTTAACTGTCACAAAACCTTCAATCTATTGTCACCCTGCTGCTTTAGCGTTGCGTATGTTCTTTAATATTCTCGTTCGAGTTTAGCGGTATCGAATTAGGTGCAATCACAAAACCATTGGATGAGCATTGTTTATGTCTACTAAGAAAGAAACTATAAAAGATAATTCACAGCTTCATGATGAAATAGAAGATATACCTTCGAACACTTCAGGCAATACGCCCTTTGCGTCAGTCCTAGAAACAAACATGTCACGCCGAAATATTATGAAAGGCAGTTTAGGTGTTGCAGCCGCTTCGTTTTTAGCCCCAGCAGCACATGCCGGTTGGGGCTGGGAATGGGGCCGACGCGAACTCGTTGATTTTAGACCCGTCGCGATTGACGATGTTGTTGATACCAGCATGCCGACAATATCAGACGATTACGAATACCAAATTCTCATTCCCTGGGGAACCCCTATTGAACCAGGTGCGACGCAAGCATACACAGGCGATCCTGATACACGTCCTACTTCGGCACAAGCAGCCCTACAAACGGGTTTAGGTCATGATGGCATGTGGTTTTTTCCAGTCAGCAGTCGATTTGGTCACCACGACAGTGCATTCTACCGCCGTAACAATGAAGGCATGCTTTGCGTTAATCATGAGTATGGGAACAATAGCCATGCACTGGGTAAAGACGCACCAGAAAATCTCGAAGACGTACGACTTTCTCAAAACATTCACGGCGTCTCTGTCGTTAAAATAAAGCGCTCATTGCGCGGTGACTGGCGAGTGATTTCGAGCAACCATTCTCGTCGAATAACAGTGAATACTCCGGTCGCATTTTCGGGCCCTGCAGCCGACTCTGAATTACTGCAAAATCCTAATGGCAATATTCCGCTTGGAACAGTCAACAACTGTGGCTCTGGCGCGACTCCATGGGGAACCTACTTAACCTGTGAAGAAAACTTTAATGGTTATTTCGGTGCAACCGGCGAATTCTTTTCTACAGCAGAACAAGAACGTTACGGCTTTTCAAACAATGGATTTGGATACGGTTGGCACCATTTCGATAAACGCTTTGATTTAAGTGATCCCGATTATGTCAACGAGCAAAATCGTTTCGGATGGATTGTCGAAATCGATCCTTTTGACGGAACGCAAAAGCCCGTTAAACGTACCGCTCTTGGCCGATTCAAACATGAAGCAATTGCCATCGCCGAAAGTCATAATGGTCGTATCGCGGCTTATATGGGCGATGACCAACGTTTCGATTATTGCTACAAATACGTCTCGAACAAATCTTGGCGTCAAGCTATCAGCGACCGTGAGAGCCCGCTCGACAACGGCAGTTTGTACGTTGCTAAATTTAACGATGATGGCACGGGCGAATGGTTGGAATTAACCATTGATAATCCAGTGTTGGCATCCCGATTCAATTCTCAAGCCGAAGTATTAATATACGCGCGAATCGCATCCGACCTACTCGGTGCAACACCGATGGATCGACCAGAGTGGACCACCATTGGTAAAGACGGTGAAGTTTTTTGGACCTGCACCAACAACTCCAATCGCACCGAATCCGCTGCCGCCAATCCCGAAGCGCCGAATAACGATGGCCATATCATTCGGACCAGAGACGCCGATGATCACTTAGGAACAACCTTTGTTTGGGACATTTATATACTCGCATCTTCAACTCGCGGAGCAGAAAATGTATTTACCGATCCGGATGCTGCCTGGGCGGATCCATACGGCCGATTATTTATCGGCACCGATGGTGGCCAACCCGACGGTTTACAAGATCAGTTAGTTGTTTTCGATACCACCAAAGAAGTACCCGAGCCTAAACGATTGCTCGTGGGTGTCAGCAGTGATGAAATTACCGGTTTTACCATCACGCCCGATCAACGCACCGCATTCGTAAACATTCAACATCCGGGTAATGGTTCACCCAGAGACACTAATTTTCCGGCACCCTACGATGGTTCAACCATACCGAGAGACTGTACGCTGGTCATTACCCGAAAAAATGGCGGAATCATCGGATCTTAAAAATGGTGTCACAAATCTTTGATAAAGAAAACAGTGAATAGGGATGTTCAAACGATTACTTTTTTATTTAAATATTCCATGACAACGAATAAGAAAAAGGAGGCTTCACGCCTCCTTTTTCAACAACAATTAACAATCAATATTTAATTAAAGATTTACCGGATTATGTTTCTCTAAAAACTTGGTCACACGCTTATAAAAATTAATCCGACTTTCAGGATTATAATAATAATGCCCTTCTCCCTCGAGTTGAAAGACTTCAAATTCAACATCACTGTCTTTCAGTTCATCTTCTATTATTTCAAGTTGTTCAATATCGGTAATACGATCTTTTGTTCCATGCGCTAACAATACTGGAACCTTCAATTGCTTCACTCTCTTATTGATTGAATGCTGCTTGCGGGTCTTTTTATTGCCCATAATTAAATCGTACTGGCGCTTCGCAACAGGTGCACGAGTCTCGTAATGCTCATTCAAATCATAAACACCTGAGAAGGCAATACTGCATTGATAACTGTCAGAGTGAGATAAGCTATTCGCAATGGCACTGTATGCCCCAAAGCTCGCTCCCATAATACAAACTCGCTTAGGATCAATGATTGCTTGCTCCACTAAATGTTGTAATCCAGAATGAATATCGCTTTGAATATTACGCCCCCACTCGCCGTAACCCGCTTCCTTAAATGGGCGTCCTTTTCCAGTTGAACCTCGATAATTAATCTGAACAACAGCGTAACCGAGCGATGCCAAATACTGAACTTCGGGATTAAAGCCCCATTCGTCTCTCACACCAATCGGCCCGCCATGAACAAGTAAAATTGCTGGCAATTGTTGTGCCTTTTCAACCTTGGGCAAAGTGAGGTAACCTTGAATTGGCAAGCCATCATCGGCTTTAAAGTCGAACGAATACATAGGAAGCCCTTTTGCATCGCGACTGGCTGCCACAAATTGCAATTTTTTCGCCTTGCTATCAAACAAGTACCAGGTCAATGGCGAAACATCACCTTCAACCATAACCAAGTTTCTCTGACTATCTTTTTCCCATCCCGCAAGATCAATCCGAGTACTTTTAAACTGCTGTTGCAACTGCGACACCAAAATATTCCATTCACTTTCGTTATCGAAAAACTGCCACTCTGGATAATCCGACTGATATCTTGCGGCAACCACTTTTCCACCCTCAATTCGAGTCCAGTCGATATCCAACTCTGGATGATGGAACACAGATGTGATTGACCGTTTTTCAGGCTTAAATAAACAAATACCTTGAGTTGGCTCCCCACAATAGCCGCGAATAAGCAGGCCACCGGCTTTACTTGAATACCCAATTAAGCGGACATCATGATCAAAGTTTTCTAATTGAAACGTTTTCCAAGATTCCTCTTTAAAGTCAAAACGCTCAAAAATAAGACGCTTATCGTCAAAACTCCAATGTTTATGCCACAACTCATTGTCTGAATGGTCATAGTCCATCTCCCCAACTTCGCCTTCTAACTGTGCCAAGGTTTCAACCTTACCGTTATAAACATTGAGTTTTTTAACCCAGGTATCGTCTTCAAAATAATTATCGGTTCGAATGAGGATGTGTTTTGGATCATCGGGCAACAGGCTTAAAATTCGAGCATGGGCCAAGTTTTCATCAAGGGTATTTTCGTTTGCAATCCCCTTAATACCACGGCGCGTAATGACCGAACGAAGTCCAAAAACAAATCGGCCTTCCGACTTGTCGTGATCAATGGCGTACAGCTCACCGTAATATCCTTTGTACTGACGGCGCTTCAACGGCGAGTCAATTTTAATTAACAAACGACTATTATTGGCCCAATAAAAGTTCGCAACTTCATCATTAGACTCAAAGTAAATCTGATTAACCGCTTTCATTGTGTTCGCGTCAACGACAATGAGTTCTTTTTGCTCTTCTCCTTGTCGAACCAGACCAATATGTTGACCATCGGGCGATAATTTAACGGTGTGGTACTTGGGCTCTGAAAAATAATCGGAAAGCAAATCTTTCGAACTGGAAAATACTGGCAGGCTTGATAGTCCAACCACTAACGATATAAAAATTGAATATATTTTGTTCACAATAGCACTCTTCTTAATCCTGAGAAATAATGTCCATACAATCATTTGTATTGAAGAATGCTATATTTTAACCGGATAACGCAATCAACGGAAGTAATACGAATTCAACCCCTAAACACTTTCGAAGAAAATACAACACCCTTTCAACTCACCAGTATAATTTACAACCAACTCCATTCAAATCATCCCTTTTCGTTTAATACTGTCAGCTTAGAACAATGTCATATAAATCAATTTTAGCTTCAGAATTACTGTGCTCATAAGTTCGTAATCCGCAACAACATCCTATAAATCCGCTCTCAATAATCCTATCAACCCCAAAATTACCACTAACAAATAGCCATTGTTTTTCTGCTACTGCTCAGACTAAAACTAGCTATAAAAGAGCAACAAGTATCGCTTCATAACACTTCCATCATATTTTTATCACTTAATCATACAGTTTTTACCCAAGGATTTAGATAACTTTGTTAATAGACTTCAGCTAGTCGAGTTGACTATAACGATATGAAGTCTCAAAGATAATTTTACTACTCACCAAAAAAGGAAATATCATGAAAAAATTAAAAGCGATTGTAATTTCGAGTATCTTTGCAACAGCAGCGTCTTTTGCTTCAGCAAAAGTTTACCCAGTGTTAGATGTTATCGATGCGTGTGAAAGAGCGTATAGTTCAGACATTCAAATTGCCACTTGTATTGCTAATGTCTGTAACTATTACGGTTGTGAATATGTCTAGTTTTAAAAATCGAACAGTGGTTTAGCCACTGTTCGTTAATACCCAATAAGACTTGACTTACAATCATTTGGATTAACGGCATTAATAAGTTTTTCAATATCTTGATGATTCAATGCTCGATTAAATATTTGTACACCTTGAATCTCTACAGGAAATAATCCCGTAATCGAAGATGAGCGACTGCCGATCCGAAGAGCACTTGGATTACTTAACGAGCGCTGTCGATAGGATGCATTTGTAGACGACACTAATTTTCCATCGATGAAAAACTTTAATCCTTTATCGTGATCGCGGTCCACTGAAACAACGACATGATGCCACAATCCGTCATTTATGGCTTTTCCAGAAGAAAAGTTGGTGCAAGACGATTTTTGTGTATCTTTTGAACAATACCACTCACCTTCTCCATCAGCCAATTGCATTCCCGGTTCACCGTTATGTAAATGCAGGTTATACCCCAGAACGTTACCTAAGCGATCTTCAACACGCTTATCCAGAATGACACCAATACCATCGAAATGGGTTTTAACCCATACACTTAATGAAAAATCACCAACGCCAACATCAATATCACTATTACTTGGCACTTCAACAAAATCATCGACACCATCAAAGCAAAATACGCCAGTAGGACTTCCAGGAACCAACGTCGTTTCTTTAAAAACTTTTACATACTCATTTTCGCTTGACTTTTGAATTGGTTCTTTTGATTTAGATTGGCCAGGCTTTATCTCAATAAAAAATAAACTAACACTTAACGTTGTTACCAAAGGAATCAGCCAATAAATGTTAGAAATCGATCGAGAAGATGTTTTTTCTTGACTGACGTTGCCCAATTTATTCGAATGCCGCAGTGTTTTCTTTAAACCAAAATCTACCGACGTACTCAATAAATAGCCTTTCTTAGGAATAGTTTTAATAACGCTTTGCTTGGTACCCGATTTATCGAAGGTTTTTCTTAAAATAGCAATGCAACGATTTAATGAACCATCGCCAACAATACGATCAGGCCAAGCCTCTTCGATAAGTTTTTCTCGAGAAACTGTTTGCTCCAGGTTATTTACTAAACAAACTAAAACCGCCATTACTCGAGGTTCAATATGAATCGTATCGCCATCATAGGAAATCAAGTTTTTTTCGGGCTCTACTAACCAATCATCGAGTTGAAAAGGCTTCATTGATATCTCAATTTCAATTTTCTGTATCACCGCTTCGCATAATGAGAACCGTTTTTAGCAAAATAATACTGGGTAAGCAAATGTTAGGGCTGGGAATCATTGATTAATTAAACAAAGAATGTTGAGAATCGACAACAAATGAGAAAATCAATGGTTAATTTCGTTTAAGCACCAATAGTCTATTAGAAAAATAGTCAAACCGAATCTCTGTGGATTTTATGGGAACGGATAGATTTAATACGAGACAAATTGTAGAGGTGTAATATTTATTAACGGCTATTCAAATAAAGCAATTAACAGAAAACAGCTCTCAATCATCAGTCCATTCTACAGAAAATAGAATGGACTAAGCTCATAAACTTACGGACACAACTAATTGGATTGAGACTCCGCTTTCACAAATGACAATTCCGAAGAATAAATTTCGTTAGAGCCAAGTTCTGTCACAAACCACTTCATGGTGTGAATTCCAGGCTTAAACCACGAAGGAATGTTTAATTCTCGATTTAAAAACTCTTTTGTTTCTCCATAATCAACATCGAAAGTTCTTTCACCTAAGACCGGAAAAGGAATATTATCTGGCATAATGATTACGCCCCACATCTTGAATCGCTTACGCTCCATTGACTCTGCAAAGTTACCTAACCGAGCTTCATAGTTAAGCGTACCACCGGACTCAGGATAAAACATTATCTCAGATGTTCTTTTCAACTGAATAAGTACGCTCTCTGGTACACCATCTACTCTGATGGCTAAGTCCTCGATGAAGAGACGTCCACTATCAATATTAAAAGTAAATTCTGCACTACCATCTTTTAAATTATCGCTTAGGCTATTAATACAGTGTGTCGTTGGGAACTCTTTAGAGGCCAACCAGGTAGGATTGCCATTTTCGTCGGGCTCCCCACTTTCAAAGGACCACTGAGCGTTGATGAGATCGAGATAGATTAGAGGATTACTCTCACTTTCGTATCGAATATTAATAACAGAAGCCGTATCCGAAACCCCATATCGATCATTATCAATACCAAGATCAAGACAAATTTCCGAAAAGCTTGAGTAGGGTTTGTCAAGCGCAATGCTAATCACATAGTCTTGTCCCGAAACCATTTCAAAACTACGATTTCCATCGTAATCTAGTTCTATCGTTTCTGAAAAGACTGACAACGATGCCGATGCTATTAAGGACAGCAGTGATGCTTTTATGATCTGACTCATATTTTCCTTCTTATATAATATATGTTTAAATTTTTCTAAGAGTACTATAAGAAATCATTGGCATTTTCGGGGGATCGCTAATTACTGATTGTTTAACGGCTGATTAAAATTACCGATCAACGCTATTTTAACAATCCTTATTCCGTTATATCGTGCCTCACCAAAATCGCCAAAGACGCAGCTGCGATAACGTGCTTCATACTTTCGTCCAAATCGTTGAAAATCCATACAAAACCGGAAGAAGAAGTATCGACGGCACCAATCACCCGGTCATTATACAAAAACTCAAATCCTGAACTATGGGGAATATTTCGCTTGATAAACTCAGGAATGTCTCGCTCCAATTTAGCTTGTCTAATTATTATTCTATCACTTTCGCTAAAAATAACGCCTCCCGATTGCTTTAGTGCCAAACGATGTGGATTATCTAGTACGAATGTCCATTCAGTCGCATTAATGCTCATTTTTCCAGCGTATAAATCATCACTGTAATAAAAGTCACGTATCCAAGAAAAGGATTGCGAGGCATCCAGGCGTTTTACATTAGTAGCCAACGACACATAAGCAACTGTCGATTGCTCTTTTTTAAGCTTAAACGACGTTGTCTGATGACGCTCGTCAATGGGAGTAAAAAAGCCTAAAAATGTTGTACCAGCGCCACTTCTCGATAAATCACTCGTTCGATATGGACCTAGATGCAACTTTTGATTAATCTGCAATCCGTACCGACCGCCAACTGGATACATCGATGCTTCTTGCTCGAACTCTTCTGCTAACTGAATCGAAACCGACTGATGACTACATGCTGTCAAAAATATTGACAAAAATGCGATTAATACAAACCTGTACATGTGAGCTCTCCTGATAAAAAAAGCCATTCTACAAAATAAATCTTAATCAAAACTTAACCAACATCGAGATGCTATTACGATAAATGAGATTAATCCTTACCTTATCAATCACTCTCGATGTAATACCTGTTCAATTTGCTCAATCATGTAAATTGCGTTTTTCTTAGATTTAAAGTTTCCACCCAAATCAACGCTTTCCCCATTTCTGATGTATAAAGAAAGGCCGTATGTATTTCGTACAGCCTTTCCAGCCTGACTACTTGAGTGAATAACTATGGGCTTAATAGAGCTTATTTCTTGCGCTCGATAACGATGTTTTTTTATTAATTTAGAAAACAAATATTGATCAACTTCAATACAATTAGGAGTCACCTTTACTTTACAGTTTTTACCCCAAATGTAGATACCAAAGCCAAGGAAAACACTACTAACCAGCGCAAAAAACAAACCAAATATCTCACCTTTTACAGCAAACAGAGTCACACCGATTAAAAAGAACGCTAGCCCCATTAAGGTAAGAAGCAAACCTGCTGCCAGTTTCGGAGTATGAAATGTTAATTCTTCAGGAATATCTTTTATATCTGCTTTTCGATTTGTGCTTTTAGTTTCTGATTTCGACATCTGATTATCATTCGACGAACGCTGAAAACTTACCTTTTGCTCAATTCTTCGTTTTTCACTTTTCGATAAGGGTTTTGATTTTAACTCGTCTTTAACGCTTTGACTTTTCGCCGTACGAAATACCGGAATATCATAACTCCGTTTTAAATTAATTGTTTTTAGCTTACTTTTAACTTCGATACTCCAGGTAATTGCATTGTCACCTCTTGCTGTGGATGGTTTATCAGCAGGTACATAAAATTCAAATTCAAGAAACGAGCCCTGCTCATGTTCTTTTGCGACCGGAGAAATACTATTCTCGTAAATAAGGTGCGATCGAATACTGGTTTTGTTATGACTCTTTTGTGTCTCTGTTTGAGTACAATTCAATGAAATATTATATTTATCCGAGGGATGAAATTCCTTGGGAATAATTAGATGTCCTTTCACTTCGCCCCCAATCACACCGGGATAAGGAGAGAGAACCAATGGAACATCCTTAAAGTAATTCCACTCCACTCGCTTTTTCCAGTAGACATAAGAAATAATGAAAGGAGGTATGAAGAATAGTATCGCGACAATAGTACCAACTAAGTTACTTCCAATAAGTCCAACAGAAAAAGTTAAAAAAAAGAAGAATGAAATTATCGAAGCGTATTTCCAAAGCCGAATATTGCCTTTAGCGGTTGAATATATCTCCTTTGAGTCAAGCTTGTTCTCAGTAGAAGCTGAGCTTACAATCTCCGAAAACAATCGAGCGCCCTCTTCATCTTCCTCAGATTCAGCTTTTTTAGAGAACCGAATAATAAAAACGCCGACAGAAATAAATACACAACTAAACAGCGAAATCGCGATTATTCTCGACCAGCTAATCGTTCGGTCAAATACTGACTCAATTGGATCATCCGGGTTAACCCAAACCCTCAAATTCTCTCTTGCAGCAAGTCGTTCAATGTTCGATAGACGATCTGCATGCTCATCTCGATCGCTTGAGCTGAAGTTATCAACATTAACTCGGCTGCCTATATACGGATTACCATCAATCACATATCGATAGCGCATTTTTACTTTGTACATAGTCGTTGAGTGCCCATCTTCATCGGTATGAAGATAGCTGGTGAGTTCTGCACTAATCAAATCCGCAGGCACAGGACGCCACGATTGCATTTGATAGGCTTCAATCATTTTAGAAAGAGCCAATAAGTAGAGAAACGACCCACCAATTAGAATAAAAAAAACACCAATAAGAACGGGACTGCTTTTTCTTTTCATTACTTTACCTCACTGAAACTTTTCCAACACGCAACGAGGACATAACTGACCGAAGAAATCAGTCCTAAGTATAGACTTTTATACGATTATTGCTGACACACTCTATCGATAAATTGAGAGATAATGGCGAAGAATACTTCACAATAGTCATTACAATAGTCGACACACTCTGTGAAGCTCTGATGAGTAGATTTACATTATTGGGGGTATTAGAACAGTATTTTGCATGAACTAATTCCCCCCCAACATTAAGAGGTTATTTTAAGAACTGGAGTTCTCATTAGTGCAGTGGCCGTTCTATTCTTATCAAAGTATACGAAAGCATCTTGCATTGGCGAAGTGGATACCAACAGCAACCGAAGGAATATGTACAATACGCTTTATATTTCTGCCTGGTAATCAACACCAGGCAAATTTAAATAGGTATGAAACAACAAATGTCTCCAAAGTCAATTTGAATTAACCACTGTGCTGTTTCAACCACTTTACAAGTTCATGATACGTGAAATCTTTATAATGCTCACCCGGTTGAACAACGTTGTTCTGTCCATTTGATAATGCTGACATGGTTGCTTCGCGGGATTTATAAGTCATTAATGAGTGCTCCGTTTTTGGAATTATGACTCGTTTCGCAATGTCGCGACCGTGACTATTGACAGCATTAACCACGTCATGTGTCCAACTATCATCAATCGCTTGTACGTCGTATTCACCATGAATGGCTAAAGTAGGTACTTTCAGCGCTTTCCATTTGGCCGCAAAATTATACTGGTTTTGGTCTCTAAAAAACGTATAGTGCCGATGAAATATTTGATCACCATTGATAGGAACAAGATTAGAATTAAAAGCATCTTTAAGTTTCTCGTCGTGTCGCATAGCTTCTAAACTTCGATCTGAATTTAGCCAGGCGTCTAACAACGGCTGAACCCGATCGCGATTCTTTTGTGCCGTTTTCTTATCCGTACCATAAAGCAACGCTTGCTTAGAATAAATGTCGAGTAAATATTCATACCAAGGTTTTACAACCGTTCCATAAACGGCAACACTTTTAACGGTATTTTTTTCTGCTATTAAAGGTGCGTATAAACCGCCAAGCGAATGACCAAATAGGTGAATATTATTTTCGTCAACATAAGGCAGTGCTTTTAATGCTTTGATTGCCGCATCGAAACCTGACAGTTCGGTTGTAAAATCGATTTGAGAGCACTTTAAATGACCATCGCTGTCTCCCACTCCAAATTTTTCAACGCGATACACAACAAATCCAGCTTTGGCAATATCAGATAACAGCTGACGCATGGTTAAATTAGGTAACGCCCCCCAATTGACAGAGCCACAGGTATAACCTTGAATATAAAATAATGCGGGTCGTTTTTCATTTTTTGCGATGTCCTTCGGCTGGTAAATATAACTACGTAATCGATTGTTATTGACTGTCACTGAATCAGAAATCACATTAAAGGCATCGCTTACTTCCTGCTGACGCGCAGAAAGTGCTCCACTAAATTTAAGAGTTTGACCATCTCGCGTAAGTTTTACAGTAATAGAATCTCCTTCTCTTAAGTCTCCCAGTACAGATATGACATCTTGGAACGACAGAATTGTCTGCCCATTTATGAGTGTCACTCGATCACCTTGTTGCAATCCAAGTTGAGTGGCCGTCGAATTCGGCGCAATATTTGAAATAACAATACCATCGGAGCCGTCCACCGGCTGACCACCAATACCTAAAAAACCCCGTGGCTTTAACCCATTGGCACTAGATAAGCTACTTATCATAATTAAGGCATTGAATAAGAAATAATTGAAAAACTTACGTCGATTCATAAATGTAATCTCACTGTTTTTGTCGTATCTTAAGTCATTTAATATTATTAAAGTCGTTATAGCGTTCAATGGATGAAAGTGGTAAGTGTGTCATCGATAATAACTGCTGATGAAACTCTACAAGATTAAAGTCTGCTTTACGCTGTTGCTCAGCAAGTAACCTTTCAATTTTATGTCGCCCATAAACGTAAGTATTAACCTGCATTGGCCATCGCTTAATTCGAGCCAACTCTCGTTCAAGCATATCTATGCCTTCTGGAAAGAGCTGCTTCCAATGTTGTTTTAACTTATTATCGGACCAACCATAGGCGTGCTTACCAACATCAACCATGACACGCATTGCTCTTAGTGCCTGCCATTTATATGCGTAATACTCGCTTTCAGGCTCTTGGTACAATCCCAGATCACGTCCATATCGTTCAATGTAGGCAGCCCACCCTTCAACAAAAGCCATAGCGCTTGGTGGCATACTCAGTCTGTTGCACTTCAATTTTTCATCTGGCCAATGGCTTTGCATATGGTGCCCCGGCAATCCCTCATGTAAATAAAGAAAATCCATTTGAGCTTTTATGTAATCATCATTACTAACATGAAAATAAAATTGTTTTTGATCTGGGTTATAATAGCCAGGCGCCAGAAACTCAGGACCAAGAGGTGATCGCGCAATGGTTAAAGGAGGGATATTCTCGGAATCTATGAACAATTTATTAAGATTCTGAATAACACGATGGTGTCGATCTAAATAAGCCTTTTGGATAGCGGCAGTGTCTTTATTGGAAAATGATGAGTTACTCGCTCCATTAGAATCCTGTTTTATCGTTCGAAGCCTGGCTATAGCTTTGTTAAATGAAGTTTCGCCGATTTCGAATAGCTCATCTGGCGAAACAGCTTCTCCCAGCCAAAATAAAGTCAATAAACGATACCAGTCTTTCGCCCGAGGAAGCTCACTGATATTACCTCGATAAGTTACAGGTTGGCCTAACAGCTCGATAGCTAAAAGTTGACTATCACTTGTGGTTTGCATCGCATGAGTGAGAATGCTCTCGCACAGCGATAAATCACGTTCGGCTAAAGCGTCCAACCGACTTCCAAAATGCAGCCACTGCTTTTCCAATGACTTCAAATTGCCAACATTTTTCCAATCGCTGAGCATATCTCTAAAGCTCAGCTGAATTGATAGGCTATTTAGCGATTGATAATGTTCATTCAATTGATTAATTTCTGATTCATCCGCAGATGTATCACACATATATACCGTACTTATTATTAGCAACAACCAACTGACAACCGAATGACTCATAAAACTCACTTTAGTAACAATAAGTTAGCTCGAAGAGCATTGAGTAACAATATTGAAAATCATAAAATCGAAAGTAGAGATTAACTCGATAAATGTTTAAAAGTGTGATTTAAAATGATCAATCTGTTAGAAATTATGAATATATTGAAATGGTTAAACCATTTGCTAAACAATTTTAGCGCTTGGCAAAGAAAACAAAGCATTTATTCAATATCTTTAAAGCCTTGTTTTACTGTATGCTTTAGTACTTCTTTTAGCTCTTCCCCACTTTCTTTACTATCTAACTGCTTAGGAAAAAGCTTTATGCAGATACTGATAATGACGGTAAATACTAAAATGCCTACCCCCAGCCAAACTGCATCATACTGTTCCCTTTCCACTCCCAAGTAGATAAAAAAGAAGGCGAAAGATAGGCAAATTATGAGACCTAATGCTTTTATCATGTTACGAGCCTCCCGAAGTCGCTAGCTAAGGCTTACTGAATCCTGCAAAGATCCAAAACATCAATGGTATAATAATTATGGTTCAAATCCTTCACTTTTTCTTTAAGATTGAATTTCCATTAAAACTTCCCTAAACAGACTCTTCGATAAGAACACCCCGCTGACTAGGCAACTTATTAGAATTAAGAGATTACAATCTTTAAATATTTCTTCTGTCAAAAAAATGCATCAACAGGCTAACCAAAGCAAGTACAACAATACCCAAAATGCCCACAACGCTGGTTATTATGTATGTCTCTTTGTTTATAATAGTGGCTACCATCAAACTTGCCGCAATACCATTAAACGCAGCGTGACTAAAACATGGTGCCCAAATACTACTTGTGTTTCGGTAAAACCAACCAAGTATGTACGACAAGAAAATACAAGCAACTGGAAAAACAAGTAATCCATAAAATCGATATTCAGGATAATTGTAGCCTTGGAGGTTGATTGGAAAGTGCCAAATACCCCAAATTAATCCCGTTGCTATAGCTGACTTCCATGGGCTCTCAGAAAACAATCGTTTTTGTAGATAGCCTCGCCAACCAAATTCTTCGCCAAATAAAACAAAAGTCGAAGGAATGCTACCAAGCATAATAAGAACAACAAACTCTAGAAGTTCGATATCTGGTATCGGAGGTGCATCATCCGAGCTCGGTAACAATTCTATGATATGTGATAATGAAAAACTTACTGGAGATATATGAAATATATTAGTTAGCAACAATACAGTTCCGACGGTAAGGAGTGGTAAGATCCATGCAACAACAAACAAAGGTAAAACCTTAAACGATAGGGACCAACCTACATCACCAAACCCCTCTTTGGTAATCTAATGACGAACAATTAAGGCCGCTATAGCCGGAGAAAAAACAGCAATCATGCCTACTGCACTGTGAACCGGGCTTCCAAGAGGAACCCCAAAGAAATATAGCCCACCCCAAACAATCCATGAAATACCAAAGGTAATACTTAAAAAACTCAAAATACCCCGAATGTTTGACTTCATCATCATTCTCACATCTAATTTAACTTAAAGTTAAAACGGTTGAACTAACAGAAAATTCCTCTCTATCCGAAGATTATGACAAACTTCCTAGCATTTGCTAGTTAGGCTAAAGATAGCATTGACGATAATATCCAGTTAAAACATGTATTTAAAGACAAAAGCTCCCTTACGATCCTTTGCTTTAAGCTTAATACAAGCTGAATTTCCAATTGTTAATAATTGACTAGTTTATTCAATCCAAATGTTTAAAATAGCGACCAATAAATCTTGAAGTGACTGCATCAAGAATCGTACATCTAGTTTGACTTTGGGGAACACCTTTTATGAATCAAATCTTAGCTAAAGCTCTACTCGCTTTTGGATTAACTTTAATTGTTAGTTCATGTGCAAACAAATTATCTTATGCTCCTGAGCTACAGGACACTTTCCAAACATTCGACCAAGCGCAAGAAATTTACAGCGAAAACCGTGATAACAAACCTTTAGTAAGTAAAGAGTTATCTAAGCTCATCAATCAAAAAGAATTTAATATTCATGTGTATCAAATTAATACACTAGCTGGAAAGTTATTGTTTGAAGGCAAAGTAATGGCTGAAACCATTAGACTTGGAGAAGTGAACTCTTACTACATTACATGCCAAATTGACAGAAACAATGATATTTACAAGCAAGCCATTGAAAACCCAAACAGCTATAAAACCAACGCTAACTATACGATAAAAGGCAACTATGATTATTTAGTCCACTCTTGGGGCAATCAAGCAGACTCTTATAGATTTTATATTAAAGATTGCAACATAAAAGTACTTAAATAATTTCCAGTGAGCATCTTGCGACAAAAGCAGGATGCTCTATCAGCTTACACTCATAATCAGTGCAAATGCACACTTCTAGAGACTGTAACAGATTCTTATAATACCATAAAAGTTAATAATCAATCTTAACTCCTCTCTCTTCCATGCACGATGCAACCATATGCTTATCTCCCCAAATGGCCATATTTGGCTTCTTAATTCGTGCCAATAACTCTTTTCCTTTTTTCCAGTCTTCAGCCAAACACGCGTAAAACGCAAACGAATTTAAATTCCAAGTTGAATTAGGATAATCTTTCATTATTCGAGTAAAACCTTGTTTCATTTTAGGCCACTCAGCATTGCCAGGTTGAAAGGTCCTTACATATAACGCCCACTTTAAATACCAATAAATTCGCGCATAAAGAGTCATACCCTCTTGCTTCTTAGAGCGCTCTACAGCATCTTCAACAAACTCTCTTAATTTTTGCTTGCTTCCTTGCCACCTCGGCAAATAGTAATCGGCAACATAAAAATAGATAAAATAATATCCAGGAAATTTACTCGTACCTCTATCATAGATTGTACGAAGCTCCTCTTCCCGCCAGCCCTGTAATTTAGCAATGCTTATCATTGTCGTGTAAAAAACAGGATGATCTTGAGTTATCACTTTACTAGTTTCTAACACTTCCCTTGCTCGACGTATTCGCTCGTAAAAAATTGGCCACTTATCTTTAGGAACTGAATGAGCGTATCTTTCACCTCGCGCAACAAATGCATAAGAAATCCATAATTTTGCTTTTGTAAGATAAGCTAAAGGAGCGTTGGGCGTCTCTTTTATCCACTCATTAACCAAACTCATATTCCTTTCAAAAGAGGTTTTGGAATTATTTTTATCTAAATCGCCCAGAAATGACATAAAAGTAATTTTCCATCGACCATCGGGTAGCCTACTTTGCTTCTCAACAAACCTGTGGCTCATTTTGTTAAGCGCAGTGAACTGCTTATTCAATAATAATTGTTTTGATTGCTCTCTTATCTCATTACCTATGGAATTCGCATCTTTTCCATACAAAGGAGTAAACATGATATAAATCAATAAAATAGAAAGCAATCTCATAGATTAGCTCCACAAATCACATACATTTTAAATGTTTAAGCTTAGTCGAGAACCATAGGATTTTCATAAGTCGACTCTTTTGGTATTAAGTATATGATTTTCATCTTAAGCTAACGATGTAAAATAAGATTTAGCTGAGCTTAGGTGTCATAGTGTTTCATCTGCTGTCTTTAGTCACTCTATCTCTTTTACAAAATAAAACTTGATTGAATTATATTACTTGTACACCATTCAAAACTCATTTGAGATGACGCCACTCCTATTAATTGTTACCTAAATACTAGGCTGCTTTTTTATTGCCTTTAAGCGATAAAAGGTACAGGTTCACAATATACATTCGCGTCTATCGTCTTTCTTACACGCCCCAAAAACTCTTTTGCAATAGTATTTGAAGCCCTTCACAACTTAGCACTTTGTCCATATACAATTGACGTATACTTGGGTGATAATACGATTGTGAAAGGTTTAGATGGCGTCTTTTATGGGCAGAGCAAAAATGAGAGGTTCGTCTAATTTTTTTAGGAATCATTCGCTAACCGCAATTTATGCCACCATTGGTTTAATAACCCAGCAACTATTTAGCGATAGACAAGCTTTTAAAAACAAAACGTATGTACAAGGAGGTATTTACTGTGGAAAACCAAATGCAGCACAATAAAGCCGTCAGGTTTTCCGCTGAATTAGATAGCCAACAGCTAATAGCCGGTAAAGATGAGGCTGAAATTAGTTGTCACGTTAAAATACTTCCGACTCAACTGTCACAAGACCAAGCGTTTCAAAGTGCACGAATCAATATTTGCCTTGTCTTTGACTGCAGCACATCAATGACCGGAAAAATGTTTGAGTCTGCCATTCAAACAGCGAAAAATATTGTAGACTCGCTGCATGATCGCCATAGATTATCTCTCGTAGCCTTTAACACCAAGAGCCACATCGTTTTTCAAGACGAATTCCCCATTGATAGTCAAAAATCTTTAATAAAAAACAAAATAGAGGATATAAGAAAGTACCTCAACGGCACCACTAATATGGCAGCGGGTATTAGGAGTGCGATGGATATATTTGCGCCTAACACAAATGATGCAAAGGTTATTATCCTTCTATCTGATGGTACACCCAACTGCGCTCAAGAGGCACAAGATGCGGCAATTGAGGCGAGTACTCAAGGCGTGCAAATTTACGCAGTAGGCATGGGCACTATGTTCCAAGCTGAGCAGTTATTACGTTTAGTAACACCTTCCAATGGTGCCGTGTTCGGTGACAGTGATGAAAGAAAAATCAGTAATATTTTTCAACATATTATCGAGCGGATTGATAGAATTTTTATTACCGATGCAAAGTTGAGCTTTGGTGTTAACCCAAATGTGCGCATCAAACAGCTCATTAAAACCAGTCCTGAACGAGCGGTGTATGATGTCAGTCATGAAAGTAATGACGGGCTACTTGATATTTACATTGGTAATATCGAAGACAACAAGCGTTACGAATTTTTACTCCAGTTAGAAGTTGGAAGCCAAGACGAGGGCCATGTTGAATTGCTATCGACTCTCCTTCATTACCACGATGGCTCTCCGTTTTTAGAGAAAAAGCACCTCTCTGTCGAGTTTACTAAAAATCCCTTAGAAGAAAAAGAAAGAAACAGTGACCACGAAAATGCCATACGAAGTGCATCACTGGCTCATCTTTCAGACATGCTTGGTAAGGCTTGTAACCAACTAGACTTCAACAATGCTTTAGAGATTATTGATCAGATACAACAACAGTTTTCAGAACAAGAATTGGAAAACGTATCTGTACATCTCAACAACATAAAAGAAAATCTAGAAAGCCAAAGCAAAATCAGCGGCAAGTTGCTGAATGACTTTTTAGTCGCTAGCAGTAGAACGCCTGAAATTTCGCCTCTAAATATCGATTCAGAAGAAGCGCCTACTGAAAGAGATACTGACGCAGAAAGTTCAACTCCAGATGTTCAAGAAACGGTTGACTCCGACCGAGAAACAATCGCCCTACAAGATGAACCAGTATCGATTGAAACTTCAGATGAGTCGATCAACGTAGATAAATCAGAAGAAGCAAAAAGTTTTGACATTATACTTAACGATCCTGGCGATCAGTTAATATTGCTCGCTCGTATTATTCGCGATGCAACCGACATGGGCATGCGCGACATCGTCGGTTCTATCAAAACAAGAAACTCCTTACTCGCCCTCGACTTTAAAAGTAAAACGGATGCAGAAGAGTTTCAGCAAAAACTTACCAAAATAGGCGCTAAATCAAGCATCCAGGCTCGGCTTTAAGGGCAAGAGCCTATAAAAGCCCGATAAACATCCAGTCGTTATGATGAATCTTTCAACACATGTAACGAACGATTTCTTAATTCTGAAAAAACAACTTAGCTGAACCAATACCATGCAAACATCGACGTTTTAAATCTTTGGCTTTATTCCGTATCATTTCGATTGGTCCTACGACAGTTACATAATGATTATGAAACTCTGTGATATGCTTGAGCCAATGATGATGTTGTAAATTAAGGCGAACTAAAATAGGAGTAATATTCTTTGGAATGGATGCTTTGTGTGGATGAACGATGGCTTGCCCTGTCCACTCTACCAGTTGCAAATACTCATGCAGCTTTATATTTATTAATTGAGAATTAAGATTTCCATTAATAGCCTGGACCATCTCATTTAAGTCGATCTTCGAACTTCTTTTCGTTTCTTCAATTCTCTTTTTTACAGAAGTATGTTCTGATTCTTCGAGTTTTTGAGTAATAGCAGCCCTGACTGGATTTAAGTCAACATAAGCCATGCATGATAAAACGGAGGCTTCATCCAATAAGGCTTGTGAGTTATAACGCTTCTCCCAGAATTTTCCAGTACAATTGTCCTCTTGATTACACAACTTTGCCAATGGTTCATTCAAGCGGCTCATAAACCAGGACAAGCTACCTAATCGTTCTCGATACGTTTCCAGTTTTTCTGGAGAGTTAAGAATGGCTTGCTTGCGAAATAATTCTCTTTCTTCTGTTTTGCTGGGATACAGTTTAAGCCAACGATCCGCGATTTCTTCATCACTCCATTTTTGCGGAGCTTGAGGATCAATATAAAGTACTATGTGATAATGATTACTCATAACAGCGTACGCGTAAACATCGACGGCAAAGAGATTACTTAATTCAATAATACGTTTTTCTATCCAACTTTTTCGGTGACTGTAATCGTGCCCCGTGTCTTTATCGAATCCGCACAAAAATGCTCTGCGAACACAGCGATTAGTACAATGATAAAATCCAGGTGATTGAGAGTCGACCAGCGCCTTCCTTGGTATGGTCATTGTTTACTTCCTTATTTAACTTCGGCGATGAGTTTACCTTAATGACTCTTTAATTCGAGTAGCTAAAACTGACTGATATTTGAGATATTCAGCCAGCGTCTTGTGAGAGATTTTCCCTAAACGGGGTGTCCGTTTAAAGTTTGTCTTCTTGCAATATCATCACCCAGTAAGAGACTTCCCCTAAACGGGGTGTCCGTTTAAAGTTTCTGGAGAGTTAAGAATGGCTTGCTTGCGAAATAACTCTCTTTCTTCTGTTTTGCTGGGATACAGTTTAAGCCAACGATCCGCGATTTCTTCATCACTCCATTTTTGCGGAGCTTGCGGATCGATATAAAGTACTATGTGATAATGATTACTCATAACAGCGTACGCGTAAACATCGACGGCAAAGAGATTACTTAATTCAATAATACGTTTTTCTATCCAACTTTTTCGGTGACTGTAATCGTGCCCCGTGTCTTTATCGAATCCGCACAAAAATGCTCTGCGAACACAGCGATTAGTACAATGATAAAATCCAGGTGACTGAGAGTCGACCAGCGCCTTCCTTGGTATGGTCATTTTTTACTTCCTTATTTAACTTCGGCGATGAGTTTACCTTAATGACTCTTTAATTCGAGTAGCTAAAACTGACTGACATTTGAGATATTCAGCCAGCGTCTTGTGAGAGATTTCCCCTAAACGGGGTGTCCGTTTAAAGTTTACTCTATTCATTATATTCCACATATCCCTATTGTTACTGAAACGAGTAGCATTAGATTTATGAAAATTCAATGAATGTATATTGGGGTTAACGCCAGCAGCAAAGAGATTACTTAATTCAATAATACGTTTTTCTATCCAACTTTTTCGGTGACTGTAATCGTGCCCAGTCTCTTTATCAAATCCGCACAAAAATGCTCTGCGAACACAGCGATTAGTACAATGATAAAATCCAGGTGACTGAGAGTCGACCAGCGCCTTCCTTGGTATGGTCATTTTTTACTTCCTTATTTAACTTCGGCGATGAGTTTACCTTAATGACTCTTTAATTCGAGCAGCTAAAACTGACTGATATTTGAGATAATCAGCCAGTCTTTTGTAAGAGATTTCCCCTAAACGGGGTGTCCGTTTAAATTTAAATTTGTAAGAGATTTCCCCTAAACGGGGTGTCCGTTTAAATTTAAAAATTGATTAAAAACCGAATATTCGCCGAGCGTAATTATTAGCTTCTTCTTCAGTCTCGAAATATCGAACATTAAACTCTTGAAATTTTAACCGCCAAGAAAACTTTGTATCAGACTTTGTTTTAGCAATTTCATCATACAACTGATTTTTGAAGTCTTCATCCTTCAGCTCCTCATGAATTTCATGTTCAATTTCTTCTTCACTGTATCCAACATTTACATCTAAATAGTTGGCAAAAATGTAATCAATAGATTCATATATATTCATAATGTTATTTCACCGGATAAATCGTTACTGTTTTCCAAACATTTAATTGAGGATCAAACTTATAAACCGCATTTACTTTCGAAAGTGAAGAATGATAATTTAGCGGGCCTGCAAGCTCTGGAGTCAACCCAATCGCTTCATATCCTCTACCGACAGGAGAGCCCACCTCAACTCCTTGCAAAGTTATAGAACGTGGTACCCGTCCTGTTCTTTGGTTGGTAGCTAACGCAATAGCTCTTTCTAGATGATTCGCACGTAAAAACTGGTCAGACTCTACCAGTAAACGATCACTGTTAAAAGCAGTTGCATTAGGTGTTATAACTGCTCCATCTCGTCTGGACACAGAGTCATCTGGAGCAATTCCAGTTCTCGCTCGATAAATCAACTGAGCATCAGTTACTCCACCTCCATGTCGCTGAACTGCGTGTCCTTGTTGAATTAACCGATCTATTTCTGCATGATGCTTAAAGTTACCGCTTCGATTAACACCAGAGTCTAGGCGCGCACGAATCGCAGCTTTTGTAGCTTCAGTTGAGTTTGGAACCATCCTAAGCCTAACCGATCCCGACATTTTCATACTAGGCTTAACTGAATAAAATTCAAACTTAGTATTCAGAGCACCTATAAATCGAGGGCTAACACTCGATAAATGATTTATCGACGATTTCAAACCATAATAGGACGGAACGGCCATTACTAAACCAAGAGCAACATCTCCCCATTCTCTCTTTAGCATACCTTGTTTAATATAGGACGCTCCTTCGTACATTCCATATACACTACCGACACCAGCCGCAGCCCAACCGCTATATCGAATAGCAGCATTCGATGCACCTAAAACGGCTCCGCCAACTCCAGCAGTTGCTCCACCGAACAAACCTGAATAATGAGAACGCATTAGATCAACATCGGCCCAAGATTTATTTTCTCCAGCCATTTGAATTCCAACATCAAGCCCTGCGCCAGTAGCATAGCCCATTGCAAATGAAGCTAGCCCAAAGGTCATAGCACCCGCAATCGCCGTCGTAAAGCTCATTCCAGCGTTCAACACATCACCAATAAATGCTCTTTGACCGTCAACACGAATTTCCTTTGGCTTCCAGCCCATGTGCATATTCATCCAATCTTCTGCAGTCCAATTTTCTGAGTCATAGGCATTCTGAGCTTTCAATGCGGCAAGCTCTTCTTTAACTTGAGTCATTCCGCGAATCATTCCGTCGTAAATAATTTCATCTCGACGATCAATAATGTCCTGCCGATAAGCATGAGCCTGTTGGTAAGTTCGTTCCCATTTATTAACTTGTCTGTTAAAACGAGAACTCCGCATCATGTCTTGAGTTGCCTGGAAAGACCAGCGTGACATGCCGTCCCAGTTTTCGTGCTCACCTCGAGATAAAGTAACCGTTATGTGTCCTTCACCCTTTGCTTGATCGTGATAAAGCTCCGTTTGAACATTACCGACAGATTGCTTTTGAGCTGTATAAGTTTCTGCTGATTTTGAGTTAGGTATTCTTTTCTGTTTTACATTGTCTGATGTTGCTTTACTATCACTTTGGCTTCTAGCCAACATTGATGATAAATTATTAAACGAATTGTTCTCTAAAGCCTGAGCGGATAATAGATCGCTCTTTTGCTTGTTTGCTCTATTCCAAGTAGTGTATCCAGCATTTACAAAGGAGTTGATGAGAACTGACGAGGTATCCCAAGATATATCGTCGTTTCCAAACGCTTTTTGCATGGCATACCCAACACCACTTTGCGCAACATTTATAGTCACCATTTTTAAATAATCTAACGATATGTTCGACCAGTTAAATTTAGCAGCTGAATCAACTAACGCACCCGCAGTAACATTGTTCATTCCTGAACCCACTGCAGCCGTCGCTGCACTGGCAAACATTTCACCTGCACTTAACTTAACATCATAACCAGCCCAATCACTTAATTGATAAGTGACAGCATATGAAGTAGCAGCGGTGACTGCCGCTTGAGCAGCTGGTCCGACAGACATACTGCCACCCACTTCTCCACCCACGTAGGCGGCGGTAGTTGCAATAGCGACTTGTTCAAAACTGGGAGATTCATAGGTGCCAACTGCTGTACCAAATATTTGATTAGCAATCTGACTTGCAGCTGTAGCTCCTGCGTGATTTCCACCGGTATAAAACATAACAACCGCATAAACTACAGCCGTTATCAGTGTAGTTAACGCGCCGCATTCAGATTGAAACGGAGAAGGTATATCAGGAATAACTGGCGTTAGAGTACCGATCGCATCATTTGGATTGTATGGCTTAAAATCATCCGCTGAATTGTAAACACTGCTTGCTGAGGGGATTTGTAATTGTTGTCCCGAGATGAGCGGTTCTTCTTGCGAATGAAGTCCGTTCGCATCGGCGATGCGATACCACAACTTGGTAGTCCCATAAAACTTTTGTGAGATAGACTCTAGCGTGTCACCTTCAAACACCGAATACGTGTGCGACCTTGAAGTATTATTCCGGTTATCGGTAATTTGATAAGCCGATGTGTCTTTTGCCTTAAACTCGCCCTCTTGGTCGGTCGTTAAAATTACATTACCGTTCGAATAAAAATAATTGTTCTGATATATTTTATTGGTATTATTATCGAGGTACTTGCTGTCTTCGCGAGAGTAAGTCGCCGACCATTTGTTCAGAACCATTCCATCGGCGCTATTGCGATAAAAGCGGTGCAGCTCGTTCAAAGGATCAGGGAATTTGTAACGCTCGCGGGCTGACAAGATATTTCCGTTAATATCATAAGCAACCTCTGTCGTTGCAGTTCGACGCTCCTCTTTGGTACTGGTACCAACTGTCTTTATCGACTTATACGATTCGTAACCAATATAATTATACTCGTAAGTATCAACAAATTTCGATTCGCCTTGCGAGCTAAACTCTTGGTATTGATAGTGACGCAAATTGCCTGCTGCATCATAGGCTTCTTTATAATTCGTTGAGTCCAAATCATCAAAAGTTGTAACAGCAAATAGAAATAAGTCATCCTCGGTTACCGTATCGCCGTGAGTTACTACATTACTATAATTTGTTCTGTAACTTTCAATTTTTAAATCTCGATTGTCTTTGTCGTAATATTTTTTCTGGTGACTATCGATCCCTCCATTTAGAATGACAGGATCAGGGTTGCTTCCACCACCGACGAGCACCGCCTTTTCGAAAATATAACCTTTTTGCTCTACCACGCGGTCTGCAATATCGTAAACATTCCTAGAAATTACGATATTTCCTGCTCCAAATTCCTCACCGCCAATTTGTACTTTTGCTAAATCTTCAGCGGATATGTCACCGACTTTTTCTACCAAACTTGACTCAATCATTAAGCCTTTTTGGTTATATTGGTAGAACTCGAACTTTTTAACGTTTTTTGTATCGCCATGACCATCTTCTTGCTCATAAGCTTTAGCAATCTGATTTCCGATTTCATCGTAATAAATAATTGTTCCGTGGTCGTTTTCGACGTTTAATTGAATAAACTCGCCTTGCTCATTAACCTCTCGAACACCTTCAGCCAATGTCACTCGATTCATTGCATCGTAGGCGAACCAATATTCTTTTTCGTGCATGAACTCTTCGTCGTCGTCACTAGCTGACTTAAGAAGAGCGTCTTGTGAAGTTAAACTTTGTTCATCCAACACATTGGTTAATGCATTAAATGAGTCTTTAATATTATTGGATGCGTATTTTTGAGTTAACCAGCTTTGTGTGAGATCGAGATCGTTAAATCGAATATTGGAATTATCTAAAGCAACATTCTGTGCATTCGTAACAGAAGTGTCTCCCATTGTGCCAGATGCCGTTGTCGCATCAGGATTTTCATTTACTTGTAACGTCACATTTTGGTGAGCTGTATCGCCATACTCATCTAACGCCGAAATTCGAATATTAAACTTACCAATATTATCGGGATTAAAATCGGGATCTTCCACTTCGCCCAGTTCAACGCCTTGGACACCGTCTTCCCCTTCTGGCCATTGTAAAATAATGGTGCCATCGTCTTGCTCAGACTCGACAACGGTTGGTGTTGTGGTGTTATTCCAGTTAGCCGATCCTGCAGGTGGCTCATTTACTGTTAACACCAAACGATCGCCCTCAAGAGATAACGTCATCCAATCGGGTGCAGGAACGTATCCTTCACTTACATAAACCCATTGATAATCTTCTGGCAGAATAACCGGCGACGGTTGTTCCGGTGGAACGTATCGCCAGTCCCAATATCCACGCTCAACTTCAAACGTGTAAGATAAGGTATCACTTGTCGAGTTAAATAAATCGTTGCCTAAATCAAACGTCGCTGATCCACCCTCTTCAATAGACTTATTGGCATCTGAGTATTGCGCATTTGCTTCAACATCCAAACGGTCGGAGTCTTCAAGACTGGTATCGGCTTGCGTTATGATGGTGTTTTTAATTCGATTGCCCGCTTCGTCATACGCATACTCGGATGTCATCGTCGTTAGATTGTGTTGAACATCTCGGCTGACAACACGAGTCAAACGACCTTGGGCATCGTATTGGTTGGTGGTTTCATAATGGAACTGCTTTTTACGCCCATCAGCACCTCGTGTGCTTTCATAGACACGCCGACCAGCACTATCAAAACCATACTCGGTATATTGATGCGCTGATTTATCGTAAATCGCCTTTAGCGATCCATTAGAATAATAATGATATTCTTTGCCATAAGCATAATCAGTACCGAGCGTTGCAATGGCTTTCATATCTTTGCTGGACGTCAATACTTTACGAGTTAATTGACCAGCTTCGTTGTATTGGTAGGTAAATTCTCTTCCGCTTAAATCGTTATACGTTTGAACTTTCCCAAAGTAATCGTAAGTCCAAGAGTTAACATGATGATTACCAGAGTCTGTGAATACCTGGAACTCTCCATCGACAAAAATAAAGGTCGAGTCATGATTCGCGTCAGGATCGTATAACCCTGTTTCTTCTCTCGCGAGTTGACCTAATGAGTTATATATTTTGTGATTCAGTGTTCCCATGGCCGATTCGGTACGAATGACATTGCCACGCACATCGTAATCGGTATAGGACGTTGACCAGTCGGTATAATAACCGGAACCATTAAACACACGACCGTGTGCAAACTCGGAAACCACTTGGAAACCTAACGCGTTGTAACCAAAGCGTTGCAACAACCGCTTGGTCAACATGCCCTCTTCGTCTGCGCGAATGTCACCGACTGCCGCCACGTTATTATTCTTATCGTAATCGGTAGTTGTGATGTAACCTAAGGCATTTTGCTGTGCGACTTCGCGCCCCAAAGCGTCGTAAACAAATTTTGTTTCCGCACCAGAGGCATCAATTTCCGCTATTTTTTGATTCACTGAGTTATAGACTTTTTCACTCACATTACCACGCTGATCGACATGATGTGTGACGTTACCATTGATGTCGTAAACGTAATGTTGCTCAACGTCTTTCAGGTTAATAGTATCGGTTGTTGGGTCAATCACCTCAACATTGTGTTGTGTTTCTTGTGTCAGACGATTTAACGCATCGTAGCTAAACGACTTTTCTGCACCCGCCATATCAACAAGCGCAATGGTATTACCCCAACGATCGTTCTCGGTTGTAACGACTGGGCTACCACTCTCGAGCAATTCAAATTGAGCCATTTGTTCCGCCGTTGGCGCAGCACCACCTAACATCGACAAATCGTACTTAGGCATTAGTGTTGTGACTTTCTGCCCCAACTTATTGTACTCGTGTCGGGTAATGCCATTCGCTTGAGTGTACTCAAAAACATTGTTACCCATTAAGTCGTAACGATAAATTTTAGTTGCGCCATCTGATTCGTTGGTGCGGATCATTTGCCCAGCATTGTTGTATTCAAAATATTCTTCAAGCGATGCGACATAATCAGTAAAGGACTCATCGGCATTTTGCAATCGAGAACCACGAGCGATAACTTCACCGTAACCATTGAAAGCCATTGCCTGAACTTGATCGGCTACCGCCGCATGGGCTAACTGATTGGCTTCACCAAGATAGGTGATCGAACCAATTTGTTGTCCCACTTTATCGTAACGATACTCGTTGTGTGCTTCGAACGATTGATTGCCTTGTGCATTTTGGTAAGCCACTTTAACGTGCGTTAAGTTACCGGCTTCGTCATATTCGAATCGCTTAACATTTCCTTCGCCATCGGTTTGCTCTATTTTATGCCCCAAATTATTGTACGACATAAAATTAACGATTCTGTTGGCGCTGGTAACTAATAAGTCTGCATCGTTATCGTCGATAATTGCTTGAGCACGATCATCAGCAATACCTTCAACGAAGGATTCCGTACGAACTTTTTCACCAAATGCATTGTAAACAATACGGCTGAATGGTGTACGACTGTCGCCATTTGATAAACGTTCATCGTTATTTATAACACCAGTGTATTGATACTCTCCATTATCATCTTGACTCACAAAAACCGTATTGCCATTAACTTGACGCGATTCCTCTAGAATACCTCGCAATCGTCCGAGTGAATCGTAGATTCGATGCGTGTCCACACCACTGATAGATTCGAAAGTGCGATTACCCGTCGCGTCGTATTTGTACTCACTTAATAAGATATCTTTAGTGATTAAATCGAATTCAGTCCCATCGTTAGCCACTAACGCAGCTGGTGATGTGATGGTCGCATCGGTTCTTACGACTAAACGTGTCACATCTTTCTGAATTTCTCGCTTAATCTGACCGAGTGCGTCGTATTCAAACTCTTTGATACGATCGTCACCCAAGGACTCATTTGCAGCATTTCGACTCAGTACTGGCTCAGGAATGTTGTTGGTAGAAACAGAAGAAACCGGCACGGCATATTCAGCGTGAGTTTCTACTTCGCCAAATGCTGTATAGGTCCACTTATCGAGATAGTTTTCGGCATTCACTTCAGCGACTTTCTGTCCTAATTGATTAAAGTAACTGTAGGTATCTGCCCATTCTTCGATTGCCTGGCCATTGTTATTGTCGGCAGCAACCGCTCGGCTTAGTGTGGATGTTTTGATAACTTCACCAAACGCATTGTATTCAAAGCGTGTTGTCGGCGCTGTTGTATTGGCGGAGTTGGTCGCAACATCGTAAGTTTCAATAACCGGTTGTTTTAACTCAACCACTTGGTTGAGCGAGTTATAAACTTTAGAAATACTTCTTAATGCGTTCGCTTCTTTTTGAACCATCAGTGCACTTTCAATTGCCGACTCATTAAGCGCGGTAAGCTCATTTAAGTTAACAGCATCGATTCGGTGTTGATAACGAACCATGTTTTCTTCATTACCAAACGCATCGTATTGATATTCAGTAACGAAGCCTTCTTGATCAATTTCAAAGTGTAATTGATTTCTGTCATTGTAGACTTTATAACTGATATTGCCACGAACATCTCGGTTAGCAACGGCATTACCAAAGGCATCGAACACCGTTTCGGATTCGTAACGCACACCATTCACTTCTGGGTGAATAATTTTAGTTTGATTGCCGAGTGCATCGTATTCAAACGAGGTGACTTTATTAACGTTGATCGACGTTTCTTTTCCGCCAGTACCGATGCCACCAGGCGATGAAGAATGAGACTTCTTCTCGGTTGTCTCTAACTGTTCTATTAGGTTACCGAAAGCATCGTACTTATACTCTTTAACTAATGCTGTTTTGACATCGAAATTTGAGTACCCACTTTTGTGATTGATGAGTACTTCTGGTGAAGTTTCTTTGGCTAACTGATTGAGTTTATCGTACTCGTACGTCCAAACATCTCCATTTTTATTGGTAAAGGTTTTTGTGTTACCCATAGCATCATAAGTGTAAGACTCGCTGTATCCGTATGCATCGGTGACGCTTTTAACCCAACCATTGGTAAAGTAATCCGTATGATTAACTCGATCTTTCTCTGCGTTAGCATTGATTGCAAAGAAACCATCAAGTTCACTTTCGGTGAACACTGATTCTGAAACTGCAGCGCCCGCATCGGTATACGCCGTTGAATAACCAATCACATCGGTAACTCGACCCAATGAGTCGTATTCAGTATGTGTTACATACCCTTTTCCATCGATGGAGTAAATAGAACGGTTGAGCGCATCGTATACATTACGATTAACGCGTGGTTCATCATTAATACCTTCTGCCGTTAAGCTTTGTAAGTAAGCCTCAACATCAGCAGTCGTATTAACATCTTCGGCTATTTGTACATTGTTGCCATACTGCGTTGTTTTAATGACATTGCCATTAATATCGTAGGTATTCTCTGAAACATAACCTGCTGCATTAACCGAATACTTAACTCTACCCAGACTATCGTAAACGTATTGCGTGCGCTGCTCATTTAGAACACTTGAAGACGTTTCTGTATTTGTATCATTACCAATAGTAGAATCATCTTCAGTCGTCGAGTCCGTTGACGCATCGTCAATTGATTTAATGTAGAGATTATCGAATCCTATGCGGACATCATTAGCGGTATGAGTGGTAAACCCAAAGGAACCATCAACGAAGGTGAACTCTTCTTCTTCGAGTATGCTAAGCGTAACTCGCGCGTCTAGAACCTCACCTTTTAGATCGACGGGTTCTGAATAGAAGTCTTGACCATTGTAAGAAACTTTCGCTACTAAGTGCCCTTCATCGACAACAAATTTAGCATCAAACACATTTACGCCATCTACTAATTCAAACATGGGTAATAATTTTCTGGTATTGCTGGCCGGATTTTCTGCCGAGTCGTACTGATGTTTTAAATATACCGTACCATTGTTAACAACCAGCTTCGCTGAGTTAAATAGTGTCGATTCTGGATTCGTGGACTCAATGCCCATTCCTATATCTATTGGCTCGTTTTGAATACGATCACCAAATTGAACGGAACCATGGTTGTCGGGTAATGTTACTAAAAATCCAAACTCAGTACCTTGTTCAAGTGTAAAGGACTCTAAACCTTTAACCCCATACTCACTGATTAAGCTTCCCGCTTTTGAGTCGACAACCAACTGGCCATTTTCAACGGACACAGTCGTGCTATCGCCGGTTAACAACTCATAGTTGCTTAAGTCATAATTACTTAAGTCATCGGAAGTGAAGCTTTCACTCCATTTGGTAGGAGTATTGGTATCAAATAATGTTGACAAGTCTTTTGAATAAATCGTTGTTATAGCCGGCGCATCAATTTGAATATTATCAACACCAAAAGCAAATATTCCATTTTCATCAACAGGTCTTATCTCTGGTTGATTTTTGGTAGCAACATAAAATTGCATATCATTCCAGTTTGAATCCATAGCAACAGGAGAATTTGAATATCCTGCTAACCTCATTTCAAGACCGTCGATCTCAAATCGTAGTTGATGACTCTCGGGAAGATTCTCAACGAACTGCCATCCGTTTGCGCTTAGCTTTGTGACCTCATTACCTTGGGTAATTTCATAGTAAGCTTCGTACTGCCATCCGGTATCTTGAATAACAAAACGGACACTGCGATGGTCATCGCCGGTAAGACCATTATCAAATCCAACTTCTAGATAACCATTGTTGTACCCCGTTACAGAGTCTGGTAGTTGAGTCAAATCGACCAATGCTGAAAAGCCATGACTCATATCAACAGGTTCAAAAATTTCCACTCGAGGAGAGTTGTTAAGATTATTATTACCACTTTGTACCATCAATACATCGTTCTCGATGTAGAGATTATTGTTGTTATTCTGGTAAGTAGCGAAATCACTAATTACTTTACCGTCAAAGTTTTCACTGTAAACTTTATCTTCACTTGGAATAACGTCACTATCTGAATCGCCAGGAATAATATCGTCCAATTCACCGGTACCAACATCAGAATCGGTGTTGCCAGATTCATCCGACTTGTTATTCTCATACGCCTCAACAATTAACGCTTCAACGGTTTTCTCATTGAGTTGAGCAACATCAATTGCGTAAGGATAACGAATCGTTTCAACCACGTTGCCCGTTGCATCGTAACGTGTTTCGGTCACAAAATTACCCGCGTCAACAACAAACGATTGACGGCCCAGTTGGTCGTACACATAACGGGTGGTTTGTGGATTCGTTAATTTCGCAATTTCCGTTGTTGCAAACTCGTCGCCGTGAACTTTAGATACATCTACTTTGCCATCGTAGCGATACGCGGTTGTGACATTGCCATTATTATCGTACTCATAATGCGTGACATAACCTTCGGCATTAACAACGTAATCCACTTGCCCTTTATCGTTATAAACCGTTTGCGTGGTGGCCAATACACTATTACCCGAAAGAAGACTCTCGGTTTCGTTAGATAGCATTTCGTTTAACGACGGTGCTTTGTTTAACGTCGTTTTATCTTGTGTGTAAATTGAATCTTGATAAACATTTAACGAAATCACTTGGCCGTTAGCATCGTAAAGATTTTCACGTACGTAACCTTCTTCATCAATACTAAAACGGATCTGTCCTGCGGCATCGTAAACTGAGTACGAAGAGTCGCCATTAGCATTAATAGTTTCAACCACTTGACCGTTATCGTTATACACAAACTGTGTCGTAATCGCTAAGCCGGTTGGATCGACGACCTTTGACTCAAGACGGCCAAAGTCATCGTAATTAAAACGGATTGTTTTAGCCTCTTCTGTTCCCGCGGCTTCGATAACCGTTATTTGATTACCGGCGCCATCGTAAACGTATTCGGTGCGAATGTTCAAACCATCGACTGCGTTTTCGGTGTAATCACGAGTCGTTGCGATTAACTGTCCACTGTTGTCGTATTCGTTGCGTGTCACTGTTCCATTCGGCGCAATAACAAACTCAACTTCTCCTTTCGCATTGTAGCGATATTCAGTCGTAATATTTTCACCGACATAGGCATTACCTTCGCTATCCGTATAACTGGGATCGAGAATTTCAAATTGAACGCGGTTTAATGCGTCGTATTGATATTGGACACGTCGTCCTTCGGCATCAATTTCAAATTGCGTTCGTCCAGCTTTGTCGTACTCAGTTAAAGACTCGTTGCTTAATGCATCAGTCACCTTTATGACTTGACCATTATTGTCGTAAGCAAACGTTGTTGAGTTACCTTCACCGTCAATGGTGACTTGAATTTCCCCAAACGCATTAAATTCGGTTGTCGTTTTAATATTGCCGGGATAACTAACTTCGCGCTTGTTTTCGTTATCAACGTAATGGTAAGTAACTTGATTATCGAGTGCATCTATGGATGTCAATACACGACCAAAGGCGTCGTAAGTGGCTTCAGTTTTATCGCCCAATGCATCCTTGACAGCAATTTGTTGACCCAACTTGTCGTATTCGTATTCGGTTGAATTGCCCAGTGCATCGGTACTCTTTTTCACTCGACCAAAGGCATCGTATTCAACCGTTGAGAAAATCGCTTTGTCGTCTGTGAGACGCCAACTTTCTGTTGTCGCACCACGATTGTCAACAACCGACAGATTGGTATAACTTTGAGTAGCCGAAACCTGTTGCGTCGTCATAATGGCTTCGCCAAAGGCATTGTAAACCGATGTGGTTTTGAAACCTTCAGCATCAATCAATTCTTTAACCAATCCACGGCGATCGTAGTTAAAACTCACCACAGAATCGCTCGCCGACTCTTTAGTTTTTAAATGCTCATTAAGCGCCTCAAAGCTGAGTTGCCCTTGCTGCAACTGCGCAAGTGTTTCGGCATCCATCTTCTCCGAGTAAACTCGTGTCCATTCGATTTGTCCGAAGGTGGTGTAATGATTTTGCGTGACTTCACCGAGTGCATTGATGGTGTGCGTTTTGTACCCTGCTTCGTTATAAACAAATTGGGTGCGATTGCCATGGGAATCAATGGTCGCTGTGCGACGTCCATTACTATCGTATTCAAAACGAGTTGCACGGGCGTGTTCGAACGCTTTTAATTCTGCTTGAGTGTAGCCTGGATTGTTGGCTTTAAAAGCCTCAATTGCTTTAACGGATTCAGCATCGAAGGTCGCAATTAACTGACCTTTTTCATTGTAACGATTTTGTGTGGTTCGATCTGAAACCACCCCCGTCATATCTTTATGCGTAGTCTCAATCCGTTGCCCCATCTTATTGTAAACGTATTCAGTTTTACCCTGACGCCAATCGGTTTCACCAATTAAGCGGCCGAGCTGATCGTATTCGTAACTGAATTGATGGTCGTTGTCTGAATAGGCTGGTCGAATATCATCGAGAGTTTGTCCCTCTTGATAATTTATTGGCGTTGCGTATTGAATCGTCGCCGTTTTTTGTCCGTGCTCGTTATATTGATGCTCGGTTAAATAACCTTCGGCATTAATCGTCGCAACAACTTCTCCTTTACCATTGTAAATTTGATGGCTACGAGCTTCTTGCACTACATGCCCTTGAGGAGCTTGCTTTATAAGTGTTTTAAGCGACTCGAGTTCTTCTTTAATTTCTGCTAATGAACCTTCAGCGCGAAGTGATTCGTTGTTAGCTACCGATTCGGGCACTCGAATATTGTGCGCAACCGTTTCAACGAGTTGACCCGCTGCGTTGTAAATATTTTCCGACAGTAATCCTTCGGCATCTAACGTGGCAATGAGCTGACCGTCATTATCGTAGAAGTTTCGAGAAATGCGATCTTCTGATTGACCCAATACTTTAATAACATCGTCGTTAACAAAAAGTTTGCCGTTTTCTGTGCTGATGACTTCATCGTTCGCATTGCGATACTCAACGGTAAATTCGTGTAAGCCATTGGTCATCGACGCCAGGTTAATCGCAAACTGATTATTGGTCGCTTGATAGGCAAAAGGCGCTTCACCATTAATCGATACCATGGCGTATAAACCATCAGTCGACTTATTCGCATTAGCTATCGATTGCTGACTCACCTGCCAAGTTAATTGTTTCGATTCAATGGTAATTGGTTCTGGATTATTGATGAGCTCAACAATTTGCTCGGCAGTGAGTACGGTGCCACTTTGTTCGAAGTGGACTTCGTTAACAAATCGGTAAGTATCGAGCGTTCCACTGTAAGTAAAGAATTTATCAACGACGATCGAGTCGCCTGTCGTGCGATGATTGATATGCAAATTATAACTGGAGCGCTTAAACTCGATGTCAGCTAAACTAATGGTCGAATCAAAAACAATTTTATCGACACTGTTGTCACGATCGTAGTTAACGATTTTGTCGTTACCAAATCCAATGCTGTAGCGATAAGTGTCGTCGCCGTAATCACCTTGCAAGGTATCGTTACCTTGACCACCGATTAAAGTATCATTTCCAGAATGACCACGAAGAGTATCATTACCCTCACCACCAATCAGCGTGTCGGTGAGATTATGCCCTTCAAGCTTATCGTTACCGGAACCGCCATCGAGGTTGTGCTCCTGACCAGAAAATCCTTTGATAGAATCGTCGTCATTAGTTCCCGCTAAAATCATCGACGCGATGGTGTCGCGATCCCATTCAATACCTTCGCCTTCAAAAAGAATGCTATTAATAGCACGATCATTACTATAAGCCGAGCCCGCATTGAAGTGATCGGTAACAACAATGGTGTCACCTGTTGAACCATGTCGAATCACCAAGTCGTAGCCGGAATTGATTTCTAGTGTTATATCACTGGAATTAATGGTTGAGTCGAATACGATAGTATCGACACTGTTGTCGCGATCGTAATTGTTTATCGTGTCACGACCAAAACCCACGCTGAAGCGATAGGTATCATCACCGTAGTCACCTTGCAAGGTATCGTTGCCTTGGCCACCGATTAAGGTATCGTTTCCAGAATGACCACGAAGAGTATCATTACCCTCACCGCCAATCAGCGTATCGGTTAGATTATGCCCTTCCAGTTTATCGTTACCGGCACCACCATCGAGATGATGCTCTTGGCCAGAAAATCCTTTAATGGAATCAATGTCATTGGTTGGTGTTAAAATGATGGAAGCAATCGTATCGCGATCCCATTCAACACCTTCGGCTTCAAAAAGAATACTATTAATAGCACGATCATTATTATAAGCCGAGCCCGCATTGAAGTGATCGGTAACAACAATAGTGTCGCCCGTTGAACCATGTCGAATCACCAAGTCGTAACCGTCGTTGATTTCTAATTTAATATCACTCGAATTAATTGTGCTATCAAAAACAATCTTATCGACACTGTTATCGCGATCGTAATTGTTGATCGTGTCACGACCGAAGCCAGCACTGAAGCGATAGGTATCATCACCGTAATCACCTTGCAAGGTATCGTTGCCTTGGCCACCGATTAAGGTATCGTTTCCAGAGTGACCACGCAAAGTATCATTACCCTCACCGCCAATCAGTGTGTCGGTTAGATTATGCCCTTCGAGTTTATCGTTACCGGCACCACCATCGAGATGATGCTCTTGGCCAGAAAAACCTTTAATGGAATCGTCATCATTGGTTGGTGTTAAAATGATGGAAGCAATCGTATCGCGATCCCATTCAACACCTTCGGCTTCAAAAAGGATACTATTAATGGCACGATCATTATTATAAGCCGAGCCCGCGTTGAAGTGATCGGTAACAACAATGGTGTCGCCCGTAGAATTATGACGAATCACTAAATCGTAACCGTCGTTGATTTCTAATTTAATGTCGGTCGAATTTATTGTGTTATCAAAAACAATGGTGTCGATACTGCTATCGCGATCGTAATTGTTGATGGTGTCACGACCAAAACCCGCACTGAAACGATAAACATCATTACCGTAATCTCCTCGCAAGGTATCATTACCTTGACCACCTTCAAGAACATCGTCGCCTGAATTACCTTGTAAAGTGTCATTCCCTTGGCCACCAATCAGTGTGTCTGCCAAGTTTTGGCCCGTTAATACGTCATTTCCTTTACCACCATCAACGATGAGTTCCTGATCTGCAAAACCTTTAATGGTATCGTCATCATTCGAGGTTGATAAAACTTTAGACTCGATAGCAGCACGATCCCATTCAATACCCTCACCTTCGAAAACAACACGACGAATGGCATAATCATTGTTGACGGTCACTGGGTTAAAGTGCAGTTTTACGAGAATCGTATCACCGGAGGGTTCATGACGGATAATTAGCTCGTTGTTGTTTGTGCGTTCAAGACTAATATCAGACGATAGAATGCTAGCATCAAAAACAATTGTGTCATTACTATTATCTAAATTGAGATTACTGATAACGTCTCGTCCAAAACCAGCACTATATCGATAGACATCATTACCAAGTCCACCGGTTAGTTCATCATCACCGGCACCACCGACTAAAATGTCATCCCCGTTTTCACCGAAGATCTTCTCGTCCAGGTCAGTACCAGAAAGAACATTACTCGTATCATCACCACGAATGTCATCTCCAATTCGAGAACGCCACTCAATGTTTTGAAGCTCGGCACCACTGATCACAGTGCCGTCAGCAAACTTAAATTCTTTGGGTTGATTGGTGTTGCGTTGAAAGTAACTGGCAATCGTTAACGAGTCCGATCGACCTTCGAAATTAATCACCAGGTTGTAGGTAGAGCTCTTCGACAATTGAATATTATCTAACGTGTAGTAAGGGTCTTCAAATACAATCGTATCCGCATTACTTGCTTTAACCCAATCGCGACCAAAATTATCACCAAAGTAATAAGTGTCGGCACCTGCGTTTCCATCAAGCGTATCGTCACCACGACCACCGGTGATGGCATCGTCATCATGACCACCCAAAATCGTATCGTTGCCGTCTCCACCAATTAATGTGTCCTGACCGTAACCACCACTTAAACTATCGTTGCCGGCACCACCCTCGATGGTGTCGTTGCCGTGCCAGCCTTCAATCGAATCACTGCCGCCGTTGCCTAAAATGGTATCGTCTTGAAACAAGCCCATAATGGTATCGCCGGTGTCGGAACCAATCTTGTTAAAGCCCGCTTCAAATTGTTCCGTCGTCCACACCGTGCCATCGGCAAACTGAACTTCTTTCGGCCGATAACTGCTGTTGATAAAGTAACTTTTTAAAGTGATGGTATC
>NZ_SUNB01000026.1 GCF_007570825.1 Pleionea sediminis | reverse complement strand
GGGATTTCCTGCCGTCATTTCTGCACTGTCGATCAATCTGAATAATTCGATTGTGATGCCGCCCGATTTATCCGCGCCGGATGGCTTTGGTGAAATTCGTATTGCCGATCGGGACGTGACGGGCTCCTTTGATCCGGAAATGGTGCTCGCCTCTCAACATGATTTTATTAGCGATTGGAAGTCGGGTAGCAAGCGCGAGATTTTTACCGGAGCAATTGGTACAACACCTGGCAATATTTATGAAATGCATTTACCGGAAACCTATTACCAAGAACTCGCCGATGGTGATCGCGATGGCATTCGTACGCTGGATATTAGTTTTGGCACCGATGCCAATGACAATGAATTATCCATTTTATTTACGTAAGGAGTTTTTATGAGTTTATCGATTAATACCGGTTTGGTGGAAGAGTGGTTTGTTTTGCCTGGACAAGAAAACGAAGCGGATCCCGCTAAGTTTAAATTGAAACCACTCAACCAATTAAACTTTATGGAAGTGAGTGCGGACACGATTCGGTATCGAAATGGCAAATTAAAACCTTCGGGTGAAGCCTACGGTTTAGCGCTCGGTGCTGGGCTGGTTGGTTGGGATAATATTCTGGATCAGTCGGGACAACCCTTACCGTTTTCCATTGACAATCTTGCGTACATTCCAGCGCACGCGATGATGCAAGTTTTTGAACGAATTTATTCGATTTCGGATTTATCGGAGGACGATGAAAAAAACTCCTGATCGCAATTGAAGTGAATCGAAACAAAGAGAGCTTTAATTGCGAGACGTGTCAGTGGGGACGACATTGCGATGATCGCAATCCCGCACCAATCGAACAATGGATTGTCAAACGTGCTGGGAAAATCGTGGTGGAGTCAACCACCTGTTTGCTACCGATGGTCTCCAATCGCTCGGTGCAGTTTCTTAATCTATTCAACCATTACAAACATCATCATTTGTTGATCAGCGGCGGCATTGCTGAGCAACCGAATGTGTATTTAACCGCCATGCAAATCATTAATGGACAACTCAATGAGTCTACTCGCCAGTAACCAATACACCTTTGAAATTATCGGTAAAGACAAAACCGGAAAGGCGCTCGGTAAAGTCAAACGCAATCTTGATGGTGTGGTCGATAAATCCGGTAAAGCGGCGGCTGCACTGGCGGCAGGTTTTGCGGTTGGTGGTGCGGCGATTGTCCGTTCGACGCTGCAAGCGAACACGGAAATGTTACGCCTTGCCGATGGTTTGAATATGTCATCTGAAGCGATGAGTGAATGGAGTTACGCCGCCAGTACCGTGAACATTTCGTCGGATAAAATGGCCGACATTTTTAAAGACGTGAATGAAAAGATTGGTGAC
>NZ_SUNB01000025.1 GCF_007570825.1 Pleionea sediminis | reverse complement strand
GGGATTTCCTGCCGTCATTTCTGCACTGTCGATCAATCTGAATAATTCGATTGTGATGCCGCCCGATTTGTCCGCGCCGGATGGCTTTGGTGAAATTCGGATTGCCGATCGGGACGTGAAGGGCTCCTTTGATCCGGAAATGGTGCTCGCCTCTCAACATGATTTTATTAGCGATTGGAAGTCGGGTAACAAGCGCGAGATTTTTACCGGAGCGATTGGTACCACGCCCGGCAATATTTATGAAATGCATTTACCGGAAACCTATTACCAAGAACTGGCCGATGGTGATCGCGATGGCATTCGTACGCTCGATATTGGTTTTGGTACCGATGCCAATGACAACGAACTGTCCCTTTTATTCACGTAAGGAATGTAATCATGAGTTTATCAGTAACAACGGGGTTAACCGAAGAATGGTTTGTTTTGCCTGGACAAGAAAACGAAGCGGATCCCGCTAAGTTTAAATTAAAACCACTCAACCAATTAAACTTTATGGAAGTTAGTGCGGACACGATTCGGTATCGAAACGGCAAATTAAAACCTTCAGGTGAAGCCTACGGTTTAGCGCTCGGTGCTGGGCTGGTCGGTTGGGATAATATTCTGGATCAGTTGGGACAACCCTTACCGTTTTCCATTGACAATCTTGCGTACATTCCAGCGCACGCAATGATGCAAGTCTTTGAACGGATTTATTCGATTTCGGATTTATCGGAGATCGATGAAAAAAACTCCTGATCGCAATTGAAGTGAATCGAAACAAAGAGAGCTTTAATTGCGAGACGTGTCAGTGGGGGCGACATTGCGATGAGCGCAATCCCGCGCCCATCGAACAATGGATTGTGAAACGTGCTGGGAAAATCGTGGTTGAGTCAACAACCTGTTTGTTGCCGATGGTGTCCAATCGCTCGGTGCAGTTTCTTAATCTATTCAACCATTACAAAAATCATCATTTGTTGATCAGCGGCGGCATTGCTGAGCAACCGAATGTGTACTTAACCGCCATGCAAATCATTAACGGACAACTCAATGAGTCTACTCGCCAGTAACCAATACACCTTTGAAATTATCGGGAAAGACAAAACCGGAAAGGCGCTCGGGAAAGTCAAACGCAATCTTGATGGCGTGGTTGATAAAGCCGGTAAAGCGACGGCGGCGTTGGTTGCAGGTTTTGCAGTTGGTGGTGCGGCGATTGTGCGTTCGACGCTGCAAGCGAACACGGAAATGTTACGCCTTGCCGATGGTTTGAATATGTCATCGGAAGCGATGAGTGAATGGAGTTACGCCGCCAGTACCGTGAACATTTCGTCGGATAAAATGGCCGACATTTTTAAAGACGTGAATGAAAAGATTGGTGAC
>NZ_SUNB01000003.1 GCF_007570825.1 Pleionea sediminis | reverse complement strand
TATCAGAGGCCCCAAAAACATTATTAGAGGTTGCAGAACATTATGTCGCTGAACAAAAAAGTAAATCAACCTAACAAGGCGCTCGTTGGAACGCTTCGCTTCGATGCGGCTTGCGTCCCACAGCTATAACGTTAGCACCTCGAGTAATCATGAATAAAGAAGATGCGAATAAAATAGTTGAGGAAGAGTTAGGTTTGCATGAGCAATCTTGTTCGGTGATGCCCGAGATTACGGAGGAATATGGAAAATGTTTCGCAGTCTATTACCAGGGCAACGAATACATAAAGACAAAGGACGATTTGCAAATGTTGGTTGGCCATGGTCCGGTTTTAGTCGAGAAAGATACGGGCAAGGTTTTTGAAACGGGATCAGCGAATTCAACCGAACATTATGTTCACATCTTCGAGCAGTGTGGAGATCCATTTGCTTCTTTGAGCAATAGGGTTAAAGTTGAAGAGTGGGTGGAAGGAGCAATTGCTGTCACCGCCATAAAGGCAGTACGGGACAAGTTAGGTTGCGGTCTTTCGAGTGCCAAGAAAATAGTTGAGGCTGTTATTTCGGGAGAACCCCAGATTTTAGAGTGTGAGTGCGAAAAGGTAGCAAAAGAATTGGTGCGAGAACTCAATGCATGTGGTTTTAATTCAAAACATCTTTGGTCAAACCAGTGCTAACAAATGGGTGCAGCTGACGCTGGGCGTTAATTCTAAGAGAGAAATATTTGAAAAGAACTCTGAAACTTTTAGCTTTTTTTGTCATGTTTTATCTATTTGGCATGTTACTTCATTTCCTACTTCAGAGAATGATGGGAGATCCTTTTGCATCAATGAATTTGTTTGTTGTCGCGTTTTCAGCAATGGCAGTATCATCTCTCAAAGAATTTAAAGAAAAGTTGTCAATTTCGAATATACTTTCTGCTTCTATTGTTGCAGTGTTGATAAGTTACGGTGTTTTGTTGGTGTTACCTGTTATTTCGAGTTTGTTGGCCTATCCTGCTACGAATGTAAATCCAGGAACTCAAGAGCTAGTAATTATACTTGCTCTCAATTTTAGTATTTGTTTTATTGTGTTACGATTTCGAAATAAACATTGGGGGATAACAAGTCACGCCGGCTTTCGAATAAAGAGTAAAACTGATTGATAAATTATACGAGATTATTAATGAATAGATATATTCTATTGCTATTAATTTTGACTGGATGCGCAAGCTCTCCTGGTGAAAGAGAAATCCTAAATATGCCTTTATCTAATATTTGGCCTTTAGCTGAATTGGGTAATAAAAATGCGATGCATGCGTTATGCTATAGGCATTTATATGGTGAAGATGGCGCCCAAAAGGATTATGAAATCGCTTACGAATGGTGTAAAAAATCTGCTGAAAAAGGGCATAATAGCTCTCTTACGTTGATCGCAGAGATGTATTATTTAGGACTCTATATCGAGCAGGATTATGCCAAAGCATTTGAGTATTATCAGAAGGCTGCTAATCTCGGGCACGACCATGCTCAACTTGTTTTATATGTAATGTATGAAAAAGGACAAGGAATAGAAAAGAATTTAGTGAAAGCTAAACAATGGCTAAAACGCTCTGCTAGAAATGGAAACGTTCAAGCAAAAAGACTTCTTGCTAATTAGTTTAAAATTATACACATGAAAAAGTTTACATTTCTTTTCCTTTTATTTACGGGAGTGGCTTTGGCGGAGAATGATGAAGATATTTTTGGTTTAGAAATGTCTCAATCAAATTGCACTGACTCTACAATGGATTTCAGTTCTACATCTTCTGTGTATGCAAACGGCGACGAAGTAGTTGCTAAATTATCCACCGCTTTTAACTGTGCCATGAAAGCAGCCAACCCTAAGCTTCTTGTCGGCTACCATTCTTTAACATTGGCGATAAATGAGGTGTCGCCATCTGGTGCAATCGCAGCGTGCAAATGCCGTTCAGAAGTGAATTTCAAGTTTCAATTCCCTGAGTTCAAGAAATATAAGATTGAAAAAATATACTTTACAATCGATGGAGCAGTTCAATCTGAGAGTAAAATAATTAACAAATCTAAGTAGCAAGGACCTAAGGTCGGGTCGAGTAAACTCGAACTGTTTCTTAATGCGTCGAGCCTGTGGCTGTTTTTGTGCCCGAGTTAAACCTATATGAGTCCATTTCACACCGTTTCACCCGGTTTTATCGATAAATTAAGCACGTAAGTTATTGATTTATATAGGTCATAAAAGGATGTATAAGACTTGAAAACCGGCAAGGGTTAATAGCCCATCTAGGGTTCGAATCCCTATCCCTCCGCCACTATTTCTAAAAAGCACCTCATTAGCAGGTGCTTTTTTTATGCCTAAAATAAACTTAAGCTACAATCACAATTTGAAATATCTGAGGGTCTGACAGATACTATGTAGATGCTCGTGTATCTGTACCAAGAGCCTAGAATTGAGCCTTAAAGTATTACTGAGAAAACGCATAACCAACAAAGGCAGCAACGTCCCGGCGGGACTGGACCTCGCACAACTTGGCCGCTGCTTTGTGCGTTATAACTTCTAAATATGATTTTATTACTTGTCGCTGCTTTTGTTGGAAGTCTTGTTGCGGATGAAGTTCTATTTCGAGCTATAAAGTTAGAACGTCCGAACTTGTTTAAGAAGCTCGGAGAGCCTGACTGGACTATGATGTCGTGGAATCTAGTTGTGATTTTTAAAGTAGCCATGCTGATATTGTTGCCCAGTTCTGTTGAAGTAGGGGGCTATCTTCACAGAAAATTATGGGTTTGCCGACTAGTTAATATGCTATTAGTTTGCGCAATTATTTTACTGGTGACTTAAATTAATGTATGAAAGTTATAACAAGGCAAAGCAGCAGATGAGCTGTTGTTTGAGATGTTATGAGTACTATGAAAAAAACATCAATATTAGTTTTAGCAATTGCTAGTTTTTTATTGGGATGGTTTTGGTTATCGTCCGAGAATGATTACTGTGCGATGCAATATACGTTTTTTGGGAAAGCAGAGTCCGGCGATGCGAATGTGTATGGCAAAGGTAATAGACTTTTAATTCAGGTATTAGATACGAATAGTGATGGAACTATCGATCAAGAGCTTTGGGGCTATCCACAATTAGCAGATGGTGGAAATTATGTTCTGAGAGATCATGATTTTGATGGTGTCTATGATGAGGTAATTGTTATGGAATTCGTTCCAACTTATATCGATGTGAGAATTCCTGTACCTTCGACTCCGCCTTTAATTTGTAAAGCTCATAACCAGGCGCTGAAGAAGGACGCCGACAACAGCAGCGCTTCTTAGCGAATTGTTATGTTTAAGGAATAGATATGGGCGTAGAATACATTCTCGTCAATGAAACAAAAAAAGAAATGGTCTGTTTCTCTCATCTAAACGGAAGTAAAATGAGAGAGCTTGCTGGTAATGCCGCGCAATCTGCAGTTGTCACTTGGTATCTTCTAAACAATCGGGGAGATCAAATTCAATTTGTCTCTGACACACAGGATGATTGGCCGTTCAAAACAGGCTGTCGCGACGACGCTTAGTCATATTCAGATAAAACAGATGAGATTGTGTCGATACTTATTGAGCAAGAAATCCTTCAAGACAATGGCATGTTACATGTCGATGAAGATGAACCTGAAACAGTTTATACGCGGGACATCATTAATGTTTGGTGTAAATGAACATAACCAGTCAAGGCAGCATATGCGAAAAGCGTAATTCTGCTTGATGCGTTAAACTATCGGAATTAATATGTTAACTCTACCTATTATTATATTTATATTCTTTTTAAGTTTTAAAATGCCTTATAGTTTAGGCAGCCACAAAAGTGCTATAAAAAAGTTTAATCTTAGTGAAAAGGTAATTGTTACTAAAATACTATCATTGCTATATCCAACGAGTGTTATACTACATTATCTTGCCTTGCAAACTTCTGTCTTAAATATTTTTGATAACTCTACGCTAATATTTATTGCTATTAGTTTGATACTTCCTATACCGAGCATTTGGTTTTGCAAGAGAACTTCAACTAAACTAGAGCTTGAAGGTATTGATATCGCAAGACGTATGAGTGAATCGTTTAGCAATATTGCTTGGTTGGGGATTGGCACCATTTGTTTCACTGGTTTTATGTCTATATATAGCCTGTTAGTTGGCATACATGTTTAACAAAGCATTGAAAAAATGACGCAAAAGTCTTCTCTAGTCTTTGGAACTCATTCAGGTGAGGTAAGCGTAATACGTAGGCAGGGGAAAAACAATGACAGAAGATGTAATTTTAGAATCGATTATTACTTGTCCTAATTGTGGTCATAGTAAGAGAGAAATAATGCCTACTGACGCCTGCATGTATTTTTATGAATGTGAATCCTGCAACAAACTACTTAAACCAAACAAAGGTGATTGTTGCGTTTTTTGTTCGTTTGGTACAGTAAAATGTCCACCAATACAGAAGGGTATTGGCTGCTGTAGTTAAAAGCGCAGATAACAGTTCTTTAAATTTTTTTGTTTACTGGTAGGATTATTTGAAGGGAAAAATCGGTCTTAAGCCTTAACAAATATAATATTGCAGCTGTAACGTAATAACAAGTGGCTGCAACCAACTGCAGTGCCATGCGTTATGCAAAGTATTAAATATAGAGTTTATCGTTTCTTAGTAGGTCTAAATCTACCACCTATTCTTGGAGCACTTTTATTTTTTACATGGGTTGAACTGAACTCAGGAGCAGGCTCCGTACCATCTAATTCGAGTGTTCAGATGCATGGCCATTTTTTAGCTGTAAGAGCTTTAATCGAAGTAATTGGATTTGCCTATATTTATGTTGGAGTGCAATCAGTAATCTCAACCTTAATAATGGAGTTTTTAGTATTCAAAAAAAACAAAGTTAAAACGATATTGGTTAGGTTTTGGTATGGTATTAGGAGGAATAAGCGGTGCAGTTCTGGGGCTTTGGTTATTAATGATTGTTATCGGCATTATTGTTGGCTCTATTTGCTCACTCGTTCTTTATCGATTGTTCATGAAGGAGACGGTTAATACATGACTTTTTATTGGAAATGACGCAAGCAAACATTCTAAGTGCTACATATTTTTATGTTGGTCATAGGCATTCTATTAAACAATAGGAAAAAATCATAATAAATGGCTCAAGTCGGCCTCACTCTGCTAAGTCAAATTTATGGTACTTGCTCCTATACTACAAGTCTTTCTTCGCTTCCTTGGCCCGTTTAGTCAGATGTTAAACTTTAAAGGAATCTATGGACTACCAAGAATTCACTAACCCCATTATTAACGGCAATATCAATGCTATTAAAATTGCGATTGATAATGGCTACGATATAAACGAGCCTGATGAATACGGTTTCGTCCCCTTGCACCGAGCATGTGCGAATAATCAGCCAAATATAGTGAGTCTAATACTCGAAAGTGGCTCGAAATTATGTATTAGGGGCACTGATGATTGGACTGCATTGCATTTAACCGCTGTGAGCGGAGCAATAGATTGTATACAGCTATTGGCAAATGCTGGTATCGATCTAAATGCTCAAGACAAGAATGGCTGCACTGCATTACATTTGTCTGTAACTAGTCGTAATCCCGATGTGGCAAAAAAGCTCATTGAAGTTGGGTGTAATAAGCGCATTCTAAATAATGCTGGTCATACTCCTCTTCTGCATGCCCAGGCAAAAGGACGTACTGAGTTTTATAATGTTCTTAAATTTTAAAAGCTTTAACGATGGTCGACATTGTCGGCATATGTTAAGTATTATGAAAAAATGAAAAGGGAAAAAGAATGAAGCTGTTAATATCTTATGCATTAGCCGTGTCATTAATGTTTTTTGTTGATGCTACCGCTGAAGGCGATGGGAAAGCGCCTGTGCTATATACACCTACATTTGAAACAACTAAAGGAATAGCTCAGGCTGGCACAGCTTTTATAATTAAATTCGAATCTAGGTATTATGCTATTACGGCACAACACCTCATAGGTACAGCTGGAGGGCTTGATAAAGATTATACTGGAAAAGATTTAGATAGTATCTTCAAGTCCGTAAAGTTCACACCAATTTTTAACGGCTACAAAGTTATTAATAGTACTGAGTTTATATCGATACTTAATGCGAAACCCATATCTGATACAACACAGTAAATGACATCTTTATATCTCCAATTAATGAGAGAGTTAGCTCAACTCCTATTGCTCTATCAAAAACACTACCTAAAGTGGGCGATCGAGTGACTCTCTATGCGAGAGTTGTAAACTCAAACGAATACATGCATTCTGCTACGGTGGGTAAGGTTACAAATGAGCAGATTGTTTATATATTCGACAATGCGGATGTTAATTTAAGAGCCACAAGTGGCGCTCCTGTGATTAATCAGCAATATGAGTTAATAGGAATAAACTTGGCTGGAGGAGAGCTTGGAAATGGAAAAATTATTGGTTTTGCAAATCCCGTACAATCAATAATTGACAACTTAAAAAAATAAATTAATCTCAAGTTAAGTGAATGAATACGATATATTCAAACAGAAAGCTAAAAAAATAGGAGTAAGATTATGAGTACTAAAGAAGAAAGAGACATTGAAAAAGAATATTCAACTTCTGAGTTTATTGCTAAGTTAAGAAGGTTAGCTGATGCTTTGGAACAAGGAGAAAAGTTTGAAATTCAAATCGCTGGTGAGAGAATTTACGTTCCAGTTCGTGCTGTGTACAACATAGAGCACGAGCGAAATGGTGATGAAGAGGAAATTGAATTTCAAATAAAATGGTCTAATGTAAAGTGACTTAGGTTCCATTCCATTTGTGGTTTGGCTGAATGCTGCGAGTCCTCTAGATGGCCTAGGCAGCGTTCGGCTTATAGAAAAATGTTGTATCTAGGAGTATTGCTTTAACAATTTTTTTATTAGCGATGACCCCAGAAAATACAGTTGAGTTTACCATTACAATGGTATAACTGATGTTGCATCAGAAAAAACTTCTAGACCATCAGCGTATGTTACAAACCTTCTTTTTATTGTGTTGTTTCGGAGCTCATTTCCATATTTAAGGGAGCTATCCTAATGGCCAGTCACAAGACGCCAATCAATTTAGATATTAAATTTGTTAAACTCTTTCTTTTAATGGCGACTGTCTTATTTGGGAGTAAACTGGTTGCGGGGCAATGTTATGCCTCCGAGCCGTGGAAACACTATGTTTCCCTTTCCTATGAAGATCGAATTTTGGAACGATATGAGTTTTCGGAGTATATATTCCTAGGTAAGCTTATCAAAAGCACATCAAATCGGCGTAGTGAACAAATTAAAGTGCTTATTAGTTTAAAAGGTGATCTTTCCTACAATATAGTTTCTATTGGTGGAGGAAGCAGCAAAGATTTCTATTTTGAAGAAGGTGGTACTTATATCGTTTTTGCCGATAAAATAGGGAGTGATTTTTATGCGCCCCAGTGTCATGGTACTTTTCCAATTACTAAGGAACAGGGTGTGAAACTAGTAAAAAAGTTAAAAAAGAAAAGTCAGTAGGATAATTAGCAAATAGTTGCTGCTAATTGCTTTTTCTATAGGTTCTACACTAACTCACACTATTCGTTAAATGCTCGAGAAGGGTCTTTTAGTTATTTATTGAAGCGGGTGGTGATAAGCAGGGGATTTATGGACACAGTTCGCGGAATTCTAATTGGTATCTGCACGATATTAGGTGGTGAATTTTTATTTGTACATATTCTCGAGCCGCTAATCATTTCGTAATGAGTCGGCCTTACATGTCTATACAGTCATTCTAGGCTTAGCCTATTCTCTTTTGATTACAGCATGTTTACTGCCAAAAGATAAATTTAAGTTATTAATTGTGCTAATAGTTTTAGTTGGTACGCCTGTGGTTTATTATCAATTTCAAGAGCTTCTTTGGCCAGTCAATAAGCCAGAGTTCCAAGAGGGTATGGGAGTTTCTGGTATAGCGTCATGGTCACACTTTGTTCGTATAGTATTCTATGGTAGTTTTAAAACATCGTTATTTATTGTGGCAATATGGCTAACGTATAAATCAAATAAAAATAGAATGTAGGTCGTTAATCTACCTGGCCGGAACACATGACCGATCCGATCATTGCATTGTTAGGTTTCAAAAGAGAGTTTTAATTAAGACCTAGGTTAGTATACTTCAATTGAAGAAATCGATATTAAGTTAAAGAGGGCGATGATGGATATTTCAACATTAAATTTTTATGCGATTGGCGTTTCAGCGTTATCAAGTTTTGCTCTTGGAGGTTTGTGGTATTCACCTCTAGTGTTTGGAAAGGCATGGATGAAAGAAACAGGTATCACGGAGGAAAGCGCGAAGAGTAAAAATATGGCTAGAGTTTTTGGGCTTGCCTTTATTGCGAGCTTGGTCATTGCGTTTAATTTAGCAATGTTTCTTGGTAGCTCCAGTACACTAGAAACAGGAGCCTTCTATGGATTTTTGGCGGGTTTTGGATGGGTTGCTATGTGCTTTGGAATAAATGATCTATTTGAACAAAGGTCGTTTAAGCTATTCGCAATTAATGCTGGTTATCATACCGTTGGGTTCACTATTATGGGAGCCATTTTAGGCGTTTGGCACTAAATATAAGGATCGTGTTTATTCCAGACTCTTAGGAGTTGAGATCGTATATGGAGTACTAGAAGTCGGCAGACGCGGGCTCGTTCTTTATAAGTGATTGCGCTATAAAACCTGAAACAAGGTATTAGAGATATGACTTTATCAAAATGTGTTGGCTAAGTGGCATTGTTATTTGAAACTCCTCGGCTGAAAATTATTGAAATTAATGGAAGCCTCTCTAATTCTGAGAGAGAGTACTTGCTAAAACAAATACCGTTAATTTTATCTTCATCAGTTGTTGAGAGTCTTCCTCCTTATTTTCATAGTATTAATTCACAAGAAGCGGCCGAAGTCTGGCTCGACCGAATGTTGTCGAAAAGTCGATTGTTTCTGGTGAAGTTAGCGAATGGTGAACTGGTTGGTTTCTTGTTCGCCTATGTGGAAAATGGTCGTGATGCTCATATTGGTTACCTGCTTTCTGAAAAGTACTGGGGTAGAGGTTTAGCAAGTGAGTTACTGCGTGGTTTCATAGATGAAGTTACCGAAGAGGAAGCATGGGTAAAACTCATAGCTGGCGTCGAGTCATCGAACATGGCCTCCGTAAGTTTGCTAAAGAAGTTAGGCTTTGTAGAACAAGTTGCTAGTGAGGAAGGCGTAGTTTTCTATGAATATTCGCTTCGAGAGCCAAGCGAGTAAAGTAATATGGAATGATGGAAAACACTAGATGTTGGCATTAAGAGCCTGCCAAATTAGGTCACTGCCGATTAGATAAGATGCTTTGAAAAGCATTGCGTTGTTAAACACGGGTTACGATAGTAAATTATAAAGAGAGTTATGCGTAAAATAATCGGTTATGTCGCTGTTGTGGTATTTATAGTGGCATTTTTAATCATGCACTTTTACCCATCTATTCCTCGTACAATACTTAGTTGGAGTGCTCTTATCATTTTGGGGTTGCCAGCATGGTTCTTTCTTGAGTGGCTTGGTGGAGCTGTGCTTGGTTCGGAGTTTTTCAAAAATCGGTCGAGGTTTGTTCGAATTATTTTAGGCGTTCCTACTCTACTATTGCTGATGGGAGCTACTTTTATGGTTATTACGTTAGTTAATAAATTCATTAGTTATGCGGGTGGTTAAAGGCATTTTGGTGTTTTTGATTGGCTTCTGAAAAGTCGTCAGAATTTGTTGTGATTTTTGCATGTTGTTTAATCGTAGATACTTTTCAGAGTTTTGAACGTTAAATAGATTAGGTGCGTTGGGATTCTTTTCTTTTGAGAAACGATGTCTACCTTTCTTAAGAAAGCTATTATGAAATTTAGTTAGTTTTTGTTGTTTATCAGTATTTTAAGGAGTGAAAATTGAGGCTTTTATTAATACTTTGTTTTTTAGTATTCAGTCACTTAGGGTTTGCAACGAGTTGGGCTGAGTCAACGGTTGATGACCCCATTGTCAAAGGAAAAACATGCAATGTCATGGAACCGTTAAGTTATGGTGGGTATATATACCAATGGCCTTCAAAATATGATCAGGTATTCTGGCCATATACCGATGCTCAAGGAATATGGTTTTGTGAAAGCTCAGGTTATCTATCGTTTATGTCAGATTTTGAAAATTTGAGTGAAGTAGAGATTGAAAAGGTCAAACAGTATTTGAGCGTGAATAGGTTAAAACATCCATCGACGCGGCAAATGGTCGAAATGCTTGAGTCTATCAATGCACTCAGGTCTTTCACACCGGAGTATAGAAACTCGCTAACCCGAGTTTATGCAAGATGGCATCAGGAGTTTGGGGATTTAGACAAATCGAGAAAATACAGAAAAGCCGCTTATGATCAAATTCAAGAGTTTTTAAAGCAAGACCTATCACAAGATAAGAAAATAGAGTATTTGTATTTGGCTGCCAATTATTCCAGACATTTTGATGGAGTCGAGAAAAGCGATGAGTACATTCAAAAATTTAATTTGGAAGTTAATAAAATAGATGATCCTGAGCTATCAGGGTATGTTAAATATTTGAGTCAATTAATTAAGGATACTCAATATATCGGATTAGGTGGGGAATTTGAGCCAGCTTTTCCTGAAGAGAGTTTATAGAAGAATTGTTTTATATTGAGTGATTAATACATAATCTATTCGGTAGCTTTCGAAAAAATTGTTGGGTTTCTATAATGGGTTAAATTTACATAATTGCTCTGAAAGCAAAAGCTTCAGTAGAGTTAGGATGCATAAGATATGATTTTACCTGAAATACCGATGGTTTCACTCGAACACAAAGTTTTATGTCCCGCGTGTCAAGGTAGTATTTCTTCTTTCGTGCTAAAATTATAAAATGGCTAGACACAAAGGTATTAAGTATGGAGTTAGTGTGTACTTTGGACTATTCGCTATTCAGGTATGTTCAGTGCTAATTTTTGAAAGCCTGTCGCTGAGTATGACATTGTTGATAGGTTTGGGAAGTGTGTTTTATCTGATGACAGGTTTTGTTATTTATAGAAAAAGCTTGAAATTTCGAATAATGTAATGAAATTTATATTAATGATTTTTCAAGCTAATAAACGAACAGTTATGATCATTAAAGTACCTGCACTCACATCTTTTATATGAAAGTATAATGAACATTAGAAAAGCAACTATCGAAGACGCAAAAGAAATACGAGCATTAATCTTAACGGCGGTTCAGCCAGACAGCAATCCGGATTTTGACAAGCAAGGTCAACTGAGTTTTATGGGGCCCAATAAACTTTCTGCAATTGAAGAGCGGATAAATAGTAATGATTATTTAACATTATGCTGTATCGAAAAACATATGATCGTCGGAATAATTACCATTTACTCCTACAACTATGTGTATCATTTATTCGTTCTTCCGAATTCGAGAGGTCAGGGAGTGTCTCGACAACTTTGGATGAAAGCTCAAGGTATATGTGAGAAGATGGGCAATGGTGGAAAATATTGGGTTAAATCGTCTACGATGGCGATTCCAGTTTATGAAAGTTTTGGCTTTACGCATGAAGGTGGTCGCCAGATAAAAGGCGGTATTGTTTATTATCCTATGGTTTTAGAGCTGTAAGTGGCGACTCCATTACTTTTTATACAAGAAGATTAACGATGAATTTAAAAGAACTCTCCGGTTTAGAAATCATTCAGGCAATTATTGATGGAAAAATTCCTCATCCGAGTATGTCTGAAACGATTCCAATGAAAATGATGGCTGCAGAACGAGGGATTGTGACTTTTGAAGTGAAAGCCGACGAACGTCATACAAATCCTATGGGCGGTGTTCATGGCGGCTTCGCGGCGACGGTTTTAGATTCTGTTACTGGTTGTTCTGTTCATACTGAACTTGCTCCTGGCGATGGTTATGCGACCGTCGATTTGAATGTAAAGATGCTAAAAGCCATTCCGAAAGATGCTTTGCTTTCGGTAGAAGGTAAAGTGTTACATGTTTCGAAATCTATCGGTGTTTCAGAGGGATTTATCCGGGATAGTGAAGGCGTGTTGTACGCACATGCGACGGCAACTTGCATGATACGCCGCGGTTAATCATTTTTGGCATACAGATTAGAGAAGACGTGTGGCATGCCTAAAAAGACACATGTAGAGCAGGGGCCGATGTTATTGGTGAAAGCTTTTCGAGTTTTATATTTACTGGTTGGTTCACTATGCTTGGTTAATCTGATCGGGTGTATGAATATTAATAATCTAGAGGTTGAGAAGCACTCAGAGAAAGACTGGGCTGTTACCTGTAAGGATTGGGATGACTGGGACAAAATGGGCCCTCCATTCAAAATTTATGGGAATAGTTATTATGTGGGAACCTGCGGTATTGCTTCCATTTTAATAACCGGTAAAAGTGGCCATATTCTTATCGATGGTGGCACTGAGGCTGGAGCCAAGCTTGTTGCTAAGAATATCAAAGCCCTCGGTTTTTCGATTAACGATGTTAAAATTCTGCTCCACAGTCATGAGCACTTTGATCACGTGGCAGGTCTTGCTGATTTACAAAGCTTGAGTGGTGCAAAACTGTTAGCTTCTTCTCAAGCGGCTCTTGTCTTGCGTACCGGTGTTGCTATTGATATTGATCCACAAGCCGGCATGCATAATCCTTTTCCTGCATCAAGAGTTGATGGTATTGTAATGAATGGCAAAAAAGTTGTTTTAGATGACTTATCGTTAACTCCGTTGGCAACTCCCGGGCATACTCCCGGAGCGTTAACTTGGCAGTGGCAATCTTGTGAAAATAAACAATGTGTTTACATTGTTTATGCGGATAGCTTGTCACCCATTAGTCATGATACTTATCACTTTAGTGATCATCCCGATTATGTAAACGCTTATCAAGAGGGATTAAATCAGTTGGCGGAGTTGAATTGTGACATTTTGGTTACGCCACATCCTTCAGCCAGTGATATGCGCAAACGTCTCTCTGGTACAAATGGTCTTATAAATCCACAAGGTTGTCGTATGTACGCCAACAAAATCAAACAGCGTTTGAGTCAGCGACTGGCTAAAGAGATAAAATTACTGACTCAATGAGTCAACGGAGCTTCTGACAACAATCTCAAGTATTATTGGTATTGAGTGACGTAATTTGAGCAGTCAATTTATTCGGCTCTATTAATATCGAGAGTATTATGTATAAGACAATGCGAGGATTGGCCCTAAAGTTATACCCCGTCAGGCGTATAATATTAACTATCGGAATAGTTGACGTTTTTCTCCTGGCTTATTTTATTTTTAGCAGCGACAAAAATCTGGACGCTTATATTTTGCCTCTTGCCTCTACATTTGTATGGTGTCTTGCTCTCTATGGTATAGCAATATCTTTTTATAAGCCAACGCCTATTATTTCGGATAGCGACAATTTCCTGACCCGAGTGACCAAAAGAGTTGCTTTGTTTTTAAGCTGGCTTTGCGCAGTCACTTTTTGCTTAATTACTTTATTATTATTTTACTTGAGTTATAAAACGTTCAGTTATTCGCTGATGATGAACAGTTAACAAGAAACAGAATTATTCGCGTAATTGTTTTTGTCGATGAAATCCTGGGGTAACTCCGGTCCACTTTTTGTAAGCTTTTGAGAAAGTGCTACGATCGCAATAGCCTAAATTACGTGCGATATCATCAATAGAATACTGTGTTTGAGACAAATATTTTTGAGCCAGCTCAAGTCGTATCGTATCGATAAGTTCTCGATAACTGTAATTGTACTGGTTTAAACGACGCTCGAGAGTTTTCTCACTTAAACTCAATTCACTGGCAACACGTTGGCGTGAAATACGCCCCAGTTTTAATCCATTTCGAATCGCGTTCTGGGTTCGGGCAAGGAAGCTTTGTGACATTTGTTCGTGTTTTTGTTTTAGCTTGCTGTATAAAGCGCAATGATATTCTGGCTCGCTCGTCAGTAGTGGTGAAAGGGCTGTTTTCAATGGAAAGCGTAATTGATTACATTGGGCTTTAAATTTTGGTTCAGCATTAAAGTATTTCTCATAAGTGGCATTACCACTGATAGGTCCATGAACTAACTCAATGTCACAATCTGAAATGACTTCTCGGCTGAGCCAATTGGTGTATTGATAAATAATTCCCAGAGTGGCTTCATTTATTATTGCATTTGTCATTGTGCAGTTTGCGTTATTTTCGACTCGGAACTCTAAGTTATCACTATTCATGTGGGTCGATATTGAGACCAGACTTTGAAAAAATAAGGGAAACTCGCAAATTCGCTCACAAGCCATAACGAGATTATCTGCTGTCATAAATAAATAACCCAAACCATGAAAAGAATTGGGATTTATGTATTTTCCAACGGACATGCCGATTTCTGCCTGGCCACTGGTTTGTATGATTCGTCCAATAATCGAATAAATGGCTTTTTGCTTTGGAGATGCTGGCGAGAGTGCATTAAAAGTGTCATCGAGTTCTTCATGACTGACCGCGAGGCGTCGGTCTTTCACCAATTGCTTGAGTAATGATAATAGATCCCAGTTCATCGTTCCTTCTCTGAGCTATGTTTTTATTTCACTATTATACAATTGGGTGATTGTTTGCAACGTGTTTGATTTATCAATATTGCTGCGAAGACAATCGTTATTTTACACTTTTCGATCTTTCTGGGCTCAAAAAGTTAATGAATAATCGCCTATTAACGATTGTATAAACCATTAAGCGTTGAAGTTTGTTCGTAAAGTATCACCCTGATTGAGAGCTATTTCCTTTTGTCCATTCATTAAAATTAACTGTCTATACAACTGAGGGCGTCGATTATGATTCAATGATGAGATAAACGAATGTGAACTTGCCCGCAAAATAAACAACCTGTCTTTAATTGCAAATTACCTGACCTTTTACGACCTAGGTTCATAGTTCTCGTCATCGGATAATTTGAATTCGTTTTTATTCATTACTTTATTTTGATTCAAAAAAAACAGAGGTTTTTATGGTGAGTTTTATTCGCTTATTAATAGGTATAGGGATGGTGGCCTTTTTTAATACGGCTATGGCTGAGTGGAATGAGACTCCTGATTATTGGAAGTGCAACAATCGAGTTTCAGGTGACTGGACATTTGGTATTGCGCCTTATGGTTGTGATGCGAACGCTTTTGGTAGTGATCAGCACATTATTAGAAATTATCAACCGGTCTTATTTATGCAAAGTCGTGATTACGCGACAGAGCGAAATCGTTACATGCAAGAGACCTACTCGATGATTAAGGAGGTTGCGGCCTATTATATCCAGTCTCGTAAACCAAACGTGAGTCGAAGCGAACTCACCGCATTTCAACATGCGGCCTTAGCTGTTGCACATCAAGAAAGTTATTGGTCGCATTACCGTAAAGCAAGACAAGATGGCCGCTATAAAATGATGCGTGGTGATTTTGGGCATGGTCACGGATTGATGCAAGTTGACGATAGGGCACATTACACCGCGACTCGGCAAGGAAAGGGCTGGGAACTGATTACTAACATGCTGTATTCACTTGATGAATATTATACGGCCTGGCGTGGTGCAAATTTTAAGTGGTGTATTCAGCGTTATGGAAACACCTGGCGAAATCGATCTCGCGAAGCGTATTCACAATATAATGGTGGGCCGAGAGCTTCCTGCCGATGGACTAATCCAAATCATCGATGGGCTCGAAATGATAAAGGTTTTGCGCAAAAGTATGATCGAAAGTTGTGGGAAAATTTTGTCGCTGATCGCAATCAGTCATCAAAAATTAACGTTCCGTGCTTAGCTAATGGCGGTGCAAACTGTCCCCCAGACGGTGATATAAATACCGATGAATGGTACAACAAATTACTGCAAACGCATGATAATGCCGCCTGTGTTTTCGATGGACAAAGATTACATTGTGTCGCCGATATGCGGCACTCCGCCTGTCTTGTTAGCGTGGGTTCTTTTAACTCGTCAACTATTATCCGTCTAAACGAGGGAGATACGAATGGAATTAGTCGTCGACTCTATAATCCTCACAAATTATGTTTTGATAATGTTGCAGGTTTGTCTCCGGTCGGGAGCTTTATCGAACTTAAAAAAGAGAATAATTTAAGAGCAACGCCTAATGGCGAATTAGTTGAACATCTTGAAAGGGGACAGCGCTTTCAAGTTTTGGACATTGTTGTATTTGATAATTCAGAACTTAAGCGTTTTTATAAAGTATTGTATAAAAATCAAGAGGGATATATTTGGGGGGGAACGAAGCAGGACTATAAAACATGGACGCAAGCGACTATCGATTCACCAACGCAGTACTCTATTCCTGTTATTAACGATTGGGTTTCAATTGCTATAAATCGATTGAACTTTCGAGCGACGCCTGGTGGTGAGAAAGTTGGAGTACTGGATCGAGATACGATTGTTTTAGTTAAAGGATTAGTCACACAAGACTCAAATAATCAATTGTATTTACATATTACTCATGAGGGTCAAGAAGGATATATCTACGCGGGTTATCTATTACCACAACCAACTCTGGAAAACTGGGTTTCTAAAATTAACAGCGATTCAAGCCAACAGGCTGCTTATTGTCCCGAAGATACAAAGTATGATGGTGCTTTAATGGTATGTCGTAATGAAACGGACACCTATGGCCCATTTACTGAACGGATGCACGAGAAATGCAATGAGTGGGGCGGTGGTGCAGCTTGTAATAGTCAATTTACAACAGAGATCAACGGTGAAGCTGTTCAATTAAGTCGCTGGTCAACAGAATGGTTTTTGGCGATTCGTGAAAATAGTGACTGTCCACTTGGAGCTTTTCGTTCAAAAGATTTTGGGTGGCACTGTGTCGAGAAAAACAGTCGCGGTGAAGTGACGGAAGTTTATGGTCCTTTTGATACGTCAATGGTTCAGCGCTGTATTTCCAGCGGCGGTGGTAAAGCCTGTTATTTCAATCGTTGGTCGGCTGCTGGCTTTCAATATTGGCGCCATCCTCAATAATCAACAATGGAATAGGAAAATTAATAATGCGAACTGCAATTATCATAGGGTTTGTTATTACTGTGGGCTTGGTTGCTTTTGGAGTGAATTTGAGTTTTGAATATAAAAGTCCACCGGAAAGTAAAACACAAATACCTTCATCGAAAAAGACAGTCCCAGGATCCGAGGTGCCGTCTTCAATGGATGTTGTTTCTACGAGTGCTTCAAGTATTGCAACAGTAAATGAGCAAGCTGAAAAATTAATGCTTTGTTTAGAAGAGGAAAGTTGTGACTACCCTCAAACCGATCCTCGCTCTTATGGATATGCTTTAGGAAAAGATATGATTCAACTTATGGTTTCTTCTCAACAAGCCATGGTTGAAGGCAACCTGGATACATTTCAATTGAGAAAAATAGGTCTTACATTTTTATCGGTTCCTGATGGACATGTTCAGGCTAAAGCCATTTCGGTTCTAAACACACTGCCAGTCGATTCAGAAACGTTTGTGCGAGTTGATAGTGTATTGAATGATCATTTCGATTCTGTTCTACTGGAAAAGTCATTGTCATTTTTACTGCGTTATCATACGCATGGATTTGGTAATGAAGTTGATCGGTTATTACAAAAACAAATAAGAAGTGGTGGACATTTTTCTCGTCAAATGCTTAGTGCAAAAATATTACCTTTCATTAATGAGTCCAATGTCGAAAGTTATCGAAGTACTGCAAACAGTTTATCTCAACAATCTTTAGAGTATCGTCAGTTAACAACAGTGTTGAAAGAGTATCAGCTATTTCAACAAGGAGGCTAGTATGAAGAAAATTTATCTTTTGCTATTTTTTGTTGTATCGGTAGGTGTTGTTTATGCTTTGTTTAAGTTTGACGGGTATCAAAAAGTAATGTCCGTGAATAATGTATTTAAACAGACAGATGAACATCAAGATCCAAGTAAGAAGAACTTAAGTCATGATGATGTAAACTCTCAATCAAGTACATTATTACATTCAGAAGCGAGCGATAGTTTTATCAATAAGGAGCAACGCCAACGAGATTCAATTCAAAGTGCTCGACTTTCCGACAATAATAAACGCTGGTGGTTTGATACGCCGCAGTTTGTCTCAGAAGATCGGTTTTCGAAAGCGGACACTCCTATAGAGCTTGATACGAGCTGTCAATCCAAATCGTGGTTAAATTCACAGTTATCACTGGAAGAAAACTTTGAGCGCAAAACCTATTCCGATACTCAGTCGCGCTATCAGGAAGATCTTTTTTATTTATCTTTAACTCAGTTTTGGCAGATTGATGATAACTATTATCAGTTTGTTGCGATATGGGATAGAGATATGCCGGCGCATTATCGATATGAATTTTACATAAGTTCGGATGCCACATTTGAAAGTGAGGTTACGGCGATTGATATACCAATAGATATTCCTCAAGTGAAAGATGTTTTGGCAACCAATGAATTCGTCGCGCAATTAATTTCTCATTATGTACAAAAGGGTGCTCAAATAGGAAGTCGTATTCTTGAGTCATCAATCAACGATCCAAAAGGTGATCAGAGTATTACACTCGTGAATTCAAAAATTAAGCAATGGCAAACGGCTGAATTCAATTGTGATAGTGGAAGTAACTTATCAAGCGCATATTGTTATTGCAATGTAGGAGATAACTCATGAAAAAACTAATAACTATTGGTGTCAGTCTATTTTGCGGCTTGGTTTATTCTGAAGACTTATTAACGAATTATGACACCTATTTTAAAAAAACGACGGAACAGTCATCGGACTTACCTGATAGCTCTAAATGTCAGGTTCCGGCCAATACGCTGATGAGTACAAAGTCTATCAGTAGCTCAGGTGTTCACTTTAAAGTCACTTTGCAGAATAATTTATCGGGTTGTAGCTTTTTAACAGGATATTTTTATCAACCGCATGTTGATCGTGAACAAAAGTTAATAACGGTAACCGCAAACACCGTTTTTAAAAAACACAGAATAGACTCTTCACAATTACCACCAGAAGAAAAGTGCTCTGTAACGCCAGGTGTTTACGCTGCTCAAGATAATGTTCCAACTGCTGAAAGTAGTCATTACTACGTTAATCTTAAAGAGCTTTTAACAAATTGTGGTTTCAGTCAAGGATATTTTTGGGAAGGGCACACGCAAAAAGGCTCTATGGCAATTCAAATAACGCAAAATTCAGTTTTCAAAACTGAGCCTAAACAATCATCGGAATTACCGTCGTCCGAAAAGTGTTCGTTACCGATTGGCGTTTACGCTTTGGGTGCGGACGCGAGCACCTCTGGCGAGACTCATTACGAGGTAACGTTAGCCACCGATTTAGAGGGTTGCGATTTTAAATCGGGTTTTGTTTATTATGATCATACAGCGTGGAAAAAACCTTACGTCGAGCCGGCAGAACCCGCTTGGGCATTTCCATTGCCAAGCGGGTATTACACGAGTGGGTGGTGCGTATGTCGTAATATCGGCACTAGCCCGCACATTGGTCAGGATATTTCGAGAAGTGGCACCAAAAAAGCCGTTGCAGTTCAAGAAGGACGTATGAAAAGTACGACCTACAGCTCAACTTGCGGTTATATATCGTACGTAGAAGATGATTTTGGAACATTGTGGCGTTATGTTCATTTAAATCAACCGCAGGTTTCATCGGGGAGTCGAGTGTCGTCGGGACAACTTTTGGCTTATATCTCACAATACCCAAGGTCTGGATGCGGTAGCGGTCCTCACTTGCATTTTGAGAGACGCAGTGCTGGATATTTTAATGACCGAGCAACCGGAAAGAGTTGTCAAAACGGTTATCGCAGTTGTTATTATGATCCTATTAAACCTTGGCGTAGCAACTTTAGTTCAAAAAATATCGAGCGGGAATCAAAGCTTGTTAAAACCAATTGGTCGAAACTCGATACGCTTCATTCAGCTGAATGTAAAATACCGGTTGAAAAACTTAATCGTGTCTCAAGAAAACGATTTAATCAATTTAAAAGTGAGCAAGATGATGCGGTTGTTGTCGACTTTTCATTGCATCGTCGTTTGAACAAAGCGGATGTTTTTGACAGTAAAGCCTATGTCGTGAATAACGATAGTAATCAATGCGCTAAGGATCAACGCTGTCTGATTCAATGGCAATTGGTAGCTGAAGCTGCAGATGGAAAATTGACCTCTATTTTCTTCCATAATCGAGTTCGAAATATTCCACTCGTTAGGGAAGTCGAAGAACAACAGTGTGTTCCTGATAACGCTATTCAGTATTGGATGTTGTTAAAAGACAATAGAGGCAAGCAATGGAAAGTTGCCTTGAATAATTAGTAAATAATACACAACAACTACAAATAGAGATAACGAAACTCGATTGAAATATCCTTATGACAGGCGTTTGCAGCGCCTGTCTTTTTTTATCTTTTCGGTGACTGTTTTTCACGCTTGTTTTCAACTGGGGCCTTCTCTAACCTCCGTCCCGTTTGGTATCCAGCTCATCAATAGAGCGAACAATCGTTCGAGTAATGGGCTTCTTGATCTTAATTTAAATTATTTCAAATGACGGAGTTTACTGAGTTTATGAAAATAAAGATGACAGGCATTTTGCTATTTGCTTTTCATTCTTGGGTTTACGCAGAACAACATAACTGTGATGTGATTATCGCTGGCGGTTCAACAGCAGCGTTGTCTGCTGCGTTAACTTCGGCACGACAAGGTGAGAAAACTTGTTTATTAGAACCGACAGATTGGCCGGGAGGACAGTTAACGGCCAGTGGCGTTCCCGCTATTGATTTTGCCTGGCACAAAGTCGATGGTTATGATGTTGGACGGATTGGAAAAAACGCTGTTAACCAACCTTCTGAACTGATGCAGTGGCTCAATCAAGTGGGAAATACCGGAGACTGTCGAGTTTCGACTTACTGCTTTGATCCTGTCGAGTTATTAACTCAGGCAATTCAGCCGGCGATTACGCGAGAACGGAATTTAACTGTTTTTTACATGACAGTCGTAAAGTCGGTTGAAACAGAAATTAGAAATGGAAAAAATCAGATCGTTCGAGTTAATGCCATTCAGCGAACGCCCAGAGAAAATGTTCGTAATAACGGATTTGATAAACGTTTATCGGAAGACATATGGGATTGGTATGATGTTCGAGATTCGATGCGATACACCAAAACAAATTTATCTTTCAGCAATCAGAATAAAACACCGGTTGTCATTGATGCGACTGAATTTGGAGATGTATTGGTATTGTCGCGTGCATCTTACTTGCAAGGGGTTGAAGTCTCAGAGGGCAGTACTCAAATATTAAACGATCAATTAGGTCAGGCAATGGTATTTCCATTTTATATGCGGTTGCATAGTCGCCCAGTGGATAGCGCAGTGCCTGAAATAACCGCTGAGTTTCCGGCGTTTTACGATATATCTTCTCATGGTTGGGAATACGTTTGGCAATACCGCAGAGTGATTGGGTCTGGTAATTCTGATGCTGGAGAGGTGTCTAACCAAAATTGGAACCCGGGTAACGATTATCCATACGGTTATCTTTTTGTCCCTAAGTCTTATGCACAACAACAAATCAACCATTGGTATGGCGGCTTAAATTTTTCTACTATGCAGGCGGCAGAGCGTCACGCGTTTGGTTGGTTTCATTGGTTTGCCAATCGCGATCCTTTTGGTGCGTATGATTATTATTCGATGGACACTCGCATGTCTGGAACAACGCATGGATTAAGTAAGCTCCCTTATCTAAGAGATACGCGGCGTAGTATTGGCATTGATAATTTTATTTTGTCCATTGATGATCTTACGGGAAATGCTGCTGATAAAATTGCAACACCATTTTACGATCGCTTAGCAATGGGAGTTTATGCTGCCGATATTCATCCTATGCAAGGTTCTTTTCCATCTTATGTTTATGGTGAGAAAAAAGTATTACCTTTTTTCATTCCTTTTCGAGCGTTGACCAATCGAGACATGAGTAATTTATTAGTTGCTGGTAAAACGATGGCGCAATCATTTATGGCTAATGCAGCAACCCGCTTACAACCCATCGAGTTCTCCAGCGGAATAGCTGCGGGAAGTGCAGCGAGCTATATGTTCAAACATCAACTGTCATCGCAACAAGCTTTGATGGAGGTTGAAAGTATTCGTGCAACTGCTGCATTGTATACGCCACAACGATGGAGTATTGATGGAAGTTATTATCCAGATTTTGACGACAATAATTCAAATAACACGAATCATTTGTTTTGTCCTCTGGGAGCTGAGGGCAATATTGAAAAGGGATATTGTGAAGACGCTCAATATGCTTACGGGCCTTTTACTCAAACCATGACTTTAAACTGCCAAAATTCAGGTGGTGGTTCAGCATGTACTCGACGTCACTTTGTTTTAATTGCAGGGCGAACGGTGGGTGTTTTGCGATGGTCGAAAAGTTTTACGCAACGATTACGCGGAACCGGAGTGTGTATGGCGGGGAGTTACCCGGATACATTTTATGAAGGATACTGTATTGAGAGCTCTGCCGACTCTTCTTCTGGAACCAGGCAGATTTATGGTCCCTTCGAAATATCGGATGTCGAAAGGTGCATTCAAGTCGGTGGAGGAGACGCGTGTTACAGTAATCGCTGGAGTTATGATTTCTTTCGTCGTTTAAGACAATAAAACAGGCAATTCTCAATGGCCTTAGCTTGTATCATAACGCTAGATAATCTCAAACATGTATTTGAAGGCTTCAGAATTGCAGGATAAACGATAAATTTTATAAACTCGTTGCCAAGTTTTGTTTTCATATTGTCGGTCGGCGTTTGACGAACTAAACTTATAGCTTGTTGGTGCGTGTCAAGGCAGTATTAAATGATTGCCTTATTAAAGAAAAGTGGTAAGCTTGGCTCTGCATAGGTTCTCTTTTCTTAATAAATCAAGAGTTTGGCTGATAATTAACCGAGCTTCCAAGTGTTATCGCCGAACCAATAATAACGAATGAGGTGCAAGTTTGATCAAGGTATTGATTGTCGATGATCATGATCTGGTCAGGACCGGAATAACGCGTTTGTTGGGTGATGTTCAAGGCATTTCCGTTGTTGGTGAGGCATCGACTGGTGAAGAGGCTATTTCTAAATCTCGCGAATTAACCCCTAACGTGATTCTAATGGACGCAAACATGCCGGGAATCGGTGGTTTGGAAGCGACCCGACGTCTTATTCGATACGATCCTGATGTAAAAGTCGTCGTCGTGAGTGTTCATGCCGATGAACCATATCCTTCTCGTTTCATGCAAGCCGGTGCTGCTGGTTACCTAACTAAAGGCGCGGACATTGAAGAGATGGTGATTGCCATAAAGCAAGTGTCTCGCGGTAAACGCTACCTAACGCCTGAAATTGCTCAACAGATGGCGCTCAAGCGGTTTAATGAAGCGGATGAAGATCCCTTTGATATTTTGTCTGAGCGTGAAATGCAAGTGATGATGATGATCACTCAAGGACAAAAGGTGCAGCAGATTTCAGATAAATTGTGTTTGAGCCCCAAAACGGTAAACAGTTATCGTTATCGTTTGTTTGAGAAGTTGATGGTTGATAACGACGTTGAACTGACTCATTTAGCCATTCGACACGGCCTGATTAATAGCGACAAAATGAATTAAAAAGGGCTGAGTCATTCAGTCCTCTTTTCTATGAACACCTCCTCAGATAGCAATTTTGATATCCAGGCTTTTCTTGCTCAATTGACAGAGAAGCCGGGCGTTTATCGTATGCTCGACAGTGAGCACCAAGTTATTTACGTCGGTAAAGCCAAAAATCTAAAAAAACGCGTTTCCAGTTATTTTAATAAAACAGATTTGTCGATTAAAACTCAGGTGATGGTTAAGCAAGTTCGAGAAATCGAATTTACGGTCACTAATACGGAAACGGAAGCGCTGTTATTAGAAAATAATTATATTAAGCAAATAAAGCCGCGTTACAACGTCATTTTTCGAGATGATAAGTCTTATCCTTACGTTTTTTTGTCGAAGGGAGATTTTCCCAGGCTCGCTTATCATCGAGGCGCGAAAAAAGCGAAAGGCGATTACTTTGGTCCATTTCCAAGCTCTGGTGCTGTCAAACAAAGTTTAACCTTATTGCAAAAGCTGTTTCGAGTGCGGCAGTGTGAAGATTCTGTCTTTCAAAATCGGTCACGTCCTTGTTTGCAGTATCAAATAAAGCGTTGTACAGCACCTTGTGTCAATTACATTTCTAAAGAAGAATACGCCAAAGATGTGAAGCTCACTCGACTGTTTTATCAGGGAAAGGATGAACAGGTCATTGATGAGCTTAAAGGCCGTATGGAAGAGGCGTCCAACCAATTGGAGTTTGAGTCAGCGGCTTATTATCGTGATTTGATCAGCAGTATGCGTAAGGTTGTTGAAAAGCAGGTCATTTCGGGCTCTGAAGTCAATGCCGATGTGTTTTCGGTGGCTTTAAAAGCTGGTGTTGCCTGTGTGACAGCTGTTTTTATTCGACAAGGGAAAGTGCTAGGAACGAAAAGCTTTTTCCCAAAGGTAACGTCTATTAATTCACTAAAAGAATTAACCGAGTCGTTTATCGTGCAATTTTATTTATCCAGTCGTGAAGTCCCAGCGGAAGTTATATTAGGTGAATGTGACGTTGATATTGACGTGTTGTCTGCCGCCGTACGTGAAATTGCAGGCCGACAAGTGCGTGTCTCCAACAATGTGCGAAGTGATCGAGCGAGTTGGGTGAAGTTGGCGAATCAAAATTGTGAACAAGCTTTGATGTCGCGATTGAATTCGCAAACCAATCAAACGAAAAAACTACAAGCCTTACAAAAGGATTTAAATTTACCGTCAGCTCCTAATCACATGGAATGTTTTGATATCAGTCACACGATGGGTGAGGGCACCGTTGCCTCTTGTGTTGTGTTTAAAGAGGGGGCGCCCGATCGAAAGAGCTATCGCCGGTTTAATATTGTTGATGTGACTCCCGGAGATGATTATGCCGCAATTGAGCAAGCGGTCAGTCGGCGCTATGCTCGGCTATTGAAAGAAGAAGCATCAATGCCCGATTTAATTTTAATCGATGGCGGTAAAGGGCAGTTAAAATCGGCGCAAAAAGCATTTGATGAACTAGGCCTGAGCGATTCCTGTTTAATCAGCGTTGCTAAAGGAACAGAGCGAAAAGCGGGCATGGAACAGTTATTTAAGCCCGGTAACTCCATTGCACAGGTCTTACCTGATAGCTCGGCATCGTTACATCTTATTCAACATATAAGGGATGAAGCGCATCGATTTGCAATAGCGGGTCATCGCGCAAAACGTGGAAAAACACGAGTAAAATCTTGGCTTGAAGAAATTCCAGGTGTTGGCGCGAAAAAGAGGCAAGAACTACTGAAGCATTTTGGCGGTTTACAAAATATTGAGTCAGCCGCGTTAGAAGATTTAAAAAAGGTTCGTGGGATTAATACACATCTTGCCGAAAAGATTTATAATCACATCCACGAAAAATAAGAGCGAGCGAAAAATACGGCAATTCGAGCGATCATTGTCTCACGCTTTTCAATTAATGTTAGTGACCACAGTTTAGCGATTCATGAATATTCCAAATATATTAACGACCTTCCGCATTGCAATGATTCCAGTGTTTGTTCTGGTATTTTATCTTCCTGTTTCTTGGCAATATGAGGGTGCAGCGATTATTTTTGCTGTGGCAGGCTGGACGGATTGGTTTGATGGTTATATTGCACGGCGTTATAACATGACCTCGCCTCTGGGTGCTTTTCTTGATCCTGTTGCCGATAAACTAATGGTCGTCATTTCTATTGTGTTAATCGTTGAGCTCTACGAAACACCATGGATAGCCGTTCCTGCGCTTGTGATTATTGGCCGGGAGATCACCATAACAGCATTGCGGGAATGGATGGCAGAGTACGGTAAATCGACCGACGTTAAAGTGTCGTTTATTGGTAAAGTGAAGACGTTATGGCAATTGGGAGCGATATTCTTTTTAATTTTGGGAGGGGCAAATCCTTCCATTGCTGATATCTACGGTTATCCACTGTTTATTATTTTGGGTTATTTCACTTTGTATGTCTCAGTTGCTTTAACATTGTGGTCAATGTATATCTATTTAAAGGCTGCGTGGCCCTACTTGACATCCCAAAAATAGTTGGCATAATGCGCGCCGTGGAGTTGATGTAACAGCTTGTTTTTGAACAAAAAATGCCCGTTATGACATTTCACGAAAAAATTTAAAAATGGTGCTTGACAGATTTATTTCACACTGTAAAATGCACCGCACTTAACACGACGCGGGAATAGCTCAGTTGGTAGAGCACAACCTTGCCAAGGTTGGGGTCGCGAGTTCGAGTCTCGTTTCCCGCTCCAAATTCTAGTTTAAGTAACTCTAACTCTTTGAATTACTTAAACTGTTAAAAACCTCGAACTGAAGAAGTCTCGAGGTTTTTTTAACTCAGGGCTATTAGTCGTTCGTTTAGAACCCTGACTGATGGCTGGGTGGCAGAGTGGTCATGCAGCGGACTGCAACTCCGTGTACGCCGGTTCGATTCCGACCCCAGCCTCCATTTCCTCTTTAGAGGGCGCAATGCCCGGGTGGCGAAATTGGTAGACGCAAGGGACTTAAAATCCCTCGGTGGCAACACCGTGCCGGTTCGACTCCGGCCCCGGGCACCATTCTTATGATTAACACATACTAACTTCCGAATATTTCCTAATATCTGTTCCTAATATTTTTCTCGTTTGGCATTCTCTATTCGATTTTTAATAGTTACCATAAAGCAAATCTCTATGCGATATATTTTGATGTCTAGCTGATAATTATGGGTAATTTGAAAAGCTAAGGCTGTTTATACTTATTAAATGCGCTTTAGTGAATATAATTACTGATTATGCTTAAATTTAGGAATTAGGAAACAATGAGTGAAAGTGATCTAAATCTGTACTTAGTAGCAAGAAAAAATCAAACCAAAATCAAAGCGTTTTACTGTGCTATGGCTACATATGCTTTGGTAGTTGTAGCTTTAGTCAGCTTTGGAATCATAGAAAATAGTGAGCCTCACCTATACACGTTAGCCTGCGTGGTATTGGTAAGTATCATCCTTGACTTCGTTCCCATCGGGAAACCAAGTACAAGTGACCTTCTTGACATTATAGAGAAGCAAATAAACAATGATCCTAAACTAATTGAAAAGTTAGCAAATAAAAAGTCATAACAAGGTGCATCACACTCATTTGCTTCGCCTGCGGCTTTGCGCCAGTGTGTACGATGTTATGTGTAATTAATATGGAAGGTAGCTTTTACTTTGAGGTTGTTGCTCCAAAAGGTTTGGAACCTATAAAAGCGCATATCGAACTGGCTAAACTAGGGTTATATGTTTACTCGTCTGGATTTAACAATAAAGGCGTTCTCAAAAATAGAGTAGATAGCCAAATAGAGATTGGAATGGAAACGAGTACCGCTGAACTAATGAATGGGAGTGGTTACATTGAAACTAGCTTTGAGGAAGCAAAAGAGAAAATGCTTCAGCTGAACAATATTTTTAAGTCGGCTGGGTTGCCCCATAAGATTGGAGTAGGTGATGAAAGTGGTGACAATACTATTTGGTACACCTATAAATACTCATAACAAGGCGCTGAAGATAGGCGTCAAAAACAACAGCGCTTCTAAGCGAATTGTTAATGATTGTATATCAGAATTCAATTCAAATCTTTACATCAAAAGTGCACCAAGTGAGTTTTAATGTATTGAAGTAAATAGAAAAAAAACTCCGGCTCCGTGCATCATTCTTATGGTCCATATCCTAAAAATCGTAAGTAAACTTTCCTAATTATATTTGTTTTTTTACTCGCAGTTGTGAAACTGAATGCTGGTTGAGTACGCGTTTCCTCTTACGTCGGAGAATAAGATAGGTATTGTGAATCCTCTGAAATGCTTAGAGATTTATTGCGCCTTTATTCATAGCTCGGTTTTTAGGGTTGTTCAGAAATTCTCGATAGACATACTAAATCGCTTGGGAATTTGAATCGATAAAAACTAAACCGAGGTATGCTACACTGTATAACTTACATACTGTACGTTTTTTTCTGTGGCTCTGTCGCTTCAACGTCGTCGTAAGCACGGCTGTTAAGTATTTTATATAATGGCAAAGATTATCAAAGGATAACTATGAATAAATTTATTTCATCAATAACAATATTCGTTAGTTTTTTTATTGCAGGCTGTACAGCCAGACCTGAGTTACCAAAAGTAATTAAGGCTGATGCTATAAATGGCAACTCTTCTCTCATTGTTGGTTCTTTATCTAGAGCTAATGGACTACAAAGTTTTGACAGTTGGTCATTACAATTTAGATCAATTAATGATGAAAATCCCTACAGCAATATTATAAAGGGAAAAGTGGACAAAAATGTTCCTTTTGGTAGATACGACTTTGATTTCAAAGAAAGTAAAAACTCAGGTAATATTTTCGCATATATAGTTCCAGCTGGAACCTATGAAATCTTTGCAACTGAAATGACTCAATCATACGCTTATACACACTCACGTTGGAGCTCAAAGGATGAATTTTCTCTTAAGTTTCAAGCAGAGGCTGGAAAAATTATTTATATTGGTGAATATGCAATTCAGCCGGTATACAACGGAAAAAACTTTATCGGAGTTCCTTTAGTCGGGTCTGGTTATTGGATGATTTCCGATAAGTCTAAGAGAGATTTGGCTTTATTACAAAAAAAATACCCAAATCTTAATTGGAGTAATGTTAAAAAAGATGTGGTAGAGGAACCTAATTCACCTGTTTTTGTTCGAGCGCGTGATTAAAACTATCTAAATACAGGAATCATTAAAAAGACCATAAAAGTTCTGGCTGTGCTCAGTTAAGGAAAAATTAAATGGAAGATGAGTTTTAGAGCATTATTTAAAAGGCTGGTTCTCTATTCACGAACGATCTGCAGGAACAAAGAGAGGAAGCCATGATCGGTTCTCTTTGCTCCTGCTTCAAAGGTTGAAGTTACCTTGCTTGTAAGAAATCGCCAGCGTTTGTTAGCGAAACTGTCAATGTAAGAGCAAAAGGCTTCCTATGTAGTTTTAGACTATGAATCCGTCGAATCAAAACCATTGACTGGTGTAAGTTTTTTGCTGACTCCAAGACTCATTAGCTATGCTTTTCTTCTTGATACTGCATTTTTCAGCATGTGCCGAAAATTTGCATTTAGTGGATAAACATTCTGGCTTATAAGTGAGAAAGTATAAGTTTTGAAGCCTCCTAATCACAGTAAGTCTATGATTATAAAGGAAAAGAGACTTTTGTGAAAAAGTATCAAGTACTGTGAATAATCAATAATAAATTTGTTAATAATTTACCTATAAATGTGATTTGCATCACATTAAAATGGCGAAAGTTTGAACGATAACCCTCAAGGATGAAGCGGACTTATTGCAAAGGAATTGGCGAGTCGTTTTTTGTTATTTACTAATGAAGGTGAGGTATACGCTATGGAAAGAGCGAGTGAAAATCGAGCTGCGGCGTTAAGTTATTTCATATATAACAACGATGATGGATGGTACTTGAAAATTCAAGACAATCCTCCCGTTGGACCAGAAGTTTCTTACGACGATACTATTCGGAAGGCCAGTATTCTAATGGCTTTGCTTGAAAATCTGGAAGACGTCGCATAAAAAGCAGAGTAGAGATTTGAAATTAATCTCTATATTTAAAATAATTAATTTGAGCCCAGTAAAGACTTTAATTTTTGCTGGGCTTTTTATTTCTGCGTAGAATCTTCATTTGCAAAGATGAATAAAAGTATCCGTTAATTCGATTAAGCATCAACTTTGTCTTTTAGCTCATTATTCCTACATGATGTTTTTTATTTCCTCAAGAATCTAAAAATGCCAAAAAAACAGTGTTCAACCGGGCTATACAGGATTTTGTGAAATAGTAACGCTCAAATAACCTAGATCTGTGAACTGGTTCTCACTATGATTTCTAACGGATTAAAGGGACGTTCGTCAAAGGATTTGAGTCATAGTTTTTAACAAAGGCAGGACAACACTGTGCGTAAGACGGATATTCTTGAGCAAGAGTTCAGTTGTAGCTCTCGCTATGTACAACGAGGTAATAGCTGGTATTTCAAAACCAGAGAGGGCGACCTGCTAGGTCCTTATGCGACTCCTGAAGAAGCTTCTGAAGCAGTTGAGCTTTATATTGCACTTATGGAACTTCATGGAGCTGATGATAAATTCGCCGCTTAATCTCATTAAAAACAATTAAAAATATAAGGGAAATCGCTCACCTATCTAATCAAAAGGAATTGGTTTGATGATTTCTTTTTACTTGAAGAAAGGATATGAGCCGTAACGTGCAATCACCCGATCGAATATTATAGAATTGTGGAAAATCGATAATCGTTTGGGAATGCAATGGCTCAAAATAATCAAAATGACGTAATGAAATATCAAGTATGGATAGAAGATGCCGCTGCTCATCTATTCAGAGTACGTCTGGAGTTGGATAGTGCAAGAGAATCGCAAGTGTTCTCTCTTCCGCAGTGGATTCCTGGCAGCTATATGATTCGTAATTTTGCGCGTCATATTGTTCAATTCAAAGCATATGATGCCGCTAATCAATCCATTGATTACAAAAAGATCAGTGGCTCCACCTGGCAACTAAAAAATACTTCGCGTGATGTTATTCTCGAATACCAAGTTTATGCCTGGGACTTATCTGTGCGTGGTGCGCATTTAGATCAAACACACGCTTTTTTCAATGGGACCAGTTTATTTCTTTTTCCAGAGGGGATGGAAGAAAGTGAGTGTGAGTTATCCATTCACAAACCTAAAGAAAATTTTGCTAATGACTGGGTGATTGCGACATCAATGACACCTAGCGGTGATGCAACTCAACATGAAAAGCCGATTAAAGACTCTAATGTTTCAACTTGGGATTTCTTCGCTGAGGATTATCAAGAGCTAATTGATCACCCCGTTGAAATGGCTGACTTAACAATCGAGTTGTTTGACGTGTTGGGAGTTCCTCACCAGCTGGCTATTTATGGAAAACACAAGGCAGACACACAGAGAATCGTCGCTGATCTAAAACTTATTTGTGAAAGACAAATTCAAATTTTTGGCGAACTGCCAAATTGTGTTGATAAATATGTATTTTTAGTAACGGTTTTAGGCAATGGATACGGCGGACTTGAGCATCGAAGTTCAACAGCGCTTCATTGCTCTCGTAAAGATTTGCCGAGCCAGGAAGATAAATCATTATCTGATAATTACATCAATTTTTTAACCTTGTGCAGTCACGAATATTTTCATACCTGGAATGTAAAGCAAATTAAGCCAGCCAGTTTTTTGCCATATGATTTGAGTCAAGAAACATATACAGAGCAATTGTGGATTTTTGAAGGAATCACGTCTTACTACGAAGATCGAATCACTTATGAAGCGGGCGTTATTAATGAAGAACAATATTTAAAGCTAATCGCTCAAGTTATCACGCGAGTGTATCGAGGGGCGGGGCGTTTAACTCAGAGTGTGGCTGAATCGAGTTTTGATGCCTGGACGCGTTTTTACTTGCAGGGCGAGAATGCACCGAATGCCATTGTCAGTTATTACACAAAAGGGAAATTGATTGCTTTATGTTTGGATTTAATAATTCGTCAGCAGACAGGCAACAAACAATCGCTGGAGAATGTCATGCAGTACTTATGGCAATCTTATGGTAGCGTACATAAAGGTTTGGAAGAAACAGAGTTAGAAAGTTTATTAAAGAGTGAGTTTAAACTTGAATTAGCTGAGTTTATTCAACAAGCTGTTTACTCAACGGAAGATTTACCTCTTGAAAATTTACTAAAAGAAGCGGGTGTTCAATTAACCTGGCACACTGTACAAGATTATAAAAATTTAACAACGGATAAGGATGAGGCAAAAGTTAATTTGGGTGCGTTAGTTAAAAGTCATAGTATGGGAGCTGAATTATCGGTCGTATATCATGACTCGAATGCGCATCTGGCAGGATTGTCGGCCGGTGATATTGTGATTGCGATAGATGGAATTAAGGTCGATGCTAGCTCCATAGATTCGCGCTTTTCTGAATATAATCCAGGTGATGAAGTTTCAGTTCATAGCTTTAGACGGGATGAATTAATGGAAAGAAAAATCACACTGAAAGCAGCCGACAAAAACACCTGTTCGCTAAAAAAGGAGAGTGTTGAAAAGCCATCGATTATCTGGTTATAGCCGAGTTCAAAGGAACTATTGTCGTTTAAATAAATGACGGGATGGTCGGTATTGATTGTTATTTATTGTGTTGTTCGGTCGGTATTTCGATAAACACAAAGAGTAGAACTAAAAAAACAAAGTTGTTGGAGATTTCAATTGAAAATCGTTTCTTTCAATATAAATAGTATTCGCGCAAGGTTACATCAGCTTGAAGAAGTCATTAATCGTTTGCAGCCTGATGTTATTGGGCTCCAAGAGACAAAAGTTGCTGATGAGCAATTTCCCGTTGAAGACGTTGAAAAGCTTGGATATCACGTTGAGTTTCATGGGCAAAAAGGTCATTACGGTGTTGCAACACTTTCGAAAACGAAGCCGGTTAAAGTTGTCAAAGGATTTTTAACGGATGAAGTGGATGCACAGCGGCGTGCATTAACGACATTTTTTGACGTTGATGGGAAAATGATAGGCGTGTTTAATGGTTATTTCCCGCAGGGTGAAAACCGAGCTCACGAAACTAAGTTTCCCGCAAAAGAACGGTTTTACCGAGACCTAAATGAAATGGTCGAGAAAGAACCTCATGAAAACTTCATCATCATGGGTGATTTTAATATTTCTCATCAAGATATTGATATCGGTATTGGCGAGCAAAACAAAAAGCGTTGGTTACGTACTGGGAAATGCAGCTTTTTGCCGGAAGAGCGAGAGTGGTTAAACGAATTAATGGACAAAGGATATTTTGATACTTTTCGTAAATACTATCCTGAAGTGGATGATTGTTACAGCTGGTTCGATTACCGCAGTAAAGGATTTGAAGATGATCCTAAACGAGGTCTAAGAATTGACTTGATTATTGCGACAAAAAATTTATACGACAAGTGTGTCGCTGCAGGAATTGACTATGACATTCGCGGTATGGAAAAACCATCCGATCACTGTCCGATATGGAGTGAGTTCAAACTTTAGTATTGGTGTATTATTTAGATAGAGCAATTAACAAGGCATCAACTGAATGAGTTTAAGTTTTGTTAATTGCATTCTTTGCTAGTGTTCTGAAACAGCGCCTTTTTGAACGCCTTCAAAAGCTCGAATTTTGATTCGATCGTTTGGATAATCTTTTTTAAGGCATTGACATAAATGCTCTGCAATTAACTCTACGGTAGAGTCGGTTGATAAAATATCGCAAACTTCCACTGGAATAGTTAGCTCAAATAATCCCTGATTAGCGCTATAACGAACAATATAGTAGGGTTGTCCACCAAGTTCAGTTTTTTCAGCAATATCTTCTTTTGTAATTAAATAAATATCCTTCCAGCGTTCTGCGATACTTTGCTCGCAATGAGAGTCTCTTTGACCATTTCTAAAAACGTTGATGCGTGATCGATGGCCATGAGCGATTCTTTGGCAATCTCCAAAATGTTTCTTTAAGCCATGAGAGTAATGATAAAAAGCACCATCAATCACTTCTTCCCTTAAAGTGATGTTTAATCCTGTGACGTTTTTGGGAAGAATGGCCATAAGGCTGTCATGGATGAAAGGTGTTGCGTTTGCAATGGTTATTTCATTACCAGGAACAAAAGCGACGGCTTGAACTGGCGAGAGATGGCGGTAAAGTTTTCCGCTTTCTGTTTTTAGTTCGAGCGCTAGTTCGTCATGTTTTAAACGAGTATCTAACAGTGGGTAATCTTTAGCCACGACGAATTTATGGTCAATGAGTTTATCAACGTGAGATTTAATTTGTTTTTTGACATGAGTAAAGTCAAAAACCATACCGTTGTCATCGAGATCGCCCTCGAGTTCAACATCCATAATCCAGCTTTCACCAACGATTCCGCGCGTTGGGTGAAAATAAGAAAAATCAATCACTGTAAGTTGTTCAACAAATAATGTCGTCATGTCTTGAAATTATTCAGCTCTGCCTGTTTAATGCAGTCTATTCGTTACAATGAATAAATTTTAACACATTTGCGATAAAACAAGGCACTCAAGTATGAAGAAATACCATATTTATGGGATCGGTAACGCACTCGTTGATATTGAAGTTGAAGTTAGCGAGGAAAACTTAAAACAATTGGAAATCGAGAAGGGCATCATGACGTTGGTTGATGAAGAACGTCAAAATTTTCTGCTCGATGCATTACCCGGTACTCATCATCATCGTGCTTGTGGCGGCTCGGCAGCGAACTCGGTAATCGGTGCTGCAAAATTGGGCGCTAAGACCTTCTACAGTTGTAAAATAGCGAATGATGAAATGGGCACATTCTACGCCGAGGATTTGGAGCGTGAGGGTGTGAACTCTAATTTGACTGAGCAAACCCGAGAAGCTGGGCATACAGGGCGTTGCATCGTTATGGTGACTCCCGATGCAGACCGAACGATGAATACTCATCTGGGAATTACCGGAGACTTAGGTTTTGAGCAAGTGGATGAACAAGCTTTAAATGAATCCGAGTGGTTGTACATTGAGGGATATTTGGTCAGTACTGATGCGGCACGCGAAGCAGCAATGAAAACCAAACAAATTGCTGAAAGTAAGGGCTTGAAAGTCGCGATGTCTTTTTCTGACCTGAGTATGGTTAAGTTTTTCCATGATGGTTTAAAAGATATGGTGGGCACTGGCGTCGATATCTTGTTTTGTAATGAAGAAGAAGCCATTACCTATACAGAATCATCTGATATTGAACGAGCATTCGATGCTTTAAAGGATGTTGCAAAAACATTTGCAATAACGCGAGGCCCAAAAGGCGCTGTTCTATGGGACGGTGAGCGTCGAATTGACATTGACGCGCACAAAGTGAAAGCGGTTGATACGAACGGTGCGGGCGATTTGTTTGCAGGAGCATTTCTCTACGGAATTACCCACGGCTTCAATTATGAAACCTCAGGTCGGTTGGCGAGCTTTGCCTCTGCACGGCTGGTACAAGAGTTTGGGCCTCGATTGTCGAGCGAAGGCTTGCAGTTGGTCAAAAACTTTTTAAAGGAACTTTGATGAGAACGCTTTATATTATGCGTCATGGCGAGGCCGAATGGCATGCCAATAGTGACGTTGAGCGGGAGCTAACGGATCTCGGCAGAGAAGAAGTTGTATCGGTTTGTCGCAAGTTGGATTTGGCAAGTGACTGTGTTGTTTGGCACAGTCCTTACCGCCGAGCTAAGCAGACTTGTGATTTATTGCTGGAGTCACTATCGATGGTTCCATCAGAAAGAGTTGAAGAAAAGCTGCTAACGCCCGACGCGGATCCTGAGATTTTAGCTCAGTTTATTGAGCATTCCGACGCTGATGTTTTGGTTTTGGTGAGTCACATGCCTTTGGTGGCTCGATTGACTCAGGTGTTAACCTCAGATGATCGAATAGGCGGTTATCAAACCGCGCAGATTGTTCAGTGCTCTTCTACGGGTACCGAAGGGCGGTGGCAGGTTTCTGCGATTTACTCACCTGATAAAACTGCTTAATCGACTGTCTTTCTAGAAATCCACTTAGAAAACTCGTAAAATCGCCGGTTTACTGTTTGGTGAGGTGCTATATTGTTGAACAAATCGATCTCCTCTAGGGCTCCTTCGACCGAGCAAAAGCTAGGGTTATTGCGCACTTTACTGATTTCTCTGGCTTCTTGGCTGGTTACTTTTTATTTCTGCGGGAAAGCAATCTACACGGTACTGACTTCTAAGTCGCCAAGAACGAAAGTGGATCGTGTTATTCGACAATGGTCGGCAAAACTCGTTGAAATCGTTAATTTAAACATTGAAATTAAAGGCCATTTTGAACCGATCGAAGGTCGGCGTTACATTATAATGTGCAATCATTCGAGCATCTACGATATTCCGGTGAGCTTTCTGGCAATTCCGGGCACTCTAAGAATGCTGGCTAAAAAAGAGCTGTTTCGGATTCCACTGTTTGGACGAGCAATGAAAATGAGCGAATTTGTGTTTATTAATCGCTCGAATAAAGATGAGGCAAAAAGGGATTTGGCGCTGGCGCGAGAACGCATGCAAGATGGCATAATGATTTGGATTGCACCGGAAGGAACACGCTCGGTTGATGGTGAGTTATTGCCATTTAAAAAAGGGGGTATGCATCTGGCCATTGAAACTCAGGCGATGATTGTTCCGGTTGTGATTAAAGACATTCACCGTGTTTTACCAAAAAACCGATTTCGTATGAACTGTAATCAAACGGTTGAGTTCCGTATCGGCCAACCAATCGATGCTTCAGAGTTTACGCTTGATAAGCGGAGTCAGTTATCGCAAAAGGTTCGAGAAAAGATGCTTGACTTGCTCAAGCCTGAGATGGGGCAGTTTTAATGAGTTATTTTCTGGATGATACGCTTTGCTCAGAAGCAAAAAAAGAATTGTTCACAGTAGTGGACTGGTTGCGATGGTGCACCAGTCGATTAGATGAGTCTGAAGTGTATTTTGGTCATGGCACGGATAATCCATGGGATGAGGCTGTCGCGCTGGTCTTGCAATCGTTACGGTTGCCATTTGATTGCCCAGATTCGCTTTACCATGCGCGGCTTACTACTCGTGAAAAAGAATTAATTTTGGAGCGAATGAAATTACGTATTAATCAACGTACCCCATTGGCTTATCTCACACACGAAGCCTATTTTTGTGGGCTGCCATTTTATGTTGATGACCGCGTGTTAGTTCCACGATCGCCCATTGCTGAATTGATAGAGCAGCACTTTGAAGCTTGGGTGCAAGAGCCGTCGACCATTCTCGATTTATGCACTGGTAGTGGTTGTATTGCTGTCGCTTGCGCGCATTATTTTCCGAATGTCTTTGTGACCGCAACGGATTTGTCGGAAGATGCACTCGATGTTGCAACCATCAATGTCCAGCATCATCAGGTGGACGACCGAGTTTGTTTGCTACAGAGCGATGGATTTTCTCAAATACCACAACAAACTTTCGATTTGATCGTGTCTAATCCGCCTTATGTTGATGCTGAGGATATGTCCGATTTACCCGATGAGTTTCTGAAAGAGCCTGAGCTGGGACTGGCTTCCGGTAAAGATGGTCTTGATTTAACCCACCGTATTATCCAAGAGGCAAGCCAATACCTTTCGGAGCAGGGAGTTTTGATTGTCGAGGTGGGAAATAGTTGGCCAGCTTTGGCTGATAACTATCCACAGCTTGCTTTCGAGTGGATTCAGTTTGAACGAGGTGGTGATGGCGTTTTTGCGTTAACCAGGCAGCAGCTGGTGGATGCGGGCTTTTAACCTTGTCATTACTTGATTATCCGTCGCCGGCAATCCGTTAACTGGCGGCTTTTTTCAGTGTTTGTTTGAACTGATATTGAATATGGCGGAATTCCCACCCTCGATAAATCGATTTTAAGAATTTGGCTAATTTAGGCGCTGCAGGTGTATAACAAGGGTAGCGATACCAGTCGGTATCTTGTCCTTTGTAGATTTCTAACTTTTCTTTTTTTCCCAACCACTTCTCAATTTTGCTTGGGAGCAAGCGTAGAGTGATTTCCATACAGCCCTCATCGAGACGTGCGGGCTGAACTTTTACGATTTGTGTCGGCATGAAAAACTACTTGAACAACGGGTTTAACAAAAAGATTACTGCAAAAACACGAAAAAGGCTCCGAAAGGAGTGATTTTTCGACATACACAGCGAATATTGATTATAGCTTAATCAGCTTAGGTTGTGAATATCTCTACTGGAAATGTGCCTTGGAGGAGGAAAACAAGGCTTAAAAGGATTTCTCGTTGAATTCACCAATAGCTTCGTTAATAGAATCTTGCAATAGCATTCGATCGAAGGGCTTTTTAATGACTGTCACATTAGCAAGACTTTCTGGTAGGTTTCCTTCGTAACCGCTAATAATTATTACTGGCTTTAGTGTATGGTATTTTTGATAAATATTATGTCCTTGAATTTCGCCTGGCATAATTTCGTCGGTAAGAATAATATCGATTTTATCCAAATTATTGTCGATGTAACTGAGTCCTTCGGAGGGTTGAAGAAAACTGCGTACATTTATGCCCATAGACTCCAGCAATTGATGACTGGTTTCAAGCAACATCATTTCATCGTCAATAAGCACAGCATGAATCTCAGATAAATTGATGACCGGACTGACCGTTAATTTTTGAGGTTCTTGTGGTAGGTCTTCCGAAATAGGCAACCACAGGTTGAATTCGGTTCCCATGTCGGGCTTTGAGTTAATTGAAATGCCAAGACCTTCTCTGGCGGCAAATCCGGCAACCATTGAGAGACCGAGTCCGGTTCCTGTTTTGTTAGGGCTTAAAGAGACAAATGGCAAAAAGATTTCTTCGAGATGGCTTTCATCAATACCACAACCATCATCACGGATCGAAATTCGGCAATATCGTTGACTGTCAGAAGCCTTTATATAAATAAATTCTCCATCCATTGAATGATTCATTTCATGGGTTATGCTGGATTTGATAGTGACTGTTCCGTGATGCTCTATTGCATTGCATGCATTAATAATGATATTTGTAATGGAGTCTTCGAGATCTGAGCGACTTATTTTAATTAGACACTCGGAGTCGATTTCCCAAGTCAGTGAAATGTTATTGGGGATGGCTTCGTTGAGTAAATCCATAAGGTCATTTAGAAGAACATTGGCATTAAAGTGTGTTTTTTCGAGCGAAGATTTTTTGGATGATTTTAAGAGTTTTTGGGTCGTTTGCGTTGCTCGACTAATAGCTGATTTCATTTTTGATAAATGCTCATTCACTTCTAATTGCTTAGCTTTCATTTCGATAAGCTCACGGTTACCCTCAATAATCGCGAGTAAATTGTTAAAGTCGTGGGCAATTCCTGCTGCCAACTCGCTAATGGTATCCATCCGCTGCATTCTGGCGATAATATCCTGATGTTCTTTTTGCTTTGTTATGTCGTGTTGAATACCAATAAAGTGGGTAACGTTTCCATTTTGAATAACCGGTGCAATATAGAGGTGATTCCAATAGCTAAACCCTTTTTTGTGGTAATTGAGAATCTCAACGTTCACGTGCTTTTCTTGAGCTAAACGCTCTTTAATTTCGGTAATGGTTTCTTTATTTGTTTTTTCTCCCTGCAAGAATTGACCAAGTGATTTGCCATGAACTTCTTCCAGGTTATAGCCTGTCATCGCTTCAAAAGCTTGATTTACCCACAGGACTTTTTTTCGGTAGTCGGTAACGACAATTCCAGTAATTGTGTATTCCGCGACTTTAGAAAGTAGGTCTTTCTCGCTGATAATTTGCTGTATCTCGGTGATATCTTGGAATACTCCAAATACACTCTTTGGAACATTGTTTTCATTTCGCTCTATGACACCTTTCGCGACAACATGCCGAATTTCTCCTCCGGGGCGTACAATTCGTTTTTGATAATAGTATTCTTTTTGACTTTTCAATGCTTGAGTCACTAAGCTTTTAACTTTTTCAAAATCATCCGGATGATAAAAATTAAGGGCTGACTCTAAAGTTGGCCGATAAGTATCCCGCGTAACGCCATGAATTCGATATACTTCGTCAGACCACTCGACAGATTGACTAGTTAAATCAACTTTCCAATAACCTAAGTGTGCTACATCCGCGGCGGCTGATAATACTTGTGATGAAAACTTTGAGTCTCTTCGTAATTTCTCTTTGTCTGTAATATCTGTAGCTGTCGCAATAATTAAATTTAATGAGTCTGACAACCGAGCTGACCATTCAAATGTGCGGTAGTTTCCCGAGTTGGTGCGATATCGATTGGTAAAAAACTTAACCTCTTGTTTCGTAGAAAAAACACTTTGAGCGGCCTGTTTTGAGATTTCGATATCATCAGGGTGAAGAAAATTTGCGAAGGGTTTTCTTTTGAGTTCTTCGATAGACCACCCAAGATTTTCGGTCCAAGATGGATTGAGGTAAACAAAATATCCGTTCTGATCGACAGTACAAATCATCACATTACTGGTCTCTAGCACTGTGAGAGATTCTTGGAATGTAATTTGGTTCGAATTCATATCCATATCAATTTAACTTTGGTATTCGCAGCTTTACTTTTATTCACATTGCATCCAAAACCTCTATACATTCACGAAATACTTTTGAAATCACATTTAGAGATGAGTTATCTAAGAAACTTCAAACTAAGTTAATCGATAATCTTTAAATATAGATTAATTACAGTGAGTTTAAATGTATTTGTGATTATCTCTTTATGAGAAATGACACTTTGTTCTGAGCGATTAATTTTGTGTTAACTATACTAGAGAGACGGATATTTCATTGTTCTTTAATCTTGGCTTTTAGATAACAATGCGAGTTAAACTTAAAATGCTTAGAGATGGTTATGTGTATTGCTGCTGTTATCGATGACAATGACTTAGTGGGTGATTTAATCGTCCAGTTTTGTAAGGAAATAGGGATTAATTGTCAATATTTTGACTCCTGGTTTGAGTACAGTAAAAACAAAACGAAAGAATTCGACTTGATTTTTTTGGACATCAACATGCCCGGAGAGGATGGATTAGAAGTCATCAAGAAGCTCGTCGAGCGAACCTACAAAGGTCATATTGTCTTTGTCTCTGGATTGGATAACTCGGTTATCGAATCCAGCTGTTCTTTGGCAAAAAAGAATGGCTTAACGATAGATGGTTACTTATCCAAACCTTTTTCATTTGATACTTTCAAATCGATGGTTAATCCGATCATTTCGGCTAAGAAAAGCGATAAGGAAGCAAAAAGCTTGAACTCAAAACCTATTGGAACATGGGTTACTAAAAGTGAAATTCAACGAGCATTGTCCGAAAAGCAATTCTTTCCTGTATTTCAACCACAAATCAGTAGTTTGAGTATGAGTATGACATCGGTAGAGTGCTTAGCTCGTTGGAAACATCCACAACGAGGGGTGGTTAATCCCGTTGAGTTCATTCACAAGATTGAAGAATATCAATTGATGTCTAAGTTTACTCGGTTGTTTTTAGAAACTAGCGCAAACTACTGTCAGCAATTGCAAACCTTTGGTTTAGAAATCAATATGTCATTTAATATATCTGCTGAAGATATAAATCTTTCATTTGTCGATTTTGTTAGTGAGCTCTTTCAGCGTTATAAAATTCCTAGTAAGCGCGTAACTCTTGAAGTAACTGAATCCAGTGCGATTTCTCCAACGAGCGATGCGATAGCGGCATTGGTTAAATTGCGACTTAAGGGATTTGGACTTTCGATTGATGATTTTGGCACCGGTTACTCAACCATAGGAAGTATTCAAGAATTACCTTTCAACGAAATAAAAGTGGATCGATCATTTACTAGCCAAATTGATCAAAAAGAATCGAGCTTGGCCATTGTTAAATCGATAATCGCATTGTCGCAAGAACTGGATTATTCAATCGTTGTTGAAGGTATTGAAAATCCTGAGCAACTTAAGAGGGTATTGGATTTGGGAGATGCATTACTTCAAGGATTCTTTTTCTCAAAACCTTTAGAGTTTAATGAACTGTTAGAATACGCCGGTCAAGATTTAACGCCTGTTTTTCATCAAATGGGAGTCATGCGATTTGAAAAGAAACCAGGTAATGAGCTTCCTCCTTTGCATATTATTGAATCCAATGATCACTCTGTAAACGTATTATTTAAATCAATCAGCGAATATTTTAATAAAGTTTTGTGGTATCAAGATGTCTCAGATCTACCAAGTATTCATGAAGATGAAGAAGTTCTTCTCTTTTATGTTAGAGATTTCTATGAAAAAAATCTTAATAAAGAAATACTTTCCGGCTTTTTTTCGGTGAGCTTAATTCGAAATCAAGAAGTTAATAAGTTAATTGATTTGTTTGAGCTAGGTGTTGACGAGATTGTCATTTCTCAAATGTCAGCTTATGGAATTATTTTAAAGATCAAGCAGGCTATCTCACATATTCAGAGAGATTTACAAAATGAAGATGCAATAAAACAGTCTCAGTCAGTTGCATTTGAAGCTATGATGGAAGCTTCCGAATACGGACAAATTGTTCAAATGGCGAAAAGCTTATTAAGTTTGTCTTCGGCCAAAGATATTTGCGAATATTTGCGAGATTTTTTTAGTCAAGCCGGTTTAACTTGTGCGATACGCTTATTTGAGCCGCGGAGTGGTCAGGTTTATGGATTGGAAAATGAAACCGAATTAGTCGCACAGCTTTTTACGGCTTTAGAGGATAAAGGCCGGCTGTTTAATTTTAATCAGCGACTTATTTGTAATGGACGAAATTGTGCAATTCTTATTAAAAACTTGCCTGATGATGAGATTAAATCCGGTCGTATACGAGATATGGTTGCTGTCGTCATTGAAGTACTGGAAAGTAAATGGCAAGACATACTCAGTGACTTTCTATTATTGGAAATAGATGAGCAGATTTCGACTTTAGCAACGACATTTTCAAATTCGATTGAGCAGTTAGCTCGAGATACACGATCGATGAAAGAAAAGCTGGCGGAAACTATTTATGCTTCATTCCATGTTCTTGATTTAAGTGAAGAGCAAGAAAGTTATCTGGTGGAAAAAGTAGATGAGATGGTCAAGGAAATGACGATTATTGAAAAACTCAAGTCAATGGAGAAAATGACACAAAGACTCAAATTAATTATGCAAGAGAAAGAAAGTATTCGGTAAAACGTTGTAAAGATGTATTTGAATGGCTCACAGACAACTTTATGTTTTTCATCATTTTATAAGTTTGTGAGTAGAGCATTAATGAAAATTCATTAAACTTATTTATTTTTGTTTAGTCTTTTTATTGAAGAAGTAATTTGTAAATAACCTTTATCGGTTGCTCCTTCAATATCTTCTAGGATTATCTGTTTTGTGCTAGCATCTGGATGTTCTGCAAGATTAGATATACTCACCCAAGCATTTCTACCATTACTTTTCGCCATATAAAGCGCCAAGTCTGCCATGTGAAGGGTTTGCTCTATCGTAAAGATTTGTTCTCCTTCAATGAAAGGACATTCACAGAGCCCAATTGAACAGGTTTTTTTAAGTGTTTTTCCCTCGCCGATATTAAAGTCATGAAATTCGATGGCTTTTCTTATTCTTTCAGCTAACTCTTGTAGTGCAGATAGTGTCGTTGATCGACAGACGATTAGGAATTCTTCGCCTCCCCACCGAATTACCCAATCGTTTTCTCTACAACAATTTTGCAATACCTGGGTCAGCTGAATCAATACCTGGTCACCTGCATTATGTCCATGTACGTCATTAACCTGTTTGAAATGATCGGCGTCTACAATCATGATACCGATGCAGGATCGAGTCGAGGCTTTTGGGTTTTCATTGGTACGTTGTTGCTGCTTTATTTCTTGATGAATAAATCTTTCGAAGAAGTGGCGGTTTTTCGCACCGGTCAGTTGGTCAGTTAAGCTAGCTGTTTCCAATTGCTTGTTTTTTTCTTCCAACTCCAATGTTCTTAGTTGAACTAAGTGATTCAGCTCAGCCTTTTGTTTTTCTAATGACCTTGATCTTGCCCAACTTATGAAATAAGTTAATCCCGAAAAAGCAAGTAGAAGCATCAACTTAAACCACCAAGTCTCATTCCAAGCTGGTTGCTGCACAATGGCAAACTTAACCCGTTTATCGCTCCATTTTCCGTGTCGATTTGTTCCTTTCACTTTAAGTGTGTAATTGCCAGGAGGTAGATTAGTGTAAGTAGCACGTCTGTTACCCGCGTTAGTTTCAACCCAGTCATTATCATATCCTTCTAGACGATAGGCGTATGTAATCTTGCCAGGGGCGCTATAATCCAGAGCTGAAAACTGGACAGAAAAACTTTGGGTATCTGGTGTTAACGTTAATTTTTGAGGAATGGTGGTTATTTTGTTATTCACTTCTAACTGGCTGATGACTAAGTTGGGCTGGAAGTCCCAAGGTTTAAGTAATTCTGGTTCGACCATCAGTAATCCCTCAGTTCCGCCGAAGAGCAGGGTTCCATCACGCATTTGGTAGTAAGAGCCAGACCAATTGCTGCCTATAGTCCAGCCATCTTCTTCACTTAAGGATTGGAATGTCTTCTCTTTAGGGTTTAGCCAACCTTCTGCGTGCCAAATTTTGCCGAACTGGTCAACCATGAGATTGGAACTGTTGAAGTCTGGGGTATCGATATTATTACTAACAGACTCAAAAACAGCCTTGCTGTTATCGAAACTAACTAACTTTACTATTTCTTCAGAAGTACCAACGAATAGAGTTCCTTCATTGTCGATCACCAAACTTTCAATAGTATTATCAGATAATATATTTGTAGTGCCGGCGGCGAAACTTATAGGAAGTAATTTGTTACTGTGAGTCAATAGCGCAAAAAGACCGTTTTGGGTGCCGATCCACAAAACCCCGTCTTTCGTCATTTTAAATGAGTTAATACCTTTATTTCTGACTAAATCAATGTTTTCGAACTGTTTTAAAGGAGTGAATTGCAAAGTGGTTAAATCTATTTTAGCAATATTGTAATTTGTGCCGACCCATAGATGTTTGTCAGGTGTCTCGTAAAGCGCACTAATTTGAATATTGGCGACCTTATTGTCGATAGCAAAACTTTCTAATTCTGGTTCAGATTCTGTGTAACGGTAAAGTCCAGAATTAAAAGTTCCTATCCAAACTGCGCCATCGGAAGTTTGAAGCAATACCCTAATAAAACCATCAGGTAGACTCAAGTTGCTCTCTGAGTTGGGGCGGATACCTTTTACCAATCCCTTTCCTGGTTTTAAAATATCAATGCCTGTTTTTCGGTTGCCGATCCATACATCGCCATTTTTAAGCTCTATCATAGCACTGATATCTGAGTTGCTAAGTGACATCGGCTTATAAGGACTATGCCTTAATGTTCGAAACGCATTATTGTGAGTATTGTAAAATCTTAATCCATTTCCCCAGGTTCCTACCCATATAAGCCCGGATTCATCAGTTAATAATGCCCCAATGTAATCTGAGCTCAGACTCCTCTCGTTAGAGGCATCATGACGTAGTTTTTGATTTACCTTGCCACTTTTTGCATCGACAACATCAATTCCACCACCAAAAGTACCTATCCATATATCCGTGTCGTTAGGTTGTGTTATAGCGAATACCCATCCATGACCAAGTGCTTCATTTGAATCGGGTGAATAGGGAATACGGATTATCTCCCCGGTAGCGATGTTAATGCTAGCAGCGCCATGACTGCGTGTGCCTACCCAAATCTTATTGTCTCTTGATTTAAACAACCGATAGACTGTTTGAGAGTTAAAGTCAGACCATTCCTCACCCCTAACCGAATCAATCCAGTTCGGTGCCGAGAGACTCTTCCGGAGTTCAGGCAGCGTTAACCGGCACAGACCTGATGTGGTACCCATCCATAGGGTGCCTTTTTCGTCATACACGAGCGATCGTATTTGCTTTGTCTGGTAAGCAGTGGGGCAACCTTGAATGTCTTTAAAGTTGGTTATTTCTCTAGTTTCGACATTAATGTGACTTAATCCCTCATTGGTTCCTACAAAAATATTTCCTTTGTTATCTCCTGTTATAGTACGTATCTCATTATTGAGTAAACCGGTATTCGATTCTTTCGACCCTCTGTAGTGGCTAAAACTATCTGTTTCAGGATGGTAAGTCGAAACGCCGTCATTTATGGTACCAATCCATATTTTTCCATCTGCTGCACTCCAGAGACTGTAAACAAAGTCTCCGGCTAATGAATCTCTCTGATTGGGATCGTGTATATATCGTTTGAATTCGTAGCCATCAAATCTGTATAAACCTCTTTGGCTGCCCAACCAGATAAATCCAGACTGGTCTTGTGTTATTGAGGTACAACAGGTGGAGATAGCTGCATCATCCGCGACAAATTGAAAATTCAATTGTCCTAAGCTAAATAGATCGGCTTGGCTCTCTTTTTTTGCATATCCTTTGAGATGCAAAATACATGGTGTAAATAATAAAAGATAAAATAACGATTGAAACAGCAATCTTGTTATATTGGCCATAGAGTTTAAGGTGGATATTTAGTTGATTGTAGAATGTTTTTCATTAATCACTTCTTAATTAAGCGTTCAACATCGAAATCTTTAAAAAGTGTCTTAAACGTAATTATTTACGTTAATCGTAAAATTTTCCAACATTGCTTAAGCAGAAGAACATTTTAATCACGGTATTTAGGTCAATCTCGTATCACTGTTTTTTGGGGCTCTAATAAATTAAACTATGTACTAAGCAGAGTGACCTCTAGAAAAATGATAAGAATTAGGTTGGATGATTCATAAATAACGTTAGAGCTTAGTGCACCTAGCAAAGTTGCGCAATAGGCTGCGATAATATCATTGATCCAGATTCCAATACCTTTTTTTGAGCATCTTTCTGAGTTCGCACTATTGATGAAGATTTCTACTGATATATCGAGAGATGATAAAAGTTTTACTCAATGCGAATGGGGCCAACAAAGAATATTACAGGGTAGTGTTATCAGTAGGACATCGAGACATGAAAAAGCCCCAAAAACACAGTGTTAGGGGGCTTAGTAATGAATATTGTGGTGGATAATGCAGTCTACATTATTATATAAAATTCATTGCTCAACCACATTTAGAATCACCACAGTTCAAACACGTCATGCAACCATCCATCATAATTGACGCTTTTACCATGCATTTATTACACAGTTGAGCGCCCTCTGGAAATTCACTTTCCGATTTTTTGGCAGTGACTTGTTCATATTGAGCTTTCTTTTCTGCGATTAGCTTTTTCTGATGTTCGTCCAACTCATCATCTTTAAGTAAGCCGATCATTTTCAAATGCGACTCAATGGCTTCGCCAATTTCAGCGACCAATGAGGGCATAAAGCGACCGCCGCGTTTGAAATAGCCGCCTTTAGGATCAAATACAGCTTTAAGCTCTTCCGCTAAGAATGTGCAATCTCCGCCTTTACGAAAGACAGCAGAGACAACACGAGTTAAAGCAACGACCCATTGAAAGTGATCCATGTTTTTAGAGTTTATGAATATTTCAAAAGGGCGACGCAGTTCATGCTCAGTACCAGGATTTAACACTATGTCATTAATCGTGACATAAAGTGCATGCTCTGATAGTGGTGTTTTAATTTTATAAGTGGAGCCCAATAACATTTCTGGGCGTTCAACACTTTCGTGCATTTGCACGATATCAGCACTTTTCTTTGGTGCTTCTTCTGCTGCTGGTTGCTCCGCTTGCGCGTCAGGTTTTTTAACCTTGTAACCAACAATGCTTTTAGTAATTTTGTGTACCATGATGATTAATTCCTTACAATTGAGATTCGTTGGTTAATACTTGCCATAGTAGCCTTCTTTTAAGGCATCGAATAAATTGGCTGCAGTATGTGTTTCACCATCGTATTCAATTTCTTCATTACCTTTTACTTCAAGAGTTGAACCATCTTCAAGCGTAAATTGATAGGTAGTATTTTCCAGGTCTTGCTCTTTCACCAGAACGCCCTGGAATACTTCTGGATTGAATCTAAAGGTAGTGCAACCTTTTAGGCCCTGCTCGTAAGCATAAAGATAAATATCTTTAAAGTTTTCATAATCAAAATCGGTCGGCACATTGGCTGTTTTCGATATTGATGAGTCAATCCATTTTTGAGCCGCGGCTTGAATATCCACATGTTGCATCGGTTGAATATCATCTGACGCTACGAAATACTCGGGCAGCTTTTCGTCTTCTTGATCCGAAAAGGGCATTGCTTTTGAATTAATGAGCGCTCGATAAGCCAGTAACTCAAAGGAGAATACATCCACTTTTTGTTTTGACTTTCGACCTTCTCGAATGACGTTTCTTGAGTAATGGTGAGCGAAGCTTGGCTCAATACCGTTACTCGCATTATTGGCCAATGACAACGAAATTGTGCCTGTTGGTGCAATTGATGAGTGATGAGTAAATCGTGCACCAACTTTGGCGAGTTGCTCGATCAATTCTGGATCTTCTTGACCCACTTGCTGCATGTAACGGCTGTATTTTGCATGCAACACTTTACCTTTAATTTTATCGCCGACTTTAATGCCATCTTTTTTCATTTCTGGACGTTTACGTAACATTTCTCCGGTTACTTTAAAGGTTTCTTCCATAATCGGCGCAGCGCCTTTCTCTTCTGCCAACTCAAGAGAAGCTCGCCAGCCTTCCATTGCGAGCGCTTTAGTAACTTGTTCTGTAAAGTCGACCGAGTCTTTTGAACCGTATTTTTTACGCAACATGGTTAGAGTAGAACCTAAGCCAAGGTAACCCATACCATGACGGCGTTTTCTTAAAATTTCATCGCGTTGACCATCTAATGGTAATCCATTAATTTCAACTACGTTATCGAGCATGCGAGTGAAAATTTTGACGGCTTTTTTAAACTTATCCCAATCGAATTCAGCTTTTTCACTGAAAGGGTTTTTAACAAACTTGGTCAGGTTAACGGATCCAAGTAAGCATGAGCCATAGGGAGGTAATGGTTGTTCTCCACAAGGATTGGTAGCTCGAATGTCTTCACAAAACCAATTATTATTTTTTTCATTCACTTTATCGATCAAGATAAATCCAGGCTCTGCGTAATCGTAGGTCGCTGACATTATCATGTTCCAAAGGTTTTTTGCGTGAATGGTTTTGTGAATGCGGCAAGCAACACGACCTTCTTTGTCAACGATATAACTGTCCTTTGCCGGCCAGTCGCGCCAAATAACTTGTTTTGGATCTTTGATATCGATGTTATCAACTTCAACTTCTTTTTCGGTCAAGGGGAAGGCAAGGTGCCAGTCTTGATCGTTGATTACTGCCTGCATGAACTCATCAGTGATTAGAAGCGATAAATTAAATTGACGTAATCGGCCGTCTTCGCGTTTTGCACGAATAAAGTCCATGACATCCGGATGCCCCACATCGAAAGTGGCCATTTGTGCTCCACGACGACCGCCAGCACTTGATACGGTGAAACACATTTTGTCGTAAATATCCATAAAGGAAAGTGGGCCAGACGTGTAAGCGCCGGCGCCGGAAACGTAAGCATTTTTAGGACGTAATGTTGAAAATTCGTAACCGATTCCACAGCCTGCTTTGAGTGTTAAGCCTGCTTCGTGTACTTTTTCAAGAATGCCGTCCATCGAATCGCCGATGGTGCCAGAGACGGTACAATTGATGGTGGATGTTGCCGGTTTGTGCGCTAACGCACCTGCATTTGACATGATCCTTCCGGCTGGAATCACACCATGCCTGAGTGCCCACAAAAATTGCTCGTAACAATCTTCTTGCTTGTCTTTGGCCTCGACATCGGCCAAAGCTCGAGCAACTCGTTGGTAAGTTTCATCGATCGATTTGTCGACGGGCGCTCCATCTTTGGTCTTTAATCGATATTTGGTATCCCAGATATCAACGGAGGTGGTTTGGAGTTCGATGTCGAAATTGCTAGCTTCTATTTGTTTTTTTAGCGCAGTCATGGTGATTGCATCCCTTTTACTTGCCTGTGTGTAAATCTGTTAATAACTCAAGACTGGGTTGTGGATATCCTCTTGATTGTTTGACTTCAACAATCACTAGATGTGGGAGGAATCCAGATAGTAAACACAATATATAGCAAGATTTTTTTTTTGCCAAATCAAAACAAATCGATAAATGGCTGTGGAATATTCAATCGGCCGCTATATCCTTGAAAATAGAGAAAAATTAAAAAAAAAATTTTTTTTATTGAGATATTTGGATGTTTTTGCTACCCATCTCAAGTCAAGTATTTTGTCGAGATAACCTCATGTTTTGTGAGAGAAAATATCGCACTTTTGCAACTGGAATTTCAATCAAAATTGCTTAAAATAGCGCCGGTAGATTGATTACCATAAAGTAGGGTAATGGCATGAGTGAAGTTGCCAAATTGAAACAACTAAAATCCATATTCGAGGCACTATTTTTTCGGACCTACAATACCCGTTTGTTGTTTGGTGGTGACGAGCCATTTTATCAAGCGGCAAAAGAGGGCGAGCCCGCAAAAATTATTTCGCGAGAAGACTATTTATCCAGCGCTTTACATGAAATTGCTCATTGGAGCATTGCCGGTGCTGAGAGGCGCCAACTCGATGACTTTGGTTATTGGTATGAGCCCGATGGGCGTACTGCGGATCAACAATCGATTTTTGAGCAAGTTGAAGTGAAACCACAAGCAATCGAATGGGCTTTATCGATCGCGTGTGGGCATACCTTTAACTTATCAGCTGATAATCTGGAAGAACAAGCGGCTCCCTCGGATACATTTCGTCAGGCTGTGACACAACAATTTCTGAATTATTGGCACAGCGGTTTGCCTGAGCGAGCACAATGTTTGTTTGATCAGTTGGTAAGAACATTCCACAATGGCCGACGACCACAATTATCCCCTCAGCTAATGGAGCAAATATAAGTGGTGACGCAATTTAAACTCGGGCTTATCGTTAACCCATTTGCTGGCATTGGCGGCAGTGTTGCTCTGAAAGGTAGTGATGGCGAAGCCATTCGAGACGAAGCTTTGGCGCGTGGTGCACTTCAGTTGGCAATGAACAAAGCGACCCAAGCGCTTAACATGATTGACCCATCAGTTCGGTCGTCCATCCGCATTTTAACGGCATCGGGTAATATGGGAGAACGGTCTGCAAAAGAAGCGGGCTTTACACCTGACATTCTTGCGCGTATTGAGCAGCCCAGTACTGCTGAAGATACTCAACGGTTGGTCAAAGCAATGGAAGCTGAGGGTATTGATATTATTTTATTCGCTGGAGGCGATGGCACGGCACGAGATGTTTTTGCCGCGCTGGAAAAAGATATTCCAGTTCTTGGAGTTCCAGCGGGGTGCAAAATTCATTCTGGCGTATATGCAGTGACACCCAAAGCAGCAGGCATTGTTATTAATCAACTAGCACTGGGTGAATTATTATCGTTGAAAGAAGCGTCTGTAATGGATATTGATGAAGACGCTTTTCGTGCGGGTAAAGTTAGAGCGCGCACGTTTGGCAGCTTGAATGTCCCTGATGTTTTGCAGTTTGTTCAGGCTACAAAGGAAGGCGGTAAAGAGGTTGAAGAACTGGTCCTTGATGATATTGCGGCTGATGTTATCGAATCGATGGAACCGGACGTGTATTACGCCATTGGTTCGGGTTCAACTTGCGCATTTATTATGGAACAACTCGGACTGGAAAATACTTTGCTTGGTGTTGATATCATTAAAAATCAACAGCTCATTCAATCGGATGTCACGGCTCACGACTTAATCACTTTGATAACAGCGGGTAACGAACTAGAAGTATTCATCACGTTAATTGGTGGTCAAGGCCACATCATAGGACGAGGCAATCAACAAATCTCTGCACAATTCATTCGAAGGCTTGGTTGGGATAACATTCATGTCATTGCAACCAAGTCAAAACTGAAGGCATTAGAAGGACGTCCGTTAATTATCGACAGTGGCGATCCTGAATTGGATGAGGAGCTGACTGGAACAAAACGTGTTATTACCGGTTATCATGATGCCGTCATTTATCGAGTGGGCTTGGAGTATTGAAATCATTTCGATTGATTAACTGAGTTCTGGACGTTAACAATTTTTTGTCCGCTGACAGTTAAGCCCGAAGTACTAACTGAAATTTAAAGTTTTATGCTAAATTGTTGAAAGTTTATTATAAAAAGAAAGCGAACTAGCATGCACTTGCCCTCCAAATGGCGCATTGAAGAACTTTCCGTGTGTTATGATTTTATTAAAACCTACGGTTTTGCTACCTTAGTTACCTCTGACTTAAACGCGAGCCAAATTCCTTTAGTTTTAGATCTATCTGCTGATAAGCCAGCATTGCTGGGGCATGTATCAGCTGCCAATGAACATGCAAGAACTTTAGATAACGCACAAGCACTTGCCATTTTTATGGGACCTCATGCTTATATTTCACCGACTTGGTACGAATCAAAACCTGCGGTACCTACCTGGAATTACAGCAGCGTACATGTTACCGGTGTAACGGAATTACTCGACTCAGAGGCAACATTAAAATTAGTTAATAAGTTGATTCGTCAATACGAGCCTTCTTTATTGGAGCAGCCTGAAATTCTCACTTCTGAATACCAGAAGAAATTGAACAAAGGCATTGTCGGTTTTCGATTAACGATTGAATCGATAGAGGGTAAAGAAAAGTTGGGGCAGCATCGAAGTTTGGCGGATCAGCGTGGTGTGGTTAGTGGATTACAAAACTCGATATCTCAAGAAGAGCAATCGCTGTTAAGATATATGATTTCAAGAAACTTAGGATTAGGAAAATGAATACTAATCAATATCGACGGTCATGTTTTTAAACTGAACTATACTTATTGTATTAAGGAATTGTTGTCGAATCGTAGGTTACGTCATCTCTATTTGGTGATATTTAATTTTGAAAAGGTAAGAAGTCGGTTTTTCTTCAGTCGTTATCAATATCAAGCTGTGCGTGGAGTGTTTTTGTGAACACCATAATTAAACAGTTTGTTTTAAGCGCTTATCGTGAGTGAAAAAGTTCAAAATAAGCGTCTCGGACGTGAACAAGACTTTGAGTCAACTTTGCATGACTTGCTGGTAGGTGTTGTTGTTCACGATCGTGATACCAGTATTTTGTACAGTAATCCCGAAGCGTCAAATATTTTAGGATTGAACCGTGAGCAAATGTCGGGTAAGAGGGCTATTGATCAAGCCTGGTGCTTCTTGCATGAAGATTTAACGGTAATGCAGGTTGGCGATTATCCGGTGAGCCAAGTTTTTGCGACTAAAAAGACACTTAAAAATCTTGTACTGGGAGTAAATCGACCGGATCGAGAGTACATTACCTGGGTGATGGTCAATGCAACGCCTATTTTTTCTGATGACGGAGAGCTTGATAAAGCGATTATAAACTTTGTCGATATTACGGAAAGAAAACATGCAGAGGAGGATAAGTTAGAGTTAGAAAAGCAATTAAAGCAAGCTCAAAAAATGGAAGCTTTGGGTACTTTGGCTGGTGGAATTGCTCATGACTTTAATAATTTGCTAGCCCCCATCATTGGATATTCGGAATTGTTGCGTTTGCAATTAAAAGGATCAGAAAAACTAATCGAAAAAATTAATCACATTGAAGACTCTGCAAAGCGAGCTAAAGATTTAGTCAAAAAGATTTTAGTGATAAGTCGGACATCAATACCCAGTTTGAATGCGGTTCAATTAGATGAGCTCGCCAATGAAGTCGTGACAGTAATCAAAGCGTCGGCACCACCTAACATTCAAATTGAATTTAATATTGAGCCTGATTTACCACCCATTGCTGCAGAATCCTCACAAATTTATCAGGTTATTTTAAATTTGATGTTGAACGCGATTCAATCCATCAGTCAAAAAGGGAAAGTTGTATTATCACTTGATTCAACTCAGCCTTATGATTCCACAAATGAAATTAAAACAGCGTTTCAATATATTTGTTTAACCGTTTCTGATAATGGAAGCGGAATGAGTGAAGCGACAATAGAAAAAATATTTGATCCGTTTTTTACCACAAAAGAAAAAGATGAACATCGCGGCACCGGGTTGGGGTTATCAATAATCGCAAATATTGTTAAGCAACATGATGGATTTATTGAAGTTGAAAGTGAGCTTAATATAGGTACAACGTTTAAAATTTATTTTCCTATTATGAGTGGTAAATCCTCTGCAATATTGCCTTTAACTCATCCGTCACTCTTGCTAGGAGAGGGAAATATTTTATTGGTTGACGATGAGCTTGTTGTCAACAATATGGGGGTAGAGGTTTTATCACAACTTGGTTACACCGTTACCAGTTTCTTAGACAGTCATAAAGCTTTAAAGGCTTTTAAGAGTGCTCCTGATAAATTTGATCTCATTATTACTGATTACTCCATGCCAAAGCTGATGGGCCCCGAGTTGATGAAAGAAATTAAGTCGATTAGACCTGACATTCCTATTTTACTGGTGACTGGTTATTTAAATCTTCGAACCTCCGAAAACTTGAGAAGCTGGGGCTGTGACGGCATCATTGATAAACCATACAATATTAATAAGCTTAGTCAGACGATTAGTAGAGTCATGAATACTAAGTCTTCAACGTCTCAAAACTAATTTAATTTATTTATCAACTGCAGTTTTCTTTAAGCGATTGCCATATGAATTCCGCGACAGGTCCGTGGGTTTTATTCCTTTGTCGAAAGGCCCGTATTTCGCCAGTAAATTCCGATTCAAAGTCGAGTATTTTTAACGGTTTAAGTCGTTCTTGTTTTAGATCATCTTCAACGTAATGTTTAGGAATCATTCCCCAACCCATCTCATTAATCAACATTTGGCGAGAAGTCTCTGGTGAGTTAACACGGCACTGTTGGCTTGCTGATTTAAACGAAGACAAACTTTCATTATCGAAATTGAGGCCGCTCTCCTGGGTGGTAATAAGAGGATAATCGTTCAGAGATTGGAGCGTGATCGGCTTTTTGTATGAAATCAAATTGGGCGAAGCGACAACCAGTAAATGAAATTCCCCTAATGGTAAAGTTTCAAAATCTCCAGTTGAATGCATTACATGAAACCAGGGACCAATACCCAGATCAGCTAAACCCTCGCTAACGTGTTGTAGTGCTGAAAATCGATAACCACTGGAAAATTTAAACTGAGTGGCCTTAAACCGCTGCAGCGATTGTTTAAACACCGGCATGTAATGATCGGGCGGGCTAGACTGCTCGAAAGTAATGTTAAAGGAAGGTTCCTCTCCCTTAGACAGTTGCTGGCTCAGTGTTTTTAGGCGCTCCATGTCTTGCAAAAGCATTTTTGATTGACGGTAAAAGGTTTTGCCTCGTTCTGTTAACTCGAGGCGATAATGATCGCGACTTAATATGTCGAAGCCCACGGACGACTCAAGTTTCTTTATGGCTATCGACAAGGCAGGTTGAGTTTTATTAAGGCGTCGTGCAGCGGCATTGAGGCCACCATCCTCTATAATGTGGTGAAGAATTTTAAGTTGTTCAAAGTTCATAAATAAAACTTAATAAGATAAAAAGAAAGCTTAAATATTATTTTATCACTTTCTGCCGTAATATGGCGGCAACTAATTGATTTAAGGTAAAACATGATGATCTTACGATCCCTGATAACGCTTTTTGCTTGCCTGGTGTTAATATCCTGTGACACTCCCGAGCCTGTCGATAATCAAGAACCTTTGGTGCGTCCCGCGAAAATCATGACGGTGACCTCTCTGGCTCAGAGTCAGGTTCGTCAGTTTCCTGCGATAGTAGAGGCTAACCAAGGGGCTAACCTGGCATTTCGAGTTAGCGGTGAAATAGAAGAGTTTTTAGTTAAGCCTGGTGACGTTGTGCAGCAAGGACAATTATTAGCTCGTCTTGATGATCAAGAGTTTCAGTTGCGTCTAAACGACCGTCAAGCTCGATTTGAGCTGGCGAAGTCTCAATTCGAACGGGCAAAAACTCTCAAAGAAAGAAGTTTGGCTGCCCAATCACAATTGGATGAAGCACAAGCCAATTTGCTGATTACAAAAGCAGAACTGGAACGAGCGCAATCCGATTTAGAGCATACCGAATTAAGAGCCCCGTATCAGGGAACCGTAGCTCGGGTGTTTGTTAAAAACCGTGAAAATATTCAAGCCAAGCAAAACATTCTACGTATTCTTAACCGTGATTTAATGGATGTTTCGATCCAGGTTCCTGAGCGAATTATGGCCATGGTCAAACGGGACGCCAATTATCAACCGACGGTCACTTTTGATGCTTTGCCTGAGCAGCCATTTTTGATCTCAATTAAAGAGTGGGACACACAAGCTGACCCAGTAACATTAACTTATAAAGTCGTCTTTTCGTTACCGTCACCAGAAACGATTAATGTGCTTCCGGGCATGTCAGCTACCGTTTATATCGATCTGAGTCAGGTCACACACATGGGTTTGAGTGGCATTGTTTTGCCCGTAGAAGCGGTATTTGTGCCTGATGAGAAAGAAACTGAACAAGGACAGGCGTATATTTGGAAGTATCTGGAAGAGACTCAATCGGTGACCTTGCAAAAAGTGGCGATTGGTCAGGTGCACAGTCAGGGTGTTGTCATTAAACAAGGCGTCAGTGAAGGTGATCAAATTATTGTTGCTGGTGTTCATCATTTAAAAGAAGGGATGAAAGTTAAACCTTGGACAAAAGAGCGAGGTCTGTAATGAGTCTTGCTCAGTTATCAATCGAGAAGAAAGTCATCAGTTGGATGATGGCACTGTTATTATTGATTGGCGGTACAGTCAGCTATCTGGGATTGGGTCAGCTAGAAGATCCTGAGTTTACGATTAAACAAGCGATGATCATTACTCATTATCCTGGTGCTAGTCCTACGCAAGTAGAGGAAGAAGTGACTTTCCCAATTGAGAATGCCATTCAATCATTGCCTTATGTTGACTTTGTTACTTCGATTTCATCCAATGGTAAATCGCAAATTATTGTTGACATGAAAAGTATTTATCGAAAAAAACAACTCAAGCAAATATGGGATGAATTGCGACACAAAGTTGATGATACAGCACAAACACTACCCCACGGTGTTCGTGCGCCGCGTGTTATTGATGATTTTGGAGATGTTTATGGCGTTTTATTTGCGGTAACTGGTGACGGATACCATTATGAAGAGCTGAGTGATTACGTTGATTATTTAAAACGAGAGTTAGTTCTGGTTCCGGGGGTTGGCAAAGTCTCCGTTTCTGGTGAGCTACAAGAGCAAGTGGTCGTTGAAATTTCTACCCATCGGTTGTCGCAATTAGGGATCCCCGCAAGTTATATCTTTCAACTGTTAGATACTCAAAATACAGTCTCGAATGCCGGTCGAATTAAAGTTGGGGGTGAATCCATTCGTTTTCATCCGACGGGTGAATTTAATGATGTATCAGAACTCGAAATGTTATTAATTTCTCAGCCAGGAGACTCAAAATTAATTTACCTGGGTGATGTTGCTAAAGTCACCAAAGAGTATGCTGAAGTTCCAACTCATGTTGTAAATTACAATAATAACCAAGCGATTTTCGTCGGAGTTTCTTTTGCCAGCAACGTTAATGTTGTTGATGTGGGTGCCGCCATCGATCAAAAGTTATCAGAAATTGATTACCAGCGCCCAATCGGTATGAAAATCAATGCCGTTTACAAACAGCCGGATGAAGTCGAAAAATCGGTAGACGGATTTATCATTAGCTTAATGGAAGCTGTTGCTATCGTTATTCTGGTTTTGCTCGTTTTTATGGGGGGTCGCAGTGGAGTTTTAATTGGTTTAATTTTGCTGCTGACCGTTTTAGGTTCGTTTATATTTATGAAGTTGTTTGCGATTGATTTGCAACGAATCTCGCTCGGAGCGCTGATTATCGCATTAGGAATGCTGGTCGATAATGCCATTGTAATAACGGAAGGTATTTTAGTCGGCTTGAAAAAAGGCTTGAGTAAGGTTGAAGCTTCGGTTGCCATTGTCGGACAAACTAAGTGGCCGCTTTTGGGAGCGACCGTTATTGCCATTACTGCGTTTGCGCCTATTGGATTATCTTCCGATGCAACGGGAGAATTTGCCGGTAGCTTGTTCTATGTCTTGTTGATTTCTTTGTTGTTAAGTTGGGTAACCGCAATTACATTAACACCGTTTTTCGCGGATTTGTTTTTTAAGTCGCCAAAGCAATCGAACAGTGAGGATGAATCTTCCAATCAGTCGGAGAATGACTCGGATCCCTATCGCGGAGCAATTTTCGATATTTATCGCAGTATTTTATCATTCTCCATGAAGCATCGCGTGATTACTGTTCTAGGATTATTTATTTTGCTTTTCGTTTCATTAGTTGGTTTTGGAAAAGTAAAACAATCGTTTTTTCCTGCTTCTAATACGCCCATGTTTTACGTCGATTATTGGCGTTATCAAGGTTCCGATATTCGAGAAACACAAGCGGATATTAAAAAAGTTCAGTCATATCTCTTATCCATGGAAGAAGTTGTTGAAGTGACTTCGACAGTTGGACAAGGCGCACCTCGTTTTATGTTAACTTATGCACCACAAAAGTCGTACTCGGGTTATGGACAGGTCATTGTTCGCGTGCAAAGTCGCGATCAAGTTGCGGCTGTCATGAGAAAAGTTAGAGAATATGGTAATTCTGACTTTCTTAATGGCATGATAAAAATTAAACCGATGGAAATTGGTCCCTCCACCGATGCAAAATTAGAAGTGCGATTCACTGGACCGAGTCCTGATGTATTAAGAGAGCTGGCGCAGCAAGCAGAAAAAGTTTTAAGAGAAGAACCTTCCGCTCATAATGTGCGCCATACCTGGCAGGAAAAAACCAAGCTTGTTCGACCACAATTTAACGAATCGGTAGCGCAACGGTTAGGAATTAGTAAGTCAGATCTCGATGAACTCTTGTTAACTAACTTTAGTGGTAAACAAGTTGGCGTTTATCGTGATGGAACTGATATGTTGCCAATCATCGCTCGAGCTCCTGAAAGTCAACGACTGACCATTAATAGTTTGAATGACTTACAAATTTACAGTCCGGTATTAAAAGTTTATGTGCCAATCACACAAGTGGTGAGTGACTTTACTGTAGAGTGGGAGAACTCATTAATCTTACGGCGCGATCGAAAGAGAACCATAACGGTTCAAGCCGATCATGATGTTTTAAGTGACGACACTGCCGCGGCTGTTTTAAGTCGCGTTAAGCCAACGATTGATGCGATCGAGTTACCGCGTGGTTATGCCATGGAATGGGGCGGCGAGTATGAGTCTTCTCGTGATGCTCAGAAAGCAATATTTGGCTCTTTGCCTCTGGGGTATTTGGCGATGTTTATGATCACCGTATTTTTGTTTAATGCATTGCGAGCACCCTTGGTCATTTGGGCAACCGTGCCATTGGCGATCATTGGAGTGACGCTCGGTTTATTAACCATGAATGCTTCTTTCAGCTTTATGGCATTACTTGGATTATTAAGTTTGTCAGGCATGCTCATTAAAAATGGTATTGTTTTGGTGGATCAAATCAATCTGGAATTATGTGAAGGGAAGGAACCGTATCAAGCGATTATCGACTCTGGTGTCAGTCGAGTTCGGCCTGTTTCAATGGCTGCGATAACGACCATTTTAGGAATGATTCCTCTATTATTTGATGTGTTTTTCCGTTCGATGGCGGTAACAATTATGTTTGGTTTGGGATTTGCGACAATTTTAACATTAGTTGTCGTGCCTGTATTGTACGCTATGTTCTATCGTATTCGGCCAACAACAGAGTCATAGTCGAAGATGAGTCGTGATTTTGAAAAGTGGTTCTTAATGATTTTGATGAATCATTTTAGGAACATGGACAATGCATCAGTTCATAGCGTTTGACGGTGTAAGCGATGTCTCAAGGTTCGGTCAGTTTTTCGTTAAATCGACTCAGAGTGATTGGATAAGTTAACGGTTTTATATTTCTAACTTATTGAAGTTAAAGGTATTAAATAAAATGAGATGAAGTTGTTGGTTTTGAGATGGATTTTTTCAGGGTTGTTCCAGATTTGGAAAAACGTAACATAGGAATTGTGTTCAGGACGAACCACCACGGAAGAATGACCAAGGATTGAAGCCAACGGATGTGTTTTTGAAGACAGGAAACGGGATTTAAGGACTGAATTATTCGAAGGAGGAGTATCAAGGAATGATACGTCGATTGATGGAGTAATCGGATTTAAGGATAAATTGATATAAGGATGAGTGCTGAGTTATTGGATGACAACTTCAAGTGGATTGAAGTCAGCAGGAGAGATAAGCATCAGGGATTGATTTAAGGATAGCAACAAACTTTAGGGAACGAGGGATCGAAGAAGTATTTGATATGAGTTAGAAAGGCGGCATGATGCCGCCTTTTTTTCTGCCTTAAATTTTTCAAAGCATTAAATCAAGAGCAAAATATTACCAACCACATTCGCGGCCTGTATTTTGCTCATTTAACCAGGCTTGCAATGGAGCAAAGTAATCTAGAACTGCAGTAGCATCCATTTGTTTGGCACCAGTCATCGTTTCTAATGCTTCTTGCCATGGGCGGCTTTGACCCATTTCAAGCATCGCTTTTAACTTGGCACCGGCTTCTTTGTTGTTGTAAATCGAACAACGATGAAGAGGTCCTTCATGACCGGCAATTTTACAAAGCTCACGGTGGAACTGGAACTGTAAAATGTGCGCCAAAAAGTATCTTGAATAAGGCGTGTTACCAGGAATATGATATTTCGCACCCGGATCGAAGTCGGATTCTGTTCGCGCAATAGGTGCTTTAACGCCTTGGTATTCTTCACGTAATTGCCACCAGCCTTGATTATAACTCTCTGGCGTTAACTCGCCATTGAAGACTTTCCAGCGCCATTTATCAACCATTAAACCGAAGGGCAAGAAGGCTATTTTATCCATCGCCATACGCATCAGAAACGGTAGGTCACCATCGGCATCGGGAACTTCATTAATCAATCCAATCTCTTTTAAATACTTAGGTGTGATAGATAATGCAATGGTGTCACCAATGGCCTCGTGAAATCCGTCATTTGCACTCCCACGGTACAACATAGGTTGTGTCAGGTTATACGCGCGTTGGTAGAAATTGTGCCCCAATTCGTGGTGAATGGTATTAAACTCATCGCCCGTGATTTGAATACACATTTTGATTCGGTAATCTTCGGTGGTGATATCCCAGGCGCTAGCATGACAAACAACATCGCGGTCGCGCGGTTCGGTGAATAAAGAATTTGTCCAGAACGAATCGGGTAGAGGTTTGAATCCTAGTGATGTAAAAAATCCTTCCGCTTCTCGGACCATTCCTACAGCGTCGTAAGATTTTGCTTGTAAACGTTCTGTGACATCGACACCAGTGCCACCTTCTGGAGCAACCGTATCGTAAATGTTACCCCATTGTTGTGCCCACATGTTACCGAGTAGATGAGCCGGAATTGCGCCATTATTCGCAACCACTTCTTCACCGTACTTTTCGTTTAATTTTGCTCTGACGTGACAATGCAAGGATTCATAGAGTGGTTTAACTTGCCCCCAAACTCGGTCCATTTCCTGTGCGAAGGCGTCGGGATCCATATCGTAATGAGAACGCCACATTGCACCCAAATCTTTAAAGCCTAAGTCTTTAGCGCCCTCATTGGCAATTTCTACCAATCGTTGATAGGGCTCTTTCATTTGTGGAGATACTTTGCGCCATTGTACCCAGGCGTCAAGCATGGCTTGAGGGTCGTCGGAATCGACCAAGACGTTGGATAACTGAATTAAGTCGTATTCATTACCATCGGGAGTTTTGCCCGAACCATACATGGCCGATAATTGACTCTCAATTTTCGATAATTCTTCTGCTTTTTCCGGCTCGTTGGCTGGCGCCGGTAACGTTAGGCCGAGACGCAACAGTTTTAATTTGCGCTCAATGTCATACGGAAGTTTTAAGTCATTAAATTTAGCAGCTCCGTTGGCGAGCTCAATGCCTAATAATTTAAATTCTTTGTTAGCTTTGGATTCGAGATACTGAGTGTCTGAGTTGATATAAGTTTGAGCAACCCAGGCAGACTTGGCAGCGTACTCGTAAATATCTTCGATGCGTTGTTCGGCATCTGCGACATATGCCGTCGCTTCAGCCACCGTAGGCTTTTTCGGTGCCTCTGTTTTTGGTTCGGTTGGTTTACTCTCTTGCTGGCATCCAGCGAGCGCGGCAGTCAATGCGCTAGCAATAACCAGGCTGGTAATTTTTGATTTTGGTTTCATAACTCACCTGTTACCCATTTAAGACAGGCTGAAGAGTATACGAAGCAAGCCTATAACTTCAAGAGAGCCGAAGTTATTATTGCGGGATAAGCGGGCAATTGGTTAGCATTAGCCATCTTAAATGCTGTAGAGAATGAATACTATGTCGAAACCTGGCCCGGTAATGCTGGATTTGAAAGGAACTACCATTGACGCTGAAGAGCGTGAGATGTTGCATCATCCTGCTTGTGGTGGCGTAATTCTTTTTTCTCGCAACATTGAAAATGCCAGACAGATTCGAGACTTGAATCAACAAATCCTCAAAATCCGTCCTACGTTACTACTGGCTGTTGATCAAGAGGGCGGGCGTGTGCAACGTTTGAAAGATGGATATTCAATTTTGCCGCCATTACGTCATATAGAATCGACTGCCAACCATGATATGACATTGGCGAGTGAGCGTTCATACCATCACGCACGCTTGATGGCGTTAGAAACTATGGCATCAGGATTTGATATCAGTTTTACTCCATGTTTGGATGTGTGTAATTCGAGCAGTCGCGTTATTGGCGAGCGAGCCTTTCACGAAGAGCCTGCCAAAATTATTGAGTTGGCGACCCGTTATTTAGAAGGTATGCATTCGGTAGGAATGGCGGCAACAGGGAAACATTTTCCTGGGCACGGTTTCGTTGAAGGCGACTCACACGTCGAAATGCCTGTTGATAAACGCTCGCTATCTGAAATTGAGCAGGATGATTTAGCTGTCTTTAAAGCATTGGCCAATCAATTAGAAGGCATTATGCCAGCGCACGTCATTTATTCTGCGATCGATGCGGTGCCTGCCGGATTTTCTAACGTTTGGATCGATTCAATATTACGTCAACAATATCAGTTTAATGGTGTTGTGTTTAGCGACGATTTATCCATGAAAGGCGCAGAGCAGGCGGGCGACTATAATGATAGAGCCGATGCGGCAATTGCTGCCGGTTGTGATATGGTTTTAGTGTGTAATACACCCAACGAAGCTGGCAATGTCCTTGAACATTTGCGAAATTATCAAAGTCTCGTATCGAGTGAGCGAATTTTAAAAATGAAAACAGACGGGAAGTGTAATATTGGTTTAGAGAATATTCGCACTGACCGTCGCTGGATTGAATCTTCCAAAGTGGTTTCTACTATATGAATAGTCAAGACAAAAGCGTTTATCAGTTTTTAAAAGAACAATTGTATCATTTGCAGGGTGAGTCTGCGTGGATCACCGAAATCTTCTTAATTGTTCTAGCAACGTTAATCGTTAATTTTGTTTGGCGACGATTGCATGCAAAAATTCTGCAACGTGCGGAGAAATCCAATAACTACTGGGATAATGCATTCGTTGAGGCTCTTGACAGACCAATGACCTGGGCCATTTGGGTAACCGGTATTACTTTTGCGATTGATTCTTCACAGTCGAATTACGTGAGTGATTTAATTCGAATTGAGCTTGACGGTCAAAATCAGGCTGTAATGATTAATGAAGTGATTCTCATTGGTTTATTCGGTTGGTTTTTAACAAGATTTATACGCAAGTCAGAACAGCACTTGATTGCACACCAAGTCGATAAAGAAGAAGATGAGCGAATCGATCATACAACCATAGAAGCGATCAGCAAGTTGCTTCGGGTTTCTGTGACCATCACTGTCGTACTGGTAATTTTGCAAACAATAGGTGTCAGTATTAGTGCGGTGCTTGCCTTTGGTGGTATTGGCGGAATTGCTATTGGTTTCGCCGCGAAAGATTTACTGGCCAACTTTTTCGGTGGATTAATGATTTATCTGGATCGTCCTTTCTCTCATGGTGATTGGGTACGCAGTCCAGATCGCAATATTGAAGGCACTATAGAACATATTGGCTGGCGACAAACGCGCATTCGTACTTTTGATAAACGACCTTTGTATGTTCCCAATGCTGTATTTAATAATATTGCAGTAGAAAATCCTTCTCGGATGACCAATCGTCGAATTTATGAAACGGTAGGCATTCGTTACGATGATATTGGCGCTATGAAATCCATTGTGGATCAGGTGACCGATATGCTGAGAAGCCATGAGGACATTGAGCAAAGTAAAACGTTAATTGTTAATTTCAATGCTTTCTCAGCATCGTCGATCGACTTTTTCATTTATTGCTTTACGAAAACGAAAGACTGGGTTGAGTTTCATGCTGTTAAGCAAGATGTTCTACTAAAAATTGCTGATATTATTGATCAAGCAGGCGCTGAAATTGCGTTTCCAACATCAACGTTGCACGTTAATATGAGTCAACCGGAATTGGCTGGAATTGAACAGAGCAAGGATTAAATAGTCTGCAAAATTAAAAAAGTCAGAGAACTATATTATCTGAATGCGTCGTCTGGCTTTGAAAAGGATTGTCATTAAGAAGCATTGGCTCTTTGCTAGAACCAATGCTTAAAAAAACTTAACTTCGGTGAGCAACAGCGTGAATGACGCGATCGTGCTCAAAATAAACCGTGAAACCATTGTATACCCAACGCGTGATTGGCGGTTCACCTACAGCAGGAATTTCGCGAATGGGCGTACCAAAGTTTTCACGAACGGTATTCATACTTTGACCGGAGCGAGGTTTGTCATAGCTGTTTTGACTTTGCTCACCAATCGCAAGGTTGCCTGTTGCGGCAAACGTTGAAATTGACGTCAAAAAAATACCCGCTAGAAGCCATGTTTTCATGGGCTACTCCTTAGTTGCTAAGCCGCTGTTGTCGCAGCTTCTTCGATTGTAATTTGGTGATATGTTTGATCAAAGCATCTTGATCACGTTCATGCAAATTTCTAAACTCAATGGCAATTTTATGTGCGTCTTTCACGGGGTCGCACTTCACAACCTTGGCTTCGCAATACAAGCCATAACAGTCAGGAAATAACAACAGCTTTAAATGCCACCGTGAATTAATCGGGTAAGGCTTGGGTGACGTAAACTGTAACCCATTACCGCTAATATTCACTTTTTCTTGCTCAAACGAACCTTTTAATTGATTCGCAATGTAATTCGCCAAAATATCGAACTTTTCATTTTGCACTTTTAAATAGTGTGCGATGTCGCGGTGTTTTTCCTGAATCGCGCGAAACGTTTGCGCACTTTCCAGTTCGACCTTGCGCAATTGATTGAGTATTTCAAATTCTTCCGGTAGTGCTTTTACTTCCTTTCCATCAGACGCGTTAAAAGGTATGAGTTGCATAGTTACGCAATCATCAATGCGAAAGAATTCACGTCTTTCTTCATTCTGACTCATTTTTTAACAAAACCTTTGCGCTGCGTCAGGTGGCCCGGTAGCATATGTCGCTCACTGATTGAGCCAGGTCAATAGCGGCTAACGAACTGGGCGAATTGACGGCTCTTTCATTCTTTAAAGAGGTCAATAACCTCAAGTATACATTTGACACCTTAGCACTGATTTAAGCCCTTCGTTAGGACGAACCCAACAGTGTTGGCATCATTATTTAATATAATAGCTTAAAAAACTGTGATAACTTACTAAAAATTAGCGAGTTTTTAAATATATCGTATGAAGTTTCCATTTTCTACCTATGTTGGCCTGAGATATACCCGGGCAAAGCGTAAAAATCACTTTATCTCGTTTATTGCGTTAGCGTCGATGATTGGCATCGCCCTTGGTGTGATGGTGTTAATTACCGTTATGTCAGTGATGAATGGGTTTGAGCGTGAATTGCGAGAGCGAATCCTCGGTACGGTACCGCATATAGTTGTGGGAGAGCGCACTGCAGACGGTTTACAGGACTGGGAAGGATTAGTCGATCGAGTCGTTAAAGATCCTGGAGTGGTAGCAGCATCGCCCTACATTGATTCTACGGCAATGTTCCAAAGCAGTTATGGTGGCACCGAATTTGGTGTCATGCAGGGCGTTTTACCTGAGAAAGAAGCGCAAGTGTCGGTCATTGAGGAATATATGATTCACGGGAGCCTGAATGATCTTAAAGGCGGAGACTACAGTGTAATCGTTGGAGTAGCGTTAGCGAGACGACTGAATTTGTGGCACGGCGACAAAATAACGCTGATGGTTCTCGAGGGTTCGACGGTCTCTCCGGCGGGCATCTCGCCTCGATTCAGGCGCTTTACCATTACTGGCATTTTCGAGACTAAGTCTGAGTTGGACTCGCGCATTGCAATGATTCACATTGAAGATGCCGCAAAACTTGTGCGTAAACCTAACAGCGTTACCGCGTTACGGTTAAAAACCGATGATGTTTTGAGTGCGCATATTGTTGCCCAAAGACTGAGAGCCGAACTTGGGTTTGATTACTGGGTGACGGATTGGAATCGCACTCAAGGACCTCTTTTTAAAGCGATTCAAATGGAAAAGAACATGATGTTCATCTTGTTGACGCTAATCATCGCAGTGGCTGCCTTTAATATTGTTTCTACGATGGTGATGGTGGTGACCGACAAACAGTCCGATATTGCCATTTTGCGAACGCTAGGGGCTTCCCCTGCAACGGTGATGAAAATATTTATGGTTCAGGGAAGTGTCAATGGCGTACTCGGAACCCTATTGGGTGTTATCTCAGGTGTTGCCTTAGCGACCAATTTGCCAGATATCGTTGCCTGGGTAGAAAAGCAGTTTGGGGTTTCTATGGTGCCTGGAGATGTCTATTTTATCGGGTTTTTACCGAGCCAACTCAATACATCGGATGTGACCAATATTACTATTGCGGCGTTATTGATGAGTGTTTTAGCTACCGTTTATCCTGCATGGAGAGCGTCGCGTACCCGTCCAGCGGAGGCTTTGAAGTATGAATAATTCGCCAGTATTACAATCGGAAAATTTATCCAAACGCTATTTGGATGCGGATCGAGAAATTGCTGTGCTGCGTGGCGTGAATTTACAGCTTAACTCTGGCGAGAGTTTATCCATTATTGGCTCGTCTGGTTCCGGTAAAAGCACGTTATTACATCTGTTGGGAGGGTTAGACGATGCCTCATCTGGCGATGTGATTATCATGGGAAAAAGCATTCATAAAATGAACGCTCGGCAACAAGGTGTCTGGCGAAATCAGCACTTGGGGTTTATTTACCAGTTTCACCACTTATTGGCTGAGTTTTCTGCACTTGAGAATGTTGCTATGCCGCTTTTGGTACGTGGCGATGATAAAGCTTCGGCGCTTAAACAGGCGGGTGAAATGATTGATAAAGTTGGTTTGGCGGAGCGAAGTGAGCATAAGCCGGGTGAATTATCCGGTGGTGAACGCCAGCGAATTGCCATTGCCCGAGCATTGGTCACTCGACCGGCTTGTATTCTAGCGGATGAGCCTACTGGAAATCTGGACGAGGAAAATGCCGAACGAGTTTACGAATTGATGCTTGACCTCAACCGAGAGTTAGGAACGAGTCTTATCGTCGTAACCCATGATCGTAAGTTGGCAATGCGGGCTTCTCGCCAACTAGAGCTTCACAATGGCGTTTTAGAAGAAATAATGCCGCATTAATCAATCCGATGACTAGTTGCTGGACTCGCGTGCTTTGTTTCTTTGTGCGGCACGTAATTTCCACTGTCCAGCAACGTGAATGCGCCAAAAAATACGGATGGCAGCGTGGCCAATGATGGCCGATACTAAACCACACACAAAACAACCCAGTAAAAATGGTTGCCATATCTCGCCTAAACTGGTTTTGAGCCACTCCCAGCTGAGCTCAAACTGAAAAGCTTCGCTTGCTTCCGGAAAAAACAATGTGCCGACGTAATAGGCAAAGCCGAATATAACCGGCATGGTTAATGGATTGGTAACCCAGACTAATGCAATGGACAACAAAAGATTGGCGCGAAATAAAATGGCGGCACCAGCCGCTATGAGCATTTGAAAAGGTACAGGAATAAATGCGCAGAATAGGCCGATAGAGAAAGCATGAGCCACAGAATAACGCGTAAGATGCCACAATTGAGGATCGTGTAACGCGTTGCCAAATATTTTGAGAAATCGATTGTCTTTAACGGAAGAAGGGTCCGGTAAATACTTTTTAATGAGCTTACGGGCCATACTGCAGACTAATTAATTAAATGTATAAGAATATTGTAGCCCGTGGGTTATGACATAATCTACCTTTAATCATGGAAAGACGCATTTTAAACGGAGATCAATGAAAAATTTTGCATTTGGGCTTTTACTTGGCTGCAGTTCCCTGTGGTTTTATTCAGAGCTGCCATCAATATTATTTTGGGTGGCAGGAGTCGTATTGTCCGTTATTGCTTATCGTTTTTGTCGTCACTTTCGCTCAACCTGCACTCCTGTTTACGAGAATTTATTGCGTAGCACAGTGCTATTTGCGTTGGCATTTTCATTGGGAAGTTTATGGGCAACTTTAATGGCATCTTATCAATTAAGCTTCCGTTTGCCGGTAACCTCTGAGCGAATCGAAGTGCGTGTTTCTGGACAGGTGTGTTCGATACCAAAGCGTTCGGATTCTGAGAAGGGGTCGTCCAGTCGCTTTTTTTTCTGTTTAGCAGCAAACAATGAGTCCATTGATTATCCCATTCGTAAATTACTGCTTTCCTGGTATTACACTGAACGAATGCCTCAAGTGGGAGAGTTTTGGAATGTGACAGCAAGATTAAAAACGCCTTATGCCAAGTTAAATCCTGGAACTTTCGATTTCGAACGATGGGCATTAACAGAGCAAATTGATGCGACAGGCTATGTGGTTGAAGGTGCGCGCATTCATGGAGAGTTTCAATTCGCTAATATCAATCAATGGCGTGCTGAGTTGATCGAGGTATTGCAGCAAGCTACGGCAAAAACCGAGTATCAAGGATGGCACCTGGCGTTAACGGCAGGTTATCGAGAAATGTTGTCTGATGAACATCTCGATACTTTGAAGCGATCAGGTACCGCGCATTTAATTGCTATTTCTGGACTGCATGTCGGATTAGTCTTTTTGTGGGCTTTCAGTGCTGTTAATTTTTTGTGGCGAAGAAGTGCGCGCCTTTGTCTATGGATACCCGCTGAGCGAGTATCTATCCTTTGTGCATTATTGCTGACAACTGGGTTCTCGCTAATGGCGGGATTTGATACGCCCACCCAACGTGCCTTGGTAGCACTAACCATTTTGTCCATCAGTCGTTTAACGCTAATGGAATGGTCTCATTTTTCTTTACTGTCACTCACTTTAATTGTTTTACTTCTTTTGGATCCTCTAAGTGTCTTAAGTGAAGGTTTTTGGCTGTCGATAATCGCTTTGGTGATGATTTATTGGCTTGCTGGAAGTTCGCGCGATAAAGGCTTGGTCTTTTGGCTCAAACTTCAAGCTTTTTTGTCCATTGGCATGGCGGTAGTCGCTTCATTGATGTTTGGCATTTTTAGCATCAATTCGATAGTTGCTAACATTCTCGCAATTCCGATAATCAGTTTTGTCGTGTTGCCACTCGATTTAATTGGCTATTTGGTTGCTTTATTTCATGTTGAAGCAGCGAGTGTATTATTCTCAATCGCAGATTATCCATTACGTTATTTGCTTCAATTCTTACACTTTTTGAATCAATTATTTTCATCATTGTTTTTATCTCAGTCCTTCGCAATGCTCTTATTGATTGGCGTTGGCTGTTTTTTTACAGGATGGATTTTACGTCATCGATTAGTTGTAGTGTTATGTGTAAGTAGTTTCTTAGTCGTATGCATTGGATATGTATTGGATTCGGCTGAGAAAGGAATGTCCGTTCATTTTATTGATGTGGGGCAAGGGCAAAGTATTTTGGTTCAATACGAAGGTTTCAACGCCTTATACGATACTGGATTTGCTAATGATGAATTTAGCACAGCGCAACAAATTATAGCCCCTTATCTATATTCACTTGGGGTTAGTCAGTTGGATGTTTTGATCATCAGCCACAAAGATGTGGATCACAGTGGTGATTTAGAGTGGGTTATCAAGCAATTTAATCCTAAGTCGATTTATTTTGGTGAGGCAACTCGGGGTAATGCAGAAAATTGCTCGCCACAATTAATTAAACATCGAGATATGAAATTGCAAACAACTTCTGTTGCTTCCTACCATTCGAAGATTGATACCAGTGATAAAGCCTCTTTTGCGACAATCAACTTATCTGGTAAAAATGCTTGGCAAGGAAATAACTCATCTTGTTTGGCTCGTTTCACTTTGGGAGAGCAGTCCATCCTCTTAACGGGTGATATAGAAGAAATTGCAGAACGGGAACTCATAAAACAAAATCAGTTTCCATTACAAGCGGATGTTATTTCAGTTCCTCATCATGGCAGCAAAACCTCCTCGACCTGGTCATTTCTTGTGGCGACAAAAGCTGCTATTGGTGTGGTGAGTAATGGTTATTTAAATCGTTTTAATCATCCGGCAATATCAGTTATCTCAAGATATGAAGCTCTGGATATTTCAACTTTGAACACGGCCGATACGGGACGATTATTGATTGAATTTGATGGACAGGGAACCATTGATGTCTCTGCGCATCGAAGTGAGTCAGGTAAGTTTTGGAACCACACACTTGAAAGCAGAATTTTACAACAGAGTGTGATAAATTAGCGCCAATCATTTTTGGGGAGTTTAAACGTGTTATTTGATGTTTTAAAAAACGGCGGATTTGTCATTTGGCCCATTGTGCTCTGTTCAGTTATTGCACTGATTATATGCATTGAGCGCTTTTGGACGTTACGTCGCTCTCGTATTACACCGCGGCATTTGGTGGCGCAAGTTTGGACTTGGGTGAAAAACAATCAGTTGGATAAAAAGAAGTTAAAATCTTTAAAAGATTCTTCGCCACTAGGTGAAATCTTAGCCGCTGGCATTGTTAATCATGCGCATGGGCGTGAAACAATGAAAGAAGCCATTCGTGACTCCGGCCGACAAGTCGTTGTTGGTCTTGAACGCTTCTTAAGTACGTTAGGTACTATTGCGGTGATTACTCCTTTATTAGGACTTCTTGGTACGGTTATCGGGATGATCAAAGTATTTACTGTGATTACCCTTCAAGGCGTGGGTGATGCTAATGCATTAGCAGGCGGTATCTCCGAAGCATTGTTAACCACGGCAGCAGGACTAACAGTCGCTATTCCGGCATTAGTTTTTCATCGGCACTTTGAGCGTAAAGTGGATGAGTTGGTTGTTATCATGGAGGAAGAAGCGTTGAAAATGGTTGAGGTGCTCCACGGTGAGCGAGATATGGTGGAACGATAGGGGACTGCAGTGTTTCATAGTCGCAAAAAACAAGAAGTCTCCGTTAATTTAACGCCATTAATTGATGTTGTCTTTTTATTACTTATCTTTTTTATGGTGTCGACCAGTTTTAATCGAGAGACGCAAATTAAGTTGGAATTACCTCAAGCCAATGGCGATCCGCTTGAGACGCAACCCGAAGTTATTGAGATTAGTGTCGACAGTGAAGGCCGTTATTTTGTCAATGCAAAACCCATTGTGAATACTCAATTAGAAACTTTAATGAAAGCCATAAACATTATTAGTCAGGGCAACAAAGATTTGCCAGTAATTATTAGCGCTGATGCTAACGCGCCCTATCAGTCCGTAGTAACGGCTATGGACGCATCACGTAAAACAGGTTACTTTAATTTTACAATGGCAACGCGTAAGCCAAAGGAATCGAGTCAGTGAGTAAGCCGACAGGGTGGCAGATTTATAAACGACTATTGAAGTACACCAGTCGTTATAAAACGGTTTTTTTTATTGGATTATTCTGCACCGCTATTTCTGCGCTTATTGAAGTTGGATTAATCGCGCAATTTGAAACATTAATTGATGATTTATTGGCGGCAGAGAATATTGATATTCTACGCTGGACGCCCGTGATTTTAATTGTCATCTTGATCGTTCGAGGGTTAGCTACTTTTTTCTCCACTTATTGTATGGAGTGGATCGGTCGACGGATTGTTCATGAACTTCGAACGGATTTATTTAACAAATACTTGTATTTGCCGATTGATTATTTCGAAAAAAATAACAGTGGCGATTTAGTTTCTCGTATTACATTTAATACCGAGACGGTTTCAAACGCAACAACGCAAGCTGTAACCAATTTAATCCGTAGTTTGGCTGGGATTATTGGTGCGTTAACTTACATGTTTTTAACCAGTGTGACTTTAACACTCACTTTTTTAATAGCGGCACCTTTGATTGCTATTGTCGTTAATGTAACGGCTAAGCGATTTCGAAGAATCAGCCATAACATGCAAGATAGCATGGGATTAGTCACGCAATCGACTCAGGAAACAGTTGAAGGCATTCGCGTTGTTAAAACTTTCAGCGGCGAATCTTATGAAAAAAATAAATTTTTTAATTCAAGTAATAAGAATCGTCAGCAAGCAATGAAAATGGTTACGGTCAAAGCTTTTTCATCACCGCTAATTCAGGTTCTGGCCGGTATGGGAATGGCCATTGTTTTTTGGGTTGCTGTTGAGCAGTTTTTGGCGGGCACATTAACAAAGGGATCATTCGTCGCATTTTTTATGCAAATCATGTACATGTTAAAGCCGTTGAAAGATCTATCGAATGTTAATAATGTTTTGCAAAGAGGCATAGCCGGAGCAGAAAGCATTTTTCATGAAGTTGATAAGTCTAATGAAATAAATCAGGGAACCCTTGAACTGGAACGATCTCGAGGGCGTATTGAGTTTGATAACGTATGCTTTGCGTATGATGATAAGGGACCGGTACTTAATAATGTTTCCCTCAATATTGAAAGCGGACAAACGGTTGCGATAGTTGGCCCGTCGGGGAGCGGAAAGTCCACGTTAACCAATTTATTACTGAAATTTTATCATCCTTCAAGTGGTCAAATTCGCTTAGACGGTAATGCGCTTGATGACATTGAGTTGAATTCATTAAGAGAGCAATTTGCCTATGTATCGCAGCAAATTGTGTTGTTCAACGATACGATTAAAGCAAATATTGCTTATGGCGAATTAGCTAAATGCGATGAAGAAGCGCTCAATAGCGCCATTGAAAACGCTTATTTAACCGAGGTTATCGACTCATTTGACGATGGACTAAATACCATGGTGGGAACCAGTGGTTCAAAGCTTTCAGGAGGGCAGCGACAGCGTGTTGCGATCGCTAGGGCTTTGCTGAAAGACGCACCAATTTTGGTTCTCGATGAAGCGACTAGCGCATTGGATAATGAATCAGAAAAGAAGATTCAGTTAGCGTTAGAAAATTTAATGAAGGATCGTACGACAATCGTGATTGCGCATCGTTTATCGACTGTTGAAAATGCCGATAAGATTGTTGTGTTAAAAGAAGGTAAAATCGTGGAGCAGGGTAAGCATGCCGACTTGTTAAGCCAGCAAGGAGAGTACTACCGTCTTTACCAAATGCAATTTTCAGAAGACTGATGAGTACGAATCGAATAGAGACTCTCTGGTATCGTCGATCACTTTTCAGGTGGATACTTTTTCCTATTCATTGCCTTTTATACTGCCTCGTTTTCTTGCGTCGCTTCTTTTTCAAAGTCAGACTTTTCCGAACCCAACATTTCGATGTGCCTGTGTGGGTGGTTGGTAATATAACGGTGGGTGGAACGGGTAAAACCCCGATTATCACCTGGCTGGTAGAATCTTTAAAGCAACGAGGGTTGCAACCGGTGGTTATCAGTCGGGGTTATGGCGGACAAAGTTTTAAATATCCCCTTAAAGTCACTGAAAGTACGAAGGCCGCTGAGTGTGGTGATGAACCAAAAATGCTTTTTAAGCGACTGGATGTTCCTGTTGTGGTTGACCCCTTAAGAACTCGAGCCGTCGAATCGGTTTTAGAAACAATGAAACCGGATGTTATTATCAGCGACGATGGACTCCAACATTACCAGTTAGAGCGAGACTTGGAAATCTGTATTGTTGATGGTTATCGTGGTTGGGGTAATGGCTTGCTTATGCCTATGGGTCCTTTGCGCGAACCGATTAGTCGCGGAAGGTTATGTGACTGGCGGATTATTAATGGCGGACGCCCCGAAATTATTTCAGAGCTGGAGCAAAAGTGGCCGAGTAATGGTCGCTTTGAAGTACAGCCGATATCTCTTATCAATCTTTTGACCGGGGACGAGCTACCTCTGAAAGAAGGTAAAAGCGACCTTCCATTTACTGATTGCGAAGCGGTGTGTGGTATTGGCAATCCGGAAAAATTTAAGGCGACGTTAGATCAATTGTCGTTTCAATTTCATCTTCATGAGTTTAGCGATCATCATCAGTTTATCGTTGAAGATTTTGCGGATTTTAACGACAAAAATATTATAATGACAGAAAAAGACGCTGTTAAATGCCGAGAGTTTGCTCAATCTAGCTGGTGGTACATAAAAGTTGGTGTGAAAGCGGATGCGCGGTTGGAGTCGTTGCTACAAAAGAATATTGAGCGTTTAAAAAATTATAACGATTAAAGGTTATGTCAGTGGATAAAGCAATTTTTGAAATTTTGGTCTGTCCGAGTTGTAATGGAAAATTAAAAATGTCTCAAGAAGGAGATGTCTTAGTTTGCTCATTTGATAAATTAGCTTTTCGCATCAATGATGGTATTCCTAATATGTTGATCGATGCGGCGCAAAAGTTAAGCGACGAAGATATACAATCAATGAGGTTCCGTTAATGGACTTTCACGTAATCATTCCTGCGCGTTTTCAGTCGTCGCGGCTTCCCGGTAAGCCTCTGGCCGATATTGCTGGTAAATCGATGATTCAACGTGTTTATGAACAGGCGAAAGCGTCTGGCGCACAAAGTGTTGCTATAGCAACAGACGATAAGCGTATTCAGGAACATGTGGAATCTTTTTCTGGAACGGTTACCTTAACGCGAGATGATCATGAATCGGGAACGGATAGAATTCGCGAAGCGTGTGAAAAGTTGTCCTTAGATGATGATGCTGTCGTTGTGAATGTTCAGGGCGATGAACCTTTTATACCGCCGCAAACAATACGGCAAGTTGCCAAATTATTAGCTAAACCTGATTCAGTAATGTCAACGCTTTGTGTTCCTATCGACGAAGATTCGGATATACAAAACCCGAATATTGTTAAGGTTGTAAAAACCTTATCCAATCGAGCTATTTACTTTTCTCGTTCTGGTATACCGTTTAATCGCGATGGACAAGCTTTCGATGGACTTCCTTATTTTCGTCATTTGGGAATTTATGGATTTAAGTTTCATTTTTTGAAAACGTTTTCTGATTTACCGGTGTCACAGTTAGAGTCTTGTGAAAAGCTTGAGCAGTTGCGGGCGTTGGAAAATGGTTACCCTATCGAAATAGAAGTTGCTATTGAAAGTCCACCTGCGGGTGTTGATACAGAGAAAGATTTACTTATGGCTATTGAGTATGCACAAGCACAAAAGTCTTAAAGGATTCTACAGATAACTTTTGATAATTATCGGCCGGTTACAATGCGGATTAAGCGAGTTGATTAATGACTGTTAAAGTACTGTTTGTTTGTTTGGGAAATATTTGTCGGTCACCGACAGCAGAGGGTGTTTTTCGACAACGTGTCGATGAAAATGGATTGGCAGATGACATAGAAATCGAATCAGCGGGTACCAGTGGTTATCATGCCGGAGAATTTCCTGATACACGAGCGATAAGTGCTGCACATCGTCGAGGTTACGATATTTCATCAATCACCAGTCGTCAGGTCTCGATGAGTGATTATGAAGAGTTTGATTACATATTGGCAATGGATCGCTCTAATTTGAGCTACCTAATTGACAGTGCGCCGAATCATCATGAAAGTAAGATTCAATTATTCTTGGAATTTGCCAATGGTTTTCGCGAAAAAGAAGTTCCTGATCCTTATTATGGGGGAGACAAGGGGTTTGATCATGTGATTGATCTGATTGAATCGGCTGCAGACGGCTTATTAAATCATTTGCTAGAAAAAAGGGAAGCTTAAAGCTTCCCTTTCAGTTGAATTGATACCGCTTCTTTCCTAGAAAAGTGTATCCTGTTTTTGTTCTGTCGTTGTTTTCTCTTTCTCTAATTTGTCTTTTGACTCTTCTTCGTTTTCTGACGCGTCATTTTCTGAAACCTTTTCTTCCGAAGAGGATGGTTCGAGAGAAGCACCATTGCCTTTGGAGGAAGTCGAGGTACCCGTCGCGTTTGAATCGTCAGAAACAAGGTGTGAAGATTGTTGACTGTCGGAATCTACTTCCGGTGCAGTTTCACTCTCTGTCGCTTCTAATCCAGAAACTTTCTCTTCAGAGTTCAATTGACTGACTGAAGCTGACTCTGTTGCAACTGAATTACCAGCCGCTTCATTTGTCTCAGTTGATGTCTCTACTTCGACAATTGATGCTTTTGCCATAGGACTTTGACTGGCCGACGAGGCATTGGAGTCATTCTCCACTTTTGCTGTGACTGGCGATGATAAGTTTACTTTTGTTTGATGAGTAAACTCTGTTGGCTGTAGTACACCGATAGACTCTGGCTTTGCCATAGGACTTGACGCGTGACCACCAACCGCTGGTGTGGGAGCTGGCTCTACTTGAGAATTTGTTGCTGGTTCTGCTGACGCCACTTCTGCTTGCATTGGCTTTTCTTCAGCTTCAGTTGAGGCCGTTGTCTGTTGCTGAGCGACCGTTTCTTTTGCTTCTACTACTACATTGCTTTCATCAGCTGGAGTTTTATCAGCCTTATCTGCTTTTGGAGACAAGTCAGCATTGGGTGATGACGCTGCAGCAGAACTAACCGCTTTTTGTTCTTCGGCCATTGATGTTGGCTCAGGAGCCGCAACAGATTCTGCGACTGCTGTTGTTGAGTCATTGACCGACTCACTAATCGGCTTTTCAATACTTTTTGCTGACTCAGGAGCAAACTCTTGTGAATCTTGAAGCTTAACATTGGCTTTGGGTTCCGCTTGAGGCTTTTGCTTAACTTGTGGTGACTTTGCTGCCTCTAGTTCAGCTATTTTTTGATTGTTCGCTCGTGCTTCTTTTTGGGCTTCTTGACGTTCAGCTCGTGGAACTCGAGCTTCACGCTGTTTTTGTGGTTCCCGAGATTGCTGCCCATCTTTTTGCTGAGCCTCACGACGCTGCTGATTGCCACCTTTGCGATTCTGTTGATCGTTGCGGTTGGGGCGTTGTTGACGATTACCGCCTTTATTATCGTTTGCCGACCGTTCTTGATTGGCTGAACGTTCGTTATTCTGTGGTTTTTCTTGAGTATTATCTTGCCGACGATTTTGTTTCGCTTTCTGATTTTGACCGCCACCACGTCGTCGTCGTTGATTTTGATTGTTGCGTCCACGCTGATTGCGGTCTTGCTTATCTCCGCTTTTCCCTTTTTTCTTCTTATCTTTTGAATTACCAAACAAAGCGCTGAAAATTCGACTGAGTAATCCAGGCTTTTCAGATTTTTCTTTGGTTTTCTTCTTTTTCGTTGGAGCCGGAGACGTTGGAGCTTGAATCGCTTGAACGGCAGGCACTTCAGAAACTGATCGAGTTGCTGGTGGAGTGTAAGACTTTGGACCTTCTTCTTCGCCGGTTTCAATTTTCAGTTCGAAGCTTCTCTCTTCTGTAACGTCTTCTTCTCTTAAGCGAATGATTTCAAAATGTGGGGTTTCCAAATCAGGATTTGGAATTAAAACCACTTTGGCTTTACGCCGCTTTTCGATAGCCGCGATAATTTTTCGTTTTTCATTCAATAGGAAAGTAGCGACATCTACCGGCAAAAACGCTTGAACTTGCGACGTCGATTCTTTGGTCGCTTCTTCTTCAATTAGGCGGAATATCGAAAGAGCTAATGATTCAATGCCTCGAATGCGACCAACGCCACTGCAGCGAGGGCAGGTTTCTTGACTCGACTCACCCAATGAAGGTTTCAATCTCTGGCGTGACATTTCAAGTAAACCAAATCGAGAGATTCGGCCAATTTGGACGCGTGCGCGGTCTTGCTGTAGAGCTTCGCTTAAACAGCGCTCAACTTCACGTTGATTTTTGACAGGTGACATGTCGATAAAATCAATGACGATTAAGCCACCAATGTCACGCAATCGTAACTGACGAGCAATTTCTTGCGCTGCTTCTAGATTCGTGTTCAGTGCGGTTTCTTCAATATCAGAGCCTTTGGTCGCGCGCGCCGAGTTGATATCAATGGATATCATGGCTTCCGTTGGGTCAATAACAATTGAACCGCCAGAGGGGAGTTGGACTTCGCGCTGAAACGCCGATTCAATTTGTGACTCGATCTGGTAACGGTTGAACAAAGGAAATTCGCGATCCGTGTACAACTTGACGCGATTGACGAAGTCGGGACGAATGACTTTCAGATAGTTTTTGACTTTATCGAAAGCTTCTTGTTTATCAATAATAATTTCGCCAATATCGGGACGAAGCGAATCGCGAACTGCGCGAATTAAAACGTCACTTTCTTGATGAATTAAGAAAGGAGCAGGGCGCGCTTCGGCTTCATTTTGAATCGCATCCCAGATTTTGAGCAACACACCCATATCCCATTGCAGTTCTTCAGCTTCGCGACCAACGCCTGCGGTTCGAACAATGCATCCCATGCCTTTAGGAATATCAAGAGTTCTTAAGGCTGCTTTCAACTCTTCCCGTTCTTCGCCTTCGATACGACGTGAAATACCACCCGCTCGCGGATTATTTGGCATTAAAACAACGTAACATCCAGCTAGACTGATGAAGGTGGTTAAAGCCGCGCCTTTTTGTCCTCGTTCTTCTTTGTCAATTTGAACAATAAGCTCTTGTCCTTCTTCGACGACATCTTTTATGTTGAGACGACCACGAACAGAAGAGTCTTTAAAGTAGCTGCGGGCAATTTCTTTGAGGGGTAAAAATCCGTGACGCTCAGCGCCATAATCGACAAAAGCCGCTTCAAGGCTGGGTTCGATCCGTGTTATTTTTCCTTTGTAAATATTGGCCTTTTTTTGTTCTCGGCCTGGTAGTTCAATATCAAGGTCGTAAAGTTTTTGTCCGTCGACCGAAGCAACACGCAGCTCTTCTTGTTGAGTTGCGTTAATTAACATGCGTTTCATTATTAGAATATCTCTCGCTTTAGTTTTTGCGCAGGAGATGCCTTGGAGAAAGGACGGATCACAGGATCGGAAACGAAGACAACGTACCTTTAATGCCAGTAAGTTGTTCTAGTGTTACGTAACATGTTGAATGTTCAAACAATGTTATGTAAGGATAGGTTTACCTATCTTTCAGTAATGTGCCCTGAGTTTGTACTCTTTGGGGTCACATCACTTTTTGAATTACCTGTGCGCTGCTTAGTCTTAGGTAAGTCTTACGCTGCCCTTTGCTTTTTCAGGTCTCAACCTGCAAAAAATAATATTTATATGTATAAAAAATTCTTGTAGCTAGTTTACAACGACTTAAAGACCAGACTATTGAAAAGGATGATTGCCATCTTTAAGGCTACAAGTGAAAATCTATGAATAAAAGGTACTTTCGTCCTTTTTTAAGTTAACATTTGAAATATAGCAGGGATGCAACACGCCATCAATTTATTTATTAATTAATGCTACAATATGCGTCACATAACCATCTGATTAGTATAAAGAATAGTCACTTTGAGTAAAGTTCAGTTTGTAACCATCGATGCTGACCAAGCCGGTCAGCGGATTGACAACTTTTTAATCACCTTTTTAAAGGGGGTTCCGAAAAGCCGCATCTACCGGATTTTGCGCAAAGGCGAAGTGCGCGTGAACAAAAAACGCGTCAAACCCGTTTATAAGATTCAGGCTGGCGATCAAGTGCGTGTTCCGCCAGTGGAGGTGTCCCAGTCCAGTGAGGCGCCCATCAATATTAATCTTGATAAAGTGCAGCAATTGGAAAGCCAAATCATTTATGAGTCGGATCATGTCATTGTGATTAATAAGCCATCAGGAATTGCAGTTCACGGTGGCAGTGGATTATCTTTCGGAGTGATCGAGGCGTTACGTCAATTACGTCCCGAAGCTCGATATCTGGAACTTGTACATCGTCTTGATCGTGATACAAGCGGTTGTTTGCTGATTGCGAAAAAACGCAGTGCTTTACGTTATTTGCACGAGCAGTTACGTGATAAAAAATTGTACAAAGAATATGTGGCACTGGCCGTAGGGCGGTGGCCAAAATCAACACAGCGTGTGGATGCGCCTTTATTAAAGAATACGCTCAAATCCGGTGAGCGAATTGTTAAAGTGGATGAAGCGGGTAAACCGAGTATTACCGATTTTAAAATAGAACGTAAATATGACGGGTTTACTTTGGTGCAAGCCGTGCCGGTCACTGGGCGAACTCATCAAATTCGCGTGCATGCTCAATTTGCTGGTTGTCCTCTCGTGGGCGATCCTAAGTACGGCAATTCGGATATCGACCGAGAGTTAAATGAATCATTCGGATTTAATCGATTATTTTTACACGCTCGAAAATTAAAGTTTCGCGAACAGCGAGACAGTAAACCCTTGGTCGTATCAGCAGAGTTTGATGAACCCATCGAACAATTAATGAAGAGTTTGAATAATGAAGCAATTTAAAACCATTATTTTCGACTGGGATGGTACTTTGATGGATTCTGCCGGACGCATAGTCTCGGCGATGCAAACGTCGGCGCAACAAGTGGGAATACCTGTTCCCTCGGAAGAGGCTGTCAGACACATTATCGGTTTGAGTTTGGACGCTGTGTTCGAACAATTATTTCCCGATACCGATCCAGCGATTAAACCAGAGCTCTTTGAAGCCTATCGATTCCAATATGTTGAGGGTGATCCCACTCCAAGTCCATTATTTACTGGCGCCGAAGAAGTGTTGCAGTTTTTGAAAACGAAGGGGATTTGCTTGGCTGTTGCTACAGGGAAAGGGCGACAAGGCTTACATCGAGTGATGACGGAGTCGGCCTTAACTCATTATTTTGATGACTCAATTTGTGCTGATGAGGCTGAATCGAAACCACATCCCGACATGATACATCGGCTACTTGAGCGGAATTCTTGGGAAAAACAGTCCGTTTTAATGATCGGTGATACAACACACGATTTACAAATGGCACAAAGTGCGGGCATTCAAAGCCTTGGTGTAAGTTATGGCGCTCACCCAAAAGAAAATTTATTGGCCTTCGATCCTTTACATGTTCTAGATGATATCCGTGAACTAATGGCATTGTATTGATGGAAATTCGCTTCGAATAATAGGGTGTTTGGGTAATCAATGAATAACAGACTTACTCGTTATCTTGATTCAACACTTGATAGCCAAAATGAATCAAGCCTAAATTCAGATGAATGAGTGGCAAGCCGATTAATGCAGTTGGATCGTTGCTACTAATTCGCTCAAATAAGCTTAGACCCAACCCCTCGCATTTGAAACTGCCTGCGCAATTCAGCGGCGACTCCAGGTCGATATAACGTTCTATTTCTTGTAGGGTCAAATTTCTCAATTTAACCTCGGTGGTATCAATATGCTCATAACGTTGTTGATTTTCTGCGTTGAGTAAACATAATGAGGTAAAGAAAGTAATGGTTTGGCCCGACATAATTGCCAATTGCTCGACAGCCAACTCTCGAGACCCTGGTTTGGTCAATTGCTTTTGCGCGACAGAAGCCGATTGGTCAGAAGCAATAATCAGCGCCGGTTTGCCGTCCATTGAGCTTTTTTCAAGAACTGCCGAGGCTTTTTCGCGAGCCAAACGTTTTACCAGAGCACGCGTAGCTTCGCCTGGTTGGGGCGTCTCATCGATCTCTGCCGGTATTATTTCGGCGGAAATTCCCAATTGCGTCAGCTGTTTGGCGCGATAGGGTGAAGCGGATGCAAGGATTATCTTCATAATTACGCTTAACTATATACGATAACCTGTTGTTTTGTATAGTCTATAGCAAGTTGTTAACCGATGGCTTGGGTTTCAATTTAATGGCGTCATGAATAAGGGCTTTTAAAGCCAACTTTTCTTTGACCTTTCAAGCATTTATCTATAGAATTGCGCGCCTATGAAAAAAGCCGACGTTTATTGGTCTATTAATCCATTTAAACTGGCAGAGAATGCCGCTTCGACCGAGCGCCGTTTGCCAGTAGCTAGTTTAGAGCGATTTGCGAGTTTTCTCTCGGATGACTCTGGCGAAATTAACGTTGTTTTTTCTGGATTGAAAGACGAAGACGGTCGCAAGTTACTCAAGTGCAGTTTGTCTGGTGTCGTTACTATGGAATGCCAGACGAGCTTCGAGTCGGTTCCGGTAATCCTTGATAGAGACTTAGTGTTCTATCCTGTGTTGACCGAAGAGGCGATTGCTGCCGCACCCGAACAATATGAGGCGTTCTTGCACGATCAGGATGAGCTCGACTTAGTGAGCTTAGTGGAAGATGAGTTGATTTTATCGTTACCGATGTCGATTAACTCGTCTGAATCACCCAAGCGCATGTCGTTTGGCCCTAAATTAGAGTCGCAAGAAGCTAAAAAGAAGCCCAACCCTTTTGAGGTGTTGGCGCAATTGAAGCAGATTAAACAGAATTCTGAAGACTAGAAGCAATTAGGAGATACGGTAATGGCTGTACAACAGAATCGTAAAACCCGCTCTAAGCGTGGTATGCGTCGTTCACATGATGCGTTAACTGGAGTAACTTTGTCAGAAGATACAACTACTGGTGAAGTTCATCGTCGTCATCACATCACTGAAGATGGCTACTACAAAGGTCGTAAAGTTTTATAAGTTGGCTGAGCTTTTCGCTCAAAATAACGTTATAAAACATTGAGTACAATCACTCTCGCAATAGATTGTATGGGGGGGGACTTTGGTCCCCCCGTTTCTGTTGCGGCATCTAAAAAAGCGCTCGAGAATCATCCAAACCTCTGTTTAAAGTTGTTCGGGGATGAGGCTATTATTGAGCCGCTCCTTCAATCTTTCTCTCCCGAGTTAAAAAGTCGAATTTCGGTTTTCCATACTACTGAAGTCGTCGAAATGGATGACAAACCTTCCGTTGCGTTACGCAATAAAAAAGCTTCTTCAATGCGCAAAGCTATTGAGGCAGTAAGAGATGATCAGGCTGAGGCCTGTGTCAGCGCAGGAAATACGGGAGCGCTAATGGCCTTGTCGCGATTCGTTTTGAAAATGATTCCTGGCATTGACCGACCTGCTATTATCACGGCTATTCCAACAGCAAAAGGTCATACTTATATGCTGGATTTGGGTGCCAATGTCGACTGCGACTCAGAAACTTTATTTCAGTTTGGCATTATGGGATCGGTTTTAAACTCGGCCATTGATCAGATTGAACAGCCGAAGGTTGGGCTGTTAAATATAGGTGAGGAAGAAATAAAAGGTAATGATCAGTTAAAACAAGCTGCTCAGCTGTTGTCGGAGAGCCCTCATATCAACTATATTGGGTTCGTTGAAGGGAATGATATCTTTATGGGAGAGTGTGATGTTGTTGTTACTGATGGATTTACCGGCAACAATGTCCTAAAAGCCAGTGAAGGTGCTGTTCGTTTGTTAGCACAAAAGTTAAAAGCAGTGTTTGAAAAAAATTTGCTTTTTAAATTGATTGGTTTAATGATTCGGCCCATATTGAAATCGTTCAAAGATGACATCGATCCGGATAAGTACAACGGAGCGACGCTCGTCGGTTTGAAAGGCATTGTGATTAAAAGTCATGGTGGTGCATCGGTAGAGGCGACGGTTAATGCGATCGAAGAAGCGATCGCAGAAGTGGAACATAACATTCCCGAACGTATCGCCCAAGAAGTTGAACAAATTGTTAATAGCAGGACACAACCTAATGTATAGCAGAATTTCCGGCACAGGTAGTTATTTACCCGAACAGATACGCACTAACCAAGATTTAGAAAAGATTGTCGAAACCAGCGATCAGTGGATTGTTGAGCGCACCGGAATAAAACAGCGTCATATCGCCGCAGAGACTGATTCAGCTTCGATTCTGGCGGCAAAAGCAGCAGAAAAAGCGATTAAATCAGCGGGTCTTAATAAAGCTGATATCGATATGATTATTTGTGCAACAGCAACGCCTGATCGACTCTTTCCCAGTACAGCGTGTTTTGTCACTCGACATTTAGGGTTAGAAGGGGTTGCTGCGTTTGACGTTACGGCAGCATGTGCTGGTTTCGTTTATGGAATGAGTATTGCCGATCAGTACATTCGTTCCGGTCACAAGAAAAACGTATTAGTGATAGGTACGGAAGTATTATCTCGAATTGTCGATTGGACGGATCGTACGACATGTGTGTTATTCGGCGATGGTGCCGGTGCAGTTGTAATGTCGGCGACTGATGAGCCTGGCATCATGTCGACGCATATTCATGCCGATGGCCAATATGTCGACTTATTATATTCTCCTAATGTTATTCGTGGACAAGAAGAAGGCTGCACTCAGCCTAAAGTATTTATGAGTGGCAATGAAGTTTTCAAAGTGGCGGTCAAAACTTTGAGCAGCATTGTTGACGAAACACTCGAAGCGAATCAATTGCAAAAATCAGATATTGATTGGTTAGTTCCTCATCAGGCTAATATCCGAATCATTCAAGCAACGGCAAAAAAATTACAAATGCCGATGGACCAAGTGGTGGTAACCGTTGATAAGCATGGCAATACATCCAGTGCTTCCATTCCTTTGGCGCTCGATGAAGCTGTCCGGGATGGGCGTATCAAACGCGGACAAAAGGTGTTACTCGAGACTTTTGGCGGTGGTTTTGCTTGGGCATCTGCACTACTAAAATTCTAACAGGAGCAGATTTATGTCTTTAGCCTTTATATTTCCAGGACAGGGATCTCAGTCGGTCGGAATGTTGTCAGCCTTTGCTGAAACAGATATCGTCCGCTCAACCTTCAAAGAAGCTTCCGAGGCTTTGGGGTACGACTTGTGGCAGTTATGCCAAGAAGGCCCAGCTGAAGAGCTTAATAAAACTGAAAAGACACAACCAGCGTTGCTAACAGCAAGCGTTGCATTGTGGCGTTTTTGGACGGCACAAAGTGATAAACAGCCAGAGTTTTTGGCCGGACATAGTTTGGGTGAATACAGCGCGTTAGTCTGTGCCGAAGTATTGTCATTATCCGACGCCGTAAAATTGGTCGAGGCGCGTGGTCAATTCATGCAAGATGCCGTACCCGCGGGCACAGGAAAAATGGCTGCAATTATCGGTTTGGAAGATTCGGCCATTGTTGCAGCTTGTGAGGAAGCCGCCCAAGGTGATGTGGTATCTGCTGTAAATTTTAATTCACCCGGACAAGTTGTGATTGCCGGCAATAGCGATGCTGTTGAACGCGCAATGACCTTGTGTAAAGACAAAGGAGCGAAACGAGCGTTGCCTTTGCCGGTTAGTGTGCCGTCTCATTGTGCTTTAATGAAGCCAGCAGCGGATAAATTAGCTGAGAAGTTACAGACGCTAAGTTTTAATACGCCTGTCATTCCGGTGATTAATAATGTCGATGTAAAACAGGTATCCGATGAAGAAGCCATTAAGGACGCTTTGATTCGGCAATTATACAATCCGGTAAGATGGACAGAGACGGTTGAGGCAATGAAGGCTGCAGGAGCAGATACTTTTGTAGAATGCGGCAGCGGCAATGTTTTATGCGGTCTTAATAAGCGAATTTCGCGTGAGCTCACCAGTCATCCGGTGAAAGAGCCGCAGCAGTTTATTGATATTGCAAATTAGACAGCCGAATAGCAATCATAATTCGATCGAAAACAACTGAATACTTAGGCAAAATGAGTTCGTGACGAATAGAATCACGAGATAATAATCATAAAATTAAACATTCAGGATATTACTATGTCAGATAATGTTCGTTTAGCTTTAGTCACTGGCGCCAGCCGGGGGATTGGTAAAGCTATCGCCGTTGCATTAGGAAAGCAGGGCCACACGGTTGTCGGAACCGCGACATCAGAAGCTGGCGCAGAAAAAATTTCAGCTTATTTTGAAGAACTCGGTATTAAAGGTGCCGGTAAAGTTGTGAACGTCGCCGATAGTGAGTCCATTGATGCATTGTTAAAAGACATCAAAGATTCCTTTGGTGGCACTCCAGAGATTTTAATCAATAATGCCGGTATAACACGTGATAATCTGTTAATGCGAATGAAAGATGATGAATGGAATGATATTTTGCAAACCAATCTAACATCTATTTATCGCTTATCAAAAGCATGTCTGCGCGGTATGACGAAAGCTCGTTGGGGACGAATCATTAGCATTGGTTCTGTGGTTGGTACAACGGGAAACCCTGGTCAGGCAAATTACTCTGCTGCTAAAGCGGCTGTTATTGGTTTTTCAAAATCATTGGCAAAAGAGATTGGTGCTCGCGGTATTACGGTGAACGTAGTCGCCCCCGGATTTATCGATACAGACATGACTCAAGCGTTGGCTGACGAGCAGCGAGAAGCCTTACAAAAGCAAATTGCATTGGGTCGCTTAGGGTCGCCAGAGGACATTGCATCAACGGTTGCCTTCCTGGCTTCTGAAGGTGGTGGCTATATTACAGGCGAAACCATTCATGTTAACGGTGGAATGAATATGGCTTAATCTCATTTTGTGAGATTAAGTTAATGAAATAACTGCTTGATTTTATAAAGGTAAAGCCACGATAATAGCGATATCGCTGTGGTCTGACCAAGAAGTATTTAACACTTGCCACTTGCAAGTTGCTTACGAATCAATAAACTAGCAGCGCATTAATGCCTGTGAATTTGGAGGAAAAACTTAGTCATGAGTACTATTGAAGAGCGCGTTAAGAAGATTGTCGTTGAACAATTGGGCGTGAAAGAAGAAGAAGTTTCAGCAGAATCATCATTTGTTGATGATTTGGGTGCGGATTCTCTTGATACTGTTGAGCTGGTTATGGCTTTGGAAGAAGAATTCGACACCGAAATTCCTGACGAAGAAGCCGAGAAAATCAGTACTGTTCAAGCCGCTGTCGATTACATCAAGGCGAATGTAGAAGGCGCATAAGGCTAAGCTGGCATGCGGATCTATCCGCGCTAGAAATCAGTAAAAACCGCATTGGAAGAGTGCTTTCACTGCGGTTTTTTTAATGGCCTTAATTTGATAAGGCCAACATATCGCAAATATTAAATACATCAGATTGAAGAGTTGCCATTATGAGGCGACGGGAGTGAAAACTGTGAATGGTCGACGTGTAGTTGTTACTGGATTAGGTATGGTTTCCCCACTGGGCTTAAATGTTGAGGACACATGGAAAAATCTCCTCGATGCGAAAAGTGGCGTTGCTCCCATAGAGTCATTCGATGTTAGTCAATTTAATACTCGCTTTAGTGCCTCTGTTAAAAACTTTGACGCAAAAGATTTTATGTCGCCCAAAGATGCGAGAAAGTTTGATCCTTTTGTGCAGTTTGGTATTGCTGCCAGTGTTCAAGCGTTAAAGGACTCTGGTCTCGAAATAAGCGACGACAATGCGTCACGAGTAGGTGTCTGTGTGGGTTCTGGCATTGGCGGATTATCAGCAACGGAAGACAATGTTTTAAAGCTACACAATGCCGGTCCTCGAAAAGTTTCTCCTTTTTACGTTCCGGGTTCAATCATCAACATGGTGTCGGGACAACTCTCTATCATGTACGGTTTGAAAGGCCCTAACATTTCAATTGTTACGGCATGCACCACAGGCGTACATTCTATTGGTCATGCGGCACGGATGATCGCTTATGGCGATGCTGATGCTATGGTTGCTGGCGGTGCTGAGATGGCAACTTGCCCTATTGGTTTGGCTGGGTTTTCTGCAGCCAGAGCACTATCAACACGTAACGATGAACCAATGCAAGCCAGCCGTCCTTGGGATAAAGGACGTGATGGATTTGTTTTAGGCGACGGTGCCGGTGTTATTGTGCTTGAAGATCTTGACAGTGCAAAAGCCCGTGGTGCGAAAATATATGCAGAGTTGACAGGCTTTGGTATGAGTGGCGATGCCCACCACATGACAGCGCCACCTGAGGATGGCTCAGGTGCTGCAGCAGCGATGACAAATGCATTAAATGATGCGAAATTGGATCCTTCTGCTGTTGGCTACATCAATGCTCACGGTACTTCAACGAAAGTTGGTGATTTAGCCGAGTGCTTGGCGATTAAATCGGTCATGAAATCCCATGCTAATACTGTATTAGTGAGCTCAACCAAGTCTGCGATTGGGCACCTATTAGGCGCCGCAGGTAGCGTTGAAGCCGTTTTCAGCATATTGGCGCTGCGTGATCAAATTGCACCTCCAACATTAAATCTCGATGAGCCTGACGAAGGATGTGATCTCGATTTTGTTCCTCACAAAGCGAAAGACGCCAAGCTCGAAAATGTACTCTGTAATAGTTTTGGCTTTGGTGGAACCAACGGTTCTTTGTTATTCAGCAAATTCTGACGGTTGTTTAGAGAGTGCAGCTTTCGATCGTAAACGAGTCCACTCGTATTAGCCCCCACGAACGGGGGTTTTTGTACGGCGATGGTTTTTTTACGACAGTACGCGTAGCCAACCATAAATTAGTTTTTTGGGACGATCATAAAGCTCGCATTCAAATGAGTGCGCAGCAGCTTCTATTTAAGGATATTGATCTTTCTTTAGTGGAGTCGTCGTTAAAATCGTTACCTAAAAATGCCATTGTTAAAATTGTTTTTAGTCGTGGTGTTGGAGAGCGAGGATACGCTATTCCACAAAACTCAGAGACGGGCTGTTGGATTTTTATTTCACCGTGTCGCCTCGATATTACCGCGGAACCGATCACATTATCCGTTGGATTTTGCCAAACACCAATATCGGTTAATACTAAGTTGTGTGGAGTCAAACATCTGAATCGTCTCGATCAGGTTTTGGCGCGCAGTGAGATTTTGGCAAAGGGTTTTGATGACGGTTTGTTGTCGGATAATTTTGGATCAATTATTTGCGCTACTCAGGCTAATATTTTTATTCGAGAAGATAACGTTGTATCAACACCCAAACTCTCGTCATCCGGTGTTGCAGGTGTGATGAGAAAAAATATCATGCGCTGGTTGGCAGAAGAGGGTATCGATGTTCAAGAGACGGAACTGTCTAAAGCTCAATGTACAACGGCTGACGAAGTCTTTTTAACGAATTGTGTGAAAGGAATCATGGCAGTTTCTATGCTGGACGAGCACACTGTCAAACAAATGGACTGTGCAAGTCGAATGCACCGTCGTTTCTTCAATCTATTGAATGGTAGCTTATGATAAAGGTTCGATCACTGATAGGATTACTGGCGTTGTTGTTACTTATGACCGTCAGTTGGTTGTATTTCTCCTATCAGACATTTTTAGAAAAAACGATTCAAATCGATCAAGCGATTGAGTTTGATGTCAAAGATGGTGTGGGTTCATTGGCTGTGGCTAATCAGTTAAGGAGTTTAGGGTATTTTGATGGTCGACTTTGGATGCGAGCCTATCTATGGCTCAATAAAGATCATCACAAAATAAAAGCGGGTCGTTATCAACTCACACCCGACATGACCTTGGAGCAAGTGTTTCATACCTTTACGGATGGCGAGCAAGTTGAGTATCAAATCACTTTGGTTGAAGGGTTAACCTTTAAGCAAGTTCACGAATTAATCACAGCAAGCCAAAAGCTCAAAACAGTGACAGCGGATAAATCACAAGAAGAACTTTTATCACTGATGGGAGCCGAGTATCGCCATCCTGAAGGATTACTGTTCGCCGATACCTACTCATTTCATTATGGTTATACTGACGCCGAGTTACTTAAACGAGCCCACCTGTCGTTAATGGAAGTGCTGAACGAAGAATGGGAAACGCGTGCCGAAAACTTACCTTATCAATCGCCTTACGAAGCATTGATTATGGCGTCAATTATTGAGAAAGAAACCGCAGTTCCGTCGGAGCGCGACCGTATTGCCGGTGTGTTTATTCGCCGATTGGCGAAAAGAATGCGTCTGCAGACGGATCCAACGGTTATTTATGGCATTGGTGAAAGTTACGATGGTGATATTAAACGTATCCATTTAAAAACCGATACCCCTTACAATACTTACACTCGTCACGGATTACCTCCGACTCCCATTGCTATTGTCGGGCGCGAAGCCATTCATGCTGCGCTCAATCCTGCTGATGGAACCGAACTATATTTTGTCGCGAAAGGGGATGGCAGCCATCACTTTAGTGATACACTAGAAGAACACAATAAAGCCGTTCGAAAATACATTCTCGGAAAGTAATGCAACCTCAATTTATTACCATTGAAGGCGGAGAGGGCGTTGGTAAAACCACCAATCTGCAATTGATAGAATCTCTTCTAAAACAAAATCGTATCGATTTTATCGTTACTCGCGAACCTGGCGGAACGCCGTTTGCTGAAGAAATTCGGGAATTGTTGTTGAATAAACGTCAGGAAGCTGTCGATCCTGTCGCTGAGTTGCTATTAGTCTTTGCGGCTAGAAAACAACACGTCGAACAAACGATCAAACCGGCATTGGCATCGGGTCAATGGGTGGTTTGTGATCGCTTTACCGACGCCACGTTTGCCTATCAAGGTGGTGGAAGAGAGCTGGGTTTCGAGTTGATCGAACAAATAAATCAATTGGCGCTTGCTGGATTTAAGCCGAATAAAACTCTGTTACTTGATGTCGATCCCGACATTGGAATGCAACGAGCCGCGAAACGGAGTGAATTGGATCGATTTGAAAGTGAGCAAATGGCATTCTTTGAACGAGTTCGAGCAGCTTATCGACAACGAGCTTCGGATGATGCTGAGCGCTTTATGGTGGTTGATGCGGGCCAAGACTTGGTGAATGTACAAACAGACATCACAACTGTCTTTCAAGAATACATCGATGGAGTGACTCATGATTAATGCTATTGATTCGAGAGAGCAATTGTTTCCCTGGCATCAAGCGGCATTAGATAAACTCAATTTAGCGAAGCGCCAACAGCGGTTGCCTCATGGGTTATTATTGACTGCGCCAAAAGGCTGGGGCGTTGAACATTTTGTTCAGTATTGGAGTCAGTCAGTTTTGTGTTCGGCGGGCGATGAACAACCGTGTGGACAGTGTAAGTCGTGTCATTTGTTTTCCTCTTCATCGCATCCTGATTTTTATTGGATTGAAAAAGCTGAAGATAAAAAACAGATATCCATTGAGCAAATTAGAACTTTAATTAATGATTTGCATGAGACTCCGAATCTCTCTGGGTGGCGAGTGGCGGTTGTTTTTGAAGCAGAAAAGCTCACCATGAACGGTTACAACGCTTTACTGAAAACACTTGAAGAACCGGGCAAAAATACTCAACTTATTTTGGTGGCGCGTCAGCGCAGTACAATTCCGGCAACCATTATCAGTCGTTGCCAGCATCTAACCATTGCTGCTCAAAATCAAACACAAATCGCCGAATGGTTGGCGGAGCAATGCTCTTCCTATTCAGACAGTGAGCGAGAACTGGCTTTATTAATGACACATGGCGCGCCATTAATGGCAAAAACATGGCTTGAGCAGTCGCATCAAACGCTTTTTGAATCGGTTGCTGATCAGCTACTGTCTTTATTTGAAGGTAAACTAAGTCCGCTGTCGATTGCTGAGCAAAAAGATGTTGAGCCGGAAATTCTGCTAACCTGGTGGGAACTATTAACGGTTTATATGCTTAAATCAGGCAAAATCTCGAATTCGTCCGCAAATTCGCTACTTTTACGCGCTGATAAACTTGCGAAAAATGCCGATGAACGGCTATTATTTAACTTCAGAGATAATATCTTATTTCAACTCAAGGAGTTGCGTGAAGGTGTTGCTTTGAACCTTTCAATGCAACTTGACTCGCTGGCGAATCAGTGGCGTCGCTGTCGCGTTCATTGAGAACCGGCACTGAACTGAGGAAATTCACTGGATGTCTACACAACCTAAAGCTGCACCCCGTCACGGCATTTTATCGTTAACGATAAAAGACAAAGCTGTGTTGTACGCCGCTTATATGCCATTTGTAAAAAATGGTGGGTTGTTTATTCCAACACATAAGCAATATAAGTTGGGTGATGAAGTGTTTATGCTGTTGTCACTCATGGAAGAAAAAGAAAAAATACCGGTAGCGGGTAAAATCATCTGGATCACCCCAAAAGGCGCACAAGGTAACAAAGCTGCAGGCATTGGAGTTCAATTTTCTAATCAAGATAACGGTCAGGCGAGAACGAAAATCGAAACCTATCTGGCTGGAGCGTTGAATTCTGAACGCTCAACTCATACCATGTAATCATTTTTCAAAACCTTAGCGTTCAACTCAGGTTAAATCAATAACTACTCTTTATTCAGGATATTCGTATGTTGGTTGATTCTCATTGTCACCTTGATGGCATTGATCTTTCGTCTTATGACAATCAGTTAAGTAAAGCACTCGATTATGCGGAGTCGGTCGGCGTTAAGCATTTTTTAAGCATTGCGACCAATCAAGAAAATTTTACAAAAGTAAAACGGATTGCAGAATCGGACAGTCGGGTTCATTGCACCGTCGGTGTGCATCCTTTGGCTAACGACTTATCGATTGATGGTTTGCACGATTTTTTAGTAGCACACGCGCAACATTCAAAAGTGGTTGGTATTGGTGAAACGGGCTTGGATGGACATTACGCCAAAGATACTCTGGATGCTCAGTTAAAATCTTTTGAAGTTCATTACGAGGCTGCAAAATCGTGTGGCTTACCTTTGATTATACATACTCGTGACGCCAAATCTGCCACTCTCGATTTGATCGGTCGAGAGGAGCGAGACCGGCCTGGCGTTCTGCATTGCTTTACCGAAGATTGGGACATGGCGAAGCAGGCCATCGATCTCGGTTATTACATTTCAATTTCAGGCATTGTTACATTCAAACAAGCTGGAAATGTTCGCGACGTGGCGAAAAAAGTGCCCGCTGATCGATTGCTTGTAGAAACTGACTCGCCGTATTTGGCGCCAGTGCCACATCGCGGAAAAAAGTGTCAACCGGCCTACACCCGTAATACCGCTGAATTTCTTGCCGATTTACGTGGCGAATCGATTGAAGCCTTGGCGGAAAATACCACCAACAATTTTTATACCTTGTTTGAAAAAGCGGGTGCATAATCTGACATGATACGGTTTGCGCTGACCTGTGAGGATCGATTGGGTGTCACTCAGGAAGTGCTTTCCGTATTAGTTAGGCACGCAGTCAATCTCCGAGGAATCGAGCTGGAAAGTGGTTGTTTGTATTTAAAACTCTTGTCGGAGTCCAAGCTTGAAATCGATATTTTGCGTCAACATTTTTTAGCCATTCCTGGAATTCATGATGTTGAACAAATTGATTTTTTACCTGGCGAGCGAGAACATCAGGAGTTCGCAACCTTGCTTGCCTGTTTTCCCGAGGCGGTTGCAACATTAACGTCGTCGGGAAAATTGCTTGCTGCCAGCGCAGCCTTTTATCAGTTTTTCAATTTACCAAAGAATACCTCATCAATTACCGATAATTTGCTCACCACTGAACAGCTAAGCGAACTCTTTACCGAGTTGAGTGAACATGGTAATTACAAACAAAGTCGCGTGTTGGGTGATAAACCGCTGCTGATTGAAGCTTTTCCTGTCCTTTACGATGAGTCGCCCGAAGAGTATCGAGTAGCCGTGGTTGTTTTTAAAGAGCCCTCGGAAGTCGCAGCTCAATTAGAACGCTGGCAACGAACCAAAGATAAAACCTTTGAGCAAATTGTTGCAGTGAGTTCTTTGTCGAAGCAATTTGTGACGAATGCTCAGCGCGTCGCAACGTCAGATGCCCCTTTATTGATTACTGGTGAAACGGGTACCGGGAAAGAATTGATTGCTCGAGCCACTCATCGAGCACGTACGCCCAACAAACCTTTTTTGGCATTGAATTGCGCTTCTTTACCAGACAGTGTTGCCGAGCAAGAATTGTTCGGTCATGGCAGTGATGCGTTTGATGGTGCCTCAAAAAGTGGCCGTCCCGGATTGCTCGAGCTCGCTGATGGTGGCACTTTGTATTTTGATGAGATTGGGGAGATGTCGCCGTACTTACAAGTCAAATTGTTGCGCTTTCTAGAAGAAGGGGCGTTCCGTCGAGTTGGGACGGACGAAGAGGTTCGGGTAAAAGTGAAAATAATTGCATCGACCCAGCGTGATCTCTCGACATTAATTGAGCAAAAGCTGTTTCGCGAAGATTTGTATTATCGACTGAATGTCTTGAATCTGGAAATTCCGCCGCTGAGAAAGCGTAAAGACGATATTTTACCCTTGGCAGATTATTTTATTACCACAGCTTGCCAACGTATTGGCAAGCCAGTCGCCACCTTGTCGCAACGGGCTGCCATTGCTTTGTCGCGTTATAACTGGCCGGGCAATGTCAGAGAACTGGAAAACATAATCTTTCGGGCGGTGTCATTGGCGACGACTGATATTTTATCAACGCGGCAATTGAATATGCCGATGCTAAGAGTGATGGCGAATGATATTGATTTATCCGATAACGACTTGACGCATAAACAACTGGTGTCGGCTTTTGAACGTCAATTGTTCGAATACTTGTATCCATCATTTCCGAGTAGTCGAAAGCTCGCAGGACGATTGGGCTTATCTCATACCGCAGTAGCGAAAAAGCTCAAAAAATATCATCTCGAATAGTGAAAAGGTAAAGCGATTTAACTTGAGTGTAAACAAAAGTTTACAGGTCGTATCGACGATAAGTCGCTTGTTTTCCGGCATTTTTTATCACCCTGTCTTACTGTACACTAAAGTTTACACTTTGCGTATTGGTCATCTGGTTTGATGTCATAAGATATTGATATCACTGTTATTTACTCTCACCTTGGGCGCGTTATAATATGCCTATCTAATCCCACCCAATGGGCAGCGGGCGTTAGAGACAGGCGCTTACAGCTCCATTTTATGTTTAATATTGAGGTATTTGGTAATGGAAAAAGACACAAACATTAATCCGCTAGGCACCGACGGTTTCGAATTCGTAGAGTATTCAGCGCCGGATGCGGAAGGCATTCAGAAATTGCGCGATTTATTTGAACTGCTTGGCTTTACTCCTATCGCCAAACACAAAACCAAAGACGTTACTTTGTACCGACAAGGTGATGTTAATTTCTTAGTGAATGCGGACCAGGGTACTTATTTTCATGAGTTTTCAAAAGCGCATGGTCCCTGTGCCTGTGCGATGGCATTTCGGGTCAAAGATGCAGATGCTGCACTTGAATATGCAAAAGCGAACGGCGCCAAAGAATTTGATAAAGCGAATTGGGGCGACAATGAGAAAAAAGTTCCTGCAGTTTACGGTATAGGCGACTCCGTACTTTATTTCGTTGATGAGTACGGCGAAAAGTCAGTTTACGATCACGATTTTGAATACTTTGACGGTGTCGATAAAACACCATCGGGTGTTGGTTTGTACGAATTAGATCATCTTACGCACAACGTTATGCGTGGCAATATGGATAAGTGGGCTGGTTTTTATGAGAACATCGGAAACTTCCGTGAGATTCGTTATTTCGATATCGAAGGAAAGCTTACCGGATTAGTCAGTCGAGCGATGACGGCGCCATGCGGTAAAATTCGTATACCAATCAATGAGTCTTCCGATGATAAATCGCAAATCGAAGAATACCTCAATGAATATAAAGGCGAAGGTATCCAGCACATTGCGTTAACTACCGACGATATTTACCAAACCGTTCGTGACTTAAGAAAATTAGGCATGGACTTCATGCCAACGCCAGATACTTACTACGAGAAAATCAATACTCGTGTTGAAGGCCATGAAGAGAATGTCGACGATTTGAAAGAGTTGCGCATTCTTATCGACGGTGCACCGGTGGAGGGTGACGGAATCTTATTGCAAATTTTTACTAAAACGGTCATTGGCCCAATCTTTTTTGAGATTATTCAGCGAAAAGGCAATCAGGGTTTCGGTGAAGGCAACTTTAAGGCATTATTTGAGTCCATCGAAGAAGATCAAATTCGTCGCGGTGTGATCTCTGCTGACTAATATTAACGATTTTTATCTGGAGTGACTCAATGAGAAAGTGGATATCCTTTCCTCACAAAGAGGGAAAAGTTTCACGACAAGCGCACGCCGACTTTCCTGAAGAAGCAATCTATGAAAGAGAAGCCGGGCGTAGTGGCTTTTTTGGTCCTGCGGCGCATTTTCATCACAAAAAGCCGCCAACCAGTTGGGATAGCTGGGAAGGGCCATTGCGACCGCGCGCGTTTAATTTAAATGAACTTGAAATCAATGTTCATTCGCCGTTTGCATCGCCCATCGTGTTACACAATCGATTTTGTAAATATCGATTTTGGCGTTGTGAACATAAAATGGATTTTCTAGTTCGAAATGCTGACGGTGACGATTTGTTGTTTATTCACGAAGGTGAAGGCGAGTTATTTTGTGATTATGGTCACCTCACTTTACGTGACGGAGATTATGTCGTTATTCCCCGCAGTACCATGTGGCGATTAGAACCCAAGTCACCCATGAGCGTGTTAATCATTGAAGCGACCAACGATTCTTATCAATTACCTGAAAAGGGTTTGGTCGGTCCGCATGCGATATTTGATCCGGCAATGTTGGATGTACCAAAAATTGATGATGAATTTAAAGCACAACAAACCGAAGGCAAATGGTGTGTTGAAATTAAGCGCAATGATGAAATTTCGAAAGTGCATTATTCATACAGTCCGCTTGATGCGATCGGTTGGCACGGTGACTTATCCGTTGTTCGTATTAATTGGCGCGATATTCGTCCGTTAATGTCACATCGATATCATTTACCGCCGTCTGCACACACAACGTTTGTGGCGAGTCGTTTTGTGATTTGTACGTTTGTACCGCGCCCCATTGAGTCGGATCCCGGTGCACTTAAAGTTCCTTTTTATCACAACAATGATGATTTCGACGAAGTCATTTTTTACCACGCGGGAGACTTCTTCAGCCGCGATAACATTGATGCAGGAATGGTGACTTTCCATCCGTGTGGTTTTACGCACGGACCTCATCCTAAAGCATTTGAAGCGGGGCGGAAACACGCCAAGAAAGAGACGGATGAAGTTGCTGTAATGTTAGATACGCGTGATCCTCTAGAAGTTGGTGCGCCAGCGTATGCGGTAGAAGATGAAAACTACTCTCTCAGTTGGAAAGTAAAATAAGGGTTTATTAATGAAGTTCGCAACGTTAAAAAATAATACACGCGACGGTCAATTGGTTGTCGTGAGCAGAGATTTAAAGAAAGCCGTTTCTATTCCAGACATTGCGCCAACTATGCAAGCTTTGTTGGACGACTGGAAAACTTTAGCTCCTAAGGCTGAAGATGTTTACCAGAAATTAAACGAAGGTCAGGTTGATGGTGCTTTCGATTTTGACGAAACTCAATGCGAGTCGCCATTACCTCGCGCTTATCAGTGGGCTGACGGAAGCGCTTATGTGAATCATGTTGAGTTGGTGAGAAAAGCTCGTGGCGCAGAAATGCCAGAAAGTTTCTGGACTGATCCATTAATGTATCAAGGTGGAAGCGATGCTTTTATTGGGCCGCGTGACGACATTGAAATGGCTTCTGAAGAATATGGCATTGATATGGAGTCGGAAGTGGCGGTTGTTGTTGACGATGTGCCAATGGACGCAACTAAAGATGAAGCACGCGATGCGATACGTTTATTTATGTTAGTGAACGACGTTTCTTTGCGTAACTTAATTCCTGGCGAACTTGCTAAAGGCTTTGGTTTTTTTCAAAGTAAACCTTCTAGCGCGTTTTCTCCGGTTGCTATTACGCCCGATGAGCTTGGTGATGCATGGGACGGTGATAAAGTAAAACTTCCTTTAGTAACACACTTAAATGATGAGTTATTTGGCCGTCCTGATTGTGGCGTTGATATGACTTTCGATTTCCCAACCATTGTTGCTCATGCAGCAAAAACTCGTCCTTTAGGAGCGGGTGCTATTATTGGTTCAGGTACGATTTCAAATTATGATCGCAGCGCTGGATCCAGCTGCTTGGCTGAGAAACGAATGCTCGAAACCATTGCCGATGGCAAACCTTCGACTTCTTTTATGAAGTTTGGTGACAAAGTTCGAATTGAAATGTTTGATAAAGAAAATAATAATATCTTTGGAACAATCGAGCAGACGGTAAAAAAATACGAGCGATAATTCGTTTGAGTTGTCTTATTCGTAAACACTGAAGCCCGACTTGTTCGGGCTTTTTAATGAATTTCAAACGATAAGTGGTCAAGGCTCATGATTAAATTATTTGGATATTGGCGTTCAACTGCGGCGTATCGAGTAAGAATTGCGCTTAATATAAAGCAAGTGTCTTACAACGGTTTGTCCGTTCATCTGGTAAAAGACGGAGGTCAGCAAAACACTCCCGATTATATGGCGTTAAATCCACAAGCTTTGGTTCCGTTGTTGGTCGACAATGATTTTAAAATTAATCAATCGATGGCCATTATTGAATATTTAGAAGAAAAGTACCCTCGGCCTCAATTGTTGCCGACTGATTTTGAATCTCGAGCAAAAGTACGCGCGATTTGCCAAATGATCGCTTGTGACGTTCATCCTCTGAACAATTTAAGAGTGCTGCAATACCTAAAAGGCACCCTCAAAATTTCTGATGAGCAAAAGAACGACTGGTACAGTCATTGGATAACCAAGGGCTTTACCGCGATCGAATCACTATTGTCAGATTATGGTGAGAAAGGTCCTTTTGCCTTTGGACGACACTTAACGATGGCGGATATTTTTCTCGTGTCCCAAGTGTACAACGCGAATCGATTTGAAGTCGATTTGAGCGCTTTTTCGCGGATTTGTTCAATTAACGAACATTGCATGTCGTTAAGCGCATTTCAAGACGCTGCACCCGAGAATCAACCCGATGCGGTGCGATAAAAATTTCTGAACTTCGGCCCGAAACACTTGTCCTAACTGCGAACTGGTATATACTGGGCCTCCCCGAATTTTGGGGTTTAAAGACGACAGAATTTAGCGACAGGTAGTTGAATGCAAAAGTTAAAAACGATCAGTTTCAGTGTTTTCCTTTCACTAGGTACATCAACTCTCGCTGCACAAAATTTACCCGCCGGTTATGAGGTAACTGACCTAGGCGCATTGGATACAGTGAGCAGCGTGACCCCAACGTCCTTTGGTTATGACATAAATAATAGCGGACAAGCCGTGGGCATTTCGGAAGGGCGACATACTGTTGAGAATCAGTCGGAAAACGGCGTTATCGTAATCGAAGATATCAATGTTGCTCAACCGGTAGATTTCAACGATCTGACACGCGAAATTATGCCTTACGATCGAGAGTTCGGCTTTGGTAGTACAGCGACAGGAATGATCGGAACATCAATTAACGAAGCTGGATTAATTTCTGGTTTTGGTGTGACTTCTGAAGAAGTGTTTCGCTTTAACAATGAAGCAGAGAATGAAGACGACCCTGTCAATTGTGTGCAAGCTGAAGAGCCTTCTTTGGCGACGCGACGTCTTGGGTTTTATTTTGATGCCGCAAATACCTTGACCATTATTCCTAACTATACGCGTCCAGGTTTACCTCTGGATGAGGCTGAAGTCGAATTTACTTCCAGTCGTGTACTGGATTCAAACGAAGATTTTCTTGTCGGTTATGCAAGTCGAGTTACCGAAAAAGACGATTGTAACAATACGAGCGAATTATCCGAGCGTGGTTTTATTTACGACTTGAATACCGAATCAGTGACTTTGCTGCCCACGCTTATTGACGCAGAGGATGAAGATTTTACTGAATCTGAGTCTTACATTAACCGCATTAATGCTAATGGTGATTTTGTGGGACGCGCGATGGCGAGAAATGACAATGACTCTCTCGTCTTCAAAGGCATTATGGGACATGTGAGTGCAACGGAAATTACAGAAGTTCCAGCCTTAGAAGGCGCCACTTTCGTTCAGTTGTACGGCATTAATGAAACGGCGACGACTGTTGTTGGCGCGTCGAATATTCGTTCGGATCTTCGAGCATCGTACGGTTATTATGTTGATGTAGAAACCGGTACGACAACGACCTTGGGCTTTCTCAAAGATAGTTTAAAGTTTTCACAAGCGTTTGATATTAACACCGATAATTTGATCATTGGTATTTCGCAAATAACCAGCTCTCCCAGCACTTTTGCACCATTTATTTATGATATGGATGCCGCTGAGCCAATAATGACAGATTTAAACACATTAATAGATTGTGATTCTGGTTGGATTTTAGGAGATGTCAGAGCGATTAACGACAGCGGTGTGATTGTGGGTTCCGGAACCTTCATCGATGCTGATGGCGAGCCAAGTGTTCGTGCGTTTAAATTGACACCTCGTGCTGATGCGGCTGATCGATCTTGTGAAGAAGAGGAAGAGAGCGATGACAGTAGCGGTTCTTTTGGTTGGGGTCTTCTTGTCTTAGGTTTTGCTTTAGGGCGCAGACGCTTTAGAAAAGCATAAAGCGAATTTCATCGAACAATAAAAAAGAAGGCGACCTAAGGTCGCCTTTTTTATTAATCGTCTTGGTTGTGAGCGATTAAGATAAAATGTCTGCGATGCAATGCATGCCCATTTTTTGGTAAAAAGTATGTTCATTGCGGACCAACAGAGAAGCGTCGTTTAGATCTTGGGTATTGAATTCGCCTTTTGTTTCTTGTGATTTAAAAGCAATAACGTTGCTTTTGGATTTCGATTCAGATTTGGAATGGCGCTGCATTGGAGGTCTCCTGTATTTGCTGAGGCAATGATACAGGAAGTTGTATAGTCAAAATGAGATAATCGTCACGGGGTTGGTTATTTATTCAACACTCTTTAAGGTCTTCTTCAAAAAGTAGTCGTGCAGCCGCCGTTAATTTCTCTTTAATATGGCTGTCGTATTTCCAGTCTTCTGGATAAGAGCCAATGGTGACCACATGCTCTAGTGTCACTGGATGCTCAACCTTTGATTTTGTTTGAAGCGGAGTTTCAACATCAAAAATATTGGAGGGCGTTTCGCTGTCCATGCCAATACACAGGTTTCCCTTGTCATTTGTATACCAAAGCATCTTGACCTCACTTTGTTGAACAGGTTTAAAATTAAACAAGTCTTTTGATTCTAATGCGATATGAAATTCAAACTGTGACCACCCTCACATTTAATATGTGAATAAAACCAGCTAGAAGGCCAATTGGGTCATATTTTGAGATAAATTAAAAACTATCTCGTTGTTGAAATACGGTAGATTGTGATTTAGCAAAACGACATAGTTGGCGTTTTGTTGGAGAAAGAATCGAAAGGAAATAGGCAAGCCCAGGTGAGTTAGTCACTGGACTTGCTGTAATGTGAGTTGCTTACATGTTTGGATAATTCGGACCGCCAGCACCCTCTGGACAAACCCAGGTGATATTTTGCTTGGGATCTTTAATATCGCAAGTTTTACAGTGGACGCAATTCTGAGCATTGATTTGTAAACGCGGATTACTCCCATCATCATCGCGAATTATTTCGTAGACACCTGCGGGGCAATAACGTTGTGCAGGTTCATCGTAAACAGCCAGATTGTGATCGACAGGAATGGATTCATCTTTTAACTTCAAATGACACGGTTGATCTTCTTCATGGTTGGTATTTGAAATAAAGACCGAAGACAACTTATCAAATGACAATTTGCCATCGGGTTTTGGATAATCAATTTTTTTACAGTCTGCAGCCGGCTTAAGTTTGTCATGGTCTGCCACCGGATCACTCAATGTCCAAGGCAATTTACCATTGAATATATTTAAATCGATAAAGGCATAAGCCGATCCAATAAAGTTACCCCATTTGTGTTGTGCTGGACCAAAGTTTCGTTGCTGATGCAACTCTTTGTACGCCCAAGAAGCCTGGTAAGCTGTTTCATATTCTGGCAAATCAGTATTGGCCTTATCGGCTTTTACCGCCTCAGCAACTACTTCAGCAGCAATCATTCCCGATTTCATCGCCGTGTGACTGCCTTTAATCTTTGCAAAATTCAATGTACCGGCATCATCGCCAATTAATAAACCGCCAGGAAAATGCATTTTGGGTTGTGATTGAATGCCGCCTTTAACCAAAGCTCGAGCACCGTAAGAGACACGTTCTCCGCCTTCAAGATAACGTTTTATTTCTGGGTGATGTTTGTAGCGTTGAAATTCGTCAAACGGGCTAACGTGAGGATTGGAGTAGGAGAGGTCAGTGACTAATCCCACAACCACTTGGTTATCTTCAATGTGATACAAAAAGCCACCACCGGCGCTACCACTTTCAGATAAAGGCCAGCCGGCGCTGTGAACGACTAAGCCCTGTTTGTGTTGATCTGCGGGAATTGTCCATAGTTCTTTAATACCAATACCGTAATGCTGAGGTTCTTTACCTTTACTCAATTCAAACTTGTTGATTAATTCTTTACCGAGATGTCCACGACACCCTTCGGCAAACAAGGTGTATTTGGCGTGCAATTCCATGCCGCGCATAAAGCCGTCTTTCTGGCTTCCGTCCTCGGCTATTCCCATGTCACCGGTTGCGATGCCTTTAACACTGCCATCGTCGTTGTACAAAATTTCTGATGCGGCAAAGCCGGGAAATATTTCAACGCCTAAAGCTTCGGCTTGTTCTCCTAACCAGCGGCAAAGATTGCCAAGACTAATGATGTAGTTGCCATGATTGTGCATGGTTTTTGGCGCGAAAAAGTTGGGTATTTTTTGTGCTTTTGATGACGACTTCATTAAGAAAATATCATCGCCTGTCACTTCCGTTTTTAACGGCGCGCCTTTTTCTTTCCAGTCGGGAATTAGCTCATTTAATGCGTTGGGCTCGAATACCGCACCGGATAAAATATGTGCACCGACTTCGGATCCTTTTTCAACCACAACAATGGATATTGGATTGTCTGATTCTTGGCTAATTTGTGCCAAACGTATCGCAGCTGAAAGCCCAGCTGGGCCTGCACCAACAATAACTACATCGAACTCCATAGATTCACGTTCTGTCATTTACCAATATCCTCCCACTTTGTGGTATTTGTTCTTGATCTTTATATGTATTTAGCGGCAAAACGGTTGATCTTTAGCTTAGATCCCGTCAGAATCTTGCCTTGATTTTTTCTCATTGCAGTGCAATAACGCTTATCTTCGTTATTATAAACAACTCAGTACAGGACAATCCATGAAAATTCTGGTAGCCGTAAAACGCGTCATTGATTACAACGTAAAAGTTCGCGTCAAAGCCGACAACAGCGGCGTTGAAACCGCTAATGTAAAAATGTCAATGAATCCATTTTGTGAAATCGCTGTCGAAGAAGCCGTTCGCTTGAAAGAAAAAGGGGCTGCTTCTGAAATCGTAGTTGTTTCCATTGGACCACAACAAGCGCAAGAAACATTGCGTACCGCTTTAGCTCTGGGTGCTGACCGTGCCATTCTTGTTAAAACCGATGAAGAAGTTCAACCGTTAGCGGTTTCAAAAATATTAAAAGAAATCGTGGCAAAAGAATCGCCAGAAATGGTGATTATGGGTAAACAATCGATTGACGGTGACAACAATCAAACTGGACAAATGTTAGGCGCTTTACTTGATTGGCCACAAGGCACCTTCGCTTCAGAAGTGAAAGTTGAAGAGGGTAAAGTTAACGTCACTCGTGAAATTGACGGTGGATTAGAAACGGTTGCTCTTGAATTACCAGCGATTGTAACAACGGATCTTCGACTCAACGAACCTCGTTTTGCTTCATTACCTAATATTATGAAAGCAAAGAAAAAGCCGCTTGAAGAAATGGCGCCAGCTGATTTGGGTGTTGACATTGCGCCTCGCGTAAAAACTTTGAAAGTAGAACCACCTGCGGAACGACAAGCAGGTATCAAAGTTGAATCCGTAGAAGAATTAGTCGAAAAACTTAAGAACGAAGCGAAGGTGATTTAAATGACAACTCTAGTAATTGCAGAACATAACAATTCAGAGCTATTAGCCTCGACATTGAGCACCATCGCTGCAGCTAAAGAATTAGGCAACGGTGTTCATGTATTGGTTGCCGGCAAAGGAGCTGGTTCCGTTGCAGAAGCGGCGGCAAAAGTTGAGAGCGTAGAAAAAGTTTTACACGTTGAAGATGCCGCTCTTGAGCATTTATTAGCAGAAACATTAGGTAATTTGGTAGCAAAAGTTGCGGAAGGCTATTCGCATATTCTTGCACCAGCAACAACGTTCGGTAAAAACTTTATGCCACGTGTTGCAGCAAAGCTTGATGTGCAAATGATTTCTGACATCATTGGTGTTGAGTCAGCCGATACATTTAAACGTCCTGTGTTTGCCGGCAACGCTATTGCAACGGTTCAATCAGAAGATTCTGTAAAACTAATTACTGTTCGTTCAACCGCTTTTGATGCTGTTGCAGCAGAAGGTGGAAGCGCAGAAACAACAACCATCGAGTTAGGTGATGCGGCTTCGACTAAATCATCATTTGTGGGTCAGGAACTAACCGAGTCCGAACGCCCCGAATTGACTGCGGCAAGCGTTATCATTTCTGGTGGTCGTGGAATGCAGAGCGGGGATAACTTCCATATGTTGGAAGAGATTGCTGATAAGTTAGGTGCAGCCGTTGGTGCATCACGTGCAGCGGTTGATGCCGGCTTCGTTCCAAATGATTACCAAGTTGGTCAAACGGGTAAAATTGTTGCACCAGAACTTTACATTGCTGTTGGTATCTCTGGAGCAATCCAGCATTTAGCAGGAATGAAAGACAGTAAAGTTATCGTTGCAATTAATAAAGACGAAGAAGCGCCAATTTTCCAAGTGGCAGATTACGGATTGGTTGCGGATTTGTTTAAAGTTCTTCCAGAGTTAAAAGAAGCACTTTAATTTATAATCGGTTCAACGCTTTGAAAAAGCCGCTCAATAGAGCGGCTTTTTTGTGGTTTCATTCAAGCGAGCGAATTACCAAATGTTGATGAACATTTGGAGTCAACCATTGAAACTCTGTTCATTGTCGAGAGTTTAGTTTCTGTAACTTGCCGTTAGTTTTTTGTTAATCAATAAACAAATCTGGATATAAATCTTTTTCTGGATTAACCGCGTAATGCTCAAACTCTTTAGTACCCCGTTCCCGAAGTATCGACTCATCTAATAATAATTGACCGGTTAATTCATTATTTTGTGTCGTTAAAACTTCATAAGCGGCGTCGGCCATAATTTCTGGTTTTCGGCAATGTTGTAGTGCGGACTGATCCGCCACTGCGAACTCAATGGCTGCCGTGGCAATCATCGTTTCAGGCCACAGTGAATTAACCGCAATTTTATCGTTTCGTAATTCTTCCGCCAGTCCAAGGGTGAGCATCGACATACCATATTTTGACAAAGTATAAGGTGAGTAATCTTTAAGCCATTTAATATCCAGATTTAATGGCGGCGATAAGTTCAATATATGAGCGTGTTTTGACTTTCTTAAATAGGGGATGGCGTAATGCGCCATACAGTAAACAGCACGATGATTTACCGTTTGCATTAAGTCGTATCGTTTTGGGCTGGTACTCTCAACACTAGTTAAACTAATGGCTCCGGCGTTATTAATAATGGCATCGATGCCGCCAAACGTTTCGGCAGTCGTTTTCATTAACTTTTTAACTTGCAACTCTTTACGTACATCCAATTGATAAGCAAGAGCTTTACCGCCTGCTTGCTCGACTTCTTCCGCGACACTGTGAATCGAACCTCCCAGTTTGGGATGCGGCTCCGATGACTTTGCTGCAATAACCACATTGGCACCATCTTTCGCAAAACGAAGGGCTAACGCTCGCCCAATGCCGCGACTTGCACCAGTGATAACGATTGTTTTATTCGACAAAGACATCATGCTTCCTTTGGCAATACTATTGGGTTTGACGTTGTCAGCCTACGTATTAGTAGTGTGGTGGCGGTGGCTCTTGTTCGGGTGAAACCACCGCATGATCTTGTTGCAAGCTGACCAGTTGCGATTGCATCTTACGCATGTGTTCCATCAATTGATCAATCGATTTCTGTTGCGCCAAGACGGTTTCGTTGAGGATTTCTATCGTGTCCTCTTGAAACGTGAGTTTGCATTCCAGATCAGTGACTTTTTCTTCGAGATTCATAAATAACCTACAACATCGATTCGATTGTTTGTGCAATTTTTTCTGGTTTATCTTTGGGTGCAAAGCGTTTTATGACTTTGCCATTTTGATCCACCAAAAATTTGGTAAAGTTCCATTTGATGGATTCACTACCAAAGATGCCAGGCGCTTCTGATTTTAAATGTTTGAATAACGGGTGTGCATTGTCGCCATTCACCTCGAGTTTTTGGAACAGAGGAAAAGATACTGAAAACCGAGTTGCACAAAAGTTAGCAATGGTTTCGTCATCGCCTGGCTCTTGTTTTCCAAATTGATTACATGGAAAGCCTAACACCGAAAAACCCTTATCTTTGTATTGCTGTTGAAGTTTTTCTAAACCTTCGTATTGATAAGTGAATCCGCATTCGCTGGCGGTATTAACGATAAGGAGTACTTTGTCTTTATAGTCTTCCATTGGGACGGATTGGCCATCAATGCTATTGACGGAAATGGAATAAATTGACTCTGCCATATTAGGTTGCTCCTGGTTGTTTGTGTATTTTGTCATCGAGCTGGTTAGTGATTGATTCTAGTTGTTCGAACTATTGTGTAACTTTGTTTGCATCACATCTTACAACACCCCAAGGTATTTGATAATCTTCGTCCTGCGTTTGGTGGAGAATAATATGAAAAAATTAATTACACACATTGTCTTTGCGGTCATTATGCTAAATGCCATTCCTGTTTTGGCGGCCGGAAAGCTCACAGAAAAAGAAATGGCGCATGCGGCAAAGTTAAGAGATGCTGCGAAAAAAAGCGATTTAGCTTATGAGATATTAGAGTCTTTAACGACCGAAGTCGGTCCTCGAATGGCAGGAACACCAGGTGATGCTCGTGCGGTCGCTTGGGCGATGGACAAATTTAAAACGCTTAAGTTTGATAAAGTGTACAAAGAGCCAGTTACTTTTACGGCGTGGCATCGTGGTACCGAAACGGCCGAAATATTGGCTCCTTTTCCTCAGCCAATCATGGTTACCGCATTAGGAAATAGTGTCGGAACGGGTGAAGAGGGGATTCGCGGAGAGATTGCTCACTTTAATACATTTGAAGATTTGCAAAAGGCCGAGCGGGGAGAAGTTGAAGGTAAAATTGTTTTCATCAGTTATAAGATGGAAAAATCACGGGATGGCCGGACTTATGGTAAAGCGGTGATCTCGCGTAGCCGTGGAGCATCAGAAGCCGGTAAAAAAGGAGCGAAAGCCATTATTATCCGCTCCATTGGCACCGATCACGATCGCTTACCTCACACCGGAAATATGAATTACCTAGAAGGGGTTCCTCAAATTCCAGCCGCTGCCATGTCCAATCCCGACGCTGATTTAATGATGAACATGCTAAAACGCGGTTCGGTCGAAGTTGGGTTAACATTGACCTCTCGTTCGGGTGAAACCTACACGTCTTACAACGTGATCGGCGAAATTACTGGCAGTAAATATCCTGAAGAGGTGGTTGTCATTGGTGGCCATCTTGATTCCTGGGACTTAGGAACAGGCGCTGTTGATGACGGTGCGGGTGTCGCGCTGACTATGGCGGCTGCTAAATTAATTGCTGATGCCGGCGTTCGACCAAAACGGACTATACGCGTGATCCTGTGGGGTAATGAAGAACAAGGTCTGCATGGTGCTAAAGCTTACGCTGCGGCTCACAAAGATGAAATGAAACAACACATCACCGGCGCTGAGTCGGACTTTGGTGCTGGCCCCATATGGTCTTTTGATTGGACTTCCAGTGATGAGAACGAGCCAGTGGTGGATCAGTTGGCAACCTTGTTGAAACCGCTGGGTATCAAGAAAGGAAATCCCAAGTCAACCAGTGGCCCCGATTTGTGGCCGTTGCGTGGGCTTGGCATGAGTACTTTCTCGTTGCGTCAGGACGGCACCGATTATTTCGATTTACATCATACGGCTAACGATACTTTGGATAAGGTTAATCCAAAACATCTCCAGCAAAACCTGGCAGCTTGGGCCGCTTTTACTTTTGCTGTGTCATCAGTTGAAGGTAATTTTGGTTTTGGTTTGACCTACTAAATTGAGGAATTTTACGCATGAGCGATTGTGGCATTAACACCACCCTAGATGACAAAGTATTAACTTTGACGTTTGATCGACCAGAGAAGAAAAACGCCATTACCGCCGATATGTATCAAGCGCTGGCAGATGGACTGGTTAAAGCATCCGAAGACGACACTATTCATTTGGTCGTGATTAAAGGATCAGACTCGGCCTTTTGTGCGGGCAACGACTTAAAAGACTTTTTGGAGAATCCACCGCATTCGAATGACAATCCTGTGTGGCAATTTCTATTCGCCATTGAAGCGTGTCGTAAACCGATCATTGCCGGCGTGAATGGTCCGGCGGTTGGCGTTGGCACCACCTTATTACTGCATTGTGACTTGGTGGTTGCTTCGCAATCAACGGTTTTCGCATTACCCTTTGCCTCTCTCGGATTATGCCCAGAGGCCGGGTCGAGTTTGTTGTTACCCCGTCAATGTGGCGCTAAAAAAGCAGCGGAGTGGTTAATGCTGGGTGATCGTTTTGATGCCAAAGCAGCCGAATCAGCGGGATTGATTAATCGGGCTGTCGAAACTGCCGACGATGTTGAAGCAACGTTGAGTGAATGGACACAAAAACTGCTCAAACTGCCGATTGAGTCAGTTATCGAAACGCGTCGTTTGATGAGAACACCATCAGAATCGGTGCGTGATCATATGGAAGTTGAAGGTGACGTTTTTAAACGCTTAATCAATAGCGATGCTGCACAAGCTGCATTCAAAGCGTTTTTAAGCAAAGCAAAATAGATTTTTAAATCTCAGAAATCAAAACGGCCAGATTATCTGGCCGCTCTCCTTTAAAGGTAGATTGTTGAGGCTATTTCTCTGAAACCTTGCTTCGACTGATTTTTGCAGCCGCGTCGGTCAGAGTGTCAACAGCGCCTCGTCTGTTTCTGCGGAATAGAAAATCGCCGCACATCGATTTGGCAGATTTACCTGCCGTACGTAGTTTTAACTGTTTTGTGTTCATATTTCATCCTTATCGTCTAACTACTTTTCCGTAACCTTTGGCTTCTCAGAGCCAATTAGTCAGTGTATCTAGGTTACCAAAATTATGCTACCCATACTGATAACTACGACACCTATAAGATTAAGGATAACACCTTTTTTTGACATTTCCTTTACAGTTAGCTTTTCACTGCCAAAAACAACCGCATTGGGCGCTGTTGCGACCGGCAACATAAAGGCACAGCTCGCACTCATCGCCGCTGGAACCATGAGAATGGCCGGGTCAATGCCAGCTGCAATGCCCGCTGCCGCCAAAATTGGCATTAAGAGCGTGGTGGTGGCTGTATTACTCGTCACTTCGGTAACAAAAGTCACAAATAAACAAATCAATGGGATAACGATGAGTACCGGATATTCCGTCAGAATCGCCAGTCGCTCGCCCGCTAACTGGCTAAGTCCTGATTGCTCAAAGGCTTTGGCAATGCAAATACCGCCGCCGAATAAAATTAAAACACCCCACGGGATTTTATTGGCTGTTGGCCAATCGAGCAGGCGCTCGCCTTTGCCATTCGGTAGCATAAACATCAAAGCGGCGGCTGCCAGTGCGACGCTGGCGTCATTAGCTGTGGGAATATCTAACCAGGTGCTCCAACCGCCAAAGGGCTCATTTCGGGTAATCCAGAGTAACGCTGTGACTGAAAAAACAGCCAGAACACGCTTTTCTTCGGTGCGCCATTGACCAGGATGCGGTACTTCCAGATTATTAGACGTCGATAGCCCCCGTTTAAGCCAAAGCCAGGCCAGGGGAATCATAATGACAACAACGGGCACTGCCCAAATCATCCATTGAGTAAAACTCACCGTAGTGCCCGTTGCTTCTTCATAAACGCCGCGAAATAACATGTTGGGCGGCGTTCCGATCGGCGTACCAATGCCGCCAATGGAAGCGGCATAGGCCGTACCCAGTAATAGAGCTGGAACCAGCGCCGTATCGCGATTTTTTTCTAACACGGCCAGTGCAACCGGCAGTAGCATGAGTGTCGTCGCTGTATTTGAAATCCACATACTGAGAACCGCTGAGGCGACCATAAATCCGAGCAGAACACGACCGCTAGAGTGTGCGCCAAATAAATGAATCATTTGCAAGGCGATGCGCCGGTGGGTTCCCGACTTTTCCATCGCCTTTGACAACATAAACCCGCCCATTAGCAGCAGAATCAAGGTATGGCCGTAAGATTGCGCCACTTGTGTCGAATTGAGAATTCCGAATAACGGAAACAACGCCAGTGGTAGCAAACTGGTGGCTGCGATGGGTACGGGCTCCGTAATCCACCAAATAGCGCACCAAAGTGTAATGGCCAGAGTAATTGCAGCAGCAGGCGCCAGTCCTGAAACGGCCGAAAGCGTCCCAATAGTGAGTGCGAGTGTGGGACCAAGCCATAGAGCGTGTTTTTTTACGGCGGAGGAGGATGGATCAGTTGTCAATTGTTCAGTCATGAGCGCTTGTTGATATTGTGAAATAGTCTAAACTGGATGCAGTAAGATGTTGAAATTCCGAATAAATGTCAAGGATTGTTGCCGTTGAATCTTGGTTGAGTTAGATGGTCGTTGAAAGTGACAGAACTTGGGTGAAAAATAAATATTTGTATGGAATTTGACCATATATAAAAAAAAGGCCAAAATAATCAACAGATTGCAATTAGAATCTATAATTAATGTTAACTAATTAACGAAAGCGAGTCTTATGTCTGCAAAAGTTATCGCAATAGCTCAAGCGAAAGGTGGTGTCGGCAAAAGCACCTTGTGCGCTAATTTAGCGACAACCTTTGGGGACGTTGGTGACACTTTGGTTATTGATTGTGATCCTCCTCAAAATTCTCTGTTAGCCTGGCACAAGGTTAGAGAAGATATTTATGAAGAAACCGGGTTAACGGTGATGAAAGCCGATAAACCCTCAGAGCTGCTCAACCTGTTGGAAAAAGAAGAAAAAAATTTCAGTTATATTCTACTCGATGGTCCACCTCACATTAATCCAATGACGCGTACCATGACAGCCGTATCGGGTTTGGTGCTCATTCCTATGGCGCCATCGCCAGTTGAAGTTTGGTCGTTTGAACAAATGGACGCATTAATTGGTGAAAGCAAATCCATTAATCCCAAAGCAGAGTCACGACTTTGTTGGACGCGTGTTCGTAAACGTGTGCGCTCGTCAGAATATTTAATCGAAGAAGTTAGAAAAGGCAGCCAGGTAAAACCTTTCGCGTGCCAACTAACACAACGTGTTGCCTATCTGGATTCTTTTGCGGAAGGACTGTCTGTTTACGAATGGCCGGATACTGTGGCAAGAGCAGAAATTTGGTCACTGTTTTCGGTTGTTCAGCGGCTTTTAAAAAAATGTCCAGATAATAATCTTAAAAAGCGCAAAGACATCATTCAATTCAGCCGTAGTTAGAAATTTTTCAAAAAAGCCAACTTTTTTGTTATTGCAATCGTCTAATTCATTAATGAAAACATATCGTTAACGGAGACATATTTTTTCATTCTAATAGACGTTATTGAATAGCAATGTCAATCTAACGCGTATCTCATTTTTGTAGTATTCTAATTTGAAATAAAGTGAGCTGTTAAAAAGTCGTTGATAAGTAACAATCAGCATCGAGAACTCAAGCAGTATGTAAGAATCGCAGAAGGAGAGGGTTATGCGATCGCATCTCAGCAAAGGTTGGATCTACCGAAGTTTTTTGTGGATCTCACTTATTTTAACCGGTCTCTCCATTCATTCAGAATGGAGCTATATTCAATTATCCGCATTATTGCCATTTAACAGCCAGCCACTTTTTTTAGTTGTGCCGAGAGGAGAAGTTACTTCAACAGAGAATCAATAACTCCAGTGAATCGTTTTATCGTATTCTCAATAATCTTATTATCGTTTACGGTATGGCTTTGTTAACTTGCCCAAATTATTTCGTTAATCGTTGTTCATTACGTTTCAATGATTGTGAGCCTTTATTAGATGTGCATAAAAGGATCGTCGATTTAAGTTTCATTAAATGAGAATGTAAAAAAGAAAGCCCGACCGGGAAGGTCGGGAAAATTGGGGTCTTCTGATTAAGAAAAGCATAACACTTCTCAGAATGCGTAGTAAGAATATAAATAAATCGGATGTCATTGTATGTAAGGATGTAAGCAAGTGTAAATTATTCAATAATTTTTATTTGTGTTACAGTTAAAAGATTATTCAAATAAGTGATTACTGGAATAGGCTGTTTATAATTAAATAGATCGGAAAGATGTGATTTTTTGTCTTAGTTGATAATTGATCAGTAAGCCGATTAGCTTCAACAGGTTCTAATTTCCAGCAAGCTAGAGTTGTATGAGTATGTCACAAGCGGTTACTCGAAAATCTGTCCATCACCGGCGTATCGAATGTGTCGGCTATTTGCGAAGCGATGATTTATGGGACATAGAAGCCCACCTAATTGATACGAAAGATTATCCCTTTCAAACTCTTGAGAGGGGTACCTTAAACGAAGGCGAGCCAGTCCACAACATGATGTTATGTGTAACCATTAATGACGCTTTTGAGATCAAAAATATTAACGCCAACATGGATGCGGCACCTTTCCAATTGTGTCGTAAAGTACCACCGCGAATGGAACAATTAATTGGCATTTCAATTGGTAAAGGATGGATTAAACAAGTGAATCACGAGCTGGGTGGTACGCAAGGCTGCACACATTTAATTGAAATGCTAAAAGTTATCGCAACCACAGCGTATCAAACGGTTCACCCTTATCGAATTAAAGATTCAGAGGGGCCGAAAATAATACATTCTTCCATTGTTGATCAGTGTCAAGGATTTGCTTCCGACGGCGAGGTCATTCAAAAACATTTTCCTGAATATCGTAAATAGAATGAATATGACGGATCCTTATCAACTACTCGATAATGTTATTGCGGAATTAATTCATGAATTAAAGCAATTGGGATATTGGGCGGAACAGACTCCTGATGAGCAAGCATTAAATAGCAGTCTGCCTTTTTGCATTGATACGCTTGAGTTCGAACAATGGTTGCAGTTTGTTTTAATCCCTAAACTAATATTGCTGTCCGAGAAAAAACACCGATTGCCCGCAAAAGCCAATATTCATCCTGTTGCGGAAGAGGTGTTGAAGCAGCGAGACGAAAATACATCTTTCCTACTTACCCTCATCCAGAAAATCGATCACTTATCCGGACGGTTAATTTAATGGTTACCGAACAACACATTGAACAATTTAAGCAAGAGTTACTCGAACTGAAACAAGAGTTGCAGCAATCGATTGAGTTAGCACAAGATTCTGCCGAAACGGTAGAGCTTGACCAAACGAAAACAGGGCGAGTTTCAAGAGGTGATGCGCTTCAACAACAAGAAATGGCAAAAGCGGGATTGGCCCGTGATAAACAACGCTTTCTTAATGTGATTAAAGCGCTCAATCGAATTGAAGATGACGATTATGGATTTTGTATGGAGTGTGGCGAGCCAATTACTGTGTCACGACTTGAAATCATGCCGGAAGCGGAGTTTTGTATTCAATGCATGGAAAAGCAAGAGCGTTAGGTTTTTTATTCTGTTTTGACCTTCATGGGTACTATTTTTAACCAATAGCATCCTGAAAACTCGATAGGGTAATTTGGGGTTTTGATAACCGTCATCCATCAGTTTATTGCCCATAGCAAACCGGCTATAATCCCACACTTATTAAATGACTATTAAAGAAACTTCTCATGACTGATACATTACCTCCTTGTCCGAAATGCCAATCTCAATACGCTTACGAAGATCGCTCGATGCTGATCTGTCCAGAATGTGGCCACGAGTGGGACCCAAAAGCAGACCCTTCGGACGAAGATACGCTGGTCATTAAGGACAGTAATGGTAATCCTTTGTCGGAAGGCGATAAGATCACTTTAATCAAAGACTTAAAAGTGAAGGGGACTTCCACCACCCTTAAAGTAGGGACTAAAGCGGTAGTTAAACGCTTGGTTGAGGGCGATCATGATCTTGACTGTAAGGTGGATGGTGCTGGAAATATGATGTTGAAATCGGAATTTGTTAAAAAAGCCTAGATTCGAACGAGGCCGTTTTGGAATTAAAAACGGCCAACTAGTTTGCTCAATAATTTATCGTTTCTATTCTGCGGCAGAACCAGCGTAAAAACTGATTAATAATTAAACAAGGCTGTTTTTTATTCACGAGGTCGGACCGGATTTAGTGTGTCTACATCACACTTTTTAATTTATGATCGCAACTGCCTCTTGGTTATCTTTCTATATCTGAGATAATTCCGCCCGCGTGGCAAGATGTGCTTTCAGCGTGTCATCGTTTTTGACGAATTTTCGTCAAAAAATGTTGGAAACAACTAATGATTACTTGTTTACGCCTTGTGAGATAACAAATTCAGATTAGCCAGAGACTGGCAAAATGACATTAAAAAGAGGGATTATCGCATGCGTAGTATAACGACGTGTATCCTATTTATATTGCTCAATGGGTGTGCGGCTCAAACAGAAAGTGTTTCGCTTTCGGGCTCAAAAATAGCATCAAATTTAAAGTCGAGTGATTATAAAAATCAATTAACGTATCCTAAAGCGACGGAATCACTTCACTTCCTGGATCAACAAATTTTTGAAAACCCAATGTGGGGCACTCATTTACGTTATGAGTATTTGTATTATCCCGATGATCGATTTGACGTGTTTGTTTATCCCATCGCTGAAAGTGACTGGAGTGATAGTCAAAGAGTTGCCAAAGAAGAGTTAACGCGAGCGTTACAGGAAATTCGTCTTGCTGAAAAGCACGGCTATATCAATAAGATGCGTGATATTCAACAAGACTCGGTTCAGCTGGGTGACGCTAAAGGCGCAAAAGCGACCTTTGAGTTTACCGACCGCGATGGTGAAGTTTTGATTTCCCATGCTTATGTTTTTACGCGTAAAGATAAATTCGTCAAATTCCGCTTCAGCTTCTTTAAAGGTGATGGATCGGCTGAATTACCCGACGCGAATGAATTTGCTAAAGATCTACTAAGTGAATTAGAAGTTCCGGCAGAATCGCCTTATATGGCGACCATGCGAAAAACCATGCGTCAACAAAGAGCTTTGTTATCCTCTGATTCAGCAGGGCAATCGGTGAGCCAAAAATCCAGCGATTAATTATTGGTAGATTAACCGTAGAAGAGTTTATTTTGGAAAAGTCACTGTCTATCGATAAATCACTGAATATCGATAAATCGTAGAGAGTTGATAATCCGGGTTTTTAAAAAGCTTTGTTTCAGTCTTTGGAGCAAAGCTTTTTTATTTCTCAGGCCACGTTGTTTCGTTACATCTTGAAGAGCACACATTGCGTTCTTTCTTTTGCGGTCTGTTCCGCTGGCTTCTATACTTTGTTCATCCTTTACATCTGAGTTGGCCGGATTGAATGGGAACCGATAAAAAGCAATCAAATCGAAAAGCAAGCTCGTCAGTCAATACTGTTCTTTCCGATACGCAAACCTGCGTTATGCAGGCCATTCTTAAACATGCGCCAATTTTGATATCAGCAAAAGATACACAAGGCAATATTTTATTTACCAGCGATCATTTTACGACTCTTAAAGGACCCATCCCAAGAGATTATATTAACAAGAATGTATTCGACTTATTTCCACAAGCGGTTGCTGAGCAGCTGTGGAATAATGATCTGAAAGCCCAAAAATCAAAGGAGGCTATTTTAGTCGAAGAAGAAGTTGAGCATGCGGATGGCAGTTGGCATATTTATCAAACGGCAAAGTTTCGATTACTGGATGGCAATGACAATTTGATTGGGACTTGCGCGGTGTCTTTTGATATTACTCATTTAAAAAAACTGGAGTACGATGTTCAGCACGATTCTTTGACGGAACTGTACAATCGTCGATTTTTGGATGTCTGTTTTAATAATGAGTTGAAACGCGCAAAGCGAGATAAACGTGCATTATTGTTTGTCTTACTTGACCTTGATGGTTTTAAAAAATACAACGATAAATACGGTCATGTGAAAGGTGATGAGTTGTTAATTCAGTTTTCTAAGCAGCTCAAAAAGACTTTCCGACGTCCCTCCGATTTTTGTTTTCGTTTAGGCGGTGATGAATTTGCCGTCATTTTAACGGCTGACCAAAAAGATGAAGTTCAACCAGTGCAAGAATTAAGCGAAAAAATTCAAAAACTTTGGCGAATATATGGAGGGTTTGCATGCACTGTATCCGCTGGTATTCGAGCGATCGATGGAAAGGAAAAACTGACGTCAAAACAAGCCTACCGCGATGCCGATGTTGCATTGTATCGAGCAAAAGAACAAGGCCGAAATCAAATTTGTTTCTTTGCTTAATGTTTCGATAGGAAAGATGCTTTTCCAAATTCTCTTTATGAAGGTTAATTGAGTAGTACTAATTTTCTCTAAATTCAAGATCGGTTTCTGATAAGTCGTCTATACAATGAGAGCCATATGTTTGATATTTGCGATTATTTGTTAAGTCTTTCAACAAAACATTTCATCCATTAAAACGTTACGGTATTATTACACCCGATCTAAGTCAGCCTCTTAATGACTCATGACCTAAGTTAAACCTAAATTTTTGCCTATAGATAGAATGAGTAAAATAGTAATTCTGCGAGAATCGGAGTTACTGTTAGTTAATATTATTGATTGATAAAGTCAAACACTAGAAAGAATCTTAAGATTTTTCATCAAAGATTTAATATTGCGTTTTTAGTAATACGATCTTTGATTGAATTTAATAGGTACGACTTTTATCGCATTGTTTAATGGTAATGTAATGGAAACTCGAGCAGCAGTATTTATTCCGCTTATTTTTGCCGGACTGTCCTGGGTAATCACTCATATGGTTGATCGAGTGTTGGATCAACCTGTTTTAATTTATGAAGAAAATCAGTCGGTTCCCCATAAAAACATGATGCTTAGTTGTCAGGTTGTAATGGACAAAAACGCTTCAGCTCAGCGATTTACTTATCATATAGAAAATTTAACCAGCAATACCTTATTTAAAGATGTGAGCTTAATTATTAATGCCCAACAAGGGGTTATTTATGGCTCGCACATCAGTGCGATCGCACCAGCCATGGTTTCTGAGAAAGAAAATACCTGTAATAAAAACTCGGCAGTTTTTCACAATATCACGGCTCAACCAGGCGACCGCTTTATTATTGAAATACTCGGTTCAAAAGAGACAGAGTTAGAAGTCCGTTTGGGAGAAAATAGTGATCCCATAAGATTGTCCTCTCAAAGCTTGAATACCTTTCTCGTAAAAAATGAAGGGTGGGTGTTACTTTCTGTTGGCTTATTTTTAATAATTATTTTGAGTGTTCTTATAATGAGAAATGCTCCAATTAAACCTAATGTGTAATTCGAATCATTGACTTAGATAGCTAATTATCGACTCAAAGGAGTGAAAACGAATAATCGTCTAATTCGGTAGTTTTTAAACGTAACTCAAAAAGCAGTAGATAAAATATGATGATAAATGGTTGGATGGTACGCGCTGGCAAAGGCGGAAAATACTTTAATGAATTTAAAGATAATAATTACGTCGCAGTGGGGTGGAATAACTTAGGTCCGCTTGATCAATTTGAAAACGATGAACAACGCAAAGCCGCTTATATCGCCACTTACGGTAATGAAAAGCCGAGTAAAACAGCGAATGCGATTGGTATGATTCGCCGCTTTGGTCAAGAAATGAAAAAGAATGATTGGCTGGTGACTTATTGTCCTCAAAAGCGTAACTATTTAATTGGTAAAGATCGGGGAGAGTTTCAGTTTATTGAACGAGACGATGAGGGTTATCGACAAATTCGGAAAGTTGACTGGTTGGGAGAGGTGTCTCGTGATCGCTTGTCGCAAATTACCAAAACACGCTTAGGTTCAACACTGACTTTGTTTTCATTGAAAGATGATGTGATTAGCGATCTACTCGGTGTTCTCAAAAGTGTGACGAGCAAGGTTGAGTCTAGTAAAGTCAGTTAAATAAACCTGCGTCTTAAGTGGATTTCGAGCAATACTATTTTTGCTGATTATTGTTGTCAGCTTTCAAAAAGGCTAAGTCACAATGAGTGACTTAGTGCCTCACTTTCTAACCGTTCAATTCTTAAAATAAGATGTCGAGATATTCGAAAAAAATGGATACATAAATCTCGTTTATGAAATATTTTGATCAAATCTTAGTACCAATAATCTATATGCCTTTAACCTTTAGTAAAGTCATTGTTGTCTATCTATTTTTGTATTAGAAAGTAAGGTTACTCAGTGCTGCGCTCAGAAATAATCTCCAAGAGATATAAATTGAGTGAAATCACTTGCTCGACGGTATCCGCTTCACTAACGTTGAATGATAATTCGTTGCTATTCGAAAACCAAGGAGGTGTTTGTTGTGAACGTCCATAAAACAATTCAAGACGATATTAAAGGAAGTGTTCGAATATTTGATAACTTGGAAGATATTCAACGCTCGGATGTTCTCATTGAGAAAAGTCTTCCTAAATATCGAATGGCTTACAGCGATCGAACCGCCTGGTTGATGGCTTGTTTATCAGAGCTGGCTTACCTTAAATTTAATCCCTTGTTTGAATCGGATCGACAACAGGCGCTTTTTGACGAAGCGGTTAAACAGTTTTTTGGAAACGAGCGAAAATCGAAATTGAGCAAGTTGATAAATTCTTTGGCGTATGATGCCGATCAAGAAAAGCGATCACTTGAGTCGCAACTTTCTATGTTAAAAATGTCGCTAGTAAAAGTGTTTGATCACAAGGGCACGCAAGCGATCCTCGTGTCGTTTAATCATCATTTGGTGTTAGCATTTCGCGGTACCGAAGCGACTAGCGTAAAAGACATCAAATCCGATGCAAAAGCAGAAACCATGGCATGTCCTTCAGGTGGTCGTATACATGAAGGTTTTAATGAAGCCTACAATCAAATTGCGCTCGATCTTGAGCAAACACTTAACGCTACGGAAAATAAAACGAAACCTTTATACATTACCGGTCATTCCTTAGGTGGTGCTTTAGCTACATTAGCCAGTAAACGAATCAATCATCAAGGAGGTATTGCTGCTTGCTACACTTTCGGTTCGCCTCGAGTTGGTGATGAAGAGTGGGTTTCAACCATGAAAACACCCTTATACCGAGTAGTGAACGCGGCCGATTGTGTGACTATGCTGCCGCCGGGTGCCACCGCAATTACGGCCATCAGTTGGTTAGTGAGTTTAATTCCAGGATATGGCCGAGACTGGCGACGCTGGTTGCTGTCGAAATTCGGCGGTTATTATCATGGCGGTGATATGAAATATTTAACCAACTGTCCAAAAGGCGATTATCAGCACGTTAAACTCTTGTATTACGTTAGTATCATTCATCGCTTGCGCGCATTATGGCGTCGCGATTTTCGTGTTAAACCTTTTCTTACTGATCATTCCATTGCTATCTATCGTCAAAAACTGAATGTCATTGCCTGCCGTCGCAATGATATTCCCTGGAATTCAAGTGAGTCGACATCAAACACACCAACGAGCGATCCTGCTGCAGTCGAAGAGACGACCTCAAAGCGTAACCTGTCATTGCAAAGCAAAGTACCCGCCGTAAAAAGTGATGACGCAGACGCCGCTACCTTAAATCAAATTTCTTCCACCGAGTCAACGAAGAACATAAAAGCGGTTGAGACGACAGTTAAAGAATCTGATAAAAATATTAGTCCTCCAATAAAAGGGGAGCCAAACCCTTCTGACTCCAATGGAAACAAGGTGGTTGCCCATCAGTCGATGAGTAAAGCCAATAACAGCGCGAGTAAAAAACGTAAGAAAAGTAAACGAGGAAGAAAGTAAAGTTTAATTATTTATTTGAATTAAAGAAATGTAAGTTATCGAACGCACCAGCCAGTGTAATTCCGTACGATGCATTACCAGCGAGCGCTCCTTAATTTCTATTAATTGAAGTTACTGCTAATCAAAGTTACTGCCAATTGAAGTGACGAAAAAGGAGTTTATTTTATGAAACTATTCAACCTATTCATCAACACGACAACATGGGTAATTCTTGCGGGCTGTTTATATCAAAATAGTTATGCACAAACGACGGCCTGTCTAACTGAGCCATTAGGATCCAGTGACTGCGACGTATCCGTATTGTCAGATGACTTTGAAAATAATACAACATTATCTGAATGGCTTTTACGTCATCAGGTGGAAAACACACCTTCGCAAATTACCGAGTTAACGATTAATGCGAATGGTCAATTACAGTTTAATTTAGAATCCAGTTACTGGTATTTAAATAATGTTGCGCCACTTGTGTTTAAAGAATTGGCCGGTAACTTTATGGTAACGGTACAGTTAGCCGCGCTAAACGAAAACAATGCGAGTCTTCCGCCTGGTAGCCAATATAATTCTGCGGGACTGATGGTTCGCGATCCCCAGAGTGCAAACAGTGCGCAAAATTATGTCATGCTCGACTTGGGTCAGCAGGGTTCGGGAACCGGAACACTAACGCGTAATACGACGAATTCCAGTACGCCTTTTCAGTATCAGCCTGGTACTTTTACGGGAGAATTACGCATATGTCGTGTGGGTGACAACTATCAACTATTGCGGCGATTAAGTAATGAAACTGAGTGGCTGTTACTCGACAGTTATATGCGACCTGATATTCCTAGTGTGGTTCAAGTGGGTATGGTCATTAATGCTTATCAGTCACCATCAGATATGAATGCATTATTTGATTTCATAGAATTCGCAACGCCAGTTTCGACCGCCCAATGCAACGATTTTCAAAATGAAGATCCCGTCGATCCCGATCCGGTTGAACCGTTGAGTGCCTTGTCCATTTCGGATGAATTTACTCAAGCCGATCAATTAAGTAACTGGACGCGTTTGCATCAAGTTGAATCACGTCCTGCGCAATACACGCTCGCGGATACCAATACCACAACCGCGGAACAATTTACTTTGCGTCCAACCAATACAGGGTGGTACCAAGGTCAAGATGGGCCTTTGTTTTTTAAAACGATTTCTGGAAATTTTGTGATCAGTGCGTCGATCAATGTAGGACGAGCGGGCGATCCCGAATCCGCACCAACCAGTAACTATAATGCTGCCGGTGTTATGGTCCGTAATCCAGACAGTAATTTATCGTTGAACGAAGATTGGTTGTTACTGGTCATCGGACGGCAAGGTGGTTGGAACGGTTCGCTTGCTGAATCGACCATCGATTCGAGCACGCAAATTTTTCCTCAGGCATCAAGCATCCGCGGTGAAGTGCGTATTTGTCGTATTAACTCAACGTATCGATTGTACCGAAATGTCGAAAACGATCCCGACTGGACGTTACTTGCCACGTTTGAGCGCGATGATATGCCCGATGAAGTGCAAGCGGGAATAACGGCGCACGCCTGGTCGGGTCCTGCCGATATTGAAGCTCAGTTTGAGTACGCTCGTTTTGCGCAAGTAGCGACGGAAGACGATTGTACGTTACCCATTGCGCCTTATGTTGTTGACGATGGAGCGGGTGATGATGGGACTGGAAACGATGGGACTGGAAACGATAATACGGACAACCTAAGTGATCTCAATGATGAGTTTGCTGTCAACCTGGATCTATTGGCTGATAACACCAGCGACTGGTCCATTCTCGATGCGCCAGACGGTCGTGCCGATCAAATTACCATGACCAATGGTTGGTTGTCGGTGATTCCTCAAGTCTTTAACCAGAACGCCTGGTTTGAAGACGAATACGGTCCTCTGATTTACAAAAACGTAACCGGGAATTTTGCCGTTGCTACGCATTTGCGTGTCGTCAGTCGAATCGATAATAACAGCCAACCTAATGTGGGTTACAATGCGGGCGGTTTTGTCATTCGTGATGCGGTTGGCACCCACGTTAATGATGAAAACTGGGTGATGTATAACATGGGCGCGCAAGCAGGAAATGGTGAATATTCTTACGCTCGAGAAATAAAAAAGACCGTCAACTCAACGTCGAATTTATTTTTAAATCGACAAGTCAGTACCGAAGAATACTTACTCGTTTGTCGATTGGGTTCGGCGTTTCACTTTTTCTATTGGTCTGAGAGCGAAAACACCTGGCGAGAAGAACGAATCTATAATCAAACGCCGGTGGATGGTTTTATCAATACAACCTGGCGTAATTCATCATCGGTAACACCCGAAATTTTTGCTCCCGCCGTGGGTGAGTCCAATATCATGTCGTTTAATCATGAGTTAATGCCAGATACGGTTCAAGTGGGTGTCATGGGGCACGCCTGGAGCGACAGTGATACCGAAGCTCTGTTTGACTATGTTCGGTTTGCACCAACACCACCGCAAACCTTATCGGATTGTACCAGTCCATTTGCTGGGTTAGGAAATTCTGAGTAATCGATGATTTAGAAAACAAGGTTCAGAGAACGGTCTAAAATTATGGCAAGCGCTCTGAACTTTGTTTTGATTCATTGCAAAATGATATTTCATCATTTAATCATTAAAGCATTGTTCCCGAGTTCTGCGAAAGTGACTATTATTGTCTATACTGCCGTTAATCGTTTTTAAACGGTAGTTTTACATTATCAAAATTATCGAACATCTATCCGCTAAATATTAAAAAAAGGATGCTGAGTGACGCAGTGGCTGGAACAAATTTTCTATGAGTTCTTATTGATTATGCTGGGCGTTGCTCTCTGCTTAAGCCTTTTAATTCGTGAGTTTGCTTCCATTTATTTCACTACGACATTGGCAGGTGTGGATAGTTTATTTACCGTTACGAAGCAAGATTGGGCTCTTCAAAAAGCTCAACAGTACTCTAAACACAACGTTTATTTCTTAGCAGAGATGAATGAACAAATCGCACTTCAAGCTGCGCAAAGTGATTCAGTCGAGTCGGCTTATGTTACACCTAATACACTGGTGTTTCTGACTAAAATGGGCAAAAGCTTTCACTCTGCTTCAGTTAGCTATGAAGTTTATCAAGATTATCCACTGGGGCCTTATCGTTGGATAAAAAATGTTGATTCATCCTACAAAAATGCAAAAAATAAGTAACTAACTAACGAGGAATACATGTCATTAAATCGTTCGCTGACCACTCGGTTATTATTGCGGCAATTGGCTGACGGAAAGTCTATAGTGGAAGCCACTCAAAAATTAAAGGATGTCGAGGAGACCGATATTTCCGATGAAATACAACAGTTAACTGAGAACTATAAAAATACAAGCTCCTGGAGCAAGGCGATACAACTATGGGCACCCAATACCGTTTTATCGATGTTGCTTGATCATAAGAAAACCATTGAGTCGATTGAACCCGCCAAGTTTCAGTTAATTAATCAGTACTCAAATCTAAGTGCTAAGTCTATTTCAGAAATCAAATCTGAGTTTCTCGCTTTTCTAAGTTATGTTTCTTTTTTATTGGTGTTAAGTTTCGCCATTATGACGATTGTCGAAATTTATGTTTTGCCATCATTTGCCGATATGTTTTTTACAATTTCTGCGACAATGCCAGAATTCAGTAGCGCAATTACAAAAGCATTGCCATTTATTTTGATTGTTAATGCGATAATTTTGATTTATTGCTTTTTGGTTTTATTTAAGTTGAAGTCTCATGACTTTTTGCAATTGCCGAGTTATATTCTGTTTCCATTATTTCAACCGGCCAAAAATCAAATAAAGCGTTACCATGAGTTGTTGGTACAAGTGGCCAATCGTCAAGAGTTGTTAATGAACCAGCCTCGATTAAAGGTTGCGGATCAATTCAATTGTCTTAACGACGAGATCGATTTATTTCTCAATGAAAATCTGGAAAGCTTAAAACAGCAATTACGTAACTATTTGTCTCAGTTGAAAGTCGTGGTCATTGCACTGATCGTAACTTACATATTCTCGGCTCTAGTCGCAATTTACTTGCCCATTTTTAAATTAGGATCCACGGTATGAAAAAAATAAACGCATTTACTTTAATAGAATTAATGGTGGTGGTAGCGATTATTGGTATCTTGGCATCGATAGCACTACCTGGATATCAGCAATATGTCATTCGTTCTCAAGTGACAGAAGCGTTTAGTATCACCGAAGAACTCAAGCCATTAATTAAAGAGTATTACAAACAAACTGGCAACTGGCCTTCCACTAATAAAGTTGCTGGTATACCTGAAGCAAAATATTTGATGGGTAACTATGTTTCCAGTATTCAAGTGGAAGAGGGGGCAATGCACGTTACTTTTGGTAATAAAGTGAACCAGTTAGTCAACGAGAAAGTCATAACGATACGGCCTATCATTGTTACAGGCAGTCCAATGAGTCCATTTTCCTGGGTATGTGGTCACAGTAATCCACCTGAAGGGATGGAAGCGGTTGGCGCTAACAAAACCGATATTCAAGCGGAATTGATCCCTTCTTCCTGTCGAGACCTAAGAGGATAAAGCTGAAACTATGTGAGTTTTTGTTGGTGGGTGGCTTAAGACCAACGTTCAGTTTAACCACGTATTAAAGCGGCTAGGTTACGTTTATTTATGTCTCGATGTTATCAAAAAAACTCCTAATAGGTTATTTATAGTTATGCCCTTGTCTTTCACTAAAGTTCAGTGAAATTTATGTGAGATAATCCATATTCTTACCATGGAAATATGGATATAGAATATCCGTGAACTATAGTTAACAGAGAGGCATCATTGATGGATCAGGACGATTAAGATTTATGAACAGTGTAAAGTTCTCTAATGCCGCCCTGATCGAATGCTTTTCAGTTAGTAACCGTGAACATCAGGGATATCATTATGGCGACCAAATCCAAATCCAGTGTTAGCTCTATCAAGGGCGCGAATCAAACCGCTGAGCAACAACTGCCCTCAGATCCAGTAGAGCAACTTTCTTCTATTCGTAAGTTACTTTTTGGTGAAGACGTGGCGCGTCTTGAATTGGCGTTAGAGCAACAGCGAAAATACATGGATACGCAACTCAAAAAAATGGAAGACCTCATCAAGTCAACGGGATCTCAACTGGAGTCGCAAATCAAATCAGCGGTAAGTGATATTCAAGGCAGTCTTGATTCTATTCATACCGAACATTCACAAAAAGAAACTCGTCTCGAACGAAAGTTGCAAGATGTTGGTAAACGCTTAACCGAATTTAAATCAAACACCAAAACCGATTTAAGCGAAGCGCATAAAGAGTTGGATCAGATTTCTAAGAAGATATACAAGTCACTCGATAAAGAAGTGAAACAACTGACCTTAAAGATTGATAATACATCCAAAGAGTTGAGTTCCAATAAAGCCGATAGAAAAACCTTGGCGACGCTGTTAGAAAGCATGGCCACCAACTTGAATCAAAGTCAGGCATGATATGGCAACCGAACCCAAACTGGAGCCCGTCCAACCCGCTAAAGAGAGCGGCCAAGACGACTATGGCAAACTGCGCTCATTAATACTGGGTGACGATTATGAATCGGTAATTACTGAGCGGATTAAATCCAACGAAACCGATCGCGTTGCTGAAGTATTGCCTGACGCCGTTGCCAAACGAAATGCCAAAGATGATTCTTTATCTCAACAATTCTCGCCATTAATTCAATCATCAATCGATCACGCCGTTAACAATAACCGTCGCCAGTTTGCACAAATGATTTATCCCGTTATTGGCCCTGCTGTGCGTAAAGCGGTGGCTTCTGCATTGACCGAGATGATTGCCAAATTGAATTACCTGTTAAAGCAAAGTTTAACCTTATCCGCGGTTAAAGGTCGTTTTAAAGCCTGGCGATTAGGCATGTCGTACGGCGAATATTTAATTTTGCAAAACCTGCATTACCAAGTGGAGCAGGTTTTTCTCATTCATCAAGAAACCGGTTTACTCATTACCAGTTTATCGTCCGATCAAGTTATCAAAAAAGATCCAGATATGGTGTCGGCGATGCTCACGGCAATCAGTGATTTTATTAGCGACTCTTTCGAGTCAACCTCCGCTGACTCCAAATTAAACGCCATTAAGTTTGGCGACTTTACCTTATTGATTGAGCGTGGCCCTTCGGCGGTGGTCGCTATTGCCGTGCGTGGTGTCGTGCATCAAGATGTTGAGAATCAACTGCAAGAAGTCTCCGAGCAGGTCCATGAAAAGTATAGTGATGCGCTAGAAACCTTTAACGGTGAAGCCAAAGGCTTTGCTGATGTTGAAGATATTTTAGAGTCCGTTTTAATTCATGAAGAAGCGATTAATGAGGAAGATACTTCTGTTCCCTGGTTTTCGATTATTGCACTTGGATTGTTGTTAGTATGGGGTGTTGTCACTGGCGTGAATAACGCGATTATGGAATCTAAAGTGTCTCAGGTTATTGCGGCCATTGGTGAAACTCCTGGTTATCAAGTATTGGAGCATCAATTGGAGGATAATCAACTAACGGTTGCTGTGATTCATGCGCCGGGAGCAAAATCCATTCAGCAGTTGCAACAACAGATCGATTCGCAAGGATTTCAATTAACCTTTAAAAATGTTCTCAGTGAATTATCGTCGCCGACGATGTTGGCCTCCATTTTATCACAGCAGTATTCCGCTAAATTTTCGGTTGAAACGGCTGAAGCTGGCTTTGTGCTGGTGGCTCGCGGGACTTTAACAGATGCACAAGTGGAATCATTGAAAAGCGATTCTTTAGTTACCAGTCATTTTCAGTCTGTTAGGTATGAGCCGATTATCTTAAGTTCTTCGATTGAGTCGCAATATTATGCACAGTTTTATTCGTTGTTAAAAACCATTAATAACACAGCGATTCATTTCGATGTGGGTTCTGTCATGGTTAGTCCTGAAGAGTCTCGTGCGCTTACCAGCACCATTCAAAATATTAAAGCACTGTCGGAATTGGCACCCCAGTTGAAGCAAAAGATTCATCAGATTGCCATTATGGGGTATGCCGATCCTCTGGGCGATACTACAGCAAATTTATCGCTCAGCAAAAGCAGGGCCGAGCATATTGCTGACATGTTTAAAGCGAATGGTATTACTGAATCTCTGATTATTACCTGGGGTATGGGAGCAAAAGACAAATCAACTGTTCCTGATAATTTGCAACGACGAGTAGATATTCGAATCATTACCGAATCTTTGGAGTGAATTTATGATATCGAAAAAGGTAACTATGGTTGGCGCCTTCGCAGTGGGTAAAACTAGCCTGGTTCGCCGTTTTGTTGAAAGCATTTTCAGCGAGAAGTACCACACAACCATTGGCGTTAAAATTGATAAGAAACAAGTTCAGGTGGATCAAGAAATGGTTCAACTGATGATTTGGGACATCGAAGGTGTCGACGTGTTTACGGAATTAAACACGACCTATTTACGGGGCGCATCGGGCATGCTGTTGGTCATTGACGGCACACGAGAGAATACCGTGGATGCGGCACAAAAGATTTTGGACACAGTCACTAACTCGATGCCAGAAACACCCGTTGTTTTGGTGGTGAATAAATGTGACTTAAAATCACAATGGGCGCTGACTAACGGACAGTTAAGTCGCTTAAATATAGCCGAAGAAAATATATTTTATACCAGTGCTAAAACCGGAGAGTGTGTTGAGGAAGCGTTCTCAAGACTGGCTGAGTTAACGCTCGGTTCAGCCATTATGGAATAAAACTTGTGGCAGCAGAAAACATTAAATCATTGAAACACAATCTGGCTTTGGTAGAGCAAGGTGCCTTACTTTCGAACCTGTTCTTACGGCTCGATATTGCCATTTTTGAATACGATAACGGCGTTTTTTGTGCATTATCGTCGTTACCTGACTGGTTTGACAATCTTTACTGCCAGCAAATGGCCGCTGGTAGTGGATTAGCGAATGATGGTTATCATCTGGAAGAAGCTTTTCCCTTCATTGAGAACTTTTTATTTGATGCAAAAAAGATTTGGCAAAAAAATACTGACGATGAAATCAAGTCCGGCATCTGGACCGAAACGCCCGATCCGCTTAACGAATTGAATCTCGAAGCGATTGCCATGCGCTGTGGCGAACGTTCGTTGCTGTTAATTGTCAACGAAACCAAGCATTTTGATATTCGCCGTAAAGTGTTCCAACGGGCTCGTGATCTTGCATTATCGAATGAGCGACTCGAATCATCCTTGTATTTGCACCAGCGACAGTTGCATTTGCAAATTGAAGATCTCTATCAAAAAAATCAATCATTCGATGAAATACAAAACAACATTCAAGATGAGTCAACCGCAATTCTTATTTGCAAACAAGATGGGAGTGTTGAGTTATTTAATAAAGCGCTTATCGATATTTATGCGATCTCGAAAGATCAGACTCCGCCGCAAAAATCGCTGTTAAAAAAATGGAGCGAAGAAGCTGAAAAGCAATATCCGGAAATTCGTCGTATTTTAGCCACCGGACAACACTGGGAAGGTGAGTTCGAGACCGAAGATGATCATCAGCGCAAAAAATGGGTGCGAATGATGATCGCGCCCATGAAAAGTGATGATGATTCACTAGAACACTTTGTGTGCATTGCTAATGACATCAGCAACATCAAATTATCCGAGCGTGAAATAGAGCGATTAATTCAACTCGATCCCAATACGCATTTGCCCAATCGTCGATACTTCTGGAATCAATTGAATGAGCTGGTTGCTTTAAATAAAAAGACCGGAACCTGTTTGGGCTTGATTTACCTCGATATCGATCATTTTAAACAAGTGAATAATGAGTTGGGTCCAGAAAAGGGTGACCAATTATTAAAGACGGTGGCTAATCGATTACGACAGAGTTTAAAAAAGGACGATTTCGTTGCTCACTTAGGCGGTGATGAATTTGCCGTTATTATCGATAACGTTGACGATGAATATATGATGTCCGAAATTGCAATGCGCATTCAAGAAAACATTGCTCGTGATGTCGTGTTTGATGATTTGACAATGAATGTAACATTGAGCATGGGGATTGCCATGTATCCAAAACACGGCATTAAGCCTCATATCTTGGTGAAAAATGCCGATTACGCGATGTATCACGCAAAAGAGTTAGGCCGAAATCAATATCGTATAACCAGTCCTGAGTTGCATCAAAAAGTGAAACATAAAATTCAAATTGAACAAGGATTAAAAACAGCGCTGGAAAAAAATGAATTTCGATTATTATACCAACCTCAAATCAGTTTGGGATCGAAAGGTGAATTTCGAATGGAAGCGCTTATTCGATGGCATCATCCAGAACACGGAACCGTGTCTCCGGCCGACTTTATCTCTGTAGCGGAAGAGTCGGGCTTAATTATTGATATTGGCCGTTGGGTTATTGAAACCGCCTGCGAAGAAGCAGAAAAACTCAATAAGGCCGGCTATAACGCTAAAGTTTCTGTTAACGTCTCGGCCAAGCAATTTCAAAATGGTCAATTGGTCAGTGAGGTCGAACACGCTTTAAATAATTACCGTATTGATGCTGAACAAATTGAACTCGAAGTAACAGAAAGCTTGTTTTTGCACAATCTCGAAAATATTCAAAAGCAATTGAATGAATTAAAAGACCTGGGAGTTACCATCGCGCTCGATGATTTTGGAACGGGCTTTTCATCTTTAAGCTATCTCAAAAAGCTGCCAATCGATATTCTTAAAATCGATCGCTCATTTATTAGCGAATTGCCCGATAACCAACACAGTCGTACTATCGTTGAGTCGGTTATTTCAATGTCTCATCAATTAGGGATTAAGGTGATCGCCGAAGGTATTGAAGAACAAACTCAACTGGATTATTTAAAGGAATTGGATTGCGATTATGTGCAAGGCTTTTTATTTCATGCGCCAATGTCTAGCCAAGATTTAATTCAACTCTATCAATCAATCGCACCAATAAAAAACAAAGCCAGCCGGACAAAAAAATTGTCCAACTCCTGAACCAAGAGTGCATTCGCAGCGGTTATAAGACCTTCTCATAGTTAAGACCTTCTCACCGTTTATTTTGGCCGATCAGATTTACCGAAATAACGGCATTTAAATAATCACGCCCACCGCAATAATTAAGGGCGTCAGTATATTTGATGCCACATTGAGCGCCATCGGAAACAGCAGGTTCTGGGTATTAAAATGCTGAGTTAGCAACATTATGGAAGCGGGAAATGAAAGCAGTGCCGTGAGCATACCCCATAACGCAGCGGTCGGTAAAAAGTTCAGTAATACGGCGATAGCGAGTGTTAAGTACGCTAATAAGTTAAATAAAAAGAAAATTAGTGCGCTGGCTAAAGTGCCAAATTTTATCGGAAAGTGACTACGACCGACGGCTTTGTCGGCTTCAATGTCTGGAAACTGATTGAGCAGTAATAAATTGTTCACCAGAAAGAAGGGGATCAATGATGTGATAAAAACATTTACTGAAAAAGTGCCGCTGAGAACCCAGTCGCTGCCCATCATCATGATTGGGCCAAAGGCTAACCCCGGCGCAATCAAACATAATATTGGCATGCGGGTAATGTGCGTTGTGTAAAACCAGATTAAAGTCAGCCCCGCAATGCCAACGGGTAAGAGTAACCAACCACGAATAATCACAAGAATAAGACCAATTACGGCACACACTCCCATGAGTATTAAACCGAGTTGTAAAACATGCGCAGCGTCTTGTGGATTATTATTCAGTGTTCCACTGCCACCACTAAAAGGAGTTTTGACAGTTGTCGCATCCAGTCCACTTTTATAATCAAAGTATTCATTCAGTGCATTAACGGCCATGTGGGCTGAAATGCCACCCAGCAAAACTAACACCGTTAATATCGGTGACAATTTTTGTTGCTCCGAATAAATAACCGCAAAGGCCAACAGTAAACAGCTGAACGACAGGAGCAAAAAGGGAGGGCGTAACGTGGGTAATACCCTACTTAAATGAGATACCCGCAATGTCATAACGTTACCTTTTGTAAAACGTACTACTTCGTAAAACTCGAGCCATTTTGCTTATTCATTCCAGACACAATGGTTAACCGATGTTTGCTTCAACCGATGTTTGGTGAATGACACTGACTTCATTATCTTAATGGAATCCAATGCCAAGACTCTCATTGTCCGACAGTCTCACTATTGTGTTAATTGACTTTTAAAACCCATGAGACTTAAATCAAACACTGTGCGACAAATATCTCAAATAAAATCAAATACGAGATACTGAAGAATTGAGAAGAAAGCCGAATATTCATCAAGAAATTCAAAAAAGCAAATTATTTATCTCGTACAGCAATGCTTTTGGTTGTCATATTATCAGCGGGGTTATCGACTATACTTATCGTTGGAGTCTGCTTGAAAACTAAACTCTGTAACTATTGTTTAAACGTCATTTCAATTTGAAATAGGATGGCAAGCGATCATATGCCGACGATTGGTTTTAGAACAATGAAATGCGTTTGCAAAAACTTGGTAGTGGTTGTCTTTTTGACGATGTTGTTTCACTCACAGCTCTTTGCCAGAGACGTTGATCCAGAAGTTAACGAAGCGCAAGCATTTAATCATTCCGTTATGGAGCCATCATTCCAACCTTCCGGTGAACCAAGCAAGTCAGCTTTCCAATCTTCGTTAAGCCCGAGTGAATCCCGTATAGATGAAGCCTCTATCAAATCGCTCAGTATTAAAGAGCTCGTCAACATTCCCTTGACGATTGATTATGACAAAGCACAAATATATCAATCGGACATTAATCAAATGGGTAAGAAAACGGTAAACTATGGGTTTATTGTGCCCATCAGTGAATATCCTGCTTACTCGTCAGAAGTCGTTGCCGCTGCGGATATGGCCGCTGAATATATTAATCAACACGGTGGCATTAATGGTCGTCGTTTGGTGTTATTACGTGCCGATGATCAAGAAAATACGCCCGTGTCGGCCCGGTTAGCAAAACGACTGGTTGAAGAATTTAATGTTGAAGCGATTATTGGTCCCGCAACGTCAGACAGCGTAGCTGACGTACTAAAGCGAGTTGCGCTACCGAAAAACATTCCCATGATCAGTCATTCGGCATCGTCAATGAAATTAGTAAACATGGGGGCGAATCATCCATTTTGGCGCATGGTTACCAACAATCAACAGCAAATCAAATTAATGACCGAGTTCATGTACCAGGAAAAAGGGCATAAGAAAGTTTTTATTTTTTCCGGCCGTGGAATTTACAGTGAAGAAATTCGTCAAGGGGTGATCGATTTTTATCGTCCCATTAAAGATACTCATACCGATTTTATGGCCATTAGTAACTTAGTAACTCTTGCTAATATGAACCTCGAAGATGAATTTAAAGCGATACAGGCCAGCGGTGTCACAGCATTGTTAATTACCCTGCAAAATCATCAAGTGATCCCCATATTAAGAAAAATAAAGCAGCATTGGCGCGGTGATTTTCCGCTTATTATTATTGGCGATAATGCCACCCGCAAATATCTGGTGGATGCACAACTAGGATCGATATCGGAGTGTATTCTTACCTATGTTGCCTCTACGACGCATTTATCGCCCGAGTTACAAGAAAAAATAATGAAGCAGTTTGATGTTGATACGTCATTATTTGATGCGGCTTATATCTATGATGCGACCATGTTGCTGGCGATGGGGCAAACACTGGCAGAACGATTTAATTTGTCGATGAAAGAAGCGGTTAACGCCATTGCCAGCGACGGTTATCCCATCAAATACAGCGATTTTCCTAACTTAATTGAGCTCTATAAAAAGCATAAAAAATTCCAGTATCAAGGATACAGTGGCCGTGTTCATTTTAATTCTGTGGGTGATAATTTAGTGGCCTACATGAAGCTGTATCCGCTAGCGGAAACCGATAAAAACCCACCATGTTTAAATAAGCTTTCGCAGTGAGTTACTCAATTCATTGCGGTCATTTTTCTCTCATTATCAATCAAATCATGCCTTCCGCTCAGTGAGCTATACTTTCTCCTTTTAATCGTTTACATTTTTAATACACGAGTAAAAGTGTATTCGATTGTTGTTATGTAATGTCGTTATGTATTGTCGTTATGTAATGTAGTTAAGTAATCTAGTTATGCGGAATAGTGAGTGTTTTTAAAAATAATCCATCGAAAATTAAAAAAACAGAGAGGCACTCTTTAATATGCGGATTTTTATATCGCAATTTATTTATTTTATACCATGGACAGTTTTTATCGTACTGCTGTCGAGCTGTGCGGCGGATAACAGTAAGGTACAGGAAAATGATGGAACCGCAAAAGATACGACGACATTTCCAGCGGAAGAATCTTCCATTAAATCTCTGAGCATTAAAGAGCTGATCAACATTCCGCTTGATCAAGATTACTCGAAATATCAAATTTATCAGTCCGATACTAATCAGGTGGCTGAAGATACCGTGAATTACGGATTAATTGTTCCCATCAGTGAGTTTCCAGTGTATTCATCCGAAGTGGTGGCCGCGGCCGATAGTGCCGCCAGTTTTATCAATCAACACGGCGGAATCAATGGGCGCCGTTTGGTGTTGTTGCGCGCCGACGATCATGAAAATACACCGGTATCCGCTCAATTGGCGGAGCGGTTGGCCAATGAGTTTAAAGTCGAGGCTTTATTGGGGCCGGCCACGTCCGACAGTGTGGCTGATGTATTAAAGAAAGTTGCAATACCTCAAAATATACCCATTATCAGTCACGCGGCATCCTCCATGAAACTCACCGAAATTGGCGGGCAACATGCCTTTTGGCGAATGGTGGCTAACAATAATCAGCAAGTGCAAATTATGGGCGACTTTTTGTACCAACAACAAGGCCATAAAAAGGTTTTCATAATTTCCGGCCGCGAGCTTTACAGTCGCGAAATTCGCAATGGTTTGTTGGACTATTACAAGGCGCGTAACGACGCGCTTATCGATTTTTTGGCCATCAGTAATCGAGTGTTGTTGCCCAATATGGATATGAAAGATGAAATCCAAGCCATTCAGGCCAGTGGTACAACGGCATTGGTGATCACACTGCAAAATGCACAAGTGATCCCAATGTTAGAAAAAATTAAAGCACATTGGCAGGGCGACTTTCCACTCATTGTTTTGGGTGACAATGTGACGCCCAAATATTTAGTCGATGCGCAACTAGGTACAATTTCTCAATGCATCCTAACTTACGTTGCATCACCCAAAGAATTGTCGACGGAATTAAAAGACACCATCATGACATTATTCGACGTTGATACTTCCATGTTCGATGCCGCTTACATTTTTGATGCCACGGTTATTTTTGCTATGGCGCAGACCTTAGCTGAACAGTTTGATTTATCCATGAGGGAAGCGGTTACCATCGTTGCTGATAATGGACATCCCATCGACTATAAAGACTTTCCCAATATTGTAGAGCTTTATAAAAAACATAAACAATTTCAATTTAACGGTTACAGCGGTCGGGTCCACTTTAATCAGCAGGGTGAAAACTTATCGGCGTATATGAAAATTTATCCTATTGCCGCGAACAAGCTTAATCCATCGTGTTTGCAAAAACAGTAAGAATAATTGAAGACCGTAAGTATAATTAAAAACAGTAAGTATAATTAAAAACAGTAAGTATGATTAAAAATAGTAAGTACCATTAAAAGCAAGGTATGAATCCCATAGCTTCTGCCAAGAATCAAACACGACAGAAGTCGCAAATCGCTTGACTCAAAGTAAGGAATCTCTCTTTTGAATTGATTATTTCCTTCGATCGCATAAGATAGAGACAGTCACAGGACCCAGCATAGCGAGAAGTAACATGGACACTTCCAATTTTTTCGATTTTTCCGACGATGGTACAGTCACCTCTCAAGAGGGGCTTATTCTGCTGAAAGACGCTACCGAACAAGACTGGGACACCTTACTGTCATTCACCTCGACACAACGCTTTAAAGCGGGCGACTTTGTGATTGTCGCGGGTGATGAAGCTGACTCCTTGTTTCTCATTGCCGAAGGTGAGTTAGAAGTGTTAATTCCTGTCGGTCGCAACAAATCACTCAAGCGTTTAACCATGATTACCGCCGGTTCGGTCATTGGTGAACAATCGTTTTTCGATGAGCAACCACGCTCGTTAACTTGCCGCGCTAACACCGATGGCGAACTGTATCGATTAAATCGCGCCAACTTTATGGTGATGTCGGCCAAGCATCCCGCATTAGCGCGCAATCTATTACTCGATTTAGGCAAAGTGGTCTCGCTGCGCTTGCGACAAACAACGGAGTTCTTAGCACAGGGGAATCGCTAGTGAGCAACAAGGACGATGTGATCTTTCCCAACTATATGCAACAAAAACGCTGGCTACCGATCTGGTGTTGGCATATTTTTCGGTTAGGCAGTTTTGCAACCGTTGCGGGTTTTGTTGTTTTGTGTTGGTACCAGCCTGAGCTGGCACTGGTTTTATTTTGGGGGATTGCCGTTCCTGTGTTACCTATTGTCTTTTGGTTAATGCCGGGCTTGTGGCGCAACTTATGTCCGCTGGCAGCGACCAATCAATTACCACGACTATTTCGTTTTAGTTTCGAATTTGAATTACCACAAGGCTTACGCCGTTACGCCACAGTGATTGGCATTCTTTTATTATTCACTGCCATTCCGTTGCGAAAAATTGTGTTAAATCACGATGCCTTTGCCGTTGCACTGTTAGTTTTAATTGCCATGTCGTTGGCTTTCGTTGGCGGCATTATTTTTAAAGGTAAAAGTGGTTGGTGTGGAAGTTTTTGCCCATTGTTGCCGGTGCAACGTTTGTACGCGCAAACGCCCGCTGTGCTCATTCCCAACAGTCATTGCCAACCCTGCGTCGGTTGTACCCGTAATTGTTACGACTTCAATCCTAAAGTGGCGTACCTTGCCGATCTTTATGATAAAGATCCGGTGTACGGCGCCGACAGAAAGTTTTTTGCCGGACTCATGCCCGGATTAATCTTGGCGTTTTTTACCTTGGATTACACGCCCGACGTGGCCTGGTGGGAATTGTATTTACAATTCGGTTTTTATTGTTTGGTTGGTATTGGTAGCTACCAGGTTTTAGAAACTTTTATCAAAGTCTCACCGCATAAAATCACCACCATTTACGCGATGATCAGTATTAATTTATTTTACTGGTTTGCTTTGCCCATTATTTTTTCCAGTGTCGAACAGTTGGTCGAAATAACCATTCCGGAATGGGCCGTATGGTCCGGGCGTACGGTTGTTGCCGTGCTATCTATTCAATGGATATTGCGCACCTTCGATAAAGAAAAAGCGTTTCTCTCGCAACTGTTTGCTTCCAGCACTGCCAAAGTGGGTTCCAACAGCCCACTAACGCGCAAGCGATCGCAACAGTCGAACAATCCCGTTGTTGAAGTGAAACCCAGTGGTGTGCAATTGGTGGCAGAACCCGGCATAACCTTACTCGATTTACTGGAAAACAATGGCGAGAAAATAAATTCCGGTTGTCGCATGGGCGCCTGTGGTGCCGATCCGGTGGCTATTCTTGATGGCGAAGAAAACTTATCGGAAAAGGGTGCCGAAGAACAATCCACCTTAGAACGCCTCGGTTATTTTAAACGGGTGCGTATGGCGTGCAGTGCGTCGGTCAATGGTAATGTCACGATCGATCTCGATCCGGCAGCATCGGCGTCGCAACAAACCTTAGTGCCCAAGTTCAATGTCGACGATGCCGTCAAACACGTGGTGATTATTGGTAATGGTATTGCCGGTGTTACCGCGGCCGATTATTTACGACGGTTTCATCCAACTTTGGAAATTGATTTAGTCGGTTCCGAAAAATATCCGTTGTACAATCGTATGGCCATTTCAAAATTGATTTACACCAGCAGTGGCATGCAAGGATTAATGTTGTTACCCGAAGATTGGTACACCACGCGCATGATCAAAAACTGGTTAAACACGCGCGCCAAATCCATCGATACAGAAAAGAAACAAGTGCAGTTAGCCACGGGCGAAACTTTGCAATACGATAAATTAATTTTAACTGCGGGTAGCGAAGCAAACATTCCCGGCATTGAGGGGTTTGGTTGCGACGGTTGTTTTAGTTTACGCAGTGCCGACGATGCCATGATCATTCGCGATTATGTGCAAGCGAACGATTCGCGATTTGCGGTTGTCGCCGGTGGTGGATTACTGGGGTTAGAAGCGGCTTACGCGCTGTTAAAAATTGGTTTGCGGGTAACGGTTTTAGAACGATCGGAACATTTACTCAAACGCCAACTCGATGCCGCCGCAGCAAAAATATTGCACGGTTATTTAGATGGTTTGGGTTTACACATTCAATATCAAGCGGAAGTGGCGAGCGTAGCTGGCGAATCAAAAATCAAATCCATTCAATTAAAAAATGGTGACAGCGAAAAGTGCGATGTTTTGTTGGTCGCCGCCGGTATTGCACCCAATACCACCATTGCCGAAAAAGCCGGTTTAAAAACCAATCGCGGCGTGGTGGTTAATGCGCAGCTGCAAGCGAGTGACGATATTTATGTTGCCGGCGATCTGGCTGAGTTAGCCGATCAACCGGGTGCCATTCCTGGGTTATGGACCGTCGCTGTTGAGCAAGGTAAAACCGCTGCCTTAAATGCGTTAGGTGATCACAATGAGTTTCATCATCATCCACAACCTACTGCATTAAAAGTGGTGGGCGTTGAGTTGTTATCGATGGGCGACTTTAATGGCCAGGAGACTGACACTCTTATTGTGTTGGAAGACGAAGGGCGTTACCGCAAGTTAGTGATTCGTGAGGGTATTGTTGTGGGCGCCATTTTATTGGGTTATCCCGATTTAAAAAAAGCGGTCATTAAATGGGTGAACGAGAAAACTAATGTCTCCGATACTATTGATAAACTAAAAGCAGGTGAGTGGGTATAGGAATTTAAGGTTAAATATTCGGTTCAATCACAAAGAATGGCATTGGGAACTTTGTGATTGACCGAGGTTGAAAGTTGCAGTAGCAAACTATGCCACATGTCGATTTTTAGCGAGTGCGATAGGGGCCGCTAATAGCGGGAGTGCCGCCAAAAGTGTGAGCGTTGCGGCGATTAACAACAGAAGATAAGTCATGGCCGTTGGTAAATTTAATACAAGAATAAAAGTGATTAAACCACTTAATAAGAAAATAATACTTAACACTGGTTTCTTGAGTACTGACAAGGGCGCTAAGCTCTTAAAATGATCCGACAAAACAGCCAAAACGATCATGGCAGAAATACCCGGCACAATAATTAATACTGTACCAAACTGTAAAATGAGCGGTTTAAGCCAAGTGGTGACATTCCATTGAATGGATATTCCAAAAACACCAATCATCACCACCACAAACATCATCGTAATGATTCGATTAATTTTTTTATTGCCTAACAGTGAAACACTCATAGCTAAACTGCAAGTAATCCAGGCAAGTAAGCTAACAAGAATTATTGCTAATGCAATCACACTAATCGCGTCAGTCCATCCTATTGTGTTTATGGTGGATTGCCAAAGTTGATTTACGGCCGACGTTTCGCTCGCGGCCAATAAAGACAATATCATCAAGCCGATAAAAATCGATAGAGAGTAAACAATACTTTTAAACGCCATCAATAATTTTGCATTTGCCAACTTAACGCTCGAGAGCGGTCGTGTGGCCCAAAAAGACATCATCGAAAAATCGCCGTTAGTGGGGTGCGAACGAGCAAAGTTAAAGCCGGCAATACCCGACAGGTAAATTAAACTGAAACACAACATAATGATCGCTTGAAGAATATTTTGTGGATCGGTCGCATTGATCAATAGCACGAGCATGACAATACTGGCGGCGGTCGCAAACGCCGGTAGCATCCAACCGAACAGTCGCGATTCGTACCATACTTGAGCAGTCAGGCCATCTTGATGTGGCTGAGTTAAAGTACGCACGAAAAATCGCGACAGAGAAAACGACAGTTTTTTCGAGAGCGAGCTGCCTTGGCGCGCCTGTTTAACGGCAAGATAAGAAACACCACAGCCGATTATTAATATGACAATCAGTCCACTGTAGGCAACGGAATAAGGTATTAAAGTATCGGAAAAGGGTTTTGTGTTGGTAAAACACACCACGGTTAAGGTAATGACCGTCACTAAAATGGGACCACTGACTAAAAACGATCGGTTTAATCCCCAACTGAGCGATTGAAACCAACTCACTGCAATACCGCAGACCAACAACAGACTGAAATGATTGGTTACTGTGGCTTCGTCGGTCGGTAAAATAGCCAACCACAGTTCGGAATAACCGAATAAAAACAACCAGCCAGAGATTAATGGCAGAGCAACCAGCATTCGAGTGGATAAGGGCAGCCGGTGCAAATGTGCCGGAAATTCAGACTCAAAGGTTTGTTGGTTAAACTGCGCATAACTAAAGGCCGAAACAAAATACAAGCCACTTAAAAAATAAAAGCCAATTAAAAAGTGTGTAAATTCTGAGAGATTGGGAAAATAATCAACACCGACATTAAATACCGTTACGGCTAACAAACTGCCAGCAAGCAACAATAAAAAACGTAACTTGTCGCGAAAAACAATTTCCCACAATAACGATCTTATCATGCGGGTGTTCATTGCATTGTCTCCGCGGTTGGGTGTTGTTGCTTACTGCGCGCGACAAAAATATCATTCAAGGTCATCGATTTATAACTTAATACTTTACTGCCTTGCGCTGCCAGCTCGGCCTCAATGGCTTGTTTATCGCCAAATACATCAATCACACATTCTTTACCATTCGAATCGGAGCGAATAATCGGCGGCAGGTTTTGCGTTGTTAATTCATTAAACGTTTTATTGATAACAAAGCGATGGTGTTGTGTGAGTACGTTGTCCATCGAGTCTGATAAAAGCACGTGACCATGACTCAGCATTAACAAATGATCGCTCACACGTTCGACTTCTTCTAACAAATGAGAAGAAAAAATAACCGTTCGACCTTCATCAACCACGGTTCGGATAATGGCCGCTAAAATATCGTTTCGTACATTGGGATCAAGCCCCGAAGACGGTTCGTCCAACAGTAATAAATCGGGACGATGCGCTTGCGCCAAACACAATCCCACACGCGCTTTTTGTCCTTTTGATAAATCTTTTACTTTTTTATTGGGCGACACTTCAAACATGTCAATTAATTCATTAGCGTAAGTCATGTCCCAACTTGGATAAAACGACGCTGTATAATTTAACAGTTCCGAAACCGTCATCCAGGCGGGCATGTCCGGTTCTTCCGACAAATAACCAATGCGCGATAGGACTTGCTCGGGCGACTCAACCGGATCCAGGCCAAATATTTTTACGCTGCCTTGTTGCGCTTTATACAAACCCAGCAAGTGTTTAATTAACGTCGTTTTACCCGCGCCGTTTTCACCGACTATGCCAAATACTTGACCGGCCTGAATGTTTAACGACACATTATTCAATGCGTTTTTGTTGCCAAATTGACGACTCAGCGACTCGATAGAAACCGGGAGCTGCGTAGTTGAGTTCGATGACGTCATATTAAGATTCCTCTTTTGCCTTATCTAAGGCGCGTTGTTGCAACATGGACACCAGTTGTTCCACATCAATGTTCATGTGATCGGCTTCGGCGAGCAGAGCATCAATACGCTCTTGCAATTGTTTTCGACAAACCTCTTCCGACATGGTGGTGTGAGATTCCGAAACAAAGGTGCCAGCCCCTCGTTTTTTATACACCCAACCTTCGTGTTCAAGTTCGCGATACGCGCGGGCGACCGTGTTCGGGTTAATTAATAATTGCTCGGCGAGCACGCGTATCGGAGGTAACTCCTGATTCGGTAACAGCCGTTCAACGGCGATCATTTGCTTTATCTGCTGGATAATTTGCAAATACACCGGTACTCCGTCTTGTTGAGACAGATGAATGATCAATGTAATTAACTCTCAGTAATTATTGTATTAATACAATAATACAATTGTGAGCAAAAGATCAACAGTTAAGTGGTGATAATGAGACTCTGTTTGAAAGGGTGATAGGAGGGATTCGTATGGTTGTTACCATAACCTATTGAATTTTTTATAAAATATTAAGCAAGTGCCCGAGCTTTGTTTCGCTCTGACTTTAAGAAGGTGCTTCGATTTAACAATGCGGTAACTATGTGGGTGATTGGAAAATTGATGTTTCTGATAAAGCCGAAAAGCCGAAAAGCCGAAAAGCCAAAAGCCAAAAGCCAAAAGCCAAAAGCCAAAAGCCAAAAGCCAAAAGCCAAAAGCCAAAAGCCAAAAGCCAAAAGCCAAAAGCCAAAAGCCAAAAGCCAAAAGCCAAAAGCCAAAAGCCAAAAGTCAAAAGCTAAAAGCTAAAAGCTAAAAGCAGATGAGTGGCCCTGAACTGGTTAACAAAAATAAGCTGTTTAAGAAAGGAATAATTCATTCAATAAACGATTCAGTTTGCTGTCACTGGTCTTGCAGTCAGATTTTTTAAACCGCTCTTTTAATGAAAACTAATTCTTTGGGCAATTACTTATTCTAACGCCAAATGGGCACTCCATTCATTTTTTGACCTGGTTCGATGTAGTAGCCCGAAATAGGTGATGGCGACACTGACTTAAAGGCGTCCGTGTTATTCGTGATGTCCAAAAAGAGGTCATAATTTAACAGTTGCACTTCACCCAGACGTTGCAAGTGATAGTCTTTTATCGGAGGTTGATACGCAGTGACTAATGCATTAATAATGTCCGATTCTTTTGTTGGTTTTTCCTCATCTTGCTGGTTACGAGAACAATAACTACCTGGATACGCACTGGCTCTTAAAACGGCACCCACCGGATCGGAGCCATATTCACCCAAGTGATAGGGCACACTTTTTTCTGCCAAATGTTGAATCAATTCTAAGTTGCATTGCTGTGCGGCGTAATAAACCAGGGTTCGATTGAAGGGATCTCGATCAATCGTTAGAACTTCTCGCTCAACTAAGTAGTCAATGACGTCAAGGTCGTAATCGACCGCTTTGTGTAATTCAATCGATGCGGGAGCAAACCCATTATCTAACAGGTAAGTCACGCCTTCTAATGATTCATGAGCAACGCGATTAAATACTGTCTTAAAGTCAATATTGTCCGTTTCTTTTTTATATAATGCCTCAAACTGTTTGAATTCGCCTTTAATCAAGTGGTCAGCAGCCGTACTATTTTGCCAATGGATAACAAACCCAACTTGTTCGACCGTCTTATTATTTTCTAAGTGCCGATAAGCATCGACCAACCCAGGCTCTAGTTCATGCAAATATTCGAGCTTTTTTTCAGCGCTGTTAAACGTGTGATCTAAAGCATCTTTTAAATCGTTTGACGACAGCTTTTGATAGGTTTGCTGAACATAGGCAATACAATCTTCCACTTCTGGTTTGGAAGTATCACTGGCGGCATACATTTTCTGCTCATAAAATGTCAACAGATCATGTGTTATCTTTTCATCGGCCAGTTCTTGAAAGTATTCAATTGGCTTTACTTCAGTAATGTCAAAGCCTAACTTTGAAAAAAATGCGATTCGTTCGGGCTTTAACTTATCAACCTCAACCCATAGTCCGTAATCACCAATCATTTGACTGTACATGGTATCATCGGTCATTCGATAAGAGAGATTGTATTTTGAAAGTAACTGAACAATGCGTTTCACTTCTTCGGGATATCGCTCAAAATCACTTTGAATTAATGCCACTTCTAGAGCGTTTGGGCGAGTGTAAGTATTTTCAGGGATCACTCCCCGATTTAATAAATACTCGACCATTTCAGCATTTGAAGTGGCTACAGCAATCTCTAATAAAGTGACTCTCGAGTAAGGGATATCGCTTTGAAACACAGAGTTTAATTTATCCAGATGGTCAATGGCTAACTTTATCTGTTCATTGTTAAAGTAATAGTATTTGTACTCTTTGCCGTTGGTATCATAGATGCTTGTAATCTTAGACCTTCTTCCTTTGTACACATCTTTATATCGGTCGTGAGAGCGCAGCATTGTAGAAACGTCTCTGGGCGTTATAAGATGTTTTGCTTTCATGCGTTGTCTTTCATCTTCGGAAGCTTCTAAAAATCGGCCCATATAATTATTTTGGAGTGTAAGATCGATTTTTTCGTCGTTAGCAATCTGAGTTTGTCGATAGTGATCCACTCGTACACTCGGCAGTCTTTTTTTTAGGTCCAGTTGGTCGGTTGGACGGAGATCGACAGCATAGATTGCTAAGGCCAGTTGTTCTATGGGGTATTGGTTAATGAATGATTCGGAAAGTTTGATATGACCTTCCTGAATGTTTGAGGCAGCGGATTTGACGCTCTGAATAACGCTCATACAACGTTTGAAGTCCTGGCCACTCAAGAAAGCCGTTTTACGGTTGGCCCAATCTTCAACTTCGGGTTTCAGTGATTGAATACTAACGGGTTGCTTTTTATTCGCTGCATCCACCGTTTTAGAGACGTTGTTATTGCTGTTGCCAGTAAAAATCAAAAAATAGACAGCAATGCCTATTGCTGTGATTGTCGCTGTCAATATTGTGAGTTTACTTTTGTTCATCCGATACCACACTGCTGAAAAAATTGCCCTATTGTACTTCATATTATCTCAAAATTGGACTCTCTTCCGAGAGAGTTGGGTTTAAAGAGCTGATCTTAGTTTTCTGTTACCAAAAATAAGAGAAGTTACTAATAGTTAATATCGTCGTTATTGCCAGAAGTGACGCGGCTCGGTGCCATCTTATTGGGTGTTCCCAATTTGAAAAATACCGTCATTAAATGGGGGATCGAAAAAAACAATGTCTCCGATAAGATCCAAAAATGAAAAGCAAGCGAGAGGGCTTGAACTTTTTAGGAAATAATTTAATAAAGAAATATTTTTTCCACTTATCTTGTCATTATAAAATTTTAGTCAATAGTCAGCGTTGCTTTTATAGTGTTGATTAAAAATATATGAGCTTAAATCGATAATAAAAATCAATATTTTCGATAAAAGGCTTAAACAGTTCTCAAATTGGTTGAATAAAACTACGTTTCTTAATCCTCTCATTATTTAATGAGTATCAATTAGCGCGAGGTTTCATCTTAGCGTGAAGTCATTTTAGTGAGCAGTCGTTCTATCAACAGATGGCGCAACAATAATTTACAGAGCTATAAAAAATAAATATCTATAAGAACTTTGAATGACGTATTAATAATGAAAGACCAAAATTTTAAGACGTATAACAAGTAAGTCAACTTAAACGTATCGCGAATAATGGAGAAATCATAATGACTAAAAAAAATAAATGTGATCTTTCAAAGTTAAGTCGTCGGCAGTTAATAAAGATGGGCGGAATTACCGGGCTTGGTTTGGCCACACCCCTAACACACGCTGCATTATTTCCCCGTGAACGACCCACCGAAGAAAAAGACATTGTGATTATTGGCAGTGGATTTGGTGGTGCGGTTTCCGCAATGCGGTTAACTCAAGCGGGAAGAGCGGTCACCCTGGTTGAGAAAGGCAGGCGTTGGGACGGACCGATACAGGGCGACTCCCGATTTTCTAAAAATTTGTATCCCGATCGCCGATCCACCTGGTTAAGTAACACAACCGTTATTCCGATTGGTCCACCATTACCCATTCGCCGTTACACCGGCGTTTTGCAAGGTCGCGATATGGCTGGGTTTCGTATTCTGAGTGGCGCAGCTTACGGCGGGGGTTCTATCGTTTATGGCGGCATTTTAAAAAAGCCAGAAGAAGCGGTATTCAATCAAGTCTTTCCGCGTGAGGTGAGCTTCACTGAGTTGCAGCCATTTTATCAAGAGGTTGCGCAACGGCTTAGCCGATCAACCTTACCGCCAGAAATTGAGGCGACGGACTATTTTAAACATGTAAGATTATGCCGAGAACACTGCGAACGCGCTAACATCGACTGGGAGCCCATTGAAACGGCCAGTTATTGGGATCGGGTAGAGCGCGAAATCAGCGGCGATATTGCACCGTCCAGCATTCATGGCGAAGCCGTTTACGGTGTTAACAGCGGCGCGAAAGCCACGTTAGACAATACCTATTTAAAAGAAGCCGAACAAACAGGGCTGCTTGAAGTAAAAACCCTGCATGAAATTGAAAGTATCGAGCACTTACCGGATGGGCGTTATCTTCTGGATTATAAAATTATTAACACGCGCGGTGCGACCGAAGCCACCGGCAAAATAATCACGCGTCATTTAATTTTATCCGCCGGCACTATGGGCACGAATGAATTATTGGTTGCGGCAAAAGCCAAAGGGAAACTCCCGCTGCTCAATGAAGACGTGGGCGAGGGTTTTGGCAATAACGGAAACGTATACGGACTTCGGCTGGGTTTAGAATCGACCGGTCGATGGCAAGGTGGTCCACCTTCAATTGGTATAAGAGATTACAATAACGACATTACACCACTGTTTATCGAGCATCCTCAGTTACCGTTAGGTATTGATATTCGTGGTTTGTTGTATTTCGGTGTCGGCATTACTCCGACTCGCGGGCGTTTTACATATAATGCATGGCGACGAAAAGTCGAATTGGAATGGCCGCGCATTGATCCGGGGCAAGCGCGGGTTAATCAAGCCTTGTTAGCGAACCTGGATCGTTTGAATGAAGTGAATGGTGGTTTTAATTCGAGATTACTCGATAACTTTCGATCCGAGACCAAAGACGATTCTATTTATCATCCGCTAGGCGGTTGTGTGCTGGGCAAAGCTTGTGATTTTTACGGTCGGGTAAAAAACTATCCTGGCTTGTATGTTAACGATGGCTCGATGATGCCAGGATCTTCCGCCTGCACCAATCCGAGTTTTACCATTGCTGCCATTGCCGAGCGGAATATCGATCACTTATTAAAAACGGATTTTATTTAAGAGTCGATAGTTTGCAAATAGATCAACATTAGAAGTACATATTTATCGTTCCATCGCATTTAAACTTTGCGAGCCGTTGCATTATTGAGAGCGACGGCATTTATCTGAGTTTCACTGGGTGTCTTGAATTTAAACTGTCAAGCTTTTAATAGATATCAGAAAACAAATATAAATGATTTATCGTGTTATTATTTTTCTGGTACAGATAAAGAGTGTGCAGGCAATAATCATTATTATCGTTTAGTATACTCGATAGATTTAGTCCTCGATGGATTCAATTTAAGATTCATAGAAAATCAAACTGACTTTAGCAAACACCACTGTTAATAGGACAGAAGGTTAGATTGGCTAAATGTAATACTTAGCTACAGTTTTTTGATTTATACTCATAGCAATTTTATGTATTCTTTTCGCAAGTACGAGTGATATATTCGAGGGTTCTTATGGCAGCGATTGAGGTAAATATGAGGTTGAGAAACTTTGTAGTATTTGGCTTGTTAGTGATATCGTTAGCATCCTATGGCTCTCAGTTATCCGATTTGAAATCCTTTAAAAAAATATTAGAAGAGAATCATCCGGGACTTTACGAATACACCTCTAAAGAAGAATTTACGAAATATTATAGCGTTGCGGAAGAAGTCATAAAACAACAACCTGATAATATTCATCTTTTTACTCGAACCTTAGCGAGCTTGATAGAAAAAATCGGGTGTGGTCATACAAGAATAGAGGCTTCTGATAGCTTTACTCAAGACTTGCTGAGTTATCCCTATTTTTTCCCTTTAGCTGTCGAGGTTTGGCAAGGTGCTTTGTATGTGTATGATGAAAATGCCAGCAAAGTCCTTAGGGTAAAAACGATTAATAATGAGTCTTCAGAAACAATATTAGATTCTGTTTATGACCTTGCATCTTCAGATGCTCGAAGTTTAGCATTAAAAAACCATCTAATTTCTAGTCGATTTTTCACCTATCTATACTTGTCTGGACTGAGTGCAGAAAACTATGTTGTTGAGTGGGTGGATAACAAGGGTATAGTCGGTAAAACCGTTTATAAAGGAGAGAGAATTCAAAAGGTCGCTCAAACAAACGGAAGTCGACAACAGCTTAAATATGGGCTGGAAAATGGAAATCAATACCAACTAAAGCATTACCAAGATTTCTCACTTCTCAGCGTAAGAAGTTTTGCTTTTCAAGGAGAAGCAGAAAAGCTGTTTAAGTCATTTCTTAGTCAGGCTTTTGAGTCACTAAAGAAAAAGAATGTGAAACGTTTGATTATCGATGTGATGGGTAATGGCGGCGGATCTCGTGCGCTAAGCGTTGAGTTATTTAGCTATTTAACAACCCATAGTTTTGAACAGCGCCAAATAACAAGAATTAAGGGATTGAAGCCATCTTTCAATAACTTAGTAAAACCTAATGAGCAGTATTATGACAAAGTAATGGAGTTACTGAGTAATCGGTATTCGAAGCAGTTAGAGCAAAGTAAAGACCATTTGTCTAAAAATATGAAACCACAAGCAAACCCATATAAGGGAGAGGTAGTCGTGCTTGTCGATAATGGTACTTACTCTGCTGGCGCTGAGTTTGCATTGCTTGCGAAAGAAAATCCCAAAATTATTGTTGCTGGTATGGAAACAGGTGGGAATTGTATGCAGCACAATGGAGATTTAACGTTAACTTACGAACTACCTGTCACTAAGACAAAAATGGAAATCCCTTATGTTCATATAAAGCACGCTCAAAGTTTATGTTCCAATAACAAAGACGGGATTATGCCGGATATACAAATAGAAACGAGTCCTTTCAATACAGACTTTTTTTCCGAGTCGAAACTTAAAGTCTTGCTGTCGAAGACTCTGCCATGAATCAAAAGCTAAAGAATGGCAAAATAGATGTTTTATAAAAAAGAATACATTTCTAATAATAAAGTAAAAGTCAGTTTTTCGTCATTAGTTAAGTGGGTGGCACTGTTCTTGTTATTGATGATTTCTTTTTCTGTATATGCAGGATTCAATATATTGGCACTATTCTTCTTTATTAGTTTTGTGTCTTGGATGGGATTGTTTCTTCATGTTACTAAGGAAGTTCGTCAAGACATTAATGTTCAACTCTCAAAGGGAGATGTTGAAAAAACTGGTTCAGACTGGAGTTTCTCCAATCCTTCTGCTTACACGTATATTGATGAAAGTAAAAATGTCGAATTAAGATGAAGCAATATGGGGGCTGGTTACAGATAAAAGACAAAGAATTAAAGCCGATCATAAAGTCGAAAAGCTGGTTTTTATATCTAAACCTGGCGGCGAAAAGAAATGCAAAAAAGCCCAGTAGAACAGCCGTTATCGAGTTTATGAAGCTTAAACATGGCATTGAAGTCGATGTGTATGATTTGTAGTCGATTAACTAAAAGTACATTAATCTGAATATTGAACAATTTAATGGGTTTTACTGACTAAGTAATAGCAGTTACGCAATATCTATAATATGAAAGGATAAAATGATGCGGTATAAGTATCTCTTTTTGGTGTTGACTTTTATTGCTCCGATTGCTTTTGGTTCGCAAAGCGTAACAGAAAAGCTAATTGTCCATTATGTTGATAAAAATATGAACGGAGAAATATACTCGTCTGGTAATATAGATTGGGAACATGGTTATTATTCAACCAGGGTTATAAAGGCCGGTAAGATTTCTCTAACTTCTAATGAAAAAAATATAGAGTTAAGGCTCCCAGTTAACATACAGCTAACAGGAAAAGCAAAGAAGAATTTACTTGGTATTAAATTAACTGTTGGTTGCAGCTCTCAGTTTGTTACAACACCTTTAGCGGTATTATCTCCTAGATTTTCTGAAGGTGAAGTTGACTTTCTAGTTAAGCTAAGCGTCGATATACCTCCTACACATCTCGATTGTGACGGTGTAAAGTTATCAATTCAAGGCGCTTTACAAGAATTAGTTAATAAAAAAAAGGTTAAGTGGGAGAAAGATCTTAAAGATAGACTGGAAAGTCAATTCAATGGGTAACAAAGAAACCGTGAAATTAATTGATGAAGATAAGCTCGAGAAGAAACGAAGGGGGCAAGCCTATTGAATATAGTTTAAAATTTTCACTTTAATTTATCTAGGCATAAAGCAACCAGATAAATTAGTGTAAAATACGGGCAATATAAAAAATCTATGGGTACCTCGTGTAAAAGGTCTGGGCATGGGAAATCATGGAAAGAAATATGGGATCAGGTCACGTTTACACGGATATGCATTAGTACATTGCCGAAATGGAAGCTTAGTTAGAGGGATAAATAAAAAATCGCAAGAAAATATAAGTATCGTGCTGTATTAATCTCTTTTAATTAACTGTACTTTTTAAGCTTTATTCATATAATAATAACCAGCATGGAAGTCTGTTTGTCGTGCTTATCTAAATATAATGCCAATAAACTTAAAGTTAAAGGAGCATATAATGCGACTTACAAACCTTCTATTAACACTAGTAACTTTATTTATTTCAAACTCTATCTGGTCAGCCGAGTTCTACGTGAATGACGGTCCGAGTGATTTTAACCTAGAGACTCCGCCTTTCATCGAACAACGGCTAAAAAATGGAACGAAGATTTGGGGATACTTGCATGAGCATAAGGTAAACGGTAATCGCTATCTTCGCTTAAAATTCTCAGATGGAAGTGGAGGCGACCATACTGTAGCAGCTACTTTAGCGTGTACAGAAGATGGTAAAATTACAGGTTATAAGCATGTTATCGATCATATGGGACCATCCTTGAAGACTATGGTACACCGCTACACGTTTAAAACTGATTGTACAGGTGATGTTGGTGTTCACTGGCACAAAGTAAAAACTAAGTTTGACCCGAATGAATTAATGAAAAAGATAGAACAACTAGGTAAAGAAGAAATTATTAAGCTAGCATTGGCTTATGTGTCTGGCACTTAACAATGTAAATACCAGGAAGGCAAAGTTAAACTAGCCTTTCTGGAACTAACCACCATGTTCTAAGCGGGCAGTTTGAAGTTCCCCCATTTTAACCGATACTTAAAATAAACGACAATGTTGTTCTACCGCTTACTTATCTAGATTGTGACGGTGTAAAGTTATCAATTCAAAGCGCTATACAAGAATTAGTTAATAAAGAAAAGGTTAAGTGGGAGAAAGATCTTAAAGATAGATTGGAGAGTCAATTCAATGGGTAACAACGAGACAGTTAAATTAATTGATGAAGATAAGCTCGAGAAAATTTACAAGTCTTGGCGAGCTATGGCAGTAACATTACTTGTTTTATCGGTAGGTTTTTACCTTTTTACACAAGGCTCTCATTCATCGTTTTTTGGTATTTCTTTGGATAAAAAAACAAGTCCTTATACGGCCGCAGTGTATGGACTTTTGTTTCTAATTCCTTTGAGTATTTATGTTTATTCGTTCTCAATTCAAATAGTTAGATTAACAAATGATAAGGGTTGGTACCAAAAGTTACCACCTGTTTTTGAGACGAATTTACCGAGCGAAAACACCTTTAGAAGAAGAAATCAGAAATTTTCTACGGTTTTATTTCTGGCGCTGCCGATGATTACTTTAGTGCATTGTTTTAGTAAGTCTCTTGATGCAACTATTTATGTTAACGAAAATTGTAATGCAAAAAGTGGTTGCTCTAAAGAATATTCCAAGGGACCAGTGGAAAATCTTACCATGTTTACAGATTTCTCAGAAATATTTACTAACGGAAACGGCTATCGATACGATCAACAAATTACTTATTTCCCTGGGTGGCAGCCTTATTTAACGCTGATTTTGTTGTTTATCGTAATGTATGTATGGATTAAGCTTTTAACTTTGGTTATCGGATCTAGACGTTTTTATTTGTTGCTTAACCTTAAAAAGAAATAAAGTAGAGGAGTTAAGTCTAAGTGAGCTCTTGATAATAAGGTTAAAAAATAAGATCTGTAAAGATTTTGCTACTCCGTTTCGCGTGGTACCGAAGCAACATGGAATAAATAGGAAAAGGAATTATTGAAAAGGTTGTTTAACTATTAAGTAGGCTCGAAAAATCGTTGTAAACGAGACTTGACCTAACCGTTACCATTTTCAAAACAAGTAACGGTTACATCAAGTCTGAACGACTACAAAAAATTACTTCACAAAATTACTTCACTTAATACCAAACATGATGAGCTTAGTGAGAACAGTGAAAGATTTTTTCACTGTGTTGCTTTGTTGTATGGTTTTGTGAATTATTCTTAAGAGCTTTAGCAAGAATATTCTGGGCGCTCTTATTTTGAGTGCTTACGTACGGCTCTCCGTTGAAGTGAAGCGCTTCGATTGCATCTGAATCTGACAACTTAATAATGATCTCCAGATTGCCATAACTACTATTGACTCGTAATTTTCCATCTTCTTCGTAGAGGAGCCATTCGACTCCTGCTGCGTTCGTCCAAAAATAACTATCCCCATTCTTTACAATCTCAACTTCATGGTAACCATTGGTAACGGGACGTCTTTCATAACTTCCTAATAGAGCATCAAATCCTAGTTCATTAATATCTCCACCGACCCAGTCTGAAATATTAAGGCCGTCACTTAAGGATGGATTGGCATTCATTAATCGTTTTTCAATGGACTCCCAATAAAAATCGGGTTCCCATCGGCCTTCAAAATCATCAGGCCAAAAAGCTCTGTTAAACCAATCATGTCCTTCAATTTCCAGCTGAAATTCTGGCCATGTTCGATAGATATGATGCATAAACTCATGTTGAAACCATTGCGGGTGGTAAACTCTTCGTTCAACAGGCGTCCACTCACCACTGCCTAGATGAACCGGTTTTCTGACAAACCACAAATCGTCGCCAATGATTAACGGTGTACCTTTGGGTGATAAACCCATACCGCCGGTGATCCAGTATGGATATCCTGTGCCATCGCCTTGTACGCCTGATGGAGATATCACGAGCCAAATATTGGTTGCTTTTGCAATTTCGTTTGGAACCCGACTGATTATTTCACTTGTATTGGGATAGCTTGTTATAAAACCGGCGGCTTCATTTCTATCGAAACTTGTGGTTGTGCATTCTTCTTGTCGATGTATCACTAATTCAACCGCTAATCCTTGTGTAATGGCTTTAATCCATTGTCTAAAAAGATAGGTCGCTTCACGTAACGCTTTATAATCATTGGCAAGCAATCTCTCATCAACATCCAGATTGACGGTTTCTAACTCATAGTCTGTATTGATGGGGCGAGTGACTTGCGAGCATTCAACGATAACGGCGGTTAATTGCAAGGTACCAGTATCATCGAGTGGTAACTCTTGGGTAATTTTATCGATCATTCTTAGCCCATAATAAGCGACGGGATCACCATTATGCAGTCCAAAATCAGCGGCGCCATTTCGCCAGATGTTGTCGTACAAAGGTTGTTCCTGAAAAACATTTTCTACAATTGTTTTTGCACTTGAGTAGTCTTGCTCTTTAAGAGCTTCTTCAGCATAAATAAAAGCTTCAATAGCTTTTAAGTAGGAGTCTCTAAAGTCGGATCGATTGGCGCCTAATTCATCTCGAGTGAAATTGAAAAATTCCACAAAACTTTTTCCTGTCACTACAACCGTTCGTGTTGCCGAAGCTTCATTGCCGGCAGCATCCGTAGCAGTGTAGGTGACAGTGTAGGTGTCCATAACATCAACATTGATATTGCTTTGTTGGCTGGTGGTAGGGGCCTCGCCTGAATTGTCTGAATAATCGGCGCCCGCGTCAGAGTAGGCGGTACCCACTTCATGATAAACCGTTGTTGGTCCCTTAATTTCGATGGTTGGTGGTGTCGTATCGGGACCTGGTTCCGGACTTGAACTCGATCCGCCACAAGCCACTAACAGCATTGCCATTAACAGTAATAGAAAATTTTTCATCGTTGAGTGTATGTTTAAAAAAGATAATCGTAATTTGAGAGTACCAAATAAGGTGATCTAATGTAAGCTTCTAGGCATGGACTTATTACCGCATTTACACGGTCAGCACGATTAAATGGAATGCAGTTCAAAGTTTTTAGTTCATAATTTTTTTAGTTAATCTGTTTTTTGTTTTCTGAGAGTTTTTGATACTGCTTGCCATATTTCAAGGTTAAAAAGTTATTTTAAAGTTAATAGGTTTCTTCAAAATTCAAACGATATTTCCAAGCCAATACCTTATTTCAAAGTCATCACTTTCCTAATCATCAGGTTATTTCACAATCATCAGGTTTCTAAAAAGCAACTCAATTGGATCATTTTAAATCAACAGATCAAATATTGCTCAATGTGTTTTAATGGCAACCGTTTTTGTGAATATCTGATGGGTAATAAAACCATTCGATTGATGCAATTAATTCAAATTTGATATACTTCTCAGGATATTTACGGATTAATTAACTAAGGAACGTTATGCAAAACCTGTCATTGCGCGTTGTACTTTTCTTTTTTCTTTCGATCGTTTCATTTGCCACTCAGGCTTTTTTAGTTCCAACAAAGCCGATTGTCATTCCAAAACCTCCAGCACCGAGTAGCCTTACTTTTTCTGACCACAAAGATAAAGATGGCAATTACACCATCAGTTGGTCGAGTGCGGATTACGGTAATTTCGAGTTGGAAGAGCGCAATGTTTCCAGCGGGTCGTCTTACGTTCAGATTTATCGGGGATTGAATAAAAGTTTTTCCGTTTCCGGAAAAGCACCGGGTACTTACGATTATCGAGTGCGCGTGTGCGGACTGGGTGGTTGTTCCACTTATCGCAACAGTGATTATTTTATTGAAGTGCAGGGGGCGTTACTGCCACCGACGGTTTCACTTTCCACCTCAAAAAGTACCAACGGCAATTACAGCGTGAGTTGGAATGCAATTTCTGGCGCGTCTCAATATCAATTGCAAGAACGAGTAAACAGTGGCTCGTGGAGTACGGTTCAAACGTCGAGTTCACGTTCAAAATCCTTGTCTGGAAAAACCAACGGAACCTATTCCTATCGAGCACGCGCGTGTCGCTCGTTAAGTCCGGCCGATTGCAGTTCCTTCAGTTCGGTGAAATCGGTGATTGTGTCGCGTCCGGTGAGTGAGGCGGGCAGCACGACAGGGTTTGATTCAAAAAGCTCATCGACCACATTGAGTAATCAACCATTAACCAATACGGCACCGACCGAGTCGGATAATGTCGGCGCATTAAAAGGCGGTGCATCGGCACAAGGTGGTGCGGCAACCTATTCAATTCCGATTGATTTACCGCCAGGACGTAACGGTTTACAACCGAGCGTCTCGTTAGATTACTCCAGTAAAAGTGGTGCGCGCGATGCCGGTTTGGGTTGGTCGTTATCGGCTTGGGCAAGTATTGAGCGTTGCCAGCAAACTTACGTACAAGATGGCAAACGTTTGGGCATTCAATACGCGAGTAACGACAAGCTTTGTTTGGGCGGTGAGCGTTTGGTGGTTGTGAATGGAATGTCTTATGGCGCAGCGGGTGCTGAATATCGTACCGAAAAAGAATCTTTTTCACTCATTCGACAAATTGGTTCGGGCGGCTCGCGTTATTTTATTGAAACCATGGCCAACGGTTCAACGCGCACCTTTGGTAAAAGTAATAACAGTAAAATCTATAAAGGCAACAGCAAACCACTGGGTTGGGCGTTAGAAACGCACCAAGATTTGGCCAGTAATCGGGTGGATTACCGTTATACCGCCAACCTGTCCAATGGCGAATTTTATTTAAAGCATATTTATTACACCGGTTTTAATAGTTCGCTTGGTAATCGTCGCGTAACCATTAATTGGGAAACCGATGCCGAAACGGTTCAAGGGTATTTTGCGGGCAGTCTCTTTTCGCGTACCCAACGAGTTGCGTCGATAGAAACTTATATCGGTAATGAACTGGCACAGCAATATAATTTAACTTATACAACTGCGGCGACGTCGGGCGCATCATTATTAAAGTCGGTCGAAGTGTGTGCAACAAACAATCGCGATGAAACCTGTTTAGAGCCGACCACGTTCGATTGGTATTCGGAAGACACCGCGATAGCTGAATTGGATGTGAGTCTTGATAAAAATACCGCAGGCGGTATTGCGATGAAAAAAATCATCGGTTGGAATAAGCCCGTGTATATGGATGTTAACAGTGATGGTAGCGACGATCGCATTCGGTATGAAACCAGTTACCAGTCGCGAGTGTATATTGATTGGTCGAATGATGGCGTCACTGAAGAGCTTCAATATTCGTTAAAAACCAGTAGCTCCGACAACAACAAAAAAATATTAGGACTCGCCAATATTAATGGCAATGGCGTGCCGACGTTTTTGGTATTAGATACCGATCCTGATCGTGAAAATAACGAAGGACGTCGTGTCGATGTATTACAGCTGGCAAACTTTAATCGTGCGAATAACTCGATTGATGTGTCAAGTACTCCTGTTGAAGTGTTGTGGGGCGCTCGAATATTGCACACCGATGTGAATGCCGATGGTCTCGACGATTTGTTAGTGCCTATTGGCGTTCGTTATCGCACCAATGCACCCGATGAATTCCGCATTGGTATTTTTATGAATCAAGGCGGCTCTTTTATAAGCACGCCAAGTAAAACCTTTTATTTTGAACAAGCATTGTGGAGTCAAGGTTCGTTTCAAGCCGAAGACTTTAATGGCGATGGTTATGCCGAATTGGCCTTTTACCGCTGGAGCACAAGTTCTATCACTCAGCTATTTCAGTTTTCATCCGACTACTCAAACTTGCAGTCGGTTAATATTCCTTTGAGCTGTAATAAATGGACCTCGGCGTTGTTAGATATCAACGGTGATGGTTTAAAAGATTATATTTGTAACCGGCAATTGTATTGGAACACCGGAAAGCTGGGTAGCTTATTTGTCTCGAGTGGCTTATCGCTCACGTCGTCGCAATTTCCGTATTTGGCGTCCACAAAACATGAAGTACCACCGCATCAAAAAGTGGCGGACTTAAATTTAAACGGTAAAGATGAATTGTACGTCGTCAGCAGTCGAACGCCCGTTTACACTTATACCTCAGGAGCGATTGATCCTTGCGACACGGGAAGTATTCCCAGTCCTTTGTGTGGCATTTCTATCGAAGATAACCTTCATGTTTACACCTGGAATCGCATTCGTTACGACGCTTCACAAAATGCACTCGTGGTTGAAAATTCGGGCATTCGTTCTTCGCGTTTATTAACCTTTGAAGATTACGATCTCGACGGCAACTTGGATATTTACGAATATCAAGAACCCTACGACGATGATATGTGGCCGGTATCGGGGCAGTTAACCGTTCATCAACGACAAGTACCGAACGGTTTTGAAAAACTGTACAAGGCCACCAATGCATTTGGCAGTGTTGCGCAATTCGATTACGCCAAACTCAGTGATCCAGGCATGTACATCGTTACTGAAGAACCACAGTATCCAGAGCCTTTGGTGAGAAACTCATCGGTCGTGGTGAAAGCGTTTCATCAAGACTCGGGTACCGGTGCCATGAATACCACCGAGTACCAATATCAAAACGGACGACAAAATTATTTGGGCCGCGGTTATTTAGGCTTTGAAACCATCATTACTAAAGCGCCTTATTTAAACACCAAAGTCATCACCGATTTTGAACAAAGCTTTCCGCTAACGGGTAAAGTCAAATCCGTTCGAACCTATCAGTATTACACCGGCCAACTATTGTCGAGCAAAGACATTGAGTACGGTTGGTTTGGTCCTTCATTACCGCTTGCTAATGAATCCATCACCTCACGCCGTGCAGGCAATGGCTTTATTGATAACTCGACCTATTCGGTATTTGCTAAACGAGAGCTGAATCGTTCATTTAGTTTGGCCCAATGGGGCCAAGAGATTAACCGAACCGAGTTGTTAGTTAACCCAAGTGACTTTGATACCTATGGTAATTTAACCAAGCAAGTCTCTAAGGTGGACAATGGATTTTCGGAGGTTCAAAAAACGATAACGAGTACCTTTGAGCCGGATGTCGATGCCTGGTGGTTAAACAAATTAACGTCCACCGTGACGACGTCAAAAACACTCTCGAATAATTTGAGTGATTACGATGCATCGCTCGATTCAACTAAGACCGTGTCGATGTTTATTGATGAGTATCGTGAGTTATTCAGAAGTCCCAGTAAAGTTCGTACCGTGTCGGGTGAAGGTAAAACCGTAACGACGGATACGACCTACACCACTTACGGTCAAACCAAAACGGTAACGACGACAGCCGGTGGACAAAGCCGAACAAAAACCATCGATTACACCAGCGATGCTTACTTTGCTGAGTCAACCGAAAACGATTATTTTACCGAGTCAACATCGGTCATTGATGCTTACTTAGGTAAACCCACCGTTACAACCGATGTAAACGGCAATCAAGTGAAACAATTTTACGATGCCTTTGGTCGTGTTAAACGTATTGAGTCGGCCGGCACGCCACATCAATACATTCGGTATTACTGGTGTGATGGCTGTGATGTATCCAACAGCAACATTGTTTATAAAGTGGTGAAGACTTCTGCGGGCAGTCCCACGGTCACTGAGTATCGCGATGCGATGAACCGTGTGATTGTGTCGAGCACCGAAAACTTCGATGGGTCACTCATTTATTCATCGGTAGAGTACGATGCGCAAGGCCGCAAACGGTTTGAGTCAATTGCTTCCGACAACGCTTTCGAAACACGCGGTGTGCATTACGAGTCCTTTGATGTGAAAGGGCGATTAACTCACAAAATTATTGATCAGCCTTACAACCGAACCTTCGATGTAAAATACCAATACGGTTCGGGCGATCGTTTTACCACGCGCATTAATGTGAACGATGGTGACCGTGTGGTGTTCCGCACCCATGCGGGCAATGGGCAATTGATTAAAACGGAAGACGCCGAGGAAGGCGAAACCTTTTATGTGTATGACGCCGCCGGTAATCCCATTGTTTTAAAAGATGCGAACGGTGCGTTAATTACTGCCAAATACAATTCGCTCGGGCAAAAGTTATGGACCAACGATCCCAATATGGGATTAAAAACTTTCAACTACACCGGATTCGGTGAGGTGTATTCTGAGACCGATGCCAACGATCAAACATTGCGTTACACCTACGATAAGCTCGGTCGTAAAACTCATGTGTACGTTAACGATGTGCTCGATTCTCAATTTGAGTTTGATACTGCCGTCGCTTCGAATGGCAAAGTGTGTCAAGGGCTTCTCGAGAGCGAATCGGTAAAACGCAGCGGCGAAAATTTTAGTAAAACTTACGGCTACGATGCGCGTTGTCGTGTGGTGACGACCGATACAACCATTGATGGTACGAATTATCGCGTCACGCAACATTACGATGCCAATTACGGTCGTTTAAAAGGAATGAAGTATCCCAATGGTTTAACCGTTGAGTACAATTACAACGAACGCGGCTATCTTGAGACAACCAAAAATCCGGTTTCGGGTTATGAGTACAGCCAGTTGTTAGAGATGGATTCGAGCGGCAATTGGATTGCAGCGAATATTGCCAATGGTCATGCCGGAATCGATCGCACCTTCTTTGCTGAAAATGGACAAATGGCATCGACCACGTTAGTTCGAGGCTCCATCGATTCACAGCAGGTGACGTACGAGTACGATCGCTACAGCAACTTAACCGCGATGGAAATGACCAATCCGTACTTAAGTATGAGTGATGTCTCGCGCGAAATTTACACCTTTGACGATCTGGATCGCATTAAGTCGAGCACCTTGTTTATTAACGGTGTTCAGAATACGCCAGTCACTTACGATTACGATGCCTCGGGTAATTTAAAACGGAAATCCGATTTTAGTGCCAACTCAACCAGCGCCTACACCTACAACGGCGTTAACGTTGAGCGTTCCAACAGCAACAACTGGGCGGGGCCGAATGCCGTACGTTCGATAAAACTCAGTAACGGTACCACACGGCAGTATCGCTACGACAAAGCCGGTAATTTAGAAACCGATGGCCTGCGTACCATTACCTACAATGCGTTCAACAAGCCGACGCAAATTCAAACCTTTAATGGTCGCATTAATCCTAAGTTGGATGCGCAAAATACCGGCAACAATAACAGCCAGTTTTTCTACGACGCCGGGCAAATGCGGTACAAGCAAGTGGCGAATAAAAACGGTGAAATTGTTACGACTATTTACGTCGGTAAGCTGTACGAGAAAATCACTACGCGCAGCGGCAGCACCACCAAAGTTCAGCACAAAACCTACCTTGGTGATACCGCCGTCTTGACGGAAGAGGTCACCTCCAGTGGAACCTCCAATAAGATTGGCTTCTTCCATCGTGACCGCTTGGGCTCGATGATTGCCGTGGTCAATAACTCAGGTCGCGTTGTTGAAGGGCACAGCTTCGATGTGTTTGGCCGGCCGCGTACGGCGAGTCTGCAATCGCAATTGCAACAGACGTTAAATTCGTCCTACACCACTCGAGGTTACACCGATCACGAACATCTCAATGGCAGCCAGCTGATCCATATGAATGGACGAGTGTATGATTACAACACCGGTCGCTTTTTAAACGTTGACCCCTTTATTCAAAGCCCCGATAACTCGCAAAGCTTGAATCCGTACTCATACATCATGAATAACCCCTTGGCGGGAACCGATCCGAGTGGGTATTTAACGGTATGTCAAACCTTTATTGTTTGTTCTCAAGAACAATGGAATGACGAGAACTATAACAAACCTTTGTCTATACCACTGGGTGGTAACGGCAACGACTCGAATTCGAAAAGCCCCAATGGGAAGAATGAATCGAATCGCAAAAAGGAAACTGCAAAGGATTCAAAGGATGACGATGAAGATGAAACATCTGCTGGAAGTTTAGATTTATCGACACTCGGCGGGGGCGTGGTATTAACCTCTAGAGTTTTACCATTGTTAGGTGAAACGGGGGCTGTAGTTGCTGAAGGAGGTGTGGTCGGCATCGCAATTGGTGGTATATATATTTCGTTAAAACCTTTAACCGATGCATGGGTTGAGGTTTCTGGAGGTAGAATACTTGGAGGGGGCTTAGTTCCTCCTATCGGTGATATAGGCGTATCGACTCCAATGTCACAACCGCCTGAAGATCCAGAAGAGGATATATTCAATTTTAGAAATTCTAATGACAAGAAAACAGCAAACCCGCTAAATTCTAAGCAAAAAGCGAAACTTAGAGCACAAGCTAGAAATCTTTGGGAAAAAAATACAGGCTCTAAGGCTTCTTCTCATGGTTTACAGATACATCATAGGGTACCCTTACAGTGGTCTCATAAATTCCCGAAAGCTCATCCAAATAGGTTAGCCAATCTAGTTGGTGTTAACCAGAGATCACATTCCCAAATAACTAATGCTTGGAGAACTTGGGAAAAAGGACTAAATGGAAAGTCTCCAACTAGAGTACAAATAATAAAACAGGCGGTTGAAATAGATAAAAAATATGGTTCTACTTTTAAATATATGAAATGAAGAGTAAAGCATGTCAAATATAATAGTTAAAATGATAAAAAGTTTTGCAAGCGAGAATTCTGTAGGAGTTAATGATGGCTTAACGAATACAGAATTTTTTAAAGCACAAAACGATATAGGTGTAGCGATACCGGATGACTTAAAGCTACTTTTACATTCAGTTAATGGAACATCAATTCCTCCTGGAGGAATCTTTGGAATTAATACTCCTCAGGACTTTTTAGACATTATAGAAGTATATAAGTTATATCCTGAGTGGAAAGAAAAGGGATGGATTCCTATTGCAACAGATGGTTGTGGAAATTATTATGCAGTCGTTACCAATAATGAGTTTAATATATTAAATTGTGTAGTTTTTATAGATACTATGGAAAGTACGTCCAAGCCAAGTTTTATTGTGAGTTCTAATATATGGGCTTTTCTTCAGGGGTTAATTAATGAAGAAAGAAATCAGGAAGGTTGGCCATTTGACAAAGACGGTGTTTTAGCTAGAGATCCAGATGTAGAAAAGTCGCAAAATATCGCATATCCATGGGAAGTCTAGTTTTAGTTAATTCAGGTGGTATCGGGTCAATAATATAGGTTGCTAGATGGAATATTCATTTAATCTCTTCAAAAGATAATTTTAAGAGCTTTGGTTTTATACATTCTTCTCAATTGGTAGAAGAGATTCAAGGAGAATATATTTTATCCTCTATTGAAAGTCCAAGTTTTGGTTGGACACTTTTACTAGAATATGACTTAGATTTTGTCAGAGAACAACTCAATAAAAATAGTCAATCAGCCCCAGTTATTATAAATGATGACTTATTATACTCAATAGCGAGGGTTGGTCTTACTAGGGGAGGGGCGTCTAGCCAACATCGAGCAGTAGAGTGGCTTGTTCAGCTTGACCGTCATCTTTTGGATGATAATGTTATTACCGCATTAAAAGAATTTAGTGAGAATAAAAAAATAGTCAGAGCACTCGACACTTATCATATAAGTTAATTTCTAAAAATGAAAAAGAAAATGAAAAGTAACGTATTTATATATTGCTGAACGCCTACGTATTTCATTTATTATATGGAAAATATATTTTAATTTAATATCAATGAAGAAATTAGTTTAGCTCTTTCCTATCAAAATTTTGGTACTATAGATGTCTAATTACATTTAAAGTCAAGTTAGTAACGGATTTAACAGCAATCTCTTTAATGTAAGTAATTTGTTATTGGTGAAGACTGGTGGGAGAAGAGGCTTCGAAGCGAAGCCTTACGAAGCATTGGAAAAAATATGCAACTAATTCAGATAGACAGTAATGAGTGGAATGAAATTTCGAGTAGTGTTTTACTTTGTGTTATACAATGCTCTGTTCAAGAACTAGAGGAAAAATACGACCTTAATTTTAATGAGTATGTTGAAGATGGTCTTGGAACCTGTTTTTCCTGTTATGTCAAAATTAATGAGTGTTTTTACAGCTTCTTAGATTGTTTTAGTAAAGAGAGCAAAGATATAGGAGTTTCTGTTTATATACGTAGTTTCGAATCTAATCCAGAGTCTTGTTTAAATCTATTATATAGCGCAATGGATATATCTTCGAACGACTTGACCGATGTAAAAGATAATTTATCTAAACCTTCTTGGTTGGTTTATCGAGTTGATGACAATGGAAATGAGATTGATATGCAGTGCTTTTTAGAAGAACATAGCGCATTAGCATATGCGAAAGGCTTTGAGCTAAAAAAACATAATCAAAGTTACTTTGTTAGGAACATCTCATCCAATAAATGATCGTTGATGTAAATAGAAATGAAGTCTAAACGTAAGTTAGTGATAGGAAGCGTATTCAAAATTCATCTTGAAGAAAAAGGGGATGCATTTGGTGTGCTATGTTATGGAAACGAAGTTGCATTTTATGATTTTGTATCAAATTCCGATTCATTACCAGAAGATTTGCTAGGTAAAAAACTTGCCTTTCGAGTTCCTGTGGCTACTGATGAGTTAGAAAATTTATGTTGGCCTATAGTTGGAGTCATTAAAGTACCCGCTGAGCTTGCTGAGCCCGGTAGATATCTCAATAAACCCATTGGATCAACGGAGTCCTATGTTTATCAAAATGGGGAGCTTTTTCAAGCGACGGATAGTGATATTGAATCTTTAGAGATTCTAACCGTTTGGTTTTCAGTCCATGTGGAAGAGAGATTGAAAGAATACTTTGATGGCAAAGTATCAATATATGATACAGCAATAAGAAAACAACTGGATTTACCTTTGAAAAGGATTTAATTATGCATAAATATTTAACGAATCTATTATGGCGTCTAAAGTGAGCAATATTTCGATCAGCATTCTTTTTCTTCTGACTTTCTGTTTGAACGGATGCTCTGATGGGGAGCTTAAGCCCAAAGAATTCAATATTATGGATGATGACAGTGGAATTTTGATTTCATTTCATAATGAAAGTAATAATTCTTCAATTGGAATATCAGAGCCAGATTTAATTTCGGTAAAAACCAGTGATACAAAGTTTGTTATATCTTGGAACAAAGTTGAGTACTTTTATTACCACCAATCGAATGACAATAGTGGTATTTTTTCCATGAAATGGAAATCTAAAGGGGATATTGAAGTTTTGGAGTTTGGGGAGTTAACTTTAGAGTCATGGAGTGTATTAAAGCAAAGATTCGGCAAAAAGCTCAAGTTTGTAGAGAATTAAGGATGTGTTTCTTGTGAATATCTACTCATTTGATCTTGCTGATGAAAAAAGTTGTTTTATTCTTGAGCGTAGTGAAAATTTAGAAATTCTTACTGAAAAAATAGGTCATGGTAAGTATGAAAGGCTACCCGAGAATTTGATGGGATTGTCACCATCTGAAAAATTTGATAAAAGTTTAGAATTATATGATTTTCCCTGGATTTACTCTGATGGTTTGCTGTGTACCAAGAATGCATATAGCTTGATCTCTGAAATAATAAAGAATTGTGGTTTTTGGAATAAAATGACCTATAAAGAAGAAGCTCTTTATTACTTTAGTACAACTATTTGTTTAGATGCATTAGATCAAGTGAAATCGAAAGTTATTGAAGACGATGGCATGATCTTTGGGGTTGATAAGTATGTATTTAAAAATTTAGATTATTCGAAATACCCAATTTTTCGATTAAGTCTAATTCCTACTGATTATCCACTAGTTACGGAAGAGTTTGTTGGTTTTGTGAACAAGCACGATTTGAAAGGGCTTAAGTTTACTCTAAAAGGAACCGTCAAATGATAGCAAGTGAGCCAGAAATGATACAGTTACTATGAAAATTTATTCTTATCAGCCGAAGGATGAAAGATTAGTTGTTCGACCTAAGAATAGCGATGATTTCTATAAAATCTATGATTTGCTAGTAGGTGGAAAATACCAACAGTTAAGCGGAGAAAAAGTTCAGCTTGTAATTGATAGTAGAAGTGAACACGTGTTGTACGCCGGCATAGGAAAGCAGGTTTATTTTATTGAACAATATGAGAAGGGAGTTCTTCCTGTTAAGCATTAATGATCTTTATTTTCTGCAAGTAGGAATATAAATAGTAGGTTGACCATGAAATATCCTGAACTAAACGCAATTAAAAAGCCATTAATAAATCTCTCTGGTACTGGAGGATTGGGAGTCATCATCCAATTGAATTCCGGCTTGGTTTATACCAATCAAACTGGAGGCGTTAATTGCTTATATCCAACTATTGAAGGTTGTTATCTCCCGATAGTTGATGAATATATAGATCAGGAAAAAATGCTCATCGATTATTTTACTGGGCCTAAACACCAAGGGTTTTGTTTTGATGGAATAGACGAGAAAGACGCTATTGAGATTGACCGAATCCTGGCGTTGTCCTTTATCTCGAAAATCTTCAAAGTCGATAGAGCAAATCTGAAGAATAGCCATGAAGCTTGGATATATGTTGAGATAGGATCGCATCCTGAAAGATTCCCTAAGTTACCTGCTGAATGGACACCGGATATGGGGTCTGTAATTTATGGGATAAATGGTAAAAAAGGTATTTTGACTTGGGAAAATAGTGATTAAGTTGATTTTTTCACGAAATAAATATGAGAAGGTTAGACGGGTTGGCTTTCTAAAATGAATTTGAAATTTAATAAGAGTGGTAGTTGAATATATTATGTGTTTTAGAACTATTGTGATTGTAGTTTCTTTGTTTTTGATGTCAAGTTGTGTTGTTAATTACACCCAATTTGATGATAAACCTAAATATAATAAGGAGTCGTTACTATTTAACGATAACAATAAATACTGGGTGGATTATAAAATGGAATATCCTGATTTTTATTCTGAATTAATTGATAGAAAGATTGATGGTTGTGTAAAAGTATCTTATATAATCGATTCAGATGGCAATGTAGTAAATCCGGAAGTAGAGTGGATCTATCCCCAGTCAAAGCGTTTCTCTAAGTCTGCTATTCAGGCTATAAAAAAATGGAAGTTTAAACCGACTTCGTTCAATAAATCTCGAAAAGCGGTTCATTCTGAAACAGTCTTTAGTGTGAGCATGTTTAGTAGTTACAAGAAAGAAGAAGTTGATAAGCTTTTTTCCGGAAATTCAACTGTTAGTCATAAGCCTAAGGAAAGGTGTTATGAGAGAGCGACACCCCCAAAGTAATTAAGGGTTTATGAACCCGAGTTTATTGATGAACAAAAGTATGTTGTTTTGATACAATCAAGTATCAGATTATCAAGGATAAGAATACATGTCAGAAGTCAAAAGCGTTCTTACCAAAGATCAAATAACCACTCTTGAAGAAAAAGTTGTCACGATGCTCAAGGAAGAAAATGATGAAGTTGCTCAGGTAGCGATTGACGAGCTAATGAATATGCAAGAGAGTCAAGAAAAAGCTGCACAAAGTTTAATTAATATCGTCAACCAATTCTTGCTTCCATTTGATCAGTCTTTAGATATTTTAAGTAAAATTTTTAATTCATACTGTAATGATATTAGGATGATATGTTTAGTCGCTGAAGCATTAGAAGCAGCTCGCGATATAGATGATTTAAATTCTAGCCCGTCAGAGAGCCCGTTATTCAAACAGCTAGTTCAAAAGCTATCTTTCGAATTGAAAGAATGTGGTGAAGAGTGGAGGAAGTATATCCTGAGCGCGCTTGCAACAACGACTCGCTTGATAGGACGTCAGTATGACGAAATGGCTTATGATACTTGTAAACAACTGATAGCTATAGACCCTGAGTATCCTCCGTATCACTATCGCTTTGGATTATTTTGTAAAACTCGCGGTTACTTTTCTGAAGGTATGGTAGCAAATCAAAAAGGACTTAGTTTACTCGAGGAACCAGCCGAAAGTTATTTGTGGAACTTAGGAATCTGCGCAACAGGAGCTAGAAATGGCGAGGTAGCACTTGATATATGGAAGAAAATTGGTTGCAAGATTGAATTAGGTCGATTTGATCTACCAGAAGGTGGATTTCCTGACTGCAAGGTTAAATTGGCAGAACGGCCTTTGGCAGAGCGAAATTCAACTTCTGATGATCCTGGTTTAGAAGAAACTATATGGATTGAGCGTTTAAGCCCATGCCATGGGATTATAAGAAGTGTTCTATATCAAGATTTGGGAGTTAATTATGGCGATGTGATTTTAACTGATGGCGCTCCCATTACTTACCATAAATATGGTGATGAGAAAATTGCCGTGTTTCCTCACTTATCGACTTTGATTAAGTTTAATTATCAACTGTATGATTTTGTTGCTGTGCAAGACGAAAAAAATAAGATTGCTAATATAAGCACATCACTTGAAAGAGACTCAATTGTCTATGTGCACACAGAAAATTATCGTGTGTTATGTGATGAGTGTTGGAACGATGAGAATTCAGATCACACTCATCATTCAGACGAAACTAAAAACATAGTTGCAGGAAAAGTTGCTGCTCATCCAGACATTAGTCCAAGTGTATTGCTTTCGCAGATTGATAATGCTCTAAGCGGGCTCACAGAATGTAAATTTTATTCACCGCATCTTGCAGAGCTTGCAGGGCAAAAAGAAAGAGCTGAAAGAGAGACTCTGGTTTTCAATCAATTAAACGAATTAAATCAAAATTGAATGAAGACCATCATTTGTAATCCAGATAGCGGGCGAAACAAACTATAATTGAGTATGTGCAGAGTAATAGATGTATTTAGAAGTTTTTGTTAACTTTTTTCGTCTTCATCTTCGTCCGCGTTCTTATTAGGGTTTTCAGACTTTTTCTTTGGCCAGTCATCTTCATCGTCAAAACCGACTTTGGATTTATCGTAAGTATTGGGAAATTTATGCTTGGCCGACTTGAGTAGTGTGATCATGCCGCCGATGATAAAGGCGAAGACCAAAATGATGATAATTATTGCTGTCGTCATGTTGTTTGCCTAAGATTATCTGCCTCAGATTATAAGCCTGAGTGTTGGCTTGAAAGAGGCAGTGGTTTAAATAATTCAAGCCAGTGGAATTAGTCGAATGTTTTAGTCAACGCTTTTTGGAGCTCTTGTTCGATGGTACCTTTCATTGCTCTTAATAGGAAGTTGAGTTTCACTTCAACGGTTACTTTCTGATCCGACAATGTTAACAGGCCACTGGCACCACTTCGTTCGAAACTCAGTCGGTTATCGTCAAGCCATTGAGTGGTTAAACCAAGATCATTTTTGAGATCTTGCGTCATCTCATCCACTTTCGTGCGGACTTGTTGTTGTGTCATTTGGTGTGTTTTTGATATTTGAATATCTGCCATTGCCGTTCTTAGTTCCATTTTCATTAAAGATTTCAAGGCCAATATAATGATATTGTGTTGGGAAGTCTAGATTTACGGAGAGACCTAGGTTCACGAATAGATCTAGGTTTACGAATAGATATTGTTCAAGATAGGGAGTGACATGCAAAACGCCGTAGAGGGACTTAATGTTTAACGTGTCAGTCTTATCTCTCTTATGAGCAATAAACTAGGCCGAATTTCGCTGTGCTACACTCTATAAAACATGATTAAGTCACATATCTTATTTGCGATTTATTGTAATCACCAAAAATAAGAAGACCATCATTTTCGTCCAAAAATAAAACAGATAGGAGTAAACATGGCGCAGTTTAAAGAATATAAAGTCATTTACGTTGTCGAAGGTGGGTGTGGGACCATATTGCTCGGTTCTTCTGGGTTACCATTACAAAAGCTGGAAGCGACGTTGAACGAAGAAGCCGCCAAAGGCTGGCAGGTGGTTTTTCAAGTGCTTGAGAACAAACGCTTCTGGTTGTTCTGGTCGCGTGAAGCGGTCATTGTCACTCTGGGACGTTAATGTTGTCCATTAGTTAGAAGTTTCTGAACATGTTAAAGTCGCTAATAATCCGGATGATCAACCGCTATCAAGCCCGCGGTGGAGAGAGACGATTCAACGTTGCTTGTAACTTTACACCGTCCTGTTCTGAATACATGAAGCAGGCGATTGAACATCATGGTGTGTTGACGGGAGTGAAGTTAGGTTGGCGACGTCTTTGTCGTTGTAATGATCGTCACTGCATTGAAAGAAAGCAGGATCCCGTGCCAAAAGTACTCGACTATGAATAAAACCTTGTTAGATAAACTTGAAAATGACCAAGATGAACTGCGGAAGCTTATTTCACAACTTTCAGATGATGATCGCGCTCGCATCTATTCTGAGTTGAAAAACGAACTTAAAGATCCCGATACTTACGCCGCGCTTAATTTTGGTCTATTTGCGGGTCTACATCACTTTTATCTTGGTAGAGTAGGGCGAGCCATTTCAGAACTGCTCATATTTGTTTTAGGTATCTGGATAGTCGTAGCTGGTAATCTTTTGGGGTGGATACTTGTGGCAGCAGTAACCTTGGTTGAAATCTATGAGCTTTTCCGAGCTCAAGTGGTGGTGTTTCAGTATAATAATGATCTTATAAAAGAAAAGTTAAAGCAGTTCTTATAGTTTGATATTTAACCCATTTATACTGAATTAAAAAACTGGATGTTTTGTAGTTGGGGATATAAAGGTTAGAGATTTAGATGGTTTTCTAATAGGTAGTACTCGGTTGAGATTAGTTGTGATGAATGAGCAAGATGGACATCACCTAAACCAACATTCAGCGTCGTTTGGATTTTCTATTCTAGTTGTAACGATTGGTTTTGTGACGTTTCGAATAATTTGGTATTTGGAATATCCATTATGGGCCGCCATTTTTAGTGGCTTCTTATCGATGATTGTTTTGCGTGTTATTCGCGGCAATATCGTAATGTATCAGATTAAAAGAGTTGAAAATGATCTGCAGAGAAAACGTGTCAAAATACCAGAAGAATTAGAGCGGGAGAAAGAAGCTAGAAGAAAAGAAGATTTGCAAAATATGCTTTACGAAGAGCCAAATCAAAACGTTGCCCAAGCCATATTTTTTATCGGGGTCGTAGTTTTTATGATCTGGTTATTTATACGAAACTAAAGAACTTGTTTTGACAATATTGAAATTTAAATACGTATTATTAAGCGAACTCAAGAGAAATACTCTAAAATGAAAGCGAATAGTTTAAATTAGAAACCGATAGTTAGTATACGTATTTTTCTAGACTCTTTTATAGGTGGCTTGTAGTGGCTCGTATTATTACTTTGATCTTATTGTTACCAATTTCGGTATTTGGCGATAGCAAAGATAAACCTTTTAATGAAGCAAGGGCTATTGTAACCGAATACTTTGAAGAGGTTAAACCACCAGGTTTATCATTGTCAATTGGTTACCAAGATAGAATCGTTTGGTCGATAGGGTTAGGTTTAGCTGATTTAGAGCAGAAAGTTTCAGTTAATCCCAGTAAAAGTAAATTTCGAATCGGAAGTGTCGCTAAGCCTTTCACCGGATTTGTGCTTAATGAACTCTATAAAGATAGTAAGATAGATCTATATAAAGATATAAGAAAGTATGTGCCAAGTTTTCCAAAGAAGGAAAATAGCTTTACAGTTCTTCAAGTCGCAACTCATTTGGCTGGAATACGCCATTATAGAGATAACGAACCTTATTCAGACGTTCATTATCCGGACTTAAATAGTTCGCTCTCTATATTTAAGAACGATGCTTTAATTCATAAGCCTGGTACAGCTTATCGATATTCTTCGTATGGCTATGTTCTTCTTGGTGCTGCTTTAGAAGCTGCTTCAGGTCAAGACTTTGACGAGTTAATGAATGAAGAACTATTTCGTCCCCTGGGTATGAAGAATACGGTTGCTGATTCTCTTGCTAATATTATACCCAATAGGGTTCGTTATTACCGAAATGAAAACTCTGTATTTTTCAATGAAAAGGAGGTTGATAATTACTACAAGCTTCCTGCAGGTGGATATTTGAGTACTACAAATGATATGGTTTTGTTTGGATTATCATTACTAACTGAAAAATATTTTAATAAGGAATCAAAAGATTTATTTTGGCGTAGTTATAAAACAGATTCTGGACAGGATAATCAATATGGTATTGGATTTCGTGTAGTTGAGGATAAAGATTATGGTGATTGGATAGGTCATGGTGGAGGTAGTATTGGAGGGACATCACAATTCTGGATTATTCCAAAGTATGACTTGGTAATCGCTTCTGCAAGTAACCAAACAGAACTTGATTATCAAACACTTATTCTCGATATTCGAAACCACTTTATCGAGTTAATAGAGTCGGGAAAGCTTAAGTAACACACTCTATTTTAGTTCTCATACACGCGAATGTGCTTTCATGATCTATTCATTGCTTGCGGACAGTATCTTAATCCTTCACACCAGCTTTGTTGTGTTTGTCGTTGTTGGGTTAATGCTTATTTTAATCGGTGGTTGGCGAGATTGGTTATGGGTTAGACAATTTTGGTTTCGAATTACGCACTTGGGCGCTATTGCTTTTGTGGTGGTTCAGTCCTGGTTGGGAGCTAACTGCCCGTTAACTATCTGGGAAATGCAGCTACGACACAAAGCCGGTGAGGTGACCTACAACGATTCATTTATTGCTCACTGGCTGCATAAGCTGTTGTACTACCAAGCACCTGACTGGGTATTTGTTGTAATCTACACTTTATTTGGTCTATTGGTAGTTCTGAGTTGGTATTGGGTGAGACCTGTTCGAGGAAAGTCAGGGTCATTTGACTCACAAGCTAAGCAAGAAACTTCGGAAAGTCTGATGAAAAATTGAAAACATCCCTCCATTTTTGATTTATCTCGTTAATATTAAATTCAACACAAAGACAGTTTAAAACGAAAGGGTTCTTAACTTTGATTCTCTATGAACTATAGTATTTATACCTGAAAATCAATTTATATAAGAGCTGATAATTAGATAACGATGAAAATTGCGGTAATTGGTGGTGGTATTAACGGATTGTGTTGCGCCTGGCAGTTAGCACTCGAAGGGCATGAGTTAACGCTTTTCGAAAGTGACACGCTAATGGGCAAAACCAGTATTGCTTCCACTAAGTTATTACACGGTGGTTTACGTTATCTCGAGCACTTTGAGTTTCGCTTAGTGCGCGAGGCTTTACACGAACGCCAATGGTGGCTAGAGCAAGTTCCGGGTTTTACTCGCCGACTTCCCATTCTTTATCCGCTTTACGAACATACCCGTCCGCGTTGGAAAGTTAAACTGGGCATGATGTTGTATGACTGGCTTGCCGGACAAAAAGGATTGGGTAAGCACCGATGGCTTACACCAAAGCAAGTAAAACGTTGTTCGCCCATGTTAATACAAGAGGGGCTAAAGGGCGCTTATTTATTTTCTGATGGTCAAATGGATGATCACGCCTTGGGCTTATGGGTAGCAGAGCAGTGCCAATCGCTGGGTGTTTCGATACGAGAACATACACCAGTACAAAAGATTTCTGCAATGGGCGACATAACCACACAACAAAAAGTTGAAGCTTTCGATCGTATTATCAATGTAGCCGGGCCTTGGAGTGTGCAATTGTTGGAGCAATCCGATGTTGAGTTTGAACAACGACTCGACCTGGTACGCGGAAGCCATCTCTTACTACCTCACGTCAGTAAGTTTGGTCATTTATTGGAAGTTCCGGGAGAAGAGCGAGTGGTGTTTGTATTGCCTTTTAAAGGTGAAACTTTGTTAGGTACCACAGAGGTACGGCAAAAGATTGATGAGCCGATCGCCTGTTCGACGGATGAATCCACTTATCTCCTGAAGCTGTATAACCATTATTTTGAACCGGATCGCGAATTGAAAGACGTGACTCGATCTTTTGCCGGGTTGCGACCATTACTCACTGGCAGTCAATTAGCAAGTCGCGCCAGTCGTGAATATCGAATTATTCGCAAAGGGAACATCATTTCGGTATTTGGTGGCAAGTGGACCACTGCTCGAGCACTGGCAAAAATGGTGATTAAAAAGCTTTGAATTTTCATGAAAGAATGTATTTGAGATTTAGATTGTCATATACGTGTTTTTACCTTTCTAACTTTCAATTTTAATAACTATGCTTTTGGTAACTCTTGCTGTCGCAATCAATTTGCCATTTGCCGTTACTTCGACATCAATGAAGCATAAGCTTCTTCCTAATTTCCGAATGGTTGACTTGTAAATAACGCGTTCGTTTTCAACCACCGGCCTAAGAAGGGATACATGAATATCATGGGTGACCGCTTCCTGATTATTTTCAAGAGAACTTACCAAGGAAGCGTATGCACACACATCACATAAGGAATAAATTGCTCCGCCATGATAGACACCAGAAAAATTGATGGTGTTTTCACTGACATTGGCATGCAGTTCTACCGAATTATTCTCGTTAACGATATCGACAACACCCAGATATTGATGATAGGGATGATATTTCAATTGTTCGAGTTTTGCATTCATATAAGACTCAAGTATTTAGTGTGTTCTTTTTGATGGCTTTAATGAATCTTGTTTGATCTTGTAATTTAAGCTTGGTTCTTTACGCCAAAACAGTGTTGGCTTGTAGGGAAATTACCTGTCCTAACATCATGCTCAAATTCTGAAAACACATCTTTTATTGTTTCACTAAGGTCGACATATTGCTTGGCAAATTTGGGCGTAAAGTCTGAAAATAGGCCTAGCATATCTTCTGTTACTAATACCTGACCATCGCATTCAGGAGAGGCTCCAATTCCAATCGTAGGGATTTGAACCGATTGAGTCACTTGTCGTGCGGCTGCTTCAAAAACGCCTTCAACTAAAAGCGAGAACGCTCCAGCTTTTTCAAACGCTTTTGCTTCTTGAATTAGTTGCTGAGTCGCTGCGTCGTCACGCGCTTGTACTTTGAAACCACCGATGGTGTTGGCGTATTGTGGCCGTAATCCTATATGAGGCATGACTGGAATACCTCGTTGAACAAGAAACTCTACAGTATCAACTAATTCTAATCCGCCTTCCATTTTGATGGCTTGCGCACCTGTTTCAATTAAGACTTTCGAGGCATTTCGAAACGCAAATTCTTTAGATTCTTGATAAGTTCCAAATGGCATATCAATGACAACGCACGCTTTTTTCGCTCCTTTAACGACAGCCGCGCCATGCGCAATCATCATGTTTAGTGTGACTGGCAACGTTGAGTCAAAACCATAAGCAATGATGCCCGTTGAGTCTCCGACAATAATGAGATCAACAAAAGGGTCCATCAATTGTGCCATTGGCTTGGTATAGGCGGTTAATGAAACAATGCTTCCTTTACCTTTCATAGTTTGAATTGTTTTCGTTGTCATTTTTATACTTGAAGTATGTGTGCTCATCAGATAGTCCAGTTCAATAAGAGTGTCTTCACAATTTCCAATGCTATGATTATCCTGTTTTTGTTAGAGCATGTAGTCATAGCCACTACTGCATGATCTTCTTTAGTGGGTTTAAGTTACTATTCATCTGGGTTGTCCATGACATAATTCGCGACTATTTCCCAACGTTCTTTAAGGTGAGGTTTTGAAAAGCCTAAGTGACCGATAGGTTTATCCGACTGCACAACATAATCATCAAAGTCACAATTGGAATATATGCGCTTTAAGTGAAGGTTTGATTGTTTGTTAGCGATAGGATCGTCTGCAACCACAATGTTGAGTATATCTCTATCTAGGTTTTTGTAATGATCGTACTGAAAACTTTTTCTATGATCGTCCAGATAGTTTTGTGAGCGACACCATTTAGCCCATTCCGAAGCGGCTTTCGAAGGAAGGTTTTCTCCCATGCCAACGAGTTTGGCATTGGTATATCCAAAAATAAAATTGGAAACCGGAATGTATATATTCATAACAAATGCTGATTGCAGCAGGGTGGGTATATGTTGATTTTTCCACCAGACACCGGATGATGTGCAAAGAAATATGACTTTTTGAAACATGTCGGGATTTTTGAGTCGGCCATAAATTTGACCGCCAATACTGTGACCAAGAAAGTGGATATTTTTTCCTTGAGCTATAAAGTGGTTACCAATATTTTCAATATCGGTACACCAATCTTGCAAACTGGCCGTTTTAAATTGACCGTTTTCACCCACACCTCGAGGATCATAATACACCACGTTAATACCTTTGGAAGATAGAAACTTTGCCATCTCTTTATAAATTTTTGACGGTGCAGCCATTGCGCTATGAATAATTAGCACCTCGTTTGAGTTGTTGTTACCGACAAAGTTAATGGTTAAATCATTAATCTTCAAAATTGGTTCCTGTTGTAAATTGATGAACAAAATTAAGTAATATGTGTTTTGATTCTTTTACTTTAAATCCCAGATCTTTGAATTCGTTTGATGCGTAAGCATCGAAGAGTCGTTCTATCTGCATTTGAAAGACAACGGCTTCTTCCTTCGATTTTTCAATATTTCTCAAATTACAGAGTTTAATAATGGCATCAATGATTTTCTGTTGTTGTTCTAAACGAAATTCACGAACCGCTTCAGACTGATTTCTTAATATATTGATGGCACTGCGAAATAGGATTTGAGATTTATAATAAGGAAGAATTGCCTCGACAAACTTCAAAGTGAAGTTTTTATCGGACGGTGATTCTAACACCAGGTTAAAGATATCCTGTCTTTGAGATTCGTGCCAAAGTTTGTATATTTCTAAAAATAACTCAGATTTATCTTCAAAATAATTATAAAAGGAGCCTACTGAGACTCCTGCATGCGTAGCAATAACGTTACTGTTAACGTTAAAGTAACCTTCGGTATTAAATAGATGAATCCCTGCATCAATAATTTTTTGCTTAGTGCTCATTGTTTAATCATGCGTTGTTAAAGTTGAGTGATAAATGTATCAATAAAAATGATGAATATATCATACTCTTGTTAAGTATTAAGTGTAAAGACGATTTTTATAGTAGGGGGGTAAATAAGAGGACCTGTGTGCAGGGATAATGGTTAATATTGTTGGACACTTGGAGTGTGCAATTGTTAGAGCAGTCCGATGTTGAGTTTGAACAACGACTCGACCTGGTACACGGAAGCCATCTCTTACTACCTCACGTCAGTAAGTTTGGTCATTTATTGGAGGTTCCGGGAGAAGAGCGAGTGGTGTTTGTATTGCCTTTTAAAGGTGAAACTTTGTTAGGTACCACAGAGGTACGGCAAAAGATTGATGAGCCGATCGCCTGTTCGACGGATGAATCCACTGATCTCCTGAAGCTGTATAACCATTATTTTGAACCGGATCGCGAATTGAAAGACGTGACTCGATCTTTTGCCGGGTTGCGACCATTACTCTCTGGCAGTCAATTAGCAAGTCGCGCCAGTAGTGAGTATCGAATTATTCGCTAAGGGAATATCATTTCAGTATTTGGTGGCAAGTGGACCACTGCTCGAGCACTGGCAAAAATGGTGATTAAAAAGCTTTAGTGTTTTGCCTGGATTAATGGTCGTCAAAATTTGCCTTTCTGAACGTTACAACTTACTCTAAATTCATATCTTAGATGCCATTTCACTAATGGAGAGTTTTCCACTTGCTATTACATGGCAGTGTCCTGCAAAAAGTCTTATTTGGTCTGTTAACCGTTATTTTGGCGATCGTTGGTTGGTGGTTAACTCAATCGGGCTTTGCCGAGATTAAATCCTTGCGTCAAATTGAACGTTTGCCTACCAGTCAGGTCGCCGCTGCGCTCGAAGGTGATGTAAAGTTGCAAGTGTCGGTTGAGTCATTCCAGGAAACTTTAGTGAGTGAATATTTTAAACAACCTTCGGTTTATTATCGTTATCGGTATGAAGAAGAAGAAACGGATTCTGACGGCAATACTTACTGGGACACCAAGTTCATTCATACGGATTCTAAAAACTTTTATGCCTCAGACGCTTCGGGAAAAGTTTTAATCCGTACTCAATCAAATCCGGATATTGAATTCTCATTACCTGTATCTCAGCAGTTAACCTCTGGCACAACACGTCATACTGAGTGGCGTATTGAGCGGGGAGATCGATTGTTTATTCTTGGTCAAATAGAGATTGGATCGTCGATTCCTGAGGTCGATTTTTGGGCCGACGGTAGCATATTGCCTTTAATATCGAAGTTTGACGAATCGGAAGAGAAATCCGGAATTGGTACATCCGTTATCATTAAAGTGTGTGGCGGCATGTCTTTATTTGCTTTAGCGGCACTTTGCTTGGTCATCACATTAGGCATTCATCGCATTCTTGCATTTTTAATCATACTCACATTGTCCGTGGTCGTTCCATTAGTGGAGCACGGTTTAGTGATGTTAAACGACGACATCTCTCAAACGGAGCGGATGCTTCAGCAGCGTAATCAACAACTCATCGAAAAGTTGGTGTTGCTCTCCGGCGACGAAGGTTCATTCATTCGAGAACATTTCTTAAGTGAAGAAAAGCAGGACGATAGTAAGCGTTTGAGTGATATCAACTCAGAGTTGATGTTCGATTGGTCACGAATTTCTGAAGCTATAAATCAATTGGATTTAAATGACTCTTCGTTTGATCAAACTTTGATTGACACGGCTTTTTTACAGCAGCAATTTAATCGTCAAATAACGCCTTTTCCTAATAATGTGATCGCTTGGTGGAGGGACGTTAAAGAACAATCGCTTTATGAGTGGTTACCCAATGAGTTGCAAATTCAGGTCAATGAAAAACTCGCTCAGTTTCAAACGACTAAAACGTCGGGGTTTTTGTCGAATTTAATTGTGATTTGCGGCGCATTACTGTGTGTGGGCTTCACTTGGTTTGGTTTTCGTTTGATAAGACTTAAGCGACATATTGAGAATTTACCGACCAGTAAAACGACAGGGTTGATGTTTGGTCTATCAGAGTTAAAGGGACGAGTGAAATTTTTATCTGAAATGCCTATGTTGGAAGCTCCATTAACGTCTAAATCTTGTTGTTGGTATCGTTATATTATTGAAGAGAAGCAAGGGAGCGGAAAAGATAAAGAGTGGGTAACCATTGAAGACATTACCGAACATACGCCATTTGTGTGTCAAGATCCTTTTGGCAAGGTTAAGGTAAACCCTCAATCCGCTGAGGTGATCAGCAATCGGAAAAAAGTACAACGCCGTGGCGATAGACGCTACACCGAATACCGAGTTCAATTGAATGATAAACTCTACCTCATTGGGCCTGCCCAAGTTGATGTCAGTTCTGGCGATACCTTAGAAATTCGGCACGACCAACAAAGCCCATTTTTAATTACCAATGAAACTGAAGATGCGATCATGTATCGCAAAGCTTATGGTGGAATGTTGAGCTTGACGGTTGCATTTGCAGCACTCATGTTTGGAGCTTTATTTTTATTAGGCGCCAGTGGAAGTTTTGCGCCGATCGATTATTTGATTGCGGCGCTCATCGCACCGACATATATGCTTGTTTTGATATTAATCTTTCACTACAACGATCTAGTTTTTCTGCGACAACGAGCCACTCGAAACTACGCGAATATTGAAGTATCGATGCAAAAGCGATTTGATTTAATTCCTAACTTACAATCGATCGTTGAGCGATTTATGGAGCACGAGCGCAAACTTCTAAAAGCGATCGTCAAATTAAGAAAAGCACTCAACTCAAATGCACTGAAGCCTGACACTTTAGGAGAGGTCGTTGAATATGAGCAGAAGGTGGTTTCGTCAGTGATTGCTCGAGTCGAACGGTATCCTGACTTGAAAGCTAATGCGCTGGCCAAAAAATTGATGAATAACTTGGTAGATTTGGAAAATGAAATTGCGTTGATGAGAGAAGGGTATAACGATGCCGTGGAGTATTACAATACCCGTATTTTATCGGTGCCAGATGTCTTTTATGCACGACTCTTCGGTTTTAAAGAACTGAGTCTATTAAATTTCGAAACCAAAAAATTTAAGCGAATTAGTTTTTAATCAATGAATAAGTCAGTACTGGCAAAGCACTGAATCAGCACTTTGCCATCTTTAAGACTAAGGAAGGCTGCCTTTGACTTCCAATGTTATACCAGAACTATCCGAATAACCTCTGAGTCCAACGTAAATAACACCATCAGGTTCAGAAATTTCGCAAGATTCCCTATTGCCCCAGCGATAGGGGCGGCAAACGTATTCAGTGAGTGTTGGTTTATAATTTTTACCTACGTATAAATCGACATCGCCATTCCCACCGAAAGTTTTAATTGACAAGTTTCCGGAACCTTCAGGGAGCCAAAAATAATAATATTTCCACTCGTCTTGAGTTAAAGAAATATCGGAATAAACCATGTCATGAACAACATCATAGCGACCCAATAAAGTAACGTTTGAAAAGTTCCTATAGCCTTTTAACATCACATAAACTGGCAATAATGGCTCTGATAATTTAGCCGAGTTTTCATACAATGATAAAGTACAGGTCTCATTATTACCACTACGATATGGGCGACAATCGTAATCGCTCGTCGTTGGAAAGCCATCTTTTTTTACATATAAGTCGACATCGCCACGGCCTCCTGAAATGGTAAATGTAACGTGTGTTTCATCCGGGGAAACCCAAAGCAAATAGTAAATTTCATCATTTGCATTACCCGATATTCCGGTGACGGGTCTATTGTGAGATAAACTGGTTGCTCGACAATAACCCGCCGCGCGATCAGGTAGTATGCCAACTTGATAGAATGCTAAGTCGACTGCGCAGGTGTCGTAGCCCAAATCTTGTGTTGCTAATCGGATCGCCTCTGCAGCATCAATCCAATCGATTCGCTCAGTCCAATAGTACATATTGGCTCGAGCAAAGACTTGAAAGGTTTGTTCGATATTCCAAAAGCTATAATTGGACATCAAGGAAAATGCTTTGTTAAAGACACCTGCGGCATGATGGATATCCATATCATCTGTGTAATCGGAAGCGTGATCAATGGAATGTCCATCGCGAGTGGGATCATATATGTAACGAAAAGCATTCCCCGATTCCTTGAATATGTCAGCACCGATCACCCAATCGGCATATCCGTATGCGTAATACTCAAAGGCCTCACCGGCCAAGTCCGAGTAACTTTCACTTAATGCACCAGACTGTCCTTCATGATGTAAATTGGAATATTGTTCTGTAAAACCATGAGACATTTCATGAGCAATAATATCCCGTGAAGTAAAACTAAATAATTGTTGACCCCCATCGCCCATATAAAATGAATCGCCGGCCCAAAAAGCATTTTGATAGTTTTGACCGTAGTTAAGTTTCATTTTTACTTTGAAAGGTAAAACTTCGACGCCTAACCAATTGCGATAAAACTTATAAACTTTGCCTGCAATATAGTGGGCATCATTAACAGGAGAATAAGCACCATTAATCGGAGGAGGACTGTTATCGGGGCATTGAAAACTATAAGTTTCACCGCCACTAGTAGCGCCTTTTAAATCGATGGTTTGCACCTCGTCATTCTCCATGATGCATTGGGCGCCTTCTTGTCGCACTTTTAAATAGCCATAATTTAGACCATATCGATATCGTCCAATACGTTCATTGCCACCGGATCCTGTTGCATTAAAGTGCTTTAGCGAATCGTGATAATTGAGTATTTCTCCACTATGAGCATCAACTTCAAAATAAGGCTGAGAGGGAAGAGGATCGTGAAGTAAAAATGATATCTGATAGACTAAGTGAGCTTTCTTACTTGCATCAAACCCGATCGCTAACTGTTGTTTTAAGTTTTCAAGGTTACTAAATTCTACCTCTACATTCTCACTGTCAGTCAGCCAGTGTTGTGCTAAGTTTAGAGCTTCTTTATCAGAAAGTGTCGGTTCTAGATTGATATAGTCATTATCTATACCGCTCATTATCGAGCCGAAGGCATTTGAAATTTCTCCTTTTTGATTTTTTTTAGAACGACCGACTCATTAATGACAGGAAGCTCTTTGTAATATTGATGATAGCGGGAGTAAATCGAACCGTCTTCTTGATATTCTCGAGTTAAGGTTAATTCATTTGAAGTCGATAGTCCTAACAGTCGAGCCGGGGAATGACTGACGACAGACGATGATTTAGACAGGGTTTTCAAATATTCAATTTGATCGGTTAATTTTTCTCTTTCAGCACTCGTTACATTTGTAGAAACAATGACACCAACAAACGCACAAAGAGAGATGTATTTAGTATTATTCATAGTATCTCCAATTGTGGTTAGAACGTTTTTTTGCTTTAGCAAGAGTTGTTAAAGCTTTTGTAGATTAGTTGTCAAATATTTGCATCACAATGAAATTGGTATAATTACCAAAGATTATTTATTAAATATTACAAATCGATAATAGCTAAAAATGAATCGAGTCACGTTTATGAATGGTCGTATTTAGAAATATAATAAAAGTTACTATCGATATAATCCGATATTTGGGGAAAAACATATGGATGTTATTGCAAAAAATGGATCTAAAAGAATGCACGAATGTTGTTGTCGCTTTAATAGTGAACTTACTACTAAATACAGTGTGTAAATTGGCTTCTGAAATTATCTAGAGCACCTTGAATGAAAGGGTGTGGGAAAGAGATTTATAAATTGGCGTAATGATTATTATCGTTTACAAAAAAACGGTTTTTGTATTCTTGGCCTTTTTATTTGGTGTTTACTAGTTGTTTTGAGTCGAAAGGTAAAGCAATTATCGTTACGTTCATAAAAGTTTAATGCCTGCGTTTTGATACTACTTCTTTTGAATTAATTCCGACGAATGACTTTAAGCCAGAGGAGGGGCGAACCAGACTAAAACTAAGCGATTTTTGGAGTCATATTCGCGGAATCAAACGCACGCTCATACAACTTTTCGGGCTATCGCTTTTGCTGCAGACGTTTGCAATGATTGCACCTTTTTATACCCAACTTGTCGTTGATGATGTTGTAGTAAGTCAAGACATGGATCTTCTCGTGATTTTGGCCATTGGGTTTGGGATGCTCGTACTGTTTGAGACGTTAACCAAAGCCTTACGATCATTGGTTCTCCTGTTAATGGGCTCTCAAATTAGTCTACAAATTGGCGCCAATTTATTTCGACATTTGCTGCGTCTTCCGATCGATTACTTCCAAAAGAGACATGTTGGAGATATTGTTTCGCGGTTTACCTCGCTGGAGGAAGTCAAAAAGCTTCTGACCTCAGGAGTTGTTGAAGCTATTGTTGATGGCGTTATGGTCATTGGTACGTTAATAATGATGTTAGTTTACAATTCAACATTAAGTTTTATCGTTATTACGGTGGTAATTATTTATACCATCATCAGAATGCTGCTCTTTCCGATGATGCGTCAGCGTACCGAAGAAACTATTGTAGCCCATGCCAAGCAAGATACGAATACAATAGAAAGTATCCGTGCCGTTCAAAGTATAAAAATATTTGGTGCCGAAAATCATCGCCAAACACTTTGGCAAAATCGATATGCTGACTCAATCAATAGCTCAATTCGTTTGGGTAAACTAAACATCAGTTTCGAGACGGTAAATAATTTATTGTTTGGTTTAAAGAATGTTCTGGTTATTTACTTTTCAGCTTTAGCAATAGTCGATAATGTATTTTCAGTTGGAATGTTGTTTGCCTTCATTGCTTACAAACGACAATTCACAGGAAAGGCCGTCAGTTTTATTGAGAAAATGATTCAATATCGAATGTTGGGTCTTCATTTGCAACGGCTCGGCGATATTGCATTGTCAAAACAAGAGGACTTGTTAGAACAGAATACTGAAAGTACAACGCATAGTGTGAAGGGTAAGATTGAACTTAAAAATGTCGGGTTTCGATATTCTGATAACGAGCCTTTCCTGTTTCGTAACTTGAGTATGATTGTGGAGCCCGGAGAGTCAGTTGCTTTGACGGGGCCTTCTGGAGTAGGTAAGTCAACATTATTAAAAATTATTTTAGGTTTAATGGAACCAACAGAAGGCGAAATCTTTATTGATGATAGGCCTGTCTCGAAATGGGATAAGCGATTTCTTCGAAATCAATACGGTACGGTGATGCACGATGACACTCTATTAAGTGGTTCTTTTGCAGAGAATATATCTTTTTTTTCAGAGACGCCTAATCATGAAGAAATAGAAAGATGTGCTGAAATATCAGGTTTCCTGGAAGATATTAAGAGCATGCCTATGGGCTTCAATACATTGATTGGTGATATGGGGACTACTTTGTCAGGCGGTCAACAGCAACGGTTGTTACTTGCTCGGGCACTTTATCGAAAACCTAAAATGTTATTGTTGGATGAAGCAACTTCTCATCTGGATGAAAAGTTAGAAAAGCTAATCAGTCATAATATCAAGAAGATGAATATAACACGACTGTTTATTGCTCACCGGTCAGAAACCATTAAATCTGCCGATCGGGTTGTTACATTGAAAAAGTACGAAATCTAACCTACAAGAAAGAGTTTGCTTTTGAAATTATATTCAAAAAAATTTCGGAACCTATTTAGGGTAAGCCAGTTGGTTGAATGATCATCTCAAAAGGAGGTTTGGATTTGCAGTTGAGATAGTGCAGAATGGTTTGGGGTTCAACGAATCCTATCGATTTCTAAAAACATAAACAAAAGGATCGTTTATTAATGAAAAAATTAATAATTATATTGTCAGTCGCACTGTTGTCTCTAGTTGGCGCTAGCGCCGTTAATGCCGCTATTAGTCCAGCACCTGAACTCAATCCCATTGATTGTGAGTTACCTGTTTTGGCTCCACCACCCGAAGGATGTCGTTATATTCGCATTGAAGTTCGTGGTGGTTGTCCGATATATCGTTTAATTTGTATTTCTGAAGAACCTCAACAAGCGTAAGTTAGCAGTAATACTCAAGTTATTTGACTTAATATTGAGCATTTTAAGCATACCAAAGCACACTTGCGCTTTGGTTTTGACTAAAGTCGATTAATACAGAGCTTTTGAAAATAAAGGTTATTGAGTCTGCTTTGTCGATGTTTTAACAATGATATCTTCTGGGCTACCACCCAAAAGTACGATGGTTTTTAAATAAGCATCGCTAATCGACTTTTTATTTTTCCAAAACTTTAAGAAACGCTTTGCACTACCGATGGATAAGTCTAAAGGAGTATGACCATTGGCGTCTTTTAATTTAGGACCCGCTTTATTCTCCAGTAGAAATTGCACGATCGCATAGTTGCCTTTTTTAGCAGCACTGTGAAGCATGGTTTGTTGTTTTTCCTGGTGCGAATTGATGTCGATACCCGTTTTGAGTATTTCTTCGATAACTCGTTTAACAAATGCATTGCGCCACTTTTGATCGTTTATAGATGCGTCATCATTTTCCGCTAAGATAAAATTGGGTGCGTAGTGTACTACGGCTTGGTGTCCGTAATGCCAGCCGCTTTTGTAAGTTTTGGACATATCGAGCCCTTGAGTAATTAATTGTTCAAACAATTTTAGGCCTTTTTCAGGAGCGGCATAAAAGGATTCTTGATAGCGTTTTTCATACTCACTATCGGTTAGCTCTTCATCAGGCTTATCTAAACCTTGAAAAAATAGAAAGCTATCGACGTTTTCAAATTGACGGGTTTGACAATCTACGTGGACATCGCCATCGCGATAGACGAAATTTCCGCGTTTGGTTAGTCGCTTGTGGTACTCGGCATCATAAATCCATGCGGAATCAAACTCACAAAAAGCCAAGGCAAGTGCATGATGATAAATAATGCGCTCATCGTATACCGACCCTTCCTTGCATCCATCATGGTTATCCGATTCGTTGATGCAAATATCAATGGCGGTTTGCACCGCAGTGTAGGTACTCATATTTTGTTTGATGGATTTTTCGTAGAGTAGCTCTGCGGCTTTCGAACATAGCGTTTTGGCACTACCTTCTTTCACCAGTCCGGTATATTTTAAGCAGGTATTTTCGTAACGTTTTATGAGCTCGGGTTTGTTGGTTAAGTCGGAAGTATTCGATTTATTTCGTTCAATAATCGCTTTTGATTCTTCTTCTATTTGAGATTCGTTGTATTCATCGAGCTTATTTCCAAAGTAGAAATAAGCCCAAACAGCAAGAATGAGTAGGGCTACAGCAGCTCTACTTCATCACGAATTCTCTTTTGAGAGCTCGCGTTAGCGGGCGATAGCGGTAGTGCTTGGGCTTTTCCGGGATAAGCATTTAATTTCATACCAAACATGAAGCGTGTTATAGCATTTCGGCGGATTACTTCGTAACTCATTGCACAACCCGCAAATGTTAAAATGATTAATGTGAGTGGTTCCCAAAATGGACCAAGAGCAAACGATTGAAGTTGCATTGCCACAATAATGGTGATGGTTTGGTGCAAAATGTAGAAGGGTAATACCGCTTCGTTCATATACTGCAAAAATCGATTGTTTTGACGTAAATAATGCCCAGCGTAGCCGACCAGCATAAAAAGCCAACACATCAAATTTAACGCTCGGATCGAAAAGATAATAAAATAGGTTTCACCTTGTGCGGCAAGCCATTGCAAATCGAATCCATGGTGGATTAACCAGTGGTCTAAACGACCATTATGTAAAATCAGTGTGCATACGTAGCCGATTATGGCTCCTATCAACCATGTACGACGATGTTGAATGGCTTGTTTCCAAGCGAGAGTACATTTAGGCAATAAATAGCCAAGAAAAAATATTGGGAAGTAAATGGCATGTGAAAACCAGTCGTCGACCAATGCATGGGTTGTTGGAAAAAGTGGTTTAATCCAATACATCGCAATGCCAATCCAGGTCGTGAGTGTGATGAGTAAAACCCAGATGCTTAACTTAATCATTGAAGTGTTATTGGTGATGTACATTAATGCCGGACGTATCGCCAAATAAATGAGAGTGTAGGCGAAAAGGTATGCAAGATACCACAAATGATTCCAGGTTAGTAAACCCAAAGGGCTGTATTGATAGTCCTTAAAATGCGTCGTGTTTGGATTGATATAAAAGTTCATAAACTCAATGTAACTGCCCTGGAATCCAGCGTTATGAACAAGTTCGTAATACAGTTGGGGCGGAACAATTATGTACATACCTATAACGAGGGGGATAAAGACACGGAGTGAGCGTAATTTCAACAATTGGCTAGCTTTGAGTTTGGGTTCGACTAACGCCAAAGCCATACCCGAGATTAAGAAGATCAATGGCATACGCCATCGATTGGACAGTAACATCAGATTTTGTAAAAACTCGCTTTGATGTTGGCTTTTAACGTGCCAACCCCAGTCGAACACATAGAACATCCCTATGTGATAAAAAATGAGCAATAAAAAGGCTAAAGTTCTGAGCCAGTCAATATCGTAACGTCGGTTGTCCACCATAGAATCTCCAATTATTCTTGATTTAAAGAACTCAGCAATCAACCTTAAGTGTGCCAATGACTGGTGACAAAAAGCATATAATGTGTTTAAAAAACAAAGAACTGTGATAAACGGTGGTATACTGGGATGAAAATACAAGCTTTTCGAATCTGTCCTTTGTACAGTAGTGACCATGAATCGACTTGAACACTTTCAAAAATATCAGCGGTGGTATGAAGTAGGTTTGATCGCCTTATTTTTTCTCATCAATAATTCGATTTTGGCAACTTCTATCCTTATGGAAGCCAAGCGTAGTGGCGAAAGGAACTTTCAATTGTGGGAGCCTTTTGTTTGGGAATATACCAGTGCAATGAGCACTGTTATTCTATTGTGGCCATTATTCCGTTTTATTTCGCGGTACCCCATTGTGTGGGAAAAGCTACTGCGAAGTGGCTTCATTTACTTCTTTGCCTCTATTGTTTTTTCGTTATTCCATGTCGCCATTATGGTGGCTCTTCGAAAAGTTATATACTTTATCCAGGGTGGCACTTACGATTTTGGTTCACTCGGTTTTGAGTTGCTTTATGAATACCGCAAGGATCTTTGGTCCTTTATATTTATCATTGCCGCATATCACAGTTACCTATTTATCATTCGGCAACTTACCGGTGAGGCCAATTTGGTACAAGCGGGTGAGGAATCTGTGCCAAACAATTTAAGTGATCGACTGTTGGTTAAGAAACTGGGTAAAGAATTCATTATTCGAGTTTCCGATATAGAGTGGATGGAGTCATCAGGTAATTATGTAAATCTCCATGTGAAAGGGCGTGTGTATCCAATGCGTACAACTTTGTCTGCATTAGTAGATAATATTGCTGAAAAGGGATTTTGTCGTATACATCGGTCGCACGCTATCAATCTTGATGCTATAGAGACTATTACCCCATTCAGTAGTGGCGACAGCGAGGTTAAGTTATTAAGTGGAAAAGTGTTGAACATGTCGCGTCGGTATAAGGACCAACTGAAAGGCCATTTGTTGTAGTTTTGAAATGGATTAAAATCTAAGCTGAAGTGAAGTCTGATAATTGAGTATTACAAGACTTCGTATTGAGCTATTCGATGTTGTTTATTTCCAAGCGCCGTTGAGTCTTTGTTCTAATAATTCTTTGAGAACGGCTTTCTGTGCTGATGTTTCAACGTGATTATCACTCATTTTTTGATCTAATTGAGCTTCAGTTTTAATATCGCCATTGTATATTTGATAAGCCGTTACTGCTGTTCCTGTACGACCATGACCATACCCACAATACAATTCAGTCAACTCTCCCTCGGATATTAGACTTGCTGCTTCTTTTAAATTCTCTATATCTGGCGCAGTAAAGTCCTTTGTTTTAAAGTGGGAAAACTTAATTCCAGCTTTCTCAAGAGCTTCTACATCTGGTTTTTCATTTTCATTAAAACTAATGACATGAGTAACTCCAGCCGATATTAATTCATTAATGGCTACTTCATCAAATCTCGGTCCACCCGAATTATAATGAGGTGCTGAACTTCGTATAAGATTGTCATCAACGCGTTCCGAGCGTTCAAAAATCTTTGATCCTTCTAAGGGATTATTGAGCACTTCTGCGCTTGCGACACTCTCTATTTCTATACCGCCTCCGACATGAGTGACTTCTTGTCCACTTTGGCGTTGTTCAACAGATTCATCTCCGCTTTGTGGATGATCTTGTCGATTATGTATACCTTCGAAATTTGCATTATCAATATTATTTGCTGCACCATTCGGTAAGCCACTAATACCAGTCATGGTTTTAACCCCTTATAAAGTTATTTTGTAAGTAAAAAGAAGAGTTGTCGTGATTGGCTCTTGATTCAGAGTATTCATTGTCTTGTGCTATGGATTTCCAATGTTTTGCTGTAGCTACAAAGCGATTAATGGCTGCAGTCAGTGACTCAATTGATTCTAACGCTTGGAGTGTCCAGCGATCAGTAAGGAAAATGCAGTCGGTCGCTGAATCAATAGATAGAGTCGCGCCATTGGACTTGCTCCAAAAATAGTTCGCATTCAAGAGCTCTACTAAAAAATCTTGATTATAGTTTGAAATTCGTAATAAATTGGAGAATACGAGTATATCTTCTGTTTTTGAACGCCATTGAAAGTCGATTTTAATATTGGGTTTAAAAGTTAGAAATATCTTATAGCCATCGTGTATCAATAGATTATTAATTCCTACGGATTTTCCGTAACCTTGTATTAAGGTGGTAAATTGCTCTTCGAGCATAATAATTCTCGTTAAATCGATGATTAGTTTGGAAATAATCACTCAAGTTTCGATACGACTCTATCAATTGTAATCTTGGCTTTTTAGAAAACAGTCAGTTTTTAAGACACCTTGTTCTAATTTTGGGCCATTCAACAAATTCTCGGTTCGTTACAATTACTGACTGCAAAGTTTGTTTTTAAGATCTATTCTAGTCGTTCTGGAAATTAAGTTGGTACAAGAGAAATGGCAATTAGGTCTTTAATGTATTGGTTATTAAGTGTTGTCTTTTTACTGCCACTTGCGTTGCAAGCTTCTACCAATGAAGAGTTGCAAGCATTTTTAGATAAGATGGTTAAGGAAACGGATGCACCGTCTCTATCGGCAGCTGTTGCGGTAGATGGCAAAATCTTTGCCGCTGCGTCGGGTTATGCAAATACTGAAAAGAAGCTACCAGCGACAACTGACACGCAATATCGAACGGGCTCAGTGGCTAAAGTAATTGCCACCACGGCTTTTATGACATTGGTTGAACAGGGTAAGGTAACGCTGGAAGATGATGTAAGAAGCTATTTAAGCTATCTCCCTAAAAAGCGTTGGCCATATTCCATTGCGCATATATTAACTCACACGAGTGGCATACGGCATTATAATTTTGGTGAGTACGGATCGAATACGCATTATCCAACACTCGAGGAGGCGACGAAAGTTTTTCGGGATGATGATTTATTGTTTCAGCCCGGAACAGGGTACACCTATTCAACTTATGGCATTAATTTAATACAAGGAATCATAGAAAAGACAACGGGTAAAACGTTATCCGAATTTCTGGAAGCAACTCTATTTAGTAAAGCATCCATGAAGAATACCGCACTCGAGTTTCACGATAAGACCTATCCGAATTTTGCCGTGGGTTACCGAAGCTTTTTGACGTCTTTGCCGGTTAAGAATATTAATGTGAGTAACAAATACGTTGGAGGTGGTATGATAACAACGCCCACCGATTTAGTATCAATGATGATTGCATTAAATGATGGCCGACTAGTTAAACCAAAAACAAAACTGTTAATGTGGTCAATTCCATTTCCAAAGGTTGCGCCTGATCGAGCGTACGGATGGGAATGGATTTCTCGAAATGGTATTAAGCTCGTTTCTCATGGCGGAGCGATTAATGGATTCGAGTCGTTCTTAATACACGATCCAAAAAGAAATTTAACCGTTGCAGTTATGGTGAATCGCGATGGTTATGATCATACCTCAAGAACAACCTTTGGAATATTTGACTTGTTTACAAACGATGAATCTGCGGAGTTTAGCTCTTAATTAACTTTGGAAATGTATAAATTAATAAAACGAGATTTACAGCGATGGTCATATTGACCCTGTAGTTTATAAAGCGTACATTGAAGTAGCATTGCTTATAATAAAAAAAAAATTAATTGCTAAAAGGTATGTTTATGTTGAAGACCATGGGCCAGTCTATTATCCGTTTTATCGTAAACTCAATTATTGAAATAAAGTATCTGTTTATCTCAAAAAATCCCTTGGATGTTGATGACTTAGTCAAACAAGCTCGCAAAAAAACGGGACTTATTGATTTTGGAGATGAAAGTTTTTTGGAGCCGTTGCACCGAAATTTAGAGGAAGCGGTGGAAAAGAAAATATTGCACCGAAAAGGTACAGTGATACAGCGTGAAGGAAAAATAAAGCTGTTGAGTAACCGACTGGAAATTAATGATTATTTAAAGAAACATCCCAAAGTTAAAGACGAAGTGATTAAAGAGCCGATTTTTATCGTTGGGTTGCCTCGTACTGGAAGTACTATGCTACATCGATTGCTGGCTTGCGATCCTGCTTTACGTTGGTTACGTGGTTGGGAGTCTCATGGTGTGGTACCACCGGTTGATAATAAAAGTCGAGACCGTAAAATTGCCAGTGTACGAGCTGCTGTCACTTTAATGGATATTATGGAACCTCGACTTAAACCGATTCATCCAGTTTCGGTTACTGGACCAGAAGAATGCTTAGGACTGTTGGCCAATAGTTTCGATACCATCGTGAGTAATTTTTTCAATACCGATATGGAATTCAGCCGTTGGACACGTAACCGAGACACGACCTCCAGCTATGAGTTTTATAAAACTCAATTGCAGATTCTGCAATATTCTTCGCAGTACAAAGGACAATGGTTATTAAAATCACCTATGCATACTCATGGAATGGAAGCGATTATTAAAGTATTTCCTGACGCAAAGTTTATTCAGATGCATCGCGACCCTCGGGATGTTATTGCTTCTATCTGTAGTTTAACGCAGAAGTTTCAGGAATTGGTGGCTGGGCCTATTGATCCGATAGTTTGTGGTAAAGAGCAATTGGAGCTTTGGCCCGAGTCTCTCGAAAAATGTGCCAAAGCGCGCGAGAATATTCCTTCCGATCGTATTGTTGATATTTTTTATCCGGAACTTATTGCTGATACGATCGGCACAGTTCGCAGTGCTTATAATCAAATAGGTTTAACCTTATCGCCAGAAGCCGAATCGGCGATGCGGATGCGGATCGCTAACCGATCGAAGAATCGAAAGCGCCATCATTATGCGCTGTCGGACTATGGTTTGGACAGAGCAAAAGTAGAGCAGGCATTTGCTTCCTACCTTGCGGAGTTTGGCTCTCGTTTGAATCCCAATCCTTCCAAAGCCTCGCAGAAAAAAGCTGAGGAAGAAACTGCATCTTAATAAATAGCTTCCCGTAAACTTTTGAGAGTTCAGAGTAAACCGCTCAATGCGGAAGCATTGAGCTCTACTTGTTTTCACCACTTTTAGGGATTGCTTGTTTTAATCGAGAGTGGAAAAGTTTTCGGAAAGCAGCTTGATTGCAGTGAGTTTAAATTATTAAAGTGCGAATCGAGCGAGTATATCACTAGCAAACTATTTTAAGAGTCTATCTTGAGCATTACTGCTGGCGACATTATTTCATAGCGCCGAGTAGCAAGATCCGGTAAAGTCTGTCTTTCAATGTTTGGACATTTGATAGTTGCATACGTTCGAGACATTCTTTCTGTTCTTTTGTTGTTGGCTGAGCCATTACCCCACTTATCAAGAGTTTTAATAGATCGAGTTTTTTATGTGAGTTATTCTTTATTATTTCTAGTGCGGGAATAAGGTATTCTTCTACTTCGGTAAAATCACTGCCCAAAGGGAATTTAGGAAAAAGATCATACTCTTTATATTGCGTTGTTATGCTATCTATTTGTTCGGTTAAGAATTTAGGTGTGTTCTGTTGATGGAACTTTGGTATTTGATAGGACTTTTCGATCTTTCCGGCTTTTTTAGCCTGTTGTAATAGTTTGCTCTGAAAGCGAGAATCGGCAATGTTTAACATCGCTTTAATGGCTTCTGCTTCTGTTTTTCCCCTGAGATCGGCAATACCATATTCCGTGATTACTGTATCGCGTAAATGCCATGGTACTGTTTGATGCCCATAGTTCCATACAATATTAGAAACTACTTTTCCTTTACTGATACGAGTTGCGTTAAGTGTGATTATCGAGCGTGCTCCAGGTAATGCGAACGCTTGTGATACAAAATCAAATTGCCCACCCACACCACTAATCACTTGGCCATTTTCAAGTGCGTCAGAAATTACTGCTCCGCGCAACGTCACCATCATCGCTGAGTTAATAAAGCGAGCATCGCGACGCTGATTGATTTTATTAGTAACGTCGCCTTCGAGCTTGTTAGTAAAGCTCACGGGCATCATATGAAACAACTGCCGAATTTCTAGCGGCATTGAACGAAGTTTCTTATAAAAACTTTGGCTGCCGAGGAAGAAGCCACCATGTAATAGTACTCCATTAACTTTCCGAGCAAGAATACGGTGCTCGAATAGTTTTAGAAAACCATCGACAAACATTTCACTTAATGCGTATAGACCTTCATTGTAAGGAAGTAGGCGGGAAGTTTTAGTTTCATCAACGGTTAATTGACTAATCAGCGCATTAAATAATTCATTATTGTTTTGACGTAATGTCAGGGCGTGACAAATGGCATCGCCAATTGCACCAATACCAATTTGTAACGTACCACCGTCTTTTATTAAACGTGCGGCATGTAAACCAATAATATGATCGGCCTGGCAAAGCGGTGTTTTGGGTATACTAAAGACGGTATTTGTATCCTGATTGTTTTGTAGAAGATAGTCGATTTCGTTTGTGTCGATTTGTGCTGCTCCGTACATAAAAGGTAACCCTTTATTTATTTCAGCGGCAAATACAAAGTCCGCATTACCAGATGCTCTATTTTTTAATAGGTCAACCGTAATATCTGGGTTGCATGACAAACTATAGTTCTCCCCGTCACTGCTTATGGATTGAGCCAATACATTCAAACCTTTATCAATTAAGACATTTAGAGCATGGGTGTAATTGGCTGGAATATAGTTTTGTTGAACACGCTCGCATCCTATCCATTGACCAGACATTAAAAAGAATTCATTGACCTCGATATTTTTTGGCAGCTCATTGCGTTGAAGTTTTTGTGCATAAAGAAGTTCTGGTGAGCGCCCAAATAGACGATCGGCTGCTGGTTCTAAAAAGCGCTTCTGTAATTCATTTTTTGGCTTGGGTTTAACTAAGGTTAATGCAGTGAAAATATTGAGATGGATAGACTCATCTTCTAATGCGAGTTGTGTTAAAGCATTTGCTATGTCGGGCGCTTTGCCTGCACCTAAGGGAAGACCGAGTACAATATTTTTGCCGACACGTTTAACGATATCGTGAGCAATATCTCGAGCTGTATTCAAGGTTCGGTAAACTCCTTATAACATCTATTCGACACTCGCAAACACTTAAAGACCTGTACGAGAGGTGACAAATAATCGAATGCCTATTTTTGTCTGGTTTGAGTATAAACAGTAAACAACTCGGTTGAAATAAGCAACCACCACAGCTTTAAGACGACGTAAAAAGCGATTCGTACATTAAAGCTGAGTGGGCAAGTCATGCTTGAAGTCTATTTTTGAAGTTTTTCCAGATCAACACTGAGTAGCCATAGATATCCTGCAAGTAACCAATGAAAACTGATAGGTATGATATTGATGTACCAAACTTGCTCGGTAAAGAGCGTAAAGTGCAGAATTAATCTTAAAGTCATGACCGTTAAATACACACCACAGAACCTTTTTAGCCATACACGTTTCTTATTGGATTGGATGTAGAAATAGCCTGCTTTCCGAAAATAATCGACATTGATCACAGCCATTAACATAAGAATTAAAATTTGTGCACCCAATAGATACTGATATTCAAGATAACCAGAAAACCAATAGGGTAGAGCTGGGAGCCAGTCCGGCTCCATATAGGTCACTAAAAACTGGCCATAGACACGACAGAAGAATAATGAGGTTATTGTCCATAATAAAGTGACCCGAAACAAGTTAGTCATACTCTGCTCCTTTCGATACTTTCAGTATTTCTGATGCAAACATAGTTTTGTAATGGTTATACCAATCGCTTTGGAATCGCTCTTTCGGATCCCATCGTAATTTATCAGCTAGAAAGTTCGGCATTTGCGGATAACACTTGGTTACCTGATTTTTATCGGCAAAGCGATGATAAGTCAGAAAGTAGTTACCCTGATGCTCGATGGCATTATCAATGAGCGTTTTCAATACAACTTTACTTTTCTCAATACCCTCTGCGTTATGATCGGTGTGTACATTAAAAATGATACATGCGAAGTCCTCTTTGGCCCAAGCGAGCGATGATTCATCATCCTGTTTTATGAAGCGGACGGTTCCGTAAACAATATCGGCCGATAATTCACGCAGCTTCTCTTTACAGTTTTCCATAAATGAAATGAGTTGATCTTTGGGGACATAAAGCTCTGTGATCATTTCGCTTCCGGGACAACAAGAGTCCATTTGTTTATCCAGCGCGGTGTGATAATCATCAAGATAGATACTGAGTTGATGAGTGTCTGACCAATAGAGTTGATTGTTTGATTTTAAATAGAATTCTTTAAATTGTTCGAAGGCTTTCGTTTTTTGATGATGCGCCAAACCAAGCAGTTGCATCCATCGTTTCTTGGATAATCGCAATTGCTTTTTGGGAATGGGCGTTTCGTTTCTGACGGGGAGATAACATGAACAAATGCCTACTGTTAGAAAGTCGTCCGACTCAGGATCAATGGCAAACTGAAAGTCGCCATACAAAGCTCCTTCGCGAATTCTTTGATTAATGAAGTCAGGTAGTTGATTGAGGTTTAATGCCTCGACAATGCGTTTTACTTTCTGACGTTGTTGCAATTGTATTGTGACTTCAGCAACGACGCCAAACAAACCATAACCACCAATCACGCGTTTAAACAGGGCGTAGTTTTCATCGCGACTGCAGCGCACTAAGTTTCCATTGGCATTCACCAGCGTGAGTTCGACTACATCTTGAATAAAGGGTTTCATAGCAAGTCCTCGGCCATGGATATTAGCTGCGATAGCACCGCCAATAGTAAGGCGATCAGCACCCGTTTGTTTTTGCGCTATTCCCCATTTTATTCCGTCGTTATGTTGCAGAACATGATAACGGCGTATCAATTCGGGCCATTGAATACCGGCCTGAACTTTAATTTGGCCTGATGAGTGATCGAATTCTATAACCTGATTGTATTCTGTCATATCCAGTAGCCACTCATCGTTGGCAAACTGTTGACCACCCATCGCATGACGACCGCCGGCGACAGCGATGATTCGCTGGTGTTTGTTCGCTAATTGAACGGTACGAACAATGTCCTCAGTCGACTTGATTTTAATGACTTTTCGCACAGCGGTTGCATTGAGTTTCGAATGAACATCATTCACATTTTCATAGTTTGTGTTGGCCAGTTCTTGGTGATCTTGTCGCTCAACGATGCCTATTATTTCGACTTGATGATCTTGTCGTTCAATACTTTTATTCACAGTGTTCACAGCTTTCTCCTGGTTACTGCGCGGCTGGTTGTCCGCTCATGTCTGGGTTTATTGTGTCTGCCGCTGACTTTGTGCTAAGTGATAGAGAAGATTCAGCAACGGATTTACAGAATAGATGGGCTAAGTTATTATTTCGATACCTATTGAAAGCGTATTGAAATACAATACCTAACCCTTTGCGGGACAATACCGATGACACAAACCGAAGAAATACTCGATGCATTAAAGAAGCAAATTCGATCTCGTGGTTTAACTTATTTAGATGTCGCCAGGGCATTAGATATCAGCGAAGCCAGTGTGAAACGATTGTTTTCTGAACAAAGCTTTTCTTTAAAACGGATAGAAGCGATTTGTGACTTTTTGGGAATCGCTATTTTTGATTTAACCAAGCAAACTCGGCTGGCAGAAGAGGCGCAAACTAGCGTGTTGAGTGTTGATCAAGAACAGGCTTTAGCCGAAAACCCATTGCTATTTCTTTACTTTTATTTGTTAAATAATGGTTGGACAGCAAAGCGTATCGAGCGCAAATATCAGGTTGAATCGACGAAAAGCACACAGTTATTAGCCAAGTTAGATAGGTTGAAATTGGTAGAGCTTTTACCTAGAAACAAGGTTCGTTGTTTAACCGCACGATACATTGCCTGGCGGCCAAACGGCCCTATTCGAAAACGCTATGAGTCTCAGGCCATTACGGAATTTGTTTCTAACCTGTTTAAAAGCAGTGATGATCATTACAGTTTTCAATTTGGTGAATTATCTACCGCCTCAATGGCGTTGTTAAAACGAAAACTGACGAAAGTAGAGAAAGAATTCAACGATTTGATTGATGTCGATCTACACTTGCCGCCCGAAGAAAAAGAAAGTGTTGGTTTATTTCTAGCATCTCGCCGCTGGGTGTTCTCCGTAGTTGAGCTTCTGCGAGCCGATGGCTTGTAAAATATTGGTCGATAGCCGCTATTTGATTCAAATAAACAATACCAGGAGAATAATGGGACGCTTGGGAAAAATGAAAGAATGCCATTTCGATTGAAATTCGGAGTGATATCCTAACAATGAAGCGATAAAGCGAAATTATGATTAGATGACTTAATAAGTCATTGCTGCAAGATTCAGTGAGAGTCGGTAAAAATTAGTTGATATTCATTAAAACTGTTATACAGTTTCCTAAAGTGTGCGTAAGAAGAGCGTTTAGGCATGAACGAAGTTTTGAAATCAGCGGCATTATTGATGGTACTTCTCAATCCTTTTTTGCTGATTGTTTACTTGATCGATATTGTCGAAAAACTGAAGCGACGAAATTTTAATGCCGTAATCATTAGAGCGAGCTTGATTGCGTCAGGTGTGTTTTGTGTTTTTTCTATTTTAGGCGACGCTGTTTTTGTCCGCTATATGCAAGTAGAGTTCGCTTCTTTTCAAATATTTGGCGGAGTCGTATTCCTTTTAATTGGTCTTCAGTTTGTATTTAAAGGCCCAACAGCTGTTGAGATACTTCAAGGTGAATCGAAGCACTTAGCCGGCGCTGTCGCCATGCCGGTCTTTATCGGACCTGGAACGATTAGTGCGAGCGTCATTATTGGCAAAAAGCACGAGCCATTAACTGCTTGCTTTATTGTTATTTCTATGGTGTTTTTATGCGCCGTCATTTTAGCGTTATTGAAGTATATTCATGATATTGTCAAACCTCGTAATGAATCTCTGGTTGAACGCTATATTGAGATTGCTGGTCGAGTCACGGCATTGGTTGTTGGCACCATTGCGGTTGATATGATAATGCGAGGTATTGGCTCTTGGTTAACTAAGTTTTAACTCAACAATTAATGTTTTTTCTGTTCTGGCGACAATAAGCTTCAATTAGAATAATAGCCAAGATTAGAATAATACCTTGTATGATTAAGCCGAGTGCTCTTTCATCGATAATGGGTAACCCATCAATTTGAATAAACTCATACAGTCCAGGTGTGTATTTTTGTTTCATGTTAAACAATGCTTGCATCCAGTTTAATGCAAAATGAAACAGAGTAGGCAGGGCTAATCCTTTTGAATACAGAGCGAATAACGCGAATATCAATCCCCAAACGGCGGGACCAATTAACGACTCTATAACTAATCCATGATACAAGCCAAAGGCCAGGGCAGTTAAGTAAACTGATGTACGAACGCCAAATTGTTGTTTCAATTTAAACAGTAAGTATCCACGAAAAGCCACTTCTTCCATAAACGCAAGCATCAGTAAAATGGGAATCGAGGTTAATAAGAAACTAACAAGCGACGCTGATGAAAGGGCGACAAAGTCGAGATTGCTGAACGTTAATAGTAAGATAAAAATGAGCAACATTGTCAAAATACCGGTACTCAATCCAATGATTGAGTGTTTTATAATATCCTTACGCCAATGTAGGCCGTATTCAGACAGGGAGGCTTTTTCTGCCTTCATCAAAAAGGTTGTGACTGCTATAACTCCAAGTGAAACAAGAAGGCCACGCACCAGGAAATGCCAAGGGCCAGCAAAAATAGGTAGATTGATGGCAATTGCAAAGATGACAAACACACTCGCTGAAAAGGTCAAAACTTGAGCGTTCAAATTTTTATTCAAAACTCTAAGTCGTGATGAGTGGTCATTAGAAATCATTTTATTGCTTAGTTATTGTTATTTGATAGTCATTTAGTCTATATCTAAGGATTTTATTACAATAAATAATTTAATTGATGGTTAACAAAGTAATGCGGCTTTGAATTACGGTGTTTTAAGTTGAGTCTGTGTATGTTTTTATGTATATACAAGCTAAGTCTTAAAATCGAGTTCTTAGAGTTAGCGTCAATAGCTCACAAGCTGAATTTAACCTTAATGATTTAAAGTTAATATTCACCGTCTTTTCAGATTGTGTCGATATAATAAGCTAGTTAATAATTCCGTTTATTGATGGCTTATTTCACTTGAGTGTTACTTATAAATTTAGGTTAGGGAGATTGGGGTTATGAAGGCTATTGCGTTATCTTTGGCTCTGGCGGCCAGCTTTTCAGGCATGGTGACTGCCGGAGATCAGGGGATGTTTCTTAAATTTGGCTTTGGCGGAGCCCAAATTAATGTAAAAGAAGAGTTTTCTTTGATTGACCAACAAGAAGACGAAGAAAATTCAGCAAAACTTGGATTTGCAATAGGCTATTATCCAACTGAAAATTTAGATGTGTCTCTTGGATTTAATCATTATTCGGACCTTCATTGGTTGGATTTCATCGATGCATTTGATGATTATGATCTTGATGAAACTGTTGTAACTCTTGCTTATAATTTCGAAATGGGTAAGTTTTCTATCAAGCCTAGTGTTGGATACTCTTTTTGGAAATTTCAAGCCGATGAGGGAATATTTGCAAATCCTGGTGATGAAGAGACTTTCCGCTCAAGTGGTTCTGACATGTTTGCCGGTATTGCGCTTCAATTCAACTTCACACACAGATTAGGGTTGGAGTTGGCTTACAGCACTGGTAATTACGACTTTGGAAAAGTTGAATCTACAGATTTAAGTCTGATTTTTTCTCTATAATACTTGATCTAGACATTGTTGAATCTATTTAGACTGTCCTCAGAATATGGACAAAAGAGTATTTCTATCCATATTCTGAGATTAAAAGCACCTTCCTTTTTATCCCAGCTAGACATTAATATTCACCAGTATTAGGATGTTCTTTGATGCAACTTGTAGGGTATTGAGTTGTAAAATTAACAAAGGACTAGAGTGAGACTCGTTAAGACTATTATGCGAGATTTCTTCAAAAACTTAATCGAATACAAACGTTCAACTGCTTTCAAGTCGTTCGCTACTGTTCTCATTGCTTTTCTCATATTGTTGGCAACCTCTAATAAATCGCTGTACGAAAAGCTGTTTTCGAGTTGGTTTGAGAGCTGTCGGATTGTTATTGATACTGATTTTAGAACTGAAACAATAAATAACAATAAGAAAGTCTCATCGGCATTTGTGCAATTGTTTGCTTTTGGTGATGTCCCGCCAGTAGTCACACTACAATTTGAGAGTGTTGTACCGATGACCAGTGTAGAAATGCAGCATCCCGCTGAAAACAATTATCTATTGCACCGCCATGTTACACAATTTTGTCCCCATGCAAAAACGGAGTCGGAGTACTGTAAAACCATTGAGCAAGAGACTCAGTTATACCCGCAAATTAAATGGCAGCTCAGTAACTTTAGCTCAAATATAAGTGCCGTATTTAAGGTTGATTTTCAACTGCAAGAAAAGCCACTCAATACTGAGACCTTTAAAACCTACCTGGTTAATTCAAAAGAATTATCAGTTTGCCGGGTTGAACAAGCGAATTACCTAAACTTTTGGGTTTGGTGGCCAACGTGGTTATCGGTTTTGGTGCTATTAATCATCATGACCATTATTTATTGGCTAATTTTGATTTTAAAAAAAAACACAGAGAATCATAGTGCTGAGTCCAAGTTGGAATAAATACATGTTTATGGGTACAACCCGAAAGATGTTATTGAATACACAATGGGTCATTATAGGCGTAGCAATATTATCATTACCGATAATGTCTACTGATATCGCTCCAGAATCGGCTGTAACTCAAGTCGATGTTAGAACCGTTCATATCGATCCATTTAATCCAGAAAGTAAGCATCCATTAAGAGGTGTATCGTTACAGGTAACTAAAACACAAAATGGAAAAGTTACCGATATTGTTTGCACTAGGTCGGGTGACTTTTCAATGGTCTCTGAATGCCAACTGGTTCTAGAGAGCTGCGAGCCGACAGAAACTACCAATAAAAAATACATATTGGAGCTGGATAACGAGGTGAATGGTTATCAGTTGAACGATAATGAATTGCTGCTCGAAGTAAAGCAATGCAGCTTTGTTCCGCCACGAGAATATGAGTATGTATATCAACATCGCCAAATTTCAGTTTACCGAAAGTCATATAATCAGCTAAAAAGGCACTGGAGAGTGAATGATGATTGGCAATTTGGAATTGATCTACAGACGGATTCCGATGCAAAAAAGATAACGCAGTTCAACTCTTATGCGAGTGAGCAAGCGTCTAAGAGCTTGATTGATTTTTCGAGTGATATTAACAATATGATTGACCTGTACGTTAATATTGCGAAGTCCTACCCTCAAGGGAGTGAAGAGTACAAAATGTATCAAGCTAAAGCGAAGTCATTCGAGCGTTATTCTGCACTGGCTGCCAATCATTACTTGGCTCGATTGGAAAAAAAAGTATCTCCAAATTCTTCGGATACGCTGGTAAAGGTTACACCATCATTGACAGATTATCTAAATAACACGCAAACACTCAGTGATAAATATTCCGATATTATTAATAGTTGTGACGGATGTGATCAACTAAAACTAAAAGATGATATCGATACGATTGTTACCGTAAAGTCGCTGGATAGTAAAACGTTAAATGCCATGCGCGAAATTTCTACAGCGATAAAAGAAAATTAATCTGACTTATCCGTTTAATAAAATATCGTTGCTCTGGTGAGCAACGATATAAAGTAGAGCAGTAAACGTCTAGATTTATTCGCAGTCGTGATTTTTTTCTATTTTTATATCACTGTCTTGATATTGTTCGAAAAATTCCTGACTAACACATAGTGATTTATTTTTACGGATTTCCATTGAGTCAAAACCTTGAACTTGGAGCGCATCAATATTAATCAATGAGTCGTTGTCTTCAATCACAATGTCGTCGCTGATTTCTACTAGGTTTTCTAAGCCGTCTAAGGATTCCAGATCCTTATTATCGACAATTGAAAAGTCATTTTCGATAAATTCTAATCCAGATAAACCGCTCAGGCTTGTTAGATCGTTGTTGTCTTCAATTAGGATATCTTTAGCGATACGTAGATTTTCAAGGCCCTCTAAACTCTCGAGGTCATCATTATCTTTGATGATTAAACTTTCTTCTAGTTCTTCAGTACCGCCGAAAACATCAATATTTTCAAGAGAGCTATTATTTTCGATTTCTATGGTACGTGTAATTTCAATACCATCGATAGCTGAAATATCGGAAAGATCTCGATTGTTTCTTAAAATTAAATCTTGCAGTTCTGATATCTCTAATCCATCAAGATCTCTAAGTCTTCTCATGTCTTCGATGATGACTTCTGTTACAGATTCGAGCTCTTCCAATCCATCTAAGTCTCTCAGTCGGTCATTGTCGCGAATAATGAGTTCATCACCAATGGAGAATTCTGATTTATGATGCTTGCCTCGATAAAAGCTTTCCAAACTTTCGTTACCTGAAATTTCAACATCATCACCAATATCTTCGATACCAAAACCTTCAAAGTCCTCGAGACTTTCATTGTCCGTAATCAATAGGTCATTTCCAATTTCTTCAAGATGGTCGAGTCCTTCGAAGTTTTTTAAATCGTTATTGCTATCAATCACTAAATCTCCACCAATTTCCTCCAAATCGTCAAGGCCTTCAAAATTGGTAAGATAGTCGTTATCAGAGATTATTAGATCGTCTTCGATCGACTCCAGGTTATCGAGTCCTTCTAATGACTCAACTAGTAAATCTTTGATATAAACAGAACCTCGAACTTCTTTAATTGACGACAAATTGCTTAAGCTGGTTACCGATGAGTCGATTTCAAGATCTCCTTTTATAATAGTACAAGGACGGTCATTGTCTGAATCTCTTAAAACATCACCAAAGTAGGTCATATCTTTACAGTACGTTTTACTAGAGTGGCTACTCTCTAACGTATTTGATTTTGCGTCTCCTGAAAAAGCAGGAGCTGCTAAGCCAGAAACAGTGATCATTAAAATTAAGTTTTTTATTGTCATTTTTATTCTCTTTTTATGGTTGCCAAAAAGCAGCGCATATTCTCACTATATTTTAAAAAATTACAACACAAGATATTAAAGCGAGATATTAATCTCATGAGTGCAATATCATGTTGAAAAATTAATTTTTATCAATTCATTTTCGGAAAGTGAGCATTGAATAATCAGGTTGGGTAAAAAACGATCCGATAGAGTGTTTAAAGTATTGGTAAACGATGTATTATTACTGAGAACAAGTATTAATTATTGCAAAGACTGTGGTTCGAAAAATTGTATCAAAATAAGAAATATTTAATGTATAAGCTGGAAACTATCAGCAATATAAATAGACGACTCTATCATAATATTATTTTGATAGAGTCGTCCTAATTAATGAAAATTTCAATTATTGTTTAATCGCATGTGTGCCATAAACTCTTCCAGAGTTATAACTGTATCCACTGGCTAAGTTGTCATCCCAACTATGAAAGTAGAGAATTAATGATTTTGAAGTTCCTGAGAATCGAACGGTGAGTTTCCGATTGATGTTATTATCAATGGTTGTTGTTATCGATTTTCTTTCTCCGGCATGATTAATAAAGTAACCATATGCGCGCCAGGTGCCAGAACTTTGATAGACACTAGTAATGTATAAACGACCGCGCCAGCCATCTTCATTAACATTCCATTGTCCTTTCCATTTACGGGGTGTGTAGCTATTGCCATAACGTGCCGTAAAGTTTTTCTTGTTTAAATGTATGCCGTAGATTTTTCCATTTTCATAGGAATAACCCGAGGCGTAGCCCGCATCCCAAGAATACAAATTAACGTAGTAGGCTTTTGCTGTGGTTTGCGTAAAACTTGCATTTTCACTATTGGTAATCCAGAAACGAACACTTCGACCATTATTATAATAACTACCATTTACCGCAAATCGATCACCACGATGATTAATATAGTGACCTAGACGGGTGATGGCATTACCTGTGTCAGTTCCTCTTCGAATAATGAGCTTGCCTTTCCAACCATCGTGGTCCATATTCCACTCACCAATGAAGCGCGTTTTTATAGTTTGCGAACCGGGATTAGCAACAGCGGTAACAACCGATCCGGAACTGGCTTCGTTTTCAATTAAATCAAAATCAACTTTAATCAGACCCGATTCTCCCCAGGAATTTTTGACATAGTAATAATCGTTATTCGCATCGTAACCAACAATTAAAAATACATGCCATCCGCCATTAACGGTGGAGTCGTACTCGTAGATTCCGGTTGTTGAGTTTCTTTTCCATTTTAACGGAACATTTACTAAGACTTCGTTACCTGCCGCAATGAGCTTTCGCATTTTGTAAGTGTTGCGAATATCGGAACGGTTGATCAAATCAAAGCCTGTAATGCCATAACGTGATTGTTGCCGAGCATGTGTGGATATGTAGAGAGGAGAATATTCAAATGCATCCAGGTTTTGTTGTGTATTATTATCCAGTGATGGGTTCGAATTCCAGACCAGGGTACCAGCAGCTGGAATATTGGAAAGTACATTGTTCATTTGATTTTGGGTTAGATATCTTTGATACCGTTCTTCGGGAATTGCGAAGTTAACTGAGCGTGAAACTCCATTCGCATTGCCACCACCCCAAAATGAAGATTGGTTTTCATATTGTCGTCCATTGCTGTTAGACAGTCCTGAGGATTTATACACATGCCAGTAATATTGCTCAGATAAATCTAAAGACAATCCATGGTCGCGTTTATATCTTGCTTCAATCGCAGCGGTCATTGCAAAGATAGAGCAGGTATTCCGGTCGCGCTGGTTTCTGATTGGCGTTTGGTACTCATCCCATAGAACCTTTCGCGGAGGAATTAGACTTTCAATTTTTGGCGAAAGCAAAATATTAGATTTTGATAAGTCTTCATCTGTAGAAATTTCTTCAATGTTCGACAGCATCGACTCTGTATTCGATTGATTAATTTCCCGAATATCGACGACGATTTTCTTTCCTTGATCGTTAATGTAATTATATTGAAAATCTGCGTCTGCGGTATGTGCCTGATATGGTAGAGCAGCTGCGAGAAGAGTACTAATCAGTCCTTTTTTAAATCTTGATTTGTTCGTACTCAGCTTTTGCAAAAAGCTATTTTTAATTGTCATTGTTTTGCCTCATACATGATAAGTTGACTCGATTCTTTTAATGGCAAGGTATCTGAGCAATATTGCCGACGTTTGTTTTACCTTTGTGATTGACGGAAATATAGTGCAAGAGAGGACAATTTTTTGTGCAAGGTAGGACATAAAGTGCTGTCAATAAATTGTATTTTTACTCAGATCCTTTGTGTTTATAGGGTGATTGAGTTGAATCATTGTTAGGATTGTCAACTTGGTAAATATTACCGAATACTTTTAGAGTTTGATATTTGAGAAAAGCTAGACGCAAAAGTACACGCCCAGTAGCATATGCGTTACTGAAAATAGTTCGAAGTAGGGAACCTTGAGTTTTAACCAATGTTATGACTCTTAGTTCCCCAAATTATTGATTGATTTTTTACATCATCTTATTGAGGGTGAGGACCTCCACCATTCCAGCATCTTGGAACAGACGCGGTAAAGTAATTCCACGAGCCAGCATCGGAACCGCTTTTCGCTCTTACCCGTAATTGATACGAACGATTGGTATTACCCGGTTGTTTCGAATAATTCATGGCGGTGCCACTACCTGAATAAATGTTATTCCAGCGGGTTCCAGATTTTTCCTGAACTTGATAACTGGTTGCGGTATTTTTACGTTGCCATGTCAAGAAACCGTGTCGTGTGTAATAACGACAAGCGCCGTACTCGTAATTGACATAAGAGACATAAGGTTCGCGCGGAGTATGAGTACAAACCTCTTGAGTTCGGGTTTCTACGTGAGAGAATGGAACAGAAGCGTGACAACTCAACCATTCACCCGATTGATATTGATTAATTCTATAGAATGAAGTGTAGCTGACACTCACATATTCTGTCAGATAATTAGGGCGATTATTACTGTCATAGGCAGTACAAGAAGCCCAACCTGAATAAACATTTTGAGTGAACTCTTGAGTAGTACAGGTATAGTCTTGATCGTTGTGATGAGCTATCGCTAGTTGTGAAGCTAGTGAAACAGCCGTTAGGGTTAATAGCGAAATTCGTTTTCTCATTATATTATCCTTTTTAAACAAATGAAGAGATTAGAAGGTATCGCCAACTGAAAAGATGTTCAAGTAATAATCGATGAGTTATTAGTCATTGAGATTGATGATAAACTACGGCTTAAATAATTTAAGGGCGAATTAAATGACAATAAAAATCTGTTTAACGCTGGCCTTTCTAATTAACTTGACCGGTTGTGGAAAGGAACTTGTCTCGGATAGTGATAAGACGATTGCGGTATTACTTTTAAAACCCGCGCTGGTTCAACAAGATGATTTTTTAACGCGAGAAATGTTAGACAGTTTGGAAGAGGGAGAAGAACAATCTTTATATCGTATTAATGCTAATGAAATGCAAGTGAATACTTGGTGGGAAAGTATTGCACTTCCAAAGAAATTAAGGAAAAAATCGCAAGACATAATTCTTTCCGATAAAGCGACATTAAAACAATATAAACAGCCTGCAAAAAATATTATCAACCGATTGGATCAGTTTGAGGCATATCTGCCTAAAAGAAACATTAATTCTGCTGAGCTATTTATAAAATTGGAAGAATTGTGTTCCGCTATTGAATTGATTATGGATAATGAAAATCAAGCATTTGCCTCCATGCAGTTTATTATGACCATTGGAGAATTTCGTTGGTTTTCTCGATTTTTAAAAGAACACATTAGTTATCCGAATGGTGAAAAATTGAAACGTTGTAATGAATAATTGAAACATACATTTGATGCAATTTAATCGAATGTAATTATCCATTCGCTTGGCCATGACAAAGGCTGTAACTTTGATGGTGTACAATAAACAACCAGAGCAAGGGTTTTGTTTTCAATCTGTGACAAGCTTAATCAAATTGAAACAATCATAGCGACAACAAAGACTGACCATTAATTGATAACAATCGATGAGGGGCTGGTTGTAAAATAATCAATTTCGGTATTGCTAATTGATATATCTATCCAGAAGGGTCATAATTTCACCTGTATCAGTCTACTTTATATGCAATAAGGATTTTTATGAAAAACATTGCTGTTTTGATGCAGGTCGCGGGACTTATCTTAACGTTTTCTATCGGTTGGGCGGGTTTGTTTATTGGGCCTTTGCTTCTGATCGCCGGTGGTGTCATGTACCGGAGAGAAACAAAATTACAAGCTCTTGAGCAAAATACTCCAGACAATCACCAGCAAAATAACGAGAAGGCTATTGCAACGAATAAAAAGCCTGTTTGGCCCAAAGTTTTGGGCGGGATTGCCGTCGTCATCGGTTTGATATTCAGTGCTGTTTTTATTTTAACGGCCGACTTAACGAAAACCGCGAATGAATTTTTTCAGTCTGTGAAAAATAATGACATCGAAAAGGCTTACACTTTCCTCTCGGAAGATTTTAAAGCGCAAACCAGTAAAGCGGAGTTGATGACGTATTTAAAGAAGACTTCGTTAGATCAATTTGTTGACGCTAATTGGAGTAATCGTTCGAGAAATGGCAATCGGGGTTTATTAACGGGATCAATTACCACCGAATCTGGCGGCGTGGTTCCGGTATCTTTGAGTTTTGTTAAAAGTGCTGAGGCATGGAAAATTTTTGCGATTCAAATGCCAACATCGGGCATTAAAGACGAGTTGGTTACCGCTGTGATGCCTTCTGAGGATGAGCTTGTGCGACTAGCCAGTGAAACTATGGCAGTTTTTGCTGAATCTGTCTATGACAGTGATATGAGCAAGCTTTATAATTACACGTCTCAATTGTGGCAAAAGCAATCGTCACCCGACAAACTCGATGAAGGCTTTTCGAGTTTCTATGGAAAAAATATCGACTTAAGGGGACTTTCAAATATGAGTCCTCAGTTCACGAAAAAACCTCAGGTAAACTCAGAGGGCGTATTATTAGTGGAAGGACAATACCCGACGAAGCAAATAAACGTCTCTTTTGAGTTTAAGTATATTTTTGAAGGGATTCGTTGGAAGTTAATTGGCTTGAGCGTTAATTTAAATTAAGTTTTCGTTACTATGGAAGTTATTCAAGTGTATGTTCTCTGTGCATTGGTAATAAACTGTCAGGTGTTAAAAGCAGAACCGGAAAGTCTATTTGGGAGTGATAGAGAAAAGATCCAAGCTGTTTTCGATAATAACGCAGAGTATATTTATGCTCCCTAAAGTTTTTACTTATCCAATTCAGTTTATTCCTGGATCCGTATTAGAAGAGCAAGAAGAAAGTAAGTTATGACCGAAGATAAATTTAAAGGAGCTCTGGTTGGACTGGCCTGCGGAGATGCGGTGGGAACGACCGTTGAGTTTTCACCTCGAGGAAGCTTTAAACCTGTCACTGATTTGACAGGCGGAGGACCTTTTCATTTGAAACCGGGTCAATGGACAGACGATACGTCAATGGCATTATGTTTGGCGGAGAGTTTGCTCGAGAAATCGACTTTCGATGCTAGAGATCAAATGGCGCGTTATTTAAATTGGTGGCAATGGGGATATTTAAGTTCTACCGGTGTTTGTTTTGACATTGGAAATACCGTGAGAGATGCATTAAATAAATTTCAGCAAACTGGAGAACCCTATTGTGGTTCGACTGATCCAAACAGCGCGGGCAATGGTTCATTAATGCGATTGGCACCAATCGTTCTATATTCATTTCAAACACCCGATAAATTAGCTGATTTAGCGGCAAAGAGTTCTCGTACCACGCATGGTGCAGCAGAAGCGATTGAAAGCTGTCAATTATTAGCGTTTTTAATTTATCGTGCTCTGTCGGGATTGAATAAATCAGAGCTGATGAAAACAATTGATCATTCTTTTTATCAACCAAAAATAAAAAGATTAGTTTCCGGTGACTTTCTGAATAAGTCTTATGCCGGTCTCGTTGGTTCTGGCTACTGTGTCGATTCTTTAGAAGCGGCTTTGTGGTGCTTTTTTGAAACGAACACTTATGAAGAAGCCATTCTTGCAGCCGTCAATCTTGGTGATGATGCCGATACGACGGCTGCGATTACGGGGCAAATCGCAGGAGCCTATTATGGATTCAATCAAATACCAAAGCATTGGGTCGAACGTCTTTATATGGCTTCGGATATTTTGCAAATAAGTCGCAAGTTGTATCTAAAGTATGGAAAATAAATGACACTCTTAATAGCGAATCATTTTAGGGTGTAGTTTAGAGAAAATAGGGAATTAAATAATTATGATGTTTAATCAAAAAACGATGGGTATAAAAAGAAGGTTTAAGTTATTTAACGATCACTTCACCTATTACCAAGCTGACGAGTCAATTGGAACCACAAAAAAAATAAAATACTTATCATTGCCAGCGAGAGATGATTTTCATGAGATGCATGAAAAGAATATGCTGTTTTTCATTGGCGCTGTCTGTTTTTTACTCGTTGGTGGTATTCAATATACGGCAATGGAGATTTTAACGGGGTCTCCAAAATATTCTATGTTTTCTATCAGTTTGATCTTTGTAATATTGTACTTTAAGAAAAAAGCGAAATTTACTTTGTATCTAACCGATAGTGACGAAGTGAGTATCTTGAAGGACAAGCAGCATGACCAAATTATTGAAGCTTTGTATGCGAAGAAAAAACAGCTTCTTAAAGATTATTATGCATTTATCGATACAGAATCGGACTTAGAGTCTGAGATAGGGAAATTTAATTATTTAAAAAATGAAGAAGCGATAAGTCCTCAAGAGTACGATGATTTTGTTAGACAGGTTAAACAACTTTACACGACTGAAATGTCGCCAGAAAAAGAGCGAAATGTGCATTAGTCGATGTGAAGGAAGTATCAGAAGCTACTGATAGCTATTTATTTAATCGAGCATTTAGTTAAAATGGATGAGTTCGATTGAATTGTTACCTATACTTTTAAACGATCGATTGCTAAGAAAAAGGTAGTCCCAGTGAGAATGCTATAAATGATGATTAAACCCGATACACGACTAGGTAAGCTTCGCATTATTCGTCAGATAGGCAAAGGCGGAATGGCCGATGTTTATCTTGCTGAAGATACGGTATTGGGGCGTAACGTTGCGATTAAAGTATTACCACCCGAGATGGCGCGTGATAAGGACTGGTTGGCGCGGTTTAATCGTGAAGTTCGAGCGACAGCCAATCTTTTCCATCCTCATATTGTGACTGTTTACGACGTCGGTGAAGAGGACAATATTCACTTTTATCTCATGGAATACTTGCCCAATGGCGATTTGAAGCAACGCATTGATGAAGGGCTCTCCGTGGTCGAGTCGTTGCAATACTTGAAGCAGATAGCGAAAGCACTTAAGTATGCTCATAACAAAGGATTTATTCATCGAGATATTAAGCCAGAAAATATTTTGTTTGATGAAGATGGTAATGCCAAATTAACTGATTTGGGTATCGTTACGACGCTCAGTAGTGAGGCGACAATCTCTAATGCCCGTGAAAGTATTGGTACACCTCGATACATCAGTCCTGAGCAGGCGCAGGGCGATTCCTTAGATGAACGCAGTGATTTGTACAGTCTGGGCATTGTTTTTTATGAAATGCTATTGGGTGAGGTTCCTTACGACGCAGATAAGCCTATCGCTATTGCTTTGGCTCACATTAATGAACCCATACCTCAGCTACCAATGGAGTTGTCACCTTATCAAGATTTTATCGAAGTTTTGCTGGCAAAATCGAAAGAAGACCGATTTGCCTCGGCCGATGAGTTAATTGAGGCGATTGAATTATTAGAAGTAGACCAAGAATTCAAGCTAGAAGAATTTTATGAAAAACGAAGGGAGCAGCAAGCCGATGTTTTAAATTTCGGCGGTATTTCAGATACCGTTGAACCGAGTTCGAGATTATGGTTTTGGGGTATTGCGATAGTATTAGTTGGCGTCGTATCACTTGGATATTGGCAAAAAGACTTGGTTTCTGAAAATTTGAGCCGTAGCTATGATTGGGCAATGGCGCTAATTAATAGCAATACGGTCGATGGAGACCAGCCAAAAGGTGTTATTAAAATTGATTCAGAGCCTTCAGGTGCAACCGTATTTTTAAACGGTCAAGAAGTAGGGCAAACTCCCTATCTCGGTCAATCGATTCGTACTGGAGAACATCGCCTTAAATTAACACACCCTTTGTTTTCTGATGCGAGCGCGACAATCGAAGTTTTGGACAACAAAATTGTCAATAAGCAACTTAAGTTAGAAGTTGGCACCGGTTCGTTACTAATCGAGTCCGTTCCTTCGGGTGCCTGGATAGAGTTGGATGGAGAGCGGTTGCCCGAAACAACGCCTCATAAAATAGACAATCTTACGACTGGGGTTCATCATCTATTATTGGGCAAAGAATATCTAGGGCAAGAACTTGCGGTTGAGGTTCATCATGGGAAAGTACGCAGTATTAAGCCTCAGCTTGTCACCGGAAAAATGGCTTTTTATCCTCGAGATTGGATACCGATTAAAAACTTGTATAAGAAAGCCCAATCCTTGATTGATAAAAATCAGTTGAGTTCGCCGACAGGCAATAATGCTGAAGAAGCCTATTTAGCGATTCTTAAAGCGGATCCCAATCAAGTCAGTGCCGAGAAAAAACTGATTGAGCTTGGAAATATGCATTGGAAGCTAGCGCAAAGAGCGGCTAATCGCGGCGATCTTGCGACAACCGAAAAGCATCTTTCTCATAGTCGTCGTTTACTGAAAGATAAATATTCTTATCAATCAGCGAAAAAGTTGCTCGAAACCGCACGAAGAAAATAAATGACATCTACCTTTAGGCCGATTGGTCGATATTGAAAGATGAAAAATGGTCCTGTAAAAATTGTGTCATTTGTTCGTAAGGAAGGGGTTTGCTAAATAAATAGCCTTGCGCAATGTCACAATAGCGTTCAGCCAGTATCGACAGTTGAGAGTCTGTCTCAACACCTTCAGCAACGACGGACAAGTTTAAGCCGTGTGCCATTTCAATCGATGCGTAGACTAATTGTCGGTCAGTTTCGTTATCGGTAATGCCTTTGATAAATTCACGATCAATTTTAATGCGATCGAAAGGATATTTTCGTAAGTAGCTTAACGATGAATAGCCAGTTCCGAAGTCATCCATTGATAAATGAACACCTAAAGACTTCAGTTCGCTAATGGCTTTTTGGACAAAGTTATGACCTTTTAATAAAACACCTTCTGTAACTTCAAGTTCTAACGATGATAATTGAATGCCAATTTGCTCCATCGATTCGCGAATATTTCGGGATAAGTTAGGATCACGAAACTGTATCGGAGATAAGTTCACAGCCATTGTTAAGGATAAATCAAATTTGTTTTGCCATTCATTCAGCCTCTCAATAGCCGTTTTTAAAACGAATTCACCAATCGGTAATATATGACCATTATTTTCTGCAATTGGGATGAATTCATCGGGGGCCACAGAGCCCAGTTGAGGTGAATGCCATCGTAACAAAGCTTCAACACCAATAATTCGACGGCTTGCGATATCAACTTTGGGTTGATAGACCAGTGAAAACTCATTGCGCTCCAGAGCGCCTTGCATATTTTTTTCAATTTCAATGCGACGTTCGACTTCGCGATTCATCTCTTCGGTAAAATGAGAATAAGTACTGCGGCCTTGTCGTTTTGAATGATACATAGCCGCATCGGCATGACTGAGTAATGTTGAAGAGGATGTTCCGTCTTCAGGATAAGTCGCGATTCCGATGCTGGTTGACATTTTGATTTCTTGATTATCAATTTCAAATTTATTCTTAAAGTTGTCGATTAAACGATCGGCTAATAAGGTTGTTTGACTATCGTCATCATAGTCTCGAATAATAGCGATAAACTCATCTCCACCCATACGTCCAACGATATGATTCTCTCCTAATGACTTTTTCATTCGTTGAGACGCTTCAATTAATAGTTGATCTCCAGCATCGTGTCCCATGGTGTCGTTAATAATTTTAAAGTCATCTAAATCGAGAAAGAGTACGGCCAGTTTGTCACGAGATTCTACGGCTTTTTCTAATAAGTCATTAAGTTGTTTTAAGACATAAGCTCGATTAGGTAATTGCGTCAATGAGTCATAGTTTGCTTGATACGTTAATTGTTGGGTTCGTTCTTTCACTCGTTTATTCAGCGATAAGTTCCAAAATAGGAAGGAGACTAAAATTATGATGACAAGGCTACCAACTTGCCAAATGATGGTATAGTTAAACGGCTTTTCAACGTCGATAGCGATCCACTTATTGCGTATTTGATTGTGCTCTTCGCGCGTAATGGAGTTCAATGCTTTTTGAAGAATTGGAATGAACTCCGGCCAGTCGTCACGAACACCTATGGACAAATCAAAACGGTAAGGAACTTGCCCGGATATTTTAATGTTGGTAATTCCGTTCTGGCGAGCAACATAACTCATGGTCGCAATGTTACCTATATAAGCAAACACTTCGCCATTCGATACGGCCATCATTGCCGACAAGGAGTCTGTGTAGGGTATGATGTTAACTTCTGGGTGTCGATCTAACATTAAGTCATAAGATCCATAACCCTTTTCTATAGAAACTTTTTTACCAGCGAGTCCATCGATGCCCTCAACAAAGTCAATATTGTCGCGTGTTACAATAATCATTGGGTGAGAAATATAAGGTTGGGTAAAGATTGCATATTTTTGCCGCTGTTCGGTTTCCATAGCACAAGACAGTATATCGAGCTCTTTGTTAGCAACCATATCGGTAATTTCTTGCCAAGCACGCCGAGGTGAAACTTCAAATCGAATACCTAAACGCTGTTCGATAAGCGCCATATAATCGGCACCAATACCATGATAAGTGCCGTCTTTTTCTATGTACTCAAATGGTGGCCAAGAATAATCCGATGCTAAGCGAATGACTTTATGTTTGTCTAACCAGGCTTTTTCACTTTCTGTGAGTTTAAAGTTTTTTGATTGAACGCCCGATATGATTTTTTCGGTGTAAGGAACTGACCAATTTGAATAAAATGCCAAATATTCCTGGTAGCTTAATGACTCAAGTGCTTTGTCTAATATCGAAGCTAGAATGGGTTTGTCGATATGAACGCCATAGCGTTCATCAAGATCATTATCGACATAAACACTGGCAAAACCAAGATTGGTCAATCCAAGTAACGTCATAGCATGTTGCGCCATTCCTATATCTGCGATCGCAGCATCCGCCAGTCCCGCTGAGACGGCTTTTAAACTTTCTTGAATATTTTTTACATAATAGGGTGTAATGCTGGGATATTTGGCAATCACTTGACTTGATGTTGAGTAGCCTTCAATTAGAGCAATGGTTTTTCCTCGAAGATCGTCTGTGCTAGCAATATTTTCGCGGTCCTCTTTTTTGGTAACGATAAATCGTGAAAGGGATATATAGGGTTGGGTAAAATTGAAGTTATCTTCTCTATCCGGTGTTTTGACCAAGGTTGCGACCACATCAACTTTTCCTGCTATGGCATCTTGATATAAATTGAGCCATTGGCCTTCAGGATGAATATTGAGTTCAACGCCTATGCGATTTGCTAACTCAAAAGCAATATCGACAGCAACACCTTCAAAATTTCCTTGCTCGTTTTTAAAGCTGTAAGGAGGATAATTTTGATCGAATGCAATTTTAATGATTGGATTTTCTTTAATCCACTGTTGTTCCTGCTCAGTAAGTAGAACTTGTTTGTTGTTATCGTTGTTGCCCACCCAACGATTTTGGATCATTCGAACTTCTTCTTGCCGTATGTCGGCTAAAGCTCGGTCTAAAATTTTAACTAAGATAGGCTCGTCAGTGCGCACGCCAATACTCAATTGCGATCCTTCAGTATTGAGACGTCCATGAACTTTTAAATTGACCATGACTTCTTTGCCAATCCAATATAAGGCGGCACTTCGATTTCCAGCATACGCATCGGCTTGGCCACGAGAGACTGCATCTAGCGCAAGGGCCGTATTTTTATAAAGTTTTATTGTTGTCTCTGGAAAGGTTTCTTCAAAATAAGTCACATTGCCAAAACCGCGTTCTAAAGCGATTACTTTTCCTTTTAAATCTTGCTCATCGCGTAAGAAGGGGGCGTTTTTGGGCGCGACGATAACATGAGGTACTTGCAAATATGGTTTTGTAAACAGGAAGTAATGTTCACGCTCTGGCTTTCGATTGATATCTAAAATGGCGTCGAGTTGTTGAGTCTTCACTGCGTCAAATAATTCATTCCAGTTCCCCGATTCGATAACGAGCTTTCCATTGAGTCGTTTATTTAGAGCTGTAATGTAATCGGCGCCAATGCCTGTGGACTTACCGTATTGATCGACAAAATTAAACGGAGGCCAGGCTTTCATGGCGCCAATTCGAATCTGCTCTTTTTGGGCGAGCCATTGACTTTCCGTTTCGGTTAATTCGAAGGTTTGATTATCGGCAGCAAGCAAACAGGAAGTGTAGAGCAGGCAAGCAAATAGGATAACCCAAGAGTTAAAAACGCTTAGGATATGGCAAATAGATCTATTGCTATTACCGCAAAAGAGTGATTGTTTTGAAACTTCGACCACGAATACAACCTACCGTCGAATAAGCTACCCACAAATTGAATGGTTTTTAACCATATTCAAAGTTACAGTATAGGCTGTTTTGGCTTTTTTACTCGACTTATGCACATAAGTTCCTAATTTTTAGGAATAATCTCAATGTTCAATGGGTGCTAAAGAATCAAAGATACTTTTTGATGTTGCGATGAGAGAATCGTTTTTGAGTGAAAAGTTGCTAAATGTCGTTATATTCGGAATATATCCTCGAAAATCTGGGAGTCGAGACTTTTGTCGTAGTCATCGTTTAAAGGTGGTTAATGGCAATTATGTCATTGCCATTAACCACCGGGACATCAAAATTTATATACAATATAGAGTCGACCTAAGGTGCAGGGAGATAATTGGTTGAGTTCGTCAATTGCATTGCATAGCATTCTCCGGATGAATTCCATCGGAATAACAGTCGGCCATGGTCACTGAGTCCCTGCATCATGGCGGTAAAGTCAGCATTACTGGTAAAGCAGAATCCACTGTTTCCATCGAGATCTCTTGCAGAACACCAAACTTCATCATAACCACTTGAAGTTCCATTTGGTACGGCGTGTGACCGAGCGCAGGTGATGTGAGCCGATGTGGTATTATGCTGTAAAACGCCATAAGCGTAGCCTCTGCCATCGGAATATTTAACAACATTAACAGCTTGTGCCGCTGAACTTAGAGCCATAGCTGTAACAAGCGAAAGGCTAGTTAATTTATTCATGATGCTCTCCTTTTTCGGTGTAATAAAAGTCGTTGGTATTAACGACGGTTGAGTTCCCTTGCCAGTTTTTTAAGTAAGCTATCTCTTTGCGTTCGAGGAAGTGTTGAGGCTTCTTGAGATAGGAGCATAAAGTCTTCATTGGAAATAGAACCGAGACTAATAAAATGATCTATCTTGGCAGCAACCTGGCTGTAAGTATTGCTGTACTCCAACGGATCTTGCTGAGTTTTGGATTCTAATTCGTTAGTGCTTTCAATCGGATGAGATGTAAAGTATTTCTCCAACTGACGAGTCAGTTGTTTTAAGGTTTCTTCGCTGCATACTTGCCTAATCGTTACTGGGGGGAGCGTTTTTGTTGGATTTAAACCGTCGTTATCGACGCGAGTGTAACTCGCTTTTACGGGAGAGGTTAGCTCTCGAGTTAGTTGGTTAATTTTATTATCGAGATTGCTAATAAAGATCAGCAAACAAAATATAACAAGGGTTTGCAACAAGACTAACCACACAATGGATTTGTTCAAAATAGTCACTCCTTACGTTTGTGAGTGGTTCTTGCGATGTGATGAAAAACTTTTCCTATTTTTAACTGAGTTGTATTTAGAGACAAACGAGGACCGCTTATTTTGATGTCAGAATATTGGGCAATGGAGCGTGAGTTATTATCGAATTTTTACATACCAGTTTGTTTTTATCTCGCATGGAGAATTTGGCTTAAAGTTAGAGGGATAGAGGACTCTATCAATGTTTCAGATTTGGAGTGAATCTTAACCGATTGATTTAGTCAGTAGGTTTGATGCATCAGTCGGCAAGGATTGGATTATGTTTTCTATTTCAAATATCCCCTCTAGATGCTAATTGAGATAATTTATCCCAGGAGTAGATTTTGGTATACTCCGAAACAGTAACAAAAATCGAGAGTAGAAAGATATGAGCTCACTTCAAGAACAATTGATGAAAGCGGGTTTAGCGGATAAAAAGAAAGCAACCAAAATAAAGCATGAGAAGCGTAAAAAGGCTAAACAGCAACCAAAAGGTCACAAGGTCAAGGACGAGCTCAAAGAGCAAATTGAGGCTGAAAAGCGCAAAAAAGCAGAACAAGACCGAGTCCTGAATGAGCAACGACAAGCTGAGTTAAAAGCCAAAGAGCAACGTGCCATGTTAAAGCAAATGCTCGAGCATCACGGAGTCGATGAATTTAAAGGTGAGGTTCCCTACAACTATATTCACGATGGACTGACCAAAACGTTAAAGGTAAATGAAACGATTAAGCAGTGTTTGGCGAAAGGAACTTTAGCCATCTGTGCGATGGACGGCAAAGTTAGGTTAGTTCCCGATGTGATTGCTCGGAAATTACAAACGGTTGATCCGGAAGTCGTTCTTGTAATGCACGATCGAATGAGCAAACAAGAAATTGACGAGGATGATCCTTACGCTGAGTATCAGGTACCCGATGATTTAATTTGGTAGTTGAAATGTATTCTCGTGTTAGAGAATTACGACAGCCGTTTTAAAATATTCACCCTGTCGAAAATAGGGATAATTAACCAACTATGTTCGGTCATTGCTTTGGTATATTATCAATTGATTATCACCAGGCAATGACCATTATTTTGGAGTTGGTATTTTTATTACAACTCCTCTAACCATTCTGTTGACTCTTTCTATCTATCCATAAAAAATATTCTAGGTATTGTGAAAAGATCATTTCTTAATAATTTTAAAATTGACGCATTCTTTCTTTGAGCTATGCTTAACATCTAACTCTTTGAACTCTATAACAATATTGACTCTGAAAGTTTACGAGATTCAGCTCCATTTTTGAGATGGAATATGGTTGATTTATTATCAATTCGACATGTTTTAATTCTTATTTTTCTTAGCTCCCTGTTAATCAACGTTTGTTGGTCTGATGAGTCCAAGTCTTTACCCAATGAATCCAGTTTATTCGACTTAAATTTAGTTGAGCTTTTGAAAGTGCGCGTTCAAGTAGCCTCTAAGAGAAGTGAGTCAATTAACGAAGCACCGGGTTCTATCACTCTGATTTCACGCGAGCAAATAGAAAATATGAATGCGCGGACTTTGCGAGACGTGTTGAATATTTATGTACCAGGAATGGATGTTGTTCCTACTTACTTTCGTTATGGCGATAGAGTCAATGAAGGTATCTATTCCAGAGGTCTGCTGTCAGATTTTTCTCAACAGGTGCTGATTTTATTTAATGGTAAAACAAAGTTTAATGAAACGACTTTCGGTTCTGCATTTCCTGCAGTCGAATTTACGCTTGATAATATTGAAAGAATTGAAATCAGTCGGTCTCCAGTACCGCTTTATGGAAGTAGTGCGATAACTATTATAAATCTGATAACTCGGGAACAGACATTTCTGGGTTTCGAATATCGTGCAGAATCAACTTTAAGTCAGCGGCAGACTTCTCAAAACTTAATGCAAGCTTATAAATTTACGACTCTATTTGGCAAAAACTTAGATCAATGGCATATCGGTGGTTCTGTTCAGTATTATCAGGATGATGGCCAGGCGCACGGTCAACCGAAAGGTCAGGGGAGTTATGGGTTTGATAGGGAAACTTTAAGAGATGGAACAAAGGGAGCGGGAAATTTTACTTTTTCATTACGATCGTTAGATAACGCCTTCGTTTTTCAAACATGGTACAAATTTAATGTTCAAGATGCTTTTTTGTCTGGTCAAGTACCTTCGCAAAGTCTCGATCTATACAGTTACGAAGGTAGTCAATGGCACGGTAATTTAAAATACACTTTAAGTGAGCAATGGAATATAACTTTTGGAACCATGACATCAGAGTTTGTTAACTTTATTGATTTGGCGGGTGAACCCTACGGTGGTTCTGTAGCAAATTATGATATTTTTATTGAATCTCTATATGAAAAAGAGGTAGATGAGCATTCGCTATTGCTGGGGTTTAAAGTAGAGCGAGAAGGTCAGTATGACGCTAAGGTCTACTTATGGAATGGAAGCGGATTTGATATTAGCGAGGATGAGTCTCAAATATTTGCTCCCAACAAAAGTCGAAATGTTTTTGCTTTCTTTGTTGAAGATAATTGGCAAATAAGCGATACACTCTCCGTTGTCCTTGGTGGCCGGATTGATGCTTTTGAAGGCTTTTCTAAAACATCGGAAAGGGTCTTTAATCCGAGAGTCGCATTTACATGGCGTAATAATCAGTCGATATTCAAAGGTCTTTATGCTTCAGCTGTCAGGCCTCCTTCTATTTACGAAACTTTAGGTACAGCGTTATTTCCATTACAGGGTTCTCGCGATGTTAAGCCGGAGAAAATTGAAACTTTTGAGTTGAGTTGGATCTATCAAGGTAATGACTATCGTGCACAACTGACACCATTCTATTTGATATTTAATGATAAGATTGAATACCTTCCAGAAAATAACTCATTCATTGCTAGAAATAATGGCAAAACGACAGTTGCTGGTATAGATACGGAATTCAATTATTATTTTAGTAAAAAGAATTATTTATTTATTAAACACTCAAAATTTAAAAGTCGTGATGAGGCAAGTGATCGAGATACCTATTTCCTTCCTAATGAGTATCTGAGTTTTGGCGCTAATTACCGAATTTTTAACTTTAATGTTAACTTGTCCAGTTACTATCGTTCAAAACGAACGCTGCCAGAAGAACTTGCTTCAAATATTCGTTATTCTTCAGGAGCTCATAAAAAAACGGATTTGAATATAGCCTACTACTTTCAAGGCGAGTCAAAAGTGTATTTGAATTTGAGTAATTTATTTGATGAAAAGAATAACGTTCCGCTTAGTGTTGATGAATTGTTTGTTCCGTTAAGAGGCTTTACTGTACACCTTGGGTACACATTTGAAATCTAAAAATATTTGTTTTTTAATGAGTATTTGGTCATAAAAGTTGAAGGGACGACGGGTAAGTATTACCCGTCGTCTTGCAGGCTGGGCCAGGACTTGCCAAACAATTTTAACTAAAAGTAAAAGTGAAGTTGAGCAAATATTCGTTCCCCATTTTCTCTTAATTCCTGTGGCGGTGCTTCATTAATTCTAAATCCACCTCGTATTTGAACATTTGCGGTGGGTGTGAATTCATAGACCAGAGAGTGTCTCACAAAATGATCTTCATTCAGATTTTTATCGGGATCATAGAATTCTTCGGTAAACTTCAGGTTGTGCCCGGGATTGATTAACCAGTTGACTTCGAATAACGCAATATCTTGCTGCTCATCGATGAAAGCCGGTTCAAAAGTTTGTTGGTCAATGGTTACGATTTCTGCGAGAAAAGTCAGTGACTCGTAGACATAACCGGCAAACATAGAGTACATAATACGCTCAATATCAATGCTATCGTTGGCAATAATGGCACCTCCGACTCGAAACTTTCCAAGAAACCATTCGGTACGTGCGCCAATTTGAAATCGATCATTATTGTTTTCAACAGCATTGGTTCCATTGGTAATGAAAAGATTGGTTAAATGTGAAGAACCTTGAAAACCGTATTCAACGCCATTGTCACTGGAATCGAAATTAATTCCTGTAAATCGGCGAGTAAAAGCAAGGTCATCTTCCAGTTTCAGTCCAAAAGCGGGTACCATTTTTCCGACTTTAACGTAATCACCGTTATCAAACTTTTTAATTAATAACGCTTCTCGATTAATTGCTCCACCAGGAGCGACTTGTTGATCGAGATAAAACTGCCAATCGGATTTTTCGTTACTAAGTAATAAATAGGTTTGCGCTGAGTTGACGGAAAATCCTTGCGCTTTCGAATCTTCGACATCGGTTTGTTGTGCGTCAAAATTATATCGAAAATCTCCACCCAGTTTTAAAAATGATGAAATTTTTCCAATGTCTGGGTTGACCATCTTATTTTGACTGGCGGGTAAGGTATTTGCTCCATAATAAATCCCATAATCGGTTCGCATTCCACCGCCCGTTGGATTTACATGGCACGATGAACAAGGCATTTGAGTTTGAACGGAAATATAGGGTTCTGCAGATAGAGTTATGCAAAATATAGCAAATGCCACGGTACAAAGTTGCTTACTGAACTTTAATAAAATAGCCATAGTGATTGTCCTGGTGTTGTAACTGTGTTTTCAAAAGCGTTTGCCCAGAAGTACTGTGCAATGGCAATGCGGTGTTGTCGGATAGATGAATTTCTATCGATTTTGATCGAAGGTTTGAAGTATCTATTTTTACCTCAATTTGGTTAGTTGATAAGCGTTTAACTCCATATTTACTTACGATTGTTCGTTCACCAGCTGATGTAACGTTGTATATTCGTACATTATGTTTACTAATGTCTTGTTCAAATAAATCTTTCTCAAATATTCTCTGGTTAAAAATAATCTTTAACTGCAGCAAGTTTTGGCTGGCGAGAACTTTGAACGAGCTGATTTTGAAATCTTTTGCATTATCGGAGGGTAATGCACCTTGATTTATCCATTGACGTATTAAATTAATTTCAGAAGAGGTTAAAGGGGATAAACCTAACGGCATGCGTTGACCGGCTATTGGATCACCCAATATTTTCATCATAAGAAACGAGTCGTCCGCATTTTCTGGTTCGACTCTTAAAAAACTCGAATTTCCCTCTGCAACAATATTAACCAGATTATCGTAAGCCAACGCTTCACTATCTAAACGTAAGCCTCTTGGCGCTCGGCTTCCAAAGTGGCATTGGCTGCAGATGGGTGTAAAAATAGTTTCTTGAATAGAGGTTAATGAAACTTCAGTGTTGTCAGGATTGTTGTCGTCGTTATCTTGAACCGGTTCTGAGAACTCTCCGGTGCCAGGAGAACAGGCGCTAACGAGTAGCGCCATTAACAATCCACAGATTAGTTTATGTGGATTCATAGTATAAGTCCTATCAATTTATTTACGAGTCGTTAGGGTGTTACTTCGTGCCAGGTTCCGTAAATGCCATTGAATTGTCCTGGTGCGGAATCATCAATATAAAAATAGAGAGGGGCACCTTTGTAGGACCATTGCAGTGATCCGTCTTCACGAGTAAAAATGGAAAAGTCGCCGCCTGCAACATCAGATTCGCTTGCGTAGAGTGGTGGCCAAGTCACTGCGCAACTGTTATTACAGTTAGAAACATCGGTACCATCTTCATCAAACAAATAAACGGTAAAGCCTGTTCGGTCGGTAAAAGTACCGGCAGGATTGCCCGATGCATTAACATCTTCAATATTGCCACGAGCAGCGAATACATCACCCAACTCTGAATCATTGAATAGTTGGACCGGAGCGGTTCTTGCTAAATGCCAGGTGCCGCCAGCTTGGTCACCATTGGTGTCAGATGCTGATGAATCTCCCGCGAAATAATAGAGTGGCTGACCTTTAAAAGCCCATTGAAGTGAGCCATCATCTCGCTCGATTATACTAAAGTTTTCTTTTGGAGTTACGCCAGGAAAAGCGTATAAAGGTGGCCAGTTTACAGCACAACTGCCATTGCAGTTAGATTCATCAGTGTCATCATTATCGAAAACATATAGTGCAAAACCTGACTTTATAGTTTGTGAATCATCGAGTGCGCCTGAGCCATCGGTTGCAAAGGTGGGTGTTGCACTTTTTAGTATATTGTCTTCGAGCGACACCGTGTGTGGTCTTGCTAAATACCAAGTTCCACCGAGCCCATCGCCGTTGACATCGCCAGCATTGCTATCACCTGCATAAAAATAAAGAGGTTGTCCGGCATAAGTCCACTGCAAGTTTCCATCATCTCGTTCGATAATCGTATAATTCCCAAACTCGGTTGCTGCTGCATCAGCAAATAATGGTGGCCATGCTTCTGCACAGCTTGCGTTACAATCGGAATCATTGACGCCGTCACCGCTGGTATCATCACGATCATTTTTAAAGGTGTATAACGAGAATCCGTTACGATCCAATCTATCGGTCGAAGGTTCTCCGCTGCCATTAGTACCAAGCTGCGTGAATTGGCCAATCAAAATTTCGCCAACAGCACTATCATCAGAAATATCGAGTTTTAATGGATCGGGACGAGCCACAAACCAAACATTGCCCATTCCCTCGCCATTCACATCACCGGCTTGAGTATCGCTGGCAAACATGTACAGAGGTAAACCTCGAAATGCCCATTGGCGTTCACCACTATCGCGAGTAATGATCGAAAAGGGTTCTTCAGCTTCTGCTGTTGATGAAGCTAACATAGGTGGCCAGGTCACTGCGCAAGAATTATTACAATCAGAATCACCTGCGCCATCACCGCCGCTATCGTTTCTATCATTTTCAAAGGTGTATAAAGTAATGTTATCAGCATTAACAAAAACAGTCCCTAGTACAGTATCTCTGGTTTCAGGTTTTGCTGTAAAAGTAACGACATCCGGTGTATCGTCGTCGTCATCAACATCAGGTGAGCCATTACCGCCGCTCCCACCACCACAGCCAACCGTTAGACTCAAAATGCCAACGCTAATTAATTTCAAATACCATTGATTATTCAAACCACTCATTGTTTTTCCTCCACTAAATGTTATTAATGAATGTCAAAAAGTAGGGGAAAGGTTCAATGTGAATTTGAACTATGTCACAAATCACAATTAAATTAGTAATCGTGGTAAAATTTGATTACTCTGAAGCCGGTTAAAGTATAAATCAATAAAGTAGATTCATGGTATCTCAGAATTTGCACTCCATGAATGCAATCGACGGAATAAAACCTTTTTAACGAATTCTTCTGTATGAATTTTGTGTTAGCTATAAAAATTATGTCTGAACAACAGGTTGCTTCTTTTAGAGCTCTTTCGAAAGGTCTTGCTTTAAAATATTTGTTGCCTGTTATATTGATGATAGTAACGAATCGTATATTTGCTGAAGAGCCTGTTGTGGAAGCCGCCTTGAGCAGTGAGGGTGTTTATCGAGGGGGATCCTTGTCCTATGAGGAACCAACAGCAAGCCTATCGATTGATTACAACTATTCAGATTCATTGTTTGGTGGTATCGGTTTATTCCGTCATCAATCAGGCGGTCTTTTTGACCAGCGTGGATGGCAAAATGTTTATGCCGGTTTCTATTCTGAATTCAAGAATAATTGGGCAACTTCGTTTTCCGTCAGTGCTTATCAGTTTGATGCAGACTTTGAAGAGTCTAAAAATTACACCGAAGCACAAGTTGACTTACATTTTAGAGATGCAATAACGATCAGTTATGCGATAAGTGATAGCTATTATGGTAAAAACTTTAAAAAGGAATCATTTATTGTTAACTGGCATTCTCAGCTTAACCAACATTGGTTTTTGCAAGCCGAGTTAGGTGAAAATAATGTTCCGGATGCGATTTATCAAGAAGATATTCTTTTTTATAGTTTGTCGGCAACTTATAATATTTCACGCTGGAGTTTTCAAATATTAAAAGCTTACTCGCAGAGAAATGCAGAGCGCGCTATTGGTGATGGTAATGCAGGTGGTCGCTGGATTCTCTCACTAAGTTATCAACTTTATTAAATTCTTAAATAAATTTTTCAATGGTTCTAACAGCTCGCACTTTTTAATTCGCAAAATAATTCACCAACATTTAAAAACTCATTTCCTCGATACAACTTTAATAAGTTAGCTTTTACTTTATTGACTCGGGTGTGTTGTTTAATTAACGCTAAAATGCCCGTTAATTGTGCTGCAGACAGGGAATGTCCTGTGCGAAAATCGTAGCCTGTGCCTGGAGAAGCTGTAAGAATCTGGTTACCAGGGACAAATGATACGTCATCCATGTTGATTGAATCGACCGAAGGATCTCCTGCCACATAAACGCCGGGTTGAGGTTTTGGAAAACGATCTCTTAATCGCTCTTTATCGTAGGCTGTGACAACTAACGTACCTTGTGAAATTAACATGTTTAGCAAATTGTTTAACAGGCGATCTTGAGGGCCTGTTAAACTTAAATTGATAATATCGGGTGATAGGCGAACGGCTTCATCGAGTGCCCGTGATAAACTTAAACTATTGCACTTTGTTAGTGAGCTCGACTCTTGCCAGCAGCCGCGGTAACCATAGAGAGTTGCTGATGGCGCAATGCCAACCATGCCTTCTTGATTATTTCTTTGTGCAACAATTAAACTCGCTACGGCGGTGCCGTGGTACTCATTTTCTAAATGAGACTCAAGTTTGGGATTATCACTTTGAGCATCTACAAAATTTAGGTGATGTATTTTTGCAGATTTTAGATCCGGGTGATTAACAGAAACTCCGGAGTCCACAACCGCGACCGTAACACCGTCGCCATCGAGCTGCATTAATAATTTTTCCAGACGAAGCTGTTTAAAAGAAGATTGTAATTTGAAATAGGGATCGGAAAATTGATTAACAAGCTGATTTGAAGCTTTCGTTGGCGTTGTTTTGTTTGTCTTTGAATTATCTGAACTTGTCTTTAAATCTTCGGATAGTGTGCCAGTGAATTCATTGTAGGGCTGTACCCATCGCACACGTTCATCATCCGATAATTTTTTTAATACTGACTGACGACGATTGTCTAATGTAACGATTAAACAATGTACATTCAAACTAATAATAGGCCACTGTGTATCGAGTTCCAACCGATATTCCGAGACAATCGATTCGGTAAGCCGCTCTAAAATACGATCGTTATCGTAGTTTTTAAGACTTTGATAACCGACACCCCGGTGCAATCGTTTACGGCGCGGACTGCGAGGATCTTCCAATACGATAACCCACTTAGAGAAGCCTGTACCCGATAAGTTCTTGGTAGTACTCGTCTGTGTTGCTTTAGGTGTAAGGCGATTCTCGTTAGTCGATGCATAAATACTTTGTATGCCGAATATCAATAAAATGAACAAGCCTTGTTTGATCATTAATAATCCAAAATTTTTCATGGCTTACTGGTTTACCGGTTCAAAAAATGCAATCAATGGATTTGATTGAACCTCTTTAATCTTTTTGGTATCGAGCACTTCGTTACTTTCTACTAAATAAGAGTTAGCAACTTCTGGACCTTGAATAATAGTAAATCCCAGTTCTTCAATTTTCTTTTCGTATTCGTCTTGGGGAAGTGATGAATTTAAGATAACTCGATAAACCGCCTGAGAAGTATGACTAAAGGGTTTGTCATGGGTGTTGGTTAACGTTTTGTACTCAGGCTGAGTATCAAACATTGGCATAGCCAAAAATACCGTAACAGAAACTAATACTCCTGCGGCGACTGCGCCAAACAATTGAAAGTAATTCTTAGCTCCTTTTCGTTTTACGATAGGTTCATCAGCAAGTTGTTCTGAGAAAGCAGAAAATGCATTGTCTGATATGGTGTAATCTTGGCGCGCATCATCGAGTGATGATTTAAAGTTTAATTCTTCAGCCAATGCTTTTTGAAGTTTGGTATCATCTTTCAGTCTAAGTTCAAAGTCGCGTTTTTGTTCCGGACTTAATTGTTCATTGACATATTGACTAACCAATAATGACTCGTCTATTGCGTCTCGACTGGTCATTTTAATCACTTGATGACTCATATCACTTCTCCATATCAGACAGCTTTAAATTAAAACGGCTGATAGTTTGCTTTAGTTTCTGACGAGCGTAGTAAATTCTCGTTTTGATCGTACTTTCGACGGAATCGGTAATCTCAGCAATTTCTTGGTAGTTGTAACCCTGAAAATAGGCTAAGTCGACTGCAGCCCGATGCTCTGGAGATAATTCCGACAAGGCTTTAGTCAACAATTGCTGGCTTTCATAACGCAGTTGATCAGACGGGTTTTTCTGCTCCATGTTCTCATCGCACTCTTCAAACGAAAAGCGCTGACTTCTGGAGCGTGCTTTTAATCCGGTTCTGAAAGCAATCGAGTATATCCAGGTTGATACTTTACACGTTTCTTGAAACGTCATCGCTTTGCGCCACACCACCATCATGGTGTCGTTATACACCTCATCCACGAGTGCCGAATCTGATAGCATATTCATCAAAAAAGAGCCTAACCGGCTTCGATATCGTTGATAAATTTCAGACATGGCCAGTTTATCGCGAGAGTGATTAATTCGATTTAATAACTCTCGTTCAAGATTTTCATCACTGGAAATCGGCGCTGCACTTGGCAATCGAAGCTCCTCGATTTAGCTAAATAATTATTAGTCTTAAAAATAAGCTAATAGCTTGCTTATTGATTACAGTATTAATGCCTGATTTAGAAGAAAAGGTTCAAAATCCACCGCTATTTTTAAGTGTCATTCAAATTTTCTCTGAAAGTTTAGGCAGGAACTGGGTAAAATAGTCTTGTAAAACAATGAGATAGTATAGAGATAGTTCTATCGACCCATGCTGCGTTGTCGTTATTATTGTTACAAGGGCTGTACTGTGCTCAAGATCCTATTATCGCTAAGTTTTTGAACTCTAATCAAGAGGCAAATGTGTGAGTTTACAGATCACTTTTTACTGCAAATCAACAGATCAGCGGTAAATCGACTTTTGTTTAAACGAAATACTTTCTTAACTGAGGTATATCGACGACAACCATGATGAAAATGAATTTATCAATCAAGGAATTTTGTGAATGTTAGAAATAAGACCCAATTGTGAACTGTGCGACAAAGATTTACCCGCTGATTCCGTGGAAGCTATGATTTGTAGTTATGAGTGTACATTTTGTCAGTCCTGTGTTGAGTCGGTATTGGATAATGTGTGCCCAAATTGTGGTGGAGGATTTGTTTTTCGTCCGATTCGACCCAAGACTGCATGGCGCAAAGGCGTGAGCACTCAATATCATCCGGTCTCTCAGAAACGGATTCTCACTCAATACACAAAAGAAGAACTTAGAGATTTTGCAGCAACGATTACACATATTCCACCTGAAAACCGATAGGTAACTCCTTACTCAAGGTGTCGGTACAGCGTAGCAAAGTAATTACTCGCCTGTATTCGACATCGTTTTCTAATAAAATGAAAAGCTCATTTCATCGATGTTCATTAATTTTTAAATTTTCGAAAAGCAAAACGTATAAAAACTTAATTGTAACTTTATAGATCGAAATTAAACCTCTTGATTATCTAAACAATTCAAAACCAATATTGATGTTCTTTTAAACTTTAGTTGTTTGAGCAAGATCTATTCATTGATGACTAAATCTTGAGATGATTTTATTTCTAAAAATGATGCGATTAATTCATTTTATGAAAAACTGCTCGAATTGAGTTATTTTTTGATTTAGTTACCTTCGCTGCTTTACCCGTAAAATTCTAAAGTGCTAGCATCCACACTCTTAAATAAAACAATAATAATTTAATAGTAGGGAAGGAATGCACAATGAACGAGTTGGATATAAAAAATCTCATGTCGATTTATCTCTTGGATGGATATAAACAAGATGTGATTGAGATTGATCGGGTTACTTTTGATGAAGAAGATGGAAAAAACAAATTTTCGTTTCATTTAAAAATAAATGAAACCTTTATGTCTTCCAAATATGGAATCTTTTTTTCGGGAATTACTGCGGAAGTTTGGATTTACCAAGCGTGTGTTGTTTTAGCGCATCTTGATAATGATCTCACAGAAAATTCCAAAGAAATTATTTTGCAAGAAAAGTTTGTAACCTATAAAAAACCGGTTCCTGCCGATAACATTGTTGTGAGCGCCACAGTTTCCGAGAAAAGAACAACCAGTAAAGGCCAAATTCAATATAAATTCGATATTAATGTGAGTGATGCAATTGTTGGTCACGGCATTGCAGTTTTTTAAAATAACGATTATTAAAGGAAAAACTAATGCAAAAGCAATACGATGAAATTTGTAAGTACTGTCTGGACCGTTTATTAGAAACAAAAGCCATTCGTCAGTTTGACGAGCTATCCGATGACCAGCTTCAAACCTTTTTCTCCAACTTCTATTACATTGTCGGACAATTTCCCAGACAGCTCGGTCTACTAATTTTTAATGCGCCTAACAATGATGCGTTATTTACGCTCGGTGATAATTTGGTGGATGAGCTAGGCGGTGCTGATAAGCTCGAATCACTCGATTTTTCTGGGTTGCACGTTAACTTGCTGGGTGGATTAATGAAGGGGTTAGGTTTTACTGATAACGACCTTCACTCGATTACGCCACTTACTGAGACACAAAAATATATCGACTTTTTAAATGAAGGGTATCTTAATAAGCCATTTATTGAATCGATTGCCTATATCGCTGCAGGTATGGAAGCCATTTTTCCAGAAATCGCTAAACGCATGTATAACGTTTTAAGTGCTCGTTTTACAGATGAGCAATTGATTCACTTTAAAGAACATATGGTTGCCGACGTTAAGCATGACGAGCAATTACGAAAAATGATCTATCCATTATTAGAGGATGAAGGTGCATTAGCATTATTTGAGAAGGGCGCGAAGGAAGTCGCTGAATATCAAGTCGCTATGCTGGATGCCTTCGTTCGAGATTAATAGTTATGGATTTATCAGACTTATATTTTAAAGAGCATGAGCGGCATATTGCTGCAACGGCAAGAATGAATGGTAAAGATTACCATTCATTCATTAGTGCCGACTATTACTCGCTGAACTCGCATCCTGATGTGAAAGAAGCCGCCATCAAGGCAATCGAAACCTATGGAACATCATTGAGTGTGGGTCAATTTTCTGATCGAAGTCCGCACCTAAAGCAGTTAGAAAAAAAATTATCTGCCGTTGCCGGAATGGAAGCCAGTTGTATTTTTACATCTTGTTATACTGCCAACCTTGGAGCAATTGGGGTACTTTCAAAGATTGATGATACGGTGTTTTTATTTGATAAGTATTGTCACGCCAGTATTGTGAGTGCGATTAAAAACTCAGGTGTTACTGCTGAGCCTTTCAAACATAATAACCTATCTGATCTGGCGGCTAAGTTGGATAAATATTACGGAAAAAATCCTGTAGTTATTACCGAAGGTCTGTATAGCGCCGACGGTGATTTTGTAGATTTACCAGGGCTTGCCAACCTGAAAAAGAACTTTAATTTTACTCTGTATGTCGATGAGGCACATTCGTTCGTGATTTCGAGTCAACAGAACAATGTGTCGCAGATATTTACCGACCTTGATGAGGGCGTTGTTGATATTATTTCGGGCTCACTAAGTAAAGCATTATGTTCGACCGGTGGATTTATTGTGTCTAATCGTCAATTGATTGAACGTATTAGAATGAGTCGTGAGTACATATTCTCAACCGGAATCACGCCGAGTAATATTGCTGCTTCATTAGCATGTCTTAATGTTCTTTCTAAAAATAATCGACATGAGAAGTTGGCAAAAAATATTGCTTATTTTCGTTCTTTAGCTAAAGAGCTGGGTGTTGATTTAGGAATGAGTGATACAGAGAGTCCTGTGTTTACTATCTTTCCAAAGTCATCTTGTGCTGATAAGTATTTATCGATGTTAGAACAAGGCATTTTAGTTCAGCCATTGCTTTATCCTGCCGTTCCGAAAGACTATGAACGTCTTCGCGTCTTAATAAACGCAGCTCATAGCTCGGAACAGATCGATTGTTTAGTTGACAGTGTCGCAAATTAGAGCTTTAGAGTTACATCGTTATTCCGGTATCCATCCTGCCAAATTTGAATTGTCAGGATGGTTTGTCGGTAATCTAGACATTAACCTCTAACATTGAGAATTTTGGAATTTTGACAAGAACAAGAGTGATGTGTAATAGGCACTCGCAGCGTCAGACTTACGTTGAAGAAGTTTGAAAATATAGAATGTTGAAAGTGAACAAGTTGAGTCGCTCTAACAAAGTAGAAGCGACTCGAAAAAGACATGATGCTTTTAAATAAAGAAGAGTTAATTATCGAATGTTATCCCATGGGCCTCTGGGCCAGGTCTTCTCGCACCAATCAATCAGATCTTGAAGAATACTTTCGTCGACACCTAAGTTTCTAAACTCAGGAATAACACGATAAGTGTTTTTACCCTGGTAAGGTCCTAATTCAAAACTGCATGTGCCGTCGCAACCTGAAAAGTCGGTACTGTCTCTTGGCTGTACTTTTCTGTTTTGATTCGCGTTAGCCCAGTCTTCGGCAGTCGCGTTATCGGCATCGGCCACGAAGTCTTCGAGCATCGCATTAATTAATTTTCGCCAGAGCGTGTTACCGACACTGGATTGCGCATCTGTGTTGGTGGTTCGCCGTGCGGTACCAAAGTAAACATAAGGTTGCGCCGTTCGTAAGTCGAGTCCTGCTTCTACGCCATATTTACCATTGGTTTGTAATTGACGCTGTTTGATCATCGTCGCCCAAAAGCGAAAACCTTGATCAATATCGGAATAGCGTTGCAGCAATTCAACATGGCTGTATGTATATGCGAAATGAGAAGGCATGCTATTGCGGTAACCTGGGTTAAGAATCATATTGAGGTGATACCAGGAATTGCTTTCGAAAATACCCAACATTTCACTTTGCGTAAAAAATTTGCGTCCACCACCTGTACCGATAAAATGTGGTGCTCGATCAAAAACGTTTCGGCCTTCTGCGACCCAGCCGCGCGCTTCACTGGCATCAATACACCGACCATCAGAACACACGGACTGATTTTGTGTTTGTGACGCTTCCTCCAGATTGTTGGAATGCATCACTTCCCACATTTTAACCGATGTCCATCCCGTTAAACCGCGTTTGGCAATTTCGATAATTTCTAACGCAGTGTCAGACGTTTCAATATCGTCACAGTCATTCCAGTTCACCGATGGCATGGGTAAACGAATAGTACGAAGAATATCACCATTGATAGCGCGCATCGGTTCACCTTGTTGACAAGTTAAGCCACTGCGCAACCATCGTTTTACATCTTTGGCCAGTGCTCCAATCGTTTCTGGGTTTGGATTTGCAATGGCGTCATTGTAAAGTTTTTTGTAGTAGGGCATACCGACATCGCGACCATCGTAATCGGAACGAATGGCTGACGCTGAAATATCAAACGCATCGTCAGGATGAATGATAGGCAACCATTGGTTCCATTCTGGCATTGGGATTGTCATGGGAAGTTCGCGAAAGTTGAGCGTTGCGTAACGATCAACCACTGCTTTTACCGCTGCATCAGAAGTCCCATTGGGAAATAAATAGGACTCTATTTGGTCGTCGCGATCTAAAATGGCATCAATACCGGCACCTGCTGCCCATTCATAAACTGGGCGATCATCCAAGTTCGCTCCTGGTTGATACGTTGGATGCCAAGGACGGGCTTGTTCAACGAGAGGAATATCGAGGCTGCGAATATAAGAAGCGACTTGTTCGCTTTCTTCTTGACTTAAGCCGTGAAACTTTGAACGTTCTATAATGGAGCGATTGGAGAAATTAAAGTATTTTAAATCGCGCCCGTCTTCGGCATGACAGTCCGCACAGGATGCTCGCATGTCGCCAGACATGGAACCTTGGCCATTGCCGTCACCATCGAGGCTGTCCAACCAGGGATCATACAATTTATTTCGCTCACGCCACAATGCGGCACCTTGATTGATGTCACTTGTGGTATTTCGCGGCGGAGTCCAATCAGTCGGATCATCATCTTGAAAAGCATTGTCTGCAAATACCTTTTGATTGAGGTCATTATTTTCTAACAAATTGAGTTCGATAATTCGAAAACCAATGCTGGGTGCGCCAAAATCACGATGTTCAAAAGTTAATGTATTTTCACCCGCAACGAGACCATTGATAGGCAATTTCATTCTAACCGTTCGAAAACCTCCGCCAGCAGCACCGTAATTTGCTTCACCACCAATAATGTCGATTTCTGAATTTCCGTAGACGTTACCTTTTTCCGTAAAATGTTTTAAAGAAATTGCATTGCCGCCATTAACACGCACGGTGGCTTTTATTTTATTAGTGTTTTTGTCGAGGTCGATATCGTGATAGCCACATGAATTACAACGCAGATATAAATGAGTAATTGCACTGGGATCGGTCAGTTCAAAAGAAACGCTTTGAGTGGTTCCTTCAGGGCCCAGCACTTCGACGGGCAAGGTTATTAAATTATTTGTGTCGTCGTTTCCTGTATCATCATCAGTTCCATCGTCAGAATCATCGTCTCCGGTATCATCAGTTACTGCGCCATAGTTTGGATCTTGATGGTCATCCGTGTGTGATAAAGCTGTAGAAGGAACCAAATCGACGCTGCCACTATTTAATTGATAGCTTAACGACAGGGTTTGAGAGCCACGACCTTGAAAATATTCGACGCGAAGTTCATGTTCGCCTTGCTGCAGGCTGATTGGTTCGGAGATAATTGTTTCTGCAGAATGGGTGCCGTCATTGTCAGTAATTAATTGACCGTCGATATAAAGTTTGGAGCCATCGTCCGAATTTAAGTGAAATCGGTAGTTACCGGCGGTTTCTAAAGTGATTAATCCACTGAGGACGAGTCCGTAATTTGTTTCGCCTAAATTGTGGGTTCCAACCGTTCCGACCACTTCACTCGATTCTGCAGTCAATGTCGTAAAATCAGGAACTTGTGTCCAACTTCCATTGTATTTGTGTGCCCATAAGCCACTGTCGATGACTTCTGGCGTATCGTCGTCATCACCGTTATTCGTGTTTTCTTCGTCGGTATCGCTACCTCCGCAAGCAGTGAGCATGCCCGACAGGATGAAAAGCAGAAATACCTTCTTCATTACTTCAGTAAATCCTTGAAAAGTCCCAGATAAAACCATGATTTTTGCTTCCTGACACTGTACTGAGTAAGCTATCCTAATGATGAATTTACTCAAGTTGATTGTTACTTTTATGAGCAGCAGCATAACCAATGAGGCGAGTGCATTCTGATACTTTGTTCAAACACTCAATAAATTGGCTATTCTATTAGTGAGTAATATTCACACTGAGTATGAGATCTGTATCACGTATTAATCGTCATATTATTTTGACTGACGGTGATATTCTTGGCTTTTTAGCGAGCTTTTTCTTTAAAACACAAATTTGGGCACTCTATATGGCAAGTAATCCTTATCAGCCGGGACAACCAGATGGGCATGTTCAAGCAAAACCGTCCAGTTCAAAAAAGGTATTTAAAGGTTGCTCATCATTTTCCGATGTCTCCTCAGGCACTGTTGAGCGTTGCAATTATTTAGTCAGTGCGATTTATGTAAAGGGAAGTGGGACAATATTTTTTGGTTTGGAGTTTGAATCTTCTCAGATCAAAGTTCTTCAGTTGAAAGTTAATTCTGATGCTTTTCTGTATTGATTCCAATTATTTAACGCTAAGTTTCCTGAAGTAACTCCGAAGTTTGAGTATTGATTATGAGTATTGCTACAAAGCCATCGAAGATAACCTTACCGGCTGATTCAAATAGATGGAAGACGGTGCTTGATTTTTTAATCGATAAATTCCCGCATGTTTCTATCGAGCAATGGCAGCAAAGGATAGCAGATGGCAAAGTTCATTGGCTTGATGGCTCGACAATCAACGATAACTCTGCTTTTACGAAAGGAAAAGTGGTTTGCTATTACCGAGAGGTGATGAATGAGCCGTCTATTCCTTTTGAGCATGACATTATTTATCAAAATGAACATTTCTTAATTGCTGATAAACCGCATTTTTTACAAGTGACACCAGGAGGCCAATTCGTCAATGAGTGTTTGTTGGCTCGGTTGCGAAGACAATTGAATTTAAACGATATTGTACCCGTTCATCGGCTTGATCGTGATACTGCGGGATTGGTAATGTTTTCTCTTAATCCGAAAAGTCGAGCAAGTTATTATGAATTATTTGCCAAACAAAGGGTTAAAAAGACTTACTATGCCGTTGCCGCTTTAACTAATACGGTAAATAAACTGCCTTTGAGTTGGAGAGTTGAAAACCGCATTGAACCCAGTCAACAGGAGAGAGTGTTTCAGCAGTTTAAAGTGAAGGCTGGCAAAGAAATTAATGCAAAGAGTGATATTGAGTTAGTCGAAATATTTTCTGAGTTGGGATTATTTAAACTGACACCGCATACGGGCAAAACACATCAGCTTAGACTTCACATGTTGAGTATTGGCATGCCGATATTAAATGATCGCTATTATCCAGTCTTAAAACCAAGAGAATCAGCAGAAGATTACGATAACCCATTGCAATTACAGGCAAATTCACTCTCTTTTCAAGATCCTGTTCATGGAAGACATTATCAATTCGCCTCTAGCTTAAAGCTAAAGTGCGTTTCTAAAAGAAGTTGACATATTTAATTCGCTCATGTTCAATATTTATATTGACCTGAATGATTGGGTAATGTCACCAAAGATTGATCTTAAACAAGCATTTAACTTTGGTTTAGCAAAAGTGAAAGAACAGTTTATCGATTAAAAATTAAAAGCCCGCATTCGAAATGAATGCGGGGCAAAAACTGTTACTCAATAATATTAATCGTAAAGTCTTCTACTTCACCGTAATAAAAGTTGCCACAGGGTGACGCTGGTCTCCCGTATCGCATCGCGATGCGCATTTTAGTTTTACCAACTGAATCGGATGAGTCTAAAACGACCGTTGTGGTCGTTTCGTAGCGTGATGCGCTTTCAAAATAAACTTCATTCGATGAAAACTCTCCATCTCTATTAGCATCAATCCATAGAGTCCAATTTTCTTGATAATTGCTATAAGCAAAACCCGGTGTAAAGGTGATGGCTTCGCCACTTTTGTGAAAGTCTATTGTGCTTTCATGATCAAAAAAACCTTGGTTGTTACCAGAATGATAGGGTGTTTGTCCGAGAGTCACCGATTCTATCCATTCATAATTTGTATTTTGTCCTTGCGCTTCGCAGTAATTTAATACCGGCGCTTCTGGCTCTTGTACAATAACATTAACCGAGTCATACGATTCGTTGCCTGAACTGTCAGTCACTGAAGCAATGAGTTGATGTTCTCCGACAGAGAGGTAAGCGGGATTGTTAATTTCGCCGTCTAAACTCGAAAAATAGCGAATAAGATGTGTGATATCACCATCTTCTTCATCATAAGCGACTGCTTCGATAGTGATCAGTTCATCAGCAAAAAAAACTTGACCGTCTTTCATATTGAGAATTTCAATATCGGTTGCGGGTGTTAAAGTTTGTTTTAGAAAAATGTCGGATCTATCATTAGTGTCTGAGTCAACCAGTTGGCTTGAGTAAGACACAAATAAAACATGATTGCTGTCTGTTGCAAATGAGGTTCCCGTATCTGAGGCTCCAACTGCTTTTCCGGATAAACCGGCAGAGAGTAAACTTAAGGCTTGTTGCTCCAGCGAGAAAAGATAAATGTCTGGATAGAAATTAAGATCGACCTCGGGAATTAAATTATTGGCGGCAGAAGTAAAGGCTAAATATTTACCATTGTTTGAAAACTCTAGAAATCGCCTGTGCCCGAAAGGTAACCTTTATTGATAACACTTTCGTTTAATTGCTCACCCTTTTCATTGAGTGTACCCAGTTCGCGATTATTCTCACTGGCATTGGTCATTGCACAAAATGTACTGATTAGACCAAAGCTAAAAACGGTTTTGAGGTATTGGATTTTAAGGTAGAGGGTTTTATTGAATAACATATTATTGAGGCTCCTTTTGCAATCTATCGCCGCTCATTTTGCTTTAAATTCGATGAGTGGGATTTCAAAAATGAAAGAGTATATCGAACTTAAGTTTTCCGGATGCTTTTGCCACGGTGAGTGTTAATTAGAGCTAAGCGCAAAGTTGCAATTCAATTTGTTCTTAGCTCAAAAGTCTGGTTAATATTCTTATAGTGCAGGTTGTTGTTGATTTAAAATATTAGCTGGACAGCGATACCTGTTTCACTCGCATTGCCATACTGTCGAAATATTGGTGTTATAGCGACTGAGCCAATTTCAAATACATAACCTAAGCTGAGCCTAATTCCACCACTGGTGCCATCATTAGATGTTTCGATACCGATTCCGGCACCCAGCTGTAATCCTCCCACAGGATAATAATGTATAGCAGCCATGGTATGGGCGCGATTTTCACGGTCTTTATATTTGTATTGATCGTGATTGAACATGAATCCTACTTTTTCACTGGTCTTATGTTCATAAATAATGCCTGTCTTAGATTCCGCGCCTGGACTGAAATCGATATTTCCTTGATATAACCCAAATCTATTTGAGTCGTCGGCACTAACGAAATTCGCAAGTATCAATAATAAACAGGCTGCAATTAAACGATTTCCTAGGGTCATGTTTCTTCCTTTTAAATACTGATGTTAGGTCTATTTATTCGACGCATTTTTTAAATTAGTTAAACAGTGAGCGTTTCCATCCTTAGGGTAAAACATTCAATCCCTGTCGCCGTGTTGCTCATTCTCCTTGGCCATTATTTCCATCAATGCTGTGAGCGTTTCCTTCCTTAGGGCAAAATGTATTCAATCCTTAGTGCCTTTGTCGCTCAGTCTCCTTGGCTGATCAATTCCTCATCGTCAACGCTGAATATCTTATCGAGATTGGATTTTTAGGACGAGGAATTTGAGGTTTAAAAACACGACAAGGTATTTTAAAAATGCGACATAGGTTAATAAACAATCTGTTTTTTGGGAGGTTTGGCTAAAAAGCATACTATTTCGCGAATTTTGACATTTTGAGTCTAAGATTGATTATTGAAAACTTAATAAGCAATCATAAAAACCAAAGGAGGGAGTTTGAAATAAAAGCAGGTTTTTGATTAAGATTTAAGAGAGTCAATTAACTCTTTCTGAGCAAATATTAAACATTTTGGTGATCTTTGCTATGGCCATTGACGATTCAGCTCGTGAATATAAACCGGAAAATGAACTGGTAAACGGCTCAGTTCATCGCTTTAAAATTTCATAGGCTAAATAAGCCCCAACCAAAAAGCTGGTTATGAGCCCCGAATATTTGAAATTTGCCGAGCCAAGTCGAAGCGTTGAGATGAGACCGGTTAAAAATGCCAGGCCCAAACAGCCATAACCAGTTATTAATATATAATAGGTGGTTTCGAGTTCTGGTACGGTATCGTTTGGCGATGGGGGAGTGCTTGTTGTTAGGTCAAAGATTCCCCACCACTTCGCGTAGCCAATGCAAACCGCACTCAGTACTGCCAAAACTAAAGACAACTTTTCAAGCATTAACTTCCCTCTCTTTGTATTGAGTCATTCGGTGAAATAAGACGAGGCTGTAAACTCAGTGATTGCTGTGTGTTCTAACTCAGGGAGAGAGTATAAATTGCCTATTGGAGATTCTCAAATTGAAGCGGATTGATTTGTAAAATATGAATCACAATGCTGGTTTAATATTGGAGACTCAGGGTATTTGTTTCTTTTTTGCGTCATCTTCTGCTAAGTTAGTTTTAATACGATCATAGTGCTGAGATAAGTGCGATACCTTCAAAAATGCAAATCGATGCCATTCACAAAAAAGCCCAGCAGCTTGTAAACGACGGAAAATATCGACAAGCCCACGAGCTATGTGTGCAAATTATTCAACGTGATAGTGAGCATGCGGATGCTTATTTTTTATTGGGAATTATTGCTGCTGAAACGCAAAAAATATCGAAAGCCATTGCTTTGATAGAAAAAGCTATTAAATTTAATTCTGATGAATCTGAATATTGGGCCCATTTAGCAAAATGTTATGCATTACGGGGTGAACAAGAAAAAGTACAAGAACTGGTCGCTCGAGCTGAGGCTTTACCGCCGTTAAGCGCGCTGACGATAGATACTCTGGGATCAGCATTGACCCGCATAGGACTCTATTCAGAATCGCTGAGGTTTTTTAAACAAGCGGTAGAAAAATCACCTCGGCACACGCACTTTCTGTATAACTTGGGCGCGGCGTTACGTATTCTCGGCGATATTGATGAGGCTCGGAAGTGTTTTGAACGAGCTATCGAGCTCGATATTTCTTGTTATAAAGCCCATGTCGCATTGTCCGGTTTAGGAGGAATATCAGCAGAAAATAATCACATTCAACGGTTAGAGTTACTCTTAAATAATGAATTAACAGTTGATGATCGTTTACGATTATGTCATGCGATTGCTTCGGAATATCAAACTCTTGGCGAATATTCTAAGGTTATCGAATATCTGAAACTTGCCAAACAAAAAAAGTTGGCAGTTACTCAATATTCATTTGTTGACGATGAAGTCATGTTTAATGAGTTAATGGAAAAATTCAGTGACGAACATTCATTTCGACGGAGTCAGTGTAAAAGTGACGCAGCTTTGTTTGTAGTCGGTATGCCTCGAACAGGAACGACACTGGTCGAAAGAATCATTTCTAATCATTCGGATGTGGTTTCTTTTGGCGAATTGCAAAACTTCGGTATGTTACTGAAACAACTAACGAAAACACAGACGAAAAAACTGCTAGATAAAGAAACGATTCAAGCAGCCATTTCTGTTAATTTCTCTGTGCTGGGTGAAAAATACTTAGAAAGTACAAACATTGTAAATCTTAAAGAAAAAAAGTTTGTCGATAAAATGCCACTAAATATTTTATATGTGGGTTTTATTTTACAAGCAATGCCTAACGCTAAGATTATATGCTTGGATCGGCATCCATTGGATACCATTATCAGTAATTTTACTCAGCTCTTCGCGGTGAACTATTCGTATTACAATTATGCATTTGCGTTAGAAACGACGGCTCAGTACTTTGTTCTTTTCAAGCGATTGCAACAATTGTGGGCCAAAAAGTATCCTAATAATTTCTTTGTGGTTGATTATCAGGAGTTGGTCAATCAGTCAGAGTCTGAAGCGAGAAAAATTTTAAAGCATTGTGACTTAGAGTGGGAACCGCAATGCGTGGCGATCGAGTCAAATATAACACCTGTCGCGACTGCTAGTGCTGTTCAGGTAAGAGAACCGATTCATAATCGGTCAGTGAACAAATGGAAAAATTACGAGAATTATTTAACTGAAGTAAAGGCGATTCTAGACTCTGCTGGAATCGCTTATTCTGATTAAAAGTTCATATGAAAGACTGCGCCCATGGTCCGCGGCTGTGTGATGTATCGTCCATGGTAACGGAGTGTAAATAGTGGGTTACCGAGATCGTCCTCAATCATTCTTACTTTCGTTAAGTTTTGGCGAACGGAGGTAACCGCATATTCATTCAATAAATTATTGATATAAAATGAAACACTCCAGTCGTCTTTTTTATACCGAGCGGTTAAGTTGTGAAGTGTAAAACTTGGTAGTTTTTGCCCGCCATTAACTTCTGCAACGGATGTGAGCACATCACTTTGATAGAAAAAGCTGTAAGCAGCGGAAAATTTACCATCGTCTCCAATGTAACGAAACTCAGACGTTAAATTTTGTTCCGGTGTTGCTGGAAGACGATCACCATCTTCTGCACCTAGACCTTCAGCATCGCCTTTAAGTTGTGCATCGTTAAAAGCAAAGGTACTGTTAATTTGAAAGTTACTACCGGCGTTGTATTGAGCCGTAATTTCGAAACCGCGAGTTACGGCTTCACCAGCATTCGTTGTAATGTTTATGCCACCATTTTCAGTTCGTCCTGCCAACTGGATATCTTCCCAATTGACTTGATATAAAGCGGCATTTAAGGTGAGCTGATTGTCTAACCATTTAGAGCGAATACCGATTTCCTGATTTAACGTTAAATCTTCTTTAAAGGCCTCTTCGTTGGGTAAGCCACACAAGGCTTGACCTGGATTGGCTAAATCGTCGGGCGTACAGGGACGCACACCGTTAACACCTCCGACTCGATAGCCGTTACTTACGGTAATATAACTCATTAAATTATCTTCAAACTTATAAGAACTGTTGAGTTTGAATAGGGTGCCGTTATCGTCAGCTTCATGAGACTCCAGATCCAAATTTACTTCTGTAGGACCAGCATTGCCTTCCAAGGTGTTTAACAGTGGAAGATCTTGTGCGCCGGCAGAAACATCTTTGTATTTGAAATAGCGTGTTCCTAAAGTTATTTGCCAGTCGTCGGTAAACTGATAACTTAATTCACCAAATAAAGCGGTTTCCGTAAGCTCTTTGACATCACGAGATACGTATTCGAGGTTATCGGGTCGGATAACGCCAAAAAATTCTGGGATGCCTGGAGTGAATTCATAAGACCATACGTCTTCTTCGAAATCACTGTAATAAACTCCTGCTATCCAACTTAATTTGGAGTCACTGGTTGATACCAGACGGATTTCTTGTGTTGTTAACTCTTCATCTTCGGTGTCACGAGTAAACGCTGTGAATGCGGGGTAGTCTTCGTAGCCATACTCAAAGTCGAGTAGTAAGTCAGTTTGATCACGCCAGCCTTCTTCTTCGTATTCACTGTGCCCAGTAACAGAAGTTAAATCGGCAAATCCCAGTGACCATGTCATTTCAATACTGAATAAGCTGTATTCTTTGTCCACAGGCTCTAACAATCGTAACGCCGATTCGTATTTTCCAATAGGAATGGTTGACTCTTCTGCCAGCGCATCGAAATGAATCATTGAACGTGCGTCCAAGTCTTCATGTTGAAAGACATAGGTAAATAACGAGTCAAAAGTTTCTGTAGGTTTCCAGCGTAATGCTAATCGGCCGCTCATTAATGTTGATCGGTCGCTGTCATCTTCAGAACGTAGGTTTGCGGCAACGTCGTTTGGATCGCTGAAATCCGGCTCGGGATTCGACTGACCAATCGTACGAACCAAATGTGGATAATCAACATACCCCGACGTTTCTTCACCGACTAGACTGAATCGAAACGCTAATTCTGAAGGGATAAGTGAAAAATTACTTAATATTTGTGTTGTGTAACCAATATTCGAACTCTCTTCGTTGGTTTCTAAAGCGGCTGAAAACTCAGTAACTTGTTGTTCTAAATCCGGCTGGGTCGGAATGTAACGAACGGCTCCACCCAAAGTACCTGCACCGTATAGTGTTCCTTGCGGACCGATTAACACTTCAATTCGATCAATGTCATGCATATAGAGATCGACGGTCATTGGTACATCACCATAATAACTAGCAACGGTACCATCTTGACCGGCTTCCGGGGTTGCACTGGTGTTTAAACCCCGCATGATAATGGCGGTTTCGCGGTCGCGTCGGCCTTGCTCAACAACCGTTAGTCCAGGGACCCAACGTGAGAGTTCGAGTAAATTGGTTACATCCCGCGCTTCGAGTTGGGTTCCACTGAGTGCCGTAATATTAAAGGGAATATCTTGAATCGATGAGCTACGACGTGTTGCAGTTACAGTGATATCGAGATTTAACAAATCTTCAAGGCTAATCTCGTTTCTTAATTCATCATTCTCTGCCGCTATGAGTGGAAAAGGGCAAGCTAAAGCGGTACTCACCGCTAAGGCAACTCTGGAAGGCTTCATGTCAATCATCCGTACAGACTTTTGTTATATAACAATTAAATTAGTACGGGTTTTCTTATATGGCAAATTAAGGTTCTTTATGAGGGCTAAATCCTATTAAGTATGAGGAAATCTGGTAAGTTTGTGGGCTAAGAGCGGAATCTAAAGCAGATAAAAGGTGCATTAAGGATGTAAATGGGGATGCGCTAGTGAGATTTGATGGGAACTGGGGCTTTAAGGGGATTGATAAGTAAGGGTATTCAACAATACCCTTACAATAGCTTTTTAATCAATTCACTTGTCGAGCTTTAAACATTCGCCCTTTGATTTTTCCATTGTTTAATTGGTTTAGAGCGACGGCCGCTTTCTTGGCATTGACTGCCACGTAGGTTAATCGCTCAAATCGATCAATTTTTCCAATGTCATCTCCTGAGAGTTCTTTTGTTGCTGTCAGGGCTCCTAAAATATCTCCAGCACGCAATTTATCTTTACGTCCGCCATTAATTTCCAGTGTGACTTTATTCGGTCTAACTGCGTAGACTTGAGCACCAGCAATATCGCGATAAGATTTAATTACTAAAGTTTGTTGACTTTGATTTTCTATAGCAAGGACTTTTGGCATTTCTGAAGTTTTAAATAAACTGATGGCTTTGCCTTTTGCTCCTGCGCGCCCAGTTCGGCCAACGCGATGAACGTGTACTTCAGGATCATGCGATAACTCATAATTGATAACGAGCGGCAATTCTTTAATATCCAAGCCACGTGCCGCGACATCGGTCGCGATTAATACATTACAACTTTGATTCGAAAATTGACTTAATACTCGGTCACGATCCTTTTGTTCTAAATCGCCATGCAATGCTTTTGCGGCGATACCGCGAGAACTTAGTTGACGCGCAACATCGTCGCACTGCTGCTTTCGATTACAAAAGATAACACAGGCATTGGGTTGTGTTTCGCCCAGAACATTAAATAATGCGTCGGTACGAGTGTCTTTTTCAACTTCATAAAACACTTGCTCAATCTTATTGTTTTCATGATGCGTTTCAACACGAACATCTTGAGGTTCGTGTTGAACGCTTGAACTGATGTGTTTAATTTCTTCGGGATAAGTCGCGGAAAAAAGCAAGGTTTGTCTTTTTTCGGGAGTTCGTTCGATAATGGATTTTATATCATCAATAAATCCCATATCCAACATGCGATCGGCCTCATCAAGAACTAAAGTTTTCAAATAGTCGAGGTTCAATGTTGCTTTGGCTAAATGTTTTAATAACCGACCGGGCGTGCCAACCACAATATGTGGAGGACGCTCGAGTGATGCAAGTTGTCCACCCATGGGTTTTCCACCACACAGTGCCGTGATTTTTGTATTCGGAATTGCACGGGCTAAGCGCCGTAATTCGTTACACACCTGGTCGGAAAGCTCTCGAGTTGGGCAAATAACTAATGCTTGAGTCACAAATTGCCCGACATCCAATGAATGCAGTAAGCCAATACCAAATGCGGCTGTTTTCCCACTGCCTGTTTTCGCCTGAGCAATTAGGTCGTTGCCTTCTAAAATGATGGGCAAGCTGTGCTCTTGAATAGGCGTCATTTCTGAATAATCGAGCGCTTGTAAATTGGCTAACATTGCTTTTGATAAAGGCAATGAAGAAAATAATGATGAGGTCACAGCTGAGATCCTAAAAGAGGGAGTCAATACCGAATCGTAAGTCTATGTTGAGCTCGGGAAAGACGGAATAAATTGTGAGCGATTATACGCTGATAATGAGATAATGATAGTTAAAAGTCAGGATCGCCTGAAATATCTGAGCAAAAAAGGGCAGTTATTAAAGGAAAGTTAATGGGTGTTGACCATAAACAAGTAAGATTATGATCAACCCATTCAGATCCAGTTAGGATGCTTTTAACCGGGTAATTCTTTTATTCCGTATAATAAGTGGCATTGACGAATTGCATTGCATAGCATTCACCATCCGCCGTCCAGCGTATTAACAGTCGGCCATAATCGCTCAGTCCTTTGATTCTTTGAGCAAACTCTGGATTGGTGCTCGAGCAATAAGCGCGATTGCCATTTGAATCGTAGGCTGAACACCAAACATTGCTATATCCGATCGAATTATTGGTTGCTACAGCTTCAGCTCGGGCACAAGTTAAACTTTCCGACGTAGCTGCGTTGCTTTTAAAAATGCCATAAGCATAGCCACTACCATCGGAGTATTTAACGACAGTAACCGCATGAACGGCTGAGGTTAACAGAACAATAGTTATCAGAGTTATTATTGGTAATAATTTCATTTTCTTCTCCTGGTTTTTGTTGTTGTGATGAACTCTTTTTATTAAAGTTTGTTAAGTGCTTTAGCGAGCTTTTTAAATAACTTGTCTCGCTCTTCTTTAGGTAATTGAGATGACTCTTTTGATAATAAAAAGAAATCTTCGTTAGAAATTGAACCAAGACTGATAAAGTGGTTAATTTTTGCTTCGACTTGTTGAAGTATTTCACTATTATTGTGATAAGCGTCAGTTGCTTTTGAGTTTGATGTTGGCTGACTGTCTTTTTGATGAAATGCCAATAGTTTTTTCAGCTGGTTAATAATAGGTTGTAAGTTCTTTTGGTCACAGTGTGCTGCATGAAAACGCGACTTTAATAGGTTGTTTTCGGTTTGAGTCACAGTGTCGGGTACTTTCTGGAGTTGAGAAGTATTATTGCTAAGAGTCGTGATTTTTTTATCCAGATTAGCAACAACGATGGTTAGGAAGATAATTAATATCGTTTGAATAGTTATCAGTGTGTGAATTACTTTATTCATTATTATTGTAATATTCCTGAAAGTGTATTTTTGAACGCTTTACGAAGATTTAAAAGTCTAAGATTTAATTTAAGATTACTCTAATTTCTCGGATTATAAATCAAAATAGTTTTTATTTGTTGATGATCTTTTAAAGATGAGGTTATTAATTATCTCGAAAAGAAAATGTGGTTGGTATCATTACATTCAATAAATGTTGCAGATTGATTATTAATTTTGACATTAAAAAGAAACGCGTTTTATAACAATGTGAAGTTCTGAGAAGGTATAGAGGGAGTAGGAGAAGTCGCTTTTCAGGCGAGAAATAAGAACTCCCAAGCTTGGTGTTTGGGCTTGGGAGTCATTACATTAAAAAGTAATTGTCGTCAAAACCATAACTTTCTTCAAAATGGGCTGAGTTTTAATTAACTCCCTGGCTTTTTAGATATTCTTCATAATTCCCCTGAAAATCAACAATGCCCTCAGGTGTAATGTCTATGATACGAGTTGCAATCGATGAGACAAACTCGCGATCGTGACTGACGAAAAATAAAGTTCCTGGATAGTTTTCGAGTGCTAGATTTAATGCTTCGATAGATTCCATATCCAAGTGGTTAGTGGGTTCATCCAAAACTAATACATTAGGATTGAGTAATGTCATCTTTCCAAATAACATGCGTCCTTTTTCACCACCCGATAAAACTTTTACATTCTTTTTTACATCATCGTTTGAAAATAACATTCGGCCGAGTGCACCGCGTACCAATTGATCGTCACCGGTGGTCCATTGCTTCATCCAATCGAATAGAGTTGTGTCTTCTTTAAAGTCGTTAGCATGATCTTGAGCAATGTATCCAATATCTGCTTGCTCAGCCCATTTAACTTTACCTTCATCGGCAGGCACTTCGCCTAATAGACATCGTAGTAGCGTTGTTTTACCGGCACCATTTTGGCCAATTATACCAATGCGCTCACCAGCTTCTACTTGTAAGTTCAGGCCTTTAAATAAGGTGTGATCAAATGACTTAGCGAGACCTTCTACGGTAACAGCCAGACGATGTAACTTTTTCTCTTGATCGAATTTGATGTATGGGCTCACTCGACTCGATGGTTTCACTTCTGCCAATTGAATTTTTTCAATTTGTTTGGCACGTGATGTTGCTTGCTTGGCTTTGGATGCATTCGCCGAGAAGCGACTTACAAAACTCTGTAGTTCGGCGATTTGAGCTTTTTTCTTGGCGTTTTCGTTCAGCATTTTCTCGCGTGCTTGCGTTGCCGCCATCATATATTCGTCATAGTTGCCTGGAAAAAGGGTTATTTCTCCATAATCCAAATCGGCCATGTGAGTGCACACCGTATTTAGAAAGTGTCGATCGTGCGAAATGATAACCATGGTACTGTTTCTTTCGACTAACACTTGTTCTAACCAGCGAATGGTATTGATATCCAGGTTATTCGTTGGTTCGTCCAGCAATAGTACATCGGGATCCGAAAATAAGGCCTGAGCCAATAACACTCGCAGTTTCCAACCAGGCGCAACATCGGTCATTGGACCAAAGTGTTGTTCGGTAGGAATTTCTAATCCTAGCAATAACTCACCAGCGCGAGATTCCGCTGTGTAACCGTCCATCTCAGCAAATTTTACTTCAAGGTCGGCCACGTCCATTCCGTCTTGTTCACTCATTTCAGGAAGGCTATAAATACGATCACGCTCTTTCTTGACTTCCCACAGTTCGGTGTTACCCATGAGAACGGTATCCATAACACTGTATTCTTCGAAAGCAAATTGATCCTGTCTCAGTTTACCGAGGGTTATATTGTCACCTAACATGACATTTCCGGCCGACGGCTCTAGGTCGCCACCCAGAATTTTCATAAAGGTGGACTTTCCGCAACCGTTGGCACCAATCAGGCCATAACGATTGCCGTTGTTGAATTTTACTGAGACATTTTCAAATAAAGGTTTGGCGCCAAATTGCATGGCGATGTTGGCTGTTGCGATCAAGAGTAAACTTATCCGTATTGTGCTATAAAAATGATGCGCAAGTTTAACGGAATATAGCATTGATAGAAACCATTAGTCGCGACTAAAACGCAGTGGATAATAACTTTCTAATCAATTTTCCAGTAACTGGGTCAATAACTCTGCTTTTTTAAACAGTATTAAGGTAATTGTGTTAGGAATAATGGACTCAAATTCTGTAAATCGATGTTGGCCTGTCGGGCGGGCATGAGAGAGGTAGCAATATTTAAATGTATCGAATGATTAGTTAGAGTCTAATAGTTCATGGCTAGGAAAATCTGTATATTGGGGAATGGATTATTCTCTGTCTTGTAATTCTTGAAGGTGTTGAGGATGTGCCAGCTTGAGCAAGGCATTGTGAATGTATAATTTATGATGAAAATTATGGTCGTCTATGCTTTCGGAAAACTCTTTGTCGGGATATATTTACTCGTTCAAAGAATTATAAACTTGAATCTGTCAATAACTATTATGAAAACGATTAATAAGCTACTATAGGTTACATGGACTTAGCAACAGTCCGATCGTGAACTCTGACTACATTATTATTTTTGAAGTTTTAAAAAGTAAATCGAAGGACTTTTATGCATATAAAATACGGTTTGTTTTTACTGATATTATTCCTTTCAATTAAGGCCTTATGTACTAGTGATGTTTCGCGCGATGAAATTCGAAAAATTGCATTAAAAGAATATCCTACAGAGACTTTATTTGGATTGTGGGAGTCTTGGCTTGAAAACCCAAAGTCAACTAATACCTTTTATCAGAAACTGAACCCAAAACATATTATTGAAGCTATCACTAATGATGATGAGAATGTTCTTGTAACATATTTTGCACTGGGGAGTGATGAAACCGATTATATTTTGCAGGCAGGAGGTCCCGACTTTTATGGCTTGCGCTTTAAACAAATTGGTCAATCGAATCTGTATTTTTGCACCCAGAAGGTGCCCAAAGATGCGATGTTCAATTATGGATATAATGAGTTTGCGAAAAGTAATTTAGGCAAAGTTAATCGGTCTGATATGAGACATATATATGACAATAGTGTCATTGGACCTGAAGCTCCAATTTCGCCGTACATAACACCAAACCAAAGTGTTCCGTTAGGTGAAACGTTTGAGGTAGAAATTAATAGTTTGGTATTCGGAACGAAGAAAACACTTAATATTTATTTGCCCCACGATTATAGACAATACCGAAAAATGAATTTAGTGATTTTATTTGATGGTAACGAATATGCCGCACCTGCCAATGCAGGTGATTTATGGCAAAGCTGGGTTCCAACGCCAACGATTTTAGACAACATAATAGGTGAGGGTAAGATTCCACCAACAATGGCGATCTTTATTCCGTCGGACGATAATCGAAATTCTTTCTTAACGGACGCCAGGCTTGCTAAATTTGTGGCAGAAGAAGTCATCGACTGGGCGAACAGACAATATAAGATAGGAAAGGAGAGCCAAGTAATCTTGGCCGGATCAAGTCGGGGTGGTTTTGCAGCCGCGAATATTGCATTTCATTATCCTGATCGGATCGATGCTGTATTATCTCAATCAGGCGCTTTTTGGATTACCAATCAATCAAAAGAGAATTGGCCTATTTATCCTGAGTTTGAGGGAACGATCACTAAGCAGTATAAAAGCAAAAAGCAGCTACCAATAAGGTTTTATTTAAGTGCAGGTTTATATGACCTGGGAGCTGCTATTATCGGTACAAACCGTCAATTGCGTGATATTTTACTCGTCAAGGGGTATTCAGTAGATTACCGTGAATACAAAGGCGGCCACGCTTATTTAAATTGGCGACATGATGTTGCCGATGGTCTCATCTCTCTACTGGAAACGACTCGCTAAATTGTATTAGGTTGTTTTTTTACTAATTCTAGTGTTGCTCTAACGCCTTGTCGGAAACGTAAATAGTAATTATGAATAGCATCATTTTTGGTTTTCTTCTCGCGATGGTGATTCCGTTAGCTGCAAAGCAGGAGTATCAACTTGGCCCTTGGCTGATTGTCAATGACACAGTAATGGGTGGCTTATCTCAGAGTAACGTTGAGTCGAAAGAAGGAAGTCTGGTATTTTCAGGGGCGTTGTCTCTGGATAACAACGGTGGTTTCGCTTCTACTCGAGCTGCATTTGAGCCAAGGTTTTCGGAGCGGATTACCAAGGTGCTTATCGAGGTGGAGGGCGATGGTCGAGAATATCAATTACGTTTTCGTACTAATCGTAGACTCGATGGTCCGGCCTATGCAGTAAAATTCTCGACTGAAAAAGATCAGTTGATGCGTTTCGAATACTCTTCGAAGGACTTTCAAGCGACCTATCGCGGATATGCAATTAGTGACCCTCGACGGTTATCATTTGATGAAATACGGCAAATGGGATTTTTAATTGCCGATAAAAATGAGGAGCCATTTCGCTTGGTTGTAAAATCCGTGACTTTTAAGAATTAGTGAATACTCATCAAATAACGAGATTACATCGATAAGCTTTACAAACTCCTAAAACTAAGCCCTTGTAAGGTTGTATGACGGCCGTCAAGCTTCGATCATGGTGGGATCGTGCGCTGCGAATGTTCGATTTATTATTCGTGAGACGCTAAGCTAAGGGAAATAAAATTTAGTAGGATATGAAAGTGGTTGGGAAACGACAGTTCAAGCCGACGAAGTGTTATGGCGTTTTGTATATCAGGTTTATCCTTTTTGTCTGTCTACTTTTGGTTACTTTGGCTACGACTTGGTTTTTTCTGCGTGATGACTCACCATCTTTAAAGCCAACTACTCATTATTGTGATGGATTAGAGAAAAACCATTCTGAAAAGCTTTCTGATGTTTTACGGCCTTTTAGGGACAAGTTGGCAAAAAGTACAGGAGTTTTTCCGCTAGAGACGGGCACGAGTGCCATCTTAACTCGAGCTTGGTTGTCTGATGCAGCGGAAAAATCTATCGATGTCCAGTATTTTATTTTCTCGAAAGATAATGTTGGCTTGATTGCTTTCGACTACCTGGTTCACGCAGCGGATCGCGGTATCCAAGTCCGTGTATTGGTTGACGATTTTATGGTGGAGTTTGAAGAACGAGAAATACTCGCTATGGCATCGCATCCCAACATCTCGATAAAAATTTATAATCCAGGCGTTAATCTTGGAAAAAATTTCTTTGAAAAAATCAAAAAGTTCGCCACAGATTTTGACGGTGCGAATCAGCGAATGCATAACAAACTATTTATTGTCGATGGACAAGTGTTAATCACAGGAGGTCGTAATATTGAAGGCATGTATTTCGACTTTAACCATCGATACAACTTTCGAGACCGAGACGTTTTATTGTTAGGGCAAGCTGCTGAGCAAGGGCAACGTATTTTTAATCAATATTGGAATCATCAATTAAGTGTTGATGTGACTAAAATACTTGAGGATGAAAAAGAAGGAAGGGAAATTTCTCACCAATTTGAACGACTGCATGAGTATGCGTGTAACCCTCAAAATTATTGGCCTCAAATACGCGAGCAAGTTAGAAATTTGTCCAGAGTATTTCACTCAATACAAAAGTCGGGGGATTTAGTTTGGACTGAGAGTGCGAACATGGTGTGTGACTCACCAAATAAGATGGGGGAGAGTGGCAGTAACACCGCTGCTAAGTTAATTGATTTAATTGCTAATGCAAAACAATCGGTTGATATTCAAACGCCTTATCTGGTGACCTCTGAATCGACACGAATGTTATTTAAAGCAGCAGTTGATAAAGGTGTGAACGTTCGTATTCTTACCAACAGTTTGGCGTCAACTGATAATGTTGAAGCTTTCAGTGGTTACCAAAGGGACAGAGATGAACTATTAGCAACGGGTGTTCATGTTTTTGAGTTTCGGCCTGATGCAAAAGTAAGGCTCGAATTAGCTTCGAGTGAGTTACAAGAAGAGTTAGGTCATACCGCGATTTTTGGAACACATGCCAAAACCTTGGTTGTCGATGAAAAGGTTACTGTTATTGGTAGTTTCAATTTAGATCCACGAAGTGCTTATTTAAATACCGAATGTCTAGCCATTATTGACGATAGAACGATTGCTGAAAAGGTTCTTCAAGGAATTGAGGAAGAGTTTAAGCCTGAAAATGCCTGGAAAATAACACCGAACTGGAATCCCGATGACAAGGTTGATTTATCAAAACGTCTTAAAACCTATACGCGCTATATAATCCCAAAGGATGTGCTGTAGTTCGATGTCTGTCCGTAGCGTTAAAAATCCTCTGTGCTAAACTCAATCTAGGTTTAAATTTACCCTGTTTTTAGGGAAGTTGTTAACCGGAGAGAAACAATGTTAGTGCCGCTAACGTCATTTGTATTTAAAGTTTTATTTTATCCTTTGAAATTATTGTTGAAAGAAGCGATCGCTAAGGCGATAAAGCGGGCAAAACGTTCGGATAATACGTTGGACTTTATTCATCGAGTCGATGAGCCAAAAGGCCGTAAAATTGCTATGACGCTTGAGGTTCCTAGAGAGTTAGAGCTCGATTTTCTTAATTATCGAAGTGAAACTTATCTTAAACCAATGACAAGTGGTGTTGCGCATGAATTAGCTTTAATGGTCTGCGGTAAAAATAGACCCAAACCTCCGACTAACGAAGTTGTGAGTCGAATGTTTTTGTCATCGGCCGGCGCTTTGATGACTCGCTGGTTAGATGAAGAGAGCTGTTATTTCGTTGATTTTAAAGTGATGAAAGCGCCTGTTTGGCAAGGGTATTCATTTGATATTGAGTCATTTAAGTTTAATCCCGAAAAGGATTATTATTTGATAAAGGACGTGCAGGGTAATACTTATGAACCTGACCATGCGCGCTGGTCAACTGCATTGAATCATCTTGTGTACCAATATTCCGTTGTTATACCGATGGCATCCCACAATTGGGTTCACTTTACTTACCCCGACAGTTTTGCTGCTGCAGTGTTTAAAAAGCTTAATCGTGATAGTGTCTTATATAAATTGCTTTATCCTCACACTCGATTTACTAATCGCATCAATAATCAAGCCGTATATGTTCAAAAATCGACGGATAATTCGCCATCCTTTAAAAATAAAATCACTCCTTGGAAATGCTTTCCCGTTTATGGGAGTGAATTTCGAGAGGGCGTATTAGAAAATACGGCAAATCATTACGATGAGTTTGAGAATCATTGTCGTTTTCCCGAACGGATGGACACACGCATTCCTTACTTTGACTTTTTAAAGCACTATTATGATGTGATTGAAAACTTTGTAAATAAAGTGACTGATTATATTGATGAAGATGATTACGAACGCATTCAAACATTTATTGAGTCAGTTATTCCTGGATTTAGTCAGTGCGATAAAGTTAAGTGCCTGTCTATTTTAATTTGGCAGGTGTCTGTACTGCATACCACAGAACATATGTCTTACTACGATCTTGCTAAAGACTATGGATTTACTGAACTTAAATATCCGATTTCAGAGTGTTTTAAAATAGATGAGGTATCTAATTACAATCGCTACAAATTACGTTGCTTTTTAAATGTGTTTGGTCGATTTAATCCGTCTAAAATTCTCGATCAGCGCATTGAGAATTATCACAGTTATCAGTTTGAAAAAGGATCTGAGCTCGAGAAGTACGCTATTGAATTTGTAGCGAATTTGCGCGCTGTTGATGCCAAGATGAAAAAGGAAAACAATCAAATATTAGAATTAAATAAGATAGTTCAGTCTGTTTGTTTTTAATATCTTGATTACCAACATTTAAAATTAAAGATGATCATTTAATCACTGAGCGACTTAATTGCTTGCTCCATTCCTGCCAGCGTTAAGGGGTACATTTCACCTTCGAGCAACTCGTTTGTCATGCCTATACTGTGAGTGTAGCGCCAATATTCAGGCTCTACCGGGTTTAGCCAAACAACTTTATCAAATTGAGCTTTCAGGCGTTGCATCCAAACGTATCCTGGTTCCTCATTCATATGCTCAACACTTCCAAAGGGGTGGGAAATTTCGTAGGGCGACATAGAGGCATCGCCAATAAAAATGACCTTATAATCGTTACTGTAAGTGTGCAAAACGTCAATGAGTGGAATGTAGTCAGTGTCGCGACGTGCGTTTTCTTTCCAGACATTTTCATAAATAAAGTTGTGAAAATAGAAATGTTCTAAATGCTTAAATTCAGTTTTACAAGCAGAAAATAATTCTTCGCAAATTTGAATGTAAGGATCCATCGAGCCGCCAACATCCAAAAACAGCAATACCTTAACGGCGTTATGACGCTCGGGTACCATTTTTATATCAAGTAAACCGGCATTTTTAGCAGTTGAGCTGATGGTTTCATCTAAATCGAGTTCTTCATGTGCTCCCGTTCGGGCAAACTTGCGCAATTTTCTTAACGCAACCTGCATGTTCCGGGTGCCGACTTCGACGCTATCGTCAAGATCGCGAAATTGGCGTTTTTCCCATACTTTCGCAGCGCTTTTATTTCGACTCTGTCCACCCACGCGAATTCCTTCGGGGTGATAGCCACTGTGACCAAACGGTGATGTGCCGCCTGTTCCAATCCATTTATTGCCACCGGCATGGCGTTTTTGTTGTTCTTTTAGACGCTCTTTAAAAGTTTCCAACAACTTATCAAGGCCACCCAGTGACTTTATTTCTGCTTTCTCTTCTTCAGAGAGGTGCTTCATAAATTCAGCTCGCAGCCAATCTTCGGGAATCAGCGCTTCTAGAATGTCATCGATACTTTCAAGCTCATTGAAGTACAATCCGAATGCTTTATCAAAACGATCAAAGTATTTTTCATCTTTGATGAGACAAAGCCTTGCAAGAACATAAAAGTCTTCCAGGTTGCCAAACGTCACTCTCTTTTCAAGCGCTTCTAATAGGTGCAGCAACTCTTTTATCGAGACAGGAAGCCCGACTTTTCGCAATGTATAAAAGAAATCAATAAGCATTATTATTTATAGATACCGTGTTTGACAAAGTAATTCATGACTTATGATTCGCGTTTTAACATGAACGCAAGTTTTTGTAACAAGTGCACGTCTTGTTCATTTTTCAATAACGCACCATATAAGGGCGGAATGGCTTTCGAGGGATCGCGTTCTTTTAAAGCTTGCTCGGATAAATCATCGGCAGCTAACAACTTCAACCAATCAATCAGCTCTGATGTAGAGGGCTTTTTCTTTAATCCACGGGTTTCGCGAACTTGAAAGAATATATCCATGGCTTCTTTTATCAATGATGATTTTAAATCAGGAAAGTGGACATTGACGATTTGTTGCATCGTTTCCCGGTCGGGGAAGTTAATGTAGTGGAAAAAACAGCGACGCAAAAATGCATCCGGAAGTTCTTTTTCATTGTTGCTGGTTATAATGATAATCGGGCGATGAATCGCTTTAATTGTTTCACCTGTTTCATAGACAAAAAATTCCATTTTATCGAGCTCTTGTAGCAAATCATTTGGGAACTCAATATCGGCTTTATCGATTTCATCGATCAGCAATACAACTTGTTGCTCGGAAGCAAAAGCTTCCCAGAGCTTTCCTTTCTTGATGTAATTTTTTATATCGTGAATTTTGTCGACCCCAAGTTGTGAATCACGAAGACGTGATACCGCATCGTATTCGTACAACCCCTGATGCGCTTTTGTGGTCGATTTGATATGCCACTGTACCAATGGCATATCCAGAGCTGCAGCGACTTCTTCGGCGAGCATTGTTTTGCCGGTGCCGGGCTCACCTTTGATCAAAAGTGGGCGTTCTAAAGTTTTGGCTGCGTTAACCGCCATTTGCAGCTCTTCCGTTGCAATATAGTTTTCAGTACCTGTAAAGCTCATGCTTTCCCCGAATTGGACAAACGTTTAATTCGGTTAGTTTAACATAACCCAAACCAGAGTTGAAAAAGTACGCTCAATGCCAGGAACAATAATTGAGCATTTATTTAATCAATTTCAAAGCATTGAGATTTTTACATTAAACTTATCAACGAGCCTCTTCTTGATCAAAATCTAGACTTTCGATGATTTTATTGAGTTCGAGTTGTTCTTTGCTCAGGCTAACTCCCGTCTCGACTTGCTCGGTTTGTTTTTGTGCTAAAGCGCGGTCGACGTAGGTTTTAATGCACGTATGAACCGCATTTTTTATTTCATTGAAGGCAGGCTTAACTTCGGCAGAGGTTCGAACCCAGGTTTCGATGGTTGAACTATCATCGGGTTTAATTTTAATTGGGTAAGGCCCATTTTTTACAAAGTCGTTAAACTCTTTAAGCCAATCGAGAGGTGCTTCTTGATTGAGTTTAAAATACAATTCTATATAAGGCTCTTTTCTAATTACCGGAGGACGGCTCGCATCGATGCCAACCAGCTTTAAATCGCTAATACCTTTCATGATAAATACACCTTAGTGGCAGGCTAAATCCATTTTTGCGCTATTAATGATTAAATGGACCTATGAGTAATAGGTGATTTAGCTTTAGAAATGACTTGGTGAGTGTTGAGAGCCAGTTTAGCTCGGTGAGTCGATGCCGAGAGAGCTTCAAATCGAAGGCATTCTTAAAGGTGAGTTCAGTCTAAAGGTTTTATGCAACATGTCAACGACATCAAGGGGCGGAAAACCCGAAAGCGAAGAAGAGTGTGAAGGTAAAACTTCTTGGTTTATTCTGATATTTATATTTCTTTGTAGTAGTATTGCCATACTAGTGAAAATTTGAGTTGATAGTATAAGATTTCTAGCATGTTTCATTTATTTGGTCGCAATAAACAGCTTCTCGATGAAGAAAGTATCGAATGGATTTTCGATACTTTTGCATGGGCGATAGAACACCTTGATAAAGATGTATTTGATAATGAAACGAGGCTTATATTACCGAATAACGATTACTTTCCCGGTGCACAAAACTCTGCTGATGGAATGGCAGACTTAATTTTAAAACAGGTGAAGACTTATGCGGGTATGTCGCATTGGCCGACTCAATTATTGAATGTTGAGACATCAGGTAAAGTGCCACCTCAAGGAAACATCATCGTGAATGGACAGCTTCGTGGCGAAAAAGCGACTGCGACATTCAGCTCTCAATCGATAACTGCAACAACATCACCAACTTTTTCTGTGTCGGGCGACTCTGCTCCTTTTTATTCAATGCCCGAGACCGCGTCGTCCGATCCGACACTGACATTCACCTTTCATCCACAGCAATTGCGAAGCCCAGAAGGGATTATTGCTCACTTTGCTCAAGGTTTATCGAATCACTTATTGCGAGCCTCAAACCAATTACCACCTGGCGGCCGAGACTATTTGCCTATGGCGAGTGAGTTGGTCGGAATATTTATGGGCTTTGGGATAGTTTTTGCTAATAGTGCCATTGTCGCCAGAGCTGGAGGATGCGGCGGTTGTGGTGGAGGGCAATCGCCGGTAAGGCAAGTTATTTTAAATCAAGATGAAGCAACTTATGCATTGGCTCTTTTTTGTCAGTTGAAAGATATTGATAAGCGCATGGTTAAGCGACATCTCAATAAGCATCTTCGAGGCTTTTTTAAGGCGGCAATTAAAGACTGTCGGCGACGATTGGCCGATCATTCGTTGAGCATTGCCTACAGCGTGTAGTCGCATTCGGTGTCATGAAAGCCGATTGAATGAATGCCGCTATAGGACTAATAGAAATTACTAAGAGAAATTGCTGATGAAATTAGGTGTTTATGTAGATGTACAAAATGTTTATTACACCTGCTTGCAGTCGTATAAGCGTCATTTTGATTACAATAAATTTTGGCGTGCGGTTACGGCCGATTGTACCGTTGTTCAGGCGCACGCTTATGCGATCGATCGGGGTGATGAAAAGCAGCGACAGTTTCAAAATATATTACGAGCGATCGGTTTTAAAGTTCAACTGAAACCTTATATTCAGCGCAGGGATGGTTCAACCAAAGGCGATTGGGACGTTGGCATTGCGGTCGATATTATGGAACATGCGCGGGATCTTGACCGTATTGTTCTGGTTTCTGGTGATGGTGACTTTTCAATCTTAATGAATCGAGTTAAGAAGCTCTTTCAGTGTGAAACCCAAGTTTACGGTGTCCCTGCATTAACCTCCGACGAACTTAAGGAGACTGTCGATAAGTTTATGCTCATTGGACAAGACTTGTTAATTCGTTAGGAAAGTTTTTATTTAATCTCAAAGCTTAAAGCTCAATGGATTTAAAAATCTTCGATAACGTATATAAGAAAAATAGTTCTTTTACTATTCCTCTGAGCGATTTTTAAATAAATCAATATCATTAGCGAGATAGATCGTATTTGATCTTTTAACTTAATTGCTTATAACAAATTAAATTTTAAATTATTAAAATTAATGAACTGCATAACAAAAATTACTTGAACATTTTAATGGCTTTTTTCGCTTCGTTTTACCCAATAATTTTCTTGTTGATTTAATTTGAATTCGTCAAGTTTACCAACCATGCTATTACTCGATGTAGCAACAAAAGACTCTGAATAACCGTAGTATTCGTAGCATTTTAAAGTGCTTTTAATTCGTATTGGTTTAAGTTAGGAGATGTCATGAGTACAGTGTATCGTTTGATATTAGTTTTATTTATATTATCGAGCTTTTCAGTGAATAGCTCACAAAAAGTCAGTGTCGATAGCGAATCTTTACAACCGAGCTATACCAAAGATTCCTTATGGGCGCATAGCAGTAAAGGAAGAGAGCTTTTTGAAGTGGTTACGGATAGTGGTGAGTCGATTACCGTCGTTGATGTTGATGGCGTTGCTTATTCGGGTGACATGATACTGGGATACACCAGTGATCTTAAGCAACATGGTTTAAAAATTGTTACTGGAGAAGAGTTTCCAGAAGATGATGGTGTGAGTTCTTTAGGCGCAATTCGATATCCATCCTCGGGTTATAAATGGCCCAATGGTGTTGTGCCTTATGTTTTTGCTTCCAACCTGACGAGTCAAGCTCGTCAAGATATGCAGTATGCATTTAATCATTGGCATCAAAATACGAATGTACGATTTGTTTCGCGCACGAATCAACAAGATTATATTTACATTCAAAATGGCGGCGGTTGTAGTTCCTGGATTGGTAAGCAGGGTGGCCGACAAATTGTAAACTTGGCGCGGGGTTGCGGACGTGGCGCTGCGGTTCATGAGCTTGGGCATGCGGTTGGATTTTTTCACGAGCAAACTCGTACGGATAGAGATAACTACGTAACCATCTATTGGAACAACATTCAAAGCGATATGCGATACAACTTTGAAAAGTTTTCTACGCGTCAAGGGCAAAATCATGGTACTTATGATTATCGCTCGATCATGCATTATCGAACTACCGCGTTTGGGATTAACGGTGCAACCACTATTTGGCCTAAGCAAGATGGTGTGGACACGCGTTATATGGGAAATGGAACAAAACTGTCTAATGGAGATATCGCAGCCGCCGCCGCAATTTATGGTGGTTCGGGTCCAGGACCCGATCCTGATCCAGACGGTTCAGTTTCTCTAAGCAAATCAACCTATGAAGATACAGAAAATATAGAGGTTAGATTTAGTGGTGCTTCTGGCGATCAATACGATTGGATTGGTTTGTATCGCGAAGGAACTCCGGTGACTGAGTACCTTGACTGGCAGTATTTGAACGGCGCGACTCGCGGTGCGCGACAGTTTTCATCATTACCAGCCGGGAGATATGAAGCTCGATTATTTTTTAACGACAGTTACACGGTTGAAGCTTCGGCAAGATTTACGGTGATTTCCGCAAATCAAACAGACCCGGTCGTGACGACGGATAAAACAACATTTTCAACGAGAGAGAATATACTGGTTCGTTTTGATAACGCATCGGGTGATGAATACGATTGGATAGGGCTTTACCGCCGAGGCGCATCCAATTCTGAATACATTACCTGGGTCTATTTGCGTCAACAAAAACGGGGTTCTGCGACATTTAACGCTTTACCGGCGGGTAATTATTCAGCTCGACTGTTCTTTAATGACAGTTATCGCTTAGAAGCAGAAACTGACTTTCGAGTTGTTGATTAATTAAACAGTAAAAATCGCTCGTTCCGTGAGCTGTAAATTCGCCATTGGGACGAGCAACAGGATTTAAGTCTTTTTGTCGCTCCTAATTAAAGAAAAAGCGGATAAAAAACAATCAGTCGATGACGGAGTTTCCTTTCACCAAGCACTAATTTAAGAGAAAGTTAATATTCGAGCGTTTCTCTAAGGAAAAAGTGATTAGTAACAATAATGGTTCTTGAATTAACGCAGGTCGATATATACAATCGCGCGATATTTTGTTTTGGATGTTTCAACCATTGGATTGTTGAAGGACTATTTGTTCATGCGCGCGATATTTTCTTTAAAAACGTTTTTACTTTGCTCAATATTTGTTCTTTCTGCTTGTGGCGGTGGCTCCGGTGGCAAATCAGTCCAAGAGAACAAGCACTTTTCATTGTTTCCCGTCGGTGAAGATAAAGAGTGGGTCTACACTGATTTTCTTGGTACGGTAAAGAATGAAACGCCAATCAACCTTTCCGGCTATGAAGTCTATCCTTTCCGATACTCTACAGGTGCTAAAGAATATTTTCATACAACAGAAAGTTCGATCGAATTCTTAGGCTTGTACATTCCCGAAATTCTTGCATCAACGAATTCGGGAACTCAAGTATTCAAAGCTGATGCTGTCTTCTCAGAGCCGGTGACGTACTATTCCAGTGATTGGTCTGTTGGTTACGTAAATCGCGTTAATGGAAAGGGCAAGATAAACATTAAACCTAAATATGGGAAGCGAGCTTTGTCTTATTCTGGCTCTGTAACATTTTTGGGCTCTGAGAATATCCAAACTCCGACCGGAGAATTTTATGCGAAAAAGATTCGAGTCAACTTACGACTAAGTACAAAAGTCTCGGGTCAGTCTTTTAGTTTTCCAATCGATACTGTTTTATGGTTGGTTGATGAAATTGGAGTGGCACAGCGCGTTGATAATGGATACGCAGAGTCTCTTCTCTATGACTATAGCAATATGCCGACCTTTGTTTCTTTCGAGACAGGAGAGGGTGCCGAAAGTTTACCTGAGAGAGAAGTCGTCACAAATCGTAATGCCATACTCTCAGCAAATGAAGGTGATTCAATTGAGACTGAGTATGAAACTGAAGGTGAAGATTGGCTTTCGACAATCTTGGATGGTGGTCGCTATTATTTGCAACCGAATACCACGGAGTTATCGGAAGGTACTTACAGGGCGAAAGTAAAACACACTTATGCAAATGGTGAGCAAACGACATTAATCGTTGACTACAAAGTTGAACGCCCAATGGTTTCTGGTCCATCAGAACTGATTTTTGATTTGCAGGGCGAATTGTCATTAAGCACATTTTCTCAATCCATCAATTTTGAATTTAATGGTAAACAAATGCCGTTAGACTTTGTTCCCAGTGCCGATTGGATAAAAATAGGAGAAGTGGAGTCTGACGGAGTCTCAACTTATAAAGTTGAATTAAGCCATGAGTCTTTAATGAACTTGTCCGGTCAACAAAACGAAAATATTGTTGTGAATTATGATAATGGATACTCTGACAACGATCCGCTCGTTATTTCTATTAAAGTGAATCTTCCTGACAATGGGCTGACAACGCATTTTCAAGAGTTTATTGAAGCAAGTGGCAGCGAAAATATTACCAGCGGTGAAACGCTCATGTTTTTTAACGGTGATGTTCCGGCAGATGCCTATTCAGTATCGATTCGATATTCTGGGCAAACAAGCGACTGGTTGAATATTGTCTTAGATGATAATTCGAATACGTATCGCTTGTTTCCAAATACGGCAAATCTTGAACCTAACATGTACACCGCCTATGTTGAAATCGTTTCTGATACCGGTGCTGTGTATGTCTATGAAGTCATGTACGTACTCGAGCCTCCGCAATTGTTGCTTCCTGAAGAAGTGAGCTGGTATATCACCGCCGAAACCAACTTAGAAGAATTGTTGCAGACGATTACATTTGAGCACACCGGTGAATTGTTAGAGTGGGAAATTGAGAGTCGTGACAACTGGCTATCGGTTAAAAAATTAAGTAATGATCGTGAGACAGTGGCGACCGCTTCTTTTGAGTTGATTAAAGAACAACTGGCGACGCTTGAAAATAATATTTATGAAACATCGGTGACGGTGACCTATCAAGGCGAGTATGTTGAGCCAACGGTACGAGGCATTCGTGTCATTCTTGATGTTAGCTTCCCGCAAATATCGAATGTATTACCCTATGTGATTTACGAAAATCAGTCGTTTGATATTGTTGTTAATGGTGAACGTTTCGATTTAACTGAAAGTGCCAAATTGACGGTTGCGGGAGTCGAGGTGGAAGATCCAATCATCATCGACAATCAACAAATTAAGTTGAACAGTCCTGCATTGCCACCAGGTGACTATCGTATTCAAATTTCAAATAATCTAGATTTGGAGCGTCCCGGCGGACGATTTATCGTAAAACCCGAGTTGTCTTACTCAGATGCTATTGTTGAATTGCCGGGGAATCCTTCGAGCCTCGTTTATGACGAAGAGCATGAAGCTTTTTATGGAGTATTTTGGAACTCTAATAGTAATGTAATGACTGCTGCAAAAATTTATTTTGAAGATGATGAATGGCTTATTCAGAATATTGATATTGCCGGTGCGAAGGCATTAACACTCAGTCCTGATGGAAGTGAATTATTAGTTACGGCGGAGAACTGTATCGTTAGACATTACGAGCCACAAACACTTCGTTTGTTGGAAAGCAGAAGTAAACCACGATGCTATTATGAAACGTTAGGTATGATTGAGTGGTTGAATAACGATCAAGTTTTTGTCGCTGATACTAATCAATGGCCAACACTTTATTCTTATCCTTGGTTTTCAGCCCGAAATGCACCATCGGTTCACAACCCTGTCGTTAAAAGTAATCTTCTGCGCGATAAGTTTATTTGGGCTGAGAGTCCATCAATCTCTGGTGCAAGAGAACTTTATGTCTACTATTCGAAAACGAATAGCTTTCAATCGGTATTGATTAATGGTGAAGATTATTTTACACGTCGATATCTTTCATTTGATGCAGACGGTTCGCGAATGTTGCATGGAAAATCCGTTTACGATGAGAACTTAAATTATATCGGTTCTCTCGAAAGCGATAACCAATATTTAGCGACAACACAACCGACTCCTGATGGTTTGAAAGCCGCTATGTACGAAGACGGTATGTTAAGTATTCACGACTTATCGATGGAGCAAGGTCCGTTCCCTAAGATTGGTGAATCGATAAATTTGAATGTTGAAGATCAAGTTTCAGCACAAGAGATCAAATTTTCACTGGACGGTAAGACGGCATTTATCTTTTTAATCACGGGTAATTATACGAGCTTTCAGTATAAAATGGTCGTTAAAAATATTGAGTGATTTTTTATCCGTATTAACATTAAAAAAGCCCCTTTAATGGGGCTTTTTTGTTTGTGTCTGAGCATGCTCTCACATATTTAAAACCCTTTTAATGAATATTGAATGCCTTGTTATTTGAATTCTATGAGTTGATAGAGGCACTCGAGAGCTCCATTTACATCTAGTAAAGTATAGCATTGGTGTACTAATGTTATACCTTTTGACTACAAGTATCGTAATCATTGTTCTTTAATCATCTGACGCTAATCTTGCTCTCAGTCAACAATATTTAAGGAAAAGCAATGATGAGTGTGTATGAGCTTAAACCTAGATTTCAATCGCTCTTACGTCCTTTGGTTCAAACATTAGCCAATTGCGGTGTGACCGCGAATCAAGTCACCGTATTCGCATTACTACTCTCTATAGTCACCAGCCTTTTTATCTTTCTAGCACCATTTAATTTAACTCAATTACTGGTATTGCCAGTTATTTGGTTGGTCCGCATGGCGCTTAATGCGATTGACGGCATGTTGGCACGAGAGCATGGACAGAAATCCAACTTAGGATGCTTTCTCAATGAATTATGCGATGTCGTTGCTGATGTGGTTTTGTTTTTGCCTTTGTTATTGATACCCGAACTGTCTTCGACATTAATTCTTGTCACATTATTTTTATTCATTATCACTGAGGTCGTTGGTTTAATCGCACCTCAAATTGGAGCTTCCCGTCGGTATGATGGTCCAATGGGAAAGAGTGACCGAGCGCTTTACATTAGCTTATTTATTATTGTGATCAATTTGTTTAATGACATAATTTATTGGGGTAATTGGACCTTCCTTTGCTTGTCTTTATTAACCGTTATTACTGTCGTGCAAAGAATTCGAAATGCTATCAAGGAGGTTGAGCATGTTTAATCTATTTTTTTCAGATAATCCTGTCGTTATTGTTTTTGTAGTGATTCTTGGTTTGCTAATTGTAGCAACCATAATTAGTTATATTTTACGTAAGAAAAATAGTGAACATGATTACACTGAGTTGAAACAGCGCATTAACTCTTGGTGGGTAATGGTTGCTATGTTTGCATTCGCATTACTTTCCGGGGTAACGGCGTCAATTATCTTCTTCGGTTTTATCAGCTTTTTAGCGCTGAAAGAATATTTTTCAATTATACCGACACGAAAAGTTGACCGCCGTGTTTTATTTTGGGCTTACTTAAGTATTCCCTTACAGTTTTATTGGGCCAGTATTGGTTGGTATGGAATGTTTATTATTTTCATTCCGGTGTACATGCTTTTATTTATACCTTTCCGGCTGGTTCTTTTAGGAGAAACAAAACACTTTCTACGGGCCGCCGGAAGCATTCATTGGGGATTAATGATTACTGTATTTTCTATCAGTCATTTGGCTTTTTTAACGATTCTTCCTGCAACAGAAGCCAACGCTAACACAACTTCTTTTTCAGGACCTGGACTGATTTTATTTACGGTTTTGCTAACGCAGTTAAATGATGTTGCCCAATATTTGTGGGGTAAGTCGTTAGGAAAAAGAGCGATTGTTCCACATATTAGTCCGAACAAAACCTGGGAAGGTTTTCTTGGTGGTGTTTTTACTACTGCGCTATTAGGTACTTTGGTTGCACCGTTTTTAACGCCACTTGAAGCTTGGTATGGATTTCTAGCGGGTGCCATTATTGGTATTGCAGGTTTTATTGGTGATATCACAGTTTCTGCGTTGAAAAGAGAGCTGGATATTAAAGATACCAGCGCAATGATACCCGGCCATGGGGGTATTTTAGATCGGCTGGACAGTCTAACATTCACGGCGCCATTGTTTTTTCATTTTGTTCGCTACACTGCGTTTTAATTAAGGACGAAAACATGAAGTTAATTAATCATACTTTAAGACTCTTATTTTTTATTGTGATTGTTCGACCTTTGGTCAAAATAATTATTGGGCTAAACTACCGTAACTTGCCGAGTTTGCCTAAGTCAGGTCCTGGAATTATTGTCGCTAACCATAACAGTCACTTAGATACCATGGTACTTATTTCATTATTACCAATACGGCTTCTAAGTCAGGTGCAACCCGTTGCGGCAGCTGATTATTTTTTATCGAATCCAATTAAAGCCTGGTTTGCAAAGAGTATCATTGGAATTTTACCGATATCTCGAGAGAAAAGTTGTCAGAGTGATCCATTAGCGGATTGTCGAAGTGCATTAAATGATGGAAAAATATTGATCTTTTTTCCAGAAGGATCTCGTGGTGAACCTGAAAAGTTAACCGAGTTCAAGTTTGGCATTGCGAAGTTGGCGAGTCAGTGCCCAGAAGTTCCTGTCTACCCTATTTATATGCATGGACTTGGTAAAGCTTTACCCAAAGGAAAGTTTGTTCTTGTTCCATTTTTTTGTGACATTGCTTTTCATCCTCCCTTGCTTTTTGGGGGAGAACGTCGCGATTTTCAAAATGCCTTAGTAAAAACATTTGAGCAATTAAAGGATAAGGTTAAGGCCCCATCATGGGATTAAAGGTACGAATAGCTGCTTTATGGGGATTCTTTGAGGCAACCTTGTTTTTTATCGTTCCCGATGTTTTTTTAACGTACTTGGCTACCCAGAAAAATCAGCCATTAAAACCCGCGATTGTTGCCTCAACAGTCGGTGCTTTAGCCGGTGGATGTTTAATGTTTGTCATGGGAGCTTATTATTATGAGTCGAGCTATCAGTTGTTACTATCCATCCCGGCGATTGATAGTTTGATGATTCAAAAAGTACAGCAATTAATCGAGAGTCAGGGGTTGTTAGGATTATTTGTTGGTCCTCTTGTTGGAATTCCTTATAAAATATTTGCTGTTGAATCTGCAAATTTATCTTTGAGCCCACTTTTATTCCTATTAATCTCGATACCTGCTCGTTGTCTTCGCTTTATTTTGCTCTCTTATTTTACCAAATGGGTAACGAATCTATTATTTCAAACGATGAATCGAACTAGAGTTGTTTTTCTGTGGGGCATTATTTGGTTAATGTTTTACAGTTTTTACTTTTATTATTTCGGCTTTTAATTACCCTAAGCAAATTTTAGATAAGTAAGATAAAAGCTTAATGCAAATGACATTATTCGAATCTTGGTGAAGTAGACGATTAAATAAACGTTTGAGACAAGGTGTTAAATACACTCGCTGGGACTATTCTGGTGGAGAAGGTGCTGACGAACGGTTGATGTTACATTCTAGGTCAGAAGATAAAGTGTATCGGTCGCGCCGGCTACTTTAGAGTGAATGATTACTAGAAGTTGACTTCCGCTTTAAGTGAGTTCGCAATTTTAAAAGATAGTAGAATCAAAACCTATGAGTTCTACTATCTTTTATTCTTAATAAATAGTAATGTTATTGGATTAATTCAGTTTTTCAGGCTGCTTTTAACATATCAAATAATTGATCTTTTAGAGACAATCGTTGCTTCTTTAGTTTTTCTAGAAATTCATCGCTAGTGTTTTCAATGCCTTTTTCGATTCGAATGACTTGATGATCGATTTCGTGATAGTCATCAAATAACTTGCTGAAATGGGCATTTTCCATTTTGAGTTGATGTATTTGCTCTTTATACTCGGGCAATTCAATGGCTAGACTGTGACGGTCAATTTTCATGTTTTCTTCTCTCGCTCAGTTAAACTGTGGGAATATCCTAACGAAATCACGGAAGTAGAAATTTGATCTACGACAAGTTATTGGCTTAATGAATTAAGAGGTCTGCTTTAGAATGAGATATCTGGAGTAGGTTGTTATTGATTATCGGTTCATATTTAAAAGAAAGGCTGATCATGTGTTTTTCGATCAGCCTAGTTTTCTTATATTAGAAATTAAATCTGGCTCCTAATACAACGTTATTTATTGAATGCGAATTGTTATCTGATGAAGAAAAGTTTGTCGTTTCAAAGTAATAATTTTCAAAGCCAACATGAAACGTCAGACGTTGGAAGCCGGGGTGAGTAAATGTAGCACCAAAGCCTGTGACGATAGCATCACCTGTGGATTTGTTTTCAAATGTATCGTCGCCAATAGCAATGTTTTGTATGTAATTCATAATACTAAGGCCTGCACGACCATAGAGTTCGAATCCGGCTTCTCCAAGTGGTAACGTCCCGATAGCCGTAATTGCGAGTCCGTTCATTTCTACTGAATCTACAATATCGCTATTGCTCGAATATTCACCTAAGCTATAAAGATTGCCTTGCAATTTAAAATATTTATTAAATTTCCATCCACCTAGTGCGCTTCCGCTTGATGCACTGTCTTCGAATCCTTGCTCGCTGTAGCTAGTGGAGCCAATATCTAAGCCCGCGTACCAGCCTCGGTCGTCTGCTAGCACAGAACAAGTCATTGAGGTTGCTAGAATTATTCCTGTTAATTTTGATAATTTCATTATTTAGTTCCTTAAAATCAATATCAATCTGCTGATAGGAGAAAGAATCGGTATCGAGTTCTCCGACCAATTTTGTGACGAGTTTAACGTTATTTTTTGTGTTAATTCGCGGTTGGTAAATTAATTAATTCCATTCCTTAAATTACGGCAATTATTGTGTGAATAACTAAAAATATCAATGGGAGATAGTGTGAATATTGCCATAATTAGTAAAGGAATGGTAAAGGATGGTTGCTGGATGAATATCGATAAAATAATAGATTGATAATTGCATATTGCTAGTAGTCGAGGTCAATTAATTAATGGCTGATTTATTAAAATAATAACTTTGAGTGGAAATAATCGGTCATATTTTTCCAATGATGTCTGTTATGTTCTACTCGTCTCCATTGTCATAGTGTTTGTCTCATAGGCACTACTTCTAGCCATCCTCGACCGAATACTCTTCCGATGACTGCGGAATCGAGCTGTTTGTACAGAGCGTTCGCTTTATATACGACTAAATCAGTTACTGGAGTATTCAATGAAAAAATTAAAACTCGCCTTAGGTGCTCTATTTATGGGGATTGCGGTTCAGTCAGCTAATGCTGAAATTACCCCTGAAAATGAAATGAATGTGTTGTACCAAGGGAATGATTACTTAAAACTTAAAATAGACGAAAGAAAATACAATGAACTCTTTCGAGCGAATAGTTCTGAAGATGAAGGTTTGAGTCATCCGAAGCTCATGGAAGATAAGGAAATCTACGCTTTTTACTCCTTGGCGGGTGTAAGAGATTCTGATATTCCTCAATCTCTAAAAGATGAAATTATACACGATAAAGGATTCCGTCGTTGGTCAGAAATTTCACAAAGAGAACTTAATGCTAAGACTACCATAGCTTTGGATCTTGAAGCTGCATTAGCTTCTGAAAATTCGGAACAACGAGGGTTATGTGACAAAGTTTGGAAGAATAAGAGTAAGACCATTTCAAAAGTATTAACGCCTCAATCGAGTGAAGTTTTTGACTTTGCTCAAAACGGTGTAACGGGTTCATTGAACGTTAATTTAAATTCTAATGGTTCAGTGATTCTTGATATTCATTATAAAATGAAAAAAAACAAGTGTATTGGGATCTACTACAAAGTTGAATATTTGTACACTCGTGTCAGAGCAAACTCTAATTTAGCGGGCAGCGGAATTGGCTTGGAAGCTAATGTTGCCTACGAATTTAATAAAAAGCTGTTTGATGAAGATGTAAAGATTCCATTGTTACGTTATGATAATTCTTGGTGGGTTTATATTTTTGAAATCGGGGTCGATCTGGAGGTCTATGCAAAATATAACGTAAGTCTGGATGCAAAACTTTCAGCTGCATTTGAGGTGGAGCAACCGATGACAGGCCATGTAAATATTGATTGGCATTGCACTAATGATGGTTGTCGTAAAGACGTTAATGATGTGGAGTATGAATTTACATCGAATACTGAACGAAACTTTGAATTAATTGCTGATGTTACTTTACGACCCTATATAAAGTTGATAGCTGATGTAGCGGTTGATCTATATTGGGGGCTTATCGATATTGCAAAGGTTGAAGTTGGTGTTGTGGGTTCCATACCTATTCGCTATTACGGTTATTTTGGCAATATGTGCAGTGATGCTGACGGTGATGGTCGAAATGAAGAAGTTACTGCGTCAATGATTGATGTTGCCGCAGAAATTTATATGTATTACAAATTTAGATTAATTAATCGAGAAAGTACTTATCCTGTCGACTTGGGCAATTTAGGTGGTTGGGATGAACGTGACGATGAGTCGGTGTTGCTAAGTTGCTCTTCGTGGATTGTAGATACTATGGGTGGTTGTGACAATGTTTCCTTGTATGGAAAGTCACTTTACTTCAAAGACTTTATTGATGGTGGTTCGAACATTTTTGATCCTGTCATTAATGTTGCCGATGAGTTTTCAAGTGAAGGAGACTTTGTAACTTTTTCAGCGCGAAGCTGTTACCCATTTACTAATACTATTAATTTGTTAATTGATTGGGATGATGGTGCTCAAGAATCGAAGTCAATTTCTCCTTCTGGCGACGCCTTTCATTACATTTATTCAACAGCCGGTAATAAGCAAATAAAGGCAAAAATGACAGGGGACAGTTTGGGGCGCCAGTTTAATGGTCAATGGATCCAAAAGGATATCAATGTTGTAGCTAAACCAGAGGCTGAATTTACTTATTCTGTTGATTACCAAACTGTCGATTTTAATGACCTTAGTACTGATAGCGATGGTTATATTCAGTCTTGGTCCTGGAGTTTCGGAGATGGTAACCATTCAAACTCACAAAATCCGTCCCATCGTTATGCTTCTGAGGGATCCTACAGCGTTTCATTAACGGTAGTCGATAACGATGGCTTTCGAAGTACTTATTCGAAAACAGTTACGGTAGTAGCTGAGCCTGAGCCACCAGAAGCCGATTTTTCCTATGTTATTCAAATGAATGGTCACGATGTAACCTTTATGAATAATACTCGCTCTGATCTTGACGTTGTCGACTATCGATGGGATTTCGGTGATGGTACGCGATCTTCAGCTGCAAACACAACGCACCATTATTTTCGTCAAGGTGATTATCGAGCGACTCTTACCGTTACTAATGCTGCTGGGCAGTCAGACTCGGTAAGTCGAACGATTCGAATTCGCGACATGCAATGGGAAACGTTAAGTGTTGGCTCTGAATTTGAATTAATTGGAGGCCATGCCGGAGGAGAGCTTCAATTTCGACGAGTAAAGTTCTATCAAGTGGATTTACCTTATACACGTGATACTCAGAATTACGAAGTTTACACCACAGGTCGGCAAGGCGATGCAACGATTTATTTAAGAGCCGCAGATCCCTTTGGTGGACCACTTGATGGTCAGCCATCCACAGATGATTGGGATGTCATTTCGGATCGGCCCGGCGCTAATGAATCGATTCGATTTTCTAATCGGTACACACGCTACTACATAAAAGTTGAATATACCGAAAATAACGATATTTATGTAGGATTGAGAGCAGTAAGATAAATACTTACTACTTGCTTAAAATACATGCGAAAGAAGGCTACTTTATGAGTAGCCTTTTAATATTAAATATCGATTCAATCTTCAAACTGCCGTTGAAAATCTTTAATCAATAAATCGATAATGTAAGGATCCACACATGAGTGATGAAATTTAATGCACAAACTTACGAATAGTTGATTACCTATTGTCTGGCGCTGACCGAAATAGAAAAAGGGTTGGCAACTAATTCTATCATTTACATGCATGGTTAAACCGGTAAAGGGAAGATTTGGCAAGTTACCAATAAATAAAGTGTAAGTGTATAACTCATTGCCAATTAAGTTGGTATTCAATTTACTGTTTTCAATTTCTGTTTGGTAAAGTTGGGTAAATTCAGGCCAACTCAATTGTAATACATTAGGAATTAGTGCTTCATAGAAACGGTCTCGTTTACTCCCGCGAGCAATGGGATAAAAGAGAGGAGGGTTTTCAACCTTCATCCATTGATTGTTGATTTTCCGATAAAAAAATTCAGGGTGTTTTTTTAAAGCCTGTATTAAATGAAAATATAAATACGCAGTAAAAGTACCAATGGATTGAGCTTCGTAGCATAGTCTTGCTTGAGTTATATCGAGCTGAAGCGTGATATCCAAATAAGGATTTTCAATCGCGTTGGTATCGGTAAAAAAGTCTTGCGCCCATAGTTCGTAGTTACACAGTTGCTCTCGGTCAATTGGGGTTAGATCGATTGACGCTAATGTTGTTTTTTCAGGTCTCATAGGATAATGCTCAAAAACGATCCATGATGATAGATATGGTTGGTTTGTATTCGATTGAGTTTTCGGATCAATGAATCCTTCAATATAAGATTTTGTACTTCTATGAAGTTACAGAGCTGTAGTATAGATGAAAAAGAGGTTAAGAGAAAATAAGAAGCAGGGAAGTTTAAATTGACCGCTCTCAGTAAAGAATTTAGAAAGCTTCAAGTTGTTATCTAGCTATCAGTCACTATCCTATATTACATCAGATTTGTGCCGTGATTTGTCTATTCCTACCTTTGCGATAATACATTGGCTATTTGGAAATGTTTACGCGAAGCGTTTACCCTCGATAATACTGTTTGTAAGAAGACGTCGAATTCATCATTGAAGAATTGGCATTTTCAAAAGTGCTGATTGCTAAAGCATCAATTGCGTCGCCACGACTGACGTGTTCAATGGCTTTAACCATATGAGAAACCGTTTCTTGCGATAGATTCAGTTCGCGGATGATGGCTTTTTTGTCAGCAAAAATAAGAAAGGCGTAGTGAATGTGTCGTCCACTTAAACCTGCGTATTCGACAGCTTGGCTCACCTGAATTTGTGAGTAATGAGCTTGTTTTCCGAAAAGCTGGGTTAACAATTCCGGCAAATGTTTCATATATTGTTTAATTGCGTAACGTTGGGCAAACACCGCAGACTCCTTGTTAGCTTGTATATACTAATTTCTACTCGTCTTATAGATGCCTGAACCGCTATATAAGCATCTGTATGGCGAGAATGTATCAAATAGACATGGTCAAAAATCAGACATATGTCGCAAATCTCAATGCATAATTAACGCCAATATTTGATTATGTGGGTTAGTTGACATACGGCATTGCACTTGAGGTTCTTCTCAAGTGGTTCTTAGAGTCGATTATTGGTTGAGCTCCGTGGCGTCGTATGAATTTTCCTTCAAGTCGTACTCACTAACTGGCTGTTTTTCGGGTGAAAATAGGGAGATGGTCTACAATTTATGGTGTTGGTTTAGTCTAAAACTTAGTTTTTGTTCAAAGCTTATTGCCTGTTTCATGGCGAAGGTGTCAACCAATTGAGAATAATGCCCAATATCTTATGAATTTATCGAGTTTGATGATTCGATTTATAGGTTAGTCTGTTGAGAGTGAGTTCCCGATTAATAATTGCAGTGATCATCGTCTCCCATTTAGGGTGGCTAAAGATACATAGTGCCGAGAATTTGACAGGTTTAAGCTTGTACGATCAATTCAATCAAGTTATTCGAAATAAAAAGAGCGATGCAAAAGAAAAAGCCCGACAATTGGAGCAATTGTTTGAACAAGCAAGAGCCGTTGAAAATAAAGAGTTAATTGGTCTAACGCTTTATTTTCGAGGTTTGAATTTACTTTATTCTCAGCAATATCGAGCTTACCAAGAATGGTTAAGTCAATATTATGACTACAATAAGGAATTTCCCTCAACACAAAATAAGCTTTTTATTGAGAAACTCGAAGTCACTCGATTATTTTATCAACTTGAATCTATTTTAATAAAACGGCGGGGTGAAGCTCTAATCAATAGTATTGATATTGAGTCGTTAAAGTTTGATGAGGATCCACTGACGATTGAATATGACTTTACGATGACCGATGTTGCTGATGTATTAAATCTAATAGGGATTGCCGAACGTGATTTGGGGCTTTACGATGAAGCAATAAGACGATTTAGTAAGGCTCTCGAAATATATGAGAAAGCCAAGCAGACCGATGAAATTGCTGTTATTTACGGTAATTTGGCGACTGTTTATTCTTCTATTGGCGATATTGATTCAGCAATTAATTATAATCGTCGAGCCATTGACATCGCCAAAGAGACACAGTCAATGTATGGATACTTTCATGGCATTGCCAATCAAGCGGGGTATCTATTAAGTAAGAGCAGTTATGAAAAGTTACCGAACAATAAGCACTCTGTTCGTTCCAAATCGATTAGGGATGAGGTCGAGTCAAGTTTACTAAACACTTTAAATGATCCTCGTATAGAATCCTATCCCAGAATTCAAAGCGATATTTTATATTGGTTAACGTATTTATATCTGGATGATGGTAACTTGGATAAAAGTGAAGTCTATTTGGAGCGTCTTTATAAAAGTATTAATAATAGAAATGAAGACAGTTATCAAAAGCAAGTAGAAGAGCTAGAAGCGTATTTATTAGTTTTAAAAGATCAATATTCCGATGCGTTAGATTTATACGTTGCCGCGCTTGATTATTATCTAAAGAATAACAAGACTGATAAAGCGCTTAGTACGTTGCGAGAATTAAGTTGGGTGCATGAAAGAAATGGTGACTATCAGCAGAGTCTTGAATATCAAAAGAAGTACGCCGATTTGTTAAGTGAAACGTTTAATGATAAGCGAACAACGATATTAAGTATTGAGCAAGAGCGAAATAATGCGAAGCTTCGAGAAAAGGAAATCATGATTCTCGAAGAAAAAAATCGACTTTCTGAATTGAAGCTTACTTACCGAAATCAAGCGTTGGCTGCATCACTTGTATTCGCAGTGCTTATCATACTCATTATATGGGGACGACTCAGAGCCAAGCATCAACTTTCTCAGCAATATCAGAAAATGAGTTATATTGATGCATTAACAAAGATAGGTAATCGTTCATATTTGAATGAGAATATTGAACGAGAGTTAGCTAGAGTGCTCCGTGAGCGCGATCGACACTCGGAAGAAAAGCTCGCTATTCTTGCCATCGACATCGATTATTTTAAAGACCTTAATGATAACTACGGTCATGATGCAGGTGATCGAGTGTTAATTGAATTTGCCTCTCGACTTGGCCATGTAACTCGCGAAACCGATCTGCTTGCTCGTTGGGGAGGAGAAGAATTCATTGTAATTGGAAGAGTAAAAAATAAACATGAAGTGGCTGCCTATACCAGCCGCGTATTAAGCGAAGTCAATAAAGAGCCTTATAAAATAAGAGATGGTCTTTATATACAGGTAACCTGTTCTATAGGTGGAACCATTTTTCCTTTTTTTAATACTCGAGAAAAAGAACCCCGATGGGAAAAACTTTTGGCGCTTGCCGATCTGGCATTATATCGAGCAAAAAATGCCGGCAGACGACAGTGGATTGTTATTGGAAACTCTAATATTCGTGACGTACAAGACTTGGAAAACATCCTAAACAAAAAGTTAGAACTTTCAAATGCGATTGAGCTGGATCTCGTATATGAAATGAAACAGCAATAAATGAGCGTCTAAGCCATCATCCTTGCATCCCAAATTTGAATTAAATAAGTTTTTGTGAATGATCGTATTTGCTCTTATTTATTGGGTTAATGTTGTCATACATTCCTACATACAGATTGTCATATCCTCGTAATACTTCTTGCTACAATCAAAAAAATGGAAGCCATTATGAATATGTATCAAATATTAAAGGCATTAAGTTCAATCACCAAAATTATCATTCTGATACCTTCAATAACCGTCTTGTTGGCAGGGTGCACTGAAGGCGAGAGTTCGCAGGCTACCGGACAAAACCTTGGTGGAGATGGTGATGTTTTCGAAAAAGATCGATTACTAAATATTGAAATATTTATGTCCGAGAAAAATTTTTCCGAACTGAAGAGTGAAGGGCGAACGCTAGCCAGCGCTTCTCGAGATTGCGTTCCTGAATTTGAATACACAGAATTTAAGGCCAAGGTCGTCATCGATGGTGTCACCGTACCGAAGGTTACTGTTCGAAAAAAAGGCTTTTTGGGATCGTTGAGCCCGACTCGACCATCACTGAAAATCGATTTTGACGATCGTGTTTCAGGGCAAACCTATCAAAATCGGAAACGAATGACATTAAATAATAATCGCCAAGATGTTTCGAATGCCAGACAATGTCTTTCTTATGCGATGTTCGATGCAGCAGGAATAAAGGCACCACGATGCAACTTTGCCCGAGTGACCGTAAATGGCGAGGACTTTGGTGTTTATACTCATGTTGAACCTATTAAAAAACCATTTTTGGAAAGGGCTTTTGGTAACGATGAAGGTAATTTATATGAAGCGCAATTGGCCGATTTTGGTGAGTACTTAAATGACAAATTTGAAAAGAAAACTAATGAACGTGAAAATGATAGAAGTGATTTGACGCGTATTTCTAACTTATTTTCTCTGTCTAATGAAGCTTTTGTTGAAGAGGTCGAACAGGTTATTGATATTGATGAATTCATTTCATTCTGGGCTATTGAAACATTAATTGGTCATTGGGATTCAGCCAGTGGCAATGCGAATAATTTTTACATTTACTTTTCTCCTATTGATAATAAGTTTCATTTTATTCCGTGGGGCGCTGACGCAAGCTTTTCTCCTATTCACTTTACGAGACCCGGAACGGGACCTGTGTATCGAAATTTTAGGTTGGCTGAACGACTTTATTCCATTGAGATGTATCGTAATCAATATATTCAAACATTAACTGAATTTATGAATTTATATTGGGATGAAGAAGCGTTAACTTTAGAAGCTAAACGTATCGCTCAGCTGACAAATACGCCGACCGAAAATCTTGAAACTTTATTGCGTTTTATTAATGGCTCCGATGTATCAACAGACGACGCTTCAGTTTCTATATCACAACGAGAACGTCTTAACTTAGCCATAACCGGACAAGATATTGGTAGTGAACCTGAATTGTTAAAAGATGAGCCTCTTAACTGTGAGGCCCCTGTTAAGTATAACTTAACTGCACACGCAGTAGCGAATAATGGTACTGATACAGGTGAGTTCCGCTTTACACTTCCCTCGGGACATCAAGTTAATGCAAGTATAAATTTAGCGAGTTTAAATGTGGATAGCATTGTAATTCAGAAGGAGCAGTTAACTAATCCAGCTGTGATGAGCATTTTGATGATTGGTGCAGATAGCAATGACTTTTATAAACCTTACGTATTACAAGCTTTTATTGAGGAACCTCAGTTTATTGAAGGTACTCACAAGTTTCATGCTTTTGCCAACAATATCATTTTGTTCGAGGTTGATGAGTCATTACCTATGGGCGTTAAAACAATAGCTCTTGGTGGAACAGGAGAGTTCATTATCGAATCTGTTTTTATAGGTGAAAATCAAACCGATATTAACTTACATATCGATGGTAATATTGAATTTAATGAAAATGTATCTGAATAATGATTGTTCTTCCGAATTTTAAAAAACACAACTTGGAGCAGCAAAATAAAGCTGCTCTGATGAAAAGGCAGGAAAGTAAGTTCTTATTGCCACTCGATATACTGAGCTCATATTTAAGTGAGCTTTCAAAGCAATACAGTTTGTTGGCTATAAATAAAGATTACATGTTTTTATACAACTCAACCTATTTTGATACATCGGATATGAAATTTTATAATATGCATCATAATGGCGCCTATTCAAGATACAAAGTACGAGTCCGTCACTACCTTTCGACAGGTGCTCGGTATCTGGAAGTAAAAAAGAAGGACAATAAGGGAGTATGTACCAAGAGCCGGCGGTCGCTAATTGCTCAAACAGCGATACATTCATTAGACGAATGGATCTCGAACGTCTGTCCAGTTGAACTTTCTTTATTGCAACCGTCAATAAATATTCAATATCAACGAATGACTTTAATGAGTATGGTTGATAAAGAGCGTGTCACCATTGATCTAAATGTTTCATTTGGTTCATTAAGAAATTTCAAATCACACCAACTAACCAATAATGTCATTGTTGAGGTGAAAAGAGAGAAAAATACCAAGGATTCTCTCGCTTACCAATTACTTAGAAAACGTGGGTTTCGTGAAGTGTCTCTAAGTAAGTATTGTATCGGTTCTGGCTTAACTCAAACCGGAAATATTAAGATTAATCGGTTCAAACGAATATTGAATAGAATCAAGTCAATGAAGCATGAAAGAGTAAGCGGGGAAACTAGATCCGATATGGATCTAAACCGTGATTTTAGCACAGAAGATAATCAAGAAATGTTATCCACTATATATCAAGGGAGGTAAAGGTGTTCGATTCTGACTTTTTATGGCGGCTAACGATATCCTCCATATCAATTATTATTCTCGTTCGTTGTTATTTTCATTATTCACAGCATAGAAATAATACCGCAGCATTTACTCTATTTGGCATTGGTGTTTTTTTGGTGACCAGTTTGCTGCATAACGCTGATGTTTCGATGGGGTTTGCGTTTGGCTTATTTGCTATATTTTCAATGCTTCGGTATCGAACAGAAGCCATTGACATTAAAGATATGACCTATTTATTTTTGGTTATCACCATTGCTCTGCTATCAGCTGTTGGGAAAATTCAACACTGGGAGCTCGTCGGGTTGAATATTTTTATCATCGTTGTAGCTTTTGTTCTGGAAACTCGCTGGTTGCTTCCCGCATTTCTAGAAAAAGAGGTTGAGTATGATGTTATCTCTAACATTAAACCAGAAAATAAAAGTCTATTGATAAGTGATCTCAGAGAACGAACGGGACTTGATATTATTAGAGTTAAAATTATTTCTATTAACTTTCTAAAGGACACAGCTATTTTAAGGCTTCACTATGCAGCGGGAAAAGACAGTGATTAACAATTATATTTTATATGGAGTTTTAATAACGAGCTTATCGGTCGCATACGCTGAACCGGAAAGAGTTGACAATAATAAAAATAACAAGGAAAAGTCTTTTATAAAAATAGATGGTGATATAATTCTTGGTGCAGAAATTTTTAATGGATTCTACAATCGGGAAGGGGAGAGTCAACAAGAGTTGGTGTTGCGACGAGGAAAACTGGGCATTGATATTGACTTCAATAAAAACTGGAAAGCACAGATTGAAGGTAAAGTTGAACAAAATGAAGATGACTATGAAACAGAGTTTGGTGATGTTTATCTTGAATATAGAGGTCTAAAAAACACTGAGATAACTCTGGGCTATATAAAAGAACCGTTCGGGTTTGAGCGATTGACCGGAATTACCAAGGTGCATGCGGCGGAACGTTCAATATCGACCAATGCTTTTTCACCAGGAAGAAACTTAGGTTTCTCCTGGAGTTTCAATAAAAAGTCGTGGACCAGCGAATTTGGTTTCTATCAAGATGAAATAGATAATATTCGAGTTAATGCATTAACTGGTCGTTTAACGACCGTCTTAACAATGAGTGACACAACGTTTATGCACTTTGGTATTGCGACTTCTCACAGGGATCTTAACCAGTCGGTATTTGAAGTAAAGGATCGAGGTGGTTTTGTGACTGCAGATAATGTATATCGAAGTATTGAATTTGTCGCTGATAAATCCAATTTATTAGGATTGGAGTGGATGTTTCAATCCAGTCAGTTGACCATTATTTCAGAGCTTTTTAATCAGTCAGTAACATACATAGATGGACGAGATGGGTATTTGCATGGCGGTTATATTCAAAGTAGTTTTTTTGCTGATGATACTAAGTTACGCTATAAAAAAGGGAAATTGAAATCAGTAAAACCTGCTTCTGATATTAGTTGGGAATGGTACATGCGATTTAACTGGACCGATTTACGTGATTTGGATTCTGGCAACGTTAATGATACTTATGAAGTCGGCGTCAATACTTACTTCGGAGATTTCGCCATTTCTAAACTGGCATTAATAGCCTCTAATATAGAAGGGCAACGGTTTAGTCCAGAGAGTAATGGTAAAGGAGTTAATTGGCGTATAACTTATTTATGGTAATTGTTTACCGTAACAATATGATAACTAATAGCCATTAATGCGATACTTTGAGATAGATTAGCCCTTATTTATAAGGGCTAAAGAGTTGCTCCAAGTATTTCGATAAGTTTTAAACCGACAAATCCTGTAAGCTAGATTTTATAAGCATGAATAGTTTAATAATCTGCTGAGCATGGCAGAGAAAGCTGTACTTTCGTCCAATGTCCCGACTTGCTGTAAATATTTAATTGGCCATTGTGATGTCTCATAATAGTTTGGCAAATGCTCAATCCAAGCCCAAGTCGCTCAGGGGTGTCGCTTGAGGTGTAAAATGGATCCATGATACGCTGTAAAGCGTCATCTGTAATACCAATTCCATTGTCTTGAAAACTTAGTGTGAGTTCATTGGATATGACTTTAGAATCAATTTGTATTTCGGGTTCATTGTTATTGCTCTTAACCGATAATGCTTTTATTGAGTTTTGCAACAGGTTAACTATTAATTGCGTAAAAGCAGTTGGGTAGCAGTTTATGGTTAAGTTTTTTGCCGTTTTGTTGACTATTTTAATATTCGAGAGCTCATTTCGACAGAGGCTCAGCGCGTCCTTGAGTAAAGTATTGAAGTTGGCTGGTTTCTTTTCTTGATCCGGCTTTTCTTTGGCAAAGGATTTTAACTCCTCCACAATATTAATAACTCGGTTTTGTTGCTGGTATGCATCGTTGAGAGCTTCATCGAGTTCTTTAATTTTATTAATACCCTTTGCATATTGAATGGCTTGAATTGAGCTGTTAACAGGGTTGATTATTTCGTGAAGCAGGCCTGAAGCCATGTGACTAAGAGCTTGATGCTTTTGTTGTTGAATTAATTGTTCTTCCGTCGCTTTTAAGGTCTGTAGTACTTGCTTTAGCTCATCGTTGGTATTTTTTAATAAAAACTGTAACGCTAAAATATTTCGGAATAACCAGCGATTAAAAAGGGCTGAAGCCGGTGATACGATGATAGCGCTTGTCATTAACCAGTTGGACAAAAGTTTAGCTACATGGGTATAGGGCGTTATTATGTCTGGAATCAACAGGGTAACGACTACTAGTAGTAGTAAACTTATCATGACTAAGATTAAACTGTGAAATAGCGATAAGGTAATAAACCCAACGGAAGACAGGAAGAAAAATAAACCGAGTAAAGGAGCGACTTCTCCTTTTTTTGCCCAGTATTCCAGGTAGCCAAAGAACGCCATGGTAAAAAACATAAGATAGACAATTAAGGGCGACTTTAATCGGAGTTTCGTGGTGCGGTGTGCTACAGCAAGAACTACTAATGAGAAAATATAAACATAGACAAGCGGATGAATTTTTTCCCAGCTGCCAAGGGTCTGTGCTTGCATAAGGACAAATAGAATCGCCCCAATAATGGAAATGAATAAAGACAAATCTCCGAATAGAGGACGTAGTCTTAATTGAAGGTTACGAGAAAAATAATCTTCAAACTCTTGTCGCTTTTCATGGGATAACGCATTGAGTTGTTGGCTGGCGGTAAAAAAGATCATAGGCTAATGTTTCTAGTGTATCGGTGCATAAATAACATGAGCTCAGGAATTCGCTCAAAACCCATTTTTACCAGAATACGTTCTTTGTAAGTGTGAATTGTTTTGTTAGAAACGCCCAGTGAGTCGGCAATGTCTTTTATGGAAACGCGTTGAGCAATTAACTTTGCAACTTCTTGTTCGCGTTCTGATAAATCGAGAAACTTGCCGTGGTCTAATATTGGATCCGTATTGGGTTCTCTAAATTGCTCTGCATCAATATAGACTTGACCTGATTGGACATAAAATAATGTCGTGATTAAATCTTTGATGGGCTGAGTTTTTGAAACTACCGATTTAATACCCGCCTCTAAATAAATAGAAAGCCGTTGTTGGCTAAACTTTTTGTCGACTAAAAGTACAATCGATAGCTCAGGAATGCGTTCGAGTAATACTTCGGAAATGGTTAGGCCATCATTGTCTCTTAAATCTTCCTCTATCAGAAGAATGGATGCTTGGCTTCTGGGTAATTGAGAAATGGTTTCTACACCGCTATTCGACTCGCCCACTATTTCAAAATCTGGTTGCAACAATAGTTGATACATTAAAGCTTCGCGGTATAAAAGTTTATCAACTGTCACATAAAGCCGATTCTTAGAGTGTGAGCTCATAGCGGCTGTTTCCCAGAGTCATCGTCTTTAGGCAGCCGAATATTTAACCTGAAGCTGCCTGTGTCCGGAATGAGCTCGATGATATTGTTGGTTAGAGATTTGAGTATTATCAAAAATATAACAGCCGTTTGATATTCGATAAACGGTTTTGATACTTGAGTGATAGGATCAAACAATCCCTTATAGCAGCGAATCGGATTTTCAGTATTGGTTGAGAGTCCGAACGAGCCTTGTTGAGAGAGCGGACTAAATGACGTTGTATGTGAATCTGACTGTGCAGATAGAATTTGAAAGATCGTGAGAGCTTTCCTGATTATGGCGTTATGCGACTCATTTAAGGAGAAACTTTGCTCTTCAGTTATTCTTTCTTCACTTAACTTGGATTGGAGTTGTCTCAGTTCCGATGTTTGATGGTGACTGGGTAAAAAATGGATTGATGCTTCGTTTACAAGGTCAGACATTAGTTGCTTTATTTGCGTTTGACTCATCGTTTTCAACGGAGTGAGGAGTGAGATTATAGTCTTTACCTGAGTGGTGATCTCTTCGATTAATTGGTTTTCAAGAGATGTGTTTTCGCTGGCGCGAACAGCTGATTGAATATTGCGAAGTGTCGAATCCGTCTGAATCTGTTTGAAGAATCGATGACATTGTTCAAAAACCTCGGATTCACAAAACTCGTCAATTAGCTGTCCAATGCAAGTTGATAAGCGTTCCAACCGAGTTTGATAGATTATTTGATAGGCGGTCACAGCTTTGTCTTGTTGTTGCTTATTCTGCTCACATTCTCTCTCATAAAGCGACAATGCGTCTCGAATCAGTGTTTGAACGGCATCGGCTTGCCAGGGTTTTTTTAAATACTGATAGATTTGACCTTCATTAATAGCGCTAAGAGCGACATCGACATCTTGATAGGCTGAAGTTAGGACTCGAATGATATTTGGATTGGCCTTCCGTATTTCTTTTAGCAGTTCATCACCTTTCATTCCTGGCATCCGTTGGTCACTGATGACGACGGCAATGTCATGATTGACTTCGCGCAACTGAGCTAGCGCTTCTACAGCACTCGAAGCTGTTAAAAAAGGAATATCAGGTTCACGTTCTTGCAGCTGCTTAACAAGGTATTTTGTTGCCAGAATTTCATCGTCGACGATGAGTACACCGGGATTGGTAAGGGGCTCACAATGTCGATTCACGACTGAAGTGGATGATAGATTAAATTTAGCTTCATAGACATCGGATCGAATCCGACCAAGATCATAGGGCGCGGAATAGCATTTCTTAATGTTATGGTGCCGCAATAGCTGTTCAATCGTATTAATATTAATGGACTTACCCATAATAAAGATGGGTAACGACGACTGCGTGCTTGTTGCGTTTAGAAGAGGTGATTGGAGTAGGTTGTCGGTATTATCGTAATCTAAAAATAGACAACAGTAATTCGTTGATGTATCGATTAATTGCAGTGCTTGTTCGTCGTCGGTACAAAAATGAATCGTAAAGTCGAGTGAAAACTGTTCTAAAAACCAATCTCGATCGATTTGATTGTCGTAACGATATACTAGCGTCGGTTTTTCATCGAATGCGCTCATCGGCCACCGGTTGTGTTTAGCTTAAATAAAGCTTTGTTTTGTTAAAATTTGGGATAATTTGCCATAATATCAAAGACTGGCTAGAGTTGTGTAAGAAATTCCTACAGATTTAGCAATCCGTCAGCGAAATTTTCAGAAATCGAAGCTTCGATATTTTTGATTGGATTAGCAACTGCCGAGTCGTCATTGAAAGCAGGACTTAATTAATAGCAGGACATAATTAATAACAGGACATAGTTTATAACGTAATGTCGAAACGCCGTTCAGTGATGAATTTGCTACCATAATGAGATGCTCTACACTTGTTAAATTGTAAATGATAGATTGGGGCTGAAATGATTAAACGAATAGCAACACTTTTAATCTTATTTTCACCACTGGTTTCAGCAAACGATGTGTCCGGATTATGGACGGGCTTTTTTACTTATTCGCACGCTGAAAATGCACCGGTTGGAATGTTTTCACTAGTTGTACTGCGCAAAGGCAATGAATTTAATGGCAAAATCATAGAGCCGGATCCCGAAGGAAAGGCATCAGCATTAGTTGCAGATGTAAAAGGATTTATTTCTGGTGATAATTTACTGTTTACAAAGCGTTACGATGGCACCGGAGGACGGTCGCACGAGGTTACCTACAACCTATCATATAAAGGCGGATTAATGAGAGGTTTTTGGCGAATTGGTGAGCGCTTATCTGGTGGAGTTTTATTAACAAGACAAGACCCCGAAAACAGTCTCAAACACTATCAATCACTATTCGATAAAATGAATCCAAAAGGGAAAAGTAACAATACAAAATCTAAAAGCACGAAAAGCAATGCTGATAAAGAGTAACTGCCCTGAGACTCGGTCGTGCCGTCTCTGATATATTCTAGGCTAACATTAATAGTAAGGTCCGTCGTGTCCGATAAAAATATTGCAGTACCAACTTCGCCATCAATATCAACAGCTCCGAGAATTATGGTGTGTTTGAAGGAGTTTAAATCCGAATTCGTATTTCTTGTTCATTTTTCCCAAATTTCTCTCTTTGTTGGAATGCCAGGTCGTGTTAAAAAGGTGAGTTTGCCTCATCGATTTGAGCAGAACCGTCTTCAATATCCGTTACGGTTTCCCTCAGATACTGGGTTATTAAAAGTCATAGCAGTAATTTGAAAACTATTGGTGAATTACACTAAATGTATGACCTATCGATTATCTGATTTCTTGATAAATAAATTAATGAGATATTTATACTGGGATTGTTTAAGCTTTCGCTTTTGGTTTAGACAGTCAGGTAATTAAATCTATTTTTGATATATATCAAACAGAATAAAGCCGCAAAAACTCTCCTTTTCGTATTGTTTGTAAACTACTCATATTCAGTTGAGCTATCTGCATTATCAGACTGATATTTAGGGAATAAATTGAAAGTTGTTCTATAGTTTATGGAGTCTTGATGTATCAAAATTTAAAAACAAAATATAACTGACAACCGAGGTAATTATGAAAGCGATAGTAATTTCGAGCATATTGGTAATGCTCAGTACTTTGGCCCATTCATCATCGTCGATAAAAGGAGAGTTCAAAGACAGTTACATGATATTTAATTCAGCCGATGGCAACTATCAGTTTAAGCTTGATGGACGAATTATGTTGGATTTTGGAACGGTCGATAGTGATGAAAATCCCGATATTATTGCAGATACCGATTTTCGTCGTCTAAGATTATCTATTAAAACCATGTTATTTAAAGATTGGGCTGCAGAATTCGATCTCGACTTTGAAGGTAATGAGGTTGATACCAAAGATATGTGGTTATCTTATATGGGAATTGATAACTGGAATTTTAAGATTGGTCATCACAAACCTAATTTTAGTATTGCCGAGGTTACCACCTCTCGTTGGTACACTTTTATGGAAGTACCGACCGCTGTTGAGATGTATGGCCCAAGCCGAAGAATAGGAGTTAGTGCGAATCATTGGCAATCCGGTTTCTTCGCCGGTTTGTCGATATTTGGCGATGAGGCGGATGTCAATGCTTCCGATTTAGAAGATGACAATGATGGTGTGTCAGAACGGTTCGGTTATTCGTTCCGTGCCGCCATTCGACCATTTAACTTTAACTCGAATGATGCCAAGCGAGTACTCCATCTGGCCATAAATCATATGTTGAACAAACCACAATCGGAAGATGAAGATGAATTTCGATTACGCAGTCGGTTGGAATCAAAGGTGGGCGATTATCGATTCCTTGATACTGGAAATATGGGTAATGTCGATGATTCAACTGTCAATGGGATTGAAGTGCTTTACCTGCACGACAATTGGTTTGTTCAAAGTGAATATTTTAGCAGCGAAGTGTCTTTTACAAATGGTGATCCCAGTTTTGACTCGACGGGCTATTATGTTCAAGGCAGTTATTTTTTAACTGGCAGTGGACGCTCCTATGGGTTTGATGATGCAGAGCTTGGCGCAGTGAAACCTGCTAATGGTCAGTCTGACATGGAAATAGCATTACGTTACAGCGTTTCTGATCTTGATGACAGTGGTGCCGGAATATTAGGTGGACAATCCGATATTATTACTTTGGGATTTAATTGGTATTTAAATACCAACATTGTTATACGAACCAACTATATCATGGCTGATCTCAATGAAAATGCTGATGGTGACGGCGATTTTGTCGGTAACGATAAAGTTAACATGCTAACGGCTCGAGTTCAGGTGATGTTTTAATGAGAGGTATTTACATTGTTTATGCGCAGCTCATTGTAGTGAGCTGCTCTCTGATTTCTTTGGCGACAGCGAAAGAATTTAAGGTGGTTGCTTCTGGTAAAACGGCGCTTTATGAGTATTACGGCGTGGAACTGCAAGATTTAAGTAGTGCAGCTTATAATGGTAATGGGCGATTAGTTTTAGGATTTGATGGTGGGCGAAACGCACAACATCCTGAAGTCCGTGTTGTCGACGTTACTAAGCCGAATAAGAAAGCTTTGTTACTTGATCGACAGATTGTTCAAAAAGATATCGAAGGTATGACTTTTATTAATGATCGTGTTTATTTGATATCGAGCTTGAGTCAGACCAGCGAAGAAACAAAAGATTTCCGAATTTTATCGAAGATGACTTTAAATGATGATGCGACAGAGGTTGCATCTGAAGAGTATGTTTATTTAAGGGAGAGACTTTTGTCAATTCTGGGAAAAGAATTTAAGAACGATGCCTGGTTTAGTCGAATCTCTTCGTCTTTTGGAAAGTTGGGTGGACTGAATGTTGAAGGTTTATCAGCCAGCGATAAAAAAGGGCAGTTGGTGATTGGATTAAGATCGCCGCTTTGGCACAAAAACTTTGGTGCTCCAAGTTTTGGTCCATCGATGAAACTTAATGTTGGTGAAGCCATTTTAGTTTTTTATGACGATCCTTTCGATGCCGAGAGTAAGGTATCTGTTAAAACGATTGATTTAAAAGGGCAAGGCATTCGAGGTATGGAGTACTCTGCAAAGTTGGATGCCTACATTATTATTTCTGGAATGGCAGAGAAAGGAAATCTTTATCGACTTTGGTTGCTCGATCGGTCATCTTTTTCATTAACTGAACTTAAAGTTAAAGGCTTTGACAATTTGTGTCGTCCAGAAGCGATTGCAGTTGTTGATGAAGAGTCTTATTTTTATATCCTAAGCGAGGAGTCAGGCAAAGCTTGTCAAAATTCAACAGTCACTTACTTAAAAGTAGCCTATGGCGATTAAGCGATTATCGAACAAATTAACGATAATATTATTACCCATAATATTTATTGGGCTTGCTGTTCAGCTGTTCTTTTCGGTGGAGCAAAATACCCAGCTTATTATCGACTCAGTCGCAAAAAATAACCACGATAAATCCGACTTAATCAATAAAAACGTCAGTACCTGGATATCCTGGTCTTATTCGACCCTTGAAAGCCTGGCAAAAAGCTCTGACAGTGCCAAGGCACTTAATAATGACAGTGATGCAAAAGAACGCCTGGTTGAATGGTTAAAGCGATCAAAGCAACAATTAAAGTTTCGTCATATCGCCTTGCTTGATGAGCAAGGTAATGTTGCCGCCACTTCTAATGATAATAAATATGGAACGAGCTATGCGAAGCTAGATTATTTTAATGAAGTGTTAAGAACTCAACGTCCTTTGATTACCGATCCTCGTCTAAGCCGAGTCGACAATGCTCCTCTTGTTACTTTTGCATTTCCCGTTGAAGGTAATGGTGTTATGTTCGGCTCGTTACCCTTGGGCGATTTTTATGAACGTTATGTGCAACCTAACGAGACGCAAAACAGTAATCAATTGTATATGGTATTTACGAAAAGCTGTGAAGTTTTAGCGCATCAAAACCCGAAAAAAGTGCTGTCTGACGACAACGAAGCGACACAGGTTTGTCAGTCAGCGAATGAAAACTTTGAATTTTCTTATGCCGAAAATGACTATTTAGGTACAGTCACTCAAGTTGAGTTAACCGACTGGAAAATTTTAGTGGCGTACGATAAAAAGTCGATATCGAAATCAGTGTACGAAGAAACTTATCGTATCAGTGTCGTTAGCCTTATAACCATGATTGTTTTGGGTTTGGTGTTGCACCGTCTTACTACTCACTCTATGGCACCCATTCAAACGCTGGCTAAAACATTAGACCGATTAAGCCGCGGTGATATTCGGCTGAGTCAAAAAGAAGAAAAAACGATGGAAGGTATTTGCCGACGAGCGGATGAAATTTCAATTATCGCTCAGTCGACTCAATTACTTATTGAATCCATGAAACAACGCTCGATAGTTTTGGATGCGATTGCCTCAGGTAACTTAACAGTGGATTGCACGCCTAATTCAGACTCGGATATCTTAGGTAACTCAATACAAAAGATGGCAAACAACTTACACGACTTACTTGCCTCGGTAATTAATCTCATTGTATTTGTCGAAAATGAAGCCGAAAAGCTCTCTCGAAACAGTCTCTCGTTAACGGAATCGTTTGCTGAAGAAAAACTGATGGTTAATCGATTGAACTCAGTATTAGAAGAAATAAGAGAAGATGCAAGTACCGGTGTTAATTTGTCCACTTCTTCTGGACAAGCCGCTGAGAAAGCGTACGACTTAGCTGTCTCGGGTAATGAAAAGTTGAATGAGTTGAAAGAAGCTATTGATCGAATTCGAGAGTCAGGTAAAAAGTTGGTAGCAACAATGGGGGTTATTGATGATATAAGCAATCAAACGTCGCTTATTGCGTTAAATGCGGCGATTGAATCAGCACGGGCCGGTGAGTATGGCCGTGGATTTTCTGTGGTTGCTGACGAGGTACGAAAGTTAGCCAATGATAGTACCGATGCGACGAGTAATAGCAAAAATATCGTTGAAGACAGTAATGCCGCGATTGGTTTGGGTGAGGGGGTTTTAGCCGAAACTTACGATGCTTTTAACTTGATTTTGGCTCAGGTGACTGAGGTTACGAAAATGATGGCTGAAATTCAGTCGTCAAGTAAAGAGCAATCGATTAAAATCGATCAAGTAAATCGGGACTTAAACAATATTACATCGGATGTTGAATCCAATGAAGTGAACGTTATTAATTCTGATACGATGGTTAAAGAATTAACCCGTAAAATTTCTGAGTTAAAGGAAATTGCCTCCGTTTTTAAAATTTAGAAACAGTCCCATCTATTCTTAAAGTTATTTTTAACTTTGAATCATCTAAAAAAGCCGCAACATATTTTAGTTGACTCAAATAATAAATTGTCACCTGCTGATTTTTCTCCAAAAGTCTTTATAATCACCCAATCAATAAATTTAAATCTGTGAAAATTAAAATATGCATCGAGTTCTTATATCAGCATTATTTATTTTAACAACGGTATTAATTGGATTGATTTACTTGAACCGAGATTTACCTAACCAGGCCATGCCAGCAACTTTACACTGTTTGAATGAACAAGATGGTGAATTTTTAGGAGAGAGTATCAGGTTTGGGCAAATCTATGGTATAGGGCTGTCTTATGCCAATCATATCAATGAAACGGCTTCTCGATTTCAGCTTGATGCAAGTCCGCCGGTTTTTAAAAAATCATCAGCCAGTTTAATTTCTTCTCAGTCGAGCGTCATCATTCCTGACGAAGTTACTCTACTTCATGCTTTACAACCTTTAGAGCCAGGTATTGAACGTTTATTGAATGACGAAGACATTGTTTTACAGTCACTGGTGGACCATGAAGTGGAGTTAGCGTTAATTGTATTGGAGGATTTTACTGCTCAGGCAATGCAGAGTGAAACGTTTATTCCTAAATTAGGGTTTACCGTTGGAAATGATCTGTCTGCTCGTAGTATCGCTGCTCTAGGTGAAGGAAAGGAGAACCGATTCGACTACTGGGGAGTCTCAAAAAGTTTTGATGGTTTTTTGCCTCTGAGTAAACCAATATGGCGACCAGTTAATGAAAGTCATAACAGTATACCTTGTGTTGAGCTGAAGACCTGGGTAAATGGTGAGCTGCGACAAAGTGACAATACCAAAAATCTTATTTATACTCCTCGACAAATGATTCAGTTTATTCTTGATCGATATCAACTTACGTCAATGAAACGTGGCGATGTTATTTTAACAGGGACTCCTGGCGGTGTTATTTTAACCGTTCCACGATGGAAAGCGCGATTAGCGCAAATGTTAAGTCTCAATCGGTTTACCAAATTAAGTGCAGTACAGGATACTGCGAATCAATTTTTACAAGAAGGCGATTCCGTTACAGTGAGTGCTGAGTGGCTTGGAGAAATTACCGTGACGCTCAATAAATAACAATGTTAACTAATGAAGTGAGATTTTTCTAAGGACTCAAGATCTCTGAGATATACGAATTTATTATATTTTATGGAAAAGAAAAAGGCTCAATGGATTTATGAACTAAGTTATTAGCTGGTAATTAGATAAACGTCTTAAGCAATTGCGCCAGCAGTTCTGATTCTTCTTTTGATATGAGTTAGAGAAATAGTCTTTTGACTGTTTTAGGTTTTCCACATTGTCGTGCAAAGCTTGAGAGGTTATTTGAGTTTCAGTTAAAACACAATGGGAGATGGAAAATGTCCGGTTATCATTTGACGTTACAGTTAACGAATAATTTTAATGAGTTAGTTCCTAACGGTACTGACTATTTCAATCAGCATTATTCCGATAATCAAGTTTGGCTGTTCTTTCTCAATACAAGCGGAAAAATAACCTATACCGATACAAAATCTGGAGATGTAAAAACAGTCGCTGACTCTAAGTCGATTGCGCTTAGCGATATTAAGGGGCATAAACTAACTCTGGATAAAGGCGAAGAGAGCACCAAACTTTTTGTCGGATTAGGTAATACTTGCCCTTTTTCGAATGCGAATGGTCCAGGGTTATTTGATCAAGCGACGCCTTATGGTGTAATAGAGTGGACCATTAAAGGCAATAGTTACGATAATGTTGATGTCAGTTATATTGACCAATTTTCTTTTCCTACTTCATTAATTGTGAAAGACTCACAGAACAAAGTTAAATTGAGTTCATCGTTTATCCAAGGTACTAAAGCACAACAGTTAATTGATGCTTTTAAACTTAAAATATCCGGCGAGCCTGTAGGTCCTGCAGGTGCTGAATATCCTACCAAAGGGAATGTTGGTTACGGTCCCGCCGTTGATACAATTTCTGATAATTCTCAAGCGGTACGCTGGGTAGGTTCTTCGAAATACTGGGTTTCAGGGCCCGACAAAGAAAAGTTGAGAAGCCTTTATATTTATGCGCCAAGTTTTTCGAATTATTTAAGCTTCCTACAAGACAAAGAGCCACAGAATACAATTAAAATTTATAATAAAGAATCGACGATCAAAGGATGGTATCTAGACTATTCTGGTAATAACGGTTACTCCGGTTATTTGTCGATAACGGGGGATGCTAACAAAGGATTTGGTTTGGAAGTTCATAACATTCGTGTAAACACTTGTCCAAGTGCTGCAAACAACTGGGCAATGGATCCTGCCTCTGGCACAGCAACAACCGGTAAAATAACGATTTTAGCGAATGGTTCAACGATTCCTTTCGATGCGAGCAGTAACGTAAAAGGTGATTGGACGGATGCTGTTATTTACTCCGGAGCCGCTGTGCAGGGTGAAATAGGTGCGGGACCAGTTGTGATTGGTACCGATGATTTTAAATTGGATCCAAAAAACTCGGCTAACAATGGTACTTACGTTGATATCGTTGCAACATTTCTAGCAACCATAAGTGCAGCGATGGCAACAGGCTTATTGGGTAGTCAATTATTTTTAGATAAATATAATGATGCATCAGATAAAAAATCAACGATGTATTGGTTTAATACCATGACTCGAGCGGATTCATTATCGAAACTATTTGACAAAGCCTGGCCCAATAAAACCTACTACGATCCCTATTGGGCAACCTTGTCAGCTTTTACGGATAATCAAGGCTATCTCTCTCCTTTTAATGACCGTTGGTCTTTTTTTAGTCCCGATTTAAATCTTGCCAATAACGATGTTATTGAGTGGCAACTGGGTATTCCATTGACGAATTATCAATATAAAGTTGAAAATCAATGGGGCGGTGATAAAGCTCCATGGCACGATGGTGGTCAATGGGTTATGGGATGCCGCAAAGATCAATTGATGACAATGTTAAAGGTAAGTAGTTCTGATAATGGACAAACATTGGAAGGAACCGTAACTTATGTGGGTGAAGGGCCGATTGCCTTTAAAGCAGAACGACTCGAACAAAACATTTATAAAACTTTTACTCAGTGGGGTGGTGATAATGCGCCATGGCATCCGGCGGGTACCTGGTTCATGGGTTGTAGAGACGATCAAAATGTTGTGGCTATTAATATTCAATCAGATAGTGAAGGAACAACATTATCCGGTAGTATGACGTATGACAATGAGGGCGAAATAGGGTTCAAAGCAACTCGTGTTAAAGTAGAACTTTAACAATCGAATACTCATGTCAATTGTTTAGAGTTGTCACTCTTGCCCAGAATAAAAGTCTGGGCAAGAGAGTTTGTTTGAATTCAACGATAAGTAAACTTACTTAAAAGCTACCATCTTCTGCCATAGCTCGTTCGCCATCGTAGAAATAGTCTGCTGTATTATTATTTAATAATATCAGTTTTAGCGCATCGCCTGATGAGTCATTAGAATTCGCAAACGCATAAGAATCCCACCAAGGTTGCGAAGTCATACTTTGGTAAAATTTCTTAAATTGGACTTCGTCATTGGTACGTAAATTTAGAGTGCAGTATCGTGACTTGCATTTTAGATGTTCCAGAACAATGGTTGAGTCATTAAACTGATAAAAGAAGTCTGTAATGTGAGACTCATATTGATATGCTGAGTCAGAAAGATGATCACTATTATTAAACTCGAGCATCATTTGCTCATACTCTGAGCTTTCAATTTGTTGAACAAAGAATTTTGCATCAGGAATGGCTTCCTGATTTACACGCTCTGAGATGTTTTGTTGAGGGATCACAACTGTATTGGTTGTTTTCCCCTTTGATGTTGATTTTTTTGTATTCTGTGCAAACTCTAGCGATGGCTGAGTGATATCAGGTTTTTTTTCGGCAGCGATTGCGTTAAGTTTGTCCGCATCGCTCGATGGCGTTATCAGGTTTTCTACATCTGAGTGAAAATGCTGAAGGTGTTCCGCGGAGACGTTATTTGTTGGAGTTGAGAATTTTGCGATCGTAAAGCCAGCAATAAAACTAGCACTCATTAACATCCCGGCGATTCCAATTGATTTGTAGTTAAGCATTTTGCGATTCCATAAATTAATAGGGTGGCTGATAAATCAGCCACCAATTAAAGTTAAAGTTGTATGATAAAGTTTTTCGTCCAGACACCAGCGAAACGATGATAGTTGTATCCGTCGATTCCTGCGATAACATCCGTCAGATAGCCATTGCTTGTGTAACTATTGAAATAGTTTTGGAAGCCGCCTGACGTTTGACCGTGTCGTGCCGTCCAAAGCTTGAATGGATATTGAGCGAAGATAGCGGTGTAATACGCGTTATTGTTGTGCATATACGCATTCAAATAAACGGGACGTTTACCTTGCTCATCTTGTTGCATTACTTTGTCTTGATAACTTGAAGAGTTGATCTGAGAGCTAATTGTCCATTGGCCAATATTTGTTTTATCGTATAATGTGGTGTAACGTCGCTGACCATTGTTTGATAACACAGAAACACTGACGGGACTTAAACCTAAATTTTTTGCCTGATTCATTGCAGTTATATGTTGCGAGTAAGAAATATCATGTCGTGCTAAAAAGGTTTTGTTTTTCTTCTCAAAGATGACACTGAATCTTGGTCCATATGCACTTTTATGAGAGTCGACATGAACAGGAACGTAACCATCTTCTATTGCATCATCAAAGGCGTTTTGATAGCTCGTTGATGATCGACCAACATAGGCACGCCAAGATATATTGGCAGGTCGCCAGATCATATTGTAATAGGTTCGACTGCCAACATTATAGCCATCAACCCACGTCATTTTATATCCAGAATCGGCTAAGTGATCAAACAATGCCTGAAAACCTGCAGAACCAAATCCATGGCGAACGTATTGAGAACCAACCGTTCTTGGTGCCCATAACAATCGACTACCTGAAGGAATGGTATCACCGGCAAATCGCGTCCAGGTTCCATAGGGATTGCTATTACTAATGGGCGAAGAAATTCCGCGAGAAAAATAAATTTTCTGACCAACACCGTTACTATTTTGCAAGTGAATGTGCAGGTGTGGTCCCGTTGAACTTCCGCTGTTACCGACACGACCCAAATACTGGCCTTTTTGAATGGTCACTTGATCGGCTTCATCAACACCAACATAAGTAAATGAGTCTTGCCCATTAAGCGGGGCCGGGTAAATGGAGTCATTGTTTGGGCAGAGTTGACTGCTGATGGTTCCTGGAATCATATGGGCGTATAACATACGTGTTCCATCAGTGTGCTCTACCCATAACATGTTGCCACCGCCGGGAATTAATCCAGCTTTGAAGTCACTATGTAGCCATGGTTTTGTTCTGTCTGAGTCACCCGATAATTTCGGACGAGGATTCTCAGGTGCGTTTCGCCAACAACCAACAATCTTACCGCTACGCATTGCGTAAATGGGTTTGTTATAAACGATTTTTTTACTGTTGGTTGGATTGTTTTTATAAGCGTCAACAGTCCCATAAACCGATGTCCAACGATCGTTAGTAAAGTCGTAGCGTCTCGCTGAAATGTCGTAACCATGTTGCTGTGAAGTCGTTACTGCGTGATCTCGCGTATAAAGTTTTTCGTTATCTGAAAAGTTTTGCCCTTTAAATGGCATGTTATAAAGTTCAGCCGATGCGGAAGCGCAAAGTACTGCCGCCAGCAAACAACCTGTGTGTTTTAGTAGTTTCATTATTTCCTCCATGGTTTATGCAAAACAATTAAATTGCCAGCACAGTGTATGAATCCACAGAATTTAAAACTGCTCATAAAGTGCTAAGATTTGGGTGAGTAATATATCGGATGGAAATAATTTCAAAAAAAACGGATAATGGTTCGTTACGAACCATAAACTTTTACAGAACGATAGTAAAAAACAAGTTCAATTGATTGTGGGCAAGAAAGGAAAGCTACTTTTATTTAACGATGTTTGGTTTGTCGGCATTCTTCGCGTAACCAGAGTTGTGCGACTAAATGATTTTTTGCCAAAGATTGATGTCGTCGAAAGGTACTGAAGGCCATATTAAATTCGTCAGCCAGTTGAAGTTGAGATTTTTTCTCTAATAAATATCTCTGATTGAGTAAGCGTGCCCACAGTTGAGTTTTAGAATGTTGCGCCATTTCATCAACAACTTCTGAAACTTCTTGTCTTAACACATCAATCTTTGTGAGAATTGAATGGTTTGTGGTCTCTAGCAACAAACAATCTTTAAGAAACTGAGTGTCCCAGCGATCCGATTGATGAAAATTTTTGATAATCGTATCCATCTGATTCAAGAATTCTTTTTTTTGTATATGTTGCCTTGGTAAGTTCTCGACGTGATGTTCTTCATCGGACGTTGATAATTGAACAGACTGACCTGCAGACAGATTATGATGTTTTTTATCAATAAAAGCGGCTATTCTCGGTGCGATGATTGCCGAAACACTTTCCATAAACCATTCGTGCTCTTGCTTAAAAAAGTGGGCTTCGGGATGTTCTGAATCAATAACACCAATGACCTGACCTTGGTATCGAATGGGAACTGCAATTTCCGATAGCCGTTGCTGATCGTCAACAATATAGTTTTGTGTTTGAGAGGTGTCTGAAATAATTAAATTACTTGCTGTTTGAGCTGCTGCTCCTACAACGCCTTCTCCTTCAGATAAAGATAATGGCGAGAGGACGCCAGTATTCTCACAATGTTTATTGCCGTGCGCGACAAACTGCATGAATCGATTGTCGGCATTTCTCAGATAGATCACATTGTCGTCAAGTTGTAGTCCGTCAATGATCGTTTGGCAGGCATGGTGACACAGTTCATTCGTATCCTTACTGGAATCGACTTGGCGGCTGAGTGAAGCAACGTTTTTAAGTATGTTATCCATTAGCGAACAGTTCTGCCTTATATGTTAGATAGTAAATTAACACAAGGTAAACGATTGAACTTTGACAATATTCCTCTTTCCAATGTAAGCAATGTCTTATTTGTGGTTAATTAACTCAAGAATCAATATGAAATATTGGCTCATAAGTTGTGCAGAATAAAGTATTGGTAGGATTTTGCTTTAAGTTTTATATTTTTTCTAATCTATCAGAACAGACTAGGTAGCAGAGCGACTCACGTAATAATCTGATCGCCGCTCAATTAATGTTCGATAACTATCATAAAATACCGCAGCGAGTCGCTAATAGAACGGCTTCGGTACGATTTGATGCATCCAACTTGCGGATAATCGAACTGACCAATTCTTTCACACGATCTTTCGAAATAGATAACAGTTTTGACATTTCAGGATTACTCAACCCTTTGGAAAGTAAATTCAAGCATTCATTTTCACGTGGGGTTAGTTTAGGCAATTCAAATAATAAACTTGGATGACTATTGACCAAGCGGACAAAGTAAAGTTGGGCTAATCCATATATTTCGGTATATCGTTGTCGACAATAATCAGAAAAGTTACCGATAGTTTCATCGCAAGACAAATGAAAAATACCTTGGCCTCGGTTACTATAAACCGTAAAACTCAACCCATTATACAGTCCCAAGGTTCGTAGCTTCGATAGAAAAAAAACGCAGTGTTTGGATTGGTCAAGTTCTTGCCAAATTGTAGGGCGGTGATAGGTGCTCATTTTTAATGTACGATTCGTCACCAACCATTCTTGATCGAAAAATAAATGTGTTTCATTTTTCGACATGTTCGTGATGCATTTTTGTGCGGGACCTCTGCTGGTTACAAATGTGCGGTCGAAACCTAGCGCTCGCATTTCGTCGAATAAAATATTGATAAGCTCCGGTGTTACAGAGCGATTGTTTTGTTTTACAGCAGACAGAATATTTGGGTGGTTGTTCGATCCACTGTTGATACTTTTGTAAGAGTTTAAAGCCATCATTTGCACCGTATGATTGATTCAATACGTTGTACTTTAATGAGGCGTCTATGTTGGGCGGTATTAAGTTTGCGACGGCCTGTATCAAATTTGCGACACCCTAATATCTCTTTTTAAATCAAAGGTTTACCCGGTGGCTGACTGCTGAAATTGCACTGGCGTTTGGTTAAACTCAGATTTAAAACAGGCGCCAAAATAAGCCGGAGATGAAAAACCCACCGTATGCGCAACGGTCGCTGCTTGCATATTTTGTTTAAGAAATAGCTTTGCTTGTTTTAATCGATATTGCTTCAAATATTCTTTGGGAGACATACCTATTGTGGCTTGAATTTTTCGTTGTAATTGGCGGCTACTGAGGTACATTTCTTCAGCCATACTTTCTGTCGAGAATGCCGCATTACTGTAGTTTTTTTCTACAATTCTTTTTATCTCAGCTAAAAATAGCTCAGTTTGATCTTGGTTTGTTGAATCGTTACTAATCTGTGATGGTGTACTAGCCGCATCGGATATGAAACGTTGTTTGAATTGTTTTGCCAATCGTTGGCGTGAGCGATGTAAATTATCGATGCGTTGTTTCAGTTCATCTAAATTAAAAGGTTTGTTTAAATAAGCATCGGCTTCAAATTGCCATCCTTTAATTCGACTTTTTTGATCGCTCTTTGCAGTTAATAACAGAACAGGTATATGGCTGGTCGCATTTGACTCTTTTAATCGTTGGCACAATTCATAACCATCGACTTGAGGCATCATGATGTCACTGACAATGATGTCTGGAATTTCCTTTTCTGCAATGGTTATGCCTTCTTCTCCGTTGGAAGCCTGCAAACAGTCAAACCACCAACTCAGTTCGTCCACCAACATAGTTCTTAAATCTTCATTATCTTCAACAATAAGTACTTTTATTCGTTCGGATGATTTAGGAGCGACCTGATAGGTTATTTGATGGGTTGCATTCGAGTCAGCTTGGAAAAATTCTTGTTTATTAGGTTCATGCGCATTGTCTAACATTGGTTTTATCGGAATACGAACAATAAAACGACTGCCTGTTTTTTCTCCATCTTCGACGAAAACTTCACCGCCATTGTCTGCTGTAATATCTTTAACAATCGACAATCCAATTCCCAAACCAGTGATGTCACGATCTTTTGTATTTTCCAAACGATGAAAGCGTTCGAATATTGAATTTCTTTTGGTTCTTGCAATGCCGGGACCATCATCCTCGACCGACATGTTTAACCAATCTTGGCTTTCAATAACCTTAATCTGGATATTTCCTTTCTCAGGTGTGTATTTGATGGCATTGATGATTAAATTGCCTAAAACCTGTTCGATAAAATCTTCACTTAAATATATAGTTTGTTGGCTAATATCCATTTCTAATTTCATCGTTTGGTTCTTTTCTCGAGCGATGGCGAGGTAAGCTTCAAATAAGTTATAAACATGATCTCGGATAGGAGTTGGTTTGATGTTATGCAGTTTATTACCATCCTGACGCGAATGGTCGATTAAATGATCGACCATTCTTACCAATCTTAAACCTTGACGGTAAGCTGCAGGCCATTCGCCATTTTTCGTTTCTTGTCGCATCATTCGCTGTATTGGCAACATCATCACCGTTAATGGTGTTCTGAATTCGTGAGAAACATTGGTATAAAATGTTTCTTTCGCTTTTAATAGCTCGGAAATTTCTACGTTCTTCTTTGATATTTCTAGCGTTCTTGCAGAAACTTTAGCTTCCAATGCCATGTTTCTACGTTTGAGTAATCTTGTTTGAACTTTTGCTGCTCCCCACATGAGTAGAAGTAATAAAAGTGCATAGACGGCATAGGCCCAGTTTGTCATCCAGAATGGTTTGGCGATAGTAAATTGAAAACTTTCTTCACCCCATTGCCCTAGCGGCAAACGAGACCGAAAGTCGAACGAATATTCACCTGGTGGTAGGTTGGTGAATACTGCATTTCTTACTGTATTCGGTGTTGATTGCCATTGATCATCAAATCCTGTTAAACGGTATTGAAACTCTTGAGATTCGGATCGTAAAAAATGAAAATTTGTAAATTCAAATTCGATTCTTCTATTGTTATAAGGTAATTGTGGCGTACCATTCTCTGACAGGGGAAAACTTTCAATGGAGCGGGTAATAATTTCGGAATTGAATATTATTTGGGTGAGTCCAACATTTGATTGGGTCGTTGAACTTACCGGAGTAAAGTAGACTAATCCGTTAGCAAGCGTAGAAAGATAAACTTCTCCTTTTGGTGAAATTGCTAAAGAAGTTGGATCAAAATTGTAACCATCAATATAATCGTAACGTTCGACGGACTGATTGGTTTTACGATCTAATCGATACAGAGCATTTGAAACTAACCATAAATCACCTCTCTGGCTTTCAAAGATTCTGGTAATGCCTGAGCCTTTTCTTTCTGGTGAAAAATTAACGACTACAAAATCATTCGTCTCTTCTCGATAACGGACTAAGCCGTTTGCACAACCAATCCAAATAGTACCACTTTCATCTTGATATATCGTATTAATCCAGTCTTCGGTGATTGTATTATTTTTATCCGATGCCTTATAGTGAGTGAGTAAGGAGCCGCTGAGATCTAAGCGATAAAGTCCATTGATGGTTCCGACCCACACTTGGTTGTCCTGGGATATATGAATGTCGAAGATTATTTGATTCTTTAAAAATACTTTTCTAGCGGCTTCTTTTAGTATTCCGTTTTCATCTTCCGAAAAATCCAAACGCAGCAATCCCTCAATTGTTCCTATCCAAAATCGATTACTGATAGTTGGATCTTCTTCAATCGATAGAATTGAATTTGATGGGCTGTTGCGTGTGGTTTCGTCAGGCCAAAAGGTTTGAAACTGTTCAGTATTTTCTGTATACAAGTTCAGTCCATTCAGCGTACCTAGCCAAATGCGATTTAGAGAGTCTTCATAGAGTGTAAAAACTCCATTATTACTTATGGAGCCAGGCTTCCCATCTTCTACATAGGTTTTATACTTATCTGCACCTAAAGGTTTCATATTAAGCCCCGCACTATGGGAACCAATCCATATTCTATTGGTACTGTCAATGAGTACCGAAAATAATGCTGAGCTAACTAAGCTGCTATCGTCTTCAGGTGTTGTAAGATAAAAAGCAATCGAATCGATAGAATGACTGATAACTCCTGAAATGGAGCTAAACCAGAGTATGCCATTTCTGTCTTCAAACAAATGGGAAAAGACTTCGTATTTATCGAGTTGTGGCACGTTGACAAATTGGCCTTGGTTAACATCGAAAAGAGCGACACCGCTATCATGTGTAACCCAAATTTTACCTTGTGAGTCATTAAGTATGAAACTCGTAACAATCGGTTGGTTCGCCTTATTCAGTTGTTCACCAGAATAAAAATTTAAAGTTTGTTCTGCTTTATTCCACTGATAAATTCCTTCGTTCGTTCCAAATAATACTGACTGATTATTATTGATGTGAGATATTGTCGTAATTAGCGCCGAAGATTTTGGAAGAGTTAAGATTTTTACAAACTGATTTTTTTCCGATGAAAATTCAAAAACTTCATTGCCAAGAGCGGCTAAAAAGTAATTGGGTCCAGAATGGACAACCGTATTCAAGTTTTCCTTAAAGCGAATGTCTGTTGGCAACTCATAATGCTCAATAATTGAATTATTTTGTATCTCGTGTAGCAATCCTCCGTTTGAGATAAGCCAAAGCCGACGATCCTCAGTTTCAACAATTGAATAGGCATGTTCGAGGCTACTTTCGCTAGAATTTGCAAGATACTTTAATTCCACTTTAACAAATTGATCGAGGTGTGGATTGTAACGTTTAATAGAGTTGGCACCCATTGCCCAAATGTCATGATTTGAACTAACAAAAATACGAAAATAAGAATCGTCCTTTAAGTAAGGTTTTAAATCGAATCCATCGTATCTAAACACACCTTCTGATGAGCTTATCCAAAGAAATCCTTTTTGATCTTGAGCCATTGATGAAATCATTCCCAATGTAAAAGGCGTTTTAAAATTTTTCTTTTCAAACTGCAAAGACGGGATTAATTGAAAGTCGAACTTTGTCTTGTTGGAGTTACTCGCGAGGATGTCTATACCAGTCATCAATAAAAATGCCGCGTAGATAAATATATCTATCTTAAATTTCAAGTGAAAGCTTCCATCTTTTGCTCCCCCCTGATGGGGAGTGTTATCAATTTTGCGATTTTTATACTCTTTCCGCGATTTCTGTTCAAGCCAACATTAACGATAATATTCACAGGAAAAAATATTGATGCAAGCTGACGCAAGTATAGACAACTCAAAAGACTGGGGAATCATTGTCCATTCTGTAGGAACTACCAATGCAAATGTGATTGGCGCATTGCATAAAGCGATTCCTGTTCCTGAAAATCAAATAGCTCGCAAAATCTATCAAGCGCCATCAATGTTACTGAATCAAATAAGCCAAGGTATGGCGGATGAAATTAGTGTCTTGCTCAATAAAATTGGATTACAAACTGAAGCAATTCATAAAAGCAAATCGATAGAAGAAGCTAAGGCGTTGTTCGATGTCTGTCTAGTTCTTAATGACAAAAAGCAAATGCCACAAATACTTGAAGTCTTGAAGTTATTTCTTGGCGTGCAAGAAGACCAATGTAAATCTATGTTGTTTCAAAGTCCTAATGTCATTATGGGCCAGGTTTCAAGAGCAACCGTTGAGGCTATCAGAGATCGATTTTCGGAGTTGAATGTCGATGTTAAAGCTTCAAGAATTTCCAATAGTAATTATTTGTTTTTGTACTATAACTTGACCGGCCACGAAAAGCATCAACTGAAATCGATACTCACGCCACATAATTTACAGCATTTATTAGAAAATAATGCATTTCTGGAACAAACTCTGACGAGATCGCAGGCGGATAAAATATGGCCTCACGTTAAACGCTTTGGTTCCAAAGTGAAACTTATTAATGCCGACTTTGCTCAGTTCGATGTGCAACTTGAACTCTCCGAGAAAAATAACGGCCTATTAAACATACTTGAGCAACACACGGATATTCCAACTCATTTATTATCTAAGGTGATTGATCGCGCTCCGATTGTTATTAAACGAAATGCGAGTTTTAACTCAACACTAGAACTAACCAACACGCTTAATGACAACCGTTCAAAATTTACGGTATTACCGGTCAGTATGCAGTACTTCAATATCGCCATTTCTAAAATGGGTCAGCGTGAAGTCACTGAAGACATTATTGCATGGATGACGGGATGTACACAGGAACAACTTAAAGAGCTGTGTTCAGGTCGAAAAAGCGATTCATTACTGTTAACGGCAACGCAGGCTCATTGGCTCGCACATGAACTTAAGCTCGTTGGCACTCACATTAATTTAATACTCGCGTAGGACTCCAGGAAAATTTATGAATTCAGAAACACGAACGTTAGAAAATATTGATCTTCATGAAGCATCAAACCAAGGAACAATTAGTGAAGAAACAAACACTGACGAAGCTCAATCGCAAGATTCAAATATAATTTTGCACATGGGAATAGCAGAGCATGGAAAAGTTTTAGCCCTTGAAGGGCAGTTTGAATCTGCCCTCGAACATTATCGTTATGCGATGCATCTGTCTGTGCAAAATAGTCATCCCGAAGTATTTTTTCGACATTATCTTGAGTGCGTCATTGAGTCTCTGGAGCTATCAAATAATTATGAAGAAGTAATTAATTATTGCCATAAAGCAATTGAGCTTTACGAAAATACACCACCGCCTCATGACATGGCGAGGTTTGATTTAGCCAATATCTATTTGCGGTTGGGTGTCATACAAATGAAACAAGGCAATAAAGAAGATGCTCTTAATCAAATCAAAGAAGCTAAGTTAAATGTACCTGATGGTTATCAACTTCCATTGGCCGATACGTTATTGCGTTGGTTGCAAACCAATTTGCACATTGATGAAAAGCGAATTCTTCAAGAGCAATATCGACATAACTACTTCAGTGTCACTAAGGACAGTGTGAGACCAGAAAAAGCGATTCCATTACCGGAAAACCTAAAGCAAGCAAAAATGCTTTAATGCCAAAACATAGGAGAAAACTATGGCAACATTCGATCACAAAGCAGTTGGTCAAGCACTACAAGAAGTTCCTATTGGAGATATGTTATATGGCTTATGCCATAACGTTGTCGAAACACAGGAGCGACTGGACCAAAATTCAGTTAAGCGTTTAATTGAGTTGGCGGAAAATAAATTAGATTTGCCTGATGGAAATGGTGGTACCAATAGTGTATCCATTTTGAGTTTAGGAATGGTACCGAGTTTTTATCACTTTTCGGAAGCAAATTTTCATCTAAAGGTTGATATAAAACATGAGGTAGGCGGCAAACGCAAAAAAAGTTTTGCTGTCGATTTAAATGCCAATTATGCCGATGGACGAGAAGAGAAAATTTCTGAGTATAAAAAGAATAAGAATAAGCACAGTGAGATGATATCAAACGCAAATGGAGGGTATTACTCTCGTTATTACTCAAAGCGTTCGGGCAACGAGGTCGACTTTATTTCTAAGAGAGTTGAAATACCGAGTACTGTTAAAGAGGTTGCTGGCGGTAATTTTCAACATTCCATTCAGGGTGTTTATTTAAGTCAAGAGCAAGTGAATAATTTTAACTACGCTCACGAAGGTCAGCTATGGCGCCCCCGTATTATCGTAGAAACACCTGAAGGATCGGTTCATCTCTGTATTTTAAACTTGGATACAGATGGCAATATTGATGGAAATTCTTTATCCGGTGGCAATGCGATTACTTTAAGAACGGATACAGCTGACAATCCTCAATCGAAGTGGCCTGTGATTGAATCTTCAAGTAATGCTCCTTTAGTTGCCTATATAGAAGATCCTGAAGATGCAACGACGGCCATTCCTATTCAGTACAAAGTCAATGTTATGACTCGTACCAAAGATAATGGCGTGGCGGTTCCTAGTACTGAAAGACATTTTGGTATTGTTTGTTTTACTAAGGATGGCGTCTTTGATGCTGTCAATGGTGTTTTGTCGAATGTTCCTGCCTCTGAGAAGGTGGATGAAGGAACGGATGACTATTATACCGACTCGCAAGGCGCAAAAGAAATCACCAATGCTGGTCCTGGTGATCAATCGGCTATCCCTGGAACAAAAGGTGGAATGTTGGATGTTGGTCGAGGTTATCACCCTGAGGTTGCGAATAAAATTACCGTTGATTGTGTTAGCCCAACCAACAAACATCAATATGAAGAAATAATCAATAGTGTTCCTTCAGATGAAGACATGAGTAAACATAAGCCAGATGTTGAAACTTTAGCTGATAATTATGGCCAGTTAAAGTTAGTTGTAAAACCCTTTCCTAAAGGACATCGAAAAGAAGGTAAACCCAATCATGGATGTTTTTATCAGCAGCTTGATGTTACTGGTGACACGCCATTTTTTACACAGTTGCCTCAACCTCGCAGTGTGACACCAAAGAAACCTGACTGGATTACTGAAGGTGAAAAACTGGAGAGTCAACAAGCTGAATATCAGGATAATGTTAATTCGAGTAGCAACTCTGGAAGTAGCGTCGAAGAAAACAGTCGTGATGTGGTCGATGCCGACAATCGCTTCTCTGCGGGCATTACCGGAAGTATGAGCGTCAGTGATAGCCGAAAATATAATTTTGAAATGAGCGCGACTTCAAGTATTGACGCCAAGCTTGTCACTATTCCGGCTCCTGCAGGTTTGGTTGATAAGCTACTTGATAACTTATAGGTATCACTATGTCAGCGTCTGAAGTTAATAAACAACTGGCTGAAGCTCCTTTACCTTTATTGATCAAAAATTTAGGTCAAGCGGTAGCTGACGCACAATTTGCGCTTGATACATATGCGTTGGAAATGTTAGCTAAGGCTGCAGAAAAAGGCGTTACATTACCTTCAGAAGATAAGCCTCGCTCTATGTTAGAGCTTGGCTTTACTCCCACTTTTTATCATTTTTCGGAAGCGAAAATGCTCGCAAAAGTTGCGTTCAGCATGAGTAAAAGTAGGGAAGTTTCTGTTGGTGTTTCTGCTTCCGGAGGCGTGCCAGGAATTTTTACAGCTTCGGTTAATGCCTCTTATTCCAATAAATATTCATTCAAAGCAGAAGGATCCAGTGAAATTGCGACGAAAGTCGTTTCTGTTCCAGCGCCAGGATACCTTGCAGACTTGATTGAAGATTTACGGCAAAGCAAGCGTGAAGAGCAAGGTGATAGTGAGGCAGATACTTAACCGTTTAGCCAGAAGCACATTAGTAAAAATAAACATCTAATTAATAGGACAAATGTTATGTCAATTGAAAGAATACAAGTAGGACAAGAACTATTGAATGTTCCTATGGGGCAAATGATCAGCTCAATGGCTTTGGCCATTGCTGACGCTCAGTGGGAGCTTGATAAGTCGAGTATGGTTGTGTCGGAACTTATGAGTGGTTCTCGACCACTTCGAGATCTTAATACCGGAGCTCTATTAAACAAAAATGGACTGGCTCCAACGTCGGATACGGATATTGGAGTGCTCGACTCGCGAATTTATTTTGGTTACGAGTACGACAAAACAACGAACAAAAGAATACCTAAAAAAGTCAGCATGATGGAGTTGGGATTTGTTCCGAATTTTTATCAATTTGTCGATACGATTATCGAAGTGAAAATAGCGATCAAGTCTCAATCTACTGAGAATCAGAGTGTTGATCGAACCTACGATTCTAACTATTCAGTTGAGAATAATAACCGACATTTTGGTTGGAGTGGTTGGTCATTTAATCGATGGGGTGGTGGTTATAATCGAGGACACTCAAAAACGACTCACACTACAGCATCGCATGTTGATGCGTCATACTCTCAAAAATACGGTTACAGCGTTGAAGGTGCCAGTTTGTTAAGAACAAAAATGGTACCGGTGCCTGTACCATCAATTCTAGAGGAGAGAATTCGAGATCTTATGGAGAAAGAGAAAGAATTTTATGAAAACGAAAACACTCTTGAATCTTAGAGCGAGAGTGTCGGCCAATAAGGAATTATCGTTATGAGTAATGCTGTGTCATTGGGTCAAGAATTATTAAATGTTCCTTTTCCAGAGATGGTTAAGAATTTGGGAGTCGGTATTGCCGAAGCTCAGCTTGAACTCGATATGGTCAGCACACGTATTGCCCAGTTAATGACTGGGCAACCCGTGAATACTGATGAAGACGAGAGTAATGCTGATGAAGATTCTAAGCATAAGGTTTATATAGGTACCACAGAATATTCCTTGTTAGAACTCGGCTTTACGCCAACCTTTTATCAGTTTGTTGACACGATTATCGAAGTAAAAATGGCGGTTAGTGTTAAACGCGAAACGAGTCAAAGTCGTTCAACAAGTAACAAAACGATATCTGGAAAAGTTAGGCCTTTTAGGGGGAGTGCGTCGATTTCGGTGTCTTCAGTTAATGCGTCTTACTCTTCGAAATATCAATACAGTGCTGAGGGCTCAAGTTTAATGCGTACCAAGTTGGTGCCTGTTCCGCCGCCCCAAACACTGGAAGATATTTTAAAAGAATATGCTAAGAAAGATACTCTTTAATGGAAAAGCCAGCGAGTTTATCGAATGAGTGATTATATTAGTTGGGAAAACTTGCTCGAAGACGATGAGGAGAGCGTTTCTCCTCAATCGTCGACGGTTGCTAAGACTTACCAAGAAAAAATAAATGTTGATGAGCTTCCAGTTAGTGATGAGTTTCAGAAACTTTTAAAAAAGCAAAAAAAGCTCGAGAATAAACTTAAGTCTTTAGCGGGAGAGTCGACGGATAAGACTCCCGAACAGCTTCGGCAAGAAGCGATGTTTAAAGTGCAAAGTGTTACAAAAGATTCGTTACGCGAAGATAAGCGAATAAAAAAGCTTAAAGAAGCCAAAAATAAATTATTGAAAAAGAGCCAGTTAAAGAAAGCTATTGAAAAAGCGCGTGATGAAAAAGAGCAAGAATTAAAGCGTAAATTTCTACAAAATAAAGCGATTAAACGACGCTTGGATGAAGCGAATAGCTTAGTGTCTCGAGGTCGAAATGGCTTTAGGAAAATTAAAAAGTCAGCCGATGACTTTAGCAAAGCGAGAGATTTGGTTCGAGATATTGCCCAAAGTGAGAAAAAGCATCGGTTAATGTTGTTGGAGCAAGCGGCGTTAGAAAAACTTCCACCCAATTTGGCTCGAACTTATAAGGGTGGGAAGGCCAAGTTAGAACAGCTTCAAGCAATTAGGATGAAGCAGCAGCGTCTGATGAGTGAAATTAAAAAGATGCAAGATGAGATGGATGCTGACTTTGATATGCCAACAGCTACAAGTGATGACACATCAGAACTCGAGTCATTGCGGAATATGGCTTTGGCGCAGCGTTCGCTGCAGCAACGATTGAGTGCTGCAATGGCTGAGAATAAGCAAGAAGAAAAACGCCAAGATTTACAGAAAGCACTAATACTTAAAAATAAATTAAATGAAGCAAAAGAGTTAGCACAACAATTTGGGCGTCGCAAAAAACGAAAAAGAGATGATGACTCTACCTCTCGATTCGATGAAAAGCGTGATGGTTCTAGAACCGATCGATTTGCGAAACGTGACTCGAAACGATTTCAATAACATTAATGTAGGAAAAGTAGATGAACGATCTAGATGATGAATTATCAGCGGGTATTGATGACTATCTATTGAGTTTGGCAGACAGTCTCAATGAAGCACAGCGTCAGTTGAATAGCAATATTGTTAAAGATGTTTCTGGTACCGCTATTGCGTACCAATTGCCCAAACTGGATTTTGAAATGAAGATGAGTTTAAGTATGCAAAATCGGGAGTCTGTTAACTCGTCTTCTCAAACAGGTAATGATGTCATCGGTCGGCTTCGACCCAAGCTCATGGCGCAAACGATTAATAAGTTTCAAGATACTTCTGAATCTGCCGTCAGTATTATTCGTGGGAGCTTTATTGCTGTTCCCGTGAACGGTGGTAAGCCAATGCCAAGAATATATACTGAGTTTCAAGAGGTAGCTTCGAATCAAAGTAATGTTAAAAAAATTCAATTATTCGTAACGCTTAAGTCAGACGCTGGAGAACTGGTTGAAGATGCTGATGTTGAGTTCAACTTGGATACACCTTTTGGTGCAACGAGTGATTTTACAATGTCGTCAGACACCTACTTGGAATCAGGCATTGTGACTACCAATCGGTTTGGCTTGGCGACCAATACATTGCACATTCATGAGAATGATTACAACGTTGGCATTCCGCTTATTATTGATGCTATGGGTCAAACTGATACGATTTTAATTAAGGAATAATAATGGCTGTTACAAATCAATACGCTCTGCAAAAGCAAGCTTTAAATGAAGTTATTAATGTATTGCAAATGCTTAGAATTGGACCCACACCGACGGGAGGCGGAGGAAGTGGTGGTTCTGGAGGTTCCGGAGGCGGCGGTGGTGGCCCGACTCCAATTGAAGATATTAAAAAAGCAGAACTTGAAATTGCGGATGAATCGCGTCCGAGTACTGAATTACTCAGTAGAGAATCATTAACGAATACTAGTGCTCGATATTCGACGAGTTCTGATGCGATTACCATCATACGCGAACAAGCTACCAAGCTAATCAATATACGTAATGCATTAGATGGCGTTATGCTAGATAAAAATAGTGAAATTAGTTCTCTCAATAATGATATTAGTTCTCTCAGTCGAACTGTGCAGCAAAAACAATCTGTAGTTGACAGTTTGAACTCTCAAAAGTTGGCGCTTGAATCGAGTAATAATCAAAAGCAAAGCACAATAACTCAGCTAACATCTGCGCGGAACACGGCAGAAACTCAACGCGATCAAGCGATATCTGAAAGAGATATTGCAATTTCAGAAAAGAATGCTTTATCGAATAAAGTAGTCACACTTGAAAGCGAGGTTTCTGGTTTAGAAACCAAGAATAGTGAGTTAGAAGCAGAGCTCTTAACGTCCGACTCTAAATTGCTTGAGGCAAATGAAGCGATTGAAACATTGAATTCTGAATTAGAGAATATTAATGAGGTCCACGCTAGTAATATTGAAACGCTAAAGGAAAGTCTGCAAAAAGACTATCAAGAAGCTCAAGAAGATCTTATTAAAGAAATGGAAGTGATTAAGCGCGATGCTGGTGCAGAGTCTAGCTTGCAAAGTTTTATCGAAACAACCAACAGTAACTTAGCTGCGGTTCAGGAAAAACTAAAGGCTGGAGGAGGAGCCTATAGTTTAGGACCCATAAAAATGTCTCTAAAAGTACTACCAGGAGCAAAAGGCGATTCCGTGAGTCTACCCAAGCTTACTGATCTAAAAGAGGTCAGTAATGATCACTTAAGTACGATTGACGTTACGTTTATGCCAAATCAAAAGTCAATTGGCTCAGGTCAAACTGATGACAGCGCGCCATCGCCGAAAATGATTGACTTAAGCAACATGACCGCAACGCATGCAAAGCGAAAATTGACTGCGCTAGGACTGCAAGTGCAACAGGTTAATCAAATGGTAAAAGATAAAACAAAAGATGGGCGTATTCTAAAACAAATTCCAACGCACTTAGAGGACTATCCGCAAAACGGAACTGTCACTGTTTGGGTCGGTAAATTACCCTTAGACGCAAAATCAACCGAAATTGAATCAGGAAAGTAACATGTCAACGAATCCTAATCTAAATGAGCTTGTCGATAACTTATCTGCGCCATTGGGTGATGTTATATCCGCCGTTGGGCGTGGTGTTGCCGAGGCACAGCAAGCGTTGGATAAACAAGTTATTCAACAGCTCGAATCGCTGAATATTAATGACGATCAAATGGTTAATAATTTAAGAAAGATTGGTTATCAACCTACCTGGTATCAAATTCCGGAAGCTAATGCAGAATTATTGATGGCAATTTCTGTTTCGGGGCAATCAAATAGCGTAAAAAAGCAAGGGAGTGCGCCCATTAATTTATATGCTGCGCCGGTGAATGCAACTTATATTAACAGCTTCGATTATGATATTAAGTCATTCAGTAAAGTGTCGTTTAAAGTGGTGCCAGTTCCACCTTCTACTCAAGCGAGCGAGGCTAAAGTTGTTCCTTCATTGGTACAGCGAACAGCGAAAGAAGCGAAAGAGCTTTTGGAGAAGTTGGGAATCGTTTATCAATTTAGCAATCAACGTGTTAATGAAGATGCAAGAGTGACAGATGTATCTCATCTCCCGGGTGATGTAATTACAGCAAATGAAACATTGGTTTTGACTCATGCAAACGTCACACACTCAATTGAATAATTCATTACCAGTTAGTCAGTTACTGTTTCAGACGGTTTCAGGTATAGCCGAAGCGCAAGCAGCACTTGATGCTTCAAGTGTGACTTCGACTGAAATGATGTCTGGGAAACTGTTTGACGAAAAAGGTCAGGTGTTGGATACGCGGATCCCAATAGCGATAGGATTCGAAGAAGGAAAACGGAAACAGGAGTTTTACAGTTTGTTTGAGCTCGGCTTTGTGCCTACCTTCTATCAGTTTGTTGAAACGGTAATTGAACTTAAAGTAAGTATGCGGTTGCGTGATGCAGAAGAAGAAATGGGTATTTTAGAAACAACACCCATCGATGCAACTTACATTAATCGCTACAACTTTAATATGCGTGGTGCGAGCGTTATTAATGTCAAAGTAAAGCCAGTGCCGCCGCCGCCGAATATTGATCGACTCACTGCGGATGAAGTTGAAGAAGATGACCGAGTCAGCGATTTAGAAGGTCCCGCTCCCATCTTGGAATTGTTTTCGAAGAGTTCTTATTTACTGGGTTCTGAATTGTCCGTTCTTTCTGGAGTACCCATCGAGTGGAAAGATCGTTTGAATAGTTTTGGGATTTCCGAGTTGAGCGATGTTTTGGATTTGGAAACTGGATTTGTTGAACAGCTGAATGACGCCGAGAAACGCGAGTACGCTCGATTGGAACTGAAGAAGAAGGTACAAGCGGTATGTTTTCCAGAAATCTATTTGCCCGATGTTATCACTTTGGATAATTCCGCAGGTGAATTGTTCAACGAGCCCGATTTAATCCCGTCGTTGAATTTGGATGGTCGCGATACTCAAGCGTTAAAGCAGTATTTATTAATTTTAGATACGTTTCTGGATAGCATGTATTTCCACCGTATTCCATTTTCTAAAATCGTCAGTCGCTAATTTTTGGGGCAATAAGATGGCTTTGTTTGATATCTGTTATGAGAAAACCATATTGAATGAAGGTGGCTATAAGCTGCATAAGGTTCCTTTTGACAGAGGGGGGCTGACTTATGCGGGCATTAGCCAAAAGTATCATCCCGACTGGCGCGGTTGGGAATACGTGACGTCGGAGCACAACCAAACCCATTTAATGCCGTTAGTGAAAGAGTTTTATCAGAATAAGTTTTGGAATGTGATTAAAGGGGATTATATCGATTCGCAAGAAATGGCGGATACGATTTATGATTTTGCGGTGAATGCAGGGTGTCGAACGGCGATTAAGTTGTCGCAAATTGTGGTGGGTTGTACACCCGATGGTATTGTGGGGCCGAATACCTTGAATGCGTTAAATTCATTTCATCCCGAAATCTTTTTATCCAATTACGCGTTGGCTAAAGTGCAGCGATATATGGAAATTTGTAAGCGTGATACGACCCAGTCTAAGTTTTTATTGGGTTGGTTAAACCGTTCTATAGGAGCATTGTCGTGAATATTCCGGGTATATCAACCATTGTCAGTGGTGTTACCAAATTGGCGGATGATTTGTTTACTTCTGATGAAGAGCGATTAAAAATCGAACTTCAGTCCAAGAAAATGGAAACGCAATTAATTCGAAATCAACACATTATTAATGTTGAAGAAGCGAAGCATAAAAGTGTGTTTGTTGCGGGTTGGCGGCCATTTATTGGCTGGGTGGGTGGTGCCGCTCTGGCGTATCAATTTTTAATGTATCCATTACTCGTTTGGCTGTGGTATTTTTTGCAAACGAAAGGCGTGGTGGAGCCGGGGATTACACCACCGCCGCCGTTGGATGCGGAAGTCTTGTGGGTGGTTGTCTCGGGGATGTTGGGCATTGCGGGCATGCGCAGTTACGATAAGTTAAAGAAAACGCAAACGGACAGTTTAAAAAATTATTAATCTTTTCCTTGCTTATCAGTCTCTAACAAGACCTTATAACCTGTGCGGTGATAAATCCAATTGCCGCACCTTTTGAATGGGTCAATTTTAGGTATTACGGTTTTTCGGTCACGCATTCCGACGTTAGAACTTACCTCATTCAGAGCATTTCATTTTAATCGAGGTTGAATAGAAGGTTATTGCTTGTATAAATAATGTACTGTCTTGAGCTTTTTCAACCGATATACCGCCGTTTGATTCTGAAAAATTTGAATACTTGTGAATGGCGAGGTGCCTCGTTAATATAGCGATTCGTTAATTTTTCATATTTTGACAGGAGAGATGAATTGTTTCGTTATCTTGTATTAATTCTGTTTGTACTTAATGCATCGGCAGACAATAAGTTTAAAGATGTTTATGAATCCTTTGATACGAAGGTATTTGCAGACCACGTTAAGGTTTTGTCTTCGGATGAGTTTGGTGGCCGCGCGCCTGACTCAGAGGGAGAAAAGAAAACAATTGACTATATGGTGAAACATTTTAAAGCCAGCGGTCTTGAGCCTGGTAACGGTGACAGTTTTACACAAACCGTACCTTTGGTTTCAATCGAGTCTAAGCCAACTAAGTCACTAACCATTGGTGATATATCGTTTGAATACCTTAAAGATTTTGTGGCGACTTCCAGTCAACTAAAAGAATCGGTTAGTGTGAGTGACTCTGAAGTTGTTTTTGTGGGTTATGGTGTAGTCGCGCCTGAGTTTGGCTGGAACGACTATGCAGGTGTTGACGTGAAAGGAAAAACCGTTGTTATTTTAGTTAACGATCCTGGTTATGCGACGCAAGACCCTAAGTTATTTACGGGTAAAGCCATGACGTATTATGGTCGTTGGACTTATAAATACGAAGAAGCCGCTCGTCAAGGAGCTGCCGCAGCGATCATCGTTCATGAAACTGCGCCGGCCAGTTATGGTTGGAGCGTTGTTGAAGGCGGTTGGTCGGGTCCGCAATTCTTGTTGCCTAAAGGGAAGAATAGTGAGCCTGTCGTTGATGTCGAAATGTGGATTACTGAAGATAAAGCAAGAGAACTGGTTAAGAAAAGCCAACTTGATTTTGATGAGTTAAAAAAGGAAGCTAAGCAAAAAGGGTTTAAAGCAAAAGCGCTTAATGTGAAAGCCAATATTGCAGTTGAGAATACGATCAAACGATCGCAAACAAAAAATATCATGGCAACAATAAAAGGAACTCAACGACCCGATGAACACATCATCTATATGGCGCATTGGGATCACTTGGGTATTAACCCAAATAAAGAAGGCGATAATATTTATAATGGCGCATTGGATAATGCGACTGGCACAACGGCATTGTTAATGTTGGCAGATGCATTTAAGCAATTAAAAAATAAGCCAAAGCGTTCGGTAACTTTTATTGCTGTCGGTGCAGAAGAGCAGGGATTATTAGGCTCAAAGTATTATGCTGCTAACCCGGTTTATCCGTTAGAAAAAACCGTCGGCGTGATTAATATGGATAGTTTAAATGTTGCGGGTTTAATGAAGGATATGACCGTGGTTGGTTTTAATAAGTCGGAGTTGCAGACCTATCTTGCGAAAGCTGCGAAACGACAAAACCGAAATTTAGTGGCAGAAACAAAACCAGAGCGCGGTGGATTCTATCGCTCTGATCATTTTAGTTTAGCGAAGAAAGGCGTTCCTGCGTTGTATGCCGGTGGAGGTAGTGAGCCAATCAACGAAGAATACGCTGAGATAGCAAAGAAAGTAAGTGAGCTTAAAGATCGTTGTTATCATCAGCCCTGCGATGAGTTCAGTGAACTTTGGAGTTTGGAAAGTGCTTTAGCCGATGTGAAGGTATTTTTTGAAACCGGTGTTTTACTCGCAAAGTCTAAGGATTGGCCAAATTGGTACGAAGGCACTGAATTTAAACTAGTGCGCGATCAAAGTCGAAAATAATTTTAAGCGTTCATTTTAAAAGCAGTTTGATTGTTACCGATCAAGCTGCTTTTTTATGCAAATCTCAAAAAAGTATTTTATATTCTTTATGGACAATATCTCACAGATTCTCTCGAGTTTAACTCTCACAAGTTCTATGCAATTTAATTAAAGTATTGGTCATCAGATTGAAGCTCTGGAAGGGCTTATTAAAGACTCAGGGATTGAGCGCTTCGCATCAATTACTTTTTCTTTTATTTGCCTCTTTTAACCTAGCTTTGTTCTGTATTGACGTTGAAATTCAAGCCATTGGCTTATGAAAACTTTTAACGTATCAAAAATATAATAATTGGAAAAATAAAAGGAATATCCATGTTAAATGATCGATGTAAAGATTTGTCATTTTTATCTGGTTCGAACCATTTTAATTGGGGAAAATGTCTCAAGCATTTGGTGTTTATCGTTGCTTTTTTAGCACCTGCAATTTCGCTAGTTCAAGCGGGTCAAACTTACACACTTGGTGATGATGGCGTCATTCGAGCCTTGGTTGATGATAATTGTTCCGTTAACGATTGTACCTGGACCGAGCTGGATAGAAACCCAGCCACCGACAGTATTGTTGCTGATGAAAGTGGGCTTTATCAAATGCACAATAGTGGCGCAATTTGGCGTTTTACTGGACGACCCTGTGATGCCGACTTTTGTTATGGTTGGGTTCAATTGGACAATAATGTAAGAACAAAACAGATCGTTGTTGCGGATGGTCAGCTTTATCAACGCCATGATAACGGAAGTATTTATCGATTCACCGGTCAGGCTTGTCGAGGTAATGTCTGCTCGGGTTGGCAAAAGCTCGATAATAATTGGAATACCGTCGATATTGTTGCTGGTGGTGATCAATTGTATCAACGTCATCGCAATGGTCGGATTTATCAATACACCGGAACGCCTTGTTCAGGATCGTCTTGTCCTGGCTGGCAAATGCTCGATCGAAATGCTTTAACAATTGAGTTAGCTGCTACAGATAATAAATTATATCAACGTCATTCCAATGGTGCTATTTGGGAATACACGGGCTCTCCTTGTGTGGGATTAAGTTGTACAGGATGGCGCTTACTTGATAATAATTCGAATACTGTGCAATTGACTGCCAGCCGGAATGAGTTATTTCAACGTCATCAAGGTGGTAGTATTTATCGTTATACCGGAACGCCTTGCTCGGGCTCCCGTTGTTATGGTTGGGAAAGGCTCGATCGTAATCCACACACAAAAGATATTTCAGCTGCTGATGATGGATTAATTCAAACTCATGATAATGGCAGTGTTTGGTTATACACCGGTGCTCCCTGCGACGGTTCTGTATGCATTGGCTGGAAAATGATTAATCGTGATTCTTCACTTGCAAGTGCCCATTTATTTTCTGGTGACGCATTGTTGTCAGAAGATGTTAATGACACTGCTTTAGCTCGTAAAACCGGTTACTTAATGCGTCCGTTGTTTGGTACTCGACCTTTATTATTAATTGTTGCCGATGTACGACGTGCTAATGGTACGCGCCAGTTCACACTGGAGCCTACAGACACCTATTCACAATTGGTTTTTGGTGGTCACGAATCGGGTTTAAGTGTTGTCGACTATTTCTCTTCAAGCTCAGAAAATGCATTTCGATTTTCTAATGCAGGAACCGCTCGTGTTTCATTACAGGGTGATTCAATAACACCCAACGACTTTATTCGTGCGGCATCGCGATCGGGAATCGATTTTTCAAACTTTGATCGCAATAATGATAACCGTGTGACTTACGATGAACTTAATGTGCTTGTTATTGATAACATAACGCGTGGCTGGGGCGCTACGCGTGGAGCGTGTCGAACGGTAAATTCTGTAGAGGTGTGTTTACCAGTCAGTTTAGCAGGCGGTCAGTCAATTTTTGCTAACTTTGTTCACGAAGTTGCTCATGCTTTATATAACCCTACACCAGCAGATCTCTACGGGTCTGGTTGTTTTCTTCAAGATGTGGGTATCTTAGGTCACTGTACAGCGTTCGCGAATCCGGTGATGTTCGATGATGAGTCGGTAGACTTTTCTCCTTGGAACAAAAGTCGATTTGGTTGGACTAAGCCTGATATTCAATACGCGAACATGAAAGGATCCTGTCGAGCTTTGAATGCTTCGTCTTATCGCTTTGCGCAAGATCAATCGATGTTATTAATGGATCCGACACGTTCGGAAAAAGAATATTATATGTTTGAGCACCGAAATAATGTTCAGTTAGCAAATTTTCACCCTTACGACAGAACATTTATTGGTAAAGGTGTTGTCCCATATTACATCAATTGGACTCGAGACAATGAAAGTAACATCATTACTAATGCAGATGGTTCGCAAGATCGTTCAGTTTTGATGACGACGGATCCACTGTCGCAACGTCGAATGAATGTACTAAGTAGTCGATCCACGCCTTTAAAATATTTTGATGGTGAAGAGGTTGGTGTTAGAGTTCGATCGATGTATAAGTCACCACTGGATGAAATTGTGAGTTACATGGAGTGGGATCGTGGCGTACCATTACGACCCAGAATACAAAGTGTTACTCGCGGTGGAGCAGGACTTCCTGTTTACACAGGTTACCATGGAACGCGCTTAACTTTGCGCGGAGACTTTGGATTAACGAGTCATAGTCGATCAACTTATCTAGTAAATAATGGACAGAAATTTAGAGTTTATCCATACAACTGGTCTTGTGATCAAATGACATTTACTATTCCAAGCTCGGTTCCTCGTGGTGAGACTTACGACTTAGTGATGACTCATCGTGACTGGGATACATCGCACACACTGGATGTAAAAGTAAGAGTTCGTTAAGTTTTACTAAAAATCCTGAAGTTTATCTCACTGAGAAAAATATCTCGCAGTAAGAAGATATGTCTCAGTGAGACCTAATATGAACTATTTTGCTCTGTGCTTGCGAGATTTTTTATCTTTAATAATTTATTTAAGTAATACAGAGCGTATTTATAATCAGATTTAAGATAATTCATTCGATTGATGAATTATCGTATTCCCATTCCAAATTTTTCATCTGAAACGCGAGATAAATTGCGTTTTTTAATGCTCATCTCCCCAGTAATTTTCAAGCACAATGTCAGAAATATTTAAGCTCGTTACACTTAAATTATCGGCTGATTTTTAAGCTTTGTCTCTTTGGCATATTACGAGGTGTTGTGTCGTCATGAAGTCCTTCAATATTGTGTCTTTCTTTGTTGTTATTCTAAGTTCTTTTGTTTCCTTATCTATCTCAGCAATGAGTTGCAGTGAACTGCAACCGGACGGTTCAATAGGAACGCCAACATCGTTATTTGGAGTGATACCACAGTATTGTGAAAATTGGACAAGTGGTGATGCTGGTCAAGAATGTGTCGTTAATCTGGGTTACGATTTTGGTTTAAAGCTCGATGATAATGCTCCGAATGGTTATTTATCGGGGGCGTGTGATGGTCAGGGAAGTTGTGAACTTGGTGAGTCTTATAATAATTTTATGACCATTTTTAATAGCGATGGGGTGTATTTTGACTGGTTGGCCGATCCTTACGTTTTAAGTGCCGTCGTGGTTAAAGGTGGTAATGGTGCGAATGTCTTTACCTATCAGCCAGGTGCCAGTAACGATGGTCGATTATATGCACCAATGAAAGTCAATGGCGATGGTCCACGAGATATTAGCCATGTTTCATTTTGTTGGAATCGAAATGAAGGACGCTGTTATCAAGAAGAAACCGCTTGGGCGGTTGGTAACGCTTATACACCTCGAGGTAATTGGGCCATGTATGTCGATTATTTTGCTTGTGATGAACAAGACGGGATAGTCGACGGAAAATGCCAAGTCGACATTATGGCAGCGGGCGGTGATGGTATTGGATTGGATGCTGGTTACGCATTGTTAGAAACGGACGGTAATACGGTTAAAATATCGATATTTTTAGAAAATAATTTTACTTTTTATTATGACTTGAATGATTCCGAGCAAGATGAAAACTTAAAAGTTCAAGGTTATGACAGTGAGCCAAAGGGTAATCCTGCAATTGGCCGTTTTGCTGATAAACTCAGCCTGGCTGTTGGGAGTACCACAGCAGAACTGATTGTTCCATTTAGTCCTTATTATGGAATTCATCTGGATGTCGCGGGATTAGGTAACTGCAATACCGTACAATCGCTGTTAGTTGAAAAATAATCAAAAAAGATAGTGACTCTATTAATAAATGATAGCTGCCGTTAAACATCATAGCGGCAGTAAGCTTTTTACATATGGATGTAATCCTTGCTGTTTGTGTTGCGTTCAATTATTGATGGAATGAAAGGTTTCAATCTATTTTTCAGTCGTATACTCTAGTAACTAAATAGAGCTACTGGAGTTACACTATGACTGATTCGAAAAATGATTACACACCACCCAAAGTATGGACTCAGAAAGAAGGCAATGGTGGGAAGTTCAGTAACATTAACCGACCAACCGCGGGAGCCCAGTTTGAAAAGGAATTGCCGCGGGGTAAACATCCTTTGCAGCTGTATTCTTTAGCAACACCTAATGGTGTTAAAGTTACGATCTTATTGGAGGAGTTATTATCGGCTGGCTTTAAGGATGCTGAATACGACGCTTATGTGATCAATATTTTGGAAGGCGAGCAGTTTGGTAGTGGATTTGTCGATATTAATCCCAATTCGAAAATTCCAGCTTTGGTTGATTATTCTACGACTCATCCACAACGTGTTTTTGAGTCGGGCTCTATTCTGTTGTACTTAGCAGAAAAGTTTAAGGCGTTTATTCCAACGGATACCGCTAACCGAACAGAATGTTTATCTTGGTTGTTTTGGCAAATGGGGAGTGCTCCCATTCTTGGTGGTGGCTTTGGGCATTTTTATGCTTATGCACCAGAAAAATTTGAATACCCTATTAATCGTTACACCATGGAAGTTAAACGGCAAATGGATGTACTCGATCAGCACCTGGCAAATCATCAGTATATGGTGGGTGAAGAATTGACGATCGCGGATATAGCCATATGGCCATGGTACGGAGCGTTAGTTTTGAACAAAGTGTATGATGCAGCCGAATTTTTAGATGCGGGGAGCTATAAACATTTAAATCGATGGTCTCAGATGATTGATGAACGACCAGCGGTAAAGCGTGGTGTTATTGTGAATAAAACCTGGGGAGAGGAATCTGAACAACTTCATGAAAGGCATGATGCCTCCGATTTTGAAATGCGAACACAAGATAAATTGAACTCACAATAAGGCATTAAGTTTTTATCAAGAGTTTCATGAGTCGTTTTTCATTTCGTACATGTTCTTGTCGGCCCGGCGAATAGCTTCGTCGGGTTCTCCACCGGGTTCAAGAAAAGCTGTGCCTACAGAAAAGTTGAACATAGGAATTTTTGATTTTTTTTGTTGGATCGTTGTTTTAACACTTTCGATATGATCTAACATGTTTTCAGGCATTGCGTTTTCTGCAACGACAATAAACTCATCACCAGCAAAGCGAAATAGATGATCGCTTGGTCGAAAACTGGTTGTTAATGCATTAGCAAAATATTTTAAACAATCATCGCCGGTTTGGTGGCCATATTGGTCGTTGATTTTTTTAAAGTTATCCAAGTCAAAAAATAAAATCGTTCCGCCAGTATTTTTAACGTGATCGAGTGTTGTTCTTAAGTTTCTTCGATTCCCTAAGCCGGTTAAAGGGTCTCTGTCAGCCAACTCTTTAAGTTCGTCTTTTGCTTTAATTAAGCTCTCACAGGTATTTGTTAATTCTTTTTGGATGGTTTGATACAGCGCAATAACGCAGCCTAAGGCGATCCACCATTCTGCTGCAGCGTCAAAAGAAGAATGCGATGCGAGGAAAAACTGAATGGTTTCTGATTGGCCGATGTTGACTTTCATTCCAGTCATCCAATAACTCATCATTTCAATCAGGGCTAAAATGACTCGAGCAATAAAACCGAAGGCTAGCCAGCTGAGGACTATTGACCGACTTCGGGTAATGATGAAAGTACCGGTTAACAATATAATTGCAATCGTGGTTGATTGAAAAACACCGAGCCATGGAATTGAAGGGATGATTAAGGTCCCAATTAGTGCTAATGACACTGCAATAATAAAAGGGAGCTTACGATTGAGAATACGATAAGGTTGTTTGATAAAGTTTTTGAGTCCATACACCAAAAAACAAATAAATAATGTTTTTGCAAAAATGTATATGAACACACTTAATTTAAACAAGAATATTGATTCTGGTTGAATTAGCCAAAACAGAACGGTGATCGCAATGGCGACTAAATTCCAAAGCCAAGCTGTTAACCAGGCCTTAAGTTCTGCCCGTTTAATGGAATACGATAAATGTAGGAAAAACATGGCAATCATAACGTCAGAACAGATCTGAACGATTGTACTCCAACGCCAAAGCAGTATTTCCATTAAATGTCCGTCTCGATGTTAACAAATAATCATGTATACAGCGGCCAGTAGCTGAAAGACACAATTTGATTCAGTGGAGAGAGCCGCTCGATTTCTTTGCCAGAGTTCTTATTTTGAAGTAATTATGGTAGATAGCCTGTATTTCGACAAGTTTTCACATTGGGATTAGAGATATTTAATCTCCTGTGCAGATTCATGAAATTTTCGATACAAGTAAACCTTGGTACGATTGAAGGAATTATTTATCGAGATATTCTTTAACACCTTCGGCTAATGCAAATGCTGCGGGTCGATGAAACCGAAAAAATAATTCGGGCTCAATCAGTTCCAACTCCATAATAGACAATGAATTTTGATTATCATAGATCATGTCTACTCGGCCATAGAGTGGCATGGGGTCGCAGCTGGCAATCGCGCGTTCGGCAAATTCAATTTCAGTATTTGTCGGTTGATAAGGGTGAACGGTTCCTCCGTGATCATCTTGGACACGAAAATCTCCTTTAGCCGCAACTTTTTTCACCGCATGCGTGAACTTGCCATTCATGACCATTAAAGACAGTTCGCCTTGTTTCAAGATATTATTTTGGAAAGGTTGTATCATAAAGTCTTCGTGTTGAATCAGAGTATCGAGCAACGGTTGAATTTCGTTACATGATTTATGGTTAATTCGATAAGTATGTCGAGCCGCCCCTGAAACAACCGGTTTTAAAATGGCATCTTGATATTCAAATCGATTTAAAAGTTCGGTTAGGTTTACAGCGTCATTCTTGGGAAGAATGTGTGTTTCGACACTGTTGACACCGCGTTTGTTCAAATCGAGTAGATATCGTTTATCTAAATTCCATAACAGTGTCTCGATAGAGTTTATGCTGCGAGTGAGCGGGCGAATGTGATCAAGCCAGATGGAAAATTCGGAAAAGCGATCGAAGTAATCCCAGGTCGTGCGAAACAAAACACTGTCGGCCGTAGACCAATCAAATGCTGGATCGGACCAAGACTTGATTGCGACATTAAAACCTTGTTGCTCTAACGCGTCCTTAACTAAAGCATCTTCGAGTAAGACTTGTAAGGTATACCAATCTTGTTTCGATGTATTAATGTAAGCATCTTCTGTGAGTAGAACAACGTCGTACATACTTTTTCCTTTGCCGCTTTGTTTTTTACATTAAGTCGAGCAGTTTAAGTCGTGCTTGAATACCGATGCCGCTACTATAACCAACACTGGCCCATCTTAAAACATTATTTTCATCAGCAATGTAGTAGGTTGGAAATCCCTTAATTTGAAAGTCTAGTGTTTGCTGCTGTGTGCCTAAAATAACAGGAACTGGAAGGTTTCGCTCGGCCATAAAGGATTCAACTTCTTCTTTTGTTCGCCAATCGAGAGCAACAACATAAACATTGATTTTATTTGCTTGAATGTCGTTTTGCAGCGTATTTAAATTGTCAATCGACCAATCGCATACGGAACACCAGGGTGCAAAGAAATAAAATACTGTCGGAACGTTTACTTGCTGTGTTGTATCAATGATTGCGCCATCCAAAGTTGGTAAGGTAAAAGAGGGAGCAATTAAGGTTCCCGAGGTATTCAAACTATCTCGAGTTTGCCAGTAGTGAGCAGTAATAATGACAGTTGCTAAAATTAATAGGTCGTACCATCGAAGCCAGCGTTTCGTCGGTCGACCTGTTTTTGCTGAAGTCTGTTCGGGTTTATTTGGGTTCATGTCAATTATCTATCTCTCAATATGTCTTTCAATTTTTGTTCATTAAATCGTCGCAAATTTGTCATCTACCGGAGCTATAAATAACCTCAAGCGAATGGAGTGGAGACTAAACAGATGCATCCTAAAATATCTTCCGGTGTTGTTAAAGACTATCAAGCCCTTGGAAAGTTACTAGGAATTAACTACGACGAGTTAAAAAAATCGGGTGAAGAACCTAAATGGCGAAAGCTTGAGATTCTGAACGAACTAAAGCAATTGGAATCGCAAGTTAACGACTTTGTTAATTAAGCATTCGATGATTTATTTAATTAAAGGTTCGCTTATCGGTGGTCACATTTGATATTTGGCGAGGTTAATATCGTGTTGTTGTGCCCAATGTTCAATCAAATAACCTGAAATAGAGCCGCCTGTTGGCAACTTAATTGAGCCGGATTCCAGCTGAGATACAATTGAGCCGGGACTAACCCACAATGCGTGTTCGAGTTCTTGGTCGAACAGTTTAAAGTCCTGGCTCTTGGCGACCGCGGTAAACCCAATCATAATTGAGCAAGGAAAGGGCCAGGGTTGTGATCCCAAATATTGAATCTGTTTAACGTCGAGTTGGCTTTCTTCCCGTACTTCTCTTTCGACAGCTTGTTCAAAGGACTCGCCTGGTTCAACAAATCCTGCCAAGACCGAATATCGGGCTTCTGGCCAGTTGGCTTGACGTGCTAACAACAATTCTTGACCAAAAGTGACGGACACAATAATAGCGGGATCGGTTCGTGGATAAATCGATTGCTCACAAGATTGGCAAAACCGTTCGTGTCCCGCCATGTGGAAATAAGTTGATTCGCCGCAACGACCGCAAAACTTATGCCCATTATGCCAATGTAACATCGCTTTACCATAGGCAATGACCGATGAGTAAGGTTCTGCCAACATAGGCAAAACAAGGCGCAGATCTTTCCATTGTTGATGAAAACTTAACTCGAAATCGTGACGGGTGGTTTGAGCACAAAACCAGGCTTTGTTATTCGCGTGGCCGAGATAAATCCAGTGGTGCTGTCCGGGTTTATTCGTGTTATGAAACACATTGGCAGCATGTACTCCGTCGGGAGCCATTAGAATTTGGTAGTGTTCATTGAATAAAATGAGTTGTGTGTCTGTTTGCTTTTTCCATAACTTAAGTTGTGCACTTTCACCCCGTAAATGGGATTGTCTATCAAGCATTGAATGTGCGAATTTCCACATAGGTCATCCTATTTAATCGGTTTAGTGATAGAGCACTAAGACTAATGATACTGCAGCTATTGTAATCCACAATAATGTTCCCAGCAGTAAAGGTTTTGGATCCAAGTTTTTTACAATATCTGGAGTGATCCCTAGACCTAAAAGAAACAATGCAAATATCATCAGCTTTTTACTAAAGTGTGCGGTGTAATCGGCAATGACACCTAATGGTAAATAACTATTGACCAAAGAAGCAACGACGAATAATACGATAAATATTGGGATATGAGGTTTGGCTCCCGGTTGTTTATTCCAATACCCAACAAGCAACGTCAATGGAATTATCCAGAGTGCACGAAATAGTTTTGTTGTCGTTGCTATTTCTAATGCTTCCTGTCCGAACTGTGCGGCTGCGCCTAAAACTGAGCTCGTATCATGAATGGCCAGTGCTGCCCAGATACCAAACTGATGTTGTGTTAATTCAAAAAATTCTCCGAGAATGGGAAATGCGTATAATGCGACAATATTGAGTAGAAATACGACAGTCACAGCCATTGCCGTATGATCGGAACGACTTTTGATGACTTGAGAAACTGCAGCGATGGCACTCCCGCCACAAATGGCAGTACCGGAAGTCACCAGTATTCCCGTTTCTTTATGCACACGTAATAACTTAACCAGCAGTATTCCTGCAATAATAGCAATTGCAATCGTTAGAAAGGTTACCAGAAAGGTCTGTTGTGTTGTTGCAATCACCTGCTGGATATTTAGCCCAAATCCCATACCGACGATCGCTGTTTTTAAAGCCATAGCAGAATATTTGCGGCAATACCCCGTAAATGAATGCCTTAAGACTAGCGCAATAACCAAACCCACCAGTAAGGCGAGTCCAGCATTTAGATAACCTAAGAAAATTGCCAGCCCCCCAATGACAATGAGGGTTGCAAAAATGATTGGATGGGCTGGTTGTCTACTCACAAAATTTTGACTCATTGAGATATTTTCAGGGCTTATATGGCCAGAAAGGGCAAATCCTAACACACCCTATGGCGTAAAACATAACATTTGTTACATATTTGAAACGGTTTAATAATCGTTTAAAAACAGATAGATAGTCGCCTTTTCTTTTTCTTATGTCAAAATTTAAGCAATTTAAGCTTGTGTGTTACTGATATGGTGTTATAGTGAAATACAACACCGGTTCGGTGGATTTGGTTTAGTTCTTGAAATTCGGTGCCAATGGGGCGGATAACCAGAGCAAACTCAATTTAATATTAAAGGTGAATAGAGCATGCAGGCAAATTGGAACGACAACCAACCAATTTATCGCCAACTAAGAGACAAAGTGATTGCTTCGATTCTGGATAGGGAGTTGAAAGAGGGGGATGCGTTACCGTCAGTACGCCAAATCTCCGCCGAATTTCAGCTGAATCCAATTACTGTATCGAAAGCTTATCAGGAATTAGTTGATGACGAATTGGTGGAAAAGAAGCGAGGAGTTGGAATGTTTGTTCAAGAAGGTGCGCGCGAAAGATTGCTTTCTCGTGAACGAGAGCAATTTCTAAGAGACGAATGGCCATTAATCATTGAAAAGATTTTACGATTAGGTTTAACCGCTTCAGAGCTGTTAGATGAAATATCAAAGCAATCGAAAGGAGATAACGCATGAGTCGTATCGTTACGGCGAAGGGACTTAGTAAGTCATACGGCAGTTTTGACGCCTTAAAATCCGTCGATTTTACCGTGGATCGCGGACGCATTGTTGGTCTAATTGGTCCTAACGGTGCAGGAAAAACAACGGCGTTAAAGGCGATTTTAGGTCTTACGACTTTCCAAGGTCATCTCGATGTATTTGGTTTTGATCCGCGTAAAGAGCGTCACAAATTAATGCAAAAAGTGTGTTTTATCGCTGATGTTGCCGTTCTGCCTCGTTGGTTGAAAGTTTCTCAGGCATTGGATTTTGTTGAAGGTGTTCATCCGATGTTTGACCGTCATAAGGCTGAACGCTTTTTAGGTAAAACAAAAATATCAATGCGCAGTCGTGTTGGGCAGTTATCAAAAGGGATGGTAACGCAGTTGCATCTTGCTTTGGTGTTAGCCATCGATGTTGAACTTCTGGTTTTAGATGAACCAACATTAGGGCTTGATATTTTATATCGCAAAGAATTTTATCACGAGCTTTTGAGTGAGTTTTATGATGAAAATCGTTCGATAATCGTGACAACCCATCAGGTTGAAGAAGTTGAGAATTTATTAACGGATTTAATGTTTATTAAAGATGGCGAGTTTATTTTGAACTCAACCATGGACGAAGTCAGCGAGCGTTTTGTTGAAGTTATGGTTTCTCAAGAAGTGGCTGAGCAGGCAAAGCAATACAATCCAATTGCAGAACGCGACGTATTTGGACGGAAGGTCTTTTTGTTTGATGGCATTGATGCTGAAGTTGCGCAAAATCTTGGCGAAATTCATCGCCCTAGTGTTGCTGACTTGTTTGTTGCAAAAATGAAAGGAGCCCAGGCATGAATATAACCACGTTTAAAACTTTGGTGTTACGCGAAACATGGGAAAATAAAAGTTTGACTCTGGCTCCTCTGGTGATTAGTGCAGTTATGATCTTTTCACTGATAGTTGGATTGATTTCCGGGCAAATGTTTATTTCTGGTGAAGGACTCGATGATGTCATAAAAATGGAAATGCCCGACGTGGAAGGATTTGAGGGCAAAAAGATAGCGTTGGTTATCCAGGCAATGATGGGTGGTCCCTTATTGATAGGAATGTTGTTTGTACTGTTCTTCTATTCATTAGGCAGTTTGTACAACGATCGCCAGGACCGGAGTATTTTGTTTTGGAAATCAATGCCAGTTTCTGATTTGCAAACAGTGATGTCTAAAGTATTTACGGCGATGGTTGTTGCACCCTTAATTACTGCGTTAGTTGCTTTAGCAACACAATTATTGTCACTTATTTTATTCACTCCAGTGATCTGGATGAATGGTGGGTCCGCTTGGTCAATTTTATGGGCGGAATCTTCATTATTAACAGTTATGTTTAATGATATTGCCATCGCGTTGATGGTCGGATTGTGGATGGCTCCGGTATTAGGCTGGTTGTGGTTTGTCTCAGCAATAGCAAAACGTTCGGCTTTTTTAATCGCAGTGTTTGCACCTCTAGGTATTATGCTAGTCGAAGGGATGATATTGCGCTCTGCTCATTTTGCGAAATTGATAGGACAACACTTTTCTCAGATTGAGTATATTGTACAAGGTACTATTGAAAGTGGTCATCCATTTACGTTGATGCAATCGAGCGGCTTTTGGATTGGACTTGTGGTTGCTGCGATGTTTATTGGTCTTGCAGTTTATATTCGTCGATTTAGAGACGATAGCTATTAAACATAAAAAAGGTGACCGAAGACGGTCACCTTTTAATCGGTTTTATAATTCTAGGTACTAAGGAGTTTAAAATGAAGTCGGTAAGAAAGTGGGTTGATAGAGTGAGCTTGGGTATCTTTGCGGTAAGTTCATTATTTATTTATGCAACAGTTGATCGTTTTCCAGAAACACAAATGATCGAAAATTCTGGTGAAGCATTTGTTACGCTGATGCTGAATGTATTATTTTAATTGATAATAGTGTTTAATTTCGCTGATGAAATTATTTGAATTACCGCAGTTTTATCGCTGTTAAAAGCTAAGAAAAACGACGACCAAAGAAAGTCAGTCAATAAAGAATGGATATCTATAAAATAAACGTCAAGGTTTTAATAGAAGTAACGCGAGTCAACCTCTAGAACTACAATGCTCCACGATTTTTAAGAAAATCGAAAATATCTACAGCCAATTGTTTATAACCTTGTGCATTTAAATGTATGGCATCCGCTTTTAAGTCATCCTCTGATAAATAGTCTGACAAAACATCTTCCAATAGAGCGACATTGTGAGTGTCAGTCAAGGAAAGGTAGAGCTCTGAATCACTGAGAAATAATCCAGGCTCGGGTACGGCAATCAACATAATTTGACTATTTGACTGTCGCACAGTGTCGATTATTCTTTCAATATTACTGCGAATGATTGTCTTGGGCACTTTCCGTAAAAAATCATTGCCGCCAATACAGAGGATGACCAGTTTGGGCTGGTGAGTCTTTAACACTCGATCTAGACGCGCGAGAATATCTTCAGTTTTATCTCCGGGAGTTCCTTCATTAACGACTTGCCATCCTATTAACTGTGAGAGTTGAGTTGGATAACTGTATTCGGGTTTGGCACCGGTGCCAAACGTTAGACTATCTCCAAGAGCAACAATGGTGTCGTTGTCATACAAAGGTTTTAGTTGCGTCTCTTGAGAGGAGCAGCTCCATAGCCCAATGAAAAAAATTAAAATTAAGCCAATTTTTACGAATGGGGTCAGCGGCAAATTCAAGCTATGATTCTCCTTGCTTTTGAATAAAGACAAATGGCGCAACAACGGATGCCCAGAACGGAGTCGTAGGCTTGCAAGTATTTTTTACCCAATTGATGTCGGGTTGAAACAGCTGTCGCTTATTCATGTAGCTTTCAACGAGTTTTTTGTCGTCGTTGGTTACTGCCAGGGCAGTTTTAACCAGATCGAGAGAGTCATCAACAACAAATACTTTGCCGCGCGCAAATAAAACTTCTAATTCTTTCCATTCTACAATGGCGGTTTCACTATTGATTTTTGCTGCGAGAATTTCGGGGTCATCGGCATGATGTTCGCCATGTGTCATAATGTAGTTCTCATGGTTAAGTCTAGTAGATAGGTAAGGTAAAACAAACGGTAAACTCGGGCGGTTGATTTTCAATCCATAATTCGCCTTCATGCAGCTCTATCAGTCGTAAAGATAATTTCATTTGAAAGCTGTTTAACTCATTCACATCAATCGACTCAAAGTGCAACTGGTTCGTTCGTTCACTGAGATCTTGACTGGATACTCGAATGATTAAGCGATTATCAAGCGGAATAGCATGAAGGTAAATATTTCCCGAGGTAATATGTCCAAATACAGTACTGCAAACATTAAAAAATACTTGCTTTATACGCTCTGCATCGGCTTTAACTTTGGGAATTTCTTTAGTCACTTGATTAACGAAACTGATGGATAAGTCATTTTGGCTGTCGAGACATAGTTCGACAACTTGATGAGTGATGTCGTAAAAATTGACTGGTTTTAAATTGAGAGATAGTGACTTGCCACGATCGGCACTGAAATCGAGTAAGTTGCGTATCAACAAGTTCAATTTGGAACTTTGGTTATCGATGGTCCGCATTTTTTTGAATTCGCTGGATGATTGATTTAGCGATTGCAGCATTTCATCGGACAGATGATGAATTTGTTGAATTGGTGTTAGCAACTCGGCCGACGTCTGTGAGAAAAACTGCGACTTCAAATCATCCAGTTGAGCCAGTTGATCGGAAATCTCTCTTTCACGGTTGAGTTTTTTACGATGGTAAATGATACCAATCATTAACGCAAAAACCACGAAAGATAAGGCGCTAAGCCCGAGTGTCATTTGTTTTTCAAACTTAGAATTTTTGACTTGTAACGACTTAATTTCGTTTTCTTGTTTTAACAGCTGGATCTCTTGTTCTCGTTTGTCCAATTTATTTTTAAACTCGAGTCGAGTTATGCGGTCTTTGCGATCGGAGTTTGAAAGTTGGTCTGCGATAACTTTGTAGTCGCGGTAATGTTGTAGTGCCTCTTTATACAGGCCTTTGGTTTCAAACAATTTCGATAATTGAAAGTGAAAGGTTTTAATTTTTTCTTTTTCTGTCGTGTCTCGTGCAATACTTAAACCTTGTTGCAAACTCTCAATAGCTCGATTGGATTCGCCGAGATCGGCGTGTAAAAGTCCTAATTGTAATAAGGCCTCCGTTTCAACCGAAGGTACTTTAGATTCACGGGCAAGAGTTAACGCGCGCTCGAGTTGAATTTGTGCTTCTTCCAACCGACCAAGCTTGCGTAACACAGCCCCAATATTTGAGTGGGAATACCCTTGGCCGCGTTTATTGTGGCTATCTTGCTCGATGACCAAAGACTTTTGGTAGAGTTCTATCGCGTCGGTTAACTGTCCCAGTTTTTCAAGAGCTTGGCCTTTATTGTTAAAAGGATCAGCTAGATTGTCGTGTTCATTGACTTCTTGGTAGAGCTCAATCGATTTATTGTATTGCTCAATTGCTTGATCGTATTTTTGTAGAAAATAGTAGAGTACACCAATATTATTTAAGGTTGATGCCATTGCTGATTTATCACCCAGCGACTCTTTGTAGGAGAGTGACTTTAACAAGTAATTGAGTGCTTTATCATAGTCTCCCAAGTGACGATACATGATACCAATATTATTTAACCCACTTGAGATTTCCTTTTTGTATCCAGCTGCCTGATAAAGATTCAGGCTTCGTTCCAAATGATCGATGGCTTCATAAATCTTCCCTTGATACCAGAATACTTCACCCATGCGCGATAAAACTTGCGCTTTGTACATGGGTAAATCATTACTTTGAACTTGGGTAAGCAGGTTTTGCAATGTTTGAAGCGATTGCTCAAGTAAATTTTGCTCAACGAAGGCATCGGATTTAATTAAATTAAGGCGATAATAAAGCTCAATATTAGGAGAGCTTTTCAAGTCATTAATCGCCTGATCCGCCACCATGCTTGCTTGTTTGGGGTCTTGGTAAATAAGTTCTGCAGCGCGATCGGCCGTTTCAAAAATTTGGGCGTGCAGAAGGTCAACATCATCGGCGTGAGCCGAGATGAAAGCCAAAATAACAATTAAATATAGAGCCAGTTGCTGCCTGTTCACTGGAAACATCGTGTCGACAAGTTGGTTGCGCCAACAATAAAGGAGACGGCTAAGATTCTCAAGATCAAATATTCATTTAATGACCTATTAACGTTATGACTCAATATAGGTTTACAAACCGTAAGTAATTAATTAATAAAGAAAAAGTGCTCTTGTAATTGGCTGGGATAGGGTGTAGATTGAGAATGAAGAGATTCTTTTTGTGAGGTAAATTATGAAACTCAACCGCAAAACAACTCGTCAGATACAGAGTCGACAATTGTATCGTAAAGGTTGGTCGATAAAGGGATTGGCATTGGTCAGCATGTTGGCGATGTCTAGCTGGAGTTTGGCCGAGATCAAAACGGATTATCTTGATCCAATTAAGTTTGACGATATTCAGTCCACCGAGCGATCTCGTAAGCAGTCCGTCACTTTGATTCAGGAAGAACTCGATGGTTACTTACATGATAAAGGTGAGCAATATTTAAAATCTGGTCATCAACTGAGTATTCAATTCACTGATGTCGATCGGGCGGGTCGGATAGAATACAGTTCAACCGGAAGAGGGTACCGAGTACTTAGAGATTTGGTTCGGGTACGCATCGAATTTAACTATGTCTTAAAAGATGAATCTGGAAAAGTGATCCGCGAAGGCAAAGAGTCGCTGAAAAAAAATGAACGCGTCAATAGTATAGAGAGCAGAAGCCGGAGTAGAGATACTTTATATTATGAAACCGCTTTGCTGGAAAAATGGTTGTCAGATCTCTATCAATAAGCATTTCGAAAGAATAGTGATTACCTAAGCCTGTCGACGATAATGTTTTAGCTTTGATGCTCATAAGTTTGATTTTGGTCAATTCTGTTAATAATAAGACAGAATATGCTGTTTTTTAAGTTTTTCGAGTTTATTTACTGCAAAACCTGGACTAAATTTTAACTAGAGAACCCAAAAACTTTTTAGGGGAGCCATATGCCGTCGAATGATCTAATCTTTATTCTGCAAGCGTTTGAGCAGCAATTGAATGAGCTGGATTCAGATGATCCCACTGTGGCCACTGATATTCGCAAAGCTCGTCATCAGATTCGTGCACTTCTCGCCAACCCAGACTCGGTTCCAGAACCTGATGAGTTTTTGGTAGAACAACTCGCGGCAGTGGCGGAACATTTTGAAACCGAACATCCAGTGTTAACAGAATGGGTCAGTAAACTGAGTGATTTGTTCAGTCGAATAGGGATATAACTATCGGCTATTGGCAAACCGGAATTGCATTTAGCACACTACTAATTGATTGCACTGGGCGATTTAAAACCGATTAAGCTTTAAGCCACTAAAGAATCGGTCCCGTCGCTCCTTCGAACTATTTGATCTTCGATTTATATCAAAATAACTAAACCGCATGCGATAGGTTTTTGTTGTTGGGTGTTTGGTCATCAGGTAATGGTATGGACCAGTCTAAATTTGTCATTGTTAAAGTGGGCAGCCAGTTGGTGACTGATGAAAGTCACTGCGCAGTTCGATTAATAGCCTCTCATCTTGATGAATTGTTAAACCATGGATATCGGGTTGTACTGATCAGTTCTGGTGCCGTCGCAATGGGACACCGAAGATTGGAAGATTTTCATGGTAGTTTGGGCGCTGGGGATCTTGAACAGAAAGCTCCACCAAACGCGTCATCAAAAAAGAAAGTCGATCGTTATGTGGCTGCAGCAGTAGGGCAGGATGAAGTGATTCGATTATGGCGTACTTATCTTAAGCATCCGCTTGGACAAGTTTTGGTTGATCGTGCCCATTTAGGCAATCGTCATGCATTCATTCATACCCAGCGATTAATAGAAAAAATGTTGGCGCTTAAAGTATTGCCCATCATTAACGAAAATGATGCTTTAAACTTGAACGATCGCTTGTTGGGTAATAATGATCTCTTAGCAGCACATATTTCTAACATGTTGGGGGCTCCCTGGTTGTTTTTAATCACTGAAGTGGGTGCCATTTATCAAGATTATCCTGCTAATAAGAAGAGGATGGCCGAATTCGATCTTAGCGATGAGTCGTCGCAGTCGGTGATTGCTGACTCGATATCGAAAACGGGGACTGGTGGAATGGCCAGTAAATTGCGGGCTGCGGAAATTGCCGCTCACCGTGCAACGGTGACTTATGTTGTTGATGAAATGTCTTCACTGTTGTTGACCATACAAGGGCGATCAAATGCTGGAACTCGAATAATGGCGTCTCGTCCCCAGCGAACAGGCCAAAAATTATGGTTATCGGAATCGTCTCAATCTAAGGGAACCCTTTATATTGATGACGGTGCAAAGTCGGCTATTGTTGATGGTAAAGGATCATTGTTGTTGCCTGGTATTGTTGCGATTGCAGGCGCTTTTAATGCACAAGAAGTGGTTGATATCTATTGCGATAATGAACATCAACTCATCGCTAAAGGTATATGTCGCATGAGTTCAGAATTTATTCAGCGGCTGATCAATCATTCTCATTCTCGAAAACGGATAGCCGACAAGTCAATCGCCGGTCAAGATTCGATCGGGGAAGGACCAATGAGAGGCGTCGTGGTGCACCGGAATCAACTGGTTTTGATAACCAACAGAAGCAATGGAGAAGTTCCTCCCGCTATCGTTCAATAAAACCTCGTTTATCAGTGAATGTAAGCTCTTGTTGTTTTATGACGTCGAACTTTTATTCAGCGCTAAGGAATATATTTTTTATTCAAGGTTTATGTTTCTGTTTCATTTAAGTCATTTCTGCGGAAAAAAACATCAATTTACAAGATTAATGCGTTTACTGGTGTGATCTCAAGGTGACACCCCTTGCTTTAGTAGGCGTGTTTGTGATGATATTAGACCTCGCTGAGCGCTGTGATATATTGCGCTGCAGTATATTAGGGACTCTCCTGACTGTTTCCAGGAAATTTAGATCAAAACATAGCATCAATAAAAGATAAAAAAAGAGACATATTCTATGGCCGCTCGAGGTGCGTTTAATTCACGCTTAGGATTTATTCTTGCTGCTGCAGGTTCAGCAGTTGGATTGGGTAATATCTGGAAATTTCCATTTGAAGTCGGTAACGGAGGTGGCGCAGCTTTTGTTGTTGTGTATCTCGCATTCTGTTTCATCCTTTGTTATCCCGTGTTAGTCACAGAGATAGCGATAGGACGGAAAACTCAACGTAATCCTGTCGGAGCGTTTAAAGCGCTCGGTTTTCGTAATTGGTCCATTATTGGTTATTTAGGACTGGCGAGTGGTGTTCTGATCCTTTCCTTTTATAACGTCGTTGCTGGATGGTCGTTTGGTTACGTCATCGAAATGATTCAAGGTAACTTTGGTATTGGCCAGGAATTTGGCTCTTTTATAACGGATGCGGTAAAAGTGGGTTTGTACGGCATCATCTTTATGGCGACTACTGCGTTTATTGTGTCGAATGGTATTGCGGGTGGTATTGAACGCGCCGCAAAAATATTAATGCCCAGTTTAATAGTTATTATTATTGGTTTGTTGATGTACGCATTAACCCTGCCCAATGCGATGGAAGGGGTCAAGTTTTATTTAGTGCCCGACTTTAGTAAGTTGACCGGTGACGTCATTTATTCTGCTTTGGGTCAGGCATTTTTCTCACTGTCTTTGGGAATGGGCGCATTAATTACATACGGAAGTTATGTTTCACGAGAACAGAACATTGTTAGTGCGGGTGCCTTTATTACTTTGGCTGACGTCGGAATCGCCTTTTTAGCGGGCTTCATGATGTTTCCTTTTGTGTTCAGTCAGGGAATCGAACCTGCCGGTGGTGCTGGCTTAATCTTTATCACTTTGCCGGGCGTTTTCGAAACATTAGGTCCCAACATCGGTGTGGTTGTTGGTGTGCTCTTTTTCTTGTTATTAACTTTTGCCGCATTAACTTCAACCGTATCACTACTGGAAGTGCCAACTTCTTATGTGGTTGATGAGCACGGTGTTGATCGTAAAAAAGCGGTTTGGGTTATTGCGACGATAATTTTCTTAATCGGTATTCCGTCAATGTTATCCAACGGCACGGTCGCTTGGTTGTCGTCTTTTATCACATTACCGGGTCACGATAATGCAATCAGCTTTATGGATTTTGTCGAAGATTTAGCCGCCGATTCCTTCTTACCGGTGGGCGGATTTTTAATTGCTGTATTTGCAGCATGGGTATGGCGCAAAGAAAATCTTAACGAAGAACTTGCGGCAGGTGATCCGGCCATACGCGGAACGTTGCTACAAAAGTATATCGATTTTGCGATTAGCTATATTTGTCCTCTTATGCTGGGCTTAATTGCTGTGGTGACGATTCTCGATCGTTTCTTTGGAATCGAATTGATTAAGATGGTTTTTGGTTAATTCATTAATTTATTTATCGGAAAGAGCACTGAGGTGCTCTTTTTTTGATCACGAGTTAGGTTGCAGAGAGTTATGACAGAACACCGAATGCCGTCGTTGTTGGACGCTTTAATTCCCGTATTATTTCTGATTGGTTTACTTGTCTTATCAGTCTATTTTTATGAAGACAACTCATCCTTGGGTGCTAATCAAATAGCTTTATTATTGTCGGCAGGTTTGGCGGCGTTAATTGGCGTTAAAAATGGATATAATTGGAAGACCATTGAACAGGGAATTGTTAAAGGGATTTCCAGTGCGCTGGGCGCCATTTTAATTTTATTAGCGGTGGGGTCTTTGATAGGAACCTGGTTATTGGCGGGAACGGTTCCCACCATGATCTATTACGGCCTACAAATTCTCGAGCCTTCCATTTTTTATTTCGCCGCCTGTCTTATATGTGCTTTGGTTTCGGTCAGTATAGGGAGTTCCTGGACTACAGCAGGAACTATTGGTGTTGCTCTTATTGGTGTGGCTAATGGCTTAGGTCTGTCACCCGAAATTACTGCGGGTGCGATCATATCCGGGGCCTATTTTGGCGATAAGATGTCGCCTTTGTCGGATACCACTAATTTGGCGCCAGCAGTGGCAGGCACCGATTTATTTACCCATATCAGGCACATGGTTTGGACCACAACACCCAGTTTTTTAATTGCTTTAACTTTGTTTTTAATTATCGGACTCATGCAAAGTTCTGAAGGTGATGTTTCAACATTAGAGGGTACCTTATCCACTATCGATCAGCATTTTAATGTGTCTGTCTTTACCCTGATTCCTCTGGTTTTGGTGTTTGCCATGGCGATTAAAAAGTTTCCGGCATTTCCGACCATAATGACTGGAGCTCTAGTGGGTGGTGTTTTTGCATTCGTTCTCCAACCAGAAGCGATCAGTCAGTTTATCGGTGAGTCAGACCACGGTGCTTTCTTGAATAAAGTCGATGCCGTGTGGCGAGCTTTGTTTGATGGATTTTCTATAACAACAGATGATGAAAGTGTTAATGATTTGTTGAGTCGTGGCGGTATGAGTGACATGCTTAATACGGTGTGGTTAATCTTATGCGCATTAACCTTTGGCGCCGTACTAGAGCATACGCACATGTTGGAGCGGTTGGTGTTGTCGGCGTTAAAAATGGTTCATGGTACGGGATCGTTAATCGTTACTGTTGTTCTTACCTGTATTGGGATTAATATTGTCGCTGCTGATCAATACATTGCCATTGTGTTGCCGGGACGTATGTATAAAGCGGAATTCCAACGCCGCAAACTCGATAGCAAAAACCTATCTCGTACGCTCGAAGATTCAGCGACCATTACTTCGCCACTGATACCCTGGAATACGTGTGGCGCCTATATGGCCAGTACGTTAGGTGTGGCGACAATAGCGTATCTTCCTTTTGCGTTTTTCAATTTGATCAATCCATTGATTTCTATGTTATACGGCTTGTATAACTTTAAAATTGAGCGAATTGAAGACGATAATGAAGTCAGTGCAAAAGCATAACGGTAAAGCGTTCGCACGTTAGAGGTATTGAAAATGAGTAATAAGCAACTTTGGTCCATTCAGGGTAATTCGCAAAAACTCGATGGTGGCGCGATGTTTGGCAATGTTCCAAAAGCCATGTGGGAGAGTTGGGTGTCGGTCGACGATGCCAACCGTATTGATTTGTCGTGTCGAGCACTATTAGTAAAGGATGATGGACGAAATATATTATTCGAGACGGGAATAGGTGCTTTTTTTGAACCTAAGTATAAAGAACGTTTTGGCGTGAATGAGTCTGAGCATATCTTGTTGGAGTCATTAAATAAAATCGGTCTGACACACGCCGATATAGACATTGTTGTTTTGTCACATTTGCATTTTGATCACGCTGGCGGTCTGCTTAGTCGTTGGGAAGAAGGTAAAGAACCTGAATTATTATTTCCTAAAGCGCAGTTCGTTGTTGGCAAAGCGCATTGGGAAAGAGCCAATCAACCTCATTTTCGCGATCGCGCGTCATTTCTACCTCATTTAAATCAGCTACTCGAACAATCCGGACGCTTGCACCTGATTGAAGGTAACTCGTGTGATTTATTGGGTGACGATTATCAATTTCATTTTAGTGATGGTCATACGCCAGGCATGATGTTGACTGAAATTCAAACGACGCAAGGACCGTTGGTTTTTGCCGCCGACTTGATACCCGGAACGCCTTGGGTTCATTTACCGGTGACTATGGGATACGATCGATATCCGGAACATCTAATTGAAGAAAAGCAACGACTTCTGAATGAATTGAGTGACAATAAGGGCTGGATTTATTTCACACACGATCCAAGCACAGCATGCGCCACAGTCCAAAAAAATGAAAAGGGCCGTTTTGAAATTGGCACAGCAGAGTCTGAATTAATACAGTGGTCTTAAATTTTTGAGCGCGCAGCTAATCTGGCTTGCGCATTTGGCAGGTTGGTGTACATTTATATAAAAGTGCGTGGGGGTTTCATGTATAAAGAAATGTACTATCACGATGATTTGGAAAATCTTTCCGAAGAGATCGTATTTGAGCAAATTCATGAGATAATTCAGGAAGGCGATCCAAAGTTCACACTTTCTGATGTTAATATTCAGGATGTGGCTGCCATTGCACTTAATAATATGCCCGCCAAATACATTTGTAATTTTTTGGAAAAGCAAAATCCTGGCCCAAATTTACTGGAAGAAGTGCAAGATTTACGCAAATATGCGCGTCGTCAGGTGCTAAAAGCCATTCAAAAAGTGAACTCTAATCCACACGATTAATTTCAAGTTACAGACTTTATGAAAACTCATCGTATCTCGCTATGCGGTGTCACTTGTTCCGTTAAAGAAATGGGTGATACTGAAGCTCCTGCTGTTATATGTTTTCACGGCTGGTTGGATAACCTCAACAGTTTTGAACCTTTGATTCCCTATTTGTCGAATTACCGGCTTATTCTGGTCGATTTTCCGGGGCACGGGCAGTCCGATCATCTGCCTCCCGGCATGGCCTATCACTTTCTCGATCTGGTTTACGTGATTCAAGATGTGATTGCTCATTTTAAACTGGCCGAGCCAATAATCATGGGACACTCTATGGGTGGTGCCGCCTCAACTTTGTACAGTTCTATTTCAGAAAAAGTAAAATGTTTGATACTAATTGAGGCGTTGGGTCCACTTACCGTTACTGAAGATGAAACAGTCGCGTTGATGCAAAAGTCGATTACCGAAAGGCAATGGTTAAGCTCTAAATCCATGCCCAGGTATGAGAACATTGAGAAGGCGTTGGCCGTGCGCGCGCATCACTCAAACATCAACCCCGATATTATTCGCCCAATTGTTGAGCGAGGAATTACAAAACTGAATGACGGTGTGAGCTGGTCGAGTGATGCAAGGTTAAGAGTCGCGAGTATTAATCGTTTAACAGAAAAACAACTATTACCGTTGCTTCAGCAAATCAAATGTCCCGTACTGTTAATTGAAGCAGATCAAGGCATGTTTGGAAAAAATCCATTGATGCATGAACGTAAAAAGTGGTTATCGCATTTAACGACAGAAGTTTTGTCGGGTGGGCATCATGTGCATATGGAAAAGCCAAAAGCTGCCAGTGCGCTCATCCAAAATTTTATCGAGCAACATCGATAATCGCTAAACCAAGTAATGGTTTAATTGAGGATACTAGCGAGTAATTGTTTAACATTGTCTGGCTCGAAAGGCTTGTCGCAGATTGCTGACACACCCGTTTGTTCAATGTTACTGAGTTTGGCGCGACTTTGTTCACTAGTAACCATTAAAACAGGAATGTGGGCGAGCAACTCGTTGGCTCTTATAAATTGAACCAGTTCTTTGCCGTCCACTTCGGGCATATTATAGTCCGACACAATGAGATCGAATTCTGTATTTTTCTCGAGCAACGAAATGGCGGTTTTACCATCGTCCGCTTCTTGATAATTTGAGATGCCAAGACCCGTTAGTGTTTTGATGATGAATTTTCGAGCTAGTGCGCTATCGTCAACGACTAATACGCGCAATGACGTCGGATCGTAGTTTTCCAGATCAAGCTCTTCGGGTTCGAGAAACTGCAAGGTGTTTTTAAGTGCAGTTTCGAGGGCTGGAAAATCAAAGGGTTTGGGTAAAACAGCAACCACTCCGGCTTGTTTGATAGGATCAATCTTACCAAAGCTAATTTCACTTGAAATCAGCATGAATGGCGTCTGATTCAAATTGTCGTGGTCACGAATGAATTTGACCAATTCGGTTGCCGTCATATCAGGAAAGTACATGCTGCTAATGACCAGATCAGGAGCTTGTCGAGAGAGGTAATTGATGGCTTCACGACCAGACGTCACCGGATCGACTTTTTCAACATTGGCATTTGCCAAGTTGCCCATAATGATTTTCCGTTGGGTCGATGAAGGTTCCACCAGTAAAATGGTCAAGTCTGGGATATCAAGCACGGCAGTCACTAGTTTTAAAACTCATGGATACAAGTGTAGGTCAGTAGTAAAAATGTGCCAAAATTGTTCAATCCGTTTGCTTTGTAATCATAATGGTGCGGAATATTGTCAAATTGGTCCGACAACTGCTTTTCTATTGCGTGATCAACTGATAGCATTGCGTGTTATTCGAAAATTAAAATAAGCTGTTCAAACAGCGCATGCCACAACACAGTGACAGGAGTTGGTGATGGAAAAAGTATGGCTCGAGAGTTATCCCGAGGGTGTCAGCCCTGAGATTGATATCAATGATTATCAGTCAATAGTCGACATTTTTAATGAAAGTGTTGAAAACTACGGGAGTCGGCCAGCCTTTACGAATCTCGGAATTACCCTTAGTTACACAGATCTTGATAATCAATCTGCTAAATTTGCGAGCTATCTGCAACACGATTTACAGTTACCGAAAGGATCTCGTGTAGCAATTATGATGCCTAATTTATTGCAATATCCAATCGCCATTTTTGGTGCGTTGCGCGCAGGAATGACAGTGGTAAATGTTAATCCACTGTACACCGCACGTGAATTGAAACATCAGTTGAACGATTCCCAAGCAACAACCATTGTGATCGTTGAAAACTTTGCCCATACATTAGAAGAAGTTATTGGCGAAACTTCAGTTAAGAATGTTGTGATCACCGCAATAGGCGATTGCTGTGGATTGGTAAAACGATTTATCGTGAATACGGTGGTTCGTCATGTCAAAAAAATGGTGCCTGCTTATTCGTTGAAAAATCCCGTTTGGTTTAATGATGCCTTAGCCAAAGGCGAAAAACACCCATTTAAGCCAGTGAAAGTTGTGCACGATGATATTGCATTTTTACAGTACACTGGCGGCACAACCGGGGTGGCAAAAGGGGCGGTATTGTCGCATCGTAATATGGTGGCGAACATTCTTCAGGCGTCTGCTTGGTTAAAGCCGCTTATAAAAGATGGCGAAGAAATCGTTATTACTGCGTTACCGCTTTATCACATTTTCTCTCTCACCGCGAATTGTATGACGTTTATGAAATTTGGTGGGATGAATGTTTTAATAACGAATCCGCGTGACATGAAAGGATTTGTTAAAGAGTTGTCTGGATTTAAATTTTCGGCTATCACCGGTGTTAATACATTATTTAATGGTTTACTAAACACAGAAGGTTTCGACAAGCTTGATTTTTCAAGTTTAAAAATGACTTTAGGCGGTGGAATGGCGGTACAAGAAGCCGTCGCGAAACGCTGGCAAAAAGTAACTGGATCACCATTGCTCGAAGCGTATGGTTTAACTGAGACATCACCTGCTGTCACGATTAATCCTATGACGTTGAAAGAGTATAACGGCACGATTGGTTTACCGGTTCCTTCAACAGAGGTGTCGATTCGCGATGAAAGCGGAAAAGAACTAGGCTGCGATGAGCCTGGTGAATTGTGGGTTAAGGGTCCGCAGGTTATGGAATGCTATTTAGGCCGACCAGAAGAAACTGCTAAAGTGTTAAGCGATGATGGTTGGTTGAGCACTGGCGATATCGCAATCGTCACAAAGAAAGGCTTTTTAAAAATCGTTGATCGCAAAAAAGACATGATTTTGGTCTCGGGTTTTAATGTGTATCCCAATGAAATTGAAGATGTTGTTGCGTCTCATGAAGGCATTCTGGAAGTCGCAGCCGTTGGTGTACCCTGTGAGTCGTCGGGTGAAAAAGTAAAAATCTTTGTGGTGAAGAAAGATCCGAACTTAACCGAAGAACAATTGTTAGCGTTTTGTAAAGAAAACTTAACCGGTTATAAGGTGCCTAAATTGGTTGAGTTTCGAGATGAGTTACCAAAAACTAATGTTGGTAAAATTTTGCGCCGCGAACTTCGCGATCAAGAAAAGTAATTTATTTTGGTACCTTCATTTCAATGGTTAACTACCAGTGAGTCTCTAAAGCCAGCAGTAGAACGCTGGCTTTCTTGTTCTGAACTCTTTATCGATACTGAATTTATTCGCGAAAAGACGTTTTATCCAGAATTGGCCCTGATTCAAGTGTTTGATGGAGAACAATGCTATTTAATTGAGCCTCGGGCCGCTGACGACGATTCCAAATTTTGCGAGATATTAACATCTTCAAGCATACGCAAAGTGTTTCACTCGGCATCTGAAGATTGCGAAGTGTTATTTCGTCACTTTAATGTGCAAATTAATCATTTGTGGGACACTCAAGTTGTGGCCGCTTTTTTAGGTCATGGTTTGAGTATTGGTTACAGCCGATTGATTGAACACTATTGTCAATGCGTTTTAGATAAAGGCTTATCGCGTTCAGACTGGCAAAAGCGGCCTTTGAGTGAAGAGCAAATTCGTTATGCGCTGGAAGATGTGACCTATCTTGCTGAAGCTTATAACAAGCAAAAGCAAGAACTAGATGACAAGTCGTTCGACATACAGTGGATCTTGGAAGAATGTGAATCGTTAGCACAACGCATTCATGAACTTGATGAAATTGAGTTGGCGTATTTGGATATCAAAAATGCCTGGAAGCTGAATAAAAAACAGCTAGTACGATTACAACAGCTCGCACAATGGCGTGAATCCACCGCGCGTGAAAAAAACCGACCTAAAACTTTTGTTTGTCGGAATGAAGTCTTATTTTCTCTGGCACAAAAAGGATGTAAAGATTCTCATTTGCCGGAAGTGAAAGGATGGCATCCTGCATCTCGTCGCAAATATCAAGCGGCAATTCTTAAATTGCTTCAGGAAATTGAAGAGGCTGATGTTAAAGACATAAAGTTGATTCAACCTTTAAGCCCATCGTTTTGGCAACAACAAACTCATAATATGCAACTTGCTCGAGAGCTAATCGATAAAAAGGCGAACGAGTTGGGAATCGACCCTGATGTTTTGTGTAGCAAAAAACTGTTAAGAAACTACGTCAAATTTTGCCTGGGCAAACGATCGACACCACCGCGTGGCTGGACTTCGTTGCGTGAAAGCAGCATGGGCGAATCCATAAAAGCGATTTTTGTCACGGGTTAACCCGAAATAATTCAATCGATAATAGGGCCGTTAAGTGTATCATTTTATCGCGCCGGACGGTTCCGTATTCATTGTTTTTAGAGCTGGCAAGGTCGGTTTTTCAGAATATCAGAGAACGCCTTAGGTTCTACGATAGAACCGAGTGGTATATAATGCTTCAAATAATCTTGAAGGATGTATGCGTTGATACGATTCATTCCTCTATTTTCCGAAAATTGACCGCATTACGAGAAAGGCAAGATGTTAGCTTTTGTTTATCGAAGTCCCAAGAAAGATGAAATGTACCTGTATTTGACACAACGCGACCAATTCGATGTGGTGCCTGAGGCGTTGCTTAAAGTGTTTGGTGAGCCAGAATTTGCTTTACAAGTTAATTTGGCGAAACGCGACAAACTGGCACGTGAGAATATCGAGGATGTTAAAGCAAAGTTAAAAGATGAGGGCTTTTATTTACAAATGCCACCATCCATTCATCCAGATATCAACAAAAAAGTGAATTAATGTCTTCCTATCAATTTCATGGCTCTTTAAATAAACTATCCGGGCTAAAGCCGGGTAAAGTGGTTTGTGTTGGTCGTAATTATGCGGCACATGCTAAAGAGCTTGGGAATGAAGTTCCGTCATCCCCGGTATTATTTATGAAGCCAGCGACAGCACTGGTCAATTGGAATGACCAAGTTGTTATTCCTACGGATCGAGGAGAATGTCATCATGAGCTGGAACTGGCTGTTTTGATTGGCCAAACCTTATCCTCGGCTTACGAAACTGAGGTTGAGCAATCAATTGTCGGAATTTCCCTCGCATTAGATTTAACGCTAAGAGACTTACAAAGTGATTTGAAAGCGAAAGGGCATCCGTGGGAAATGGCTAAAGCCTTTGATGGTTCTTGCCCGGTCGCTCAATGGATGCCGTTGAATTCAATCGAAGAATTATCGGATTGCTTATTAGAATTGTCGGTTAACGATTCGCTTCGACAATCCACATTGACCTCAAGTATGATCTGGCCAGTAGTACCCTTGATTCAATACATTTCAAAGTATTTTCGTTTGGAGCCCGGCGATATTATTTTGACTGGAACTCCCGCTGGTGTCGCTGCTCTGCATCCAGGTGATCATCTACAAGCTAAATTAGCCAATCGCTTAACCATTGATTCAGAGGTGACTGCCCGTGACTGACCAACCTTTTTGGCAAACCACCGCGCTTGAAGATATGACCGATGAGCAATGGGAATCACTGTGTGATGGTTGTGGTAAATGCTGCGCTTATAAGGTTGAGGGCGATGAGGGCGAATATTATCAAACCGACGTTTGTTGCCGTTTTTTTGATGCGCAAACTTGCCAATGTACTCAATACAAAAACCGATCAACATTGGTTCCAGACTGCATTCAAGTGACTCCTCAGGCGGCGCGGCAATATGCGTGGTTGCCGAATACCTGTGCTTATAAATTGTTGGCTCAAGGTCGAGATTTGCCGGAATGGCATCCGTTAGTGACTGGTGATCCTGAGTCTGTTCACAAAGCCAATCGTTCAGCGCGTGGAAAGGTGATATCTGAAAATCAGGCCGGTGATCTTGAAGACCACGTTATCGCAATTTTAATTCCCGACGACCCTGATTCTGACCCTCTGTCGGATTTCGAAGCGGATTCCTAGCCGATACCACCATTTTCATGCCTGATTGATAGAAAGAGTGTTTGAGGCAGCTCTCACAATCTCTCGAGAAGTTTAAAGCAATTTATTGATATTTAAGCTAAACTTTTGAAAATATAACCATTTATTGAATCTCAGGTGGTCATATACCTATGGAGAGAACATTAATAAAAAATCTGCTCCGTACTGCGCTCAAGGCTTGGGCTATCGCTGTCTCCATGACGATCTTGTCTGTTTCCCATGCGGCGGAAAAGTCAGAAGAGAAACGATCGGACGTACGATTACTCATTGATATTTCTGGATCAATGAAGAAAAACGACCCCAATAATTTACGGATTCCTGCTCTCAGGATAGTGACCAACTTAATGCCCAAAGGATCCGATTCTGGCGTTTGGACCTTTGGTCGCTATGTGAATATGCTCGTGCCATTAAAAGCGGTTGATAAAGAATGGCAGGAAAGTGCCAATGCTGCAGCGGCAAAGATCAACTCTGCAGGACTCTACACCAATATTGGTGATGCGATGACAAAGTCGACCTGGGACTGGAATCGCCCTGATGATACCGAGTCTCGTAGTATGATCTTATTGACCGATGGCATGGTCGACATTTCAAAAGATCCCGCTAAGGATGCCGCCGAACGACAACGGATTCTCAACGATGTATTGCCGCGGCTTAAAGCGGCTGGAGTGACTATTCATACCATTGCGCTCTCTCCAGAGGCGGACTCTGAGTTGCTGTCAACTTTGGCGAATCAAACGGACGGCTGGTTTCAACAAGTTAATAGTGCCGAAGATCTGCAACGCACTTTTTTAAAGATATTTGAGCAAGCAACGCCCAGAGACAGTTTACCTTTAGAAAATAACCAGTTTACCGTTGATAAAAGTGTTGAAGAAATGACGTTGCTCGTTTTTCGTGAAGCAGGAAGTTCACCCACTCGGTTGACAACACCTGACGGCGGAAATATCGATAAAAACAGCTCGCGAGTCGACACGCGTTGGTTTTCCAGTAGTGCGTACGACTTAATTACTATTTCTGAACCTCCGGCGGGTGACTGGAAAATTGATGCCGCAGTCGATCCCGATAATCGGGTCATGGTGGTTAGTAAACTGGGTTTGTCGGTTGATGAGTTACCCAATAATGTTTTGGCAAATGAGCAAATCACATACGCGGTAAAACTAATTGAGGATGGTAAGGTGATTACTCGTCCCGATTTTATCAAGTTGATTGATGCAAAGTTAGAGACACAATACAAAGGTCAAAGCAATACAACACCATTGCTGCGTAACGATCAAGCGGGTGAGTTTAAGCAGGTCTTTTTCGCAGGCGAAGAGGACGGTGTGTTGGAGATTAAACTGGTGGTGAAAAGCCCGACATTTGAACGCAGTCGAACTCACGCCATTAATATTTATGGTAATCCGGTGCAGGCCGATCTCGAACAATCCTTTAATGAAACTGAGCCCCATATTGTTCATTTGCGAATTGCCGAAGATGTTGTTGACCTCAGCAGCTTACGAGTTACAGGTGAAATAAAGTATCCGGATGAAACCAGTCAATTTATCGTACTTGAAAGTTTCGATAAAAAGCAGTCATTTGAGTTGAAGCAATTTCCTAAAGGCGGCATATTCAAAGTTAATTTAAAAGCTGAGGGACAATCGCCTACAGGGCGTAAATTCGCCAGTGAAATTCCTGAGATTGCCTTTGAAATGGAGCCTCTACCTGGCTTTGAACCTGAAGAGCCAAAAGAAGAAATTAAGCCAGAGCCGGAGCCTGAAAAGAAGCCAGAGCCGGAGCCTGAGAAAAAACCGGAGCCTGAACCTGTACCTGAGCCGGAAGTAAAGGAAGAGCCTAAAGAGGAACCAAAAGACGAACCCGAATTGGAACCTGCTCCTGAAAAAGAGCCCGTGAATTGGACGTTATGGTTGTCGGTAGGCTTTGGTGGTAATTTGTTATTAATTCTGCTTGGTTGGCTCGGTTGGCGAATTATTCGTAAACGTTCACACGAAAGTAACGAATCTATGGCACAAGAATTATTTGATGACGAAGAAGAAGATAAAAACGTCTCGGAGGAAAAGGAATAATGGGCGAGTCATTGTTGTCCTGGTTATTAATTTTAGAAATTGTTTTTCCTTTATTGCTGTTATCTACGGTTTTAATTGTCGTTTTGATGCGTAATAAATCACGCTTTAAAGACGCAATGCGGGAATTGATCATAAACGTTAAGGATAATGAGCCAATTCAGAAAGAAGCGACACAACGATTTTTGCACGAAAATTTGGGGTTCGAAGAGGGCGATGTCGAGAAAATATCGAATGATATTATTCGAGAGCGTAAATTTTTTATTCGAACCTTTGTTAGTAGTATTCTTAATAAAGATGTTGAAAATTTGGCGACTCTTGACGATGAACTTTCACGAATCATGGAAAAGTATCATGCGTTGGAACCGACCTTAGGGTCTGGTAGTGATGATGATGAATTAGAAGAAAAAGCCGACGCTTTACGCAGCGAGCTAGAAGCGAAAGAGACAAAAATTGAAGAGTTACGCCAAGAGAACAAGTCTCTCAAACAGGAAATTCACATTACCCTTGGAACGTTAAACAGTATCTTCACTGAATATTCTTCGATGTTCGGTGAGGAAATACCGCAAACCAATATGTCGGTTGAGCAAATAATCAAAGCGATGGAATCATTTTCAGGCAGTTCTGATAGTCTTGTGTCTGATGAACCGACAGAAGAACCTACTGATGTTTCGCCTCAAGTTGAAACAGAAACCGCAGCGGATCTGGAGCTGGATGATGAGCCTGAAGAGAAAAAAAATGATGGATCCTCCAGTTTATTGGATGACATGCCTCTAGAAGATATAGGTAATGGCGACGATGAAGACGAAGAAGATGAGGAAGAGCCCAGTTGGGAAGATGCTTTTTCAGAGTCGGGAGACAAAATGGAAAAAGATCCTGATTAGCCGTAAGCTAATATTTGTTCAACAACCCTCTGATTTTGAACGTAAAACGTTCATTATGAATGTCTAATAATCGATTTAAATAGAATTTAAAAAAAATTAAAAAAGTTTGTTGACACACCCAGGGTGGATCCGTAATATAGCGCCCACTTCGCAAGGGGTACCCAAATGGAGCGGTAGTTCAGTTGGTTAGAATACCGGCCTGTCACGCCGGGGGTCGCGGGTTCGAGTCCCGTCCGCTCCGCCATTTTCTTCTAAAAGAAATGGCAAAATTGACCCAAGTCGAAAGTGACAAAATTCTCTTCTAGCTCATTTTCTAAAACTTTTATTTTCGACCTTACAGTTACAAATTTCCAAGCTTTAGCCTAATCTAAGCTTTCTTTGCAATTTTCTAGAATCTTGCTTGATATCTCGTTGATTTTGCGCGAGTATTTATCTTAAACCTTTGCAAAAGCAATGAGAGTGGAAAAAATTATGAAAAGACTTGCGGTTGCCATCATTCATGGGATGAGTACGGAAGATCAACACTTCTCCGTTGAACTAAAACATCGACTTATTGAAGAGTACGTTAGCGGTGGAGAGGGCCGTCTTGAAGACGATTTGATGTTTAAAGAAATTTACTGGGCTGATGCAATCAAAGACGAACTCTCAGATTTTTATAAGAGCATTAACTACAAAAATGATTTAGCGTATGAAGGTACGCGAAAAATGTTTATTGACTATCTTGGGTCGGGATTGGCGTATCATAAAGGCTCTCGTTTGTATGAGAAAGTTCAGAATAGAGTTGCAGATTCATTACGTCAATTCGCTGGCCACCGCCGCATAAATGAAGAGAAAACTCCGTTAGTCGTGTTAGCGCATTCTTTCGGTAGTATCATAATGCAAGATTACATCAAGCGCATGCGTAGCGAGGGACAGGGTATTTCTAATTTTGAAGCAACGCGAAACTTAGCCGGATTTGTTACTTTTGGTAGCCCTCTAGCTATTTATGTGCGCCATCACGAAGATTTGCATAAGCCTATTACTGTTGCTGGTGAAGCTTTACCTGAAGATTTTGCCCAAAGAGCAAAATGGCTTAATTTTTATGATAAAGATGACATTGTTGCTTATCCATTGCAGGGTATTAACGATGATTATAAAAATGCCGTCACCGGTGATTATGAAATAAATGTCGGTAATCCAGCGACTTCCTGGAATCCTGCGTGTCACAACGGGTATTGGGAAGATAAAGATTTCATCCGCCCAGTCAGTAAGTTTTTTGCTGAGTTACTCGAAAAGCACGAAATCTGGGATTAGGCTGTTCAGTAAAATTAATTGATAGCCTGTTTGCATTGCAAGCGGGCTTTTTTATTTGTGTTGTACGAAAATAATTCACATGTCTCATTTTGATTCCAAGTCTTCGCCTTCAGAAAAAACAAGTTTAGTCCGTATAGATATTGATCGGTGTACTACACGTGATGCCGGAAAGTTATTGTCTTTGCGCCGAAAAGTGCAGCAAAACTTGCGCCGTAAAAAACCGGCTGATCAGCTTATTAGCAAGCTGGAAAAACACTACTCTCAGTCGCAAGATCATTTGTCTCAACGCAAGAAAAAATTGCCGAAAGTGAGTTTCCCTCCTTCATTACCGGTGAGTGAAGAGGCCGATCCAATCGCCGAATTAATTAAGTCTCATCAAGTCGTTGTTATTGCGGGAGAGACGGGGAGTGGAAAAACCACTCAATTACCGAAAATCTGCCTTAAAGCGGGTGTGGGAGTTCGCGGTCTTATTGGTCACACTCAGCCGAGACGAGTTGCTGCTACTTCCGTTGCATCGCGGATTGCAGAAGAGTTGAACTGTCCGCTAGGAACCGATGTTGGTGTTAGCGTTCGTTTTTTCGAAAAAACATCACCGGATGGTTATATCAAAGTAATGACTGATGGAATGTTGTTGACTGAAATTCAACGCGATCCTTTTTTAAGTCATTATGAAGCGATTATTATCGATGAAGCGCATGAACGCAGTATCAATATTGATTTTTTGTTGGGTCTTTTAAAAGAGTTAATAAAAAAACGAAAAGATCTAAAAGTTATTATTACATCCGCCACCATTGATGTTGAACGCTTTTCGAAATTTTTTAATGAGGCACCGATCGTTAATGTCGAAGGTCGAACTTATCCTGTCGATATTCAGTATTTTCCCGCGGATCCCAATCTTATTCCTTACGGTGAGCGCCCGGAAATATTTCAAGTACAACATGCGGTAAAAGCAGCGGTAAAAGAGGGGCCTGGCGACATTTTAATATTTTTGCCAGGTGAAGGTGAGATTCGCCAAGTCACACGGCAATTGCGCAAATTAAATTTAAGTCAAACGACAATTCTTCCATTGTACGCACGACTTAGTATTGGCGATCAACAAAAAGTATTCAAGCCGGCTCAAGGTAGAAAAATTGTATTAGCAACCAATGTTGCTGAAACGTCATTAACGGTACCAGGAATTCGATTCGTGATTGATCCGGGCACCGCGCGCATCAGTCGATTTAGTATGCGCAGCAAAATTCAACGATTGCAGGTCGAAAAAATTTCTCAAGCCAGTGCTAATCAAAGGGCAGGACGTTGTGGTCGTGTTTCTGCTGGAATTTGCTATCGGTTGTACGATGAGCAAGATTTTGACAGTCGTTTGGAGTTTACGCTACCAGAAATTAAACGAACCAATTTAGCTTCCGTTATTTTACAAATGAAATCGATGGGCATTGATGAGCCACAAGCGTTTCCATTTATAGAAAACGCAGAGGACAAACATTGGCGCGATGGCATGACACTGTTGTTTGAACTGGGAGCTTTGGATAAGGACAACCAACTGACGGAAATGGGACGTAGCATTGCAAAAATGCCAGTGGATCCTAAGCTTGCGGCCATGTTGTATTCGGGACGTGAGTCCGCATTACAAGAAATGTTGGTGATTGCGAGTTTGTACAGCGTAAGAGATCCACGAGAAAGACCCCATGATAAAGCACAAAAGGCCGATCAGGCGCATGCGCAGTGGAATGACAAAAAGTCAGATTTTGCTACTTTTTTAAACGTTTGGAATGGGTTACACAAAGAGCAGGAAGCTCGATCTAATCGGGAGTTTAAAGAATATTGCTTTGAGCACTTTATCAATTTTCCTGCCTGGTTAGATTGGAGAAATACGTATCGGCAACTAAAACAGTTAATGCAAGACATGGGTTTCAAAATTAAGAAAAATCCCGCGGATTATGAAGGTCTTCACCGAGCGCTTATTCCTGCGTTGTTGCCCAATATCATTACCAAAACGACCGAAGTTCATTATCAGGGAGCTCGTAATACGAAAGTTTTTATTCATCCGTCGTCGGTTAACTTTAAAAACAAACCAGCATGGTTACTATCGGCTGAACTAATGGAGACGGGTAAATTATACGCGCGTGCAACAGCACCCATTGAAGTCGAGTGGATTGAGTCAGCAGCAGAACACATTAGTAAAGTCACTTACCTTGATCCTCATTGGCGAAAAAATAAAGGAGAAGCGGCAGCGTACTTGCAGAAATCATTATTTGGTTTAATTATTGTGGCCAATCGACTGGTGAGTTACAGCGATCAGGATCCAGTATTAAGCCGGCAGTGGTTAATTGAAAAAGGACTGATTGATGGTGAAATGAAGTCAAAGCTTCCGTGTTTTTTGAGTAATCAAAAATTACTCAATGAATATCGTGACGAAGAAACGCGTCAGCGAAGAACTGATATTTTAAAAAGTGATGAAGAGCTGGTTGAGTTTTTCGATGATCATTTGCCTAAGTCGATAGTCACGCAAAAAGCTTTGGAGCGTTGGGTTAAGAAAGACTGGCACGCAAGAAATCAACAACTGACTTTGACCGAAAATGATGTGCTGAATCCAGAAGCCGAATTGGATGAATCCGCTTTTCCTAAGTACCTGTTAATTCGTGGCAGTGAAATAAAACTCGAATACCGATTTGAACCCGGTCATGAAGATGATGGTGTGTCGGTTTGTTTGCCAGTTTCAATGTTAAAACAATTTAAACCATCAGATTTTGAGTGGTTGGTTCCTGGATTATTACAAGAAAAGATTTTGTGCTCGATTAAGGCGCTGCCAAAAGCCATTCGTAAAAATTTCATTCCTGCACCGGAATACGCTCAAGCCAGTTATGAGCGACTAAAAGATAAATGGGGGGAAGGTGAGTTTTTTCAGGAGTTGGCTACCGTTTTGTATCAAATTTCCGGAATTCGTATTGATATTGATTTGTGGAAAGAAATTGCTTTGCCGGCCCATTTAACACCGAACTTTAAAATTTTTGGTGATGGAAAACAACCCATTCGAAAAGGACGTAATTTAGAAGAGTTACAACAATTATTAGATCAACAAATTAAGCAGTCACTGCAAAATATAACGACATCCTCAACACCGTCTGCTGCCGAGTCGCGTAAGCCTCAAATTGAAAAACTTACCGCTTGGCCTGAAAACGATGAGTTTCCTCTCGAATTGCAACGCAGTCATCAACGACAAAAAACGCGCATTTTGCAAGCGTTGTGCGACCGACGAGACCATGTCACTGTGATCGGTTGTGAATCAAAATATCAGGCGGAAGAAAAACATGCTCAAGCAATTTGTCGTTTGGTCGTTCTCTCTCTGGATAAGACCGTAAAGTATTTTCAGCGGTCTTGGCAAAATAGAAAAGAGCTAACTCGTCTGTCGACTTTGGTCGAAAACTATAATGAGTTGATCGATGATATGGCAATGGCCGTTGTCGCTGCTTCATTGCCTCAATTGCCGATTGAAAATCGTCAAGATTTTGATGAATTCTCTGCCCAGGTTGCAGAAAGCTTTACCGAACAAATGAATGAACAACTGACGCACTTGTTATCGTTATTAAAACAAACGCAAGTTATTAGCAAAAAGGTGTACGAAAAGGTTGAGCCCCGTTATTTAAAATCTTATCAAGATATCCGATCGCAACTGGACGATTTATGGTTTGAAGGTTGTTTATTTGAACATGGATTGCAACATTTAAGCGATTTTGGCCGCTATTTAAGCGCACTTGAGCGCCGTTTAGATCGAATGGAAGTTAATTTTCCGCGCGAAGAGGCTTCACTCAGGGAGTTTAGTGACATAAAACTCCGAATTTTAAGCATTCCTGATTCTCCTCATAATAAAGACTACTCTTTGGCTAAGAAAGAGCTCTTTTGGATGCTGCAAGAGTACCGGATCTCTTTATTCGCTCAGGGAATTAAGACTGCCTATCCAATATCAGAGAAAAGGCTTTTAAAACAAATGGATAGTTTAAGGTATTTAGATTGAACTTTAACTTTTGATACTAAATGGCGACATAAATAACTTGTTTTTATCACGCAAATTTAGGAATTCTGCAGAATAAGTCGCAAATTGAATATTTTATTGTTGGAATTTTGAACAAATTTGTTACACTTATCTCAATTATCGAAATATGAGTTATCGTGTGAGTGTTATGAAGTATTCATTAAACGCACTCGTTTCACGGATGAAGAAGAGTGCGGTCGCAATATTTTCGGGGATAATTGCCCTAAATGCGTACTGTGATGGAGATGATTCTCTCATCTACCCAACGCACGCTTATGAGCCCTTCGTGATGGAATCGATGGCCCTAACGATTCCCATTGGCGAACGCTTTGGTTTTGAAGTTGCAGAATACAATAATCCAACGCCCGTCGACATGTACGAGCTGTCGTTGCTGAGTTTGTATGATTTTGCTGCTTACAGTTTGAATGATTACAGTTATTCCAAGCCATTGGTGTTTCGTATAACCGTTCAAGGCTACAGTTTGTTCGATTCTTATCCAGGCGGTAGAAATTATTTTTCTTTCGATAAAGGCCTTGAAGATGAGATTCGGCGTCCTCGATTTCTAATGTCAATTACGCAACATTTTTAACTTTTAACTTGGTTAATTATGCCGCTTACTCATGAGTAAGCGGCTTTTTTTTGCCCAGAATATAACCTTTTGAATATCGTTCAAAAATATATTGCCCAAAAAAGTCTCGCTCAAAAAGACTTTGGCTGAATTTAGAACATTAAGGTGGTTAAGATTCCTGGCGGTAATTTTCAAACCAGAGTGCGGTTGCGCCGGCAACAGCTACGGGCATCACTAAAATATTAAGAACCGGTATCATCGTAACTAATAAAATCATCGAGCCAAACCCAAGTGGACCACCTCGTTTTGCTCTTAAGTGTTCGAGCATGGTTTGAAAGCTAATTTTATGATTGTCCATGGGATAATCGACGTATTGGACCGACATCATCCAGGCGCTAAAAATGAACCAGACAACCGGTGCAATCAAATTAACACCAGGAATGAGAAATAACAGCAAACAACCGATGGCTTTGGGTAACCAATACTTAAACTTGGCCCACTCGCGACCAAAAATTCTAGGTAAGTCTTTCATCGCCCCGACAAATCCACCGGTGTCTTCGTTAATGGATTCTCCGGAAAGATGCCTTTCGACGGCTTCGGCGAGTAGGCCGTTAAAAGGCGCTGCCAGCCAGTTCGCGATTATGGCGAAAAAATAAAACACAGTGATAAAAATAGCGATAAAGGCGATTGGCCAAATGAGCCAGCCCAAATTATCGAAAAACCACTGAACAATGCTGCCACTGGATTGATAGATATCGTCTTTCCATTCCATTAAGCTAGTAAACAGCCAGATACAGCCCGCCGATAATAAGACTAAATTTATCAATAAAGGCAATATCACATAATGCCGAATGCCTTTCTGACGTACTAAATGCAACCCTTTGGTGAAATATTGAGCACCACTAAATCCTGTTTTAACCATAAACTAAAAATATTCTCTTATTTTTGAAACAGTAGTGTGTTTCAGAAGTGAAATAATTTAAACTACAAGGCTATACAATAAAGCAATGAGCTAACGTATTTTCTCAAATTTAATCCCCTCATTGTAAAGATAAAAAACAAAGATTTCAGGGTTATGCGCTTAAAACAGATAAAATTGGCAGGATTTAAATCGTTTGTTGATCCTACCGTTGTGCCTTTTCCGCAAAATCTAACTGCGATTGTGGGGCCAAACGGCTGTGGAAAGTCGAATCTGATCGATGCTGTTCGCTGGGTAATGGGAGAATCCTCTGCCAAGCACTTGCGTGGCGATTCAATGACCGACGTTATTTTTAATGGGTCGACAGCACGTAAGCCTGTTGGTCAAGCCAGTATTGAATTGGTCTTCGATAATAGCGAAGGCAAATTGGTTGGTGAGTACGCATCTTATAGTGAAATTTCTGTTCGACGTTCAGTCACCCGTGATGGTCAATCGACTTACTTTTTAAACGGAACAAAATGTCGTCGTAAAGACATTACCGATATATTCCTTGGCACCGGTCTAGGGCCACGTTCCTACGCGATTATTGAACAGGGCATGATCTCTCGTTTAATCGAATCGAAACCTGCGGAATTAAGAGTTTTTATTGAAGAAGCCGCAGGTATCTCCAAATACAAAGATCGACGTCGAGAAACTGAAACCAGAATTCGTCATACTCGAGAAAATCTTGAGCGTCTTGAGGATATTCGAGAAGAGCTGGGTAAACAATTGGCGCATTTGCAACGTCAAGCAAACGCTGCAATGAAATACAAAGAGTTAAAGAGTGAAGAGCGTGAGCTGAAATCTCAATTGTCAGTTTTAAGATGGCAGCGATTTGACCAGCAAATGAAAGAATTTGAAACGCTCATTAACCAGCTTGAAACAGAACTCGAGTCGCGCATTGCAGAGCAACGTCGGGCGGATGCTGAGATTGAGCAAACCCGAGATTTACACGTTGAGTTAAGTGACCATTTTAACGAAGTTCAAGGACGTTACTATGGAATCGGTGCCGATATCGCTCGTTTAGAGCAAGCCATCAAACATCAGTCTGAGCGTAAAACTCAATTATTAGAAGATCTTCAAAGCACCTCCAGTTCTTTATCCCAACAAATGGAGCAGAAACTCAGCGATGAAGATCGCATGGAAACGCTACAGCAAGAGTTGATGGAAGCTGAGCCGGAACTCGAAATGCATAATGAAACCGTTGAAGCTTCGCAAGAACGATTAAGCCAGTTAGAAGAGTCGATGAATCAATGGCAGCAAGATTGGGATGCATTTAATCAGGGGGCTTCAGGGAATACGCAAAAGCTCGAAGTTGAAAAAACTCGAATACAACATTTGGAATCTCATTCCACTCGATTGTCGTCACGCATCGACAATATGGATCGCGAACTCGAAAACTTGACTGCTGAACCGATGGAAGCGTCAATGGTAGAGGCTTCCAATGAATTATCGAAAGTCGAATTAGAAGCCGCAACCTTGTCGGAAACCGTTGACGAGTTTGTGGAGAAGATTTCCGATCTTCGCGATAAGCGCCGGAATAAAAGTCAACAAATTGATGAGTTGCGTCGTGAAGTGCAAAAAATGCAAGGGCGTAAAGTCTCGCTAGAAGCGCTACAAAGCGCAGCATTGGGTGGTGAAAATAAAAAGACCAAACAATGGCTTGAGCAATCTGGCCTAGCAGCACAACCTCGTTTGGTCGAATCGCTAAAGGTTGACACGGGTTGGGAAAAAGCCGTTGAGACGGTATTGGGTGAAACGTTACAAGCCGTATTGGTTGATGATTTTTCTTTAACCAGTCGCTTAGAGGAATTAACCGAAGGTTCTCTTCAATTTTTTAAAACATCAAATGGTTCATCAGGTGAGCCCAATAGTCTGGCCAGTAAAGTGCAAGGTCCTGCCGATTTAACGGGGTTGTTGAATTCTGTTCGATGTGTAGAAACATTAGAAGATGCGTTAGCCATTCAAAATGAATTGGAAGGAAAAGAAAGTGCCGTCACTAAAGATGGTCTTTGGATTAGCAAGGATTGGATTCGTGTGTCGCGTGCGACAAAAGATGAAGCCGGATTAGTTGAACGCGAAGCAGAATTAAAAGAGCTCGTCGTATTGTTGGAAGAAAAGGAATTGTTATTAGACGAGCTAAACGAACAGGAAGCGGAAGTTCGCGATAATATTCGTGATTTAGAAAATAGTTGGGAACAAAAACAGCGAGAGCTAAAAGAAGCCAATAAAAAGTACAGCGAGTTGCGTGCACGTGTGGGTAGTCAACAAGCCAAGCTGGAACAAACCCGCAAACGAATTGAAACGCTGAAACGCGAACGAGCTGAAGCCGTTCGACAAATGGATGACGATGAAAAATCGTTAGTCGCCAGCCGTAAAGTGATTGAGGGCTTGGTAGAACACATGGCCAGCGATACGGATAAAAAGGAATCTTTAACGGCAACGCGTGAGGAAATTCGTAGCGAACTGGAACAGGCCCGAAACCGAGCGCGCGAAGCAAAAGACGTTGCTCACAAATTAGCGTTACGTGTGGAATCTTTGCGAACTGAAATCAATTCCGCTAAGAATAACTTCCAAAGAATGGATCAACAAATAGCCCAGTTGCAACAACGTAAAGTCGAGTTGCAAGATAGTATTAGTACACTTGAAGAACCGGGTGATGATCAAAAGATTGAATTAGAAGAAGCGCTCGAGAAACGTTTGTTAGTCGAAGAAGAATTACGTACAGCGCGAGAAAAAGTGACCGAAGCTGATAACAAACTTCGTGCAATTGATAAAAAGCGTTTGGAAGCAGAACAGGCGGCACAAGCCATTCGAAGTCGACTTGAGCGCTCGAAAATGGAATGGCAAGAATGCAAAACTCGGCAAAATACTCAGGCCGAGTCTTTGGCTGACGATGAGCAATCCATTGAATCTATCGCTGAAAGTTTGCCGGAAGACGCCAACGAACACGATTGGCAAGAAAAGTTAGAGGCGATCAATGGCAAGGTTCAACGTCTCGGAGCGATCAATCTAGCGGCGATCGAAGAACACAAACAACAATCGGAGCGTAAAGTTTATTTAGATGAGCAGCACGCTGACTTGTTGGAAGCGATGGAGACTTTAGAGTCTGCAATTCGTAAAATTGATAAAGAAACAAGAACGCGATTTAAAGAGACGTTCGAAAAAATTAATTCGGGTTTGAAAGAGTTATTCCCCAAAGTATTTGGCGGCGGTCATGCTTATTTAGAGTTGACCGGAGATGACTTACTGGATACTGGTGTTGCAGTGATGGCACGTCCTCCTGGTAAGAGAAATTCAACGATACATTTGTTATCGGGTGGAGAGAAAGCATTAACAGCGATTGCGTTGGTGTTTTCAATTTTCCAACTTAATCCAGCACCGTTTTGTATGTTGGATGAGGTTGACGCTCCATTAGACGATGCAAACGTTGGACGTTTCTGTAACCTGGTAAAAAGTATGTCAGAAAAAGTTCAGTTCATTTACATATCGCACAATAAAGTGGCGATGGAAATGGCGCATCAACTTGCCGGTGTTACCATGCAAGAACCCGGTGTATCACGGCTAGTTGCTGTAGATATTGATGAAGCTGCTGCTATGGCAGCTATGTAACGAAGAGGCATTTTCACATGGAGTGGGAACTTCGTATTATTTTAGGCGTATTGGGTGCTGCGGTAGTGGGTTATGTTGCCTACGATGGATGGCGTCGCAGTCAAAAAGGCAAACAGAAAAGTTCGATTCCGGAAATGCGTAATTCACGGGATGTATCAGAAGCTCGAGATAACGGCGGCTTTGATATGGATGGAATCGGTGAGGTGCGTGTAAAAAAACTGGGTGAACGAGAATCTGATTTTGCGACAAATCATCAAACAGAAAATTCAGCTACTGAATCCCTTGTAGCGACTCGAGACGATCCCATTACGGTAACTTCGCAGCAAGACTCTTTCAGTGCTATGGAAGAAGAACCGGTTGATCCCGATGTTGAACCTGAGCTCATTTTTTCGGTAACATTGCTGGCGCCAGAAGAGGGCTTTGCGGGCGAAAAACTGTTGCAACTTCTTATTGAAAGAGGTTGCCGATTTGGTGATATGAATATTTTTCACCGTTATAAATCGCCACAGGCAACGAACAAAAAATATTTTTCCATTGCGAATGCATTTGAGCCGGGTACGTTTGATGTGCAAACCATGGCAAACGAAACTTTCAAAGGCATTTCCTTTTTTATGGGTGTGCCTGGTAGTTACGAACCAGACACGGCTTATCAAACGATGGTTGATACGGCTCGTGCACTAAAGGATGAGTTTGGCGGTAAATTAATGGACAGCTCACGCAGTGTGTTTACCGATCAAACTCGTCAGCACGAATTAGAACAAATCAAAGAATACAAACGCCGTCAATTAACACAATCTTAATCCAAAAGTAGTTTACTAATTTCATGACGCTATCACCTGAGCAACGAGTTAATGAATTGCGTAAAGCAATCAATGAGCACAATTACGCCTATTACGTATTGGATGAACCTTCAGTTCCCGACGCCGAGTACGATCGTCTGCTGCGTGAACTACAGGCATTAGAACAAGAACATCCCGAACTTATTTCTTCAGACTCGCCGACGCAACGAGTTGGGGCTAAAGTTGAAACTAGTTTTGAAAAAGTCGAGCACTTGCGGCCAATGCTATCGTTGGATAATGTTTTTAACGATGATGAACTCAATGCTTTTTCCAAACGAGTGAATGAACGCCTTGTTACGTCAGACCCTGTGGCTTATGTTTGCGAGCCTAAGCTTGACGGTTCTGCGGTTAGTTTAATTTATGAAGAGGGAAAATTGGTAAAAGCAGCAACGCGAGGTGACGGACGCGTTGGTGAAGACATTACGGCCAACGTCAGAACCATTAAAAATGTCCCATTAACATTGCGCGGTGATTTTCCAAAGCTGGTTGAAGTTCGTGGTGAAGTTTTTATGCCAAAGCAATCTTTTGAAGAACATAATGCACTTGCTCGAGAGTCGGGCGAAAAGGTATTTGCTAATCCCCGAAATGCTGCTGCGGGAAGTTTACGACAAAAAGATCCTTCCATCTCGGCAAAACGGAATTTATCCATTTATGTTTATAGCTTAGGTTTAGCTGAAGGTATCGAGTTGGCAAACAGTCATTACCAACGCTTGCTACAGATTAAAGAGTGGGGACTGCCTATTTGCCCTGAAATTAAATGCGTAAATGGCATAAATGAAACACTCAAGTATTATCATTCTATTTTAGATAAACGGAATGACTTACCCTACGAAATTGATGGCGTGGTTTATAAAGTCGACTCAATTGATGCGCAAGAAAAGCTAGGTTTCGTTGCACGGGCACCTCGCTGGGCGATTGCCCATAAGTTTCCTGCGCAAGAAGAAATTACAACATTAGAAAAAGTTGAGTTTCAGGTTGGACGTACCGGAGCCATTACTCCGGTTGCACGATTAACGCCGGTATTTGTCGGTGGTGTGACCGTTAGTAATGCAACACTGCACAATATGGATGAAATTAAGCGGCTTGACGTACATCAGGGCGATACCGTCATTATTCGGCGAGCGGGAGATGTCATTCCGCAGGTTGTGAGTGTTGTTTTAGAGCGTCGGCCTGAAAATGCAAGTTCTGTAGAAATGCCAACGCACTGTCCTGTCTGTGATTCTCCGGTTGAGCGCGAAGCGGACCAAGCAATATATCGCTGTACTGGTGGTTTATTTTGTTCTGCGCAACGTAAAGAGTCGGTCAAACATTTTGCGTCTCGTAAGGCAATGGATATTGATGGTTTAGGCGATAAACTAGTAGAGCAACTGTCTGAAGCAGAAGTTATAAAATCATTGGCTGACTTGTATCGGTTAACGCAAGAACAACTCGAATCTATGGAAAGAATGGGTGAAAAGTCGGCATCGAATTTAATTGCAGCGATCGAAAAAAGCAAGTCGACTACCTTTGGTAAATTTATTTACGCTTTGGGTATTCGTGAAGTCGGCGAAGTTACAGCACAAACCTTAGCAAATGAGTTAAAGACGATTGAGCAATTAACGCAAGCGACAGAAGAACAACTTTTAGAGTTAAGCGATATTGGTCCTGTGGTAGCGCATCATATCGTTTCATTTTTCGATAATGATGAAAATGTCAAAATAATTGAAGATTTAATCGAATTAGGGGTTCATTGGCCTGCGATAGTCGAAAAGTCTGCGGATGAAATGCCACTCAAAGGAAAAACGATTGTTTTAACCGGAACGTTTGAGACGATGTCTCGTAATGTTGCAAAAGAAAAGTTGGTCGAACTCGGTGCAAAGGTGAGTGGTAGTGTGTCTTCGAAAACCTCTGTGGTTTATGCAGGCCCTGGTGCGGGCTCTAAATTAAAAAAAGCACAAGACTTAAATATACCCGTGGAAGACGAAGAAGCTTTATTAAAAGTAATTTCTTAGTATTGAAGTGTAACGTTCAAAAGTTCAATTGACTATTGAGTCTTAGTGTAAAGCTTGAGTATAACAAGATTAAATCGCTCAAGCTTTTTTATAGACTCAAAACAAAATCTAATTAGTCTAAAAATTAATTAAAGGTTTTTGTAAATACATTAATCACTTTTTCGATGGCATTATCATCAATATCTAAGTGAGTAACCAGTCTTAATGACTCACCTTCGGGTAATACAATGTTTTTTTCCTGCGCGCTCAACTGGAGCTGAGCGACTTTTTCGGTGGGAACATTTACAAATACCATATTGGTGACGCCGCTGTGCTCGCTGACTGTCAGAGCCCCAATTTTTCTTAAGGCATCAGCTAACGATTTAGCGCGTCGATGATCGTCTGCTAAACGCTCGATATTATTTTGTAACGCGTATAGTCCAGCACCAGCTAACATGCCTGATTGACGCATTGCGCCACCTAACACTTTCCGCCAGCGACGAGCTTTTTCAATTAATGTTTTGGAACCAACAAGTACTGAGCCCGCGGGCGCACCTAAACCTTTTGATAAACATAAAGACACAGAGTCAAAAGTATGGGTCATTGACTCGATAGATTCTCCTGTAGCAACAACCGCATTAAATAACCGAGCGCCATCAAGATGAAAAGCAAGGCCTTCTGTTTTACAAAGATCAGCGATTTGACTTGTGTAATCAGACGGAACACAAACACCCGCCTGAGTGTTCTCGAGACACACCAAACGCGTTCGAGCGAAGTGATTGTCTTTCGGTTTGATAGCGGCTTTAATTTTTTCTATCGGTATAATTCCAGGCGCTTGATACTCAAGAGGTTGTGGCTGAATACTCCCTAGAACGGCTGCTCCACCACCTTCGTATTTATAAGTGTGAGCATCTTGTCCAACAATATATTCATCACCACGTTCACAGTGTGACATTAAACCTAATAAATTGGATTGCGTACCACTGGGAGCAAATATAGCCGCTTCTTTGTTGAGCAATGCGGCACAGTAACTTTCAAGTTGATTGACTGTAGGATCTTCGCCATAAACATCGTCGCCGAGAGGAGCTGACATCATGGCGTCTTTCATGTCTGGCGAGGGAAGGGTTACGGTATCACTGCGCAGATCAATTTTTTTCATTTGTTATTATCTGTAGTTAGTGTTTAGGATTTAGTAACTTCTTTGATGTATTGGTTTAACAGTTTATCAGCTTCAGGATCTTGTTGAATTGATTTGTTGACTGATTCAACAAGATAACTCATATGCGCCGCATTGGAAATAATGGATTGAAAACGCCACTGAATCATTTTGTTGATGACTAATTTTCGAGCAATGTTTTTTTCTTCGTCGGTTTTGGTCGACAACTTAGAAACTGAAGTTGCCACTTCTTTTTTCAATTGCTCGATATCGTTATCATGAGTCATGCGCTCCTGTGATTCTGAGGAGCGAGCCGGACTGTCGCCCGACTTTTTAGTCACAGATAATGATTCTATCAGACTGGATATTGGATCCGTACGGTTGATGCGGCTCATAATTAATTATTGTAAGACGATAATAAAAATGAATTCACGCCGCTTTTATCTTGGTCGTCGCCGTCTTCTTCAGTTTGAGCTTGCTGTTTGTCACCCGATAAACGAGCTTCTATTTCCTTAACGATTTTTTCAAAATCCTGATTCAGTGGAACGTTCTCATCGTTCAATGAAATCGCCTTTTTGATCGCATCGCGTGACGATTCGAGGTCTTCTTTGATTAATAGCTGGAGCCCGTTTGCAAATTGTCGATAGAAATTGTCTTCTTCTAGCGAGACGAGAGGCTCGAGTACCAGCGAAGCTTTATCGATTTGATCCAGAGCTGTGAGTAGCAGTCCCCACTGTAAACGAGCAACATGTAGGTCAGGTGCTAATTCAGCGGTCGTTTCAAAATAGGTGAGTGCTCTGTCGTAAAATGCAATTGAGGCATATTCTGCAGCTAGCAAGTAATTAACAAAGGCATTATTCGTGTCTTGGCTGAGAGCCGTTTTTAGATGTTGGATAGCGTCGTCATGGCGGTTTTGACTTGATGCATGCATCGCTAAGTGTAATAACTCTTCGGAATCTAGGTTTTCCATTGGTACGGATTCTCTCCTGATAAAAAATCCCCTTATTTTATCGAACAGTCCGATAAAACACCAACCAAAACTGGTGTTAATAGTTGGCAGCAAGGGATAGGAATAAAAAGTTGTTATCTATGCATCTAGCTGTCGCGAACGTCGCATAAATGACGTGAATATTCCTCAAAAACGCCAAAAAATCTCATAAGTATAATAAGTTTCGCGTACAATACCCGTCCATTTTATCCGTCAATTTTTCGAATTCTCAAATTGGATCGCTTTTAAGGATTTTTGAATGTCAGCCATCATCACTTCAAACGACTTAGGATTATTGAATTCTTCTCTCAACATTCTTGGCAATCAAGGACAACTAGGGCGCGCACAGGCCGGAGAAACTGGCGAACGAACTTACGTTAATGCCGCTTCCGGTAACCTGGTTATTCAACACCAGGATGAAATTTTAGTCGGCATGGGCATTAATGCTCAGGCATTGCGGACGTACAACAGCCAAGGTCAGTTTGATGGCGATAACAATGACCAGTGGATGATGGGCGTGTACCGACGACTCGATATCACTGGAACTTTAGGCACGGCCGGAAGTTCCATCACCCGTACAGCGGCAGATGGCAGTGTAACGCAGTTTAACTATGATGAAGCGACAGGCGAGTATGTCAACGAAGATGTGGCAGATGCGCAAGATACCATTCGAGTAACTGACAATGGCGAACTTGAGTGGCAGGATGGCAACACTCAACGTCGTGAAGTCTATACCAGCGACGGTATTTTAAATCGAGTTTACGATCGTGATGGTAACGCGACCCAATTCAACTTTGATGTTAATGGACTGATTCAATCCATCGAGTCAACAGAACAAGCCATGACCTTTCAGTATGACGGTAATTTACTGCGCAGCGTCTCATTAGTAACAAAGGACGTTGAAACTGGGTCACCAAAAGACTATCAAACCACACACTACAGTTATGATGCGCAAAATCGATTGAGCGCAGTCTCCATTGATTTAACACCGGAAGATAGTGATATTACCGATGGCAATGTTTACACCACTACCTATACCTATCGGGATGAAACATCAAATTTCATATCATCGATTACACAAAGTAACGGTCATCAATTATCGATTACTTACGATGACAGCGACCGTGTTAAAACCATTACTAACAGCGAAGGCCATTCGCAAACATTCACCTACAATAATGAATCCACCGATATTACTGACCAGCATGGTCGAGTCACAACTGTCACTTTTGATAGCGCAAATGATGGTAATTTAACGAGTATTACATCTCCCACAATTAATGGTCAGCGTCAGCAAACGCGCTTCGAGTATTATGCGGGGTCCGACCGTGTTCAAACGGTATACGATGCAAAGAACAATGCCACTTTCTTTGACTACGATGATCAAGGAAATCTGATTCTTCAGCGCGATGCGGAAGGCAATACCGTCACGCGAACTTACAACAGCTTGAACTTGATGACCTCAGAAGCAGTTTATCGAGTTGCTGATCCTGACGGAGCGGGTGAGCAAACTGCAGGTAATGCAGCAACCAGTTATTTTGTGTACGACGACGAAGGTCATCTTCGATTCAGTATTTCTGCAGAAGGTCGTGTTAAACAGTTCGATTATACTGTTGAAGGTTTACTTGAGAATACCCGTCACTTCACCCAAGCGTTTTTCGATACCAGTGGATTAAGCGTTGATGCGTTACCCAGTGAAACGAGTTTAGAAACTTGGGTTGCCTCTATCGACCAAACACAACAAATTTTAATCAGCAATGTTTACGACTTTCGCGGTCAAGTGGCCAGTACCACTCAACATCATCGCGTTGATTCCAACGGAACAGGCATCGCAGCACGCAGTGAAACGACGCGCTACGTTTACAGTGCAGAGGGTCAATTGTTAAAAACCATTTTACCCACGCGCTACAGCTACGACGCAGAGGGTAATGCTTCCATCGATACCGATGATGACGGTAACCCCTTAACGTTTCAAACCACTAACGTATACGATGGACTGGGTCGTTTAACTTCAACGACACGTCCCGATGGCGAAATTAAAATCTCGGTTTACGACGATGCCAATCGTACGGTAACGGTAGAAGCTATCAATGGCGTTACTACAGAAACGGTTTATAACACACTTGGACAAATGATCAGTCGCGAAAGCTTTAGCGCTGATGAAGTCACCTCACTGGGCAAAGTTAATTATTTCTACGACGACAAAGGTCGTCAAACAGCGCGTCAAGATGCTAGCGGTGCGTTCAGTTATACCGTGTATGATGATCTTGATCGTGTTGTTGCTAAAATCGACGAAGTCGGTGCAATAACTGAGTTAAAGTACGACGAGAAAGGTCAGTTGGTTGAAACTATTGAACGTTTTAATCGCATAAATACTCGAGAATTAAAGAACGCGCTTTTTAATATTGATGAATTTGGTTTTAGTGCCGGTGATTGGAAAGATGTATCGTTCTCACTTTCTAATTTACTGGCTGTTTCTGAGGGCAAGATTACTCAAATATCATTGAGCAATGGTGATGATGCTTCGATTGATACTCAAGGTGCATTCAAAGACATCACATTTAAAAGCGTCGGTGGTGCAGAACAAGCATTAATTTTTAATGAAGCTGATTTAATTTCCGTTGATGGCCAAGACACGTCGAATGAAGCTATCGTATCAAGTGATGGTAATACATTAGAGTTAACTGGCAACACATGGAAAGCCATTCCTTTTGATTATCAATTAACTCCCTACTCAGTTATCGAGTTTGAGTTTAGAAGTGATGGTCAAGCTGAGATACAGGGCATAGGATTTGATTCGAAAAGCACTTATGAAGGATCGAGTCAATTTATTAAATTATATGGAACTCAAAGTGCTTCAAGTTGGACAACACACCAAGATCAATATTCAGCTAATGGTGAATGGCAAACTTACCGTATTCCAGTAAGTTCCCTCAGTGGTCAAATAGCCCCGTCTATAACTCACCTATTTTTTGCAAATGACAATGATGCACTTGTTGCAGGTGGCCATAGCGCATTTCGTAATGTAAAAATTCATGAAGTTGTTCCCGAGCCAGATTCAATTAACTTTAATGACCGTCAATTGGACGTCGTTGTCGGTCAAGATACTCATAGTTTAATTAATGTTTCTACCGATGGTAATGAAATTGAATTAGTTGGGAACACCTGGCGCAGTATTCCCATCGATTATAATTTTACTGAAAATACGGTTGTTGAATTTGACTTTAAGACAGACAGTCAAGCAGAAGTTCACGGTATTGGTTTCGATACTGTCGACTATCACCGGCGTGAAGGTTTGAATGTTAAGTTATTTGGTACACAGTATGTGAGCACTTGGCATAATGCGCCTGAATCTTATAAAACGATTGGTGAGTGGCAATCATACAAGATACCGGTTGGGCAGTTAGGTTCTAATTATCTTAAAAAGATGACGAGGTTGTTTCTTGCTAATGATAAGGATGCATCTCCAACGGACTCTAATGGTAGTTTCAAAAATGTTAAAATTTATGAAGAAGAGGCTCAATCGACTTCAGTTGATTATTCACTAGATATAAGTGAGCTAACAGAGGGTTCCGGAAGCAATTTAGAGTTAAGTGCAGATAATCGAACAATCCTATTAAAGGGTGCGACTAAAGCTACTATCGAGTCTGGTTTCACTTTAACTCAAGAGTCAGAGATTAATTTAAAGTTTGCTTCAAACTCTTTGACTTCTGGTCAGCTTTCGATCCAATTCGAAGATGGAACTGCGCATGGAATAAATCTTTCTGATGTAGTAGCCGTAAGTCCAGAAAACGAAGGATCATCGGTTGTATCAACATTAACACTGGAAGCTCTGAACTTATCAAATGATCACAATCGAGATCGCGTTTCTAAAAAGGTTTACGACAAAGCGGGTCGCCTAGTTTTAACAGAAGATCCTGAGGGCAATTTCACAGCATTTGAATACGATGGAGCTTCACAACTTGTCAAAGAAACTCGCTATAGCGGTAGTTCGCAATTTGAAGCGGAAATTTCAACGACGGAATATGCGAGTGAATCAGAAGCGGGACAAACACTGACTGGTGATTCATTTCCAAATCGTTTAGTTGGAAACTCAGGCAACGACACAATTAGTGGCAGTTATGGCCATGATCATTTGCTGGGTCGTGAGGGCAACGACAACATTTCGGGTGGATACGGTGATGACCATATTACCGGAGGTCGCGGAGACGATACGCTGGATGGGAATGCTGGTGCCGACACCTATTACTTCGGTGACAATTTCGGAAACGATACCGTGGTTATCAGCAGTGCCGATACGCTAGTTTTCACCAGTGAGCAATACCGTAAAGACGCAATGGTGTTTGAGCGTGTGAATTACAACGATTTACGCGTTAGTTTTGTCGGTCAGCCCGATACCATTACTTTAAAAAGTTACTTTATCAACAGCAGTTATCGGCCGAAAGAAATTCAGTTTGCCGATGGCACGGTGTGGACGACGGAACAATTTGAATCTGGTTTTAAAGCGATCGGTTCCGACACCGGCGATACCATTATGGGCTTGTACCAAGACGATACCATTTTAGGCAACGGCGGCAGTGATTCGATTGAAGGCTGGCACGGCAATGACACCATCGAGGGTGGCACCGGTAATGATACGTTAAGCGGTGGTTACGGTCAGGACACATTAATTGGTGGAGACGGTAACGATACGATTTTGGGTGGT
>NZ_SUNB01000024.1 GCF_007570825.1 Pleionea sediminis | reverse complement strand
AAAGATTAGGAAAGTCTTCAGTTGGAAACTTGACCTCCTTTTCCCCACCTTTACGGATAACCATGTATGACACTAGGAGTTACCTTTTGCATTTAACGCTCCGCTAATTTAGCGTGTTGTTTACGCTTAAATTCAGCGTATTGTTAAGTTTTAAATTCATTGAGCTGTTCAATAAACTTTTGAAGTTCCTCAGGCCAGCTTTTCGTTGTGTGCTTTCCCATATAAGCGCTGACACTAGAGTCCTCTACAAGTTCAAACCCATACGCTTTTTCCATAGGGTATGTCTGCATATCATCTAGGCCATTGAATGCAATCGTCAACGATGAAGAGTTGTCAGGTCTGGCAATCTTCCAAAATCCTGAATACTTGTAATCATCTCCAGGAAGTTCATCTAAAATCTTCCAGTGATTCCGCTCCAATGTGTTTCTTAGTTGCTTCAGAGTAATTTCACTCATTTCGTAAACTTAACGCTCGGTTGTGCGGCAATGAACGAGCTCGTGAGTGAGCTGTCGCGACACCAACCGCATGTTATACATTTCGTTCTCTACATTTGAGAGAGTTTCTTTCTTCAGTACAAATTACTGTACTTCTCCATTTTGCATCACAAGCACCAAACTTTTTGAAGTTTATTCTTGCATGAATCAAAGTCATATCATTGTTTACATCAGACTGTGCTGTCCAGTCCGGACTGGATGGATTACAACAATCGTCCTCCCAATAACACACAGGACAGATCAATGACTTTCCTCTTTCTGCTAGTGAGAAGTAATCACAACAAGGGCATTGTTCAAAACTCTCACTTTGAGGGAATTCTTCAAGCTTCATTCGCATCTTTATATGTATAACGCTTAAATCACGCGAATATTTTTATTCGCGTGCATTTTATTGTTATACATAATTAATACCAGTTACCAATTTTCACTAAATCCAACTCTGCTACTTTAGAAGCATAAATAGTTAAACATTCTTTATCCGAGCTAATAGTTCTTGTAACAGTTGAAGCTTCACTGTCGTACTTAAGATCTATTTTCACTTGCAAAAAGACAAGTCCTTGAGAAGTGAAATCTTTTTCTACTTTATAAGCCACTCGTTCATTTAACTTATAGTCGCTACGTAAAGCACAAGGTTTGTCGTCACTTTCTATAGCAACAAAGTACTCAAAATTTGGACCTTCACAATAAATATTGTAGTTATCATCATTCTCTCTTGGATAATTCTTACAGTGCTTAGGCAATTCATAAGAACCAGAAAATATATCAATAAATTTTATCGAGTCTTCCGCATATGCGACTGAAAAAGCGAGAGTCAAAATTAATATCAGTCTATTCATAACTTCCTTTAAAAGTGTATAACGTTTGTTTAAATTGTGAGGCAGTTTTTTGCCGAATCCATTTTCTAACCCTTGTTATCTCTTTTGCTCTAGCAACGCCAGAACCTCTCTCTTTTC
>NZ_SUNB01000023.1 GCF_007570825.1 Pleionea sediminis | reverse complement strand
ATCCCACTTTACATTATTTCGAATATACGTAAATAACTCATTTGGCGAGTCAACAAAGTTATCTTTAATTGTCAGCTCTGGACTATTCATACACTTAACTAGTAATTATATTCACTAAAGCGCATTTAATAAGTATATACAACTTCAGTTTTTTCAAATTAACCATAATTATCAGTCAGATACACCCCTATATCAAATAGAGATTCCCGTTATTATTCACCCAAGCGCATTTAATAGGATATCTCATTTTTAATTTCTATATAAATCAATAGGATAGAAAATCAGTATCTGAGAAAGATCGCTTTGAAGCCTGATTTTAACTACTTGCATAAGTAGTGTTCAAAAATGCTAGCTCTTAAGTACTCTATTAATTACGGAAACACCATCTTGATGCATGAAACAAAAGGCATGGTTGGTGTTTTTACTAGAGATGGGATAGTCACAGATCTTTGGTGGCTGGGCTTTATTAGAGTAGGTGCAGCTCGTAGACTTGAAGAATTCGCCACCCCTGTTCGGTTGTCAGTGAATGACTATTCAGTACAGTGCAGAGTTGGATTATTCGACAAAGTTAAAGCCCAATGAATTCGTTCAAGGATGTGTTGTTGGCAATGGCGTTTTCGGTGTTATCGAAAGCGGTCAACCGAGAATCGTTAGAGTTCTGAGTAGCAGTCATGAATGAACAATTATATCAATCGCACCTTCCACCCATGCTTCAGCACTCTGAGTTAAATCATGCGCCTTTGCTTTTGAAAGATTAAACTCTTCAGCAATATCTCTGATGGAATACAAATCGATATATTTTCTTTTTAAAACCAAACAGCGATTTTTATCCACCCTACCAAGAACAAGAATAATTTTATCAAGCTTTTGAACTTCATCTTCAGATAAGGTCTGTAATTCTTGTCGATACTCGTCATGGTAACCCGATTGAGTTTTTATTAACTCAGCGCCTGGTGACTTCGAGGAATACCATAAGTGACGAGCAACATTGCCCTGGCGATGCCAAATACCCCAACGAGTTAACTCGTCTTTTATTTTCCCAGACACTAGGAACCCGCTCCTCTTATCTGTACATGTTCTCTAAGATAATTCGCAATGATTTTTTGAGCTTGAATTGAGCCATAAGCAATATCACAAAAATATCCAACTCGGTTCATTCGCTCTTTCCAATCCAGTTGAGTCTCACTTACGCGTGATGGATACAGCTTTGGCGGTTTCATTTCTAAGTACAAACCACTGTAGTCACTGGTGGGAATGGCGAGCACTAAATCCGATACGCCCGCCTTGACTCCCAGTGATTTCAAAATACCAGCTTCCGCTTTACTGCGTCCGCCACCGTTCGGAACATGAAACAAATAATCAAAGAGAGTCGTATTTGGCTCAAACAGTTTTGAGTTTGGTAACTTAATAAGTCTCGACCAATTAATCACAGCACGTTGATGCGTATCTTCTATGTTGCGTTTTCTCTTCTTGGGTTTCAATGGCATGATTACAC
>NZ_SUNB01000002.1 GCF_007570825.1 Pleionea sediminis | reverse complement strand
GTTCAGCGCCGATGGTAGTGTGGGGTTTCCCCATGTGAGAGTAGGTCATCGCCAGGCATTTAATTATAAGCCCCTGCACATACCGTGCTGGGGCTTTTTTATATCCCTCAGTTTAATAACAATAAACCACTTAAAATATAAGACTTTGACTATAGATTTAGAAGTAAAAGACAAAACCTAGATTAGTGGATAAACTTGCTTGCGAGTTGATAGACTAGTTGTTTTTAAAGAGGAGTTATAGCTTGTCTTCAAATGAAAGAGTCGATTTGACTAGTTTCAACACCTTTCAGGTTCCTGCCTCTGCAAATAATTTAATTGTTCTTGATTCGCACACTGATCTAAGTGTTCTAGGGCGATATAAAGATGAAGAAAAGCTTATTTTAGGTGGTGGTTCTAATCTACTATTTGTCGAGCCTCTAAGTTACGATGTTATTATGTCGAATAGAAAAGGGATTCGATATCATAATGAAACGAAAAACTCAGTTATTGTTACCGTTGAAAGTGGTGAAAACTGGCATTCGTTTGTAATGAAAACTATTTCAGATGGATATTCTGGTTTGGAGAATTTGGCATTAATTCCAGGAAAAGTTGGTGCAGCGCCCGTCCAAAATATTGGTGCCTATGGCGTTGAGTTGAAGGATCGACTAGTTTCATTGACCGTATATGACTTTGAGTCGGGTGTCGTAAAGGAGTTTTCAAATATAGAATGTGGATTTGATTACAGAGATAGCATTTTTAAAAGAGAGAGGGATAGGTATCTAATAATGTCTATTTCTTGTAGATTAGACAAGAGTTTTAATCCAGTTTTAGATTACTCTCCTTTAAAGAAAAGCTTTAATAATAGTAGTGCTATCTCTCCTTTGGATGTTGCGAATCAAGTTATTAATATTAGACAAAGTAAGCTTCCCGATCCTGGCGAGCTTGGTAACGGAGGAAGCTTTTTTAAAAATCCGATTGTTTCTAATGAAGTTTTTGAAGAGATAAGAAAAGAATATTCAAATATAATAGGATTTCCTGCGAAGTCGGGAACAAAAATTGCCGCGGGATGGTTAATAGATAATTTAGGATTGAAAGGATTTAAAAAAGGTAATGCGGGTATATATGAAAAGCAAGCATTGGTATTGGTTAATTTAGGCAACGCTACAGGTAAGGAAATTTTTGAGCTATCTGAATTTGTCATTGAAAAAGTGAAATATGCTTACGGACTCACCTTAGAAAGGGAAGTGAGAGTTCTGACAAATTCGAGCATTAACTCGTGAAGCTAGAGCCTCTTCTCCAATTGCTTAGTGATGGGCAATTTCACTCGGGACAGGATTTATCTAACACTCTCGGGGTGTCTAGAACTTCGGTTTGGAAAAAAATAAAGAAAATCGAGCAAAGTGGAATTGAGGTTTTTTGTGTTCGAGGTAGAGGTTATCAAATTCCTGGTGGAATAGATCTTTTAAGCAAAGATAAAATATTTGCTTTACTTTCAGAGCTCGTTGACCGAGAAGACTTACATGTACTTAGTAGCATTGCGTCAACTAATCAGTTTTTGATTTCGAGACCAAGTTGTAAAAGTAATGTTCAAATATGCACTTCGGAGTTTCAATATTCTGGTAGAGGTAGACTCGGTAGAGAATGGTATTCGCCATTCGCTAGTAATATTTACCTTTCATGCAAAATCAAACTCAGTTTATCTATGAGTGAGCTTTCTGGGCTCAGCCTTGCTGTAGGGTGCACTTTGGCAGATAGGTTTCAAAATCTAGGAGCTGCTGATATCAAAGTAAAGTGGCCTAACGACTTGAAATTATATGGTCAAAAGGTTGGAGGCGTTTTAATTGAATTAGCCCATGATGAGCAGAAGGGACTCGAAGCAGTTATTGGAGTTGGAATTAATTGGAATATGCCTGAGAATAATTCCATAGATCAGTCTTGGAGTAATCTGAAAGGCTTTTGTGCTGAAGGGCTTACTAGAAATGAAATTGTTGCGTACATCGCTAAAACAATAATTAATACCGTTAATCAGTTTTCTGCCCTGGGATTTGTCGGGTTCAAAAAATTATGGGATAAATTTGACGAACTGAATGGAAAACCTGTCTGTTTGTTCTCAACGAATAGTAAAATTGTAGGTAAGTGTTCGGGAGTAAACGAGACAGGGGCTATACTAATCGAAGATGATGGTATAATTAAATCATACAACGGAGGTGAGGTTTCTATTAGGGAGATTATTGAGTGATACTCATCGATATTGGTAACAGCTTTCTTAAATGGATGGTTTTACCAGAAGACAAAGCTGTTGAATCTTCTATTTTTAAACGATTTGATCATAAACAAAAATCTTTAAGCCAATTTTGGTCTCTTGTTCGACAAGAGCTTAACTCTTACCATCTCGAGCAAGTAAGTCTTCTTATTTCTAGTGTCAAAGATAGCACAACTAGAAATCTTCTTGAAAGTTTACCTTCTTGGATTGCTGGTTCTCCTTTTGTTGCTATAACAGATGGTTCTATTTCTAGTCTTAAAATAGCATATCAAGAAGCGGAAAATTTAGGAGTGGATAGGTGGTTAGCTATGAATGCATGTTTGTCGCTTGCAAAACATGGCTGCGTGGTCGTAGATGCAGGTACTGCCATAACATTAGACTTATTACCGAATAATTCGGAGCATATAGGTGGGTTTATTGTTCCCGGTCTCAGCAAGCAAAGAGAAGCTTTGCTTGGATCAACAGAAAAAGTGTGGACCAACAAGGCTAGGGCTCCTAAGATGGTTCTTGGCACGAATACAGATGAATGTGTTGAAAATGGAATTTTTGCTCAGATCTCTAATTTCATCGTTACACAAGCGATGCGTTTTGATGTTGATAATCTAGTTTTTACCGGTGGGGATGGTTTTTTGTTATATTCTAATATACGCCCAATACTAGAAAGCAAAAATCTAACCGTACAATTTAGGCCGAATCTTGTCTTTGAAGGATTATTAGCCATCTATAAGAAATATCACAAAAAAATGCAATAAAGCATTGCCATTTCTAAATCATGTAGCTAAAATTGCGCCTCACTTTTTGAGGGAGACTCCTCAAGTGATAAAAGCCGGCTTAGCTCAGTTGGTAGAGCAACTGACTTGTAATCAGTAGGTCGCCAGTTCGATTCCGGCAGCCGGCACCAAATTTAAAAAAGTGTCTCATTGGTATGAGTCACTTTAAAGATAGAGTAGGGGAAAGGTCAGTCAGTTTTGTAAAGGTAATTGCTGACTTAACTCATGGCTCTTTGCAGCAACTTCAAGGGTTGTAGCTGATAGCTAAAGTTCGGAGGGGTTCCCGAGCGGCCAAAGGGATCAGACTGTAAATCTGACGCGAAAGCTTCGCTGGTTCGAATCCAGCCCCCTCCACCAGTTTCTACTAAGCCGTTATTTGGCACTTGCGGGTATAGTTCAACGGTAGAACCTCAGCCTTCCAAGCTGATGATGCGGGTTCGATTCCCGCTACCCGCTCCAGTAATTAGTATGATGCTGATATAGCTCAGTTGGTAGAGCGCACCCTTGGTAAGGGTGAGGTCGGCAGTTCAAATCTGCCTATCAGCACCAGGCTTGCAAGCTGTCAGGGTTTTTGCTTTATAGCTCCCTCGGCGAGTATTAGAAATAGTTTATTAATCAATGTCTTCTAGACGCTTTGGGAGGCTTCTAATGTCTAAAGAAAAATTTGAACGTACGAAACCCCACGTCAATGTGGGAACCATTGGCCACGTTGACCATGGTAAAACAACTTTGACAGCGGCGATGTGTACCGTATTGGCAAAGAAGTTTGGTGGAGCAGCAAAAGATTTCGCAGAAATTGATAATGCACCAGAAGAGAAAGAGCGTGGTATCACAATCGCAACGTCTCACGTTGAGTACGAAACAGACATTCGTCACTACGCACACGTAGACTGCCCAGGTCACGCTGACTATGTTAAGAACATGATCACCGGTGCTGCTCAGATGGATGGAGCTATTTTGGTTGTATCTGCAGCTGATGGCCCAATGCCACAAACACGTGAGCACATCTTGTTATCTCGTCAGGTAGGTGTACCTCGTATTCTTGTTTTCTTAAACAAATGCGATATGGTAGACGACGAAGAGTTGCTAGAGTTAGTTGAAATGGAAGTTCGTGAGTTATTAGACGCTTATGAATTCCCAGGCGACGATACACCTGTTATTCAAGGTTCAGCGTTGAAAGCGTTGGAAGGTGATGAAGCTTACGAAGAGAAAATCGTTGAGTTAGCAAAAGCATTGGACGAGTACATTCCAGAGCCAGAGCGTGCGATTGACCAAGCTTTCCTTCTACCAATCGAAGATGTCTTTTCAATCTCAGGTCGTGGTACGGTTGTAACTGGTCGTGTTGAAAGCGGTATCGTTAAAGTTGGTGAAGAAATCGAAATCGTTGGTATGAAAGATACGACTAAGACCACGGTTACCGGTGTTGAAATGTTCCGTAAGTTATTGGACGAAGGTCGTGCGGGTGACAACGTTGGTGTTCTTCTACGTGGAACTAAGCGTGAAGAAGTAGAGCGTGGTCAAGTATTAGCACACGTTGGTACAATTACTCCACACACTAAGTTTGAATCAGAAGTTTACGTCTTATCGAAAGACGAAGGTGGCCGTCATACTCCTTTCTTTAAAGGATATCGTCCACAGTTCTACTTCCGTACAACAGACGTAACTGGAGCGGTAGAGCTTCCAGAGGGTGTAGAGATGGTAATGCCAGGTGACAACATCAAAATGGTAGTTGAGCTAATTGCTCCTATTGCGATGGATGAAGGTTTACGTTTCGCTATCCGTGAAGGTGGCCGTACTGTTGGTGCCGGTGTTGTTGCTAAAATCCTTGATTAATTAGTTTTATTAAAACGAGTTCTCTCTTGAGTATGTTTACTCAAGAGAAACAGGCCAGTAGCTCAATTGGCAGAGCAGCGGTCTCCAAAACCGCAGGTTGGGGGTTCGATTCCCTCCTGGCCTGCCAAATTCGCAAGGCTTAGCTGAGTTCTTAAGTGGAATAAAGCTACGGCCTTGTTGCGTATATATTAAGGGTAAATCAGACGTGAGTACTGAAGTTAAAACATCATCTGGGTTAGATAGCGTTAAGTGGATAATAGTTGCATTATTGGTTGGTGGTGCTGTTTATGCTAATCACTATTTTGCACAAATCGACACGATGTCTGACTTAGTGAAAATAATAGTAATAATTGCTGCCATCTTGATCGCATTGTTCGTAGCTGCAACTACAGAAAAAGGTAAGACAGCCGTCAACTTTGCAAAAGAGTCTAGGATGGAAGTGAGAAAGGTTGTCTGGCCAACTCGTCAAGAGGCGATTCAGACGACATTAATTATTGTTGTGTTTGTAACTATTGTTTCACTGTTCTTGTGGGGCGTTGATGCATTGCTCGGCTGGGGCGTCAAATCTGTTATGAGCCTTTAGGGAGTTCTTGATGGCAAAGCGATGGTACGTTGTGCAAGCTTATTCTGGATATGAGTCCAAAGTAAAAAAAATGCTTGAAGAGCGCATTAAGTTACACGAGTTAGACGATCAGTTCGGTGAGATTTTAGTCCCAACTGAAGAAGTCGTAGAAATGCGAGCGGGCCAGAAACGCAAGAGTGAACGAAAGTTTTTTCCAGGCTATGTGTTAGTTGAAATGGAGATGAACGACGATTCTTGGCATTTGGTAAGAGAAACTCCAAGAGTAATGGGTTTTATTGGTGGAACATCTGACAGACCTGCTCCGATATCTGAACGAGAAGCAAACGCTATACTGCAACGAGTGGAAGATAGCAGTGATAAACCAAAGCCAAAGACTCTTTTCGAGCCTGGAGAGGTTGTAAGGGTTATCGATGGGCCATTTGCAGATTTTAACGCGACAGTAGAGTCTGTTAATTACGAAAAGAATAGGCTTCAAGTTTCTGTTCTTATATTTGGTCGTTCGACACCAGTAGAATTAGAGTTTGGACAAGTCGAAAAAGGTTAGTTTTTTTAAGCTTGAGTAAAAAAGCTCAGGTCTTGTGTAAATGTGGGGAGCTGAAAAGCGATTGTACCCAAATTGAGGTGAAATATGGCTAAGAAAGTACAAGCTTATATTAAGTTGCAAGTAGCAGCTGGTATGGCAAATCCTAGTCCTCCGGTTGGTCCTGCTTTAGGTCAACATGGTGTGAACATTATGGAGTTCTGTAAAGCGTTTAATGCGGAGACAGACAAAGTCGAAAAAGGTTTACCTATTCCTGTTGTAATTACAGTATACAACGATCGTAGTTTTACGTTTGTAACAAAGACTCCTCCAGCGTCAGTGCTTATTAAAAAGGCATTAAACTTAAAATCTGGAAGTTCGAACCCAAATACTCAGAAGGTAGGTAAGATCAGTCGTGCGCAGTTAGAAGAAATTGCTAAGATGAAAGAACCTGACCTTACCGCGGCCGATATGGATGCTGCTGTTAATACGATTGCTGGAACTGCACGCTCGATGGGCGTGGATGTGGAGGGTTAGTCAATGGCTAAGTTATCAAAACGCGCTAAGCTGATCAAAGAAAAAGTAGATCGTAATAAGGCGTATAGTGTTGAAGAAGCTCTTCAGCTTTTAAAAGATGTTTCTTCTGTTAAGTTTGCTGAAACTGTAGAGATCGCAGTAAATCTAGGAATAGATCCTCGCAAGTCAGATCAAGTTGTTCGCGGTGCGACAGTGTTACCAAACGGCACCGGTAAAGACGTTAGAGTTGCTGTATTTACTCAAGGCGCCAATGCTGATGCTGCGAAAGAAGCGGGTGCTGACATTGTAGGAATGGATGACCTAGCTGAAGAAGTTAAAAAAGGAAATATGGATTTTGACGTTGTTATTGCAAGTCCTGATGCAATGCGTGTTGTTGGACAGTTGGGTCAGATTTTGGGGCCACGAGGATTAATGCCTAATCCAAAAGTTGGTACGGTAACTCCTGATGTCGCGACAGCTGTAAAAAATGCGAAGGCTGGGCAGGTTCAATATCGTGCTGATAAAAATGGTATTGTACATGCGAGTATCGGAAAAATTTCATTTGATGTTAAAGCTTTAACTGAAAATATGGGCTCTCTTATTGCAGCTCTTAAAAAAGCAAAACCTGCTTCAGCTAAAGGCACCTATATGAAGAAAGTTTCACTTTCTTCGACAATGGGACCTGGATTGACAATTGATAAAGCTTCTATTGAAGCAGTTAGAGATTAAGCTTTAGACTCGCGAGAGCGAGACAGAGCTTGGGTTCCTTGTAAATATTATTATTTGTAAGGAACCGTCATAGACCGTAGGTGAGCCAAAGTTTATTTGGTATTGGTCTCTTAAATATAGCCTACGCAGACGGTGTATCCCGACTCAGACTTCTGGGACGGTTCACCGTGTTAAGTTTGGTTGATAATTTATTATCGACTGAAATATGTTAACCCTGTTAAGAGTTTTTTAACAGGAAACACTGGAGGTGAACGAAAGTGGCACTTGGACTTGAAGGCAAAAAAGCGATAGTCGCTGAAGTTAACGAAGTAGCTTCAAAAGCACTATCAGCTGTTACTGCCGAGTACCGCGGAATGACAGTCGAGCAAATGACTTCATTACGTGTGAAAGCTCGAGAGTCAAATGTATATCTGAAAGTAATCAGAAATACATTGGCTAAAAGAGCTATCGAAGGTACCGAGTTCGCCTGCATGTCTGACGCTTTGGTTGGGCCTGTAATTTGTGCGTTTTCTATAGATGAGCCAGGTGCGGCAGCGCGCCTTATCAATGACTTTTCTAAAGAAGCGGAAGCATTAAAGGCAACGTCTGTTGCAATTGGTGGTGAATTACATGGTGCAGAACAGCTTGAAGCTGTTTCTAAGTTACCAACTAAAGAAGAAGCAATTGCTTCATTGATGATGGTCATGAACGGACCGGTTACCAAACTGGCTCGTACATTGAACGAATTCCCATCGCGAATTACTCGAGTAATCGCGGCGGTGAAAGATCAGAAGCAAGCGGCGTAATATTCGGTTTAAAAGTAAACTTCGGTTTTACGAATTTATTTAATTTAATTTTACTTATACCCAGGAGAAAGAGTCATGGCTCTATCTAAAGACGATATTTTAAATGCAATTGCAGACATGAGCGTAATGGAAGTTGTTGAGCTTGTTGAAGCAATGGAAGAAAAATTCGGTGTATCAGCACAAGCTGCTGTTGCAGTCGCTGGTCCTGCTGCCGGCGGTGACGCTGGTGCAGCTGCTGAAGAGAAGACTGAGTTCGACGTAGTAATGAAAAGCTTTGGAAGCAACAAAGTTGCTGTTATCAAAGCGGTTCGTGGTGCAACTGGTCTTGGTCTTAAAGAAGCGAAAGAAATGGTTGAAGGCGCACCTGCAACTATTAAAGAAGCTGCTTCTAAAGAAGAAGCCGAAGAACTTAAAAAGCAGCTTGAAGAAGCTGGTGCAGAAGTCGAACTTAAATAATTTAAGTTTGACTTTGGCGAGATAAATCGCCAACACAATTCCGGCTGAGCGCTTAAGAAGCGCTCGGCCGTTTTGTCGTTTAAAAATAACGGTCGAACCGGTTTGATACGGGCTTTAATTTCAAGGCTCTATACCGATTTCATGCAGTCAGCATCTCCGTATCAAGTGTTGATTGATTGTATTACCCCTGTAAGCTAACTGAGGAACCCAGATGGCGTATTCATACACAGAGAAAAAGCGAATCCGTAAGGATTTCGGGACTCGTAAAAAAATTCTTGATGTCCCTTATTTGCTTGCCACTCAGCTAGACTCTTATCGCTCGTTTATCAATGAATTGGGCGACTCAAAAGATTCTGGTTTAGATCAGGCGTTTAAATCTGTTTTTCCTATTGCTTCTTATTCGGGCTCAGCAGCCTTGGAGTATGTGAGCTATCGATTAGGAGAACCCGTTTTTGATGTCAAAGAGTGTCAAATTCGTGGTGTTACCTACGCTGCTCCTCTGAGAGTAAAGATTCGATTAGTGATTTATGACAAGGAATCTAAGACCGGAGCAGTTAAAGATATCAGAGAGCAAGAAGTTTACATGGGCGAAATGCCTTTGATGACGGAAAATGGAACATTCGTTATCAACGGTACAGAGAGAGTTATCGTTTCTCAGTTGCATCGTTCTCCTGGTGTGTTTTTCGATTCTGATAAAGGAAAGACACATTCTTCGGGAAAGTTGCTTTATAACGCACGTGTGATTCCTTATCGTGGTTCATGGCTAGATTTTGAATTTGATCCTAAAGACTCCGTTTTTGTTCGTATTGATCGACGTCGAAAATTACCTGCAACAATTTTATTAAGAGCACTGGGGTATAATACAGAAGAAATACTCGAAATATTTTTTGATACCGATTCTATCGAGTTAGATAGTGATGGGAACGTAAAGCTAAAACTTATTCCTGAACGTTTAAGAGGCGAAACTCCGAGTTTTGATATTAAAGATACAAAAGGAAATGTGATTGTTGAAGAAGGACGTCGGATAACTGTCCGCCACATAAAACAAATGGAAAAACTAGGACTGGAATTACTCGATGTTCCGAATGATTTTCTTCTTGGAAAAGCTATAGCTAAAAATATTATTGATAAAGAAACAGGCGAATTGATCGTTGAGGCTAATGCAGAAGTTACTGAAGAGTTAATTGTAACGTTGATAGAAAATGGTGTTGAGTCATTCCAAGTACTTTATACAAATGATTTGGATCATGGTTCATACATCTCAGACACACTTCGTGTCGATCCGACTCGTGAGCCTTTAGACGCTCTTGTAGAAATTTACCGCATGATGCGTCCTGGTGAGCCTCCTACAAAAGAAGCGGCTGAAGCTTTATTCCACAACTTGTTTTTCACTGAAGACAGATATGATTTATCTGGTGTTGGTCGAATGAAGTTTAATCGACGGGTTGATCGTGAAGAACTGACTGGCCCAGGAGTTCTTTATGATGGTAAGTACTTCTCATCGTTAAAAGATGATTTTTCTAAAAAACTTTATGAAGATTACAAAAGTGAATCTGATATCGTTGAAGTTATTAAAACTCTCGTTTCAATTCGTAATGGTATTGGAGCTGTAGACGATATCGATCATTTAGGAAATCGTCGTATTCGAAGTGTTGGTGAAATGGCGGAAAACCAATTCCGAGTTGGATTGGTGCGTGTCGAGCGAGCTGTAAAAGAAAGATTATCTCAAGCCGAATCTGAAAATTTGATGCCGCAAGATCTAATTAATGCTAAACCAGTATCTGCGGCTATCAAAGAATTTTTTGGTTCAAGTCAGCTTTCTCAGTTTATGGATCAAAATAATCCATTATCTGAAGTGACTCACAAGCGACGTGTTTCCGCTTTAGGTCCTGGTGGTTTAACACGTGAAAGAGCGGGATTTGAGGTACGTGACGTACATCCAACTCATTATGGGCGTGTTTGTCCAATTGAGACACCAGAAGGACCTAATATCGGATTGATAAATTCATTAGCGTGTTACGCTAGGACTAACGATTACGGATTCCTAGAAAGCCCATATCGTCGTGTTAAAGATGGAAAAACAACCGACGAAGTTGATTATCTTTCTGCAATTGATGAAGGGAAATATGTAATTGCCCAAGCTAATGCTACTACCGATGCTGGTGGGAACTTAACAGATGATTTAGTTCCCTGTCGTCATGAAGGTGAATTTACGTTAACGACTCCAGAGCGTGTTGAATATATGGACGTTTCACCACAGCAAATCGTGTCGGTAGCGGCATCGATGATTCCATTCTTAGAGCACGATGATGCGAACCGTGCATTAATGGGCTCAAACATGCAACGTCAGGCTGTTCCAACGTTAAAAGCTGAAAAGCCTCTTGTTGGAACTGGAATGGAGCGAACTGTTGCTGTTGACTCTGGAGTAACGGTTAAAGCGCGTCGTGGCGGAGTAATCGATTCTGTCGACGCTTCTCGAATTGTTGTTCGCGTCAATGAAGATGAAACAACATCCGGTGATGCAGGTGTTGATATTTATAATTTAACTAAATATACACGTTCGAATCAGAATACCTGTATAAACCAACGCTCGATAGTCAGTCCTGGTGATATCATTGAGCGCGGTGATGTACTAGCAGATGGTCCTTCTACTGACCTTGGTGAACTTGCTCTTGGTCAGAATCTTTTAGTGGCATTTATGCCATGGAATGGTTACAACTTCGAGGACTCCATTCTTATTTCAGAGCGAGTTGTTGAAGAAGATCGTTTTACAAGTATTCATATCCAAGAACTAACTTGTATTGCCCGAGATACGAAGTTAGGACCTGAAGAAATCACTGCTGATATCCCTAATGTAGGAGAGAGTGCGCTTTCAAAGCTTGATGAAGCGGGTATTGTTTATATCGGTGCTGAAGTAAAACCTGGTGATATTTTGGTAGGCAAAGTCACGCCTAAAGGCGAGACTCAGTTGACTCCAGAAGAAAAGCTTTTAAGAGCGATTTTTGGTGAGAAAGCTAGTGACGTAAAAGATACTTCTTTGCGCGTATCTTCAGGTACAGTCGGAACGGTTATCGATGTTCAAGTATTTACACGAGATGGTGTAGAAAAAGATTCGCGAGCTACTGAAATCGAAAACAGTGAAATTGCCGCCGCCAAAAAAGATTTAAACGATCAGTTTAGAATTTTGGAAGGCAATATCCATCAACGTGCTTACACTTTGCTGTTGGATACAGTCGTTGAAAAAGGTCCAAATCGAATCAAGAAAGGCTCTACAGTAACTGAAGAGTATTTGTCTGAGTTGGAACGTTCCCAATGGCTTGAGATTCAAGTGCGTGATGAAGAGAAGCAACAAAAACTTGAAGAGTTAACTCAGTATCTTGAAGAGCAGCGCAAAGAGTTTGAAAAGAAATTAGAAATTAAGAAAATGAAAATAACACAAGGTGACGATTTGGCGCCTGGTGTTTTGAAAATTGTTAAAGTTTACATGGCGGTTAAACGACGTGTTCAACCAGGCGATAAAATGGCTGGTAGACATGGAAACAAAGGTGTTATTTCTAATATTGTTCCTGTTGAAGATATGCCGTACCGAGAAAATGGTGAGCCAGTAGATATTGTTTTAAATCCTCTGGGTGTACCGTCTCGGATGAATATTGGTCAGATTTTGGAAACTCACCTGGGGTGGGCTGCCAAAGGATTAGGTCATAAAATTGGTGGCATGCTTGAAGAGAAACAAGAAGTAGAAAAATTTCGAGAGTTTCTTGGTCAAGTATACAATCATCGTGAAGAGCCTACGGTTGATCTTGAAGGTTTGTCCGATAAAGAGGTGATGACTCTTGCTAACAATTTAAGAGGTGGTGTCCCGATGGCCACTCCTGTTTTTGATGGTGCTGCCGAAACAGAAATTAAGCACATGCTTGAGTTGGCTGATTTACCTTCTTCAGGACAAACCGAATTATTTGATGGCCGGACGGGGGATAAGTTTGATCGCCCAGTAACCGTTGGCTACATGTACATGTTGAAGCTTAATCACTTAGTAGATGACAAGATGCATGCTCGTTCTACGGGCTCGTACAGTCTTGTTACGCAACAGCCACTAGGCGGTAAAGCTCAATTCGGTGGACAACGTTTTGGAGAGATGGAAGTTTGGGCACTAGAGGCTTATGGTGCAGCTTATACTCTACAAGAAATGCTTACTGTCAAATCTGATGATGTCAATGGTCGTACAAGAATGTACAAGAATATCGTCGACGGTGATCATCGCATGGAGCCTGGAATGCCAGAATCCTTCAATGTATTGGTGAAGGAAATTCGTTCTCTCGGCATCGATATCGAGCTCGAGGTTGAATAGGGAGTTTGTGTATTAGCGAGCCTTTAACCGGGCTCGCAGCAAACGAACTCTTAGTGACATTAACTCCCTGAAGGAGAATTGCTTTGAAAGACTTACTGAATTTCATCAAACAGCAAAATCAAACTCAAGAATTTGATCGAATTAAAATCGGTCTTGCGTCACCAGAAATGATCAGAAGCTGGTCTTTTGGTGAAGTTAAAAAACCAGAAACAATAAACTACAGAACATTTAAGCCTGAACGAGATGGGTTATTCTGTGCAAAGATTTTTGGACCTGTTAAAGATTATGAGTGTTTGTGCGGAAAGTACAAACGAATGAAACACCGTGGTGTCATTTGTGAAAAATGTGGTGTTGAAGTAACTCTAGCGAAAGTGCGTCGAGATCGAATGGGGCACATTGAGTTAGCGTGTCCGGTTGCTCATATTTGGTTTTTGAAATCGTTGCCATCTCGCATAGGCCTATTACTCGATATGACACTTCGTGATATTGAACGCGTTCTTTATTTTGAAGCATTTGTTGTGATAGAGCCCGGAATGACGACGCTAGAGCGTGGCCAGTTGCTAACTGAAGAAGCGTATCTTGACGCTTTGGAAGAGTTTGGCGATGAATTTGAGGCTAAAATGGGAGCCGAAGCAGTTCAAGAACTTCTTTCTGCTCTAAATTTGGAAGAAGAAGCTGCTGCTCTGCGCGAGGAAATTCCGAATACTAATTCTGAAACTAAACTTAAAAAATTAGGAAAGCGACTTAAATTATTAGAGGCATTTCTGGAATCAGGAAACGATCCTCAATGGATGATTATGACAGTGTTGCCTGTTCTTCCGCCTGACTTACGCCCTCTTGTTCCGCTTGAAGGTGGTCGGTTCGCAACTTCTGATTTGAATGATTTGTATCGTCGAGTAATTAATAGAAATAATCGTTTAAAACGACTTCTGGACTTGAATGCTCCTGATATTATTGTGCGTAATGAAAAGCGTATGTTACAAGAATCAGTTGATGCGTTATTAGACAACGGCCGACGTGGAAGAGCTATTACCGGATCAAATAAGCGTCCTCTTAAGTCTCTTGCTGATATGATTAAGGGTAAACAAGGGCGATTCCGACAAAACCTATTAGGAAAGCGCGTTGACTACTCAGGCCGTTCGGTTATCGTTGTTGGTCCGACTCTCAAGTTGCATCAATGTGGTCTTCCTAAGAAAATGGCTCTTGAGTTGTTTAAGCCATTTATTTTTGGAAAGTTAGAGCTTCGTGGTCTAGCAACCACCATTAAAGCTGCAAAGAAAATGGTTGAGCGCGAAGAAGCTGTTGTTTGGGATATATTAGAAGAGGTTATTCGAGAACACCCTGTTCTATTAAACCGTGCACCGACTCTTCATCGATTAGGGATTCAAGCTTTTGAACCTGTTTTAATCGAAGGTAAAGCAATTCAGTTACATCCCTTGGTTTGTACTGCATACAACGCGGATTTCGATGGCGACCAAATGGCCGTTCACGTTCCTTTAACAATCGAAGCTCAGTTAGAAGCTCGAGCTTTGATGATGTCAACAAACAACGTATTGTCACCCGCAAATGGTGAGCCGATTATTGTTCCAACGCAAGACGTCGTACTTGGCTTATATTTCATGACTCGCGATAGGGTTAATGTTATCGGCGAAGGTATGGTATTTGCGGATACTTCGGAAGTTTTGAGAGCATACTCTTCAGGCGCTGCGGAGTTGCATGCCAAGATTAAAGTACGCTTGAATGAGACGACGATCGATAAAGATGGAAATCGGAATACGGTCAATAAATTGGTGGAGACCACGGTTGGTCGTTCATTGTTGTGGGAAATTGTGCCCGACGGCTTGTCATTTGATTTGATTAATCAAGCTATGACTAAAAAAGCCATCTCTCGATTAGTTAACTCGTGTTATCGAACCCTTGGTTTGAAAGCATCGGTTATTTTTGCTGATCATTTAATGTACACTGGTTATAAATACGCTACTCGTTCAGGAGCTTCAGTCGGAATTAATGATATGGAAGTTCCTGAGGTAAAAGCTGAAATTATCGCGAAAGCAGAAGCTGAAGTAAAAGAGATAGAAGAGCAATACGCATCGGGTTTGGTTACTCAAGGTGAGCGTTATAACAAGGTTGTCGATATTTGGTCTCATACTAATGAGCAAGTAGCAAAAGCTATGATGGATAATTTAGCTATTGATAAAGTTGAGGATTCTGAAGGAAATGTTGTTGAGCAACCTTCATTTAACTCAATATTTATGATGGCAGATTCAGGTGCTCGAGGTAGTGCTGCGCAGATTCGGCAGCTAGCTGGTATGCGTGGATTGATGGCGAAACCAGATGGTTCGATTATTGAAAGTCCAATAAAAGCAAACTTCCGAGAGGGATTAAACGTACTCGAATACTTTATTTCTACGCATGGTGCTCGAAAAGGATTGGCTGATACTGCGCTTAAAACCGCAAACTCAGGTTACTTAACTCGTCGACTTGTTGATGTTGCGCAAGATCTAGTAATTACAGAAGTAGATTGTGGAACTCAAGACGGTGTTGAAATGAAACCTTTGATTGAAGGTGGTGATGTTGTTGAGCCATTGCGAGAAAGAGTGCTAGGGCGTGTAACTGCAGACCATGTTTATATCCCTGGTTCAGACGAAGTGTTATGTGAAGCAAACACATTGTTAGACGAGGCATGGGTAGAAAAGCTAGAAAAACACAGTGTTGACCAAGTTAAAGTACGATCAGTTATTACCTGTGATACGCGTTACGGTGTTTGCGCAAATTGTTACGGCCGAGATCTTGCTCGAGGACACATTATTAATCAAGGTGAATCTGTCGGGGTTATTGCTGCTCAGTCAATTGGTGAGCCTGGAACACAGTTAACAATGCGTACTTTCCACATTGGGGGGGCGGCTTCTCGTCAGTCAGCAGAGAACAATGTTCAAGTTAAAAATGATGGTGTTTTAAAACTTCATAACGCCAAAACTGTAACTCGAGAAGATGAGAAATTAGTTATCGTTTCACGCTCAGCTGAAATCAATTTAATAGATGAATATGGCCGAGAACGCGAGAGATACAAAGTACCTTATGGTGCGGTACTTGATCATAAAGAAGGTGATAAGGTTTCAGGAGGTGAAGTTGTTGCTAATTGGGATCCTCACACGCATCCAATTATTACAGAGTTGAAAGGTCAAATTAAATTTAAAGATTTGGTCGAAGGCGTCAATATGGATCGTCAAACCGATGATCTCACTGGTTTAAGTTCTATCGTAGTTACGGAGTCAAAAGCACGTGGTAAAGGTGCTGATTTAAAGCCCATGATTTATCTGATTGATGCAGATGGTAGTGAAATGAACTTACCGGGAACAGATATTCCTGCTCAATATTTACTTCCTGCAAACTCTATTGTAAATCTTGAAGATGGAGCTGAAGTTGGTATTGGTGATGCACTAGCACGTATACCACAAGAAAGTTCGAAAACTAAAGATATTACCGGTGGTTTGCCTCGAGTTGCAGATTTATTTGAAGCTCGTAAACCGAAAGAACCTGCAATACTTGCAGAAATATCTGGAACCGTGAGCTTTGGTAAAGAAACTAAAGGAAAGCGTCGTCTAATTATTACGCCTCAAGAAGGTGATAATTATGAAGAACTAATTCCAAAATGGCGTCACTTAAATGTTTTCGAGGGTGAGAAAGTTGAAAAGGGTGAGGTTGTATCAGATGGTGCGGACAATCCTCATGATATTTTACGCCTGAAAGGCATTCATGCTGTTGCAAATTATATCGTTAATGAAGTTCAAGAGGTTTATCGATTACAAGGTGTAGGAATTAATGATAAGCACATTGAAGTTATAATTCGTCAGATGCTTCGGAAGTGTACTATAGGAGATCCTGGAGATAGTAAGTTCTTACAAGGTGAACAAATTGAATATGTGAGAGTTCTTGAAGAGAACGATAAACTCATCTCAGATGGAAAAGAGCCTGCGAAGTTGAATCGCGATTTGATGGGGATTACAAAAGCATCTCTCGCAACAGAATCGTTTATTTCAGCCGCATCTTTCCAAGAGACCACTCGAGTCTTAACGGAAGCTGCAGTGAGTGGAAAGTATGATGATCTGCGGGGCTTGAAGGAAAATGTTATCGTGGGTCGTTTGATTCCTGCTGGAACAGGTCTTAGTTATCACCAATCCAGAAGGGATAAGTTTCAAGAGCAAGTCTCTGAAGAGCATAGCATTTCTGCATCTGATGCAGAAAAAGCGCTTACAGAGGCCCTTAGCGGAAACGACTCTTAAAAAGATTACCACATGCGATGATTTCATCGCATGTGGTTAATGTTCAGGCAGGCTATGGAATAGTCTATTTGTCTTGACACCAACCGGTTAGCTCTATACAATCCGGGCCCCTTGAGGTCGGTCTGTATAGGGACGAGCCTCATTTGAAAGACTAGTATTTAATATCTAGGAGCTGGAGTTTAATTAATGGCAACTGTTAATCAGCTGGTACGAAAGCCTCGTAAAAAGGTTATCCAGAAAAGTAACGTACCTGCACTAGAAGCTTGCCCGCAGAAGCGTGGTGTTTGTACTCGTGTTTACACGACTACTCCGAAGAAACCTAATTCGGCATTACGTAAAGTTGCTCGTGTTCGTTTAACTAACGGCTACGAAGTAACTTCTTATATCGGCGGTGAAGGGCATAACTTGCAGGAACACAGTGTTGTAATGATTCGTGGCGGTCGTGTAAAAGATTTGCCGGGTGTTCGTTATCACTGTGTGCGTGGAACTTTGGATTTAGCCGGGGTTAAAGACCGCAAACAAGGTCGCTCAAAATATGGAGCGAAACGACCTAAGTAATTGCACGCATTACGCAAATAGGTTGAATATAAACACATACATTCCATTCTAACAATTTGTTCGAATGTGAGTAAGGCCGGGCCTTGAACTAACTGTCGATATGGTCCCGGGTTAACCTGAAGGAGCACATAAGATGCCAAGAAGACGCGTTATCGCTGCACGCGAAATCCTTCCTGATCCAAAATTTGGGTCACAATTATTAGCAAAGTTTATCAACATCGTCATGGTTGATGGTAAAAAATCTGTAGCCGAGAAAATCGTTTACGGTGCTTTGGATATAATTGCCGAGAAGAAAAGCACAGAAGCACTACCTGCATTTGAAGAAGGTCTGGACAAAATCCGTCCTTTAGTAGAAGTAAAATCTCGCCGAGTAGGTGGTTCAACCTACCAAGTACCGGTTGAAGTTCGCCCTGCGAGACAGACAGCTTTGGCTATGCGTTGGTTGGTCGAAGCCTCACGAAAGCGTGGTGAAAAGTCAATGAAAGAGCGACTAGCTCATGAATTGCTAGACGCTATGGAAAACCGTGGTTCTGCTGTTAAAAAGCGTGAAGATGTTCACCGTATGGCAGAGGCAAACAAAGCGTTTGCTCATTACCGTTGGTAAGAAAACTGTAATTAAGATAATGACAGTTTTAGAACGAGTTATTCTAATTTTCCTATTTTTTGAAGGGTACTCTCGTGGCGCGTAAAACTCCTATTGAACGCTATCGTAATATCGGAATTTGTGCTCACGTAGACGCAGGTAAAACGACTACTACGGAACGTGTTTTGTTTTATACTGGTCTTTCGCATAAGATCGGTGAAGTCCATGATGGCGCAGCCACCATGGACTGGATGGAACAAGAGCAAGAGCGTGGTATTACCATAACGTCTGCTGCTACTACTACATTTTGGAGTGGTATGGAGCAGCAGTATCCTGAGCACCGCATTAATATCATCGATACACCAGGGCACGTTGACTTTACTATCGAAGTTGAGCGTTCACTAAGGGTACTTGATGGTGCTGTCGTTGTCTTTTGTGGCTCATCTGGTGTAGAGCCACAGTCTGAGACAGTTTGGCGTCAAGCCGATAAGTATCACGTTCCTCGAATGGTTTTTGTAAATAAAATGGACCGTGCTGGAGCCGATTTCATGCGGGTCATAGACCAAATTAAGAATCGGCTCGGAGCTCGCCCTATTCCTGTTCAGTTACCAATTGGAGCTGAAGATGAATTTGAAGGTGTCGTCGATTTACTTAAAATGAAGGCTATATATTGGAATGAACAAGACAAGGGAATGACATTTCAATACAAAGACATTCCAGAAAACTTGAAAGCAGCTTGTGAAGAAGCACGAGGTGTAATGGTAGAGGCTGCAGCCGAAGCATCCGAAGAGCTAATGGACAAGTATCTCGAAGAAAGCGACTTGTCTGAAGAAGAAATAAAGACGGGGCTTCGAATTCAGACATTAGCTAATGAGTTAGTTGTAGCTATGTGTGGTTCGGCTTTCAAGAACAAGGGCGTTCAAGCCGTCCTTGATGGTGTGGTAGATTACATGCCTGCTCCTGTAGATGTACCTCCTATTAAAGGCGTACTTGAAGATGGAGAAACGTTGGAAGCGCGACCCGCGGATGATAAGGCTCCCTTTTCTGCTCTTGCGTTCAAGATTGCTACTGATCCATTCGTGGGAACTCTGACTTTCTTCCGAGTTTATTCCGGTACTCTGAAGTCTGGAGACCAAGTCTATAACTCTGTTAAAGAAAAGAAAGAGCGTATAGGCAGAATTGTTCAAATGCACTCTAACAGTCGAGAGGAAGTACAAGAAGTTTTGGCTGGAGATATAGCCGCAGGTATTGGCTTGAAAGATGTGACTACTGGAGAGACTTTGTGCGCTCTAGATCACAAGATTATTTTAGAGCGTATGGAGTTTCCTGAGCCTGTTATTTCTGTCGCTGTTGAGCCCAAAACTGTGGCAGATCAAGATAAGATGGCTATTGCACTGAGCAAACTTGCACAAGAGGATCCTTCGTTTCGGGTTGAAACAGATGAAGAGTCTGGACAAACCATTATTTCCGGTATGGGAGAATTACATCTCGATATTATCGTTGATCGTATGAAACGAGAATTTAATGTCGTAGCTAATATTGGCAAGCCACAAGTCGCCTACCGTGAGTGCTTACGGAAGGCTGTCGAGCAAGAAGGAAAGTTTGTTCGCCAGTCTGGAGGTAGAGGGCAATACGGTCACGTATGGTTGAAAATCGAGCCTCAAGAGCCAGGCTTTGGTTACGAGTTTGTAAATGAAATAGTCGGTGGTGTTGTTCCTAAAGACTATATTCCTGCAGTTGACAAGGGCATCCAAGAGCAAATGCAAAATGGTGTACTTGCTGGTTACCCTGTACTGGATGTCAAAGTAACTTTGTTCGACGGTTCATTTCATGATGTTGATTCGAATGAAATGGCTTTTAAAATTGCCGGCTCAATGGCCTTCCGGAACGGTGCTTTGAAAGCGAACCCTGCCTTACTTGAGCCTATGATGAAAGTCGAAGTTGTAACTCCTGAAGACTACATGGGAGATGTGATGGGGGACTTAAACCGTCGGCGTGGAATGGTCCAAGGCATGGATGATGGGGCTGGAGGCGTAAAAATTATTCGCGCAGAGGTTCCGCTGTCAGAAATGTTTGGTTATGCCACTGACCTGCGAAGCGCTACGCAGGGGAGAGCGAGTTACTCTATGGAATTTTTGAAATACTCAGAGGCGCCTTCAAATGTCGCTGAAACTGTTATTAATGGTTAAATTTACTCTTAAAAACACACACAGAGGTATATCTCATGTCTAAAGAAAAATTTGAACGTACGAAACCCCACGTCAATGTGGGAACCATTGGCCACGTTGACCATGGTAAAACAACTTTGACAGCGGCGATGTGTACCGTATTAGCAAAGAAGTTTGGTGGAGCAGCAAAAGATTTCGCAGAAATTGATAATGCACCAGAAGAGAAAGAGCGTGGTATCACAATCGCAACGTCTCACGTTGAGTACGAAACAGACATTCGTCACTACGCACACGTAGACTGCCCAGGTCACGCTGACTATGTTAAGAACATGATCACCGGTGCTGCTCAGATGGATGGAGCTATTTTGGTTGTATCTGCAGCTGATGGCCCAATGCCACAAACACGTGAGCACATCTTGTTATCTCGTCAGGTAGGTGTACCTCGTATTCTTGTTTTCTTAAACAAATGCGATATGGTAGACGACGAAGAGTTGCTAGAGTTAGTTGAAATGGAAGTTCGTGAGTTATTAGACGCTTATGAATTCCCAGGCGACGATACACCTGTTATTCAAGGTTCAGCGTTGAAAGCGTTGGAAGGTGATGAAGCTTACGAAGAGAAAATCGTTGAGTTAGCAAAAGCATTGGACGAGTACATTCCAGAGCCAGAGCGTGCGATTGACCAAGCTTTCCTTCTACCAATCGAAGATGTCTTTTCAATCTCAGGGCGTGGTACGGTTGTAACTGGTCGTGTTGAAAGCGGTATCGTTAAAGTTGGTGAAGAAATCGAAATCGTTGGTATGAAAGATACGACTAAGACCACGGTTACCGGTGTTGAAATGTTCCGTAAGTTATTGGACGAAGGTCGTGCGGGTGACAACGTTGGTGTTCTTCTACGTGGAACTAAGCGTGAAGAAGTAGAGCGTGGTCAAGTATTAGCACACGTTGGTACAATTACTCCACACACTAAGTTTGAGTCAGAAGTTTACGTCTTATCGAAAGACGAAGGTGGCCGTCATACTCCTTTCTTTAAAGGATATCGTCCACAGTTCTACTTCCGTACAACAGACGTAACTGGAGCGGTAGAGCTTCCAGAGGGTGTAGAGATGGTAATGCCAGGTGACAACATCAAAATGGTAGTTGAGCTAATTGCTCCTATTGCGATGGATGAAGGTTTACGTTTCGCTATCCGTGAAGGTGGCCGTACTGTTGGTGCCGGTGTTGTTGCTAAAATCCTTGATTAATTAGGTATTTTAGATTGAAAGGGCGCCTGTTGGCGCCTTTTTTTATTGCTCCAAGTTTATGTTTACAATGTGTAAACATTTCTGCCAATAATTCGTTTATTATCATTGACGTATTGAAACTTGTTTATAAGTTGCGGAGGAAAATCGATGAAGCCTTTTGGAGTTGTTTTAATTTTACTATTGTCTGTTTTGCTTGGTTGCTCAACTGTAAAAAAAACTAAGTCAGATGATATCTATAAAAAATATATTAAAGAACAAAAATTAGAAAAATCGGCTCGAATTACTGCATTTAGGTTCCATGGTTGGAATTCTTTAAATCGAGAATATTTGATCGTTTCTACCAGTTTTAACAAACCTTATTTACTTACGTTAAATACACCATGTAATGACCTTCCTTTTGCTCACCGTATTGTTATTGATAATGATGGTTCTTCGCTCGATGCCGGATTTGACTCAATTGTTGTTCCGGACTCGATTGCTGGCAAATGCCGAATAAAGTCGATATATAAGCTAACCAAGGAACAAGCTGATGAGTTGACAGCTTTAAAACCATGAGTGAATATTAGAGTTTCATTCGAATTTGAAAATCACTACTTTAATAATGAAACTCTATTATTGATTTATTTTGGCTCGCTTCTCTGAGCTGCTATTTTGTCGCGTTTGATTTTTTTTCTGTGCGCCAAAATAGAGGATGCTTCATTACCAATATGTTTTTCACCTCGTTTTTTGGCTAGTTGTATTTGCAACTCTCGTTGTGCGTACCGTTCTTTTTGTTCTGGAGTTGTTTTATCAAAACAATGGGGACAACTCACTCCTTTCTCATAAAGTTCGCTCTGTTTATCTTGAGTCGTTATTGGAAGCCGACAAGCGTGGCATTGATCATAACTTCCTCTTTCGAGATCATGATTTACAGTAACTCTATCATCAAATACAAAACAGTCTCCTTGCCATAAGGTTTTGTCTTTTGGAACTTCTTCCAAATATTTAAGGATTCCGCCTCTTAAATGATAAACCTCTTCAAAACCTTGCTCCTTTAAATAGGCTGTTGATTTCTCGCACCGAATTCCACCCGTACAAAACATAGCAACTTTTTTATGTTTTCCGGGATCTAAATGCTGCTTAACATAGTTAGGAAACTCGCGAAATGTTTCGGTATGAGGGTTTACTGCATTTTTGAATGTTCCAACTTCTACTTCATAATCATTACGTGTGTCGACTACTAAAACATCTGGAGCACTGATCAAGTCATTCCAATCTTTTGGATCGATATAAGTACCCACTGTTTTGTTGGGATCAATGTCTTCAACGCCCATCGTTACAATTTCTTTCTTTAACTTTACTTTGGTTCGTTTAAACGGTGATTCGTCGGTATAAGATTCTTTAAATTCAAGGGGATTTAAACGTGAGTCCTGCTGCAGCCATTTGATTAAACTGTCGATGTTCTTTCGTGAACCTGCAACAGTACCGTTGATACCTTCGTGAGCCAACAACAGAGTGCCCACGATATGATTTTCCATCATAAATTTGAATAATGGCTGACGGATAGATTCAAAGTCTTCAAGCTTTACAAACTTATAAAGCGCACAGACAACAAACTTAGGATTGTTGGTCATAATAGTCTCCTGCTTGCCGAATCGTAAATTCGGTGCTTTTGAGTAGGTTTGGCGATGCTCTTTATGAGCGGAAGCGTATTATAGTTGATTGAAAATTCATCGCAACTCTAAAGCAATTCAGTTAAATAAAATATATTGATTTGTCAGGCAACGCCTAGTAACAACAGCCAGAGTGGAATCGTAATCAATGACAAAAGAGTCGAAACTAAAATCGTGGAAGCAAGAATTGGTGAGTTGTCTGAATCGCTCGCTGCATACATAAAGACATTTATACCTACGGGGGAGGCTGACATAATCACTAAGATGATTAGGTATTTATTCTCTAGGTTAAAGAGATAGTGCGCACTTAATCCTATCAATAGGGGAAGGATAATCAATTTTAAAAGACTGACAGTAAAAATTGGAGTTAATGCCTCTGTCATTTTATATTTTGATAGCGTGCATCCGAGCACTATAAGTGCCGAGGGTAGTGCAGCTGCCTTTAATAACTCGATAGGTGTGATTATGAATTGGGGTAAAATGATAGATACATTTTTCAGCATTAAGCCCAGTATTAAACTAAGCACAATGGGACTGCGTGATGTTAGCCAGATACTTGCCGTTATTGAGCGATAAAGACTTGAGTTTTCTGGGGTTCGAAAGGAAGTGCAAAGACTTGTATAAGTGAATAACAACAAGCTATGAATGGAGACGATGAAAAAGCCTGGTAATAAAACGCTATCACCATAAAAAGTAACTAGAACGGGTATTCCAATTAATATATTGTTTGAAAATGTTGAAGCTAATGAAAATAATTCGGACTTTAAAGCTCGGTCTTTCCAGAAATAGTCAAAAATGCGATCGCTCAAAAAAAATAGCAGAGTTACTGGAAAATAAAATGCTGCGAGCAACTTGAGGCTCAGTTCTGATAAGTCGGCGCTTTGGTAAATACTCAAAAAAAGTAAACTGGGAATAAAAATCGTAAATGTAACTCGAGACAGTCCTGAAAGTCCTTGTTTAGAAATAATATTAAATTTTCCAAGGAAAAACCCTGTGGCGATGAGTATTAGCAGAGGTGTAATGGCGTTAATGATAGATAACATTACAGTGAGTCAATCTTTTCTTTTGGCAAAAAATAACCCCGTCAGTTTGCACTGACGGGGTTATTAAAACAACTTACAGAAAATTATTTTTTCTCGTTGCGCTCTTTTGCTTCAGCAATAACTTGCTCAGCAACGTTTGCTGGACATGGTGAGTATTTTTCGAACTCCATAGAGAACTGCCCTCGACCAGATGTCATTGTACGTAGGTGACCAATGTATCCGAACATTTCAGATAGCGGGACTTCACCTTTAATTCGAACGCCAGTTGGGCCCGCTTCTTGGCCTGCAATCATACCGCGACGACGGTTCAAATCACCAATGACATCACCAACGTGATCTTCTGGTGTGAACACATCCACTTTCATAATGGGTTCAAGAAGCTGTGCTCCTGCCTTCGGAATTGATTGGCGGAATGCGCCTTTGGCTGCAATCTCGAATGCAACTGCTGACGAGTCAACAGCGTGGTATGCACCATCAACCAATGTAACTTTAACATCGAGTACTGGGTAACCAGCTAGAACGCCTTCTCCCATCATACCCTTGAAGCCTTTTTCAATCGCAGGGAAGAATTCTTTAGGTACATTTCCACCAACAACGGTTGACTCAAACTCGAATCCAGCGCCTTGTTCATTTGGTTCGATAACATAATCGATCTTACCAAATTGGCCTGAACCACCAGATTGTTTCTTATGTGTGTAGCTATCTTCGACGCGTTGGGTGATGGTTTCTCTGTAAGCTACCTGAGGTTTTCCTACATCAAGCTCAACACCATAAGTACGCTTAAGGATATCGACTTTAATATCTAAGTGTAGCTCACCCATTCCTTTCAGAATGGTTTCACCTGAATCTTGGTCCGTTTCAACCTGAAATGATGGGTCTTCAGCAACCATTTTGCCAATAGCGATACCCATTTTTTCAGAAGCGCCTTTGTCACGAGGTGCTACAGCGATAGAGATTACTGGCTCAGGGAATACCATTGGCTCAAGCGTACATGGATGGTTTGGATCACATAATGTATGTCCAGTTTGAACGTTTTTCATGCCAATAACTGCGAGAATGTCGCCTGCTTGAGCGCTTTCTAATTCTGTACGTTCGTCGGCATGCATTTCAACCATACGGCCAATACGTTCTGTTTTACCCGTGAATGAATTTAACACGGTCATACCTTTTGTCATTTTACCTGAGTAAATACGTATAAAGGTCAGTGCGCCAAACCGGTCATCCATAATTTTGAATGCTAGGGCTCTTAATGGTTCATCAGCTGAGACAATTGCGTGCTCGCCGGTTTCGTTACCCTCTTCGTCAGTAAGAGGTTGAGGATCAACTTCCGTAGGAGAAGGAAGATAATCAACAACTGCATCTAACACGTTCTGGACACCTTTGTTCTTGAAAGCAGAACCACAAAATGTAGGGAAGAATGCAAGATCACGTGTTCCCTTACGAATACAGCGTTTGATGTCATCGATAGATGGTTCTTCACCTTCAAGGTATTTTTCCATGAGCTCATCATCTTGCTCAACTGCAGTTTCGATTAGCATTTCGCGATATTCTGCTGCCTTGTCAACCATATCTGCCGGAATATCTTTAACTTCGTAATTTTCAGGTAGACCTGAATCGTCCCAAACGTAAGCCTTTTGCTCTAAAAGATCGACAACACCTACGAAGTCATCTTCGATACCAATCGGTAAAGTCATTACTAATGGGGTAGCGCCTAGAACATCTTTAACTTGCTTTACTACTCGATAAAAGTCAGCGCCCATTCGGTCTAACTTATTCACAAATATGATTCGAGCGACTTCTGACTCGTTAGCATATCGCCAGTTTGTTTCTGATTGCGGTTCAACACCGCCAGAACCACAAAATACGCCAACACCACCATCAAGTACTTTCAAAGAACGGTAAACTTCGACTGTGAAGTCCACGTGTCCGGGAGTATCAATGATATTCAAGCGATGATCTTTCCAGAAACAAGTAGTTGCAGCTGATTGAATGGTAATACCACGCTCTGCTTCCTGCTCCATAAAGTCTGTTGTTGATTCGCCGTCGTGAACTTCGCCGGTTTTATGGATTTTTCCGGTAAGCTTCAAAATACGCTCTGTCGTGGTAGTTTTACCTGCGTCCACGTGAGCGAAAATGCCTATGTTTCTGTAGTGAGATAAATCAGCCATGTTTCTACTCTATGTCGTTGCAATTAATTAAAAATTATTGGTTTATTTGGGCGCTAAACGCGAAAGGCGCGCATTATACACTAGATAACAGTGAAGAGTTATAGCTTATTGAATAAATTTCGGTCAAAACTGAAAATATTTGAATATGAAGGGAGTTTCAACTCTGTTTTGCTGTAAGTGTTTTCTAGTAAAAAGAGATGAGCTAATTAATAGAGGGTAATTTAATAACTAGATATAAACCTTTAAAAACATAATAAAATGAAGGTTACCAAATTCGCTGTTGGCTATTGACTAAAATAAATCCATTTGGCTATTGCCATGTGGATTCTGTTTACATATAATTGCGCACCCTCATTAAAGAGGCAAGGAAGAAAGCCTGTTGCTATTAGATCTCAGGCTCGCAGCGATAGCTCGCTGCCGAAGGATAATCGAGTCTAATATGGGACTCGAAATGGTTAAAGTTGCCTTTTCCCAGTAGTAATAGTTGGGAGGGCGCTTTTTGACGTTTATAAATTGACTAATTGGAGTGTCTTTGCGATGGCAAAGCAGCGTATTCGAATTCGACTAAAAGCTTTCGACCACAAGTTGATTGACCAGTCTACTGCAGAAATCGTGAACACTGCGAAACGTACTGGTGCTCAGGTGTGTGGACCGATTCCACTACCGACTCGTAAAGAGCGTTATACCGTACTTATTTCTCCTCACGTAAACAAAGATGCACGTGACCAGTACGAAATTCGTACCCACAAGAGACTGGTAGATATCGTAGAACCAACTGATAAAACAGTTGACGCATTAATGAAGCTAGATTTAGCTGCAGGCGTTGACGTGCAGATCAGTTTGTCATAACTGAAAGCCGGATATAACTGACTTTTAAATAGTTATAACTGAAAGAATCATGACTAGAGATGTTGGAAGTGCCAACATCATTTAGAGGGCCGTAACATGACAATCGGAATCGTAGGCCGCAAATGCGGAATGACCCGAGTATTTACAGAAGATGGTGTATCCATTCCTGTAACTGTGATTGAAGTTGATGCCAATCGCATTACTCAGGTTAAAACACAAGAAACTGACGGATACTCAGCCGTTCAGGTGACTACGGGTAGTAAAAAAGCATCTCGAGTAAGTAAAGCATCTGCTGGCCACTTTAAGAAGGCCGGTGTTGAAGCTGGGCGTGGGCTTTGGGAGTTTCGCGTAGACTCAATCGAGGGTTTTGAACTCGGCGGAGAAGTTAAGTTAGATATCTTCGAAGCTGGACAGAAAGTAGATGTCACCGGAACGTCTAAAGGTAAAGGCTACGCAGGTACCATCAAGCGATGGAACTTTCGAGGCCAAGATGCGACTCACGGTAACTCAATTTCTCACCGTGTACCTGGATCTATTGGTCAAAACCAATCTCCAGGCCGTGTTTTTAAAGGCAAAAAAATGTCAGGACACATGGGTGCTGAGAGAGTTACTACACAAACACTAGAAGTTGTTCGAGTAGATGCTGAGCGCAACATTATTTTAATCAAAGGTGCCGTACCTGGTGCCACTGGCGGGGACGTAATAGTTCGTCCTGCAGTTAAGTTAGGCTAAGGGGAAGACGAATGGAAATTAATTTATCTGTTCCCGGGAATAACGCTAGCGGAGCCCTACAAGTTTCGGAAACTGCTTTCGGCCGTGAGTTTAATGAAGCCCTTGTTCATCAAGTTGTTGTTGCATATATGTCAGCAAGTCGAGCTGGAACTCGTGCGCAGAAAACTCGTAGTGAAGTAAGTGGCGGTGGAAAGAAACCATGGCGTCAAAAAGGTACTGGCCGAGCGCGTGCTGGTACAATCCGTAGTCCAATCTGGCGTGCGGGTGGTGTAACTTTTGCAGCCAAACCACAGGACTATTCGCAAAAAGTTAATAAGAAAATGTATCGTGGCGCAATGCAGGCAATTTTGTCTGAGTTGGTTCGTCAGGAACGTTTGATTGTTGTTGAGGATTTTGCAGTTTCTGCTCCAAAAACCAAAGAATTAGTTGGTAAGTTAAAAGAGTTCGAATTAAAAGACGTCTTAATTGTTACTGATAACGTCGACGAGAATCTTCACTTAGCATCACGAAACTTACACAAAGTTGATGTTCGTGATCCTCAAGGTGTAGATCCCGTTAGTCTGATCGCTTTTGACAAGGTGCTTATGACTGTTGCGGCAGTTAAGAAATTTGAGGAGATGCTGGGATGAATCAAGAACGATTAGCGAAAGTGCTTTTAGCACCTCACATTTCTGAAAAAGCGACGATCAATGCAGAAAACGGTCAGTTCGTTTTTAAGGTAGCGAAAGATGCGAACAAGCTTGAAATAAAAAAAGCTGTTGAAGCTATGTTCGAAGTAGAGGTCGAATCAGTTAAAACTCTAAATGTTAAAGGTAAGACTAAACGTGTTGGAGCAATGACTGGTCGTCGTAAGAATTGGAAAAAAGCCTACGTGTCACTGAAAGAAGGTCAGGACATCGACTTTGTAGGCGCCGAGTAAGCGAAGAGGTGAGAAACAATGGCTATAGAAAAAGCTAAACCAACTTCTGCAGGGCGTCGCTTTGTCGTTAAAGTGGTTAACCCTGATTTACATAAAGGTAAGCCACACGCTGCTCTTTTGGATAAGAAGAGTAAGAAAGGCGGAAGAAACAACAACGGTCGTATTACCGTTCGTCATATCGGCGGCGGTCATCGACAGCATTATCGTTTAGTTGATTTCAAAAGAAATAAAGATAATATTCCAGGCGTTGTTGAGCGCTTAGAGTATGATCCTAATCGCAGTGCTAATATTGCCCTCGTTTTATATAAAGATGGTGAGCGCAAATATATCATTGCTCCAAAAGACCTGCGTGCTGGTGATCAGATTATGTCTGGTGACCATGCGCCGATTAAAGCAGGTAACACTTTACCGATGCGAAACATTCCAGTGGGTACTGTTGTTCACTGTATCGAGATGAAGCCTGGAAAAGGTGCTCAAATTGCTCGTAGCGCAGGAACTTATGCTCAAATCATTGCTAGAGGAACTTCGTATGTAACTTTACGGTTACGTTCAGGAGAAACTCGTCGCGTGTTATCTGAATGTCGAGCAACTATCGGTGAAGTTGGTAACGCCGAACATATGCTGCGCTCACTGGGTAAAGCCGGTGCATCGCGATGGCGTGGAGTTCGTCCTACTGTTCGAGGCGTTGCTATGAACCCAGTCGACCATCCACACGGTGGTGGTGAGGGACGTACCTCAGGTGGCCGTCATCCCGTTTCTCCATGGGGTACGCCAACTAAGGGCAAGAAGACTCGTAGTAACAAACGTACCGACAGACTTATTGTCCGTCGTCGTAATAAGAAATAACAGAGGGTAGAACTGTGCCACGTTCACTAAAGAAAGGCCCATTTATCGACCTTCATTTAATGAAGAAGGTCGAAGCGGCTCTCGAAGCAAATAGCAAAAAACCAATTAAGACTTGGTCTCGTCGGTCTATGGTATCTCCTGAAATGGTTGGATTAACCATAGCTGTTCATAATGGTCGACAACATGTTCCTGTCTTTGTTACTGAAGATATGGTAGGTCATAAGTTGGGCGAATTTGCCCCAACTCGTACCTATAAAGGACATGTTGCAGATAAGTCATCTAAGCGATAAGCGGAGGTCAACATGGAAACTCAAGCTGTTTTAAGACATGCTCGTATCTCCGCACAAAAAGCGCGATTGGTTGCAGATCAAATTCGCGGCTTGCCGGTAGAAAGAGCTTTACAGTTGTTGCAGTTCAGCCCTAAAAAAGCAGCTGATTTAATGCGTAAAGTTCTGGAGTCAGCTATAGCTAATGCTGAGCACAATGACGGAGCTGATATTGACGAGTTGACAGTGTCAACTGTGTTTGTTGACGAAGGCCCAACACTTAAGCGAATAAAACCTCGTGCAAAAGGTAGAGCTGACCGCATATTTAAGCGTTCATGCCACATCACCGTTAAAGTCGCGGAAAAGTAGGAGATAGGTAATGGGTCAGAAAGTACATCCAACCGGTATCCGTTTAGGAATTGTGAAACAGCACAATGCTACTTGGTATGCTGAAAGAGGCGATTACGCCGATAACCTAGAGAGCGATATTGAGATTCGAAACTGGTTGAGCAAAGAGTTATCTCAAGCATCAGTATCTAGAGTAGAAATTGAGCGACCTGCTAAAGCATTACGTGTAACTATTCACACTGCACGACCAGGTATCGTTATTGGTAAGAAAGGTGAAGATATTGAGAAGCTTCGTAAGAAGTTATCTGATTTCACCGGGCTACCTACTCAAGTCAATATTGAACAAGTGAGAAAGCCTGAGTTAGACGGTCAACTGGTAGCTGATAGCGTAGCGCAACAACTTGAACGTCGAGTTATGTTTCGTCGAGCAATGAAGCGAGCTGTGCAAAATGCGATGCGTTTAGGTGCTGGTGGTATCAAAATACAAGTATCAGGTCGATTAGGTGGTGCTGAGATCGCTCGTACTGAGTGGTATCGAGAAGGTCGTGTACCATTGCATACTCTACGTGCTGATATTGATTATGCAACATCTGAAGCCAATACAACTTACGGTGTAATTGGTGTAAAAGTTTGGATTTTTAAGGGCGAAATTTTAGGTGGAGAAGAGCATCAGCAAGAAGAAGCTGATAAACCCGCACCTAAAAAGAAAGGCCCCCGAGCTAAGAAGAAGTAGGGGAAGCGACCATGTTATTACCAAAAAGAACGAAATTTAGAAAAGTTCAAAAAGGTCGTAACCGCGGTGTTGCGATTGCGGGCGGTAAAGTTAGTTTTGGTGAGTTTGGGTTAAAAGCTACAACTCGCGGTCGACTAACTTCACGTCAGATCGAAGCAGCACGTCGAGCAATGACTCGTCATATGAAACGTGCTGGTAAGGTTTATATTAGAGTATTTCCAGACAAACCAATTACTCAAAAGCCCTTAGAGGTTCGGATGGGTAAAGGTAAAGGTAGTGTGGAATATTGGGTAGCACAAATTCAACCCGGACGTGTTTTATACGAGGTTGAAGGCGTATCTGAAGAGTTGGCACGAGAAGCATTCGAGTTAGCGGCTGCTAAGTTGCCAGTGAGAACCACATTTGTAACTCGGACGGTAATGTGATGAACGCAAAAGATTTACGTGAAAAAAGCGTTGATGAGTTAAATACTGAGTTGGTTGCTCTTTCAAAAGAGCAATTTAACTTGCGGATGCAGCATGCAACTGGGCAGTTGGGTCAGACTCATCAACTGAAGCAAGTGCGTCGCAATATTGCGCGTATCAAGACTGTACTTAACCAGAAGGCAGATTCGTAATGAGCGAGCAAGCAACTGTAAAGCGCACTCTTACTGGTAAAGTAGTGAGTGACAAGATGGATAAGACCATCACTGTACTAATCGAGCGCTATGTAAAGCATCCTCTATATGGAAAGTTCATAAAGCGCTCAACTAAAGTACATGCTCATGACGAGAACAATGAGTGTAAGTCTGGAGACAGAGTAAGGGTTATCGAAAGTCGACCTCTTTCAAAGTCAAAGACTTGGCAGCTCGTTGAGATTGTCGAAAAAGCAAACTAATTAAACTGGTCACGGGCAATTCCTGTGACTTAATGAATATTTTAATGTATACTCCCGCGTCCCTTTGCCGGACTGTCGGGTTGAATGCGGAGATAACCGATGATCCAGATGCAATCTATGCTTGATGTGGCTGATAATAGTGGCGCTCGTCAAGTAATGTGTATAAAGGTCTTGGGAGGATCGCACCGACGTTATGCTAATATTGGTGACGTCATTAAGGTGAGCGTGAAAGAAGCGATTCCACGCGGAAAAGTTAAGAAAGGTGACATCGTAAATGCAGTTGTAGTTCGCACTCGCAAAGGTGTTCGCCGACCTGACGGTTCCATTATTCGCTTTGATGGAAACGCAGCGGTCCTTCTTAACAATAACCTGCAGCCGATTGGTACACGTATTTTTGGACCTGTCACTCGTGAATTACGAGGCGACAAGTTCATGAAAATAGTATCACTGGCTCCTGAAGTGCTATAAGGAGACTTGGGGCATGCGTAAGATCAAAACCGGTGATGAAGTAATTGTCATTGCAGGAAAGAGTAAAGGTCAGCGTGGCAAAGTAACCAAGGTATTAATTGACTCTGAAAAAGTAGTGGTCGATGGTGCAAACTTGGTTAAGAAACATCAGCGAGCTAATCCTCAGGCTGGCGTTGAAGGTGGCATTATTGAGAAGGAAGCTCCGCTTCACATTTCAAATGTTGCGATTTTTAATGCCTCTACGGGCAAAGCTGATCGCGTTGGTATCAAATCATTAGAAGATGGCACTAAAGTTCGTGTCTTTAAGTCTTCTGGTGATCAAATTGATATTTAATTTTAATTGGTGAATTTAAGATGGCGAAACTGCACGACTTATATAAAGACAATGTAGTCAAAGAGCTTCAAGAGAAGTTTGACTACAAATCCGTCATGCAAGTCCCACGCATTACGAAGATCACATTAAACATGGGTCTGGGTGAAGCGGTTGGTGACAAAAAAGTTATCGAACATGCAATGAGTGATATGACCGCAATCTCAGGCCAGAAGCCGGTTGTAACTAAAGCTCGTAAGTCAGTAGCGGGTTTTAAAATTCGCGAAGGCTATCCTATTGGATGTAAAGTAACTTTACGTGGCGAGAAAATGTGGGAATTTTTCGAAAGATTAATTTCTATTGCTATTCCTCGGATTCGAGACTTTAGGGGATTAAGTCCTAAGTCATTTGATGGTCGCGGAAATTATTCTCTAGGAATTAAAGAGCAAATCGTTTTTCCTGAAATCGACTACGATAAGGTCGATAAGGTACGTGGTCTAGATATTACGATCACAACTACTGCAGACTCAAACGAAGAAGCTCGAGCGTTATTAGACGCCTTTAACTTCCCAATCAAAAGTTAAGGAATGAGGTTATGGCTAAAGTTGCAATGATAGAGCGCGAAAAAAAGCGAGCTCGTACTGTAGCGAAGTATGAAAAGAAACGCGCAGAGTTAAAAGAGATTATAAGAGATCCCAAGACAAGCGATGATGAGAAGTGGGAAGCACAGCTTAAGCTTCAAAAGCTTCCTCGCAATGCGAGTCCTGTTCGAAAACATAATCGTTGTCGAGTTACTGGTCGTCCTCATGGCTATTTACGAAAGTTTGGCTTATGCCGAAATAAATTACGTGAGCATGCTATGAAAGGTGACGTTCCTGGTTTAGTGAAAGCTAGCTGGTAATTCTTGGGAGAATCGTCATGAGTTTACAAGATCCAATAGCCGATTTATTGACCAGGATACGAAATGGTCAAATGGCAGGCAAAAAAATAGTTTCAATGCCTTGTTCTAATCAGAAAGTAAACGTTTGTAACGTTCTGAAAGAAGAAGGCTTTATTAGTGATTACTCCGTTGCAGACGAAGATAACAATAAGCGTACTTTGTCGATAGTGCTTAAATACTATGAAGGCAAGCCGGTTATTGATGAAATAAAGCGAGTTAGTCGCCCAGGTTTACGCATATATAAGAAGGTTGATGAATTACCTAAGGTCCTCGATGGTCTTGGTATTGCGATCGTCTCGACTTCTAAAGGCGTAATGACAGACAAAGCTGCACGTGCTGCCGGTTTCGGTGGTGAAGTGATTTGCACCGTAAGTTAAGGAGTTGAATCATGTCTCGAGTAGCGAATAATCCAGTTTCTATACCTTCAGGCGTGACTGTTACCTTGAATGGTCAGGATATTATCGTCAAGGGAAGTAAAGGCGAGCTTAAAAGAACTGTGCACGAAGCAGTAGAAATAAAGCAGGATGAAAATGTTCTGACTTTTGCACCTAAAGAGGGTGTTGCTGATGCGAGGGCTTTCGCCGGAACAATGCGAGCACTTATTAACAACATGGTTGTCGGTGTTAGTGATGGGTTCGAGAAAAAGTTGCAGTTAGTTGGTGTCGGATATAGAGCGCAAGCAAAAGGTAAGACGTTAAGTTTAACTCTAGGCTTTTCTCATCCTGTTGAGTACAGCGTTCCTGAAGGCATAACTGTAGAAACACCATCAAATACAGATGTTGTTGTGAAAGGAGCCGACAAGCAATTGGTTGGTCAAGTTGCGGCCAATATTCGAGCGTATCGCCCGCCAGAGCCGTATAAAGGTAAAGGTGTGCGTTATGTGGATGAATATATCCGTCGTAAAGAAGCTAAGAAGAAATAGGGCGTCATCATGAGTAAGAAGCAAGCAAGAATTCGTCGCGCCGCTTCTGGGCGCTATCATATGAAGGAACTAGGTGTAAATCGATTGGTTGTTAATAGAACACCAAAACATATTTATGCACAAGTTATTTCATCTGAAGACGGTCGCGTATTGGCAGCTGCATCATCTGTAGAAAAAGCTGTTAAAAGCGAGTTGAAGAGTACCGGAAATTTAGATGCTGCAAAAAAAGTTGGTAATCTGGTAGCTGAAAGAGCTGTAGATGCAGGCGTTTCAAATGTAGCGTTTGATCGTTCTGGTTTTAAATATCATGGTCGAGTTAAAGCATTGGCGGATGCGGCTCGAGAGAAAGGTCTCAAGTTTTAAGGGTTGAATGATGGCTAGACAAGAAGTGAACAGCACCGAAGGTCTGGTGGAGAAATTAGTCAACGTTAACCGTGTCGCCAAAGTGGTTAAGGGTGGTCGAATTTTTTCTTTCACCGCTTTAACAGTTGTCGGCGATGGTAAAGGTAAGGTTGGCTTTGGTCGCGGAAAAGCACGCGAAGTTCCAGCAGCAATTCAGAAAGCGATGGAGCAAGCTCGTCGCAATATGATTCAAGTAGAGCTCAAAGATGGTCATACATTGCAGCATCCAATTAATGCTGCGCATGGCGCATCAAAAGTTTTTATGCAGCCTGCTTCAGAAGGTACGGGTATCATTGCGGGTGGTGCAATGCGCGCCGTATTCGAAGTACTTGGTATCCAAAACGTTTTGGCAAAGAGTAATGGTTCAACCAATCCTATTAATATCGTTCGAGCGACGATAAAAGGATTGGCTGATATGTCTACTCCTGAATCAGTAGCCGCGAAGCGTGGCAAATCTGTTGAAGATATTTTGGAGTAACATTATGGCTAATAAGACTTTTAAAGTTACGCAAATACGTTCTAGCATTGGCCGACTAAAAGCTCACAAAGCTTGCTTGTCAGGACTAGGATTACGCAAGATAGGGCATACAGTTGAAGTGGCTGATACCCCTGAGAACCGTGGTATGGCTAATAAGGTCTACTACATGGTAAGCGTGGAGGACTAAAATGAGACTTAATTCGTTGAGCCCCGCTGAAGGGGCCAAAAAGGCTCGCAAGCGTGTTGGTAGAGGAATTGGTAGCACTCTCGGCAAGACCGCAGGTCGTGGACATAAAGGCTTGAAGTCTCGGTCTGGGGGAAAAGTTGCAGTTGGTTTTGAAGGCGGTCAAATGCCTTTAAAGCAACGGTTACCAAAGTTTGGTTTCAAATCTCGTAAATCTCTTTCCACAGCTGAGGTTCGGTTAAGTGAACTGAATAAAGTTGACGGTGAGAATGTTGATTTATTGAGCCTTAAATCTGCTGGTTTGATAAATAACAGAATCGATTCTGTGAAGATTATGCTTTCAGGTGAAATAAAAAAAGCCGTAACTATTGCTACAGGCATTAGAGTTTCAAAAGGTGCAAAAGAAGCAATCGAAGCGGCCGGCGGTAAGGTGGAAGGCTAATGGCTAAAACACCTGCTTCACAAGTGAGTAGCGGAATGTCCGAGTTAAAACAACGATTGTTGTTTTTACTCGGCGCTCTGATCGTATTCAGAATTGGTTCGTTCGTTCCTGTACCTGGTATAAACGCGACTGTGTTGCAACAAATGCTCGAACAGCAGTCTGGAAACTTATTATTAATGTTTAATATGTTTTCAGGTGGAGCGCTGGAGAGAGCTAGTGTTTTTGCTCTAGGTATAATGCCCTATATTTCTGCATCAATTATCATTCAAATTATGGGATTTGTGGATGATAGATTGAAGCAGCTAAAAAAAGAAGGCGAGTCAGGACGACGAAAGTTGAATCAGTACACTCGTTATCTGACACTTGTTTTAGCAACTATTCAAGCAGTTGGAATTTCCTTGAACCTTCCAAACATGCTTCCCGGTATAGTACCAAACCCGGGATTTCCGTTTTATTTTGGCGCTGTAGTTTCTCTCGTAACTGGCACTATGTTTTTGATGTGGCTTGGAGAACAAATCAATGAGCGGGGTATTGGTAACGGTATTTCGATGCTCATATTTGCCGGCATTGTCGCTGGATTACCAAGTGCCATTGGTTCGACGGTAGAACAGGCGCGCCAGGGCGAGTTACATTCGATCGCATTAATGGCGATAGGAGCTTTAGTCATTTTGGTGACTTTCTTCGTTGTTTGGGTTGAGCGTGGACAGCGTAGAATTGTTGTTAATTATGCCAAGAGGCAGCAAGGTAGAAAAGTTTTCGCAGCGCAAAGTAGTCATTTGCCATTAAAAGTAAATATGGCAGGTGTGATACCGGCAATTTTTGCAACTGCGATAATAATGTTCCCGGGCTCAATTCTTCAATGGGTAGGTCAAGGTAATGAAAATTTAGGTTGGTTGCGAGACATCACCGTGCAACTTCAGCCTGGAAATCCTTTATATATAATTCTTTATGCAATCGGAATAATTTTCTTTTGCTTTTTTTATACTGCGTTAACGATGAATCCTCGTGATACCGCGGATAATTTAAAGAAATCTGGGGCGTTTATTCCGGGTATAAGACCCGGTGAGCAAACCTCCAAATATATCGACAAAGTCATGACGCGGCTAACTCTGGTCGGTGCACTATATGTAACTCTTGTTTGCTTATTGCCAGAGTTTTTGATTTTGTTTACCCAGGTGCCTTTTTACTTTGGTGGTACTTCACTATTGATTATAGTAGTTGTTGTTATGGACTTTATGAGTCAGGTTCAAAGCCATCTTATGTCCCGCAATTACGAGTCAGTTTTGAAGAAGGCTAATTTTAAAAATTATGGCGCTGCAGGCCAAATTCGTTGATCGATTTTGAAAAGCAGCGATCGAGTTTTGGAGTAGGTTATGAAAGTTCGTGCTTCGGTAAAGAAGATTTGCCGCAATTGCAAAGTTATTCGTCGCAATGGCAGTGTTCGAGTAATCTGTGAAGACCCACGACACAAGCAGCGTCAGGGTTAGATTAGTATTTACCGTAAATAGGTTGAAGTTTATTCGTTTTATGGCTATCCTATTGCGCCTTTTTGGCTAGGTTAGCCGAAACAATTTAGTGGAGTTTGATTAAATGGCCCGTATAGCTGGCATTAACATACCTGTACATAAGCATGCTGAAGTCGCTTTAACCGCGATTTACGGTGTCGGCCGCCCTCGCGCTTTAGATATATGTGAAGCAGCGGGAATCGAGCCTAGTGTTAAAATTAAAGATCTTGACGAAGGTCAGATCGAAAAACTTCGAACAGAAGTCGCTAAGTTTACAGTCGAAGGTGACCTCCGTAGAGAAGTTAGTATGAACATAAAGCGTTTGATGGATCTTGGTTGTTTCCGAGGCATTCGTCATCGTAGAGGTTTGCCTGTGCGTGGACAGCGTACAAAAACCAATGCTCGTACTCGTAAAGGCCCTCGAAAGCCTATTAAGAACTAACACTAGGATTTGAATTATGGCAAAGACACCGACTAAAACCCGTAAAAAGGTTAAAAAGCATGTTGTTGATGGCATGGCTCACATCCATGCCTCATTTAATAACACCATAGTTACCGTTACAGACCGTCAGGGAAATGCTCTAGCTTGGGCAACCGCTGGTGGATCAGGTTTCCGTGGTTCACGTAAAAGCACACCGTTTGCTGCTCAAGTAGCTGCCGATCGTGTTGCAACCATGGTTAAAGACATGGGGATGAAAAATCTTGAAGTTTTCGTAAAAGGTCCTGGGCCGGGTAGAGAATCTGCTGTCCGAGCGTTTGGAGCTGCGGGCTTTAAAATTACGAACATCACCGATGTAACACCAATACCACACAATGGTTGCCGTCCGCCTAAAAAGCGACGTGTGTAGATAACGGAGACGAAAAATGGCTAAGTATCGTGGTCCTAAGTTAAAGCTTGCACGTCGCGAAGGCACAGATTTGATGCTGAAAAGTGGCGTAAGAGCGATAGAAAGTAAATGTAAGATTGATCAGACACCGGGTCAGCATGGTTCTAAGAGACCAAGATTATCTGACTACGGGGTCCAGTTACGAGAGAAGCAAAAAGTACGACGCATGTACGGTGTGTTGGAGAAGCAATTCCGTAACTACTATAAAGAAGCTGCGAGGTTAACTGGCGCAACCGGTGAAAACTTATTACAGTTGTTAGAGTCGCGCTTGGATAATGTTGTTTATAGAATGGGATTTGGTGCGACTCGCGCTGAAGCTCGTCAGCTTGTTAATCATAAATCTTTGATGGTTAACGGTGTAGTGGTTAACATTCCGTCCTATCAGGTTAAGCCCGAAGACGTTATCACGATTCGTGAAAAGTCGAAAGGTCAGGCACGAATTAAAGCGGCATTAGAACTTGCTGCTCAGCGTGACAAGCCAACATGGGTTGAAGTTGATGAGAAGAAGATGGAAGGAACTTTTAAAAGCGTTCCTGAAAGAAGTGATCTGCCTTCTGAAATCAATGAAAACTTAATTGTGGAGCTCTACTCCAAGTAAAGCCTAATTCTTTAGAGAGGACAGGATTTGTATGGGCAATGTCAACGAATTTTTGACACCGCGACAAATAAAAGTTGAACAAGTGAATGAAAACCGCGCTAAGGTTATATTAGAACCTTTTGAGCGCGGATTCGGTCATACGCTTGGTAACTCTTTACGTCGTATTTTGCTATCTTCAATGCCAGGTGCTGCAGTTGTTGAAGTGGAAATTGATGGTGTCTTGCACGAGTACACTACTATTGAGGGTGTCCAGGAAGATGTCATAGAAATACTTCTCAATCTTAAAGGTCTGGCTGTAAAGCTAGAAGATAAAGATGAAGCTATATTGACTCTTCAGAAAAGTGGTGAGGGCGATGTTACTGCAGCAGATATTGCTGGGTTGTCAGGCGTTGAAATTATTAATCCTGAACACAAGCTAGCGACTTTAACCAAAAGCGGCTCCATAGCGATGAATATAAAAGTCGCTAAAGGTCGTGGATATGAGTCAGCTACAGCTCGCACCTCAAATGAGGAAGAAGCTCCAATAGGGCGTCTTCAAGTGGATTCATCTTTCAGTCCTGTACGACGAGTCTCATACGTGGTTGAGTCTGCGCGAGTTGAGCAAAGAACGAACTTGGATAAGTTGGTTCTAGAAATAGAGACAAACGGTACAATAGACCCTGAAGAAGCAATCCGTAGAAGCGCAACAATATTACAAGAGCAGTTAGCTGCGTTTGTAGATTTAAAAGACGAAAAAGAATCCGAGCCAGAGAGTCAGGAGCCTGAGATTGATCCAATCTTATTGCGTCCTGTTGATGATTTGGAGTTAACCGTTCGCTCAGCGAATTGCTTGAAAACAGAAAATATTCATTATATTGGCGATTTGATACAACGAACGGAAGTTGAGTTGTTGAAAACTCCTAATTTAGGTAAGAAGTCTCTAACTGAAATTAAGGATGTTCTGGCATCTCGAGGATTGTCTTTAGGTATGCGTCTTGAAAATTGGCCTCCTGCTAGTTTAATGGATGATAAGTAATTTAGAGTGTTAGAACTGTTTTCATTTGATATTTTTGAGAACAGAATATTTATAATATTAATTAAAAAAGAGCAGTACTATTGCAGGCTGCTCTAGTTGTATTGAGGTAAATCCGATGCGTCATCGTAAAAGTGGTCGTAAATTAAATAGAAACAGCTCTCATAGACAGGCGATGTTTAAGAATATGGCTGTTAGCTTGTTTAAGCATGAAGTTATTAAAACAACTTTACCAAAGGCGAAAGAGTTGCGCAGAGTAGCAGAGCCGTTGATTACATTAGCGAAGCAAGATTCTGTTGCAAATCGCAGATTGGCGTTCTCGAGAACACGATCTAAAGAAGCTGTTGGAATATTGTTTAATGACTTAGGTCCTCGATATCAGGATCGTCCAGGTGGATACTTAAGAATAATCAAGGCCGGATTTAGAGCTGGAGATAATGCTCCAATGGCGATTGTCGAGTTAGTTGACCGTCCAATAGTTGAAGAAGAAGATATTGTTGAAGAAGTTGATGAAACGGAAGAGTAATTATTTATAATCTTTGTTTATAAAAGCCGGCTGGTTATGCCGGCTTTTTTTATGCCTAATTTAAAGTTATCAGAGATATCTCAATTTGGTTGAAAAGTGGTCAGACCTCGTGTAGGATTCCGAGCCTTAACGAAATGCTTTTACGGGAGTGACTAGTGCAGCAGTTGTTTGAGAATTTGTGGGTCGATTATTTAAAGCTAACTCAAGATGCGGAGCGTATTCACCAACTCTTTTCAAATTTGGGTGAAAATATAATAAATGATCATATAGCTTTGCGGACTTTTAATCGTGGAAAAGCCAACTTAGATCAAATTGCTAAGTTTTTAGAGTCATATTCATATTTTCCAGTCGAGGAATATCACTTTGAAGCTAAGAAGCTTCGTGCTTATCATTTTGAAAACAAATTCAATGAAAAGTCACCAAAGATTTTTGTAAGTGAGCTTTTATTAGAGCAGATGCCCGATAATGTTCAAGATATATGTAATCGGTTGATTAATGAAGGTGATAAATTTATCGATGAGAATGGACTTAGTCTTCCTATGATGCCTTGGAATACAATTACTAAAGAAGAGTATTTAGAGCTTAGAAGCGAAAGTGAGTATGCGGCTTGGTTAGCAACTTTTGGATTAAGGGCAAACCACTTTACTGTTTCTGTAAATGAATTAAAAGGTTTCTCTACTCTGGAGTCAGTTAATCAATTCCTGAAAGATAATGACTTTGCATTGAATACAAGTGGCGGTGAAGTTAAAGGCTCAAAAGAAGTTTGTTTGAAGCAAAGTTCTACGATGGCTAACATAGTAAACTGGAGCTTTTCCAATGGAGAAATGGAGGTTAGAAGTTGTTTCTATGAATTTGCTGAGAGGTTTAAACTCCCAAATATAGATAGTTTGTATCACGGATTTGTAGCGGCTTCCGCTGATAAAATCTTTGAGTCGACTAACGCTGCATGAGTTAGTTAGGAACATTCTTTAGCTGGGCGTTGAGTTCAGTAGCTCGCGTCCAGTAAGATTTTGCTGATTCATGGTCAGGGTTTATTTTAAGTACCTTGTCCCATAAGTGAATTGCCCGCTCTAAGTCTTGACCTCTATAATGAAGCACAGCACTACGATGTAACTTTTCTGATAGTTGTGACTTTAGGTTTTCGCTTTCTTCAGTTTGATCTGTTCGTATTGATAAAGCTTTTAAATATAAATCATAAGAAATTGTAGTTTGATTTTGTTCGAAGGCTGAAATAGCGCTCTTAAGTATATCCCAGTATTTTAAAATAGTTAATGTATTATCCAGGCGAATTCTCATTGTATTAGTCGGATTGATTTCGTTGATCAATTGAATAAGCTGTTTGATGTTTAACTGGTTTGATTTTAATTGGCTTATGATTCGTTTTTCAGCTTCATTAAATAAGTTCAGGGTAGTATCTTTATTTTTATTGTTTAGATGAATTTGACTTAATAAATTTAAGGTTTCAATAAACTTATCTTCGCTAAACGCAATCTTGGCATTCTCTAAATTTTTATTTAACTGTTCTTTGTCTTCTTTTTGAATTTCTTTATCTGTTCTTTGGGTATAAGGAATTTTTAAAGTTTGTCCAACTCTGATGTCTTTTGGTCGTGATATGTCGTTATACTTAGCAAGCCCGTAAAACTCAAGATAACTTCCTAGAAACTTCTGAGCGATGTGTCCAATGGTGTCTCCCGTTTGAACTCTATATTCGAAGAAGTTATTACCATAACGTTGCATTGGTGGTTGCTCTATTTGCTCCAATAGCTTTTTCGAAGGGATGTTCTTGGGATAAAGGCTTAATATTTTTATTAGTTTTTGTTTGGCTTTATATTCTTCACCTTCCTCTAATAGCGTAACAGCTGAATTAAATTGTCGCTCGGGATCAAAAACAGCCTCCTTCTTATGAGCTATTGTTTCTTTGAGTGTTCCACAACCAGTAACGACCACTAAAAAGAATAAAGTAGCTAAAAGTCGAAGTGGAGCTTGAGCTCGATAATCTTTTTGCATGGCTGTCAGTTACTTTTCATCATTCGTTGTTTTGATCTGTTCCATTCTCTTTCTTTTTCTGTCGCGCGTTTATCATGAAGCTTCTTTCCTTTACCCATTCCAAGCTCTAACTTAACGAGATTATTTTTCCAATAGAGTTTAAGTGCAACTATAGTATAGCCTTTTTTCTGCTGCGCTCCGAAAAGCTTCCCAAGCTCTTTATTGTGTAATAAAAGCTTTCTATATCGTATTGGGTTAGGGTCGATATGTGTAGACGCTGTTTTTAAAGGTGAAATGTGACAGCCTAAAAGCCACGCTTCTCCATCCTTTAGGAAAATATAGCTTTCTGTTAAATTGGCCTTTCCATCTCTAAGACTTTTGACTTCCCAGCCTTCCAGGACAAGGCCTGCTTCCATTGTCTCTTCTATAAAATAGTCATGACGCGCCTTTTTATTCTGCGCAATGACATTATCTGGTTGCTTTTTCTTTTTAGCCATAATTTTACACTCTCTCTTGAAGCGCTTATTATACGTGGGCTAAAAGATGCCTTAAACCTTTTAGTAAATATTAATCAAACCCTAATTCTAAGTCTGTTTTTACCCAGGTACTCGAGCTCTAAATTGGTGGTACAATTCGGTCAGATTAAGAATAGGTGAGCTCGCAATGCCAAAAATCGAAAAGTCAGCTATCGTTCCGTTTTCAGCTCGAGATATGTTCAAACTTGTAAATAATGTGGAAGAATATCCTGAGTTTATCGATGGTTGCTCTGGAGCACAGATAATTGAATCTACTTCAACGACCATGAAAGCACAGCTCGAAGTTTCAAAATCTGGCTTTTCAAATGCTTTCACAACGGAAAATACATTGACAGAGAATAAACAAATAAGAATGACTCTCGTCGATGGACCCTTTAAGTACCTGATTGGAACTTGGAATTTCAGCGAGCTTGAGCAGGAAGCGTGCAAAATAGAGTTTACACTTGATTTTGAGTTTAAAAGTCGTTTGATTGCAATGGCATTTGGAAAAACATTTTTAGGAATAGCGGATTCTATGATGAGTTCATTTATTAAGCGCGCAAAACAAATCTATGGCAGCTCAGATGAAGGTTGAAGTCGTATATGCTTTACCAGAAGAGCAATCTTTGATTGCTCTGGATGTTCAAGAAGGAACTACGGTTATGGAGGCAATTGTGCTCTCTCAGTTGCTTAATAAATACCCTGAAATTGACTTGAACACCTATAAAGTGGGTATTTTTAGTAAAGTGACAACCTTAACGGCTGTGTTGAGAGAATTTGATCGTGTGGAGATTTACCGACCTCTAAAAATTGATCCTAAAGAAATTAGGCGCAAAAAAGCGGAGAAAAATAAAAAGCTCACAAAATAAAGCGGTTATTTAGCTTTTCTTAGGAGAAGTCCGTCAGTCGAAACTTTCAGTTCGTATTGAACTATTTTATTAGCAGGTAGAAATGCGCCTGAGCCATATTCGGCATCCATCAAGAAGCTTAATGATTCATTTTTTACCCGTAGCTTAACCAAATCGACCAATCTTTCTCTCTTTAAATTATGGGCTGATATTTTATTTGATCGAGCATCATCTAAATCACGGTACCTTCCTGAAATACGAGTTAATTCATAATGGGTATGAAGTCCGAAGAAATTTGCGAAATGTTTCCATTTTATTATATTTGCATCGACTTGAACTTCATCTCCCTCGAGTAAGTAGGACTCCTGTAACCCATTTACGTAATTAATTTGTGCAAGGAATCTTTGTTCGCCTTTTGGTTTTATATTGATAAAAGCGATAAGATCCTCTCGGGTAAGCTGGTTGTATCCTTGGAGGCCGATAACGATTCCTGAGGTTAGTAATGCGAGAGGAGCAAAGATAAGGAACAAAACCAGACGAGTACCAACTTTTATAAGTCGCAAACGTCGGAATGCCTTAAATATGGCTACAAAATAAGCCACACTCAATAGGCCAAATAATACTGACAGGCCAACTAGTATCTCAAAGCTGTAAGGAATAAGTGACTTCATGAAAAAACCATGGTTTGCGTACTGCAACATTCAATATGATCACGTAACTTCAGTCTACTACAGCTTTTCACTATGTTAAAATGATTAAAAAATGAAATGGAATGCTTGTGTTCAGGTTATTTTATTCTTTTGTTTTCTTGTTGGCATTGCCGATGGCGCTTCTTAACTCTTATCTGAAGGGAAGGCCGTTTCCTATTTATCGGAATCGGTGGCGGGAACATTTTGGGCTTTTTGATTATGACAGTAGCGATAAAACAATATGGGTGCATGCGGTATCTGTTGGAGAGTCTTTAGCTGCAATTCCGATCATCCGGAGATTAATGAAAGAGCATCCTGAATATGCGATTGTTGTTACAACAACAACGCCAACAGGAGCGGAGAGAATTCTTTCTGCTTTAGGAGACAGTGTAAAACATTTATATTCTCCCTATGATTATCCCTGGGTCGTTAATCGCTTCTTAACAAAAATAAATCCATGTTTAACGATTATTATGGAGACTGAGTTGTGGCCCAATTTTATGCATTTTTGTCGCAAGAGGAATGTCCCCATAATTGTTGCGAATGCAAGACTATCGGCCCGTTCAGCTCGTCGTTATGGTTGGCTTCCCATACCAACTCATCGTAGATTATTTCAATCCGTTAGTTGCTTTGCCTGTCAAAATGAAGGTGATGCGCAACGGTTTAAGCAACTTGGTGCTCTAGAGGATAAAGTGTCCGTTACAGGTAGTATTAAGTTTGATCTTCAATTACCCGTTAACATTGATTCTAAAACAAGAGAAATTTTCAGTCCTTGGAAAGATGCTGAATTTGTCTGGGTTGCTGGAAGCACTCATGTGGGTGAAGATGAACCAATATTATCAACTCATCGGAGGCTCTTAGATGAGGGATTAAACGCTAAACTTATTCTAGTTCCCAGGCACCCTGAGCGTTTTGACTCAGTATCAGAGCTTGTCGAGCAAAGAGGTTTTAAATTCGCTCGGCGTTCGAAAGATGGCTCTTTAAAGTCTAGTTCAGAGGTATTTGTTTGCGACTCTATGGGTGAAATGATGTATTGCTACAAAGCGGCGGATGTGGCATTTGTGGCAGGTAGTTTTATAGAACGAGGTGGCCATAACCCTTTAGAACCAGCTGCTTTATCCAAGCCTGTAATTTCCGGAAAACATGTTTTTAACTTTGCTGACGTTTATAAAAATATGGTTCAAGCAAACGCAGCACAGTTAGTATCGAAGGAAGAATTGTTTGATGTGTTACTGGAACTGCACTCGAATATAGAAAAAAGAGAATTAATGGGGCGAGCTGGTCTCTCTGTTGTTGAGTCAAATAGGGGAGCAGTAACTAAAACGATAAAAATTTTGAATCGTTATCTGAATGGTCGAGGCTCAGAAGAGCAAACTCATTAAAAACTTAAGTAACGATAGACTTAAATCGGTTGAAATGAAGATAGGGCTTGCAAAGTCGCAAAGCCCATATCTGTAATTATTAATTCGATGTTACTTTGTCAGTAGTGCATCGACTTGCTTAATATCTTTTTCTGATAGCGTTCCTGCTGCTTGTTTTAGTTTCAAAGTATTGAGTATGTAATCGTATCTCGCACGAGCAAGATTTTGTTTCGCATTGTAAAGCACTCGAGTGCTATTGAGCACATCAACGATAGTACGTGTTCCTACTTCAAAGCCCGCTTGAGTTGCTTCTAATGCAGCCTGACTTGAAACCGTAGATTGTTCTAATGCCTTGACAGAGCTAATCGATGCTTCGATCCCCAAGTAAGCACTTTTAGTTTGGCGTATCGCAGAACGATAGGCACTTTCCATATTATGAACGGCTTGCTGGAATGAATGTTGAGCTTCGTTGACTTTTGAGTTTGTATTGCCACCAGAATAAATAGGCACACTCAATGCTAAGCTAATTCGGGTCTCTTCAGATGGTATATCGATATTTGTACCATCCGGAGTTGTATCTGAGTCAGACTTTTCTGCCTGTAGTCCAAGAGTAGGTAAATGCCCTGCGAAGTTGACTTTGATATTTTCACGAGCGATATCTTTCTCTATTTTTCTGGCGCTAAAGTTTAGGTTATTTTGTTCAGACTGCTTTAGCCATTCGTCTATGTTTGCAGGTTGAGGTAGTTTTAGTGCGAATTTATCTTTTAGAGGAGATAACTTACCATAATATTCGTTGGTTATTTCTCGTAACGCTTCTACGGCATTATCAAGAGTATTTTGTGCTTTAATATTATCAGCTGTTGCTTGATCGAACCTTGCTTGCGCTTCGTGTACGTCGGTTATTGCAATTAAGCCAACTTCGAACTTTTGCTTTGTTTGCTCTAATTCTTGCTTAATAGCTTTCATTTCAGCAGATGAAAACTCCACACCATCTTGGCCTGAAAGGACATTGAAATAGGCTTCAGCTACTCGAATAATAAGATCTTGTTTGCTAGCTTCGTGATCGACACCAGCTTTTAGGGCCTGCTTTTTAGTGATTTTTAATCCTTTCCAGATACTATGATCGTAAATCACTTGGGTTAATTGTAGCGAGTATCCTTGAGTTTCAGACTTGTTTTGAAAAGGTTCTAAATCGTCATCGACGCTTTGAGAGTCGCGTTGAGACAAGAAGACTCTTCCCGATAATTGTGGCAGTAAAGATGAAAAGCTCTGGTTTACGCGTTCTTCAGTCGCTTTCAGTCCCATCTCGCTGGCCAATATTTTAGGGTCGTTACGTGTTGCTTGTTGATATACTTCTAAAAGCCCTGTGGCAAACACTGATTGAAAGCTCGCTGACAATAAAATACCAGCGGCAGATAGCCACTTAATTTGTTTATTCAAAATGATTCTCCGTTGTTGAAAGCCCATATCGACTAAGATATTCCCAATTTCTACGTTAAAATTATTGTTTTAGTCTCGTTGTTACTAAATAAGTTACCTGAAATTATGTCAGAGAATATTGCGCAATTGTAAATGAATGTTGAAATTAATCGAAGCCTAAAAGACAAAGGACTTTTCAGTTTGTGCCTGCACTACTTGGGGAGTGTTAATTTCAAAGAGAAACTTTGAGGTTAATTCTTGGTTTGCACCAAATCTATACAGTTTTGCATACTGATTATTTGGCTCTCCTTCGATACAAAATAAGCGTCCTTCGGGTTTTAATTGAGCCACCAACTCTTTTGGAGGAAATTTAATTGCCGGAGTTATAACTATGGCATCAAAATGCTCTGAAGGGTGCCAACCTTCAGAAATATCAATTATTTCGGCGATTACATTTTTTAAGCTCATTCGCCGAAAGTGTTGATCGGCAAGCGTTATAAAATCCACGAAGCAATCTACGGTTACTAGTTTTTTCGCGATAGAAGCGATAAGAGCTCCTGTGAACCCAGTTCCTGTACCTATTTCAAGGACCTTGTCATCAGGCTTCAATTCAAGAGACTGAAGCATTCTGGCCTCTTCTCTAGGTGTATACATTTGTTGCTTATGTGGCAGAGATATTGACAGGTCAGCGAACGCCATCGACTTTTGCTCAGGAGGAACAAATATCTCTCGAGGAATACTTGCCATTAAGTTTAGAACTGTGGGATCAAATACATTCCAGGTGCGAATTTGTTGCTCAATCATGTTGTAGCGTGCTTTCTCAATATTCATATTTTGTTTATTTATTCGTTAAATCGGGTCAACAGCACTATTTCGCATCAAACTCTCAGCTAACTGCTTGAGAGACAAGCTTTTTATGATTATAGTCGCAGTATAACGATTTAACCGATAAATGCTACGAGCATTTTCCAGGATCTGAAGTATGTCTAATCCTAAAAGTACCTCTCTTTCCTTTAAGGTGATGGATAAATCTGTCGCTTACAAAGACTTTTTCAAGGTAAACCGCTTTGTTTTTGAATACGACACTTTTAGCGGTGAGCGAATGACAAATGTTGTGCGCGAAGTGTTTATGAGAGGCTCGGCCGTGGGGGTTTTACTTGTTGATAAGATTCAACGTCAGGTAATTTTTGTTGAGCAGTTTCGAGCTGGTGCTGCCGCTGCAGATGCCCAAAACCCTTGGTTAGTCGAATTGGTTGCAGGAATCGTTGAACCAGGAGAATCTCCTGAGGATGTTGCGATGAGAGAGTCAGACGAAGAAGCTGGTTGTAAGCCAATAAACTTGATTCCGATGCATCATTATTGGGTAAGCCCAGGAGGTACAGATGAAGATGTTTATCTTTTCTGTGGTTTGGTGGATTCGACTCAAGCTGTTGATTTTGGAGGGTTGGATCATGAGCATGAAGATATTAAAGTTCATAAATTGAGCTTTGATAAAGCGTATAATAGGCTAAAAGAAGGGCGCCTGAATAATGCAATGACGATTATCGGTGTGCAGTGGCTGATGTTAAATGAGTCACATTTAGAACGATTTTAATGGTAATCTGCGGGATTCGAGGTTTTTTATCTCATAAGTGCCCCAAAATAAGCTAGAGTAGGTAGTATTGAGCAAGTTTATGGCATCGCCAATGGATCGATTAAATCGAAAGTATGTTCCTGATTTGACTGAGTATATGGCTCAGTGTGAGGTGAATTACGCGCTAATGATTCGCTTGCTTAACTTATCTCAAGAGCCGAAGGAGAATCACGCTGATTCTTCTCAAGTTAATGCAGCTTTGATAGAGGACGATTCTGCCGCAACGTTACCCTTCCATATCGAGATTTATGAAGAAACGCGCTACACCACAACTCTGAATTTATCTGTTGAGCTTTTAAAGTCAGAGTGGGTGAGTCCGGTAAAAATGCGCGTTCGTTTATATCACGACGCACAAATGGCTGAAGTTTTGGAGCCCAACCGTAATCACGCTCCACGTTCGTCACATGCTTACCCAAAGCAAGTTCAGCATTATCCAGATGACAAATATCAACGTAACGAATTATTGAATCAATTTCTTCGTCGATGTTTTCATCATGAAACTGAGCAGGTGGTTATGCCTGTCATAACTTACGCTGAGAATTGAGGGCTTCTCATGAGTTCGGTAGCCACTTTAGCCAAGAAGCTAGACACTCAAAGCATGCATTGCGTGAGAATTGTGCAATGGACCGATAGCCACATATTTTCCGAAGAGAAGGGGAAATTACTTGGGCTTGATACTCGGCACAGTTTTGAGGCGGTTTTGGGGCGCATCAGTAAAGAGGAGTTGGCTCCTGACTTTTTTCTCGCCACAGGTGATTTGTCTCAGGACGCATCTGAAGAATCATACCGCTATATTGCATCAAAAATTGGATCATTGGAAAAGCCGACGTTTTGGATACCGGGTAATCATGATTCTCCAGAGTTAATGGCTACGACACTCAAGGGCGATTCAATCTATCCTCATAAAAGAATATTGGCAGGCAACTGGCAAATTGTCTTGCTTGATACATCTGTGCCCAAAAAGGTTTATGGAAATTTGTCAGACGACGATTTGTCTTTGGTTGAAGAAGCCGTTAGTGAATACCCCGAGCTCCATTTACTTGTAGTAATGCACCATCAACCAGTTAATGTTGGGAGTAACTGGCTGGATAATTTAGGTATTAAAAATGCCGAAGAGTTATTCAAGCGAGTTAAAAGTCATGAAAATAAAGTATGCTTTCTTTGGGGGCATGTGCATCAAGATTTCAATGGTGAAAGTCAAGGGGTGCAACTCATCTCAACTCCCTCAACATGCGTTCAGTTTAGGCCCGGCTCGAAAGATTTTTCTGCCGGTGATGAAAGCCCGGGGTATCGATACTTGACACTACATGAAGATGGACGAGTAGAGTCTTTACTGCATCGTATCGATGATATTGAATTTACTGTCGACTATTCGATTAAAGGCTATTAACCCCTTTTTGTACGCATTTTAAACACCTCCCCAAACTTCGGGTAAATCTTCGGAAATTTTTTGAGCTGTACTTCATAACCTCACAGGAAATACTTGCCTTCCGAGATCGAAAGCGCCAACATAAACCTTCAGGTAATCACAAAAGAAATAGGATATATGAGCCAATATACAGCCGATGCCATTGAAGTTCTAAATGGGCTGGAACCTGTCAAAAAACGGCCTGGAATGTACACTGATACCGCACGTCCTAATCATTTGGGGCAAGAGGTTATCGATAACAGTGTGGATGAAGCGCTTGCGGGGTATTGTAAAACAATTACAGTATCTATTGAGAAAGACGGTTCTATGTCTGTTATTGATGATGGGAGAGGAATGCCCACCGATATTCATCCAGAAGAGAAGATACCAGGTGTAGAGTTAATTTTGACCAAACTCCACGCTGGAGGAAAGTTTTCTAATAAAAACTATCAATTTTCTGGTGGTTTGCACGGAGTTGGCATAAGCGTTGTAAATGCATTATCTAAACGTGTAGAAATTCGAGTCAAACGCAATGGCGAAGAACACTTTATGGCTTTTGAAGACGGTGAAAAAGCATCGGATTTAGAAGTTATCGGTGAAGTCGGAAAACGCAATACTGGGACAATAGTAACGTTTTGGCCAGATCCAAAGTATTTTGATTCATCCAAATTTTCCGTTCCAAAACTAAAACATCTATTGAAAGCAAAAGCTGTTCTCTGTCCCGGATTAACAGTCAAGTTAAAAGATAACGTTAATGGCGAAGAAGAGGAATGGTTCTATGAGCATGGGTTGATGGATTATATCTCTGACTCTGCTCGTGGTTTTGAGACTTTGCCAGAGGAACCATTCACCGGAAGTTTTTCAAGTCAGTCTGAAGCTGCTGATTGGGCATTGCATTGGTTGCCTGAGGGCGGTGATGTTATAGCGGAAAGTTACGTTAACTTAATTCCTACTCCATTGGGTGGAACCCATGTTAATGGCTTGCGCACTGGCTTGCTCGAAGCGATGAGAGAGTTTTGTGAGTTTCGTAACCTGCTGCCTCGAGGTGTGAAACTTGCGCCAGAGGACGTGTGGGAAAGGTTAAGTTACGTTTTATCTGTAAAGCTGGAAGACCCGCAGTTCAGTGGACAAACAAAAGAGCGATTGTCTTCGCGGCAATGTGCGGCATTTGTTTCTGGTGTTGTAAAAGATGCTTTCAGTTTATGGCTCAATCAACACGCTGACTTAGGTGAGAAACTTGCAGAGTTAGCCATTAGCAATGCACACAAACGAATGCGTGCCGGTAAGAAAGTCGCACGAAAAAAAGTGACTTCAGGTCCAGCATTGCCTGGCAAGTTAGCCGATTGTATTGGTCAAGATCCGGCAAATGCAGAGCTGTTTTTAGTTGAGGGAGATTCTGCGGGCGGAAGTGCAAAGCAAGCAAGAGATAAAGATTACCAAGCGATTATGCCGTTACGCGGAAAAATATTGAATACCTGGGAAGTGGATGCTCATGACATTTTAGCATCACAAGAAGTGCACGACATTTCTGTTGCGATTGGAATGGATCCAAATACGAGTGATTTATCAAAGCTGCGCTACGGAAAAATATGTATTTTAGCAGATGCTGACTCTGATGGACTGCACATTGCTACTTTGTTATGTGCTTTGTTTGTCCGACATTTCAGACCTTTAGTTGAGGCAGGGCATTTTTATATGGCAATGCCACCCTTGTATCGAATTGATGTTGGTAAAGAAGTTTTTTATGCGCTTGATGAAGATGAAAAAAATGGAATTTTGGATCGCATCGAAGCAGAAAAAAAGCGCGGTAAAGTGAATGTTCAGCGATTTAAAGGACTGGGAGAAATGAATCCTGGACAGTTGCGTGAAACGACAATGGCGCGAGACACACGTCGTTTGGTTCAACTATCAATTGACGATATGGAGTCGACAGAACAAATGATGGATATGTTACTTGGCAAGAAACGAGCGGGTGATCGTAAAAGCTGGCTTGAGTCAAAAGGCAACTTAGCCGAAGTAGAAGTATAAAAGAGGTGAGTCGTCGTTATGGATTTTAACTTTGAAGGCGTGGAGCGTCAGTCGCTCGCTGAGTTTACAGAAAAAGCTTATTTAAATTATTCAATGTACGTCATTATGGATCGAGCTTTGCCGCACATTGGTGATGGTCTTAAGCCGGTACAAAGACGAATTGTTTATGCAATGAGCGAGTTGGGGCTAAAGGCAACAGCGAAATATAAGAAGTCTGCGCGTACTGTTGGTGATGTATTAGGTAAGTTTCACCCTCATGGCGATTCCGCTTGTTACGAAGCTATGGTGTTGATGGCTCAACCATTTTCCTATCGATATCCATTAGTTGATGGGCAAGGAAACTGGGGATCTCCCGATGACCCAAAATCATTTGCAGCAATGCGTTATACCGAATCCCGTTTATCTAAATATTCCGAAGTGCTACTTAGCGAACTTGGGCAAGGCACTGTCGATTGGATTCCTAACTTTGATGGAACTATGTCGGAGCCGCAAATATTACCCGCGCGTTTGCCTAATTTATTACTTAACGGGACGACCGGAATCGCTGTTGGTATGGCAACTGACATTCCTCCGCATAACTTACGTGAAGTAGCGGATGCATGTATCCATATGCTTGATAATCCTAAAGCTTCAGTTGAGGAAGTTTGTGAATATATTAAAGGACCTGATTATCCCACTTCGGCAGAAGTGATCACGCCCAAGGAAGATATTATAAAACTTTATGAAACGGGTCGCGGCAGTATTAAGATGCGCGCTAAGTACCACACAGAAGATGGTGAAATTGTTATTACTGCTCTGCCTCATCAGGTATCTGGTAATAAGGTGATGGAGCAAATAGCCCAGCAAATGCAGGCTAAAAAGCTCCCTATGGTAAGTGATTTGCGAGATGAGTCGGATCACGAAACACCAACTCGATTTGTTGTTGTACCTCGCTCTAATCGTATTGATACAGATGCATTGATGCGTCATTTGTTTGCGACGACTGATTTAGAGAAAAATTATCGAGTCAATATGAATGTTATTGGCATTGATAATCGTCCTCAAGTAAAACCATTAAATCGATTTATCTCAGAGTGGCTTGAGTTTAGGACTGAAACTACTCGTCGCCGTTTAAATCACCGACTGAACAAAGTGAATGACCGTTTGCATTTATTAGAAGGAATGTTAATTGCCTTTTTAAATATAGATGAAGTTATTCATATTATTCGAACGGAAGATGAGCCAAAGCAAAAGCTCATGAAACGATTTAAATTAACAGAAATTCAAGCGAACTATATTCTAGATACTAAGTTAAGGCAGTTGGCTCGTTTGGAAGAAATGAAAATTAAATCGGAACAAGATGAGCTTTCAAAAGAGCGAGATGAGTTAGAAAAAATATTAGGTTCTGCACGCCGATTAAAAACCTTAGTTAAAAAGGAAATTAAAGCTACCGCAAAAGAGTTTGGTGATGACCGAAAGTCACCAATCGTGGAGCGAAAAGAAGCTAAAGCATTGGATGAAAGTGATCTTGTTCCTGCTGAAGCCGTGACTGTTGTCTTGTCCGAAAAAGGCTGGGCACGTTGTGCAAAAGGTCATGACGTTGATGCTGAAAACTTAAATTATCGCTCTGGAGATAAGTTTTTATCGAGTGCCGAGGGTAAAAGCAATCAACAAGCTGTGTTTTTTGATTCGACAGGAAGAAGCTTCGCTTTGGCGGCTCATACTTTACCGTCGGCTAGAGGACAAGGAGAACCTTTATCTGGACGCTTTAATCCAGTCGCAGGATCTGTATTTGTTGCGGCTACAATGGGGCAAAATGAGGACTTGTTTTTAATTTCGTCAGATGCTGGATATGGATTTGTTGGTAAATTTGAAGATTTTGTCACTCGAAATAAAAATGGAAAGGCGCTGTTAAGTCTGCCAAAAGGCGCAAAGGTTATCACTCCTAAAGTGGTTACCGATTATGAGTCGCAATTCTGTGTTGCTGCGACAAATGAAGGGCGCATGTTGGTCTTTCCTCTACGTGACCTCCCTTGTTTAGCAAAAGGAAAAGGAAACAAGATCATTAGCATTCCCGCCGCAAGAGTGTTATCTCGAGAAGAATTTGTCGTTGATGTGGCTGTCATTACAGAGAAAGATGAGCTCTTGGTTCATAGCGGTAAACGACATTTGAGGCTAAAGATGAAAGATCTTGAGCATTATCGAGGTGAACGTGGGAGACGAGGGAATAAATTACCGAGAGGCTTCCAGAAAGTCGACTTGTTGGAAGTCGAGGTAAGTGATTAGTCACAATTCAATAAATGGTCTATTCTTTAAGCGATAAGCCGCGTTTAGAGAATAGACTGTGCCTGATAATTCCGAAGATGTATTAAAAGGGGTTTATATTCCTCCACAGCCGAAACTGGTTGATGAAATTCAGCTGGCTGGTACTAATCTAGATGATATTGCTGCTTGTATCCGCTCTGATCCTGGAGTCAGCGCTGCTGTATTAAAGACCGTAAACTCCCCATTTTTTGGCTTGAAGTCTCCTTTAGTTTCTATTGATCAAGCGGTTATATTATTAGGCATCGAACGCGTTGTTAATATTGTCAAATCCATGATGTTGCGCGCTTCAATGGAAGAAATTGAAACGTCATTTAATATGGAAAACTTTTGGGAATCGAGTTCAGCGGTAGCGATTGTGTCTTCTGCTATATGTCGGCAGTTGAATTTGGGATTAACAGATGAGGCTTATACTCTCGGTCTGTTCCACAATGTAGGAATCCCTATTATCGCGCAAAAAGTTAAGAATTATGAAGAAATATTATCAGAGTGCTATTCTCGTGAAGATGGAGGAATTGTCCGAGAAGAGTTTCGTCGAATAGGTATGCATCATGCGGCGGCTGGCTACCGTCTTACTCGTGTTTGGAAATTACCGAAGCTCATTTCTCAGGCGGTTCAAAACCATCATTCTGTTGATCGTTTACTAGATGATTCGTCAATTGAGAATCCCAAACTAAAATCACTGGTTTCTGTTCTGAAAGTCTCTGAGAATATGGTTAAGTTACACTGGCGATTGGGTGGCGTGGATAAGGATTATGAGTGGGATAACATTAAAATATCCGTTTTGGGATTTTTGGGGTTGAGTGAATACGATCAAGATGATCTTGAAGATGCCGTATCTTACACTCTTGGTGGTATTCCATAAATTTTAAACTGTTTCTAAGAAGATTCCTCAGAAAGTTTAGGCCAGCTTTTATTGGCTAAACGTTCTGCTTGTCTTTCAATCAATGCAACTGATTCGAGCTTTATTTTTATTGTTTCATCTGGAAAACCATCGAGTGAAAATCCTGAAGATAGGATGTCATCCTTTTGCTGTCCTCGAGGAATTATTTCTGCGATATTTTTACTAATCCAGGCAAACTGTTTTTGTTGCGATAAACTCGATTCAAATTCTTTAAAGCTATCGCCTTCAATTAAACAGTAAAAAGGGTTAACTTTTTTGAGCACAACCTTCTCTTCACCCATTCTCATGAAACAATGGCCCGTAATACTTGAGTTGTTTGCCAGTTTTTGTTGTATTTGATAAATCAGTAAAGCAAGTTTTAGTGCAGAAGCTAATTGCTCTCTAGAGACTGTTACCAGTATTTGCTGATCTCTGACGATCGTTGCTTCCAGTCCATATTGTGAAGATGCATCAAAAATTAATTCTTGCCATTTTTTGATCGCATCCAGTTTTGTTTTAAATGGCGTATCGTCATTAACACCAATGCGGAATAGTTGAACACAACCTTTAAAATCTCGGCTAGGACTGTCTCCTGGCTGCCGTCCTTTCAGTGATGCCGATTTAAAGTGTAGATCTTTAGAGCGCTCATCGTTGTTCTTTATTGAGCTCGCAGCCTCATCTAGTGAGTGAATAGCTGAGTCTGACACTGATTGATCGTTTTGTTTTAATTCTTTAACAAATGTTTTGAGCGCAAGATGTCTGCGCCAAACAATAAAAAGCCCTAAAAATAAGCTTATAAGGAAACCTATAATTGCGATTAATGTTATTTTATAACTAGAGTCACGTATCGAGTGTTCGAGTTCTTTTCGATTTATAATAATTTCAAACCAACCAACGGATGTTGATTCCCAATTTATCTCAACCATAAAGGGATAATTATCATTGAAATATTGGGGTAAATGGGCTGTCAGCCAATCTTTTAAGTTTTGCTCATCACTTTCTGTTGCTAGTTCGGTTGATTCAGGTTTTTGTTCCTGTTTTGGGGCAGTGTCTGTTTTATCGGTTGTACTTTCGATTATTAGAGTTCCGTCTATGCGGTATACAGAAACTTTATTAATGAAAGCTTCTTTTACTAGTTCTGAAGTTAATTTCTTTAAAAAAACAGTGTCTTCTGCGATAACCGCTTCTGCGCTAGCTATGGCAGCTACTTGTGTTAATTGCCGCCCAGTTTCTTCAACTTTATGTTGAAGTAAGCTTTCTAACTGTGAGGTTAACCAAAGCCAAGCACACAAAAATACACTTGCGGTTAGAAAAAGCATTAATAACAAGGATTTGGCAAATGAAGTTGGCAGTTTTTTATTCGTTTTGGGCGCTTCGTTAGTCGTCATCTTAAATTCAGTATCAGTCGCGTCTTATAGAATTATGCGCACATTTTTTCATAAGAGCAATTCCAGGTTAACAATGATACACTGCCGCAATAATTTTGGAGCAAAGTGAATCACTGTTTTGAATTCTGATATTGTTAATCAAACACTCGTTCGCCAGAAATCGACGTTTGTATCTCAAGAAATAAATGAAGAAGCTCAATTCAGCTTGCGTATCTGGAATAGTCAAACTCTGGATTTTCCAGATCTTAATAAGATAATGCATCTGACTAAGGTGGATGCTTTTAAAGTTATTCGTTTGACCGAAGCTAGTTTTGAAGTATTGCTTTGGATGGATGAAATTGCTTTCAGTAAGCTACGTGAATGGCTTTCCAGTCAGTCCTTTAATTATGCGCTAGTCGCATCTCAACACCGTTTTATTAAGCCTAAGCTGATGGTTTTTGATATGGATTCGACGTTAATACAAATGGAATGCATTGATGAGTTAGCGCGGCAGTGTGGATTTTATGACAAAGTATCCGAGATAACTGAGCGCGCGATGCGTGGCGAGCTCGATTTTTCAGAAAGTCTGCGTGAGCGAGTGGCATTGCTTGATGGATTACCTCTCAAGGTTATAGATACTCTGGCGAGCTCTCTACCGGTGACCAAGGGGGTTAATAAGGTTACCAATTGGGCTAAGACGAATAATTGTAAAGTAGCTGTTGTTTCTGGTGGTTTCGTTCCGTTTGTTAATCAATTAAAAAATGATCTCGGTCTCGATTATGCATTTGCAAATACTCTGGAAGAAAACAGCGGTACTTTGACGGGTAAGGTTTTAGGAACGATTGTAGATGGTCACCAAAAGCGAAATCACCTCATAGAAATTCGTGATTCTTTAGGGCTTAAGTCAGAAGAGGTCTGGGCGATTGGTGATGGCGCTAACGACTTGCCTATGATGGAAGCAGCGGGGCTCGGGGTTGCATTTGATGCCAAACCAAAGGTCCGAAAAGAAGCCAATGCATCAATTTATAAACCCGATATGAGCCAACTCATAACATTGTTAACCGACTAACTTTGTAAGTCTCGCCGGTTAATTATTATTAGAATTCTGTCGAGGAAAAGTCAAAGTTTAACCCATCCATAGGCGCTTGTAGGTAAAGTCCCTGGATGTAGCCAACACCTAATGGCCACAGAGCTGCCAAACTGGCTGCGTCTTCAACTTTCGGTACAACAGTAAGAATGTCTCTTTGATGTGCTTCCTGACACACTCGAGTGATGTTTGAGAGCGCATCTCCACCTTCTGCCAGTTTCATGGTGACGTCACCGTCACTGATGGCATAATCGGGAAGCAGTTGATCCATCAATGTGAAATGCTCGTCATTTTCGTGAAGATGACTGATAGCGAAAGGCACTCCAATTTTCTTCAACGACTGACTCATCAAAATGACGCGTTTTAGGTAAGTAAGTGCGTCTTGTGCTTTAACCGTAATCACTAGTGACGTTTTTGGCATTTTGGTGGATTTGAAGAGCTCGCCTATAAAATTCACCATGCCTTCATCAGTGAGTGCCGATGCGGACAAATAAACGAAAAGAGATGCTTTAACTTTTGATTTATGGAGTTGCTTCAATGACTGCATTAACACCCAACGATCAAGCTTTGACGCGAGTCCTGCCGACTCGGCAACGGGAAAAATTTCTTCGGGAGTTAAAGTCGCGTCTTCAGTTTGCATTCTTAATAGCGACTGATACAAGGGACGTTCGTCGCCATGTAGTTTGACAATGGGTTGGAATAACAGGCTAAGCTTGCCATTTTCAATAGCATCGTGGATCTTCTCGATCATTTCGCTATTTTCGCCACTTGAAGTGTCGATAGTTTTATTAAACGCTTTGACGTTGTCACCACCTTTTTTGAAAGCCCTGACGCAAGCAGCATGAGCGTTGGCAATCAGTTCTTTGCCGCTGTTGGCTTGATCGCCTACAGGCGTTATACCGATACTGAAAGTGAGTTTTTGCGTTTTACCTTCTATTTCAAACAGGTGATCTTTTACATCATGGCATAATTTTTCAGCGAAGGTCTTAACCGCTGAGGGAGATTCGTTATCAACCATCGCCATGAATGCCTCGTTTCCATATCGGGCTAGCAATGTTTCTTCATCGGTGTTCTGTTCTAACCAGTTGGCAACGCCGGTAATAATGTCGTCGGTGCCAGTAATGCCAAACTCTTTTTCAATGGTTTCAAATTGATCGAGCTCGATAAAGAGTAAGTGGCGACCTTGCCCAGACTGAGAGCCGGTTGAAATTACTTCGTCCAGCCGTTCTTGGAAATAAGTTTGATTGTATAAGCCGGTTAGAACATCTTGTGCGCTAAGCTCTTTTACTTTTGCTTCCAGTTCGGCGTTGTCATTTGAGGTTTTTATCAGTACTTGAGTACAGGCTTCGTTGTCATAAGTCGCATTAGATACTGTCATGATGGCTTCAAAATCGCTTCCATCACTTTTCAGTCCCATGCAGGCAAAAGTATTGTTCGAAGGGTTTTTCGCGTATTGGCGCAAGAACTGTTTGAAGTCGTCGTGACAACTCGATTCAATCATGTCCATGACAGGCATGCACAAAAGTTCGTCTTGATCTTCAAAGTCGAAGAGATCGACATACGCCTGGTTGGCGTAGATATGCATACCATCGTGAATGTAGGCGATAGCATCCTGTGAGCTATCGAGCAGAAGGCTACAGCGCTTTTCTGTTTCGGAAAGTTGAAGTTCTGCTTTTTTTCTCAGCTTTCGTTGGTCGAGATTTTCCAGTTCTCTTCTGGCGACTAAGAAAAGTCGTTCCTGACTTTTGAAGGGAACTAAATCTTTAACACCCGATTTAAGTGCGGCAATGAGTTGCTCCTCACTGTCTTCTCCGGTAATCAAGATAACAGGTACGTCTCGGCCATATTCATCAATCAATTCAATAACACGGCCAGTGGTCAGGTCATTGACTTTGGCTCTGGTTAAACAGAGATCCCAAGACTGGCGTGAGAGCTGCTCTTGTAAATCTTCTTCTTTGACGACTTGAGTCGCCCGGACCGGATAGCCATGATTGCGCAATGTCGTGATCATGGTTTCGGCATCATTTGAGGATGGTTCCAGTAACAACAAATGAACGGGTTTGATGTCGTTAGCCATGCAGCTCAGATTTTCCTTTAATTAATGTTTTTGTTGGAGCAATACGATTGAGGAAGTTAGCGAGGAAATCACTAAATTTCAACCGCTTTAAGAATTGTAGCTGAGTTCGAGGAAGTTAGAAACCGTTGGTCTGACAAATTGACTCTCGATGGATTCAATAATGTGAGCTAGATCAAATCCCATACATCATCAAAGCCTTCATCCGTTCGAGAAATGTCCAGCGAGCTACCCGTTGACTGCGATGATTTAATCGGCTCAAAGTAAAACTGTCGGTAGCCTTGCGACGATGATACAAGCTTGGTCAAGCGGACATCGTATTTTTCAGTGCCATCGACAATCGTCACTTTCTGTTCTGTTGTAAAGAGAATTGGATTGGTAAGCAACGTTGCTGGCTGGTCAATGCCCTTGAGTGCCGGGAGCATTAGAGCGTTCTGGAATGATTGGCCTCGGGTTTTGCCGTTTTTTAATTGAGATAGAATGGGTTTAGCGCCAGGTGCAATTAGCTGTATGCCCAATTGTACGCCTGAGGTGCCTTTTACTCGTTTAATCCAGCGAATGACGCCTATGTGCCAAGTTTCATGGCCGTCAGCCTCAGTCTCGACTAGGCCAATCACCTCTCCTGTTTGAGTATTGTTTGGAGTATTTTCACTCATGACAATGCAATAGCCACCAGGACTTATGTTAACGATGTCAGCTTCAAGTAAGTCGTAATGGGCATGGCTTTTCAGTTTATCGCTACCAAAGGCTTTCGCGTAATCGACTTCTTTGCTGTCGGGTGCCGCTTCTTTTGGGCGGTACATCTTTGCCCAGATATCTTCATCGGGTGACTTTCGTTGATAGTTTTCGTTGCCAAAGTGGTCCAGCATATTGACGGTCTCATGATCGTCGACAAGAGTAACGTTATGTAAACTGCCTTCGAACTCTTCAAGTGTCGTAGGTTCGTCCGATTCAGTGTCGGTGCCTTTTAGAATTTGAAATGTTGCACTTAGACCAATACTAACGCGTATGTGCCCATCGCAGGCGGTTCTAGCAAAATTACGAGACGATAGGTGTGCCCAATTCTTAAGTAGGTGGCGGGTTAGTCGTAATGATAATCCTTTAGCCGATACTTTCTCACTGGATGACTTTTGAAGATGCTCTTGTAGCTCGGCAACAACATCATCCAAATTAAAAGCGATGGTGTCTTTATTAGGGCGCATCTTTATTAGTGCCTGATGAATGGGGGGGCGGGCCTGATTCAGATCAACAACATACCGGTTTTCAAAACGACTGGCGTTTTCTACCTTACAATGTTCGACGTATTTTTGAAGTCCGTTGAATACGGTTTCAATTTCTTGCTGGCGTAATTGGTAAGGGTTGGCCATGGAAAGCAAGCAAATTTTTACAAAAATGTCACGTATGGAATGCTCATGTTGAAAACCTTCATATTCGCATTCTTTGTCTTGTATTTTTTGCTCAAGGGACGAACGGTATATCAAATTTATTTCTTTCCACAACCTGGCAGGAATATCGGTATAGACCTGATAACAGCGAACGACGGTGAGGGATAAATACTCTAACGCCATAAACATGGATGCATGGAGCATGCCGCGTTTTAAAAGGCTAGGCGATTCTATTTGATGTTCAATTATCGTTTTAAAGCCGATGGCCATTTCAGTATGGATCGCTTGAACCAATGCAGCAATTTTCTTTTGTTTTTCTGATAAGTTAAGGGTGTGGCCAGTAAAATGTCGAGAGAGCGATTTCAATACTATTTGTATCGGGGAGTGAATTTTCATAAGTATTTTAAATCGGTCATCGTCGCTTAATTGAGATTTGTTGCAATCGAGGAGTATTTGATACAAGCGTTTCGAAGAGTCGCTTACGTTGGCAACGGGCAAGGTTTCAAGCCATTTCTGAATGTGCTTAGGTGTCAGCTTCTCGACCAAAGCTGGTTTTGGGTTTTCAGGCTCACGAAAGCTCAGCCCCAGTTGTCCCTGGATCATTTTGACCATATCCCTAATATACGGTTTTTAGTATGAATTTTGTCTATTTTCATAGTAGCCGTAAACCGCCTATATTACAGCAAACTTGCAAGCTAATCTCGCAAAGGTATATTTCTACTCACTTAATAAATAGTTCATAATTCCTCGATTGTCACGTAAAGTTCGCTGTAAAGAAGCGTATGGAATAATAAGATCAGACAGAGTTCCGTTTCGAATATAAATATATCACTACTCTGCTATTTTAAATGAATCCAAATTTTTCTGAGTCTTTAAATGGGCGCTTCACTGATATTTATCGGTGTTTTACTCGATTTGGCGGGCTCCTCTCTAACAAGTTTTGGAACAAGATAGCCGGGAAGCTCGACCAACATTTGATTGTATAACTTCAATGCTTTGTTTTCTGTGACTTCAAAGTGCTGAACCCCAGCAACGCGATCCAGAAGGTGTAAGTAGTAGGGCTGAATTCTATTAGTAAATAAGCGCTCACTTAGTTTCTGCATTACTTCAATTGAGTCATTAACTTTTTTTAATAGCACAGACTGATTGAATTGAACTATGCCTGCATCGTGACAGAGCTTAGCTGCATCTTGGACAGCGTCATCAATTTCAGCGGGATGATTGATATGCCACACTAAAACCCACTGCAGGCGTGAAGACTTTGCCAAAGCCGTGAATTCTTCAGTAATTCTGTCTGGAATAACTAAGGGGAGTCGGCTGTGAATCCTCAAGCGTTTTAGCTGGGGTAATAATTCGAGCTGTTGTAACAGGCGGGCAAGTTTATCGTCGGGAAGTAGTAATGGTTCGCCGCCACTTAAAATCACTTCATCGATTTCAGGGTGTTGTTTAATGTAATCTGCCCAGGAATTCCAAGCCGTATCGTTATAAGATTGGTTTTGATAATCAAAATGGCGACGAAAACAATAGCGACAGTTTATTGCACAAGATGCTGTGGTGATAGTAAGTACTCGCGATTTGTACTTGTGAAGAAGCCCGGGTATTGGATTACTACTTTTTTCTTCTAAAGGATCGGCAATAAAATCAGGGCTCGTAACAAATTCAGCATCATGTGGCCAAACTTGAAGAAATAAAGGATCGTTCGGATCACCTTGTTTCATTCTGGTGATGTAAGCGTAGGGTACTTTAAGTGAAAACAAACTTTGAGCGTTACCTTTGCCCATTTGTTCTTTGTTGATTTTAAGAAGCTCGAGAAGGGCACCAGGATCAGTAATTGCCGTTGCTAATTGTTTTTTCCAATCCTGCTTGTGACAAACAGGGGGAGAACAGGGTATTATTGCGCCTTTCATTATTGACTCGATAGTTTAACTTTTGACCAGAGGTATCCGATGGCGTCTTATAGTACCAATGATTTTCGTAATGGCCTAAAAATAATGCAAGACGGCGAGCCTTGCGTGATTGTTGAGAACGAATTCGTTCGGCCTGGTAAAGGGCAAGCTTTTGCGCGAGCTAAGGTAAAGTATCTTTTAACCGGAAGAATGGTAGAACGTACTTTTAAGTCGGGCGAATCTGTTGAGGGAGCCGACGTCATGGATCAGGATATGGAGTACCTCTATACTGATGGCGAATTTTGGCACTTTATGGATCCAAACTCTTTTGAGCAAGTAGCGGCAGATGCAAAAGCGGTTGGCGATAATGCTCATTGGCTTATCGAGCAAGATACTTGTGTTGTAACCACTTGGAATGGTAACCCAATTGCAATTACTCCACCAAACCAGGTCGTTGTTGAAGTTACGGATACGGATCCTGGATTAAAGGGTGATACATCTAGCGGTGGTAGTAAGCCTGCAACTGTTAACACAGGCGCGGTTGTGAATGTTCCCCTGTTTGTTCAAATTGGTGAGAAAATTAAAGTTGATACTCGATCAGGCGAATACGCTGGGCGTTCAAAAGAATAAAATTTTTCAACGCTCAAAAAAGGCAGCGGTTCGCTGCCTTTTTTGTTAGTAATATCCCTTTTATAACCTCACTTCTCAGGGCTGCAACTATGAGTGGATGGCGACCGTCAGCATCTATCGAAACATTAAAATTTCGTTCGAACGTATTTCGAATAGTTCGCGACTTTTTTTATCAAAGAGGCGTGATGGAAGTGGATACTCCTGCGTTAATGCCTCACTCTGTCACTGATCCTTATATGGATGCATTATCAGTTGAAGTGTGTGGTCAAAAAGCTTGGCTTCAAACGTCCCCTGAATATGCGATGAAGCGATTAATCGCTGCAGGTAGTGGTGATATTTATCAAATGTCCAAAAGTTACAGGCGAGATGAGCGTGGACGAAACCACCAACCTGAATTTATGATGCTTGAATGGTATCGGCTTGGTTGGGATCATCATCAATTAATGAATGAAGTTTATGAGTTAGTTGCAAAAGTAACTGGAATTAACCAACGAGAAATGTTTACTTATCAGGAAGCATTTATCAAATACTTATCGATAGATCCTTTTTCATCGAGTATAGAAGACTTAGAACACATTGCGCGTGAGCAACTGGGAGATTTACCTAATGATTTGTATCGTGATGATTACTTAACGTTGTTGTTTGCGCAAAAAATTGAACCTGTACTTGGTAAAAACTCAATCGTTTTTATCTATGACTTTCCGACTACTCAATCCTCTTTAGCGCGGCTTGTGAGCGTATCAAATAGCGCAAAGTCTGAAATGCGTGCAGCCAGATTTGAAACTTATTGTCACGGAATTGAATTAGCAAATGGGTTTTGGGAGCTAACGGATGTGCAAGAGCAAAAACAACGATTTGAAAAAGATAATAAAATGCGCAACGAAATGGGAAAAACTCTTGTCGATATAGACGAAAAGTTTATTCTAGCTTTGGAACACGGATTGCCAAATTGCTCGGGTGTGGCATTAGGTTTAGACAGACTTGTGATGATAGCGGACAAAAAGCCTCATATTAATGATGTTATTCCATTTCCTTTATAATAAAGAATGTATGAGTAGTTGTTTGTGCTTTGGAAAAAGGAGTTTGAAATATTGAGTTGAAAAATAGAAGCGTAAGCGTTTTAATCTTTAGTTACGAATTGCAGGTTAAAAGTCAGAAATCTGTCGTTAGAGACTTGGGTTAATCGAAAGAAGCTTAGTGATTCAGATTTTTAAAAATTATCTCTAAATGGGCATTTCTATAACAAAACAAGCTCCACCCAAACATGACTTTTTTACGTAAATGCTCCCTGAATGTAATTCTACAATATTTTTTACTATTGCAAGTCCAAGGCCTACACCTCCTTTTTTTTCACTCCGACTCTTATCTAACTGCGCAAAAGGTTCAAACACTCTATCTTGGTCTTTTTCTTCAATGCCCATACCGTCGTCTTCGATTATAATTTTTGCGGCAGTATTTTCGGCTAAGCAGCTTATCAAAATTTTTCTGTTAGCATATCGCTTTGCATTAAGCACTAAATTAGATACAGCTCGTGCCATAAGATGTGGATCTATGTTTATCCTCTCTAGCAGAAAGTTATATTGAATCGTTAGTTCATCATCAACCAAACAGTGCTCAACAACAGACGTTAACCAATCATGAACATTAATGTTTTGATAAACAACTTGATTTTCGAGATTCTCAAACTTTTTATAACTTAAAAGTTCTTCGGTTAAATTACTGAGCTCCTCAACATCTTTTTGCATGGCATCAATAGAGTGTGGTTCAGAGCTTGAGTTCTTTTGCAATTCTAAAGCAAACTTTAAACGAGCTAACGGTGTTTTGAGTTCATGAGAAATAGCGCCAATCAAAGATTTCTGCTCGTCTAGTAAATATTGAATTTTTTCGACCATTTTATTAAAGCTATCAGCTATGTGCTTGATGGGCGATGACGCTGGTAAATCAACTCGATGATTAAAACGACCTTTAGTAATATGATTAGATGTATTTTCTAATAACCTGAGATCTCTTGATAAAGGATATAGCCAAATAATGACAGGCAAGCTAAGTAAAATATAGAATAAAAAGGTCCAAAATGGCACATCGTTGGTTACCGTGTCCGTTAAATACAAAATAACGTATTCAGTGTTTTCTATCATTCGAATTAAATACAAGTCGCCATTATTCTCCAATTGAATGATATCGCCAGATTCTACTTTATTAATCAGTGCGTCATCAAAAGAAAAATTTTCCTTTTTTAGTATTTCTATATTGGCAGTTAACTTCATGCTAGCGAACTTGCTCAAATCTGATAATGCTAAGCTAGGATTGGTAATTAACAACTGTTCGACGTATAAAAAGCTAGCCAAATACCGCTTTGTATGAGCATCCGTTTGTTGTTTTGGTAGAGAGTCTGCAATAAAATCTAATGCAAATCCTATTATCGCTATACAAAGTACTAAGAATAAGTAAAAACGAAAAAAAAGTCGACGTATTAACATAACTTACTCAACCCAGGCATCCGGCACAAATAAATAGCCTTTACCCCAAATAGTTTTAAGTCGAAAAGGGTTTTCTGTATTATCGTTAAGTTTTTTTCTTAGCTTAGAAATTCGAACATCAACAGTTCTGTCCATGCCGTCATACTCTAATCCTCTAGTTTGATGAAATATTTCCTCTCGGCTAACAATCTTTCCTGCATTAGAGGCCAATATCCAGAGAAGTTGAAATTCTCTTGTTGTTAAAGGTATCTCGACATCATTCAATACGACCTTGTGCGAATGTTCCTTTATTTCTAATCCGCCAAAGATCAAAGTATCATTTGGACTATTATCGAGAATAGAGTGTTCGGTATTTCTTCTCAAAAGAGCCCTAATTCGAGCGAGCAAAACATTGGGTTCAATAGGCTTAATAACATAGTCGTCAGCACCGACTTCAAGGCCAATAATTTGATCAAAGTCACTCTTTTTAGCTGTTAACATTAGAATAGGACCGCAAAAATAACCTCTAATTTTTTTGCATACTTCTATACCGTCTGCTCCTGGTAACATTAAGTCCAATATAACGAGATCAAAAGATTTAGATGGTAAAGAGTCAATAGCTTGCCGACCATTATTTATAATGCTTACATCATATTCATGTTGAGTTAAGAAGGTTTTTGTCAAATCCGCTAACCTATCATCATCTTCGACAATAACAATCCGTTTTGCATTGCTTTCCACTAATAAATACTCCAGGGGTGACGTTTTCTACTTCTTTTTCTTTTCTTAAAGTGCTTAAATACTTTGAGAGTATTTTCAGCGATAATGGTTGTATCTTCTAGTAATTGAAAATTAATTGTATTTTTTGTTTCAACTAAAAGCTCGAAATTACCATTGGTTTTATTAATCCAACAACGCAGCTCTTTTTTCTCGCTCCCTTTATACAAACAAGGTGATATTTCATTTTTACTCATCCAATTAATAACTAGGTTATCTCGGCAAGATTGCCTACTGCTCGATAATACACATAGTTTGGGTTGTATAGTTAAAATGACATCGTCAATTTTAACTATTGATTGCGGGCTTTTATTTTTTTCAGACAATAGTGGGCTACTCTTCAAAATTATAAAGAGTAAGACAAAATATGAAATAGATATTGATTTAAACAAAATTAATAATTATTGATTGAGTTTCACATGACTCTAGTTGCTATTTTTCAATCAAACTACGATGCTCATTTAGTTGAATTTCTGATAAAAGCCCAGAAAAAAAGTATCAATGGAATTGTCTTTCACTATAGGGCTGCTTTTTATATTTGAGTCCAAAAGCTCTTTTTCTAATAAACTAATAACATACCAATTTTTTGATAATTGATAGCTCAGTTTTATTCTTATTTGTTGGTTAAAAGATTCATCGGCAAAGTAGAACGGTCGAAGTACACTTTGATCGTTAGGATCCACAACTACCTCATTACTATTGACGCCGTAAAAATAGTTGGTCCAGTTTTTTGATTTAAAAATAAGTGCAATACCAGGCTCTAACTTCCAGTCGTTCAGCTTTAATGTATAGTTGTATCCTAACCATAGCTCTTGTCCCTTATGCTTTTGAGATATATCAGTCAGGAGCTGTAGCTGAAAATCGCCTAATTCGCTGTCGACTAGTAATTCAAATCCGCCGTCAACGGTGGTGTCGCGCTTGGGAGGATCAATCATGACTTGATGATAACTGTCGGAACTTCCTGGCGGTTCGTTAGGATCGGATGCAATATTAAGTTCCATTCGATTTAAATAGGTAAAATAATGACGCTCACTATTTAATCCGGCTAAAACATTTAATTCCCAACTTTTTCCTTCGGTTAGATAGTAACCTAAGTCGCCATTGTCAAAAAAGAAATTATCATTGTCGTAAGTCAAGTGGATAATAATCGGGATTCGATCATCCTTAGAGCCAACTAATGGATTAGTGCGTTCTCCAAACCCATAGGCAACACCGAATTGCCACGACGAATCCTCAATTACCTGCATTTGTTCGGAGGCGTTAGATAATTCGAGATATAAAAATATAAAAATTAAAAGATATCGTTTCACTGAAATTTAAGTCTGTCTACGTAAATATTAATCATCTCAGATATTTCCGGTAGACACCTGATGATTTTCGTTTTGATTTGTTAAAAAGTGTAAAGGTTTGAGTTAAATAATTAAACAATTAACTACATTTTTATAGCCAATTCACCACAGATTTAAACAGTCGCTCTCTATAAGATATTAAGTCTCTAATAAATCGGGATAAAGATAATATGAAAACACTAGGTGGATTGACAATATTAATTGGAGCCGCGCTATTAACTGGCTGTATAGATAAAGATAATGATTCTCTAAGGAAGGTTAAACAGCAAAATGCTAAAGCGGAACCATTGAAATTAGTTTCATCAGAAGCGGAGTATGGGCGATATATTCGCAATGGATTGCTTTCTTCCGCTTATAATGGTCCTTTGGTGGAAATTGCTCACGATTCTGAGGGAGCCTATTCTGAAACCAATTTGCAGGTTGCCGGTGTCGATGAACTCGACTCGGTAAAATATGACGGCGACTACTTATATCTAGCGAAAAATCCAGACCGTTTTATTCATTGGGAAGATGCACACTCTGATGACCATGAACCTCAAGACGAAGATTTTGCTAAAATTAGAGTGATGAAAACATTTCATAACCCTGCCAAGACTGAGCAGGTTGGTGAACATCTTTTATCAGAAGCCGGTATTGATATTAATGGTTTTTACATCAGTGAATTCAATGATAATGCTTTCTTAACTGTATTAACGTCAGATGATGAAAGTTATTGGATTCAAAATTATTGGAAAAATCCATGGGTTTGGGGTAAAGGGCGAACGGGACTGCATCTTCTAAGGGCAAACCAGCCTTCACAACTGGACGAAATATTTAAAATAGAAATTGAAGGTCATTTTCTTGATAGTCGAAGAATCGAGAACAATGTTTATCTAGTGACTCGATATACGCCTGAAGTAGACGGCTTAATTTATTATCCGAAAACATTAGTGGAAAAAAGTACTAACCAACAGTTAGTTGATAAAATGTCTATTAATGACTTAATTCCACAATTAGTTGTTAATGGCGGTGCTGCTAAACCCTTATTTGATACCGAGGATTGTTACATTCCTCAATCGACTAAAAGCGATGAAGGTAATGCAAGCATAGTGACAATTACACGCGTTGATTTAATCACGCAGGAAATTCAATCGTCCTGTATGGGTGGCAATACCGATGGAATTTATGTGTCGCAAACAGGTATTTATCATTATGCGTCAGATGGTGAAAACACTGGGTTTCATAAGTTTTCGATTACAAATAATGACATCCAGTACCTCGATACAGGATTAGTTGCAGGCGATCTTGGTTTGCAAAACTTCTCATTCCGTTTAGATGAGTTTGAAGATTCATTTAGAGTGTTGTCGACTAAAAGAGTATGGAATGAAAACCAAACGGGATGGGACTTTGAACATCAGTTAACCATACTATCAAATCCAACGGTAAGCGGAGAGACATTTAACGTTTTAGGTGTTCTACCCAATGATGATAATCCATCGGCAATTGGCAAGCCAGGTGAAGATATCTACGGCGTTCGTTATTCAGGAAATAGAGCTTTTGCAATCACCTTTGAAAGAGTGGATCCCCTCTATGTCTTTGACTTATCAGACGATAATGATCCCAAAATACAGGGTGAACTAGAAGTTGATGGATTTTCACAACAGCTACATATTTTGAATGAAGATTTCATTTTAGGGGTAGGTCACGAAGCGGATTCTGAATTTGGCATCCCTTTAGGCGTTAAAGTTGAGCTTTTTGACGTGAGCAACTTGAACAGTCCTCAATCGGTGGGAAAAGAGGTGATTGGACAGCGCGGTAGTTCTACCAGTGCTTCACATGATCACCATGCTTTTAGTTTACTCAATATGGGCAATGGTAACATCCGTCTTGCATTGCCTATTGCGCGTAATGATTCTTTACCGGAAGACATTGATGAGAATAATCCTTTCCAGCGGTACTATTTTACTGACTTTGGATTGTTTCTATTTAATATCAACACTGGTGAGAATGCTTTTTTACAAAAACATGGAGAAGTTATAACAGCGAAGGCAGAAGATGGGAGCAATTATTTATATAGCGATCGCCCGAGATCGGTCTTGCATGGTGATTCAGTCTTTTTTACTGACAATGCTCAAGTTTGGTCAACCGAGTGGAATAATTTAGATTTAGTTGAAGGTCCGCAGTAGTTGTCTTTTTAAAATTAGATCAACCTGCCTTTGCCGCTTGTTATGCAAGCGGCTTTTTTAATTTTACAAGAATCGAAAATTTAAGCTAAGTTGCTGCTTTATTTTTCTGTAATAAATTGCCTATCTCATCGGAGAAGGGATTTTATGCTCCGTTATGCTGAGATAGCTTGATTTTTAATTTCATGAATCAGCTGATCAGAATACATTTGGGTATTAATCGGTTTTTTATTAATGTGAATATTAGATAACTGCGTATTCTTCAAAAGAAACTTCGGTGTTATTCCCAGGTGATGTTTGAAATTACGGTAGAAGTGAGATGAATCTGAAAAACCACAATTTACTGCGGCACTGGTTAGGTTTTCTCCTTGCGCAATTCGCACACAGGTTGCGGAAAGCAGGTGCCATAAGCGGTATCGTCTCAAAGGAATACCGACTTTGGCTTTGAATAACGCCATTAAACGATTCTCTGACATGTTAATGGTGTCAGCAATCAAAGGAATCTTAAGCGGCTGGCTTGAGCTTAATTTGACTAAGTCTATAACCATATTGACTCTTTGATCCGTTTGAGCTTGCACAGATGAGGTATAATGCTCGTTAATTGCTTCATTGACCCGTTTAAATACATTGACGGGTGAAATGACTTTATCATCAATGTCTTTAATAAGATCATCCCAGCTTTGCGTTGATATCATTTCAAAAAACGTCGTTCCAACTTGGTCTTGCATTGAACGTTTTAGTAAGTTGTATTCAATTTGGTAAGGATCTAGAAATAAATTTAGTACTCGACCTGAATGTTCTAGCACATGAATGCGTTGATTGACTGGAAAGATAAAGGTATTTGATTCTATCGGCTCTTGGTGGCCATCGAGTAAAATCTTTGCTGGTGCATCTAAGAAGTAAAGGAAAGCAGATGCGCCGGGCTGACAACTCAAGTTATCAGGCAGAGAACCTATGTAGAGTGAGCGGTCTGACCAAAGGTATAAATGAGATGTCATGAAAGTTCCTTGTTCCTCGATTTCCATTGATGGGGAATATACCGCATTGCGATGCCTCTAGGTAATGTAAATTGTTCACAAAATAACACTTTGCCTAATTTTTCATGGCTCTAATCATGCGCTGAAAGCAGTGTAATCCAAATCTTGAGTCATCAATCAGTAAACTTACTTTTAAAAAGCAATATAAAACAATGAGTTATGATTAATCTTTCTGTTCTGTTGAAATCAGCTTGTATTTTCTGATGCTGCCTTTAAGTTCTGTGCTTTTTATCAAATAGTTGAAATTAAAGAATTTGACTTCAAGGACTAAGCACTTCAGGAGTGCTAGAGCACTCCTGAATGTGTGGGAAAGCTTAGTCCCAGCGATTAAAAATCATGTGAATTGTATTATCTGCGTCAGTAACATAGATAAAGTAACCACCACCAGTCGCACCAACTGAGCAAATTGCTGGTTTGTTAGGTCGAGAAATACAAGTCATTTCATGAGCTGGAATATCCATTGTTGCATATTCGCAACTGGAAACGTTTTCTGAAATGTTTTTAACAAGGTCGCGGTTACTTCGAGCGAGTACATAGCGGAAGTCAGAAAAATTGACAAAGGCGGAGGCATTTAAGCTGTGTGCCTGGCTATCGTAAATAGGCGCTAAAAGATCGGTGTAGCACAACTCTGGTTGAGGCAACCATAAACTTTCAAAATCGTTTGCTGAATTAATTTCAGGAAAATCGGTGTAGTCGTTACTGTATTCGGTAAGAATGACATTGGTTGAGTCAACATAATCTTTTACAACAATAAATTCTCCAGCATCGCTTGGTACTGTGCATACTTCACTTCCGCTGAACTTGTAGCATTGAACCGTTTCCCGATTCATTGGTTGTGTAAAGCCTTGGCAAGATGAATCTTCCGCTGAAAACTTTTGAGTAACTTCTTGAATAGCTCGAATAGCATAGTCACGTTTGTCGCTGTATTCATAGTAAAAATCAGAATAGATATTATAAACCTTGCTGTCTTTGGTATTTGATTGAGACATGTCGGCGAGGCAGCGTGAAACAGTAGGCACGTGAAAGTCTGCAGCTAATGTAATTTGAGCTGTTAAAGATAATATCAAGATAGTTAATAGTTTATTCATTCATAATCTCCTTTTTTTGGGGGGCGCGGATATTAGATGAATTAAGGGACTCTGGAAAGAGTGAATATTACCTTTTGATTTGGCATGGTTTATAAAAAAGAATGAATAAAAGAATGTTTTATACTTGTCTAAGCAGACAAGAAAATTTTGTAAATTATAAAATCTTATTTATGAAACAAATGTGACACTTTTGTTTCATAAAAGCGTTTGCAAATCTTGCGAGCGCACAAAGAAAATTACTCATATTTTTCTACTGCTGTTCGATTCTTAAAGAGTTCTAAATTTTTCAATCAAACTGAAAATGATATCTAATTAACTCAATTATTTTAAAAGCGCTACTTTTAAAACTTGCCTCTGCAAAAATCCCCAAAAAAGTTAATCTGATGTTATGTACCCGCTTTCGCAAGTTGTATATTGGGGTGTATTACCCAGAATAGGTGTGCCTGTATTTGCTCAATCGTTCGGAATGAATTTCATCGAAATAGAATTAACACAGTGTCGAATGTTTTTTTCTGTTAATCCTTCACCTTTAAAAACATGTCCTAAATGCCCGCCGCAATTTGCACATAATATTTCCGTGCGGCGACCATCGGCATCGATTTCTCTTTTTACTGCATTTGGAATTTCATCATCGAAACTTGGCCAGCCGCAAGAGGACTGAAACTTATGCTCTGAACGATAGAGAGGAGCATCGCATTGTTTACAGACATATAAGCCTTCCGCAAAAAAGCTATCATACTCTCCTGAAAAAGGTCTCTCAGTGCCTTTATCCCGGATAACGTACTTTTCTTCTTCGGTTAGAACATTATATTGATCCGACATTATTAGCCTCTCAAAAAGTTAGAGTATTAGTAAATAATTCTATAACTGATAGTGGAAGATGTTAATTTTTAATTTCAAATTAAAGAGCATTCGATTATTTCAAATAGATATACTTTCCAATTTCACATGGTTTTCCTTTTTTATACATTCGGTTCTGTTATGTGATTTTTAAGCTATTGAATTTATATCCCATAAGACGGATAGGTGATTCGAATAAAGTATATTTTTCAACAAGCTACGATCAAATCGTCCGGGTAAATTTGGGAAAAATTTAAAAGCTTGCCAGTAATTACCTGTGTTTTAGCTATGTTTTTCGAAGATAGAGCGATAAGTTTTAATCATCACCAATTAGTCGGTGACTCTTTTGCGCAAAAGATAAATAAGGACCTCGAGTGTTAATCATTTTGAGGTCGAAATCAGTGTTCAGCAGTGAAATGCGAATAGAGAATATGGAGACATTCTATGTGCAATAAATATTTAAAACTTGTGGCTCTTACTTTGGGAGCCAGTGTGACCGCTTTATCTGGACTTCATGCCAATGAGTTAAATCGTGAAGTCAACTTAAGTGGAAATACACTACAGGAAAAAAACTACCCTGTTTACTTGGATGAAAGATGGTCAGCTCCTTCGACGCAGATTTCTTACCAAAAAAATGGAAAAAATATTCCTTTTGAGAACTGGATGTCAGAGATTCGTACTAATGGCGAGCAATCTTTTTCTAGTGTTCAAGTGTATTTGAGTGGTAGCGAAAGAGCTATAGAAGCCGAATCACGGTTAACCCTAACTGAAAAAGGTGTTTTATTACCCAAGTTGAACCACGTTCTGCAAAGAGAGTTAAAAGAGTGGACAGTTTGTGCTGAAAAAGAGCGTGAGTTTATTGAAGTTTGTGTTTCTTCGACATTAATACCTAATCGCTATATGGTTAAATTTAGTGATCAGCGGATGTCGCCGAAAGAAATTGATTTTATGGCATCCGAAATAGCTAAATTGCATGATGCGCAAGTTCATCATGTATATGATATGGCATTCAAAGGATTCAGTGGCGTAATGTCAAAAGAGTCAGCAGAAAAGTTAATGGAGCATCAGTTAGTTGAGTATGTTGAACGGGACAGTTTTGTTGAAATGTATACCATTCAAAATCCAGCACCTTCCTGGGGACTTGATCGCATTGATGAGCGGCCACTGACTCTTGACTCTCGTTGGACCTATTTATCAGACGGCACTGGTGTGAATGCGTATATTATTGATTCTGGTGTTGATGGTGGTCATTCCGACTTTTCGGGCAGAATTGGGGGCGGAGCAAGTTTTGTGGCTGGCGCTTTTAATGCTGATTGTAATGGGCACGGTACCCACGTTGCTGGCACAGTTGCTGGGACACAATTTGGTGTCGCAAAAAATGCAACCGTCTTTCCTGTGCGTGTATTCGGGTGTAATGGTGGAACGACGAGTGCGACGATTGTTGCTGCGGTAAATTGGGTGACCGCCAATGGTTCTGCGCCAGCAGTTGTTAATATGAGTTTGGGTGGCTCATCTTCGGGAGCAATCAATGCTGCTGTTAATGATTCTATTAATGCTGGCTTTTCTTATGTTGTTGCAGCAGGAAATAGTAATGCTAACGCTTGTTCTTTTTCTCCAGCAAATGTCAACAATGCAATAACGGTTGGGGCGACAGAAAACGATGACGATCGCGCTTCGTATTCAAACTTTGGATCTTGCGTTGATTTATTTGCTCCTGGTTCGGATATTGTTTCTGCGCGGACAGGAACGACGAGTGGCTCTGATATCATGTCAGGAACATCTATGGCTGCGCCACACGTAGCAGGAATCGCTGCACTGTATTTGCAAAATAATCCTTTTGCAACTCCGGCTACTGTTATGAGTAATATACTTTCTGACGCGACAACTGGACAGTTAAGTTCCATTGGCTCTGGTTCACCTAATTTATTGGCTTACTGGAGAGAAGCTTGCCATCAACCTGTTGCTTATCACGATGGATCTCAAATAACACCTTGGTTTGATTCGGCTAATTGTTTTGTCATGCCAGTACCTAATGGTGCGAGTAATCCGTTTGTTTACAGTGGTAACTACTATATTGATGCGGCGTTTACATCTTGTCCTCTTGGTAATTATGATGGTGCTAACTGTTATGTCATGCCAAAGCCAGCGGGCGGTTTTATTTACGATAATAATTTTTATACCACTTACGATGCGTGTTCAATTGGAGCGAATGATTCGGCGAATTGTTATATTGCTTCAGCGCCTGCCGGAACATCTGCATTTATTTATGCTAACAATTTTTACACCACGCCTTTGTCGGGCAACGTTTGCCCGATTGGTTGGTTTGATGGCGCTAATTGTTATGTAATGCCAAAGCCAGCAGGTGGTTTTATTTACGATAATAATTTTTATACCACTTACGATGCGTGTTCAATTGGAACGAATGATTCGGCGAATTGTTATATTGCTTCAGCTCCCGCTGGGACGACAGCATTTATCTACGATGGGAATTTTTATACTACTCCTGACTCCGCGGCTCCGAGTTGTATTGATGGTACCTACGATGGTGCACACTGCTATATTGGTACTGCTCCGACTGGTTCAACGCCGTTTGTTTGGGGAGGTAACTTCTACTACGCTGATTAGTTAATCGATTTGTTCTTAACTTTGTAAAGTGCCAAAATTATTTTTGGCACTTTCTTATATTACAAAGTAGTGACCACATATTTTCAAATAGTCAGCTGCTGCGAATATATAACACACCTTAACTCCCTTATACTTTGTCTATGTTAAATTTAACTTTGTTAGGTTATGAAAAATTTAGAGATATTTAGTGAGTCAGACTTTATTCGAATGGATTTTCAAGGAAAATTCAATCTCGAGGAGACGCTTTCAAGTTTAAATCGACTTATAAAAGGCGTTGGCAATGTCGAGCTCTACGATATATTGTTTGATCTAACTCGAACAAAATGTCAGTTAACAGAACTCGACATTTATCACATAGCTGAGTTTATGTCGGAAAATGCATCTTTATTCAAAGGACGAGTCGCGATATTGCTTGACTGTGACCTGGCCATTGATAAATCCAGGTTTTTAAAGTTTTGTATTAGCGAACCTGAAATTCGAGTCCGCATTTTTTTTGATAACCAAGCTGCAAAGAATTGGTTTGATTCGCCGCCCACTCTTGTCTAAACCGACTTTTAAATCCTTTTGTTTTTAAACCCCAAATCATAAATTAAGAGCATTAAAAAAGAGAGTCGGAAACTCTCTTTTTTAATGACGCCCAGAAGTAACGTTTTGAACTAAGTTTCTTCTTTGGAGGAAAAGAAGTTATCTAAAATACTATTTAAGTTATTCTTAAAAGCATTCAACTGTTTCTGCTCTACCGAAGGCTCATCGCCTTCAGAGTCATTGCTTAATTGAGAGTCAATCAGGTTTAAGCCATCGGCAATATCATTGATCAGCTTACGAGGTTCTAAAAATGACTCAGCTTCTTTGACTAACTTATCGACTCGACTGAATAAATCTCCAATATTAGGAACGGGTGGTTGTTCCGGTAGTTCGCTATTAGACTGATATGCAGTAATAGCACTAACGCGCGTCGTTTGTTTTAAGTCTAAATCCAAACTAGATAATTCGCTGGCATCAAAATTAATTTGTGTTGCAGCATTGAAAGCTTGGTCCAGACGACCGCTATAAAAGTCGTTGGCGATACTATCTACATCGGATAGTAAATTGTTGATCGCTTGCAGTTCGTCTTCATCCAGTTCTCCTTGTACATTCAATTCAAATTGACCAGAAAACGAAAATTGACGATCTAGCTGCAAAGACTCTTGGCCGTCACTATTTTGGTAAGAGGTAGACTCACTGGCGTTCAGTGAGCGTCGAATATCAATTGAAACTTTATCGCCATCTTGAGTCACGAGATCAAGAGAAAAACTTCGGTTTTGCGAATACTCTGTTGAAGAATCAATGCGGGAAATTGAGTTGCCGGAAGAGGGTTCGTTGATTGCGTTTCTCAGAGCTTCTATTCCATCGGTAACACGCTGGTAAGTATCAGAAATTTCGTCCGATAACTTGTCAGACATTAATCCCATCCCTTCGATAATATTCTTTGCTTCAGCAAACCCCTTCTCAAATCCTTTTTGGGCTTCATTCAGTGATTGATTAAGTTTCTCTGTCGAAGCTCCATTCGCTTTATCGGCGGCTAATCGTTGCTGGATGAAATCTAGGATATTGCCAGCTGCTTGTTCAGAGGTAATCTTTTCAACCGGTTTGAATTGTGCAAAGCGGTTGTCTTGATTGGGCGTTTTAATTTGCTCCGGTCCCTGAGCCAATTTTTGATAAGCCTTTTGTAAAACAGAGTTGAAGATATCAAAGTCGTTACCAGAACGAATACTCGGATTTACATTGGGGCCCAACACAGACGTAGGAGAATTGTTGCCACGATTTCTTAACGTGCTACCGAAATCGTTCGGGTTCTGAGTTCCTGACGTTGGAGTAAAAAAATTAATGGGTTTGAACATCAGTGTTCTTCCAAAAAGTTTATCGCGATTATGTAATAAATCGGCTGAGAATTAGCGGACTTTAAGTTTAAATCGACTTTATGGGTAAAGTTCTCGAATCGAGGTAATTCGTACTGCTTATAGTGTTTAATCAAATAAAAATAGATGCTCTTATAGCCAAGTTTTAGGAGGCGATTGTTGTCCATTTGATGACTTAACGAATGATTGGAAATTCGCCTTCTTGCATAAACGAGTTTTTGGAAAATTCGAGAGATTGATGATTTACGGCATTGTGAAATACGATTCTTTTTTGCTGAGTTAAGCACTGCCAGCTTTCTAATTTCATAGGACTTCGAGAGCGAATGACGGAATGATGGAAAGCTGCACCGTTGATACCTCCTTCTTGCCGGGCAGATTCAAAGCTGAACAGAAGAACCCCTGAGTCTCGCATATCTGAGCCGATCTGTTGTGTAACTGTATAGCTTAGAACCGAGCGTAATTCAGTGCGATAATCCGAGAATGGTTGCTTGTGCAACTGAATGCCAAAGTCCGATTGCGTGTTTACGTAGAACGATGAATGATAGGATTGAATATTATGCTTTGTGAGCGACTCACTGTTTTCCATGTCACAGAGAAATCGAAATCGATAATAGGCAACTTCTGCAAGAGCGCATTCTACTGTTTGGGAGCCATAAAAAAGGCTGGGTTCCCAAACGCTGCCAAATCGAGAGCCATATTTTAATGGTGGGTATCGAAATGGTGTTTTTATGAGATAGTGGCGGTCGGAGAGTTCTTTGTCTTGTTTGGGCTTGGACTCTTCAATCAATTGTTCCAAAATATTTTGTTCGTCTTTTGTCTCTGTTATCAGGGTGGTTGCTACTTGCTCCTGACTTTCTACCACTCGGTATAATTTCATAGTGAGAGGGACAATACTATGACTGCCTTTGACTGCTTGCCAAAGCTTTGAATCGTTCATGACTTTCCGGTTTATTATCGTTATGTATGGAAAAGGAGGGTTAAATTTTCCCGCGCATGGCGTCAATATACTGCACTGTAAGGGTAAGTCCTGTGACGGTCTTCATTATATCTATAGGGCGACCGTCTAATGCTTTGTTATTTTGAAATAACCATTCCCGCATGGCAGCTTGATTGCCCCCTAAAATAGCAAAGAGTCCTCGATAGACTCGTATCAGGAGCAGGGCGAGTTCCCCTGTTTTACTGCCAGGTTCAATAGTGGGATTTTTCTTAAGTCGTGAAATAGATGTCCTATCGCGCCCGATAATGTGTCCTAAGACCTCTGCCGGTAACCCAAGAAAATCAGCCGCGGAAAACAATGCTTTTCCCAGAACTTCTGCGGGCTCTGGCTGAATGTGTTGACTTGCGCTCATATTGAACTCCGTTGTGTATATGCTACATTATAGTTAAATATGATGCATTTGCAACATTCTTGAAGCGAGTGACGTATTTATCACGGATCACAGTGAACTAGGACTTTATCGTGTTAGTTAAGATCGCAAGGGAGCGCTGGGGAGTGATACGATAATTTTCAGAAATAATAAAAGAAACAGGGTGGTAGCCAATCATGAAAGTCAGTTTACTCATTGAAGAACGAGAGATAGATGCTGTTGTTCCAGTGCTTTTACAGCTCAGACCGCAGTACAATCACGAAACATTAAAATCTCAAATAATCAAACAACTTAAAAATGGCTATCAGGTGGCGTATCTAACCAGTGATGATAGTGTCATTTGTGTTGCCGGATTTTATGTCAGCGAAAGTTTGGCATGGAAAAAACACGTTTATGTTGATGACTTGGTAACATCGGAAAATAGTCGTTCTCTTGGAGCAGGGCGAGCAATGATAGACTGGCTCAAGCAGTTCGCGAAAAAAGCAGGGTGTGAGCAGCTTCATTTAGATTCGGGTGTACAGCGATTTGCTGCTCACCGATTTTATTTAAGAGAGGGATTTGATATTACAAGTCATCATTTTGCTCTCTGTCAGTTATAACATAAGTAATATTTTTCGGTGGTTACTTGTTTTGCATTGGTTGCTGAAGTTACTACCCTTTGTTGTCATTGGGTAAGTAGGCATTTTCAATCGACTATACTCCAGTTATGTTTTGCTAGTGGGCTATTTGACATGAGGTGTTTTTTAGTAGTTGCTGTTAGCTTAGTATTGATGCCAGGAACCTTGCTAAGCTCGAATGAGCCGGCAGTAACAAAGGCTGACCAAATCATTATTTGGAATCGCATAAAAGAAGGGAATGAAGCAACCCATCAACTACTTTTGGTAGCTCTCAAATTATCAAAGTCACAATTTGGTGATTATGTCATCCGTTATACGGATAGAATGGAACAAGGGCGTGTTGTTCGAGAATTGAAAAATAATGAACGTGTGCATGTTGCGTTATTTGCACCTGATATTTCTCGAGAAGTTGATTTAAAGGCAATTAAAATTCCTGTAACAAAGGGGCTTTTGGGGCACCGAGTTTGTCTGATTAAAAAGGGAAATGAGCATCGTTTTGATGATGTTTATTCACTTGAGGATTGGAGAAAAAGAAATTTAACAATAGGGCAAGGACTTCACTGGCCCGATACTCGTGTTCTTAAACATAATGGAATTTCCGTCGTTACTAATTCACTCTACCTTCCGCTTTTTAATATGCTTGAAAAAGGACGTTTTGATTGTTTTTCTCGAAGTGTTAATGAAGTGCTTGATGAGTACAAAAAGCATGGTAGTGACAACATAGTAATCGAACCAAGGTTGCTATTGGTTTATAAGTTGCCGATGTATTTCTTTGTTAGTCAGCAGAATAATAAGCTAGCTCAAAGAATTTTCTTCGGTTTGAAGAAAGCAAAAGAAAATGGAGAATATGATAAAATATTTAACCACTATTACGTAAAGGATTTGGAGCCGCTCAATTTAGAGAGTCGAGTTCGAATAAATCTTGAAAATCCATTTTTAACGGATGAAACACTAGAGCTGCTCGATTTACCAGAAAATAAAACGCCCGAATAAAAATGTATTTTTGATAATATTATATATTTCTTAATATTAACGGTATTTTTCAAACTGCATTTAATTTATCTTCATTTATTCTGTTAATTGAATAGCGATCTCTACCGGCATTTTTCGCTTCATAGAGTGCAGCATCCGCTCTATCTAATGCATACTCAACTGACTCTGTTTGAGCATTCATTTGATACAGTCCTATGCTAACCGTCATATGAATTCCTTTTTGCTGTAAACTTTCATTTTTAGGCATCGCTTGAATAAGTCGCCGTGTTAATTGTTCGGCTTCACTTTCTGTTGTTTCGGGAAGTAATATCGCAAACTCTTCACCTCCTAACCTGCCGAGAATATCGGTAGTGCGTAGAGTACTCAAACACGTTTGTGCACAAATGATTAATGCTTCGTCGCCAACTTTATGACCATGTTCGTCATTGATTTTCTTAAATAAGTCGATGTCTAGCATCATAATACACATAGGTCTATTGTAACGTCGGCAGCGTTCCAAGTTTTTGTCCGCAAGCTCCATAAAATAACGACGATTATTCACTTTAGTTAATGAATCTAAAGTGGCTTGGAGTTTGAGTTTTTTATTAGCTTCTTGTAGTTCCTTTGTCCTTTCAGCAACTTTTTGCTCGAGCTCTTCATTCAAATTCTTTAGTGCAACTTCAGCATCATTCCTTAGAGTATTGGTCGTATTTAAAACATCAATTAGCATACCGATTTCTGTATTCTTATGAATTTTCGGTACTCGAATATTTTGTTGTTCCCTGGGTCTGCTGAATATATTTTGTAGAATATGCACTATACGGTTGAGGTGTTGAGTAATGTATAAGTGAGTAACAAAATAGATAACCAAAAATACGAGGAAAGTGCGTATTAACCCACTTGTTAGCATACTGATAGTATTCGCGTAGTAAGGTTGAAGAGCTATATCCCAGCTAAAAAAGATAATTAAGTCACCTAGTTCAGAGTCATATTGTTGGGTTTGTAGAGTTGATTTTCGGCTTTCAATAACTCGTCCCAGTAACCAATGAGTTATAGCTTCGGTGCCTGTTTTTGTTTGTGGGGTCGATTCTAGATTAACGCTAACGAACTCTTGATTCAGTTCATCGTAAATTGTCGCTTTTAGTAAATAGTTATAGGCTTTTAATCCATCAAGAATTTGTTGTGCATTGATGGTGTTCATATCGTAAATGGCTTGCGCTGCTGGACCTTTTGTGGAATCGAATATTCGCTCGATATCTTGTTGAAGAACATTATGCTGGCGTGAAAAATCTTGATAGGAATTGTAAGCAAATTGAAGCAAGGCAATCAACAAAGCCGCGATCGCATAGATAACTGCCAGACGAGACGAAATAGATTTCATAATTTGTATTCACTACCTGCTATTTTAAAGCTTAGACGAAGACTGAACTTTTGCTCAAATTGAGATTAAATTGATGTGGAAAAGTAGGGAGGATTACTTTTAGTTATTAATAAATTTAAAGAGATTGGTTTTAGGAACCGAATAGCATAATAATATTTTTCTATTTAGAAGTGCCCTGATTAAATAGCTATGTAAGTTGCCCGCTTCTAAATTAAGGCGGGCAACAGGTACTTTTGCTAAAAGGTGTATAGCCCAATGCAAAATCCGAGTTGCCTCTTTTAAAATTTAGTGTCTTTTGACCATTGGTTGGCCAAGCAGCGTTGGCGCTTCATTTTTTATACTTTCGTCCCAAGAGTAGGAACCTTTAGGTAGCAATAAAATAACTGTAGAGCCAAGACGAAAACGTCCAACCTCATCTCCTCTTTTGAGAGTTACATCGCCTTCAGCGTACTGAGTTTCTGATACATCTTTTATGGTCGGTGGCGTTACAATACCTGACCAGGCCATTTCCATACTACCAACGATAGTGGCGCCAACCGCAACATAAGCGAGAGGACCAAAGTCGGTGTCAAACATGGCCACAACTCGCTCATTTCGGGCAAAGAGTCGTGGGACGGTTCTTGCGGTTAACGGGTTAACGCTGAATAGTTTACCGGGCACGTGAATCATTCGCGTCAATTTACCGTCGATTGGCATGTGATAACGGTGATAGTCTTTCGGAGAGAGATAGATGGTTATGAATTCGCCATCTTCAAATTGCTCTGCTAATTTAGCATCGCCTCCTAATAAGTCCTGCACTGTATAGGAGTGACCTTTCGCTTGAATAATATCGCCATTCGTAATTTTCCCAAATTGACTGACAGCACCATCGACTGGGCATGCGAGTGTGTCTGGGTCATCGCAAATGGGGCGAGTTTCTGGACGAATTGCTCGGGTAAAAAAATCATTAAACGATTCATAAGCCGTTAAATCGGGCTCAACGGCTATCGACATATCGACACCATAATGTTTAGCAAAGGTTTTAATAACCCAATTTTTGATCCGGAGATTTTTTTTATCGGCAAGTTTTCCTGCTAACACCGACAGTCCATGTTGCGGTATTAAGTATTGGGGGATGGTTTTAAGGTGGTCAAAAACTTTCATGTAATGTTTCTGTGATGCTAAAAGCCGTAAATTCTACCTCAGTCATGCAATTTTAACCATTTTTTTCCAGCAGAACTCGCGAACACACCAAGATATTCTATAGTTAATTCAGCGACTTGAATAATATAAGAAACGCGGGAGATATTAGATGCCACTGTTGATTGGCGCCATCATTGTCATAGTTTCTGTGCTCGGTGGATATGTGCTGTCTCACGGCCAGCTACTGGCATTGTGGCAACCCTTTGAGCTAATCATAATTGGTGGTGCTGCTTTTGGAGCTTTTGTGATTGCTAATCCAGTAAAAGTAACGGCCGATGTTTTTCGTAAATTACCTTCATTATTAACTGGTTCTCCCTACAGTAAGTTTGTTTATCTCGAACTCTTATCAATGATGTTTGATTTGTTTAATGTTATGCGAAAAGAAGGTCTTATCGCTATTGAAGCTCATATTGAGTCTCCTAAAGAAAGTCGAATTTTTAATAAATATCCTTTGCTCCGGAAAAATCATAAAGCGATAGAATTTATCTGCGATTATTTAAGGCTCATGATTATCGGTGATATGACAGCCTATGAATTAGAGAATCTTATGGAAACTGAGTTGGATACTCACCATCACGAAGAAGTCGCACCGAGTATGGCGTTAGGAAAAGTCGCTGATGCACTGCCTGGATTTGGTATTGTTGCCGCTGTCTTGGGTATTGTGATTACTATGCAATCATTGGGTGGCCCGCCAGAAGAAATAGGTGTTCACGTTGCAGCAGCTCTCGTTGGAACTTTTCTCGGAATAATTTTGGCCTATGGATTTGTCGGACCTTTATCTCAAGCATTAGAGTATCGAGCAACTGAAGACAGTAAGTTTTATGAGTGCATTAAAGCTTGCATTATCGCTACCGTTAACGGAACACCACCGCAAGTTGCCATAGAGTTTGGACGCAAAACTTTATATCAGAAAGTTCGACCTTCTTTTGAAGAGCTTGAGCAGCGAATCAGGGGGCGTTAATTGTTATGGATCCTGCGGAGTCCAAACGTCCAATTATTGTTAAGAAAGTTAAAAAAGGACGTCATGACTTTCATGGCGGCAGTTGGAAAGTCGCGTTTGCCGATTTTGCGACCGCAATGATGGCATTTTTTCTGTTGTTGTGGCTAATGGGCAATACTGATCAAGAACAAAAGCAAGCGATTTCTGGATATTTTAATGATCCTGCCGGGACCTCCGCAACTCCTGGCTCCAAAAGTATTCCAATCGGTGAGGGTGGTGCAAACGATGCCATTATCAATCTGAAAGATCCAAAAATTACGGAAGATGACATTGAAGATCTTGCGGAACAGCAAGAGCGCGAACGCTTAAATCAATTACAAACGCAACTGGAAGAGCTTGTTGATACGAGCGATGCATTTGCCGCATTCAAAGAACAAATTATAATTGATATAACGCCAAACGGACTGCGAATTCAAATTGTTGATAAAGATAAGCGTCCAATGTTTGACAGCGGAAGTAGTGAATTAAAGGTATACTCGCGTAGGATTTTATATGGCTTAGCAGATGTGTTAAAAAAAGTACCAAATAAATTAAGTATTACTGGCCATACTGATGCAACGCCATTTGATTTAGGTAATTATGGAAATTGGGAGTTATCGGCTGATCGTGCCAATGCCGCTCGTCGTGCTTTAACTCGAGGTGGGATCCCTGGCGAAAAAATTGCTCGTGTCGAAGGATTTGCTGACTCTGTTTTATTTGATAAGGAGCATCCAACCAGTCCGATCAATCGTCGAATTGCAATTATTGTCTTAAAGCAGAACATTTCGGATGCAATAGAAGAAGCTGCCGGGCAATTTACTGATGAGGATTAACGTTTGAACTATTCTGAAGTACTGAATTTTTGGTTTGATGAAATCGAACCAAAAAGTTGGTGGCAAAAAAGTAATGAATTTGATCGGCTGATTACGGAACGGTTTGGACATGTTCATACGGCAGCAACATTAGGTGAGTTGTATGAGTGGCGAGTGACTCCCAAGGGCAGGCTTGCCGAAATCATTGTGCTCGATCAATTCTCTAGAAACATCTACAGAAACAATGCCAAATCATTTCTTTTCGATACGGTTGCGCTTGTTTTGAGTCAGGAAGCAATAAATTGTGGTGACGATAAAAAGTTAGAAACACATCAACGTTTGTTTCTTTATATGCCTTTTATGCACAGTGAATCAAAAGTGATTCACGAAAAAGCCGTAGAGCTATTTTCTGAACCTGGATTAGAAGGGAATCTGGATTTTGAAATGCGTCATAAAGCAATCATTGATCGTTTTGGTCGATATCCACACCGAAATATTGTTTTAGGAAGAGAGTCGACGGCTGAAGAGGTGGAATTTTTACAAGAGCCCGGTTCTAGTTTCTAAATCTATAAATACCTCGATCAAGTTTTAGAAAATTAATTATTCCAAATAAAAAAGGTGGCTTAGCCACCTTTTTTAATGGACATCTCTATTTTGATTATTTAAATTTTGCTCGGAATGAGAGGCCAAAGTGCCGATCAGCCATGCGCGGGATTTGATAGCGGAAACCATCACCACTGTAAGTCACAGCAAACTTCTCATCAAATAAGTTTTTAGCAACTAAAGAAACTCTCATATTATCGTTATTCATCGAATAGCTAATCATACCATTGAAGATTGAATAGTCTGGTAATAATGCTGCGGGGTTAAAATCGCCGGTATTCGATGGAAGATCGGATTGTTGTTCATCGGTATAGATGTAAGAACCGGCAAATACCCATTTATCCGCACCCATGGGTAACTGATAAGTTCCGGTAAAATTGTATTTTAAATCGGGAGAAAATGGTACATCGAGGCCGGAACGATCACTACACACTTCACCAACTGGGCAGTTAAACTTATCAATTTTCGCATCGGTTATAGCAATGCCGCCGTTTAATCGAAAGTCTTCCGAAATTTGCCACACAAAGTCTGCCTCTACACCAGAGGTTTCAACATCACCAGCGTTAGTTAAGCGAGTAATGGTTGTTCCACCTGAGGTATCAAAGTTATTGGCTTGGAATCCCTCGTAAGTGGTTTGAAATAGTGCAGTCGTTAGTAGAAAACCACCTTTTTGAAGTTTATATCCTAGTTCGATAGCAACTGACTCTTCTGGGCCAATTTCTGCAGTGTCTTTTTCGGCCATGTTATAGAAGACATTGTAGCCAGGGCCTTTATAACCTTGTTGAGCGGTTATGTATACACGGCTGCTCTTATTGATATCAAGCTGATAACCTAACTTGGCAGAAAAATTGGTTTCTTCATTTGCTCCTTGAAAGTTTGTGTTATTAGCCGCATTTCTTACACCAACCCCAAGACGGCCAAAGGGATCATTATTAATTCGGTTGTGGCGAAATTCGACGTCATCAATAGTGTATCGAAGACCAAATAAAATTCGCATTGAGTCGTTTAGGTTGAACTTTCCATCACCGAATAATGCAATGTTATCAAACTCCGTGGCCATATAAGCTGTAGCGTCGACGATGTCATTCGCATTACAGGTTAAACCAGGATTCGCTGCAAGTATGTCATCGTTTTGTCCAGCATTGTTTTGGCAACTGGCAAATCGAGTAAAGTTTCGCTCGGACTTCATGTTCCAGATAAATAAACCGACTTGATAAACAAGCGCTTCATCTTGGGGTGAAGCGATTCGTAACTCTTCCGAAGTTTGGCGCCATTCTTGTGGGCCAATATCGTGAAGCTGGAAAGGTACTCCAAATACGGGTTGATCGGAATCTCCGGCAATGGAAGTAAAGTCACCTTCTCGATACTCCGTATTTTTCCAAACACGGTGAGCAGTTATCGAAGTTAAGTCAAAGTCACCGATCTTTTTATCAATCTGGACGGAGAATGAATTTGATTTTTCGACCGTCCGAGTTTCAAAGTCGTGATCGACAAAACGTTGATCCAAATCGATGTCAGCATTGTTGCCTACTACTCCGTTACTATTTGGTGCCGCTTCTGAAGCTGGATTTCGACCGCTGGGTAGGCCTTCTAAGTCGGCACAACAATCATCATCGGCATTGTAATACTCCATGATGAATTTTGCCGTTGTATCGCTATCAATGTCATAGTCAAGCTTCGCACGAAATGCGGTTCTGTCGTACCCGTTTACTTTTTCATTGTTATAAACGTTTTCAATATAACCACCAAACTGGCCTTTAAGAAGTGAGATACTGGCGCGAGTGTCATCAGTTAGTCCACCAGTAACTCTCATCAACGTTCGATATTCATTGTCTTGATAGACGGTAGAGTCAAAAAGGCCTGAGAATTTTTCTTTAGGACTTTCTGTAATGACGTGCACCACACCGGCTGAAGCGTTCTTTCCGAAAAGCATGCCTTGAGGTCCGCGGAGTAATTCAACTCGCTCAATATTATATAAATCAGCAAAGGCTTGTCCGGAACGCCCTAAAACAACACCATCAACCAATGTTGATACACTGGGTTCTGCTGCGATACTGAATGAGATTGTTCCAATACCTCGAACAGTAACCGCTGAGTTTCGAGTGGTTGTTCCTTTTCGGTAGCTAACTGAGGGCAAATACGCTTGAATGCCCTCGAGATTATAAGTGAAAGAGTTATTGATTTGGTCCTTTTGTAGAACCGTTGTTGCAACGGGAACGTCAATGATTTTTTCTACACGCTTTTGAACCGTTACATCAATATTCAATAAATCTTCTAATGATATGTTTCCGAGATCTTCATCGCTTGCTGATGCAAAAGATGATGACAAAATTAAGCTGGTTGTTACTGCAGCAAGTTTGGTTTTTACAAGTCTTCCCATTGCTTTTCTCCAAGAAATTTTTTTTAGTATCATCATAAACTTAGTTTATTTCTTGAGTTTTGCAAAAGCTTTGTCTATGTCTAATTATTTAAAAGTATTGCGCCATTATTTTGACGCAAATATCTATAAATGAATTAATTCAAATTTCGTTTGAAGTTTTTAGTGAGATCTCTTAGGTAGCTAAATCTCGAAAGGAAATATGCGGTGGCAGAAATCGCTTACTTGAGATCCTTGAGAGCATTTTCAATATCGCTAATTAAATCATTTGAATTTTCACAACCAACACTTAATCGAATAAGTCCCTCTGATACGTTGTCTGTTCCCCAACGTGCTCGTCTTTCGACCATGGTATGCATACCGCCAAAACTGGTTGCTTCGGTTATCAGATTTAATCGGCTCAAAAACAATTCAGCAGATTTTTGAGTTTCTAAATCAAAACTGATAATAAACCCCATCATGTTCATTTGTTGTTGTGCAATTTTAAATGAAGGATCGGTTTTAAGCCCTGGGTAACGCACACTTTTAATAGCGGGATGATCGACTAGTTGTTGGGCTATTTTTTCTGCGTTGGAAACCATTCTTTCTAATCTCATATCCAAACTGGAGAATCCCCTATGAACCAACCAGGTTTCCATCGGACCAGGTATGCTTCCTGAAAGCTTTCGCCACAGTTCTATTTCTTGGAAAATATCGTCATCGTTTGTCGCGATATGTCCAAATAAAACATCGCTGTGTCCATTAAGTGCTTTGGTATCTGAGCAAACAGAAATGTCTGCTCCTAGAGAGAGTGGATTTTGACCTAAAGGTGTCATGGTCGTGTTATCAATGGCCAGCAAACCTCCTGCACGATGAATGTGTTTTGCTAACTGACGAATATCGATGACATCGAGGAGAGGGTTACTGGGTGATTCAATAAAAGTCAGCTTATATTTTGAGAAATCTTGTTCAGGCAAATCACACGTTTTAACGGCATGAATTTCTACGCCAAATTTTTTCAAATAGTTCTCTGTAAAAGCACGAGTCGCATAGTAGCCATCGGCTTGGAGTAAAATCCTATCACCGGATGAGACAAGCGCCATAAAAGTTGCTGCGATGGCAGCCATTCCCGATGGAAATATCAGTACTTTACCGCCTTCAATATCACCTATAGCATTTTCAAGCGCATCCCAGGTTGGATTATGAAATCGTGCATATTGGTGTGAAGCGTTTTCGATGTTGCCTTTCAGGTGAAAAGCGCTGGTGAATATCGGATTACTATTTATCGAAGTACCTTGATTAGAGGTACTGGTTCCTGCGTGTACAACTTTGGTCGATGTTTTTAATTCTTTTTTCATTACTCGCCTTAATGCTCTTCTTTAAAAGGTTGGTTTTCGTTATGATAAACAAAATTAAAAAGAATTCTACCTAAGTTTATGCGCTATACAACTCACTTTAAACCTGACCTTTGTGGCGATTTATGCGTCAAGTTTTAAGTTCTCCCGGAGTTTTTTTCGGTTGTGTAATAGCACTCGTGGCTTTTGCGTTTAACTCTATTCTTTGTCGGTTGGCTTTAGGTGAAGAGTCTATAGATTCAATTAGTTTCACTTCCGTTCGTTTGCTTTCTGGTGCTATCACATTATTTCTTATTACACTTTTAGTCAGCAGAAAAAAAGAGGTAATGTCGAAGTTAGATTTGTCATTCAAATGGAAAAATTTACGAGCTGCTATAGCTTTGTTTAGTTATGCATTATTTTTTTCTTTAGCTTATGTTCAGTTGAATACAGCAACGGGCGCTCTTATTCTTTTTGCAACGGTACAGTTTTGTTTATTGGGTATTCAGTTTTCTAAAGCGGGACAGCTTAGAGCCATTGAAGTTTTTGGTATAACGTTATCTTTAATTGGATTATTAGTGTTGTTGCTTCCTGATGCTACTCGGCCATCTTTCAGTGGTTTGTTATTTATGGTTATTGCAGGTATTGCATGGGCTGCTTTTACTGCTTTTGGCAAGTCAAATAACTCTCCGATTCATACAACAGCAGCAAGTTTTATCTTAAGCATTCCATTTTGTTTTATTATTCAAATCTTTTTTATTAATGATATCTATCTTGAATTCTCTGGACTGTTATTAGCGATTATTTCTGGGGCATTTGCTTCGGGATGTGGGTATGCCATTTGGTATGTGGTTGTTCCGAATATTTCATTGACCTTGGCTGCTGTATGCCAGTTGTCGGTTCCTTTGATTGCTGCCTTTGGTGGTTATTTTTTACTAGACGAATCGATTGGATTCGATTTATTGATATCCGGATTGCTCATTTTAATGGGGATTGCATTAATTAGCTTTTTCCCTGAAAAGCGAGAAGCTTAATAATTATTCTAAAAAGAATAGTTGAGGCTCAGCCACCAAGATCTATTTTCTGTACTGGGTGTACCTTCCGCTCCTAATAAATTACCGGTGCCGGTAATCGGATATAGTTTGTCTGAGTCAAATAAGTTTTTAACAGTTAAACGGGTTGTTAAGTTAGGCAATGAATTGAAGTTTAAAGATGCACCCAAGTTAACGAGGTGAGCGCCGTCTACTTTAACTTGAGTAGGAGAGTGGTAATTCCAATACCAGAGATCGTTTAGATTAAATGACCATTCACCTAAACTCGAAGAGGTTGAATACGAAACATGAAGGCGAGTAACATTTTCGGGGTAAGCCGAATGTTTTTTATTGGGTAGCACGTAAACGCCAATGGTTCCTTCATCTGCCGAAGTGACCTTAACGCTGGCATGACTGGCAGCTAGCGTCCAGTTTTCCAGGTGATATTCAATTTCTAGCTCAAGACCAAGCTGTTTTAATTCGCCTTCTTGATTTTGATAATACCAATTGCCATTCCAGGTACCGATATCATCTGTTCCAATCGTGTCACCAAATGCAAGTCCATCATATTGATGTGCTTGTGCAGTAAGAATATCCTCTACTGTATTATGGAACAGTACCGCATTAAATTTATAGTCTGAGGTATTTCGAGAATAGGCGATTTCAACAGAGGAGAGCATTTCTGGTTCAACACTTTTTATCACCCTGGTATCGTTTGTGCCATCTCCATCAAAATCAAAATCGGCTAAAGTATCTGCTATTTCGTTAACGGCATAAAAATTACTTTCTGCGAGTAAGCCATCCTGAACAAATCCTCCACCGTATTGGACGCTAACCGCTCCACGAAAACCAGTTTGGAAAGTGACTCTAAATAACTGATTTTCATCAAGCGCAAATAAAGCGCCGATACGAGGTGTGATTTGTGACCCCCAGTTTGGGTGAGAGTCCCAACGAAATGCTGCAAACCAATCGGTTGATTCATTGAGTGAATAAACATTCTCAAAAAATACACTTTTCATTGAGAACGAATGCGGTTTTGCCCATGCATTATTGTCGTTGACGCTACCTGTTGCTAAAAAGCCACCGGCACCATCGCTGGTAAGTCCGAGGCGCTGTATTTCTTCGTTGATAATGAAGTTATTTCCGCGACTATCTAGTTGGCCTGAATTATAATGATTATATTCAATTCCAAGTGCAGCTTGATTACCTTCAACAAAGAAGTTGTTCCAATTTAATATTGCCTTAAATCCTCTTCTCGTTTCTCGAGTGCCTCCCATCGAAAGCCCTGGTTCTACAGAGCGATCGGCAAGCCCAGGGATTGATTGCGTAATTGATGAAAAGCCACTCTCGAAGGCTTCGTAATTAAATCGAGCATCAGTTTCAATGTTATACCCATGGGAAAATAAGCCGTAGTCGTCGATCAAATGTTTTCCTGAAATTGCCAGGTTCAAATTGTCGGTCAGCTCGGTTTTGTAAGATAGACTGATGCCTCTTAGTCTTTGTTCGACAGACTCGCGATCTCTATAAAAGTTATAAAGATCTCTCTGGTGTTCAAATTGAAATAAATTGATTTCCAGGTCATTTTTTTCTAGATGAGCAAGCACATTGGTGTATTCGGAGCGTTTCAGGTGATGGTTTCTTTCAAAAACGGTAAGTCCTTGTTCTGATCGTACTTGAGCCCATCCCTGGTTCTCCATTGGCGTACCGTCAAATTTTCCAATGCTGGCATAAATGAAAGCCGAAGTGTTTTCGGATTTAAAATGTGTACTCAATGTTTGTTTAGTCAGCCCGTCTGCTCCTGATTCGTATCGAATATTAGCTCTCTCTGTTCCTCCTTTCTTGGTGACAATATTAATAACGCCAAGTAGCGCTCCTTGACCCAGAGTTACAGAGCCTGGCCCTCTTATAACTTCAATTCGTTCGATGAAATTTAAATCCAGCCCATTGAGAATGGCATCAGGAGGCCCCCAAAACCATTCGGTATTAAGGTTGATACCGTTAAGTAGCATAAGAACTTTTGAGTTATTGTCGGGTATTAATCCTCTAAAGCCAGCAATGGTGTCATCTTGGTCTTCAACTAAAAAGTAGCCTGGGACGTAAATTGTAAGAAGCTCATTAAGAGTACGAGCTCCGCTATTTTCGATTTGTTCTTTTGATATAGCGCTGAAGGACACGGGTTGCTTTTGGGCTTCTGTGACAATATTTGAGGCAACAGAGACTTCGATATTGAGAAGTTCCTCCATTGTCATGCTGGTCAGATCAGATCGTTGCTCAGCCATAGCCAATGGTGCTAAGAGCAGTGCGCTTAGCAACAGTGTATTAGAGATATGACTATTTCTCGTTAATCTATGCTTTAAATAAGTTCTCAATTTAATTTCAAAATGAAATGCACCTAAGTCTATGTATAGACCAAAAATTCCTGAGTTGCACCCGTTGAATCTATATCTGGTCTTCGATATGGAGCTTATAAAGGGAGAGTTTTTCGCTTTTGTTAATACTGTAAGTAATTAGGATGAGCTTTATGTAACCAAAATGAGTTATCAAAGCCGCTGTGACACGGCTTTGATGAAATTGCGGTTAGAATCTATGATCCTGATTTTAGGGCATTAATCATGGAACAGGTATACCCATTTTCAGGCGAGCGCATTAGATGCTCTCCTAAATTATTAGACATTACTTGTACTTTTCGATTTAGCTTATCTATTAAACTGCCAGTGCTGTCATCGATAGCTGAAAATTGCTCTGCAATATTAATCCAGTAATCTTGTTCTTCAATTTCACTAGTCTCGACATCGGAATAATAAGTTGACCCATCGTGCTCAACAATTATGTGGTCGCCAATTAAGCCGAAGTCCATTTGACTGCGTAAACGCCCAGTAAGATTTGCAAGGAAGTCAGAAGCAAAGAAGAAAAGCTCTCTAAACTCGTCTAAAGCGAGGCTGCTGACAGGAATGCGAGCAAACAAGTCTTCAGAATTAGTAATTCGATAAACAGCAGATTCAGATAAAGCCTGACTGGCCATCGCAGCCCAGTTTCTGCTTCCTACTTTCGGTGAACCAGTTGCGTAAACTTGTTTAACATTGAAGCCTTCGTTAACCAATCCAGGGGCTGTTAATAATGCCATGGCACCGCCTAAGCTGTGTCCAAAAACTACGACAGGTTGATTATCAGTTGCGCGTGTTCTTACTTCTTCGACAATATCTGACCAAATTGCGCCAAGCATTGTTCCAAAGCCGTGGTGTACTTTTTCACCCATCGTGAAACTGTAATCAAAATTCCACAATCCGTAATCTGCATTTAAGAGCCAGTTAAGGTTTGAGTCTGTATGGCGGAAAGTCACGAAGATTGCGCCATCATAGTCTGCGATCATAGCTCGTACATTCCATCGAGCATTGTCAATCATTCTAACGTTGCTTAATCCCCAATTTTCTTGAGCGTTTTGTAAGTCAGCATCCGCATCATCTTCAGTCGAATTTGGATCGACATCGAGAGTTTGAAGAGCCAGCCATGAGTAGCTGTATGCATTTGCCATTTCAAACTCTTGAGTATTAGTATCAATATAGATTTTCTCAGGTGAACGACCGCATTGTTCAGTGTCGAGTTGATCAATAAATGTTTGTTTTTCCGTAGCACTTACCGTTAAAGCTAATGTTGATAAAACGAAACTGGATATATAAGAAATGAACTTCATGTTGAGTGTCCTTTTTTGCGCTAACAATAAAGTAATAAGTCGAATTCTTTGATGTGGTTCACCAAAGCGGTGCGAATTCTATCACAAAGAAATTTAAGTTCTGTGTGAATATTTAACGGTAAGTGTCAATAATTTTACCAAGTGAATAGTATGAGAATGTTTGTCATAAAGTTTCAATTTTGATTGCTAATTTGCCATGAGTTGGATTAGTTAAATTAATGGATTGGATAAGTATAATTATAATTGTTTTTGCTGGTTTTCAGCGTACACATGTTCTTTGTTTTCTATTGCTAAGAACTGTCGATTAAGAAAAGATTTTGAGTTTAAATCGCTTTCTAAATTTAATTTTTGACTGGGAGCCTAATGTTTGAGTGATAGTGAAATTAAAAGTAAAGTACTGCCGTAAGTTTTGATTTGATGTTTAACCGAATGCATATGATTTTATAAAAAGTATTACAATTTTTTTAATGTAATGAGCTTTTGATTGGGTTAGATTTAAATCAGTTTAAATATTAATTGTTTGGATACACTTAAAAAAGTTAAGTGAAATTGATGTCCTTAGTTAAAAAGGTTGTTTAAGAAGCTCTCCTTTTTTGAGTGACTAACGTGACCGGCTTTTTAAATCGCTTTTACGCATGATTTTAAAACCTACTGGAGCGAATTGTGAGCCTGTCGTTAGCCCAATTATTACCTGTGTCAGATTGCAGATAGACGTTTTGTTCTATTGTTGTTTAAATCATCAGAATTTTTCTGATTTTTTGGCTGAATGTTTTGACGCCAGTCGTTGTTTCTCAATGAATTTATTTTCCTAAAAATATCAATAAGTCAATGAAAGTGACATTAACGTAAAAATGCAATTTACGAATAAGGTTTTTGTCAGACGGAACAGTCACCTTTTTTCTTATTTTAAATCTCATTTTTCTTTTCAAAAAATATCAGCGATATACTAAAGGTCTCAAATTATCTGCTTATGATTTTGATCGGTTGAGCTATAGGAGAAAGTGCGTTGTAATCCTTCACGATAATTTATGTCGGTAGGAAGGTATTAATCACTATAACAATTCATTCATGTAGCTTTGAGATATGTGCTGCTTGAAATAAATGAGGACCTAAAAATGAGAAAGTTCGCAACAAGTATTGCTATTTCGTTGGCGCTATTTACTCAACTTAATGTTGAGTCTCATACGCCAATGGAATCTGTACCTGAATTACGTAGTTTTAAACAAGAGATTCAGGATTGGGAAGATCATCGGAGCTTTTATGCCGATGAAACCATCGACATTGTTGACATGCATTTACATCCAGGCAGTTTTGATAAACTCGGGCCTAAAGGTCGAGAGTTTGTTCTGAATGCCTTTCCTTTAGATTTACCTGACTTTCTAAAAATTCCACTATTGCGTGTTTTGTCATCGTTTCAATTAAATCCTTACGGCGCATTTATTGGTATTAAAAACGAATGTCGTAAGGCTTCTGCAAATAATTGTATTTTGTTTGCGACATACGCACCTGAAACTTGGGGAATTGAGCCAAATGAAGACTTATTAGGTTATCTTGATGATAATCGTAATAGCTTTGACGGAAACACTTTCTTTTATGGTCTAGCGAGTATTAGCGTTGCTAACTGGGATGAAAATAAAGCAGAGAGTCTTGCGAATTTAGAGACAGCGTTAATGCATCCTAAAGTTGTTGGAATTAAATTAGCATTTGCGCACACTTTGACACCATTCAATGACCCAAAGTACTTCGAAATTTATGAAGTTGCAAAAGAGCATGATAAGCCTATTTATCATCACGTAGGAACAAGCCCGTTACGAAAAGTATCTGACTTTGAAGAAGATCAACGGGAAGATTTGTATAAAACGTTTGACCCAATGTACTTAGAAGATGCAATTCGGTCGTTCCCTGAAGTGAAGTTTATTATGGGACATGCTGGTAACGATGCGAATCGTGAAGGCTACAGTAAAGTTGACGAGGTGTTTTATCTGGCTGAAAACTACTCAAATGTATATATCGAAATATCGGCACTGGGTAATGAGCGTAGCGATCCAACGGGTGAGTTAATGGACAGCATTTTGATGCGAGCGAAAGAAAAAGGATTAGTTAACCGACTTATTTATGGTTCGGATGGCCCTGGTAGTCCAGGAAACACGCAAACTTACAAAGATCGTGTTTTAGAAAGTTTGGAGCGCGTTGCTTATTCTTATGAAGAAGCGCAACAAGTCATGGCGGGTAACGCTCGTAAAATATTTAAAATGGAACGTTAGTTGTTGTCAGTTTTATAAAAGAATTGATGTAATGCCAGTGGCAGTGCAGTACTAGTCCAGGGATGGACTTTTTTATCTCTCACTAGAGATTTGGACTGGAATAGCGCTCATCAAACTTCTCTAATATTGTTCTGTATTTTTGTGCTAACTCTGTTTTTCCCCATATTTGAGCCCACTCCATATCATCTTCGAGCATTCGATGAAGCAGTAAGATACCGCCTTCTTGCTTAAGAAGATGTTGAGTTATTTCAATGGCCACAATTTCATTAACGTGCTCATGTTCTGCGATCGCTTTAACGGTTTCTTCTTCCAAGTCACAAAAGCCGTAACAATCTTCTAAAGTAATCATGGTTTGTCCAATAAATGTCGAGTTAACCTACTTACAATATAGCTTAATCAAACTAAATGTGATGAGATGTTTTAATAAAATTTTATTTTAAAGAAATAGGCCGCTAGTTAAATTGTTTCTAGGCGGCCAGATAAGACCTAAGTGATTATTTTTTGATAGTTTTCTAAACGTTGTTTTTCGATTTTTCCATCGATAACGGCTTGGTGTAAAGCGCAGCCTTTTTCTTGAATGTGTTGACAGTTTCTGAATTTGCAGTGCCCGACAAATTGCTTAAGATCAACAAACCCATTGATGATGGATTCAGTATCAATGTGCGAGAGTCCAAACTCTCTTACTCCTGGAGAATCGATAATAAATCCGTCATTTGCCAGAAAGAATAGTCGAGATGCGGTTGTTGTATGAGTTCCTAACTTAGAGTTTTCTGATACTTCCCCCGTTTCAACTTCAGCCTGCGGCATGAGCGCTTTGATGAGCGACGACTTTCCAACGCCTGATTGACCAACGAAGATGCTTTCTTTTTCTTTAAGCATCGACTGTAGTTCATCGATACATTTGTTAGTTTTGCAGCTTACTTCGAGAACCTTATAGCCAATCTTGTTATAAATTGTTTTTTGTTGATTAAAGTACTCCTCTTCAGACTCTTTGATGAGATCGTGTTTATTAAAAATGATACTCGTTGGGATTTGAGCTAATTCGCAGGCCACGAGATATCGGTCGAGTATCACAGAAGAATAAGCGGGAAATGGAGCGACGACCACAAATATCTGATCGACATTCGCGACAATCGTTTTGACGCCAGCGTAAGGAGTTGGGCGGTTTAATTCGGAACGTCTGGGTTCAATGGCTTCGATAACGCCATGGTTTTGTTCGTCTAACCGAAAGATAACTCGGTCACCGCTCACGCAGCTTCCCAAATTTTGTCGCAGATAAACGCGGTACACCGTTTGTGTTTGGTCTGCAACATCCGCTTGTTCTCCAAATCGGCTGATCACAACACCAGACAGGGCAGGACCCAGTTGTTCTTGCAGGACAACTGAATCCTCTGTTTTTTGTTTTAGCTTGTTGCCTTTGCTCTTAGCAACTCTTCTTTTTTGTTGAAGCGATAGCTTTTGCCGTTTAGCCACTGAATTTTATGACTCATCAGACTGTAGTTTGGGACCAAAATTTCCGACAGAAAGTAAACCATCAACTTTAGCTGCGCATATTAAGTCGTTGATGGTGAGTCGGTTACCAGAGTCGTGAGTGGTAAAACAAACCAGGCATCGACCATAGTTAACTTCCATATCGGGATGGTGAGCTTCTTTATTAGCGATCCAAGCGATGGCGTTGACGAAGTTCATGGTGTGATAGTAGTTCTTAAATAGAAACTCACGTTCGATTTTGGTGCCATCGTCGCTAATTTGCCAGTCCGTTACTTGAGATGATAAGTCGTTGATTTGATCCATCGTTAATGGGGTTTTGCCTTCATCGTCGTATTTGCACTGCATTTCAGCGAGTTTGGTCATTGTTTTCCTGCCTTTTTAAGTTATGCTTTTAATTGATTTGTGGATAAAAAGAGTAAAATTTTCATTCAATCGTGGTATTTTGAGCGATCATAGCGGAACAATTCAAGAAACTACAATGGAGTTCTTATGGCAAATGCCGAAAATCTAATCTGGATTGACTTAGAAATGACTGGATTAGACCCAGATTCAGACCGAATTATCGAAATTGCGACTATCGTTACTGATAAAGAGCTGAATATTTTGGCAGAAGGCCCCGTTCTAGCTATTCATCAACCGGATGAAATTCTTAATGGCATGGATGACTGGAATACCGAACATCATGGTAAATCAGGTTTAACCGATCGAGTTAAGCAAAGTTCGATCTCTGAAGAGCAAGCTGAACAACTAACCATCGACTTTTTGCAACAATGGGTACCAGAACGACGGTCACCTATGTGTGGAAATACTATCTGTCAGGACCGCCGGTTTTTGGTTCGGCATATGGACAAGTTAGAGGCTTACTTTCATTATCGGCATATTGATGTCAGTACGATTAAAGAGCTGGCTCGACGATGGCAACCTGATGTGTTGAATGGATTCAATAAAAAAGGCGCTCATTTAGCTCTGGATGATATTCGCGAGTCGATTGAAGAATTAAAGTACTATCGTGACAAGGTATTTAAAATCTGAAGATTCTCCATTCCAGAACATAAATTTAACACTTTAAGAATAACTCGAACTATTTAGGTTAATTTATGGCGGACAGAAAAGGTCTTTATACGGCCGATCAAATCAAGCAGCTCGAGCAACTTTACGCTCGATTTCACGACGGTTCTACTTATCCGCTGATGGAAAGGGCCGGAGGTGCCGTTTATAACGAACTTCGAGAACGTTGGCCTGATCTTCGTCGGATTTTAGTTGTCTGCGGTAAAGGTAATAATGGTGGCGATGGTTTCGTCGTAGCTCGTCTCGCTGCAATGGCCGGTTTACCGGTTACGGTTGCACTAATGCCTGGTGCAGAATCGCCGCAAGGAGATGCCGAGCGAGCGTTCGCAAGGCTTAAGCCCACTTCTGCAAACGTTGAACCTTGGCATTCTCAGCTTCTTGATGATCACGATGTCATTGTTGATGCAATTCTTGGCACTGGGATAAAAGGTAAAGTCAAAGATCCTTTCGCGACCATCATTAACGAAATTGTTCGTTCAAATAAACCCGTTATTTCGGTCGATATTCCCAGCGGACTCGTGGCCGATACCGGTGCTGTGCTGGGAAGTGCGATTAAAGCTGATGTTACCGTTTCGTTTATCGGAATAAAACGTGGCATGGTTACCAGCATGGCGGCTGACTATTGCGGTGAACTGGAAGTTAATGATTTAAGTTGTGGCCAAGGTATTTTTGCATTGGTTCGTCCTAAAGCCTTTTTATATCGATACCGCGAAAGCATTCATTTTCTCGAGCCACGCCGCAGAACCGCGCATAAAGGATTCTTTGGTCATGTGCTCGTTATTGGCGGTGCGCCTGGCTTTGCTGGAGCAATTCGAATGGCGGCAGAAGCTGCTGCCAGAACGGGGGCCGGTCTTGTTTCCGTTTTAACTCACAGTCAGCACTCCGATGTTTTATGTTTAAATCGGCCTGAAATAATGTGCCACTCAGCGACTGATTCGGCCAGCAAGGAAGGTTTACGTTCTTTATTAGAGGCTGCAACCGTAATTGCTATTGGCCCTGGTCTAGGCCAGCAAAAGTGGGGACGAAACTTAATCACCATGCTTCGCGACTATTTAAAGACAGAGGCTGGCCAAAAAAAGAAAACGGTGTGGGATGCCGATGCTCTTAACCTCTTGAGCGATCAACCCCATAAAATAGATAATCGAGTTTTAACACCACATCCCGGCGAAGCCGCTCGACTATTAAATTCACGAGTAGAGCAAGTGCAGCTGGATCGTTTTACGGCAACTTCAGACATCGTCGAGCGATTTGGTGGTGTTTGCTTACTGAAAGGTGCTGGCACGGTAATCGCCGACGACCATAAAATGAATGTCGTTACTGCTGGTAATCCTGGAATGGCGAGTGGCGGCATGGGCGACGTGCTGACGGGTATCATTGCTGGATTAATGGCTCAAGGAATTCCGCCCTTTGATGCTGCAAGAATTGGTGCTGCAATCCATGGCGAAGCAGCTGAATTGGCGGTGACCGAAAGCGGTCAACGACAAGAGAGGGGGTTGCTTGCAACCGACTTGTTCCTTTATATTCGCCGCCTGGTAAATCCGGAGAGTAAAAATTAGTGTATTCAGCGAGTCGAAAACTACTGGGGAGCGAACAGACTGAAGCCTTAGGTGCAGAGTTGGGGCGTGCTCTAAATGGTAAAGGATTGGTTTTTCTTAAAGGCGATTTAGGGGCCGGTAAAACGACATTGGCACGTGGTTTACTGCGCGGACTGGGGTTTGGAGGCAGCATAAAAAGTCCTACCTATACCCTGGTTGAGCCTTATGAGTTTGGTGAGTACCGCGTTTATCATTTCGATCTCTATCGGTTAGCCGATCCCGAAGAGTTAGAATTTATCGGAGTTGATGAATATTTTTCTGATTCAGGTGCTTTGTTGCTCGTAGAATGGCCAGAAAAAGGCACTGGTTGGTTACCTGAGCCACACATTACACTCGAATTGCGATATGATAACTCACACAGAGTCGCAGAAATGTTTAGTTCTCAGCAGTCTTTGATTCAAACAATGCAAGTTGATTGATATTTATACTAGCGATGTGATTTTATATTAATTGTTGGGAATTGTTCGAGTGAATGTGGGTCGAACTTGAGAACATCTCTTATTTTTATTAAAACTATTATTAATCATTTAAAAAAGCTGTCGTTCATGGGAAAGTTTTCTATAAAAGTTGCGTTGGTATGTTCCGTCATATTGATGTCTTTCGGTCATGCCGCAAAAATCAAAGGAATGCGTTTTTGGCAGTCTCCCGATTCTACGCGGGTTGTGCTTGATTTATCCGATCCTGCAGAGCACACGATTTTTACATTAAGTAATCCTGAGCGACTCGTTATTGATGTCGCTAAATCAGAACTTAATTTTGATCCCGCCGAGCTAAATATAACATCGAACTTAGTACAGCATGTCAGGGCCAGTGAAAGTGATGATTCTGTTCGAGTGGTTCTCGATTTAAAAAAATCATCACAGTTTAAATATTTCACACTTAATCCATTTCAAAATTATGGTCACCGTTTAGTGGTTGATTTGATCGACGAGTCGCAACGTGATGAGCCAGTAAAACCAAAAGTTAAAACGGTAACAGGTAAGCGCGATATTGTCGTTGCCATTGATGCCGGGCACGGTGGCGAAGATCCCGGTGCTGTAGGTCCAAAAGGAACACTCGAAAAAGATATTGCTCTGAAAGTGGCTAAACAATTGGCCGATATGGTTGATAAAGAGCCTGGTATGAAAGCATTGTTAGTGAGAAAAGGTGACTACTTCGTCAGTTTGCGAAAACGTACTCAGATTGCACGACAACATCAGGCTGATATTTTTATTTCCATTCATGCGGATGGATTTCACGATAAGCGAGCTAAAGGCGCATCGGTTTGGGTGGTTTCTCCTAAAGGCGCACAATCAGAAATGGGGCGCTGGTTAGAGCAGCGTGAGAATGAGTCAGATCTTCTTGGCGGCGTTGAAAGTTTGAGTAATAAAGATCCTTTGTTGGCACAAGTTTTGTTGGATTTATCGACAACCTATTCCGTTGGTGCGAGTATTGATGCGGCTGCCGAAGTTCACAATCATTTGGCGCTTAGTGTGCCCAAAATGCATAAAAAGCGTGTTGAACGAGCGGGCTTTGTTGTTTTAAAAATGCCCGACATTCCGGCAATGCTGGTTGAAATGGCATTTATTTCCAACCCATCGGAAGAAAAACTGCTTAATAAATACAACCATCGAAAAAAATTAGCTTCTTCGGTATTTAAAGGATTGAAAAGTTACTTCAGAAAAAATCCACCGGACGGAACTTTGTTCGCGAGTACCAAGCAAAGTCACTACACCATAAAAAGTGGTGATACCTTATCGGAAATTGCGGCGAGATTTAATGTTCCTTTGCCGCTGTTACGCGAAACTAATCGAATTAAGGGCGATCAAATTCGAGTCGGCCAAAGACTGACTATTCCTCGCTAACGGTTATGAATCGAATTCAACAGCTGGATAATCAACTGGCAAATCAAATCGCTGCTGGTGAAGTTGTCGAGCGGCCAGCTTCGGTTGTAAAAGAACTCATTGAAAACAGTGTTGATGCTGGAGCCTCGCGAATTGATATTGATATCGAGCGAGGTGGCGCTCGTTTGATTCGCATTGTTGATGATGGTTTTGGAATTCATCAGCAAGATTTAGCACTGGCATTGAGTCGACATGCGACCAGTAAAATACGAAGCTTTAGTGACCTTTGTGCGGTTGAAAGCATGGGATTTCGTGGCGAAGCACTAGCCAGTATTGCTTCTGTTTCCCGTTTATTGCTTCGCAGTCGACAAGCCGAATCTGAACAAGGTTGGCAAGCGGAAGCTGAAGGGAGAGACATGAAAGTGAATGTTTCTCCTGCTGCCGCAATGACAGGAACTTGCGTTGAGGTCAGAGATTTATTTTTTAATACTCCGGCTCGCAGAAAGTTTTTACGCACCGAAAAAACAGAGTTTACTCACGTTGAAGATACGGTTAAACGTGAAGCGTTAGCTCATCCTGCCATAGCGTTTGCTTTAAAACACAATGGGCGTGTCGTTAAACGCTATCCTGCCGTGAATTCAGAAAAATTAATGCAGGAAAAATTAAAAGCGGCATGCGGAATTAGCTTTGTAAAAAATGCATTACATTTTAACAGTGCATTAGAGCATTTATCGATCTCTGGCTGGCTTGCGTCGCCGAGCTATCACCGAAGTGAATCGGACACCCAATTTATTTTTATTAATGGGAGACCTGTTAAAGATCGTTTGCTGAGTCATGCGATTCGCCAGAGTTACAGTGGACTGATTCCACAAGGAAGGTTTGCTTCTTACGTTATTTATATTCAGTGTCCGCCAGAAGAAGTTGATGTTAATGTGCACCCGACGAAACATGAAGTTCGATTTCGTCAACCAAGACAAGTTCATGATTTTCTGGTTAAGTTGCTTCACCAATGTTTAAGTGAAAGCGATGTTTTTGAATCGACGGTAGAATTTGCTGAAGCTCGATCATCTGAAGAATTAACATGTTCTAATGAAACGGCATTGTCTGAAGCTGTTTTATCGGAAATCGCTGCTGGTGATTCATTTTCATCACGTCCTCAAAGTCATCACTTTGCGCCTCAAACATCAGCTCGCACACCAGTTGCTTATTCTCGGGTGAAACCTTCTTCATCACAAGTTGCTGAGCATCTTGCTTTATATGAAAACTTTTCCAGCGGAGCCGACGAAAAAATTTCGCCAGATCATTCTAGTATTAATCCAGTTAGCTCATCAGAAGCGAAAAGTTTTAACCATCATTTAATTAACGATCGATACTTTTTATTGACTAAAGAGTCTTCTATCTGGCTTGTCGATGCTCTCAAATGGTTTTCGAGTGAAATGTTATCCATTTGGGAAGTCGATACGCATCAGAGTAAACCGCTGCTAGTACCAAAAATGGTTGCAGCTGAAGATAATGATGTTTTAGAAAGCCCTGAGTTCTTTGATAATCTCGCGCAATTAGGAATTGAACTGACTCCCGTAGGTGAAAAGCAAGTGATGCTGCGACGCCTGCCTGTTTTGTCAGTTCCGATTGCCCAGGAGTTTTGGGAGAAGGCGTTAACGTCGTACTTCTCAAAAAAGCAGACGAACATTTCAACTGAATCTTTAAAACAAGATCTGGTTCGCACTATGAGTACATTAAATTGTTCGTCAGACAAACTGGATTGGTTGTACCATTGGTGCCAGTCCACAATAAAAGACTCTGATCAATGGCAGCGTTTTGCGCTAGGCTTAAGTCACGAGGGTGTCGAAAAGCGGCTTGGCCAAATAATATGATTGTGGTTGCAATATGATTATTTCAGAAGGCTCGAAGCGATTACAAAAACAAAAACCTGTTATTTGCTTAATGGGACCGACTGCATCGGGCAAAACGAGTCTAGCGATTGAATTATGCCAAATGTTAGGTGGTGAAATAATTAGTGTTGATTCGGCATTAATCTATCGTGATATGGATATTGGAACAGCTAAGCCTTCAGATGAAGAGCGGAGTGCGGCAGTTCATCACTTAATTGATATTCGGGACCCAAGCGAGAATTATTCGGTTGCTGAGTTTCGTGACGATGCGTACGAGTTACTGGAAGATATTTATCAGCGTGGTAAATGGCCAATTTTGGCCGGCGGCACAATGCTGTACTTTAAAGCGTTGCTGCAAGGCATCGCCGATCTTCCAGCGACAGACGATACGATTCGCGCGCAAGTGAACGCTAAATTAAAAGAGGAAGGGGCTCCTGCGCTGCACGAGTGGTTAAAAGAAATCGACCCAAAAAGCGCAGAACGATTGCACCCAAATGATCCGCAACGTATTTCTCGGGCCATTGAAGTGTATTTAATGAGTGGGAAATCGTTAACGCAATGGCATCAGGAACAAGCATTGCAAAAATTTCCTTACGATTGTTTGCAGGTGGCGCTCGCGCCGCAAGAGCGCAGTATATTGCATCATCGTATTGAGCAGCGGTTTGATACCATGCTTCAGTCAGGTTTTTTAGAAGAGGTGGAAAAACTAATGGCGAGAGGTGACTTAAGCCTTGAATTACCTTCGATGCGCAGCGTTGGTTACCGCCAAGTGTGGCTTTATTTACAAGGAGAGTATGACCTGGAACAAGCCAGATATCGATCGATTGTTGCAACTCGCCAACTGGCGAAACGTCAGCTAACCTGGTTAAGAAGTTGGGAAGAGGTTAACTGGATTGACTCTCTTTCAAAAAATAACTGCGCTATAATATTGAAAAGTTTAAGTAATATCTCCATATAGCAGATTCAGCGGAGCATGCTACACTATATTTTATTGGGATGTGTCGCTTGGCGAGCTGCTAATAGAGACACTGAGTTTCCAAGATATTGCCAAACGTTTTGGGCCAACATTAGTCTGCAAGAACCCGGTGCTAGAAAGTCGGGAAATGAATAAATAATAACATTATAAGGAGAAACACCATGCCAAAAGGGCAGTCTCTACAAGACCCTTTCTTAAATGCTTTACGACGAGAGCGCATTCCAGTCGCGATTTACTTAGTCAATGGCATCAAATTGCAGGGGCAGGTCGAGTCGTTTGATCAGTTCGTTGTTCTGTTAAAGAATACTGTCAGTCAAATGGTTTACAAGCATGCTATCTCAACCATTGTTCCGACACGCAATGTCAAGCTGCCTCATGGTGGTGAAAATGGTGGCTCCGGCGAAGAAGACTTCGGAAATAACGGATAGATCTTTATCGTTCTTGGTCTGCATGGTAGTGAAAGATTACTGCCATGCCGATTCATGTCATACTATACCTCATTTGTATTACAGGTAATTCCATTTAGTGTTTGAACGTTATCAAGGCGGTGAGCGTGCCATACTCGTGCACGTCGATTTTCCCGATCAAAACAATCAAGAAGACCTTACTGAGTTTGTTGACTTAACAAATTCGGCGGGTATTGAAATTTTAAGCATAGTGACAACCAGCCGCTCGTCTCCTCAGCCGAAATATTTTGTTGGTACTGGCAAAATAGAAGAGATTGCTCAGCTTGTTGCTGATGAAAAGGCTGATGTTGTGTTGTTTAATCACTCTCTATCACCATCTCAAGAGAGAAATATTGAGCATTTGGCGAAGTGTCGGGTGGTTGATCGCACTGGATTGATTCTCGATATTTTTGCGCAACGTGCTCAAACCCATGAAGGGAAACTTCAAGTTGAACTGGCGCAATTGCAACATTTATCAACTCGGCTGGTACGTGGTTGGACTCACTTAGAGCGGCAAAAAGGTGGTATCGGATTGCGCGGTCCTGGTGAAACCCAATTAGAGACTGACCGCCGATTATTAAGAGAGCGTATAAAAACTATACGAAAACGGTTAGAGAAAGTCGAAAAACAGCGCGAGCAAGGGCGTCGATCGCGTAAGCGAGCGAATGTCGCAACGGTATCATTGGTGGGCTATACCAATGCCGGCAAATCAACGTTATTCAATCGATTAACGGAAGCGCATGTGTTGGCGGAAGATAAATTATTTGCAACTCTGGATCCGACACATCGACGTATATCTCTAAACGACCATCAATCTGCAATACTGGCAGATACAGTAGGGTTTATTCGACATCTACCGCATGATTTGGTCGCTGCATTTAAAGCGACCTTGCAAGAAAGTCGAGAAGCAGACATTTTGTTACATGTGATTGATGCATCCGATGATCGCAGAGAAGATAATAAAGAGCAGGTGTACGAGGTGTTGCGTGAGATAGATGCAACGGACAATGTGACTATTGAAGTTTATAACAAGTGCGATAAGGTAAATGGTCTATCGCCAAGAGCCGAAAAAGATCCCGAAACGGGTAACTTTCGCGTATATTGTTCGGCAATTACTGGTGCCGGCTTAGACGGCATTTTAGAAACCGTTGCTGAATTATTACAAGAAGAGTGGCGTGAAGAAACATTGTTATTGTCAAATCAGCATATGGCCTTGCGAGGTCAATTGTTTGATTTGAATTGTATAGAAAACGAACAAGTAACGGACGCAGGCGAGTTTGTTCTTCAAATTAAGCTGCCTGTATCTGATTGGAAGCGATTAGAGCGCAAAAATGACATTAATCTGGACGCAATGATTACGCCGAAACATTGATTCTTGTGACAGCGCTCCTTACAATTTTGAACGAAATGAATTTTAACAACCCAACGAATATTGGAGAAAGATATGACCTGGAATTCACCGGGCGGTAATAATAAAGATCCATGGGGCAACCGTAATAAGCAAGATGGGCCTCCTGATATTGATGAAATGGTGAAAAAACTGTGGCGCAAAGTTTCTGGCAGTAATGGCGGTGGTTCGAACTCGGGCAGTTCCAAGCCAATTATTTTTATTGTGCTGATTGTGGCTGCTCTTTTCTGGATTTGGAAAGGCGTATACATCATTAACGAACAAGAAAGAGGCGTCGTCCTTCATTTTGGTGAGTTCAAAGAAATCGTCGGTTCCGGTTTACAGTGGGTTCCTGCTGGCATCGAAACGATACGTAAAGTTAACGTAAACAAGCTTGAAGAAAAGCGTGTTCAAGGCGTTATGTTGACTAAAGACTTAAATATCATCGATGTACAAATTGGTATTCAATATCGGGTTGATGACCCTCGCAATTATCTATTTGAGTTATCTTCACCTGATACAACTTTGCAACAAGCCGCAGAAAGTTCGCTCCGTCAGGTAGTCGGTGATAGCAAAGTTGACGCTCTCTTAACGACAGAAAAAGAGAGAATTCGAAATGAGATTTTGCGTGAATTAGAGCGTATTTTAGAAAGCTACAATGCTGGTTTAAAAGTCGAGCAGCTGACGTTAGAGAAAGCCGCGCCTCCTCAAGCCTTGAATGACGCTTTTGAAGACGTTAACCGGGCGGAACAAGATGCGAAAAAAGAGTTGCAGAATGCAGAAGCTTACAGAAATAAACAGATTCCTGAAGCTCGAGCTAATGCAGAGCAAATGAGACAACAGGCTGATGCGTATGAAGCGAAAGTTGTTGCGCAAGCGAATGGTGAAGTAGCGCGTTTCAACAAGCTTTTACCGCAATATGAAAAAGCACCTCAAGTAACCCGCGATCGTTTGTATTTGGAAACAATGGAACAGATACTAAAAAGTTCGACAAAAGTTATGGTTGATGTCGAAGGCGGTAATAACATGATGTATTTGCCACTTGATCAAATCATGAAAAAGCAGCAGGAGAATCGATAATGCAAGGTAAAAGTTTTTGGTTCCTCTTATTAGGATTTTTAGTTCTTCTGCTTGGTGTTAACTCTCTTTTTGTTATCGATGAGTCAGAAAGAGCGTTGAAGCTAAGATTTGGTAAGGTGCTACGAGATTCGAGTGATGTGCCAATCGTATATCGTCCAGGATTGCATTTTAAATTGCCCGTCGCTGATACGATCAAACGTTTAGATGCTCGAGTGCAAACGATGGATGCTCAACCCGATGTATTTACAACATCGAATAAACAGTTTTTGGATGTTGATACCTACGTTCAATGGCGTGTTATTGATTTTCCGCAGTTTTACTTACGAACTGATGGTCAGTTTCGTAAAGCCGAATCGTTTCTTGATCGACTCGTCGATAATGGATTACGAGAGCAATTTGGTCGACGCACTTTACAGGAAGCTATCTCAGAGCAGCGCGAAGATTTAATGGACGAAATCGAAAAAGCGCTTAACGAACGAGTTCCTGAGTACGGAATTGAAGTCGTTGATATTCGCGTTAAGAAAGTTAATTATACGTCGCGAGTTGTTGAGCAAGTTTATGAGCAAATTCGTTCTGAGCGTCGTGCAACGGCCGTTGATATTCGTTCGCAGGGCCAAAAAGAAGCGAGTATCTTGAGGTCTAAAACGGATGCCGATGTACAACGTATTTTGGCTGAAGCCGATGAGTACTCGCGAACTATTCGTGGTGAAGCCGATGCGACGGTCGCTGAAGTGTATGCTAATTCTTACAACAAAAACTCAGAGTTCTATGCGTTTTTAAGAAGCTTAGATGCGTACAGAGAATCTTTCAGTAATAAAGGTGATGTTCTTGTGATTCAGCCTGACAGTGAGTTTTTCAAGTATTTGAAAAATTCTAAAGCTCGCTAATCAAAACTGTCGAGATGACAAAAAAGCCTGATCTTTGATCAGGCTTTTTTGTTTGAAGTCAATGATTTGTAATAACTTCTTTACAGTTGGGGTAAGGTATGACTGAGCTTTGGATAGCTTTAGCGCTGGTTTTGGTGATAGAGGGTATTTTGCCTTTCGCAAACCCTAAAGCTTGGCGTAATTTTGTTTTGAGCATGGCAGAGCAGTCTGATAAGTCATTGAGAATTATCGGATTTATATTCATGATTGGAGGGCTCTTTTGGCTCACTCTTTTAAAAAGTGGTTGAGTAAATAGAGCGTCTAACTGGCGTTTTATAAATAATTAACTATTATCGGTGCTCAATCTTTGAATAGCATTGTGAATGCCTCTCAATAGCGGTAGAATCCGCGGTTCGGTTTTCCGTTCAGGAAGCAAACTTTAACTGCTTTAAAATTTTCTAATATGGCTAAAAATGTTGTTGTTTTAGGCACCCAATGGGGTGACGAAGGAAAGGGTAAAGTCGTTGACTTGCTCACTGATCGTGTAACAGGCGTCGTACGCTATCAAGGCGGGCATAATGCGGGCCACACCTTAGTTATTGAAGGTGAGAAAACGGTATTGCACTTAATTCCCTCCGGTGTGTTGCGTGATGGTGTCATGTGCTACATCGGTAATGGCGTGGTGCTATCTCCAGAAGCATTAATGGAAGAAATCCACATGCTCGAGGAGCGAAAAGTTCCAGTACGAGAAAGATTACGTATTAGCGCCGCTTGTACCTTAATTTTGCCATACCACGTTAAGCTTGATGTCGCTCGCGAAGCGGCGAAAGTCGGCAATAAAAAGATTGGTACGACAGGTCGTGGAATTGGCCCTGCTTACGAAGACAAGGTTGCCCGACGCGGACTTCGTGTCGAAGATCTTTTTTATCCTGAGCGCTTAAAAGAGAAGCTTGAAGAAGTCTTGTCTTATCATAACTTCGTGTTAGAAAATTATTATCAGCAAGAAAAAGTCGATCTTGAAAGTTTGTACCTCCAATGTTTGGAGTGGGCGAAAGAAATTAAACCACTCGTTGCTGACGTTCCAGAAATGCTGCACCAAGAAAGAACCAGTAATAATTCGCTTCTTTTTGAAGGTGCTCAAGGTACTTTGCTTGATATCGATCATGGTACTTTCCCATTTGTTACTTCCTCCAATACAACTGCGGGTGGCACTGCAACCGGTAGTGGATTTGGTCCTCTGTACTTAGATTATGTTTTAGGTATTACCAAAGCTTACACCACTCGTGTGGGTGGCGGACCTTTTCCAACCGAGCTCCACGATGACATCGGGAAGCGCTTAGCTGAGCGTGGACACGAGTTCGGCGCCACGACAGGTCGACCTCGACGTTGTGGGTGGCTTGATGCTGTCGCGCTTCGTCGTGCTATTCAAATCAATAGTGTCAGTGGTCTATGTCTCACCAAGCTTGATGTTCTTGATGGTCTTGAGACCGTAAAAATCTGTACCAGTTATACCTGTCCTGACCAAGGTGAGCTTAATGTGACGCCGGTAGGCGCAGAGGGATTTGAAAAAGTTAAACCTAATTACATTGAAATGCCAGGATGGTCAGATAACACATTTGGTGTTAAGTCTTACGATGAATTGCCAGACGCCGCACGCGCCTTCATCAAGAAAATTGAAGAAGTTGTGGGTGTTCCGGTAGATATCATTTCAACAGGGCCAGATCGAGTAGAGACAATTATTTTGCGCGATCCCTTCGCTGAAAAATAATTTCTAAGTTAACTTTTCAAAACAAATAAAAAAAGCTGCTATTGCAGCTTTTTTTATGGTGTTTTCTGGATAATTAAAAGGTTTTTCGTTTAAGAAAAAGCTTTTGTTCCGAAGGCTTCGAGGAATTTCTTTTCTAAAGCACCAACGTATGATTTTTGATAGATGGATGACTTTTTCTTTTGGCTGTTAAGTGCCGCTAAAAACTCTTCCATTGAAGTTTCTTCTACATGATAACTTTTTAATTTTTTACTGAACATGGCAGCTCCGTCTGTTTGTCTCTGATTTGTGACACAGTATAAAGTTTGGGCCTTGACAGCAAAATCCCATTCTACGGAAGGTGATGTAGGAAATTGACCATTCTGCTATTGGGAGAGCGCCAATTTCCTGAAAAATAGAAGAATTTTAAAGAAAAGGTTAAAAAACAACCTGTTTTCGGTGGTTTTAAAGTTAATTAGATAATTCTGGTTGTCGATCCAGTATGTGTTGTTTTATCGAATCACTGATTTCTGTTTTCTGGTGAGAGTGATAATCAACCATTACGATGCGCGCTTCGCCAGTTGTAACCAGTGCGTTTTGAGCCGTACTAAAAATGGCGTACTCCTGATCAAAGTCGTTGTCGCGAATTTCAGATACTCGGCAGCCAACTTTTAGAACATCTGGGAAAGTAACCGGCCTACGATAGCGGCATTCTGTTGAGGCCAAGATCGGCCCAATCTTTTTCGTTTCCATCTCATCCATAATGTGTGTTTGACGAAAATAAGCGATGCGGGCGCTTTCAAAGTACCGAAAATAAATCACGTTATTAACGTGCTGAAATGCATCCATGTCACCCCAATGGATATTTATATCAATAATAACCGGATAATTTTTCTCAAGTTCTTCGAGTGTTTTAATCATAACTGCTCTCTATCGTCGAAAAATGGATAAAAATGGGATTTTAAACTGAGTTAAAATAATCCCGATAAATAAAATGGAAATACCAATAACTTGATGTTGTGACAGTATTTCGTGATTAATGGGTATTGCCAACAAAGCAACGAAGATGACTCCGGTCGATGCGAGTAAGCTTGCCTCGTAGCTCCGTAATACTTTCATTACATGGTTAAATACAATCAATGTTAAAGCCAGAGAAAAGACGCCATTGGCTAAAATAATTAGTGCGTCATTTAAACCAATTGTAAGTTCGCTGCCTTCCGTTAATATTCCAATAGCAACCAGCGGTAAGCCACCAATCCAAATCGCTAACGTGGAAAGCATAACACTCGACACAGAACTTTTATGATGTACCATAAATCGCCGAATCAAATTGTTGGTCAACGCTAGAAAAAACACACCCAAGGCAACGAAAATAATTCCTGAAATACGCTCAGGAGTTGGAATTGAATCGAAATATACGGTTAAACCGGATAACGCAATGAGTGCTCCTAAAAATTGGATCAGATAAGGACGCTCATTTAACAAAAAGATACTCAGAAACATGGTAACCAGGCCAACAAAATTAACCAGATAAGCGTGAGTTGTCACCGGCAGAAGCTCTAAACCGGCAAGAAATAAAAATCGTACCATGGTGAAGTTGCAAAAACCGATAGCCAATATATAAAGCCATTGAGCGCGAGTTAGGTGTGTAGGCAGAGATTCTTTTCGCCACAGGAAGGTATAACCCGTCAAAAACACCATTGCGACTAAAATTTGGAGCCAGTTAAAGGAAAAGGCGCTGACTCTCTCGAGTGATACTTTCGCCAAAACAGTAACCAAAGCGGCAATAAATATGGTTGCTACAAGTGTTATTGCAGCTTTAAGATGTTGACTCATAAATATTTTTTGTAGGTGATGTAGACCTAGGATACTTAACTTAAGCGCAAAGATCCAAGTCGACATGAATTCGAGTTATGCAAACATGAATGGACTTAGTAACTGTTAATGCCAAGCTTGCCGGGGTTATGGATAACTTATATACTACCTGTTTAAGTAGTTATGTGTTCCAGTGGGTTTAATATTCTTTCGCTCGATCGATTTAAATCGCATCGATACTTCGCGATATTACGATCAAACGAGACAGCACGATCAAATGCGACATTTCGATCTAATTCGAGATCACATCAAAAGCGATAGAGCTTAGAAACGACTGGAACTTGAGTGAGCGAAAGGTGGAGGTCAGCATCAACTTGGAGACGAATGTTGAATCGGTGGTACTACAACCCGATTACTATCTTTCTAATTTTAAAATATTATTGTCTTTCGTTGCCGATCGATACTCATTTCTATTGTCAGAAAAAGAATCTCGTTTTTACAAAACGTTCTCCTGTTTAAGCGCAGATGCCCAAAAGTTACTCACTCGTTGTTATATGAGAAAAGGTCAGCTTTTCCGACTTGATAAACTGAATTATACCGAGATTAACGACAAAGATGAGGCGCTCAAAGAGCTTATAAACGCTAATTTAGTGTCTGAATTAGAGTCACAAAGTGTCGCTGACTGGATAACTCTATTTAATAAAGCGGAATTGGTAAAAGCCTTTAATAAATCGGAATGGAAGAACTTTAAGCGAAAAGAACTTGAGCTTTTTGTTATTGAATTTTGTGAAAATCACGACATTCCTCAAGCGATAATTGATCACACGATTCTTTTTGTTCCCAGTGATAACTTTGAAACCTATCGTTTATTATTCTTTGGCAATCTCCGTCAAGATTTAACCGAGTTTGTTTTACAAGATCTCGGACTAATGACTTATGAGAGTTATTCAATATCGGATAAGAGTTTAGCGATAAAAAACCGAGACGAAATAGACGCTCTAAAAACTCTGCATGAACTATCGGAGTTGATTCACTCGCGACCAGAATGGACACCTGAATTAATGGATCAAGCGATTGAACGTATTCCACAATTGCAAAGTCAATCAACGTTATATTTAAGAAGGCGAAGCAAAATTATTTATGCCCTCGCGCGAGAAAATGAACGGATGGGAGAATATGCACGAGCGGCTGAAATGTATCCGCAATCACAACACGAATTAGCGCGTGAGCGATACATTCGCTGTTTAGAAAAATTGAATAAGCCTGAGTTAGCTTGGTATGAATTGCAGAAATTGGATGCAGAAGCGACCTCTTTTCATGACAAGAGTTTTGTCTTAACGTTTGAAAAAAAGCTAGCAAAGCGATTACGGGAGACGGTCAAAAATAGAACGTCTTTTTATATAGAGGAGCAAGCCATTCAATTAAGTCGAAGTCAACGTTCGGTCGAGTTGGATGTTTGTGATTGGCTTGCTCAACAGGGTGGTGTTGCGTATTGGACGGAAAATTCTGTTTTTAATACCTTGTTTGCTCTGATTTATTGGCAAGGCATTTTTGAAGATATTGAGGGCGCTTTTTATAATCCTTTTCAAACTCAGCCTGCGGATATTTATGAACCATTGTTCATAACAAGACGTGAATCTACCTTACTCAAAATACGCCAGCTTTTTCAAGATGGCAGTTGCTTTCGTTCTCATATTCGAGACACCTATCAATCAAAATATTCATTAGCTTGCTCATTCGCTCATTGGCAAATGGTTGATGCTGAGCTCCTAGATACGTTATTAGAAAAAGTTCCGTTTTCGGATATGGATAAAATTACTCAACGTATTTTATCGTCGCCTAAAGAATTTCGGTCGGGTCAACCTGATTTGATTTATTTTGATAATAACGGCAACTATGAACTAATCGAAGTAAAAGGGCCTGGTGATCGATTGCAAAACAATCAGAAGGCGTGGTTTGATTTTTATCAAAAAAATAATATACCGCATAGAGTCATTCGAGTGATCTATGATGACTGAAAAGTTAAATCCCGATATTGACGCCAATGCAATGGAAAGTGACGTTTCTGAAGTGGGACATGCTGAAGTATCGGATGTAACTAATGGTCGAATTTCTGAAACCGACTTTCAGTTCTCTGTCACAGAGCTGGCTGAATTTAGTTGTCGCACTGGCGATTTATCATCTTGGGGTGAAGGTGGTCCTTCGTCTTATGAGGGTATTCGAGGGCATCAAAAACTCCAGAGTCAACGAAAAAAACAATTATCGAATTATCAATCTGAAGTATCTGTTGAGCTCGTACATGATTGGAGTGAAAAAACAGTTTTAATACGTGGTAGGTTAGATGGCCTTTGGCTAGATGACGTATCAAATGAACCTACTATTGAAGAAATTAAAACAACGTACTTGGAGTCTGAATTCATTCCTGAAAGCAGTCGTTCCGTTAATTTAGCTCAACTGAAAATTTATGGCTGGATGTATTGTCGAAAACATCAAATCGAAACAATACGCCTGCAGCTCACTTGGATGAATTTGAACGACGACAGTTTATCGGTTGAAAGTAGCCAGTATTCTATTGACGAGTTGGAAGCCTTTTCAGTTGCCGCTATTGAAAAATATTGCTCATGGTTGAATAAAATATTTATCCATCAGCTAAAAGTCAAGAAAGCTTGCGAAGCTTTTCAATTCCCTTTCCCTGAATTTAGAGAAGGGCAGCGGGCACTCTGTGCTGAAGTATATCGCTCTATTCGTGACGAAAGAATAATGGCTTTCGAAGCTCCTACGGGAATTGGAAAAACAGTAAGTACGTTATTTCCTGCAGTTAAAGCGATGGGTGAGGGAAAAATAAAGCAAATCGTTTATTTAACCGCTAAAACTTCAGGACGCAGAGCTGCCAGAAATACATGTAATAAACTTATTGAGATCAAGCCAGCCCTAAAAGTTTTGACCATTACTGCCAAAGAAAAAGCTTGTTTTTGTACCAATGAAAAGTCGGATGAAACTCTATGTCGATATAAAGTTGGTTATTTTGATCGATTGAATAACGCATTGAACTATTGCTTTGAACAATCGAATTTGGATGACTCTACAATAAGAGAAGCTTCTAATAAATTTAAAGTCTGTCCATTTTCATTATCGTTATCGCTTGTGCCTTGGGTTGATGTTGTTATTTGCGACTTCAATTATTTAATGGATCCACTGGTTCAGTTACCTCACTTTGTCGCAAATGGTAAACAAGCTGTATATTTAATTGATGAAGCGCATAATTTAATTGAGCGTTCATGTGACATGTATTCTGGTCAGCTTTCGGAAACATTGGCATTGGAAGTTCTTGAGGATGAACCTTCAATGTCTCGTTATGTCAATCGTATAACCGCTGCGCTTCTTAAAGTCGATCAACTCGAGAGTAAGTTATCAGAAGCGGCGATTCCAGTGGATGTTTGTAAACCTATTGGTGACGTCACGGCTCGGTGTTTAAGTGAAGCCATGTCAAACATTCATTCGGAAGTTATGTCACCTAAGCTATCCCAATGGTTTAAACAAATTATTCGTTTTTCAAAAATCTCTGAATTGTCGAAGGAGCGTCATTTTGGATTTCTTGAGCACCAACAAAACGGATTGATCGAGTCTTTAGTATTAAATCTACGAGCGATGAATACCGGGGAATATTTATCGGCTATCTTTCGCCAGTTGCGCTCCGTCATTTTATTTTCAGGGACTTTTACACCCGAAAGTTATGTGCGTTATTCGTTAGGTCTTTCTGACTCAGTCAAATATCATAAAATGCACTCTCTATTTGATAGCTCGCAGCAACTGGTTTGTGTATCAAAGACGATTGATATGCGATATAACCAACGAGATCAATTCATTGGGTCATTGGTTGATATTATTCACTCGACGATTCAGGCTAAGAAAGGCAATTATTTAGTTTCATTTGGTAGTTATGCCTTTTTAAGAAAAGTTTTTGAGGCGTATCAAGAGAAGTATCCTACGGACAATATATTCACTCAAGAGTCGAACTATACCGACTCAGAGAAAGAACACGTCATCAATCAATTCTTTGATGGTTCACATCGAACCGGGTTTGTCATTACGGGCGGCATTTTCACAGAAGGAATTGATTATATCGGAGATGCACTAACCGGTATTATAATTATTGGCACGGGAATGTCGGTGCGTGACAACGTTCGGGAATCTGTTCGACAGGATGCAGAAAATCATGGAATGAATGGATTTGATATTGCATATCGCTACCCCAGTTTGCAAAGGGTTCTTCAATCTGCTGGGCGAGTTATTCGAAGTGAAGATGACAAAGGTGTTATCATTTTAATCGATAAACGCTTTAACTCACCGGACTATACTAATTATTTTCCAGACCATTGGCATTTAAAATCTTTTAGCAACAACTCAGAGCTTGATTATTTATTCAATGACTTTTGGAAAAAGAATTAATATAGTCAACGTTATTGACGATTAACTAAAGCTAGTTAGCATGAAAGAAATCACTTGGAACGATTTTGAAAAAGTTGAATTGAGAGCAGGAACCATCGTTGAAGTTAATGATTTTGTTGAAGCAATAAAGCCGGCGTATCAATTGAGAATCGACTTTGGCGAATCAATCGGAATATTAAAGTCGAGCGCTCAACTTAAAGCTCTCTACTCAAAAGAAGATTTACTCGGTAAGCAAATTGTCGCTGTGATCAATTTTCCGAATAAACAAATAGGTCCCTTTATGTCGGAATGTTTGGTGACCGGCTTTTATCGTGACAATGGTGATGTTGTTTTAACAACCGTTGATAATTCCGTACCCAATGGAGCACGCATGGGGTAAATAAAACGCTAGTGTCAGTTCTCTAAAAACGCTTTTATAATTTGATAAATCGAGTACATTTCAACTGGATACATTTCTCAGTTTTTATTCTTTAAAAGTCTAGATATATGGTTCTCAGAGCTAAAAGATTATGTCCACTTTACTTTATTTTTAATGCTAACAATGGGTTATCGTGAGCCTGCCATTGTTACAAAAATATTTGGTTAAAAAATAGCAAATATTACCATTGTCTGTATCTCATATGTTTAATAACATCCTCGCCAAGTTGTATAGGGTGCGGTTTTTTCTCCCGTCCTCTAGGTCTAGTTGGAATCAAAACAAAGCAATTACGGATGTGTACTATGAGAAAGTTTCTTGTTTTAACCTCAATTCTTACCAGTCTTTTATATAGTTCAACACTCCTCTCAGATAAAGATTCCATTAGTCGCAGTATCCTTGACCAAGGTAGAAATCTCTATAATTTTCTTGATTTAGACCGTAAAGCTTTCGAAATGGCTGTTGAAAGTATGGCGGCTCAAATGTACGAGGGTAAGCCTCCTAATTTTGCTTTAGCTCAAGATGTCGTTAAAGTTCTTAAAAGTTATGGCGGTAATGGTAGTGAATCCGTTGATTTTCGCTGCGAAGATGGTAAAGCAATTAGAAGTTTTTATTCGAAAACCAACGCTTATGTTCATGGCATTACTTTTGACTGTCGTTCAGTTGAACCCGATGGAACACCAGAGTGGGGTAACACTCAAGGTTACATAGGTAGACCGGGTGGAAATACAATTTATCATTCGTGCGGTTCCAATCATTGGGTAAGTGGGTTTGCTGGTCGCTCAGGATCTTGGCTCGATAAAATTCAACCCTTGTGTTCAAGTGCCAGTCGTAGCCAACAAGGCCAATTCGTTCGAGGTGTAGCGGCCGGTGGTGAGGGCGGAAATGAATTTACTAATTTTTGTGGTATTGGATTTATTGCTACTGGTGCCAATATCAAGATCAATAGCAGTTACATTGCTAGCATCCAACCGGTTTGTACGCGTCTAGATGACCTTAATTCTTTAGAAGATGATATGCGTCCGCGCTTTAAAGCGAGCTCGACGATATCAATAAACTACGATCTTTCAAGCCGTTATTTCTGGAGCTATGGTCCTCATGATGGCAAGGTGACTGCACTAAGAGTACCTAAAGAAATAATCGACTCTGATTACAAATTGTTTCTCGAGCGTTCTGGAAACTATGGCGTAAAAATTAAAAATAATGAAGGAACCTACATTGCGTTAGGTGACGATATTGAAGAACCTACGACTTTCAAGTTAATTCCCTATTCTAACAAACATTACGGATTACTCTGTCCCAATGGAAAATACGTTGAAGCTCAAGCATGGGGAGCGGATGCGTCACTTCGCTGTACCGCGAGTTGGCTCGACACAAACAAAAGTCTATTTAAAATCAATCATTCTGACTTTAGCAAAGAACTTAAAAATCACGTTTATCAGTATGGCTTGAGTAATTCAATCAATTATGAAGAATCCTTTTTCACTATCGAGGTTCCGGAAAATCAAAATTTCTTGCGCGTAACAACAAGTGGCGGAAGCGGAGATGTCGATGTCTTCGTTAAAGGAGGCAGTGAGCCGACTCTTGCTGATTTGACTTGTGGTGCATTTGGTCTCACAACGGAAGAGCAATGTGACATCATGAATCCAGATGCTGGAACTTATCACATTGTGTTGCGAGGATATCCAACATACAGTGGTGTGAAAGTTATTGCTCAGCACAGCCAAGAATTGTCGAACCATTCTGAGAAGCTACTTTTTAGTGCGGAAGACAGTGAGCGAAAGCTTTTCACGTTTAAAGTAGATCAAGCAGCAAAAAGTTTAACGTTTAATCTTGATGTTCGTACCGGTGATGCTGAACTCTTTGTTAAGCGGGGTAGTTTTCCGGGCATCAATAGTGCTAAATGCCAATCAACACAAAATAATTCCAATCGATTAATCTGCCATATTAACGATCCCATTCAGGGAGCAACTTATCATGTTATGGTAAGGGGACTTGAGCCTTTCCTGGCCATGTTTAAAACAACATTAATTGTCGATACCGATGGCGACGGAATTTTCGACGATGCTGATCTTGATGATGATAACGATGGCATCCCTGATGTTGATGATGCTTTTCCTTTAGATCCTGACGAGTATCTAGATTCCGATGGTGATGGAATCGGTAACAATGAAGATTACGATGACGATAACGATGGTTTAAACGACCGGTACGATCCTTTTCCCCGCGATGGCCGAACATTAAGTCAAATATGTTCTTCTCAAAATAATCCGTGTAATCTTTACGAGTTGATGAAAAATCTTGCGCAAGAACATGCTCAAGACGAAACTAAATTGAGTTATATTGAAAGCTCGGATATTTATAAAGAATTGGCAGCTATTAGCGTTTCTGACGACATAAAGATATTAACGAATACGTCAACAATGCGAATGCAGATAACTAACTATGGTGTGCCTGTTACCGCTTATCTTACATTACTTGAAACAACACCGATATCTGCGGGCGACTTAGCTTCTGAAGAGTTAATTCTGACGATGGATCTTGCTTCAGCGACTAATACAGTGAAACAAAAGGCAAATGAGCTGAACGATCTATTTGGTAATTATTCTGGAGCGAGTGGCAACAATGCATTTAACCCCACGCTAAACTCTCCCGTGTTAACCGTTGTACTTTCAGACAGTCAGTTCTTGCTCTATAAAGATGATAATACGGTTGAGTATATAGAAGATGTTGTTTCCGTTGCGAAAACGCCCTCTGTTCGATTTGATTGGACGACTCTACCTTACGATGTAAAAAATATTTATCGTGGTGCTTATCAAAGCAAGTCCTTTGTTGATGTAAATCCTGGTTTGAATATATCGACTTCAATCAATTTAAATCGTATGACAACTATTTTTAATAAAACCTTCTCTAATTTTCAGTTGAGTTCAAATGTTGTCACCGAAATTAGTTTGGGGGCATCTCTAAGCTCTTTGATAAACTTTGATATCAATCCGAAACAAAGTTACTTACGGGCGACATTAAATTCGAGCAATGTTTCTAACTTTGGCAGTATTGAAACGAATTTACCGATTGAGAATACGGGCAGTGAAGACGATGCTAGTGGTAACGATAATGTTAAGGTTAAAGAGATCCAGCTGGGAATTGGTTTGTCGCGTTCGGGATTGTTCGAAACAAACTCCACGCTTAACATTGAACTCGGTACTCAACTACAAATTGCTCAGGCGCCAACACAAAGTTCGGTTTATCTGTTGGGTAGTACAGAGTTTAATCCGAACGGAGAGAGTGCGCTTACGTTTATTTCTGATGTCTATAACTGGCAACATCCTTTCGGTTTTAACTGTTTTGCATTAAACCATGCTGGTCTGCAGCTTTTGACCACAACGCAACTCTCTTCGGTTCAAGGTCAAGTCGGAGCTGAAGTAGTTTATAAGCCAAGCTGTGCAACGACTGAGCGAATAAATATTGACGATAGTAGCCTTAAGAAATACAAAGGGCGGATAAGCTTCGAAAAGTTCGCCGACTACAACCGTGAAGCGATTGATTTTGAATTCGAGAGTTTAAACTCAAATGTAATCGACTCTTTTGCCGATGACTATTTAGCGCAGAATAATGCAAACTATGATTGGGCTGCACTGGTAGAGTCCGATACCAGCGATATTAAATCCCCATTACGTTTTGAAAAAGGCACATTAAGTCTTGAAACGATTGGTACAGGCGTCGCTCAAGATCGACAGTACAAACTGACGGCCGAAGCTAATGTTAGTATTCCGCGCCAAGTTGCCAATAATAGTTTCGAAAACTGTAATTCAAACAATAATCGTTGTGCCAAATTGAATGGCATATTTGAAGCTCAGGTTATCAACGGTGCACCTACCGTAACCATTGGTGGAGAACTTCTTGATGCGAACTCCGAAAATATTGAAACGCTTATGGAGTATTACTTCACCGCGCAAAATATTGAAAGTGCAGACTGGAAAAAAGTCCTCGAGCACAAATATATCAATATTAATCGATTCTTTATCCAAGGGCGTCTCGGTCAAAATTCTTCTTTGACCGCTGCTTTGGAATTAGGTGTTTGTTTGGATTCGGAAGGCAAGCCTACCAATAATAACCAGATAAATGGCGACGAGCGATGTGACGACAGTGAAGTTGAATTGACGACACGAGGTCAATTGATTGTTACAGCATCGGGTATTCGATTAGAAACGGAGCTTTCGAATGCGTCACTCGCTATTCCATTCTTGACTAATACAACCATGCAAGAAGGCAATCTTGCCATCGATTACAATTGGCAAGACGATAATGCATCGGTTAATGTAGCGCTAGGCGGAACCCTTCGCTATCAAGGGGAAACGGGAACTGAGTACACAGCGATTCTTACTACCGATGTCGTTAATACCAATGGTACGAATAATCTTGATGCCCAACTAAGTATTAGTGGCAACCAAACGATAACGGCACACGATCTTTTTGGGCTACTAGGTTCTAGCTCGCAAGCAGAAGGTGCTTTAGCAGGATTTAGAGAACGTTATGGCGACTACGCAATACATCTTGATGCCAATGATTTAACGATCGACTTTTCATATTCAGGTACCGAAAATGCTTGGAAATTTTCAACCTATCTAAATTCTGGTGTTAATGTTTCGATTAAAGACGTTGAAAGTAACCAAGATGAGTTTTTAAGTTGTCGAGATGGAAATAGCGCCTTTACGCAAAAATTCAATTTCTTAATCAGTGGTATTCACTCAGAAAACCAAACCAAACTTTTGTTGGCTCTACCGGATCTTCTTAATAGTTCTGGGGACGATGATTGTACGGTAGAAGAACTCGTTCCAGCGACCGATCTTGAGTATGCAAAACATACGGATAATCAAAACTCTGGAAAATCATCTGGATTTGGACTCGAAGATATTTCCTTTGAAAAATCCGCACTCATTTTAGCAACGCACGATTTTAACGTTGAAGAGCTGACTGAAACCGCAAAAATCGTTATTGAAACTTTTGTTCGAGACAATACCGTTTCTCGTCATAAAGGTCGCGATTCCAATAGACCTATTCGGCAAGGTGTCAGTGTCATGGGCTTATTAGCCTATAATAAACTGCCGACCGATGTAGAGACGAACCAAGAAGCCATTAATCAGTTCCTTCCTGACTTTAGTAATACTGCGTTACAAGCGGATTCGAATAGGCGCGTGACAACCAGTAACGAATTGTTCTATGGCGAAGCTTATTTCAATCTTGGTAGTCGAAAAGCCAATTTTGAAATGCAAATTATTCTTCCGGAGATTGTTAACGACGACTATCAAGACTATTTGGCGAGTCAAGACAGCACGAGTAACTACAGTTATCCGAATGCGATTCAAATTCATCCAAGAGCAAGACGAGACTGGTTTGGTTATGCGGGAACGGATTTGTATCTTAACTTAGATTACAACGGGTCCAGTTCTTCTGATACCGCGCTAACGTTTGAAACCGGAATTGATGGACGCGTCGACTTTTTATTGAAGGGTGACTTTAGTGATCCTCTAAAACTCAAAGTGAACGGAAAACTGTCGAACACCAAAATGCAAATCTGTGCGGCACTCGCCGCGAGCAATGTCGACGTGCGTTGTCCAGACGATCTGGGTAATGGTTATACCATCGATAGTGGAACAACCAATAATCATAACGATGCCCGTACATTATTTGGTATTAGCTGGCTTAAATTTGCCAATGCTGGATTCCTAATTGGTATTGAGCAAGGTCAATTAGAGCTTGGGTTGACAGCACAGGTCTTCTTGCAAAAAGCGACCAACGATTGGGCTAATATTGATTTAGAACGATTTAACGTTGACTTTGTTGGTCCTGTGCCATCGGGCCTAGACTTTGCGTTAACCACCACTGAGCGACTTAACTCGAATGCGCTGCTTAATTTGCAATACCGAATGGCACGCGATGCAGTTAATACGGGTTCTCAGCTGGTTGGTAGCGGACCGCTATTACCAAATGAATTATTGCCCGTGCCGGCGTTATTGCTCAAACCCGATCCTGATACTGGTTTACTTGAGCTAGCGGTGACGGCCAAATCAAGTGAATACCCTTATGTTCATACCAAAGGTCAGCTAGAAGTACGATTGAATCAAAATAATGCGAGCAATAGTGATGCAGCGCCATTGTTGAACGTTAGTGTTGATGCCACGGTCAGTAAAGATGCTATCGATTTTAAAGCCGAGCAACTAAGTATTCTTGGCTACAATTTTGACAACGTGCGTCTCGATTTCAGTTCCGATAAAGGATTGAACTTTGCTCTCGCAAAATTACCGATTAATTTCGATGTCGACTTTTGTGATATTGGATCTCGTTTAGAGGGCGTAGGTAACGCGGCACGTTGTGCGACTAACTTCTGGGATAAAATCCACGGTTCAGTGAATAGTTTAACGTGTCGTAAGGCAGACTCCGCTGCTGATTGTACCGCAGCGAATTCACTGAAAGTATTCGGTTTAAATACTCACATTCCACGTTTTGGATTATCGACTTTCGCCAGATGTCATCTAGCAGGAACCTGTTCTGCAAGTGTTGATGATAACTGTAGCACGAATGTTGTGGGTGGGACTTGCGACCTGATTAACTCATTTAATCTTGACGGATTTTTCGATACTGAATCCGAAATTAATATCAGTGCAAATGAAGTGTCGTTATCGTCCACTGCCGATTATTGCGCAACGCCTGATCGATGTTTCGCGTTGAACGGTGATAAAGATATTTCTAACAATGTTGCGAATAACTCGGACGTCACGATTAACCAGGTAGACGATCCTTTAAGTCATCCGGTAACGCCCAGCAATATTATTAACAATACGAGCGCGTACACCGACAATGGAAAATTGTATGCTACGAATAGCAATGGCTATTATGTCGATCGTTTCCCATTATCATTTGATAAAGCGTCTTATGCCGGTAACTTGATCGACCTCGATGGTAGTGGCAGTGGCGATATTGTCAGCATTGAAAATCGAGTCTCGCAGCCAACCGGCCATAACGAATTAGTGATGCACTTTAACGGCACCACAGAACAAGTCATCGACCTCACTGATTTTGCAAGTAACAGCCCTGACTCAAGCGTAACGACCAGTCAGCTTCACTTTGCTAATTTTAATAATAGTGGTCGAACGGATATATTGGCAGAGTTCTGGCACGTTAATGATTCTTCCAATAGCTACAAGTACTCCTGGTATCTCCTCGAAGAAGGTGAAGGTAAATGGGTTGAAGTCAACTCAAGAACATTCAATGGAATACCGGGTAATGAGAGCGATTTCTATGCGCCGGAATTACTTGCGGGTGACTTTACCGGTAATGGTAAGACAGAAATCTTGGTCATTAATAATGGACGTTGGACATTGTGTGACGATATCACGCGTGCCGATTGCTTAACGCAAAATGGAAATGTGTTTTCGTTACCGAGTGGCATTTCGAGTAACGACGTTAACAGTATTCGAGTTGGATACTTTGACGATAACAACAGCCTCGATGTGTTCTTTACAACCTTTAATACGGCAACCAAAACCAGCCGTTGGCATGTTGCGTTGTCACAAGGTTTCAATACTTGGAGTTATGTAAGGCTTTCGAATGACGGCACTGCCGACATGAAAGCGAATCAAGCCATGCGATTGTCTTACGATGCAGCATCTGCACAAGATATGCGCGAAAGTCTGCCACACACCTTGCATTTAGGCGACTTCGATGGTGACGGAAAAACCGATATTTTAACCGCTCGCACACAAGCGCAAGACGGCCAATGGGAATGGAAAATTCGTTATAATAACAGCAGTAATCGAGCGGTCGCTTTCTATCCCGCTGAGTTGGTTAACAAAGACTGGGCGAATCCTGAGTATTTATTTGTTAATGACATCAATGGCGATAGTTACGCCGATATCTTGGTGATGTTCGACCAAGGTGCTGATTACGACATCGAATGGAAAGTGGCTGATGGTCATCAAAAGCATCCGCAATTTTATACGCCGAATCTAGCGACTCTGTCGGATCAATGGGCATTACTAAAAATAGCAAAAGACTTAAAGGTAACCACCAAAGCTATCTTTAGTGGTGCGATTCCATCAAGCAAAATTAGTAACGGTTTAATTAGCCCGTCTAATAAAAGTCATCGGCAATAAGGCTAAGGAGACAGGACAATGAATACAGTTAATATCAATGTAATCAACGCACGTAAGGAAAGTTCTATGACTCGTGCACGAGCAATGTTTAATAAATCGTTTGCCGTTTTACTGGTTAGCTTAGGCGCAAGTCTATCTACTCATGCTTCTATTATCGAAGTTGATTTTGATAGTCAGTTTATGGGTATCGACTCAAGCAGTGGTGAGTTTGTTGTTAAAAGCTCAGGTTCGGGAGAGCACGTATTAAACAAACTGAATTTATTCTGTAATAGAAATGCAGCAGAAGAAAAAGCGTATCATCTCGCGAACTCTGAAAACTTTGAAGTGCTTTTACCGGAAGTTTTGAGTCGAAAAGTCACGGTTGATGGCAAAGAGATTTGTGTTGGCCAACAAATCATGCGCAACATTTACGATGGTATGGACGACTTTGCCAGTTTGTACACGGCCATCGACGATTTAGGGTATGAACCTAAAGCGGGTGAAAGTTTTATTGACATTAGTTTACCTAACGAGTCAACCATTCGTTTTAAAGGCACTTTGTCCGATACGAGAATTAACCTTTCCACGGTAACGCTAGACGATGGAAAAGTTAGAAAAATCGGAACTGAATCGATTTCCGAAGCTAAAGCACGTATTAAACAAGAAACCTGTAGAGGTTTTGGTGCGACCTACGAATCGTCTACTAACGAGTGTGTTGGTAAAAAGCTTGTTGTTAATGACATGAGCTATAAAAATTTCGATTTTTGGCAAATCGGTAAAGGTACGGAAACAAATTACACAGACGAGTTATTTAACGTCAATTACGTCCCTGGTAATCCTTGGTATTCTCTGAGCTATGAACTTGATAATAAAGTTTGGGAAGATAAGTACCAACATTACAAACGCCTTATTAAAATAGATAATTCTACCTCTCCCGCGACAGGCGAGTATTTCTATTATTGTCGCGATAACTGCCCTGGTGTCAAAAAAACACGAAAAGATTGGTTTGCAAGTAACAGAACGCCGCTGAATCCTATGTTAGACACTTCATTAATCTCGGCGAAGCCAATTAACAATGAACTCAAGTTGCATGTTATGCAAGTGGGGCCGGGTAACTGCTTAGTGGTTGAGTGTCCTGGGCCAGAAAACAAAGCTTTAGTGGTTGATTGCGGTGAAACCGATGGTGCACAAACGGTAGAGCTTGGGCTTTATAGAGAAGTTGGAAGAACGGCCGAAAAGAAGCCAAAAGGTTTATTACACGCATACAACATTCTTAAAGATAAATCAGAAATCGATGTATACATAACTCATGGCGATGCTGATCATCATAACTTACTCGATCGGCTTTTAAACCGTCAACACGCTGGTAGTTCATCGAGCTTGTACAGCAAGGTTAAGCGTTTACTCATTGGTGGCCAAGTTCAGGAGCTTGTTCGTTCTGGGAACAATAGAAACTTCGACTTCTTTAATAATTTTAAAAAAGATTACGGTCATTACAAGCGTGGTGTTGCTGGCGCTTCTGAAAAATTGCTTTACGGAATGGATCGCTACAAGAAAGCAGGTCAACTTAAGCCCTATCAGTTTAAGCAAGATGGTGAAACTGTTTTAGCCAATCCAATGACGGAAATGGCCGGTCCTTCCTGTGGTACTGCAAATGTAAAAATTGCGGCGGTAAATCGTGATCCAATTCGTTGGTCGAATAACAAAAACGGCCAAAGCATGATTATTGAATTAAGTTACGATGGTAAGTCAATTGTTTTACCGGGCGATGCTGAACGAACTGCATTGCTTTATGCATTTAATAAAGAAATTGACGCAACTTTATCGACAGCGCCAACGGGTGATCTTGGTGGGCAATATCCTGTAATAACCGGTGCCTACAAAGGTCGCTCTTATTTAGCAGGCGGAAGCGGCACAAGTACAGGATCTACCTCTTACAAAGGCTACACGTATCGATCTGCCGGCCGTACCGATAGCCATATCATTAATAAAGCGGCTGACATTCTTGTTGCGCCTCACCATGGTGCTTTAACGAATGGTAGTGACGATCAAATGTGGATGGACTCAGTAAAGCCTAAGTATTTAGTTTACAGTCATGGGTTTGAGTTTGGTCATCCGGCGCGTATTACCTACACAGGTGTGCCAGCAGGCGACGCTCCCGATATCGAGTTGCCCGACTGGCAACAAGCTTGGCCGGTGGTTACAACCTCAGCAGGTGCAGAACAAAATTGGGGTTACTTTAATCCAACCAATGTTAACCTATATGGCACACAAGAAAATCCAAATCACTTTATACGCTTTGATAATCCCGTCCCCATTAAAGATGGTGATATAACCTACTCAAAAGAACCAGGGCAAAGAGAGTTAATTAACTCGAATACATTTAGCACTATGATCAATGGTCACTTAATTTTTACAATAAAACCGGGTACATCGATCAATGCAAAATGTTTAGGGCCGACTTACGCGGCAGACGTTGGTCGAGACGATGTGCGCGGCAATTCTTTTTGTGATTAAGACTATTTTACTCAAATAAAATTAATATTTTTTATACGACTTAAAGCTTAATATTCAAATTTTGGGTATTAAGCTTTTTCTTTTTACTGTCATAAATTTCGTTCAGTAACATCTCAATAAATTAACTATTCAATTAGTTTACTCAGAAATCATTAAACACTGTTTGTAAGAAATCTCTTACAAGAGCAAAGGTTGAATTTCCTACAGAAAAATAACGGAGATGAACTATGCTAGATAGTTATTCGCAATAATGTCGGCTTTTATCTTAAAGCGGACGTTTAGAAATAAATGATAAAAGCCCAAATCAGATCGTTAAAGCACTAGTTCACATGAGCTTGATTGAAAAATGTTATCGAAAAAAGACTTAGAGATAAAAACCAATCATCATTATGTATGGGCTCACTATTTAAGCGCTTGGGCAGTAGATGGGAGAAACGTTTGGTACACGACCAAGAAGAATAAAATAGTCTCTGACTCTGTTAAAGGGCTAGCAAAGGAAAAGTATTTTTATCAAGTGCCTCCTCTCGATACAGAAGACTCTGAATTTCTGAAAGATTACATCTCTAGAAGTTCTTTTTCTCACTGTGTCAATCACTGCTTAGGCGTATTAATGGAACTTTCAGATGCATATTCGCAATTTCACAGTTATGAAAAAAAAGGTGATTCCGAAGGAATAGAAAGATGTAAAGCTTTGTTTAGTAAAGCTATCGAAAATAGATATGAGAAAATTGAAAGGGATTTTCGCGCTAGCTTAAGTTCTTTGTGTGAGGGTAACCTAGCGGCTTTACAAGATCTAAAAATGCGTACTTACTTGCTTGATTATGTTGCTACTCAATATTGGAGAACCCCATATATGAAGAGTCAATTTATCGAGAGTGTAAAAGATGCAGCAATAAAGAGAATGGTTGATAAGAATTGGTGGATGATTAGCTATGTTCATGGCTATAGTATGGGATCTGCGTTAATTTCCCAAACTAATGCCATCAGATTCACACTCTTAAAGTGTCCGAAAGATATGGATTTTATTACATCTGATAATCCAGTTATTAATACTCATAGCCTGCCTTTAGAATATGCGGACTTATATTTCCCTGTTTGTCCAGAGTACGCAGTAATTGCTTCTAAATCAGGCTCTTTTAAGGAAGGTTTAGTTGAGCTTGATGAAAGCGAAACAAAAAATTGGAATTTGAAAATCGATAATCAAAAATATATTCACGCTTTTGCAACAACAAAAGAAACGCTAGAAAAACTACATAAATAAGACGTCCGCTTTTGGCCGATAGCGGCCATTAGCCTCTTACTTTAATCATGATATAATCCAGCTTTAAATTTATCGGTCTGCTATTAAAGAGGAGTAAAGCTCTGGCTAAGGTAACGGGAATAGGTGGTGTTTTTATAAAAGCTAAAGAGCCTAATATGCTTCAAAATTGGTATAAGAAACATCTCGGCATTGATGTTCAGGCTTGGGGTGGCACATCTTTTAAATGGACAGACAGCGATGGCAAACCGTTCGCGGGAACAACGGCTTGGATGATTGGAAATGGAGACAATTTTGCACCGAGTGAATCAGGGTTTATGGTGAATTACCGAGTGGACAATCTTAACGAGATTTTAGATTCATTAAGAACAGAAGGGTGTAATGTTCTAGAGAAAACAGATGAATCTGAATTTGGTAAATTTGGCTGGGTAATCGATCCAGAGGGAAACAAGGTTGAACTTTGGGAGCCTCCCTCAGGAGATTAATACTTAACAAGCTGTGTCATGTTCGCACATTACATGAGCTAGGCGTTAATTTCTGCTTTTGACTGAAAGCTACCGACAAAAAGGAATTTCATAGCGAATTTCTTTTTGTCCGGTCCATATTTTAAGTAAGCATGACAAGAAGCATCATAATACATCTTACCTTCTTTCCTTAATTCTTTATCGACAGGATAGTGCTCATTATATTGTCATGGTATAATTTGCGTGTTTTTCAACCTAACTAAGGAGGCGTTTCAATGACTTTTTCACAAAAACTTAACTGTATAACGCGTCCTTACGCCATTTTAGGGTAATCAATAAGATTACCTTGAATCTAATGTAAGGACGGCAAGAATAACTTATTGTCGGAATTACAAAAATGTTTAAACAACTTGATGAAGCAACAGTAAAACCTGCTGTTTGGTCTGAATACACAGCTGATGTGTTATGGACGGACCATCATATCGCAAAGCAAATGTTAGCGTACCACCTCGATCCTAATGTTAGTGTCGCTTCAAGAACGGCTTCGTTCATTGACGATTCTGTAAACTGGCTAGTATCTGAGTTTGGGCTTAATGGCGAATCAAAAATAATTGATTTTGGTTGTGGCCCCGGGCTTTATACTCAACGTTTCAAACAAAAAGGATTGGGTACGGTTGTTGGTCTCGACTTTTCTCAAAACTCACTAAATCACGCATCGGAACAAGCAGTAAAGAGTGAGCTAGAGATTGAGTATAATTTAGGAAATTACTTAGATTATATGGATGAAAGAAAGTTTGACCTAATTAGCTTAGTAATGTGCGACTTTTGCGCTTTAAGTCCATCACAGCGTTCTACGCTGTTGGCCAAGTTTAAAAAGCTCTTGGCGCACAATGGTTTTATTGCTCTAGATGTCTACACTACGACTCGGTTTAAAAATCAATCGGAAAACCTAAGCCTTGAAAGAAATGCCATGAATGGCTTTTGGAGTCCAAAAGACTATTGGTGCATTCATTCCTCATTCAAATATGAAGAGGAGGCTGTCACTTTGGATAAATATGTCATTTACGAAGAAGCCTCTGAAAAAATAGTTTTCAATTGGCTGCAACATTTTTCAATTGAAATGTTAAGTAAAGAGCTAGCTGTTCACGGTTTAGGTATTCAAGCAACCTACAGTGACCTTAAAGGAACGCCTTATGTTGATGGCGATGAAATGGCCGTAATTATTAGCCATAAATAGAGATTGTATATCACATTTGAAAGGGGCAGATAATGCCCCTTTCTTATTATTGCTGAGATTGTCTGAGCATGCGGTAGGTGTTAAGGTTCGTAACTATCGAAAGTAGACTGATTTGAAGAAAGAATATTGAATAACTACGTTTTTTAGGTCCTCCTTGGTCGATTGCTAGGATTTTGTTTCAAAATTCAACCATTTATGATCTACTAAAAACTCTAGCCAAGGGTCTTCCTCAATTTCTTTTTGGATAAACTCCTGAAATTCACTTTTATTTACACCAAACAATAATGGATGGTTACTACCCATTATCACATCATTCAAAAATTCAGAAAAATTCCCTGCTAAGATCCGATACTCAGAGGATATGCTCTTGCTCAGGCCTATGGCTATGAATCCTTTTACATTTAACATTACTGGATCACCACCCGCATCAGCTCCAAAAACATACCAGCTATCTTCAGGGTACACATCAGAATAAATTTCCTGATTATCTTCATATTCATCCGTACCAAAAAATCTTACTTGAGCTATATCTGCTCCATTGCAAAGCGTTAAGAACCGAATGTAATCTTTAGGAACATAAGGAAACTTATTTGTTAACTGACTAACCTCTGATGGAGTGGCTCCATTCGGTTTAATATAAAAGTCAGCATCAATGTCTGGATTTGATTCTAAACACGAATCGACAATCCTAAATTTTTCTTCCCAGTTCATATTTATATTCTCCCTAACTTAATACATCTCAATTTCTAAACCTGCAATCTTGAACTGTCTCTTTCTTACCAATCTACAGAGTAATACCAAGGCCCGTCGAGATCTATAACGCATTGGCTTATATTGTCATTTAGCATCTCGCGTTCACAAGCTGGTTCACTGTCAGAAGAGCCCAAACGAAGCCAAGCACCAAATTTTCGTCCTTCAGATTCTATGACTCCCAAAAATAAGCGAGCACCTTTTTCATCATTTACAAATTGATGTAATCCAGCTTTTTTTATAAGCGCCCATATTTTTAACTTTGCTTCATCGCTACTATTAGATATAAAACGCTCATCTATCACAAAGTGATTTTTTAGATCGATTTTGTTTAACTCCGTTGCTAGCTCTTGTAGTACTTCTGAGTGCTTCGAGTATGTCCACTTGACTTTCAATTCTGTAGGGAAGAATAGCAATCGGCTAGCTATCCAAATAATAGCGATAAGAAATATAATTAAAAAAGAGGCTTTTAAAATAAAATTCATAAGATAACACTAGGATTATCGGGCTCAAAGAGTCGAGTGAGTACCTATTATTTTAACACACTTGACAGAAACTGCTCGAGCGAATAGGAGAGTAATACTATTTTATGATTCAATGTATTGTAGAGACTAACAAAAGAAATGGCTGTTCATTTCCAATTAAATATAAAAGCCCATCAGATATTAGAAGCAACTAAGATAGTCCAAAATGAATTACGCGCTTATTGTGTGACGCTTAATTAAATCTAATAATTCTGACTCAAGTTCTATATATCGTTAGTTTACACATGGGGCGCTTCTAGCCGGCACGCTGAGTTAAAGGTATTTATAAATCAAAATCTGAATCTGTATTTTTGAAAATCTTAAAAAGTTCTCGAAAGAACAAAGCGATAGCTCTAAAGGGAAACTCAACGATTATTTCAAGCATATCGTACCATGCGCTTTCATCATCCTGCTTTGGCGGCCATAAATAATGAGCACAAGCAAAACCGACAACGCTAAGTAATAACAATATCCAATCGAAGGAGTAGATAATCAAATCAAAAATTAAGTACAAGCTGATTGAAAATACTGATATTGATAAAAAGACTCTAAAATTATTCATATTTCAAATGCCTAAGCAAGCTGCGCCAAAAGACGTCAGCTTGACCCATTAGCGAGTTGAAACTTTAAACACTAACCTTCGATAGTTTTGATATTTCAACTGAATCTAGCATGTCGCCAATCACTTCAAAACACTGCTTAATGTGTTCCGATTCCATATGGTTGTTTAAGTCTAGTTCAGACTCCCAGTTTTCGTAAAATATAAATGTATTATCTTTGTCATTATCTGTATGCATATCGTAATTAATACACCCTTTCTCTTCCAGGGTCGGCGAGATAATTTTAGTTAGCTCAGATAATACGGTTTCTTTGTGTGCTTCTTTAGCCGTAATTTTTGCAATGCAAGTTAATGTTTTCATATTAGCTCCTTCTTGAATTTTTATGATGTTTCCGAGAGGATTATACCTAAAAACTTTCACGCTGTTAAAATTTTTGGAATGTTCGTTATTAATCATTCATTTTTATAAAAAAAGTGGTGAATTATTCGTCATGATAAAGATATATAAATTTTGTTCACCGCATATCAAAAATGAGAGTTGAAAATAGAACGGAATTTACTCTACATGCTTTTAACTTAATCGCTCTATTAATTGACGGAAGGAGGGAGCTTGAATTCGCTTAACGACTTGTTGTAATACTGAACAGCCTTTACGTCATTTATATAATTATCCATTGTATAAATCACGATACCATCGTCGCAGCGGAGATTGAAGCTTAACGAAAATTGTGAACGGTGTATCTATCCATGAACGTTCTAAAAATATTGATAATCGTAAGTCCGTTGGACACTGGGAAGGAAACCTGGTGTCCGATTCAAAGAATACGTATATTGCCACGCTCGTGGATAGAAATTCACGTTTTACTATTATTCCTAAATTAGCGGGTAACGATGTTAATTCAGTTCATACTGCCCGGAAAATACTATTGAAACCATTATACCGAGTGCCACTCGAAACCTATAAATCACGTAACAGACTATTCAGCCTGTATTCAGAAAAGAAGCACTATTCTATATTAGTTAAACACCCAAATATATCCACGTGATATTTCAATTCTATTAACCTAGATTAATTTGGGGGTATAATGTCGTTGAATGTAAAAACAAAAATCAAAAAAGAAATTAAGGAACTTAAGATGACCAAATATATTTTAATACTCGCTTTATCAATTGCCTGTACCTCCACCATGGCTCGCGACACCAAGCATCTATTGAATATCGAAGAAGCCATGGCTTCTTCAGACTTTAAAGAGCGTTTAGACCCCGAAGTAAAGCTTTACTTTTCTGGTCAGAAATATCCGGAAATTGAAGAAGCGATGGATACCTTTACAACCAACAAAAAAACCAACGCGTTTAACAAATCTGACAAAGAAGCCTGTCAATGGGTTTTCTTATCTGCACTAATTCAATTACAAGAGCGAGCGAAAAAAGAAGGTGCTAATGCCGTTGTCGACATTGAGAGTTACTATAAAAAGAAAGTGCACGCGAGCAGCGAAACCTATGAATGTCATGCAGGCGCTATCATTGCTGGTGTTGCATTACGAGGAAAAATGGTGCGTCTATAGACGCGCCCTATTGGTGGTCAAAAAAGATAATTCATTCAAGCACGTTTACTCGCACAATGAGAATATCCCGAGTTGTTCTAAAATAAAAAAGAAATAATTAGTGTTCGGGCTACTATAAAAGTGATTAAGAATGTAATAGTTTCATATCATGTCCATTTAGAGCGGGAAAAATAGCTGCGATAAGAAATAGAAACAATGAATTCTCTATTTATTGAAATCGTAACCTGACCTCTATTTATGTTCAACGTTATTCATTAATAAAAAGCTTTTCTTCATTGTCCTTAAAATATCTTACTTTGAAGTTAGCGCTTAGAGTTTGATTGATATCAGAGTAAATATTTTTAATCAGTCGGCTTTCAAAATCGGTTATCTCTTTTTCAAACCATGAGTCGGGCAGCTTTTTATCTGCGATCTCACACCACTCTTCATACCATTGATACACCATCGTATGTACAGCTAAAGGACGTCGATTATTTTCATAACCGGGCTCAAGTTGCGAGCTGGCCAGAATGCAACCAAAATTCAACAATTATTTCATTGAGTTCGGAAAATACCGTTGATACGATCTTTAGATACTCTGATATTACAGTTGAATTCCAACATTTAACATAAGCTATATACTCTCCTTTACCATCTGTTTCAAATATAGCAGTATCTTTATAAGGTTCTTCCATATTTTACTCTTGTGGTATGCAAGTCGAGCACATAGCGCGTCCGGCTCGCATAGCTATTATTTCGAGTTTTGTTCGTATTTATTTTAGTGGTTTACTTGTTGTTACCCCAGTATCTCCACCTTTATGACAGTTTGAATTGCGGATAACCCAGGCTTCCTCACCCAATTTAATCAGATACCAAGCTGACTCGTCGATATTGGGTTGACTCAACTCAAATCCCGATTTGCCAATCGATGCTATCTGTTTCTTGTGATGGTTAACTGCAGTTTCTAAAAATGATTGGTCATATTGCAGTTCAGTCTCTTTATATCCTTCGTTTTCTAATTCTGATAGGACACATTTATGGATAAGAACTTCTGCATTAATAATCGGTGAAATGAGAAGTGCTGCTATTGATATGAATTTCATTACTTTTCCTTTTTATAGGCTAATTATTATAAATAATGGTTATGATTTTATTTTCTATTTTTGCTTTGATTTTATGATTAATTCACTAAATGACAGAGTTTAGGTCAATCTCACTTGCATTTAATTTTTAAATGCTATCTTTCCAATTAACAAAAATTGGCAATCATGTTGTCTAACAATAAAGGACCTGAGGCACCTATGAATTTTTTATCTTCGACTTTGCAGAAAAGCCAATGACTTTCAGATTCATTGTCAGATTTATACTCATCGAAAGAAGCGTTTTCTAGCGATGTACCTTTTAGATCGATTTCAAGCTTCAAGCCAGGGTTATTCAAGATATCTATTTTAACACCGTATTGATGTTCCCAGTCGTTATTACACTGAGATAGATACCACCCTTGTAATTTTTCTAAGTCGTTCATATTTCTCTAAAGAATCTAATGCTCTTCTCAGCAGTACTGTTGTTATTGGCCTTTATTTCAGCACCTTGTTAGTCTCATTCATCGTCTTCTGGTGGCGTTTTAGCTATAGTCCATTTATCGCCAACTTTATTTCTCCATGCATGGTAACCCGGTTGAATATGTGCGACTTCGAACACACTAGGATCAATTTTAATGATTTCTTCTAAACTGACAAGCTTAGCATCATCCATTGCGTATTCAATATTACTCACAAATTGCCAGCCGTCATCTTCTCGATCGTGATATACGACCTGTATTGGACTGGTTCCTTCTATTATTTGTTTAATAGTAAAGACAGCACAGTTCTTTGGTTGGTCGAATGGCCACTCTTTTTTCTTTTTAAATATGCTGAACATAAATATCCTTTCTACAAGAGACGTTGAGGGTAGGAAGCCTCTAGAACCGTATGATATACCATATGACTATTTTAATATGGTTTGCATAAGTGGCTCAAGCAGGCAAGCCGGTTGGACTTATGCTCGTTTCTTCTCATTTTGACTGTAATAAGCTCTTTTTAAAATTTGACTATAACAGGAATCTGCCATTCTCTATACGTCATTAGCCAAAAATATTGAATCACCGGGGGCAAAGATAATTTGTACTTTAGGGAGAAAGATTTAATTAATTCTATTAATATCTAACGATGTTTTTATTGGATGAAGGTAATATTGATAGTATCATCACTAAGTTGGACCTAGTATTGCTATGAAAAAAATAATGGTTATAAAAATGAAAATTAGTTATCTATTCTTTCTAATTCCTTCGTTGGTTGTGGCAGATTGCTCTAAATGGGAATACGCCGAATTAAAAAGGGGGCATATCACAGTTATTGAGAATGAAGAAGCGAAGAAGTCTCAAACATGGACAATCTGGTTTAATCCTTCAGATTCCGGAACGTGGGTAGATGAAAAGTTTATAGCTGGTAATATTAAAAAGGAGCTGAGCACATACTTTCGATCTAAACACGGTAAGACAGATATGCACATGTTAAATTTGCTTGGAGAGCGGAGATGGGAAGCTTATGATTATAATGAAAACTCTAAAGTAGTTGATAAAGTAAACGACAAAAGTGAAACCATAGAAAAGTGGTTAACTTGGCAGTTTAAGCGATGTAAGCAATAATCCTAAAATTCTGCGCCTTTTCTACTCATCGAAGTAGATTAGATATTCTGTTTAAGTGGCTGAAGGAAAAGCTACCTAATATTGATGTTGAAAGGCAAGATACCCAAATTAACTCATATTCATTTTGTAATTTAATTTAAAGCAGATATTCTATTTATTTTTACTTAATAGATGACGAACGAGTTTTATTATACGTTGCTATGCTATCTATAACTTTGTTTGTCAAAAACCATAAGCCAACTGAAAGTAACATGCCAATAGTAAAGTACTTTAGGTAGTCTACATAATTAAGATAGTAAATTAAGGATGAATAATCACCCACTCTAATGGTTTCCAAGTGCATAGCAAAATACCCAAAAACATGAACACATAAAGTGGCTTTGAAATAGCTCAACGTTAAAAGCTGAGAGCAAAATAAACCTATTGTAGATATTACAAATATTAGTAATATATTCTGATGGGCATAAACATAGGATGAAAGCCAACTGGGGTAACTCATATCCCAATCATAAAGAAGACCGCTTGCTGGTCCAAATGAACTAACCAACAATATACCAATGAATATTAAAAAAATTAAAACAAAGTATTTAAAAAAATAGATCATAGACAACTAATGCTTTAGGTAATGAACGAAATACTCAAATGAAATGAGCGATTGGCTATTAGTGAGTCTTCGTAAGTCATCAGTGCTACTCAAGTATAAAATCATAATTAATGATTCCACAACGAATTTCTTTATCGTTACTTTTTGAGAATACTGAATTCTTTAAAGCTCTTAGCGCGGAACGGTCAAAAAGTCTGGGAGGCTCAGAAGACTTTATGGTGTATTTAATTAAATGTCCTTCATTGTCCACGAGAAACTGGATGGTCACTATTCCGTCGCCATCGTAAACGGTATCAGTCGGATACCTTGGAAACTCGAATTCTATTAATTTTATGTCAGATTCTACTTGGTCTTCACATGGTAGTACTTCAGAAGCTCTCAACGAGATCGAGAACAATATTAATAGGATTAGTAAAGTTACTTTCATACTATTTACAACTCATCGCCGCTTTAGAGGTTTGACTCACCTTAATTGGTAGACGCTGGAAATAAACCAATCATGTAAAGTTAAAGATACCTGTTTCTGCAGCAATAATAAATATCATCAATAAGAGAAAAGCGGATGTTGATGCTGACTTAAATCCGGACCAGTTCTTATTTTTCCACGCAAATGCGATGTGCAGCGGGGCACCTAAAATAGCCAACGACAAAGATAACGTTACACCAAGTAATAATGCACCAGCCATTGGTGATGTAAAGAGCGTGTATCCTAAAACAATCAGACCTGGGAGTAACCATAATCCAAATATTTTTAATACTTTGACTCCATTCATAATAACCTCAAGTTTTCTGGACTGAAGAAGACTAAGATTCCCTCACTGACTTAACGACTTTTTTAATTCCCAGTATACAAAAACGGTAAGCCCATATCTTATAGTTTCTTTAAGTCTTTCAAAAGGATATTTCTTTTTAAATAGTAGCCAAGCTTCTTCGAGTAGCTCTTTTGGATCTAATAACGAGACTCGATTATATTCTTTGCTCTCCGGGCTACACAACGCCTTAGACCTAAAGTAAATGCTTGAGCCGCAGAAAACCTCAATATCGACACAAGGGCCGAACTTCCATTCTCCAATGCTCAATTTAACATGGTGACGCTTTGAATCTATTACTATTGCTTTAGTTAACTCCATAATTTTCTTCTAAGTTTTTTGTAAAAACACTTAAAGAATTTGTCGTGACATGTAATAGAAACGCTCTTCTTCCTTATCAACCACAAAACCATTTCTCTCATATAAGCGATAGGCAGGGCTGATTTTAAACACTCTTAGTCGAAGCTGGCTTGCGCCCTCATGGATAGCTATTCGCTCACATTCTTTAAGTGCTGCTGCTCCGATACCTTTATTTTGGTATGACTCGCTCACCTGTAGATCTCGGACATAACATCCTGAATTATCGAATGCTAAACGTATGGCTCCTACGATCGTTCCATTAAAAAGGATATCCCAGTTTTTTAAACTTGCAATCAGCTCTTCGACAGTAGATTGATTCCAATCAACCGAGTAATGCTCATAATAAGAGCGCATGTTTTTATAGGTAATCTCTGCGGACTTTGAAAGGTCAGCTGTTGGTTGATACGAAATCATAATTACTTTTCTAATATCCAGCCTGAAGAAGTGTTAAACGAGTCATAGCAGAAATGTTTCGCCTTGCTGTTGAAGTCAGTCATGCATTTGCTTTTCGTTCTACGTACCAACGCCGTGACTCAGGCAAAAGTAATAAAACGACTATCGAGCAATCTATGATTATATATAAATAGTCTGTCGCTGCATAACTGCTGTCTATAGACACTAAATTAATAAACGCTAACGGTGTTGTGAGTATGCAAACGAAATAGGCAACCCATCGAACACCACGATAAACAAAATAAGCTAATATAGATGAGATAGTAAAAATGACTGCCCAAAATAATAAATAGATAATGATCAAAATATCCTCACCTAATGTAAGAGATTCATCGTTAAAGATTATCCACAGCATTGGGAAAAGTGACAATATAATAAATACAGCACCAAGTTTTACTGACCAAGGTCGAACAATATTGTTATTTTTCGTTTCTTGTAACTCTAACGTTTCCGGCGGTGCATATCGGTTATCTGACATCGAATTTCCTTATTTTACAAAATATTGAGGTTGGTGGTCCTTAAGAACCGTAAAATGAATGCGCGTCATTTTACCACGGTTATCAGATTCTGCGGCTATCAAACCTCTGTGGAAAATTCACAACCAACTCGAAAGAAAACTTAAAAAGGGCTGCTTCATTAGATTGTAAAAAACTCTGATCTACTTTAGTGTAGATTGAGGAGGTAAAACAGATAAGTATCATGCTATGTACAAATATTAGCTTCTTGAGATTTTTGTCTATACTTGATTATAAGAATATTTTTTAACTAAAGTAAGGAGAAAGAAGATGACTTGGGCTGCAGTTGGTGGGGTTGTTGTCGTTATTATTATCATGATATTTATAGCGACTAAATCATCAAAGAAAGAATAGATACAAAAAATATAATTTTCAACATTGTACTGTGGTCATTCACTTATAATGCCTGTTCTTGGCCGATAGTTAGGTTATCCTATCGACCAATATTTAAAATTATCTCAACGTATCTATTTGATTAAATAATTTGGATAAAACATCTTTCTCGTGTTCTTTTATTTCTGGGCGCCAAATATCAAAAATTAAGACGATACGATCGCTGTTACTATTGTTTTTCGCTTCGTGCTCGACGGAGTCATCAAAGATCATAAACTCACCTTCTTTAACATCGCGTTTATCATTACCAACGCGAAGGTAACATCCGTCTGGAACAATAAGCGGCAAGTGACAAAGCAGTCGTGTATTAAGTTCACCGTGATGTGGTGCGATGTGAGTACCTGGCTTTAATTTTGAAAATAAAATATTTGGAGAACGCCCCGGGATTTTAGGAATGGGAGCCGATTGTAATATGTCATGGGTTATTGGGCACTGTGCGATATTTTCTTCAATGGCTTTGCCTGACTTGTATAAATGAAACGCAGACCAGTCTTCGTTATTATAAAATCCTGTATCACCGGTTTGTGGTGCGTTGGGATTGTGGTCGACGTAAGGTTTAAAGCCTTGTCCTTTTGAGAGTAACTGTTCGAGTTCGTTTTTAATGTCATCTTTGCGAGAAAGAATGTCTTCGGCCCAACTGAATTCTTCGGGATCGTAAAATTGGATTTGCGGTAATCCTGGAAAGTAAAATGTCGTTGGTTGTTGATGGTATACCTGTTTTTTACCCATTAAGATATCAACCGCTTCTTTAACGCGTCGATTGTCCTGATTTGTTTCTATCCCTAACTGTTCGATGGTTTGACGCATCTCTTGTTCGAACACGCTTTGCGCTTGCTGGCAAGCCTTTTGTGCTCTCGCTAAATCGTTTTGCAGTTGAGGCGATAATCCGGGTTGATTATGAGCGAGCTTGAGTGCGCCCATATAAAAGGTAGTCGCGTTTTTTAGTTGGCCTAAACCACTGAGAGCATCCGCTTTTATGATGTTAGCGTTAATATCTCTGGGCATTTCTAATAAAAAATCATCGATAGCCGATAAGCATTCGTCAAACAGGCCGAGTGCGCGCGATGAAATAGCCGTTGCTAACGCAATGCGCAGATTTTTCTCGCCATTTTTTCGGGCACTCGATAAATATTGATGCGCTTCGGATACATTGCCCACTTGCAGCAGGTTTAAACCTTGTTGTGCCTCGGGTGAAATAACGTCTGAATTCATTACTTTCGTTAATTTGGTTTGAGTTGTTTCCAAATATACAGAAATCTTAGACGCTTGCCCATAGGTGACAGAGATGAAAGAATAAGGTAACACCCTAAGGAAATTGAATGGATGAAATGGTTACTTTCTTGTTTATTGAGTGGCTTTGTTAACTTGGCTCTCAGTCAATCAAATAACGATATTCCGACAAGTGCGCGTTCGACCCATGCGATAGCGGCCATGACACCGGTATTGGAGAAGGCATTAGCCAATAAAAATCTGACTTTAGGAGCACCCGTTTATCTTCGGGTATTTAAAAAGCCAGCAATACTTGAGGTTTGGGTAGAGGATGAGTCGGGTAAGTTTCGATTATTTAAAGACTATAAAATATGCGCATTTTCTGGTGATTTGGGCCCCAAGCTTCAAGAGGGTGATTTTCAGAGTCCCGAAGGTTTCTACTGGGTGAATGCGTCTCGGTTTAATCCTTGGAGCAAATTTCATTTGTCTTTCAATATTGGATTTCCAAACGCTTACGATCGCCATCATGGTCGCACGGGCAGTGCCTTGATGATTCATGGACAGTGTGTCTCGATTGGTTGTTATGCCATGACTGATCCGCAAATTAATGAAATTTATACGCTGGCTAATCATGCCGTGAAAAATGGTCAGCGTTTTTTTCGAGTTCATATTTTTCCATTTCGTTTGTCCGAAGAGAAATTAATAGATTATAAAGATCATCGATGGTATTCCTTTTGGTCAAATCTCAAAGAGGGCTACGACTGGTTTGAAAACCATAAGCGACCACCGAATGTTTCGGTAAAAGATGGTTTATACTCGTTTGAAGCTGATTAACTTTTTTTAAATATTCACCTTTGGAAATTTTACTATGACTTTGGCAACGATTATAAAGTTTGAGCAGTCTCGCGAATATTACTTTAAAGAAGGTTGCTATATAAACGAGCTTTCTAACTCTGAGGCAGATCCCGATGTATCGGTCGCACAAGCCAGAGTTAGCCCAGGCGTTACCACGCAATGGCACCGGTTAAATAATACGGTAGAGCGCTATATTATTTTGTGCGGCGAGGGCCTGGTTGAAGTGGATGGTTTATCTTCTTCTAAAGTTAAAGCGGGCGATGTGGTTATTATTCCAGAGCAACATTGGCAGCGAATAACTAACACAGGAACAGATGATTTACTATTTCATGCGATTTGCTCTCCACGATTTGAAGAGCAAAACTATCAGTCGCGAGAAGATTAATAGAATCTTAATTTTAAAGTTAGAAACGTAATAGTAAAATTAATTTTTTAAAAGGAATGGAAACTCGTCTAAGAAGGAATGATAAAGAGTCCAGCATAAGCTGAACTCTTGTGTGGTTAAAAGTTATATCGTACAGAAAATCGAACAGAACGAGGTTGTTGAAAGTTAACCGCATTCAAAAAGTCCGGGTTGGCTTCTGGGGCAGCTGCGCTACCTATTTCACCTGTTTCACTGTACTCAGTAACTTGTTGACGATTGAAGAGATTAAAAATATCCATCTTCATGGTTAAATTGTCTGCCCACTTAGGTTGGTAAGAAACACCCAAGTCAAAATTAAAGATCCATGGTGTTCTACCGTAGTCACCTCGGTTTCCGAGTTGGCCTTGACAAAAGAATGATGAAGCTCCATAACTAGAGAAACTTTCAGCATCAACACCTAGTTCAGTTTGGTAGGTATCTAAAGGAAGATATCCTAAGCAACTGATTGGTCTGCCCGATTGTGCTAGAAAATTACCTGATAAAGATAACTCGTCACTCATTTCTTTAACACCAAACAATTTGACTGTATGTTCACGGTCATTGGGTAATGGTCCATATGCCCCAGCCTGGAATAATACGTTATCTAAATCTTGAGTTAAGCCTGCATCAGCTTGCTCGAGACCTGAGTTAACATAGCCTTCAATGTTCCCTCGACTTTTCGCGTGAGTATACGAGCCTTGTAAAAACCAACCATCTGCCATTGGTTTTTCCCAGTAAACTTCGAAGGCATCATATCGACGCTTGTATTTGTCCATTTGAAATTCTCCAATGCTGAAGTATTCATTGGGAATAGTTACTTCCGTGTACTCGCCGTTATTCTCTAAGTCTAAGGCAATACCGAAGTTGTTGCCTGGGTTCATTAACATACAGCTTGCCATCGAATCTGGATCAAAGTTGGTGTAACCGTTATCTGAGGCCCAGTTTACAAAGGGTTGATGAGAACATAAATCATCCATACCATCTTTTACTTCTCGGTTTATATAACGAACTCCGACAGACCAATCTGCAATTTTGGTTTGGTATCCGAGTATTAATTCATCCTGATACATCGGAGATAAGTTTGTTGCAGCAATTGTTCTAGGATCCGGTGAAATTAAGGAGCCATTCACATTTTGCCCTCCTAATTGAGCTCCTAATTGTGTTGGCGCACCAGTCGTAGGGTCTTGATCCGCAAGATCAGCTAAAAAATATTCTTCAATAGTTCTTTCGGCTCCCGACGCCCGGATATTGGTATTCGATGCAACTGGAATATAGTAACGTCCAAGAGTTCCATACAGTTTTGATGATCCATCTCCATTCATATCCCAACTAAAACCTAATCGAGGTGCAATTTGGTTATCTACATCGACAAATTTATCACCATTTCCGTTGTAGTTTGCAAAACCCTCTGCACGTATTCCCAAATAGAGCATTAAGTCCGGATTAAACTGCCAGCTATCTTCAATGTAATAGGCCGTATTCTCTACTAAATATTCCGAAGAAAGGCTGTTTCTGAGTACATGACGAACGTAGATGTCTCCTTCGGCGACAACTTCGCCATTGACGGTGCCACCAGTTCCTCGATGCCACCTCCAGTATTCTCCGCCAGTATAGGTTTGTCCTTGATGAGACGATCTAAATTCTTCTTGGTCGTAGCCAAATCGAATTAAGTGATCGCCATAAACAAATTCTGCTCCTAAACGAATCGATTCGCGTTGATCTTTATCGGGACCTACTGTTGCATCAGGAACATAATATTGCTCTGCTGCAGAATTCCAACAACCAATCGCGGTAGACCTTGAAGGATTAGTTAGCCTCTCAAAAACCAATGGGCAGTCTGATCCTGGTAACGAATCTCTTGCACCATCGAGAGCTGTCAGTTTTCCGTACAGTGCAGCTATGGTTAGATCATCTGTCAAAAATCCAGTATAACGCGCAATATTTACGTCACCGCCACTACGTACTTTATACTTATCACCTAGATTACCATGACGACCAGTATAGTTTTGACCAACAGGGTTACTGAATGAAATATACTCATCATCATTTTCATTAAAGATGTAGGTATATTCGAGTAAATGATCGTCTGAAATATTCCAATCAATTTTTGCTAAATACATCGGTGATTTATTGATGTAATCTTGACTCGAGTCGGGTCCATAACTATCGGCGTGAATGCTACGACCTTCGTACATACCATAGAAGAATAATTTATCTTCTATGATTGGTCCGCCAGCAGAAAAATTGTAGGACAATGATTCACGCGTATTAGCCGATCGATAAGACGAGTAAATATTTGAACTGGTAATTGGAGCCTGGGTAACGACATCGGTACCTCGTTCTCTTAAACCGTTTGGTTCAAAATAAGCCGCTCCACCAAACTCCCATTCATTGGATCCGCTTTTAGTGACTATGTTTATAACGCCACCAAGAGAGCGTCCGTATTCAGCGCCAAATCCCCCCGTTTTAATTTGTTGTTGTTCAACCGCATCAAAAGGTAAGTCTGCAAAGGAAACAAAATTTCTAATGTTTGTTACGTCAAAACCATTGATGAAGTATCCATTTTCAGCAACCGATGCGCCTCCGAAAGAAGCTAAATTACCAAAGCCGGAATCTCCTTTTACTGTGCCAGGAGCAAGTAGTGCCACATTAATCGGACTACGTGCAATAGGCATTGATTGAATTTGATCCTGAGTAAAAACAGTGGTCGACTCAACTGAGGTTGTGTCAATTGCGGAGACCTGTCCTCCAATAACAGTCAGCAAATTTTCCTCTTTTAAATTTGCTCTTGTATTGGATCCGACCGAAACAATGATTGTTTTTGTTTGACCTCCAGATGTGATTTCGTATTGACCAACCGGTAAATTACCAAATCGAAATTCTCCTTGAACATTTGCGGTTACTGTTCTTGTAAATCCTGTTTTTTTATTCTTAATCGAAACTTCACTCTTTGACATTGCTGTTCCATAGATTCCTCCACTGGAAGCATCGGCTGAGTAACTTGGTAAAGTTGCGGTGCCTAAGGCTAAGGAAACTGCAAGTGCAGAAAGAGAGTGTCTGAAAGTGTATTTATTATCTTTCAAATTATTAACCCCTAATTTTAAATTTTATTTATCACTGAATTTATTTTGTTTTTTTATTCAGTAACTCCAAGATACTTTTGAGGTATCTCAATTAATGCTATCTGGATTTCTTGAAATATGGCAAATAATTTTATTTGTTATTTTTAACACTTTATTTTTTTTGTGATTAGCTGTTATAAGTAATTAATAGTTGAACGCACGTTGTTTTTAGTCAGCGAATTATCTTCATATTGTTTTGTTATTTGGTGTTGTTGATTGAGATTTAAAGTGTTGGTAATTTGAAAAGAAAGGAGGTGGATAGAGAGAAAATATATTGTATTTAAATTCTTTGTTTTAGTTTTATGTATGTCCATTGAGTTGCTTTGTTATATAGAAATTTCGGCAAAGCGACTTTTTTATAACCGAATTCTTATTGAGTAATAAATTAATATATAAAAATACCATTTTATAAGTGTAATAATTACAGCTTTTATATTTTATATTTTATATTTTATATTTTATATTTTTTATTAGTACGATAAGACTTAAAAACTATCGCGTCTTATCGTACTAATAAAATCATATTTATATAAATGTCTTTGAGTAGACTTTGGTTATTTCTTTTTAAGTCTGGAAATATGCCTCACAATATCCCAAACGCAAATTAAAGCGATAACCGCGGCAATTGAGTAAACCGTTGAGTTTGCTATTTTTAAAAGCTGTTGAGCTTCACTCGTTTGAATTATTGAGTGATCAAAAATAATAAAAGATTCAAATTGAATAATGGCAGCAACAGTTATTAGGGCGACGATGCTCGCGATAATATCAACAATTAAGTTGACTTTATGCCAACTTGCTTTTATGAACTTGTGTATGCTAACAAATAGACTTGTGACAAAGACAAAGCAAATTGGCCAATAAACAAGACTCCACTCCGGACTAAGTTGAACAGGTAAGTTACTACCCTTGATTCCTAGCTCAATCGGTTGGTGAAAGAAGCTTAGCCACAAAACAAAGAAAAACCCATATACTGCAAGTTCTATTAATGAATCGACGCGACTGATTTTCAGTTTTTGACTGGTATTGGGAAGCTCTTGTGGGCTCCATTCGTACAAAAACGATTTCGACTTTGGAGTTTGCTGAATTAAATAGAAAATAATTGTTAATACGGCAAAGACAAATAGCCCTGTTTCAAGGGTACTGAAAACAACGGTTATCGCTGCTTGTATGACATTGACATTGTCAAGAATGCTCGACAAATTTAGTAAGAATGTTGCGACAAAGACAATGATTAAGGAAGTTTTTAGCGTTTCTTTAAAAGCGGGAAAATATTCCTGTCCGATTAGCTCTTGGTTGGGTAAGTAACTCGATGCAACCTGCATGGGATGCCCCAATTCTTTAAGAAGTTGTGCTTCTTCATCATTGGTTAAAGGGCGGTTAGCGCGATCTTCTTGCTCCTCTTTTTTATCCATAAGTACCGACTCTAATTCATCGGACACTTCTTGCTTTAGATTATCGGGTAGATAACTTTTTAAATGCTCGAGGTAATTTTCAATGAGTGTCATGTGGACTCCTTATTCAATAATTTTATTCAAGGCATCTTCAACGTCTTTCCAGTCCTTGATGAGTTGTTCCAATGTCGATTTTCCATTGTCGGATAATCGATAAAACCGCTTTTTCCGATTGGCTTCTTCACGCCACTCACTGGTGAGTAGTGATTGAGTTTCGAGCCTGCGAACCAGAGGATAAAGAGTGCCTTCGTCAATCTCTAACCCTTTGTTAAGCAAACTTTTTCGAAGTGAGTAGCCATAGTGCTCAACGCGTAACTCCGACAATACAGCCAGAATAAGCACGCCACGACGCAGCTCGTTCTTCAATTTTGGGTAATGTTTATTGTCTGACATAGCTTTTCATTTATACTGTGTGGTATACAGTGTATGTGTTATACTGTATGCCATACAGTATAAGGGTGTCAAGGTTATTTTTCGAGCTTTCAGCGGAGATATACGAGGAGAGCTAAGCGATTGATACCAAGGCTTGAGTGTATTGCGGGGCGGGTAAAAAAAGCCTGCGGCTTAGCGCAGGCAAAAGGGAGTTTGATGATTTAACTATTTATAAAATCGTTTTTGTTAATAATTAACCGTAACTTCATTAGAACAAATGTCAGTTCCTGCCGCGCAAACTTGATAGGTGTCTGAGCCAAAGAAGAAACGGAACTCAAACCAGGCACCGTCATTTCCGGTGGTGGTTCTTAATGTTCCATTACGATAGATATCCACTTGTGCTACCTCATCGGCACCTGTCCAGGTTAAGTCGATAAAGTGAATAAAGAAAAAAGATGTAACGGAAGCATCCAATACCAGGTCGTTCACTGGCGGACCTTCGACGGTGACATCTCGAGAAATAGACGTTGAAGCACCAAAGTCGTCTGTAACGGTTAAGGTGACAGTAAATGTACCGCCTTCGCTGTAAGTGTAAGTTGGATCTTGTTCGGTTGACGTTCCGCCATCACCAAAGCTCCAAGCCCACTCAACAATTTCGCCATCGCGGTCGCCACTGTTGTCTTCGAACTCAACCGTTAATTCATCGGTGAAGAAACTAAAGTCAGCTTCGGGTGGAGTGTTGTCATCGTCGCCGCCAAAAATTTCTACTTCGACTGAAAAGCTACCCGTCGCACCGTCATCATCGGTAACAACTAATGTAATTAAGTAATTTCCGGCAGAAGGGTAAACATGTATCGGATCTTGTTCTGTCGAAGTGCTGCCATCACCAAAGTCCCAGTCCCAGCTAACGATCGTGCCGTCGGCATCGGAGCTGTCATCAAACAAGCTGACAGTAAGGCCATTAATATCACCAAAGAAGCTGGCTGTTGGCGCTTGATTGTCATGATCATCTAAAGTGCTAAGTGCCGCATGTGCATCGATGATTCCGGCTCCACATTGATCGCAACTTGATGGAAACTCGCGTGCGGTTTCGATTAAAATTTGTGTGACTTCAGCCGGAGTAGCGGAAGGTTTTTGTGCGAATAAAAGTGCAGAGACTCCAGCAGCGTGAGGTGCAGCCATTGACGTGCCTTGGTAAAAGTTATAACTGTCGTCGGCGGGTCTTTCTGTACCGGTATTTAACGTTGAGAGAATACCATTTTCTATTCCGCCCGACGTTTCTCCTCCCGGTGCAGCAACTTCAACAACATCGCCGTAGTTCGAATAACTGGCTTTTCCGCCGTTGCGATTGGTTGAAGCAATGGTTAATACATTATCGCAACCCGCTGGCGTAAAACGTGATGCATCGGCATTACTATTGCCCGCTGCGGCGACCACTAACGTACCTGCGGCAGTAACTTGGTTGACCACATCTTGCATGGCGGCGTCACAAGCGGCACCACCACCAAGTGATAAGTTCATGACTTTTGCTGGGTTGCGATTGTCGGGAACGCCGTCGACTGAAATACCCGCAGCCCAAAGCATTCCATCTTGAATATCAGCCAATGTTCCACCGCATTTTCCGAGAACACGAACAGGAACAACTTTCGCGCCTGGCGCAATACCAGTAACACCTTCCGAGTTATTTCCTAAAGCGGCAATGGTTCCGGCGACATGTGTTCCGTGCCAGCTGCTATTCATAGAATTAAAAGGCGCGCCTGGGCACTCAAATATTCCAAACCAATCGCCTTCATCACTTGCGTCGGCGTCGCGTCCATCACCATCGCGAGCCGTGTTTGCATTAGAAATGAAGTCGTAGCCTTCGAGTAGGTTATCCATTAAATCAACATGCGGACGATATCCGGTGTCGATTACAGCAACAACGGCGCCATCGCCTTTGTTAATATCCCAAGCGGCAGGCGCATTAATACCACCACTAGATTCGTGATATTGCCATTGTTCGCCATAGCGACTGTCGTTCGGTGTTGCGAGAGGGTACAAACGATAATTTGGAACAACGTATTCAACATCCGAACGGTTTTTTAATTGATCAATAATGGATTGCTTTTCGTCTAATGATTCCAACCGAATTAATTGTGCACCGGTTCCTAATGTTCTTTGTATTGATAATTGAGAGCCGTGGCGTTCATTAAACTGTGTTAATAAACTTGATACTTCCGTTGCTATCAAGATGCGATTGTTTGCCTTAAATTTTACAACCAGTTCATGTTGGTTACTTAAAGTTGGCGCTTCTGATTGATCAGATTGATTTTCCGCATTTACGTTGGACAGCATTAACGAAGCACAAAGTGCAGTGGACGTTAACCATGACGAAATGGGAGACATAATTGATAATTTTTTTAACATTATCTGCTCCGTATTGTGATTGAAGAGTGAAAGAGTTGGCCAACTCAAGTGATTAAGTATGTAAATGAGATACATTTATGCAAGCAAAAGCTATAGTCATTGCGCGATATTTGTTGCAAAAATGCATCATTATTGATGAATGAAATAAATAAAATGATGATGCAGAAAATAAAAAAAAATCTAACTTTAATTTTTGTTTTTTCTGTTTGTGCGATGTGGGTTTTTAATTAGTTGTACCAATGTTTTATTTATTGTTCATTAAAAAATTCTTGTAAAAATATTGCGAGTTAATAGATGGTCTTAGAATTGTCCTATAAACATCGTGTTTTATTAGGTTTTTACACTTTAATGATTTTTTTTGTAACAGAGAAAGTGCATTGTTTAAGTTTTAAATTGAAATAAATGCGCTTGGTGATAAAGAAAAATTTTTCGATTAAAGTTTAAAATAATGAAGTGCATCACAAAAGGTGATTTTGATATTTTTGATGTCCTTGCGCTAAGAAAAGCGCAAGGACTTTGGTTGAAGTGAATTAATAATTAACGGTAACTTCGTTGGAGCAAGATTGAGTTCCTGCTTCGCAAACAGAGTAAGTTCCGCTGCCACCGAAGAAACGTCTTTCTGACCAAGCTCCATCGTTAGCAGTTGTTGCTAATAGAGTTCCATTGCGATAGATATCAACTTGATCAACATTATCCGCGCCGCTCCAAGAGAGGTTTATCGTATGGATAAACCAGAACGAACTAACACTCGCATCGAGTGAAAGATCACCCGCTGGTGCTTCTGTGACTTCAATTTGTTGAGAAGTTGAGTTTGTTGCTCCGTCGTCATCGGTAACGGTAAGAGTCACAGTGTAAGTACCGGCATTGGCGTAGTCATGAACTGGGTTTTGATCGGATGAAGTATTTCCATCACCAAAATCCCACGCCCATCCAACAACGTTGCCATCTCTGTCATCACTTTGATCTTGGAACTGGACGCTCAGATCTCTTGCTGATGAGGTGAAGTCTGCCGATGGTGCCTGGTTGTCTGGAGTGTTGTCTTCAACAGTAACCGATTGTGCAATACGATCGGTTGCACCGTCATCATCTTCAACCGTTAGCGTTACTGTATAACTTCCCGCTGAGGCGTAAGTGTGTGATGGGTTTTCATCGCTGGAAGAATTGCCGTCACCGAAGTCCCAGCTCCAGCTTGAAACATTACCATCACTGTCAGAGCTTCCATCAGTGAAGCTAACGCTTAAGCCACTGACAGAGTATGAGAAATCAGCTGAAGGAGGCTGGTTAGTAGTGCCACCACCAATCGCTTCTAATGCAGCGAACGCGTCAATGATGCCTGAGCCGCATCCATTACAGGTTGCAGGGAATGCTCTTGCTGAACTCACAATTGCGTCAATAACTTCAGCTGGAGTGGCCGAAGGATTTTTAGAGAAAAGTAACGCCGCGACACCAGAAGCGTGAGGTGCCGACATAGAAGTACCTTGATAACCACGATACGTATCTTCTTCCGGACCTTCTGCTCCAGTATTTAAAGTTGATAATACGGCATCGCCTCCTAAACCAGTGCCGCCAGGAGCTGAAACTTCAACGACATCACCGAAATTAGAGTAGTTTGCTCTTCCACCACTGCGATTAGTCGCAGAAACCGTTAACACATTGTCACAGCTGGCAGGAACAAAACCTGAAGCGTCTGCATTACTGTTACCTGATGCAGCAACAACGAGAGAGCCTGCTGCCGTGGCTTGATTGATCACGTCTTGCATTGCTGCATCACACGCAGCTCCACCGCCCAGTGACATGTTAATGACATCAGCAGGGAATTCATTGGTAGTTGTTCCAGAAACTGAAATACCAGCAGCCCAAAGGATACTGTCTTGTATATCGGCTAGTGTTCCACCGCATTTACCTAATGCTCGAATTGGAACAACCTTTGCTTTAGGTGCGACACCAGCGACACCGATTCCATTGTTGGAAACCGCAGCAATAGTTCCGGCAACGTGAGTACCGTGCCAACTACTTGGTTGTGGAAGAAAAATACCGGGACACTCGAACCAGCCCCACCAATCGCCTTCATCACTGGCATCACTGTCACGACCATCACCATCGCGCGCGGTTTCTGGATCAGAGATAAAATCATAACCGCCAATAATGTTATCGACTAAATCGACGTGTGGGCGGTAACCGGTATCAATGACAGCGACAACGGCGCCATTACCTTCGTTGATATCCCAGGCAGCAGGAGCATTGATACCGCCGGCACTTTCAAAGTAATGCCACTGTTCGTTGTAACGACTGTCGTCGGGAGTTTTCATTGTGTACAGTCGGTAGTTTGGAACTGCATATTCAACATCATCACGACTTTCTAGTTTTGCAATAAGCGCGTCTTTTTCTTGCTTATTTTTGAAATGAATGAGTTGTGCTCCAGACGCTAAAGAACGTCGGATGGTTAAAGATGAATTATTTTGAATGTTAAATTGTTGCAAGCGAGAAGTTATATCCTGAGTTTTTAAACTTCCATTACTTGATTTGAATTTAACAACGAGTTCTTGTTCATTAGGAAAGGATGGTGAAAAGCTTTTTTCTGTTTGAGTATCTGCATTTACGTTGGACATCATTAACGAAGCGCACACGGCGGTTGACGTTAATAAATACGTAAAAGGAGATCGCTTTGATAATTCTTTACTCATTATCTGCTCCTGTCTTTTATTTTATTTGTCTTTATTTTTTATAAGAGCTGGCCAACTCAACAATCTAGTATGAGAATGTTTATTATTTATTCAAGAAGTAATGCCATTTTTTTGCACTAGTGACTACATAAGTACAAAAATATTAAATTTTGAAATAAAGAGAGTAAGGTTGTATAGCGTACGCTTGATAAAAAATTTCGAGTATATGAAACTTTGTGTAAAGTGATTAGTACTAAGTATTGAAAGGAAATAATTCTAAACAGGTAATTTGGCTGAGTGAAAGTAGAAAGTCGATTAATTTTATAAGGGCTTTGCCGTTAAAGGCAAAGCCCTTGTATTTTATTTATTGGCAATGACCGGGGAAAGCCAACGCTTGGCGTCTTTGATACTCATATTTTTTCGTTTAGCATAATCAACGAGTTGATCTTCTTTTATTTTTCCAGTACCAAAGTATCGTGACTCAGGATGAGAAAAATACCAACCGGATACTGCCGCTGTCGGATACATTGCAAAGCTTTCCGTTAGCTGTAAACCAATCGCTTCTCTTACTTTTAGCAATTCCCATAAGGTGGCTTTTTCGGTGTGGTCGGGGCAGGCAGGATATCCTGGCGCTGGTCGAATTCCTTGGTATTTCTCTGCAATTAACTCATCGTTTGATAAGTCTTCGTCGGGCGCATAACCCCAAAACTCTTTTCGAGTCAGTTCATGCAATTTTTCTGCGAATGCTTCAGCCAATCGATCGGCCAGTGCTTTTAAAAGTATGGATGAGTAATCGTCGTGATCTTTTTCAAAGCGCTCTAAATGGGCTTCAATTCCAATACCCGCAGTAACTGCAAACGCACCAATATAATCGATTCTCTTACTTGATGTAGGGGCAATATAATCCGCTAAACTTAAGTTCGCAACGTCATCACGCCGTTTCAGTTGTTGTCGTATAAAGTGAAGACGTGTTTTTTCTTTTTCGGTACTGTTTTCATCATACAAAATAACATCATCATTTTCCGATTGCGCAGGATAAAAGCCAAAGACTGCTTTTGCGGTTAACCATTTTTCGTCGACAATTGACTTAAGCATGGTTTGCGCATCATCAAATAGTTTTCGAGCTTCAGTACCAATTTTTTTGTCGTCTAATATTTGTGGATATCGTCCGCCAAGTTCCCACGATCGAAAGAAAGGAGTCCAGTCGATACGTTCGACTAATTTCTCAAGCGGATAATTATCCAATATTTGCGAACCAAGTTGTTTGGGGCGGGTAATCTCTAAGGCGCTCCAGTCGCATGTAAAGCGGTTATTTAATGCATTTGGATAATCCACTAGATTGCGCGACTCATCTTTTTGGGCTCGTTGTTCACGCTTTTCCTGATAAGTTTTTTTCATCTCTTTTATATAAGCATCGCGATGTTCTTTTGAAATGAGTTTTGAAGCAACATTAACAACACGCGAAGCATCTTGAACATGTATAACAGCATTTTGGTAGTTTGGATCAATTTTAACAGCTGTGTGAATGCTCGAAGTTGTAGCTCCGCCTATCAACAATGGTTGTTTAAATTCGAGCCGTTCCATTTCCGAAGCCAGATGCACCATTTCATCTAAGGAGGGTGTAATGAGTCCGGACAATCCGACAATATCGCATTGCTCTTCTTGTGCTGTTTCAAGAATTTTTTCTGGTGGTACCATAACACCAAGATCAATCACTTCGTATCCATTACATTGTAATACGACGCCAACGATATTTTTTCCAATGTCATGAACATCACCTTTAACGGTTGCCAGTAATACTTTTCCAGCAGAGCTGGATTTTGATTTATCTTTCTCCATAAAAGGTAATAAGTAGGCAACCGCTTTTTTCATGACGCGAGCAGATTTGACAACTTGCGGTAAAAACATTTTACCTGAACCAAATAAATCACCGACCACATTCATACCGTCCATTAACGGACCTTCAATGACATGCAATGGCTTTTCGGCTTTCTTACGCGCTTCTTCAACGTCTTCTTCGACAAATTCCGTAAGACCCTTAACTAAAGCATGCTCCAATCTCTTTTCGACGGGCCAGGAGCGCCATTCTTGCTGTTCTTTTTCTTTCTCTTTGTTATCGCCGCGAAAGCTTTCTGCTAAATTTATTAAATTCTCCGTCGCATCTGGATGACGGTTGAGTACGACATCTTCACAGGCTTCTTTTAGGTTTTCGGGAATGTCAGAATACACGGCTAATTGGCCTGCATTGACAATGCCCATGTCCATACCCTTTTTAATCGCGTGATAAAGAAACACGGCATGCATTGCTTCTCGCACAGGGTTATTACCACGAAAAGAGAATGATAAGTTAGATACGCCACCACTAATGAGGGCATGAGGCAAATTTTGTTTAATCCACTGACAAGTCTCGATGAAATCGAGACCATAACGATTATGCTCTTCGATACCAGTCGCAACGGCGAAAATATTTGGATCGAAAATAATATCTTCCGCAGGAAAACAGACAGTTTCCGTTAAAATTTTGTAAGCGCGTTGGCAAATTTCTGTTTTTCTTTTAAACGAATCTGCTTGACCATCTTCATCAAACGCCATAACGATGACTGCAGCGCCATATCGCAAACATAGTTTCGCTTGTTTAATAAACTGCTCTTCACCTTCCTTTAATGAAATAGAATTGACGACACCTTTACCTTGAATACATTTTAAACCGGCTTCAATGACTTCCCACTTTGAAGAATCTAATACGACTGGAACCCGACTGATGTCTGGTTCTGAAGCAATCAGTTTAAGAAAACGTTCAATCGCTTCAACCGAATCCAACATGCCTTCATCCATATTGACATCGATCATTTGGGCGCCATTGTCGACTTGCTGTTGTGCGACCTCAAGAGCGGTTTCATAGTCGTCTTCTTTTATCAAGCGTAAAAATTTTGCTGAGCCTGTGACGTTGGTGCGTTCACCGATATTAACGAACAAGGATTCCTCGGTAATGGTCAAAGGTTCGAGTCCAGACAGACGCATTGCTTTATTTATGTTTGGTATTGTCCGATGTTCTTTTGTGGCAATTTCTTCGGCTATGGCTTTGATGTGTTCAGGTGTGGTTCCGCAACAGCCGCCGACAATATTTAAAAATCCAGAGTCGGCCCATTCGCCAATGTCTTTTGCCATTGATTCGGGAGATTCGTCATATTCGCCAAACTCATTGGGTAAACCGGCATTGGGATGTGCACTGACATAGCATTCACAAATGTTATTAAGCTCTTTGACGTAGGTGCGTAATTGTTTTGCTCCCAGAGCACAGTTCAAACCAAAAGACATTGGTTTTAGGTGGCGTAATGAATTATAAAACGCGGCCGTGGTTTGCCCGGTGAGTGTTCTGCCGGATGCATCGGTGATTGTGCCAGAAATCATTACAGGAATTTCTTCGCCTAATTCTTCAAACAATTCGGCGACAGCAAACGCACAAGCCTTGGCATTGAGTGTATCAAAAATCGTTTCAATCAAAAGGATATCGGCACCGCCTTTCACTAGCGCTCGGGCCGCATTAAGATAGTCTTCTTTTAACTCATCAAAGTGGATGTTACGGAAATCAGGGCGGTTAACATCCGGTGATATGCTGGCTGTTTTATTGGTCGGGCCGAGTACTCCAGCAACATATCGAGTTTTGTCGGTAAACTCGTCGGCAACTGAACGTGCTAGTTGCGCCGCTTCGAAGTTTAACTCTTCAACGAGAGACTCCATGTTGTAATCGGACATGGAAGCAGCATTGCAATTGAAAGTGTTGGTTTCAATAATATCGGCACCGGCACTTAAATATTGTCGATGAATATCTTTAATTAGCTCTGGCTGCGTTAGTGAGAGGAGGTCGTTGTTGCCCTTTAAATCACTGGGCCAGTCGGCAAATCGTTCTCCTCGATAGTCGTTTTCTTTTAGTTTATGACGTTGAATCATTGTTCCCATGGCGCCATCGAGAACCAGAATTCGCTCAGAAAGAGCAGAGAGTAAGCTATTTTTGCGCTGATTAATCATAAGTGACCAATATGCCTTTTTTGACTAATTGATTGTGGACGTCTGGACGTTTAGAGGTGTATTATTGCTGAGATTGCACTATATTTAAACCCCAGTGTAGTAAGAAGAGTTCGTTTTGTCGTTATACGGCATAGTCAGTAGAGAAGTGTAAATGTCGTTTTTCATTTAACCCACCAATAAAAAAAGGTCACTAGAGAGGATATGAGTAAATCATTAAATACTTGGGAAGTTATTGATAAATCGATGCTTAAAGCATTACCTAATCCATCTGAAGGGGCGTATGAAATTAAGGTGAAGATCCCGGAATTCACGTTTTTGGGAGTTCAAGAGCAGCCTGACTTCGCGACCGTCTATTTAACGTTTTACCCCACGAATAAAATTATCGAGCTAAAAGCATTGAAGCAGTATGTCTATCAGTTAAGAAACGTGGTTGTTTCTTATGAGCGGTTAATTAATGTGTTATACGATCATCTCGTTGAAGTGTATGAGCCCGATCGATTGAGATTGGTTATGATTTGTAATCCACGTGGCGGCATAAGTTCTCGACTTACCATTGATTCTGATTGGGGCGCGCGTGGCGGTGAAGAAAAATATCGCGACTGGATGAGTCACGATGATGTTTGGGATGTTGTTCTTTAATCTAAACCGCAGTTATTATTGACGAAAGCACAGTAATTGAGTGATTGAAATGCCTTTCCAATCACTCATTCCTTCCGAATCGATTAAAGTTTTATTTAAAGCCAAACTGTCTGACAACATCACCCAATTTAGTGACTTCATCATCGAGTTGTTGATTCATTTGAGTATTTTTTACCGTTGCTTCCAGTGTTGCGTCGGTGACGTCGTTAATATTAGTAACTCTTTGATTAATTTCTTCACAGACCGTGTGTTGTTGTTCTGTTGCCGTAGCGATTTGCGTACTCATTGCCATAATATGATTAACAGCTTCGGTGATCGAGTGTAACGCTTGTTTCGCTTCTGTTGCTCGTTTGACACTTCTTTCTGCAGAATCTTGTCCTTTCTGCATCACTTCTGTTGCGTTATTGGTTGTTGAACTTAAGGTATCAATCATTGAATGAATTTCGTTTGTTGAGCTTTGTACTCGCGCAGCCAGAGCACGCACTTCATCGGCGACGACGGCAAACCCACGGCCTTGCTCTCCGGCTCTTGCTGCTTCAATGGCTGCATTTAAAGCGAGTAAATTAGTTTGCTCGGCTATGCCTTGAATTTCTTCAACTGCGCCGTCAATTTTTTCAGTAATTTTTTCTAACTCTCCAATGACGACAGTTGCATTTCCAACTTCTTTTGCCAGCGAATTAATGTCTTCCATGGTGAGGTTAACAATCGTTTGGCCTTCTTTGGCTTCTGCTTCAGCTTTGTTTGTTGCTTCAGCAGTGGCACTCGTGTTTCGGGCAACTTCTTGAATGGTTGCCGTCATTTGATTCATAGCAGTAGCAACTTGTTCGATTTCTTCTTTTTGTGCTTCCATTGAAGATTGAGTTTTTCGAGTTGCATTAAGTGCTGAATCTGCGACTGTTTTTAATCCAGATGCGGCATCGTTAATTCGATAAACAATGGTTTGTTGTTGTGCTTTTTGCATTTCAATGACAGAAGTAATTTGACCTACCTCGTCTATTTTTCCGGAATAAACTTCTGCTGCTACAGTGTTGTTAAATATATTTTTTGACCATTCAGAGGCTGTACGCAGTGATTGAGTACACAAGAAAGTAATCGGCAAACCAATTAACAATACGGCAACAAAGTATGGCCACCAAGTTATTTCATTACCATGATTAAACAGCCATAAGACAAGACAGGATAATACGTTGGTTAAAGCGATCGCAGAGAATAGTTTTAAGTTTGAACTTGAGCGGGCAAACGTAATTAGTTTTTTAAAAGCTGATGGAGGTTTCCAAAGTGTTTTATAAAGCGTCTCGGCTCGTTCTACATGCTCTTTTTGGGGCTTTAGTCTGACCGATTGATAGCCGGTAACATGACCATCTTCATACAATGGTGTTACATAAGCATTTACCCAATAATAGTCGCCATTTTTACATCGATTTTTTACGATGCCCATCCAGGGCTTGCCCAGTTTTACGGTATCCCATAGATTCTGAAAGGCGGCGGGTGGCATATCGGGATGTCGAATTATGTTGTGGTTCTTATTAAGTAGTTCTTCTTTGCTAAAGCCAGCGATAGTACAGAAGTCTTCATTAACATGAGTAATGGCGCCTTTAAGGTCCGTCGTTGAGACAATTTTTAAGTCGGACGAATAATCATTTTCTCGGTCAGTTACTGGTAGATTCTTTTTCATAGTGTCGACTAGTGAGTCATATTAGTAACTATGAATATAGTCAATAAGCTGAGTTTTTGAAGGGGTTTCTCAATGAAATGATAGAGATTTCGATTGCTATTCTCAATCGAATCAGGGCAAAGGAAGTAAGCGATTAAAACTTACTTCCTTTTCTTATGATATTTTGCTCGTTTATGGGAGGACGTTTGTTTGGTTTTTATGGCTTTTGGACCTGCTTTTTTCTGTCCAGCTTTTTTTCCATGCGCGCGGCTTTTTGCATAACCGTTGACACTATCTTCCCATGGAACCAGGCATTTGGCATCGTCACCAATTAAGTGAGTAAGGCCTTTATCCTGAAGTATTTCGCGAATAAACGGCCAGTTTTTTGGATCGTGGTAGCGTAGAAGTGCTTTATGAACTTTTCGTTGGTGCAGTTCTTTCGCAGTAAACATTTGTTCTGATTTATAAGTGACCTTATTTAATGGATTGCGATCGGAGTGGTACATGGCGGTCGCTAATGCCATTGGCGAAGGATAAAAGGTTTGAACTTGATCAGGTCTAAAATCGTTTTGTTTACACCAAAGTGCAAGATTAATCATATCTTCATCGGTACAGCCTGGATGTGCTGCGATGAAATAAGGAATTAAATATTGCTCTTTACCGGCTTCTTTTGAGTATTTATCGAATAATTTTTTAAACGCGTCGTAAGTTCCAATACCGGGTTTCATCATTTTATCCAGAGTATTTGATTCCGTATGCTCTGGTGCTATTTTTAGATACCCTCCAACATGATGTTGAACTAACTCTTTGACGTACTCGGGATCTTCAACGGCCAAGTCGTACCGCAAACCGGAAGCGATCGCCACGCGTTTAACGCCATCAATATTGCGTGCTTTTCGGTACAACTGAGTTGTTGGTGAGTGGTCGGTTACCAGGTTGGGACAGATGGTTGGATACACGCATGATAATTTGCGACAGTTTGATTGAATTTCGTCGCTGACGCAGTTGAGTTGATACATATTGGCTGTGGGGCCGCCAAGATCGGATATGGTTCCGGTAAAGCCGGGGGTTTTATCTCGAATGTTTTCTATTTCTTTTAATATAGAAGCTTCCGATCGACTTTGTATGACTCGACCTTCATGTTCGGTGATGGAGCAAAAGGTACAACCGCCGAAACATCCACGCATAATATTGACGGAAAACTTAATCATTTCGTACGCTGGAATATGTGCGTCGCCATAGCTTGGGTGCGGTTTGCGTTGGTAAGACAAGTCGAACACCGCATCCATTTCGTCGGTTTCTAATGGAATGGGCGGACGGTTTACCCAAATTTCTTTAGTGCCATGTTTTTGTACTAAGGCTTTCGCGTTGTTAGGATTGGATTCCAAATGCAAAACGCGTGATGCGTGGGCGTACAGCGCGGGATCTTTACTAACCTTTTCGAAAGAAGGCAGGCGCACGACGGTTTTTGCTGGATCGAGTTTTTCTTTACGCGTTAGTGGCATCGGGATAACCCGAATAGGCACATCGGCATTTTCTAATTTGGCCTGTTTGGCACAGCCACCTTCGGAGTGGTTGTTTTCACCTTCGTTGTGGACGTACTCGTAGGGATTAGGAATGGCGTCTATCTTGCCTGGCCAGTCAATTCGTGTGGAATCAATTTCGGTATAGCCGCCGGGGACCGCGTCTCTTACAAAGGCAGTTCCGCGAATGTCAGTCAGTTCATGAATTGACTTACCGATTGATAATTCGTGAGCAATTTCGGCTATGGCGCGTTCGGCATTACCGTATAAAACGATGTCCGCTCCTGAGTCGAGTAATACTGAGCGTCGTACTTTGCCTGACCAGTGATCGTATTGAGCAATGCGGCGTAAACTAGCTTCGATGCCACCAGCGATCAATGGCACATCCTTGTAGATCGCTTTTAGTTTTTGGCAGTAAACGGTTACGGCTCGGTCTGGCCTTTTTCCGGCAACACCGTGAGGTGTGTAGGCATCGTCGTTACGTATTTTTAAATCAGCCGTGTAACGATTAATCATAGAGTCCATGTTGCCCGCAGAAACACCAAAAAACAGATTGGGTTTTCCCAATTGCTGAAATGCCGCTGGATCGTTCCAGTCTGGTTGAGCAATGATACCCACACGGAAGCCTTGTGATTCAAGAAATCTGCCAATAACGGCCATGCCAAAGCTTGGGTGATCAATATAAGCATCACCAACGACTAAAATAATGTCGCAGCTGTCCCAACCAAGGTCGTCCATTTCGGCTCGTGACATGGGTAAATAAGGCGCAATTCCGTAGCATTCGGCCCAATATTTCGGGTATTCCAGCAGATGTTTCGCGATTTGTTTCATGAAACTCCAGAAACAATAAGGTTTGGTTAAAAAATGGGCGGCTATTATGCCAAAGATTTGGTGGTACGACTAGCGAATTCTAACGTAGATCACCGCTTTAACCGTTAATTTTAAAGGGTTTTAGGCCGCTTAATAGGATAAAATATTATGATAATTAATGACGTAATAAGACTGTCTCAGCGATGACTAAGCTTGATGTCTCTATTAGAAACTTTAAATTTGGAGTTAGATTTTGAAAATTTACGCTTTATTAGGATTTCTCTGTGCCTTAATTTCTTTTAATGCTGAAGGTAAAACGTCGATATGGAAAATCGAAAAAGACGACAAGGTGGCTTACATTGGTGGTACCGTCCATTTGTTGCGCGCTTCTGACTTCCCAATCCCTAAAGCATACGATCAGGCTTATGCTGACTCAGATGTTTTGGTCTTTGAAGTCGACATGGATGAAATGGCCGGGGCTGCATTTAAAATGGCCTACCTCGGCTCTTATCAGGATGGGACAACGTTAAAAGACCATTTAAGCCCAGAGGTTTACCAAAAATTTGAGAAGTTCTGCAAAGAACAAAAAGTGCCTATTGATAGCCTGTTAACTCTGAAACCTACAATGGCAAGTTTACAAATTGTTATGGGTAAAATGCTGCAAGCCGGAGCAACGCCTGAAGGTGTTGATATGATTTACACTAAGCGAGCAATTAGTGACGGAAAGAAACGCTTAGCTTTGGAGTCGGTTGATGACCAAATTAATGCTCTTTTTCACGATAAAGTCGATGCCGATCAAATTATATTAACCACAATGAGAGACGCTGCAAAAGCCGATGAAATGTTAGACAATATGGTGAGCTGGCTATTTGAAGGCAAAGTCGAATTATTTAATAAAGAAATGCTCGAGCCAATGAAAAAGGAAACTCCAGAATATTATAAAAGCTTAATTGAAGTTCGAAATAATAACTGGATGCCGAAGGTGGAAGCGATGATCGCGACACCAGAGCGCGAGTTTATTTTAGTTGGTGGACTGCACTTGGTTGGTGATATTGGTGTTATCAAACAATTGAAAGCAAAGGGATATAAAGTTACTCAATTGGATTAAGTGTTGGAATGGCAACTTAAAGAAATTTGAGTTGCCATTTGCTGATCTTTTTAATGGTCTGCGAGGTGAGTTAGTTAATTCCCTGGCTGCTATGAGACGTAATGTTGGGAGTACAAGTTTGAGTGTATTAAAAAAGATTATCGTTGAAATTTTTTTAATTCTATTCGCATGAAGTTTTCTTTTCGAACAAGCTTATATTTAATTTGCATCTTAATAATATCACTTATTGTTTGGCTAGCATTTAGCCCTGACAAACAAGAAATTCATTTCTCTGAAGAAAAACATCTTGATGTTGAACATCAACAACCTCGTGACCTACGATTTGATATCGCTTCGGACTCCACTCGAATTACGAGTGAAGATAAGTTAAATGATAAATCATCTCACTACCAAACGATACAAGGTGAAGAAGAATCATCCGATGCGAGGGTGATTGAGTGTCAGTTTGATATAAAGGCACTGCGCGAACAACTATCGATTACTGAGAGTGATATCGCCTGGATGGAAAAGCAGTTTTACACCCTTGAGTCGGATGAGCTCGATTTAGCGAGATTAATAGAGTACATTACTGCACTAGAACAGCCAGAGAAACACTCAAAATTTGAAACGTTAATGAATGAATTAATGCTCGATCCAAAATATTCTCCAGTGTTATCTTTTTTGCTGATTGAACATTGCTCCACAAAATCTGAGCATCCATTTTGCCAACCAGAATTTTTAAATCCCGCTTTGGTAGCCGATGATGACAATGGTGCCAAGCAATTAGTGAACAGTCTTTATTATTTGCGGCGAGGAGAAACGGCTCCAGCTCGTGAAAGTTTCCGAGAAGTTTTAAATGCCGGATATTTCAATGAACACTGGGGTGATGTTATTCAGATTTTTATGGAAGCCTACAAGCAACTTAATATTGGTAGTCACCACCTTCGACTGTCTGGTGCAATCAGTCAAGCGAGTATATCTGGATTTAGCACTCAACCTTTGATTGAGTTTTGTGGCAGTCATGTCGATGACTCTGCTGAAATTAAATACTACTGTTCAGAAATAGGAAAAGTCTTGGCGAAGCGAGGTCAGTCAATAGCGACAAACTTGTCAGGCATTATTTTACTTCAGGAGCTCAGTGACAAGCTCGGAAACATTCACGATTATGAACTGTATTCTTCTAAACGAGAGCAAATACAGGCGTATACAGAATCCGATGAATACATTAATGCACAAAATATGATGATGTACGATGAGTCTTTATCGGAATTTTGGTACCAAAAATTACTACAATACGGCGAGCTCGAAGCCTATCGAGCATTAATTGCTGAGGTTCGAGCTCGTTCTAAAGATCCTGATTATAATCCGTGTGAAACTGAGTTTAATTAATCTCTTTTAAAGGCTTTCTTTTTAGCTCCTGTTCTATTTGATAGGCAATTTTTAATAATTTACTCTCGGAATAGTCTGTTCCCATAATTGATAAACCAATCGGTAAGCCGTAGATCTTTCCCAAAGGTATTGTAATGTGTGGAAATCCAGAAACAGCAGAATAAGTCGAAACACCTCCAACAACATGGTCACCATTGACTTTATCTATTTTCCACGCAGGACCTCGGGTAATGGCAATAAGTGCGTCGAGCTTATTGTGGTTAATCTTATTATTAATACTAGCTTGAGTTTCCTTACGAATTTTCTCTAATGCCGTTAAATAACTTTTACTGGAAATTGGACCTTTATCCTGGGCCTTCTCAAAAATTTCTTGTTGAAAGTATTTCATTTCTTGTTCTTTATTGTCGATATTGAATTCAATTAATTTTTCCAGGGTCAAGCTATTTAAAGAGTTTGGCAGTGATTTTAGATACTCGTTGATGTTATGTTTAAATTCAAAAAGTAATACGGAATAGGTATCCGCCCAGAAACCTTCATAAGGAGTATGCTGCATGTTGAGCTTGAGCGATACTTCAAGCTCTTGTAATCGTTGAAGCAAAGAATCTTCAAGTGCTTTCACTGCTTCATGATCGCTCGCAGACGAATTGACGACACCAAGTCGAAGTTCTTTGAAAGAAAAGCTTGGATTTTCGAGTGTGACTAACTCTTGGTTTCGTTCAATATCTTTATTGATGGTAAAAGGGTCTTTGGGATCCTCCGAGCTCATGTAGTGTAATAAAATGGTTGCGTCGGTTACATTTTTAGCCATTGGTCCTGCGGTATCTTGGGTGTGTGAAATAGGAATAACTCTGAAACGACTAACCAGACCGACACTCGGTTTAACTCCAACGACTCCTGTTACGGATGCTGGGCAAGTTATCGATCCATTCGTTTCTGTGCCTATCGCAGCGATCGCAAAGTTTGCAACGATAACTGCTCCTGAACCGGAGCTTGAACCACATGGACTGCGAGTCACGTCTGTTGGATTTTTTGTTTGCCCTCCTATTGCACTCCATCCAGAAGAAGAACGCTCTGAGCGAATATTAGCCCATTCACTTAAATTGGTTTTAGCAATGATAATAGCTCCGGCATCTCGTAAATTTTTAATAAATGTTGCATCTCTTTTCGTAACATTGTTTTCTAGTGCCAGTGAGCCAGCTGTTGTTGGCATATCAAGTGTCTCGATATTGTCTTTAACCGCAACTGGAATACCGTGAAGTGGCGATCGAACTTTTCCAAGTTGTCTTTCTTTGTCGAGTTGCTGTGCCGTTTTTATTGCATCATTATTTATTGCAATTACGCTATTAAACTTATTGTCTTGTGATTTAATTTTGTCTAAGTAAAATTGAGTGAGTTCAACCGATGTGAACTCATTTTGTTTCATTCTTTCTTGCAGTTGAAGTATTGTTTCTGATTGAGTCCAGAGCTCTAGTTTTGATGTTTTGTTATCAGACGTTTTGTGATGGGTGCACGAAGCAATTATGGTTATAGTAATAAATAGATAACAAAGTCTTAGCAACGAAGTGAGAGACATACTTAAATCCCAAAGATTGAATTTATCGGAAAGTGTGATCCATTGCTTATTAATAGTCAATAAATGTTCACGAAAGCGAAACTTTCGGTTAAGCGTGTGAATTGTAACCATGCAATAGTTAAATTTAGTTGCTACTATCAGATCAGTTGCACAATAATTCGATAGTGAAATTATTATTGTTTCTAGCAAGCCAGTATGAGTTTATGTGACTGACTTCGCTTAGAATAAATGAATTGGATTGAAGTCATACCGAGTTAGATTAGAATTGGCTGACTTCAAATAGGTCGATTAGCACTAGAACCTTAAAGCTTGCGATGTTTTGTGAGGATTTAAAATGGAGGGCATCTAATGTCCATTTATGATACTGAAGAAGGATGCATTTCTATGGATAGAGATGATTCGTTGGGGCGGCATGACAATCGAGTTGTTGAGCTTGCTCCTTTATCTAAAGTCTCGATTGAAGACTTGCGATTAATGATTGATCGACAGCACAATCTTGAGCGTGTGTTACCCAGAGCTTTCGATATTTTGGAAAAAAATCCTATTGCGCAAGGCGGACTTCACCTAGGCGACCTGTTAACGAGTGTGTTGTCTGTGCCTGAATCTTTCTGGGAGGATCATCCAGAATTAAGCCGTCGATTGGTGGATATTCGAGAAGAGCTAGAAGCACTACGCGTCAGTATTATAGAAGACTGGCTACCCTCATTGAGTCGGTTCGATTACTGATATCAAATTGATTAATAACAATGATTTGCACGAAAGAGGACGTTTAGTCCTCTTTTTTCTTTTTCATATAGCGCGTTAGCTGCGCTTTCAGCGATTTTGGAATGTGTCTTAAGATTAACTGGTCCTCTTCTTCATCAAACACGATGTTGTCGCCAAACATTTCTGATGAGAAACTAATGCTTAAATTTTTGTCGCGGCCAAAAAAGCGGACATATTTTTTAAGACTTGCTCGATCAGTATAGATTTCTTGTCTTACTTCTGGCTTTTGCTTTGAAACAAAATTGGCGAACTCTTCCGGCTTCTCATCATCCAGTTGATTTGATAAGTCGTTTAAATCAACAGGATTTCCGGCCATATCTTGATCAATGCAATACTCAACAATTTTGCTTTTGAGCTTGTGACCTGCATCAGGTTCTTGTTGATCTATATAATCATCAACTACTGATAGAAAATCTTCCGTTTGTGCTTTTAAGTCAACACTCGATATAAACCCTGAAAAATGTGTAAATCCGTCGGAAATTTCTTTATTTCCCTTGGCGATCAAACATTGCATGTATTGATCCCATCCTTCGACCTTCCATTGTTCGATATCGACTTTGAAGGCATAGTTTATTTTACTTGGATTAATGTATTCCAATGTATCCACTTCGAGGTCATTTGATATATATTGAGCATCAGAGTGATTAATCCAGAATATATAAAAGAAGGGTTGTTCAACAAGTTCATCAATGACAAAAAGAAGATGGGCGTTAAAGGGTTCTTTTGTTTTTTCAAATTGAAGTTTTAAATGCTCAACGCACTGATGAGTCATACTTGAAAAGCTCAAATTGCCGTCTTCAACCTTTTGGATCAGCGCCGGAATCGGATTGTCTGATTGTTCCGGATTAAAAAGCCCATACTGTTTTTGAGTGCTTCTTTGAAATGTCAATTTCAATTGCTCAAATAGCGACACAATAGGACCTTCCGCATCTAACTCATTGGGGCGCAACTGAATTTTTACTTCAGCGCCTGGTTTTGAGCGAGTGACCTTGTGAATCGAGCAGTTTTTAATCGACATACGAACTCCTGTTGAACAATTTGGACGCCGATTATATCTCAGGGACAAGAATTAAAAAGGGGGATTGAAGAATAAAAAGCGTGATAATTCTTTAATCCGAAATAGAGAAGTAAAAAGGTTGAAAGCAAGCCTTGGTATCTGGTGACGTCGCAATTTGTACTATGAATCTTAAGGTTGAATCTTTATCAATTGCATAACTTCACAAAACCCCACTGTATATTCCAAAATGCTATATTTCGTAGGTGGAATTTCCATTGAGGGTTTTCTAGGCTTAGATCGGTAGTCATAAAAACATTCTCACCCATAAGTTTTTCAAAGCAGTTTCAAAGTCAGACATTGTGTTGTGAGTTGAAAAGGCAAATTGCTCGAAAGGGTAATACGCAAAGCCACCGGTCTAAGGGTAAGTACTTATCTACGATAGCGGGGTCGCCAACAGACGATAATTGTTGATGATTCAATTGCTTTCAATGAGGTTTGCCCGATACGCCTTGTATTGGAGTTATTAGTGAAGATCTTTCAACATTTCAGGATTCTGCTCAAACAAGGTGTTGCGCGACTTATTTTGCTGTCTTCACTTTTGGTATCGCAACTTTTTGCCGCAACCTTAAGTGGTGTTGTCAAAGATCATAACGGAAACCCAATTTCAGGCGCGTCTATTTCCTTGTATGAAGTAAATGGCAACGAAATTTCTCAGGTTGGCGACTTGTTAGCGGTTGGGGAAGATGGAGCCTTCTCATGGGTTGTTCCTAATGGCGATTATTTGATTCGCTCATTCATTAACAAAGAAGATGTCAATTTAGTAAACGCACCCGATAATGCCGCCCACTTTACTGAAGATTTCACCCTCAGTGGTGATATGACGCGTGATGTGGTTTACAACTTCGTAGAATTAACCGGGCAAGTGGTTGATCAAAATAATTTACCCGTGAACGGCTTTGAGCTGGTTACCAGCAAAGCCTGGAATGGGCCTGAACAGGGGCCAAATGGCCACGAATCACGTTACACCGTGATTCACCAAAATGGCAGTACTCAAACAAATAATAACGGGCGATACATCATGCTGTTACTGGCGACCAGCGATTGTCTGGCATCAGGAGCAACAGACTGTCATTACGATATCGCTTTTAATGCGCCAGAAAATAGCGGCTTTGATAGCACCAGTGAAGTTAACTTCACTGTTAATGGTGGAGAAACACTTAATAAACAAGTTAATTTTAGTGATCCTGTTGCGCCACAAATTATTGTTGGCCCACATATTAAAGAAATCACTAACAATTCTGCCTTAATTGAGTGGACGACGGATAAAGACGCGACAGGCTCGGTTGAGATTGTAGGCGGTAATATTTTTGTCTCTAACAAATTGACGACTCGACATAGTGTTGCGGTGTCTGGATTGTCGGAGAGTACCAGTTACTCTCTGATCGTTAAATCGACAGACAGTTTTGATAATATTTCAAATCCATCAAATACGAGTTTGACGACAACCGCAACTCCTGACACGGTTTCCCCGGTGATAACTGAAAACTTGTCGGTCGTTTCTGTGACTGACATTGGTTTTACTCTTTCATTGTGCGCTGATGAAGCCATCAACGGTTACTTTACGGTTGATGGTATTGACTATTCAATGGGAGAGGCTGCGAGTTGTCAGCAACAGACGTTTGACAATTTACAACCGGCTACCAGGTATTCTGTTTCAGCCAGAGTTACTGATCTCGCTGGCAATGGACCGGTTTCGAGTTCCGCGATAGAACTCACAACCAAATCTACCAACGATACAGACGCTGCGGTCATTACTTATGGGCCGGTTGTCACTGATGTTTCAGATAAAACGGCGATAGTCACCTGGCGAACAAATGAACCTACGACGAGCAATGTGTCTTACAACGATGGCGTAACTTATCGAGTTTTAAGCCAGCGAGAATTAACGACGTTGCACAGTGTCCAGTTAACCAGTTTGAATCCGGAAACCAATTACAACGTTTTCGTATCCTCGACCGATGCCAACGGCAATGGTCCGACCGTTTCTGATTTTCGTGTTTTTACGACGCTAGCCCTGCCAGATACTACAGCGCCTTTGTTAATAGGGCGACCACAAATTGAGGATGTTCAATCCGACTCTGTGGTGGTTCGCTGGCAGACCGATGAAGCCGCGACAACGTTGATACATTTAGGTACTGCTGCTGATCAACTCAATGAACTAAAGTCTCGTGCCGGATTTAACGCCGAACACTTAATGCCACTGACGAACCTGACTCCTAACACGACCTATTTTTTAACTGTCGAGTCTTCCGATATTAGCGGTAATACAATTATTAGTAATGTGTTGTCATTCACAACGGCAAGTGATTCATCCAGCTTGCCAGAAATTATTCGCGGTCCGATCATTGAACGAGTGACCAGTGATAGTTTAACGATTAATTGGAGTACTAATGTTAACAGTGACAGTCGTTTAGTGTGCGAATCAACATCGGGTGTTGACGAAGTAAATCGTAATGAATTAACGAAAGAACATCGGCTGACATTAATTGGATTACGTACCTCTACTGGTTATCGCTGTCGTATTTTCTCTACGGACATTAATGGTTTTATTTCCAGTAAAGTTTTTTCTACGATTACTGATAACGAAACCGATACTGTAGCACCACAATGCATTGGTGACGTTGAGGTGAGTCCTTTTTCCACGCAAGTAGAATTGAGTTGGCAAAGTGATGAGCCTGCAGTTGCCAAAGTGTTTTATCGACAGACCGGTGACAGTCAATGGTTGAAAAAGTCTGTGACGAAAGAGCAGCTCAACGGTGTAGCTCTACTCACCGGATTGTTGCCAAATTCAGAATATGAGCAACAAATCTTTTTAACCGATGGTGCGGGCAATGAAGGTGCGTGTGAAACTGGCATTTTTAACACTGGTAGTGAAGTGATCCCTGCACCTGTTTTTTTAATTCAACCGACCATTACCAACATAACTCACGATTCAGCGAAAGTAAGTTGGAGAACCGAATTAGCGTCAACCGGAATAGTTAAGTATGGTTTATCAAGCGATGCACTCGATCGACAAGAAGCGGATGGTTCTTTTTCTCGCGGGCACCAACTTCCTCTTGAAAATTTAACTCCTGAAACAACGTATTTTTTACAAGTTGACGCCTATAATTCAGAAGGTGTCATGACACAAAGTGAGATTGTCAGTTTTACGACATTACCGCTTCCTACCGTTGAGGAGTTGCCGCCAAAAATCATTGCTGGTCCTTTTGTTATTAATATTACTCAGTCAACAGCGGTTGTGGAATGGGAAACTGACAAGCCTGGTGATAGTCAGGTTAACATTAGCGGTGTCGGTGATTTTAATTTTTCATCATTAACCTCTCAACATAGTGTTCCAGTGAGCGGCTTAAGTCCCAGTACATTGTATACTGCTGTCGTTCGTTCAACTGGTGAAAACAATTTAATTTCTGAACCGAAAAGTGTTGATTTCACGACTGCTGCTTTACCTGACACAACTCCGCCATGGTACGTCGATGGCCCGACAATTATTGCACTGGATTACAACCGTTTTACCGTATCCTTTTGTGCAAACGAACCTGTTACGGGAAATATTAATGTCAGTGGTACGGATTATGAATTAACTCAATTATCGAAATGTCATAAATTAACCGTTACGGATTTAACTCCAGATACACTGTATATTTTAAATTTCGAAATTACCGATGCGGCAGGAAATGGGCCGGTTGCTGCCGGGCCTCTCGAAGTTACAACGTTAAGCAATTTGGATTTGGAAGCGCCTGAAATAAGAGGTCCTATTGTTGTCGCGATAACCGACACGACAGCAATTGTTAAGTGGACCACGAATGAAGTCGCTGATAGTCGAGTCGATTTTAATGATGGAATTTATTTCAATACGTTGACGAGTGGTGAGTTAGTTACTCGGCATCAAATTCCTTTAACCGGACTTACTCCGGCAACGACTTACACTTTAACTGTTGCTTCCACCGATGCGTTTGGTAACGGTCCAAGTGTGGCAGGGCCTGTAGAATTCACGACCGATAGTTTACCGGATACAACCGCACCGAATATTTTATACGGTCCAGAGGCTATCGATATTACCGATCAGAGCGCCGCCATTGTGTGGCAAACGGATGAGTCTGCTACCTCGGTCGTCAGGTTAGGACTTAGTGCGGATGATTTAAATCAGACGTATTCTAAAGCCAGTTTTAAGACAAACCATAAAGTCGATCTCAGCAGTCTCATTGCAGATACTTTGTATCACTATCAGGTAGAGTCTAGTGACGCTGCTGGTAATTCTGTGACCAGCAGCATTCAAACGTTTCGCACTCTTGTGACGCCAGAGATTTTACCTGAAATTATTGCTGGTCCGCGAATTGACGACGTTGCTTTTGATCGGATGACCATAAGTTGGCGAACCAACATCAATACGAACAGTCGTTTAGTGTGCCAGGGGAGCGATGGTAGTTTTGAAACGAGCAGTAGTGAACGCGTTACCGAGCATCGTTTAACGCTGACCGGCGTTAGAGCGACAACCATATATCGTTGCCGAGTAACTTCGGTTGATATTAACGGTAACTCGGTTTCAGCCGACATAAGTGCAACAACAAGTGATTCACCTGATACAACGGCTCCTCAATGCATTACACAACCAGAGGTGCTTGGTTTTGGTGACTCTGCCGAAATCACTTGGGCAACAGATGAATTAAGTAGCGCAATTGTTCAGTACCGCCCTGTTGGAGATACTCAATGGCGGCAGCAAGGAAGTTTAACCTTGAGTGTGGAAGAGCAAATGCTGTTAACTCTGTTAATTCCCGAAACCGATTATGAGCATCAAGTTACGATTACTGATGTTGCAGGAAATACAGCAACTTGTGAAGCTGGAGTTTTTAACAGCGGCATAAAAGTAATTCCAGCGCCTGAGTTTGATGTACAACCTTATGTGACGAATATTAAAGATCACAGTGCGCAAGTTAACTGGCAAACTCAAATAATGACAACGGCACTGGTTCGTTATGGTGTGTCACCAGACAATTTAGATCAAGAAATGCCCGTTGCTTCTTTGAGTAAAAAACATCGAGTGACGCTCACCGGATTAACTGAAAATACAGTTTACTATGTAAAAGTTGATGCCATTAATATTGAGGGCGTTGTGACGACCAGCGACCTTGTGAGTTTTAAAACCACTCATCCGGATAATGACTTGGACAAAGATGGCATTCTCAATGATGTCGATAATTGCCCAATAACACCAAATACTGATCAAGCTGATGCGGATGGCGACGGTGTTGGTGATGTGTGTGAAGATGCTATTGAGTTGCCCGTTGATTCCAATCAAATAACAGGCGTTAAAGTGAGTGGCATTGTGACGGGTGAAAGCGTTCCCATTGCCAGTGTAGAAGTGACTTTATTTAATCAGCTCTTCGAAGAAGTAAAAACCGTAACGACTAAAAATGATGGCTCTTATGGTTTTCGCTCGATTCCTGCGGGTGATTATTTTATTACGGCACAAGCACCGGTAGAGACTGGATTTCCGGTTACACCATTAGAAGATTTAAAAATAGGCGACGAAGATGTTGTGCATTTCATTACGTTAATTGGAGATGCGCAAAAATTATCGGGTAATGTAATCGACAATCAAGGGCGAGCGATTGATAGTGTACAAGTCAGCCTTCACTTGCAATCTAATGGAGATCAAGTGGGTAAGCGAGTGACTACCGACAGTTCCGGTTATTATGAATTTCATGTTGCACCGGGTACCTATCAGTTACGTCCGGTTATCGATGTTTTTGGTCCTCGACCTGATGGTGCCGGGGTTATCATTCCGACTTATCCTGTTCCTGATTTTGCTGCAGTATTTCATCAGCCTCAACAAATAGAGGTAGCAGGAGCGACAGACGTTGACATTGTAATGCCTTTCGCTATTGTCTCTGGCCAAGTGATTGACCCCTTGGGCTCTCCGGTTGTTGGTGTCAGTTTATTGATCGATCATCGTTTTGATAATGATACGCAAAGTTTCTATCTACAAAATTATGGAACGGATACCGGTAGTAATGCAATTACTGACACTAATGGTGAGTTTTCTTTTGCTGTATTTACCGATCAGACTTTTGATATCAGTTTAATTCCGCCAGACGAGCGCAGCGATTTAGCTGTGACAACAGTGGCCAATTACAGTGTGACGGCAGACACTAACGAAATATTTTCGTTAGTCGAAGGTTCAGCCATTAGTGGTGTCTTGCAAGATACGATGGGGCGTCCGGTGGATTACACGCGTTTAACATTGCATCGGCAAGACAATGGCAATCAAATTGGCAGGGCTATTTATACGGATGGTTTTGGAAATTATCAATTTAAAGTGGAAGACGGGAACTACAAAATTCAGGCCCACTTAAATCCATTTGGTGCCAGTGTTGATAATTCGAGCCCATCGCCCAGTTATCCATTGCCTGATTTTGCCAGCCAACTTTATGTACAAGAAAATATATTAGTCGCTGGCGATACTACTCAAAACTTAATTTTGCCTATGGCACAACTTTCGGCATTGGTGGTTGATGGCAATGGCACTCCATTGTCAAATGTTCGGCTTGAAATCAGTCATGTTTTTAGTGAAAACAATGTGACATATTATTTGGAAAGTCACGGTAAGTCAGCGGTTACACATGCGAAAACCGATGCTAATGGTGAGTTTTTAGTTGCACTGTTTACTGATCAGCCGATGGATATTCAATTTTCGCCTCCGGCGAGCAATCGTCAATTGGCCACCACGCAATTTTCCGATTACACCCTGACCGGCGATGTTAGTGATACCTTTGTTCTGACAGATGCGTTGACGTTATCGGGTTACCTGCGTGATGCAGAAGGCAATGCAATCGATAACACGCTGATATCCGTTCACCATCAGGAAAATCATCAAGCTGCTGATTTGCCAGCGACGACAGATGCAAGTGGTTATTTCGAGTTTAAACTAGCTCCTGGGCTTTATAAGTTACGGCCTTATTTGCAAATGCAAGAAGGGCAAACGAATCCGAGTTATCCGATACCCGATTACTCGGCGACTTATTATTTACCGGACAACATTGAATTGAGTGTTGATACTGAAATTGACGTTACTTTGCCAATGTCGATCTTAACAGGTGACGCACTCGATGCTAATGGCGTTGCGGTACCTGGTGTTCAATTGCAAATTGATCATGCGTATACCCAACAAGGCACGAGTTACTATTTAGAAAATCAAGGTGAATTGGCTATCAGTAATGCGCTGACCGGCGCCAATGGTGAGTTTGGCTTTGCTCTTTTTAACAATCAACCGACCGATATAATAGTTAACCCGCCCGCGGGCTCGGGATTTGCGGTTACGCGAGTCGAGCGTGAAATTGCGCAGGCCAGTAGCGAAGATATCTTTTTGCTGCACAATGATGTCGCTCCTAAGATTGTGATGGGGCCTGTGGTTACTTATATATCTGACCGATCGGCAATTATTGTTTGGGAGACCGATAAGCCGGCACGAGGTTATATTGAATTGTCCGATGGGCAAGTCTTCGAGTCGAATCAATTGTCGACCTACAACTGCCTGTTTGTTTATGGCCTGGAACCACTCACAAATTACACAGCCAATGTGCATTCTAAAGATAAAGACGAACAGGTATCAGACAGTCGAACTGTCGAATTTTCCACAACGGGCGAACCCTATGATAAAGCACCGCAATTTACCAATGGACCGCTGATCACCAACATTACTGATACTCAGTTTGAAGTGAACTTTTGCGCCGACGGCCCTGTTTATGGAACTGTCACTGTGAATGGTGTTGATTATATTTTAAATAATTTAGATGTTTGTCATTCGCTGGAGATTGATGGCTTAACTGAGAGCAGTGAATACGACGTTGTAGTGTCGCTCACCGATCCTTGGGGTAATGGACCTTCAGTCAGTACGTCGCAAACAGTGACGACATTATCGAATCCCGATGTGACTCCACCACACATATTATTAACGCCAATGATCATTGATATTTCTGCAACGGAAGCGACGGTGATCTGGACTACCGATGAGCCTTCAACCAGTGGCGTATCTTACAACGACAGTACTCAATACCACGTGGTGACCGAAGAACACTATGTTTTAGAGCATGAGTTTCAACTGACCGATTTAACTCCGGAAACAACTTATGAACTCACAGTCTCGTCGCAAGATAATAACGGCAATGGGCCAACGTTAAGTGAACCGATTAGTTTCACAACATTACCTGAGGTTGATAATGAGCCTCCGACAATGATTGGGCCCCCGTTAATTCAAAATATTACGCATCAAAGTGTTGTTATTCGTTGGGAAACCGATGAGCCCGCTTCCACGGTATTGGTGATGGGAACTTCGCCAGACAACCTGGATCGAGTAGAAACCAAAAGTGGTTTGCGCACTTTCCATAATCTGGCGATTACCGGTTTAGAACCCGAAACGATTTATTATTATCAAGTACAAACAGAAGATGCCTCGGGTAATTTATTAACCAGCGAAATTGATTGGTTCAAAACGAAAGAGAGAGGTCATCAGGGCGATCCTCATTTTATGCGCGACGTTACGGTTGATCATGTTACAGACACGTCGATCATTGTAAGTTGGGTAACCGATGTTAATGCCGATGGTCGGCTAGTGTGTATTGGTGGCGGTGAAACACTTGAAACGAGTGATACCAAACGAACCAAAAAGCACACTTTAACCTTAACCGGTTTAATACCGAACACGGCCTACGATTGCACGGTGTATTCCACCGATCATCATGACTTTACTGCCAGTCAGGTAGTGCCGGATGCATTGGCAAAATTTGGAACTGTGGACGGGACTCAATATCGAGCAAAAACATTGAATAAGAATATGACCGTTACAACTGCTAGTGTGCCAGATACGATAATTCCAACGGTTAGCGCTGGTCCTGACATTAACAGTTTTGGCGATCGAATGATCTTTAGTCTTACAACGTCTGAACCGAGTGCGCTTCAAGTACAATATCGAATTATTGGAACAACGCAATGGCAAAGTGTTGGCTCGCAGGCAATTCGAACACAACATTTAATGGTGTTAAACAAGTTATTGCCGAGCACTGAATACGAGTATCAATATCAATTGGCAGATATTGCAGGCAATAAAGTGTGGTCAACAATTGCTAGCTTTAATTCGAGCGACACCATTCGGTTGCTCACTCCTTCTTTTAGTCAGCAACCGCAAATCTCTAACTTGGCCAGCAACTCCTTAACGCTTACTTGGCAAACTAACGAATTATCATTTGGCCAAATCAGTTACGGTGTGCTCAATAATGAACTGGGTGATAAAGAAGCGGTATTTGAACTCAGTCAAAATCACTCTGTTACCATGGTACGTCTCAATGCAGCGACGCGTTATTTTATTAAAGTGACAGCATTTAATATTGCCGGTGAAGCTATCGATAGTTCCGTCGTAACCTTTACGACACCGGCAAAAAATGACAGTGCCGATAGCGATGGTGACGGCATGACGGATAGTTGGGAACTTGCAAATAATTTAGATCCGCAAGATGCTAATGACGCGGCGAGTGATTCCGATAACGATGGATTAACTAATCTCGAAGAATTTGAAGCGGGAACTGATCCATCTGTCGCTGATTCTGATGATGATGGTATGCCTGATGGTTGGGAGGTTGATCGTAACTTAAATCCTCTTGATGCTACTGATGCAACTACCGATCGAAATGGAGATGGAGAATCCAATCTTGATGAGTATCTTGCGGCAACGGACACACTGGGACCCGAAATTACTTTGTTGGAAGAGGTGACTCTGAACGCTACTGGTTTCCTAACGCCGATACCTAAAGATTCTGTTTCCGCAGTTGATAATATTGACGGTGCAATTACTGTAACGATTGATGGTGCGGATGTGTTACCTGCTGGACGACATCAGGTTGTCTGGCAGGCGATTGATTCAGCGGGAAATCGAAGTGTTGCAATTCAAAGGGTTAACATAAATCCGATCGTACAATTGGAAATGGCTCAGACAGCAGCAGAAGGTAACTCGATTCGTATTCCTTTATCGTTATCGGGAAATGCAGCGACATATCCTGTCTCTATTCCATATACCATCAGTGGTAGTGTTGATTCGAGCGACTACTCACCAGCAATTGTTGCGGGAAGGATTTCAATTGAAGAGGGCACTGAAGCGAGCCTTGAATTTCAATTGTTAGAGGATGAGTTAAACGAAACATCTGAACAGTTAGTGATAACATTTGCAGATCCAACCAATGCTGTCTTAGGTGCTAATGCCACGCATACAGTTACGATTTATGAACTTAATATTGCTCCGCATGTGAATTTGGTTGCCAGTCAAAACGGAATTCTTGTTACAACTATTACTCAAGATGGTGGAGTAGTCACTTTAACCGCAGGAGTTGAAGATGCAAATGTTCAAGACACTCATATTTATGACTGGAATAGTACAAGTAATACACTGGTGGATCTGGATAATGATCCGTCCACATTTACATTTGATCCTTCCACCGTATCCTTAAGCATCCACTCTGCACAAGTTGTTGTCACCGATGATGGATTACCTTCTCGTTCGACCCAAGATCGTCTGAATTTAAAAGTGATTGCGACAGCGCCAATATTATCACCTTCGAATGATAGTGATGGCGATGGAATCAATGATGCAGATGAAGGCATTGCAGATTCGGATAACGATGGAATTCCTGATTATCTTGATAGCGTTACAAGCACTCATTTATTGCAGCAGTTAGTTGGCGATCCAGACAACAATGTGGGTTATTGGTTAGAGTCTGAGCCTGGGTTGAATTTAAAATTGGGAGTGGTTGCTTTATCTGCAGAACAGGGCGGCGCTATGGTAGATCAATCAATCATTAATACGGTTGGTCCTTATCTAAACCATGGAAGTGATGAAGGTTACGATCCGGTTGGTGGATTGTTTGACTTTTCTATCACGGATTTACCCGCGACCGGTAGTTCTGTTTTATTGGTTATTCCGCAACGGGAATTCATTCCTGCAAACGCAGTGTATCGCAAACTTCATCCGACAAGAGGCTGGAGTGATTTTGTGGTTGATGATAATAATCAACTTTATTCGGTAGCCGGGAGTCCGGGGGCATGTCCTTCGCCTGATTTAAATGTTTATGCCAGTGGTTTAACGGAAGGGCATTGGTGCATCATGATGTCAATTGAGGATGGAGGACCTAATGACAGTGATGATGTTGCAAACGGGACGATAGTTGATCCTGGTGGTGTCAGTGAAATATTGTCTGCACCAACGGTTAGTATTAATGAAATCGCTGAGTTAACTGCCGGCGCTAACGTTTCACTTTCGGCTAATGTTAACGACAATGGAAATACAATTGTCAGTTCTTTGTGGGAACAAACTTCTGGCTCTGCAGTAACAATTATTAATGCCGAGCAACTGAATGCCAGTATTAATAATATACCTTCGGGAAATTACACTTTTCGTTTTACCGTTACTGACGGTTCGAATCGTAGCGTTAGCGACTCAGTTACGGTTGTTGTAAAAGCACAAGCAGGAAATAATAATTCGGAAAGATCCTCTAGCGGTGGCGGAAGTACCGAAGGCTTTTTTATTCTGTTAATGATTCTTTTAACTATTACTCGACAACGTCGTTTCAAACAGGGAGAACGTGTTTGTTTTGATAGTTAAAACAAACACATTCTTCACTGATCATAAATTTTTATTAGTACATCTCACTAAATGGCTTGCATAAAAAAGAAGCCACTTAGTGAGTAAGACAGCACTCATAAAAATTTTAAATAAAGAAGTCCAATTTAGAACTTCGCCAGGATTGTCGCTGAATATTTAGACTTAAGTAACTGCTGCTGGTCGGGGGCTAATTTCTCGATCGATTTAAACTCCTCGATAACTGTATTCGTGATCGGTAGCTGTAGATAACTCGACTTGTTCCCGGTCAATACACGCGTGTGGTAGTAGCCTTTGGCCGGTTCAGAGGTTACTTTACCGTCTTTGACAAGCCATATATTCATACCCGACATACCATAGTAAGTGATTACATAATCACCATCGAAATAGCTAACGCCGAGTCGATTAAAACGATTTTCGGTATCTCCGGGAATTAATGCATAGACGATAACTCCGATGATTAAGCTAACGACGATTGCGATGACGTATTTTTTCATTATTGTTACAACCCCTGTAAAGTTAGTAGTCTGAGACCTAGTCTATTTCGTTTGTGATAACCGATCAATTCTATGCCGCATTCTAATAGTGAATTATAGTCTTCGAGGTAATTTCGAGAGATGTAGTAAAGAAGTGAACAAAGTGGTTAAGTCGGATAATCTTTATTGAGACACTTAAATTTAATCAGCACCCTACGGGGTGCCGATTAGCTTAATCCTAATGACTAACCATTTAATGATTAATAAATTTATGGAATCGGTGAGGGAGGCTGAACTTGCATCATTAAATCGTTATCCCAATCTCCGCTTACTTCTATTTGCGCTGCGGCTCCTAAAAGAATGGCTTCGATGAGATTATGATTAACATAAACATAGGTTCCAGGCTGTTTAAACTCGTACAACGCTGCGACAGCTGACCCTCCGGGAACAAACCAGGTTTCAATATCAGCCAAGGCCCGGTTAGCAAACGAGCCGGCTTGCCAAACCCAATCGGCATGACCGCCAACAATGTGTGGGCGAGAATCACGTGTGGCTTGTGAGTGAATCAGTAATACATTGTCTCCAACATTTGCTGTTAATGCATTGGCACCCAAAAGGGCGCCTTTTCGACCGTTAAAGACAACATGCGAAGGTGTTAGTGTTCGCATTACTTCAAAGGTTGGCTCAAGCGCATCGGCTAAGTTGGTAAACCGGCGGAAATTACCTTGAGCATCTTGTGGAACATAGAAATCTTGCTCACCAATGTAATAGGCTTTGTCGTAAGTGACTCTTTGGTTATTACCATCGCGTAACCCGTCTTTGGGTAACACCATCATTGCTCCATTCATTCCCGCTACAACATGGTAAGGTGTGAGGTCTCCTCCTGGCGCACAGTGGTAAACAAATACGCCTGTTTTAGTGGCTTTGAAACGTAAGATGGCTTGTTCTCCAGGAGCAATGTTCGTTAAGGCCGCGCCGCCCATGGCGCCTGTAGCTGAATGAAAATCAATATTATGCCGCATAGTGTTCGTTGCCGGGTTGACTAAAGTAACTTCAACATAATCACCTTCGTGGGCAACGATCATTGGAGCCGGCACGCTACCATTGAATGTCAGGGCTTGAATAAAAACACCGTCGTCAATTTCGAGTTCCTTTTCTTCAATTGTTAGCGTAACCTCGATAATTTTAGGTTGTCCTGGCGATGTTAATTCATGAGCTGGTAATAAGGGCGGAGGAACTAAAGTTTGTTGAATTCGTTCAAGACTGATTGCTGGTTGTAAGAACATGAGAGCAACAGTAAGTAAAAAATAATGACGCATAAAAAATACCTCGAATCAATCACTGGGACGATAACTATAGTTCAGTGACGAGCGACAATTAGCGAGGATTAAAGAATAGTGATTTAGTATTAATAAGTTTCTCGATGAAGCTCATTATTTGGGTATTGTTTATCGCAAGATTAAAGAAAATAATTTGTTTGAGTTTACTGATTGAACAAGAATAAATTTGTTTCTATTTTAAATGCAATTAAAGATAAAATATTTCAAAAAACCAATAAAACTAAAAGTAATTGAACCGCTTTCTAGCTTTTAAAAAACTCAACTTTAAAAATATCTCTCAGTTTATGAGTCTCCATACATGAAGCCAATACGCTTTTGAATACCCAGATATTCGTAGACTCGTTTAGGATAAGCTCCTGGTTCTAAGACATTCACTACTTTTAAATCATCATGCTCTTGTAGATTGATTATGATGGCCTGTAAAGGAGGAATACTTGGGTTGTATAGTAATACTTCAGGGTTCATCATGTCGTTAGTATCGACGCTAACAACAAGCCCAATACTCTCGTCGTTTAACTGAACGACACTACCTGGAGGATATATACCAACTTTAGAAATAAAGTTGTTGACCAGTTGATGGTCCAGTTTTGTTTTAAACTTTGAGTATAGAGTTGCCAATGCCAACTTGGGCGTCATTGCTTGACTTGAGTCGTTTGGATTGCACAAGTTATCGTAGATATTAGCAATAGATACAATGCGCACCAATTCTGGTATTTCGTGATCTTTTTGAGGCTTAGGAAAGCCTGTACCATCGAGATACTGATGATGCTTTTCTATAATTTCCATAACCGGTTTAGGAACATCACCAATAAGCTCACACAACTTGCGACCATACTGAGGATGTTTTTGATAAATGGCCATCTCTGGTTTAGACAAGGTTGTTGTCTTATTTAAAATTTGTGAAGGTATATCAACTTTTCCAATATCATGTAATAGGGCGCCGCGTATTAGATTTCTCAGATCTTCGCCGGTGATTTCTCTTGCTTGCGCCATCATCAAACTTAGAATTGTTACATTAAGAAAGTGATTATAGAGACTGTGCCTGCCGCCGCCTAAGTTTACTAAGTTAGTCAGTAAATCTCTTTGCATTTCAAAGTCGGTCGCAATATTTTGAACCAGCTCTTCGGTTTCATGAATTGCATTAGCGGGCTCTGCTTTCATTTGTCGAGATATTTGCTGAATTTTCTTTGCCTGTTCTGCGTATTTTTTACCGATTGAATGGCGTTTCTTTCGATATTTGTCAGCGTTTTCTAACTTGGAATTTTTGTCTTGCCATTGGGCATTGGTAATTGTTTCTATACATTCAGAATCGTTTTTTTCTTCAGTTTGGCTTTCTAAAGCTATTTTTCGGTCACTTTGTCCTGGAAAAACGGTCACTTCCTTTAGTCCAAGTCGCTTAATTATTTTAATATCATTTTGAGAACGAATTTTAAACTTTGAAAAAAGAAAAGGATGCTTGCTCCATGGTAGCTCCAGATCAACCTTAAAGCCCACCATTAGCTTTTCTACTGGAACTTTAATACTACTTTTCTTGCTCATTGTTATATCTGGGCATCCATAATATAAAGGAGGATTAGATAGTTTATACTACAAGTCTAAGATACAGAGTCTATTATTGCTAGCGAACTAAACATTGTAATTTTTAAATACGATGAAAAATGTCGAATAACTTTGTTAGATTTCAGGTTCAGTATATTTTATTTCTTTCTCAAAAGAGCCCTTCTCTTGAATAAGTGGATACAGATATTGTCGTAGTAACACCTTTGTCTAATCAATTGAACGTGGTTTATATCGTTATTTATAAAATCGATTAAATAATGTTTTGGTTATTCTGCTTTTGAAAATATCAACTGAGTGAATTAAGCTGCTAAGCAACCCCTTTGAGAGAATGTTTATTTCGGTTGCTGACTTTAATAAATCGATGGCGCTATTATTTGTAGTGATATCTAATGTCAGGGTTGAAACGTAGAATAATAAATAGCGATATAAAAACTAAGGTCATTACTGTATATGAGTGATAATAGCCAGAGTCGTCCACCACAAGCGAATGCTAATGGAAAGTCGTCCATTGTCATTGTGATGATGCTGATTGTTTCAGCACTATTAGTTTGGCTTATTTTTTCCACTGAGCCGGAGGCCAAGAGAGAGGGAGCGACGAAGAAGACGCCGATGTTGGTTGAGGTTTTAAAAGTAGAGCGACAAGATTATAAGCCAACAATTCGAGCAATGGGAGTTGTTGAGCCGGCACAAGTTATTACTTTATCTGCTCAAGTATCGGGGCAAGTGATTGAGGTGTTGGATAGCTTTGAACCCGGAAGGCAGGTTACTAAAGGTCAGCCTTTGATTAAAGTTGACTCGTCTGACTATGAACTGCGCATGAAGCAATTAAAGGCTCAGCTTGCTCAAGCGAATGCGGACTTTATTATTGAGCAAGGTGAGCAAGAGCGCGCCAAAAGCGACTATCGAGCTATTAATTCAAAGTTGTCAGGATTGAGAAAGTCATTAGTGTTGCGAGAACCACAATTAAAAATTGCTCAGTCTCGACTTGATGCTGCTGAGGCAGAATTGGCACAAGCCCAACTCGAACTTTCCCGAACCTTAGTCAAAGCACCTTTTGACGGACAGATTATTTCACAAATGACAAATTTGGGTGCTATGGTTTCAGAGGGTTCTCCGATAGCCAGGCTGCAAGGTAATCGTCGTTACTGGGTGAAAGTCAGTTTACCGCTGTCTCAAATCAAGTGGCTGCCAATTCAATCAATGAATCAAAACTTAACTTGCACCAGTGAGACCTCTACGGTTGTTATTCGCAACCGAACCGCATGGAATTCTGATGAATATCGAACAGGATGTATAAAACAAGTTGTCGGGGAACTAACCGCACAAACTCGTATGGTACAGCTTTTGGTTGAAGTGCTCGATCCTCTCGCGCTTACTAGCAAAAGTGAAAACTTACCTTCATTGATGGTTGGCTCTTATGTTGAGGCGGAATTGCCGATCAAAAAATTAGAAAATATTATTCGATTGCCTCAAGATTACTTAAGAAAAAATAATACCGTATGGGTGAGGGAAGAGAATAAACTGTCAATTCGGCAAGTAGATGTTTTATTAAAGGATAAATCTTATGTGTATCTTGACCAAGGTTTGGAATCGGGCGATGAAGTGATTACGACAGATTTGTCAACCGTAAAACAAGGTGCAGAGGTGCAACTAAAATCAGAGCGTGTAGATAAAAAAACATCCGATAGTCAATCAATGATCGAAAATAACCAGGGGTCCTAATGACCGAATCTCATAATCAATCTAAAAGACCATCGGGCTGGGTTGGACCCATCGAGTGGATGGCTCGAAATTCGATTGCTGCCAATTTGTTTATGATGATATTGCTCGGTGGCGGTGTCTTCATGGCATGGCAAGTTCAAAAAGAAGTTTTTCCTGCATTCGAACTCGGAATTGTTGAAGTTCGTGTTGATTATCCTGGCGCATCTCCAGAAGAAGTTGAAAAAGGTATATTGCAGCCGATAGAAGAAGCTGTACGAAGTGTTCAGGGAATTAAAGAGATGACGTCAACTGCACGAGAGGGTTCTGGACGTGTATCTTTGGAGTTAGTGTCGGGGCTTGATCGCATGAAAGCGTTTCAAGACATTGATCAGGCTGTTAACCGAATTCGAACATTTCCTATTGATGCTGAAGAGCCTGAAGTAAACATGCAGATTCAACAACGTGATGTGATGGAAATTGGATTATATGGTGACATTGATATTTGGACATTACGTAAACTGGGAGAGAGGGTCCGCGATCGATTGTTGAATGAGCCAGCGATTTCTCAAGTCGAATTAAACAATGTTCCAGGTTACGTCATTCACGTTGAAATATCACAGCCAATTTTGCGTCAATATGGATTAAGCTTAGGGGAAGTTGCCGATAGAATTGAGTCAGGAGCTCGAGATATCCCTGCGGGAGCAATCGAAACCAGTCAAGGTGAAATTTTGTTGCGTCTGAATGAACGCAAACAATGGGCGGAAGATTTTGCCAAGATTCCAATTGTAACTTCACAAGACGGAACAAGTATTCGGCTTGGTGATCTGGCAACTCTTATAGAAGGATTTGAAGAAGATGGATTTCACTCTCAATTTAACCGGCAACCATCGATCGAAATAGAAATTTTTCGAATCGGAAAACAGTCGCCTTTAGAAATTGCTGAAGCTGTGCAAACGGTCTTGCTTGAGTTGGACTCAACATTGCCTGAAGGTGTGAATTACCGAATCGATAGTAACCGAGCTGAAGATTTTCATGATCGACTCAATTTATTACTTGAAAATGGTGCCCTGGCAATCGTTATTGTTCTTATTATTTTGGGCGCCTTCTTAGAGTACCGATTAGCGTTTTGGATCATGATGGGCATGACAATATCATTTGTGGGAGGAATGTTATTTGTGCCGATGGTCGGTGTTAGTATAAATATGATATCCATGTTCGCTTTTTTGGTCGTGTTGGGTATTGTCGTCGACGATGCCATAGTCGTTGGCGAAAATATTTACGAGTATCGTGAACAAGGATACGACTTTATGACCGCGGCTATTAAAGGTGCCAAAGATATTGCGGCCCCGGTGACCTTTACCATATTAACGACGATAGTTGCTTTTATACCTGTCATGTTCATTCCTGGTACAACGGGATTATTTTGGTGGCCTTTGCCAGTTGTGGTTATTACGGTATTAGTTATTTCTTTAGTTGAAGCGTTATTTATTTTACCGGCACATTTAGCACACAGTACAGACAAGGCAAAAACTAGACTTGGCCACTTAGTTCATCGTCGTCAGAGGGCGATTGCTAAACGCTTTAATCAATTCACTGAAGAGAAATATCGTCCCTTTTTATTTTTGTGTTTAAAGCATCGATACGTAACACTTAGTGCCGCGTTATCTATGTTATTAGTGACCGGTGCGTTTGCTTATAGTGATCACATGGGCATGATTATGATGCCACGTGTTGCAGCCGATGAAATTGAAGCTGGGGTTCGATTACCTGTCGGAACAACCCAGCGCCAAGCGGCGCGGGTTGCTAATGAAATTACAGAAGCAACACATAAAATGTTCGAAGAGCATGATTTGCACCTGGTTGCTGAGGGTATCAAAACAAATGTTCGACGGAAAAACTTTATTGATGTTGAAATTGTTATGTTGCCGCCCGATCAAAGAGATATGACTGCGGCACAGGTGATTGAACTTTGGCGTGATGAAATTGGTGATATAGACGGTGTCGATCAAATTTCGTTTGAAGCTGAGCGAGGACCAGGAGGATGGCGTGACGATATTAGTGTTGACTTAAGTCATACGAACTTAGATGTATTAGCAAAAGCGAGTAAAAGTTTTTCTGAAACGATGAAAAGTTTTTCGGCCACTCGAGATGTCAATGACAGTTATAACAAAGGCAAATTGCAATATGATTTCACAGTGTTGCCTGAAGGTGAAATGCTAGGATTGACTCCCGAGTCGATAGGCCGACAGGTACGTGACGCCTTTTTTGGTTCCGTTGCTTTACGGCAATTGCGTGGTACCAATGAAGTGGAAGTTCGCGTAAAGTTGCCTGAGGAAGAGCGGTTTCATCAAAATACTTTGGACAATTTTATAATAAAAACTTCAACGGGGACAGAAGTGCCATTATTAGATGTGGCTCAGGCAAAACTGGGAGAAGCCTTTACTTCGTTAGATCGGCGGGACGGGCGGCGAGTTATTACTGTCGGTATGGATGTAGAGCCACAAAATGCAGTCAATCGTGTGATTGATGCGATTAATCAAGATGTCTTACCTCAATTAAGGCAAGAGTATCCCGGGATAACCTGGAGTTTTCGTGGTACCCAAGCCGAAATGAGAGAGTCGACTCAGATTCTTTGGGGGGGATTTGGAATGGCCATGCTCGTCATTTATTCTTTACTGGCGATTGCTTTTAGAAGTTATTCGCAACCTGTCATTGTTATGTTGTCCATTCCTTTTGGAACTATTGGTGCGGTGATTGGACATTTATTATTGGGATATGATATTTCTCTAATTAGTATTATGGGGGTTGTTGCTCTGGCAGGCGTTGTTGTTAATGGTGCGTTGATTATGGTTGACTTGGCAAATAAAAACCGATTGCGAATGAATGTATTTGAAGCGATACATGAAGCAGGAGTGCGACGTTTTCGGCCTATTGTATTAACAACACTAACGACTTTCGGTGGCTTAACGCCTATCATTTTAGAGCAGTCGCGGCAAGCTTACCAATTGATACCAATGGCGATCTCGCTAGGCTTTGGTATCATTTTTGCGACTTCAATCATACTAGTGATTATTCCCTGTTTCTATATGGTTTTAGAGGACCTAGCTGAAAAGTTCGGTTTTTCCAAACCTGAGGCACCAATTGAAGCTTAGTGGAAGTTCTAAAATATTATTAATATCCAACCAATGATTTAAATTGAGAGTTTATTTAATTGATTAAAAATATAGTTGTATCTGGCATTCTAATTATTGTTCTACTACAAGCTATGCCGTGTTTTGCACAAGATACTAGTGAAACTGACTTATCTTCCGTTGAAGAATGGCAGCAATGGCGAGAGGTGTACCGAGATGAGCTAATAGGAGAACATGGTTGGTTAAAGTTAGTTGGACTTTATTGGTTAAAAACCGGGAGTAATTCTATCGGCTCTCATGAAAGTAATAATCACTTTTTCCCGGACAGCGCGCCTCTTTTCGTCGGAAATATTAAGTTAAAAGATGACTCTATTGAGTTTTCAACTGAAAATCCTAATGTTCGTGTGAATGGTAAGAAAGTTTCTGTTTCTCAATTATCTGTAAAAGATAAAACCGAGGTCTCTTTTGGTACTTATTCATTCTACATTATAAAACGTGAGAATAAGTTTGCTGTTCGATTGCGCGACAAAAATAGTCCGTTTTATAAAAATTTTAAAGGCGAACGGTTTTATCCTTTTAACTCCAAGTATATTGTTGAAGCTACTCTAGTACCTCATAAAACTGATCGGAAATTAAAAGTTGCTACGGTATACGGAACCCTTAGCAATGATAAGTCTGCGGGATTTGTTGAGTTTGAACTCAATGGAAAACGACATCGATTGGAAGCGGTTGATTACGGAAAAGAATATCCGCTCTTTGTCATGTTTCGAGACAAAACCAGTGGTGACACAACTTACGGAGCGGGACGATTTATTGATGTTGATTGGCCCAATGAAGAGGGGGCTACGACTATTGATTTTAATCGAGCTTATAGTCCTGCCTGTGCTCATACAGCTTATGCAACGTGCCCTTTACCACCGAAACATAACTTTATAGACACTCGACTAGAAGTTGGAGAGCTTTACAAGGTACATTAAATAAAATAGCTTCAGAACTTCCGAAGCTATTTTAAAAAATTTATTTCTTTTTTAGCATTAGTTTTAAAAACTTGCCGGTATGCGAAATTTTATTTTTTGCTATATCTTCCGGAGTTCCTGCTGCAATGATTTCACCACCTTTATTGCCGCCTTCAGGACCCAAGTCAACAATCCAATCGGCAGTTTTTATAACATCGAGGTTGTGTTCAATTACGACAATTGTATTACCATGATCGCGCAGGCGATGGAGTACTTTTAACAGTTGATTAACATCTTGGAAGTGCAAACCTGTTGTTGGTTCATCTAAGATATATAATGTTTTTCCAGTATCCCTTTTGCTCAACTCGCGAGAAAGTTTCACTCGTTGAGCTTCTCCACCAGATAGTGTTGTTGCTGCTTGACCGAGTCGAATATAAGATAATCCAACATCAATCAATGTCTGTAATTTCCTGGATATGGCAGGTACTGCGTCAAAAAATTCGCGTGCATCTTCAACGGTTAAGTCGAGAACCTCGTTGATATTTTTACTTTTATATTTTACTTCTAGTGTTTCTCGGTTGTAGCGTTTTCCATGGCAAACATCGCAGGGAACGTAAACGTCTGGCAGAAAGTGCATTTCAACTTTTATTACTCCGTCACCCTGACAGGCCTCGCATCGACCTCCTTTTACATTGAAACTAAATCGCCCTGGTTTATAGCCACGGGCACGAGCTTCTTGTGTTCCCGCAAAAAGTTCGCGAATGGGAGTGAAAATTCCAGTATAGGTGGCAGGGTTGGATCGTGGTGTACGGCCAATTGGGCTTTGGTCGATGTCGACGACTTTATCGAAGTTGTCGATGCCTTCATGATGTGAGTGGGGCGCTGCAACCAAGGTTTCATTGCGGTTTAATGCGCGAGCCATTATTGGATATAAAGTGTTGTTAATGAGTGTTGATTTTCCGCTACCAGAAACACCCGTAACACAAGTTAATAATCCAACAGGAATTTCCAAATCAACATTTTTTAAGTTATTTCCGGTTGATCCAAAAAGCTTAAATGTTTTTTCTTGATTAAAAGGATGGCGCTCTTTGGGAATACTTATTTCTAATTTTCCCGAAAGATATTTTCCGGTTAGTGACTTACGAGATTTACAGATTTTATCGACGGTGCCTTGAGCGATAATTTCGCCGCCATGAACACCTGCGCCTGGACCAATATCAATAACGTGGTCGGCCATACGAATTGCGTCTTCGTCGTGTTCGACAACGATAACAGTATTTCCTAAGTCGCGTAGGTGGGTTAATGTTTTTAGTAAGCGGTCGTTATCGCGTTGATGTAAGCCAATGGAAGGCTCATCGAGAACATACATAACGCCAACGAGTCCGGCTCCAATTTGACTGGCCAATCGAATGCGCTGTGCTTCTCCGCCCGATAAAGTGTCGGCACTGCGCTCTAACGTTAAGTATTCGAGACCTACGTTAACTAAAAATCCGAGACGAGCACGAATTTCTTTTAATATTTTATCCGCGATTTTTCCTTTAGCGCCGGCCAACTTTAATTTTTCGAAATATTCAAAACATTCACCGATGGCCATGTGCGTCACTTCGGGTAGTGACTTTTTCTTAATTAAAACACTGCGAGCATCTTGTCGCAGTCGGGTTCCCTCGCAGCTTGGGCATGACTGATGCGTCATATACTTGCTTAATTCTTCACGGACAGCTTGTGATTCTGTTTCTCGATACCGACGCTCCATGTTTGGAATGACACCCTCGAAAGGATGATTACGTACGTAAATGTCACCTCGATCATTCACATAGTTGAACTCTATGGATGTTCGGCCACTGCCATATAAAATAACTTTCTGAATTTTTTTCGGTAAGGATTCAAAAGATTCTTCAATATCGAACTCATAATGCTCGGCTAAAGATTTGAGCATGTGATAATAATAAACACTGCGACGATCCCAACCTCTAATGGCTCCGCCTGCTAGTGATAGTTCCGGGTTATGGATAATTCGGTCGGGATCAAAAAAATTATCAACGCCTAATCCATCACATTCGGGGCACGCGCCGGCCGGGTTATTGAATGAAAATAATCTGGGCTCTAATTCCGTTAAGCTATGCCCACATTCTGGACATGCAAATTTAGCAGAAAAAAGTAGGTCGTCTTTTTCGCCATCCATAAAGTGAATTTGTGCCAGCCCATCGGCCAGATCGAGCGTTGTTTCAAACGACTCGGCAATTCGCTGTTGCAGTTCGGGGCGAACTTTAAAACGATCAACAATGACTTCGATCGTATGTTTTTTATGCAGGTCGAGTTTCGGCGGCGATGATAACTCATACACTTCGCCATTAATTCGGGCACGAACATAGCCTTGCGCTTGCAGTTCTTGAAAGAGTTGTACGTGCTCGCCTTTTCGATTTCGCACAACAGGGGCCATGAGCATGACTTTGGTACCTTCGGGTTGCGCTAATACTTGATCGACCATTTGCGAGACGGTTTGAGCTTCGAGGGCGATTTCGTGGTCTGGGCAAAACGGAGTTCCCACTCGGGCAAATAAAAGACGTAAGTAATCGTAAATCTCAGTAATGGTACCAACGGTCGAGCGAGGGTTGTGCGATGTTGATTTTTGCTCAATAGAGATGGCTGGTGATAACCCTTCGATATGGTCGACGTCGGGCTTTTCCATTAAAGATAAAAATTGTCGAGCGTATGCGGACAAAGATTCGACATAGCGTCGTTGTCCCTCTGCATAAAGTGTATCGAAAGCGAGAGATGATTTGCCGGAGCCTGAAAGTCCGGTAATGACGATTAATTGGTCGCGCGGCAATTCAAGATTAATATTTTTCAGGTTATGTGTGCGTGCGCCACGTACTTCTATTTTATCCATCGTGTATAATAGCCGCCTTTTTGCCAGTTGAATGATGTTTATACGTCGGTTGTCGAAAGCCGAACCAAGCCAGCGATCATAATATGGAAGAGACTCAACAATCCAGTGCCATGAACTCGACCGAAAAGCGTGCCGCGCTTTCGCTAAGTTCAGTATTTGCCGTACGTATGCTGGGGTTATTTATGATACTCCCGGTATTTGCGGTTTTAGGTCAGTCACTAGAGGGAAGCACGCCCTTTTTGGTGGGGCTTGCTATTGGTGCTTACGGTTTAACCCAGGCAATATTTCAAATTCCTTTTGGTCGAATGTCGGATAGATTTGGTCGGAAGCCGGTTATTCTTGTGGGTTTAGCGTTGTTTGCAGCAGGTAGTGTGGTAGCGGCATTGTCGGAACATATCGTGTGGATTATTGTGGGCCGTTTGCTACAAGGATGCGGTGCAATTGCGAGTGCAGTGATGGCGCTTGCGGCTGACTTATCGCGTGATGAGCAGCGCAGTAAAGTGATGGCCTCGATTGGTATGAGCATTGGTGGCGCTTTTACGATTGCGATGTTTGCCGGACCATTTATTGCAGACTTCAGTGGGCTGAGCGGACTATTCTGGAGCAGCGCACTCCTTGCTGTTGCGGCCATTATAATCATTCTTTTTTGGACGCCGACACCTCATCATCGTTACTCTCAACGAGATGCTGTTGCTGCTAAAGGTCAAATCCGACACATCATCAAAGAGCCTCAATTATGGCGACTCAATTTCGGTATATTTTCACTGCACTTCTTATTAACGGCGTTTTTTGTCGCATTTCCGTTAAAACTACTCGCGTTTGATATATCGCTGAAGGAAAGTGGCTGGATTTACGTTGCCGTCATGGTTCTGGCCGCGTTTATTATGGTGCCAATGATTATTTTGGCGGAAAAGCGCTGGAAGCATAAGCAAGTAATGGTCCTAACAATGTGTGCCATCGCCGCTTTGGAATTAGTTATTGGCAACACGAACAATAACTTATGGTCGCTAATATTATTTCTGGGCATCTTTTTTGGCGGTTTTAATGTGATGGAGGCGCTATTTCCTTCGTTAATTTCTCGAATTGCACCGGCATCGTCAAAAGGTGCCGCACTAGGTGTCTATTCGACCTGTCAATTTTTAGGAGCGTCTTTAGGCGGACCTGTGGCAGGATATTTGGCACAAACTTATGGATTATCGGCAACTTACACTGCAGGTGCAGTTATTGCCATACTGTGGGCTATCGCTGGCATTGGATTAAAATCGCCGCCACGATTGACCTCGTATACGTTCACGGTACATCATATAGGCGATGAAGATTCAATAAACGCTCTTTTGGATGATATTCATGCAATTGAAGGTGTTGCTGAGGCTGTCGCGTTGCCTGAAGCCGGCGCCGTCTATTTGAAAGTTGATCAGCAGCAGCTTGATGTGGCGGCATTAAATCAATTAAAAGCAAAACGTCAGCCTTAATTGCGCTTGAAACGAATTTATATAATGTAAAATATACGGCGAGAAACCGTAGAGGAGAAGCAACAATGGCCAGCAGAGGCATCAACAAAGTCATTTTAGTAGGGAACCTTGGGAATGACCCTGAAATTCGATATACCGCTAATGGGGGCGCTATTGCCAACCTTTCGGTAGCCACTTCTGAGCAATGGAAGGATCGAAATACAGGCGAACCAAGAGAAAAAACTGAGTGGCACCGTGTGGTGATTTTTGGCAAGTTGGCTGAAGTTGCTGGAGAGTACTTGCGCAAGGGATCTCAAGTGTACCTTGAGGGCAAGTTGCAGACTCGTAAATGGCAAGATCAACAAGGGCAAGATAAATACACAACAGAAGTTGTTGTGGATATTAACGGCGTTATGCAAATGCTCGGTGGTGGTGCAAGATCCGGTGGGGATGCTTCGTTTGGTCAAGGTCAACAGAAGTCTTATGGACAACCTCAGCAACAAAATTACCAGCAACAACAGCCTAACCAAAATCAACCACAGGGCACTTCGAATCAACAGGACTCTGGATTTAGTGACAATTTCGACGATGATATTCCATTCTGAGTTAATAAGAAGAATCATTTAATGAAAAGGGGCTTTAAGTCCCTTTTTTTATATCCTGACTTTAGTAAAGAATAAGGGCAAAAGGATAATCTACAATATTTCAACTATGCTTATTAAAACGTAAAGGTGCTGAAAAACCTCTGTTTTTAGTCAATTGACAAGGAAATTTGAAAGCAAATGAAATCAATAGTTTCTCGAATCATTGCTTTGTGGGCAGTTTTGCTAATCCTGTGCTTTTATTTTATCACCCTGGCAAACGAGGCCTATTCTGAAAAAGAAAAGCAACAGCTGTCACAGTGGTTAACAACGCAACAAGCGATAGTTGCTCAAAAGCTGAAAGATGCAGAAATTGATGATACAACCAATAGAAGGCATCTGATTAGTGAAATATCTTTAATTCCATCGGTAAATTCGGCAGCAATTATTTCCGGCAATGATGTATTAACTGCTTATGAAAAGTCTCCAAGTGAACAACTGACTTTTTATTATCGTTATCCACTCAAAAGTCAAAGTTATAAAAATGCATTTTTAGAAGTTCAGTTCCTTGCTGAGAATTTAAACATTAACTTCTTCTCTTGGTACTGGTTCATAGTTTTGAGTTTATTAGTTGTTGGTTCGGTAATTCACTACTGGCTTTTTCAACCTATGTTTGAGCTTGAAAAAAAGGCGGAAGCCATATTGACCGGAGATTATAATCCAGAGCATTTTTATCTTTCAGATGAGCATCCAATGACATCTGAGCTTGCGATTAACTTGTTGCTTAATGAACATCATATTAATCGACAAGAACAAACGGAGCTGTCTAATCGCTTACGAAAGCATTCGTTTGTCGATGCAATTACAGGACTAGGTAATCGAGAGTATTTTGATGCTGAACTTGAAATTCATTTAAGAGCAAAAGATGAGTCGATTCATGGTGCGGTTGTTCTATTTTCATTTGAACCAATTTTAGAGTTGGAGCATGAAGAAAAACAGCGTTTTTCTGATTTGCTGAAACAAATAGGAACTTACTTTCAGCGCTTTATCGATGAAGAAGACTTATGTTATGTCGCCAGACGTGGTGGTGTAGACTTTTCATTGTTAATTCTTGAGCAAGCCCCTGAAAAAGTGCAGCGGCTATGCAATAAAATTATAAAAGACTTAAGTCGTTCGGTTTTTGATGTTACCGAGTTTCATCACCATTTCACTAGCGTCGGTGTGACTTTTTTCAATACCGGCGATGATGCTTATGATATTCTTGCCAGTGCTGATATGTCGTTACGAAATGCGCAGCTTGAGGGTGAGAATAAGGTTCATATTTACCAACCTAAAAACTTATCGAAAGCACAAATTAAAGGGAGTGTTCGCTGGCGTTCATTTTTACAAACGATACTCGACCGTAGGCAAGTCATTTTAATTTATCAACCACAGATTTCGGTGTCTGATGATAAAAGTCGATTTGAGGTTCTTGCTCGGATTGAAGAGCATGGGAAAATGATTGCTGCTTCTGTTTTCTTGCCTATGGCCAATCGATGTGGAATGGCCTCTGACTTTGATCGATTAATTATTGATACAGCATTAAAGGAATTATCCTTTAGTGATGATTTAGCAGATACGGAATTATCGATAAATTTATTCTCTGATAGTTTACTTAATAAGAAGTTTATTATATGGCTTACACAGCGTTTATCGTTGGTTAAAAGCATTTGTGAACGAATTACCTTTGAGATATCTGAGTTTTCTGTTTTTCGGTTAAAAGACCAAATTAAAGAACCGATGCAAGAAATAGCCAGTATGGGATGTCGCTGGTGTGTGGAGCATGTAGGAAGTCCGACTGCTAACTTATCCTATTTGTCAGAATTACCTGTTTCTACTTTAAAAATTAGTCGTACAACGATTAGGGATATCGTTCAACAAAGTGAAAAGCAGCTGTTTGTTCAAAGCATCATAACCGCAGCAAATCAGGCTGGTTTGAGCGTTTGGGCTGAAGGCGTCGAAGTTGAAGAAGAGTGGAATGTATTAATGGATTTGGGTATCAGCGGTGGCCAAGGATATTTCTTTGGGAGTCCTCAAGTAAAGTTGTTAATGAGCGATGAGTTCAGTGAAGAAGTGTAGGGCTTATTGATTTATACTTATTTTTTCTTTTAAAAGCTTATCCTGATAAATGCAAATACAATGCTAAAGCATTATTTTTATTCGCCAGTCGGGCTCTTTATAACGATATAAAAGTCGTTCTTTATTAAAAGATCTAACACTTGAGAGATATTCCTTTACCGATGCTTGGCTAATCAAAGGATTTTTTTACATAACAGTTATTAACTCATGGTTTTTAGTCGAGAGAGTAGTTGGTTATAAAAAAAGGCGCCTTATCGGCGCCTTTGGGGTTTAGAGTTACCAACAATTATTTAACCACTTCGTCGACCGTTTGTAATTTACCTTTGTCGTAGGGAATTGACTTGTTATCAAGTACGGAGACATTAACGACCTTCTTAACGGATATCGGTTGCGAGATGTCTCTACCATCTAAGTCCCAGTCGTTGTCCATCAACTCAAATACAATTGAGGCACCTTGTACTCCGAGCGCATAATGGTCGGGGACAATAGCGAAAGAGCCAAAATTGAACTTGGTATTCAGTAAAGGACGAACACCCACTAAAACAGGAATGTCGGTTTTTGCTAATTTGGGAATCCATACTTGACCGATAGAGCGACCGTTGAGTAGCTCATTGTCATTTAGAACCCAGATAGCATCTACTTTTTTGTCCACTAACTCAACGACAGCTTCATCCAACTTTTTATTCATGTTGGACGTTTTGTTGGGAAGCTTGATAGAGATTAACTTAATGCCTTCAGCACTCAGATACTTTCTGTTCTCTTCGATAATGCTATCCATCCATTCACGATGAACCACTCCCACAGATTTCAATGGCTTTTTGATAATGTCTCGCATATTAATAAGACTTATCACCGCAGGTATTTCATAGCGAATACCTGTTGCATTTTTTATGTCGTCAATAAATCGGTCGACAAAAAGAGCTGCCAAAGCAATGCTTGGAGGAAATTGCATTTTGGGGTTTGCTTTTTGAAACTTGGTATAAAGGTTGATGGATGTATTGCCTATCAAGATTACAACTTTGGGTGAAAACTTTTTCATACCATCTTCAATAACATCTGTGGATGATTCTCGATTGATATAAAAAGTTTTGAATTCTAGTTCACCTTCAATGTCATCTGAAAGTCCCTGGATAACTTTTGCAAATTCATCGCCTTTTGCTGTCAGAACAAGTGCGTTGCCTTCCGAAGATAAAGCACTCGATGAGAACGACAACAAGGCAATAGCAATAAATAACCCAGTGGCTAGCTTGGATTGGATTAATCGAATTAGAGTGATTGCCATTTGTCGACTCCTAATGTTGCGTTCAACGACTCATCAAACTTCTTCACACAATCAATAAACTTGTCTTTAGCGGCCTTTTTATTCAGCGCTGTGCCAGCAAGACCCACTTTAATATTGAGTCGTGTAGCAACAAGGTTGAGGTTTGATTTCGACTTGATATCTTGATACGTCCGTTCAGAAATAAAAATCGCGTCGGCAGAGCGGAATGTTAGTAGCGGCAGTAAATCTTCAGGTTTTGTAACACGTTTGATTTTTACGTCAGCTTGAAAGAGTTGCGATACAAATTGGCCCATCGGTTTTCGACCGAGTAAATCAACTACGCCGATCTTTTTGTCTTTCAAACTGTTTAAGTCTAAGGCCTGATCGATAGATACCAGCACGTAATCTTCTTCCATATTACCGTTGTGCTGTCCTCGCATAATCGTGTTGTACGAATTGCTGTGTTCGATAACAGGGATTAACGATAAAATAGCATCAGGACTTCCTTCTTCTACTTGCTTTCTAAAGTCCTTTCCTCGACCAAATACTGTTACAGTGATATCAGGACATGCCTTCTGAATATCATTTTGGATTGCTGTCGCTCTTACACTGGAGGGGACAAATACATAGAGCACATCTGCCTTAGCCTCCCAAAAGATATGAGCCAGCAATATAAAAGAGAGTAATAGATACCTTTTCATATAAAGCCTCATTTTGCCATTTTACCGCAATAAGCCACGTTACTGCGCTCCTACCCAACCAGTTTTTTAATGCCTCCAACAACGGCATCTCCGTTAAAAGGTTTGACTATCCAACCTTTTACCCCAGCCGCTTTACCCCGTTCTTTCATTCGGGGATCACTCTCTGTAGTTAGCATAATAATATTGACAGCTGAATTTCCCATTTCTCCACGAATTTTTTCAACCATGGTTAGTCCATCCATATTCGGCATGTTGACATCTGAAATAACAAGTTTTATGCCTGAATCCGCTTTTAACTTGTCAAGACCGTCTTTCCCATCTTCTGCTGTCGCGACATCAAACCCTTGGTTTGATAAAAAGCCGCTGACTTCGTTTCGTACGGTTGCCGAGTCGTCAACTACGAGTATTTGAGCCATATTAATTTCCTCTACCTATATACTTTTTATTTCAAAAAGCGAACTGTTGACTTGAGAACAAAATAAATTATGAAAAGAATTTTTCTTATAACCTACTATCTCAACCTCTCTATTCATTGTTGAAGTAATATTAGAAAAATTCAAGTTCACCTGCACTTACCATATCGTCTGTTTCTTGAGTACTTTCTTTGAAAAGCTCTGGTTGCCAGCTTAAATTAAAAATAATTTTTTGATAAATCGTAAAATCAGGGTGTTCTCCAGTATTATCTTTAACCGTGTATCGAAAGCATAGATGAGGTTCGTTTGACCCAAATGATATGAATCGATGCTGATGGTTCACCAGTGTTGGTACATGTATTTTTGAGGCGTAATCTTCTTTACCGTCGCTATCGTCTTCAATAAAAAACTTCGATTTTAGCGAGCCCCATATCATATTAGTCACCTCAGAGAGAATGTGGTTCACATCTCGAAAGGTTGGAACATTAGTGATCAGACCTGTTTTACCGGCGGAAATGATTTGCTTAATCTCTGCTTCTGTTGTTTGCAGCATCATAAATCCGCGACACCAATTACTCTCCAGAGGAATTAGACTGAAGAGTTCGCCATATATAATTTGATCTTTTACAAGATAAGGGGGATCGACGGTAACACTGATGTTATCAATTGCCGTTTGGAAACTATCTTGTGATATCTGTTGAATGCCGCGAATGAGAGGAATTGGATAGTGTTCGTTGAATAAATGTTTATTAACAAGTTCTTTGAGATGAACTTCATCGTCGATATGATAACTGCCTGCAAAGTAATGCTCATAACCATCGGGGAGATTGGAGTCTGGGTTATTCATTCGAATAAAAACGGGAATCTCTGGGCGAATTTGGTGGATTTTCTTACCCAACTCCAAACCACCGATACCATTACTATCTTGAGTTTCACAGAGAAAAGCGGCTCCTAAATCGGTGTTGCGATTAAAGATATCAAGTACATTCATCTGGCTATCTTTTAAACCAGTAAGGTTATTTTCCGTAAAAAAAGCTTTTAACTTAGACTCTGCGTCACTATCGACTTCGTGAATAAGTACTTTACTGGTTAACTCATCTTGTCCCATGGTTTTCTCCAATTTAATGCTTTAGAAGAACTCAAGCTCTCCCGCCTCAGATTGTGTCTCCTCCGACAGTCGGGCATTCGACATATCCACTTGTATTTTTTCTGCGGCACATAAATAGTAACTCGCACCAAACAGTTCTTGACCATTGAAGCTTACCGTTGCTGTGTGTTTGTCGATGACATCCAGCTCTTCAATATAGCTTAGACAATAGTCGTCCAGAATATTTGGCGTAGACATTCCTAAACTAGGAACGACATTACCTAAATTTCGTTTAAATCCGCCACAAAGGCTATTGCCCACTTCTTTAAGATAGTCATGAATCTTATCTTTTCCTAGCTTTTCGCCACCTGATTTTAGACCTGCGGCAACAAATTTATGGCAAGTTTCGTTGTAACTGAAGTGTAAAATAAGGACGATTCTAAAGAGATGGGAGCTGACCGTGAGTAATATAATTTTGGGGTAGCTTTCATGTTTTAACTCTCTATTTTCTCGGTAATCCCAGTTAGCGTCTGCAACAGACTCATTCATACTTTGCTTGAGACACTTGATAAATTCATTTTTTAAAAACCTTTCGAATTCGTTATCTGCCATGGTTAACTCACTGATGTCGGTTGACGATTGAGTCTACCAGCTGAGAAGCGGTATTAACTTCAGTTAGAATCATTTTTCCGCAAGCTTGAATATCTTGAAAGGTCGTTGTGGTTAACAGGTCGTTTTTATTCAAGTTGTCACGATAAATTTCACTGAGCTCTTGTGACTGCATCGCCAAAAAGCGAACTTCGTCGGCGACAACTGCAAAACCACGGCCAAACTCGCCTGCTCGCGCTGCCTCGATGGCCGCATTAAGTGCCAAAATGACAATTTGTTTTACTATTTTAAAGAACTCCTCGTTTTGTTGGTGCATGACTCGATTGTGCTCCATAAGGCCATTGAGCGATTCATGCCAACGTTCAAAAGTAACTAGCAAGTCCGAGAGGTCAGACAGGTTTCCTTTAACTTTTCTGAATTCATCAATAAGTTGAGCGGTTTGTTGTGAATAAGAATCTTTCAGACTATCAAGCTCACGATTGAGCTCTGAAATTTCTGACTGATGGCGAGTATGTATTTCCGATTTCTGCTGTTCGAACTCTGTCTTTAGTAAGTTTTGCTCTTCAACGAGAGCTTGCTTTTCTTCTTCAAGTTGATTTTTTTGGTCTTCGAATTGATTTGTCCAAGTTGATTCTTGATCGCTTAAGCGTTGTTGCCAGTCTACTTCAAGCTGGCTTTTTTGCGACTGAGAGCGTTTTAGCATGACAAACCAAGCGACACAGGCGCCGACTGCCAAGCCGAGTAAAAACATCATGATTTCAATAAGTTCCTTACTCTGAGTTTTATTGGACAAGGATATAATTCGGGTTTATAAAATATACTAGCTTAATTTTCGGGAAGTGCATGAAAATTGACATTTTCTCATCTAAGCTTTAGTGAAGCGTGTGTATGATTAACTGTTCTTAATAGCTCGAGAAAACCAAAAATACTGGAGATAAAGCTTTGAAATTTAAGAGTATTCGTTCCAAGCTGATTACCAAGGTCAGCTGGATTTTTATCATCAGTTTCACGATAGTCTTGTCACTGGTTGCTTATCTAAACTTGTCAGCCTCGGAAGAGAACTTGGCAAAGTCGGAAGAGAGCATTAGAAGCTCTTTGATCGCCAAAGGATCCACACTGGTAAAAAATAATAGCCAGGCACTTCGAGGTATGGTCGAAGATAATGGCTTTTCTGCAGTGCAAGAGGTTGTCGCGAATACCGTCGAAAGTGATAGCGATATTGTCTATGGGGTTTATATGACACCCGAAAGACAACCGTGGGTATTTGCAACTGAAGAAAATCCGGAAGGGACTATTACACCCGGTGAAGCTCTTGAGGGGGAGAATCACGAGTGGGCTTCACAACTCGAGGCATTTGAATTCAAAACTTTTGATTGGCAAGGATATGAAGTTTATGAGTTTGTCGCTCCTGTTGGATACGAAGATGATATTTTGGGGTATCTCCGTTACGGTTTTACGACGAAAACGATGAAGCAGCAACTCAAAGAAGAGTCAGAAGCTTCGAGACAAGCATTAATTACGACGATCGCAATTCTTTTGGGTGTTGGCATTTTAGCTGTTCTCGGAGGGTTTAATGCAACCCGAAACATGGCTATTAAAATATCCAAGCCTTTGAACGAATTGACTTCCGCAGCGGAGAATATTGCTAGCGGTGATTACAACAATGAAGTTAATGTTCGGACTGATGATGAAGTCGGTGTGTTGGCAGAAAACTTTGAAACGATGCGAGCCACCATTAATAAAAAGATGAAAGACCTCGCGACGCTGAATGAAACTGGTGAGGTATTGGCATCATTACTCGATCAAAATCGAGCATTAGAAGAAGCGCTTAAAACAATGCATGACCATTGTGGTGTTAGCCAAGGCTCTGTTTTTCTAATGAACGACAAAAATGAGCTCGAGGTTAAAGGCTTTTTCCCACCCAAGGTGATTGACAATGAAGTTATCCCTGCGAAATTTAAGTTGGGCGAAGGTGTTATTGGTAGTGCTGCTGAAGCCAAAAAAATTGTATTTGTGCCGAATACTGCTGAAGATACGACGTTTCTTAAAGGTGAGACTACTGAGAATCCAAGAGCACTACTCTGCATTCCATTGCTCGATAAAGATGTGTTGATTGGTGTCATGAATTTTTCGGGTGAGGTTGGCGCAGTTACTTTCGAAGACAGTGATTATGAGTTTGCTTCTTCGATAGCTCGTCTTCTCGTGATTACGATCAAAAATATTCGTATGAGAGAAGTGATAGAAGAACAAAATCGAACCTTAGAATTGAAAGTTAAAGAGCGCACAGCAGAGTTACAGGTTAAAACCAATGACATTTTGAATATGATGCAGAATATGCACCAAGGTTTATTCACTGTTATGGAAGGCGGTGTTGTACATCATGAATATGCAGCTTATTTAGAAGAGATTCTTGAAACGAAAAAGATTGCGAAACGAAACTTTATGGACTTGCTATTCAATCAAAGTAATTTAGGTAGTGATCGATTAGATCAAGTAAGTACAGCAGTTGAGTCATTGTTAGGATCGGATGAAATGATGTTCGAATTCAACTCTCACTTATTGCCTACTGAATATAATATTTTGAATGACGACAAATCGGTTCATAAAGTAGTTGAGTTAGATTGGGACCCCATCGTTTTTGATGGAGAAATTGATAAGATCATGGTGACAGTTCGTGATGTTACTGAGCTTAAGGCACTTCAAGCAGCCGCAGAAAGTCAGAAACAAGAGCTCGAAATTATCGGACATATATTAAGTGTTGATACGAATAAGTTTAACGAATTCATTTCTACTTCTTACCAGTTTATCGACGAGTGTCGTTCATTGATTGAGTCTAAGGATGAAAAAGATCCTGATGTCGTGGCGACGTTATTCAGAAATATGCATACTGTAAAAGGAAATGCTCGAACATTTGGATTTTCCTATATCACTAACTCAGTGCATGAAGTTGAAACAACGTATGATGAACTACGTAAAAATGAAGACAAAGAATGGAACAAAGAAGAGTTACTTGAAGAGCTATTGCTCGCAGAAAATGATGTGAAGCGCTATGAAACAGTTTCTCAAGAAAAGCTAGGGCGTGGTTCTGGTGATTCTGATTCCGATTCGGGCATGGCTTCTATTGATCGCAAAAAACTTAATAGTATTTTAGAAAGTATGCATCAAGTTGATACGAGCAGTTTAAATGATGATATTAAACAATGCTTCAAAAGTGCCTACCAAATGTTGCTCGACTTTGAAGCCAAGACGATTGATAAAGTATTGAGTGAAGTTATTGAGTCTGCCGGCTCTATTGCACAAGAAATGAGTAAACCAGTGCCAGAAGTCGTTATTCATGGAGATAAAGCGTTTATTAAAATGGACGCACATAACATGTTGAATAACATATTTATGCATGTTTTCCGAAATGCGGTTGATCACGGTATAGAGGGACCGGATGAAAGAAAAAGTAAAGGAAAGACGGAACAGGGTAAAATTGAGTTAACCGTTAATGCTAAAAATGACCATTTAGAATTTGTCGTAAAAGATGATGGTAAAGGGTTAGCACTGAAGAAAATTTATGAGAAGGCGATTGAAAATAAAATTTTTAATGAGAGCGATAACCCTGCGCCAGAAGAAGTTGCAAATTTGATTTTTAGCTCTGGCCTATCAACTGCAGAGGAAGTCACTGCCGTCTCTGGTCGCGGTGTGGGAATGGATGCCGTTAAACAATTTTTAGAGAAAGAAGGTGGTGGAATCGAAGTTGTTTTAGATGATGGAGAAGAAGGAGCTGACTTTAGAACATTTTCAACAGTGATTCGAATTCCAGAAAAATATTATTATGTCGTTTCTGATGAGTTGGCAATGAGTTAATCAAATTAAATAAACAATAATAAAAAAGGGCCGTTAACGGCCCTTTTTTATTGCTATAAAGTGCCGTTTAGAATTTTTGCTCTAAACCAACACCAAACCAAGAATAGTCATTTCCGGCAGCATCGTCTGATGATGTGTAAAATGAAAATAATTTAGTTTTCTTACCTAACTTAATATCCCAGCCGATACTTGTCATTTCTTTATCGATCGATTTTTCGTCACTCTCTCCTGTTTGTAGCTTGAGAGTATGATCGCCTGTTTTGTAAGCAACACTGAAAATGTAACCTTCTTCATCAATGGTTCCATTATCGTGCTCATTGTAAATTGCGCCTAAAGTCCAGTTGTCTAATTTTAACTGAGTAGTCACGCGATTGGTTTTAGTATCTTGGCCTGATACATCAGAATCTTGAGCAATGGCTACAAAAAGCATGTCTGTTGAGTATTCGATCGAGAATGAGCTTGCATCTGTAGCTTCGTTAGCGTCGACAACAATGTCTGGAGTATTCACGTCATCGTCGTGATCGCCTAAGATATTACCTTCTTTAAGGCCTTTAACAGTCATTGTTGCGAACTTAAATTTTAAGCCGCCAGCAAACTTAGGAGAGGTGTATTGAAGGAAGTTATCTGCACGAACATCGCCTTCGATTACATTTTTGATATCGCCCTCAAGATCGTTAAATAAGTCTACTTTACCTTGCGCTTTCTTCAACGGAGTGTCGTGACGGCCGGCAATGACTTCACCAAATCCACCGGCTAATCCAACGAATTGATTTCGAGCTTTTAAATTATTGTCGTCAGAATCAGCGTTATCTGTCGTATCAACTTGCCATTCGAGCTTGTAAATTGCTTGAACAGAATCCGATAGTTTCGCTTTTCCTTTAAGCCCAAAACGAGACGCGTTGCTTTTTAGTTCTGCACCATCAAGACTGCCATCGTCAGTTTGTTGGTAAGTAACGTTTATTTTCCCATAAGGGGTTACAGTTATATCGTTCGCATGTGATGTTGCGATCATTGATGTACCTGCAATCGTAACGGCTGTAGCTACGAGGCATTTTTTGAAGTTCATGTTTTTCTCCCAGTTATGAATCTAAATTTTCTCAGAATTTTAGATTGAATCAGGCCGTATAATAGTTTTTTAATGTGACAAAATTATTTCAGTTGTCACGATAATGACATTAAATTTACATTATTCTTTCATTTTATTGTCAAAAACGGTGTTGAGCATGGTTTTACAGAGTCGCCTTTAGCCTTTCGTTCCTGACGAATTTTTCAATTATTAGCCTTTTGTTGACACCGTGAAAACTACCTTTTTATTGTTGAAAAGTCCATAAAAAACAGCAGGGTAAACCTGATTATCATTGTTATGTGACAAATATGACAATGTGTCATATAACTGTAACAAAGCCCCCCTACAATGGCCGGACTAATAAAGGCATAAGTGAACCATGAACGATTTAAGTCGAGAATTCGAATCTGTTAAAGATAAAGTCCGGGGCTTGCTTGATAAGCAGACTTCCAGTGGCCATCATACTTTTCGCAGATCCAAAGATTTATTAGCAAAGTACGGCATTGCTTTTGGTGGCGTGTCAGTAATTATTGCTGTGGTGATGATATTCTTTTATCTGCTTTACGTTGTATTTCCTATCTTCAAAAGTGCAGAAATTGAGCCAAAACAAGAGTATACCTATCAACTAGATTCTACGTTGATGTGGGGCACCGAAGAATATGGCGAGATTGCCTATCAATTAAACAGTAATGGCGACTTCATATTTTTTGATACCGCCAACGGAAATGTCATCGAAAACTACTCTTTAGAGCTGGAGCCTGGCGAATCGGTAACTCAAGTAAAGTATGCGAATCGTGAAGAAAACTTGTTGGTTGCTGGTTTATCATCGGGTCGTATTTTATTGCTAAAACAAGAGTTTAAGCTCAGTTATCCTAATGGAGAACGAGTCATTACTCCGAATGTTTTATACCCTTTTGGTACCGAAGGGATTGAACTACAAGATGTTCCTGTTACTGCTATTGCTGCCGCCAAAAATGGCGAAACATTAAGTATCGTAACCGCTGATACAGAAGACAAATTAACCTACATCACTTTTTCTATTCAAGAGTCTTTCCTTTCTGATGAGGTGACTTTAGAGGAAGATAATCGACAAGAAATTGAAAGCGAAATTGCAGTCGATTACTTATTACACGATCCTACTGCCACTTGGGTATACGTTATTTCATCGCAAGGAGAACTCCATAGCTATTGGGTTGAAGACAGCGAGCTCATCAGTAACGAACGTACCTCATTGGTAGGCAGCACAGTATCGGTTACTGATGTTGAGATGCTAGTCGGTGGAATTTCTCTGATTGTTGGTGATTCAACGGGACAAATTAGTCAGTGGTTTCCTGTCCGTGATGAGAACAACACCTATCGATTGAACAATATTCGGAACTTTGAATTTAGCGATTCACCGGTAAAAGACATTTATCCAGAAATTCGTAGAAAAGGTTTTGTTGCTTTAAGTCAGGCAAATGAACTTGGATTGTTTTATGCAACCTCTCATCGTTTAGCTTTGCTGGAAAAAATAGAAGGGTTGGCTGATAGCGCTAAAGTGATTATCAATCCTCGCGCAAACTTTCTCATGATTTCTTCTGATTCAGGCGTTCAAACTTGGCAAGTCGAAAATGAGCATCCTGATCTTTCATGGTCGGCATTGTGGGGAAAAGTTTGGTATGAGAGTTATCCTGAACCGACTTATACCTGGCAATCTTCGGCATCGACTACTGACTTTGAAGCGAAATTCTCATTAGTGCCATTAAGCTTTGGTACTTTAAAGGCCGCTTTTTATGCGATGCTGTTTGCGATGCCTTTGGCCATTTGCGGTGCTATTTTCACTGCGTATTTTATGGCCCCGCAAATGCGCTCGATGGTTAAACCTTCTGTTGAAATTATGGAAGCGTTACCGACCGTAATACTCGGATTTTTAGCTGGCTTGTGGTTGGCGCCTTTAATGGAAATGAATTTACCAGGCGTTTTTCTCATATTAATTTTAATGCCGGTGCTAATTGTCTCTTTCGGGTATTTTTGGCATCGTTTGCCGGCCGAGTTTACCGGTCGAGTCCCTCCGGGGTGGCAGGCTGCATTACTTATTCCACTCATTATTTTCGGTACTTGGTTGTGTTTCGAGTTGAGTTACCCGGTAGAAAAACTTTTATTCGACGGCGACATGCCACATTGGCTTGATGCGGAAATGGGGATTAGTTACGACCAAAGAAACTCTATGGTTGTAGGTATTGCGATGGGGTTTGCTGTTATTCCGACTATTTTCTCGATAGCTGAAGATGCCATATTTAGCGTTCCCAAACATTTATCAAATGGTTCTCTCGCGTTGGGTGCGAGTCAGTGGCAAACATTGGTACGAGTTGTTTTACCGACAGCGAGCCCTGGTATTTTCTCTGCGGTAATGATTGGTCTTGGACGTGCCGTTGGTGAAACCATGATTGTACTTATGGCGACCGGTAATACACCTATTATGGAAGCGAATATATTTGAAGGTATGAGAACACTATCGGCGAATATCGCCGTTGAAATGCCCGAGTCAGAAGTTGGTTCATCGCACTATCGAGTACTGTTCCTCGCTGGCTTCGTGCTGTTCGTTTTCACTTTCGTATTTAATACTCTTGCGGAAAATATTCGACATCGCTTACGTCGAAAATATGGTTCGCTATAAGTTGGTTACAGATTAGGCATAATGATGAAAGATAAGTTTTTTAAATCTGGAGAGTGTTGGGTCTGGTTTAATGCAGGCGCAATCGCAATCGCTCTTGTAATGGTTATTGGTCTTGTTTTGCTAATAGCTGCGAGAGGATTGAGCCACTTTTGGCCATCTGAGATTACGATTTATGAAGTGCAATTAGAAGATGGTTCTAAGCAACTTTCTATGGGTGAAGAATACGGAGAAGAGTTACCCAAAGGTGGAGATCCAATAGCCGACAAGCAGATACTGTTAAAAGTCGGTAACCGTGAATTGTACGGACTCGATTTTCGCTGGCTTAAAAATAAAAATGTTGTAAAGACCGAATTAGCCACCGATGTGGTTGTTATCGAACGGCGTGAGTGGGGGAACTTTTACGGTTTCCTTGAACAAGTTGAATTTGATGGCCAGGTTTTTACGCAGAATGATGAAGATGTTCTTTTAGCGAAAATGCATGAGGCAATCGATCGAGCAAATGAATTGCATGAAAAAGCTCGAGATCTTGAAAAGGATGATATCGGTGCCATCAATTACGATCTTGAAGAACTTCGATTGGAGCGACGTCGTTTAGAGCTTAAAGATGAAGATACTCCAGAAGTTTTGGCTGAGATTGCCAGTCAGGAAAAAGAGCTGAGAGAAAAGTTTGAGGTTGTCCAAGCTGAATTATTTAAGCTGCATGAACAAGCCAAACGAGATACTGTATCTTTAGTTACTATTGATGATAAAAGAGTCAATATTGTTGCTGAAAATATTGTCATGGCGTTTAAGCCTAATGAAATGAGTTTTTTACAGAAGCTGGGGCATTATTTTCTAAAAGCAGGTGAGTTCGTTTCTGATGAGCCGCGAGAAGCTAATACTGAAGGTGGCGTTTTTCCTGCGATTTTCGGTACTGTTTTGATGGTCTTGCTAATGTCAGTTATGGTGACCCCTTTTGGTGTTGTTGCCGCTGTTTATCTTCATGAATATGCAAAGCAAGGATTTTTAACACGCTTAATTCGCATTGCTGTGAATAATCTTGCTGGTGTTCCTTCGATTGTATATGGCGTTTTTGGCCTCGGATTTTTCGTTTACTTTTTGGGTGGTTCCATTGACGACTTATTTTACCCAGAGGCGAAACCAGCACCCACGTTTGGTACTTCGGGACTAATGTGGGCGTCCATTACCTTAGCGTTGTTAACTTTGCCAGTTGTTATTGTGTCAACTGAAGAAGGTCTTTCTCGTATTCCCAAGTCGATTCGAGAAGGAAGCTTGGCATTAGGAGCAACGAAAATTGAAACTTTGTGGCGAACGGTATTACCGATGGCGAGTCCAGCGATGATGACTGGATTAATTTTGGCAATTGCTCGAGCAGCTGGTGAAGTTGCTCCTTTGATGTTAGTTGGTGTCGTTAAGCTGGCTCCAACACTGCCATTAGATGCAAATGCGCCGTTTTTGCATTTGGATAGAAAGTTTATGCATCTTGGTTTCCACATCTACGATGTAGGTTTCCAAAGCCCGAATGTAGAGGCTGCTCGGCCACTGGTTTATGCCACAGCATTCTTACTAGTTTTAGTGATTATTCTATTGAATATTTCTGCTATTAAAATTCGAAATCGACTTCGAGAAAAGTTTAAGTCACTGGAAAATTAATTCCGCAATTTAATTCCAGTAGATAATTAGGTGAACGTATGAGTACAAATGTAGAGTTAGATTTAACTAAAGAAGATTCCAACGATGGCATCAATTTTGAAGCGCTTCAAAATGAGAAAATCGCGATAGAAGTCGAGAACTTGAACTTGTTTTATGGCGACAAGCAAGCGCTGCATGATATCAGTTTGAAAATTCCAGAAAAGAAAGTAACCGCATTTATTGGGCCAAGTGGCTGTGGTAAATCTACGTTACTTCGTTGTTTTAATCGTATGAATGATCTGGTTGATATTGCTCGTGTAGATGGAGCCATTAATTTAAATGGTGAAAATATTTACGGTAAGGGTGTCAACGTTGCTGATTTACGCAGAAACGTCGGTATGGTATTTCAAAAACCCAATCCTTTTCCTAAGTCGATTTATGAGAATGTCGCTTATGGTTTGCGTTTACAAGGGATCAATAAACGCAGTGTTCTCGACGAAGTGGTTGAGTGGGCGTTAAAAGGTGCTGCTTTGTGGGATGAGGTTAAAGATCGACTCGATGATAATGCATTAGGAATGTCTGGTGGTCAGCAACAGCGATTAGTCATTGCTCGCTCTATTGCCGTTCAACCTGAAGTTTTATTATTGGATGAGCCTGCATCGGCTCTGGATCCTATTTCGACATTGAAAATTGAAGAACTCATTCACGAGTTAAAAGAACAGTACACCATTGTCATTGTTACTCATAATATGCAGCAGGCAGCGCGAGTGTCCGATTACACTGCATTTATGTTTATGGGTGATATGGTCGAGTTTGATAAAACCGATACAATTTTTACCAATCCAAGAAAAAAGAAAACAGAAGATTATATTACAGGTCGTTACGGTTAAGTTTAAAACCCTGATTTTTTTGCAAAAGAGAGAGCGTTATGGAGAAAGGTTTATTTACCAAGCATATTTCGCAGCAGTTCAATGAAGAGCTCGAAAATGTGCGTCAGAAAGTTTTGACGATGGGTGGGCTTGTAGAAGAGCAAATTGAACAGGCATTAGAATCGTTATCTACACTTGACTCTGATCTTTCTAAAGAAGTGATTGAGAGAGATCAAAAAGTAAACACCTACGAAGTGAACATCGACGAAGAGTGCACTCGCATACTGGCAAAGCGTCAACCCGCTGCTGGAGATTTGAGATTAGTTGTTGCGATCATAAAAACAATTACTGATCTTGAGCGAGTGGGTGATGAGGCAGAAAAGATTGCTCGAATGGCCAATCATATTGCGCTTTCTATGGATAACTCTCTGCCCTCAAAAAAGCAGTTTGGTGCAGTGATGAATTTGGGTAACCACGTAAAGTCAATGATCAATCAGGCACTCGATGCTTTTGCTCGTTTGGATGTTGATGCTGCTTTACGAGTAGCTCAAATGGAAAAAACGGCGGATAAAGAATACGACGCGATAACCCGTCAACTAATTACTTATATGATGGAAGATCCTCGCAGTATCTCACCGGCTTTAGACGTTCTTTGGTCTGCTCGATCATTAGAGCGGATTGGTGACCATGCGAGAAATATCTGTGAGTACGTTATTTATCTTGTTGAAGGTAAAGATGTAAGACATGTGAGCTTAAAAGAAATGCAAGCTTTAGCATCATCAAGTGAAAATGCTGATAATTGATAAAAATTAAAAAAGGATAACGGTTATGAGCGCAACAATCATGGTTGTCGAAGATGAACGCGATATTCGAGAGATGTTGGTTTTTTCTTTAGAGCAATCGGGTTACTCGACTTTGCAAGCCGGTACAGCAGAAAAAGCGCTATCATTGTTACAAGAGCAAGCCATTCCTGATTTGTTACTGGTAGATTGGATGTTGCCCGGTGCTTCAGGAATTGAAATGACACATAAAGTTAAAAAGAACACTCAATTCCAGCATGTTCCGGTGATATTGTTAACGGCTCGCGGTGAAGAAGATGACCGGATTAAAGGATTGGATGCTGGCGCTGACGATTATGTTATCAAACCTTTTTCACCGCGAGAGCTTATGGCAAGAATTCGTGCGGTATTACGTCGAACGGATCCTAGTGTTTCCGAAGAAAGAGTTATCGAGACTGGAAGATTAAAAGTTGATACTGCAGGACATCGTGTGTCAGTTGATGGCCAAACGGTGAAGATGGGTCCAACAGAATATAAGCTATTATTATTCTTTCTAGAGCATCAGGAGCGTGTTTTCACCCGTGGCCAATTACTCGATTCGGTATGGGGACACCAAGTTATTGTAGAAGAAAGAACGGTCGATGTTCATATTCGTCGACTTCGCAAAGCACTTGCTCCGTACAATTTGGAAAATTATGTGCAGACTGTTCGCGGAGCTGGATATCGCTTCTCACACAGAATATAAAACTATTTATAGATAGAATAAATAATCTCCAGTAGGGGGCATAATGAGTAGCTTCCGATATTGGGGCGTCGAGATATGGGTTGTTTCTGTCGTATCCTTGATTGCTTTATTAATCGGTGTATTTACGAGTACTACCTTTGAAATTTTATTTGCTTTAATTTCAATTTACTTGGTTTGGCATGTTCGCCAGATAGTACGCTTGAAACACTGGTTAACTGAATCTCGCGATTTATATCCTCCTGACTCTTTGGGCATATGGAGTGATATTTTCCACAGTATTTATTTGCTGCAAAGGCGAAATAGAAAGTCTCGTAAACGTTTAACTTCTATTTTAAGTGAGTTTAGAGCTTCAACCGCAGCCTTACCCGATGGCGCCATTGTTCTAGGCGAAATGAGTGAGATCATCTGGTTTAATAAATCAGCTGAAAATTTACTGGCACTTAATAGTAAAAAGGATATTGGCCAACGTATTAGTAATTTAATACGAAACCCTCGGTTTGTTGAGTATTTGGATAATGGCGACTATTCTCTGCCAATAGAATTAACTTCCCCGATTGATGAACACATTAAATTAAGTTTGCGATTAACATCCTACAATAATAATCAGCGGCTATTAATGGTTCGAAATGTTACCCGTTTGTATCAGCTTGAAAAAGTCCGTCAAGACTTTGTAGCGAATGTCTCTCATGAGTTACGAACGCCATTAACTGTAATTAATGGATATGTAGAAATTATGTCCGACTCAAAAGAGCATTTGCCTGCGTTTTTTGAGCGTCCGATTGAACAAATGGGGCAACAAATTCATAGAATGCGCTCGTTGGTGGATGATTTACTAACATTGTCGAAATTGGATTCTGGAAATGAACCGATTCGAAATACACCTATAAAACCGCATGTCATGCTTAAGAGGATTACTGAAGAAGCGGTAGCCTTAAGTGATGGACAGCATTCTATTTCGTTTGAGTGTCATTCTGAAACGGCGATTTTAGGCAATGAGAAAGAACTTCATAGTGCGTTTTCAAATTTGATCTTTAATGCCGTTAGATACACGCCTTCCGGTGGACGCATAACCATTTTTTGGGAACAGCAAGCGAAAGGTCTAAGAATGGCGGTTGAGGATACGGGACCAGGGATTGATCCAATGCATATTCCTCGATTAACCGAGCGGTTTTATCGTGTTGATGATGGGCGTGATCGGGCTGTGGGCGGAACAGGGCTTGGATTGGCGATTGTTAAACATGTCTTGGAGCGTCATGGTTCGAAATTACAGGTTACCAGTGAAGTTGGGAAAGGAAGTTGTTTTTACTGTTATTTTAAACCTGTCAAATAAACAGCACAAAAGTGTCACGTAAAATCAAGTATCGTCCAAAACGAATTTTCTAAGTTATTGATTTTAAATAAAAATAAAAAAGTGTCATATTGTCATAAAAGCGAAACATTTGCTCTCTATCATGGCAGATATCCAGTTTTGGGTTATACATAAAATTGTTTGGGAGAGTATGATGAAACTTCTTAAAAATATTGCTTTAGCAGCGAGTATGGCAGCGACGGTTGTCGTTTCTGCAGCAGGTGCTAAGGTTGATCCTAATTTATCGGATTATGAAAAAACTAGCGGTATCTCAGGTAACCTATCTTCGGTTGGTTCCGATACTTTGGCTAACTTAATGACTCTTTGGCAAGAAGAGTTCAAGCGCATTTATCCTAATGTAAATATTCAAATTCAGGCTGCGGGTTCTTCAACTGCACCACCTGCATTAACTCAAGGCACCTCTAATTTCGGTCCTATGAGTCGTAAAATGAAATCAAAAGAAATTGCTGCATTTGAGAAAAAGCATGGTTATAAGCCTACAGCTATTCCTGTCGCGATTGATGCTTTAGCTGTTTATGTTAACAAAGACAATCCAATTAAAGGATTGACTATTCCTCAAGTTGACGCAATCTTTTCTTCAACGAGAAAATGTAAAGCTGAAGGAGATATAGCTTCTTGGGAACAAGTGGGCGTTGATGGTTTAGGTGTGATTCAATTATTCGGACGCAACTCGGTTTCTGGTACTTACGGTTACTTTAAAAAGAAAGGTTTGTGTAAAGGTGACTTTAAGAACAGTGTAAATGAGCAACCTGGTTCTGCAGCTGTTGTACAAGCGATTAGCCAATCTAAAAATGGAATTGGTTATTCAGGAATTGGTTATATTACTTCTGGTGTTCGTTTAGTTCCTTTGGCTAAAAAAGAAGGTCAGCCTTTTGTTGAAGCAACGCCAGAAAACGCGTTGAATGGCTCTTTCCCATTAAGCCGTTATTTGTATGTTTACGTTAATAAGCATCCTAACAAACCTCTTTCTCCTTTAGAGCGCGAGTTCTTGAAGTTGGTTGTTTCTAAGAAAGGACAAGAAGTTGTTGTTAAAGATGGTTATGTTCCTTTACCTGCAAAGGTTGCAGAGAAAGTTCTTAAAATGATTGAGTAATAATTCAATTAATTTAAAGTTTCGTAAAAAAGCCACCCGTAGGTGGCTTTTTTTATGTGTTCTTTTTGATAAATTCTGCGGCCTTTTGAGCGGCGTATTTCAGATTTTCTTCTTGTGTTAACCCAGATCTTTTTCTTGGCTTAAAACTATGATCCCCATCGATTATTGATTCGATATGAATCTTTTTACTCAATTGATATTCACTGATCTCGCTAATCGTACCGAAGGTATCTCTTTCGCCTTGCAGAATAAGACAAGGCTTCGCTATTTTAGTCAGATGTTCTGTTCTAAGATTTTCGGGTTTTCCTGGGGGATGAAAAGGATAGCCGAATCCGATACAGCCGGTGACATTGTTATGATCGTTGCACATGGTCGCTACACGTCCACCCATTGATTTCCCCCCAATCCAAATGGGTTTTTTATTAAGTGTGTCTATTTGATTGCGAAACTCTTCGATCAGTTTCGGTATTCGATCGGGCGGACGTCGTTTATTTTCCTTAAGGGCTTTTTCCATATAAAGAAAATTTAATCGTAAAACTTGAATTCCAAATTGTTCAATAAGTTCTTTAAGTTGATTCATAAAGTTAGATTGAGCGGATTCTCCAGCGCCGTGGGCGAGCAATAATGTATGCTTTTTTCGTGGATTGAAAGGATCGATGATAGGCATAAAATGTATTAACTTATATCTCCAATAAGAATAAATAGTAAAATAATTTCCCATTATCAGCCATTTCTTGACGAATTTCGCTGTTTTTTTTGGAAAAGTTAGTTGTAAGCGCTACAATGCACGTATCTGAGCGTATTGGTTAATAACTATCCAGTATGTTTGGTTCCATCAGTAATATGAGGTTGTGACAATGAGTAATACCCCGTCTGCGCATTTTGCAGAAATTAACGGAGAGCGTTGCTACATTGGTCCTGAGCGTCGAATAGATCGACGTCGCACGAACAATAATCGCCGACTTGAATCTTTGTTAAATAACTTTGGGTTGGATAGGCGTGGTCGAAGTGATCGAAGAGATCAAAATACGTCTTGGCTGATTATGTCTCGTGCTGCAAATCTTTAAGATTGAAGACCAAATAGAAAGTATCCTGATTAGGAAATGTTGAGATGCCCCGGATGGCTTTGTTAGCAATCGGTTGGTGCTTTTTACTTGATTTTTGAACCGCCACTATTCCATCATTCTAAACTACAAGAGCTCTTGTCACCTGAGTGGGAAGAGTCTGTTCGGTTATGGGTTAAACGTGATGATCTTATACATCCGGTAATTTCTGGAAACAAAGCTCGTAAGTTATCACTTGAGTTAAGTCAGTGGAATATAGAACAACCCTCACATGTCGCCTCTATGGGGGGAAATCGTTCAAATTTTTTACATGCATTGAGCTTTGTGTGTTTTTCATATTCAATTCCTTTTACTGCTTTTATACGCGGTCATGAACCTCAGGATTATGGCCCTACTTTGACTGATATGGTGAGTTGGAATACCAATCTACAATTTATTAATAAGGCGGCGTTTAGAAATTTAAGAGAGGAACCCGGAGCAACTGGCTTGGTCCCTGAAGATGCTATATGGATACCTGAGGGTGGAAGTAGTGTATCTGCTCTTGAGGGCGTTATCCAATCTGTTTTTGAACTTGATAAGGAACCTGACTACATATTTGTACCTGTGGGAACCGGTTGTACTGCGCTTGGCATTGCGCTGGGTATTCTTGAAAAACAGTGGAAGTCGAAAGTGATTGGAGTCGTTGTGCTTAAAGGCGCTGAAGACATTGAGAGCTCTTTGCTTTCTTTGGTAAAAGAGTCGGGAAGAGATTGGCCTGGCAATCTTGTTTTAGAGCACCGTTTTTGTGATAAAGGATTCGGAAAGTTAAGCAGGGATGTTATCAATGATTTGAGTTATTTCGAGTCCCTGTGGTCTGTTAAGTTTGAACCAGTTTATTCGGCTAAAATGTGCAATGCTTTTAGAGCTTATTGTCGAGAGGGGTTGATGGCGAATAAACAGGTGATTTTATGGCATACAGGTGGTTTACAAGGAAATCGCTAAGGTAACTCAAGCTATTGATGCTCTTGAGTTATTACGTATTTCATATAAGCTTAAATAACAATATTAAAAGAATCTCACTTATCAACATGCATTTAAATAAATCTCTTTTTGTTGGTGTTGCATGTCGGTGATACGTCGACTTTTCGCTTCAGCGATACTAATCACTTTTACGGTTTGCTCTCAGCTAGTGACTGGAATCTCTTACCAGATGCAAGTCATTGGCGTGGAGGATGGTCTACCACAGTCGACCGTGAGAGCCATTGCGCAAGACAAATATGGTTTTCTATATTTTGCGACGGATGAAGGAATCTCCCGGTATGATGGTGTGAGTCATCAAAATTTAAATAATCGAAAATTTGACAAACGTTCTTTATTTAGCTTTTCAAAAATTTGTATTAATGACGGAATATTGTGGGCGACGTCATTAGATGGCGGTGTATTGCGTTATGACATTGAACAAAATGAAGGATTTCAAATTAGTCTGAATGACATCTCTGGAGGCAGAGGTGGGCGTCAAGTAATTTCATGTGATGTTGATGCTTCTGGGCAAGTTTGGTTTATTAGTGAGTTAGGATTATTTCATTTGATTACCTCAAATGATTTGAGCACTTATACCAGTAAATTTTATTTTTTGTCAGAGAGGGAAGCTCCAGATGATGAAGTGACTGACTTTATCATAGATTCTGATAATCAAATATTTGTTGCCACTACAAGCGGTGTTAAAGGCTTTGCACAAGGCCAATATTATGAGATCCCAAAACTAACAACTTCTGAGCCGGTAAACAGGATATTTCAAGACCAAAAAAGTCGATTTTGGATATTACTTAAAGATTCTGTTCGCGTTTATAAAAAACATCCTCAAGGATGGAGAGAAGTTGAAAGCCCATCATTGAGTGAACTGAATAGTAAAATTAAAAAACATAAATTGAACTCCATTGATGAGACGCATAATGGCGGAGTTTGGATAACAAGTGATACAGGGGGAGCTTGGTCTTATCAGTACGAAAATGAAAAAATTGCTAACTTCAGTCCGAGTAGTGATTATTTCAAAATTCCTGATGAGCATGTTGTTAGTATCTTCCAATCTGAAGATGGTATCATTTGGATTGGTACATGGTTAAATGGTGTGATAAAACTAACGCCAAATGTGAATGGTCTTGAAGTCTTCAGTAAGTTTGAGCTTAAGGATAATAAAGTACTGGAAGAGCCGAGTATACGTGCGATCTATCAGGACCCTTCTGGTCAGATTTGGGTAGGCACGGATGGCTCTGGTATTTTAACAGGAAATGAAATTTCTGAAGAAATGAGGCTTATTGATCGAGAATCTGACTTTAAGAACCCTTTGCTTAGTAATTTTATTCGAGTCTTCTACACAGATAAAAATGGAAACTTGTTAGTTGGTACGGAGAAAGGACTCGTTCGTTTTTCTGAAGAGTCAGGATTTAACTACTTTTCTGATGATATGAATATTGCTCTTCAGCCCGGAGAGTTAGTTCGGGCGATTATTGAAGATGACATGGGGCGTCTTTGGGTTGGAACTTATGACAAAGGTTTGTTTTGGTGGAGTGAAACAGAAAATGTTTTTAAGCAATATAAGTTAAACCCTTCAAGAAGTATCGAACGTATTTCGACGTTGATGAAAGATAAACAAGGAACTTTATGGGTTGCTACCGATGACTCTGGAGTCCATGTAATTCAACCTAGTAATATGTCAAAAGTAAGTCATTATCATGGAGGACTGGATGAACGACTTCATACTCCAAGCAATTCGATATGGAGTTTATACCAAGAAAATGATACGACAATGTGGATGGGTTCTTATGGTCGAGGCGTTGCAAAACTAAATTTAACATCCGGTGTTTTTCAGTATTATACATCTGAAGATGGTTTACCTAACGATGTAATTTATTCCATTATGGATGATAAGTATGGTTGGTTATGGTCGACGACAAACAGAGGGTTAACGCGTTATATTCCAGAGCAGCAACAGTATATAACTTATAAGAAGACACATGGCTTGCCGCATAATGAGTTTAACTCTGGTGCATACTTTAAATCTAAAGACGGAAAGTTTTATTTCGGAAGTTTAAAGGGTATGGTGGTCATTGATCCCGGAAAAATTAGTCGAAAAGTAGCGAATCACCGAGTTTACTTAAATAGTTTACGGATTAATGGAGAGCGAGTTGATACTTCAACTGAAAATTACAAACTGAAAGGTCCGGTTTACCGACTTGAAAATTTGAGAGTTAGTGAAAATTATGATCGAATAGAGTTCTCACTGACAACAAATGATTTTGTGGCTCCAGATAAAAATTCATTTATATATCGGCTTGTGGGCTTTCAAGACAAATGGCAAACAACTGAGCATGATCTTCGTCGTATTAGCTTTAGTTCTTTGCCAGCTGGAGATTATCGTTTAGAGGTAAAGGCAAAAAATAGTTTTGGTGCTTGGAGTCATGACACTTTGGTTATTCCAATAGAGTTGGTTCCACCGTGGTGGTTGACGGGGTGGGCTTATGTACTTTACGTCGTACTTTTATTTTCTTTAATTTGGGGCTCGGTTGAAGGTTGGACCCGTTATCAAAAGCGCAATAAAGAGATGCTAGAGCGGCTGCATTACCTTGTGAAGCATAGAACTCAAGAGTTAAAGTCGAAAAATGAACAGCTGGAAGGTGTCAATCGAGAATTGAAAATTGCTAATGAGAAACTTGAGAAAGTGAGTATGACGGATGCTCTAACCGGTTTGGGTAATCGACGATTACTCTATCATTATTTAGAACGTGATATTGGCAATGTAAATCGAGCGTATATCTCTTTAAATTCAGATTTCGACAATCTGGAAGAAGTACAAAAGCATGATCTTTTATTCTTTATTATTGATATTGATAACTTTAAAAAAATTAATGATACCTATGGTCACGCAGTGGGCGATAAAATTCTAATTGAAATTACCAATGTTGCGTCGAAGGTGATTCGTAAAGGTGATTATATTGTTCGCTATGGTGGTGAAGAATTTTTATTTGTGATGCGTGATACACAACGGAGTGAAGGACCTATTATAGCTGAGCGAATACTTCAAGCATTTATGGAACATAAATTTCCTATTAGTAGAGAACTGACGTTAAATCTCACATGTTCTGTTGGTTTTGCGCCTTATCCTTTCTCCAGTTACGATGCTTCTCAGATGCTGCCAGAACAAATCATTCAAATAGCCGATTTGTGCTTGTATTGTGCGAAGCAAAGTGGCAAAAACTGTTGGGTGGGACTTGAAGGGGTTTATGGCGAAAAAGAAGTTAGTATTTCTGAAGTTATGAAGTCGTCGCTTGCTTTAATCGAGAGTGGATTAGTGAAGCTGCACTCATCCAGAAACAAGAGTGAGTTAAATTGGTCACCCAAAAGTGAGTGACCAATCGGTTTTTATAACTTTGGAGCAAGCAGTGTGTAGTCTAGTTCAAGAACAACATGGTCATTTTTTAGATTAACCGGTGTCTGCGCTAAAATTTGCTGTCGAATGTCTTCTTGGCAGTTTTTAAAACCATAAGTTTTCACCCTTAACCAACCAATATCACTTCTTGTTTCGAATTCGCCTTTATCCATAATAATTGAACGGCAATAAATGGTATCTCCAGCGAAACTTGGATTAGCATGTGCTCCACCATTGATTGAGGCTAACCATAATCCGTTTGCTAGACCGTTATAACTTAAAGCCCGGCATAGAGACATGATATGCCCACCGTAAACTAGACGATTTCCATGTCTTGAGTGTTGCATTGCATAAGCGTCAAAATGTACTTTTGCATTGTTTTGATAGAGGCGAGTTGCCAACGAATGATCGGAGTCGTTAATTGTCATACCATCAACGTGCTCAATCGATTCTCCTGGAGAGTAATCGGACCAAAGGTGATTGCTTGCTGTCCACTCCTGACTAAATTGCTTAAAGCTTAAAGTGTCCGGAATTAAATCTTCGGTCATTTCAACTGTAGGTAGTGTCTCTGGTTGTGAGTTTATTCCGGTGGGGGCAGAAGGTACTTTCTTGTTGACCATCACCCAGCGCTTCCATTCTACCAAAGTTGTGTCTGATTGATTTTTTGCAATTGAATGGACATAGACAATGCCTGTTTTTCCATTGCTGTTTTCTTTCAAACCAATAACTCTGGAAACAACTGATACTGTGTCACCAGTATAAGCTGGATTGATAAAGCGACATTCTGCATAACCAAGATTGGCAACGGCATTGAGCGAAACTTCTGGAACCGTTTTTCCGAAGGCAACATGGAAAAGTAACAAATTATCGATTGGAGTCTTTTCGAAACCGCATTCTTTTGCAACCGTATCTGCACAGTGTAAAACGTGTCGGCTGCCGGTTAAGGCGATATAAAGAGCGACATCACCTTCGGTAATTGTTCTTGGAGTACCATGAACAATGACATCGTCCAAGTCAAAGTCTTCGAAAAAATTTCCGGCAAACGTTTTTTGTTGAGCCATCATTATTTCTCCGGACCACAAAGTTCGCTTTGACCAATTTCATGCACGGTTTCGTAAACTGCTATAACTCTTTGTGCCCACTCAGTGAGAGATGGCTCAATTAATCGATCATCAAGTACTGCCATTGAACGATCGGCTTTATTCGCTTCTTCAATTGCTTTGAGAATACGTTTAGCTTTATTGATCTCATCGCGCTTAGGAGTAAAAGCATCATTTGTATAATCGAGTTGAACAGGATGAATAACTGTTTTTCCGTCAAATCCGAGATCTCGTGCTTGACGACATGAGTACTCACAAGCTTCAACGTTTTTTAGATCAAAGTGGGGGCCGTCAATAACGTATTTTTTAAAGGCTCGAGCGGCAAGAATGACCATCGATAAACTAGTGAGTAAGCCAGTTCGGTCAGGTGTTTGGTTCAATTTAAGTTCATTCGCTAAATCCGTCGTGCCAAGAACAAGCACTTCTAACCGGTCGTTGGCTGCGATTTGTTGTGCATTAAGCACACCCAGCGGGCTTTCTATGTTCACCATTATTTTTAAATGTCCACCGCCAGCATTATCTAGATGATAAATAGATTCCTCGAGTTGTTCCGCACTTTCCATTCTCGGGAATAGTACAGCATCTACGCTTAAGTCTACCAAAGTTTTAAGATCGTCAAGTCCCCATGGAGAATCTAGAGGATTAATGCGAACAACTTTTTCGGAGTGACCAAAGTCAGATTTGGATAAATACTTTAATAAGTTTTCTCGTGCTTTGTCTTTTAATTGAGGGGGAACAGACTCTTGCTGATCAAATATTATTGAGTCGGCATCTAAGCCGCGAGATTTTTCAATATGACGTTCAATATGTGCTGGAACATACAGCATGGTCCGTCTCGGACGATAGTTAAAAGGCATAATATTACTTTGATTTTCTTGATTCATAATTATTGCTCCCTGCTTAACTGAGCGATAAGTTCTTTTCTGAGGACTTTGCCATTTTTGGTGCGTGGGAAGTCATCGTAAAAGTGAACAATTTTAGGGGCTTTATATTTTGCTAAATGTTCGCTACCAAAGGTTAAAAGTTCTTCTTCAGAAGCTGTTTTTTCTGGGTGAGTAATAACACAAATGGAAACTAGCGTTTTGTCTTTGCTTATTGTTTCACCAAGTGCGACACAGTCAGCAACGGCAGGATGAGTTTTCATAACGCGCTCAATTTCATGAGGTGAAACTCGATAACCAAAGGTGTTGATAATGTCGTCTTTTCTACCGATAAACCAAATGTAACCTTGCTCATCAGTACGCGCGTAATCACCTGTCAAAAAATATCCGTTTTGACGTGCTTTTTCAGTTTCTGCGGGCAGTTTCCAGTAACTAATAAATAAGCCTGGATCGGTAAGAGGAATACAGATCATTCCTTCTTCGCCCGGTTGTACTGGTTCAAAGTTTTCGTTGAGTAATTGAACATCATGACCGGGTTGTGGAAAACCGGCTGCACCTGGACGAATAGGCTTTGCTTTGTGCTGTGAAATGTAATAAGACAATTCGGACATACCTATTGCTTCATAAACATCTTGCTCAAAGCGAGAACGCCACGCGAGTAACATTTCATCCGACAGGTGTTCGCCTGCGCTCATGCAATGTCTAAGCGAAGGAACATCTTTTTTGGTCATTTCTGTTTTTTGAATGATTTGTCGATAAATTGTAGGCACGCCAATAAATATTGTGCATTTGTGTTTTTGGATTAGCCGCGGCCAGGTAGTTGCGTCATTTGGGCCCTCATAGACGACAACCGTTTTGCCATGAAATAGAGGATCCATTAATGCTGAGCCCAATACATAGGTCCAATTAAACTTGCCGGAATGTAAAATTCTGTCGTCTCGATCAAAATCAAACCAATAGTCTGATGCAGGAAGTCTTCCGATCATTGCGCGGTGGGCATGCAATACACCTTTAGGAAATCCGGTCGTTCCCGAGGTATAAACCAGGTAAGCAGGGTCGTTTGCCAATGTCCGATGACACTGAAATTCTGTTCTTTGGCATTTGAGCTCAACATCCAGATCAATCAGTTGGATATTTTGTGATGATGGTAAGTCGTGAATGCTGCCTTCACCGGTTAAAAACACTTGTTTCAACTCGTTACATTCAGACAAGGCTTCAGACAGTTCTGGCCACATGGATTTAGCAGTAACCAGGGCTCGAGCGCCAGAGTCCTTCGCTAAGTAGGCAACTTCCTCGGCTGCTAGAAGCGTGGAGGTTGGAACGGCAACCGAGCCGTATTTCAAACTGCCGAAAAATGCGGTTGGATATTCTAATGAATTAGGCAAGCGAATAAGTAACCGCTCACCAACTGCAAACTTCAAGTTAGCTAGTAAATTAGCAAAGGCATTTGTTTTTTCTTGCAATGCACTATAAGTGAGCTCAAAAGTGCCTTTGTCAGCATCTTCTAAAATAAACGCTACATTATCACCGCGTCCATCCGTTACGTTTTGATCGACACAAGCATAGCCAATATTGAAGTGTTCCGGGATTTGCCACTCCCATTGATCTTCACCATTTTCAATGTCGTGTTGTAAATAATTTTTTAGCTTGCTCATTGGGTTACACCTTCCCGTATGGCCAGTTTTCTCGAATTACATGAACAGGGAGTCTTTTAAGAACATCCATGGCAAAAGCTTTGTGTTCGGGGCTGAGGGATTTGAGCGCATAAGCTCTTAACAGGGTCTGTAAAGCTTTTCCAAACATGGGTGGATCAAGCATTTCCCCTTCGAATCGAATTGCTCCGCCAAGTAACGCATCTGCATCAATCGCTGCTTGGAGGACGCGCACATTGCGGTCAATTTGCAAAGGGCTCGGAGTGAAAGCAACTTTACATAAATGGATATGATAGGGGTGTATAACTTGCTTTCCGGTCAATCCCATTTGTGCTTCTTCAATTGCATGGCGATGCACAACATGAGAGTTATGGTCGCCATGTAAATCGAGCCAACGTCTAACATCGTGAGGCTCAATAAAATTCTCTGGCATAGGAGTGTCGTTAATAAGTACTTCCACACCTCCTATTACACCTTTTCCCGCTATTCTCGCTTCTAGTAGTAAGTTACGTAAGTAGGTACGTAATTCGTCGATCCAACCTTCGGGAGTAAGGTGGATAGCCATCGCTTTGGAAAAATCGTGGATCCCAAAAACAACGTGAGTTACTGACGAAAATTGCATTAAATCGGGAGCGAGTTTTAATGAACGAGGATGTTCAATAATCGGTTGAATCTCAATCTTGTCATTAACGCCGACCAGCCAAGCTGACAAATCTCGAATTTCTGCAGCACCGTAAACCTCACCTGCTTTTGCCAGAATAATGACATCAATATGCTCTGAAACGGCTTTAATAAGTTCGAGGTCTTTTTCGTATTCTGGTGTGCGGAAGGGGTTAATTCGTAGTGCAATTTGAAATTTTCTTTCTGGAAATTTTGGCAGCTCTTGCTTGAGCAGTTCGCGACTCATTTCTTTTTGTCGACAACCATCTTCTAAATCAAATAGTAGCGTGTGTGCAGGGCAGTGGTGGGCGTGTTTTCGAATTCGCTCGGCAGCCTGCTCCATGGTTTCGTATTCACCTTTCGCAGGGTTGTACTTCACAGGGGGATAATAGAGCTGGATCCCCGGCCAGAAGCCACCCAGCACCAGTTGTTCATCGACGTTGTCGAGAAACGCGTACTCGTAGTTCATTACCTAGTCCTATCGTATTGTACTTTGTTGCAGTGTTACTTGCAGAAGCCGGCGGCTGTAACAAGTGGTTTTCTTTTTGGTTTGATATTGCAGCGCAATAGTAATAGAACACACTTAAACGCTCATTTCAATCACTTGTTTGAATTTTTCTTGCTAACCCAATCTGAGTCTAGTAAGGTTGTAAGCGGTTTATTGCGGTGCAGAACTCATTCAAAAATAACAGCGACGCGCATTAAGTTTATACAATAAAGTAACTTATTGCTTATTAATAAAAAGTTATAGGAGGATGGCTATGAGCCAGAAGGTGCACCCAAACGATGCATTGTTTGAGGGTGAAAAACCGTTTCCAGTTATTCCAAGTTGCGAACATTTTGCGGGCAGCGAAAAGCTAATCCGTAAAGCGTTGGAATTACAAGATAAGATAGGTCCGGTATTCGATATTACTTGCGATTGTGAAGATGGTGCTGCTGCAGGTAAAGAAGTTGAGCACGCGAATATGGTCGCGTCAGTCATAGGATCTGACGCCAACAAGCATAATATGGCAGGGGTTCGAATTCACGATTACTCGCATCCTGATTGGCGCCAAGATGTTGATATTTTGGTTCCCGCAATAGGTGAGCGTGTTGCTTATATTACCTTACCCAAGTCGACAGAAGCGGCACAAATTGCTGAGATGGTTCATTACATCCAGCAAGTAGCAAAAGAAAATAAAATTGAACGAGAAATTCCAATTCACGTTCTCATTGAGACGCATGGCGCTTTGCGAGATGTCTGGAAAATTGCCAAGTTACCTTGGATTCAAGTACTAGATTTTGGCATGATGGATTTTGTCTCTGGGCATCATGGAGCGATTCCGGCTTCTGCGATGCGATCGCCCGGTCAATTTGATCATCCGATTTTAGCGCGAGCCAAGTCAGAAATGGTTGCTGCTGCATTAGCCAACGGTGTTATTCCGGCGCACAATGTGACTTTAGATTTAAAAAATCCATATCAAACGTATAAAGATGCCGAGCGAGCACGCAATGAGTTTGGCTTTTTGCGGATGTGGAGTATTTATCCTACGCAAATTAAGGCAATAATTGATGCGATGAAGCCTGATTATTCTGAAATTGAAGATGCTTTAGGTATACTCACAGCTGCACAAGATGCTGAGTGGGGGCCTATTCAATTTAAAGGCGAGTTACATGATCGAGCAACTTATCGCTATTATTGGGAGTTATTGCAAAGAGCCCATGTAACAGGTTTAGAGTTACCCCAAGAAATTAAACAAAGATTTTTTGAATAGTGCTCAGTAAGTATTGTGATTAATAAAAAAGGAAGCGTTGGCTTCCTTTTTTATTGCTAAATAGAAAGGGTATTCTACTGTTCAGAGTTTATGGGGATGGTTACTTTAAAATGAGCACCTTTATCGACAGGTAAGCACAAAATATCCCCGTGAAGTTTTTGCGAAACCAGATTGTAGCAAATATGAAGCCCAAGTCCGGTACCACCTTTGGTTCTATTGGTGGTAAAAAAAGGATTGAAAATTTTATCGCGAATGTTATCCGGAATACCTTTACCATTGTCAAAATAATCGAAAATGATATCGCCATCTTTTTGGCTAACTATAATGCGAATGACTCCTTGTGATTTATCCTCTCCAAACCCGTGAATTACTGAGTTTACAATTAAGTTCGTAAAAACTTGTGCGAAGATACCTGCAAAAGAGTGAATGCGAAAATCGGCTTCGCCTTCAATGTTCACTTTATGCTTTTTCTGTTTGAGTTTATGTCGTAAGTTTTGAACGACTTCATTTAAATATTCCCTTACGTTAAAGTCTCGAGCTTCATCTGTTGTTTGATCAACTGAAACTTGTTTGAACGAACGAATTAAATCGCTGGCTCTGACTAGGTTTCGGTTTAAAATCGTACTAGATTCATTGAGCTCATCCATTAAGTGCTCAAGATCCGAACGTTTCATTTCCCCAGAATCGTATTTCTTTTTGAAGTCTTCTAGCATATCAGTAATGTGTGTAGCTGATGTAACACTAACGCCAACAGGAGTGTTTATTTCATGAGCGACACCTGCAACGAGCCCGCCTAGTGCGGCCATTTTTTCTGATGCAACCAGTTGCTCTTGAGTTTCTCTTAGTTCACTGTTGATTCGCTCTAGTTCAGAATTTTTTTGCTCTAATTTTTTATTGGTTTTTTGTTTTAGCTTGGCACTTCGATAGATCAAAATTATGATTATGACAATAAAAACAATTATTGCAATTGAACCATAGAGCGCCGTGGTTTGGCTTTTTATTATTAAGTTTTGTTCTGCTAGTGATTCTGTTTGGCGTTTGATTTTTTCTTGAAAAGCTTCGAGCTCTTCTCTTTGCTTATTAAGATCGTTAGTTTGATTAATAAGGAGTTGCTTGTTTTTCTTAATTAACTCCGACATATTTTGGATTTCTGATTCCTTTTCTTGTAACTCTTCTTGTTTTACTCCTAATAATTCGTTATTCGAGCTCAGCTCTTGTCTACTCACCTGAAGTGAATCAAGCATACTTTGATAGTCGGCAGAGATTTCGTCGAGTTTTTTCTGTTGTTCTTCAAACTTTTGCGTTTGTTCTTCGAGTTTTTTTGATTGAGCATCAAGCAACTTTTGTTTACTGGTTACTTGGTTTTGGACTGACTTCAATTCTTGGGTTTGCTTGCTTAATTGTTCGCGTGATTGTTCGAGACTCCGTTCCATATCTTTAACAAGGGTCGCGATTTCTATTTCAGTTCCACCCAATATGATAATTTCTGATTTTGCGTTTAATTGTTGGTAGAGCAAATTATATCGGTTGACCTCAAATGAAAGTGTTTGGTCTTTGCGCTTAATAAAATTGATACCAATTTTTGACTTATCCTCAATTCCCTCACTAATCAGTAGAGTTGCCTTTTTGCCCAGTTGTTGGGCAATGGTTTTAAATTGACTATTTTTGGCTGGGCCGATCACTAAAATATCGGTAGGAAATACTTGTTGAACGGATGTTGCGCGTCTCAATTCAAATTTTTGTCTTCTGACTGATCGCTTTTTCAGGTTTTGAAGAGAGTTCCAATAATTTTCGTTATCCCCAAAAAAAGTAAGCGTAATGCTTTTTTTAGAATCCCCTTCATCTGGCCAGCTAATGTACTGTGTAAAGTTGTAGATATAAGCCGACTTTAAAGCTTCTTCTGTTGGCTGACTGGCGCTATTGGCAGCACCAATCAGGCCTTGAGTTAAAGCCGTGAGAAAAATGTAAAAACACAGTCGTCGCATCCAGTGACCCTTACTGTGAAGTTAATCGATGCAATTTGGGTAAGTATAGTTGAAAAACTGGAGAGTTAGATGAGAAGCAGCTATAACTTATAGTGAGTCAATATGCATACAATAAGAGATTGGCAGCAGGTTATGGGTGATCTAGACGACAAGTTAGTTTTTGCAGATGAAAGTCCTGAGGATGAGAGTGGAAAGGATGCTAATTATGAGCGTTGGGAATTGTTGGTGGTTGATGACGAATCTGAGGTTCATGAGGTTACCAAGCTTTCGCTGAAAGGTTTTGAATTTGCTAAGCGAAAATTGAGTATTGATTCTGCGTTTTCAGCCGCAGAAGCTCGCTCTGTCCTCGCAGAGAAAGATTATGCAGTCATTCTTTTAGATGTGGTGATGGAAACCGATCATGCGGGTCTCGATTTGGTCCACTGGATTAGAAATGTTCATCAAGATCAGCACGTACGAATCATATTGAGAACAGGTCAGCCTGGGCAAGCACCAGAAAAAGCCGTTATTCAAGAGTACGATATTAACGATTATAAGGAAAAAACGGAGCTTACTTCCAATAAATTACACACTCTAATGTATGCCAGTTTACGCTCTTATCGAGATATCATTTCTTTATTTCGAAACAAACAGGGATTAGAGAGCATTATTGTTGGTGCCGATAAAATTTTTAGTCAACATTCTTTAATGGATTTCACCCAAGGGGCACTTGAACAATTGACCTCTCTTCTTAAAGCCGATGAGGGGGCGTTTTTTGGTAATATCGAGGGACTGGCTGCGACGCTCGAAGAAAATGAGACGACTGTTTTGGCAGCTACGGGACCTTATAAACCTTACTTGAATCGCCGGCTTGAGGCGGCTTTAGCGAAAATTCCTGAAGTTGAGGTACATAATGCGATCGCCAGTGAGGGACTTATTTTTGGTGATGACTACTTCATTGGCGTTTATCGCTCTCATCTCAAACGAAAAAATATCCTTTTTATGGACGGGCTGCCAAAACTTACCATGCTTGATGAGCGATTATTGAAAATGTTTTGCTCACATCTCGGTGTTGCTTTTGACAATATAGCCTTGATGGAAGAAGTTGAAATAACCCAAAGAGAATTGGTCTATCGAATGAGCGAGGCCGTGGAAAGTCGGTCCAAAGAAACCAGTAATCACGTGAAACGAGTAGCCCATATTAGTCGATTGCTTGGTGAGTGTATCAAGCTCGATGAACATGAGTGTGATGTTTTATTTATGGCGGCACCGCTTCATGATATCGGAAAAATTGCGACACCGGATCATATTCTTAATAAGCCTGGTAAATTAACCGATGAGGAGTGGGTTATCATGCGCCAACATGCCCAGACCGGGCGTGATATTTTGGCTGATTCAAAACTTGAGGTGCTCAGTGCTGGATCCGCAATTGCTGGAGATCACCACGAAAAATGGGATGGAACGGGTTACCCTAAAGGAAAGAAAGGAGAAGACATTCATATTTATGGAAGAATCGTCGCCATCGCTGATGTATTCGATGCTTTGTATAATAAGCGCTGCTACAAAGAGGCTTGGTCAATCGGTGAAATTATTCAATTGTTCAATGATCAAAAGGGCAAGCAGTTTGATCCTGAGCTAGTTGATAAATTACTTTATAATGTTGATAAAGTTATTAATATTCAAAACACTTACCCTGATTAACGCTCTAAATACTTTTTAAATACACTTACACTTTTATTGCTTGTAGCGCATAATACCTTCTTGTGCGCTACTTGCGACAAGCCTGCCTTGACGGTCAAAAATCTTTCCAAGCACAAAACCTCTTTGGTGAGACGCAGAAGGGCTATCAATTACATAAAGCAACCAGTCGTCAAAACGAAATTCTCGATGAAACCACATGGTATGATCAATCGTTGCCATTTGTAATTTAGGAGTTAAGTAAGATACTCCGTGAGGCAATGCCGCTGTTGGCAGAAAACTAAAATCAGAAGCGTAAGCTAACACGTATTTGTGAATTCTTAAGTCGTCGGGCAGTTGTCCATTGGTTTTCATCCAAATATGTCGTTGTGGCTGTGCTTTTTCGGGTTTCAGCGGATTATTAAATTCAACCGGACGCATTTCTATTGGTTTGTCACAGACAAACTTGGCTTTTAAGCTGTCAGGAATATGGTCGGCATATTTCCTGGCAATCTCCAGTTCTGACGGCAAATTATCTGGCAAAGCGACATTTGGCATAGAAGATTGATGTTCAAATCCATCAACTCCGGTATGAAAGGATGCCGTCATATAAAAAATGGTTTTTCCATTTTGAATCGCCTTGACACGTCGCGTCGAGATACTTCGACCATCTCGAATACTCTCAACATCGTAGACAACTGGACGAGTTGAGTCTCCAGGCAGTAAAAAATAACTGTGGAATGAGTGAGATACTCGATCCGCTTCTAGTGTTTGTTTTGCAGCAGAGAGTGCCTGTCCTATAACTTGACCGCCAAATAACTGTGGAAAACCTAAATCTTGACTTTGACCACGAAAAAGATTGGATTCTATCGGTTCAAGTTTTAATAGTTCGACAAGTTCATTCAATACATTACTCATATCAAGCTCTCTTTTATCCCGTTGCTCTATATATTGTATGTGATATCTAAATATCAGCAACAACATTGACTCTGCTTACCACAAACAGGAAAATGGAAATAAAAATGAGGAGATAACTTAATGTCGCGACAACTGGGTCTTTTCATCACGATATTCATGACTTCTTTTGTTGTATTTGGATGCTCTAAAATGAAGACTTCCATTGAAAAAAGTGAGTCAACATTAATTGAGGACGCTAATCAAGGGGATGTGTCGGCCGCTCATGCTTTGTGCTATCGATACAGCTATGGTGTAAATATCGAAGCAGATGACAAAAAAGCTTTCTATTGGTGTGAGAGAGCAACAATTACACAAGATCCTCGCTCAATGACATTGTTGGCTGATTTGTTTTATGAAGGGCGTGGAACGGAAAAAAATTATCGGAAAGCAGCAAAACTTTACTATTTCGCTGCTGAAAGGGGGATTGAAAAAGCAATGTTTATGCTCTATCACATTTATGCTAATGGGCAAGGGGTGGTGAAAGATGAAACAGAAGCGAAGTATTACTTAAATCGTGCGGCGCAAAGAAACTATCAACCTGCGTTAGAATTAAAACAAAAGCTATTTCTCGATGATGTCTAGTAAGCATTATTTAGAGACGATTCGATTAATTTTAAACAAGAAAATAAATATGAAGTATTTTAGCGCTCTTTGTTTGGTTTTATTTTCACTCTCTGGATTTTCGCAAGAATTTAAGATTAGCGATTGGTTTAATGAGAAAGCTAATTCAGTTGTTCAGCTTTCTCCCGATGGTAAGTTGGTAGCTTGGCTCACTTATAATAATCGTATTTTAATTCAACCCATTGATAAGGGAGCAAGCCGATCTATCCAGTTAAGCGCTGGGCAGCGATTTATTGATGGTCAGTTTATTAATGATGAAAAGTTTGTTTATGTCGTTCAAGACGGTGATGAATACCGCGTAATTTCTCATTATTTGCCAAATGCAACTCAAAAGCTTTTATACACCAGTCGGTTTTTTAAAGTATCGCTGGCGCAAGAGCACCGCAAATCAGAGGTCGTTTGGCTAATTGTTAACGGTCAGTTAAAACCATTTGATTTGTTATCACGTTCTTTGGGCAAAGCAGTTCCTTTGCCGAAGAATAGTCAGTTTGTTGGATTGGCGAATAATAAACCTTGTTATTCAATATCTGACACTAAAGATGTTTTCATCCTAAAAGAAAATGAATGGAAAAAATTTGAACCAGTCGAATCTATTTCTCAAGTCTACGCGGATAAAGATTGTCATAATTTTTGGATATTGGCGACGCACGAAAAAAACACAAAGTCGTTATTTAGGGTAACGTCTAAGAAAAGTGAGTTAATTTACTCACAAAAATATTACGATATAGCCGATGTTATTTTTGACAGTAACAAAAAAAATGTTGCAGCAGTGTTTTATGAAGCGGAACTACTGCAAGTAAAAACCTTCTCCAAAAATGCCCAGAAAATAGATTCAATAATGCAGCGATCATTTCCCAAAAGCTATTGGCAAGTCATTGCTCAATCTGTCGATGGAAAGAAGTCTTTAGTATCGGTGCAATCCCCGAAAATTCCTCCTCAAGTTATCTGGACCGATGTAGAGACAAATCGAGTCGTATCATTACAGCGCCGACTTCAAAATTATGATAAAAGTCGTTGGTACAAAACATCGGTAGTCAGTGTCGATAATGGTGCTAAGCCTGCGTTATTTGGATATTTAACTCAACCTGATAAGTTAAACTCACATGTTCCTCTTATTATTCGTATTCATGGTGGACCTTTTGAAATCAGAGATCGCTGGCGTTTTGATCCAGAAGCTCAATGGTTGGCAGACCAAGGTTTAGCGACATTGACTTTTAATTATCGCGGCTCTTCAGGAATGGGAAATGCTTATCGGAGAGTTGCATATGGTGATTTACGTTCAGTAATAGAAGAAGATATTGAAGAAATACTAACAGCCCTGGAGAGTCAATTTAACTATGATCCGGTAAAGCGATGTTTATATGGAGCAAGTTTCGGAGGTTATGCAGTACTGTCTGAATTAATTTCAAATTCAGATGACTATGTGTGCGGCATAATGGTGTCGTCGGTGGTCAGCCTGCCAATGTTTTATGAATCTTTGTCCGATGAAATGACCAAAGCGACATTTGCAAAACAGTTTGGAAATTATGATGATCCTGATTGGCGTGAAGAGAACAATTTGTTGCTACATCTTGGCGAAATTGATGCAACGACACTCGTCATTTACGGAAATCAAGATAAGCGAGTCAGTCCACTGCAAAGTGAAGCGCTTATTGCGAAGATGAAAATCCTGAAAAAACCTTTTACGGTTAAAAAACTAGAGAACTCTGACCATGAGATTGAAGTTCTTGAAGACAGACTCGCCGTATATAAATCTATTCAGCAATTTTTACAAGAGCATTTACTGAAATCCCTTAAATAAGGTTAATTAAAGGTTTGCTTTTCTGGTTAATCGAACTGAGGGTCTAACTCATAACTTTGTAATCGTCCACTAAATGGGCAGGTGAAAGCTAGTTTCACCGATGACAGCATTAAGTCGACATCGTGTCGATTGCCATAGAGACGATCACCAATGATAGGAAAGCCTGATTGTGCTAGATGACGACGAATTTGATGTTTTCGACCCGTTTCAATTTCAATTTTCAATAGTGTTGACTGATCCGTTGCCCGATATGAAATTAGGTGAACGTGGCTGATAGCATTTTTGTTATCGATAGGGCTATCAATCGTTTTGCGCTCCGTTAGGTCCCATTTACCTTCAACCCGCGCGATATAATGCTTAACAATGTCGCGTTGAGCAAAAAGCTCAGAGAGTTTTGCCGCAGCCTGTTTACTATGAGCGATTAGAATAATTCCACTAGCACTTTTATCTAGGCGGTGAACTGTAAAGGCATTTCTCTGAGGAGACAGGTTTTGCTCGGCCCATCGAGTGATGGTGCAATGATCTCCCCACTTTGAACCTTGAGAGAGTAATCCTGAGGGTTTATTCCATATACTGTAATTCTGCTCATCAGCAATTAAGGTTGGTTCCACTGGAGTTGATTCTATGATTCTCGAGTCATAGTAGATATGCAGTGATTGTCCCTTTGTGAAACGTGACTTAGCTCGCCTTACTCTTTGAGTGCGGTTGTTACGAGTTAACCAAACACAGCCTTTTTGCATCGCCGCTTTTATTTTTTGTTTTGATAACGGTGTCGCACTTTTCAAGGCATCAACAATGAGAGGTCTCTTGTCGTCGGCTTCGAGGTGCTTTTCTAACACAATTGGTGAGTCTGGCACGGCGGTTCCTTGGTGAAAGTTATTCGGTGTTGGATGGTTAGGAATTTATTGCAACATTAACCATGGCGATTTATGCCTTTCATTTCTTTAGTACTTGTTAAGCATATTTAATATAGGTTTTGATTATTTAACAAAGTGTAATATTAAAAATGAATCAAAACTATTTCGAATGCTTGTAACGAACTGTTTCAGCCGATACATATTTAAATATCAAATTGAAGCCGATTGTATGAACTAACTTCTTAAATATCAAAGAAAAAAGTCAATTTACAATCAATATACAGGGCTGGGAAATTCAATAAAATCTCATGTGGAGGTAAAATGTTACATTTGCCTGGTTAATTTACATACACTGTTAACACTTCTTTGCGAAACTGTATCTGTCTTAACGAAAACTAGCGCAAAGAGGTATATGTAATGAAAAACATGATTCGGAATGTTTTATCTGTTGTAACAATGGTTGGTATTGCTGGTACTGCAGCTGCAGAGAATAAATATGTGGCGGCTGACAATAGCCCTATTACTAAATTATGTGTTTCTGCTGCAGTGGATTCCAAAACCAAATTTAACCTAAACATGCATCGTAGTCATTTAACAGACCGTTATATCAGAAAGAACATTTCTTGTAATGGCGTTGAAATAGCTCAGTTCGCTAAAGAGGCGGGTAATTTACCCAATTACTACATGCTTGAAGCGAAGCCTAACGTACGCGTCGATATCTACCAAACCTCTCAGCGAAACAAAGATTCTAAAGATCGTGTAATTATGGTTGCAGGTAATTAAGTTTATTTAAAATGTGATCGTACTTTTACGTTATCCATTTCTCTGTCTTGGGCGTCTGTATTGACGCTCTTTTTTTGCCCTCAAATTCTCTGAACCTTGCGAATTTAGTGGCCCTCGCGTAATATTATGCCCCTTTTTTAGTGCCACAAAAGCACAAAGCATGCATGACCGGAAGCATCATTCCGGCTTTCAAACCTTGGCCTTATAGGATTATTTATGCGAAGTCATTACTGTGCAGACCTCATCACCGCAGATGAAGGTACATCGATTGCAATTTCTGGTTGGGTGCACCGTCGCCGCGATCTGGGTGGTTTAATCTTTTTGCAAGTGCGCGATCGAAGCGGGATTGTTCAGGTTACCGTTGAGCCAGACCAAGGCGAGGTTTTTGATGCTGCAGACCAGTTACGGTCTGAATTTGTTGTTCGTGTCGAAGGAACGATCCGGAAGCGTCCAGACAACATGATTAATAAAGACATGCCGACCGGTGAAATAGAAATTGTTGCTCAGTCGATTGAGTGCCTTAATAAATCGGAAACTCCAGCAATTTTGGTTGACGGTCATGAAGATGTTTCTGAAGAAACCCGCCTCAAATATCGATATTTAGATTTGCGTCGCCCTGAAATGACCAATAAGTTTGTATTTCGTACTCGAGTGACTCAATCGTTGCGACGCTATCTCGATGATCAAGGTTTTCTTGATATGGAAACACCGATCTTGACGAAAGCTACCCCTGAAGGAGCTCGAGATTATTTAGTTCCTAGCCGAACGCACAAAAGTGCATTTTTCGCTTTGCCACAGTCTCCACAATTATTCAAACAGCTATTAATGATGAGCGGCTTTGATCGTTATTATCAAGTGGTTCGCTGTTTTCGAGATGAAGATTTACGGGCCGATCGGCAACCAGAATTTACTCAGCTGGATATCGAAACTTCGTTCATGGATGAAGAAGGCATCATGGGAATGATGGAAAACATGATTCGCAAAGTTTTCAAAGATTTGCTTAATGTCGAGCTGGCTAATCCGTTTCCCCGTATGCCTTACAGCGAAGCAATGGAAAAATACGGCTCCGACAAGCCGGACTTACGTGTTGATATGCCAATTCACACCGTCGATGATTTAGTCAAAGACGTTGATTTTAAAGTATTTAGTGGCCCAGCCAACGACGAAAAAGGTAGAGTTGGTGTTCTTAATTTAAAAGGCGGTGCGGAAAAGGTCAGTCGCAAGAAAATTGACGAATACACCAAGTTTGTTGGGGTTTATGGAGCGAAAGGTCTGGCGTTCATCAAAGTTAACGATCGAAGTGCTGGTCTTGATGGGTTGCAGTCACCAATTGTTAAGTTTTTATCCGCAGAAGTTGCTGAGCAGCTGTTAGAGCGTGTTGGAGCTGAAACGGGAGATATTTTATTTTTTGGTTCTGACGATTCTCGAGTTGTTGCTGATGCACTGGGTGCATTGCGATTAAAATTGGCGAACGAATTTGAGTTAATGAGTGATGACTGGAAGCCATTATGGGTCGTTGATTTTCCTATGTTTGAAAAGGAAGATGGACAATTGCACGCCTTGCATCACCCGTTTACTTCGCCAAAAGAACTTGATCCTGAAGCGCTGAAAGCAAATCCGACCGGAACTTTGTCGCGTGCATACGATATGGTACTTAATGGTTGCGAAGTCGGTGGCGGATCAATTCGTATTCACAACACCGAACTCCAACAAACTATTTTCGATATTCTCGGTATTGGAGAGCAAGAAGCGCGCGATAAATTTGGATTCTTATTAGATGCTCTTAAATACGGCTGTCCTCCTCACGGTGGTATTGCCTTTGGGTTGGACCGCTTGGTAATGTTGATGGTTGGTGCGGACTCTATTCGTGATGTGATTACTTTCCCGAAAACGACAACGGCAAGTTGCCCGTTAACGGAAGCGCCTGCAAAGGTTTCTGAGCAACAGTTGACGGAGCTTGGCATCGCGATTAGAGAGTCAAAAAAAGCCGCTGAAGAGTAAGCTTTAGAAAGAAAAATTACTCTGGGGCACCTGATTAGGAGCCCCTGATCATGAAAGTAAATATCGGAGAACAATATGGCTGGACACAGTAAATGGGCCAATATTAAACATCGCAAAGCTGCACAAGACGCTAAGCGCGGCAAGATTTTTACTAAAATAATCAGAGAGTTAGTTGTTGCAGCTCGTTCTGGTGGACCTAATCCAGAAGATAATCCAGCTCTAAGAGCTGCCATTGATAAAGCGCTCGGCGCGAATATGAAAAAAGACACCATTGAAAAAGCCGTGGCGCGTGGTGCAGGAAACAACGATGGTGAAAACTACGAGAACCTTTCTTATGAGGGCTATGGCCCCGGCGGCGTCGCTGTTTTGGTGGAATGTTTAACTGATAATAAAAATCGTACCGTTGGTGAGGTTCGGCATGCGTTCACTAAGCATGGTGGAAATTTAGGCACGTCAGGTTCGGTCGCTTATTTATTTGATAAAAAGGGCCAACTTATTTTTGATGATAATGTCAGCGAAGATGAATTAATGGAAGCGGCATTAGAAGCCGGGGCTGAAGATGTCGTGAATCATGATGATGGCAGCTATGAAGTGTTAACAACCCCTGAAGATTTTTTATCGGTAAAAGATGGACTGAAAGAAGCTGGTCTTTCGCCAGAAAATGCTGAAGTCGCGATGTTACCCTCGACACAGGCTGAGCTTACGGCGTCTGATGGTGCTAAAGTACTTAGGTTGATTGAGCGCTTGGAAGACTTGGATGATGTGCAAAATGTTTACACGAATGCAGACATTCCTGCGGAATCGTACGAGCAGCTATAGTAAAAGCGCAGTGCCAATGTCTCTGATTTTAGAGGTTCAGATTACTTTTAAAGTAGGAAAATTGATTGTCCATTATTCTCGGCATTGACCCTGGGTCTCGGATTACTGGTTTTGGCGTCATCGAAACCCAGGGGAAATCTTTTCAATACCTCACCAGTGGATGCATCCGGTTAAAAGAGGGTTCTCTGAGTGAGCGACTGCAGCAAATATACGATGGTTTATCGACGGTGATCCGTCAGTACAATCCAACCGAAGCCGCGATAGAACAAGTTTTTATGTCAAAAAATGCGGATTCCGCATTAAAGCTTGGCCAGGCACGGGGTGTTGCTATTGTTGCTGCAGCATCGCACGCGTTAGATGTAGCGGAGTATTCCGCAAGACAAATCAAGCAGGCGGTGGTTGGTCATGGTGCGGCAGATAAATCACAAGTTCAACATATGGTAACATCACTACTTAAGCTATCAGCAACCCCACAAGCGGATGCGGCAGATGGGCTTGCTGTTGCTATTTGTCATTGCAACACAATGCAGTCAATGGTGGCGCAAGCCGGAGCAAATAAAAGAAGAAGAGGTCGATTGCGTTGATTGGACGATTAAAAGGTATCTTGGTAGAAAAGTCTCCACCCGAATTATTAATTGATGTAAATGGTGTGGGGTATGAAGTTCAAGCACCAATGACAACGGTATTCAGCTTACCGGATAATGGCCAGGAAGTGACTTTATTTACTCATCTATCCGTGAGTGAAAATGCGCATAATTTATTTGCATTTGGAACAAAAACGGATCGTCAATTGTTCCGTGAACTGATTAAAGTGAATGGAGTTGGACCTAAGTTAGCTATAGCCATTCTCTCGGGAATGACCGCCGATGAGTTTGTCCGTTGTGTGCACGATGGTGAAGCGACTGTTTTGGTTAAGCTACCGGGAGTAGGCAAGAAAACAGCAGAACGCCTTATCATTGAAATGCGTGATCGGTTAAAAGATTGGGGCAGTGCGACGGTTAATAATATTGAAGCTCCGAATATGATTTCCAATCAGACTTCAAAGAAAGATATTCACCGTGAAGCTGAGAGTGCATTAATCGCACTGGGATACAAACCTCAAGATGCAGCGAAAGCGATAGGGCGAATTAAAGAAGATGTTGATTCGAGTGCTGAGCTTATTCGTTTAGCACTAAAAAATATGGGCAAATAAATAACGCCAACAATAGTTAGGATTAGGCATGATCGAAGAAGATCGAATTATCGCTGGTGGTACACAGACTCAAGAAGAAGATCGATTTGATCGGGCAATTCGTCCGACCAAATTAGCTGATTATGTCGGGCAGCCGCAAGTTAAAGAACAGATGGAAATATTTTTGCAGGCATCGAAGGCTCGTAATGATGCTTTGGATCACGTGCTTATATTTGGTCCTCCCGGATTGGGGAAGACAACTTTAGCTAATATTATTGCCAATGAAATGGGCGTGGCGATTAAATACACATCTGGGCCGGTACTTGAAAAAGCGGGAGATCTTGCTGCGCTGTTAACTAATCTTGAAGAAAACGATGTGTTGTTTATTGATGAAATACATCGTTTAAGTCCAATGGTTGAAGAAATTTTATATCCAGCAATGGAAGATTATCAAATTGACATCATGATCGGTGAGGGACCTGCAGCGCGGTCCATAAAGCTTGATCTTCCCCCGTTTACTTTGGTTGGAGCAACAACGCGGGCTGGGTTATTAACCTCCCCGCTTCGTGATCGTTTCGGTATTGTGCAGCGATTGGAGTTTTACAATGTTGATGATTTGACCAATATTGTTATGCGAAGTGCTTCAATTTTAGGGCTTAAGGCAGAGCAGCAAGGTGCTAAAGAAGTCGCACGTCGCTCGCGAGGAACGCCGCGTATCGCCAATCGATTATTGCGCCGAGTTCGTGATTATGCCGAAGTCAAAGCCGATGGTGTTATTTCAAACGATTGTGCTGCTAGAGCTTTGGATATGCTTGAAGTGGATCAGCAGGGCTTTGATACCATGGACCGTAAATTGTTGCTGGCTATTATTGATAAGTTTTCAGGTGGACCTGTGGGACTGGATTCTCTTGCTGCTGCGATTGGAGAAGAACGAGATACCATTGGCGATGTGATTGAACCCTATCTTATCCAGCAAGGCTATATTCAGCGCACGCCAAGAGGACGAATCGCAACTGCGCGAGCATATCAACATTTCGACATTGTGCCCAATCAGTCTGACTTATTGGGCGAATGATGTAACTATGACAGGTTCATGACAATTCCACTTAAGTAATTTGATTTAATAAACTTAATGTGAATGAGATGAATTTGGTTTGCTTTTGAAGCGATTCACACATTTATAAACGATTTTGTGGTTTCATTGCGTTGTGGAAATTGGTTATAGTTGGGCGAGTTAAAAGTGCGTCCTAGGTGGCTTGATGTCATTCGACGCAATGAATTCAAACTAGAATAACCGTGGTATTTTAATGGAATTTATTTTTCCGGTCAGAGTCTACTATGAAGACACCGATGTTGCAGGTGTTGTTTACTACGCAAACTATTTAAAATTTATGGAGCGTGGCAGGACCGAATGGCTTCGTTCGTTTGGTGCTGATCAAGATGTTTTAATAGAACAGGATATCGCGTTTGCGGTCAGAAAAGCTGAAGTTGATTATTACAAACCGGCACGCTTTAATGATGCGCTGGATGTCATTTCAACTGTTACCGAATCGAAAGGTGCCAGTGTTATTTTTCACCAAAAAATTTGTCGACAAGATGCTCATCAAACCGTTTTGTGCGAAGGCGTTATAAAAGTGGTTTGTGTGACTATGAGTACGATGCGACCGCGAGCGATCCCATCGTCATTACTTGAGGAATTGAAACGTGACGCATAATCAGTTATCTGTTTTTGATCTGTTTGTAAATGCAAGTTTAATTGTTCAGTTGATTATGTTGACTTTGGTCATTCTTTCATTTGTTTCCTGGGGAATGATTATTGATCGATTTCGTACATTAAAATTGGCGACGGTCTCGAGTAAAAAGTTTGAAGACAAATTTTGGTCAGGTATTGATTTGAGCAAACTTTATAACGAACTGGGCGCGAGACGAGTACCACCAAGTGGTATGGAACTGGTGTTCATGTCGGGATATCGTGAATTTGTTCGTTTGCGTAATCAAAAAGGTACCAGTCCTGGGGCGGTGATGGAAGGTGCACACAGAGCAATGCGTGTCGCACATTCGCGTGAAATCGATAAATTGGAAACGAATTTGTCATTTTTAGCGACAGTTGGATCGACAACGCCATATATTGGATTGCTTGGAACGGTTTGGGGAATTATGAATTCTTTCATTGCTCTTGGCTCTGTGAAACAAGCAACGCTTGCAATGGTCGCTCCTGGTATTGCCGAAGCATTGATTGCAACTGCAATGGGACTATTCGCTGCCATTCCTGCAGTCATCGCGTATAACAAATTTAATCACTCTGTTCAAAAAGTGGAAAATCAGTTTGATAATTTTGTCGAAGAGTTTTCAGGCATTCTTCATCGTAAAGCTCATAGTGCTGCAGTAGCCGGAGCTTAATCAATGAAGCCTAACCGAAGAAAACCAATGGCAGAGATCAATGTCGTTCCATACATTGATGTAATGTTAGTACTGTTAGTTATTTTTATGATAACAGCGCCCTTGATTACTGCCGGGGTTAATGTTGATTTGCCAGAGGCCGATGCTGACCCAATTTCTGCCGATGAAGAATTACCATTAATTGCCAGTATTGATGCCAGCGGTAACTTTTATTTATCGGTGGGAGCGAATCCTGATCAATCTTTGGAAGCTCATGAGGTGGTTGCATTAGTTGCAGAACATCGAGAGAAAAATCCAAAATCGATGATATTAATTAATGCGGATAAAAATGTTTCTCATGGCCAGGTTGTAAACTTGATGAGTATGCTGCAAAAAGAAGCGGGTATTGCTAATGTTGGCATAATGACTGAGCCTGCAGGATAGTTGGGATAGTAAGTTGAGTAAACGACTCGTTATCTCTCTTGTATTTTCTGGTGTCGGTCATGTAATCGCGCTAGCCATTTTATGGCTCAACTTTTCGTTTGATAGAATTGATGTTTCAAAAGAGAAGGTTGCTCCCAATATTAATGCGATTGCTGTAGATGGTGAAGCGATTCGCAAAAAAATTGAGCAGCAGAAGAGTAAGCAACGCCCAAAAAGACAGCCAGAGCGAAAGAATAATGACAATGTTAAAAAAATTAAAGATGGAGAACGGCAAAAAAAGATAAAGGCAGAGCAAGATCGCAAAAAGAAGATCGCTCTAGAAAAAGAAAGAAAACGTAAGTTAGCAGAAAAAAAGAAAAGAGAAAAAGAACTTGCGGAAAAAAAGCGACGCGAAGCTGAGCGAAAGAAAAAAGAGTTGGCTGAGAAAAAACGAAAAGAAGAGTTAGAAAAACAACGACAGCTTGAAGAGCAATTGTTGGCAGAACAAATGGCTGAAGAACAGCAGGTAATGGCCGCAAAGAGACAAGCAATCATGTCGGAAGTAGATATTTATACAACTCGTATAAGAAGTAAAATTGAGCGATATTTTAACAAGCCAGAAATTCCAGGCGTATGTCGATCTAAATTAAGGCTTTCTCCAGGTGGGCTTGTTATTGACATATCCGGAACAACTGGAGATCGAATCACTTGTAATGCTTCTATTTTGGCTATTAAAAAGGCAGAACCTCTGCCAGTTCCTAGTGATCCAGAAGTACTGGATGTTATTAGGAATATAAATTTGTGCTTGGGAGATTTATGCGAGCAGTAATTAGTATGATTAAAAACAAAGTAGTTTTCTTATTTCTGGCTATTGTGTGTGGTTTTGCTAATGCAGAAATAGATATTGTTATTACAGAGGGAATGAGTTTTGCTCGTCCGATCGCTGTTGTTCCATTTCAGTATGAAGGTTTGGCAGAGCAACCACCGCACGATATGTCGACTATTATCGCGGCTGATTTAAGACGCAGTGGACGATTTAATCCTATGGCGTTAAGCGATTTACCTGAACAACCTACGCGTTACGAAGATGTTAATTTAGATAAATGGAAAGATGAAGGTATTGAAGCGGTAGTCGTTGGTAAGATTGAACAAAAGACACCGGGGCAGTTTACCGTTACCTATCAATTAATTGATGTGTTTAAACCAAAACAAACGTTAATTGATGGTGAATTAGTTTCAACAAACGATTATGTTTTGTTAGATAAAATTGGGAGCACTAACGACAAAAACTTTCGTTTTTACTCTCACCAGGTTGCCGACAATATTTATGAAGCTTTAACGGGCCAAAAAGGTGCATTCGCAACTCGAGTAGCTTACGTTACTGTCGATCGTTCTTTGCCACAACCTTATCAACTCTATATGGCAGATTCTGATGGATATAATCCGATTAGAATTTATTCCAGTACCGAAGCGATTATGTCACCAACTTGGTCGCCCGATGGTAAATCTTTAGCCTATGTTTCATTTGAAAATGGTCGTTCAGAGATTTACTTGCAACAAATTTATACCGGACAACGAAAAATGATCGCGGCATTTCCTGGCATTAATAGTGCGCCTGAATTTTCACCAGATGGTTCTAAATTAGCGTTAACATTATCAAAAGATGGAAATGCCGAGTTGTATGTTCTAGATTTAGATACAAGAAAATATCGTAGGTTGACTCGTACAGGTGTTAATGTGATCGATACTGAACCATCTTTTTCGCCCGATGGACAACATTTAGTCTTTACGTCGGATCGAGGTGGGCGCCCACAAATTTATCGTATCTCAATTCACGGTGGTCGAGCAGAGCGGATAACATTTGAAGGCGAGTATAATGCAAGTGCCAACTATACACCGGATGGAAAAAGCATTATTCTCGTAAATAGAACCAATGGTGTGTACCACATCGCAAAACAGGATGTAGAATCTGGTATTATGCAGGTACTCACAGATACAATGCTGGATGAATCTCCTAGTTTAGCTCCGAATGGAAGCATGGTAATCTATGCTACGATTCATAATGGTCGGCAAGTGCTCGCGGCTGTTTCGACTGATGGACGATTCAAAGCAAGATTACCCGCTAAACGTGGTGAAGTTAAAGCACCCGCATGGTCGCCATTTTTAGTAAAATAGTTTAACTTTATAGATAAAAAACAATAGGAGCATTAAAAATGTCAATCAAAGGTTTGGGGAAAAGCCTCACCATATTCTTAGCATCCTTGCTTATGTTTGCTTGTGCATCTAACACTGAAGATCAAGGTCCAACAGAAACAGTTGTGGATCAAAATGATACTGAAGTAGTAGAAGACACTGGTCCAAGTCAAGAAGAACTAGAACGTCAAGCGAATGAAGCTGCGCGTCAAGTGCGTACAATTTATTTCGATTTTGATGACTCAACGGTTAAAGCGAAATTCCAAGATTTACTTCGTGCGCATGCTTGGTACTTAAGCCGTAATCCTGGTGTTCAAGTAACCATCGAAGGTCATTGTGATGAGCGCGGAACACCTGAGTACAACTTAGCGTTAGGTGAGCGTCGTGGAAACTCTGTAAAAGATATCTTAATCAGTTACGGTGTGAACTCTTCGCAAATCCGTACGGTAAGTTACGGTGAAGAGAAGCCAGCGAATCCAGCGCATAACGAAGAAGCTTGGGAAGAAAATCGTCGAGCTATTCTAGATTATGAAGGCTAATTATTCTCGTTTATTGAGAAAGACAGCACTGTTTACAGTGCTGTCTGTGTTTTCGGCGGTTGGTTTTTCGCAATCGGTTGAAGAGCGTTTAGAACGATTGGAACAAATGGCTGAATCTCGCGGTCAATTGCAAGCTGACGTCATGTTTCAAATCAACGCGATTCAGGAAGAGCTGCAAAATCTTCGTGGTCAGGTTGAAGAACATGAATATAAGCTTAAGCAGCTTCAAGATCGTCAACGAGATTTGTACAAAGACATTGAGCGACGTCTGTCTCAACTCCAAAATATGGGGCAAGTATCCTCCTCAAGTTCGAGTGACTCTTCTGAATCATCAGATAGTAGTTCAAATCTATCATCCATAAAAAGTGATGATGTGCATGGCGCTTACCAAGAAATTTTTTCGAAAGTAAGAGCAAAAAAATATGCTGAAGCAGTAACGGAATATAAAGCTTTTTTGACTCAATACCCGAACAGTCAGTACGAAGCCAGTGTTCATTATTGGCTCGGGCAGATTTATTTCATTCAACAAAACTTGGATGCAGCATTAAATGAGTACAAAATTGTCACGTCAAAACATGGCAATTCTTCGCGAGCTCCTGATGCAATGGTTAAGCAAGGCAAAGTATTGGTGTTGCAGAATAAGCTTGATGAAGCGAAAGCGATTTTCAATAAAGTCATTGAAAATTACAGCGGTGCTCCTCAGCAATTAGCCAAAAATGAGCTTCAGAAACTGAAAAATAGTAATCGATAATCAGTTACCGCGTTAGATACTATAGAAAACCCGCCAATGGCGGGTTTTTTTACTGCTTTACCACAGACTCTCAAATCATTAGAATGTGCGCCCTATTTGATTAAACTTTATTCATACTGTGGCTCGACTTCGTATAACAGAAATATTTTATTCTCTTCAAGGGGAGACCCGGACACTCGGGCTTCCAACGGTATTTGTGCGTCTGACAGGATGTCCGTTGCGGTGCCATTATTGCGACACGGAATATGCCTTTACTGGCGGAGAGTATCAATCGATTGACAGTATTCTTGAGGAGGTATCAAAGTACAATCCTCGCTATGTTACTGTGACGGGCGGTGAGCCTTTAGCTCAAAAAACGAACTGTGAGCTGTTGTTGAGTCAATTGTGTGACGCCGGATATTCTGTTTCGATAGAAACGAGCGGCGCAATGGATATAAGTCAGGTCGATGAGAGAGTTAATGTTGTCTTAGACTTAAAAACCCCAGACTCGGGCGAAATGTCGAAAAATTTATGGGATAACATTGCACACATTAAGACGACGGATGAAATTAAATTTGTGATTTGCTCTCGTAAAGATTACGACTGGGCAAGAATGAAAATTTCTGAATTAAATTTGGATGAAAAAGCTGAGCTTTTATTTTCGCCTTCCTTTGGGCAGCAAAATGCAACTCAGTTGGCAGACTGGATTATAGCCGACAACTTGCCCGTTAGATTTCAATTACAGCTTCACAAAATACTTTGGAATGATGAGCCAGGGCACTAAATAAAAGCCTGATGTTATTTGCCTTAATTTAAGCGAGTCGATGAGAATGAAAAAAGCCATTGTTTTGTTATCCGGCGGTCTAGATTCAACTACCTGTTTGGCTGTAGCCAGAGAGCAAGGTTACCAATTGTTTGCGCTTAGTTTTTCTTATGGTCAGAAGCACAGTGCAGAACTGGAAGCGGCAAAAAAATTGGCAACCGATTTTAATGTTAAGTCGCATCGAATTATTCCAATTGATTTGGCTGGATTTGGCGGTTCTGCTTTAACCGATGACTCTATCGATGTTCCCACCGATGGGACTGAGGGCATTCCTGTCACTTATGTACCGGCACGTAATACTGTTTTTTTATCAATTGGGTTAGCCTGGGCTGAAGTAATCGCTGCTGACGCAATATTCGCGGGCGTCAATGCAGTCGACTATTCTGGCTACCCAGATTGCCGACCTGAATATATTAATGCATTCCAGAAGATGGCTGACTTGGCGACAAAAGCGGGAATTGAGGGGCATGGTCCTAAAATAGAAACGCCACTTATTGATAAAACGAAAGTTGATATTATCCGCTGGGGTCATCAGTTGGGTGTGGATTATTCAAAAACCGTATCTTGTTATCAGGCAAATAGCGATGGTGCCGCATGTGGTTTGTGCGATAGCTGCAAAATTCGCAGTAAGGCTTTTGCAGAGGCCGGAATTTCAGACCCAACAATATATTGCGTGTAAGCTTGGTCAGAAGTAGGTTTTTTAGGCAACCCCATGTATAATGTGCCGCCGAATTTGTAGAGCGGTTTTAAAGCCTGATAAAGCTTAGAAATTACTCTAGTAAAAACTAATAACTCATTGAAATAAATACCATTTGGAGAATTAAATGGCCGTTGAACGTACGTTTTCTATTGTTAAGCCTGATGCCGTTGCTAAAAATGTAATTGGTGAAATTTATAGCCGTTTTGAACGTGCAGGATTAAAAATTATTGCTTCAAAAATGATGCATTTATCAAAAGAAAAAGCGGAAGGTTTCTACGCTGAGCATAAAGAGCGTCCTTTTTTCGGTGCTTTAGTTGAGTTTATGACTTCTGGTCCGGTTATGGTTCAGGTTCTTGAAGGTGAGAATGCAATCAAAGCAAATCGTGAAATAATGGGTGCTACTAACCCTGCAGACGCTGCTCGTGGTACACTTCGTGCCGATTATGCGGTTACTGTTGATGAAAATGCCGTTCATGGGTCAGATTCTCCAGAATCAGCAGCTCGTGAGATTGAGTATTTCTTCTCTTCAGACGAGATTTGCCCTCGTACTCGCTAATCCCTCTGAGATATTTTCAAGCCTTTTTCGACTCAGTCGTCTTCGGAAAAGGCTTTTCTCTACAGACGACTGCTAAACTTTATCTTTGTTAGCTTGTCCTAATAAGTCATGCGACAAGCAGAAGATCGCTAAAAGGTGACTGTAATGAGTAACGAAAAAGTGAATTTACTCAACCTGAATCGCGATGGAATGACCCAGTTTTTTGTCGAAATGGGCGAAAAACCTTTCCGTGCTACTCAGGTTATGAAATGGATCCACCACATGGGCGTGGATGATTTTGATGAAATGACAAACTTGAGTAAAGCATTGCGCGCGAAACTTAAAGAAGAGGCTTATGTTCAAGGGCCAGAAGCTATTGCTGAGCAAATCTCAGATGATGGCACAATTAAGTGGGCTCTTAGTCTGAATGGCGGTCAAGCCATAGAAACTGTCTTTATTCCAGAAAAAGGTCGCGGAACCCTGTGTGTTTCTTCGCAGATAGGGTGCGCTTTGGAGTGCAGCTTTTGTTCCACTGCTCAACAGGGATTTAATCGTAATTTATCAGTTGCTGAGATAATTGGTCAGGTTTGGTATGCGGTTAAAAAATTGGGCAGCCAGAAATTAACCGGTGAACGCCGTGTATCTAACGTTGTTATGATGGGAATGGGTGAGCCGCTGCTTAATTTCGATGCATCCGTTAAAGCGATGGATATTATGATGGATGATTTGGGCTACGGTTTATCAAAGCGGCGCGTGACCGTAAGTACTTCAGGTGTGGTGCCGGCTCTCGATAAGTTAGCTGATCATATTGATGTTGCACTTGCTCTGTCATTGCATGCTCCCAACAATCCCCTGAGAGATGAATTAGTTCCACTTAATAAAAAGTATCCAATTGAAGTGTTAATGCCCTCGGTTAAGCGATATTTAGAACGATCAAAAGCGTCTGAAAAGGTGACGATCGAATACGTTATGATAAAAGATGTGAACGATAGCCCAGAGCACGCTCGTGAATTATCTAAGTTATTGAAAGATGTGCCAAGTAAGGTAAACTTGATACCGTTCAACCCGTTTCCGCAGACGCAATACGAAACGTCTTCGCAACGTACGATAGATCGTTTTACTCAAATACTGTGCGATAACAAATTCACAGTAATCACTCGTCGTACGCGTGGTGATGATATCGACGCGGCTTGTGGTCAGTTGGTGGGTAAGGTGAACGATAAAACAAAGAGAAAGCTTCGCAAAGAAATCCCGGTGCAACAAATAGCAGGGTAGATATATGACAAGAAAGACTGTTTTGATGGTGTTAATCGTCTTGGGTCTGGTTGCTGGGTGTACAACACACTCAACCCAGAATATTTCCAATTACGAGGGACAATCGACGGTTGTTAATCGATTCGATGAAAGCCGTGCTGCAGAAAGCCGAGTTCAGGCTGCGCAGCGCTATTTGCAGCAAAATAGTCTTCAGCGAGCTAAATATCATCTAGATAAAGCTGCTGAACATGATGATGACTTACCTAGCTTGCATTTTACTCTTGGTTACTATTATCAAATGGCTCGCGATTATGAGCAAGCGGATGATTCATTTAAACGAGCATTGCGCCTGGACTCCAAAAATCCTGAGTTTAAAAACGCTTATGCGCAGTTTTTATGCCAACGCGGCAAATATGATGATGCAATGGAGTATTTCAAAGAGGCGATAGATACACCAACTTATACCAATATTTCTCAGGCGTATGTCAATGCAGGCCGTTGTTTACGCACTCAAGACAAAAATAAAGAAGCAATTGATTATTTTCGACGTGCGTTGAATATTAATAGTGAATTGCCAACTGCTTTAATTGAGATGGCTCAGTATGAATATGACCAAGAAAGATTCGAGCGAGCGGTAAGATACATAAAGCGATATCGTGATGTTGCAAGGCATATTCCCCGAACTTTATGGTTAGCACTCAGAGCTGAGCATAAATTGGGAAATCGAGACGCAGTTGCCAGTTATGCGTTGCAGCTTGAAAATCTTTATCCAGACTCAAGAGAGACTCTGGAGTATTTGGACTCGCGTGAACAATGGCAGTAGAACAAGCCATCGATACAGCAACCAAACTAGAGTTTGGTGAGCAATTTAAAGCAGCCCGTTCTGCTCATAAGCTGACGATCGAAGATGCCGCAAAGAAATTAAATTTGCCGGTTGCTCGAATTATAGAAATAGAAGAGTGTAATTTTGATGCAAGCATTTCTGCTGCATTTTATCGTGGTTATATACGTTCTTACGCTTCTCTTTTACATTTGGAACCTGACGTTATTGTTAATGCGTTTAATCAAGCCTCTCAAGGTGACACTGAAATAACGTCTCCTCAGCGACTGCAACCGTTTAGTGCAAGTCGAAATGAGGTAACAACCGGTTCAAAACTGTTTAAGTGGATTAGTTTAATCATAGTTTTGGTGATTATCCTGGTTGTTGGTTGGGGAATAAAACAAAAGTTTAGCGGTACAGACAGTTTGTCCAGTGAGTTGTTAGGTGAAAATGACTCGGTTGATGAAGAAGTCAATAACGAATCTTCAGCAACGCTAAGCTCATCATCTCAAGAGCAACAAGATGAGAGTTCCGAACTTGCTGCGCCTAAACGTGGTACTGAAGCAAGTTCATTTCCATTATCTGGAACGCAAAATCAAGCTACGGGAGAGGAAGTTCTTTCCGAGCAGCAAAGCAGCTCTGGCGTTTCAAAAATAGAAAATTTTTCCAACACCCAATCTGCAGCTCCAACTGAGGAAGATTCAAATCAATCGGAAGTTTTGCAACAAAATGAGTCAGGACAAGACACAACACAACAAGACACAATACAAGATCAAGATGAGTTGGTATTGGCATTTTCTGGTGATTGCTGGGTTAAGATCGAAGATGGAACTGGTCAGGTTTTAACACAAGACTTGATGAAAAGTGGTCGAACATTGAGATTGTCTGGGGTACCTCCTTTTAAAGTATTGTTAGGCGATCCGTCGGTTGTCAGTATGCAGCACAATCAGAATGAATTTGATTTAGCAAAATACAGTGCGGGCCAGGTTGCAAGGTTTAGCATTGATTAGTTTAGATATTTAAGAGTTTTATCATGAAAGGTTTGTCTTGGATTAAAAGACGTAAGTCGAAAAAAATTTGGGTTGGCAATGTTCCCATCGGCGGAGACGCGCCGATAGCTGTTCAGAGCATGACAAATACAGATACGTGTGATGTTAAGGCCACTCTGGGACAAATCAAATCTCTAGAGGATGCTGGTGCGGATGTTGTTCGTGTTTCGGTACCCACCATGGACGCAGCAGAAGCGTTTAAGTTGATTAAAGCACAAGCGAATATTCCGCTCATTGCAGATATTCATTTTGATTATCGAATTGCACTGAAAGTTGCTGAGTACGGCGTTGACTGCTTGCGCATAAATCCTGGAAATATTGGCAATGAAGAGCGGGTTAAAGCGGTTATTGACTGTGCAAAAGATAAAAATATTCCGATTCGAATTGGAGTTAATGCTGGTTCTTTGGAAAAGGATTTACAAGTTAAATATGGCGAACCGACGCCTGAGGCATTGGTGGAATCTGCAATGCGCCATATCGATATTCTAGAGCGTCACAATTTTGAAAATTATAAAATTAGTTTAAAAGCATCAGATGTTTTTATGACCGTCTCGGCTTATCGCATATTGGCCAGTCAAATTGAGCAGCCTTTGCACCTTGGTATTACCGAAGCGGGGGGACTTCGTTCGGGGTCAGTTAAGTCATCTGTAGGGTTGGGATTGCTATTATCTGAAGGTATCGGAGATACAATTCGAGTTTCTCTTGCTGCCGACCCAGTCGAAGAAATTAAAGTTGGGTTTGATATTTTAAAATCACTCGGATTGCGACAACGTGGAATCAATTTTATCGCCTGTCCCTCCTGTTCGCGTCAGCAATTTGATGTAATAAAAACGGTTAACGAGCTTGAGTCACGTTTGGAAGATGTTCGAGAGTCAATGGATGTCGCGATCATTGGTTGTGTTGTTAATGGTCCAGGAGAGGCGAAAGAAGCTGATATCGGTTTGACCGGTGGAAGTGGGCAGAGTTTACTCTATAAAGAAGGTGATAAAGATCATAAAATAAGTAACGAACAACTGGTCGACGAACTTGAAAAGGAAATTCGACAAAAAATTGCCGCTAGAGAAAGTGCTATACAAGATAAGACGCGACATCAAGAAGTGATAAAAGTCGGTTAAAGTTTGATTCAATAACAACAATTAAACATCAAATGTCTTTCTTTGAGCTTCAAGTGCTTCATCAGCAGGAAGTGGTTTTGAAAAATAATAGCCTTGAACATAATTGGCATTGAGCTTTTGAACGAATTTAAGTTGACCTTCTGTTTCTACGCCTTCGACGACTGTTTTTAGTTTCAAAGATTTTGACAGAGAAATAATCGTTTCTATTATCGCTTCACTTTCTGGTTGCTTACCAATTTGCCAAACAAAGTTTTGATCGACTTTAAGTTTATGAATAGGCAGTTCATGTAAATATTTAAGAGAGGAATAACCTGTACCAAAGTCATCTAAAGTTAGTTCAATGCCTAATTTTGCCAAGTCTCGAATAATCGGTAATGAGTTTTCAATATCTTCCATTAACAAATTCTCTGTCAGCTCAAACTCAATTTTCTTAGGGTCGATGCCCAATGAGCGAGTCTCTTTTTCCATAAAGTTAACAATCTCGTGATGCTTTAAGTGATGAGCAGACAAATTAATTGCAATACTTGAGTCATAACCTTTAGATTGCCAACGCTTTACTTCTTTTAACGCCATTCTTATAAATAATTCGGTTGCTGGTATTATAAGGCCCAAGTCCTCTAATACTGGAATAAATTGGTTGGGTGGAATTAGATCTCCTATCGGGGTTTCCCAACGAGCTAATGCTTCGAACCCAATGATCATTCCAGATTTTACATCTACTTGAGGCTGATACACGAGGAAGAACTCTTCGTTTTTCAAAGCTCGTCTTACTTGATTTTCCATTGATAGTTTATTTTGCGCTTCCTCATTCATGGTCGATTCAAAGAATTGAAAATTGTTTCTGCCAGAACCTTTGGCATGATACATTGCCATATCAGCATGTTTGAGCATTTCATCTGGAGACTTACCGTCATCTGGGTAAATTGAAATGCCGATACTTGGAGAGGTATTTATTTCATTTTTTGCTATGGTAAATCCTTTTCGCATTTTATTCAGAATGACATTGGCTATACGACTTGGAGTGTTGATACTTTTAATATCTTCAAGCATGACGACGAACTCATCTCCACCCAAACGGGCTGCTGTATCGTCTTCTCTAATTGATGATTTAAGAATACGCGCGACTTCGATTAACAATAAGTCACCGACCTCATGGCCTAATGTGTCATTGATTTTTTTAAATCGGTCGAGATCGATAAACATCACTGAAATTTTTTGTTTGCGACGATGGCTGTGTTCTATGGCATGAGTGATTCGGTCCATTAACAAAGCTCGATTAGGTAATCCGGTAAGCGGATCATAATTGGCTAATTTTTTTAATTCTTCTTGAGCCGCTTTTTGCTCACTGATATCAGTGACCGTAATAACGTATCGTTTTTCTCCATCTTTGTTTTTGAAACAGGTACCATTAATAATGACAGGTAATGGATCTCTATATTTTCGTAATATGTAACCTTCTGACTCGCACTGGTCGACACTTGATAGTTTATCTTTTAGAGATTGTAAAATAGATACTTTAGACTCGGGTTTAATTAAGCAGTCCATTGTTTTGTTGATGATCGTGGCTTTCTCTAGACCCGTGATTTGATAAAACGCATGGTTTACAGCGGTTATTTGATAGTATTCGTTAAGAATTATAATAATTTCTCGAGTATTGTCGAAAGCTTCAAAGAACAGCTGCATTTTATCTTCAATATCTTTGCGCTCGGTGATATCTGTAAAAGTACCTGTAATCCTGGCGGGCTTTCCTTGACTAGTTTTTTGCGCAACTCGAGCCAAATCTCTATACCAACGCCACTCACCATCGAGAGATTTCATACGATAACTGTGATTAAATGACTCTTTATTCGAACTTAAAAATTGCTGCCACTTTTCTTTAAAAGGTGTTGTATCATCTGGGTGAACGTATTCCAGTTTTTTATCGAAGCTTACTTGCAATTCATTTTCAGAAATGACCCCCTGAAGTCTCGGTTCATAAATATTGTCGGTTTCAGACTGCCAGTCCCACATTCCGCTATCGCTTCCTGATAGTGCAAGTTGAAGGCGCTCTTCACTCTGTGTGACTGCTTCGTGAGCTTCTAATAGAGCGATTTGTCTTTTTCTTTTCTGATAGTAAATTACGAATAATATGCTGCCAATGACAAGTGCATAGGCAATATATGCCCACATAGAAAACCATGGAGCGGGGAATACTCGAATTTTAATGTTTAAAGGGTTTGTTGGTAAGCCAGTTTGATAATCTAAGGCGATAATTTTAAGCGTGCTTTTTCCTGGATTAAGCTTGGGAAAAAAGAGCTCACTTTTGTTTGTAGTCGTTGGCTCTGTTTTTGAATCCCCCTCAATCCAATATTGATAACGAATTTGATTTCTCTTATTAAATATTAAAGCTGAAAACTTGACGTTTAAACCAAAATCATCATGAAAAACTTCATAAGTTAATTTTTCATGGGCTTTGTTTTCTGGTTTTGACAGTAAAGATATTTCGGTCAGCTCAACTTTTGGCTCAAAATCGCGTTTTGCATTTAACTTATCCAAATCAACTTGTACAATTCCTTTGGTTGTCGCGAGTAGTGCCGTATTATCTTCCAGTAACTGTGCAGTTCCACCCATAAACTCATCGGATGGAAAGCCATCTTTTCGATTAAAAAGTTGAGTAGAATAGTTTTTACTGTTTATTTTTATTAATCCATCATTACTTGTGCTCCAAACCACATTGTTTTTATCCTTAAACAAGTCGAGTAAATTATCGCTACCAAGGTCACTACCGGGCAAGAATTTAATTTCATTACCTGTCGACTCATCAATAATGTAAATACCTAGGCCATAGTAGCTTAGCCATATTTGGCCGTTTATTTTTAACATGCTTTGCGCATAAACTTTCCCAGCTTTCTCTTCAGGGACTTGATGAAGCTTGGTAATTGACTCTGTTGCTGGGTTGTAATAGTCCACTCGATTGTACGTTGATAAAAGTAATGGTTCACCTTCTTCATAGTCGTTTGCGTTGAGCACATTGAAATAGGGAGTCTCATCTTTTGCTGGTTTTAAGGCCTCAACTTCTTCAAAGGATTTACTATTTCTATCGTAAATAAACGCATTGCCTCTTTGCATTAAAAAGAGCTTGTCATCATTTAGCTTTGTCATGCCGTAGAATCTTGATTTAAACATTTCTTGTGCTTCGGGCGACATCAGCTCTTGTTTCTGAGACATGTTGGTCGGATCTAAAACTTTTGTGTCTGCTAATCTGGCGACCCAGTATTCATTATTGAATTTAACAACTTGAGTGATAGATTCTCTTCCATAGACTAGTTTTTCATCATCGTTTACAAAAAACATTTCGGTTTCTTGCGTTTCAATATTTAGCCTTGCTAGTCCATGTGTGGTACCAACAATAAATTCATTCTCTGATTCTTGGAATAGTTCCCAAGTGGAGTTACTCGGTAGAATTTTTTGTTTTCCACGTTCATTACTAATAAATTTCTTTATGCCGCTGGTAGGATTCCACATGAAAAATCCATCTTCACGGCTACTTAACCAGAGGTTGCCTTCGCGATCGACTTCTAGAGCGGTAATATCGTTGTCAAATACATTATAAGGCAGGTCAGAAAAGCGAAACTTAAATTTTAACTGTGTACCGTTTTGCAATTCGTACAGGCCATCATCAGTCGCTAACCATGTTTGATTATTTATTTCGACGATATCCCAAATGTTTCTGTTGGGTTCGATCTGTTCCGTTTTTATATCGTTGGATTTAGCAAGAGCTGAGGTTAGCTGATCAAAAGGGATTCGAGAAAGCCCTTCTACTGTACCGATGTAGAAGTAATCATTGGAAAGCCGGAATAATCCTTTGATATTGAGCTGGTCTCCTGATGGAGATTCCAGTGGCGAGTGTGATAGTTTTCTACCTTCTTTTGTTTCCGTATTGTACGTATAGAGACCGAGAGTGGTGCCAATTAATAAGTGTTGGTCAATTTTGTAGAGCGTTCTAATTGCAGAGCGCTCACCATCTTCACCAGCAATGACTTCTTTGAGTTCGGTTATTTTTTTGAACGATTTCGAAAGGTAGTCGTACTGAAATATTTCTCTTATGTTGGAAAGCCAGAGGAATTGACTATCTTCTAATGCAAAACTAAATCTCTCAAAACCACTGTTGTCTTCAGTCCGCTCAGGCAATTCGATTAGTTCAAAAGAGTGAGTTTCAGGCTCATAAATAAAGTTGTAATTGGGTTCGGCACTTATCCATAAACGATTGAGTTTATCTTGATGAAGTAACGTAATATTCTTTGAGTCGAGACTGTTGTTTGGACCTTCAATGACTTGAAATCGATAAGCATCAAATAAATTGAGACCTTCCTTTGTGCCAACCCAAAGATATCCTTTGTCATCTTGGAGTAGCCGCACCACCTCGCTTTGCGACAGGCCATCTTCGGTTGAAAAGTGCTCTAAATTTACCACGGTTCTTTGTGAACACAATGCTTGAAAGCTACACAGAGTGGTTAGTATTAAAGCAAAAATGCTGTAATTCATTGTTTTCATTTGTAAAATGGCCGGGTTCTATTGAGTATAGCAGTAGATTTTTGAGCTGCATGATTTCTGACTAATTGGGCATCGATTTGTCGCAAAAACACCTCCATTTATCGCTGAATTCGGCTATAATGCCGCGTTTATCTGAACGTCTCGTTGTCCAAGGAGTTATTTTTGAAAGCCAAGTTTCAAGCGATTAAAGGCATGAACGACTTTTTGCCCGAGCACACGGCTGCTTGGCAAAAGCTTGAAGGCTTATTGCGTTCCTTAATGAAGCAATATGGTTATCATGAGATTCGAATGCCGATTGTCGAGAAAACCAGCTTGTTTAAGCGCTCTATTGGCGAAGTCACTGATATCGTCGAAAAAGAGATGTACACCTGGACTGACTTGAACGAGGACAGTTTGACTTTACGCCCTGAGGGAACCGCTAGTTGCGTGCGCGCCGGTATTGAACATGGTTTGTTGTACAACCAACAACAGAAGCTGTGGTATATGGGGCCCATGTTCCGTCGTGAAAAGCCTCAGAAAGGACGCTATCGACAATTTCATCAGTTAGGCGTGGAAGCTTTCGGTTACGAAGGACCTGATGTGGATGTTGAGCAAATTCTGCTCACACATCGTTTGTGGCAGGCGATTGGTATTGAAGATAATGTTGTTTTGCACATTAACTCTTTAGGTGACTCTGATTGCCGAGCAAAGTACAGAGAGCTCTTGATCGAATTCTTTAAAGAAAATGAAGACCAGTTGGATGAAGATAGCTTGCGCCGACTGGAATCAAATCCAATGCGTATCTTGGACAGTAAAAATTCAGCCATGCGTTCTTTGATTGAGCAAGCACCTAAATTGAATGAGCATTTGGACGAAGCATCGCAGGTACATTTCGAACTGCTTAAGCAAAGATTAGAGGCCGCGGGAATTCGCTTCATTGTTAATCCCTGTCTTGTAAGAGGCTTAGATTATTACAACCGAACAGTATTTGAGTGGATGACCGACAAGCTCGGTGCTCAAGGGACGATTTGTGCGGGAGGGCGGTATGATGGTTTAACAGAGCAGTTAGGCGGTCAGGCGACACCTGCATGTGGATTTGCGATGGGCATAGAGAGAATAGTCGCTCTGCTGGAAGGTAGTGACTTTTTTGCCGACTTGGATGATGAGCCTCACATCTATTTGATACATTTGGGTGAGAAAGCAGAGCTGAAGGCAACCGTTTTGGCAGAAAAACTGCGAACTCAACTGCCGAATTTGCGTCTAATGGTCAACCATGGTGGCGGGAACTTTAAAAAGCAGTTTAAAAAGGCCGATCGTTCGGGTGCTTTGTTAGCCTTGATTCTTGGTGATGACGAAGTCGATAAGGGAATCGCGAATGTTAAGTTCCTTCGAGAAAAGAGAGAACAAGTTGAAGTACAGCAGTCTGAATTAGGCGACTTTGTCGCAAATGAATTGAAGCTGTGAATTGGTGCTTGATAAATTATTTTGAATAGACATTAAATTTTGAGTTAGGAGTTACAGGTGGATTACAACACAGAAGAAGAACAGATTAAGGCTCTCAAAGATTGGTGGAGTGAGAATGGGACATCAATCATTATTGGTGTCGTTATTGGTGTCGGCGGATTTTTGGGATACAACTGGTGGCAGGATAAGGATGCGGCAACTAAAGAAGCTGCTTCTACAGCATACCAATCGATGGTTGAAATCGACGCTGAGAAAAACAAAGATGAGTTTAATACTGCGGCAAACCAACTTATAGAGAACCATAAAGATACGACCTACGCCGTTTTGGCTGCTTTGCATTTGGCAAAGCAGCATATTGAATCAGGTGATTTTGCTGCTGCGGAGTCACAATTAAATATGGCTGTCGCTCAAACTAAAGGAGAAAGTATTTCTTCGATCATCAAAATTCGACTGGCTCGAGTCCTTAATGCTCAACAAAAATATGATGAAGCTTTGAAACAACTTGATTCCATTAAAGACATTGCTTTCCTGGCCATGAAACAGCGCGTGCTGGGAGATACTTACTATTTGAAAGGCGAAAAGGATAAAGCCCGAGCTGCTTATGAATTGGCAAAAGAGTCGACAGAATCTTATGTAGTTAAGAACGATCTCGAAATGATGGTTAATGATCTTGCTCCAGTTAATAGTGTTGTTTCTTCGGATGAAGTAGTAACTGAAACACCAAAACCTGATGCGCCAAAAAATGAAACATCAGAAACCAGTCAGGATTCATAATGACATTTAATAAATCAATATTGTTGTCGATAGTCACTGCTGTATCTATCGTAACGTTAACCGGTTGCGGTGACGATGACGCTTTACAACCAAATCCATTACCTACTTTGACCGAAACGAAAGTCAAATATGATGAGAAGTGGAGCATTAAGTTTGGTGGCGGCATTGATGAACAGTTTTTAAAACTTGTGCCCGCGGAAGGCTATGGAAAGATTTTTCTAGCCGATGCGAAAGGCGCATTACTTGCGTTGGAGCCTCAATCTGGCAAGGTCGTGTGGCGCACAAAAACAAAAAATGCAATTTCTGCCGGGGTAACTGTTTCTAGTCGAGTCGTTGTTGTGGGAACTCGAGAAGGCGAAGTTATTGCGTTTGATGTTGATGATGGTTCTAAAAAATGGGAAGCGATTGTTTCCAGTGAAGTAATCGCCCCTGCTGCAGTTAGCGATGGTTTTGTCGTTGTAAACACGGTTGATGGAAATGTTATAGCGCTCGATGCAGAGTCGGGTGAGCGTAAATGGTTTTATGACAGAAATCTTCCTGCTTTGACGTTGCGTGGAACTTCGGCTCCTGTGATTGCTCATGGAGCTGCTATTGCTGGTTTTGCGAATGGCAAAGTCGGGGTGTTTATTCTTCAAAATGGGCAGCTTGCCTGGGAAAAACAAATAACTGCACCAAGTGGTCGCTCAGACTTGGAGCGTTTAGTTGATGTGGATTCACAACCGATAGTTTTTGGTACGACTTTGTATGCGTCTTCATTTAACGGTAATTTGTCAGCTTTGGATTTGCAGTCAGGTGAAGCTAAATGGTCGCGCGAGTTATCTTCTTATCAAGATATGTCAGTCGATAACCAAACTCTGCTGGTGACTCATGACAATGGTTATATTAGTAGCCTAAATAGAAATAACGGCGCTTTACTTTGGACCCAAAAAAGTTTGTTTTTACGTGGTTCAACATCACCGGTTGCGTTTAATGATCACATCGTTGTTGGTGATAACAGTGGCTACTTACACATGATGGACAAATCTGATGGTGGGCTAATTGGCCAACTTAATATCAATCTTAATGTGAATTACTCAGACTGTTACTACGGCGAAGAAGCCTGCCGCTTTCATAATCATGAGCAATATGGCGTCGCATCAAAACCTATTGTGGTCGATGATGTATTGTTAGTTCAAACAAGAAATGGCCACATCATTGCTTATCAGCAAAGAAAGCCAGATATTAACGAATAGTGTAGTAAATAGATATGGTTCCTGTAGTTGCCTTGGTGGGTCGACCAAATGTTGGTAAATCTACTTTATTTAATCGATTAACGCGTACTCGCGATGCGTTAGTTGCCGATTTGCCAGGGTTGACTCGCGATCGACAATACGGACATGCCCGGATCGAAAATAAGCCCTATATCATAATCGATACCGGTGGAATCACTGGTGGTGAGGTCGGAATTGACGGACATATGGCGGAGCAATCTAAAGCCGCTGTACAGGAAGCGGACGTCGTTTTATTTTTAGTTGACGCGCGAGCTGGTTTAACATCTGTTGATGAGAGTCTTGCCCGCGAGTTGCGAGCTTTTAACAAGCCGGTGCATCTAGTCGTTAATAAAGTAGACGGTATTGATGCAGATGCTGCTCTTGCCGACTTTTATGCACTGGGTTTTGAAAGCGTTAATCCCATTGCGGCAGCTCACGGACGAGGTGTGACATCACTTTCAGAGCAAGTTCTTTCTCCTCTTTCCGAAGCGTTAGAGCTTGAAGAAGACGGAAAAGATCGTTCGAAACATCCTAAGATTGCCATTGTTGGTCGACCAAATGTTGGTAAGTCAACACTAGTAAATCGCATGTTAGGAGAAGAGCGAGTCGTTGTTTTTGATATGCCCGGAACAACGCGTGACTCCATTTACATTGATATGGAGCGTCGTGACAAGCCTTATACCATTATTGATACGGCGGGTGTTCGTCGCCGAGGTAAAGTTAAAGAAACGGTTGAAAAGTTTTCTGTTTTAAAAACATTGCAAGCGATAGAAAACGCCAATGTTGTCATTATGGTTATAGATGCTCGTGAGGGAATTACCGAACAAGATTTGTCTTTGCTGCACTTTGTGATGGACGCTGGACGCTCTCTAGTTATTTCAATCAATAAATGGGATGGCATGAGTGCTGAAGAGCGGGAGGGTGTTAAAAAGGACGTCGACCGACGAATGGTATTCGCTGATTTTGCTCGTATGCATTTTATTTCTGCGCTGCATGGTTCTGGTGTGGGTGATTTATTTGAGTCAGTAGATGAAGCTTATCAATGTGCTAATGTTGAGATGTCTGCTTCAAGATTGACGCGCGAACTGGAAATTGCTGTAGCGAAACATCCGCCGCCCACGATTAAAGGATTTCGCAGTAAATTACGTTATGCACATCCAGGCGGACACAATCCACCGCGTATCGTCATTCATGGTAATCGAACCACTAAATTACCGGAATCTTATCAAAGATATTTGATTAAACACTTTATTAAAGCACTCAAAATTGTTGGTACTCCCATTAAATTAGAGCTCAAAGAAGGGCATAATCCTCATGAGGGTAAAAAGCAAGAAATGACTCGACGTCAAAGATTGAAGCGGCGCAGAACGATTAAGAAGTTCGGAAAAAAATAATAAACTTTAAAAAAGCGCATTACGCGCTTTTTTTATTCTGTCTCAACAACTTTGCTAAATATTCTACCTGTTTTTAGACGCGTTTCGATGGTTTGGCCAACTGATACCTGAGATGAAGAGTTAATGAGTGTTTCATTGTGTAAGGTGATCGAGTAGCCGCGATCCAAAGTTGCCAGAGGGCTCACCGTATTGAGTTGAGCTGCAACATAAGTAAGGGCGTTTTGTTTATTTTTAAAATAAGTTCGGGCGGCAAATGATAGTCGCTTTTTGAGCGCATTGTTCTGTGACTCAACTTGCGACAATTGCTTTTCTGGATGATATTGTAACAGAGCAAGCTGTGACGAGTGTAAACTTTCTTTTAGCTCCTGAAGGTTAGATGTCATTGCGTGTTTGAGGCGCACATATAATCCTTCCAACTCAGATGCGTGAGACTCGAGTAATGGTTCTGGATCGGCAAGACGAAGTAATAAATAAGAAAGTCGTGCTTCAAGCTCGGCCGTTAATCCATCCATTGACTGAATTAAGCGAAACCCCAAATCATCAATATTTTGCGCGACTTGATTTTGATCTCGTGTAACCAACTCGGCTGCGGCAGAAGGTGTTGGCGTTCGAACATCTGCGACGAAATCGGCTATGGTAAAATCTATTTCATGACCGACAGCCGAAATTGTCGGCAAAACAGATTGATGGATTGTATGAGCCAAAGCTTCTTCATTAAAACACCAGAGATCTTCGAGTGAGCCTCCGCCTCTAGTTATTAAGAGAACATCGACTTCTTTTCTTTGATTAGCTGATTCAATCGCATTAATAATCGAATGGTGGGCTTTTTTCCCTTGTACCTGACAGGGATATACAATAATTTCCGTCATTGGAAAACGGCGGTGCATAACGCTAATAATATCGCGAATGGCGGCACCTGTCGGCGATGTGACTACGCCGACACGTTGTGGTGTTTGTGGTATCGCTTTTTTGACCCTCGGATCGAACAAGCCTGCTGCATTGAGCTTTTCTTTTAATTGCTCGAATTGCATTTGAAGATTACCCAGTCCCGCTGGTTCCATATAGTCGACCGCGAGTTGATAATCACCGCGTGCTTCGTACAGGGTCACTTTGGCTCGTAAGTAAATCTGCATTCCACCTTCTGGTCGAAATTTCAAATGCTGATTTCGGCCTTTCCACATGGTGCATTTCACCTGTGCAGAGGCGTCTTTTAACGTGAAATACCAGTGTCCTGATGCCGCAGCGACAAAATTGCTGATTTCACCTTCAATTAATACCTGTCCAGCCTGGTTTTCAAGCAATCCCTTAACCTTTCGATTGAGTTCTGAGACCGAAAGGTATTTTTTCTCACTTGGTTTTTTGGGTTGAAGTACAGGCTTAAGCATAGTGTGCGTAAATATCCTCTTATTTTAATTAACAATTTGATTTTCAATGACTAATTCGAAAATAAGTAGTTCAATTTTTTGTCGTTATTAACCCATGCTTGAAAAGCTAAACTGTACCTTTTGTGCATTTATATTAAATCTTCCAAAATAAGAGAGAAAAGCATAACTTTACTATCTATCCCGGTCGGTTGGGCATTGTTCTTGATTCAGGATGAATGCTATAATCCCGCTTTGGTTTTCCAACCGTTTTAATCTAAGGTGATTCTCAATTATGCGAATTATTCAGGAAGCTCTAACTTTCGATGATGTTTTATTGGTTCCAGCGCATTCTAACGTATTGCCCCACCAAGCTGAACTGAAAACTCAGTTAACTCGAGGAATTTCACTCAATATCCCTTTGGTATCCGCCGCAATGGATACGGTTACCGAGTCGCGACTAGCCATTGCACTCGCTCAAGAGGGAGGCTTGGGGTTCATACATAAAAATATGAGTATTGAACAGCAAGCTAACGAAGTTCGGAAAGTCAAAAAGTTTGAAAGCGGTGTGGTGAACGATCCTATTACAGTAACCCCCAAAGCAACTATTGCAGAGCTGAAGCAGATTACCGCTGAGAATGGTATTTCTGGTGTCCCCGTTGTTGAAGGCGACGAGCTTGTTGGTATCGTAACCAGTCGTGATGTTCGCTTTGAAACTCATCTTGACCGGCCTGTTTCAAGTGTGATGACTCCTAAAGAACGTTTAGTCACGGTGAAAGAAGGTGCTGAGACAGAAGAAGCGCTGGCTTTAATGCACAAACACAGAATTGAAAAAGTGCTGATGGTTGATGAGCAATTTCATTTGAAAGGTCTGATTACCGTCAAAGATATACAAAAAGCAGAAGATAAGCCCAAAGCCTGTAAAGACGAGTACGGTCACTTACGAGTTGGTGCCGCCGTTGGTACTGGGGCTGACACTGAAGATCGAGTGGCTGCCATTGTCGCGGCTGGTGTTGACGTTGTTTTGGTAGATACTTCTCACGGACACTCTCAAGGCGTTTTAGATCGCGTTAAGTGGGTTAAGAAAACTTACCCTGATGTGCAAGTTATCGGTGGAAATATTGCAACGGCTGCAGGCGCTTTAGCATTGGCGGAAGCTGGAGCGGATGGCGTTAAAGTCGGTATTGGCCCTGGCTCTATTTGTACGACGCGAATTGTTACCGGTGTTGGTGTTCCACAAATTTCTGCTGTTGCCAGTGTAGCTGATGCGTTGAAAGACAAATCGATCCCACTTATTGCAGATGGCGGAATACGATACTCTGGCGATATGTGTAAGGCATTTGCTGCTGGAGCTTATGTTGTTATGGTTGGGAGTATGTTGGCAGGTACTGAAGAAGCACCGGGTGAAGTTGAGTTGTATCAAGGCCGCTCTTATAAATCGTATCGTGGAATGGGCTCTTTGGGCGCCATGTCGCAAAAGCAAGGTTCGAGCGATCGATATTTCCAAAGTTCGAATGCTGCAGATAAATTAGTGCCAGAAGGTATTGAAGGACGAGTGCCTTATAAAGGCTCTCTTGTTTCTATCATTCATCAAATGATGGGTGGCTTAAGAAGTTCAATGGGACTGACCGGTTGCGAAACAATGGAGCAAATGCGAACAAAAGCGGAGTTTGTCAAAGTGACAGCGGCGGGAATGAACGAGTCCCACGTACACGATGTGCAAATTACGAAAGAAGCACCAAATTATCAGGTGGGTAAATAAAATAGTTAAATAATCGAAAAGCCGAGGGTTCACCTCGGCTTTTCTTTATTCGTCCTAACTATATTCAGAAGTGAATGCCGCAACGCGTGCGAACAAAAGGTAATTGTTATGTCTAAAGACATTCATTCTAGTCGTATTCTAATATTAGATTTTGGTTCTCAGTACACACAACTGATTGCTCGACGCATTCGGGAAATAGGTGTCTATTGTGAGCTATATCCTTTCGATTTAAGTGAAGAAGCCATTCGAGAATTTAATCCACAAGGCATTATTCTCTCTGGTGGTCCAGAAAGTGTGACCGAAGCAACGACACCCCGTGCATCCGATGTGATTTTTGAATTGGGTGTTCCTGTATTAGGTATTTGTTACGGTATGCAAACTATGGCTGCTCAATTGGGCGGGGAAGTATCTACTTCGACTGAACGTGAATTTGGTTACGCTCAGGTACGCCATGAAGGTGTTTCAGAATTATTTAGTGGTATTGAAGATCACGCCGATGAAACAGGTGAGGGGCTGCTCGATGTTTGGATGAGCCATGGTGACAAAGTGACAGCTTTACCTAGTGGATTTCAACAAATTGGTTCAAGTACTAATGCGCCTTTTGCAGCAATGGCGAATGAAGATAAGCATTTTTACGGTGTGCAATTTCATCCTGAAGTAACTCACACTCGCCAAGGTGGTCGAATACTCGAGCGTTTTGTTTTGAAAATTTGTCAATGCGAAGCCTTATGGACCTCTGGAAATATTATCGAAGATGCTGTTGAACAAATTAAACAACAAGTCGGCGATGATGAAGTTATTTTAGGTTTATCCGGCGGAGTTGATTCGTCAGTAACCGCGGCACTTTTAAACAAAGCGATAGGTGATAAGTTAACTTGTGTTTTTGTTGATAACGGTTTGTTACGACTTAACGAAGCTGATCAGGTCATGGCGATGTTTGCCAATCATATGGGATTAAATGTAATTAAAGTTGATGCTGAAGATCGTTTCCTTAACGCGTTAAAAGGTGTTGATGAGCCAGAGGCTAAACGAAAAATTATTGGTGGCGTTTTCATTGATGTTTTTGATGAAGAAGCCAGTAAGTTGAAGTCAGCAAAATGGTTAGCTCAAGGAACAATTTATCCCGATGTCATTGAGTCAGCGGGAGCCAAAACCGGTAAGGCTCACGTAATAAAGTCGCATCATAACGTTGGTGGATTACCGGAAGATATGAACTTGAAGCTTGTAGAGCCGCTGCGAGAATTGTTTAAAGATGAAGTAAGAAAGATAGGGCTTGAACTCGGTTTACCCTACGATATGCTTTATCGTCATCCATTTCCTGGTCCCGGTCTTGGCGTTCGAATCTTGGGCGAAGTGAAAAAAGAATACGCTGACTTATTGCGACGAGCCGATGCAATTTACGTTGACGAACTTCATAAGCACAATCTTTACCATAAAACTTCTCAAGCATTTACGGTTTTTCTTCCAGTTAAATCCGTGGGTGTTATGGGAGATGCAAGAAAGTATGATTACGTCGTATCTTTACGAGCCGTAGAAACCATCGATTTTATGACTGCTCGTTGGGCTCACTTGCCTTATGATTTTCTAGAGCATGTATCCAATCGAATTATTAATGAGATTGATGGTATTTCTCGGGTGACTTACGATATATCATCTAAACCACCTGCAACGATAGAGTGGGAATAATCAGTTTTTGCCTCATATTGTTGGTATTTGTAGAATACGTTTCTAAATATAATGCGTAGCTTGGTAAAACCAGGGCTATGCATTATATATCCTTTCTTTTTGTATGGTAATAAAGACAAGCTCTGAATGAACGATAATACTCACACGATTGAATTCTCGGATAGCGATCGCGAGTTTATGAGTCGAGCAATTGATCTCGCGTTGCAAGCAGAAGTGGTTAACGAAATTCCTGTTGGTGCTGTTTTAGTAAGAGACGGAACAATAATTGGTGAAGGATTTAATCAACCAATTCGCAATCATGATCCATCCGCTCATGCAGAAATTGTTGCTTTGAGAAATGCCGGACAAACCGTCGAGAATTATCGATTACCTAATACGACGCTTTATGTCACATTAGAACCCTGTGTTATGTGTGCTATGGCCATTGTTCATGCGCGCGTTGAGCGAGTTGTTTTTGGCGCAAAGGATTTGAAAACAGGCGCTGCGGGTTCTGTTTTTGATATTCTGAATAGTGATAAACACAACCATCGGGTTCAAGTCGGTCAAGGTTTGGAAGAAATCACTTGCTCGAAATTATTGTCGAATTTTTTTCGTCGTCGCAGGCAAGAAATTAAAGCCGACAAAAAAGGTTGAAAGTCTTTCCTGTAGCCCTTTCTTTAATTGTGTTGATTTCAGCATGAGATACAGTCTTTCATTCATAAATTTGATCTAAGTCATATATTAAAAACATATCATTAAATATACATCTTACCGATAGTTGTTTACTGAATTGGATGCACTAAACTTAAGTAAGTAATGCGACAGCAAGGGATGTTTGTATGTGTGATATTTTGGTTGTAGATGATGATCCTATGGTTCGAATGGCCCATGAGCGTATGCTATCGGATAATTTTGATGTGGAAAGCTTGGGAACCGGCAAAGAGGTCATTAAGTACCTTGAGAGTAACCATCCGGATGTTATTTTACTCGATGTTGGATTACCTGATATTGATGGCTTTGAAGTTTGTAAGCAATTAACGGATAAAGAGATACACCACGAAACTTCGATTATTTTTGTTTCTGGTCATACCGATCTTGCAACACGAATTAAAGCGTTTGATAGTGGAGCTGATGATTTTATCGGAAAGCCACTAAATCCAAATGAGCTTGTTTCAAAAGTAAACGTTCTTAAAGAGCGAAAGAAAAATATGCTTAACATGGCGAAGGAATTGAAGTCAGCCCATCAGACAGCTCTAACTGCAATGTCAACGAGTAGTCAGTTAGGTCGGGTAATGCAATTCGTCGAGCGCTCCTTTTCTATTTCATCGGTAGAGCAATTGATTACTGTTACATTTGAGTTATTGCAAAGCATGGGTTTGAATGCCGTGATTTCAACTGAAATTGAAAATGAAGCTCAGTTTTTCTCTCCTGAGGGGCAAATTAAACCCATCGAACAGGAGCTATTAGAAATTCTGCGTTCAAAAGGCCGCTTTTACGATTATCAGCATAGAACACAAGTGAATTATGCGTTGGTTTCACTGTTAATTAAAAATATGCCCATTGATAATCCGGATGAATATGGACGCGTTAAAGATTTATTACCTGCAATTGTCGGCTGCTTAAATTCTCGGCTTTCGGAAATTGGAGCTCAAGAAAATATTTTGGCTCAAGCTCAAGATTTGATAGGCGCCTTTGATGTGATTCAATCAACCATGACAACGCTCACTCAGTCTTTGGGCTCCAACCAAAAATCGGCGACTGATCGACTTCATAAAATGGTGGATGAGCTGCAAGTTTTTATTCAAAGATTGGGGTTAGAAGAAGATCAGGAAGTGCGCGTTATTCAGTATGTTGATGATTCAGTGGAAGAGTCTTTAGCGTTGCTTGATGCCGGAGAAAAGATCTTTTCTTCTTTTCAAGAAATATTGGCCAATTTGCAGCAAACGGTCGAAAAGCAGAATAAGATTGTTGAGAAAATTATGGCCGAGAAGAAGGACGTGGTTAATCGAGCCGATGTGAGTGAAGGATCGGATGTCGAATTGTTTTAAGTAATACTAGGCCAGTTTCTATCTCATCGTTTCCTGGTGCCATTCTTTTCTCTAATGAGTTTAACTCATCGGACCTCATTAGAGAAATACCTGATTTTTCCGACTAATTTGATGTAATTTTTCATAAACTTCCATTCAGTGGTAAAATTTGCTCCCTTATTTATCAATTAGCAATCTGTCTGTTATTTAACCTGTATTTGATTCAATAGAGTGATGGGTTATTCAGTCGAAAATGGCAGAAAATAGGTGACGGTTATGGCCGATAAAGCAGTTCCTTATCAATCTAAAAATAAAGTTCGAGTAGTAACAGCCGCTTCCTTGTTTGATGGGCACGATGCGGCAATTAATATCATGCGTCGTATTATTCAATCGACAGGATGCGAAGTTATCCACTTGGGTCATAATCGTTCTGTACAAGAAGTGGTCGACTGTGCGATTCAAGAAGATGTTCAGGCGATTGCTATGACGTCCTATCAAGGTGGACACGTCGAGTACTTGAAATATATGCACGACTTATTGAATGAGCGTGGCTGTGGTCATATTAAAGTCTTTGCTGGTGGCGGAGGTGTAATTCTACCTGATGAGGCAAAGGAATTGCATGAGCATGGCATCACTAAAGTTTATTCTCCGGATGATGGTCGAGAGTTAGGCTTACAAGGAATGATTAATGATTTGGTATTAAAGTCTGACTTTAGTACGGGAGAGAACTTAACAGATGAAATGAACCGGTTAGTTCCGACAGACAGTTACGCCATAGCCAGACTTATTTCTGCCGCAGAGAATCATCGTGAAGAAAACATTGAATTATTTGAATCCATAAAAGCGAAAGCTGAGGCTTCGACGACACCTGTGCTTGGAATCACTGGTACCGGTGGAGCCGGAAAATCGTCATTAGTTGATGAGTTAGTGCGTCGCTTTTTATTAGACTTCGATGATAAGTCGATAGCGATTATTTCTGTTGATCCATCCAAAAGAAAAACCGGTGGGGCTTTATTGGGTGATCGAATTCGTATGAATGCGATAAATTCTAATCGTGTTTATATGCGTTCGCTTGCCACGCGTCAGTCAAACCTAGCGCTCTCGCCGCATGTTCAAGACGCGGTTAATATTGTAAAAGCAGCAGGGTTTGATCTAGTCGTATTAGAAACATCAGGAATTGGACAGTCGGATACTGAAATTGTCGAACATTCTGATATGTCAATGTACGTTATGACACCAGAGTTCGGTGCTGCTACTCAATTAGAAAAAATTGATATGCTCGATTTCGCTGATATTGTTGCGATTAATAAATTTGATAAGCGCGGTGCATTAGATGCTATTCGAGATGTAAAAAAGCAGTATCAGCGTAACAATCAATTGTTTGAGAAAGATGCCGAAGAGATGCCAGTTTATGGCACGATTGCCAGTCAGTTTAATGATCCTGGAACAAATGCTCTTTATCGGGCCATTATGAATCAGTTAGCAGATCGAACGGGTGCGGAGTTACAGTCTGATTTTGGTCATACTGAGGAACAGTCTGAGAAAATTTATATCATTCCACCTCGGCGTGTTCGTTATTTAGCAGAGATTGCTGAAAATAACCGAAAGTATGATGAATGGGTTGAAGAACAAGCCCAAATAGCAGACAAGTTGTACGGTTTAAATCAGTCGATGATCACCATCAATGAAATGTCAGACAGTACCGGCGAAGATGTCGTTAAGCAGCTGGAAAAAGCTTACGAAGATGTTGGTCTTAAGTTGGATGGGCAAAATAAAAAGCTACTAGACGAGTGGGATGATAAAAAATCGAAATACGAAAGTGATGAGTTTATTTATCAAGTACGTGGTAAAGATATTAAAGTTGAAACCAAATCTTTGTCGCTATCACATAATAAAATTCCCAAAATTTCAGTACCAAAATATCGAAGTTGGGGTGACATTTTAAAGTGGAGTCTGCAAGAAAACTTTCCAGGAGAATTTCCGTATACCGCTGGTGTATTTCCATTCAAACGGGAAGGTGAAGATCCAACTCGAATGTTTGCTGGTGAAGGCGGTCCTGAAAGAACGAATCGACGTTTCCATTATGTTTCATTAGGAATGCCTGCAAAGCGTCTTTCAACGGCTTTTGATTCGGTCACTTTATACGGAGAAGATCCTGATTTTCGTCCTGATATCTACGGCAAGATTGGTAACTCAGGTGTTTCGATCTGCTGTTTAGATGATGCAAAAAAATTGTATTCCGGTTTTAATCTTGCAGACCCTAAAACTTCTGTTTCCATGACGATTAATGGCCCTGCTCCAATTCTTGTTGGCTTTTTTATGAATGCCGCTATCGATCAGCAATGTGAAATTTATATCAAAGAAAATGGATTAGAAGCGGAAGTTAAGCAAAAAATTGAAGCCATTTATCAAGAGAAGGGGCAACCTGTCCCAACTTATAATGGTGAATTACCAGAGGGTAATGATGGTTTAGGATTGATGCTGTTAGGAGTAACCGGAGATCAAGTTTTACCACAAGATGTTTATGCTGATATCAAAGCGAAAACTCTGACCGCTGTTCGTGGTACTGTTCAGGCAGATATCTTAAAAGAAGATCAAGCCCAAAATACTTGTATTTTTTCAACGGAGTTTGCACTTCGTTTGATGGGTGACGTGCAAGAATATTTTATTGACCACGGTGTTCGTAATTTTTATTCGGTGTCTATTTCTGGTTATCATATTGCTGAAGCTGGTGCTAATCCGATTTCACAATTGGCTTTTACTTTGGCTAATGGATTTACCTTTATTGAATATTATTTATCGCGTGGTATGGACATTGATAAGTTTGCACCAAATTTTTCATTCTTTTTCTCAAATGGAATGGATCCCGAATACGCAGTAATGGGGCGTGTTGCGCGACGAATCTGGTCTAAAGCTTTAAAGAATCTTTATAAAGCTAGTTCACGCTCACAAATGTTGAAATATCACATTCAAACATCGGGACGGTCTTTGCACGCGCAAGAAATCGATTTTAATGACATTCGTACGACTTTACAGGCTCTTTATGCAATTTATGATAATTGTAATTCTCTTCATACCAATGCTTATGATGAAGCGATTACTACGCCTACGGAAGATTCTGTTCGTCGGGCGATGGCAATTCAATTAATCATTAATCGAGAGTTAGGATTAGCGAAAAATCAAAATCCATTACAAGGTGCTTTCATCATTGAAGAGTTAACCGATCTGGTTGAAGAAGCCGTGCTTATAGAGTTTGAACGAATTTCAGAACGTGGTGGCGTATTAGGTGCAATGGAAACTATGTATCAACGCTCAAAAATTCAAGAAGAATCTTTGTATTACGAAACATTAAAACATACCGGTGAGTTACCGATTATTGGGGTTAATACTTTCTTGTCATCAAAAGGTTCGCCAACAACGATACCGCAAGAGGTAATTCGTTCGACACAGGAAGAGCGAGAGTATCAAATTAATACGGTAAAAAATCAGCATTCGCGGTTTGAACAAGAAGGAAATACCGTGTTGAATGAAGTTCAACAGGCGGCTTTAAATAATGAAAATGTTTTCAATCAAATTATGGAAGCCACAAAATATTGCACTCTTGGCCAAATATCGGGCGCTTTATACGATGTTGGTGGTCAATATCGCCGTAATATGTAGTGATTGATAGATGCACTTTGTAATGATCAATGAAGCGGCGACAGCCGCTTCTTAATCTAGCTTTTCATTTTAAATGCTCGCCAGCGTCGATCGGCCCACTCTGCTGATTGCTTCATTTTCTTTTGAAATACACGTAACCACTTTTTGGCGATTGGGTATTCAATGGCGAGTACTCCGAGTGCTAATGGAATGATAAGAACTGCTGGTCCAGGTAAAATAATAAAAACGACGCCTATGAGTAATAATAAAAGTCCAGTGGCAGTAACTAATGCTTTTTTAACCAGTTTCATTAAGTTGTTATCCTTTAACTGAAAGAAATAAAATATTGGTCGACAGAAGTAAAGCAAAAGCTAAGCCAATTAATTTATTCTTTTAAAACAGAGAGATATGATGTTCAAAGTTATATTCTTTGATAGTCTTGGCACTCTTTTAGTAAATTTAACCAATGTTAGTGAGAGTTTGAAACATGAGTAAGGAAACAAAATCGATTCAGCATATTGTTGTTTTGATGGCGATGGCTGAAGAAGCCGATCCAATAATTCAGTCATTGAAATTAACGCAAGTCGAAGTTCTACCTGCTAACCTTCCGTTTCAATGTTATCAAGGACAATTTAAAGATCTGACTGTTAGTGTTGTTATTAGTGGTGTTGATCCGCGTTATCGGGTCGATAATATAGGAACACAGGCAGCAACTTTGATGAGCCATGTTGCAATAGAAAATTTACATCCCGATTTAGTTATTAGTGCCGGAACCGCTGGTGGCTTTTCCAAAAGAGGTGCAACAATAGGGACCGTTTATTTGAGTAATGATCGATTTATTTATCATGATCGCCGAGTTCCACTGGAAGGATTTGATGAGTCGGCGATTGGTCATTATCCGGCATTAAATGTTTTAAAAATGGCGAAGGATTTAGAACTCCCCGTAGGCGTTGTTTCGACAGGCAGTTCGCTTGAGAAATCAGAAAAAGATGTTGATGTCATAGAGCAATATGGAGCAGTCGCAAAAGAAATGGAAGCAGCTGCAATAGCTTGGGTGTGCTGGTTGCACCAAAAGTCTTTTGTTGCGGTAAAATCAATTACAAATTTATTAGATGAAGAGGGAACCTCAGAAGAACAGTTTGTGAAAAATTTGGAATTGGCTTCTGCTAAGTTAAGTCAACAATTGGTCAAAGTGATTGAGTATTGCAATAAAAAATCAATTTTTGAATTAGCTGATTAAATATGAATGTTACTCCATTGCTTATAATCGGGACATGTCTTCTGGCAGGTCTTTTACTCAGGCGGTTTTCTTCCTTTCCTGACAACTCGGCTGATGTATTGAATCGATACGTTATATGGATTGCATTACCTGCCTTAATTTTGAGTACCGTTCCCTCACTAACTCTGGAACCAACTGCTCTTATTCCTATGGCAGTGGCGTGGATTATTTTACTCGTCTCAGCTTTTGTTGTGATTGTCGTCTCTAAGCAATTACAGTGGGCAAACTCGACACGTTGTGTACTTTTGTTATTGGTACCCTTAGGAAATACGTCATTTGTGGGAATTCCCTTAGTTTCTGCTTTGATTGGAGAGGAAGGAGTCGTCTACGCAATTTTATACGATCAGTTGGGCAGCTTTCTTGCATTGTCATCTTACGGTCCCATTGTTTTAGCGATTCATGGTGATGATCGCGTATCTTTAAAAAGTGTTGGCCATAAAATTATTACGTTTCCTCCATTCATTGCTCTTATCGTTGCTGTGTTACTGAGTTTTATCGGTATGCCTAAAAATATCGAAACTGCTGCGCAATCGATAGGTGCAACATTAGTTCCCGTTGTGATGGTTGCTGTGGGATTTCAATGGCAGTTTAAGTTGCCTGGAGAGGATCGTTTGCCCATGGTTTTTGGGTTAGTTTTCAAATTATTCTTGGCGCCAGCTTTAGCTTTTATATTGTTAATTCCTTTTACTATGGATGACTTTATACGACATACAGTCGTATTAGAGGCAGGAATGGCGTCAATGGTTTCTGCAGCAGCGCTTGCTATCAGTCATGGTCAAAACCCAAGGTTAGCATCAGCACTCGTTGGCTATGGTATTTTGCTGTCTTTAATTACTGTGCCGGTGTGGTTTCAGTGGTTGATACATTAAGTTGATTTAGGAAGTTGAGCTTTTTAATTAAGCGACTTTGCTTTTCAATGAAGCTTCATCGCGCATTAAGTTTCTTAAATGGGAGTTCATAGCTTGAACCATTTGAGCTCGAGTAATGGGTTGAGTGTAAAGCTGTTCTGAATCAAGTTCGCGTTCGGCAAGTCGAAGCAGTTCAACCTGCCAGTCTATTGTATTTTCACCTAAAACCATTCGTTGTTGAGTCAGGTTTCGATAGTTTTTGTAGACAAGATGCTGTAGTTTTTTAAGCGTGTCAGTTACATCTTCTGGAATTGATTGATTGGCTGGCAGTGACTCGCCATTCAGAACCATCTCAAGTGCTGTTTTTGGATCTTGCGGTGGTTGACTCTCCGAAGAGGTTGGTTTTCGAGAAAATGCTTTGCTTTTTAACAAAATAAATGATCTTTTAATAGGAGCCGTTTTTCGTGATCGATACCATTTAATGCCTTTCGGTAGTACGAGAAGGGATATGGCAAGCGCAATAGCGATGATTCTCGGTAATGTTTCGACGGTTGTCGATAAGCCGATAAGGGTCGCGGCAGCGATATAGATAAAAAATATAAATTTAGGCATTTGTTCGGTACTACTGTCAATCTCGAGGGGCGATTATAAAGGCGAATGACTAATTCTCAAGTTTCTGGTCTTGTGAATAATACCGGGTGCTCAGGTAACTATTTGATAAATAAAGATTATTTTTATATTTGTGTGAAAATTCACCAAAAAGCAGTGAAAAGCGTATCGGTTTGATGATGAATCCTCTATAATGCGCTCGAAATTTTGACGTAGTTATTCACTATTTACCCCCACTTTTTTGGAAAATCCATTTTATGTCACAAGACTCTCCAGCTGATTTTTCTCAGCTCAGTTTACCTCTATCCATTCTTAAAGCTCTTGAGTCCATCGGCTATGAGAAACCTTCGCCGATTCAAGGTGAGTGTATTCCGCGCCTTATTGAAGGAGCCGATTTAATCGGTCAGGCGCAAACAGGGACAGGAAAAACAGCAGCATTCGCATTGCCCACTTTGGCAAAAGTCGATATCGAATTAAAACAACCACAAGTATGTGTTATTTGCCCGACAAGAGAATTGGCGATTCAAGTCGCTGAGGCATTTAGTGAATACGCTAAGTTTATGAAAGGTTTTAAAGTGTTACCCATTTATGGTGGTCAGCCTTATCCTCCACAATTGCGCCAACTTGAAAAAGGTGTTCATGTCGTTGTCGGTACGCCAGGACGAATCATGGATCATATGCGCCGCGGTTCATTAAAATGGGATTCACTCAAAACATTAGTATTAGATGAAGCTGATGAAATGCTTCGTATGGGATTTATTGATGATGTTGAGTGGATTCTTGAGCATACACCCGAATCAAGACAAATTGCGTTGTTCTCGGCCACGATGCCCAAGCCAATTAAGAAGGTAGCAGAAACCTTTTTAACGAATCCCGAACATATTCGAATTGAAAGTAAAGCAAAAACAGCAAGCACTATTGAGCAACAGTTTTTAACTGTGTCGAATAATTACAAATTGGAAGCGTTAACTCGAATCCTCGAAAGTGAAAATACTGATGCAACTATCATTTTTATGCGTACTAAGAGTAGTTGTGATGAATTGTCCAGTCGTTTAACAGCTCGTGGATTTTCTGCAGAAGCTATTCATGGCGACATGCAGCAAAAACAACGTGAGCAAATTGTTCAACAACTAAAAGACAGTAAAATTGATGTTGTTATTGCAACAGATGTCGCCGCACGTGGGTTAGATGTTGAACGAATTTCGCATGTTATTAATTATGATATTCCTCACGATTCAGAATCTTATGTTCACAGAATTGGACGAACAGGTCGTGCTGGACGTAGCGGAAAAGCCATTTTATTTGTTACTCCACGTGAACGTCATTTATTACGAATGATTGAGCGCAACAATAGCACTAAAATTGCACGCATGAGTTTACCCTCTGTTGAAGTTATTAATAATGAGCGTACACGTCGATTTTTGGAAGATGTTCAGCAACAAATTATTTCGGATGAGCATTCAGAATATCTTAAGATAATTGAGCAAATTCAAGCTGAACATAATCAGTCAGGAGCTGAAATTGCTGCTGCGTTAGCGAGTTTGTTATTTAAAGATAAACCATTGTTACTCGATTCATTACCAGACGTTCCTGATTTTGAGTCGGGAGATAATAGTGCAAAGCGTAAAGATAAAAAATCGAGTCGTTCCAAAGCGCCAATAAAAGTAAAGCCAGAGCCGCTAAAAGGCGATCCTGAGGTTGAGCTTGAACGCTATGTTCTTCATGTTGGTCGCGACCACGGAGTAACGCCCAAAAATATTGTTGGTGCCATTGCAAATGAAGCTGAAATGGAAAGTCGTTATATTGGAAATATCAAACTCTACAATGATGTTACAACGGTAGACTTACCTGCGGGTATGCCAAAAGAAGTGACTCAAATTTTGAAGAAAGCCCGAGTTTGCGGTCAGGCACTCAATATTGAGTTGGCAACAGACTATGTGAATGATACGAATCAGAAACCTAGAGATGGTAAAAATAGACGTCGTAAGCCAAGCTCAAAGCCACCAAGGAAGGGTGATTCTAAAAGCAACGATTCCAAGGGAAAAAAAGGTCGAGGCCAAGAACGTAAAAAATCGTAATAACTAAGAAAAACAGCGAGTTTTAGAGTTTGATCGAGAGTTCGTTGTTTAAAGTTGTCTCTACTTTGAAATGATTCTCAGTAGAGATCTTCAGCTTTGTAATAATATCTGATATTAAAAACTGTTTTGTATAGCGGTTGTAAGGCAGGAAGAGTGGTATTTTTATACAGTATGGTATCTCAAGACTTAAATCTGTCACAATTTCCCTGTACAATTCACAGCCGTTTTGAAATCTGGTGAGATAATCTCGCTAGTTAGCAACATTTGTGGAGAGTTTTGTGGCAGTAGTATTTCGTAATTCCGTGTCTATTCTTTTCTTATTGGCTTTTAGTGGTGCAACTTTAGCGGATATACCTGAGGGATATTACGACACAGTTGATATATCAACTGGTGAAGCTTTACACCAGTCTCTTCATGAAATTATCGATGACCATACGCGATTTCCTTACACTTCAAGCCAAACTGATACTTGGGATATTTTAGAACAAGCCGATCAAGATCCTGATAACGCTTTAAATATTATCGATGTCTACAAAAATGCTTCGTATCCGAAACAAGGTGGTGGAAATAGTTTATACAATCGAGAACATGTCTGGCCCAAGTCGTACGGTTTTCCCGATGACAATGATGGCAATTATCCATTCACTGATACTCATCACCTGTTTTTATCTAACGATGATTACAATAGCGAACGCAGTAACAAGCCTTTTGACAGTTGCGACTCAGGTTGTGTTGAGTTTGCAACTGAATTAAATAATGGTCGTGGTGGTACGACGATGGACTCAAATTTTACCTCAGGTGACTTTACTGATGGTAAATGGGAAACGTGGCGAGGTCGTAAAGGCGATGTCGCTCGAGCAATTTTCTATATGGCGGTTCGTTATGAAGGTGGTACACACGGAGAAACCGGCAGTGAAGAACCTGATTTGCGGATCACAGACGACCGAGAGTTAATTGATACCTATCGCTCAAGTGAGAATGGTGAAATTGGTTATATGGGTCTGCGCACCGTTCTTTTACAATGGCACGAAGATGATCCCGTAGATGATTTTGAGCGCCGCAGAAATGATACTATTTATAGTTATCAAGGTAATAGAAATCCCTTCATCGATCATCCCGAATATGTTGTCTGTGTTTTTAATGCTGACTGTTCTGATTTAGGCGGAACTGATGGCGATACTCAAGCTCCAGCTGCACCTCAAGGTCTAGCTGCTACGGAAAGTGAAATTGATATCGTATTAAATTGGACGGCTAATCAAGAAGAAGATTTGGCGGGTTACAATGTATATCGTGCTGCAGAAGGTCAGTCTTTCTCGTTACTAAATAGTGCTTTGATTGAAGGCACGACCACTTACTCTGACTCGACAGCAGAGCTAGGCGTGGCTTATCAATATTATGTCACTGCCGTAGATACTTCTTCGAATGAGTCTTCTGCTAGTGACACTATTTCTGCTTCAATTGTTGATAACGCACCTGCTCAAATTACAGGCGTAACGGCAACTGCGGACAGTGATTCAATTGCGGTGAATTGGAATGCAAACAATGAGGACGATTTAGCCGGTTACGATGTTTATCGAAACTTAAATGGAGCTGGTTTTTCAAAGGTGAATACTTCTTTGATTGTTACAACTCAATACATTGATAATGATTTATCGCCCGGTGATAGTGCTACTTATTATGTTGTTGCTGTAGATAACGCTGGTAATGTATCAGAACAAAGTGCTAGCGCTTCAGCATCAATTGCTGATGAAGAAGAGCCTCAAGAGCCAGAAGAGCCTGATACAGGGAATAATAGTAGTGGTGGCGGAAGCTTATCTTTCTTTGCTTTAATACTTCTTGTTTTATCTCGATTTAGAAAATTGAAGTAATTGTATTTGCCGCTTAAGTGGTGAGTTTTTTCATCACTTAAGCGGAAGCAACTTTCCATTCCAAATCTAACGTTTCTTTATTCAATTCGTTGTACATTTTTACTACATCACCAATAATGATGATTGCCGGTGACTCAATCTGTTTTTGCTTTACGTCTTTGACAATGGTTTCGAGCGATCCAATCGCCACTTTTTGAGCAAAGCGAGTTGCATTTTGAATGACCGCAACGGAAGTTTTACTTTTAAGGCCATGAGCAATTAATTCTTTTGTTATAGTTTTTAAGCCGGTTAATCCCATGTAAATAACCAATGTATTATTTGTTTGTGCAAGCGCTTGCCAATTTAAATCAACGGTACCATTTTTTAAGTGTCCAGTAGCAAAAGTAACAGACTGAGCATAGTCTCGATGTGTTAATGGAATACCGCAAAACGTCGATGCTCCAGCTGCAGAAGTAATACCTGGAATGACTTGAAAAGAAATGCCTGCTTTAACCAATGCTTGAGCTTCTTCGCCTCCACGGCCAAATATATAAGGGTCGCCCCCTTTTAGCCGAACAACACGTTTACCCTGTTGCGCAAACTCGATCAGTTTTTTATTAATGTCTCCTTGTGGCACACAGTGTTTCGCTCTTTGCTTTCCAACATAGAGTTTCTGTGCGTCTCGTCTTACAAGATTTAAAATACTTTTAGAGACAAGGCGATCATAAACTACGATGTCCGCTTTTTGCATTAAACGTAGAGCCTTGAAGGTTAAAAGATCAGGATCGCCGGGGCCTGCACCAATCAAATACACTTCGCCCGGAGTTGATTGCGTTTTAAATTTATATTGATTTAATAGTTGGGTAAGTTGTTGCTCTGCTTCAGTATCTTTATTAGCAAATACAGCTTCTGCTGTTGCTCCTTCAAATATGTCCTCCCAAAAGTTTTTTCTTTCCGTCCCTGTTTTTAGTGTTTGCTTAACCCGTTCACGAAACTTTTCTGCTAACTTTCCCAGTTTCCCATATGCCGCCGGAATCATAGACTCTAACTTGCCGCGAATTAATCGCGCTAATACCGGAGCCTTACCACCACTGCTGATTGCGATGGTGATTGGTGCACGATCGACAATTGCTGGAGTAATAAAGGAACAAAGCTCTGGCGTATCCACAACGTTAGCAAAAATTTTGTGTTGTTCGGCATCTTGGTAGACTTGTTGGTTAACTTCTCGATTATTCGTTGCCGCAATCACTAAGTAAACGTTAGTTAAAAAACTAGAATCGTAACTCTTCTGAATAATTTTTAGATTTGAATGGTGTAGCGCTAATGATTGAATCGTTGAGCAAACTTCTGGGGCTATAACGATAACCTGAGCCATTGCTTGTAGAAGCAGTTCTATCTTTCGGGTGGCAACTTCACCTGCGCCAATCACAAGGCAATGTCGACCTTCTAGTTTTGTAAATATCGGAAAATAGTCCATTGCTTGTTTACCCTTGAATAGTGAACAGTCATGAGTTATGTCATACGATTGTCAACTATTGGTAGTTAAGGGACAAATAACGGTTGGCAGGTAGCTATTTACTTTTGGTTATAAGGTAGCCTTAATATGGATGAATGGGTTTAGAATACTACCTGCTAGATAGGAAGTGTCTTAATTTTTCTGTTCTTGCTTTTTATCGGAGTAATGGACCTGTCCATTTTCATCAACCCATTTATAAACTTCTGATTTTTTGACGCTTTCTTCAGTTGTTCTTTTTAACGATGTTGAAATTTCAGGGGCGAGTTGTTTAAGTTTTTCTGAGTATTGGCCGGCTTCTTCGGACATAATTCGCTTAAATAGGTCCGTAATTTTTTGTGAGTTTAATAGTTCGATGACGCTGCCTTGATTAATAAGTTCTCTAAGTTGTGGGTCATTAACCACAGCTTGGGCTTCAGGATCATTTCTAACAAATTGAGCTCTGGCCCACATATCTCTCATCTTTTCTGCCATTTGATCTGCCGCTGGAAGTTCACTGTCATTTTCAATAACTCCTTTACTGATGGCCTGAAAATGTTCATTGGCCATTAACTGATTAAAAGCGGGAATTCGTTTTATTTGTTCAACGTCGCCGGTATTGAGAATTTGCTGATTACGTGCCGATAAAAAGAGTTCGCGAAACTCATTGCTACCTGATATGCCTCTTAAGTGGGCCAGTGATTCTTCTGGAGACTCTAATATTTGTGCGGTCAGCTCTGCTATTTCTGGTTGATCGGTTGTCATGGAAATAGCTGACTTTATCGCTGAGCTTGTCATTTCTCGCGCCATTTTTTCGATGCCGCTTGCTTCTTCTTTTTGTGCGAGAGCATCAACATCCATCGTTTTTTGGTTGAGTAACTGTCCGCCCACAGAAATAAACCAAATTAACAATATTCCCAGAACACCACCAAAGACAACTCCCGCAACACCTCCTGCAATTTGAGACGCCTGCGATAATGCGAATCCGGTTTTATTGATCATTTTTTCGATAAGTCCAAACAAAAGACTCAAGATAATGCTGGTTAAAATAAATAAAGTTATTCCAGCAACAATGAAGCCTAAAATGCCATTTAAAGGACTGTTTTCGTTTAGATAGTCAGCCAGATCGGCGGTAAAGAGTATGGCAGAGGCGTATGCACCCAATAAGCTCAAGAGTCGAAAAGTAAGTTTAATTATGCCTTTTTTGTATCCTAGAAAACCAAACAAAACAATAGACACAATTAATATAAGGGTAAAGATCGCCATCGTTTTCCTCGCAAAATTTTCTTAAGTTTGAACGACTTATTTAATTTTATCAATTTTTGTTCTTGCTTTATCTCATACCCGTAAGTGGTTATCGGTTTCACTGCCTATTTTTATACTGTTTTTGGATGTTGAAAACTTGTATATTCTTTTTGTGATAATTATAATTTCAGAAATTTCTGAAAATTGGTAAGCTAATGAATATTCCGCCGGACATTGAATCTTTTGTTGTTCATTTTGGAGAAATGGGTAGCCGCTGGGGATTTAATCGAACAGTGGGTCAGATGTTTGCACTTATTGTGCTGACTGAAGAAGCACTCAATGCCGATCAAATTGCCGATGCATTAGGTATCTCTCGCGGCAACGTCAGTATGGGATTAAAGGAGTTGCAGTCTTGGCGACTGGTTCGAACGCAACCACAACCTGGCGATAGAAAAGATTATTTCCGGCCTAATGGCACTGTTTGGGAATTGGCTATGCAAGTTTTATCTGAGCGTCGCAAACGAGAAGTGGATCCAACACTCTCGGTATTACGAAGCGAATTAATGAATTCACAAGACGAGCAAAATTCTTACTCACACCAAAAGATGCGCGAGATACATGATTTGCTCGAGTTATTTATTGGATGGTTTGATGATATTCACAAAATGAGTCCGGAGAATCTAAAAACGTTACTTAAACTGGGTTCTGGTGTTGGCAAAGTACTGGATATGAAAGATCGGCTATTAACGAAAAATTAACGCTGCTTTGCCATCGATTTTTTAGTTGTAAACCAAAAAGGAGGGTCTGACTTTGGAGACTCTTGCTATCAGTACAGAAATGTTATCGCGTATTCAATTTGCGGTTAACATTAGTTTTCATATCTTATTTCCTAGTATAACTATTGCGCTAGCCTGGTTACTTTTTTATTTTAAAATCAGAAGTCACTTATCGAGTCATCCTGTTTGGATGCGAGCTTACCGCTTTTGGGTCAAAGTATTTGCTTTAACTTTTGCTTTGGGCGTTGTTAGCGGTATCACCATGTCCTTTCAGTTTGGTACTAACTGGCCAGGATTTATGGAAACAGTGGGTAACATTGCCGGACCTTTGTTGGGTTATGAAGTCTTAACTGCCTTTTTTATGGAGGCAACATTTCTTGGAGCAATGTTGTTTGGTATGAATCGCTTACCTGCCTGGTTTCATACATTATCAACGTTGTTGGTTTCATTAGGAACGACTATGTCTGCGTTTTGGATCTTAGCTCTCAATTCGTGGATGCAAACGCCTCAAGGTTTTGAAATGATTGATGGCGTTGCTCATGTTACCAATTGGTGGGACGTTATTTTTAATCCATCCTTTCCCTATCGATTAATGCATGTATTGCTCGCATCTGGATTAACGGCTTGCTTTTTAATGGCGGGAATCTCTGCGTATCGAATTTTAAAAGGAGATAAAAAGCGTGCGCCCAAGTTAGCTTTGAAAACGTCAGTCTATAGTGCTGCACTGTTAATTCCTTTGCAAATTTTAGTGGGCGATCTTCATGGACTAAATACTCTTGAACATCAACCACAAAAGGTTGCTGCAATGGAGGGCGTTTGGGAGACTGATAGAGGTGTGCCATTACTATTGTTTGCAATTCCAGATGAAGAAGAACGGACCAATCATTTAGAAATTGCGATCCCTAATTTAGCAAGTCTCATTTTAACGCACGATGCTCAAGGTGAAATAAAGGGACTGAATGAATTTGAAGATCGACACCCTCCTGTTAAACCTGTTTTTTATGGTTTTCGAATTATGGTGGGTTTAGGTGTTTTAATGTTGGTCGTTAGTTGGACGGCATCTATTTATTTTATTCGTAAAAAGGAATTACCTACTTGGCTTAACAAGACATTTTTGTATATGACGTTTTCTGGCTGGGTTGCAACGCTTGCGGGGTGGTATGTTACAGAAATAGGTCGGCAGCCCTATCTTGTTTCTGGAGTGCTGACAACGGAGCAAGCAGCAACAACCATTGCTCCAGGAAATGTAGGCTTTTCATTGTTTTTATATTCAATTGTTTATCTTGCTTTATTAGTTGCTTACATCCAGACCTTATTCTACATGGCTCGAAAGTCAGTTGAGGTCGATGAGTTTCAAACGATGGATTTTTCATTAAAGCAAAAGAGTAATGACTTACAGAAGGAGGCCGCTGCTCATGTTAGCTGAAGCCTTACCCACGATTTTTTTATTATTGATGGCCGTTGCCGTTCTTGTTTATGCGATTCTTGACGGTTACGACTTGGGAGTTGGTATTTTATTGCCAATGGATCGCTTGGAATACCGCAATACGATGATTGCTTCTATAGGTCCATTTTGGGATGCGAATGAAACCTGGCTTGTGTTGGCTATTGGAATTTTATTAATTGCTTTCCCGATGGCGCATAATATTGTTTTACGAGAAATGTATTTACCTGCAGTTATCATGTTAGTTGGCTTAATTTTGCGAGGCGTTGCTTTTGACTTTCGTGCGAAAGCCGTGACTCGCTATCAACCGTTATGGGATAAGCTTTTTCGTTTAGGATCTTTGATAGCGGCTTTGTCTCAAGGTTTTATGTTAGGAATGTACGTTAGTGGGTTCATTTATACAGCGCTTACCATTCTATTTTCTTGCTTAACGGCAGTTGGTGCGGTTGCTGCTTACGTTTATATTGGTGGAGCCTGGTTAGTGTTAAAAACGGAGGGAGAGCTTCAAATCTTTGCGGCTAAGCGAGCTCGAAAAGCCGGTTGGTTAATGGCTCTTTCTTTTGTTGCCATTTGCATCGTTAATCCATTGATGAATCAATCTGTAGCCGAACGTTGGTTTTCCTTGCCGGGCGCACTAATTGTGTTTTTAATCCCGTTAATGTGCGGACTTATTTTATTAATTGTGGACCAATATTTAAAAAATGTTCCGGTACGTGATGATAAAGCCTGTTGGATTCCTTTTGTTGGAGCTGCAGCACTATTTACTTTTTGTTTGACGGGATTTGCTTACAGCTATTACCCTTATGTGATTCCTGGAAAGTTAATGGCGGAAGATGCGGTGAGTGCGACAGCGTCATTAATGTTTGTGTTTTATGGTGTAGCCATCGTTTTTCCTGTGATTATTGGCTACACGATTTTGTCTTACCGAATATTTCGAGGTAAGACAACGGATTTAACGTACTACTAGTTTTTTGTATATTAACAAGGAGTGATTTCAAAATTCACTCCTTGTTATTTTTAAATAATAAATATTACTCGTTGGTTTCTATCGTCATATCCGCACGATTGAACCGTCGTGGATCGGTACATCGACCATGAACATAGCGGCCATTGGCAGAAAATGGACCAGACTTTTGAATATTCATATAGTCACCAATAATAAATTGATCAATAACACCTGTCGTAATAGATACATCCGTTAATGAGCGTCTTCCTGTAAATGGTGTGTAAGCATCTTCATTATCAAATCCCCACCAGGGTTTATCTACCCACCACATTAAATATAAAGAAACTTTCTCGTCTTCATCGACAAAGAAGATATCATTATTGTTATAGTGTTTGGATAACTCGCCGGTTTCATCTGCTAGACACTTTTCAAAGTTATCGATACATTCAACCACAGAGTCTGGAGCAAGTAACCATCCATTTTGTGCAAAACCAGAAGCGTAACCCAATCGAGGATTACGAGGTGTTGGATAAAAGGTATCGGGCTCTTTTAATCGAATGCCATAGTTTTCTGGCAAACTATCACGCACCTCTTGAGGTAACTTTCTAAATTCAGATAATGGCTTAAAAAGTTGTTCTCCACTTCGTGCATCTTTCATTGTGAGTGGTCCTGCGTAAGCAAAAGTCACAAAAGTTGTTAAGTTTTCACTACAGGCTGGAACTTGTGGCGCACCAACAATGGGCTGTTGTCCATACACTGGATCGTAATGATAAACACCCCAGTCGACATCATCAGCACCAGTTAATGTACTGAATAAAACAGAACTCTCACGCGGACGTGGCGCACCAGGAAGTACGGCGCAGTGATATTTGCCATCAGGAAGATCTGAATTCCATGGATCATCAGGTTGACCTAAATCAACGCATCGTCCAGGAATGTTAATCTTTGTTCCATCGACAGGATTTGAAAATTCTCTGGGGCATTGAAATGGATTTTGGCTTTGAACATCGCAAGGAATGTAACCTTCTTCAATAGTTAAACCGAGATCTTCGGGGTTAGGAGCTGGTGTTCGAGAAATTTCTATAATGTCGACGGGACGCTCGAATGTCCAATCATCTTGAGTGGTGTAGTTACAAAAGAAGTTAGGTGGTGTGTTTCCATCGCCAAGAAATATATTAGCTGAACCTGCTTCAGGATCGGTAGGACCAACGGCATCAATGTCACATTCACCACGTACAGGTTGTGAAAACCCATTCGTTACAAAGTGGTTCGAGTTTCTAACGCGTTCTCCTTCATAAGCTGGAAGGTGAGAATAACTGAGTTGACTTGCAGTGATAAATGTAAATAGACAAATGTACTTGGCTTTGATTTTCTTTGGCGTTCTTCGAAATATAGAATTCATTTTTTTTCCTTATTCGAAAAGTTGGTTTGAAAAAACGCCGCCAGTGTATATTGAGAGTTTGTTTGATAACTATACAAGTTTTGAGTTATTCGAGAAATTAACTCAAGTCGAGTAGTTTTTTTATTGAGAGACCATAATTAAAAAGTGGTAATTAAAGCTCTTTACATGCTTTCTATTCGTTTTTGATCTGATTTGAATTCTATTGCGTACAAATGAGGTTTTGTATACAACTAGCTTTACTTTTATATGGCTATTAATTTTTCTTTACTGTGATTAATATTAAGTTGCTTCTTTAGTCATTGATTTTTTCATTAGGTAAAAGTCAATTCGATTTTCTTGTGTAGGGTTGTAAGGAACAAATCGGCTAAGTAATAAGGATGTCAAGGCCATACCTGAGCCAATTAAAAATACTAGCGAAGGAGACTGCAACCAAATCAATCCGAATATAACAGGAATAACAACCGCAGCAATGTGATTAATGGTAAACGACACCGCTGAAGTGGATGCCATATCTCCGGGTTCTGCAATTTTTTGAAAGTAGGTTTTTATAGCGATGGCCATTGCAAAAAATAGATGATCAATGACATATAACCCTGCTGCAATATATTTATCACTAACAAAAGCGTAACTGGTAAACACACAGGCGAGACCAATATATTCTAAAAGCAATGCACGACGTTCTCCAACTCTGCCAATCCAACGACCAATTTTCTCGGCGAAAAAGAAATTGAATAGATGATTAACTAAGTAGAGTAATGCAATATCTCCAACATCATATCCGAACTTCTCAACCATCATAAACCCGGCAAAAACAACGAAAATTTGTCGGCGAGCACCGCTCATAAATGTAAGCGCATAATATAGCCAGTATTTTTTCCGTAAAATGATTTTCTTATGTTGCTCGACGGGAGCTTTAAAAAGTGGGAACCGCAGCATCATATAAAGGACGAGTAGTAATGATGCGCCCGCAGTGACTAAGTAAATTTGCAAATAGGTTAGTTCAAAAACATGATTAGCGAGCCAGATAAAGGAGTAAACACCTAAAGATGAAACCGAGCCGATAGCAACCAACTTGCCCATTTGCTGCGCTGCATGCTCTTTACTCAGCCATTGCCATTTGAGAGATTGATTAAGAGTTTCAAAGTAGTGGAAGCCAACGGACATTATAAAGGTGGTTGTTAATAATCCAGCGGTTGATGGAAAGAATGGGGTTGCCAATACGCCTGCTGCAAGCAGTAACAGACTCAGTAGAGCAAATCGCTGTTCATGCAGTAGAGCCAGTATAAACACCGCTGTAAATGCAAGAAATCCCGGCACTTCACGAATGCTTTGTAACAACCCAATTTCTTTACCCGTAAACTGCGCAACTTCTACAGTAAAATTATTGAGTAATGTCATCCAGCTGGCAAAGGCCAGAGGCATCGCAATGGCCATTAGTTTGAGTAGTTGAAAAGGCTGCTGGATTGTTGTCATATTTGAGTATTCGTAATGTATTTCGAGATATTGCAAGAGAGAGTTATTGTAGAGGCGAGCGTTATTTGCTACAACTGCGTTTCTCGATATCATCGATGAATTTTTTCGATATAGAATTTTAATAATAAATCAATAGAGAGCAATACCATGAAGAATATTTCCTATTTATCTATTTTCGGTTTCATTTTGGCATTACTGGGGACGAGTTCTTTGGCTCAAGCAAAAAGTGATGTTTTTGGAACTGGGGCAAAAGAAGCAGACGCTTTAGCGGTGAATCAAGTTTTGGAGACTCCCGATAGCTTTTTGGATAAAGAAGTTACTGTTGCAGGAGAAATTGTTTCAGTATGTGATAAAAAAGGCTGCTGGATGATGTTGTCTTCTGGCGATGAACGACTTCGCATTAAAGTGAAAGATGGAGAAATGGTTTTTCCGTTTAATGCCAAAGGTAAAACAGCTTTTGCGACAGGTAAGTTAGAAAAAATGGAAATGACTCGGGAGAAAGCCATTGCCTATTTAAAACACATGGCAGAAGATGCTGGCAAAGAATTTGATGAGTCTACAGTTAAAGGCGACATGACCTTTTATCAACTTCGGCCTGTCGGCGTGACCATCAAGCGATAATACTCATTGTTAAAGCCTCGAGGTAAATACTAATGACAAAGAATATTCAGTATTGTCGGGGCTTTAGACATCTAATTTTACTATCTATTCTTTCTTTTTGTGTCTTACCGCTGCTTGCTGATAGTGAGCAAGAAGATAAACCGCTAGAGCTTTCTTGCCAAGATTTTGAGTGGCAGGATGTTGAAGAGTTGGTAAGGCCTCATCTTGACGATACGCTTTACACTGCCTTGGTTATGCAAGGGCAAAGCTCTGAATATCGAACTTCAGCCGCGGCTCGCCAGGTTATTCATGAATCCTTACCTCACGTCATTCAGCGCATTCTGCAGGCTTTAATCGATGCTGATTGTTAGGCTAAAAAATAGCTGCAGAGTTTAATTCTTTAAATATGTTTCTGGATTAGCGTTTAATAATTTTAACGGCACTTATCTTAGTTTTACTCTTATTATCCTGTTCATCACTTGTTCTTCTATTAAGCCACCAGTGCCCGTATTTTTCTCGAAAATAAAGATCCTTACCTTTCAAACAGTTAGCTTTTTCGCTCTAAAAACCGCTGGATCGCTTATTAAATAAATGCTACTTATATAAGTAGTTATTGTTGGTTTATTGCTCGATGGAGAAGTTATTTAAAATATCATGTCAGAGAAAAGTTCAATTAATCAAATACTTAAAAATCCATCCGTATGGCAAGCATCGCGTTCAGAGCGTTCTCGACCGGTCATTGAAACTGGTTTTTCGAAACTGGATGCTTTGTTGCACGATGGCGGCTGGCCGCAAGGCGCATTAACTGAACTGTTGTTGGAAACTCATGGTGTTGGCGAGTTGCGCTTATTAGCGCCGTTATTAAAACGATTATCTCAGGAGTCGGGATTTCTGGTTTTGGTGGATCCTCCTTTTACGCCTTATGGTCCGGCCTTGGCGATGATGGGGATTGATATTTCCAAGTTGTTTGTTGTGCAAACCTGCCGCGTTAATCGAAAAGTTTGGGCGGCTTATCAGGCACTAACTTCTCGAGCGTGCGCAACGGTGTTGGTGTGGTTTGATGGTAAAGCACCTTATAAGAATGAAATTCGTAAGTTATCGCTCGGCGCTAGAGAGGGGCAATGTTGGGGAATCATTTTTCGTCAAGTCGATGCTAGTGAGCATCCTTCATCGGCGCGCTTGAGAATGACATTATTCGCCGAGAAAAGTGGTCGCTGCCATTTAACTATCCTTAAACAAGCGGGAGGCTGGAGTGGTCAACAACTCACGTTAGATTTAATGCCAGAGAGCTCAGGATGGACATCAATACAAGGAAAAGATTGGCCGGTTTATTCTCCAATCCTTAAGCAAAACCGATCGGTTGCCTTTCGTGGCATCAATTCAGATAAGGTGGCATCGTTTGACGAAGCCGTTACGAATACTCAACGAAATAAAAGCAGACGTCCCTTAATAACGCATTAAGGTAAAGCTTATGTGGTTATGTGTTCGTTTTGCTTTATTGCCTTTAGAATCTTTTTGGTTGAACAATAGTGAACAATCAGAAGCTTCTCCTTTTGATCATCAAGCCGTTGCCGTTAGTGAAAAACAAAGGATTATTTGTTGTAATCAAGTTGCTTACCAAAAAGGAATTCGAGAAGGTCAGACTGTATCAACGGGATATGCGTTGCTGGATGAGTTGTTTGTTATTGAGCGAAATCTATTACAAGAGCAACAACGACTGAACCAATTCGCGATGCAGGCTTATTCTTTTTCACCTGTTTTATCAGTGTGGGATCCCGACTGTTTAGTCCTGGAAGTGGGACGAAGCTTGAGTCTCTTTGGTGGTCTTGCTAATTTACTTCAGCATATTGAAGGTAACTTTCAGCAACAGGATATCAGTTATTGTTTAGGTATCGGACCAACGCCAAAAGCAGCAGAAGTTTTTTCTTACTCGCCTTTACCTTATTCGTATGAACTGTGGGATTCTTATGATGGCAGTTTAAATCAAGAATTGTTTCGAGAGCGGATTTATCAGCTGCCCATACATCAGTTAACCATTGAATCAAAAGCGTTAGAAAAAATCAGTACGATAGGCCTTAAGAAAGTGAGCGAGCTTTTTCTATTGCCAGAATCTTCTTTAGAGAAAAGACTTGGGCGAGACGTCGTGCATTATCTTCAACAGCTCATGGGAAAAAGGCCCGATGTTCAAACAAACTTTAAGCCAAAGATTTTTTTTGACCAGTGTCTCGAGTTTATCGATGTGATTCACCATCAAAAAGCATTGTTATTTCCTATGAAGCGTTTGCTTGATGAACTTATCCGATTTCTTCGGCTTTATCAAAAAAGTGGTCAATCATTAAAGTGGACCTTAAAAGATATCTACCAAAAAGAAACCTATTTTAATGTTTACCTGGCTCAAGATGAACTGAATCTTAGTCGGTATACGGAGTTAACCCGGTTGTCTCTTGAGTCTATAAAGCTAACAGGGCCAATCGAAAGCATTCGTTTAACCGTTGACGATTTAATTGATTCGCAAGTTGTAGAAACCTCTTTGTTTGCTCAAACAGAAGCCTTTAAAACAGATCGACACTTCGCTCATAAGATCATTGCTCGCCTAGGAAAAGAAAACTGTTATTGGTTAAAAGGGAGAGATGAAGTTATTCCAGAGTTGGCTCAAAATAAAGTGGAAGAAGCAAGTTCTGTAACATATCAAGTTAATAGAAAGAGAACTGTCAAAAATAAATTCAAGCCATTCGATTATACTCTACGACCGAATTGGTTATTGTCGGTGCCTCAACCCATTGGGTGCGATGAAGATAAGCTCTATTGGCGAGGGCATTTAACATTAGTTTCTCAGCCAGAGCGTATCGTCCATTATTGGTGGAAAAAGCCAGTCGTTCGAGATTATTTTATCGCCCAACATGAGCGAGGAAATCACTATTGGGTTTTTTTTGATGGGTTAAAGCAATATTGGTTTTTGCACGGTATTTTTTCCTAAGTTTATGTATTTGATTTTTCTTTAAATGGAGTTTGGCGAGCTTTATGAAGTACTACGAATTATTTTGTCAAAGTAACTTTTCTTTTTTAGTCGGGGCATCTCATCCCGAGGAGCTTGTTTATAAAGCGAAGGAGCAAGGTTATTCGGGACTTGCTATTACCGATGAGTGCTCTTTTGCTGGCTGTGTTCGAGCTCATGTTACCGCAAAGAAAGTGAAGATTCATTTGATTATTGGTAGCTTTTTCCGAGTCAATCTTGAAACTGAAAAAGATATGGAAGTTATTTTATTATGTCCCAATAAAGCTGCTTATTCTGAAGTTTCTCAATTGATTACTCGAACGCGGCGTCGGACAGAAAAAGGAAAGTACCAAATGAGAATGAGCGACCTTGATGGTTATATAGAGAATGCGCTTGCTATTTGGTTGCCCCCTAAAACAGAACACCAACAAAAAAGTCAGTTATTTCATCTAATGAAAATTTTTAATGGTCGCCTATGGATTGGTTATGAGCGCTTATTAAAGCATGATGACTTTATTCGTTATCAGCAGTGTATTGAACTCAGTCAACAGTATAAAGTGCCGATAGTGGCGCAAAATAGAGTGTTAATGCACTCATCAGAACGTTTGTCGTTACAACATTGCTTAACGGCCATTAAACATAATCAACCGGTTCAACATTTGGGTACGCAATTAATTTCTAATGGCGAACAGACTCTTAGATGTATCGAACAACTTAACGATTTATATCCCTATGAACTATTAAAAGAGACCGAGTATATTGCTCGTCGCTGTCACTTTGAAATGGGAGAATTGAAGTATCACTATCCGAATGAAGTGATTCCTGAGGGATTATTGCCCATTAATTACTTAAGAGAGTTGTGTTTGACCGGCGCAAAAAAGCGCTGGCCTGAAGGACCATCTGAAAAAACATTAAGCACACTGAAAAAGGAATTAAAACTCATACGAGAATTAAGTTATGAGCATTATTTTTTGACGGTTTACGATATTGTTGCATTTGCTCGACGTGAAGGTATTTTATGTCAGGGGCGAGGGTCGGCAGCTAACTCTGTTGTGTGTTACTGCTTATTTATAACCGAAGTGGATCCCGAACAAAGTGATTTATTGTTTGAGCGCTTTATATCAAAAGAGCGCGATGAGCCTCCCGATATCGATGTCGACTTTGAGCATCAACGCCGTGAAGAAGTCATTCAATACATTTATAAAAAATATTCTCGAGAACGAGCCGCTATTGCCGCGACGGTTATTACTTATAGAATGAAAAGTGCGATTCGTGATGTTGGAAAAGCATTAGATATTGATGAATCCATTATTGATTACTTATCCAAATCATTAGCCTGGTGGGATAAGCCCGATAAACTGAAAGAGTACTTTCAATCTCGTCGGTTATCCAATACGGCATTGTTGGCGAAACACTATCACAAATTAGTAATGGATATACTCGGGTTTCCACGACATCTTTCGCAACATGTGGGTGGCTTTGTTATTACTAATCAACCGATTGCCTCTTTGGTTCCTGTTGAAAATGCATCAATGCCTGATCGTACCGTTATTCAATGGGATAAGTATGACATTGAAGCACTGCAATTATTAAAAATTGATGTTTTAGGCTTAGGCATGCTGACGATGATCCGTAAAGCATTAGAGTTAACGCAATGTTATTCGTCTATTAAAACGTTATCCGACATTCCTAAAGAAGATGCTGCGACTTATCGTATGTTATGTAACGGCGACTCCGTTGGTGTTTTTCAGGTAGAGTCTCGGGCACAAATGAGTATGCTACCGCGTTTAAAACCAAAAACATTTTATGATTTAGTGATTGAAATAGCCATTGTTCGGCCTGGGCCTATTCAGGGGGATATGGTGCATCCTTATTTGCGTCGGCGTGACGGACTTGAATCTACGGAGTATCCCAATGAAGCCATTAAGTCTGTACTCGATCGAACGCTGGGAGTGCCAATTTTTCAAGAGCAGGTGATTCAGTTGGCAATGGTAGCTGCTGGATTTTCCGGAGGTGAAGCCGATCAACTGCGTCGAGCAATGGCTAGCTGGGGACGAAATGGTGATTTATATAAATTTAAAGATAATTTAATTAATGGCATGTTAATTAATGGTTACAGTAAAGATTATGCCAATCGAGTTTTTGAGCAAATGAAAGGGTTTGGTAGTTATGGTTTTCCAGAGTCTCATTCAGCCAGTTTTGCCATTCTTGCGTATTTTTCGGCATGGTTAAAACGTCATCATTCAGCAGCGTTTTATTGCGCGTTATTGAACAGTCATCCTATGGGGTTTTATTCACCTTCTCAGCTTATTCAAGATGCACGGCGACATAATATTTTGGTATATCCCATTGATGTTGATCACAGTGAGTGGGCATCGACCTTAGAAATTATCGATCAAGGAAAATTAACTCACTCGTCGGAGAGAATTGAATATCCACATAACCGCTTGGCCATTCGCCTGGGTCTGCATTTAGTGAAAGGTTTTAATGCAAAAGCGGCAGAGCGTTTGGTTAATGAAAGAAAAAAGAACGCTTTTATAAACTTGCAAGACTTAGTCAATCGAGCGCAGCTCAATAAAATTGAACGTGAAGCTTTGGTTAAAGCCGATGCATTAAAACGTATAGCAAAGCATCGTTATCAAGGACAGTGGCAAGTGCTTGCATTGGAGGAGAAGAAACCCTTACTCGACGAAGTTGATCGTCAAACATCGAACTCTTTGGATGAAGACATTGAACTTCTTCCTCCTCAAGAAGTGGACAATCTGTTAATGGATTATCAAACAACCGGTTTAACACTCAATCGCCATCCGCTGGCTATTTTACGTGAGAAAGCGCCTGTTGCTGATTGTAAGCGAGCGCTCGATTTACGAACTTTGCATCAAGGACAGTTCGTAAAAATAGCCGGTGTCGTCACTTGCCGACAGCGACCAGGAACCGCTGCTGGGGTTCTGTTTCTTACCTTGGAAGATGAAACCGGGAATATCAATGTCATCGTTTGGAAGGACAAAGTTGAGAAGTTTCGAAAAGCAATTATGGGCAGTCGTTTATTACTGATTAAAGGAACGATAGAAAGAGAAAGGAAAGTGGTTCATGTGGTAGCTGGATACGTCGAAGATATCAGTGGGCAATTACCACATTTTCGTCGTGTGTCTCGAGATTTTCACTAACCTCTCGATAAGAGAAAGCATTAATTAACATTGAGAGTAAACCAAAAATGTACCATTCAAGTCTAAAAGAAAGAATAAAGAAGCAAATGCCAAGCTATCTGTGTTGTTTGAGCTTTGTTCATTTTGACCGACATTCGATTATCTGATCATCAATATATCGAATATTCTTTAACTCGAGACTGAAATATCCTGAAAGACTTCTAATGTATTGAAATATAAGAATAAATTCGTCACAACCTAACTTGCTACTCAGTTCACAGTTTTAGCCAATAGGGTTAATATCTCACAAGGAAAATGTGAATATTACAGGTGAGTGTGCGAACGGAATCACAGTATAATTTTGCCTGTTTAATACAGAGCTCTTTGAGCAGATTTCGGTGGTTAATAAGGACGCTTGCGTCACCCAATTTTCGACGGAGATAATAGGATGAATATACGAGATAATGGAAGTTCAGTAAGTTACTCAATTTTTAACCAAGATACTTGCTGGTTTATTAAGTTGGCTGAGAATAATGTAATAGGCCCTTATACATCGTTTAAAAATGCACAAAATTACGCACAGACATTAAGCTTGTTGTCTGAAGTTAAAAAAGTAGCTTAGTCTTTGTGACGCGACGATAACTTACTAACAATCACTGGCTTTTAAAAAAAGTTTCTCTATTTGGTTTTTACGTACTGCCTGATGCTTTTAGCATCAGGCTTTTTTTTGCTTAAAAATTATGATGGATTGAGTATTTGTATGGCTTAACAGTAAAGAGAATGAGTGTTGGTTTGGGGGAAGGAAAGCCCAGCTAATCAGTTGGGCTTTGAGAGCATGCTAACGTTCTTTGATAACTCTAGTAAGGAGTGCGGTAAGCTTCTTCTAGCAGAATTCGGAGAGGTTGTATATTTGTTGTTTGGCTGCTATTACTAAATTTATCTTCGTAACGAATTTGTAAGTCGTATTCAACCATGCCATCGTGTAATGGAATTTCTTCTAAAATAAGTTCCACAGCATTGAAGTGATGGAAGGCATCGTGACCGAATGGTGTATCTACATAAATTGTTCTCTCCCCTTTGCCAAGCCAGTTGGTTTTAATAACAAAACCTGATTTACCAAAGTCATCGGTACTAGCGCGCTGTAATAAGTTAAGGTTAAGGCGTTTTTCATCGAGAACAATCGATGCACGATCGGCTAGCTTATTAGCACTTTTGTCGACTAGTGGACCGTTTGCATTTAACAACTCAGGACCTAAATAATCCTCTGGATGATTCAAGTAATTATTTCTTTCGACAACATTGAGCTTTACTTCAACTGGAGAGCCAGATTGAAGAGGGGTAGGCATTCTAACCTCGACAGCAACTTCACGAAAAACCCAAGCATTTTTAAGTATGCCTTTATAGACACCACTATCTGAGTGACCATATTGGTTTGATTGGGAAGAAAGGTTGTATAAAGTGATATTGCTCGCTTTAGGAAAGTCAAATGTAATGCGCTTTATCGTTGGCTCAGGATTCTCGATTGATTTCTCAACAATTAAACTAATTTTGTTGAGATCCGATAAATCCAGCCCAGGGTACACGGGTGTTGGCGATGAACTCGGCATTGGAACTTCAAAGGTGTAGGTTTCGGCGGTAACTACGTTTGCAGTGATAGTCAATAATAATATTGTAAAAAATGTCGATAACGATTTCATAATATATTCCTTGATTAATTTTCAGCCAACAGCAAAAGCTATCGGAAATAAATTTTACGTTAGCTTGTAAGGGCATTCAATGAGTCCTGTTAAAACTGTAAATATTACTCTTAGTGATATTTATCTTGAGTAAAAATTAAGCAGAACGTCCTATTGCTGTAGAAATATATTGATAGTAAAAAAGTTACTTGTATGAGATGTATTTGGTTTTGGTATTTTTCATAGCCTGCATTGTCGATATTTTTTAGTTGATGTCTTACAAATTGTTTAACTCGCCAGTCATTTCTTAATGTGTTAAACGAAATTCGACCTAGTTTATCTCACGTTATCTTAATTAAAATTTGTCCATACTCTTTGAACAAGGACGAATTCAAATGCGACGGATCGATTATTTTATTTTAGTTTTTCTAATTCTTAATACTCTATTGCTCGCAGTTTCTTTAATTCAAAATAAAGAGCGCAACAAAAATTTTCTTCCTGAAAATAAAGTGAGTGAAGCAATCGAATCTTCTGATGCTGTCAAAGGTTTTAATACAGTTTCCAATAATCAAAAGGTTGAACAGCTTAACCGTTCGATAAGTCAACTTTTAGTAGAAACGAGCGACTTGAAATTTAAACTCGGAAAGATAGAGAAAGCACTTTCGAAATCTCAGTACTTAGAAACCGTGACTCAATCTAATCATGAAGAGTCTGTTAATGAGCAGCTAAAGGCTAAGTATGAGTTAAACGATCAAAAAGCAGAATCTTACATTGATGAGCTTTTTTCAGCTGGCGTGATGAATCAGAACGATGTACATACCTTGAGACAAAGAATGGTAAACATGTCGCCCGAGGCGCACGATCGTGAACTACAACGTATTATTATGGCGCTGAATCGAGGTGATATTGAATTGCCACCCGGTGTTATTTTTTAAATGGGAACAAACAAGACGGAATTTTAACCAAAACGTAAAGGAGCAATACTATGAAAAACTTAGTTATATTCGTTGCAACAATTATGTCGACCGGTCTTTTTGCTGGATTTATTAATCACTATCAAGTGAATGTTAGTGGAAATACCGCTTACGGTTCTTTTATTGGTGCTCGAAATAGTGCTGACAATACTCAATATATTTCATGTTCGTTTGTGGGGCGCGAGCCGAGTCCTTATGGGATATGTTCTGCAAGAAATACAGCTGGAGATCGTTTTTATTGTACTACCACTAAAGATTACCATTTAGAGCAGATTCGAGGACTCAGCAACGAATCTTATTTGTATATGCAAAAAGATGATGCTGGAAAATGTGAATACATTTATTCTGCCACAGGCTCAATGTTTCATGAATAAGAATTAAAAAACAAAAGTGTTTTTAGATTACCGAAGCGAAAGCGCTCGATCGCTTCGGTATTTTTTATTTATAGCTCTGCGTTGTGATAAACGTTTTGCACGTCTTCTAAATCATCAAGCATTTCTAAAAACTTATCGAACATTTCCACATCGTCGCCTTCAATAGGAGTTGATGTTTGAGGCACAAATTGAATTTCGTCGATTTCAAACTCAATTTCGCCGAGAGCATCAACCAAAGCTTGCTTTGCTTTAAAGTATTCTGTGTGCGGGGTAAATACGGTAATGACGTCATCTTCACTTTCAATGTCGGTAACATCGACATCGGCTTCCATTAACGCATCCAACACAGCTTCTTCGTCACTGCCCTTAAAGACAAAAATTGCGCAGTGGTCAAACATATGACTGACACTACCTTGGGTGCCAATTTTACACTTGGTTTTGGTGAAGCACTGACGAACGTCGCCAAATGTACGGTTGGGATTATCGGTTAAACAATCGACAATAACCATGGCGTTACCCGGACCAAAGCCCTCGTAGCGCGCAATGGCGAAATCTTCACCACCACCACCTTTGGCTTTATCAATGGCCTTTTCAATAACGTGTGCGGGAACTTGGCTACGTTTTGCTCGATCTAAAAGGCTTCTGAGGGCCAAATTGCCATCTGGGTCGATGCCGCCCGATTTCGCACAGACGTATATTTCTCGGCTGAATTTACTATAAAGCTTGGCGTTGGCATTCGAGGTTTTTGCCATCGAATCTTTTCTATTCTGGTAAGCGCGACCCATGAGGATTCCTGTTGTGATTATTTCTATGAGCCAATTTTACTCCGAACGCTATAAATAGAAAAGAGTATGAATTCGGTGTGATCTATTGATGCTAATAATTGCTCTCGGGGCAGATAAAAGGGCCTGCTATCTCCCGTGGTAGTTAGAGATAGCAATTTTTAAATGGGCGTCTGTTCAGTGCTCTTAAAAGTGAGGCGTGCAGTAGTGGTGAGGCTATTCAAAATACCAATAACCGGCGCAAGGACCAATTTGGGAGAATGCGATTTCGGCAAATACCGCGAGTTCCATCATGTATTTGGTGAGATCTTCCGCACCATTAGAGTTATTTAGGTAAATACCCTCTCCAGTAGTTTCGTAGAGAATGAACTCTTCGTAATTTTGTGTCGATGGGTCTTGAACATAAAAGCCATAGCGATAGTTTCCTGCATCTTGGCAACTTGATGGGCTGACTTGCTCAAGAGAATCTTTCTCGACGGTAGCACTCCAAGCACTTAATTGATCCATTTGTGCTTCGGCAATGGCTAGAATGAGTGAGCGATTATGGAAGTAAAAACTATCCAATTCATCCTGTGTGTATTCTCCGTCGACAGTCAGCTCTGGTATGGTAGAGTCTTCGGCTGTTACTGCTTCACCTTCGGCATTGATGTAAACGGCCTTGAATGACTCACCAAATGCGGCGTTGGTGTACTGCACAAAAAAGACAAATTTTTCATTACTCGAAAAAGTCGAAGTTTCTGTATTACACGCTGATAGTAATAAAGAAAAAACAACAACAATAGGTAAACTCAGTGAAGGCAAAAAATCTCGTTTTCTTTTATTAATCATAGTTTTTCACTCACATTTTGCGGTTAATTTTAGAGGTGACTATAGCATTTTAAAAATCAAGCGAGTCATTCTTTTTTATACTAACAATCGCTTTGAGATAAATATCTCAATATGAAACTTGTGTAAGAAAAAATACGCGGATAGCCTCCATAAAAAACAAAAACATCAAGGTAACGCAATGCAAAATCAACGGAATCTATCTCAAAGTACTTTCTTTAGAGCATTAACGTGTGTCATCACTTTAGGTTTACTGAGTGCATGTTATGTTAAAGAGCAGCATGTTGTTATTCCCGATGCAGAGAATATGCATTTTACGAGCGACGGTCGATTATTTGTCAGTGGTGGTAGCCAATTCTTTGAGTTGGTAGCCGAATCTGATGGGTACTCAGCGAAAGTAATCGAGTCGCCAAAGTGTGCATTTACTGGAATTACACAAATTCGGGATGTTTTGTTTGTTATATGCAATGAAAAAAAATTAATTAATGCGGAGAATGCGTTACTCGCTCTTAACTTATCAAGTGAAGAAGGAAAACTTGAGAAAGTCGCGAGCTTAACGGGGATCAATTTACCTAACGGAATGACTACCGATGGAAGAAATACATTATACATTGCGAATACTGCCTATTTTGGCCGAGGCACCTTGGTTAAAATTGAAGTTGAGCAAGATAACCCTGAAAATATTCTAAGTATCGACAAGGAATGGGCCAGTGAAGTAGAAAATGTCTTTCATCCCAATGGAATTTTCTATATCGATAATACACTTTGGTTTACCGACGGTGGTTCAATTAAGCGTTTATCCTTAGGTAATGAAATTCAAGAAGGAGAATTAGGTCAAGCTGAGCTCTTCTATCATCGCAACACGATATTTGATGACCTAACGCCCTATTGTGGAGGCGTTATTGTTACTGATTACTTGGGTGGTCGGGCAATGTACATTGATGAAGATGGAGAGAAACAATACGATACCGGTATCGCTAGTTTTGCAGGGGCTTCCTCCGTATTAATCGGTCGGGCACCTTTGTTTAACTCGAATGAAGCAGTAATTACAGAGAAAGGGATTTTGTTTGATGAGAGCTCTTCCATCGGAAATCGTCTGAGTACGGCCTCTTTTAAATTTGACCTTTCGAGCTGCCAATAAATAATAAGTTTTAATGAGTTCAACCGTCGATGTGATAATTGCAACTTAAAGCACTTGCAATAAGTAAGTGCTTTAAGTTGAGAATTCATTAGCCAGCGTTAATGTTTTTGCATTTTATGTGTTTTTTGTAGTAGTGAACAGAGCTCTAAGTGTTTACTCAAAAATGTGTATCGACTATCTAAAGAAAATAGACTTAGAGTAACGCAGTGAGAAATGGAATGCCTATGAGCTTTGAGTTTTCTTGGCAAATTTGAACACGCAAAACTAACGCTTTGCGTTTCGCTGATCGCTCGAGTAATATCTACTAAGATATTATGTAAGTTGAGTCAATATTAAATGGATAAGAGTCAGACCCTCGATAGTGCATTACTCGATCATCTTTTTAATAACCCTTATTCTCCCATAGCCCTTCTGGATATAGAATTCAATTTTATCCGTGTTAATTCGGCTTACGCTGCCGCAGATCAAAAAACGCCGATAAACTTTGTCGGTAAAAATCATTTTGAACTTTTCCCTAATGATGAAAATAAATTGATATTTGAAAAAGTACGAGATACCGGAAAGCCTTATCACGCGTTTGCAAAACCCTTTGAATATGAAGCTAACCCCGAACGTGGTGTTTCGCATTGGGATTGGACATTAACACCTGTCTTTGATGACTCTAAAGCTGTTTCTGGGTTATTACTGGTTTTGATTGATGTAACTGAGCACGTTAATGCTCTGATTTCTGCTGAGAGAGAGCGTAAATTCAGTAAAAGCATCATGGATTTAGCAGGAGAGTTGGTCATTGTTTTAGACGCTCAAGGCAAAATTAATTTCTTCAATAAAGCTTGTGAGCAATTAACGGGATATTCGAGAGAAGAAGTATGTGGAAAGTTTGTTTGGGACTTTCTTTTAAAATCTGAAGAATGCGAAGCAGTAAAGAAAACCTTTGAGAACATATCTAAGACACAAAAACCGAGTCATTTTGAAAATTATTGGGTTGGAAAAGATGGAAGCTCTTATTTAGTTCGTTGGAGTAATACTACGATAGTTAATGAGCTCAGTCGCAATGTTGATTATGTGATTTCTGTTGGTTCAGATATTACTGATCAAAAAGAACAAGAGCAGATTTTGGCTAACTACCGTACATTATTAGAAAGAAGAGTCAACGAGAGAACCGAAGAGCTGGTTAAAGCAAAAGAAGAAGCTGAAAGTGCCAATGCTCAAAAGTCGGTGTTTCTTGGTCGAATGAGTCATGAACTTCGAACTCCCATGAATGCTGTACTTGGTTTTGGTCAGCTCCTGGAAGAAAAAGAGCTCGATGAAGATACTAAGTCGTGCGTTGATGAAATAATGAAAGCAAGTCGCCACTTGTACGAGCTCATTTCAGATTTATTAGATTTGTCTCAAATTGAATCGGGTAATATCAAGATTGAGTATAAAGAAACACAGATTTTCGACTTCATTGAAAGTTGTATTTCTATTGTTTCGAATTTGGCACAAAAAAAGAACGTTTCTATCATTCAATCGACAGAAAAAAATATGCCACACTCTGCTTTCATTGATGAAAAAAGATTGAAGGAAGTTTTAGTCAATATACTGACGAATTCAATTAAATACAGTTCTGATGATAGCCATGTAATGCTGTCTTTAAAATACTTAAATAGTGGCTGTATTCGTGTAGAGGTATGCGATTCAGGTTATGGTATATCAGACGATGATATTTCTTACATTTTTGAACCTTTTCGACGTTCATCATACCACAGTAATCATATCGAAGGCGTTGGTATAGGTTTATCTGTTGCAAAACAATTGATAGAGCTTATGGGGGGGACGATAGGTGTTAGAAGTCAGCTTGGCAAAGGCAGTCTATTTTGGTTTGAGATCCCTGTAAGAAAACAGCTTGAAATGATGATTGAGAAAGAGAATAACTTACCCATCAAAAATATTAAATCTACGGGACGCATATTGTATGTTGAAGACAATCCGGCAAATTTAAGATTAATCCAGCAAATTCTAAAACCATATTCTCAATATGAGTTGGCAGTGGCCTCTAGCGGTAATCAAGGTTTGGAATTGCTAAAAAGTGAAGTTTTTGATCTTGTATTATTGGATATCAATTTGCCCGATATTGATGGCTTTTCAATACTGGAAACTATAAGAAGTTCACCCAGATCGAAAGATACTACAGTGGTTGCTATTAGCGCGGCGGCTCGTGAGCAAGATATTAATAACGGCTTATCGGCTGGGTTTAAACGTTATTTGACCAAGCCAATTGATATCAATGAATTTATTGAACTCGTTAAAGAAGAGCTTTCTCATAAATAGTGACGATGAGTTATAAAGCGATTAATAAAGTATCTCAAAAATGAGTAGGTATTAAATATCAATTGGTTACTGAATTTCAACCCAGTTTCTCCCGGTAAAAAGATTGGGGACTAATAATGTCACGTTTAAGATGACGACTGACCATAAGAGTTAATTTGTTCAATCAGTAAATAAATATTTTAATAGGTGAGTTGTTATGTTTATTAGGAAGAAAATATCGGTATTTAAATTATCAGTGATAGCGCTATCTGCTGTTTTATCTCATAGTTCAATGGCGCATGAAGAGCCGATGGAAGCAGGGTGGTGTGAAAGCGGGCAAATTCAAGTGCTCGGTACTTTCAATTTAAATGAGCGTCTTTTGGTAAAATTTCGTGATGAACAAGATGCAGTCTGTGCAAACTATAATTACCGGAGTTGTGGTCAATTTGATGACGATTACGGTTTGGCAACGCGCATTGCGGGATCGATGTGTCACTCTTTCAGTAGCGATGAAATATCTGGACGGTCTAACGGTGATCACAGAACCGTTCGTCCAATTTTTCATGGACCGGTCACAATAATGAACGCGCAAAGTGCACATCATTCTATTTACACTTTGTCACAAGGGTTGCACTTTAGCTGTGGATATTGTGAAGCGGATGGGGTTGCTGTTGAAGCTGAAGTGGAAGTGGAAGTTGAGCAGGCACCGGCTGAATTTGAATAATTAAATATCCTGACTTGTTTCTATCCGGCTCTATAATAGTCATAGAGCTGGTTTCAATTAAATAAAAAAACAAATAAGGGAGTTTATAACAGTGCTTCAGCGCGCACATGCTCAGTGACTGAGTTTAACTTGCTTTCGAGCGTTTGCTTAGTGTCGTTGTCCAGTGAGCATTCCGCTAAAACATAATGAGCGGTTCTAAGCACCTCTCGCCAACGCGGTTTTTTGGGTAGCGATTTAATAGATAAGTAGCGATCAAGTGAGCGTGTTCTTAATCGCCCATCATCTATAGATACTCTCCATATACCACTTTTCTCTGCCAGCTCTAATTTTGTTGATTGCGTTGCTAGTTCCCAGGAATGCAGGCAATAATTCATTAGATCAACTAATTGTTGGTGAAAGCTCGCTTTCGGCAATAATGCATTAAGAGGAACTTGCTCTGACTCTTGCTGTTCGTCACACAGAACAATGACTCCAATAGATTCTTCTCGATGCATGGTTGAAATCAGTATGTTATGCTTGGCTGCAATGTCTCCTTGCTGGAATGTGACATTTTTCAAATACTGATTGTCAATTTCTTCATTTCCCAGCCAGGTATTCCAGAATATTTCTTCCGATTTTGGAATAAGATATTGAAGTGTTAGTAATGAGTCATCATTTTTAATGTTGAATATTTCATTTAATGCAGCGTTTGTAAAAATAAGTTCTTGCCTATTATTGATGATCATAATGGGTTGTTTGAATTGTCCAAATCCATGCTTTAGTGATTCGTAGTTAGTGCCTAATGTTTTTACTTTTTCTCTATGATAATTGATGGCTTCATTATATTTATGGGAAAGTTCTTTTCGCTTTTTCCAAAGCCATACTATAGCTACGATCATTAATATTAGGCTTAGTAAGCCCGCAAGTATAATGCTAGACAATTGTGCTCGCTTGTTTTCTAATTCTAACGTTTGAATTTCTTTATTCTTATTGAGCAACGCGATCTCTTTTTGTTGCTGCTCGTATTCGAAAGCTGCTCGTTTATGCGCTAATGCATCGGTAAAAGCAATTTTTCGTACCAATAGGCTTTTTGCTGTCAGTTCTTGTTGATAATGAAATGCTTTTTTCCATTGTTTGAAAATTGTTGCGTTATTAATAAGGGCTCTTAATAGCTCCAGTTGATTGTCTCTTTGGTGATTGTCGACTGCATTTTCTAGAGCTGTAAGCAATAGCGATTCTGCTTGTTGATACTCACCATTTAAACTGGCCAGGCGTCCGAGTTGAAGTTTTAGCCGATTGGTTTGATCGGTTTCTCCTAGTTTTATGTCCAGTTTTGATGCTTTTTGTAAAATATTTTCAGCCAGAGACGGTTTTTCAAGTTCAATGTAGGATTGTCCCAGGAGTATGTAGAGACGTAGTTGAGCATGTTCATTGTTTTTTTGGTGAAAGTAAGCAAGCGATTGCTCAAACAATGTGAGTGCATCATTGACGTTATTATTTTTCAGATAGATTAATCCCAAGTTTTCTTGTGAATGAGCAATTCGACTAGGCTTATTGGCGGTACTATAGAGATCTATTGCTTTTTGATAGTAGGATTCGGCTTGCGTCCAATCTTCCATCCTTCGATAAACTGAACCGATATTGTTTAGGGTAACGGCAACTGATTCGGGCGGTCCAAGTTTTTCTTTAAGTGCCAGGCTTTGTTTGTATGCATCGAGTGCTTCCGGAAATTCCATCATGGCCAAGTGTGCGGTGCCAATGTCGGAAAGAGACTTTGCGATGTTATCTTCCATCGATTGCTGTTTTGCGAGTTCGAGTGCGAAACGGAATTGTTTTAATGCTGCTGGTAATTGTCCTTGTCGATACTCCAGTATTCCTTCGTAACGCTTCAGTCGATAGTTCTGTTCGGGACTGATAGAGGAATAAAGTTCTTGTTTGAGTTCCTTAACTGCAGTAACTGACGAGTCGAAGTCGCCTTGATGGTTGTTAAGTCTAATAAACTCTAAATAGTGTTCTATTAATTGACCTTTTTGTTTATCTGTTAAGTTTTCTTGTTTCAGTTGTTCGATATTTTCCTGGCAGTTCTTTATTGCTTGAATGGTGTCTGCTTGCCGGTCTAGACAATCTGTTTTTAATTGGTTCGAATGCTCTTGTGCGAAAACTGATGGTAAAGTAACCAGAGCAAGTGTCGTTGAGAAAATAAGTTGGAGAAAACGTAAATTCATTAGGTAATGTGTTTAGCCGCTAGATGGCTTCACACATTACCCAATAACAGCGCATTTTTAAATTAATTCCGATGTTTTATCAAAGCACAGGCTTGAATTAGCGCTCAATTCTTTGAGTCTCTTCTGCTTCGAAGTCTTCATCTTCGTCGGGATCGGTAATAGGACTTGTCCAGTATCTTTCCATTTCTTGTAATCCGTCATAAGGTTTAACAATAATACCTCCGCTATCATCGCCTGGCTCAAGCTCTCGAACTTCAAGATGAGCCGTCAAAGGTGGAATGGTATAACATTTCTCCATCTTGAAACTCACACCTTGGCTGGTGTAATAGTGACCAGGCCCAACCATGTTGGTATAAGTATAAGGTGCATAAGGAGTAACTCTAACTTGACCGGAACCAGGCACGGAATAACCACCAAAGCCGCCGCCTCCACCAGCAAATCCTGCGGCATAATTGTGCGTTGCGGTGTATGTGGTGTAATACTCAGGATCTAAAACACCGGAAGGAATTCCTCCACTAAAGTTTGCCAAAATTTGCGCTTGTGACCAATTAACATCGGCAATTTCGACAATGGTGCCACGATGACACCAAGGCACTGCGCTGGCCGTTGTAGATAATAAAGCAGCGCCCACGGCGATTGAAATCATTGAATTTTTCATTTTTAACTCCTCTTGGTGAGAAACATATTCTCTGTTAAGAATGGTTAAAGCTGATGCGCAACAGCCGAAAGCCAATTGTTGGCTGACAAATCCAAACTAACGTTGATTTTCCTTTTGCTCAATAAAAAGAGAGGGCATTTCTGGGTGCTTTATCTATACTTTTACCCGTTTTTCCATTGTTTCCAGATTATTTCAACGATAATAACTTAATGGCCTATAATAAGAGGGATTATGACTCTCAGGAGATAGTTTGTTTGCAAAAAGGACTTCCTGAGATATTATATGCTAAGTATGTCTCACATTTTGAAGCCTTTGTTGGAGTTTGCATGAAAAAGTACTTTTTGATTTTATTTAGTTGCTTCACTTCACAGATTGTTATTTCTCAAGAGTCTTTACCTAGCGATATTTATCCGGCGAAAGACCCAAGCTTGTTTACTAGTGAAAATGTAGCGTTAAAATCCGATCCAGATGGTTTTGAAACCGGTGGTAGTGGTGCAAATAACAACGACTCGTTTGCGTTAAGAGAAACGACTCAGCTTGGTAGCAGTTCTCCCAGTGCGGTAGCTTTTGGAGATGTTGATGGTGATGGTGACTTAGAGTTGGTAGCCGTCACTTCTTCAAATGCTGATGTTGAAAATGATTATTCGATTTTCGTGTTCAATCCTACTACAGATGGGTTGGGTGAAGCTGTTCGTATGTCTTATGGGGCTCAGGCAGAGAAGAACGGTATAGAAATTGTTGACTTGGATGAAGATGGAGCTAGTGAAATTATTGTTGGTCATGGCTCCGGCATTTCGATTTTCTCCAGTGATGGAGCGGGGGGATTTGATATGCAATTGGTTACCTCCGGCGAAGCTGAAGTTTTGGCTTCAACGGATATTAATCAAGATGGGAATGTCGATATAGTCGGCATTACTTCTGTTGATAGGGCAAACTTCTATTTTGGCGATGGAAACAAGAATATTTCTTCCGTTGGTGGTTTTTTTATAAATACTTTAGGTGGTAATGACCTTGCCGTTGGCGACTTCGATGATGACGGTTTTGAAGACCTACTAGTCATGTCTGGAGAAGGAGATGTACCAAACTTTAATATTCATTTTCACGATGGTGTTAATGCATTTGAGGCTGAACCAAGTGTCTTTTTTGCAGATGTGGGACAAAATTCCGGAGGTGTTGGTGTCGGTGATATCGATGGTGATGGTAGGCATGATATTGTTTTAAGTCGACGTGCGGAAGTGCCAACTTCTATTTGGTCTTATATCCAAGGAGACAATGGTCAACTTTCGGGTCCATCCTCAACGGATTCGAGTTTCGGTAATCCGGAACCAGTTACAGTGCTGGACTTAAATAATGACGGATATGACGATGCGTTAGTGCTGCATAGTGGTGGTGAGGCTATGACGAGCTATATGGGAAGTATTGCGGGAATGGGAGGGGGAGGAATGCTTCAAATACCTCTTTCCACTAATTACGGGAAAGAATCTATCGCTGGTGGGGACATTGATAATGATGGTTGCCCTGAACTGATTGTAATTGCAGACGGTGATAATGGTCTTTTGTCGGTAAGAAATAAGAATTGTTTTAGTAGTGGTGGTGGAGCGTTTGATTTCAGCTTTTTACTGTTATTGCTTGCACCTTTATTTCGACAAAGAAAAGCAGATAGTATTTAGTTTGGAATGTAGATTCTTGAAATGAGTTTTTAAGTACTAATAAGTTTGATATCTATTTGGTATCAAACTTATTTGAAAAATCCCAGTTATTCGGTGGAGGCGTATTTAGGAAGCTATCTACTCTTTTCTGATAAATTTGTCCAAATTTAGAATCATCATATAGTTTAATTTGCTCAATAACTTCTTTAGCTTTGTCCCATTCTCGGTTTCTATAGTGAAAGAGTATTTTTCTATTTAACTCTAACTGTAAAGTTTGTTGCTCTGATAACTGTCCCTTTGTTGCTATAGGTTGAAATATAATAATGGGTTCTGCTTTTCCCTTAACGATAACTTTATCCAGCTCTAAAAACTCCCAGTTTGTTGCACGGTTTCTTGTAGACTCGCTGACAATAATATTGACACCATAATATTTGGTTAACCCTTCGAGTCGAGAAGCCAAATTAACTGCGTCGCCAATAACTGTATAATTGAGTCGATTAGGAGAACCCATATTTCCTGCAACGACAAGCCCTGTATTAATTCCTATACCCATTTGAAAATTGAGTTGTCCGAGCTGCGATTTTTCCGTCAATTTTTTTAGATTTTCAATCATCGACATGGCCGCTGAAACGGATTGATTGGCATCTGTATTGTTCGATAGTGGAATTCCAAACAATGCCATAATAGCATCGCCGATATATTTATCGATCACGCCTTTATTGTTTTCGATAGCTTCACTCATTGATGTAAGATAAATATTCAGGACATTTAATATTTCTTTTGCAGAATATCCTTCGCAAAGCGTTGTAAACTGACGAATATCAGAAAATAAAATTGTGGCTTCTTTTTCCTCTCCGCCAAGCTCAATATCTTTACTAAGCAACTCTTCTGCAATCTCTGAGGAAACGACTTTTCCCAATAAGTTTCTAACTTTTTCTTTTTCTTCGAGTCCTTTAGCCATTTTATTGAATGAGTCGGCAAGTTCTCCAATCTCGTCTTTTAAGTTTATATTGATTCGTGCTGTATAGTTACCTGACTCAATGTTTTTAGCACTTTTAGTTAATTCTTTAACGGGCTTTGTGACTTTTCTTGCCAATGCGATAACCAAAGCGATGGACAAAATTAACGTTATCCAGAAGAGTGTCTGTAGCGTTGCTTGCAATTTGAGGTAAGGTGCTAGTGCCTTATTAAGAGAACGTTGAAGTAAAGCCGTCACTTTAAGCTTCTTATCAATAGGTTGGACAAAGGTAATTAGTTCATCTTCGCCATACTGAATACTTCCCAAAGAGTGCTTTTTATCAAAAATAGTTTGAGTAATAAGATGCTTTATCTGATTTTGGTAGTCTTCAGTTGTCATTGGAAGGGTTGTTGATGAAATCTTCCAGTCGTTGCTCTTAGTATGAGTCAAAAAGCTCACCTCACTTTGAATCACTGACTTAATATCATCTGCAACAGATTGGTCGATAGCAAATCCAATAATAACCCAGGCACTAATGTCGGGGGAGAAGTAGGGAACAACAATCATCTGATAGGGAGTGTCGCCGATCATTTCTATTGATGTTGCTTCGGCATATTCATTTTGCTCTGCCTGTTTAATCAGTTCTGGCCAGACAAACTTTATATTTGTTTGTAGGGGAGCCAGTGTTTTGGCGATAACATTATTATCGAGGTCGACGAGAGTCATTAGTTGAGCCCCCTCTAACCGAGCCAGATGATTTTCCATCGCCGATAATATGGTTGGATGATCGCCTGAGTGGAAAGCTGGTTTAAATGCATAGTCTGCTGAAAGTAAGCGAGCATACTGAAATAAATTTTGTGTGCGCTCAGTCAATATTCGATTAAAAACACCGGCGCCAACTTTTAAGTTGTCACTTATTTCGACTTTCGCATGTTGTATATTGGCTGTACGTACGCTGATATAAATTGCCAGTTGTAAAGAAAGTAGTAATAGAACCAGAAAAAAGAGCAGTCGAGTTTGAAATTTTCTAAATCGGAAAAGCATGGTCACTCTTCGTATCGGCGGCCGTGCCGACCTTTGGGGCGACGTATTTTAACCATGGGTTTTAGAGTGATTGAGATTGCTTTTTCAATTATCGATTTATCCTTAAATGAAAAGTCGACGGGTTGAAAGTCTCCTTTTATTTGTGGGTGCCACAACTCAAGCTGATAATTGCCGTCTGGAAAATTCTTGATTGATGTTTTTCCGGACTCATTTGTAATAGCAATATAGGGAGAGTCGCTAACGTAAATGTAACCACGCATCCAGTCATGAATATTGCATCCTAAAACAACGATGCCTGGATTATCAAAAACAACAGGGTTTGCTGGGGTTCCTTCATATAAAGGTAGCTCAAAAGGTTTGGCATCAGAAAAAGAATAAACGTGATGTTTTATATTGTCTTTATTAGGAAATGTTACCTTGCTTCCTTGAGTGATAGCGATGACTTGAGGTACGTACTCTTTATTGACTTGATCTATGATGGCTTTTTGGGGTTGTGGTTTTGTTTGACTATTATTTGAAAGTAATTTGACAACGGTATTTGGTAGCGCCTTCTTATTTTGATCATAAACGGTAATTATTAGATCATTCGCCACTAGCGATGGTGAAAACTGAAAAGTATAAATAAAAAGATATGGAAAAAAATATTTAATCATTGAATATTCTTTGAGTTATAAAATTATAATTAAGTTTAGGGATGTAATTCCCGTTTTATAGTACACTTTCGCACTGTTTGCCTGAGCATCACGATATTGATATTTTGCACTCAATGAGTATGTTTCGTTAATGGCATAATCCCATGAAAAGGTTCGAACTTCTGTCTTTGCATCCAGTTGGTAAGCAAAGACGCCATCATCTAAAGCGTTATCGGGAGTAATGGCTGTAGATGCATTGACAATATTTTCATTGGGTGCCGCACTTGATACAACATCGCCGTTCATCCAGGTTGTATCAAGTTTAAAGTAATGACTGTCGCCAAGCGCGTATCCTATGGACAAAGATAGATTCAAGCGTGAGAGATCGTAAACATCGCCTGGTTTATCCATTCCCATTATTGGACCATCACCCGAGTCCGTTCCAGAGGGACCTGCTTTCTCATTATTTTCCGCGAAAGATTTAAATACGCTTAAACGAGTTTGTATGTCCCAGTTTTCATCGATGCGTTTTAGCCAAAATAATCCCAAGTCTATTTCAGTACGATTGCGAACATCTTTATTGTAAGTTCGATTAGCGACCGAAAAATCGGCACCAATATTGGAGACATAAGGTCCTAGTCCGAGTTTTTTCTTGAGTTTAAGGTTAGCTATTAAATCGAAATGACTAAATTCAGACCAGTCTTGATAATGAAAATAGTCTGCAGTACCGAGCGTGGTAAGGCTTAAACCATTATCAAAGTCAGTAAACAATCCAAAATTATAATTGGCATAAATAACAGAATCTGAAATTTTTTCTGCGCTGGACTGGGTATCTGAAAGGTTATTGTTATTGTGAATGCCAAAGCTTGCATCACTAAAGGTTTCTGCAGTTAACTGTAGCGAACATAAACCTATCAATAAAAGAAAAAGCGAAGACTTTGAGTCAACCATTTGGGCGGCCTTTCCATCGTAATGTAAGAGTTACCGTTTTCTCACACAGTATAGGCGATAGGGGAGGGACTGCCAGTTACGAGCATTAACTGTTATTGATGGTGATTCAGAATGACTCTGTATTTAACAGTCAACGGTGACAACAGTGATGGTGCAATTGGGATCGCCAAAAGAATCATAAATGACATAACAACCTTGGTTGGTTGGAGCAGAGAGATTTGGAATATCATACCCAATTAAAGTGTACTGGTTGTTAATTTGAGTTTGTAAATCGTCTCCTGAAAAGCTTATAAAGTCGAGCATCGTCAGGTTGTCACCAAGTTCAGCCCGGGATTCTGGGCATAAATTTCGCCAATCTACCTCCGCACTTCCAAACGGGAAGTCGACGATAAACCCAGTCTGCGTTGAGCCTCCTGGATTTGAGTTTGCAGGCGATAAACCTTTAACTCGAGCTTTTGCTCGAACCATTGACGTTGTTGAGCGTATTGCACCGGCTATTCCTTCGAGCACCTCTATTCGGGAATCCTTTGATAGGGCTGTCAGTTTGGGGATTGCAACAGCCGTAAGTACTGAGATAATGACGATAACGGTTATTAACTCAATTAGAGTAAAACCTTTTTGGGAATAGACAAGCACAGACCAAAAGCCTTATAAAAAACTGAAATAATATAAGAAAACGAGTTAAGTATATCTCATAATTGATATATGTTCAAAAAATGTACTTCCGATTATAGGATTGGGAGCTGGTTGAAACACCGGCAGGGATTGTTATTCCACAGATTGGTTTGGGTTGCGAAGTGTAAACTAATTGCTGGTTTGTCGTTTTAACTCCGCAACTCTCGAATGATGACGAAAAATACCCATAGCGACTGCTTGGTCTGGGTTTTTTAAGTTAAAGATCAAAATTTTTCCTTTAAAATCAAGGGTATTATCGTTAAGTCTTTTACCGCGTATGGTTTTTTTCTGAAATCCACCGCCAATAAATTCTTCCCATTCGTAAAACGCAGAAAAGTAGCCGTCATGCTTGTCGATCGTGAAACAGGTTTGAAATTTATCATCCCATTCGCCGCACCAGCGGCCTTTAAACTCTATTGTACCGTTTGACTCTTTCGCCTTTACGACGCTAAACATCGATACCAGAACGAGTAATAACGTAAAGTTAATTTTTTTTAATCTCATTGTTTTATATCTTATCATGGCGTGAAATCACATTTGGACGCTGCTAATACTACTAATATCGCGTTTGTCTTCTTAATTCTGCCGATTAATTCAAATAACCGAGTTGATCAATATTTCGGAGGACGCAACGTTCGCCTTCCTGAATAATTTCATCGGCTTTATCGGTTTCCAGAAAGCCAATATGCGAGAGCCTTGGATTAAATATAGCATCAGCTGGATCTCCAGCGAGTCGACTTCGGGTAATTCGGTCTTGCATTACATTAACTGTGCACGACATCACATCCATAATACTTGGGCGATACTCTCTCGATTTGGTTGGAAATTTAAGCTTGTCACCAAAAGTATCGATGATTTTATCGCGCACTTTGCCAATAATTGGGTAGTCCAGGTTGATTAAGCCATTTTTTTCTTTTTCTTTGCGTTCTTGAGGAGCCAATAAGTCGTGATTTAAATTTACGCCAATAACATGAGTCGCTCCCAATGCACGACATACTGTAACAGGAACGGGATTTACGATACCTCCGTCAAGCAACCACTGGCCATCGCGATTGACGGGAGTTAGTAATCCAGGATAGGCACCAGATGCTCTTACTGCATCCCAAATCGATCCTTCGGTTATCCAGACTTCTTTTCCTGAATTCATATCGCAAGCAACAGCAGCAAATGGGATGGGTAGATCTTCGATTTTATAGTCGCCAAACTCTGTCTTTAAAATGTGAATAAATTGTTCGCCGTCAGCCAACCCGCCACTGGCAAACAATTTTATGTCGAGGTGACTTAGCATTTTCCGAGATGACTGCTCGCGAAACCAAGATTCAAGCGAGTTTAGGTGATCGGTAACGTAAGCTGCGCCGACAAGTGCGCCGACAGATGTACCGCAAATGACGTCGGGACGGATACCTTCATTAAGCAATGCTTTTAAGACACCGAAGTGACAGATTCCTCTTGCGGCGCCACTTCCAAGAGCAATTCCGAGCTTTTTCTTCATATTTGTGTGTGTTTTCTCTTTGATGAATCCAGTTTATTTACTTTATCATTAACACAGACTTAACAAAAAGTGCTATGTTTCTACTGTTAAATAAGATCAGAAATTCGAGGGTGCAATGCGACTTAAATTTATACGAACATGTTTTTTAGCGATGATGTCTATGATGCTTTTGTCGAGCTGCGCTACGTTATCGGAAGAAGAGTGTCGGATAGCCGATTGGCAGACGATAGGGTATGAAGATGGTTTACGTGGACTTCTAACAAGTCGCATCAGTCAGCATCGAGAGGCATGTGCTGATGTTGGTGTTAAGCCTGATTTACAATCTTATTTGGCAGGACATAAAAGAGGTCTTGTCCAGTTTTGTGTCCCCAACAAGGGGTTTGACTTAGGGCGTCGTGGTGGTCGATATAATGGCGTCTGTTCTGGTCCAGCTGAACATGAGTTTTTAAGAGGTTATCGTTCCGGTCAGCAGATTCATCAGCTGGTCACGAAGATAAACAACTTAAAGCGATCTATGGATCAGCTGCACAAAGAGCAGCATGAATTTGAAGATGAAATTAAAAGTAATGAAGAATTGATAGTGGCAGACTCGACATCGCCAAAATTACGTAAAGAATTATTAAAACAAAATAAAAAGCTAGAGCAGCTAATCTTGGAAAAAGATATTCAAATTCGTAACCTTGATAGCAGAGTGCATCGTTTGCAGTACCAAGCTGATCGACTAACAGCCAACTTTCAACCTTAGGTTAACTTTAATTATAAAAAATTAATCATCTGAGAGTGATTGATGCTTTAGAAAATACAAAAGCTTTTCTCGATAGGCCTTGTAAAGTAATGAGCGAATATGTTTATCGTGGGTTTTTAGTAAATAGGACTTTTGGGAATTGAGTTTTTTATTTAACTGTTTGTAATGATGAAAAGGAATAATTTGGTCTTCTTCGCTGTAGATGAATAGAACGGGCCGGTCTCTCAGCTTATGGATGGTATCTTCAGGATTATAATTATTAGTGATTGTCCATGATAACGGATATTGTAATGGCCAGGTTAACCAGTTTTTTCCTAATGCGTCTCTCGTGATTTGTCTAAAGTTTGCGAAGGGAGCTTCAAGTATATAGCCATCTATTTTTTCCATTAAATGTTCAGAGTGTGTAAGTGCTGTTATTGCCAAAGATGCTCCAAGACTTTGTCCAAGAATATATGTTGGTACGTTTTTTTTATTCCTAATTTTATTCAAAGTAAAATCTACTGTATTTACGACGTCATTAAGTGCTCCTTCTAAACTTGCTGTCCCAGTTGAACGCCCATACCCCTGATAGTCAATTATCACAATTTGATAACCAAACTTGACCAACCAATATACACTTCGAATATGAGTACTGATGTTTTCTGCATTACCATGAAGAAAAATAATAGTGCCAATACTTGGTTCTTTAGTCTTTAAGTGCCAGCCATGTAATAAGTTTTTGTCCGTTGTTGGAATGAATATATCGGAATATTCTATATTGAGCATATCCGGCGTAAGTAGTAATTCTCTCTCGGGGTGAAAAAATAAGTGTGTACAAGATGAGAGTGTTAACACTATAAAGGATGTCATTACTATTTTTTTAAAAGAGTTCTTACAGCCACACATTTGTGTTCTCTATAAAAAGTAGTGGTAAACAACGTTTATGTTTGAGTTGTATTTGTCTACAACGCGCTCTCTTACTAGTTGTACGTTAAAGCTCTGATCTTTACTAATGTTTTTTGTATAGCTTAATCGAAAATTGTTGATGTCAAATGAATCGTTACTTAAATCATTATGGGAATTAAATTCTAGTAATAGCTGAGTCAGATCATAGTTAATTAGCCAGCCTGCTTTTACTGACCATTGAAAATAAGTTGTACTAATTGATTGCTCATTATTGAATATTTGTCCACCGAGTAGAAAGTAAGTACGATTTATCTCATTTCCATAAGTGAATCCTGCACCACCTTGTATGTGGTTAAATAACTCACTTTTATCAGAGCTGAAAGTAAAGCGCTCGGAACCAATATCAATATTCCAGGAGAGTGGTTTAAAAAAGTCGTTTCGAGGAGAAAGTGACATTAAGTTAAGTAGCGTTAGTTTCTCAAGTTTTAAAGACTTATTATCATTAATTGAAGCCTGTAAATTGAAAAACTCTATTTGTGCGCCATTGAGATAACCTGGAGATGGATCATCTAGACTGTGGTATGCTGAGCGTATAGAAAAGAGGGCTAAACTCTTTTCGTCTCGCTGCTTTAATCCAAATGACATTCTTAGTGTGTTATGACCTTGGTCATCACGAACTTTTGGTTTTGGGACTTTTTTTAATGGTGATTCTTCTGGCAGCTTACTTCTTTTTAGTAACAACTTATAGCCTTCTCGAGCGTGACTTTTATCACTTGGCATATCACTGAGTTTATAACGAATCCATTGAGTTGTAACTTCTAGTATTGCTGCTTTTTGAGACGGTAAGAGTTGCTTAAACTCATCAGTATCTGAAAAGTCAGGGTTTGAAAAAAACTTAATAACCCATACCTTTTCTTGATTAGACAATTGCTTTATTTTATTGGCTAAATCGGTAGCAAGAGAAGGGCGATAGTTTATTTTATTGACTAAGTCTACTTGGTTTATGGCTTTAATTACATCAGCAGGAATAGCTCTCCCATAAAAAGAGGAAAGCAAGTCGAGCTCTGGGCGTGCAACTTCTAGTAAAGCTAGTATTCGATATGCGCAATTTTCGTCAATAAAATAATAATCAAAGTGAATTTGTTTGAGTTCCCAGACGTGAAGTATGAGTCGATAAATTTCTTTTTGAGAAAGATTTAACGAATACTCCCAAATATCACGGTTTTCGATATCACTATATTCTTTGACTTTTTCATAATAAGGGACGATGGAAACAACGCCTGGATAGCCACCAAAAAGTCCTTTAAACATATAAGTTAAAGACCCGTCTTCATTATCTACGTTAGCTCCAAAATTTATACTATGGGCTAAGAGATCGTTTCTTTGTGCATTTGAGTCAATTCTTATAAATAAATGACCGAACATTGAGGATGGGCTATTCATATAGGAAGCCGGGAATATCACAGAAGCACTTTGGGGATTTATCGTATTAAACCAAGCTTTTAGTTTTTTACATTGATTCATGAGACTGCCAAAGTCACTATTCCAATTCAGTTGTTCTGAGAGCCATAAGTATCGAGCCGGATATTGACAAGCTGTTTTTGGATTGTGCTTGAAGCTATTTAGAGTTGCTTTTAGTTCTTTCTGTAACGAATATTTTCCCTCTGGACTCAGGAAGAAGTCAGGGTCATCTACTTCGCTCTGGTAATTTAATAAGCTGCTTTTATGATAATGTAAAAGCTTACGCCACTGTTCAGATTCAGATAGCGTTTTGATCAGATTTTTATCAATTTGAGAGCTTGGTGATAAAGTAGAATAGAGCAGCGCAAATAAAGTAAAAATGTATTTCACTATTTTTCTTTTTATTATTTTGTAAAAAACATAGAGAGGAGGAAAGACTCCTCTCTGTGGACTATAAACTAGCTGATATATACGTTGAGTATACTATCCTTCTCCATAAGAGCAACGATATTATTTATAGCTTCATTTGATGTGGTTTCTTCCGAAGCGAATACCTGGTTAAAGTTCTCTTTTAGCAATTGATTAAAGTGTGCTTTATGTTTAGCGTCTACTCCTAACAACTCGGCTAAAGCATTTAGTGATTCTCCTTTTCCAATTGACATTTCTGCAGCGACTTTATCGACATTAGAGTCCATATAAAGACTAGCGACTTGAATGGTCTGGTTAGCATCACAACCAAGAGTACCTGATGTCATTCCAAAAGTTTGGTTGCCTGAAGTACCATTAGTGGTCGCTGCCAGAACATGAGAAAAAACACCTTTCTTTCCTTTAAACACTTGAGAGCCTAAGCCACAACCTGGTCCTGTTTCTGATGCAAAGGTAAATGAAGACACTGAAATTACTAACGCTCCGATTAATACACGTTTCATTTTTTGTTGCTCCTTTTTTTGGGGTTCATTTCAAAAATACATCACGTTTGTCAAATGTCAATTAATTCGCTTATATAGTGTCGAACAATATTTTGGAAAATAATTATTACCTAACGAATGAGATATTTTACCTGGTCTAGCTGTCACCTGCGTGCGTATTAGGCATTTATTGATTCAGATAAGCAGTTGACTTCGACTGGAGCATTCGAATGCAAAGCAATCGACAAAGTTGAGTTGTCATTTTCATCGGTATAAAAGTACCATGACTTCTCATTAAATACGCCGTGTATCAACTTTTCTTTTGGTAGTGAAAGTAGTTTTTCGGTTATGTACTGACTCTCAACTATCGAACTTCCTTGGGCTTTGGTGTAAGCTTCAAGTTGAGTCCAAACTGCATAAAATCGCTCAGCGGTTAAAGACTCTTCAAATCGATTCAATTTTTCCCACAACATGTTTAAGTTTTTTTTGGGAATTTTCTTCTCTAAGTCGATACCCATTTCGGGTATTGATGATATTGCAAAAGAGGCAAGCTCAAAAGAGTGGCTAATGCTGATATTCACCTTATCGGCTAGGTTACTAAGGTAAGGTTTACCACTATCATGATAATCAATATGAGCTTCTTCTTTCGATAATCCATATTGCGATATTAAAATGTCATCTATCCAGTCATGAGTGAGTTTTTGCCATGATTTCTTTTGTTCTCTGACAGGCTGCGATGTCGTCACAGGAAACTGCGTGCGCCATAAATGTATTTTATTATCGTCGGGTAATGAGTGCATATCGTTTCTATATTAATACCAACACATTTAGTGTAGACGGTTTATTCAGATTATGTGAAGTTAATCAGTGATGTTTATAAGCTAATATCATAAGTATTAAGGCTCACTTATCAGGCCCACTATATCGATATTTGGCGTAAATAGATTGAACTTTCTTAAATCAAATAATTACAGGAATTTTATGAGTCCTTTGCTTGCGAATCCGCATGTTAGCTTTTCGTTATTTTCGCAGGAAACGAATGGTCTGCTCGATGGCCTGACGAATCATGAGTTGGACCTCGAGCGGACCAATCGTTCTACAGCATTGAAAAACAAGATCTTCTCAGGCAATCATTGCTGGTATCTCGTCAACCACCGACTATAGTTGTACCCAAAAGGGGAAAGTATCATCAAGTTTTCCTAAAGGGTTGGATGATATGCGATGGGTTTTAGTGGGAAAAAACACCGAGATTAGAACAGCTTTTCAATCACTTTGTGCAACCTGGCTGTAACCCCAGATATTCAGGCTGAGGTAAACGATAGGGCAATGTTTCGGCTATTAGCTTGTGACAGCATTACATTGGTTGTGTTGCCTTCTGTTGTGGTAACCGATGAAATTCAGCAGGGGATCCTTGAAGAGTCCCTAACGCTTTTGATAATTTCTATGCAATAACAATTCAACGAAAATTGACATCTGAAGTCGTGCTTGATTTGCTAAAACAGCAAATCCCCATGCAACAAGATTATTCTTCAATTTGGGTATACTTGTTTATTAGTCTAGAGACATCATTGTTGATGTATTTGGTTGGTGGGTTGATTATTGAGGTTTTATAAATAAACTAGAGTTGTTTTCTTAGGCAGGTTCAGTATGAGGCAGTTCAGTCTTTAGTACTACCTCATACATTATCAGAAAGTCTTTTAACTATTCTTCTATAAATTAAGCGAAGTTAATTGAACTCTGATATCTGAATTCAAGTTGTTTATCCAAATATTATACTTAGGATGAATTTTGCCTGACTTTTGAGGTAAATCACTTTTCTTGAAGATGATGCTATACGATTCTTGATTATAAGGAATTTCAACTGTGACGTTATGCTTACCACGAACGTTGATATCTCCCTGAAGTAGGCCTGGCTTAATTTCCTGGATTACCCAACCTCTGGTGATTCCAGCTCGAATAATAGCTGTTTTTACTTGTTCGGTAGTGTATTTTTTGCCAGTTAAGTTTAATACAGGTGCATTTTCAATGTTGTTTATAGGCGTCAGGCTTCTGCAAGACATTAAAAATAAACTTAGTATTACAAGTCCAAAAGCTTTTATATATACGCTTTTCATAATAAATTCCTTAAAATACAATCGGTTAGTGGGCTCTTCGTTAGTAAGAACTATGAAGTTAGTTAAGGTATAATCAATTTCAGCGCGGTATCTTATTATAATAGATAGACAGTTATCAATTTTTGCACTTGTGTATTAATGCCAACTACTTAAAGTAGTAATAGTGGATACTTATAAGTAAATCTTTATTATTCTTTTTGAGAGATAGAATGACAAACAGTACTAAAGAAATATCTTATTCAGAGGCCCATGTTCCGGAAACACGATTTGGAAAATGGTTTCTTAAAACAGGAGTTTGGACAGATCACGTATTAGAAGTCGCCTTAAAAGATTTGACAAGGTTGCTCGCTGAGGAGCCTGTATCTTTTTCGACTATCGTTGACGTAGGATGTGGTTTTGGACGTTCGTTAAAAAAACTTAACGATCGATTTTCACCAGATGAAATGATAGCGATTGATATAGATCCTGAAATGTTACAGAGAGCTAAAGATGAGTGTGGCAAGCACAATCTCACATCGGTTCAGTTTTTGAAGTGTTCAAACTCAAATCTCTTATTACCCGATAATTCGGTGGATTTATTATTTTGTCATCAAACTTTCCATCACTTAATTTATCAAGAAAAGGCTATCCAAGAGTATTTTCGGGTATTAAAGCCCGGCGGTATATTAATGTTTGCTGAATCTACTAAGCGGTATATTCATTCGTGGATGATTCGTCTGTTGTTCAGACATCCAATGAAGGTACAAAAAACGGCAGAGGAATATATTGAGCTTATTCGAAATGCTGGCTTTGAAATTGATGAAGCACAAATTTCTTTTCCCTATTTGTGGTGGAGCAGGGAAGATTTAGGTATTTCAGAAAATTGGTTTGGAATAAAGCCAAAGCGAGATAAAGAGGAGACGTTAGTCAATTTAATCGCTAGAAAGCCTAAGCTCTAGTTGAGAGTGACAGGAATGATAGATGGATAATCTTAAGTTACCTGACATGGATGAAATCCATATTTGGAGTCGCTCATTTGACACTGATTTTGAGTTGTCAGTTCAAAAGCAAAAGAAAAGTTGGAGAGAACAAACTCATAATTGGGTTCAAAAGGCCTTAAAGGCTTATCCATTCGACACTTCATTAAGCTTAAAACATGAAAGTAATGGTTGTCCGGTTTTGTGGTGCGATTTTAATGATGTGGTTATCGATGATTTCTTTGTGTCTATTTCTCACTGCAGGCAGCATTCGGTGTTTGTCATAGGGCATTTCAAGCAAATAGGTATCGATCTCGAAAGGATCACTGAACGTTCTAATTTAGCTGGCTTGTGTCAACAATTAAACCTTGAGTATAAAGGTGATCGATCATCCATGAAGGAGATGTTTTACCTTACTTGGACGAGATTGGAAGCTTTTACGAAGGCGGTACGCTCAGATTTATGGGCCAATATTGATATGGCTCGACATCTGAGTGAGGAAACAAAGGTAGGCGAATTCTGTCTAGTTAAGCAAATTATCATTGATACTCAGCCTTGGACTTTTGTTAACAGAAAACTTAATGAAGAACTCATGCTAGCTATTTGTATAGGGAACACAAATCAAGTACCCAAGCTCAAATACTACGATAATGATCTATTTACATAAGTATCTGCGCTACTTTGACTGCTAAAGTGTGCCTTCAGATTGACTAGGTGATTTCGTTTTTTCGCTTGAAGACCTCTGGATAAGGCCTAAAATTAGAAATCTCAATTGCTTTTTTAAGACAAGAAACGTACTATTGCGCCCCGCAACAGTAGGGGTATACAGTCGATACCTTAAAAAAATATTTAGGCATTTTTAAGGCATTGCTTTAACTATTTGCGCTACCTTACTGATCTTTAAGTGTATTTATGGTCGATATTTCCTTTTATATAGAACACTGGTTTGCTTGGGCTCCTGGTTTAAACAGCCTTCCAGAGTGGAAAGAATGGGCAATGGGTAGTCGGGAGATACTGCCTGAGGGGCAAGCAGACGTAAAATTTGTCCCTCCAATGCAAAGAAGGCGATTTAGTCGATTAACAAAAATGTCATTATTAGCTGCCAATCAGGCTAATACAGTTGGGGATAATGTCATAACCATTTTTGGCTCGAGGCATGGGGAATTTCATCGTACTAGCCAACTACTTGAAAGTTTGATTGAGCAAGAACCACTATCTCCTACTGCTTTTAGCATGTCAGTTCATAATACAGCGAGCGGTTTATATTCAATATTGACGGGAAATAAGCAGCCATCGACTTCAATTGCCGCAGGTGTTCAAACTCTAGAACAATGCTTCATTGAAGCTTACGGCTGGTTAAAGTCTGAGGAGAGCGATAGAGTTCTGGTTGTCATTGCTGATGAACCGGTGCCGGGCAATTATGAACAGTTTATAGATTATCAAGAGTACTCGGTTGCTGCTGCTTTTTTGGTGTCGCTCAATAAACCTAACGATGAACCTGCCCGAAAAGCAAATTTAAAATTGACGTCGTGTAGCGCTACCTTGAAATGCTCTGAGATGCCCGTTCTTTCGTTGTTGCGCTTAATGTTGTCGGAAAATGACGACTGCCAAGTTATTAATGGTAATTCTAATTGGTGTTGGAAGAGTGAACTCCAGAATTAATTATTATTGGCGAGTTATAGCGACGGGGTGGTGCTTTTTACTATTTGGTCTTGGTGGCTTGCTGTTAACGTTTTCCGTATTTATTTGGATACGGTTAGCAATAAGGGATAAATATAAACGTAAAAGAGTCGCTCAGAAAACAATTCATAATTGCTTTCGTTGGTTTATCCAACATATGGTTAACTTGGGAATTATGAAGTTTAAGGTAATTAACGAAGAGAAGTTATCTCGTCGAGGAGGCCAGCTGATTTTGGCATCTCATCCAACTTTGATCGATGTGGTTCTTTTAATTTCATTGTTACCAGAAACAAATTGTATTGTTAAAAAGTCCCTATTTAAGAATCCATTAGTTCGTAGCATTATCAGTGCTGCAGACTATACCAGTAACTCTGACGATCCAGAAGAGTTAATTGATAGCTGTAAAAAGTCTCTTGATGATGGACAGTCACTTATTATTTTTCCCGAAGGTACTCGAAGTGTACCTGGAGAAGAGATTAAATTGCAACGTGGTTCTGCTCGGATAGCGTTAAGTGCGAAAAAAAATATTACGCCGGTGACTATAACTTGTAATCCTCCGGCATTAATGAAAAACGTACCTTGGTATAAGGTGCCTAAAAGTCCTTTTCACATAACACTAAAAGTTGGTGAAGACTTAAATGTAAGTCAATTTTTAGAAAAAAGTTCAATGGAAAGTAAACAAGCACGTTATTTAACAAAGTACTTAAAAGATTACTTTACAGAGGAAGCAAATTTGTTATGAGCCAACTTGAACAAGAATTGAAAGTATTGATTATAGATACTTTAGAACTTGAAGATATGACAAGTGAAGACATTGACTCGAACGAACCATTGTTTGCTGATGGTTTAGGGCTCGACTCAATAGATGCACTAGAAATTGGTGTTGCCATTCAGAAAAAATTTCAAATTAAACTCGATGCAAATTCGGAAGATAACAAGAAGCACTTTCAAAGTATTTCGAGTATTGCCAAGTTTATTGAGTCAAATCAGTAATTCAAGGAAACAATTGTGAAAAGTAGAGCTGAAATATTAAACACGTTAAAAGATGTTCTTGAAGAAATCTTCGAGATTGATCCTGAAGAAGTGCAAGAATCTAGTCATTTATACAATGATTTGGAGCTGGACAGTATAGATGCCGTTGACTTGGTAATAAAGTTGCAAGAAATTACAGGTAAGAAGATTAAGCCTGAAGAATTTAAAAGTGTGCGAACTGTCTCTGATGTTATTGATTCTATAGAGAAGTTGGTTGCTTAACTTGTCAATGTTTGTTCGCATTTTTGTCGGATTGGCTCTAATACTTTATCCTTTACTGGTTTATTTGGGTATAAAAGTTTTTGAGCCAAAAGCTATTGGTATCGGACTTATCGTATTACTGGTTATTCGGCAACTTGCTCTCAAAAAGCATCTTAAATCGGAAACTATAAACCCAGTTCCTATTACGCTAGGAGCTCTTTTACTTGCTTTGCTAGGCGTTGCATTCAACTCTTTAAGTTGGTTTTTATTTTATCCAGCGTTGGTTAGTTTTATATTCTTGATTCTGTTTTTAGTGACTCTCAAGAAGCCTCCAAATATGATCGAGCGGTTTGCCATTGCCATGGGGCAGCCTTCCTCAAAGGAATTATCAAGTTATACCTTTAAGGTTACTTTAGTTTGGTGTTTATTCTTTATACTTAATATGATGATATCTTTGTACGTAACGCTATATGAAACCCTAGAGCTTTGGACTCTTTACAATGGCCTTCTTTCTTATTGCGTTATGGGAGTAATCTTTCTTCTCGAATACTTGGTGCGCCCAAAAACAAATGTATCGCGAGAATAACAATGATTAGCCAGATAAAAAAGCTCTGGTTCCTGGATGACTTGGCGGTGAATAGTGCGAAAACACATGTCGTTTCTACTTACAGCGAGAAAGAGATAAGTAGTGAAGAGTTTCTCTCCAGCGTTCACAAACTATCTGACTCGATTTCTAAAGTAGAGAGCGATAGATGGTTGCTTTACTGTGATAATAGCTACTTATTTTTAGTCGCCTGTTGGTCCCTTGTTTGTACCGGTAAGACTATCGTCATGTTGCCTAATGTTCAGGCTGGAACTTTATCTGAAATGATTGGCGAATACGATGCTGTCTTAACTGATGTAGAACTGCCTCAATCTAAAAAGTCGATCGTTATTTCGAGAGATTGCTTTTTAGACTCGAGTCGCTTATCAAATAGTCGAGGTATTGTTTACTCTGATGTCGACTTGGTTTTTTATACGTCTGGCTCCACCGGAAAACCTAAAAAAGTAGTAAAGAAATTATCAAACATTTTAAGCGAAGTTATTGTTTTAAATAAGTGCTGGGGCAAAAAGGTTGCTCAGTCAGTGTTTCTTAGTACGGTTTCTCATCAGCATATATATGGTCTTTTATTTCGTGTGTTATGGCCATTCTGCTTTAAGAATATATTTTTCGCCGAACGCCAAGAGTTTCCGGAACAAATTAATGAGGTAATGAAAAAAACTAAAAAGTGTACTCTGGTCAGTAGCCCAGCTCATTTGAGCCGTATAGGTGATGTCTTGTCAAAGCCGTTGATGAGCGATGTTATGCAGATGGTTTTTAGTTCTGGCGGTCCTCTAAGTGAGTCAACCAGTTATTATTATTATACACAGTTCAGTATCTGTCCCATGGAAATATTGGGCTCAACAGAAACCGGTGGTGTAGCCATGCGTCAGGTTTTTCCAAATAACAAATCTGGCTTATGGAATTTATTGCCCGAAGTTAAGGCTCACTCTGAGAAAGAAACACAGCAATTGCTGGTTCAGTCACCATTCATTTATATGGCGGATAATCCATTTTTAATGGGTGATAAAGTTGATTTTGTAAACACTGATCAATTTAAGTTATTAGGACGTGCTGATCGAGTTGTAAAAATTGAAGAGAAACGAGTTTCATTACAAGAAATTGAAGATAAGCTAACAAGCTCTAATTTAGTTAAAGAATGTCGAGCCATTTTAGTTCGCCGTCATTTAAGAAGTCAGTCTGATAATGCTATTAATGCCATAGGTTGTGTCTTAGTTTTGTCAACATTAGGAGAACGACAGTTAAAGAACGGAAAGTTGAAGCTTATCAATCAATTAAAAGCGTTACTACTGGGCCATTTCGAGTCAGTAGTTCTGCCAAGAAAGTGGCGTATTGTGGATAGTTTACCTATAAATCAACAAGGTAAAGTTACAAATGAAAGGTTAGTAAGACTTTTTGAGAGGTAAAATGAGAATTCCATTATTCAATGAAAGAAAGAAAACAACGGATCAAGCCATTTGGGAATTAACAATCGATCCTGACATTATTTTTTTTCAAGGTCATTTTCCAGACAGCCCTGTATTGCCTGGTGTTGTTCAAACACAGTGGGCAATAGAGTTTGCAAAGTTGGCTTGGGGTGTCGAAGTGAACTGTTCTCAATTAAAGCAAATTAAGTTCAAAGAGGTTATTCTCCCAGATACTAAAGTTGTTTTGAAGTTAGATTTAATTACGACAAAAACGCAACTTCGATATGAGTATTGTGATTTGGATGAGCAGGTTTTGTCTTCTGGCATAATTGAAAAAGTAACCATTGCTAATGAACATTAAGTCTTGCGTAATAATTCCGGTTTATAACCATTACCAAGTAATAGAGAAAACAGTCTCGTATATTGTTGATTTGGATTTGTTCGTTATTCTTATTGACGATGGTTCAAATACTAAAACTCACGATGTACTGCTAGATTTAGAGAGTAAGTTTCCAAATGTATATTTGGAAACTTTACCTAATAACCAAGGAAAAGGCGCGGCAGTAATGACAGGTTTGTATGTTGCCGAGTCTTTAGGTTTTACTCATGCAATTCAAGTGGATGCAGATGGGCAGCATACTTTGTCGGATATCGAGCATTTTTTAATAGATGCGGAAAAAAATCCAGACAGTGTGATTTGCGGATATCCATCATACGATGAGTCTGTACCAAAACATAGATTCTATGCGCGCTATCTTACACATGTTTGGGTTTGGATTGAATGTCTCTCATTGCACATTAAAGATTCTATGTGTGGGTTTAGGGTTTATCCTTTAAGTCAAACAATTTCAATGCTTAGCCGAAATAATGTAGGTAAAAGAATGGATTTCGACACGGAAATTCTTGTTAAGTTGTTTTGGGATCGAGTTAATATAGTCAATAAGCCAACCAAAGTTATTTACCCTGAAGGTGGTGTATCACAATTCAACCTTGTACGAGATAATTGGTTGATTACGAAAATGCATACCCGGTTGTTCTTGGGAATGTTAATTCGAAGTCCTTTTTTGTTGGCGCGAAACCTCTTTTCGAAATTGGGTTTTTCATTAAGAAAAAAAGAGCTTAAAGAGACTGAACCTAAGCAATCTGAACGTGGCTCTAGATTGGGAATGACCATCTTATTTTATTGTTTCAGATGGTTTGGAGTAAAGTTTGTAAAGTTGCTGCTATACCCAATTATTTTTTACTATTTTTTATTTTCTCCTCAGCAGAGAAAGCATTCATATAATTATTTAAACAAGTTATACCGTTACTCCAATAAAGATCTTTTTAGTAGAAAACCTAGCTTTTGGGATGGATTTAAGCATTTTTATTCATTTGGGGAAATAAATGCAGATAAATTTGCTACCTGGGCCGGAGAATTCGATTTAAACGATATCGTTTTTGAAAATGAGCATTTAATCGAAGAGATTCGTCAATCGGGTAAAGGTGCTTTATTTTTAGTGAGTCATATTGGGAATATTGACACAGGAAGAGCTTTGTCAATGAAGTATAAGGATGTAGCAATAAATAATATCGTTTCTTTTAATGAAGCGCCTATATTTAATAATACATTAGAGAAAATCTCACAAGAGTCTACAAAGCGCTTGTTTATGGTCTCTGAGTTGGGAATTGAAACCGGTATTATTTTAAAGAAAAGACTCGACCAAGGTGAAATAATTGTAATTGCCGGTGACAGAATCGCTAACTCTGGCTCTGAAAGAACGATTAGCACAAAGTTTTTGGGTGTGGATGCGAGCTTCTCTGCTGGGCCATTTAAGTTAGCTGGCGTTCTTGAATGTCCCATTTATACTTTTTGTAGTTTGAAGCGGAATGGTCGATATCACATATATATGAATAAGTTATGCGATGCATCACTGCTTACAACAGGTAAAAAGAAGGTTGGGCTGAAAGCTGCTGTTGGTAGGTATGCAGCACAACTTGAGCAATATTGTGAAATTGCGCCATATCAATGGTTTAATTTTTTTGATTTTTGGAAACGTCGGTAAGGGCGTTTAAAAGAGACAGGGTAATATCTAATGAGTAACAAGTCATCAGAAGTCTGCTTCGGAGGAGAAGCTATCTCTATTGAAGATGTAGTTGGGCTTGCTGAGGGGCGTTGTAAAGCAAAGTTATCAACGCAGGATGATTTTAAACAAAAAATTAATGAAGGAGCAGCTTTTCTTGAAAAGCTGCTTAAAGAAGATGGAGTCATATATGGCGTGACCACTGGGTATGGCGATTCATGCACAGTGAATGTCCCTGGTCACTTAGTAAATGAATTACCAATAAATCTTACCCGTTATCATGGTTGTGGATTAGGTGATTATTTTTCCGAAAAAGAGTCAATTGCTATTCTGGCTGCTCGATTAGCGTCACTAAGTCAAGGGTATTCTGGTGTTCGGTGGGGATTGTTAGAGCAATTGAGTTGTTACATTAATCAACGAGTTGCACCATTGATTCCTCAAGAAGGTTCAGTTGGGGCAAGTGGAGATTTAACGCCTTTATCCTATGTTGCTGCATCATTGATCGGAGAGCGCAAAGCTTACTTTAAAGGTGAGATAAGACTTGTCGAAGATATTCTCAAGGAGTTAAGTGTACAACCAATAAATCTTTACCCTAAAGAAGGTTTAGCCATTATGAATGGCACTGCTGTAATGACTGCTTTAGCATGTTTAGCATGGACTCGAGCCGATTACTTGGCAAAACTTTGTACTCGGTTAACTTCTTTAGCATCGTTAGCTTTGCTTGGAAATAGTACTCATTTTGATGAAATATTATTTTCCGTTAAACCCCACGCAGGTCAACAGTTGGTTGCGGAACGAATCAGGCATGATCTCAACCACCACGAGCATCCGAGAAACTCTGCGCGATTACAAGATAGGTACTCCATTCGTTGTTCACCTCACATTATAGGTGTTTTAGTAGATGCTCTACCTTGGATGAAAAGGGATATTGAGAATGAATTAAATAGTGCAAATGATAATCCAATTATCGACGGCCATGGTGAACACGTACTTCATGGAGGACATTTTTATGGTGGCCACATTGCATTCGTTATGGACTCTATGAAAAACTGTGTAGCCAATTTAGCCGATTTGATGGATCGTCAACTTGCGCTTCTAGTTGATCAGAGGTTCAATCATGGACTTTCTTCTAATTTGTCAGGTGCTGTCGAACACAGAGCTATGATAAATCATGGTTTTAAAGCCGTACAAATCGGTGCATCTGCGTGGACAGCAGAAGCCCTGAAATTAACTATGCCCGCGTCTGTTTTTTCTCGCTCTACCGAATGCCACAATCAAGATAAAGTGAGTATGGGGACTATTGCAGCGAGAGACTGCTTGAGGGTTCTTCAATTAACCGAACAGGTCGCTGCTGCCATGACTATGGCAACCGTTCAAGGAATTCGACTTCGAGTTAAAGAGAATCAAATTGATCTCGACTCATTAACAAAGACTGTACTAACCAGTGTTACTGAAGTGGAAAATCTAGTTGGATTTTTGGAGGAAGACCGACCACTAGAGGATGATTTAAGAGCTCTTACTGAATCCATTCAACAACAACAGTTTACTCTTTACTAAGGAATTTAGTATGGATAAAAAGTTAACAGGTAGCGTTTCTATAACTATTCCATTTCATGATGTTGATCCAATGAGAATAGTTTGGCACGGACATTACGTTAAGTATTTTGAAATAGCGAGATGCGAACTGCTAAAAAAGATTGAATATGACTACCCCCAGATGGCGGAGTCGGGCTATTTATGGCCAGTAGTCGACCTAAAAATAAAGTATGTAAAAGCAATTGAATATGGCGATTTAATAAACGTTACAGCATCTTTAATCGAATATGAGAATAGAATTAAAATTCAATATCGAATTTCTAATGAGAGCGGAGATGTTATTACTAAGGGGCAAACGACTCAAGTTGCCGTAAATGCAAAAACGCAAGAACTTGAATTTTGTTCGCCTCAAATCTTAATAGATAATGTTAAAGAAGAATTAAAGAGCTATGATTAAGCATTTTTTTATCCTGTTATTGATAATACCTTCTATGGTAACCCTGGCTGATGAGAATACTGATGCAACAATATTAGATAAAGTCTATCAATGTGTCGAAATCAAAGATAAGGTTTCTGGCGAATTCACACAAACCAAGCATTTGTCCATTCTCAAAAAACCTTTAATAATTAATGGAGAGTATGTTTTATTAGATAATGGTGATTTAGAGTGGTCACAGGTTAAGCCAATTAAAGTGACTTATTTTATTGAAGCCGATAATATCTATCGATTAAATGACAATAATGAAAAAGAAGAGCAAAGGTCTTTTAACCAAGGTGCGGCGTCCAGCATGCTGACAACGCTAAAAGCTTCTATGACTGGTAATTTCGATTTGTTGCTTGATAATTTTGAGTTACAGGTTAGAGAAGTTGATTGTAAATGGACTATTTTTCTAACAAGTAAAAATGATGATTTAAAATCTTTTCTCAAAAGTATCGTATTAAAAGGAACTAGCCAAGTTGATGAAGTATCAATTCTTGAAGTTAATGGTGATAAAACAACCATTGAGTTGAATCAAAGCTCCAGTAAGAGAATGTTGTTGAATGCAAGGTAATAAAGAACATGTTTTTGCTATTGCAGCATCATTTTTATGGATTGGAATTGTACTATTTTCTTTAGTTTATTCACTATATTCAGTTAACTCACAGTCAACGATCGAAACGAATTTATTAAGTATTATTCCGGAAGCGGGTATTGATGAAGATTTTCAGTTAGCTGCTGATAAAATTGTATCTCGTCGTGAAAATTATGTTGCTGTTTTACTTCGTTCTAAAACTAAGAAAAATGTTTTAAATGGATTTGAAAGTTTAAAGCAAGTATTAGAAAACAGCGCTAAGAAAGAAAGTGGGATTGAGATCCAGTTAGCCTTTGATAAAAGGGCGGGAGTCAAACAGTATTTTATAGAACTCGCTCAATTTAAGCCTTTATTATTAGCCCAAAGTGATATACAAATACTTTTAGAGAAAGATGAGTCTAAACTTTTTGATGTAGCAAAGTTAAACTTTTTAGATGCGCTGTCTCTCGGAATTGGCCCTCGGTTTGCGAGCGATCCATTCGGTTTTTATGAGAGATTTATAAGTGAGCAATCTAGTAAAGCGGTTAATGATGGAGGAGAATATTTATTATTTAATAGAAAAAATAATTACCTTTTGCTAACAGGGTTGAAGTTATCTGGAGCTGTTTTTGACGAGTTAATACAAGAAAGTTATTTTGAATTTGAAGAGCAGTTAAGAGATTCTCTTGATGAAGGCGTAGATTTGAAGTCTGTTGGCGTAATTCATCATGCGAAGAAATCACGCGATATTGCCAAGCAAGAGATAACGATAATTAGCTCAATTTCGACGATTAGCATATTGTTTTTATTTTTTATTTCGTTTAAGCGTTTCTTACCTATTGTTTTGGCGGTGGTAACACTATCTGTTGGCTTGCTCATTGCATTTACTATTTCGTTGCTCGTTTTTTCGAAGGTTCATATTTTGACCTTGGTTTTTGGGGCAACTGTGATTGGCATCTCTATTGACTATGCTTTTCATTATTTTTCTCATTTTTATATTAATCAATGTTCTGGGAAGTTAGTTATTAGCAAAATAAGAGTTGCTGTAACTATTGGCTTTCTAACAAGTGTGTTTGGCTTTCTGTCATTGTCACTAACAAGTTTTCCTGCGTTGGAGCAATTGTCTCTCTTTGCTGTTGGAGGTCTTTCAGGAGCTTACTTTACAGTTTTTTGTTGGTATCGCTGGATTCCTTATTTTTATCATCAACCAAGGAAAATTTGGTCGCCGAAACATCCTTTATTTAACCAATTTAGAAATCATCCAAAAAGTTTTCGAATACTAATCGGTGCGGCCATTGCTCTAACTGCTATTTTAGTTATTTTTCCAATCAAGTCGAACAGTGATATTCGATTATTACGAATTGAATTTCCGGACTTAGAAGCTACGAGTGAACAAATATCTGGCCTAGTATCAAATTACGGCGAGCAAGGCTTTTATCTAGTACATGGTAATACGTTAGATGAACTTTTAACTAATGAAGAGAAATTAACAAAGCAATTAGAGCGCTTAAAAGAAACGGGTGAGATTAATGGTTATCGGGCGATATCTCAATGGCTCCCGCCGGTAAGTACTCTTAATAACAATAAACAATTATTATCAGATGGAATCATCAAAAGCGGAGTTGGAGAGCGAGCTTTAGAATCATTAGGTTTAAAAACAGAAGTCGCACAAAATTATCTATCGTCGCTAGAGGATCAAGAGTTAGTTGACATCTATAATGATAAGATTGAACAAATGATCAAGAATCATCCTTATCAAGAGCAGGTTGTTCATGATACTAGCACGGGTTGGTTTAGTCAGGTAATCATTGATAAGGGAAACGATACTTCAATAAATTTATCGAATTTAAATTTAACTGAAAAATACATTTGGTATGATAAAGTTTCAAGTATTAATCAATTATTTGAGCGATTCAGAACTTTATCGATCGAATATTTAACATTAGCTTATATATTCGTTAGCCTTATTTTTTTGATGAGATATGGCTTTAAGAGAGGTGTCGCGACAATACTTCCTTCTGTTGTTGCAATTTTGACATCATTATTGAGTATTTCGTTGGTTGGTTTGGAGCATAATCTTTTTCATGTCTTGGCAACTATTATTGTCTTTGCAGTAGGTCTCGATTTCAGCTTATTCATTAATGAGTCGAAAGGGGATTATCAGCCCGCTATATTGGCGAGCACTTTATCCGCCATTACGACAATTCTTGCGTTTGGACTATTGGCATTTAGCTCTACAACTGCATTGGCTTCCTTTGGGCAAATAATTTGTATTGGAATTACTGTTGTTTATCTTTTAGCACCAATCTCGGTTTCATTAAATATCGAGAAGCAGAGTTAGTTAATTATGAGATTCAAGTGTTATCAATATTTATCAAACGGCATGTTTTTAATGTTGATAGGGGCTCTAATGACAGGGTGCCAAACTTTCGGAGTTAATCATAATTCTAAAATTTATTTGAATCGTTGGTTATCGATGGATACGTATGAAGGTGAACCTTCATTTAGTCACATACTTAACTTTGTAAGCGGAGAACAATCACACCAACTTTTATTTCAGGGAGAGGCCAACTCGAGTGGCATGGTGATGGTAGGCATGTCTGAGGTGGGTATTCCATTATTTGAGATTCAGTTACGAAATAATCAAATTGACTATAATTCTAGAGTAGCGATGGAGCTACCTGTTTCAGCTGGAACTATTATAGAGGCATTTCAATTGATTTTTTGGCCTGAACAAGCTGTTCAAAATGAATTAAAGAGCGCGTGTCGTGTTGATAATCGTAGAGAACGACGTGAAATATATTGTCATAATGTATTGGCTGTTGAAATCAATTACTCTTTTGAAAATAACATTCTTAATTCAGTACAATATAAGCCTGTCGATACTTCTTGGATCATTAATATTACTACCTTAGAGCAATAATTATGGAATCAATTGTCATTAAAGATGTTGGAATTATTTGTGCTCTCGGTGCTGGTAAAGTCCAAGTGGCTGAAAGGTTGTTTCGGGGAGAGAGTCCCGGTATTACAAAGGAGTACGGATGGCTCCCTAATCATTCGGTTCCTGTAGGGAAAGTATTAGAGGTTCTCAATGATGTGCCTACGAACTTGAGTCAATATAATTGTAGAAACAATCGCTTAATTACTTTCGCTGCGGATGAAATAAGTGATTCAGTAAAGGATATTAAAAGCAGATACCCGGCAGAGCGAATAGGGGTCGTTGTTGGTACAAGTACATCGGGCATCCTCGAGGGAGAGGATGCTCTAGGTGTTAAAAAAGACACTGGAAAATTTAATTCAGATTATCACTATTTACAGCAAGAAATAGGCACTCCTGCGTTATATTTGCAGCAATTTTTAGGATTAGAGGGAGTTGCTTACACGATTTCAACTGCTTGTTCGTCCAGTGGAAAAGTTTTTGCAGCGGCGCGAAGATTGATGAGTTCGGGACTTTGCGATGCCGTTATCGTGGGTGGCTCAGATAGCCTCTGCCGCTTGACTATTAATGGTTTTTCCTCCTTAGAGTCAGTGAGTGATGATGTATGTGATCCGATGGGAGAAAGTCGAAATGGAATTACCATAGGTGAGGGCGCTGCTCTATTTGTGCTTGAAAAATGCAATGAAGCCGATCAAAAAGATATTCTGCTATTTGGGATTGGAGAAAGTTCTGATGCTCATCATATGTCAGCTCCAGATCCGACGGGTGATGGAGCTGAAGCTGCGATGCTTGATGCGTTGGAAAAATCTCACTTAAGTGCGGAAGATATAAAGTATGTCAATTTACATGGTACAGCAACGGTTAAAAATGATGCTATGGAATCTCTAGCTGTTCACCGTCTATTTGGAGATTCTGTGCCTTGTAGTTCAACAAAGTCACTGACCGGTCACTGTCTTGGAGCTGCGGGAGCGATTGAGGCGTGTATATTATGGCTGACACTTTCCGATTATAATAAGGAAAACAAATTACCTCCTCATATCTATTCTGGTAAGAGAGATAGTACCTTGCCTGAAATTCGTTTAGCTGAGGATTTGCATTACGATGTAAAGGATAGAAATATTTTTATGAGCAATTCATTCGCTTTTGGTGGTAGCAACGTTAGCCTGATAATCGGTCGTTGAATTAGCCACAGGAGTTAGAATTGTTGTCAGAATTTATTAAGATTCACATTTGTAGAGAATTTAATTTATGGTAGCTGTTACTGATTTTAAGATTGAAGAGTTAGTTCCTCATGCTTCACCAATGGTTTTAATCGATGAACCGATTTCGGCTGATCAAGACCATTTTAGCTCATTAATCAAAGTAAAATCTGATAACCTTTTTTATGATGATGATATCCGTGGAATACCAAGTTGGGTCATCATGGAAATGATGGCTCAGACAATCGCGGCTTATGCGGGATTTCAGGAAATACTTGCAAACAAGCCAGTGAGAGTGGGCTTTCTACTTGGGACTCGAAAATTCCAAAGTAATATTAGTCACCTTGAGTTAAATCAAGAGTACGTAGTAACGGTGAATAAACTGTATCAAGAATACAATGGATTAGGTTCTTTTGCGTGTTCCATGACAAAATCAGAGACCGTGATCGCTACCGCGAACCTAAACGTATTTTCGCCCGAAAATGTTAATGAATTTTTAAATAAAAGATCGGAACTGTAATCATGAGTGATCTTAGAAGAGTATTAGTAACAGGCGCAAGTAAAGGAATAGGACAAGAGATTGCCCAAGAGCTTGCCAAACAGCCATTCGAAGTAACTGTGCATTACAATAGTGACAAAGAGGGTGCTTTGAATACTTTGTCAAATATTGAATCCGCTGGTGGTAAAGGAAAAATTTTACAATTTGATGCGAGTGATCGTTTGGAGTGCAAGTCAGTCTTAGAGAAACATATTGAGGCTAATGGCGCATTCTATGGCGTTGTATGTAATGCAGGAGTTACTCGAGATACTGCTTTTCCAGCCATGACTGATGATGAATGGGATACAGTTATTCATACTAATTTAGATGGAATTTATAATGTTTTGCACCCCTTGATTATGCCTATGGTTCGATTGCGAAGTGGCGGTAGAATTGTCACTATGTCTTCGGTATCGGGAATTGCCGGAAACAGAGGCCAGGTGAATTACTCTGCCTCAAAAGCCGGCATTATTGGCGCTACCAAAGCTCTCGCATTGGAATTAGCGAAGAGAAAGATTACTGTTAATTGTGTTGCGCCAGGTTTGATTGAAACGGGTATGCTTCCTGATGAAGTTAAAAATGAAGCTATGAAATTAATTCCGTTAAAAAGAACGGGAACTGCAGAAGAGGTCGCTAGTTTAGTTAATTATTTGTTTTCTGATGTAGCTGGGTATATCACACGTCAAGTGATTTCAGTGAATGGGGGCATGATATGAACCATCGTGTAGTGGTGACGGGTATTTCTGGTTTAACGGCATTTGGAACGGATGTTGATAACATTTTTTCTCAAATGAAAACCGGGCAAAATGCTGTTCGACATATGGAAGAGTGGGACAAAATAGAAGATCTAAACACTCGCCTTGCGGCTCCCATTACTGATTTCATTAAGCCTAAGCATTACTCTCGAAAGAAAACGCGTTCCATGGGGCGCGTTTCATTGATGGCGACACGAGCTACAGAAGGGGCTTTAGAGCAAGCTGGGTTATTGGATGAGCCCTCTATTAAGAATGGTAGTATGGGAGTGTCTTATGGATCATCATCTGGCTCGACGCAGCCAATTACTGTCTTTGGAAATTTGCTGTCCAATAACAACATGCGTGGCTTTTCTTCTACTTCCTATGTAGAGATGATGAGCCACACGACACCCGTTAACATAGGCGTTTTTTTTGGATTGACCGGAAGAGTTATTACAACGAGTAGTGCCTGTACATCTGGAAGCCAAGGAATAGGTTACGCCTACGAAGCGATTAAGCATGGATTACAGACTCAGATGGTTGCAGGTGGTGCGGAAGAATTGTGCGTTACTCAAGCTGCTGTGTTTGACACTTTGTTTGCGACGAGTACACAAAATGATTCTCCTCAAAATGTTCCCAGGCCTTTTGATCGAGACAGAGATGGCTTAGTTATTGGTGAAGGGGCGTGTTCATTTATTTTAGAAAATTATGAGCACGCAAAAGCTAGAGGAGCAAATATTCTGGCCGAAATAGTCGGCTTTGGTACTAATTCTGATGGACAGCATATTACTCAGCCAACTTCCGATACGATGAAGGTTGCAATGGAGCTGGCATTAAAGGACGCAGGTGTTTCTGCGTCAGATATCGGTTATGTTAGTGCTCATGGAACGGCAACGGATCGCGGTGACGTTGCTGAGACTCGTGCAACGTCACAATTGTTCGGTAGTGCTATGCCAATCAGTTCACTGAAGAGCTATTTCGGTCATACATTAGGAGCTTGCGGAGCCGTTGAAGCATGGCTCACTATTGAGATGATGAAAAGGAACTGGTTCGCTGCTACCGCGAATCTTAAAAACATTGATCCTGAATGTGGGGAATTGGACTACATCTGTAATCCAGAGGGATTATTGAAAGAGACTGAGTATGTAATGTCTAACAACTTCGCGTTTGGCGGTATTAACACATCTTTGATTTTTAAAAGAATCTAAACACTTGCTGTTTTTGAGTGAGCATTTTTAAAAATAAATTCGATAATATCTGAGATAGTTGCGACAGATTTAAATTCGTAGGGTGAAATTTTGGTGCCTGACAAATCTTGCAGTCTCACTGCTAAGTCGATGGCATCAATACTGTCTAAATCGAGATCTTGATAGATATCACTTGTTTCTGAAATTTCATTGGGATTGATTTCGAATACTTCACTCAACATTGACTGCAACTGCGAGAATATTTCAGATTTAGACTTCATTACTATATTACCTGGTACTACAAGAGGGTTAACGGTATTCAGTGGCTACTGAAATAACTATAAAACGAAGGTGTATTCAGCAGGGTAATTAATGCTCGCCATTTATTGTTAAATTTGCTCCTCTAAGCTAAATCCACAACACTATGGCAATTGAGGTGGCTATTTTATATCAATGAATGCAATTTGTTAATATCTCGTTAGAATATTTTTTGGTCAATTTTGAGTGTTGGTTGCTTATTTATAAGTGCTTTCATGAATAAAAAGTGTTTTTATAGAAGTAAATCCAATTAAATAATCCTCTTTTATTAACTTGATTGAATTTCCCTGTCGATGTCCGCCGAGAGACATGCATCGTTCATTTTACTTATTGATGCGCTGGGTCGCTCTCAAATCACACATTGCTTATTCATATTTGTCAGGATTTCTTTTTCGATGAAATAGGTTAAAGCTCAATGGCTTAGATTGGGGTCGTCGTCGGGCTTGGTATTTGTGTGGTTGAGAATGGAAATAGAGAATAAGTCGTCAAAAAGCGTAACATAAACTATATCTGTTACTTGAATATTGGTTACACTGAGTGTAGTTAATAAAAATGGAATAATAATGGCAAAAAACATCACAGATGATCCGCATTTTAAGCGTGAATCTTCAAAATATGAAAATCCTATACCCAGTCGGGAGTTTATTCTCGATTTTTTAAAGCAGCACACAGGCCCTGCGCGTTTCCCGGAGATTATGGAAGGTCTCGGTCTAGTTGAAGAAAATGACCTTGTTGCATTGAGTCGACGGTTAAAGGCGATGGAGCGAGATGGCCAGGTTCTTCGAAATCGAAAAGGTGCTTATGCGCCAATCGATAAGTTGGATCTTACGAAAGGAAAAATTTTAGCCCATAAGGATGGGTTTGGCTTTTTTACCCCCGATTCAGGAGGTGATGACTGGTTTGTCTCGCCACGCGAAATGCGCAAAGTCTTTCATGGTGAGCGGGTTGTGTGCCGCTCTAAAGGCTATGATAGCCGTGGTCGAGTTGAAGCTAAAATCGTCGAAATACTAGAGTCGGAAGATCCTATTCAAATTGTTGGGCGCTATTTTGAAGAGAGCGGCGTGAGTTTTGTAAAGCCCAACGATCAACGATTTGCGCAAGATATTTTAATTCAACCTGGCATGTCCGCCGGTGCCGAGCAAGGGCAGGTGGTTGTTGCGCGAATTACCACTCGACCTTCAGATAAATCTCAGCCAGTTGGAGCTGTTGTTCAGGTGCTTGGTGAGTATTTGGCGCCTGGAATGGAAATTGAAGTCGCAATCCATAATTATGGTATTCGTCGCGATTGGCCAGACGATGTACTCAATGAAATACAACATCTCTCTCCCGAAGTTGCGGAAAAGGACAAACGAAACCGAGTTGATTTAAGGCATTTGCCGTTAGTTACCATCGATGGAGAAGATGCCCGCGATTTTGATGATGCGGTGTATTGCGAGTGGAAAGACAGTGGCGGATGGCGACTTTGGGTAGCGATTGCTGATGTTTCCCATTATGTGCAAACGGGGAGTGCCCTGGATAATGAAGGTAAACAGCGAGGTAACTCCGTTTATTTTCCAGAATATGTCGTTCCGATGTTGCCCGAACAAATATCGAATGGATTATGTTCGCTCAATCCTCACGTTGACCGTTTGTGTATGGTTTGCGAGGCCACAATCAGTGAAAAAGGAAAGTTGAGTGGCTACAAATTTTATCCGGCAGTAATGCACTCCAAAGCTCGGTTAACCTATAATAAAGTGTGGTCGATATTAAATGGTGATGAATCTCTCCGAGCCGAATACGCAGAATTAGTTCCACACTTAGAGGAGCTTTACGATCTCTATAAAGTACGAGCGAAAGAACGACAGAAACGCGGAGCAATAGAGTTTGAAACAACAGAAACTCAAATAGTGTTTAATGAAGATAGAAAAATTGATCGTGTGGTACCGGTAGTTAGAAACGATGCGCATCGTATTATTGAAGAATGTATGATTTGCGCGAATATTGCGGCTGCTCGTTATTTCTTGAAGCATAAAACGCCGGGAATGTTCCGTGTACATGAAGGGCCAACAGAGAAAAAACTTGAAGATCTTCGCTCGTATTTATCGGAAATGGGAATTTTTCTTTTTGGTGGCGATTCTCCGGAACCTAAAGATTACTCTGAGGTTTTAAAAGCGGCGTCTGAGAGACCCGATGCTGAGCAGATTCAAGTGATGTTACTTAGGTCAATGAATCAAGCGGTGTACACTCCCGATAATGAAGGTCATTTTGGTTTAGCATTTAATGCTTACACTCACTTTACCTCCCCGATACGGAGATATCCTGACTTAATTGTTCACCGGCTAATTAAAAATCACCTTAAAAAATCGGATAAAAAACTATCTTATTCTGGTGCCGAATCTTATAGCCATGAAGCTTTGGTGCAAGCCGGAGAGACGTGTTCTGCAACGGAGCGTAATGCAGACATGGCAACCAGAGAAGTGGTTGACTGGCTGAAGTGTGAGTTTATGTCGAGCCATATCGGTCATCAGTACGACGGTGAGGTTGTCGCAATAACCAGTTTTGGAATGTTTGTCAGAATTCCTGAGTTTCATATTGATGGGTTAGTGCACATTTCTTCGCTTGGGCAAGATTACTTTCATTATCAGGCCGGTAAACAACGGTTAGTTGGTGAGGCTTCGGGTGTCAGTTATCGTTTGGGCGACTCTGTTCGAATAGAAGTCTCTAGTGTTGATTTAGAGGATCGAAAAATAGACTTTGAACTAATATCTTCGAAGCAGTCTAAAAAAGTGAAGCCGTTAAGTGAGAGAGAGAAGCTCTACGCTCGAGCCAAACAAAAGGTGAGCGGAAAGGGTAAAGACTCTAAAGGAAAAAGTGGAAAAGGAAAAAAAGACGGCTCTTACAAGAAAGATAGCAATAATAAAAAAGGCAGAAAGAAAACAAATAATAAAAAGTCTGATAAAGCCAAACCATCAAGGTCTAAAACGAAGAAAAGCACTTCAAAGAAAAAGAAACAGTAAATAAATTTTTTTAGTTAAAAATAAAGAAAAATCGAATTGTAAGTTTAGGAAGCCTGAAAAAGTATGTCTGATAACATTGTATATGGAATTCACTCTGTCGAACTATTATTAAAGAAGAGTGTTGACCAAATAAAAAAATTATATGTTCAAGCGAATCGTCAAGATGGGAAGACATTAAAGTTAATTAGTTTGGCATCAAAACACCGTATTCCTGTGGTTCGGTGGGATAAGCAAAAACTGGATAAGATGACCGATGAAAATCATCAAGGAATTATTGCTGAAATTGCTAATACAGGCGCAATGGTCCAGTCTGAAAACGACCTTTATGATTTGGTAGAAAATAAAGCGGGTCCTGTATTATTGCTAATTCTAGATGCAGTTACTGATCCTCATAACTTGGGGGCTTGTATGCGAACCGCTGATGCAGCAGGTGTTGATGCTGTTGTTGTTCCTAAAGACAAATCGGTTGGTTTAAATGCGACTGTGAGAAAAGTAGCTTGCGGTGCAGCGGAAACGGTTCCTTTTTATGCAGTCACTAACCTCGTTCGTGCAATTAAGTCGTTACAAGATTTGGGAGTTTGGATAATTGGAACTGCAGGTGAAGCTGAACAAAATATCTATCAGTCAAAGTTTAAAGGCTCCATGGCTTTGGTAATGGGAGCTGAGGGTAAAGGATTGCGTCGCCTGACAAGAGAACATTGTGATGAGCTGGTTAAAATTCCCATGTTTGGCAAAGTATCAAGTTTAAATGTTTCTGTGGCAACCGGAGTTTGTCTTTTTGAAATGGTAAGACAACTCGAACAATCATAGATTAAGTGATCGATAATAAAAGTAAATGATAACTCAGAGGGAGTGCTTTGATGAATGGTTTGCTCAAGATTCTTGTGATTTTTGCATTTATGATTCAATCGCTAACCGTATTTTCGGCAAGCGATACAAATAAAAGCATTCCTACAGAGTTAAAGCCTTGGGTGCCCTGGGTTAATAAGCACTTAGATTTTATTGATTGCCCGATGTTTAACGGAGGGCAAGTTCTTAGCGAATCTGATCGAGCTTGTATTTGGCCGGCGACTTTAGAGTTTAAAGTCAGTCGTACGCGGGCGGAGATTGAGCAAAACTGGAGAGTATACAAAGACAGTTGGATTCCATTACCGGGAGACCAGCAGACATGGCCTGTTATGGTCATGGCCAATGGTAAGCGAGTTTTGGTTCAAAAGCGTAATGGTCATCCTTATGTGTTCTTGAAAGAAGGTGCGGCTAAAATTCAGGGGTATTATAAGTGGGATCAGCAACCAGAAAAATTTTATATACCAGAAGTTGTCGGTAACCTGGACTTAACGGTTAATGGCACTAAAGTACATTCGCCAAATTATGAAAAAAATTATGTCTTGCTGGGACAAGGTTTTTCATCGGGAAATAATATTGCATTAAAGTCAGAAAATACTTTGCAGGTTAAGGTGTTTCGATTAGTTAAAGATGACCATCCTATCTTTTTGACGACTCGGTTAAACTTGGATATATCGGGAACAATTCGTGAAATAAACTTAGGGCCGGTTTTAATTGATGAATTTCAGCCCATCGGAATTGATTCCGGCTTACCAGCCTTTTTAAATGAAAAGCGTGAACTGATCATTCAAGCTAAGCCAGGCAGCTGGGTTTTAAAACTTCATGCTTATGCCTTACCACATGTGACTTCTCTCACAACGCCTAATAACACGAAATCTGTATGGCCTGAGCAAGAAGTCTGGGCTTTTAAAAATAATCCAGAAATTCGAGTAGCAACATTAATTGACTTGCCCGTTATTGACGCCGAGTCAGCTGACTTACCTTTTGAGTGGAGAGAGTATCCTAGTTTTCTGTATGAAAAAGGAGAAAAAGCCACAATTGAAGAAAAAGTTCGCGGTGTTCCCGAAGATACGAATAATCAAATGACACTTAACCGAAATGTATGGTTAAGCTTTAATGGTCAAATGTGGATTTTTGATGATCATATTTCTGGCCGAATGAGAAAAGATTGGCGACTGGAAATGGAAGAGCCATACCTACTCGAGCATGCACAAGAAAATGAAGAGTCTTTATTAATTACGACGGCAAATAATAATAAAACCGGTATTGAGGTAAGAAACCCTAATTTGAATATTTCTGCAATGGGAATAATTGAACCTATCAATTCGATGTTAGTAACTGGCTGGAGTGATCGTTTCGACTCAGTCAACTGGCGAATTAATTTGCCGCCGGCTCATCGACTTATCGCTGCTCAAGGCTCAGAGTCGAGCAGTAGCTGGATTGAGCAATGGACACTTTGGAATATTTTTTGGGTGTTACTGATTTCTGTTATTGCTTATCGATTTACTACACTAAAAATGGCGGCTGTGACATTGGTAACGCTTGTTTTAATTTTCCACGAAACAGGAGCTCCTATTGCTAGTTTTTCAAGTTTATTGATTGCGTTTGTTTTGCACCGTGCTGCTTTATTAGCTAATGGGTGGCTTCCAAAGTTAACACGGTCGGCACTAGTTTTATCGGGATTAGTCTTTGCGGTTTCTTTTGGACTGTTTTTTGTTCATCAAGTAAAAATTATTCTTCATCCTCAGTTGGAAAAAACATCGCCATTAAAAAGTAATTCGTCGCGCATTTATTCTTTATCGGGACCAGCGGATAATGCAATGATGATGTCTGAACCAGCTATGGAAACTCAGATGTTTGAGAAGGAAAAAATGCAAGATCAACGAGTTGCAGTCAAAGGAAGTCGCATAAAGCCGTCTCTTGAACGCTATCAAAAGAATACCGTCATTCAAATGGGAAGTGGAAAGCCGGCTTGGGAATGGCAAAAATATAATCTGTCGTGGAACTCCCCTGTGAGTCAGGAGCAAGAAGTTCAACTATGGATTGCTTCTCCCTGGCTCATGGTGTTGTGGCGAGTTGCGGCTATTTTGGGATTGCTTGCGGTTGTATTGATGGCTGTCTCATTAAGTATAAAGAAAAAATTATCCATGCAATATGTAAAACAGTTGCTTGGAGCAGTAGTTATTGTTTGCTGTGTTCCAATAACTTCGCCTGAGGCACAAGCTGAAGTGCCCAGTGAGAAAGTATTAACGGAATTGAAGCAATGGCTCCATCAACCTCCTGAATGTTTTCCTGAGTGTGTCACTATTTCTGGAATGCGCATAATCAGTAGTGAAAAAAATGGAATTGAAAACCTTTCATTAGAGTTGCAGGTTGATGCGTTTGATGAAACCGTCTTCCCAATTCCTCAATCGGAACATTGGACGGTGCAATCGGTATTGATTGATGGTCGTGCTCAAAACTGGATGGTTTTTAAAAATGGCTACCGTTGGATTAAGATAAATAAAGGGCGATTTAAAGTTGAGTTGCGGGGTGTTTTAAGTGGCGCGACTCAATTTAATTTGGCTTTTCCATTAGTACCACATAATGTTCAAAATTTATCGGATGTTTGGGAGCTTGAAGGTCTTATCAATAACAATTTGAAGTCTAACGAAATAGGTTTTAGCAAGAGGGCTTCTGCATTAGCGCGCTCTGTTGAAGATACAGAGTCTACAAACGCCAATCAGGTTGAGCGAGCCTTGTCGATTGAGCCTATGGTTAAAGTAGAACGAGAAATTCAGTTAGGTTCCGATTGGCGTATGGTAACTCGTGTTAGTCGGATTGCTCCGTTGAAAGGTGATTTAAATTTAAGTATTCCACTATTGTCTTTTGAGGAAGTAATTTCTTCGGGTGTTATAGTGAAAGATAACCAGGCGAAAATTCTTATTCCATCAGAGAGACACTCGGTTTCATGGCGTTCAACATTAAAGCCAGAATCTCCCATCAAGCTAAAAGCGTCAGAGATAAATTCTTTTGTTGAAGAGTGGATCATTCAATTTTCACATCAGTGGCGAGTGTCTGTGTCGGGTAATGTGCCAGAAGTGTGGCCAAAACAAATAGATAATGTTAACTGGGCATTTCGGTATTTGCCATTGAAGGGAGAAGCGCTTGATATTGATATTAGTAAACCTGAACCTGTAAAAGGTAATGTGCAATCTTTTGATGAAGTGGTGATATCGGTATCTCCAGGCGATTATCAACGCAATGTCGAAATGAAAGCTAAGTATCGTTCCAGTCGTGGCGGACAAAGTGTTATTAATGTTGGTAATGGTGAACAATTGAATGCGATTGTTGATGGCAGAAAGGAATACCTGCAAATTCAGGATGGACTAATCAATTACACCATGAGTCCTGGAGAACATCAGTTAGATTTTAACTGGCGAGAAACGAAAGAGTTAGGATTTAAAACTGTTTTACCTCAGGTCGATTTAAACGCGCCGATGAGTAACATTAGTGTTAAATGGACAGTCCCTCGTGATCGTTGGGTCATTTGGACGCAAGGACCGGTAATTGGACCGGCAATTATTTATTGGGGAGAATTACTGGCCTTTCTTCTTTTGGCTGCGATTGTGTGGCGAACGCAGATGTTTCCCATTCCTGCTAGTAGTTGGTTAATTCTGGGATTGGGGCTCAGTACCCAAAGCTGGGGATTATTGGTGATGATCACTGTGTGGTTTATTGTATTGGCGGTAAATAATAAATACCGAATGCAATACAAACCTTGGTTGCACAACATAATTCAGATCGCTTTAGTCGGGTTTTCGGTGATTACTTTAATGGCTCTGATTGCAAGTGTTCCTGTATCGTTGCTGAGTCGACCTGATATGGGAATTGCTGGAAATTTATCGAATGGCAATTTGTTGATGTGGTATGACGATTTGTCCAGTCAACAAACTCCCGAAATATCGGTTTATTCATTGCCTTTGTGGGTTTACAAATTATTCATGCTGGCTTGGGCGCTGTGGTTGGCTTTTGCCATTGTAAAATGGGCGCGCTGGGGTTGGACGACAATGAGTCGTGGTGAATTTTGGAAGCCGATCCCACGTAAACGCAAAAATGAGTCAACGGATAAGAGCTCGAGTGGAGACTCGATATCAAGCAAGCCGTCAGAGTCCGATACTGAAAATACGCTGAAATCTGAACCTGACGAATCAAAATAATAGGAAGTTATAGCCATTTATCTATGATTGTGAGTAGGGCGGAAATTGTCGTCCTACTTCAGATTGTTTGTTGGAGTTATCGTTGATAATGAACTTTTACTAAGTCCTTGATGTAGTGAAGGATTTTCAGACAACAAGCTATTTACTTCGTGTTCATCACTGGTAAAGAAGAGACAGATACCTCTCAGAGCGGAGGTTTGACGTAGAAGTCTGGAGCGTTCAATTGATATTTGATTCTCTGTATGAAGAATAACAAAGGTTGTGTTTTCGGGATATGCTTCAGTGAGGTGTTGAGCAATGGCAAATTCGTCGCTGTCGGATATCAAATAATTCGCGTTTCGAATATCCGACAATATTTTCCAACAGTGTCTCGCCTGACAAATTTCTTTAACCGTTGGAATTGATTGCGACAGAACGGTTAAAGCGAGATCGCCGGTATGAATCACTTCGACGCGAAACAATGCTTCATTAAAAGAGATGACGTAGCTCAAAACTTGCCTCCACTCACTCCATTATAGTATCAATCCCCTGCTCGAATAGTTCTTTCATTAGGATTTATTTGAAAAATAGCCAGTTATTTGTCCAAAATTGGCTCTCAGGAAGGAATCTGCGTTGCGATTTGCTCGATGGGTGCGTATAATTCGCGCTCGTTTTGCCGGGTCAATGGGCTTTGGCAGAAGTTCAACAATTTGGTTTACTCCTTGTCATTACCCTGGTCCGCCCGGTCCTGCGGAATGGCTGGAATCCAAAAGGAGAGATGAATGAATCACTACGAAATCGTATTCATGGTGCATCCTGATCAAAGTGATCAAGTTCCTGCCATGATCGAAAAATACACCAATATCGTTAAAGAAGCTGAAGGCACGGTCCATCGTTTAGAAGACTGGGGTCGTCGTCAACTTGCTTACGCTATCGAAAATGTCCACAAAGCGCATTACGTTCTAATGAACGTTGAGTGTGATTTCTCTGCGATTGAAGAAATCGAAAACATTTTCCGTTTCAATGATGCTGTTCTACGTCACTTAACCATTCGTCGCAAAGATGCAATTACTGAAGGTTCTCCTTTAGCGAAAGACGACAGTGACAAATCGTCTGCATCAAAAGAAAAAGCTAGCTCTTCTGACTCTGATTCTGAATCAGAGAAAAAAGAAGAAGCGACAGCTGAATAATTAGGAGGAGTAGAAAATGTCTCGTTTTTTCCGTCGTCGTAAGTTCTGCCGTTTCACTGCAGAAAACGTTACTGAGATCGATTACAAAGATCTGGCAACGCTAAAAAGCTACATCACTGAAACTGGTAAAATTGTTCCTAGCCGTATCACAGGAACAAGTTCTAAATATCAGCGTCAGTTAGCTCGAGCTGTAAAACGTGCTCGTTTCTTGGCTTTGTTGCCGTATAGCGACTCACATAAGTAAGTCATTGTTGTCAGATTAAAGAGAGGAAAGACTGATGGAAGTCATTCTGTTGGAAAAAATCCGCAACCTGGGCAATTTAGGTGACAAAGTTACTGTTGCAGCAGGTTATGGCCGTAACTTCTTAATGCCACATGGCAAAGCAGTAGCGGCAACGAAAGAAAATATTGCTGAATTTGAAGCTCGCCGAGCTGAGCTTGAGAAGCAAGCGGCTGAAATATTGGCTGCTGCAGAAGCACGCGCTGAAAAACTTAACGGTTTAACGTTAACCATTCCAGCGAATGCCGGTGATGAAGGCAAATTATTCGGTTCTATTGGAACCAAAGACATCGCTGATGCTGCGACAGCTCAAGGTGTTGAGCTAGAGAAAGCAGAAGTTCGTATGCCTCACGGTGCGATTCGTAACACCGGCGAGTACGAGTACGAAGTTCAGTTGCACAGTGATGTTGTCGCAACTATTAAAGTGAACGTTGTAGCTGAAGAAGCTTAATTTACGTCGCTTTTAGATTGTATGTCGAAAAAGGCTGCCAGTTTGGCGGCCTTTTTTGTTTTCTGTACTCTCAAAAATAAATAATTGTCTTGGGTGAACTTAAAATATGGCTTTTTTCGAGAGCCAAATCCGATACAATAACTTGGGTAAAAGCTTAACATTTGGAAGAAACCGTAACCTATGGCTGAACGAGATCCCGCAACCTCTAAATTGAAAATGCCACCTCATTCTATTGAAGCAGAACAGTCTGTCTTGGGTGGTTTGATGTTGGATAATGATGCTTGGGAGAAGATTAGCGACAAGCTTGTCGCTGACGACTTTTACACCAAGCAGCATCGTTCCATTTTTAGGGCGATTTACTATCTGGCAGAGAATACTCAGCCAATGGATGTTATCACTTTGCATGAATTCCTTGAGAGAGAAGGCGAAGCGGATAATGTTGGAGGGTTAGCGTATCTTGGGGAGCTGGCAAAAAATACGCCCAGCGCTTCTAATATTGAAGCTTATGCCGCTATTGTTCGCGAAAGGGCTGTATTGAGAGAGCTAATTTCCGTTTCTAATGAAATTGCCGATAGCGCTTATTATCCAGAAGGAAGAAAGACCGATGAGCTCCTAGATGCTGCTGAGTCGAAAGTTTTTAAAATCGCAGAAAAACGTGAAAGTAATGATGCAGGATTAAAAATTGCTTCGACCTTTTTACAAGATACACTCGACAGAATTCAAAGTGCTGTCGATTCTAAAGGTGGAATTACCGGACTGTCGACGGGCTTTTCTGATCTCGATAAGAAAACTAATGGATTGCAAGAGACTGATTTGCTGATTGTTGCAGGGCGACCTGCAATGGGTAAAACAACCTTTGCCATGAATATTGCTGAACATGCCTCTATTCACAGTGGAAAGCCTGTGTTGGTGTTTAGTATGGAGATGCCTGCGAATCAGCTTTTGATGCGTTCTTTTGCTTCGATTGGTGGTGTTGATGCTACTCGTTTACGTACCGGTCATCTCGAAGACAGAGATTGGGATAATTTAATGGTGGCGACGAATATTTTGAAAAATAACTGCAAAATGTTTATCGATGATTCACCTGGCTTATCACCTTCTGATGTTCGTTCTCGTTCACGTCGGGTAGCTCGAGAGCATGGTGATATCGGATTGATAGTTGTCGATTATTTGCAGCTTATGCAAGTGCCAGGTTTATCCGATAATCGGACGTTAGAGATTTCGGAAATATCACGGTCGTTGAAAGCATTAGCTAAAGAATTAAAAGTCCCAGTAATAGCGCTTTCCCAGTTAAATCGGTCATTGGAACAGCGGTCTGATCGGCGTCCGGTAATGTCAGACTTACGTGAGTCAGGGGCGATCGAACAAGATGCGGACATTATCATGTTTGTTTATCGCGACGAGGTTTATAACAAAGACTCTGAGGATAACAAAGGTAAAGCCGAAGTCATTATTGGTAAGCAGCGGAATGGTCCTATTGGAACGGTTCATTTGGCATTCCAGGGGCATTACAATCGTTTCGCTAACTTAGCGCACGAATACGACGATCAATTCTAATGCGCCCGACTCAAGCGATAATCAGTCTTAATGCTCTTGGGCATAATTTGTCGATGATTCGGCAAATGGCTCCTAAGTCTAAAATTATGGCGGTCGTTAAAGCCGACGGATATGGGCATGGTATTGTTAAAGTCGCGAAGCAGTTAACAGAAGCCGATAGCTTCGCGGTTGCTTGTCTTGAAGAGGCAATTCAATTGCGAGAAGGCGAAATTACGCAACCTATTGTTTTGCTCGAGGGAATCTTTGAGGCATCTGAATTAGAACTGGTAGAGCGATATAATCTTGAAATGGTTATTCACAGCCAACGTCAATTAGTCTGGCTTGAAGACTCTGCTTCCCAATACGCTCACTCAGTATGGTTAAAGTTAGATTCAGATATGAATCGTTTGGGTTTCACACCCGAAGAGTATTCGGCGGCTTACAAGCACCTGAGTGATATGAAAAATGTCGCAAACATTAGGCTAATGACTCATTTTGCCTGTGCAGATGATGTAACCAGTGATAAGACCAATGATCAGCTCAAACTTTTCCATCAATTAAACAAAGGTATTAAGGGTGAACGGACCGCAGCCAATTCTGCTGGCGTGTTGGCCTGGCCGGAAAGCCATTTTGACTGGGTTCGACCAGGAATTATGCTTTATGGTTGTTCGCCGTTAAGCGGGCAGGCTGGAGCCCACCATCAATTGATACCTGCAATGAATTTAGAATCACAATTAATCGCAACGAAAAAGATAGAAAAAGGACATACAGCAGGATATGGCGCGCAGTGGACGGCAGATGAAGACACCATGTTAGGGATTGTTGCGATTGGCTACGGAGATGGCTATCCGAGACATGCTGAAAATGGTACTCCGGTTTGGATTAATGGCCGAATTGTACCTTTGGCAGGACGCGTATCAATGGATATGATTGCGGTTGATTTGGGAGCTGATGCGACCGAAAAGCCCGGTGAGCGGGTGGTTTTATGGGGAAAAGAGCTTCCTGTTGAAATCGTTGCACGTCATTCCGACACGATTCCCTATACGTTACTTTGTGGAGTTACTTCGCGGGCTAAATTTCGCTGGAGTGATGAATCATGAATCAGGTTATTTATGTGGAGACCTCCGGTCAAGGAATGATAGAAATCACTCAGCGAGTGAAAACCGTGATTCAACAATCTGGGATAAAAGACGGACTATGTACCGTCTTTATCTGCCATACTTCTTGTAGTTTAGTCATTCAGGAAAATGCCGATCCTTCGGCGCAAAGAGATTTGGAAAGTTGGTTGAATCGGCTGGTGCCTGAAAATGATCCTCTCTACACGCATACTTTTGAAGGGGCTGATGATATGCCGGCGCACATCAAGTCAGCGCTTACTGCCACTTCACTGTCCATTCCTGCAATCAATGGTGAGTTAGTGTTAGGTACTTGGCAGGGGCTGTTTCTTTGGGAACATCGACATCAGTCGCAGCGTAGAAAAATCGTGGTAAACGTATCTGGATAGAGCGCTAAATCCCCCCTGAAGGTCTATTATTGGAAGAGGTTCGATTAAATGGTTTGTCGAACTTTTTCGGGGTTGTCCGATAGATTTACAAGGCTCACTCTCGATGATGCGTATCGGTTTATTTTTTCTGACCAATTTGGCGATTGTTTTTGTCGCTAGTATTACTCTCAGCTTATTGGGCGTGGAATCTTATTTTCAGCGTAATGGCATCAATCTTGATTTACTGTCCCTGCTACTATTTTGTTTTGTGTTTGGAATGTCGGGAGCATTGCTTTCACTCTGTTTATCGAAATGGACCGCAAAACGAATAACCGGTGCAAAAGTGATTCAACAACCAGCAAATAGGGCTGAACAATTGCTTTGTCAAATGGTGGCGCAAACTGCGAGAAAAGCAGGTATAGCGACGCCTGAAATAGCAATTATCCCCGTTCAGCAGGCTAATGCATTTGCAACGGGAAGGAGTCGGAATAGTGCACTGATTGGCGTGAGTGAAGGAGTGCTTAACCGATTCAATCAAGATGAAATTAGAGCCATTGTTGCGCATGAAATTGGACATATCGTTAATGGTGACATGGTAACGCTGGCGTTGCTTCAAGGGGTGTTGAATACTTTTGTTATGTTTATGGCACGACTTATTGGGCATTATGTTGATCGAATGGTTTTTAAATCTGAGCAAGGCCATGGCGTTGGTTTTTATTTTGTTACTTTTATTTCCGAAATTATTTTAGGAGTATTAGCGGCAGCAATCGTAGCTTGGTTTAGTCGGCGGAGAGAATTTCGTGCCGATGTTGTTGGTGCTCGTTTAGGTAGTTATAACGGAATGATTTCTGCGCTTGCGCGATTGAGAGTTGAATCGAAACTTCCTAATCAACTACCCGACAAAGTTATAGTATTTGGTATTACGTCTGGCAGTTCAAAATTAGCTGCTCTTTTCGCATCACATCCTTCTTTAGATGAGCGAATTAATTATTTAGAGCAATTACAAAATCGATAAGCTTATAGAAAATATTGCGAACCTTTTCATTAAAGTGAGTTAAAAATCTCAGATAAATATTTAAAGCTATGTCAAAGTTTTACAAAAAGTTATAAAAAATCTCATTGCTGTATAGATTGAGTATTTAATTGCCCTGCCGCTATTCGTATTAGAAAAAATTCGTTAAATTTGTTTCCTTTCTCGCACAACCAACGAGATTAAGTATTTAAGCCAATCAATGTTGTATGGCTTCCAAAGATAAAAACGAGAAACTTGGGAGTACTATCTATGACGAACCACCGTTCCTTAACGCGTAAATTCGGGGTTAAAGCAACAGCGTTAGCAATTGCTGCCGCGCTTACAGTTCCTGTCTTTTCTGCAGAAGACGAAAATGAAGATGAAAAAGCAGAAGTAAAAGTTGTTGTTGTTGGATCACGTGCCGCACCACGTTCGGTTGGTGAGTCGGCCGTTCCTGTTGACATTATTTCTGGAGATGAATTTGAAAGTCAGGGAATTACCGATATGAACTCAATGTTGAGTGTTTCGGTTCCTTCTTACAATGTTAATGCACAGCCAATCAGTGATGCTGCAACGCTAGTTCGACCAGCAAACTTAAGAGGCTTATCGCCTGACAGTACATTAATTTTAGTTAACGGTAAGCGCCGTCATCGTGCTTCTGTTATTGCATTCTTGGGCGGTGGTATTTCTGACGGTTCTCAAGGACCCGATATTTCTGTAATTCCAAGCGTGGCATTAAAACAAATTGAAGTGTTACGTGATGGTGCTGCTGCACAATACGGTTCAGATGCTGTTGCTGGTGTTATGAACTTTGTATTAAATGATTCGTCCTCAGGCGGATATTTTGAAGCGCAAACTGGTCAATTTTACGAAGGTGATGGTACGTCACTTCAGTTGTCAGGTAATGTTGGTATGGAGCTAACAGAGCGTGGATTTTTGAATTTAAGTATGGAGTATAAGCAGGCCGATCCTACTGATCGTTCTGTTCAACGTGATGATGCTGCCGATTTGATTTCCTGGGGCAATGACAATGTTGCTGACCCGGCGCAGATTTGGGGATCTCCAGAAGTTAAAGACGATTTAAAATTCTTTTTTAACAGTGGTATCGATCTTGATAACCAACGTTCTTTGTATTTCTTTGGTAACTGGGCAGAGCGAGAAATTGAAGGTGGTTTCTTTTTCCGTAATCCACACACTCGTCCTGGTGTTTTCTCTAATGATGATGGCGATACATTATTAGTTGGTGATCCAAACAATGCAGATAATACCGCGTGTCCATTCACATCAATTGACATCATTACCGATATCAATGGTAATCAGTTTCCCGATCCTACTCAGCTAGCTGCAATCGAAGCTGATCCTAACTGTTTTACACACTATTCTCGTTTTCCTGGTGGTTTTACGCCTCGCTTTGGTGGAACAGTGAGTGATCAATCTCTTGCCATTGGATACAAAGGCGAGACGGATTCTGGCATGACTTACGATGTCAGTTATACCTATGGTAAAAACGAAGCTGAATTTGCGATCAAAAATACGGTGAACGCTGCATTAGGTGAAGATACGCCCACTGCTTTTGCACCCGGCGCTTATACGCAAGAAGAAACAGGATTGTTTGCAGGTATTACTTATCCAATTAATAACGGTGTAATCGCAGCAGGTTTCGAGAGTCGAAATTCTGAATTTACGATCACTGCAGGTAACCCAGAGTCTTATGAGTTTAATCCAAACTTAGCTGAGCAAGGTTTTGGTATTGGCTCTAATGGTTTTCCTGGATTTAAAGATACGGATGCCGGCTCTTGGGATCGTGGAAATATTGCGGTTTATGTTGACGGTGAATTTGATCTTTCTCCAGACTTTTTATTGACTGCTGCTGTTCGTCATGAAGATTACGATGACTTTGGTACGACTACGAATTTCAAATTATCGGCTCGTTGGCAAACGACGGATAACGTTGCTTTTCGTGCAGCAGGAAGTACAGGCTTTCGTGCTCCAACGGTTGGCCAATCGCGTGTTCGTAATGTAACAACAGCTTTTGAGAATGGTGAGTTGCAAGATCAGGCTACATTGCCACCAACGGATCCTGGTTCAATTTTGAAAGGTGCTGAGCCTCTTGAGGCAGAAGAAGCAGTAAACTTCTCGATTGGTTCTGTAATCGAGTTTGATGATTTATTCATTACCATCGATTACTACAACATCAAAATGGAAGACCGTATTACTCTAAGCTCAACTCAGGCGCTTTCTGATGCAGATAGAGCTTTCTTGGAATCGATAGACTACGAGGGAGCGTCGAGCTTAAGCAGTTTACGTTTCTTCACCAATGATTTTGATACCACCACTCAAGGCATTGATTTAGTGGCAAACTATTCAATGGAAATGTGGGGTGGGGAAACTGACTTTGGACTTGTTTATAACTGGACAGACACTCAAGTTGATGAGTTTAATCCTGATAATATCAGCGAAACTCGTGTTCGGCAGTTAGAGGAAAACTTACCTGATATCCGAGCTACTCTATCAATGAATCACAAACAAGGTGATTGGCGTACGACAGTTCGAGTCAATCATTACTCGGGTTATTACGAAGCACACTTAGATGCGGGTTCATTACCGATTGAAGTGTCTCGTTCGGCTACCGTCGACCTTGAGTTAGGTTACGATGTCACTGATAGCCTAAATCTCGTGTTTGGAGCTCAAAACTTGTTTGATGAATATCCAGATGAAAACCCACATCAAGGGGTTGCTGGGGCTAAATACCCGGTTACTTCTCCCTTTGGATTTAATGGAGGCTTCTATTACCTTCGAGCGGGTTATTCTTTCTAATTCATACGTTAAAGTTAAAAAAGGCCCATTTCGGGCCTTTTTTATTTCTGCAAGGAAAAAGACTTTAAAAATCAGGCGGTTAAAGTAAAAATCTAGATTTTGGTTTAAATTAATCTCAATTCGTAAAATATAGAGCCGATATAGAATACATGTATGTTTTAGCAGGAATTTAAAATTTGAACTAAGCTCAATCTGAGTATTTTCTCTTAGTAATGGCTTGTTCGGCTTAAAGCATGTCTAGAAGTAATAATCTTGGAATCGCTCTATGAATTTGACTGTTTCAGCCCGTATCGCAGGTGGCTTTGGAGTTTTGGTCGTACTGCTTCTACTCACGGCAGGTATAAGTTTCACTAGTGTTCACAGTATTAACGGAAGCTTGCAGCGAGTCGTTGATGAGGCGACTCCTATGTTGAGAACGAGTGGTGAGCTTATCTCGACATTACTCGAAGCACACTCTTTAGTTAATGAGCATCAAAAAGAATTAAATTTTGAAGCATTGAACCCTATAGAGACAAAGTATCAAACCTTAGTTTCGCGATATGTGAATTTAAGGAAAGAAATGTTTGAGCTTGCAGCGTCGCAACCCGATTTATTGGCGCAATTTAAGCAGAATGAGAAGGGAGCAGAAAAATACTTTAATGTCGTTCCTGAAATTTTTGGCACTCATCGAGCTGCATTGCAACTCCAAAAGCAAATTTCAGATCAACGAATGAATTTTGAAGATACTGCTGACGAACTCGATAGTCTGATTTATGACTTGAGTGAAGAAGTTTCTGAGCAAAGCGTTGTTCAAGCAGTTCGAAATATTGGTAATCTTATTCGTGAGGGAACGATTGGTGCGACTGACGCTTTGAACTTAGAAAGTATCGAAACCATCAATATTGTACGAAAGGATTTGAACGCAATTGTTGCTTCGGCAAAAAGTGATTACGACAATTTGGCGGCAACCTCAGCGAGCAACTCCGACTATTACTCCGAAATAGGAAGCGCTTTAAATAAATTTGAAGCTCTTTCAACGGGCAATAATGGTGTTTTAACACTTTATGTTAATCAAATAAACTCTCAGCAAGGCTCTCTTAATCAATTAATTGCAGCCGGAAATACTTTAGACAATACCATTAAAGAATTGCGTAAGTCCGTTAATCAAGTGAAAGCTTTTGCGGATGATACAAAAGAAAGTGCTATTTTTCAGGTTAATAGTAGTCAGTGGCTAATAATTATTTGCGCCGCGGCAGCTATTGTAGCGGCAATATTCATTTCTATTTGGGTTATTGCCAGCATTCGAAAACCATTGAAAGAAGTGGTTGATGTTATTAGCAATGTTGCAGAGGGCGACCTCACTCGAAAAATTAATGTCGACAGAGATGACGAAATTGGTTCAGTTGCAGATAGTGTGAATGACTTAGTAGAGAAGTTACGAGAAATTCTTGGAAATATCGCGAGTAGCTCTGAACAACTTGCTGCCAGTGCTGAGGAAACGGAAGCGATTGCTCGGCAAAGTGATGAATCGATTAGTTCGCAGCGTGAGCAAACCGAATTAGTCGCGACAGCAATGGCAGAAATGACTGCGACTGTTAATGAAGTTGCAAATAGTGCCAACAGCACATTGCAAGAAGTGCAAGGGGCAAATTCGGAAACACAAAATGGTCAGAGTATTGTTCGTCAAAACATTCAAACGATTAATAATCTGGCAGGTGAAATAGAAAGTGCATCGTCGGTGATTAATAAATTAAATGAATACAGCGAGAACATTGGCTCTGTTTTAGACGTTATTCGAGGAATTGCCGATCAAACAAATTTGTTAGCATTAAATGCAGCGATAGAAGCTGCACGAGCTGGAGAGCAAGGCAGAGGATTTGCTGTGGTTGCTGATGAGGTAAGAACGCTTGCAAGTAAAACTCAGGAGTCTACATCTGAAATTCAAGGAATGATTGAGCAGTTACAAACGGGGACCAAAGATGCGGTGAGCGTTATGGAAAAAAGCCAAGATGAAGCAAGAGTGAGTGTTGATCAAACGGCCAAAGCAGGACAAGCTCTCGAATCAATTACTCGAGCTGTCGGTGTTATTAATGACATGAGTACTCACATTGCCAGTTCAGCGGAAGAGCAAAGTGCAGTCACAAATGAAATGCATGAAAATATTACAACCATTTCAAGCTTAGCTGAACAAAACGCACAAGGATCGAGAGAAAGCTTATCAGCAAGTCAGCAGCTGGCCCGTTTGGCGGCGGAATTAAAACAGATGGTCTCCCAGTTCAGGTTATAATTTAACTTATTGAACGGATATATAGGACCCAATAAGAATCGGCTCTGAAGAAGCGAAAAAGGTTGTTAGCTACATTTCACTTTTGAATAGTTCGAGAAAGGGTTTTTTCGATTCGTCTCCGGCAGCAACAAGTTCCTCTGCCCATTGCACAATTGTTTTGCCATCATGCCCTGGGGCTGTAATGGCATCGGATCCTGCTTTTGAGGCCAAAAATTTTGCTGCAGACATTGCATTATTGATCGTAGCTACACGCAGTAAACTTCCATCATCGCCACATTTTATTGCTGGGTAAATGGCTCGAAGTCGCATTCCTGCTGCTCTTAATTTGCGACGCATGGAAGTGCGGTCATCGGTTTTGGCAAAGTCGCATAAACTGATAGCGAGTCTTAATAGTCTATCATCTGCTTGAGTTGTCGTTGGCGTTAATACCAGTAAACTAAGTGTGCAAGTAAAAGTGATAAATATTTTCATTATGTTTATTCCTAAAAGTACTACTCAATGAAACATAACAGAGTTGTTCGGTTAGCTTCCGGCTTTTACGCGTTTTACAGGGCGTTTTTTTGTGACTACTTCCAGACCCATTAAGCGTAATGTATCAGAAAATAATGTGGCGACTTTAAAAGGTTTGGTCATATAACTGTTAACTTTTAATTGTTGTAGCGCCTGAATTTCCTCCTCAGATAAATCTTTCGCAAGAACTAAAATAGGCACGGCTTTCCAACGTGCATCTTTTCTTATTCGCCCAAGAAGTTCGAACGCATCACCTTCGCTTAATTCTAAATCGGTAATAAAGACATTGGGAGCTGGCTGCATTCGAATATGCTGAATGAGTTTGCGCTGATCTCTGAAGCTGGTGACTTCGAATTCTTTGCGACCAAAAATCTTCTCCAGTTTTTCAATACTGGAAGCTTCTTTTTGGAGAATCACTATTCGAAAGAAATCTTGCTGCATAATATGAGTAGTTAATGTATCTATTTTAAATCTAGTACAAAAATAGCCAAGTTCAATAGATATCTTTCGGTGCTTATGTCCATTTTTAATTGAAATACTTATATAAAACAGAATGTTAGAAACCCAATATGGGAGCTTAAACATGCTTACTCCACGCTCTGAGAGTTTTTCAGCTCTATCGGCGAACTGAGCAACGCTGTTGTGATTCGACTGAGTCGCAAGTTAGTTGCGTTACGATTATAATGCGGCACATGGTGAATAGAGGTCTGAATGAGCAAAGTGTCAGTTAATTCAAATATTTCAGCAAAGGATTTTAAAAGAAGGGTCTGTGTGGCACCAATGATGGATTGGACGGATCGTCACGATCGTTATTTCTTGCGTCAAATTACTCAACATACATTGCTGTACACGGAAATGGTTACTACGGGCGCTGTTATTCACGGTGATCGTGAAAAGTTGTTGGGATACAACGACTGTGAACATCCAGTGGCTGTTCAGTTAGGTGGCGGTGATCCTCAAGAGCTTGCCCAAGCAGCTGAGGTCTCGGAATCTTATGGCTATGATGAAATTAATTTAAATGTAGGATGCCCATCAGATCGAGTTCAGCGAGGTAAAATAGGGGCTTGTCTAATGGCTGAGCCTGAGCTGGTCGCTTCGTGCGTTAAAGCGATGATTAATTCGGTCTCCGTGCCAGTAACTGTTAAATGTCGAACCGGTGTCGATGAGCTTGATTCTTACGAACATCTCAGTTCATTTATTCAACAAGTCTCTGATGCTGGCTGCCAAACATTTATCATTCATGCTAGAAAAGCCTGGCTATCGGGGCTTAGTCCGAAGCAAAATCGCGAAATTCCACCGCTCCATTATGATCGTGTTTATGCGATAAAGCGTGATTTTCCTCATCTGGAAATTATTATCAATGGTGGCATTACTTCCCTTGAGCAAAGTCAGGAACATTTGAATTATGTCGATGGCGTTATGATTGGACGAGAGGCTTACCAAAATCCTTATCTATTGGCCTCGGTTGATCGATTATTTTATGGTGATTCTACTCACCCTGGTTCAAGAGAAGAGGTGGCGATGTCTATGATTGATTACATTGACCGGCACCTTGAAAAGGGCGGGAAACTTAACCACATAACTCGCCATATTTTAGGGTTATTTTATTCCCAACCTGGCGGACGGCTATGGCGCCGTTACTTAAGTGAACATGCGACGCAACCGGGAGCCGGAAGCGATGTTGTACGATCGGCTCTTGATGCAATAAGAACCAAAGAAGTTGCAGTGTAAGAATTACTAAATAATGGTTAATTTATTAACTGAGTCTTTTTGCATAACAAGGATTAAACTATTAACCAACCTCCTTAATTGTCCTAACCTCCTGAAAAATTGATAAAAAACACTCCATTTCTTATCTTGGCATGAAATCTGAATGGTTCTAATTTAAAAGCGGACTTTATGTCTTTTGGTTTTTCAACGAAATTTGGAGAGATTGTTATGGGTATATTCAGTCGATTTTCCGATATTGTAAATAGCAATATAAATGCACTGCTGGATAAAGCAGAAAATCCAGAAAAGTTGGTTCGGATGATCATTCAAGAAATGGAACAAACTTTGGTTGAGGTTCGTAGCACATCGGCTAAAACATTGGCTGATAAAAAAGAACTTACTCGAAAGTTGGCTGCGGCAGAGCGTGAAATTTCTGGTTGGCAAGAGAAAGCAGAATTAGCCATTTCTAAAGGTCGAGAAGATTTAGCTAAGGCAGCTTTAAAAGAAAAAGGCTTAATTGAACAACGGATTGATGTGCAGAAAAAAGAAATGCTTGAGCTTGATAATGCGTTAGAAAGCCTGAAAGAAGATGTTTCTCGATTGCAGTCAAAACTTGATGAAGCTATTTGTAGAAGAGACTCCATGTTATTGAGACACGAAACTTTAACCAAGCAAAAAGAGATTAAGCAACAAATTTACCGGCCTAATCTTGATTCAGCGTTTGAAAAGTTTGAGGCCTTTGAACGAAAAATGGATCAAATGGAAGCTGAGGTTGAGGCATTAGACCTAGGGAGAAACTCAAACCTGAAAAGTGAAATTGATGAGCTCGTTACCAATGAGAGACTTGATCAAGAACTTGAGGCATTAAAAAAGAAGGTTGCCAATAGTTAATACAATTTTGCACTGTTTAATCATTGAGTTTAGAGGTAATTAATATGAGTCGATACCATTGCTATAAAGAAACCATTAAGCGTCGATTTTATCGGTCGCGCGCTCGAGGTAAGTTGAATGGTGTGTGTGCAGGCGTTGCCAGTTATTTTGACTGGGAATTGACAGTTGTCCGTTTGCTGGCTGTGCTGGGACTTATATTTTTTACCATTCCTACCCTGTTAGCTTATTTTCTGGTGACATTTCTTACTGATAAGTTGTAACTTACTTAACTGAACGGTACGCTTTTTATCAAAATAACGCTGATAGAAGGTGCTTTTTTCTAGAGGCAATATTATCCTAGCGTAGTTGCGAATAAAAAGGGTTAGTTCAGTAATGTCATTAAGCTTCGTATTACAAAAAATGTGTCATTATACAAGCCGGCTGGCTGTTTTCTTCTGTTTGTTGAATCTCGCTCCATTATGGAGCGATGAAGGGAGTGAAGGGAAAGTAATTATCGAATCTCCTTGGATACGATCGGTTTTGCCGGTACAAAAGACAACGGCTTTGTATCTGTCTATTGAGAATCAATCGGATGAAACGCTTACATTAATTGATATTGAAACTCCTATTGCAAAAAGGGATATGTTTCACGAAACGATCGAGAAGAATGGCATTGCGTCTATGCGACATCGAGATTTTTTAGATATTTTACCTGGCGAAAAGTTGGAACTCAGCCCAGGCGGTTTACATATTATGCTAATGGGTTTAGTGCATCCTATCACTGAAGGAAACACAGTTCCCGTCGTGTTACACTTCCGTGATAGCTTAAGCAAAACAGTCGAAGCGACTATAATTCAAAATCGCTAAAGATGACTCGAATATTGAATCAAAAATTAAGGTGTTCTAATTCATGAATCCATTGAAGATTTTTCTGAGTAGTTTAATTCCGCTACTTTTAATTTTTTACTTCATTGCTGTTTATTGGAGCTTTGAGCCGGAGTTGTTCGAAGTTAATGCCAAAGATGCCTATCGAGGGTCCGATCAATCAAAGGAACTCGTTATCGGTTACACCACCGTGAACACTACAATGAAAATAGGTAATACATTACTCGATAAATCCGGCGGATTTTTAAGTAATGATATTATGCCGCCGAGCGTTTTTATGGACAATATTCCTGCTTGGGAATATGGCGTACTGGTTCAAGTGAGGGACATGGCGGGTACTTTGAGAAACCATATGAGTCGTAGTCAATCGCAGTCGGTTGAAAATATAAATCTGAAAGAAGCTGAACCTTTATTTAATATTGACCGGTTATCTTGGATGTGGCCCGAAGCTGAATCTTCCTATCACAATGGAATCGATCAATTAAAGGCTTATCGTGACAGTTTAATGGACAGTAGCAATCAGGACGCTCAATTTTACGCGCGCGCTGATAATTTGCGAGTTTGGCTTTCTGTTGTTGAGAAGCGTTTGGGCAGTTTGTCACAACGTCTGACAGCGAGTGTTGGTCAGGAGCGAGTTAATACAGATTTGGCGGGAGACTCAGCTGCCGAGCAATCGACAGAATCTCAGAAGCAATTGACGGTGAAGACACCTTGGTTAAAAATTGATGATAATTTTTACGAAGCTCGAGGTACTTGTTGGGCATTAATTCACTTGTTGAAGGCGGTTGAAGTTGATTTCCAAAAAGTTCTTGAGAAAAAGAATGCAACGGTTAGCCTTCGCCAGATTATTCGTGAACTAGAAGCAACACAGGCAACCGTGTGGAGTCCTTTGGTGTTAAATGGAAATGGTTTTGGATTAATGGCCAATCATTCATTGGTGATGGCGTCTTACGTGTCACGTGCTAACGCCGCGATTATTGACCTTAGAGAACTTTTGGCACAAGGTTAAGTCCTCCTTTTATCGCAAAAGGCCCTTTTGGGGCTTTTTGCCCAGTCGATTTAAACCTATCTCGATCTAATCTCGTCTATGATGTAAAGCATCCCTTATAAGGTTTTATTTTGAGTGCAGAGTTGATTTCGATTCAACAAGCAAAATCTGAGCTTCATCAATTGGATGAGTGGGTCTTGCTTGCTCAGCAGGGTGATGTTGCAGCTTTTGAATGTATTTATAAAGCGTTTAATAAGCGAGTTTATGCGCTTTGTTATCGAATGGCCGCCAACGAAGCTCTGGCAGAGGAGCTGATGCAAGAGGCGTTTATAATGGCCTGGCGCAAACTCCCTCAGTTTAAAGGCGAGAGCCAATTAGGCACCTGGCTTCACCGATTGACTTCGAATTTGGTGATCAGTCATTTTCGGGTACAAAAGAATCAAATGGTCGAAGGTAGTGATGCAGAGTTGGAGCATTCAGGAAATGAGTCAAGCCGTCTGGATCTTAAGCGAGATCTAGAGAGGGCTATAAAGGGTTTACCTGATAAAGCTCGAATGGTATTTGTTTTACATGATATTGAAGGTTTTAAACATCAGGAAATCGCTGAGCAGATGTCAATTTCAGAAGGAACCTGTAAGGCGCAGTTGCATCGAGCGCGAACTTTGTTGAAAGAGAGGTTAGTATGAGTGAGCATAATAGCGACGAAGGCTGGAATAAAATTCGTCAAGCTATCGATGAATTGCCGCGAGAAATGGAGCCTCCGGTTGATGGCTGGCCTGCGGTACGTCAGGCAATTCAGTCAACGCAAGCTAAAGATGAGCGGCACCATTCCTTTTGGATGCCTTATGCGATAGCTGCGAGTTTGCTTATTGCTGTTTTTTCGACCTTCTTATCCGTAAAAACAATGAACGATTATGATGAGTTTAAACAGCAGCATTATGCCTATGTTAATCGGCAAGAGCAGCTTCAGGTTATGGAGCAAGAGCGCCAATTGATTAAAGCAAATTTTGAGTCGCAGTTCTCTGAGGTTGCCCAGCAATTGCCCCCCGAAGCTGTTGCAGACATTAAAAATAACTTGGTGGTTATCGAGCAGGCAATACTTGATATTCGTAAAGCTTTGGTGCGACAGCCTAAAAATAAGCGGTTGAACGAGTTGCTACGAGAAACTTATCAAAGTGAGAAAATCTTGATTCAAAGTGTTGAGCAAAGTTATCCGAAAATTCGAGGTGAAATATGAGTCGTTGGGTTTTAATTATTGTTTTATTAACCTTGGCTAATGTTTGTTTCGCTATCGAAGAAAGCATTGATGCAACAGGCATTGATCGTGTCACGATAGAAGTTATGCGCGGTGACGTTACATTAAAAGGAACTGATCTGTCTAGAGTTTCGGTTACTGGCAAAATTGATTCAGCAGCGGATGATGTGATTTTTGAAAAACGAGGTACTACGATCGTTTTTATTGTCGAAATGCCACAAAACAGCCAGTTTGGTGGTGCTGCAGCCTCCAGACTGCAGTTCGAAATTCCATCTAACATTGCCGTAAGTTTTAAATCTGTTCAAGCCAGTGTGAAGCTTGACAATTTTACGAACGGAGCTCAAGTCGAGACGGTTAGTGGTGACATATCCGGTGATGCTATTGTGTCTTCGTCGAAGTTTGCGAGTGTCAGTGGCGATATTATTCTTAAAGCTGGCAAAGGCGACTTACTCATATCGAATGTTAGTGGTGAAATTAAAGTTGATAGCGATGCCCAAGCCTTGAAGATTACGACCGTTTCAGGAGATGTTGATTTAAATTTGCCAAAAGTGAGTGATTTTAGTCTGACTTGTGTATCGGCAGACGTAAAGGCAAAATTCGGTGTTACGGAAGCACCAAACATCAAAATGACGTCTGTAAATGGCGAAATTGATCTTGATATTTCAGACGATGTTGATGCCTTGGTAACGTTAAAAACCGGACCTGGTGGCGATATTATTAATCAATTAACTCAACAAAAACCATCCAGCTCATTTGTTAGTGAGCAAAGTCTGACAATGCGGCTTAAAAAAGGACAAGGGGTGATTAATTTGAGTACGGTTTCTGGTGATTTAATATTAAGATAAGAATCGACAAATAAAAAAGCCGCTTATAAAGCGGCCTTTTTATTAATCTCGATAGCTAATTAAAATGCAGGCTTGTCGTCGCTGGATTCGTAACGAGCGACACTGTCATTAATTTCCTTTTTTGCTGCTTCGGCATTATCCCAACCTTCTATTTTGACCCATTTGCCTGGTTCTAGATCTTTGTAGTGCTCAAAAAAGTGCTCAATTTGGTTGAGTAACAGCTCTGGAAGTTCTTTTACTTCGTTAATATCTTTATACATCGGCGTTAATTTGGAAACTGGTACGGCGAGTAATTTTGCATCAGTACCTGACTCGTCAGTCATTTTTAGTACTCCAACAGGCCGACAGCGAATGACAGAGCCGCCCATTAAAGCAAATGGTGTTGGAACAAGAACATCCACGGGATCGCCGTCTTCAGATAGTGTGTGTGGCACATAGCCATAGTTACAAGGGTAGTGCATGCAGGTTGCCATGAAACGATCGACAAACATCGCGCCTGACTCTTTGTCGACTTCATATTTTACTGGATCTGCATGTGCAGGGATTTCAATGATAACGTTAATTTCTTCTGGAATGTTTTTGCCTGAGGCGACTTTATTTAAACTCATGATATCCGGTATTCCTGCTGGTTAAGTTAGCTCTATCACAAAGGTCGCGTATTATACAGTTATTGCGACGCAAAATAAATTGGCTCTCGAACTATAAAAAAGTCTTTAAATATCAATTGAGTAGAAAAATCTCTCGCAAGAAATTGCTAATTAATCGTTGAGCGTTATAAAAACATAACTTGATATAAGTACGATAATAGTTTTGGATGATTGTGTGTTATCGTAACTCACGTTCAAAACAGTGCCAGAAGTGGCGAACTCATCAGTTCAAGCAGTGTCGCTTGTCCGTCGGCAGACAAAGTTGCCTAGTCAATAGGCGTACGTGTATTCAAATTTTCGTTGAAAACGATTCTGAATCAATTTCACCTTCGGGGGTTTTATGTCTGACTTGCTGTATGTTCCACCGATACTCGGTGTCGCCGGTATCATCGTTGCTTTCATAATTTTTGCTGTCGTTAAAAAGAGTCCTGCCGGAGACGGCAAAATCAAGAAGATATCCGATGCTATTCATTTGGGTGCAATGGTCTTTATGCGCCGGGAGTACACTATTTTATTTGGCTTTGCTGCCATATTAACGATTTTGCTGTACGTTGGATTTGAAACATGGCATACGCCTACTGCATTTATTGTTGGTGCTTTGTGTTCTGCGTCTGCTGGGTATATCGGTATGTATACCGCGACCTATGCAAACGTTAGAACAACCGTTGCAGCTAACCAAAAAGGACCTGCTGAGGCTCTTTCAATAGCTTTTTTTGGTGGTTCAATAATGGGACTCACCGTTGCTTCGATGGGATTACTTGGATTGGGCGGTCTTTATCTTTTATTTGGAGCAAATCCAGAACATGCGGAAGCGATTCACGGATTTGGAATGGGGGCTTCGACAGTTGCTCTATTTTCTCGTGTGGGTGGCGGTATTTTTACTAAAAGTGCAGATGTAGGAGCTGATCTTGTCGGAAAAATTGAAGCCGGAATACCTGAGGACGATCCTCGTAACCCAGGAGTTATAGCGGATAATGTCGGTGATAATGTTGGTGATGTTGCCGGAATGGGATCGGATATTTTTGAATCTTACTGCGGCTCGATGATTGCTTCGATTGCTATCGCATCAACAATGGCAATGTCGGATATCGCTCAGTTAATGCCTGATGAGCCATCAAAAGAAAACCTGATGTTTTTGCCGCTTGCATTAGCTTCTGCCGGATTATTATGTTCGATAGCAGGGATATTATCCGTTAAGCTTTTTTCGTCTACAGATCCGGCTAAAGCGCTTAGAATGGGAACAATCGGTTCTACCCTGCTGCTTATGGTCGTTGCTTATTTTGTCATTACAGGATTATCAATGAGTATCAATGTCTGGTTGTGTGTGATTTCTGGTGCTGTTGGTGGAATTATCATTGGTTTGGTCACCGAATATTATACGGGTGGAAAACCTGTTCGTGACATTGCCAAAGGTGGTGAAACTGGGCCTGCCACGGTAATGATTTCTGGTTTGGCCGTCGGCATGCAATCGGTAGTCATTCCGGTACTGACTATTGCTGCAATTATTTTTATATCATCTTCCCTATTACCCGAAGGGGCAGGTATCTATGGTGTTGGTATTGGAGCAGTTGGTATGTTGGCTACGGTTGGTATTACTATGGCTATTGATGCTTATGGTCCGGTTGCTGATAACGCAGGTGGTATTGCAGAAATGGCGGAGTTAGGGCCCGAGACTCGAAAAATTACCGACGAACTGGATGAGGTGGGAAATACAACGGCAGCGATTGGTAAAGGATTTGCCATTGGTGCAGCAGGTTTGGCTGCGCTGGCAATTATAGCTGCTTATATCGAGACGATCAGTCAGAAGGTTCAAGACTTTTCCTTGAATATTAGTAATCCCGAAGTTTTAACTGGTATGTTTATCGGTGGCATTTTTCCATTTTTGGTATCTGCGATAACGATGAGAGCTGTCGGCGATGCTGCCTTTGATATGATTAAGGAAATTCGAAGACAATTTCGAGAAATTCCTGGGTTATTAGAGGGTAAGGCGGAACCAGACAATGCTCGCTGTGTTGATATAGCCACGACAGCTGCTTTAAAACGAATGGTGTTACCTGGAGCTTTAGCTGTTTTCTCACCAGTTGTTGTTGGTTTCGGCATTGGTCCAGAAGCATTGGGTGGGATGTTAGGTGGAGCTCTTGTGAGTTGTGTTTTACTGGCTTTAACAATGGCAAACGCCGGCGGAGCCTGGGATAACGCAAAAAAATACGTAGAAAAAGGAAATCTAGGAGGCAAAGGCTCTGATGTTCATAAGGCCGCCGTAGTCGGAGATACTGTTGGCGATCCATTTAAAGATACTTCTGGGCCGGCGATGAATATTTTAATTAATGTTATGGCGATAGTGAGTCTGGTGATTGCGCCATTGTTGGTACGTTAAGACATTTATTATACGCCAGCCGAAACATTCGGTTGGCGTTTCGCAATTTATTGAGAGTTTGCCATACTTTATATTGGGTAGGTTTATAGTTACATGTTTGTCACTCGTGTATGGATATTGAAGCAATTTGCAATGAGTTTTCAGAACTCGACGATGAAGTAAAACAAGAGTTTTACTCTGATGTGAAAGATTGTGTTCAAGAAATTAACGATTGTGCTGCTATATTGTCCTCCGAAGATCCTCAAGTTTTAATCAACCGCTTATTTCGCTCTATTCATACGATAAAAGGTAACTGCAACATGGTTTTTCTAGAACCTTATGTTGTAGCGACGCATAAGATCGAGGAAATGGTGCAAGATGTTCGAAATGCAACTTATTCTTACGATCCTGCCTATGGAAAGTTTTTTATCACTTGTATTAACGCTCTCGATGAAATGCTTATTAACACCATGGCAAATAATATTATTGATGCAGAATCATTGCAGAAGCTTGAAATTCTGATCGAAACTGTTCGTGAGTCCAAAAATGAACAGCGTGTGGAAGAAGCTCTACGAGGTGAACTCGCGATACAAGAGGGACATTATTCATTGAATATGATAGCGGTGAGTCGAATTGAAGGCGAAGCGTTTTCAATATTTGATGCTACCGATATGGAATTTTTTCACTATCTTTCTGAGTGCCAACAAGCCATTGATCCGATGCACAGTCTACGTATGCAGGTTCAAATAGATATCGTAAAAGCGCTTAATCTTACTTTGAGTAAACCTGAAGAAGAAGATCAATTACTTGCAGCTTTGTACGTATTCGAATTTTTTCATATCGTAAGAGGGGATGATTACGGACAGAATAGGCGCCACGTGATTTCAGCAGGAAACATGTTAGCTCGAATTCCGGGATGGACGCGAGCAGCGGAATTAGTTTTTCAATCTTATGAGAAAACTAATGGAACTGGATATCCGAGAGGCCTATCTGGTAACGATATCTCTTTTGCTGCCAAAGTAATACATCTTGTTGACCGCTTCATTTCTATTGCTTTGGATAATCGTGGTAAAGGCTATAAGAAAAGTTTATTTATAGCTGTAAAATCCATTAATCAACTTGCCGATATTGAGTATCCTCAATCGTTAATTAACGACTTCAATCAAATTATTAAAGAAAAATATCTGGATCACGTTCATTGGTAATTCGTTAACCCTTTCTATTTTTCATAAGCGTTTAAATAGACAGATGTCACATTCTCAACGGAGGGTATTATGAGAATTCTTATGTCTGCTATTTTTTCGCTTGGAACCGTTATCGGTTTATTGATCTTAATGAGTAATATGGTTTCGGCCAAGCATTCTACTGGTAGCCTGCCGGTTAATCCTGTTTACAATGGAGTTGAGGTTGATTTTGATTTGCTGAAAAAGATCAGGAAGCCAGAAGATTTAAAACCTGTAGTTGAGAAACCGAAAGCGCCAGAAACAACTCAAAAGCCGAAACAATCAAATCCAGTAACTGCAGAACCTCTTATAACTTCTTCGCCTACAAGTACGTTCTCTGTCGGTTTGCCTGACATCAGTACAGAACCGATGAAGGATATTGGTAACTCATGGGGGCTTTCTGGTTCAGAAGCTACACCTCGACTACGTATTGAACCTTTGTATCCCCGAGAAGCACAGTTAAAAGGTTTAGAGGGATATGTGTCATTGTTGTTCGATATCGATGAAAGTGGAGCTGTTACCAACATTCGAGTTTTGGAGTCTGAGCCTCAACGATTATTTGATAAAGCTGCCGTTAACGCTTTACGAAAGTGGAAGTACAACGCTAAAAAAGAAAATGGAAAGACTATCAAGTTAACCAATCAACAAGTGACTTTGCAATTTGAAATGGAGTCTTGAGTTTTAAATCAAGGAACGAATTTGCCGATGGATTATTATGTGTCATGGAAGAAAAAAGGAGGCTTTGCCTCCTTTTTTACTTAAATTATGGAAAGAAATGACTTACTCAGCCATTTCTTTGAGCTTTTTAAGCGGACGAACTTTAACAACCGTACGAGCAGGCTTGGCTTTGAACACGGTTTCTTCACCAGTAAATGGATTAATACCTTTTCTCGCTTTAGTTGCTGGCTTTCGAACTGTTTGTACTTTCAACAAGCCAGGTAGTACGAACTCGCCGCATGCACGTTTTTTGATGTGTCGCTCGATGATATCAGATAGCTCATCAAGAACTGCGGTTACCTGTTTGCGAGAAAGTTCTGTGCTCTCTGATATTTCGTTAAGCATTTGAGACTTGTTATAGCGCTCTTTTACAATCGAACCTTTTTTTGCAGCTTTTTTAGCAGGTGCTTTTTTGGCAGCCGCTTTTTTCTTTGCTGGAGATTTCTTTGCCGCAACTTTCTTTTTTGCGGGTGATTTTTTAGCTGCCGCCTTTTTCTTGGCGGGCGCTTTTTTCTTCTTAACAGCCATGGTCTAAAGCCCCTTGTTGGTTGTTGTGTTGATTAATAGCCTGAGTGTTGTGCACTCATTAAATACTCCATCAAAACTTTTATAACAAAAATGCCATTAAATAAAGGAGAAATAGCGAAAAAATAGGGGTTTTTTTAAATTTAGGTTAAAATACGGGCTTAAAAGGTTCGAATGTTCAGAAATAGGTGTATTTTCAAGGGTTGTGAAGCTTTCTCGATTTAATTGAGTGTCAAGACAATTCTTAACCAAAGTCCTTGTATCTGCGCTTGGCTTTCTGTAAAATTCTCCCTCCTTTTTAGAAGCCCATAAACCAAGCCCCGTTAAAACTTGGTACTAGGAATTCAGCAAAGCCCGTTTGGGAGCTAAGAGAGACAATGAAAACATTTACTGCAAAACCTGAATCTGTAAAGCGCGACTGGTACATCGTCGATGCTGAAGGCAAGACACTAGGTCGTCTTGCTACTGAAATTGCTCGTCGTTTACGCGGCAAGCACAAAGCGGAGTATACGCCTCATATTGACACTGGTGATTACATCATCGTTGTTAATGCCGAGAAAGTTGCTGTGACCGGAAAGAAAGAGACAGCTAAGACTTATTGGCGTCACTCAGAATATCCTGGCGGAATTCGTTCGATTACTTTGGATAAACTTCGTGAGAAAGCACCTGAGCGTATTATTCAAAACGCTGTTAAAGGAATGCTTCCTAGCAATCCGCTTGGTCGAGCGATGTTTAAGAAACTTCGCGTATTTGTGGGTCCTGAGCATACACATTCAGCTCAGCAACCCAAAGAATTGAATATTTAATAAGGTACATTAAGATGGCAGAACAATATTACGGTACCGGTCGTCGTAAAAGCTCTACAGCTCGTGTATTTTTGCGTGCTGGCTCGGGTGTTATCACTATCAACGGCCGTCCTATTGATGAGTTTTTTGGTCGAGAGACATCTCGAATGGTTGTTCGTCAACCACTAGAGTTGACTGAGACATTAAAGCAGTTCGACATTCATGCGACTGTAGTTGGCGGTGGAAACACCGGTCAAGCAGGTGCGATCCGATTAGGAATTACTCGCGCTCTTATGGAATATAATGAAGAACTTCGTGGCGATCTTCGTGCTGCGGGTTATGTAACTCGTGACGCACGTTCGGTAGAACGTAAGAAAGTTGGTCTTCATAAAGCACGTAAGCGTCCTCAATTCTCAAAACGTTAATTCTTTCGGGGATTTTGGCTTTGCAAAAAAAGCGCTCGTTTTTCGAGCGCTTTTTTTTGCCTGTGATTATTGTTTAATCGTATTTAACTGTTTGAATTTATTATCTTTATCTATCCAATTTACCTGTCACTGTTTATTTGAAAATAAAATTGTTTATAAAACATGAGGTTATCGCACCAAATTGGTATATTCCTTGTAAAATCAAGGCTTTTTCTATATGATTTCGCGGTCTGAAATGCTCCTTTCATCGTTAGGAGTTGTGTCATTTCATTTGAAGAATAAAAATTAAACCAATTAAATTAGAGTCCGATGGGGAGACGATCCGCATGAGTAAAGACGGTGTCGATAACGGCCGCCGACGCTTTCTACTTTGGTCTACATCAACTGTAGGCGCAGTAGGAGCAGTGGGTATTGCAGTGCCTTTCGTGGGTTCTTGGCAGCCAAGTGCTAGAGCCGAAGCAGCAGGTGCTCCTGTTGAAGTTGATGTGACTAAAATTGCACCCGGACAAGCTGTTCGGCATGAGTGGCAAGGAAAACCGATTTTTGTGGTTAAAAGAACACCAGAGATACTTAGTAAACTTGGTGAAATCACAAAACAAGACATGTTAAAGGATCCCATGTCGGAAAAAGAAGGAACAAAGCAGCCTGGATATATTAAGCCTGAAACTCGCTCGATAAAAGATGATGTTTTTGTGGTTATCGGTATTTGTACTCACTTAGGTTGTGTTCCTCAGCATAAAAAAGAACTGTCCGCTGAAGAAGGTGGTGGTTTTTTCTGCCCTTGCCATGGCTCTAAGTTTGACCTGGCAGGTCGTGTTTTTTCTGGTGTTCCTGCCTCTAATAATTTAGAGGTTCCTCCGTACAGCTATAAAGATGATAAAACAATTATCATCGGTATCGATCAGGGAGCCGTATAATGACTAGAATGCAGAAATTTATGGGATGGGTAGATGCTCGATTTCCGGCGACTAAAGTTTGGAACGAGCACATCGCAGAGTACTATGCGCCTAAAAACTTTAACTTCTGGTACTTCTTTGGCTCTTTAGCCATGCTGGTGTTAGTTAATCAGCTGCTCACAGGAATTTGGTTGACGATGCATTATAACCCTTCGGCAGAGGGGGCGTTCGCGTCTGTTGAGTACATCATGCGAGACGTGCCTTATGGTTGGTTATTGCGTTACATGCATTCTACTGGTGCCTCGGCATTTTTCTTGGTGATTTATCTGCATATGTTTCGCGCCATGTTATACGGTTCTTACCGTAAACCGAGAGAGTTGGTTTGGTTGTTCGGCATGGTGATTTTTGTACTGCTCATGGCAGAAGCGTTCATGGGATATTTATTACCTTGGGGTAATATGTCTTACTGGGGAGCTCAGGTAATTATTAATCTTTTCTTGGCTGTTCCTTATTTTGGCGAAGATCTAGTACAGTGGATTCGTGGTGATTATCTAATATCTGGTGCAACGTTAACTCGATTTTTTGCCTTGCATGTCGTTGCTTTGCCAATAGCACTACTGTTGATGGTTTTCCTTCATATTGTTGCGCTTCATGCGGTTGGTTCGAATAACCCGGACGGCGTAGAAATAAAGAAAAATAAAGATGAAAACGGTATTCCAAAAGATGGAATTCCTTTCCACCCATACTACACAGTGAAAGATATCCTCGGTGTTGCTGGATTCTTGTTTTTATTTTGTATGGTTATCTTCTTTTTCCCCGAAGGCGGCGGCTATTTCCTTGAGCCACCAAACTTTACGCCAGCAGATAACTTAAAAACTCCTGAGCACATTGCTCCAGTATGGTATTTCACGCCTTTCTATTCAGTATTAAGAGCGGTGCCTGATATGGCTCTTGGTGTTGTGGCGATGGGATTATCCATTGTGGTTTTATTTTTGATGCCTTGGTTAGATAGAAGTCCTGTTAAATCGATTCGCTATAAAGGTTGGATATATAAAACTGGATTATTTTTGTTTGTTGTGAGCTTTGTCATTCTTGGTTATTTGGGAATGAAGCCTCCCTCAGATTTGTTCACTTTAATAGCGAGAATTTGTACGGTTTATTATTTCTTCTATTTTCTGTTGTTCCTTCCGTTTTATCACTTATTCGATAAAACAAAACCAGTTCCAGAGAGGGTGACGCACTAATGAAAAAAATAATTGCGATCGCGTTAGCTACACTGTCCATGGCTGCTTTTTCTGCAGGTGGTGGTGACTACAAGCCAAATGACCCTGCGAATATAAACATCAATGATAAGATGGCTTTGCAAAAAGGATTTGCCTTGTACATGAATTATTGTATGGGGTGTCATGGATTACAGTACCAACGTTACAAGCGTACCGCAGAGGATTTGGGTATTTCAGAAGAAGTTCTGAAATCTAACTTAATCTTCGATGGTTCGAAACCTGGGGATTTGATTAAGACAGCCATGCCTGAAAAGTATGCTGAAAATTGGTTTGGGTCTGCTCCTCCCGATTTGAGTTTGATTGCTCGTTTCAGAGGAACTGACTGGTTATATAATTATCTACGTGCTTTTTACAAAGATCCAGAGCGTCCTTACGGAGTTAATAATACTGTATTTAAGGACGTTGGTATGCCTCATGTTTTAGAACCGTTACAAGGTGTACAGTTCTTAACGGAGGAAGGAGATTTAACGTTAATCTCTGAGGGCTCTATGAGTCCTGAAGAATATGATAATGCAATTAGAGATCTAGTGACCTTTCTTGATTATGTTGGTGAGCCTGTGAAGGCAAAGCGGCAGTCGATAGGAATTTATGTACTCTTGTTCATTCTTGTGTTTTTCATATTGGCTTATTTCTTGAAGAAAGAATATTGGAAAGACATTCATTAATCAGTGAGCCACTCCTATTGAGTGGCTTTCATTGGATTAATTATTTATCGGAGAAAGTTTTATGGCAGTTGTAGCCAAACGCTCTTTAATGACAATGTATTCAGGTGCTGATGATATTTACAGTCATCAGGTCAGAATTGTTCTGGCTGAAAAAGGCGTAAATTTTGAGACCATTGAAGTAACTGAAGAAAACAAGCCAGAAGATCTTATGGATCTTAATCCGTATAACACGGTACCTACTCTCGTAGACAGAGAGCTTGTATTGTTTGAAGCTCGGATTATTATGGAATATTTGGATGAACGTTTTCCTCATCCTCCACTAATGCCTGTATATCCTGTTGCTCGTGCTCGTTCTCGATTAATGATGCACCGAGTAGAGAAAGACTGGTATAGCTTGGTTAACATCATTCAGCGGGGTAAAGACAAAGAGCTTGACCGAGCAAGAAAAGAATTGAAAGAAAGCTTAATTACCTTGGCGCCGGTTTTCCACGAGACACCTTATTTCTTAAGTGAAGAATTTTCACTGGTTGATTGTTGTTTAGCTCCTTTACTTTGGCGATTGAAGTCGATGGATATTGAGTTATCCGGTCGAGGTGCTAAAGAAGTTCAAGGTTATATGGAGCGGTTGTTTGAACGAGATTCGTTCCAGGCGAGTTTGACTTCAACAGAAAGAGAGCTCAACGAGGCGTAAATTGGAATTTTCTAGCAATAAACCTTATTTGATTCGGGCTCTTTATGAGTGGATTCTTGATAATCATGGTACACCGCATTTAATTGTGAATGCAGATTGTCCTGGAGCTCAAGTGCCTCAAGAGCATGTGCAAAACGGTGAAATAGTACTAAATATTTCACCGAGTGCTGTTCAAGGTCTAAATATTGATAATGATGAAATAACTTTTAATGCTCGCTTTTCGGGGGTAGCTCGAGTAATTCGGTTACCGATTAACTCCATTTTAGCAATTATTGCACGTGAAAATGCCCAGGGTATGGCGTTTTCGACTGATGAGAGTGATGTGGACATGACTTCTGACGATGATGATGTAACGAACGAGCGTCCAGCAGAGGAAGTTGAGCCAGATAAAAGTAAGTCTCCTAAGAAAGGTTCTCATTTAAAGGTTGTAAAATAACGCTGTTGGTTCAGCGTTATTTTTTTATAATCTCAAAAGCTTGAATAACTCGCTTGACGCCAGAAACATTTCTTGTGATATCTACTGCTTTATTTGCTTCTGTTTGGGACATTAAGCCTAAAAGAAACACTTCTCCATCTTCCGTGACAACCTTAACTTTTGATGAGTCTAAATCGTCATCGACAAATAAAGCTGTTCTGACTTTTGTACTTAAACTCACATCGCTAAGATAAGCGAGCGAACTGGTTGGCGCGGCAACTCGAATTTCATTATAAACTTTTTTTACTCCTGATATCTTTGAAACAATTTGGTAGGCTTTTTCTTTCAAAGTTCTAGTTGGTGCCTGGCCTGTTAATAGAATCGTTTTATTAAAACTGGTGACATCGATTTCGCTATTTTTCCAGAGCTCATCGTTTTTAAAAATTAATTGAGCGGCTTCAAGTTCAATACCTTTATCGTCAATAACGGTTGCGATATCACGTTGCTTTAAATCATTTGACGAGGAACCTTTTTGTCCAATAGTTTCGCAACCTGTTATAGCGATAGTTAAAGTGGTAATCAATAAATACTTTTTTAATTCCATCGTTAATCAATTTCTCCGAATAGACTATTTTCTATATAGTCACTTAATGTGTTGATAACTAATGTATGTAATTCCTGAATTCTTGAGTCAGAATTTGAAGGAACACGTATTTCGATATCGTTTGGTCCGATTAAGCCAGCGACATTGCCGCCATCTTTTCCAGTGATAGCGACAATCAGCATGTCACGACTGAGTGCTGCTTCAATGGCTTTTATGGTGCTTTTTGAACTTCCACTGCCACTAATGACTAGTAAAACATCGGACTCTTGTCCTAATGAGCGTATTTGTTTAGCAAACAATTCATTGACTTGATTATTTGTTGCTAGTGAGGTTAGCGCTTGTGAGTTAGACGTTAAAGCAATTGCAGGAAGGCTCGGTCTTTCGCGTAGATGAGAGTGCAGAAGGGTTGAAACAAAATGTTGTGCAAGTCCTGCGGAAAAGCCGTTACCGCAAGTGAGAATTTTGCGACCCTCTATCAAGCAGTTGACCATGATATCACCTGCTTTGGCAATAGTTTCTGGTAAAGTATCGGCAGATTCTATTTTAGTTTGAATGCTTTCCGTAAAAGCATTTTGTATGTGTTCAATCATAATTTCTTAGCAAGTAAATGCGTTTTTAACCCAGTCGCATTCTTTATTATCAAAAGATACAACATCAAAGCGACATGGCTTTTTATTGTGTAGATTATGTTCCGTTAAATATTGGTTTGCAGCTAAAGTAATTTTTCTTTGCTTTTCTGCGCTCACAGTCGATGAAGCATTTCCGAAGTTAGCTCTTTTACGATAACGAACTTCGATGAAGACAATTGTATCACTGTCTTGCATGATTAGATCAATTTCGCCGAGCTTTGTTCTAAAGTTTTTTGAGATTAGAGTCAGTCCTTGAGACTCAAGCATTTTTTGAGCCTCCTGTTCAAAATACTTGCCGGTCGATAGAGTTGAATCTGCTACTGGAGTATCTGAGTTAGCGAGATTTTTGCTTCTGTTCTTGCTCATCAGTTGGCGGAATAATTTCACTTGGAACTCCTTTTTTGAACTGAGCAATACTTAGCGTTCGGTTAACCCTGCCTTGTTGATCTACGGACAAGTAGCCACTTAATCCTCGTCGTTTGTAGCTCGTAAATGCTTGCATCATATTAAGGTTCGGTATTATTTGATAGGCATCAAATCCAAGTGCAAATAATCTTCCAAACGGAGAAGATACTGATGGTAAAACTTGTGCTATTGACGATTTGAGATCTTGAATTTCTTTTGCGTTAGAAATAAGCATGGGACTATCAGTAAATACAATACCGTTGAGATCGTTATTCAACTGCGCATTTATTGCACCAGAGTTTATTCTTGAAACGGAATATACGGGTAAATCATGCGCAAAATAGTAATCTAAAAATGGCTTTATTCTGCGAGCTTCCCCGGGGGATGAAACAAGAAACACCATATCGACATCTTGTCTGCGACGCTGGACATATTCAAGAGGTTGACCCAAAATACTCACGAGCTGGTCTTTACGCCGCTCACTGTTGTCAATATTGAGTAGCCGCTTTACAATCATTTTTATTTCTTTAGGATCGCTGTAGTACTGGATTTCAGCAACGTTTCCTTCTTGTTTTTCAAATGCTTCGCGAAAAGCATTTACCGTTCTATCTCCCTGATCACTGGAAGGCGCAAGAATCACTGCTTTTTGATGCTGCTGCTTTTTAGCCAGGTCAGCGATTTGTTGAGCTTCATCTTCCAATGGTAATCCAAATTGGTAGAAGTTCTTGTGAGTTACCTCTAGACCATCAACATGATTCAAACTAAGTTGCGGAACTTCTAGCGATTCGAGCTCTGCGATTTTTTGCACTGCTTCTTTGGTTAAAGGGCCGACGATAAAATCAGCACCTTCTTTGATGGCTCTTTCGTACGGGGTTAAAGGCGACAAATCTTTCGCCGTATCATAAACTTTGACTACTACGTCACGAGCTTGCTCTGAATTGTAATGTGCAGCAAAAAAACCATCTCGAATCATCCGGCCACCAGAAGCTATTTTGCCAGATAAAGGTAGCAGTAACGCGATTTGTTTTGGTTTGTAAACCTTAGCTTCAGCAACTTGCTTCAATTCATAAGGCATTTTGACATTCGCAGGGTGTAAAGGGTATCTCTGCTTCCATTGATTGAGTGCAGACAAAAGCTGTTCTGGGTGGTCAATGTGTTTTCGAGTCAAGAGTGCGATATCCAACCAGCCATTTACAATAGGATCAGAAAATTGTGTTTGGTACAAACGGAGAAACTGTTCTGAAATATTGCTGAGAGAATCCCAGATGAATTGATGATTTTCCTCTATTTGTTCTTCATTAAAAAGAAGATCTTCCATTTCAATTCGAATTTTAGCCGCTTCGTAATAGTTGCCATCTTTCAAATAGGCTTTTGACAAAGCTTTTCGATAGGTAATTTGCCAGTCAATATCGTGTTGGCTTGGCTTTTGAATGCGTTTAAAGAATTTAAGCGCGGCATCGGTTTGCTCGAGCTCATTGAGTGACATGCCATAGTATAAATAGTAACTTTCTTTCTCCAGGCTCGATAAATATTCTGGATTTAAAAACGAAAAAGTCTCTTGTGCTTTCAGGTATTGAGCTTTTTGTGCCAAAATAGTCGCGGCTTTAAGCAGGTATTGGCTTTTCTGAGGTTGAGGACTATCTTTTGCTAACCCTAGATAGTAGTTAGCATTATCGATACCTTCTTTTACATTCTGAACATCATTTTTTTGACTACAGGATGCGATTAGGAAAAGAACTAAGAGTGTCAATATTCGTTTATGCATGCTTTGCTTCCGGTTAACTCTGAGCATTATTAGTATATAATTTTATCAAATTTTCTAAGTTGATTCGTTTATGGATTCACAGTCTGGTACATTGTACGTTGTAGCGACGCCTATTGGTAATCTTGGCGATATCACCCAAAGAGCTTTGCAAATACTCCAGCAAGTTGACCGTATTTTAGCCGAAGACACGCGGCGTACTCATCAGCTTTTGACGCATTTTGGTATAAAAGGTTCGTTAGTTTCATTACACGACCATAATGAACGACAAAGAATAGAGCAAATCGAGGAGTGGCTCCAATCTGGACTTAGCTTAGCACTTGTCTCGGATGCTGGCACTCCATTAATTAGTGATCCTGGCTATTTTATAGTAAGAGAACTTCGAGAGCGTGAGTTTTCAGTGGTTCCTATTCCTGGTCCAAGTGCGTTAGTGGCTGCTTTGTCTGTTGCTGGACTGCCGACGAACCGTTTTTGTTTTGAGGGTTTCTTGTCCAGTAAATCGACGGCACGCAAGAAACAGCTTTTGGCTTTAAAGGATGAAACTCGCACCGTCGTATTTTACGAGTCTTCACATCGTATTAAAGGATGCGTTGAAGATCTCTGCGAAGTCTTTGGCGATGAGAGAGAAATGGTTATTGCTAGAGAATTAACTAAGCAGTTTGAAACGGTTCTTGCCGGTAAGCCTGCTTCGATACTGGATTTGATTAATGCTGACTCAAATCAAACTCGCGGAGAATTTGTTGTTATGATTCAGGGGGCCGATAAAGAGCTCCTTGAAAGTAAAGTAAGTAGTCACCAGCTATTAAAAGAGCTAACACCACATTTACCGACTAAGCTAGTGGCTCAAATCGTAGCTAATTTAACAGGTGAATCAAAAAAAGATTTGTATGCAAAAGCGCTTGAGATGAAGCTTTGAGCTTGTTTTCAAATGGATTAGCCGTCAAAATACACGCTGGCTGGCTGGACAGTCGCCGCCCGAGCAATCGGGGGGAGGAAAGTCCGGACTTCGCAGGGTAAAGTGCCAGGTAACGCCTGGGGGGCGAAAGCCCACGGCAAGTGCAGCAGAAAATATACCGCCGATGGCAGCTTTTGCTGATCAGGTAAGGTTGAAATGGTGCGGTAAGAGCGCACCGCGCGACTGGTAACAGAAGCGGCAAGGTAAACCCCACTTGAAGTAAGACCAAATAGGGATCCTGACAGTGTGACCCGCACTGGATCCGGGTAGGTTGCTTGAGTTTTGTGGTGACGCAAAACCTAGAAGAATGACTGTTCTCGACAGAATCCGGCTTATAGGCCAGCCAAATTTTTCTAACGTTCTTTTATATAATTCTGCTCTATAATTCCAAACGCTTCTAAAGGCAAAATACTTAAGAAATTACTTTAAGTTTGATACGTAATTGCATGAAAAACATGTTATTCATGCCCTAATCTCGAATGTTTTATGTGATCCACCTCTAACTTATTGTCAAATAAGGAAAAAATTTAGGATTTCGTCAGCTTTTTTTCTTGACTGAGATTTCCCTCGTACCTATAGTGTAAAGAAGTGGAGAATAGTGACATTTTGTGGATCTAAATAACTGTCTTGGGACGCTAAGTGGTTATTAGAGAGGGTAGGTCGTGTTTCGAGGTGCAACTTCAATAAATCTTGATGCAAAGGGACGGATAGCCATTCCGGCCCGTTATCGCGATCGCCTGTCTGACATTTGCAACGGCCGCATGGTTGTCACTAAAAATCCATACGAACTCGACACTCCTAATCTCCTACTATTCCCACTCCACAATTGGGAAGACTTTGAAGAGCAAGTTCGTGCTCTACCCAGCAGTAAGAAAGCCTATCGTCTGTTTAAAAGAGTCACTATTGGTTCTGCTAAAGAAGTTGATGTTGATGGTAACGGTCGTTTGTTGTTGCCAGCTGAACTACGAGAGTTTGCCGGTTTATCCAAATCGCTAATGCTTGTGGGACAAGGCGAAACTTTCCAGATCTGGGATGAAACCCAATGGAAAGCTCAAGAGGCTGAAGATTTATCGCTGTTGGCTGATGATGATTTTGACTCGGATCAATTACCTGACTTGGCGTTTTAATGATGAATGCGCAAAAACTACATGAATCGGTTCTTCTACGAGAAGCGGTGGATGCTCTGAGCATCCAGCCGGATAGTTTTCTTGTTGATGGAACTTTTGGTCGTGGTGGGCACTCACATTTAATAATGGAACAATTATGTGAGCAAGGATATTTACTCGCTTTTGACAAAGATCCTGAGGCAATCGAATTTGCAAACAAATTGTTTGGCGATGATTCCCGTTTTGGAATCGTTCATGCCAGTTTTGCTGAGCTCGCGGAAGTACTGAAGAAGCGAGATGTCTTTGGCAATGTTGACGGCATACTACTTGATTTAGGTGTTTCTTCTCCACAGTTAGACCAAGCTGAACGAGGGTTCAGCTTTATGAAAGATGGCCCTCTCGATATGAGAATGAATTCTTCACAAGGACAAACTGCCGCACAATGGCTTGCAAAAGCAGAGGAAGGAAAAATACGCCACGTTCTAAAAGTATATGGTGAGGAAAAATTCGCATCACGCATTGCTCGTCGCATTGTTGAAAGTCGGGCAGAACAGCCAATAACGACAACTCTTCAATTGGCCAAGATTATTGACGATGCTGTGCCTAAAAAAGATCCTGGCAAACATCCGGCAACACGAAGTTTTCAAGCAATTCGTATTTTTATTAATGAAGAGTTAAGTGATTTAGAGCGAGGATTAGAAGCTGCGTACGATGCATTGAAAGTCGGAGGCCGATTAGTTGTTATTAGCTTTCATTCGTTAGAGGACCGAATTGTAAAACGGTTTTTTAAAAAGCTAGCCAAGGCAGATGATTTTCCAAAAGATTTGCCCGTAATGGCAGATGCAATTAAACCAAAAGTTAAATTGCATGGTAAGCCCATAAAGCCAAGTGATGTTGAAGTAGATGATAATGTTCGTTCAAGAAGCGCCATTATGCGTGTGGCAGAAAAATTATGAATTGGCTTAAGCTGTTCGTTTCTAAGTTGGAGAAAACATTACCTCTGGTGATGCTAAAAAACTTATTCAGATTGCGTTGGATTTTATTATTGGGAGGCATTGTGTGGGTGCATGCGATTGGCGTAGCTTATGTGACCCATTTAACGCGTTCTCAAACGGCTCACTTAGAAGATTTGAAGCACCGGCAATATGAGCTTGAGATGGAATGGGAGGCATTGCGACTCGAACAGGGAGCTCTGGCTGAACATAATAGAATTGAAAGCATTGCGAGGAAAAAATTAGCGATGAAAAATGTCGCGGCGACAGATGAAATTTTAATAAAAGACGATAACCACTAAACAATATCGATAAATAATAATAGGACAGTAATGGGACAAGCACGAAAACCAAAAGGCATACCACTTTGCACATGGCGTCATATATTGATGCTGTGTGTAATTTCGTTTGCTTTTGTGGGTGTGTTAGCCAGGGCTGCCTATTTGCAAATATACGAAACAAGCCGACTTTCATCCGAGGCCGACAAACGAAGTGTCAGAATTCAAGGAATTGATACTCGACGAGGTGTGATTGTTGATCGAAATGGTGTTGAGCTTGCAAGGAGCATCCCTGTTGAATCTCTTTGGATTGATCCTAAAACGATATTAAAAACCCCTTCAACATTGCACTCTGTCAGTTGGAAGCAATTGGCTAATGCATTAAAGATGACCGAAGGAGAACTAAAAAGATTTGTTCAAGAACGAAAAGATAAACGGTTTGTTTGGTTACAACGTCAATTACATCCTGAACTCGCTAAATTTATTCATCGACTTGATATCGATGGAGTGTACTTACAAAAAGAGCAACGACGTTACTACCCAACTGCAGAAATAACTTCTCATGTAGTTGGGTTTACTGGTATTGATGCCAATGGATTAGAAGGTGTTGAAAAAGCTTATAACGATTTACTGATTGGTGAACCCGGCAAGGAAAAGGTAATCGTTGATTTACATCGCAATGTTATTGAAAACAAAGGTGTTGTGGACGATGCAAAGCAGGGGGAGTCGATCGCTTTAAGTATGGATTCTCGAATACAAGCTTTAGCTTACCGCGAATTGAAAGCTGCTGTATTACGTCATGGTGCGCGAGCCGGCAGTTTGGTGATAGTTGACATTGACACCGGTGAAGTTTTAGCAATGGTGAATCAACCATCTTACAACCCAAACCGAAAAGACCAGCGTCAGCCTCAACTTACTCGAAACCGTGCTGTTACAGATATGTTTGAACCTGGATCTACGGCAAAACCTTTTACGGTATTAACTGCACTTGAAAAAGATATTGTAAAACCTGGGACTCTGATTTCGACTGGACCCGGAAAAATGCGCGTTGGTAATCATTGGGTACGTGATGGGGTCAATCATGGAACAGTAACCGTGACAAAGATTTTGCAAAAGTCGAGTAATGTCGGAGTATCAAAATTGGCGTTGGCGTTAGATGATAATAGTTTTTTAGATACTTTTTATCGATTAGGGTTTGGTCTGGATACCGGAAGTGGATTTCCCGGAGAAAGCAGCGGTCGATTTAATGTTAGACCTAATTGGTCGAAATTTGAAAAAGCGACAATGGCTTATGGTTATGGATTCCAAGTGACTCCTCTACAGCTGGCTCAAGCATATGCGGTGATTGGTAGTGGCGGTATAAAACGTCCCGTTTCTTTTTTAAAGCTCGATAAACCAATCAGTGAAGAGCGTATCTTTTCTAAAAGTGCGACACAAAAAGTATTAGCGATGATGGAAACTGTCGTAAATGAAGGTGGGACTGCAACTGATGCTGCTCTTGAATCCTATCGAACAGCCGGAAAAACAGGTACTGCGCGTAAAGCAGTTAAAGGTGGTTACGGTGATGAGTACTTATCTTTCTTTGCTGGAATCTCACCGGTTAGTGACCCGAAAATTGCGATGGTTGTCATGATTGATGAACCAGAAGGCGATGTATATTACGGCGGTGATGTTGCCGCACCTGTGTATTCTAATGTAGCAGAAAAAGCGTTGCGTTTATTGAATATTGTTCCCGATAAAATCGAACAAATTGTTGAAGCAAAAGATTCTAAGGTGGTGAACCGTGGATAAAATTTTTGACTTCGACTCAATTAGTGAAAAGTATAAAGACGCGAAGCTACTCTGTGGCGAAAAAGTTTTAAAAGTTAATGATTGGACAGTAGACAGTCGTAAAGTAACAAAAGATGTTGGCTTCGTTGCTTGTGTTGGTCACCAATTAGATGGCAGGCAATTTATTCATGATGCGGTTGCAAATGGTGCATGTATTGTTATTTGTGAAGCGAATGATTTGTCTGAGACAGTCGCTTGTGATTTAGCTCAATTGTCGATTACTGTTGTATTGATCCACGATCTTAATCAACGCCTTAGTGCGTTGGCTTCATTATTTTATGATAATCCCTCTGAAAAACTTAATGTAATTGGCGTGACAGGGACAAATGGAAAATCCAGCTGTGTTCAAATGTTGGCTCAAACGATTCAGACAATTGACAAATGTTGTTGGACAATGGGAACTTTGGGGTGCGGAGCTTATGGTGCACAAGTTTCAAATGAAAATACAACAGCTGATGCTATTACAATTCAAAAAGAACTTAATAAAGCAGTGGAGAGTGGATGCGGAAATAGTGCTATGGAAGTATCGTCTCATGGACTTGTTCAAGGACGAATAGACGCCGTTTCATTTGACATTGCCGTATTTACCAACTTGACTCATGAGCATTTAGATTACCATGAAACAATGGATGCATATGGTTTGGCTAAGCGCCGTTTATTTTTGTTTGAGAATTTAAAATGGGTGGTAATTAATGTCGATGACAAATTTGGTCGAAAGTTAAAGAAAGATATTGAGATTAAAGCTCGTAAAATATTTGTTTCAGCAAAACAGCCGAGTGAAGGTGCTGATTTAAGTCAATGGGTTTGGGTTGAGAATATTCAACTTAATCAAAAAGGAATTCAGGCTGATGTATTCACACCTTGGGGAGAGGGAAAAATTAAAGTACCGCTTGTTGGTCGTTTTAATATCAATAATATTTTATCCGTTGTTGCGGTGCTTGGTATTAAATTAGGTAACGTACAAAAAGTATTAGAGGCCGTTAATCAAGTCACTTCCGTTGCTGGGCGTATGCAATTTATTCGAGAAAAAGGTCAGCCTAGTATTATTGTGGATTATGCCCATACTCCTGATGCGTTAGAGCAAGCGCTTCTTGCAATTCGAGATCACTGTACGGGAAAAATAATCACTGTTTTTGGTTGTGGTGGTGATAGAGATCCTGCGAAGCGGCCTATTATGGCAAAGGTCGCAGAAAAGTATTCTAATGCAGTACTGTTTACTGATGATAATCCAAGAACGGAAGATCCTTATAGCATTATTGAACAAATGCGAACTGGATTAAAGAGTCCGGATCGAGTTACATACATTCAAGATCGAAAGGAAGCTATCGTTGAGGCGTCAAAGCTCGCCTCTTCTGACGATATCATTTTAGTGGCCGGCAAGGGACATGAAGATTATCAAATAATAGGTACTAAGAAATTTCATCTTAGTGATGTTGAGTTGGCTCGAGAAGTTTTAAAGGAGCGAGCTGCATGATACCGATAAAGATGTCAGAAATAGCACGAGCAACACAAGGTCAACTCGTGGGTGAAGATGTATTAGTTCATGAAATTAATACTGATACTCGAAAGTCAAATGAAAGTTGTTTGTTTGTAGCGTTAAAAGGGGCTAATTTCAATGCTCATGTTTTTCTGGAACAAGCTGTTAACGATGGTGCTATAGGATTGGTTGTTGAGCAACAGTCTAGTTTAGATGTTCCTCAAGTAATAGTGAAAGATACTAGAAATGCCTTGGGACAAATTTCTCAACTTATCAGAGAAAAATCAACAGCCAAAGTTATTGGATTGACGGGTAGTGTTGGCAAAACATCGGTAAAAGAAATGATTGCATCTATTCTCAATCATGAAGGAGAAACGCTATCTACACTAGGCAATTTAAATAACGAGATCGGTGTTCCATTAACGTTGTTACGACTAACTAAAGAACATGAGTTCGCTGTAGTGGAAATGGGTGCGAATCACCCTGGAGAAATTAGATACACAACGGAATTGGTTCGCCCAGATGTTGCTCTAATTAATAATGTGGCAGCCGCTCATTTAGAAGGTTTTGGTGATTTGCAAGGGGTGGCTGAGGCGAAAGGTGAAATATACGAAGGACTCAATGCCAAAGGAACTGCCATTATTAATGTGGATGATAATTTTGCAAATTATTGGCGAGCGCGAATAGGTCAAAAGAAAGTTACTTTTGGTATCAAAAATGAAGCGGATATATTCGCTACAAGTATTGATTCAAGTAAACCGTCAGGTGTGCGTTTTCATTTACATCATAATGGTAAATGTCATGAAGTGTCCTTGGCAGTACCCGGTCGTCATAATGTTATGAATGCATTAGCAGCAACGGCGGCATGTTTATCAATAGGCATTTCTATAGAAAACATTGTTGCATCATTGAGAGGATTTACCGGTGTTAAAGGACGGCTAGAAGTTCATCGTCCTAGTGATGAGTTGGTAATTATTGATGATTCCTACAATGCAAACTACACATCATTGGCAGCAGCCATTGATGTATTAACTAATGAAGATGGATTAAAAATATTAGCGCTTGGCGATATGGGAGAATTAGGTGATGAGGCGAGAGAGTATCACCATAAAGCAGGTGTATATGCAAAAGAATCGGGAGTTGACTTACTACTGACAATTGGCGTGTTAAGTCATTTTGCTCACCAGGCTTTTAAAGAAGGGGCTTATCATTTTGCTACTCAAAAGGAAATGGTCGACTTTATTATTGAAAAAATTAAAAACAAAAAAACAGCTGTATTGCTTAAAGGATCTCGAAGCGCTCACATGGAAGACATAGTTACACCCATTCTCAAGTGGACGCAGCAAAATTTTGAGGGGGCGTGTTAATGTTACTGTGGTTAACTGAATATTTACAGCAATACTATTCTGGCTTTAATGTATTTAATTACTTGACGCTAAGAGCCATTCTCAGTGTTATTACTGCGTTGCTGCTTTCTCTGTTTATTGGTCCGATAATGATCAGAAAATTAGCTCATTATCAAATCGGACAAACAGTAAGAAATGATGGACCACAAACACATTTATCAAAGTCTGGCACGCCAACTATGGGTGGTGCATTAATTCTAATTGCTATTGCATTATCGACATTGCTATGGGGTGATTTAGAAAATCGCCATGTGTGGGTCGTTTTATTGTCAACGTTAGCTTTTGGGATTATTGGATGGGTAGATGATTATCGAAAACTCATTCGTAAAGATCCAACGGGCTTGCCAGCTCGATGGAAATATTTTTGGCAGTCGGTTGTTGGTCTTACAGTTGCCATTTATTTATTTCAAACACAAACGTCTCCGGTCGAAACAACTTTGATAGTTCCATTTTTTAAAAATGTAGCTATCGCTATGGGAGTTTTTTTTATTCCTATGACTTACTTTGTCATTGTTGGAACAAGCAATGCAGTCAACTTAACGGATGGGTTAGATGGACTAGCTATCTTACCTACCGTTTTGGTAGCCGGTGCATTAGGAATATTTGCATATGTAACTGGAAATATAAATTTTTCTGAATATCTAGCGATTCCTTATGTCGTTGGGGTTGGTGAGCTAACGATCTTTTGTGGAGCGATTGTTGGGGCCGGGTTAGGTTTTTTATGGTTTAACGCTTATCCTGCGCAAGTTTTTATGGGTGATGTTGGAGCCCTTGGTTTGGGCGCAGCTTTAGGGACTTTGGCGGTTGCAGTTAGACAGGAGCTTGTTTTGTTTATTATGGGCGGAATATTTGTTATGGAAACAGTTTCGGTCATCTTACAAGTTGGATCATACAAGTTAACTGGCAGAAGAATTTTTAATATGGCGCCTTTACATCATCATTATGAATTGAAAGGTTGGCCAGAGCCAAGAGTTATCGTCCGTTTTTGGATTATTTCAGTTGTGTTGGTTCTTATTGGACTAGCAACACTTAAGATACGGTAAAGAATGAAAACGACTAACGCAAAAATATTTAACGTAGCTGTATTGGGGCTCGGTATGACCGGTGCTTCATGCGTACGTTATGGTTTGCGTAAAGGCTGGAAAGTTTCAGTCTTTGATTCTCGTGAAGATGCATCGTATCACTCGTTATTTGCTGAATTTGACGAACGAGTTGAGATTCATCGTGGCGAATTTGAAAGCTCTCGCTTTGAGAATTTTGATTTGTTAGTAGCGAGCCCTGGAGTTGACTTATCTCATCCTCAATTGGCAAAGGCAATCAAAGATTACGAATTGGAAGTGGTTGGTGATATAGAGCTTTTCGCCCGAGAATGTAAAACACCTATCATCGCCGTTACGGGGTCAAATGGAAAATCAACCGTTTGTGACTGCTTGGGATGGTTGCTTAGTAAACTGAACAAACGCTGCATTGTGGCTGGTAATATTGGACATCCTGTTTTAGACCTCTTAGATGATAATGATGTGGAAATATTTGTTTTAGAGTTATCGAGCTTTCAATTGGAAACGGTTAAAAGTTTAAATGCTGAGGTAGTTTGTGTTTTAAATATTAGTGAAGATCATTTGGATCGGCATAAAACGTTAGAAAATTACGCCAATATTAAACGAAAATTGTATCAGTTTAGTGATTCGGCTGCAGTTAACATTGACGATTCGTTAACGCATGATCTGTCAATGCCTGGTAATCAGCTTTCATTTGGAGCTTCAGATACTGCTGACTTTAAAGTTTCTCAATCTAATAATGGATTTATTATCGAGAGATTTGGTGCGACGTTAGTTAATGAGAGTGATGTACAATTAAAAGGATTTCACAATGGATTAAACATCGCGGCTTGCTTGGCGATACTAGAACTCTATGGATTAACGATTGATTCTAGTGTGATTCAAGCGTTATCCGATTATTCTGGTTTGGAACATCGTTGTCAGATAGTTGCTTCGAACGACGGCGTCTTATGGGTCAACGATTCAAAAGCGACAAATGTCGGTGCATCACTAAGTGCAATTAATAGTTTTGCTAAATCCGCAAAAAATCTCTACTTAATTGCTGGCGGTGATGCTAAGGGAGCGGATCTATCTGAGCTGGGACAGTACATAGAGAGTTATGTCGTTAGATGTTATGTTTTTGGAAAAGATGCTGACAAAATTTTGTCAACAGTTTCGGGTGACCTGTGCATTAAAGTGTCCAATCTAAATACTGCGGTCAATCAAGTAAAGCAAGTTGTAAAGACCGGTGATTGTGTTCTTTTTTCTCCCGCATGTGCGAGCTTAGATATGTATGAAAATTACATTCAGCGTGGAGAGCATTTCATGCAACTAGTGAAGGAGGCGGTATGAGTCAAACGTTAACGCTTCCAAGTAATATTACTCAGTTGATAGATACAAAGTTATTAATGACTGTTTTTGTTTTATTGGCAATTGGCGGAATGATGGTTGTCTCAACTTCTATACCGTACGCTGAAAAACATATTGAAGCTAATGCGTTTTTCTTTATTAAGCGGCACTTTGCTTATTTGGCAATTGCTCTTGTAGCTGCTTATGTAACCTTAGGTCTACGGATTGAATTGTGGCAAAAGTACGGACCTTATTTGTTGATCGTATCGATTATTCTGCTAGTCGCGGTTTTATTTATCGGAAGAACAGTTAATGGTAGTAAGCGCTGGATTGCAATTGGGCCGATTACTGTTCAAGTATCAGAGCTAGTAAAGCTTTTTGTGATTACATACATTGCTGGTTATTTAGTGAGAAGAACGGATGAGTTACAAACACAGATACAAGGTTTTATTAAGCCTCTCCTTGTCGTAAGTTTAATTACTGTTCTACTAGTTGCTGAGCCTGACTTTGGTGCGGCAGCGGTTATTGCTATAACAACTCTGAGTATGATGTTTATTGCCGGCGCTAAGTTGTGGCAGTTCATATTACTGAGCGGTGGTGTTGGTGCTGCTTTGTTTGGGGTAGCAATTAGCCAACCATATCGTTATGAACGCTTGATGGTATTTTTAGACCCTTGGAAAGATCCTTTTGGTTCGGGCTATCAGTTAACTCAATCACTAATAGCTTTCGGTCGTGGAAATTGGTTTGGTGAAGGGTTAGGTAATAGCATTCAAAAACTATCTTATTTGCCAGAAGCACATACCGATTTCGTTTTTGCTGTATTTGCTGAGGAATTTGGATTTATAGGTGTTTTAGCGGTTGTTGCATTATTTCTTTTTTTATTCTGGCGCGGAATGAAAATTGCGCGTGAAGCTTTAAAATTACAACAGGCATATTCCGCTTATCTGGCTTATGGAATTACTATTTGGCTTACTTTGCAAGCATTGGTCAATATTGGTGTCAGTAGTGGAGCCTTGCCTACGAAAGGGTTAACTTTGCCATTTATCAGTTATGGTGGAAACAGTTTAGTTGTATGCAGTGTAGCGATTTCAATTTTGTTACGTGTTCACTACGAAACTCAAAGTGAATTGGCAAAAAGCAGTAGAAGTAAAAGGAGGCGCAAAAATGGATAGTGCGCCAAATGTATTAGTTATGGCGGGTGGTACCGGAGGCCATATTTATCCGGCATTAGCTGTAGCTAATGAATTAATGACACGAGGCTATTCTGTAACTTGGTTAGGCTCAGATGGTGGAATGGAGCAAGAGCTTGTTACAAGAGAATCAATACCTATGTACTCGTTACCAGTTAGTGGTTTACGAGGCAAAGGAAAGCTTGATTTATTAAAAGCACCATTTTTGCTATTGCTATGTGTGATTAAAGCAATGCGATTTATTGTGACATCGAAAAGTCAATTGGTATTGGGATTTGGTGGTTTTGCTAGTGGTCCAGGTGGTTTGGCTGCTTATTTAATGAGACGTAAATTAATCATTCATGAACAAAATGCTGTTGCTGGGTTGACGAATAAATTGTTGTCAAAATTCGCGTCGCTGGTGTGTCAGGCTTTTGAAGGGGTCTTTGAACGACACCCGAAAGTAGTGACAACAGGAAATCCTATTCGTCAGTCATTGGTGAAGTTAAATAAAGAGCTGAAACTCGCGAATAATCGTCCGATTAATGTTTTGGTCGTGGGTGGAAGTCGTGGCGCACAAGCATTTAACGATCATCTTCCAGAAACCTTTCGCTTGTTGCTGCTAGAAAATAAGATTTCGGTTTGGCACCAAACAGGTAAAGGTAAACTAGGAACCGTTAAATCTTATTATGATTCGTTTTCTGAGTCTGTGGTTGTTAGTGAATTTATTCATGACATGGATAAAGCCTACCAATGGGCGGATATTGTAATTTGCCGTTCAGGTGCTTTAACTGTGAGTGAAGTTTCTGTAATCGGAATTGCTGCGATATTTGTGCCTTATCCATTTGCGGTGGATGATCATCAAACAGCAAATGCTAAAGTTCTTGCGGATAAAGGCGCGGCGAAAGTGATTCAGCAAGCGAACATAGAACAAGTTGAGTCATTGTTAAATGAATTTATAGAGCAGCCTGAAAAAATTTTAGAAATGTCTCGTGCAGCAAAAAAGTTAGCAATTATAAATGCATCAACAAAAATCAGTGATTTTTGTGAGTCTTTGATTAAGAGTAGTTAATTTATGAAATCGATAAAGCAAAACTTTCCAATTCCAGAAATGAGGCGAATTCGTCAAATTCATTTTGTCGGTATTGGTGGTGTCGGTATGAGCGGAATTGCCGAGGTGTTGCTTAATCAAGGATATCGGATTTCAGGTTCGGATAGAAATCAAAGCTCTGTAACTGATCGATTAATTAAGATGGGAGCCGATATAAGCTTTTCTCATACCGCGAATAATGTCTTAGGTGCAGATGTGGTTGTAGTCTCGTCCGCTATTGATAGCAGTAATCCAGAACTGGAAGCCGCGCGTATGAGACGAATACCTATCGTTCGACGTGCCGAAATGTTAGCTGAGTTAATGCGATATCGACACGGTATTGCTATTGCGGGAACTCATGGAAAAACGACAACGACTAGCTTGATCACGACAGTTTGTGCGAAAGGTGGCTTGGATCCTACATTTGTAATTGGTGGCGTATTAAATAGTGCTGGTAGTAATGCTCAAATGGGATCGAGCCGTTACTTTATTGCGGAAGCCGATGAGAGTGACGCAAGCTTTTTGCATTTGCAGCCTTTAGTGAGCGTTGTGACAAATATTGATGCCGATCATATGGATACTTATGGTGATTTTGACAATTTGAAACAAGCTTTTGTCGATTTCCTTCATAATCTTCCGTTTTATGGATTGGCTGTATTGTGTATCGATGATCCTGTTGTTAGAGAAATTTTACCTAGATTATCTCGACCTTATGTCACCTACGGGTTTGATGAAAAAGCGGATTATCGAGCGATGGATTTTTCTCAAGTAGGAAATGTCAGTCGTTTTCAGGTGCAACGTAAACAAACTGGACGACCGATTGCAATCGATTTGAATTTACCTGGTAAGCATAATGTCTTAAATGCGTTGGCTGCTATTGCTGTCGGAATTGAAGAAGGCGTTAAAGAACCCGCGATTAAAGAGGCATTATTAAACTTTGAAGGAATTGGCCGTCGTTTCCACTCCTTCGGTACCTTCCCTTGCGCAAAAGGTGAAGTTGAAGTGGTTGACGATTATGGACATCACCCTAAAGAAGTAAAGGCGACTATTGAAGCTGTTAGAGAAGGTTGGCCAGAAAGAAGATTGGTTATGGTTTATCAACCTCATCGCTATTCAAGAACGAGAGATTTGTACGAAGATTTTGTTTCTGTTTTGTCTTCTGTTGATGTGCTGCTTTTACTTGACGTCTACGCAGCGGGTGAGAAACCTGTAGCAGGAGCTGACAGCAAAGCGTTATGTGGCAGTATTCGTCAGCGAGGAGAGCTTGAACCCATTTATGTTGAGAGTCGAGATAAGTTAGATGAACTGATGCCAAATGTTTTAAATGATGGCGACTTGGTTCTGACACAGGGCGCCGGAGATGTTGGCAAGATTTCAAGTCATTGGCATCGTAATAAAGAAACTATTTTTTTGAAGAGTTAATTTAATGAGCAGCGAGTATGCCGAACAATTTGGAAAAGTCGCAGTTTTACTCGGCGGAAATTCGGCTGAACGAGAGATATCTTTGCGCTCTGGGGAAGCCGTTCTGAAAGCGCTTTTATCGGAAGGGATTAATGCTTTTGCATTTGATCCTAAAGAAAATTCTATATCTGATTTAATTCAACAAAAAGTTGATCGTGCTTGGAATGCACTTCATGGTCGTGGAGGAGAAGACGGACAGTTTCAGGGTGTGTTAGAGACTTTAAACATTCCTTATACCGGTAGTAGCGTATTGGGATGTGCATTAGCAATGGATAAATGGCGCAGTAAAATGATTTGGAAAGCGATGGGATTGCCCGTTGCGGCCCATGTTTTAGTAACCAGTAAAGATAAGATGAATGACCAATTCTTAAGGCAAGTTTTTGGTAAGTTAGGTCCAATCTTATTTGTTAAACCATCGCATGAGGGTTCAAGTGTTGGTATGAGTAAAGTTGACTCTATAGAGAGTTTAATGGATGCCATTGAGCACGCCCGTGAGTTTGATAGTGAGGTGTTGGTTGAGTCATTTATTGAAGGCAAAGAGTATACCGTGTCTATTTTGAATGATGAGGCACTGCCGAGTATTTCTATGGAAACAACTCGAGATTTTTATGATTTCGAAGCTAAATATAACTCTAAAGACACTCAATACTTTTGTCCTAGTGGTTTGAATGAAGAAGAAGAAGTTTTGATTCAATCAATGGCGTTAACTGCATTTAATAGTTTGGGATGTAAAGGTTGGGGACGAGTGGACTTTATTCGAGATAACGCTACTCAGCAATTCAAGCTCTTGGAAGCGAATACCGTTCCAGGAATGACTGAGTCGAGTTTGGTTCCAAAAGCAGCTAAACAAAAAGGTATCAGTTTTAACCAATTGACAGTGGAAATATTAAAGACAAGTTTATGAGTGATAGAAAGCGTCGAATGGCGACCGTAAAAACGAATGATTCGAAAAAGGAAGGAGCAAAATGGCTTAAGGCTGTTGCTTTTTCTTTTTTAGGCATTTGTTTGTCGGTAGCTTCTTGGCGTTTTGCGGAACCTATTTCGGAGTGGTGGAGTAAGACCGTTAGCTCCGAGTCGCCGGTGAGTATGGATAAGACTCAACAGCTATCCCAAAAAGAAGACGTTCAGACGACTGATAGACAAACAGAGAACTGGAGAGTTGCTTTATTGAACTCTGCTGAATTTGTGTCAGAACAAGAGTTAGAAGTTTATTTGAAATCAAATGTTGAAAGTTCTTTCTTTACGTTGAGTATGGATGAAATAACACGTGTGATGATTGAACACCCTTGGGTGAAAAGTGTTTCTGCTCGAAAAATTTACCCAAATACTTTAATGCTATCAATAGAAGAGCATCAACCTTGGTTAAACTTAAATAATAAACAACTGATTAGTCAGGAAGGTATTATTTTTGAACCAACTAACATTAATAAGTTTGCTGAACTGCCTTTGCTATATGGCAAGTTTGGTGATTTGGAAGATTTACTATCGATGTATCATTTTTTCTCAGAGCAAATGCCAGAAAATGACTACCGTATTGTTCGTTTAGATTTTTCGGCACATCAAGGTTGGATTATGAAATTAGAAAATGGAATCCGACTGTATTTAGGCAAAAAAGATTTGCCAGAGAGACTCGAAAGATTTCTGTTAGTTGTAGAAAAGGCATCGACTCAAAATCATAAACATTTGGCTTACATCGATTTGCGTTACCAATCAGGTGTTGCTGTGGGCTGGGAAGATAACAAAAACGAACAAGTAGCTCACAATTAGTTCAGGGTGATATAGAGAGCGAATATGACAAGAGCACCAGAAAAAAAATTGATTGTTGGATTAGATATCGGAACATCTAAAGTTGTCGCTATTGTGGGCGAAGTTAATGCTAATGATCAAATTGATATTATTGGTATTGGCTCACATCCTTCTCGGGGATTAAAGAAAGGTGTTGTTGTCAATATTGAATCAACTGTGCAATCAATACAAAGAGCAGTAGAAGAAGCTGAGTTAATGGCTGGATGTCAAATACACTCTGTATTTACAGGTATTGCTGGTAGTCATATCAAAAGTATGAACTCTCACGGAATAGTTGCCATTCGTGATCAAGAAGTTAATGCTCAAGATGTTGAGAGGGTCATTGACGCTGCGAAAGCCGTGGCAATTCCCGCTGACCAGAAAATATTACATGTACTGCCACAAGAATTTGTTATTGATAATCAAGAAGGGATTCGTGAACCGATTGGAATGTCGGGGGTGCGCTTGGAGGCTAAAGTTCACATGGTGACGGGAGCGGTTAGTGCGGCCCAAAATATTGTTAAGTGTGTGCGTCGCTGTGGATTGGACACAGATGACATTATTTTAGAGCAGTTAGCATCGAGTTACTCAGTTCTAACTGAAGACGAAAAAGAACTGGGAGTCTGTTTAGTTGATATCGGTGGTGGAACAACAGATATTGCCATTTTCACTGAGGGTGCAATAAGACATACGGCCGTAATTCCAATTGCGGGTGATCAAGTTACGAACGATATCGCTGTTGCTTTAAGAACGCCAACACAACACGCTGAAGATATTAAAATTAAATACGCTTGCGCATTACGCCAATTAACTTCTTTAGAAGACACTATTGAAGTTCCTGGTGTTGGTGAACGAGCGCCTAGACGTTTGTCTCGTCAAACATTGGCTGAAGTAGTTGAGCCTCGTTACGAGGAGCTGTTTAATTTAATCCAGGCAGAATTGCGTCGTAGCGGATTTGAGGAAATTATTCCTGCGGGGATTGTTCTGACGGGAGGCTCTTCAAAAATGGAAGGGCTCATTGAATTGGCAGAAGAAGTATTTCATATGCCAGTCCGTTTAGGAATGCCGCAATATGTAAAAGGATTGTCGGATGTTGTTCGCAATCCAATTTATGCAACGGGTGTTGGATTGTTACTTTATGGACACCAGCAAACGAGAGATTTTCATTTCACGCCTCGAAAGTCGTCAGGAGTGATATCGGTTTTTGAGCGAATGAAAAGTTGGTTCAGCGGTTTTTAATCGTCTGAATTATTGAAGTTGAAGAAGAAGGGGAAATAACTATGCCTAATATGTTTGAACTGATAGATAACTGCCAGGATCGTGCAGTTATTAAAGTCATTGGCCTTGGAGGCGGAGGTGGCAACGCTGTCGAACACATGCTTGCTGCTAATATCGACGGTGTTGATTTTGTTTGCGCCAATACAGATGCGCAAGCATTAAGTAAATCAAATGCTAGAACATCCATCCAGTTGGGAGGCAGTATTACCAAAGGGTTGGGTGCTGGAGCTAATCCGGAAGTTGGCCGCCAAGCTGCTCTTGAAGATCGTGAGCGCATTCAGGAAGTGCTTAAAGACACTGATATGGTGTTCTTGACCGCCGGAATGGGTGGTGGAACAGGAACCGGTGCTGCGCCAGTTGTTGCTGAGATCGCGAAAGAAATGGGAATTCTTACTGTTGCTGTGGTGACAAAACCATTTTTCTTTGAGTTGAAAAAACGCATGAAAGTTGCAGAAGAAGGGATTGAAGAGTTGCGACGCCATGTAGACTCTTTAATAATTGTGCCGAATGACAAAGTGTTATCTGTATTAAAGGGTAAAGCACTGACAGAAGCATTTCGTGCGGCAAATGACGTATTGCACGGTGCTGTGCAAGGGATCGCTGAGTTAATCACACGACCTGGCTTAATAAATGTCGATTTCGCAGATGTTCGCACAGTTATGTCAGAGAAAGGTATGGCAATGATGGGAACTGGAATTGCTTCTGGTGAAAACCGTGCGAAAATCGCCGCAGAAACTGCTGTTGCTAGTCCTTTGCTTGAAGATGTTGACTTGTCGGGTGCTCGAGGAATATTGGTCAACATTACTTGTGGCGAAGATATGAACATTGATGAATTCGCTGAAGTTGGAAGTATTGTTCAAGATTTTGCTTCAGAAGAAGCGACGGTTGTTGTAGGAACTGCTATTGATCCTGAACTTAATGATGAATTGAGGGTCACAGTGGTGGCTACAGGGCTTCTGGCTAAAGGTGAGCAACCTGTAAAACTGGTGTCTAAGACTGAAGAAAATCTGAAACCAGATGGGTCAACTGACTATCAGAAGCTGGATCGCCCAACCGTAATTCGTCAACAAAATGGAGGAGAGACGAAAAACGCTGCGGGTAGTGATATGGATTATCTTGATATTCCGGCATTTTTGAGAAAGCAGGCCGATTAAGCTTCTGTTCAGATAACGTTAATTATTGTTGTCTAGTGTACAAACACTGAGCAGGTGCCCCCCTTCTGTGCCTGCTTATGTGGTCGTGTAGTACTATTGTGCTGAAAAAGCTTTGATTGAGCTTAGAAATGATCGAAAATACGGCTCAAATGGACTCAAAGTCGTGTCAAAAAAGCGAAAATTTGATAATTTTCGCACTTTGAGTAAAAAATGTACTACTAAAGTTTCAAACGTGTTTGAGTTCTGGTACGATGTGTGCCCTTCATGGATGGTATGTCGGAGTGGAGCTCCTCAGAAACACAGTTATTGGAGTGATAGCTTAATGATTAGACAGCGTACTTTACGTACTGCCATTCGAGCTACTGGTGTTGGTTTGCACACTGGTGAAAAAGTTTATTTGACTCTTCGTCCTGCCCCTGTTGATACCGGAATTGTATTTCGTCGTGTTGATTTAGAGCCTGTCGTTGAGATTGCTGCTGCACCAGAGAATGTGGGTGACACTACCCTCTCTACCTGTCTTATAAAAGATGATGTGAGAATTTCAACCGTTGAGCATTTGCTTGCTGCGATGGCTGGCCTTGGTGTTGATAATGCTTATATCGATGTTTCTGCACCTGAAGTACCCATTATGGATGGTAGTTCGGGTCCTTTCGTGTTTTTATTGCAGTCTGCCGGTATTGAAGAGCAGAGCAAAGCTAAAAAGTTTATTCGAATTAAGAAAAAAGTGGTTGTTGAAGATGGTGATAAGAAAGCCGTTTTCGAGCCATTCGATGGTTTTAAAGTTTCTTTTACGATTGATTTTGATCACCCTGTATTCAAAGACCGATCGCAAACATCAGTTATCGACTTTTCTAGCACGTCATTTGTTAAAGAAGTAAGTCGAGCGCGAACCTTTGGTTTTATGAATGATATTGAATATCTTCGTTCTAAAAACCTGGCGCAAGGCGGAAGTTTAGAGAATGCGATTGTTCTGGATGATTATCGGATTTTGAATGAAGACGGTCTTCGTTATGAAGATGAATTCGTAAAACATAAGATTTTAGACGCAATTGGTGATTTGTATTTGTTGGGCAATAGCTTAGTTGGTTCATTTTCAGGATTTAAATCAGGGCACGCTCTCAATAATAAGTTATTGCGAACTTTGATTTCTGATTCGGAAGCGTGGGAGACTGTAACGTTTGAAGATGCAACAGCAGCTCCGATATCGTACATTATGAATCCCATTTTATCAGTCTAGATATCCCTGATTTTCTAAGGCGCCAAAGCTTCTGCTTTGGCGTTTTTGTATAGTAGCGTAGGTAAAATTTGTTATTTCTGTGGCTTTTCGGAAATGATGACGTCTATCGCCTGAAGGCCAGCGAATCCTTCGGCTCTTAAGTTCGATAGTAGATTCGGAAGTTCAAATTTTAAGCGTGTTGCCCATGAGCTGGAGTCGGCTGCAATGACTATACGGTTATCCCGATAGTTGGCAACACGACAATGAGGTGTAAGATTTTTATTCAATTTTGCTTTAACTATCTGGTCTAACTGTTTGATTTTTGCTAAATTGTCTAAAATATATCTTAGTGAACCCTCGGCTTTATCCGATATTGAGGTCAATGATTCGGGTGAAGGTTTTTTCATACGTCCTCTAAGTTGTTGGATGTAGGGGGATTTTCGTTCCAAATATTAATAATAACAAAAAGAACACTAACTCTACCACGTTAGAAGTTAGCCAATAGATTAGGGTATTGGATCAATGAGTTTTACGATATTACAGCGTTCTCGACACGGGATTCGCAGTTTAAAGGTCACCAAGCTTGGCATTTTTATGCTAGTCGCTTTTGCACTTGCTTTACCGGTCATTACTGCTATCAGCGGTTATCAACTTGCAAAGTATCAAGGGCATATCGCTGATGTTGACCAGTCGACTATTGAAAACTGGCGTTTACAACTGGTGGAGCAAAAGTCAGAAGTTGAGCGAGCGAAAGAGTTATCTCAAAAGCAAATTAATGCTTTGACCGCGAGGTTAGGTATTTTGCAAGCTCACGTAAGAAGACTGGATGCTGCTGGCTCTCGCGTGGCCAATATTGCTGGTTTGGATGCAAAAGAATTTGATTTCTCGGTTCCTCCTGCTTTGGGTGGGCCTGAAGAGTTTGATGAAAACCTAAACTCGAGCAGTAGCGATGAGTTTTTTGCGATGCTGGACGAGATAAGCAAGCAATTATTGAGTCGTGAACAGCAATTATCTGCTCTCGAATCATTGATTTTAGATAAGCAAATCGGCGTTGAGCGATATATTTCTGGCCGACCAATTGCCAAAGGTTGGATGTCATCATTTTATGGTCGTCGAACTGATCCTTTTACAGGGCGACCTGCGTGGCATGCTGGATTAGATTTTGCAGGAAAAGAGGGCTCTTCTGTGCTTAGTACCGCGGCTGGAGTGGTTTCTTTTGTTGGTGATCGTTATGGCTATGGTTTGTTAATTGAAATAAGTCATGGTGATGGTTATGTCACTCGCTATGGACACAATAAAGAAGCACTAGTTGAAGTTGGTCAAGTTATTGGAAAACATGAGCCGATTGCTAAAATGGGTAACTCCGGTCGTTCGACAGGAGCACACGTTCATTATGAGATTTTAAAGGATGGGCGCCAGATTAATCCACTTCGTTATGTAAATCGACGCAGTAAATCCTAGTTTTATCTATTCTTATTAAGTAAATTCTAAACAGCTGACCTTAAAGGTCGGCTGTTTGCATTTTTACACCTTGTAATTTTATATTTAATCCCAATTAAACCTCTTTGCCGTGTGGGAAACGCGTTTTATAGGTGTCTGTAATAATGTACAATGCATCGCTTGGCACTAAGATAAAAACGACCAATTAAAAAAGAGAAAGTCATGTTCGGACAATTTTTAACCAAGATTTTTGGTAGTCGTAATCAACGAATTCTTAAACGTTTACAAAAACGTGTTGAAGCGATTAATGCCTTTGAAGCTGATCTTGAGAAGCTTGATGATCAGTCGTTAAAAGCCAAGTCTGAAAATTTTAAGCAGCGTCTCTCTCAAGGCGAAACCCTAGATGATATTCTGGAAGAAGCATTTGCAGTTGCTCGTGAAGCAGGTAAGCGAGTTATGGGCATGCGTCATTTCGACGTTCAGCTGATTGGCGGGATGGTGTTGCACGAAGGCAAAATTTCTGAGATGCGAACCGGTGAAGGTAAAACCTTAGTGGCGACTTTGCCTGCTTATTTAAATGCATTGACTGGGAAAGGCGTTCATGTCATCACAGTTAATGATTATCTGGCGCAACGTGATGCCGATTGGATGCGTCCTTTATATGAATTCCTCGGTTTGACAGTCGGTTGCGCTTTGTCGGGACAATCTCCAGACGTTAAAAAGCACGCATATGAATGCGATATTACTTATGGGACGAATAATGAATTTGGATTTGACTATTTGCGAGACAATATGGCCTTTAGTCTTGAAGATAAAGTCCAAAGAGAACTCAATTTTGCAATTGTCGATGAAGTAGATTCCATTTTAATTGACGAAGCTCGAACTCCGCTTATTATTTCTGGTGCGCTCGAAGATTCTTCTGCTCTTTACAAAAAAATGAACACCTTAATTCCAAAGCTTAAACAACAAATTGTTAGCGGCGAAGATGATAGTGAGGTAATCGAAGAAGAGGGTGATTACACGATCGATGAAAAATCGAAGCAAGTTCATTTTACAGAGCAAGGTCAAGAGCGTGTTGAGCAACTTTTAACGGAGTCTGGTTTGTTACCGGAAGGTCAGACTCTTTATTCTGCTCAAAGCATTTCACTTTTGCATCATGTTAATGCTGCTTTGCGTGCCCATACTCTTTTCAAGCCAGATGTCGACTACATTATTCAAAATGATGAAATAGTGATTGTTGATGAACATACGGGACGAACAATGCCTGGCCGTCGATGGTCAGAAGGATTACATCAAGCAATTGAAGCAAAAGAAGGCGTGAAGATTCAAAATGAAAATCAAACGTTGGCGTCAATTACTTTCCAAAATTACTTCCGAATTTACGATAAGCTTTCTGGCATGACGGGAACGGCAGATACAGAGGCTTTTGAGTTGCAGCAAATTTATGGTTTAGAAGTCGTCGTTATACCAACGAATAAACCAATGGTTCGTAACGATATGCCCGATCTTGTGTTTTTAACTCGGGATGCAAAGTATAAAGCCTTAATTGAACAGATTGAGGAGTGCCGAGAAAAAGGTCAGCCAGTATTGGTAGGAACCGCTTCTATTGAAACTTCGGAATTACTGTCGAATGTTCTAAAGAAAAAGAAAATTGATCACAAAGTTTTGAATGCGAAGTTTCATGAGCAAGAAGCAGAAATTATCGCTGATGCAGGCCGACCAGGTGTCGTTACGATAGCAACTAATATGGCTGGTCGAGGTACCGATATCGTATTGGGTGGTAATTTAAAGTCAGAAATAGAAGCTTTAAAAGAAAAGCTATCCGATAAATCAGAAGAACAAGTTGCAGAAAAAATTGAGGCTCTCGAAAAAGAATGGAAAGTACGCCACGATAAAGTTCTTGAGGCTGGAGGGTTAGCAATACTTGGTTCTGAGCGTCATGAGTCACGACGAATTGATAATCAGTTGCGTGGTCGAGCGGGACGTCAAGGCGACCCTGGATTGAGTCGCTTTTTCCTCTCTTTAGATGATGACTTAATGAGAATTTTTGCACCAGAACGTATGGTCAATATGCTGCGAAGATTAGGCTGGGAAGAAGAAGAAGCAATAGAGCATAAAATGGTTACGCGAGCGATCGAAAATGCGCAGCGAAAAGTTGAGGCTCGAAACTTTGAAATTCGTAAACAGTTGCTCGAGTACGACGATGTTGCAAATGATCAGCGAAAAGTTATTTATGAGCAACGTCATGAATTAATGTCGACTGATGACATTTCCAGTACCATAGATGCAATTCGATTTGATGTATTAAATAATGAAATAAGTACTTATGTTCCGCCACAAAGCATCGATAGTATGTGGGATATTCAAGGGTTAGAAGATCAATTCAAAAATGAGTATATGATAGAGCTGCCAGTTAAAAAGTGGCTTGAAGAAGATGAAGAGCTTCACGAAGAAAAATTACGAACTAAAATTATTAATGCAGTTAAAGAAAACTATGAAAGCAAGGAGCAAACTGTTGGTGCTGAAACTTTAAGAGTATTTGAAAAGTCAGTCATGCTTCAAGCTGTTGACTCTCATTGGAGAGAGCATCTGGCTGCAATGGATCATTTACGGCAAGGAATTCATCTACGTGGATATGCACAAAAAAATCCTAAACAAGAGTATAAAAGAGAGGCATTCGAGCTTTTCACAGAAATGTTGGACTCTATAAAGCACGAAGTTGTTAGTATTTTATCCAAAGTACAAGTTAGATCCGAAGAGGATGCTGCAGCGGTTGAGGAACAGCGACGTCGAGAAGCTGAAGCTAAACGCTTAAACTTCCAACATCAGCAAGCGAATGCGATGGGACAAGAAACTTCGTCTAACGATCAATCACAACAACCAGCGACTCCATTTGTTCGAGAAGGAGTCAAAGTTGGACGTAACGATCCATGTCCTTGTGGCTCTGGTAAGAAGTATAAGCAATGTCACGGAAGATTAAATTAGACTAATAATAAAACTGGCCAGTCTTAAGCTGGCCGGTTTTATTCTAAAATAGCTATTATGATTAAAGTTGTCGCCGCAATTATTACTGCTGATGATAAAGTTCTTTTATCAAAGCGTCCAAAAAGCAAACATCAAGGCAATAAGTGGGAATTTCCTGGTGGAAAAGTCGATTCAGGTGAAACATTTGTAGAAGCCCTTATGCGCGAATGTAAAGAAGAGTTAGGGATTTCAATTCAAGAACCTCTATTATTTGACTCGATTAAACATCATTACACAGATAAATCTGTAGAACTGCATTTTTATTCTGTGCGATCTTTTGACGGAAGTCCCAGAGGAATGGAAGGCCAAGAAGTACAATGGTTTTCTATTTTGGAAATTGAAAGATTGGAGTTTCCAGAAGCAAACAAGGCAATCGTCACTAAACTATTGAATGAGTTTATTAATTGACATTTATTTCATGTAATTAAGTTTCGCACGTCTCACTAAACAATTTTAATGCGTATCAGGTGATGTCGGAACTTTTTCTCCTGGAATTTTATGGTTTTCTTCAGCCCACTCTCCAAGGTCGATAAGTTTACAACGTTCACTACAAAAAGGTTTAAAAGGAAAGTTATCATTCCAGGCAACAGACTTTTTACAATTCGGACAGCTTACAACTAAATCTTTCTTCATAATCTTATAACGACTCTTTCCATCCACAAGTTGCATACTTGAAGTTGACGGCCTTTCGGCATTTTAGTTTTGTTAGTTTATCATCTAGATAATAGAAGTGTATGGAAATTCGATGCTTTCCTGCGCTTACCTCTGGAAAAACAGTGTCATGCTTTGATAGTCTGATTCTGAGAAGTGTATTTCCAGGATTAGGTTTCTCTATTAAAAAGTCGCCCATCGGCGCACTGCCTGTTTCAAAAGAGGATAATTCTCTAGTTAATCTTAGAATTACAGAAACGCTCGTTTTAAGTCCTTCAAATGAGTGATACCACTCTTCGATATATGATTTTGCTTTGTCTGCAGAAAGACGACAAAAACGAGAAAGCTCAGGGGAGTCGCATGAAGATACACCAGTATGCAAACTCTGCTTAGTTAAAATATTTTTTATTAGTGGCTGCTGTCTTAAGTCATCGCCTAGTCTACCACGATAATTAATAGCCCATTGATGGAGCTTTGCGAGCTGTTCTAAAAAATTTTCTAACTTTGTTACATCAACAGCGGGATTTGATTTTAATTTTTCATACTGGTGTGTTTGGGCCTCAAGCTCACGAATCAGTTCCGTTTTCATGTCGATGCGACTTAGATATTCAAGCAAATTTACAATACACAATAAACTAGCTTCATTAGATGCTTCTGTATTTAAACGAATTAACCGTTCAAAATGGGAGAAAGTATTTTCAAGCCTCAATAATTGTCGATAATTTTGGCTGAGTGGAAACTCAAAGTAATGATAATTATCAACCATTTTCAGATAGTACTCGATATTTTTGGTGTAGTGTTGAAACTGCTTTTTTTAAATTATCTAATGAATGAGAGTTATCAATAATATCATCAGCATGAGATAGGCGATAATCTCTAGAAACCTGTTTCTTTATTATAGATTCTACCAGCTCCCGATTACAACCATCTCGATCCATTACACGTTGTTGCTGTATCGCTTCAGGCACGTCTACAACTAATATTCTATCAACTAAGCCTTCCAGTTTATTTTCGAAGAGTAAAGGAATATCCAGTATTACGTAATGACTTTTAGAAGACTGTACCTTGGTTTCAATTATTGCTCGAATTTTTGGATGTAAACATTGATTTAGCCAATTCAAATCGCTTGAGTTATTGAATACCTGTACTTTTAGTTTTTCCCGGTTGAGTTCACCAGAATCAAGAATTAAATCGCTCCCAAATCGATCTTCAATTTCCTTAAGAGCCTGAGATCCTTTTGCGACAACGTCCCTTGCGATTTTATCGGCGTCTATGACATCAATATTTTTAAGGCGGAATAGATTGGATACAGTGGATTTTCCACTGCCAATACCGCCGGTTAATCCGACTTTAAACATCCTGGTTTTATTGAACTCCCATTGCTGAGAAGTAGTTTTTAATAATATCGTTGCCCCAAAATATAGTAATCCATCCAGCGATCGCTAAATAAGGCCCAAAAGGAATTTGAGTATCACGATCGCTGAACTTTAATAGCATCATAGTTATACCTAAAATGGCTCCAACTCCAGCAGACATGATAATAACCATTAACAGTTGTTTGTAGCCAACAAAGGCACCCAGTGCAGCAAGTAATTTAAAGTCGCCATGACCCATGCCTTCTTTTCCTGTTATTAATTTAAAAATCCAGTAGAAAATCCAAAGTGATAAGTATCCACCTAAAGCTCCATAAATGGACTCATGAAGATCGATTGTGAGATTCAAACTTGCTGAAACAAGTCCAAGCCATAACAAAAAATAATTTAAAGGGTCTGGTAGTATTTTATGATCAATATCGATAAATGTTTGGATAATAAGCAATGCAGTAACACATAAATAGATTAATGTTTGCCAAGAAACTCCAAAACGAAATGCAATGTAGGTAAAAGCAACCCCTGTTATTATTTCAATAAATGGATATCTTAAGCTTATCTTTTTTGAACACTGAGAACACCTTCCTTTCTGCACTATATAACTAATTACAGGTATATTTTCCCACGCTCTGATAAGATGATTACAGTGTGGACACTTCGATCTCGGAGTAACAATGCCATATTTTAAATCTCTTAGTCTTTTATCATTGGGTGCTCCACTAACTTGAAATCCTTTTTCTAAGAGGATTTCTTTCGCGAGTAGACACCATTCGCGATATAACATAGTTGGATAGCGATAAATCACAACATTTAAAAAACTGCCGACCATAAGGCCGGCGATTGATAGTGCTATTATGAAAGCTGTTGGAGTATCAACAAAAAATTTTATTATTTCCATTTACACGACCGATGCTAACTTGAATATTGGTAAGTACATTGCGATGATAAGGCCACCTACTAGTACCCCGAGAACGGCCATGATAATAGGTTCAAGTAAAGCACTTAATCCATCTACTAAGTCATCGACTTCTTGTTCATAAATATCTGCTACTTTTGTAAGCATATGATCTATAGCACCGGACTCTTCTCCAATAGCGACCATTTGGTTTACCATTCCTGGAAAAAGTGCTGAGTTAGTCATTGAAAGATTCAGCTGCATACCGGTTGTCACTTCGTCTCGTATTTTTAATAAACCACTACGATATACATAATTACCCGAAGCGCCCGCCGCCGACTCTAGTGCTTCTACTAAAGGTACTCCTGCAGCAAATGTTGTTGATAGAGTTCTAGCAAATCTCGCGACTGCGGCTTTATTTAATATGACTCCGACAACGGGTAGCTTAAGTATGGCTTTATCCAGATTATTTCTAAAATTTTCCGATGTCTTTTTTAGTTGTTTAAATGCAACAGTAAATAGCACAATACCAATTAGAATAATCCACCAGTTAGAGCTAAGCCATTTAGACATATTGATAACCATTTGCGTAAATGCTGGAAGTTCAGCCCCAAACCCGGCGAACATTTCTTCAAAAGTTGGTACTACGAAGAGAAGCAAAATTGAAGTTACGATAATTGCCGCAATAATTACTGCGGTCGGGTAAAAAAGAGCTTTCTTTATTTTTGATTTTAATGCTTCAGTTTTTTCTTTGTATGTGGCTATTCGGTCAAGCATTTCTTCAAGCGCTCCAGACTGCTCTCCTGCAGAAACAAGATCACAAAAAAGATCATCGAAATATTGAGGCTGTTTCTTTAATGCTTCTCCCATTGAGGAGCCGGCCTCAATATCTGTTTTGATTGCGAAAACTAAGTCTGAAACAGATGGGTTTTCATGCCCTTTTCCGATAATTTCAAATGACTGAACTAGGGGAACGCCCGCTTTCATCATAGTTGCGAGCTGTCTTGACATAATAGCTATATCTACAGGTTTAATTGGCTTTTTGCGTGCTCCTCCAAACAGAGGTTCCGCTTTTTTGGCAACCTTTCGAGGGATTACTCCCTGTTTTCTTAACTGTGCTTTTGCCAATGCAAGAGAGTCTGCTACCACTTCTCCAGAAATTTTATTACCTTTTTTGTCGACCCCAGAGTAACTAAAAGTCGAAATCTTAGCCGGTTTTTGTCTTTGGGCTTTTGCTGCTGGTTTCGTTGCTACCGCCATAATTATTAATCCTGCGTTACTCGATTAATTTCTTCCAGAGAGGTGACTCCCTGGACAACCTTTTGCAATCCTGATTGATGTAAATCTTTTATACCTTCTTTTTGGGCTTGATCGGCAATATCTATCGCATTGCCTCCTTCCATTATAATTCTTCCCATTGTCTCTGAGACAGGCATAACTTGATAAATACCCACTCGACCTTTATACCCGCGTGTGCAACTATCACAACCGACTGGTTCAAAAATTTCAAATGTTCCTATTTGCTCCTCGGGAAAACCAGCTTCTTTTAAAACATCGTGGGGTATTTCCATCGTTGTTTTGCAATGGTCGCAAAGACGTCTAGCGAGTCTTTGTGCAATAACTAAATTAACACTGGTTGCAATATTGAATGGAGCAACTCCCATATTGACTAAACGAGTCAATGTTTCTGGGGCGCTATTAGTGTGAAGGGTTGAGAGCACCATATGGCCAGTTTGCGCAGCTTTAATTGCGATCTCCGCTGTTTCAAGGTCTCGAATCTCACCGACAAGAATGACGTCTGGATCTTGACGTAGAAATGCTCTGAGTGCTGAAGCAAAGTCTAAACCTGCTTTCGGATTAACATTAACTTGATTAACGCCAGATAGATTAATTTCCACTGGATCTTCAGCGGTTGATATGTTTCTTTCCGGCTTATTGAGCATGTTCACACCAGTATAAAGAGAAACTGTTTTACCTGAGCCAGTTGGTCCCGTTACTAGAACCATGCCTTGTGGTTTAAAAAGAGCATTTTCAAAAAGCTCTCTTTGATCTTTTTCATAGCCTAAAACCTCAATACCGAGCATGGCACTGGAGGGGTCAAGAATACGCATTACGATCTTTTCACCGAATAATGTGGGCAGGGTGCTAACACGAAAATCGATAGCTTTATTCTTCGATAATTTTAGTTTTATTCGTCCATCTTGCGGAACTCTTCTCTCAGAAATATCGAGACGTGACATAACTTTTAAACGAGCTGAAATGCGAGTTGATAAGTTGACTGGGGGGCTAGACACTTCATGTAAGATACCGTCTATCCGAAAACGAACACGATAATTTTTCTCGTAAGGTTCAAAATGTAAATCAGAAGCACCTTTTTTTATCGCGTCAAGCAATATTTTGTTTACAAATCGGACGATTGGAGCGTCGTCTGAATCAACTTTGTCATCATCTGTTTGTTGTTGGTCTCCACTGTCGACATCTAAATTATCGAGGTCAGCATCATCAAATTCAGCTAAGTTCTGGCTTTCTTGTTCATCGAGAACTTTATCTATGAACTTTGAGAGCTTGTTATCTTCAACGAGTACGGCATCAACTGTTAATTTACTATGAAATTGGAATTCGTCTAATGCAATAAGGTTTGTCGGGTCAGAAACGGCAACAAACAGTCTTTTGCCTCGTTTAAACAAAGGCAATGCATGATGTTTTGTAATGAGCTTTTCTTCTACAATATTTTTTGGAATAAGTTCGTAATCAATACTGTCGAGATCGAAAAGAGGTACGCCAAACTCAAAAGAGGCAATGTTTGCGAGCTGCAATGGTTCTACTAATTTATTATCGACAATGTACTTCACCACCGCCATGCCATTTTTGGCAGCAGTTGTAGTCGCTTCTGCAGCGTCCTCTTCTGAAAGTAAGCCTTCACTAACTAATCTTCTAGTTAATCCACTGACAACACCAGATTGCATATTTCTGTATCACTTAAAAAACTAATGATTTCCGTAAGTTATAGCATTAAATTGAGAAAACTTCCTTATTGAAATGTGATAATTGCTAAAAGTTTAACAATCGGATGGTCTAAATTTGGGTGCCATGGTGGTGGAGCAAGTCCATTCTCCATTCGTAGCGCGAGATAGTGTTATCGTTTCATTGAGTATAGCTGTACTGGCTAAACCGTCTAAAGTGGCTGTTACTGTTGCCGTACCATCAATGTTCACCGCTAAAGTAGGGGGCGTTATAATAAGATTTGAATTAGCGTAAGTAGTCTGATCTATCGTTGTCGTAAGCAGTCCGCGATAGAGTCTTTCATCAATAGAATGCGTTAACGCTTGTAACTCTGAATATGCTCTAGTGCTCTGAGTTCTTGCTACGTAATCTTGGTATTGTGGTATCGCAATAGCGGAGAGAATACCTATTATCGCTACCACCATCATGAGTTCAATCAGAGTGAAACCTTTAACTTGACTTGTATTCATGGAAGTCTCCTGATTGACAGATATGAAAAGTGCTTGCTGAATATCAGCAAGCACTAACCTCATTACTAAGGAGCTTCACAACCTGCAGGTAAGTACTTGGCTTCTGTAGTAGATGTACAGGTCCAAGTTCCACCTGCATCTCGTGTGATTGTAACAACATCGCCTGAAACGGCTGTAGCGGCATTTCCGTCAAGAGTAGCTGTCAGAGTTCCTGAGCCATCCGCTGCAAAAGCTGCAACAACGCTTGAAATATTTGAATCAACATAACCAACGTCAGCGAGAGTGAATCCAGTGTTGCCGTTATTGAGTTCTGTTTCAACACCACTTTTTATTGCTGAAATTTCACCGAAAACACGCGTGATTTGAGTTCTAGCTACGTAATCCTGATATTGAGGGATTGCGATAGCTGCCAAAATACCAATGATTGCTACAACAATCATTAGTTCGATAAGTGTGAAACCTGCGTTCGATTTTTGCATTAGAATGTTCTCCATTGATTTAAGAGTAGTTAAACAATCAAAACTTTTCTAAACAATTACCATGCCAAAAAGGAGTTGAGTTTATATCTATTTGTTTTTATAGGTTAAAATTTTGTTGTAAAGTAATTTTATTACTTAAACATTTTTAAGTGTGACAAAAAGTGTCAGGTAAAAAGTGACGCTTTTTGTCACTCTGCTAAACTGTTTTTACTCTTAGGCTGAGATCAATGGCACGTAAATGTTTTGTTAGTGCGCCAACGGAAATGTAATCGATGCCAGTGCTAGCATAGTCTTTTATATTTTCAAGTGTTATGTCGCCTGATGATTCAAATTTCGTTTGTGTTTTTGTTTCTTGTTTAATAGCAACAGCTTCTTTCATCATTTGCTTTGTAAAGTTATCGAGCATAATAACATCTGCTTTAGCACTGATGGCTTCTTTTAACTCATCGAGGTTTTCAACTTCAACTTCCAGTTTTACATTTGAATTCAGTTTTCTGGCGAGTTGTACTGCTTTGCTAATACCTCCAGCAGTCGCAATATGATTTTCTTTAATTAAGTAGGCGTCGAAAAGACCAACTCGATGATTTTCACCACCACCAATCGTTACTGCGTATTTTTGAGCCGCTCTAAGTCCGGGAATCGTTTTTCGAGTATCAAGTAATTTACATTGAGTTCCTTTCAGCTGTTCTACATAGTTTCTTGTGGTAGTTGCTGTGCCCGATAAAGTTTGTAGGAAGTTCATCGCCGTTCTTTCACCAGTAAGAATGCTCCTTGCAGCGCCCTTGATGATCAGTATTTTCTGATTTGCCTCGACAACTTCGCCTTCTGAAACAAGCCATTCGAGAGAGAGCGATGTGTCGAGTTGGTTAAACGTTTCTTCGACCCACTGGCAGCCGCAGATGATGGCTTTCTCTCTAGAAATGAGCTCTCCAACTGCCATTTGCGATTCGGGAATTAGTTGCGCTGTTAAATCGATACCTGGGGAACCGCCCAAATCTTCCTGGAGCGCGTTAGACACAGAATGGGAGATATATTGCTCAAAATCGGATAAATATTTCATTAATGAATACCACAAAAAACCAGGCGGGTATTTTAAAAGGAGTAACATATTGATTCCAGCACTAAGTTTTAAACAGATTTGATTCTAAAAATGAACGCTATAATGCGTTGAAATTATTGATGAAAATCTCAATTAAAAGATAAAAAGATACTTTCTCCTCAAATTCTTAATTTTTTGGAATGTTGCCTGAGAATTCGTGAGATTGGTCACAAATTAATCACCCTGGGTAGTCTACTTTTAAGTGACATTGTCAAAAAGCGTGCTGGATCGCCAAGTGTCTGGTTTGACACTACTCTGAGATGTGAGGCGATTTTTGTAGGATACGTATCGGTGAACCTGAATTAAATTTCTCAAGGATTCCGCGTGACAGTATGGCCTTAGAGGTTGTTGTTGCTGGAAAGACGCTGATTTTAGACATATATTTAATGATGAGGTTAAAAAGGTTGCCTACTGTGAATGAGAAACCCCAAGTGGTGCACTTTAATAGAGATTCGGCCGGTATGTTCGACAATAATAAACAGCCAGCGCCGACCCTAGTGCTTAGTATTAGAGATTTGGCGACGGAGGAGTTGGTCGCTAAATTGAATTCAATGCTTAATTCAGCAGATGATAAGCTATTCGACATGGCTGATAAGTCAAGTGAAGTCGTGTTTTTTAATTCGATGCGACAGGTTAGAATTAAACGAAAAGGCTTAGTTAATATTTTCAAGAGAGAACTAGAGTTCCAATTTAACAAAGAACTTGGCATAACCGAACGGCACGGAGAGCATATTGATAATGTTGAGGCGTTAGATTTTGATAACCTTTCGATAGTTCAAGAAGAAGACCTTGAAGAAGATTTGGCTGTTGATGCAATGGTTAATAAAGGCCGTTCCTCAAATAAACAGGCTTTGTCTTATTTATGTGCTCGTCTAGATTCACTTTGTTCTAACAAGGTGATCGGTGAAGAGAATAATCCTCTAGACCCTCGAGTTGTTGCGGAAGCTTTTCGCGTTAGTTCGAATAGTCTTGAGCTTGATATGCAATCTCGTCTTGTTGTCTTTAAGTTATTTGAACGGTGTGTTATCGACGAGTTAGAGGATGTTTATACAGAGCTCAACGAGGAATTAGCTGAAAAAGGTGTGTTACCTGACTTACACAAGCGCAAACCTCGGAGAGCTGAACGCCAAAAAGAAGAAAACGATAAATATTCTGAAAATTCATCAGAGGGCGATAGAGATCGGATGCGCGATGAAGTTCGCGAGGAGGTTTTCAATACCCTCAGAGATTTATTAGGGCAGAAAAAAGTTGCATATCCGGAAGGTCAGGAAGTTGTTGAAACAGACCAAGTTCTATCTGCGTTAACTGACCTGCAACAAGATCAAGGGTATTCACCTCAAGATTTAAACACACCGGAGCAGGTTAAGCAGATTTTAGGCAGCTTTTTGCCTGCAACTAACGGTCAAATCAATGGTGGTACGATAGGCAATGTTAATGATGATGTCATTGATATTGTTACAATGTTGTTCGATTTCATATTAGATGAACGCAACTTACACAATGACATTAAAGCACTATTAGCGAGACTACAAATCCCGATGCTAAAAGTGGGCATGTTGGATCGCGCATTTTTTAGTGACAAGAATCATCCTGCACGACAGTTATTGAATGAGCTTTCGCACGCCGCGATTGGCTGGACACCATCAGGTGACCCTAGTTTAGATCCTTTGTTAAATAAAGTGACCCATATTGTTGAAAAAATCACGAATGATTTTAAAGATGATGTTCACTTATTTGAAGAGTTACTTGAAGACTTTGAAAATTTCAAGCAAACCGATCTGAAGCGTTCTTCTATTCTTGAGCGACGCATGAAAGAAGCCGAAGAGGGAAGAGCCCGATCGGAGAATGCAAAGCAACGAGTGAATGGTGAAATTGCGCGTATGTGTCATGGTCGAATGATTGCTGAGCCAGTTAAATGCATTCTGAAAGAAGCTTGGACCAATGTTTTATTTTTAGAAAGTTTGAAAGCGAACAATGATGAAGGATGGCAAAAAGCTCTGAAAGTTGCAGAGTTCTTGGTTTGGAGTGTTCAACCAAAGAAAACGGAAGACAGTAAAAACAAGCTTAAGAAAATAATGACGAGCTTAATCAAGAATCTGCGATTAGGTATGGAGAAAATTTCATTTAATCCTTATCGTTCCAGTCAATTACTGGGTGAACTGGAAGAGTGCCACCGCAAAATTCTTTCCCTACCATTGCATACTGATAAAATTGTGCAGGCGTCTGGAAATACTGGAGCAGATTCCGAAGTAGCGGAAAGTATGGAAGAAGTTGTTGTCGAACAGGTAACAGAAGAAACGCTTGAGGAGTTGGCTCTTCCTACTGAAAACAAAGAGCCTGCTGAGGACCCTTTCGCGTATTTGGATACTGACATTTCAGATGACGATGACGTTTTTGAAGAGGTGGATGGTTTACAAGCGGGTTCTTGGGTAGAGATTGCGGATAAAGAATCAGAAAGACAACGTTGTAAATTGGCTGCTTTCATAGCATCAGTTAATAAATACATTTTTGTTAATAGAACTGGAATGAAAATCGCGGAGCTTAATAGAAAACGTCTTGCTGCAGGGATCAAGAAAAAGTTTATTGAAATTCTCGATGATGCAGCATTGTTTGACCGAGCTTTAGAGTCGGTAATTACAAACTTGAGGACTATGAAAGACGCTTAAATTATCGTAATTGACATCGAAACACTCTATTAAAAACGAGCATTGATTCTCATATCTCTGCTCGTTTTTATTTTCGTCTAGCTTGCATTTTTAGCCTAACAAACGTCTAATTAATCCCATGTAATTAAAGTCTGGAAGCGTCTTTTGAACTATTCTTTTGTAAAACAATGCCCATCGCCCCATTTCAATCAACGTCCAGACGGGGTTAGGGTCAATTTGCTTGTAATACACAATATCAGTTTACCACCGGGAGAGTTTGGAACGCCTTATGTTGAACAGTTTTTTCAGGGTAAATTGACAAGTAAGGCTCATCCTTTTTTCGATGAAATTCGAGATGTGAAAGTCTCCAGTCATTTTTATATTCGTAGATCGGGTCAAGTTGTACAGTTTGTCGATACTGCAAACAGAGCGTGGCATGCTGGAGTTTCAAGTTGGGACAATCAGGACAACTGTAATGACTTCTCTATTGGAATTGAGTTGGAGGGAACGGATACGACTCCTTATACTGATGCCCAATACGAAAGCCTAACCAGTTTGACTTTAAAAATTCAACAACAGTACCCTGATATTGCAAATGATAGAATCGTAGGTCATAGTGATATTGCTCCAAATCGTAAAACTGATCCTGGCCCTTCTTTTGACTGGGATTATTTTTATAAACTGCTATCAGAGAAGCATGATCAAAAAAATTAATATTTAAGGATCCGGTAATGAAGCTACTAATTTTGGTTGGCGCCTTGCTGCTTGAGACATTTTGGAGTCGTTTGTCTCAAATAAGAAATCACCAATGGATTGCCCGTTTTGCGGATTGGTTGGAAGAACATGTTAATCCAAACAAATCCCATTCTGAGTGGCTTATTGCAGGAATTATTTTAGTTTTGCCGTTGATTGTCGCTTCAATTTTATTAAATGGGCAAGAGGGATTTGTTGGTTTCTTGTTCGAGATGTTACTGGGGCTTATTTTGGTGACCTGGACATTGGGGCCTGTGAATTTAAATGCGTTCTATCATCAGTTAGAAGGTGAGAGTCAAGACGCCAATGAGCTACCGATAAAATTGGTAAAATATGTGCATAAAGCATATTTTGGTGCAATTATCTGGTTTGTCATTTTAGGTCCCGTGGGAGCGCTTGCTTATCGAATGATAGCGGTCATGGAGAGTCACTCCAAAGGTAAATTACAGAGCTACAACGAAGAAGACTTTTCTGAAAAAGAAGACGAAACAGAGCCAGCGAATAAATCGCATTCTGAAGACGATAGTTTAAAAAGCTCGACTCAGACAGACGTTTGGGCAAGATTGTATTTTGTTGCAGATTGGATTCCTGCAAGAGTCAGTTGCTTCCTTTTTCTATTGACCGGTCATTTTGCGTCAGGATTTGGCGACTTAAAAGCCAAATTAACCCTCTTTGATTATCAAGAAGATGACGATAATCTAATCTCGGATGTTGCGTGTAAAGCTTTGGCTAGCGACGACTCAGACAATGCATTAACCCAAATGCGGCAATTGGTAGAGCGCAGTTTACTTCTATTAATGGTTTTTGTGGCCTTACTAACCTTCTTCCAGCTTTAGGGTTGCATTAAAATGGTGCGTTTTTGGTGTGGTTTCTTGTAAGATAATTTCATAATAAGGTCATTGTGTACTCAGTTAAGGTTTAATTCGGTAAAATAATTACAAAAATCAACTGGTATGTCCTTTAAAAGGGGGGATCCTCTGTTATGATATGCCCCAAATTCTTAGATAAAGACTCATATACTTAGCGTTAGGTTGGATTTCTGAACTTTGTGTTTGAAATCTGCTTTGTCAGCGACTCATTGAATGAAAATTTCATACCAATCCGACCTATTCGCATTGGGGAGTAAATTGGTCTTTACTTACATCATCATACGTATCTGTGTTGGTATAAAACGAACAATTGAAGAGGAACCCTGTCCATGGCGATGGATTCAAAAAACGACGTCGATCCAGTCGAAACGCAGGAATGGTTAGATTCGCTCGAGGCTGTGCTTGAAGAAGAAGGTGTTGAAAGAGCCCATTATTTATTAGAGCGTTTAATTGATAAAGCTCGCCGTTCGGGAGCGCATATTCCTTACGATGCGACAACGGCTTATCTTAATACCATTCCTCCTTCTCAAGAGGCGCACATTCCCGGTGATCAAGAAATGGAACGTCGTTTACGTTCTTTGATTCGTTGGAATGCAATAGCAATTGTGCTTCAAGCGACAAAAAAAGATTTAGATCTTGGTGGGCATTTATCGAGTTTTGCTTCATCGGCAACCTTATACGATGTTGGTTTCAACCATTTTTTCCGTGGTGAAACCGATGACTTCGGTGGCGATTTAGTTTATTTCCAGGGGCATGCTTCTCCAGGTATTTATGCTCGAGCATTTTTAGAAGGGCGTTTAAATGAAGAGCAATTGGCTGGATTTCGGCAAGAAGCCGGTGGTGAAGGCTTGTCTTCTTATCCGCACCCTTGGTTAATGCCCGACTTTTGGCAATTTCCAACGGTTTCTATGGGACTGGGTCCTATTAGTGCGATATATCAAGCGCGATTCCTTAAGTATCTTGAAGACCGTGGATTGACCAAAACAAAGGGTCGAAAAGTCTGGGCCTTTTTAGGTGATGGAGAAATGGACGAACCAGAATCATTGGGAGCCATTTCTTTGGCAGGTCGTGAAAAGCTCGACAATTTGATTTTTGTTATCAACTGTAATTTGCAACGTTTGGATGGGCCGGTTCGAGGAAACGGAAAGATTATTCAGGAGCTTGAAGGCGATTTTCGTGGTTCGGGCTGGAATGTTTTAAAAGTCATTTGGGGACGTTATTGGGATCCTCTTATCGCTCGTGACACCGAAGGCTTATTGTTGAAGACCATGGAAGAAACAGTCGATGGTGAATATCAAAACTACAAAGCTAAAGGTGGTAAGTTCACGCGCGATAACTTTTTCGGTAAGCATCCTAAGCTGCTTGAAATGGTTGCTAATATGTCCGACCAAGATGTCTGGCGTTTAAATCGTGGCGGTCATGATCCAACAAAGGTTTATGCTGCATATCATCGTGCTGTGAATCATAAAGGACAACCAACGGTGATCTTGGCGAAAACCGTTAAAGGTTATGGAATGGGTGAAAGCGGTGAAGGAAAAAATGTTTCGCATCAAGTAAAGAAAATGAATCTTGAAGCGCTCAAACATTTCCGCGATCGCTTTAATATACCTATTAAAGATGAAGATCTCGAAAATGTACCTTTTTATAATCCTGGTGATGACAGTCCAGAAATTAAATATTTAAAAGAGCGAAGAAAATCTCTTGGTGGATATTTGCCAAAAAGACGAGCCAAATCGGATGCAGTAGAAGTTCCTCCGTTAAAAGCATTTGAAGCAATTACTAAAGGTTCTGATGGTCGAGAAATTTCAACGACAATGGCCTTTGTTCGGATTTTAAATGTCTTGCTGAAAGATAAAAAGTTGGGTGAACGCGTCGTGCCAATTGTACCGGATGAAGCGCGTACCTTTGGAATGGAAGGCATGTTCCGACAATATGGAATTTATTCTTCGGTCGGACAACTTTATGATCCTGTAGATTCTGATCAGGTGATGTTTTATCGAGAAGATAAAAAAGGTCAAATTCTTGAAGAGGGAATTAACGAAGCAGGGGCTTTTTCTAGTTGGTTAGCCGCTGCGACAAGTTATTCAACTAATAATTTGCCGATGATTCCTTTTTATATTTATTACTCTATGTTTGGTTTTCAACGTATCGGTGATTTGGCCTGGATGGCAGGTGATATGCAAGCACGTGGTTTTCTCGTTGGTGGGACGGCGGGTAGAACAACCTTAAATGGTGAAGGTTTACAACATCAAGATGGTCACAGTCACATTTTAGCGTCAACGGTTCCTAATTGCATCAGTTACGATCCAACCTACGCCTATGAGCTTGCGTTAATTATTCGTGATGGTATGCGTCGCATGTACGAAAATCAGGAAAACGTTTATTACTACATCACCACAATGAACGAAAACTATGAGCATCCTCCTATGCCAGAAGGAGCCGAAGAAGGCATTATTAAGGGAATGTATAAACTGAAGTCGGGTGCAAAATCGAATAAAGGTCAATTGAGAGTTCAATTATTAGGATGCGGCACAATACTTCGGGAAGTGGAAGCCGCTGCTGAGCAGTTGAGAGATGACTGGAATATTGAGTCGGACATCTGGAGTGTGACCAGTTTTAATGAATTACGTCGTGACGGTTTGAATACCGATCGTGAAAACCTTCTCCATCCCAATAAAAAGCAGAAAAAAGCTTTTGTTACTGAGTGTCTTGAAAAGCAAGATGGTCCTGTAATCGCAGCATCGGATTATATGAAAATTTATGCCGATCAGATTCGACAATGGGTGCCGTCAACGTATCGAGTGTTAGGTACAGATGGATTTGGCCGTTCCGATAGTCGTGCAAACTTAAGAAATTTCTTCGAAGTCGATCGCAACTATGTGACCGTTGCTGCATTAATGGCATTGGCAGATGACAATTTAATTGAACGTAAGCATGTTGCTGAAGCGTTGAAGAAATACAACATCGATGTCAATAAACCTAATCCACTAACGGCTTAAGCGTCTAAAAAGAATTCTGGAGAATATTGTGACGAAATTAGTTGAAGTGAAAATCCCAGATATTGGTGATGCCTCCAAAGTAGATGTCATTGAAGTCTTAGTGAGTGAAGGTGATAAAATAGAAAAAGAAGACTCTTTAATTACTTTGGAAACGGATAAAGCGACGATGGACGTACCGGCCTCAGATGCCGGTATTGTAAAAGAACTAAAAGTGTCTACCGGAGATAAAGTCTCTAAAGGTGATGTGATTTTGGTTGTCGAAGTATCTGACAATGAATCGGCAGGAGACGATTCGTCAAAAAGTGAACCGTCGAAAAATGAGTCAGTCAAAGAAAGTTCTGAAAGTGATGACGCTGCCGGTGAAAAAGAATCATCAGATTCGGAAAAAGAAGCATCCTCGCAAAATTCCAGTTCGGGCGGAACCGAAAAAGAAGTTACGGTTCCCGATATTGGTGATGCTGCAGATGTCGATGTTATAGAAGTTTGTGTCTCCAAAGGAGATTCTGTTGATGAAAATGATAGTTTAATCGTTTTAGAAACAGATAAAGCAACGGTTGAAGTTCCTTCTCCTTTCTCTGGAAAAATTTCTGATATTAAAGTTGCCACCGGAGATAAAGTTAGTAAAGGATCTTTGATTGCTATGATGCAAGTAGAGGATTCAAACAATAAAGATGAAGAGAAAGATACGTCGTCTTCAAATGGACAAAAAAGCGATTCTTCGAATATAGATGACAATTCTTCTGCTTCAGATGCGTCGGCTGCGAGTAAAAAAGCTCCGGTGCCAGATTACCCACAACATGCCAGAACTCGTAAAGAAGGACTTGTTCATGCCAGCCCGGCAGTGCGCCGATTTGCTCGTGAGCTTGGTGTTGAGCTGGGTAAGGTAAATGGTACTGGAAATAAAAACCGGGTTACAAAAGACGATGTTCAAAAATATGTGAAGTTTGAGTTATCGCGTCCCAAGGCTACTGCAGCGACGGGTTCATCTGTCATGCCCGAGATGCCGGAAATCGATTTTAGCAAGTGGGGTGAAATTGAAACCAAACCGCTTTCTCGTATTCAGAAAATCAGCAGTGTTAACTTACATCGAAATTGGGTGACCATTCCTCACGTAACGCAACATGAAGATGCCGACATCACGGAGCTCGAAGAGTTTCGTAAATCGATGAAAGAAGATGCGGCTAAGCAAGGCGTTCGCTTAACTCCATTAGCTTTCGTTATGAAAGCATTAGTGCACACCTTAAAAGCGTTTCCCAGGTTTAATGCTTCTTTGGCCAACGATGGTGAAAACTTAATTCTTAAAAAGTATTTTCATATTGGCGTTGCCGCAGATACGCCTGAAGGATTAGTTGTCCCAGTAGTGCGTGATGTCGACCAAAAATCGATCTATCAAATTGCTAATGAACTTGCCGATTTAAGTGCCAAGGCACGAGATAAGAAACTCGGTGCTGACGCTATGCAAGGAAGTACTTTCACGATTTCATCATTAGGCGGTATCGGTGGAACCAGTTTTACTCCCATTGTCGCCTGGCCCAATGTTGCTATTTTAGGATTGAGTAGAAATCAAACTAAACCTATTTGGAATGGAAGCGAATTCGAGCCACGGTTGATGTTGCCGATGTCGCTCTCGTACGATCATCGCGTTATTGATGGTGCCGACGCGGCAAGATTTTGTGTCCATTTAGCAGAGACGCTTAAAGATATTCGACGAGTTTTGCTGTAAGCAAAATACCGTTAATGGTGTTAGAGGGATTTATAGGCCTCGACCACCATTAAATTTGGGAAAGTGGGCCGCCTTGCGCTACAATTCGCACACTTTTTCGCTAATGCAAAAATAATTGGAACAGAGGGTCACATGAGTAAAGGTGATATTAAAGCACAGTTAGTGGTGCTAGGTGCGGGACCTGGTGGATATTCAGCGGCGTTTAGAGCGGCTGATTTGGGCCTCGATGTCGTATTGATTGAAAAATATTCAACGCTGGGCGGCGTGTGCTTGAATGTAGGATGTATTCCTTCGAAAGCCTTACTACACACTGCAAAAGTGATTGATGATGCTGAGCATATGTCTGCTCATGGTGTTAAATTTAGCAAGCCTAAAATCGAGCTCGATAAAATCCGCGAATACAAAGATGGTGTCGTTGGCCAGCTTACCAAAGGTTTGGCGGGCATGGCGAAGATGCGCAAGGTTAAGGTTGTGCAAGGTGTTGCTAAATTCGCATCAGACAAATCTTTTGAAGTTACCGATGCTGACGGTAAAACACAAACGGTTACTTTTGATAACTGCATTATTGCAGCAGGCTCGCGTGTCGTAAAGCTTCCATTTTTACCAGATGATGAGCGCATCATGGATTCAACCGGGGCGTTAGAGCTTAAAGATGTGCCTAAGAAAATGTTGGTCTTAGGAGGTGGAATCATCGGTCTCGAAATGGCTACTGTTTATCGTGCATTAGGAGCGAAAATTGAGGTTGTTGAGATGGCCGATCAATTAGTTCCGGCTGCTGATAAAGACGTTATTAAGGTTTATCAAAAATTCCTGTCTAAGCAAGTTGATAGTATCATGCTTGAAACAAGCGTGACTAAAGTGGAAGCCAAAAAAGATGGCTTGCACGTTACTTTTGAGGGCAAAAACGCGCCTGAAAAGCCACAAAAATACGATCGTATATTGTCCGCTGTTGGACGGCGTCCTAACGGTGATTTGCTTGAGTGTAAAGCGGCTGGTGTGAATGTTGATGAGCGCGGATTTATCGCTGTTGATAAACAAATGCGTACTAATGTCCCTCATATTTATGCGATTGGTGACATTGTCGGTCAACCCATGTTGGCACATAAAGCAGTTCACGAAGCGCATGTAGCTGCAGAAGTCATTGCTGGTAAGAAACATTACTTCGATCCTTTATGTATTCCTTCAGTTGCGTATACTGATCCTGAGATTGCCTGGGTAGGTGTTACCGAAAAAGAAGCGAAAGAGAAAGGTATCGATTTCGAAACAGCTGTTTTCCCTTGGGCCGCTAGTGGCCGAGCCATTGGCGTTGGACGTACTGAAGGTTTTTCTAAAACAATATACGATAAGTCGACAGGACGCATTATCGGTGGTGCGATAATCGGTGTAAATGCTGGTGAATTAATTGCCGAAGTTGCTTTGGCAATTGAAATGGGCTGCGATGCAGAAGATCTTGCGTTAACTATTCATCCGCATCCAACATTATCTGAGTCCGTCGGATTCACAGCAGAAGTATTGGAAGGTACTTGTACTGATTTACCTCCAAAACGAAAAAAATAATTGATGCAAGACTCAATAAAAGGCGCTTTGTTAGCGCCTTTTTTTATATGGACTATCCTTATCACATAGACGTGTAGCTCCAGCTATTTACATACGATACAACCCAGTTGATTATCTTAAGTGGGTTATTCTGAAGGTCGGTCGAATGGTTTCATTGGCAAATATCAAGCCCGAACAAATACCTATGCCAGACGAAGCAATTTTTCGTTTGATGAAAGCTTGCACTGAGCCTGAAACAGAAGTTGAAGATTTGTCGAAATTGATCAGTGCTAATGCGATTATATCCAGTCGATTGATCAGTATTGCTAATTCTGCATTTTATTCATTTAGTCAGTCTATTGAATCGGTTTCTCACGCTATTGTTGCAATGGGACTTGGAGTCGTTAAAAACATTACGTTATGTTTCGCGATAAAAGAGACCGTGTCTCAGCTGGAACTTGATGGTATTGATATTGATGAGTTTTGGAAAGATGCGCTGTATCGTGCTGTTGCGTGTCAACTTTGGTTTGAGTCTGAATCTAACAAACTTCTCTCCGAGCATGAAAAGTCAGAAGCCTTCACTTGCGGTCTTTTGGCGGATATTGGATTCTTAACCTTGTTTATCTTGTCTCCTGAAAAATTGGATCGGTGGCCTGTTTTGTACAGCAATACTCCGAATCATCGATTAAGAATGGAGCATGATTTATTTTCAACCGATCACTGTGAGATCGGAGCAGAACTGTTGGCGCATTGGTCATTACCGCAACGATTTGTATCTTCAATTGCACATCATCATGAAGCATCGCATCAAGATCCATTAGTAAAATCATTACGTTTAGCCGACTGGAGTGTCGCGCTCTTAAACAGTTGTAATAAAGTAGAAGCGCAGCAAGTTTTGTTGTCCAGTCAAACTTCAATAAAAGAAGAGAGTTTGCAAGAGCTTTTTGACGATCTACATCATAAGGTCAAAGAAGCTTCTTCCGCCTTAGATGTGAGCAAAGATGTTGAATTTGATTTGAATGAAGTCTTTCAGCAAGCCAATAAAAAATTGGCAGAAGATAATTTAAGTTATCAAGAACTGACTTGGAAGCTGCAAGATGCACTGTTAGAGCGTGATGTTTTAGCCGAAAAGCTTAACTCTGAGTTAGAGGTTGCGCGAGAGATACAACAAAGCTTTCAGTCGGATATTTCCAATTGTGAATATGTCGCTGCCATTAACATTCCTGCTAAAAAATTAAGTGGCGATTTTTTTGATTACTATGAACACGAGGACGGCAGTATTTCTTTTTGTTTGGGCGATGTATCGGGAAAAGGGACTCATGCTGCTTTAGTAATGACTAAAACAATTTCACTTTACCGCTGTTTATCAAAAGTCGAATCTAATTTAAAAGCTATCATTAATTTAATTAACGATGAAATTTGTGAAACTTCAGTTCGTGGAATGTTTGTTACTTTTATTGCAGGAAAAATTGATTTTAAACAAAAAAAACTCGAACTGGTGAACGCTGGCCACATACCCGCCCTACAAATAGGAGAAAGCTCGATTTCACAAATTGAACCGCACGGTCCTCCGCTAGGTGTTGTTGAAGCTGTAAACTATACGCCGGAAGTTGTTAGTTTTGATAATCATCGTTTGTATTTGTATACTGATGGTATTACCGAAGCACATAAAGCCAATGGGGAAGAATTGGGAACCAAAGCTTTTGTTCAATGGATTGTAGAATCTAAAAAACTATCGTTAAAAGAACAGCTGAGTTGTTTGCAACGACGGTTTGAGTCCGATATTGAGTCATGGGAAGATGACTTAACATTAATGATGCTCTCTAGTCGTTAAGTATAAGTTAGCACGATGAACTTTAGTTTGTGTCGAGAGCTTTTATGTCTGACTCAAGTTTCTTGCTTTTACTAAGAGCCGTTACGGCCGATCCAGCGACAACCAGCAAGGCGCCAATAATACTTAATGAATTAACCGGTTCGGGTTGCATGTAGCCGGGAAAAAGATAGTCTGTTAATTGCATAAACATGAGAGTTAGTAACGGTGTTATAGCCAATGTGGCACTAACTCGAGAAGCTTCCCAATGTGCTAAAGCTTCTGCAAAAGCTCCATAGGCGACAAGGGTGTTTGCACCACAGAAAATTAACAGTACCCAGCCCAGTGTATCGAGTTGATTGACAAAGGTTATGTCTGAGTTAGGAATAAACACAATGATACCGGCGATATATATCATAATCATAATTTGCTCAGACTCGTAATGTAGAAGCAATTGCTTTTGAGCAAGCGCGTAAATTGCCCATAAGACACCGGCTATAAAAATTAAGAATAATCCAATCGAGAATTCATCGCTGGTATTAAAGAATGTATCAAAACGTTGATTAAAAAATAAAATTAAACCGACACAAAATACGATTAGGCCAAACCATTGTGCTGTATGAAACCTTTCTTTGAAAACAATCAATCCGCCAAGGAGTAAAAGCATTGGCGCTGTTTGTATCATGACTTGGGCGCTTCCTGGAGTTACATACGACAATCCGTATTGATAGAAAGCGTAATTTCCTAAGAGTCCCAGAATCACCAAGCTAACTAAAAATAGAATGGGATATCGCTTTAAACTTGATAGTTGAGGAAGCGATTTTTGGTGGGCAAGAAAGGCGAATAGAAACGTACCCGCAATGGCAAAACGAAACCAGATAATTGTGATGGGATCGGTGTACTCAAGAAGCCCTTTTAAAGCAATGGGTAATAATCCCCACAAAACTGCGGTGGTCAAAGATAGGAGTAGCCCAAGTTTCCACTGGCCTGATGTTTGGTGCATGGTACATCTCAAAACTAAAAGAAGAATTATATTTATTTGGGGTGAATTAACCAGTTTTAAATCGATATAAGGACTAAATAGTGGGGTATTAAATATCAGTAACTAATTGTGAAGATTTTGTGAGAGTGATGGTCGAGTTTTAAATAAGTTCCAAGGTAAAAACGGCTGGTGATACTACAACTGAACTTAATTTCTGGATGTGATATATTCCGAACGTTTAATGAACAGTTTTTGATTATGTATAATTTTGATCAGGAAAACGACCAGACACCTCGTATGTTAATTATCAGCGTGATAGTAACTGCAGTGTTATTTTTGGTCTTCTTTTATTCTCCATCTCCAAATGACCCGCAACCCGAGCAAGTGGTTGAGTTGCCTGACTTTTCTAGAATTGAAGATATTAAGCAGAGAAAAGAGGCCTTTTTCAGTTTTTTAAGGCCTATTGTTCAAAAGTTAAACTTAGAAATACGTAACGATAGAAATAGGTTAATCGAGTTGGCTAAAGAATACTCATCCGATGGCCAATTCAAGCGTGCAAACGAAGGTTTTCTTAGTGATTTATCGAATAAATATCGATTAGATATGAGTGACTTTGAAAACAAGTTATCAATGATTGATGAGTTAAAATTGAGAGTTCAAGTAATACCCGAGTCTCTCGTACTCGCTCAGGCTGCAAATGAGTCTTCTTGGGGGCGCTCAAGGTTTGCTCGTGAGGGAAATAATTTATTTGGACAATGGTGTTTTAAGCCAGGGTGCGGACTGATCCCAAAAAGTCGACCAGAAGGTAAGCAATATGAAGTTGCGGTATTTGACTCACCTGTAGAATCGGTTTGGAGCTATATGCTTAATTTAAATTCTTTTGCAGCTTATGAGAGTTTCAGGGAGCGTCGTCGTTCATTACTCCGAAATAATGAAAAGCTATTGGGGGCGACCTTGGCAGAAGAGTTGATAAATTATTCGACAAGACGTGAAGAGTACGTCAAAGAAATTCAGACCATGATCCGCCAAAACTCACTCGAATGATCGGTTCTTTTTCCTTTGCACGAATTTCAGTTACAATCGTTCAAGGTTTGTCTTAGAAGTTCTTTAATTATTAAGGGGTGAAGGTGTGAATTTTGAAAGCGAATTTCGGCAGATTGGTGATGCTGATGTGACTGACATAAAAAAACTAATTCAAGATTTAAAACCTGAAGCCTGGAGCAAGACTCCACTCATTCCTGGTGATGAGGCTTTTAAAGACATCGACACTTTATATCTGGCGTGGGACAGTGATCTTAGACATGTTAATCCGACGCGTCACCCAATGCTGGCGACATTCTCATCGCCTTTAAGAAGTATTTTTCAACAGGTTGCCGATTTTTATGAAGGTGCGATTCAGTGGCGAACATTTTTCGAACGCTTCGGACAGGGTTTTTTCATTCGTGCGAACTTTGTTAGATTGGGCGCCGGAAAAGCAATTACTGCGCACCGCGATAAAGCGTTCTCGTTAGTACATTCTCACCAAATTCACGTTCCCGTTAGAACGAGCGACGATGTCGTTTTTACCATTGGTGATGTTGCTATGAATATGCTGGAAGGTGAGATTGTCGAGATCAATAATCGATTAGCTTATTCTTTGGAAAATAAAGGTCAGGACGATTGTATTCATCTTATTTTAGATTGGGTTGTTCCCGGGGAGCCTTGTTGCTGTGCGGTTCATACTCATCCTGGTGTTCCTTGTTCGCCACAAGCTTGTGAAAAAACGGATCAACAAGAAAGCCAGTGTGATTGCTTAAATCGATAGGCTATCGGATTTTGGGCTTTCATAGTCAAAAACTTTTCTTGGGTCAATAAAAAAGGCTGCGAAAATTCGCAGCCTTTTTTAGTTCATCAAATTTATTATTTAAATTCGATAGACCAGTTATTTAGGATTCCATGATCACCAAAATAGTGGTCTCTTACACGTAACGTCCAGATACCTTCGCTTTGACCTTGAATTTGAATCGAATAGGTCTCAACGATGTTATCGTCACTGTCACGTCGATTTTGTTTCTTCAAGTCATAGTATCGACCATCGGGCGCATAGAGGCGAAGTGAAACGTCACCTCGGTAAGTGTGGCTAATGTTAACGGAAACTTCTGCATAATTATTATCTAACGGTTGGTCGACAATAATTTGTGAGTAAACCGGCCACCAAATGAAAACCCATCGCGGATGCGTGTTTTCAAATAACCAACTGGGTTGTTCAACAATGATTTGTTGAGCAATGCTATTGGTTTTACCGTTGCTGGATACTACCGTTAAAGTAACGGTGTATTCTCCGCCACTGGCATATTGATGCGATGACTCAACGGATTGGCCGCTTGTATCATCACCAAATTGCCATTGATATTCGATAATTTCACCTACTTGAGTGCTACTTCCGCGAGCATCAAACTGACAAGTTAAGGTCTCACAGCTGAATTCGAACGAAGCAGACGGTGCAGTATCGATAAAAAATTGTTCTGCGTTTACATTACCAGCCGTGTGTTCATTCGGAGATTGCCAGGTGAAGTCCGAGTAACGGTATCCAGTACCGGCTAATTGTAATGACATACCTACTGGAGTAGACGAGCTTTCTCTAACGCCAATATCTTCTGATGACATTCCAGCAGCAATACCGTCACTGGCAACAAAGCTACCTTCATAACTTAAGAACTGAACGACTTGTCCTGTATTATCAACTAACGCAAGGCCATCTGGTGAACCGTTTTGAAGACCCGCAATTTCGAATGAAATGGTTCCAAAGCCATTCGATTGGTTTGCGATAACGCCGGTTAATGCAACAGAATTATATTGGCGACCGCCATTGCCGTTGTAGGTTACTAATGTCCAATCGGTCAGATCTGTTCCAGAAGCACCGGCAAGTTCAACAAATTCACCAGTGTCCGAACCTGCATTGTCATAGTGAATTTCGTTAATCCAGACAAGCGTAGCGTCACCCGTTGAGTTTGGCTCGACAGATACTGTTTGTGTGACCGAATCTGTTCCACCGTCAGCGGCTAAAATGTCCAGAGTAACAGAATAATCACCTGCGGCAGAGTAGGTGTGATTGGTCGTCACTCCAGTATCGTTAACATTATCACCAAACGACCAGGTGTAAGTGTCGATACCACCTGCAGGTGATGAACTAGCACTTGCATCGAATTGACAAACTAAACCATTACATGCGAACTCAAAACTTGCTGTTGGCTGAGTTGGTTCACTAGTTCCTGAAAATGCTTGATTGGTATTAACAGCGCCCGCTGTATTTACATCAGGAGAGCTCCAGCTGAAATCAGAGTATGTTGATCCGCTGCCCGCTAATTGTAATGAGTGACCTACAGGTGTCGATGACGTTTCCGCCGCGCCGATATCCTGTGATGTCAAACCACTCGCTGGGCCACTTGATGCAGTGAAAGAGCCCTCGTAACTAATAAACAGTACAACGTTGCCACTGGCATCGATTAGCGCTAAACCATCCGGTGAACCATTTTGCATTCCGGTAAATTCAAAACTTAACGTTCCGAATCCATTGGCTTGATCTGGAATAACGCCCGCAAGATTTATTGTTTTGTAAGCTGAGCCGTTGCTACCATTGTATCCAACGATCTGCCAACCCGACAAATTAAGGCCTGCTGTTCCAGCTACTTCAACAAATTCGCCAGAGTCGGTACTGGCATTGTCGTAATGAATCTCGTTAATCCACGCTCCGCTATCGACAGGACCTGTCGATGCATCTGTCATCGCCGTCACAATAACGCTTGCCGATGATTCGTTAAAACTAGTGTCGACAGCTGTTACGTAATAGTCGAACGAGAGGTTGTCACTCAACTGTGTATCTAGAAATTCAGATTGATTAAGTGCCGTGCCTGTAATTCTACTAAACGAGACATCGCTGCTCAGTTTACGATAAACGTGATAACCCGCTAGGTCGGCTTCGGTGTTGTTATCCCAGTTCAACTGGATTTGTTGCCTGCCGCCAATCGCTGATAGTCCTTCCGGAGTTTGAGGAGCTGTGGTGTCATCATCATTTCCATCATCGCCGCCAATACCAGAACAATCGTTAGTGAAAACGCAGAGCACAAATTCTGGGTGGTCAATGAAAGGATTTCGGTTACCTTGATGATTAAAGACGATGTCGTTACGTCGACGTTCAACATCATCAACAGGATCTTCTTGATGCCATTGTAGTAGAACCGACTTTAATCCCATGTAAGCGACAGAAAGGTTCCGGCCTGTGCTCGATTGATCGATCAGCGAAAGATCATCGGTTAATCGCAAATCGGGTTCAACAGCGCCAGTAACACCGTGAGTGCCACCATCGTAGCGAACAGCCATATACATAATTGCACGAGCTACGTCACCACGACGGCCAATCCAGGTTTCCCACTTATCATTTTGTGTCCAGTTCGATTGTGTTGAAGTACCACCTTGATTGTTATTGAAGTCGGTTGGTTTTTCGTCGCAATTGGTTGAGCAGTTATCGTATGGCTTGTTGCCTCGGCTGGAATTGTAACTGCTGTTGGAAATGAAAAGTTGGTGAGTATCGGTGAAGGGGTAATTGTCGCTGTTGTCGTCGGGAAAACCGTAAGATTTTGGCCAGGTGTGTTCTCGATTATAGTCGTTATTGCCGCCCCCGTATTTTGGATAACTCGCATTTTTATAGACATCTAAAACGCGGGATGGATTATTGGGATCTTGATCTGCGTTTTCTAAAATGTCCCAGGTATCTGTACCGCTGGAGTTGTAGGGAAAACGTTGGTGATCGTCAATAATTTCATGGAGGGAGGAGTGAAGAGTTGCGCCGTTGGAGGTATTTATATTGTCGTAATATCCGTTGGGTGGCGCTGCTAGAGTCAATGCACTGTTAACAATGAACGAGAGACTCACAAGCACTCTCATTTTTTTTCTTATAAAAAAGTGAATCATAGTCTTACCATTAAATTGTGTTTAGATTTTTATTCGCGCAACCACTCCTTGGTCATGAGTGAATTTGCGGACCTGTTGATTACGCTAATTAAGCGCAGCAAGTTTGGCGTTGAGATTTTAAAATTAAATGAAGGAAAAGAGTCACTTTTTTGAATTAATAATGACGAATAAATTGCAGTGATGAGATAAAGACTACTTGCTTAAGTAGTCTTTGTTTTTGGATTGAATAAAAATAAATCGTTTTTGAAGTGATTAACTAACGATTGGAATATTTTTCGTAAAGTTTTTTGTGACGATTGTTTAAATCAATTTCTTTGCCTTCAATAAACATGTAAGTCACTTTGTGTGTTAAGTGATCAAATAAATCACCTTTACTGATCACAATGTTGGCTTGTTTACCTTTTTCTAAAGAGCCCATAACGTCATCGACACCCAATAGTTTTGCTGGTTCTAGAGTAACTGAACGCAAAGCTGTTTCTTTAGAAACTCCATAACTGATGGTATGACCAACAGCGAAAGGCAAATCTCTAATATTCCAACTGCCTTCAATGGCTAAAGCGTAAGGAATGTTATTATTTTCTAAAAAAGCAGGCGTGTTATAAGCAACATCGATCGCTTCGTCACTTCTTCCGGGTTGCCCCCAAGTATGTGAATAAACAATAGGAACATTATTATCTTTGATCAATTTCGAAGCTTTCATCGCATCGTAAACGCCAACAATAATGATTTTTAATGAGAACTTATCTCTAAACTGAATGGCTTGTGCAATTTGACGGTAATCATTGGCATGAACAAATAACGGGATTTTTTGTTCAAAAACTGGCCGCATTGCTTCCCAGCGAACATCAACGGCTTGCTCTTTGTTATTTTTTCGAGCCTTGACGTAACTTTGGATTTGTTCAAAGGTGTCGTGCAAAGAGTCGAAAGCTTTTTCATTATCTTCTCTTTGTTTTTCTGGCGTGCGAGTTTCCCAAAATGACTTATTGATTCCAGTTGAAGGCCAGCGCAAGTGCATACCGACTGACGACTCAACTAACGCATCTTCCCAATGCCAACCATCAAGATGCATCACTGAAGATTGACCAATTAATCCACCACCGGTTGGTGCCGCTTCAATGTGTGTAATGCCATTACTTCGAACAGTCGGAATCAACTCTGAATCGGCATTGAAAGCGATATGAGCTTTAACTTCAGGCGTCATACTTCCAACTTCCGATTGATCGCGCGTGGCTCGTACAGCGCTAATTTCTACTAACCCTAGTGTTGAGGACAAACCAATTAAGCCAGGGTAAACGTGCTGTCCTGTTGCATCGATTTCACGAACTTTTGAATCCGTTGTAATCGTATCGGCGATTTCTGCAATTTTTCCATCTTTAATCAAGAGATCGTAATTAACTAACGTTCCTTGACTCACGGTATGTAATGTTGCATGTCTTATCACAATGGGGTGTTCCGCATTTTTCCCTGGGACAAGATCGTGCGCCAGAGAAAACATGCTCATTGATAATGCAGCAAAAGCAATTAATTGTGTTTTCATTTTAAATAACTTCATGACTTACTCTCCTGCACGCTGATGATTATGTTGCTTGTTATGGCTCGACTGCCATGCCCAAAAATCAAAGTTATCTTCGCAATGCCAGGCGGGTTCTGTTTTAGCAATGTAAATATTGGTGAGCGCCAATGAGTGACTGTCTTTATTATTTGAGTCTTTGTGTGATTCTGAACTTTTACCATTACTCAATATTTTCTGAATAAGTTGATTCTTCTCTTTTGCAAGTGACTGACGAACTTGCGCGTCTTCTTCGCGGTCAAAATACTTTTTGCCGTCTATCCAGGTTTGTTCGACTTTTGAATAATTGGATAAGGGGTTACCAGACCAAAGAACCAGATCGGCATGCTTATCTGCTTTGATACTACCTGTGTACTTATCGACTTTTAATTGTATTGCCGGATTAATGGTTATCATTTTAATGGCATCTTCAGGTTTCATATTACAGTAATTGATTGATTTAGCCGCTTCAGTGTTCAGACGTCGAATCAAATCATTACTGTCAGAGTTGACTGATACGTTGACACCATTTTTCATCATTAAACAGGTATTTCCTGGGATGGCGTCGTAAACCTCAAACTTATAGGCCCACCAGTCGGCAAAGGTCGAGGCGGTAGCACCATGCTCGGCCATTTCTTTGGCAACCTTGTATCCTTCTAAGATGTGAGTGAATGTTTGAATACGAAATCCGAAGTCCTCTGCAATTTTCATCAAACTTAATATTTCAGAAGCAACATAAGAGTGTGAATGCACGAACCGTTTGTTTTCTAAAATTTGATTTAGGATTTCCAAGCGATAATTCTTGCGTGGTGGAGCGGTAAGACGTTGTTCACTTCGGCTTAAATCATCGTATTTTTCCCAGCTTGCTTTGTACTCTTTCGCTCTTAGAAAAGCATCCCGAACAATAGTCTCAACACCCATGCGCGTTTGTGGATATCGAATGGTAAATTCATCACCCCAGTTACTTTGTTTTACATTTTCACCAAGAGCAAACTTGATTGAACCAGGAGCTGCTTTAAACTTCATCTGTTCCGCGTTTGAGCCCCAACGTAATTTAATAACTTGTGCTTGCCCGCCAATTGGGTTAGCTGAACCATGAAGTAATTGAGCCGTGGTTGTTCCGCCTGCTAGCGCTCGATAGATGCTGATGTCATTGGGATTGACCACGTCTCCAATATTGACCTCAGAAGTAATTGCATCACTACCTTCATTCACACCTTTACTGATGGCAATATGGGAATGTTCATCGATAATACCTGCCGTAATGTGTTTACCAGTTGCGTCAATGACTTGATAACCACTTGGCGTGGATAAGTTCTTTCCGATGTCTTCAATTTCGCCATTACTTATAAGAATATCGGTATTTTCTAAGATGCCTGCTTTTTCTGAGGTCCAGACCGTTGCATTTTTAAAGTGAACATCTTGCTGCTTAGGAAGTCGATCAAATCCAAAAGCTCGATTTGGCGTTGTGAGTTGACTGATATACTCAGGTTTTTCTGAGCCATTTGCACTATCGTCTTTTGATTTTGATTCATCGGTAACTGTATTGTTTGCAATACTAGTGAAGCTTATTTTACTTGACTCAGGTGTAAGGTAGAAACCGGTAAGAGCATTACTTTTGAATTGGTTGCTAAATCGATAGACGCCATTTAAATCAAATTTAGAAAGGTCAACGGTAAATCTTAGTGTATCATCTTTCTGATAAGTCACTTTAATATCCGATTGCTCATCCCCCATTTTTACCGAACCAGATACTTTCTGGTTATCTTGTTTTAACTCGAGATTTAATTTTTTTGAGTTGATATTTAATGTGTAGGTTCCAGAGAAGTCGGTGACACTTATTGGTGTAATAGAGTGTTCTTTGCCTTGTAAATAAACAGACTTGATTTTTCCGTCTGCAAAAATATTGCCATCGGTAATTACAAAATCTGCAATCATTCCAGGAGTAAGCTTTCCTGATTGATTAGCAATGCCAGACAGTTTTGCTGGAACGGTTGTTAGCGCAGCTAAAGCATCTTTTTCTGATAACCCATGCTGTACTGCTAAACGGATGTTTTTCCAAAACTCTTTATTGTCTTTTAACCCATACTGAGTAAACGCAAATGGGACTTTGTTTTTTGCTAAAACCGCGGGATTACTTGGGGCTCTTTCCCAGTGCCGCAATTCTGCCAGAGACACATCCAGTTGATCTTCGAAAGAGTTTACATTGGGTTTAGCCGGAAAGTCGGCGGGGTGAATAAATGTTGAATTGGTGGACTTTATATCTTTAATGCGAGTGTATTCATGGCCATCAGCAATGTAAGTAATATCCAAGTCATATTTCTTGAATAACTTATCGGCTCTTAATGTTGATAAATGATCTTCTGAATTAAAAATTAAGCCAACCGATGACAGTTCATTCAATTCTTCCAGGGCGGCATTATATTCAACCAATTGACCGGTAATTAAATGATCGGTTTTGCCTTTTGCTTCTTTGTACCATTTTGCATCACTGAGTGTTTGACGTATGAGAGCAATACTTCCCATCAGTGAGGATGGGTAACTTTGTTTTGAGCTACCTTTGTTAAATGAGCCAAAGTGGCGACTGTTAGCATTATAAATGAGTTGGCTTGGACTGTCGTCTGCCAAAGAAACAGTAACCGACTGACCTTGAAAAATGCCATCGAGTTTTGCGGTTTGTACAGTGGTAAATCCATTGTTAATATAATTGAGTGCTTCGTCTTTGTTTGGAGAGAACTCGTTCACCCAATCGATTTCGGCATGAATGGCTTCGTTCCAAGCTTTTCCTCCTGTTCTATCTCCTTCGTATTTAGGTGGCTCACCAAAGGTGAATGTTGATTCGGATTTGCCAAAAATATAATGACTATAGGGATCGATGAAACCGGGATATACTGAGTGGCCATTAAGATCGATCACTCTAGCGCTTTTAGGAATGCTTCCTTTTCGTTCAACACTTGAAATACGCCCGTTTTCTATAATTAACGTTGCGTTATTTATGGTTTTGCCGGGTTCAACATGCACAACAGCATTCGTAAATGCAATTTTTTTAGAACTTCTATCATGGATGCCATAAACATGGCCGGTCTGGTCTGCAAAAGCCCAACTACAACTCAACAGGGTAATTGCAGCTGTGACAACAGATTGGGTAAACGTTTTCATTTAGTTATCTCAACTTCTCTGGCAGAAAAGTCTTAAGTGTCGCACAGCGTGCTTATTGGAGTCACGAGTTTGAGATGAAATTCAAATAAATATAAGGCATTGAAATAAAATAAAAAAGTTGAATAGAAAGAGAGAGTTACATATTTTTTTACAAATTTCAGAGCAGTAAAAAGCCGTAACCGAACTCAAGTATGAATTGTCTTATTAAATTTAAGTGATTAATCGGGCCATTTTTTATCTTCAGGTTCTCGAAAAATAGGCAGTGAGTGCCAGTAAAACTGATTGTTTTTACCTGTAGGGGCGGTGCAATTGATACGTGAACGTCCAAATTTTGCAGGGGAGTCCAGTTCTATGTTCAGACGGCTTTTTTTCCAGTTTAAGTTTGAAATAAGCTTTCCACTATAAAAGCATTGAATTGACGATGGGGCAAAAGGTAATGACTCAAAGTTTAATGAAAAATGTTTTTTAGCCTGAGTAATGTGTGGCTCGTATTTCTCTTGGTGAGTCACAGGCATAGCAAGCGTGTTTACTTTAAGTTTAAAGTCTGACAGTTTTGCGTACTGCCCAGATACAGAAAATCGAGGTATGGCTTGTGGAGAACTCAATGCCGTTGCTGGCCCAGAATATTGTGCGAATCCAAATAGCCTATTGGTTTGCAGAGTGTTAGATAGTGGCAAGTTATATTCACCGTAGGGATAGGCGAAAAGATTGGATTGAATATTTAGTGCTTTCTTTATTTGCATATCGGCATATGTGATCTCCTCTTGAGCTTCTTTGAGTGATAAGCCTAATAAATGAGGATGCGTTCTAGTGTGATTAGCAATAGAAACATTTGCTTCTTTTAACGTGTTTAATTGTTGCCAAGTCATCATTGATGAATACTGATTGTCGACTGGCTCTGTCGCAATAAATATTGTAAATGGCATTTGATAGCGTTTGAGTAAAGGCCAAGCCTCATTGAAAATTGAAGCGTATCCATCATCAAAGGTGATTGCGATGGCTTTCGGTGGGAGAGGTTCACCGTTAAAAAGTCGTTTAATAGCATTTTCAAGATTGAGTACATGGAAATTATTTTCTTTTAAGTACTTTAAATGCGCTTCAAATTCTTCTGGCTTAGTCGAAGTGCTACGAGGAGTTTCTTCGCTAATATGATGATAAAGCAAGATCGTCAGTTGTTGCGGTATGTTATCGATCGAAGAGTTGTTGATAGAAGTTGCTTTTGAGGCTGAAATGGTAATACCGACAATGATGCTCAGTTTGGTAATAAATCGCACAAGGTTGCGTAAGTCAACCAGAAAAAGAAAAGCCATAACCTGTAATCTGCTTGGGATAAATTGATAAGCCGATATTAGCACAGGAAGATTTTTTAATAAAAAATGCCTTAGAAGGACTCTATTTTCTAGATGAATGAATTTAAGCTATGATGCGTGAATAATACTATTTTGAGAGCGAAGTAATTTATGCCAGGTGCCAGTCTATTAACTCTTCTTGATGATATATCTACTGTACTAGACGATGTCGCAGCTATGACTAAAGTCGCTGCCCGTAAAACAGCCGGTGTTTTGGGGGATGATTTAGCACTAAATGCCGAGCAGGTGTCTGGGGTTCGAGCAGAGCGAGAAATACCTGTTGTTTGGGCGGTGGCAAAAGGTTCATTTATCAATAAGTTAATTCTTGTTCCTGCCGCATTACTTATTAGCGTTTTCGTCCCTGTTTTAATTACTCCTTTGTTAATGATTGGTGGCGCTTATTTATGTTTTGAAGGCGTTGAAAAGTTGCTGCATAAGATTTTTCACTCCAAAGAAGAGTTGGAGCAAAAAGAACGCGTGCGTAATGCGCTTCATGATCCCAGTTCTGATATGGTAACTTTTGAAAAGGAAAAAATAAAAGGTGCCATCAGAACGGATTTTATTCTTTCAGCAGAAATTATTGTGATTGCTTTAGGTACTGTCCAAAACTCTCCCTTTATCACACAAGTGGGTGTTGTATCTGGCATTGCGCTATTTATGACCGTGTTTGTTTATGGTCTAGTCGCTGGGATTGTTAAATTGGATGATGCTGGTTTGTATCTTGTTAAAGACTTAGCTCAGAGCACGTGGGCCGGTTTTAAACGGGCAGTAGGCAGAGGGTTATTAATTTTTGCTCCATTCCTTATGAAAATGCTGGCTTTTGTAGGAACCTTGGCGATGTTTTTGGTGGGTGGCGGTATTCTCGTGCATGGTGTTCCTTTATTAACGCATTGGGATCATGCTTTGGCGGCTCAGGCAAAGGCTATTCCAACAATCGGCAATGTTATTACCGTGATTTCACCGTTAGTTTTTAGTGCTGTTATGGGCGTTTTAGCGGGGTTAGTCGTTGTTTTGATTTTGACAGGAGTGAAAAAACTAATGCCAACAAGGACTTAAACAGAGAGAAGTATATAAATCTATAACCTGATCTTGATCAAGCTGGTAGCAGAGCTCACAGGGTATGATGCGCTAATTATTTGTTAAAAAGCGCAGTATTATGACTCTTTCTAATCAGCCTGTGACTCGTTGGGACAGCCAGTTGGTGCAACGATACAATGTTAGTGGCCCCCGTTATACATCTTATCCGACAGCTCTCGAATTCAATGAGTCTCTAAGCTCATCACATTATTTGCAAGCTTTAGGAGAGCTTTCGGCGAATGCACCGCTGTCGCTTTATATTCATATTCCATTTTGCTGGCATGTTTGCTATTACTGCGCTTGTAATAAAGTGATCACTCGTGATTATTCGCGAGTGGAGCCTTACCTGAATGCTCTTGAAAAAGAAATGGCAATGGTAGCCAGATCTCTTAAAGGACAAGTGGTTCAGCAAATTCATTGGGGTGGTGGCACACCTACATTTCTAAATTCGAACGATCGGGCCAGGTTGGTTACCATGCTTCGTCATTATTTTAACATCGCGCCAGCGGATCAATTAGAGTTTTCCCTTGAGGTTGATCCTCGAACCGTTAGCGTTGATGAAATTGCTGAGCTCAGAACGTTAGGTTTTAATCGTTTAAGTTTAGGTATTCAGGACTTTGACCATAAAGTTCAAAAAGCAGTTTTTCGTGAACAATCGTATTCCTCAACTAAAGCATTAGTGGATGCCGCTCGAAAAGAAAACTTTCAATCAATTAGTTTTGATCTTATTTATGGATTACCTTTTCAAACAACAAACAGCTTTGAGCGAACCTTGCAACAAGTTATCGATCTAAAACCTGATCGTTTGTCAGTTTTTAATTACGCGCATTTACCTCATCGATTTAAGCCTCAGAGAAAGATTAATGAGCAGGATTTGCCGTCAGTGGAAGAGAAGTTAGCCATATTGGAATTAACGATTAACAGAATGCAGCAGGCGGGTTATGTATATATTGGTATGGACCATTTTGCCTTGCCAGAAGATGAACTCGCAGTAGCACAAAGAAACGGTAAGTTGCATCGAAATTTTCAAGGGTATACCACCGGAAAAGAATGTGAGTTAATCGGATTTGGTGTTTCCGCAATAAGTTCTTTCAATCAATGTTATTTTCAAAACGAACGCACTGTAGCTAATTATTACGAGGCACTTGAGCATGGGCATTTGCCTGTTTGGCGTGGCATTAAAATGAGCTCAGATGATGTCATTAGGAAAGCGGTCATATTTGAAATGATTTGTAATTTTGAGCTGGATATTAAAAACGTCGAATCAAAGTTTAATATTTCGTTTTGGGAGTATTTTTCTGATTCGCTCCGTGAAATTAGAAAAATGAAGAGAGACGACCTGATTCACTGCGAGTCGCATCGAATTCAAGTAACTGACAAAGGAAGAATGTTCATTCGAAATATTTGTATGGCATTTGATGCTTTTCTGGGTAAGCAGCCTGAAGTCATAGCTTACTCTAAAGCGGTATGATGAGATATTCAGTTGTATGTAAAGCAAATCGTGCGTTTGTGTTTGTCCTGTTTTATAATAGCTTAATAACTCAAGTCTGCTATTAAAACTAATGTTAAAACAAGACCTTAGCAAAAAGTACGAAGTTAAATGTCAATCTTGCAGTATCAGTCGGCTGTGTCTTCCAGTCATGTTGGCTGAAACTGATATAGAACATCTCGATGCAATTGTTCAGCGAAGTCGTCCCCTTCGAAAGAGCGAATTGTTGTTTTCTGACGGTGAAAAGTTTGAAAACGTTTATGCGATTCGGTCGGGGAGTTTGAAGTCCTATACCATTAGTGAAGATGGTATCGAGCAAATTACCGGGTTTCACTTACCGGGTGAAATCGTCGGATTAGATGCAATTAATAGCGGTTCTCATCCCAGCTTTGCAAAAGCATTGGAAACCTCTGCCATTTGTGCCATTCCCTTTGATAAGCTTGAAGAGTTGGCTCGTTCAATGCCAGGCTTACAGCAACAGCTCTTTAAGGTGATGAGCCAGGAAATCAGAGAAGATCAAGAGCTGATGATGTTGCTTAACAAGAAAGCGGCTGATGAGCGTTTGGCGGCTTTTATTATTAATCTCTCTCAGCGATTCGGACGGCGTGGTTTATCGTCTTCGCAATTTCGCTTAACGATGACGCGTAGTGATATCGGAAACTATTTAGGTTTGGCGGTTGAGACTGTGAGTCGGTTATTTACCAAGTTTCAGCAAAATGAGCTGATAGATGTCAATGATAAGGAAGTGAGTATTTCCGATGCGGAAGCTCTGAGTTCTTTGGCCGGCACTCGCTGTCACTTCGTTCAAGGTGAGAAATAACTTCCAATCAATAGTCCGACCAAAATGCTCGGACTTTTCCATTTAATTGATCCAGATCAATACTTTTCCTGTTTCATTCTCAACTTGTAATTTTTCTCTTAAATAGCAAATCTTACTTGATTAATATCGCTCCCCAATTTTTAAAATTTGTATTGCAAGAGTTTTTTAACATGAAACGTCCAGAATTATTGTCGCCTGCCGGTACTTTAAAGCATATGCGCTATGCATTTGCCTATGGTGCCGATGCTGTTTACGCTGGGCAACCACGTTATAGTTTAAGAGTAAGAAATAATGAGTTTGATCATGATAATCTCAAGATAGGTATTGATGAGGCGCATGCGCAAGGGAAACAATTTTTTGTATGTGCCAATATTGCACCGCATAATTCAAAAGTAAAAACTTTTCTGAGAGACCTTCAACCCATTGTTGAAATGAAGCCCGATGCATTCATCATGTCCGATCCGGGGCTCATTGATCTCGTCCGAGAAAATCATCCGGAGATGCCTATTCATCTTTCTGTTCAAATGAACACCGTTAACTACGCGTCAGTAAAGTTTTGGCATAAGCTGGGTGTTGAAAGAATTATATTATCGCGTGAATTGTCGTTAGACGAAATTGGGGAAATTAGGCAAGAGTGTCCTGACGTTGAGTTAGAAGTGTTTGTTCATGGTGCGCTCTGTATCGCTTATTCCGGGCGGTGTTTGTTGTCTGGATACATGAATCGACGCGATCCGAATCAAGGTACTTGCACCAATGCCTGCCGATGGGATTACAAAGTAGCATCGGCGACAGAAGATGATAAAGGTAATCTTGTGAGGAAGGATGAGACTGTAAAGTACTACTCTACGGAGATGCATCAATCGTCGAGCTTGGAGGATCACCCTTCACCAATTATTCTTGAGGAACCCAAAAGAGCTGGTGAAGAATATACTGCAGAAGAAGATGAGCATGGCACGTATATATTTAACTCAAAAGACTTGCGCGCCTTACAACACGTTGAGCGTTTAATGTCCATTGGCATCGATTGTTTAAAAATTGAAGGAAGGACTAAATCATTTTATTACGCGGCACGCACCGCGCAGCTTTATCGTCAAGCCATTGATGATGCGCTTCAAGGTTTGCCTTTTAATCGTCAATTAATGGATGTCTCTGAGGGATTAGCAAATCGGGGATATACGGAAGGGTTCTACCGACGTCATGTTCACGACGAGTATCAAAATTATCTAACAGGAAATTCTGGAAACTTTAACCAGCAGTTTGTGGGGGAAGTTCTGGAGCAAGATGGCGAGCGTATTTTGGTCGATGTTAAAAATCGCTTTCAAGTGGGAGATTCTGTCGAACTATTGTCCGCATCGGGTAATATTGAGTTCATTCTCGACTCCATAGAAAACGAGAAAGGAGTAAAGCAGTTGGTAGCTCCAGGCTCTGGATATCGTCTTTGGATTCGTAAACCAGATACTACTGCAGTAGAGCATGGATTGGTTGTCCGAAATTTGTCACAGTAACCCGATAGGAAGTTTGACTGAGGTGCCGAATTGGTTTTCTTTTTTTTGTAGGGATTTTACGTATAATGACCTCAATGCAGCTAATAAGGAACCTTCATGGTATCTCGCGTTTCAGCTTTAATGACTTTGAGTTCTGTTTATTTATCGGGGGCTCTGCTTTTTAGTAATGATACCTCTGCACAAGAGTCTCAAGTTTATACTTGTGAAAATTCTCGCTCATTAGGTTACCAAATGGAATGGTCAGGCGATATTCGAGGCGTTGCTTCTGGTGATAGAGGCGGTCATTATTGGGCCTTTAATGGTGAGAGTATTATTTTTAATATGCAAACCCCTTTTCGCAAAGACATTGGTCAGGTTTGGTTTGCTCATACACAAACGGATATTGAATACTTACCAGGCAATCAATATGAATTAGCACTCGGAAAAAAGAAGTCTTCAAATCATGGCAAGCTTCAGTTAAATGATCCCTGGTTTGAAGGAGTAACCTTGGAAGAGGCTGGATATTTAAAGTTTACAATGCATACGATGAAACCTGTTGCCAGTCCATGCTTGCAAGGAGAGGGCGAGGTTTCTTTTTATGACGAAGACACGAAAAAGACTGTAAAAGTAAAACTTCAGTTTGCCATTGATGTTACAGGTAGTAAGTTTCGCGGTTAGTCGGACGATTTAAAATCGTCATTTTCCTAAATGAAAAAAATATAGGCGAGAGGCTTGAAGTTCGACTGTTAAATATCAACCCTCGCCAACATTTTATTCTAAGGTTGTAAATACTCAGTTGCCCAACCAGAATCGGTTCGTCGATAAATAAGACGATAATGCAGTCGATGTTCTAATCCTTGCCAGAATTCAATGTAATCGGGAATGATGCGATAGCCGCCCCAGTGTGCTGGTTTTTCAAGCGTTTTATCGTCAAATTTTTTAACGGTATCTTGATATTGTTTTTCCAGTGCAGCGAAAGATTCAATGGGTTGACTTTGCGCTGAAGCTATCGCGGCGAGTTGACTGCCTCTTGGTCGAGATAAAAAATAGCGCGTTGACTGTTCTTCGCTAATTTTTTCTACGGTTCCTTCAATTCTAATTTGTCGTTGAAAATGAGACCACCAAAAGTTTGCGCTGATGTAAGGCGCGTGTTTTAGCTCGATTCCTTTCCGGCTATTGTAGTTGGTGTAGAAAACGAATCCTTGTTCATCAAATTCTTTTAATAGAACAACGCGATTGGATGGTTTATTTTCGGCATTCGTCGTTGCTATTGTCATTCCATTATAATAATCGGGATCATGTTTTTTTGCTTCAGCAAACCAGTTTTCAAATAGAGGAAAAGGTGTGTTTTTGGGTGCTTCTTGAATATTCATATCCGCTCACTTCTAGTCGTGGTGGTGATGGTGTTGTTCTGTTGCATGTTTTGAGTGGTTCATTGTCATATGCGATGCAATGCTAGCTAAACTCCAGATTCCAAAAGCGATCATAAAAATAGCAAATGCATATCGGAGCCAAGTTTTTTTAAGCCACTGGGCAACGCTAGTAAAGCCAATACCCATTAATAATACAGGTCCTAGCGTGCCCAATCCAAATGCAAACATAAGAAGAATACTGGCAGAAATACTTCCTTGTGCCGTCGCCACTCCGATTGCTGAGTAAACCAGCCCACAAGGAATAAGTCCCCAAAGCATTCCTGTAATTATTGCATGTAATGATGAATGCGACGGATTAAGTTTTTGTGTAAGAGGCTTTACTTTAGTCCAAACTTTTCCTCCCACGTGTTCAAGCGCCAGAAGACCTTTCCAGATATTGAGGAGGTAAAGCCCAGTAATGATTAAAAGTATCGCTGCAAGTATTCTCAATCCTGTAAGGAATCCAAAGCTATCAGCAAGAGAGCTAATGAATCCAGCGAGCACTCCTAAAATGACATAAGTGGAAATTCGCCCCAGGTTGTAGCACAAGGTTATTAGACTGGTGCGACTAAAAGATTGATTCTTTGAGGTTACGGATAGCGCAGTGACAATTGCGCCACACATTCCGACGCAATGTAAACTACCGCCTAGACCTAATAAAAGTCCAGTTAAAAATGACTCTAACATGATTTTACGATTGCTCTAATTTTAAGGCGATAACTTTCTCTTTGTATTGTTTATATAAATCGAGAAAGTCATCTTGATTTCGATCAAGTGCGGTTAAAGGAATGTATAAATCGGCGCCCAAAAAGTGTTTTAGTTGATTTAAACGCGCCGCAAAAATCCCTCGCAATCCATCTATTTTTTCACCGGATGGTGTTTTCCAGGATTCAGCGTCTTCTTGCAGTTGACTGGTATCATCATTTCTATATTGTGCTTCGAGTAATGCGACGTGAAGTAAGCTACGGTATTCATGATACAGTGATTTTGCTAGTCGAAGAGGAACTGTTTTTATAATCGGTGTGCGATCCCAAACTTTCACACCAATATAGTGTAGCTCTTTATATCCACTGCTACTGTTTATTCGTAGTGGGACCAGATCAATTAAATTGTCCCATTCAATTAATACAGAACCAAATTTATGAAACCAAATGATTCCTGATGAACTGAGCTCAAGACTTGTTTTGGGTTCTTGCCACTTAAAAATACCAAAGATAAAAAGTACGAAACCGACAAGCATTAACAAATAAGCGGGCAACTTTATTCCAAATTGCTGTAACACCAACGAAGTAGTGAGGAAGACGATTCCCACCAAAGTAAATATCAGGTGATTTCGCCGTGCTATCGGCTTAATTGAGATTTTATCAATCATCTTTATGGCTGTTCGAACTATCGACTGATTGAGAGTCTGAATGAGGAGACTTTTCGGACTGTGGTGAGTCGTCGTCAAATAATATTTTATAAGCGGGCGATTCCAAATCGGAGTACTGATCATTTTTGACTGCCCAGATGAAAGCTGCAATTGCCACTGCGAGCAATAGAATGGCGACGGGTATTAACCAATACATAACTTCCATAACAAGACCTAATCAATCATTTCTGGGACGATCTTAACCAGTTACAGCTTTGTCGACAATACAATATATGAATTAGATAGAGGTAAAACAGAAGAGGGTCGTGTGACTGAGTGAAATAAAAAGTTGAAAATAATCCTTTGTGACATCCTTGTCTAATATCTTCCTTCGGTAAACGATTCTGAACCTTATGGGTATCAGATCGGGCCATTCCTTAGTTCCCTTAAATCAGATGCGCGTATCTTATTCGGATTACTTGTATATCTCAATGGTGAATATTGCGGCTTGGCAGTGTGAACTGATTCAATTTCAACCAGTTTGCGCCATGAGAGGAAAAGACAAGCCTTCATTAAATTATTTAAAAGCAATGGTTTATCGAGTGATTGGGATTTAGAATTTGGCCAGTAATTTTTCATGTATTGAGAATAGCTGGTTATTCCATGCGCTTTCCTCGTCTGTTAAGTTTATTTTTGTGCTTTGTGTCTCAATCGTAAAGCGTTGATTACGACTAGCAAAGAGCTAAAAGTCATGCCGATTGCTGCTAACCATGGAGGAATCAATCCCATTGCCGCTAATGGGATAGCACAAAGATTGTAGCCAAGTGCCCAGGCCAGGTTTTGTTTTATAATTTTTTCGGTTTTGCGCGCCAGATGAATGGCTGATGCAATAACTTCAAGATTTGGGCTGGTTAAAACAGCGTCGGCATTCAATTGTGTAATATCGGCAGCTGTATCGACCGCGACGCCAACATCTGCTTGAGCAAGAACGATAGAATCGTTAATTCCGTCGCCAATCATCAAGACACAATTTCCTTTTTCCTGATGTACTTGAATGTCTTTAGCTTTCTGTTCGGGCAATAAGTCACCGAGAGATGAGTAAACATTTAAACTGTTTCCAACGGCCTGCGTTGTTTCGGTGGCGTCACCGCTTAAAATTCGAGTTTCCAACTGTTGAACGGTTGGATGATTAAGCAATTCAACCGCCGACTTCTTGATCGTGTCACTAAATTGAAGTCGCGCTATTAAGTTTTTCTCTCGACTCAAATAAATTTGCGTGTATTGTTTGTCCAGAGCAATTTCTGTTACTGATTCACTGGAGCAAAAATCTAATTTTCCAATACGGAACTCTTGTTCATTGAGAACTCCTGAAATCCCTTTGCCATTATGACTGGTGATTTGAGTTATGGGTAAAGCGTTGTGTTTTCGGTTGAGAAGTGCTTTTGCGATAGGGTGAGGTTGGTGTTTTTCTAACGTACAAGCAATATCGATAATTTGCTGTTTACTGACGGTAGAATCTAAAAGTTCAATTGAAACCAGGCTTAAGCGGCCTTCAGTTAATGTTCCCGTTTTATCAAAAAATACAGCGTTGATTTTTGCCAGGCGATGTAAAGTTTGGGGTCTTAAAATCAAAAAGCCCAGCTTAGACAAATGATGAGTGGCGGTTGTTAGAGCGGTTGGTGTTGCCAAAGATAGCGCACAAGGGCAACTAACTACCAATACGCTCAGTGCAATCCAGAGTGCACGGTCTGGATCAATATTGAGCCATAACCAGAAAACGCCGCTCACAATAATTAATATGGATAGAACGAACCAGTGGGCAACTTTATCTGCAAATATTGAAAATGTTGGTTTGTGTTCCAACGCTTGTTCGCTCATATTTTTTAATGCTGACAAATAGGTTTCTTCACCTATGGCGGTCACTTTTAGGGACAGCGTTTGCGTTTCATTGACGCTTCCTGCTAATACATGATCATTTGTTATTTTCTTGATTGCTTCAGACTCACCGGTGACAAGTGATTCATTAACGTATGAAGTGCCTGATATAACTAATCCGTCTGCGGGAATGGTTTCTCCTTGTTGCACAATGATGCGGTCACCTTTTTTAACTTTATGCAGTGGTATGTCTTGAGTTGTCGCTTCATTTTCTACGGTTACAGACAGTGGTAAGATATGGCGCTGGGTTTGAGTCGACATTAATGCTTTAACTCTTACCCGGTGCTCCATAAATCGGCCAAGGAGCAAAAAGAAAATAAACATGGAGATAGAGTCAAAATAGACCTGACCGACGCCTTTAAATGTTGCGAACAGGCTCGCAGAATAGGCCAGAGTGATAGCGAGAACAACGGGAACATCCATCACTAAATGTTTGGCTTTCAATCCATAGTAGGCGTTTCGAAAAAAAGGAAAGCCTGAGTAGAGCACGATGGGTGTTGCCACCAACCCGCTGACCCAATGTAAGAAGTTTTGATGCTCTAATTGCAAGTCATTACCGTCGCCAATATAGATTCCGAGGGCAAACATCATAACTTGCATCATGCCTAGCCCAGCAATACCAAGCCGCATTAAGTATTGCCGGTTTTCACGACGAATATTTTTTTCATATTGGTTTTGCTGAAATGGATAAGCTTTATAACCCAGGCTATGAACTTTTTTGATTAATTGACTCAAGGGTATTTTGGACTTATCCCAAGTTATCGTTAGTCGATGGGAGATAGGATTAACTTGAACTTGTTCAACACCTGCTTCTGATAACAAACGTTTCTCTATCAGCCAGCTACATGCAGCACAAGTGATTCCTTCTACTCCTAACTCTGCTTTGCATTGTGATTGGTCTGCGGAAACAAAGCTGCGCTGAATGGTTTCATCATCCATTAACTCAATGTCTCTCAATTCTTGAGGAATAAGATCATCGGGTTTAATGGAGCTTTCTGTACGAAACTCGTAGTAATCATCAAGGTGATTATCGATAATCGTTTGTGCTACGGCTTGGCACCCGTAGCAGCATAATGGTCGTTGTTCATTCTTCCAAAGGACAGAAAGGTTTAAACCTTCAGGAACCTCTTCATAACAATGAAAGCATTGAGTTGTCATTGAGCTTTAATTAAAACCTCAGGTGTTTCAACTGGGTTCCATCGTGTAAGAATTTCCCATTGCTTGTCTGGACCATATAATCGCACACGATAATTAAAACTTTCAATCTGCGCATCATTAGTTTGATAAGCACCAGACTCTGTTCTCGTGAAGGCAAGAGTGAAGTCTTTTTTCTCGTCCATAGGGTGCTGCATAAAGGCGTAAACGATAGGCAAGTTTAATGATTTGTTGGATGTAAGTGTGACAGACTTATTGGAATGACTAAGGTTGAACTCGAGTGCTAGCTCCGTTGCTTTGTTTTGACGATCAATAGACTCGTTAATGGCTAAGCCATCTTTATAATAATCTGCTTTAACTAAACTGTCTGCATTTTTTGTTGCGATAATAACTGTTGAAATTCCTGCAATGACAACGGAACCTGGTAAGGCAATTAAGAACCACGGCCAAAATTGTTTATACCAAGGTTTGATATCTTCCACAGACTGTTCGTTTCTACTTTTTTCGGACATAAATGTTATCTTCTAAATGTTAGCGGCCTAAGGGGCGGCCTAAAAATCGTGACTCTTGAGTTTGTTTAATTGAGTCGTCTTCATTTGACTGAACTGTAAAATAAATGGTGCTGGCTCTCTTTTTCAGGTCGGCTGGATCGACCGCAACTCGGTAAGTTAACGTTTTAGTTCCGCCGGATTGAATTGCGAAATTAACGTCTCCCTCTAGTTGCATATCTGTTAAACCATCGACACTGAGCTGATATGTGTGATCGGCTTGATCCATATTGGCAACTTTAACTGTGTATATGTTTTGAATCAGGCCTTCGTTAGTTTCAACGAACAAACTGTTTCTATCACGAATTATGTCCACTTCAATGGGGGTACGAATGGCAACAGCAATGATAAAGGCAATAATAAGCCCCGTAAGTAGCCCACCATATAGCAAAGTTTTGGGCCGAAAAATATGAGTTTCTTTGCCCTTCATTGAATTTTCTGTTGAATAACGAATGAGTCCTTTCTCGTAACCCATTTTGTCCATGACGTCATCACAGACATCAATACAGGCAGCGCAAGCAATACATTCGTACTGTAATCCTTTTCGAATATCGATACCTGTGGGGCAAACGTGAACGCATTGTTTACAATCAATGCAGTCACCGAGACCTTTTAGCTTGTATTCGTCGTCATTCTTTTTGCGATGCCCTCTGGTTTCTCCACGTTTTTCATCATAAGCAATGATAAGCGTATCTTCATCAAACATAGCGCTTTGAAAACGCGCATAGGGGCACATGTAAAGGCATACTTGTTCTCGTAACCAACCTGCGTTGCCATAAGTGGCGAGTGCATAGAAGAAAATCCAGAACATTTCCCAAGGACCAAGATTCCACTCGATTAAATGAACCGTTAATTCTTTTATGGGAGAAAAAAAGCCGACAAATGTATAGCCTGTAAACAATGCGAAAGAGAGCCATAAAAAATGCTTCGTCGTTTTGAGAGCTACTTTCTCCATTGTCCATGGTTGCTTGTCGAGCTTCATTCGTTGATTACGGTCGCCTTCTACAAACCGTTCGATCCAAATAAAGGTTTCTGTCCAGACCGTTTGTGGGCAAGCAAAACCACACCAAAGTCTACCGGCTAGAGAAGTAAAAAAGAACAGAGCAAGTGCCGAGATAATCAGTAGCACTGTTAAAAATATGAAGTCTTGAGGCCAAAATGTAATTCCGAACAAGTGGAATTTACGAGCTGGTAAATCCAGTAGAATTGCTTGGTTGCCATTCCAGGTAAGCCAGGGGCCTATGTAGAAAAATCCAAGTAGTGCCCAAACGGATAAAACACGTAAGCGAGCAAATATACCGTGAACTTGGCGAGGGTAAATTTTTTCTGCTTTAACGTAGAGGTCGCGGGTTCGTTTAACTTGATCCGACTGCTTAGACATGATTAACCCTTGGAAAAAAGGGCGGACAATGAATTAACTGTCCGCCATGGATAACGCAAAAATTATTGTTTCGATTGCTCTTTTGAGGTGTTGTAAACCCAGGCTGCTACCAAGTGTAGTTTTGCATCACCTAAAATTTCTTGGTGAGCAGGCATGTTTCCTTGTCGGCCATTACGGATAGTCCGAGCGATGACTTTTCGAGAGCCACCATAAAGCCACGTGCTATCTGTTAAATTGGGTGCGCCAAGTTGCTGATTTCCTTTTCCATCTGCACCATGGCAGGCAACACAATTCATTTGATAGAGTTCTTTGCCTTCTGCAACTTCTTTTTCGGGAGCGTCGCGACCAGAAAGAGAGGTAACATAGCTAGTAACGAAAGTGATTTGTTCTTCGTTAAGTTGCTCACCGAACCCCGGCATCATTCCTTGCCGTCCATTAATCAAGGTTGTTTTGATGGTTTCTGGAGATCCGCCGTACAACCAATCGTCATCCATTAAATTAGGATAACCCGGTGTGCCTGTTGCGAAACTCCCATGACAGGCTGCGCAATAATTCAAAAAGATGCGCTTGCCCATGTCCATGGCTTCTTGATTGCTTCCTAAGCTAGGAATTGGCGTATTTAAGTATTGAGCAAAAATGGGGCCGTATTGTTCTTCTGCAGCGGCGACTTCTTTTTCCCATGCATTTTCCTGCGTCCAATTAAAATAGCCTTCGTAGTTACCCAGTCCAGGATAAAGAACCAGGTATCCAATACTAAATACCAGAGTGATGTAAAACATGTTGAGCCACCATTTCGGTAGCGGGTTATTGTATTCTTCAATGCCATCGTATACGTGGCCGGTTGTATCTTCGCCGTTATCTTCCATCTTGCGTGTTAAGTGCAAAATCACGAAGCTGCCGACAATCATGATGGCGACGATGACGATGATCCACCAACTCCAAAACTCAGTCATTTTTATTCACCTTGCGTATTGTTATTTCGATTGCTTGTCATTGAGTGATCAATTCCATCATCTTCTTCATTTAATGGAATTTGAGACGCTTCTTCAAAAGTTGATTTTCGCTTTTTCGAATACACCCAAATAACTAAGCCGATAAACAGCACTAATAGAAGTGCTGTTTCGATACCACGGAAATCGTTTATATCCATAATCTTGACTACTTTGCTGCATGACCCAGTGATTGCAAATAGGCAACCACGGCTTCTAGCTCGGTTTTTCCTTCAACTTCAGCTTTTGCATTTGCAATGTCTTCATCGCTGTAAGGAACACCAAATTGCTCTTTAAATATTTTAAGCTTTTTGGCCGTCAAATCCGCGTTGATTAAGTTGTCTTGCAACCAGGGGAAGCCAGGCATATTGGATTCAGGTACAACATCACGCGGATTGATTAAGTGGGCTTCGTGCCAATCATCGCTATAACGTCCGCCAACGCGAGCTAAATCAGGACCTGTTCGTTTGGAGCCCCAAAGAAACGGATGCTCCCAAACATGTTCACCAGCGACTGAATAAGGACCATAGCGTTCGGTTTCTGCGCGAAACGGTCGAACCATTTGTGAGTGACACACGTTACAGCCTTCACGAATGTAAACGTCACGACCTTCCATTTGCAGCGCTGTATAAGGTTGAAGTCCCTTCACTGGTTCTGTTGTTTCTTTCAAAAAGAAAAGCGGCACAATTTCTGCGAGACCGCCAAAGCTAATGACGATGATGGTGAGTAAACCCATCAATCCAATGTTTTTCTCTATCGTTTCATGTTTCATTTTCGTTCTCCCTAAGCGATAGCGGGTTTGGCGTCAGAGGCTTTTTCTTGCTTCGGAGCAGACATGGTTTTAAACATGTTGTAAGCCATAAGGAACATACCGCCTAAGAATAAGAAGCCACCAAATAACCGAATAGCGTAGTAAGGGCGTTTTGCTTCTAAACTTTGCACGAAGGAATAAGTTAGGGTTCCATCATCGTTAAATGCACGCCACATTAGCCCTTCCATGACTCCAGCAATCCACATCGCGGCGATATAAAGGACAACACCAACAGTAGCGATCCAGAAATGCCAGTTAATTAGCTTGATACTGTACATTTGAGTTTGACCGAACATCCGCGGCAACATGTAGTACATTGCACCGATAGAAATGAAAGCAACCCAGCCTAGGGCGCCAGAGTGAACGTGGCCAATGGTCCATTCCGTGTAATGTGACAAAGCATTAACGGTTTTAATTGCCATCATAGGTCCTTCAAAAGTCGACATTCCGTAGAAGGATAAAGAGACAATTAAAAATTTAAGAATCGGATCGGTACGTAGCTTATGCCAAGCGCCAGATAGCGTCATTATTCCATTGATCATGCCGCCCCAAGATGGCGCGAGAAGAATCAAGGAGAAAATCATACCTAAAGATTGTGCCCAGTCAGGTAAAGCGGTGTAGTGAAGATGATGAGGGCCTGCCCACATGTAAACCGCGATTAATGCCCAAAAGTGAACAATTGATAATCGATACGAATAAACAGGGCGACCAGCCTGTTTAGGAACATAGTAATACATCATGCCCAGGAAACCGGCGGTTAAGAAGAAACCAACCGCGTTATGCCCGTACCACCATTGAACCATCGCATCGACCGCACCTGCGTATGCAGAGTAAGATTTTGTCAATGTTAATGGAACTGCGGCACTGTTGACTAAATGTAAAACAGCGACTGTGAGGATAAATGCGCCATAGAACCAGTTTGCAACATAGATATGCGCGCTTTTTCGTTTCATCACTGTGCCAAAAAAGACAATTGCATAAGCGACCCAGACAAGGGTAATTAAAATATCAATTGGCCATTCGAGTTCTGCATATTCTTTTCCTGAGGTGTAACCAAGAGGCAAAGAGATAGCTGCCAGAACAATAACGAGCTGCCATCCCCAGAACACGAAACTGGCTAAAAAGTCACTGAATAATCTGGCTTGGCAGGTTCGTTGTACGACGTAGAAAGAAGTACACATTAGAGCACAGCCACCAAAGGCAAAAATTACAGCGTTGGTGTGAAGCGGTCGTAATCTTGAGAACGTTAGCCAAGGTATATCAAAGTTGAGTGCGGGCCAAAGCAATTGAGCGGCGATGAGTACGCCCACGGCCATTCCGACAATTCCCCAAATCACAGTCATTACAGCAAATTGCCGTACCACCGTGTAATTGTAGGACGGTGTGTTTGTCTCTGTCATATCAGAATTCCAAGTATTAATTGTTAAGGGTTCAACGACGATTTGATTTTGCCTGTCATCGAGTCGAGAGAAACTGACATGGATCAAGTCAGTGACATAAAATATCCCAAATAGGGAAGCTCAATGACAGATAAATTGTTAAAAGGGCTTTGAGATAAACTCACCAAGTAACCCTTTACATCGAAAGCGTAATTATATATGAAAATTGAGGTTGCAGCGCACAAAAAATCAAAAAAAATCCACTTGAATTGAGTATTTAGGTTGCTTTTTATCCGGACTAAGCAGCTATTGATCTTTGTCAATAAAATGTTCATCTGATGGTCGTAGAATAACCATGAGAGCCAGCTGTTTCGAGCTCGTATTGATTGTTTTCTATTAATTTAGACTCAGGAGGTCAATCATGAGCCTTATGAAATACCAACCTTGGTCGATGTTTGATCAGTTGCACAAAGAAATAAACGATATTTTTGACCGACAATTAGTCCCAGAGCAAGAAAATGCAACGGGCTTTTTAAGTACCGACTGGAAGCCTGCCGTCGATATTAAAGAAACAGATAAGGCATTTTTGATTAAAGCGGATATTCCAGGAGTAAAACCGGAAGATATCGATGTTTCTTCTGATAATGGTTATTTAGTAATCAAAGGACAGCGTAAACAGGATTCAGATGAAACAAAAGAGGGTGTGCATCGTGTTGAGCGAAGTTATGGGAGTTTTTATCGTTCCTTCGCATTGCCCGACAATGTCGATGTTGAGTCGATTTCGGCGAAGTCCAATCACGGAGTACTCGAATTAACTTTACCTAAAACCGAAACGGCATCAGCACGTAGAATAAAAATTGGCCATTAAATTCAAGAGCTCGAGTACTCGAGCTCTTTTTGTCTGAGGAGGTTTAGAATGTCTTACTTTAGTCAAATGGGTGATGGATTACGGCGTGCCGCTCAATCTGTTCAGCATGGTTGGCAACATTTGTGGCATTCCGCAGCAAATGCCGTCACTCATTTTAAGCAAAGTCCAGAAAGTCAGGCTCAGAATCAAAGTGTTCAATGGGGGGTTTTATCTTGTGAGCTCATTGATGAACCAGAAGCGCTAACTTTGAAGATGGAAGTTCCCGGCGTTCAGGAGAAAGATTTAAATATTGATTTGCATGGACAGTTGTTAACGATACGCGGTGAGCGTCAATATAAACACGAAGAGAAAGAACGTAATTATATATTGCAAGAAAGAGCATTTGGTTCTTTTTCTCGGCAATTTATGTTACCCGAAAAAGTCGATGCGGATGCTGCAAAAGCAACTTACCGTGATGGCGTTCTTAATTTATACATTCCAAAAATTAAATCTACAGATACTGTCAGAAAAATTCCGGTGTCATAAATTGACATTCATGTTTTTCTGAATTCTTAAGTCATAAGGAAATCTTTAAAGGTCAGCAATCGCTGGCCTTTATCTTTTATTGCTTTTATGTCAACGATTAGGCATTGTTGATTGTTATATACTGCTTCGGAACGAATGATAGAGTTGTGGAAAACCGGCTAATTATTCTTGAAGATCCGAGTCGAACATATTTATTTGAAGAATACTTAAGTGGATATAGCAATGATAGATAGCAAATTGCCCAACGTAGGAACGACTATTTTTACCCTAATGTCGCAATTAGCGGCAAAACACTCTGCGATTAATTTATCACAGGGCTTTCCTGATTTTGACGGTCCGGCATTTCTAAAAGAGAGAGTGTCGCATTATATAAATCAAGGATTAAACCAATATGCACCCATGACGGGTCTACCTGCATTGCGTGAGCAAATTGCTAATAAAACCTTCAGTTGTTATCAACGACGATTGGACGCTGAATCGGAAGTCACGATAACAAGTGGAGCAACAGAAGCTCTATTTGCTGCGATACATGCGGTAGTGAAGCGCGATGATGAGGTTATTATTTTTGATCCTGCTTACGACAGTTATGCTCCGGCTATCGAATTAGCCGGTGGTCATCCAATCCACTTAGCACTAGACGATGAGTTTTCGATTGATTTCGAACAATTGGATAAAGCGATTAACAATAAAACATCCTTAGTTATTATTAATTCTCCGCACAATCCGACCGGTGCTATTCTTGATAAACAAACAATGGAAGCGTTAGAGAAACGTATCATTGGTAATGGATTGTTTTTGATTAGTGATGAAGTTTACGAGCATATTGTTTTTGATGATCAACAACATTGGAGCGTTAATTGTTTTTCAGCTTTGGCTGAGCGGAGTTTTGTTGTTAGTTCTTTTGGAAAAACGTTTCATACCACTGGATGGAAAGTGGGCTATTGCGTTGCGCCAAAAACGTTAAGCGTAGAATTTCGTAAAGTACATCAATATTTAACTTTTTGTACCGTGACTCCGATACAAGCTGCGTTAGCTGATATGCTTGAGCAGCATCCTGAACATTGGCAGGAGCTGTCTGCTTTTTATCAAACGAAACGTGACCATTTACGTAATGAGTTGGCAAAAACCCGCTTTAAATTAATGCCTTGCCAAGGAACCTACTTTCAACTGGTGGATTATTCAAATATTAGTGATAAAAGCGATACTGATTTTGCCAATTGGCTGACAACTGAGGTTGGTGTTGCCAGTGTTCCTATCTCAGTATTTTACAAGTCGAAAAAAGATCAGCATCTAATTCGACTGTGTGTTGCAAAGAATGAAGAAACTCTATCTGCAGCGGCAGAAAAGTTGGCTAAACTTTGAAAAAATTAAATGAGAGAGACTTAATTATGAGTGAATTAAAATTTGCCGTTATACAGTTTTCTCCAAAATGGGAACAACCGGCCATTAATCGAAAATGGCTAAGTGACCAAATCAAGACACTGAAAGAAGTTGATGTCATCGTGTTACCTGAAATGTTTGCTTCGGGATTTTCATTAACTTCTAACTGCATTGAATCGCACAAAGGAGAAACGGTTGTCTGGATGATTGAGGAAGCTGCGAAAAATAATGCAGTCGTTTGTGGTAGTGTTAAAACGCAGGTCGATGATTCAGTTTTTAATCGTTTTTACTGGGCTCAGCCTGATGGAGAACTTTTATTTTACGACAAAGTTCATTTATTTGGTGCTGAAACTCGATTAATTGCACCGGGTGCCCAACGTGTATTTGTTGAATACCTTGGATTTCGAATATTTTTGCAAACCTGTTATGACCTGCGCTTTCCTGTTTTTTGCCGCAATGATGTTGGGTACGATATTATCATTAACGTTGCATCTTGGCCTATTCCCAGGATTCATCACTGGAATGCGTTACTTAAAGCTCGCGCGATTGAAAATTTGTGTTATGTCGTCGCAGCAAATCGAGTGGGTAAAGATGGAAATGAATGGGAATACAATGGTGAATCGCAAATCATTGCGCCTGATGGTGAGTTGATCGAAAAAGCTGAACTCGACCAATCTCATATTTGTCGAGCAACGTTGAAAAAATCTGAACTCATAGCCGTTCGTGATAAATTTCCTTTCTTAGAAGATCGAGATGATTTCTCTTTAACGCAGATCACGACTCAGAAATAGCCTACCAAATGCTGAGATAATTCTTATTCGGTCTATTCATCTCAGCTTTTTTACTGATTTTTGTTCATGCTTTGTCTGTAATTATGTCAATATGGCGGGTTTGGGTGCTCCGGTGTATTTCATTCTGCGTATAAAAGTCTAAAGACGCGAGAAATGTCTAGCTCGAGTATAAGTTTTGTTCGATGAAGCAGGGTATGTGTTTAGTGAAAAGGTGGGAGTATGTCTGTGATCAAGCCAATTAAAGAAGCGACTGCAGATTATCAATTGGAAAATGCAAAAATTCATGTACAAAACTTACGGTTAAGAACATTAATAGGTTTTAATCCTGAAGAATTGACTAAGCCACAAGATGTGGTCATTAACGCTTCAATTGAATTTGACGCCGCACAAGCTTCGATGTCTGACAACGAAAAAGATACCTTGGATTATAAGGTTATTACCAAGCAAATGATCGAACACGTTGAGAATAACCAGTTTCGTTTATTAGAAAAATTGACGGCAGACTTGGTTGCAATTGTAATGTCCCACCCAAAAGTCTCGGCGACACAAATAACGGTCGATAAACCTCATGCGCTCAGGTTCTCAGATTCGGTTTCTGTAACTTTAAATGCAAGCCGGTAGTCTTGAGTCATGATTGAAGGTCCAATTGTTATTACTGGTGGTGCACAAAGGTTTGGGCTCGAGCTGGCTAAGTCATTTATTAAGAGCGGACATTCAGTTGTCGTCACTTATCGAACCAAGCATGACAGAGTGAATTGGTTGAGAGATCGAGGTGTTGACTGTGTTCAAGCGGATATTATTGATGATGCTTCAATCAACGAATTGGTTGGATATCTAAAGCAACACTACTCTAAACTACGAGCGTTGATTCACAATGCATCAGACTGGATAACCGATCAGTCAGAAGAAAGTCCATCCAATATTTTCGACCGTTCAATGTTAATTCACGCAAAAGCTCCTTACCTGCTTAATTGGCATTTAAAGGAGGAGCTAAAGTCGAATTATCAGTCATTCGGTCGAGCTGATATTATTCATATGTCCGACTTTATTGTTGAGAAAGGCAGCAAGAAACATCTGGCTTACGCTGCTAGTAAAGCTGCGCTCGATAATTTAACCAAATCCTTTGCTGCTAAATACGCACCTGAAATTAAAGTAAATGCGATTGCGCCTTCTTTAATGATGTTTAATGAAGACGATGATGAGTTTTATCGGGAGCGAGCAAAGGAAAAACACCTATTGTCCCCCGGTCCGGGAGAGAGGGAGGGAATTAATGCGGTTCAATTTTTGATGGAAAGCAAATACATCACCGGTAGAACAATCTCTTTGGATGGTGGACGCTCCTTGATTTAGTGAGTTGTAAGTTTTGTTAGTTAAGAAAGTTTAAAATTATTAATTTGATGGTGAATAAGATGAAAACAGCAGTTAGTGGCGAAACAACCACCCACCAGGAAGAAGTTTCTTTTGAAGCAATGCGGGTTCGAGATGCTTTGATCAAGCAAGGGTTGGAAACGCCGTTGGTTGCTAACCCACTTAATGATGAAGCGAAATATTCGCAAATAAAGTCTTCAATGACCGACGTTATGAAAGCATTAGGTTTGGATCTGAAAGACGATAGTTTAGCTGAAACGCCGCATCGAATCGCCAAAATGTTTGTCAATGAAATCTTTTGTGGATTGGATTATTCAAACTTTCCCAAAATAACCGTCATTGAAAATAAGATGAACGTCGAAGAGATGGTCAAAGTTTCTGACATTAGTGTGACAAGTACTTGTGAACATCATTTTGTAACGATTGATGGTTTGGCTAAAGTAGCTTACATTCCGAAAGAGAAAATAATCGGACTTTCAAAAATTAATCGAATCGTTCGATTTTTTGCGCAGCGACCTCAAGTCCAAGAAAGACTTACTCAACAAGTCCTGATTGCTCTGCAAACTCTGCTAGAAACCGAAGATGTTGCGGTGACTATTAAAGCAACGCATTACTGTGTTAAAGCTCGAGGTATCATGGACGCTAATTCGCAAACCGAAACCACCGCTCTCGGCGGTGGCTTTAAAGCAAATCCTAAAACACGGGTAGAATTTTTAAATTAGTCTTTTAGTGAGTTTGAAGCGCATCAAAGTCACCGGGCTTGACCGCGACAATATCACAGCTGACGTCATCGAGTAGGCGTTCAGCTGTACTTCCTAGTAAACCAGAGCGATAAGTCGTACCGACAACTAACAGAGCCGCTTTATTTTGAGCGGCAGCTTGCTCTAGTGCTTCTTCAGGAAAACCCTCAAGTAATACCGTTTCATCATCTGATAATTGGTGGCGTTCTTTTAAGATTTTTAACTGAGCTAAATGCTCGTTGCGAATTCTTTTCATTAAAGCTTGATGATCTTCTGGTGTATCCAAAACGATAAATTGTCCCATAACTCCTGTTGAAGCTGTGCTATTCATGACGACTTCCCAGCCAGCGGGATCAAACACATGGCAAACTTTCAAGGGTAAAGAAAGAGCCTCGGCAAGTTCTTTGGCTTGTTGAATGATAATGTCATCCAAGTGGCTATCTTGGCTGTGGTGATGCGAGGGATCGACAGCAGCCATCACACATTCGGCATTATCCCAACGATTGTCTTTTGATAACAATAAGGGTTGCTCACAAGATTTCAATAATTGAAAGTCGCCGGGAGTAATAAATATTTTTTTCAAACGGTTGTGATGAGTTGCTTGTTTAAAAACAAGATCTGCATTCATCGACTTTGCCGCTTTCATTACTGATTCGTAGTAGGGTTTGTGCCATTCAACTTGAGTCGAGTAATTGATATTTTTATGGTTAAATTTTTCAATTAATTGTTCAAGGTGACTTTGGTGTTGCTTTTTAATTTGCTTAACCGCTTGCTCCAAGCTTTCTGGATGTAAGATAAGGTTTGATGCAATTGCTGGCTGGTAATCACAAATAAATAAAGTGACGTCCAGCGTTGTTGTCGTTGCAAGCTTTTGGAGCTTTTCAAGCAATAATGTATCTTTTTGCTCTGGATTTATATCCACCAATATACGTAAGCTAGTCATGAAAAACTCCATTCGTCAATTTTATAGTCTGGCATGTTAATAAACTATACCTCAAAGTTATCAGGTTTCAATGCCAGAACTTCGCAGTTTAGTTGAGCAAGAACTCGTTCTGCAGTATTTCCCATGAAGGCAGCGGTTAAACCCGTTCGTCCAACGGTACCCATAACAACAAGTTGCGCACCAATGCGCGTTGCCAGAGCGGGAATTTTTTCTTCAGGAATGCCTTCTACTACGTGAATATGCTGATCGCCATAAGGGTGTTTTGCGACAAGTTCCTGCATTTTTTCGTTGTGAAACTGGTTTACTTTACTTTTAAGTTTTTTTAAGTCGATATTTGGGAAATCTGAGGGTGCATCAAGCGCAGGACTAACATGCGTGTTTACAACATGTGCTTCGGTTTTTAACATCTCAGCGAGATATTGAGAATATTCAATAATATCGTGGTTCAGTTTTTGATGCTCCGTGCATTCTGTTGTTGGGCAAACTGCGGCTAGAATAGCGCTGTCTTCTTTCCAACTGTCGTCTCTAACTAAGAGTAATGGAGAGTGACAAAATCTCAGTAGATGCCAATCAACAGGGGTAACAAATGGATTTTGAGAATTGGCATCGCTGGAAATGCGTTTAATGGTTAAATCAAATTCATTTTCCTGAGTGTATTCTACAACAGCTTGAGCTGTTTTTTTATGCCAGGTGACAACAGGATGAAAAGCTACATTAGCTTGAGCTTTCTCTTTTATTAATTTTTCGAGATACTTTTGCCTTTGCCCGATGTATTCATTGCGTAATAGTTTACGTTCATTCGAAGCCAAGATCGCGGTTAGCTCCAAAGCTGGTTCATAAACCGCACTGAATAGGGTGATTTCAATTGGACCACCGCGTGAAAACATTAAGGCTCTGTCCAAAGCTGGTTGAAAAGGTTTCTCTCTTGTGATGACAACCAGTAGCTTTTGAGGCGTTTTCATAAGTTGCGCTCCATTGGATTCGTCAGTCATGCTCTTCTCTGGGATGTTTACAGTATGCGAGTATATTGGACGTGTCATATTGATGTAGATCAGCTTAGTTAATGATGAAATTGAGGGAATGAAATGGCTCGATAACGGACTGGAGATGGATAAAGTGATACAAAAATTTACAAGTTAAGGGCGCAAAATTTTGAAGGGGTCGTATATAATCGGTCAAACTTGAACCATTTTATAGTGATATAAAAATTTTTATTAGTATAATCAATTGCTTGGGGTGTTTATGAAACTAAAATTACTGTCGATCGCTGTATCTGCATCACTTTTGGTCGCTTGCGGACAAGAGAAAACTTCAGAAGATGTTGCGTCTGAAGCAACAAAAGGCTCATCCATTTCTGAAAAAGTGACTAATCAATCAGATAATCAAAACAAGACTGAAGATACTGCAGCAGATTTAGACTCTGGATTAACTTTAGATAATTTTGACCGATCAATTCGACCACAGGATGACCTGTATCGTTATGTTAATGGTGTTTGGTTAAAAAATACTGAAATTCCAGAAGACCGCTCAAATTACGGAACCTTTACTGAATTAGCTGAACAAGCGCAAAAAGATTTGCGAGCCATTATTGAAGCTTCGGCATCAGCAAAAGACTTAGCCAAAGGGACACCAGAACAAAAAGTTGGTGATCTTTATAATAGTGTTTTAGATACTGAAACTTTGAATAAACGTGGCGTTAAGCCCATTGAACCATTCCTTAATGAGATTGATGCCATCGATTCAAAGGAAAAACTTGCTGATTATTTTGCAATTGTTTCCAAGCGCGGTTCCTCGGCGCCAATGGCAATTTTTATCAATAACGATGCAAAAGATCCGACACAATACATCATGTATTTGACACAGTCAGGATTGGGTTTACCAAATAAAGAATATTACTTTGATGAAACAGAAAGTTTTCAAACCATTCGTGCAGAATATCTTAAGCACATTGCAAAGATGTTTGAACTTGTCGGATTAAAGAATGGAGAGCAGTTTGCCAAAGATGTAATGTCTTTAGAAGCAGACATTGCTGAAATTCATTGGAATAAAGAAGATAATCGCAATAGTGTTAAAACGTACAATAAAAAGTCGCTCGATAGCATGGATGTTTTGGCGGGAGATTTTAACTGGAGCGGATATTTCGCAAGCTTGGGTGTGACTGAGCAAAAAGAACTTATTGTTCGCCAGCCGACTTATTTTTCTGCGTTTAATGACGTATTCAAAAACACCGCATTGGATCAGTGGAAAACTTATCTAAAATGGCACTTAATCTCTGGTAATGCCGGACTGATGAGTGAGACCCTCGATCAGGAAAACTTCGCATTTTATGGCAAAATTTTGCAGGGCACTCCAGAGCAGCAACCTCGATGGAAGCGAGCTGTCACAGCTGTCAATAACTTGTTAGGCGAAGTTGTCGGTAAAGTTTATGTCAAAAAACATTTTAAGCCAGAAGCAAAACAACGTATGTTGGAAATGGTTGAAAATCTTCGAGAAGCCTACAGACAAAGCATTATTGAACTGGATTGGATGGGAGAGGAGACAAAGAAACAAGCACTCGATAAGCTTAGTAAGTTTCGACCTAAAATTGGTTATCCGGACAAATGGCGAGATTATTCTGCTCTGACAATTGAGCCTGGAATGTTGCTTGAAAACTACATGGCAGCCCGTGAGTTCAACTTTAACACGCAGCGTGACAAGCTCGGTAAACCGATTGATCGCGATGAGTGGTTTATGACACCACAAACAGTTAATGCTTATTATAATCCCGTCATGAATGAAATTGTTTTCCCTGCTGCTATTTTACAGCCACCATTTTTTAATATGGAAGCGGATGATGCTGTGAATTATGGCGGTATAGGAGCTGTGATTGGTCATGAGATGGGGCATGGATTTGATGATCAAGGCTCGACCTATGACGGTGATGGTGTTCTCCGTGACTGGTGGACGGAAGAAGACAAAAAGGAATTTAAATCTCGAACGCAACAGTTAATTGATCAATACAGTAGCTTCGAGCCGTTACCAGAAATTCATTTAAGTGGTGAATTTACGTTGGGTGAGAATATCGGTGATCTTGGTGGTTTGACCATAGCTTATAAGGCTTACGATTTATCGTTAGGAGAACAGCAATCTCCAGCAATTGATGGATTTTCTGGCGAACAACGTTTCTTTATGGGATGGGCTCAAGTTTGGGCGCGTAAATATCGTGAAACTGAGTTAAAGCGTCGTATTAAAGTTGATCCTCATTCACCTAGTGAATACCGGGCTAACGGTGTTGTTCGAAACATGCCGGAATTTATGGCAGCATTCGAAGTTAAACCTGGTGATGAATTGTATCTACCTCCAGAGGAACGAGTGAAAATTTGGTAATCACTTTTATTCTTGTCACCAATTTGGCGTTGCAATAGAAAAGCCGCGAAGTTTCGCGGCTTTTTAAATGCTTAATGGTTAGTCTTATATTGAATAATCTCAATTAAGAAAGTAACTTTTTAAAAAGCTGCTACTGTTCTAAAGTTTTTATTGCAAATTTTACAAAATCCCCCGATGTTAAAATGCCGACGACTTTAAATTCATCGACAACGACAATACAGCCATGTCGGTTATTACGAAAAAATTTTGCAGCGTCGATTAAGGGTGTTTCTGGGGCAACGGTAATTGCTTTTTCATCCAGAATATCGGCAATGCTCTGCTTTTTCTCATATTCTTCAAGGTTGTCTAATCCTTGCTCGTTGATTATTTCTATCGCGTGTGAAAGTACTGCTTTTTGGGTTAAAACACCTTCGAAGTTTTCTGTTGTTGCATTCACAATGGGGACATGACGAATGGAGTGCTCTTTCATTGTTGCGCGTCCCTCAAATAAAGAATGAGCATCGGTTAAACACACTGGATCAACCGTCATAAAGTCAGCAACTCGATACATAATATCCTCTGAAAAAATATTGACCTACCGTATTTATAGATCGACCAGATTCTGAAAACAAATAAAAAAACCCGCTAATTAGGCGGGCTTTGATTTTTATCAATCTTATTTTAAATAATACCGTTATTTATATCCGATGAGTACGGCAATGACCAGTGCAATCGAGCCAGCAATGAATAACTTAATCATCAGTGGGCCGATAAAGCGAAACCATTTGCTATAGGGAATGCCGCACATTCCAAGAATTCCCATTAGAACTGGATTGGTAGGAACAATCATATTCATAAAGCCATCACCCATTTGAAAGGCAAGAACCGCAACTTGTCGTGATACACCAACAATGTCTGCAATGGGTGCCATGATTGGCATTGTGACATAGGCTTGTCCCGAGCCAGACGGAATGAAGAAATTCAATACGCTTTGGATAAACAACATGCCGATTGCTGATATTTCAGCTCCCACGCTGGTGAGCGGAGTGGCGAGTGCGTTAATCACCGTATGCAAAACTTGGCCATCACTCAGCAGCATTTCAATGCTTCGAGCAAAACCTATCAGTAGCGCGGTGCCTGTTAATTCCGATGCTCCTTGAGTGAATATTTTGGCAGCCTCATCCAAAGAGGTTTTGTTGATTAATGTGGTGATAATCGCAAGAACGACAAAAATTGCGCCTAACTCGATAAAATACCAACCGTATTGCGCGATTCCATAAACAATAACGACTAAAGCAATAAATGTCGTTATCAATATTGCCAGTCTCTGCGGTGTCATTTTGGGATATTCTGTCGGCTCTGGTGGCTGTGCTTCTTTGATTCCGTAGACCAAACTAGCTTCTGGGTTGTGGCGAACTTTATTGGCGTATTTCCACAGATGGTGAAACCCGATGGCCAGAAAAGGGACAAATAAAATTAAACGGTATTCCCATCCTGACGTAGGCGGTATGTCGGCCACACCTTGTGCGACAAGTACGGTAAATGGATTAATAACTGCAGTTCCGTAACCTAAGCCATAACCTATGACCATAGAGCCTACCGCTGAAACTGTATCCATTTTTAGAGCGACGCACAGCGAAATCAAAATTAGTACTAACGGAATATATTCTTCAGCCATTCCTATGGTTGTCGAGCCAGCCATAAAAGAGAGCATACTCATGAACAGAAGCAAAGCAGGGCGATGAGAAAAGCGATTCAATACTTTTCCTAATAGCGCATCAATAGCGCCCGTAGAGCGTAGAACTGCAATTGAGCCGCCAATGATTAATAAGAAGAAAATAATGCCCTGAGCTTCGCCCATTGCTTTGGGGATTACGGTAAACAATTCCCAAATGGGTAACGATTCGGCATCTTCGATAACTTTATAAGTGCCGGGTACAACAATATCGTGTCCTTTCGCATCTTTGGTCATATCAAACTGACCGGCGGGCAAGATCCAGGTAAGAATGTATGCCAACACCATCATGGAAAAGAGTAGGACGAGAGTATGAGGAACTTTAAGTGTTTTCATTGTGATGTTTTTACTTTGTTATAGCTTAAGTTTTATCGCATTGTATCAAAAAAAAACCCGGCAATTCTGCCGGGTTTTTTGATCGGTGAACGTTATTTAACACCGTGCATAAGCTTGTTGATGAAAGGTGCAACAATAAAGAAGAAAATTGCAACGACTAATCCACCCCAGAAGAGTTGATCAAATACGGCGTAGTATCCTTCAATTGACCCCGCTGCTGCATTACCTTCACCACCGCCACTGGCGGCGATTGCTGCAATTCGACCCGCAACATAGTTTGCTGTAGCGATAGAGAGGAACCAGCCACCCATGGCTAAACCGGTTTCTTTCGGAAGAGCAAGCTTGGTAACCATTGAGAGTCCAATCGGAGAAAGGCAAAGCTCACCCATTGTGTGGATAAGATAACAAAGTGCCAGCATTTCCCAAGGTACTCGGCCATTTTCTCCAACCATAAAGTCAATGGCGAAAACAAGCGCATAAAATCCAACGCCGACACCGAGCAGACCAAAGGCAAATTTTCTCGGAATTGAAGGATTCATATTCCACTTTTCGAGCTTTGGCCATAAGAGTGCAAATAACGGGGCAAGAATAAGTATGAACACGGGATTTGCTGATTGGAATACAGTGAAATCGATATTACCTGGCATATCTACGTAGTCACGAGCAAAGAAGTTTAATGATGAGCCGGCTTGTTCAAACAGAGCCCAAAAACACATATTCGCGACGAAAAGAATTAGCATGGCGATATATCGATGAAGTTGTTCTTTGCTACCACTCTTTATACCGCTGTATACAAAGTAGCCTGCAAGGCCTAACATCATAACACTTAGTATGGCACCAAGAACTTCACTGCGACTTAATAAAATATAAACTGGAGCGATTAAAACAGCCGCACCAATTAATACCTGCATCATTGATTTTTTGCCATCGCGATCTTTTGGTGCTGTTCCGACTTCACCCAACCAATGTTTCAATAGCTGGAACACCATCAAACCTAGAATCATACCGATACCAGCCGTGAAAAAGCCCCACTTATAGCCGTAGAGCGCACCAACGACGGTTCCACAAATGATAGGAGCGATTAATGCGCCTGCGTTGATTCCCATGTAAAAGATGGTGAAACCTGAATCTCGACGAGAATCCGATGGGCTGTAGAGGTTACCAACCATAACGGAAATGTTTGGCTTGAACAGACCGTTACCAACAACGAGGACGGCAAGACCCAATAGGAAGATCGTTAAGTCAGGCGTTAAGAGCATGAACATACCTGCGGCCATCATCGCTCCGCCGAGCATTATCGACCGTTGATATCCCAATATTTTGTCAGCAACGTAACCGCCCAAAATACCGGTCATATAAACCATTGAGGTATATCCACCGTAGGTCAAGCTGGCTTCTGCTTCCGCGCCTTTGCCCATGTGTTCGAAAAAGGTCATCGCAACGTATGGTGCCAAAATGGCACGCATGCCGTAGTACATGAAGCGTTCCCAGAACTCTGCTGAGAACAACATCCACAAACCTTTTGGATGTCCGAGGAATTCTCCTGGTGGAATTCCTGGAACGGTATCTTTCGGAGGTGTCGCCGAGCCGGCGTGAGCTTTCACCTCTTCTTCTGTGTGTGTTGTCATAATTTATTTTCTCCCGAAAAGGATATTTATTGTGCGCTATTATTGAAAACAGCGACTGCCCCAAAACTCCTCTTTATACCTTGTTCGGCGCGGCATACACAAGATTGACGCAGCGTGAATTTTATGTATTCGACAGATATTCAATAAATTGGACAAAATCGACGAGCTTGTCGGACTTCTTTGCTGGTTAATTGTTAATCGGATCGAGACCAAGGCTGCTTCTAATCGCGTTTTCCAGTTCAATGCTATCAGGATCCGAAGTTCTGAGGTGGGCATGCCATTGGTTGTTTTTTGTTAATATTGCGACAGTTGGCGTGCCGGGAACTCGGTAGTCTTTTCGTAAGTTGTCGCCATTGAGACCAACGGTAAATGTATAACCGTGCCTTTCAATGTAAGATTTGGGGTCTCCGTCCTCTAAAATAGTGATAGCAATGACCTTTAGACCATCTTCCTTATACTTGTTGTGTAGGCGCTCGATACCGGGTAGCAACTTTTTGCAATACGGACACCAGGTTGCCCAAAAAACAATCAAAACGGTTTGCTCTTTGTACTCGGAGAGATGGAATGATTGCTCGCTTAAAGTTTCGATTGAAAAGTTTTTGGCGATGGGGAGCTCTTGAGAATTTTCGGCTTGGGCAAAAGTTGAAAAAGTAACAATGAGTAAGAAAGTTAAATTAAGTAGACGTTTCATCATAGTAATAGCGTTTTTTAATTGGTATTTAATGAGAGTTGCTGATATCTAGAATGTTACAACTTAACTTTATAATGAGTATTTATTTAGGCATTTAAGTGGATTTATTCTCTGATACTTCATTGTCTCCAATTATCGCTGAATCTGAGCGAGGAAAATTAATTATTTTCCCTAATTGGATATCGAATTCGGAATGCGATCATCTATTCAATGCTTTGGAAAAGGAGATTGGATGGCAATCAGAAGAAATTTCAATGTTTGGTCGAACTATTGCCGTCCCAAGAAAAGTTGCTTGGCATGGAGATCCGGGTGCAAATTATCGTTACTCGGGCGTTAATCATGAACCTCAGCCGTGGCTACAAAAACTGCTTGAATTAAGAGAACGACTTGAAAAAGAATTTATGGATCCGGTGAATAGCGTACTGTGCAATTTGTATCGCGATGGTCATGATTCTATGGGATGGCATAGCGATAATGAACCGGAGCTGGGGCAGTTACCGACGATTTATTCGATATCTCTTGGAGCGACGCGTTATTTTGATATTCGGTTAAAAGAAAATCACCGAGAAAAGCGGCGCTTTGAACTGGCATCAGGCAACTTGCTGATCATGAAAGGTGCCTTTCAAAAATTTTGGGAACACCAGGTGCCTAAGCAGAAAAAAAATTTAGAGCCGCGAATCAATTTGACCTTTCGAAATATTCGGTCGTACCAGCAAAGTTAAACGGTTGAACTGCATGACGCATCGCCGTAGACTGATATTAAAATTTGATTAAGAGAATGACAAAATGAGTTTTTTAGCCTGTCGAGTGACTAATGAAAATGATCAAGTAACTCATAACTTGGTCGAAATGAATGTTGATGATCTTACTGAGGGTGATGTGGTTATTAAAGTGCATTACTCCAGTGTTAATTATAAAGACGCTTTAGGAGCAACGGGTCGAGGCAAAATCTTAAAAACGTTTCCTTTGAATGCAGGCATCGATCTTGCTGGCGAAGTGGTTAGTTCTGAAAGTGATGATTTGAAACCCGGTCAACTGGTATTAGTCAATGGGTGTGGTATCGGTGAGCAGTTTGATGGCGGGTTAGCTCAAATGGCACGAGTTAAGCGCGAGTTTGTGATCCCAATGCCTGAAGGATTAGATGCTCGTCGCGCGATGGCATTAGGTACAGCCGGTTTTACTGCAGCTCTAGCGTTACATCGTATGCAAGAAAATAACCAAACGAAAGAAAAAGGACCGATTGTTGTGACGGGCGCTTCAGGAGGGGTTGGTAGTCTTGCTGTGAATCTTTTGTCATCACAAGGTTACGAAGTGATAGCGGTTTCTGGTCGAAAAGAATATTACGACTTTTTGAAACAACTCGGTGCCAACGAAGTGGTCAGTATTGATGATTTAAACTTGGGAGGTAAACCCCTAGAAAAAGGACGCTTCGGTGGTGTCATTGATAACGTTGGAGGGGAATTACTGGCTAAGCTAATCGCCCATACAAATCTTTGGGGAAATATTGCGTCTATTGGTTTGGCCGATAGTCATAAGCTTGATACTACGGTTTTTCCATTTATTTTACGTGGTGTCAGCATTTTAGGTGTGAGCTCTACCAATTGTCCGATGCCTCTACGTACAGAAATATGGAATCGTCTCGGTGGCGATCTGAAACTCAATGCGTTGGATTCTATTATTACTGATGAAGTGCCATTAAAAGATGTTTCGCCTGTATTTACTGACATACTTGATCGCAAACGTTATGGCCGTGTTGTTATTAATTGTCAGTAGTTTTTTTGCAAGATTAAGATTGGAAAATTAAATAGGAATGAAAAAAGCTCACTACTGATTAGTGAGCTTTTTTAATGCAAGTTTTCATCACAATAGATGGTGGTCGCTTGAGCCGACATAGGTTGAGAAATTAAGAATCCTTGAACTTGCTGACAGCCTGCATTTTTCAGGAAGTAAAGCTGTTGGTCGTTTTCGACACCCTCGGCAATAACATTTAATTTTAAGTTTTTAGCGAGAGAAATAATGGCATGAGTAATTGCTTCGTCGTTTTTGTCTTGCGCCAAATCTTGGATAAAGGCTTTGTCAATTTTTAAAGCATCAATCGGCAATTTTTTCAGATAGCTCAATGAAGAATAGCCGGTGCCGAAGTCGTCAACCGAAATGCGAACACCCATGTTCCTTAGTTGAGATAAGGTTTCGATTGCAGTATCTGGATCTTCTAATAGCATGGTTTCAGTAATTTCGAGTTCTAGAAGCTCTGGTGGCAACTCTGTTTGTTGCAAGATTGATGAGACTCTTTGAAACAAACTATCCGTTTGAAATTGTCGAGCGGATATATTGACAGAAATGGGAATGTTGAAATTTCTTAATTGCCATTTTTTGGCTTGTTCACAAGCTTGCTCCAGTACCCATTTACCAATTTCGTTGACTTGACCCGTTTCTTCTGCAACGGCTATAAATTCTTCTGGACCAATAGCGCCAATGTCTTTATTGTGCCATCGAAGCAAAGCTTCCATCCCAATAATTCGATCATGTATCAAGTCAAGTTTGGGTTGATACACTAACTCAAGTTCATTTCTTTCCAGCGCCTTACGTAGTTGATTGCCGACGGCTAGTTTTCGTAATGTTTGTGTTTGGATATTTTCATCAAAAAATTCAAAAATGCCGCGACCTTTTGATTTAGCAAAGTGTAAAGCACTCTCAGTGTTTTTTAACAATGCAAAAGCATCGGCACCATCTTGTGGAAATCGTGCAATACCAATGCTAGGGCTAATATTGACTTCATGGTTACGAATGACAATCGCTTCTTTGAATGCTTCAATCAGTGATTGGGCAAAATGTTCAAGCTGACTTCTTTGAACCATTTCTGGAATAAGGAGTACAAATTCGTCACCAGCAAGGCGGGCAACTGTTGTTCGATTGTTAGGTATTAATTGTTTAAGTTTGATAGCAACACGTTGTAATAGTTGATCACCAATACCGTGTCCCAGTGAATCGTTAATATGTTTGAAGTGGTCAACATCGACACACAATAATCCAAAGCCTTTATTTTCTGTTTGAATACTCTCAATAAGTCGTTGCTGGAATAAGCCTCGATTAGGTAGGCTGGTTAGAGTGTCGTAATTGGCCAAAAAAGATAAACGATCTTCTGAGCGCTTACGAGCGGTAATGTCTGAAAAAATTACGACGAAGTATTCGTTCGACTGATTCGGTTGTTGCAGTGCTTTTATTTCGGTGTTGGTGAGTATTTCCTGATTATTCGCTGTCTTTTGCCACAGCTCACCTTGCCAATACTTTTCCTGATTAACTGTCGAGAGCAACTGATCGTAAAACACACGTGTGTGTCGACCGGAGAAGAATTGATGCAGAGGTTTTCCAATGACTTCGTCTTCCTGAAGATTCATTAATTCGGAAAAGGCGGCATTGACAAGACACACTTTCAATTGGTCATCGGTGAGCACGACGACTTCATTCATGCTCTGAATCACCTGAGCAGATAAACGTAGGTTTTGTTCTGCATGTTTGCGTTCAGTGATATCAGTTTGTATACCTGCGGCGCGAATGGGTTTTCCTTTTTTGTCTCGACGTACAATTTTCCCTCGATCGAGTAACCAGCGCCATTGACCTTTGCTATCTAAAATTCGGTATTCGTTTTCAAAATGATCAGTATCTTCAAAAAAGTGATGAGCAATTGAACGCAGTACTTCTTCGCAGTCTTCGGGGTGCATCATTTCGATTAAGTGTGCAAGTGTGCCCGTTACTTCTGATTCATCGTACCCCAATAAAGAATGAAAGCCTTTACGCACGACGGTTCCAGTTTGAATGTTCCAGTCCCAAAGACTATCGCCACTACCTGATAACGCCCAGGCCAATTGTCTTTCAGAATCATTTAATTGATTGCGAGCACGACGCAGTGAGTGAGCCGTGTAGATGGCTAACATGAAAAATGCGAATAAAGCAATGCCGGATAAAACCAACATAGGCACGCTTAGAAAATTTGTTATTTCCAAGCCAGCAGTCGCAGAGTGAGCAGTTAAGCTCACGGCAGTCAGCATAAATTATTTCCTTATGAAACACGAAAATTTTCCAGTGCAGTTCTTACATTTTATCTCTGTTATAATCTGCATCTGTTTTTGTTGCGCTATTGTAACTGCACGCCTACGGGCGCCGCTAGTAAATAGTAACAAATGATGACTATACAACTTATTGCTTTATTAAATTGAGAGATGGGGCACGATCTCTCACAAAAGTATTGAGGTAGAAACAATAATTTATGACTGCTGCTCTTTCGATAAAAGATTTACGCAAAACCTACAAAAATGGCTTTGAAGCGCTAAAAGGCATTAGTTTAGAAGTTAAAACTGGTGACTTTTTAGCGTTGTTAGGCCCTAACGGCGCGGGAAAGTCGACAACCATAGGAATAGTTAGCTCGCTGGTTAATAAATCATCAGGATTTGTCTCCGTGTTTGGCTACGATTTAGACAAGGAATTATCGCAAGCAAAAAAATGTTTGGGGTTGGTGCCTCAGGAATTTAACTTTTCTCAGTTTGAGTCACCTTTACAGATTGTTGTGAATCAAGCGGGATACTATGGAATTAAACGAAAGCAGGCTTTGAACAGAGCTGAAGTGGTGCTTAAACAATTAGGCTTGTGGGAAAAGCGAGATCAACCATCCAGAAATTTATCGGGCGGCATGAAGCGGCGGTTGATGATCGCACGAGCATTAATGCATGAACCAAAGCTTTTAATTTTAGATGAACCAACAGCCGGAGTTGATATTGAACTTCGCCGATCAATGTGGGATTTTTTAACGGAATTAAATGCGCAAGGCACAACCATCGTGTTAACAACGCATTATTTAGAAGAGGCAGAAAGTCTTTGTCGCAATATTGCGATCATTGATGATGGACAGATAATTGAGAATACGAGTAAGAAAGAGCTTTTGTCCAAGTTAGATGTTGAAACTTTTGTTTTAGATATTGAATCGTGGCAGGGAAAACTGCCGAATATCGATAATATTGAAATTCGCTCCATTGATGAGCACACACTCGAAGTTGATGTAATGCGCTCTGATAACGTTAACTCTCTATTTTTAAAACTTAACGAGGTTGGTATTAAAGTGCTGAGTATGAGAAATAAAGCCAATCGTTTAGAAGAGTTGTTTGTGCGAATTGTAGAGAATAAAGGAAGTTAAGGTAACGAAATGCGAGATAATTTAATTGCTCTCCAAAGTATTTTGAATAAAGAGATAACACGGTACTTTCGTATTTGGATTCAAACACTGTTACCACCAGCAATAACGATGTCATTGTATTTTGTCATTTTTGGCAATTTGATTGGTTCCCGTGTTGGAGAAATGGCGGGTGTCTCATACATGGCATACATTACGCCTGGAATAATTATGATGTCGGTTATCACAAATTCATATTCGAATGTTGTGTCCTCATTTTTTAGTGCTAAATTCCAGCGTCATATTGAAGAGCTGCTAGTTGCTCCGGTGCCTAATATTTATATCTTATTGGGGTATATCGGTGGAGGTGTCAGTAGAGGTTTGTTAACGGGAATTATTGTAACATTCATAAGCATGTTTTTCGTTGATATCCAGATTCACAATCTTGCTGTCGTATTTATAGTCATTTTAATGACATCGACTTTATTTGCGTTGGGTGGTTTGGTGAATGCGGTTTACGCTAAAAAGTTTGATGACATTTCGATTGTTCCCACTTTTATATTGACCCCGCTTACGTATCTCGGTGGTGTATTTTACACCATTACTTTATTACCTGAGTTTTGGCAGGGCGTCTCAAAAATTAACCCAATATTGTATATGGTTAACGCATTTCGTTATGGATTTTTGGGGTATTCGGATATTTCTTTGACGGTTGCATTTGCAATTATTGGACTTTTTATTATCGCCATGTTTTCTTTTGCGCTATATTTACTCAATACTGGTAAGGGTTTGAAAAGCTAAGAGAATTCCATTGACGGAACAAACGAAATCTAATTCAAATACACAAACGCGAGCAATTTTTCCATTAAAAACCGTGTTGTATCCCGGTGCTGAAATGGAATTAATTATTTTCGAGCCGCGTTATCTTGATATGGTGAGCCACTGTTTGCAGCATCAAATTCCCTTTATTGTCTGCTGTATTACTGAGGGGCATGAGTCGGGAGCTGAGCAAGTTTTTGAGCCGATAGGGTGTTTTGCTCACATTGTTGATTTTGATCAAAGTGATGATGGTGTTTTAATCATTCGCGTGCGTGGTGGAAGCCGAGTTTGTGTTATTGATCACTCTATGACGGCACAACATCTCCGTGTTTCAGAGAATTATAGAATTTTGCCTGAAGTTGAGGACATTCTTCTGCCGGAAGAAGTCAGTCCCTTGCGTGAGTTGTTGATCAAGTTAGCAAAGCTTCCTGATGTTAAGCTCGACATTGATCAACTTAATTTGAATAGCGCTCTGTATATTGTTCACCATTTAGCACAGTTGTTGCCTTTGGAACTCGATTTTAAGCAGTATTTATTGGAAGAAAACGATGGCTTCGAGAAATGTTTCGAGTTGTACGAACAACTATTATTTGACTCTATTCAGGAAGAAGAATAACTAAAAGTAATTTTATCGGCGAATGCAAGTTTGCTATATATGAAAGGATGTTTTGACGGACAAATTTATGCAAGTTGTAGTCAATTTGCATCTGGTCTGTTAAAGGGTATTTAGCTGTAAGGGAATGTGTTTCGGTATTTTAGTTAAAATATGTTAAGCGCTGTCCTGCTGTCTTCCGGAGTATCTATGAAATCTCAATTGAATAACGTCAATATCAAACGTGAGCAAGTTATAACTGCGCCACTTCAACTCAAAAGTGAGATACCTCTTTCGGATAAAGGCCGTCAAACGGTGTTTCAGTATCGGCAGCAAATAGGAGAGATTCTTGAAGGCAAAGACAAACGAGTTATTGTTGTCGCCGGACCATGCTCAATCCATGATATTGAATCGGCCAAAGAATACGCACTTCGATTGAAAAAACTACACGATAAGTATCAAGATAAAATGTTGGTTGTTATGCGAGTTTATTTTGAAAAACCTCGTACGACAGTTGGCTGGAAGGGCTTGATTAACGATCCTGAGCTTAATGATACCTTTGATATCGAACGTGGACTTCGAACGGCCAGAGAGCTTCTCACCTGGATTGCAGACCTTGGGCTTCCGGCAGGAACGGAAGTTTTGGATCCGATTACTCCTCAGTATATTGCTGAACTGTTCAGCTGGGCGGCTATCGGTGCGCGAACCACAGAGTCGCAAACTCATCGTGAAATTGCCTCTGGGTTGTCGATGCCCGTGGGATTTAAAAATGGCACGGATGGCAACATCGATGTGGCTATTAATGCTATGCAATCAGCTTCTTCACCGCACCATTTTTTGGGGATTAATTCTGAAGGTCAAGTGTCATTGATTGAAACGAAAGGAAATGCACACAGCCACATTATTTTAAGAGGCGGTAAGTTTCCGAATTATGACTCCGTCCATATCGCGATGTTGGAGCAGCGGCTTCATCACTTAAATATTACGCCGCGATTTGTTATTGATTGTAGCCATGGTAATTCGCAAAAGGATTTCCGCTTACAACCTCTGGTGTTTAAGAATGTTGTCGAACAAATTCGTCAAGGTAATCGCTCCATTTTAGGTTTAATGCTCGAAAGTCACCTGACCGAAGGGCAACAAAGCATTAATGACGATTTAACTCAGCTGGTTTATGGGCAATCAATAACGGATGCTTGTATTGGCTGGGAAACTACGGAAGAATTGTTGGACCATTGTTTTAATGCGTTATAAGCGCTAACAGGCATTAATGACTTCTAAGGCTAGACTGGCCGAACTGCGGCATAAAATTGATGAGTGTGACCAAGAGCTGCTCGAGTTGTTGGCGCGTCGACAAAATTATGTCGGTCAATTAGTTGAACTCAAGCAATCACTCGGTGATGCCTTATTTGTGCCAGATAGAGAGCAGAAGATGCTATCGTCGATACGAGCACAAGCAAAATCTCTGGATTTAGAGCCAAGTCTGGCAACCGATATTATTCAAAGAATTATGCGAGACTCATACGAGCGACAGGCTCGCCTGCCGCTGGCCAGTCCCGGCTGTCAATCTCGTAAAATTTGTGTCATTGGTGGTCAAGGGCAAATTGGTCAAGTATTTGTTGATTTGTTTGAGCGCAGTGGACATCAGGTTTCGGTTATTGAAAAAGATGACTGGAACAAAGCTGATACAATATTAAACCATCAAGATTTAGTGATGATCACGGTTCCTATTAGTCATTTGGATGAGGTATTTGCGCAACTTGGCAATTTATCTTCAAAGACTCTGTTAGCCGATGTTACGTCAATCAAAGAACAACCTATTCAGAATATGTTAAAAGTTCACTCCGGTCCTGTAATTGGTCTGCATCCAATGTTCGGCTCGGGTGTGTATCAGTTGGCACGACAACTCATTCTTTATTCGAAAGGTCGAGATTTTGAGGCTGCTCAATGGCTGTTAAAGCAATTTAAATTGTGGGGTTGTCAGCTGACCGAAGTCGATGCGCAGAAACACGATAAAGTTATGGCAACCGTTCAAGCTCAGCGATTGTTGATGTCTTTTGTTTCAGGGTGGCAATTAATGGAAGGTGAAGTGTCCTTAGACGATTTATGGCAATTGAGTTCACCGGTTTTTCGTTTGGAACTGTCTCTGGTTGGACGTCTTTTTGCACAATGTCCCGATGTGTTTGTTGATATTATGTTGCAAGCGCAACAACATGCTTCTAACACGGAACAATTGAGTCATCGAATCGATAAAATACTTGGCTGGTTAAATAATGCTCGCAGAGATGAGCTGCTTCACCAATTTAATAAAATATCGGATTATTTTTCGCACGCAAACCACGACTTTTTACATCAAAGTGATACACTACTGGAAGCATTCCGTGAACGAGTCGAGCCAGATTAAGCTCACACTAGTCGTTTCGTGTTCTCGTCACATCCTGTTAAAAATAACTTCACACGGTGAATGAAAGATCGAATTCTTATGCCAATAAAATCTTTAAGTACTGAGCAATTATCGACACGTATTAGTGTTCCCGAACTTCCTTTTTCAACCATGCAAGAGCTCGAGCATAATATTGAGTTTTTAGGTCAGCAGCGAGCAAAAGACGCTCTAGTTTTTGGTCTTGAAACTCGGCGTAAGGGTTACAATTTATTTGCTATGGGGAATAGTGGCACCGGCCGAATATCAATGGTGATGCGTCATTTGGAAGCTAAAGCCCAACTTGAAAAACCTCAACCCGATTGGATTTATGTTAATAACTTTGATGAGTCGCGTGAACCTTGGGCCGTTCAATTACCAACTGGGTATGGCAAGCGATTGGTCAGTGACTGCCAAATGATGGTTGGACGTTTACTGGTAACTATTCCAGCCGCTTTTGAGAATCCAAGTTATCAGCGTCGAAAGTCGACGGTTGATAAAGAGTTTAATCAGAAGTTTGAATCTGCAATAGAAACACTGGAAGCAGAGGCGAATGCTCAAGGTTTCGCTTTATATCAAGATGCTTTCAATATTTCATTTTCGCCCGTAATAGATGGTAAGCCCATTGACGATATTACGTTTACTAGTTTACCGCCCGAAAAGCGGGAAGTTATCAGTAAAGCTGTGGATGATCTGGAAGATAAACTTACGGAAGCTTTGTTAGAAATGCCACAATGGAAAAGAGAATCTTACGATGCAATGCAGGTACTTAATTCGAGCACGATTGAGTCGGCGTCTTCTCCAATTATATCGGAAATGGAAGAAAAATATCGTGGATTGGCTGGCATCCAAATTTACTTTAAAGAATTACGCAAACATCTTGTTAAATTAGTTTTGGAGAATTTTAATTTATTAGAGTCACCGGAACTTAAGAATGATAAAGACTTGCGTGAATTACTGCAGCACACGTTTGTACCTAACTTATTGGTTTCTAATAATCCAACTTCTGGTGCTCCTGTCGTTTATGAAGCACACCCAACTTTTGCCAACCTATTTGGGCGCATTGAGTATTGGAATGACGGAGGAGCATTCGCAACCAGTTACCAATACATAAGAAGTGGTGCGTTGCACCGAGCTAATGGTGGTTATTTGATTCTGGAAGTCGAAAAAATATTTGATGACCCTTACATCTGGGGACAGCTTAAGCAAGCATTGCAAACTCAAGAGTTAAAGCTTGATCCTCCGACATTGGAAGGTCAGAGCACAGTGACTATTGGTTTGAGTCCGCATGGTGTACCGCTTGATATAAAAGTTGTTTTGGTTGGAAGTCGAGAATTTTATTATTTGTTGCAAGATCAAGACTCAGAATTTAGCGAGCTCTTTCGCGTGTTGGTCGATTTTGATGAACACCTGGATAAAAATGATGGTAGCGTGACACACCTTGCTCAACTTGTTCGAACGCATAGCGAAACCGAAGGTTTTGCAGAAGTAACTCGCGATGGTTTTATTGAGCTCGTAAAATTCAGCTCTCGCTTATGCGGTCATCAAGATCAGTTAACGACACGTTTCGGCGAAGTATTTGAGTTGTTAGGCGAAGCTGAAGTTATGCGTTCGCAAAAACACGATGAGAAAATTGATCGTATTCATATTGAAGAAGCTCTTCAGCAGCGTGAGTATCGTCATTCTCGTATTCGAAATGAAATGTTAGAAGAAGTCTTACAAGGACAAATTATTATTCATACTGAAGGCGAAGTTGTTGGTAGTATTAATGGATTAACCATTTGGGAAATTGGTTCAACAGATTTTGGTACGCCAGCTCGTATTACAGCAACCGTTTTTCCTGGTAATAAAGGTATTGTTGATATTGAGCGTGAAAGTGAATTAGGATTGTCTATTCACTCGAAAGGCGTATTAATTCTCTCGGGCTATTTATCTAATCGTTACGCGAAAGAATTTACTTTAACCTTGTCAGCTAACATTGTAATGGAACAGTCTTATGGTTTAATTGATGGTGATAGTGCTTCTTTGGCAGAGTTGTGCGCATTAATTTCGGCTGTTACCGATAAACCAATTCTTCAGTCAATGGCGGTTACCGGATCTATTAATCAATTTGGTGAAGTTCAAGCTATTGGAGGTGTGAATGAAAAAATTGAAGGCTTTTTTGGGCTTTGTAAAGCACGTGGGTTAACAGGCAAACAGGGTGTAATAATTCCAAAAGCAAATCAATCTCAACTGATGCTAAAGAAGGAAGTGATTGAAGCAGTTGAGCAAGGTTTATTTTCTGTCTTTGCTGTGAGTACGGTAGATGAAGCTCTTGAGTTGCTTTGTTTGTCTGAATCAGGAACGCTTACTGAATTAAATGATTTGATTTCAAAAAATTTAAAGCATTTGCACGATGTTTGTGAGGAAGATGACGAAGAAGATGAAGAGCACGACGATGAAATTAAGCGTGCTGAATTGTCGCAAAAGGAAAATGTTGAACGAAATTCAGATAAAGAGCCTGTTAAAAAATCAAATCCGATATCTGCGTCGTCTCAAGTACGAAACTATGACTCTTCTTCCTCTCAAATGTTAAAAAATCGTTTGGCAAATAAATCTGTTTCAAGTCCCTTATCGACTCGAGAAAATAAGTTGAAAGCGAAAGTGACTAAGGCTATTGCAGCAGGTATTCAGTCAAAGTCTCATAAAAACTGGAGCAACTCATGAAAACTATTGTTTTAGGAGGTGGTTGCTTTTGGTGTTTGGAGGCGGTTTTTCAAAGAGTTCGTGGTGTTTCTAAAGTTATTTCTGGTTATAGTGGCGGGCATCAGGAAAATCCTGACTATAAATCAGTTTGTCGAGAAGAGACTAGTCATGCGGAAGTTGTTTTGATTGAGTTTGATGAGAGCGTAATTTCTGTTGAAAGCTTATTAGAAATATTTTTCACCATTCATGATCCCACAACGCTTAATCGTCAGGGTAATGATATCGGTACTCAGTATCGTTCCGCCATTTATTTTTCTGACTCAGAGTATCAAAATGTAATTGAAAGCTTTATCCGAGAAAAGTCAGATGATTTTGAGAGTCCAATAGTAACGGAAGTAAAGCCTCTCGATAAGTTTTGGCCTGCAGAGTCTTATCACATGGACTATTATAACAATAATGTAAACCAACCTTACTGCCAAATAGTCGTTGGTAGTAAAGTGGCTAAGTTAAAACAATATTTTGAGGATCGACTTAAGGAGTCGTAGGATGCTCAATAAAATTCTATGGATAATCGCTGCAGGCATTGTGGCGATTATGATTTGGCCAGAGCCTGAGATAACTTATGGTCCAGGAGTTCGAGCTCCAAAACAACCCTTGCAAACAAACCTTTCCAATGCTTCCGGATTTAAGCATCAAGATTATACCATCACACCGCTTGCCAACTTTTCTATCAATGCAAAAGTCTTGTCTCGCGAAAATTACTATTCTGGAAGGGAAGCCGACTTATCGCCTGTCGATTTTGCGCTAGGTTGGGGACGGATGTCCGATGAGAGTATTCTACAACACTTTGATATTTCTCAACGTAATCGCTGGTATTATTGGCGCTCAGATAATATGCCTATACCACGTAATGAAATTTCCAGTAGTAGTGCCAATATGCATCTCATACCGGCGAATAACCAAATTAAAGGTCAACTAGCTCGTGTAAAAAAGGGACAAGTCATTTCTTTGAAAGGAAAGCTTGTCAAAGTTAATGCTGCTGATGGGTGGCGCTGGCAAAGTTCTCTATCTCGTACTGATACCGGCGATGGTGCTTGCGAATTAATCTGGGTAGAGTCGATTCGAGTTCATTAATTTTTTCTTCGTTATTGGTTTTTATCAGAGTGAAAGTAAGCCTCAATTGATATGAGGCTTGGCTCTAAATTTGGTAAACTTATTTAGCGTTGGCGACATCTTTTACATGGATAATCATTCGATACCAAACAAATGAAATCCAAAATAGGGTAATAAAAGCTTCGGCAGGGCCTGCTTTGTTCATGTAGTTTTCATCAAACCCTTCTGTTACTCCGACAAAGACAGAGAGTAGAATAATAAGCAGAAACATAACTGGAATGAGTCGAATAAAAACAACAAATCCAATACTCATGTAGCGATCGAAAAGATCTTTTCCGTTGGTTCCTCCGTTTGCTTGATAAAACAAATAGGTTCCGACAATGGCGACAATTAAATAGCCTGCTGTTATTATTCGGCGCCAAATATTAATAGTCTCATAAGGGTAATACGCCATGAGTTCCATGCCTCCCACTATCGATACACCCCAAATTAGAAGGTAGTAGAAGCAGCTATTCTGGCTGAGTCCTGTTGATGCAAGGGTTGCTTTAAGTTTATTAATTTTCCACAAATACATAGGAAACTTACCTTTTGAATGACGGCTAAACTTCGATTTCGGATGGTGACTTACCTTCTTTTTCTGGAAATAACCTATCTAATACGATAGCCGAAACAAGGTATAAGGAAATGAAGACACCGACATCGATAAGTAGCTTTGAAATATTGAGAGGTTCATTAAAAATATCATAGTAAAAATCAAACTGATTAAATATCACTCTCGAGCTTATATACGCGAAGATAAAATTTCCCCAAAATTTCATTATTTTCTCCAATTTATTATTTTAATTTTTCGGCCGGTTTATTTTTTTTATGGCGATACAATTTCTTTTTTAAATCAAAGTTGTTCTAGCGTACTAAGTATTGGTTAAACAAACGTCACATGAACTGACTTCGTCGGATTAGAAAATAAGCTTTCTACCTATCCGAAATCTTATCGAGTTTCTATTTTATCGAGTTTTACTGAATGAAGCCTGAACTTAATATAAAGTGAATTATTTCCCTATCATACATTAATATGAAGGTAAAATTCTGATTGTGAGATTAAAGTCACAAAATTTTGGAGGAAAAATGGGAAAAAGTAGACTTTGGCACGGGACGAGGCCTTGGCGAAAGTACAGAAATCTACTCCGTTTGCATGGTCAATGGGTGGTTATTAAATAAGCTTCCTGTCTTTTTATCTCTTAGAAACTATAACTCAAGGTTGAAAACGTTAAATAGCAAGAAAGCAGTCTAAATTTGGATGACTCGGTCTTTCACATTCTAATGTGTTGTTAATTTTTTATACCTTACAATTTACTAAGTGACTTATATCAGAGTTCTATCTAATGAAGATGGTTTGTCTCAGTAGCTCTACTTACCGTTAAGATGAGAATTAAGGACTCTTTAAACTACTTTTTTGAGTAGTTATTTGGTGTTATTCATCGAGTGGTAATTTGGTCAAAAAATTGTTGGATTTTTGACTTGAAAAATAGTAGAAAGACCCTATTTAATTTCCGTTCAATCGTTATTGCTTTGTTTTTTGGGAGCTGGCTTATCTGTTAGCTCAGCAGGGTTAGAGGCGTTTGATGACATTTCTTTTCCGAACCCGCGGTGGCAAGCAAATTTCTCCTGCCCAATTCAAGAAACAAAGTAAAGTTAGATACAAACCATCTTGAGTAACAGGAGGAAAGGTATGCTTGAGGTTTGTGATTTAATGCGACGGTATGATGACTTTACCGCTGTTGAAAATGTGAGTTTTACTATCGGAAAAGGTGAAATTGTTGGGCTCTTGGGGCATAACGGAGCCGGAAAAACAACCATTATGAAAATGCTTAGTGGTTTTCTTGAACCCGACCATGGGAGTGTTCACTTAGATGGTATTGATTTAGCAAAAGAGCCAAGAAAGGTTCAAGCTTCCTTGGGCTATCTTCCCGAAAATTTGCCTATATATCCTGAAATGACAGTAGCAGATTATTTGGATTACGCTGCGAACCTTAAAGGCCTCTCAGATGAAGAAAAGCGTGATGAAGTAAAACGCGCAATATCCGCGACTGAATTAATGGATAAACTGCTGGCTCCAATAGCCACTTTATCGCGTGGTTACAAACAAAGGGTTGGGGTTGCCCAAGCAATTTTGGGTCGCCCTAAATTATTAATTCTAGACGAACCAACGAATGGGTTAGACCCTGAGCAAACGCAACATATGCGTCAGTTAATTCGGGATATTGCAAAGGATGCAACAGTTATTCTTTCTACGCACATCATGCAAGAAGTTGAGGCTCTATGTTCGCGCGTGATCATTCTTGGTCAAGGACAGCTCGTTGTTGATGAAGAGCTTCATGCGTTAAAAAATAGTAATCGAGTTTGGATTAAAACCTCGCTTAATGAACAACAAGCGCAGTCTTTAGCGTCAATTGAGGGAGTGGCTAATGTCGAAATTGAACAGAGCTCTAAGGAAGGTGATTCGGCGCTTTGGGTTGGTCTGAAGAATGAAGTAGAACAAAGAAAAGTACGAGCAACTATTGCGAAAAGAATAATTGAAATGGGAGCTGAATTGTACGAGTTGAGATCTGAAGAACGTAATTTAGAGTCGTTGTTTAAGCAAGTGTCTGAGCATTCTTTAAGCCATAAAGAGCTAAATAATGGAGGACTAAAAAATGCAGCCTAAAAATGATCGAAAGTCGACAATTGGACGCATTGCATCCAAGGAAATTACCTTATTTTTTGCTTCGCCCACGGCTTATTTGTTCCTAGCGACCTTCTCGGCGATAACTCTCTTTGTCTTTTTTTGGGGGGAGGCATTTTTCTCGCGCAATATTGCCGATGTTCGCCCTTTGTTTGAGTGGATGCCTGTATTACTTATATTTTTATCTGCAACGCTTACAATGCGACTTTGGAGTGAAGAAAGACGTTCTGGGACTTTAGAGCATGTGTTAACGCAGGCCATTCCTCTGTGGTATTTTGTAGTCGGTAAGTTTTTAGGTTGTATGTTTTTACTCACTCTAGCACTTGCCGTTACTTTACCACTACCTCTTACCGTCGCTTGGCTCGGTGACCTGGACTGGGGACCTGTTTGGGCAGGTTACTTAGCGACGTTACTTTTAGGGGCCGCTTACATAAGTATTGGTTTGTTCGTTTCTGCACGCAGTAATAATCAAATTGTTAGCTTATTGAGTGCCAGTGTTCTTTGCGGCATTTTATATCTATTGGGTACTCCGGCCCTAACCAACCTGTTCTCGAACTCGGTAGGAGATTGGTTGCGGATGATCGGAAGTGGTTCTCGATTTGATGCTATTACACGAGGGGTTATCGATGTCAGCGACCTATATTATTATGCCAGCTTAATTATTGTTTTTTTGTCGCTAAATACATACAGCTTACAAAAAGAAAGATGGATTTCGCGAGGTAAGCGACAATCACATTGGTATTGGCAATCAGCGACGTTTTTATTTATTTTGAATGCATTGGCCGCAAATTTCTGGATGGGTCAGATAAATTCTTGGCGAATCGATGTTACTCGTGGCAATCAATACTCTATTTCAGAAGCAACTCAATCTTACATTGATCGTCTACAAGAACCTTTACTTATTCGTGGTTACTTCAGTAACAAGACTCACCCTCTTTTGTCACCTCTGGTACCACAATTGAAAGATCTTATTCGAGAATATGAAGTGGCTGGTGATGGGAAAATTAGAGTTGAGTTAGTAGATCCGCAAAAAGAACCTGAGATTGAAAAAGAAGCGAATGAGAAATATAACATACGCCCGGTTCCTTTCCAGGTGGCTGATCGATATCAGTCTTCTATTGTCAGTTCCTATTTTAATGTTCTCGTTCAATACGGAGACCAATACAAGGTTCTCGGTTTTAGAGATCTAATTGAGGTTAAAGCAACTGGAGAATCTGATATTGATGTTCAGTTACGAAATCCTGAACATGATATGACTCGAGCGATTAAGTCCGTGCTCAATGAATTTCAATCATCGGGCAATTTATTTGCGACAGTTAATGGCGACATGCGATTTACACTTTATGTTTCCGATGACAACTCGTTGCCGGAGCAACTCAAAGATTTTAAGCAAAGTGTTGCTGAGGTTTTAGATGATACAGTGCGCTTAGCGAAAGGCCAGTTTTCTTATGAAACGATTGACCCGGAAGCTAATAATGGAGAAGTTGCTTTAGACATTGCAGAGAATTATGGTTTTCAACCGATGTCGGCAAATTTGTTCAGCGATGATCGTTTCTACTTCTACATGACGTTAGAAAAGGGCGAACAGATAGTTCAAATTCCGTTAGCTGATATGACTAAGAGTAGCTTTGAAAAAAATCTAGAAGCTGGAATAAAGCGGTTTGCCAGCGGATTCACAAAAACAGTAGCCTTAGTAGCGCCGGAGCAAGGGCCTGCCTATTCTCCTTATGGAGCGTCAAATACGACGTTCAATCAGCTTGAACAGGCGTTAAACGAAGAGCTGAATGTTATGCGTGAAGATATATCTGATGGCTCTGTTTCTGGTGAAGCCGATATTTTGTTGGTTGTAGCACCTGAAACTTTGGATGAAAAATCGGTGTTCGCTATTGATCAATTTTTGATGAAAGGAGGAACCGTTATTGCGGCAACTTCGCCTTTCAAGTCAAGCCTTTCGCAACGTAGCTTGACTTTGCAAAAACATACAAGTGGGTTAAGTCAATGGCTGCAGCATCATGGGCTGACCGTTGAAGAGTCTGTTATTCTGGATCCCAATAACGCGTCATTTCCAATCCCTATTTCTCGAAATGTGGGAGGTTATCAAGTTCAAGAGATGAGAATGTTTGATTATCCTTTCTTTCCGGATATTCGGGGGCAGGGTTTAAATCAGGATAACTTGATAACTTCTGAGTTACCGCAAGTCACTATGCCGTGGAGTTCACCAATTAAAGTGAGTGTGGATGAGAGCAAAGTCATAACGCCTTTACTAGAAACATCGGATCAATCTTGGGTTTCTTCCAATCTGGATGTGTCACCCAAGTTGGATGCGGTAGAAAATAGTGGCTTTACGACTCAAGGTGAGCAAGCACGTCGATTGGTTGGTGTCATTAATCAAGGCGTCTTTGATTCTTATTTTTCTGATAAAAAATCACCTTTAATTGAAGGTATAAAAGACAAGGAAAGTGACAGTTTGGATAGCGTATCTATAGAAGATAACGACTCGATGACTGCTGGTAATTCTGCAGCTGAGCCGGACCCTGAAAGTACTTTAACAGTGAGTTCAGTCATAAAACGCTCGCCAGAGTCGGCACGAATTATTCTGTTTAGTTCGAATGACTTTTTAAGTGACCGTGTTTTGCAGTTATTGGGAAGTGCACAACAAAGTGAGTACCTGAACACAGTGCAAATGCTCGCGAATACCGTGGATTGGTCTCTAGAAGATGCAGGCTTGTTAAGTATTCGATCTCGAAGTCACTTCAATAAAACCTTACCACCAATGGAACAGTCGGCTCAAATGTTCTGGGAATACTTAAACTATGGCTTGGCGCTTATCTCATTGGGACTCATAGGCCTTATTGTGAGTCGTAGACGTTACACAAAACAGAAACACTATGTTGAACAGTTTGTAAGTTGAGGAGGCAAAAATGAATCGATTAATACATTGGCTTGTCGGTCTTCTTATCGTACAAGCGATAGTCGTCTTAAGTTTACTATGGGGAGAACAGTCGAAAGGCGACTCTTTCCAAGTAGAGCCGTTACTTAAAGTCTCCAAGGAGTCGATTGATAAGTTGGTTATTACCGATGGTGAAGCATCAGTCACTTTAAAAAAAGTTGACGATCATTGGGTATTGCCGGAATGGAAATCCTTGCCGGCTAACGACAATAAGCTTAGTGTTGCTTTAAATAAGTTGGCATCATTGAAAACGGATTGGCCGGTAACGACAACGAACCATAGCCATGAGCGTTTTAAGGTGACAGAAGAGGTCTATCAAAGACGACTCGAGCTGTATAGTGGCGATGAAAAAGTAGGCGATCTTTTTTTGGGTAGCTCTCCGGGCTTTAAAAAAGTGCATGTCCGACCTGGTAATCGTGATGAAGTTTATGCATTGCCGTTAAATTCTTATGAGTTTCCCAGCGACAAAAAGCAGTGGCTCGATAAGTCTTTGCTTGCGCTAAAAGGAGTTACTTCACTCAAGATCAAAGATATCAAGCTACAACAAAACGGCGAAGAGTGGGAGCTGGTGGAGCCGAATCAAAGTGAGCTTGCCGCCCACTTGAACAAGGATAAATCAGCCAGTTCGAAATTAGGAAAGGAACCGGTGGAGACTCCATTGACCAATGACTGGAAGCTTAATAAAGAAGAAGTCGAGAGACTCGTACGTACAATTGAAAATTTGTCTGTCCTGTCAGTTGCTGAAGAAGATATTTCTTTCGATAAAGCTGTCGAAGTAAATGTTGTTAACGAGCAGCCTTACCAGTTTCAGTTTGTTGAGAAAGATGGGACGTATTATGTGAAGCGATCCGATAACGAATTGGTTTTTCAAACAAATTCTATGGCTCAAACAACTTTGACAGAAGCAAAAGTATCGGACTTGATTGCATCTAATGAAGAACTGGCCGAGGAGTCAATTAACAAGGGTAATGAGTTCAGTACCGAAAGAAAACATAGCGAGGCTTCAGCCCAATCGACTAGTTCCGAGCGACATTCTCAAAAAGATACTGAAAAGTCATTACAACCTTAAATACTAATTCGTTAATTCTAGTTTATAGAAAAGCTCGATTCTCGGGCTTTTCTCCTTATTTGGTCTTTCTAAAGGTTATTAAGACTCTTAGTAAAGTTAAACACCGGCATTGATGACCTGAAAATAGAAGAGGTAGTTATCCACTCTGGGAGCGTTAATACAATAAATATAATACTTAATCATAGCCACGGTGCTTGTTTAGAATATCTTATTGTATAGTTAATAATGTTTGGTAATTTCTTTCAAAATATCTTAATCTCAAAGACTAATGACTGAGTTGTAAACAGTTTGGCTTGATTATAAGCCGTACATGGACCAGTACAGTGAGTAAGACCAATGAATGACTTTGTGAGCGGCCGAGATTTTCGTCTTGGCGACATGTTAGTAGAGTCTGGTAAGATTTCTTCTGAGCAACTTCATCAAGCACTTGCCTACCATCGAAATTACAAGATAGCTATCGGACAAGCTCTTTTGGCCTTGGGATTTATTAGACGAAGACAGCTTAAATATTTGCTGCGAAGGCAAAAGGTACTGCGATTTATTGCCAGCATTCTTATGGCGGTTGTTCCTGCCTCCTATTGTATGGCGTCAGATCCTGTCGCTTTTTCAGCTAATCTAGCATCAAAAGATATAACGAAAAACTTTACGTTTCACGCAGAATCCAAAAGCGAAAACACATATTCAATAGATTTTAGATATCGAATTTCGGATAAGTCCAATATTAACCTGGGCTTTAATCAATATGCGGACAGCAGTGAGAAAATATTTTGGCAGCCCGAAATTAGCTATAGTCAGCAAGACTCTTTTTTTAATGTCCAGCCTCGGCAATATTATAAAATAGCCAGTCTTAATGGTGAAGAATATAATCGATACAAAGATAATTCCCCGGCTTTGTTTCGACTCGCGTTAAGAAGTACTCCGCGTAATGATAATAACTTATTAGGGGTTAATTTATTTAATCTTGAACGTGATGATGGAGATATAGCTCGTAATTATGAGGTGACCTTTAGTGTGTCTAAACAATTTGATTAATTGACTTTTACTAACGTCAATGGTTTTTTGGTAAACGAGTTTCTTTGACGGATTCTTTGATGCGTCGTAAATGTTCCTGAAATACAGGGCCTCGTCTGAGCATCACTCCTGTTGCCAGAACATCCGTAATTGTTAAATGAATAATTCGTGAGGTCATAGGCGTGTATATGTCGGTGTCTTCCTGGTCGCCGGGAACTTCGATCACTAGATGACAAATGTTAGCTAGTGGTGAGTCTGCGCTAGTTATTCCAATTACTAATGCTCCAGCTTGCGTTGCAGTTTGCGCTGCTTCAATAAGTGGAATTGTTCGGCCAGTGTAGGAGTAGAGTACGAAGACATCGCCATTTTGGGCCGCCGCCGCCGCCATTCTTTGCTTTAATATGTCATCGTATACAGCGGTAGGTGTTCCCAACCGAAAAAAACGATTTTCTGCATCGATGGCAACAGCTCCCGAACTGCCAAGACCATAAAAAAGTATGCGCTTTGCTTGCGCTAAAGCATCGACGACTCGACTGACAGCTTTTGTATCTATAGCTTTTCTAGCCTCACTCAGTGAAACTAACGTAGCATCAAAGAGTTTGTTCGTGAAATCTTCAGTAGAGTCGTTCAGTGACACATTACCCGAAAAATAAGGTGTTCCAGTGGCAAGACTTTGGGCTAATTGCAGCTTAAAGTCAGGAAAACCCTTACAATTCATTGAGCGGCAAAATCGATTGACCGTAGGCTCGCTTACCATAGCTGCTTTGGCGAGGGTTGCTATGCTCGACTGATAAGCTTTTTGTGGATCTTGCAAAACTTCTTGCGCAACTTTTTTCTCTGATTTGCTTAGCGTCTGCAAAGCTTGTTCAATTCTATTTATGAGTTTCATAGCAACGGGGGCCAAAGCTGCAAGCTAATTTTGATAACGTAATTATATCAATTTCCCTAAATTTTGAAAGATACTTTCAAATAGATGTAATTTAAAATCAAAAGATATTAGAAACATCGATAAATCATCTATTTTTCACGTAAATAATGAAAATATGGTTATTTATCCGTAGTTTCTATACAAAAGGCATTTATTTGGACCCTTTTGTTTTCTGGGATTCTGTAAAAAAATTACAGCTTTGATTGGAGGCACTCTCTGGTTTAACACGTTTAAAAGAGGAGCAACTTAAGTTGAGTTTATGCTGTAGGACAGCATAGGACTGATTTTAAAGTTAATATTTTAAGAAAAATTCATCTTCTTATCCGGAAGTACATAATAGATGTCTTCTGGTTGCAAAGCGTTGAGCTGGCTTATAAAGTGATTGTTATTTTTGAGTTTGTTGTCCCACAAATGTACATTTACTTGCCAAACTTATCATAAAGTGGTTTAACATTTGGTTTAAACATCAACAAGAAGGCGGAACCTGTATGACCGTTGAAATTTCCGGATTGCATTATTTTGATTCTCGCGAAGAAGCCAATCAGGCAATGTCTCATGAAATATCAGAACACTTGAATGATGCACTAAATAATCATAATAAAGCATCGTTATGGTTGTCGGGTGGTACCACACCCTCGGAAATGTATAATTTATTATCTGATAAAGAGATTGATTGGGAAAAGGTCGTCATCTCATTGGTTGACGAGCGTTGGGTTCCACCGATTGATGAAGCAAGTAATGAACGTATGATCAAAGAGCATATGTTGAAAAATAAGGCAGATGCAGCCGAGTTTTTACCTTTCTTCCAAGTAACAAGTTCACCAGAAGCTAATCGGCAAATTTTAGAAGAGCAGCTACACAATAAGGTGAGAGGGCCTTTGGATGTTGTTGTATTGGGAATGGGTACTGATGGTCATGTCGCCTCATTATTTCCTTGTGCCAATGAAATTGAAGATGTTGTGTCTGCCGAAAATGATCATTACACAGCTGTGACTCATCCCAAGGTTGCTCCTCACCCGCGTTTAACATTAACTCTCAATCGTTTATTAGCTTCACGTAATATTTATTTGTTACTTTTTGGCGAAGAGAAAATGAAAACCTTGATTAAAGCTGAGAAAGAAGGTGATGAAATGGACATGCCGATACGTTACTTCTTGAGAAATGATCAGCCACAGCTGAAAATCTTTTGGGCGCCTTAGTTGAAGTTAGGCACTCGCTAATATTTTTAGTTCTTCAGTCGTTCTCGAGTGAGTAATGTGTTTTGAATAAACATCTAACGATACATTCTATCTTAAAGACAGTTCCTGTCATTCCTGTTCTGGAAATCGATGATATAGATAAAGCGGTTCCTCTGGCTCAAGCTTTGATAGCGGGGGGATTAACTATTATGGAAATAACTTTAAGAACGGACGTTGCGTTTGCTGCGATGGAGCAAATTCAGGAGCATGTGCCAGAAGCCGTTGTTGGTGCGGGCACTGTTGTAAGTGAATCACAGTTGAAACAGCTTGAACAAATGCAAGTGTCTTTTGCTGCGTCTCCTGGTATTACAAAAGCATTGCTGGCTTCATCAGCCGATTGCTCTATTGCTTTGTTGCCCGGGGTTTCCAGTGCGTCAGAAATCATGTTAGGAATGGAGTATGGTTTTAACTGTTTTAAGTTTTTCCCAGCTGAACCATTGGGAGGAACTAAAAGCTTAAAAGCTTTTAGTGGGCCATTTCGCTCAGTAACATTTTGTCCAACGGGAGGAGTTTCGTCCCATAATTTTCATGAGTACCTAGCTTTACCTAATGTTGTATGTGTGGGGGGAAGTTGGGTAGCTCCCAAAGCACTTATTGCTGCGAATGATTGGGAGGGTATATCAAAACTTGCTAAAAGTACGAGAGTCTTTTGAGTTGCAATGTTCTCTGTTGTTTATGCTGATGCTTCAAAGTCTTCGATAGTGAGTTCAAGCTCATCGTCAGCCTCTACAGCATTCATCCAGTCAGGAACGATGGCAAGTTGTGAAAAGCTGAATCCCGCGTGATCAATTTCAGCAAGAAGAAATTCACAAGTTTGCGCAGCTAACTCTGCATGACCAATTGCAGTAAGACATTTTAGCATTCTAGAAATTCGGTCTTGGTTGTGATTGTCTTGGCAACACCATTTTTTGCTTTGTGTTTCAAAATGGGCGGTCCGATTAATCGTGTTATCTTCGAGTCGGGTGAAGCCCCAAAATGCAGCTAGTGTATCGAAGGAGTGAAGTATATTATTTTGAATTTCCGGAGTTTGATAAACCTTCATGATTAATTCGGGAGTTAATGAGGGTAAATGGTCAGGAACAGGCTGACTGTCAGCTTGAGGGAATAACCACTCAATACACTCGCTATCATTTTCGAGTTCGTCGAAAGTCAAAGTCCATAAGTCAACTAAGGTACGTTGTTTATGGTCTGTGCCTTGTCTCATGTAAAAACTGAGCCACTGTTTCGAGAGCGATTCCATAAAGGCTTACTTTAAAATGACATATGCTTTTAAGAATATCTAATAAATAGATAGTTATAAAGTGAAACCCTACAAACGGTCACTTTTTCGGTTTGAAATGTCACCATTTTTATTTTTTACAAATTCATCGTGAGTCGAATTAATTAAAGACGTCACACTTGATGGTTTTTTAAACTCGAATATGAGATGCTGAATGGCGTTGAGCAAAGAGCGTGAACCTAGCAATATTTCTCGGTTTATATTTAGCGTGCTCGAAGCTTTTTCATGATGCAAGTGCCTATCATCGATGAGCTGGTAAATTGAACGATTGAAATCATCATGCGAGGCTTTAATTCTATTTAATGAATCACTGATATTTTGAATATCCAAATCAGTCGTCGTATCATCGAGCCATGATATGAAATTTGAGTAAAGCGTCTCTGTTTCATTTAATAATTTAGAAAGAGCTTTCTGGCCTGCGAAGTCAGTAGTTTCAGAAAATTCATCTAAATCAAGCTGAGCATCTTTAATTGCTTTGGCCGAATATAAAGCGTCTCTAACACAAACTTGATAGTGCTGAATCGTATTGAGCTCTGCTTCTGAAATATCCTGTTTTTGTAAATCAAGTAAATAGTTTGCCATTTGATTTTCTTTTTCTTTTAGCCAGACGTAAGTGGCGTTGACCGTTGGCTTTAAAAAGGTGAGTTTTTCTAGATTTGAATTCTTATGGGTTGATAACAAGTTATTGAGTTTAAGCCGCCAGCTGTTGAGTAGAGTTACGGATATCAACAGTTCGTGAAGGTCTTTTTTTGCAGCTGTGAGAGCGGCTTTTGGTACTCTTAATGAAACTTCTTCGATGCTTAATGTAGATTGTTTCGGTGAGGGGAATAATTTCTCTGCAGTGCGTTCTAACCAGTTTACCAGTGGAATAAACGTCATCATTCCCAATAAATTAAAGGTGCTATGTAAAGCAACTAAGCTGTAAAGAGGATCTTCAATTCCGTAAATATTTGTGATGATTGATAAGAGTATTGGTAAACAGAGAAATGACACAACGTCCACAATAAAGTTGAATATAAAGTGAACGAATGCGACTTGGCGCTTGACTACCGAACCTTGAATAGCACCAAGAATTACGGTACTCGTTGTCCCTAAGTCTGCGCCAATGACGAGAGCTGCAGCGGCTTGAAGGCTCAGAATCTCACTGTTGACAGCGGCCAATGCGATCATCATTGTTGCGGAGGAAGATTGTGTTACAGCAGTTAATAGGACTCCAATTAAAAAGAAAACCCATGGATTTAGTTGAGCGATTGCATTGACATCCACATAATCGTGAATGAATTCGACACTTTCTTTCATGAGAAAAAGACCCATGAGTAATAGCGCGAATGCGAACAATGCATGAAAGCTGATATAAATTCTCTTTTGCGGTTGACTGATTAATAACCCAAGTGCACTTAAACCCAATAAAGGAATATAAAGCTCGGTTAAATTTAATTTAAATCCTAAATAGGTGACTAACCATCCAGTAAACGTCGTTCCTAGATTAGCTCCGAGAATAACTCCGATTGCATCTTTTAATCGTAGAATTCCTGCACCAACGAATGCCAGAGTTATGAGGCCGACAACGGAGCTACTTTGCAGTATGGCTGTCGCGACCACTCCTAATCCAATACCGTGTAGTGGGGTTCTCGTGTAGTCTTGGAGGATTCGGTTTAGTGTTCGGCTGCCCAGCTTTCCTAAGGATTGCTCTAACTGTCGCATTGACCAAAGAAAGATCAGAATTCCAGCAATAAAAAATATAAAATTCATGGGAGAATCCAGTAAGAAAACGCTATTATACTAACGCTTGAGCCTTGTATTAGACAACAATATTGTCGACAAATAGGCGCCGCTTAACGATATTATAATGTGAGTAATTAGGGTAAACGATGTTAATAGCTGCAGAATTATTTCCCGATCTCTTTATTTGGCTAATAAATTTGGTAGCTTTTTTTGTTTTCCTATGGGGAGTAAGAAGCGCAGAATGGAAGCAAGTGACCGAGGTGCCAGAACGACAACATCTGCTGTTGGGTAGTGTATTTTTTTTGATACTTTTCTGGTTAATGCAGTTTGAAGTTGTGGATGGATTGCGTATTCATCCTCTTATCGTGACGAGTGTTGCATTAATGATTGGTTTTCGATTTAGCCTGGTTGTCACAGCGATTGCTTCAGGTATTTATTTGCTCTTTGCTCAGCTTTCAATGTCGGAATGGGGATTTCATTATTTAATTAATGGTGTCGTTCCTGCTGCTTTTATTGTTTATACCTGTAATTGGTTGCGCAAGCGAAAGCCTGGTAATTTATTTTTTTACACATTGGGTATTGGATTTTTTGGTGGTGCGTTAACTATTCCTTTGATTGCCTCTTTTGCTTATCTATTCGTTGTTTTATTTGATTTATCTCTATTTCGGCCAAATGACGACTTTAAATATCAATGGATATTATTAGGCATGTTCCCTGAAGCTTTCATTAATGGTGTAATTGTCTCGACAATAACTGTTTTTTTCCCCGACTGGATGCGCACTTTTGATGAAGAATATTTCTTATCAAAATAATCGCGTCTTAGTCTACCGAAAATAATTGTAATTAAGAAAATATTTCAATAAAGAGATTTATTTTAATATTCTCGCAATGAGAATATTTCTACTTTGGCATGTCAGACATCTGAAACTTTTGCATTTATTAGTCTGGAAATATCATTGATAAGCTGTTTATTCTCAAATTGACATTTTTGATTGAATTTATTTATTAACTCTCATTATTATTTCCTTTCGTTTATGGAGACATAACTCATTCTTCGTTTTAACGATAAAACATCATTAGTGATAATCATTGGAGGAAATCATGAAGGTTGGCACTTTTTCAGCAAAGTATGTTGAAACGATTATTGAGGTGGCAGCACAGTGTGGTGCTTCTAAAGCAGCACTTTGGGATTGTATCGATGTGAATGAAGATTTTTTTTCATCACCTAATAATCGATTATGCTCACTTAAAACGGTGATGTTATTTCATGAAGCTATTAAGCTATGCGGAGATCCGCTCATTGGTTTAAGAGTTGGTCAAGCGTTTAAGCCTGGAACATTTGATGTTTTAGGTTATGCGGTTATGTGTTCTGAAACACTTTATGATGCTATTCAACTCAATCATAGATATCAAAAGTTAAATCAAGAACTAGGACAAACGCCACTGTATTTAGAAGGTGATGTCGCAGTACTGGAGTGGCATTCTTGTTTTGAAGATCAATCATTGATTAGACCGGTTAATGAAGCCGTGATGTCAGGTTATATTGGTATCGGTAGATGGATAACTTGGGGTGATCAGTACCCTGTTATTAAAGTGGAATTTAAACATGAACGTCCCGAGAGAAGTGAACTTTATGAAGATATTTTTGGATGTCCTATCGATTTTAATGCTAAGAGAACTGCATTGCACTTTCATTCTGAAATTTTAAATACACCATTACAACAGTCTGACCCCACGATTGTCGAGCTTATGAAGTTTCAGCTTGATAACCGGTTGAAGCTTTTTCAGGAAAGTGAGTCCGTAAAAAGTCAGGTATCATGCTACATCCAAAGCCAGCTTGGAAAAAAAGTCCCTACTTTATCTGAGGCGGCAACATTTTTAGGGTTTCATGAACGGACTTTAAGGCGTCGATTGCAAGACGAAAAAACCAGTTTTAAGCAAATACTTGATGAGATAAGGCGAACTAGTGCGACAGCTTATTTAAAGAGAGTTGATATGAGTTTAATCGATGTCGCTCTACTCCTCGGCTATCAGGATCAAAGTACATTTACTCGAGCATTCCGAAGTTGGTTTGATGAACCCCCTGGGAAATATAGAGAGCGAGTTGTTGGCGTTTAGTATGTTTATGAAATTTTGATTTATGAATTATTAACATTATTTTTCATATGGAAATATATTGTGAAAGTTGTGTCGTAGGTCATTATTTATTGAATGCAAGCAATAATCTTTTATGCGTTCTCAGATAATCGTTAAGTAGAACTCGACTATACTTAAGTGATTTTAACCTTGGGGACCTGTATGTTTGGTTTTTTTGATAGCAAAGTAAAAGTGAGTAAAACAACTAATGGATCTCATGGTGATCATTGGGGCGCGCTTTTAAGTTTTGATGAGTCGATTGATATGGAGTCTGCTATTAATGAAACTTTAAGCGACTTAACCTTACATGGTAGTGTTAAGAATAAACTGAGGCTCCAAGCAAAATATGGTAATGTTTGTATTCTGGGAATCCAGACAGAAAATGCATTACAAACCTTATACCCAGCATTAATTTCGACCAACGATATTCCTGTGACTATAAATGAAGTGAAAGAGTGGGAGCATGTCAATGGCATTGAAGGGCAAGTTATCGGTTCAGGGAGAGATACTTTCGCGGTTGATTTTTTTGCGACTGATTATTTGGAGAATTCAAAGCGATACAAACAAGGTGGAGAATTACCTATTTCGTTGACGAGTTTCGCTTATGTGATTGATGTTGCAAATGAACTTCCAGAAAATTTTTCTGACGATTTTTGCTCATATATGCCCAGTACTCACACTAATTCCGATAATGATTATGATTTCATTGGTGAAGTTTTAAGAGTTGAGGAAGTCGCCCTGAAAAATCATGACTTGGTTGAGCTCGATATTAAGTTAATTCAAGATCGGAATAATGAGAATATGTTTAATCTGCCCATGGTTACTCATAAGTCAAACATTCGATGCAGAGACATTAATATTGGTGACAAGTTATCGGGTTGTTTTTGGTTACAAGGTAGGATAGCTGAAAAAGATTAGTAATGCCTTTATTTATGCTTTTGAGAGTTTATATGAGTCGTTTTATTGGTATGACGAAGGCTGCTCTATTTTCTCTTTAAATTTGGTGAGTTCTTTATTTAAATATTCATCACGAGAGATACCTGGCGGATAAACGTCCGTGGATAGTAATTCTGAAATAAATGCGTTTTCAATCTTTTTGTATTCCTCTGGAGGCAATTTACTCGAATCAAACGATTCTGGTTTGGATAATGTTGGATTGTCCGACAAAAAATAGCTGTTCAATTTCAATGTTTTTCTCATAATTAATCGTTTTAAATAATTTCTTTCTGTTTGCGAAACCTTTCCTGATGTGAATAATTTTTCGATAGAGGCGATGATGTGAAGCGCTTTTGAGTTTAGGTGGCTTTTGAGCGAATGCTCGTTTTCAGTACTTTTTTCAATGTGTGAAATTTTATCATCAGTTGTCTCTCTCGATGATAAATCAATAACGTTTTTTTTAGGATGAGAAAGTTGTTGACTACCTCTTTCGAATGGAGGAGGTGTAGAAAGCCAGGTTGCCAGAATAATAATACATCCCAGTAGTATAATCGTATAACGCATTGAACCACCTCTGCCAAAGGATCAACTAACACTGTAAATTGGGGTGCTCGTATACTCAAGAGGTCAGAGGGTTTAACTTGCTATATATTTTTTTACGAGATGGTTTTTAATAGCAAATGGTCATTGTTTTCAGTGAAGTAAGATCTGAAAAAGTTTTTAAGCAAAAACTATAAAAATGGAATAATAACAGTCGGCATTGATTATGGGATTTTTATACTCAATGCATGGATATCAGTTTGCATGAGTTCTCCTAAAGCGGAATAGATCATCTGATGGCACTGTAGAGGTCTTTTTCCTTCGAAACTTGGGCTAGTGATTACCACAGTGAAGTGGCCTTTGCCGCTTTTGGCTCCTGCATGCCCTGCGTGTAGGTGACTATCATCAATAACTTCTAAATGAGTTGGCGACAATTCTTTATTTAGTGCGGCTTCGATTTCGACGATACGTTGAGAGTTGTCCATCAGGGTAATACCTTTTTAAAGGGTTTAACAGTAACGGTTTCATAAACACCGGCTTCGGCATAGGGATCTTGATTTGCCCACTGCTTTGCATCTTCAAGGCTATTAAACTCGGCAATGATTAAGCTTCCTGTGAAGCCAGCTGGGCCAGGATCATTTCCGTCGACTGCAGGATGTGGACCAGCCACGAAAAGCCGTCCTTCGTTTTTGAGTTGCTCTAATCTTGCCAAATGTTTGGGGCGTGCTTGTTGTCGTTTTTCCAAACTATTGTCAACATCTTGGGCAATAATGGCGTACCACATTAATCATTTTCCTTTGGCGGCTCTTCTTGTTCGAGTGCTCTTCTGTTTTCTTCGGGCATATTTTTGAAGATGATAAAGAATGTGACAAGCATCATTATAAGTTGAATAATCATGGTGCCCCAAACTTTAAAGTTTACCCATGCATCCAGGCTGAATGAATAAGCAATCCACAAATTTAAAAAGCCCAATGCGAGTAGTGATATTGCCCAGGCCATATTAATTTTGTGCCAAAGCGTATCTTTCAAACCCATATCAATTTTCATAAGTCCTTCAAACAGGGCTTTTATCGCAATTTTTTTTCGTAATAAGAAAACGAAAATAGTGCCACTGAAAATCCAATAAACGACAGAGACTTTCCATTTAATAAAACTATCGTCACGGAAAAACAAAGTCATGCTTCCTAAAATCAATGACGCGAAAAAAGTGACCAAGTGCAATTTTTCAAACTTTTTCTTGATAAGCCAATGACCAACGGTTTGGATAAAGCTGCCCAATATTAAAACGGCAGTGGCAATATAGATGTCCCACACTTTCGCAGAAATGAAAAAGGCGAGTACGGGGAAAAAATCGAGAAATAGCTTCATGGTTTAAGTATCAATGGTTTGACTTGTTTTTGCATTATCGCTAATGATACTTTGCCTGTTCCCAGTAAGCCAACCCTGATTTGAGTATTTGCTGTAAATGAACCCTGCTGCACACTCCCACGCAATCGACTTACATTGCCATACACATTATTCGGATGGAAGTTTATGTGTTGATCAATTGTTGTCGCATGTTGTTGAAAATGGTGTAAAAACACTCGCCATTACTGACCATGATTCAATCGGTGCGCATCTAGAGATAGCAGAGCGAGCTTTGCAAACTCCTTGTGAAATAATTCCTGGCGTCGAAATTTCTTGTCAGTTTGGAAATCGAGAAATACACGTCGTTGGTTTGCAAATAGATATAAACAATCAAGATTTAAACCGTTTTTTGAGTAATCAGCAGCGTTATCGGCGCCAGCGGCTTTCTGCCTTTGCTGAGAAATTGGAGGCATTGGGAATCGACGGAGTTAGTGAAGCCGTTGCTGGTTTGAGCCCAGAATCAGTAACACGCACACATTTATCACAAATCCTGGTCAGTTTGGGGGCTGCACCCGATTCAAATCGGGTCTTTAAACGCTTAATTGGCCGTAAAGGAAAAGCTTATGTGGCAGCTGAATGGCCCGATTTGCAAGAAGTTGTCGAAGTCATTAGCAAAGCCGGTGGTCATGCTATAATTGCTCATCCGGGACGTTATCAGCTCGCTCGTCGTCAATTGAAAGAATTAATATCCCAGTTTGTAGCAGCTGGCGGTCAAGGAATAGAGCTGGCGTATCCTAATGCCGACCCTGCTTTAATTCGGTGGTTAAGCGAGCAAGCAATAGCAGCTGGACTGCATGGGTCGCAAGGCGCTGACTTCCATAATCCTGAATGGCGTTGGGTAAAACCTGGACATTTTGCACCTATGCCATCAAATGTTCAGCCAATATGGGAATTGTGGTAAGTTACGACCTCCCCCGAAAAGCTGTAAAAAATCAACGTCTAATATAAAACTGAGAACAAATTATGGCGCAGTATTTAGAAATTCATCCTGATAATCCTCAACCTCGTTTAATTAGTCAGGCGGTTGCTCTGGTTCAAAAAGGTGGGTTGATGGTTTATCCCACCGACTGTGGTTATTCATTGGGTTGCCATATTGGCGATAAAGGCGCCTTGGATCGTATTCGACGTTTGCGAAAACTGGAAAAAGACCATAATTTCACGTTGGTTTGTCGAGATCTGTCAGAGTTAGCGACTTATGCAAGAGTGGATAATGCGACGTTTCGACTGTTGAAAAATCATACTCCTGGGCCATATACCTTTATATTAAAAGCGACAGGAGAGGTACCTCGCCGATTAATGCATCCCAAGCGAAAATCTATTGGGATTCGAGTGCCTAATAATCCTATTGCACTTGCACTCTTAGAGGCGCTCGATGAACCTATTATGTCTTCCAGTTTCATTATGCCCGATCGTGAAGAACAATTGTTTGATGCCTATGACATTTTTGAAGCTTATGGCAATCAATTGGATCTGGTCATTAATGGCGGACATTGTGGCGATTTGGCGACATCGGTTATTGATTTAACGGAAGGAACGCCGGAAGTTTTACGTTATGGAGCGGGCGATCCTGACTCATTTTCAGCATGATTTTTGAACAACTAAATCACTTACTCAAACCGGGCTCAGTCTGTATAATGCTCGGTTCTTTTAACAAAGTTAAAACACAACGTCATTAAGGGGAAAGGCTTTGAGTTCGGTGGCAATTCAGAATCAGCGTATCTTGTCAGGTATGCGGCCATCTGGGAAATTGCATTTAGGGCATTATCACGGTGTATTGAAAAACTGGGTACAACTGCAACACGAATATGAGTGTTTCTTTTGTGCTGTTGATTGGCACGCGTTAACGACCCATTATGACGATCCAGCGATTATTGAACCAAGCATCTGGGATATGGTGATTGATTGGTTAGCTGCTGGTGTTAATCCAGGTAATTCAACGATTTTTATTCAATCTAAAGTACCGGAGCATGCAGAGCTCCATTTGTTGTTGTCGATGATCACGCCAATGGGCTGGTTAGAGCGTCAACCCACTTATAAAGAGCAACAAGAAAAGCTGAAAGATAAAGACTTATCCACTTATGGATTTTTGGGTTATCCATTATTACAAACTGCTGATATCTTAATCTACAAAGCAGGACAAGTTCCGGTGGGCGCTGATCAGGTTCCACACATCGAATTGGCTCGAGAAATTGCACGACGATTCAATCATATTTATGGGAAAGAGCCGGGGTTTGAAGAAAAAGCATTAGCTGCTGTTAAAAAGCTGGGCAAGAAAAACTCAAAGTTATACTCCGCGTTGCGTAAACGTTATCAGGAAGAAGGTGACGATGAAGCGCTTGCGACGGCGCGAGCTTTACTTGAAGGTCACGCTTCAATAAGCCGTGGTGACAAAGAGCGGCTCTATGGTTATTTAGAAGGTGGTGGAAAAGTCATTTTGCCTGAACCGCAATCTTTGCTGACCAACTGTTCAAAAATGCCAGGACTTGATGGTCAAAAAATGTCCAAGTCGTACGGCAATACAATTACTTTGCGAGAAGAGCCTGAGTCGGTGGAAAAGAAAATCCGAACCATGCCGACCGATCCTGCTCGTGTTCGTCGAGATGATCCAGGTGATCCGGAAAACTGCCCAGTTTGGGAGTTTCATAAAATTTATTCGAATGATGAAGTAAAGAGTTGGGTGCAGGAAGGCTGTAAAACAGCGGGAATTGGCTGCCTCGAATGTAAGCAGCCGGTAATTGACTGCGTGATTAAAGAGCAGCAAGTTTTTCGTGACAATGCACAAGAATACATTGAAAATCCTGAGTTGGTGAAAAACATTGTCAACGAAGGCAGCGAGCGGGCTAGAGACGTTGCTCGTGAGACAATGGATGACGTTCGACAAGCGATGGGTTTGAACTATCGTTAAGTGTTAAACCTTGGTAGTGTACTCGGTGGGATATCGATATTAGGTGGCAATTTAAATGAGTCAGCAAGACATAACAGAGCAACCCGAATTGGAGGAGTCGCCAGAGACAACTTCCGATGATCTTGTTGTGACCGAAGACTCTGCATCGTCACCGAAAGAATCAGACAATGACCAGGTGGAAAGCGAAACGGAGCGTAGCGAGTTGGACTCTGAAGTTCCAGATAGCGACAATGCGGCAAGTGATAGCTCACCCGGTCAGGCGTCTTCTGAACAAGAGGCTTCGGCAGATGAAGTGCAGGTTTCATCTGAAAAATCCGATGCTCAACCTGTTCAAGAGGAAATGCCCTTTGCTTTAGTTAACGGCGAGCCCGTTCGGGAAATGCCGAAAGATCTCTACATTCCCCCGGACGCATTGGAGGTTTTTCTCGAAGCATTCGAAGGTCCGCTCGACCTTTTATTGTATCTTATCCGACGTCAAAATTTAGACATTACCAATATTCCGATTGCCAATATTACCGAGCAATATATGGAATACGTAGAGTTGATGAAGAACTTGAATTTGGAACTGGCCGCAGAATACTTGGTAATGGCTGCCGTTTTGTGCGAAATAAAAAGTCGAGTTCTGTTACCACGACCAAAAACCGAAGAAGAAGATGAAAGTGATCCTCGTGCAGATTTGATTCGCCGGCTGCAAGAATATGAGCGTTTCAAAAAGGCTGCTGAAGATATCGATGAAATGCCGCGTTTGAGTCGTGACGTCTTTCCAACAGAGGTCGAAACTCCGGAATTGAATTTAGTGCGACCACAACCGGAGCTTGATTTAAAAGAATTGCTCTTGGCATTTAAAGACGTTTTAAAACGTGCGGATATGTTTACGCATCATCAAATTGAGCGTGAAACCCTTTCCGTTAGAGAAAAGATGACGCATGTTTTGGCTGTCTTGTCGGCAGAACACTTTACTGACTTTGTTACGCTTTTTACTGTGGAGGAAGGGCGACAAGGTGTTGTTGTGACATTTCTTTCGGTGATGGAGTTGTCGAAAGAAAAATTGATCGAGTTGGTTCAAAATGAACCCTACGGTCCGATTCATGTTCGTGCGCGCGCTCAAATTGAAACCGATGAATTGACGTCGTGAATTAAAAACACCATGAGACAATTATCATCATGAGTAGTATGACCCCTGAAAAATTACAGAACTTGCTTGAAGCAGCCATTATGGTTTACGGCAAACCCATGTCTATCGATAAAATGTTGCTGATGTTTGAGGAAGATAAACGTCCTACCACAGGTGAAGTTCAAGAAGCCTTAAATGCTTTAAACGATTCTTATGAAGATCGTGGAATAGAACTCAAGCAAGTGGCCAGTGGATTTCGGTTTCAAGCTCGACAAGATTATGCAGAATGGATTGCTCGACTTTGGGAAGAAAAAGCACCGCGATATTCTCGTGCGTTGCTCGAAACTTTGGCATTGATTGCCTATCGTCAGCCAATTACTCGTTCTGAAATTGAAGAAGTACGGGGTGTTGCCGTTAGTTCACATATTATTAAAACTTTGCTTGAACGAGAGTGGATTCGTGTCGTAGGGCATCGTGATGTTCCCGGGCGTCCAGCCCTGTATGCAACAACAAAAGATTTTCTTGATTATTTTAATCTAAAAAGTTTGGAAGAGTTGCCAACGTTATCTGAAATTCGTGATTTAGATAAAATAAATGCAGAGCTTGAGTTGGAAGAAAAAGGTGATGAACAATCGGATGATGTAGAGCACTCTACCGAAACGAGTGACGCTACTGAGAAAGATGTTCAAGATAACGATGAATCACAACCCGATTCAGCTCACGGTGATTCCGATCAATCTTTCGAAAGTGATGTAGAAAATCAGCAAGATATGCTCGAAGAAAATGACGAAGCTGAGGATGAGGAAAGTCATTTAACCACTGATGAATTAATGGCGGAGTTAGATAATACTTTGCATGCGGTAGATGCTTTAACCAGTAAAAAAGATCTATCGGAAGAAGAAATAATTGAGCAGGCAGAGCTTTCAAAATCAGAAAATATTCAAGCTGATGATGAAACATTTAATGATGCGTTTGAAGCTGAATCGGTCGAGGTAGTCGAGGATTCAGAAAATGACACATTGACTGAAAGCTTGCATGCTGAAGAAAATGAGATCGATAGTTCGAGTGATGAGGAAATAGAAGACGATGAAACATCGTCTGAAAATGATTCTCAAAACCGACAATAATGAAAGAAGGGTATGACTTTGTCGGATTCGACTGAAAAAGTACAGAAGTTATTAGCGCGCGCTGGAATGGGCTCGCGTCGTGAAATGGAATCGGTTATTTCTCAAGGCCGGGTGTCGGTTAATGGTGAAATAATCGAATTAGGTGCACGTGCCAGTGAAGCGGATAAAATTCGCGTTGATGGGCGCGTTATATCGATTCCTCGTCAAGAGGCAATGGTCCGTCGGGTAATTGCTTATAACAAACCCGAAGGTGAAGTTTGCACTCGAAAAGATCCCGAAGGTCGAAAAACAGTATTTGATGCCTTACCTAATCCTGGAAACGGCCGCTGGATTGCTATTGGTAGACTGGATTTAAACACGGCGGGATTATTATTGTTTACAAATGATGGTGAGCTTGCCAATCGTTTGATGCATCCCAGCTATGAGCTAGAGCGAGAATACGCTGTTCGTGTTAACGGAGAGATAACTGATGAAGTTATCGAGCGGTTAAGAAAAGGTGTCGCTCTCGAAGATGGAATGGCCAACTTTGATCGCATTCGGTTCTCAGGTGGTGAAGGTTTTAACCAGTGGTATCACGTGACATTGAAAGAAGGCCGTAATCGAGAAGTGAGGCGCTTGTGGGAGGCTGTTGGTTGCCAAGTTTCACGTTTGATTCGAGTAAAGTATGGCATTGTTAATTTAGAACGAGGTTTACGCAAAGGCTCATTTTTGGAGTTGGAACCAAAAGTGGTGCGTGATATCGAAAAGTCTGTTCAACTTGAACCATCCGCTCGAAATTTTAAACGGACGACTGAAAGCAGTACACAGCGAAAAAAGCAGATGAAATACAAAACTAAGCGGCCTTCTAACAGAAGACGTCGCTAAGTTTGGGAGTATTTTTTAAATGGTTGACCCGGTGGAATAACGTTTTATTGGGGTGACTCTTGCACTTTGATCGCCTCTGGCCTGTGAGAATGCTCGCTCAATGAAGTTTATACTGATGGGTTCTCTCACTCGTTTTTGGGTATGCAAATTAAATTGCAAGGTTCCCGGAAAAAGGAAGTACCAGCGAGGATTTTCGGTCAGCTGGTTGTGCTTCAAAGGATTAGGGTTTCTAAAGTAGACGCTACCCTGGCGAGTATCTTGCTGATGAGCATTGAGGGCCTTTTTCACCTGGAGTGCTAAAGGTTGATACAAGGTCGTCGATATTTCTATTTCACTAAATTCGCCAAAGGCATCTCTAATACGGAGTTGTCGTCTTTCCAGCTCGACATCTTCGATACGCAAGTTAGTAATTTCCTCCAATTTCATGCCACATTGGAACATGATTTGCGCAATGAGTCTGAAGGGTTCTTGTAAACTTTGAGTCCATTGAGGCGATTCTGTATCGGGAAGTGCTGGCGGAGGAATCGTATCATTTAATCCAGCGACAAAATCTGTTTCGTTGTCATCGAATTTGACGCTGCTCCAAAGCGAGCGTCTAAGTACCTGATTATAAAAGAAATTGACAGCTAAGTAAGCTTGCTTTTGACGAGATGGCATTAAACCTTTTTCATCACAAAGATAACGTAGGAAGGTTTTAACCGATTCTGTAGTTAATGATTTGGGATTTTCATCTTTAAAATGATTTAGAAATAGCTTAATCCAATCAAGGTACTCTTGTGCGTCCTGTTTTTTGAAGCGATGCCGTTTAAATGCTTCGATTATGTGAACCATGATTTCATGTCTATCTTCCATAATAAAAATCTCCGATGAGCGATAATTGCATTATTTAGGAGTGTGAACTAGTTCACAATAAGAGATTGTCCCGCCCGCGTGTGAGACATTGTCCATAGTCTTCAACTGCTAAGTTTAAATTTAAGTTTCTTCTGCTCAACAATTTACTCATAGTAATTCATAAGTTAACTTTAAAATGCGAAGTTTATTAATAAAAACCTGATAATTCAGTAGGTTACAGTTTTAATTCTCCGTGTGAAGAAGTGCGCATATCGTGGGTCACACGATAACAGAGATCGCGACGATAGCGACCAGGCCGTAGTAAAGCCTTGGTACCCAGTCATAAAAGAGTTCGATAGTGTTTTCTAATAGTTTGGCTTCATGGGTTAAATACTTTTCTAAAGCATGCTGTAAACTTCCACTGGCTTCTGACGAACGAATTATTGCTTGCCCACCATTCGTAACCGGCAAGTTAGCGGAAGAGAGGCTGTCACTAACGCTCTGGCCCTGCTGACAATGGGTTGCAGCTGTTTGTAAATTTTTGAAAAAGGGACTTTTTTTAATAAGGTTCGCACTGCGTTTAAGTGCAGCGCTTGCATCGATGCCCGATCGGAGTTGCCACACTAAAGCACCAAAAATGACTTGTTCGAATAATCTGCGGTACCAAACATGGTTACTAAAATATGAAAACTTTTCTATCGATGAACAGGGATCGAGAAATATTGATTTTAAGATAGCACGAGTGATAATAAATCCAATGAGTAACAGCATAATGCCCTGAGTTAATGCAGAAAGCACTGTGCTGTCAGGATCGTTTAATGCGAGCATTAGGCTTCTGACAAAAATTGCAATAATATAAATCGCAAAGGGTAAAATAATTCGAGTTTTGATTTTACTGCGTCTTATACGTTTATTATCGTGTTCGACAGCTATTTTTCTTAAACCTTCAGGTAAGCGTCCCGCTTTTTCTGAAATGGCCAATATTTCTGTTTCATACCGATCAACGAGTTGACTTTTTGCTAACGCAAGAGAGAAAGAAGAACCTTTCTCGGCATGTGTTATGGCTGATTGCCAGTTTTTATCTTTTCCATCGGCCAGTTTCTTTAATGCGGATACTGGAGTAACACCAGCCTCAATTAAAGTTGCCAGATCATTGAATAAAAATAGTGGAGTATTTCGGTTCAAACTTTAGTTACCAGAATTGTTATAGCCATCAATCAATTTAGGCCACTGCTTTTCATTCCAGTGAAACTCGTCGTTTTTTCCTACTTCTTTTTTGAGCGAACGCAAAAGTCGATCTAAATTTTGTTGCTTCCATGTTGTATTGGATGTTCGAAACTCACATTTATCAAAATCAATAATCCAAATTTTGTTTTGGTCGTCGACCAATATATTGTGGATATTAAGATCTGAGTGAAAAACATTTTGATCATGAAATTTTCGTACGGTTGCCCCTATTTTTCTCCAGATTTCATCTGGTAACTTCTCTGTTTTTAAAAGTTCAAAAGCGTCTTTTGAGTTGTTGATTCTTTCAATTATTAATTTCGCTCGGTAGTGACTGCCTGTTTTTTGGATTAAACCAGCTGTAGGACGCGGACATGGCAGGGCTTTTTGCGTCATTTTTTCTAATAAACTCAATTCAAGATAAGCTCGAGTGCTTTCTATTGAGTTGAAGCGATATCTATCTTTATTGAACTTCGCAATTAAGCCACCACGCAAATACTTTCTGAGAACGTATTCGTGGTTATTAGATGAGAAAAAGTAAGTGGTATTTCTGCCTGTTGATGTACCTGTAATAGCATTTTGATCGATCCAATGATTGGGTTCGAACCACTCGGGCGATAAATTTTGGGGCGTGAAACTGCAGGTTAAAACATATACTCCTGATTCCACTTCGTTACTTGATATCAAGACTCAGGCTCTTTTTTATACTGATAACTCATAATAACCGAATTAAGAAGGGTTAGGCAAAATAAGTGGTTAAAGCGAGGTTCTCTAAAAATTGACGATCATTCCCAAAAGGGTGGTCTATCAGTCAATAGAGCTCCGAAGCGCTGTATTGACTGATGTTTAAGTGCTTATACCTTGTCGAGGTGAACGTCCATTTGTGGATAAGGAATAGAGATTCCTTCTTCATCAAACTTTAGCTTAACGCGTTCGTGTGTATCCCAGTACACAGCCCAATAATCAGACGAGTTAACCCAGGGGCGAACGATAAAGTTTACAGAGCTGTCACCGAGTTCTGATACCGCGATTACTGGTGCGGGATCTTTTAAAATCCGCTCGTCAGAGTTAATTAAATCGGTTAAAACAGTCTTAGCTTTTTTTAAGTCATCGTCGTACCCAATTCCAAACACCATATCAACACGCCGCGTCGCTCGGGCGGAGAAGTTAACGATTTTTTCACCGTATATATTTCCATTAGGAATGATAATTTCTTTATTGTCAGGCGTTCTCATCGTTGTCGAAAAAATTGCTATTCTTTCAACTGTACCCGAAGCGCCACCCGCTTCAACAAAATCTCCCGCCTTGAAGGGTCTGAATATTATTAACATAACGCCTGAGGCAAAGTTTTGTAATGAATCCTTAAGTGCGAGACCAACCGCGATACCTGCTGCACCGATTAAGGCCACCAACGATGTTGTTTGTACACCCAGCTCGGATAACGCTGCAACCGCAACAAAGATAAGTAGTAAAGTTTTAACGATCCCGGACAGAAAGTTAATAAGTATGTCTTCAACTTTGGCCTTTGAAAGGAGCTTGGCAAAGCCTTTTGTTAACAAGTTGGCGATCCATTTACCGATAAAAAATATCAGCAATGCCATTATTAATGATAAGTAATTTTGCTGAACCCAGTTGATGGCTACTTGAGCCATACCTTCGACAAATTCTGCAAGTTTTTCCATAACGCCTCCGATTTTCTTTTTATGGAGTCATACTACGATATAAGTTGAGACTTTAAAATGATTTAAGGTCGTGAGTATAGCTCTTTGTTAATCTTTTGCAGAGATGTATGGGGTAAAGTTGTCAAAAAAGGAAAACTACCAAGTTTCGAGATTATCCACCGATAGGATAAATTGTATTTATTCAGTTATAAGTTCATTGAAACACAGAAATATTGTGAAACCAATTACCATTGTTTAATTATGGGTACTTGGCGTCTATCGACTGAATTAACAGCGTTAAAAGTTACTGTGGTACTTTAACCAACCAGAGATACCTGTGTGTAAACTTTTGCAGTCAAATCCGTATTTGTTCAACTCTTCTGCTGCATTTAAACTGCGACGGCCCGACTGGCAATAACATAAAATAGTCTTAGTTTTATCCAGCTTATTCAGATTTTGTTGAAGAGTATCAAGAGAGATATGCAGTCCTCCTAAATTAAAGGCATTTCTTTCAGGGTGTGTCCTAACATCGAGTAATATGCAATTCTCGAGATGTTTAAGGTTATCAAATTCTTCCGTAGTTAATTCGAAATCTTTTTTTGGGGAGGGAGAGCAGCTTTCAGTATAGAAAGAACTATTTTCTTTCGACAGGTTATTTGAATGACACGTTGGGCAATCGGGCGAGCGACTGAGTTTGATGTTGCGAAAGGTTAACTCTAGCGTTTCAACAAGTAGCAGCGTATTTTTTAAAGGTGTGGGAAGTTCGGTTAACCATTTAATGGCTTCGTTTGCCTGAATTAATCCTAATATTCCTGGAGTAACCCCAAGAACCCCACCACTGTTACAATCAGGTATGTCTGTTGGCATTTCTGGAAAAAGACAGCGAAAACACGCGGTATCTGGAGTAAACAAGGCACATTGGCCAGAAAACTGGTGCACACTGGCGAAGATCCAGGGTGTTTTTAAATAAGAGCAGTAGTCATTGATTAAGTAACGAGTGGAAAAATTATCGGTGCAGTCGAGCACTATATCTGCTTGTTGAATGAGTTTTTCCGCATTGTCAGTCGACAGCGAGCTTTTTATTGTGTTAAGTCGAATGTGGGAGTTTAGTTTTTGCAGGTGCTTCTGGCCTTGAGTCACTTTTAGCTGCCCGATATCATCTTCTGTATACAATATTTGTCGCTGTAAATTACTAACGTCGACGGAGTCTGCGTCCACTAAAGTAATTTTCCCGATACCTGCTGCTGTTAAGTATAAACTGGCCGGAGAACCAAGACCTCCGGCACCAACTATGAGAACATGAGAATTTTTTAACTTTGATTGTCCTTCGGCTCCCATTTGAGGAAGTTGAATATGCCGAGTATATCTTAGCCATTCTTTGGCATTAAATTCAGTGGGTTGATTCATATTTAAGAACGATGCTTTTTAAATTGAGCAATAAAGGTTTTGGTTGCCTCTATCGGGTTTTCTGCTTGGGTAATCGCTGAAATCATGGCTGCGCTATCAGTGCCTGTTTGGCAGATCTCTACAAGGTTGGACTCATTAATTCCGCCTATGGCAACAATGGGATAATTTAAAACCTGTCGCCAGTAACGGAGTCCTTCAATGTCATGTGGTTTCCATGGCATAACCTTGGTGGACGTTGGAAAAACTGGACCAACAGCAATGTATGATGGACGTAAACTATGTGCGCGTGCTACTTCATAATGACAGTGAGTGCTTATACCGAGTCTGATGTTTGCATCTTTTATCGCTGAAAGGTCTGCTTTTGATAAGTCTTCTTGCCCTAGGTGAACACCAAACGCTTGGTGCTTTATCGCCAACTTCCAGTAGTCATTGATAAATAGTTGGCAATTGGCTCCTTTTGCAATCTTTATCGCATCTTTAATTTCTTTCTCAAGTTCATTTTCAACTAAATCTTTCACTCGCAATTGAATGATATTGACTCCTGCTTCACACAGCTGTTTTACTTCGTGAGCTGAAGAGACAATTGGATAAACTCCTAATGGCTCATCACAACTAGCAAATTGAATTTTTTCAAATGGATAAGATGCCTCCGACGTTAAACAGGGTAAATCAATTTGTCGGTCAGGAAAGTGTTGAATTGAAACTGGCCCTTGTTGAGTTTCTGTACCATAACCAAGTCGAAGACCCTGGTTGATAGCCATTTTTGCAATGACTATAGAGTCATAGACGCTATAGTCTAATGCAATGGAGCTGGCGATAGCGGATGCAAAGGCACATCCTGTTCCCCTGGTATTAATGGTATCGATACGTTTGCTCGATAACCAAAAAGCTTTTTGCTCGGTTAAAACAAAATCTTGAGACCACGGAGTGTTAGCATGGCCACCTTTGATAACCACTGTTTGTGCACCCATTGATAAAATCATTTTGGCGGCAGCTTCAACATCGTCTGTTGTTCTTATTTTTAAACCACATAGAATTTCTGCTTCATCCAGATTGGGCGTTATCACTTTAGCATGAGGGATAAGATCATCTCTTAGATAACTCAAAAATTTATCGTCGTGAAAAGCAAATCCGCTCGAGCTTGCTAATACCGGATCGCACACTAAAGGAATGTTTTGTGAAGAAAGTCGATCTTTCAAAAATTGAATTTGTTGATAATTAGCGATGAGGCCTGTTTTTATTACATCCACAGGCATTTTAAGACTGGAGTTCATCTGGGTGCGAAATTCATCAAAACCCACTTCATTAATTGCATCCAAACTATCATTCGATTGTGCTGTATTGGCGGTTAAACAAATGGCACTGTGAACACCCATTGCGGCTTGTGTTTTTATATCGGTAGCGATTCCGGCCATTCCCGATGAATCACTACCGCACAAATTGAGAACAATTGGGCGGACTGGAGCACTGTGGCATAGAGACATAGAACTAAACTCGTTTGTGAGATGATGTTTGTTAGATAACTCGTTTCAAAGTATCGTCGAAATTTAAGTTTGATGCCAGAATGGAGTGCCCAAAGTTGGTGTACTGGGTTGCGCCATATCTCTTTGTTGCATTAGTCCAGCCTCAAATCCTAGTCTTCCAGCTTGCACTGCATGACTAAAAGCTGTGGCCATTTTTACTGGCTCACAAGCTTCGGCTACGGCCGTGTTCAACAGAACACCATCAAATCCTAATTCCATTGCAAACGATGCATGAGATGGAGCACCAATTCCAGCATCTACAATTAAAGTTGTTTCAGGCAAGCGGTGTCTCAATGTTCTTAATGCGTATGGGTTTATCAGTCCTTTTCCTGTACCGATAGGCGCACCCCAAGGCATTAAAATTCGGCAGCCTGCGGCAACCAGTTTTTCGCAAATTACCAAGTCGTCAGTACAATAAGGAAAAACTTCGAATCCTTGTGCAATGAGTTCTTTACTCGCCTCAATCAAACCTAATGGGTCGGGTTGTAAATTATATTGATCGCCTATGACCTCTAACTTAATCCAGTTTGTGTCGAAAACTTCGCGCGCCATTTGTGCCGTTGTTATAGCTTCTTTTACGGAATGACAACCAGCCGTATTCGGTAATAGATGGTATTGACTATTTTTGATAAGACTCCAAAAATCCTCACCGCTATTTTCTCGGGGATTTTGTCGTCTTAATGATACTGTGACAATTTGCGACTCTGATGCGGCGAGTGCTTCTTGCATAATTTGTGGTGAGGGGTATAAAGCTGTACCTATAAGTAAACGACTTGTTATTGTTTTATCTGCCAGCTGCCAATTTGATGATAATGGATTCATCTTATCCTCCTTGCATTGGAGACAATAGTTCAATGCGATCGTTATTTTTTAGAGTGATAGTTTGATATTGAGAGCGGGGCACAAAATTGTCATTAATAGCAATGGCAAATTTAAACTCAGAGTTTCCATCTGAAATGTTTTCATTGGGACTACTTTCTTTTTTGTGTGATTGAAGACAACTTTTCATAAAGTAACTATCTAAAAACTCACAAAGTTGTCGATGCTCTGTTGTTATTGCGGTTCCATTGATAGTGATATCAATCATTTAAGCGACCTCTGAGAATAAGGTTTGAAATGGAGACTGATAAGATTCATTTGAGTTCAACCATTGCGTGACTTCTTGTGCGATGGTTGGAGCTAATAAAAAACCATGGCGGAAAAGGCCATTAATCTTAATCAATCGATTGTCAATGAGAACTTGGGGTAAGTTGTTACGTAAAGCGGGCCGACAATTCGTTTGGCTCTGAATAATTTTGGCTTCGCCAAAACCTGAGTGCACAGCATAACTTGCAGATAATAACTCCATCATTGAGCGCACACTGATTGGTGAAAAGTCATGACTTTCAATTTGCGTGGCGCCGATAATGTAGAGTTGATCTTCTAATTGAGGTACAACATATAATCGATAACGGGGATGCATTAATCGAATCATGTGAGTCAGCTTTACTTCAGGAGCCTTTAACCAAACAAGTTCCCCTCTGACTCCACGCAATTCCTGCCACTGTGGTTTAGCTCCAAGTCCACGTGTATCAATGACCCAATCAAATGGATAAGATTTTTCTAAGGTCGTTATTTTTCTTGAGTGAACTTGGCTCACATGTGTCTTAGCATACCAGTTAATACCGCTTCCTAATAAATGTTTGGCCAAAGCTTGCATCGTTTTTTGAGTGTTTAACCAAGCTTCATCTTCCAAATAAATGGCTTGGTCAAATGATGAGTTAAGCTCGGGTTCTTTTTCTGATAGTTCAGTACGACTTAACCTTTTAACATTATTGTCAGAGGAAATTTTCTTGTGGTTGAGCTGTTGATTAAACTTTAGAAAGTCTGCTTTGTCATTGTTGTGGGCAACGACGAGTGTTCCTTGTTGTTGAAAACCGAGATCGCTTTGCAAAGTACTTATTAACTTGGGCCACAATTTTAATGATTTAAGCCCCATGTTATAAATTGGTTGTTCAGCTGATTCTAATTCTGTGTAGGGGGTTAACATGCCTGCGGCAGTGTAAGCTGCAGCACTGCCCGATTCAATCGAGTCTTGATCAAATATAGATACTGAATAACCTGATTCAATAAGCTGCATGGCAAGCAGCCGGCCCATTATACCAGCTCCTGCAATACCTACCTTTGCTTTCATCTGACTCAATGATTAATTCTCCGAAAGATCATGTCGACTCAATATTTTTATCAACTTTATTAAACAATTTTAGCTATCCGACGTTTCGACATAAATTTCACCGCCAGCATTTTTGAATTCCTCAGACTTTTTTGCCATTTCTTTTTTGATCGATTCTTGTGAGTAGCTTTGAACTTCTTGACTGATTTTCATGGAACAAAACTTGGGACCGCACATTGAGCAAAAGTGAGCAACTTTTGCGGAGTCTTTAGGAAGCGTTTCATCATGAAAAGCGCGTGCTCGCTCGGGATCGAGTCCAAGATTGAATTGATCTTCCCAGCGGAATTCAAAGCGTGCTTTTGATAATAAATCATCTCGATAGACAGCCCCTGGATGTCCTTTTGCAATATCTGCTGCATGTGCGGCAATTTTGTAAGTGATGATTCCCTCTTTAACATCGTCTCGATTGGGAAGGCCCAAATGCTCTTTAGGTGTCACGTAACACAGCATAGCGCAACCAAACCAGCCAATCATTGCGGCACCAATTCCGGAAGTAAAGTGATCGTAACCAGGTGCTATATCCGTTGTTAGTGGTCCTAAAGTGTAGAAGGGAGCTTCATGACAATGCTCAAGTTGCTGATCCATATTTTCTTTTATCATATGCATGGGGACGTGTCCTGGGCCTTCTACCATTACTTGAACATCGTGCTCCCAGGCGCGTCGAGTTAATTCACCCAAAGTTTTTAATTCACTGAATTGGGCTTCATCATTGGCGTCAGCAATCGACCCTGGACGTAATCCATCGCCTAAAGAAAAGCTAACATCGTAAGCTTTCATAATTTCGCAAATTTCATCAAAATGAGTGTATAAAAAGTTTTCTTGATGATGTGCGATACACCACTTAGCCATAATCGAACCACCGCGAGAAACAATTCCAGTCACTCGATCCGCTGTAAGTGGGACGTATCTCAGGAGCACTCCTGCATGAATGGTAAAATAGTCGACGCCTTGTTCGGCTTGCTCAATAAGAGTGTCGCGAAAAACTTCCCAGGTGAGGTCCTCCGCTATACCATTTACTTTTTCGAGTGCTTGATAAATGGGAACGGTTCCAATAGGCACTGGCGAATTACGAATAATATAATCACGAGTGGCATGGATGTGTTTACCGGTCGACAAATCCATGACGGTGTCTCCTCCCCAGCGAATCGACCATACAAGCTTCTCAACTTCTTCTTCGATGTTTGAAGATAGCGCTGAATTGCCTATATTGGCGTTAATCTTAACGAGAAAGTTGCGCCCGATTATCATGGGTTCTAATTCTGGATGATTAATGTTGGCTGGAATGATTGCTCGACCTTGCGCTATTTCTGCTCTCACAAATTCCGGTGTTATAGGTTTTAAATTTGCTCCCAATGGATTACCAGCACGACGTTTAGAGCGTTCAGCTGTTGAGAACTCATTATTAATATGTTCTCTTCTTTGATTTTCTCGCAATGAAACAAATTCCATTTCAGGAGTAATAATGCCTTTTCGAGCGTAGTGTAGTTGAGTAACGTTGCATCCTTGCTTGGCGCGTCTTGGTGTTCTCTGTAGGTCAGGATTGAAATATTTAAAAGCTTTATCTTGATCGGTATGGCCATTGTCTGCAGGAATCATTGGTCGCCCGTCGTAAAGCTCTGTGTCATGTCGGCTTTCTAGCCAATTCTTTCTAATACTGGGTATGCCAAGGTGTACATTAATATGATGATTAGGATCGGTATATGGACCTGACGTATCGTAAAGGGTTATGTTTGTACCGTCAGTTAAATTAATTTGCCGCATGGGTACTGACACTTCTGGATTACGGTCAGATTTAATAAACACTTTTTTACTGGCTGGTAAGGGTGCTTGTGTAATAGACGTTGTTCTATCGGAAATGCGTTCTTGAGTGACTGTTGAATGTTCTGAAGAATGGATATTGGTCTTGCTATTCATGTTGTTCCTCACTGTGATAAATGTGAGGCGCAGAGGGCGTTTGTCTTGTCGGGCATTTTAGTTTTAGAGAGTCAATTTATAAATAAAATCGACTCTAAGACAAATAATTCGCTCATCCCTACGCCGATATTAGTCGGATCAGGTTCTGCGGGTTTGCGAATTAACAACAATGATTGAATAGCTTGCCGTGTTATCGCATCTCAGCTCGATAAAACCATACGGTTCAAGCACCCCGAGAGCATTTCGCGAGGATTATATCAAATCTAAGGTATAGAGGAAGAAGTCGTTAAGTATTTTCCGTGAAAAATAACAGTGAGTTCGGTGAAGTCGTATTTTAGGGTATAATTATCTTGTTGTGAGATTGTTTTGGTTGGAGCTTATGAATTTTCGAACGTTTCTCCTAGGTTTTATTACTGTTATTTATAGCACGCCTTCTCTTGCTTTTGACGCCGGTGAGCACGCAATATTAGGCGATATGGCGATGGCTCAATACTTTCCTGAATATGAAAACCGGATAACTAATTTAGAGGCCGATATTGATTTTCGTTACGGTCATTTAATTGCTATGTCGGGAGACATGTATAAAAGCATTGAGGAAATGGCATTGGATGAACCGAGTTACCTCAAAGATTACTACCTTCATAATAGAAAAAAGCTAAAGGAATGCATTGATAAGGAAATTCGCTCAATTCGAGAAAGTAAAGAGTATGAAAAATGTAGCGAGACGCGAATGGTAAAGAGAAAATTTCGTTATCTTACATTGGCCCATGACAATTACTCTCACTTTGCCTGGCATAATATTAAAAATTACATTAATTTTCATGAGAAAGCACTCTGGTTTGCTCAACTTGCTTATTTAAAGTGTGATAAGAAGCAATGGAATGATAATAATGCTGGTTGTAAGGAAAAAAGCCATGAGTTAAAAAGGTTAGTTAATAAATCTTCTTACAAGAAAAGACTATCTAAAAAATATGAATATTTAGATTCTATTTTAGCTCGGCGTCGCTTAACGAAAAAGTACCTAATAGAACTATCCAAAAAGAAAATGATCGATTTGGCATTATTTGCAAACTCATATGCCGATCACTTTCTAAGTGATGCATTTTCATCTGGACACTTGAGAGTTCCACGTTCTCAAATTGACGCTTTTGTTGATGCCGATGCTGACATAAAACAACTTTTTCGAAAGTCTAAACGTGAAGAGGGTAGTGTGATTTCTGGTGCTTTAACTCAGTATTTGCATAACTTAGATGGCGACCTTGTTGGCGTTCAAGTTAAGAATTCCCGAGGAGAAGAGTTTATTTTACGCGGTGATAAGCAACTTTTTGCCGTTGATAATGGAATAGAGATGGCGGGTGAGCCCGATAAACAGATGAGAGCAAAATTACCGATAGAGGCAATTGGTTTATCTCTAAAGGAAGTTTTCGATGTCATCGAGAATGGTAATTACAACTCGTTAACTACTTATACAGCTTTACAGCTTGTCCCCTTTGTTGATTTTGATAAGGAGAAAAGTTTACAGGAGATTGTGTCTGGTCATATTGAAAAAGAGGGGTCTGTGAAGGCCGCATTAGACAAAATGAGTCCTGAGATGAAGAATTTGTATCGTAGTGCTATGTTGTTTGAGGACTTGAGTTATAAAAAGTTTTTTACTCGGTTTTCGCAAAGTATTGATCCGATAATGCAAAAATTTCGACGACAGATAGAGAAGGAAATGGAAGAAGAGCGTTGGGCTGAGAGAATTCCTAAAGCATTAAAAACCGCATTAGTTAACATTCGGTGATAATGCGGTTTGATTGTGCTTTACCTGAAATCTCATTTGTGCCAAAGTTCATACACTGGAAAATAACAAGTCTATTCAAAATGAAAAAATTATTAATAACAACCGGACTGGCTATACTGACAGGGCATTCATATGCGACACAACCACATATGGCTTTAATCGATGTATCTTACATTGAAACGAGTGATGATGAGTTGTCTGGGGAGCAATTTAGATTGCAGTTACCTGTTAAACAAGGATTATATGTTAGTTATGAGCGAACTTCGCTTGATGGTGATGTTGCGAATTCTGGCTACAAAGCGAAATCGCTTGGTGGAGGTGTTTTTTGGGGGGCTGCGGCAGGGTCTTCAATGTACATTGGATATAAAAAGGTCGAACTTGATTTGCCTGTATTTGATGACAAAGATGTGACTCGATACGAACTAGGGTGGCGCCGTCGATTGACTAACCAGCTTGAGCTGAATCTGGAATACAACCAAACTGGTTTTGATATGGAAGGCGTTGATGAGGATGGATATCAAGTCGGAATTCATTATTATTTCTCGCCAACTTTTGCTGTAACTTTTACTCGTGATCGATGGTTTGAGCAAGACAGAACATTTTTAGGAGTTCGGTTTACGTCGGGTAAGTAGAAACGGTTTAGTTAGCTGTAAAAAAGATAGAAAAAAACCGGCTTATGCCGGTTTTTTTTCTTGAGCAGTTTGAGCTGCTTTACCATTGTCTAGTGATGGAATGTTTGGCTTAAACCATAAAATTAATCTTGGAAGTAGTGTAAGGTTTGCTAGTAGTGCGGTACCCATAGCAATACTGGTTAAAATTCCAAAGTAGATTGTTGGTATGAAGTTTGAAAATACTAGCACAGAAAACCCTGCAATAACGGTTAACGATGTGTAGTACAGTGCTTTACCTATCGAATCATGGCACGCTTGAACACATGCTTCATAATCTTTACGTGTTGCATATTCTCTCCTAAAGCGGAAAATATAATGAATCGTATTATCCACACCTATCCCGACAGCTATTGCCGCTATCATAATTGTCATCATATCTAGAGGAATATTGAACCAACCCATCGCTCCTAGCACCATTGCTGCAGCCAATGCATTGGGTATTAAACCTAAAATAGCCAAAGCGAATGAGCGGAAGATAAATATGAACATGACCAATATAACTAAAAAGACAGTCACAATTGTTTTGATTTGAGAATCAAATAAGCTCGATAACATATTGTTGTATAAAACAAACATGCCGGTGATCGTATAATCTTCCTTGCTCAAACTTAACTCGTTCTGAAAATGATTGTGCAAACTATTTATGAAATCGTCACGTTTTAGTTTTGGGTGTGAATCAATCATTCTTATATTAAAATGAATCTGAGAGCCATCGTCGTTGTGATAAGGTTCGATAAGCTGACGCTTAATATCTGCAGACATTCTTTTGTAAAATAAACCGAGCAGAAAATCATCTAAGGTTTCACCGCCATTTAAATCGTTTAGCAAACGAAAACTGGAAGTTAAAGAGAGCACTTTTCCCGTGACTTCAAATTCTTCCAGGTAGCGATGTACTTTCGCAATTGACTCAACGCCATTGCGGGAAAATGATAGCGGAACAGCTTCTTCTTCATCTTCGAACTCAGAGAAACCATCATCGAAATCAAGTTTTTCAGGCTTGGGGATAAGAGCTTCTGTTTTGATAACGATATCCAATGGTGTTGTACCACCTAATTGCTCATCAATTGTTTTCATTCCCTGGTGTATTTCGGTGTGGCTGCGGAAGTAATCGATGAAAATATTATCAACACTTAGACGGGTTATGCCCGATGTTGCGAATATCGCGATCGAGAGCGCCGTAAATAATATTATTTTGTTACTTTTTAAAGTCCATCGTCCCAATGCTGACGTGAATTCGGTCAGTTTTGATTGCAACTGCTTTTCTGATTTATTGCGATAAGTCAATTTTACAAACAAAGGAAATGACAAAAAGGCGATGATAAAAGCTAACGCTAAACCCATCGACATCATTAATCCGAAGTCTTTAACAGGTCGAATATCACTAACGACTAATGAGCCGAAGGCCACCATAGTTGTTAATGCAGTAAAAAGACAAGGAATAAACATGGTACTCAAAGTATTTCTTAGTCGATCTTCAACACTCATGTTGGCATCGTTCGCTGAAAGCTCGCGAAAGCGAACAATTAAGTGAATCGTGAGTGACATGGTCATTATGAGTAGTAGAGCGATAAAGTTTGAAGAAATGACGGTCGCAGGCCAATCGAGCCACCCCAAAAGGCCAACCATACCTAAGACGGCAATTGAACAAATGCCAAGTGGTAGCACGATCCAATGCAATTGTCGGAATATGAGGGTTAAGATAAGAATTAAAATGATAAAAATTGCACTACCAAAGACGACCAAATCATTTTGTACATATTCCATTAAGTCATGAGCTATCATCGGAACACCACCGAGAAATAGTCTGGTATCTTCGGGGCCCTCAGCAATTATTGTTCTAACTTTGTTAATAACGTCAGCAGTAACTTGACTGTAAGCAGAGTTTTCTGCCCCAACTTTAGCTTGAAGTGCTTGCTTTTCGAGTAATTGAGATTCGGTAAGCTTGGTATTGGCATGCTTGACTTGGAATTGAGTTAATTCTCGAATGCTTGATTTCAGAGATTGGGGAACATCCAGGTTTATTTGTAACGCTGTTAGAGAGCCATCTTCTGAGAGAATAAGGTTCTTATAGATAGGATTGTTGACCAATATTTCTTTTGCCTGTTTTAAATCGAACTCACCTTCTCGTAAAGTCGTTGTTTTATTTTCAACAGTAAAAATATCGGCTTCTTCTGGATCATAAAGCGGAATATCGAGAATAGATGTTACCGATTCAACGGCACCGATAGATACAATTTGTTTTTGCAAGTTAGCGAGGACATCAAGATTTTTCTGTTGAAATAGCTCATCTTTGGGCTCGAATAATAGAAAGAGATAATCATCGCTACCATATTCTAAATAGGTTTTGCGGTATTCTGTTAGAGATGGGTCGTTTTCCAGAAGCAATGAATCTGCGGAGGCATCGAGTCGAAAATCACCCAGCTTAATGGTTAATCCAGCAACAGCTAGCACAAGAAAAAATAAAGTCAGGGCAGTTTTCTGAATTGTTAATTCTGCAATCCAGTTACCAAGTTTTGAACGAAAATCCATCAAAAGTTCCTAATGTTGGAGTGATGCACCCCAAGTTATTAAATTTTTGTATGCTCAATTGGTCGAACGTTTTTACGCCGGCTATTTTAAGCGCTAACCGTGATTCTTGTAAATTCATACTGAACCTAAACTGAACGGTCGTGCAGGAAGGAGTCAAAGTCAGATTTTTAGCTCAATTCAGGATATAGAGGTATTGATCCCGACGATCATTTATTATCGACAGATATTTCAAATTGGCAGGAGCGTGATTCGCGGATTTAATTTTATTTTGATGCGAGTGGTGTTTTATTTAAGCAGCTCTGACTTGATTTCTACCTTGGTCTTTAGCATTGTATAAAGCTTGGTCAGCCCGATGAAAGAAAGTATTTCCTGATTCTCCTACTTGCCATTCAGAGATCCCAAGACTTGCTGTGACATCAATTTCAATACCTAGTGCAGTTATTTTGGTTGCTTCTAGTTCCATGCGGATTCGCTCTGCGGTCAAGCGTGCGCTCGGGAGATCTGTCGCACTCAGTAAGACGACAAACTCTTCACCACCGTATCGAAAGACCCGGTCTTCCTTACGTACGGCATTACCCAGTAAACTGGCAACTTGACGGAGTACTTCGTCGCCTGCCAAATGACCATAGGTATCATTAATCCGCTTAAAGTGATCGATGTCGACGACTAACATGCATAAATTGTGACGATGTCGCTCTGAACGACTTATCTCCGTATCCATCGCGTGATCGAAAGCATAGCGATTAGCCAGGCCCGTTAGAGGATCTCGCTGAGCATTTTGAATGGCTTCGCTGTACATTAATGCATTTCTCAATGGAAAGAGAAGAATACTAATAAGATGTTCGAGGCGAATTAAGTCGGTTTCGGAAAAAGATTTATGCGATGAGCACTCGATTTCGCCCAAAACCTGCTCTTCAATTGCCAAAGAGTAGCGACATAAATTTTCGTGTTTCTCACCATGATAGACAAACAATTGTTGCTCATCATTTCTAAAGGCGACGCTCTGGCATGGCACAATGAGTGATGCCTGTTCGCAAAAAGTTGTGAGAAGAACTTCAATATTCAGTGTTTGCTGTAATTTATACGCCAATAATTGACCTGAGGCGAGAAGCTCGTCTGACGGTTGGTCCATGCGCGGCGCTAGATATTCTAGCTTTGTCGCTTCTGAACCAATCGTTTTATGAAATGCGTGTTCCATAGTATTTACTTAAATCTAATTAACCTGGATTTGTATCTGCGAATTGCGTGCCAGTCTTATGCATTTAAGAATTTCTATAATTTAAACAAAGGGTTGGAGTGCTATTTGTTCTTACTGAATTAGATAGAGTCAATAATTTGACTGCTTCTTATTGGATTGTGTCGAGAAATTTGGCTGAATCTTGGGAAGAAGTGTCGGGATTGTGTCGAAAGCGGCAACTCAATGCCGCTATTCGTTATACTCAAACTTGAGATTATCCATCAAACCGTTGATTAGTAACTGATTTACTGTCTTCGGCCATTAAGTAGGTGTAAAGGGGCATCAGTGCGTCGGCTGTTTTTAAATCACCGGGATTTTCTGCCGGAAAAGCTGCTGCTCGCATTTTTGTTCTTGTTGCACCCGGATTAATAATATTCACTCGGATTGAAGTATTTTCCAACTCATCGGCCAGTACCTGTGCGAGTCCTTCTGTTGCAAATTTTGAAACGGAATAAGCGCCCCAATAGGCTCGACCTTTATTGCCGACTCCCGAGCTTGTAAAAATAATCGAACCTGAATCTGCTTTACGTATCACCGGTATTAAAAAGCGAGTCAATAAAAAGGTGGCATTGACATTGACCTGCATAACATTTTGCCAAGTTTCAATGTTATAAGCTTCTATCGGCGATAAGTCACCTAATTGACTGGCGTTATTGAGTAATCCATCCAATCGTCCAAATTCTTGATCGATAGTTTCAGCGATTTGCTGTGCTTGCTCAGCTGACATGTGTAAAAAGTTAATTGGTATGATAGCCGGCTGTGGTCCGTTAAAGGCCTCGATTTCGTCGTAAACTTCTTCTAACTTTTCGGTAGTACGACCAACAAGAATAACGGTTGCGCCAAGTTTGGCATAAGTCAGTGCTGCTTCTCGGCCAATGCCATCGCCAGCACCCGTCACCATAATTACTTTGTCTTTCAGGCATTGCTCTTTAGGTTGAAAGTCGACCGTCATGAATTAAAGACCTTACATTTTAATCTGCTTTGTATGAACTACAGTTTAACATTCTTGTTTAACGGTCGCACGATTTGTCAGGCAATATGGATGAGAAATTATTCGGTAAATATATCTGATTGAAATGTTTTAATTTTCCATGATGTCCAAAGTTTTCTGATGCCACTCAGTTCGTAAAACCGTTGTTCTTCGATACAACGTTTGTTCAATTTTCTCCAATCATACGCAAATTGAAAAAAAATCTTTGCCGGTAGTTGGCTCAGTTTAACTTGACTTTTATGAATAGGAAATGTGAGAAAAGAAGTGATGGACTCGTGTGATAATGCCGCCAACTGATGATTTAAAATACAGCGCTTGATGATCCAGTATTGTCCAAGAAATTTTGAGACTGGGATTAATTGCTCTTTTTCGTTTTGTGATGGAATGGCATGATTATTTAAAATGGCCAACAAGCTTTTGCCCAATATGTTGACTAGTGAATCATTGAGTAGCAGCTTGTCGTGACTCGAACACTTTAGCAACTCGAAAATAAGAGACATGATTAGCTCTATTACAATGTTAGTGTCGAGAGGTGCTAAAAAATTCAGTAAAGGGTGAGAGGATTCTTGTTGTTGAATGGCATGCAACCACCACTGTAGCTTTGCTTGATAAACATCCGGTTCAGAAGATTGAATACGACTGTTGGAAATTGCATCGACGAGTGCCAACTGTGTCCAAATGTCAGTGTTATTTTTTAAATAGAGCATCGCATAATATTCTTCACTGCCTGTTGGAAAATGTTCATTAATGCAATACTGAATTATATTCAAGTTGTCACCGATGATTGTTTTAGAGTGGAGTGTACCTTTTTCTGGTAAGCCTAACAAAAAAAGGGCAAGTTCACGATGTGATTACTTACCCAAAGGGGTGGAGAGGATAGTTTTTACTTTCTTTGAAAGGCTCCTTTAATGTTGGTTAGAGTTACTCGTTAGCCGCGAATGTCTGGTCTGATTGTGGAAAAAATCGAATACTAACGCGGCGTTCAAGTGCGTAGGCATCATAATCACCTTCGGGAGCTACCGAGCTTTTTTCGCCGTGAGCGGCTGAAATGATGCGTTCTTCGTTGATACCTTGCTCCATAAGTAAACTTTTTACAGATTCGATCCGTTGTTCTGATAATTTTTGATTTTCTTCCTGATTTCCTCGAGGATCGGCGAACCCATCTAACTTAATGGTCAATTGAGGATATCTCACTAAAAAGCTTGCAAGTTGTTCAATTCGTGAACGGTCTGTATCGTCGAGGCCCGTTTCTTTGGTAGAAAATAACAAGTCCATTTGCAGCATTTCCGATCCCTCAAAACTCGACTCATTGTGTGTTTGACTTTTTAGCTCCGATAGTTCGCGCTCTAGTTGACTGTTCTGAATATCTTTTTCTGTTAGCTCTATTTTCAAATCGTCGACTTGATTGGCTTTTCCAACTTCTTCTCCCAATAAACCTCCTATGGCAGCACCGATGACGAAGCCAACTGGGCCGCCAGCTGCCGCTCCAACCGCTGCTCCACTTGCTATGCCGATGCCTTTTTCTTTGTCGTGCTCAGCATGCGCTGAAGGTGCTTGAGTTAACGTTGCTAATACCATGGACGTGATAACTAGTGCTTTTTTCATTGTCTTTTCCTCTTTCAATCTGTAAAAATGTTCTCAAAATTTAATAGGGCCTTCCCTGGCTTATGGCGAAACTGGTTGAGGTTCCGCTATCCTTACTGTGGGTCGGTTATTGGTGCCTTATTGCTTGGCACAGGTTTATTAAAACGAATTCAGCGGGCTTTTTTATGGTTGTAAAGTGGCGAACCACTGGGAAATTGTGGCAAGAATATGGCGTCACATTGATGAGGGCAGAGAACAATGGCTAAACGAGTCGCCTTGGTCGAGGATGAGGCTGCAATTCGAGAGAATTATACACAAGCGTTAGAAAAATACGGATATCAGGTCGAAACCTATGCGAGTTTAGAGGAAGCTAAAACTGGGTTATCTCAGCGACTGCCTGATCTTGCTGTGTTAGATGTGGGACTTGGCGACGAACCGGAGGGCGGGTTTAAGTTATGCCAGTGGTTAAGGCAGCAATCAGAGTCTTTGCCTATTGTGTTTTTAACTGCTATGGACTCTGACTTTGATGTTATTTCTGGACTTCGTCTCGGAGCAGATGACTATATTACGAAGGATATTAGCTTACCTCACTTTATGGCTCGAGTTGCAGCTTTGTTTCGTCGTATTCAGGCGTTGGCAATGAAAGAAGAGCAATGTGAACAATTATCGGTTGGACCTTTGACCCTAGATTTAGATCGTATAAAAGCGTTTTGGAATGAGCAGCTGATTGATTTAACACTCACTGAGTTCTGGATGGTTCATGCTTTGGCAAAGTCTCCCGGTCATGTAAAAACTCGAGAGCAATTAATGGATACTGCGAATGTTGTCGTTGATGATTCGACAATTACTTCACATGTAAAAAGGATTCGAAAAAAATTCGCTCAGTTTGACTCGAGTTTTGATTGTATCGATACCGTGTATGGAATGGGGTATCGTTGGAAATCTTAGTTGATGATTAAACGATTCTGGACACTAAAACGAAAGCTGCTCGTTTTTTCAGTAGCGTTGGTTTCGATACCATTTTTAAGTATTGGTTTTTTAAAGCAACTTGAACAAATTTTGGTGGATAATCTGCTCAATAATTTATCAAGTTATGCCTCGTCAATTGCTTTTTCACTGAACGAGCAATCTTTCGCAGAACAAGAAGGCGTCAAGCCAGCAAATGAAACACATCGCTTTTTTGTCTCTTCTGTAGAAAACACGATTTCAATTGATGGCTTTTTAGAAGATTGGTTACCCATTGAAGGTTTTTCTCATTCATTTTCTGGCGTAGAGCCAAGCTTAAATAATAAAAAACTGAATAATGAATCGAAGTTTACTGTAAATTTTGTCAGTGACGATCAGTATTTGTTTGGTATGTTGCAAGTTCGTGATAAATCTATTGCTTACCGAGAAGCTTTAGAACACGGCTCGGTAAGTGATAAAGCTATTATTGAGCTTTTCAATTCAGAAGGTAAACGGATCAAGCTAACATTTTCTCCCTTTGCCGTTGGTGGTCTTCGTCCAATTATTGAGAATCCTGACAAAATTACGTTTTGGGTGTCTGGTGCACAATGGCAAGAGTTTTCAGACGGTTATATTATTGAGTTTAAAGTACCTCTGTTGCAGCAGTGGAGAGGCGTTCGAATTACCGTTTCAGATTACGATTCACAGTCTCAAAAGCGAGAGCTTTTTTCATCTGTTTTATCGGAGCAAAAAAGTAATTACGCATCTTCTATAAACTTATTTGTTTGGCCCGACAAACAGCTTGAGGAAAAACTGGAAGAATTACAGGTCGATAAAGGAAAACGCGTTTGGGTTTTGGATGCGAACGGACAAGTACAAGCACGTCGCGGAAATTTGATTCCTGATGTTGAGATGACAAAAGTTAACCCTTTAATACATTTTTTATTGGCTCCCCCCCTAAGTGGTTTTGCTGATCCCAGAGCAAGAGCTATTGAATTGAATAATCCTTCAGTTGAAAAAGCCTTAAAAGGTGAGGTCGGAAGAGAGTTAGAGTCTATCGCTGGAGCTGAAGCCGCTATTGCATTTGTTGCTTATCCGATTCAAGTTGATGAGAAAGTGATGGGAGTAGTCGCTGTTGAAGAAACGGTTGCCGCAATACAAATGATACAACGACGGGCAATGAATATATATGTTAATACGACGCTCGTTATTTTGCTTATTGTGATTGTTAGTTTAATTGTGGTGGCTTCGCGCTTAACTCACAGAATTATGCGACTTAATAACAGTACTATTAAGGCTGTCGATGAGCATGGGCGTATCAAGGCAACCATTCACCCAGAAACTGCATCTGACGAGATAGGCGAGCTCTCAAGAAGTTTTGCACAAATGAGTTTGCGATTAAAAGAATATAATGAATACATGGAAAAACTGGCGGCGCGATTGACTCATGAGTTGCGAACGCCCATCGCAGTGGTGCGATCTTCGATTGATAATATAGCTCTATCAGAAGATGAGTCAATTAGAGATGCCGTTATTCGAGCACAAAGTGGAATTGACCGATTAAGTGATTTGATTTCTAGAATGCGAGAAGCTGCTCGACTGGAACAGAGCGTTCTTTCTGCAGAGCGTGACAAGCTAAAGTTAGCGGAGTTTGTTAGTGAGTACATAAATCAAGTCTCAAGCCTTTTCACCGAACATCGACTGGTATTTTCGAGTCGAGGTCAGGAAAAACCATTATTATCATCACCCGAATTGATTGCTCAGCTATTGGATAAGCTTATCTCGAATGCTCGTGATTTTGCGCCTGAAAACAGTGACATTGAAGTTGCTTTGAGTTTCGAATCGAAGAGGGTTTCACTTGCTGTGATTAATGAGGGCTCTCAATTACCGGACGCGACAGTGGATGAGTTATTTTCGTCTATGGCTTCGAGACGCAGTGAAAAATATCGCAAACCCGATCAAACCCATCTAGGATTGGGGTTATATATTGTTCGTTTAATTGCAGAAGCACATCGCGGAAAATATTTTGCTCGTAACTTAGAGGAAAGGCGTGGTGTGATGATTGGTGTTGAACTGCCGTATCTCTAGCAGCATTTAAAGGTTTACCTAAGTAGAAAAATGAAGCTGAAATTAAAGGGACTTTGTCATTTTCTAATCATTGTCATTGCTGGAAGAGAATCGTTTGAAAGAGTACAATGCTGCACATTCAATCAATCAATTAATTATATTTTTTAGTGGAGCCCGATAATATGTTTGAGCGATTAAAAGCACTCCCTGCTGATCCTCTACTCGGATTAATAACTCTTTATCGTGATGACCCCAATCCTAATAAAGTTGACTTGGGTGTTGGTGTGTATCGAGATGAGCAAGGTCATACCGCGATAATGAAAGCCATACAACAAGCGCAGAAAACACATTTATCGACTGAAGACTCTAAAACTTACATTGGGCCAATGGGTGTACCTGGCTTTGTTGATGGAATTAAAAAGTTAATTTTGGGAGAGTCTTCAAAAGCGCTGAGTGCTGGAGCTGTGGCAGGAATACAAACTCCAGGCGGTTGTGGTGCCCTTCGTGTAGGATTTGAAACCTTACGACGGCTTGGTGATGACTTAACGGTTTGGGTAAGCGATCCAACTTGGGCCAATCACATTCCAACCATTCGAGCTTCTGGTTTTGAGACGCAAGCGTATCCTTACTTTGATGCAAATACTGGCTTGGTTAACTATGAAGCGATGGATGAACAACTCGCCAAACTTGGCAAAGACGATATCGTTTTGCTTCATGGCTGCTGTCATAATCCGACGGGCGCTGATTTAAGTTTTGAGCATTGGCAACGTATAGCGGAGCGTGCGGTAAAGCAGGGATTTATCCCCTTTGTTGATATTGCCTATCAAGGATTAGGCGATGGCTTAGAATCCGATGTTAAAGGCGTTCGTCATCTCTCGGAACAAGTCGATGAGATGGTTATAGCGTCATCGTGCTCAAAGAACTTTGGTTTGTATCGTGAGCGGACGGGCTGTTTAATTGTTCAAACGGAAAATCAAGAACGATCGGCAGCGCTTCAGTCTCAAATACAAGATGTTGCTCGAGCCAATTATTCTATGTCACCTGCCTATGGCGGCTTTCTCGTTGATCTAGTTTTAAGCTCTCCTGATTTACGAACAAGTTGGGAAGATGAATTAAACGCAATGGCTACCAGGGTAAAGTCGTTACGAGAAGGATTGCTCGCTGAAATAAAACAACGAAATGTGAGTCAAGATTTCGACTTTATTACTCAGCAAAAAGGGATGTTTAGCTATTTAAATATTACTAAGGAGCAAGTGCGACAGATGAGAGATGAGTTTAGTATTTATATGGCGGACTCAAGTCGCATTAATGTGGCTGGCTTAAACTTATCGTGCCTTGGTTATGTTGCTGATGCTCTGAAAAAAGCGTGTGGTTAAAAAGTTTTTGCGGGGCTACAGCCCCGCAATATTGTTTTAAATGTAATATATCTTAGTTACTTTAATAGCGTACAGAGCTAGTTTCTTTTATTAAATTTTAGTCGGTAACTGCTTAAGATAATTTAATAAAGCAGTTGCATCAGAAAAACAAAGCGTCGCTTTCCAGTTTTCGGGATTTTCTTTTTTAGAAAAATAGCCCCAAAGTGCGGCAACCGATGTCATCTTTGCGGCATTTGCGGCGATGACATCGCGCTCATCATCTCCCACATACCAAACATTTTGTGGTTCAATATTGATGATTCGACAAGCTTCGAGCAGGGGCATCGGGTGTGGCTTTTTTTCACTAAACGTATCGCCACTAATCACCACGCTGGCTCGTTCTTCCAAGCTTAATTGTTTAATGAGCGGTGTTGTTAAAAACTCGGGTTTATTAGTGACAATTCCCCATGGTAGACCATTTTTTTCGAGATACTCGATGGTGTCTTCAATGCCTTTAAATAAAACCGTTTTGCGGCATAGGTTTCTTTCGTAAATTGTTAAAAGACGATCACGTAAAATGTCATATTCACGATCGCCTGGATTTAAATTGAAGCCTAGCTTTAGTAAACCAGGAGCTCCTTTTGAAACGACCGGTCGAATCAACTCAAAAGCCAGCCGCTCTTTTCCTTGTGAATTTAATACTTCATTCAGGGCGAACGCCAAGTCTTGCGCCGTGTCAGCGAAGGTTCCATCAAGATCAAATAAAATAGCATCTGGTTGCAGCATATTAATTTCCATTAACTCTTATAGTGGCACAAATAGTTAACATCCACATTGCTGTCTGATAGCCAATAATTTTGAGTCAAAGGGTTAAAGTGCATACCTGTTAGGGTTTTTAATTTTAAGCTAGATTGTCTTGCCCATCGATCAAGTTCGGAAGGCTTTATGAATTTAGCGTATTCATGGGTTCCTTTTGGTAGCATTTTTAATACATATTCGGCACCGACAATGGCAAAGAGAAAACTTTTCGGATTTCGGTTTATTGTTGAAAAAAAGACATCACCTTCGGGTTTGACTATATTTTTGCATGCAGCAATAACTGATTCTGGTTCAGGAACATGTTCCAACATTTCGAGACAAGTTACGATATCAAATTTGTTTGCGTGCTCTTTAGCAAATTCTTCCGCTGTACTTTTATGATATTCAACATTTTGCTTTGATTCTAACTGGTGAAGACGTGCAACCGATAAGGGAGCTTCTCCCATATCAATTCCAGTCACTTCTGCACCCATGGCACTAAGAGCATCCGCCAATATTCCACCACCACATCCGACATCAAGAATTCTCTTACCTTGAACACCGCCTGAATGTTTTTGAATGAAATCTACACGCAATGGGTTAATATCGTGTAGGGGTTTAAATTCGCTGTTTTTATCCCACCAACGTTCAGCGAGATCTTCAAACTTTTTAATTTCACCTAAATCTACATTTTGATTTTGCATAGTTGTGCTCTATTAATGATTTAACTCTTTTCGCATGCGTGCTTGCCAGTGCTCGATAATATTTAGTAAGTCATTGTACTGAATATCCGTAAATTCACCATCGTTAAGCTGAAGCTTCCCCGACGTCCAAACATGACTGACTTGATCGCGCGAAGCAGCGTAAACTAGTTGTGAAACAGGATCGGTGACTGGCTGAGTTGCAATGTGGTTTAAGTTAATGGCACACAAATCTGCTGCTTTACCCACTTCAATACTACCGCAAACACTTTCTAAGCCAAGTGCTTTTGCGCCACCCAGTGTTGCCGCATGTAACGCGTCGTGTGCTGAAAAGCAACTTGCATCACCAGCCGTTACTTTCGCCAGTAATGCAGCCGAGCGCATTTCTCCAATCATATCAAGGTCGTTATTGCTGGCACAGCCATCGGTGCCTAACGCAATGTTGATGTTGCTTCGCTGAAATTGAGCAATGGGAGAGAAACCGCTGGCGAGTTTCATGTTCGACTCTGGACAATGCATGACGTGGACACCGTTGTCTTTAACCAGTTTTAAATCGTCGTCATTGATGCTGGTCATATGAACTGCTTGAAAAGAGGGTGATAATAACCCCAGTTGATGAAGTCGTGCGAGTGGACGTTCACCATGCTTATCGATAGATTCATTCACTTCGTGCTCAGTTTCGTGCACGTGCATATGAATACCAATATCGAGTTGATTGGAAAGAGTTGCTATTTTTTGTAAGGTTTCGTCGGAAACTGTATAAGGGGCATGAGGCGCTAAACTGAAGCTAACTAAGTTTTCACCTTTGAATTCATCGTAAACGGCGAGCCCTTTATGGAGATATTCTTCAGCATCTTTTGCCCAGGCTGTTGGAAATTCTATTATGGTGAGTCCAATCACGGCACGCATTGAATGATTGATAGCAGCTTGTGCTGCTTTGTTAGGCATAAAATACATGTCATTAAAGCAAGTGGTTCCACTTTTAATCATTTCTGCGATAGCCAATTGTGTACCCTGATAAACAAATTCGTCACTCATCAACTTAGCTTCGGCGGGCCAAATATGATTTTGCAACCATTCCATTAAAGGGAGGTCATCGGAATAGCCTTTCAGCAAGTTCATTGCTGCGTGAGTGTGTGAATTTACGAAACCCGGTACAAGAAGGTGGTCGGAAAGATCATACGTATTTTTTGCAACGAATTTTTGTTGCAATGTCTCTTGTGAATCAAGGGCGACTATCTTGCCCTTATCGATCGCGACACCGAAATGTTCATGGACGGTTTGGTTTGCATTTACCGGAGCAAGCCATCGACTAAATATTAAAGAATCAATCGGTTGAGTCACAACAATTTTCCATTATCGAGTAATAATTTTGCCGGAGTATATCATCTGTCTTCGTTGCGGCTAAAATTACTTTGTGTACTGAATAATAAACCTTTTTACGATGGTCATTTCTCGTTAGATTGCGCGTTAATTTGAACAAATTTTTGCATTTGAACAATTAATAATCAAGGGATGGCTTTTTTTGTGCAAAAAGAGTCCGGATACGCAAAAAACTCGGTACCGATGCTGCGAATCATGGTATAATCCGCCCTGTTCAAGGATTGGTCAGCTAACAATAACTAACTGAAAATAAAGGTTTTTTTGTATTTATGGGTGAGTTTGCAAAAGAAGTCCTTCCGATTAACATCGAAGATGAATTAAAAAATTCCTATCTAGACTACGCAATGAGCGTTATTGTCGGGCGAGCATTACCTGATGTGCGCGATGGTCTGAAGCCTGTACATCGCCGCGTACTTTATGCGATGAACGAATTAGGCAATGATTTTAACAAGCCGTATAAGAAATCAGCGCGTGTTGTTGGTGATGTGATCGGTAAATATCACCCTCATGGTGATACCGCTGTTTATGACACAATCGTCCGAATGGCTCAGCCGTTTTCGTTGCGATATATGTTAGTCGACGGGCAAGGGAACTTTGGTTCCGTTGATGGGGACTCTCCGGCGGCAATGCGATATACCGAAGTTAGAATGGCCAAAATGGCACATCGATTGTTGGCAGATCTCGATAAAGAAACGGTCGATTTTGAAGAGAACTACGATGGCAGTGAATCTGAGCCGACAGTTTTGCCAACTCGCGTTCCTAACTTATTGGTTAATGGTTCATCTGGAATCGCCGTTGGTATGGCAACCAACATTGCGCCACATAATTTAACTGAAGTTATTAATGGATGTTTGGCCTTAATAGATAATCCTGAAATTGAATTATCCGAATTGATGGAGCATATACCCGGACCTGACTTCCCTACCGCCGGAATTATTAATGGGCGAGCAGGCATTCTTGAAGCTTACCGTACTGGTCGTGGACGAATTTATATTCGAGCGCGAACTCATATCGAGACTGACGAAAAGTCAGGCAAAGATAGCATTATTGTTACAGAATTACCTTATCAGGTTAACAAAGCCCGACTCATTGAAAAAATAGCTGAGCTCGTCAAAGACAAGAAGATTGAGGGGATCACTGGACTTAGAGATGAGTCCGATAAAGATGGAATGCGAATGGTTATTGAACTTCGCAAGGGCGAAGTGCCAGACGTCACTTTAAACAATTTATATGCTCAAACGCAGCTGCAAACTGTGTTTGGTATTAATATGGTTGCTCTGGAAAATAACCAGCCACGAATCTTTAACTTGAAAGATATGCTAGATGCTTTTGTTAAGCATCGTCGTGAAGTGGTAACTCGTAGAACTATCTATGAGTTAAGAAAAGCACGAGAAAAAGCACACGTACTTGAAGGCTTGGCGATTGCTTTGGCCAACATTGATGAAATTATCGCGTTGATCAAGAAGTCTCCTAGCCCTGCGGTGGCGAAGGAAGAATTAGTTGCAAAGCCTTGGGCTCCTGGTCAAGTTGTCGATATGTTGGAGCGAGCAGGAACTGATGCCTGTCGTCCTGATGGCTTAGAGTCTCATTTTGGATTGGTTGATGGTCAATATCACTTATCACCAGAACAAGCTCAGGCAATTTTGGATTTACGATTGCACAAGCTGACTGGCTTAGAGCACGAAAAAATCATTGCTGATTATCAAGAATTGTTGGCAACGATAGCTGAGCTTCTAGCAATTTTGTCGAGTAATGAGCGATTACTCGAAGTGATACGTGAAGAGCTTGTTGCGATTCTTGATGAGTTTGGTGATGAGCGAAGAACCGAAATTACCGATAGTAGTGCTGACTTATTAATTGAAGATCTTATCACGGAAGAAGATGTGGTTGTAACATTGTCGCATCAAGGGTATGCCAAGTATCAACCACTAGCGGATTACCAAGCTCAACGCAGAGGTGGGCGAGGTAAGTCTGCCACTAAAATGAAAGATGAAGATTTTATTGAAAAGCTAACGGTCTGTAGCACACACGACACGATTTTATGTTTCTCTAGTAAGGGTAAAGTTTATTGGTTGAGAACCTTTGAGTTGCCTCAAGCGGGCAGAGGTTCACGCGGAAAACCCATCGTTAATGTGTTACCTCTCGATCCCGATGAGCGCATACAATCAATATTACCCGTTGACGGTTATGATGAAGACAAGTACGTCTTTATGGCGATGGCTTCTGGTACTGTTAAAAAGACGTCACTTGAGCAGTTTTCTCGTCCTCGTAAAGGCGGAATTATTGCCGTCAGTTTAGATGATGATGACGCATTAATAGGAACCGTCATTACAGAAGGCGATGACCAGTTAATGTTGTTCAGTGACGCTGGAAAAGTGATTCGATTCAGTGAGCAAGATGTTCGAGCGATGGGGCGAACAGCGCGCGGTGTTCGTGGTATGAAATTACATGAAGGACAAACCGTTGTTTCTTTGGTTAAAGCATCGCATGAAGGTGAAGTGCTGACAGCAACAGAAAATGGCTACGGCAAACGTACAGCCATGGACGATCATCCGGTGCGTGGTCGAGGTGGTCAAGGTGTTATATCTATCATTGCCAGTGACCGAAATGGAAAAGTTATCAGTGCAGTTCATTGCTGCGATGGTAATGAGATTATGTTAATTACCAGTAACGCTACTTTGGTAAGAACACGTGTTGATGAGCTTCGAGTGATGGGAAGAAACACTCAAGGTGTGCGTCTTATTCGATTGGATGATGGTGACTCATTGGTTGGCATGGAGCGTATAGAAGAGCTTGAAGATGCTGCTGATATTGAAGCGTTGGAAGACAATGAATCTTCAGCTGAAACTAATAATGACACAGCTGGTAGTGACGCGGAGTCAGGTGAAGAGAATTAAATAATTGTAGTGGTGATTTAATTCAAAGAATGCCGTAGTTCATGTCCTATTGATATTTAGGAATTGGATTTTATGAGGCATAATTAAAGAGTCGTTTTTTAACGACTCTTTTTTGTTTCTCGCTAAAAATTATTGAGTAAGTGAATATGCAAAAACATTGGCCTCCTTTTAATTTTAGTGCCGGACCTGCTATGTTGCCGAAAAAGGTTATGCAGATTGCACAACAGGAGTTTTTAGATTGGCATGGTACTGGACTATCGGTGATGGACTTTAGCCATCGGGGTAAAGAGTTTGCTTCCATTGCCGAAAAGGCTGAAACCGATTTAAGAGAGTTAATGTCCATTCCCGACAACTATAAAGTTTTGTTTTCGGCCGGTGGCGCTAGCTTGCAGTTTGCAATGGTTCCTCTAAATTTTTTAAGAACTCAGGCCGTTTACGTTAATACTGGAATTTGGGGCAAAAAAGCGATTGGTGAGGCAAGTAAATTCGGCAACGTGTCTGTTGTAGAAGCGTTGCAAAGTGATGATGGATTGCTGTCTATCGTTCCCGAAAAGCAGTGGGCTTTCTCTGACACTTTTGATTATTTTCATTTAACGACGAACGAAACTATAGGTGGCGTTGAGTTTTTAAATTTTCCTAAGCATGGAAAGGGTCGCTGGATTGCGGATATGTCATCGAATATCCTTTCTAAGATAATAAATATCGAAGATTTTGCTTTAATCTATGCCGGCGCACAAAAAAACATAGGGCCGGCAGGGCTCTCGATCATTATTGTCCGTGATGATTGGCTTCAAAAAGAATTGCCACCCACTGTTCCCAGTTTAATGCAATATAAAGTTTTGGCAGAAAATGACAGTATGTACAATACTCCTCCCACTTACTCATGGTATTTGGCGGGACTTGTTTTTGATTGGATAAAGCGCCAGGGCGGAGTTGAAGAAATGGAACGTCGAGCCGATGAACGATCGACGATCTTGTATGAATACATCGATAACAGTGAGTTTTATCGTAATCCCGTTAAGCCTCATTGCCGTTCGCGAATGAATATTCCTTTTATACTACAGGATGAATCTTTGAATGAGATGTTTTTGGCTGAAGCAGAGCAATTTGGATTGGTTAATTTAAAAGGTCATCGAAGTGTTGGTGGAATGAGAGCCAGTTTATACAATGCCATGCCCATTGAGGGTGTTGAGGCTTTAGTTGAGTTTATGAAAGACTTTGAAAAAAGAGCTTAGCACCGAATTTTGATTTAGGAATATTCCGTTTACTACTTGTGTTTTAACTCGGTTTGATTAAAATGGCGCCACTTTTTAAACAACTGGTGTGGCCATGTCGAATTCTCCGGTGATTACAATTGACGGACCTTCAGGTTCTGGAAAAGGAACAATTGCATTTCGTTTATCGAAAACTTTAGGTTGGCCGATCTTGGATAGTGGCGCAATTTATCGAGTGCTCGGTTTTGCTGCACACCGTTCGAATCTAACTCCTGACCAAACTGAAGAAATTACCGAGCTTGCCAGAAATCTTCCACTTGAATTTAAAACTGACGATGCATCTAACGAAGTTATCGCATATCTTAATGACGAACCCGTTGGTGATTTAATACGCACAGATGAAGCTGGTCAAAGAGCCAGTCAAGTTGCATCGATTCCAGAAGTTAGAGAAGCCTTACTGCAAAAACAACGTGATTTTAATAGGGCTCCTGGTTTAATAGCTGATGGAAGAGATATGGGAACTATCGTTTTTCCAGAAGCTGAAGCGAAAGTGTTTCTCACCGCAAGCGCCGAAACACGGGCGTCTAGGCGGTATAATCAGTTGAAACAAAAGGGAATTGATGCTAATCTAGCCGCCATTTTAGAAAGCATAAAAGCACGCGATGAGCGTGACCGCACTCGCACCGTGGCCCCACTGGTACCCGCGGGGGGTGCTTTTGTTGTTGATAGCTCATCTTTATCGGCTGACGAAGTCTTCTCACAAGTGCTTGATTATGTGACAGAAAAACTTCAGGAGAGTTCCTGAAGTTAACATTGAATTTTGGTACTCGCTGCACGGACGATAGTGAGTTTTTAAACAGCCCCGGTTTTTCAGGATGTGACTAACTGGACGAAACAAGGTCACTTTTTTACTAGTGACTCAACAATCTAGGAATCAGGTAATGAGCGAAAATTTCGCAGAACTGTTTGAACAAAGTCTTCAAGAAGTAGAAATGCGCCCAGGCGCAATCGTGACAGGTACTGTTGTTGCTATCGACAGCGAAATGGTAACTGTAAATGCTGGCCTCAAGTCTGAAGGGGTAATCCCTCGCGATCAATTCACTAACTCAGCGGGTGAATTGGAAGTTGAAGTTGGTGATGAAGTTGAAGTTGCATTGGATGCCGTTGAAGATGGCTTCGGTGAAACTCGATTATCTCGTGAGCGCGCGAAGCGTTTCGAGACTTGGAAAGAACTTGAGAAAGCTCACGAAGCGGGCGAAAAAGTTAATGGTGTTATCACTGGTAAAGTTAAAGGTGGTTTCACAGTTGAAATTAACAAGATTCGTGCGTTCTTACCCGGTTCTTTAGTTGATGTTCGTCCTTTAAGAGACACAACTCACCTTGAGAATAAAGAATTAGAATTCAAAGTTATTAAGCTTGATCAGAAGCGAAATAATGTTGTTGTTTCACGTCGTAGCGTTATCGAAGATGAAAACAGCGCAGAAAGAGACGAGTTACTTGCTAAGCTGAATGAAGGAGCTGAAGCAAAAGGTATCGTTAAGAATCTTACTGATTATGGTGCATTCGTTGATTTGGGTGGTGTCGATGGTCTATTGCATATCACTGACATGTCTTGGAAGCGTGTTAAGCACCCATCTGAAATTGTTCAGGTTGGTGATGAGATAAACGTTAAAGTTCTTAAGTTTGATAAAGACAAGCAACGCGTTTCTCTAGGTCTGAAGCAGCTTGGTGAAGATCCATGGGTTGATATCGCGCGTCGTTATCCTGAAGGAGCACGAATTTATGGTCGTGTTACTAACTTAACTGATTACGGTTGTTTCGTTGAAATTGAAGAAGGCGTTGAAGGTCTTGTTCACGTTTCTGAAATGGACTGGACTAATAAGAACATTCACCCAAGTAAGGTTGTTAGTCTTGGTGATGAAGTGGAAGTATTGGTTCTTGATATTGATGAAGAGCGCCGTCGTATTTCTCTTGGTATCAAACAATGTAAAGTTAATCCTTGGAATGAGTTTGCGTCTAAGCACGACAAGAATGACCGTGTTTCTGGCAAGATTAAATCAATCACTGATTTCGGTATTTTCATCGGACTTGACGGTGGAATCGATGGTTTGGTTCACTTGTCTGATATTTCTTGGAGCCTACCAGGCGAAGAAGCTGTTCGTGATTTCAAGAAAGGTGATGAGGTTGAAGCCGTTGTTCTTGCTGTCGATGCAGAGCGTGAGCGTATCTCGCTAGGTATTAAGCAAGTTGATGAAGATCCTTTCTCTAGCTACATGTCAGGAAACTCTAAAGGCTCGATTGTTAACGGTAAGGTTACTGAAGTTGACGCTAAAGGCGCTAAAATCGAGTTATCTGATAATGTCGAAGGATACCTTCGAGCTTCTGAAATCAGTGCAGAGCGTGTCGAAGACGCTTCTAAGCACTTGAATGTAGGTGATGAAGTTGAAGCTAAGTTCATCGGTGTTGACCGTAAAAACCGTGTAATTAACTTGTCTATCAAGGCAAAAGATCACGCCGAAGAGCAACAAGCAATTAAAGACTTCAGCAAAGAGCAAGGCGATGAGTCTGCTCCAGCGACTCTTGGTGACCTGTTGAAAGAAAAAATGGATCAACAAGACGCCTAATTACCTCTCTAATTGAGATTAAATGCACTTAATCCTTTGATTAGGTGCATTTTTTTTTGATCTCAAGGCCCGTTTTGTACTATTTTAAATAGACATAACCTTTTGAATAACAAAGGAAACGGGTTTTCCAATGACCAAATCTGAATTAATTGAACGTTTAGCCGCGCATCAGACGCAGCTTTCAGCTAAAGACGTTGAGTTGGTAGTTAAAAGCCTTTTAGAGCATATGGCTCAAGCCCTCGCTCGAGGTGAGCGGATTGAGATTCGAGGATTTGGCAGTTTCTCGCTCCATTTCAGGGCTCCTCGGACGGGCAGAAATCCTAAAACAGGCGATGCAGTGCGTCTTGCTGGCAAATACGTTCCTCACTTCAAGCCCGGTAAAGAGTTGCGTGACAGGGTTAATGAAAGTCTCCAGAATAATTAAATCACCGTTTATGTGAAATACATAAGGCATGTCATTGACCTGCCTTTTTTTATACCTGAAAATTACATTATTTATTCAATCAGGAGTTTTGTGTGCGAGGCGTCATATATTTTTTTATTTTCTTATTAGTTTGCACACTTTCTATTCTATTTTTTGCCCAGAATGATCAAGAAGTAGTATTAAGTTATTTTATTGGTCAAAGTAATATTCCACTCGCTTTTATTATGGTGGGATTTTTAGTGCTTGGTTATTTAGTTGGCTGGATAAGTTTAAGTGGCACCATGCTAAAGCATAAAATTCAAATCCGGCAATCTAAGCGTCAATTAGAGCAAAAGTCGAAAGAAGTAGAAAACTTACGCTCATTGCCCATCAGGGATGACTATTAGATGGCAGAAATGTGGTTTTATCTGTTGGTAGCTCTTTTGCCTGTTGCTGCGTACAGTGGATTCCGGTTCGGTCGTAAAAGTGCAGAACGAAAACTTCATAGACAAACAGCTGGCTTGTCTCGTCAGTATTTTGATGGATTAAACTATTTATTGGATGAGCAACCCGATCGAGCGATTGATACCTTTGTCAAAATGTTAGAGGTTGACTCTGAAACGGCTGAAACTTATTTAGCGCTTGGAAATATGTACCGAAAACGTGGTGAAGTCGATTTAGCAATACGGTCTCATCAGGTATTAATTGCTCGTCCCTCGCTTGATTCAAAAACTCGAAAAAAAGCGCTATTGGAATTAGGTCTCGACTACATGGCTGCTGGATTGTTTGATCGCGCAGAGAGTATATTTAAAGACTTAATTCAAGAGTCGAGACACAAGGCGACCAGTTTGCGACAGTTGATGCAAATTTATCAGCAAACGAAAGATTGGAGTAACGCAGTAACTGTCGCAGAGCAATTGCAAACGGTTGACAATAAAGATCATGCTGCAGAAATCGCTAACTTCTATTGTGAGTTGGCACAACAGCAAGTGTCTCAGAACCACGTTAAGGCAGCTTTTCAGTCATTAAAGAGAGCGATTAACATTGACTCAAAATGCGTCAGAGCGAATATGATTAGAGGGGAGCTATCGATTCAGGAAGGGCAATATAAACAAGCCCTCAAGTATTATCGAGAGTTAGTTAAGTTTAATCCAGAATTTGTCTCTGAAGTTTTAGAAGCTATAAAGTCATGTTATGAAAAGCTAAATGATCTGAAAGGCTATAAAAGCTTTCTTAGAAACACTTTACCTTATAGTGTCAGTGTTTCTGTAGTGCTTGCTTATGCTGACTTACTTAGAGAAGAAGAAGGAGAAGCAAAAGCGGCACAATTTATTTCGGATCAATTAGAGCAAAAACCTTCACTCAAAGGTCTTCTATCATTAATAGACATTCAGATGTCGCAAATTGGTTCTGCGGCTCGATCCTCTTTAGAAGTTTTGCATCGAATCATTCAACGCTCATTTGATTCAAAACCAACTTATCGATGTAGCCACTGTGGGTTCAGTGGTAAAACACTATTTTGGCAGTGTCCAAGCTGTAAATATTGGGGAGCCGTAAAACCCATTGTTGGCTTGGAAGGAGAGTAAATTAAAATGGCACAATCTTCAGACCCGAGCATTATTGTTGCATTAGACTTTAATCAAGAAAAATCAGCTTTCGATTTAATTGAGCAACTTGATCCTGAGCGTTGTCGCTTAAAAGTCGGTAAAGAAATGTTTACTCTTTTTGGGCCACAATTTGTGAAGCAACTTGTTGAAAAGCAATTTGATGTCTTTTTAGATTTAAAGTTTCATGATATTCCAAATACAGTTGCCAATGCGTGTAAAGCTGCTGCTGACCTTGGAGTATGGATGGTGAATGTTCATGCATCCGGTGGCGCGAAAATGATGACTAAAGCGAAAGAGGCGCTAACATCGTACGGTGAAATGAAGCCCAGACTTATTGCGGTCACTGTACTCACCAGTATGTCTCAGGATGAATTGGCTCAAACAGGAGTTAATCGAGCTCTGCAAGACCAGGTTTTAAGCTTGGCTGAGTTGTCGAAAGAATCTGGATTAGATGGCGTGGTTTGTTCTGCTCAAGAAGCTCGAATACTCAAATCACGTTTAGGAGCCGATTTTAAGTTAGTTACACCTGGAATTCGACCCGCAAATTCAGCTAAAGATGATCAGACAAGAGTTCTAACACCCGAACAAGCGATTACCCAAGGGGCGGACTATCTTGTCATTGGCCGACCTATCACTCAGTCTGGCAATCCGCTTAAAGCATTGTGCGATATTTCTGATTCTATTCAATCGCTATTGTCAGAGTAATATCTCATCAATACAATAGCGCCATCTGTTTGGAGATAAACAGATTTAAGTTGTTAACTATTGAAAGGGAATATTTATGAAACTTTTAAAATCTTTATTTTTAGCTGGAATGTTAACTTTGGGCGTGTCTATGCATGCTGACGCCAAGGATGTGGCAAATACTGATGTGGTTCAATCTGAAATCGTTCAGGTAAATATAAATACTGCGACACCAGAAGAAATATCAGAGTTATTGTCTGGAATAGGTGAAAAGCGAGCGCAAGCTATAGTTGAGTTGCGAGAGCAATTAGGTGGATTCGAGCGAGTTGAGCAATTACTTGATGTAAAAGGAATTGGTGAAGCTACTTTGAATAAAAATAGAGCAGCAATTAAACTTTAATTACGTCAAATTGAGAAAAAGGCCCAGTTTGGGCCTTTTTCATTTCTAACCCGATAATAATTAAGTTAATATTATTTGAAAGGTTGTACAAAGCAAGGACGTATTATGAAACTTTATCCTGTCATTCTTTCTGGCGGTGCAGGTACTCGATTATGGCCTGTTTCTCGTGATTTATTCCCTAAGCAGTTAGTTAATCTGACTGAGAATTCCAGTTTATTTCAAAAGACTTTAGAGCGCTGTGAGCTACTGAAATCGGTGAGTAGTCAATTTTCGATTGAACCGCCGGTTGTAGTCTGTAACGAGCAACATCGTTTTCTGATTGCTCAACAAGCACAGGAGCTGGGATGCGAATTAACCTCGATTATATTAGAGCCTTCTGCTCGGAATACTGCGCCGGCTTTAACTCTGGCCTCTGTTTTTTTGTCTAGTAAAGATCCTGATGCATTGATGCTTGTTTTACCGGCTGATCATGCTATTGAGGAACCATCTATTTTTGCAGAGAGTATCATTAAACTCTCGTCTGAAATTTCACAGCAAGCGAGTATAGGTGTCTTTGGTATAAAACCAGCATGGCCGCATACTGGATACGGTTATATTGAAGCAACAGAAAAATCAGGTAGCGAAGTTTTCGCTGTATCCTCTTTTAAAGAAAAACCCGATCAAGCTACCGCTGAATCTTATTTAAATGCAGGAAACTATTTTTGGAACAGCGGTATGTTTGTGACTAAAGCATCCGTTTGGAACCAATCCATAGAAGCTCTACAGCCTAAAATATTAGAAGCCTGTTCCAAATCTATGAAGGGTGCTCAAGAAGATTTAGATTTTGTGCGAGTTGATCAGTCTTCTTTTGAGGCATCTCCTTCTGATAGCATTGATTATGCTGTTATTGAAAATATCGAGTCACTTAAGAAGCTAAATATTTCTGTTCATATGATTTCTCTTGATTGTAGTTGGACGGACTTAGGTGCATGGTCAAGTGTATCGGATTATATGAGTGCTGATGAAAAAGGAAATGTTTCCGTTGGTGATGTGATGCAAGAGGATAGCACTAACACATTTGTTATGAGTCAAGAAAGACTTGTGGCAACACTGGGTGTTGACAATTTAGTGGTTGTTGAAACCCCTGATGCTGTGCTTGTTGCAAATAAAGATAAAGCTCAAGACGTTAAAAAAATTGTTGCCCGTTTGAAGTCGGAAAATCGGGATGAACATTTGGTTCATCGCCGTGTCTATCGCCCTTGGGGGAATTATGAAACAGTTGATTTTGGTGAGCGCTATCAGGTAAAGCGAATTGTCGTAAATCCAGGAGCCTCCTTATCGCTACAAATGCATCATCATCGAGCAGAACATTGGATTGTCGTTCATGGTACCGCAGAAGTAACCTGCGATGATAAAACGTTTTTGTTGACGGAAAATGAGTCAACCTACATTCCAATTGGTTCAACTCATCGATTGGTTAATCCTGGTAAATTTCCACTCGAATTAGTCGAAGTTCAATCAGGTAGTTATCTCGGAGAGGATGATATTGTGCGCTTCGATGATGTATATGGTCGTCAGAATGAGAAGGTTATTGGTTAACTTTCTCAAATCATAAAGTTAGTCTCTATTCGCAAATTCTTCTGAGCGGTTTTGGTTGGTATAGAACAGATAAATTATGCCAACAGCGAAGCCGCAGATTGCGCCCCAAAGATGTGCATCAATAGCAACATTGGATTGGATTAGTTCTTTTATCGATTCTGAGCTGCCATAAACTTGCTCATAGCCCAGTTTCATTGTCACACCAATGACTAGCAGAACAGATAGCAATTTGTTCTTTCTAAAATCGGCTAAGCCAAAAGCCACTATGGTTCCATGTAGCCCACCGGATAAACCAACATAACCCTCAAGATCGGGAGAAAAAGCGAACAGTAATAGTGTACATCCTAGAAGAGGCGTTAATAAAAATATCCATTGCCAAAGGGGGTCGCCAAGATCATTGTAGACAAACCAGATCAAAAACAAGCCTCCAATGTTCAATAATAAGTGTGGCCAGTTGGAGTGTAAAAAATTTCCGGTGACTAGTCGCCAGAGCTCACCGTCTGAAATCAAACTGCGTTGGTAGGAAAGAACTTCATGTAGCTGTTGATTAAAAGCAGCAAGCAATATTGCGATTGAAGCGATGATTAACGGTATTTGATATTGCCGAAGTAGTTGGCCCATGGCTTATCTCGCTTATCTGTTGAAATATTGATAATACTGTATGAAATTTTCTTACGGAAACAAAAAAGGCCGCAATAAGCGGCCTTTTCTAATTTGGCTCCCCCTCCCCGATTTGAACGGGGGACCTGCGGATTAACAGTCCGTCGCTCTAACCAGCTGAGCTAAGGGGGAATTGTCCGTCCCTCTCGGAACGGAGCGCAATATTATAAGATGACTTTGGGCGGGTCAACAGGCAATTTAAGAAAAATGCGAAAAAATTTAAATTTGTCGACAAATAATACACATTTGACCAAAAGATGATCGGAAATTATGAGTGTGTCTCGATGAGTGGTGACTGCTTAAGTTATAATGCAGGTCTATTGTGAAAATGTGAGTGCTTAATCGCGGATGTCGAAACCTTACAAGCTAAATACGCCTTTTAAACCCGCCGGTGATCAGCCAAAAGCAATTGAGCGGCTACTAGAGGGGTTAGATGATGGCTATGCGCACCAAACTTTGTTGGGTGTCACAGGTTCAGGTAAAACTTATACCATGGCAAATGTTATCGCTCGTTCTGGTAGGCCTACGTTAATCATGGCGCCGAATAAAACACTTGCTGCTCAGCTATACGGTGAAATGAAAGAGTTTTTTCCAGAGAATGCCGTCGAGTATTTTGTCTCTTATTATGATTATTATCAACCTGAAGCCTACGTTCCGACTACGGACACGTTTATCGAAAAAGATGCATCGATTAACGACCACATTGAACAAATGCGTTTATCTGCAACTCGGGCGATTCTAGAGAGAAAAGACGCCATAATTGTAGCCTCCGTTTCTGCAATTTATGGATTAGGAGATCCTGAGAAGTTTCATTCAATGGTGATGCATCTCAAAGTTGGTGATGAAATCGATCAACGTGGAGTCTTACACCGGTTAGCCGAACTACAATACACGAGAAATGATTTGGATCTTCAACGGGCGACTTATCGAGTCAGAGGTGACGTGATTGATATTTTTCCTGCTGAATCCGAGCGAGATGCGATTCGAGTAGAGTTGTTTGATGATGAAATTGAGCAAATCAGTCAGTTCGATCCTTTGACAGGTGAAATTATTAAAAAGATGCCAAGAGTTACTGTGTTTCCTAAAAGTCACTATGTTACAGGTCGACAAACGGTATTGGATGCGATTGAAGAAATAAAGGAAGAGCTTAAACAGCGTCTTACGACATTTGAAAAGGAACACAAGCTCATCGAAGCACAGCGTATTGATCAAAGAGTGAAGTTTGATATTGAAATGATGATGGAGCTTGGTTACTGCTCGGGTATTGAAAACTATTCCCGTTATTTATCTGGCAGAAAACCAGGTGAAGCACCTCCGACTTTATTGGATTATTTGCCGGATGATGCATTAATGATTATTGATGAATCTCATGTGACGGTCCCACAAATTGGAGCCATGTTTAAGGGCGATCGTTCTCGTAAAGAAACATTGGTTAATTACGGCTTTCGTTTGCCATCGGCGTTGGACAATCGTCCGCTCAAATTTGATGAATTCGAAAGAATCGCACCGCAAATAATATTTGTTTCGGCAACTCCCGCCGATTATGAAAAGGAGCAATCCGGACAAATTGTCGAGCAGGTAGTTCGTCCGACCGGCTTGCTCGATCCTGAAGTTGAAGTGCGACCCGTTTCAACGCAAGTTGATGATTTACTGTCTGAAATACAAAAGCGAGTGGCCATTAATGAACGAGTATTAGTCACAACCCTTACGAAGCGAATGTCAGAAGATTTAACGGATTATCTGATGGAGCATGGCGTTAGAGTCCGTTATTTGCACTCAGATATTGATACTGTGGAAAGAATGGAGATTATAAGAGATTTACGGCTCGGAGAATTCGACGTTTTGGTTGGTATCAATTTGTTAAGAGAAGGGCTCGATATGCCCGAGGTGTCTCTTGTTGCTATTTTAGATGCCGACAAAGAGGGATTTCTTAGATCTGAACGTTCTCTAATTCAGACAATCGGTCGTGCTGCTCGAAATTTAAATGGAAGAGCCATTTTGTATGGTGATCGTGTAACAAAATCAATGCAAAAAGCCATTGATGAAACAGAGCGTCGAAGAACAAAACAGAGACAGTTTAATAAAGAGCAAGGTATAACACCGAAGGGAGTAAAACGTGCAATTGCCGATGTAATGGAAATTGGCGGTTCTCGAGAGAGAGGAAAAGTTCGTCTGCAGAAGGTTTCCGATAAGAAAGGTAGTTATCGAGCTATGACCCCTGCACAGGCTGAAAAAGAGATTAAAATACTTGAGAAACAAATGATGGAGCATGCGAAAAACTTGGAGTTTGAGCAGGCTGCATCGGTCCGTGATAAAATTACGCAATTACGTGAACAAGCTTACGTTCACTAGTTAATGGTTTGGATATTGAGTTAAGAGTGAGGGAATCGTCATGAAGTCTGTGCTAGTTACTGGAGGAACCGGTTATATTGGGAGTCATACCGTTATTCAATTAATTGAAGCGGGGTTTGAGGTGGTTATTATCGATAATCTCTCTAACTCGAAAGAAGTCGTATTGGATCGAGTCGAATCCATAACGGGTGTTCGTCCAATATTTTATCCTTACGATATTCGGAATTTCGACGCACTAAGAGAGCTTTTTGATCAATATGATTTTGAGTCGGTCATTCATTTTGCGGGCTTGAAAGCAGTCGGTGAGTCTACTGAAATTCCCCTAAAATATTACGATAATAATGTTTCAGGCACAGTTACTTTATGTGAAGCGATGGCCGAAGCCGGATGTAAGAATATTGTTTTTAGCTCTTCTGCAACGGTTTATGGTGATCCCGCTTCTGTTCCAATACTTGAAAATTTTCCCACCAGCACGACCAACCCATATGGCTCGAGTAAGCTCATGGTTGAGAATATTTTACAAGACTTGCAGGCTTCAGATCCTGAATGGACGGTTTTTCTATTACGTTACTTTAATCCGATCGGTGCCCATAAAAGTGGGACTATTGGTGAAGATCCTCGAGATATTCCAAATAATCTTCTTCCCTATGTGACACAGGTCGCTGTAGGTAAGCTGGAGCAGTTAGCTATATTCGGAGACGACTACCCAACGAAAGATGGAACCGGAGTAAGAGATTATATTCACGTAGAGGATTTGGCTTCTGCCCATGTAAAAGCAGCACAACAGGCCTCTAATTTTAAGGGAACTAACATTTATAATTTAGGTACAGGGAGAGGATATTCTGTATTAGATATTGTTAAAACTTTTGAAGAAGTTACAGGACAGTCGGTCAATTATAAAATTTCCGAAAGGCGGCCTGGAGATATTGCTGAATGTTGGGCTGATCCATCTCTGGTTGCAAAAGAGTTAGGGTGGAAAGCTCACCGAGAATTGTCAGAGATGCTTGAAGATGCTTGGCGATGGCAATCTAACAATCCAAACGGTTATGATTCTTAGATAATAATTTTATGACTACAAATTAGACGTAATTATTTGAAAGTTATCGAGAAAATAAAAAGTGCTTGCAAGCACTTTGGCTTCTAGGTAATATACGCGCCTCTTTTGAGAGTCCTTCTCAATAGGCGCGTAGCTCAGTTGGTTAGAGCACCACCTTGACATGGTGGGGGTCGTTGGTTCGAATCCGATCGCGCCTACCATTTATCCCTTTAAAGCCAAACAATTACAAGTATCGTATAGGCTCGAGAGTTTTCCATATCAGTAAATGTCGCTCCCTCTTGGTTCAAGTTCAATTTCTTAGCTTCATTGCTTAATAATTGTTCATCGCTGTTTGCAAGTAATTTCAAGAATCAACAATTCCCGAAAAATGCCTCATTAAATGATACAAAAGTACAAATTAATTCTAGGTCATATTTACAAATTTTATACTGAATATTTACTACGTTGTCAGCTCGTATAGAGATATTGTGCGCCTCCCCAATAAGTTTTTGTTAAGAGGAATTAAATATGTTTAAGGAAAAGTGTTTCGCCGGTTTGGTATCACTATTTATATTAAGCGCATGTTCGGATGGTAATACTCCAGGAACCACTTCTGATGAATCCGATGATAATGATGTAACTTTGGAAAGCGTTTGGTCTGAAATTTCTGGTGTCTGGGCCACAGGGGTTGTTGTTGACGGGATAGATGTTTACATGTCTATTGAAAAGGGTAAAAAGAATTTAGTGTTTCATAATTCTGCAGAAGGATGTTATCTCTCTATTGACACAGAATTAGAGCATGAGTACGCAAAAACTTATGCTTGGTTGAAGGAATACGACTATCAGGAATATTTAGATAAACTGGAAGAAATGGCGTATGAGGGAGAAATCCTTCTTTCTAAGGCGGATTTTTCGAATGGCGAACTTGATGTGAAAGAAATTGAAGAGATTTGGGTCGAAGAAACTGAGCTAACCGTACGTCCTCTAGGAATAGAAATAAAAGATTTTTATTACGAAGCAACTGAAATAGGTATGTATAGTCTGGTCAAGTCGGATATACAGTCTTTCAGCGAGATGCCTATTTGTAACCTAGGTGATTTTGATATTTCGTTAGTAACACAGCACTTTCCCCAATAGTGTGTTAATGATTTTAGTGCCTAGAAGCCCAAGTATTTGGAATTCTAATTACTTGGACTGTAATAAGAGTAAAATACTTATTACTGCTAATTAGAGTTATAATACAGTTCTAATGGTTTTGAAAAAACTGAATTTAAACAAAGAGATAGCTTTAAGGGAAAGGTCATTTTGATACCGTGAGGGGACATTGGTTCGAATCCGATCGAGACTTCCATTTATCCCCTATATAACTGAATTTTCTTAGGGAAAAGTAGTCTCAGGTTTCTGTTAAAACCAGACAATTTTATGGTACTTGATATGAGTAAAGTGGTTTTGAGTATCATTTCAGTGAATTGCTCTGGTCATCGAATTTTGAGCTGTTATTTGATAGAATCTCAGAATTCAGTAATCCTCCGAATTTACGAGACTATTTGCAGATGAAAAAGCTCCTCCTAGCATTGATTCTTTCTTGCGGATCTTTATGCGTATTTGCAGATAAGGATGTAGAGAAAGTATTTGAACAGCAGCTTGAGTCGATTTTCAATGAGCTTAAGTCGAGCCCTCGTAAATATCAGTCAGCAACAGAATTAAAGCGATTGGCTGAGGATAAGATTATAAGTCGTTGGGACATTGAGGCGACTCTGCTTTTAATGATTGGCCGATCGCAATGGGCCGCGTTGACGGACTCTCAAAAAACACAATTATCTCGTTCTTTTAGTGATACCTTGACACGCTATTTTATGGAAGCTTATGGATTTTATGATGGGCAAACCGTTGCTTTGTCCTCGGTAAAGCTCAACAACGACAGAACTAAAGGTTGGGTTTCGATTAATATAGAGCTTGATTATATGCCTGATTTGGTAGTCGACTTAAGTATTGTGAATCGCTCAGAACGATGGTTACTCAGAGATGTTCGATTTCAAGGGATACACTATACGCACATGAAAAGAGACTATTATCAGGGAATGATTCAAAAGTTTGGCGTGGAAAAGTTGGTGGCCGATCTGAACAAGAAAAATAGGGATTATTTTAGCGCTTTAGGGATGAATTCAGATTCATGAGTAAGAAAGATTGGTATTTAGTCGCTACAAAGCCAAAACAAGAATCTCGAGCAAAGGAGCATCTTGCAAATCAAGGAATAGAGTTTTTTTTACCCGAGGTGGAGATTGAAAAGGCTGCAAGAGGCAAAAGAGTCGTCCGCAAAGAACCTCTTTTTCCTGGATATGTTTTCGTTCTTTTGTCCGATTCAGATGCCTTATGGAGTAAAGTTCGCTCCACGCGAGGGCTCCGAGATTTCATTCGATTTTCAGGTCGGCCTGCAAAGGTTGCCAGTTCAATAGTCGAACATCTTAAACTCGAATTAGATAGCCGAGACTTGAAGCTTTCCCAGATACCGCAAAAAGGCTCAAAAGTACTTTTAACAAGTGGACCTTTTCGAGGTCTGGAAGCTATTTTTGAGGTTTTAGATGGTGAGCACAGAGCTATTATCTTGTTGGAATTGTTAGGGAAAGCGCAGCGTATTACAGTTGAGTTAGGCGAGCTCAACGTCGGTTGAAGGATTTTCCTCATTTCTTTTGTTAATTATCCACGAATCAGTAGTTTGGCGTTTCATTGTTGTGAGACTTTCATTACAATAGCGGCTCGCAAAATGTCTCGTTTCGAGGTGCTCTGATAGCCTAAATTCAGGGGCGGTAGCGTGCCTAAACTACTGTGATTTGCTGCTTTTAGAAGTCTAGAAGGCGATAATAGAGTCTGAATAATTTAAGTTGAAGGCAAATAAACACTGCATGAAAAATATGAAAATTTTAAAAATTGGATTTTTGTTGGCAATAGGACTTTCCTCTTCGATTGCCGAAGAAATAGATGTTGCTAAGGCACAGCAAATGTGTCAAAACGCAACTGCTCAACAGAAGCAAATGGCAAAAGCAGCGGGCTATGACCTTGACTCATTGTGCTCTTCAGTAGCCAATTCTGCAAAAACCGAAACGCTTGATAATCCAAAGCTGGTTAATCCTAGAACTTCGACTACACGCAATACCGACACCAATTTAAATATTAACCAGAGTCCTTTGGGGCTATTCACTCCTGAGCAGATTGCTGCAATGTCTCCCGAGCAACTGTTGGAGATCACGCGACAAGCTCAAGATTCAAACCCAACTTTAAAATCAGAAAGTCCGTTGGACCTTCAACCTTTCGGATACGATTTATTTGCGGGTGAGCCGACCACCTTCGCACCGGCAACGCAAATCCCTGTTCCGGTAAACTATATCATTGGCCCGGGCGACACTCTCGAAATTCAATTGTTTGGAAAGATGAGTCAGCAATTGTCTTTGCTGGTCAATCGAGACGGTCAAATTAATTTTCCTGAATTAGGACCCATTTCTCTCACTGGATTGTCGTTTAGTGAAGCAAAGCAATTACTTCATAAGCGAATTAAAGAACAAATGATTGGTGTCGATGCAGCGATTTCTTTAGGTGAATTGCGGTCTATTCAAGTGTTTATATTAGGTGAAGCCTACAAACCGGGCTCTTATACAGTATCCTCTTTATCTACGATGACTAATGCGTTATTCGTTAGCGGTGGTATTAATGATATTGGTTCATTGAGAAATATTCAGTTAAAACGTAGTGGTCAACTGGTTTCATCGCTCGACCTATATGATTTATTGATGCGTGGAGATACTTCTAATGATGCGCGACTTTTTCCAGGAGATGTAATTTATATTCCTCCTGTTGGAAAAACTGCATCGATCAATGGCGCGGTAAAACGTCCTGCGATTTACGAACTTAAAAATGAGAAAGATGTAAAAGACTTGGTTCGTTTAGCGGGTGGATTGAGTGCTACTGCGTATAAGAATGAAGCTCAGTTAACACGAATTAATGAGAGTGGTTTTACTACGGTTTTAGAAGTAAACCTACCTCATAAATCGACCTTAGACCTAAAGTCAGGTGACTCCTTAGTTGTACAAGAGCGTGTGGATGTCAATCGTCAATCCGTTAAATTATCTGGCCATGTTTATCGTCCCAAGAAAGTAGCTTGGCGACCTAATTTGAAGGTGTCTGATTTAGTTCAAAGCTTTGATACTTTTAAACCTTTACCTCAACTGGATAGTGCGATTTTGCTTAGAAAAACATTGCCTCTTTATTCTCTTGATATTGAAGTTGTTAATTTATCTGAAGCGTTATCCAATAAAAGTTCTACCGCAAATAAAGTTTTGAATCCACAAGATGAGCTAATCATACTTGGCTATAGTGAGGAACGTGATTCAGTTTTAGAGCCTGTCATAGAGATGCTGAAAAAGCAGGCCAGCTCAAAGCACTCGACTAAAACTATTTCTGTTTCGGGCATGGTTCGTTATCCAGGGGAGTACCCTCTCGCTAATAATATGACAGTCTCAGAATTAATAAAGCTGGCAGGTGGTCTAGCTGAGTCTGCCTATACATTAAGTGGCGAAGTGACTCGAGTTTCACTTAAGGACCCAGAAAAGACATCGATCAAACACTTTGTTATCTCTCTTGATCAAGGATCGAATGAAAGTGAGTCGTTTATTTTACAGTCGAGAGATGTTTTAAATATTCGCCAGCGCCCTGAGTTTAGAGAGTTCGCTTCTGTTGAAGTCATGGGAGAAGTTAAGTTTCCGGGAACTTATCGAATTAAAAAGGGTGAGACATTAAAAGACTTGATGAAACGAGCCGGAGGTTTTACTGACTTTGCTCATATCGAAGCTGCTGTGTTTACTAGAGTTGAGTTGAAAGAACGTGAAACAAAGCAACTTAAAGAATTAAGAGAGCGACTTAAGTCTGATATTGCTAACTCACAGTTAGAGCAATCAAACACTGGTAAAAATGCAAACTTAAGTTCACTAGAGCAGCTTATGGAATCTCTCGGTACAACTGAAGCTCTAGGTCGTCTCGTTGTTGACTTAAAGGAAATATTATCTAGTGATAGTGAAAATGTTATTTTGAAAGATGGTGACATCTTAGTGATTCCTTCCTTTAGACAAGAAGTGAGTGTTGTCGGTGAAGTTCAGTATCCTACTTCTCACTTATACAATTCAGATTTAAGTTTTGAAGAATATATTGAACGAAGTGGTGGAGAAACAGACAAAGCCGATGACGAACGCATATATATTGTGAAAGCCGACGGCTCGGTCGTTCTTCCCTATAAATCTGGATGGATTAATGCAACAGGTGTATCTATTGAACCCGGTGATACGATTGTTGTCCCCCTCGATGTTGATGCGACTAATGATTTGGCGCTGTGGACAAATGTCAGTCAAATCGTTTATCAGTTGGCGCTTGGTGCTGCTGCATTTTCGAGCTTGTAGTCGGGGTGTTAAAGTTTTGAATATTTTAGTTATAGTTGTGAAAATCCGTTTAAGATTACTCATATCAATTTTTTTGATGAGTGTTTTTGTAAATTCTTACGCGGAGCCTTTTATTAAAACAGACGACATGTGGTTGAGAGCCGATATTGAAACTCTAGCAAATGTTGGAATAATTAGGTCTCCGATAACAACATGGCCTTTAACTTGGGGACCTATTTTAAAAGACTTAAAGAATGTTAAGTTAAATGAAGTCCCAGAAAGGTATCGCAGTGTTTTATTACGAGTGTTAAGGGAAGGCAGACGATCAACAGGACGAGACTCTTTTCTTACCGAGTTTAGAATGCATGCCGGACAGGAATCACAGCTGTTTCGATATTTTGGTGATAAAGCTCGTGATAAGCGCGAACTTTCAACTCGTACAGCAGGGATGACCAGTAACTTCGCATGGAATCTTGAGGTCACATTAGCCCCTGATTCTGTTGATGGTGATGATAAGCGATTTGATGGTAGCTACATATCTGCAATAGGGGGGAATTGGATTTTTGCTGTGGGGCAAATGGAGCAATGGTGGGGGCCTGGATTTCAGCATTCTTTAATTCTTTCCAACAACGCGAAGCCAGTACCGGCTATTTATTTAAAAAGAAATTATGCTGAGAGTTTTGAAACACCGCTTCTTAACTGGATTGGTCCATGGACGTTCAATGTTTTTGCTGGTCAACTAGATGATGCAAGAACGATTAATAATGCTAAGTTACTAGGAATGTCAGTCGCGTTTAAACCCATTGACTCATTAGAGATCGGACTAAGACGTACTGCTCAATGGGGCGGCGATGGTCGGCCAGAAAATTTTGACTCTTTTTTAGATATGTTAACAGGACTAGATAATTGTGATGAAGGTGGAAATACTTGCGATGATCGAGCTACTGAACCTGGCAATCAATTAGCCGGAATTGATCTAACCTGGCGTCCACATTTATCTATTCCCTCAAGTTTTTATCTACAAACCGTTGGAGAAGATGAAGCAGGTTATGCTCCTTCAAAAAAATCTTGGCTTTACGGTGTAAACTTTCAGCTTTCTGTTGGAGGTAATCCGTTAAGTGTAAATTTAGAATATACGGATACTAGTGTCGATGGAGATGGTAACATCCCAGGTGAAGAATTCAGTGGATATAATGTTTTGTATGAACATAGTCTTTATCGACATGGCTATCGATATCGTGGTCGAAGCATCGGTTCAACAATAGATAATGATTCTAAAATGACCTCGTTATTAATGACATATCAAACAAATGACTGGGGACAGTTTAGTCTGTTGAGTTCGCAAGTAGATTTAAATGTTGACGGAGAAGATGTTCCTTTACCTGGTGGGCATTCAATTCAGCAAACATATGCTGATTTTAATGAGTTTATTTTTAAGTGGATGTACCCAGTACGAAGTATTGGAAAAGTACTTTTTAAACTTACGAAGAGAAGTGAATCGTTAATTAATAATAGTTTTGAACATTTTGAAAAAGATTCATTTGCTATTAGCTGGAGTATTGATTTTTAATTCCATAGCGCAATTGCGCCGATTTATTATATGAGCGATTTATTCAAATTGAAAATTTATGATAGAAAATAAGTTAAAAAAATTAGAAAAAGAGAATGAGCAACTGAAAGCGCAGCTGGCAGACTTCTCATCAATGAACTCCAAGTATTATTTAGGTCAAGTGAGTTCGTATGAAGAAATTAATTTACGTGAGCTAATAAATGTAATTTGGCAAGGGAAGTGGATAATTATAAGTGTGGCTCTATTATTCTTTACTTTATCTATTTTATTGGCTTTTTCGCTTTCAAATGAATATAAATCGACTGCTATTCTTGCACCAGCGTCCTCTTCTTCATCTTCGCAACTTTCGAAGTTAGCAGGGCAATTTGGCGGATTAGCTTCATTGGCAGGAATAAATGTTAGCGGGAGTGGAAAGGGTGATAAAACCACCATTGCGATTGAAATAATTAAAACTTGGGGTTTTTTAGAGAAGTTTATTCAAAGTAACAACATAGAACCAGAGTTGTTCGCAGTAACAGGTTGGGATAGCTCGACGAACTCCTTGATTTATGACACTGAAATTTATAATCCAAATAAAGAAGAGTGGATCAGAAATAATTTAGAAGATAGTAATAAATTCTTTAAACCTAGCAGTTGGAATCTGTATAAAAGATTAAAGAAACGTATTAGCATCTCTCAGGATAAGACTTCTGGGTTGATAAATTTGTCGGTTGATTATTATTCCCCAAGTATTGCTAAAGAGTGGGTCGATAAACTAGTTGTAGCCATAAATTTGCATATTCAAAAGCAAGATAGAGAAGAGGCTGCAAAGAGTATTGCGTATTTAAATCGGAAAATTAAAGAAACCAATATAGCAGATATGCAATCTGTTTTTTATCAATTAATAGAAGAACAAACTAAAACATTGATGCTTGCTGAAGTGAGCGATGAGTATGTTTTTAAGGTCTTAAGTCCTGCAAAAGTCCCTGAAGAAAAGTTTAAGCCTAAACGAGTATTAATTTGTGCGTTAGGTACATTGTTAGGAGTGGTTTTAGCTGTGATATTTGTACTCATTTCTCATTTTAGGAATAAGGATAATCAGTGAAAAAAATTTTAATGGTATTTGGAACTCGACCAGAAGCAATAAAAATGGCTCCTTTAGTTCATGCTTTCGCAAATGATAATCGTTTCGAAAGTAGAGTTTGTGTGACGGCTCAACATAGAGAAATGTTAGATCAGGTATTGGATTTATTCGATATAAAGCCTGATTATGACCTTGACCTAATGAAAGCCGATCAAACTCTGTCGGATGTTACTGGCCGCATTTTGTCTGACTTAACTCCTATTTTAAAAGAGTTTATTCCTGATATTGTATTGGTTCATGGTGACACAGTGACAACTTTTTCGGCGTCTTTAGCTGCATATTATGAAAAAATTGCTGTTGGTCATGTTGAAGCTGGGTTAAGAACTGGAGACAATTATAACCCTTGGCCTGAAGAGGCAAATCGAAAACTTACAGGAGTTTTAGCAAAGTATCATTTTGCTCCTACTGTCACATCAAAGCAGAATTTACAGAAAGAAAATCATGCAAGTGAGCATATTTATGTTACTGGTAATACTGTAATAGATGCTCTGATGATAGTAAGAGAAAAACTTGAGCTGGACATCGAGCTTAATAATAAATTACGGGCTCAGTTCCCATTTTTGAATGACAAGCAAAAGTTGATATTAGTTACAGGTCATAGGCGAGAAAGTTTTGGTAACGGATTTGAAAATATTTGTGAAGCATTAGTTGATATAGCAATAAAGTATCCTGATGTACAAATAGTGTATCCTGTTCATCTGAATCCTAACGTGCAGGAGCCTGTGAATAGAATATTATCAAATATTGATAATATTAAATTAATAGCACCGCAAGAGTATCTTCAATTTGTTTATCTTATGAATCGAGCTCATATTATTCTTACTGACTCAGGAGGGATTCAAGAAGAAGCGCCGAGTTTAGGTAAGCCTGTTTTAGTAATGCGTAATACGACAGAGCGACCTGAGGCTGTTTCTGCTGGAACTGTTAAGCTGGTAGGAACTGATAAAAATCTTATAGTTGAAACACTTAACACGCTTCTAACAAAGCAGAACGCGTATAATCAAATGAGTTTTGCTCACAATCCTTACGGAGATGGCAATGCTTGCGAACGTATTTTAAAAGCATTAGCTGAATAAGTTTTTAGGAAATTTTATGTCGTTTAATACAGTATCTGTAATTGGAATGGGATACATCGGGCTTCCTACAGCGGCGATGTTTGCATCTCGAAGAGTAAATGTAATTGGCGTAGATATTAATCAACATGTCGTTGATACCATAAATAATGGAGAGATACACATAGTTGAACCTGGTTTGGATATGATTGTTCACGCAGCCGTAAGTGAGGGATATTTAAAAGCAGTAACCAAACCTGAGCCAGCAGATGCATTCTTAATTGCTGTACCAACTCCATTTAAAGATTCTGAAAGCTCTGTACCTGAGCCTGACTTAAGCTACATCGAGTCTGCAGCGAAAGCCATCGCGCCTGTACTAAAAAAAGGAAATATTGTTATCTTGGAATCAACATCTCCTGTTGGAGCTACAGAACAAATGATGGGCTGGTTAGCTGAAGCTCGAGAGGATTTAACGTTTCCTAAGCTGGTTGGTGATAAGGCAGATATAAATATCGCTCATTGCCCCGAGAGAGTTTTACCTGGGCATGTAGTTCGTGAATTAGTAGACAATGACAGAGTTATTGGCGGTATGAGCAAGAGGTGTTCAGAGAGGGCAATAGAGCTATATAAAATTTTTGTAGAGGGAGAGTGTATTGTAACGAATTCTCGTACTGCAGAGATGGCAAAATTAACAGAAAACTCGTGCCGTGACGTGCAGATCGCATTCGCAAATGAGCTATCAATTATTTGTGATAAGTTAGATATTGACGTTTGGGAGTTAATATCGCTTGCTAATCGTCATCCACGCATAAATATATTACAACCAGGCCCTGGAGTTGGAGGTCATTGTATCGCCGTTGATCCCTGGTTCATTGTAAGTAAAGCTCCAGACGAGGCGAAAATTATTCATACTGCTCGTAAAGTAAACGACTTTAAACCGGAGTGGGTATTAAATAAAGTGAAAGTTTGCATTGCTGAGTTTTTACAAGCTTACCCCGGTAAAACAGCAAGAGAAGTAACAATCGCGTGTTATGGCTTGGCGTTTAAGCCGGATATCGATGATTTACGTGAAAGCCCTGCACTACGTATAACCGAACAAATAGTAAAGTTTCATTCTGGCCCTGTTCTTGCCGTTGAGCCGAACATATCGAAAGGTGACATGAATATAAAAAATGTTAACTTGGTTGAGTTGACAGAGGCACAGTCTGAAGCTGACATTCATATTGTTCTAGTCGACCATAAGGAATTTAAAAATTCGTCAGTCAAGTCAGAGTATTTAATTGATACAAAAGGAATCTGGTAAATGGGTAATATATTATCGCTTATTGGGCGCACTGACCCTCTTTTTACGAGTGACGTAGAGCGAAATGAAACAGAGCTTTCAGAAATTGTTTCTGAGTCTAAATTTTTGGTACTAGGCGGTGCGGGTTCGATTGGCCAAGCTGTAAGCAAAGAAATTTTTAAGCGTAACCCCAAAAAATTACACGTTGTTGATATAAGTGAAAATAACTTAGCCGAGTTAGTCCGAGATATTCGTAGTTCTTTTGGATACATCGAAGGTGACTTTAAAACTTTAGCTCTCGATATTGGCTCTGCTGAATATGATGCATTTAATAAATACGATGGACAGTATGATTACGTACTCAATCTTTCTGCTCTTAAACATGTTCGTAGTGAAAAAGATCCCTTTACCTTAATGCGTATGATTGACGTTAATGTATTTAATACCGAAAAAACAATTCAACAATCAATTGATTCGGGGGTAAAAAAATATTTCTGTGTTTCAACAGATAAGGCAGCTAACCCTGTGAATATGATGGGAGCTTCAAAGCGCATTATGGAAATGTTCTTAATGCGTAAAAGTCAAGAAGTAGCAATCTCTACTGCTCGGTTTGCAAATGTTGCTTTCTCAGATGGTTCTTTGTTACATAGTTTTAATCAACGCATCCAAAAGCACCAGCCTATAGTAGCACCAAATGACGTAAAACGTTATTTTGTAACACCTCAAGAGTCAGGAGAGCTATGTCTGATGTCTTGTATATTCGGTGAAAACCGCGATATTTTCTTTCCTAAATTAAGTGAGGCTCTACACCTTATCTCTTTCGCTGACATTGCAATGAAATATCTCAAGCAACGTAATTTAGAACCATACCTATGTCAGAGTGAGGATGAAGCTCGAGAGCTGGTAAAAACTTTACCTGCAAAAGGTATATGGCCCTGTCTATTTACTACGAGTGATACTACGGGGGAGAAGGATTTCGAAGAGTTTTTTACAGGAGATGAAATTCTCGAACTGTCTCGATTTGAAAATTTGGGAGTCATAAAAAACGAACCCAATTTTAACCAGGAACTACTCGATATATTTGAACAAAAAATTGGACAAATGAAAGAGAATGGTTTGTGGAGCAAAGAACAGATTGTTGAGTTGTTTTTTACAATGATTCCTGACTTTGGCCACAAGGAAACAGGAAAATATTTAGATAGCAAAATGTAGGAGAGTGGTGTGAATAGTGAAGAGTTAGTCGCTTTTATTAGAGATATATATTCAACGAATGAATTCATACCTCTACATGCACCTACTTTTAATGGCAATGAAAGTCGTTACGTTCAGGAAACTATTGATAGTACATTTGTTTCTAGTGTCGGTAAATTTGTCGACGACTTTGAAAAAAAGATAGAAGCACTTACAGGCACTAAGAAAGCTGTTGCAACTGTAAATGGAACAGCTGCATTGCATACAGCGCTATACATGGCTGGTGTAAGAGCTGGTGATATAGTCATTACTCAAGCCCTCACGTTTGTTGCTACTTGCAATGCTTTGTATCACATGGGGGCTGAACCTGCATTTGTGGATGTTTCTCCTGAGAGTCTAGGGCTCTGCCCTAAAGCCTTAGACTCCTTTCTAAGTGAGCATGCCGAAGTCAATAACGGTGAATGCTTCTTGAAAAGTAGTCAGAAGCGCATTCGAGCTGTTGTGCCGATGCATACTTTTGGCCACCCTGTTGAACTTGATGAGATTATCGATGTTTGTCGTCGTTGGAGTCTATCTTTAGTTGAAGATGCTGCAGAAAGTTTAGGCTCATATTATAAAGGCAAGCATACCGGTTGTTTCGGTGACTTCGGTGCGCTAAGTTTCAATGGAAATAAGATCATAACGACTGGTGGTGGTGGGATAGTCCTATGCTCTACAGCAGAAAGCGGCAGTAGAGCTAAATATATAACGACTACGGCAAAGGTTCCTCATGCCTACGAGTTTTTCCATGATGAAGCTGGCTTTAATTACAGGATGCCAAATATTAATGCCGCTTTAGGGTGTGCCCAAATGGAGTCACTTGAATCTTTTTTAAAAGCAAAAAGACAACTAGCGGAATACTATTTAGAGTTTTTTACAGGTAGTGAATGTCAGTTTGTAAGCGAGCCTACTTACGCACGATCCAATTATTGGCTTAATGCGGTTATTTGCCCTGATGAATCCTCAAGAGAGCAATTACTAAAAGAAACTAATGAGATGGGCGTGATGACTCGCCCCATATGGAAATTAATGCATAGACTTCCCATGTATCAAAATGCTTTGAGAGATAGTTTAGAGCAGTCGGAACTTATCGAGTCTCGTTTAGTAAACCTCCCAAGTTCTCCAGTAGTAAATAGGTAAGATTGATGCTAAAGCGCATAGGAATTGTAACTGGAACCAGAGCCGAGTATGGCTTGCTATCTCGTACAATTGAGTTATTACAGTCTAACTCAGACTTTCAAACTGTCGTGTTTACATGTGGCACTCATCTAGCGCCAGAATTCGGTTATACAATACAAGAGTTGTCAGAACACGGCGTTCAAAACATTGAACCTGTCGAAATGCTTTTATCTTCAAAATCGAGAGCTGGAGTAGCAAAGTCGGTAGGCTTGGCCTGTATTAGTTTTGCAGATGCGTTTTCTAGGCAAGATTTAGATGGTGTGCTTTTATTGGGTGATCGTTATGAAGTTTTGGCGGCAGCACAGACAGCCATGTTCCTTGAAATTCCAGTTGTTCATATCCACGGTGGAGAGGTTACTGAAGGGGCATTCGACGACGCTATAAGACATTCGATCACTAAAATGGCAAACATACATTTTCCTGTTGCTGAGCAATTTGCTGAGAGAATTAAGCAACTCGGAGAGTCTGAGGATAGTGTGTTTGTTGTTGGATCCCCAGGTGTGGATAATATCTTAAACAGCCCAAGAATGAATCAAAGTGAACTAGAACAAAGTTTGGGATTCTCACTTAGCAAAAATCTCGCGCTGGTTACTTATCATCCAGTGACTAAAGCTTCGAATTCACAAGAAAACGATATTGAACCGCTAGTTTCTGCTATCCGTAATAATCCGAATTTACAATATGTAATTACTTTTCCAAATGCAGATGGCGGCGGCGCACAAATTATTGAACAGTGGAAAACTATTGAGCACTTAAATAATGTGCATATTGTGCCCTCTCTTGGCTTCATACGTTATTTATCTATCATGGAGCACGTCAGTTGCGTGATTGGTAATTCATCTAGTGGAATTATTGAAGCTCCAAGTTTCAATACTGTTACTCTGAATATAGGCACACGTCAACTGGGAAGGCCAAGGGCGCAGTCTGTTATCGACTTGGCAATGAATGAGCAAGTAATAACTGAGGTATTACAAAAAATCGCCAACTCCGAAGAGATTGTCAATTTTGAGAAAAATATTAATCCGTATGGAAAAGGCGGGACGGCTGAGCTGGTTGTAAAGCTTCTTTCAGAATTAGATTTACCTAGTTATCTAAATAAATCTTTTAGGGATATATAATTATGTTGAATCCGAATAGAGTATTGATTATTGCCGAAGCGGGCGTAAACCACAATGGTGATATCAACTTGGCGAAAAAGCTTATTGACGCTGCAGCTGAAGCTGGAGCTGACATTGTAAAGTTTCAAACTTTTAGAGCAAACAAGTTAGCTGCCTCATCGGCCGAACAGGCTAAATATCAAGCGGCTAATACTGGTGTCACGGAATCACAACTAGAAATGCTTAAGCGTTTAGAGTTGAAATACGAAGATCACCAAGAGCTAGTTAATTACTGTAACTCCAAAGATATTACGTTTTTATCGACTGCTTTTGATTCTGACAGCCTTAGGTTTTTAACTGAAGAACTTGGCCAGAAGCTGCTTAAAGTTCCATCTGGTGAACTAACTAATGCACCTTTAATTTTAGCTCATGCTTTAACTGGGCTGAATATAATTCTCTCAACTGGTATGGCTACTTTAGCGGAAATAGAAACTGCTCTCGGAGTCATTGCGTTTGGGTATCTAAATCCTAATGAAGAACCTTCGGAAGAAAAGTTCATTCAGGCCTATTTTTCTTCTAAAGGTCAGAGGTTATTAAGGGAAAAAGTGACTATATTGCATTGTACGACAGAGTATCCTGCTCCTTATGGGGATATTAACCTGAATGCAATGGACACAATTAAAAATGCTTTTAAACTAAACGTAGGTTACTCCGATCACAGTCAAGGGATTGTTGTTCCAGTCGCTGCAGCTGCTAAAAGAGCTCTGATAATTGAAAAGCATTTCACGCTTGATAAAACAATGGAAGGCCCAGATCATAAAGCGTCACTTGAACCGCACGAGTTAAAAGATATGATAGCCGCAATCAGAATAGTTGAACAGATCTCTGGTGATGGAGTAAAAGGACCAAGGCCTTCTGAAGTTAAAAATATTGATATCGCCAGAAAGAGTATTGTCGCCTCAAAAAATATTAGAAAAGGCGAACTTTTTTCTGCTGAAAACTTGACAATTAAAAGGCCTGGTAATGGTATGAATCCAATGCACTTTTGGGACTTAGTTGGTACGACCGCCGAACGAAATTACAATGAAGATGAGTTGATTTAATGAAAGTTGGATATTTTGCTGACGGACCTTGGTCACATGAAGCTATAAAGTTATTTACAGGTAACGAAAGTATTGAACTTTCGTTCATTGTGCCGAGGTTTGATACACAAGACCCCGTTCTAAAACAGTGGGCAGAAAAACTAAAGATTCCTTTTATTCCGCACCCTAATGTTAATAGCAAAGAGTTTTTGCAACAGGTGGCGGAATTTGAAGCTGATTTATTTGTATCCATGTCGTTTAATCAGATACTAAAAAGAGACATTATAGACATGCCTCGTCTAGGCTTCATTAACTGTCATGCAGGCGCCTTGCCATTTTATCGAGGTAGAAATCCTTTAAACTGGGTGTTGATAAATGGTGAGTCTAGTTTTGGAATTACGGCTCATTATATTGATGAGGGAATAGATACTGGTGATATTATTGAACAGAGATTGTACCCTATAACTGAAACTGATAACTACGGTTCTCTTCTTGAGAAAGCTATTAGTGAATGTGCTCATGTTCTGGCTGCTGCTATTGAAAAAATTCAATCAGGGAAAAGGAAAGGGACTAAGCAAGAAACAATTCATCCTGTTGGGACTTACTATGGGCGGAGATCTGTCGGTGATGAATTAATTGACTTTCGCTGGAGTGCTCGCCGGTTTTGTAACTTTGTACGGGCTATATCGAATCCTGGGCCAAATGCTCGGTGTTTCATTAACGAGCAAGAGTACGCAATTATTGAGGCAAGCATGATTGAGCAAGCGCCGGAATACATCTCAACCATAGGTGAAGTCGTGGGAAAAGATTCCAGTGGCGTAGTCGTTAAAGTTGGAGATTCGACTGTGTTATTGGCGAAGATGGCAAGAGTTATAGACAACGAATTAAAAGAAGAGTTTGTGCCCAGTTTTAGAATTGGAACTCGTATGCAAGTCAGTAGCTAAATCTAAAAATACGAGTCATTGAGAGTAAAAAAATGAATAACAGCTGGAAAAAAGTTCTTATTGGTGAAGATGCAAACGTTCGCGAAGCATTGAAAGTGATTGATTCGAATTCTATGAAGGTTGCTTTGGTAGTAGATGAATATTGCCATCTTAAGGGCTTAGTTGCTGACGGCGATATTAGACGCGGAATGCTCAATGGCATAGGTTTCAATGATTCTGTCACTTCTATAATGACTACTGAACCGCATACTGCACCAGTAGCCAGCAGTAAAGAGCAACTGAAAACTCTGATGCAAGAAAAGCAAATATTGGCAGTTCCATTGATTGATGAATACGGCTGCGTTCAAGGTTTGGTTACAATTAGGGATGCGTTAGATGTCGAAACTAAGAAAAATCCTGTATTTATAATGGCTGGTGGCTTTGGAACACGCTTAAGACCATTGACTGATAACTGTCCAAAACCTATGTTGAAAGTTGGTGGTAAGCCTATATTGCATATAATTATCGACATTTTTAAAAGAAGTGGTTTTACAGAGTTTTATATATCTACTCATTACCTTCCAGAGGTCATAATGGATTATTTTGGAGATGGCAGTGCATTTGGAGTGAACATCAAGTACGTGCATGAAGATACTCCGTTGGGTACAGGTGGTGCGCTGGGTTTACTTCCTTCCGATATGCCAGAGCTTCCTCTAATAATGATAAATGGCGACATATTGACTAATGTCAACTTTTCTCATCTACTTGACTTTCATGTGAAAAATGATGCGGAAGTCACAATGTGCGTTAGAGATTATGAAGTAAAAGTTCCATTTGGAGTTGTTGAAGGTAATGGAAACCTCATTACACGAATGGTAGAAAAACCAACTTATCGATACTTTGTCAATGCCGGTATTTATATTATTTCGCCAAACGTTTATAAAAAAGTTAATAGTATGGCCGTAATAGATATGCCGACTCTGTTGGAAAAGCATATAGAACAAGGGGATAAAGTTCTTAAATTACCAATTCACGAATACTGGCTCGATATAGGAAGAATTGATGATTTTAGTAGAGCTCAGCAAGATATAGAAACTATGGAGTACTAGAGATTGATTAACGGAAACGAAGTTATCGCTGTTGTTCCTGCCAGAGCAGGAAGTAAATCGATTCCAGACAAGAATATTAAATTGCTTGCAGGTAAGCCCTTAATATATTGGCCAATCAAATCTGCGTTAGATTGTGACTATATCGATAGAGTGATTGTCTCTACTGACGGTGAAAAAATTGCTGGTGTTGCGGCACAATGTGGAGCAGAAGTATACGAGAGGCCTGCTCATTTGGCTACCGACGACTCACTTGTAATCGACTGTTTAAGAGATCTCATTAGTACCTTAAAAAGCGAAGGCAGTGAAGCGAAGTATATGCTTTTACTTGAAGCAACCTCTCCACTGAGAAGTCAAAACGATATCGTTGAGTGTATAGAGCTACTCGAACAATACGATTCTGTTGCAACATTCACTGAGGCTGAGCTAAATCCTTGGAGAGCATGGAAATTAGAAAATGGTGAGGTAAAACCATTTATTGATGGTGCGATTCCATGGCTGCCTAGACAGAAACTTCCGCCAGCCATTCAACTAAATGGTGCCGTTTATGGTTTTAGAGTTGACTTGTTGCCTGAGGATTCTGTTTCACTACTATTTGGTAAACAAGGCGCTGTTCTTATGCCAGCAGATAGATCTATTGATATCGATAATGAAACTCAGTTTAGAATGGCCGAAGGTTTTTTATTAAGGAAAAATGAAAATGATTAGCTTGAAAAGTTTAATGTCATTAAAAGGGAAAGTTGCCCTTGTAACTGGCGGAGCTGGCCTACTTGGTGGCCAAATAGCAGAAGCTTTAGCAGAACTCGGTGCAGATATTGTGATTGCAAGCCGAAATATTGGAACATGTGAGGAGAAGTGCGCCGATATTAATAAGCATTTTCCCGATATTAAAACGCATGCTTGTACACTTGATTTAACTGACTCTGACAGTATTCATGCTTGTGTCGCTAATACGGTCGAGCAGTTTGGCAAAATTGATATACTTGTAACCTGTGCGTGGTCTGGCCGGAAAAATAGTTGGGAGTCGATTAACGATGAGGACTGGAACTATGACATCGAAGTTTGTTTAAACGGAGTATACAGACTAATTAAAGCATCAACGGATGCTCTAAAAGAGACTAAAGGTGTGATTCTTAATATTGGTTCAATGTATGGGCATGTAGCGCCTGACTACAGGCTGTATGAGGGAGTCCCTCAGGCAAACCCGCCTAGTTATGGAGCCGCGAAAGCTGGAATAATTCAGCTAACTAAATATTTAGGAAGTTTTCTCGCTAAAGATGGTATTCGTGCGAATTGTATTAGTCCTGGACCATTTCCATTTGAGCACGTGATTAATGAATTTCCTGAGTTTAAACAGCGCTTATGTGACAAAAATCCAATTGGAAGGCTTGGAATGGCACACGAGATTAAAGGTGCTGCAGCATTCTTATGCAGTGATGCTTCCTCGTATATGACCGGTCAAAACATTTGCGTCGATGGCGGCTGGGCAACATGGTAAAAATAGGAATCATTGGTTTTAGCGAAGGGAATGGACACCCATATTCTTTTTCTGCAATTATCAATGGTTACAATAAGGACGAGCTTTGTAAAACTAAATGGACTGGGATTTTAAATTACTTGCAGAAGAGAGATGATTGCGAATTGGCTGCGTTAGACGCCCAAGTGACGCATGTCTGGACACAAAATCAACCTTTGAGTGAAGAAATAGCGAGATCTTGTTTAATTCCTAATGTGGTAAATGAATATACCGACATGTTGGGAAGCGTTGATGCTGTTGTAATAGCTAGAGATGACTTTGAAAGTCACTATCCAATAGCTAAAGTGTTTCTAGAGACCGGTACACCTGTATTTATTGATAAGCCATTAACGTTGGAGCTATCTGAACTCGAGTGGTTTAGTCAATTTTTAGAAAATGGTTTGCTAATGTCTTGTTCAGGTTTTCGTTATGCAGGTGAGTTAGATCATGCACGACACCGTTTAGATGAATTTGGAGATGTTAAATTAATCCGTGCAGCCGTTATTAATGGCTGGGAAAAATACGGTATACACATGATTGATACTGCTTTGGGATTGAAAGATTTCGAACCCATTTCTGTTGACTGTAAGCACAATGGCAAGTATCAACAAATGTTGATTGAAATGGCTTGTGGCACATGCTTACAAGTAGATACTCTAGGTTCAGATATTGTCACCTTTTCATTTGATATTTTTGGAACTGAAAAGATATCAAAGTCCGAGGTTCGAGATAATTTCACTGCGTTTAAACGAACTTTGTATCGGTTTATTGAGCAAGTGAAAACCGGTACTCCAGCAATACCTGCAGGTATAACAGTGCGATCAATTAAAACGCTCGTCGCTGGCAAAATGTCTCTCAATCAACAAAGAAAAATTGAATTAAGAGAGCTGTAGAATGAAAAGCGTAAACGAATTATTAGATTTGAAGGGGCGCGTGTCCTTGATAACAGGTGGTGCCGGGCATATCGGACAAGTTATTGCCGAAGGGCTTGCGGAACAAGGTTCTAATCTCGTGTTGTTAGACGTTAATACAGAAAAGTTAAATGCTGTAGCTGAAGGACTTAAACATAAGTACTCTGTAAACGTTATGACGCTTGTAGTCAATCTCGAGGATGAAATTGAAATTAAGTCTGTCGCTGACAAAGTTGGAAAGGAGTTTGGAAAGCTAGACATAATGGTCAATAATGCTGCATTCGTTGGTGATTCATCTCTAGATGGCTGGGCTACAAGCTTTGAGAAGCAGTCTATAGACACTTGGCGTCGCGCAATTGAAGTAAACCTAACAGCTCCTTTTTGTTTGATTAAATCATGTGCGTCGTTGTTCGAAAAGAGCGGTGCTGCATCGATAGTAAATATCGGCTCTATTTATGGGATTTCGGGTCCTGATTTGAGCCTGTATGAAGGCACTGCAATGGGTAATCCAGCAGCATATGCTGCGAGTAAAGGTGGACTCACACAACTAACTAGGTGGCTTTCAACAGTATTGGCTCCAAATGTTAGAGTTAATACTGTTAGCCCGGGTGGCGTATTTAGAGGCCAGCCTGAATCTTTCGTCAACCGCTTCACTGAAAAGACTCCTCTGAAAAGAATGGCAACCGAAGAAGATATAAAGGGAACCGTTGTGTATCTTGCAAGCGATCTTTCTAAGTATGTAACTGGTCAAAATATTGTTGTGGATGGTGGCTTCACTGTCTGGTAGTGGTGCCTCATTAGCTACGGTTAAATAATTATCCCCTAAAATAGGTGCTGCTAATGAGAGTTCTCATTTTTTTAGATGAGTTTGCATACCCAAAAAATGCAAGTGAAATTCAACAAGACGACACCGTAATATATGGAAAAAATATCAATGTAGAAAGCATTAATTGTACTGAAGCTATTAGCTTATCTTCTGTCGAGCCTAATTCGATTCAACAGTTTGCGTCAGAATTTGATAATAAAATTGATGAGTTGTTTGGCGAAGAGGCATATCACTGTACTTCTCAAGTCAATGATTGGTTTAAGTTCCTTTTTATTGAATTTTTGCAAGTAGTGACCTTGTTAGATGAGCTTAATTATTCTTCGGTACACTTGTATGGCGGTCATTCCAGCTGTTCTTTTGTGTCTGTCTATTTAGCTGCAAATACAGAGGTTTCTCGGCCATTATTAAGCTCTAGAGCTAGAATGCTAAACCCTTTAATTGCTCAGTGGGTTAAATCAAAAGGGCAAGAGTCAAAGCTATATTGGAAAAAAGAGGGTATCTTTATGCTTCGACTTGTTAAGTGGATCCGCAATTTTGCTCTCCTTACTATCACGAGTTTCAACTTATTCTCTTCAGTTCAGTTCTCGAAGAGAAGGACTTTTGCCGCTAAACAGGCTGCTATTTTTAGGACAGGTGATCAGCTAAAAAATATTGAATATCTCAAGAATACAGTCACTGGCATCGAATTAGTTCGAGGACCTGGTTTTGGAAAAATACAATCTGAACAATACACTTCATTGATAGGTGTTCAGGAAATTGTACTGTCATTGTTCGATTTCATCGCTTGGAAAATAAAAGAGTTATTCTGCCTGGATTCTTTAGTAAGCCTAACGGTGTTAAATGGCGAAATTAAACTAAGTAAAAAGACTTTACTCAGTGAATCGAGCTGCCTTTTGACGTCTTTTGCTTATTATAGAGGGCTGAAACGATTTTTAGATTTGGGGAGTTACTCTCGGGTTTATTCACTAGAAATGACCAGTCGATATGCTCTTATCGACGCTTGCGTCACTGCTAAGAGAGATATAGAGTTGGTAGGGTTGCAAACAATTAGTATTGGCAATCTTTATGTTCCAAAGTTTCCCGCTCAGGATCTGCTATTTGCTAAATCGCGAGTTGATAATCTGCTTTTACAGAAGTTATATAAAAATGCTCGTATAGAGTATATTGGCAGTTTTACATTGTCATCGTTGGTGGAGCGTTGTGACTCGGAGGAACTAGACAAAAGTGTAATTTTTTATACGCAGCCTTACGGCATAAATGATAATGTCAATATAGTGAAATCAGTCTTGAAAGAATTACCTGATGAGTGGAAACTAATTATTAGAAATCATCCCAGAGATTCTTATAATTATGAAACAATTTCTGATCGAATTGCTTTAGATACAGAGTCGTTCTATTTAAACGGGTTAATTAAAGCAAGGGTTGTCATTTCTAAAACATCTTCGATTTTAGTTGAGGCGATTGAGCTGCAAAAAAAAGTGATACCCGTAGCAATCGATGCTTATTCACAATCTATTATCGAGTCAATTATAGGTAATAGTTGTAAATCAGTGAACAGTTTGGAGGCCCTTAAGGAAGAGTTGTTGAGTGCTTTCCAAAATGTCGATTATTCTGCGTGGAATTTGTCACACGTTTTAAAAGATATAACTGTCAAAAAAGAATTGCTGGTATAGGTATAACCGGTGATAGTAAAAAAAATATTGAGATATGTCATAGGCAAGTTTTTTGAACTTGCCATATTGTCATTAATATTGTTTTACATTGGCTATGTCGTCGAACCATCGGAATATAGCCGTATTTTACCGTTTTTACTAGTGATAAGCACAACAACAATAATTTACTCAGGTATTGGTTCTAGTTTTATAAAAGATGTGAAAATAAACGAGGTAAGTTCGTATGACATCTATCTCAAGCGTTACTTCAGTCAAACGCTAATTATAGGCATATGTTTAGCACTTTGTTTTTTGATTTTCAATGATAAGTCAGCTTTGTCGTTATTAATTTGTGGTGTTCTGTTCTTCAATGCATTTAGATCTTTTGGTCAATCTTACTACCGGTCATTATTAGAAGAAGTTTCATTAATTAAATTTAACTGCGCTTATCCAGTTGTGACATTGATGGTATTTGTCATTTTGATGCATTTAGATGCAGATATTATTGATTCATACATGATTGCAGTGTTTTTCGGACTGCTCTCTTCTGCTGCATATATTGTGTTTTTCATGGTTCGAAAGTTTGCAGCGCAGCACCTTACAATGTTGTATTTGCCTAGATTGAAGACTTGGTTAGTGCCACTGCAGCATTTAGTTATAAACGGAGCGATATTTATCTTTTTGTTTGTCGATAAGTTTATTGTAAACAAAACGATGCCAGAAGGTTTTATAGGGCAATATCAGTTGTATGACAACTTCAGTAATTTATTTTACATGGGGGTGTCTTCTTGTTTATACCTACTATCTCCATACTTGCTGTCCAGATATTCGAGCCCGGATGGCTTTGATAAAGGAGGTAAGTTTCAATTATATTATTTGTTAATAATTTTTATATTGTCAACACTTTATATCGCAGTTTCATCGTGGGTTATACACGCGTTTTTTAGTTCCTATGCTGACTATATCGAATTCTTTTATTTACAAATAACATTAAAAGGATGCGCGCTCACCATATTCTTACCAAGTATTTTTTATATGTATCTAAATAAAGAAAAAAACTTTTCAATGCTTTTATATAGTTTTATGTTGTCAGGTGCAGTTTTAATATGTCTATTTGGGTTTTTGAGAGAATTTGACTTTCAAATTGTGCTATTAACTATAGTGTTAACTATTGCTTCGTTCTCCGTATTTACCAATACAAGAGTGTTCATTTGGAATAAGACTAGTAATAATGGTTAGTGGTAAGCTTGAAATAGTAGTGGTAAACACATTCTTTGTTTTTGCGTTATTCCCATTTGTATCCCCCGTACCAGTAAATAGTGATGTTCAACCGATCGCGGGTTCGATTGCATTGCTCTACTTTTTGTTGAGGTCTGCTTTAACCGGTAAAGTTCCAGCTGGATTATTAGTTGGCATAGTTTTTTGCTGTTTTGCATTTATTTACATTAATCCTCTTGAAAACGTCGATCTACAGATAGGTAAGTTAATTGCTTTGCCACTAGCTCTGTGTACAGCATTATTTATATACCATTTTAGGAAATCCTTTTCCGCGCGTGTATTTAATGCAGCTATATTTATCTATTTTTTGTTTTCACTGATGTTCGTCATTTTTCCAAGTCAAATGATCTCCATTCAGTCTCTTCTAGTTCGAAATATTAATGTAACTGAACTTGGCTATAGAGGAATATCGACATTTTCAACAGAGCCCGGTCTGTTCGGAGGGTTATTGGTTGGTCTACTAGCGATAAATATTTATTTTCTGAAACTCAAGAAAATCAAAATAGGTATGTTTATAGTCAATACAATCTTTATCGTAATTATGATTGCAATGACTAAATCCGGTTCTGGTTACGCTTATTTGCTAATATTTATCGTTTTACTAATATTAAAAAATGTAGGGGTGGTGAAGTTTATTGCTTCTTTCGTTGTGCTTATAGCCGTGCTTACGACTACTAGCTTGAATCAACCAGATATGGAGTTCGACGAAGTTGGACGTGGTGCCCATACCATAATACGCTTATTCGCACAGCCTGAACTTTTCATTCAAGACCGTTCAATATTGTATCGAATCTACGCTGTTTATGTTGCAGGTATTTCGTTCTCACAGTCTCCCGCTGGGGTGGGTCATGGTGAAGTAAAGTCTATTTCGCAAGAAATTGTAGATAATGATTCATATCTAAGATATTTCTACGGTTCATATGGTGAGAATTTTCACCCTGTATCTTCTTTTGGTTTTTACCTTACCGCTTACGGTATTTGGTTCCTTACACCTTTATTTCTACTGTTTATTATAAAGCGGCCTATATTGCCATTTGCAGCTCTTATGATTTCTTTTCTTTTATTTTCATATTCTATTGCATTCCCTATTACTTGGTTCCTGTTCGCAATGGGAGTTCAATTAAATAACAAAAAAAGCGAGTATTATGTGCGGAATTAGTTTTTACTATAGCCAAGAATCAAGTTTCAAAAGTGAAATTCGGGAGAGCCTCGAACTGATAAGACACAGAGGGCCAGATGCCACCGGCGTATATGAAACTAAAATTGAAAATGCTTTTGTAGGATTAGGGCATAGTCGACTTAGTATTATAGAGTTATCTGATGCGGGAAACCAGCCAATGCACGATAGCAGAGGCTACTCAATAGTATTTAATGGTGAGGTATACAATCATCGCGAACTGCGCGTAGAGCTTGATAGAAAGGAATATCCTTTTGTGGGAAGCTCAGATACTGAAGTAATACTCAAGCTTTTTATAGAGCATGGAACAGACTCTTTTAAAATGCTTAAGGGGATGTATAGTTTTGTTATATTGGATTCAGTTAAAGGATGTGTGCATATAGTGCGAGATAGCATAGGAATAAAACCTTTGTACATTTCTAAGAATAAGAGCAGTATTTTCGCTAGCTCCGAAATTAAAGGTTTAAAGCCCTACATTAAAGATAGTTTGGAGATCGACCGCAATGATGTATATGCCTTTTTTAACACAGGCTTCCTATACGAACCCAATACAGGCTTTAAAGACATTAAGAAATTAATGCCTGGCTCTTTTATGACTATCGAGTTGGCAAGTTCAAATGTAGTTTATAATGAGATTCAACCTTTAGCAAAATACAATAATCATCAGAACTTTAAAGAAAAGCTTACTAACTCTGTTTCTAACCAACTTATTGCTGATGTGCCGCTAGGAGTATTTTTTAGTGGTGGTGCCGATTCAAGTATATTGGCAGGTTTAGCTGGAGACGCAGATCTTTTCTTTGCTGAATATGCTTCAGATCCTGCTTCTAATGTTGATAAAGAGTACTCTAGAAAAATTGCTAAACATTTGGACAAGAAGTTAGTATCTTATCGTTTTTCAGATGATGAATCAGATATTGAACAACTAATCGAGCAAGTGAAATTTGTAGCCACTAAATCAGAAGAGCTTGTGTCAGACTATACTTTCTGGGCGACTTATCAACTGTCAGAAGCTGCGAGAGAAAGTGGTTACAAAGTTATGTTAAGTGGTATGGGTGGAGACGAAGCTTTTGCTGGTTATCCAAGATATCATGTTTTAAATAAACACAGCTTGTTCAAGTTAGCTACGCCACTACTAAAGCTTATTCTAAAATTAAGGATATTTCCCAAGAGTTTAGACAAAAAGTTTGAGCGCCTTGTGTCTTACACGCAAGAAAGTAATTGGGGCGTGGCTTATTCTAGATTACTTGGCTATTTCAGTAGGAAAGAGTTACAGCAATTATTTGGTAAAGAAGAGGCTGAGTATTTCGACGTATTTAGTACTTCTATGAACAAACTAATGGCTGGTTTTAATGGTGTTTCAAAAAATAAAGTGAAAATGGGACAATACTTGGACCGCTTCGGTTTTCTTGCGCACAATTTAATTGTATCTGATAAGGCTAGTATGTTGGCGAGCATCGAACTTAGAGTTCCTCTTTTAGATGAGTCTTTGGTTGCTCATGGTATCGCCGAGAAAGCTGATAACTTGATTGATAACAAGGGTACCAAGAAACCTCTAAAGGAATTATTATCTGACTTTTTACCGAGGAACTTGATCGACAGACCCAAAACCGGTTTCAACCCGCCCATAGACGCGTTGGTTAAAAAAATTGGAAAAGAGCGGATATCTTCTGAGTTGTTAACTTCAATTGATTATATTGATAGTAGCTTTGCTAAAAAGTTAATTGATGATCATTTTAGTAAAAAGAACAATAACGCATATAAGATATGGCAATTACTCTATTTTAAGTTTTGGATTCAGAGTCAACAGTAGCTATAGTTGAACGAAGAATCATTACGTTAGAAGTTTATATGATTAGTAAAGCGAAAAAGATTTTTCACACAGTCAAGTATTTGCAATTTAAGCAAATCTGCTTTCGCGTGTATTATCGCTTTAAACGGCCGTCTGTAAAAGAGTTAGGCTCCGGTTCCATTCCTGTGCAGGAGTGGACATGGTCTTCTCCAGTATACAATCGACAGAGTCTTTTCGATGATAATAAGATCAGGTTTTTGTCCGCGGAGGCATGTTCTAGATCGAGTCACATATGGAATGACCATTCCTTTGAAAAGCTATGGCTATATAACTTACATTATTTCGACGATCTAAACTCTATAGATTGCTCCAATAGAGCGGATTTGCAAAAAGCATTTATTCAACGCTGGATTGAGGAAAACCCTGCATGTAAAGGAGTAGGCTGGGAGCCCTACCCAATATCGCTTCGCATTGTTAACTGGGTTAAATGGATGAGTAAGCAAAAGGATGTAAATTCTTTGTGGATACAGAGCTTAATACAGCAAGCAGATGCTTTGTCGCAGCAACTCGAATACCATATTTTGGGAAATCATCTATTTGCAAACGCAAAAGCATTGGTTTTTATTGGTTGCTTCCTTAATTCTGCCGCATCTGAAAGATTTCTAAAGCTTGGGCTTCGGCTGCTTGATAGAGAGGTTCCTGAACAGTTTTTAAAAGATGGTGGTCATTTTGAGCTTTCTCCTATGTACCATCAAATTGTACTATGGGATTTACTAGACTTAATTTGCCTAGCGGAGATCTGTCAAAATGACGAGTTGCTTGAACGGAGTATGGAGTGGAGAACTATAGCTGAAGGCGCTCTGCATTGGCTTGCTACTATGAGCCATCCAGACGGAGAAATAAGCTTTTTTAACGACAGTACTTTTGGTGTTGCACCAAAAAATCATATTATTCAACAGTACGCAAAGAAGCTGGGGATTGAGCGAAAAAATGTTCAGAGAAAGTATGCAGTTCATCTAGTTGACTCTGGTTATATTTCATTGGCAAATAATGCTTCAGACAAGTTAATCGTTGATGTTGGAACTGTTGGTCCAAATTATCAACCCGGTCATGCCCACGCTGATACATTGAGTTTTGAGTTAAGTCTTTTTAACAAAAGAGTTTTTGTTAACTCCGGTATTTCTGAATATGGGACTGGAAAAGAAAGACAATTCCAAAGAAGTACATCGGCTCACAATACCGTTGTAGTTGACGATAAAGATTCAAGTGAAGTTTGGGCTGGGTTTCGAGTTGCTAGGAGAGCATTAACCAAAAATATAGAGTTAAAAAACGAGGAAAACTCCAAGTTGATATTTGCAGAGCATGATGGATATATGCGTTTACCAGGTAAAGTAATTCATCGCCGTAGTTGGGATTACTCTGAAAATGAATTGATAGTAAAAGATAATGTAAGTGGAAACTTTACTAAGTGCTCTGCTCATTTTTTATTGCACCCCGAGGTGAGTATTGTAGAGTTAAAAAATAATGAACTGCTTTTACGTGTAAATGACTCTAAGAAAATAACGGCAACATTTTACAATGTTAAATATATTTTGATAGAAAAAGCTTATTGGTACCCTAGTTTTGGTGTGTCAATGGTAACAAATCGAATAGTTGTGGAGTTCGAAAGTAGTGAAGTTATTTCTAAATTTCGCTGGTAAAAATGGAGCGTTTAAATGAAGATTTTGATTTTATCCTTTTATTTTAAACCTGATTTATGTGCAGGATCTTTTCGTACGACCGCTCTTGTTGACAGTATGCTTCTTGAAGATCAAAAAATAAAAATAGATGTGCTTACTACAATGCCTAATAGGTATTCTAGCTACACTGCAGAAGCAGAAGAGTTTGAAAGGGATGAAAGAATCAATATTTTTAGGATTGAGTTGCCTTCACATAAAAGTGGAATGCTCGATCAGGCCAAGTCTTTTTTGAGGTTTTACTTGGAAGTGTTAAGGATAGTCAAAGACAGAAAATATGACTTGATTTTTGCTACCTCGTCAAGACTTTTTACTGCATTTTTAGGAGCAAGAATATCACGAAGACTAAGGGTTCCTTTGTATTTAGATATTAGGGATATATTTATAGATACAATAAATGATGTTTTGAATAACAGATTATACAAGCCATTAATTTTAGTAATAAAGATAATAGAAAAGTATACTTTTTCGAGAGTTCAAAAAGTAAATTTAGTCTCCCGAGGTTTCTTAAGCTATTTTGAGGAACGTTTTAACAGCTTGAATTATGATTTCTTTACTAACGGAATTGATGATGAGTTCTTGCTGGGCACTAAGCGATACGCTGAGCTCTCAAGTGAGCAAAGTACTAAAAAGAAAGTTATCCTTTACGCGGGTAATATTGGAGAAGGACAAGGATTACATAGGGTTGTACCGAAGCTAGCGCTAAAAGTCGGTGATGATTTTATGATTCGAGTAATAGGTGATGGAGGACGTAGAAAGGCTTTAGAGAACGCTGTGGAGAATCTGAATAATGTAGAGTTGTTACCTCCTATGACTCGAGAGAATTTAACCAAGGAATATGTTAATGCAGATGTGCTCTTCTTACATTTAAATGATTACAGTGCATTTGAAAAAGTACTGCCATCAAAGGTCTTTGAATACGCAGCAATTGGAAAGCCGATTTTAGCGGGAGTTTCTGGTTATGCTGCAACCTTCATAAACGAGAATATTTCTAATGCTGGAGTTTTTTATCCTTGCGATGAAGTCGCTGCAATTCAACAACTAAGTAAATTGAATTTTTGTAATGTTGATAGAGCTAATTTTGTTGAAAAGTATCGACGAAAATCTATTATGAAAAATATGGCTAATTCCATTATAAGCGAGGTGAAGTAGATATTGTGATTGCTTTAACTGGAGAAAGTGGTTTCGTAGGCTCATTTCTCGCTCAAAAGCTAGTAGAAGCGGGATATGATGGAGTTTCATTTTGCCGAAATGCAGGTTTTAAAAGTTTATTTGATAAAGCAATCGTTAGTGGTATTGACTCTAAAACCGAATACGCTGATAGATTATCTAAAGTTGAGTGCATAATTCATGTCGCTGCAAGGGCCCATATTTTAAACGAAGTAGCTCTTGACCCTCTATATGAATTTAGAAAAGTAAACACTTGCGGTACTTTGAACTTGGCTCAGCAAGCATCTAAAGCGGGTGTGAAAAGGTTTATCTATATTAGTTCAATAAAAGTTAACGGAGAAAAAACTGAGGCGGGTCAGGCTTTTACAGCCTCCACACCTCCTGCACCTAGTGACCCATATGGCATCTCTAAATATGAAGCAGAGCAAGGTTTGATGCGTATTGCTTCAGAATCGGGTTTGGAAGTTGTGATTATTCGTCCGCCGTTAATTTATGGTCCAGGTGTTAAAGCTAACTTTCAATCTATGATGAAGTGGTTAGTTAAAGGGATTCCATTGCCTTTAGGGGCGATAAATAATTCTCGTAGCCTCGTATCTATTGATAACTTGGTTTCGTTAATTATTCATTGTATCAAACATCCAGCAGCTGCAAATGAAATATTTATGGTTTCTGATGATGATGATGTGTCAACTACGCGTTTGCTTCAGCTTTTGTGTCAATATTTAGAAGTAAATACGAATTTAATTCCGATCTCGCAGAATTTTTTAAAAATTTGTTTTAATATGATTGGAAGACAGGATTTATACATTAAACTTTGCTCATCTTTAGAAATTGATATTTCAAAGACAAAAGAACTGTTAAATTGGAAACCCGAGGTTTCTATGGCAAGCACTCTGAAAAGTACTGCTACAGATTTTCTCAAAAACAACAAATAGGAAAGTATAAGTTGAATCCAGAATTAAATTTGATAGTCGTAGCACATCCTGATGACGAGATTTTGGGCTTTGGTGCTTCAGGCCATAAGTTAGTAAAACAAGGTGAAATAGTACAGTCAATTATATTATGTGGGAATGTTGATGCTAGGCATTTGAGGCCTACTGACGAAGAACTATATTTAGATTGTCTCAAAGCAAACGAAGTATTAGGCTTTTCAGAGCCTGTATTGGGTAGTTTTCCAAATATTCGGTTGAATACGGTTGACCATATAGAGTTAGTTCAATTTATTGAAAAGCAAATTCTTCAATTCAAACCAACTCGAATATTTACCCATCATCCTTCAGACTTAAATGATGATCATCACCAGATCTCTCGCGCTTGTTTAGCTGCAAGTAGGCTCTATCAAAGGAGAGATGACGTTCCTCCGCTAAAGTCACTACATTTTATGGAAATTCAATCCGCTACTGACTGGGCATATGAGAAAAACATGGAAGGTTTTCGACCAAATCTATTCGTTGAAATCGAAAATGAGTTAGATGTTAAGCTACAAGCATTGTCCAAATATAGAAACGTGATGCGTGAATATCCTCATCCAAGAAGTGTCGAAGCAATTAAAGGCTTGGCCGCGTATCGAGGCGCGCAAAATGGGCAAAATTATGCGGAAGCATTTCAAACGATTTTTCAGAGAGAGCTGGTGTAATGTATCGAGCTTTTGGGAAACGTCTTTTTGACTTATTTATTGTCATTTCCTCAGTAGTTTTACTCAGCCCATTAATGCTTTTAATTTCTTTATTAATTAAGCTCTTCGACCCTGGCCCCGTTATCTTTAAGCAGGTAAGAGTCGGAGTGGAAGCTAAAAAGTTTCAATTTTATAAGTTTCGTAGTATGCCCGTGAATACAGGAGATAAAGCATCCGATGAACTCGGTGAAATATCACTCACTTGGATAGGAAAGCTAATTCGTAGAACAAATTTAGATGAGTTACCGCAACTCTTTAATGTGCTGAAAGGTGAAATGAGCTTTGTTGGCCCAAGACCCCCGATTCCTTTACAAAAAGAGCTAATAGAGCTAAGAGCGAGTAACGGTGCATTGAGCTGTAAACCTGGATTGACAGGCCTAGCACAAATCAACTCTTTTGATGGAATGTCTGTTAGTGAAAAGGCAAAGTTAGATGGTGAATATGCAAATAAAATTACTTTCTTGGGCGATATCAAAATAATTTTGAATACATTTTTATATCTGCTAAAACCACCTCCTATTTATTGAGGAACGTCGATGAAATTTGGGTTTGTTACGTGCGTACAACTAGGTTTGTCTTGTATGGAAGCTATCTATGAAGTTGATGGTAAACTTGATTTAGCGATTACCTTGGAGGACGGACAGGCGAGAAATAAGTCTGGCCGTATTTATCTTGACGAGTTTTGTAGTACCAATAATATTCCATTAGTTAAGAGCTCACACATAAACAATGAAGTATGTATAGACATTATAAAAGAGTACGATCTTGACTGGCTTTTCATTATTGGCTGGTCTCAAATTGCTAGTAATGAACTATTGTCAGCACCAAAGAAAGGAGTGTTAGGTATCCATCCGACTTTATTGCCTGAAGGAAGAGGTAGAGCTGCTATTCCTTGGGCAATCTTAAAAGGTTTAGATAAAACAGGCGTGACTTTATTTAAATTGAACGAAGGTGTAGATACGGGAGATATAGTTGCTCAGGTAGAAATTCCTCTTGACGGTTCTACTGATGCTGCGAAATTGTATGATCAAGTAAATATTGCGCATGTGCGTCTGATAAAAGAAGTGTTTCATAAACTTAGAAATGAGAATATTGTATTAAAACCACAAGTTCATGAACTTGCAACTGAATGGCCAGGTCGAAAACCGGAGGATGGAGAAATCAATTTAGAAGGAAGTGTTTTTGAAGCTGAAAGATTGATCAGAGCGGTTACCCACCCTTACCCAGGGGCTTACTATTTTAATGATCAAGGTCAAAAAGTAATTATTTGGAAAGCATCTGTAGACGAGGGAAAAAACAATATGAGTCTTAAATTCTACGACGGTACTTTGATAGTTGAGGAATATGATTTAGTTAGTATGTAGATAACTCGAGTTTTTTATTTAATTAGTTAAACTTATATTTTGTAAAACCAGAACTGCGAAATTTAGAACTAAAAAATGAAGTTAGCGCCAAAAAGCTAGCTAGTGCTATAATTAAATAATCATATCCTAGGTACTAACGGGGGATATTTTGCTTAAGTTATTGAATAAAAGGAATTTAGAGTCTACTGTTACCCGAGCGTACACGGATTAGAAAATGATAAATATGATAAAAATGAATACCGCTATCCATTGGTTTATAAACTCTCCTAGGCCCGTTAAGCGGGCTATGACCGTCCTATTTGATCTCATGTGTATACCATTTTGCATTGCACTTGCGGCATGGGTAGAAGCAAGCGATGGGTTTGTTTGGACACCAAATGATATTGCAATTAGTTTACTGACAGCATCAATTTCAATAATTATTTTTGTTAAGCTTGGGTTTTATCGAGCTATCCTTAGGTATATTGGGACTACAACAATCTCTGTTTTGCTTATCGGTGTTTCTATCAGTGCAGCTATTTTTAGCAGTTTTTACTTACTATTCAATGGCAAATTTGCGTTAACTCAAGCGTTGTTTTATTGGTCATTCCTTACAGTGTTTATTGGTGGTTCTCGTTTAGCATTCAAAGCTTATGTTCAGCAAATGAATAAAGATGTATCTTCAGTTGCGATATATGGCGCAGGAGCGGCTGGTCGTCAACTAGCTTCTGCATTGGCCCATGGTGATAAGTATAAGCCAGCAGTATTTTTTGATGATGATATATCGCTTTTAGGCGCTGAGATAGATGGTTTGAAAGTGAACACGCCTCGAGAAATAGAAGCTATCATAGAGAAGTATCAATTAACCCATGTATTTTTGGCTTTACCTTCTGTAACTCGCTCAAGAAGAAATGAGATACTCAGAAAGCTAGAGCCTTTTCCATTGAGAGTAAAAACTATTGCTGGCATGGAGGATATTGTCAGTGGAAAAGTTAATATTGAAGAGTTAAAAGAATTAGATATTGAAGACCTTCTTGGAAGAGATTCTGTCGCTCCAGATGATTCACTTTTGGAAATGTGTATTACAGAAAAAGTTGTGATGGTGACAGGGGCGGGCGGTTCTATCGGCTCGGAATTATGCCGCCAAATAATACAGCTTAAACCAAAAACTCTTTTGTTATATGAGTTATCAGAGTATGGATTATATGCGATTGAGCGTGAGCTTAGAAAAATTATTAAGAAAAGACAGCTGGACATAGAGCTGTTTGCTTTGTTGGGTTCAGTTCAGCATAAAAATCGGATGGCAAAATGCATGGAGTCATTCGGAGTTCAAACTGTTTATCATGCCGCTGCTTACAAGCATGTTCCAATAGTGGAACATAATATCGTTGAGGGCATTCGTAACAATGTATTCGGTACTTTTCATGCTGCTGAAGCCGCTCTAAACGCGGGCGTTGAAAAGTTTGTTTTGATTTCCACCGACAAAGCTGTTCGACCAACAAATATTATGGGAGCCAGTAAGCGACTTGCTGAATTAGTTCTCCAAGGCATGAGCGAAAAAAGTAATTCAACTATTTTTACTATGGTTCGATTTGGAAATGTACTAGGTTCTTCTGGGTCTGTAGTGCCTTTATTTCGAGAGCAAATAAAGTCTGGTGGTCCTGTTACAGTAACTCACCCTGATATTATTCGTTATTTTATGACGATTCCCGAAGCTGCTCAATTGGTTATTCAAGCCGGAGCGATGGGAAGAGGTGGTGATGTCTTTGTTCTTGATATGGGAGAGCCTGTTAAAATAGCGACTCTTGCAGAACGTATGATCCACTTAATGGGACGCTCGATTAAGTCTTCTGATAACTCTCGGGGAGAAATTGAAATTCAATATTCCGGTCTTCGTCCTGGCGAGAAGCTCTATGAGGAATTATTAATTGGTGAAAATGTTGAAGGAACAGAGCATAGTCGAATAATGACGGCCAACGAAGAATATCTAGGCTGGGAAGAGATGAGTAAATCCCTAGAATTACTTGATAACTTATGTAATAACATGGATTGTGAAGGTATTGCACAGTTATTGTTGCGATTACCGACTGGATATAATCCTCAGCACGCGGTTTGTGATCTTTTGTGGAAAAGTCAGGCAGACCTTAAAAGTGGCGAGGAAAAAGTTGTTCAGTTTAAAACTCTCAGTTAGATATCTTAGTTAATTCATTATTTTAAGTTTTTATTAGAATTCAGTAAATCTGGCTGATATGATAATCAAAAATATCAGCTGAATTGTATTCTAATGATTTCAAAAAAAATCAATCACTTAAAAGCCCTCGAAATGGAGTCTATCCACATTTTTCGAGAGGTCGCAGCAGAGTTTGAAAAGCCGGTGATGCTTTACTCAGTAGGTAAAGATTCATCGGTGTTATTGCATCTCGCTAAAAAAGCCTTCTATCCTGGCAAAATTCCATTCCCCTTAATGCATGTTGATACTACCTGGAAATTTCGGGAGATGATTGAGTTTCGTGACCAAATGGCTAAGGATATGGATTTCGAATTAATCGTTCATCAGAATGAAGAAGGCAAGAAAATGGGTATTAATCCATTTGATCATGGCTCAGCCAAACATACGGATATCATGAAAACACAAGCTCTTAAACAGGCATTGGATAAATTTGGGTTCGACGCTGCTTTTGGTGGGGCTCGTCGAGATGAAGAGAAGTCTCGAGCAAAAGAGCGAGTATATTCATTTCGAGATAAAAATCACCGTTGGGATCCTAAAAATCAGCGTCCTGAGTTATGGAATATATATAACGGCAAGGTAGATAAGGGAGAAAGCATCCGAGTATTTCCATTGTCTAATTGGACCGAGCTTGATATTTGGCAATACATCTACTTAGAGGGAATACCGATTCCGAGTTTGTATTTTGCTAAAGAGCGTCCGGTTGTCGAACGCGATGGCACCTTGATAATGGTTGATGACGATCGTATGCCTCTAGGTGACGGTGAAGAGCCGATGATGAAAAAAGTTCGTTTTCGCACGTTAGGATGCTATCCATTGACTGGAGCGGTCGAGTCTGAAGCAGAGACGTTACCGGAAATTATTCAAGAAATGTTGTTGACCAAAACGTCTGAGCGTCAGGGGCGAGTTATTGATAGTGACTCAGCTGGCTCTATGGAAAAGAAGAAAATGGAGGGGTATTTCTGATGAGTCATGCATCGCCTCTAATAGAACAAGATATCTTGGCTTACTTGAAGCAACACGAAAATAAAGAGTTATTACGTTTTATTACTTGTGGAAGTGTGGATGACGGTAAAAGCACATTGATTGGGCGTTTGTTGCACGATAGTAAAATGATTTTTGAAGACCAGTTAGCAGCCATTTCAGAAGATAGTAAACGAGTGGGTACTCAAGGGGATGAAGTAGACTTGGCTCTTTTAGTCGATGGTCTTCAGTCTGAGCGTGAGCAAGGTATAACGATTGATGTCGCTTATCGATATTTTTCGACAGATAAAAGAAAGTTCATCATTGCTGATACGCCTGGCCACGAGCAATACACTCGAAATATGGCTACTGGAGCTTCTACTTGTGATCTGGCGATTATTTTAGTCGATGCCCGCAAAGGCGTTCAAACGCAAACACGTCGCCACAGTTTTATTTGCTCTCTTTTAGGAATAAAGCAAGTTATAGTCGCTGTCAATAAAATGGACTTGGTGGACTATTCACAAGACCGTTACAAAGAAATTCAGGATGAATATTTAGAATTAGCAGGTTCATTAGATATTCCCGACATTCGTTTCGTGCCTATCTCTGCATTGAAAGGTGATAACGTGGTTAATCCGAGTGAACATCTTTCGTGGTTTCGTGGCTCAACATTGATGGAGTATCTTGAGAAAACTGATATTGAATCAGCTCATCTAAACGACGATTTCCGTTTTCCCGTTCAGATTGTCAGTCGGCCGAACTCCGAATTTCGTGGATTTCAAGGAACCATTGCAGCAGGTAATGTTAAGGTGGGTGATACAATTCGTGTATTACCCTCAGGAACGATTTCGACCATCAAATCAATCGTAACTTATGATGGTGAGCTTAATGAAGCTTCCGCGCCGATGGCCGTCACATTGACTTTAAATGATGAAGTTGATGTCAGTCGTGGCAATATGATCGTTAAAAAGGACGCTTTGCCCCATGTGTCACCTCGTCTCCGTGCAAAGATCATTTGGATGCACGATGATCCAATGAAACCGGGTCGAGAGTATTATTTTAAGCTTGCAAGTAAACAAGTGACGGGTGAGTTCGAAAAAATTCGCCATCAAATCGATGTTAATACTTTGGAAGAAAACGACGCAAACTTTTTAGAGTTAAATGAAATTGGTTCGGTTGATGTAAGCCTATCGGAACCCGTTGTTTTTGATGCTTACCAGAAAAATAAGCAAACCGGTGGATTTATTATTATTGACCGGATGTCTAATTTAACTGTTGGAGCAGGAATGATCGAGTCTGCTTTAATTGGAAAGACTGAGCATCAACATGAAAAAGTGGCTTTGAGTCCTTTTGAAAAAGATCTTATTGAGCTGTTGAGAAAGCATTTTCCTGAACTGAATACAAAATTGAGTTAACTTTATATTAAGAAAAATTAAGAGCCCCTGGCAAGGGGCTTTTTTGTTGGTTGAAGATAAAATATGGGACATGGGAGAGTGTAATGAGCTCCAATATTGTTTGGCATAATGCAGCCGTTGAACATGATGAAAGAGTTTCTCAAAAAGGCCATGATGCTTGCTTATTATGGTATACCGGGTTGTCTGGTTCTGGAAAGTCAACTATCGCGAATGCGGTCGATCGCAAGTTATATGAATTAGGTTGCCACAGTTATTTATTGGATGGTGATAATATCCGTCATGGACTCAATGCTGATCTTGGATTTGATGATGCATCGAGAAAAGAAAATATACGACGAATAGCAGAAGTTTCGAAATTATTTATTGATTCAGGATTGATTGTAGGAACGGCATTTATTTCTCCATTTAAAGAAGATCGTGAGCAAGCAAGAGCATTTGCTGGTGACAAATTTATCGAGGTATACGTTGATACGCCACTTGGTGTTTGTGAACAAAGAGATCCGAAAGGACTGTATAAAAAAGCACGGCAAGGAGAAATAAAGCATTTCACGGGTATTTCCTCTCCTTATGAAACACCGGAGCAACCAGAAATCCACATTAAGACAAATGAACAATCCATAGAGGCTTCGGCTCAACAAGTGATTGATTTTTTATATACAAAAAAAATAATTAACAGAAACAGCTAAATAATTATGCAACCTTATCTGGTTTTGTCGGTTGTATTCGCGTGTTTCTTGGCGCTGCTATTTACGCGAAAAGAGCCAGAATTAATTTTTGGCGGTGGATTATTATCCCTTCTGTTATTTCAGGTTATTCCAGTTGAGCAAGCTCTGTCAGGTTTTTCTAATCCAGGGCTTATAACGGTTGCTTGCTTGTATGTGGTTGCTGCAGGTATGAATGAAAGTGGTGCCCTTAAACCTTTAATTCAAAAAATTACATCGGGTGTTAAGACGGTAGAGCAAGGTGTGATAAAAACAGCCGCGCCAGTAGCTTTGTTAAGTTCATTGTTAAATAACACACCCATTGTTGCTGCTTTAATACCCTCTATTTCGAGTTGGAGTAAAAAGAAAGGCTGGAGTAATAGCAGTTTTCTTTTACCCATCAGTTACGCAGCCATTCTAGGCGGAACATGTACTTTAGTGGGCACAAGCACAAATTTAATTATATATGGGTTTATTCAAGAATCAGAATTTAAAAATAATCTCGGGTTTTTCGACATTGCTTTGATTGGAGTTCCGATTACCATTGTTGGAATTCTATACCTTGCAATTTTTTCAAAAAGATTATTAAAAGAAAGACGTTCTCCACGAAGCTCATTAGGTAAAACGCGAGAGTATTGTGTGGAAATGCTCGTTAGTGCAGATGGTCCTCTAGTAGGGAAAACTCTGGAACAAGCTGAATTAAGAAATCTTCATGGCCTTTATTTGATTGAAATTATTCGAGGCGATTTAGTGATGGCGGCGATAGGACCATCAGTTTCACTTGTGGCAAATGATCGCTTGGTGTTTACGGGAGTTGTTGATTCAATCAGTGAGCTATTAGAAATTGAAGGCTTAAAGTTGGCTGAGCAACAAGTTTTTAAGTTGTCGGGAAATACTGGTCGCGCCAGATTGGTTGAGGCGGTAATCGGTCAGCATCATCCTTTGATCGGAAAAACGGTAAAACAAGGCCAGTTTCGTAAGCGCTATAATGCGGCGATTATCGCTGTTGTTAGAAATGGTTATCGGTTGAAGATGAAAACCGGCGATATCGTTTTGCGTCCTGGAGACACGTTATTGATGTTAGCTCGAAGAAGTTTTGTCGAGCAGTTCCTGTATTCTCGAGATTTTCTATTGGTTAACGGTTTGGAAGATCTTAATTTAGATAACGGCGAGAAACGACCTTGGGCCTGGATAAGTTTGTTCGCACTAGTTTCCTTGGGAGTAAGCGGCTTGGTGCCGGTGGTTGTCGCAGCAATGTGCTCAGCTGCAATGATGTTGGTAACAGGATGTATTAGTCTTAATCGAGCAAAGCAGAGTTTAGATTTACAAGTATTGTTGACAATTGGCCTGGCATTTGGGTTGGGAAAAGCATTAACGCTTTCAGGTGGAGCAAAAGTTATCGCCGACAATGTACTATTGGTATTAGGTAATCATCCTATTGGTCTATTAATAGCTGTTTACTTAATGACCGTCGTACTTACTGAGATGGTAACGAATAATGCGGCTGCCGTAATTTCATTTTCACTTGTTTCTGGCGTCGTTGAGGCGATGGGATATAATTTGATTCCTTACGCGATCGCTATCATGGTCGCCGCATCCGCAAGCTTTATTTCTCCGATGGGTTATCAGACCAACCTCATGGTTTACAGTGCGGGTGGATACCGAATGAGTGATTATTTAAGATTAGGGCTGCCACTGAGTATTCTTGTAGCGGTGTGTACCCTAATCTTGATACCCGCTTTTTGGAGCTTGAACTAGCTTTCTATTAAATCGGGCATCTTTTCAAAGTCACTATTAAATATAAAGAATCTCCTCATAAATCAAAAATATGACTTCTTTTCATAACCTTATGTAGCCAGAGCGCGCCTAGTTGATATAAAATCGCCAGTTGTCCAATCTATCTGACAGATTGGTAGAATTATATTTTTACTTTCAATGAGAAATCAAAGGTTTAGTAATGCCAGTAATTACCCTTCCTGATGGAAGTCAGCGACAGTTCGATAATCCCGTCACTGTATTTGACGTGGCAAATGACATTGGTCCAGGTTTGGCGAAAGCCGCTTTGGCCGGAGTAGTTAACGGTAAAGAAGTGGATACTACATTTACTATCGCTAAAGACGCTGACCTGGCAATAATTACCGAACGTGACGAAGAGGGCCTTGAAGTATTACGGCATTCTTGTGCTCATCTTCTGGCTCAGGCAGTTAAGGAATTGTTTCCTGAAGCCCAAGTCACCATTGGTCCTGTTATCGATAATGGTTTTTATTACGACTTTGCTTACGAGCGAGCTTTCACTCCTGAAGATCTTCAAGCGATAGAAATGAAAATGACTGAGCTCGCGAAAGAGGATTTCCAAGTCGAACGTTCGGTTATGCCGAGAGACGAAGCGGTCGAGTTTTTTCGTAACATGGGCGAAGAATATAAAGCAGAAATCATCGCGAGCATTCCGACTAATGAAGATATTTCTCTGTACAAACAGGGAGATTTTATCGACCTTTGCCGTGGTCCACACGTTCCGAGTACTGGAAAGCTAAAAGCTTTTAAGTTAATGCGAGTATCTGGAGCTTATTGGCGAGGTGACTCTAACAATGAAATGCTGCAACGGATTTATGGAACTTGCTGGTCGAATAAAAAAGATTTAAAGAAGTACTTACACCGACTGGAAGAAGCTGAAAAGAGAGATCATCGTAAGCTAGGTAAACAGCAACACCTTTTTCACTTTCAAGAAGAATCACCGGGAATGGTGTTTTGGCATAATGATGGCTGGTCAATTTTTAAAACATTAGAAGCTTACATTCGAGATGTTTTGAGAAAGTACGATTACCAAGAAGTAAAGGCCCCTCAGGTGCTAGATCGCAGTTTATGGGAAAAATCCGGTCATTGGGAAAAGTTTAAAGACGATATGTTCACTACTGAGTCTGAGAATCGCACATACGCTGTGAAACCGATGAACTGTCCTGGACATATATTGATCTATAATCAAGGCTTAAAGTCCTATCGAGACTTGCCATTGCGAATGGCTGAGTTTGGCTCGTGTCATCGTAATGAGCCATCAGGAGCCTTGCACGGCCTGATGCGTGTTCGAGGCTTTACTCAAGATGATGCGCATGTATTTTGTACCGAAGATCAAATACAAGATGAAGTATCGTTACTTATCGATATGATCTATCAAGTTTATGCTGACTTTGGTTTCAATAAAATAGAAATTAAGTTATCGACTCGTCCAGAGAAGCGTGTCGGTAGTGATGAAATTTGGGACAAAGCAGAAGAAGCATTAGCTGAAGCATTAAAGTCCAAAGATATTGAATATGAACTGCAACCCGGAGAAGGTGCTTTTTACGGCCCAAAAATTGAGTTTTCTCTTCGGGATTGCCTCGATCGTGTATGGCAATGCGGAACCGTTCAGTTAGACTTCTCTATGCCAGGTCGGCTTGGAGCTGAATTTGTAGGTGAAGATGGGAATAAGCAGACGCCTGTTATGATTCACCGCGCAATTTTGGGATCTCTTGAGCGTTTTATCGGAATTTTGATTGAAGAATATGCAGGAAAATTCCCGCCTTGGTTGTCGCCAACACAGGCCGTAATCATGAATATTACAGATAATCAGGCGGAATTTGCTCAAAAAGTCGCACTTTCATTGAATAATAAGGGCTTTAGAGCAAAAGTAGACTTGAGAAACGAGAAGATCGGCTTTAAAATTCGCGAGCATACTTTATCGCGCGTACCTTATCTGTTGGTTGTGGGTGATCGAGAGATGGAACAAGGTCGAGTTGCGGTAAGAACTCGAGCGGGTGAAGACTTAGGAGCTATGGAACTCGATGAATTCGAAGCTTTACTCAGCGAGGCTGTTAACGACCTGGGTCGAAAAAGTGTGTAATTTGAAATTATCTGGAGGAATGAGACATTAAAAGTCCAAAAGGCAAAGCCGGTCCACAAAGGGCCCAGCGCATAAATGAAGAAATAACAGCAAAAGAAGTTAGACTCATCGACGCTGACGGTGAACAAGCCGGCGTAATGAGCGGGCAGGAGGCATTAGCCGCTGCCGAGGAAGTAGAACTCGATTTAGTCGAAATCTCTCCTGATGCGAAACCTCCGGTTTGCCGGATCATGGATTACGGCAAATTTTTGTTTGAGAAGAAAAAAGCGGCAGCTGCGGCGAAGAAAAAGCAGGTGCAAGTGCAAATTAAAGAGATTAAATTTCGTCCCGGAACGGATATCGGGGACTATAACGTTAAGTTGCGTAATCTCATCAAGTTTCTAGAGCACGGTGATAAAGCGAAGATAACTGTTCGTTTTCGTGGTAGAGAGATGGCGCACAAAGAATTAGGGATGGAGTTACTCAGCCGAGTCGAGAAAGATCTTGAAGAATACGGTGAAGTAGAGTCTCGTCCAACTATGATGGGACGTCAAATGACCATGGTCATGGCGCCCACCAAAAAGAAGAAATAAGAATTTAAACTAAGTCTCCTTGCCGAGGCTGGTTTAAAACCATCCCTTGCGGTCTATTCGCAACCGACTGGGGATGACTCGAGGTAAGTCAGTTGATTTACCTCAATATCTGGTAGCTGTAGCGCGCAGTAGAACAGTTTGCTTAATTATTTAATCAATCGGCCTGCAGCATAATTAAGAGCTAAGATTTAGCTCAATCATTGGTAACAAATGCGGAGTTATTACCATGCCAAAGATCAAAACCGATCGCGGCGCAGCCAAGCGCTTTAAAAAAACTGGTAAAGGTGGCTACAAACATGGCCAATCTCACTTACGTCATATTCTGACTAAGAAGAGTTCTAAGCGAAAGCGTCATCTTCGTCACTTGAAGATGGTTGCTCCAGCCGACTGTGCTCAACTTGATCGTCAGTTACCGTATTTATAAGTGGGAGGTTTGAACCATGCCAAGAGTTAAACGTGGTGTCACCGCACACAAACGTCATAAAAAAGTTTTAAAATCTGCAAAAGGTTATTACGGTGCGCGTAGTCGTGTATTCCGTGTGGCTAAACAAGCAGTGATTAAAGCCGGACAATATGCTTACCGTGACCGTCGTCAACGTAAGCGTCAGTTCCGCGCACTTTGGATCCAGCGTATTAATGCTGCGAGCCGTGAGTGCGGATTGTCTTACAGCCGATTCATCAATGGCTTGAAAAAAGCGTCAGTTGAAGTCGATCGAAAAATCCTAGCGGATATTGCGGTTTACGACAAAGCCGCTTTTGCAGCACTAGCTGAAAAAGCTAAAGCTGCCCTGTCTGCGTAAGTAAGACATTATTCCAGATTTTTTTGGAATCCTTACGAGGGAAAGGGCCTTAGGTTCTTTCCCTTTTTCGTTTTAAAAGTAATTTAATTTCAACTGTTAGAATGTATTTGTTTGAATACAAAATAGAGTTCAAACAAATACATTTTAAAAAGTCGTTGTAAAGTTAATCGAGCACTCTGATAACAGGTATAGATGTCATGTCATCGTTAGAAAATCTTATCGCGGACGGAAAAAAGGCGGTTGAACAATCCGAAAATTTGCATGCTCTAGAGCAAGTAAAGGTCGAATTTTTGGGAAAGAAAGGGTTGATCACGTCTCAAATGAAACAACTTGGCGCATTGCCTAAAGAAGAGCGTCCTGCATTTGGACAAAAAGTTAATGTCGCAAAACAAGAAGTTCAGCAAGCCATCGATGCGCGTCGCGAAGTGCTCGAAAACGAACGAATTGCAGAGCAGCTCGAGAAAGAGTCAATTGATGTTACTTTACCTGGGCGGCAATCGGATGTCGGTGGAATTCATCCTGTTAATAGAACTCTCGAACGAATTGAAGAGTATTTTGCGCAAATCGGTTTTAGTGTTGAAGAAGGTCCTGAGATTGAAGATGACTACCACAATTTCGAGGCTTTAAATATTCCTGGTCATCATCCGGCAAGGGCAATGCATGATACTTTTTATTTTAGTGAATCGTTATTGCTACGAACACACACTTCTCCCGTGCAAATTAGAACAATGGAAAAACAAAAGCCGCCTGTGCGAATTATTGCTCCTGGTCGAGTTTATCGATGTGACTCTGACTTGACACATACTCCAATGTTTCATCAGGTTGAAGGATTGTTGGTCGATGAGAAAACAAGTTTCGCTGACTTGAAAGGTGTTTTGGATGAGTTTTTAAAGAACTTTTTTGAAAAAGATCTCGCTGTGAGATTTCGTCCTTCTTATTTCCCTTTTACTGAGCCATCTGCGGAAGTCGATATCCAATGTGTCATGTGTGGCGGCGATGGTTGTCGAGTTTGTAGTCACACTGGTTGGTTAGAGATTTTAGGATGTGGAATGGTGCATCCAAATGTCCTGAAGTCCGTTGGTATCGATAGTGAAAAATATTCTGGTTATGCATTTGGAATGGGCGTTGAGCGATTGACGATGTTGCGTTACGGAGTGAACGACCTAAGATTGTTTTTTGAAAACGATTTAACATTCCTTAAGCAATTTAATTAAACGGGTTCTTAAACAAAAGATTGAATCTTGGGCGTTGCCCGATAAACAGAATTTAGCGGAATATAGAAATGAGAATTAGTGAGAAGTGGTTAAGAGAGTGGGTCAACCCTGAAGTTTCAACGGATGTGTTGGCAGAGCAGTTAACCATGGCTGGGCTTGAAGTTGATGCCGTTGAAGTTTTTGGCGATGAACTGTCTGGTGTTGTTGTCGGTGAAATTGTTAAAGCGGAGCAGCATCCTGATGCCGATAAATTAAGAGTGTGTGAAGTTAATGTTGATGGTGAAGAAAACCTGCAAATTATTTGTGGTGCACCTAATGCTCGCGCAGGGCTTAAAGTTGCTGTGGCAACTATTGGAACAATATTACCAGGCGATTTCAAAATAAAGAAAGCGAAATTACGAGGCGTTGCTTCTTTCGGAATGCTTTGTTCTGAGAAAGAGCTTCAACTCTCGGAAGAGAGCGATGGCATCATGGAGCTGAATGAAGATGCGCCAGTCGGGCAGCAGCTTGTCGACTATCTTGATTTGAAAGATACCGTTATTGAAGTTGATTTAACACCAAATCGTGGAGATTGCCTTGGTATGAGAGGAATCGCGCGTGAGGTTGGTGTTCTTAATTCAACTCAGGTCGATGAGCCAGAATGTAAATCTGTTGCACCAACAATCGATGATAAATTTAGTATTGAATTAGAATCACCTGAAGCTTGCCCTCGCTATGTTGGACGAGTCATTAAAGGTATTAATCTTAATTCAAAAACTCCTGCATGGATGAAACAGCGTTTAGAAAGAGCGGGTGTCCGAGCGATTGATCCTTCTGTTGATATTACAAACTATGTATTGTTGGAACTTGGTCATCCTATGCATGCATTCGATCTTAACCAGCTCGAGGGCGGAATAAAGGTTAGGTTTGCGAAACCAGGCGAGAAGTTAGTACTTCTTGACGGTAAAGAAGTTGAACTTTCTAATGATACTTTGATGATAGCCGATCATAAGAAGTGTCTGGCTATTGCGGGTGTTATGGGAGGAGAACACTCGGGTATTAGTCCTGAGACGACAGATATCTTACTTGAGGCTGCATTTTTTCAGCCTATCGCTCTGGCGGGAAAGGCGAGAAGTTATGGTTTGCATACTGACGCATCGCATCGTTTTGAGCGAGGCGTCGACTACCAACTTCAACTTCAAGCAATGGAGCGGGCGACTCAATTATTAATTGATATTTGTGGTGGTCAAGCCGGACCTGTCCTCGATATTTGTTCTCAAGAGCATATGCCGACTAAAGCGCCTATTGAATTGAGAAGAGAACGAGTTGAAAAGTTACTCGGAATTAAAATAGGTGATCAGCAAATTGAAGATATCTTAACTCGTCTAGGAATGTCATTAACACCAAATGATTCGGGATGGTCGGTTACGGTTCCATCTTATCGTTTTGATATTTCTATCGAAGAGGATCTCATAGAAGAATTGGTAAGAGTCTATGGATACAACAATGTTCCATCTCAAATTCCTCGAAACGAAATGAAGATGGTGAATCAGCCTGAGCACAAGGTGCGCAAGTCTCAAGTTAGAAACTTATTAGTGGCTCGAGGTTATCAAGAAGCGATTACTTACAGTTTCGGTGAGCCTGAGTTACAGCAGGCAATCAACCCTGAAGTTCCCTCTATTGAATTATTGAACCCTATATCGTCTGAGCTTTCAGTCATGAGAACTTCTCAGTGGCCAGCATTAATTAAGGCGGCGGAATATAACTTCAATCGTCAGCAAGAGCGAGTTAAATTATTTGAAATAGGTCTCAGATTCGAAAATTATGAAAACGGGCTTAAACAGATACCGACAATTTCCGCTGTAATTGGTGGATCATTAGCGGATGAAAGTTGGGAAGGAAAGTCTCGACCAGTCGATTTCTATGATTTAAAGGGTGATTTGGAATCTTTATTAAAATTAACTGTAAATTCAGGCAGTTATCTGTTTAAATTAGAAAGTCATCCAAGTTTACATCCTGGACAGTCGGCACGAATTTATCAGTCTGATAAGTCGATTGGGTGGGTTGGTAAATTACATCCGAACAAGAAAAAATTGCTCGGTTTGGAGCAAGATTTGTACTTATTCGAGCTGGATCTTGATGCGATCATCAACCGAAAGTTACCTAAGTTCGCTGAACTTTCGCGATATCCTTCAATAAGACGTGATCTTGCTGTAGTTGTGGATGAACAAGTTGAAGTAGCGCAACTTATTGATTTAATTAGACAAACAGCTGGAAATCTACTAAAACATATAAACATATTCGACATCTATCGTGGCGAAGGTGTGGGTTCTGGCCGAAAAAGTGTTGCGCTAGCTCTGATTTTACAGCATGCTAAACGTACGCTTAAGGATGCTGAAGTCAGCGCAGTTGTCGATAGAACCGTAAAGCAGCTCGAGACACAACTTGGTGCCGTGTTGAGAGACTAACCTTGAGGGGTTGTTTATGGCATTGACCAAAGCGGATATGGCAGAGCGTTTATTTGAGGAATTGGGCTTGAATAAACGTGAAGCTAAAGAAATGGTTGAGACATTTTTTGAAGAGGTGCGACGTGCCCTGGAGAATGGTGAGCAAGTAAAGCTCTCCGGCTTCGGGAATTTTGACTTGCGTGATAAAAACGAAAGGCCCGGTCGTAATCCTAAAACCGGTGAAGAGATCCCTATTTCTGCGCGTCGTGTGGTGACATTCCGACCAGGACAAAAGTTGAAGGCCCGAGTAGAGGCGTATGCTGGAAGCGAGCAACAATAACGAGTTAAAGCCGATACCGGCTAAACGATACTTCACTATTGGTGAGGTGAGCGAGTTGTGCCAAGTGAAACCGCATGTTCTCCGTTATTGGGAACAGGAATTTCCACAGCTCAAGCCTGTCAAACGTCGTGGAAATCGTCGTTACTATCAACGCGAAGATGTGATGGTAATTCGTGAAATTCGCGAGCTTTTATATGATAAAGGATTCACTATTGGTGGCGCCCGCCAACAGCTTGAAAGCAGTGAAGAGTCGAGCAGCGAAAGCGGGTTATCGAAAGAGACAGTTAAGTTGCTGATTAATGAGCTTGAAGATGTCGTTCGAATTTTAAAAGCTTAGTTATTAACCACTGAAATCTCCTTTTTATACAAATAATTAACACTGTTTAACTATGTGGGGAAAAGTAATTGCTTTTTTCCGATAAATCATTATCATTGCGCGTCCGAGTCGATGTTTACTCGGATGCATATTCGGAGCGTGGCGCAGCCTGGTAGCGCACTTGCATGGGGTGCAAGTGGTCGGAGGTTCAAATCCTCTCGCTCCGACCAAATTCAAAAAAAGCCGACGAATTCGTCGGCTTTTTCTTTTCTCAAATTAATTCTAAGAAAACTCTAATTATTGATAGCTTGCTTTATGTTTAAAGACTGACTTTTATGGATTGCAGTAAGAAATACAAAACCAATAATTTAAATAAAATGATTAAATTAATTATTTGAGGCGAAAAAAAACCGCCAGCTTATGAAAACTGACGGTTTCTTTTGGAAAATCCTTTTTCTAAAAATGCCATTTGATCGGCAAGAATGTTTCTGTTCGACAAAGCCAAATATTCAAATTTATTAGGCTTGTAAGGTATTGCTAACAACTTCATTCCTGCTTGTTCTGGCGTGCGACATCCTTTTCGATTATTGCATGAGCGACATGCGCTTACGCAATTTTCCCAAGAGTCCCTTCCTCCCAACCCTTTAGGATAAATATGATCCCTGGTGAGTTGGCTCCTGGCAAATTTTTCTCCACAGTACATACACAAATTATGATCGCGAGCGAACAGCAGAGAATTGGTTAAGTGAGGAACGCGAGCGGCATCTTTATGAAGTTTTCCTTCAACAGCAATGACTGGTGCAAACTTTAATCTGGACTGCATTTGCGTTTGACGATTAATTCCTCCATGTATCACAATTTCAGGATTACCGAAGGTCCATAGTACTGCATCTTTTACATAAAGCGTTGCAGCCTCTTGTATTCCTATCCAGTTGATAGGCCTTCCAGCCTTATCCAATTTAAGTAGTTGAGCATTCACCGTTTCCTCCTCAAATTTCGTGTCCAGTTAATAGTGCTCAAAATTGGGGACAAGGTTTGCAATTCGATCAATGATTTAATATTTATACAAAGTCATTCTGCTGCCTGCCCTCATTAATTATCGATAATTTCGATTACGGTAACGATTTTCGATACTGCGAATTCCTGCTTCCATGCGTCGACGAGCTACCGGATTCGCCGAGTGAATTTTTATGATTGGCGGTATGAGTCCCCGTTCCATCACTGCGCGTTCCATCCACGTGATAACATCGTAACCTGTTCCGCGTTTATCATTACCTAAATCGTGGTCGAGGCTGATTTCATCAACACATGCCTGTCATGAGCAGTGCAATCGCATCTTGAGGCCAAAAAACACGTTTCCAGCCTTTAGGCGCATTGCGAACATCATCGAGAAACACTTTCATTTTGACCTCCTTAATAAACGTTATACGAGCTTCTGATTATTTATTCGATTCGTTGAGTCTCTTTTTCAATAGACTCGATGTGTTTACGTACCCAACGCATAAAAGTAAGTCCTTTGTCTTGCGCTAGAAATACTCCATCACCCGTATCTGAAATAGGAATTGGAAAATGGAATCCACATTCAGTTTTGTAAATTAATTCACCTTTTCGGTACTTAACAAAAAATACGACTTTATCCTTGAGCATGTCTTTTATGTTGTACATTTCATGATTTCCTTTTTTAAAAATGGTGGAGCCTGTTGGAATCGAACCAACCTATGTCGGCTTAAAAGGCCGATGTACAACCACTATGCCAAGACTCCGGTTAAATTGGCGGAACAGACGTGACTCGAACACGTAACCATTGACTTAACAGGCCAACGCTCTTCCTTTGAGCTACTGTTCCAAAATAAATTGCGATCCTTCGCAAAAGAATGTCCTTAAAAAATCATCCGTTGATTGTTTTTCCATTTATTCATGTATTTAGGGGTGACCATCCGGACTCGAACCGAAACCACAAGGAGCACAACCTTGAATCTAGAGCCTGGTTACCTTTCACTTATTATCACTGCCGGAGACTATTTTTTTATCCAGCAAGGCGGAAAGAGTGATTAATAGTTATTCTATTAACACGACTGACAACGCAGCTGGAAGGAAAAATAGCCCAGCTCTTCGGGTTACTTCTAAACTTTTATCACTCGTTGTTGTTCGTCGTTTATTGGGAATGACCCAACTGCTTTCCTCTCGCCTAGATTGAAAAAAGTTTAGAAGTAACAGTGAAAAATAAGTGAAAGGTAAACAAGCTCAAACCTGTTGAGCTATGGCCACACTTAAAGACACGAGTCATTAAAATAAAAAAAGCAAAAAGCGTCCTTGCTTATCACCGTGCATTACTGCTTTTCGGTGTTGCTTTCGTGGCGGCGTTGCGATTAACGCGTTTAAAAAATGGTATCCCTACGGGGATTCGAACCCCGGTATCCTGATAGAAAGTCAGGAGTCCTAACCGCTAGACGATAGGGATATTTTTGTTTCAAAGGAAGTTGGTCGGTTACGGAATCTAAAAGAATATGAAACATCCATGCATTTAAATATCTATTAGTCAGCGACAAAACTTCTCAAATTTGGCGGAGAGCACTGGAATATTTCGGACTTCCTGTCCTACACCTTCGGCCATCCTCTGGATGTTCAAATTTGCTCCTGGCAAATTAGTCAAACTAAAACCGTTTTCACTGTCTCATCGGTTAGCAACCGGGACTCAAACCATTCGAGATTACTCTCCAAAGCATGCCGGTAAGAATTTGAACCACGATCAGACAGTTTTGGAAACTGTTGCCGCTACCCATACTCTTTCCGCTAAGACTTCCTATAATTTGGTGGAGTGCCCCGGATTACTTCGGACTTCCTGACCTACACTTTCGGCCATCCTTCGAATATTCAAATTTGTTCCCGACAAATTTGTTGAACCAGGAAACCTATGGTCAGGACCGGATTTACAGTCCGGCACAGCCGACCCGTCTCTGTGCGCACTCCAAATGTATGCAAATTGTTAAAGAGCAATTGCCGTGGCAACTTGGCGTTGGCAATAAAAAACCCGAGGGCTTTGTGGCCACTCGGGTTGCTAAGCAATTCCTTAAAGGCCACCAGTGTGACCTTTTCAATTAAGAAAGATCACATGTGTATATCGTCTTTTTTCTGTTGCTGTAGTGATTCGTTTTGTAACGGATCACCTTTGTTCTCATTACTTGAATGACCAAGACGACGGTTATTCATTGATTGAAAATATCGTTCGCTATGCCAGTAATAACTCGGGCAAAGTCGTATTGTTTTCATGTGTTTTTGTTTATTCATAATTAAAAATCTAAAAATAGTGGCTCCGCTCGGAGTTATTCTGGACCTCCTGTCCTACACCTTCGGCCATCCTTCGGATGTTCAAATTTATTCCAGACAAATTTGTCAAACCGAGATCAGCCGATTATCTGTCGCTACGGGGTATAAGTCCGCTGTTTTACCGTTAAACTACAGAGCCAAAAATTTAATGACAATCTAAAGCTTTTTATCAATGCTCTAAATTAGCTCTTTATATTCGTTTAACTGTATTCATCTAATTTCTTCTCTAACGAAAAAATTTCAATAAAAAACCCGGTGGGTTTATTTCCTCACCGGGTTTTTTTATCCTGCGAGGCAATATAGGCCTCACTAAACTGTAAGACCTTAACGTTAATTTTTCTCTGAGCGAGACGCACAAGAGAAGCTCTTCAGTCCATGTTGACTGTCGAGTGATATTTGTATGCGTGCGTTAAAAAGTGTCATTGAAGTACTCAGTTAAATGTTTGTTAAATTGATGGAGCCCATTGTAACGGAGATATCAAATTTGTCAACGAAAATATTTGAAAAGTACAATAAAAACAAATAGTTATGGTTATTTTTTGGCGAGCGAAAGCCTCCAATTAATAATTGGATTAAACGGAATTAAAATGCTGGTCTGCCACTTATCATGCGGTAATTAACACTTCTTTTTCGCTATCAAAAATGTATCCTCAACTATAACTATTTTTTTATGGGCATAAAAAACCCGGTGTCCTCTCGGCTACCGGGTTTATCGATCTCTTTAAAGTTTTTGATCGGTTTTATTTATCCGGAAGCCGCAGCTCCCAGAATTGAGAGCGCTAATTCAAAGGTGAATACCCTTGTTCTGTATCCATATGCTTTTGACTGAGCACAGCAATACCGGCAGGTATTCGACCTGCTAGATTGCGTATATTCCAGGTGTTTAAAGCTGTCATATGATAATCTCTCAATATAAGTTGCTGTGTATTGTAACTGGTTGAGACTCGATTGTCGTATTATAAATGACTTGAGAGAAAAATATTTTGTAATAAAATTGCGAAGCTCAAGCGTTGTGAGAATAAGTATTTAGGATAGTAAATGAAAATTGAGGATTCGGATCGTTTGCGATTTCGTTTAATGACTAAGGAAGATTCGGAACTACTATGGGAACTGGATCAAGATCCTGAAGTGATGCGTTTCATCAATGGTGGAAAAATTTCTACTCGCTCCGACATTCAAAACACAATGATCCCTCGACTTCAAGCTTTCTCTAACTTTGAGAAGGGTTGGGGTTTATGGCAAGTTAACTTGAAAGAGAATGGCAAATTTCTTGGTTGGGTTTTGGTTCGACCTATGCATTTTTTTTCTGAGTTGCCAGAGTTTGAGAACATTGAACTTGGATGGCGTTTTAAACGAGAATTTTGGGGGCAAGGTTATGCAACGGAAGCTGCACAGCACATTATGAATGCTGTATCTAAAGATCCTACGATAAAATATTTTTCAGCAATTGCATTACCGGAGAATACAGCCTCAATAAAAATTATGACAAAGTTGGGAATGAGCTATATCAAAACGGACCACTATCACGATTCTTTAGGCAATCATACGGTTGTTTTTTATCGAAAAGAAAGTGAAGGCTATTTGTAATTTCAAAACACAAAAAAGCTGGGCAATTGCCCAGCTAAATTTTGGACCTAACTCGTTATTCTTATTTTTAATCCATTAAAACGATCCTGATAATGTAACTCCTTCGAAACTTTGGTAGCCCTGTAGCATGATGTACCACTTGCCAGCCTCAGGGCTAGGTATGGAAACTGTCTCATCATTACCACTGACATAGGGTCGATAATCAAACTGACTTTGGGTAGGTTGCGCTCCAAATCGAATATACATATCGGCATCACCTGTTCCACCTGAAATTTGGAAATCGACAAATTGTGTATTGGCAGGAATATCCATGACAAACATGATTTCGTCATTTCGTGCGCCAGATAAGTTTTCAATTGGCTGACCATTGATAAGAGGCGTTGCTCCATTACTATCCTCAGAGACTACAACCGTTTTACTGATTTGATCCGTTGTTCCATCATCATCACTAACAACTAGAGTGACCGTATAAGTACCGGCTCGATCGTAAGTGTGAGTTGGATTTGATTCTGTAGAATCAGAACCGTCGCCAAATGACCAAAGTCGCTCTGCAATTGTTCCATCACTGTCGCTACTAGCGTCTGTAAAAGACACTGTTAAGCCTGAGTTAGACGATGAAAATTCTGCAACAGGAGCTTCATTTGTATCGCTTGTAGAATAATCTGCAGTTAGTGTTAAGCCTGAGTAACTACTGTATCCTCGAATCATAACGTGCCAAATACCAGCATCAGGAGATGCAACTGATACAGTTTCATTGTTACCGTTTTTATAGGGACGATAATCATACTGACTTGTCGTAGGCTCTTGACCGTAACGTACATAAATATCTGCGTCACCAGAACCACCAGAAATTGCAAATTCAAGATCCGATGCATTGGCAGGAACGTCCATATAATAAAAGACTGTGCCGCCACGAGAGTCTGATAAGTTCTCAATGGTATCACCATTTCTCAAGCAGCCTTCTTCAGGAGCACAATCAGGGCGATCAGTGAGAACAATTTCTTTGCTTTCGGTATCAACATTGCCGTCATTATCGGTAACTGTTAATGAAACAAAGTAAGTTCCTGCAGTACCGAAGTCATGAGTTGGGTTTGCATCTGAAGATGTGTTGCCATCATCAAAATCCCAAGACCATTGAGTAATGGTTCCATCGCTGTCAGTACTGGTATCAGTAAAGCTCACAACAAAACCATTCGCTGAATGATTAAAACTCGCATCAGGAACTACGTCTGTGGTACTCACAGTTACTTGCTTAGAGATTGAGCTGGTACCACCATTGGTATCTGTAACGGTTAGTTCTACTGTATAAGAACCTGAATTGGTATAAGTGTGAGTTGGATTTTGCTCCATGGAAGATTGGCCATCGCCGAAAGACCACTCATGAGATTGAATTGGGTAGTCATCATCGCCTGCGCTTGATTCATCTGTAAACGAAACCGAAAGCTCATTTACAGAAAATGAAAATTCCGCAGCAGGTGGAGTAATTGTGATTTCTTTAATAAGCTCTCCGTCGCCATTGTTAATTAACTCACTAACTTTAGCGCCACCGGGATAGTAGTCGGCATTGATTTGGCCAGAAATCATATCTCTTGCCCAGTTAATCGCGAAGTCTTGCAAGTAAGTAATGTTTTGAGCACTTCCTTCGCCGCCGCAAATCCAAGCTGCAATACCTCCGGTTGAATTACCTTCTGCATCGAAATGTTTTGAACCGTTAGTCAGTTTAATTCCAACGTATTCATCTGATAAGGCACGTAAAGGAGAAACTGCGTTGTTATTTGAATTACAAGAACCAGAATTAGCTAAGATTGATAGTACTTTACGACCGTAATCGATAACTGCCTGGTTGTTGGGTTGCATCCCATTGTCTTTATCCACTGGGTCAAACATGATTAGACCACTGAATGCTTCGTGTCCTCTTTCAGCTAATCGACCACCTGTGTAACTCATCATAAGTCCTCCGGCAGAATGTCCCGCCAAGATAAGTTTCTCAGGAAGCTCATATCCATTAGGAGGTGTCAGTGGGCTATCAACTAGTGCATCAGCAATATCTCGAGCAAGTGAGCGATTACCACCTGTTGAGTTTGCGTTAATCGCTAACACCATAATGCCGTTATCCATATAAGTTGTTGCAATGTGATCCAGACGACTCTTATTTCTTTGGAAGCCGTGCTGCAACAAAATCCATCCTTGCGGCTCGTCGTCAGGTAAATACCAGGTTGCTTGACGGTTACCGGCAAGATCGACCGATTGATCAACTTTTTCGCCAGCAATAACTGGTGACAAAAAAGCAAGTTGTATAAACAAGATTGTCAGGTAATGAAATAGTTTTTTCATTGTTACTGTCCCCGTGCTTTGAGTAGAGTTTTATTTTTATGACGTTCTTAGAATCAAGAAATTATTTATATGTTTTTATGTTTCTATGAACAGTCTTGACGTTAATAAAATTCAAGGGGCGGTGTTTGCTGGCAAATCGCAATTTATTGTTTGGAAGTGTTAAACGGAAGTTATCTCAAATTGAATTTAAGTATTTGATATTGAAATATTTAAGAGACATTTTGACTCTAATTTTTGTTTTTTATAACGTTTGTTAGTCTTTGCGACTTTAGGTTCAGAGAATGACATTTAAAATCAAGTAGCGTGTCTCAGTTTTGTTTGATAGTTTTAATGTAAGGTTTAATATCTAAACAACTTGTTAGAAAGTTTAAAGTTGAGAAACTAAATTTGTATCTAATTTAAGCAGTCGGTTGTAAGTAACAAAAAACAAATAAAAAAGATTAGCTTGTATAGTCAGGTTTGATTCAAAAAATAAAGTTGCAAGATAGGACCCGAGGGCAAAATTGAATTAATGACTTAAAAAAAGCAAGCACTTGAAATAATAACTTTTATAAAAGAGTGTCAATCTATGAAAAGCTTCACTGATCTCAAATATGTTTATTGCATTATTCTCGTTTGTTCCAGTTGTATTAATGCATCCTCTCTCAATGAAGTGATAGAAAATGCCAAAAACAATCTGCATTCATCACCTCATATTGCAATGTCACTTTTAGACGAAAATGAACAGCAATTGAATAATGCATCCGATCAACAGTATTTCGACTTCCAATTTTTAAGAGCTCAATTGGGCTTTAAGGTGGGCGAGTACGATAAAGCTAATCATATTATCGAGCAAATGAATAGTAAGTTAAAGCAAGAGAAAGAGTTTCTTTCTTGGATCGCTTTGATGAATGCACTCAAGAAATTACAAAGTCAGGATCTTGGAGGGTTTGAAAAAATTCTTGAACCTCACTTAGATGATTTTAAGAATGAAGACCGTATTCAAATGCATGTTTGGTACTTATATATTGTAGGCGCGTATCAAGTTAGGAAAAATGAGTTCGCTGATGCGCTTAAAAACTTGCTGTCTGCTTTAGATATTGCTTTAAAGCAAAATAATATATCACTAGAACTGGCTATTAGACACCAGCTTGTGCAATTAAACTATTTCACTCAAGAATATCAACGCGCTATAAAATTAAGCGATGAGATGAATGAGATTGCTAAGAGATTAAATGATCGTTTTGTTGAAGTGCAAAGTATGGCAAACAAAATGAATATTTATTATATGAAAGCAGTCTTTGAGTTTCATTCAAATCCAGAAGTTCCTGTTGATGAAAATCAAGCTTATCATGATTATTTAAATAGAAGTGATGAATTACAAAAGCAAGTGTATGCACTCTCTGATGAAATTGGTGCATTTCGTTCAAAAGCTTGGGCATTAGTGACTCTACAAAGTCTTCATTTAGCGAAAGATGAATTTGAAAAGACTTTGGAAGCCAGTAATGAAGCTATTGCGCTTGCCGACTTACATGGGTTGCAATATGAAAGAGCAGTATCTTTTAATAATGCAGCGATAGCTTATCGGGCTCTGGATCAACATCAAAAAAGTCTTGAGGCTTTAAAGCAAGCTGAAGAATTTTACAAAGCGACCAATAATGAACAGGCATTAGTCTGGATACTGGATGATTATGCGAAAAGCTATGAACATGCTGGTGATCTAAAGAATGCTATTGAATATTACAAGCAATTTCATGGAGCTGACTTAGCGTTAAAGAGAAAAACAAACAACGAAACCGTTATAAAATTACAAGAGCAATTCGCTGCTAAAGAGAAGAATCAAGAGATTGAACGCTTGAATCAAGAAACATTACTCAATGAAAAACAACTTCAAACGGAGAAAATGGGACGATGGTTATTGATTGTAATTTTATTCGCTATAGTAGCAATTACAATGTCGTTATTACTTAAGCGTAAAAAGTTGAAAGAGTTGTTGCAAAAGCAGGCTGATTTAAACCAGGAGTTAAGTGAAATGAGTGCTGCAAAACAACGGTTCTTTACCAACTTATCTCATGAGTTGAGAACGGCATTGACTCTGTCAATTGGACCGTTAAAAAACGTGTTAGTAACTAAAGTCGTTGAAGATAATGAAGTAAAAGATGCAATGGAGTCCGCATTAGAAAATAACTTACATATGATGTCTTTGGTGAGTGAGGTTTTCAATATTGAACAAGTTGATTCGAAGACGTTACCGATTGATGTGTCACATATTGATGCTTCAACAACGATTGATGCTTGTGTTAACCGGTTTCAGCTGAAGCTTAAAGAGAAGTCGATTTCTATTAATAAGGATCTCAATGCAGATGACTTTTCAGTTTATTATGACATAGGGCATTTTGAAAAAATTATTTCTAATCTGATGTCGAATGCTATTAAATACAGTCCTGATAATAGCGTCATTCACATCAGACTAGATCGTGATGTAGACTATTTGACTATTGAAATTATGGATGAAGGTCCAGGAATGGAGGAGAGTGAAATTCCTCATGTCTTTAAACGATTTTATCAAGGAAAGCGCTCTTTAGATAAGACATTACCCGGAACAGGAGTTGGATTATCAATGGTTAAAGAGTTAATCGAGCTCCACAGCGGTGATATTTTAATTAAAAACGCACCTCCAAAAGGTTGTCAGGTCACGATCAAGATTAAAAATGGAAACTCACATTATTCAACGGCGCAAATGAAAAGTTTAAGTCGTCAATCGACAGATATTTCCCTACAAGAGCGAATGCAAGAATCTGAGAAAGTTTATGGTCAAGATAGACCCGAACTATTAAAACCTGAAGAAAGAGAGCAAGAAGATAGCGGAGATGAGAATAATCCTCTTAAAGAACATAGAAAAGTGGTTCTAGTTGTTGATGACAATGAGAATATCCGTCGGTTGTTAAGGACAATTTTGCAATCTGACTATCATGTCGTCGATGCGGAGAATGGAGTTCGCGCGCTCGAGCTGGCTAAATCAATTCAACCTGACCTCATTATAGCTGATGTAATGATGCCTGAGATGGACGGTTATCAACTCACACGTGAGCTGCGTGATGATCAACAGCTGGCGCACTTATCGATAATGCTGCTTACAGCTTTAAGTGATACACCTGATACTATTCGAGGTCTTGAACTCGGCGCCGATGACTACTTATCTAAACCTTTTGACAATGATGAGTTGAAGGCTCGGGTAAAAAGTCATTTAGCTCATAAACAAAGATTGTCGGAGGTATTATTCGAAAAATATAAGAATAATATCGAGCAACGCATTTCTACTCACGGTCTAGAAGGGCAAGAAAATAAGAGATGTAAAAAACTTGAAGCGGTTATCTCTGATAACTTAAGTTGTTGGGAATTTGACGTTGAACAAATGTATAAAGCTCTCAACATGACCCGAAGTACTTTATTTCGTTACACTAAAAGAATGTACGGTTGCTCACCCAAAAGTTTACTCAAGAAACGTCGGCTTGAAACCGCTTATCAAATGTTGCAGTCGAAGCAGGGGACTATTAGTGAAATTGCTTATGCGGTCGGTTTTCAGAGTTTATCAACATTTAGTCGAGCGTTTCGAGAGCAGTATGATATTCCTCCGACCAAAGTTCAAAGAGCATAATTAGTCTTTGAACTTTATTTGATATAAGTCAAGACGTCGGTCTTTCAAGTTGTTCACTGAGCCCTCAGTATTGAGCAACTTGAGCTTTGCAAGGTCGACGTCTGCATAAATCATCATCTCTGCATTGGCAGTTGCCTCAGTGATAACTGCATCGTGAGGAAAGTAAACATCGGAAGGTGAAAATACGGCTGATTGAGCATACTGTATATTTACATTATCCACTCTTGGTAGGTTTCCTACGCTTCCTGCGATTGCGACATAACATTCATTCTCTATCGCACGCGCTTGAGAGCATAACCGTACGCGTAAATAACCATTTTTTGTGTCGACCCAGAAAGGGACAAACAGAATTTGAACGTCTTGTTCCGCCAGTTTACGTGCTAGCTCCGGGAATTCGGAATCGTAACAAATTAAAATGCCGACTCGTCCAGCGTCAGTTTCAAATACTTTAATTATATCGCCACCATCTAAAACCCAGTCTCGCTTTTCGTGAGGAGTTATATGTATCTTATACTGTTCGTCAATATGTCCATCACGATGACAAAGATATGAAACATTGTAGAGCCGATTGTCATGCTCTGCGGGTAGACTGCCCGCAATGATATTGATGTTGTAAGTTACTGCCATTTGAGACATTCTCGTTTTAATTTCTTCCGTAAACTCTGATAAAAAGCGAATTGCCTCGACAGGTGACTTTTCAGGAGCTAAGCCCATTAAGGGAGCACTAAAAAACTCTGGGAATAAAGCGAAGTCGGATTGGTAATCCGATAATGATGATACAAAAAATTCAGTTTGGCTGAGTAAATCTTCTAATGAGCGAACTGTGCGCATTTGCCATTGTGCAACCCCAATTCTGACGATAGTCTTCTCAGCGCTGTGAACTGATTCTGTATCTTCATCATAAAAAATATTGTCCCATTCTAAAAGGGTGGCGAAGCCACGAGACTTTTTGTCTTCGGGTAAATATTTATGAAGTAAGCGCTTTATGTCGAAGTCATTAGCCAATTGAAATGATAAAATAGGATCGTAAATTTCTTTGCGAGTAACCTGAGCAATGTATTCGTCAATCGATAGCTCATCTGAGTAATTTCGATAACCAGGGATACGTCCGCCAGCTAAGATAGCTTTTAAGTTTAATGCACGGCAGAGTTCTCTTCTTGCTTCATATAGACGTCGACCAAGACGAAGACCTCGATAATCTGGATGTACAAAAACATCCAAACCATAAAGTGCATCGCCATGATCATCGTGTTTGGCAATTTCTTTGTCACTGACAATATCTTTATAAGTATGTCGTGAAGAATAGCGATTATAATTCACTTTTATGGTCAACGCTGCAGCGACTAGTTGCCCATTGTCTTCAATGCAAATTTGCCCATCAGGAAAAGCATTAATCAAAGCTTGTATGGTTGCTTTAGGCCAGGCTCCTCCAATATCGGGGTAAACGGTGTCCATTATAGCTGCGAGTGCAGGGTAGTCTTCTGGAGTAATTACTCGAAGGTTAAGAAGCGTTTCGGAATGTTCATTCATAATAGTTCTTAGAGCACTTAGGGTTGCTTTTATTTTAATTCTTTTTAGTTATTGTCACCAGAGTCTTTGCTCTCTGGTGACAATTTTTATTATTAGTCTAACAGTTTACGAATAACAAAATGCAAGATGCCTCCATTTGAAAAGTATTGGAATTCATTTTCTGTATCGATGCGGATGATCATATCGATTTCTGCTTTGGATTTTCCGCTTTCGTCTTTTACTGTTACAACAACTGATTTATCACCGGCTTTTATTGCTGGAATAGAAAAAGTTTCATTACCTTTCAAATCGTATTTATCGGCACCTTCATTGTCCCGAAATTGCAGCGGTAATATGCCCATTCCAATCAAGTTGGAACGATGAATTCTTTCGTAACTTTCTGCAAGAACTGCCTTAATTCCAAGTAAAGCAGGACCTTTAGCCGCCCAATCGCGACTGGATCCTGTTCCGTATTCTTTGCCGGCAATGACAACACTGGGTACATTGTTATTTTGATACTTTTGAGCTGCATCAAAGATCGACATTTGTTCGCCAGATGGATAATGAGTAGTATGACTGCCCTCGGTTCCTGGAGCTAATTGATTTTTTAACCGGACATTGGCAAAAGTTCCACGCATCATGACTTCATGGTTTCCGCGACGAGAGCCATAAGAGTTAAAATCTTTAACTTCAATGCCTATTGACTTAAGATACTCACCAGCTGGGCTACTTTCTGAAATGGCACCTGCGGGTGAAATGTGATCCGTAGTAATACTGTCGCCAACTTTCACAAGACATTGTGCATTGTCAATGGCATTGACATCAGGCGTCTTTTTATCCATTGAAGTGAAAAAGGGAGGTTGCTTTATGTAGCTTGATTCTGGCCAATCGTATATCGTTTTGTCTGATACTTCCAGTTTGTCCCAAATTTGATTGCCTTTGAATATATCGGCGTATTTTTCGCTGAATAAGTTTTGTGATACAAACTCATCGGCTATTTTCTTTATTTGAGAATCCTCTGGCCACAAGTCTTTCATGTAAACAGGCTTTCCATCTGCGTCATTGCCGAGCGGTTCCTTTGTTAAATCGATCTGCATATTACCTGCTAAAGCATAGGCTACAACAAGTGGTGGTGACGCCAAATAGTTGGCTGCGATATCGGAATGAATACGCCCTTCGAAGTTACGATTCCCCGATAAAACAGAACAAACCGGAAGCTTGCCTGTTCGGATTCCGTTTTCAATAGGCTTGGATAAGGGACCTGAGTTGCCAATGCAAGTGGTGCAACCATAACCAACGAGGTTAAAGCCGAGCGCGTTTAAATCATCCATCAGCCCTGCATTTTTTAAATATTCGGTAACGACTTGAGAGCCAGGAGCGAGCGATGTTTTAACCCATGGTTTTGTTGTTAACCCTTTCTCTCGAGCTTTTTTTGCTAAAAGTCCAGCTGCGATCAACACTGAAGGATTAGATGTGTTGGTGCAACTTGTTATTGCGGCGATAACAACGGCGCCAGGTTTTAAGTCGAACTTTTGATTTTTGTATTCGACACTGACTCCTTTACCCTGAGATTGTGAGGCTTCAGCATCCGCACTGGCTCCACCTTCATCGGAGAATGCGTTGGCGTCTGGGTCTATGGTGCTGATACGTTCGTCGAGCCATTCGTGAAATTTAGCTGACGCATCTGAAAGTGCAATGCGATCTTGTGGACGTTTTGGCCCTGCTATAGAGGGTTCTACTTTTGATAAATCAAATTCAATATTTTCGTGATAGGATGCATCGGCAGAATTTTTATCGTGCCATATACCAAGTTTTTGAGCATAGGTTTCAACGAGTTTTATTTGCGAGTCACTTCTACCTGTAAGTTTTAGATAACGCGTACTTTCTTTATCAAGCGGGAAGATACCGCAAGTAGCTCCGTATTCAGGCGCCATATTTGCAATGGTTGCCCGATCGGCAGTACTTAAATGTTCTAGTCCTGGACCATAAAACTCAACGAACTTGCCAACAACACCATGAGCACGAAGTCGCTCAGTAATTGTTAAGACCATGTCAGTCGCAGTAACTCCGGCGTTTAACTTACCACTTAATTTAAATCCAACAACTTTCGGAATAAGCATAGTGACGGGTTGGCCTAGCATGGCCGCTTCAGCTTCAATGCCGCCAACGCCCCAACCTAAAATTCCTAGTCCATTGATCATCGTTGTGTGTGAGTCTGTTCCGACAAGCGTATCGGGATAAGCCCACTGCTGGTTGTTGATTTCCGTATTAAATACACAGCGCGCCAAGTATTCAAGATTGACTTGATGGACAATACCACGGCCAGGTGGAACAACTTTAAAGTTTGTAAAGGCAGATTGTCCCCATTTTAAAAACTTATAACGTTCACTATTACGTTGGATTTCAATTTCTGTATTTTTCTCAAGAGCGTCATCAGTGGCGTAGTAATCGACCATAACGGAATGATCAATGACTAGCTCAACAGGGTTGAAAGGATTTATTTTGCTAGTATCTCCTTTAAGCCGATCCATTGCATTACGCATTGCTGCTAAATCAACAATTGCTGGAACGCCGGTAAAATCTTGCAATACGACTCTTGCAGGTACGAAAGCTATTTCGTGTTCAATCTCTTTATCTGTTTCCCACTTTGCTACTTGGTGGATATCGTCTTCGGCAACAAATGTTTCTGATTCATGCCGTAGTAAATTTTCTAACAATATTTTAATCGAGTAGGGAAGCCGTTTTAGATCATATTGTTCTTCTAGTTTTTCAAAACTCATCATGTTGACAGAGTTTCCTTCGAGATCGATTGTTGTGACCTTTCCTAGTTTATTACTCATATGATAAGGCTCCAGTTTATATTAATGTTTTAGAAGATGTGTTTATATGCGATGATCTTTTAAGAGTGTTGACTATAAAATAACGTTTATAATGTAACTTTGGCGAATTTGACTGCAGCAACTTAATACACCAGTATCAGGTTAGTTAATTTAATTAAAATTCTCAACCATTATGGAGTTAGCACATGGCCAAAATGCGAATTGAAAAGGATAGCCTCGGATCTATAAAGGTCCCGCATGATGCGCTCTATGGCGCACAAACTCAACGAGCTATAGAAAATTTCGATTACTTATCAAGGGCGATGCCAGATGGATTTATCACTGCCTTAGCTCAGGTTAAAAAAGCTGCTGCAAAAGCCAATAAGACATTAGGAGGCTTATCAGAGATCCATGAACAATTAATTATATCGGCATGCGATAAGATCCTTGGCAACGAAGCCATTAGAAATGAGTCCTTTCCCGTGTCAGTTTTTCAAACTGGTTCCGGTACCAGCACAAACATGAATATGAACGAAGTTATAGCTACACTTGCGAACCAAAGTGCAAAAAAGAATGACGAGTTAATTCATCCCAACGATCACGTAAACTTTGGTCAGAGTAGTAACGATGTAATTCCTACTACGATCCAACTGGCTTCATTAGTGCTTATTGTTGAACATCTACTACCTGCTATTGAGCAGTTAGACAAGAAGATATCTTCTCTAGAAGAGCGATTCAACAGAGTTATAAAAACGGGACGTACTCATTTGATGGATGCTATGCCAATATTTTTGAGTGATGAATTTGCGACTTGGCGATTTCAAATTTGTGAGTCTAGAGAGCGTATCGTAAGCTCGCTCAGTCGATTATCTGAAATACCGCTTGGTGGAACCGCGATAGGGACCGGAATTAATAGACATGAAAACTTTCCCGAGACTGTTGCTGATGAATTATCACAACAATTCGAGTTGCCAATTAAACCTTGCAGTAACTTAGCTTCGAGGATCGCTTCACAGGACCCGTCTCTTGAAATTCATGGACAACTCAAAGTATTAGCAACAGTTTTAATGAAGATCTCAAACGATATTCGTTGGATGAATTCTGGGCCGATATCGGGATTAGGCGAAATTCAGTTAAAAGCTTTGCAGCCAGGATCTTCAATCATGCCAGGCAAAGTTAATCCTGTTATTCCTGAAAGTATTGCAATGATGTGTGCAGAAATAATAGGTAATGATGCGACGATTACATTGGCGAACCAGTCAGGTAATTTTCAACTCAATGTCATGTTCCCGTTAATTGCGGATAAGTTGATTTCATCAATTTTATTGTTAAGCTCAGGGATTTTATCACTAGCAAACAAAACATTGTCGCATTTTGAAGTAAATGAAAGTTCGTTGAACGAACGGCTTTTCAAAAATCCTGTTTTAGTCACTGCGCTTAATACTAAAGTTGGATATGAGAAGGCTGCTGAAATCGCTAAGGTGGCTCAATCAGAAGGTCGGTCAATTATTGATGTTGCACAATCTCTTACATCATTGAGTGAGGAGCAGCTCCGGGAGCTTTTAACTCCCGAACGACTCGCTCGTCCATTCGATAAGAAATATTCTGATTGAAAATCACAGAACTCAACTGAATAGCAATTGAATTTGCAAGTTAAATGAATTTATTTTTTAATTCGATGGGTTCATTCGTTTGGCCTTTGAAAATACGGCTATTTAGATAACGTTAAACTCAATTAAAGCAATCGGTTTTGAAGCCAATTTGAAATGTCTTTTATTTGCTGAGGGCATACGGCGTGTTCCATCGGATAGCTTTTATATTCTACAGGATATTCTTTCGATTTCAGCAATGCAAAGCTGCTTTGTCCAAGAGACTCAGGAACTACAGGGTCGTAGGTACCATGATGAATTTCAACTGGAGTTTGCTTATTTTGTTCGCTGTATTGAATAGAATCTTTCGTTGCAAAGTAAGTTGACATAGCCAGTAGACCACCAAGCTTTAATTTTGAAGTGAGTACTGTTTCAAAGGCAACAGCACCACCTTGAGAAAACCCTGCAATGATGATTCTTTCTGATGAAATACCTCGTTTCATTTCATTGTCGATAAATTCTTCTATCTTTCGAGACGATGCGCGTAGTTGTGTTTCATCAACTTTACGATCGATTGTCATGTCTAAAATATCGTACCAGGCCGGCATGACATATCCATTATTAATGGTTACTGGAATTGATGGTGCATGAGGGAAAATAAATCGAAATTGAGTTGTTTGAGGTAACTGTAGTTCGGATACGATGGGCTGAAAATCATGACCGTCAGCACCTAGACCATGCAGCCAAATGATACTGGCATCGGGACGACTTCCTGTTTCAACTTCAAGATGTGGCAATAAACTCATAAACGACTCTAACTCGTAGGGTATCAATAGGTTGGCGTTATTATAACTTTTTAAAGTATGGAGTTCGACCTGAGTCATTTGTTACGTGCCAGTGATGTCGATTTTTAATTGACTAGCTGATTAATCAACTACCGGAGTGGCTTTGCGAAACGTGTGGGTTTTTAAGTCAAATAAGGAAGGATTAGTTGATTATTCTTCAATTGATTATTGAATGATCTGACAGCTAGATTAAGTTTATTTAAAAATTTCTTTGCGTTTATAAAAAACAACATTTAATACCTTTAACTTTTATATGTAAAAACCGAATAAAAACAACAAGATAGAAGTATATCAGGTAAGCCGACAGGTCTTGTAAAGTAATGATTTACGGTTTTGTGAACTAGTACTTCGTGAAGAATTACCCCGGATAGGCGGTATTATTTACTGATTTGAGATATATAAACTATTGTAAACTATGGGCTATCTCAAAGTCGGATGGTTGGTTTATGAAGTTTACAATTAGTTTTCACATTACTCTTCTGGCATTTAGCCTTCTAGTAACTGCCTGCCAGTCAAAAAACAATGGTGATTCTCAGGCCATTGTTGAATCAACTCATTTACCGAATATTAAGTGTCCTGCTCCTGTTCAAGTAGAAAACATTTGGGTTTTAGAACCAATGCTAGAACAGAACGGAAAGATTACAGAGGACATGTCGCCCAGTGAAAGGGAGCAGGCTATTCGTGAATATATCCAATTAAAGAATTCTCAATTTGAAAAATGTAAGAAAGGTACGAAGTAATGCATAAGTTTGTTTTAAATAGTTTTATTGGCGCAATGGCAGTAGCCAGTTTTTCTGCAAGTGCAACGGATAGCTCCTCTAATTATTCATTGAAAGACCCTGGTGTTATCAATGAAGAACGAATTGCTTATTGGTTAAAGAAAAATGGTAATCTTGCCTATGATGCAAATAGTAAAGAAGAGCGCACAGCAGTAAAGAAATTTGTTGGCAATGTAAAACAAGGCTATCGTAGACCTGAAATTATTGTTAAGTTTGAAGAGCAAGCTCGAGAGAAAGCGTCAGCTGCTTTTACTAAGCTGGGCGATGACACGCAAAAAACAGTTAAAGTTCTTTCTGTTTTAATTGATTTCCCTAATCTACCTCATGATGACAATGGACTGAGCCGAAGAGATACTGCAATGTATTATTCGGATTATACCGTAGATCACTATCAGAATATGCAGTTTGCGACCAATGGATATGAGGGGCCAAACGGTGAAACATTAAAAACGGCCTATCAATTCTATCAAGAAGAGTCAGGTGGAAGCTTCTTTTTTACGGGTGAAACATTTGGATGGGTAACGTCTGATAATAACGCTGCATACTATGGCGGCAACGCTGGTGAATACGATAATGACCAACGTCCAGGCGAACTTGTACAGGAAGCGGTTACCAAGGCTGTCGCTGAATTTGGTATTGATTTGACGGAATACGATGTCGAAGATCCTTATGATTTAGATAGAGATGGCAATATGCTTGAGCCAGATGGTTTTATTGATCATGTTATGATTTATCATTCAAGCATCGGTGAAGAAGCAGGTGGTGGAAACTTAGGCGCAAATGCGATTTGGTCTCACCGATTTTATGTTAATTACACAGGCAACATCCGATCTTCTGGGGTTTCTGTCGATGATTCTGCAATTAAACTTTTCGGTTATACCATTCAACCAATTGATGCTGCAATCGGGGTTGTTGTTCATGAGTTTGGACACGATCTTGGCTTACCAGATGAATATGATACGACCTATTCCGCAACTAACTCTCCGGTATCACACTGGAGTGTAATGTCGGCGGGATCGTGGGCGGGTAGTCCAAGTGGTACTCAGCCTGTAAGCTTTAGTCCTTACGCTCGTGACTTCTTACAGTCAAACTATGGCGGTAATTGGATTGATCAGTTGACTATCAATATGAATGACCTTCTCAATGGCGATCAAAATATTACTCTTGCTGAGGCAGTTGAGCATGACGCTGAGTACAATCAGATCAAAGTAAACTTGCCTTCTTCGGCTCCAGGTCTTGGCGGCAAAAGCTACTACATTCAATTGAGAAGCCACAATGGTGTTGATGAAGGGTTATCAACGCGTGGATTCGAAGATGGTGTCGTTGTTTGGTACCGTAATGATTCTTACGAAGATAACAATGTTGGTGATCACCCAGGTTATGGCTTGATAAGTGTTATTGATGCCAACTTGTCAACTTCGACTGGCCCAACAAGTAGCCAGCTTCGAGATGCCGCATTTACATTAAATGGCTACAATATTTTTAGAGATACTGATGATTATTCAAAGCCTGGTGCACCGACTGCTGGAGTTGTTCTTGAATCTCACGGCTTTGAAATGGAAGTAGTCAATATTATGGACGAAGGGCGTACTGCCTCAATTCAATTGAGAAATACTTTTGAAGCAATCATTGCTGACTTCACCATGACTACTGATAATCTTAAAGTTACATTTTCCAATGATAGCTCTGGTGGAAATGGTGCGCTGAGTTATCAATGGAGTTTTGGCGATGGAAGTAATTCGACTGAAGTTTCTCCTACTCACACGTATTCTAAAAAGGGAACTTATACGGTTGAATTAACCGTTACTGATGAGCAAGGTTTTGAAAATACAATAAGTAAATCTGTCACTGTATCTAAGCCTAGCTCCGGTGGTGGCGGTGGTGGAAGCTTCCCAGTCGCTTTGTTACTGGGGCTTTTAGCAATAAGAGCTTTCCGTAAATAAGGTAAAAGCAAGTGATTGTTCAAAACGCCGACATCAAGTCGGCGTTTTTTTTTGTCTGAGATTCAATTAAGCTGAATGTTTTAATTGAGCTGGATATTTACATGTCAGGTCCATTAGCTGGAATTAAGGTCTTAGACTTAAGTCGTATACTTGCAGGCCCTTGGGCGACTCAGGTACTTGCTGACTATGGTGCTGAGGTAATTAAAATTGAGCGGCCCAATGCAGGAGATGATACTCGACATTGGGGACCTCCATATCATATCACTCGCTCTAAGGAAGAACTCTCTGCATATTTTTTATCGACCAATCGTGGCAAGCAATCTGTGGCTGTGGATATTTCGACTCCAGAAGGGCAAGCCATAATTAAAAAGCTATCAAGAGAGTGTGATGTATTTATTGAGAATTTTAAGGTCGGCGGATTAGAGCCTTACGGACTTGATTACAATTCAATTAAAGGAGTTAACCCCCATATAATTTATTGTTCAATTACGGGATTTGGCCAAGATGGACCTTATGCGCAAAAAGCGGGATACGACGCGATCATTCAAGCAATGGGTGGTTTAATGAGCATTACGGGTGAACCCGATGATCAATTAGGTGCTGGACCGCAAAAAGTGGGTGTGGCTGTTTCTGATTTGATGACAGGAATGTATGCTGTTTCCGCAATTTTGGCGGCCCTTTATTACAGAGTCCACGGTGGAGAGGGACAATACATTGATTTAGCGCTTATGGATACTCAGGTCGCATGGTTAGCAAATCAAGGAATGAATTTTTTGGTGAGTGGCGAGTCTCCTGGGCGTCAAGGCACAGCTCATCCTAACATTGTTCCGTACCAGACTATTGAAGCGAGTGATGGTTATTTTATGTTGGCGGTCGGAAATGATCGGCAATTTGAACATTTTTGCCAAGTAATTGGACGTTCTGAATTAATTCAAGATGATCGATTTAGAACGAATAGGAACCGAGTTAATAATCGGGAACTTCTGATATCAATTATTCAATCGGTTACTCAACAGAAGCCTCGTGCTTACTGGTTGAAGCAATTAGATGATGTGAAGGTACCTTGTGGGCCTATTAATTCAATAAAAGAGGTATTTAACGATCCTCAAGTCAAGTTTCGTTCTATGCTGCAGAGCATTAAGTTGTCAATGAATGAGACGATTAACTGTGTAGGTAACCCTGTAAAATTTTCAAAAACGCCTATTGAATACCGAAAGGCACCACCAGTGCTTGCAGAGGATACGATTCAAGTCCTTAAAGGCGCTGGGTATAGTGAATCTACCATTCAGGATTTAATTAAATTAGGAGTCATTAACGGTTATGGTTCAGAGAATGGAGATTAATGTAAAAAAGCGAAGGCTCTCAAAATCTCAAGAAATTGTCTAAACTAATATCATTAATCAATACAGGTATTAGTTAATTGAGTGGATCTTTACAGCGAAAATTAATTCTATACATATCTGGAGCTTTGCTTCTTTTATTGGCTGGATTTGGGTTCTTGGCTACACAGAAGATTTCCCAGTTGACTCGAGAGAAGGTTGAGGCCCAGGTTGCTGAGTTGACCAAGTTGCGGGCCGAAGAAATTCGAGGCTTTTTTGTCGAGCGAGCAAGAGTTCCCAAAACAGTTTTAACGGATCCGAGAATTACTGAGTGGTTGACCGATTATGACGAAAGAGGTTCTGATATTAGTAATGATATTCAGTATCGATCATTCAACCGCTTATTTAATACCATTGTTCGAAATGATCCCACTATAAAATCACTATTTGTCGGCTCTGCAAAAACATTTGAATACTTCTATGAAGAGGGGAGAGTCGGTGTAGCTCAAAGCGGGCCTGAGGCAGGTGATATCACTAAAGGATATTTTACGAACAAAAGACCTTGGTGGCATGAAGCTCTCAAACAAGATCGATTATATCTGGGATCTCCGCAAGTCGACGCGACTGATAAAACGGTTTCTTCAACTTTACAGATGACTGTTTATAACCAAACCGGAGAGTTAGTTGGAATTGGTGGCGTTGATATTCTAATTACAACGATTGGCGAGTTAGTGAATCAAATTCGTTATCAAGGAAAGGGGCGTGCGTTTTTATTAGATGAAAATCAACACGTTGTTTATTTTCCGGTAGACGATACCGAGTTAGAGCTCAATGCGCCGCTCGCTGACTTTGATCATTTATTCACGACAACTAAATTTAAAACAGAAGGGTTTAAAAATTTATCGGAACATATTGCCAATAATGAGTTGGGTAAAGGTATTTCGATTATCTGGAAAAATGATAGGTATCAAGCTTTTTATGTGGCCATTCAGTCGGAAGAGCCTTTAATTAACTGGACTCTGGGACTATTGATTCCTAATGAGTTAATTGAGGAGCCGATCGTTCGAGCCCGAACAGTTTCTTTTTTATCGATCGTTGCGATCATCTTTTTGCTAACACTAATTACGTATTTTGTATCAAAGCAAATATTCAAGCCAGTTAAAAAAATAGCTATGACGATGAAAAATGTCGCTCAAGGAGAAGGCGATCTTACCCAGAGGTTAGAAGTATTGTCATCTGACGAAGTTGGAGAAATGGCAATTCAATTTAATCAGTTTGCCGATAAGATTCAGGAGCTTGTAAAGCATACAACGAGCTCCAGTGAGCAAGTGAGTCATGCCGCAGATCGAGTTTCCGATACAGCATCAAAATTGAATAAAGAAGTTTTAGAAGAGCGAGAACAGATGGCAAATGTTTCGCGTTCAGTCACTGATATGAGTAATAAGAGTGAAGCGATAAATAGACACGCCTTAAATGCTATTGAGTCGGTAAGTCAAGCGAGAGATTCTATCGATGTGGTTGCTCAGAATTCGAGTAAAACTCAAGATGTTATTAGTCAAGTGTCTCGATCTATTTCTGATGCTACAGAGTCCGTCGTCAATTTAAATGATGATGTTGGTGAAATTGGCACCGTTCTTGATGTTATTAAAAACATAGCAGAGCAAACAAACTTACTCGCTTTAAATGCTGCTATTGAAGCCGCTCGGGCAGGAGAGCAGGGGCGAGGGTTCGCTGTCGTTGCAGATGAAGTTCGGGTATTAGCAACAAGAACTCAGGAGTCAACCGAGCATATTCAAGCTACTATTGAAAAGCTTCAATCAGGTGCTATGCATGTCAAAGAATCGATGGAAAAAACAGATAAAATGAGCAGTCAAGGAGAACAGCAGGTTGAACTTGTTTTGCAAGCTATTTCGACAATTCAAGATGTAATTCAAAAAGTTAATCAGGTTAGTAGTGATATTTCCAGTGCTACCAGTGAGCAGAAAGTATTAGCACAAACCATTGAGAAAAGTTTGGATTCTGTTCATCGTTTGACGGATTTAATGGCGGAACACTCGGGATTAATGGATGATGATTCGCGCCAGTTAAACGATATTGCTACTGAGCTGCGACAAACCGTAAATCGATTTAAAATAGAGTAGCGTGAAGATATTTCTTCACGCTATCGACTCATTCATTGAGCCTAAGAATAGTGCTTTGTCAGGATTAATGTTTGTGACCTTTAGTTGTGCGCCCAGAATGTTCGATGAAACTCATATTTATCATTTTGGTTAAAAAAGGGTCCGATTCATTATCTCCAATATCCGCATAATCAGTCGTACGATATTGATGCCAAGATTTAAACTGACTGCGGATGAGACTCACCTCAAAGGTTTGATTTTTAAGTGACCATATTATCTCAGCGCTTTCGTATTTTTGAATGAGAGATTTAATAGCTTTCAATTTAGGAAGCCACTCCTATAGTTATTGGATAATCTGATTTAGAGAATTCTGAATAATGAATAGCGTATGTGATTTTTAATATGCGTTTGATTCGTGTTTTGGAGAAAGATATTGCTCTGCTTTGTTTACTAAAGAAGAGCAATTATTTTTCGAATGGTGTTAACGAGATTTACCAAGAACCTTGGCTTTCCATTTCCTTCCAAGGTGATTCTGGTTCTAGAGCATCGCCTTTTTGTAAAAGTTCGATGGAAATTCCATTAGGATCTTTTATAAATGCCATTCGTCCATCGCGAGGTGGTCTTAAGATCGTGACGCCCATTTCCGATAAATGTTGGCAGGTGGCATAAATATTGTCCACTTCATAAGCTAAATGTCCAAACTGATCACCGTTGCTGTAGGTACGATCGTCGTGGTTGTGTGTTAGCTCTACCTGGGGGCCATTTTCAGATTCGCCAATAAAATACAAACTGAATTTTGCCTCTGGGTAATCTTTTTGACGAATAAGTTTCAGGCCTAAACAATCGCAATAAAATCGTAAGCTGTCTTCGGGATTGGTGGTTCGAATCATTGAGTGAAGAAATCGCATGATTATTCTCCTGTTATAATTGTGTTTTATGTGAAACTTTGAGTTAGCCAAAAATAAGAGGCCTGAGTCATATCTGATTGAATACTAGATTTGCTGGTAAAATACAAAGAATCTGCTTTAATTATTGGTATGTGAGATTAGCAAGGCAATGGATGTTGCTTCATCTATAATGACAAAATATGGCGGTGCCAGTTGTCGGTGAATTATGAATAAAAAGGTAAGCTTTTTAAAACAACCTATCATAAAGGCTTGCTGCCTAATTATGATTGTTTTATCACCCTTGTCTTTTGCCGATTCGCCTAGGGTTCTTTGGGTTTTCTCTTGGCATAAAGATTTACCTTGGCAACAAGAGATCGAACGTGGGTTTGAAAGTCATTTTGAGTCGACATTATTAGATTCAAAGTTTTACTATGAGTATTTAGATTCAGCTCGGTTTAAAGATTTGTCTCACACAGATGCTTTTATTCGATACATAACATCAAAGTACAAGAATAAGCATCTTGACATTGTTTTCTTCGAAGGTGAACCAGCTTCTCAAGTTTACTTAAATAATGCACAGTTATTTGCACAGTCCCAAGTTATTCTAATTAATCCAGGTGTTGAAGTCGGTAACTTGCCAGATTCCACTGCTGTTATTTCTGCAAAGCTTGATTATCAAAAAGCGACCTCTTCTTTTCTTCAGTTGAATCCCAATAAAGATGTTGTGATTGTTGCAGGAGATGAGCCTGCTGCTCGAAGTCGCACTTCAGAAGTTAAAAGCTTTATCAAGGAGCAATCGCCTCATGTTAGTGTTGAATTGTTGGTTGGATTATCTTTGCCGACAGTAAAAAATAAAGTTGCGTTATTGAGTAAAAACTCTGTCGTCTTGTATTTATTAATGTTTGACGATGAAAAAGGTGAGCATTACATCCCTTATCAAGTTGCGGAGCAACTAGCAAGTAGCTCAAGTGTTCCTGTATACAGTTTTTGGACCTCTCTATTAAGAAGCGGTATTGTTGGTGGCTATATGATTGATGGTCAGCGAGTGGGAGAACAAGCAGCTTTGTTACTTGAAAGTGGAGTGAGTGTTGACAGTATCAATAGTTTTAATACTCAAACACATGGCTTCTATTTTGATGCAAGGCAATTAGAAGCTTGGGAAATTGATGAAGAGCTTCTTCCCGTAAATGCGACAGTTTTGTTTGCAAAGCGCAATATAATAGAAGAGTACTTCGTGCCAATAATGACCTCTTTTACTTTATTCATTTTGTTAGTGTTTGTATTTCGATATATCGAATTGAAAAAATATACAACACAGTTGAATGGAGCAAAAAATGCATTGCGAGCAACCAATGAATCATTAATGCTTGCACAAGAGGAGTTAACTTCAAAAAATAAAAAGCTGGAGGATTTATCGATAACAGACCATCTAACGCAATTGTACAATCGAACGTACCTTGAAAAAACTTTAGAAAGAGAACTTGAGCGAGCCCAGCGATACGGTAATCATTTATCGATTATTTTGGTCGACATTGATCACTTTAAAAAAGTAAATGACAACTTTGGCCATCAAATGGGAGATAAGGTCCTTCAAGCCGTCGCAAATGTATTAAAATCAAACTTGAGGTCAATCGATTCTGTGGGGCGTTGGGGTGGTGAAGAGTTTTTAATCTTGTGTCCAAACTCATCATTAAGACAAGCGACGTTACTCGCTGAAAAACTTCGCTCTGAAGTAGAGCGCGTTCCTATCAATCGTACAAGCCGAATTACTGCAAGTTTTGGCGTTGCTTGCTTTCATAATAATACCTCTGAGCAGCTTATTAACGAGGCTGATGTGGCTCTTTACCGAAGTAAAGATGCTGGTCGTAACTGCGTTTGCGCATAATGCGCATAAGAAGTAACCGACAACCTCAGTATTCCTAGAACTTCTACTGTTTATCTCTTGAGCGCATTTTATTGTTCGGTTACTCTTCGAGTTCCTTGGAGTGTAATAGAGCTGTCTACACAATGAAACATTATGATTTGATCGTTATCGGCGCAGGTGCGGCGGGATTGATGTGCGCGATTTCTGCCGGAAAGCGAGGCAAATCGGTTTTAGTTGTCGAGCATGCACGCAAAGTGGGTCGCAAAATATTAATGTCAGGCGGTGGCCGATGTAACTTTACCAACATGTATACGGAACCGGAAAATTTTCTATCTCGGAACCCTCATTTCTGTAAATCGGCACTCAGCCAATATTCTCAATGGGATTTTATTGATCTGGTTAATCATCATCAAATTCCTTATCACGAGAAAACATTAGGTCAGCTTTTTTGCGATAACAGTTCAAAAGATGTTGTTCAGATATTAGTTAAAGAATGTTCCGACAATGGTGTTTCGATAGCAACGCAATGTCAGGTCAGCAGTGTGGAGCAAATTCCAACGGGATTTAAGCTTCTCATTAATGACCAGCGGTATGAAGCTGGTGCGGTCTCGGTTGCTACAGGGGGACTCAGTATCCCTTCAATGGGGCCTCATGGATTTGGCTATCAGCTAGCTGAGCAATTTGGTCTCGATGTAATACCAACCTCTGCGGCATTAGTTCCTTTTGTTATGGGCGAGCGGTGGATGAAAAAATCTCGAGAACTCGCTGGTAATAGTTTAGACGTGGTTGCTGAAGTTTCGAACACTTCTTTTAGAGAAGCCATGCTATTTACTCATAAGGGATTAAGCGGACCTGCGATCTTACAGATTTCATCCTACTGGCAACCGGGAAGTGCCGTACATATCAATTTAATACCTGATGTCGATGCAACTTCCTGGCTTATAGAACAAAAGAGTAATGCGCCGAAAACTCAGTTAAAAACTGTTTTATCCTCTAAGTTTTCCAAGCGAATGGCGAGCTATTTTATAGATTCTTTTGATAATCGTATTGATAGTCAGAAATCTATGGCTGATTTTACTAATCAGGAGTTAGCAGCGGTGGGACAAAGTTTGAGTGAGTATACGGTCTATCCTGAAACTACAGAAGGATATAAAACAGCTGAAGTGACATTAGGTGGTTTGGATACGAATGCGCTATCATCGAAGACTATGATGGTTAAAGACATTCCGGGGCTAATATTTATCGGTGAAGTTGTCGATGTAACAGGACATCTCGGAGGTTTTAATTTTCAGTGGGCCTGGTCCTCAGGTTGGGCTGCTGGGCAACATCTCTAAACTAATGTATTAAGAGACTCTACGATAAAAGGTTAAAATGAAGCGATTTACATTTGGTTTTTGGCTATTACTGTTGTGGTGCAATATGGCACAAGCCGTTGATGATGCTCAACAGCTTTTTCAGAATTATAAACAACACCTTTATCAGTTAAGAACGATTGACATAGCTTCAGGAAGCAAGTCGTCTATTGGATCGGCTTTTGCGATTGATAGTGATGGTACGCTGGCTACTAATTATCACGTAGTCTCACAATTTATTCTTCATCCCGATAAATATCAATTAGAAGCATTGGCTTTTGATAAACAAAGTTTACCGGTAAAGGTGATAAATATAGATGTTATTAATGATTTGGCATTAGTGAAAATTGATGTTGAATCACCGCAGGAATTCTTTCTACTTGCGGAGTCTGAGCCGCCTAAAGGACAGCAAATATTTTCTTTGGGAAATCCTCGAGATTTGGGAATGACTGTTGTTCCAGGTACCTTTAATGGTCAAACCGAGCATACGTACTATGGCCGAATTTTATTTTCAGGGTCGATTAATCCCGGCATGAGTGGTGGCCCTGTTATTAGTCGAGAGGGCAAAGTAATAGGCGTCAATGTTGCAACGTCCGGCAATCAGATTAGTTTTTTAGTGCCATTAAGCAAGTTAAAGAAACTCGTTGGCTCTCAAGGCAATTCTGATGAAAGTTTATCAACACAAGCATACAGCCAATTGAAAGATAATCAGTCGACACTAATGTCGCAATTGCTGGATGGTAAATGGGAGCCATTAACCTTGGGTGAGGCTCAAGTATTTGGTGAGTTAACCGACTTTGTGAGTTGCTGGGGGGAATCGCAAAATAATCAAACGGAAACTTATACTGAGGTTTATCGTCGATGTAAAAACTCTGAGTATATTTATATCGCTCCAGATTTTTATACTGGAATTATTGAGCTTGAGTTCTTTTGGTATGAAACAGAAAAGCTAACAAATTGGCAATTCTATAAAATGTTGAATGATTCATTTGGTAGTGCGGGGGCTGGAAATATTGCGGGAGAAGATCACGTAACCGAGTATTCCTGCGCCCATAATTTTATTGAAAGCGCAAACTCAAATAAAATTAATAAAACAGTTTACTGCGTGCGTGATTATAAACAGTTTCCTGGGTTGCACGATGTTTTGTTTTTGGCGACGTCAATGAATCTCGATAAAAAAGCATTAGTTAGTCATTTCACACTATCGGGTGTAGAGCAATCTTATGCGCAACGATTTTTGAAACGATTTTTGGAGCAGATTCAATGAACCTTGTAATTGAAGAAATCAATCGCTCAAAAAAAGTTTTACAACGCTATCGCTTTAAAGATAAAAATTGCATTCGAATTGGGCGAGCTTTAGATAATGATATTATTTTAAATGAGCCTCACGTTTCGCCTTATCATGCCGAACTCAAATTAAACGATGTCGGCCAGTGGGTAATTCAGGATTTGAACAGTATTAATGGAATTCGGAATCATTCTCGAAAAGCGGTCGAAAATGGTTCCATTATCGAATCGGGCGATACGTACCTTTTGGGTCGAAGTTACATCAGCATTTGGCGTGAAGATCACCCGGTAGAAGAAGCCTGGCCTTTGCACTCGGTTGAAGATCTATTCCATCGAATCAGTGCGCCTTGGGTATTAGCACTATTGGTGATCGGGTTTGTGTATGGTGAGTGGCTGCTAGCTAATTTAAGTAATTATCGTGAGTTATCGCCCTCTCGTTTGACAAATCAAATTATTTATCAGTTGTTAGTCGCTGTAGGTTGGGCCACCGCCTGGTCGTTGAGCGGTCGAGTAATAAGGCATGAAAGTCGATTCTATAGTCATTTAGCTGTTACTTTTATTGCGGCTATCTTGATGCAGTGGGCGCCATTTATCTTAAAAATATTATCTTTTAACGGAGGATATGGCTTGTGGAATCGCGAAATTCTCTACTTTATTAATGGCGCGTTATTTTCTTTACTTTTATGGTGTAACTTCTACCTGTCAATGCCTCAGCGTCCAGTTATTCGCATTATCTGGTCGAATGCGCTTGCTTGGGGTGTCGTCTTGATTTATTTGTTGCCGCCAATATTTGATGCTCGTTCATTCCGAGCATTTCCAATGTATGACAGCAGCATTCTTCCTCCGTCAGTCTTTTGGGCAGATACAATGAGCCCTGAACAATTCCTACAACAAACAGAACAGCTGTATGGGAAAGATGAAAATATGCCAGATGAGGCAGAAAATAGTACAACGTCAAAAGACTCTGATACTCTTTGATTAATCTCTTTACTGAGATATTGTGATGGTAAATTTGCGATATTCCCCGCTTATGCTCACAGGGAGAGATAAACCGTTTGTAATTCAATTAGTTGCTATAAGTTTGGTGCAGGATCTATTATTATTGGTGGACTTGTCGAACGCACGAAAATAAGTACAACTATTAATCATCTCTTGGGGTATCGTGAGTGACTTCAATAAGCATTCCTGGTTATAAAATTATTAGGACACTCGGTGTGGGTGGCCAGGCGACTGTTTATCTTGCCATACAAAAAGGATTCGATCGCGAAATCGCCCTGAAAGTCATGTCTCCAGCGCTTGCTGCAGATCCTAGTTTTGGTGAGCGATTCATCCGTGAAGCTAAAATTGTTGCCAAACTTCGACATCCTGGAATCGTTACCGTTTTTGACGTAGGCGAGCACGATGGCTTTTATTATCTGGCCATGGAGTTTTTACCTGAGACTGATTTACGTACTCGTATCACAAAGGGAATGAAAGCGAAAGATGCTTTATGGGTGATTCAAAAAGTGGCTAAAGCACTCCATTATGCGCATTCTAAAGGATACATTCATCGCGATGTAAAATCAGAGAATATTCTATTTCGAGAAGATGGCGAACCGGTTCTGACTGATTTTGGAATCGCCAAAGCGTCCAATTCTTCAACCCAGATGACTCAACAAGGTAAATTAATTGGAACACCACAGTACATGAGTCCTGAGCAATGTCGAGGTCGCAAGCTCGATAGTCGATCCGACATTTATAGTTTGGGAATCATCCTTTACGAAATGTTGACCCAAAATGTTCCATTCGATGGTGAGGACTCTGTTGCCGTCTGTTTGCAGCATGTGACTAAGCCGGTTCCTCGATTGTCAGCGCGTCAAAAGCATTATCAGTGGTTGCTCGATCGGATGTTAGCAAAAAAAGTGACTGATCGATTTGACGATGCTGAAAAGTTGTCGCAAGAAGTCGAACAGTTTTTGGCAGGAGATATTACATTATCTCATCAGACATCGCCGTCTGTTGACGAAATTCGAGCGAGTCGTGATGATGAACACGCAGCCATATTTGATGATGAAGATGATATGGTGGCTGATAATCGGATGGTTAATCGGTCGTCCGATAAAAAAGCGGTTTGGCCCTGGATTGTCATTCCGTTATTGGGTGCGGTTGGAACTTTTGGTTACTTTAAACAAGAGCTATGGTTACCAAAAGCTCAACAATTATTAGGCATTGATAGTCGTTCTCAGTCTATTCCCAACAATGATTCAAACGATCCAAGTGGAAAAGGTAATAGTCAACAAGCTGATACTCGAACGACATCTTCCTCGAACGCTGAAGAGGAAGCGAGGCAGAAACAAATAGCTCAGCTTTTGGTAGAGGCCGATACGCTTGAGCCTTTACCTGATCTTGATCCCGCTCAGGTTAGGCAGTTGCTACAAAACTATGTGCGAGTACTTGTGCTAGATGAGGGCAACACGAAAGCGATTGCCGGCAAGGCCAGCACGCTGCAAAAAGCAGCCAACTATGCAGAGAGTAGTTTGAAAGATGGCAATGGTGATCGATTTCGACAGTATTATTCGATTATTGAGTCGATTGAACCAGAACACAGCTTGTTGCCAATGTTAGATAAAAAGTTTTCTGCCTTTCAACAGAACCAACAAGAACAAGAGAAAGTTGCAGAAAATCAGGAACAAATAGAATCTTTATTGGCTCAGGCAAATCAGGCGTTGACGACGAATCGACTAACCTCGCCCAAAGGAGAGAGTGCCTTAGATTATTATTCGAAAGTATTAAGCATTGATCCGAATAATGAATCTGCGATTGAAGGCATCGCTTCGATCAAAAATCGGTATGTGAAATTAGCTCAGCAATCCATGTTGAGTAAAAATATTGAGTCCGCATCAAGTTCGATCCAAAAACTAAGAGAACTAGATGCCAATGATGATCGTCTCGCAGAGTTGGAGCAACAGTACGAATCGGTAAAATCAAAAGTATTGGAAGAGCGTAAAGCGGCTGCTGCTGCTGCTGAAAAACAGCGTCAGGAGGAAAAGCGTAAGCAGCTCCTGGCAGATCCTCTAACACAGTTAAAAATTAACAGTAAATTGAACGCCGCTTCTGTCGCTTATTCTGAAGACCGATTGGTTGAACCCAAAAATGATAGCGCGTTAGCAAAGTATCAAGAGGTGCTTGATATCGATTATGCTAATAAGCGAGCGCAAGAGGGCATAAAGTTGGTTGAATCTAAACTTGTGGATTTAACCAAAAAATCAATCCAAGAAGGTAATAAAGTAGCCGCCAATAATTGGCTGTCACAATTAACCAGTTATTTTAAAAATAACTCCAATATTCCTGTGTTGAAGCAACAAATAAATGAATTAGATGTGACTTTAGAACCGGCCAAGCCAGAGGAGCTACCGGAAAATAATAATCTTGAAAATGCCGATGTGCCGACCAGTCCACCTGATGACAGTGGTGCAATCGAAACATCAGACAACAGCCAACAAGAAGATGATGGCACCAACCAGTAATGACCAGAGGTTACGCATGAAACGAAATTATTTAACACTCTTGAGCGTTTTAACTCTGAGCCTAGTATTAGCAGGCTGCGGCCCTAAGAAGCCAGCTATTACAGCACAGCAAATTGAACAAGCCCGTAATGATGGTACTTTGATAAACTTGTACGAGAAAGTACAAGCCGATCTTGCCAAGTCGAGCGGTTCTTCGAAAGAGTCATTGCAGAAAATTGCAAATGACATTGCAGAACAGCTAGCACAAGATAAGCAGCGCAAGATTTATCAAGATATTGAGAATAACCGCTTACCTTCGAATGTTGTTTCTATGTCTTTGCTCGAACAGTTAAGACAAGATGCAGAGCCTATGAAGTCTTGGGATGATGCTCGATACCAACAAACGCGCCAAAAGCTAATGGCTGAATCAACATTATCACAAGATGCTCTAGCCAAGCAGATGATAAAAGTCGCTAAAATACCTGTGTCTGATCAAGTAAAGCGAATTAATGCGATGAGTGTCGCGGCCAATATTGCTGGTGAGGGTAGCCAAGCTTACCAAGACTATACTGAGCAAAAGGAAAAAGTAATTGTTGATTGGATGGTTCGCGCTGACAATGCTATTGCGGCACGTAAATACACGCACGCTGCGAGTTTTCTGCGAAAAGTATTGGGACTCGATCCGGATAATGCAGAGGCGAAAGATAAGCTAGCAATATCTGAGCAAGAAGGATTCGAAAATTCTTTTAGAAAAGCCCTCGAGGATAGCAAGCCTGAGCTGGCTATGAGTGAATTAGAGCGGATTTCCAAATCGCCACTCTTTGAAAAAGTAAAGCCAACGCTTACCAACAGTATTTCTCTTTTAAATGATTTTTTTGTTAATCGCGCGTTGCAAAATGCGTCTCAAGGCGCATTAAAAGGGGCGTACCACAATTTCTCGAAAGCGCGCCGCATTCGTGAAATTATGGGAAATGAACCACAACATAAGGCAGAGCAGGATTATCTAACTAAGTTGATTAATTTTGCCAATGTTAAAGGGCGTAATAAAGAATACGGCCAGCAGTTAGCCTACCTAGAAGTGGCTAATAAGTTTAATCCACGACACCCGAAGCTTCAGTCAATTTTAGAGCAATCGCGAAAAGAGATTGTTGCTTATGCTGCAACTTCAATGTTTGTTGAGGACTTTGAGCAAACCGGTACGCATCACAGTGCAGGAAAATCTGTTGCCAAACAAGTGTACAGTTGGGTATTTAAGCAAATGCCCGGTGAAGTGATTTTAATGTCCGCCGAGCAAATTGCACAGGCTGATCGGGAATCTCCCGGACGACTGCTGACCTTGGAAGGTGATGTATTGCAAACCGGAGTCGACTCTGAAAGCAGTCAATCGAAAAAGAAAATGCGAGTTGTGACGGAAACAATACGCACCCCAAATCCAGAGTATAAGGAATGGAAAGAAGATAAGTCGGATAAGCCTGCACCTGCGAAATTTCTGATAGAAGAGAAAAAAGAAGATGTGACTATTAATGTCTTGCATCAACGAAAAACTGGGATTTTGAGCGTTAACTATCGATTAATTGATCAAAAAACCGGCCAAATATTAATTAACGAAACAGCAAGAGAAAAACTGGTTCTTGATGGTGAAGGGAATGAAGGAATCAGTATTGGTGAGTTTGATATGCCGTTCAAACGCCCTGAATTACCCTCCGACATTGAGATGATGGAAAAGATGTCTACTGCTGTAGCGCAAAAAATAGGTGACAAACTAAAATCTTTATTAAAAGAGCCTGATGTGCGCTATGAAAAGCTCGGGGATACTGCCGCGAGCAAGAATAATCACAGTATTGCGGCTAAAAATTACGCTTATGCAGCGGCAATTCGAGGTATTCAAAATCAATTGACTCCAGAATTACGAGAAAAGCTTATCTCTTCGATTATGGAGCATTAATCAATAAAAGAAGCTCGCTTTTAGAATTTAATACGAGAAGCGGGCTTTCTATATTGCACTGAATTCACCTGTCTTCTATAGTGAATTAAGCTCAAGCGTTAAAACGCCCTCTAAATTCTTTATCGGCTTTAAATATGTCTCGATCGATACATCGAGTGAGTCACACTATTTGTCTGTGAGTCATGATATGGTCTCGCTCGAGGAGATGGATTAGATGAAGTGTGTTCTTGATACAACAGTAAACTTAAAGCAATTGGTTACACCGGGAAGTGAAAAGCTCATGCTTCCAGTGAATGGCGAACCTTTGGTACGTCATCACTTTCGAGCTATGAGTGAAGCGGGTGTAACGTCTGTTTTTATTTTAATTGAGATTGAGTCTCCTGCGAGAAGTGCAATTGCGAGTGAAGCGATGAAGTTTGGCTTCAGTCCGACTTTCCTTGAAATTGAATCAGACGTTATCGCCAATCGAAAAGGAATTATGGCGGCAGAGCCTTACATGAAAGACCCTTTTATCTATTGGCCTGTTAACCGAATTATTTCCGACTCACTTGCGAGAGACATCGTCAAGCATCCCGTCAATAGTCATCAAATTGCAGCTTTGTTGTATACCGGAAAGTCCCATCCACAGATTAGTAAAAACTCAATCTTTAAGGTCGAGTTTAAAGCTGATGAAAAAACCGCGAAGCGTACAGGAAAAGAAACGACCCAAGGACACGATATTGGTGTTTATAAATGTGGTGCGATTATATTTAAATTGATAGAGAAGGTTTCTAAAGATAGACCTTTAAGTTGGAATCGAATACATGCTGCTTTAAGTCGTGCTGGGCGAAGTTTGGTTATGACCACCACCAGTGATCATTGGTCACTTATTGAGTCCAAACATGATGTTGATACGATGGAAAGACTTCAGGCGGGTCAAACTGTTGGGCGTATTGAAATTAATGAAATTGATAAAAAATTACTGGGTGGTTTATACAAGGCATTATTGCCACCAATGTTGAAATTGAATATTTTACACAAACAAGGCGCTGCGCTCTGGGTTTTGATTATGATCTTAGCGGCGAGTACTTTGCTTCTTGGAAAATGGTTGTTTGCTGTAATGGCAGGTATTATTTCAGCCAGCGTGGTAATAACTTACCCGTTAATAGAGTATATGAGCGATGAGGAGCCAGTGACGCAAAAACTAAGAGAAGTCACTTTGCCCATTTTAAGAATTGCAATTATTGTTATTTTAAGTTTGTCGTGTTTTCAAACTTACGGTCTGGATCTCTGGGCCTTGATGAGTATTTTACTCATTGGCGCAGAGATATTCTTTATTATTAAGCCGATTGAAATTCCAGATGAGAAAGTGCAGCTTATGGTGAGTAGTTACGCGATTCACGGCATATGGTTATTTGTTTCGACTCTATTTGTGTATCCTACCTTAATGCTAATGACTTTTGGCTTATTGTCCATCAGTATATCAATTACTAAAGGACAGATATTTTATCGTGAAATGGAACGGGAGTAGAGGCTGATTATTTGATGTTGACGTTGAGTATTTCATCGACATTAATCTAGTCTAAGTGTCCTAACAGTTTTTGGGTCGTTCTTAAAAGCTTCGCGTGTTGTTTGGCACTAATAACATCAATGTTTTGCGAGTTTTCTTTTTGTTTCTGTATTTGTTGATCAATGGCCCATTGAATATGTTCTTTGACCATTAAAGACGAAGTTTCCTCGAGGCGTGACCTCAGGGTTTGTATTATTTGTGGGCTGAAAGGAGCATTTCCTAGAGCAATGGAAATATTTCGAATCCAGCGCTCGTAACCAATTCGGCGAATTGGCGACCCTTCCATTTTGGATAAAAATTCCTTTTCCGACCAACGATACAAGTCGAGTAATTCGATGTGATCTAAGTTATGTCTGGCTGAGAAATCTTTGACATTAGTCGTTTTTGCGTAACGATTCCAAGGACAAACCAGTTGACAGTCGTCACAACCATAAATTCGATTTCCCATGAGAGGTCTTAATTTTTCGGGAATTGAACCAAAGTGTTCAATGGTGAGGTAGGAAATGCATTTACGAGCGTCAACGACATAGGGTTCAATAATAGCCTGGGTTGGGCAAAAGTTGATGCAAGAAGTACAGGAGCCACACTGATTGGCTGGTTTTTCGTCTGGCTCGAGAGGTAAGTTTGTCAAAATTTCACCAATAAAAAAGAACGAGCCTTCATGTTCATTGATTAGCATCGAGTTTTTGCCAATCCAACCCAGGCCTGCGTTTTCAGCATAAGCACGCTCAAGAATTGGGGCGCTATCTACAAAGACGCGAAAATTAATTTTTTCTGAGACGTCTTTTAAATGGGATGCCAGTTTTGCGAGTTTTTTTCGCATTAGCTTATGATAATCACGACCGAGAGCGTATCGAGAAATATTGGCTTTGTGACCATCAGCCAATGAACTTAAAAATCTCGCAGGTTGAGGAACATAATTTAGCCTGACGCTGATAACGGACAATGTATCATCAACGAGTTGAGTCGGATCACTTCTTATCGATTCTCGACTTGCCATGTAGGTCATGTCGCCGTGATAATTTTGTCTTATCCAGTTTCGATATCGGTCAATATGCTCAGTGATCTGCGTCGATGCGATACCACATTGTTGAAATCCTATTTCAATAGCTGCTTTTTTTAGGTTCGTTTTCAGCTGTGAGTGATCGGCATGAGGCATAAGAAAGTAGAGACGGTAGTGGGCCAAAATCTCATTATATCGATTGTATGCTGTATATTCTACGTGAGATCATTTGCTCTGAAGAATAGGCGTTAACGTATAATTCCTCAAATAAACTAAAAATTAAGATTGTAAAATAAGGTGATTCATATGATGCGAGCTTTTTCTTTATTAGCGTTTACGGTTCTATTGACTAGTACTGTAGAGGCGAAGAACTGGACCGGAGCTTTGTTTCCGGATTACTCTGTTAAAAATCAACTAGGCGAGTTAGTGACCAATGAGAAGTATAAAGGGAAATGGGTCGCCTACTATTTCTATCCCAAAGATGACACTCCTGGTTGCAGTATCGAGGCTGAGAATTTTGCTAAAAACTATGATAAATTAAAATCAATGGGTATAGAAGTTGTGGGTATAAGCCTGGATGATGTCGAATCACATGCTTCCTTCGCTAAAACCTACAATGTTAAATTTGATTTATTAGCAGACGTCGATAAGTCTCTGTCTAAGCAGCTGGACATGGTTAATATTTTGCCTTGGCCACACACTCGCCGGGAAACTTTTATTGTGGATGACAAGGGTAATATTGTTAAACATTACGAAGATGTGAACCCCCGTGAACATGTCTCACAAATAATGTCTGATTTTAAATCCCTAAAAGAGACATTAAAGTAATGATTAAATGATTTGGTGAATTATGTCACATGCAGATCTTTTAAAATCTCGTTGTGGAAATAAAATGTAAGCATGAGACATTTCTTACATGAGTTATCTAAAACATCTCTTACTCAAGTCAGGTTCCTTAACTACAATTGAGTTATCGTGTTTAGGGAGATATCTACATGAGAGCGACTGATTTTATTAAAAAATCGATAGACCGTTCATCGAGGTTTATCCAGCAGAACAGCCAATGGTTTTTTAAAACTCGAGAAGGTGAGATCTATGGACCTTATGAGTCAAAAGAAGAGATCTCCGACGCAGTCGATTTTTATATAGCGCTCATGGATCTCCACGAATGTGGTAGGAGAGAGCAAGTCGCATAAGTTTTTTGAAAAGCAGCCTTGACGCTGCTTTTTTATTGATCTTACCAACGTCATTGTTATTCAAGACTTTAAGATGATTGAATTAAAAAGGCTGATGTGAAAGACAATACTTTAGTTTGAAATTTTCTAGCCGCTTCAAATCAATTGATGGAGCAATCGATATGCGAGCAACGGACTATGCGAAAATCACTCACAAAAAATCTTCTAGATTTATCAAGAAAAATAAACATTGGTATTTTAAAACTCGCGAGGGTGAGGTTAAAGGTCCTTATGAAACAGAAGAAGATGCCTTCGATGATGTTGAGTTTTACATTGCACTAATGGCATTGCATGAATGCGGGAGAAAAGGTCGGAGTTTGTAATTTTATGTGCCATTCTCTAAACGATTGTTAGTGCGATATTAAAGATACTGTTTAAGAACTAAAAGAGCCGAATCAATTTCCGCGCAGGTTAGTTCTATGATGACTTTGGTTCCATTTTATTCATCGCTAAACCTGGTTTTATCTTGAACGATAATTGTTTCAACGGAGTCAATGGTGACGGTGTTGTTAAGCGAGACGATTCTATGATCACATCGAACTTGAACTTGTCTTATAAAATGACGGAAGACTTAGACGTTATTATGCAGATCGTTAACTTGACTGATGAAAAGGTCCTGTTGATAAAACATTATCAGATAGTGCTGCGCAGTTAAATGGCTGGCCATGGATTAATCCCTCGGTTTATCCTTTGACTGGATGCGAAGTATTCTTAGAAGTACGTTACACTTTATAAGAGTTTTTCTGATTTAAAAAGCCGCTCTTTTGAGCGGCTTTTTATTGGAAATTTCAAATAAAAGTGTTTCAAATAACCCCTATTTCCCACTAAATAAAGAATTTGTTAGAAAATACTTTTACCTTATTATTTCTAGAAAAAGGAGTCACTATTAAGAGAGAGGTTAAACATTGCTTCCGTCATCTGATGGCATCAATTTATTGGAATTGTTTAATCATGTTGTGAGTTAAAAACACGTATAGTTGTCAGTATTTAAAACGATATGGTTATATATTGAACAGCAATCTTGTAATGAATCTGAATATGTGAATATTCACACTAAAATTTTGGTATCATTTGGTACCAACTACAGGGTAACTTTCTGGATTCGATTATTAAATAGTTGTTAAAAGTTGAATGATTCAAGTGTAATATTTACACAAAAATGAATTTTATACGCCTTGTTTTGTTACAAGTGTTGAATATATATTGAACTTCTATGCTTCCTGATATTCCTGTCTCGAATTTTCAGGTAAAACGAATTAGCAGTAAAACGAAAAAGTTCCATTAATATGTTCTCAAATTGATATTAAGGGTAGTTAATGATGGACTGTTGCATTAATTTGAGGTAAAAATAATCTCCACCTGAGAATAAGAATAATAGCCAGGTTTTTCAGTATAGAGTAATAACCGAGGATAAAAGATGTACAAAAATAGAACAATTGCTTCGGCAGTAAAATATGCGCTACTCGCATCCTCTGCATCAGGGTTAATGGCATTTAATGCTTTTGCCGCAGAGTCAGATTCAAATGAAGAAGCCGAAGAAGATAACCGCGTCGTCGTTACTGGCTCGCGGCTCAAGAAAAATCAAGCAGAAACTGCTCAACCTGTAACCATTATTGAAGTCGAAGAACTTGAGCAACGTGGATTCACCAACGTTTTCGATGCTCTTAAAGGTTTGACTCAATCAACAGGTGCTATTGTTGGTGAACAAAACGCAAACTCAGCGGGTGGTACTGCTGGTCAAGCTGTCAACATTCGCGGATTTGGCCCAGGTAGAACTTTGGCATTAATTAATGGCCGCCGTGTTACTGATAATCCAACGTCTTCATACACTGGTGGTTCTTACTTCAACTGGGCAATCATTCCTATTGCTGCGGTTGAGAGAATTGAAGTGTTAACGGGTGGCGCGTCAGCGATTTACGGTTCAGATGCGGTAACGGGTGTTATTAACGTAATCCTTAAAAACGATCTTGATGAAATCATGGCTGGCGTTCGTTACGGTGAAACACCAGAAGGTGGCGGTGAGTCTGTAAGATTTCAGTTGATTGGTGGGGATGTAAGCAGTGATCATTCATTGACTTACGTTATCGAATACCAAGATCAAAACGCAATTCAAGGTAAAGATCGAAAACATCTTGATTCAGCTTTTGATAATCCTAACTTTCCCGATGCTCCTGTTTCTTACAACTTGAACTCTTGGTTGCTAGAATATTCGACGTTCACATTCGTCAACCCAACCGATGAGCAATGTGCGACACAGGATGCTTTTTCATCGCCTTATCCATTTAACCCAGGACTTGGTGACGTTTGTGTCGACGATAATGTTGGTGAGTTTACAATCCGTAATCCACGGAAGCGTAGTTCTGCGATCGTGAACTACACTTACAACCTTGATTTGGATACTCAATTCTTTGCTCGTGGATTGTACTGGGACTCAGAAACTAACAACCAGATTTTCCGAAAGTTTGTTCAAGGTATCGTTCAAGATCCAGTTTCTGGTGCTTTCTATAATTACCTAAGAAGCTTCGACCCTCAAACAGAAGTTGCTCCGAGCTCATTCACAGAGCAACAAACTTTTGTGTTGGCATCTGGCTTAAAAGGTGTCATGGGTGAATACGAATATGAAACAGGCATCAACTTCAGTCGTTCGACGCAAGACGATCGTACTCGTCAGTTTAGACAATCAGCTTTACAAGAAATTGCAGAGTTAACGGACTTTAATCCATGGAATCCTTTAGACATGAGTCAGTTGTCTGATGATTCTATTGGTTTCAGAACTTCTGATGCTGTTTCTAAATCTCTGGGAATCGATTTCTCTATTTCTGGCGAGTTGTTTGATTTGCCAGCTGGTCCTGTAGCGTTTGCTGCCATTGCAGAATATCAGCGTACTGAGTATGAAATTGTTGTTGATGCAATTGCTCGTGAAGGCCAAGACGTTAATGGTGGTTGGTCGAACGGTAGTGCCGATTTCGGTGCTGGTGACCGTGAGCGTTACGCACTAGGATTTGAGTTCTCGATTCCATTAATGGAAGGTTTAGAGCTTGGTTTAGCAACTCGTTACGATGATTACCACGATGGTTCATCAGTAGGTGGTCGACTTTCTAGTCAGGCGAATATTGCTTACCGACCACTAGACAGCCTATTGATTCGTGGTTCTTATGCAGAGTCGTTCCGTGCTCCTGATATGCACTATCTTTTCCGTGAGAGACAAGATGCGTTTTTATCTGGCGTTGTTGATGTTGCGGAATGTCGTTATGCCGACGAAACGGGTGCTGATGCTGGTGCATTCCCGAACTGTTTAGGATACGCTCAAACTGGTTCCGTTAGATACTTAGGTGAAGGTAACCCTGAGCTTGAAGAAGAAACCGGCGAAAACTACGGTCTAGGCTTGGTTTATGACATCACTGATGACTTGTCTTTCACTATTGATTACTTCAAAGTCACTTTAGATAATCAAGTTTCGGTTCAATCCAGTACTACATTGTTAGTTAATGAAGCGAATTGTCGATTAGGTACGAATCGCGCCGGAACTCAAACATTCGATCCTAATTCTGACGAGTGTCAAGAAGCTTTTCGTGTTGTTGAACGTGAAGATGCGGTTGACGCAAATGGCGATGGAATCATTACTCCAGATGAGTTAGGTGATATCACTCGTGTTCGTCCAAGTTACATCAACGTGAGCAGTTTGACTCAGTCTGGTGTCGACATGACGATTAATTACGATTTACAAACTGAATCTGCAGGTGACTTCACGTTCCAACTTGGAACAACCAATGTTAACACCTACGATTTCATGTTAGATGATACTGAGCGTGATATTAAGGATTCTATTCAAGAGCCAAAAGAGCGTATTAACTTCACTGCAAGTTGGTCTTACGATGATTTCTCTACAACTTTATTCGTAACCAAAATCGGTTCAGTCTTGAATGACCAGTGTTTCAATGGAATTAATGCAGATGGTGTTGAGTTCTATGATCCTGCTGCAACTGATTGTAATGAAGATGCTGCAGACGGAACAGGTGTTGTTAAGCGAGGCGACTCGATGATTACAGCAAACTTGAATCTGGCTTATCGATTGACTGAAGACTTAGATGTCATTATGCAGATTGTGAACGTGACTGATGATAAAGGTCCTCAGGACAAAACATTATCGACAAGCGCTGCGCAATCAAGCGGATGGCCATGGGTAAATCCGACCGTTTATCCATTGACTGGACGCGAAGTATTCTTAGAAGCTCGTTATACGTTCTAAGATTCTTTAAAGGTTGATAAAGCCGCTCTAATGAGCGGCTTTATTGTTTTAATAAATATAAAATGTAACGAGTTAATTATGAATGTAATTAAACAATTAAGACTTGCATTAACGACACTGTTGGTATTTTCCTTTTTGGGTAATGCAAGTGCCGCATCTATTGATGATTTCGTCAGACCACCTAGCTTTTCTCAAGTGAAAATTTCACCCGATGGCAAACATCTGGCTTCTACATTTGAGCATGGTACGCAAACAAAAATCGCCATCATGTCACTGAAAGATCAGTCGGTTAAATCTGTCTTGAGTTTTGGCGAAGATAACCATGTTGTAGATTATGGATGGCTCACGAATAAACGATTAATGTTAAGAAAAGGTCGAAAAATAGGTTCGTTTGGTAGTGTCGTTGGAACTGCAGATATAATTGCCATAAATATTGATGGTTCTAAAAATAGAGTTATATTTGGACCCTCTAACGGTGATATGGGCTATGGAACAATCGCATCTAGGTTGCCGGAAGATGATGAACATATTTTGATTAGTTCAAACTTTGACAAAAAACAGTATACCAACCTTTATAAAGTGGATATGTTTACTGGCAAGAAAAGAAAAGTCCAGCAATCAGAGTTTAGATATGCATCGAATTTATGGGACGATGATTTTGTCTATCGCTTTGCAACTAACACTGATGAAAATGGAATTGAACATGTTTATTTTCGTGAAAGTGAAAAGGATAAATGGAGAAAGATAGATTCATTTGCAACGTATAAAGATGAGAAGGGTGGATTGGATCCTCTAGATTTTACTGAGGATGGAAGTAAGGTCTTTATGCTTGAAAATAAAGAAGCCCCAACAGAGGGTGTCTATTTGTACGATATCGCAACGAAAAAGAAAGAGCTACTATTTCGTCATGACTTAGTCGATGCCAGTCCTTTTTGGATACGGTCTTTAGAGAAGAAGGATACAAATATTCTTGCAGGTGCTGTCTATATGGATGGCAAACCTAAAAGAGTTTACTTTGATAAATCTAATCCAAGCTCTCAAATGTTAATGTCCTTGGAGTCTGCATTTAAGGATCATTATGTCAACATCACAAGCGCGACTGCTGATGCCTCAAAATTGGTACTTTACGTTGCAAGTGATGTCGATCCCGGTACTTATTATCTATACGATACAAAAACGAAAAAGGCACAATTTTTGGTTCGTCCCCGTGAATGGATTAATCCTGATGAAATGTCTCCGATGCAACCCATCTCTTTCAAAGCCCGAGATGGCTTAGAGCTACACGGATATTTGACCATTCCTAAAAGCTCGAATGGTAAGAATTTACCATTGATTGTTCACCCTCATGGAGGCCCGCATGGTCCTCGTGATCGTTGGGGCTTTAATCCAGAAGTTCAGTTTTATGCATCACTGGGTTACGCCGTTTTACAAGTGAACTTTCGCGGTTCCGGTGGTTACGGAAGAGAGTTTGAAGCGATAGGCTTTGGTAAGTGGGGTCAGGAAATGCAAGACGATTTAACTGACGGTACACTTTGGGCGATAGAGCAAGGCTACGCAGACAAAGATAGAATTTGTATTGCTGGAGCATCTTATGGCGGATACGCTTCACTCATGGGTGTAGTAAGAGAGCCAGACTTGTATAAGTGTGCATTCGGTTACGTTGGTGTTTATGATCTTCCTGATATGTTTGAGCGAGGTAATGTTGCCGAACGACTTGATTGGGGAACCGGATACCTTAAGACGGCTCTCGGCGATGATGAAAAGAAGTTGAAAGCGGTATCACCACGATATCAAGTTGATAAAATAAAGGCGGATGTATTTTTGGCGACAGGTGGTCGTGATTTACAAGCGCACTATCAACAAACTTTCGATTTACAAGATGCATTCGAAGAAGTAGGCAAAGAAGTTGAAGTCTTGTTTTACAAAAATGAAGGACATGGATTTCGAGATCCTGAACACACTAAAGTTTTATATACAAAGCTCAAAGCATTTTTTGAAAAAAATATAGGAAAGGGCAAGTAGCATTCTATTAGTGCACAGGCCATAAACTTGTGCATAACAGAATAAAGCTAATTTTCTGAATTTAAAAGGCCATCATAGTGATGGCCTTTTTTGTAGTTCTTATTTATCAAACTTTAGTTGACGTATATACGAATATAAGTCGCGTTGTTTGTCCCTGTCGACTCTGAAATAGCGTTGTTATAATCAATAATCGCACCAATAGCATAGTATTGACCTGAGTTTAAATCGGAAGGAATCGTCAATGTTCTTTGAAAGGTGTAAGGAACATTTCTATTCAAAGATAACGATCCTGTTCCGATGCGTCGATCAGCTGTAGAGATAATCGTATTTGTCGAGATGTAATAGCCCATCGCTGGGGATTGACTATTCTTACCATTATTTTCAGCCGTTAACTCTAAGCGAACCGTTTGGCCTTTATTGACTCGATAGACCCATTCGCCGCTATTTCCAAATCGTGACAAATTTCCACCTGAAGAATTGTAAAGTCGAGTAAGTTGATGTGTACTGTATTCTCCGCTGGTGCCGAGGTATTTGTGGTGAGTCAGAGAAACATCTTCCATATAGTTTGGGTTCGTACCGTATAAAATCACTGAGCCGTTTGCAGCATCTTCCCCAAGATAAGCGCGTGTTGAATTGCCATTGGCGTGGATGTGATCCCAGTCTTGCCCCATGATATTGTAGTAGCGGTTTTCATGTAATAAGCCCATGGCATGGCCAAATTCATGGGTTGCTGTAGCACGAAAAGGACGAAATGAGCCGCCGTATGTCCAACTGGAAGATTTATTATTTGAACTTGTATAGCTTACATTGTTGTTAAAAACAACATCAACTTCATCAATTCCGTAGTGCCAGCCGAATAACCAGTAACAATGTGACCAGGTAAATGCGACCGCTGGTGCACCATCAAGAGCGTCTGAGTCATTGGTAAACCAGGTTTCATTTTGTCCATTGTCAAATTTGACAGAAGTGTCACCGGTTTGCAGAGAGAAGTTAAACGGACTTGGATTATCGTTCACTCGGGAAATTACAGTTTGCAAAGCACTTAAGTATGAGGAGCCAGATGGAAAGCTAACATTGCTGGCTCTCATGGTCACATTGTTACTTCCCCACTTTACTTTCTTTCCGTCGCAGGTTCTCCATGCCGCGGCATCTGTTGTGTTCAGTAATATACTACTCGCGAATAAAACAGCTGTTGTGAAAATCGTTTTCATAGTGAATTCCTCCTTGATTACTTAGAACGATCTGGGTTATTGATAACGGGATCTCCGCCTGTTTTGCGGATCATTTCTTCTTCCCATAAGTCAAAGTGTGATTTTTTTATTGAAGAATTTTTCATTTGGTTCTTTGTGATTTTTTTCGTAGCAGTTTCTTGCGCTACCGTTGGTCTAAAGAGAGAAGTGGAAAAGTTTTTCTTCTTTGATGCTGATCTAAATGAGCCTGGTTTTAATGTGCCATTCGATTTCTTTAAGGATAGTCGCTGTTTTAAATCAGCGACAAAGCTTTCTGTGTCAATCATTACATCAGACTTGCTTAAAACAATTTTTGATTCGCCTTCAATTCCGCTTTGAGCTCGCCCGGAACCTGCTTTACGATTCGTTGCTTTTAATTGAGCTGCCAATGAAAGTTGACTCAATTTATACTCATCTTTGTCAGTCAGCAGTAAAGGCTGACCATCCTCATTGGTCACTAATCCATTTACGTCACGAAAACGTCCATTACTGCAGTTAACAAGCGGACAAATTGAAGTGTTATTTTTTCTGACAAACAAAACATCACTTTCACCTTTCTCAAATGTGGGAACATCAGACACATGAAGATAGCGCTTAACTTTTCCTATTTGTTGCTTCCCACCAATAAACCGTAACGTAATCTCGTTAGTTTTCGATTGCCCTGCCAGCAGGCGGTCGACTTTGTAGGTCACAAACGTGTGTGGTAAGCCTTCTGTTGAGTCTTTATAAGTGACATCGACAATAGTTCCTTTAAAAATTAAATCTGATTTTGTCATCAGATGGTCGAGGTCTATATTAGCTTTTGCGAGTGTTATTTGACTGGCCAGTGCAAGTGTTAAAGAAGCTCCTAGAGCTTTAAATGATTTCATAACTCAGTTCCTTTAAGTTGATTTAAGTCATACCGATTCGGTTTTTACGTTATCGGTGATTACAATTTAAGGAAAGTAAACTGAGATATAACAGGGTGATTATTGACCTGTTGTTGTGAGATATTCTCCTTTAAAAAACTAGGTTATTGAGTTGTTGATTCGTAAGTCTATGAGAATTAGATAAATTAATGTCGCGTTAATTCATTGTAATCGCTCTAAAAATTGGTGAGTTAGATTATTGGCAATAACGATAAGTAGGTAAAGTTTTTGTAAGATAAGGAGTCTGTTTAAAGTACTAGGAAAATTTTCTCTATGAGATGAATTTTAATATGAATAGTCAATATAAAAAAACAGTGCTACTTATGTAGCACTGTCAAGCGCTTGATGAGCCAATGTGTTGGAATATGAACACTTTGGCTTTCTCAAATTAAATTATTCTGAAAGAACTTCTTCTTGTGTCGTTACTGTTACCGAAAAGCTAGATGTTTCGTAGCCGTTGATTGACACATAGTATTCACCTTCACCTTCAAGATTACACGTTTCGTTACTATGAGCTCTGTATGGACGACAGTTATAACTGCTACTCGTTGGTTGAGAGCCTTTGCGAACATAAAGATCGGCATCGTTATCGCCTGTCATTACGACTTGAATAGTTTCTAAAGTAGAGTAAGGGCCAAAGTGCAACCACTCTCTTGACTCGACAATGCCTGCTTCTTCCGTGACGACTTCTGCAATGACGACTTCGGTTTCATCTGTTGGATCACTGTTATCCGTATTATCGGTATCCGTAAAATCAACAACTGTACAAGTTCCATAAGTTTCACTATTTAAATAGTCGATGATTTCATTGGTATTGGTATCGACACACTCCAAACCAGCAGCGCATCGCGAGCCATAACTATCATTACATGTGCTGCCTTCTGGTTGCACATAAGGTGTGAAGTTTACAAGCGCGAAAAGATCTTCTGTAAAGCTGTAAACGTCACGGCCAAAATCAAGTTCTAAATTATTTAAGTCATAATATCCATTTCTAGAGCCGCCCCAACCCCAATTTACATGTACCTTACCTTCTTCATTAATGCCATCAATAATATAGGCGTGACCAGCACCGGCATTAGAATCAAATCCAACGAGTACGACTGGACGACCATTGCGAATTTCGTTGGTAATCAACTCATACCATCCTTCGTTCCCAAAGTCGCTACGGTACGCAGTTTCAATGTTAGGTAAGTTAAAGTGACGGCGGAAGTCACTAATGATTGAAGGATTTGCAAGTTTAGCGGCAGAACCATCTTTTCCATAGGTTACACTGACAGACGCTCCAATGTGATAAAGCAATGTTGAAATTGCTTCTACATTTTCGTCTGAGCTTGCATAATTTAAATTGGAAGTCATTGCACTCCAGTTGTAACGTTCAAGGAAGAAGTCGACTTCCACTAAATCAGAACAACCGTAAACAGATCCACCTGAGTTACAGTAAGTATTATTACCAATGCCTTTCTTTGGGTAATCAAAATGTTTAAGTACTTGACCAAAAGCAACGGCAATACAGCCAACGTGAGCGCGTTTGTTTTCGAATAAAGGAGTCTTGTTATTGTATGTGAAGTTTGGGTTGTAACCACCGCTCTGATTCCAGGTGGTGGATATAAGAGGTTCAACAACTGTGTCTGCAAAAGCAGATAATGAAAAACAAGATGCTGTTAGAGCAACCAAAGCTTTTTTTAATGCGCCATTTTTCATGGTTGGGTATGACATATTACGATTCTCCAATTTATTCTATAAGCTCTCACTCAATTGAGAGCAAACTGCGTAATTTCTTCGTAGTCAGATTATTTAACTACCTTGCTGTTGGGCGCACACTTTACAGCGACTTGAGTTTTTATCTAGTAAATAAGTACCATCAAGTATGTTAATAATCACGTTGATTCATAACGTTTATTTGAAATTAGCAAGTTTGGTTTTTCTGAATGTTTTAAATATTTAAAGTTGTTTTTTTGCAACCCACTCTTTTAAGTTTTAAGGTTGTATATGAGTCGTTTGAACGTTATTAAGTGAAGAGTTATTGCTTTCTGGATTGTGTGAAAAAATCCTCAGAAAGGAATTTATAGAATACCTATTTGACTGACTATTTAACTAGCTTTTTTGTACTCTATACTACTTGTATAATGCAAAAGTCTTTTATTGACTGCATTGTGAATTTAGACTTGCTTAGCGCCTATTTATTGAATTAAACCGCGCTTTTCTGGAATCTATTATTTATCTCGAAAAACACTAGTATTGAGATAGTTCGTTGATTTGTTAATTATTACATTAGGTTATTCATATATTGCTTTTTAGGAACACTGATAGTTTGTGATGTAAATAAGTTTGGATGAAATCAAAAATTTGAACTCTAATTTCAAAAATAGGAACCCAAAATCAATAGAAAAATCAATTCGCGTTTAAGTTACTATAAAAATTTCCATTCTTTTATATTGCTAAGTAGGCTTAAAATTCGTGAGTTTAGACTCCTTTCTTATAGGATGGTATCCCTTTTTCATTCTCTCAACCGTTGTTCTGGTTGTTGTAACAACGGAATACAGCATTAGAAAACCGATAATCATCGGGGGAGTGAAAAATAAAATTATTGTCCAAATCACGTTTAGCTCCTTGAATTATTTCATAGCAAAACTTGTATATTGTTAGATAGTAAATCGAATAAGTTCTCTTACTGGCTAAATATATATCTTATGGAGATTTCGTGCTGTGCAAATCGTGTGAATGGGTGTGACTTGTTAAGAATTGTATTAAATACAATAAGTTAGGATGTGTTAGAAAGAGAAAATGAATACTGTAATTACTTGTTTAAACTCAGAATGCTTCGCAAATTATTAGCTCAGATACAAGAAAGTAGTGTAAGAAAGGTGACTTCTTTTAATCTTTTGTAGGTAAGGCTGCATAAAGAATCAGCTAAATAAATTGAAGTGCGAAGTATTAAATTGGTATGATGTATATACAAGTTGGTTGGGAATATTCACTGCGATTTCGCAAAGGAAGACCTCAGTGAGTGTGTGACCAGTTCAATATATTTACGCTCTGCTTCAAACACTTCTCTAACAGAAGGGTAGGGACCCAGGTAATCTCCTTCACGAGTTTTAAAGTACCAAAAAGAGCCTTCCATCACATATCGTGAACTGCGAATATATTTTTTATTTTCTAAATCCGTTGATCTCATAACTAACATCCATAACTCAAGCTATGTCGCCATGTTAACGAGATATTGAGGTATTAGTTACCGAGTTTTGCTCAGTTTCATGTGAGAGATCGCCCACCCAGGTGACAAAATGGGAATAAATCTCAAATTTTTACTCACTCATAAGTTTGATGATTTGTTACCACTGGATTGGCATTAAGAATGCGAGTTTTTGCCATAACTCCATAGAGCAACACAAGGCCAATAAAAAATGTTGGTGCGAAAAACAATACTATTTTCCAAATCATAATTAACCTGCCTTTGGCGATCTCAAAATTAATCGCATAGTTATTTTATGTGAACACAGCCTTACGCCAATGATTAAAACGATAAAGAGGCGCGAAAGCTTAACTATTATTTTGTGTATTGGACTTGGTTGTCAGGGTGTTGCGAGAAATGTTTGAATTATTATGATTTAGATATTAGTCCATTTTAAAGTGATGTATTGAGATATTAAGATTAAATTTCAGATGTTTTTACAATTAATTGAACGAGTTCTCTTTTTTAACAGAAGACGATTAATTAGAGATGAACTAACAGCTTTGTAAATTTTCAAAGTGCTATTAGTAGGAACGAGAATATCTGCAAGTGAAGATAAACGTTGTGTTAAAGTTGTAATGTCATTCATTCTTTTAAAAACTGAAAGAATAGTGTCACTTAGTCTAATTATGATTGCTTCGACATCACGAGTTGATGTCTGTTAAATCCTTAATTGGAGTCCTCTCTAACATTTTAGAGTGTTGTAAACTTGCTGTTTTCTCGGGTTTTTGGGCAAGCAATTTGGATGTGCGATATTGAGTGAAAAGATGAGTGAATAGAGTTTATAAGGTCTGGTTTTTTACCTCTTAAATCACACCCTAAATAAAACCGAGCTTTAGCCCCGCATTTGCGGGGCTTCTTTGTTATTTAATTTGTGGAATATTCGTAGCTAAAATACTTTTATTTTTGACATAAGAACTTAATAATTGGACGACATGATAAGCATGACCTCCGTCGAGAGACTGTGGTCGGCCCTTTGCAAAAAAAATAATACCTATCGGTGATTTGCCCCAACAGAGTTGGGGCTCTTTTATAATGCTTGATTATGCAATGTATGTAATAAATTATTAAACGAATTGTCATAACGCAATCCGTCTATTGGTCTAGTATTAGGGTGTCCACATCCCCAAAGGTGGGCGTCATATCATGATCCGGCCCATTGGCCTTTAACCTCGCTTATGCGAGGTTTTCTTTTCTAACCTATCGCTAAGGTTATTAGCATTGCGACGGATACAGAAACGGTGCCAAGAGTTGCTGTCATTTTGTGGCGAAATCGCTCCGAAAGAATCGACAAGCAAAAGAAAATGGCGCCCCACATAAAAAACAAAAGTGAAAATAGTCCTAAGATTGCGTTTGTAGCTAATTCCATCATATCACCTGCTTGCTCTATCTATGCGATGTCTTTTAATTCAGAAACAAGAGCTAAGTAGACTTTCGCTTGCTTCTCGACGTCAAAAAATGAGTCGAATGGCCCGAGTGGTGATTGATCTTGAAACTTTAAGTACCACCCATTTTCGTCGTTATAAATAAAATAACCTTCTAAAATGGCCTTTGGGCTCTTAGTCGCGTTATTCATAGTCACTTCCTTAATAAAATATTGAAAACCTAATGATGGAATTGAGTACCTTCATAAGATTTTGAGATTATAAATGTGACATACGTCACATTTAAATGTGGAAAATTAACGGATTTGTACATGCTGTTGTGTGTAGCACTAAGCTATTGACTTTAAGGAGTCGCTTGCTTTAGCTCTAAGTCTTTGAGCTTTCTAGCTTTACTGGAAAGATATATACAGCACCGTCGCTATTTGCGAGGTTAAATAGCCGAAGGTATAGGTGATAGATGTTAAAATTTACGTTGGGATACCGTATTTTTAACAGAAAAATATTCATTAAGTTTGATGGATAACAGATAAGCACGGACTTGTGAGCCAGCCATAAACGAAACTTTCTGTGTTTGAATTAACATTCCTGCAAAGACAGAGTGGAAATATTTACCGCAATCTCCAATTGCTATATCTAATGTTCTCCCCGATAATTGCTCGAAATTTGAGCTGATGAAGATAACTGGCTTTAGTTTTTTGAGTAGTAAGGCAGTGCAGAGGTTGCGATGATTACATTTAGTGAAGTTTGGTTTTGGTTTCGGTTTGTTGTTTGTCCGGTTTCAATTTTAATATCCGGGTATTTTGTTGGAAGTATCGCAGGTCAAGTTATTTACTCTGGCTTGTCTCAATTAACTAACTTACAAACGGTTGAGCTTGTTATAGCATCTTTATCATTCTTTTTGAGCACATTGGGTTTTTGGTCTGCGTTCAGTAAAGTACCTCTCAATTTTTTTGACCGTTAATAATCTTTTTCTTTCCTACTATTCCCAGCAGTGTTGCTATTAAAAAATAAATTATTTCATGAATAGCCATAAGCAAATATACGGTCAGGACTTATGACCCATTCATTTTCTAATCATTTAAAAATTTTTCGATTGTAAAAGTAAAAGGACTCTTTTCATGATTCTAAAAATAATTATTCTTGCTGCTTTATTAAAGGTCCTGGATGTTACTGGAAAACCTGCATTATGTGCCGGTATTTATGGCGGCCTTGTTGCTATCTTATCTTTATTAAGTGGCTATGAATTAAATGCTATTTTAATAGTTGTGCCGATAGTAACGATTATGTCATTTCTGTATTTTTGGTTGCTTGATTATTTTGCCAACGGGTTAGCTTATTGGGGAATTGCGATCGGTGGATTAATTATTGGTTGGATCTAATCGATACTACTAGGAATAGTAAGGAAACAATTTGTAACTTCTATCAATGTGGGGCTTCCCATTTTAGTAAAGAAACTAACGATAGGTGAGCTAGATTTTTAAAGGTCAGTCAATCAGGTACTGACCTTTTTAATGATATAGTTTTCAGCTCAAGCTTCCATGAGCATTTCAGGTTTAAACACATCCTTTTTTAACGTCGTGCCAACGAACCATTTGCATACTACATCGTTTTCATCGGCACCAATGGTTTTGTATTTTTCTTTCGCTGTATCAGGCAAGTCTCGAACATAGTTAAAAATCGTCATTCTCACACCACCGGACTGCAGTCTTACAGAATCACCTCTTCTCATTACTAGCCTCCATCATTTTATTTGTTTACTGGAAGAATTGAGCACTGAATTAGTCGAGAGAGAACTTATAGAAAAAAATGAGATGTCGCTGTGCAAATGTGGTGAACTTAACGTGAAAATTAAAATCTCTATAAAAATCAATGATATAGAAATTCTCTGTAACAAGCCAATTTTTGAGTGAGATAAAAGAAAAGTGAAGAGTGATCTGGGACACCTAAAAAGTCTCAATAAATGGTACTTACGTACAATTGTGGGTTGTTTGAAATCTATACAAAGTTATTGGGCTGACCCTTAATGCCAAGCAATAACGACTTAGGAATGACATTCTTAGGTTAAAAACAGGCCTTGTGAAAAGTTTTTATAAAAATGCCATTACTCATTTTTTCTAGATTAATTCTGCAGAATTGAAGTTGTTACTGTTAGAAAAAAGGCTATGTATGTGTGCTGGGTAGGGAACAGAGTTCGAGCCTATTTCATTACCGAGAAGAGAGCACTGTACCTAGAGTGCTACTTTAAATCTCAAAGTGAAAACAAAGCGGTAAGAGTTGATAATGAGTAACTTTCGGTTACTTAAAATTATACTTTTACACAGGGCTTTGTAATTAAACGACTAAGTAGCTTTAATCAGTTCCTGTCATTTTTGAAATGGAAAGATAGAATGAAAAATTTATGTGTATTCGTTATCGCAATATCTTTGGTCGCTTGTTCTTCAAGTCAAGGTTTTAACCGAGATTACGTGAATCGCTCTTTAGAGCGTGACACTATGCCTATAACGGATGAAGAAATAAGAAAAACGTTTGAACTAAAATCAGAACTCAAAAAACCGTTTAAGCTCGCAGTGTATACGAAAGTCGAGTCATGGGGTGTACACTGGAATGAAAATGATAAAAGGGAATTGTTGAAACTGGAACAATACCTAAAGAATGCTGGAATTGTTTCCGATGTGGTGTATTTAAATTCCTCCATGTTTGAAGGGCAAGGGCTCCCCGCCATTCGTCTTTCTGCAGCTAGGACAGGAGCTGATGCAGTCTTGGTTGTTCATGGCGCGGGAGATATCGATAGGTACAATAATGCGTTAGGAGTAACTTATTTCTTGTTGGTTACGCCTTATTTTGTGCCAGGTACTGTCAGTGACGGATTATTTATGTTTAGTGCTTCAATGTGGGATGTTCGCAATCAATATTTATATTTTACAGCAGAGGCAGAGGCTGAAGCCTCTGCCGAGGGCCCTGCTTTTCATCTACATGACCCACATGTCTTGGAAGATGCCAAAAAGGATGCTGTTGTTTTGTTGAGAAAAGAACTCGAGGAAAAGTTTTCGTCAATTAAGTAATCAGGAAGAATTTTTAGTTAGTCGATGTCAAAGAGTTGGCACGACTAACTTCTTGGAAAGACCAAGTCTGAGCTAGGATAAATTAATGGAAATTGCGCCAATTAAGTTCTCAATTTTAAACAGGAAACGTCCATGTTTCACAGACTGCTCGTCAACGTTTAAATTTGATTTGCTTTTTTAAATCACGCTTCCATTAACATTTCAGGTTTGAAAACATCTTTCTTTAAGGTTGTGCCGACAAACCATTTACACACCACATCCTCCTCGTCGGCTCCAGTGGTTATGTATTTTTTTTTGGCCGTGTCTGGAAGATCACGAACAAAGTTAAATATGGTCATTCTCACGCCTCCGGATTGTAGTCTTACTGCGTCGCCTCTCCGCATAACTTTCCTCCAAGCTTTCATTTTTAGTTATTTCTTTATTAGAAGAGTGATTTCAGTCACTTTCAATTTTAAAAATATAGAAGTGGGAGATTAAATGCTGTGCAAATCTCGTGAAGAGAATGTGATTTGTCATGAATGTAGCAAAAACAATAACTTACCAGCTGAAATTTTTCTACTATTTTAGTATAAAGATAAGGAGTATTTATATGTGGAATTCGATATGTCAAAAAGTCTCACAAAGACGCAATTTTTTGTTGAATATACAAGTTGTTAGTCATCTTCAATACGAGTCCGTTTAAACCGGATCATGTCTTTGTAAGTGCATAATAATACATCTACAGGTTGTATCGAGCTTTTATTAAGACTGAGTTGAGAATCTGCGACTTACTTGTAAGATTAAATAACCATCGTCAAAAGCATTCCGATAGAAACCGATGTGGTTCCAAAAGTGGCTGTTGCGCGATGGCGAAATCTTCTTGAAATTATCGATAAACCAAGGCACATGCCACCCCAAATAAAGAACAAAATGGATAAAACTCCCAACACAGCCTGAAAAACTAATTCCACTGTTTTATATCTCCAACGTCTGCTATACAACGTCTTTTAATTCATTAGACAACACGCAAAAAACTTTTGCTCTTTTTTCGACATCGAAATAAGATTCGAAAGGACCCAATATCGAATCTCCGTTTAGTTTCAAAAACCATCCATCCGTGTCGTTATATATCAAGTAACTTTCAGGTGTGTTAAACGTTTCTTTTTTGGCTGCTTCCATAGCGCTCTCCTTAATTATTCGTTTTATAATTCCTAGTCGGGGCTTCAATGCCTCCATTGTTCTCATATTATAAGTGAGAAATTATTCTGATTTAAATACTCAAAAGTTACTTCATCGGTTTTAGCGATTATTCATATACTGGTCATTTGTTTTGTTATTAAGTATCTGCCTACTTCTAGTATTATTTAACGTGTAGTGTGTAATAAAGGAGCTAGTTCTTAGGGGCAGAGTTCAAAAAAACGATTTAAATCAAATATTGAGATATGTGTTGTTGTAGCTGGGTCTGCTGTATGAATATTCTCATGTATTTATCCATCCGCCGGGTGACTTATAGGCAGACGATTATTGGCAGTATCCAATAAATAAAAGGCCTAAAGCCAGAGTATTTTGAATAAATAAAGTAATTATTAGGTGAGTACTTTAATCGCGTTCTCGGCTGGTGTGAAATAGTATTTATCCTAGCTGTAGTATTATTACTGGCAAAGCGACTCTCTAGTTTAAAGAGAAATAAAAAACGTATAAAAAATAATTGTTTTTCATAATTTAATTAAGTGTGTTCTATAAATCTAATTGAAATAGGAAAATCTTAATTATACGTATCAGCGTTATTAATTCTAGAATGAACTTATAAATTATCAGCCTTACGTTCTCAATTTTATATAAAATATGCAGCGATTTGAGCTTCTTCTAACTTTTTAGTTAAATGAAATTATCAGTTAGGTATTTTAAATTATGCCAGTAGATTAAGTATGGCGGAGAGACTTCGCGCATAGTAATGGACGTGGCGATAAGTGCCTGGGATTCACAGTTAAATGATATGGAATTTTTTAACATTACTTTTCTTTAGTATGACAGACGGTGTCTCTCAATAATAAATGCTCTTATATTTTTGATCTGACGTCTCAGTATTTGACTCCTTCTGCATATAATAATCTATAGATGATAAATAGTATTTTGATTACTATCTTTCCGCTCGTTTTACTTCGATAGGCAAATCATTGAAAAGTTGGCTACGTGTACGAAAGTCAGCTTTTGCGTAGGAGTGATGCATAAGTGAGGGTTCAAGATTGCTTTTAATATGGATTGTTATTCTGCATAAAAGTGTTTTAGCTCGGATAGTTAATAATTGATTTCTCACTTAAATTATGCGTTTGAGTCAAAACAAAGTCTCAAACATCAATTCACTATAAATCAAAAATATAACAAGTGGAGGATTCTATGAGTTCTATGAAAAATCTTTTTCTATTAATATCCAAATTCGTTGCCTTGATTGGCTTATTATTTTCGGCGACCATTAATACAGCTTCAGCGATGGACTGTGAAGATACAAATGGTGCGACTGGGCTACTTGACTGCTCAATTGAGCATGACGGAAAAACTCGTCTTTATACATTAATTGTTCCAGAAAATGTCGATTCCGTTGACATTCCACTCGTCGTCGATATGCACAGTTATTTATTAAATAAAAGCCTTCAAAGATTTTACAGTGGTTGGCAGAGTAAAGCTGAGCAAGAAGGCTTTATTGTCGCGTTTCCTCAAGGCGTAGGTAATTCTTGGAATGCTGGCATGTGCTGCGGTGATAATGAGGAAGATGATGTAGGTTTTATCAAAGCATTGGTTGCTCAAGTCGGTAGAAACTACCTGATTGATCCTGAAAAAACTTTTGCAACCGGATTTTCAAATGGTGGCGCTTTGAGTCATCGCTTGGCGTGTGAAGCGAGTGACGTGTTTGCAGGAATAGCTGCGGCGGCTTTTCCTCTTGCACGTGTTCCAGAAGACTGTACGCCAGCTCGTTCAATTAACGTCGTGCACTTTCACGGTTTAAATGATAATGTTGTACCTTTTGGTGGTGGTGGGAACTTTAATGCATTTCCATCTCGAGATAGCTTTCAGTATTGGTCGAACATTAAAAGCTGCCAAGCAGAACCTGTCATTACCTATGAGAAAAATGGTGCGGTATGTGAAACTTATAATAGTTGCCAAGACAATACCAGCAATACATTATGCACTATCAACGGTAGCCATCTTCTTTATAACAATAATGATCAGCTCAATATTCCAGATGTTGCTTGGGCATATTTGAACGATGCGTTTAAAGGAGAGCAAGAAGTTTTGGCGAATGGCACGAAAGGAGCGTTTTTATTGTGGCGATGGGTTCAGTTAAATTGGAGTTCTGAAACTGTCGGTATGGTTGATATCTATCGAGATGGAGAACTTGTGGCTAGTCGGACAAGTGAAGAATCTTACCGCGACTTTGTAAATACCAATAACAGTAGCGTATACCAATACCAAATTTGTAAAGCGGGTGGAACCGATTTGTGCTCTGAAGTCTTTAATATCAAGTTTTAGATAAATACAATTACAAAACGGGGGTATGGCAAAAGCAACGATTGGCTTTTGTCGTACCATTTTAAAACTTATTTCTTTTTCTGATTTCTAACTAATTAGAAGTTTTTGAAATCACTTTTTATTGATTCAGTCACCGACATCTAAAGAAATTCTTTATAATTCATATATTCTCAGCTTAGTAGATTTATATAAGGCAAGGAAGATTAATGAAATACATTATATTTATAGGTTTAGTTTTTATATTATCCGCTTGTGTGACCTTTCGTGTTGTTGGAGATTTCCCAGTATATGGTCGAGTAGTTGATAAGATTTCTCAAGAACCTATAGCGGACGTCGAAATTGTACTCAAGCACGTAGCTGTGACTTTTAAATCAGGCTCAACTACTAAAACGCTAGCCAAGGTGGTTACTGATTCAGAGGGAAGATTTTTCATTCCTGAGAATAAAACTTTAATTAAAGGAGGAACTGGAGGTTTAGCCGGGTATATTGCTGACTGGCCTTCGCTAGAGTTGAGAAGAGAAGGTTTTTGTACCCGTTACTCAAAAATGAGCGATAAAGAGAGTTATCAAAATATGACTATTCAATTAGACAGAAAAGATGATAATTGCCTTTGACTGAGTTTTTGAATCGTATTGCTAGTTGTAAATTATGATATCAGTTTAAAAAAACTGCTAACACGTATATTAAGCATTTTAATCTCTTATATTAATGCATTATCTGCGACGAGTATTGAGATAGAGTATTTTTTAAACCTACAGACTTATAAAAATAATGAAAACACATTTCTCGAGAGACTACGTCAAAAATAAATGGGCGATTATGGGCAATCGGTATAATAATGCCATCGTCATTGAGTAAACAAATTACACGTTCGTCATCATTCAAAGTTATCCAGTCAATTTCAGATAATCCACCAGTAGGATTAAAGTCCTTAACAATAGCTCTAAGTGTTCGGATGCTTGGCGGTAAAGGCTTGTAATTTAAGTTAAGAAAACCGTTAAATTTGAGCAAAATCTTTTTTTGGCCAGCTTTCAGATCAATCAATAACTTACAGCTTTTTCCGTCAGAAATAGTGATCATTGAGCCATTTAGCTGATATCTAAGAATCATTAAGTTCTCCTTTGGACTACTTGTATAAGTAGTATAGGGCGGGAGTACGGATTCGTCTATATGAGCTTTAAAATTTTTATTTCGGAGAGAAAGGGGCTGTTAATTAGTGACTATATCCATTCAGTGCAAAGAATAAATATCTCAAAGGCCATTAGATATTTCGACAAATTATTTCGAAAGTGTGTTCGGGGGATAGCAGAGCTAAAGCGCCTAACTCTCCGACGGCTTTTGGTTGTTTGATATATACTGTTCGAAATATTCAATAAACTTATTGAATACACTATCACTGTAGCCATCATTTCCTTCCTCAAAGACACCTGTTTCTTGAGAATGAATCACTAATTTTTCAGGAGATATCACCCAAAAATGAGGATATCCTTTCGCCTTTGGTAATTGAGAAAAAAATTCTTCATTACGATTTTCATCGCCATAATAAACTTTTAAAGGTACAAATGTTTCTTTTAATCTATTGTAAACTTTCGTATTGCTCTTAAAGTAGTCGTCTAACACATAACACCATCGACACCAATCACCACCGGCAATAACTAGAATTAATTGATTGTCTTTCTTTGCAATCTCGATTGCATTATCTAATTGCTCAAAAGGATCTTTAAGTGGATCATATCCAATATCTTTAGCAAGAACGTTTGGTGCTTGTAAAATAAGAAATATTAAAAAAAAGTATATTTTCATGATGATTACTCAGAACTTATAAAGTTTAAAAGTGCCCGAAAAAATGAAGTGCGTTTACGCTCCCCAACTTTTGTCAATTAAGTCTATTTCTTTTTAGAAAGTACTTTTAAAGGTGCCACAATTACATTTTGAATATCTAAGTCCGGCTTTTCTTTTAATAAAAATAAGCACAACTAAAGAATTTAATATTTTCATGATTGTCTCGATAAATTAATAAGTTCAGTTAGTAATTACATTTACCAAAGAGCATTTAATGTCTATACATAGCCATTGGTGATTAAAATTTTGGCGCATTATCCGTTATTTACGAGAGTATATCAAATGGAGATGGTGGTTTTTTGGTCTTTACGCTTCCTCCTTTGATACGATTTTCAAACTGTAATTAAGGTATAATAATCAATGGCTTATAACAAACCTTTTTGAAAAGTCAGAGACGTCGCGAGTTTAAGTCAAAAAGAGACGCTTTAATTGCTTAATAACTTACAAAGTTCATATTATTAGAGCTCCGTCTGAGTAGTGGCCCGTTATGTCCGTTTACGAATAGTTATGAAGTTACTTCAGTCCTGCTGGACCAATGCATTCAGCCAAATGTGCTAGCGTGATGTAGATTGATTTTTCGGTTCTTTGGGACAGTTACATCCAATGTTATGAACACAGATGAGTATGGAAGAAACAATTAGATTAATTGGACAATTAAAATTAAGCGGCTTCAATCTTGAAGGAAGCGTAGCGTTTCCTATTTTAGGAGATGGAGTATTATTAACAATTGGACTTTCCGGAGATTTAGAGATACATGATTCTCAAATGGAAACACTGGATTGGTTTTACCAATCTATTGAGCTGCTGTACCCACAAATTGTATACGCTATATTCGACTATTACAAATCAGTACTACCTAATTATCATTTAAATTTAGGTGACCATGCGAGCGAATTAATGCCTCCAATTTCAAATTCAGAAGAGATATGGAAATATGTGACCGAGCCAGGAGTATTTATTTTTCTTGAAGATGAAGGTGGTAATTTGCTTTTGGAATACGAATCCAGTTTTGATGTTGAGCATGGTTTTAGGGTCGTTTTCGAGAACCGCAAACTAATAGGTATTGGCATTGACTGATAAAGTTCATAATAAGAAAATCGCTCGCATGATTTGAGATGTTTCTTAAGCAACCCTTTGTTAATCTTGTTAACGGCTAACGAGCTGAATAATTAAAATCCTTCGTGTGACTTGAAGTAAAGAAGTTGGTTATGCGAAAACGAATTTTCAGAATTAATCAATTAGACGGACGTTTCGATACAAACAAAAAGGTATGAATTGGTATTTCAAAACGGGGAAGGAAATCTTTTCGGCACATAAATAAAAAAGGGCCCACCTGATGGTGAGCCTTTAATAATTTGGCGCGCCCGGAGAGATTCGAACTCCCGACCAATTGGTTCGAAGCCAACTACTCTATCCAGCTGAGCTACGGGCGCGTTGCGGACGTAAATCTATCGAAATCTGTGGCAATTAACAAGTAAAAACTGGAGTTTTTCTTAGCAAAGATGGATTAATGGCCAATTTATAAAGCGATACCAGCTATTTGATGGATTTTGGATCAAATTGGGGACTGATTCTGTGGTTTTCATTGGTTAAACTAGGGCTATCTAATTTAACGCATGGTTAAAACATTACAATGATAGCGCTGCCTTATATTGAGCCTGTTTTTCGTCCACCCAGTGAGTGGAAGTCATTTATTCTACAAGTCACTAACGGCTGCTCGTGGAATAAATGTACATTTTGCGATATGTACACTCAGCCACAGAAAAAGTTTCGGCCCAAGAAACAAGAAGAGATTGAGAAAGAGTTGGCGATGGTGGCTCAGTCGGGGGCACATGTCGGTCGAGTATTTTTGGCCGATGGCGATGCAATGGCGTTATCGACACGACGGCTGACAGAAATATTGTTAGCCATTAAGAAGTATTTGCCGTCGGTGACGCGAGTGTCTTCTTATTGTTTGCCGCGGAATCTAAAAAATAAGTCTGTCGAAGAATTACAAGAGCTTCGCTCGCTCGGATTGAAGTTGGCTTACGTAGGCTGTGAGTCGGGCGATGATAAAGTTTTAGAATGTATAGAGAAAGGTGAAACTTACGAGACATCGTTGTCGGCGCTCACTAAATTGAAAAGTGCTGGCATTAAATCGTCAGTAATGATTTTGAACGGTATGGGTGGTGTTAAATACTCTGAGCAGCATATGATCAATTCGGCGCGTTTGATGAATGAAGCGCAACCTGAGTTTTTGTCGACGTTAGTTGTTAGTTATCCACTGGGCGATAAACGGGTTGTAGAAGGATTTGGAGGCGACTATCAACTCCCAGATACTCCCGGTTTGATTCGAGAGATGCAGATTCTATTGGAAACTCTGGAACTTGAAAGCACGGTGTTTCGTTCGGACCATGCGTCGAATTATTTGGTTTTAAAAGGAGTTTTGAATAAGGATAAAGCGGCCCTGTTGCAACAAGTGAACGCAGCGTTGACCCAACCCGGCAGTATTTCGTTGCGACAAGAATGGCAAAGAGGGCTTTAAGATGTTGGATTCAGAGGTTCTTTGTTATTGCTCTTCAGGCCGGTTATTTCAAGATTGTTGCCAGCCCTTTTTGACTCGGTCCTGTATTCCAAAAACCGCTGAGCAGTTGATGCGCTCTCGATTTTCGGCCTTTTGTGTTGGCAATGGTGAGTACCTTGTAAATACTCACCACCCCGAAACACTCGGTGGGCTAACGGCTGAGAAGCTTTCTAATGCCTCTGATGAGTGGCGTTGGACGCGGCTTGATGTGCTTTATCATAATGTGACTGGAGCGACTCAATCTGAAGTGGCATTTAATGCTTGGTATTTGGAAAAAGAGCAGTTGATGTGTCACTCGGAAGTTTCGACTTTTGTATTGCTCGATAATGAATGGAAGTATCAAAAGGGGAATTTTGAAAACCGTGCCGCTAAAGACGTTAAATATGGAAGAAACGATCCCTGCCCATGCGGCCAAGGAAAGAAATATAAAAAGTGTCATGGACATTAGTCAATAAATTTAGTCGACCTGTTCTCAGCCTACGCAATAAAAAGGAATTTTTAGATAGCAAAAAGGTCTAAATTTTTGCGGAAAGGAAGAACCAAATAACTGATTGAATGTTAAGGACATTATTCGACATTAGTTGAACTGGTATTTGTTAATGAGATGTTGGGTGGATGAATACATGAACTGGTTCACACTTAAATCTGAAATCTACTGCTACACCTAATGTAAGGAAAGGCCCGCATGAGTTAGTTGTAGAAAGAGGGCAGTATCGTGGCATTTTTTACGAAAAGACTGAGCCGCTTAACACCGGATCAATATTTGCCTCAGTCGGGCAATCCATCGGATCCATCACTGAGTTGGTCGGTTGCACTGAATTTGGCTTTGTGGATAAAAATTGGCTCTAAACTGGCGCAAACTTTGTCTTTGTACGTCGAATATTTGGATGCGCGAGGCAAACAGTCCATTTTGATCGACAGTCTTTTGCACGATAAAGAAGAAGAAATTTTATTTTCCAATTTGGTAAAAATACCAATAAAAGGTGCGATTAAAAGCGTAGAATTAAAGTTAATGCATCAAGATCCACACATTGATTTTGAAATCAATGAGTTATTTGTGAGAGTGATTGATGCACCACCTGACCCTGAGTTACGACGCAAAACTGCGTAAATTGCAAAATGAGAATGCAGTCTAAAAAATAAACAATAAGCATTGCAATTTATCTCAGGCTATAACAATATTTCGAGGCTTCCCGTTTGAGGCTTCGGTTTAGCAAAAAATAATAACGTCGAAATTAGTAACTGAACAACCGAGAATTTGATCATGAGTCAACTAGATCTACATCAGGGGCATACCCACACGATATATCTCGAACCGCATCAATATTTGCCGTCTGTTTCTTTGAAAACTGATGGTCCTTGGTCCGTAGCGCTGAACATATTGGCGAGTTTCCGCTTGTCGGATTACATGGATGGTGATGTGGCTCTCTTTTTTGAATACCAGGATTTACGTGGCAAGCATCGATTGCCAATCGATTTCCATCAAGCAGCGTTCGAAAATGCATTATTATTTTCCAACTTAATTCATGTTCCTATTCGAGGAAATATTGAGGATGTTTGTTTAAAAGTTGTCGGTGTAACGCCGGGCGTAGAGCTTGAAACAGAATTACTTCACATACAAGTTGAAGACTCTAGAAGCTTTGTTAACAGCCAGTCCCTAAGAAAAGTGCTATAACTTAGCTGAGATAGACTATACAACTGAGAAAATTAAAGGTTGACTAAAACGTTATTTTGAAATAACTTTGCAATTATGAAAACGATGAATAGAAATTTTACAGCAAAACTTTGGAACGCTCGTTGGTGGTGGGACATCACCTGACGGGTATTTTTGTTGGTAATCGTATTTCACCAAATTTCAAAAGCCCGTCTAGTAGACGGGCTTTTTTTATGCGTAATTAATTATTTTGGAATTAGAACAGTGACAAATTTTCAAGCAGTGATTTTAAATACAACTTGGTGGTGGTGGCACTCACATAGGCGCATGTGCGGGTGATTGCTGCCTATTGAATTTATGAAGCCCGCTATTGAGCGGGCTTTTTTTTGCTCGAAAGAAATCAACACGCAATTAACGAATTTAAGAACTGACATTTAATAATATTTTGGAGAAAAACATGATAATCGTACTTAAAGCTGAAGCAACGAAAAAAGATGCTGATGAAATTTTAAATAAAATCGAGAGCGCAGGGTTAAAGCCTTTATATATGCCGGGTACTGAGAGAACGGTATTAGGAGCATTGGGAGATGAGCGTGTTTTACAGGGCTTAAACATTACTGCGCACCCCATGGTGGATGATGTGAAACCGATTCTTGCTAATTACAAACTTGTGAGTCGAGAGTTATACCCTGCAGACTCTGTTGTTCATATTGGTAATGTTCCTTTTGGTGGAGAAAATTTTTCGATTATTGGTGGACCCTGTGCCGTAGAAGATTTGGAGTCATTTCGTCAGTCGGCAACGGCTGCTGTTTCGGCGGGAGCTGTTGCCTTGCGTGGTGGAGCTTTCAAGCCACGAACCAGTCCTTATAGTTTCCAGGGTGGCGGAATTGAAGCATTGAAAGTGATGCAACAAATCAAAACGGAACTTGGTGTGCCTGCCGTTACGGAAGTAATGGATACTGCCGATATTGATGTAATTTGTCAGCATGTTGATGCGTTACAAATTGGTGCGCGTAATATGCAAAACTTTAATTTGTTAAAAGCGGTTGGGCGTACAGAGACTCCGGTTATTTTAAAGCGAGGTATTGCGGCAACCATTGAAGAGACTCTTTTAGCAGCGGAATATATTGTTGATGCTGGTAATCCAAATGTCATTTTGTGTGAGCGCGGCATCCGAACATTTGAAGCGGCCACTCGAAATACGTTAGATTTAAATGCTGTTGCTTTAATGAAGCGCAAATCACATTTACCAGTGATTGTTGATCCTTCACATGGAACTGGAATACGAGAGTTGGTTGGTCCATTAGCGAAAGCGGCGGTAGCGGTAGGTGCCGATGGCGTTATTATTGAAGTGCATCACGAGCCGAAAAATGCTTTATCGGATGGTCAGCAATCGTTATTTCCTGAGCAGTTTGCGCAGCTAATGAAAGAACTGGATGCCTTTATACAAGCTGCGGGCCGACGAACAACCGTTAAAAAGGCTGCGGCGTGATGGATATTGTCAAAACACTTTCAAAACAGTTGAATGTATCGTGCGATGTATCGGATGTTTATCGAACTCTGTGTTACGAAAATGAAAGTGACCAAGATAAAGCACTCAACATGAGTGCTTTACTTGAAACAGCATCGATTAGCACAAAAGAACATACTCGCAGCATTGTTGTTTTCTCTTCTGCATTACGCATTCGATGCTTTGGTGAAGAAGTTACCATAGAAGCTTTAAATGGAAATGGAAAGCAATTGCTTGCGGTACTCAGTGAACATTTTCAACAATGCCATTTAATTAAAGACGGGATTCGACTCACTTACGATCATAAAGCATTAAAAGCATCAATTGATGAGAGCGAAAAATTATCGAAAGCAAATGTGCTGGATGTTTTACGTCAAGTTTTAAAAACCGTAAGAACGGAAAGCGCTGATGACCGAACAACCTTGCTCGTTGGTACATTCAGTTTTGATTGTTACCAGCTATTTGAGGACTTACCAGCGCTCGAACAAGAGCAAACGTTTCCTGATTACGATTTTTACTTAGCTGACCGACTATTAATTGTCGATCACATTAATCATTCGTCGCGCTTGATATCGAAAGTCTTTGTGAGCCATGAAGACAAGTCTTCATTTTTTGACTACCAACAGCAACTAAGTATTGATGAGCAAAATATTACGGCTCTTCAACCAAAGAAGAGAATGAATTTCACTCCTTCGAAAAGAACTTCAGCTTGTGAAATTAATATTGATAATCAGACTTACACATCTTTGGTTAACCGCGCTAAAGAACATATAGTCGCTGGTGATGTTTTTCAAATGGTACTAGCGCGAGATTTTTCGATGCCATGCTCAGATGCTTTATTAGCTTATCAGGCACTTCGGTTGAGTAATCCCAGTCCTTATATGTTTTTTGTGTCAACACCAGAATACCAGCTGTTAGGTGCTTCACCTGAAAGTGCCGTTAAGTACACAGTAAGTAATAACCGTTTGTCTATTTATCCCATCGCTGGAACCCGACGCCGAGGATTAACAGAAACTGGCTCCATCGATAATGATCTAGACGCCAGAATTGAGCTGGAATTGAAAAACGATGAGAAAGAAAAAGCCGAACATTTGATGTTAGTAGATCTTGCGCGAAACGATGTGGCTCGAGTCAGCCATTCGGGTTCACGAACCATTGACCGCTTGTTAGAAATCGACCGTTACTCTCACGTTATGCATTTAGTGTCAAAAGTTTCTGGCTCATTGAAAGATAATTTAGATGCACTCAGTGCCTATCAAGCTTGTATGAATATGGGAACTTTGTCGGGTGCGCCTAAAGTTAAGGCCACTCAACTCATTCGTACCTTCGAGAATAAATACCGCGGTGTTTATGGTGGTGCTATGGGCTATCTTAATGCGGCTGGCGACATGGATACCGCGATTGTTATTCGAAGTGCGTTGGTACAAAACAATGTAGCGATGGTATCTGCAGGAGCTGGAATCGTTTTTGATTCGCAACCTGAATTTGAAATTAAAGAAACTGAAAACAAAGCTGCGGCTGTTTTATTTGCAATTGAAGCAGCAAATGCTTTGTTTGAGCAGCGAACGGAGGTGAACTAATGGCTCGTGTTTTGTTCATCGACAACTTTGACTCTTTTACTTATAACTTGGTAGATGAGTTCGAGACTCTCGGTCATGCGGTAACCGTAACACGAAATAATGTTGCGTTATCGGAGCTTATTCGACTGAGTGACATCCATGACCTTATCTTATTGTCACCTGGACCAGGAAATCCTCAATCAGCCGGGAATTGTTTGACGTTACTGGATCATTTAATGGGTAAAAAGCCCATTATGGGAATTTGCCTCGGGCATCAGTTATTAGTTGAACACCAAGGTGGACGTGTTGTAAAAGCACCGCTGCCGGTTCATGGCAAGTTTGCGCAAGTTGAACACAATAACAATAAATGCTTTTCTGGTCTTAATAATCCATTGAGTGTTGGTCGTTATCATTCTTTGGTGGTTGAAAAGGTTCCGGAAAACTTTCAGGTTTTAGCGTCTGTAAATGATTTGGTTATGAGTGTTTATGACGAAAAGAATAAACTACTTGGTTTTCAATTCCACCCTGAGTCAATTTTAACGCTTCAGGGAAAAAAGCTGATCCAACAAAGTATCGACTTATTATTGAATAACAATACAGAGTATCAAGTGGAGGCACTGGTATGAATGCGTTAATGGAAAGTTTGTATCAAGGTAATCATTTAGATAGTGAACAGACAAGCGACATGATTCGCCGAATTGTTGAAGGAGAGTTATCGGAAGCCGAAATTTCGGCATTATTAGTGGCGTTAAAAATTAAAGGTGAATCGGCAGAGGAAATTGCTGGCGCCGCCAGTGCGCTGCGAGCATCGGCAACACCATTTGCGCGTCCCAGTGATCTTGTTGTTGATACCTGTGGAACGGGTGGTGATGGATTAGGTACGATCAATATCTCAACCATTGTTGGCTTAGTTGCTGCGGAGTGTGGTGTTAAAGTCGCCAAGCATGGTAATCGCTCAGTGTCCTCGAAAAGCGGATCTTCGGATGTTTTACAGCGGTTAGGTGTTAAGTTAGATGCTAGTCCACAGATTGCTGCTAAAAGTTTGGAGCAATTGAACTTTTGCTTTTTGTTTGCACCGATGTACCACCCGGGCGTTAAACATGTCATGCCGGTTCGTACTGCACTAAAAACTCGTACTTTGTTTAATCTTATTGGACCTTTGGCTAATCCAGCATTGCCTGATGTTCAGTTAATGGGGGTGTACGATCCAAATTTACTGGTTACTATGGCTGAGGCTTTACAACGACTGGGGTGTCAAAAAGCTTTTGTTGTAAATGGTGGTGGATTAGATGAAATGGCATTGCATACCGAAACCAAAGTGGCCTATTTAAATGAGGGAAGTATTGAACAATTAACGATTGCTCCCGAACAAGCGGGTTTGGATCGCGTTGATTTACGTGAGTTACAAATGGACGATCCGGTAGAAATAGCGGCTGCATTACTTTGTGTGTTGAAAGGACACGGTAAGAAAGCGCATATTGATGCGATCGCATTTAATACCGCTGCTGTTCTATTTCTTACCGATAAAGTGAAAACCTTAAAGAGTGGAGTCGATATGGCAAAAGAAGTTATTGCGTCGGGCCGCGTTGCAGAACGACTCGAAGCCATTGTGGAGATGTCTCATGGCTGATCGTTCGGATGTATTGAATACGATAGTAATCAATAAACAAAAAGAATTAGCTCAACGCAAAGAGTTAGTAGCGTTAAATGATTTAAAAGCGACAGCAAAACCGTCGAAGCGTTCACTCGAGTCTGTACTAGCGAAGCCTGGAAACCGTTTTATTTTAGAATATAAACGAGCATCACCATCACGAGGCGATATTTGTAAAGACTTAACGATTGAACAGTGTTTAAAAGCTTATGAAGCTTCAGCTGACGCGTATTCTGTTTTAACCGACAAACGGTTTTTCAATGGGAATCATATTTTACTGAAAGCCTTAGCTGAGCGAACGGACAAGCCAGTATTGTGTAAAGATTTTTTTATTGATCTTTATCAGGTCTACGAAGCGCGTGTGTATGGTGCCGATGCGATTTTACTCATGCTGTCAGTGCTGGATGATGAGCGCTATCGAGAGTTAGCAGAAGTCGCTCATAGCTTGTCATTGGACATAATTACTGAGGTTCATACCGAAGAAGAGTGTCGCCGGGCCGTTGCTCTGGATGCCAAAATTATTGGTATTAATAATCGTAATTTAAAAACGCTTGATACACGGTTGGAAACTACCGAGCAACTCAATAACTTAATACCTGAAGGATGTTTGGTGATATCTGAATCGGGTATTAGCTCTCGTGCAGATATAAACCGGTTAGCGCAATACGTTGACGGTTTTTTAGTGGGCTCGTCATTAATGAGCGCAGAATCAATAGAGCTAGCGACGAAGAAACTGGTGTATGGAGAAGTAAAAATTTGTGGGATTCAAACTGCAGAGTCGGCTCAGCTTTGTGTTAATCGTGGTGCGTCTTACGTCGGTTTAATGTTTTATAATAAATCTCCTCGATACATTGACGCGACAACTGCTGAGTTTATAACGCATCAGATAAATGGAAACTATGTAGGAGTATTTGTGAACGAGTCTCCTTCTCGAATTATTGATCGTGTATCTCGCTGCCAGCTATCCGTTGTTCAGTGTCATGGAACTGAAACGTTGTCACAGATTCGAGCATTAAGAAAAATTCTTCCTTCTAAAGTTAAAATCTGGAAAGCTCTGGGGATCGATGAGGCATTGTCGTTTAATGAATTACGGTCTTGGTTAACGGTTGTCGACAAAGTCGTCGTTGATTATCAGACTGTGCGTTCATATGGAGGTAATGGTAAGCGTTTTGATTGGGAACTTCTATCTGAACTATTTAATTCAGTTGAGCAAGACAGAATTGTTATTGCAGGTGGCATTAGTGCTTCTAATGTCACTGACTTGCAAGAGTTTACAAAATCAACGCTCGACTTGAGTAGTGGCGTTGAAAAATCTCGAGGCGTTAAAGACACATCCCGCATTGCCGAATTTTTTGAGCAGTGTCGAATGAATGGAAAGCAAGGTATATAAGTTATGTCAGTTACTGAACAAAACGAAAAACAGATTACAGCTTCTGAGCAAAATCCAGACTCAAGTAATAAAATTAATGACGTTCAATTTAATAGTGGTTATTTTGGTGATTACGGTGGCATGTTCGTTCCCGAAATCTTAGTGCCTGCATTGGAACAACTGGAAGCGGCGTTTTATGAGGCCATTGAAGATCATGACTTTATGGCAGAGTTTCATCGCCTTTTAAATGACTACGCGGGTCGTCCAACGCCATTATATGAATGCCGTAACTTAACCTCGACTTCTGAAGGAAGAATCTTTTTAAAAAGGGAAGATTTACTTCATGGCGGGGCTCATAAAACTAATCAAGTACTTGGACAAGTTTTATTGGCTAAACGAATGGGTAAAAAGCGTATTATTGCCGAAACTGGAGCTGGGCAACATGGTGTGGCGACGGCGTTAGCTTGTGCATTGATGGATTTGCCCTGCGAAATTTATATGGGTGCAAAAGACTGTGCCAGACAACAACCTAATGTTTATCGAATGGAGTTAATGGGGGCAAAAGTTATTCCTGTCGATAATGGCAGCGGCACATTAAAAGATGCCATTAATGAAGCGTTAAGAGATTGGGCAGCAAGTTACGAGGAAACTCATTACTTACTAGGAACTGCAGCTGGAGCTCATCCTTTTCCTACGATTGTGCGAGAATTCCATAAAATGATTGGTGAAGAAGCGAAAGCGCAAATTAAGGAGCAAACAGGACGTTTACCGGATTACGCCATTGCTTGCGTAGGTGGTGGATCGAATGCAATCGGACTGTTTGCCGACTTCATTGAAGAAAGTGAAGTAAAGTTGGTTGGCGTTGAACCCGCTGGAAAAGGTTTGGAGTCTGGCCATCACGGTGCGACGCTTAACTTGGGAAAACTAGGCATTCTGCATGGTTCCCATACTAAAGTCATGTCTGACGATGAAGGTCAAATTGAAGAATCTTATTCAGTATCTGCCGGATTAGATTATCCGGGTATTGGTCCGCAACATGTTTATCTGCAGGAGATTGGTCGTGCGACTTATGAGAGTGCGACAGATGATGAGGCGTTAAATGCTTTCAAATTGCTGTCGCAAAAGGAAGGGATTATCCCTGCATTAGAATCGTCGCACGCGTTGGCTTACGCCCTTAAATTAGCGAAGCAATCTACGCCGGAAACTTTAATTTTAGTCAATCTCTCTGGGCGTGGTGATAAAGATCTGGAGTATGTGCGTGGATTGGAAAAAATGAAAGAGAAAGGGGAGTAGCATTATGAGTCGTTATCAATCAATGTTTGAGCGATGCAAAAAGGAAAACACGATTGCATTTATTCCTTTTGTTATGTTGTGTGACCCGGATTTAGAGACCTCTCTCGAAATTATTAAATGCTTGGTTGAAGCCGGCGCTGATGCTCTGGAATTAGGTATACCTTTTTCTGATCCGGTGGCTGATGGTCCAGTTATTCAACAAGCCGCCATTCGTGCGCTTGAAAATAAAGCAACTCCTAGTCGGTGTTTTGAGTTATTGGCAAAGGTCCGTTTGTTGTATCCTGAAATACCCATTGGTTTATTACTTTATTCGAATCTTGTTTACCGACGTGGTATCGATACTTTTTATGAGGAATGTAAAAAGGTAGGTGTTGATTCGGTACTGATTGCTGATGTGCCATTACGGGAAACCAACTTTTTCGACTCGGTTGCAGCAAAGAACGACATTGAGCCAGTTCATATTTTACCGCCTTTACCAAGTGAACAAACTCTGATGAAAGTTTCGCAAAGTAGCAAAGGGTATACTTATGTGCTTGGTCGAGCGGGCGTTACTGGCGCTGATGTTGCAGCGAAAATGCCTTCAGAAGAGACCATGCAACAGTTGAAAGATTACAATGCGGCGCCGGCAGTGATGGGATTTGGAATTTCAAAACCTGAGCAAGTGACGGCTGCAAAGCAACATGGTTTTAAAGGTGCTATATCGGGTTCTGCAGTGGTTCGAATTATCGAGCAAGGACTGGATGATAAACGTAAGATGTTAAGTGAACTGTCCGGCTTTATTGGAGCTATGAAAGCAGCGACTTAAATTGATTCTAGAACTTTCAAAATAAAGAGCGACTGGAATTTGCTCTTTATTTTGGTAATCCATCATGTAGCTTAAATTGTCCAAAGTAATCGATATTGTATGTTTTATTCGTTTTTAAATCGCGGGCTAAAGTTGAGTGAATGGTTAAAGAAATGTTGGCACTGATCTCCTTGTCTGTGATATCGATTATCTCTATTATACCTTCAGCTTCAGTTCCAAAATATCCTCCACAATGATGAACCGATGCCGTATTACTTATACTGTAAAACACCTTTACTTTATCCGAAGGAAGTTTGTATTTTCCGACTCGATTGCTATTTAATTCGACGCTGAGCTTTTCAAAAGTTTCATCATGCATCGAAAAACTGCCAAAATTCTCCCTTTCGAGTGTTAATATCAGATTTCTGCCTAGGTGAGCCCTATGATTTGATATCAGCAGTTTATAGCAGTTAGTGTATGGAAATTCATAGTCTGGATTTGTTTTATCAAGTTCACTTTTATCTCTAGGTAATACAATGTCAATTGTAGAATCTTTAATCGCAAAGGTTTTCTCCGTATCCTTATTAAAATAAAGTAGGGTTAAATAAGTGATAAGGAAAACCGCAGTTCCAAAACCAATCCCCCAAAAAAAGGCGGCTAAAATAAATTTTTTCAATGCTTGCTGTACCTGTTTAATATTGTTTGTATAGAGTTTTTGTAATGAAAGTACTCAATATGATAAATTATTAAACGTAGCTTAGTTAATATGAGGGTTCTCTTTCGGGTATTGTCTTTCTACTTTTTATTTGGCTTTTATTAATGCTATCTAGTTATTTTTTATAACTTATCATTTGAAAGGTTGAGGCGTCACTTTTGATTTTAAGGTTTCTTTTGCAGCCTCGATATAAAATCTTCAAGGTCATCAGGCATCTCTTCATATTTCTTTCCTTTAGCAGGAAGTGCGTCCCAAAAAGCTTTGGAATTGCAACACAAATGGGCAATCACGGGAATATCTTGAGAGTCAAACAGTCCCATGGGAATCCAGTAATATTTTAAATCTCGAAGTTTATTGGGGACTGGACAGCCACACGTGCTACAAAAGTCTGAAGTAAACCCGGTGTCTTTTTTCCAGTGAGTTATTGAGTTCATTCCCGACAACCACTCGAAATCTTTTTCTTTGACTATTGTGGCCGTATTAGAGGTTGAACCCGATTGTTTTTGGCAGAGCTTGCAATGGCACTGGTATAATCCTGTTACTGTCGTGTTTATTACGAATTTAACTGTTCCGCAAAGACATGTGCCTTTCATATTATTTTCCATGATATTTAAATATTTATATTAGAATTATCATTGTCCTGTATAGTTTCACCATTTCACTAAATTTTCATTTAAAAAATAACTTAGTTTCTTTTTTATTGACATGCGAAACAGTTTCCAGTGTAATGTTTATAGACTAGGGAAATTACAATTTCCATATAATAAAATCAAAAAAAGCCGACTTTACGTCGGCTTTTTTTTGTGCCAATAAAAAGTTATCTACAAGATGAAGGAGAATATTATGAGTGCCAAGGGTAGAAATAAAGATTTATTGACTATAGGGGCAAACCAAACAGGAGATATGTACCATTTAAAAGCTGCTCTTGCCCTTGAGCCAAATAACTCGGTAGTTATTTGGAATTCTGATCAGTTCGTTAAAACCGCTGATGATATAGCAAAGTATTTGAGACCATCTGCCAATAGTTTGGACCTAGTGAATGGAGATGCGATGAAAAATAAAGGAATTCATGTCGGAAAAGCAACCTCACTTATCGCTGAAAAGCTTCAAGACCCATTGCAAAACTTTCAGGTACTCGATCAAAAGATACGGACAGGAATGGCTACCGGCGTCGATGGTTTATCGGCTAAATACGCTGAAGATCTCAATAAAATAGGATTTAAACAAGGAATTCCTTATGTTTTAGTGAATTACAGAAACGTTGCAGATAAACCCGGTGGAGTGCATCCAGAACACGATACTGGAGACAAAGGATTTAAGCAGTTAATGCAAGCAGCAAAATCTACTGGTGCTGTTCCTGTACCAATGGGCGATCCTCCTGAATATCTGTTAAAAGAATTATTAAGAGAAGGAATAATGACGGAAGGACAGGCGAATTTAAGCAATTATTGGAAGCTTGACTCAGCCAAGGGTGGAAGAAATCAAGAAACGGGATTAATTCAGCATTTGGCAAAAAACTTTAATGTGGTCAGTGGCATCGGAATGCGTAGCGGTACCCTTGATATGTTGGCCTTTGTTGGTATTCCTATTGTCTCGTTGGATAAAGATCCAAAGGGAAAAGAGGGTTCTTGGCTTCGAACAACTAAGTTAGAAAGTGCCTATGGCTCAGGAAGGTATGGAACACTTTACGTTAATCGATTGCAAGCAGATAAAGGACAAGGAAAAGTCTTAAATGATGGAGAATTTAGTAAAGACGATTTTCAAAATATCTCAAGTGCACTGCGCATCCGAAGATATTCGGACACGGGATTTAAACCTGTGGACTTTATTCCGATAGATAATACTCATCCTTTTAAAAATGCTGGACTTGCGAAACATTTATTAGATCAGTCTCGTGAAATGCTTAAACGTGAATTCGAGCGTTCAAAGCAAAAACAAATTGCTCAGTCGGATAAGGTTCCTCAGGTTTCAGGTAAAGTTAAAGGTCAAACTCTTCGTAAATCATCTGATTCGGAATCTAGTTCTGAGCCTTCCTCTGAAAGCGATCCTAGTCAAAACCTTCGGAGACCACTCCAAAATGCACCTCTTCAATCAGCTACTTTGAGTGAATCGAGTTCTGAATTAAATCAGAGTGCTTCTGCTCAAAAAGATTCGGAACAACGTCGTAGAGAAAGAAATAGACGTGCTAAACAACGAGCGAATGCAAGGAAAAAACTTTTGAAATGAATAGGTAAGTAGTCAGTAAACTAAATATCGTCAGTTCTTTTTAAGTCTAGTAAATAAGAAAGTCTCTAGCCACCTCCGTCCTATGTCATTGAGCATGCTTAATGATGCAATTTTGGTTGCTTCCCTAATTACGTTTAGAAAATCAATCTGGCTCGAATGCAGATAAATTATCGGTTGACTGAACTTCGGCGCGCTCGATTTTCTCGATGGTCCTGAGTAGTTTGGTATGTTCCGTTGATCCCTCGCCTGATCGTAAATAAAGTTTTGTTGCATGCAATAGATCGTGCATTAACGTCATTCGGTAATTTAGGTTGAGCAAACTTTTGGCCAGAAAGTTGGGATCTTTATCTTCTTCACGCATTTTTGCTGCGGTTTCTAGCGCTACTTTGAGTTCATCGTTGCTAGGCATGCCCATTGTGTATCTCCATTAGGGATATATTGTTTATTATAGACAATTATTCACTTATTATGGCAACGCTTATTTTGGAGTATCTATATGACTGATTTTTGGGCGAAAACAGAAGCTGTATTGCGTGAAATGGAAGCCGATGAAGAGTACGATTTATTTGCGATTGGCTACGTGATACCGCAAGTGCCTTTGGCCGAAGCGGTTTGGGAAGAAGCGTCAGATCCTGCAACTACATTGATTGATTATGTAAGCGGCTCAATGGACGAGGATGAAATAAGCGAGGATGATCGCAAACTGATTCAGAATGTTTTACAGTCAGCCATTAATAATGGGCAAGTTAATTCTCATTAAATCATTTTATGCACATTATGAGTAATATATTGCTCATTATATAAGTTTCTTGTAGTGGGAGAAATATTGCCTATAATAAATATTATAGCTATTTAATGAGAAATATAATGCCCGCAATGAATAAAATTGGTCTAATACTGGAAAGCGTAGCAGAAAGCCTCAAACGAGAGCGTTTAGAGCAAAACCTTAGCCAGCAACAAGTTGCGGAAGTCGCGGGCATCTCCCGTCGTACTTTAGTTGACGCAGAAACGGGCAAAAATATCTCACTCGCGACTTTAGTTAAAGTGCTTATTGCGTTGAAAGCCGAAGATCGTCTGGAATCCTTAATGCGTTTACCTGACGCGAGTCCTGTTGAGTTGGCAAAGTTAAAAGGAAAACAACGGCAACGAGCATCGGGCTCTCGAGTGGAAGCCAATGATGAACTGACCGAAGAAACGAAAAATAAACCAAGTAACGAATCTGATAAATGGACCTGGTAATGTTTGGCGCGAATCGAGTTGAAGTTGCTGATGTATTGTTGTTTGGTAAAGAGATAGCTGCCGTTTCTTGGGATGAACAGCGGGGTGTTGCAAACTTTGAATATTTAGCGGATTTTCTGCAGCAAGGCTTAGAGCCCTCACCGTTGAAAATGCCTGTATCGCAGCGCATTTATAATTTCCCCAATTTAGAAAAGCACACTTACTATGGATTACCTGGATTATTGGCCGATTGCTTACCGGATAAGTTTGGTAATGCACTGATTAATGCCTGGTTAGTTCGGCAAGGGCGAACCGGAGCATCATTTTCGCCGATCGAACGATTGTGTTATGTCGGGTCGCGAGGCATGGGAGCATTAGAATTTCGACCGACACTGAAACGCGCAGAAAAGAAATCTCGAAAGTTAGAGATTGGCGCTTTGGTTGAATTGGCGAGCGATATTTTATTACAAAGGCAAAATCTTTCGGCCAATATAAAATCGAATCACGATAAAGAAAAAGCGTTTGAAGATATTATTCGAGTGGGAACCTCTGCAGGTGGCGCGCGAGCTAAAGCCGTAATTGCCTGGAGTCGAAATAGTAACGAAATCCGTTCTGGTCAAGTGACGGCACCTGAAGGATTCAGTTATTGGATTTTAAAGTTTGATGGCGTGGATAATAATCGTGATAAAGAACTGTCGGATCCAAAAGGTTTTGGTCGAGTGGAGTTTGCTTATTATTTAATGGCAAAAGAAGCCGGTATTACCATGATGCCTTGCGAATTAATCGAAGAAAATGGTCGCGCGCATTTTGTTACTAAACGATTCGATCGTTTTGATAATGGCGACAAGTTGCATGTTCAAAGTTTGTGTGCGATGGATCACCTCGACTTTAATATGGCGGGTGCGCACAGTTACGAGCAAGCGTTTGACGTGATGATGCAACTCAATCTAACAAAAAGTGAAGTGGTTGAGCAGTTCCGTCGCATGGTGTTCAATGTGCTTGCTCGGAATCAAGATGACCATACTAAAAATATTGCGTATGTTATGAATGCGACGGGGCAATGGCGCTTATCACCGGCATTTGATGTTTGCTTTTCTTATAACCCTAAAGGAGAGTGGACGCATCAACATCAAATGAGTATTAATGGTAAACGTGACCATTTCAATAATGATGATTTTATGCGTGTGGCTGAAGGAGCGCTCATTACAAAAAATACCGCGAAACAAGTGATTGCCGATGTTGAGTTGGCAGTAAAACGTTGGTTAGAGTTTGCTAGAGAAAGTAATGTGAATGATGATTTTGCAAAGTACATCCAACAGTGCTTAAGAGTTGAGCGTTGATTGGCTCGTTGAGCGAGTAATTTTGGTGCTATTAAAGAGTATTGGACAGCAGAAGCCAAAGTTCAGGGTGAGGTCAAGGGTAAATTGGCTAATTGCCTTGCCCAGTGTATAAAATCGGATTTATTATCTGAGCTGCTCCAAGCCCTTTGATCAAAGCCTGATTGACCATTTGAACGCTTAGCCCAGCCGCGGAACATGGCAGAAGGGTGCGCAATGTGACCGGGTTCGGTGAAATAGTAGGTCGACTTCCCGTTTTCAATGACGTAATGAATAACTTTGTCTTCTCGCTTTGACGAGACAATATCAGAACGACCAGAAACTTTCATTTGAAGCTCGTCTAAACTGCCTGGCCTGACCGAAATTAATTCGGGTTCAGTCATATTTTCTGCCAACATCATGCTAGAACAAGTTAGTAATATTGCCAAAAGTAGTGGTTTCAATGTCATTCGCTCCTATGCCCATTTTAGTAAGTTACGCATAAAACATGTATTTGGATTGATTGAAGACTGGGATTTTCGACAGTATCAGGGCGTAATAAAAAAGCAGTAATGTATCGCAATAAGATAAAATCTAAGAAACTTGTGAAATATATTGGATATTGTGGTTCAACTATGTCTAAATTTGTTCACTATTAAATTTAGTCGGTTTAAATCTTGCTATTAAAGGAAGATTCAATGATTGAATATCTACAAAGCCAGTTTGCTAATCTTCAATTTACTCTGTTAGATTACTGGATTATTGGTTTAAACATCATGACGTTACTGGGTTCACCCTGGTTGGGACTTTGGTCTGCGAATAACCGTACGCAAAAAGAGTTAAGTCGACGTGTTTCTGCCCTTCGCGCCATTAATATTTTTATATTGATGACCTATCTGGTAGCGGGAATATTTGAGTTTAAACTGGGACAAGCTTTTTCACAGATCAGTTTAACCATTATCGTAGCTTTTGGTGTTAATCATGTATTACAACTTTGGGTGTTATCACGCTTTGGGACTGAGAGGGAAGTCAATGGCAAGATAGTGATAGCTCGATCTTACACTAGCGGAATGATTGGTGTATTAACGTTTATAATCGTTGTGGCACTGGCTTTTATTGCGGTACTTAACATTCTTGATCTAGATAACTGGTTACAAACATCTTCCATCATTGGTGCATTTTTACTCCTCTTGTATGCCAGCAAAGACTATTTATTAAATGACATTATTAGTAGTTTATTGTTTCACTATAATCGATCTCTAGAACCTGGCAATGTAGTAAGAATTCGCGAATTAAATATTTGTGGTGTGATTCAAACGATTACATTAGCGCAAACGACTTTGCGAGATTTGGTGCAAGGATACGAAATTACTGTCTCTAATTCTAAGTTACGAAACAGTGTTATAGAAAATTTGTCTCACACTTCGGGTGCTCTGAAAGATTATATTGATTTCAAAATTGGCTACGACAGTGACCCTGAAAAAGTAGAGCGAGTGTTACGAGAAAGTTGGGAACAACTCAATGAGGAGGATAATAACTTAGATAAACAACCTCCGACCATCAAAATTATTGAAAACGGTGATCATTGCGTGGTTTGGCGTATGATTTACAGCGTTAGCAATCCCTATAAAATTCTTGAAGTGCGACATAAGCTTAATCAAGTGGCTTTGGTGCACTGTCACAAGCATAAAGTATTTTTAAATACCCCTCTCACTCACATAGTCGATGGAAATATTTCATCTAAGACTACATAAATAACTGAATTAAAAGTAAAAATATATATTTTTGTTGTTAGTGTTGTAGCTTTCTGGAGCTTGCCTTAATTCTTTTATTGACGAGGTGCGACAGTTGTCGCATACTTGCGTCATCTGTAGCGTGCTTGCTAGAGATCGTTGTCTCGCAAATTAATGAGTGCAAATTAAAGATGAATATTAAAAAGACTCCATCGGAAGTGTTAACAAAGCCATCGCCTACCGAACTCGCATTGCTCAAAGTGTTATGGCGAAGGTTTCCGCTAAGCGCTCGTGAAATACATAATTTGGTTGAGCAACAATTAGATTGGTCTTATTCATCCACTCGCAAAACATTAGAACGGATGACTGAAAAGGGCTTTCTCAAAGTTGAAGAAGTTCATGGCATTCGTGTGTTCACTCCACAAGTGAGTAAAGTAAAGACGTTAGCTGGTTTTATTAAAGATTTTACGCGCAGTGTGCTTGAAGTTGACGGCGCGTTACCGGTAGCCATGTTTGCTGAAAGTAAGCTGTTGGATGAGAGTGAATTATCAGAGTTAGAGCAGCTGCTTGAGCAAGAGGTCGAGCATGATGACCGGTGAATGGATACATCTTATAGAATCTTTCGCTACTGCTTCTGTGTTTAGTCTTATCGCAGCGGGAATGGCTTACTCTCTCGCTCGCCTTTTGGCTTATCAATGGCCGTGGATTGATGCCTGGCGTGGATTTTGGGTTGTCGTTTTATTAACGAGTGCGGCAACTATTTTCTATCACTTTATTCCTGCAACCAATGAATTCATTGGGGTGGTCCAGTTACCATCGATTGACTGGATTCAAGTGGCGGACTCTTCTGACTTTGAATCACAAAAAGATGATATTGAAGACTTAACGCAGGTAAGCTTTTTTACAATAACGCTTACTTTATGGTTTGGACTGTGCGTAATAGGTGCTTTATATAACAGTGTTATTCTGGCTTATAAATTAATTCACTTGCACCGCTTAGTGAGGCAGTCAAAAAGTATAGCTGCGATCTCGTCACAGTTCGGCAATTGCAGTATTCCGTTACTTAGACGATTAGAAAAACGCTACGCTCTTACGATTCGAATATCGAATATGACTATTTCGCCATTTATTTTTCAAGGTTCAACGAACTACCTGATTCTGTCCGAATATGCATTGGAAAAACTATCAAGAGATGAATTGCGATTAGTTATTCAGCATGAGCTAACCCATTTGAAACGCCAAGACGGTCGACTTGTATTATTTTTTCAATGGTGCGTTGGACTGTTTTGGTTTAATCCATTTTTGCGACTCATGTATCAACAACTCCAGTGGGCAATTGAGAGCAGTTGCGATCGGAGTGTGCTAAGTCGCCAATCAAATTTGCGGAGGATTTATGCGCAAGCGATGCTCAAAATCCTCCGCAAATCGGCAACCAGTGACGCCAATCAAGTGGTTGCCGCCTTCTCATCGAAATCACTAAGGAGAATAACAATGAGAATTCAACATATCATGAGCCCTTCGCCAGTCAGAATCAAGCGTTCTACCCAGAAGATATCTTTACTGGCGTTTTGTTTGGGATTTAGTTCGCTCGCGATGAGTATTTATCCGGCAGCGCATGAGTCAAGCAATTCGGAATCACTCACGATGATTCATCCGGTTAAAAAAGCACGTTTGTCTTCTAACTACGGAGATAATAATAGGTTTCACAAGTTTCATCGTGGTGTTGATTTGGCAGCCAGTCTGGATACCCCAGTCGTAGCTGCTGCATCCGGTCGTGTGGTAACCTCGACTGAGCATCTTGAGGGCTTTAAGAACTATGGAACTATTATCATTATTGATCATGGAAATGGTGTCCAAAGCTTGTATTCGCACTTAAATGTATTGAATGTGAAAGAGGGCGATCAAGTTGAGCAGGGCCAACTTATTGGGCGAGTGGGAGAAACTGGTCGAGCAACTGGACCGCATGTCCACTTCGAAATACTAAAAGATGGCAAGCGTGTCGACCCAAATCAATATTATCCTTTTAAATCATAATCGAGGAACTACCGATTATCACTAGCCTGGCAATTATTGCCGGGCTTAAGTAAGGAAAATAAATGATACCCAATAATGTCTTTTGGTTATTTATTCTATTGATGATAAATCAAGCTGCTGATTGCCAATCTGTTGCTCTCACTTTCGATGATGGATTAGATCCGAGTCGTCAACCACAAGCCAAGAAATGGAATCAATCCATCCTGACTCATTTAAGTCAAGCAAAAGTAAGAGCTCATTTTTTCGTTACAGGAGAGAGAGTTAATTCGACTGATGGTTTACGGTTAGTTAAAGATTGGAGTCAGTACGGACATTTTATTGCTAATCATACCTACAGTCATTGGTATTTCCATTCTGAAGACATTTCGATTGAACAATTCGTTCAAGATATTAAAAGGAATGAAGAGTTACTGGAACATCTGGATAACTGGAATAAGCGTTTTCGCTTTCCTTATTTAAAACAAGGTAATACATTTGAAAAGCGTGATGGTGTACGAGACTGGCTGGCGCTTAATGGTTATGAAATAGGCTCTGTAAGCATTGATGCCAGTGACTGGTATTACGATCAAATTTACCGCACGCTGTTACATGCCGGTGAAGAAGAGAAAATAAAGCAACTGCGTGATCGTTATCTTGAGCATCTTTGGGAACGCGCTAAATATTATGACGAGCTTTCACAAAAACTGTTGAATCGAAGCATTCGTCATGTGCTCTTATTACATACGAATGCCATCAATGCGGCTTTTCTTGGTGACGTTATTAATATGTTCAAACAAAAGGGCTGGTCGCTTATTGATTCTGAAAAGGCTTTCCAAGATGAGGTTTACGAGCAGCAGCCAGACATATTACCCGCAGGTGAGAGTATATTATGGTCAATTGCAAAATCGCGGAATGTTGAAGGATTACGATATCCTGCCGAATCGAAACGATATGAAATGCCGAAGTTGATTAAGTATGGAATTATCATTCGTAAATGACTCGAGTTTTAGTCGTTAACGCAATAAAGTATGTTCCTTCGATTTGACAAATACAATTATTTCATTCTATTGATACGAGCTTTCAGTTACTCACATTCTAGTGAGTCACAGTTAATACTATTCATTTTCCCCAGTTTACGTTGATAAGTTTGTGGATAAATGGATCCAGCCCAGATCATAAGCGTCGTATGTTGAAACGATTAAAAATTGATAGCCATGATCATGAAATGATCGGTTTCTTATTTTGGAATATTCGTAAAGCATTTATTTAATTTTTTTTATATTCAGGAAACGATTTCAAATGATCGTGCATTCTTTTTGTTTGACTTTTATTCTAAAGACATTCTTACGCTTGATGATTAATCCACTTAGTCAGAGTTGGCTCGTTGCTTTTCCCCAGAATAAGTTAATAAGCTTGTGGACAAAATGATCCTCGCCTTATGTTGCAAGGCTTCGATGACTTCGTGCAAATTTTGTTAAGCACTTTACTGTTTCTTCATTAATTGTTTGACTGATGTTCAATGAGGCAAAATAGAGACATCATCGATTTAAATTTACTCAATAACTCAGATTCTTAAGTTGGTTGGTAATGCAATTGGCGCAATTTTTGTTTAGTTATCGTTGCGGATCATTATTCGAGCTAGAAATTGCAGTGCTAGGTCTCGATTGTCCCCAGTTTTGGTTGATAAGCTTGTGGAAAAGAAGGTTTAGATCAGTGATATCGGGGGCTCTGTTAATATGATCAATATTAAAGCAATTAAAGTTAACAAATGAATTAAGATGAAACTTTAATCGAACTGAATTTTTTGGCGTAGCTGTTTGCGTTGCCCGTGTTTGGATTTTGAATCCATCCGTTTTTGTTGAGATGCTTTTGACGGCTTTGTTGCTTTACGCTGCTTTTGAACTTTTGTTGCTTCTAAAATTAATTCTCTGAGTCGTTCTATGGCATCGACTTTATTTTTTTCTTGTGTACGAAAACTTTGTGCCTTGATATTGATTATGCCGTCATTAGTGATTCGAGAATCAGAATAGGAGAGTAGGCGTTCTTTATATTCCTCTGGCAATGAGGATTGGTTAATGTCGAATCGCAAGTGGATGGCTGTGGACACTTTATTGACGTTTTGCCCGCCTGCACCTTGCGAGCGGATGGCGTTCATTTCTATTTCTGAGCTTGATATGCAAATATTTTCTTTAATTTCAATCATCTTGTTTCAAATAAATAGCTGTTCAGTGTGAATTGTTTAACGTTTTTGAAGATAGGTGATCTCACTAAACCCTGTAATTAGACCGCTTATCCATTGCTGCTATTGGTTTTATTTATTTTGTCGTAGTTTAGCAGAAAAGAGTCGTTTAAAAATCAAACATTGTGCTCAAATTTAGGATATTGCTATGGTTATTGTTCGATGGATGTTTATTTGTTCTCTGGCTACTCTCACATTAATTGGCTGTGGTGGATCAAGTGGCGGCGGCAACTCTCAGCAAGATTCTGAAGCTCCGGTAATTACGCTACTTGGCCAAAATCCAGTACAACTGTTTATTCATTCGGAATATCAAGAAGCCGGTGCAACCGCGCAAGATAATATCGATGGTAATGTTTCGGTAACGATCAGCGGCGCTGTTGATTCTAGTGTCGCGGGCAATTACACGTTAACCTATACTGCGACGGACAACGCGGGTAATACAGCTTCTGCAGAACGCGAGGTTGAAGTATTAGGAGAGCGTTTATCGAATCTATCTTGTTTGCCGCCCGAGCCTGTAAGCACTGACCCTGGCGATGTTTCATTTGAACCTAGTTTTCCATCTTTGCCATTTATGGGGGCACCGCTAGCGATGGTTCAGCCTTTGTCCGATAGTTCATTCTGGCTAGCTGCTTTGCGTGACGGCCGTATTGTTCGATTTGATAATTCTCCGACAGTTGATAGTTTCGATTTAGTGTTGGATATAACAAGCCGAGTGACGACGCAATTAGAGATGGGATTGACTGGCCTGGCAATTCATCCTGACTACCCGACCAGCAATTATGTTTATATTGTCTACAATGATGGCCAAAATAGCGGCCGCTCGACGATTTCTCGATTCACCATTAATACTAGCAATCAAACCATTGATGCCAATTCAGAGTTAAGACTTATTACATTGCCCCAGCCAGCGAATAATCATAACGGTGGTGATATTGCTTTTGGACCAGACGGCTTTCTATACGCAAGCTTTGGCGATGGTGGATGGGATGCAACTGAGTCACAAGATTTATCAACACTGCACGGTACGATTATTCGTATTTCAGTAACCGAAAGTGGTTATGACATTCCTGAATCAAATCCATTGAATACGGGGCAGGAGGTTTGTGACTCAGGAAGCAGTCAGGCAGGAAATTGCCCTGAGATCTACGCCTATGGATTTCGTAACCCGTGGCGATTCAGTTTTGATGCGTTAACTGGTGAACTTTGGGTTGCTGACGTTGGTGAGTCAACTTTTGAAGAGGTCGATCGTGTCACAGCAGGAGGAAACTATGGTTGGCCAATTATGGAAGGTGACCAATGTTTTGATGGAGGCGATTGTAATCCAGACGATTTTGAATTACCGGTTACTCAGTATCCTAGATCGGTTGGTGTCTCCACGGTGGGAGGTTATGTCTATCGAGGTGATGACTCGCCCAGTTTAGCAGGCCTCTATTTATGGGGAGATACATTTTCATCGCAATTTTTATCCGTTTCGGCAAATGCTCCTGAAGGCAGTGACTATACATTGACATTCAATAGTCAAAGAATTATTGCAGGAATGGCGCAAGGAATTGATGGTGAGGTCTATTTATTAAACCTACAAGGTGATGCAGGGGATGAAGTTTTTAAAATAACGGCAACGGGCGGCGCGACCGTCACCGAGATGCCGGAAAACCTAAGTGATGTAGGATGTTTCGACACCGTCGAAAAGTCTTATACTCAAGGCGTAATGAATTATCAGATTCAATCAATATTGTGGTCTGACGGTGCCAGTAAAGACCGTGCTTTTGCTATTCCTGATGACGAAACGATCGAAATTACCGAAGAGGGCGATTTTATATTTCCGGAAAATTCAATATTGATCAAACACTTTTTAAATAATAATTCTTATTTGGAAACTCGTTTATTGGTTAATCTTCCTGGTGGTTGGCAGGGTTTTAGTTATGAGTGGAACGATGAACAGACAGAGGCGGTACTGCTCACTGAAGGTAAAACAAAAGATGTTGGTGATTTTATTCATACCTTTCCAAGTCAAGCGGAGTGCGCGGTATGCCATACTCAAGCCGCAAATCACAGTTTAGGATTAGAAGTTACTCAGTTAAATCGGGTGGGTCCGGTTGCGACTAATAACCAACTTGATTTACTGTCTGATATTGGGTTTCTTTCATCATTGATTGATAGTGAGTTAGAGGACTCTCTGGTAGCGCTTTCGGATATCAACTCAACTGTCGAACAGAGAGCTCGTAGCTATTTACATAGCAATTGCTCAAACTGTCATCGTCCCGGAGCGCAGGGTAGCTTTATCGATTTACGTTATTCGACGACATTGCAAGATACAAACTTGTGCGATGTTGCTCCAACAGCCGGTGATCTGGGCGTTGACAATGCACGAAGACTTGCTCCCGGTGACGCTGCTCGGTCTATTGTATTACTGAGAATGCAAGCTTTGGATGGTAACCGAATGCCACCATTAGCTTCACTGAGTGTAGATGAAGAGGCTACTGCAGTCATTGAACAGTGGATTAATGAATTATCGAGTTGTATCGAATAATAACTGACTTCTTCCTTGTCTTTGATGTTGATGTGTAAGTTTATTAACCGAAGGATTCTTCATGGTAGTGTGAGCTTTTGGCTTATAATTTTTCGGTAAGCCATAAGTCTATATTCGTTACCAATCTAATTATGAAGCGTTATATTTCTTTTAGGCACCCCTTTAATCCGAAACATTTCGTTTTTATATTTTGGGGAACTAAATACTTTGTATTAGAAAACTGTATTTACTTCTAGACGTTTCGAAGGGGGATATATTAAAGCAGTAAAGTTTGAATTAATGATCCTTTTTCCAATATTGTTGCGGAGTATATTTGATTTCCTCTATTGGCTGTGGTTTACCAAATAGAAATCCCTGATATTCTTCGCACATTGACTCTCGAATAAACTCCAATTGCTCCTCAGTTTCAACACCTTCTGCTACGACTTCAATATCGAGACTGTGTGCCATATTAATGATTGCTTTACAAAGCATTGCGGATTTCTTAGTTTGACTAAGTTGTATTATAAACGATCGATCAATTTTCAAAACGTCAATCGGCAACTGTTGTAAATAAGCCAGCGAGGAGTAACCTGTTCCAAAATCATCTAAAGCGATTTTAACTCCAATGCGTTTTAAGTCGTAAAGCACTCTGCGTGTGTGCTCGAGATTTCGAATTAGAGTTCCTTCTGTAATTTCTAACTCCAAACTCTCAGGAGGTATTTTAGCCGATTTAATGGCTTGCTCTACAATGTTTATGAGATCTGATTGTTGAAATTGCATTGCTGCAATATTCACCGATACATTAACGTGGTGTCCTTCATTGTGCCATTTGGAACATTGTTTACAGGCATCAAATAATATCCAACTGCCCAAATAAATAATTTTCCCGCTCTCTTCTGCAACCGGTATGAAATCGCCGGGAGAAACTAATCCTTTTTCTGGATGTATCCAGCGAATGAGCGCTTCGAAACCGCTAATCGTATTACTTTTAACATCAACTCTGGGTTGAAAGTAAGTTTTAAATTCATCATTGGCGATTGCGTTCTCTAAGTCTCTTTCGATTCCCATGCGGTGCACAAGCGATGCGTTCATATCTTTATGATAAAAGCAGTAATCAACATCTGGGTTTCTCTTCGCTTCATACATGGCAATATCAGCATGTTTCAATAACTCATCCGTCGTTTTGCCATCTTCCGGGTAAATTGAAACGCCAATGCTAACAGAGGTGATTACTGATTGAATCGTTAAGTCGAAAGGTTGCGACATTTCCTCAATCAATCGATTTATGGTTCTAATGATGTCGTCGTGATCGGCAACTCGTTCTAAAATTATTGTAAACTCGTCACCGCCCAGTCGGGCCGTATTATCTGTATCTCGTAAAATATTTCTTAATCGATGTGCGACAGCTTGTAACAACTGATCACCAGTAGCATGTCCCATTGAATCGTTGATCATCTTAAAGCTGTTTAGATCAAAAAAGATGAGTGCGATTTTGTCATTAAAACGTTTGGCGAGACTGAGCGCATGTTTCATTTGCTCATGAAACATGGAACGATTGGGCAATTCGGTCAATTGATCAAAGTTTGCGAGGTGTCGTAATCGGTCTTCGGTTAATTTAAGCTCATTAATGTCTTTCGTTGTCCCTGCTATCATTGCTGGTTTGTCATTTTCATCTCTCTCGACTATTCGACCGCGAGACAGCACCCAGTGCCAGGTCTTATCATCCTTATCGAGAATTCTAAATTGTGCTTCATAATGTTCACAGTGCCCATTTATATGTTGCACAATCATCTCATCAACTAAGGATTGATCTTCTGGGTGAATGCGATCAAAAAGATCATTTGATTGGATGCATTCTTCTTTAGGGATTTCATTAAGCTTAAGTTTTGACGTTCGATGAATTAAGTTGGTTTTTAAATCCCAACGCCAATATTGGTCACCGCTTCCCCAAAGAACATCTCTTAAGTTTTCTTCACTTCGCTTGATAGCCTCCATCGCAGCAAGTTCCTGTCGACGCTTAGAACGACGCGCACAATAAATTAATACAATGGTTGTCACTGCTAGAACCAGATAAATAAACTTAGCAAGGCTTGTTTTCCACCAGGGTGGATGCATTTTTATATTTAAGATTGTTTTGGCTTTAGACCACTCACCGAGCTGGTTGGTTGATCGTACTTTTAATTGGTAGCTACCATCGGGAAGATGAGTGTAGCTCGCGCGATTGATATTCTTTGGGCTAAGCCAGTTTTTATCGTACCCCTGAAGTTTATACTCGTAATGGAGCAAGTCTGACGTTAAATAGTCTAGCTGACTAAAATGGAAAGTAAGCAAACTGTCATCTGGGAAAAATTCCAGTTCTGGCACATCGGCTAGAGGTTTAAATCGAGTGTCGGGTTTGTGCATTCTTTCAACTTTGGTAAGCCGAATAGGGTAGTGCTCATCAATAAAGCTTAAAATTTGCGGGTCAAAGCCAATAATTTCTGTTCCGCAAAGGTATAAAAAATCATTGGGTGTTAGCCAGCTGCAATTCTCAATAAAACGCAAACTCTTACTGCTTACTTGTGGATAAATTTGTAACTTATAAGATTCTGCATCGATTTGTCCTATAAGTTCGTTGGTCGAAAACCAGAGTTGGTTGTCTTGAAAAATAAGGTCTAACACGTTATTTGAGGGCAAGCCATCTTCTACGGTAATTGTTTTTAGAATTTCATTGGGATTATTAATCGGAATGACATGAATTCCATTGTTGGCTGTTGCAACCCAAATATTATTCTTCGAGTCAAGCTGTAAGTCATGGATGATTTGAGACCGAAAGTAATGTTTTATTTCTTTAATTATTGAATAATTATTTTCAAACGTTACTTGATATAAACCTGTTGGGCTGCCCAGCCATACCGTCTCGTTGGTGGTGTTTAGTATAATATTAAAGTATTCGATATGGCTGGTAATTGAATGTTGTGAAGCATCGTATATCAAACGTGAGTGTTCTTTCTTGGCATCGACTAAGAATATTCTTGCTGCGCTACTGGATATTAAAAAATTTTCGTTAGGTAATTTTGCAAGGCTGTAAAAAGGTATTTTTCCTAAGGTATTGGGCGATAACCACTCAGCTTGGTTGGAGTTTTTATTAAACTTTAAAGCTCCTGCATCGGTTATTAAAATCAAATAGTCGTCGTCGATGCTATCGAGTCGCCAAATTGTATTGGTATTGAGAGGTTTACCTTCTTTTGTTGTAATTTTTATCGGGTTGACATGATTGGTGATGGTATCCCACTTTTCCAAACCTTGGCTGGTACCTATCCAAGCAATGCCTTCTTTGTCTTCTGTAATAGAAGCAACATTGCCACTGCTTAAACTATTTGGGTGATCGGCAATTTGCCTTAGTCGTTGAAATGTTATTGTTTGTGGATTAAATATGGCAGCGCCATTAGATGTAGTTATCCACACGGCTCCTGTATGGTCTGCTGTAATCATTTCCACCGTATCGCCAGGTAAAGCGCTATTATCAGACGGGCGATGTTCTAATGAAAATTGGAGTTTTGTAACAGGATCATAAACTGTTATTCCTTTGTCCCAGTAGCCAATCCAGATTCTACCTGAAGGCGCCTTATAAACATACCAAACACTTTTTGTTTTTAGCTCGAGTGGTGTTTCGAGGGAGCTTTCATGCACTTCTGCTGTTTCGGTATTCGTGTCGTATTTGTAGATTCCTAATTGATCTGTTCCAAACCAAAGTGTGTCTTCATCAATTATATCGGAAGAGGTGATGTAGACGTCTGTCATATGAGGGACTAGTTCATTACTCTCGGGTTTGTCTAATTCGACATAAAACAAACCACCGTTGGTTCCAACCCAGACTTTATTTTTGTGCTCTAAAAGAGTCAGAACTTTACCGGAAGGAACCAATTTGTCATTGACGACTTTGCGTGAATAACCTTTTGATTCTTTAGTTTGAGGATTGTACTTTATAACTCCATTTAATGTGCCTAGCCAAAGATTTCCATTTTTATCTTGAATGATTTCTCTGATATCTATATTCAAAACACCATTCGATTTAAAGTCAATTTTTTCTAATTCAGCTGTTTCGCTGCTGTATTTAAACAACCCAACATTGGTTGCTAACCATACGTCTTTATTGGAATCTTCGATAGCGGAGTGAACGGCCACATCCAACGGTGAAGACTCTTTATTATCACTCTGTATTTTCAAGGGTATAAACTGGTAACCATCGTACAGTTGAGCTCCCGATTGAGTGCAAAATAATAGGAAGCCAGAACTCAATTGCGTAATGTGATAAATGTAAGTCGTTCGATAAGTTGAATTTTCGGGCAATCTTTTAACCACAAGCTCAGGGACGGCATAAGCATTGGAATGACTATTGCTACTGCCAAGGAGAAATATCAGGGCTGTTAATGTGAGTCGAAAAGTTACAGAGCTCAAATGGAATCTCATTACGAGCGGTTAATTTGCAATGTATAGGTCAGTATAGACCACTTTTCTTAGTTTGAGAGGCTATCTTTTACTTAAAAAACAAGCAAATGCGAGAGCTATTTAGTAAAAGTAGGAGGTTTAATCAAAGTCCTTTATTGAAAGAGGATACTGTAGAATTACGACGAGTAAATGCATGAAAAACAGGGGCTTTGACAAGGATATGAATTCGAAAAGCCCCGGTTGGATTACGTCCCACCCCTTATTTTTAAACTTTCATAGTGGAAAGTTAAACCCTCTTCATTAGCGATGGGCATGGCTAACTTGGCAAGTTCTTTGCGACCGTTGTCACTAACTGTTTGTATCGTTTGAATTTTTAAGAAGGTTTGAACGTTTAATCCTCCGGATTGCCGGGCGTAGCCAATAGTCGGGAGCGTGTGATTGGGCCCTGAACAGTAATCGCCCATGGCGACTGCACTGTTGGCACCGACAAAGAGTGAGCCGAACTGCTTTAATTGCTTAGCATCAATGCGTTTATCGCAAAGCATTAAGTGCTCCGGAGCAAAAGCTTCACTTACGTTGATCATCTCCTCAACATTCTCTGCCAAGATTAAGGCAATTTGCTGATTGTCGATGAGTGCTTGATACTTGTTGTTTGACTTTAGAAATTGTTCAACCTCTTTTAGCCATTGTTCGCTATCGCTCACCAAAACAGATAAGGCCACAGGATCGTGTTCAGATTGAGCAAGAGCATCCAAGGCTAACCATTCAATCGGTTGGTTATTATCGCACAATGCTAACATTTCGCTGGGACCGGCTAAGCCATCAATTTTAATCTTACGTTGCAATTGAGCTTTAGCTTCGTTGACGTAAGCATTACCAGGCCCGACGATAATATCAACCGGATCTATTGAAGAGTAACCAAACGCCAAAGCAGCAATGGCCTGAACACCTCCAATTTGAAAAAACTGAGTTGCGCCAGCGAGTGAAGCAGCTGCAAGCAAAGCAGGGTGCGCCGATGGCGAAACGGCAATGCGTTGTTGACAGCCAGCAACTTTCGCTGGAATTAAAGTCATCAATGCCGTCGAAATAAGTGGAAATCGACCGCCTGGAATGTAACAGCCCGCTCGTTCAATCGGTGTGATAACTTGCCCAAATTCGCCACATTCATCACTGAATTGTTGGCTAGTGAGTGTTTGACTTTGAAAGCGAGCAAAACGTTTGATTCGCTTTGCTGCGTGACGAATCGCTGCTTTTAACTCTGGTTCTAATTCATATTCATCAAATGGCTTTAGTTCAATTTCTCTGGGAGATTCGCTATCAAATTGTTGTGCGTATTTATCGATGGCGGTATCACCATTTTTTTTAATGTCAGACAGCATTTTTTGAACGGTATCTTGTATCGATTGTTCATTCGATAATTCGGGTCTTTGCCAGTCTTTCGCTTTAATTATCATTGATTCAACTCTCACTTTACTCTTAACACTATCTGGAAATAAGAGTATTTACTTTATTTCTCTATCATTAAACCGGCTGCGCAGTTCATGGGTTATGTCGGTAATAGAAACACCCTTTGCCAATGCATCGGTTAAGGCAAAAAATATCAGGTCGGCAGCTTCCCAGCGGACTTCTTCAAAGGTTTCCGCTTCGATCAACTCTTCAGCTTCTTCTTTAATTTTTTCTGCCCGTAATTCTGCTGACTGAAATAGCTTGGTTGAAAAAGATTTTTCCGGTAATTGCTCTTTTCGCTGACTTAATAACTTCTCAAGTCGATCTAATGAAAACTCATTTCGCTCGCTGGAAAAGCAACTGTAGCGGTTAAAGTGACAAGCGGAACCGGTTTGTTTGACTTTAAATAATAAAGTATCTCCATCGCAGTCAAAGTCAACATTAACCAGTTGTTGGATGTGACCTGAGGTTAGACCTTTTTCCCATAAAGATTCACGACTGCGACTCCAATAGACGCCTGTTCGTTTTGTTAACGCTTGTATTAAAGAGTCTCGGTTTGAATAAGCGAGCATCAATACTTTATTCGTTTCAACATCTTGAACAATAGTTGGAATAAGAGGCGATTTTTCGAAATCGAGCTGTGCCAAAAAGCAATCGTTTAGATTCAAGACTCCGGTATAAATCGACATGCCTATTTGTCCACTAGCCCCAAATTGCGTAAACCAAATAATGTCATCGAGTGTTGAAATGCCACCCGCGATGGTGACAGGCACTTTGGATGCTTTTAAAACGCCTTCAATGCGCTCGCGATCCAATCCTTGCAGCAAGCCCTCTTTTTCCACTTGTGTGTATAAAAATTCAGAGCAGTTTTTAGCGAGCTCTGGGATGAGGTCCAAAACTTTGACAGACTCTGTTTCTTGCCAACCTGAGGTTGACCAATAATCACCTTTTGCATCGATGGCAAATATTAAACTTTCTCGTGGTAGTTTTTTAACCCAGTCATCGCGACATTTTGTGCCAATAATTATTTTAGTAGCACCCGCTTTAATGTATTTTTGAGCGGTTTCCAAGTCACGAATACCACCGCCCACTCGACATGGACGTTTCTTTAATAGTTCTATAATTAAAGACTCATTGCTTCCTTTTCCGAGTGCTGCATCAAGGTCAATAATGGCAACTTCACCGTATAAAGAAAACTCTTCTAGTAACTCGAAAACATCTTCACGCTCTAAAACTTTTTCTTTGCCTTGTTTTAATTGAACTGCTTTGCCGTCCATTAAGTCGATGGATGGAATTAACATAATTGAAACACCTTATTGTCGAAATCTTTATTAACTATATACGAACGTTTATACCATTCGCGTTTAAATATTTTTTCACCTGACTAATGGTGTAGTCACGACTATGAAACATGCCTGCAGCTAAGCAGGCGTCAGCTCCTGCCTGAAACGCTTCGAGAAAGTGTTGTTCATTTTTAGCACCTCCTGAAGCAATTACTTGGATTTTGCTATTTGTTGCTACTTCCCCTGTGAGTCGATTATCAAAGCCACTTCCTGTTCCATCTTTGTGCATACAAGTCAGCAATATTTCTCCAGCACCGCGTTGTTCAACTTCTCTAACCCAGTTGTTGAAACTTTTCTCAACTCGCGTTCGTCCACCGTGGATGTAAATAACCCGCTTGTTATTTTCTTGATTGACATCAATGGCAACAACCACACACTGGCTACCATAATCAGTCGCTACTTGATCGATGATTTCCGGATGAGTCACTGCCGTCGTGTTAAGTGCGATTTTATCTGCTCCTGCATCTAAAAATGCTTTGACGTCATCGATAGTTTTTAAACCACCACCAACTGTAAAAGGAATACTTAAATTTTTTGCAATTTCGGTGACGTTTTTTAAAGCTGTTGGACGGTTGTCGGAACTGGCCGATATATCTAAAAAAACAATTTCATCAGCACCTTGTTGTTCATAATCTATTGCTAACTCAACAGGATCGCCCATGTCACGTAAATTCACAAAGTTGGTTCCTTTGACGACTCGACCATTATCGACATCTAGACAAGGAATAATTCGGGCGGTTAATTGATTCATTTTTTCAGTCATAGGATTTCTCTAATTCATTCAGGCGTATATTCAGTTTCTCTAACCATTGTTCAGCACTGAAGCCATCAAACTTTGGCCGTACTGGCTTGATTTTTCTGGATGAAACTGAAAACCAACTACATTGTTGTCCTTGACGGCGGCGCAAAATGTTTCTCCGTAGTTGGTTGTAGCGATACATTGTTCTGACTCTCTTATTGCATAACTATTAACAAAATAGGGAATTCCCTCGGGCAGTTCTGTCGATTGTATTTTCGCCCATCCCACCATAGGCTGTTTGGGGAAATTTAACTTTTGTGCGGTTCCTTTGAACCAGCCAAGTCCAGAGGTTCCAGGCGCTTCTTCACTCGCTTCAAAAAATATTTGCATGCCAACACAAATTCCCAACAACGGTTTGTTGTTCTCTCGCCAATGATTTAAAAAATTGAGCCAACCGTTGATTGAAAGATTTTTCATCACGCTTCCAAAGTGACCTTGGCCGGGAATAACTAATTGGTCACCTTGAATATCATCCGGAGTTTGGGCAATGATAGCCGTTCGACCGATGCGCTCTAAGCTCGCTTTGAGGCTGAATAAATTACCGGCTTTGGTATCGATAATAGTAATCGCTTGGTTCATAATTAATTCACTTAAAAACTCTTTAATGGTGCTTACAGCACACCTTTTGTCGAAGATTCATCATTTGTTTTAACAAGGGCTTCTTTTAATGCGTAAGCTAATGCTTTGAAGCAACCTTCGATTAAATGGTGATTGTTTCGAAATGTCATTGGTTTTATATGCAGAGTGATTTGCGCTTGCATTGCCAATGTGTAAAAAAAGTGTTCGAACATTTCGGTGCTAATTCCACCTAAAATTTCTCGAGTAAATTCAAGTTCTCCAACATAGTAAGCACGACCAGAGAGATCAACAGCACATAAAATCAGTGCTTCATCCATTGGCAATAATCGCTGACCGTAGCGCTGAATACCACCTCGTTGGCGCCAAGCTTGCTGTAATGCCTGACCCAAAACAATCGCGACATCTTCAACAGTGTGATGATCGTCAACGTCGAGATCTCCCGTAACCTTAAGTTTGAGATCCCAGCGTGCATGACTTGCCAATGCTGTGAGCATGTGATCAAGAAAGCCAATGCCCGTATCAATGGTCAATTGTTGTTGGCCATCAACATTTAATGTTAAGGCAATATTGGTTTCTTTCGTCTTGCGCTCGATGGTTATTAGTGAATCGTTAGACTGTGTCATAAGTGAATGCCTTAAATTTAAATAGTGGGCTGTGTGATGAATAAATCAATTAAGTCATTAACGCTATCCACAACCAAATCTGCGCCTGCATCCAAAAGAGCATTCTCATTTTCTAAGCCGATGCCTATAGCCAGAGAGTCACTGCCCAGTGCTGCTTTTATATCATCTGGTGTGTCACCAACCATCCAACTGGACATAGCTTTATTCTGTCGTTTAAGTTGAATAATGCCTTCCGGATCGGGCTTACTCTTTTCAACATCATCATCACTCATTCGAAAAGCATTTTCCCAATATGAAAACCGCTCTGCAATATTAGCTTGGCCGATAAGAGCTTCAGCTCCAGGACGACCGGTAACGATGCCAATGGTTTGTTGACGTGTCTCTAAAGATTTCGATAGTTCCTCGGAGACTAAGATGGTTTCATTGGCAATAAAACCGTCGTTTTCTTTGCCGAGATAATAACCTTGAAAGCACTCGATGACCGTTGATAAATCAATTTCTTGGTTGTTTTCGCTAATTAAAGCTTTAGACAAAACCCAGTCGTTATTGAAACCGCCTTGTGAACGTAATCGATTAATATCGTCATCGGATATGCTCTTTCCGGTAAATTCTTTCACCGTCGCTTTAATAGCATTATCGTAGCTCGTTGATGTGTCGATTAAAACACCATCCATATCGAAACATAGAATATCGGGTTGGAAAACGTTTTTTAATGCGGTCATTAATTTTTCCAACTGGTAAGGAATAGTGATACGAACACATCCGTTTAGATAACTTTCGGTAAAGTTACGAACTAAGATCGTTTGACGTTTTAAATACTGTGTGAGTAGTTTCGCTTGCTGTGGTTTTAAACGGAGACAAATAAAGTTTCCTTCTGCAGGAATAAAGTTGACACCAACTTCTTTAAGCCAGTTTGTTAATCTTGTTCGATTACACTTAATTGTAGCGGTGTAGTTATCTTTGTCTTGTTGCGCTTGGGCGTCAAAAGCCATAGATGCAACCGACAATGAGGGTGCAGGCACATTGAATGGCATAGCTCGTTGAGTAAACTCACTAATAATTGATGGCTGGCCCAATAAATAGCCGAGGCGAATTCCCGCTAATCCATAGGCTTTAGATAGTGTTCTTAGTATGACTAAGTTATCGAAACGACTAATTAAATCAATCGCACTTTCCTCGTTGCTAAATTCGATATAGGCTTCATCGAGAAAAACCAATGTGTTATTGATTTGAGCTTGCTCAAGTAATTTTAATAGTAACGTTCTATCTACAGTTTCACCGGTTGGATTATTAGGGCTGGTCAATACTAATACAGCGTTCGTATTATCACAAACAGCTTGTTCAACGGCGTCCCAATTAATCGTTAGATCGCTATTGGGTTCAATTTGTAGATTATCGACTCTCCAGCTATCAATGCCCCAAGTGTATTGACTGAATGCCGGCAAAGGCAAGATCATCGCTCCTTGGTGATCATTAATGTTTCGCTCTTTGATGTAACGCATTAACAAGTAGATAGCTTCATCACCACCATTTGAGCAAAACACTTGATCGGATTGCAAGCCATAGTGCTCTGCTATTTTTGATTCAAGTTGCTGACGGCTTGGATAACGCCAAAGAATTTCCAAATCTAACGAAACTTCTTTAAGCCATTGTCCCGGGAAGTCACTGCGTTCATTAAAGTCGAGTTTCAACATTGCTCTATTGCCTTTTCTATTACAGTGATTTTCGTATCGGAGTTTCTAAAATATCGGTAGCGCCTGCTTGAATTAAAGCAGGAATTAAATTTTGTATTGCTTTTTTCGGGACTGCTGCCTTAACCGCAAATCCTTCTTCGTTATACAAACGACTTACCGTTGGTGAACGCATTGCAGGTAATAAATCAACAATAGCTTCAACATTGTCATTGGTGCAGTTCATCTCAAGCAAAACACGTTCGCGTCCATTAAGTACGGCTTGCATTAAGGTTAGCAAATTGTCGATATCTTGCCGTTTACCTGGATCCTTTAAAGCCTCTTTGTTGGCAATAAATTGAGTTGAGCTTTCCATCACTGTATCGACAATTTTTAGTCGGTTAGCGCGAATGGTTGTCCCTGTGCTGGTGTTATCAATGATCATGTCGGCGTCTTCTGGTGGGAAAACTTCCGTTGCACCATAGCTACGTAGTAATTGGTAGTCGAAGCCATTTTTGTCGAGATAATCGGTTGCGATACGTTTGTATTCTGAGGCAACGATAACCTTACGTTGCTTTACTTCGTTCCAATCCCATTCTTCTGGAATGCACGCAACGATTTTGACTGGATCAAAACCTAGGTCTTTGATGACTTCGACATCGCTGCGTCGTTCGTACATCCAGTCAAGACCGGCAAAACCTAAATCGTGTTGGCCTAGCTCAACAAGCGAAGGGATGTTTTGGCTTTTGAGAAGTTTAACTTCAAGATCAAAGCCATAAGCGGTTGGGCGGTAATTTCGATCGTCACCTACTAATGTGATGCCAACATCATTAAGGAGTTGTATTACCTTGGTATTGATGCGGCCTTTCGGTAAAACCAATTTTAAAGTCATTGTCATTTCCTCAATTTTTTAATTCAATATTTCTTTAACGCATAAAGAAAAAGCCCCGAGTACTGTTGTAAACGGGGCTTTACTGTTAATTTATTAATTTATTGCATAAACAGAAGCACCGTCACCCGAAAGGATGATGGTGATGAGAATGTGTGATTGCTACGTCTGTCGTTTTCATGGGTTGTATAGTGCCATTTTGGGCTCTTGTTTGTCAACTGTTTTATTGTAAACCTATTAAAATAGCGGTCTTGGTCTTTGTTGAGATATAATTCATAGGTTTTTTAGTGATGGTTGTATATACATAAAGGTGTCTCTTTGCGAATGAAAAGAAGAATTGAACCTACCAATCAAATAGATGCTTCTTTAACGCTACCAGGTAGCAAGTATCTTGCTAACCGGTTAGTGGTTATTGCTGCTTTGGCAGAAAATGATGTTCGATTGAGCAATGTTGTCGACAATGACGATATTAATGCTGCAATCGACGGATTATCACGTCTAAAATATCACCTGGAGCGCTCAGGCGATTCGGTTATGTCTCAGCCAAGAAGTCACGCACTCAACCGACCAACCGAGGTTTTTACCGCTCATAGCGGCACTTTTTCACGCTTTGTTACTGCTGTAGCCGCTCTTGAAAGTCATTTGGTCAGAGTTGTTGGCTCTGAGAAGATGAACAGTCGACCCATGGCTGAACTATTTGATGCACTAGAGCAATTGGGCGTTGCGATAGATTCGCCGAATGGCCAATTGCCCGCCAATATCACTGGTCCGGTTACAAATTATCACTGTAAGGTTGATGGGAGTAAAAGTAGTCAATACATCAGCGCACTACTTTTAATGGCGCCACGATTAAATCACGAGTTTGTGTTAGAGCTTGTGGGTGAAGAAGTTTCGACTCAGTACATTGATATGACAGTGGACTTAATGCGTCAATTTGGTATTCGAGTGAATAAAGAAGGAAGGCAATATCGGATTGAAAAGCAATCATCGTATCAAGGCAAGTCTCTGATTATTCCTCCCGATCCTGTGAGTAGTTCTTATTTTATGGCCGCTGCCGCTATCAACGGTGGTCGAATAGCACTAGAAACCTTCGATTTTGATTCGCTACAAGGTGAGGCTCAGTTTTGTAAGGTGCTAGAAGCGATGGGATGTTTGATTGAGCGAAAAGGTGAATCGTTATCAGTGAGTCGACTTGGATCATTAATTGCCGTCGATTATGACATGGGCGAAATGCCTGATGTGGTTCAAACTATGGCGGCTGTCGCTTGTTTTGCTGAAGGCACTACAATTATGCGTAATATTGCACATCTGGCGTATAAAGAGTCGGACCGTATCGTTGACACCGCGACAGAATTGCAAAAACTGGGAGCAAATGTCGAATTTGGCTCCGATTATTTGGCTGTAACGGGTGGAGCTCAATTATCAGGAACTGATGTTGATACTTATGACGATCATCGAATGGCGATGAGTTTAGCGTTAGTGGGCAGTCGCATTCCAAATGTTATAATCAATGATGCCAATGTGGTGAGTAAATCCTTTCCCAACTACTTTGACAAGTTGGCCGAAATTGGTATTGATTCAACGATTCTTTAGTTTGCTGGTTGGCAGCTATAAAACATTTTATAAAAACACTTTAAGTCAGGAAATATTTAGTATGGCAGGTGACACGTTTGGTCAATTATTTCGATTTACTAACTGGGGTGAGTCGCATGGAAAAGCCATCGGTGGTGTAGTTGAAGGTTGTCCCGCTGGATTGGAGTTATCTGAAAATGATCTTCAGCCGGCGTTAGATCGTCGTCGTCCAGGCCAAAGTAAAATTGTGACACAACGAAAAGAAGCCGATCGTATTGAAATTTTGTCGGGAACTATTGAAGGTAAAACGACAGGTACACCCATAAGTTTAATCATACATAATACCGATCAACGTTCCAAAGATTATTCCGAAATGGCTAAGCTTTATCGCCCCAGTCATGCTGATTTTACTTACCAGCAAAAATACGGCATTCGTGATGTGGCCGGCGGTGGCCGTAGTTCGGCTCGTGTGACTGCACCAACGGTAGCAGCAGGTGCCATTGCACAAAAATTATTAAAAGAAGCATGTGGACTGGAGATTATTAGTTTCGTGAGATCAATTGGTGAGCTGGAAACCCATTGTGATCCGCTTGATGTAACTTTAGCGTCTGTTGAAGCAAATCCAGTACGTTGCCCCGATGCTACGGTGGCAGAGCAAATGATTAAGCATATTGAGCAGGTGCGCAAACTAGGCGATTCAACCGGCGGTGTTGTCGAGTGTGTGATTAAACAAGTTCCTGTGGGTTTTGGAGAGCCGATATTTGATAAGCTGGAAGCCGATTTGGCGAAAGCTATGCTAAGCATAAATGCCAGTAAAGGATTTGAAATTGGAAGTGGATTTGCAGGCACTCAACTGTTGGGTTCGCAGCATAATGATCCTTTCATCAATGATAACGGCAACGTTAAAACATCATCGAATTTTTCTGGCGGAGTACAAGGTGGTATTAGCAATGGTATGCCCATTATTTTTCGCGTAGCTTTTAAACCGACCGCGACAATTATTCAAGATCAAAATACTGTTGATGTCGAAGGAAATCCAACGACGTTTAAAGCAAAAGGGCGACACGATCCTTGTGTCTTACCACGCGCCGTGCCGATCGTTGAAGCGATGGCGGCATTGGTTATGTGTGATCATTGGTTGCGTGCAAAAGCGTATCAATAATTTTATTAATTGAAGCAGACGAATGGATAAACATTGGTAAGTGCGATTAAAAGAACTGTTTTGAATCACTTTTTTGGTAATTGCTTGAGAGATTGACAAATACAAAGTATCTTATTTTAAAAAACACCAATCGTTAAATGGAGGTTGCTGTGAAAGAATGGATACCATTAATGCAATCGCTTATCTGGCCTATTTTTATCACTGTTGTTATTTATAAATTTCGCAGTCGGTTTGACGAAATTCTAGAGGCTGTAAAAGTGCGCATTGAAAAAGGAAGTCCATTCAATGTTGGACCTGGCGGTATCAATTTAGGATCGGCGCCACAGTTACCGGATGATCCTGAGCCGGAAGAAATGATTGATGATGGTGTTGAAGTATCGGCTGCTCCAGAGTTAATTGAGAAAGAGCAGAAAATTGAACAAAGCATCGATAATAATCCGATTGAAAAATTACAATTAGTTCACACCTCGCGATTTTTAAAAGTCAAAAATGGACGAGATTATTATCGCATCGTCGTTTCTCTCGATCCTTACAACACGAAAGCATTGTCGCAAGTTGAGAAGGTTGTTTATTTTTTGCATAAAACTTTCCGGAATCCTGTACGAGAAGTGACTGATTCTAAATCCAATTTTGAATTGCGTACTGCGGCTTGGGGGGAGTTCACCATTAGGGCAGAGGTGTATGTGAAGGGAAGTCATGAACCTTTAAGATTGAGTCGTTATCTAGATATTAATACGCGAAAATAAACTGATCTGAATGCTGTACTATCCCAATTGTGAAATTACTTTCGGTTCGCTGATGATAATGGATTAACATGAATGAGCCTTTATATTCATAACGAACAACCATTGATTCGTTAATACCAAAATACACTCAACAGGAAATGACGAATTGCCAGTGAATATCCTAGAATGAAATAAAGACATCATACTGTTGTACAGGAGGTTAAATATGAAGTCTAAATTTCTTTTGGTCGCTTTTTTCGCGAGTCTTCCGACAATTGCCGATCACTCATGGAGTTCCTATCATTGGGCTCGAACCACATCTTCTTTCGATCTAATTGTTGTTAATAGTACCACAAATGACTGGGATCCCTTTGTGACACAGGCTGTTGCCGATTGGTCGAACTCTGCAGTACTTAATATGACTGAAGCAAGTGGTTCAACCAGTAAGAAGGATCGTCGACAGTGTCGCGCACCTGATGGGCAAATTCGTATTTGTAACTTGGAGTATGGCCAAACAGGTTGGCTCGGGATTGCCGGCATCTCTTTAGACTCGAATGGTCATATTATTTCGGGTTATACAAAAATGAACGACACCTACTTTAGTTGGGATTATTACAACTCAGACAATTGGAAGTTAAGCGTTACTTGTCAGGAGTTGGGTCATAATGTTGGGCTCGGTCATCAGGATGAGATTTTCGATAATCAATCGTTGTTTTCCTGTATGGATTATCAAGATCCTCCGTACGAATATCCCAATGCGCACGATTACGAACAGTTAGAAACCATGTATCAACATACTGATAGTTATAACTCTTATTCCTCTGGCGGTAATGATGGTGGAGACGGCGGTGACGGAGGTGATGGCGGTTGTAACTCACCTCCCGGAAAAGGATGTAATAAAGGTGAGCTTGGCAACAATAGTGCTATTGGTTGGGGTGTTTCCTTAGGTCGTCGCGGTAATTTAGAGACATTTATTCGAGTTGACGCGAATGGTATTCGTCATATCACCCATGTTCGTTGGGTTGATGAGGAAGCTCACAAACATCAGCACTAATTATTACTTCTAGTCTTCTTAAACAGCTCAGTATGTTTGATAGCTGAGCTGTTATTTGTCTTAAAAGTTTCATTTGAATTTAGGGACTGGTTTCATGAATTGTGTTTTTTATTTTTATGAATGGATTTAAAATAGGTTAAAACTATTTATCGCTTCTCAGCATTGTCCTTAAAATAAAAATAACTATGCAAATCTACTTCTCAATATTCTCTCGCTTTTTAATTTTAGGCTGCACAAGTTTCGGCGGGCCGGCAGCACATCTTGGGTATTTTCATAAGTTATTTGTCCAAGAGCTTAAGTGGTTATCTGAAGATGATTACTCTCAGATTGTTGCTTTAAGTCAGATATTACCTGGGCCAGGATCGAGTCAAACAGGATTTGCTATTGGACTGCATCGCGGTGGTTTGGCTGGAGGTATTCTCGCATTCTTAGGGTTTACTTTACCTTCATTTATTTTAATGGCGATATTGGCTGTTTATCAGTCTCACTTTACGGATAGTTCAATTTATACTGGGGTCGTTAGTGGCTTAAAATTATTAGCAGTGATCGTTGTGGCTGACGCCGTAATATCAATGGCGAGAACATTTTGTCAAACGCGTTTGTTAATTGGTTTGACCATTGTAACGACTGCGGCATTACTTCTGTTTCCCAGTTTATGGATTCAATTGCTCTTGCTTCTCCTAATGGCAGGTGTTGGAGCGATTTGGGCTCAACCAAAAGTTGGATCGTCGCGTTCAGTAGACGAACGAATTAACGCAAAGAGTGGTTTGATAACGAAGAATGCTTATCTGAGTTCAAAACTTTGGCTGGTTTTATTCCTTATTTTATTTTCCTTCAGTTTAATTTCTCTCGCTTTCGACTATCCTCAGCTTCTTTCAATATTCTCTCAGTTTTATCAATCGGGGAGCTTGGTGTTTGGCGGTGGACATGTTGTGCTTCCATTGCTGCAACAAAGTATGGGCGATACGATTTCTTCAGAGCAATTTATTACGGGGTACGCAGCAGCTCAGGGTGTTCCCGGTCCAATGTTTACTCTAGCTACCTATTTAGGAGCGATTGTTCATGTTGATAATCCATGGATTGGTGCTTTGGTTGCAACACTGGCTATTTTTTTACCGGGCTTTCTGTTGATTCTTGGAGTAAGGCATCAATGGAAAGAATGGTCGAAAAAGCCATTAATTGCAGGAGCAATCAATGGAATTAACGCGGCAGTTGTCGGTCTTTTGGCTGCAGCCTTTTATCAACCCATACTAGTCAATGCGGTGGATGATTCTTTTGATTTGTTAATTGCAATTATAGGATTGCTATTATTGAGAAAGAATAAAGTCCCATTGATTTATCTATTATTGATATCAGTTATAGTCGGTGTATTAAGAACATTCCTAGCAATTTATTGATTCATTGAGTCATTCGGCTTTAATTTTTGAGTGTCATAACCAATAAAAATCAAGGAAAAATTTGAGAGCGCCAATAAACTGATGATTGTTAATTAGTTTTTTGGTTAACTTTAATATTCCTGCTGGTTAAAGCTAATCTTTGTTAATTACTTCCTCTTTTTGCGACTCTTTTTGACTTGATATCGACTACATTTATAAGTAGAGATTAAGTTTTACTGCATTGACTTGACGATGTTACCTCTGTTTTTCAATTTATACTGTGGGGTGTGATCAAAGGTGTCTAATTTTTTGATATGAGTACATTGATAGCGGTTATTGGTGGGCTCGGCGTTTTTATTCTAGCTGTGAGTATGATGACAGATGGCCTAAAGCAAGCGGCAGGATCATCACTAAGAGCCTTACTCGCTGTTTGGACTAGCTCTGCAAGGCGGGGAGTGTTTTCTGGCTTTTTAATGACGGCAATTGTTCAATCTTCTAGTGCGGTAACGGTAGCGACGATTGGCTTTGTTAATGCTGGCTTGTTGACTGTCAGGCAAGCGCTGGGGGTTGTTTATGGTTCTAATGTTGGAACAACGATTACCGGTTGGCTTGTTGTTTTAACGGGATTAAAAGTTGATATACACGCGATTGCTTTACCGTTAATTGGTATTGGCATGTTTATCAGGATGGTGAATAAGGAGGGGAAGTTTCCTTCCATTGGATTGGCCATTGCTGGTTTTGGATTATTCTTTTTAGGCATTGATATATTAAAAGGAGCGTTTGAAACATTAGCGGTAAATTTTGAGTTATCGCAAGTTTCTGCTGATGGTTTTCAAGGTGTGTTAATGTTTCTTTTCGTTGGCATTGTGATGACGGTGGTTACTCAGTCATCGAGTGCGTCCATTGCGTTGACTATTACAGCATCAACAGCGGGAGTTATTCATATTGATGCTGCTGCTTCGATGGTGATTGGCGCCAATGTTGGAACGACATCAACCGCTATTATTGCGACGATCGGTGCAACACCCAATGCAAAACGAGTGGCTCTCGCTCAAGTACTTTTTAATGTTTCTACGGGTATGATTGCCTTATTGTTATTTCCAGTCATGTTTATGTTTATACATGGTTTTAGTCAGTTATTTTATTTATCGACTGAGCCAAGTGTTGCGTTAGCACTATTCCATACCGTCTTTAATATTCTTGGAGTATTAATTATTTTGCCGGTGAACAATCGATTAGCCAATTTTTTGGAGTCTCGATTTGTGAGTTATCAATCTGAGCCCTCCAAATTGAAGTATCTTGATAAAACATTGGTTAATACACCAGTACTTGCCGTTAATGCTTTGATTTTAGAGCTTCGCTCAATGGCAAAGCGAGTATTAGAACTGACAAATGTTTGTAGTTCAAAAGAAAAGATTGCTTTACCTTATGTTTATAGTCAGCAAGAAATTATAAAGCATTTATCGGCTGAAATATCTCGGTTTATTGTGCACATCGAAAGAAACACCATTTCTCAAGAAACAGCAAGTCAGTTGCTCATACTCATGCGAGTGGATGAATATTTATTGAGTTGTGCTAATAACCTTGTGTTAACCAGTGAACAAAAAAAGCAACTGAGCGAGCTCGGAGTTTCTGAACTGAATAGTACCAAGAGCTTTGAGTCTTTTATTATAAGCGTATTTAATCGGCCATATTCGCTGGATGTCGAGCACAGTTTACGAGAATCTCAAAGTAAACACGATGAAGCAAAAGCGAGTTTATTATCTGAATCAGTCGCAGGAAATATTTCATTTCATGGTTTAGCCAATGCGCTAGAGTTTCTAGCTAAGCAATTAAGAATGACTCAGCAGTGGTTAAAAGCGACACGACTATTAAAAAAACTTGAGTTAGAAACAGAAACGATAGACAAGATAGGTGAAGGAGAAATTGATGTTGCTGATATTAAGGATGGAGATGCTGAGTTAAATGATAAATTGAGTAATCGTCAAATCAATTAATTACAAAGCTGTGAAATCGTTCAATCAAATTTCCAAATAAAGAGCCTATCAGTACTGACAGGCCCTTTTCCAGAAGAGGCTACTCAATAAAAAGTTATTTTGATAGTTTGTTCATAATATCGATTGGCAATGGAAAGACAATCGTTGATGTTTTGTCACCAGCAATAGATGATAGTGTGCTTAAATATCTTAACTGAATTGCTTCTTGCTGTTGTGACAGTTTTTTTGCGGCTTCTAAAAGTTTTTCTGAAGCCTGCAGTTCGCCTTCAGCATGAATTACCTTGGCACGCCGTTCTCGTTCAGCTTCTGCTTGTTTTGCAATTGCACGAATCATACTTTCATCAAGATCGACGTGCTTAATTTCGACGTTCGATACTTTAATTCCCCAGCCATCCGTTTGTTTATCAAGAATATTTTGTATGTCTTCATTGAGCTTGTCTCGAGACGCGAGCATTTCGTCCAGTTCGTGTTGTCCTAAAACGGAGCGCAACGTCGTTTGTGCGAGTTGGCTGGTAGCGTCAAAAAAGTTTTCAACGTTGATGATAGCCTTTTGTGAATCGATGACGCGAAAATAAAGAACGGCATTTACCTTGACTGACACGTTATCTTGAGAGATAACATCTTGTGTGGGTACGTCCATAACAACGGTACGCATATCGACTTTGACCATTTGTTGCAGAACGGGGATAACAATGATGAGTCCCGGTCCTTTCACTTTATAAAAGCGACCGAGCATAAAGATTACACCACGCTCGTACTCTCGTAGAATACGAAATGCACTGAACAAAATAACAAGAAAGATACCTGCAATAATAAAAAATGCTTGTGTAGCCACTTAATTCTCCTTAGGAGTTACGGTTACGGTTAAGCCATCAACAGATACGACTTTGAGTGCTTGTCCTTTGGTAATTGGAGTTTGGCTCACTGCTTGCCAAATTTCTCCTCTTAAATAAACGCGACCTTTACCAGTAAAACTTTCGACCGCACTGGCTTCGGAAGACAATAGCTCATCAACGCCACTCACTAAGGGTTGTTTGGTTGATCGAAGTGCGAGATAAATGATACCCGCTGTAATTAATCCTGTTGCGAACCCGAAACCAATAATGAGTGCTGTCGATATTTGATAATAGGGCATTTCGGTATCGATCAATAAAAATGAACCGACGATTAATGCGATCAATCCTCCCAATCCTAATGCACCGAAACTGGGCGCGTAAGCTTCAGCAATGATTAAACCAATGCCCAATAAAATGAGACCGGCTGCCGCATAATTAATGGGTAGCATCTGAAGTGCATAAGCGGCTATAAATAAACATATCGCGCCAGTTATTCCAGCAACAAACCCGCCCGGTTGATAAAACTCAAGAATGATGCCCCAAATACCAACCATCAGAAGTATATAAGCAACGTTTGGGCTTGTGATGACGGATAAGATTTCATTTTTCCAGTCGGGCTCATAAGTGACTAATACTGGATTGCTAAGTTTTATTGTGTGTGTTTTCTCTTGCACAGTGACTGCTCGACCATCGACTTGTTCCATTAGTGATTTGATGTTGGGAGCTATTAAGTCGATGACCTTTTTTTCTAAAGCGTCGTTAGCGGGTAAATTGGCTGCTTCTTGAACCGCTTTTATCGCCCATTCTTCATTTCGATTACGCAATTGCGCTAAACCTCGAATATAGCCAATCGCATCGTTAACGACTTTTTGACGCATATTGTCGGGTTTGGTTTCTTTCTCCTCAGATTTCTCGTCTGGATTGACAGGATTGCTACCGATAGAGACGGGGGTTGCCGAACCTAAATTGGTAGCAGGTGCCATGGCAGCGACATGGCTGGCGTAAAGAATGTAAGTGCCTGCACTGGCCGCTCGAGCACCACTGGGAGAAACGTAAGTGGCGACAGGGACATTAGAATCTAAAATGGATTGAATGATATCTCTCATCGAGAAATCGAGGCCGCCAGGTGTATCCATTTTTAACACGACCAAACTCGCTGAAAAATGATTGGCTTTTAAGAGCCCTTTTTGAATATAGTCGGCAGTTGCCGGGCCTATTGCGCCATGAACATTAAGTACAATAACGGTGTCATTTTTTTCGCTTGCGCCCGAGAATAAAGTGATCCAGCTTACTAACAAAAGCAAAATCAGCCGATTCATGATACTCATCCATAACTCAATGTGTCTTTCTAAAGTATAGATTATTCAATCAAGCTTCAATGTTTGATCAGTAATTCACCTATTTTGTTCGAGCGTTGTAATTTTCTTTTTTATTTGAATCGACATAATCGTGGCGGTGAAAAAAAGAATAACGAGTAAAAGTTCGATAATTGCGATATAGAGTTCGGACTCGCTGGTCATTATAAATACAATGGCGTGACAAAAATAAATCATATTAATGAATTGCGACCAAGCATAAGTGTAATAGCGTTGTTTGAAAATTCCAGGCCCCGGAAAAAGCAAGGGAATCACCCAGATTAATGCAACGAGCCAACTTGCTAAGGTTTCTGAAGGATAAATAAAGGGCCAGGCGAGCAGCAATAATAAAAGCAAGCTATAACTGACTAGCGTCAGTGAATGCCAAACATTGAGTTTTTGATTGAGAGTCATAAAAATTAATGAGTTTTTAATTGTTGAGCAAGTCGAGCGATGCGCTCTCCTTGGGCTTTACATAAGCGTTTTTCTTCGTCACTGAGTGGGCGATCGTTGTTACTTCCTGCAAAGTGCGATGCGCCATACGGGGTTCCGCCCGTTGCTGTATGAAGCAAATCCGTTTCGGAGTAGGGGAGCCCTGATACTAGCATTCCATGATGAAGTAGCGGAATCATCATCGAGAGTAATGTTGCTTCCTGACCACCATGTAAGCTGCTGGTAGAGGTAAACACGCTGGCGGGTTTTCCCGCTAAGGAGCCTGCTAACCATTGTTCGCTGGTTTGTTCCAAAAAATACTTTAGTGGTGTGGCCATATTGCCAAAACGAGTAGGACTACCCAGACATAATCCATCGCATTGCTTTAATTCTTTCAGTGTTACATAAGGATCGCCGGTACTGGGAACATCACTTTCAACTTGCTCGCTGTTGGCTGAGACGCGCGGTACAGTGCGAAGGGTTACATTCGCACCGGCCGATTCTGCCCCACGGGCAATTAACCGAGCCATCTGTTTTGTCGCTCCGCCCGACGAGTAGTAAATGATTAAAACGTTAGCGGTCATAGAATATCCAATACATTTTCTGGCGGTCGACCAATCGCAGCCTTAGTTTTGGTAAATACAACGGGACGTTCAATGACTTTTGGATTCTCGATCATACGTTTAATTTGTTCTTTGGCCGATAATGTATCATCATTTAAACCAGACTCTTTGTATTCAGCTTCTTTTTTTCTCATCAAATCTTGAGGTTTGATTGCAAGAAGTTTGAGTACTTGAGTGAGTTCTTTCTCACTGGGCGGATTTTTTAAATACTCGACTATTTTGGGTTCAACGCCATTTTTTTGCAGCAGCTCAAGCGTTTGGCGAGATTTTGAACAGCGTGGGTTGTGGTAAATGGTATACTCTGACATAGTCAAACCTTTTAATGCATGAGTTAATTTCGAGCGCTATTGTAGGCTGAATTCGAGATGGAAGAAAAGCTTGTTTGGTTGAAACAATTTATCGCATTTACGTTCGATCGATTTGGTAAAGATCATTGTCGAACGATTGCTGCAGAGCTGACTGTAACAAGTTTGCTTTCCATGATTCCGTTTTTAACGGTGGTATTGGCGTTATTGTCGCTTTTTCCACAGTTTCAAGAAATGGAAGCAGATGTGCAGCAATTAATTTTTACTAATTTAATGCCAGAGTCATCACAGACGGTCGAAAACTTTATCAATAAAGCCATTAAGAACACTCAGGGCATGACTTTAGTGGGGGCGGTCTTTTTATTAGTCACTTCAATGATGTTAATGCATACCATTGATCAATCATTTAACAAAATTTGGCAGGTTAAAAAGAAGAGTTCTCCTGTTCGTGTTTTTCTGGTTTACTGGGCTGTGCTAACAATGGGACCTTTGTTATTGGCAATGAGTTTAGCCGTTAGTTCTTATTTTGCGTCTTTACCATTGGTCTCCGACGTTGTTCAAAGTAAAAACAGTATAATGGCTCGAATTATTCCGCTCTTTATGGCATTTGTAGCCTTCACTGTGATGTTTATTGCCGTACCGAATCGGCGAGTTAAAATAAAACACGCTGCAATAGCGGCTATTTTTACAGCGTTTGCTTTTGAGTTGGTTAAATATGGATTCGGTTTATTTGTTAAAACGTTTTCGACTTATCAATTGATCTACGGAGCGTTGGCATCGGTGCCTTTATTCATTATTTGGATGCAAGTTTCATGGATGATTCTTTTAATCGGTGCAGAAATATGTCATGCGCTAGGCGTGTTTCAACCTGAAAGTAAAAAAGTTGCCAGTCATCCGTTTGTATTGGCTGCGCGAATTTTAAAACTTCTCGTAAACTCTCAAGCGCATCGTGAAGTGGTTGATATGAAGCGTATCCAGCAAGAATTACCGAATGTCCAATTGGATAGTTTAGCTAAAGTCATCGACAGACTCGAAAAGGCTAATTTAATCATTGAACTTGATGGCGGTGGTTTTACTTTATCCGGAGACTCGCAAAGTTATCAGTTATCTGAAATTATTGAGGCCGGTATTGTCGAATTGCCCGATGAAAAAGCGATTGAGCGATTGGCTCAGGACGATAAAGAATTAGCGGATAGAATTGCTGTAGGGCGCTCTGCTTTAATAAAGAAACTCAGTGATCCCCTGGTAGCCGAACCGAATCAAGGTTAATTTCGTGATCGTCATGTTTTTCAGGTTCTTCTTCTTGATAGTTAGGTACACTAGTCCATGGAATGGAGCCGTCGTTGAGTTCTGAATCGTGCTCTTCTGGTTCGATAACTTCTAACACTTCTGTTATTTGATATTGAAAAAACTCAACACAAGGTGTCACCATGGTTTCTTTTCTTGCTTTGATATTTTTCACCTTGGCTTTGGTTTTGAGCGTAAAATCACGACCGGCACGATAAGAGCCACGAGAGGCAATTAGCGATAACGGGGTTTTAGCTGTAATTTCTCGTGGTCTCAATAGCAACGCAGGCTGACCTTGTGAATTTTTATTGGTCGACATTTTATTGAAGATACGACTTGGTTCGACCGCGCCATCGATAAATTCTAAACCTGCACTCGTGCCATGGTTATCGTCACCAAACTGCCAACGGCAAATAGCTGGCCGCCAACGAAACGACGGTTTTTTATCGATGTATTCTCGAATAATGACAATTTCTCCAACTCTCAACAAATGAGCAATATTATTAACGCTGGATATGCCGATTCCGCCATCACTCACATTCGATGCTTCCCATTGCATAGGGATGCTGTGTTCATCTTTTAAGAATGACTCAATAGTTTCTGCTTCCCAATGCGTGGCATTCGGTGACAGGCGATGCTTTTCGAGTAATTTATAAATTGAGGATATTCCCCAGATGATATCCAGGCGAGTAATGACGGGATAGCGGCGTCCTTTTCTTTCGACGCGCGCATTCCAGTGGGCAGACATATGTTCCAGTAACGATTGAGCGGTCGTAAGGCGGATGTCTTTATAAAAACCTTCTGGCATAGTGTTTTTACGTGACAGCTCATCCAATTGATATTTCACTTGTCTGATAATATCGAAGGTAAGTAAGAAACAGACGTCTTCGTCGAGTGGGTCACCTTTAAATTGTGCGGCAAACACTGGTTTGAGTTGACTGTTTTGATTAATGACAAAACATTGCGTGTCAGAAAAATCGTTGGGGTCATCGGAGTATTCACTTAAATATACCCAGCGTTCCAGATATTTAAACAATTGCCAGTGTTCACCGGGAGACAAATGATAAGGATCGGATGCGGATAACAAGCAAGTGCGCGCAAAAGTGGCTTCAATCGATGGTAAGCATTGATGAAGTCCTTCTTTAAATATTTCGATATCTTCAATTTCGCGGTGTTGTGCAAAGCCATACAAACCATTACATTCTCGCCACAAGTAAATGGGAATTGGACTGTAAGATTCGTAATGCTCCATCAAAAGCAGTCCCAGGTAGTGCAGAGACAAATTGATCGATTTAATTAAATCTTTATTTTTTCCCCACAGTTTTTTCTTGTGAATTTCAACATCAGTAATAATTTTGTGGGCAAAGGACATTTCACGAGTTAAATGATGGAGATTCTCATTTTCTTTTCTTCGACCTTCCGCACTGGTGACATGAGCCGCTATTGGACGGTAGGTCTCAAAAATTTGAGCATAAGTTTTATCGAACTGGTTGACCAGTTCCTTTCGTGTGCTAATGCTTATTTCTGTTCGGTTCAGGCTGGCAATCGCACGACAAACTTCTGGCACTGTTCTCGCCATATCGCCATAGGGTAAAGATTTCAGCCATTGCTTCAGCTTGGAGGGGTCAGTTTCGACCAACAAGTGCTGTCCTTGCTGTTGCGCAGGGTAAGTTAACCTTGGTGAATCCATTCTCTTTCACTTATCTTGTATTCGTCATTAATACATTGCATAGTTTATCCCATTTGATTTTTGTAACCGCTATCTAATTTGAGTCAAATGATGAAAAATAGTTGATTTAACAGGGAGTTAGCTCAATTATAGATAGAAATGTTCAATCTAAAACATATCGGGAGACGCTAAACTTTGTTTCTGCATAACTCTAATAATAGAACAGGTTTACGCTTGTTACTGATTTTTATCGGCTTTTTCAGCTTATTTTCGTGTAACGGACGCCAAGATGACTCGAGATTTCAGTTGCTTGATGGCGATGAAAAGCAAGTCTCAGATTATCAGGGACGTTGGTTGCTAGTAAACTTTTGGGCTGAGTGGTGTAAGCCCTGCCTGGAAGAAGTGCCTGAACTCAATGCTTTGCACCGCCGCAAAGAAGAGTTCAACTGGGATTTACTCGCTTTTAGTTATGAGCCTGTCAATAACGAACAATTAAATCAAGCGATTACCAAATATGGAATTGAATACCCAATGGTTGCAACAATGCCACAACCTGTCGTTCCCTTCGAGCGACCAAGCAAATTGCCTGCTATGCTTATAATCTCCCCCGATGGAGACGTGCTTGGGCCGCTATACGGAAAACAGGACTTAGAATCTGTTGTAGCGGCAATAAACGAAATAAAACAGCGTCTTTAATTTCTTATTTTGTGCGCAAGTGCTAGTTTTATAAAGGTATTTTTCAGCATAATGCGCTAATAATAATTTGAAGACAGTCATTATTTTAATAGGTGGAAGTTAGCATGCGCTTGTTGCGTGAATCGGTCTTATTGGCATTTCTTTTAATCATGGGCATATGCCGCCTTCAAGCTGCTGAGCAAGAGACTCCCGTTGCAGATTCCCTGGAAGATCTCAAAAAGCAAGTACTGTCGATTAATCGTGAGCTTTTTATTTTAGAGGAGGACTTATTGTTTCCAGCCTCTACGCAAGTAGCTTTTTTCGTTTCAGTGGATGTCGGTTACTTTTTTAAGCTTGATAGCATCAAACTAAAAGTCGATGGTGAGTGGGTGACGCAATATCTGTACACCGATCGAGAGATGGACGCTCTAAAAAGAGGTGCTGTGCAACGTCTTCATGTGGATAATTTCACCACTGGAGAGCACGAGGTGGTTGCTGTGGTCGTCGGATACGGTCCAGAGAAACGCGAATATAAATTGGCTGTTACAGATACTTTCGAAAAAGACACCGATGCCAAGCTCATTGAGATTCAAATTAGAGATGATGCTACCAAAGAGCAGCCCGCGCTTGCTGTGAAACAGTGGAATTAGAGACAAGCACAGAGGTCGTGGTGAGCATAAATGCAATTACATAACTTGCGTTATTTATCAGCCGTTATCATTTTTTCGGCATTGAGTTTTTGTGCGTTTCCCTCTTTTAGCGAAGAGCAACGAACCTCGGCACTGCTATCACTCAATTCTGATGCAAAGATTAAACTCAAAGAACTAGCCTTTGGCGAAATTCTGTACGATTACTATCAAAGAAACTACTTTTCGTCGTTAACTCGTTTAGATGTCGCGGAATATCGAAACGAAGTTGTCGAGCACGTCGATCACATAAAATTACTACGCGGTGTTATGTTTTTAAGCTATGGAATGCTTGAATCGGCCGAGAAAATTTTTGTTGAGTTGCTGGATGAAAATTCGCAAAACGAAAAGCTAGCGCAAGTTCGTTTTTATTTAGCCAAGACTCATTATCTAAATGGAAAAATTGAGCAGGCAGAGTCCCATCTTGAACGAACCTTCGAATTTTTGCCTGAAGAACTGGTGGATGAGGCATTACTTATTCGGTCGCAAATTGCATTTCAAAAAGGTGATATTGCGGCATCAAAAGCATTTTTAGAAGAAATATCTACCGAATCTGAAAAAGGAAAGTATGCGCAATTTAACTTGGCGGTGTATTTATTACAGGCGGGAGACTTAGAGAAAGCGGTTAATTTATTTGATAATTTATACCCTAATCGTGAGTCTAATGATATTGAGCGTTCGTTATTTGATCGTGCAAATTTAGCGCTTGGTTATTATTATCTTGAAAAAAAACAAGCGGAAGACGCGCGCCAGCATTTAATTAATGTACGACTCAATGGGCCATTTAGTAATCGAGCAATTTTAGCTTTAGGTTGGGCTTATTATGAGGGTGAAGAGTTAGCGAAGGCGATAGGTCATTGGCAAGAATTGACAACACGTGACCCTCGAGATCCGTCCGTTCAAGAAGCCACGATGGCGTTGGCGTTTGCGTATTATAGAAATGGGGCCAAGAAGGAAGCTCTTGAAGCTTTTGTAACTGCAGCAGCTAATTTTGGTGAGCAGCTGACTTTAATTGAAAAAGCAAAAACGGACATCAAAGCAGAGTTATTCCAACGTTGGTTAGACAGTCGAGGAATTTTTGGTGATAAGGTCTTTGAGCAATGGGCTGAAGGTGACGTTCCGGTGACTGGCCACGCGATTGAATACTACTTGCAAGAAGTCGTAACTACCAATGAGTTCACTCAATTCTTTCAACGCTTTCAAGAAATGTCTCACTTAAAGAACGTACTGAATCGTTGGCAACGCCAATTACCGGTATTCGAACAAATGCTGGCGAATCACGAACTACGTTATCAAACATTAAAACCAAAGATCGACGAGCAAGCATCGCAAATGCTAAAACAAAACTTTGCTGAGCAATACGAAAGTTTGGCATCAATCGCAGAGCGACAAACACTCAGCGATGATTTATGGTTATTGGCCAATCAAGAAGAACTTGAAGTTTATCATGATTTAATGCGCGTTAAGAAAACCATGGACGCATTGCCAGCGGATCAATTTGACATGGAAGATCAAAGAGAGCAATGGCGGCGAATATATGGTGCCGCTCTCTGGAATTTAGCGGAAAAGTACGGCCCGAAAAAATATCGATTAGAAAAACAGCTTAAAGAAACCCGGGCTGCGTTAGCAGAACTCAAACAACAAACCGTATCGATTCGTACTTCAGGTCAAAAGGCTTCCAGTCGGTTTTTAAATTATGATAAGCGAATTATTGATCTTAAAAATCAGATTTTAAATTTGTTACTCGCAATAGAACTTCGTGTTGAGCAGTCTCGAAAGTCAATGGAGCTGGTTTTATTACAAAAGCTTGAAAAAAGAGAGCAAGAGTTAGATTTTTTATTAGCGCAAACGGAATTGTCGATCGCCAAAATACAAGATGAAGCTATCAATCGCATGTTGGAGCAACGGCAATGAAGCGCTGCTTATTTGTATTAGCGGTATTGTTACTGTTGAATGCTTGTGCTCTCATTGGATTGGGGCGTCAGGGGATTGGGAAAATTCCATTAAGTGAATTGGAACCCACCGTTGAGTTTGTTGAAGAAAAAGAAGTTGAAGTGCCTCAGTCTGACATTGGTAGCGTCGATGCTGACCAAGTGATTTCATCTTATCTTCGACTAATGGAATCTCCTCATGGTGAAGTTCGCCGCCAGGCAATGCGCCGGTTAGCAGATTTGAATATGCGATTAGCGGAAGAAAAGAATGCTGAACTTGCGGAGGGTAAAACATTAGAGTCTTTACCAAAAGCGATGCGAGATTCTAGTTATGCTCGAGCTGCAGAATTGTATCAACAGGTTATTTCTGATTTTCCAAAACAAGCGGATGACGCGACAATTCGTTATCAGTTAGCACGAGCTTTGGCGCTTGATGGTCGTTCCGATGAGTCGTTAGTTGAACTCGATAACTTAGCTGATCAACATGAGCAAGCTGATGAGCTGGTTGAAGTTCAATTCCGGCGAGGTGAGGCTTACTTTTTACGTCGTGAATATCGAGAAGCAGCAGATGCGTATAAGAATGTTTTGTCGATGGGAAAAGATACCGAATTTTATGATAAAGCGTTGTATAAAAATGGTTGGTCTCGATTCAAACTTTTCGATTATGAGGGCGCACTGGAAAACTTCTTTCCGTTGCTTGAACGTTTGAAAGAGGGTGCGGACGTTAATGAAGATGTGAAAATGGTGACTCAAGAGTTAATTAAAGACACGAGTCGAGCTATTTCATTATCGTTTTACCAATTGGAAGGACCGACATCGGTTAGCCGATATTTTGCAGAAAAAGGTCGCACAGAATATGAACATGAAATTTATGATGATCTTGCTGCACTGTATTTAAAACAAGAGCGTTTTCAGGATGCGGCAAAAACTTATGATGCATTTGTCCAGCAAAATCCATTACATCCGAAAGCTGCTTTCTTTCAGTTGAATGTTATTAAAACTTATGTCGAAGGTGGCTTCCCTTCATTAGTATTACCTGCGAAAGAGTCTTTTTTAAAGCAATTTGGTGTGAAGAGTGAGTATTGGACACAAGCTGATGATAATTTAAAGGCGACCTTGAAGCCAAATGTCATTACTAATTTGGAAGAAGTATCGAGTCATTATCATGCGAAAGCACAACGAGAAAAAAGTAAAAGTAGCTATTTAGTCGCGGCCGACTGGTATAGCCACTTTCTTGAACTATCACAAGATGAAAAGGACGTTGCCCCCTATCATTTCTTAATGGCTGAAGCTTTTTATGATGCGAAGGAGTATCAAAGAGCCATTAAAGAATTTGATATCATCGCTTATCAATATCAAACTTATGCAAAACGTGAGCAAGCGGCTTACAATATCTTGCTTGCTTATCAAGCACTAGAGCAACAAACGGATCCTAAGAATGTTGCTGCTATAAATCAGTATAAAGAACAAACTATTAACTATACTTTGTTATACGCCGAGTATTTTCCTGAATCGCAACGTTCTGCTGAATTGTTGTTAAGAGCATCGGAACAACTATTAACTTTTAATCGGGTAGATGAATCTATTCAAGCGTCAGAAAAATTATTAGCTTTACCCGGAGTAAAGAAAAAGGAGCTGACAGATCGGGCAAAAGTTATTATTGCGAATGGTTTATTTGATCAAAAGAAATACAAAGAAGCCGAGCAGGCGTTGTCCAGAGTTCTGGTTGAAGTTACTTTAAAGCCAAAGGATCGACAAGAGTTTCAAGAGCGTCGAGCAGAGTCTATTTTTAAACAAGCTGAAGCATTCCAAGAAGCGAAACAAATTGATCTAGCGATCGCTGAATATCAACGCTTAATTTCGGTTGAACCAAATTCCAGTATTCGGCCGAAAGCAGAAATTGAAGCTGCTGTTTTGTTAATGCAGCAAGAAAAGTGGCAAGAGGCGAAAAACGCACTTGAAGGATTTCGAGGTCGTTTTAGTCAACATCCATTAGCTGAAGGTCTTGATGAACGACTTGCGTTTGTTTATGAAAAGTTATCGCTGTGGTCGGACGCGGCATCGGCTTATCAAAGAATTGCCAGTAAAACGAAAGATCCCAATAAAGCGCGTGAGATACAATGGTACGTTGCAGACTTGTATTTAAAGGCTGGCAACTCCAGTGCGGCGATTGTGGCTTTTAAAACGTATTACGACAAACATAAAGAGCCTTTCGTGCAATCGATGGAGGCACAAGCAAAATTAGTCGAGCTTTACCAAAAAGCAGGCAACGACTCACAAGTGACATTTTGGCGAAACAAAATTGTCAGTAGTTATCGAACTGCGGGCGCCAAAAATACTGATCGAACACGATATTTGGCAGCTCAATCGGCTTTCGAATTGGCTGAACCTATGTATGAGCAGTTCAAGCAAATTAAATTAACGTTACCTTTGAATAAATCATTACCGAGAAAGCGGGCAATGATGGACAAGGCATTAAAGGCTTACGGTGATATTGGTAAGTTTAAAGTTGCCGAATTTACTACTGCCAGCACACACCGAGTGGGGGAGTTGTATTTAAACTTGGCAAAAGACATTATCAATTCTGAGCGACCACCTGGGATGAGTGAGTTGGAGCTTGAGGAGTATCAATATTTAATTGAAGATCAAGCTTTTCCAATTGAAGAAAAAGCAATTGAAATATTCTCTTCTAACTCTGGCCGTGCGGCACAAAGTATTTATGATGAGTGGGTTAAGAAGTCATTTGAAGCTCTCTCAGGTCTTCAACCTGCACGATACAATAAACAAGAGTTGATTGAATCGTGGTTTGGAGGAAGTTAACGATGCGTTTTATTGGAATTTTTATACTCGTTCTCATACTGGCCGGTTGTGCCGGTAAGGGGCGTATTTCGGATGATGAAGCGGCTAAACTACCCGAGTTTATGTTAGAGGAATTACCGGGTGGATTATCGGATATTTTGAAAAAAGCGAAGAGTGAAGCCAATGAAGGCGAATTAGATCGTGCTGATGAAACGCTCGATTCAGGCAAAGATAAATATGCCAACTATCCGCAAATTGAACTGAATCAAGCTTTGCTTGATATTCAGCGTGAAGAACACGAGGATGCTCTTGAGCATATTGAGAAAGCATTAGTTGCAAGACCAAACTATCCTCCTGCACTTAATCTAAAAGGCTATGTGAGCCGCCTAGAAGGTGATTTTGATACAGCAAAAGCAGCGTATCAACAGTCAATCAGTGTGGAACCCAAATACACTAAGCCTTATTTAAACCTTGGCATATTAGCTGATTTGTATTTGCAAGATTACGAGTTAGCACTCGATTCTTTTGAACGCTATCTTGAGCGAGTTGACGAAGACGAGAAAGTTTCCGGCTGGATTGTTGAGCTGAAACGCAGGATGCCATGAGGAGAGAGCACATGAAGATGCGATTTATTTTTGTTTTATTTTCAATCGTAGCGATGTCTGTTGGAGCTGCAGAAGAGCAAAATACATCAGAAAATGCAACAACGGTTGTTCGCGATGCGGGACTCGGATTGACAATTAAAGGCAATAAAGAGCTTCCTAATGTACTTTATATTGTACCGTGGCGTAAAGGACCGAGAAATGACGTTTCACCGATTCAAGGTCGAATAGTTGATGAAGTTTATGGGCCGATTGAAAGTCACGTTTTTGAGCGTCGAGTGAAATTATTTAGACAATTACAACCTGACGAAGATGCAACTGTAGTTTCTGATAGCGATGAGTGATATTTATCTCATTTTTCGAGGATTTAAGCAAAATCTTTGATGGCTTGTTATATACTGGTTAATTAACAATTTTAATAGAAGCGGAGAGTAAAACATGATGGGGTTGGCATTGCTTGCGTTAGCAGAAAGCGCAACAACCGCTGCGCCGGCAGGAGAGAAAGGTTTTTTTATGACTGTCGTCGAGTTCTTCCAACAAGGCGGAGCATTTATGTATCCTATCTTGATTGTCATGGGATTAGGCGTTGCCATAGCGATCGAGCGATACATTTACCTTGAGCTGGTTAAGCGAAAAAATCAAAGTGTGTGGAAAAAATTGTTGCCTATGCTTAATAAAGGCGATTTCCGTCAGGCTTTGAATACGGCATCTAATTCAAATGCAGCACTTGGCAGAATATTAGCTTATGGATTAAGTAAATTTAGTCAGGCGCGTCGTCACGATGATTTAGAGATGGCGATGGAAGAAGGTTTGATGGAAATTATGCCGCGTTTGGAAAAGCGAACTCAATATTTGGCAACCTTTGCTAATATTGCGACTTTACTCGGCCTATTAGGAACTATATTAGGTTTGATCGCAGCTTTTACCGCTGTAGCGAATGTTGATCCATCGGAGAAAGCAAACTTACTTTCTGCCAGTATTTCCGTTGCGATGAATACTACTGCATTTGGATTGATGGCGGCGATTCCTTTGTTATTAGCCTTTACATTCTTGCAGACGAAAACAACAGAAATTATTGATAGTTTAGAAATGGCATCCGTTAAATTTGTTAATGTGATTCGTTCAGCCAAGCCTGCTGAGTCACAAGCAAAACGTCCTGCCGCTAAACCAGCAGCCAGACCCTGATTTTTCGAGGTAAATTATGTGGCAGCGTCGAGCCAAACGCTCAAAAGAAGTTAACGCCGAACTTAACATAACCGCTTTTATGAATTTAATGGTGGTGCTCGTTCCGTTTCTATTAATAACGGCGGTCTTCTCACAAGTCTCTATTTTGAATTTGAATCTACCTGGAACTGGGGCAGCGCAAGATCAGCCTGATGAACCAGAGAAAGCGCTTGAAGTTGTCGTTCGAAAAAATCGACTGGAGCTGATGGAAAGGGCGTCAGGCAGTTTAATTGTTATTAACCAAAAAGACGGCGAATACGATTTTGAGAAACTCAATAATTCGTTACAGCGGTTGAAAGCGACTAGTGATTTTGCTGATAAAACATCCATTACTTTATTGCTCGAGGAAAACATTGAGTATGACGTCTTAATTCAAACAATGGATTCCGTAAGAGCGATGAAAATAGAGGAAGAAAATGATTCCTCAAAAACCATTGTTTACGCCGAACTCTTTCCTGATATTTCAATTGGTAGTGCGCCAGAGGGGAAGAACTGATGAAGTTATCGGTACGTGCGAAGCGAATGGAACGCCATCACAAACGTCATAGCAAAGGTGGGTTAAACCTTGTGTCACTGATGGATATCTTTACCATATTAGTCTTTTTCTTACTGGTAAATTCTTCCACGGTTGAGCAGTTGCCTTCAACAAAAACTATTGAGTTACCTAAGTCAACTTCTGAAAAAATACCAGAAGAAACTTTATTAATTATGGTCAACAACGACAATTTAATTGTACAAGGCCGAAAAATTTCTGACGCCAAAACGATTATGGCGAGTAAAAGCAATATTATTCAATCGTTGAAAAAAGAGTTGGAGTTTCAAACAGCGCAACGATTAGCGATTAATCCCTCACAAACTGATTCAGGCGAAGTTACGATAATGGGGGATCGAGAAATTCCCTATAAGCTGCTCAAACGCATTCTTTATACTTTGAGTGAGTCGAACTATAAAGACATTTCTTTGGCGGTAGTACGACAAACCAAAGACAAAGCGGCGACGGAGTAAATAGTATGAGTCGCTACTTCTATCAAATGCCTCCGTTGCTTCCTTGGGAACGTTCCGATGAAGAGATTCAACGTTTTCGCAAAATATTACTTATCGTTTTGGGGATTAGCTTGCTGTTTAGTATTGTGATTCCATGGATCGATGTACCAAAAGATGTGAGAGTGATCAATAAAGTTCCCGACCGGCTGGTTAAGCTGGTTATTGAACAGAAAAAAGTGAAGTTGCCTCCACCGCCTCCTCCCGAGCCGGTAAAAGAAGAAAAAAAGGAAGAGAAAAAGCCTGAGCCGAAGCCAGAACCAAAACCTGAGCCGAAGCCAAAGCCCAAACCTAAGCCGAAACCAAAGCCAAAGTTTGAGCCAGAGCCTACGCCTGAGCGAGAAGCTGCAAGAGAAGCAGCAAAAGAAAAAGCCTCGGCCGTTCAAAATGCATTTTCTGGCTTATTAGACAATAATGTTGCCAATGATTTGGCGAACGATAGTAATTTGCAACAATCGGGTAATCGAGCAACAGAAACAACGCGTGATTTACTCGGTGATTCAGCCACTAAGTCGACAGGCGGTTTAAAAGTGGCTAAAGCGAGTCGGTCGAAGGGAAGTGGGCCTGCCCTTAAAGGATCGGGATCGACACAAGTTGAAAGTAAGATTAAAGAGATTGATCGTAAAGTTGCCGAAGCGAAAAGTGGTACTAAATCTGGACAACGCTCGAGTGAAAATATTCAATTAGTTATTGATCGTAATCAGTCGCAAATTTATGCGGCTTACAATAGAGCATTGCGTCAAGATCCGACACTTCGAGGTGTTGTGGTTTTCCGAATTAAAATATTACCTTCCGGTGAAGTTGCTGATGTGAAAGTGGTTAGCAGTGAACTGAATGACCCGAAATTAGAGCGACGCATTATGTTTGCCATTAAGCGTTTGAACTTTGGTAAACAAAATGTAGGCGTCTGGGAACAAAATTATCCGATTACGTTCCTACCTCAGGGGTAATATTTTTGAGCATGAATCAATAATAATAAAAATTATGAAATTAGCGTTTTTGATTTTATTCGGTTTGCTTTTATTATTTTCGCCAGTTACATGGGCGCAATGGCATAAGCATACTTTTGAAGTGATGGGAACTGAAGCTAAAGTAGAACTTTGGGAACCCGATGAGGTTAAAGGTAAAGAATTAGTTAATGCGGTGGTCGATGAAATGGAACGCATTAATCAATTGATGAGCCCCTATATCGAAACCAGTGAGCTTTATAAAATTAATGATTCTGCAGCAGATAAGTCAGTAACGATCTCTCGTGAGTTATTCCAGTTGTTGCAAAAGTCGATAGATTTTTCCTTAAAAACGCAGGGCGCATTTGATATTACGTTTGCTAGCGTCGGCTATCAATATGATTATCGAAACTCGGTTGCTCCATCTGATGATTTTATAAAACAATCCACGCCACTTATTAATTTCAAATCTATTCAACTTGATGCGCGAACCAGTTCGGTAAAATTTTCCGTAGAAGGGACTCGTATTGATTTGGGAGGAATTGCTAAAGGTCACGCTGTTGATTCTTGCATTGAAATTTTAAAAAAGGCAGGCATTAAAAATGCTTTTGTGAAAGCAGGAGGGGACAGTCGTTTGATCGGTGATAAACGCGGCCGCCTTTGGACTATTGGTATTCAACATCCCCGTAAGGAAGATGCGGTATTAACCCAAGTTCCTCTAGAAAATGTAGCAATTTCAACATCCGGTGATTACGAACGATTCTTTATTCGGGACGGAGAGCGCATTCATCATATCATTGATCCCAAAACGGGACGTTCATCCCGTGAAAGTATCAGCGTATCAATCATTGCTGAAAATTCCACGACTGCCGATGCGCTATCTACCAGTGTGTTTATTATGGGGTTTGAAAAAGGACTGGCAATGATTAATGAGCTTAAGGATGTTTCTGCCATTATCATCGATAATCAGGGGAAGTTTCATTACTCTGACGACCTTAGTGAGCGATAATTAGCCACTTATCCAACCATTAAATTGCTCAAAAATCTCAAAAAGTCATCGAAATTTAATTCAGACGACTAGCCGTCAATTTTCACGAGCATTGTTTGATATAATTCTGCTAATATGATCAAACTTTTATTTATGGATATTGCTTTTTGAGAATTATCAAGGTGTTATCTCAATTTTTGTGTCAAACTTTACAGTGGAGACTCGGTGTGCGCTTTGCAGCTGTATCTCTGATGATGTTTTGTTGGCCAATATTGTCGAGCGCAGGCGCGACAGTTGGGATATATCTCGATACTCCTGTTCAAAATCGTATTTCGAATCAAGAGGATCGTGTTCGATCTTCGGGCCGCCAAGAAGAAGACTCTTTTCATTGCCAAGGTGCGCTTGTGGGTCCTCAATGGGTTTTGACGGCCGCACACTGTGTCGATGGCATGCCTTTGGAGCGACTGAAGTTAGTGGTTCGCTCTGAAGAAAATGAGCTGCATAATCAATCGTTTATTGGCGATGATAACCCCGCAATCGCAGGTCGTGACATTTTTACAGTTGGACAACGAATTATTCATCCTGATTGGAATTCGAAACTTGTCGAAAACGACATTGCATTATTAAAACTGGATCAACCGATTGATAAAGTTCCATTCCCTATTGCTGACGCTCTGACATTGGAATCTAATATTCAAGCTGGGGCATTGGCCGAGTTGAAGCAAGTTTTCGACACAAATGGCGACCTGATAACAAAACCTTTCTATCTTAAAAATTCAGATCTGTGTTCCGCGTCGATGATGGAGGAGTGGCGACGTCAAGGGCGTTACGACATAGAGCCTATTGTATTGGATGACTCTTTATTTTGTGCTCAGGCACAAAAAGTAACTGAGTCCATTTGCCACGGAGACAGTGGCAGCCCTCTTATGATAGAGCATAATGGAGAGTGGCATTTAGCGGGTGTGGCGAGCTGGTCCTACGGTTGTCAGTCGTCGGGATTCTCTGGAGTATTTACTAATCTTTCTTTTTATGCTCATTGGATTAAACAGCATATTCATGGTTTATCGGTACAGTCGTCGATTGAATTTGGCGTCGTGCCTGTCAATCGTCCAGTTCATACCTGGGTTTCCATTTCAAACTCTGGTCAGTTTGATACTTTGCTAACATTTCAGTGGGAAAACAATGATCATAATTTTTCGCTGGTTGAAAATAAATGTGAATCAGTTTTGTACATTGGTGAGACATGCTTAATCAAAGTGGAGCTGAATAGTACATTTGCTGAATACCAAAAAGCGATGTTAACTATTTTTGATGAAAGCGGAAATTTGGTTCGTGAAGTTGTTGTCTCTGCTGAAGTTTTGTCTTTAAGAGAAGAGTGGACGTTTGATAATGGACATTCAGCTTATTGGTATACTGCGCCCGATTCTTATTGGCAGGTTAAAGAAAACAGCATCCAATATCGTAAGCTGGATAATGAGAATTTAAACGATTCTGGAAATAACGCAAATCAAGAAAATAATAAGAATAATGATTATGCATTAATGATGGTTGAAGGATCAGGTGAGTTACTTTTCTCGCTAGAGCAATACAATGCAACTTATTGTAATGATACACGTTGTGAGCCTTTAGCGGTTTATGTTGAGCAGAAAAGAATTAGTCCCTTGAGTCAAAATCCGGCGCTTAAATTGGAGCAGTCAGGATGGCACTCTCTGGTATTTTCGGCACCCAAATCTGATTTTAATTCTGGCGAGCTGGATGTTAAAAACTTTAAATTCAAAAACGAAAGCGAATTGAATAATACCTCGAGCGCTGCTGGTAGTATGAGTTTGGCTTTTGGTCTGTTTTCATTGCTACTTGCTTTTAGAAAGCGTTAATACCAAATTGTCGATCTTGACAGCTTATTTGTCGTTTTAATTGTTTGAACAGTAAAAATAAAAAGGGGACTTTCGTCCCCTTTTTAGTGCTTGCCGTTTTACAATTCTAGTTAGAATTGATTATCTGGAATATCCATTAAGTTGTCGGCACCACTTTTGATATTAGCGGCATGCATTTTAACTCGAGGTAATATTCGCTCGAAGTAGAAGCGACAAGTGGCCAATTTGCTCTCTGCCAACTCTTTATTGTCAGAATCTTTTCGTGCTGTATAGGCTAATTGTAACCAGATAAAGCCAAGGTAAATGTAACCTGAGTACATAAGGTAGTCGTGTGCCGCTGCGCCCACTTCTTCTCTATTTTTGCCTGCTTTTCGCGCGACGGTTAGCGTTAGCATAAACCATTTGCTGAGTAACTTTTTCAAGTCAGAAGCAAAAGGTTTAAGTGCCTTATCCGATGATGCGTCTTTACAGAAGTACTTAATTTTCTTTTGAATGCGGCGTAGAGTTTTGAATTTATCCATCAAAATTTTACGACCTAATAGATCAAGCGCCTGTATACCGTTAGTGCCTTCGTAAATCTGAGTGATACGAACGTCGCGGGCGAATTGTTCAAGACCCCACTCGCCAATATAACCGTGACCGCCTAAAATCTGCATGCCGATGTTTGTTGTTTCGTGTCCTGCTTCGGTCATAAAAGATTTACAAATCGGCGTTAAGAAACTTAATTCTTTGTGAGCTTTTTCTTTTCGCTCTCCTTCGGCTCGTAATTCTGTATCAACTAAAGTGGCGACGTAATAAGCGAGTGCCCGGTTTCCTTCGGCAAAGGCTTTTTGAGTGAGTAACATTCGACGAACGTCAGGGTGAACAATAATAGGGTCGGCTGATTTTTCAGGAGCTTTTGGACCAGACAAAGCCCGCATTTGTAAGCGATCTTTTGCGTAAGCCAGGGCATTTTGATAAGAAACGCTGTTTAAAGCTTGGCCCTGTTGGCCGGTTGCTAATCGAGCAGCATTCATCATGGTGAACATGTAACGTAAGCCTTGATTTGCTTCACCAATTAAATAGCCTTTTGCAGAATCAAAGTTTAATACCGCGGTTGCTGAAGCTTTGATGCCCATCTTGTGTTCAATTGATCCACAAGTAACAGGATTTCTTTCGCCTGGTTGACCATCATCTGTCAGTGTGAACTTAGGGACGATGAAGAGGGAAATTCCTTTCGTTCCTTCTGGAGCATCGGGGAGGCGAGCTAAGGTTAAATGTACGATATTATTTGTCATATCGTGTTCACCAGCGGAAATGAAGATTTTCGTTCCTGTGATGTTGTAACTGCCATCGTCGTTGGGTTCTGCTTTCGTTTTGAGTATTCCTAAGTCAGAACCGCAATGTGGCTCGGTTAAGCACATGGTGCCCGTCCATTCACCGCTAATTAACGCCGGTAAGTATTTTTCTTTTTGTTCATCAGAGCCATGCGCATGAAGTGCTTCGATGACACCTTGGCTTAATCCTGGATACATTCCCCAGGCCATGTTGGCGGATGAAATCATTTCTGCGAGAACGACAGAAATTGAGTAGGGTAATCCCTGACCGCCATATTGCGGGTCTGAACTGACACTAGGCCATCCATTCGCGCAGTATTGCTGGTAAGCTTCTTTGAAGCCTTCTGGCGTGGTGACCGTGCCATTGTCAAATTGACACCCTTGTTCATCACCTTTTTGATTGATCGGGAGTAAGACTTCTTCACTGAACTTCGCGCCTTCTGTAATGATGGCGTCGATTAACTCAGGATCGGCTGCTTCGTCGTAACCGTATTTTTTGTAGTGGTCAGAAACTTTTAACCACTTGTGAAGTAAAAATTGAATGTCTTCAATGGGTGCTTTGTATTCAGGCATGGATCAAATCTCGATAGTCATTTTAGGTAAACATATCTGGTCTGACCATTAGCGTCAAGTCACAAATGTCGACACACTTGTGACATCCCATTTTCGTTATTTTCGGTAACGCCGTTCGCGCAGAATAAATTGGATTTGATCTATTTTGGCCTGAATTCTTGTCGTCGCATAAGGATCGTCCGATGTTTGACCCAGAGCGAGTTCAAATTGGGCCAATGCGCCTTCTAAATCGCCCATCGAGTATAACAATTGCCCTTGTGATTCATGCACTTCGTCAACCAGGCCTGCCATGCTCTGTGCTTTACCCAGAAGTTTGAAAATTTGTGGTTCAGCATTCTTTTTGTAAGCGTGTTCCAGCAGTATCGCGCGAGCTGCCATAGGCTGTTCATTTTCAATGAGCGCTTTGGCATAGGTCATGATTAAAGGATAACTGGTCGGCGTGGTTTTTAGTTCCGATTCAAGGAAGGGAATGGCTTTCGCTGGCTTACCAGACTGTATGTAAGTTTCGGCCAGACTAACAAGATAAATAAGATTGCGTTGGCGACCAATGTATAACTGCATTAGAAGATCAATGGCGGTCTTGTAATCTTCATTAATGGCTGATTGCAAGGCAAAGAAATATTGATCAACTTCTGATTTTAAAGACTTATTAGCCAGTCGCTTTTTGTTTTCTTGATAATTTTTTGAGTTGGGGCGTTCATCACTTAAAGCAAGGCGCGCTTTTATCAGGTGAAAATCGAGAGAGTCTGGATTTCTTGGCTCTGGCATATTGCGTGCTCGAGCTCGCGCATCAGATATACGAGTTTGGTTGACTGGGTGAGTCATCAAAAACTCAGGAGGCTTTCTGAGGTAGCGTGTTGACTGCTGCATTTTTTCAAAGAATGCAGCAACTGCGCCGGGATCAAACCCCGCGCGGCTCATGGCCTGAATACCAATACGATCGGCTTCTTTCTCATTTTCGCGGGTGTGATTGATCAAAGCTTGTTGCATGCCTGCTTGAGTCGTAGCCATCATTCCGACGCCTGCTTCTGGATTTTGACTCGCGATTAATATAGCGCCGATAAATGACGCGAGTGTCGGAAACGACAATTGATTTCTAAGTTCAAGACGGCGCGCTAAATGTCGTTGTGTCACGTGGGCGATTTCGTGTCCCATCACTGCGGCGAGCTCGCTTTCATTCTCAGCAGCAGTAATCAGTCCGGTGTGTGTTCCAATGTAGCCGCCGGGCAAGGCAAAGGCATTGAGGGTGGAATCTTGAATTAAGAAAAAATAAAAGCGTCTGTCTTGCGCTTCAGGGTTTTGCTCAACCAATCGAAAACCAAGGTGATTGATGTAATCGATGGAAAGAGGGTCGTCAATCAACGGTAAATATCGCCGAACCCCCAAGATATACTCATCTCCAATCGCTTGTTCTTGAGAGATCGATAACGTTCTCGACGTACTACTCCCCATATCTGGGAGTTTATTACTGGCAGCTTCTATTGGGGCTGACCAAACAGCCGTGTATATAATTGCCGAACTCAGAGCAATTGAGCCAAGTATTTGAATGCTAGTTAAAATTTGTTTGAACATAGAGTACTTTCTAATCTCATTTGTACATTGGATGAGCCTTCAGGCTGAAAGTTCCTTATATCTTCTGAGGCGCCAATTTTCGGTGCAAAGACTTCAATTATGGGTTTACAATAGCTGCTCCTAGAGTAGCACCAAGAAGATGCCTTGAAAACAAAGCCCGATGCCAATTATTTTGATTATCGACAACTGCGGTGCCCATTGTCTTTAGTTCGTGCTAAATTAGCGCTGAAGCAGGGTAAAAAGGGGCAGTATTTTACGTTTTGGGTTTTAGACAATTCGTTTTATACGGACCTGAAAAAGTTAGCTCAAAAATACTGCTTTGAAGTCACAAGTCACAAAGAAAAAAGCGAAGGTTGGCTGGTTGAAATAAAACTACTGCAAGACTCGCCTTTTTCAAATCGTAAGGTTACTGGAAATTAATAATGACAAAGTTGTTTATCCGTTGGTTTAGAAGAAACTTTTCTGATCCGCAAGCTGTTATTTTGTTAATGCTTTTGCTCGCTGGATTTGGTTTGGTTGTAACCTTGTCCGATATTTTAGCTCCTGTTTTTATCGCGATTGTTCTTGCGTATTTGCTTGAGTGGGCCGTACAAGCTTTGGAGCGTAAAGGCGTTAAAAGAACGCTGAGTGTCTCGATTATTTTTGTCGGTTTTATCACAATTGCTTTGGCCACGGTGTTAGGACTGATTCCTGTTATGTGGGAGCAGCTCGAAAATTTATGGAATGAGTTTCCTGATATGTTGGCAGAAGTTAAAACAACCATAGAGCAATTGCCACAAAAATACCCCGAGGTGATCAAAGAATCACAAGTTGAAAAGTTATTAGCGCCATTTGCTGACGGAGTGGCTGACGGTAAAGACAAAGCAAGTCCAGATCTGTTTGATGAGGGCAAGAAAATTATCGTTTCCGTTTTGAATTCGCTGGTAAATGTGGCAGCCTTGTTGGTTTATTTAATTTTAGTGCCACTGATGTTGTTCTTTTTTATGAAAGACAAACAGACGATTATTGAATGGTGTTTACGGTGGTTACCGAAAGAGCGCTATCTTGCCAATCGCGTTTGGACTGAAGTAAATGCTCAAATTGGTAATTATGTGCGAGGTAAAGTTGTCGAAATCTTTATTGTCGGCACGGTCAGTTTTGTAGTGTTTACTTTTATGGACTTAAGGTATTCGTTGTTGCTAGGCATTTTAGTCGGTTTTTCTGTTTTGATTCCTTACATTGGCGCCGCTGTTGTCACGCTTCCTATTGCCCTGGTTGGTTTTATTCAGTGGGGATTTGATAGTCAGTTTTTATGGCTCATGTTTGCTTATGGTGTTATTCAGGCTTTGGATGGCAATGTATTAGTGCCTGTGTTGTTTTCTGAAGCTGTAAATCTGCATCCGGTTGCCATTATTATTGCAGTATTGTTCTTTGGCGGTATTTGGGGTTTTTGGGGAGTGTTTTTTGCCATCCCTCTTGCAACCTTGGTTAAAGCGGTCATTAGCGCCTGGGGTGACGTGAAGTCTGATGAAGACGAGGAAGTAGAAGCTGCGGCTTAAGCGCAGCTTCGTGGTTTTAATTTGCTGTTACGAAGTGAACTTAAAGTTCATCCGATGCAAAGTCTGCAAGTCGTGATCGCTCACCGCGCTGTAACGTAATGTGGCCCGAGTGGCCCCATTTTTTGAAACGGTCAACAACATAAGTCAAACCGGAACTCGTGTCTGTTAAGTAAGGTGTGTCTATTTGTGCAACATTACCTAAGCAGATCATTTTGGTTCCCGGCCCAGCTCGAGTGACGAGCGTTTTCATTTGTTTTGGCGTTAAATTTTGAGCTTCGTCAATGATGACAATTTTATTGAGAAAGGTTCGTCCGCGCATGAAGTTTAGTGAGCGAACTTTTAACCATTTTCGAAGTATGTCTTGTGTGGCTTGTTGACTCCAGTCATCTTCAATGGTTCCTGGTGCTAACACTTCTAAATTATCCATTAGCGCGCCCATCCACGGCGTCATTTTTTCTTCTTCGGTGCCTGGTAAAAATCCGATATCTTCGCCGACAGAAATGGTTACTCGAGTCACAATAACTTCTTTGTAGAGTTTCTGTTCAATCGTTTGTTCTAAAGCTGCAGCCAGGGCCAATAATGTTTTTCCTGTTCCGGCAGGGCCTTGTAAAGTAACAAAATCGACTTCGGGGTCCATCAATAAATTGAGAGCGTAACTTTGCTCACGATTTCGAGCCGTTATCCCCCAGACACTTTGATTTTCCGTACGAAAATCTTTGGCGAGCTCCATGGTCGCTTCTTCACCGTTTATGGATCGAACAACGGCTTCAAAATTGTCGCCTTGAGTCGAGTAAAGAAACATATTGGGCGACCAACGCTGAACAAGAGGTCCGTTAATGCGATAAAACGTTCGACCTTCTTCTAGCCAGGAGTCCATTTCTCGACTGTGTGAATCCCAAAAGTCATCTGGGAGTTCTTGAGTTCCGGTAAATAAATTTTCGATTTCATCGAGAACTTTATCGTTGTAGTAGTCTTCAGTGTGGACACCAATTATTTTTGATTTAATGCGAAGATTAATGTCTTTAGAAACTAAAGTTACCTGGCGATCGGTGTATTTGCTTTTTAAGCGAAGCGCGATATTTAGAATGGTGTTATCGACTTTGGTTCCTGGCAATGTGTCAGGGAGAGCGTCTTGATGCTCTCTTATTTGAAAGAAAATGCGTCCTTCGCGCGTTTTTTCATCGTTGGCGTAGGGACTATCTGCAAGTCGAATACCTTGCTCGATTTCTTCTCCCGTTGCTCCATTCATTAATTCATCAAGATAGCGACTGACTTGACGAACATTGCGTGCAACTTCTGAGACGCCTTTCTTACCGGCGTCTAGTTCTTCGAGCACCACCATTGGGATATAAATGTCGTGTTCTGCAAAGCGAAAAAGAGCGGTGGGATCATGCATTAGCACGTTCGTATCGAGAACAAATATTCGTTTGCCTTCAAACTTCTTTCGGGTCATCTACACACCTCTCTATACAATGGACAGGACAGTGCGGCAACGGAACCTTTTTATCAACGTTTAAGTTGCACGTGACTAAAGTGCTTTAACCGCTGCCAATACTTCTTCGACATGACCTTTTACCCGGACCTTTCTCCATTCATTTTGGAGTTTGCCATCTTCGTCGATTAAAAATGTGCTGCGCTCAATACCCATGTATTCTTTGCCATACATTTTTTTGAGTTTAATAACATCGTAAGCTTGGCACATGACTTCTTCTTCATCGGACAGTAAGTCAAACGGGAAAGATTGTTTTTCTTTGAATCTCTCATGCGACTTCATTGGATCGCGTGACACGCCTAGAATCGCACAATTTGCATTTTTAAATTTTTTAAAGGTATCGCGAAAGTCTTGCCCTTCGGTCGTGCAACCTGGAGTAGCATCTTTGGGATAAAAATAGATGACTAATTTTTGACCTTTGAAATCTTTTAGCGCAAGTTTTTTGTCGCCGGTCGCGGGGAGGTTAAAGTTCGGTGCTTTTTTTCCAATCGCAGGCGTTTTGCTCAATGCCTGTTTCTCCAAATTTTTCTTACCATAAACTCAATCTACGCCAATAAATTTGACCTTGCAAATTTTTATGACGAATTTTTTAAAGGTGTGATAATTCCGGACAAATTTTCATCAAGACAAAATTGTTCAAACTTTGTGCGGATTTCTTCAACATTGAAATCATCAGGCATCGTCACAGTCAATTTTACTTCACCCATAAGATCTTCACTGTGAGGCGCTAAATAAGTTCGACAATTTAATTCGTCGATATTTATTTTATTGTCAGAAAAGAATTGAGTGAGACGTTTGATAATTCCTCGATCTTCGACCGTTGAAATGGTTACTCGGTAGGCTGTCGTTTGCTTATTTTCTTCCAGTGATTCGGTACGTTTTAACATCGTTAAAAGCCCAAGCTGATGGGCTCTTAAAGGCAACTGGTGCTCTAACTTTGCTAACGCATTCCACGGACCTGTGACTTCGATAATAACCGCAAATTCTTTGCTCATTACCGTCATATGGCCTTCCAATATGGTGGCCCCAAACTCTTGAATAATGTGTGCGAGTTCATTCGCAATGCCTCTACGATTTGAACCTATCGCAGAAATAACTAATCGTGCACTCATATTAATTCTTACTGGTTTTGAGATGGCTGCGCAGTTTAAAGCTTAAAATCAAAATTGTCAGCACTTTAACTTGGATCAAATACTATACACACTCTTATGGTTGATTTATATACAAAAGAAGGCAAGTTTGAGGATAAGTTGTTCACTTGTTTTCGATTAAAAGAACATCAATTAAGTTCATAGATGGACTGATGAATAACCATAGCTTGTACTCGGGCGGGACCATGAGTAACATAGCGGCTCTTAACGACACATCCAAAACCAACATTGATTAGAGGCTTGTATGTTACGCGGCAGTATAGTGGCCATTGTTACCCCTTTCACTCAGGCGGGAAAAGTCGATTTTGCGGCTTATCGAGACTTAGTGGACTGGCATAAACAAAGTGGAACTCACGGTGTCGTTGTTGCAGGAACGACAGGCGAATCGGCATCATTAACGGATGCTGAAATTCATCGGTTAGTCGAAATTACTTTAGAGTTTTCCGATGATTCCTTTCAAGTCTTGGTGGGGAACGGAGCGAATTCGACACAGGCAACTCTGCAAAATACACAAGCATTGAATGGTTTCGCGGTTGATGGTTTTTTGACCGTTTGTCCGTATTATGTCAAACCCAGTCAAAAAGGGTTAGTTGAGCATTTTAATGCGGTAGCGGATATCGCTCAGCATCCCATTTATCTATATAATGTGCCAGCGAGAACGGCCTGTGATTTGACGAACGAATCTGTATTTCAACTGGCGCAGCATCAAAACATTATTGGCTTGAAAGATGCCACAGGCGATTTAGAACGAGCTAAGGAACTTATTACCCATAAAGGGAGTCAGTTCTCTTTGTTGAGCGGTGATGATCCAACTTCCCAGTCTTTTATGGAAATGGGAGGCGAAGGTGTTATTTCGGTGACCGCTAATATAGTTCCACAGCAGATGGCGTTACGTTGTAATCATACTCTGGCGGGTGAAATAGAGAAAGCCAGGGCTGTTGATGCATCGGTGGCAGCGCTGCACGAACTTTTGTTTGTCGAAGCAAACCCAATTCCTGTGAAATGGGCTTTGGCTGCAATGAAAAAAATTGAACATAGTTTAAGGTTACCGTTGACTTCGCTTGAAGTGGGGCAAGAGGCGCTTAAACGCGAATTAGTGCGCTTAGCTTTGGCGAAGTGAGGAGAGTTAGATGAAGTATTTGTGGGTTTTTCTTGTAGCGTCAACCAGTTTGTTATCGGGCTGTAGTTGGCTGTACGGTGAAGATGGCTTAATCCATGATTCGACGAATGATTATTTGAAAGCAAAACAATCGCGTTCTCTCGAGATACCTGAAGACTACGATAAATCTCGTTTAAGTAACGAGTTACCCGTACCGCCTCTATCGTCACAGGCTCGAAAAAATAAAGCAGGAGAAGAGCTTGACCGTATGCCGCCCATCCAAATTTTGGCTGTAAGCCAAGGCATGCGAGTGAATCGTGCAGCAAATAATCCTGCGGTTTTTTGGTTGAAAGATAAAGCTGAATTAAAACAACAAATTGAACAGTTTTTTAATTATAAAAACGTTTCAATCAATAACGTGGGTACAGATATTCAGACCGATTGGGTTGTCGAGGATAATGAAGCTTGGTGGCGCGCAGTTTTCGGTACCGTTCTTCCAAGATTTGAACGCTCAAAATATCGAATCAACTTAGCGGAAGGTGAACGTAAAGGAGAAGTCAGTATTGAAGTGCAACATATACAGTACCAACGAATGCCTTACGAAGAAGATAAATGGATAAAGTTACCGACTTCAGAAAAAATTGCGACGCGCTTCTTGAACGAATTTGTTGGATACATGGACTACCTCGATCGTCTTGAGAATGCGAAAATGTTGCAGCAGATGCGTCGAGGATTTGTTGTTAAATTGGCTAAAGATGCAAATAACAATGCAGCGCTTTTGGCAGAGTCGGATTGGCGCACTGTTTGGTTAAAAACTCCTAAAATTTTAGAGCCTTTTGGTTTTACATTGACCGATAAAGATCGTGCTCAGTCCACTTATTTCTTTAATTTTGTGCCTAATGAACCAGGATTCTTTGCTTCCATGTTTGGTGGTGAAGAAGGGGTAGCACTTGATCTTGAGGAAGGTCCTTACCAAGTTATTGTTGGTGGTCGTGATGAAGGAGCGGTTACCGTGTCTTTTGTTGATGTTGATGGTAATCCATTATCGGATGGCAAAATGGCAAAAATATTTCCGTATCTCTCGGAAGCTTACGGTCGGACTGAACGAGTAAAGAAACGGTAAGCTCTTGAGTGAATTTCGATGCGTTTCTCTTGGTTCTGGGAGTAAGGGAAACGCAATTCTGATCGTTGCCGGCGAAGCAAAAGTTTTAGTTGATTGTGGTTTTGGAATCAAAGAGCTAATTAAACGATTGGACAATAAAGGAATTAATGTCGAATCTTTGTCGGCCATTCTGGTGACACATGAACACAGTGATCATGCGAGCGGTGTTGCGCGAGTGGCGCGTAAATTTGGAATTCCTGTTTTTTTGAGTCGCGGAACTCATTTACACCGTTCATGTGAACCGATTGATAATGTTGAATATCTAACTGGTGAATCAGAATTTTCTATTGGCGAATTAAAAGTATTGCCCTTTACCGTTCCTCATGACGCACGCGAGCCTATTCAATTTGTTTTTTCATATCAGAATAAGCGTTTAGGCTTAATTACGGATACCGGGCGAATAACGAGCCATATCGTTGATGTTTTATCAAACACACATACTTTGTTACTTGAGTTTAATCACGATCCTGTAATGCTGAGAAAAAGTAAATATCCAGCCGCTCTCAAACAACGAATTGCTGGAGATTATGGGCACTTAAGTAACCAACAAGCGTTGTCATTACTTGAAGCGATGGATAAATCACAGCTCAAACGTGTTGTTGCAATGCATTTAAGTGAAGAGAATAATTGTCCTGACTTGGTAAAGACCAGTTTTGATGCTTGTGATTTTGGCATCGAGTTTATTATTGCTGATCAAGGCGAAGGAACGGATTGGATCCTGGTTAGCTAGTTCGTGAATGTAAAGTTTGTTGATATTGATTGAAATAAAAACGCCGGCAGTTGCCGGCGTTTTTATTTTTTAAGTCTTAGAATTGAAATGAGAAAGGCACTTCAAATTCAAATTCATCGTCTTTCAATTCTGGCGGAACGCCTTGGAAAGGAGCTGAGCGCCGAACCATTTTAACAATGGCTTTGTCCAGTGTACGAGAGCCGGTACGTTCAACCAGTTCAACATCTAATAATTCACCGAAGCGATCGATTTTTATTTTAGCAACACCATCACCTTGATCACCATTCAATAGTGCCCGGCGGGGATATTCCTGATTCTCGCGAACTTCCGCAATAAGATCTCGAACGTAAGAACCGCGTATTAAATCTTCATCAATAAAATCTTCTTCTGGCTCAGGTTTTGGTTCTGGCTTTGGCTCAGGTTTCGGTTCAGGTTTCTTAGCCACTTCTTTCTTAGGCTCAGGTTTCGGTTCAGGTTTCTTAGCCACTTCTTTTTTGGGTTCCTGCTTTGGCTTCGGCTTCGGTTTTGGCGTAGGCTTTGGTTTTGGCGTAGGCTTAGCAGCAACTTCAGGCTCTGGTAGCTTAAATCGGCCTTTTTGGGGTTGTAGTCCTGAAAAACGATTGAGTAATGAGCGTTGTTCACTTTCGCCCGCAGCGCCGGTGATACCTACTTTAAAGGCTTTCGATGGCGGAACCGAACCTGTCCAGGCATCAAGAAGTAGGCTAAAGAATTTAGGATCGTCTATTTTTTCAAATAACACGTCATTTAGGTAAACATTGGTACCTTTCCCCGGCATGTAGTCGAGTTGAATTTCATCGCCTTTAACAAAGTTATCGTTAAATATGCGGCCGAAAGTAACGATTTCTCGGGTTAGTGGTTGCCAAACTTCACGGTCATTGTTCATCGCAATGCGTTCTTTAAAGTGCCGAGAAACTTTTCGATAAGAATAAGTGTCAGGTATATACCGTACAACCATTCTTTTGGGTGTTGAAGCCTCTTTAAGTTTGTCAATTGACTCAACACCAAGAGGGGAATACAACGCACCAATGTAAATTTCAGTGCGAAATTCTGTTGCTAAGCCGATACCTCTTAGCTTGAGGCTTGTTCCATCCTCTAGTGTGATGGTTTCATTGGCCTGCAACGATAAAGAGTATAATGTCGCGACAAACAACAAACCGATTTTACGACCCAATGTCATGCTACTCTCCACATTCATTTGTCTGGCTGCACAAGCGCTAGCAGCCTAAAGTTTACGCTCGTGTCCATTCTATGCTGGCAATCGTCCTGGAATATGGTTCCGTGAATCTGTTACTGAATTATAGAATTAAAAGACACCCCGGCAATGGCAGAGATACTAATGTGAACAGCCTCACTATAGTCATATAACCAAAAAGTTTTTGTTTTCTCAAGAGAATTTCACAAAATAAGCAAATAATTTACTATTATTTTCAGAAATATGCGGTATATCAGCTCGAGAAATCATAACCAGTCGTTTTCTTTCAAAGCCGTCGTTCAACAGGGGCTAGCGGAGGATGGTGGCCTTTTCGTTCCCGAAATACTCCCTGATTTGGGCGAAGTTTCGGCTCATAACGCCGGTTACCAAGCGTTGGCTTCCTCCATTTTTTCTTATTTCATGGCGCCCGATTTTACCTCTGAGGAGGTCGAATTGCTGGTGAGCCAGAGTTATCAGACGTTTGATTCAAATAATATTGTAGAGCTTGAACGCTATGATAACCATTGGGTTCTTGAACTTTTCCACGGACCGACTTTGGCGTTTAAAGATGTTGCACTGCAATTTCTTGGTCGTGTTTTGCATTCTTTGCTGGAGCGAGGTAATCAGAACTTGACTGTCGTTGGTGCGACGTCTGGAGATACTGGTGGTGCCGCCATTGCTGGGTTGTCGGGAATTGATCGATGTCGTGTATTCATGTTCTACCCGAAAGGTCGAGTCTCAAAAGTTCAAGAACTGCAAATGACTTGTGGTGTTGGCGATAATGTTTACCCGATTGAACTAAACAGTAGCTTTGATGAAGCGCAAAGTTTAGTTAAAGCGTTATTCTCTGATCGTGAGTTTAATCAACGACATAATTTGACGGCTGTCAATTCGATTAACTGGTGTCGAATTATGGCGCAAATGGTTTACTATTTTTATGCTGTTAGTCAGTATAAGCAAAAAACATCATTAGCAACGAGCGTTTCGTTCTCGGTGCCGACAGGTAATTTTGGTGATGTGCTCGCAGGTTATTATGCTCATCGTTGTGGATTGCCAGTAAATAAATTTATTGTCGCCTGTAACAGTAACGATTTATTGGCGAGAGTTTATAACGAAGGTGTTTTTCGCCCAGCTGAATCGCATTTAACATTAAGCCCTGCAATGGATATTCAAGTCGCGTCTAATTTTGAGCGACTGTTATTCGAATTGTCGGGGCGAAATAGTGATTATATTCAATCAAAAATGTTGCAGTTAAAGCAGCAAGGTGAATTTGCGATTGAGCCTGAAATGATGGAACGTTTACGTGAAAAGTTTGAGGTTTACGCCATTTCTGATGAAGAAACGGGTAATAAAATGCGCGAGTTAGCTGACAAAGGTTTGTTGGTTGATCCTCATACAGCGGTCGGTATTTGTGCTGAGGAACGCTCTTCATGCGAAAATGTGATTTGTTTGTCGACTGCGCATCCTGTTAAATTTTCGGAAACCATTGAAACTTACACCGGTAAAGCGGTCACAATGCCCGAATCAATAACGAAATTACACTCCAAACCTAAAAAATCATTTACCTTGCCAAGCGACTTACGCTTAATTCGTGAGTTTATCGATAACAGGAAATAACTATGAATTCGTTTAATCCATGGCTTGTTGCCAAGTTTGGCGGCACCAGTGTGTCGTCTTTAGAGTCCATTCAGAATATTGTCAAACTTGTTAAAGAGCGAACTCAGCAAAAGAAACGCGTGTTATTGGTTGTGTCGGCATTCAGCGGTGTTTCGAATGAATTAGAAACGATGGCGACCAAACCTGAATCGATCAGCTTGGAAGTTGTTTGTGAGTCTTTACGACAAAAGCATTTGGCGTATCTTTCACTACTGTCGCTTGATAAAGATAAATCTTTAGTGAAGTGGATTGATGAGACAATTAATGAAATAAAAGAACAGTACAATGCATTATTGAATGAAGAGCTAACAACTTACTATGCTATCCAAGCTCGAATACTCGCTTATGGTGAGCAACTTAGCTCAAACATTTTATATCATTATTTAAAACGCGAGTTAGCCTGTGGGTTGGAGTTAACCGATGCTAGAGAGTGGCTTGCGGCGGATGTTAGCAATCACCGCTCAGTTGCTGACCGTTATTTAAATGCTGAATGTCAGGTGACTTTTGCTCGTGATAAATACGAGCAATTGTCGAAACTCTCCGATGTTGTTATTACTCAAGGATTCATAGCGTCCAATAATTGTGGCGAAACGGTGGTTCTTGGACGCGGAGGGTCAGACACTTCTGCGGCTTATTTTGCCGTTATGCTTAATGCTGCGCGGTTAGAAATTTGGACCGACGTGCCCGGAATGTTTTCAGCAAATCCAAGGCATATTCCAGAAGCACGTCAATTGATAGAACTCGATTACAGTGAAGCTCAAGAAATTGCATCGACCGGAGCTAAAGTTTTGCATCCTCGATGCTTAAGGCCCGTGCGCCAAGCTCAAATACCTGTTTTTGTTGGCTCTACTTTTGATACCGATAAGAAGGGAACTTTAATTGGAAATTTTCAGCAAACCGAACCTCAAGTGAAAGCCATTTCTGTTCGCGAAGGTGTTTGCTTGGTGGCAATGGAAACTTCCGACATGTGGCAAACACCAGGGTTCTTGGCGGAAGCTTTTAACATTTTTTATAAGCATGGATTATCGATTGATCAGGTCTCAACATCTGAAACAAACGTTACCGTGACTTTGGATAATTTGGTTCAGGACATCAGCGAAAGTCGTATTAAGTTACTAATTCAAGAGCTCGAATCCATTTGTCGCGTGACAGTTTTACAAAATTGTTCGGCGATCAGTATTGTAGGTCGATCGATTCGTATGCTTATTGCACAACTTAGTCAGGCGTTTGAAGTTTTTAAGAACCGCTCGGTTCACATGCTGACGCAAGCGGCCAATAATTTGAACTTTACCTTTGTTATTGAAGAGTCTGAGGCACCGCAGTTAATTAAACAAATGCATGAGAATTTAATTTCTCAGGTACCTTCGAATACTCAAATTGGCGAAACTTGGTCAAGCTTGTTTGGGCATAGAGACAGTGATAGAGACACCTTTGGAGCAAAAAGTTGGTGGTATTCTCGTGCCCGGGAATTAGAGTCTATTGTTCAACAAAATGGACATTGCTATGTTTATTCGCTTGGAAAAGTGCAAGAACAAACCGAAAAGTTAAAAAAGTTAAAGTCAGTCAGCCGACTATTTTATGCTGTAAAAGCCAACTCAAACCAAGCCGTACTCGAGCAAATAGAAAAGTCGGGGATGGGATTGGAATGTGTATCGATTGAAGAAGTTAACTATGTACTTTCTTTATTTCCAACTATTGATCGCAAACGAGTACTGTTTACACCAAACTTTGCTCCGCGATGCGAATATGAACAAGCGATTGAGCTGGGTGTGTTTTTAACAATCGATAATTTGTTTGTTTTCAAACAGTGGCCTGATTTAGTGCGTGGTAAGCAGGTTTTATTAAGAATAGATACTGGCTCAGGAAGAGGCCACCATAAGCATGTTAAAACGGCCGGTAAAGAAGCAAAGTTTGGCATTCCGATGGAAGCGTTAATTGAGTCCTTGCCTCTATTAGAACAATTGAACGTTGAAGTTGTTGGTTTGCATTGTCACGTCGGTAGCGGAATTCTTTCGCCCGATAATTGGTATGAAAATGGTCAAATTCTCTTGAGTCTTATCAATCACTTTCCTGATTTAAAATATTTGGATCTCGGAGGTGGTTTAGGCATCGTAGAGAAACCTCAACAGCAGGAGCTGGATTTAGCTGCGGTAGACCAACTGCTGATGAAACTAAAATTATTGTTGGGTGGAATTGAACTTTGGTTGGAGCCCGGCCGATTTGTTGTAGCAGAGTGTGGCGTGCTTTTGGCTCGCGTAACTCAATTAAAAGGAAAGTCAGGAGCTGGATATTTGGGAATTGAAACGGGTATGAATTCACTCATTCGTCCCGCGTTGTACGGTGCGTATCATCCAATTGTTAATTTAACTCGAATGAAACAACCAGCGAACCAAAAGTACACGGTTGTTGGACCGATTTGCGAATCTGCCGACAAGCTAGGTATCGATCGAATGCTACCTGAGTCCTTTGAAGGAGACTCTATTTTAGTCGCGAATGCAGGCGCCTATGGTTATACGATGTCGACTCATTACAACATGCGAAAGCCCGGTGAAGAGTGCATTTTCGAACATCTCGTATAGTTATGGGTTATATAAAAATGTGACAAGTAGAAAATATTAGTATAAATTAAACTTATAAAGCGTGTTATAACAGTGGGTAATAGTTGTAAAAAGCCTGTTCTGATGGAATAGACACTTCGGCTCTCGCAGGGAGTTTCCACAAGGTCACAAGTCTATGGGGTAGGTAGTACCGTGCGACACAGAGGAATTTTAAAGCTCTTAAGTGGTTTAGCAATACTGGTTTCGACTTTCTCGTTTGCCGCATCTAACGAAGAGCTCTATGAGGTTCAGAAAGTTAATGTTGCTGGTAACGAGCTTTTCTTGAACGGAATGGGCGCAGTCAAAAAGCACAGCACAACTTACTACATCGCTGCATTGTACGTTAAAAATAAGTCGCGAATTGATACCGACATTATCTTTGATGAAGATGCCAAAAGAATGACACTAACCTTTGCACTTGACCGAGTTTCCGGACGTAGTTTTGGCCGCGAAATGGCAGGTAGTCTGAAAATCAATAATGTACCCGATGAATTACAAGCGTATCGTGGTGACTTAAGAACATTCATCGGTATGTTCAAGGGTATCTACTCTAAAGGTGACATTTTAACTTTCGATTTTATTCCTAAAACGGGCGTTATTGTGAGGCACAACGGAGAAATTTTAGGACAAATTCGCAATCGCGGGTTCGACAAAATTTTGTTTAAAGCTTGGTTGGGTGAAAAGCCCTACAGTGCTAGTTTCAAGAAAGGTCTCATAGGAGCGAACGAAGATAAGTATGCGATAGAGTTATTGCGACAATATGTGGAAGTAAAAAAGAATTGATTCGAAAACAGTTCAGCAAAGCCCGGCAATGCCGGGCTTTTTTGTTTCTATCTCAAAAAATCGTTTAAATATCCACTAAAGTGGATAACTATTGAGCGGAAAACCAGTAAATTCGGGTTATTCGTTTACATTTTATGTTGGCATCCTTATGCTTGCTGTTCGAATTAATTTAGGTAGTTTAGTCATGGTACAAATTAACTCGGCATTCTCTGCTGGAAACATAGAAGTCATAAAGTCCGATGGTGATTCCAATGTTCAGTTGGCTATCAAGGCAGACAATCAATCAGAATTTAAACAATGGTTTTTCTTTAAAGCGAATAACGCTTTAGGTAAAACAGTTAATTTTGAAATTAAAGATGCTGACAAAACGGCTTACCCAGATGGCTGGCAAGATTACAACACTTGCTGCAGTTACGATGGCGTAAATTGGTTTCGAATTCCAACTCAATTTGAAAATAACACCTTATCTTTTACTTTAAGTTTCGAGCAATCATGCGCTTATTTTGCTTACTTCGCGCCTTACAGTTATGAGCGACATTTACAATTGGTTCAACAATCGGAACTTCACCCTTTGTGTTCTCATAAAGTTTTAGGTGAAACATTAGATGGTCGTGAAATGAACTTGCTGACGATTGGTAATCCAAAAGCAAAGAAAAAAGTTTGGATGATCGCGCGGCAACATCCTGGAGAAACCATGGCAGAGTGGTTTATGGAAGGTGTGATTGCGCGTCTTTTAGACGAAACGGATGGGGTAGCCCAACAGTTGCTACAGCATTGCTGTTTTTATCTGGTTCCAAATATGAATCCTGATGGTACCGAAAGAGGTCATCTCCGGACCAATGCTATTGGGGTAAATTTAAACCGCCAGTGGGATAAAATGGATCACGAAACTTGCCCCGAAGTTTGTTTGGTGAAAGAAGCCATGGAAGAAACAGGCCTTGATTTATTTATTGATGTGCATGGCGATGAAGGATTACCTTACAACTTTATTGCGGGGTGTGAAGGTATTCCTAGATTTGACGCAGATTGGGCTAAGCAAGAACAAATGTTCAAAGACAATTATATGGCTGCAACGCCAGAGTTTCAGGATGAATTTGGGTATCCAAAAGATGAACCGGGGCAAGCCGATCTTAGCATTGCAAGCAGTTGGGTTGGTCAAGAATATGGTTGCTTGGCAATGACGCTTGAGATGCCGTTTAAAGACAATGCGAACTTGCCCGATGAAGATTTTGGCTGGTCTCCAGAGCGAAGTATGATGTTGGGCGAGTCAATTTTAATTCCAATTTATCACCATTTTAAGCAGTAGGGAGGATTCACGAATGGAAAAGAAAATTTTAATTTTAGGTGCGGGATTAGTCGCAGCTCCGGCAATTGAATATTTGGCACGCCGCGAGGAAAATAAGATAACCATCGTGTCGAATATTTTGTCAGAAGCTCAAGCTCTTGCTGGTGATCGAGATGGCAATACAGCCGCAGCGGCTGATGTAACCGATAAAAGTCAAATGTCTGACTTAATAGCTTCGCATGATTTAGTCATCAGTTTGGTGCCGTATATTTTCCATGTCGCTATTGCCGAGTTATGTATTGAACATAAACGTCCATTGGTTACTGCATCTTATGTAAGTCCAGAAATGCGGGCATTAAATGAAAAAGCAAAGCAGGCTGATGTTTTAATTTTAAATGAAATTGGGCTTGATCCTGGAATCGATCACTTAACCGCCATGAAGGTTATTGATGAAGCACATGATAAAGGTGCTGGTGTTAAAAGTTTTGCATCTTGGTGTGGTGGTCTTCCTGCTCCAGAATGTAACGATAATCCTATCGGCTATAAGTTTTCCTGGGCTCCTCGAGGCGTATTATTAGCGTTACGAAATGAAGCCAGTTTTTTAAAGCACGGTAAAAAGGAAACGATTCAACCTTCTCAATTATTGGCCAGTGCTCAACCTGTCGATCTGGGAACCGATTTCGAATTGGAAGGGTATCCTAATCGAGACTCAACGCCTTACCGTGAGGCATACAATATGCCTGAAAATCAGAATTTAATTCGTGGCACTTTGAGATACAAAGGATTTTCTGAAGTATTCGATTGTGCTCATCAGGTAGGATTGTTGAGTACTGAAGATAAGCCGGATGTCGCTTTAAGTTGGAGCGATTGGATCAGTGCGTCGTTAGAAAAGAATTCAATAAAGCTATCCAGTGAAGTTCAAGATGCATTTGAATGGTTGGGATTATTCGGTGATGATAAATTACCCGATGCGCCATCTATTCTAGATGCTTTTTGTCAGTTGTTATTGTCGAAACTCAGCTTTAAAGAAGGCGAATATGACATGATTGCGCTTCAACATAAATTTGAAATCGAGTATCAAGGTAAATCGGAATATTTGAGTTCGACTTTAGTGGTAAAGGGTGATCCTAATGGTTATTCAGCGATGGCTAAAACTGTGGGGTATCCCGTCGGCATTTCCGCGCAATTGATATTAGACGGTGAGATAAATGACAAAGGTGTTCACATTCCAGTGTTGCGTCATTTTTATGAGCCGATTTTAGATTGTTTGGCAGAAGAAGGCATTGAGTGTGTTGAAAAAGTCGAGCCAAAAATGGACGAAAAATTTTTCGCTTAAATGTGATTGTTGAGGGTGTGAAAACCGATGCCCAGTTACACATTTCATCTCGCGATTGCAAAAGATGAATGGTTAAGAGTGTACAGTGATTATTCGCGTTATGTTTGGTGTCGTGCAGTGGACGGCACTCGACTCAAAATTCCTGTAAAACACTTTTTACCTTACGTAACAGCGATGGGAGTTTCTGGCTCATTTGTACTAGATATTGATGAATCGAATAAATTCCTTTCGATGAAAAAAATAAGCGACTAAATTGATGCGCTGCAAAATGCAATTTTGCGATATAACATGCTGATTTGTAAGAAAAATAATATTTTAAAAAAATCACTTTAAACTGGTCGGAGGATTTTTAATAATAAAGTCCATACGAAAGGCTTGTTGTCGACTTTACAAGGCTTTAACCTGCCATCGTAATATCCGATAGTAAGGTGAGTTTTGAACCAGGTTACAACGGCGATTCACCATAAAATTAAAAAAACGGGGAAGGTAAAAAACATGACAAGAAAAGGGCTTAATCAAATTGCTCAATCCTCGTCGCCTAAATGGGCCAAAGTAGCGTCTGCAGTTGCAGTGGCTTTGGCTGTGCCGGCTACACAAGCGGTGGGAATTTCATGGGGCGACTGGGAAGGCAGTTTTGACTCGACAATTTCAATCGGTTCGAGTTGGCGTATCGAAGAGCAAAGCGCCAACTTAATTGCTAGAGGCCAACCATTTGATAACGGTGGCATTGGTAATCGTTTTTCTTATAACGGTGACGACGGTAACCTTAACTTCCATAAAGGCGATGCTTTTTCACAAGTCATTAAAGGTGTCCATGATTTCGGATTGCAACACTCCAGTGGCGTCGGTTTTTTTGTTCGAGGTTTATGGGCCTACGATCATAAATATGAAAATGGTGATTTCCGATACTACGGCCAACAAGAAAATCCATTCTATGAAAACGATCCTCGCGTCGAAGGATTTTCAGATGAAGCGTTAGATATTCATGGTACAGATACTCGTCTGTTAGACGCGTACATTTACAATACATGGTACTTTGATGATTCTGTTTTACAGGTTCGTTTGGGTGAGCAGGTTGTAAACTGGGGTGAAAGTACTTTTATTCAACATTCCATTTCAGAAGCAAATCCGATCGACATCACTCGTCTGCGAGTTCCTGGCTCAGAATTAAAAGAAGCGTTCATTCCAGTACAAACGCTTTGGGCTTCATGGGACCTTTCTGAAAATGTAACTTTAGAGGGTTACATGCAGTTTGAATGGGAAAGCATTCGTCTTGACGAAGCGGGAACTTATTTCTCGACATCTGATTTCGCCGGTGATTCTGGTGAATACATATGGCTTGGATTTACTTTAAATCCTTCCTTTGAAGATCGACTCGAAGCAACGCTTATTAATGCTGCTCGACGAGTTGATGATCCTGATCGAGCGCAAGCCAGCGATGACGGTCAATTTGGTATTCGTCTTGGTTGGTATGCGCCAGAGTTAGGTGGAGCCGAGTTTGGTTTTTACTACATTAACTATCACAACAAACGCCCCGTCATTTCTGCAAATAAGTTTGATGTTGCTAACGATGGTATTATCGGTACGCTTGAATACATCGAAGACATTGAACTCTATGGTGTGAGCTTTAACACAGCGACGGATGGCGGGTTATCTATCTCTGGTGAAATTTCTTATCGACAAGATGAGCCATTACAAGTAGATGACGTTGAGTTGCTATTTGCAGCCCTCGAAGGTGTCACCGCCACTGTACCGCTTGGAACCTCTCAGTTAAATGGTGCTGTTGCTCCGGGCGAATATATTGCAGGTTACCGATTGTTTGACACTATCCAAGGTCAGGTCACTATGGCTAATCTGTTTGGTCCAGGGCTAGGTGCTGAACAGTGGACTGGATTGGTTGAAATTGGTTTTAACCAAATTCAAGATTTTCCAGGTGTTGATGAACTTCGTTTTGAAGCACCGGGTACTTATCGAAGTGGAAACCCAGATCGCGCCGGCTTTGAAGGTGTCGAAGAAAATAGTTTTGCTGAAGAATTCTCTTGGGGATATCGCGCCGTTCTTAAAGCTGATTACAAAGGTTTTATCGGTTCGTGGAATATGGCCCCAAGAATCGTGTTTCAACATGATGTGTCAGGTATTACTCCAGCACCAATCAGCAATTTTGTTGAAGGCCGAAAAGCATTGGCATTTGGTCTAGAGTTCGATTACTTAAAGCGCTACAAAGTTAATTTTGGTTATAACCGTTACTTCGGTGGCGGAACACAAAATCTATTATCAGACCGTGACTTTGTATCATTGAACGCGAGTTACTCATTCTAAACAAGGTTGGACAGATGAACAAAACATTAACAAGTATTCTATCTGGTGCTATGGCTCTTGCCATGGCACACAGTGCATACGCAAAAGTTGCACCCAATGAGGCGGCTAAACTAGGCGCCGAGCTTACTCCGCTAGGTGCGGAAAAAGCCGGCAATAAAGAAGGTACGATTCCAGAGTGGACAGGCGGTATCACAAAACCTCCAGCAGGTTATAAAGTTGGTGATCATCATCCGAACCCATTCCCGGATGACAAAGTTTTATTCACAATCACTGCCAGTAATGCAGACAAGTACAAAGACAACTTGTCACCTGGCATTATGGCGATGTTTAAAACTTACCCTAAAACTTTCAGTATTCCTGTTTATCAATCACGCAGAACTTACTCTGCTCCACAACGGGTTTATGAAGCAACAAAATTGAATGCAACTCGTACCGAGTTGGTACCTGGTGGTAATGGTCTTAAAAACGCAGCTGTTGGGACTCCATTTCCATTTCCGCAAAATGGTTTAGAAGCGATTTGGAACCATATTGTTCGTTTCCGTGGCGTAACGGTCACTCGTGATACTGGCCAAGTAACACCAACTCCAGATGGTGATTACACTTTGGTTAAATTCCGAGACGAATTGGATCAAATCTATACTGCGGAAGGCATGACTCCTGAGAAATTGTCTGAACTCAATATGCTGTTCTATTTCAAACAGTGGGTATTGTCTCCTGCACGTCTTGCCGGGACTGCATTGTTAGTTCATGAAACATTCAATCAAATCAAAAAACCTCGTCAGGCTTGGACCTACAATACCGGTCAACGCCGTGTACGTCGTGCTCCAAACGTAGCTTATGATGCTCCAGGAACAGCTGCTGACGGTCTTAGAACGACAGATGATTTCGATATGTTCAACGGCGCACCTAATCGCTACAATTGGAAGTTGTTGGGCAAAAAAGAAATGTACATTCCTTATAACAGCTACGATCTTCATTCCGATAAGTTGACCTACGATGACATAATCAGACCCGGTCACATAAATCCTGCGCATACGCGTTGGGAACTTCACCGAGTGTGGGTTGTTGAAGCAACGCTGAAAGAAGATACACGTCATCAGTACGCAAAACGTGTTTTCTATATGGATGAAGACAGCTATCAAATCGCTGTAACTGATATTTACGATACGTCAAATGAATTATGGCGAGTTGGTTTTGCTTACGCTTTAAACTATTATGAAGTACCAACCCTGTGGTCAACGTTAGAAGTTATTCATGACTTGAAAGCAGGTCGATATATTGCAATTGGACTCGATAATGAGGATGCAATGTACGACTTCACTGCTAAAAAGACTGAAGCAGACTTCCGTCCTGCGGCGTTGCGTCGAGCCGGTCGACGATAAGGTGTAAACGATATTAAAAAAGGCCGGATTTCATCCGGCCTTTTTTAATCCACGCTAAAATGCGTGCAAAACGTACGATTATCAATCAATATCGCTTAGTTTGAATGTTGTCTAATGAAAATAGGGCAATGTTCGATCTAGAATTGACTTCAAATTAACCTTTGTTGCTCAGTGTTAAGAGGTAACAATGATTCACAGCTTAAAATTATTATTGCTATTGTCGCTCACTCTATTTTCGATGGCGCATGCTGCTCAATCCATTGAGGCGCAAAAGGCGGATAAATCGTTATTGTTAGATATTGCTAAGTTACCTGAAGATAAATTAGTCGCCGTTGGTGAACGTGGCCATGTCTTGCTTTCGGATAATCAGGGAAAAAGTTGGCGGCAAGTTATTACGCCAACACGTTCTACTTTAACAGCCGTCACTTTTGTCGATGACAAAATAGGTTTCGCTGTGGGGCATCAGCAGGTCATTATAAAAACAGCTGATGGTGGCGAAACTTGGGAACTCCAATTTGAGAATTCTGAAGATATTTATTATCCAGCATTATTTGACGTTTGGTTTAGTGATGCCGAAAAAGGGATTGCGGTTGGCGCTTATGGTCTTTATTTATCAACGAATGACGGTGGTGAAAATTGGGAGTTTGTCGACCAGGAGTCGTTAGGCGATCCTGATTTTGGTTTACCGCATTTTTATAGCTTGGATTACGATAGCAAGAAAAATCGACTGTACATGGCTGGAGAGCTCGGATTTTTAGCCGTTTCTGAAGACCTAGGTGAAAACTGGGAGTCGTTGGAATCTCCTTATGAAGGTTCATTCTTCAATGTTGGCGTTACACCATCGGGTAGTTTGCAAGTAATGGGGCTTCGTGGACATTTATTTCGATCCGCGGATGATGGCGAAAGCTGGGAAGAAATAGAAACCAACAGCATTGCCTCGATTAATAACATGCTTAGTATCGGTGGATCTCAATTAGCTTATTTTTCAGTAGATGGCGTGATGTTATTTTCAAATGATGATGGTATGTCGGTTAAATCTGTACAAACGGTTGATCGTAACGGCTTGATGAATGGCGTCAAAACAGGGATTAATACTCTGGTTGTGGTCGGAGCGAAAGGTATTGATCGTTTCGATATGTCTGGCCAAAAAATAATACAATAACTGGGAGTGACTTTACTCATGCAGCAGTCAGCTCTAAATAATTTTATTAATAATACTTTTTTTAAGCATCGTGGTGTTGTTCTTTTTTTCTTTTTGATCGTCACCGTTGCTATGGGATATTTCGCATCAAATTTAAAAGTTGATGCCAGTTTTGAAAAAAATATTCCGCTCGAACATCCTTACATGGAAACTTATTTAAAACATGAGGCGGAATTCGGCGGTGCTAACCGAATTATGGTGGCATTGGAAGACACGTCTGGTGATATTTTTAATGCGTCTTTTTTCGATGCATTAAATAAAGCAACGGAGCGAGTGGTTTCAATTCCCAGTATTAATCAACCACAAGTACAATCTTTGTTTACTCCAAATACGCGTTACATTGAAGTGGTTGAAGATGGTTTAGAGGGCGGGCCGGTTATTCCTGCAACCTTTGACCCCTCTAATCAAGATTCTCTTGAAAAAGTTCGTAAAAATGTTCTCAAAGGTGGATTTGTTGGTCGGTTGGTTGCAAATGATTTTTCAGCCGCAATGGTATCAGGCCAAATATTTTCCGTTGATCCTATTTCAAAAGAGAAAACTGATTTTATCGCTGTCGCGAAAGCCCTTGAAGATATTCGAACCGACTTAGAGTCGGAGTTTCCAAATGTAAAATTACATATCATCGGCTTTTCAAAAATGATTGGCGATATTTCTGCCGGAGCAGAAGGTGTCTTCATGTTCTTCGGTATTGCGTTTTTAATTACAGCGGTATTGGTTTATTTATATTCGCACAGTATTCAATTATCCGTGTTACCTCTTTTAACCTCTGTCGTTGCAGTTGTTTGGCAATTGGGTTTGTTAACCGTGATGGGATTTGGTATTGATCCTATGTCAATACTGGTTCCATTTTTAGTGTTCGCTATCGGCGTAAGCCATGGTGTGCAAATGATCAATGCGGTGGGCAAAAATGTTGCCGGAGGAGCAACATCTCTCGACGCATCTTGCGCTGCCTGTAGTCGATTATTCATTCCAGGAATGGTCGCACTGCTCAGTGACACTATTGGATTCTTGACTCTCTTGTTTATTGAAATAGACATCATTCGAGAGCTTGCGATTACGGCTAGTATCGGTGTCGCAGTTATTATTTTAACTAACTTAATTTTGTTACCTGTCTTGCTATCTTATGCGAAATTTGGATCGGGATTTGCTGAAAAGGTAACAAAAGGTGCACAACGTCAAACTGTTTTATGGCATAAGTTAGCTAGTTTTGCTCGCATTCGAAACGCAAAAGTAACTGTTGCTGTTGCTGCTCTTTTAGCAGTTGTTGGCGCATATTTTGCGAATGATATGAAAATTGGTGATTTACATGCTGGAGCTCCAGCGTTAAGAGCTGATTCTGTTTACAATAAAGACACGGCCTACATTACGGATAAATTTTCTATCGGCACTGACGTTATTTCGATTATGGCAGAAACAAAAGTCGATGGTTGTACCGATTACACCGTAATGAAAACCATCGACGATTTTCAGTGGCACTTGCATAATTTAAGTGGTGTTCAGTCTACTCTAAGTATCACAACCATTTCGAAGACTTTGAACTCAGGCTTTTTTGAGGGCAATCTAAAGTGGAAAGTTTTACCAAGAGAGACCAATACCTTGGCTCAATCGATTCGCTATGTGGAAACATCGGCAGGTTTATTTGATAAAGATTGTCAGTTTATGCCTGTTCTGGTGTTTACCAAAGATCACAAAGCTGAAACGATTGAGCAAGTGATCAATGCAGTTAAAGACTACAAAAGTAATAATTCTTCAGAGTTAGTTGATTTTAAACTGGCCATGGGTCCTGTGGGTGTTATGGCTGCAACAAATGAAGCGGTGGAAGCTGCGCAATATCCGATGTTGATAGGGGTATATATTGCCGTCATATTGTTGTGTTTAATCAGTTTCCGATCGATTCGATCGACGCTGTGCATAATTATTCCATTGGCGATAGTTTCTATTCTGGCTCAAGCTTTAATGACTTGGTTAGAGATTGGTTTGACGGTGGCAACTTTGCCAGTTATCGCTTTGGGTGTTGGTATCGGGGTTGATTACGGAATATACATTTTCTCGAGGATGTTAGATTTTATCCGTAATGGAGAATCAATTAATGAGGCATTCTATAAAACTTTGAACCTCACCGGTAATGCTGTATTTTTTACAGGTATCACGTTGGCAATTGGCGTCAGTACCTGGATATTTTCTGCATTACAATTTCAAGCCGATATGGGTATTCTTTTAACCTTCATGTTCTTGTTTAATATGCTTGGTGCGGTCATATTATTACCTGCACTTGCATCTTTATTCTATCGACGTTAGTCCTTTAATTTTGGGTAGTGGTTTGTCCACTACCCAATATCATTATTTTTCTTAAAAAACATTAAATTGCATGATGCGAAGTGTTTGTTATTAGCCTAGAATTATCCCTTTGACGATCGCAAAAATTTTTACGCTCAAATCGATTAAATTCAAAGTAGGAAGGACAAGCATTTATGACGCAGGCACCTAATGAGCATCAACCTGTGCTCCTCGAAAACGTCATTAAACTCATTGAAAGCAAATTCAAAAAAGAGCAAGCAAACGTAGTTAGTCGCTTTGCACAATTCTTTTACGGTAGTATCTCTCCTGAAGATCTTAATGATCGAGCTGCTAACGACCTTTATGCCTCAGTGCTCAGTTTATGGAACTTTATTAATCAAGGCGCTTCAGACGATGTCTGTGTTCGCGTCGTTAATCCGGAATTTGAAAGTCATGGCTGGCACTCCAATTACACCGTAATCGAGCTTGTTCATCCTGATATGCCGTTTTTGGTTGATTCTGTTCGTATGGAATTAAATCGGTTGGGCTTGGGAATTCACTTACACATTCACTTACCCATCGCGGTAGAACGTGATAAGGGCCACAAAATCGCAAATATTGAACTTGCGAGCGAAAATGACGATCGTTCTTGTATCACACCGATGTATCTTGAGGTGGATCGTCAAGTTAAGCAGGAAGAGCTTGATCACATTCAAGAGAATTTAGAGCGAATTTTAAAGGATGTTCGAACGACTGTTCGTGATTGGTCACCGATGAAAGACAAACTTCAAGAAGTGACTTCTCGTGTTGAAAATTACAAATCGAACGTGTCGGACGAGAAAAAAGCAGAGACATTGGCGTTTCTAGATTGGATTTCTGGGAACCATTTCACACTTCTTGCTTACACATCGTATGATTTAAAAGAGTCCGATGGAAAAACTTATTTAGTACCTCAAAAAAAATCGACACTTGGTTTAGCAACCTTGCCCCATTGGTCGCCCAAAAAATATTCCCTGTCCGATTTGCCTAAGGGCGCCCAGCGACTTATTTTGGACAGTTCAACGTTATTGGTTCTAACAAAGTTAAGTGCGATGAGTACCGTTCATCGTCCAGCGCACATCGATTACATCGGAATTAAACGTTTTGATGAACAGGGCAATGTTATTGGTGAGGATCGATTCTTAGGTTTATATACGTCGGCGGCATACAATGTTAATCCAATGTCGATACCAGTATTGAGGGAAAAAATTCAAGCTGTTCTTGATTGCTCAGGTCTTCCACAAGGTGGTCACGATTCAAAAGTATTACGCAATATTTTGGAAACTTATCCGCGTGACGAGCTATTTCAGATTAGTATACATGACTTATTAGGAACAGCAGTCGGTGTGATGCACATAAAAGAACGAGCGTTAATTCGATTGTTCGTTCGTCGTGACCCCTATGGTCGGTTTTTCTCATGTTTGGTTTATGTTCCGAGAGAAATTTATACTACGAAGTTGCGCTTGAAATTTACGAGCATTCTTGCCGAAACTTTTCAAGCCAGTGGTGAAATCAACTTTACGACAACTTTTTCTGAATCCATTTTGGCGAGAATTCAATTCACTGTTCCGGTGGATAATGCTGAGAATATTGAGTACGACATTCAATCTATGGAGCAGGAATTAACCGAGGCTGCTCGTTCGTGGGATGATAATTTTACGGATGCGTTAAAAAGCGAATATGGTGAAGCGCAAGGTGGCCGTTTAGCGGTGACTTACAATGAAGCTTACCCATCTGGTTATAAAGATGAAATCTTGCCACAAACAGCGGTTTTGGATGTTAAGCATTTAGAAAGTTTATCGCCAACCAAAAGTTTGAGCATGCTGCTTTATCGTCCGCAAGAAGATACCGAAGGGATGCTAAAGTTTAAGTTGTTTCATCGCGATCAACCGACACCCTTGTCCGACGTCATGCCGATGCTTGAAAATATGGGGCTCGAAGTTCTGGGCGAAACACCTTACAAAGTAGATTTAAAAAATCGAGCGGTTCGTTGGATTATGGATTTCAGCATGATGCACTCGTCGGGTAAAGAGCTAGTGCTAAGTGACATAAAATCAAAATTTCAAGATGCTTTTTTACAAACGTGGAATGGTCGGGCTGAGAATGACGGGTTTAATCGATTAGTTTTATCCGCTGGATTGGATTGGCGTGAAACCTCTATTTTGCGTGCTTATGCTAAATACTTGTGGCAAATCGGATTTACGTTTAGCCAAAGTTACATAGAAGAAACGTTAGCAAAATATCCACTTATCTCTCGTAAGTTAGTCGAGTACTTTGCACATAAATTTGATCCTTCAATTGAAAGAGATGCTGAAAGGCAACGAGAACTTAATAAAGAAATTGAGGGTATGCTCGACCAAGTGAGTAACTTGGATGAAGATAAGATATTAAGTCGCTTTATGAAAGCGATTGATGCAACTTTGAGAACTAACTTTTATCAGTTGGATAAGAATGGTGAAGCAAAAGAATACATTTCATTAAAGTTAAATCCGAAGAAAATACCCGATGTTCCTCTTCCGATACCTATGTTTGAAATTTTTGTTTACTCACCTCGAGTAGAAGGCGTTCATTTGCGAGGTGGTAAAGTCGCTCGCGGTGGATTGCGTTGGTCCGATCGTCGTGAAGATTTCCGAACTGAAATTTTAGGACTGGTAAAAGCACAACAAGTTAAAAATACGGTCATTGTACCGGTAGGGTCAAAAGGCGGCTTTGTTTGTAAAAAGCTACCCACCGAAGGTGGACGCGAAGCCTTTTTTAAAGAAGGTGTCGAGTGTTATAAAACATTTATTAGCGGACTTCTCGATATTACGGACAATTACATTGATGAAGAAGTTGTTGCTCCCGAAAATGTCGTTCGTTATGACGAGCCTGATCCTTATTTAGTTGTTGCAGCGGATAAAGGAACTGCAACCTTTTCTGACATCGCGAATGGTCTATCGCAAGAGTATGGGTTTTGGTTAGGCGATGCCTTTGCCTCGGGTGGCAGTGTTGGATATGACCATAAGAAAATGGGTATTACCGCACGCGGAGCCTGGGAAAGTGTTAAACGACACTTTATGGAAATGGGGCACAACACACAGACTCAGGACTTTACGGTTGTCGGAATTGGCGACATGGGCGGTGATGTTTTTGGTAATGGTATGTTGTTGTCAAAACATATTCGACTCATCGGTGCCTTTAATCATTTACATATTTTTATCGATCCAAACCCAGATGCAGCAGCGAGCTGGGAAGAGCGAAAACGGCTGTTTGAAAACCCGGGTTTAAGCTGGGAAGACTATAATTCAGAGTTAATTTCAAAAGGCGGTGGAGTTTTCCTTCGATCGGCCAAGTCCATTAATCTGACGCCAGAAATGAAAAAGATGTTGGGCGTTAAAAAGGCCTCAATGGCACCTAATGAATTGATCAATGCATTGCTAAAAGCGGAGTATGATTTGCTTTGGAACGGCGGTATTGGAACTTATGTTAAGGGGATCGATGAGCATCATTCTGAAGTGGGTGACCGAGCCAATGATGGCTTACGAATTAACGGCAGTGAGTTACGTTGTAAGGTTGTCGGAGAGGGTGGAAACCTTGGTTTAACTCAGCTCGGTCGAATTGAATTTATGCGCAACGGTGGCCGATGTAATACCGACTTTATTGATAATGCGGGTGGTGTTAACTGTTCGGATCACGAAGTAAATATCAAAATACTGCTCAATAAAGTCGTTGAAGCAGGCGATATGACCAGTAAGCAACGCGATAAGTTGTTTATGGATATGACCGACGAAGTGGCCGAAATGGTATTGCTTGAAAATTATTTACAAGCGCAATCCATTAGTTGCACCGAAGCTCGAGCGCCATTTATGTTAAAAGAGCAAATGCGATTTATTCATGCGTTAGAGCGTGATAACAAGTTGAATCGTGCACTTGAGTTCATGCCTAACGATGAAGAAATGACTGAGCGCATGGCACAAGAGGAAGGGTTGACGCGAGCAGAGTTAGCTGTTTTGTTAGCTTACGGAAAAATGGAATTAAAAGAATCTTTATTAGCACCTGAAATTACTCAAGAAGCTTACTTTGAGCAGGTGTTGATAGACTACTTCCCAAAACCGATTCGTAAAAAGTTTGTTAATGAAATAAAGCAACATCCACTGCGAGATGAAATTATTTCAACGGTACTTGCCAATAAAATGGCCGATTATCTCGGCAGTAATTTCGTTTATCGAATCATTGATGAAACAGGTGCGACACCTGCGGATGTTGGTATTTGTTTTACTCTTGCAAAAGAAATTTTTTCGATGGACAAGATGTGGTCTGATATCCAGAGTTTGGATCATCAAGTTCCAGCGAGAACGCAAGTTGATATGATGTATCAGACTCAACGAATGGTTCGACGCTGTACACGATGGTTCTTGCGACATCGTCGTAAGAATTTGGCGATTAACGAAGGAATAGAATACTTTAAGTCGGGCGTTCAAGAGTTGCAAAAGCAAGTGGCTAAATCATTAGAAGAATCTGAGCTAAAAGAGTTAGAAAAGAAAATTGACTCTATGGTTAATGATGGTGTGCCAAAGCCGTTGGCATCGAATGTCACCTACTTAAGCACTATGTTTTCTGCATTAGACATCGTTGAAATGTCAAAAATGACCAGTTTACCTATTAAGATGGTTGCTGATGTTTACTATCAACTCGGTGCTGAACTTGAACTGCATTGGTTCTTGAATCAAATCGTGTCGCAGCCGGTTGACAATCATTGGCAAGCGTTTGCTCGAGCATCATTCCGAGAAGAGCTGGATTGGCAGCAGCGCAGTTTAACGGTTGCGTTAATTCAGATGACATCAGACTGTACAACGGCAGAGCAAAAGATTCAAACATGGTTAGATAACAACGATGAGTTACTGAATCGATGGCGACAAATGGTTGCTGATTTTCGAGCGAGTAGCAGCCATGAGTTTGCTAAGTTCTCCGTGGCCTTACGAGAGCTTGTCATTCTCGTTCAAAACTGTATTCGCTCTGCAGCGGTCGCACAAGAGACTGCACTCAACGCTTCACGACCCATGAGTAAGTTGCCAATGAGTAAAGTAACTAAAGAGAAGCCTGCATCGAAAAAGAAAACGGCTGCTAAGAAGAAAACGGTGGTTAATAAGAAAAGTTGATATTGCTAAATTATGTTCATCTGTAAAAGAGGAGTTAAGTCTCCTCTTTTTTTTACTTGTGGAAAAAACGTTTAGGAAATGTCATCTATTTAACTCAATATGAGAAACCGGTTGTCTTGTTGAGCCGCAGAAACACTTGCTATAGTTTCTGACCTATTTGAGGAGTTTATCGATGAAAACACGAGCGGCAGTTGCATTTGAAGCAAAGTCTCCACTGGAAATTGTGGAATTAGATTTAGAAGGTCCAAAAAAAGGCGAAGTTTTAGTTCAGATTATGGCGACCGGCGTTTGTCACACTGACGCTTACACTTTGTCTGGAGCTGATCCAGAAGGAATTTTTCCCAGTGTTCTAGGACATGAAGGTGGAGGAGTTGTTGTTGAAGTTGGCGAAGGCGTGAAAGATCTCAAACCGGGGGATCACGTTATCCCTTTATACGTTCCTGAATGTAAAACCTGTAACTTCTGTCTATCTGGAAAAACAAATTTGTGCCAATCTATCCGAGTAACACAGGGTCAAGGATTGATGCCCGATGGAACTTCTCGTTTTTCGTATAAAGGAAAAAAGATTTTTCATTATATGGGCACTTCTACCTTTTCTGAATATACGGTATTGCCAGAAATTTCTTTAGCGAAAATAAACTCTGCAGCACCTCTAGAAAGGGTTTGTTTATTAGGCTGTGGGATCACAACAGGAATCGGTGCGGTTTTAAATACAGCCAAAGTAGAAGCTGGTTCAACAGTTGCGGTATTCGGCTTAGGTGGTATCGGTTTAAGCGTAATTCAAGGTGCTGTTATGGCGCAAGCAAAACGCATTATTGCCATTGATTTAAATCCCGAGAAATTTGAAATGGCCAAGCAATTGGGTGCAACCGACTGCGTGAACCCAAAAGATATTAGTGGCCCACTACAAGAAGCGATTGTGGAAATGACTAATGGCGGTGTCGATTATTCATTTGAGTGCGTGGGTAATGTCTCTTTAATGCGTACTGCATTAGAGTCTTGCCATAAAGGTTGGGGCGTCAGTGTAATCATTGGTGTGGCTGGTGCTGGCGAAGAAATATCGACGCGACCTTTTCAGTTGGTTACCGGAAGAACCTGGAAAGGAACAGCGTTTGGCGGCGTGAAAGGGCGTAGTCAATTACCCGATTATGTTGAAAATTATATGAAGGGAACCATTAAAATCGATCCTATGGTGTCTTACGAAATGTCGCTTGAAAAAATAAATGAAGCCTTTGATTTAATGCATCAAGGCAAGTCGATTCGTTCCGTGATAAAGTTTTAAATTATGAAATTACTTGAACAACACAAATGTTTTGACGGTTACTGGCAACGCTATGAGCATTTTTCATCAAGCTGTCAGTGTGAAATGACATTTTCCATCTTTTTGCCCTTTGATGTTCAGCAAGGTGAAACTAAAGATAAAAAAGCAGCTTTGTTTTGGTTATCTGGTTTAACGTGTAATGATCAAAATTTTGTACAAAAAGCGGCATGTGAACGCTATGCCGTTCAACACCAAATGATTATTGTTGCACCAGACACCAGTCCTCGTGGCGTTGACATCGAAGGTGAAGATGACGATTGGGACTTTGGTTCTGGCGCAGGATTTTATCTGGATGCGACAAAAAAGCCTTGGCAGTCGAACTACAATATGTACACCTATATCGTTGATGAATTATTTAAATTGGTCACTGAGCAATTTCCTATCGATGTTAAACGAATCGGTATTTCAGGCCACTCCATGGGCGGTCACGGAGCATTAACGATTGGTTTAAAGCATCCCGATCAATTTCGCTCTGTGTCGGCTTTCGCGCCTATTTGTGCTCCGAGTCAAGTTGCTTGGGGAAAAAAGGCATTTTCTGGCTATTTGGAGCAAGGCTGCGAGCTAGAGCAATACGATGCTTGTCAGCTGATTGCTAAAGGATATCGTGTTCCCCACATTAAAGTGGATCAAGGAAAAGCAGACGATTTTCTGGAGCCACAACTAAAACCGGAGTTATTACTGCAAGCCTGTCATGAAGCAGAAGTTCCTCTCGAACTAAGTATTAGAGATGGATACGATCACAGCTACTTTTTTATCGCGTCCTTCATTGACGATCATATTGCATATCATAAAGCCCAACTTAGTGGAATGTCTGAGTAATAGACATTCCACTCCCTCAAAGACATCGACTAATTCCAATTATTTTAATTTGCTATATCTCGGTGCAATCGATAGCGCTACTTGCATCTTTTTGACGCCAAAATAATCACTTTTTCCTGATCTTTGTCATTATCTCGTTAAAAACAGATGGCATGATAATTTCATGCTAATAATTAAGTAGGACTAAAGCTTTAAGAGCCTGGGTCCGAATGGTTAGTTTGTGGTTGTGTCTTTTTAATCGAGGAGTAAAAGATGAATATTGAACGTAAATTGCGAGCAATAGACATGGTTAAGCGAGAAGGTCGAGTGGTGAGTGAAGTCGCTGAGGTGTTGGGCGTATCGAATCGACGAGTGTTACGCTGGTTGCAAGAGAGTGCTAATCAATCATCATTTTCAACGGAAGACGACAACTACGCGTTTCCCTCTCAGTATATATTTGCGCTGAACTAGTCGTTTCAATAGACAAAATTGCTTTCGATTTTGTTGCTCATGCGAGCACGAAAATGGTGTTTCTGATGAACTGCTCCCAGAAGTTGTTTGACTTCTAGAAGCTTTTAGACTGACTTTTGAGTTAGTTATTGACCGAAAATTATAGGTATTATTGGGTCATTTTTAGCTAAGTTCTATCTAGCCTACAATGATTATTACTGTATAACTCATTAATTTTAAATAGAATTATTATTTTTTATTAAGCCTTTATTGGATTGGTATTCAAACGAGTACTTACTTCATTCTTAGCTGCTATATTGCGCGCAGTGGCTATCTTTGATAAAAAGTTTCTGGTCAGTTAAAAATATAGGGACAGATGTATGACCCCATTCATTCCTCCACACAATAGACGTTACGAAGCTAATAGGAAAACTGAAAAACTCGCAAAAGGATCAGTAAAGAAAAGCGAAGACAATGCTGAAAGAATTAACGATCTTGAAAAGGAAGTGGAAAAGCTTTCGCTAGTTTGCGAATCTCTTTCTCGGTTCATAGAAAAAAATTTGCAAGACGTTACTCTCGATCTTGAGTATGAAATTGATGAAACTACTAAGCTGAGAGAGCAACGTAGAAAAAGTAAGAATCAATGCATACAGTGCAGTATGTTAGTGCCCAGTAGTTTTAATTATTGTATGTATTGTGGTGCAAGTTTAGAAAATGTTGCGAAAAAAAATATATTTGATCGAATCTAGATTGACTAAGTTGAAATGCAGGTGAGCTTGCAAAGTTACAATTTATTTTGTTTTATCGCTACTTATTGGGCAGTTAGGAATGACAAAAGCTATAGTAACTTTGCAATGTGATTAATTGTTTCAGTTTAATTCATATTCAAAAGTATAAAAATGTTGTCCATTTTCAATTTGAATACTCATACTGCCACTTAGACCTTGTAATTCGCCAATTCCCGAATCTGGCACAACTTCTAAGATTAGGTTCTGTCCATCTTTACTCATTGTTCCATAGTGCTGCAAGACGAAACTACCGTCTTTTCCATTTAATTTCCCTGTGACGAATTCAACTGCCACGTAGCCGGCACTGCCCTCAACAGGTAAACGAGTATTTAACATTTCTCCTGTGCTTTTGGCAGAGAGTTCTCCATAGAATGTTTTATCGATGGCCATTCGGCCTAGCTTAATTGAATTTTGTGATGTCGCGTAGGTATCCAGTGGATTTAAAGTTACGTCAAATTTTCCTGAAATTATCATAATGATCCTTTATGCCGTGTTCTAAATTTTTCTGTGTTGTTCATACGACTGACATCATAACTAGAGTTTTCTTATGATGAAATCACTTCAATCCTGTTCTTTATTACTGGATTCTGTATAGACCTGTTTTAGCAGGAATAAGTCATTTTTGGTGATTGCCATATTTTCGCCATAATCGGTCGGTTTTAACCAGATTCAGACGCTAGTTCGGTCAGATTGTTTTGGTGTAATGAACTCATCAACTAATGAGGAGTAAGACAAATGACACTATTTTCAACTGATTTATTAAATCAAGATCCTGAAGCGTTTGATAACTATTTCAACACAACCGAGAAAGAGTCTCAGGCGTATCGTCGTAGAATCGAACGAATAGAGAAGTTTTGGAGCGATTGGCCGAAGCAAGAAGCTAAGAATAAGAAAGCGGAGCGATTATCTCGACTAAAACGACGTTAATGAGTGATTCACTGAGTTTGTTATTGCGAGGGAAAGAAAGGGAAAATCAGCTTTTGGCTTAAAGTTTGATGACACCGAGCATTTTGTTTAAATCGAAACTCGGTGTCATTAGTTATGGGGTTATTGCAGTCGGCAAGCGCCGTCTAATCGAATAACACTGCCATTAAGCATTGGGTTTTCAAAAATATGGCGAACTGTGGATGAGAACTCATCCGGTTTACCAAAACGAGATGGAAAGGGGACGCTGTCGTATAATGATTGGCGAATTTCGTCGGTGACTCCATCCATCATCGGTGTTTCGAAGATGCCTGGTGCGATTGCCATGGCGCGAATACCGTCGCGAGCGAATTCTCTTGCTGTCGGTAAAATCATACCAACTAATGCTGATTTAGTTGCTGAGTAAGCGACCTGACCAAATTGACCCTCGTAAGCGGCAATTGATGCGGTATGAACAATAACCCCGCGCTCACCACCGTCGTTCGGCTCATTTTTTTGCATATGTTTCGCAGCCTCACGGGTTAATAAAAATGAACCGACTAAATTAATGTTGACGACTTTCTGAAAAAACTCTGCGGGCATAGGACCTTTTTTGCTTAAAATGCGACCGTTACCTAAGACACCAGCGCATCCGACCGCCAGATTTATTCCGCCCATTTTTTCAGCGGCCTTATCAAATGCGTGAACGACATCTTGCTCCTGACTGATGTCAGTTTTGATAAAAATGGCATTGTCGCCCAGTTCAGAAGCGTACTTATTACCTTGTTCTTCGTTGATGTCGAGCAGTGCAACTTGACCACCTGCGGCAACAATATCTTTTGCAACACCGGCGCCAAGACCAGATGCTCCGCCACTAATCACAGCCTTAGTTTCTGAGTAATTCATTGAGTGCTCCATTACTGAATCATTGGAAAGTGCCGCCATTTTACACGTTACAGCGACACATTCGAATGCTTAGATGAAAGAATTAATTAGATGGGTAAAGTTCGGGTAATGCGTTGTTTGTCTGTTTTTTCGGATTAATCGTTAACTGTTTTTCAATGGATTTTAGCCAGCCTTTGACTTGACCATATTTATCCCAATTACTTTTCGATCCGGCATACAAACTTGCTTCCAGCGACTTTAATCCATCTCGAATATCTGCATCATGAATTTTCGATAGATGCTGGTTAAAGCTCGCAGGGCCATCTATGGTGTTCATCCAGTTTAGCAAGTGCTGATAGAGTTTTGCTGAGTTTTTTGCGTTGATTGCCGCTTCAATCTGGGTTTTCAGATCAATGTTATCGAGTGGATTATAATGGCTTTTTCGTTCCACCAGGTTTCCATTTTTCCGATTGGTCAGCCAAAGTAATAAAGTGGCGATCCATAATATCGCGAACAGTAAAGTAAGCCATACCCAGAGTGGATTTGATGTTCTGCTGGTCGAAATCGAGGGCGTTTCTGCCGTTTCGCTTGTTGGTTCGACGAGCGTATTTACTTGAGGTTCCGGCGAACTTTTTATCTCGGGATTTGGGGTGACTTGAATTGTTTGAGCTTTTAGCTCTGCCGTTTCATATTGATTCGTCTCTGTGTTGTACCAGCGAAACGATATTTTGGGGAGTTGGATAGTGCCGGGTTTTGTCGGAACCACTGCGATACGCTCGACACGTTTGCCGACAATGCCGTCGTTGGTAACGTTCCTCGATTTCTCTGCGGTGTCGGGATACCACTTAACATTCTGTGTTGTCGGTAAATCAAGCTCTGGAAGTTGATTTTCATGTAAACCCACGCCGGTAAGAGTAATGGTCCAGGTGGAGGGTTGTCCCACAATGTGTTGTTTCGAGTTCGACCAACGACTGTCAATAGACACTTTTTTGCTCGGCAACCAAAGTCCAGAGTGACCTTGAGGGTAGGTTTTGACTGATACGGTTTTCGGATCCGTCGATACGCTGACTGGCCGGGTTCGACCGAGTAGCCGACCAAATCCGCCGTTGTTTCTTTGTACTACATCTGCACTAAAAACAATTTCTGGTATTTCAAGTTCACCACTTTTTTGTGGAAAAATTGCGTATTTTCGCTCTAGAACAAAATAACGTTGACCATCAACAGTCGTTTCGTACTGTACATCTTCACCTAGTTTTTCAACTAAGGCATCATTTAAGTTGGGTTCTGTCAGGCTCGCGTATTGCGTTTGAAGTGCGCGATACAATTTGATCGTAAAGACAACTTGTTCTTGAACAAAAACAGAGTCTTTTGAAACGTCAGCTTTAAGCATAATGGCTTCTACTTGTTCATCCGTACTAAAGCTGCTGCTCGATTTTTTTACCGTTAATTGAATGGGAGATGTTTTATTTTGTCCCACTTCAATGGCAGGAATGGTATAGACGCCGGGCTCATCGGCCATGAGTTGAATTTTCCAACCAAGGCGGGTTTTAGAGACACCATTAATAATGGAGGAGCTATGAAATTTGGAGCTCCCTAGTACATTAAGTTCTTTGGGAAATAAAGATAAGTCAGGTGTATTGTTAGTGTACTCATCCAGCTCAACAGTTAATGTAAACGTTTCATTCGTATGAATGTCTTGACGGTCTATAAAGGCTTTAATGCCTGCCGACACTTGTGAGCTGACCAATAGTAAGAACGCGACGATGACTGACTTCATATTAAGCACCAATTACCATACCTTTTTTCTGTAGCGATTTTCTCGACCACGTTTTTTATATTCACGATACATTTTTCTTCGCAGTAAGCCGCCAGGATCATCGGGAATTTTTCTAAGCCATTGCTCAAGTGCTTGATCCTTTTCTTGCTCTTCACGGTTATCTTCTAAATCCATTTCTTGCTGCTGTTGCTTTTGTTGTTCGCTGTTTTGTTCCTGGTTTTCTTGCTGTTGCTGCTGCTCTTGTTGTTCTTGCTCTTGCTCGTCCTGCTCACTTTCACTATTTTGCTGATCTTGTTGATTCTGATTTTGATCTTGGTTTTCTTGTTGGTCTTGATTCTCTTGCGAATCTTGTTGTTGTTTTTGTTGTTCTTTTAGTTTTTCCAACAGTTCTTTATTAAACTGAGCGTCTTCCATATCGGGATTCTTCTTGAGTGCTTGTTCATAAGCGTCAATGGCCTCATCAAATTTCTGTTGATGAGCTAATGCGTTGCCCTTGTTGTACAGAGACGTAGCATCGTCCTCAGAGGAAAATAATGTTTCGGCTTGTTCATAGTTTCCAGCTTTGTAATGGGCACTGCCTTTCCAATCTTTATTTTTAAATAGTTGTGCAGCTTTCTCTGCTTGTTCTTTCTGCAGTGCTCGCTGGGCTTGTTGATCTTTAGTTAACCAAAGGTCGTCCCAGAAGCTGGCATGACTTTTAGGCGGTAGCACCATAATCATTGCCAGTACCGCTAAGCCTGGTAATTGTGCATTCTTTCGGAAGAGGAACAGGCAGAGTATTAGCAATGGAATAATCAACCAGTAACCTTGGTCCAGTCGATCTTTAACGGTTTCATCTTGACTCTCAACATCTTTATCAATGGCACTCGCACTTTTGTTTAAAAGGCGCTGAATATCCTGATTGTCGGGAGTGATGGAGGTAATGACCGTTGGATGTTGGTTAGCGATTTCTTGAAGTGGCGCCATGTTTAACGTTGGCATCACAATCTCACCATTATCTTTCTTCAAAAACCCCTGATCGTTGGGTAACGGTATTGGCGCACCGTCTTTTGTTGCGACGGTTAATACCGATAATGAGTAACTGGTGCCATTAATTTCATCTAAAATCATTTCGACATCCATGTCTTCAATACCATCTGTAATCCAGATGATTTGACCGTCTTGCTTTCCGGCATTGTCGAGTAGTTCTTTCGCTTTGGCGAAGGCGAGATAAGGCTCACTGCCTAGAACGGGCATGATTCCAGTCGATAACACTGGAACCATTGTTTCAATCGTTTTGGCATCGCTGGTTAGCGGACTGATCACAAAGGCATCGCCTGCGTACACTATCAGTGCTAATTCACCTTCGTTGTTGGCATTGAGCAAGTCGGTTAGTTTGTGTTTGGCACGAGTCAGTCGAGAAGGTTTAATGTCAACGGCGTCCATCGACAATGACAAATCGAGAATAATAACTCGAGCATCACCAGAACGATAGACAGGAACGGGCTGCCGATCAAAACTTGGACCTGCCAGAGCAATAATGCCGACGGCAAGACCTAAAATCAAACCGATTAAGGGAAGTAAACTTCGACTGGTTTCGCCTTGTTGTAATAAAAATTTTAATAAGTGTTCGTCGATAGCTTTTTGCCACTGACCGCGATTTTTAACGCTTCGCCAGCCAAGCAGTAACACGGGAATTAAAAGTAATAATAGATAAAGCGCCCACGGGCGGATCCAGGTTAAGGTGTCGAATTGATTCATTAACCATTCCATCAGCTAATTCTCCTAACCATGATCATTTGATTCATCAAGTTCAGTAAAAATGCTAATGCATAAATGATTAAAGCAGCACTAAGTGGTAAATAATATAGCTCTTTAACTGGACGATAAATTTCGCCTTCCTCTTCGATAGGCTCAAGTTTGTCGAGCTCCGCATAAATGGTTTTTAACTCTTGTGTGTCTCGTGCACGAAAGTATTGCCCTCCGGTCATTTGCGCAATTGCTGTTAAAGTGTCTTCATCCAGCTCCTCGGATGGATTAACAACACGTTGACCGAACAATAAATCGTTAACAATCATTTTATCGGCGCCAACTCCAATGGTATACACTTTAATTCCAGCATGCTTTGCTAACTTTGCCGCTTCTATTGGTTCAAGAGCTCCCGCATTGTTTTGACCATCGGTTAGTAAAATTAATACACGATTTTCTGAAGGGCGTTCTTTCAAGCGCTTTACGGCGAGACCTATGCCATCACCAATGGCTGTTTTTGAGGCGCCGGCCAAGCCAATGTCCGACTCCATTAACATATGGCGAATGGTCATCAGGTCAAACGTTAATGGTGTTTGTAAATACGCATTTTCTCCAAATAAAATTAGGCCAAGGCGATCACCATCACGCTTCTTAATAAAGTCCGATAAGATGTCTTTGACCACTTCCAGTCGAGTCGCTCTTTGACCATTTAAACTCAGGTCTTTGGCTTCCATGCTACCGGAAATATCAATACTTATCATAAGATCGCGCCCGGAAGCTGGTAACTCAATGGGTTCGCCAATCCACTGTGGACGCGCCATGGCAATAATCAAAGCGATCCAGATTAGAATGGCTAATAGTAAATGCCAAAGTTTTCCTCTCGAAGCAGACCCTTCTTGGGAAGATAATCGTCGCCATCGAGAAAACAAGCTGGTGCGCAATGCGGCCGACTGTTGGTCTGCGGCATTGGGTAATAAAACGTACATGAGTAAAGGCAATGGCAGTAACCAAAGTAGAAAAGGCCAGGCAAACTCAAACATGCTCGGCCTCCTTTGGTAAGGATTGAGTTTTATCCAGAGCGATAATGAGTTGCTGTAAATCTTGCAAAAATAAATGCCATTGATCGTTAGTGATAGAAACTTCTGGCGCGTATTGAGCTGTGTGCATCAGTTCAATAGAAGGCGAATTTAATGTCAATTGTTGTGCTTTTGACAATTGTTGTGCGAGCGTATGCAGAGGCAAACTGGCGACTTGCTCTTTAGCAAATTTTGACAAGGCAGATCGTCGTAAAAGGTGCAGTGCCTCAACTAAGAACTGTTTTTCAGGTGGTTTCGTTTTTAATTGCTCAATGGCTTGTTTTGCTTGTTTTATAGCAGGCTTATCTTGAACGCGTTTGATAATCCATCGCGTTAAAAAGAAAAGAGTAATAATTATTAATACCGCTAGAATCCACCAACCCGGTGCTAACGGCCACCAGCTTATAGGATCCGGTGTGTGAATATCTTTCAGTTGTGCGAGAGGATCGACGCTTTGTGCCGGCTGATTCATACTCGACCTCGCGATGAGCTCAAACCATTATTTGTAAGCAGTTGCCCTAGACTGTCTTCGGTATTTACTAGACTCCAACGCATACGGTTTTTCATACTTAAATTTTTTAAATAGGAAGCTCGCTGTTCGAATTGTTCATGAAAGTTTTTTCTAAAACTGCGTGACTGAGTGTTGAAGGCGACTCGTTGCTTACCATTGGTGATGGTATAGTTTCCCGAAGGAGGAAGATCTTTTTCAAGAGGATCGCTCAGTTGCAGTAAACTGATCTCATTGTGTTGACTGAGACGCAGTAAATGATTTTCACAGTCGTTATCAAATTGAGTAAAGTCACTCAGGATAAAAATTAGGCTGCCAGGGCGGGCCAACTTTCGAGTTCTTTTTAAGGTTTGGCTCAGACCGCTGTCACCGGGCAATTCGCTGCTGGGAGATACATATAAGCGTTCAATCTGTTGATTGTGATTTTCGACAATTTTATTCAGCACTCTTAAGCAGTTTTTACGTGTGCTCGCCGGTTTATTTTCGAAATGTTCGAATTCATCAAAAATCAGTGCACCGAATCGGTTTCCATCGGCCAGTGACTTCCACATAATTATCGAAGCTAGTTTGGCAGCGAGAACACTTTTAAATTGTTGCCGGGAACCGAACATCATGCTGGCTGATTGATCCAGAATGACAAAAACAGGGCGCTCGCGCTCTTCACGATATATTTTTGTGTGAGCTTCTCCTGTTCGAGCCGTTACTCGCCAATCGATAGATCGAATGTCGTCACCCATTTGATAAAGGCGAGCTTCATCAAAGTCCATGCCACGACCTTTAAAATGCGAAATAAAACCTCCCAATAAATGGGTTTTTACTTTCTGCTGGGTGGGTAATTCCAGATTGTCAGCAAATCGTTTTGACTCAAGAAGTTCTTCCAGAGCCAGCTCGATTCCCACCTGATGTTGGTGCTTTAAAGGTGGTTTTGAAGGATTGCTGTGACGCCAGTGCTTCATAATAATGTTAAGCCTTTGTCGTTAAGCAACAGGAACCACTTGAATGAGTCGTTCGATAACATCGTCAGAGGTTACACCTTCTGCTTCGGCTTCATAAGAAAGCAGAACGCGGTGTCTTAACACTTCGTGAGCGATACTTTGAACATTATCGGGTGTGACAAAATCGCTGCCTTCTAGCCATGCTTTAGCGCGGGCACAGCGATCGAGAGAAATGGTCGCTCGTGGACTACCACCAAAATCGATCCAGCGTGAGAGTTGCTCGTCGAACTTTTCTGGCGTACGCGTCGCCATAACTAATTGCACTATGTACTGTTCAACTTCTTCAGCCATATAAATATCCAGAACTTGATCGCGTGCGGCAAATAGAGCCTCTTGGGTAAGTTCTGCGTCGGGAGCATTTAAAGTCGCGTCGTGATGCGATTCTGCACGAGACAATTTTAATATTTCTAATTCAGCATCGGCACTGGGATAGTCAACGAGTACATGCATCAAAAAGCGGTCGAGTTGTGCTTCTGGTAAAGGATAAGTTCCTTCTTGCTCGATGGGATTTTGCGTCGCCATAACCATGAAAATGTCGGGCAGCGGATAGCTGTGTCCGCCGACCGTAATTTGTCGTTCAGCCATTGCTTCGAGTAGGGCCGATTGCACTTTGGCTGGCGCGCGATTTATCTCATCGGCGAGAATTAAATTATGGAAAATAGGGCCTTTTTGAAATTCAAAGGTGCCTGTTTGTGGTCGAAAAATATCGGTACCCGTTAAATCAGCCGGTAATAAATCTGGGGTAAATTGTATGCGGTGGAAATCACCCTCGACGCCGCGAGCAAGCTCTTTTATTGCTCGAGTTTTCGCCAGGCCGGGTGCACCTTCGACTAAAAGATGACCATCTGCCAATAAGGCGACTAGTATTTTTTCCACTAGATCGGTCTGACCGACGATTCGTTGTTCGAGGAATGATTTTAATTGTTGAATTTCGTTTTTTACTTCCATCGTCTAACTTCTTGCACCTTAAGCATTAATGGGGTGTATGTTGTATCGGATTGGACAACAAAATTCCAGTTTTATTCAGAATAGAATTTGTTGAGTTTGCAACAAATTGCGACAACCAATAATTTTAGCAATCAAAACAGTCAATTTAAACACTTGTTTGAAAGTCGAATTAAAATGGAGTAGAGTCTAAACTCAAGGCAAACCGAAATAATTGTTGAGATAATAAATCATGTCGAGCGAAATTGAAGATACAAAGCCGGCTGAAGAAGAATCAGTCAAACCGAAAGCCAAAGCAAAACCTAAAGCGAAAAAAGCAACTCGGAAAGCATCAAAGGGTGACCGAGTAGCGATAGTCAAAGGGCTGCGTACACCATTTGCCCGTCAGTTAACTCATTATCGTGGGATGAACGCGGTAGATCTGGGTAAGCTTGTTGTTAACGAATTAATGGCGCAAACTGAAATTGATCCGAATTTGATTGAGCAATTGGTTTACGGTCAAGTAATTACCATGCCTGATGCGCCTAACATTGCCCGTGAAATTGTTTTGGGAACAGGCATGAATGTGAATACCGATGCTTATTCGGTAACTCGAGCCTGTGCTACCAGTTTTCAATCGGCAGTTAATGTAGCTGAATCAATCATGGCGGGCACCGTATCTGTTGCCATTGCCGGCGGTGCTGATTCATCATCCGTCGTGCCAATTGGCGTTTCTCGAAAGCTCGGTCAAATCTTAATGGATTTGGGTAAAGCAAAAACTATGGGTCAACGGCTGAAACTAATTTCAAAAATTCGTCCGAAAGATTTAATGCCGGTTCCTCCTGCGATTAAAGAGTACTCTACAGGGTTAACCATGGGTGACAACGCCGAGCAAATGGCGCGTGATCATGGCATTACTCGAGAAGAACAAGATGAATTGGCGCATCGTTCGCATACTTTGGCTGCGCAAGCCTGGAATGATGGTAAGTTAGATGATGAAGTGATGACGGCTTTTGTTCCACCCTACAAAAAAGGGATGCGTATCGATAACAACATTCGTTTTGATTCTAAGTTAGAAGGTTATGCGAAATTAAGACCTTGTTTCGACAGAAAGCACGGCACTTTAACCGCGGCAAACAGTACGCCATTAACCGATGGTGCTGCAGCACTTCTGATGATGAGTGAGTCACGTGCGAAAGAACTCGGTTATGAAGTGTTGGGTTATATTAAAAGCTATGGTTTCTCTGCCATTGATGCGACTAGGGATATGTTGATGGGGCCTTCCTATGCGACTCCGATTGCGCTTGATCGAGCCGGTATGAAACTGAGCGATCTCGATCTAATTGAAATGCACGAAGCTTTTGCAGCGCAAACTTTGTGCAACGTAAAAGCATTTGCGTCTAAAGAGTTTGCTAAAGAAAAACTCAATCGCAGTGCGGCGATTGGTGAAATCGATATGGATAAGTTTAACGTTCTGGGTGGTAGCTTGGCCTATGGTCATCCATTTGCTGCAACAGGCGCGCGTTTAATCACGCAGATGTTAAATGAATTAAAACGACGCGGTGGTGGAACTGCGTTAACGACTGCTTGTGCTGCAGGAGGACTTGGCGCGGCAATGATTCTGGAGGTTGAATAATGAGTAACAATAAGAGTGCGTTCCAGTTTCAAACAAACGATCAGCAAATTGGCATCATTACCATTGATGTTCCCGGCGATACGCAAAATACGCTCAAAAAAGAATTTGTTGATGAAATTGCAACTTTGTTAAATGAAATTGAAAATCAAAATGTGGTTGGTTTGATCATCACTTCCGGTAAGCCAGGAAGTTTTGTTGCTGGCGCAGATATTTCAATGTTAGAAGCGGTTACCAGCGAAAATGAGGCTGCAGAGTTATCCAAAGCGGGGCAGGATATTTTTAATCGTTTAGAGCAGTTAAATATACCGACGGTTGCAGCGATTGATGGTGCTTGTTTAGGCGGTGGATTGGAACTCGCAATGGCATGTCATCAGCGTGTGTGTACCGATAACCCAAAAACAAAACTTGGACTGCCTGAAGTTCAGTTAGGCGTCTTGCCAGGTAGTGGTGGCACGCAGCGTATGCCACGACTGACCGGAATAGCGACGGCCTTAGATTTGATGTTAACAGGCAAGCAATTGAATGCACGTCGCGCTAAAAAAGCCGGACTTGTTAATGAAATTGTGCCAGTGGCTAACTTGATGAAAGCCGCCGAGAAACGTGTATTGGCAATGTCAAAAGCCGGTCGTTGGTCAAAGTCGTGTGACGATCGTCCGATGAACTGGAAAAACGCAATGAACGCATCTGGCGCGCAAGAGCTTGCGCTAGAAAGTAATAGTTTTGGTCGAAAAATAATTTTTGATAAAGCCCGCAAAACGGTTCAAGGAAAAACCAAAGGCAATTATCCAGCCCCATTGAAAATCATTGAATGTATTGAAATGGGCGCTGAGCATGGTTTTGAAAAAGGCCTGGAAGTTGAAGCGCGTTATTTCGGTGAGTTGGTGATGACGCCGGTTGCCAAACAGTTGATGGGGATCTTTTTCGCGACGACGGAAATGAAAAAAGATTCTGGTGTCGATGGTTCAGCCGCGGTGAAAGATATTTCACGAGTTGGTGTTTTAGGCGGCGGCTTGATGGGTGCGGGGATAGCCTCGGTTACCGTCGAAAAAGCGGGCATTCCTGTGCGTCTTAAGGATGTATCGATGGAAGGCGTTAACAATGCCATGAAGTACAACTGGAGTATCCTGAAGAAAAAACTGAAGCGTAAACAGTATTCGAAAATTGAAGCGGCTAAAGTTCAATCGATGTTAACCGGCGGAGTTGATTATACTGGCTTTAAAGGTGTTGATATGGTGATTGAAGCCGTATTTGAAGATTTGGATTTGAAACATCAAATGGTCAAAGAGGTTGAAACCCATTGTTCGGATAACACCATTTTTGCGACCAATACATCGTCCATTCCGATTGCTGAAATTACAAAAGCCAGCTCACGTCCAGAACAAGTGATTGGACTGCATTATTTTTCTCCCGTAGAAAAAATGCCGCTACTGGAAATTATTAAAACTGATAAAACAAGTGATGATGTTATTGCTACTTGTGTGGAGTTTGGTAAAAAGCAAGGCAAGACAGTCATCGTCGTAAATGACGGTGCTGGATTTTACGTCAATCGAATTTTAGCGCCCTATATGAATGAAGCTGCTTATCTTTTATCAGAAGGCGTTGGTGTTGATCTCATCGATAAAGCTTTGGTCAAAACTGGATTTCCGGTGGGACCAATGACATTGTTAGATGAAGTCGGTATTGATGTAGCGACTAAAGTTTCTCCCATTCTTGAAAATGCATTTGGCAGTCGTATGACACCGCCAAAAATGTTCGATAAGTTGAAAAATGATGACCGTAAAGGTCGTAAAAATGGAAAGGGGTTCTATCAATACGGTGGTAAGAAGGGTGAAAAACTGGTTGATGAAAGTGTGTACAAACTCTTGGGGGTTAAGCCCGGAACTCGTATTCCAGAAGATGACATCGTTGAGCGCTGTGTTTTGATGATGGTTAACGAGGCTGCTCGTTGTTTGGATGAAGGAATTATCCGAAGTGCTCGTGACGGTGATATCGGTGCCGTATTTGGTATCGGTTTTCCTCCATTTCTTGGTGGACCATTCCGATATATGGATGAAAAAAGTGTGAAAACGATTGTCGAACGGTTGAAATACTATCAAGACAAATGTGGTGAACGTTTTGAACCGGCACCTGTTTTGGTTAGCATGGCAGAAAACGAAAAAGCGTATTACGAATAAATTTTCATCAATTTACTGTTAATACATAAAAAACCAAGGCTTAATGCCTTGGTTTTTTTATTAATCCTTGGTTAGCCTAAGGGCATTAATAGAGTTTTTATTCATTTTCATTCTATATGGTAGCTTCAGGTCTTATCTTAGTTTAAAAGTATGTTCAATTAAGCTACTATTTCGACTAATGGGAATAATATTCTAATTCAGTAGACCACAAATGCTAAACGTATGATGCAAAGGATTTTCTGGATAATTGTCGTTTTACAGGCATTATTAGTTTTAAGCTATGCAATAGAGTGGCCCAAGAGCCATTGGGCTTGGCTTTCTGGTATTGCTGTGTACGCAATTTCGTGTTTTAGCCTTATGTGGATTGGTTTGGATATTGCGAAGAGAGATAAGCTTTACTATTTATTCACGGTTGCTAATGTCAGTTTTAATTGGATTGTGTTTGGTACCGTTGGAGTTTTGCTTTCTTCCATGTTAAACGTTCTTAACTTTTCACATTGATCTTTTTCATTGTCTCTCCTGGTAAAAGAATCTTTAATTACAGAAATTCACACGGTACTCGTTAACAATGATGCACGGGAACTGGTTAAAGAGTACCTGTTAATTCACCCCAATATTTTTCATAATGAATGCTTTAACGTGATTGCTATTGGCAAAGCTGCTGTTTCGATGTATTTCGGATTGCAAAGTTTGGCGGCGAGAATTGATAAAGCGCTGATTATTTTTCCAGAAGGTTACTCTTTGGATATTGAGCGTAAGCTTGATAACGATTGGAAAGCAATTGCAAATTCATTACCCGTTCCAAAGTTAATAGTGTCAAGTCACCCTGTTCCTGATAAACGTTCTTTAATCGCAGGCAAAAAGCTTGTGCAATTTATCCAATCACAACCGACACCAAAAAATTGGCTCATCCTTATGTCCGGTGGATCCTCTGCATTGGTGGAAGTTTTAAAAGAGCAACATGGTCTGACAGAAATTTTTCGTCTGAATGAATTAATGTTGCGCCATGCGCTGCCAATTGAAGTCATGAATGATCTTCGAAAACGGTTTTCGAAGATCAAAAATGGTGGATTGCTCAATTACTTTCCTGAAAACTCGTCATTACTTCAGTTAATGTTATCGGATGTTGCTGGAGATGATCCGAGTCTGGTTGGTTCAGGATTATTGTTTCCAAAGCCCATCAATTTGAAAACTGATTTGCTGCCTAATGAAGTTTTAAAATGTCTAACGAACGTGCAACTTAACAGAAAAGAGGATGAAGCATCCGAAAGATTATTGTGTCAGTCTCAATGCATTGGTAACAGTTTACAGCTTTGCGAAGCGATAGCAGGAATGTTTAAACTCAATGGGCATACCGAAATCAATATTGTGGAGATCGATGAGAGTGTAGCCAGTTATGTCGGACGCATTCACTCACTGATCAAAAAGTCAGTCAAAGGCGTGTATTTATTTCATGGTGAGACGTATCTAGATTTGCCCGAGGATACTGGAATAGGAGGTAGAAATTTACACTCGGCTTTGCTCGTCGCACAAATCATTCGCAACTATTCAAAGCCGATTCAATTTGTGACCATTGCCTCCGATGGTTTTGACGGTAACTCAGGCGCTGCGGGCGCTTATGTCGATAATCAAACTTGGCAAAAACTTATTGATAAGGGTTGTGACCCGGTACTACTTTTAACGGAATTTAACAGCTATACTGGGTTGGAAGCTATTGATTCGATTATAGATTGGGCTCCGGGGCGAACAAATGTCAGAGATATTGGTATTTTGCTGATTGAGTAGTTGCTGAATGAGTACTGGTCGTCGAACGAATTGAGTTGCGATATCTGAGAATTATAAATTTATCGATAAAATTTCACAATTCAAAACCGTGAGTTACTATGCGAGATAAGATTCAATCGATACAAGCCACATTAAATAAAGTTATTCTGGGTAAAGAATCACAAGTTGAGTTAGCCGTTATTTGCCTGTTGGCAAAAGGGCATATTTTAATTGAAGATTTACCTGGAATGGGGAAGACAACCTTAGCCCATGCGATCTCGAGAGTGTTTGGATTGGAGTTTCAACGCATTCAATTTACATCCGATCTTCTCCCCGCTGATATTACTGGCTCGGCGATTTACGATAAAAATACTCAGGCATTTACGTTTCATCCAGGGCCCATTTTTTCGCAAGTGGTATTAGCTGACGAAATTAATCGTGCAACCCCTAAATCACAAAGTGCGCTGCTTGAGGCGATGGAAGAGCATCAAGTAACCATTGAGGGAGAAACACGGAATTTACCGGAACCTTTTTTCGTTATTGCAACGCAAAATCCATCTCATCAATTGGGAACCTACCCTTTGCCCGAGTCCCAGCTCGATCGATTTTTATTACGCTTGTCTTTAGGGTATCCGCATCCGGAAATTGAAAAGTCCTTGTTATTGAACGGTGAAAACCGAAGTTTTGCTAACACCGTGCAAGCTCAAATGGCACCAGAAGAATTGGTTTCTATTCAGTCTACGATTAAAAATATTCCTCTTAGCGATAGTGTGGCCGATTATCTTCTAAAATTGGTTGTGCAAACGCGACAGTCTCCGGAGTTGGTGCATGGTGTTTCGCCACGTGCCGGTTTAGCGTTATCGCAAGCGTCAAAAGCACACGCTTGGCTACAAAGTCGAGATTATGTAATTCCAGAAGATGTGCAACGGGTATTTGTGCCGGTTGTTGGGCATCGTCTCATGACATCTGGGAGCAGTCAGCTGGATGGAAATGATGTTGCAGAAAGTATTTTACAGAACACAGCCGTACCACATTAAGCTATTTCATGAGCATTAAAAATGCATTTCTCAATAAAATTGAAGTTTGGCAGAAAGCGCGTGCTCCGCGTGCGAATACCATCGCATTAAATCAGAAAAATACTTACATATTTCCAACCCGATACGGTTTTTTATTGCTGCTGACTGTTATTTTGATGGGAGTCGGTGCAACAAATTACCAAAATAATTTAATCTTTGTCGCTACTTTTTTATCCATGACTATTGGGTTATTGGCAATTCTTCTAACCTATAATAATTTAGTGGGTTTAACGATTGCTTGTCATCCTCCCAAACCTGCTTTTTGTCATGAGAACTTGCGATTGTCACTCACGGTATATTCAAAAAAAGAGCACTACGCAATTGGTGTTGGTTTTAAAGGACAGAACATACAAACTTTGGATATAGAGTCTGAATCTGAAAATCGTCAGGAAATTAGTTTGCCGTGTCAACGAAGAGGCGAGTTCTTGTTGCCGAAAGTTCAATGCAAAACCTATTATCCGTTTGGCTTTCTACAGGCTTGGAGTTGGTTGTTTTTTGACACTCACTATATTGTTTATCCGACGCCCATTGAGCCAGACAGTTACAATGCAAATAATGCAGGACGCGGTAGCGAAAATGAAGAGATGGTTCGAGTAGGAACAGAAGATTACTACGGGTTAAAGACTTACCAGAAAGGTGACTCTTTGTCGCGCATTCATTGGAAAAGTTTTGCCAGTGGTAAAGGATTACAAACAAAGCAATTTGTTGATTATCAATCCAACCCTTACATTTTTGATTTTGATGCATTTGAAACAAGAGATACTGAAAAAAGGCTATCGTATCTTTGTTATTTGTGTTTACAAGCGAATAAAGATAATAGTGTATTTGGATTGCAGTTGCCGGGGCAAATGATAGAGCCTGAACAAGGCGACGAGCATTTGCATCGTTGTTTAACGGCGCTAGCTAAATTGTAATTATGTTAATCTTACCTGAAAGCCAACGTATTATTCACGCGCCTACCAAATTGCGGCTGGTCGTTATTCAGTTGTTAGTGTTGGCGCCGCTATATTTATTTATTCCTCTCATAGCCAGTTTAATTTCTTTAGCTCCTTTGCTTTGGGTCTTTTATTGTTCTTACCGCAACTACTCGCCAAAACTCAATCGTTGGGTATTGTCTGCAATCAGTATCGGAGCGGCCATTTATGTCTTTGTACAATTTGGAACTTTTCGAGGTAAAGAAGCTGGCGTCTCACTCATCGTAGTGATGTACAGTTTGAAAATTCTTGAGTCGGAAAAATATCGAGACCTAAATTTACTCATCACGTTAGGTTTTTTTGTTCACTCAATGGTGTTTTTATTCACCGAGTCATTTTTTGTTTTGGGTTATATGTTTTTTGCCTATGGCATGATTGTTTATCATTTGATGATTTTTAATTCGGTATCGGCCAAACGCGTTTCTTGGAAGCCCAGTGTTAAGTTATTGGCGTATGCCTTGCCTATTGTCATTGTGTTTTTCCTATTTTTTCCACGTTTACCTGGTCCTTTATGGCGAATGCCCAATCAGTCACTAGCTGGCTCTGGCTTTTCTGACATGATGACGCCGGGTGATATTAATTCTTTAAATCTTTTGGATGAACCAGCGTTTCGTGTTCGTTTTGATAAACCTCCCCCGCAATCTATTCAATTTTATTGGCGAGGGTTAGTATTTGAAAAGTTTGATGGGTTGAGTTGGAGCGTTAGTAATTTAACACGGAAACAGCCGTTGGATTTTCAAATGAAATCCGATAATTTATTAACTTATAGTGTTTCGCTTGAGCCAACGCAGCAACGCTGGTTGTTTGCATTAAATGCACCGGTGGAGTTTTCGGAAGCTGCCACGCTATTGGGTGATATGACGTTGACTTCGCAAACGCGAATTACTGACCGAGTAAGATATCAGGTTACCAGTGCACCAAATGTTCAATACGGATTTAATCTTCCGGATATTGTTCGCCAAGTCAATTTAGCGATTCCAAAAGACAGTAATCCGCTTTCGGTACAATGGGCGAGAGAACAATATACGCGTTTCAATTCAGATAAAGGTTTTATCGACTTTCTCTTACAACGAATTAATACCGAACCTTATTACTACACTTTGACTCCGCCGATTATGCGCGAAAATATGGTCGATGATTTTTGGTTTGAGAAGCAGTCGGGATTTTGTGAGCATTATGCGAGCAGTGTGACACTGATGTTGAGAGCTGTTGGCATCCCAGCGCGGATTGTTGTTGGCTATCAAGGCGGTCGGTACAATCAAGTTGGTGATTATTTTTTAATATCGCAAAAAGATGCTCATGCCTGGTTGGAATATTGGAGTCAAGGTAACGGCTGGACACGAATAGATCCGACGGCAGCGATTGATCCTTCTCGTATCGACGAATCTCTATTACAAGAAGTTGAAAGTCGAGGATTTTTATTTGATGCTTTGCCTGAAGCCATGAAATTAGAGATTGGCACGTTTGACCTACTTGAGCAGTGGGTCGATAGTGTGAATAGCTTTTGGCAAGAGTGGGTGCTTGATTTTAATCAATCCCGGCAATGGGATTTTATGAGCTTTTTGTATTTAGATAAAATTCCTCGACCCTATTTATACTTAATCGTTCTGACGGTCATCGGGTTCCTGTTTTACTATATAGCGCGAAAATTTCGTGGTGAAACTCAAAAGTTGGATAAGGTGGGTGAGGCTTATCTACGTTTTCTTAGAAAGCTCGCGCGCGAAAAGTTTGAAAAGAAACCGTCGGAAGGTTGTTTAAGTTTTGTCCATCGAGTATTAGAAACTCGCCCAGAATGGCGTGATAAATTAATGCCTATCGTCCGAGATTACCATGCGTTACGTTATCGCGAGAGTTTGGGAACCGAAGGTGTTGTCTACGACCGCTTTAAACGAAATGTTAGCCATTTGAAGTTGGATTCTTAAAAGAGCGCCAGAGCAGACGAGTTAACCCTTTTGGACCAAAGGGATTTCGAGTTATAATCAACCTTTTTGCCTGAAGACTTATGGATATTTCTCCCGTTCACGACTTTTTAAAATGTCAGACCCCTGATGCTTGGCTGCAGCACGCTGTTAATGACTTACCGACTTTAATGATTGATCATGCTCGCTGTGAGAAAAAGGCTGCATCTACAGCTTTAAGCTTAATGTTTAAGTTTCCTGAGCGACAATCTTTATTGCACAAATTATCCCGGCTCGCTCGTGAAGAATTGCGTCATTTTGAGCAGGTGTTTGAATTAATGAGGGAGCGAAACATTGAATATCAGCATTTGTCGGCATCGCGTTACGCGGCGAAACTGCGTGAACCCGTAAAACTCGGCGAAGAGCGCGCACTCATTGATGTATTGATTATTGGAGCTTACATTGAGGCTCGTTCTTGTGAGCGATTTGCTGCTTTAGCCCCGGTTATCGAGCCAATTGATCCAATATTAGCGAAATACTACCGTTTCTTATTAAAATCAGAAAGTCGTCACTTTTTAGATTATCTGGCGTTAGCACGAGAGTATTCAAAAGAACCGATCGAAGAGCGAGTCGAATTTTTTGGTGAGTTAGAAGCAGAGTTAATTGAGTCACCTGATACTGTTTTTCGATTTCACAGCGGTGTTCCTGCGTAAGCTCTTTAATGGTTGACAGGCTCAATAATTTGACTCGAAAAGATCACTTTATTAGGGCCTGTTATTTGTCTCGGAAACTTATGAACGAAGAGTTATTTCTTGTGTACTGAACAGCCAGTGACTTCAGTATCTTCAAAGCGACCATGCTCATCAAATCGGAATGACTTTAACGCACCATTTTTAAACTCTAAGAACTGACCTTGTTTTCCCCAGTCACTTAATACAATTCGATATTGTTGATGTTTGACATGCGTTGCGGGCCGATGCGTATGACCATGAATCATAAAGTCAACGTTAAATTTTTTAAAGGTTTCATCAACAGCTTGCTGGTTAACATCCATAATGTCATTGGATTTATCCGTTGTCGCTTCTTTGCTTTGTTGGCGATATCCATTGGCAATGGCTAGTCGTTTTTCGATGGGTAGATTCAAAAACTCTGTTTGCCATTTATCCGTTCTAACTTCGTCTCGGAAATTTTGATAGGCAACATCATCAGTACACAATGTATCGCCATGACATAAAAGTATCGGCGTTTCTTCAAGGTCAACAACTGAGTAATCACTGAGTAAGGATATGCGTGCACTTTTTGCAAAACGCTCACCCACTAGAAAATCTCGGTTACCATGGCAAAAATATATCTTTGTCGACTTTGATAACTCGGAGAGTGAATTGGTTATTTCAATTAACCATTCAGGGAGGTAATCATCGCCAATCCATACTTCGAATAAATCGCCGAGTATATAGAGTTCATTCGCTTCGGGCGCATAATGTTTCAAGTATCGATCAAACATCCGCAAGAGATGCGGATGTTCTTCTGATAAATGCAGATCTGAAATGAAATGTTTAATCATGATGACTAATCTGCGTTACAGCAGTTCCACGGATTCTATGATCACTTCTTCTTTAGGGACATCGCCATGACCTCCAATATTTCCTGTCTCCACACCTTTAATCTGGTTGACAACTTCCATTCCTGAGGAAACTTTAGCGAATACACAGTAGCCCCAACCTTGTGGTGTTTCACTTTTAAAATCGAGAAAGTCGTTGTCTTTTACATTGATGAAAAATTGGCTAGTTGCTGAATGTGGATCCATGGTGCGCGCCATAGCCACAGTGCCAACTTTATTTGAGATGCCATTATTGGCTTCATTATCGACGGGATCTTTGGTGTCTTTCTGGATCATTCCTGGCTCAAATCCTCCGCCCTGGATCATAAAACCATCGATGACACGGTGAAAAATAGTGTTGTTATAGTGGCCTGACTTAACATATTCCTTGAAGTTTTTAACTGTCTTCGGCGCTTTTTCTTCAAAAAGCTCGAGCTTGATGTCACCCATATTGGTATGAATAATAACCATTTGAAAATCCTCTGAGGTTGTTTGCGGTAAATTATGCCATAAATTGACAAGACGTTGACTCATAGATGCGTTTATTATGGGGAGGATCTTCGAAAAAACTATGCAAGGCAGTATAATCTGCGGTTCAAATCAAGTTTTAAGGATATTGACGTTTATGCTACACGTTTACAATAATTTAACTCGCCAGAAAGAGGCCTTTAAACCCATCACCGAAGGAAAGGTGGGAATGTACGTGTGTGGCATCACAATTTACGATTATTGTCATGTGGGACACGGTCGAACGTACGTTGCATTTGATATTATTGCCCGCTACTTCGAATACCTAGGTTATAAAGTCACCTATGTTCGAAATGTTACCGATATCGATGACAAAATTATTCATCGAGCCAATGAAAACGAGGAACCTTTTGAGGCGGTCACTGAGCGCTATGAGCGTTTGATGCACGAAGATTTTGACGCGCTTGGTTTACGACAACCTGATTTGGAGCCTCATGCAACCCAATCAATGCCTGAGATTATCGACATCATTCAAACGTTGATCGACAAGGGCTTTGCTTATGAAGGGCAGCATGGAGATGTTTATTATTCGGTATCCAAGTTTGATAGTTATGGAAAACTGAGTAAACAACATGTCGAAGACTTGCGTTCGGGAGAGCGTGTCGAAGTTGCTGAAGATAAAAAAGACCCTCTTGATTTTGTACTTTGGAAACCGGCTAAACCAAATGAACCTTCATGGGATTCTCCTTGGGGAAAAGGGCGACCTGGTTGGCATATTGAATGTTCTGCCATGAGTAAACAGTGCCTGGGTGACCAATTTGATATTCATGGTGGTGGATCCGATTTACAGTTTCCTCATCATGAAAATGAAATCGCTCAATCTGAAGCTGCAAACGGTTGTCAATTTGTTAATTACTGGATGCACTCCGGGATGGTTCAGGTTGATGAAGAAAAAATGTCGAAGTCATTAGGCAACTTTTTTACCATTCGTGAGGTGCTTAAAGTTTTTCGAGCCGAGTCGGTACGATTTTTCTTGATGTCGAGTCACTATCGAAGCCAGTTGAATTACACCGAAGAAAATTTAAAAGCAGCGGATGCCAGCTTGGAGCGGTTGTATCTTGCACTTCGAGATACCTCTCCAGAAAAAGGTTCACTAATCGCTTCTTATGATGAAAAATTTAGAGTTGCGATGGATGATGATTTTAATACGCCTGAAGCCATGGCACTACTATTTGAAGTAGCTCGAGAATTGAATCGTGCTAAGAAGGAGCAAGACGACTCTGTTCATGACTTTGCTGCAACTCTTAAAATATTAGGAAATGCTCTGGGCTTATTAGATCAATCTCCTGTTGAGTTTTTGCAGTCTTCTTCATCTAGCTCTTCGGTTGATGTTGAAAGAATCGAATCGTTAATTGAGGAACGTAATCAGGCGCGTAAAGATAAAAACTTTGCCAGAAGTGATGAAATTCGAGATTTGCTATTGTCTGAAGGAATCGTTTTGGAAGACTCTCGAGACGGCACAACTTGGCGACAAGAATAAAGTGCCTGTTAACCAGTAATAGACGTGCAATTTGTTGTAAAAAAGAAAGCCCGATAAACATCGGGCTTTTTACTGGACGCTATTTTTCATCCTTGGATGAGTCGCACAAATAATTACGCCAGTATAAAAATTTTCGAGCGCTTTATTTAATTAAGTTTCTTCATTTTATAAATCAAATGATTTCGAAATTGTAAAAATTAGTGCTTCGCTTTCTGTTGGATTATCTGAGCTGTCGAGTTGATCGGATAATTCCTCGGAACTTAGTATCAAAGCTATCGAAGTATCGAAACCTCCTATCTCAGTTCCGTATCCAAACTCGAAGTAATCGCCATCTGCTTCATCACCGAAGGAGCCGTAAGTGCCATAAAACCCCTCATGTTCAACAGTTATTTGAAGAAAGTCATAGTCATCATCGATATCCGTTCCACCGTCCCAAGTGCCAACAGAGTAACCAATAGAAATGAATTTATAACTCAAGCCTAAATTTATTTCTTCGTAGGTATCATCAAATTCTCCAGTATAGTAATAACCTGTAAAGCCTACTGATGCCGAGAAATCTTTCGCGAATTCAAATTCGTATCCGCCATAAACGTCCGTCTCTAGTCCGTCACCAACATCTGCTCCCCATACGCCAGCGTAAAAACCGCTTTGCGAAAAATCAATCCCCGCACTGGCAGACGATTCTGCTTGGTAAATACCACGAAAATAGTATTCCGATGTGTATCCGAGATTGGTAGAAATTTCTGCGCATGTTAGTGTTGAGGCTAGTGAAACGCTTGTTATGAGAAGTAGTTTTTTTGATGTTGTTAGCATGGCTCATCCCCTTTTATTTTTTTCTGTCAAAGTCGCTAGCGAAGTCGATGTTTTTGTTTTTTAAAACTTCGACGAACTAAAACGCAATCAGAAAACGTGCCAACTTAATTGATGCTTTTAGACAGAGATAATGGCTGACAGGAGTGTGGCTGGAGTGTTTGTTGGTATGTTTTGGTGCAGTCCATGCTTTTGGTTATGATAGTTATAGTCAACTGCACTCTTATGCGACTTGTTAATGAAAGCAAATTTCGTTTTATGTTTGACACATAACAAGGGTAGAATCGGAGAAAGTAACGGTAGTATACAAGTAATAAATGTTAGACAAGTTATTAAGAGTCGATTGCGATTCAAGGTCATACCAGTTTAGACTGCTCAGGTAGGCATAATACGCGCTCTGAAGCTGTTTTAATCAGGTTAAACGTTAATCAATAAAGGTATTACATGCTCATTACCAGTCAGTATTCCCGCGAAGATTTAATTACCTGCGGTAAAGGAGAGCTTGTTGGTCCGGCAGGAAACACGGTTTCTCGATTGCCTCTTCCCAATATGCTTATGATGGATCGAATCTCAACAATTAGTAATCAAGGTGGAGCACATGACTTGGGCTATATTGATGCTGAACTCGATATTCGACCTGATTTGTGGTTTTTTGAATGCCATTTTGAGAGAGACCCGGTAATGCCCGGATGTTTGGGTGTCGATGCCATGTGGCAGCTTTCCGGCTTTTTCCTATCTTGGCTGGGAGAGTCTGGTAAAGGCAGAGCACTTGGATCTGGAGAAATTAAATTTTTTGGGCAAATTTTGCCCGACGCCAAAAAAGTAAATTACCGAATTGATGTTAAGCGACTTATTCGTCGCAAATTAAAAATGATTATTGCGGATGGTTCGGTATCTGTTGATGGCAAAGAAATTTACACCGCAAAAGATTTGCGGGTTGGTTTATTTGACTCAACCGAATCATTTTAATCGTTTAATCTAAAAATTGTTCTAACCAGTCAGGGTTTTATATGAAACGAGTAGTCATCACAGGTATGGGAATTGTCTCCTGTCTTGGAAATAATGTTGATGAGGTTACTGCTTCTTTGAAAGCGGGAAAATCAGGAATAAAGTTTAAAGAGCTCTACAAAGAAAAGGGGTTACGCAGTCATCTTGCGGGCAGACCCGAGCTGGACATTAAAGACCACATCGATCGAAAAGTCGTGCGCTTTATGGCAGATGCATCCGGATATGCCTACATTTCGATGCAACAAGCGATTGAAGATGCCGGTTTATCTGATGAGCTTGTGTCTAACGTACGCACCGGACTTATTACGGGATCTGGTGGCGGTTCTCAGAAAACTCAAGTTGAAGCCGTAGAAACCTGTGAAACCCGCGGAGTTAAACGAGTGGGGCCTTATGCTGTACCGAAAACAATGGCGAGTACAACGTCAGCTTGTTTAGCAACGCCTTTTAAAATTAAAGGTATTAATTATACGATTTCATCGGCGTGCGCAACGAGCGCGCATTGTATCGGTAATGCGTTTGAGCAAATCGCGATGGGAAAACAAGATATCATGTTTGCTGGTGGCGGCGAGGAAGAAGACTGGCGTTTAACACTGTTGTTTGATGCGATGGGCGCATTGTCATCGAAATACAACGATTCACCAGAGACGGCTTCTCGACCTTACGATGCGACACGTGATGGCTTTGTTATCTCTTCTGGCGGTGGCATTCTCGTTTTAGAAGAGTTGGAGCACGCAAAAGCACGCGGTGCAAAAATTTATGCTGAGCTTGTCGGTTATGGTGCAACTTCCGATGGGTACGACATGGTCGCGCCATCAGGTGAAGGCGCCGTTCGTTGCATGCAACAAGCTATGGCAACGATAAACGGTAAAATTGATTATGTGAACACGCACGGTACAAGTACTCCGGTAGGTGATGTCGCGGAGTTGAAAGCCTTAAAAGAAGTGTTCGGTAATGATATGCCTAAAATTTCGTCGACAAAATCTTTAGCGGGTCATTCGCTCGGTGCAACTGGTGTTCATGAGGCTATCTACAGTTTAATTATGATGAAGGATGGTTTTATTGCTGGTTCAGCAAATATCAATGAACTGGATCCTGAGGCTGAGGGATTTCCCGTTGTTACCACTGCGGAAGAGGGGCTTGAGATAAATCGTGTCTTAAGCAACAGCTTTGGTTTCGGTGGAACTAATGCCTGTTTGGTTTTCGAGAAGTATCAAGATTAGTTGGTAATTCTGCTTTTTAAATGTAGACATTGCATTTATCAATTGAAAAAGGCCGCTAAGTAGCGGCCTTTTTTGTGGAGTCGAATTTCCTGTAATAAATGAGAGTTGTGATTAAAAAGAATGCGGCAAAAAAGGCGAATAGAACGACCAAAGTTATTAACAAACTTACGGTTTCGCTATAGTTTGCAATCAGCTGATCTTTTTGATTTTGAATCGATTTTAAAGCGTCTTTTTGTTCTTTCACCTGCTTTTCGATAGCTAAAACCTTGCTGTATTGTCGTGATTTTATTGACTCAATTTCGTCTTCGATTTCTTTTTGATTTTTCAGTGCAAACGCAGCAGCCTTAAAGTTTTCAACTGCTTCATTGGCTCGATGTAATAAGCTGTAGGCTTGAATGATGAGGGAGCGACGCTGCACGTTTTGAAAATAGTCTAAAGCTTCGTTGGTATGCTGAATCGCTTGATCGGGTAGGTTTTGTGCGAGATAGATTTCTGCTTTCTCTAAATAACTACCATATAAAAGTTCGTCCGATTGATTTTCTTGCGCTAGCGCAATGGCTTTATCAATCATTTGTAGTGCGTTTTCAGTATCTCCAGAACGACGATAAATTTCTGATAATTGTCGATACAAATAATTAAGGTAGTTTTTATTTCCTTCTTCTTCTAATGGCCTAATTAGAGATTTGTATTGACTGATCGCGTTATCGAATTCTTGATTTCTTCCCAGATCATATGCAAGGTTGACTTTCAACCAAATAAAATCATCTTCAAAATCAGTCCCTTTAACTAATGAAAGTGCCTTCATATCCATTTCAATGGCCGTATCAAAATCCAAAAGCTCACTGTAAATTGATGAAATATTACTGATCACCTGAGCTTGCATTTGAATATCGTTTAATGATTGGTAAATCATTAAGGCTTGCTCATAATAACGTAGCGATGCTTGAAAATCGGCAAGGTAGTAAAAACTATTACCAATCGTTCGAACGGCTCGCGCTATTTCTTCTTGATTATTTTGATAAATGGCTTCTTCTCTCGCGCTAAAGGCATTCTTATAAGCATTGACATAATCACCAAGTTCCAAAAACGATTGTGCTTTGTCATTTAATTCACTGATGCCAGACGCCGGCATTGGGTTGGACCATACGGTAATACTCGATAATAACAAGAAACAAACTGTTGTTATATTTCGAAACAACAGTTTGCTTTTCTCAAATGCTGACATATTTTTTTTCATTAGGTTAGTTTGATTATTTTTTGAATCGAACCCTTATCACCACTTAATTGTAATGCCGCTTCGATACCTTGAGTGTCTTCATTTTTCAGTAATGATTTTTCGTCGTCGGTTAATTCAAATTTTGACATCACCGAATCAGGGTCTTGTTTGTATTGACTTTCTAACTCGGGATTGCTGCTTAACTCATTTAGAATATTTAACAGGTTGTTAGACATGATGTGCTCCAAGTGATGTTATTGTAATTGCCGCCATTGATTGACAAAATCATTGTCAGGCTCGGGCGATGTTGTTGCTGGTATATATAACGTGGAAATATCATTAATTGATAATTCAGATAATTGACTTAAGGGTACGGACTCTGCTCTGTGGCGAAAACCAGGCAGTGTCGCGGCTTCGTAAAGGGTGACGCAATGATCAGAAGGGTAAAAAAGTTCTAATTTATTTTGTAGCATGGCCATTCCGTCGGATGCTGGTTTTATTTGCGTACTGAATGACAAATCGCCAACGACACCAAGTTGCCAAATAATAAGGGGAGAAGATGTATTGATCGCCAGTTTATTGAGCAAGAAAAACGTTGCTTCGTAACTTTGGCAACCGACAGAGCCGGGATCAATCCCCAAATCTGAAAAAAGACAATCTTCAGCTGAAATACCGGGCAGCATTTGACAATCAATTTTGCGTTCTTGTGAAAGTTTCATTAGGTCGTGAGAAGGCGTAACAAATACGCCTGGATGGCCGTAAAAAATTGCGACGACTCTCAATTCTTTTTCGATTTCCTGCATGACTCGGTCAACCATTAATTGATAAGCATCTCGGCGATGAGTGGTTTGTTGATAGCAGTCGGTCAGAGAAATTAAATTTTTATTAAGAGATTTAAGATAACCAGTTGAGAGGGCGTCGGGCGTAATGTAGAAGACACAATCGGCATTTTTGATGTGATTGATTGCTTCCTGAGTAATGTGTTTCGGAGTGATCATCCCTGTTCCGACAATCACTAAACGGCCTTTAGACATACCTGTGTTAGCCTGTTCTTATTCTTTCGTAAGATGCTACCACCAACTCTGTTTAAAAATCCAGAGTTAACGCGTTTAACCAGAGTTATTTTGGCGTCGATTGTTGGTAATTGATAAGGTTTGCAGTGGATTGTCGCTCGGCCAATTTCTTATCAATCATATTTTTAAGTGCGATAAATAGTCCTAAAGCGATAAAAGCGCCGGGTGGCAATATCGCAAATAAGAATGATTGTTCAACTTCGTAGACTTGAATGGTCAATACTTTTGCCCAGTCGCCCAGTAACTGATGAGCACCATAGAACAAAGTGCCTTGGCCTAAGAGCTCTCTTACCGCTCCCAATAGAACGAGAACAACGGAAAAGCCGATTCCTTGCGTTATACCATCAACGAACGATGGAATAATCGGATTTTTTGAGGCGAAGGCTTCGGCACGACCAATAATTGTGCAGTTGGTTACAATGAGTGGGATAAAGATTCCAAGAACCAAATAGAGTTCGTAAGTAAAAGCATTCATTAATAATTGAGTGTTTGTCACGAAAGATGCAATCATCATGACAAAGACGGGTATTCGAATTTCTTTTGGGATCCAGTGGCGGACAAACGACACTGAAATATTGGAGCCGACCAGAACCATCGTGGTTGCTATTCCTAAACCTAATCCGTTAATCAGTGTATTACTAACGGCCAGTAACGGGCAAAGTCCTAGCAATTGGACTAAGGCGGGATTATTTTTCCAAAGTCCATCGATAGCAATGGTGGAGTAATTGGCATTAGTGCTCATCGATTGCTCCGCATTTATTGGGCTTGTTAAACAGCTCATTCTGATGCTGTTTAAAAAATTCTAGTCCATTTTTAATGGCATTTAAAACAGCGCGCGGCGTTATTGTTGCGCCTGTGAACGCGTCGAACTGACCACCATCTTTTTTGACTTTCCACTGGTCTTCAGGAGTATTATCTAAAGACAAACCAGTAAATTGGGTGATCCAGTTGCTTTTTTCGAGATCGATTTTGTCGCCTAGGCCGGGTGTTTCATTATGTTGAATCGTACGCACACCAGCAATTTTTTGATTCGCATAAATACCCATTATTAATTGGATATCGCCATTGTATCCTTTAGGAGTTGTTACGGTAAAAATTGCCGCAACCGGTTTATTATTTTTGGTCATTCGATAAAACCGGGTTGGTTCACTGGCGTGTAGTAAACCTTTCGAGTCGAATACAATACAATCATGGTACACATCATTATCGTATTCGGAAGGAGACACTAATTCTCCTAAAGTGCGTGCTAATTTAGCTTGCATTTCTGCTTCTATTTTATCTTTAGTCATCCAATGAAATAATGCTATGAGTCCGATGGATAACAGTGCAAATGCGCCAAGTTCAAACGTGCTTTTGTAGATGGACCGAAACAGCATTATTTAAGCTCCTGCGAGCCGTAAACCTTTGGCTGTGTATAGTGATCGATTAATGGTGCAGCCATATTCATTATGAGAACAGCAAATGCAATAGCGTCTGGATAGCCACCATAGTTGCGAATCATCACAACAATAAATCCGATAGCGGCGCCGAAGATAATTCTTCCTTTGTTTGTTGTGGTTGCTGAAACAGGATCCGTTGCAATGAAAAAAGCACCTAGCATGGTAGCGCCGCTGAGTAAGTGAATCATGGGAGCAGGATTGAGTTGGGGATCATAACCGTGAGCAAGAAAACTGGTAATGTATATGGCAGCAAGAAAGCTCACCGGAATGTGCCAGGAAATAGCTTTTTTAACGATTAAAAATAAACCGCCAGCAAGAAAAGCTAAATTGACCCATTGCCAGCCAACATTTTGCCAATCGCCAAAAATAGGTTTGTTTTTTATTTCATCGAAAACATAACCCATACTGAAACTGGTTTTTATTTCGTCCAACGGAGTGGCCATGGTGAAACCATCCGCATTCAATGTGTAATAATTTAGAGTATTTCCTTGGCTGTCACTACCGCTGAAAAACAATTGCAGACTACTAATAAAATCCGGAGCCTGTGCTGCAATCGATTGTGGCGGTAGCCAGGTAGTCATGGCCATTGGAAATGATATTAACAGCAAAACATAGCCTGTCATTGCTGGATTAAAAGGATTGTATCCTAGACCCCCGTATAAATGTTTAGCGAAGACAATGGCGAATAGTGTACCTATGGTGGCTACCCACCAAGGCGCTAAGGGCGGTAACGCTAAGGCTAATAATACGGCAGTTAATAAAGCACTGTAATCGGATAAAACCTTTTTCGGATCACGATTGCGTAATTTCACGATAAGCCATTCACTAGCGTAAGCGACCGAGCAGCAAACGATTAAATTAAACCACACACCCCAACCAAAAAAGTAAAACAGAGCAATCGCACCTGGTATAGTGGCAAAGATAACCAGCTGCATCAGTTGAGAAACAGAGTGCGATGATTTTTTATAAGGTGATGAGCTCAACATCATGAACTTTGATCGTCCTGCTTTTTTTGTTTTCTGGCTTTAGCTCGTGCAACCGCTTCGGCTATCGTTGCTTTTTTTTCATTCGTTTGGCCTTTGGCTTCTGCCGCTTTTTTTCGTGCCTCGGCGGCTTTACGATGTTTTTCGGCGCGTTCTGCTTTTTCTCGCTTTAACCGAAACTCACGAAACTCAAAACGCTCGCGTGCTTTCGCTGCTTGTTGTTTTTCCTTGGCACGTAACACAATTTCATTTTTTGCGTAGCGATAGTAATGAACTAAAGGAATTTCACTCGGGCAGACATAAGCGCAGGCACCGCATTCGATGCAATCAAACAAGTTATAATTTTCTGCTTTTTCAAATTCATCACTGCGTGCAAACCAATAAAGTTGTTGCGGTAATAAATTCGCCGGGCAGACGTCGGCACATTCACCGCAACGAATGCAAGGCAGTGCGGTACTTGGCTCATTCAACTCGTCGGGCTCTGCCACAATTAAACAATTGGTTGACTTAACAACCGATGCTGCTGTGTTAGGAACCTTGAATCCCATCATCGGACCGCCCATAATGGTTGTGAATTTTTGTTCTGCAGGAACGCCAAGTTGTTCTAGAATCCACTGGAGTGGTGTGCCCAGACGAATGCGATAGTTGCCTCTTCGTTCACAGCCAAGACCAGTCACGGTTGTTACTCGATCAATAAGCGGTTTACCGAGAGTCACTGCTTCGAATATGGCAAACGCTGTGGCAACGTTGTGCATTACAAGGCCAAGGGAAGTTGTAAGTTGTCCTTTTGGAACTTGTTGACCGGTAATCAGCTCGATTAATTGCTTTTCGCCGCCAGACGGATATTTTGTTGGCACGATACAAATATTGATGGTTGTTAAACCAGAGGTTTCGATCGCTGAGGTTAGCTGTGCTATGGCTTCTGGCTTATTGTCTTCAATACCGATAATGCATTCTTTGGCAGACACAATGTGACGCAGCAACTCAAACGCCTGAATCAATTGTGGTGCTTCATCTTGCATCAATCGATCGTCACAGGTGATGTAAGGCTCACATTCGGCAGCGTTAATAATTAATCGATCCACATCAGGCATCAATTTTATATGGCTGGGAAAGGCCGCGCCGCCAAGTCCCACAATACCGGATTCAAAAATACGATCGAGCAGGCTTTGTTTTGATGTCGTAAACGGATTGTTTATCGGAGGCAGAAAATGTTGCTTATTGTTATCTTGAGTTTCAATAACGATGCATAAGTCCGATTGTCCCGAAGGGTGGGCGATAACTCTGTTTTCAATCGCAACGACGGTTCCAGAAGCCGAGGCATGCACGTGGGCGGATCGATTGCCTTTAGCCTCAGCAATTTTTTGTCCTGTAACCACAGAGTCGCCAACGGCAACGCAAGGGAGCGACTGCGCTCCACTGTGTTGGTTTAATGGTAGAACGACAATTGGCGGTGCGGGCAAATCAATGATCGGTGTTTGATTCGATAATGTCTTATGTTCTTCTGGATGTATGCCACCGTGAAATTTGTAGGTTGTCGTATAGGCGATGGTGTTTTGATTATCGGGACTCATCAAGACACCTCTTTCACTGGAATCAATTGATCGCGATTGACCGGAATTGATTTGGGATTGGGCCATTGCCAATCGCGAATGTCTCGTTCTAATGGCAACATATCAATGCAATCAACGGGGCAGGGGGCAACGCATAAATCACAACCCGTGCATTCTTCGATAATGACGGTGTGCATCAGTTTGGGCGCACCAACTATAGCGTCGACGGGACAGGCTTGAATGCATTTAGTGCAACCTATGCACTCGTCTTCACGAATGTAAGCTACCGTCGGCGTATCACTTTCTTCTGCGTTTTCGAGTGCGGTGACTTCTCTACCGAGTAAATCGGCGAGAGCTTTGACTCCGGCTTCGCCTCCCGGTGGGCATTTATTGATTTCGTCACCGTTTGCTATGGCTTCAGCGTAAGGGCGGCATCCTGGATAGCCGCATTGTCCGCATTGAGTTTGCGGCAGAATATCATCAATTTGGTCAACAATTGGGTCTGACTCGACTTTAAAGCGAATGGCGGCATAGCCAAGCAAGCCTCCAAAAATGGCGGCGAGTAAAACGAGTAAGATAACGGCGGTGATACTACTCATTACAACTTCACCAAACCTGCAAAACCCATAAAGGCCAAAGACATCAAGCCTGCGGTGATCATGGCTATGGCTGGTCCTTTGAATGGCTCGGGCACATCAGCTACATTGATGCGTTCACGCATCGACGAAAATAAAATCAGTACCAGAGAAAATCCAGCCGCAGCACCAAAACCATAAACGATGGACTCTACAAAACTGTGTTGCTCGTTAACATTGAGTAACGCCACACCCAAAACGGCGCAGTTAGTAGTAATTAACGGCAAAAAGATTCCTAACAGTCGATACAATACCGGACTGGTTTTATGAATGACCATTTCTGTAAACTGAACCACAACAGCAATCACTAAAATAAACGAGAGTGTTCTCAGATATTGCAGATCAAGCGGTGCCAATAAAAAGGTATCAACCAGGTAACTGCAAGCCGACGCCAGGGTGAGTACAAAAGTGGTCGCAAATGACATGCCTATGGCCGTATCCACCTTGCTTGATACCCCCATAAAAGGGCACAAGCCAAGGAATTTGACCAAAACAAAGTTGTTGACCAGTACCGTACTGACTAGCAGTAAAAAATATTCAGTCACTCGTTTACTCGAATCGAGGCTAATCGTTTGATTATTTTATAATAATTTGGATTGTACGAATACCGTGAACCGCAATATTGCGCGTTTTTGTCAAAGCAAAGCCTCATTCAAAATGAGGCTTTCACTGATAATCGCTTGATTAAACCCACTATGCTTGGGGCTCTTGGCGCTCAGTACTGTTTTCCGGGTTAAGTTTTGATTGGTTACGCTCTTGGTAGTACGCCCAGCCAAACTTGGCTGAAACTCCCAACAACCAAATTATGAGCCAAACTAAAAAGAGTAAAGTTAACATGGCAATTTCACCTTCTGGCCCCTCGTTTTCAAGTTCGAGAATGAGGGCGATGGCTGCTGGAGCATAGGTTGTCGCATCAGGCACCTGAGAAAAACTAAAGGCGCCTGCCGCAAAGAAAGACAAGAGAGTCCATTGCCCATAAAAGTTCCATTTACGAACCTTCCACCACACCATTAACAGGAAAATGATCCCACAACCCACGTAGGCCCACCAAGTGGCGTGGTACATTGCAAATGGTTGCGCTGATAGAATCATGCTAATTACCTTGTTTGTTATTTCACTCGCATGCCGGGCTGTGCACCGTCATCTGGATTTAAAATCCACAAATCTTTTCCGCCTGGTCCTGCTGCCAATACCATGCCTTCCGACATTCCGAAGCGCATTTTTCGAGGTGCCAAATTGGCAACCATAACGGTAAGTTTGCCAACCAGATCTTTGGGTTGATAGGCCGATTTAATACCGGCAAACACTTGTTTGACGACTCCGCCTAAATCGAGTTCCAATCGTAATAGCTTATCGGCACCTTCGACGTGTTCCGCTGTCACAATTTTGGCAATTCTTAAGTCAATTTTGTCAAAATCACCGAATTCAATGGTGTCTTTGAGAGGATCCGCAAGTTGCGGTTGATTTTCTTGTGCTGTGTCTTCTTTCGATTCTTCAATCATGGTATCAATTTGCTTCTGTTCAACGCGTTTGATCATAGGTTTAAAGCGGTTTATGACATGATCTTCGAGCGGCCTATTTATGTCATTCCAAGTTAAAGCCTCGACATTAAAAAAGGCTTCAACACTCTCAGCGATTGCTGGGATAACTGGTTTTAAGTAAATAGTTAAAATACGGAATAAATTAAGCGCAACGGTACTGGTGGTATGAACTTCACCCGCTGTTGCATCATCTTTAATTTTGACCCAAGGCTCTTCATTATCAACGTATTGATTTGCTTTGCCAGCCAGCGCCATGATTTCTCGAACGGCTTTGCTAAATTCTTTGTTTTCGTAGAATTCCGCAATGGTATCTGCCGCGCTTTCAAATTCTTTAATGAGTGCGTGGTCAGCAATACCGCTTGCTAACTTACCATCAAATTTTTTGCTTATGAAGTTTGCCGTTCGGCTCGCAATATTAATGTATTTATTGACTAAATCTGAATTAACGCGTGCGACAAAATCTTCGAAGTTTAAATCAAGGTCATCAACACGATTGGTCAACTTTGCCATAAAGTAATAGCGAAGATACTCAGGATTTAAGTGCTTAATAAAAGTATTGGCTTTAATAAAGGTTCCTTTCGATTTGGACATTTTCGTGCCATTAACCATCAAAAAGCCATGGGCATGGACTTTGGTTGGTTTCCGGAAACCTGCTCCTTCGAGCATTGCAGGCCAAAACAAAGTGTGGAAATAAACGATATCTTTACCAATGAAATGATGAACTTCAGCTTCGCTACCAGCCTGCCAATATTCATCGAAGTCGAGCCCTGCAGTTTTTTCACACAGATTTTTGAAACTGGCCATGTAGCCAATCGGCGCATCGACCCAAACGTAAAAATATTTGCCGGGAGCACCAGGAATCTCGAAACCAAAATAAGGCGCGTCTCGTGATATGTCCCATTCCTCGAGACCGGCGTCGAACCATTCATCCAGTTTGTTCGCGATTTGATCTTGTACGTGGTCTTTCCGAGTCCACTCTTTAAGCATGTTGCCAAATTCGGGCAGTTTAAAGAAGAAGTGTTCTGAATCTTTCAGTACTGGTGTTGCTCCAGACACTGCCGATTTTGGATTTTTAAGTTCCGTCGGAGAATAAGTGGCGCTACAAACATCGCAATTGTCACCGTATTGATCTTCCGCACCGCAATTGGGGCATTCGCCTTTAACAAATCGATCAGGTAAGAACATTTCTTTTTCGGGATCAAACAACTGCGAAATGGTTCGTTTAGCAATCAAATTTTTGTTGTCTAACTGGTTATAAATAAACTCGCTGAGTTCTTTATTTTCCGCAGAGTGTGTGGTGTGGTAATTGTCATAAGCCACTAAAAAATCTTCAAAATCTTTCTTGTGTTCTGCGTGTGTTTTCTGGATAAGCTCTTCCGGCGAGATGCCTTCTTTTTGAGCGCGCAACATAATTGGGGTGCCATGCGTATCATCGGCGCAGACGCTGATACATTGATGACCGCGTAGTTTTTGAAAGCGCGTCCAGATATCCGTTTGAATATGCTCAAGCATATGGCCAATATGGATCGGCCCATTGGCGTAGGGCAAGGCTGCCGTGACTAAAATTTTTCGGCTCATTTTTTAACCTGTATTCGTAGTGTTCGAGCTGTAAAACGAGAAAATTCAGCGATTTAATCGCGAACGCGGAACTATAGCAAAACCCTTGCTTAAAATATACGAATGGAAGCATAGCAGCGTATAAATAATTCTATCATTTCGTTATAATCGCGCCTCGTTATTGAAGATTATCCAAACATTGGGAGCTCGACCAACTATGGCCATAACGGAAGCATCCGTAAAAGACAGCCTGAAGAAAGTAGTTATTCCAGATCTGGGGACGGATATCGTTTCTGCCAGCTGGGTGAAAGAGATACAAATTCAGGGCGAAGTCGTATCTGTTCAGCTACAAGCTGGATTTCCCTGTGAGTCAGAAAAATCCCATTATTTGCAGTTAATTCAAAATCAACTAGCGCAAGACATCCAGCAAGAAGCATCGATTGAATGGCGAATTGGGTTGGACTGGAAAGTGGCAGCGCATGTGCATAAAGCGGGTGTTTCGTCGTTGAAAGGTGTTAAAAACATCATAGCTGTAGCGTCTGGCAAAGGCGGTGTTGGCAAATCGACCACATCGGTAAACCTCGCGTTGGCGTTAAAAGCAGAAGGGGCATCGGTTGGAATTCTAGATGGCGACATTTATGGTCCCAGTCAACCGATTATGCTTGGTCGAGCTGATGCTCGTCCTGAGACACTCGACCAAAAACGCATTTTGCCGGTAGAGAATTATGGTGTTCAATCTATGTCCATTGGTTATCTGGTTGAGCCGGAACAAGCCATGGTTTGGCGCGGGCCAATGGCGAGTGGTGCACTCCAGCAGCTAATAAATGATACGCAGTGGAATGATCTTGACTATTTAATAGTTGACCTTCCTCCCGGTACCGGTGATATTCAACTCACTTTGTCCCAAAAGGTGCCAGTAACGGCCGCGGTTATTGTGACTACGCCACAAGATTTGGCATTAGCCGATGCGATAAAAGCCATTAACATGTTTGAAAAAGTTTCGGTGCCTGTATTGGGTGTTATCGAAAATATGGGCATGCATGTGTGTTCTAACTGCGGGCATACGGAGCATGTATTCGGCGAAGGTGGAGGAGAATCACTGGCGAATGACAGCCGAGTTGACTTTTTAGGTAGCTTGCCCCTCTCGAAGAGTATTCGAGATAACGCCGATAATGGTAAGCCAACGGTGGTTGCTGAGCCTGACAGTCCTGTAGCATCGAGCTATCGAAGCATTGCTCGTTCAATGGCGGCGCGACTTTCATTGAGTGCTAAAGATTACTCGCAGTCGTTTCCTAATATTTCGATCATGAATGATTAGTCGAGTGTCGATTGATTCGTAAGTATTCACATAAAGTTAAATCGGCACTATTGATTAACGAATAATGAGTACGATAGTTGGATTTGAGCAAAACTGGATTTGAAAAGTTCACTTGCTGTACCAGAACATACAAGAATTGAGAATAATTAGAGGTATCCCATGTCAATAAAATCAGATAAGTGGATCCGTCGCATGGCGGAAAATGAGGGCATGATTGATCCGTTTGAGCCCAATCAAGTGCGTTACTCAAACGATCAACGAATTGTTTCGTACGGAACTTCTAGTTACGGTTACGATGTTCGATGCTCTGACGAATTTAAAATTTTTACCAACATCAACTCGGCCATCGTTGATCCTAAAGCTTTCGATGATAAAAGTTTTGTTAATGTAAAATCGGATGTCTGTATTATTCCACCGAATTCTTTTGCGCTGGCAAGAACGGTCGAATATTTCCGGATTCCTCGCAGTGTGTTAACGGTTTGTTTAGGAAAGTCGACTTATGCTCGATGTGGCATTATCGTTAACGTGACTCCGTTAGAGCCAGAATGGGAAGGGCACGTGACACTCGAGTTTTCGAACACGACTCCATTACCTGCGAAAATTTATGCTAATGAAGGTGTCGCACAAATGTTATTTTATGAATCAGACGAAATTTGTGAAACCTCCTATAAAGACCGTGGCGGAAAATATCAGGGACAAACCGGTGTTACATTGCCAAAAACCTGATAAATGAAGACGTAACGAGTTGATTCAACTACAATTAAGGCATTGCAGTTCGCAATGCCTTTTTATTTCGAATTGAAAAGCCTGCGATTTGAAAGTTAGCCGTACAGCAAAAGTTTAAAAATTTAAGAGTTAATAGAATTAATATGTCGAAGTACCAGTATGATGCCATAGTTATCGGATCCGGTCCTGGCGGTGAAAGTGCCGCTATGAACTTGGCAAAACACAAAAAGAATGTCGCCCTGATAGAACGATACAAAAAAGTAGGTGGCGGTTGTACCCATTGGGGAACCATTCCTTCAAAAGCACTGCGGCATTCGGTAGCTCGCTTGGTCGAATATAATTCGAGTCCATTATTTCAAGAACTCGATCATCCGGGTACTTTAACTTTTGCCGATATCCAACGTCACACCGAATTAGTGATAAAAAAGCAAGTGAGTTTACGCGCAGGTTTTTACGAGCGTAACCGTGTCGATGTTCATTATGGTGAAGCGCAGTTTGTCGATAAAAACACCATTGCAGTCGAAGAAGCGGATGGCACGCTCAAACAATTGACTGCAAAAAATATTATTATAGCGACGGGGTCTCGACCTTACCGACCGGCGGATATCGATTTTAAGCACCCGCGCATTTATGATTCTGACACCATCTTATCTCTGAAAAGAAATCCGCGTCATATTATTATTTATGGTGCAGGAGTAATCGGTTGTGAATACGCATCAATATTTCGCGGTCTTGGCGTTAAAGTTGATCTGGTCAATATGCGCGATCAATTGTTGTCATTTTTGGATAAAGAAATTACAGATTCTCTGAGTTATCATTTATGGAATAGCGGCGTTATTATTCGTAATACTGAAGAATACGATACGGTGGCTGGACAAGACGATGGCGTTGTCGTTCATTTAAAATCAGGGAAGAAAATTAAAGCCGACTGTTTATTATTTGCCAATGGTCGAACCGGTAATACCGATACACTGCAACTCGGTAAAATAGGGTTAGAACCCAATAGTCGTGGCCAACTGGAAGTTAATAGTTGTTATCAAACTAAAGTCGATAACATTTACGCAGTGGGTGATGTAATTGGTTATCCGAGTTTAGCGAGTGCGGCACTGGATCAAGGACGTATTGCGGCGGCAAATATTTTAGAGGAAGCTTGTAATTTACGATTGATTAAAGATATACCAACCGGCATTTATACCATTCCTGAAATTAGCTCTGTTGGAAAAACCGAACAAGAGTTGACGGAAGAACAAGTGCCCTATGAAGTTGGTCGAGCGCGCTTTAAAGATTTAGCGCGAGGACAAATTGCCGATACAACGGTGGGCAGTTTGAAAATTTTATTCCATCGCAAAACTAAAGAAATATTAGGCATTCATTGTTTCGGTGAGCGTTCATCGGAAATTATTCATATCGGTCAGGCCATCATGCAACAAAAAGGTGAAGGAAATTCGATTGAGTATTTTGTCAATACCACCTTTAACTATCCAACAATGGCTGAAGCTTACCGAGTGGCTGCATTAAACGGACTCAATCGATTATTCGATTGAGTTTTATTTGAGTTTTTATCTAAAGAATATTTTTAACTAAAAAGCGGGATTATTAATTGGTCTCGCCGGATTTCCGGCGACTGTCGTATTTGACAGAACGTCTCGTGTTATGACACTGCCGGCTCCAACAATGGCATTATCTTCAATTCGTACTCCGGGCAATATTATTGCGCCCGCACCAATCCACACATTTGATCCGATTATTACGTTGCGACAAAAGTTGGCTTTGTCTAAACGTTTCTTGGGATCGCTTGAGTGGCCCACGGTAATGATTTGAACGTTAGGACCAATCAGGCTGTCATCACCGATTGAGACTTCACCACCATCTAAAATCGTGGTTTTGCAATTAATATAAACGCGATCACCGAGTGATATTTGATCACCGTAGTCGCAGTGAAATCCGTATTCGATAAATACACCTTGACCACAATATTGAAATTGTGACTTTAACTTTTTTAAATTGCCTTTACTGGGATCTCGAGCAAATTCTCGACATATGGCTTGCATTGTTTTTCTTTGCTGAATGAATTCGGGAGTAAGACTGTTAAATGCTTTCCACATAGGTTTGGTGTACCGTGTTGTTAGGATACTTTCATTATACTTAATTTAAACTATAGTTGATTAAGGTCACATACTTTATCTCGAAACTGCATGCCGTTATTAATTCAAGTTTTAAGCATTAGTTCAACAGGGGTTTTGTTGGTCGCCATAATGTTACTTTACTTGAGTTCTATCCCCGGTTCCCAAGATGGTGCAAAACAATGGTCAATTGGATTTTTTATATTGGCTTCCGCCTATATGGCGCTGATATTTTTATCACCTCATGTTGCTGTATCTCAAATGGATTACTTGAACGTTACTTTTTATGTTATCTATAGTGTGTTTGTTGTATCGGGAACGATACGACATTTTAATGCCGATCAATCAATTTTGTACTGGGTAATAGGTTGCATCGGAACCATAATTTGGTTTAGTACATTTTTCTTGCTGACCGACTATTTTCTTGTTTCAACTATCATTCCTGCCGTCTTTTTATTTGCCACTCATTTTTACACAGCTTGTTTATTTTATAAGTCAAGAAAGAGTGCTGGTGAGTTGATCGTTGTATTTGTGTCGGCTCTTCTAGCCATTCATTATGCTGACTATCCGTTTTTAAGACAAATTGAGTGGTTCGCTCCCATTGGTTTTCTTATCGCTGGTGTTTTATCCATTTTATTTGCTTGCAGTTTGTTATATGTAAAATTCAACAGTTTCAAAAGTGAATTAATTGAAGCAAAAGAACTGGCTCTTAAGTTGGCTCACTCCGATAGCCTTACAGGATTGATGAATCGCCGGCGACTGTTTGAATCATTCGATGTTTTGGCTGGATTAGCGCATCGCCATAAAACTAAAATGGTAGTGGTATTTATTGATTTAAACGACTTTAAACAAATTAACGATACCCTAGGTCATGAAGCCGGAGATGTCGTATTGGTTAAAGTCGCACGTCGGTTAAATGATGCAGTTCGTGAGAGTGATGTCGTTGCTCGGGTTGGCGGGGATGAGTTTGTTATTTTAGCGAACGATTATGCCACTAAGCATGATATTGATGATTTACTCAATCGGATACGCGATCGACTACGTCACTCTATTTTGCTTAATCAACAAAAACAGCATATTGAAGCAAGTATTGGTTATAGCTTGTACCCTGACGATGGAGAGACGATTGAAGCTCTGTTATCGCAAGCTGATAAACAAATGTTCGACAACAAAGAACAAATGAAGCGCTCATCGGATGAGCCTTAAAAGGTCGTTTTAATTTAAGTTTTTCTGGCCATCAGATTTTGAAACAAATTCACTCTTTACCTGCCTGCCAAAGATCGCTAGTCTGCAACTCACAAAAATAGGTTTAAGACTTTTAGAGATACTTTTGGGAGAAGGTAATGACGTTTAAAGCTACATGCATCACTGTCGCTTTGACCTCTGCACTGGCGAATGTGCCGGTTTGGTCAAACGACAAACCGGTTGCGGAGAGCGACTCTGTCGCCGCAGCCGGTACTCAAGATAACGCAAAAGACAGCGCCAAAGATAAAAAATGGGACGTAAACAACCCTCCAGGCGAACAAAAAATAATCACTATCAACACGACAGAAACTACTTGGAGTAATGTTGATGTTAGTCCTGATGGAAAAACGGTTATTTTTGATATGTTGGGTGATATTTATGCAATGCCCATTGATGGTGGAAAAGCAAAGCCATTAACTCAAGGTTTAAGTTGGGCAATGCAACCTCGATTCAGTCCCGACGGTAAACAAATCGCGTACATTAGCGATGAAAGTGGGGCCGACAATTTGTGGGTGATGAATGCCGACGGAACTGAGCCCAAGCAAGTCTCAAAGGAAAAAGTTAATTTAGTACACAACCCAAATTGGTCACCCGATGGTGAATACATTGCCGTTAAAAAAGGTTTTGTTTCGGCAAGAAGTATCGCTGCTGGTGAAATTTGGATGTATCACAAAGCCGGTGGGAATGGCTTGCAAATCAAAAAACGTATCGGCGGTGAGCAGGCGCAAAAGACAATTGCTGAACCAGCATTTACTCCAGACGGCCGTTACATTTATTATTCGGTAGATTCAACGCCAGGAACGGTTTGGCAATACAATAAAAATCCGACCTCAGAAATTTTTAGCATTCGTCGTTATGATCGAGAAACCGGTAAAGACATTAAATTAGTGGGTGGCCCAGGTGGAGCAATTGCTCCAACACCTTCGAGCAATGGGAAGCATTTAGCTTTTGTTCGTCGAGTCGATGAAAAAACGGTTTTATTTGTAAAAGATTTAAAAACAGGTTTGGAAAAGCCATTGTTTGATGGCCTCGATCGTGACTTACAAGAAACCAATGGCAGTCAGGGTAACTTCACTCATTTTGGCTGGACGCCCGACAATCGTTCGTTAGTCATTTGGGCTGGCGGAAAAATTCATAAAGTAGATGCGAAATCCGGTCAGCACAAAACGTTGCCAATGGAAATTCAAGTCGAGAAAAAAATCACGAATGCATTACGATTTAACGTAGATGTTGCTCCAGAATCTTTTGACGTAAAAATGATTCGTTGGGCACAAAAATCTCCTGATGGTGAAAAAATTGCATATCAAGCATTAGGTAAAATTTATATTCGTGACATTGATTCCGGTAAACGAGAGCGTTTAACATCGCAAAATGACCACTTTGAATATTTTCCAACCTTTAGTCGGGATGGTGAGTCAATTGCGTATGTGACTTGGGATGACAAAAAATTAGGAAGCGTTCGTGTGGCTGATGCTGATGGTGGTAGTGGTGACGTGATCACGACTGAACCTGGGCATTATGTAGAGCCAGATTTTTCACCAGATGGTGAGTCGGTTGTGTTCCGTCGATTTACAGGCGGTTACCTAACGTCACCTGAAAATTCAATGGAGCCGGGTATTTACATTGCTGACGCTGATGGCGATGGAATGCGTCGTGTACACGATTCTGGTTATCGTCCACACTTTGGTGCTGACCCCAAACGTATTTACTTCACTAACTTTGGTTGGGGAAAAGGAGCGAGTTTGCACAGCGTTGATTTAGCGGGTAAAGAAGTTCGTGATCACTATACCAGTAATGACATTGTTGAATATCGTGTATCACCCAATGGTAAGTGGGTGGCTTTCCTTGAGCAATTCGATGCGTATGTTGCTCCTTTTATAAAAACCGGTAAATCGGAAAGCATGGGTTCAACCACCAGCTCTGTTCAAGTAAAGCGATTATCAAAGCGAAGTGGTGAGTATCTCCATTGGTCTAAAAATAGTAAGCAAGTCAGTTGGGCTCATGGCGCGACTTTATTTACTCGCGATTTAAAAGATGCCTACGATTACATGCCTGGCGCTCCAGAGGAGTTACCAGAACCAGCGACAGCTGGAATCGATTTGGGATTCAAAGTTAAAGCGGACATTCCAAAAGGTCGTATCGCTTTAGTGGGTGCCAAAATCGTAACTATGAAAGATGCCGACTCAACGCAAGAAGTGATCGATAACGGCGTTGTCATTGTTAATGGTAATCGTATCGAAGCCGTTGGTAAAAACGGCGATGTACAAATCCCAAGTGGTACGCAAGTGGTTGACGTCGAGGGTAAAACGATTATTCCTGGCATGGTTGACGTGCACGCTCATGGTTCACAGGGCATGAACGAGATCATTCCAGAACAAAATTGGTCAAACTATTCGAGTCTTGGTTTTGGCGTAACTACCATTCATGATCCATCTAACGACAGTAGCGAAATTTTTGCGGCGTCAGAAATGCAGCGTAAAGGTTCTATTGTTGGTCCGAGAATTTATTCAACCGGTACGATTTTGTATGGCGCAAAAGCGCCAGGATATCGAGCGAAAATTAATGGTTATGACGATGCTAAATTCCATGTTCAACGCCTTAAAGATTTGGGCGCTATTTCAGTAAAAAGTTATAACCAACCTCGTCGTGATCAACGTCAGCAAGTTATCGCTGCAGGTAATGAATTGGGCATCATGGTTGTACCCGAAGGTGGTGCAAAATTCTATGCCAATATGACTCAGGTGATAGATGGTCATACGGGCATTGAGCATGCTTTACCAATCTCTAAAGGATACGATGATGTTAAGCAATTGTGGTCGCAAACTGAGAGTGGCTATTCTCCAACCTTTGGTGTTGCCTACGGTGGGTTAAGCGGTGAAACCTATTGGTATGACCGCACTAATGTTTGGGAAAACGAGCGATTATTGCGTTGGACGCCTAAGTTTCTCGTAGAGCCACAAGCCATTCGTCGTACGACAGCACCTGATGATCATTACAACCACATCAAAGTTGCAAAGTTTGCTAAAGAATTACGCGACAAAGGTGTTCGAGTTGTTATTGGTGCACATGGTCAGCGTGAAGGCTTAGCCGCCCACTGGGAAATCTGGATGATGAATCAAGGCGGGTTTACTCCTTGGGAAGCGTTACGTGGCGCAACTTATGACGGCGCGAAGTATTTAGGTATGGACAAAGATATTGGTTCTATCGAGCCGGGTAAACTTGCTGATATGGCAATTATCGATGGCGATGTTCTAACTGACATTAAGCGTTCTGAGTTTGTTGCTTATACGATGATTAATGGTCGGTTATTTGATGCTAAGTCAATGAATGAGGTGGCGCGAAAGGGACATAAACGTGAACCATTCTTTTTTGAGCGCTTGAATTTAAGCGGTATGCCAGAAGCTACAGCAAAAGCGGTTAAAGAAAAGCAAGAAAAGCACCATTGGCGTCATTAATATTAAATACGCCTTTCGCTAAATAAAAAAGCCGGCATCTGCCGGCTTTTTTTTATACGTTATTTAACCGTTAGATGTTGAAGTACAGAAGCCTGCTCTTGTTATCAATCAAAATTGTATTTTTCTTGTCATATATTTTTTGGAAGTCTAGATAGCTATTTTTTTTGTTTAATTCTTTTTATTATTTCTTTTTGAAATTTATTACGCAAAAAAGGTTCAAAATTTCGATGCTTTCACGTTTTTAAAATTTTTTCTCTGAATTCGCTGACTTTGAATGTTAGGATAAGGCGGTTGTAGGATCCATCGGTTAAATGAGTCATAACAAGAAGCCGAAATTAATGCTCATAGACCATTCTTTTATAACAATTATAACCACGGCAATGTCGATCTTTTTACGATAGTAACATTGTAACTGGAGCTATTTCGCTATGCTAAAAGTATTAAGAAATAAGTTTACAAGCTCGAATAAAAAATCACGTTATGGAAAATCAGACGGAGAAAAAAGCGCGGATTGGTACGACGAATCATTCGAAAGAGCCGATCATTGGAAGTCTCATTATACAGAATCAAAATATTACTTTATTTGGACCGTTATTTGTGACCGATTAGTTCGTCAGAAAAAACAATCGGTCCTTGAAGTGGGGTGTGGTCCGGGTCAACTCGCGAGTTTTATCGCTGACAAAGGTATTAAGCATTATCATGGGTTCGATTTTAGCCCAAAACGAATTGAACAGGCTGAAAAAGTGACACCTCAATTTAACTTTTCCGTTGAAGATGCATTTAAAACAGATTTATTTACAACGGTAGAATACGACTGTGTTGTTTGTACTGAGTTTCTAGAGCATGTTGAAGGCGACTTAGAAGTTCTCGATAGAATTCGCTCAGGAACCTATTTTATTGGGACCGTACCTAACTTTCCTTATACTTCCCATGTTCGTCACTTTAATTCCGTTGAAGAAGTCTATGAACGTTATAAGGATAAGTTTGAAAATCTGACAGTCGATGCGTTTAACAAAAATAAACAAGGTAAAGTGTTTTATATTTTAGATGGAATCATTAAATAGGTCGATCTATGCAAGCGAATTCAACACCCGAAGAATTATTAGAAATTAGCCCTTGGGGCGGAAATGAAAAATCAATATGGCACAAAAGTCAAAAAGTACTTCGTTCCTATAAGAATGACGTACTGCTAGAATTAAAAGCCATTAAAGATGAATTTGATGTTAAGCAGTACGGTTCATTATCGTTTAATAAAAAACGCTATCCTTTGTTTGTAGTTCGAACAAAAGATTGGGATGAGGCGAAACCGACCGTTGTTGTCACTGGTGGGGTTCATGGTTATGAAACCAGCGGTGTTCACGGAGCTTTAAGTTTTGTAAAGAGCGAAATAAAAAACTACAGTGATGTTTTTAACATTATTGTTGCGCCCTGTATTAGTCCATGGGGATACGAAACGATTAATCGTTGGAATCCATATACGGTCGATCCAAACCGATCGTTTTCTTCAGATGGAGAAGCGGAAGAGGCTACTCTGTTTATGAAGTATATCGATCAACTTCCGGGGTTCGTTGTTGCGCATTTTGATTTACATGAAACGACCGATTCTGATAACACGACTTTTCGTCCTGCAAAAGCAGCAAGGGATGGTGTTGAACAGTCCGTATGGAATATTCCTGATGGGTTTTACCTGGTAGGAAATACAGAAAGGCCAGAGCACGATTTTCAAAAGGCTATTATCGATAACGTTCGCGAAGTTACTCATATTGCTCCGCCTGATGAGACTGGCAAAATCATCGGTGAACCTATTTCTCAAGAGGGTGTTATTAATTACCCTATGAAAGAAGCAGGACTTTGTGCTGGATTTACCGATTGTGATTATGCAACAACCACCGAAGTCTATCCTGACAGTCCAAGAGTAACGGACGAAGATTGTGTTAAAGCACAAGTTGCAGCAGTTACCGGCGGCTTAGATTTTATAAAAACACAATTATAAATTTCCCTTCCAACAGGCCCCTTCGGGGTGCCTGAATCTATTTGTATAAAATTCTTTATTTGTTTACGAGATGAGTTGCTGAATAATTAGGTAGTTATTGCTAATCTTGTATCGTTCTATTGATCCAATTAATGAAAAACAGTGTAATAATGTCAAATAATCAATAGTACCTATGAATCCTCAAAAGTTTTTATTAATACTGTGAGAGGATATAAGTTCACAATAAACTAATGGAACTTCTTATGATTCGTTCTCTGTATTTATTGCTGTTTGTTTTGGTTTTCTTTTCCCCAACTAATCTTGCTGACACAAAACTATCTTCAAGTAAGTCTCTCTTAACTGCAGAACAATCTGACCCGAAGATATTGAAGTGGATGACGGGCTCACCCGTTCCGCCTGAAAAACTCATCATGCAGCCGGACTCGAATTTTTTTAGCTTTCCCAAGTTACGATGGACGGTATGCCACATAAGAGAACTTATGCCAACGAAGCAAATTAGTCGAGGTATTGGTGATCCTGTTCGGTTGGAACATGATCTTGATAAGCGCATTGATTCGTTAACCTTTATGCCGACAGGCAGTCAACAAATTATGACTTGGAAAGAGTCTCTTTCAGCCAATTACACCGATGGCATATTAATTTTACATAAGGGTAAAGTTGTTTACGAAAGGTATTTCGGATGTCTTGATGAGCAAGGTAAACACGCCGCAATGTCAATGACCAAGTCTCTTACGGGCCTTATTGCAGAAACGTTAGTGGTCGAAGGGAAGCTTGACGAAAATGCCAAGGTTGGTTCAATAATTCCAGAACTCAAAAGTAGCGCTTTTGGTAGTGCGACAGTGCGTCAAGTTATGGATATGACGACCGCGCTTGATTATAGCGAAGATTACTCTAACCCTAACGCCGATATTTGGATTTATTCGAAAGCAGCAAGCCCATTGCCAAAGCCGAAAGACTACCAAGGGCCGAATGGTTATTTTGAGTATTTAGCCACTGTAAAACAAAAAGGTAAACATGGTGAGGCATTTGGCTACAAAACAATTAATACCGATGCATTGGGATGGCTTATCGCAAAAGTAACGGGCAAAGACTTAGCACAAAATTTATCAGAACGTATTTGGAGTAAGATAAACGCAGAGCAAGACGCTTACATGACGGTGGATGCGAAAGGAACGCCTTTTGCCGGAGGTGGCTTAAGTGCTGGCTTACGAGACTTGGGAAGGATTGGGTTGTTAATGTTGAATCAAGGAGAGATTAATGGCCAACGATTATTCCCCAAAAAAGTGGTAGAAAATATTCGAGCTGGCGGTAATAGAAAAGCATTTTCAAAAGCAGGGTATAAATCGTTGGCGAATGGTAGTTATAAAAGTATGTGGTGGGTTTTTCATAATGAGCATGGCGCCTATGCAGCTCGCGGTGTGCACGGACAGACTATTTACATTGATCCTAAAGCAGAAATGGTTATTGTACGTTACGCGTCTTTTCCAACAGCAAAAAATGCGAAGATTGATCCTACTTCCTTACCAGCTTATCAATCCGTAGCCGAATACCTCCTGAATAAGTAAGGTACGTTTTAAAAAGCCTGTAGCGGTGATTGCTACAGGTTTACGTGTTAATTGATAACCTGTTAACTAGTATGAAGTCACTTAAGCACTTTATATCAGAAGTTAAATTTTGAAAGTTCCGAAATTGTCGAATATTTAAAGGTTTTTCCGTAGACACTGCTTCTAGCGTAAATACAACTGCTATTTAAGGAGCATTGAGGCAACGTTCCATGCTTTGAAATTCGTTTTTAACTTAATGTACCTATCCTTGAACTGATACGTTTAGTATAGTTCAAGTTAAAGGAGCTTGATGTATGCTTTGGGAGCTGCGGATGACATTGAACACTAATCTGACTTTTCGTTTTCTATGATAATTTGGCTACTGAGGCAGTAAAATATTATGAAGTTCATCCCAGTTGTAATGTCAATTTTGTTATCTAGTTGTGTGCACAATGAGCCTTTACCGTTAGAAAAAATAGAAGATGAAACAGCAGGTTTCGTAGAATATACTGATGAAAAAGCTCGAGCGGTAGGCTTGGTCCCTTTGCGAGAAAAGGTGATAGCAGCTGGAAACAAGGAGATAAGAATCTGGGTTGGCTTCGGAATTATTTCACCGGAAGACTTATTAATTCTTAATATTGATGGGGCTGGAGTTGTCTCAGGTCAAAAAGTTTTAATTTATGATAGAAGTTCTGATGCATGGAAAGATGAGCCAGAAGAATTAGAGTATTTTTTAGAGAGCATTTATCATCGATGTGATGTTATTGAAAGATATAATAATCTCGAATCCTGCGGGTTAAAGCATAATGATATATTCGATTGGGGAAAAATATACAAAAAACTAGAAAACCTTAATGTTTGGTCCCTTCCCGATGAATCTAAACTACCGAAACTTGATTTCGTTGTACTCGACGGTTACGCACTGGTTGTAGAGCTGCACGATGGTGCATCTTATAGAGCTTATCATTATAGTAACCCTGCATTCAGGAAAGAGAAAGAAGCCCATAGTGCTTCGGAAATAATGTCATTTGTCCTCGAGTTATAAGAACTTAAATTTTTATACATCTCGGCTAAACTTAGGTACTGAAGGAAATGCAATATTAGGTTTTAACTCTAGTCACTGCGAATAAGATAGAAACTGTTTGAATTTAATAGAGAGGAAATAACAATGTCATACGTTGATGGTTATGTAATTCCGGTGCCTGCCGAAAATAAGGAAAAATATATTGAACAGGCAAAGTTTATGGCGAGTGTTTTCAAAGAGTATGGTGTTTCAGAAATATACGAAAACTGGGGTGATGATGTACCTGAAGGAGAGGTGACTTCATTCCCAAAGGCGATAAAGTGTAAAGAAAATAAAGTTGTTGTATTTTCCTGGATGGTTTGGCCGTCTAAAGAAGTTCGTGACCAGGGGTGGAAGCGTATTATGGAAGATCCTCGTATGAATTCAGAAAATAATCCTATGCCCTTTGATGGTAAGCGATTAATATGCGGTGGTTTTTCAACTATCATTTGTCAATGACATAACCTATCTAGTTGGTTTTTCAAAAAGAGTAGTTGCTAGCAGTATCAAATGTTTTAAGTTTGAGTATTTGTTCGGTAAAGGGTTGAGCACTACACAAGCAATCCTTTAAAATGCTTCAGAGATATATTCTACGGGTATCGCAAAGCCAATATTTTGAGCATCTCTTAGTACCATAGTATTTACGCCAATCACTTTGCCGTTTGGATTTATTAACGGACCACCACTATTGCCCGGATTTATTGGAGCATCCGTTTGTAAAAATGTGCTTTCACCTTCTTTGCGATAACCAGAAAATACACCAGAGGTTACTGTGTAGGTTAATCCAGATGGGTTACCAATAGTAAATAATTGGCTACCTTGAGGTATACCGGTGGAGTCTGCTTGCTCTAAGTATGGACAATCTTCAGCTTTAATTCGAAAACGCGCTAGATCAAAACGATCTGAAAATTTTACATCTCTTACTTTATATTCAGTGCCATCCACTAAAGAAACTGAGAGACTGGAATATTTATAATCCCAAGCTTGTTTGCTGACTTCCTTTTCTACCAATTGTTGAACGTTCTTAGGCATCTTTTCAAGTTCTTGCTGCAATAATGATATTTCTTTTCTGAGTTGACGTGTTTTGTCAGTCTCGCCTTTCCAATTGAGCAAATCCTCTAATTCATAACGCTTGTCTCGAATTGCTAGTAATATTCGGTGCTGTTGTCGCACATATTCTTCTTGAAGTTCGGTTGAGTTTAAGGCTTCGGCAATAGCTCCTTGCTGATCAAACTCTACAACATGTCGATTAGTTATCACATTACAGTCTGAATCCATGATATATCCCGATCCTACTGACCCCCATTCTGTTTGAATAAATACGGTTGCGTTTCTTGCTTTTTCAATTGAGTTCTTTGGTAGATGAGATGCCTGTAGCCGTTGCGCAACGCTGTTAGGGTTCTGCTTATCTTTGGCTTTTGATTCATCTGCCTTGGTGACTTTTTGCGGAACGGGGATAGCGGCTTCCTCGTCTTTTTGGAAGCTATAAAAAATAATAATGATCGCAACGATTGCAACTGAAATTGCGACGTGTTGTTTTTTTATCTGATTATTGTTTGAGTCTGATTTACCTTGGCTTCTGGCGTTTTCTATGTTTAATTTATGCTCTTCGTAACGCGCATATTTTTCAAAATAGATTCCACAGGTGTGACACTGTTCAGCAGATATATCTTGGCTACCGCACTTGGGACATTTCTCGATCACAATATTTACCGCTATATTGACTGTAAGACAAAGGCATGAGCTCCTGTATGAATTATATACAAAATCGATTGTATATCTACTTTTTGCTGGTGGTCATTCCATTTTCATTCTTTTTACCTCTTTTTCGAGTAACATTTATTTTATTGAGTTTGACCGGTATCGATATCTAGGTTAGCTTCACTAACCTATTGACCTTATTGAAATTGTTTAAGGTAAACAGGTTAATAGGGCGTAGTAATAGATTTGATGGTTCGGCGTTTTAGAACTGATTAGGGGTATTTGCTTGTGAAATTACGAACAAAGGATTTAACGCAAACCAAGCAGTGGATGTCAGACTCAGAGCGTGAAGCTATTGCTGAAATCATTCAGGTTAGCTTTTCGAATGTTTCGCCTGAAGCATACTTACAGAAATATTTTACGGGCGCCGATGCATTTCAACGAAAACTCAGGCTTTATTTTAATGGCGACAAGTTAGTTGGGTATTGTTTGCTGACTTTTAGTAATGAAGTGGGCGCTATTGTTATTCGAGCTTCTGCGGGCTTCTATCCTGAGTTTAGAAAGGGGGGCAATACTTTTAAATTTTCGTTATTGGAAAGTTTAAAGTGTTGGCTGTTTCACCCTTGGCGGAAAATCTATTACGCAGACACCATGTTGAGTCCTGCAATGTATCGAGCAATTGCAAAAAATACGGGAATCGTTTGGCCGCATCCTCATCATTCGGAATCAAATAAACTTTTTGAACGATTTAATTCGAGTGGCGAAGTTAGTCCTGAAGCAGGTTTGCGTTGTTTAGTACCGACGGGCAGGATAAGTAACTATTCAGAAAGTGAACTTGCAGAATTCAAAGAGAGCAATAAACTTGAGATTCAGTACTACTGCAGGGTCAACCCAAACTTTAACAAAGGGATAGCCATGTTTGTCATTATTCCCGTTAATATTAAACAGTTTGTTGCAACTGTCTTTAAAAAGATTTTTAAAAAATTGTAGTTGTAATAGGAGCAAGAAGTTTGAGTCAACCAGAATATACCGTTGAACCAGGCAAGGTCATTCGTGTTTACAATGAGGCAGAAACGAGAGAAATCGAAGCTAATTGGATTAGAGTCTATTGTAAAGATAAATCGGGCGCAAATATTAAAGCTTATCATTGGCATATATTTAGTTTTAAGAAATATCTGGCAGTAGAGGGGGAGGAAGCTGAAAAGGAATACTTATCTCGATTAGAACCAGAATATATTATTCTTCCCAATGATGGAGAGTTAGCGATAGTAACAAATGAGTTACCTAAATCTTGTTCACTTTCAGATTATTTGGTTTTTCCAAAAAATATGTCATGGACTATGGCACGTACTCATGAAGAAGGCTGGTTAGGCCCTTATTTTGCGAAACATAAGAATTACAAAATTTTAGATAGAGAGAATAAATCAAAGCGAGAAGCTTTACTTAAAAAGCATAAAGAAATTCAAAATGCTAAGTTGAAAGGTTGGATGTAGCTCTTTTTCTTTTCGAAAACTTTGAGTCGCGAATTATTCGTTTATGGCTAGTGCCTTTCGACAACTGCTTGTTTTATTATACTCAGCATACCAACGTTGCAGTTCTGGGAGCTTTTCGTATCTTACTGTAGGGTGCAAATGATGCATGCGATGATAACCAATATTTCTTGGAAAAAATAAGAAGCGACTTATAAAATCCATTGGTTGATCATTAGTGTAATTGACAATGTTTATAGGGGAGTGATCGTCTGTCACTTCATGCGTATGTTCTTCAACGACACGATAACTATTGAGAACTGACGCCGCTATAAGCGGAATAATGTAGTTCAGAAACATCCAGTTGGGGAATGCGAACACGAGTCCGATAATGATGCTTTGATAAATTATTTGACCGATATCGCGTTGCAGACACAAGTCAATGTCTTTTGCTCCACTGAGATCTTCTTTTGATTTATCACCAAAGAAAAATTTTGCGTACCCATTTTTAAGATTCGGCCAAATTCGAGCGAGTAGCCCGTAATAAGGGCGAATACACCAGGCGATAATCACCAGTAGCCCTCTTAGATAGCTCATCAAACGCATGAGCTTATTTTGTTCTACAGCGCGTTTAAGGTAAGGATCGAGCTCGGTACAGGCGTAACGGTGATGTCGCAAATGGTGATAACGCATCCCCTCTATTGAAAGTCCGATAGGATAGCCACCCAGCCAATCAACTAATGTAGAATAAACTGTATCTGATCGTTTTACATGGCAGGCATCGTGCAGTAATGCTCCAAGAGCATTAAACCGTCCACAGATAATGATTACGCCCAAAGGATAGAGCCAAGTTGGGCTTACGGTGAGAAGTAACCAAGTGGCAATTAATATTAACCACTCTTGAGCCATATATTTAGCAATATCTTTCAGATTTGCTTTAACAAGTAACTCGCTTGGAACGGACCCTTTCGCTGAAATGGAAACTGAAACATTGCGCGTATCAGTTCTCAAGAGTTTTGTTATCACGAAGCTCAATTTCAAGAGGTCTATTTCCTATACTGTATCGTTTACTAATTATTCTGATGCCTCAATCCATACAAAACAGATGTATTGGTTGTACACCTAGCGGTTCCAAAATATCATTCGTATTCTATAGCCATTTCAACCACCTAATCTAGAGAAAGGCAATGTTAATTTTGCCGTTAATATCTTGGCATCAAAAAGACTTCTCGAACGTTATTTCTTGGATTTGCATTAATCGCATGCATGACGGCATCGGCTACGTCTTGCGGATCGAGCTTGTTGGGTTTCGGCTCGTCAAAGAAAGGTGTGTTAACCATACCCGGAGCAATGGTTGTGCAGCGGCCATTCCACTCTCTCATTTCTTCAGCGAGATTGTTGCCAAAACCTTGAACGAACCATTTCGTTGCCCCATAAATGGATCCTTTTAATGTAATTTTTCCGGCAACCGATCCAGTCATTATAAAATGCCCTGTTGATTTTCTTAAATGCGGTAATGTGAGCTTTGCTGTATAAAGTAATGCATTGATATTTAGGTCTATCATTTTTTGCCACTCTGCAGGATCTCCGTTTTCGGTCCCTGGGGTTGAAGTTCCTGTTCCAGCATTCGCGAAGACAACGTCCAAACCTCCGAAATGTTTTACGCCTTGTGCGACTACCTGTTTGAGCGTATCGAAATTGGTGATATCTGCAGGTACAGCAAGAGCTTTATCCTGTCCTATCTCAGTCGCTAATTTTTCTAACAGGTCTCCGCGACGAGCAGTAAGAATTAATCTTAATCCCGCTTTAGCGGCTGTGCGAGCTGTTGCCTCACCAATCCCGCTGGATGCACCGGTAATTAACATAATTTTCGACGAGTGTTCTGACATTATGATTTCCCTTACTGATGTTGTTGAGTACTATTGTAGAGCGCTCAGTCGTATGTATAAATCTTTTTTCGAGTTCTGTATCTTTAGAGTGTTTATACAGAATTAAAACATCTGTTTAAATTATTTAACGCGGTTGGCGTTCTTTTATCTCTTTTTCTTTTCGACGCGTTGCAGCAAGTTGACCTTTAAACGATAAAAAGTTAGTACGAATAAATATCAATGTGTTGAGTTATGCCATGGAGATTGACGTCTAAAATACCTTATAAATAGTGATGCTTTGTGACTTTAATTTTATTCGTATTTTATGAAGAGATATTTAAGGCGTGCTAAAAGTTCTGCTTCAGTTCTTCCGTTGAATTTAAAACTAGTATTGTCAACCGACTATGATATGTTCGGATAGCAATCAAGTTAGCAGTCTGATGTATCTATAATAATTTCAATAAAAAGAGGCTTAATCATGCGCGCTAAAATAAAGACCAAATCAGGACAATCGTATGACGTTGGAGTAGCCAAGCTTTTTTCTTCTAAAGCAGAGGAAGAAAAAAATTACCCATCCAAAGGCGAACTCATCATCGATCAACACTTGCGTGAAAAATTTAAAGAAGAAGCTCGGCATTATGGCGCTTGGGATGAAGTTATGAACGTTGATATGAGTGTTGAAATGAATGGTGAAACGCATGATATTGAAATTTTATTTAAGGATATGCCGATTAGCGAATCGGTAGATTTTGAAACTATTGGTAAAAAGTAAATCAAGTTAAAAGACGTTCGACTTTTAAAATTTCAGTTGTGCATCTAAAAAGCTTTACGCTATTAAAAGTTGATTTTTATTGGAAGGGTCAATTTTAATTGGCCTTTTCCATACCCTTCATATTAATTACACTTTAAATCTTCTGGTGCAATGCAGAATGGTTAAGTTACTTGTCCATACAAGCTGATCAGCACGATTTTTAAAAGAGACTCAGTCGAGTTCATTTCCTCATGATCAAAACTTGACTTTTAGCTAGATGCTATATTGATATTTGAGTTAGAATGGGTAGTAAGCCTATTACTTTATTAGCGACTCTGTCCCGAGTACATGAATAGAAAGTCAGCAACAAAGCCTCCATTACTTACGGAAAACGACAGCGTTATTTTATTTGATGGCGTCTGCAAGCTTTGTAACGCTTGGAGTCATTTTATTATCAAGCATGACAAGCAGTATAGGTTTAAATTAGCCAGTGTCCAGTCACCGGAAGGCAGGCAGTTGCTTCAGCATTTTGACTATTCCCTTGACGAGTATGAAACGATGCTAGTGATTGATAAGAAAACTTGTCTAGAAAAGTCAGACGCATTTTTTTACGTGATGAGCCAACTGGGTTCTCCATGGCGGGCGTTATTGCTGTTTAAAGTGATCCCTAAAAGGTTAAGGGACTGGCTATACGATAGAATTGCATTAAATCGATACCAGTTGTTTGGCAAATATGACCAATGTTTATTGCCTACACCAGACCATAATAAGCGATACCTTAATGGCAAGTAATACACTGGCAAAAATCAATCGCATTTCCCGTTGGACTCTTGCTTTCGTATTTGCCTATCATGGTTTAGTGCCCAAAATTCTATGGTTAAGTCCGACAGAAGTCGAATTAATGCAAGCTCACCATTTAGATGCTTCAATCTTTTCTCCTGTTGCAGGAGTATTTGAGCTACTTTTGGCATTATCTATTGTCACTTTAAAAAAGTCTCTAGTTCCAGTTTATTTAGCGATGTTATTGCTTTTGGTATTGTTACTTGACGTATTGTTGATAAAGCCTGAGTTACTGATAGACGCCTTTAATCCTGTAACAGTTAATGGTGTAACTTTTATTATGGCGTACATAGTATGCATCACACATTCAGCTACTAAAACGCTGAATGTGTCAAAGCTCTAAGAGTTTATGAGACACGTTCCTTGTGTTTTCACGCGTTACTTCTAAGAAATTTTTTATGGTTGAATAGGTATTGTTGGTGTCAGCGGGATTTCATTTCTTAGAATTTTTCCTGCCTCACCAGCGAGCTTTAAATACCAGTCGGAAGGTAACGCTTCGCCATCTTGGTCCAAAGTGACAAAACGGCCTCTTGTGGGTGTTTGAGAGGCATTTTCTGCAACTTTAAAAATGGCTGTTCCTTCATCAACTTCATCAAACATAGCAATGTAGATCATAGAACATCCAGTATCAATGGTATTAAATATCTGTCGCCAGAAAAAACGACCACCATATCTTCTTATATAATTGAACTTTTCTCCTTTTAAATTCCACCATGAGAATCCTGGAAAGACAACTGGCATGTAGTCAATATTAGTATTTCTTAATCGTTCATAGTCAGGTTCTATTCGCGAATTACGAAAGTTATCGGCCTCTCGACTGGTTCTGTATCGTCCGACAGTCCATGGACTTATGATATCCAACTTTTGATAAACATTTTGCCAGGCCGGTGAGTGATCTCGCCATTTGTGGTCGACGCCAAATTTAAGGGTAACGCGATATTTGACAGGGGCATCTCTGGTAAACCAGTTAACTAACTCATTTGCCTGTGAAGGTGAAAATTCAGAACGAACGCCAAATCCCCAAATGGAAAGTACGGGTCGCCCCTTATGTTTAAGATAACGATCGCTCTGAGTTACTTTTAAGGTATCAACCAAGTGCATCCAGTCATTTTTTATATCGTTTACTAGGGTACGGGAGTTCCCCCCCGATATGTCGTACATATTTGCAAAAACTCGACCGTATTTTTCGGAGCCAGAGCGAATGTTATTAAGGACTTTGTCGCGCATATTTCGCATCGCCAGAGCTTCGCCGATAAAACGTTGTACAAAAACACCATCCAGCCCGTAGTCTTGCATCCACTTTACATGACGCTCAACCGTCTTTTTATTGAAAGCACTATAAAGACCAGCGTTTTCACTATTTGAATAATAAAAAGACGTATCAAACAATTCGTCACGATCGTACTCACGGAGATCGGGCCACATATCAATGGTTATATTGTTGGCATCTGGTTTATTACCTGAGCGATTGCTCCAGTGTCGCCATCCTCTGTTTGCGCCATCTCCTTGAGCATTAAACCAACCTTGATAGCCAGCCATTATTTTGTTGTTCAGCGTGGATGAGTCAACAGTATCTTTAGATTGTGCAGTGTAAATTGCTCTTATTACGCTACTGCCATTATAGAGCACTAAAGAGCCACTATTAGTGAGTGATAAATCAGTAACGGTCTGACCGTTGGTTTTACTATCCCATAGTGGAACGTTTTCTGGTGTGTATAGAACAAGATTACCATCACCTTGTAGTGTAAGTCGTATACCATTTGTTTGCTGAGTGGAGGATGACCAAAGTGCTTGTGTTGTGTAAACATTTCTAAGTACCAAGTTTCCATCATTCTGAAGTTGAAGTCGAAAGTTTCCATTTAAGGATTCAATATATTCGTTAGGACTTAGTGATTCATTTACTAAAAGCTGGTTCGCTTGTACCTTGACACCTTCATAAATTGTTTTAATAAGTTGATCGTTGGAGAGGAGAAACAAGGCTCCATTATTCATGATCTTAAATTCAGAAATAGTTAACCCATTCGTTTTACTGTCCCATACTGGTGTTGCCGTTGAGGTGTATAAAACAAGGTTGCCATCTCCTTGCATTACGAGCTGAACGCCGCTTTCTCGGTGAGTGTTCGAAGACCATAATGCGTCGCCAGTGGATAGGCTTCTAACCACTAAATTTCCATCACCTTGGAGATAAATTCGATATTGGTTATTCGATGATTCCAGAAAATGACCTGATTGAAGGGTCTCTCCAGATTTAAGGGATTCTTTTGCCTGTACTTCAGTTACGATTAATGAACAAAATATGAAAGAGGCAAGTAACAATACTTGATGTAACTTTTTCATAACAACCACTCATTATTTTAAGGCGTTACTATGAACATAGTTGAAATCTAATTTATATAGAGACTCTCTTGATATACTTGCTAGGTATATCACACTTTTCTTTTCGCTTATTACTGTATAGCAATAAAGGATGTATTGATGAGCTTTTCTTAGTTATAGAAATTCATTCACTTATCTAGAATATTTCTGATAGCTTGGCCTAGTTCATATAGCTGATAGGGTTTAGGCAATATTGCATCACACTTCCATTGTTTTAAATACTCTTGGGTCGTGAAATTCGTATAACCGGTAAGCATAATTACTGGAGTATCATGAGAAATTTCTTTAATAAACTTTATTACCTCTGGCCCCATCATGTTCGGCATAGAGTAATCTGTAATAACCAAGTTGAAGTTGCTACTATTTTTCTCGAACTCTTTTATAGCATAATTAGGATTTGTGAATGAAGTTACTTCATAGCCCAGCTGTTCCAGTAGTTGGTTACCAAGTTCACAGAGTGCCGTTTCGTCATCGATAAGCATAATTTTTTCGTTTTTATGAGTAAAAATAGTTTCATGATTTTCGACAACATCTAATTTTTCAGAGGGTACTGCTGGCAAATACACTCGAAATAAACTACCGTTACCGAGGGTACTTTCTGCTTCTATTAAACCACGATGTTTTTGTACGATATTTGAGACAATAGCAAGCCCTAATCCCGTTCCTCTTTGCTCTCCCTTTTGCTTTGTTGTAAAAAATGGGTCGTACGCATGAATTAAGGTATCGGTATTCATACCACATCCATTATCTCCAACGCTTAGACAAATGTAAGGACAAGACTGATTAGCACTTGACAGGCTTATAGTTCCTTCTTTAACTTCTTTTAATCGAATGGTTAGTTCACCATTATTTTCCATTGCCTGGAATGCGTTTGTACATAAGTTAAGGACAACTTGATAAATTTCAGAAGTGTCCGCCAATATTGGGGGGATCTTTTTATCAATATGTTTTTTGATAACAATGTTTTTCTCAGAGGAAGCTTGAATTACTATAAGTACTTCATCAATTAGCTTACTTAATGAGACAGATTCTTTTTTTAGTGATGACGAACGATTGATTACCAGTATTTTTTCTGCCAGCTTCCTGGCTCTACTTGCTGATTCAATTATTTTTTCAATATTCTTAGATTCACTGGAGTCGACTGGAAGGTTGAGCTTTATTAGCTCACTATAACCTAGGATAGGCGCCAGTAAATTATTAAAGTCATGAGCTATTCCACTGGCCAATGTACCAAGTGCTTCCATCTTTTGTGTTTGATTAAGAGCGTTTTCCATTTGCTTAATTTGCGTAATGTCTATGTGTGAACCCAGCATTCGACTCGGCTTTCCACTCTCATCTCTGTAGACAGTTGCGTGTGACAATATCCATCTGTAAGTTCCATCTTTGTGTTTAAACCGAAATTCAGATTCATGATCTTTACTGGAGTTTTCAAGGCTTTCGCTTATCGCCGTCATTGTTTTTTCTAGATCATCGGGATGAACTCGACTTTTCCATTCGGAAAAATCATTTTTAACTTCTTCTTCATCGTAACCTATCTGACTTTTCCACTCTTTCGAATACCATACTGTGTTGGTTAATAAGTTCCAGTCCCATAATCCTATGTTAGCGGCTTTAATGCTTTCGGTTAATCTTAAATAAGTATCATACAATTCATTTTGAGTTCTCTTTACATCAGAAATATCCATACCACTGCTGATAAATTGATCATCCAGAGGAATGCTTATCATAAATAACGTTTGGTCTGTCCCCGAAAAATATTCTTCCCACACATGAGGCTTCTTTTCTTTAAATATTTTTTGCACAATCGGCATAAATTTAGTTGTGGCATTGGCTTCCGGAAAGATTTCATCCGTTGTTTTGTCGATGACCTCAGACAAGTTTCTATTCCATGCTTGTAAAGCCGCAGGGTTTGCATCAACTAAACGCCATGTCTTAATAACACCTTGCTCATCTCGAACTAGCTGCCAAATATGAACTTCGTACAGCATATGCATAAATACATTTTTGTATCGCATATAGCTATCTGCATGTTGTTCGCGTTCCTTATACAAACTGGAAACTGTGTTTTCTAGTTCACGAACTTTTTGCTCTAGTTCTTGATAGGAGGGACGTTCAGCCATGATCTTTTAAAAAATAGATAGTGATTAAAGTACGTATCTTAAAATTAGCTTAAAAACCCAAAAATAATATGGTTAATGCTTGAAAATTAGTAAAGATTTAAATGAAAGGTTTCAATTTCAATCGGCAACAATCAGGTAGTAGGCCGAAACGTGAAGGAGGTTTGGTTAAATAAAGTTTTTTAATACAATAAGTTATGTTACTTAAGACTGGATTGATAAATCCTGTTTGAGATAAATCAATCCAGCTAGCTTATCCGTAAGTGAGCTTGGCTCTGCTCCAAATATTACATAAATCGAATATCAGGACACAAACCTTAAATTCTCAACATAGAGGCGTCGTTATTGAATAGGTTAGAGTCATCATTGCACAGAGGAGCTGTTAATAAGTCTTGCTGAAGTTGTGTCGCTTGATTAACAAACGCATCTAAAAAAGCTTCAAGTCCCCCTGAAGTTAATGAATTGATAGGGGTTTGATAACAGTATATAACCTCGCCAGATGACTTTAAACTGAGAGTTCCATTGCTGGTATCTTTCCATAGTAAGTTTGCTTCAAGAATTTTATGCAACCGTTGAAGCTTTTGTTCGCTGGTAGCATTGTCAGTGTATGCTGGTCCAAGATTTACGAAAATTACCAAATTTTTCTGATTTTCGCTTTGCTTTAAGTGAACGGTTAATATCTCATTAAATATTAAGATATTAGGTTGTTCATTGTTATAGCGAAAATTTTCAAATCCCCAATGTTCGCCAAGCTCTTGGAATATAAGTTCAAGTTTATTAATTTCATTCATTTTGTGTAACTTTTAGTTCCAGTTAAGCATGGATAAAATTCTACCTAGCATTCCAGGTGACTCTCCTGTGACGACATCATTATTAGAAGCTACAGAAATCCCTTCTCGTGTTACTAGAGGTTTATCTTGGGAAACTTCATTTAGCTTGTTTCTTCCGACAAATACTTGTGTCGCGCCACCCGTCGTTTTTAGCTTTCCGTGAACTTCTTTGGTTGGGGCGACAGTTGAAGTCCAACCGGTACAATCTTCTTTTACTTCAACCATGTGCATCACGTAAGAGTCTGAACCATCAACACTGCCTACGGGCAAACCAAATGCAGACGCAATAGAGCTGCACTTTCCATCATTAACATCTTTTATAACTTTTTCTAATTCTGACTTAGTTGTAAAGTAAAGGCTGTGTTGACTTAAGTCTTCAGAGGTCGATATTTTAACGAGAATATCGCCTTTGTTAAAAGATACGGGTTTTGGCAATTCATTACCGGACTTTATAAGCTCGAATGCAATCTCCTTACGGAACTCCTTAGAACGAGCGACGCCTTGAAAGTCATGCTCGCCGTCTATGTCGATATAATTGAGCATATCCATAAACTTTATTCCATCCTCACTACTTAGAAACTCTTCAATGTCTTTGTCGGTAATTTGACTTTGAGTTTTAAAGTTTGGCGCGCGTAGATGTACTGCTGCATCTTGCGTGTTAATCGTAGATAAAGAGTCACTTTTTTCGAGCACGTGCTCTTTTTCTTTAATGCTTTCTTTATGTAATTGCGCTATTTTTTGTTCTGACTTTTCGATGGATTCATGAATAACTCTTGGCGTCAAAACGGATTCATCTTTCAAAAGCTCATCAAAAAACTTGTCTTCAACGTTTGAATATTCTGTTTTTAAAGCTTCTTTAAAAAGCTCGATTTGTTCCTTGCGAGCTTTTGCTAATTCCTCTGGTTTTGCAGGCCTTACTAAATTGCCGGATTGGGTTTGGGCAACTCCGGTTACTAACTTATTATTGTGCGTTGCGGAAAGTTCTTTGTCTGGGCTATTTTTATTAGCAATTTGAGCCTCGGTGTAAGCTGTTAAGCTAGGGGCATTAATAGTCATAGGAGCTTCTCTTGTCAGTTTTTGTCAGGGTATCGATTTGTAAACGTTCAAGCTTTAGATTTTGAAGTTAAGTTTTAGAAAAATTAATTAAATTTCAGTTAAATCGATAGCTGGAAATAGAGAGATGTATTTAGGGAAGCTTTTCGAAGAGGGTGATGAAATTAACGCTCGAGTTCAAAACTGCCATAATTCGTCATTTTTCATCCTCTTTTCGGCCAAGTCGACAGTGTTTAATGGATAGCATCTGTTATTCGTTAAGGTGCTTAATTATGTTCAACTACTTGGTCAGCCGATGTTCTATTTTGTTAAGCGTGTTGTGTATCAATTTATACGCAATAGATGAACTAGGAGGTGGAACCCTTCGCTTTACAGGCGAGCACTCAACTCAAGAGGAGGCATTGCTGGTTGATACAAAAGCAGACTTTAGTGTTTCAGGGCTGGTTTTAAGGGCCAAAGTTACTCAGGTTTTCAAGAATGAATCTTCCGATTGGGTAGAAGGTACCTATTTTTTCCCTTTACCAGAAAAGTCAGCTGTCGATGCGCTCACGGTCAAAATGGGAGAGCGTCTAATAGTCGGCGAGATAAGGGAGAAAAAAGAAGCAAAACGTTTATATCAGGAAGCAAAAAAGGCAGGCAAAAAAGCATCACTCGTTGAACAGCATCGTCCGAATGTGTTTTCTAATCGAATTGCCAATATTGGGCCCTATGAACAAATAGAAGTTACAATAGAGTACCAACAGGATATTGAAATCAATGAATTTGGCGAGTTAAGTTTTCGTTTTCCAATGACTATGACCAAGCGCTACACGCCATCAAGTAAACTTATTGAAGACTTTGGTGATTTAAAAAACGGTTTTCAATGGTCTCCCAGCGATGTCAAGAAAATGAACTTTCCGCAAAAAGATGGTCAGTCTGAAGGTGGTAATGTCAGCCTGACTGTGAATTTAGAGGCGGGCTTATCGATCGATTATGTCGAGAGTTCCACACATGAGCTGACTAAACACTATCGCTCGCCCAGTTCTCGTTTAATCACTCTGAGTCATTCCATTAATAAAGCTGACCGAGATTTTATCCTGAAATGGAAGTTTCAATCAGGACAATTACCGCGTGCTGCATTATTCGGCGAAGAATTTGAGGGAGAGCAGTATATTAGTTTGCTCGTGATTCCACCGAAAGTTCAAGACGATTCTCTTCAGTTGGCACGTGAGTTAATTTTTGTCTTAGATACTTCAGGCTCGATGTCTGGAGAGTCGATTCGGCAGGCCAAAGAAGCGTTAGTCGCTGGAGTAAAAACGTTAAAGGCAGGCGATTGGTTTAATGTCATTGAGTTTAATAATAGAACCGATGCATTATATCCGTCGTCCAAAGCTTTTAGTTCGGAGCGATTAAGTGATGCGCTAAGTTACATTGATGGTTTAGACGCGGGTGGTGGAACCGAGATGTATTCGGCAATGAGTAAAGCTTTGTTAGATACAAACTCTAATAACTTGGTGAGGCAGATTGTCTTTTTAACCGATGGAGCTATCAGTAATGAAGCTCAGTTATTCAGGTTAATCCAATCTAAATTAGGGCGAAGTCGATTATTTACAGTCGGTATTGGATCGGCTCCCAATGAATTTTTTATGAAACGAGTGGCTAAGTTTGGCCGAGGAACGTTTACTTTTATTGGTGATCATCAAACAGCCAAGGAAAAGATGGAAGCGTTGTTCTCCAAGATTGAAAAGCCGGTATTAACGAATATCAAAATTAACTGGCCAGCTCATGTCAATGCCGATGTGTGGCCTAAGCGGGTACCTGATTTGTATGCTGGAGAGCCGCTCTGGATCAAAGCAAAGGTTAATGATGTTCAGGGAAGTGTGGATATCCATGGACAACTGGCGGATCAATTATGGCAAACGCATTTAACATTAAACTCTTCAGAATCCAAACCGGGCATTGCAAAGCTCTGGGCCAGACAAAAAATTGCGTCGATTATGAATCAATCATTACATGGAAGACTGAATGATAAAAGCCGACAGGATGCGACACAAACTGCTTTAAAGTTTCATTTAATGAGTCGGTTTACCAGCTTAATTGCTGTAGATAAGACACCGAGTCGAACCTCGGAAATACTTAAAAGCAAACAAGTGGCAGGCGTTGTTCCTAAAGGTAGTGCGAGCAACGCACTAAGATACCCTCAAACCGCTTTAAATATTGTCGTACCACCGAAGTATGCATTATTTATTTTATTGATGGGTTGCGTCATTATTCTTGCTTTGAGAATTAAAAAGCACTCGACACACCAAGGAAAACACGATGCGTAACTTGGCTCTTTTCTTTGGAAGCTTATTGATTCTCGTTGCATTAATTGGTTTGGTGCAGCCCATTTATTATTTGGCTAAAGGCGCCTTATCGCAAGTGTTACTGCAGCAAGCCTGGGAGGAAACGGTATTATCCTGGCAAGAAACTTTAGCTGGCTCAAATCAACCTCAGTTAAAAATAAGTGAAGCTTTAAGTAGTAAGCGTTATGAAAAAGACTTTGATACTTTATCACTAAATAAACAGAAGGGTTCGCAGGTAAAACCCTGGCCCTGGGCAGATACTTGGCCCGTGTTTAAAATGACAGTGCTAAGAAAATCTTTTAGCGATTTTCGTCAACATTATCCTGAATATCTAGCACTTGAGTCTTGGATTGTATTGGCCGATGCGAGTGGAGAGAGCCTGGCGTTTGGCCCAGGGTTGGTGACACCAAATTTTTTACCCGGACAACAAGGAAACAGTCTAATAGCGGCTCATCGTGACTCTCACTTCCGAAATTTGGATACCTTGAGGATTAACGATCGAATTCGCATTGAAATGAGAGACGGCAACGTTTGGAATTTTGATATCGATGATATTCGAGTCGTCGATGCTGTCTCGCGTCCTGACGTTGATACAAACGAATACCGTATCTCATTAATTACTTGCTACCCTTTTGATATGGCAGTGCAAAATCCGTCACAGAGACTTATAGTTTCAGGAAAGCTCTCGATTTGGTAAGATTTGAGCTAAGCTATAGGCAGAGCTTTTTCACAATCGCAAATAATTTGGGGGTATTTATGTTCCATAAGATTGCTAAATGTATCACTGGCTTCTTTTTCTTTTCTGCTGTTAGCTGGTCGTATGCCGATGTAATTTCGTCCGATCAAATAATGGCTAAGCAACAAAGACTCATAAGCCAACAGCAGTTGATAGCGATGGTGGACACCGAACAAGTGCAACAGCAGTTAATGGCATTAGGGGTTAACCCAGAAGACGCTAAAGCTCGTATTGCTAATATGACTCATGCGGAATTAGTTGAGTTTCAGAATCAATTAGAGGACTTGCCTGCGGGGCAAGGTGTTGCAGGAGCGATTGTTACTGTTTTGCTAGTGATAGCAGTGCTCGATTTATTAGGCGTCACCGATGTTTACCCATTTATTCGCCCCATTGATAGTAATTAAACGTACCATTGTTACAGTTGTTTAAAGCCTGCTGTTTGGTGGGCTTTCTTTTAATGATTTGGGGGTGTGCGACGCCCCCACAGACACTTGCACTTCAAACAAATCCTCCGCCAGTTAATCAACGTCATTATATTGAGCGAGTGCCATTTTATGCACAACAGCAGTTTTACTGCGGGCCGACCGTGTTAGCAGAAGCACTATCATTTTACGGTAACACTGTGTCGCCTGAAGAGGTTGCTCCTCTTATGTTCGTACCTGAAAAAGAAGGTACCTTTCAAATTGAACTGGTGGCAGCAGCGCGTTCGAAAGGATATTTAGCCTATCAAACTCGAGGTGAATTGAATGATATTATTCAATTGGTGAGTGATAATAAACCGATTATCGTTTTTCAAAACCTTTCGATATCATGGTTTCCACAATGGCATTATGCACTTGTTGTTGGTTACGACTTAGAAAAGCAATCATTTACTTTATATTCTGGGACGTATAAAGATTATGAAATTCCATTTGATGTGTTTGAACGTACCTGGCAACGAGGTCAATTTTGGTTACTAGCAATCGTTCCTCCTGATAAATCCAGCCGGTATTTTGATTCTTTTGTTTATACGAGTGCGGCGCACGATTTAATATCGACTAATCAGCGAGTTAATGGGGTTAAAGCTCTAAAAACAGCGACAAAACAATGGCCGAACTATTGGCTACCTTACTTTTTGCTCGGTAATCACTATTTGAGCAGTAATCTGAAAGAGTCTCTAAAATGGTACGCATTGGGAATAAAAGGAGGTGTAGAAGAGGCGGCGTACTTTAATAATTATGCTTACGCATTGTTAAAAAGTCAGCAGTTGAGCGATGCTAAATCTGTTATTGCCAAAGCAATAGCTCTAGAGCCGAATAATGAAAATATAAAAGATACGTATCAGAGAATTATTGAGGCTATGGAGAAGCTTTAGCTTAAAAATTTAAAGGGAATTTATGAAGGATTTTAGTAATACAAATTGTTTCGATATTCAGAGGGTGTTTGACCATATTTTTCTTTGAATGCTCGTGCAAAATACGACAAATTGTTGAAACCGCAGCGGTAAGCAATCTCTCCTATACTGTCTGTGAAAGTGGGTTCCGATGTTAAAAGTTTGGCTGCAGCAATTAATCTTTTTCGCAGTATCAACTTTTGAGGAGACTCGTTGTATATTTCATTAACCTTCCGATAAAGCCGACTTCGATCCATATAAAGCCGAGCTGCAAGTTGATGAACTGTGATATTTTGCAGATGGGTATCGATCAACTGTTCAATCTTTCTAGGAAACGTGTCAAATGATATTGGACATTGAGTTTTGTTTTCTAATGTAGAAAGTTCCTTATTTTGATTGATTTTGATGTCGGAAGATATTGATTGAGCGGGAAGATTGAGTGTCAGTAACTCAATATATCCTTCAGGATCGTCAGGCGCTTCGGATTTTTTATTTTTAAAATGAAGACTCGAGTTTGTTTCGGTAGAGATTCGAATACATATATAGTAGTTTTTTGTTTGATAACATACCATATCCGAAGGAAACGTACGAACATCCTGAGTGGCTTTCGTGCTTTTACGATAAATAATAATTTCAGGAGAAGATGTTGAGTCATCTTCGATATCCTGAGTTTTACTTGAGAATTGGGTGAGCAACTGCAAAATTGAACTCACTTCATGTCCATTCATCGTATCGTCTTATCAATATTTATTTTGTGTTGACAGTTTCTTGTTCTAGCATTTTTCTTAAACTGTTTAGTTGAGTATCAATGCTTGACTCTAATGTTCCTACGGGGGTTTTTAACATGCACTGCCCAGGACTCAAGGTATCATCTTTAATAACATCAACAAGATCAAAAAGTGGTGGCTCTGAGTCCATTTGAGTTGATACAGCGTCTAAGTCTTGAGAGTGAACCATTAAACTGCATAGCTCATTGCTTTGTTTTTGATTGATTAAGTGTCTAACCGTGTTACCGACTAAGGATGCTCTATCCATTTTATTAAGAATATGTTCTAGAGCATCATTAATAATTTCAACCAATAAACGTTCTTGACCTTGAATAAAGTTAATACAGTCTTTTTGAGTTTTAAGTAGGAGTTGAATCGCGTCTTCGTGTCCATTTTTTAAACCTTCCTGGTATCCTAATGCGATACTTTTTTCCCTGTCTTCGAAAGCTGATTGTCTTATTTTTTCTGCTTCTGATTTAGCTTCTTTGAGAAGCTCTTCTGCTTGCAACAAACTTTGGAGTTCAGAGTGTTTAATTATGTTCTGAGTCTTTAGATTGACGGAGTCTTTTATTTGAATAGTTTTTGGTATTAACATGGTAAGTCCAATAATCTAGACATTTTGTCCATTAGTAAGGGCAATCCCCGGCTTTTTTCGATATCCATGGATTTATCATCCAGAAGTTTTTCAAGTATTTTGCATAGGTCAGAGCTTGGCTTTGGTAGTCTCAAGCAAAGACAATGAAGCCAGTTTCTTATTACTTCTTTACCTTTTATATTATCGCCAGATTCTTGATGAAGAAGTTCGGCTTTATAGACTAAGGATAAACCTAATAAAGCAAGTACCCTACATAAGTATGATGTATGTTTTTCTTGAGAGATTTTATTTACAAAGTTTTCAGGATCTTGAATCAGGCTTTTCCAAGGAAGTGTATTAGCACATAATGAAAACTCTGCTGGGATTTTTTTTACGAGTAGTGGCAGATTATGAGTAATAATCTTCATCCGCCAGGGGGCAATGAATTCTTGGAGTATCTTTTTTTCCTTTCGTAAAACAATATTCTTAATGTCCTGAAAATAGCAGCAAAGACCATAGGTCATTAATGTTTTCATAAGATCGTCCTGAGTAGCAAAAAGTAAACTATGATATTTAAACGTTAGAACTTCTTCCGGAAGAGCTTTTATACTCAGGTCGTTCTTGAGGGCTATTTGAGCTTTTGGAGTATTTAATATTTTTGTGTTGCATTTGGCATAATTTTCGTTGAACCAACTCGGATGAACCCAGCTCGATGATTGTCCATTCATCATCAGCAATTGCCGGAAAGACGCGTCTTTTAATCTGACTATAAAGTCAGATCGAGACGGTATCGGGTTTGTTGTCATAGGATCATCTCTTTATTTAACGGTAGTAAACGTTAATTAAAACTATAAAAATGTCGCCTAATCTTACATTAGTTTCCTGTACGATAATTTGGCATACTAGGAAAAACAGCAATGGTAATGTTTTCATAGTTCAGCTCAGGAACTGCGTTGGCAACCATCGTTTTAATTTGCGGAATATAGGGCTCTATCGTTGCGCTTTGATTGTGTTTGATGAACACCGACGCTTTAGCGGACTCAGTTTCTTTCATTTGTAATCGCTTGTTACCTTTAGCTTTCTCAGGAATAACTAGATGAACACGAGCAGTAATAACGCCATCAATGTTGGAAATTGTCGCAGCAAGATCTTGCGACATTGCGTAACGATAGCGTGCTTTTTCCGCTTGCTCCGATTGAATTAATCCGCCTTGTGGAAAAACTTCATTAATAGTTGCGTACTGTTGTCTTGGATAGGAGTGTTGTGACAATAACTCCATAGCTTGAGTTAATTGAGACTCTGAAACTTCTAACGTAATAGTATTGCCTTTACCATTGGTTTTTGAGGCACTTATTCCCTCTGATAATAGCAGTGCCAGCATCTCATTACCTTCTTGCTCACCAAGCCCGGTGTAAAGCTCGACTTTGCATGCCGATACAATGAGGGTCACTAATAAGACACTAATACATTTCAGTTTCATTATTGAGCCTTTAATAGTGTATCAACGTTTTGAGTACTTTTAGAAACGCCTTTTGAAATAAGCTCTTGCTGAATAGCAATTTCAGCAAGTTCATATTGTACTTTTAATAGTTCTGCTGGTGAAATGTGCTCAACGGTGAGGGCTTCTTGGATTTCTGCCGATTTCTCGCCAATATGTTGTTTAGTGTCGCCTAGCATTTTTAAGAATCTGTCACCAAGTGAATCAGTTTCTCCATTGATGCTGGCATCGAGAGAGCCACTCGTTTGTTCTCCAAGAGAATCGTTATTAAGTGTAACTTGTGATATTTCGCTTATGGGTTCCATAGTGGTATTCCTGAATTTCTCATTAAGAAAGTTCTTGTAATAGCGAATTTGCCATGCTTTTTACACTATCATCAGCGTTAGAACTTAATAAGTTATTACACATTTGTGCGCAGTCATCTTTTTGTTGTTCTTGCCAATAAGCGAGAGCTAGTAATGCATGAGGTTGTGAAGCTGCATTTTGATTGCACCAAGATTTTAGTAAGTTGATTGCTTTTTTATTATCTCTTGTATTGATTGCTGATAAAGCACTCAGACTCATTAAAACTTCCGGTTCGATAGTTTCGTTATTCAGTGCAGCAATAATATTGTCTGCATCATTTTGCGCGCCTATGAATAGTGCCGTTACGGCGGATTCTGCTAAAGCTTTATGTAATTCAGACATGTTTTACCTACATTTTTTGAACGATAGATGACATAACGTCTTTTAGGTTTTTCTGAATTGAGGAAACCAAGTTCATTATGACCGTCCATTCGGAAACAGCTGCATTAAAGTTCGCGAGTTTTGCGGGATCATCCGGGCTAGTTGCGAGATCTTGGGCTGCTTCGTTTAACTTATTATTCGCTCTTTCTGCTGCTGGCGATAAGTTTTGTGAAGCTGTAGTTATGGTAAAGCCATTGTTAATATCGGTATAAGCCATGGTAATGCTCCTAAATAGAGTTGTGGTTTAATTTTAAAAAATAAAAGTGAGATGCACTTTATATTTAAGAATGCATTTTTATATTTTTAGCTTTTTCGATCACTGAAATTGCTGAGTTGATTGCTGTGATAAGCCGCTGCTGACTCTCAAACTCTGCTTTTTCGAGCGGTTTCCGCAAGGTGTTTTCAATGATTATCTTTTGCTCTGTTAAAAATAGCTCATTGTTTATTGCATGGTCATCAGAAATTAAATGAGCATTGATTGATGTCGTTAATGTCATAGCGCTTACTCTTTTTTTAGATAATAAGTTTAATAATTAGTGTGTATTCGGTTGATGAGCCCATTCTGGTTTGGTCTTATTTAGATATTCAACCGCTATGAGTTTCCCGTCTGATAGTATTGATATTTGGCCGCTTGATATTCTATACAGGCTGTCGCCATTAGGAAGTTTGGCGCCGATCGTGTAGCGACTACCATCCGTTAGAGTGATATAGGGAGTATTGCCAGAACGAACCGCTACAATATCCAAGTCTTTAATGTTAGGAGCCGAGTCTTCAATAATTGGCCTTTGGTATCGAATCGACGGACTATCGCCCATCATATCTCTAAAATTCTTAATCACATCGAGTAATCTTTTCTGCTGATTATTCGTCAGAGTTCCTGTAGCAGTAATTTCACTATCGTTTGATGTTAATGTGAGTAAAGAGAGTAAATTTTCTTCTTTTAGTAAACTAGAAAGTTCGTCGATAGGGTTGAGTTTTTTAGGAATTAATATTCGCCAGCTTTTTAGTCCTGGAATATCTCTTAACATCGTTTTTTTTGCGACTTCCCATTGCTGGGTATAACGGCCGTCAACGATAGCTTTTAAGCTACCTGGTTTTTCATCTTTGGCAATGTCGTTGGCATCAAGGCCGAGGTTTTTTGCGATCAAATGAGCCGAGTTAACCATTTGTTGGTAACTGTAGACTTTGAAATGAATGGGAGCACTTTTCTCTTTAAGTAAGTACTGTAATAATGCACGATCAGCTTCCTGTTCGACATAGCCTTGTATCGTGAAATAACCTCTTGCATCGGGGCCATAGCTCTCAATGGCTGAGAACTGAGTTAGCCCTAAAATTAGTTGATGATCTGGATGAATGTTTTTTTCCTGAATCAAACTGTCGGCGTCGTATGTCAATTTATTCGGAGTGGCTTCATTGTTTGGATGATGAGTTTCCGGTGAGGAGAGTCCAACTGTAACTCCTAACCAGTCGGAAAATTCATTTTCGTAGATACGATCGATAAATAGCACCATAACTAATACACTCAGTACAGGAGCAATGACCCATTGAGACCAGTTTAAGGAGGGGGCACTTTTCCCACTCTGACAGTTGTTAATTTGATTTAAGATTACTTCCGACCAGGTATCTTCAACTTCTGCAAGAGCAAACAGCAAGTCACCGACTTGTATAAGGTGTTGCATGGGTAGCAATTGATCTTCAGTAATAGAGTGACCTAGACAGACCACACAGTAATTTGAATCTAATTGATCTATTCTGATCCCATCATCTGTGAGAGCCAATGTAAAAAAATGCTCAGGAATGGATGGATCATCAATCACTATGTCGTTGTGCTCTTCACCACTTCCGAGGTGCATACTCGAGGTTAAATACACCTCTGCTCCTGCGTGAGCCGTATTTGCGATTATTAATTTCCAGGTAGTGGTATTCATTGACATCGTCCCTCATAAGATGTTGATGTACAACGTTTCGTTAAAACACGGTAGCCAATATCGTCATTAATTGTTTTACAACGACTGATCGCCGCAGCATACCCTTTCTCAATAAACCAGTTACGTCTTTCGCGAGCTTTATAAGCCAACTCACATGGTGTTGATGGTTTTAGTGCTTGCAAATCGGGATTGAAATTCGATAAGTCGGAAACATTAAATATTTGTTGTTCTAATGATAAATCGAGGATATTTTCATTAGCTGCCTTAGATTCGTAAGCATGACGGGTTAATATACGTGGACTCAACATAAATAACCGAACAAGCTGAGAACTGTTTTCTCCTTTGTGCTCAAAGAAGGAACCGACGAGTGGTAATTTATTTAATATTGGAACGGAATCGTTGTTTGCACTACGAGCATCTCGATAATAACCTCCAATTAATAATGATGCGCCATCTGGCACTGCCGTTCTTGTGTTTATTTGTGTTTTTCTTATCGTTGGGAGTGATTCTATGCCACCATCAATTAAACGGTTGGCATCTTCAATATTAACGTCTAAATAAATCGAGGAAGGGCTATTCTGCTCGATGACTCGAGGTGTTACTTGTAATAGAGTACCATAAGTAATTTCTTCCAGTTCAGCGACACGTTCACCTTGAATTCGTACAAAGAAAGTTTCACTGTTATCCAAAATGGCTTCAACACCATTTTCAGTAACAACGGCGGGTCGAGAGGTAACGCGTGCTTTGCCTTGCGATTCCAGTGCGGTAACTCTAGCAAGAAAGTCAATATTGGTTTGTTCGATTAGTTCGCTGCTCGCGGCGTTGGCGCCAGGTAAAATTAATTCTAATAATCCTGTACCACTTTCTACGTTTTGTCGAGAAATCGTCCAGTCGACACCGAGTTCACTGAGTGAATTCGTGCTGAGATCGATAATCAGTAAACTAATTTCCAATTGTTTTCTTGGTACGTCTAAATTTTGAATCAAAGTTTCGTAAAGAGGCATACGTGAACGAAAATCTTGAACAATAACTGTATTGGTCGATGGTTCTGCGAACACGGCTGCTTGAGGATGTGGCAAACTGAATTGAGAGGACCGATTGATTGCAGCATTAAACATAGCGTTAGATTTTATGACGTTTTTAGCCGAGTCTGTTTTTGAAAGTTGTTCTTCTGATGTATTCTCACTGTTCGTTGGGATATCCACTATATTATAGTTAATAGGAGATTCGTTCGACCCTTCAGTCGAACTTCCATTGCTGCGATTGGAAAGAAGAGCTTTTATAATGGTTGCAATACCAGGTAATGTTGTCTCCTGCTTTCTTACTGTGACTCGTCTATCTTCTGCTGAAGCATGGCGAAGCTGAAATACACGTATATCGAGTTGGTCGGCCCGAAGTGATGAGTTTCTTTGCTCGAGCATCGCAATACTTTCTTCTATAAGTTCCAAATAACGTGGTGGACCAGAAACCAAAATCATACTGCCGCCATTCACTTGTCGAAAATCAAAGCGTTTGTCCCATAAGTCAAGTGATGACATGGTTTTTTTCACTTGGTTGGCATCGGTATTCGCTAAACGAAAAATTTTCGACATCTTTTGATTGATTGGATAAACAAATAATGTCGCATTGTCGGAGTACCAGATGAGATCATAAGTTGCGGCTAAAAAATTTAATGCCTCGGTAACATTCTTTCTCTTGATTAGACCATTAAACTCTTGGTCGATGGATTCATCAATCACTACACCTTGTTTTGCATGTGTTGCTATCGCTGTTATTACATCTTTCAGCGGTTGTTTCTCTCCATAGTATTCAAAGGCTTGTTGAGCATGTGAATAGCTTGTTATTTGCCATAGCGCGAAAAGAAGCAAACATAATCGACTAAGATTATGACAATAGCGATGCATGTTTGATGTTTCCTTGCTCAAAATGATTAATGGGTGCAATAAAAGTTTCACAATATTGAATGTGGGCTTCCAAAAGCTCCGTGAATAATTGGTAGGTAATATTACCGTCTGTTAATGTTTGTACACCTAGATAATGTTGATCGAAAGCAATCGATAGAGATTGTCCTCGCCAACCGAATGTTTGAGCGATTAAGTGGGTCAGCGTATCGATACCTTCTGTTGTACTTAAAGATAGGTCGAACTCTGTCCATAGTACGATTTGATCTTGTTGTTCATAGATTCGGATTGATAAACCATGCATTAAGGGCATGAAGTATCCATCATCAACTTCAGAAATTGAGCATTCAAAATCTTTATTAATGCGCTTAGTAAGATATAAAAGATCCATTGAAAGCTGTTAAACCATTATGATTAATTCTTTGTTTCTTTATTGTCTTGAATAAATAAAAGGAAAGTTTTCGAAAATAGTTATCTATTTTTATAAATCGAGTTATTTACTAAAGTTTTATCGATAGAAAATTTTCTAAATTGCATTAAGGCTATTGGCTGAACAGTTTAGTGTGGTCCGACCTAAAAATTCTAGGCGGCGGTATATTGTGGTGACATAATTGCCGCGCTTTGAAATTCAACGTCAGTGTTATCAATGTTCAACATCAGTGTTATTAGAATCTCATGCTCTTCTGCTAACTTATTAAATCCTTTTATAACTATTTAGTGAACAGTCGTATTCTGAATTTGTAAAACGCTTGTTTGATTAGAGCGTTTGATTGTTTCTACATTGAGAATAGTTTTAAAAGATAGTGTTGTTTTCTTTTTAACTCGGTTAACAAGATGAAAGACTGATTTATAAAAAATCGTTGGTAAATTCTACAGCTCACATTGGTGTTATCAATTAAAGATAATTTTTATGTGAAATATTAACATGGCTTTATTCATTCATTGACTACGAAGGTTGGAGGTTGGTTTGAAGGGTTCACGTTCTGAGATACTTGAGGAGTGTCGAAAATTAACAGAAAAGTCGAGTTCAATTTTAAATTCGGTTAAGCGTGACCGAGAACAAGCGGCGAATGAACACGAGAAAACAATCAGTCGGGCTGAGTTTATTCTTACTCAAAAATCTATTGATGAGATGAATGAGGAAGCTAGAAAAGAAATGATGCAAGCAAAGCAAATTTTGGCAGAAAAGTTTGAACCTTTTAATGATGATTCAGCATTAACCAAACAAAAGAAACCTTTCTTTGTTCCTAATGCTGTTTAAATATTTCAATTTGAAATTATTGAACTCGGGAGAGCATTTATGACAAACATAACTCCGGATATGACTCCGTGGCGATTTGGATCGGCTGAGTGGCGTTATGACGAAAATGGTGGAGATATTAGAACTTCACACGAAGCGATTGCTGAAGGGAATAAAGTACGGCCTGATTTTTTGTTAAAGGTATTAGGTCATGGTGCGAATACTCTGAGATTTGAAGCGAATGGTTTTTACGATGACGAGCGAGAAGCTATTGCGGCTATCTATAAAGATTCTAACTTGTCGCAAAAACAAATTACCGAAAAAGTAAATCAGGCGATGGTGGATCTGCGAAATCAAATGCGACGCGATATTGCCAACGGAGTTTTCTTTGTCAATGATTCTGGCCGTGTGGTTCAAAAGATGAGTTCTGGCAATTTAGTTGAACTAGAAAATGAACAAGTTGGTTTTGAGTTAGCGACCTTGTTAATTGAGTCAATGAATTCAAAGGTGGCTGAATTAAACGTCGTGACACAAAAAATTGCATTGCTCGATGAGTGGGCGCAACAAGAGTTCAATAAGACGAATAAATCTGAGTTGATGTTTCATAAAGAGGGTTACCAAGAAAGAGTTAGATACTCGAGACCTTGGAATATATTTGATCAGAATAACGACTGGCAGTCTAGAGTAGATGAGACTCGTCCTGCACCTCCATCATCGCTTGATAAATTTCTGAAAGACCGCATTGACTCTACTGGAAGAAGAGGAACCGGTCTGAGTTATATCAATTCTGTTCATTCTGAATTTAAGAATCTTATGTCTGGTTCTGGTATGCAGATTACAGATTGGGTCAAAAGTAAGGGAAATGATAATAGTAAAGGAGGCTATTATGATCATGGCGATAACATAACGATTGGTGGTTGGGAATGGAAATACCGCGATGAAAATCACTACACCAATCGAAAAGCGGTTGATAGTACAACCTTTACTCAAGCGATGGAGAAAGCTCGTACCCGAGTTAGAACATTAACTTCTTTAACTGAGCAATTAGGTACTGAGTTCAGAAATACTCATTCTCGCTTTAATAATTTGATAGAGGCGATGAATGGCTACAACAAGCAGCTAGCTGCAATGATGACGAAGTTAGCGCAAGTTTAACTAGCTTATATAAAGAAAACAAAAATAAAAAAATAGGAACTCTCGTTTATGACAAATATTACACCGGATATGACCCCATGGCGTTTTGGATCTGCAGAGTGGCGTTATGACGAAAATGGTGGGGATATTCGCACATCGGATCAAGATATTGCTGAGGGTAATAAAGTACGGCCTGACTTTTTGCTAAAAGTATTGGGCCATGGTGCGAATACTTTACGATTCGAGGCCAATGGATTTTATGATGACGAGCGAGAAGCGATAGCAGCAATCTATAAAGATAACAGTTTGACACAAAAGCAAATTACCGAAAGAGTGAATCAGGCAATGGTAAATTTGCGTAATCAAATGCGAGCAGATATTGCTCAAGGTGTTTTTTTTGTCAATGACTCGGGTCGCGTTGTTCAAAAAATGGACTCGGGCAATTTAATTGAGTTAGAAAATGAACAAGTCGGTTTTGAGTTAGCAACTTTATTAATAGAAGCAATGAATGCCAAAGTAGGAATGCTCAACTCTGTGACTCAAAAGGTTGCTTTACTTGATGAATGGGCCGAACAAGAATTTAATAGTACCAATAAGCCAGAGTTATTCTTTTATCAAGAGGGATATCAAAATAAAGTCAAGTATTCCAGACCTGAAAGTTGGTGGACCGATAATGACTGGCAGTCTTCAGTTAAAGAAAAACGTATGGCACCGCCTTCGTCACTTGATTCATTTATTAAAAATCGTCTCCCCCAATTAATAGAAGAGTCTCCATTACCACCTGATTTTGACTTCGATTGGGGTGACTTACTTGGGTTACCTAATTTTGGGGGAAGTGGATATAAGTATATTTCTAATCACAGTGCCGAAAAGGGAGCTGGTCTTGAATACATCAACGAAGTTTATTCTGAGTTTAAAGCTTTGATGTCTGACTCTGGATTTCAAATTACAGAGTGGATAAAAAATAAAGGTAATGATAACAGCAAAGGTAGCTATTATGGGCATGGCGATAATATTGATATTGGCGCCATTGGCGGTTGGGAGTGGAAATATCGAGATGAAAATCACTATACCAATCGGAAAGCGGTCGATAGTACTACGTTTACGCAAGCTATGGAGAAAGCAAGAACTAGAGTTAGGACTTTAACCTCTTTAACAGAACAATTGGGTACTGAATTTAGAAATACGCATTCGCGTTTCAATAATTTGATTGAAGCGATGAATGGCTACAACAAGCAGCTCGCAGCAATGATGACAAAACTGGCTCAGGTGTAACTAATATTACTCATTGTTATTCTAAAATAACTAAGGAAATAAAAATATGGTCAGTTTATTTGACCTGCCTACTGAAATTAAAAGCGAGTGGCATAACTATTTAAATTCTGGTGGAAGTTTAAGTGATGTATTAGGACTTGATGAAGAACAACTAGAGTCGTTTTATACACTGGCGTACCAAATGTATGAGGCCGGCAATTTGTTAGACGCAAAGAAGCTTTTTCAGTTTTTATGTATGGCTGAGCATATGTCAAGTAAGTACTTTATTGGACTTGGTGCCGTGCAAAAAGCATTAGGTGATTTTCGCTCGGCGGGTGAAGCATTTAGTTACGCTCTTGTTGTTGATCCGAAAAAAAATGATGCTATTTATTTTGCGGCTGAGTGCCAGTACGAACTAGGTCAATTAAAAGAAGCTGCTAACGGATATAAATATTATTTAGCAATGTGTAAAGAATCAAACGATTTTGGTCAGTGGCACAAACAAGCTCAAGACCGAATAATTCAATTGAATAATAAGTTATCGAGTATTAAAGAGGTTACAGAATAATGATTGACTTAAGTACTCGCACTGTTGAGGCGTCTAACTATACTTCGCAAGATATACAGACTTTATTCGATGAAACGAAGGAAATTATTACTCGTCAACGTGAAATTTTGCGTAAAGGGAAAAATGACAACCTCGACAACCTGAAAAACACAGGTAGTTTTATTCCCTTGGAAAAGCCAAAGTTTGAGGAGCGTGGTCGATTAAATGAAGTATTGATTATTGCTTTAACCAACTTATCCGAAAATATGGAAGCTTTTGCTGAAAGTATTGAACAGCAACTTGGCACCAAGCGAAAAGCAATGAAAGCATTACTCGAACGAAAACTAAGAGAGTCTAATGAAGTTGAGCAACGTCGACGAGAAGCTTACGAAGCACAACAAGCATTAAAAGAACGGCAAGAAAAAAGTAAGTTTGGTCGAGCGTTGGGATTTATTTTTCCAGCGGTTACAGCAATCGGTGGAGCAATTACTTTAGCCGCTGGTGTATTGACCTGTCAGCCTGCGCTTATCGCGGGTGGAGCGGCATTGGTTGCCAGCGGAGCCTGTGAAATTGCAGCCGAAGTAATCAACATGACCGGTGGTGATGCTCAACTTGAATCAACGCTACGGAATGCTTCGACTGGATTACTCGTAGCCGGCATTGTTTTATCTTCTTATGGCGCCGGAACTGCCGCAGCTGGCGCTGCTGCGGGAGCAAAGAAAGGTGCACAAGAAGCGACAGAACAAGTTGCAAAAAAAGGGTTAATGGGAACCTTAAAAAATGGTGCCAATAAACTTTATCGTGAAACGACCGAGCAGGCTTTTAAAAGTGCAAAATCAATTGATCATCATCTCTCAAATACAGCTCGTTACTTATATAAAAAACTATTTACGAGCTCCAGTAGTCAGCAAGTCAGTCGAGAAATGACAGAGAGCTCGGTGAAAAGAGCGATGAATCAACTACAAAAAGACCCTGAGTTTTTGAAAAAATCAATAGCAGAGCAAGCCGCCGCTGTAGGTAAACGGAGAGCTGATGATGCGGCTGAAGCGACTTTGAAGCAATCGAAGATCGACAAAGTGGATCACATTATGAAGTTGAATCGTTCCTACTTTGGTAAAGCTGCGATAGTGACAGCTTCAGCCAATCAAAGTTATCAGGGCTATTTAAATACGGTAAGAGCGGATGATCACAAACAAGTGGCGGAACTGCAAAAGCAAATAATGGAACTCGAAGCAGAACTGAAAAGTACGATATCGAAGCAAGAATTTATTAATAAGCTGATTGAACTATTACAGGAGTTTATGGTTAATGCGATTGTTCAGCCAGTTAATAACTTAATGAACATAGTTAATCAAATTATTCAAGATAATGGTTCAACCTCTCGAAGAATAGCACAAACTACGATCGCATAGATTGGAGTTGAGTTATCTGTGAATGTCGCATAATGAAAACGAAACAATAAAAAGGCGAAATCGAAATGACAGAATCAATCACGTCCATTAATAGTGGCACAATCCAAAAAAATACATCGATAGAGTCTAGTGACGAAGCTAATTCGGCGAATAAAGTCTTCAATTCTGATGGTTTAACTGATGAAGGAAAGGTCGTAGATGTTCAAGATCCTTATGACTTAACGGCAGCAACTAAAGTGAATCAATCATTACCCGATCCAGAAAAAGCAGTCGATGAGTTTTTGGCATCTTTCGCGAAAAAAAGTCCTTTGTATGAATTAGTCGAACATTTAAATCAATCAATGAGGCAGTTGTTACGGGAAGTTCAGGAGACGGAAGTTGAGATTCGGATTAATAAATATGTCTCTCAGTTAGAAACGGCCATTAAAAAACACGAGCATACCATCGAATATGCACAAAAAATTAAAGAAGCAAAAGATAAGGCTGCAGATGAATTGCGCAATTTGGGGATCACTCAGATGGCCATGGGAATTTTGAGTTCCGATATGTTGTTTGGCAAAGGCATTGAAAGCTTTATGCATTCAAAAGCTCAATACTTAACAAATGAAGCAGAGAAAATGCAGATGGATCATGAAGCTATGAATGCTTTATTTGATGGGATTGCGGGATTTCTTGAAAAGGAAGGAAGCTTAGCTAACTCGCAGTTTAGTGCGTTAGAGAGCATCTATCATAATATCGCTTCACTCGTGGATGGAATGCACCGTGAGCAATCATCAGCTTATGAAGCTATGGCAAGAACAGTTTAGACAAGAGGCATTTAGATAACCGATAGGGGTCGGATATTTAAATAAAGGTTTTGAAAGGCCAATTTATAGTAATAAAACTAGTTGGCGTAATTAATAATTTTTTTGGGGATAAATAAGTTATGAGCGCTGTGAACCTCATGCTGGATCCTGGTGAGTTGACACAAGGTGTTGCTATAGAGCGACATCAATGTGGAAATTTATTTCACTCAACGCATTTTACGTTACATACCAACACTGAAGTCGATATCGATGTCACGTCTCCATTGACTTTACTATTAATTGAGAACGGTAGTATTACCGTATCATTCGAGTCGGGTAATCGAATTCTTGAAGTTGGACAAAGCCTGCTGTTACATGAAGCAGGAACTTTGGTCGTGAAAAATAATCATCGACAATCAGCTTCCATCAATCGAATAACGTTTTCTTTCGATATGATCTCTCGGTTTAATGAACGTTATGGTTCTGTGGTGTCGCGATACAGCAAGAATAAAGAAGCCTTGGCTTATATTTTAGCGCAGAAGAATGACCTAATCGTCTTTCCTGAATGCGATCTTACGCGAATGGCATTTCATACGCTCAATGTGTTTAGTGCTTATGAAGATAATGCCCTTTATGCGTTGAAACTCGAAGAGTTGCTATTGCTTAAATTGACCGGGGGAAAAGGGCATTTATTGGCTTTTATTTTACTAGGAGCCTGTGACCCAGCGAAAGAGCGATTTCGTAAGTTTGTTGAGCAAAATGTATTAAATGATTGGTCTTTAGCGCAATACGCGAAAGAATATGGATTGAGTTTGACTGCATTTAAGCTGACATTCTTAAAAGTATTTGGTGGGACGTCACCCAAAGCCTGGATTAATGATAAGCGGTTGCGTCATGCGGATATTCAATTACGTACGACACAGAAAAAAATAATTGATATTGCGATTGAAGCTGGCTTTTCCAGCCAATCCTATTTCACACAGTCTTATAAGGCGAAATACGGTTGTTCACCATCAGAGGCGAGAAGTCAGAGATAATGCGAAGAATAATTTTGTTGTATAAGTCACTACTAGCCATAGCTTTTTTGATGATTTCCAGTTGTGCGTCGTTTGATAAACCTTACGAAAAACTCGCTCCAACACTTAGGATTGGAGTATTGGCACAAGATGAGCGCGCAAGTCAAGTTGTTGAAAAAGTTTTTGCATCACCCCAGAATCAATTTCTAACGCCGTCACATTTGGTTTCGACGGATAGTGAATCATTATTCCACGGACTGTCTTCCGGAACGTTGGATGTGGTTATTGGACTGCCTTTATCGAATGTTCAGAAAAGGCATGTCAATGTTGTTGAAACCTACGATCGTTTGTTAATGCATTTCTTGATTTGGTCAAAGGAGCAAGGAACAATAATTCCATTGAGCAAAGGCCAACCGATTCAAGAGATTGCTTCCATTGGATTTGTCTCAGAAGGTGAAGGAAGCGATATAAATCGTTGGATAACGTCGCAACATGTTAATCGTTATCTATTTGTTGGATGTGGATCAGTATCAAGTTGTACTGAAGCCCTCAAGAATAATCGTATTGGTGCTTTGTATGGAAAAGCCGAAACTTTCGGGATGAAGTTTAATCGGTTTGGAACACAGAATGACCGTTATGAGATGAGCATTCTGATTAATCGACGTTCACTGACGTCAGAAGAAGAAAGTATTTTGAAGGCTGAAATTCGCCAGCAAACACTCTAATAAGTCGTATTTTTAATACTGTTTTTAAAAAGCTGTAATTGATAATTTGATTATCATTTTTTAAAAGTCCCGGTTCTGAATGTTTATATCATCATTAGTACGATAAATTATCTTAGCGTACTAGTGGTGATTCAAGTTAATCCTTTTGCTGCAGATACGGTAAACTCCGCGTCTTCAGTGCAATCCTCAGCCCAATCCGCCAAAGGTGAAGCGCAGCTTTCAACGCCTGCACAATCGATCCTTCAGCAGGCTCAGTCTGCATTTGAAGAACTCGGCTTTTCGTTAGCTTCCCTGAGACGTCGTAAATCCAAAGAAGTGAAAGGCGGAAGTGAGTTAAATGAATCACGGAACCATGTACTAAGAAAACTTGCAGAAGCGGCATTCGATAATGGGAAATTGGCGGAAATCGAGGGTTGCTTGCATCATCTTCGTCAGGAAAAGGAAATCGGAGGCTATTTAACGGATTGGCTCAAAGGGTTTTCAAAAGATAAAACACAGCAATATATTGCTCTTTTGTGGATGCGACAGGAGTTAGGCCAGCAAGGAGACGCTGTTTCTAAACAGAGCGTACAGCATAAAATAGATGAGTTGCTCGCTGATTACGAGAACAGTCACGAAGTTATTATTGGTACTAATGCTTATCGAATGATCGCGGAAAGCCAGTTAAGCTCGTTGGACAAAACTGAAGCTCGTGAGACTTTTGAATCCAGTGATTCTATTAAGCTAACCAATCTTTCTGACCTGTGGACAAGTCTGTCGGAGTTGTACGGTGAAGAAGGATTAGTCGATGGCATAAAACCATCGATGATGAAATTATCGGCAGAGTATCATGCTGGAGGCCGTGGAATTGAAAAGGCTTATTTGGTAGGCCTTATGAAAGGGATGAGTCTAATGAAAACGCTGATGGCCGTTTACGATCAATGTTTGGAGATCGCGAGCGTTTTAGAAAAGGCACAATCCGAATCAACGTTAAAGCGAGATAGATTAATTAACACGCTCTGTCAAAAAGTGATCTCTTTGCAGATGGCGCAATGGGTCGATAAAAAAGTTGTTAATCAGATTGCTCAAGAATTAGGCATGAACGAAGACGCTTCTAAGGCTGTTTTAGGGGTGCAATTAAAACGAATTTATTCTTTGTTGCCTGAGCATATTTATTCGGATCCTAATCAGCGACAACAGTGTATAACGCTTTTGTCTAATTACGCCGATGTTTCTGCTCGTCGGGAGGCTGATAATGCCTGATTGGGTTTTACAAGAAGTCGCTCTGTTTTTACGAGACATTGGTATTACTTTAACGACGCATCACTTGTCGTCGAATGTTATTGCGGTAACTATTGAAGGTGAACATCAGTTTGAGTTGAGCTATGACCCTCAATCAGAACAAATGTCTGCAGTAATGATGTGTCAGATATTGCCAGTGGAGGAGCAGACATTAGCTATTTGTGGTATTAACTTTGAACAACGAATTGAGCCAATGAAGATTTCTGCTCATCTGTTTCAAGGAAAACCGGTTTTTCGCAAGTTTATTGAACGGCATGATATTTCATTTACGCATATTAATTTAGTTTATGACAGAATGAATCGTCTTAAAGGACACTTGGTCAGCCTATAACAAAGCACGTTTAACCCAGCGTCAATAATAATGATAATTGGTCGATTGTATATGAACATGCGAGCATTAAGAATTGGGGGAAGGAAATGACGAACTTAATACCATCAGGTATTTCACGAGATTCAGATTTCCAATTTGGCTTGAGTCAAATTTCACATTTTGAATCTATCGATACGCCTGAGTATCATGCGCCATTACAGAATCGTCTATTGTTTAATGGCGAAGTGCAACGCTCTCGATTGTCTCAGATATTTGAGCGTGATAAAGGCGAACAATTAGTCAATAAAGTGTGCTGTCCTGATCAGTCGGATTATCGAAAGTTAATGGATGCAAAATCCGATCATCAGGCAGTTGAGGTTTTAACTTGGTTGGAGTCTCTCAAAGAATCGGTTCCTGACGATTTAAAAACATCGGCGAAAAGTATTTTGGAAGAGTTAGCTAGCTTGGCTGTTCAGCAAAGAGTACAAAAAAATTTATTAGTCTCGGCTTGAGTCGTCATCTAAAGAAAGGATTTGATTAGAATAATGCGTGAGTGGTTATTGATGCAAGCCCAATTGCAGCAGGAGTATGCGCAGCCTCAAAAAGCAATTACCTTGTTAGAGTTGGTAGAGTCGGTATTTGGTGAGTCAATCACTAGCGGTTTAATGCTTTGTCAGGCGTGGACCAAAACCGGCGAATTAATAAAACTTGAAGATAAAGTTGATCTGTTATTAGCAAAAGGGGAGTTGACCTGTGAACAGCGTGCGGCAGTTTATTATTGTTTGAGTCAAGCTCGTTGGAAAGCTGACGATAAAGTCGGAGCTCGACGAGCTCATAAGTTGTATCTCTCATTGATTCAAAGTTTGGAAAGTAATGATGAAAAATCTATTAGCTAATTTAAGTCAGCGATCGGATCTTGCGTTAGCTGTTTTATTGATAGCTATTATATTTATGATGGTCTTACCATTACCAACGGAAATGGTTGATGGACTTATAGCCTTTAACTTTGCAATTGCGGTCTTGCTGTTAATGTTATCGGTCTATATGAAGTCTGCTTTAGAGTTTTCCGCTTTTCCCGCGATCTTATTATTAAGCACTTTGTTTCGGTTAGCGCTGTCAGTAACGACAACCCGGCTCATACTCATGGATGGTGATGCTGGCGAAATAATTACCACGTTTGGCAATTTTGTAGTTGGCGGAAACCTTGTTGTCGGAATGATTATATTTCTGATAATTACGATTGTTCAATTTTTAGTAATTACCAAAGGTGCAGAACGAGTCGCTGAGGTGAGTGCACGCTTTTCACTGGATGCTTTACCCGGAAAACAAATGAGTATTGACGGTGATATGCGTGCGGGTGTGCTTGACATTGAAGAAGCTCGAGATAAGCGTGAATCTTTGAATAAAGAAAGTCAGCTTTTTGGCTCCATGGATGGGGCAATGAAATTCGTCAAAGGGGATGCCATTGCCGGTTTGATTATTATCATTATCAATATATTTGGCGGTATATTAATTGGTGTCGCACAATTAGATATGTCAACGGGTGAAGCGTTAGAGGTTTATTCTATTCTGACCATTGGCGATGGATTAATTGCTCAAATTCCAGCGCTTTTCATTTCAATTACCGCAGGAATGATTGTTACGCGGGTGAGTTCGAATGCGGATGATGATGAAAAAGATACTCACCTTGGAAATGACATCGGTAGTCAAATAACTGCTCATCCAAAAGCCATGTATGTGTCATCGGCTTTACTTGCTGGTTTCGCGATCATCCCAGGATTTCCTACAATCGTATTTATTTTCTTGTCATTATTGTTAGGCGTTAGCGGATTTTGGTTGAGTCGAAAAGCCCGAAAGAGTAGCGAGAGTTCACAGTCACTTCCCGAAATTTTGGCCAAGAATAGTGGGTCAGCTGCGGCAGCTTCTAAAGAGTCAAAGAAAGCATCGGCTCGACAAGCTGCGCAAGGGTCGGATGATTTTTCATTAACGATTCCATTATTAGTTGATGTTGCGACTGGGTTAGAGACGGTTTTAGATGCAACTGAATTAAACGCCGCGTTGGCTCAGGTACGAAAGGCTTTATATCTTGACTTGGGCGTTCCTTTTCCCGGCGTTCATTTACGGTTCAATGATAATTTAAAAGAATCGGAATATTGTATTCTTCATCAGGAAATCCCGGTATCGACTGGAAAATTATTAGCCGGATGTGTACTGGTTACAGAAACGGTGGAAGCATTAGAGCTGGCGGAAATTGAATTTACCGAAGAAGACCCCTTTTTACCTGGTACAAAGAGTATTTGGGTTGCCAAAGAATATCTGCATAAACTAGAGGACAACAATCTTTCTTATATGACATTGGATAGAGTTGTTACTTATCATTTGGCGTTTGTTCTACGACGGTACGCTGAAGAATTTATCGGAATTCAAGAAAGTCGATATTTACTCGATAAAGTTGAACCGCATTTTGGTGAATTGGTAAAAGAAGCCCAACGAGTAATTCCTATTCAGCGTATTTCAGAAGTATTTCAAAGATTGGTGTCTGAAGAAGTTTCAATTCGCAATCTAAGAGTGATTCTTGAATCCCTAGTAGAATGGGGACAAAAAGAGAAAGACGTTGTGCAATTAACCGAATATGTACGCGGCGGATTAAAGCGACAAATTTGTTTTAAATATTCTTCTGGAAGTACTGTTTTACCAACTTATTTACTCGAGCAAGGGCTCGAAGAAGAAATTCGTGGCGCGATTCGACAGACTTCGGCGGGATATTATTTAGCTCTTGATCCTGGTATTGCAAAGAAAATGGTCGATCGCATTATGGAGCTTGTTGGTGATTTAAAATTAATGGAAAGACGTCCTGTTTTGCTGGTCGCTATGGATATTCGTCGTTACGTTCGTAAACTGATTGAGTCCGACGTTTACGATTTACCCGTTCTATCTTTTCAAGAATTGACCAAGGACATTAATGTTCAGGCGATCGGACGAATTAGTATTTAGGTGACGTGATGAGTATTGATTATAAACAAGTATTAAGTCAGGTAAATCAATCACTCGATGAATCAATGGTACAGCTTGAGGAGGACTGGGAAAATTCTCACCATCGTATTAATAAATTGATTGCAGAGCAGCCTCATTGCCAAAAGTACGGTAATGTAATAAAAGTCTCGGGTACGATCATTCATGCTACGATCGGAAATGTGAAAGTCGGGGAAATTTGTGAATTGAAATCGCCGAGTGGGGAAGTTTATTGTTTATCGGAAGTGGTCGGGCTGGATGGCTCACAAGTTTTACTTTCTCCTTTGGGGCCGGTACATGGCTTGTCGAATAAAACCATGGTTGTTCCAACTGGGCGGCCTCATTTAATCGATGTCGGTGATCATCTTTTGGGCTCGGTTGTGGATGGGCTAGGAAACATAGTGGATCACGGAAGTGAACCAAACACAACACGACAATCTGTCGAGCAAGTGCCGGTAACCAATGCATCTCCTGATCCATTAACCCGTAAACTCGTCGATCGACCAATCTCTCTTGGAATCAAAGCGATTGATGGTATGTTGACGTGTGGTGAAGGTCAGCGAATGGGTATTTTTGCTGCGGCAGGTGGTGGCAAGAGTACACTTCTGGGAATGATGGTAAGAAACGCATCTGCTGATGTTGTTGTCATTGCGCTTATTGGTGAGCGTGGTCGAGAAGTAAGAGAGTTTTTAGACCATGATCTGGGTGAGGAAGGCCGGAAAAAATCGTGTGTTGTTGTTGCGACGTCCGATAAAACGTCTATGGAGAGAGCAAAAGCTCCCTTAGTGGCAACTTCAATTGCTGAGTATTTTCGAGATCAAGGAAAGAAAGTCTTGTTATTAATGGATTCTGTAACGCGATATGCGCGGGCATTGCGTGAGATCGGATTGGCTGCCGGTGAGCCACCAACTCGACGTGGTTTTCCGCCTTCCGTTTTCGCCGCGCTTCCACAATTAATGGAGCGAGCTGGGCAGTCGGATAAAAGTTCTATTACGGCATTTTATACCGTATTAGTTGAAGGCGACGATATGACCGAGCCGGTCGCCGATGAAACTCGGTCCATTCTTGATGGTCATATTATTTTATCAAGAGATCTTGCTTCTGCAGCACATTATCCTGCGATTGATATTTTGGCCAGTGTGAGTCGTGTGATGGGACAGGTCTCCGAGAAACACCATTCGCAAGCGGCGAATCAAATTCGATCATGGATGGCAAAATATAAAGAAATAGAGTTGCTGGTTCGTATTGGTGAGTATGAAAAAGGGAATGATCCTGAGGCAGATAAAGCCAAAGAGAAAATTGATCAAATAAATGCCTTTTTGAAACAAGGTACTCATGATGTTGAAGCGTTTGAGCAGACATTGAGCCAACTCGTATCGATTACTCAATAATTGATGTGAAAATTCTAAAAATTTAAGACCAAATCTACAAAGGGGCTGCCTAAATTCTGGGTAGACTTCAAACTATCTCTTTAATCGTGCTGTTTGGACGAATAAGTTCAATCTGGTTGTCTTAAATACTCGGAAGTGTTTAGAAGCCAAGTTTGGAAAATTTGCCAAATTTTTTATGTATGTCTATGAGTCATTAATTGAGGTCGCTTTAGATTGAAATCGATTGCTATTATTTTTGATCTGAAAAAACGCCAAAGGGAACAGGCTCAAATTGAACTTCAAAGGGCGACTGAAGCGCTTAAAAATGCACAACTTAAATTGACTCAAGCAGAAGAAAGTCTCGTACAGTTTGAAGCTTGGAAAACTCATGAATTGCAGCAAAAATTCGAAGAGCTGGCTCAGCAGCTAGCCTCTCAGAAAGAGGTGAATGAATACCGAAAGTCTATTGGCGATATACAAAATCAGTGGGCAGACAAAAAGACATTCTTAAGACAATGTGAAATAGAACATTACGAATGCCAGAAACAACGAGAGTTGTGTACAAAGCGCTTAAACCGAGCAGAGAAAGAAGTCGAAAAGTATCAAATAGTTTCGGATGAGTTTAAACGAATAGAGAACATTGAATCTGAAAGGCAGAGTGATGAAGTACTCGATGAATTCGTTCTCTCACAATCGAGCTTACAAAAGATATGAAGATAATACCTAATGCAGTGACTAACAGTGAAACCAAAGAAATTAATGAAAAGACTTCAAGGGCGACTGGTAGTGGCTTAAAAACTGAGCGAAATGACTTTTCATCCAAAAGTGAGCAGCAAAGTGAATTATTAGTTCAATTAATGCAACTAATAGAAGAGCCAAGTTCAAATAAAACTAGGTTGACCGAACAGAATTCTATTCCGGAAAATCTTAGTTCAATGTCAAGTAATGAAAACCCAAGAAATATTAATCACTCGGGGCGTGATGAGGCTTTACAGATGACATGGAGAGGGGGTGCTTTGGAAAGAAGTAACCTTGAATCCAGATCAAGGGATTCAGAAATAGCTCCGTCAATCTATGTTCACCCTTCATCAATTGAGAACCTAACGTTCGAAAACGAGCTATATGATATCGCTCACTCTCGAGTTGAAAAAAGTGAGAAAAAACGTGAAGGAGAATTTCTATCAACCCCGGATAAAAAAGACGTAAGTTATAGAAAGATGTCAGAGTTGAGTGATAGGTTAGTGACTTCTGAAGTTTCTTTCAAACAAATAGAGCTGGATATTCGTGGGTCGAAATCCTTAGAGAGTCAGTCAATACTTGATAGAAAAAGTAGTGGAGATTTTGATGATCGTCAGACTCATGTAAGCCCAAAAAGTAATCGTACTCCTATTGAAAATAATCAAAGAGAATTACCTTTGTTAAAGCCTTTCTCTTTTATGTCGGATAAAAGCCGAGCAGATGATAGTCGAACTGTAGTCGGTGAAAATCCGATAAGTCATCAAGGTATTTCTGATAAAGGTGAACAGTTGAAAGATATTCGTTCTCAAGAAAATGAACGAATAAAAATTTCGGAAAAACCGAACATTCAAGCGAGTGTGTTTTCCCGAGTAATAGAAGAACGAGAGTTAGGACAACGAGTAATAACGAGAAATGGAGTAGAAAAGCATGATAGTAGACCTTTATCGTTAAATAACAGTCGACTCGACAGTCCATATGCCGAAGACTCAAAAGCTCATACTCAACCGAAGATATTAGACGTGTTCGATAATGCCCATGAGTCTGAGGTTCGTATTGTTTTAAGTGTGTATGAGAATCTTGTTCAAAAGGTGTCAGATTTACTTGCGGAACAAAACAGCAAACTAACGAAGAGTAACAATCCTCAAAGTTCAGAAAAAACGACGGGACAAGTAAACGCCTCGTGGACTGTTAATACGGAAGGAGCTTCGAAAGAACCTTCAAAGGTCGCCGTCGATATTAAAACTTTCGACGGTCAACGAATACATGTGCAACTGGAGAATAATCAGTTGCTAGTCGACTTTCAAGCGAGAACGACAGTTGCTGCCTTTCAAGATAATGAGCTTGCCCAACTTGAGCATCTGTTAGAGAAGCGGTTTCCCTCGTTGAAGGTATCGTGTCAACTCATTCAGGATGGCGAAGTAGTGAGTAAGCATGCTGAAGCTAACGAAAAACAGCGAGAAAAAGACGATGAAGATCAGCAAGGAAAGAAGCGTTATCCCTTTGAATATTATTTAGATGAAGAGCTGTTATGATTCCTGATTGTTTACCCACGATTTCTGCGAACGAGCAGATATTGTCTAATTTTATATGTCGAAAGCGGCAGCCTCAGCAATTAGAGATTGAAAATCACCGCTACTCTTTAGACGGACTAAAAGAACAGTCGAATGAGTGTAAAGTCGATTGGTTGATAGAGATAGATGTTAAGGGAGAGCCTATTGAGCTCGGCTTTTCCAACCAATCGCTGCAATATTTGTTGTTCCCATGGATTAATTTAAACTCACCCAAAGATTTACCTCTCGCTTTAGTTGAGGCTGCGTTGGATATTCTACTTGAGGCGGTTGCTGATAATTTAAAAGCTTCAGGTTCTATCAAGTTGGAAAGACTCATATCAAAAATACATACACTGAAAGTCGAAACATCTTCATTTGATTTTTTGGTCGAGATGACTTGTGATGATAAAAAGCTAGAGTTTATTGTTATCAACGCTAGTAACTCTGTATTAAAACTTCTAGATAATGCAATTCCGTTAACGAATCATAGTCTAAGTCTTTATTTATCCACTTTTTTTGAAGTCTCACGAAAGAAAATGTTGCTGCCTGACCTTAGATGTCTAGAAAGAGGTGATGTTATTTTATTATCAGACGCTGCATCAGAACTAAGTCAGTTAAATGTACTTTTAGCTCAGCAGTATATTGGTGTTTCGGTTCTGAATGATAGTCAATATGTATTTAAGCCCCGGAGAAAGCTTGTGAATTCAAAAAGTGATATCAATGAAAATTTAGAAGAAAATACAGAGATAACTAGCGAACATTTGCCTAATACAGACTCTAAAGAACTGAATCTGCAAGATGTTGAGATGGACATCAGTTTCCGCATTGCTGGTAACAAGGAGGCATTGTCGGAGTTGAGTTCTTGGGGAGATGGCATGATCATCAGTCTGCCAGAGCTTGCCGAAGAAAAAATAGAGATTTTTGCTAATCAACAAAAAATCGGCCAAGGAGAGCTGGTACAAGTTAATAATAAACTGGGCGTGAAAGTCGTTAGGTGGAGTGGTGATGGACGTTAATCTTCTTGACGGTGGTTTCGATAATATTTCATTAATCCTGGCGCTGGGAGCTTTAGCGCTTATTCCTTTTTTAGCGGTAATGGGAACATCATTTGTTAAAATTGTCATTGTATTTTCGTTATTAAGGAATGCTCTCGGAATACAACAAATACCTCCCAATATGGCTTTGTATGGTGTGGCTTTAATCTTGACTCTGTATATCATGGCGCCTGTTGGGTTTGATATACAAACATTTGTTGAAGAAAATCCAGAGCTAACTGAGAGTACGGACAAGTATGGCGAGTTATTTTCTGGTGCTTCAGAGCCTTATATTGAGTTCTTGAAAAAAAATACGACGGACGCTGAAAAGTCCTTTTTTATAGATACTGCGATGATTATCTGGCCTGAAAAATACAAGGATAAAGTCAAAAACGATAGTTTGTTAATTTTGCTGCCTGCATTTACCGTGAGTCAGGTGACGGAGGCATTTAAAATAGGATTTCTAATCTATTTACCATTTCTAATTATTGATCTTATCGTTTCGAATATTCTGCTTGCGATGGGTATGATGATGGTTTCTCCTATGACGATATCGTTACCTTTTAAGCTATTGTTGTTTGTCTTACTCGATGGTTGGACAACGCTCACCCACAGTCTTGTGATTACCTATTAAGGACGGCTTCGTTTATGTCAGAAGTTGAACTATTAAAACTAGCAGAAGAAGCGATAATTCTAGTCTTAAAGCTGTCTCTTCCTTCTATTATTGCAGCATCTTTGGTCGGTACTTTAGTAAGTCTATTTCAGGCATTAACTCAGGTACAAGAGCAAACATTATCTTTCGTTGTAAAGCTGGTTACGATTATTATTTGTCTCGTCGTAACGGGAAGTTGGATGGGCGCTGAACTATTACAGTTTAGTCAACGTGTATTCGACTTGATTGCTCAATAGCTATGGTTTCTGACATCAAAGAGCTTGAGTCCATGGTTCAAGCCTACACTATGGCATTACCTCGGCTTTACCTGATATTTACTGTTTTACCAATGATGAATAAGTCTATTATGGGTGGACGATTGGTTAAAAATGGTGTTATTTTGAGTCTCAGTCTCTTTATCTTTCCTGTGACATCTGAGACGGTTCCATTAGATCTTACACAGTTTGATTACTTTATCTTACTCATCAAGGAAAGTGTGATTGGATTGATGATTGGTTTGTTTGTCACGATTCCATTTTGGATTGCTGAGGGAGTAGGTTTTTTTGTCGATAACCAACGTGGTGCGACGATGGCCAGTATGTTAAACCCTGTATTGGGCGATCAGTCTTCTCCATTAGGTGTACTCTTATCTCAGCTGCTAAATATGTTTTTTATTGTTAGTGGATCTTTCTTACTAATGATGACTGTCGTATACCAGAGTTACTTCTATTGGCCTGTTGGTTCTATATTACCTCTTGGATATGATGGACTCGACGTTTTATTACTTAAGCAACTTGATTTTTTAATGTATTCGATTGTTGTTTTTGCCGCTCCTCTAATTATTGCAATGTTTATTGCTGAATTTACATTGGCCTTAGTAAGCCGATTTGCCCCACAGCTGAATGTCTTCTTCATGGCAATGCCGATAAAGAGTGCCGTTGCAATTCTAATACTTATTTTATATATCGGTATTCTTGTCACTGAGCTAGATGATGTATTAGGCGATATGGTAAACGATCTTGGTTTGTTTCTGGAAGCTAACAAAGTGAGTCGTTAATGAGCGAAAAAACAGAGCAACCCACACGAAAAAAAATCAGAGATGCGCGTAACAAAGGCCAGGTCTATAAAAGTAAAGAAATTGTTTCTTTATCGATGCTTATCTCAATAGTACTGTGCTTTGTTGTGTTTGGCGATTATATCCTTGCCCAATTGAAGATGTTGTTTAAGTTACCCGTTAAATATTATGATGTCGAAATGGAATATGGGCTGCTAGCTGCGATATTTGAGTCACTTTTAATTGCCTCAAAAGTCCTAGCTCCTTTTTTAGGGTTCACATTTATTACCGCAATATTTTCTAATGCATTACAAACGGGTTGGGCTTTAAGTTTTGAACCCATAAAGCCGAAACTCGAAAAGGTTAGCGTGATTCAAGGATTTAAAAAGATATTTAGCGCTAATAATGCGTTAGAATTTTTTAAATCTATTGTTAAAATCATTGTTTTAACCGTTACTGCCTGGTATGTCGTAAAAGATTCTCTGTTGGTTATTTTATCGGTTCCAACGTGTGGCGCTCAGTGCGCATTATCGATCACGAGCATGCTTATTTTATATTTGATACTCTATTGTTTGGGTGTCTTCCTAATTCTTGCCATTATTGATTTTGTGTTCGAGAAATATAGTTATTATAAAAAATTGCGAATGTCGAAAGACGAAGTTAAACGAGAGTATAAAGACACCGAAGGAAACCCTGAAATCAAGGGAAAGAGAAAGCAAATCCATCGTGAAATTTCGAGTGAAGAAGCTTTTGTTAACAGTGTAAAGACAGCGAATGTCGTCGTTGCGAATCCTATTCATTACGCTGTCTGTCTACGCTATGAGGATACTATAAGTCAACTTCCTTATGTTTGTATGAAGGGGGAGCATCTATTGGCAAAGCGAATAAGAACTATTGCTGAACAACATGATATTCCCGTGATTGAGAACGTACCATTAGCTCGAGCAATGTATGCTGATCTCGATATTAATGAAAAAATTACTGAACAGTACATTAAACCCGTTGCTGAAATAATTCGTTGGTTAAGAGCAAATGCCAAGGATTGTGATTGATGTTGGATACTGATGATAATAAAAAGGATATTGATCGAGATGATTCGCTTGATGTTTTTCTTTCACTGATGAATGATCTTTTCAAGGTACTTAATATTGACAGCGAGGTGGTTAGTGATGCGGTGGAGTTGCAATGGAATGGCAGATCACTTTCTTTATATTTAGGAAAAAATGGTTTTGGGCAAGATGAGTTGATCGTTAAGTATCCTTTAGGGACTGTTGAATCAGGTGTAGAGCATGATATTTACCCAATGCTCCTGGAGGGTAACTACTTGTGGAGCGCAACGGATGGGGGAACCTTAGCACTAGATTCTCAGCAACGATCCGTGTTTTTATGTCATTCTGTCAAATTGAGAACGTTAAATCCGTCAGCGTTAATTGAGTTTATAGAGCGAATTCACTCCACAGCTTTTGCTTGGCAAGAATTGATTACTTCAAAAAATCAACAAGCAAATAAAAAGAAGTTGCTTTACCGAGAGAGCCAGAACTTATTGAAGGTTTAATTGTGAGTTGTTTTAAGAACATTTTGATTCATTCGGTTATCTGGAGAACACTATAATGACGGGATTATCAGAAGCACTTAACAATAAAATTAATACTAGCAGTGGTGAGGTTAAAGCGCGTTATGAAGAGATAAAAAACTTAGTAACTCCGACTGAGCCAGAAAGAGAAAACTTACAAAGTGTCCGAGAGATTGCGGCGGAAATGAATCGAAGGCTTGCCGAGAATAGTTTTACGCTGCCGGTCTATCATACTGGCGCCGGTCAATTTTTTCCAGCGGGCGCTCAAGGTTCACAGAATAGCACTGAATCACTGAGCACACAGATAGAAAATAGTCAGCAGCGACTAGAAAGGTCTGGGTTGTCGAATACGTTATTTAATGACATTGTAAACGTAGGGGAGCAAGTTTCCAAAGAGGTCGAACATCACTTTAAGGAAAACCACGAAGCTAAGTCGTACGGTCTAAATGATTGGGGTAAGGCTTTTTTGCTATTGATTGCTGATCTTGCTTTAGGCGTGGTGAGTGAGACGATACAGGAGTTTGTTCACTGGCAGATAGAAAGAGCTCAGGAAGTCGAAGCAAGAAATGAAAAAGAAGCCCTTTTGGCTGAAGAGATAGAACTCATGGTTGACAACTTTTCTGAAAATCTAAGCGAAAGGCTCGCTGAAAAAAAACGAGCAGGTGAGCTAGATTCTAATGTTAGTGAGCAGGAAATCACTGATTATGTGAGTAAATTGACAGTGATATACCAGGAAAAACTGGAGGGCTATTTCAATCCAGAATAAAGCTTTATTGTCGATTTCAGGAGTTGAATAAAGTATTTGAGCCTTGTGGAAATCATTGGAAATAATTCTTGCTGTTTTGGTAAGTTGGGAGCATACTCTCGCCCGGCAAAATTTTGCCTTTTTAGATGCAGTTATATCGATCATTTATACGGGCTGGACTAACTATTGGCAGCATTACAAATCCCAACGACTGTGGGTGGGAACACAATCGACGAAACTTTGTTTGGTTTGATTGCAGACGATCTGGTCACACAAGGTTTTAGTATTCGCCCAGGTGCTTTACCTCAAGATATTGCGCATGAGCTTCATTCCTATCAAACTCAAATGAAAGACAATCTTTACACCAACGCTGGCATAGGTCGTGGTGAAGACTATTTGCACAATGAGTTTGTGCGAACCGATGAAATTTGCTGGATTACCGGATCTGCTGAAGCGGGTAAATTGTGGATTGATTGGACTTCTCAGCTGCAAGCCTTTTTAAACAAGCGATTATTTCTCGGTCTTTTTTCCTTTGAAAGTCATTTTGCGCATTATGCTCCTGGTGATTATTACAAGAAGCATTACGATGCATTTCGTGGAGAAACTAACCGAGTTTTGTCGGTCGTTGCCTATTTAAATCCAGGCTGGACTCAAGCTGACGGCGGAGAGTTGGTTCTTTATAAAAGTGATATCGATCAAGAAGGGATTAAGGTTGTTCCTCTTTTTGGAACTCTTGTTGTGTTTTTGAGTGAGGAGTTTCCTCATGAAGTGTTGCCTGCTAATCGTGACCGACATTCCGTCGCAGGCTGGTTTCGTGTCAACACGTCAATTGGTAATAAGATTGATCCTCCCAGATAAAAGAAGTGATTGGGCATCTATCAGGATTTACTTCTAAGGACTTCAAGTTTAGTTCATGGCTAATGGTATTTTGACTGTGTGCCGTTGAGTTTATTCAAACCATTTAATCGACTTTAGACGAATGGTCCCTTCTTTCTCACTACCTCGAAATTGGGATATTTGAACCGGTAAATAATTGAGTGTAGGAGCCAACCATAAATGCATGACTTTGTCGTGTTTAAACTTGGGTTGTTGTGTCCAAAGAATAGTCTCTAGTTTTCCTAACGGTGTTTCGACAGATTCGATGCCTTCGTTAACGAAAATATAGGACTCTAACTCTCCTTTGTAAGTTAGATGGAGTCGCTCTTTACGACTTTTTAATTGAGCTTTATTTCTCAGAAAAAACTGGTAACTCAATTGATCGAATACTTGATTGGGTAATTCGAGAGTCCAGGTTTTATTATTTCGCTCACCTCGCTCTATTTTTTTATCCCAGTCAAATTGACTTATTGTGGTTCGGTTCTCTTTGAATGAGCGGTTGATTTTTGATTCGTATTTCTGTGGGTACAATTTGTTATCTTCGATCGTGAAAGTGGAGGACTCCGTAAAAGAATACTTGTAGTACCAACGTTGAATCTCGGTTTCTTGTTTTAGAATCCAAGCTTCTTGAGAAGGTAAAAGGCTTCGTGATGCAACTCCAACACTTTTATCTCCGTCCAAAATATCGTAAGTTGCGCGATAGGGAAGCAACAATTCTTTCAGTCGTGGATATTGATTTTCTGCATTATCTAACTTTTCTGGCGTTGGGACAGCGTTTGATGAGGATTGGACTGGTTGAGTATTTGTTGTTTCTAGGGTTTTAGTTGAGTCTTTTTCTGTCGTGGAGTCAATTGCCAATACGTGATTGAATATCAAAGAGAGAAAAAAACTTTGCACAAAAAGTTTTCTTATTGATTGACAGGTTGTCAATTTCGGTCGACGTATTAGCAATGTATCGAATATCCTTTTTTAGTAAAATTTATTCGATGATAATTGGATGTTGCAACTTTTCTCCATCAAAGTAAGTTTGGTTATCTCTCAGTGCTAAACGGTTGTCCGCAAACCATTGGATGACATGCGGGTAGAGTTTATGCTCTAAACGTTTAATCTTCTGGATGAGAGTTGTTTCATTATCATCGTTTGTAATATTCAGTTTGGACTGCGCAATTACCGGTCCACCATCAAGCACTTCGGTAACAAAGTGCACGGTTGAACCGTGTTCCGAATCGCCATTTTCGAGGGCTCTTTGGTGTGTTTTCAGTCCCGGGTATTTTGGCAGTAACGACGGGTGAATATTTATCATCCGACCGGAAAATCGATTGACCAAATCTGGCGTCATGATTCTCATGTACCCTGCCAAAATAACTAAATCTGGATTGTATTTAAGTATTGCATCAATAATCTGAATGTCGAATGAATATCGATCGGAAAATTCTGTATGGTCAATGATGTGAGTTGGAATATTGGCTCTTTGCGCTCTTTTGAGTCCTCCAGCATCAGGGCGATTGCTGATAACCGCCTCAATGCTAACCGGAAGTGTCCCTTGTGCTGACTCATCAATCAGAGTTTGTAAATTGGAGCCTTCACCCGAGATCAATACGACGACCCGGCAGTTTTTTTGTGTCATGGTAAAACCTTCAACATCAAATTATCAGGACATCACGACTTGTTGGTCACCTTGCTGTTCATCAATCTGTCCCATAAGAAAGGCCGACTCACCTTGCTCACGTAAAAATTGAATGACAGCATCACTTTGTGATGGATCGACAATTACAATCATTCCTACACCGCAATTGAATGTGCGATACATTTCGTGGGTCTCGACATTGCCTTGTTCTTGTAACCATTGAAATATTGGCGGCATCTTCCAACTATTGGTGTCAATTGTTGCTTGTGTTTTTTCGGGAAGTACTCGTGGAATGTTTTCCCAGAATCCACCACCCGTAATATGCGCAAGGGCATGAACATCAAATTGTTTAAAAGCTTCTAGCAGAGGTTTAACATAAATTCGTGTTGGTTCGAGCAGTGCTTTGCCTAGTGTGGTGCCTTCAAAAGCTTGATTGAGATCGCTGTTGTTAACGTCAATAATTTTGCGAATGAGTGAATAGCCATTGGAATGTGGTCCGCTGGATGGCAAGCCGATAATATGATCGCCTGATTTTACTTTGTTGCCGTCAATTATTTTTTGTTTCTCGACAATACCGACGCAAAATCCTGCTAAATCGTAATCTGAGCCTTCATACATGCCCGGCATTTCTGCTGTTTCGCCACCCACTAATGCACACGCGGAGAGTTCGCAACCTTTGCCAATGCCTTCGACAACATCGGCGGCAATATCAACATCTAATTGGCCAGTAGCGTAATAGTCGAGAAAAAATAATGGCTCTGCACCGCCGACAATTAAATCGTTCACGCACATGGCAACAAGATCAATCCCGATCGTATCGTGAATACCGGCATCCATAGCGAGACGCAACTTAGTGCCAACTCCGTCAGTTCCGGAAACAAGAACCGGCTCTTCATAGCCTTTTGGCAGTTCAAACATTGCCCCAAAGCCACCCAGACCCGCCATTACCTCTGGACGTCGCGTCCGTTTGGCAACACCTTTAATTCTTTCTACCAGACGATTACCTGCGTCAATATCGACACCGGCATCTTTGTAACTTAGAGAGGTTTTTTTGGAATCAGCCACAAGTATTGCTCACATGGAATTAAAATTGCGCGCATTTTATCACGCAATATGAACCTATTCGAGAATTGTCCTTGTTCAATTACGGTTTATTTTTGAATAAAGATTGCCCAAATAACAGCTTTTTTGATTTCGTAAGGAGATAAAGGGGCGGTAATAATGTTATTCATCCTGAATTTATGTAATTGAAATCTGATTGTAATAATTTGTCTTTATAGTCGCGGGCGTTGATTCAAGCCATTGTAGTGTAGATTAGGAGTCGTTTTATGTTGAAGTCAATTGGTCGTGTTGTTGCCATTGGTTGCTTTTTAACATTGATAATTGGGGAAAACTCTCAGGCGACTGAGAACAAAATTTTAGAGACTCAATACGATTTTAAAATTCATGGATCAAATACAGTGGGTGAAAAGTTTGCGCCTATTTTGCTCGAAAAATTTTTAACCACTAAAGGGTATACAAGAGTTCAATTGATAAGACAGCCATCACCGGTTGAAAAGCGCATTTCTGCAACAAATCCTCTAAGAAAAAAAAGCGTCAACGTCGATTTAGCTGCGCACGGTTCGAGTACTGGGTTTGTTGATCTTCTTGCTGGAAATACAGACATCGCAATGTCTTCGCGACCTATAAAACCCGAGGAAATGTCGGCCTTAGGGAAAATATATCCTTCGATAGGTCGGGGGGAAGCAGAAAACATCATTGCTTACGATGCGTTGGCCGTTGTGGTTCATCCGGATAATCCCATCAATAACATCACATTAGGACAGTTAGCCGCCATCTATTCCGGAGAAATTTCGAATTGGCAAGATGTTGGCGGTATTGACGCTCGCATTAATGTATTGGCTCGAGATGATAATTCTGGAACCTACGACACTTTTAAAAAACTGGTCTTAAAAACACACGATAAAACTCTCATTAATAGCTCTCAACGTTTTGAATCATCGCAAAAGTTAACCAAGACCGTTGCTGAAAACCCCGCAGCGATAGGCTTTGTTGGTATTTCTCATACGCAAGGAGCAAAAGTGTTGGCTGTTGCAAATGAGTTAGGAGCAAGGGGCATTCGTCCCGATGAGTACACCATAGGTACCGAAGATTACCCGCTTTCGCGAAAACTGTTTTTGTATTTTCCAACAGAAAACGACAATGTAATGGCTCGAGAATTTGTTCAGTTTGTGACCGGAGAGCAAGGTCAAAGATTGGCTTCGAGGGCTGACTTAATTTCGTTTTTCCCAACCAGCAGTAAACCCAACCTGGCTGGTAAGGAAGTTGAACGAAAGTACGCACATCTGGCTGATTTTGGAAAACGTCTTTCGGTTACTTTGCGTTTGTCAGAAGAGGGCTCGTTAACGTCAAAGCTGAGACGTGATTTGGAACGATTGATTCAATTTAAAAGGGCTAATCCACATAATCGAATTGTGCTGGCTGGATTTTGGGACGATCCAGATATGTCTCAAACCAGTTTGCAGCAAGTTGAATCATGGATGAGCGTGATTAAAGAGGTTTTATTAGCGCAACAAATAGAACCTTGGTCGGTACACGGCGGTTTTTTACCCATTGAAAATAACGAGTTGGATTCTGGCCGGGCGATGAATCGCCGGGTTGAAGTTTGGACCCTTTAAGTTACTTTCACACATCATGACTCGAGGTCGTGGCCTCGAGTTCAATTCAATCCCCTCTATTTTTGCAAATTATCGCTAATTTGTGATTATTGCCTCAATCGATGAGATTATTTGCATTCCCGGTGGTCGAAGTTTGGTAAAAAGTGCGGCCTTCGATTATCATAAGCCGTTATAAGTTAGTGAAAATTCAATTCTTTTGGACGGTCAATGCGCGTAATTTTTAAGTCAATCGCTATTTGGGTTTTATTGTCTGCCTGGATGGTAACCTCGGTGTCTGCAGCAGACTCAGATTTGTACACGGTAATGTGGCCTGTTAAGGATCGCGGTGGAGCTGCTCAGCGTGCTGCAATGCTCTCTTCGTTTAAACAAGTTCTTGTACGTGCCAGTGGAACTCGAGATGCATTAGAGGGATTTTATGTTCAAGAATCTTTCAAGAAAGTTTCGTCATTTATTCGAACATATGCGTATCAGGAAATTGTTGATAGCGAGACCAACGAAAAGCAAATGTATTTGAAAGTTGAATTTGATGGTCGAGCTGTGCAGCGATTACTACAAGACGCAGCGGTACCTATGTGGGGAGGGAGTCGTCCCGTTACTCTAATGTGGTTAGCGTATGAGGAGTCTTTTGCTCGCAAAGTCTTAAGTTCGAGTACTCCTGAAGACAATAGCCTCAAAGATGAGTTTATGCGGCAAATTCATCGACGTGGTTTGCCGACAGTATTGCCTCTTATGGATTTAGAAGATGAGATGCAAGTGTCTGCCTCAGATGTTTGGGCTCGTTTCCCTGAACCTATTGAAGCAGCATCTGCTCGATATGGTAGTGATGCGGTTCTCGCGGGTCGAGTATCTTCACACAACGATTCTTGGCAAGGACGCTTCATGCTTACGATTTCCGGCGATGTCACCTATCAGGACTTTGACGCTGTATCGCAAGAAAACTTATTGAGGGATGTGACCGATTGGCTCGGTGAGCGATTATGTAAGGTGTTTTGTGTCACCGAGTCTTTCAGTGCCAATCAGTGGCAATTGTTAATTGAAGATGTTGGCAGTTTTTATTCGTATCGTGAGTTGATTAGTTATTTGGAGTCTTTGTCGGCAATTCGTAAAGTGGAAGTCGCGCAAACTAAGGGGCGAGCTATGATGGTTAACGTCGATTTAGTCGGCGATGTGGAATCACTCAAGCAGGCGATTCGGCTTGACCAAAAGCTAATTCCCGTGACGGATAGTTTCCGTATTGAATCGGCCATTGAAAATTTAAAAGCAGAAAAAGATCCGGAGCCCATTAATGCAAATGGTGTTCTAGTCATGGAAAATCCTGATCAATCAAAAGCGGAAGACAATAATGACGTTCCAGAATTACCTGAAGCAGAAAAGGGTAATGAAACAGGTGCTGAAGTTGTTGTTGTTCAAGTGGCTTCCGAACCTGAAGAGCCGCAGAAGATTTTAGTTTATCAGTGGCGACCTTAATGTTAAATCAGCTACCAAATTTTATTACGGTATTACGGATTTTACTCGTTGTTCCGTTGGTCGCGCTCTTGTGGCGTGATAACTATTACCATGCCTTATGGATTTTTTTTATTGCGGGTGTGTCTGACGGAATTGATGGATTTTTGGCGCGTCGTTTTAATTGGAAATCCCGCATTGGCGCCATTATGGATCCTCTGGCCGATAAATTATTGCTGGTCTCGACCATGTTGGTATTGTGCTTAAACCATCACATGAGTTGGTGGTTATTTATTGTTGTCAGCTTGCGGGACTTAGTCATTATTTTGGGCGCATTTGTGTATCACAAAGCGTTGGGACCTTATGACATGGATCCCAGTCGGTTATCGAAAAGTAATACCTTTTTTCAAATTCTATTTGTAGTCTCTATATTAGTTTCTTTAGGGTTGTGGGTATTACCCAGCTGGTATTTGCTAACGCTGGAAATTATTGTTTACGTAACCACCTTATCCAGTGGACTCCATTATATTTTGTTGTGGGGTGGGCGTTACCAACGAAATAAAATAACGAGGCAAAAATAAATGAGTAACCTGAAGCGTTGGTGGTGGTTAGGTGTTGTTGTTTTTTTATCTTGGTTCATTTATTTACTGAGTCCTACACTGACGCCTTTTTTTATCGCCGCAACTTTAGCGTATTTAGGTGATCCTCTAGCAGACTGGTTAGAAGAGAGAAAGTTTAATCGAACGATGGCAGTTGTCATTGTCTTTTTACTATTTACGTTGATTGGCTTTTTATTCATTTTAATGATGATTCCAATGCTTAAACAGCAATTTGATTTGTTGGCAGGTAAAACGCCGGTTGTCATCGGGTATTTTAAAACTGAAGTCGTTCCTTGGTTTGCTGAATTACTGGGTAAAGAACAAGCGGAATTTAACTACAAAGAAGTTGAAGAGGCGGTTACCAAAAACCTACCCAATTATGGTGGTGTCATTGGGACCGTTATGAAATCGATTACGTCATCCGGAATTGCGCTGTTTGGTTGGTTGGGTAATTTAGTCTTGATTCCCGTGGTTACTTTTTATTTGTTGCGAGACTGGGATAAGTTAGTGGCTCATATATACGGTTTGTTTCCCAGACGTGCTGCCCCAGTTGTTAAAACCCTGGCGCTAGAGTGTAATGAAGTATTAAGTGCCTTTGTTCGTGGGCAATTGATTGTGATGTTCGCGTTGGGAATGATTTACGCGATTGGCTTGTGGATTGTTGGGTTAGATTTGGCATTGCTGGTTGGCTTAATTGCAGGATTGGCGAGTATTGTTCCTTATTTGGGTTTTATTATTGGAATTATCTTCGCAATAGCGGCCGGGCTTATTCAATTTGGTGAACCTCAAGTACTTATTTGGATTGGGCTTGTTTTTGCAATTGGTCAAATGTTGGAGGGTATGGTGCTTACACCGTTACTCGTGGGTGATAAAATTGGACTGCATCCTGTAGCGGTTATATTTGCCATTCTAGCTGGTGGACAATTGTTTGGCTTTGTTGGTGTTCTTGTCGCTTTGCCCGTTGCTGCAGTGATAATGGTTCTCTTGCGACATGCCCATGATAAATACATTAATAGCGTGCTCTATGGCGGTGAATTGCCCGAAGGTGAAATACCGAAAGAAGTCTTACAATCGGCTAATGTTATTAGTACTGACGAAAAACAAAAATAATGAGTGTTATGCAGCAGTTACCGCTTAATATTAAACTCGATCAAGAAGTCACTTTAAGTTCCTTTTTGGTTGGGAAAAATCAGATTTTAGTTGAATACCTGAAACAGCTGAGTAGTGAACTAAACTGTGAGTTGGTTTATTTGTGGGGTGAGCCCGGAAGTGGAAAATCGCACTTGCTTCAGGCAATGGCAAACCATCAAGAGCCGGGCAGCGTTATTTATTTACCTCTTAATGAACTGGGCGTTGTTCCGGAAATGCTGCAAGGTCTAGAATCGTTTCCAATTATCTGTATTGACGATATTCAAACGATTGCGGGTGATAGAGCCTGGGAAGAGGCTCTTTTCTATTTATACAATCGAGTAAAGGACAATCATGGAAATCTGGTAATTTCTGCATCGAGTGTTCCCGCTGAGCTGGGCTTGAATTTAAAAGATTTAATTTCTCGACTGTCAGCCATGGCGGTTTTCAAAATTCAGTCTCTATCGGATACCGATAAGCAGGTTCTTTTACAGCAGAAAGCGGCAGCAAAAGGGCTCGACTTGGGATCGGAAGTAGCACAGTTTGTTCTGTCGAGAAGTTCGAGAGATTTACGCTTTTTAATGAATGCGCTCGATAAATTAGATAATGCTTCACTGGTTGCCCAGCGCAAAATAACGGTTCCTTTTGTTAAGGATGTTTTGGGGTTGTGAGGCGGTTCAATGTGAGACTGAAGCACTCGCGGTCAGTCTCGGTTAAGTTAGTCAGAATTCTTTTCGTTTTCTTGAAATAAAAACTCTAAGCTTTGGGCCGCATGCCGTAAGTGAGGTATTACAATTGAGCCTCCAACCAATAAGGCAACGCCCATAGCTTCATCAATCTCCGACTTATTGTATCCGGCTTTGACAGCGCCCTCGAGATGATAATCGATACAATCATTGCAACGTAAAACCATTGACGCAGCAAGACCTAGCAGTTCTTTTGTTTTGGCATCTAAAGCACCATCGCCATAGGCCTGCTTATCCAGTGAGAAAAAACGCTTCGTTAACAAGTTATCGGTTTCGAGCGCTTTTTCATTTCCTGCTTTTCGTTTTGCGCGAAATTCTTCAAATGGGTGTGTCATTTTATTTCCTGTCTATCGATACTTATAGGTTCGCAGAATACTGTAATTCATCATTCAGTCAACCATTTGCAAACCATTCATTGAGACAAAAGTAATGCGCGCCATTGCGTTAGTGTGATTTGACTGAAACATTCCAATTTTAAAAGCGTGTTACGTTGTTATTTTTCCTTGAGCAACTGCCCAGACATGGAGGAGATCCAGAGCGATGCTTGCGGCTGCTAATGAGGTAATTTCTGCATTATCATAGGCAGGCGAGACTTCAACAACGTCCATACCAATGAGGTTAACATTGCTAAGTCCTCGAATAACTTGCAGTATTTTATCGGTAGTTAATCCACCACAAACGGGGGTTCCGGTTCCCGGTGCAAAAGCGGGGTCGAGACAATCGATGTCAAAAGAGACGTATACGGGATGATTGCCCACTCGGTTTTTAATTCGCTGGATAATGTCGTCGGCTGAAAGTTGATTAGCAGTGACCGCATCGATAACGTCAAAGGCATGGTTTTCTTTTTCATAGTCGGTACGGATACCAATTTGTATTGAGTGATCTGCATTGATTATGCCTTCTTTAGGAGCATGATAAAACATGGTGCCATGATCATAACGACTGCCTTGGCTGTAGGTGTCGGTATGAGCATCAAAGTGAACAAGCGCAATGTCCTTGTGAACGTTTGAATGAGCTCGGAGCAATGGCAGGGTTATGAAGTGATCGCCGCCAAAGCTTAACAGCGTTTTTTCTGATTGAATTAATTGGCTGACATAAGCTTCAACTTCTTTGGTAAAAGCTTCTGCATCGCCTGGCTCGAAAACAAAGTCACCTGCATCTTCAATTTTAATGCTGTCGCTCAGTGAAAATGACCAAGGCCAACGGGTATCTTCCCAAGCTAGATTCATTGAAGCTTTTCTAATCGCGCCGGGACCCATGCGTGCGCCTGAACGACCTGTTGTTGCCATATCAAATGGAAATCCGATGACAATGACGTCGGCGTCACTGGTGAGCGGTGAAAAATTAAGTGGTTGACGCAAAAAGCCGAAGGCATTGGAGTACAAAGAATAATCTGGCTTATTGTTGAGTGTTGCCATAGCGGTTCAAATAGAGTGATGAATGATTTCGCAAATGTAGCACAGGATATGGAATTATCGAAAGAGAATGTCGTTCTGCAAGTGGTGGATAATAAAACAGAGCCGTCCGCAAGGTATCGGCTCTGTTAATCACCGGAGGTTAATCTGAATAACGAGAGGCTATGAATCTTTTGGCTTTAATCGCCATCGAGCATTCTACCAAGTCCGCCCAGAATGGAGCCTTCACCTTTATCGCTTCCACCATAGCTTGATGCGCTCTGGAAGACACGATCGGCCAGTCGGGAAAAGGGTAAACTTTGTAGCCAAACAGTGCCGTGTCCGCTGAGAGTTGCGAGGAATAATCCCTCACCACCAAAAATCATCGATTTAAGATTGCCAGAACGTTGAATGTCGTAATCGATACCTTGCGTAAAGGCAACCAGACAGCCTGTATCGACACGTAGCGTTTCGCCTTTAAGCTCTTTTTTAATGAGTGTTCCACCAGCATGAATAAAGGCCATCCCATCGCCTTCTAGTTTTTGCAAAATAAAACCTTCACCGCCAAAGAAGCCTGCCCCCAAACGTTTGTTTAATGTTATTGAAACTTTGGTGCCTAATGCTGCAGCCAGAAATGAATCTTTTTGACAGGTTAGGTTTTCACCAATATCTGCCATGTTTATCGGAATGATGCTACCTGGATAGGGAGCAGAAAAAGCGGCTCGAGCTTTTTGACTTCCTTGATTGGTAAAGTGTGTAGTAAATATTGACTCGCCGGTTAGCTTTCGTTTTGCTGCAGAGAAAATTTTTCCCATCATTCCCTCATCAGGCTGCGAGCCATCGCCCATTTTGGCTTCGAAATGAATTCCATTCTCAATATAATTCATCGCTCCTGCTTCGGCGATAACGGTTTCTCCTGGATCCAGCTCGACTTCAACCAGTTGCATATCGTGTCCGATAATTTCATAGTCCACTTCATGACACCGCATAATTTCTCCTTATTCACTCAATAATCGACAGTATTCGTAGTCAAGAGTCATCATTCGGATCAAGTTCTTACTCAATAAATTCAATAAATTTTTCAATTGGATTCCTTGTTTATAAATAGACATAGATTAGAATTTCGACAAAAGAGAGCTTTTGGGCGATAAACGGTCTATTTAGATGAAGTCAGCGCAAATTATTAAGTTCTCAATTTGAGCTTAAGTTATTGATAATTAGGTGTTAAGGGCATTTTTTGTCGGATATCTTTGGGGCTATTGACTAGACTTGTTAGAGAAATAAACCGTTGCAATTTAGTGGCGGTTGTTCTTTCTATAACTGTATTTCGCGATCTTTCTGAATTACAATGTGGCCCGAAATTTGAATCTTTAATTGGGGTGTTACTTTCGTGTCTGATAACTTTTTAGAGCTGCTTTATCCTACCTATGGCCAATACTTTAAAGTTGATGAAATCTTGTTTGAAAATAAAACCGATCACCAGCATTTAGTGATATTCAAGAATGAGCAGTTTGGCTATGTCATGGCTCTGGATGGAATTATTCAAACCACAGAAAAAGATGAATTTGTTTATCATGAAATGTTAACTCACGTCCCTTTGTTTGCGCACCCAAATCCTGAGAGAGTATTAATTATAGGCGGTGGTGATGGTGGTATTTTGCGAGAAACTCTTCGTCACTCTTCTGTTAAGCGAGTAGTACAAGTAGAAATTGATCAGGCGGTGATTGATTTATGCAAAAATTATTTTCCAAAACACTCTGATGGTGCGTTTGAGGACCCGAGAGCAGAAATCGTTATTGCTGATGGTATGGACTATGTCCGTTCAGCAGAAGAGACTTTTGACATTATTATTTCAGACTCTACGGATCCAATGGGGCCGGGTGAGGTTTTGTTCACTAACGACTTTTATCAATTGGCAAAAGCGCGTTTGAATCCAGGTGGAGTTATGGTAACTCAAAATGGTGTGTGCTTTATGCAATTGGATGAGGTGATAAACACGACAAAACGCATGGGACCTCTTTATAAAGACCAAACTTTTTATACTGCGCCGGTACCAACTTATATTGGCGGTGTGATGACTTTGGCTTGGGCAACCGACGATGAGTCGTTAAAACATGAAAGTCGTGAAGTGATTGCTGAGCGATTTAACAAAAGTGGAATTAAAACTCGCTATTACAATCCGGACATTCACGTTGGTGCATTCGCACTACCACAGTATGTTAAAGACGCGATCGACGCGTGTCAGTAAATTAAGAAAGGCTACTCTTATATGAGTTCAGTGGAACAATCGACGTTATTAAAGTTAATTGGCAAAGGTCGCGATAAGTGGAATCGTTGGCGTAGTGATAATCCCAACGTAACGATTGATTTGTCTGGATCGGATTTTTCAGAGCGAGATCTTTCTGGCTACGATTTTTCTCAAGTTAACTTGTCCTATTGTGACTTTACAAAGTCGCAGCTGATTGGAGCTAACTTCATCTCTGCTAATTTGCAGCACGCAAATTTTAGTCATTGTAACTTGGAGCTAGCGAATTTCATTGCTGCAGAAATGGGACACGCCGACTTAACTGTAGCAAAAGTTAAAGGTGCAAAATTCCTCACAGCTCAATTAGCACACGCTAATTTTTCGCAAGTTGACTTTTCTGGACACAGCTTGCAAGGAATGGATTTTCGCAGAGCGAAATTAAATGGCGCAAACTTGAAAGGACAAGATTTAAAGTCGATGGATTTTGCAGAAGCAAATTTAGCGCAGGCAGATTTAAGTAATGCAATACTGGATGAGGCAAACCTTCAGCGTACGGATTTAACCAGAGCTAATTTGAAAGGTACATCTTTAATCGGTGCGCAGTTGAAAGATATATTATTGTCGCACACCGATTTATCAGGCAAAGATCTATCCAATGCAAATTTAAATGGTGCAAACTTGGAAGATTGTGATTTAAGAAGCGCGAATTTAGAAAATGCCTGCCTGAACAATGCTCTGATGAATGGGGTGAAACTGCATGATGTTCGTATTTCTGGTTGGTCTATTAAAAATGTCCGTTGTGAAAATGCCCGCTGGGATAAAAATGCGACATTATTAACCCGTTACCGAGCAAACGAATTTGAAAAACTATATTCAGAGTCCATTGTTATTGAACTGCGTTATGACAAATTTATTGCGCCTCACGAGTTAAGTGCATTACCCATTTTAGTTGAACATCTTGAAGCTGGTTTTTGGGGAGTCAAACTTCGTGTCCGAAGTATTATGGAAGAGGCGGGCGGTAGTCGAGTTCGTGTGTTGGTTGAAGATACAGGTGGACACAATCCAGAGAAATTGGAGCACGATTTAAAAGAAGAAGCTAGCCGATTAATTGCGGCGCAGATTGCGATGCGACAAGATCATCGCTTAGTGTCACAATTAAGAGAGTCGATTGCGCATGTTAAAAATCAATTTTGGCCACAGTTGTTAGAACTTGCTGCTGATCGTGAGAACGGTCAGATGCGAATGTTTACTGTTATGTTGATGGATCTAAAAGGATTCTCTCGTTGGAAAGGTGATGAACTTTCGGAAAAACTCACTTTATTCCGAGGCTTGATTAAGCCCATTTTGAAACGTTGGAAAGCCGATTATCCTAATATGGAAGGGGATTCGTTAAGAGCCAGTTTTCAAAATGCTGCCGTGGGTGTTGCATGTGCTTGCATGATTCGTAATGTACTCGATGGCGCCGGATTTCCTTGCCGAATTGGTATGGATTTAGGAGAGGTTGTCGTGCAACACAATGAAGTGACTGAGATTACTGACTTGTCGGGTGAAGCGGTTAATTTTGCCGCACGACTAGAAAGTTTGGCGGAGTCAGGGGAGATATTGGTTTCTGAGCGTGTTTGGCATCATGTGCGACGACAGGAAGAATATTTTGAGCTTGAACCGCGCTCTGTACGCTTGGAAAAAGGTGTCGGTAATCTAAGAGCAGGAGAACAAGTGCATTGTTACCGAATTTCAATGAGAAAAGCTTTGATATAATCGCTGCTGGATAGTTTGTTTACTTCGATTGGAAAAAAAATGATAAAAACAATAACAATATTTTTCATCTTATTATTTGCACCATACTTAATTGGTGCTGAAATACCGGGAACGGACATTTCTTTATTTGAAATAAAAAAGCACAAGTCTTCCTTTAGTTTGGAATTTAATAAACACTGGGTAGTGCGTGAAGGATATGATAACCAGCCAACTTTTACTGCTGATTCTGAATCTATTTATTTTACTCGAATGTCAGATGACGGAACAACGGATATATGGCAAGCGTTTCTTTCTGATGAGAAGACCTCTCCCATTCAAATTACTAAAACAGTAGAAAGCGAATATTCGCCAACACCGTTAGGTCGAGAAAACGAACTCTCTGCAGTAATCGCGTTTGAAAATAAACAAAGCTTAAAGCGAGTTGAATCGGGAGAGCTTACGGATACTTTAAGTGGAACGATTGAGCCTGTTGGCTATCACGCCTGGGTGTCAGAAAACGATCTTGCGTTGTTTCGTTTGGCTGAACCTCATGAGTTGGTTTGGTATGACAGAAAAAGTGGTAAGTCTCGAGTAGTAGCTGAAGATGTTGGACGTTGTATGATAGCTAAGGGGAATGACGATGAGTTTTTCTTTGCCCAGAATCACAAAGGTAAATACCGATTACAAAGTTATTCATTAAGTAAGCAGCGAGCACAGCCTATTATTGTATTATTAGACGACTCAGAAGACTTTGCCTGGCATTCTGAAATAGGCTTTATACATAGTAACGGTGATGAGCTGTTTATTTCTTATCCCCCCTATCATCGATGGGATTCTTTGGCTTCGGGTATATCTCTTTCCAATATTTCTCGCTTGTCGATAAGCCCAGATGGGCGTTGGCTTGCTGTAGTTCATAATGATTTACTGAATAATAAAGAAGATTTAAACGGTGAGTCGGAAAATGAAACTGACTAGTCAGAACAATGGTTAAATAACTTCTCCAAGTAGCTGTTATATTTACCAATTTTAGTCTATGTTTATTCAAAACTGGATTGCTTTGATCCGGCAGGAGTAAACATTGAGAAACGATTTGAGAAGCCTTCTTAGTAGTATGAAGTTGGCGGTCGAGCAGGGCCGCTTACGATTGCCTTCTTTTCCCGAAAATTTACTGAAAATTCGAGAAGCATTAAATGATCCCGATGTTTCTGTCCGCCATTTAGCGCAGTTAATTCATACTGATCCTGTTTTAGCGAGTCGGATTTACGCTATCGCAAATTCTGCGGCATTCAATATCAATACCGAAAATACATCGCTTCTTCATGTTATGCAAAAGCTTGGTATGAACATGGTGCGCAATGCCATTTACAATTACTGTTTATCTCAACTATTCAGTGATCGACAATTTAGTCGCATCCATGAAGTGGCATCGGTTGTTCGTAATCGAAGTTTGGAAGTTGGTGGAGTATCTTATGCTTTATCGAAGCGATACCGTGTCGAAGATCCCGCTTTAGCGCTTTTGGCGGGATTGTTTCATAATGTTGGTGCATTGGTTATTTTGGGTTGGTTAGCGCAAAATATTTCTCGATGTCCGGATGTTTCTGACCAGAAAGCAATCATTATTATGGGACAATCTGAATTTTCGAAGCTAGTTGTTGAGTCTTGGCAAATCCCCGACTCATTGAAGCGAGTTATTGGTAGTGAGCAGCCCTTAAAAACGAACGACGATAACAATCGTTATGCGCATTTAGTAGAAGTCGGCCGATGGATTATTCGTATATTGAAAAACGCGAAGACTATCGAAGAGCCTCCACTATCATCTTTGGCATTGTTTAATTTGGAAGTTGATCAAATATTGCAAGATAAAGATGAGATTATGTCGGATATGGTAAAAATTATTCAGTCAGTAAGATAGTCTTATTAAAACTTCGATATTTACAGTACGAATAAAAAAGGGCCTTTTGAGGCCCTTCTTAATAACGTCATAAATACTTTCAAAGTTAAAGCTTTGGTCCTGCATTAACGATAGCTTCAGATACTTCAAACTTTTTAAAGTTTTCAATGAAAAGTTGAGCAAGCTTTTGTGCTTCCGCTTCGTAATTGTCAGGATTTTCCCAAGTTGACTTAGGGTCAAGTAATTGAGGCTCAACACCTTCAATCGCAACAGGCGCTTGTAAGTTCAAATAAGGAATTTCGCGAGTCTCAACATCACGTAAAGCACCCGATTGAATAGCATTGATTACTGCACGAGTCGTTGGAATGCTGAAACGACTACCGCCTTTGCCGTAAGGACCGCCGGTCCATCCGGTATTGACTAAATAAACTTTGGCATCTTTTGCTTCGATTCGTTTCATGAGCAATTCTGCGTAGACACCAGCTGGTCGTGGAAAGAAAGGAGCACCAAAACAGGTAGAAAAGGTTGATTCAATCGCAGCGGTTGAGCCGATTTCAGTAGAGCCAACTTTTGCAGTGTAGCCACTCAAGAAGTGGTAAGCGGCTGCTTCTTTGCTAAGAACTGAAACGGGTGGTAATACGCCGGTCAAGTCGCAAGTCAAAAAGATAATAGCATTGGGCTCGCCCGCAGCATTTTCATCAACTTTTTGTTCGATGTGGTCGCGCGGGTAACCGGCTCTGGAATTTTGTGTTAATGAAACGTCGGTATAGTCTGGCGTTCCATTGTCATCAAGCACAACGTTTTCGATGATAGTACCACGTCGGATAGCATTCCAGATAACCGGCTCATTTTTCTCACTTAAGTCGATACATTTAGCGTAGCATCCGCCTTCGATATTGAAAACTGTACCTTCACCCCAGCCATGCTCGTCGTCACCAATTAAGTAGCGATCTGGATCGGCTGATAGAGTTGTTTTGCCCGTTCCAGAAAGACCAAAAAATAAAGTAACGTCACCTTGGTTGTCTGTATTTGCAGAGCAGTGCATTGGTAATACATCATGTGCAGGTAATAGAAAGTTTTGCACAGAAAACATCGCTTTCTTCATTTCACCAGCGTAACGCATGCCAGCCAATAATACTTTACGTTGTTTAAAGTTAATGATGACGCAGCCATAACTGTTTGTTCCATCGCGTTCAGGATCGCAACGGAAGCCCGCAGCATTCAAGATTTGCCACTCTTGTCGGTTGTCCGGATTGTAATTCTCTGTTCGGATAAAAAGGTTACGAGCGAAAAGATTTTGCCAAGCTGTTTCTGTGCGAACGTTTACTGGAATGAAATATTTGTCTCCTGCACCAACGTGCAAAGTTGAACGGAAATATTCATCTTGAGTTTCTAAATGAGTTTCTACGCGATCCCAAAGAGCGTTAAATTTATCTTCATCAAAAGGACGATTGACATTACCCCAGTCAATTTCTTGCTCGGTGGTGTCTTCCTTTACAATAAATCGGTCTTTGGGTGAACGACCGGTTCTTTCTCCTGTTTCGACAGAGAGGGCACCATTGCTAGCAATTTGACCTTCTCCGCGTTCCACTGCTTTGTTAATCAAGTCATCAGTGGAAAGATTTAAATGCACCTTAGCTTGTGTCATATGACTACTTCCTCGGGACGTGTTGTTGTATTGAAATAGGCTAAAAAGTGCGCGCGATTTTAGCAGAAGGAGATGCTTAAATCGAGCAATAATGTCAAAAAAATGCAAGGCAAAACAGTGAGTTAGAATCTGTTTGTTGTAATTAATTTACAACCTATTTTGCATATGTGTACGGTGTTTATTCCATAAAAGTCATCAATTTGTGCGTTTTCTTGATGAACTTATCATAAATCGTTGCTTTTTTATTTAGATTAGTTTTTTGCGATGGCTTAACTTTCGTGATGAACCGGAAAATTATGTAACTTTATTACAGTTTTGTGATAATTATTCATGAAGATTTGCACGGCAATTCTCAATTGAGTGCATCTGAAATGTCATTTTATCGTTATTCGGATGACTTCATGGAGTTCGAAAGTAAACCTCAAGCTGGATAGGGACGGACGCAACCTACAGGAAGCGTCCTGATTCACAAGAGAAGAGTGTATTTATTGAAAGCTTTCGTTAATGGTATCGAGCACCTTTTTACCGGGTATTAAGGCATCTTCTGTTAGACTGTTGAGAGGCTTATTGGTGGTGCCTAGTAGCTCATGAGTATCGGGTGTTTGAGGATTCAGGTATAAAAGTCCTGTAAGAATTTCACCTTTTTCTTTATGCTTTTCAATCTCATTCATTGCTGAACGAGGGCTATTAAAGTCGAGGTTTTCAGTGGCTTTGTGCAATCTGATCGCTGAGCCGTCGTGCAAGGTAATCTCTTCAGTTTTTCCTGGTTCATACTGAGTTGTAATTTCCTCTTTAAGAGGCACGAAGTCGAATGTACCGGTCGCATTAACATGCTCCCGAACGTGATCGTAACTTTTGGTCGACTTAGCCGTATTATTGAAAGTGACACAGGGAGAAACGACATCGATTAATGCAAAACCTCGATGAGAGATCGCTGCCTTTATAAGTGGAATTAATTGCTCTTTATCTCCAGAAAAGCTTCTCGCAACAAAACCTGCACCCAGTTGGATGGCTGTTTCGCACAAGTCGATACTGGAGTATGGATTGGGAACGCCTTTCTTTGAGGCGGAGCCTCTATCGGCCGTTGCTGAATCTTGGCCTTTGGTTAATCCGTAACAACCGTTATTCATTACGATATAAACCATATTTAGGTTTCGACGGACAACGTGCGCAAATTGACCCATTCCGATGGAAGCGGTATCACCGTCTCCAGACACTCCGATATAAACTAGATCTCTATTGGCGAGATTAGCTCCTGTGGCTACCGATGGCATTCTCCCGTGAACTGAATTAAACCCGTGAGAGTTTCCTAAAAAGTAAGCCGGTGTTTTTGAAGAGCAACCAATACCCGACATTTTTGCCACCTTATGAGGCTCAATCGAGAGTTCAAAGCAGGATTGCAATATCGAAGCACTGATAGAGTCATGACCACATCCAGCACACAAGGTTGAAAGTGCACCTTCATAATCTGCACGGGTAAATCCGATTTCATTAACCGGTAATTGCGGATGACGTATGTTTGGACGAATGTAACTCATAATTTAGATCCTCTCCGCTTTGTGAAGGGGCGTAATTTTTGCGCGATCAAGAGTGGCATCGATTTCTTGACAAATAAAGTTTGCTGTAATGGGCATGCCATCATAGTTCAGTATTGAAACAAGATTCGCAGGGTTAATATTAAGCTCATTAACCAACAAGGTTTTTAGTTGACCATCGCGATTTTGCTCAATGACAAAAACAAAATCATGCTCATCAATAAACTTTTTGACATCGTCACTAAAAGGGAAAGCATTTATTTTTAAACCGTTAATCGCAATTTCTTTTTCAGCGGTTAAATCGATAGCTTCTAAAGATGCATCTGTGGAAGTTCCGTAAAAAATAGCGCCAATATTGGCTTTGGATTGGGCTTTAAAATATTGTGGAGCGGGCACCAGCTGTTTGGCGGTTTCCCACTTTTTTTCGAGTCGTTTCATAGAACGGACATAAGCTTCTGAGCTTTCAGTGTAAGCTGCGTATTCGTCGTGAGAGGATCCTCGAGTAAAGTAACTGCCTTTGGTCGGGTGAGTGCCTGGAATAGTACGATAACCGATTCCGTCGTCATCTAAATCCAAATATCTTCCCCAACGCTCTTGCATGTTATCGAGCTCATCTTTTGACAACACTTTACCGCGGTTAAGGTGTGTTGCATCATCCCAATCAAATGCATCGCATAGGTTGTCATTCATACCCAAGTCTAAATCACTCAAAATAATAACCGGTGTTTGTAATTGCTCGGTTAACTCAAAAGCATCGAATGACATTTTAAAGCATTCATTAGGGTTTGCTGGGTAAAGGCAGATGTGTTTTGTATCTCCGTGAGATGCATAAGCAGCAGGGAGAATATCTGATTGTTGTGTTCGGGTGGGCATTCCAGTTGACGGTCCGGTACGTTGAACATCAACTAATACTCCTGGAATTTCTGCAAAATATGCGAGTCCCAAAAACTCTGACATTAATGATAAACCCGGGCCCGAAGTTGCGGTGAATGCTCGCGCGCCATTCCAGCTAGCACCCAAAACCATTCCCATGGCAGAAAGTTCGTCCTCTGCTTGAATAATGGCAAAGTTATTTTGTCCGCTCGAGGGGCAAACTCTTAAACGCTTGCAGTATTTTTCAAACGCATCGACTACTGATGTGGATGGTGTAATCGGATACCACCCGGCAACGGTTGCTCCCGCATAAATCGCGCCAAGAGCTGTGCCAGTATTACCATCGACGAGAATTTTTCCTTTATTCAAATCTTTAGCTTCGATACTAAGTTCGCAAGTGGTTTCATGATTTTCTTTCGCGTATCGATAGCCCAATTCCAGAGCATGAATGTTGGGAGTGATCAATTTTTCTTTTCCTTTAAATTGATCTTGCACGAGCTGCTGAAATATATCGAACTCAATATCCAATAGATAAGAGAGTGCACCAACGTAAACAATATTTTTAAATAGTTGGCGTTGGCGAGGATCGGAATACTCTTTATTGCAAATATCCGTTAAAGGAATTCCGATAAGATTCAAATCGTCTCTTTGATAAGATGGAGGCAGAGGTTTGCTATTGTCGTAAAGAAAATAGCCGCCCGGTAGCACTTCTTCAAAATCTTGCTTCATGGTTTGCCCATTGGTGGCAACCATGAAGTCGACGCCACCACGACGACCAAGATAGCCTTTATCGTTGACTCTAACTTCGTACCAAGTGGGCAAACCTTGAATATTCGAAGGAAAAATATTTTTCGGTGTTACTTGTAATCCCGAACGAAATATTGACTTTGCAAACATATTGTTCGCGCTTGCCGAGCCGGTGCCATTGATATTCGCAAATTTAATAACGAAGTCATTGGTTGCTTTTATTTTGTGCATTCTAATTCCGCCTCTTCTTTCGTTCCTTTTCCGGCTTTAGTTACTGAGTATAAAAACTTTTGCATGTCCCATGCTGATGTTGGGCAGCGCTCTGAGCACAAACCGCAATGTAAGCATACGTTTTCATCTTTCACCATAACTCGTCCCGTTTTTAAATCATCTGAGACATAAAGATCTTGAGTTTTGTTGTCGGCAGGTGCTTTAAGTCGACTGCGTAAATCGTCTTCATCACCATTGCTGATAAAGTTGATACAGTCGGTCGGGCAGATATCGACACAAGCATCACATTCAATGCATTTGCTTTCGGTAAAAACAGTTTGAATGTCACAATTTAAACAACGCTCGGCCTCATCGTAAGCCTGTTTTAAATCAAACCCAAGTTCGACTTCGAGTTTTCGGTCGCTCAAGGCTTTTGTTTTTTCAGCTAGAGGAACAATGAATCGATCATCGTCAGAGATTGCATTGTCGTAGGTCCACTCGTGGAATCCCATTTTCTGAGTAAATAAGGTAGTGCCTGGCTCAAGGCGATCATGAACATTTTTGCCATTTAAAAATAAATCGATGGAAATGGCTGCTTGATGGCCATGGGCAACGGCAGTAATAATGTTTTCAGGTCCAAATGCTGCATCACCGCCAAAAAATACTTTTGGATTGGTTGATTGAAAGGTTTTTTCATCGACAACGGGCATGTCCCACTCACCGAACTCAAGGCCTATGTCTCTCTCTATCCAAGGAAAAGCATTTTCTTGTCCGATAGCCATTAGAACATCGTCGCACTCCATAAAGACAACTTCTCCAGTGGGCTTTAAGGATCGTTTACCATTGTCGTCGTAAACAGCTTCGACAATTTCGAAATTCATACCGACTAATTTACCATTTTTGGTAACGAATTCTTTCGGTGAATGATTTTCGTAAATAGGAATGTCTTCGTGCTCGGCGTCTTCTATTTCCCAGGGCGATGCTTTCATATCACTTTTAGGACTTCGGACAACGACCCGAACATCTTTACCGCCGATTCTTTTTGATGTTCGACAGCAATCCATTGCAGTATTACCACCACCCAGTACCAAAACTTTTTCACCAATTGTTTTTGTATGCTCGAAAGCAACATTGGCTAACCATTCGATACCAACGTGAATGTTGGCATCACCTTCTTCACGTCCCGGTAATTTTTTCAAATCGCGTCCTCGGGGAGCTCCAGTGCCAACAAATACAGCATCGTAATCTTTCTCGAGGATTTCCTTTAAACTTGAAATGTATTGATCGAAATGAGCAGAGATGCCCATTTCTAAAATGTAATTAACTTCTTCGTCGAGTACTTTTTCTGGTAATCGAAATGATGGAATTTGACTGCGCATAAATCCGCCGCCTTTTCTTTGCGCATCGTATAAGTCCAATTCGTAACCGAGTGGAGCAAGGTCTCTAGCAACAGTAAGTGAAGCAGGGCCGCCGCCAATAAGCGCAACTTTTTTACCGTTCTTTTGGCTCGGGATTTCTGGCATTCGATCTTTTATATCGTCTTTAAAGTCCGCTGCAACACGTTTTAAACGACAAATTGCAACGGGCTCTTCGTCCACTCTTCCACGACGGCAAGCGGGTTCGCAAGGTCGATCGCAAGTTCTTCCTAAAACGCCAGGAAAAACATTTGATTCCCAATTAATCATGTAGGCATCCGAGTATCGGCCGCGTGCAATCAAACGAATGTATTCGGGAACGGGTGTGTGGGCCGGACAGGCATATTGACAATCAACCACTTTGTGGAAGTATTCGGGGTTTTGGATGTCTGTAGGTTTCACGCGTCGCTTCTTCCTTTTATCCAATCTTATTATTGTTTTCAGTTGGCTTGCGATTCATCTTGACGATTTGAAACAACCTAAATGGATATCGCAAACATTTGAAGTTACTGAATTTACCAGTATCGATGAGCACGTTGTAACATATTTTGCTTGAGTTGAATATTCCGACCAGTGAATAGATTTCACGATTTAGTGATAAGACGATATTGTTTTACGAAAATTGATTAAAATTCACTCGAAAGGCTGCTCGTTACTGGCTTTCAAAGAATCTTGAAGATCAGTAAATGAGCCTCATGTTCATGATTTGTTCAATCTAAATGCGGTAAATTGGGAAGGCGGTATTGAGAATACGATGGCGCATTCTTTTCAGTGAAACGAGCTTTTCCTTCATTTGATTTGCGACTATTCACATAGGACGAAGGCAATCCAATTAATGTTTTCTTGCGAGAGCAAGATGAGTTAAATTGATCATAGCTTGTTTATAGGCTGAATCAGAGAGAGACGTCAGGTTATCGATCGCGCATTGAGAAAAGTATTCAGCCTGCTTTTGGCAATACTCGATTGCTCCGGTGTGTTCGATCGCTTCTAAAATAACAGGAAGCTGAGAAGCGTCTCCTTGTTCAATAGCATGACGAATTGCCTTGGCTTGTTCGGGTGTGCCGTGTTTCATTGCATACATAACAGGAAGGGTAGGTTTTCCTTCTGTGAGATCGTCACCCACGTTTTTACCCATTTCACTGGCACTCGATACATAATCGAGCATGTCATCTATCACTTGGAAGGCCATCCCTAAATTTAGACCGTAATTATGCATTGCTGATCGCGCGGAATCATTGCCTGATGCAATAGCTGCTAACTCGCAGGCTGCCGCGAACAAAATTGCTGTTTTTCTCCGGATAACTTCGTAGTAATCATCTTCAGTAATGTCAGGTTTATTGCAGTTCATCAGCTGCAGTACTTCACCTTCTGCGATTAGATTGGTGGTATCTGCCAAAAGATTCATAACTGACATTGAGTCAACACGAACCATCATTTGGAAAGCTCGAGAGTATAAAAAGTCACCTGTGAGGACACTGGCTTCATTGCCGAAAAGGGCATTGGCTGTTTCCTTACCACGGCGTAAATCGGACGCATCGACAACGTCATCATGCAATAGTGTTGCGGTATGAATGAATTCGATGATTGCCGCCAGAATGTGATGCGATTTGCCCGAATATCCAAGAGCCCGAGAAGCCAACAATACCAGCAGTGGACGCAGGCGTTTTCCGCCGCTGTTGACGATGTAGAACCCAAGTTGGTTGATTAATGCAACATCTGACTCTAACTCATTCATTATTAACAAGTTTGTTGCATTTATATCATCTTTGAGCAGAGCTTTTATTGACTCAAATGTAGGCGTATTGTTCGACATCAGATTTTTAATTTTTGCTATTATCAGGCATGCGATTGGCTTCGCATGCTATGAGCATGGCCATCAATGGTCAAGCGTATTTTCAGATCTTCGCAATAAAGAGGTCAAAAAATCCCGGGAATTCAATCCGTTTAGATTGCTTTAGGGTTGCGTGAGGAGAGGGATTAGCGTAAAATTCGCGCCCTTCATGAGAGTCTCCTTCGAGTGGCTCTCTTAAAAATTAATTTCCCGCAGGCTGGTTTTAGAAGTTTTAATCATATCTGGGGTAACATTGGAGACGTATACGATGTACGCGGTTATTCAAAGTGGTGGTAAGCAGCACCGAGTAAAAGAAGGCCAAACGATCAAGTTAGAGAAACTTGTGGCTGAAACAGGTGCTTCTATTGATTTTGATAAAGTTTTGATGGTTGGCAGCGGTTCTGACGTTAAAGTTGGCGCGCCTTATGTTGATGGTGCGAAAGTGACCGCCGAGGTTGTTGCTCACGGTCGTGGCAAGAAAGTCAACATCATCAAGTTCAAACGTCGTAAGCACCATATGAAGCGAATGGGGCATCGTCAGTGGTTCACTGAAGTGAAAATCACTGGTATTAACGGTTAATTAAAGTAGGAGATATCTCATGGCTCATAAAAAAGCTGGTGGTAGTACCCGTAACGGTCGCGATTCAGAGTCGAAACGTCTTGGTGTGAAACGCTTTGGTGGCGAAACCGTTTCTGCTGGAAGTATTCTTGTTCGTCAACGTGGCACTCAGTTTCATGCTGGTACAAACGTAGGTATGGGAAGAGACCACACTTTATTTGCGAAAGTAGACGGCCAAATTGAATTTAAAGTTGCAGGCAAATCAAATCGTCGCACAGTAAGCGTCATTCCTGCATAAGACCTATTGGTGTCGTATAATAAAGCCTCGCATCTAGCGGGGCTTTTTTATTGCAAGTCACCAAATTTTTAAGAGTAAATAGAAATCATGAAGTTCGTTGATGAGGTGTCCATAAAGATTGCAGCGGGTGATGGCGGTAACGGCTGTTGCAGCTTTCGGCGCGAAAAATATATACCGAAAGGTGGGCCTGACGGTGGTGATGGCGGTGACGGCGGTAGCGTTTATTTACTTGCTGATGCTGAATTAAATACGCTGGCAGACTATCGATACGAACGCTTTTATGCTGCAGAACGCGGTGAAAATGGTCGTGGTGGTAATTGCACGGGCGCCAAAGGAGCTGATCGAGTATTAAAAGTACCTGTCGGAACGATTGTCGTTGATGCGAATACCGATGAGGTCATCGGTGATATGAGTGAACCAGGTCAAAAGTTATTAGTTGCGAAAGGTGGTTGGCATGGTCTAGGTAATACGCGCTTTAAAAGCAGCGTTAATAGAGCGCCTCGCCAGACCACTCCGGGGTCGGCAGGTGAACGACGAGAACTTAAGATGGAGCTTAAAGTTTTGGCGGATGTTGGGCTGTTAGGATTGCCAAATGCCGGTAAGTCGACTTTTATCCGTCAGGTTTCCGCGGCAAAGCCTAAAGTGGCTGATTATCCATTTACGACTTTAATTCCAAATTTAGGAGTTGTGCGTCCAGAGGCTCATCGGAGTTTTGTTATTGCGGATATTCCCGGTGTTATCGAAGGAGCGTCCGACGGGGCTGGATTGGGTGTTAAATTCTTGAAGCATTTGGCACGAACAGAATTATTGCTTCATATCGTTGATTTGCTCCCGTTTGATGAATCCGATCCGGTTGAAAACTTTCAGGCGATTGAGTCCGAAGTCGCTAAATTTGCGGAGTCGAGTGAGCCTGAACTAGCGGATAAACCAAGATGGTTAATTTTGAATAAAATTGATCTATTAACAGAGGAGCAATCCTCTAAAGTAAGTGAGTTTTTAAAGGCTGTAAATTGGCAAGGCCCAGTATTTGAAATTTCTGCTCTATCTGGAGAGGGTACTGATGCTCTTGTCTGGGCTATATTGGAACATGTTGAGGCGAAGCGCGGAAAAAGTGAGGCTTTAGATCAGGTTGACAACGAAGAGGAATTGCAGCCTTACGCACCTGAGAAAGATATCAATTAAGCTAATTTTCAGTTTTAGCTTTTTTGCTCAGATATAAAAAAACCGGCATTTGCCGGTTTTTTTATGAATCTAAAAGATATCTTATAAAGCTTTAACTTTAGCCATTAAACGGCTTTTATGTCGAGAAGCTTTATTTTTGTGTATTAGACCTTTATTTGCCATTTTGTCTAAAACACCAGCAACTTTAGTGACTGCAGCGTGAGCGGCTTCTTTATCACCGCCGCTGATTGCAGCAATTGCGTTTTTCAATTGAGTGCGCATCATAGAACGACGACTAGCGTTGTGCTTACGACGTACTTCAGCTTGACGCGCTCTTTTTTTGGCGGATTTAATGTTAGCCAAGGTTTTACTCCTGCAAATCGTTTGCGAACCAGAATTTTAAGGTCGCGAACGATACCTTTTTGAGCCTTTTTTGTCAAGAATGTTTTTGATGTTGCTCACATATTCTGTAATAGAGATGCCGATTCGTAGCTCTCCGGGTCTGGTTGGTGGTAAGATGAGTAAAAATTACCAAAAATTAACGACTTTGCTGGGAAAGCTGGAGGAAATAATGAAGAATAAATTGCTCGGTGTGGCGTTGGTGGCTGGAAGCCTATCTGGTTTTGCCGAAGACGCTAAAGTAGATCGTGATGTGTATTTTTCTATTCTGGGTGGAGTACAAGACTTTCATAGTAGTAACGAAGATAACTCGCCAATTCTTAGTAATTCGCTCGATGAGAGCGATGCTATAGCTGCTGAATTGGGTTTTATGTTCACCGACCATTCCGCTTTTCAACTCAGCTATACCAAGCTCAATCCAGACGATGCTATTGGATTTGGTGACGAAGACTTAGTAATGACGTCTATCGATTACATGTATTACGTTAATCCAGATAGAACGGGTGGTGCCTATATACGAGCAGGTATCGGCCGATATGAGTTTGAAGATGAATTTTCTGGCGGAGGCTGGGAAGAGTCTGATGTGTATCGTTTTGGTTTAGGCTTTGAAGATGGCCTTTCTGATTTTTGGAGTTGGCGCGGAGAGATTGGGGTTATTCGAGATGAGACGACCAAGCGACTGGATACGCAGCTTTTATTAGGTCTTACTATGAACTTTGGCGGTTCAGATCCTAAGCCGGTTGTTGCCAAGCCTAAGCCCGTTCAAGCGCCTGTCGTTGAAAGAAACACGAAAAAAGATTCTGACAGAGATGGTGTTTTCGACGCGAATGACCAATGCCCTGAGACAGCTCAAGGCGTGGTCGTGGATCCACAAGGTTGTGAGCTCGATAGCGATGGCGATGGAATCGTTAATTCTAAAGACTCGTGCGCTGCAACTCCAACAGGCGCCAAAGTTGACTCGAGAGGTTGCCGCCTGGTTCTTGAAGAAACCGTTCGTCAAACATTGAACGTTAAGTTTAAAACGAACAGCAGTGAGTTACAGGCTGAGTTTAAATCAGATATTGCGAAATTAGCTAAGTTTATGACGGAATATCCCGACACTTCTGTGACGATTGAAGGTCATACTGATAGCGTTGGTAAGGCATCATACAATCAGTGGTTATCGGACAAGCGAGCTAAATCAGTAGCGAATGAGCTAGTGAACACTTACGGTATTGCGGCAAATCGCGTTAATTCTCGAGGATTCGGTGAGTCGAATCCGATTGCTGATAACTCAACGCAAACAGGTCGAGCTAAGAATCGACGAGTTGAGGCGGTGATTGAAGCGAAAGTGAGAAGACCTCAGTAATCACTTTTCTGATTCAGCAAGTTAAAAGCCTCTGATATTATCAGGGGCTTTTTTATGGATGACATTTAGGGCTTGTTCTTGAAAAAAACAAATTTATTAAAATCGGGTATTGTTGTTAGCGCAATGACTCTTATTTCTCGAGTTCTCGGATTGGTTCGAGATGTTGTTATTGCGAATATCCTTGGAGCTCAGGCCGCAACGGATGTTTTTTTTGTCGCGCAAAAAATCCCTAACTTTTTACGTCGACTCTTTGCCGAAGGTGCTTTTTCTCAAGCTTTTGTTCCAGTGCTATCGGAATATCAAACTTTAAAAGACAAGCAGGCGGTTTTGCACTTGGTAAGTCGAGTATCAGGGACGCTAGGTGGCGTGCTTTTTGTTGTCACTATTTTGGGAGTGATTGGTTCTCCTGTATTAGGTGGCTTGTTTGGAATGGGCTTTGTGCAAAAAGGAGAAACGTATAAGTATTTGTTGGTTTCTGATTTATTAAAAATCACTTTTCCTTATCTTTTCTTTATTAGTTTAACGGCTTTTGCTGGAAGTATTTTGAACAGCTTAGGGCGTTTTGCTGTTCCTGCGTTTGCTCCGGTGTTATTAAATTTGTGCATTATATTCGCGGCAATTTGGGTCTCACCGATGCTTGCAGAGCCTGTCGAGGCCTTGGCGTGGGCAATCTTTATTGCCGGTATTTTACAATTATTACTTCATTTACCTTTCTTGTGGCATCAAGGTTATCTGGTGAAACCGACCTGGGGATGGAGAGATTCCGGCGTCAGGCGAATTTTAAAATTGATGGCTCCCGCGATGTTTGGCGTGTCGGTTTCACAAATTAACTTATTGCTCGATACCATCATTGCTTCTTTCCTGGTGACAGGGAGCATTACCTGGCTTTATTACTCTGACAGAATGTTAGAGTTTCCATTAGGTATTTTTGGTATTGCTATTGCTACTGTTGTTCTCCCCAGTTTGTCGAGAAGTCATTCGTCCAGTAACAGTGATGATGCCAACCGTCTACTTAATTGGGCTCTGCATACCGTCTTTTTGATTGGATTGCCAGCTGCAGTAGGATTATTTGTTTTGGCAGAGCCCGTTATGTTGGCAGTGTTTCAACATGGAGAGTTTTCGATAGAGAGTGCGGTGCAGTCCTCGTTGAGTTTAAAAGCTTATGTTTGTGGCTTGTTGAGCTTTATGGTGATTAAGGTGTTAGCAACGGGTTACTTCTCTCGTCAGGACACTAAAACTCCGGTGAAAATAGGTATTGTTGCAATGGTCGTAAATATGGCATTCAATTTGTTGCTCTTTAAGCCATTTGGGCATGTTGGTCTTGCTTCAGCGACGGCGATTTCGGCGACCGTGAATGCCTTGTTACTGTGGATCGGGCTTATGCGGAATGGGGTTTTAACAATGGATAAGCGTTGGTTCGGTTGGTTCACCAGAGCATTGATGGCTGTTGCAACGATGGTTGGTGTTATATTGCTACTGAATCCAGAGCAATCAGTGTGGTTTTCTATGAGCTTATTTGAGAGAGGAAACCAACTGGCAACGCTAATCGGTCTCGGTGCTCTGGCGTACCTGGCGGTTCTCTACTTATTCGGATTCCGACTATCACAACTGAAATCCCATTGAGCATCTGTTGTGAGCGAAGGCAATAGGGTATAATCCGGCGCTTTTGACCGGCGGGCGTTGACTAAATCATGCAACTAATACGTGGATTACACAATCTAAGGTGTTTCGATTCAGGTTGCGTCGCCACGATCGGGAAGTTTGATGGTGTGCATCTCGGGCATCAGCAAATTCTCAAAGCCGCGTGCGAGCGGGCAAAAGAGCTAGCAGTGCCTTCTGTGGTTATGGTTTTTGAGCCTGATCCGAATGAGTATTTTATGGGCGAAAAAGCGCCTGCGAGACTGACTTGTTTCCGAGAGAAGCTTGATTTATTTCGTTCATTAAGCATTGATTTTGTACTTTGCTTAAGGTTTGATAAATCGTTAGCCTCAATGCCGGCTGAAAATTTTGTCGATGATATTTTGATTGAAAAGCTGCGTGTGAAGCATTTGATTGTCGGCGATGATTTTCGGTTTGGAGCTCAGCGTAGGGGCGACTTTATATTGTTAAAAAATCGCAGTGAAGGTCACTTTAGTTTACAAAATACAGATTCGATTAAACAAGGCACTGAGCGGATTAGCAGTACTTTAGTTCGACACAAGCTGGCGCAAAATGAGTTGAGTGAGGTCGAATCTTTGTTGGGGCGCCGGTTTTCTATTTCTGGCCGAGTAAGTCATGGCGATAAATTAGGGCGAACGATTGGTTTCCCAACAATGAATATTCCGTTGAAGCGAAAGGTTTCTCCGGTACATGGTGTTTATCTGGTCGAAATAGAAGGATTAAGTAAGGTGCGGCATTTGGGTGTAGCAAATGTTGGTGTCCGTCCAACTTTAAAGAAAACAACTTCGCGACTTGAAGTGCATGTGTTCGATTTTGATGCTTTATGTTATGGCAAACAAATAAAAGTATTTTTCTTAGAAAAAATTCGAGAAGAAAAAAAGTTTGAGTCATTCGAAGCATTAAAACATCAAATTGCATTAGATATTGATAATGCGAAAAAGGCATTAAAAAATTAACCAAACAACGTCAACGTTGGAAAAAATTATGGCTGATTATAAGCAGACGCTTAACTTACCAAAAACAGACTTCCCGATGAAGGCGAGTCTAGCTCAACGCGAACCAAAAATGTTGAAGCAATGGCAAGAAAAGAATATTTACAAAACCATTCGTGAAGCGAGTAAAGGTCGTCCAAAATTTATTTTGCACGATGGCCCGCCCTACGCAAACGGCGATATTCATATTGGTCATGCTGTGAATAAAATATTAAAAGACATAGTTATCAAGTCGAGAAGCTTGAGTGGTTTTGACGCGCCTTACGTGCCTGGCTGGGATTGCCATGGATTACCTATCGAACATAAGGTAGAAACAAAAATTGGTAAAGCGGGTGTCAAAGTTCCATTTGATAAATTTCGAGAAAAATGTCGTGAGTTTGCCACTAAACAAGTCGACGGCCAGAAGAAAGATTTTATTCGTTTGGGAGTATTTGGTGAGTGGGATAATCCTTACTTAACTATGAACTATCAGTTCGAAGCAAACATTGTTCGCGCTTTGGCAAAAGTCGTTAAAAATGGTCATCTGCACAAAGGTGTTAAGCCTGTTTATTGGAGTGTGGTTGGTGGTTCTGCTTTAGCTGAAGCAGAGGTGGAATATCACGATAAGACCTCAGCCTCGATCGATGTTCGTTTTGCAGCCGATCAAACATTGTTGGATAAATTTGGCTACGACAATGCTGAGCGATTAAATGCTTCAATTGTAATTTGGACAACGACTCCTTGGACATTGCCTGCGAATCAGGCTGTGTCAGTTCATCCCGATCTTGATTACGCACTAGTAAAAGTGAATGCTGGTCAAGGCGATGAACTTTTGGTGTTTGCAAAAGAGATGGTTGGCAATATCATGTCGCGTTATGGCATTGAGTCTTATGAAATTGTTGCAGAAGTAAAAGGTAATAAACTTGAGCTTGTTTCTGTGCGTCATCCATTTTATGAAAAAAGTGTCCCTCTGGTTTTGGGGGAACATGTAACAACAGAAGCAGGGACGGGATTAGTTCACACGGCACCGGATCATGGTGCTGACGATTTTGCGATGGGCAAAAAGTATAATCTTGAGCTGTTAAATTATGTTGGGGCAGATGGTGTATACAGCGCTAATGCTCCGTTAGTTGCAGGCGAACATGTTTATAAAGTTGAAGATAAAGTCTGTGAACTTCTCGACGAGAAACAAGCATTAGTACATCGCACAAAATTAACTCATAGCTATCCTCATTGCTGGCGGACGAAAACGCCACTGATTTTCCGTACGACACCTCAATGGTTTGTCAGCATGGAAAAGAATGGACTCCGTGAATTGGCTATGAAAGAAATTAAGAATGTTCAATGGATTCCTGATTGGGGACAAGCTCGTATCGAAGGAATGGTCGAAGGGCGACCGGACTGGTGTATTTCTCGTCAAAGGACTTGGGGGGTTCCTCTTTGTTTATTAGTCGATAAAGAAACTGGAGAACCACACCCGGATACATTTGATATTGTTGAGCGCGCTGCAAAACAAATTGAAGTCAGGGGTATTCAAGCCTGGTTTGACATGCCTATCGAAGAACTTATCGATAAAGACCACAATCGCTATGTAAAAATCGATGACACGTTGGATGTCTGGTTTGATTCTGGAGTTACTCATGCCTGTGTATTGGCGGTCAGAGAAGAGCTGCAAGAACCGGCAGATATATATTTGGAGGGCAGTGATCAACATCGAGGTTGGTTCCAGTCTTCGCTTTTAACGGGTGTCGCAATTAATCAAAGAGCCCCATATAAAGCTGTCTTGACTCACGGTTTTACCGTTGATGAGAAAGGCGAAAAGATGTCAAAGTCGAAAGGGAATGTTGTTGCTCCTCAGCAAGTGATTAATGAACTAGGAGCTGATGTCCTTCGATTGTGGGTAGCTTCTACGGATTATCGAGGAGAAATGGCAGTCTCAAATGAAATATTGAAGCGGACAGCAGATACTTATCGTCGTATTCGAAATACAACACGCTTTTTGCTGTCAAACCTTAGCGGTTTTAATCCTGAGACTGACAGTGTGTCAGTAAAAGAGATGCTGCCCTTGGATCGTTGGGCCGTTGATTGTGCATTGCAGACTCAAGAAGAGTTAAAGCAGTCGTATCAAGAATATACCTTTTGGCAGGTCGTCCAAAAAATTCATCATTTCTGTGCGATGGATATGGGGGGCTTTTATTTAGATATCATCAAAGACCGACAATACACCGCGATGAAAGGCAGTTTAGCGCATCGTTCGTGTCAAACCGCAATGTATCATATTGTTCAGGCGTTAATACGCTGGATGGCCCCTGTATTGTCGTTTACAAGTGAAGAAGCATGGCAATTTTTACCTGGTCAAACACAAGAAACTATTTTTACTGAAACTTGGTATGACGGTTTGTTTGCCTATGAAGACTCTCAGTTGACTCATCAAGATTGGGAAAATATTCGTTCAATAAAAAATGCAGTTAATAAATCAATTGAGGTTTTGCGTGTTAATAAAATTTTAGGCGGCTCTCTGGAAGCTGAAGTGACCTTGCATGTGAATGAAACCTACTTCAATTCTTTATCAAAATTGAAAGATGAACTTCGATTTGTGTTAATTACGTCGCAAGCTGAAGTTGTCCAAAACGATGAAGGCGACTCGACAGAACTTGAAGGATTGAAGTTGACCATCAGTAAATCAGTCCATGAAAAATGCGATCGTTGCTGGCACAGACGTGAGGATGTTGGTTCCAATAGTAACCATAGTTTACTGTGTGGGCGATGCGTTGAAAATGTTGATGGGTCGGGTGAAACTCGGGAGTTTGCTTAATGGTGAACAAGGCATGGAACAGTGGCCTTCGGTGGATTTGGATCACCATTGTTGTATTTATCATTGACCAGTGGACTAAAGTTTGGGCGACCGGTGCTCTTGGGCAAGGGCAAATTATTGAGGTTATGCCACACTTTGATTTTCGACTGGCTCATAATTACGGTGCCGCATTTAGTTTTTTAGCGGATGCTGGGGGCTGGCAAGTTTGGGCGTTAGCGGCATTTGCCTTGGCTGTTAGTGTGGGGTTGATAGTATGGCTGTATCGTCTAAAAGCTGAGTACCGCTGGTTAAGTATTACGTTATGCTTCATACTGGGCGGTGCTCTCGGTAACGTATACGATCGTATATCTTATGGTTATGTTATCGACTTTATTGATTGGTACGTTGCAAAAGATGGGTATCATTGGCCGGCGTTTAATATTGCCGACTCTGCCGTGTTCGTCGGAGCAATGATGCTTTTAATCGACGCATTTTTTATTAAGACAGAAGAGCGAAATCAAGAATCCAAATGACAGAAATAATTGACCAAAGAGTCGGTAATGAGAGTCATATATATGCTCACATTACTTTGATCCTCAAAGATGGTAGCGTTGCTGATTCTAGCCGAGCGAATGGTAAACCTTCGGTCATCGAAATTGGTAACGATACCATAAGTGAAGCAATGGAAGAGCATTTATTGGGGCTTAAAGTGGGTGATACGACTAAGTTCACGCTACCTGCAAAAGACGCCTTTGGCGAACCCGATCCAAATCTCGTCCAGTTTATGGACGTGCAACAGTTTCCTCAGGATCTCGAGCTAAAAGAGGGTTCGGTCGTTTCTTTTGAGCAACCTAATGGGTCAAGTGTCCCTGGAATATTATCTGAAGTCCGTGGTCATTCGGTTAAAGTTGATTTTAATCATCCATTGGCGGGGCATGAGGTAACCTTTGAGATTGAGATTCTTTCAATCGATAAGCCGCCAACGACTCATTAACAAACGCACTTAAAAGGTTGAATTTGATGGATATTTTAATGGCTAATCCACGCGGATTTTGCGCTGGTGTCGATCGTGCTATCGAAATTGTCAATCGAGCGATCGATGTGTTTGGTGCGCCTATCTATGTTCGACATGAAGTGGTGCATAATAAGTTTGTGGTTGACGGATTACGTGAAAAAGGAGCTATTTTTGTCGAAGATGTGGCCGAAATACCTTCAAATAGTATTTGTATCTTTAGTGCTCACGGTGTCTCTCAACAAGTTCGACAAGACGCTGAGCAGAGAAACCTGAAAGTATTCGATGCTACTTGCCCGTTAGTGACCAAGGTTCATATGGAAGTTGCCCGCGCAAGCAAAAAAGGCGAGGAATGCATTTTGATTGGTCATAAAGGACACCCTGAAGTAGAGGGAACGATGGGGCAATATGACAATTATGATGCAGGAATCTATCTCGTCGAGACGGTTGATGATGTTCTAGCGTTAGAAGTTGCAGATCCGGACAAACTTCACTTTGTCACCCAGACAACCCTTTCGGTTGACGACACCAAGCGAATTATTGATGCTTTGCAGAATAAATACCCAAATATTCAAGGTCCTAGAAAAGATGACATCTGTTATGCAACGCAAAATCGTCAAGATGCTGTTCGAGAAATTGCCGCTCAAGTTGATTTAGTCCTGGTTGTCGGCTCGCAAAATAGTTCTAATTCAAATCGCTTAAGAGAGTTGGCTGAAAAGCAAGGTACAGTCGCTCATTTAATTGATAATGCTGAAGAAATTAATAAAGATTGGATAAGCGGGGTCAGTAAGGTGGGCATTACTGCAGGTGCTTCAGCTCCCGAAACCTTGGTTCGTCAGGTTATCGAGCGACTTAAGTCGATGGGGGGTAAAGAGGCTCAGGAGTTGTCGGGTAAACCTGAGGATATAGTCTTTGTATTACCTAGTGAACTACGCTAACCAGACGATACTTAGCCGTTAAATGTGACTAAGTTCGCATTGCAAAACAACCACTTAACCGTTTATCGGTAAGCGAAATGCGCTTATCGCCTTCCAGTTGTGTGAAAAATCTCAGGCGTTACTATTAACCTTAGAATTTTCTAAGAGCTAATAGTTTATGCGTAATTTAGGTTTTACTCTTGTTGAACTGATTGTAACGATGGTTTTGATTTCAATTCTTGTTGCGTTCGCAATTCCTTCATACCAAAGCACAGTTCAAGATAATCAGTTGGTTGCTTGTTCGAACAAGCTCGTTACAGCAGTTCAGTTTGCTAAATCAGAAGCGGTGACGCAAAGAATGGCGTTTAGTGTCGTGTATTCAGAGGCAAATGGGAAGGTAAGCTATCAAGTTGGCCCGGATGCAAATCAGGACGGAACTTTGGATTCTGTAGCCCAAGCGTTTTCTTGTGACAGTCCTGACATTGCGGTAAGCATCAGTGGAAATAACACATTTTTGACCTTTGGTACTTCTGGGTTTAGGGCGGATCCGAATGGGATACTAGAGTTTACAACCTGCAGTAAGAATGGTTATGGAAAGATCGTCAATGTCTCAATGGGGGGATCTGTTTCCTCCAGTAACGCTGAGGGAGGCTGTTAAATGCTTTTTAAGGTTAAAGGTCTTACTTTAATTGAAGTTTTGGTCGCTGTTTTAATTTTAGGAATCGGGCTTCTTGGAGTCGCTGCGTTACAAGTGACTAGTATTGGCAGTAATCATTCGGGTTATCTTCGAACACAAGCTTCTTCGATAGCGCATGAGTTAGCTTCGCGAATAAGGGGAGCCAAGTTTGTTGTGTACAATACTGATGCAACCTCTTCAGACGTAGTCGCGGCTTATACCGGAGCGCCTTACGCCTGCGAAAACGCTGTAACTAACTGTAACACAGGAAGTTGTAGTATTCAGGAGTTGAGAGATTATGATCATTGGGAAATATGTTCTAGGGCCTCTGACTTGCTGCCAGATGGAGAAGTTTATGTTGACAATCCTGCATCAGACAGAATCCGAATCGCCGTCGCTTGGACTCCGGTAGAAACAAGAGAAGATACCGGGCAAGGTTCAACGGACACGTTTATCAACGTTACATGCGAAGATGTTGGCGTTCCTGCTAACCAAGACTGCGTTTTACTTGAGGTGATTCCGTAATGAAGACTCAAACGATTAATTTTGTGAAAGTTCGCGGATTTAGTCTCGTTGAGCTAATGGTAGCGGGTATTCTCGGCCTGATTTTACTTGGCGGTGTTGTTTCTGTATTTGTCGGCTCGAAGACTTCTTACTCGATGCAAGAAGAGCTCGCTAATGTTCAAACTGATGGTCGTTTTGCGATTACGTACATGGAGCGTATTGTGCAGAACTCTGGTTGGTTTGGTGGCACTGCTGGTTCTACTACCGCTATTAATGCAGCAAACACCAGTGATGATGGCTCTGATTTTGACAGGCTTTCAACCTTGATGTCGGATATGACAAACACCTTGGATTGTAATGGAGCGAATGTGGCTTCAGGTGATGTGATTAGTAGTTTCTACGTAGATGAAGGTAGCTTGATGTGTCAAGGAACAGGTGGGGGTGCTCAACCTGTCATAAGTAATGTTGTTAGCTTTCAGGTGTTGTACGGAATTGATACGACGAATGACGGGGTCGTTAATCAATACGTTAATGCAGGTTCTGTAACCGATTTTTCGAAAGTCTATGCGGTAAAAATAGGCTTATTGATTCAAACTCCAAACAATGTTGTTGATGAAAACGTTGTTCAAGAATACACGGTTCTCGACAGAACCTATAATTTCGAAGATCGTCGTTTAAGACGGGCATTTTCGACAACTATTCAAATTCCCAATCAAGCTTACGGAACGGTGCGTATTTTATGATGAAAAAGCAAGATGGTGTTGCGCTATTTATTGCGTTAATTTTGTTGGCGGTTCTAATGGTAATCGGCGTCGCTTCGGTTAGAAATAGCACTTTCCAAGAGAAAATGTCGATTAACTTGCATCAATTGAATTCAGCCAGAGCCGCGGCAGATACAGGATTTTCTGCGTTTTTAAATTTAACCGAGTCACAAGATCGGACTGCAGACGATAGCATATTGCAGCGAATGCGTTTATCGGGTGTTGTTGACTTTTGTGTAAGCTCTGATGGCACAGAAACAGAAGTAGGGAATGATGATACCTGTCTCGACACGCCGGTTGATGGTCAAGCTATTGCAAGTGCGCGTGTAACAGTTACGAATAAAGGCTGTGACCCAACTTTTTGCATCGGTTATTCGCAGGGCGGTAGTTTCGCTTGTCGAGGAGTATTAGTTACAACCGGAGGAAATGCTGCCGGTATGGCGAGTGGTGTCGAGTGGCATGGTTTTGAAGTAACTTCTTTTTGTGGAACAGGTGCTGATGAAGCTGCCAACACCTCTGCAAGTACGCCTTAATTAATTTATAGGCAGGTATTGGAAGTTTAGTTTTGATTTATGAGTAGTATATTCCAAGTGGTGATTTAGATGAAACGTTTAACAAAAGCATTGCTCAATAGAGTGCGTGAATTGAAAGTTGTCTTTTTGATTTCGATTTACAGTGTGTTTGCAACTAGCGCAAGCTGGGCGGATGACACCGAAATATTTAGAGCTCCTGTTACTGAAGATGCGGTTATTCCGAATGTATTATTTATTTTTGATACATCAGGAAGTATGAATCGTAATGTTACAGGGACTGACGACGACCGAATTGATGTTATGCGCGATGTTATGCTGGAATTTATTACTAACATTAGTAACTTAAATATTGGTATGGCTCGATTCAGTGTTCCTGGCGGGCCTATATTATCCGGAATCGTTAACGTAAATTCTCCATCGGATCCTTTGGCGATGTCGACGGTTTCAGCAAATTGGGATGACGTAACACAAGAGCTTAAACCTGGTAATAACGGCAGAGTCTTACCCTATGAGCCTTATTTGGAGATGGGAGCGGTAGACCAGGAATTGACAGGTTTACGTTTTCAAAATGTAAACATTCCACAAGGCGCTAAAATCACCAAAGCGACCATTACATTTTCGAGTTACAAAGGCTCCGATAATAAGACAGGTAATTTCCGAATTTATGGTAACCGATTAGCCAATGCGCCTGATTTTTCTGCTGCGCCACCCGCTAATCGAGCATTGACCGCCAGCGCTGTTTCCTGGGAGCCCGGTGTGTGGGAGGCTGTTGATTTAGATGCTGATCCCGAAGCGCCGCCGGAAACCTATTCAACGCCTGATTTAACGTCTGTGGTTCAAGAAATTGTTAACTTGGGCACTTGGTGTGGCGGCAACAGTATGTCATTTTTAATTGCTGGTAACGGCTATCATCCTGTTATGGCTTATGAGCAGAGCTCTCTACAAGCTCCTCGTTTAAGAGTTGAATTTGATAAAACCATTCCTACTGGAGCAACGGGGTGTTTCCAGAATAAAGCAGTGAGTCAAATTGCACAGAGCGAGCATGATTTTGAACGGTACGATGATGGCAGCTATAACGGAACCTCGTCAGATCTTGACCTAAAAAGAAACAGTGACAAAACTCATGCTGGATTTTATTTTGAAGATCTTCCTATTCCAAATGGCGCGGTTATTTTAGACGCTCGTCTTGAAATTACATCACGAGATTCGAGAGCAAACACTGCTAGCGGCTTGGTGCAAGTGGTTAATAATCCTAATTTAACCTTTAGTTATGATAATGTGTATAACGGCACTAGAACTACAGGAGTAACTTGGAACTACAATGCGTGGGAGGAGAATGTAGCTGATGTATCACCGTCATTCGCTACCGATTTGCAAACGGTTGTTAGTAATGCGGCATGGCAGTCGGGCAATCCTCTGGGAATTGTTCTGACGATTAATTCGGGGCAGCGAGAAGGGCATACGTTTGATAATGATCCATTCCGAGCTGCTCGATTACTTGTGAGTTACGTTGGAGCCTACAATGGTACTGGTTACACTAAACGAGATGAGTTGAGAACGGTGGTTCAAGATTTCCAAGCGCAAGGTAATACTCCCATTAGTGATACGTTGGCCGAAGCAGGCTTGTATTATCGAGCTGAAAAAGTGACTTATGGATTAGTTCGGGGTAATCCTCCTAGTAAAAACGATCGTGTTAGTGCTGCCAATAGTTTTGACTCAACCGGTGTCATTTGGCGAGATCCGGATTGTGATATTGAAGTAGATCCATCGGGAAATAAGTGCGCTTCAGAGCATATTCAAAACAACCCTAATTATAAATCACCGATACAGTCGGGTTGTCAGAAAAACCATATTGTTTTACTAACTGACGGTGCTCCAACAACTCAGGATCGCGGTACTATCGATATTTACAATCGTTGGACAGGTGGCGGTACTTGCGCCTGGAATGATGCAGGAAAGGACTGTGCCAAGAAAATTGCAGAATTTATGAATAAAAATGACCAAGCGAGTTGGGTGGCTGGCAAACAAACTGTAACCACGCATACTATTGGTTTTGATTTTAACTCTGAATTTTTAGGTGAGCTAGCCAGTAAAGGGGGCGGTCTATATAAAACAGCCAATAGTCGAGATGAATTATTAGAAGCTTTAGAGTCAATCGCTGCAACGGTATTGAAGACCAATGCTACCTTTGTTTCTGCTGGTGTTACGGTGAACCAATACAATCGATTAACTCATAACGATGAATTGTACTTCTCTCTATTTGAGCCGACATCAACAGTGACTTGGCCTGGAAATATTAAACGCTATCGATTAGGAGAGCATCCATTAACGAGTGAGACAGTCGTACTGGACCAAAATGGCGAGCCAGCGGTTAATTTGATCGACGGTGAATTTCAGGATACGGCGAGTAGTTGGTGGTCGACAGAGACTGATGGAAATGAAACGACCAAAGGTGGTGTTGCCTCTCAAATGACATTACCTAGAAATATTTATACGAATGTCAGTAGTAATGAAACCATCTTATCGAAACTCGATACTAGTAATGGAAACGTAACAGCAACAATGCTAAACGCTATTAACAATACAGCCCGCGCGACCTATATCAATTGGGCTCTTGGTTATACCAATGGTGATACGACTCTAGGCGCTCATAATGTTATCGGAGATCCGCTTCATTCGAAGCCAACGCTAGTGTCTTACCAGACCGGTGAAACGGCGGAAGGTGTTGCGATTTACCGGTCTGTTATATTCGTTGGAACGAATCACGGTTACTTACATGTTTTTGATGCTGCGACTGGACAAGAAATTTGGTCATTTATGCCGAAAGATCTGCTAGGTAATATTAAGTCGGCCTATGAAAACAGCACTTCGACAGATCATCTTTACGGAATGGATGGAACTCCTTCAATTTATGTGGTTGATAAAGATGGAGATGGTGCGATCGATGCTGATGAGAAAGCTTACTTATATATTGGTATGCGGCGTGGTGGAAATAATTATTACGGTTTTGATATATCGACTTTAACAAGCCCTGACTTGATGTTTAAAATTGATCCAACTAAATCTGGTTTTGGACAATTAGGACAAACGTGGTCAAAACCTATTGTCGGTAAAGTTAATCTCCCCGGAATCGATGTAAACAATACTGAGAAACTTGTTCTTGTCTTTGGCGGCGGTTATGACACGGATCAAGACACCAAAGCCGAAGCGTCAGTCACAGATGATGTTGGAAATCGAGTCTATATTGCCGATGCAATAACGGGTAATCATTTGTGGGATAATACAAATGCAAGTCAAGCGGCATCTCCTGCGGGTGACGCTACCTCTGGTTCAGCGCTAAATTCAGTTCCTGCAGATGTTCGAGCATTTGATTTCGATGCCGATAGGATGTTGGATTATATCTACGTGGCTGATACTAAAGCGCAGTTATTCCGGTTTGATATCGATAATGACAATCAAACGATAACGGGTGGACGTATTGCTCACCTGCAGAATGATTCGACGCCGCTGAATAATCGTCGTTTTTATAATGCACCGGATGTCTCTCTTAACGTTAATAGTAAGACTGGCGAGTTCTATTTCGCTGTAGCAATAGGCTCCGGTTTGAGAGCTGGCCCGCTTGATGTGACCGTTGACGATCATTTTTATGTGGTTCGAGATACAGGAGCGCTGAGTAATAAGTTTGATATGGATGCTGAATTAGCAGACCTTGTTGACATCTCTAATATGTTAGGTGATAGCGACAGTGATGGTGAAGTAGACTCAACAGCTGCAATAGAAAATGGGAAAAATGGTTGGTACATCAACTTTGAAGAGGGCACGGATGGAGCTGGTAATGACGTGCGTAAAGGTGAAAAAGTGTTAGCATCGTCAGTAACGGTGGGTGGTGCTGTTCTGTTTACCACTTACATTCCTCCTAATGATTCAGAGGATGATGTTTGTGCGCCTGCAATCGGTAGTGCGAGGGTCTGGGGGGTTAGTATCGAAAATGGCGAACCATTTGTCGATGTGAATGGTGACAGTTTAGTAACCGGAACCGACCGTTATCAAGACGTAACAAATGCTGCCGGTATTCTTCCTGAGCCAAACATCATCATTACGAACAATGGTTTCATTGGATGTGTTGGCCGGTTGTGTGGAGGGGATTCCCCCGTTGATCAATTCATTAAACAAACTCCTGCAAACGTAATGCCTGTGAAATGGCGGAGGGTCAATCAATAATGTCATATATAATTCGAAAGAGTGGTTTCTCCCTGATTGAGTTGCTCATAGTTGTTCTGATAATTGGGATTATTGCCGCATTTTCATACCCAGTTTACGACAGATATATTACTCAAGCGAAGCGAACAGACGCTATGGGTGCTGTACTGACTGCAGTAAACGCGATGGAAAAGCATCGTGCGGCAAGAATGAGTTATGTTGGTGCGGCGGTGGGTACTACATTTAATGGTTCAGTACCTCCGGGAGACCCGACTCCTTACTATACCCTTGAGCTTACTGATTTGGGAGCATCGACTTACACCATCACGGCGAGACCAATTAACGAGATGGCAAGTAAAGATGGTTTCATTAGGATTGATCATACAGGCGCGAAAACTTGGGAGGATAAAGATGGAACTGAGTATCCTTGTTGGCCGGAGAGTGGAGGCAACTCCTGCTGATTTTTGTTTAAGCTTTTCATGGCCGCATTAGCGGCCATTTTCTTTTGTGAAACTCGTCTTTTAGGGTCTTTTCAGGTAGAATTGCGCCACATTTTAGTAGCGTATTTGATCTATGCACCTTTCTGATTTTCACTTTGAATTACCCGACGAATTAATTGCGCGATATCCCACTGAAGAGCGGGATGCGAGCCGCTTACTTCATGTCTCGAGCGATGGGCAGCATCACGATCGGGTGTTTAAAGATCTGGTTGAGCTTATATCTCCCAATGATTGTTTAATTTTTAATAACACCAAAGTTATCCCTGCGAGATTATTGGGTAAGCGAGAGTCTGGCGGCAAAGTTGAGTTGCTCGTGGAACGCGTGACTGGAGAATTTGAGTTTTTATCTCAAGTTAAATCGAGTAATTCATTAAAACCCGGAGCGATAATTCAAGTAGGTGACTATCTGCTTTCTGTGATCGAACGGCAAGGCTTGTTTTATCATTTAAGCTCTGGTCCAAGCGTGCCTATTTTTGAAGTGCTGGAAAACGAAGGGCATATGCCTTTACCACCCTATATTGATCGGGCTGATACTGAATTTGATGCAGAGCGATATCAAACGGTTTATGCCAAAGAGGCTGGCGCAGTGGCCGCTCCGACTGCAGGTTTACATTTTACAGATAGCATTTTAGAGAAGCTAAAAAGCAAGGGGGTGCAATGGGATTTTGTGACTTTACACGTCGGTTCCGGAACCTTTGCTCCTGTTCGGGTCGATAATATTGAACAACATCAAATGCATAGCGAATGGTTTAATGTTCCAGAATCTGTTGTTACGTTGGTTAATCAAACCCGTCGTAAAGGCGGCCGAGTGATAGCGGTTGGAACAACCAGTGTGAGATGCCTCGAGAGCGCTTCAGTTGACGGTGAACTCAATCCGAAAACAGGTGATACCAATATTTTTATTTATCCGGGATACGAATTTCAGTGTGTTGATGGATTAATCACCAATTTTCATCTGCCAGAATCCACTCTCATCATGTTGGTGAGCGCCTTTTCTGGTCGATCGGCGATTCTAAAAGCTTACCAACATGCGATTGAGCAGAAATATCGGTTTTTTAGCTATGGCGACGCCATGTTTTTAGAAAAAGCATCACGGTAGTTTCTCAAGATTAAACGATTGTTTGGAGAATTTTTTTGAAGTTTGAGTTATTTGCAACCGAGGGTAGAGCTCGGAGAGGGGAGTTAACTTTTGAACGCGGTAAAGTGCAAACGCCTGCATTTATGCCGGTGGGTACTTACGGGACGGTAAAAGCGGTTTCTCCTGACGAGGTTAAATCAATCGGTGCCGAAATCGTTTTGGGAAATACATTTCACTTAATGCTTCGTCCAGGAACTGAAATCATTAAAGAGCATGGTGATCTTCATGATTTCATGCAATGGCAAGGTCCAATATTAACGGATTCCGGCGGCTTTCAGGTTTTTAGTTTGGGTGAACTGCGTAAAATTACAGAGCAAGGGGTTGAATTTCGTTCTCCAGTGAATGGTTCAAAAGTCTTTTTAGGGCCAGAAGAATCGATGCAGGTCCAGCGCGAGTTAGGATCTGACATTGTCATGATTTTTGATGAGTGCACCCCGTATCCTGCGACTTGGGAAGAGGCAAAAAGCTCGATGGAACTGTCTTTACGTTGGGCGGAACGGTCGAAAAAAGCGCATGAGGGAAATCCCAATGCGTTATTTGGAATTGTTCAAGGCGGGATGTATCAAGATTTGCGTGAAATATCCGCCGCAGGATTGAAAGATATCGATTTCGATGGATTTGCCATTGGTGGATTGTCCGTTGGAGAAACCAAAGAAGAAATGAAAGCGGTTTTGGACTACACCACGCCTTTATTACCCGTTGAGCGTCCTCGATATTTAATGGGGGTTGGTAAACCGGAAGATATTGTTGAGGCGGTAAGACGTGGTGTCGATATGTTCGATTGTGTCATGCCGACCCGAAATGCAAGAAATGGTCACTTATTTACGGCCGATGGCGTTGTAAGATTAAGAAACAGTCCCCATAAAAGGGACACGGGGCCAATTGAAGAAGCCTGCGATTGTTATACCTGTAAAAATTACAGTCGTTCATATTTGCATCATCTTGATAAGTGTGGCGAAATTTTAGGCGCTCGTTTAACAACCATTCACAATTTGCGTTACTACCAACGACTGATGAAGAGTTTGCGTGATGCCATTGAAACAGGTACATTGGCCGACTTTGTAAAAGATTTTTACCAGCGACGCGGTATGGAAGTTCCTCCGTTAGCTGAAGAATAAACAAAAATAATTAGGGGAAATACGAGTATGTTATTAAGTGCTGCAGCTGCTCAGCCTGGTGGAAGCACCATGAGTTTTTGGATCATGATGGGGCTTTTTGTTGTGATCTTTTATTTTTTAATTATTCGACCGCAAAATAAGCGCCAGAAAGAACATAAGAAAATGATTTCTGAAATCGATAAAGGTGACGAAGTGGTTACTGCGGGCGGATTGTTAGGGCGAGTTAGCAAGAATACTGAAAATTATTTAGTGATTACTATTGCTGAAAATGTAGACATCAGTGTTCAAAAGCACGCCGTTACAGCGGTGCTTCCTAAAGGCACTTTAAAATCGATTAAAGAGTAAGAAGGGATCATCAAATGATTTTCGGCCAGACACGACAAATGCCATTAAATACTTTTCCGACATGGAAGTATTTAATGGTGTTATTCATTATCATCATCGGCGGCATTTTGGCTTTACCTAATATTTTTGGTGAAGATCATGCCATTCAGATTTCGGATAAAAATGGAAATCCGATTACGGAAGAGCTGGTCGTTAATATTGATCAGGCCATCAAAGACGGAGGCATCGAAACAAAGAGTTTTGAAGTCGAAGGCAGTCGTGGCTTGATTCGTTTAGTGAATCCAGACGACCAAAATGAAGCAAAACGTATTGCCTTTCAGTTTGTCGAGAATCACAGCAAGCCAGAAATAAAAGAAAATACGGTTGTTGCTGTCAACTTAGCGGCAGCGACACCCAAATGGCTAGCAGACCTTGGTTTTGATCCTATGAAATTAGGTTTAGATTTACGCGGCGGCGTTCACTTTTTGCTTGAAGTCGATATGGATGCCTTGTTCAAAAAGGAACAAGAGCGCGCGATTACGACGATCAAAACAACACTTTATGATGAGCAAATTTATTACAAAAGCGTCAATCCACGAGAGCTCACTTCTGTCATTGCTCAATTTGAATCAGAAGAACTCCAAGAAAGAGCGTTTGCTGAATTAAACACAAATGCACTTGAAGGATTTACCATAACGGATCGGAGCTTTGACGGTCGTTATGAATTGATATTTAACATTACAGAAGCAAAATCTCGAGAAATTCGCGATTTCGCAATAAAGAAAAATATTACAACGCTAAACAATCGTATTAATGCGATTGGTGTTGCTGAGCCATTAGTTCAGCGACAAGGAGCAAATCGAATTATCGTTCAATTGCCGGGAATTCAAGATACCGCGACAGCAAGAAGTATTATCGGTGATACTCGTACACTCGAATTTAGAATGGCGAATACTCGACGTGATGTCGGAGAGGCTCTAAGCGGTCGAGTCCCATACGATTCTGAACTTTTGTATGAATCTGATGGGCGACCTATTTTAGTTTATAAAGATGTCATGTTAGATGGTGAGCATGTGACGGGCGCGGGTTCGAGCCGTGACGAGAAAGGAATGCCACAAATTAATATTCAGCTCGATGGTGCTGGTGGCTCAATTATGGCGAAAGAGTCAGGAGACCACGTTGGTGATGTCATGGCCATCGTTCTAACTGAAGTTGTGCCGATTTTTAAGAAGAATGAATACGGCGACTTTGTCAAAAATGATGAAGGCTCTTTGATAAAAATTGATGAAAAAATTAATAAAGAAGTTGTGAGTGCTGCGACCATTCAAACAACTTTGGGACGAAGTTTTCGTATCACAGGACAGTTTACTCCTCAGTATGCGAGCAACTTGGCGCTTACCTTAAAGTCGGGCTCTTTGAAAGCTCCAATTTATATTGTTGAAGATGGAACCATTGGACCAAGCTTAGGTAAAGAGAACGTTGAAAAAGGAACATTATCGATTTTAATCGGTTTTGTTATGGTTCTAATATTTATGCTGTTCCGCTACAAAGTTTTCGGACTAGTTGCCAACATTGCACTGTTAGTTAATTTAGTTTTAATTATCGGTGTTATGAGTATGATTGGCGCGGTTCTTACTTTACCTGGCATGGCGGGTATCTTGTTAACCGTTGGTATGGCCGTTGATGCCAATGTCCTTATTTTTGAGCGTATTAGAGAAGAGTTAAGAGACGGTATGTCACCCGCTCAAGCCATTCATAATGGTTATGATGCTGCATTCTCTACCATTGCCGATGCAAATATTACTACGGCTATAGCAGCGCTGATATTGTTTGCTATTGGTACTGGTCCTATTGCTGGATTCGCGATCACGTTATTGTTTGGTATTTTAACTTCAATGTTTACTGCCATTGTAGGAAGCCGAGCTTTGGTCAATTTAATTTACGGTGGTAAAGCCGTTAAAAAGCTGGCGGTATAACGGAGAGTAAAAATGACTTTAAATATTCCTTTTTTAAATTATAAAAATATTGCAGTTATTATTTCAGCAATATTAATTATCGTTTCTGGGTACTCTCTATTTCAAAACGGCTTGAATGTCGGCTTGGACTTTTCTGGTGGAACTACCATTCAGGTAAAGTACGATAAGCCTGTTGAATTAGCTCCTATTCGGGAAGCTCTGAAAAACAACAACTTAAATGGCGGAGTCGTTCAATTTTTTGGTTCGTCTCTTGATGTAACCATCCGTTTGCCTTCGGATGTCGGAGTTGCTAATAAAGAACTCGATTTTGAAGTAATGAAGGCATTAAAAACTTATCGAGAAGACGTGACAAAAGTACGACGCTCATTTGTTGGGCCTGCCGTAGGTGACGAGTTAAAAAACGATGGCGGTTTAGCACTTTTGGTCGCTCTTATTTGTATTATGGTTTACGTTGCCATGCGCTTTGAGTGGAAGTTTGCATTGGGTTCGGTTGCTGCTTTGGCTCACGACGTTATTATTGTCGCTGGTTTCTTTTCTGTGACTCAAATAGAGTTCGATTTGACTGTATTGGCAGCGATTTTGGCGGTTATCGGTTATTCGCTTAATGATACGATTGTTGTTTACGATCGTATTCGAGAAAATTTTCTAAAAATGCGAAAAGGTTCTTCTATAGAAGTAATGAACCGCTCTCTGAATCAGACATTGACAAGAACCTTGATTACCTCATTAACAACCTTGTTAGTATTGATTGCTTTGTTCTACTTTGGTGGAGAACTTATTCATGGTTTCTCAATCGCATTAATTGTTGGGGTTTTAATAGGTACGTACTCATCGATTTATGTAGCCAGTGCAGCAGCACTAGCGTTAGGTGTTACTAAAGAAGACTTGATGCCGCCAGAAGTTGAAAAAGAAGGTGCTGATCAAGACGCGCTCATGTAATTGCTAATTAATATTTCTTATCCAACAAAAAAGCCGAACAGTTGTTCGGCTTTTTTATTGCTTGTTTTTTATTGGTAAAGTTAAAACGAAATTCTTTTCAGTCCTGATTTCAACATGATTTTGGTCGCTATCTCTTCGATGGACTTGCTGGTAGTTGTAATAAAGGGAATTTTTTCTTTACGGAACAAGGCTTCAACTTCTCGCACTTCGATCTGACATTGTTTTAGTGATGCGTATTGACTGTTGGCTCGTCTTTCAGTTCGAATTTCATGCAAGCGACTGGGGTTAATGGTCAACCCAAACAACTTGTCCTTATGTTTCTTTAACATGGGCGGTAGTTTTAGATTATCCATGTCGTCATCGGTGAAAGGGTAGTTCGCTACTTGTATGCCAAACTGCATCGCCATGTATAGCGAGGTTGGTGTTTTTCCGCAGCGGGAAACGCCCACCAAAATTAACTCGGCGCGATCGTAATAACGCGTTGTCGCTCCATCATCGTTATTGAGTGCAAAATTAACGGCATCAATGCGTGAGTCGTAATCGCCTTTTTCATCGTAATTGTGGGTTTTTCCGACCCGAAAGCCTGACTTCAGTCCAAGAGCTTCCTCCAGGGGACCAATAAAGGTATGAAAGAAATCCAATACCAGGCCATTACTTTCCATAATAATGTTTCGAATCTCAGGCACGACAATAGTATTAAACACGATAGGCCTCATTTGTCCCGATTGGGCGGCCTCATCAATCGTTTCTTTGGCTTTTATGGCCTTTTTCTCAGTGTCAGTAAATGGCAAAGAGACCTTCTCAAACTCTGCTTCCTCGAACTGGCTTAGCAATGATTGTCCTAGCATTTCTGCTGTTATTCCGGTTCGGTCGGAAATAAAGAATACCGTACGTTTCATATTTTATGTCCATCAAGTACAATAAGGCCCCACAAAGTATCGCCAGAAATTTATCATAAAACAACTTTCTGGCCCAAGGAGAACTTCAGGAGAGAAACTGTGCAAGACTACGTCCTCTGGTATGACGGCTTAGGTATGGATGATGTTGAAGTCGTTGGTGGTAAAAACGCATCATTGGGTGAAATGATTAGTAACCTATCCAATGCTGGTGTCAGTGTTCCTAATGGATTTGCGACAACCGCGTCCGCATTTCGTTCATTTTTAAGCCAAAGTGGCCTGGATGAAAAAATCCACAACGAACTTGATTCTTTGGATGTCGATGATGTCGATAAATTAGCTGAGACTGGTAAAAAAATTCGTCAGTGGATTATTGAAACACCGTTTTTGCCTGAATTAGAGCAAGCGATAGAAGCTGCCTATTTAAAGTTAAAAGGCGATGCTAATGATGAGTTTGCTGTCGCTGTGCGTTCATCTGCGACAGCTGAAGACCTTCCTGACGCTTCGTTTGCGGGGCAGCAAGAAACCTTTCTGAACGTTCGTGGTATCGACAATGTAAAATTAGCTCTGAAAGAAGTGTTTGCTTCTTTGTTTAATGATCGAGCGATTGCTTACCGCGTGCATCAAGACTTTGATCACAAGCTGGTTGCTCTCTCAGCCGGTGTGCAAAAAATGATTCGTAGTGATATCGCAGCAAGTGGTGTGATGTTCACGATGGATACAGAATCTGGCTTCGATGACGTTGTGTTTATTACTGGAGCATTCGGACTTGGCGAAACCGTTGTTCAAGGTGCGGTTAATCCAGATGAGTTTTATGTTCACAAACCGACCTTAAAAAATGGCAAACCAGCTGTGGTACGACGAACCTTGGGCGGAAAAGCGATAAAGATGATTTATAGCGAATCCGACGAACACGGCAAGTCAATTGACACAGTTAGTGTTCCTATGAACGAGCGCCAATCCTATTGTATTAATGATGATGAAGTTGAAGAATTAGCGCGTCAGGCATTGATTATTGAAAAGCACTATCAAAGGCCAATGGATATTGAGTGGGCAAAAGATGGAGCAGATGGCCGTTTATACATCGTTCAAGCTCGTCCTGAAACCGTAAAAAGCCGCGATAGTCGCAACGTGATCGAGCGTTATATCTTGCAACAGCAAGGTGAGGTATTAACGTCTGGCCGGGCGATTGGTCAGCGCATTGGAAAAGGTCCTGCTGCCGTTATTAGCGATATCAGTCAAATGGCCAGCGTGAAACCGGGTGATGTTTTGGTAACTGACATGACCGATCCCGACTGGGAGCCTATTATGAAGCGCGCGTCGGCGATTGTTACTAATCGTGGCGGTCGTACCTGTCATGCTGCAATTATTGCTCGCGAACTTGGTATTCCGGCTGTTGTCGGGTGCGGTGATGCTACTGATCATATTTCGGCGGGACAAGAAATTACCGTGTCTTGTGCCGAAGGTGATACAGGAAATATCTACAAAGGGCTGCTCGATTTTGATGTATCGCAAAATGAAGTCGATAACATGCCTGATTTAGCATTTAAAATTATGATGAATGTCGGTAATCCGGATCGTGCTTTTGACTTTGCTCGATTACCTCATGCGGGTATTGGACTAGCGCGCTTAGAGTTCATTATTAATCGAATGATCGGTGTTCATCCGAAAGCCTTATTGGATTTTGACACGCTTGACGATGATGATTTAAAAGAACAAATTCAAGAGCATATGGCGGGTTACGAATCGCCAAGAGAATTTTATATCGCGAAGTTAGTTGAGGGGATTTCTACTTTAGCTTGTGCGTTTTCTCCTGAAAAAGTGATTGTTCGAATGTCCGACTTTAAATCGAATGAATACGCCAATTTAGTGGGCGGTGACTTGTACGAGCCAGAAGAAGAAAATCCAATGCTTGGTTTCCGTGGTGCGTCTCGTTATATTTCAGAAGATTTTCGCGAATGTTTTAAAATGGAATGCGAAGCGATTAAGCGCGTAAGAAACACGATGGGCTTGACCAATGTTGAAATCATGATCCCATTTGTTCGCACAACAGGCGAAGCAGAAAGAGTCATTGAGCTTTTGGCTGAAAATGGGTTGAAACGTGGCGAGAATGGATTACGTGTCATCATGATGTGTGAGTTGCCTTCAAATGCTTTATTAGCTGAAGAATTCTTGCAACACTTCGACGGTTTTTCTATTGGTTCAAACGACTTAACACAGTTGACGTTAGGTTTGGATAGAGACTCGGGTATCATCTCGCATTTATTCGATGAAAGAAATGAGGCTGTAAAAGTGTTACTCGCGAAAGCAATCAAAGCGTGTAATGATGCCGGTAAATATATTGGGATTTGTGGTCAAGGTCCTTCTGATCATCCCGACCTGGCTAAATGGCTCATGGAGCAAGGAATCGATTCCGTGTCTTTAAATCCAGATACGGTTATCGAAACCTGGTTGTTCCTGGCTGAAAATGAAAATAAATAAACTTCTAAATAAGTTTGACTAACCCCGCTTAAAGCGGGGTTTTCTTTTTATAAACCAATTTATAATTTGAAGATTTAATTATTATTTTTTGATTATTTAAAAGATAACTGAAGAAGCTAGTCAGCAATGATGGTGTATTTTTGTTATCGAATGAATCATCATACTTCTGACTCAAATTAGCTTTATTTGAATCACACTCTTTAATCGCCAAACAACAGAGCGGATTATGCAAGTTCGTCTATCAGCAATTATTTATGCACTGCTGGCCATTTTATTAATGTCATTTGTTCCGGCATTAATAAAAATTAATGCCGCTAATGAAGTTGAGATTGCTTTTGTTAGACTTGCCGTTGCTGGAACTGGCGTTTATATCTTTTTAAAAATAAAAAGGTTGTCATTGAATTTAAATTTAAATCAATGGTTAGCTTTAGGATTATTAGGCGGTGTTTTTGCCGTTCATTGGTTTTTGTATTTTAAGAGTATCAAGCTTTCAACACCATCTGTTGGGGCGATTACCGTTTCAACTTATGGGATTCATGTCGCATTGTTAAGCCGATGGCTACTTAAGCAGTCGATGACTCGTTACGACATTGTAGCTTTAGTGCTTGCTGGTTTTGGTTTATACATCTTAATACCTGAATTTAACTGGCATTCCGACTATTTTCTGGGGGCTGTGTTGGGAATCGCAAGTGGGTTCTTGTACGCTTGTTTACCAATAATCCATCAGAAAAACTTAGACATAGATGCGACAGTTCGCACGGCAGGGCAATTTATCTTTGCGTGTATTTGCTTTGGGCCATTTGCTATACCTCAAAACTGGAGTTTATCGGTCAATGATTGGCAAGGTCTTATTTTTCTCGGAATTGTTTCTACTTTGCTTGCACACAGCTTTTGGATAAAAGCAACCTCTGAGTTACCCGGCGTTATTTCTGGTGTTGTCTATTACTTGTACATTCCCGCCGCAATGTTGATGAGCGTTCTGTTAGCAGAAGAGAAGATTACCGGGTCATTGGTGACAGGTGCTTTAATTATCATCGTATCGAATGTACTATTAGTGGTTTCAAAATGGAAGCACAGCAAAACAATTAAAAAAGCTTAAGTGATAGTTTATGTAATTTATCTTAACTCTGCTTTTGCTTGCAGCTTTTAAAAAATGAATGATAAGAGAGGCCAGATAATGAAAACTTTCTCACCCATTATTTATGCACTGATTATGATGTGCGTATTATTGAATCCTGTAGCCGCTAAACGCGTGATGACTCTCGAAGAGACCGTTATGACTCAGTACGTTGGTGGTTCATACATAGCTCCCAATGGAAAATACACGGCTTATACCTTGGTAAAGCCGATAGAAGTTTATAAAGATGAAGATGGAAAACATCGTGTTGAATTACACGTTGTAGATTCTGCCGGAAACAGTCGTCCTTTTATTACTGGTAAAGTTGCTGTGAGTAATGTTCAGTGGAGTCCAGACAGTCAATATATTTACTACACGTCGAAACGTAACGACGATAAATACACTTCCATTTATCGGATTCCAATTGACGGTGGTGAGTCGATGCAAGTGGTTTCACATGGTAATGGCATTGGTGGATTTTCAATTAATAGTGAGAGCAATAAACTAGTATTTATCGCAAAAGATCCGAAAGATGCAAATGACAAAAAGCTTAAGAAAAAAGGGTTTAAAGCGGAAGTGTATGAGGAAGATGCAGAGTTTTCTCACCTATATCTTGTAAATCTAAATAATTTGGAAGGTAAACCTAAAAAGTTAGCGATGGAACGTCATGTTCTTTCTGTTGCTTTTCATCCTAAAAAAGATCAGCTTTTGTTACGTACCACGCCAACACCTCACATTGATGACAATTATACGGCATCCGTGTATGGCGTTTTTGATTTAGAAGGTGATAATTTAGAAACCTTTAAAACAGAAGGAAAGTTGGGCGGCGCCAAATGGTCACCCGATGGAAAATATGTCGCGATAATTGGAGCAGAAGACAAAAACGATCCTGCTGATGGTCGTTTGTTCGTGGGGCGTGCTTCAAACGGCTCTATTGATAAAGTCTTACCAAATTATATGGGACACGTTAAAGATGTAGACTGGACGTCTGACTACCAAGTGGTTTACATGGGACATAAAGGTACCAGCAGTGAGATAGGTGTCATTAATTTAGATAATAAAAAGTCGCAAACATTATTGCCTTTGGGTAAAGGCGCGTTAAGAAGTATTGATGTTAGTGCCGATGGAAAGCAGATGGTAGGAACTATGGGAACTTCTGAACATCCTCGAGAAGTTTTTCAGATTACTGAAGGAAATTTAAAGCGTTTAACCCAGTCAAATGATTGGCTAAAAGATATTAAGATGCCGAAGCAAGAATCTATTACTTACAAAGCACGAGATGGTGTTGAACTAGGTGGAATTCTTGTTTATCCCATCAATTATAAAAAAGGTAAAAGTTACCCATTAATTATGATGGTTCACGGTGGTCCTGAAAGTCATATCTCTAATGAGTGGCTGGATCGTTATAGCTATCCAATTAAACATGCTACCGGAAATGGCTTTGCTGTTTTCCTTCCTAATTATCGAGGAAGTACCGGACGTGGTGTTGAGTTTAGTAAATTGGGCCAAGCCGATTATGCCGGAAAAGAATTTAATGATTTGGTCGACGCTATTACTCATTTATCGGAGCAAGGCATCGTTAATAAAGAGCGAGTGGGTATTACCGGCGGATCCTATGGTGGGTATGCATCAGCCTGGGGAGCAACTGCACTGAGCGAACATTTTGCTGCGAGTGTTATGTTTGTGGGAATTTCTAATCAATTATCAAAGTTTGGTACGACAGATATCCCAAAAGAAATGTATAACGTTCATGCACGCAATTACCCTTGGGATAAATGGCAATGGATGTTAGAGCGCAGCCCCATTTATCATACCGATAAAGCGAAAACGCCTTTACTAATTATGCACGGAAAAGAAGACACGCGAGTGCATCCGGCTCAATCGATGGAGCTTTACCGTTACATTAAAACGCGTACAGAAACTCCTGTGCGTTTGGTTTATTATCCTGGAGAAGGTCATGGGAATCGTAAAGCGCCTGCGCAGTTAGACTACAGCCAGCGATTAATGCGATGGATGGAGTTCTATTTGAAAGGGAAAAAGAAAGGTAACAAAATACCCCCTTATGAACTCAATCATTCAGAGCGTTTGAAAGCTGATAATCAAGAAAAAGATTAGATAACGAGTAGAGAAAGGGCGCTTAATGCGCCCTTTTTAAAATCCAGTAAGTTTTGCCTGATATTGTTTAGGTTCTTATAAAACTCTTTTTTAATACTAAAATATATCTAAATCTCCTTTTGGCTCTCACTGTAATCGTGGCGCATAACTCATGCCAGCTTAAATTTAATTGAGAAATTTTTCTTTTGAATATGATTTGCATCTCAATATTGAAATTAAAGCTGTTTAATCCGTGAGCAATTTCCGTAAATTTAGGCACAAACCTTGAACGGTGTGGAATGCGGCGTAAGCTTATACTTATGAGCTGTAAGAGGTAGTAGCCATGTTGACGTTCGACGATCCCCACTTGAAATCACTCTGTGAGTTATTAACAGAGCATCCCTTATTAAAGTCTATTCAATCTCATGAAGATCTCGAAATTTTTACTAGTCAATATGTCTTTGTTGAATGGAGTACCATGACGTTGGTCAAAGCGTTGCAAGCTAACTTTACCAATCATGAAATCCTTTGGTCGCCAACCGATGATCCGATGGGGCGCAAGTTAGTGAATGACTTGGTGATTCATTTTGAATCGAATCCGGATGTTGGTGGATTATCGAGGCTTGAGTGGTACATGCAAGTGATGCACGATAATTCTGTTGATACCGCTTATATGGAATGCATGCTGGATAACATCCAACAATACGGCAATTACGCATCTATTATTGATTCATTAGACTTTGCCGCACAAAGATACGTACACAATATCGTACAAACGGCAATGAGTGGTCGTATTGTCGATATTGCTGCCGCCTTTTTCTTAGGCGTTTGGGTTGTTGAGCCATTATTTGCTAAGCAGTTATTATTCGGAATCAATAGTCACGTCTTAAATCGTGCAAATTCTTTACGCTATTTTCTTGAAGTACAGTCGCGTCCAATTCATGAAGAGCAGAAAGTCACGGCAATTAATTTATTAAGTCGCTTGTGTAACAATGACTCTCAAAATTTTGCCCGTTGTATTCATGTCGCAGCGAAATTACTTGAACTAAAGCACATGCTTTGGGACAGTATTTATTATCAAATAATTGAAAAGTCTTCAAAGAAAAAGTATCTTCAAGGCTAAGTTTTCAAAACTTCATTTTTAATGCTCTCTTTGTTAAGTGTTAAATATGTTTGTTCATAGGAAGCTTTGCTGTTTTTGAATTTTAAAACATCGTGGACAAATAGTTTTAAAGGATAGAGATAATTTTTTCAAATAATTTAACTCGATCACTCTTGCTAACTTTTTCACTTTGCAGTATTTTATTTGAAGTGCTTAGAAAAATCATAAAATCCATCTCGCCAAAAAGATATCTTATCTGTAAATAATGAACTCCATAGAGATTTTAAATTTATTTAGTTGAACGAATTCTCTCAAAGCGCTAGCTTAAAAATAGCTACTTGAGGAGTTGTCCAATGTTGAATTTTAAAACTGAGTCCATCAAAGCATTAAACCAGCAATTAGTTTCTCATCCTTTATACTGCTCGATTTATTCTCTTGATGACATGTCTCTTTTTATGCAACATCATGTTTTCGCAGTTTGGGACTTCATGTCATTGCTAAAAGCTTTGCAAGTAAAATTAACCAATGTTTCTGTACCTTGGTATCCGGTAGGAGATCCCGCCGTTCGTAAAATGATTAATGAAATTGTTTTAGGTGAGGAGTCGGACGAAGTGGTAGGTGGACTGTCACATTTTGAATGGTACATTCAAGCGATGAAAGAGTGTGATGCTGACACTTCAGCGATAGATATGCTACTTGAGGCCGTAATGAGTGGTGATGATTATCATTCGGTGATTTCATCGTTACCGCCTTCTGTTGAGCAATTTGTTAATACAACATTGGACATTGTTGAGAACGGAGAGCTGCATGAAATAGCTGCAGCTTTCACCATTGGTCGAGAAAATTTAATTCCTTCAATGTTTGTCGAACTAGTTCGGAATATCAATCGTGATCATCCTGATAATACTTACACATTAATTCGATATTTTGAGCGTCACATTGAAGTCGATGGCGATGAACATGGGCCTCTGGCAACACAAATGCTAACGAGACTTTGTGATAATAGTAATGCAAAATATCAAGATTGTTTAGATACTGCAGAAAGAGTTTTACAAAGCCGTATTGATTTGTGGAATGGTGTTTATGCCGAGTTGATCAATATTAATGAAATGTCACAAATAGCTTAAGTTTTTTAGGCTAATAAAAAGGCGATTTAATTAATCGCCTTTTTTAATGAGGCCTATTCAACAAAGGCTCGTTCGATAACGTAGTCGCCTTGTAACCCAATTTTAGGACTAATTTCAAATCCTTTTGCATCTAATAGGTTAGATATGTCTTTTAACATGTCTGGATTGCCACAAATCATGGCTCTATCCGTCACAGGATCCAGTTCATTCATCGATAGATTTTTGAAAAGTGAGCCGTCTTCAATGGAGGTTGTTAGTCGACCTGAGTTTTGAAATGGTTCACGTGTAACCGTCGGGTAATAAATTAATTGGTTACGGACGAACTCACCGATGTATTCATGGGCAGGTAATTCTGTTTCTATAAATTCTCGATAAGCCAGTTCTTTAATGTGGCGAACGCCATGACACAAAATAATGGTTTCGAATTTTTCATAAGTTTCGGGATCTTGAATGATGCTTATGAAAGGCGCGAGTCCTGTTCCGGTTGCAAATAAAAATAAGCGTTTGCCTGGTTTTAGATCATCAATGACCAAGGTGCCCGTTGGCTTTTTACTAACAACAATTTGTTCGCCCTTGGATAAATGTTGCAATCTGGAAGTTAGCTTACCATCAGGAACTTTAATACTGAAGAACTCAAGGTGCTCTTCATAATTAGGGCTGGCTATGCTGTATGCGCGTACAATGGGTTTATCCAATTGGGGCAGCCCAATCATGACAAATTCGCCATTGCGAAACTTCAACCCTTGACTGCGAGTCGTTTTAAAACTGAATAGTTTGTCACTCCAGTGGTGAACATCTAAAACGGTTTCAACGTTTAAATTCTTCATGCTAGTTACTAAATCGGTCGTTGCTGTTACTTAAAATTGGGCGCTATTATACGGTGAATTTGGATAATAAAACACCTTCCTTGTGCCTGAAATAGTGCGATAATGATAATTATTATCATTAATGAACGCTAAAAAGTCAACTATAGCAATAAATTCGGTTAACAATTCTTTGAGTGGCCTTCTGAAGAGTCTTGTTTGCGTTTGTCTAACCAGTACAGTGTGATTGGCAGCAAGGTAAAATCAATTATCAAGGCAGCGATAAGGGTAATGCATAATAAAGCACCGGTGTTCGATGTTGGCGTTAGCGGAGAAGCTATGACTGTTGAAAACCCAGCGACCAGAATAACGGTTGTTGTGATAAGTGCTTTTCCAACGATATGAAATGCGTAATCAAGAGATGCTTCACACGATTGTAAGAGTTTAGTTTTTGCATGAGCGTACTTGGATAAAAAATGAACAGTGTCGTCGACGATTATCCCCAAACTCATGCAGATTACGACGGATAGTGCCAAATCAATATAACCTATCGAGAATCCCCATAGCCCATAGGCAATTAAACCAGGAAATAAGTTGGGTATTAAGCTGACAAGACCGTATTTAACAGATTTTAATACTGCGCCGATGAGCAGACTTATAATTATTAAAGCGATGGCGCTCCCTAAAATCATTTGGTAGATATTTCTCTGGGCAATATGCGCAAAGATATGATCCATTCCTGAAATCTGTAATTGATAATTTGTACCCTGAGTCAAGTTTTGGAAGTAGGTTTGTATTTTGTTCTCAAATGCCAGCAGTTGCTCAGAATCCATCGGTTCTAATGCGATACTTGTTCTGGCTGCAGAACGCTTTGTATTGATAAATGAGTTGACGCCAAGTCCTTGTGGTAAAGAAAGCTCATAAAGTAATAGATATTGACTCGCCAGTTCTCGAGAGTCCGGCATTTTATAATATGCTTGATCATCTCCGTGCATATTTTGATTTAAGCGCTTTAAGATATAGCCATAGCTTTGAATATGTCTAACTTCGGACTGACTTTCGAGATAGTTTAAAAATTCATTTAGCACATTTAAATATTGCGGAGAGTTCACGTTACCATCGGAGTTAGAGTCAATAACCAGCTCATAGCGGTGAAGTCTCGAGAACTTCTCTTTTAGCAGATTTACTGTTTTGGTTAACTCAAAGGATTCGGAAAAGTATTTGCTCCAATTTTCGCTGATTGTGAGTTTTGAGAGTCCTGAAACACTTAATAATATTAAGAGCACCGTACTGATAAGAATTAATTTTTGATTGCTTCTAATCCAATGAGAAAAATTTTGAAGCCATTCTTTTGATGACGATGAATGAGCTTTATAAGCAATGGGGAACTTAACGAGTACGACAGGTAACAGGGTAATGGTCAGTAGCCAAGCGAGTGTTACGCCAATCGCTACCATATTGCCAAGATCACGATACGGAGGCGAGTCGCTAAAATTTAAAAATAAAACTCCAATAGCCGTAGTGAGGCTGGTAATTGTGATTGGTTTTAGATTGATATTGAACGCTTCATGATTGGCCTGTTGTTCGCTCAATCCCTCATTTATTATTAAATAGCGGTAACTCGTTATGTAATGGACGCAATCGGCCACGGCTAATGTGAGTATCACCGAAGGAACAAAACCAGCAACCGGCGTTAACTCTTGCTTAAATAATGAAAAAATTGAGAACGTAAAAATAATACTAAGCGTCACGACCACAAGTGTAATGATAGTCGCTTTGATTGACCGTAAGAAGAATAACAGTCCTATCGATATTACCAGGTAACTAATGGGAACCAGTAATATCAAATCATTTTTTACAGCCGATTCTAAAGTGACATTTGAAACAACTGAGCCACCTAAATACAGTTCCAGATCGGGATAGTCTTCTCGCCATTGACGAACAAGGTCTTTAGCTTCTCCGTAAATTGACTTTGCAATCTCAGGATTATTTTTATCAAACTCTAATACGGCTTGAATCAATGTCACAGATTCATCTGGCGATAAATACGTATTTTGTAATTGTTGATCATTATCGATAGCAGCTTTAAGCTCACTTGGGATTTTGGAGTAATCGATAAGGCTTTTCGTATACAGAGTGTCTTCGATGGCGTAAGAGTATTGATGATTACTTAACGAGTTGACGCGTGTAGTCGAAGGTAGTTCCCAGAATAATTCAGTAAACTGATGAATTTTTTGCATCTGTTCCGATTCAAGCCAGGAGTTTGTTTTTGAGTAGGCGACTAAAAAGATGCTATCGTGAGAACTAAATTCAGCTTCGAATTGCTCAAATGCTTTAAGTTGAGGATTTTCGCCACTAAAGTAGACTCGAAAGTCGTTACTGAAGTGAAGGTTCTTCGTAAAGGGCAGTGTGAGTGAACAGACGAACAATAAAGCAAACAGAGCTAGGCTTGCATATCGCAGATTGATTTGTCGGCTTTTATTTATTGTCATCAATTGAGCCTTTAAAAATACTTACTCTCCTATGTTATATTGCTCGTTGTAATGCATTCTAATCCGACATGCAACTGAAATTCTCATTAATATTTAATCCTATTGAGTTTTGTCTATATAGAAGTTTGTGGGCGTGGTTACTCTCATAGTGTTTAATTGATTAAGAAATTTAGTACTTGAATTGAAATTTATCGTCTTTCATTATTAGGGTTTAGTCTTAGTTTAAAATGCAAAGGCCTGTATAAATGCTTAAAATCATTAAAGAGCACTTTCCTAAAGTCTTCGTTGAGCTTCTGATAATTGTTGTGGGTGTTCTTATTGCTTTATTTGTTAACGATTGGCACGCACAACGAGAAGTGAATAAGAATATTCACCATGTATTAACGGCTGCTCTCAATGAATATCGAGAAAACTCGGAACAGCTCAAGGCAGTTGCCAATTATCGAAAGCAACAGATTGAGGAGTTGTACAAAGGAGGACGATTATCATTGTCTGTTTCGTTAAAAGATGTGAATCTTGACCTCAGTAATTTAATGGCCATTAGAACTAGCCTATTAAATTTGTTTCGAGAAAATGGTTGGTTTTTCGATGACAGTAAGTTGATGTTGGTTAAAATTGATGATGATCGTTATTCATTTAAGATTGAGCAGTCACAAGGAACACTCAAAGTTAATGGCGATCAATTAGAGCTACGTTTAATGAGTGGTATTCAATTAAAAACAGCGCGATTAAGTGACAGTAGCTGGAATCTTGCTGATGCCAGTGGCGTACTCGATGACATCAATTACGATACCATTGAAATTTTGCATCAAATTCATGTCCATCAAGCCATGTATTTGAACCAGCGACAACGTGCACTAGATGTTCTTTATGGACAGCAGGGGGCAATTATTCCCATTATTGAAGATCTTTCAAATCTCGAAAAGGACTTAATGCAACAGTATCAGCAAGCAATAACCAAATTAGAAACTCAACGGAGCAACTTATAAATCTGCGCCTTGTTTTGAGGTAAGGGGCTTTTTATCAAGGTCGCAATACAGGTAGTAATAGATTTATGCTCTGAAGGTGTATGAGGGAGAGAACTGACAAAGGCCAAACTGGCGTGTCTGGCCTGACCGAATACTCGCTTACGATGCTTTTTCTTGTGCAATAGACTGAATGCGCTTAACCATGGCTCGCAATCCATTTCCGCGAGTTGGACTTAAGTGTTTTACAAGATCGATTTTTCCAAAGAAGCTCTCGATATCAAAGTCAATCACATCATTGGGTGATTTATAATTGTAAGCGCTCATTACCATGGCCAATAAGCCACGAACGATATGAGCATCACTGTCAACATCGAAAGATAGGGTATCATTTTCAAAATAGGGCTCTAACCAAACCTGGCTTTGGCAGCCACGCACCAAACGTTCATCCGTTTTTAATGAGTCATCAATTTCAGGCAATTGTTTACCTAAATCAATAATATACCGATAGCGGTCTTCCCAGCTGTCGAAAAAACTTAAATCTTCGATAATATCGTCGCTGGTGATAGTTTTACCGAAAGGATTACTCATATCTTATTACTAACCTATATTGTTCTGTTTAGAAAAACATACCCGTTTCAAGTTGGGCTTCTTCCGACATCATTTCTCGAGACCAAGGAGGATCAAACACTAACTCAACATTAACCGACTCAACATTAGGCACTTTTGCCACACGGTATTTCACATCGCTGACTAATACAGGTCCCATCCCACAGCCCGGCGCAGTGAGCGTCATATTAATATCGACTGATTTTGATTCTTGCTGAATAATGACGTCGTAGATCAATCCAAGATCAACCAGGTTGACTGGAATTTCGGGATCGAAAATAGTCTTTAATGCATCCCATACTTGCGATTCATCAATGCTGCCATCTGCTGGAGTATCAAAATTAAAGGACTGTGCTTTCATACCAATAGCATCGGCATCTGTACCATCAATTCTGGCAAGATTACCATTAACTGCAACCGTGTAGTTGCCGCCTAACGATTGAGTGATCGTTAGAAAAGTATCTTTAGGTATCGAAATCTTTGTACCAGCGGGCACCAGTCGAGCTGGACAGTCACGTTGAGTGACGACCATTTTACGTTCCATTAAAAAACCTCTGTATTTTTAAAGTGTAAAACTTTCGCCACAACCGCACATAGCTTTGGCATTGGGATTATTAAATTGAATATTACTGTTTACACCTTCGGTCACATAGTCAATTTCTGTGCCTTGCAAAATCGGTAATGCTTCTTTAGAGACAAACAAAGTCACACCTCCGAAGGAATAAGTTTTATCATCGGCTTCTGGTGTGTCGACAAAATCCATCTCATACATAAACCCAGAGCAGCCGCTCTCTTTAACCCAAAGTCGGACTGCTTTTTCAGAGCGAGTGTTAAGCTGACGTTGAAAATGACGAATTGCTTTGTCAGTCATGGTCAGGTCAACATCATTGGGAGAAAATGTTTCGACTGTCATAAATTCCTCAACTATAAAAGAAAGCTTTTCGCTTTGTTTAATGCATTGAAAAGTCGAACCACATCGTCTTCGTTATTATAAAAAGCGAATGAAGCACGAATGGTTCCTGGTATGCCGAACTGTTTCATTATTGGCATGGCGCAATGATGTCCAGTTCGAACAGCGACACCTTGTTGATCTAATAACATACCGACATCATTAGGATGAGCTCCTTGTAATAAAAAGCTCATGACGCCTGTTTTTTCTTTTGCAGTGCCGACAAGTTTCAATTCTTCTACCGACTTAGCTTGTTCAGTAGCAAAAGCTAATAATTGATCTTCATAAGCTTGAAGTGCATTTCGATCAAATTGAGCTAAATAGTCTATTGCTGCTGAAAGTCCAATTGCGCCGGCAATGTTGGGAGTGCCAGCTTCAAATTTATAAGGTAGCTCATTGTAAGTAGTACCATCAAAACTCACGACTTCAATCATTTCGCCACCGCCTTGATATGGCGTCATGGATTCGAGCAATTGTTCTTTACCGTATAAAATGCCAATGCCAGTAGGGCCAAACACTTTGTGGCCAGAAAACGCATAGAAGTCGCAATCTAGATTTTGTACATCAATATCGAAATGCGGAGCCGCTTGAGCACCATCGACCATGATTTTTATATCGAACTTACGAGCCTCGGCAATCATTTGTTTGACTGGATTAATACTGCCAAGAGCGTTGGATACATGACCAATAGAAATCAACTTAACTTTTTCATTAAGCATTGCCACATATTGATCGAACTCGATTTCGCCACATTCATTAACTGGAATCACCTTCAGTGTCGCGCCTGTTTGTTCGCAAACCATTTGCCAAGGCACAATATTGGAGTGATGTTCCATGGCTGAAACCAAAATTTCATCGCCTGAAGTTAATGATGCACGGCCGAAACTGTTAGCAACCAAGTTGATGCTTTCCGTTGTTCCGCGTGTCCAGATAATCTCTTCTCGTTTGGCTGCATTGATAAAACGCTGGACATTCTCCCGCGCGTGCTCAAACTTTGCGGTTGCACGATCACTAAGGGCGTGGGCTCCGCGATGAACATTAGAATGATCGTGTTCGTAGTAGTGTTTTATCGAATCGATCACCAAATTGGGCTTTTGGGTTGACGCAGCGTTATCAAGATAAACCAGAGGCTGACCATGGACTTCCTGATGCAAAATGGGAAAGTCTTGCCGTATCGCCGCAAAATCGATGGCTTTCTTGTTTTCTGCCAAAGCGTTTGTCATTTAAATACCTCAAGGTTTACTGATTTAATCATGCTGCTTGCTCAAATAGATTAGCAAGAATAGGGCGGAGATAATCGCCTACAGCTTGGTGTTTTAATCCATCAATAAGTTCGTTAATGAAACCAAAACTTAACATTAATTCGGCTTGAGACTTTGGTATACCCCGAGACTGAAGATAAAATAAAGACGTTTCATCCATTTTTGCCACAGTCGCGCCATGGGCGCATTGCACATCATCGGCATAAATTTCAAGCTCGGGCTTAGTGTTGATTTCCGCTTTATTCGATAACAATAAATTTTTATTACTTAACTCGGCCAACGTTTTTTGCGCGTCCTGGAGAATATGAATGCGGCCATTAAAAACGGCTTTCGAGCTACCGCCAACAATGCCACGGAAGATCTCTTGAGTTGTACAATGAGGAACGCGGTGTTCAACATTGGTATGGTAATCAATCTGTTGTTGAGCATTTGACAGATAAACACCATTTAAGTCAGCATGAGAGCCCGATGCTTGATGATAAACATTGATATCAAGACGTTTGATTTGGCTACCGAGTCCAACATGAAAACTGTTTAGTTGAGAGTGTGCGTCAAGCCAGAAGTCGAGCTCGCCAAAATGAATGGTATGCTCTTCTTCAAGATGTAAGCGATAATGATTCAAGTGAGCGTTATCATTGAGTACACATTGAGTAGATTGATTAAACAAGCTATTGTCAGTTGCGTCTTTATTCGTAGCGAAGTGTTCGACAACCGTTGCCTGACAATTGGCAGCAACCCTAATCAGACAATTAGCAAACGTTGTCTTTTGTTGTGCAGACTCCGTTGCAACGTAAATAATATGTAATGGTTTAGTTTGAGCTTGATTGAACTCGATTAAAATACCGTCTTGGGTCAAGCTGTCATTTAGTAAGCTAAATATATTTTTCTTATCGTTCTTTTTGTTGAGCTGCTCAAGAATAAAATCCTTTTGATCTGCATTTGCGTCACGGTAGAAAGTGATTGCTTGTTCTTCAAGTTTCGATAGCGATGAATCGTATTCGCCATTCACCAACACCAGACGATCTGCGTCAAGTTGCTCTGCCAGTTCTGGTAATTTAATATCTCCAGAATCTGCTTCAGCAAGACGAGCAAAAGACTGACGTGTGAGAGCGCTTAAGTTATTGTACTTAAAATGTTCTGTTTTACGAGTAGGAAAACTTGAATGAGCAAAAGCATTCAATCGTTGTTTCCGAAAATCGGCGAGCCAGTCAGTTTTTGTTTTTGCTTCGAGTGTTTGTGCCAGTTCGCTGGACTCGCGAATATAATCGACTGCTTGACTCATTATGCAACCTCTTGTTCTAACCAGCTGTAGCCTTTCTTTTCGAGCTCAAGCGCTAGCTCTTTACCACCCGATTTAACAATTTTTCCATCCGCCAATACATGCACATAGTCTGGAACAATATAGTCAAGAAGACGTTGATAATGGGTAACAACAACAAAGGCTCGATCAGGTGAACGTAATTCGTTAACGCCTTTGGCGACGACTTGAAGTGCATCAATATCAAGGCCAGAGTCGGTTTCATCGAGTATGCAAAGTTTAGGTTCTAGCAACATCATTTGCATAATTTCGTTACGCTTTTTCTCGCCACCCGAAAAACCTTCATTAACACCGCGTTTTAAAAAGTTTTGATCGAGATTAACCGCTTTACAGGCTTCTCTCGCTTTTTTCATAAATGAAACCGAGTCGGGAGCTTCAACGCCACGGTACTTTGAAATGGCATCAATAGAAGCTTTTAAAAATTCAAGATTGCTGACACCAGGAATTTCTACCGGATACTGAAAAGCCAAAAACATACCTTCTGCTGCGCGTTCTTCTGGCTCTAACTCGAAAATATCTTTGCCATCTAATGTGACAGTTCCGTCCGTTTTTTCGTAGTTTTCGCGACCCGCCAGTACATTGCCTAAAGTACTTTTACCGGCACCATTGGGGCCCATAATCGCGTGAACTTCTCCCGGTTTAACTTCGAGATTTAATCCCTTTAAAATAGTTTTGCCTTCAACTTCTGCGACTAAATTATTAATGCTTAGCATATTCTGTGTTAACTCCAATCATGGTCTGTGCTAAAAACTGACAGCCAGAAAATTCTAAATGTATTTAACCAACAGAGCCTTCTAGGCTCACTTCGAGTAGTTTGCCGGCTTCGACTGCAAACTCCATAGGTAATTCTTTAAAAACTTCTTTGCAGAAGCCGTTGACGATCATAGAAACTGCTTTTTCTGGATCGATGCCGCGTTGTTGGCAAAGAAACATTTGATCGTCACTGACTTTCGATGTTGTTGCTTCATGTTCAATGACGGCAGATGGATTTTTACTTTCGATATAAGGGAAAGTATGTGCGCCACATTTATCACCAATTAACAAAGAATCGCACTGGGTAAAATTACGTGCGCCTTCAGCCATTGGACTCATACGTACAAGCCCTCGATAAGACGACTGACTTTTTCCTGCTGAAATACCTTTGGCGATAATGGTCGACTTGGTATTTTTTCCAAGATGAATCATCTTGGTACCGGTATCAGCTTGTTGCATATTGTTGGTTAGGGCGACCGAGTAAAATTCGCCAATGCTGTTGTCGCCTTTCAAAATGCAGCTTGGGTACTTCCAGGTCACAGCAGAGCCTGTTTCAACTTGAGTCCAACTGATTTTTGCGTTGTTGTGGCAAACGCCACGTTTAGTCACAAAGTTGTATATTCCGCCTTTGCCGTTTTCATCACCCGGGTACCAGTTTTGTACCGTTGAATATTTAATTTCGGCGTTATCTAAAGCAACTAACTCAACGACTGCTGCATGCAACTGGTTTTCATCACGCATGGGTGCTGTACACCCTTCGAGATAACTTACGTGACTGCCTTCTTCGGCAACGATTAGAGTGCGCTCAAACTGACCTGTTTTGGCTTCGTTGATTCGGAAGTAAGTGGAGAGTTCCATGGGGCAACGTACGCCTTTCGGAATATAAACAAAGGATCCATCACTGAACACAGCGCAGTTTAAAGCGGCGAAAAAATTATCGCGCACTGGGACCACGGTGCCTAAGTATTTTTTTACGAGCTCAGGGTGTTTGTGAACGGCTTCGGAAATAGGGCAGAAAATAACTCCGGCTTCTTCCAGCTTTTCTCGGAATGTCGTTGCTACTGAAACCGAATCGAAAACTGCGTCGACCGCAACGCCCGCTAAAATTTCTTGTTCATGCAATGGGATGCCCAATTTTTCATAAGTTTCGAGTAATTGAGGATCAACTTCGTCCAAACTTTTGGGTTTATCTTCCATACTTTTCGGCGAAGAAAAGTAAGAAATTTCCTGGTAGTCGACCTTTGGAAAATTAACATGAGCCCAATCGGGTTCTTCCATTGTTTTCCAGGCTTCAAAAGCTTTTAAACGCCACTCTAACATCCACTCAGGCTCGCCTTTTTTGGCTGAGATAGCGCGAACGACATCTTCATTCAATCCTGGCGGAAGGGTTTCTGAGTCAACTTCAGTGACGAACCCGGCTTTGTAGTCTTTACCAATGCGTTCGTTAATGACTTCGTCTGACATTGAAATCTTGCTCCTATACCTGAATCATGACAGGTAATTCATTCAACTGGCGTTAGTTCTGTTTCGGTATTTAGCACCAAAAATTAAGGGCGCGAATTATAACAGAAACCAGGCCAATTAGCTTACTTGCGAAAGAATAAATGTGTTGTTGGGTTCGCTCGGTCGAAGGTTATCTTCTCGTTGAGCTTCTTCTTTCGCTTTTTGTTTATCGATGACATTTTGTAAGGTGATACCCGACAAAAACTGATGAATCTGCTCGCTCAACTCACACCACAAGTCATGAGTAATGCATTGTTTTCCGTCGTGGCAATTTCCTTTTCCACCGCAAGCAGTTACATCCGTTGACTCATTGACGGCATCGATGACTTTCGCAACGACGATATCGGCAGGAGAATTAAATAATTGATAACCGCCACCCGGGCCGCGAACACTTTTTACGAGCTCGTTTTTCCGGAGTTTGGCGAATAACTGCTCCAAATAGGAGAGCGAAATACCTTGGCGTTCTGAAATTTCAGACAGGGTAATGGGCTTGCTTTCAGCGTGAATGGCCAAATCAAGCATTGCAGTGACTGCATATCGACCCTTGGTAGTGAGTTTCATATTTCGTGCCTCTTAACGTTTAAGTGCTAGTATAACCGACTAAAATACTCGGGTAAATAACCGAGTACAATAGTCGGATAAGTAATGTCGAAGGATTGTAGAGGTTGTACGAACAGATATATCGACCAGATATTAAATTTTCGGTCGATATATTGAATCTGGAGATTACTTGAGTGTATTTAAGATGGCTTTGAAGATTTTAGGGTTGGCTGCCAAAATGGATTCGCCATTTTTAAAATTTGGATTACCTTTTAAATCACTGACAATTCCGCCAGCTTCAGAAACCAGTAAACTACCCGCAGCGATATCCCACCACTTTAAACCGTATTCCCAAAAGCCGTCAAAACGACCCGCTGCAACATAGGCAAGATCTAGTGCTGCAGAGCCAGCTCGACGCATGTCGCTACATTTAGGATAAAGCTTACTGAAAGCGGTCATGTACTCATCGAACTGTTCAACACTGCGAAAAGGAAAGCCTGTTGCCAGCAAGGTTTGTTGTAATTCTCGCGCCTGGCTGACTCGAATACGTTTACCGTTGAGTTGGGCACCGTTGCCTCGTGATGCTGTGAATAACTCTTCTCGCACAGGGTCGTAGACGACAGCCACTTCAATTTTGCCTTTAACCTGGGCAGCAATGGAAACACAGAAATGCGGCATGCCGCGAATAAAATTGGTTGTACCGTCGATTGGATCGATAATCCAAACAACGTCATTATCTGAGTTTTCTGAGAGGTGTTCGCCACTTTCTTCGCCAAGAAAGGCATGATTTGGGTGGGTTTTTTGAATGGTCTCAATGATGCGTTCTTCCGCACGCTTGTCGATATCGGTGACAAAATCGTTACGACCTTTAACGTCGGTTTTTACTTTGTCCATGTTTTCGGTTGCACGCATAATCGTGTCGCCAGCCGCGCGCGCCGCACGGACTGCAATTGTTTGCAATGGATGCATCAAGACCACCTTGTATAAGAACGTTTGCTAGAAAATTAGCAATAAGTTGCGCTATTCAACTCATTTCGGCGCGGATTCTACCAAAATAGTGGGAAGTTTTGAATCGCTTAACCTCGAGAATTATTAAATATGTGAATATTCTTGTTCGGAATTCCCGTTTCTGGAGATGCATCTGCTAAAATGCGCCGCGAATTATCGGTTTGGTTAAGGTAGCTATGTTAAACGATATAGAATTTGTTCTTTCTCACACAACGCATCCTGGGAATATCGGTGCAGCAGCCCGTGCATTAAAAACCATGGGATTGTCGAAGTTAAAGTTAGTTAATCCCAAGCAATTTCCCAGTGCCGAGGCAACACGACGCGCCTCGCGAGCAGATGACATTTTGGCTAATGCCAAAGTGTATAACTCTATCGAAGATGCCGTCGCCGAAAACCGTATTATTGTTGGAACCAGTGCGCGCAGCCGTACTTTGCCTTGGCCGATGATCGAGCCGAGAGAATTAGGGCGAAAAATCGCGGCTGAGCCTGAGCGTCGGCCGGTAGCTATTTTATTTGGCACTGAAAACTCAGGATTAACCAACGAAGAGTTATCCTTGTGCCATTACCATGTTTACATACCCACTAACCCTGAGTACTCTTCATTAAATGTTGCCTCGGCGATTCAATTGATTGCGTACGAATTACGATTAGCAGCGCTCGATAACAAAGATATCATTATGCCCGAGCCTGAGTGCGATGATCCCGGTGAATTGCCAGCAACCGGCGAACAAGTGGAGCAAATGTTTGAACATTTGCAACAAGTTATGGAACATACCGAGTTTTTTAATCCACTTAAGCCAAACAAAATACGCATGCGCATACGACGGCTATTCAATAAGTCCGATCTGACCGATAGCGAAATCAGATTGATGCGCGGATTTTTAGCGTCGATAAAAAAGTACGTCCCCCAACGAGAGGAAAAGGAATAGAGCGTGTTTAAACGACTCAAAGAAGATATCCATAGTGTTTTTGAACGAGATCCAGCGGCGCGAAACTGGTTTGAAGTGCTTACCTGTTATCCTGGAATGCAGGCAATCTGGATTTATCGAATTAATCACTGGTTGTGGAAAAACAACATAAAGTGGCTTGCGCGGTTTTTGGGGATGTTGGCGCGTTGGTTAACTGGTGTCGAAATTCATCCTGGTGCGACCATTGGCCGGCGATTTTTTATCGACCACGCAACGGGCGTTGTTATTGGTGAAACGGCCGTTATTGGTGACGACTGTACGTTGTACCATGGAGTTACCCTTGGCGGGACAACCTGGAATCCTGGTAAGCGTCATCCAACACTCGAAGATGATGTAGTGATTGGAGCAGGCGCAAAAGTTTTGGGACCCATTACAATCGGAAAAGGCGCTCGCGTTGGGTCAAACTCCGTCGTTGTGAAAGATGTTCCCGAGCGGGCGACAGTTATCGGTATTCCAGGACATGTTGTACGTGACGGACAAGGCAACAATCCACAACATCGAAAACGCATTGAACAATTAATTGGATTCGAAGCTTATGGGGACAGCTCTTTAGCCTACGATCCCGTTGCACAAGTTATATCGAGCATGCTCAAACACAGTCGAGCCGTCGATCAACAATTAAAAATTTGCCGAGAAGCTCTCGAAAAGGCGAACCTTCAAGTTGAAACCGTACCCCTACCGGGAATTCAAGCGGCTGATTTTCTTGATGACTATTTCAACGGTGAAAGTGATACCGTTGATTCAGCCGAAGCGAAAGCCAACCAGAATGATAAAGCCGAGCCCGAGTCCAGTTAAACTTGGGCTCTGGTCTGCCATCCGTTAAAATTAAAAGTATTGTTAATTAGTTAAGTCTTCCATGAAAAAGCCTGTTTATCTCGATTATGCAGCCACCACTCCGGTGGATCCTGACGTTGCAAAGAAAATGATGGATTTTCTAACACTCGATGGTCAGTTTGGCAATCCGGCGTCGCGCTCGCATCGTTATGGGTGGCAAGCTGAAGAGGCCGTTGATATCGCGCGCAATCAAGTGGCTGATCTTATTCAGGCCGACCCGCGCGAAATTGTTTGGACCTCTGGTGCAACTGAGTCCGATAATCTTGCGATTAAGGGCGCGGCTTTGGCAAATCAGGAAAAAGGCAAACATCTTATTACTTCAGAAACAGAACATAAGGCGGTTATTGATACTTGCCTATATCTGCAACAAAAAGGCTTTCGCATTACATTTTTGAAACCTGATGAGCAGGGAATTATTACACCTGAGCAAGTTGCAGATGCGCTCGAAGATGACACTATCCTGGTATCTATCATGGCCGTAAACAACGAGACCGGCGTCATTCAAAATATCGCAGGAATCGGAGAGGTGTGTCGCGACGCACAGGTTTTGTTTCACGTCGATGCCGCACAAGCCATTGGTAAGATACCTTTTAATGTCAAAGAACTGCCCATCGACCTTGCCTCATTTTCGAGTCACAAAGTGTATGGGCCAAAAGGAATAGGTGCGCTGTATGTCCGTCGCAGTCCCGATGTACAGATCGAAGCGGCCATTCATGGTGGTGGACATGAGCGAGGTATGCGTTCGGGTACCTTACCGACGCATCAAATTGTCGGTATGGGCGAAGCCTTTGCAAAAGCTGGTGATGTATTGCAAGAAGAGGCAAAGAAGTTGTTGGGCTTTAAACAGCAACTATGGTCTGAATTATCGAGTATTGAAGGTGTCAGCCTAAATGGCAGTTTAGAATCGTCCGCGCCAGGAATTCTCAACATTAGTATTGCGGGTGTCGATGGTGAAACACTATTAATGTCACTTCATTCTCTTGCTGTGTCCTCTGGCTCTGCCTGTAACTCTGCAAGCGTCGAACCTTCTTACGTTTTAAAAGCGATGGGTGTATCTAATGAATTGGCTCACAATGCCATTCGAATCAGTGTTGGCCGGTTTTCCACTCAAGAAGAAATCGACTATGCTATATCAGAATTGAAAACGGTAATTGAGCAGTTGCGTCAGATGAGCGTGTGAAAAATCATCAAAAAATCAAGTGTTTGAACACAAATTCAACAAGATAATACGTATAGAAAGTTTTTTCGAAAAAACGCTTGATTTAATTTTCAGAATCAGCATAATACGCGTCTCACCGAGAGGGGCAGTCATAAAAACGTAGTTGAACTGTCAAATTTCTTCAGAAACTCGGGACACAATTTGGGTTGTTAGCTCAGTCGGTAGAGCAGTTGACTTTTAATCAATTGGTCGCAGGTTCGAATCCTGCACAACCCACCATTATTTAGAAAGGCCGCATAGAAATATGCGGCCTTTTTTATTGCATGGAAATTTGGAATAAAATTAAGGATGATTTGCTCTCGCTTGAATCGAGAACGCTTGCTCATTGCTTGAATGTCTTTTTCTTGAAAAGAGCCACTCGGTTATCAGAAAGAATATTGCAATCGTCTATAATTTACACATAACTTATCAAGTCAGCGATACAATCGCGCGTACCTCGCAATTGATGCTGCTTTTAAGCGTTAGCACTACAAAGGAAGTTCCATGAAATTATTCAATATTACATTTTGTCTTTTACTAGTATCGATTGTTGGGTGTGCTTCAAATCCTAGCACGAGCACTTCTAAATACGATGTAAACGCGGCAATGCAGGAAGCTGGAAAATATGTGGCAGAAGAAAAAACTGAATTTTTCATGTTTCATATCCCAGCAAATTCACCTATTGAGTCAACATCTGTAACTCTTAAACGCCACCTATCTGAAGCTGCCAAGTCTAATGCAAACTTAGCGATTATTGGGGCTGACCACTCTTTGAATTTCTCTATACTAAAAATAGCTCTAGCAGAATTTGATGAAGCATCACTTGCTGGCGCAAATTTGATTTATGTCGGCGATAGCAGCAATTTTAAAGAACTCGAAAGTTTAGCATTGAATGCAGGAGCCATGTTCAAAGCTACAACATATCCTGTAAAATGAGTGCTAACCAGAAAATGCACGCGAATAACAACACTCGCGTGATTTAAGCGTTAAGTTTTCATGGAGTAGCAATGTACTTTTTTGCTGGAATTAGAAAGAAAAGAGCGATTAAAAGTTACATTAATAGACTTGGCAAAGATTTAGCGAAACGCTATGGAAGGTCAAAACAATATACGCCTGGGCAAGTTGTTAAAACTGTTCAGGACTGTGGATATAACTGGCGCCACATATGTTATGCACATGCGCTTTACGTATCCCAAAAGCACTTCGAGAAGTGGCACAAAGAGCAGGGCGAACCCTGTGACTACACAGCAATGCGCGAAGATATCGCACACAATTATTTCGGGGGTAATGTTGAAAGTATGGCCTCAAGTGATTTTAGTGGTGGCTTCGATACAGGTTTCTCTGATGGAAGTGCTGGTAGTGATTAAACTTAACAAAATATTGGAAAAGACGACGCAAAATACGCGCGCCTCAATTAAGTGTTATGCCGTTTAGCGGGTTAAGGCTCTAATATGACTTATGGTGGCGCAGGAATAATTGCTCTTTTACCAGTATTGCTGCTATCGATATTGATAAACTCTATTTGGTTTGTAAAAAGTAGTGGGAGTCGCGGCTGGAAAATACGCGTTCTTTCGATCTATGCAGTAATGATCATCATGCCATGGTTTGCACCTTTGATCCTTGGATGGGAGTTTGTCAGTAATAGCC
>NZ_SUNB01000022.1 GCF_007570825.1 Pleionea sediminis | reverse complement strand
TCTTGTGCGAGAGATTCATGCACTTCACCCGAAAGCGTGCGAGGCATCGGTTCAACTCGAATACCATCTTTGCCGATCACGGTATTTTCGAGAGTGTCAAAAATCGCGGTAACAATGTCGTAGTTGTTATCAAAAAATCGCGCCTGTCCGCGCAAGCTGCGTCCACCGGACTCAACTAACGCATTAGCAGAACGATGTTCTGTTGGACGCTTATGCAATCGCGTTTTTTCTACAGCTTGAAAGGCTTGTACCATTTGTCGCTGTTGTGCTCGCTTCAAAGCCCAAGAGGGTGAAACCGTTAAGGCAAGCTTATCCATCCAGTTCATACAAAATGAACCTTTGAAAAATGACCACTCTTTACTTCTTGTAATCGCTTCTCCCACATTGCTCGGCCCGCACGAATTTCAGATAAATTCTCAAGTTTCACAACACGGCCTTCGAAGGTGACTTCCTTTCCCGATAGCACCGCCTTCTCTGCCTCAAGATAGAGATCTATCATTTCGAGTATTGATTCACGCGTCATAACCATTCACTCCCCGCATTAATCCAATGATTGTCACTGACCGCTGATGTAACATTTCGTGCTTGCTGTTTTTCATGACGCTCTGCCGGCGTCTCACTTAACTCTCTCGCCAAAGCGTCAAGATTTGGAGAAAGCAAATAGAGAACCGCTAAACAATAATTCTCGAGATCAAACGCTTCATTCCTATCTCGTATTTTCAACCATTCGCTGCGCGCTTTTCCTAAATGAAAGCGAGTGACTTTTTTTTCACTGCACAGTTGCCGAAAATATTCCTCATCAAATACCGGTGATTTTTTAAAGTGAAGATAACCGGCGCCGGGTTCTTCGATCTCATAACGTCGATAAATTAAATCTTTACCGGCCCAAGTTCCGACCGTAAAGACGTTGACTCGATATTTATTCGAACGTGAGCCTCGATTAACGAGAGGTAATCCCTCTTGTCCGCGACCTTTTAGCGCGTAAACACCCGCCATCTCTCTTGGTTTAACAAAACGATACACATGATCCGTGAACGCGCCCGAATCAATGCCGGTCGCGGCACACGTCATGATGCTTCCATTCGCGTGTCGATAAGTATTGGATAACTCGACATCGAGCTGATCCCATAACCTCTGACTCGTTGGATCCCCTCTTAAAATTTTGTAATCGATATCCCACGATTCCTCACCAACGCCAAAACCTTTCACCTTTATTTCTAAACGATCTTTTTGAACATCGACCGCTCGAACCAAAATGCACACCTCATCGGGAACATCACACTCGTATACTTCCGCTCTTTCCATCAGTACTGTATGTTTAAACTGTTGCCCTTTCTCCTCAAACGTTTCCGCAAGCGATACGTTAATGAATGTTTGAATGTCACCAGAACGTTTCTTTTCTAAAAAACTTTGGACGATGTCGCCTAATTTCCGAAAAAGACTGCACATTTCCGGTAAATGAAAACTCGCATGACGCTTAAACGGTTTTGCAGCAATCCACCGACCCTTTCGGATCGCTAAGAATCGGTCCGCATCATCCCAACACACACCACACGACTCACACACATACACCGCCGTTTCTGGTAGATGCTCACCTTCCGAATCTTTTTGCCAATTCACCTGCGACCATTTTAAATACTGAAATGTTTGACAGTGAGGACATTCACAGTGCCAACGTCGTTGATCACCTTGCTCAAAAGCCGACTCAATCAGCGAGGCACCTTTAATCGTTGGTGTTGATGTTTCAAACAATAATCGTTCGTCACCAAAGGTTGCTGCGCGTTGCCAGATCAATCCAATCTGTGAACCTTCTTTCGTACGCTCATACCCATCAATTTCATCCGGAAAAATTTTGGGAGCAGAACGCCCCCTTGC
>NZ_SUNB01000021.1 GCF_007570825.1 Pleionea sediminis | reverse complement strand
GCACATTCCGATTGCGAGACCTTTTTTCCAGCCATAAAACCATAGGGGTTGTTGTCGTTGTCATGGGTCTGAAACCGCACGCACAATGTGAAAGCTGCGCGCCTTGGTACCCGCAAGGGCCTACCCCGTCAGAGGGACCCAAATTTTTTATCGTTAAAGTTAAGTGTGATGGATTGCGCGCTGTATTTCGTGCCGCACATTTTTTATGACAGCTTCAGCTGCTTTTGATCGCATAGCCGCTTGAACATAGTTCGATTGAAACGAGCCACGAATACTCGGCCCTTTGACAAAGATGAGCGGTGTTCTTCGTTTGCTTGCTCTCTTCGCAACTAACACACCTCGCTTTGTCTTGACAATAAAAGTGCCAGGATAAACGGCTCGTTGATTCCAAGCGTTGGCTTTCACACCATTCGCTCGATAACGTCGACGTTTGCCGCGACCCACTCGAGCATTAAAATAACCCGGGCGTCTTTGTGATTGAGGGAGCGATGTTATTAAATTAAATACGCGGCCGGTTGAAGCATCGATTGACGCACTTAAATCGTTAACGCGTGCTCTTTTAATGATTAGTCGCTTCTTTATTGTTGAGGCTTTTAAACCCGTCCGCTCTTTAATCGCTTTTGATGACGCCACTTTTACCGACTGCGCCCCTCGATTAATGCCGCGAACAGCGGCCTGTTTTAGTTTTCCGTGAAGACGGTTAACATCTTTGGTTAATCGATGCAAATCGTGCGAAATCGAGAACTCCATATTTAACGTCTACTGTTTCAACGCTTGCGTTGATTGTTTGATTAATGCTTTATCACTGTTACACGACTGTAATGCATGCAACAGTCTTAAGTTAATCGACAGCAAATCACCGTTCGTTATTAATGTTTGTTTTGGAATTGGCGTTGGCCGAGTCAGCGGAGCTGGGATCATTAATGGAACGAATTCGGTTTTGGTGACGGTTATCACGCGCGGCTTTATGGGCTTGCTCGTACAACCGAATAATCCTAAGAGGCACAGACTCATCAGCCCAGTCATGAACTTCTTTATCATTACGCTGTAGCTGTGTAAAAGCGGATTGCAAAGCACGTTCATTCTCTTGTAGATTGTCATAAAGAGCAGCCCTTTCAATGGATAATTGATTCACTCGTTTTGTTTGTTCGTCAAACCGCTGTTTGTACTTGTCGTAATTCAAGGTCGCTTGCTCAAGCGACCGCTCTAATCGAAATGATTGAAGCTCAGCTTGAACCGCTCGCTTCTTCTCACTATTGATAGTGTCATGCAACGTATCGATCCGATAAAGAGATAACAAAAGTGCGCCACCGAGCATAACGGCAATGAGAAGCGTACTTTTCAGATTTCGAAGAAACATAAATTACCCTTTCTCGATCAAACTGACGATTCGCTCGGCTCGTCGGCCGACTTGCCGATACCAACGTGAATTTCTCGCTTCGTAAGCCGCCGTCGTAAAATCGCCACGTTCAATCGCCGACAGCATGTGTTTAAACTTTAAAAATCGAGTCAGACCTAAATTAAATACCATATTGGAAAAGGCTCGTTTGCGGTTATCATTTAATTTATTAAACCAATTAAAGAGACTTAAATCATTAATCGCTTTGTTCATATCATTCGTTAATAATGACTCAGCTTCGTCTTGACTGATTCCAACATCCTCTAGATTACGACCGTAGCCAATGGTCACTTTACCCGCCGTGCATTCATAAGGATAAGCACGAAAGCCTTCATCACGTTTTAAATCGTCTTTGAGTTCATTCATCCACATGACTACTGAAACCCTTTCCTCTCTAACAGTTTATAAATAAATTGAATGGCTCTTGCGCCTTCATGCCCGGCAATACCCACAATACACGCCATCCATAACTCACTCACACCGGATGCTTGGCAGGCATAAAAAGCAATTACACCGACAAAAGCAGACGTCGCGATTTCAACAACAAACTCAAGCCACAACTTCAATGAACGGAGCTGTAGAGTTTCCTCTTTAAAAATGCGAGTACGCCAAAACTTGGTAACGCCACCAAAAATGGCAAACGCGATCAAATAGGCATAGTCTTGCATCGCCGACCATAAATTCGGATCTTTTTCGGGCATTGAGTTCACTTTTTTACAGGCATAAAAAAACCCGCCATGAAGACGGGTTTT
>NZ_SUNB01000020.1 GCF_007570825.1 Pleionea sediminis | reverse complement strand
AAAGAATAAGTTTAACATTTAGGCATATATTGAAATGAAAACACTTAACCAAACGCTGAATTTAAGCGTAAACAACACGCTAAATTAGCGAAGCGTTATGTTTACGAACTATGATCGAGCAAGAATTAAAAACCGCACTTAACGATGCTGCTGAATACTTCGGTAGTCGCGGCATTACTGACTGGCGAAGTGAAGCATTGAAAGCAGTGCAAATGCTTGAGAGTGGCGATCTATCTTTTGTTGAGAGTTTGTGGCTTAAATATGCACCAACTTGTGATATCGATGATTTACTTATAATCAATGCGGACCCAGAAGACGAAGATAAGGTTAATTCATTGAATGCCGAATTAGCTAAAATAGCAAATAGAACATTTGCAATCTTAGACAGGCTGAAGAATGAAAAAACATAACGAAGTGCTGGAGAAAGTCGCCAATAAACAACAGCGCTTCTCAGCAAAGCGTTATATTCTCAAAGGAACATGATGAGTACAGAGTTCGAAGTCGAAATTGATGTGGTAATGCCGTTCAAGGTCAAAGTTAAAGCAAGTGATTCTGCTCAAGCATTTGACCTTGCTGAGGACGCGGCAATGGACCACCTAGACTTAAAAATTACTAACTCCAGAGAGTTCGAAGCATTTTGGGAAAACGATGTAAGCTTGCTGCGTAGAAAGTGCGAGCCTACATCAAAATGAAATATAACCAGTGCCAGCAATTGAAGGCAAAAACAAAAAGCGGCCTCAATTGAGGCGGGCGTTAGGTGTATATGTGTAACTGTAAAGAACTACCGAGTTCAGTTGTAAACATATCAATGAGTTACGCTTTCCGCGGCATAGAGTTACAAGGGGTTAAGCTTTTTCCCGAGTATTTTAATGGTTTGGATTCTGAGCGTTTCGAGCCTGAATTAAGTTACGAGTTTGAGCATTATAGATGCAAAGACTGCGGTCAATATTGGTACATATTTCTAGACTCAGATGAAAATCCATCTCCGTGGTTTTGCGTTAAATACCGAGATAGAGGATATGAGCCCTCAAAAGGAGAAATAGATGCTGAGAAACAGTTTTTGACTATTCTTGCCCATAATGGCTTTGGTTCGGGTAATTGTAGGGCATCTAAGTGTAGTAATTTGAAACTTAAAGGCAAAGAGTTGTGTCATTTACATTTAAGTTTGCCTTAGTATTCACACCTAACAAGAAAAGGCAGCGGATAAAATACCGCTGCTTCAAGCGTTATGCAAAAAAGGACAACTCATGCCCTACCAAATGAATCCGCAGCAATTTGAGTCGGTGTTAGCGCTAAATGGTGAAGATCGTAGCTCTCACTTTGTAGGCAAGGTTGCAGATTGGGAACAACTTTGGGGAGTTAAGGGTCCTAAAGGTTGGCTTGTTCCTCTTACAGATGATGGCTTGGAGTATTTTCCTGTCTGGCCTCATCCAGAATATGCTCAGAAAATTACAGATGAACACTTTCCTGGTCACAAAGCTGTTGAAATATCCCTAGAGGATTTTCTTTTTACGTGGTTGCCGACTTTTGAGAATGATGATGTAAAGGTTGCTGTTTTTCCAAATAAAGAGTGGACGCTATGGATAATGGAACCGTCAAATTTAGCAGAGTGTTTAAGAGATGAAATGGCTCAATATGAATGAGCATAACAAGAGTCAGGATTTCAACTCGTACCTCGTAAACTCAGACAAGCGTTATGTTCCCTGAGAGTCTCTGCTCCAATGAATACGGATGAACAGAAGAAAACGTGGCTAGAGGTGAATAATGCAATTAGTACTGCATGTGTAGACGCGGGCGAAGAATTTGAACGTATAGGCCTAGACGAATTGAGGGGAGTAGTTGAGCGAGCAGGTATTGGGTGTATAATTGCCTCAATCAAGGAGCTTTCACCTGAAGACACATCATTTGAGCTCTATTGGCTTGCAAAAGCTGGTTTCACTGAAGTTGAAGATGAGTTAGTTACGCTACTTGATAGTCCAGAGGAAGATCAGGTTGCAAATGCCGCAGTTGGCCTCGCGTATCTCGATAATCTGAAAGGATTCGAAGTCATAGAGAAAATGTGCCTTGGAGAATATAGAGTTAAATTAACAATGAGTCCAGAATGGACTTTTCTTGCATATTTACAAGAAATCAACAGCCCCAAAGCTATGCAATTAGCCAAAAAAATAATAAGTGGTGTTTATGATAGATGGGAAGGTAGTTGAACATAACAAACGCAAGCACACGGAGCAAATTTCCGCTGCGCTCCAATTTGTCCGGTGTTGTGGGCGTTAACTTTCTGAGGAGAAATCGTGGAACTCCCGAAGTTCAAGTATCACCCTGATCCAATTTCTACGGGTGCGATCAAGGAAAGCTGCGAAGTATGCGAGTGCTGTGAACAGGCTAGAGGGTATGTATACGCCTCGAATCTTTACGCTGAAGAAGAAATTGAGTTTATCTGTCCGTGGTGTATAGCGGATGGCTCCGCCGCTCAAAAATTTGATGGCATGTTCTCTGATGACTACCCGTTGCAAGAGGCTGGTGTACCAGAGGAGGTAATCTCGGAAGTGTGCGAGAGGACTCCAGGGTATAACTCATGGCAGCAGGAGGTATGGCAGGCACATTGCGGTACAGCTTGTGAATTCCATGGAGATGCAGAAAAAAAAGATCTAGTTGAGTTGGCGGGCGAAGCGCTCGAAAGGTTTCTCCGTGTTGAAATGATAAAGCCAGATGTTTGGCAAAACATTCTCGAGCATTACGAAAAAGGTGGGAATCCTGCAGTCTACAAGTTTAGATGCCCTGAGTGCTCGGAATTCATCTACACAATGGACTTTACGTAGTGTCACAAGTTAACAAGCGCATGTTGTCGGACTGGTTTTCCGCTGCGCTCCAAACCAGCCGCAAATGCGAGCGTTAGGTTGCAATAAGAATGCGCATAGACTTTTGCTTTAGAACTTATTCAATATTTGGGGGCAATGCCACACTAAACTTGGCTAGTAAATGGGT
>NZ_SUNB01000019.1 GCF_007570825.1 Pleionea sediminis | reverse complement strand
TTCTACGTCCGAAGAAAAACCCGAAAGCGAATTTGAAAAAGAGGAAACATAATGTCGAAGAAATCTTGGTTTCACATGCAAGCGGCTGGTCGAGGTCACGCAGACATTTATATTTACGATGAAATCGGTGGCTGGGGGATTTCCGCAAAAGACTTTGCGACGGAGTTAAAAGGATTAGGGCAAGTTTCTGAGCTTACGGTTCACATTAATTCGCCGGGTGGTTCGGTGTTTGATGGTGCTGCCATTTATAACTTACTGGCGGAACATGAGGCAAACATTACCACTCGTGTCGATGGGTTAGCGGCCTCCATGGCGTCGATTATTTTTACCGTTGGTGATGTTCGAATCATGCCTGAGAACAGTCTGTTGATGATTCATAATCCACGCATGCCAGTATTCGGTGAAGCCAAAGATTTAAAGAAAGCGGCAGAGCTGTTAGATAAAGTTCGTTTAACCTTTAATAACGCTTATTTAAAAGTGATGAACGTGGAAAGTGATGTGTTAAACGAGATGTTGGATGAAGAAACTTGGTTAAGTGCCGAGGAAGCCACCGCGTTTGGACTTGCAACGCAACTATCACCACCCATAGAACTCGCTGCGAGTTTCGATTTATCAAAACTGGATGGACGTGATCCCCGACTGGCAAAGTTTGAGCAGCACAAAGTTTCGAAGCCCTTTATAACATCGTTAAAAAATATCGCTGAGAACCTGACAGCGGAACAACAAACCTCTCCACGATTAAATGAGGAAGTGACTATGACACACACAGTGAACGAGCCTGACGTTATTGCGACCAATCATGCTGACGACTCAGTTTCCAATGAATCGTTACGTGATCGAAATCGAGCCATTATAGAAGCGTTTAAACCGTTTCCACAGCTGAATGATTTACAAGCAGAGTGTCTCGCGGATGTTGACCTGAGTTTGGATGATGCCAGGACCCAATTACTGGCAAAACTCGGTGAGCAATCTGCGCCGAGTGGCGGTGGATTTCATGGCAGTTACATTGATAATGGTCATGCCGATAAAGATGCGATGGTGATGGCACTTCAATGTCGAGCGCATCTTACTGACCGCCTTGAAGTAAAAGACTTGGGTGCGTATCAAACCATGTCATTACTTGAAATGGCTCGAGCTGCTCTGCAATGTAAGGGTATAGGCACCGCATCGTATGCGTCAAAACTTGAGCTCGTTGGTGCGGCGTTTACACATTCGACGAGTGACTTTGGTAATGTATTGATGGATGTTGCGCACAAAGCCATGTTACGGGGTTATGAGGAAGCGCAAGAAACTTTTCAGCAATGGACGTACAAAGGTTCGTTATCGGATTTTAAAGTCACGCAACGCGTTGCGCTCAATGCGTATCCATCATTAAGTGAAGTGAAAGAAGGCGCTGAGTATTCGTACGGCACTGTCGGTGACCGCGCCGAACCGATTATGCTCGCAACGTACGGCAAGCTTTTTACGATTACACGACAAGCGATCATTAATGATGATTTGCAAGTCTTCACACGCATTCCGATGTTAATGGGACGTGCGGCCATTCGTACCGTGGGCGATTTGGTGTATGCAGTGTTGACGTCTAACCCTAAATTATCGAGTGGTACTGAACTCTTTCACGCGTCGCATAAAAATCTATTATCAGGAGCGTCGTCGGCATTATCGGTCAACGCTTTGGATAAAGCGCGTTCACAAATGGCGACGCAAAAACGTGAACACGAAACGGCATTGAATATCCGACCGGCTTATCTATTAATTCCAGCGGCACTCGAGGGAACGGCGAAAGAATTAATGGAGTCGAGCAGCTCACTTGAAAATCAAAAAAACTCAGGCGTGATTAATAAAGTCCGAGGCATGGCACAAGTGATCAGCGAAGGGCGTTTAGACGCAGCCAATCCTGCGTCCTGGTATTTAGCTGCAAATCCTTCGATGCACGATACGGTTGAAGTGGCGTATCTCGACGGCAATGATCGTCCGTATCTCGAACAACAGGAAGGGTTTACGGTCGATGGCGTTGCTTCAAAAGTGCGCATCGATGCTGGTGTTAAAGCGCTCGATTATATGGGTTTATTTAAAGGTAATGGTCAATAAAAAGTTATTCCAGTTTTATCCAATTCAGTGAGGGGCATCCGCCTCTTTTTTTATGTCTTTAAAAAGGGTTTCACCATGAAAAATTATCGACACGATGGCAACGTGATGGATCTGATTGCTCCTGTAGACGGAGTCGTTTCAGGAAACGCGTATCTTATGGGCGACATGATGGTTGTCGCACTTAATTCTGCGTTAGAGGGCGAGTCCTTTCGAGGACATCGTCGAGGCGTTTTTGAATTGCCCATTGCGAGCGGTGAATCGCCGAGTGAAGGCGCGATTGCCTATTGGCATAACTCGAGCCGAGAGTTTTCAACGATCAGTACCGATGGTGTTAAAGCGGGATTCTTTGTTCACGATGACTCGGGTGATGTGCTGGTTTTATTGACAGGCGTTTAAAAAATATGACTTGGCAAAGTTTACAAACACGAGTGAACACAACACTGATGGAACGTTTCGGTGAACCCAGAATTAAGATGGGTGAAACGTTTTATGACGTGATTGAACTTCGACGCAATATGTTGACCGAAGCGGGATATCAAATTGAATGGCTGGTATTTCTCGATGCACAGTACAAAGCGGTGTTTCCTTTGAACTCGTTGGTCGTACTCGACGGGGAAAACTATATTGTTCGCGAACCACGCATAGAAGATGGCCTATTGGTGTTGGAGTTAAAACGTGCATAAAGTTCGTCGCATTTTAGAGGTGATTGCCGAGCGCTTAACACCGATAAAAGATCAGGAGCGCGTCGTTGACCAAATACAGTTGGCAACGTCATTGGTACCTGATTCATTGCCCTGTCTGGCAATTGAATTCGTTTCTGATCGACCCATTGATTCTGTGAAAAGTTATGGTGTTGCCGATCATCAAGTCTCGTTTTCTGTTTCCGCAATTTTAGTGGATGACATTACTGAGCCCGTGTTGCTGAACGCACTCGATATTCAAGCGCTTGTTCACAAGTATTTGCAATTACCGAATGAATTAATAACTCCGGATACGATTGTGCTGAGTTATTTAGGACTTGAAGCACCACAAGTCAACATCGAAGGTGAACGTACCGTGTGCTCACTCATGAGTCAATGGCAACTCAATTATCGAGCACGCGTTGATGATGTTTTAGCAGACACAACAAATTAAAGGTGATTTATGGAAAGGGTGGATACTGTTATTTATAAGCCCCGTAAAGGTGGCAGTAAGACACTTGGCGATGACGAGTATGAATCGCCAGATAGTGAAACCGATGTGGGGTAAAGCGTATGTTAGTCAAACGAGAAGTGATTACGCTCGCCGTTGAATCGACTTATAACGTCAATGCGGATCCTGGTGTCAGTGATGGTATTTTGGTCGAGGATCTAAGCTTCAGTTATGCGGAGTCAAGAATGGTCGAGCGTAATGTGATTAAACCCACGTTCGGTAAAGAGCAAAGTATTTTTGCCGGCACGCTCGCGCAAGTGACGTTTACCGCTGAGTTAAAAGGTTCGGGTGAGCGCGGAGTGCCGCCAGAAATAGGGCGCGCGTTACGATGTTGTGGTTTTGCTGAAACGGTCATTCCTTTTTCTTCGGTCTATTACGATTTGGCGAGTGAAGATTTAGAAAGTTGCACGATTAAATTGTATCAAGATGGTCGTGAGAGAATGTTAACTGGATGCCGTGGTACCGCCGAGTTTAATTTAACCACGGGCGACACCGGCAAAGTCTCTTTTACCTTCACCGGCCACATTCCCGAAGAAAACGATCGACCTTTGTTACTGGCGGAATATCATGCGGTGGCACCTCCGCCCGTGATTAATGCCGCATTTCGTGTTTCGGGATTTCCTGCCGTCATTTCTGCACTGTCGATCAATCTGAATAATTCGATTGTGATGCCGCCCGATTTGTCCGCGCCGGATGGCTTTGGTGAAATTCG
>NZ_SUNB01000018.1:2500-5355 GCF_007570825.1 Pleionea sediminis | reverse complement strand
AAAAAGCCCCAGCACGGTATGTGCAGGGGCTTATAATTAAATGCCTGGCGATGACCTACTCTCACATGGGGAAACCCCACACTACCATCGGCGCTGAACGTTTTCACTTCTGAGTTCGAGATGGGATCAGGTGGTTCCCGTTCGCAATGGTCACCAGGCAAAACTGGTTGATATTTCAGTGCCCAGCTATCGCTGAACGCTTTTACAATTCGGTTATTTGATTCACACAAACTTGGCAAACGCTTAAGTTTTCAAGACCATTTGGGTGTTATATGGTCAAGCCTCACGAGCAATTAGTACGAGTTAGCTCAACGCCTCACAACGCTTCCACATCTCGCCTATCAACGTCGTAGTCTTCAACGGCTCTTTAGGAGACTTAAAGTCTCAGGGAGAACTTATCTTGAAGGGGGCTTCCCGCTTAGATGCTTTCAGCGGTTATCCTGTCCGAACATAGCTACCCGGCAATGCCACTGGCGTGACAACCGGAACACCAGAGGTTCGTCCACTCCGGTCCTCTCGTACTAGGAGCAGCTCTTCTCAATTCTCCAACGCCCACGGCAGATAGGGACCGAACTGTCTCACGACGTTCTAAACCCAGCTCGCGTACCACTTTAAATGGCGAACAGCCATACCCTTGGGACCGGCTACAGCCCCAGGATGTGATGAGCCGACATCGAGGTGCCAAACTCCCCCGTCGATATGAACTCTTGGGAGGAATCAGCCTGTTATCCCCGGAGTACCTTTTATCCGTTGAGCGATGGCCCTTCCATACAGAACCACCGGATCACTATGACCTGCTTTCGCACCTGCTCGACGTGTCTGTCTCGCAGTCAAGCGTACTTATACCATTATGCTAACCGTACGATGTCCGACCGTACTTAGTACACCTTCGTACTCCTCCGTTACTCTTTGGGAGGAGACCGCCCCAGTCAAACTACCCACCACACACTGTCCTCGACCCGGATAACGGGCCTGAGTTAGAACTCAAACATTACCAGGCTGGTATTTCAAGGTTGGCTCCACAATGGCTGGCGCCACTGCTTCAAAGCCTCCCAGCTATCCTACACAGATAATGTCTAAGTCCAGTGTGAAGCTGTAGTAAAGGTTCACGGGGTCTTTCCGTCTAGCCGCGGGTATACGGCATCTTCACCGCAATTTCAATTTCACTGAGTCTCGGGTGGAGACAGTGTGGCCATCGTTACGCCATTCGTGCAGGTCGGAACTTACCCGACAAGGAATTTCGCTACCTTAGGACCGTTATAGTTACGGCCGCCGTTTACCGGGGCTTCGATCAAGAGCTTCGCTAATGCTAACCCCATCAATTAACCTTCCGGCACCGGGCAGGCGTCACACCCTATACGTCCACTTTCGTGTTTGCAGAGTGCTATGTTTTTAATAAACAGTCGCAGCCACCTGGTTACTTCGACCACCAACAGCTTACTGAGTAAATCATTCACCGTCAGCGGCGTACCTTCTCCCGAAGTTACGGTACTATTTTGCCTAGTTCCTTCACCCGAGTTCTCTCAAGCGCCTTGGTATTCTCTACCTGACCACCTGTGTCGGTTTGGGGTACGGTCGCTGTTAACCTGAAGCTTAGAAGTTTTTCCTGGAAGCATGGCATCGACCACTTCAGTCCCGTGGGACCTCGTCATCAGCTCTCGGCCTTAAGGGTCCGGATTTACCTAAACCCTCAGCCTACTACCTTAAACCGGGACAACCAACGCCCGGCCAGCCTAGCCTTCTCCGTCACTCCATCGCAGTTAACACCGGTACAGGAATATTAACCTGTTTCCCATCGACTACGCATTTCTGCCTCGCCTTAGGGGCCGACTCACCCTGCTCTGATTAGCATCGAACAGGAAACCTTGGTCTTCCGGCGAGGGGGTTTTTCACCCCCTTTATCGTTACTCATGTCAGCATTCGCACTTCTGATACCTCCAGCAAACCTCCCGGTTCACCTTCAACGGCTTACAGAACGCTCCTCTACCATGCGTGCAAGCACGCATCCGCAGCTTCGGTGTATCGCTTAGCCCCGTTACATCTTCCGCGCAGGCCGACTCGACTAGTGAGCTATTACGCTTTCTTTAAAGGGTGGCTGCTTCTAAGCCAACCTCCTAGCTGTTTTAGCCTTCCCACATCGTTTCCCACTTAGCGATAACTTTGGGACCTTAGCTGGCGGTCTGGGTTGTTTCCCTTTCCACGACGGACGTTAGCACCCGCCGTGTGTCTCCCGTGATTGAACTTCTCGGTATTCGGAGTTTGCATCGGGTTGGTAAGCCGGGATGGCCCCCTAGCCGAAACAGTGCTCTACCCCCGAGAGTTAGACACGAGGCGCTACCTAAATAGCTTTCGAGGAGAACCAGCTATCTCCTGGTTTGATTAGCCTTTCACTCCTAACCACAGGTCATCACCGCATTTTTCAACATACGTGTGTTCGGTCCTCCAGTTGGTGTTACCCAACCTTCAACCTGCCCATGGCTAGATCACCAGGTTTCGGGTCTACTCCCAGCAACTAAACGCCCTATTAAGACTCGATTTCTCTACGCCTCCCCTAAACGGTTAAGCTTGCTACTGAGATGTAAGTCGCTGACCCATTATACAAAAGGTACGCAGTCACAAGACTAAATCTTGCTCCCACTGCTTGTATGCACACGGTTTCAGGTTCTATTTCACTCCCCTCACAGGGGTTCTTTTCGCCTTTCCCTCACGGTACTGGTTCACTATCGGTCGACAGAGAGTATTTAGCCTTGGAGGATGGTCCCCCCATTTTCAGTCAAGATACCACGTGTCCCGACCTACTCGATTTCACATAAGATGACCTTTCACGTACGGGGCTATCACCCTGTATCGCCTCA
>NZ_SUNB01000001.1 GCF_007570825.1 Pleionea sediminis | reverse complement strand
TAATGTCGTGATGACTCTATCAACATGAGTGCCCACACAGATTACTTCATCTAAGTTTTTAAAGAGCTTTTAACCAGGAACTTGCCTTAGTTAAACAACATTGCTTTCTCAACGTCGGGGCGCGAATTATACACCCTGTTGCGGCTGAGTCAACACTTTTTTTGTTACTAAATCGCCTCAAATATCACGATTAAAAAGTTTCAACTCAAAAAGCAAAAAAAGTGAAAAACAAGTCTCTATATTTCAATGAGTTAGCATTTCTGTTTTTCTGCTTTAACTCGGAGCAAATTGCGTTTGCTGCCGAAGTGGGAGCGCATTATATAGATGATTTATGTGATCGCAAGCGCTTATTTAAATTTTTTCTAAATTAATTCGAATTAGTGACAAAAAAGATTAATTATAGCCCAACTTGAGTTATTAATAGCCAAATTGACCCTTAAACTTAAAAAAATGAACGGCTTTATTCTATTTATGCACTATATGGTCGGTGACCTTTAAGCCTTATCTTGCCAAAAAATAACTTTTCACTTAGTCTGCAGCTTACTTAAGAGCAACCAAGTAAATAAGTTATCAAATATGCATAAAAAACTAGTATTAATAGCACTCACATTGTTTACGGCTTTTTGCAATGCAACGATTGTCGAGTTTCAAACCAATCAAGGGAATTTTCGAGTCAATTTATTTGATAATGACACCCCGGAAACAGTCAATAACTTTCTTATGTACGCGACATCGGAGCGTTATGACAATGTGATAATCCATCGATCTGCACCAGGCTTTGTGATTCAAGGTGGTGGTTTCTCGATTTCAACGGACACTAATGATGAGATCCGTATCGAACAGATTGATACTTTACCCCCTATTATTAATGAGCCAGTATTTTCAAATGTTCGCGGCACAATTGCCATGGCAAAAAGCTCAGATCCAAACAGCGCAACAAGCCAGTGGTTCTTTAACTTAGAAGATAATAGCGGAGCCGTTAGTAACGCCAATCTTGATACACAAAATGAAGGCTTTACGGTATTTGGACAAGTAATCGATGATGGAATGGATGTTGTTGATCAGATTGCCGCCTTGGAAGTTTACAACTTTGGTGGAACGCTCGGACAGTTACCATTAATTGATTACACAACTGAAGATTATGCAGATGATGTCACTCCTCTAGAAGAGCAATTTGTGATCATACATTCTGTTGTTGTGATTGATGCCGATCCAGATACTGCAGAAGGCTTAGATCCAGTAAGAAATACGTTAATTAATGAAGTTGATGAAGAGGATGATTTTGACACTGGTAGCTTTGGCTACGCATTAATATCCTTGCTAATTCTAGGAACTCTTCGACGACGCAAATTTCAATAACATGCCCTTATAAGCTAGTGAGGAGGCTTTGCTTCCTCATTAGACTCTCTCGATTTTCGTAGTTTCTTCAGCGTTTTCTCCAAAGTGGTTCTGGCTTTCGAAGAAAGTTCACCACCTTTATACTCCTTAACAACAATAGACTCTAACTGTTCAACGAGAGAATCAACCGTTTGAACTTTATCAACATCGTTGTCATGCTGATTAAACAAGTTAATTCGTCGTTCAGTTTTTCTACCGATCGCCAGCAACTTATTGAAGTGGCTATCTTTATCGCGCTTACCTTCAAAGATATCAATCAAAGTTAAGAAAATGGATGCCGGACTGAGAAGAATATCGCGTAACGCATCGGCAGCAAGCTTCAACTGAAACACCGCAAGACGCCTCACTTGATGTCCGACACTTTTCGCGCTTTTTTCCGTTTGTTTTGAATTGTTATCTACCACAAAATATGACTCGCAATTAACACACTGTATTTCCCACTGTTCAACAGTATATCAACTCGGAAATCAAATTCGAAAACAATCCTTAATATCCTTTGACAGAAATAAAAACATTCGAACCAATATCTGAATGAATTTAAGAAAAAAGGCGCTGATAAGCGCCTTTTATTCGTCAACATATTTATGTGCTTGAAACTTTAGCACATCCATCCTTAGTCGTGATTTATCCCAAACTGTTTAATAACCAAACATCATCCTTTAAAATATAAGTTCCATCCTTAGCTAATAATCCGTTCGTTAATTAAACACTTTTAACATTTGCCAGATACATACATTGTTTGTCCTTAACTCCAAAACCAATGTTCCATCGCTTCAATAAGCTCTGCATCAACTGACCGAAGCCATAGTACAAAAACCTTAAATTACCCGCTCACAAGAATCGGACATTCACTGTTAAATTCCGGACAAGTAGAATTTGGTGTTAAAATTCAACAAGTTACAATGGCGAATACTTTAGGATAACTCAAGAAAATTCACCGGGAACTTGCCCAGTATATTTTTTAAATTCCTGACTAAAATAAGAGTGGGAAGAAAACCCAGCTTTTAATGAAACAACAGAAGGCGCCTCCCCATCTCTTAAAAATAAAATTGCTTTCTCCAAACGAAATTGCTTAATCAACTCTACAGGAGATAATCCCATTAAAGCTTTAATCTTTCGTCGCAATTGTCGTTCGCTCATATACAGTTGTGCGGATAAAAAACCAACGGATAATTTGGCACTCTCATAATTTTCATTCAAAATTTGATTAATCCTGCAAACGAAATCAGCATCTTTATCGGATTTAGCAGAATTAACCTCCGCTCCAAAATCCAACTCAAACTTGGCGTCAGCTCTTCCTAATGAAACTTGAGAATAAAATGACTGCAAGTTCTCTCTAAGCCTCAATAGACTTGAAACTCGAACAATTAATTCGTCATCTTCGAAAGGCTTTGTCAGATATTCATCTGCTAATAATTTCCAACTCTGCATACGACTCGCTTTATCAATCCTGGCTGTGAGCATCAACATTGGAATATGACTCGTTTTATTATTCTCTTTTAAAGATTTGCATACTTGATGACCGCTTATTCCAGGCATCATTACATCGCAAATAACAATATCAGGAATCAAATCTTCAGCTATCTGTAAGCCACTTTCACCATCAATCGCCGTAACACACTGGTAATTCTCGCAAATGACCTGATAAATGTATTGGCGCATTTGTGGATCATCTTCAATAACAAGAACTACAGGCTTATTATCGTCGATCTCAAACTGCTCAATCGATTCTTTTGCCAAACTACGATTTGAATCCTGTTGTTTCCCATTTCTAGTAAAAGATTTAGAACTGCGTTCGATCACACAAGGCATTTCAATCTCAAACTCAGTGCCAACATTCTCTCTGCTTTGAACCCAAATACTGCCTCCATGCGCATGAACTATTTCTTGCACAACAGATAAGCCAACACCGCTTCCATGTGCTTGCAAAGGCCTATTATCCCCGCGCTCGAACTTTTTAAAAATACGCTCCTGAATGTTGTTAGCCATACCAATTCCCGTATCACTAACTCGAATTTTTAAAAGACTAGAATCACTTGTGATGCTCAGTTGAATACTTCCATTGTGCACATTGTACTTAATTGCATTAGAGAGAAGGTTAGACAGAATTTTCTCTATTGAATCATGCAATACTTCAACACAAATTCCTTCTTCAATATAAGAAACGAAGCTTAACTGACTTGATTGTGCCGCATATTCGTAAGCATGAACGATTTCAATCAGTAAACTATCCAAGATATAAACTTGTTTCGGTAATGCTTTATCAATCTTCAACTTTTCGATTTCCAGCAACTCATCTACTAATTTGAGCAGTCGCTCGGCGTTGGTCTGAATTAAGTTCAATGCGACGTGTTCTTCGGGCCTGACTTTTTCGAATAAACGTTTTACTGGACCAAGAATAAGTGTCAGTGGCGTTCGGAATTCGTGAGATATATTGATAAACTCGTTATTTTTTTGCTGGAGCAACTTTTCAACAATATTCTTTTGAACCGCAAGCTCCTGAGTACGCTCTTTCACTGAAATTTCTAACATCTCTGCACGCTTCCTTAATGCCTGAGAACGGTAGTAGTAGATAACAATGGGCGAAAAGATAATCGTCAAGGCATACAATAGTTTTGCCCACCAGGTTAACCAAAATGGTGGAGAAACCCGTATTTCTAAAGCTGCATATTGATCAGTCCAGTTTCCATGAATATCCGATGCATTAACTAAAAGTCGGAAATCACCGTGCGGTAAATTAGTATAAACAGCTCTCTTATTGCTAGCTTCAGCAGGCAACCACTCTTGATGAAGCCCTTCGAGCTTATAACGATACTTTATTTTTAAAGGCGCTATGAAATTGGGAGCTGAAAAATCAAAACCAACCACACTATCCCGATAGCTTAAGTTAATTCTAGTCGCCACTAAAAGAGATTTTCCATCAGTAAACCGGTTCACTTTATCAAGCTCAACTTTTCGATTGTTCAGGTAGAAATCTCTGATGATAGGTCGATTATAATTATTCATGGTGGTGAGAGAAATTGTGTTGAATTCATTAAATCCATTCAACCCAGCGAAATATAGTTTATCATTATTCTTAGAAATATCAGCCGCTGTCGTAAACTCACTTCCCTGTAATCCTTCATCCACGGTTATATTGAGAAGATGAGTAAAATCATTTTCGAGAACAAATATTCCATTATTTGAACTTCCCCAAACTCGCCCTGATTCATCTTGTAAAACTCGATATACAGTATTACTCGGTAATCTATTCTCCGAGTGGAAATGATTGACAATATTATCTTTACTTGCGAAATACAGCCCATCCCCCAGAGTAGCAATTGCCAGACCACCATTCTCTAAAAGTTCTAAGTCATATATTGTTGTTTTTATACTTTTTAGCTCACTGTCCAGGCTGTCTCGCTCAAACTGCAATGTACTGGTATTTAGCCGATCAATACCATACTGAGTTCCAATCCATAATGACGTTCCTGCTAATTCAAGCGAATATATTTTATTATTAAATAAAGAACTCTCAGCTTCATAAAAATGTTCAAACTGATTTTTTGAATAGCTAAAACTGGATAGCCCTCCCGATGTCCCAAACCAAACTTTATCTTCGCCATCAAACTCAATAGCAAAAACATCTGCATCAGAAATACCGAATTTGGATTGATCAGGTAAATAATGCTTTGCTTCATCACTGACTAAGTCGTATCGAATTAATCCACCGCCAGAAGTACCTATCCACAGCTCACGCTCTTTTCCAATTTCAAATGACACAGCTCTCTTTAAGTAAGAGTTAATATCTGCTTTATCAGAAACTAAGTTTTTACAACTGTTATTTTCGATTTCGATAACAGATAGACCTCTCCCCCAAGATCCAATAATGAGCTTGTCATCTATTGCTCTTATGGCGTAAATCACATTTGATAAGTTACAAAAATCTTGGAATGAACGCTCAGAATAATGTTTAACATATCGATTGTAATAACCATAAAAAGCGCCATGTAATTCAGTTCCAACCCATATACTGTTTTGATTATCCACAAATACCCGATTTACCATAATCGATGTATCGGTATTTAAAGTTCGAGTAAGATGATGAATTTTTTTCGACAAAAAATCATACTTTAAAGCACCTTTTTGAGTAGCCAAAATCACTTCACTGTTTGAGAAGGAGACAACCTGATTAATCATGGTTCTTTCTTTAGGCAACTCATGTGTCTTTGGACCAATAATAAGGTCCAATTGATTTGACACTAAATTCAAACCATACAATCCCTCGTAGGTTGCAATTAACAGATAATTGTTAAATAAATCTAAATTTTTTACAGGTTTTTTCAGACTTTTAAATGAAGAGTCTTTTGAACTAGTGTACTCAATGAAGCCAGTATGATTCTTTCCTTTCAACCAAAGTCCTTTATTAGTTCCCACCCAAACTCTAGAGCTCTCATCAACAACCAAGCTTCTTATTTCAATTTTATTTCGGCCATCATTGTTTTTCGAAGACCTTAATTTATAGCTCGAAATAACTTTATTATCTTTGATTAAGAAAATGTACCCCGTGTTCGTTCCCAGCCAAAAAGAATCCTTGTCTGAAGCTACTTCTTTGAGAACGCCGACGTTCTCTTCATTGGGCAATGAAAAAACAGAAATAAACCTATCCAAGATTTTATCATATTGATATAACCCATCGTTGGAGATTGCATTCAGTTGGTCATTTTTATCTAAAATAAGGCGAGAAATTAATGAGCTTTTCTTGGCTCTATTCAAATAGTATTGCTTAACTTCATATCCATCGAATTGATTAATACCATCTAGAGTCGCGATCCAGATAAGTCCATCTTTACTTTGAGCTATGTCTGTAACAGTAACCTGGTTTAACCCTTGCTCTCTCCCTAAATGAGTGTAATCTATGAGTTGCTCTGCGCTGTATAGAACATTTAAAAAAATAAAAAAGGCAAATAAAATCCAACAGCGCATTTATGACTAGGTAGGACAAATTTCAGCAATAAGACTATCACAAGAATCCGGAGGTCCTGGATTTGGAGTATTTACAATGTTGCTTCCAACATGTCGATATATACCGCCAACAGCAGCAGACGTTTGTGAACCGCCGCGACAGACTTCTTGTGCCGTTTGGTGCTGAACAAATTTACTTCCTGTAATTTCTAAGAAGCATAAAAGCTGACCTTCTAAAGATGCTCTTTGAGACAATAGATTGCCAAATTGATCGAGCCAGCGGTTTTGAAAAACAGAGAAGACACGCCATTGACGTGAATTAGATGTTGCGTCATCTGCGTACATATAGACAACCGCTCTATCGCGCGTAAAAAACCTTACGAATAAAGGCTCTTTTAGAAACAAAAACGGATTCAAATTTATGTTCACCATTCTCGACTCAATAAATGAACGAGCATTTGTCAGAAACTGGCTGTTACCAGACCAGTCAAATCTACTCGAGCTTAAAAATACCAAGTTTTCATTATTACTTATTGGCAAATGAGTCTGAATACCAGTTCCCTCAACATTAATAAAATGTCCCATCCTGCTAAGCGAAAGAACAGAGCTTCTATAATCCCTGAAATATCGAAGCGTTTGCGCAGAATTATTAATAAAGCTAGCTTCAACTGAAGAATTAACATGATTTTCATTGTTACGAGTAACAGCAACTGATCGAACCACTCGAGTACGAAGATTCGCTAAGACATACCGTTTAATATCAGGCGCAGTTCTAGAATCTGGATAGTAATTAAGATAATGCGACCTTGCTCTATATAAAAACTGGGAATCTGTCGAACAATAAGAGCACTGAAGGTAAAAGGTATTTTTATAATAAATATCAGCTTTCGCCGCAATACATACGATAGAGATTAACAACAAGGCAATCGTTTTCATTTTTTTAGTCCTTTATTGTTTGTAGGCTGGAATATATCACTTCGATATTTTCCAGCCAATCCCTGAACTCATTAATTTCAGATTATTAAATTAACTTTTTATGTCACCGCTATTTCAAATCTACTTTCGCGATTTTCTTTTTACCAGCCTGAATCAAGTAACTGCCTGGTTCCAACATAAGTGATGGTTCAACAACCTTCCAATCAACTTTCACTCTGCCATTTTTTAACATGTCCTTTGCCTGCGCAGCGTTAGTTGCTAACCCCGCTTTATTGAGAGCTCGCCCAATTGGCATCGAGTTCATATCACCTTCCAATTCTAATACAACTTCCGGGCAGTCTTCGGGTATTTCACCCTCTTTTATAATGTTACCAGCTCCCTTGTGGGCGTTAGCTGCAGCTTCCTCACCGTGAAATCTTGCCACCAACTCTTTCGCCAATTGAATTTTAATATCTCTCGGGTTAGCACCTTGCTCAACCTCTTTTTTAAGCTGTGCAATTTCGGTCAATGGACGAAATGATAAAAGCTCAAAGTATCGCCACATTAACGCGTCAGGAATCGATACTAATTTTTGGAACATTGTACCCGGAGCATCGGTTATTCCAATGTAGTTCCCCAAAGACTTGGACATTTTTTGCACGCCGTCTAACCCCTCGAGTAAAGGCATCGTTAAAACAACTTGGGGTTTTTGTCCGTAATCTTTTTGCAGTTCTCGCCCCATCAATAAGTTAAATTTTTGATCCGTGCCACCAAGTTCAATATCACATTCTAGTGCCACAGAATCATAACCCTGCACCAATGGATACATAAATTCATGAATCGCTATCGATTGGTTATTGCTATAACGCTTTTTAAAATCATCTCTTTCAAGCATTCTTGCAACCGTTTGGTGTGAGGCCAGCTTCAACATTCCTGCCGCCCCTAACTCTCGACACCAAGTTGAATTGAAAGCAACGGTCGTTTTTTCTGGATCCAGAATTTTGAAAATTTGCTCTTTATAGGTTTTGGCGTTTTCAACAATTTGTTCTTCAGTTAATGGTGGTCGCGTCGCACTTTTCCCCGTTGGATCACCAATCATTCCCGTAAAATCACCGATCAGAAAAACCACTTCATGACCCAATTGTTGAAATTGACGCATTTTATTTATCAGAACGGTGTGCCCCAAATGCAAATCAGGTGCAGTAGGATCGAATCCTGCCTTAATTTTGAGCGGACGATCGAGTTTTAGCAATTCGATTAGTTCTTCCTCGACCAAAATTTCATCTGCGCCGCGTTTTATCTCTTCCAGTGCAGTTTGATTACCGCTCATCATGCTCTCCCAAAGTAAGATCCGCTTACGGAATACTTTTAATACATTAAATTGAAATCTTTGTGCTTAATCGGAGTCCAAATTCCCAACAAGCAACTATTTTGAGTTAAACTTAACAAAAATCCGAGATAAAACGACAATACGAAGCTTTGCTTGCTTTTGTAAAAACTCGCCAATCAACGGAAAGCGACATTTTAACGGTAAGTAAGCAAAAATTGTATTCCTTAAAGGCAGTATTCTAATAAATCATGATAAAACAGGATTACAAATCGAGCAGTAAACGAAGAACTCTACTTCATGAACCTATTTTTCATCATATCCGACTCCGTTGGGGAGAAATTACAGCCGTTGCTGTCGGAATACTATTATTAGGTCTCGCCTTATCAAGTGGAGAGGACGAACTTGAAGATGCAGGGGTTACTGAAGAGGAGCTCGCGGAAATTCCTCAAGAAGAACGCTCGGAACCCGTGTTCACTTCTGATGCTGAGCGAATTCCACTAGCAATCAATTGGGATTCAACCAGCTCATCAACGCCCGATGTTCTGGAGCCTGAGCGGCCACCATTGCCTACCGACACCATTCAGCGAGTCTCAGTTGAGATAAAGTCTGGTGATACATTATCCTCAATCTTTAAAAAACAGGGCTTTTCTCCGCGTGACGTCTACAACGTGACGCAGAACAAAACGGCCCAATCTATATTACGCAAAATTCGTCCAGGCAAAACCTTAGTCTTTGAAGCATCAGAAGACGGCACTTTAGAACATCTGTATTACCAACTGTCAGTCAATGAAACTCTTCAAGTCACCCGAGTCGAAGATGGCTTTGATGCAGAAGTAAAAAAGCGCCCCATCGAAAAACGACAAGCATTCGCTTCGGGCATTATTGAAGACTCTCTATTTAATGCCGGTAAACAGGCAGGAATGAGCGACGGACTAATCATCAAACTGGCGAATATTTTTGGTTGGGATATCGACTTTGTCCTTGATGTCAGAAAAAACGATAGCTTCGCGCTAATTTACGAAGAAAAATACCTCGATGGAGAATTTATCGGCAATGGTGAAATCTTAGCAGCGCAATTTATTAATCAAGGCGATGTCTTTCGCGCCGTTCGATACAAAGATTCTAAAGGCGATGAAAATTACTTCACTCCTACCGGTAAAAGCATGCGCAAAGCATTCTTAAGAACCCCGGTTAACTTCATGTACATAAGTTCCAACTTCAATCCTCGTCGCTTTCATCCCATACAAAAAAGATGGAAAGCCCATCGAGGAGTTGACTATCGGGCTCCAACCGGCACACCGGTTTACGCAGCAGGCGATGGCAAAGTCACCGCATCTAGCTACAATAAATACAATGGCAAATACGTCTTCATTCAACACGGCAATAGTATCGTTACCAAATATTTGCACCTGTCGAGACGTGCTGTGAGTTACGGTAAACGCGTAAAGCAAGGGCAGGTTATAGGCTACGTTGGGAGTACGGGCATGTCGCAAGCACCGCATTTGCATTACGAATTTGTCGTTAACGGCGTTCACAGAAACCCGAGAACCGTTAAACTTCCCGAAGCACAACCCATCAACAAAAAGGAAGAACCTTTGTTTGAGCAAAAAACTCAGCCACTTTTAGCGAGTCTTAATGCTTATCAAAGACTGATCGCCAACAATTCAGAAGGTTAAACATGAGTGAACTCTACATCGGTTTGATTTCAGGAACATCAGCAGATGGTATTGATGCCGTAGTTTTAGACTTTAGCAACAACCAAACAAAAGCGGTTGCAGAACAAACTTATCCTTATCCTGAGCAAGTCCGAGAGGAAGTCTTAAGTTTGTCTCAACCATTGTTATCGAAAGAAGGCCAACGCATTGATCGCCAAGGACACCTCGATCATCACTTGGGAAAACTTTTTGCAGAGGCCGCTAGAAATGTTTGTAAGACCGCCGAAATTTCAATGAGTGAGATAGTGGCTATAGGAAGCCACGGTCAAACCATTCGCCATCGACCACAAACGCAAAACCCTTTTTCTCTTCAACTGGCCGACCCCAATGTCATTGCTTGGGAAACTCAATGCGTTACCATCGCCGACTTTAGAAGAATAGACATTGCTGCAGGTGGTCAAGGAGCACCTCTGGTCCCTCTTTTTCATCAGCAAATGTATCAATCAGAGGCTGCAAACCGAGTCATTTTAAATTTAGGCGGTATCGCTAATATCACCTGGCTACCCAAAGATGGACAGCAAGTTATAGGATTTGACACCGGCCCAGCAAATGCGTTGTGTGATTATTGGATCGAACAACACCAAAACAATGATTACGATGTGGAAGGTGCATGGGCAAGATCAGGACAAACCAGCACGGAATTACTCAAACACATGCTTGCAGATCCTTACTTTCAACTACCCGCACCTAAAAGCACAGGCCGAGAGTATTTCGATGCTCAATGGTTGCAACAAAAGTTGAAAGGAGCCGATCCGCTTCCTCCTGAAGATGTCCAAAGTACTCTTGCGGAGTTGTCGGCTCAATCAATAGCGCGACACATTAATAAACTGCCAGGTCCTTGTGAAGAACTCCTCGTCTGTGGCGGAGGAATACACAATCATTATTTAATAGAGCGCATTGAAGCAGCGCTCAACGGTGACATACCAGTTAATCCTTTGAACCAAGGTGGTTTGAACAGTGACTTTGTCGAAGCCGCAACATTTGCCTGGCTAGCAAGAGAGAGAATTAGCAATAGACGAGTTGATTATCGCTCGATTACTGGCTCAAACAGCCCACTTTTAATGGGAGCGGTTTATCACCCCTAGCCCAATTTTAAATGTAAAGAGCAACTGAAAATATGATGATAATTTTTATTCAGTTGCGAGCAGAATAGACTTAAATTTGATTACAGGGAAAATGAAGAACCACAGCCACAAGTTGCTGTCGCGTTTGGATTATTAATGACAAATCGAGCGCCTTCTAATCCATCAATATAATCAACCGTTGAACCGGCTAGATATTGGGCACTTAAAGGATCAACTAACACTGTCACGCCTGACTTTTCAACTCGAGTGTCATCTTCCGTCACATTATCATCGAATTTAAAGCCATACTGAAACCCAGAACAGCCGCCACCAGTCACGTAAACACGCAAATGAAGAGCAGCATTGTCTTCATCTTCAAGCAGTTCGCTGACTTTCGCACAGGCTGCGTCCGTAACCTCAAGAATCGAAGGCATTGATTCATTTTCTAACATAAATTCAGCTCTGTAGTTTATACGACACCCTATTATCCCAGCCATTACCCTGATGATTCAAGCAATTCATAACCCCAAAACAGATAGGGCCTCTCTTGAGGAAGGTTTCAGTAAAATGCGGTAGATAGAGGTAAGACTCGAACAATATTCGAGTCTTTTAGAAAAATTACGAAGCCGTTTTTTGAGCTTCTGTCGGAGTATCTGTTGGCTTGTCTGATTTGTTCACTTTAGAGCTAGACTCAGTCTTAGGACCCGCTTCTCGATGATGATTTAATAGTTTAGGCTTATCATCGCGATGAACCATTTTTCCGTTCACTTCAGCCCCCATAGCCATTTCGATAAGCTTGTAATAGACGTCACCGTCAATATGAGCAGAACTTTCTAATTCAACGTGCTCTGTAGCATAAACATCACCCTTAACTCGGCCTAAAATAATAACGTGCGGAACATCAACCTGCCCCTCTATAACACCGTGTTTACCGATAGTAAGCAGTGACATTTCAGGTTCTTCCGACTGGATATTCCCTTTGACATATCCATCAATATAAAGCACTCCCTTAAACTGAATGTCGCCTGTAATTTTTGTATCTCGAGTAATGAGAGTATCTGCTGCGCCAGCTTTTGGGCGAACGCGAGATTTATCTTTTTTACTTTTTCCAAACATGAGTTCATGCCTTTTGATTAGAACAATGCTTTTGAGCTTAACATTATTTCACCCTAGTTGAGCAATCCAAGTTACTCAACTTTGTGAATCCCACCAGAACTTTTTATTTCTAAACAGACCAGTTGAACTTGCGCGTCGCAGTTTGAGATTTTCGACCAGATGTTGTCGCAGTAACGCTAATCGCTTTAGGCTCAAAACCAGGAGGAAGCGTTATCTGACCTTTGATATGCTGAAAGTACTTAAAAGTAAAATCAAAATCTTTGTCATCTAACCCACTGATTTCTTTAAAATTATATTCTTTAGGTTCCCCAGAAAGCAAGCCGTTAACCACTATTGTCACATCACCTTTTAAAAAAACATCATGTTTTTTTACTTGAGTAAGTGCCAACTGAAAGTCAAAGCTTCGTTCAGAAATACCTTCTCTCAGTGTGAAGTCAGAAATATGTAATCCTTTAATATCTTTCTCCGGCGCCATTATGCCCCGATAAAAAGCCAACTCAGTATCCATTGAATCAATCGTTTGCTTAAGAGCTGTAATGGTCTCCATTATCTCTTCGCTGGCTTGTGACTCAACATCCGCCGAACTCTGCAACATGATATTCTTTTGCTCTAAAGACGTAATTTGATTGGCATACTCTTCAACCTGCCGCTCTAATAAGTCTTTTGAATCAATGAGTTCCAGCCTCTCTTCCCGTCCATCCAGACGACCGAAATAAAACGCTGTAATCAACAAAACGACCACAATGACGATCCATAACAGATACCAAAGCGGGCTTCTCTTCTTTGTAATAATTAAATGATCTGACATATAAAAACTTCAACTAAATGCGCTGATTTGTCGGACAAAATCTGGCATGCTTAATGGCGAGTAACAGATACAAAGACTCATTAGGCATCAAAGAGTTCCGGTCAACAAATCAATAAGTTGCCTACTATAATTAAAGTTCGAACTGTTCCTCAAGTAAAACTTGTGCTTGACAAACAATAACCAAAATAAGGTCTACATGAGCGTTGAATGTCAATAATTGACTCTTTAAGACTCCGACTTGGCAGCGTCGATGCTATTTTATTGCTCGCCATTGTAGGACTAGCCAGCGGAATCTTAGCCGGTGCCTCCAACATTTTATTTCGGATATTTACCGAGAGCGGTATCGTGCTTTGGCACCCCAAAACAGACCAGGGCGACTTCGAAGGACTATCCTGGCACTTTCACCTTGGAATGCCCATTGTGGGCGGATTACTCGTCGGATTACTATTGCAAAAACTGAGTAAACACCGGCGCGCGGTGGGAGTAAGCCATGTTTTGGAGCGTATGGCTTTCCATCAGGGGTATCTTCCCTGGAAAAACGCCCTTGTTCAATTTTTCGTTGGTGGACTGACACTAGCCTCAGGAATGTCAGTTGGTCGTGAAGGTCCAGGCATTCACCTAGGTGCCGCTAGCGGCAGTTGGCTGGGCCAACGATTAAAGCTACCCAATAACAGTATTCGAGTGCTTGTGGGGTGTGGTTCCGCTGCCGCCATTAGTGCCAGCTTCAATACGCCATTGGCTGGGGTTATTTTTGCCATGGAAGTCATCATGATGGAGTACACGATTGCAAGCTTCATCCCTGTCATATTGGCATCCGTTTCAGGAGCTGTTTTATCACGGGCGGTGTTTGGCAACGCAGTTGCATTTGATGTGCCTGCATTAGAGCTCGTTTCCCTGTGGGAAATGCCTTATTTCCTTCTAATGGGAATTATCATTGGCTGCTTGGCCGCCGGCTTTATTTACAGCACAACAGCTATGGTTAAACTGTCGCACCAATGGCCTGTTTGGATACGTTGCAGTCTATCGGGTGTAGCAGTAGGAGTTATTGCTCTTGGCATTCCACAAATAATGGGAATTGGGTACGACTCGGTTAACGCAACTCTTCAAGGTGATTTTGGTTGGCAACTGTTAGTGCTTTGTTTAGTCGGCAAACTCGTGGCGACAATCTTTTGTTCGGGAATGTCGATGCCTGGTGGTGTTATCGGTCCCAGTTTCTTTATTGGTGCTATGAGTGGCGCAATTATTGGCTTCGTGGGTCACCAGTTTTTCCCTGAGCACTCATCGTCTTATCCTTTTTACGCGATGGTTGGCATGGCAACAATGATGAGCGCAACCCTGCAAGCACCATTGGCAGCATTGATGGCGCTTCTGGAATTAACAGGAAATCCTGGAATTATTTTGCCGGGTATGTTCTCAGTGGTTGTTGCTAACTTGATGGTTTCACAAGTATTTAAACAAAAATCGATGTTCCAGAGCACTATGAATGCGAAGGGCATGACTATTAAATTCAATCCATTAACTCAGTTTTTGCGCCGTGTTGGTGTCGCTGGCACCATGGATCGCTCAATAGCAGTTCACGATCGCCACATCCGTTTACTGGATGCCGCCCAGATTCTCGAAAATCAACCACGCTGGTTACTCATCCGAGAAGACAATGTCCCCATATCACTGATGTCAGCAAACGATCTTGCACGTTACATGATAGAACTGGAATCTTCCGAAGAAGCCATGCCTAAATCTATCGATTTGCTAAAAATTCCTGCCGACAGACAAAATATTTCTTCTGTTTATTTGCAAGCGACTTTGGAAGAAGTGCTCGATACTCTTGAGCGTGATGGCAATCAAGCTGCCTATGTATTTCGAACAACAGCCCCAATGACCGAAAAAATATATGGAGTTATCACCCGAGATGCCATAGAGTCGCACTACAGCTACAAAACAACAAAAGCAAATTAATGCAGTTTTTAATAGAGTACAGCCTGTGGCTTAAAGCACTTCATTTAATATTCATCGTCAGTTGGTTTGCTGGTATTTTTTATTTGCCTAGAATCTTCGTCAATATTCAGCTTACCGACTCCCAAGAGGTTAAAGATCACCTCAACATAATGGCCAGGAAGCTCTACCGATTCATTACGCCGTTCATGGTTCTTACTATTATCTTCGGTACTTTACTCACTATCGTAAGTTGGGGTTACCTGAAAGCCGCGGGATGGTTTCACACAAAAATGGTGCTCATCGCATTGCTAGTCGCTTATCACTTCGTATGTGGTCATTATCGAAAGCTTCTCGAAGAAAATAAGTGCAATAAATCCCATGTTTTTTTCCGCTATTTTAATGAGTTTCCTGTTTTAGTTTTATTTGCCGCAGTCATTTTAGCGGTAGTTAAACCCTACTAGTGAGTAAGCTTTGCCTGCTATTTTGCTCATTTTCTCAACTGTTTGATAGCGAATTTTACTTTTCACGTGGCGCATGAGAAGAGAAAATAACTCATCGGCCGGGAAAGACTTTCCACTAAAAAACGTCTAAAATAGCGCCTCAAACGCATCTCCTATCTAGTTGAGGTTAACTCTTTATGTTTCTTAAAGGCCGGCATATTTTATCGGTGCGCGATTTCGACTTGGAACTTATCGATCAGCTTTTTGACGTCGCATCAGCCATGCGGCCATATGCAACTCGCAAAAAAGTTACTCGTGTTTTAGAAGGTGCCATTTTAGGAAATATGTTTTTTGAGCCCAGCACCAGGACCCGAGTCAGTTTTGGCTGCGCATTCAATTTACTTGGCGGCGAAGTCAGAGAAACGACAGGCCTCTCTTCATCCGCTTTGGCAAAGGGCGAGTCACTTTACGATACTGCACAAGTTTTATCAGGTTATAGCGACATCATTTGTATGCGTCATCCAGATGCTGGCTCTGCAGCGGAATTTGCAGTTGGCAGTCGCGTCCCCGTTATTAACGGCGGTGATGGTCCGAATGAGCATCCAACTCAGGCTCTCCTTGATTTATTCACGATTAAACAAGAACTCGCGACTCAACAAAAATCGATGCAAGATTTAAGCTTAACAATGCTAGGCGACTTAAAGCATGGAAGAACAGTGCACTCACTGGCCAGTTTATTATCTTTATATTCGGGTCTAAAAATTCAATTGGTCTCACCACAAGCTCTCGCTATGCCAACAGAATACGTTGATATGTTAGAAAATGCAGGTCATCAGGTTTACGTCAGCGATAAACTGGACGACGGCTTACCTTCAGCCAATATTATTTATCAGACCCGAATTCAAGAAGAGCGCTTTGCAACTCAAGAAGAAGCTAATCGCTATCGCGGATATTTCAGGCTCAATAAGAAAGTTTATTTTGAACACTGTCAGCCAAACGCAGTCATTATGCACCCACTACCCCGCGATTCTCGAAATGATGCCAATGAGCTCGACAATGACCTTAACTTCGAACCCGGACTCGCAATTTTTCGACAAACCGATAATGGAATTCTCGTCCGAATGGCTCTCTTTGCATGCATTTTAGGAGTTGAGAATCAATTGGTGAAATATGAGCGCCCAGTCAACTGGTTTAATGGGTTAACCAAATAATGAATAAACCTTTTGCTGATGAACAAAAATAAAACGCTTTAACTGTAGAAGCGCGATTAACCGTAAAACTAAACACGAACAACACAAGATAATTCTTAACTATGAGTAATGAAAATTTATACCAAAAAGCAACGCAGTACATTCCTGGCGGAGTCAATTCTCCGGTAAGAGCCTTCAATGGCGTTGGCGGCGATCCTGTATTTATCAAACGAGCCGACGGCCCCTACGTTTATGACTCCAACAGTAAAGAATACATCGATTATGTTTTATCCTGGGGACCAATGCTCCACGGACACAATCATCCGACTATTCGAGAAGCCGTTATTAAGGCAGCAGAAAATGGCTTGAGCTTCGGCGCGCCCACGGAAATTGAAATACAAATGGCCGAACAAGTTTGCCAAATGATACCCTCAATGGACCAAGTAAGAATGGTCAATTCTGGAACCGAAGCGACTATGTCGGCAATTCGATTGGCCCGCGGTTTCAGTGGTAAAAACAAAATCATCAAATTTGAAGGGTGCTACCACGGCCACGCTGATTGCTTGCTTGTCAAAGCTGGTAGCGGAATGCTAACGCTGGGCGAGCCTACATCACCCGGTGTTCCGGCTGATTTTGCCAAACATACCCTAACCGCGACATTTAATGACCTTAAGAGCGTCGAGTCGCTGATGAAAGCTCACTCAGATGATATCGCTGCGGTCATCATTGAACCGATTGCCGGAAATATGAACTGCATACCACCAGTCGATGGATTCTTGGCTGGATTAAGAAAACTCTGCGACGAATATAAATCGGTTCTTATTTTCGACGAAGTCATGTGCGGCTTTCGAGTAGGGACAGGTAGCGCACAAGCCCTCTTCGATGTTACTCCCGACTTAACTGCGCTCGGCAAAGTTATCGGCGGCGGAATGCCTGTTGGTGCTTTTGGCGGTAAAAAAGAAATTATGCAACACCTGGCGCCTTCCGGGCCAGTTTATCAAGCGGGTACCTTATCCGGTAACCCCGTCGCCATGGCAGCTGGGCTAGCATCTCTTCAGTTAATGCAAACCCCGGACTTTTTCGACAGCATTTACCAGTACACAAAAAGCTTAACGGCGGAAATGCAATCTTTGGCTGATGAAGCCAGCATTCCCTTTACCACCAATCATGTCGGCAGCATGTTTGGATTTTTCTTCACCGAGGAAAGTAAAGTTACTACTTATCAACAAGTTGCGAGTGGTAATATCGAGAGGTTCAAAAAATTCTTCCATCTTATGCTCGATGAAGGCGTATACCTGGCCCCTTCCGCATTTGAAGCAGGATTTGTCTCAAAAGCACACACACAAACGCAATTAGACAAAACCCTGACGACCGCGAAAGAAGCGTTATCCAAGCTATAAAGAAAAGACGCGTAAATCAAAGCTAATCTTATTTAATCACCTGCATTTGTACTTTGGTCTCGTTAATTAGCGAGACCAAAGCGCTAATTATTGCTTCATAGCCTATTCAGACTACACTTAACCTAAAATATTCGAAATCAAAAAAGGGATTATGAAGTTACTCCATCGAGTGGGTTTAGTTATTATTCTTGTTCTGGCCAATTGCGCCTTCCTGCTCTTTGCTCTTTTTGAGTCTAGTGAATCATTTCCGACAAGCATATTTGCTACAAGCTTGGTGCTTACTGCGCTTACCGTTACGATGGTGCTATCACTGATAAAATCAAAATCCAGAGGCCACGATCAAATCATCATGGTCCTAGATAAAGTTTCAACGCAAAAATCATCATTTACTGAGCGAGTAACAATAGATGCACATGATGAAAATGCCGAGTTAGCAACTCACTTAAATAGCATGCTTAACAATACGCAAAATTTGTTGATGGACGTTAGCCAGGTTGCTGCACTCGTTAACAGCAAAATAATTGAAGCAGAGCATGAAATTAGTGGCTTAACAGGAAATACACAAACCAGCTTTCATTTAAGCCGTTTAACGATTAAATCAGTATCAGAAGTTAGTGGTGTAGCCCAAGAAATCGCTCACAATTCCGAAAAAACAGCCAATGCAGTTTCTGAGGCTCAAAGGGCCAGTAGTGAAGGCAGTGGTCAGATGGCACAAACATCCAATATCGCACAGACTATGGGCGAACAGATGAAAGCGCTGCGTGACAAAATGAGTGGCTTCAACGACAAAAGTCAGTCCATGTTGAAAATGGTTGATATGATAAAAAACATAACAGACCAAACAAATTTATTAGCACTCAATGCAGCGATTGAAGCAGCTCGTGCCGGAGAAGCCGGACGTGGATTTGCCGTGGTTGCAGATGAAGTGAGAAATCTGGCGCAAAAAACACAATTATCCGCTGATGAAATCACAAAGGAACTTTCTGAAAACCTGGAGGTTAACGAAAGCTTGATGCGGCAGGTTGATGAAGCGACCGATACAACATTTAATATGCTCGATAGTTTACAGCAAACTCAAAAGTCGATGGAACAGATTAACGAAAGTATTGTTACGATAAGCACGATGGCTGAAGAAATTGCAAGTTCATCCAAACAACAATCTGACGCCACCAATAACATCAACACAATTGGTGAAACCATCGAGCGACTCTCTGAAGACACCAATAAACGAATTCAAATTCTCATTCAACACATGCAAGGGCTGATGACGTATTCAGGGTCTCTTGATGAACAAGTCAATAAGTTTAAGCAAGCCAGTGGTCAGAAAGATTCTGGAGAATCCTCCACATCAAATAGTGAGTCAGAAGATAACGTCGAGCTATTTTAAGTCTGACCACTCCTCGTTCCCTCTAGATTTATCCTAGTGAATAATTCAGAATACCGGATCCATAAAATGATCACGGTAAATTTAAATGATGAACTTAGATATTTCTGGAAAACACGCGTTGGTTTGTGGCAGTAGTCAGGGTATTGGAAAAGCAATTGCTCAACAACTTGCAGCTCAAGGCGCTAACGTTACTTTGTTTGCCAGAAACGCAGAAAAATTGGAAGAAGTAAAAAGTACTTTAGACACTTCAAAAGGCCAAACTCATTTTGTGATTACAGCTGATTTTTCAAAGACAGCTCAGGTAAAAGAAACGATCGAATCACACTTAAATTCAGTCAATAGCTTTGAAATACTTATAAACAACACCGGAGGTCCCGCACCTGGCCCGGCTCATCTTGCAGAGTCACAAGCATTCATTGACGCATTCAATCAGCATCTAATTAATAATCACAATTTAGTTCAAACAATATTACCTGCAATGAAATCCGCAGGATATGGTCGAATCATCAATGTCATCTCAACCTCAGTAAAACAACCGTTACCAAACCTTGGGGTATCGAATACTGTTCGAGGCGCAGTCGCTAACTGGGCAAAAACGTTAGCCAACGAACTTGGACAGTTTAATATTACAGTAAATAATGTACTTCCTGGCGCAACTAATACGGTGCGACTTGAAGCAATTATAAAGAATAAAGCCGCAAAGCTCGAAAAGTCTATTGAAGAAACCGAGGCACTAGAAAAGTCAATTATTCCGATGCGCCGATTTGGAGAACCAGCAGAATTTGCAAATGTGGTTGGTTTTCTTTCGTCACCAGCAGCTGCCTATGTTACTGGCGTAAACATTCCCGTTGATGGTGGTCGAACAGGCTGTCTGTAGTTTTCGATTAAATCGCGATTGCGGGCTTAAAATTTTATTTATCAAACAATCATGCGGACACAAAATGAAGTATATTGAAAATTATATAAACGGTGAGTTTTGCGCACCTGCGAGTGGCGAGTACCTTGATAATATTGAGCCTGCAACCGGAAATGTTTATTCAAAAATTCCCGAGTCTGATAAATCAGACTTAGAGCAAGCTGTTCAGGCTGCAGAAAAGGCCTTTCCTAAGTGGTCAGCAATGTCGACCGAAGATCGCTCGCGATTAATGCATAAATTAGCCGATGCTGTTGAAGCAGCCGGCGATCAACTCGCAAAAGCAGAAGCAATTGACAATGGAAAACCCGTTGCCTTTGCCAAAGCCGTCGATAGCTACCGTGCTTCCGCTAACATTCGCTTTTTTGCCAATGCCTGCACTCAGTTTTCCAGTGAAAGCCATAACATGGGAGAAACAGGTGTCAATTACACATTAAGAGATCCCATTGGCGTTGTTGGAACCATTTCACCATGGAATTTTCCATTGTATTTATTTACCTGGAAAGTCGCACCCGCATTGGCTAGTGGAAATACCGTCGTTGCAAAGCCTTCGGAAGTGACACCAATGACAGCCTATCTATTTTCGAAAATTTGTCATGATGTCGGCATACCTAAGGGAGTCATTAATATTTTACATGGTAGTGGTCCAAATATTGGACAGCTGTTAGTAGAACACAAAAAGATTAAAGCCATCAGCTTTACGGGCGGAACAGCAACAGGAAAAAAACTCGCTGCGACTGCCGCACCGATGTTTAAAAAATTATCTTTGGAACTGGGTGGAAAAAATCCCACTTTAGTCTTTGCTGATTGTGACTTCGATCGAACTGTCAACGAAGTTGTTCGATCTGCATTTTCAAATCAAGGACAAATTTGTCTATGCGGTTCTCGTATTTATATCGAACGAAGCATCTACGATAAATTTAAACATGCTTTTATTGAAAAAGTTAAGCAATTAAAAATTGGTGACCCTTTAGAAAAAGCAACTCAACACGGTGCACTCGTCTCTAAACCACATATGAAAAAAGTTTTATCTTATGTTGAACTTGCACAACAAGAAGGTGGAACCGTTTTAACTGGCGGAAAACAAGTGACTCTGGATGGTCGATGCGAATATGGCTTTTTTGTCGAGCCAACAGTGATAGAGGGTTTAACGTTAAACTGCAGAACGAACCAAGAAGAAATTTTTGGTCCTGTTTGCACAATACAACCTTTTGATTCAGATGAAGAAGCCTTATCACTTGCCAACGGAACAGACTATGGACTTGCAACTTCAATCTGGAGCAATAATTTAACCCGCTGCCATAGTCTTGCCAAACAATTAGACTTTGGCATCGTATGGATTAATAGTTGGCTATTACGGGATCTGAGAACTCCGTTTGGCGGCATGAAATCTTCAGGCGTTGGTCGAGAAGGTGGTGAAGAAGCCATGCGCTTTTTCACCGAACCGAAAAATGTGTGTATCAAATATTAAAAGTACGTTCGCCAATGAGATCTTAACTTTTTACAGTAATATTCAGTTAAGATCTCTTAATTAAAAACTATGAGCTTTTCTTAGCAATCCATCGTTCTACACGTTGCTCTAGTACGGTCATTGGAACAGCACCACCCAATAGCACTAGATCATGAAATTCAGCTAGATCAAATTGCTCGCCTAATTTCTTTTGGGCATTTTCTCGCAACTCAACAATTTTCAACATTCCTAATTTGTATCCTAGCGCTTGTCCAGGCCAAGCCATGTAACGCTCTATTTCAGAGACAACTTCAGAGTCTGCCGATCCTGTTGTATCAGCCATATATTTAATAGCCTTTTCTCGCGTCCATTTTTTATGATGCAATCCAGTATCAACAACTAAACGGACCGCGCGAAAAAGTTCTGCTTGTAATCGTCCCAAATCACCAAATGGATCCTTCTCATACATGCCTATTTCTTTAGCAACTAATTCCGAATACAGAGCCCAACCTTCGACATAAGCATTGTATGGCGCGATTCGACGTAATAAGGGCAAATCATCTTGCGCTAAATTAAGAGCAATTTGCCAATGATGTCCAGGATTGGCCTCATGATAAGTTAACGTCTTAAGTCCATACTTTGGATTCGCTTTCATATCACGCAAATTTATCCAATAAATACCTGGTTTACTGCCATCCAATGCTGGAGGCGTATATTGACCTCCTGGCGCTCCATCTTGAACTTCTTCAGGAAATGCTCTCACTTCAACTTGATAGGGCGGCTTAGTTTTAAATAAATCGCCCATTTTGGCATTAATTTCTTCAATGTATTTATTTAAGTCGGCTAACAAAGTTGCTCGTCCTTCATCTGAATCCGGATATAAAAATCGCGACTCCAAATTGATACGCTTCATTTTCTGACCGACACTTCCTTTGTTATATCCCATCGGATTCAATATTTTATTCATCTCAGCGCTTATTCGCTTAACTTCATTTAAACCTATTTGATGGATATCATCGGCTCTCAACGTTGAATTACCCAACTGTAAAATGGCATCTTGATAATATTTTTCACCATTCGGTTGCGCCCAAATTCCATCTTCTTCGCGCGCTTTGTCTAACGCTGCAGCAACATTCTCTGCCACCGATTTGTAAGCCGGATAAACAACATCTTCCATTTGTCTTGTCAATTCATCAGTCAAAACTGCTTTTTGGTCAAGAGATAAAGAGTCAACACTTTCAATTTTTTCAAAGAAATTAATTGCCAAGGGGTGCTTTTCTGGTTTCGGCTTCGTAAATTTATTGAGATATTTTAAAGCCCCTTGTAAAACTTCTTTAGGAGGAATCCACCCTTTTTCCATATCGTAATTAAACTTTTGTACAATGCTTTGAGTGAATTGATCAAATTGTGCTAATCGAGCTATGTAGTCCAGGGCTTGTTGCTCATTGGTAATTGGCTGATCATTTTGAATGGTTCGAGGAATGTCGAGCAGAGGACCATTAATTTGGTTAATAATATAGGGCGATAATCCCATCCACACATCAATATAACCGATATCAAATTCAGGATGACCTGCGTAATAGCGAACAATATCTGCCATCACTGCTTGATTATCGGCAGCAGATGCGTTGTCGGCAGACTTTAGTTCCTTGAATGATTTTGAAATCTCGAACAAAGTTTTCCTAAACTTTAACTCAGCTTCTGGAGAATAATCAGGCAATTGGTTATTGTAATATTCTCCCACTTGCTCCAAATCCAAACCATATAGAGTGGCGTCAACAGGCCGACCTTGAAAAAGGATTTGGCTGGCTCTTTCACTGAGCTCATCGAAATTAAGCGCCGAATTAACCGGCTCAGTTTTTGCTTCCGGTAACTTAGAGAGCTCAGGATGAGGCGGCGGTGGCTCATCATCATTGCTGTCACATCCAGTAATAATGAACAAAAAGATTAAAAGTAACCCACAAAACTTTATTTTCATATGAGATTCCCTATTCTGGTACGTCACAGTTCTTTTACTATACTGTTGAGCTGTAGGATAATGTCTGTAGTCTGACATAACACCTGCAATATTTCGAGATAAGAAAGCAGGATTGTTATGTTACCCAAATCACTTTTTAGAAAAAAACTAACAGGATTTAAGTAATGCCATCATTTGATATTGTTACCGAAGTCGATAACACCGAAATTAAAAATGCGGTCGAAAACGCCAATCGAGAACTGACGTCTCGCTATGATTTTAAGAATGTTTCAGCTACGTTTGAACTTAACGATGACAGCGTTAAAGTTTCGACTGAAAGTGATTTTCAGGTTCAGCAAATGATGGAAATTTTGCGCAACCAATGCACTAAGCGCTCCATTGATCCTCGAGTATTAAAAACAGGTGAAACCATACATTCTGGAAAAATGTATTACAAAGTTGTTAACTTTATTCAAGGTATCGATAAAGACGTTGCCAAAAAATTGGTTAAAAATATTAAAGATTCCAAGATAAAAGTACAGCCCTCCATTCAAGGTGACAAAGTTCGAGTAACTGGCAAAAAGAGAGATGATTTGCAATCCGCTATGAGCGTTATTAGGGAACTCGACTTGGGTCAACCGTTCCAGTTTGATAACTTCAGAGACTAACTCATAATAAAATTTAAAGGGGCATCAACACTATTATGAAAATCGCTATTCTTTCGAGAAATCCAAATTTATATTCAACACGCCGCCTTAAAGAATCGGGTGAAAAAGCTGGGCATGACATCGAAATTATCGATACCCTCCATTGTTATATGGATATTACCAGTAATCGTCCAGCCGTGCGTTACAAAGGTGAAGCTTTACCCAAATATGATGCGATCATCCCAAGGATAGGAGCCTCAGTCACCTTTTATGGAACTGCCGTTGTACGCCAGTTTGAAATGATGGGAACTTTTTCAATCAATGAATCGGTCGCAATCAGCCGCTCAAGAGATAAGTTACGTTCACTTCAACTGCTATCTCGAAAAGGTATCGGATTGCCCAAAACAGGGTTTGCTCGCCACCCAGACAAAATCGATGACTTATTAAAAGTTGTTGGTGGAGCTCCGGTAGTAATTAAGCTACTTGAAGGAACTCAAGGCATTGGCGTTGTACTCGCAGAATCTCGCAAAGCCGCCGAAAGCATTATTGAAGCCTTTATGGGACTTAAAGCGAATATACTCGTGCAAGAGTACATTAAAGAAGCCGGTGGAGCCGATATTCGATGTCTCGTCATAGGCGGAAAAGTGGTCGCAGCAATGAAGCGCCAAGCAGCTCCTGGAGAGTTCCGCTCTAATTTGCATCGAGGTGGTAGCGCAGAGCTCATAAAACTGACTCCAACCGAGAGAAAAACAGCCGTACTAGCAGCCAAAGCAATGGGACTAAATATGTGCGGAGTTGATATATTACGCTCTAACAGTGGCCCAGTCGTAATGGAAGTAAACTCCTCGCCCGGATTAGAAGGTATTGAATCAGCGACAGGTAAGGACGTTGCCAGTATGATTTTTGAATTTATTGAAAAGGAAGCCAAACCCAACAAAACAAAAACCAAAGGAAAAGGTTAAAAATCAGTGGTAAACGATTTTGAAATTGCAGGCGAAACCATTAAGCCAGGTGAAACACGGAAGTTAGAAATTCCGATTGTGCGTCTTTATACCGATACGAGCATGTTTTTGCCGGTATATATAAAGCATGGTCGCAAACCTGGCCCAACACTGTTTATTAGTGCAGCAATACATGGCGACGAACTCAATGGCGTCGAAATCATTAGTCGTGTCATTAATAGTAAAAGCATTAAAAACCTGAAAGGAACATTAATTGCTGTTCCTTTGGTAAACGCCTATGGCGTACTGAATCACGACCGATATTTACCTGATAGACGAGATCTTAATCGCAGTTTTCCAGGCAGTAAAAAAGGGTCTCTCGCCAGTCGCATTGCTCATATATTCATGCAAGAAATCGTAAAAAAGTGCGATTATGGCATCGACCTTCACACAGGAGCGATACATCGCAGTAACTTGCCACAGATACGCGCCAACTTAGACGACCCGAAAACTTTAGCAATGGCGAAAGCTTTTGGCGTTCCAGTAATTATAAATTCAAACTTAAGAGATGGCTCCCTGCGCGAAAGCGCCAACGAGCTCGGAATTTGCATGTTGCTTTATGAGGCAGGCGAAGCTTTAAGATTTGATGAAATGAGTATTCGCGTCGGTTACCGTGGCGTCGTAAATACGTTGCGACACTTAGGCATGCTCGCCAAAAGTAAAAGTAAACGCACGCCTTTGGAACCTTATGTTGTTCAAGAAAGCGGTTGGGTTAGAGCCCCCGACAGTGGTTTTATAACTCACATACACCAATTGGGTGACTATGTATCGAAGGGAGAAAACCTGGCAACAGTCAAAGATCCCTACGGAGAAATCATCGATACGATCAACAGTCACGCAGACGGTGTTATAATTGGAAAACAAAACATACCTTTGGTTCATGAAGGTGAAGCCGTATATCACATTGCTTATTTTAAGCAACGAGAAGAGAGTGTCATAGAACGATTTGAAAAGTTTCAGGACTCATACGGAAATACAGAGATCCCCCCAGAATCTCAATCTTAATCTTCACTGGTAGAGGAAAAACAAATGACCAATCCGAATCCACACAAGCAAACCGTCGGTATCACCGAACTGTGTGATTTGCCAGAGTTAGAAATTGTCGACCTACATGTTCGAGTCGACACAGGTGCAAAAACGTCTTCGTTACATGTCGATAATCTTCAAGAGTTTGAAAAAGCCGATCAATTATGGATAAGCTTTGACATTCATCCCGACTATCATAACGTTGAAAAAATTGTTCGAAGAAAAGCAAAAGTAAAAGCGATCCGCTCAATTAAGAGTTCAAATGCAATAAAAGAAAATAGGTATGTCATCGATACCATCATAAAAATGGGAGACAATGAGTGGTCGATCGAATTAACACTGACTGATCGCTCAGGAATGACATACATGATGCTTCTTGGACGCGAAGCGATGCAGGGCCGACTGATTGTCGACCCAGAATGCGAGTATGTTCTTGGCGGAAGTTAAGCTTCTAAAGCCTCGTCGAAAGTATCGTCGAGGTCATCATCTGAAACATCAAATTCCGAATCGTCTTCAACAATGCGCCGAGTGGTTAGCCATACAGGCGCACGGTTGCTGCGCTTGAGATACTTTATCCAGGTTTTCTCTGCTAAAGTTTCTGCTTCCACTTCACCGCGAACAACTCGAATGAATTGCTCATCTTCCTCGGTTGTATTTTGGACCAAACCAGCCATTAACGCCCGAAAAAGATTGCCATTTTGTTCTAAGCAATCCACCTCAGCAATGGTGAAATCACCCGATCGAGAAAAACCATAGGGGTAATGCTGATCATCAAAAAAGCGTCGACTTAAAAAACTCTCACGTGTCTGCATAGCTAAGACCTCCAACTAATTAACACTCGCTTTCTACCAAAACTTTTAAGAAATGTTTAACAAAACAATTCTATCGTTATGATAAAAAAATTTGATGGTTATCCACTTACTTGATCAAGAAGCGCTAACAGCTCATCAGAGAGACACTTCTCAAACAGTTGTTCAAACTCTTGCCCTTCGTTTTCTTGAGCACTCTCAGCGCAACGCTCTTCAATCGCATAAGCGTCGTCATCTGAAACTGGCTCGTCAGTTTCAAAGGTTCTTCCTGCGAAACGACTTTTACATTGAGAAACCATAGACTCTAATGCAGAAGAATCAAGCCCTAATTTTCCAGCCGAAAATTGACAAATATGATCAAGCTGCTCATCGGTGCTTGCCAATGCATTCATCGGTGAAATAAAGCTTACAGTTAAAGCAAAAGTACTAACGGCCAGTAAAGATTTAATGGTCATAAACAGTCTCCAAAAGAAAATTCTCGATGGAATAGTGGACGAAAGCTGGGGTAAGATAAAACGAAATAAATTACTCTTAACGAGAAAGAAAATTGTACAACCTCGATATTAGCCTGCTTAGAACCTTTCTCGACGTCAATAAAACGAGGCATTTTGGCAAAACAGCTGAAAACCTGTATTTGACGCAATCGGCAGTTAGCGCGCGAATAAAGCAGCTTGAAGATATTTTAGGCGTACCTTTGTTTCAGCGTTTCAGAAATAACATCCAACTCACGCCGCAAGGTGAAAGACTGGTCCATCATGCCGAACTCATACTTAACAGTTGGACTCAAGCAGTGCAAGATGTCTCTTTACCCGAGTCTGTATCTCAGCTTGTCATTGGCGCACCACAATCGCTGTGGGAAGCCAAACTGGCCATTCTGCCTATTCGATTGATTGAATCAAACAACGACTTACATACTCGCACCGAATCGCTAGACAGCAAATCAATATTGAGGCGTATTCAAGAACGCACATTGGATATTGGCTTTGTGTTTGATCCTCCGAAGATAGATGAAGTCAACTCGGAACACATTACGACCATCGAGCTCAAACTTTACAGTTCGTCGAAAATGCGTTCATTTAACGATGTCGAAGAAAATCATTATGTGATGGTAGATTGGGGGCAGGGATTTTCGGCATTGCACGCCAAACACTTACCTCAAATTCGGTCTCCACGCTTGCATGCTAACGACTGGTTAATGGCCGTTGAATACCTGAATCAAGTGGGAGGGTTCGCATTTTTACCTACTAGTTTGGTTGAAAGCCATCAGTACGAACTGTTTCCAGTAGAAGATGCGCCTTCTATGGAACGAGAAGTGTACATGTGTTTTCATCGCTCCTTAGAAAGCCGGCCAGGATGGGACGAAATTATTACCTCTGCCCGGAAGGCCTTAACTTAAACGTAGGACTAAATTTTTTTCAGTTTCACTGCCGTACCATAAGCCAGCAACTCGGCTGCACCTTGAGCCATTAAACTGGTTGAAAAGCGAGTTCCAACTACGGCGTCAGCACCAAGAGAGCGTGCTTCTTCAATCATTCGATCTAGAGCCTGCTCTCGACTTTCAGCCAATAGTTTGGTGTACTCGTGCACTTCTCCGCCCACAATACCTCTCAAACCAGCTAAAATGTCTCGTCCAATGTGACGCGCTCGTATGGTATTACCTCGAACCATTCCTAACGTTTTTTCTACAGTGTAGCCAGGCAACTCGTCACTGGTCGCAATAATAATATGACTCATAAATCAACTCCTCGATATTTATCCGTTTTTCTTGCTACTAATCGTTGACGTAAAACACTCAAAAATAAAAATGCAATGCCGCCATAGATCGAACTAATAATGAGTTTAAGCCAAACGCTCGTTGAGTCTTCAATTAAAAATTGGTAAGCCGTTACCCCAACAAAAAAAGAGACGCCCACAATCAATAGAACCCAACCAAAATAAGATAAACCTTTTGCCGGCTTATCAGCCATAATTTTATGCATTTCTTTCTCACTCATAATCGGTTTCTCCATAATTTCGATACTCGACTTCATCTCCAACAAATCAGCGTACAATTTATTGCATTGTTCACATTGCTCGAGGTGAGCATGGACCCCTTGTGATTGCTGTTGAGTTAATTCACCATCCAGATAGCCGGACAACATCAGCTCAATCTCTTTGCATAAGTTACTCATTTATCGTCACCTTGTTGCAGTAAATTTCGCAGCGCCAGGCGTGCCCTATGTAACCGAGACATTACAGTTCCAGGCTCAATTCCCAGAATATTGGCAATATCGGCATAACAGAAGCCTTGCCAATCTTTGAGTAAAATAATGTCTCGATGTTCAGCAGATAATGCGGTCAAAGCTTGTTGTAGCTGCGTTTTCATGAGCGCTTGCTCATATTGATTATCAGGCTCATGATGCCCACAGGAAGGCGAATGTTCTTCTTCCAATACCTCTGCTTTGCGTTTTTTTTTCGCTCGAATCCGATCGATCACTTTATTTCGTACAACTTTAAACAACAACATACGAAACTGATTAGATTCCGATGGAAGTCGCGGTTGCTTTAACAATGAATACAATGCATCCTGAATCACATCTTGAGCATCATCGCGACACTTTAGCATGTTCATTGCCATCGCAAAGGCACCTTGTGAATGCTCTTGAATCATTTGATTAACCAACGAACTTTTCATCCATTTTGCTCTCTAATACAGGAATAACGTCTCACCTGATAAAATATTCCCTCTTTCTACATTTAATTACTGTAAAATCCGAGTGAAATACAATAAAACTAATATAAACGCTTTTAAATCATACAGTTAAAACTTAGGTCAATTATGGAACTTTTTCTGCTTTTTAGTATTCTCATCATTCCTGTTGTATTACTAGCATCACCCATTCCCGTGTTTACCTTGAAAGGACGTCCTGACATTGCAACCTATTACATTTGTTGTTTGCTAGTTGTGCAAGGCGTTATTATTGCCACTCATACAAATCAAATAAATCAAGCTGCTGGCTGGATAATGATTTTGATAGGTATCGCTTACTCTTTGGGATGTGTCTGGGTGTGGCAAAAAACGCAAGAACTAAGCTGGCGTTTAATTTCAATTGGTTCAATTGCCATTAACGGTTTATTAATCTTTATCGGATTTCAGTTCTTTGAAATGACGCTCTAAGTAAGAGCGTCATTGCTGATTCAAACTTCCATATGATCAAAAACCGCGTGGGGTTTCGTAAAAATATCTTTATAGGCGCAAAATACAGAAGCATAAGCGACGGGCACAAAAATAAGTAACCCAATAAACGCAGGTATAACGGAGAGAATAAATAAAGCAATCATAATCCCTGAATAAATAATCAGAGGTAATGCATTATGCAAACACGCCATAAAGCTCAAATAAACAGCCTGTAAGACAGATACTCGATGAACAGCAATAAGGACAGGAGCAAAAAGAGTTGCCATGAATAACGGAATCATAGCAAGCATTAACATCAAAAATTTAATTCTAAATTCTTCAGTTGCAATAAGTTGGCTCAATGCCTCTGGAGATTGTTGACTCGCTTTTGAAAAAGCCTCAGACATATCACCAAACACAAGAACTTGAATGACACCGCTTAAAACACTGGCAACGAGTGCCAAGATCAAATATTTAACAATTTGTCCTTGCTTAAAACCTTCGAATAAATAACTAACTACAAATGGCCGCCCTTCATAAATCGCTTTACAGCCCAGCATTAAACCACCCGCCCAGATATATTGAGTGATGTTTAGCAGTAACTGACCGCCGGTACCCAGTGAGGCAGAAACGAGTAAAATAGCTAATCCAATTCCAACAATAGCAAGCCAACTGCTGGGAGCACTTTGAAAATAGCCAAAGCCGTCTACAATCCAACCCACACCACGACCAACAGCAACCGAACGAGGAGTAGTTAGCTCTAACGACTTTGGTAGACTCGAATGCTCAGTATTTTCCGGCTCGCCATTGTTTTCTGGCTCATTTTCCGACATCACAACTCCGACAACTCAATATACACGATAAAAACCAGCCGCAATAAGACCAAAAAAGAGCGCTTTGAGTCAAGTATTTCGCCCTCTTTACGGTTGGGCCAGTCATCTTTTACTGGCCCGCATCTAAGTTTTCACTTGTAACTTATTGTTTTTAATTACGGCCTTATATTACAGAGTTAGTTTCGACTAAGGGGAAAAATATGACAATGTTCATATTGCCACTCTTCCGCCAGTGTATATTTTACTCAAAATACTTCTCCTATGTTAGGATTCAGCTCCAGTGTAAGAATCATTTTAATCACTGGATTGAATGACTAAGGGATTGGAAAAGAAGTTAATACCGATGAAAAAAATTGTTCTATTCTGTTTGATATTTATACATACCCATGGATTGTGTGAAACAATCGAGCTAAAACCCCGACCCAACTGGGTTGAACACATCCCAGTCGATCATCAAGCAGCAGTTCCCGAGTCAAAAATAAAAAATGGCATCTATTACTTACTAGCCGATGCCCAATTTCGAGTGACCAGAAATAATAAAGAGTATCTGTACTCCAGAAATGTTCGAAAAATCGTTAATCCAACTGGCGTCGAGCAATCTTCTCAGATCAGCGTTGACTATGATCCCAGTTATGAAAGTATCGAGTTTCATGACATAAAGGTCATTCGTAATGGCCAGCAAATCGATAAGTTTTCTACGGCCAAGATATCCATACTGCAACAAGAGAAAGATCTCGATCGCTTAATTTACGATGGAAGAAAAACCATTAGTATTATCCTCGATGATATTCGTGTTAATGATATTCTCTCTTACAGCTTTACCTCTAAAGGCAGCAACCCAATATTTTCTGGAATTACTTCCAGGAGTTTTGGACTTCAATGGTCCGTTCCATTAAAACATCGTAATATCAGAGTTCAGTGGGAAAAGGAAAAAACTTTATATTCGAAACTCCACAATACAGAAGAGAAGTTACAGGTAATCAATAAATCCTATGGCAAAGATTATATAGTCAGCATTTACGATACCAAGCCTTTGGCAACCGATAGCAATGTACCAGGATGGTTTGATAAATACGCATTTATAGAATTTAGCGAAACGAAGACTTGGCGCGACGTTATCAACTGGAGCTTGCCACTTTTTCAGAACGCCGTCTCTGAACATCAATCGATTAAAAATGTCGCGGATGACATTCGCTCACAAACAGAAAATAAAAAAGAGCAACTAGCTCTGGCATTAAACTACGTTCAAGACAACATACGCTACTTCGGCATCGAAATGGGAACAAACTCACATGCGCCCTCTCCAGCAGAAGAAACGCTAACTCGTCGCTACGGTGACTGTAAAGATAAAACGGTCTTGCTCATTTCAATTTTGAAGCAATTGAATATTGGCGCAAGTCCAGCATTGGTAAACACCTATCGAAAACATCTAATTGAAGAAGGTCTACCAAAAGTCAACGCATTTAACCATGTTATTGTCAAAGCTAACCTTGATAATGAAGATTACTGGCTCGATCCAACACGCACTTACCAAACAGGACAGCTTAGTAACATCTACCAACCCAATTATCAACGCGCTTTGGTAATAACTCCTAAAGCAACTCAACTCGAAAACGCAACGCCAAAAGTAAGCGTTGGAAGTTATGTCATTAAAGAATCTTTCTTCATTCCAGAAGATCGAACAAAAGCTGTCAAATATCAATCAACGAGCCAATACAAAGGTGTTGATGCAGAAATAATACGTTCCGACTTGGCCAGCGTCAGTCTCGACGATACGAGAAAATCCTATTCGGACTTTTACAAATATTATTATCCCGAAATTTCAGTCGTTGAACCTGGCTTGTTTGAGCTGCAAGATAACGGAGAACTGCATACTAAAGAGTCTTATGAAATAAACAATTTTTGGAAAGAAAAGTCAAAGGAAAGCAAAGCATACGGATGGTTTTATGCCAATATTTTATCAACCAATCTTGCAGACGACTCTGATCGAAATCGTACCGATCCTTTAGCAGTAAGCTTTCCATTCGATAAAAAACAAGTTATTAACATTACTTTTGAAACCAACGATTGGGAGTTCGAGCCAGAATCAACGGTGATTGATAATGACTTTTTCTACTATAAAAGTAGCGTCGCGTTTGAAGAGCAAACGCTAAGGTTAGAGTATCATTTAATAAACAAAGTAAGTTACATCCCCAGTGATAAGCTGAAAGATTATTTTGATGCCTTGAAAAAAGTTCGGAAAGATTTAAGTTATGGTATTTTTCAAACAATACCTGAAGCAAACAATAAAAAATCGAGTGAAGATACCTTAATAATAAAGCAAGATGAAGCCTTGAGCGTATCGGAAAGTTCAGATGTCTCACTAGACTCCGCATTGTTTGTGCTTGGCATAATCGGAATATGGCTAATATTAATATTATCGAGCGTATTGCTTTGGCATCGTGATGTGACGAAAAATCCGTTTTCAGGAAAAATGCTTTATTACCCCATCACATTTTCAAAGTTGCTGATAATGCAATTTTTAACCTTCGGTATTTTTGGCATTTACTGGTTTTATCGAAACTGGAACTACGTAAAACAAACCAATCACCATCCCATCATGCCTATTGCCCGTGGAATATTTCATGCGTTTTGGTATTACCCACTGTATCGGCATTTGTATGAAGCCAGTCTATCTGTCATGGGTAGAACTAAGCTACCTTCGAAATATTGGGGTGCTGTTCTTGCATTTCTATTTTTGATCGCCAATATTGGCGCAGGATTTATCAGCTTTACAGTGTTAGTAATACTATTTTACTCCTTACTACTTTGGCCTCTAGTCGATGTCATTAATCAACTCAATGCTACTCAATCAAAAGCCATTCACTATAATTCAAGCTGGAAACTACGCCATGTACTCTTGGCAATTTGCATTGTTCCAGTGTCATTATTTGATCTCACCAGCCAAATTGGTTTGACACCCAGTGAATCCATAATTCCGGGCGATCAACTGCTTGCTCATGACATCAAATATCTACAACGTAAAAAAGTAATTAAACCGGGTCAAAAAATTGAGTATTTTTACAGTGATGCACTCCTGTTTATTAGAAACGATGGCAATGGATTCACCAAAGATCATGTTTTCTCTTATTGGAAAGAGAACGATACGTTACATGTCGATACCGCTAAGTTCAGCGATATTAAGAATATGAATGTGCAGTACTCAAACTCAGGATTAATGGCGACAGTTCTTACCATTACTCGCAAAGACGATAGCGAATTTTTGCTGTATTTATCAAACGAAGCAGGTAAGGATCGAACTTTTGTTGCAGAACTGAATCGACTCTGGCACCAAAACAATGCCCTAGCTTTGTTGAAGCAAGAATAGGCTTTATGGCCCGGATGCTTTTATCTGGGCTTTACAATTTGAAGCTCAAGCGGTATAAACGCTGAGTATGAACATACTATTTAATAAAATCTCTTCTGGTTCTATATTTGCCAGCCGTCGTGGCTGCAAATCTTCTTTTGTCTAGCCACAACGCTGCTAGACGACCTGTATTAAGTACATTTGGCGCTCCACGCCTAAAAGCAATTAACTCGACTCAATCTCTACCGAACGGAGAAGCTAATGAGCCATAATGATTCAAATCAACGATTCGACTCTCAAAAAGCCCCTGAGCCAGTCGGCCTTTACCCTCACGCTCGACGTGTTGGCAATTTGTTGTTCCTGTCAGGCGTCGGTCCAAGACAGCGCGGCAGTAAAGACATCCCTGGTGTGAGCTTAGATGCCGATGGAAATATCACAGATTATGATATTGCGACTCAATGTCGAAGTGTTTTTGACAATGTCCGTTGGATACTAGAGGAAGCCGGCTCAAGCTGGGAGCAGCTGGTTGATGTGCAAGTATTCCTGACCAATATGAAAGAAGACTTTAATACTTACAATGAAGTCTATGCCGAATATTTTAAGGACAACCAACCTTGTCGAACAACCATTGAAATTAGCTCACTGCCCACCCCAATTGCAATCGAGCTAAAATGTATTGCAACGATAGAGTAAGTGAACAATTGAGAGGACTCTGATTATGAGTGCACCAATGCAAGTTTTAAATTTCCAAAAATGGATTGATGAAAATCGCGACAAATTAAAGCCCCCAGTGTGCAACAAAGAAGTTTATCGCAATGGCGATATGATTATTATGGTGGTTGGCGGTCCTAATGGCAGAAAAGACTTTCATTACAATGAAGGCCCCGAATTCTTCTATCAACTTGAAGGTGAAATGTTACTTCGAACCCAGCAAGACAATAAAGTTGTCGACTATCCGATAAAAGCGGGCGAAGTTTTTCTTCTTCCCCCCAAAATTCCACACTCTCCAGTTCGATTTGAAAATTCAATTGGACTCGTTGTTGAGCAAGTTCGAAGAGAAGAAGAAACCGATGGATTAATGTGGTTTTGCGAGAGCTGCAATCACAAGCTTTACGAAGAATATTTTCCACTTAAAGATATCGAGAAAGACTTTGGTGCCGTCTTCAACCGATTTTTGTCCAGTGAAGACTTGCGTACTTGCGATGAGTGCGGTCATGTCATGCCACATAATAAATACGAATTTGACTAATGAAACTCATACTGGACATTGATAAACAATTATTTACAGTGAATAGCTCAAGTCCTATATCTCTCGCTATTCCATTACTGTTTGATGGTGCACAACCTAATCATTTTGGCGCACCAAAAGCCAGTGCCAAAGCGATTGAGTCGGATGGCTTCATCGGCGACACCTCCCGCGGTGGCAGTTGTAACGTTAAAGAAATATCGTTTGTGCCTCATTGCAATGGCACACATACCGAGTCGGTGTCACACATTGTTAGTGACTCTATTCCGGTCGGAAAACTTGCACAATCACTCATTCCAGCGACGGTTATCTCGGTAATCCCTCATTCGCCTTCAGAAAGCACTGATTACTATCAGCCCAGTCTCGAAGCAACCGACCGTATCATTAGTAAAAAACTGCTCACTGCAGAGCTGTCTGAAATTAACAGCCCTCTTTTAGAGGCCCTCATTATACGAACATTACCCAATAGCGAAAAAAAGCAGGCTTGTACCTACTCCAATGAACAGCAGCCTCCTTTTTTCACTAACGATGCCATTGAGTATTTAAATGACAAAGGCATCAAACACTTACTAGTTGATATTCCGTCTATCGATAAAATGTACGATGATGGAATACTATCGAATCATCATATTTATTGGAACGTGCCACAACGCTCTCATGTTGCTGTACCGGCAACTCACACAGAAAAAACGATTACAGAAATGATTTTTGTCCCAGAAACAGCTGCCGATGGTCATTACTTATTAAGTTTAAATATACCTTCTTTTGAGTCTGACGCAGGACCCAGTCGTCCAGTTATTTATCCTTTAGAGAATCAATCATGAACCAAACGTTTGAATTTCAAAATACTTTAGAATTTGCCAAAGAGCTCGATCAACTCGATCCTATAAAACACATGCGAAGTCAGTTTCATATTCCCAAACAATCCAATGGTGATGACGAAATTTATTTGTGTGGAAACTCTTTGGGATTGCAGCCCCAAAAAACACAAGAGTACTTAACTTTTGAGTTGTCTCAATGGCAAAAGTACGGCGTAAAGGGGCATTTTTCGGGAGACTTCCCATGGATGCCTTACCATGAGTTTTTAACAGAAGGTCTGGCCAATCTAGTTGGCGCCAAACACAGTGAAGTTGTTGCGATGAACTCCCTAACAACCAATCTTCACTTAATGATGGTAAGTTTTTATAGACCGACAGATACTCGACATAAAATTCTTATCGAAGATCATGCCTTCCCTTCCGATCATTATGCCGTTGAGTCACAAATCAAATTTCATGGCCACAATCCCGAAGATTCAATGCTACTGATAAAACCACGTGAGGGAGAAGATACCTTTCGAACCGAAGACATACTTAAAGTAATAGAAGATGAAGGTGACTCCATTGCTTTAATCATGTTACCGGGGGTTCAATATTATAGTGGTCAAGTATTTGATATGGCGGCTATAACCCAAGCGGGTCATGAGAAAGGTTGCGTTGTTGGTTTTGATTTAGCTCACGCGACTGGCAACATTGAAATGTCGTTACACGACTGGGACGTTGACTTTGCCTGCTGGTGTCATTACAAATATTTAAATTCAGGAGCAGGAGCGGTTGCAGGTTGCTTCGTTCACGAGAAGCACCACAAAAATAAAGATCTTCCACGCTTTGCCGGCTGGTGGGGACATAATAAAGACACTCGATTTAAGATGGATAACCGCTTTGATCCCATTGAAAGTGCCGAAGCTTGGCAACTGTCAAACCCTCCCATTTTGTCCCTCGCTGCTATTCGAGCATCCCTTGATACGGTCAAAGAAGCAGGAGGGATTCAAGCTCTTCGAGAAAAGTCTCTCAAATTAACTGGCTATCTTAGATATTTACTTAATGAGGAGCTGGCATCGGATGTAAAGATAATTACCCCGGAAAAAGATAACGAACATGGGTGTCAATTAAGTTTGACCATAGACACTCACGGATTAGATGGCCGCTTAGTTTTCGAACGCATTGAAGCCGCAGGAGTTACAGGTGACTGGCGATATCCTAACGTTATCCGCGTTGCCCCCGTTCCTCAATACAATACCTACGAAGATTGTTACCGCTTCGTGCAAATTTTAAAAGAAAGCTTAACTCAATAATAACCTGAGAATGACATCCGCTTTTTCATAAATGCATTTGGGAGAGACAATGAGCCAACCAAAAGAAAAGATTACCTTGATTGGTGCCGGACTCGTCGGTAGTTTATGCGCTGTATTTTTGGCCCGTCGAGGATTTAATGTCGAAATATTTGAACGTCGTCCTGATATGCGGAAAGAAGATATATCAGCTGGACGCTCGATAAATCTCGCTCTAGCCAATCGTGGCATTTACCCATTACAGCAAATTGGATTAATGGATCAAGTTCAAGCCATGTTAACCCCCATGAAAGGCCGAATGATCCATGATAAAAGCGGCAACCAAGTTCTCCAGCCGTACGGACATCGACCTGAAGAAGTTATCTATTCAGTTTCTAGAGGTGATTTAAATAAATTGTGTATGGACACTGCAGAGAATAGTGGCAACGTTACTATTCACTTTAATCAACGCTGCACCCACGTTGACTTTAACAATCTCTCATTAACCGTTGAAAATGAAATAACAGGACAAGTCTCTCATCATCCTTTTGAAAGAGTTATTGGTACCGATGGAAGCGCCTCTGCTGTCCGTGAAGCGATCCATCAACACACCACAGAAAAAAATACAGTCGAGCCATTAGGTCATAGTTATAAAGAGCTTTCGATTCCTCCAGGTGAAAATGGCGATTTTCAAATTGAGCCCGAAGCACTGCATATATGGCCACGCGGTGGCTATATGGTTATTGCATTACCAAACCGAGATAAAAGCTTTACGGTTACTTTGTTCATGCCAAATTCCGGCGAAATAAGTTTTGAGTCAATCAATGATGAAGAAAAGCTCATTAATTTTTTTAAGAACGACTTTCCTGATTTGCTTCCTTTATTGCCAGAACTTACCCGAGATTACTTTGAGAATCCAACAGGAAGTTTGGCCACTGTTCGTTGTTCGCCATGGCATCTTGAAGACAAAGCCCTACTTATTGGCGATGCTGCTCATGCAGTTGTTCCTTTTCACGGACAAGGCATGAACTGTGGATTTGAAGATGTCTCTGAGCTCGATGCACAAATTCAAAAATATCAGGGCGATTGGTTATCAATTTTTAGCGAAACGGAACGACTGAGAATAGACAACGGCAACGCAATCGCTGATATGGCAATAGAAAACTATATCGAAATGCGAGACTCTGTTAATAACCCTCAATTTATACTTAAAAAGCAGCTCGCCTTTGAACTAGAAAAACTTTGCCCAGATCAATTTGTACCGCGTTATTCTATGGTCATGTTCCATCGTTTGCCCTATGCTGAAGCTAAGGCTCGTGGTGTCATTCAGAATCAGATTTTAGAGCAGCTCACTACAGGAAAACAAACTATCGAAGAAGTTGATCTCGAGTATGCCAAAGAATTGATCGATAAAAACCTTTCACACGTTGAGTTGAATCCAACCACAAACTAAATTAAATATCAGGCCTTCCTTATGGCAGGCCTCTTTTCTGTTCAAAAAATTCACCTTTTTCTTAGAGAAGCAGAGACCAATCAAAGCAAAATGGAAAAGTTTGAAAGTAATGTAGCAACGATAAACGATATGAACTCGATGATTGCAACAGCGATTGAGCAACAAACAGCTGTCATGAATAATGTAAACGAACATGTTCATGAAGTAAGAAACTTAAGTGAAGAAAGCAAAAGCCTCTCATCAAAAGGATTAGACTTAAGTAAAGAGCTTAATGCTATCAGCAATACTTTAACAAACTCACTTAGCCATCTTAAAATATGAAGCTTTTATATTAAAGCAGTTTCTGAGCGACTAATTCCTTTCTTATCTTTTCAATTGTCGACATGCATTCTTCGTTTAAATAGTTCTGAGGTGGATGAGCCCCCCAAACAGGTCCCGGCCAAGATTTATCGGTTTCGTAACGAGCGATAACATGAACATGTAATTGGCGAACAATATTACCCAACGCACCAATATTAATTTTGGTTGGTTGATAGAGCTTCTTCAATAACCGACTGACATCTGCGATTTCTGTCCATAATAATTTTTGATCCTCCGTTGAAAGCTCGTACATTTCCTGAACTTCATTAACCCGAGGAACTAATATGAGCCAAGGGTATTGATTGTCATTCATTAATAGCAATCGACTCAAAGATAAATCTGCCACCAAGTGACAGTCAGCGTCCAACCTTTCATCCAATATAAAATTTTGCTGCATAATTTTTTATTATTTTCTTCCGTTGCTCGCAAAGATAAACATTTTCACCCCTGCTCTGCAAGCAGAAATTTATATTTCCTTATAAATGAGACTAATAAACAAACGATTGCTGTACTATTCATCACACTCACTGAAAGATTCAGGTAAATACCCCGCAATAAAAGGAACACAGTCAGCAAACCAACCAGAACTCGCAGTGACAATACCTTTAGGTCGGCGTAGTTCTAATGCTTCATTTTCGATTGACAAGATAAGGTCACCCCAAACTCGCATTGCCCCCGAAGCGCCCGTTAATAAAGCAGGCTCATTATTATCAACGCCCACCCAAACGACGGCGAGATACCTCGCGCTAAAACCAACAAACCAACTATCCTTTAATCCATCTGTTGTACCTGTTTTTCCAACAACTTGATAATTAGGCATTCGATTATTCAAACTGCTTGCAGTTCCTTCCTGCACCACTTTTCGCAATAACTGACTGGTTAAATATATAACTTCCGGTGAAACTACCTGTTCAGCCGTTGAGGGATATCTATCCAAAGTTTTTCCATCAGCATGGATAACACTGGAAATAATATTAGACTCGACTTTTAATCCATTCGATGAAATAACTTGATATAGCTTAAGCAGCTCCCAGGGTGACATTTCTTGGGCTCCCAAGGCAAATGAAGGAAATGCATATAGCTTTCGTGAAAAACCAAATTCGTAAAGATTATCAATGACATTTTCAATGCCAACATCCAGTGCCAGGCGAGCAGTTGATAAATTGTATGAGTGTGTCATAGCCTCTGCGAGCGTAACCTCACCTTGAAACTCTTTATCATAATTTTGCGGCGTCCATTCCGATCCATCGGTTGCTGTAAGAGTGAAAGGCTTGTCTTCAACTTTTGTCACCAAAGAAAATTTTGATGCTCGCTGTAAAGCCGTTAAGTAAACAAAAGGCTTAATTGCCGACCCTGTTTGTCGATAGGCATCAATTGCTCGATTAAATCCGGCATAGCCAGGATCTCGATCGCCAACCACCGCTAGCACATCACCGCGCAATCGATCACTGACAACAGTAGCGCCTTGTAAGTTTTTTGGGACAGAAGGATAGTTATTCGTTAACCAAGAAATTCTCTCTTTTAGAGCTTGTTCTGCCGAAAACTGAATACGAGGGTCAATCGTCGTAAAAACAGAAAGATCATGGTGTTGTAATTGCTCTAGGGAATAATGCTGTTTTAGTTGTCGTCGAACCATTCCGATTGCAGCAGGCATCCGACTAACTTTGCTTTGCGATTTAGGAACCACTTGCAAAGAGCGCTGTAAAGCAAGTTGCATTTGCTGCTCAGTAATGGCTTTAAATTCTAGCATTTGATTCAGTATTAAATTACGGCGCTCTAAAGCTCTTTGCTGATGACGTCGCGGGTCATAAAAAGACGGCCCTCGCACTAAAGCAACGAGTGTCGCAATTTGAGACAAGTTTAATTGGGATATATCTCGATCAAAATAAAAACGGCTAGCCTTTGCAAAACCATGAATAGCTCGAGCACCATCTTGTCCAAGATAAACTTCATTCAGGTAAGCTTGTAAAATTTCATCTTTAGAATATCTGGCTTCAAGAGTAACAGCCATTATAGCTTCGCGAAATTTGCGCCATAAAGTTCGCTCGTTTGTGAGGAAGTAGTTTTTCACTAATTGTTGAGTTAGCGTGCTACCGCCTTGGGTAACTCGACCTTCTGACAAGTTTTGTGATAATGCCCGGCCTATTCCCTTAAATGAAATTCCCATATGCTCGAAAAAACTTCTATCTTCAGAAAGAATAAGTGCATCCACTAATAAAGGAGGTACTTTGTCTAACTTTACGAGCTCACGATCTTCAGAAACGAGAGGGTTAATGCGATCAATAAAAAGAGGATCGAGTCGTGCCGGTTCATTGCTTCCGTCAATGATACGACTTTCTGAGATTATACCATTCTTAATCACTACACGAATTTTTCGACTCGCTATAAATCCTTCGCTAAAAGGAAAGCTCCGTACAAAAATAATGAATTCCGATTGATATTGCTCAAATTCACCTGGTTGAGTCGCTTTAATAACTTTCCGATAATTAAGCTGACGTAACTCCCACAACAAATCTTCTACTTGAGTTCGCTCCCCTTCTAAAAGGTTTTTAGACCGTGCATAAACTTTGGCAGGAACGAGCCATCGATTGGTTGCAAATTTTGTCTGAATTTCTGCATCGCTGTATATAATGAGACCAATGAAAAACAGACTGCCAATAATCGAAAGTCGAATAATAAACTGCTTTATCGCTGGCCATTTTGTGTTCTTTTTGCCCATACACCAATTAGCAACGTCAGGTTTAGATTTAATTTTATACGTTAGACTGATAGTATCATAGTTAGTGCTGTTTAAATTGAAAACCTGACTTCCTGCTAATTATGAATTTAAGTGCCAAGGGCCGACATCGACTATTTTTTGCTATTGATTTCGAAGACGACTTCAAAGATAAGATTGCACAATGGACACTGTTACTCGATATTAATGGGCGTCGAGTCGCTCCTGAAAATTATCATCTGACGCTGCAGTTTTTAGGTGACGTCAATAATCATCAAGTATTTGATATTATTGATACTATGGAAATACCGGAAATAAAACCATTCGAACTATCTATTAATAAGACCGGATATTTCCCGAAAAACGAGCTGTTGTTTTGCGAGCTCGATGAAGGTCTCGAAAAGATTCAAACTCTCTCTACATTCATCGCCAAAAACTTGCAGTCGCTTTCATTTATAAAAAGAGAAAAAAAGCGGTTTCATCCTCACATTACTATTGCGCGAGATGCTAAGCCTCCCGTGGACTTTGAGGTTTTAGAGAACATAACAACGAAAATTAAATATTTCTGTTTAATGGAGTCAATATTTATCAAGTCAGGTATACATTATGAAGTTGTTGAGTCATGGCCCTTATACACTCCGACGGATAAAGAAAAAATTTTAGGATTGGACTTACTGTAATAATAAAAAATCAGTTAAAAAAAAGAGAGCTAGAAAGCTCTCTTTTTCTATACACCTCAAAGGTAAATGAAATTACATACCTTGCATTGGTTGACCATTAACTAATGGCATACCATTTTTGAAGGTAGCTTCAACTTTAAGTGTTCCGTTGTCTTTAACAACATAGTTCATTTGCGCCCACTGATCTAACATTGGCGCCATGCCTTTCTTTGTAAAAAAGGCTTCTGGAGCAGAAGCTTCAAGAATGGCATCAACTGCCATCATAGTGCTCATCGGATTTGCAGGGTCAACCTTATTTTTATCAACATTAACATCTAACATTGCTTTAATAAGGCCATCTTCCGTTGTAATTTGAGTGTCTTTAACTTGAATATTCGGACCATTTTGAGCCAGTTGCATCATGGTATTCATTAATTGCATTTGGTAGCCCTGAACATTTTCACCTTTCAATGCAGACTCTTGCATTTTTCCGCTAATTTCACCCAATTGTTTCATTGAAGCCATATCTAAGTTGTTGAAATAAATATTCAATGAACTATCAGTAAATTTCTCACCAGCAACGTTAACAAGATCCGATTTCAAACTCATTGAAACGTCCATTGCTTCGCCTGACTCTTGAACATCCGATTTATAACCGAGTTCCATTTTAGCTAGCTTAAAAAACTGTTGAGCGTCCTTAAATACAACTTCATCAATTGTGTAAGCGCCAGCACCTGAATAAATTGCTGTGCCATCAACAAAACTTCCAGAAACCAATGTTTGATCGAAAGTAAGATTTACACCACTTACGGTCATACCATCTTCACCCTCAGCAGTGACGGTTAGTCCCGGCCAAGAAGCATCACCTTTAACGGTTTGGTAACCAGCGTCTGATACGAAATGAAATTCTGCCGGAGACATGTTGATTTGAGCATCTTTATCAGCGAAATCCAAACCCTTGAAGTAAATATCGCCTTCAACACCGCCAGTAAAACCCGTTAAAATATTAATGTCGAACAAATCCTCAGCATTAACGCCTTCAGGAATGTCCTTTTTCATTTCTTCACTTGGTAACAAATCAGCACTGATATGAATTAAGCCAAACTTAATTCCGTCATTGGTGAATAAGATTGGTCCGTAAGAATTCGTTTGCTCAATCGAAAATAAAACTTCAGACTGACCAGCACCCTTAACATCCATCTTCGCAGTGCTAGAGAAAAGTCCTGACTCTTCACTAACAACTTCAGCTGACAACTGATATTTCTTCATTTGCTCAATTTCTTGAGCCATTAAGTCACCAGAAGTTGACTTAATAAAAATAAAAGCCCCCAGGTAAACCACGATTAATATACCCAAAGCGATTAATAGCTTTTTCATAGTAATTCCTTAATTTCCAACAATTTAAAATTTTTGAAGGCGCTGCCTCTAAGCAAGTAGTCAGCCTCTGGTCGGATATCTTACACTATTCCTCGAGCAGAGTTCGAGCAATGGTTCTAATTCCTTTACCAGTGCCGCCTGCAGACAAATAACCACTATCGGAACCCAACATACAAGCGGCAAGATCAAAATGCGCCCAACGGCGTCCTTTAGCAACAAAACGAGATAAAAATCCAGCAGCATTACTCGCACCACCTGGACCGCCACCTTTTATTGGCCGACTATTCGCTGTATCAGCATAATTTGATGGTGCTAATGCAGCGTGAAATGGCTCTAAAGGAAGCGGCCAATGATTTTCATTTTCTGCTTTCGAGAATCCAAGAATTTCATCAGATAGTTGCTTATCGAAGCTAAAGACCGCGTTGTAATGCTCTCCTAATGCTGTGACAGCAGCTCCCGTTAAAGTCGCCGCATCCAAGATCAACTCAGCACCCGATTCACTTGCCAAAATTAAACCATCTGCCAGCACCAGACGACCTTCAGCATCCGTATTAACAATCTCAACAGACAATCCATTTTTATAAGTGAGTACATCACCTAATTTATAAGCATGTCCGCTAATTAAATTTTCGGCACAGCACAAATACAGTTTTACGCGTTTATTTAGCCCGCGACTGATGGCTAAGGCAAGCGCGCCAGCGACAGTTGCAGCGCCTCCCATATCGGCCTTCATATGCAGCATAGATTCGCTTTGTTTAATACTGTAACCGCCGCTATCAAAAGTAATACCTTTACCTACCAAGGCGGCAATTGGGGCAGCATCACCCCATCCGTCAGGACAAAAATCTAACTCCAATAAAACTGGAGGGCGAACACTACCACGGCCAACTCCATGAATACCGACTAATTCATGATCGAGTAATTCTTCACCCTCGATAGTTCTAAAACTCACATTCTCTGGAGCGAACGATGCGATAAAGTCGGCTGTATCTTGGGCTAGAACTTGCGGCGACATTTCTTCTGGTGTTCGGTTAACTTGTTGACGGGTCCAATAACTGATCTTTATTAAATTCTGAAGATCTTTATTTTCTTCATCAGAAAGAGAATGATATTGAACTTCAGGAATTCCTTTTGGCGAGTAAACTCCTTGAGCAAATGCAAACTGCTTTTCGAATCCCCAGTCGTCACCCGATAATTGAAAAGAACGAAATCCTAATGCCAATAACTGTCGGGATGCCGATTGAATTTGTTCAACGTCCATAACACCGTTTAAATGAACAGTAACCGAATCGCCTTCAAATGAGATGTTGGCTTTTTCATTCCATACACCGCTAGCAGGTTGACTGGACAATTTTACGGTTAAAACATTCGCCATGAGGGCTCCTATTAATTTATTTCTTGAATGATCTTCTCAGCAGAGAAAACGAACCAAATTGTTTTACTGAATTTAATAGTGCAAATTGTCAGATTGAAAGCCAAAGAACAGGGTTAGAACAAATGCCCCAGCTTGCCATGTTTCGTCGAAAGATATTTTTCGTTGTGCGGATTCTTACCATACTTCATTGGTACCCGTTCAACAACATTGATACCCGAAGCTTCTATTGATTCTACTTTACGAGGGTTATTGGTCATCAATTTAATATTCTTAATATTCAATGCCTTAAGCGTGCGGCCAGCTAATGTAAAATCTCGCGCATCAGCATCGAAGCCTAGCGTCTCATTTGCTTCAACAGTATCCATTCCTTGATCTTGCAACGCATAAGCACGGATTTTATTAACTAGCCCGATTCCACGCCCCTCTTGCCGCAAATACAACAACACGCCACGTCCAGCCTCTGAAATCTTTTTTAGTGCGGCTTCCAATTGTGGCCCGCAATCGCAACGCATACTAAACAAAGCATCGCCCGTTAAACATTCAGAGTGAATACGCACCAAAACAGGCTCTTCGCCCGTTAAATCACCCATCGTCAGGGCTACATGCTCTTTCTGAGTATCGTTATCCTCAAGTGCATGAATTTCAAACTCGCCCCAAATAGTGGGCAACTTGGCTTTCGCCGCATCAATTAGTGCCATAAATATTTTCCAATCATCCGAATTATCGGACACACTGCCTGGCAAGGACTTCGGTCGAAGGATAAAAAAATCGAGTTTCGTCATTGCTTAAATGGTTCTGCCTTACACCCATTTTACATGAAGCGCCTTAAAAGCTGAATGTTTCTTAAATTTCGCTGTTTTAGTGTTTGGACGGAGCCGCAACCAGTTTTTGATAGTACTCGACGGCATCAGTCAAGAACCGCTCCCAATCGGCAGGACAATGTTCATGATCACCAGGCTCCATCATTAACTGACTTTCAGAAACTACATTTGCCAAAACGCGACTGTGCTCAGCGGGAATCACATCGTCAGATGCGCCATGTAAAATCAAACATGGAATATCAAGCTGACGCAAGGTGGTTAGAGTATTCAAAGAATCATTCAATAAAACGGGGGGTATCCATTTCTTGGCAATAAATGGCCTTAACGATGTAAACGTCGACATCAGCCAAAGACAACGCAGAGTTCGAAGCTTGGCTAGCTGAGTGATAACCCCACCTCCCATTGACCGACCTAAGCCGATTATTTGTGATGCATCGACACTCGGTTGGGCAATCGCCCAGTCATAAGCGGCGCAAAATGTTTCTTTTAATTTTTGTACCGAACAAACACCCTCACTTCGACCATAGCCAGGAAACTCGACTAGCAGGCAGTTCATTCCTTGGTTTTGTAGCGTACTCAATCGCTCGTACCAGCCATCGATCAGCCCCATTTGTCCGTGCGCAACGATCACAGTTGGTAATGCCCCTTCACCAGAGCCAGGCAAAAATAAGGCCTCTGTTTTCCCCCATTCGAAATTAAGCCAAAAAGTTTCAACACTCAAAGGCTCTGACTGTTTTAGTTTGTGTGTTGGAAAGAGTATTCTATTTTGGCAAATCCAAAAATAGCCCCAATATGCAGCAAAAACCACCACCAATAAAAGAATGCTCAAAAAAATAAGATTCAACTAAACTACCTCTAAAGTCAGATGGGATAAACCATGCTCAAACTTTGCCAGATAAATGAGATAGACCCCAATAAAGGGCTCGTCGTCGATATTAAACCTGACGAAAGTTATATTATTATAAACGCTCTCGGTACTATTCGAGCCTACTTAAATGACTGTCCACACGCAAATGCTCGACTAAATTACGACGGCGACCGAATTATCGCACTCGATGGATACCATATTTTTTGCACGGTACATGGCGCTCAGTTCGACCCAAAAACAGGGCGATGTGTAAGGGGCCCATGCCTCGGTCAACACCTCAGACCCGCGGAAATAAAAGTAGATGACGATGCAGTCTGGCTTTTGACCCGCCTATCTTGAATGCTTATACTCCGCTTTTTTTAAAATAAAGCCGTATTATGAAGTTCAACTCACCTTTAATTCAGGCAACTTTAATCAAACGATACAAACGATTTTTGGCCGATGTTCGACTGAAAAATGGCGAAGAAATTACGGTTCATTGCCCTAATACTGGCTCAATGAAAGCCTGCTGGGAACCGGAATGGACAGTCTATCTTGAAGACTCCAACAATCCAAAACGCAAATATCAATACACTTGGACCATTGCAGAAACTCCGTCTGGCGAGCGCATCGGAGTTAATACTCACTTAGCAAACAAGTTAGTAGAGGAGGCGATTTCAGCCCAATTGATTAGCGAGTTATCGAATTACGACTCGGTGCACAGAGAAGTTAAATACGGCTCAGAAAATAGTCGTATCGATTTTTTACTCAAGTCAAAGAATCGAAAACCCGCATATGTCGAGGTGAAAAGCGTAACGTTAAAAGAGGATGATGGAATCGGCTATTTCCCCGATGCAGTTTCTGCTCGAGGGCAAAAGCACTTGCGAGAGCTCATAGAACTCGTCAAAGACGGTGAAAACCGTGCTATATTACTATTCTGCGTGCAGCATACAGGCATTTCAAAAGTTAAAGCAGCAGCACATATCGACCCAGATTATGCCAAGCTGCTAAAAGAAGCCCATCAAGCCGGTGTTGAGATAATCGCCTACGGTGTCGACATCTCGCCTGAGGAGATGGTAATTTCACGCGAAATAACGGTTTGTTATTAGACCTTCAAGTTGTGAATTAGTCGATTTTAAAAGCTTGAACTCTGGTAATTAATCCCCATAATGCCTATCTGTCGCGGATTAAGTGTGGTATATATCCGTGGCTGGGCTTATCAGCGAGTGGCTAACAAGAAGAAAGATTGGCCCGCCACTCGTCCCGATGATGTATTAACTTTGATTAGGCTGGGAGCGGTCAATGGCTCAAAAATCAACGAAAGCGGCAACGTCAACAACTCTAGGTAACCTAGGAATTGCCCCCTATAAGGAAAAGAAAGGCGAAGAATATATGAACGCTGAACAGCGTGCTCATTTTCGCAATATATTGGAAACATGGAAGAAACAGTTAATGGAAGAAGTTGATCGAACAGTAAGCCATATGAAGGATGAAGCCGCAAACTTCCCCGACCCTGTCGATCGTGCAAGTCAGGAAGAAGAATTCAGTCTTGAGCTACGAACACGTGATCGTGAGCGCAAGCTATTAAAGAAGATTAAGGGCGCTATTCAGGAAATTGATGACGAAGAATACGGCTACTGTGAATCCTGTGGTGTCGAAATCGGCGTAAGACGCCTTGAAGCAAGACCAACTGCAAACCTTTGCATCGATTGTAAGACGCTGGATGAAATCAAAGAAAAGCAGCTCGGCAAATAGATTTTCAAAAGGGCGCTAAGCGCCCTTTTCTCTATGCAACCCCAGTCACCAACACGCACCATCACTGAACCGTACCGTGGACGCTTTGCTCCCTCTCCTACGGGACCACTTCATTTCGGCTCACTCATTGCCGCGCTTGCCAGCTATTTGGATGCCAAAGCTAACAATGGAAATTGGCTGCTCCGTATTGAAGATTTAGATCCCCCAAGAGAGCAACCTGGTGCAACGAATAAAATTATTAAAACACTCGAGTCATTCGGCTTTCAATGGGATGAAGCCATTGTTTACCAGAGTCAACGACATCAACGTTACCATGAAATTCTCAATGAACTAGCAGCGCAAAACGCCACCTATGCCTGCTATTGTTCACGTAAATCCATTCGAGAAATGGGCGGCATCTATCTTAATCACTGTCGTGCTATTAACAAAATCAGTAATCAACCTCATGCAATACGCCTAAAACAATCATCGACTCCCCTGCCATTTGAAGACCCTGTTCAAGGAAAATTAGAGCAATCCGATCAGCAAGCTTTGGAAGATTTTGTGGTCTTTCGGAAAGATGACCTATTCGCATACCAACTAGCCGTTGTGGTTGACGATATCGATCAGCGCATAAATTGCATCGTACGAGGTGCTGACTTATTAGATTCAACACCAAAACAGTTACGCCTTTACCAGCTTCTTAACGCGACCGCTCCCTCTTACTTGCACATACCATTAGTGTTAGATTCATCAGGCAGCAAACTCAGTAAACAAAATTATGCGCCCGCCATAAAGCCCAGAGACGCTTCAAACAATTTATATCGAGCGCTCCAGCTTCTGGGACAAAATCCAGAAAGCCAACTCCAATCAGCCACCTGTGAAGAAATATTGGCCTGGGGTGTCAATCACTGGCAATGGGAGCGAATTCCAAAAACAATGAATCTCAAAAATCAGCCATTAGGAAATGAAGGTGAGAATCACGAAGCCGAAGATTAACTCTTCCATAAATTGTGGTTGCTGGTATGATTGCCGGCTCAATAATAAACCTATTGCCCAATGATCAATAAGTTCTGGAAAAACCTATTTAAAAAAGAACCTGCTCGAGCCACGCGCTCCGAGCCCGTCGTATTAAGACGAAATGATCATAGCGTTTCAAGAAAGCTCATTAGTGCCAATGCTCTAAAAGTTCTTAACCGACTGCATCGGGCTAATTACCAGGCCTATCTGGTTGGCGGTGGAGTACGCGATATATTACTTGGTCTGCATCCTAAAGATTTCGACATTGCAACCAACGCAACACCTGAAGAAATCAAAAAACTATTTAGGAATTGCCGAATTATTGGCCGTCGATTTCGATTAGCTCATATACTTTTTGGTAGAGAAACCATTGAAGTGGCAACTTTCCGCGCGAACCATGACCAATCAAGTCCGCATGGTCAAACTCATGCATCAGGCATGCTAGTCCGCGACAATGTCTATGGTTCACTCGAAGAAGATGCCGAACGACGAGACTTTACGGTAAATGCCCTCTACTACTCCAGTGACGACTATACGGTTAGAGATTTTACCGGTGGCTTGGCCGATTTAAACCAACGTCATTTAAGATTAATAGGCGATCCGCTAACTCGATATCAAGAAGATCCCGTTCGCATGTTGCGAGCCGTTCGCTTGGCAGTAAAACTCGGATTAACTATCGAAGAAAATACAGCCAAGCCTATCGCACCCAATGCTCAATTACTTAGAAATGTATCGGCTGCACGCCTATGGGATGAGAGCCATAAACTATTTTTAGCCGGGCATGCGCAAGACACCTATCGCGAATTGCGTAATTACGGTCTATTTAGATACATGCTGCCCGCAACTCAGCAATCTCTTGAGTTAGACGATAAAGATACCTTTAATCAGTTCATTCTTGCCGCATTAGAAAGTACTGACCAACGTGCTAAACAAGAAAAGCCGATAACACCCGCATTCTTGTATGCGGTATTTCTGTGGCAACCTTTACTGCACCGTGCAGAACAATTAGTTGAGCAGGGAATGAGTAAAAATGATGCTTTACACAAAGCTATGAGCCAGGTGCTAACAGAACAATCACAATTCATTTCCATTCCTAAACGGTTTTCTCTGGTAATACGCGATATGTGGGCTCTTCAATCGCGATTAGAGTACCGAACGCACCGTTCTTACAAATTATTAGAACACCCCAAATTCAGAGCAGCATACGATTTTCTTGTGTTGCGCTCTCAAGCTGACGAAAAACTCAACAGCATTGCCAACTGGTGGACACGTTATCAAGAAGCCTCACCAGAAGGTCAGCGCAGCATGATTCAATCATTATCAGGAAAGAAGAAATTTAAAAGTAAACGCAAAAAACGTCGTTTTCCAAAAAAGAATTCAAAAGAAAATTCATGACCGAAATAAATGCTTTTATTGGTGTAGGCAGCAACCTGGATAATCCAGTTCAACATGTGATTCAAGCACAACAAGACTTAAATAACATTTTAAAATCTCAAGTTGTTCAGTCCTCCTCGCTGTACCGTTCCGCGCCTATGGGCCCACAAGATCAAAATGACTACATCAACGCAGTTGTTAAAATCTCAACAGCGCTTACTCCTCTGGAGCTGCTAACGGCTTTGCAGCAGATCGAAAATCAACACGGACGAGTGAGACAAGGAGAACGCTGGGGACCAAGAACTCTCGACCTGGATCTGTTACTCTATGGCAACAAATCAATTGACCTGCCACAATTGAAAGTGCCACACTACGGGATGAAAGAGCGCAACTTTGTTTTGTTGCCACTGTTTGAAATTGCAAAAAACCAAGAACTACCTGATGGTACGCGCTTAATTGAATACGTAAACACTATTGATCAGTCAGGCATAGAGAAACTATCGTGAGTGATAATAATCCGCAAAAATTAATCGCCGTCGAAGGTCCAATAGGCGTAGGAAAAACCACTCTAGCTCGCAAGCTAGCAGAGCATTATCAAGCTGAGTTATTGTTAGAAAATGCCGAAGAAAATCCGTTCTTACCTCGTTTTTATCAAGATCCCAAAAGTGGCGCTTTACCGACTCAATTGTATTTTTTATTTCAACGAGCCCAACAGCTCAAAGAATTAAAACAATCAGATATGTTCAAGTCGGCTTATGTTTCCGATTTTTTAATGGACAAAGATAAACTTTTTGCTCAGCTTACTCTCGACTCTGACGAACTAGCACTTTATCAACAAGTTTACGATAACTTAACTATTGATACGCCTACTGCTGATCTCGTTATCTATTTACAAGCGCCAGTTGATATTTTGTTAGAGCGAATTCGCAAACGGTCGAGTTCTTTTGAATCAACGATTCAGAGAGAGTATCTGGTAAAAATTTGCGATGCTTACATGGAATTCTTTCATTATTACCAAGGCTCGCCATTGCTAATCGTCAATACGAATGGTTTTGATTTGGTTGATCGTCAAGACGATTACCAACGATTAATCGAACGAATTACTGAAACAACTTCAGGCCGTCATTATTTTAATCCCAAACCAGATATCCTTTAAATTTTAAAATTAACTATCATTATGAAAAAAATCACCATTCAAACTCTTCAAGAACTTAAGGAGCGCAACGAACCTTTTGCTGTGCTCACAGCCTACGATGCAACTTTTTCTCGACTGATGGATGATGCTAATGTCGAAGTGATTTTAGTCGGTGATTCTCTCGGAATGGTCATTCAAGGGCACGACTCAACGGTTCCTGTTACGTTAGAAGATATGTGCTACCACATTAAAAATGTTAAACGAGGTGTTAATCGTTCACTTATTATTGGTGATTTACCCTACATGAGCTACGCAACACCAGAACAGACCTATATTAATGCAACACGCATCATGCAGTCAGGTGCCAACATGGTTAAGCTTGAGGGTGGCCAATGGTTAACAGACACGGTAAAAGGTCTAACTGAACGCGGAATACCAGTTTGCGCCCACCTGGGTTTAACGCCGCAATCTGTCGATGCTCTTGGCGGATTTAAAGTGCAGGGAAGAGATGACAAAACGGCCAAACAACTCCTTGAAGATGCTCAAGCATTACAAAATGCAGGAGCAAAATTATTGGTCTTAGAATGCGTTCCTTCAACCCTCGCAAAACAGGTGACTGAGTCATTAACCATTCCAACTATTGGAATTGGTGCTGGTGCTGATTGCGATGCGCAAGTACTTGTATTGCAAGATATGCTAGGACTTAATACTCAGTTTAAGCCTAAATTCGTTAAAAACTTTATGGCTGAAGTTCATGGCGATATTAAAGCAGCCATCGAACTCTTTGTTTCTGAGGTTAAAGCGAGAAACTTTCCAGGTGATGAACACAGCTTTAAATAATAACGATTATTAACTATGAAACTCTTTCAAAATAAAGAAGAATTACAGGACTTTGTTCTCGAACAAAAAAGATCTGGCAAGCGTATTGGCTTTGTTCCAACAATGGGCAATTTACACGATGGCCATTTGAGTCTGGTAAAGCTAGCACAAGCAGAGTCAGATATTGTCATTGTCAGTATTTTTGTTAACCCAATGCAATTTGGGCCCAATGAAGATTTCGATGCCTATCCCAGAACGTTTGAGCAAGATAAAGAAAAATTAGACTCTCTAAATACGGATATTTTATTCCTGCCAAATTTAGATAGCATCTACCCTCGTGGAAAAGAAAATCACACTAAAGTGGAAGCCATCGAAGCGCTTACAAAAAAACTTTGCGGCGCCAGTCGCCCGGGCCATTTCTTAGGCGTCACTACAGTAGTCAATATACTACTCAATATCGTACAACCTGACATTGCGGTTTTTGGCAAAAAAGATTATCAACAACTCATGGTTATCAAGAGAATGGTGTCTGATTTGTGCATGCCGATAAAAATTATCGGTGGAGATATAAAAAGAGAACCCAATGGACTGGCAATGAGCTCTCGCAATGGTTACTTGTCGCAAATAGAAAAAGATAAAGCTTCACACCTACGAGCAATCATTCTTGCAGCACAAAAACAAATTGAAGCTGGCGACACAAACTTTAGGTCACTTGAGAAGCACGCCATCCAACAGCTTACAAATGATGGCTTTAAAGTAGACTACTTTCATATTGTTCGCCAAGATGATTTAGAATCAGCTAAAGAGTCTGATTCAAAACTACTCATCGCTGCAGCAGCGTGGCTCGGACAACCGCGATTGATAGATAATCAAGAAGTCAATCTCGAGCGAGCTTAGCGTCAATTGAAAAGCTAACAGTTCTTGAAGTGAAAAACCTTACACTCAATCTAAATATCGAGAGTAAGGTTTTTAGTAACAATAAATCCAAGATTAGAATTCCGGACTCAAGGTTATTAAGCCAGTGCAGCCTCTTCTTCAGTTGAACGTGTTACTTCTTGCTGTTCTGCTCCTTGGCTCACCTGCTTTTTCTTAATCGACATCATTTGATTGTAGGCATAATCGATAGAAATCATATGCCAACGAAGATCTTTGACAACATCAAATTGATAGCGCAACCAATGAGTGTACTTCATAGGACACAGGCATCGAAAATAATCGTCACCGGTCATATTTGATAAAGAAGCAAAAAGACTTTCGTCAAACTGCAATGAAAGTGCCGCCCTCTCTCCTTCTTCATCCGACAGAAATAGAACCAAGAAAAACACCATAATGTAGGCTGAAGTTTCAATATCAAAGTTCATCCAGCGTTTACGTTGCTCCTCAATATCAATTTCAGGTAAGTTCAATGCATCAAAATTGATCTTATCCAGAGGAATACGATCGGTAACGTTAACATCATCATGCATTCCAGTATCAATAATATGGTTATAGATATTGAAATCATGCAACATGATCGCATTAACACCGTTAGTATCACCTAATTGAGAAACATGCGTTGGCATTAAGTCAACGCGTTCAACCTTATCTGAACCACAATTGTCGGCGACAAAGTTAATTAAAGCAGACTCATATTGAAAGTGACGAATAATGTATCCTAGCGCCTGAGGTGATATAAAATTCCCCATAAACCAAACACCAAGCTTGTTAAGTAATCCATGACTCTTTACTTTAAATGGCAATATTCTCTTAATAAACCGAAGAATATGAATACCTAAAACTAAGATAAAACGAATTATCGGTAACAAAATTCGCGTCGACTTCTTGTTTACATCAGAAATGTATTCCGCTCTTTCTTCTGCTGAAATTTTTAAGTGCGGATCGTATTTAACCGCATCATAAAAGTCAGGATTTAATCGATTTCTCATTATCAGTCCTTAAGCAACGCTTAGATCAATGACCTAAACGTTGTCTAATTCTTCTAGTTGTAATGCGTACAAACGACCAACAACTTTCGCAATTCGTCGCGCTTGTACTGCTGCATCAGGGGTAAAGTAAGGAGACTTAAGTACATTAATTAAGTTTTCGTAGTGATCTGCATCCGCTTGCCCATGATAATAAAGAAAAGATACAGATTCATTTCCGACATTGAGAGCTTCCTTAATTCCTTCGGCCCACAAACTTGCTTTATTTGTTCCAAGTCCCTCAATCATAAAGGTAGCGCCGAATATTCCTACATTATTCGCTTTGGTTGCTTCATTCATAATAAAAGCAGATAGAGCTTCACTACCAATATTCATGCTTGTCGCTTGAATATCTTCCAATTCGCCGCCCATCGAAACAAAGTCTCTCTCTAACATCGCAAAGTCTGTATGCTCTTCTGCCGCGTGACGAATAAGAGCGTTTCGCAGTTCTACATGAGAGTTCTCCATGGAAGAAGCAGCACGAGTAATCCATCGTCCACCCTGACTTACTTGTTGACGCATATTACGTAAATAAGACATATATTGATCACGAGTTACTTTACGGTCTTCGAATGCCCGAACAACGGGAACTTTCGATAAATGATTTGAAAAATCATACCAAACTTGCGCCAAAGCCTGACCTAACCAGCGTGAAGCAGGATTCTCCGCGCTCTCTAAGCGATTTTGTAATGGACTGAACTCAAAAAGCATATCTAGAGGTTGAGTTAAGTTAAGTTCAGGAAGTTGAGTTTGAATTGTCATAATATGTTTATCCATTATTGTTAAAGTTAGCGAACGACTGCCGTAAGCAATACGTAAGTAAAAGAAAATCTTCCAGATTCAGGAATCATTAACAAAACTTTTTCACCGTCCTTTATTTTTCCTGACTGAAATAATTCATCGAGCATAATAAAAATACTGGCAGATCCGGTATTCCCCTTACGCTCAAGATTGGTAAACCACTTATCCAGCGGTATATTTATTCCTCGCTCTTGATAGGCAGTACTGAGCTTTTCGTGAAAGTAAAACGAACTAATATGCGGAAGAAACCAATCGACATCGGGCAAGCCATGTTTTTCTTTAACTTCAACGGCAAAATCGACGGCCAATTTAATAATATTTTCATTCAGCAACCGCGTGTCTTGTCTCAATAATAAAATACCTGGATCGAGCACTTTGTCTTTATCGATGTTCTCTACCCAAGTATTTTGGGGGGTCATTTCATTAGGATTGTTAACTCCCATATACATGCAAGTATCAAGTTTGTTCGCGAATGAACAAGTTTCTATCCACTCGACATTAAGAGACAAGCCTTCAGCTTTAGGTTCATCATCAATAATTACAGCACCGGCGCCATCAGATAGCATCCAGCGCAAAAAGTCAGCATTAAAGTACTGATAAGATTTTGCAACACCATTTCGGTCTTGCTCTACTTCACTTTCTTTCTCAAAACGGCTGCCTCGCATGATGGCCGAAGGTCGCTCAGTTCCACAAGCAACAACACGTTTGTGTTGTCCACTGATAACAGACATAATTGCAGCTTTCATTGCTGCAGCTCCGGCACCACAAATTCCTGAGGTCGATACAATATCCGCATTTTTACCACCAACTCTGCCATGAACCATTGATGCAATTCCCGGAGCCAAAATATCAGGTAATGTAGTCCCAACAGCAAACATATCCAAAGAAGCGGGCTCGCATCCTCGCTCAATTACCGAAGCTTTGATTGCCTCCGCTGCTAACTGATCGGTCAAATGCGTCGGATTACCTGATTTATCCAAAGCATAATGACGGCTTTTAATGCCATTTGAATTTAGAATTTTCTCTCGAAAGATACTTTCTTTGTTATTGACCAAGCCAAGAACAGACTCCATCTCTTCGTTTCCGACAGGTTCACCAGGAAGAAAACTTCCTGTCGATGTAATATACGCATTTCGATTTTCATAAACTGACATAGTTATTCCTTATTATTCGACCTTATTATTCGACCTTATTATTTAAATTAAAAACTGGAAATTAAATTGCACCCCTTGCCTAATCATTTTTCAATTTACTTTTTAAAATCCGCATAAAAGTAACAATCAATGACCAAACTTTCTTCAAATGAGAAAAACCTTAAACCAACGCTCTTCGTATCGCCAATTCAATATCATCATGAACACTCAGAGTCATCGTTAATTTCGATATCCTTTTTTGTGTACTTTTTATAAATCTTATTGTGGAGTGATCAATAAAAGAAACAACGGGCGTTAAAAACCTCCCTCAGACTCGCCTCTCAAAAAGCCTACCAATCTATTCTCAAAAATATTTTTAACATCAAGTGTTAGATTAAAATACTGAAACCCCAAAAAGTATAAAAAGCCAATACCGAAATAATTTTTTTACAACATATAAGTTAAAAAATAATGAGATAGAAAAAACATCTTATGTGTTTTTGTTCCGCATCAAAATATTACAACATTGAATTTTTAAAAACTCAATATATAAAGTTTACATTTTTAAACTCTTGTTTTAATTTTTCGCGTGTAGTAGACGGCAGGTAAAACGGTGATACTTTTCGTCAAATAACTTTCACATTTGCAAAGCATGAATTCTTATTTAGCCGATTAAAAAAACAAAAAAACTCATGCAACTGCAAATACAACTATAACCAACTCGCCTAACCCTATTGTATTTGCATTCACACTTCGAAATATACAGCTTAAAAAAAGCTCTACTTCTATTGGCATGTAAACACATAAATTCGTAACACGTGTTCGCTTAAAAAGTTATAAATGTATTGAAGCAAACTATCTCTTTCGGAGTTAAAGCAAGTGTTTTTTGATCTTAAAAATTAATTCAAATGAAATTTTATTTAGATATACAGGTATTTAATTCTATAAAAGAGAGAAATGTCCGTTAAACAAATAGTAAAAAGATTTAATTCAATCTTATATTCGGAATAACACTTTAGATTATTTTAATTTCGTAACACTTGTTCGCTTTTATAACAAACCGAAAACTCTCAGCTTGAGATAGGCAATGCTTTTAGCACGAATATATTTATCATTAGAGTAAAAGAGCAAGCTCTCAATTTAAGCTTTTAACCGAAACAACCTTTAATTAATCATCCTTATTCTTTTAACAAAGTTAGTGACTTTTACGAATTTTACGAATCGCGTTCTTAGCTTGATTGGATAGTTCTGTAATTGCTACAACATTTTGGCGATGCTGTGGAAGCTTATTAATCGCATCCAAACATTTTTGATAAGTAGCAAGCGCAATATCATAGTCCCCATTCAACTCATATACTCCCGCCAACTTTGAGAGTCCTAACGGAGTTTTTTTATAAGAATCAGGCCACTGAGCCATCCAATAAATCGCTCGTTCATATTTCTTAGCCTGCATGCTTATTCTTATTAGCTCATCAATGAGACTGACTACTTTTCCAACTTCTTGAACGCCTTCTGCCAATCCTTTCTCAATTAGAGAGAAGCGTAGCGGTTTAGATTTAAGCATATGCCGAGCACGCTCAATATATAACTCAGGATATTTCACTTCCCATGCTGTAATTGCTTTATCAAAATACATCTCCGCAGCTGAATTCTGACCTAACTTGGCATGAAGCCTCGCATAATATAAAAGGGGCTGTGCTGCGTTCGGTTTTATTTTCAGGTAAGACTCTAGATAATTCTTTGCTTTATTCAACTTACCCGACTCAAAGTAAACGACGCCCAGCCAGAAGTCTGCATCTATAAAGTTAGGGTCGAGCTGTTTGGTTTTTTTGAAATCATTAATGGCATCTTCCCAATGACGAGTATCAGCGTACACGCGTCCTCTTTTTAAATATAATTCGGCATTATCTTCGTCTTTTGCAATTTCCTTATTGATGACTTCGATACGGGTATGAGCAGTACCATGTCCTGATACCGATGGAATCATAATAAAAAGGCATAAAAATACAGCGACTTTATACTGACTCATCAAGTGCTCCTTTCAAACAGATAAAAACGTTAAGTAATCGAGGAACTATTAGCAAAAGAAGAAATGCACCGGCTCCTCAACTTTTTAATATGACATCTCCGAACTAACAAATAAAGCGACCTTGCCTCAAAAACAATACACTTTTAAATATAAATATTAGTTTGTTTATATTTAAAAGTGCCTCCCTAAATTGAAAGGCACTTTAAGACAAGTTTTTTCTTGTTAATTGGCCTTATAGTCGATATGAATTAACGGAGCATTACTACTCGAGCCATCATATGAATCTGCAGTTCGCTCGCCTGAGCCCGTAAATATCAATGCAAGATCATTACCTGGCTGCCAACCACTTCTATTAACCACTTCTTGAATCACATTTTTTAAATTAGGAGTGCGTTGCTCAGTTGATGACTCACCAACATCGGTCCATGTTTCTGGACTCCAGTTAACAGAGGCACTCGTTTTTGTTCGGTTGGAAACATTATTATTCGCATTAGTAAACGGTGGAGCATCATTAACATCATGAGCACGAATGGTGACATTCGTAGAACCTGTATTAGTTTCATCTGTTGTAAACTGAATATAGGCGTTTTCAATTGATGCCCCTTGCGGAAGGTTCAAATTAGTAAAACGTAATCCTACATTTTGATTACCATTATCATAAACAAGCTCTATATCAGAACTGTTCATATACATGGAACCATTCGCTCGTTGTTCTACATCATCATTGCCGTTGTTAATGCGTTTTCTCAGAGTGCTGACGCCATTGTTATTACCACCACTGCCAGACTTAACGGTTAATGAAATTAATGCATCTTTCGCATTTGGTCCTCCAGGTCCTTGTGTTTTCTTCGAACCCGTTTCACCTGACTGTGTTAGACGTTGGCCATATAAATAGCCAGCCTCATCACTACCTCGGGTAAAATCTATCATCTCCATACCACTAGGCGCTCTAAAGTCGTCACGATCGGTCGTATCATCAAATGCCATCGATAATAACAGCATATCTCCGGTTTCACCGTAAACCGATGGGAACAAACTGTCACTTGATCCATCATTTGACTCAGTAGCAACGTCACGTATGGGATCCGAATTGTTCGCACCACGTACCGCAGTCATGATTGCCCAACTTGGTTTACTACCACGCAAATTAAGAGAATAATTTCTAGAATCTCCCGACTGTAATGTTTTATAGAAAACAACTGTAGCCAGATCACGCCCATTTCCCCCATCAAAACGAATACAGTAGTCACCATCTCGCTGGATGCAGTCGGGTATTTCGTGGCACTCGCGTTGTCCATTATTCGTTTTAAAACATGATGCACCTGCGGTCCATCCACTTAATCGGATGGGCAAGAGATCATCCGTTCGGCTAAGAAACAACATTAATAAATCACCAGAACGTGCACTAGACGGTACACTAATGTTTAACTTGTCATTTCCGCTATAATTTGACGATGAGCCAACCGGTTCGATATCACCATTTCCATCATCTCCGTCGTTTCCATCATCACCATCATCGCCACCTCCTGTTGGCGGATTGTTACCAACAAACCAAACAACAGTAACTCCTCGGTATAAAACAAGGGAACCGTTATTATTTAGTACCAAACGATCGGCATTATCACCCACAGTACTGCTAGCCCACTTAGCACCGTCGGGTCCATAAATCACAAGATTACTGTCAGTTTGAAAAACAAATCGATCAGCACCAGTGTTATGCGTTCCAGAAGCCCACATGGCACTTCCCGAGCTGTCTCTTAATACTAAATTACCGTCTCCCTGGAAGTAGAGTCGAAAAGCGCCATTACTGGATTCAAGACGATCACCAAAACTCATTGTATCGCCAGGACGAAGACTATTCGTTGACGTTGGCGTATCTCCTCCATCAGAACCACCATCATCTCCAGTTCCATCATCTCCAGTTCCATCATCTCCAGTTCCATCATCTCCAGTTCCATCATCAACAGAATACTCGATAGTAATTTGCGCAGCATCGCTACTCGAGCCATCAAAAGATTCTGCTGTACGCTCGCCTGAGCCAGAAATGATCAATGCAATATCATTACCCGACTGCCATCCACTTCTATTAACCACCTCCTGAATCAACATCTTTAACTCAGGAGTCCGCTGATTTGAAGAAGCTTCTCCAACTAAGTTCCAGGCGCTCGGCGACCATGTTACAGATGCGCTGGTGGTTGCTCGGCTCGAAACATCATTGTCGGCAGTAGTAAACGCTGGAGCATCATTAGTATCTTGTGCTCGAATAGTTACGCTAGTCGAGCCTGAGTTGGTCTCATCCGTTGTAAATTGAACATATGCAGTTTCTATAACCGCACCTTGTGGAATATCTAAATTGGTAAAGCGCAACCCAACTGTTTGGTCACCATTATCATAAACAAGTTCTATATCAGAACTGTTCATGTACATGGAGCCATTCGCTCTCTCCTCAACATCATCATTTCCATTGGCAATGCGTTTTTTGATTACCTTATTCTGGTTATCACCACCACCGGTAACATCACCTTTAAACATGGTGAAATAATCTCTAACACGGCCGCTATCATTTAAATATTTCATGTCCAAACGATCGCCATTAACATCTAAAACAACAGAGCCTAATTCATTGATAGCAGCATACATGGCCCTGTGACGCCCTACTCCCGATATTTTTCCAGAAGCACCAGCAACGGTATAAATAGCACCCGAGTTTGGAGCAAACGGCTCTTTAATGTAAGCACCGTCACCATTAGTACGACCGTCGCCACCGTCCACCAGATGTTGGGTTCCAAAAGTTCCGGAACGTCCATAATGCCCATCAATTAAATAAGAGCGCTCATAAGAATGACTGTGACCCGATAAAACCAGATCAACACCGTATTGCTCTAATATTGGCAATGCATTCTCTCGCATATCGAATGACCGATATTCCCCAGAATTATCAGTATCGTGAGAGCCTTTCGAATAAGGAGGGTGATGGAAAAAAGCAATTATCCACTTTTGATTGGTGCTCGCTAAGTCGTTACGCAACCAATTTAACATCGCTCCATTACTCGAACGATCCGTATCATAAGAATCTAAACAAACAAAATGTATATTTGCATAATCGAACGAGTAATAAGCTTCGGTTCCCGATGCTAAACCTCCGGCTTCACCACTTCTTGGCAAACTGAAAATACTATAGTAAGGACCAGATAAGTTCCCTGAATCTGCTGAGTATCCATCGTGATTACCAAGGGTAGACCAAAGTGTCGTACGGCGAAGCATTTCTGGATACATATCGAAAACAGCTCTCTGGTACTCAGAATCCCGACCATCGTTATAAGCATTGTCACCCAGCATTAACCAGAGATCGGTGTTTTCTGAACCTGGATAATTTAAATAGGCATTATACACACGTCGAGCATTGCTATTAGCTGTTCCAGAATCACCAATCACCCATATTCGGGTTGGCTTTTCTGTTCCAGCAATAGGAGAAGTCGCAAAGCGATAACTATCATTCCCACCAGCGATAACTTGGCTACTGCTACCAACAGAATAATAATAAGTTGTATTGGGACTCAGCCCTTGTATCTTTACGCGATGATCTCTTGATGAGCCAGAAACTTCAGCTCGACGATCCAGGTTATTCAGTGATGTACCGTAACGGACAACAGAGTCAGTTCTGCCATCGGTTCGCCATTTAACGGTTATTTCGGTCGGTGTTGCTCGATTTAAATAAGGCCCTCTTGTTATCTCAGCAGAAAATAGAGTAACTGAAAAAACAAATAGAAAACTTGTCAGTAAGTAGTTCACTGTTCGTTTAGCTCGTCTCATCGCTCCATACCTTTTTTATTAATAGATATTTAAAAGTAGCAGCGAATAATTACGAAAAAGTGAATACAATTCCGCTTCACAATAAAGTCACAAAATTATCACAAGTTTGTAAGCTTTTTTAATAGTATAAATGCGAGCAAAATATCTCTAGCAAACTATTTAATGATGGCAAAAACAAATCAGGTAACAGTTTAAAAATCTGAATAGCAGTTTATGAATAATCGGAAGAGCACTAGAAGAAAACAAATATATAACAAGTGCTATTTTTTATTTTTCTGACAGGTTATAAACTCTTATAAAACTCTTCTCGAATTCGAGATTGATCAAACTTTATCTTTTCTAAATAACGTTTAACCACCGGTTCATCTCTCCAGTAGTGCAGGGCAAAACTTGTTGAGCGATAATCCAAAAACCAGTATTCATAATCTTCTGAAAATCGTTCTTTCAGAATCATTTCTGCGCTTGCGAAATCCTCTTTTAATAAAGCAGTAAAAAAGCTTAGCGGTGCAAAATTCCAATAGTGGTAAGACTTCTTATCTTTATTCCATTGTTTATTAAGTAGGCTTGATAACTCACTCGCTATACGAAAGCTTTCATTTTTATTTCCTAAACTATAATAAAGGTAGGCCAGTCCCACTGATTCACCTCTATTCTGCAATGTCACGGGAAACTCAGGAACGTTTTCTACATATTCCTGTACGATGCTGTTGTCACCAAGTTCAACCGCTTGCTTAACTAGAGCAACAGAAAATCCAGGCAAACTAGCATTGCGAAAGTTTTTCTTTACGAAAGAGAGATAGTCTGCTGGCTTTCTAGTACCTTCAACATTATTTAAGTACCCTATCATATCCATGGTAAAGCGCCATATTCCTTTTCCGTTAGAGTTGATTTTCTTGTAAGTATTTTCCGCTAACTGATCAGCTCCAATATAAAGTAAATAATCATAAAACTCTGCCAGATAACGAGGGTTTGGATTATCCTCTGCCATCTTTTTAACCGCAGATAGCAAATCATCTCCCGCGAGGTATAGTTTATAAGTAAACCAAAGTATCTCTGAATTTAGTTCACCGCGATCATATTTATATTTCCAAGTCGAATTCTCTAAACAAGGGGCAACTACATAATGTAGGGCATCAAGTTTCCTTTTGGAGAATATGTTTTCGGGAATCATTCCAACAAAGTTGACTAAACTTTTACAATCCGGATTAAGAATCCCAAAATTGAATAACATACCGATATATAAAGACTTATTACCCGGGTTTTCTTCTAGAAGGACTTTTAAGGTTTGATAACCTTGATCGCGCCAATCAGGAAATCCAATATAGATATTGGCCAGAGTAAATAAAGCATCTGTATTGGATGGTTCAAGCCTAATTGCTCGCTCTGCCATAGCTATGTTTTCCTTTAAATAACTATCGACATCTATATTAGTACTGCTATTGAGTTGAAATTTCCCAAAAGCTAGTAGCCCTAATATTTCAGCAGTGTCTGGGAATCGTCTATTAAGGTCTTCTAAAGAATCTATCGCACTTTTAATATCTTGTTCCGTAAATTTATTTATTCTTGCCCGAGCAATAGTTAACTCTTCAATCGCCTTAAAACTAAGATGCTCGACATTTTTACTGTAAAGGTTTACACCATGTACCAACGACAAACTTAAAGCAGAGCTAATTTGCTGACTTAACTCCTCTTGTACATAAAAGTAGTCCGACAGTTCTCGGTTAAAAATATTTGAAAAGACCAACTCTTGTGTATTCACATTAAGTAACTGAATAGCGACTTTAAATTTTGATGAATAACGACGAACACTTCCTGTTAAAACATAGTTCGCACTAGTATCTTCAGCCAAAGATTTAAAGTTTAGTTGATACTCTTCGTTCTGATATGACATTCCCGGCCTAATAACAACGGCTCCTTCAACTCGAGCAAGGTTATTTATAACTTCCTCAGTGAGACCCGCAGTAAAGAGATCTTGTGGACTTTTTTGGCTTAAATCGCGAAATGGCATGACCGCGATATGAATTGCCTTATCGGAAGAAACGTTGGTATTTTGAATATGGTTGTTCCATATAAAAAATGAAGTAAGACCAACAAAAATAAAGAAAAATATAGCGCTGATTCGACCTTGAAGCGATAACGCTTTTAGCCTTGATTTTTTTTGATCTACTTTTGTTAAAGAACTTCCTACCTCTACTGTACTCGTAGTATTTTCTTTATCTATAGAGTTTAATGTTATGTTCTCAAGATCTTTCTTTATGTGTAATTCACTGGAAAATGACTTATGCGTAGGAATTGTAAATCGATAACCAACTTTAGGAATCGTAACGATATAATCATCTTTAGCACCGCCTAGAGCCTTTCTTAAAACAGAAACAGCGCGATTGATTGCATCGTTAGACACAAAACTATTTGCCCAAACATTTTCAATGAGCTCTGCTCGTGTTACCACACGATCTTGGCGCTCTAAAAAAAATTCTAGTAATAAAGAAACTTTTTTATCGAGCTTTATCTCACCATTTTTAGAAGACAGCAGCATAGCTTCTCGATCAAATCGAACCTCACTACTACCTAAAGTAATGATCTTCTGTTCTTCCATGATATTGAACTCTAGTTTTTAGTTATGAACTATTGTACAAGTCAAATTAGTACAAGCTTTGTATAAGCATTTCACGCGATACCACCTAAAATTTGAGTGACGAGTCTCTCAAAAAGAGAAATAAACTTTAAAAATGAGAAGTTTTAGGCACTTTGATGGATTTGAGTGGTTTTCTTTAGATAAAAGAAAAGGCGCTTATTGCGCCTTTTCTGGAGACTGAATCAGATAATTCTAGATAAATTACTGAGCACTAGAAACCATATGCTCAACTGCTTTTTTCAACTCATCATCAGAACAATTCGCACAGCCGCCTTTTGGAGGCATGATTCCTTTGCCATTTATGACCGAACTAACAAGACCTTCCATGCCACTCGCCTCAACTCGAGAACTCCAAACAGAAGCATCTCCGAACTTCGGAGCTCCACCTATACCATCAGCATGACAAGCACTACAATAGGTCGAATAAACTGTTTTACCGTCTTTAGGACCAGTTGACTCAGCAACCGGAGGAGGTGCTGCAGCAGGAACATCATCACCTTCAACATAAATAGAGCCGACAGGAGCTGTACGCTCTCGAACGTTTTTCTCACTAAAAATGAGCTTTTCCTGTTTTAGTTTTTCGTACGATTTATCATTATTTTCTTCGTCATTCGCAGTCACTTCAGCTAGACCCAATGTAAAAAATGCCGATAAGACTATGAATAACCATTTGTTTTTAAAGGAGTTCATTCTTTGCTTCCTCAGTTACCTACGACTTTTGGAGTCCCAAACGTTCAAAATTCAGCGCGCATTATAGCCTTAATTGATGCAGCCTTTAAATAACCCCTTGAAATTCATTGAAACATTCTCGGAAATCCGCCTGTCGTTCAAACTGAATTACCACACAACATTGCCTCTAAACTAACTTAAATGATGCTCTTTAAAAACACTTGTTCAAATTTTGTTCTGACATTATTTATTGTGGCGCGACAACAATGTTCGATATACCAGCATTACGCACTTGATCCGTTGCACCTACCAAAAATTCCGTTGGTGCTTCTTGGTGTGTCGAAATAACCACTTTCGGATTTTTCTTATCGATTTTCCATGCTTCGACACTGGCAGATAACTGACTGATTGAAATCATTCGACCATCAACATCCAGAGTTCCGAATGAATCTAACTGAACCAATAATACGTCTGGCTTATCAGTGCCTGATTCTGTTGATTTTGTCAAAGGAGACATATCAACGGCCGATTCTTTCACAAAGCTACTCGCTACGATGAAAAAGATCAGCATAATAAATACGATATCCAACATAGGTGTCATATCAACGTCGCTGGTATTGTCAGTTACTCGCCTTCTCATAATTCCCCCTTTTCATTCTTATTAACTAAAAACGAACAAATATCGCAGGCGGGGTTATTCAATATTAGATATGTATCAAAACACTTTGTGTAAACCTTTAAGCGCCTATGATTTTCGATTAAGGTATATCTGGATATAACAACTAACAAAAACTGAGCGGCGATCGAAGTAGTGCGCTGACCAGGGATTACACTTTTCCTAGGAGAATAGCATGTCTCAAGTGACAACTTATCCTGTTATTGAATCGTTCAAATCACGAGCGTTAATTGATAACGAAAAATACTTATCAATGTACGAAGATTCACTCGCAGACCCAGAAAAGTTTTGGTCGGAACAAGCAGAGGAATTTATTGCATGGGAGAAAAAGTGGGATAGCGTGATGAATGTCGATTACGCTGCCGGAAAAATAAAATGGTTTGAAGGCGCCAAGTTAAATGTTTGTTATAACTGCGTCGACCGGCATTTGGAGACTAAAGGCGATCATACCGCCTTAATCTGGGAAGGAGACGACCCAGAAGTTAGCGAAAAAATCACCTATAAAACGTTACATCAAAAAGTGTGTCAGTTTGCAAATCTATTAAAAGCACGCGGTGTTAAAAAAGGCGATCGAGTCTGTATTTATATGCCTATGATTCCCGAAGTCGGCTATGCCATGTTGGCATGTGCAAGAATCGGTGCAGTGCACTCTGTTGTTTTTGGAGGATTTTCACCGGAGTCATTAAAAAGTCGAATTCTCGATTCAGATTGCCAAGTTGTTATCACCGCTGACGAAGGCCTTCGAGGAGGAAAAAAAGTTCCTTTAAAAGCAAATACAGACGAAGCAATTTCGGCCTGTCCTAACGTCCACTCAGTCATCGTTGTTAAATACACCCAAGCGAACATTGAATGGGATTCTAAAAGAGACGTCGATTACTACAAAGAAATAAAATCCCTTTCTAATGACTGTCCAATCGAAGTGATGGATGCTGAAGATCCGCTTTTTATCCTCTACACCTCAGGCTCAACGGGTAAACCTAAAGGCGTACTTCACACCTGTGGAGGCTATATTTTATATGCCGCTATCACCCACAAATACGTTTTCGACTATCAAGAAGGCGATGTTTACTGGTGCACAGCGGACGCCGGTTGGATTACTGGTCACTCTTATATTTTCTATGGTCCGTTAGCTAATGGCGCAACCACCCTCGTTTTTGAAGGAGTACCAACCTATCCAGATGCTGGGCGTTTTTGGCAGGTTGTCGACAAACACCAGGTCAATACTTTCTACACTGCACCAACGGCTATTCGAGCATTAATGGGACAAGGCGATGACTTTGTAAAAAAGGCAAAACGCTCCAGCCTTAATTTACTGGGAACAGTGGGAGAACCAATCAATCCTGAAGCTTGGGAATGGTATTATCATACTGTAGGGGAAAAGCGCTGCCCGATCGTAGACACTTGGTGGCAAACCGAAACCGGCGGCATCCTGTTAACTCCTTTACCGGGAGCAACAGATTTAAAACCCGGTTCAGCGACTCGCCCCTTCTTCGGAATTAAACCAGCTATTTTAGATAGTGAGGGCAAAGAGCTTGAAGGCGAAGCGGAGGGAGCTTTAGTTATGTCCCAGTCATGGCCCGGACAAATGCGCACCGTTTATGGTGACCATCAACGTTTTATCGATACCTATTTCTCACAGTACAAAGGTTATTACTTCACAGGTGATGGTGCTCGACGCGATAACGATGGTTATTATTGGATCACCGGCCGAATGGATGATGTTTTAAACGTTTCAGGACATCGGTTGGGCACGGCAGAAATAGAAAGCGCACTCGTACTACACGATAAAGTAGCTGAGGCGGCAGTTGTCGGGTTTCCACACGATATAAAAGGCCAAGGCGTTTACGCTTATGTCACACTCATGTCAGGCGTTGAAAGTACTGATGAACTTAAGCAAGAACTGATTGGCTTGGTGAACAAAGAAATCGGTCCTATTGCAAAGCCAGAAGTTATTCAATGGGCGCCAGGTTTACCGAAAACTCGCTCGGGCAAGATAATGAGGAGAATTTTAAGAAAAATTGCGGCGAATGAAATTGATAATCTTGGTGACACTTCAACTTTGGCAGAGCCTGCTGTGGTCGATCAACTTATCTCAAACCGCGCTCACAAATAATATTGAAAAGGATGGCCCTTATGCACCATTTTGGGGGCTATCCTATTGATATTTATAAGCTTTATGTGAACTCATCTTAGCAGTTGTTTCACTATGGTGCGCAACACAATATCCTGATACACTGGTCCTATCTGACAAGAAACAGCCAGCTTAAAAATAACAATTAAAGTCTGGTAAAAATAATGATTAAACGTGCACTTGTTGTTGGGATACTGAGACTATGTCTGAAGAACGAATAATAAAGAAATACCCTAATCGTCGGTTATACGATACGGCGATCAGCAGCTACATCACACTTAACGATGTGAAAGAGCTGGTTTTAAGTTACACCGCTTTTAAAGTTATTGATGCCAAATCTGGCGATGACTTAACACGCTCTACTCTTCTCCAAATAATCGCGGAACAAGAAGATCGAGAAAGCCCGATATTTACATCGGATATTTTGCAAAACGTCATTCGCTTCTATGGTGATTCGATGCAAGCCATGATGAGTCGTTTTTTAGAACACTCAATGAAGTTATTTATGGAACAACAAGCTGGATTCAAAAGTCCGCTCAATACTTTCCTAGGTACCAATCCAATGACATTAATGCAAAACATTGCCGAACAAAATATGAATATGTGGAAGTCGATGCAAGAAAACTTTTACATGCGTAACGGACAGGTTAGTGATCCAGAAGAAGAAGCCACACCAACTACTAATACCGATCAAAAGGAAACTTGATTTTTTACCGAACAACAACAATAAATGATAATAACCAAGACAATAAATTTGTAGGCCACGTTTAACGTGGCTTTTTTATTACTTAAATCTTTACAATTAACCCTTTAAAAATAACCTTGTCAGCTATTGTTATTTTTTCTTTCATACAGTTTTATTCGCTTTAGTATTTCCATCGAAGAAGTGATGTGTGCAATATAATCGACTTCAAAATTAATAGGTAATTGATTTTCGTAATTTTCAAATCGAATAAAAACAGAATCGTCAGTCCAAGACACCTGAAGTTTATTTGCTGTGTTTTTCAATTCACCATCTAAAGGGATTGAGCTAGAGTCAATAATCTTTTTATTGTCAAACGACTCTAACTGAATTACATTACCATTATCCGACATTAATACCTTGATATAAAACGCTTTCGAGCTATTAGAGTTATGTAACGATACCCCAGTTAATGGCGTATAATTTCCGGGAAAGCGATTGTAAACATCGAAAGAAATATCAATACCAGAATAAAAATCAGCACGATACAAAGACTCTTGGAAATACCCTTGTTCGACTTTGTGATAAACCAAGTTATCATTAAATCCTAATAGTTTGGGCAAAGTTTTCTGAGGTGTTTGGCAGGCAGTTACAAGCAACATAGAAAATACAAAGAGATAAATCCGATTCTTCTGCATGCGATCTTCTCCTGAAATTTGTAATTAAAATAAATAGGCAGCTCTATCCAAACCAATCTATTGATGAGATATCTGCTTTTGTGCTTTATCTAACCAGTCAGATTCAACGACAAATCCTAAGTGCCCATCATGTAATGAAGTTCCGTATAACATTTGCCGAGGATAATCCGGTTGCTCGATAAAAACTCTAGAAAAGCTCACATCTTTCTGTTGTAAAGGCCGCAAACCAAACCACTCGTCTTTGTTTAGCACTCGACAATGAGTCAATTCTTTATTTCGACGACTCCAATCCTCTAATGTTCCCCAATATCCAATCACTGCATCATCAGAAATACATTTGATAATATTCTCAGGCAACTCTTTATTAATAGGCTTAAATAACTTTCCTTTAAAAACACTGTGTGAAACCAAATTATTCCAACCGGCAGAATCAATAACGGTTGCTACTTCCTCTTTGTAAGGTAAATCTAACTGGTGATTTTGCAAACGGCTAAGCTTCTTATCCAGTCGATCAACCTGCCCAGGTCCCATCCAGTGGGCATAGCAATTGTCACTTTCTATTCGGTCCTTCCCATCTATCGAATCAAACTTTGGCACTGCTAAATAATATTTACACGTTAGCTCAATGTGATGCAATGATTGTTTAGGCACATACCGCACAACTAAATCCAGCTCTCCAAGCGTTTTTCCATCGATTCTTATAGGGTAATTGGTCGTGACTATTTCAAAATGAGGATGAATAAGAAAAGCAACTTTCCAAAAAGCCTCAAACCTATCACCAAGACGCCGAGTTTTCAAAGATTGGAGTTCATAAGTTAATAACTGTTTACAATGCTCAGGCTGTTTAGCGATTAATTCTTGAATAACCGAAGAAAATCTCGATTCATCGAAGTATTTAAAAAAACTCGATGGCAACTCCAATAGCTCTTGAGTTGCTGTACACCAGATTAAATCGTCAAGCAGGGCATCTCTCATACTCTTGCAACCATAAGAACATTACCCAAGACAGAATAAAGAGCTTTTCCTGCCGGACTCACACTTAAAATAACGAACAATAAAACAGCTACCGAACCAGCTAACAGCGACTGAAATCTTTTCTGCTTCTTTTTACTTTCTTGCACTTTTAACGAATCAAGCCACCACTTACGTGAAAGAATAATAAAGATCGTCTCGGCAATAAAAAAGATACCAAGTACTTCTTTTGAGCCTTCGGGTAACGATAGAGAAGCACCAACTAATATGCCTGGGATTAAGTATGCTGGAGCCCAAATAATTCCAGAACCAACATTCACTCCCCAGAACAAGCGCAGTCCCATTCCTGAAATACCCGCCATTAGAGGCAAAATTGCGCGTAATGGACCAATAAATCGACCTACTATTAAACTTAACACGCCGTAATTTTTAATGAACCGATCCGCACGCTCCATTGCGACCTGATGACTTTCTATCCAACGCCAATGTCGAATACTATCTCTATAATAATACCCAACATGATAACTGAGCCCTTCGCCTACAACAGCACCAAGAAACATCGCAAAAGCCATTTCATAAAAAGATAAGACCCCGCCACCCACAAGAGCGCCGACGCCAAGCAACATAACCCAGCCCGGCATCAAAACACCAATAATCGCCATTGACTCTAAAAATGCAATGAAAAAGACGATTAAAAATGCCCAGCCTGGTTGCTGCTCAATAAAATCAAGTAATTCACTGGTATACTGCTCTAGCAAATGATTTGACCTCTAACTCACCCACTCGCGAAACACACCAAAATGGTGTATTTTTTAACAAGATAATTTTTAATTGGCCTAATAATGACGGAACACGTTGCTACAGACAATAGTGAACTCGAACAAAAGACACCTGATACTGAGTCTATGCAGGTGTGTAAGAACTGTCAGACCCCTCTTTCAGGACCTTTTTGTCATCAATGCGGTCAACCATCCAAATCCATCATTCGTTTTTTCGGCTCTCTAGCGCGTGAGTTTTTTGAAGATATTATTAACCTCGATTCTCGTGCTTTTAATACTCTAATTGCGCTTTTATTTCGTCCCGGATTTCTAACAAAAGAGTATGTTTCGGGCAAACGCTTCAAATACGTTCCACCCCTACGACTTTTTCTTCTAACTAGTTTATTTTGTATCTTTGTTATTTGGATTATAAACAAGACCAGCGACACTCCTGGAATAAACGTAGGAGAAAAAAACCAAGAAATATCATTGGTCAAACAGCAAGAAATTTACAATGAGCTGGGTTTAGATAGTGAGGAAAAGCTAGAGCAGCTTTCAGATTCCGAAAAAGAAAAACTAATAAAAGAACTAGAACAGGTTAATCGAGCCATGTCGCTTGTTGGCACAGCACCAGTGCCTTTACCAAAGCCGTTAAAATTATTTCAGGAAAAAAATTCAAAACAAGAACCTCAAAAAAAAGAATCTAATGAAACAGCAGATAAAGATGCAAAAACCAAGCAAACACTTGAAAATGAACTCGCAAACCTTCCGACAGATATAAAAGAACAAATAAGAAAAGATATTGAGGAAAACTCTCCTTCACAAAAACAGTCCTCAAGTACCACGACCGAAGATAGCTTGAACATTCAAATTGAGGACGAAAAAGCAAATGTTAATGTCAACATACCGTTCTTCTCCGAAGAAGAAAATAAACGGCTTGAAAAGCGATTAGAGCAAAATATTCAAAAAATTAAAGAAGATCCTCGCGACTTCATCGGAGATTTGTTGGAAGTAATTCCAAAAAGTATGCTTTTACTAGTTCCTATTTTTGCAGTTTTGATAAAAATTAGCTATCCATTTGCTCGACGATATTATATCGAACATTTAATTCATGCATTTCATGGACACGCTTTTCTTTTTCTTTCGATTCTTATACTTATTGGGCTTGAATACGCGAGCTCCAGTCTTAACTCGTCAGAAAATGGGTTCTTCAAGTTTATAGGAGGGACTTTTGGTTTCCTTGAAGTAGTTATGTTTATCTGGATACCACTTTATTTCCTGATATCAATGAAAAGAGTTTATCAGCAAAACTGGTTTTTAACGGTATGGAAATGGCTTTTGGTTGGTATTCTCTACTTTGTGTTATTTATCACATCAGCCGTTATACTGTTGTTATTGAGTGTTTACTTTAACTAATTGAAGGACGCTCAATTGAGCGTCCTAGGACGAGAAATTAACTAATTTTCTCACCAGCAGCTTGTTTATCAGCATGATAAGAAGAACGAACCATAGGTCCGCTAGCTACATTAACAAATCCGAGCTCTTCAGCTATCTCGCCCAGCTCTTTAAATTCTTTAGGCGTCACAAAACGTTTTACTGGATGATGATCTTTACTTGGCTGTAAATACTGACCAATTGTTAGCATATCGACATTATGCGCACGTAAATCTTTCATGACTTCAACAATTTCTTCGTTGGTTTCACCAAGACCTACCATTAAACCTGATTTAGTTGCCACATCAGGATAGCGTTCTTTATGCTTTTTCAATAAATCGAGCGACCATTGATAGTCAGCACCTGGACGGGCTTGTTTATATAATCGAGGAACCGTTTCCAGATTATGATTAAAAACATCCGGTAAACAATCGCCCAAAATATCGAGAGCACGTTCCATGCGGCCACGAAAATCAGGAACCAGTGTTTCAATTTTTGTCGCAGGAGCTTGTCGTCTTACTTCCGCAATACAGTCAACAAAATGTTGCGCACCACCGTCACGTAGATCATCGCGATCAACAGATGTAATGACAACGTATTTGAGTCCCATACTTACAACAGATTCTGCCAAATGCATTGGTTCTTCTGCATCAGGTGCCAACGGGCGGCCATGAGCAACATCGCAAAATGGACAACGTCGAGTGCATATATCACCCAAAATCATGAACGTCGCCGTACCGTGACCAAAACATTCAGGCAAGTTAGGACAACTCGCTTCTTCACATACGGTATGCAACTTCTTATTACGAAGCATGTTTTTAATTTCAGTGATCTGATTGCCGCTTGGCAAACGAACTCGAATCCAGTCCGGTTTGCGTGGCATTTCTTCCGTGGGTTCAATCTTTATCGGAATACGTGCCGTTTTATCAGCACCTCTCAGTTTTTGACCGGGAATTTTTTTGGGAGCGCTTTGTTTTTTAGTGGTGTCTTGCGCGTTTTTACTCGTGGTTAATTCCACACTACTTTGTCGAGTCATACAACGCCTTCTAGTTCTGGCAAACCTTCTTCAAATTTGGCTGAATTATAACCCAAGTTTGCCATTAAATGCTTTAATAGATCGGGCTCAACCTTAGATAAACAGTCGGGGCCACCCTCGTCGGATAATTGAGTTACCTTCATTCCCTGATAGCCACAAGGGTTAATACGAGAAAAAGGCTCTAAATCGAGATTAATGTTCAATGCTAATCCGTGAAAACTACATCCGCGACGGATTCGCAGTCCAAGGGAACATATTTTAGCTCCAGATTCAACATAGACCCCCGGCGCATCTGGACGTGCATCAGCTCCAATACCGTATTCATCAAGTACGTCTATAATCCCCTCTTCAATGCTGCTAACTAAATCTCTCACCCCAAGTTTTTTACGTCGAAGATCAATTAGAAAATAAGCAACCTGTTGGCCAGGGCCATGATAGGTAACCTGCCCACCTCGATCGACTTTAATCACTGGAATATCGCCAGGAGCCAAAATATGCTCAGCTTTTCCAGCTTGCCCCTGAGTGAATACAGGATCGTGTTCAACGAGCCAAATTTCATCGGCAGTTTCTTGGTTTCGGTTATCTGTAAAATCAGACATAGTGCGCCATACCGGCTCATAAGACTGCCGTCCTAACTGACGCACAACCAGCGATTCAACTAAATTTGACACAATATTTTCTCAGGTTCGTGCGAGGTTATTTACAAACACATCTTAACGTCAGGCAAGGCTCTTACTTGGCGGTAAAGAGTTTCAACTTGATGCTCGTGCTCTAAAGTGACAGTGACGGTGATTGATACATAATTGCCTTTCGCCGAAGGCTTAACATTCGGAACATAATCTCCGGGAATTACTTCTTGAATAACAGAAATCACATCGATTTCGATATTCTCGCGATTACTGGCCATTGCCTTAAAAGCGATGGTGCAAGGAAATTCCCAAAGCTCTGTATTAATGCCATTTGGCGTTGTTGAGTCAGCCATTGTGCTCAGCCCTCATACCTTATTACTTCAATTCGCCTTGTAACAGGCGCTGCTTATACTGAGTATATAACTCGATCATACGATGCCACACGGGTCCGGTGCTACCCTTTCCGATAACTTTATCATCAACCTGCTTGACAGGCTGAATTTCACGAGTTGAACTGGTAACCCAAACCTCTTCTGCCAAAAGCATTTTGCCAAGAGTAAATACTTCCTCACCACAAGGAATGCCATATTTTTCAGCGATTTCTAAAACTAAATCTCGAGTCACCCCACCTAAAATTTTATCAGATTTAGGCGCAGTCAGTAGTTTGCCGTCACTCACAATAAACACATTAGAAGCCGAGCCTTCTATCGCATAACCGTCATGAATAAAAATTGCTTCGTCAGCTCCTGCTTCTTCCGCAGCTTGACGGGCCAAACAATTCGCCAATAAAGTCGTGGCCTTAATATCACATCGTTTCCATCGAATATCAGGATAAGTGATGACGCGAATACCTTCTGCAGAAGGCTGACAGCTCTCATCGGGCAAAGGCATAACTCTAGCGAATAAAGTGGGCGTTTGCTTTCCGGGAAACCGATGATCGCGCTCGCGATCAACTCCGCGAGTTACCTGCAGGTAAACATTGCAATGTCGCAGCCTGTTCCTCGCAACTAACTCCGAGATCAGTGATTCCCATCCACCTTGCGGTGAAAAATCGTTAATTCGAATTTCTCGAAGAGAGCGCTTTAATCTCTCCAAATGCTGTGACATACGAAATGGTTCAGCCGCATAAACAGGGATAACTTCATAAACTCCATCGCCAAACAAAAAGCCCCGATCCATGACAGAAATCGAGGCTTGTTCTAGTGGCAACCAGTCGCCATTTAAATAAACAGTTGTTGTCAAAATGCGCTCTTAATCGAATAAACTACTAAACCAGCGACTAATTGCATCAATCAGTCGGGTAAACCAACCACCCTCAGGCACATCTTCTAAAGCAACCAGAGGAACTTCTGCGATATCTTCATCATCTAGCTGAAAAAATATTTTACCCACAATTTGGCCTTTGCTCACTGGAGCTTCGAGCTCATCTTCTACTACATAATTTGCTTTAACTTTTTGTCTTTTTCCATTGGGAATAGTTAGCCAAATTTCATCAAGAACACCCAACTTCGCGTACTCAATTTCACCGCCCCAGGCACGCGTTTGATGCACTTCGGTATTGGCTTTTAATGGCTTCACCGTTTCAAAAAAGCGAAATCCGTAGGTCAGTAGTTTTTTACTCTCAATTTTCCTGGCTTCCTCACTGCGTGCGCCCATTACTACAGATATTAATCGCATACCATCTTTAATTGCTGAGGCAACTAAACAATATCCAGCAGCGTCAGTATGGCCCGTTTTAATACCGTCAACTTCGAGTCCACGATCCCATAGTAGGCGGTTACGATTGTACTGTGGAATATTGTTGTAGGTATATTGCTTCATTTTGTAGAGCTCATACTCCTCCGGAAAGTCACGGATAAGAGCTTGACCCAATATCGCCATATCTCGCGCTGTTGTCTGATGTCCTTCGGCCGTCAGACCATGAGTATTAACGAAACGAGTGTTATTTAACCCTAATTTTTTTGCGTGATGATTCATCAAATCAACAAAACTATCTTCACTTCCAGCGACATGCTCCGCTAAAGCGACGCTGGCATCTCCACCAGATGAGACAATCAACCCTTTCAACAAGTCACGCACCGACACCTGAGTATCAACTTCAATAAACATTTTTGACGATTCAGGAAAATTTTTCGCCCAAGCGTTTTTGCTAACGGTAACTTCATCATCAATGCCGATGTTGCCTGCAGCCAATTCATTGGAAACAACATAACTGGTCATCATTTTGGTTAAACTGGCAGGCGGTAATGGAGCATCAGCGTTATTCTCAGCGATCACTTGCCCCGAGTGGTAATCGATTAAAATGTAACTTTCGGCACCGAGTGATGGAGGAGCCGGAGTAATCGCAAGCAATGATGTTGAGATTAAAGCCAGTCCAATAAAAAGCAAAGATTTAAGATTTCTCATTGTTCTAGAAAATTCCTGATTCACATAATTCGACACGACGATTGCGTGGTTGATAGGTTAATTGTGGCAATTAAACTAGCCCAACTATCGACTCACTCCAAACTCAAAATGATTAAAATCGTATCGATAGAAACTACAAACAAACCGGATTGTAGCATAAGCCGCTTCTTACGCTAAGTGACTATCACTTGACCAAAAAGTTCCCAATTAGTGATACATGTCAGAATGTTTAAGGAGCTCTTGCCAAATTAACTATTCAAAAATAATTCTCGGCGTGCCCAAAGATGGCATTGATAATGTGTCGACGAGTTTATTGGCTTCATCCGTCGAATCAATGGGCCCAATCCTTACTCTATGAAGCTTGCTCCCTCTCACCGTTAATTTGGATAAAAAGACTTTCCATGGAACCTGACTGCGAATTGCCTGAGCTAATTTATCAGCTTTGGCGCGATCAGAAAAAGCACCCACTTGAACGTACATTTGCTTGCCTTCAGGTATTGCCGAAGGTCCTTTTAACTCGTGAGTTCCCGCCGGAACTATCGACTCCAATTCAACTTGTGCAGTACCCTGAAGATGAAAACCTAATTTCGCTGCAGCAGCGTATGACAAATCAATAATTCGACCTGGCTTGAAAGGACCTCGGTCGTTAACTTTCACGACTATCTGTTTACCATTTTCAACGTTAGTGACTTTAACGTAGCTGGGTAAAGGTAACGTCTTGTGGGCCGCTGTCATTGCATACATATCGTACCGTTCGCCCGAGGACGTACGTTCGCCATGAAATTTTGTGCCATACCAACTCGCAGTACCTCGTGCACGATAATTATTGGCAGATTCCATAACAACATAAGTAATGCCGTCTTGTTCATAACTTGAAGGATTGCCATACGGACTTAAGGGTTCAACTTTTGGAATTGCATCGGGAATACTCGACACATCGATTGGCTTTGAAGGACCTCCATCTTGAATCTCAATTAATCCACAACCCACAACGAGCAAAATAAAACTGCTGTAACAAACGCTTCGCAATAATTGAGTTGATAACGAGCTCACTGTGATACTCCCTCGTACATTAACCTAATTGTGCCAATAGTTTTTAGCACGAGCTGCGACAACTTTTTGGCTAAATTGAAAAACAGCCAACGCATACAGTGGACTTCGGTTGTAACGTGTAATCACATAAAAATTATCAAATATAACCCAGGCATCTTTGCCTTCAGGTTGATCGAAAAAATACAGCCCCGCACCTTGTTCGTCTAACGTATCTATTTTCCAATCATAGCCTAATTCTTTTAAAGCACCGGCGGTAGTAACGGGTTTTAATCTTCGTGATTCCAATTCACTGGCAAATTGACCTGACTTAGTAACAGGATAAGCAACAGGCTCGCCCCAACGCCATTTATGGCGACGGAAGTAATTAGCGACACTGCCAATGGCATCAACTGGGTTATCAAACAGATTAATTTTTCCATCACCATCAAAATCAACCGCATACTCTCGATAACTGGTAGAAATGAACTGTCCCATCCCCATCGCTCCAGCATAAGAACCAACAGGCTCTAGCTCATTCCAACCTTGCTCTTTACAAAGCAAAAGAAACTGCTCTAACTCACCTCTAAAAAACTTTCCGCGTGGTGGATAATGGAAACCTAGAGTAAACAGCGCATCCCAGACAGGTATTTTTCCTTGAATTCTTCCGTAATAAGTTTCTATACCAATTATTCCCACGATCATCGAAGCAGGCACTTGAAAAGTCGCTTCTGCTCGCTTTAGCTCAACATGGTACTTATTCCAAAACTCAACACCTGCTTTAACCCGCGCATCGCTGATGAATATTTTTCGGTACTCGTGCCAAGGTTTTGATTCTGCAGGAGAGGTCATTAAATCGATAATTTTTTGACTACGATTCGCTTTGGCAAACAATCCTTCCAGACGCGTACGATCCATATCGTGAACTTCAACCATTCGATCGATAAACTGTTCTACAGTTTCGTTATCGGGCGATTTAGCAATAGCCATAGAGCCGCAGAATACAAACATTGAAAGCTTAAATAAATTTTTTACTCTGCGTTTAAAATATTTCAAAAATAAGTCCAATATCATTCTCCCTTACTTCATTTTATTATCAGGTCGAAACGAGTTTTCGATGGGTATAAATCGACATTAACATGCCAAATCCTGCCAGCAAGGTTACCATTGAAGTACCACCGTAACTCACTAAAGGTAAAGGTAGCCCAACAACAGGCAATAAACCGGTAACCATGCCTATATTTACGAACAAATAGATAAAAAAGGTTAAAATAATTGCACCTGCCAACAAACGAGAAAATGTTTCCTGCGCTTGTGTACCAATATAAATGCCTCGAGCAATGACAATTAAATAAATCGAGAGTAATACAGCAACGCCAACGAGTCCGAACTCTTCGCCTAAAACGGCAAAAATAAAGTCAGTTGAACGTTCTGGCAAAAACTCCAGCTGAGACTGCGTTCCTTTCAGCCAACCTTTTCCACTGGTGCCGCCCGATCCGATCGCAATCTTTGATTGAATAATGTGGTAACCACTACCCAAAGGATCACGTTCCGGATCTAAAAAAACTCTCACCCGTTCACGTTGATACTCACGCATTACAAAAAACCAATGAACAGGAGCGTAGATAATACCTGTGACACCAAAACCAGCGATGAGTTTCCAGCTTACACCCGATAAATAAATAACAAAGATACCCGAGGCGGCAATTAATAAGCTGGTTCCCAAGTCAGGTTGCTTCAATATCAACAGTGTTGGACACATGACAATTAAAAAAGCGACAAACAATTCGCGCTTTCGGCAAGGCAATACTCGTTCACTAAAATACCAAGCAACCATCATCGGTACGGCGAGTTTCATGATTTCAGAGGGTTGAAATCGAAAACCGCCAAACACTAACCAGCGCTGTGCTCCTTTACCTTCATCGCCCATAATTAAAACTGCAAGCAAAAGTACAATTCCAAAACCATACAATGCCGGTGCCCACTTGGCGTAAAACCGAGGCGGAAATTGAGCAATAACAAACATAATTGCACAACCCATTCCCAAACGAGTAACCTGGCGATAAATAAGAGATTCACTCTCTCCGCCAGCACTGTACAAAACCATCAAGCCAAAACCCATTAACAAGCACAAGCCGAAAAGTAATGGCATATCCATATGCAAACGCCAAATTAGCGACTGACGTTCTTTGTGCGTGTGGCTGGGCCCATTCATGGTTCTATCGTGAATCCTTGTTAGATTTTAGTAAATACTGATCAATGACTTTACGAGCAATCGGCGCCGCATTTGAACCGCCACCGCCTGCGTTCTCAACCACTACGGAAACAGCAATTGTCGGATTTTCAAATGGAGCATAACCAATATAAAGCGCATTATCACGATGCCGTTCTGCAAGATTCTCTTTTTCCTTATCACGATCTTCCCCTAACGCAACTAATTGGACCGTTCCCGTTTTACCCGCAGACTTATACTTTGCATCACCAAAAGCTGATTTTGCTGTGCCTATAATCAAATTATGATTAACATCTTTCATCGCGTCCTGTACTCGCTGCCAATGAAGGCCATCGCCAATATCAACTTGCTCTTCGGCTAACTGTGGTTCGATTAACTTTTTAGTCTCACCAATGCCAATTGCACTCACTAACCGTAAGTTATATCGCTCACCATCATTTGCAATTGCAGCCGACGCATTTGCTAACTGCAATGGAGTCGACAGCCAATATCCTTGTCCAATTCCAGTATTAACCGTATCTCCGGGAAACCAATGAACTCCGCGAGCACCCTTCTTCCATTCTCGTGTTGGCATCAACCCAGGCACTTCTTCGCCCATATCAATCTTGGTATCTTGACCAAAACCAAACTGCATCATTCCTTTAGCAATCAAGTCAATACCCATTTTAAAAGCGACTTCATAAAAATAGGTATCACATGACTGAATAATAGCTCGACGATAAGATATCGAGTCACCATGCCCCCCTTTTTTCCAGTCTCTAAATTTCTGTTCGTCATCGGTTGGTAAAAAATACACACCTTTATCTACAATTGAGTACGACGGTGTGACAATATTATTTTGTAAAGCTAACCAGGCTAAATGAGGTTTTATTGTTGAGCCAGGAGAATATTGCCCGCGCAACGCTCGATTGAATAACGGACGATCAGGATTCAAAAGAGCTTTATAATCTTTACTCGATATTCCTGTAACAAATAAATTAGGGTCATAACCAGGAGTACTAACCAATGCCAAAACACCACCAGTTTTAGGATCAACGGCAACAACAGATCCTCGCTTTCCTTCCAACGCTTTAAAAGCCGTTTTTTGAAGCTCAAGATCTAACTCAAGATGCAGATCTGTTCCTGCAACGGGCGGCTTCTTCGAAATAGAATCATCGACCACTCTTCCTTGGACATCAGTTACTACAGTTTGACTACCAATAGTCCCATGTAAAATCGATTCATAAAACTTTTCTAGTCCAACCTTTCCAATATGCCGAGTCGCTTTGTAGTTCTCCTGATCAATTGATTGTAATTCTCGATCATTAATCCGCCCAACATAACCAAGTGCATGAACCAATATTTCACCGTAAGGATAATACCTTACCAGTCGTGCCTCGATGCTAACTCCGGGAAATTTATGCCTTTCGACAGCAAATAGTGCGACCTGCTTTTCCGTTAATTTAGACTTTAGGGGAATTTTTTTAAATCGCTCTCGCGTACGGCGGAAGTCTTGCCAAAAACGCTCAACATCGTCATTATCAATCGTTAAAAGCTTCTGCAGTTGATTAACCGTTTCAGTAAGATCGTTAACTTTTTCTGGCACGACTTCGAGTGAATAGACGGAGCGATTTTCTGCTAATATGACGCCATTTCGATCGTAAATCAGCCCTCTTGTTGGGGCGACTGGAACAACTCGAATTCGATTGTTATCTGACTCCGTTCGATATCTTTCATAATGAAATATCTGTAAGTTAGCAACCCAGACCAGCAAAAGAATCATCATTAAAAAAATGATGATAAAGCTTACCACCATACGATTTTGATATAGCGCAATTTCTTTAAACTGGTTTTTTAAAGTTACTTTACGACCTAACATTGATTGCCATTTTGAAGTGATTTAAACGTCATTTATTCTCGATGATACGGATGATTAACGGTCACACTCCACGCTCGATACAAGGCTTCAGCAACAACGACTCGAACCAAAGGGTGCGGTAAAGTCAGTGCAGACAAGGACCATTTTTGATCGGCCATGTTTCGAATGTCTGGTGTTAGTCCCTCAGGACCACCCACCAGCAGCGAAATATTTCGCCCTTGTTCTTGCCATCGAGTAATCTGTTTAGCAAGTTGAGGTGTAGACCATGCTTTCCCTTCAACATCTAAAGCAACAACCCAATCACCGGGATGAATGGCGGATTTAATCAACTCCGCTTCTTTCGCCATAATTCGCGCAATATCGGCCTGCTTCCCTCTTTTGGCTGCATTTATCTCGACAAGTTCCAATTTGCATTCATGTGGAAGCCGACGTGCGTACTCTCGATAGGCCTTATCGACCCAATCTGGCATCTTATGACCTACCGCGATGAGACGAATAATCATGAAGAGATATCAGTACTCCATAGCTTCTCAATTTGGTAATAATCTCTCACGTTAGCCTGCATAACATGAACAATTGCATCGCCAAAATCAACCAATACCCACTCAGATGTATTTTCACCTTCAACACCTAACGGCATTTTACCGATCTCTTTCGCTTTTTGGACGAGCTGCGTTGCAATCGATTTAACATGCCGAGATGAGGTTCCTGAACAAACAATCATCATATCAGTGATTGCTGTTTTAGCCTGCACATCAATTACATTGATGTTCTGTGCTTTCGCTTCTTCTAATTGATCGACTACGAAACTTTTTAATTCTTCACTATCCATTCATTAACCTTTATGACTGTACAGATCATTCTGCTTTATATAGTTTAAGACAGATTCAGGAAGTAAAAAACGACAAGATAAATTTCTCATCAATAATTCCCGAATATTTGATGCGGATATCTCGAGTAAAGGACAAATATGCCGAAAAACAGCACCCGAAGAAAATGTTAATAATTCTTCTATTGAACAACACTGAGATAAAGTATTTACGACGGCTTTAGCGGGTTCTGACTGTAAAGCTCCGGGACGTGCAACCACCACGAAACTTACTTTTTCGACTAACTCTTGCCAACCAAACCAAGTATGGAGTTTGGCATAAGCATCATCACCCATAATCCATATTATCCGTGTATCCGGATTTTCTTTTTTTATTTCATTAACAGACAGCAACGAGTAAGACTCACCTTGCCGCTGAAGTTCACGCGTATCCAAATTAAAATGCTCAATGCCCTTGATTGCTAACTCAAGCATTTCGGAACGCTGCCTTGCAGATACCGATGGAGTTTCTCGATGGGGTGGAGTTGCACTGGGCATGAAAGTGATTTGCGCTTTTGGAATCAAGTTATGAAGATTTTCTGCAAGTCTCAAATGCCCATAGTGTATGGGATCAAATGTACCGCCTAAAATAACTTTAAGTTTATTCTGGTTCAATGTGGAACCTTAACGATATTGCGCCATAATTGCTTCCCACCCATTAACATTAAACAGGTCAATATTTCATCCCAGACGTTTCCTTCAGCCTGACCTTTCGATAATTTATCCAAATGCGAACAACGAGTAACTAAACCGGCCCAGACACGAAATGGAACTCGACTCAAAGCTTGATTGATTAAACGGCTTCGACTGCTCCAAACACGGTATTCTTTGATAACATCGGCTATCGATTTACCTCTGGCAACTTGCTCAGACATTTTCATTAACTGACGCGCTTCACGATACACCGTTGAAACAATAATGACTGGAACCACACCTTCTTGCTTTAATAATTCTAGCATGCGAGCGGCTTTATCCAGCTGCCCGCCAAGTGCAGCATCTATTAATTCGAAGGTATTATACCGCGCATTATTAGCAACTGCGTCCATTACTTGAGTAACATCGACGGTGCGCCCGCCAGACGTCAACAAAAGTTTCTCAAGATCTTGTTTGGCAGCGAGTAAATTACCTTCACTTCTATCGGCTAACATACTCAATGCATCCGGAGTTAATGAAAGTCCCATTTGCTGAGCACGTTGACCAAGCCACTTAGGTAATTGATAGGTTGCTACAGGCCAAATTTGCACCACACAACCGCGTTCTTCAAATGCTTTAACCCATTTAGCAGAAAGCTTTCTTTTGTCCAGCTTTGGGCAAGACACAACATAACAAGTATCGTCTTCTGCTGAGCTTATTAATTCATTAATCGATTGTTGCTGATTTTTGTCGGGCGCTTTATCTAATCTCAACTCGATTAATTGACGCTCCGCGAATAAAGACAGGTTGTCAGCTTTAGCAAAAAGCTGATTAAAATCAAAATTACGGGCAACCTCATACACCGAACGCTCGGTAAATCCTCGCTGACGCATTGATTGTCGTATTGTGTCTTCAGCTTCTATTGACAACAATGGTTCATCACCCGTTATTAACACCGCCGATGGATTTTTATTTAATGCTGACTCCAGTTGCTCTAACTTAATCGGCACGAGAAAATTCCTTTAAACGAAGTGCATTCAAAGTTTGAGCAATTTTAACGATCATTTCTTGCTGCATTTGTTGAGTCAACTCTTGCTCATAATTTTTCATCGCCAATAACTGAGTGTTGTCATAAACATAAGAGCGTGTTTCTGAGTACCTATGCTTCACAGGATCAAGCAATTGATTCTTTTGTTTATCAAATAGTTGAAACTCAACTAATAGTTCGATTTTAAGAGCGTTCTCGGTTGCTCTGCCAGCAGAATCAAGCAAAAGCGCCCGTTTTTGGCTGCGCTGACTGACAAGAGCAATACGATCAAAAGAGCCTTCCGAACTCTTCAATTTGGCACCGAGACTCAACAAATAATTTTCCAGTCGCTTTTCTACCGGAAGTAAATCTTCTGAGGAGTCGACAACGATTTGAGATCCTGTCAGAGACGTTATAGAAGTTCCCTTTAAATGGAAACCACACCCACTCATAAACAAAATAGATGCAAGCATACCCATTACAATGGATATGCTCTTACAATAACGCACTAAAAACGTTGTTAGAGAACGGCTGAATTTCAAAAAATTAACCAACAACGATATTAACCAGCTTTCCAGGAACAACGATGACTTTGCGAATGGTTTTGCCTTCGGTAAAACGCAGCACATTTTCGTCGGCCAATGCTGTTGCTTCGATTTCTTCTTTTCCAAGTTGCTTTGGAACAGATATTTTTGCGCGTAACTTACCGTTTACTTGCACAACCAGTTGTACTTCATCTTGCTCAATAGCAGATTCATCAAAAGTAGGCCACTCAACATCAATAATGGCTTGCTCATGACCCATTGCTTGCCAAAGCTCATGGCAAATATGAGGCGTAATTGGGCTTAACAATCTGACAACGGTTTCCAATCCCTCGCGAACAACCCAGCGATCAACCTCGGTTTCCTGGTTTGCTTTTCCTAATGTGTTACACAATTCCATGACAGCAGCAATTGCCGTATTGAAGGTATAGCGACGCTCAATATCATCAGAAACTTTTTTAATGGTTTCATGAGTTTTCAAACGAACGGATTTTTGCGTTGCGTTGAACTCAGGAGTTCCAGAAGCAATATCACCGGCATTTAAATGATCATGAACCAGTTTCCAGACACGACGTAAAAACTTAAATGCTCCTTGCACACCATCTTCGCGCCATTCCAAAGATTGCTCAGGAGGAGCAGCAAACATAGTGTACAAACGTGCGGTATCAGCGCCGTATTGATCAATTAGATGCTGAGGATCAACGCCATTCATTTTCGACTTTGACATTTTTTCCATACCGCCTAATTCAACAGGCTGATCGTTTTCTTTCAAGGTTGCTTTTAAAACTTTACCTTTATCGTCTTTTTCGAGAATGACTTCTTCCGGCGAATAATAAACTTTTGCTCCATTCTCTTTTCGATAAAAAGTATCCGATAAAACCATACCTTGAGTTAACAATCGTTTTGCAGGCTCATCACTATCGACTAAGCCCGCATCTCGCATGAGTTTATGGAAGAATCGAAAATACAGTAAATGCATCGTTGCATGTTCAATGCCACCGATATACTGATCAACCGGCAACCAATAGTTAGCCTCTTCAGACTCAAGCATGGCATCGCTACAATGAGGTGTCGTATAACGAGCGTAATACCAACTGGACTCCATGAAAGTATCAAAAGTATCGGTTTCTCGTTGACCAGCAACACCATCAACCGTGGTATTTAAAAACTTTTCGTGCGAGGTCAGTGGCGACGTTGCTCCATCCATAACCAAATCCGTTGGCAACTCTACGGGGAATTCTTTTGCCGTCACCATTTCACCGCTTTCTAATTTAACCATTGGAATCGGAGCACCCCAATATCTTTGGCGCGACACACCCCAATCTCGTAAGCGATAGTTGATTTGCTTTTGCCCTAATCCTTTTTGCTCTAACCACTGGCAAATAGCTTCAAAAGCTTGTTGCGAGGTCAAACCGTCAAACTCACCAGAGTTGATCAACTTTCCTTTTTCAGTAAAGGCTTGTTGGGATAAATCACATTCAAGGCCACTATCAGCTAGCGGTTCAATAACTTGTTTAATTTCAATTCCATACTGAGTCGCGAATTCAAAATCTCGTTGGTCATGTCCGGGTACCGCCATAACGGCCCCCGAGCCATAATCCATTAATACAAAGTTAGCGACCCAAACATCGACCTGCTCTCCGGAAATTGGATGAACCGCTTTCACACCGGTATTCATTCCCTTTTTATCCATTGTGGCAACATCGGCTTCAGCCGTAGAACTGCGATTACATTCATCTATAAAAGCTGCCAGTTCTGAGTTATCTTTTGCGGCTTGTTGAGCCAAAGGATGTTGAGCGGCTACTGCAAGATAAGTAACCCCCATTAAAGTATCGGGACGGGTTGTATAAATAGAAACAGCGTCATCACTGTCGGCCAATTTAAAGGTCATTGTGACGCCTTCCGATCGACCTATCCAATTGCGTTGCATTGTTTTAACGCTATCTGGCCAACCATCGAGTTCATCAATACTGCTCAATAATTCTTCTGCGTATTCAGTGATTCGAATAAACCACTGTTCAATGTCTTTCTTTACAACGGGTGTATCGCATCTCCAGCATAAGCCATCATGTACCTGCTCATTCGCTAGCACGGTTTCATCATTGGGGCACCAGTTAACTTGCGATTGTTTTTTATACGCTAAATCTTTTTCGACCAACTGTGTAAAAAACCACTGTTCCCATCGGTAATACTCAGGCTCACAAGTAGTGACTTCGCGATCCCAGTCGTATGCAAACCCTAAACTCTGAAGTTGCTTTTTCATATAAGCAATATTTTCTTTTGTCCAATCAGCGGGCTGGGCCTTGTTTTTAATGGCAGCATTCTCTGCGGGTAATCCAAATGCGTCCCATCCCATGGGTTGTAAGACATTGAAACCCTGCATACGCTTAAAACGAGAAATTACATCGCCAATGGTGTAATTTCGCACATGTCCCATGTGGAGACGACCGCTAGGGTATGGAAGCATCGACAGGCAGTAGTATTTTTCTTTACTCGAATCTTTAATTGCCTTAAAAACTTGATTTTCTTGCCAAAAAGACTGTGCTTTTTGCTCCACTTGTTGTGGATTATACTGTTCCTGCATTATAAAACTTGACCTCTAAACTCTAACGGAAACTCATGAATGGGTATTTTTGCGGCAGAAGAAAATACCTTATACTGACACCCCAATGTCGAACAATGTCCGAAAGGGCTAATAATAACGCAGCAGCGCCTAAAGCAACAACAGAAAACCCCGCTGCAGCAGCGAATTCCAATGATTGATAGCAAAAAAAGGAAAGTATCTCGCCCATGACATCTGGATCTTTTGCCTCTCACCTACTTGAATTTATCTTTTTACCACCAGGCATTAATTTATTACTCGCTTTGGCAGCTTGGATAATTTGGCGTCGATGGCGCCGAACAGCTCGAACCTTATTATTTATCTCGACAGCAAGTCTTTATGCGCTGGCCACTCCTTCTATCGCCTTTGAACTTATCAATAGCTTGCAAAGTTATCCCAGCTTGTCTTTAAAACAGATAAAAACTCTGGGTGAAGCACGAGAAAAGATACCTACCGCGATCGTTATTCTTGGTGGTGGAAGAAACAGCAAAGCACCGGAATATGAAGATACCGATACTGTCAATTCATGGACTCTTGAGCGACTCCGATACGGCGCTTATCTTCATCATAAAACGCAATTGCCGATATTAGTTTCGGGTGGTAGCCCTCACGATGAACCCACAGCTGAAGCCATTTTAATGAATCAAGTACTCAGCGATGAGTTTGGCGTACAGGTCAATTGGTTAGAGTTTCAAAGTAAAAACACATCTGAAAATGCGCAATACACACGCAATCTCATTGTAAACCATGAAATAAAGAAAATATTATTGGTCACTCACAGTTGGCATATGCCTCGAGCGTACGCTGCATTTGAATCCGATCAATACGAAACAATTGCTGCTCCAGTGGGTAAAGTTCAGGAATCAAAACATTCGAGTTACTTTCCTTCCGCAAGTGCCCTTGCAAAGAGTGTAAAAGCACTTCGCGAACATTTAGGATTGCTCTGGTGGAAAATAGCCGGATAGATATATTCAATTTTGAAAACATAAATCTAAAAAAGGGAGCTAGGCTCCCTTTTTTATTTCACTTGGATTTGTAAGTCATCAATCAAACTCACTTCCATTTTCGGCGCAATCCAGAAAGACCCAATAATCCTAAAACAAGCCAGCCTAGACTTCCTCCGCCGCTCGACTTTTTCGTTACAGTAACGGTTTGCGTTGCATCGACCGTTGCTTTTCCATCACTAACTTCAACATTAAATGAAATGTCACCAGCTGTTCTTGGTGCTGTGAAAGAAATACTCGATGTCGATTCACCCGAGTCAATCGTAACACCCTCACCGGAAGCCACTGTCCACACGTAAGTGAAATTGGCGTCATCACCATCATCAACGTTGACTGAGAGCGAGCCTGTTCTTCCAGCTCTTACTGACGTATCACCACTAATCGACAACACCGGAATTTCGTTAACGTCATTAACCTTAACAGAAACCGTTTTGGTCACAGTATTAGTACCATCACTCACATCAACAGCAAACCCAAGCACTTGATCACTGTTTATCACAGGAACTGTGAACGACATTTGGCTCGTAGTTGCCCCACTCAAAGTTGCCTCTTCACCAGAAGTTTGAGTCCATGAGTAAGTGAGTGAGTCGCTTTCATTATCGACGGCTTCAACATCCAAAGTAACGATACGTTGTGCATTCCCGTCTTTTTCTGATACTTCAAGGTCAGCTATATCCGCTACATAAGGTGCAGAGTTGCCACACACACCATCGTCAGCAACCAACGAAGAGAAAGGACCATCAACTACATTGTTAAATTGGAACTCATCAATTAACCAACCTAAATCGGAACCTGTCTCACCATTTGCCATTACGAATCGAACCTGAACCGTTTTTCCGTTAATGGTCTCTTGTTCATTATGTAAGACCTGACTTTCAGGAATAGTGACAACCACTGTGTCACCTGGAAAATTGGGAACTCCAAATGCCTGACGTCCTGCAAGATAAGGATTGCTATCATTAACAGGCGCTTGGTATTGAACCAACTGCGTAAATTGACCGTTGTCAGAAATAAGTCGGTTTACATCCGTCCAATCACCACCATCGATACTAACTTCGAGAACACCCGCATCGAGTATAGAAAACTCAACTTCACTTATCTCCAGATACTCCATTCCGGTGTAATGGAAGAAGCTGAATGAGAAGTCGCCCGTTTCTGCTACCGTTACGACGGGTGACTCAAGCGTTAACATTTCCGGACTGCGAGAGCTGGGGCCTCGAAACATTTGTCCACGACTAAAGAACTGATCGTACTGAGCGCCATCCAGAGCCCAGTTGTTTGCGCCATCTATCGTCGTCGTTGTTACCGTCCAGTCACGAGTTGAAGTTAATGTTGTTTCAAAATCGTCAACAGAACCACCTGTCGCATAATCAAGTTCACCTTGAACTGAAACCGTTACGTCGGAAGGAACATTCACATCAGGTCCAAGATCGGCGAAGGATATCGTAAAAGAAAACTCTTCTCCGGCTGCAGCACTATTGACGGTTACAGGAACCATTACCGTCGCTTCCTCGCCAAGCGTACCACTTAATTCAAACGCGATATTCTGTCCATCAGGGAAAGTGACATCATTAGCTGATGAAATAACTCCAGTAGGAGACAAAGCTTGATCGCCATCATTGCGAATCGTAATGTATAGCACCGCTGTTTCTGAAGTATCTAAGATGCCGTCATTATCACAAGAAGAAAGTCCCGGTAGAACAACATCAGAAACAATGGTTGCTGAAGTGATCGCAAATGAAGATTTTGCGTTAGAATCAAAATCTTCTACAACTCCTGCATTGTTATTATCGAATCTTGGCGGTGCCACTGCATTTAATCCCATGCCTCGCTCAGTAAATGCTGCAAGAATCGTATTGTAATCCGCCATGTCTGTCGCTGCTGCTACCGCAAGAATTCCGTCACGCGCCTCCGTAAGCGTTGGTGCGATCGGAGTCATCTTCAAACCTTCAACCAGATAGGTTTTCATTCTGTCTTGTGCTTCAGAAAAACTTAAATCCTCTCGGTTAATTAAATCGACATACGCTTCCCACAACATTGTTGACCATACTGAACCAGTTGCATGTACAGCCGAATTACCCGAACCGTCTTGACCGTATGCAATAGGATGAGTAGCCGGTAATGCAACTCCTTCTTCAACGTGTTTAAAAGTAATATCGTTAATATCTCTGTCGGTACTGTAAGGAAAACGGCGAATACCAAAGTAATAATCGGTTGTCGCAAATCCTGCGACAGAATAAGCGCCCTGAAATTGATCATTTCCTGGTAGCAACGCATCTTCTTCTCGGGCCGCAAATAATAAAGCGACAAAGTCACTCCAACCCTCACCCATACCTCGTCCTTGATTGTTAAACAAACCTGCAGCATTACCCACTAAACGGTTTGATAAGTAATGCGCCCACTCATGAGCTACTATGCCATTATCCAAAGTACCGTCACGCAGATCGATAGTACGTGTTAATGTTGCAGTAATGCTACCACCGGCCATTTCAGCATAAATCGACTGACCATTATTGTAACTAACCATTATCGATGGAATCGTAATATCGGTCGCATCACCACCGAGATTAATAACATCATTTGGATTCTCTGTATCATTGTTGGCAATGATTGCTGCTATGGCTCCAGCTTCTTGAGCGCTACGCACTTTATCAGTAAAGTTACAACTTCCCCGATCAATTATAGCGATATTGCCGCTCAACTCTGCTGCGTTAGTTAACGCATCGCAACCATCACTTTCCGGTGCAACACTATCGATAACGGCAACCACGGTTCCTGAAACATTAAATTCTTGCGGACCAAACTGGCCGATGCCAACAACTCCTGGAGTGATACTACCGATTTGATACGAAGAGGAACTTTGTCCCCACATGTACATTTGCATTCGAGGGCTTTCGCCATCAGCAGGGGTCGACATATTGGCATTGTTCATACCACTGTTGTCTTGTGCTTCAACATGCAGACGGTCATTACCAACACCACCGCGGCTGAAATTATCAGCTTGTGCATTTCCTGCTGCTTCATCAAAACCATTCGCATAAAACCAATTATGCAAATAGTTATTCATGTAAAAAAGATTAACCGTCGAAGCGCTAATGCTATCGGTCGAAGTTGGATCATCCAAATCGTGAGTGTATCCGAATAAAGACGTCCCCGTTAATGAAGGAAAGACATCACCGAGATCAGTTTGCAAACCATCAGGCTCAACAATATCCGCATAAGCTAAAACATTATTACCCGCTGTTTGTGTCGCACTTGATTCCAACCACGGCTGCACACCCGCAATCGGACCTTGTGAGAGAGTAATAATATTTTGCGCTGCTTCAGATACGTCAATGTCGCCAGGAACTCCCAACGGGTTTGGAGTCAACTCATCACCGTAAGGACTGTCAAAAGGAATGTGGGAGTCGTTGTCGGCATAAACGCGGTAAGAAAACTCGGTGTCTTCCGTCAAATTTTTTCGAAATAACATCTCACCATCGGTCGCAGAAATAACAAAGCTGTATCCGATATGACGCGTAGTGCCTGCTTCGCTACCCAAAACCTCAACATAATAAGCAGGAATTAAACTTCCACCATAAGGATAAAAAACTTTTTTAGTTCGGCTGTTATCAGAAACAACTAACTTAACCTCTGCACCATTGGAAAAAGAGTATTTAGAATATTCACTTCCTGCCTTATTTTCAGACTCCTTAACAGCAATACTTCCACCGAGGGAACTAGCCGCAATTTCCAATGCTCGTTTTCCAGTTAATGAAAATCTTTGCGCGCTTTGTGAAACTTGTTTATCAACCGAGGCAAAGAAGCCGGAGGTCGCCACAAGTTGTTGCTTTGAGTTCATCAATACTGCTATTTGCCTTCCAAAGACTTCTATGCCGTCGACCATCTGCTGATACTTGGTAACAATCGGGCCTTTTCCAGTATTGGAGACAAACATTAATTTCGCTTCTTTCACAGCCTGACTATTGAGTGCGTGCGTACCTTCATTTTCTTCTAGATACTCACGAGACACTTTGTCGAGATAACTTTTACTATTATTTATATTTTTTAATTGAGTAGGCTTTAAGAAATCATCATGCCATCGAAACGTATCAACACCCATGGCAGAGGAAAAAGAGTTTTTCTGCCCCAGAACTCGAGGCTCATTGTTGACCTGCAAAGTTCTCAATAACTTATACTGAATATCGTTGCTTTTTTGAAAAGAGGGATAAAAAGAAGATTTATTATAATTTTTAAAGTTAAAGCTTTGGCCGCTGTCTTTTGCCATTGAACTACTGAAAACAGAACTGGTCAGCGCAGCACTCACTGACACAGCAATCAATTTATAAGGAATAAACATACTCTACCTGCCCTCCGGTTTTCGGGAATTGCCTGTTTGAACACAGACGATTGGATATTCGATTTGTGACTACATTTACACTCGATACGACAAAGATACAACAACATTAGATTCAATAGAATAAAACAAAACAAATGTAAAATACCTCTCTTATTGACTCGAGAAAGAGCCAGTAAAGCGCACTTAAGGTAGTGAGTGCTCACATGTTAATTATGCGATAAAAGTTGAGATAGTTATACAAAACTTAAAACTCGCCTTTAAAGCCAATAACAAATTGATATTTTTACCGTTGTACTAACCGGGGCAACCTCGACAAAGTTTAAGCTCAGAATTTTAACGTAACTATTTTTTTTGCTTCTACAAATAAGCTAATGATAGAAATCGCAAAATCACAGATATGAGATAATAATCTCCAGGTTTTATTTTTTGATAGTTGACTAATAAATCAGTTTAAATATTTAGTCTTATCAGCAAGACAGGATCAAGGTACTAGCTATGCGCAAATAGCTTCAACATAAAAACAAGCAAGCTTGTTGTGCAATAGATTTTGATAAAAGAGCTCGAACATTCTCCTGAACCTCAACTGACAAATCAGAAGAAACTTGTTAGGACATTAATATTCTCAAGTATTGATAAGTCTTTTGCTACACTTAATGATAAGTGAGATATCCAAGTCTATAGCATAGATTAACGATATTTTCTTTCCTTCAAGAGAATCATATGAATGCTTAAGAATTCAATTACATCAGGGCAACTTATTGTTGGTGTTATTGCTGGCACATTAACTGACACTCGCTTTGGACTCAATTACTTAGACTCCCAAAACACTCAAGCTATAGGCCTTTCTGTTTCTGAGTCCCCTCAAGCACAAACTAAGCTGCAAGCTCTTGATAGAGAAACATTAACTCAAATGGTCATCGATACGATTGAAAAACTCGTTGATGCCGGCGTTAATTCTGCCATGCTGTATTGCAACTCTTTAAGTGGAGCAATTGATCTAGCCAAAGTGAAAGAAAACAGCTCCGTTCCTATTGTTACACCGCTCGAAGTTTACGCAAAACTAACAGAAAGCTACCGTAACTTTGGATTGCTCGCCGCGAACTGCCAAAGTTGCGCCAATATCGAAAAGAATATACTCACATTAAATCCCACAGCAAAAGTAATCGGAATAGGAAACTTGCAAATTGTTGAGGATATAGAGGCAGAGCTGCCACCACAAATGATAATTAAACTGCATGCATTAAAAGAACTCATTAGCGCTCTAGTTAAAAGTGGCGTGCAGATTTTAATCTTAGGTTGCACTCATTTCGATTATATCTACGATGAATTAAATCAAATCACCACAGATATTCGACTGTTTCTACCATCAGAGAAAATGCTTGAGAGTTTAAAAAAAGAAATCTGCTAAATCAGATTACCCTTCTAACGACGCGTATCCCCAAAAATTATGCCAGAAAATATTGACGATAATATTAAGACAACCAACCAAAACCCAGCAGCCCCCATTTTAGAATAGATAGTGGGTACATTACTAAACGTAAATTTTCCAGCAAGAACCTGTTGAGTGAACTGGGGTATTTGAGAAATGACTTTACCGTTATGATTAATAACAGCGGTTATACCTGTATTAGTAGACCGTATGACAGGAACACCAAATTCAATAGCTCTGGCACGCGCAATTTGAAAATGTTGGTAGGGTCCCCAAGATTTCCCGAACCAGGCATCATTACTTATTGTGACAATAACATTAATATTGTCGTTATCAACCGACTCAATAAATGTTTTGAACAAATCAGAATAAGCAATTTCGTAACAAATCGCCGGATACACATTAAGCCGCTCAAGTTGCATCGCTTTTTGCTCAGAGTTTCCAGCTGACATTCCAGACATTGGCAAATTAAAAAACTCAATTAAACCACGCAATATATTCTCAAACGGAACAAACTCTCCAAAGGGAACCAAATGTTGTTTATCGTACTGGTTATTTGTTTGCCCAAGAGAAATCATTGATGCAAATATTTTCTCTTTCTTAAAATCATAAATAGGAATACCTAAAACTAATTCCGAATTATTTCGAGTTGCTTTTTCGTTCCACATATCCAGCCAATTATCAACTCGATGTTTTAAAGAAGGAATGGCGGCTTCTGGCCAAACAATTAAATCACTGTTCCAGTAAGGCTCTGTCATCGCATCGTATCGCTTTAGATACGTCAATAAGTTTTCTCTTTTCCATTTATCAGCCTGTGGAATATTAGGTTGAACTAACGCGACATTAAGCTCTGAAGTAACCCTTGTAGTGCCACTTTTTGAATAAGCTAAATAGCTACCAATAGCGATGATAGCGATCCACACTCCGGCTAATGCTGCAGATATTCCGGCTTTATTACGATTCCATTGCGTTAAAGACCAACCAGAGAATGACAACAGGAAGACAATAACAAAGGTAGCTCCATTCACACCAATCCATTTAAGCCAACCGGAAAAAAGACTATCAACTAAACCATATCCCAAATACAGCCATGGAAAACCGGTTAAGAAAATACTTTGCACCCAGTCGAGAAAAACCCAGGCGATGGGAAAAGACAACCAAAATCCGTTCGAGCCGAATTTAATTCGTACAAAAGACACCAGCCAACCAATCATCATTTTAAACAAGGCAAGAAAAAAAACGAAAACAACGGTCAGAAAAACACTTAAAACCAGTGGCGCATGGCCAAACTCATGGATACTGACATGAACCCAGCTTGCCCCAACTCCAAAAAATCCAACGCCGTACCAGTAGCAAGTCCATTTCAATTGCTTATCATTGGCCAAATGACAAAGATAGAGTAACGCAGATACGGAAAGAAAAAGTACAGGCCAAACTGAAAGAGGTGCCAGTCCAATTGGATATACAGCTCCAGCAATAAGAGCATACAAATAAAGCAAACGCCCAGAAGGGCGTTTAAACAAAGACAGGCTCATATTGAATTATTCGCTATTGGAAACTTGCAATGCTTGTTGTTCTTCTTCTACAACACTCATTCTAACCAATCGAATTCGTCGAGTATCAGCAGATAGAACCGTAAATTTAAAATTATTAAATATGATTTCTTCGTCTTTAACGGGCAAATGACCAAACGCCTGAATAATTAAACCACCAATCGTATCGAACTCTTCGTCACTTAAGTCAGAACTAAAATACTCATTAAATTCATCAATTGGCGTTTGGGCCTTGATCACAAATTCATTGTCGCCATGAGGCTTAATCAAATCATCTTCGTCGTCGAAATCATGTTCGTCTTCAATTTCACCAACAATTTGCTCCAATACATCCTCGATTGTAACAAGCCCGGCAACACCACCATATTCATCGACAACGATCGCCATATGATTTCGATTAATACGAAAATCTTTCAGTAAAACATCGAGACGCTTACTTTCTGGCACTATAACAGCGGGCCGCAAAACTTCTTTAAGATCAAATCGAGCATCCGATTCATTCTTTGCCTTTTCAAGCAAAACCGGCAGCAGATCTTTAGCTAACAAAATACCTTCCAGATCATCTCGATCATCACCAATCACAGGGAATCGTGAATGTGCAGAGGCAATAACTATCGATAAGATATCTTCAATCGACATGTCTTGCTCAATCACAACCATTTGCGGCCGCGGAATCATAATATCGCGAACCTGCATTTCTGCAACTTGCAGCACGCCCTCAAGCATCGCAAGAACATCAATATTGATCAGTGAATTTTGTTGTGCTGTTTTAAGGATATCTACGATATCAGCACGGTCTTTCGGTTCAGATTGTAATAATTGCGTTAAACGCTCAAGCCAAGACCGCGACGGCGGGTGTTCGTCCATTGTGATGATTCGTCTCTTGTTAACTTAACCTAGTCAGTTTATCAAAGCTTTTTTAAAAAAACTATTCCACTGCAATCTCATTGAGTAAATATGGATTGCTAATACCTAGTTGCTGTAACACTTTGATTTCTATAGACTCCATAATCTCTGCTTCACTGTCATCTATATGGTCAAACCCTAATAAATGCAAACAACCATGTATTGTTAAATGAGCCCAATGATCAATCAGCGCTTTAGATTGCTCAGCCGCTTCTTGTTCTAATACTGGTGCGCAAATAACAAGATCGCCTAATAAAGGCGACTCAACATACTCAGGAATATCTGCCGGGAAGGATAATACATTCGTAGGTTTATTTTTGTTTCGATATTGGTCGTTCAAACTTTGGCTCACCTTAGATGACACAACCATAATCGAAAGCTCAGCTTGGGACATTGAGCGTCCAGACTGCTCAATTGCCGCTCTTACCCAGCGAATAAATTCAGCCTGTTCTGGAACGCCGTCAATATTGTCCTCAACTTCAATATCAAGCTCAAGATGCATGTCGCTCACCTTGCTTGGTCTTATTTGAATGCTCGCTCTTAGCTGAGTTTCCCTCTGCAGTGGCATCGAACTTTTCATAAGCACGAACAACACGCTGCACTACCGGGTGCCGAACGACATCATTCGATTGGAAAAATGTGAAGCTGATGTCTTTAACATCACTCAACACCTCGATTGCCTGACGCAACCCAGAACGGGTACCGCGAGGCAAATCCACCTGAGTAATATCACCAGTAATAACAGCTTTCGATCCAAACCCAATACGCGTTAACAACATTTTCATTTGTTCTGCGGTCGTATTTTGACTTTCATCCAGAATTATAAAAGCTTCATTCAGCGTACGACCCCGCATGTAAGCCAAGGGTGCAACTTCAATGACATTTCGCTCCATCAACTTAGCAACTCGTTCAAAGCCCAGCATTTCGTATAAAGCATCATACAAAGGCCGCAAATAAGGGTCGACCTTTTGATTCAGATCGCCAGGAAGAAACCCGAGCCGCTCGCCCGCTTCAACAGCTGGTCGAGTTAAAATAATCCGTCGAACTTCTTGACGCTCCAGCGCATCGACCGCGGCAGCCACCGCTAAATAAGTTTTTCCCGTTCCCGCTGGCCCAATACCAAAACTGATATCATTGGATACAATTCGCTCGACGTATTTTTTCTGGTTATAGCCTCGTGGACGAATTAAACCTCGTTTGGTAGTAATCACAACATCGTCTTGTTTTTTCGAATCTTTCTCATCTTTCAGTTGATTCGCTTTAGTCTGCAAGACGATATGAACAGTTTCAGCATTTAACGCGTCTTTGCCGAGCGTTTCCTTGAAAAGTTCTTCAATAACATCTCGCCCAGCTTTTATATTTGCCGTTTCGCCAATTAACTGAAAATTATTTCCACGATTATTAACTTCAATTCCAAGTCGCCGTTCGATTAAACGAAAATTTTCATCCAAATAACCGCACAAATTTGCCAATCGGTCGTTATCTGCGGGTTCTAAAATAAACTGTATACTGCTAGTTTCTGTCAAAAAAATACTCTCTTTTCAAAATAAAAGTTATTGCGCTAATTCCGCTCGCAAGGAGTTTGGCAAAGCTTCAGTTACAATCACTTCGGCAAAGTCACCGATGAGTTTGTGTGGGCCAGTGAAGTTAACAACTCGATTACATTCAGTTCGGCCACTCAGTTGCATAATATCTTTCTTACTTGGACCCTCAACGAGCACCTTTTGTTTCGTTCCAACTAATTTTCGACTAATAGCCTGGGTCTGTTGATTAATTCTCTGCTGCAGCAATTGCAAACGACTCTTTTTTACATCAAGCTGAGTTTCATCGTCCAATTCTGCCGCTGGCGTACCCGGTCTTTCGCTGTAAATAAAACTAAAGCTGTAATCAAAACCAACTTCAGCAATCAAGTCCATCGTATCCTGGAAATCTTGATCCGTTTCTCCCGGAAAGCCAATTATAAAATCGGAAGACAAACTAATGCCCGGTCGAATAGCTTTTAAACGATTGATTTTACTTAAATATTCATCGCGAGTATGGCCTCGCTTCATAGCGGTCAAAACTGAGTTTGAACCACTTTGAACAGGCAAATGTAAATGGCTCACTAACTCAGGCACTTCACCATAAACTTCTATCAAACTGTCGGAAAACTCCACTGGGTGAGATGTGGTGAACCGGATTCGATCAATTCCCTCGATTGCGGCAACATAAGTGATGAGCTCCGCCAAGTCAGCAATGCGACCATCGTGAGTCTCTCCTCGATAAGCATTCACATTCTGACCTAACAAATTAATCTCACGAACTCCTTGTTCAGCCAATTCAACCACTTCTGCAATGACATCATCAAAGGGCCGACTCACTTCTTCGCCGCGAGTATAGGGAACAACACAAAATGTACAATATTTGCTACACCCTTCCATAATGGAAACAAAAGCAGAGACACCATTAGCCTTTGGCTCTGGCAAACGGTCAAATTTTTCAATTTCAGGGAACGTAATATCAACCACAGAGGCATTGTTGGTCTTTACCGACTCCATCATTTCAGGAATACGATGAAGAGTTTGCGGTCCAAATACCATGTCAACATGAGGTGCTCGAGATCGAATTGCGTCGCCTTCCTGACTTGCGACACAGCCACCAACCCCAATAACTAAATCAGGCTTACTTTCTTTAAGGTTTTTCCATTGACCCAGCTGCGAAAAGACTTTTTCTTGAGCTTTTTCTCTTATTGAACAGGTGTTTAGTAATAAAACATCAGCCTCATCGGGATTATCTGTCACTTCGAGCTCATGTGTCTCATTTAATAAATCAGCCATCCTTGATGAATCGTATTCGTTCATCTGACAGCCCCAAGTTTTGATATACAGCTTTTTCGCCATAACTTTACTACACCTTTTTGACCCAATGGCCAAAGTCGCATGCTGATTCATTCAACATTTATAAATTCAACGCTGATGTGCGTATTTTCGGGCACAAAAGTCCCCAAAAACAAACGTCACATTTCAGAAAGGCGGCGATTATATCAAAGGTTAAATTACGAACACCAGCCGTTCGGCTCGATTGTTGAGAGGTTTAATCACCGATCGAGCGAATAAGAGTTTGCTCAATCATGTCCAACTCTTCGTCAAACGAGTCAAAATCGTCCAAATCGGGCGAATCATCTAAATCTTCTTGGGCTTTGGAGGGCTCTTCTGGCTTCTTAGCTTGCTTCTTCTCAGGCGCTTTTGGCTCTTCCTCAGTCGAAAGTTCGCTAAATTGGGCACGTGCGTTTTCAGCAGCACGCCGCATCATTTCCTTATTCAGGTCTGCAAATCCATTAATCAGTATTTTAAGTTGCTTATTTTCTCGGCCATCATCGTTAGGTACATCATTGATTTTACGGAGAATTTCTAAGCAAGGCTCGTTAATCCAACTTGCCATAGTTACCTCAATTACAAATAGGCTAAGATAAGCATAGAAAGATTCATCGTAAGTTTCCAATTTCTTAGAGAAAATTAATGAATTACCTGGCTCATGCCGCATTATCTAATAATATTCCTGATGTAATATTTGGCAATATCATCGGTGACCACGTCCGAGGTCCCGACTTGACACGCTACCCTGATAATATCGCGACTGGCATTAAGCTCCATCGCGCCATCGACAGCTTCTTCGATGAGCATACGAAAGTCAGGGCTATTCGAGAGCGATTTCCTCAAGGAACTAGGAGGTACGCGGGAATCGTCATTGATTTTTGGTTTGATCACCTTCTCGCTAACCGCTGGACGCACTTTTATTCACAGCCTTTAAGCCAATTTCAAACGGTCATAAATAAAACAATTAAATCTCAATGGACTTGGGTACCGGCTACTCAAAAAAGATTCTTTGATTACCTCATCGCAGAATCTCTATTCATTCGTTATCAAAAAGAAAAACACATCAATAACAATGTGCAATTAGTATCAAAGCGCTTAAAACACAGCGAAAAACTCATCGAAGCTCTCGAAGAACTGAAAAAACACCAAAATTTTATTGCGACTAACTTTGATGCAGTTTACTTTGAAATGCTGAGTTTTTCCGATACTTTTATTAAGAAAACAATTGATACTCAATCACTATGATAAATAATAAACACCAGCTTAATTTATTAGCGCTTGATGTAGAGCTGGTAATAGCAAAATTATCTGCTCCAATAGACATTACTCAGTGTAAAAGCGAACTTATAAGTTTGAGTCTCACAAACGATGAGATTTCGTTGATTGCCCCAACTGAAATATTGGAGAGTTTTTCCGATATTATTCTGGAAAAAAGTAGTTATTGGCGAGCCCTAAAAGTAAATCAGGTTTTGGACTTAAATATGATTGGAGTAATGTCTCAGCTTAGCCAATGCTTAGCTGAACATACGATAAGTTTGTTTGCTTTATCAACGTTTAATACAGATTACCTTTTGGTTTCCAGTTCAAATTTCCAAAAAGCAATTAAGGCCCTGGAAACAGAGGGCCATAATGTTGAGACACCAAAAGCGAGTCGTTAACTTTATTGCTTTTGTTTCTGGTAAACGCCATAAAAAACACTACTCCAATGTAGCCCTTTATCAATAGAAGAATCCCAGACTTGATGGACATCACCATTCTTTTTGGGTTTCCACTCGATTCGATGAATCACCTTTTTACCCTCCTTATTTTTGCCTTCTCCCTTTAATGTCATCACTGTACCATTCCACTTACCATCTAATTTGAGTAATGTCCCACTATTATCAACCCATGTTTGATGCCAAGTATTGTGATTAACATCAAAAATATTGAAACTCTTTCCTTCGAATCCCTTATCTGTCGTATAGTGTTCTTTAAGGATACACCCACCCAACTCTTTTGAAATACGATTAACGCCTACTTTCTTGCCATCTCTGGAATAGACATCCCAAGTTCCAACCCAAAAATCAAACTGTTTGTATTCTTCGCTATCACATGGCTTCTTGGCACTTAGATTCAAACTAAGAAAAACCATGACAATAAAAAGTATCTTATTCATATCTCCTCCTTTACACTCAATCTAAAGGAACTCATCAAAAGAAACAAATGATTAAATATTGAATGTTTATTGTTTATTTCAAAAGGAGGTTCCAATACTCACGTAGACCTCCTCCCCACCAATTAAAGGATCAAGAGCTTCGGCATACCCAAGCCGAACATTGATAGGCAAATAATAAAATAACCGAAATTGTGAAAGAATTTCGACACCTCTGGATTCGTACTCCCGATCTCGTAAGTTAATAGAAGGATAAGCATTAACTACTGCGTCTCGATGACCATACACCCGAGCTTTATCGTAAAAAAACTTTCCTGAAACTTCCTCTATACCAACCGGTGGAGACATTAACGTTCTTTCAATGTGCCATATTGGAAAGCGCCACTCAGCAGAAAATAGCCTCAAATGCCGACCAGTTAGAAAGTCACTAAAATCGGGATATCCGCGGAACGCATATCTGTCTTCAATGAATGAGTTAGAAGAAATAAAGTAAGGAGCACTAAAATTTCCTCCTGCTCTAAATGGCTTTGTATCTAATTCACCACTACCAGCAAGAAACCGAAGAGCAAGCACATTTTCTTTGTAAAGCTGAAAAAACTCTCGCCAATCGACCAGCGCTTTGTTACCAAGAAAGTCACTATCAAACAAGTCACCCGTTCCAACTGCAAATTTAACCTGTCGACCATCGCTAATACTTATCGAACGTAAATAATGATTTGTTGAATCATAAGCAATTCTTAAACCACCTAAAATTTCATTAGTATCACGAATAAACAACAGGTCATCCTGATACCAGAGATACTGTCTTTCGGTGTCAGAGCCTATTGCTAATTCAAAATTCCATCGCGACTGTATCGATGATATAGGAAAGCTATAACTCATCAGAACATCTGTGTTTTGCTCAACAAAATCGGATGTTGAGTCAATATCATCGTCATTAATGTCATGATAGTGTGAGAGTGATAATCGAAAGCTATGGTCATACTGATAGCTCATCAAAATGTTCGGTAGGTATCTTTCTAACTCAATGCTTGCAGCAACTTGGTAGTAATGATTTTCAAGAGCGTCCTGACCATTCGTAGATGCACCTATTTCTAAGGTATTATCATTACCGATTGCAAATGGTGTCCAATAAGTTGGCTTTAATGTTTTGAGCGGAGAGTAATCGGATATTTTTAATGGCTTGTTTTTATCATAACTAATTTTAGCTTCTGGCTTAATAGTTATTTCATTTTGACCAATGTTATTTTGAAAGTTGACAACTTGTTTTACTGGTGAATACTTTACAATTTCATATCCATAGGCTGTATATTCTAAGCTATATACTTTTTCATTTAGTACATCATGTTGAAATAAGCTGGCGTTAGTAAAAGCATTAAGTAGATAAAGCCGATTATCTGCCATATCAAAGTCGTACAATTGATATCGTCCACTTCGGTCACTTGAGAAGCGAATTACATCATCACTTATAAAGCTCGCATAACGTTGATTGGCTTTATCACTGATAACTTTTCGCCAACGTTTATTAACTATGGCGAACTCTTCTATATTCGCTCTGTTTTCATCGACTCTCTGAACGCTTGCTATTAACTTTTCGTTTTTTGAATCAATATCAATGCCAGATACCACTCTAAGATCCGGACTTTTCCAAATCATCTTTAAATGTTTGCCCGAAGAATCCAATTGATCGATCTGAAACTTTCCAGATTCGGCCTTTAGAGCATAGATAAACTTACCATTTTTTGACCAGATCGCTTCAGAATACCGTGAGCAGTGCGTAAGTCGATTCAAAGAATTGGTCTCTGGCATAAAAATATAAAGATCAAAATATAAGTTATATTCATCACATACTTCGGGCTGAGCAATAAGCACCCCGTTAGAAGAGTGATAATCAAGCGAAGCCAACGAATTCAATTCAATTAAATGCTCAATGCTTTCATCCTTATTAATTCTTGATAATCGAGGCTCGTGATATCCATCATAACCAGACCAATAAACGGCACCTTTCCCATCGCTAGCAATATCAGACTTGAAAAAACCGTCTTTCGTTAAATTTCGTAAATGAAGATGAGTATCATTTTGGAACTTTGTTTTTAAATAAATATTAAACGCTTGCCAAAGTTCCGTCATATCTTTTCCGATAACATTATTCGCATTTGTATTTAATAAAAAAGGAAAAATATTATCGCCATAATTAGAAATATATTGCTGAACTTTTTCGTTACCAAATTCACTCTCTAAAAATTCAAAAAAATAATAACCATACAAATATCGAGCATTGAGAGGCCAACTGGGACTTGACATATTAATTTCATCGATCGATTTAAAACCATGCTCAACTTCTTCTTGCATCATCATTTTAAACAACGTACTTTGACCGCGACCTATTCTCTTTTCAAAGTCAGTTTCTTTATAAGTTGCGAAGCCCTCAATTAACCAACTAGGCTGATACGCATTTGGGAACAAAAGTCCATGTCGACCGAAGATGCGCCGTAAAAACTTGGGCGCTCCTTCCGTTTGGTCCAGATGTAAAATATGAGTATATTCATGTGTAATTAGCATCGATAACCAAGAGTGAAAATCCATGGCTCCAGCTTCTGGAGGATGGACAAATAGAACTGAGCGGTTAAAAGGAAAAGGAGTCGCATAGCCATTAGCGACATCAGTATGGTCAGAAAGTATTAAATGAGTTTTCTCATCTGGCTCCCACAACAATTGCTTTTTTAGTTGACGATGAATTTGCTCAGCTTTATTTGCGGTTTCTTTGGCTAGCGCTTCGTCATTTTCCGAGAAATGAATGTAAAAGTGTTCACTCTCGAGTGTTTTCCAATTCAAAGAAGGCTCTAAAGACCAGGTATTACCTATAAAAAAAATGAATATCCAACGAATAAGCTTTAACAACTGAATTTCCTACAGGGTATTTAAAAATTTGAACTAATAATGATACTTTCCAAAAGCTTTGCCAAGCATTACTAACAAAAAAGGCGACCCAATGGTCGCCTTTTCCTAAGATAGATTGAAACATTAAGCTTCAGAGTTGGACTCTTCAGCTGGTGTTTCTTTTGCAGGAGGATCGAGAAGTTCTTTCATACTTAAACGCACACGACCTTGACGGTCAACCTCCAAGACTTTTACTTTAACAACGTCACCTACTTTCAAATAATCAGTCACTTTATTTACACGTTCGTGAGCTATTTGAGAAATATGTACCAGTCCGTCTTTTCCAGGCTTAATAGCGACAAAAGCACCAAAGTCCGCAATACGCGAAACTTTTCCGTCGTAGACCGCTCCAGGCTCAATTTCTTCGACAATATCTCTCACACGTCTTTCCGCTGCGTCGCCTGCTGATTTATCAACAGCAGCTATACGAACAGTACCATCATCGTCGATTTCAATTGTTGCGCCAGTTTCTTCCGTAATGGAGCGAATGGTAGAACCACCTTTGCCGATAACTTCTGAAATTTTCTCAGGGTCAATTTTCAATGAAGTAATACGTGGCGCGTAAGATGAAATTTCACTACGGTGAGTATTAATTGCCTCATTCATAGTCTTTAGAATGTGCAATCGACCTGCTTTTGCCTGATGTAAAGCAACTTCCATGATTTCTTTGGTGATACCCTCAATTTTGATATCCATTTGAAGTGCAGTCACACCTTGTTCACTACCAGCCACTTTAAAGTCCATATCGCCGAGATGATCTTCATCACCTAGGATGTCGGAAAGAACAACGTATTTCTCGTCTTCTTTCACTAGACCCATCGCAATACCCGCAACAGGAGCTTTAAGAGGAACACCCGCATCCATCAACGCTAAACTTGTTCCACACACAGAAGCCATCGAGCTCGAACCGTTTGACTCAGTAATTTCAGAAACGACTCGAAGTGTGTACGGAAAATCGCTTGATGAAGGAACAACGGCTTGAAGCCCGCGCTTTGCTAATTTCCCGTGTCCAATTTCACGTCGCTTTGGACTTCCTACCATTCCGGTTTCACCAACACAGTAAGGAGGGAAATTGTAGTGCAACATAAAGGTGTCTTTTGACTCACCTAACAAGCTATCAATGATTTGAGCATCTCGCTCAGTTCCCAAAGTAGCAGTAACTAACGCTTGAGTTTCGCCTCGAGTAAATAGTGCTGAACCATGAACTCTCGGTAGAACGCCCGTTTTTACATATAAAGCACGAATCATATCGTTGTCACGACCATCAATTCGTGGCGAACCATTAACGATACGCGAACGAACAACAGATTTTTCGATACTGTGGAACATATCTTTAACTTCGTCTGCTGTTGGGCCATTTTCATCATCTGCAATCGCTTCGACGGCTTTTTCGCTAAGCTCAGACAATTTATCTTTACGAGCCATTTTATCGGCAATTTGATAAGCCTCGGTAACTTCTGACTCAACGAGCTCAGCAACCCGAGTTTTGAGAGAGACGTTTTCAGCTTCTGGCTGCCAATCCCAAGCTGGCGTTGCCACTTCGCTTGCAAACTCCTGAATAGCCTTGATAGCTACCTGCATTTCAGCGTGTCCGAACATAACAGCACCTAACATCACAGATTCAGACAGTTCTTTAGCTTCGGACTCAACCATTAAGACAGCGTCTTCTGTACCAGCAACAACCAGGTCAAGCTCGCTTTCGCTAATTTCGCTCATTGCAGGATTCAAAATGTATTCACCATTTTTGTAACCAACACGAGCAGCACCAATCGGTCCGTTAAACGGGATACCAGAGGTTGAAAGCGCTGCAGATGTCCCGATCATAGTTACGATATCGGGCTCGACATCTGGATTGATCGAAACAACGGTTGCAATAACTTGAACTTCATTTTTAAAACCATCAGGGAATAGAGGACGAATTGGGCGGTCAACCAAACGAGCAATCAAAGTTTCTCGTTCTGAAGGACGACCCTCACGCTTGAAAAAGCCACCAGGGATTTTTCCGGCTGCGTAAGTTTTTTCCTGATAATTAACGGTAAGAGGGAAGAAATCTTGACCTTCTCGAACTTCTTTTTTACCAACGACAGTGACTAGAACAGTCGTACCATCAACATCAACTAACACTGCGCTCGATGCTTGACGAGCGATTTCTCCAGTTTCCAAAGTAACCTTACGGCCACCAAAATCAAAACTTCGTTTTATAGGATTCACATATTTTCCTTAATTGCTTCATGCAATATTTTTATCATGATAAAAATCCTCAAAAGTTGAGTTGCGATGTTTTTAGACTAACCAGAAAGTGGTTGCTTTCTATTAACTGCGATGTCTTTGAATAAAAAACAATCACTTTCTGGCTAAAAACCAATGGGCAACCTAACAAATGGGATGTGTTTCAAAAGTGCATTTAGATAATAGCAAAAAGGGGCTTGAAAAGCCCCTTTCTTTCAATCTCTTATCGACGTAAGCCTAGCTTGCCGATTAGGTCAGTGTAGCGTGTTTGATCTTTCTTCTTGAGGTAATCAAGAAGTTTACGACGCTGACTTACCATTCGTAACAAACCACGACGAGAATGATGGTCGTGCTTGTTTGCTTTGAAATGATCTTGTAGATGGTTAATTTGCGCAGTTAATAACGCAACTTGAACTTCTGGAGAGCCAGTATCACTCTCACCACGACCATGTTCAGCAACAATGCTTGCTTTCGCTTCAGCACTTAAAGACATAAATTTATCTCCATTTAGTGACAATAATAAAGCCCTGAACCGATCACTAATTCAGCACAGAACTGTATTTCCGGCGCGATTTTAACTGACATAGCGCCTCAGAGCAAGCGCTATTGGTAGCTACTAAGCGGGTTTGAGACGATAATACTGACCAAAAAGCTGATTCAAACTTCGCTTAACTTCTCCTTGCTCTTCCAACTCAAAGCCAACTTCCGTAAGCTCTTGAAACCATTGTGAATTTTCATCAAATCTTTGATAAACCTTTCGCTGTTGCTCCAACAGCACACGATTCAACCAAATATCTTTGAATAATTTAAAGATCTTAGGTTTTCCGTCTTTGAATCGCTCCTGATTGACCGACAACACGAATTGGCAAACTTCTAAAAGCTGCTTCAATATCGGAGAAACTCGGCTCATTAGACTTTTACTAAGCTCCTGATACAACTCTCTGCAAAAAACTTGCATTTCTCTTTGACTCGCATCATTTCTTACAAACTTCTTTAGCCGAGAAATAGCATTAAGTGAATCCAATAATTTATACTGCTCAAACTCTTGGTTGAGAGACTGTCTAGCCATGGCGGTATCAGGGTGTGCAACGAGAATAAGTTCACCTTTACTGGCTAATCCTTTCGCCAGATTATTTAGCAAACCAATATCATTCAAATACTCTAATCCGAATTGAGAAAGTATTAGATCAAATGAATGCTCCTCAATACTCAACGCCTGAATATCTGTTCCCGACAAAAACTCAATTTTTGAGACGAGTGACTCAAACTCTGGATACCTTTGAATTACGACTTTAGGATCAACTTTCGCCAAATCAACCGCTGTAATTTTAAAGTTTTTATTAAATTCACTGCTGAATTCTGCTGCTAATAAAGCGATTGCTCCGTTACCACTACAAACATCAAGAATTCGTGCATTGTCGGGTGCGTTTTCAAAGATAGAAAACCAAAAGGATTTAATGCCTTTGTCATAGTTTTTTGCAAACTCTGCCGGATAAGTGGTCAGATAACCTTCCGCCCAAAAACTCGCCCACAAGTCCAAACTTTTTCCTGCCATATCACTTCTTATTAACAAAATACCAAACGCAGTATTTTACACATTTTCGATGTTTCTCCCAGCAGAATTCAATATACCAGAAGCAGATAATTCAAGGTGAGACACAAATTCTTACAGCTATTAAAGAAAATACGCACATTGATCTGATTAAATAATAACATTAAAGGAGTGAGAATAACGATGTCTGAAGAATTACTTAAAATTCCCTATCTATTTGCTATTGGTCAAGGCATCTTAATTGCAGTTTCACTACTCATTCAAAAAAGTGTCAGCCGAAAAGCCAATTACATTTTGGCGATATTTATTAGCGCAATGATATTACCCTTATGGCAAGGCTTTATACAACTTGGACCTGCCGAGCTATTGCCTTTATCCATTCCCCATTTGTTTACCTTCCTCCCTTGGTTATACGGACCCTTGTTGTATCTCTATGTCGCTTTAAAGTGTGAACCGAATTCTGTATCCAACAATAGGATTGTTTTACAGCTCGTTTATCTTATTTATCCAGCGCTATTTGTCACATTTTTCCCTTTTTGGTCATCTCTAGTTGGTACTGAGAATTTAATATCAATAACTTGGGCACTCATTTTTACTCAGATGTTAGTACATATTGTGCTAAGTATTAATATACTGAGACGTTATCAAACCGTACTTGCAGAGAATTATTCTTCAACTGAGAAAAGAGATCTTCAGTGGCTTACCAACTTGGTTATAGGATTTTGTATTATCTTTGCTCTCGATATGTCGATATTTTATTTAAAGAATTTTTTCGATATTGATAATGGTTGGTACTTTCATACTTTTGTTTTCGCTGAAAGTCTTTATATTTTTACAATAGGCTTATTTTCTTTGCGGTACCGCTCGGCGCCCTCCGAACAACTCGTTACTCCAGAAATCAAATATGAAAAATCAAGCTTGAATGCTCAAGTTGCATCAAAATTAGCAGACAGCATTCAAAGCTTAATGGCTGAAGAAAAGCTATTTCTAGAAAACGACCTTACATTGCAAAACTTAGCAGATAGACTGAATGTAACAACTCACCATTTATCTCAGGTTATTAACGAACATCTAAATGTTTCTTTTTACGAACTCATCAATCAGCGACGAATACAGCATTCAAAAGTCTTATTGAAAAACGGCCAAACTAGATTCACCATTCTTGATATTGCGCATGAAGTGGGGTTTAACAATAAAACCTCATTCAATAATGCCTTTAAGAAATACACAGGGATGACGCCTTCGCAATATCGTCAGAGTCAGGCGGCATGAGTTAACAAATTGATACAATTACAGTATTCAATATTTTTTTATTTAAATTCAATAAATTAAATAAAAAGTAAATGTTTTCCCGATAAATGTTGACGTTAACATTTATCTAAATTGTCTATCCGCTGAAGCTATTTTTATAAATTATATTTAACTTTTAAGCAATTGAGCCAAACTCATGAATAATGAAAATAGTTCTAACTTATTAAAAATAGGAAATCTAATATTATGTGCCGACACACATAGTCTAATAATCAATGAGCAGCATCATCGATTGCGAAATAAGCTTTTTCAATTATTAGTATATTTAATCGATAAACGAAATACGCTTGTCAGCAGGAAGGAGCTCATTGATGCCATTTGGGATGGAAATTACTACATTGGTGAAAAAGGTTTAACTCATGCTGTATGTATTTTGCGAACAAAATTAAAAGAAGCCGGTGATAGCGGATTAAGTATTGAGACCATCCCCAAAACTGGCTATCTACTTAAAGTCAAAGGAGTCAATTCGGCTCAAACAAAAAGCAAAGAAAGTGATTACGACCCAACTTCAGATATCGATACATCGATTCCAGACTGGTGGCCACAAAATTTGTCAAAGTTAATGACAGGTATCAATCGCGATTAGCAATGACTCTTTTGGGAGCTAGCTGCAGTTCATCATCAATTGCGGCTACACCTAAAAACCTATGATGCTCATCGTAGACTCGAATAACAGGGTGATGTTCAAGCTCGGAATCAGTAACGGTGACTGACTGTCCTTGAAGAAAATAAAAAGCAGAGTCATGGTCCAGTTCAACAGATGGATAACCACTCAATGCTTCGTCACTTGGTAGCAAAAGTTCATCCATCTCGGCAAATTTATCATCATCCCTCAAGCTTTGAATATCAGCGATAGAAATCATATTATCTGTCTTGAAATGTGCAACCCACTCTCTTCTTAACGCTATGACATGAGCACCACATCCCAAAATCTCTCCAATATCCTCGACCAAATTTCGAATGTAAGTTCCTTTACTGCACTCCACAAAAAGTGAAAATTCATTACCGTTATATGACTCGAGTTCAATTCGATAAATATGAATTGCACGAGCTTTACGTTCTACTTCAATTCCTTGACGAGCCAGCTTATAAAGAGGTTGACCATTATGTTTGAGAGCAGAAAACATCGATGGAACTTGCATCGATTCACCCAAAAAAGATTTCACAACATCAAGCAGCTGACTCTCGGAAACATTCACCTCTCGGCGTTCCCTAACTTCTCCTTCCGCATCAGCAGTCGTTGTAGTTTCTCCAAGTTTTCCTGTAACCCGATAGGATTTATCGGAGTTTAAAAGATATTGAGAAAACTTCGTGGCTTCACCGAAACAAATGGGCAACATGCCGCTGGCCAGAGGATCGAGGCTTCCAGTATGACCAGCTTTGGCCGCATTATAGAGCCGCCGTACCTGTTGCAGAACTCTATTCGAAGATTCTCCGGTCGGTTTATCCAACAGAAGAATTCCATCTAAAGAACGACCTTTACGTTTTCGCGCCATATTATGAAATTAGAATTGGTTACTCTGTATCAGATGGTTGGTCTGAATCTTTTGATCGGGCTTTCTTGATTAACGACGACATCGCCTGCCCTCGAGAAAGAGAGGTATCATGAACAAAGTGTAGTTGAGGAACAACCCTCATTCGAACTCGACCAGCAAGACTCGAACGAATAAATCCTTCAGCTTTATCAAGAATTTTTAAAGCCTGTTCGACTTCTTCGGGTTCATCTTTACCCAAAAATGAAACAAAAACCTTAGCATGTTGAAGATCGCGAGTCATTTCAACGGCTAATACCGTTGGCATACCGACACGCGGATCTTTAATTTCTCGCTGAAGTATTTGCGCCAACTCGCGTTGCAGTTGCTCTGCAACGCGTTCTGTTCGACTAAACTCACGACTCATATACTAACTTACCTGTAAAAAAGACGAACAAACTAAATCGTTCGAGCAACTTCGATGATTTCGAAACATTCGATTTGATCGCCTTCTTTAACATCATTGTAATTCTTAACGCCAATACCACATTCCATGCCGTTACGAACTTCTTGTACATCATCTTTAAAGCGGCGAAGTGACTCAAGTTCACCTTCATAAATCACCACGTTATCACGAAGTACACGAATAGGATTGTTTCGCTTCACATACCCTTCAGTAATCATACAACCAGCGATAGCACCGAATTTTGGCGATCGGAAGACATCTCGCACTTCAGCAAGACCAACAATTTCTTGTTTACGTTCTGGTGACAACATTCCAGACATTGCAGCTTTAACTTCATCAATGACATCATAAATAACGCTGTAATAACGTAAGTCAACACCTTCTGCTTCTGCCGCTTTTCGACCCGAAGAATCAGCACGAACGTTGAAACCTACGATAAATGCATTAGACGCTGCAGCAAGAGAAACATCCGTTTCCGCAATTCCACCAACACCAGTTGCAATAACGTTAACGACAACTTCGTCCGTCGATAAATCGTTAAGAGAATTAACAATTGCCTCAACCGAACCTTGAACATCCGCTTTAACAATAACACTTAAAGTCATCTTGTCGGCTTCAGTCATGTTAGCAAACATGTTCTCAAGCTTAGTTTTTTGTTGGCGAGCTAGTTTCGCGTCTCGATCTCTTTCTTGTCTTGACTCCGCTACTTCACGAGCTTTACGTTCACTTTCTACGCTCAACATCTCATCACCAGCTGATGGAACACCTGAAAGCCCTAAAACCTCAACTGGCATTGAAGGACCAACAGAATCTACCATCTTCCCAGTATCATCAACGAGAGCTCTAATTCGACCATAATGATGACCGGCCAGCATAATATCACCACGATTGAGAGTTCCAGATTGAACCAGAACAGAAGCAACCGCACCACGCCCTTTATCGAGGCGAGCTTCAATTACAATTCCTTTCGCGTGACCTTCCGCAGATGCTTTCAACTCTAATAATTCAGCTTGTAGTGATATTGCATCTAATAAGTCATCAATACCTTCACCGGATTTTGCGGAAACGTGAATAAATTGAGTATCACCACCCCAGTCCTCTGGAAGCACGTCATATTTAGAAAGCTCCGTTTTAACGCGATCAGGGTCAGCTTCTGGCTTATCCATTTTATTGACCGCTACTATCAGTGGCACGCCCGCAGCCTTCGAGTGCTGAATGGCTTCGACGGTTTGCGGCATAACGCCATCATCAGCAGCAACAACGATAATTACAATATCTGTCGCATTTGCACCTCGCGCTCGCATGGATGTAAATGCAGCATGGCCAGGAGTATCAAGAAATGTAATACCGCCTCTATTGGTATCAACATGATAGGCACCAATGTGCTGAGTAATACCACCGGCTTCACCATCAGCAACTTTTGTTGAGCGAATATAATCCAATAAGGATGTCTTACCGTGATCAACATGCCCCATGATAGTCACTACAGGAGCGCGCGGAGTTCCTTCGCCTTCACCCTGGCTTTCAGAAGCTCTTGTAACTAACTCATCTTCAACAGACACTTCTGCTTTTGCTACCGCTTTGTGACCAAGCTCTTCGACAAGCAGTATTGCTGTATCTTGATCTAAACTCTGGTTTATCGTTGCCATAGTGCCCATTTTCATAAGTGCTTTAATGAGCTCCGCAGCTTTAACCGACATTTCTTGTGCTAATTCACCAACGGTGATTACTTCGGGGACTTGAACTTCGATAACTTTTTTATCCATAGGTTTCGAAAAGCCATGTTGCAACGCTTTAGGCGCTTTTATCGGCTTAGCCGACTTAACAGTGCTTTCAACTTTTTCTGGTTTACGTCGGCTTGATGAATATCGACTGATGATGTCATCATTGTCGCCTTCCTTATCATTAGACCCGCGCTTTTTCTTTTTACGTTTCTTTTTCGGCTCCGCAGCACGAATATCTTCTTCAACCCGACCCGACTTTTTCCGTTGTTCTAAACGAGCTTTCTTTTCAGCTTCTCTTTCTCGCTCTTCTTCAGCAGCTTTGGCCTTGGCTTCTTCCTCTGCCTTCTTACGTGCCTGGTCGGAGATACGGGCTTCGACTTCTTTGCGAGCCATAGCTTCTGCCTGGGCTTTCATTTGTGCAGCGATTTCAGCTTTGGCAGCTGCCGCAGCATCTTCCTCAGAAACTGGCTCTGATTGCCCAGCTTCTGATTCAGTAGCTTTTTCTTCAGGTTCAGCTAAAGTTGATTCTTCAGGAGCAGCCTCTGGCTCTGCTTTTTCAGTAGTTTTAGCTTCAACCTCGGCAGCTTCGACTTTATCTTCTACAACGTCTTCTTTTTGAGGCTTCTTCTCAACTACCGTATCTTCTTCAGGCAAAACAGGCTTTTCTTCTAGCTCTGGTTTAGCTGAAGTCTCTAATGACTCTGCCGCACCTTTCTTAACGTAGGTACGCTTTTTTCGTACAGCAACCGTTACCGTTTTTGATTTTCCAGTAGAGCCCGTTACTTTTAGTGAGCTTTTTTTGGTTCTTTTTAAAGTGATCCGCTTAGGTTCACTGTCTTGTTTCTCGCCGTGACTTTGCTTCAAGTAAGTCAGCAACGTTTGCTTCTGCTCATCTGAAACGACATCATCCGGATTCGACAATTCGAGTCCGGCGCTTTTCAATTGGTCCAGTAGTTTATCTACAGGAGTGCCAACGGTTTCAGCGAGTTTAGCGACTGTTACTTCTGACATTCGTTATGGCCTCCAGATTATGATTCATCATTTTCAAACCAGGGAGCCCGAGCAGCCAGAATTAATTTTCCAGCTCTTTCTTCGGTCATACCCTCTACTTCCATTAACTCGTCTACGGACTGTTCCGCCAAATCTTCCATACATTGAATTCCCATTCCTGCTAACTGAAATGCTAACTGCTTGTCCATACCTTCCATATTCAGCAAATCTTCAGCTGGTTCGGTAGCATCCAGTTTTTCTTCTGACGCAATTGCCTTAGTGAGCAATACGTCTTTGGCTCGAGACCGTAACTCTTCAACCAGGTCTTCTTCAAATCCATCGATTTCCAGCATCTCAGCAAGAGGAACATAAGCAACTTCTTCTAAAGTTGTAAATCCTTCCTGTACAAGAACCTCAGCCAGCTCTTCATCAACGCCTAACTCATCGATGAACATCGTAATAATTGACTCACTTTCAACCGTATTTTTCTCATCGAAATCAGCTTCAGTCATTACATTTAATGTCCAGCCAGTCAGCTCGCTTGCTAACCTAACATTCTGACCAGAACGACCAATCGCCTGAGCTAACTGATCTTCTGCAACAGCTATATCCATACTATGTTTGTCTTCATCAACCACTATTGATGCTACTTCAGCAGGTGCCATTGCATTGATGACATATTGTGCTGGATTGTCATCAAATAAAACGATGTCAATTCGTTCGTTATCTAGCTCACCGGATACCGCCTGAACACGAGAACCACGCATGCCGACACAAGCACCGACAGGATCAATACGCTTGTCGTTCGTTTTCACTGCAATTTTCGCACGAGAACCAGGATCACGAGCAGCGCCTTTTAGTTCAATTACCTCTTCGGCAATTTCTGGCACTTCAATGCGGAAAAGCTCGATTAACATTTCGGGACGAGTTCGACTAACAAATAACTGAGGGCCTCTCGCTTCTGGTTTAACTGCGTACAATAAACCTCTTACACGGTCACCAGTACGAACAGACTCTCGTGTAATCATTTCTTCACGTGGCACAATAGCTTCCGCATTGTTGCCTAAATCTAGAATAATACTGTCACGATTGGCCTTCTTCACAACACCTGTGATGAGCTCGCCTACACGCCCTTCAAAAGCACGAACAACTTTCGCTCGCTCTGCTTCTCGCACTTTTTGCACAATGACTTGCTTTGCTGTTTGAGCAGCGATTCGCCCAAACTCTATGGACTCAATTTGCTCTTCAACATATTCACCAACCTGAATTTCAGGCTCTTCAACTTGCGCTGCAGATAAACTAATTTGGGTAAATGGCGACTCTAAGCCTTCATCGGTATCTGCAACAACTTCCCAGCGACGAAAAGTATCATACTCACCCGAGACTCGGTCGATGGCGACCCGAACTTCGATTTCACCACCATTCTTTTTCTTGGTTGCTGTCGCAATGGCTGCTTCTAAAGCCTCAAAAATTAATTCTGGCTCAACATCCTTTTCATTGGATACAGCATCAACTACCAATAAGATTTCTTTACTCATAGGTTAAACCTCGGTTGTACTCACTTCTCGTCACCAAAATCGGGGACAACTCTTGCCTTATCAATGTTGTCAAAAGCAACGGTAAACACATGACCATCCACATTCAGTGAAATTTGATCGCCCTCAACAGCTTGCAACACACCGCGAAAATTTCGGCGTCCTTCAACGGGTGTATGACTTCGCAACTTTACCTCTTCTCCTTGGAAGCGTTCAAAGTGTTCAAGTTTAAAAAGAGGTCTGTCCATTCCAGGTGATGAAACCTCCAGGTTGTAATGCCCAGATATAGGATCTTCAACATCTAAAACAGCGCTCACCTGCCTGCTAACATCGGCGCAGTCATCAATAGTTACACCGTTTTCGCTATCGATATAGACTCTTAAGACAGAATGGCGACCATCTGCCACGTACTCCAGGCCCACAAACTCGCAACCTACAGCTTCCACTGCAGGCTCAATCAGTTTGTTAAGCTCAGCTATCATCGCCACTGTTAAAACCTCTCTCAAACTCCAAAAACAAAAAATGGGCTACAAACGCCCATTTTTCAAACAACATCTGGGCGGCAAACCGCACCGATATTTTCAATTTGCCTAAGAAAAAGCCCCATAATAACGGGGCTTTTTCTATAAAAACCTGTTGGTAGCGGGGGCCGGATTTGAACCAACGACCTTCGGGTTATGAGCCCGACGAGCTACCAGACTGCTCCACCCCGCATCAAAGTGCCGGAATTTTAACGAATACGGGCAAGAATCACAAGTATAAGACAGAATTAGTCGAAAAACTCTCTTGATAGAGATAATTATACCTTTTAAAGCTCAATTATCAGACAAATCTTTAGCACTAAGTAGGTAACAACTTAAAAACTACAAGAATACATTAATCTATATTCAAACAACGAAGCCTGACTTGAGCAGAAGTTTCAATCGATATGCAAGAAACAATGCCAACTGGCATTAAGAGAACTAGTCTGAAGCACCCGTTTGATTAACATGATGCAAATAAACGTCTTGCTGAGGAAACGGTATAATGAGTTTTGCATTATTAACCGCGTCATAAACCTGCTCATTTAATTCGTCACTAATTTTACCCCGCAATTCAGGATTAGGTACCCAGCACAACAATTCAAATAACAGTGCCGAATCACCAAACGAACGGAATCGAACTCTCGGCTCGGGATCTCGACAAATAGAAATGTTCTCTTCCGCAACACTCATTAACACCTTTCGAATGAGTTGAACGTCTGAACCGTAAGCTAATCCGATTTGCACACGAATTCTGTATTTTTCATATGGACCTGCTGACTCGTTGATTATTTTACTATTTCCCATAATGGAATTAGGAATTGTGACCTCAACATCATCTCTAGTGAGAATTCTTGTGCTTCGAATTCCTATATGAGTAACCTTTCCACGCTCTCCACTGTCCAAAACAATATAATCTCCAATTGAATAAGGAGCATCTGCCATGATAAAAACGCCAGCAAATAAATTGGCCATGGTATCTTTAGCAGCTAATGACATTGCTAAACCAAGAATACCCGCAGAAGCAATGATAGGACCGACATTAATATCCCAAACAACAAGAATAAAATAAGCGCCTGTTGCAATCGCTGCTATAAAAAGTAAGTTTTCAAATAAAGGCAAGGTTTTAGCTTGTACAAAATGAACCTTATCTTCCTTTTGAGCTGTATAGCTCAACGCATAACGAGCCACTCGATAAACAAAAATCCCCCACAAAAATACTGCGAGAGTATATTCAATGGACACAATTATGGTTAACCAAAACTCTTCTAGAGGAATGCTCTTTAGTGCAAAATAAATAGCTATGAATAAAATACTCCAACGCACCGGAGATTTTAAATTTTGAACTAATAGATCATCGAGTTTATTTTTTGTTTTAGAAGCCCCCAACCAATGAAGGTGATGAAAAATAAAAGTCGAGAATGAAGATACGAAAACGCCTGCAAGCAGCCATAAGGTTGCCCGCACCCAAGGATGCGGTAACCATTCATTTATAAAGTCTACGAAGATTTGATAAAACTCAGCCATAATAAATCATCCAAAAGCGAGTACACAATAACGGTAAATGCTGTCAGGAATTAATCCTAGTATTAACAGTGCGAGACAATTAAATGTAATTGCAAAACGAATACTCCGACTGGGAAGAAAGAGAAACTCTCGATCAGGCTCATCAAAATGAACAACTTTTATAACTCTTAAATAATAATAAAGTCCTATCACTGAAAACAGAATAGCGTACACGGCGATTTTCCAATGCCCATCGGCCACTAACGCCCTAAAAATCTCTAGTTTCGGCCAAAAACCAACAAATGGAGGAATACCAGCCATAGAAATCATCACAAATGTGAGCATCAACGCATACCATGGATTCTTCCTTCCTAATCCTTTAATGTCTTCAAGAGTTTCATATTCATAACCGATACGACTGAAAAACATTAACAACCCAAAAGCCGCTAATGTCATTAAAGAGTACACTAAAATATAAAACATAGATGCCGAATGACCACCTGCCTCAGGAACATAAAACCCAAGAATAAAATATCCCATATGACCAATACCTGAGTAGGCAAGTATTCTTTTTAAATTATTTTGTGCAATTGCAACTAAGTTACCTAAAGCAATTGACAGCATTCCGGCAATCAGTATTAGTTGTTGCCAATCGGCACTTAACGGCTGAGCTCCCTCTACTAAAAATCGAAAAGCAAAACCAAACCCAGCTACTTTCGGTGCACTGGCAACAAAAGCAGTAACCGATGTTGGTGCACCATGATATACATCAGGAATCCACATATGAAAAGGAACAAGCCCGAGTTTAAAAGCAATACCGGCGACAACAAAAATTACAGCAAATTTTGCAACCAAAGAATGTTCCGATAAATTTGCAATAACATCCGACATTGAATCCAATTGCAAATGTCCGGTTACACCATAGAGTAAGGACATTCCATACAATAAAAAGCCAGATGCAATCGCCCCTGTAACAAAATACTTAATTGCTGCTTCAGCTCCTAGTTGGCTATTTCGCTCCATGGCAATCATGGCATATAACGTTAGAGAAAGTAATTCGAGCCCTAAATACAAAGTTAACATGTGATTCGCAGATACCATAATCATCATGCCTAGGGCAGCGAAAACAGATAAACTGTAATACTCGCCTCTTAAAAAACGTCTTTCTCGTATATATGCTCGTGCATAGACTAATGAAACACCGGTTATTAAAATCAATGCTACCTTAAGGATCTGGCTAAGATAATCGACAACAAATGTACCATTGTAAGTAATTGTCTTTTCCTGCCAAATATTTCCGATTAGATAAAGAATAATGACGGCAAAACCAATTTGAGTCACTAAATAACAGGTTTGCTTTTCTCTATTTTTCGAATAGAGATCAATCATTAAAACGATACACGCCAAACAAAGTGTCAGCACTTCAGGAATTAACGGATCAATATTGAAAGAAGTCATTCAGAACACATTCCTTCTAAGGAAAGCTTACTTTTTACACCACAATTAACTAATTGCTCGACAGATGCATTCATAATATCCAACAATGGAGCAGGCCAAATGCCTATCAACAGAACCAATATTGCCAATGAAACCAAAACACAATACTCACGAGTTGTTACATCATTCAATGAAGCAATATCTTTATTTTTTGGCTCTCCAAACATGACACGACGGTACATCCATAAGGAATAAGCCGCACCAAGTACCAAGGTTGTACCTGCTAGCAAGGCATACCAGGGAGTTACCTGAAATGAGGATAAAATGACAAAGAACTCACCAACAAATCCTGAGGTTCCTGGTAGTCCAGCATTAGCCATAGCGAACAACAAGAATAGAGCGGCAAACTTAGGCATTGCATTTGCAACACCGCCATAATCTTCGATCTTACGGCTATGAATTCGATCGTAGAGAACACCTATGCACAAAAACAATGCACCGGAAATAAAACCATGAGAAATCATTTGTATTAAACCACCTTGAATTCCCATAACTGCAGCATCAAACCTTCCATTTTCGATCAATGAAAAAACGATAAAAAATCCGAGTACAACAAATCCCATATGTGCAATTGAAGAATAGGCGATTAATTTTTTCATATCCTTTTGAGCAAGTGCGACAAAACCAATGTAGACAACAGCAATTAATGCCAACACTATTAAAGTTTCTGACCAATACATTGACGCATCAGGAGTAACAGGCAAACTAAAGCGAACGAATCCGTAGGTGCCCATTTTCAGCATGATTGCAGCTAATACAACCGAACCTCCGGTTGGAGCTTCAACGTGCGCATCCGGTAACCAAGTATGCACTGGCCACATGGGTACCTTAACAGCAAAGGCAATTAGAAATGCCCAAAATAAATAATGTTGAACCTCAAGAGACATTGGTAATCGTTGCATGTCTCCAATACTGAAACTTTTGGCCTCGATACCAAGATAAATAAGAGAAACCAACATGAGCACTGAGCCAAGAAAGGTGTAAAGAAAAAACTTAAGCGTTGCATAAACTCGATTTGGCCCCCCCCAAATTCCTATCACCAGGAACATTGGAATTAACATCGCCTCCCAAAAAACGTAAAACAAAATTGCGTCTGCTGACGCAAAAACACCATTCATTAATCCACACAACATTAAAAATGCGGACATGTACAATGCAACCCTATGTTTAACTGAGTTCCAGCTGCTTAAAATGACTACGACGGTAATAAAAGAAGTAAGAATAATAAGCGGTAAAGAAAAACCATCGACGCCTAAGTAATATTGAATTTTTACCGACTCGAACCAAGATTCTTGCTCAACGAATTGCAAAGCATGAGACAAGGGATCAAATGCCAAATAAACAGGAATAGTGAGAATAAGTGTGGAAGTAGCAATAAGAAGCGCAATCCATTTACTGGCTTTTTCTTTTGACTCACCAATCGTAAACAGCAATATTGCCCCACCAATAATGGGTAACCAGATCAATAAACTAAGCCATGGGACTTGGTAGATCATATTCTTTCCTGTTTTTATTTATTCTACAAATGGCCAAGCAATCCAAGAAAAGCCCAATAACAAACCAATAAGCATCATAAGTGCATAATGATACAAATAACCGCTTTGTATTTTCCGAACTATTTCGGCAAAAAAGCCTATCGTTTTTGCACTCCCATTAACGAATAAGCCATCAATTAACTTTTCATCTCCTAACTTCCACAAGCCTTTACCAGTTGATAGACCAAATCTGACAAGAACTTTTTGATTAAAAGCATCAAAGAAATAACCTTTATCAAGAATCCAACGTATGGATGACAATGGCCCTGTCAAGTTTTCAGTAAACTTTGGATTAATTACGTACAAATAAAGTGCCGTTACAAATCCTAACACGACGAACAAGAAAGGCAGTGTTTGAAAGCCATGGATAGAGAAAGACCAAATACCCGTGAACTCTCTGGAAAATATAGCCAACGTGTCATGTTCCGGCAGTACACTAATTGCGCCCTTGAAAAAGTCGCCGAATAAAAGAGGCTCCATGGTCCACCAACCGATGATAATCGAAGGGACTGCCAAAATAACTAATGGTACCGTGACAACCTGAGAAGATTCCTGTAAATGCCTTCTGGTGTGTTCACTCATTCTCTCTTTGGTATGAAACACCAAGAAATACAATCGAAAACTGTACAGCGAAGTTATAAAGACTCCCACCACCAAACAAAAATATGCGAAATCTGAGCCAGCGAGACTAGACGCATGTACCGCTTCAATAATTGCATCTTTAGAATAAAATCCGGAGAAGAATGGCGTACCTACTAAAGCAAGAGTCCCGATCAAAGAGGTAATCCAGGTGACACGCATGTATTTTTTGATATTACCCATTTCTCGAATATCCTGAATATGATGCATGCCAATAATAACGGAGCCTGCCGCCAGAAATAATAAGGCTTTAAAAAATGCATGAGTCATCAAGTGAAAGATCCCTGCTGCATATGCCGATGCGCCCAATGCAGTGACCATATAGCCCAATTGAGACAAAGTCGAATAAGCGATCACTCGCTTTATATCGTTTTGCACAATGCCTAAGAAGCCCATCAATAAAGCTGTAGTTGCACCTATCACCATCACAAAAGTAAGAGCCGTCTCTGACAACTCAAATAAAGGAGACATACGAGCAACCATAAAAACACCCGCGGTAACCATAGTGGCAGCATGAATTAAAGCAGAAATTGGAGTTGGGCCTTCCATTGAGTCGGGAAGCCAGACATGTAAAGGAACTTGGGCCGACTTACCCATAGCTCCAATAAACAAACAAATACAAATGAAAGTTATTACGGACCACTCACCAAGACCAATTGACATTGTCGGCTGTGACATCGCCAAAGTATCTACCTGAGCAAAAACATTAGCGTAATCTAAGGTTCCAAAATAATGCAGAATAGCGGCAATTCCAATTAAGAATCCGAAGTCGCCTACTCGATTCACTAAAAAAGCCTTTAGGTTTGCAAAAACAGCAGAGTCTTTCTTAAACCAAAAACCAATTAATAGATATGAAACTAAGCCAACGGCTTCCCAACCAAAAAACAATTGTAAAAAGTTATTGGATAAAACCAGCATGAGCATGGCAAAAGTAAACAAACTAATGAAGCTGAAAAATCTTTGATAGCCAGGATCATCCTTCATATATCCCATGGTATAAATATGGACCATTAAAGAAACAAAAGTGACAACGCATAACATCGTCGCAGACAAAGAGTCCAATAAGAACCCTATCTCTAACGATAAATTACCAAGAGAACCCCATTCATAAATAGTTAGATTTAAACTGGGAATCGTTTCATTAATCATTCCCCACATTACTTGAAACGACAAAACACAAGAAACACCCACACCAGAAATAGTCACAATGTGTGCGCCACGTCGACCAATTTGATTGCCCCATAATCCAGCAATAATTGAACCGAACAAGGGCATTAAAACAATGGCAAGTAATGTATTCTCCATTATTTACCCCTTTAACCGATTGAGCTCTTCCACATCAATCGTTGTTCGGTTTCGGAAAAGTGCAACTAAAATAGCCAATCCGATTGCAGCTTCTGCCGCAGCGACAGTTAGAATAAAAAAGACAAATATCTGACCTTGCAAATCATTCAAATATCGACTGAATGCAATAAAGTTGATATTCACAGATAAAAGCATTAGCTCCAGGCACATCAATAAAGTAATGACATTTTTTCGATTGATAATAATTCCAGCAACGCTTATCGCAAATAAAATAGCAGCAACGGTCAAATAATCAGATAACTGAATCACGATGAAGCCTCCTTCGATTTATCTTTTTCTTGCGGCGTATCATAAGAAATTATTTTCAAGCGCTCAGCTTTGGTAACGCGCACTTGCTTATCAATGTTTTGACTTTTTCGACTGCGCTTACCACGAAAGGTCAAACTGATTGCTGCGATCATCGCTACCAACAAAATAACTGCTGCTAATTCAAATGGTAGAAAGTAGTCCGTATATAACATTTTTCCTAGTTCTCGAACATTACTGTATCCCTCTTCAACATTTGAAGGAGGAGGCATAACGTCAGAGCCGAAGTGATGTTCACCAATGATCCAATGCAATAAGTAGAGAAAACCCGCTGCAATAAAAATGGCAAGCGGCAATAAGCGAGTAAATCGATGTCTTGCTGCTGCTACTCTTACGTCAAGCATCATGACAACAAATAAAAATAGAACCATTACGGCTCCGACGTACACAAGCACTAACGCGATAGCTAAAAACTCCGCCTGCAATAACATCCACAAGCCAGCCGTTGAGAAAAAACTCAAAACTAAAAACAAAACAGCTTTAACACTATTTTTAACTAGAATGACCATCAATGCAGATAAGATCAGTAGCGCAGAGAAGCCATAGAAAACAATTTGTTCGAAATTTATTTCCATTATTATCGATACTTTTCATCAGCAGCCCGATCAGCTGCTATTTGAGGTTCAAGTTTGTCACCAATCGCCAACAACTTAGCTTTTGTCATAATATGCTCGCCTCTTTTCTCAAAGTGATAATCGAATACTCGAGTTTCAACAATTGAATCAACGGGACATGATTCTTCACAAAAGCCGCAATAAATGCATTTAAATAAATCAATCTCATACTTGGTTGTTCGTCGCGACCCATCATCTTCTCGAGGTCCAGCCTCAATGGTTATCGCTAGTGCAGGACAAACCGCTTCACATAACTTACAAGCAATGCATCGCTCCTCACCATTTGGATAACGTCTTAACGCATGCAATCCTCTAAATCGTGGCGATTGCGGTGTCTTTTCTTCCGGGTATAACACAGTCACTTTTGATTTAAAAAAGTGACGCCCCGTTACAGCGAGTCCTTTAATAAGCTCAACCAGAAGAAATGTGTCAAAAAACTGTTTTAACCTGCGAGCCATAACAATCTCACTAATTATCCACCACCAAATGGCCAGACTTGCGATTTTATCCAAATGGCTAGCACTGCAATCCAAACTAAAGTGACTGGAATGAAAATTTTCCATCCGAGACGCATGATTTGATCATATCGAAAACGAGGGAACGTTGCTCTCAGCCATAGCAATCCAAATAAAAACACGCCTGTTTTGAGAAGTAACCAGAAAGTTCCAGGTATCCATTGAGTCAAACCATCTAATACAGGAATACCTTGAAAAGGAGAAAGCCAGCCACCAAAAAACATAATCGCTGTTAAACATGACACTAAAATCATATTGGCATATTCAGCTAAGAAAAATAAGGCAAAGGCCATTCCTGCATATTCAACATGAAACCCCGCCACAATTTCAGATTCTCCCTCTGGTAAATCAAAGGGTGCACGGTTGGTTTCGGCAACGCCAGAAATCCAAAACACAACTAAAAGAGGAAAAAGAGGCAACCAATACCATGTAAATAAATTCCCCGATTGAGCCAAAACAATATCACCAAGATTCATACTATTGGCACACATTAAAACGCCGACCAGCGAAATACCCATCGCAATTTCATAAGAAATGACCTGCGAGGCTGACCGAATTGCCCCTAAAAAAGCATACTTGGAATTTGACGCCCAACCCGCAATAATAATTCCGTAAACACCAATTGATGTCATTGCCAACAAATAAATCAACCCGGCATTAATGTCTGCAAGTACTAGATCGGCATCAAATGGAATGACAGCCCAGGCAGCAAAAGAGGGTCCAATAAATAAAATAGGACCGAGAATGAATAGCGTTTTTGATGCACCTGTTGGTAAAACAATTTCTTTCATTAAAAGTTTGATAACATCAGCGAAGGGTTGCAACAATCCGCGAGGACCGACTCGATTAGGTCCTCGTCTTAACTGCATATAGCCAATGACTTTTCGTTCGGCGTATGTGGTATAAGCAACCGCCAAAATCAACGGAACTAAAATAGCCCCGATCTTAGCCAAAATCCACAATAGCTCTTCAATCCATTCAAACATCAACTGACTCCTTTGTTCCGCTGGCTTCAGATAGTGCTGTGGGATTTTCAGATAATCGTTTTATTTGATCACGACGCCAGTTTGTCAAACCGTAAACCGTTTGCTGCAAACATTGAGCTCGTCTGGTTATCGAATCTATATCGTAAATTGAAAGTGGTTTAGGGATTTCTCCGCCAGACTCAAGCTGTTCTGGCATAGAAAGATGGCCAACACGAGCACTTGTCGTACTATTGTATTTATCAGCGACTGTATTTTTAATTTCAAGCGATGAAGTGTAATCGAAACCTTCAATCTCAAATAAATTTCCTAACACTCGCAACACTTTCCATGCGGGACGAGCCTCACCTTTAGCCCCGACGGCAGCACTAAAACTTTGCCATTCACCACAAACGTTAACGAAGGTTCCAGATGTTTCTGAAAACGCTGCAACGGGTAAAAGCACATTGGCATAGTCATTAAACTCACCGTCAGCAAAAGGCGTTAAACAAGCAACAAACTGTGATTTTAATAATGAAGCTCGTGCAGCATCACGATAACTGGAGTCAAGTTCTGGTTCAGTATGGCATAACAAATAACCAGTCAATCCTTTTTGCAACATTTGCTGCGTATTCCAGCCACAAACGTTACTTTCTTCAGCAGCAGGTAAACGATGCGGAAGCGCTCCTGCAATATAAGCACCTGCAGTATTTGCGCCATGAGTCAACTCTCCGTATTCCGCTCTGGAAAGCTCGCTGACCTGCCTTGCTAACCAACGGATGTGACCGCTGTGAGTGTGCTCTAATGCCGTTTGTCCCACAATGACACAAGCATTTTCGTTGATTCGTAACTCGGAAGCGATTGTTCTCTGATCGTCACTGGGTGTAACAGATTCAAAAAGTTCCGTAAGCTTCGCACTCACAGGCTCGCTCGATTGCTCTATCAAGGCAGCAACAATTCCTTGCAACTCACCAACTAACTCACCCGAAGAAACTCTTATCTCAGGTGATACTCGGTAATTATCATGAGTTTCCAAACATTGAACAGCCATAACACGCCCATAGCGAGTTGACTTTCGCAGACGAAATGCCAAAAGAGGTTGTTCTCGTCGTAAATCAGCACCGACTAAAAACGTTGCATCCATATCTTCGAGCTTATCAATACTAAACTCCATTCCCGGATAAATGGGATCTTCGTATTGCACAGAAAAATCAACTTGTCGTAAACGATGATCGATATTATTCGTACCGATTCCTCTCATTAATTTTTGCAGCAAATAAAATTCTTCGAGTGTGCATGAAGGAGAAGCTAGTGCACCAATTGCATCAGGACCATGCTCTATTTTGATCGCACTTAAATTATCAACAAGGAAAGTAAGCGCAGTTTCCCAGTCACACTCTTCCCATCGATCATTCTTTTTTATTTTAGGTTGTGTCAATCGTTTACTTTCATTTAAGGCCTGATATGAAAATCGATCGCGATCGCTTATCCAAACTTCGTTAATACTTTCATTCTCTCGCGGAACTACTCGTATAACTTCTCCTCGTCGATGATGAATATCTATATTGGTTCCTAGACAATCATGCGGAGCAATGGAAGGAGACGACTGCATTTCCCACGCACGAGCACGAAATAAAGAAGGTTTTGCCGTCAATGCTCCAACGGGACAAAGATCAATAATATTTCCCGACACTTCCGATTCAATACTTTTTTCGATATAAGTGCCAATTTCCATGTGTTCACCACGGCCGGTCGCCCCCATTTCTCGCATACCAACAACCTCGGTACCAAAACGGACACATCGTGTGCAATGAATACATCGAGTCATGTCCGTTTGAATCAACGGGCCGATATTCTTATCTTTAACAACTCGCTTTCCTTCGGTAAACCGAGAAATGTCATTACCAAATCCCATGGCAACATCTTGCAATTCACACTCCCCACCTTGATCACATATCGGACAGTCAAGGGGATGATTAATTAATAAAAACTCCATCACCGCTTTTTGGGCAATTCTCGCTTTTGTTGATTGGGTAAAAACTTTCATACCTTCAGCAACAGGCGTTGCACAGGCAGGTAAAGCTTTAGGTGCATTGGAAACATCGACAAGGCACATGCGACAATTTGCAGCAACAGACAATTTTTTGTGATAGCAAAATCGAGGGATGTGCATGCCAGCTTCGTCAGCAACTTCGATGATCATCGAACCTGTTTCAGCTTCAAGGGCAACACCATCAATTTCGATATGAACTATTCCCATACCATCCTCAATTTAAAAATTCGAAAGCCGCTCATAGCTAAGCCGCTTCCTGATGATCATCAACCCACCGTCGACCAGTACGAATCATATGCTCGAACTCATGACGATAATGTTTTAAAAATCCGTTCATTGGCATCGCAGCAGCATCACCTAAAGCACAAATGGTTCGACCCATAATGTTATTGGCAATATCGGAAAGCTTATCCAAATCTTCCATTTGCCCCTGTCCTTTTAATATCCGATGCAATACACGAGACATCCATCCGGTTCCTTCACGACATGGCGTACACTGACCGCATGATTCTTCAAAATAAAAATGTGCAGTCCGAGCCGCAAGTTCAACCATACAAGTACCTTCTTCAATAACAATGACAGCTCCAGAACCTAACATCGTTCCGGCTTTTCCTAATGCATCGTAATCCATAGTGATATCACTCATTATTTCTGCCGTTAGAATAGGTGAAGAAGAGCCTCCAGGAATCACCGCTTTTAAAGGTTTCTCGCCGCGCATACCCCCGCACATTTTCAGCAATTCAACGAAAGGCGTACCCAGTCCGATTTCATAATTTCCAGGCTTAGCGACATGCCCAGATACGGAAAAGATTTTTGTACCACCATTGTTTGGTTTACCGAGATCTAAAAACCACTGGCCGCCGTGTTGTAAAATGGCCGGCACAGAAGCATAACTTTCTGTATTGTTGATATTTGTAGGACGACCAAAAACACCATAATTTGCCGGAAAAGGAGGTTTAAACCTTGGCTGTCCTTTTTTTCCTTCGAGTGACTCTATCAGAGCCGTTTCCTCTCCACATATATAAGCCCCAGCTCCAAGGTGATTGTATAAATCAAAATCAACTCCTGAACCCAATATGTTTTTTCCTAAGAATCCTTGGTCGTAAGCTTCTTTAAGAGCTTGCTCCATCCGAGCAAAAGGTTCATAAAACTCACCGCGTAAATAGTTATATCCTACAGTTGCCGTCATAACATAACCACCAATGGCCATTCCCTCGATGAGTTGGTGAGGGTTATACCGCATGATATCTCTGTCTTTAAACGTTCCGGGCTCTCCTTCGTCAGAATTGCAAACAACATATTTTTGCCCGGGCATTCCCCTAGGCATAAAACTCCATTTCAGTCCGGTTGGGAACCCTGCACCACCGCGACCGCGCAATGCTGATAACTTCAACTGTTCAATAATTTCATTAGCTGGAGTTTTATTTTTTAGAATGTCTTGCCAAATTTGATATCCGCCAACGCTTTTATAGGCTTCAAGAGTCCAAGGCTCATCGAGATGCATTGTTCGAAAACAAACCTCATTCGCCATGAGCTACCTCCAGTCCAAGCTCTTCCAAAATGGAGTCAACTTTTTCAAAGGTTAAGTTTTCATGATAAGTTTCACTTACTTCCAACATAGGAGCGCCCGCACATGCGGCCATACACTCCACTTCTTTCAGAGTAAAACGTCCATCATGAGTCGTTTCACCAAGAGAAATTTTCAAGCGCTTTTCTAAATGTTCAACAATAGATTTTGATCCGCACATCATGCACGACAAATTAGTGCATACGGAAATAACATGTTCACCAACTGGCTTTAAATGAAACATGGTATAAAACGTCGCGACTTCGAAAACAGCAATGTGTGGTACATCAAGATAATCGGCTAATGCCATCATCAAGTCATCATTCAAAGAATTTCCATTTTCAGCCTGAACAACTTTTAAAGCGGCAATAATTGGGGGGCGTTTTCGCTCTGCTGGGTATTTTGAGCGCCAATGTTCAATTTCATCAATCGCCTCTTTTGAAACTAGTGTTTTCAAGCGAATTTGTTTTTTCTCACTCATCACCGATCGATCTCCCCAAAAACAATATCCATGGTACCGATCATCGCAACTACATCTGCTAACATATGCCCCCGTATCAATTCATCCATTGACGCTAAATGAGCAAAACCAGGCGCACGTATTTTTACTCGATAGGGTTTGTTTGCGCCATCAGAAATTAAATAAATACCAAACTCGCCTTTAGGATGTTCAACAGCAGCGTATGCCTCTCCTTCTGGAACACAAAAACCTTCAGTGAATAATTTAAAGTGATGAATCAATGCTTCCATATCATCTTTCATCTCTTTACGACTAGGTGGCGCAACTTTAAAATCTTTCGCAATGACAGGACCAGAGTTCTCACGTAACCATTGAATACATTGACGAATAATACGTGTAGATTGACGCATTTCTTCAACTCGAACTAAATATCGATCGTAACAATCCCCGTTTTTGCCAATAGGAATATCGAAGTCCAGTTCGCTGTAAACTTCGTAAGGTTGATTTTTACGTAAGTCCCATATAACTCCAGAACCTCGCAACATGGGCCCAGAAAACCCTAGTTGAAAAGCGCGTTCTGGAGAAACAACGCCAATTCCTACGGTCCTTTGTTTCCAAATTCGATTGTCAGTTAACAGAGTTTCATAATCGTCAATGTGACTCGGAAAGGATTCAGTAAATTCCCATAAAAAATCTAACAATGAACCGTCACGACCTTGATTAAGTTCGTCAGCACTTTTTTGCGTACGCCATTGGGAAGACTCATACTTTGGCATGGATTCGGGTAAATCACGATAAACGCCACCAGGTCGAAAATATGTCGCATGCATGCGCGCACCAGAAACCGCTTCATAAGCATCCATCAGTGGCTCGCGATCTCTAAAGCAATATAAAAAGACAGTCATCGCTCCAATATCAAGACCATGCGCTCCCAACCAAAGGAGATGATTCAGAATACGTGTCACTTCAGAAAATAACACGCGAATATATTTCGCTCGCTTTGGCACTGTAATGCCAAGTAGCTTTTCAATGGCTAAAACATAACTATGTTCATTACACATCATCGACACGTAATCTAGCCGATCCATGTAACCGATGCTTTGATTGTACGGTTTGCTTTCTGCGAGTTTTTCCGTAGCGCGATGCAGTAAACCAATATGAGGATCAGCACGCTGTACCACCTCACCATCAAGTTCGAGCACTAAACGCAGTACGCCATGTGCCGCTGGATGCACAGGTCCAAAGTTCATCGTGTAATTACGAATTTCAGACACTCAAGACTGCTCCTCTTTTTTATTCTCTACATAACGAGCATCATGCCGAATGACTCGAGGAACCAGCACGCGAGGCTCGATCGATACTGGTTCGTAAATACAGCGCTTTTCGGTTGCGTCGTATCGCAACTCAACTTGACCGATTAATGGGAAGTCTTTTCGGAATGGATGTCCCGAGAAGCCATAGTCAGTTAACAATCTTCTTAAATCATCGTGATTTTCAAAGCGAATTCCAAATAAGTCGAAAGCTTCTCGCTCGTACCAGTTTGCCGAAGCCCAAATACTGGTCACTGAAGGGATAATAAGGGTCTTTTCGGGAACAAAGCATCGAACTCTGAGGCGATGTCCGTTAGTAATTGAGAGCAAGTGATAAACAACGGCAAATCGAGGTTTTTGCCAATTAACATCTCTATCAGAAATTTCAGGCTCAACTCCTCGAGAAAAACCACCTCCTGACGCATCATCGGTTTCCCATTCCATTTGGCCGTACGTTGAATAGTCGACACCACACAAATCGATAAGTTGCTCAAAATGGAGGCCATCTTCATCGCGTAACTTTCGACAAAGCTCTATTAACTGTTTTGATTCAACTTCGACAGTTAATTCGCCAAATTTGAAATCACTACAGACAATTAAGTCATTGACGCGTTCGTGAACCGTATTTTTCCATTGTTCAATGGCTTCGGGATCCACACATTCTCCTAGGCTTTACGCGCGATTGTATTGGTTCTTTTAATTTTATTTTGCAATTGAATAACTCCATACATCAACGCTTCCGCGGTTGGAGGACAACCGGGTACATAAATATCCACAGGAATTACTCTATCGCAACCACGAGTTACTGCATAAGAATAGTGATAATAGCCTCCCCCGTTGGCACATGAGCCCATTGAGATTACCCAACGAGGTTCCGGCATTTGATCGTAAACTTTTCGCAGTGCTGGGGCCATTTTGTTCGTTAATGTACCTGCAACAATTAACACATCAGACTGGCGAGGTGATGGTCTAAAAACAACGCCAAAGCGATCTAAATCATATCGCGACGCTCCAGCATGCATCATCTCAACAGCACAACAAGCGAGTCCAAAAGTAACTGGCCACATACTGCCAGTCCTCGCCCAATTAACGAGACTATCAACAGAAGTCACAAAAAAGCCTTTGTTTTGCTCTACTCCCATTCAAGCGCTCCTTTTTTCCATTCGTAAATGAAGCCAACAACCAGTAAAACTAGAAAAACTGCCATAGTGACTACACCAAACCAGCCCAGTTCGTTAAAAACAACGGCCCAAGGAAATAAAAATGCAATTTCAAGATCAAATACAATAAATAGAATTGCCACTAGATAGAAGCGGACATCGAACTTCATCCGTGTGTCTTCAAACGCATCGAAGCCACATTCAAAAGGGGAGTTTTTAGCGTCGTCTGGTTTGTTTTTTCCGAAAATAAACCCTGCTAGCTCTAGGCCAACACCAAGACCTAATCCTAAAACTATGAAAACCAGAATCGGCAGGTAATTTTCTAACATGCTGTGGTCAGCTCTTTTTTCTTTAAGACTAGTTGCAGATAAGTGCTTTGTAAACCAGTATGTACCTTTTTATAACATAAATAAGTTCATTTTCATCAATGACTTAGCTTTCTTAAAATCAGTCTACACACTTTTATTGATAGAAAAAAGAATAACCGTAATAAAGAAGTTAATAATGCTTCTAGGCTAGTTATATCGAACGGTTTAACTCGTCGGACCTCAATGATACTGTCGTAGTATCAGCAAGTTTCCACGTTGAGTGAACTCAAGTTGCTTGAGCACAGTCATTCCAAGCAAGATTTGATTGGATGGCATATTTGGATTGATTCCAGCAGGCATCGGTCCAAGTTGAATCTCACCAATAGATAAAGAATCAATGTTAGTTTGGTATCCCACTCCAATTCCATTAGCAGTGTAAGTAGAATATTGCCGGCCTTTCCTCAACCCAATTTGATTGGCTACCGCCTCCGGAATAGAAATTCCAGAGGCACCCGTATCAACAAGGAAAACAACTGGAAATCGATTAATAGTGCCACTCACTACATAGTGTCCTTGACGATTGCGCTTCAATATTACCTCTGTATAGGTTTCGCTGCTGACCGACTCAGGATTTTGATTGGGATTGCGTTGCTTTTCTATTTTGTCGGAGAAGAAAAGATAAAGTAAAAAAAGACCAGCTCCCCATGCTAAAAACCACATGCTGTTACCAATCTTTTTTGCAGGATCACTCTGGTCTGATGGAAACTCGTTACTCATATAACTCCAAACTAAAACGGAAGTTGATGCAACACTTCTTCCAAACTTGGCTTCCATTGGAAAAGTGACATATCTACACGTCGATTGCATACCGTCACACCGTCATTTGCTAGCAATTTCCTTTGCTGCTTGAATACAGTGGAAGCCTCATCGAATGCCAGCTGGCCACTTGCTCTAATAACCCGATGCCATGGTAAGTCTTTCTCGGAATTTTCCTTTAACACTTTCCCAACTAACCTTGCCCTACCTGGCAATCCTGCCAAGTCAGCCACCTGCCCATAACTAGCGACACTTCCTTTCGGGATACTTTTAACAATCGTTAAAATTCGCTTTGCAGATAGGTTACTCAACTTACTCACCGAAAAACTTTCATTTAGCCATAAAAAAACCCGGCTGAAAAGCCGGGTTTTCAATGTGGTGCCCAGAGCCGGACTTGAACCGGCACGGCCTACGGCCACTACCCCCTCAAGATAGCGTGTCTACCAATTCCACCACCTGGGCAAAACTTTTAATTTCCATTTTCGCCTTCACTACCGTCATTACCGCTTTCGGTTTCGTCGGACTTTGATTCAGTAGTCGCCTCTTCAGACTGTGGAGCTTTGTCTTCTATTTCAGTCCCAGTTTCTTCACTCTGCTCTGGAGTTGAAACTTCTGGAATATCAGAACCGCCTTCAACAGGTTTTTCTAAACTTGGGATTTCTTCGTTAGATGACTCTTCAGAGATAACCGCTTCTTTCTGCTGCTCCAATTCGTCAAACAAATCTTTCTCAGCAACGACAGAACTATCATTTGCGATATAACCTAATGCCATCGCGATTCCAAAAAAGATAATCGCTAACACAGTTGTTGCTTTGGTTAATACGTTGCTCGAACCTGGCGCACCAAAAACAGTGCCCGAAGCACCAGCCCCAAAAGAAGCTCCCATGCCTGCACCTTTACCCTGTTGAAGTAAAATCACACCAACAAGAGCTAGAGCAACGACCAAAAATACGATGAGTAATACACTTTCCATTATTTTAACCTGCCGCTCGACATATCTGATAAAAATCTTCCGCAATAAGGGAGGCACCACCAATGAGGCCTCCATCAATATCTGCTTCAGAGAACAATTCGGCAGCGTTGTCGGCTTTCACACTACCGCCATATAAAATACTGACACCTTCCGCAATCGACTTATCTTGTTTTGCTAGATCCATCCGAATCGCGGAGTGTACTTCTTGAGCTTGTTGTGGAGATGCCGTTTTACCGGTACCAATCGCCCAAACAGGCTCGTATGCAATAACGATTCTTTCAAACGCTTTGATGCCACACTGATTCACAACAGCATCAATTTGCGACTTTACAACGGATAACGTTTCGCCACCTTCGCGCTGCTCAAGAGTTTCGCCAACACAAAGAATAGGAGTTAATCCGAGCTCTAACAGAGCACTTGCTTTCAAAGCGACTTGTTCGCTAGTTTCAGCAAACAACTGACGACGTTCAGAATGCCCGACTATAGCGTACTTACAACCGATTGACTTCAACATTTGTGCTGAAATTTCGCCTGTAAATGCTCCCTTATCGTTTTCGTTCACATTTTGCGCGCCAACAGCGACTCGGTTGCCAGCCACCCCTAACACTCGCTCAACAAACAAAGCGGGAGGGCAAACGATTATGTCGCATTTCAAATCGGCCAGGTTATGTTCTAATAACGCGTCCATCAGCTGTTTTATGCTGTCTGGAGAACCATTCATTTTCCAGTTTCCAGCAACTATTGAACGTCGACTCATAACCCATCCTCACATCGCAAAGCGGGCGCAAATGTTACACAAGACGGCTATTGGATACAAGCAGAAAGATAACAAATAAATGAAATAATCGTAGAGTTTTAGCCCTACCTGGGACTCTAAGAGTGAAATCTAGCATTTTCACTCTCAAGGGCAGATGACACCTTAGGTAGACTGACTATTTGCTGCCACTTTTTCAGCCGAGAAATGTTCAATAAATTTTAAGAAATCAGGACCAGGGATTCCTTTACTGATTAAATATCCCTGTATTTCATCACACTCATGTTTTGCCAGAAACTCCCACTGTTGGGTGGTTTCCACGCCTTCTGCGACCACTTTAAGCCGCAAACTCTTAGCCATCGATAAAATAGCCAAAGTAATAGCAGTATCATCTGGATCAACACAAACCTCATCAATAAATGTGCGATCAATTTTCAAAGAATCAAGCGGGAAACGCCGCAAGTAACTCAATGATGAGTAACCGGTACCAAAATCATCAATGGCTATTTGAAGGCCCATTCTTTTCATCCGTTGTAAGGTTTTGATTGCCTGCTCAACATCTCTCATCAACATACTTTCGGTTATTTCTAGCTCCAAAGCATGAGGCGGTAATTTATGTTTTTTAAGCAATAGTGCGATGGACTCAGGTAAATCAGACTGTCGAAATTGTAAAGCCGATAAGTTAACGGCAACTTTCATTCCATCAAATCCTTCATCACGCCATCTAGCGACTTCTGCACATGCAGTGTCTATAACCCACATACCTATCGAGCGGATTAGCCCAGTGCTCTCTGCAATAGGCACAAATTCTCCGGGAGAAATGAACCCTAAATCAGGATGAGTCCATCGGAGCAATGCTTCAGCCCCAATTACTTTCCCTAGACTCAAATCAACTTGAGGCTGATAAACTAAGCTCAACTCGTTACGCTCTACAGCAACTCTTAGGTCGTTTGCAATTCGGTGACGCCGCAATGCCATTTCATTCATTTCAGACTCATAAAATGCATAAGTATTACGACCCACTTCTTTTGCCTTATACATTGCTGCATCTGCGGCTTTCATTAATTCGTCTACATCATTACCATCATTGGGATAAACACAAACGCCAACGCTTACTGTCGAATTAACCGCATAATTAGAAAGGCTAAAGTGCTGATTAAATTCATCCACAATTTTTTCAACCACCGTAATAATGTCGTCGGTATCTTCAACTTCATTCAAAATGATGACGAATTCATCACCTCCAAGCCTGGCCAGAGTATCTTCTTCACGTAATAGAGCCTTTAAACGTTTACTTGACGCTTTTAACAATTCATCTCCTACAGCATGGCCCAAAGAGTCATTCACATCTTTAAAGTGATCCAAGTCGAGAAATAGTACAGCTGCATAAGTTCGAGTTCGACTCGCTCTTTTAAGCGCGTACCGGATACGGTCCATACAAAGTGCGCGATTAGGAAGTTGGGTTAATGAATCGTAATTGGCAAGATATTGAAGATCTTTCACCGCACGCTCGAGTCGTCTTTTATTCAATTGTAAAGCTTCTTCTGCAGCATCTCGCTCACGCTGACGATGCTCAATAGTTTCCAGCATGTCATTAAATGTTCGAGAAAGCTTTCCAATCTCATCTTTCGACACGACAGGAACCCGTAATGCATAATTTTGACTGTTGGTCACTTGGTGACTGATGCTTTCAAGATTCAAAATCGGCTGAGAAATATACTTCTGCATGGTTCTGGCCAAAATATAAGCGAGAATAACCATGCCCCCCAATAAAATAAGGAGAGTTACAATAAAGGAGTAAAGTTTTTCATTTAACGGTTCAGTCGATACTCGCAGGTATAAAGTACCTAATTGATCGCCAAGTGAATCTTTAATGGGCTGATACACATGCAGCCATTTATTCTCCCAAATAACGCCTTCTTGCCTTTGATAATCCGTAGTGTGCACATAACCGCCACCTAACTCGACCTTAGCAAAAATATTCCCTAAACCTTCGAATATCGCCAAGCTGTGAGGCGCTCCTAACGAAGTGTTCGCCAATAACTCCGTCTCTGCCTGCTTAGCTCGACTAAAACTAATGTAAGACACACTGTTTTCAGCAAGTAACTTGGCTTGAGATACAGCATCATTTTCTAAAGACTCTTGTAAATTTTGATTGAAGCTTATAGAGACGACGACAAAACCAATGCTTATGGTAATCATCGAAATACCAGCGATCATTAACGTCAATTTTGATCGAATCGAAGCTCCCCAGCGCATTAAAGATCTCCCTTAACGTCGCCAGCACCATAAACCTTTTTGGCGTGCTTCAAAAATCCGACTTTAAGCTCACTGCCATTGGTCGCAAATGCTTTTTGGTTAACTTCAATATCAACTGTTTTTTCAGCACCAACAAAAAGACGTAAATGCAATCCCATTTCTGCACTGTATTTACTCGACGCCACAAAAATCGTCTCTTTTAACAGGTTGTTCTCAATGGCCTTTTCGATCTCCTTTTTTGAAATTTCACCAACGTAGGTAACATGACAATTTTTTAAGTCCTCGAGACTTCGAGTGAACATGAATTGGATCTTGATGCCCTTAACGGTTTCGTCACGCAAAAAATCTTTTATAAAATTGAAATAATCTCGGTCTCGGTAGATGCACAACCGATATTGAGTTTCGGCTTTATTAAAATCCGAATCGGGAGACCAATAAATAACACCGGGAAGACGAAGAAGAATGGTCGATCGAATGCGCTCCTCCGTTTCAACAGCAAAACCTAGTCCAAAATAGACTAGGAAAAAGCTCGCCATTAACCATTTCACAGCTCTAAACACTCAGAACGCTCATTAATTAAACCATTTATGGACTCATTCGCGAATTAGCACTTGGAATTGCCCCAGCAATGGCCAATGGTTGAATATCGCATTTCTGCCAACCGCACTGCTGATTTTAATTATCAATGTTATTAATTTTGCTTAATTTACAATCAATTGCAAGTCAGAGTCGTTACTATTGCTTAAGTTTGGCAGCTATTTGACCGGTGTCAAATCGGTGTTAATAAAGAATTTATAAGAAATCCGCTCGGAAACTGGCGATCGGTTAATCAAAAGCAGTATAATACGGCGCCCTGAATGAGGGAAAATCTCATTCTTGGAATTCTGGTAGTTCAATCTTTTCGTTTTAAACCAAGGTTTTGGGTGTTTTAACAACAAGGCCGGGTTTACTACGTCTCTAGTCCGGCAAGGCCGGTCTCCTTGGACTATAGTATTCGTTTTAACTTCACAATGTTAACGAGTTCGGCGCAGCGTATGATTAAAATTAAGAAAGGTCTAGATCTCCCAATTAGTGGAGCGCCCGAGCAGTCAGTCAGCGAAACCAAATCGGTCAAGCATGTCGCTGTTCTGGGTGATGATTATGTCGGTATGAAGCCGACGATGATGGTAGAAGAAGGAGACCAGGTGGCCTGTGGTCAAATCCTTTTCACCGACAAAAAAAATGAAGGCGTTCAATACACTTCTCCTGCATCAGGAAAAGTCATTGCCATCAACCGAGGAGCAAAAAGAAAGCTGCTATCGGTTGTGATCGAAATCGAAGGCAACGAGAACGTAACATTCGACAGTTTTTCAGCCGACAGCTTAACTTCAATTGAGCGCGAACAAATAGTTGGAAACCTGGTAGCCTCCGGAATGTGGACTTCATTAAGAACACGTCCCTATTCGAAAGTACCAGCAATTGACTCAACTCCTGATGCAATCTTTGTGACTGCAGTAGACACTCATCCATTGTGTCCTGATCCGGCGGTTGTCATATCTGAGTACAATGATGCTTTCAATCATGGCTTAACGATTTTGAGTCAACTGACTCAAGGCAAAGTTTTTGTTTGTACGGCTCCAGATAGCAAATTCAGTGTTGCTACGAATGAGCAAATCATTCAAGAATCATTTTCAGGATGTCACCCGGCTGGCTTAGTCGGAACACACATTCATTTCCTACACGGTGCGAACAACGAGCATCCAGTTTGGCACATTGGTTATCAAGATGTGATTGCAGTCGGCAAATTGTTCACCGAAGGTAAACTTTTCACAGAACGAACCATTGCCATTGCAGGCCCTATGGCTAAAAAGCCACGTTTAGTGAAAACACAGTTAGGGGCTTCAACTACAGAAGTTCTGGAAGGAGAACTGGATAAAGGCGATATACGTCAGATTTCTGGTTCTGTCTTCAGCGGTTTCTCAGCCACTGGCGCTCGTTCTTACTTGGGGCGCTATCACAATCAGATTAGCTTGCTAGAAGAAGGTCGAGAAAAAGAATTCTTTGGCTGGATCCATGCTGGTCGAGATAAATTCTCAGTGACTCGCTCATTTATTTCACACTTACTACCAGGTAAAAAGTTCGACTTCACGACAACCACAGGTGGTAGTGAGCGAGCAATTATGCCGATTGGTAGTTACGAAAGAATAATGCCTCTCGATATTTTATCGACTCAACTATTAAGAGCATTAGTCAGTAAAGATACAGATACAGCACAAGCCCTTGGATGTCTTGAGCTTGATGAAGAAGATTTAGCTTTGGCAACTTATGTGTGCCCAGGTAAATTCGAATACGGTCCAATTTTGCGTGACGCGCTCACCACAATTGAGAAGGAAGGGTAATGAGCAAATTACGAAATTATATTGAGCATCTCGAACCACACTTCGAGAAAGGCGGCAAATACGAAAAGTGGTATGCGCTATACGAAGCGGTAACTACTATTTTCTACACGCCAGGGCACGTTACTAAAACGACAGCTCACGTCAGAGACAACGTCGATTTAAAACGTATCATGATTTTTGTTTGGGCATGTACTTTTCCAACAATGTTTTGGGGTATGTACAATGCTGGTGCGCAAGCCATCATTGCAATGAACCAAGTTGGAATGACCGAAATAGAAGGTTGGCGTGGTGCTATTATGAGCATGCTTGGAGTTGCTTACGATGCAAACTCAATAACTGCAAGCATGTTTTTAGGAGCGCTCTATTTTGTACCGATCTACGCAGTCACCTTCATTGTCGGTGGATTTTGGGAAGTTTTGTTCGCAAGTGTTCGAAAGCACGAAATCAACGAAGGCTTCTTTGTAACTTCTGTACTCTTCGCATTGACTTTACCACCCGATACACCTCTTTGGCAGGTTGCTTTAGGTATTAGTTTTGGTGTTGTTGTCGCAAAAGAAATCTTCGGCGGCACAGGTAAAAACTTCTTAAATCCAGCACTGGCTGGCCGTGCATTCTTATTCTTTGCTTACCCAGCAGACATGTCTGGCTCAACAGTTTGGACAGCCATTGATGCCTACTCTGGAGCAACACCTCTTGCTCAGGCTGCTGTCGGCCAATTGGATTATGCACTGAATCAAAATTGGTGGAATGCATTCTTCGGCTTTATTCCAGGCTCATTCGGTGGTGTTTCTACGCTGATGATAATGATTGGTGGATTAATGCTGGTGTATTTCAGAATTGCCTCTTGGAGAATAATACTCGGTGTAATGCTCGGGATGATTGCAACATCTTTATTACTCAATGCCGTTGGTAGTGAGTCAAATGCCATGTTTGCAATGCCTTGGTATTGGCATCTTGTAACAGGTGGTTTTGCCTTTGGAATGATGTTTATGGCAACTGACCCAGTTTCTGCATCTTTAACCAATACAGGCAAATACTATTACGGTGCGTTAATTGGTGTTATGACAGTACTCATTCGAGTCGTAAATAGCGCTTACCCAGAGGGCATTATGTTAGCTATTTTGTTTGCAAATTTATTTGCTCCATTCATTGACCACTTTGTTGTTCAGTCCAACATTAATCGGAGGGCTCGTCGTCATGTCAGCTAATAATGATTCTTTTGGAAAAACAATATTTGTCGCGGTCGCTTTGTGTCTCGTTTGCTCGCTGGTGGTATCCGGTGCAGCCGTAATTCTCAAAGAAGACCAACAAGCGAATAAAGCAGCGGATGTACAACGCAGCATATTAATCGCTGCCGGTGTTGTTGGTGCAGATGAGCAAGCTGATTTTGGAAAACTTTTCCAAGAAAAAGTTGAAGCACAAGTTGTCGATTTTGAAACGGGTGATATTGCAAAAGATATTGCTCCAGCCAGCTTTGATCAACGTCAAGCGTCAAAAAAGCCAGAAACAAGCATCAAGCTTTCTAAAGGTGAAGATCCTGCGAGTATCAAAAGACGCTCGAATTATGGAAAAGTATACCTTCTTAAAGAAAACGGTAAGCTTTCGAAAATTGTTATCCCAGTACATGGATATGGGCTGTTTTCGACTTTGTACGGATTTATCGCGCTAGAAGCAGATACTCGCACAGTAGCAGGAATCCGTTTCTATGAGCACGGTGAAACTCCAGGACTTGGTGCAGAAATCACCAATCCGCAGTGGATTTCAAAATGGGATGGAAAAGAAGTTCTTAACCAGAACTATAAACCATCTTTAAAACTCGTTAAAAATGGCGCAGACCAAACTAATGAAATCGATGCTCTTTCAGGAGCAACTTACACCAGTAACGGTGTCGAAAACTTAGTAAATTACTGGTTAGGCGACAAAGCGTTTGGACCTTACCTAGCTAAATTGCGCGGAGGCAAACATGGCGTTTGATAAAGCAGAAGCAAAATCGGTTATCACCACGCCGATTTTCGATAACAACCCGATAGCACTTCAAGTACTGGGTATTTGTAGCGCGCTTGCGGTAACAGGAAAAATGGATAAAGCATTCGTTATGAGCCTGGCTCTAACGACGGTATGTGCAATGTCGAATCTATTGATCAGTTTGATTCGCAATCATATCCCTTCCAGCATTCGTATTATTGTTCAAATGACTATTATCGCTTCATTGGTAATCGTCGTTGACCAAGTATTGAAAGCTTATGCTTATGAAATTGCAAAAGAGCTATCTGTTTTCGTAGGTCTAATTATTACAAACTGTATCGTCATGGGACGAGCAGAAGCCTACGCAATGAAAAATGGTCCTGGTATGAGTTTCCTTGATGGCTTAGGAAACGGACTCGGTTACTCAGCATTATTAATGTCTGTAGCATTTATTCGTGAACTTTTCGGCTCTGGTTCTTTATTTGGTTATACCATTTTAGAACCACTAAAAGATGGTGGTTGGTACCAAACTAATGGTTTATTAGTGTTACCACCCAGTGCGTTCTTTATTATTGGATTACTCATTTGGGCATTGCGAGCCTGGAAGAAAGATCAAGTGGAGGCCGCGTAATGGAAGCCTATATCAGTTTATTTGTACGCGCTGTTTTTATCGAGAATTTGGCGCTATCAGCTTTCTTGGGAATGTGTACTTTTCTAGCAGTATCGAAAAAAGTTCAAACAGCCATGGGATTAGGCGTCGCGGTTATTGTTGTTCAAGCAATTACAGTTCCTGTTAATAACCTTTTGTTTAATTACATATTAAAAGAAGGTGCGCTAAGCTGGGCTGGCTTAAGTGAAGTTGACTTGAGCTTCCTTGGTTTAATTTGCTACATCGGCGTTATAGCAGCTATCGTTCAGATTCTAGAAATGACGCTCGATAAATTTTTCCCAGCACTGTTCAATGCTCTCGGAATATTCTTACCCTTGATTACAGTAAACTGCGCAATATTGGGCGGTACTCTATTCATGGTTGAGCGTGACTATCAATTTGGCGAAGCGGTCGTATACGGTGTCGGTTCCGGGTTCGGTTGGGCACTCGCAATAGTTGCCTTAGCTGGAATACGAGAAAAAATGAAATACAGTGACGTTCCCGATGGCCTTAGAGGTCTTGGCATTACATTCGTTACCGTTGGTTTAATGGCGTTGGGCTTTATGTCCTTCACCGGTGTTCAACTGTAATTAGGAGAAAGAATACCCATGCAAGAGATTATATTAGGTGTCTCAGTCTTTACCGGGGTCGTTCTTGCTCTGGTTTTAATTATTTTGTTCGCGAAATCAAAACTAGTCGCTAGCGGTAAAGTTGAAATAAACATTAACGATGACGCAGAGAAATCCATAAGCACAAATGCTGGTGGAAAACTGCTAGGCGCGTTAGCCGATAGCGGTATTTTCGTTTCATCAGCCTGTGGTGGTGGTGGTACATGTGGGCAGTGTGTATGTAAAGTACTTGATGGTGGAGGATCAATTCTACCTACTGAGGAAAGCCATATTACCAAGCGCGAAGCAAAAGAAGGCTATCGACTTTCTTGCCAAGTCGCCGTTAAGCAAAACATGAAAGTAGAGCTTCCCGAAGAAGTATTTGGTACTAAAAAGTGGGAATGCGAGGTCATCTCTAATGATAACGTCGCCACTTTCATCAAAGAGCTTCGTTTAAAGCTACCAGAAGGTGAAGTTGTTCCCTTCCGGGCTGGTGGTTACATTCAAATAGAATGTCCTCCACATGTATCGAAATACAATGAGATGGAAGTCGCTGAAGAGTATCATCCAGATTGGGATCGCTTTAAAATTTGGGACTTAGTTTCAGAAGTTAAAGAAGAAACGATTCGTGCTTACTCGATGGCAAATTATCCTGAAGAAAAAGGCATGATAATGCTCAATGTTCGTATTGCAACGCCACCGCCTAACAACTGGAGCTTACCGCCAGGGAAAATGTCTTCGTACATTTTCAACCTGAAAAAAGGCGACAAAGTTACTATTTCAGGCCCATACGGTGAATTTTTTGCCAAAGAGACCGATAACGAAATGGTATTTATTGGTGGTGGTGCCGGTATGGCTCCTATGCGTTCGCATATCTTCGATCAATTACGTCGAATAAAGACTAATCGAAAAATTTCATTTTGGTATGGCGCACGAAGCAAGCGAGAAATGTTCTATGTTGAAGATTTCGATATGCTAGCTGCAGAAAACGAAAATTTCGAATGGCACACTGCACTTTCGGATCCCATGCCCGAAGATAATTGGGAAGGCTACACTGGATTTATTCACGAAGTACTTTATGAGAATTATCTTAAGAATCATAAAGCTCCTGAAGATTGTGAGTATTACATGTGTGGACCACCTATGATGAATGCTGCCGTTATCAAGATGCTCGAAGACTTAGGCGTCGAGCGGGATAATATATTCCTTGATGATTTTGGTGGTTAATAAATCTCGAAAGCGGCTCTCAAGAGTCGCTTTCTAGTTTTAACAGGCTGACAAGTGCTCGAAATCCTCCCCTACATTCTTCTTGGTCTTTCATTTATATTGAATATAATTTTATTCGTTCAATATTATTGGCAAAAAAAAGAGCTAGCCATTGCAAAGCAGACAGATAAAACAACAGGGTTAAATAATACTCAAGCAACTTTTGCTGAGCTCGAGCAAGCTTTTTTATATGCCAAAAGATACCACCGCCCATTAACCATCGCTTTACTACATATTGGAGGATTATCTGAATTAGAAGATGACTCTACAGGAGCTAGAGATAAGCGATTAAAAAAAATTGCGAAAGAATTAAATGCACTATTGAGAAATACTGATATTTTAGGACGTGTCGATAATCAACAGTTCCTAATTGCACTCACACATACAAACACTCATGACGCGCGAGCGGTTTTTGAAAGAATCTCAGAAGTGTTAACAAAAGCTTTTAGCGATTCTTTTTTCAATCTAGGTGTCGTTCACGTTTCAAGTATCATCACTTCTTCAAAAGAGCTTATGTCAGAGGCACAAATGGCTTTAAGAGACTCAAAAGCTAATGGTGCAAATCAAATTGCATACAGCTCTCACAAACACACAGATTAAAAGGTTTATTATGTTTAAAGCTAGAGCTTTAGTTTATCTTCTTTTTCTACCTTTTATATTGTCATGTGATTCCCCGAGCTATAAAAAGCTCAGAGGAGAGACCATGGGAACTTGGTACAACATAATATTTAAAGAAGAGCATAAAAATACTGGAGACCTAGCGAAAGTAATTGACTTGCGACTATCAAGCTTGAACCAAAATCTCTCAACCTATATTGAACAATCGGACCTTAATCAACTTAATCGCTCATCATCAGATGGCTGCGTTGAAGTTAGTGATGATACCGCGGCTGTCATGAAAGAAGCATTGCGGATTTATAATCTTTCTAATGGTGCTTTCGACCCAGGCCTGGGACCATTAATTGAACTTTGGGGATTTGATAAAAAAGATACTCACGAAATGATTCCAAATGAGGGAAGCATTCAAGAAATGTTGACCAAACTTACATTTGGCAAGTCCGAACTGAATGAGCAAAAACAATGCATCAAGAAAGGTAGTTCCGATTTAGCAATTAACTTTTCAGCCATTGCCAAAGGGTATGCAGTCGATGAATTAGCAGAAGTGTTAGAAAAACGATATGGCATAAAAAATTACTTAGTAGAAATTGGAGGCGAAGTTAAGGTCAAAGGAAATAATAATCAGGGCAAACCATGGAGAATCGCTATCGAAGCGCCTGATCCATCCTCTCGCACGGTGCAAAAAATAGTCAACCCAGGTATAATGGGAGTCGCAACCTCAGGTGATTATCGCAACTACTTTGAAAAAGACGGTAAAAGGTATTCGCACACGATAAATCCTGTGACCGGTTACCCAATTGACCATCAATTAGCTTCAGTCACGGTCATCCATCCCTCAGCCATGACAGCAGACGCATTAGCGACCGCGTTTATGGTCTTGGGAGATAAAATAGGATACGAGCTTGCAGAGAAGAACAAAATTGCTGTTTTCATGATTATAAAAACAGCAGACGGATTTGAAGAACAATACAATCAACACTTTAAGCCTTATTTAAACTAATTTAACGATATATCAGGTAAACTTATAATGACCACTGTTTTTTTGATTACTTTCGGTATCATGCTGTTCGTTATTACCATTATGGCAGTTGGATATATATTCCAACGAAAAACCATAACCGGCAGTTGTGGAGGAATGTCTACGCTAGGAATTAAAAAGGTCTGTGATTGTGACGAGCCATGTGAAAAACGCAAAGAAAAAATGCGCAAAGAAGCGAGTAAAAATCAGCTAGAGATCGATATTAAACAAAATTAGAGAAAGAATTATGAGCCTGCCTTTATTCTGCAGGCTCCAAGCTCTCAACTCCAATTGACACCAATTGTCTCCATTGCCTTCAAGACATTCGCACGACAAATCATTCCTACCAAAACATTTTTCTCAATTACTGGTAAGCAGCGACAATTACATTTCAAAAATTTCTCAGCAACATCAGCAATGCTATCATCAGGGTGGGCAGAGATAACGCCTTGTGTCATACGATCCATAACTCGATCACCCAAGTCTCCGTTATAAATCGCACTACGAACAACATGCAAACAATCTTTTTCGGACAGAAATCCGATCACTTCTCGGTGCTCATCAACTACAGCAGCACCACTCAAATTGTACTCAAGCAATGTTTCAACCGCTTCGAGAATATCAGTCTCTGGCTTGAGCGTAATAGCAGCAGAGGTCATATAATCTCGGGTTGTAACCGATTTGAGCATAGGGTTTCCTCCGGGAAATATCTAAAGCAATTGTATTTATTTATTTTTTCAATGTGGCTCGAGAGCGTATGCTATCTATTTAAAACCCAATTTCGATTTCAAAAACTTCATACTGCAAGCACTTATGTGAAAAAACCTATTATCACCAATAAGTAAATCACAAAGGATTAATTTTCACTAGGTAAAACCATAATTTTTTTTATGGTGCAGAGCGCCATTTAGCGCTCTCTTAATAAGGACACTTGAGATTATTTACAATTAGCTTCAACAACTTCAGCCAAATGCTGAGAGCATTCTTTAACCAAAGTAGGATCTTCTCCTTCCACCATAACTCGAATGAGAGGCTCTGTTCCTGAAGGCCTTAATAGCACACGGCCTTTGTCAGCGAGTTTACTTTCGACCTCTTTAACTGCGCTTTTAACCGCATCTGACTCTAATGGATTACTTTCTTTCGAGGGCAAACGGACGTTAATCATTGATTGAGGATATTTTGTCATACCTGATTTTAAATCGTGGAGCGATAAATCTTGCTTCGCCATAACTGACAACACTTGTAACGCAGAAACAATTCCATCGCCGGTAGTTGTCGCGTTCAAACAGATGACATGCCCTGAAGATTCTCCACCATATATCCACCCATGCTCCTTTAATCGCTCCATGACATATCGGTCACCGACTTTTGCTCTGGCGAAAGGAATATCTTGCTTTTCTAAAGCCTTTTCCATTCCAAGGTTGGTCATTAACGTTCCAACAACACCACCATTGAGACGGCCTCTTTGCTTGGCATCTCGAGCAATGATAAATAATAACTGGTCGCCATCAACTTGCTCACCACGCTCATCAACCATCATGACACGATCGCCGTCGCCATCAAATGCAATGCCTAAATCAGCTTTCTCTGCGAGAACAGTTTCAGCGAGCTTACTTGTATCTGTGGCTCCACAGCCTTCATTTATATTCAAACCATTAGGTTTATTGCCTATGGTAATGACTTCAGCACCTAACTCATTAAAAACGGCAGGAGCAATGTGATAAGTCGCTCCATGAGCACAATCGAGAACTATTTTTAAGTTTGAGAAATCTAGAGCAGAAGGAATGGTAGCTTTACAAAACTCTATATATCGCCCACGCGCATCTTCAATGCGACGAGCTTTTCCTAGCTCATGCGAGCCGACGGTTTCCATCGGTCGATCCAACATTGCTTCTATTTCAAGCTCAACTTTATCAGGAAGCTTATAACCATCATTCGAGAAAAACTTAATCCCATTGTCATTAAACGGATTGTGAGAAGCAGAAATGACAATTCCAGCATTAGCCCTAAAAGTTCGCGTTAGATATGCAATTCCAGGCGTTGGCATTGGTCCCAACTGTAGAACATCGACACCCGCCGCGATCAATCCTGCCTCCAGAGCAGATTCAAACATATAACCCGATATGCGCGTGTCTTTACCAATTAAAACTTTACTCCCAGCTCCATCACCGAGTACTTTACCAACAGCCCAACCAAGTTTAAGGGCAAAATCTGCCGTTATTGGGTATTCACCGACTGTTCCTCTTACACCATCGGTGCCAAAATATTTCCGTTTTGTCATTGGATTACCTTAGATTTCCTCATTGTACACTGCACCAAATACACATATCGCATCTCGTGTTTCGGCAACGTCATGAACGCGAATTATATTCGCTTTTTTAATCGCTGCAATAAGAGCGACGCTGATGCCTGCGGCTAATCGCTTTTCAACTGGCTTATCCGTTATTTGCCCCAGCATAGACTTACGCGACATACCGACAAGCACAGGCAAATTTAAATTCTGAAAACGCTCTAAATTTTTTAACATATGGAGGTTATGCTCTAGTGATTTTCCAAAGCCAAACCCAGGGTCAATTGATAAAAGAGAGCGATCGATACCGGCTGCTTCACATCGTCTAATTCGCAACTCCAAGAACCGGAGAACATCAGCCACCACATCATCGTAAGTAGGATTGGTTTGCATAGTTCTCGGTTTTCCTTGCATGTGCATTAAGCAAATGGGTAATCCTGTTTGTGCTGCAGATTCAAGTGCACCATCTTCTTGTAACGCTCTAACATCATTAATCATTGCAGCACCTGCTTTTGCTGCTTCCAACATAACGACCGATTTACTGGTGTCGATAGATACAGGCTTACCTAAATTTGCGATCGCCTCGATAACTGGAATAACCCGATCAAGTTCTTCGTTAATAGAGACTTCCTTTGCACCAGGCCTGGTAGATTCGCCACCAACATCAATAATATCAACACCCTCTTCAATCATTGCTTCAGCTCTACTTCTAGCCTTTATCGGATCAATGAAAGACCCTCCATCAGAAAAGGAATCGGGCGTAATATTCAGAACCCCCATGATTTGAGGTAAATCAGATTGATATAGAGAATGCATCTTAATTGAGGAGCTACTGTGTTTAATTTTGATTACGAGAAGTAATTATATCTGCACCTTGGAGCAAAATAAAAAAAAGGAGCTATTTAAGCTCCTTTTTAGAGATAAATTGCGACTTAGTGCTCGCTCGCTGGACCACCAATAGGATTGGAGGAAGGCTTATCTCCAGACGGTGCTGTACCCGATGGATTATCACCAGAAGGTCCATTTTTATCATTCCAACCTTCAGGAGGTCGAGGGTCTTTACCATTCATAATGTCATCAATTTGCGCAGCATCAATGGTTTCATATTTCATTAATGCTTTTGCCATTGCATGCAACTTATCGGTATTTTCATTAAGAATTTTTTCAGCTCGTAAATAATTGCGATCGATAATTGCTTTCACTTCTTTATCAATTGCCGTCGCAGTTTCATCCGAAACATTTTTGTGCTGAGTAACTGAACGACCAAGGAACACTTCACCTTCATCTTCCGAGAAGTTCATCGGTCCTAATTCAGATAAACCATAATGAGTAACCATATTTCGAGCAATTTCAGTCGCTCGTTGAATATCGTTAGAAGCACCAGTGGTTACACCGTCCTTCCCATTAATCATTTCTTCTGCAATACGACCGCCGTAAAGCGAACTCAACATGCTCTCAAGCTGCTCTTTACTCTGACTGTATTTATCTTCTTCTGGCAGGTACATCGTAACACCAAGAGCTCGTCCACGAGGAATAATACTGACCTTATAAACCGGATCATGCTTTGGAACTAAGCGGCCGACAATGGCATGACCTGCTTCGTGATAAGCGGTATTTAACTTCTCATCTTCACTCATTACCATTGATTTACGCTCAGCGCCCATCATGATTTTATCTTTGGCTTTATCAAACTCTGCCATTGATACCGTTCGGCGATTCGCTCGGGCTGCAAATAACGCAGCTTCATTAACGAGATTGGCCAAATCAGCTCCAGAAAAGCCAGGCGTACCTCGCGCGATAACAGCAGGCTCGACATCGTCGCCTAAAGGCACTTTTCGCATGTGAACCTTGAGTATTTGTTCACGACCGCGAATATCAGGGAGTCCGACGACCACCTGACGATCAAAACGGCCTGGACGCAGTAAGGCCGGATCCAATACATCGGGTCGGTTGGTTGCAGCAATGACGATAACGCCTTCACCACCTTCAAAACCATCCATTTCAACCAACAATTGGTTTAGTGTTTGCTCTCTTTCATCATGACCACCGCCGAGACCAGCACCACGATGACGACCTACCGCATCAATCTCATCAATAAAAATTATGCATGGCGCCTGTTTTTTAGCTTGCTCAAACATGTCTCGAACTCGAGAAGCACCAACACCAACAAACATTTCTACAAAATCGGAACCTGAAATCGTAAAAAATGGAACTTTCGCTTCGCCCGCAATCGCTTTAGCAAGAAGTGTTTTACCCGTTCCTGGAGGACCGACCATCAAAACACCGCGTGGAATTTTACCGCCCAAGCGTTGAAACTTTCCAGGATCTCTTAAAAAGTCGACTAACTCTTCAACTTCTTCTTTTGCTTCTTCAACGCCAGCCACGTCGGCAAAAGTGGTTTTTATTTGATCTTCCCCCATCAGGCGGGCTTTGCTCTTACCAAAAGACATCGCACCTTTGCCGCCACCGCCTTGCATCTGGCGCAACATAAAGATCCAAAAACCGATTATTAAGGCTGTTGGAAGAAGATAGAGAAGAATCGTCCAAAAACCGCTGCCATCGTCAGGCTTTTTCGCCTCAACATTGACACCGTTCTGCTCGGCAGTCTCGATTAAACTCTCGAAAGAAGAATCATTTGCTGGAATGACTGTCTTTCTTGCAGGACCAGTTCCCAAACGCGCTTCCACGTCTAAGCCCTGAATCGTAATTTGGTCAACTCGGCCAGCCTGAATATCCTCTTTCAATTGAGAATAACTGTAGCGTTCCTGTTGACCCTGCCCCGGCCCAAAATTATTAAAAACAGAGATAAGAACCACTGCTATAATGGCCCAGAGCAACAAATTTTTAGCCATATCGTTCAAACTAACGACCTCTTTTCACTCGGTTATATTGGCATTATTACCCACTGAGTTGAGCTGTCAAACCGTTATTCGTAACACTTTACGATATTGTGACGGTTTGCAACTAACCCTTAAAACCTTTTGCCAGTATGTATACCTCGCGCGAACGTGCGCGAGAAGCATCGGGTTTCCTTATTTTAACGTTGGAAAAAGCCTTTCGGACTTCCGCCAAATACGCATCAAAGCCCTCCCCCTGGAATATTTTAACCAGTAAGGCTCCGCCAGGCTTTAAAACTTGTCTTGCTAAATCTAGTGCCAACTCAACTAGATACATAGCTCGAGGCTGATCAACGGCACTCATCCCGCTTATATTGGGGGCCATATCAGATAAAACAAGGTCTGCATTTTGACCAGCCATTGCATCGAGAAGCTGAGTTAGTACTAACTCCTCTCTAAAGTCGCCTTGAATAAAGGTAACTCCTGCAATTGAATCCATAGGCAAAACATCCAGAGCAAAAACTTGTCCTTTATCTCCCACTTTTTCAATGGCAAGTTCAGACCAACCTCCTGGCGCAGCGCCCAAGTCTACAACAGTCGCGCCTTTTTTGAATAACTTATCCTTGTTATCCATTTCCTCCAGCTTGAACAAAGCTCGAGAGCGCCGACCTTCAAACTGTGCTTTTTTGACATAAGGATCGTCAAAATGTTCTCTCAGCCAGCCTTTACTACTTTTACTTCGCCCCATGTTACAAGCCCAAATTTAAATATTAATTATATAGCAATCAAAATAAGATTATATCGTATCTGTCAATTCAGTTAGAATAGCAGCGCCTCAATTGAGATGATTCAGGCTGACAAAGGAGTATTAAATATATGAAATTATCCACATCACAAACGCGGTTTTTGCGTTCTCAAGCTCATAATCTTAAGCCCGTCGTAATGGTTGGCGGAAAAGGTGTCACTGAGGCCTTACTCGAAGAGCTTGAAATTGCATTAAATGCTCATGAGCTAATTAAAGTAAAAGTTAGCGCAGAAGAGCGAGAGGAGCGCGATGAAATGATCGACATTCTTTGTCGTAAATCAGGTGCGGTAAAAGTTCAACGAGTCGGACACATTGTGACACTTTTCCGAAGAAATTCACAAAATCCGAAAATTGAACTGCCCAAATAGAGTTGACGCAGTACCACTGAGTCTACCTATAGCGAATTTCAATATCTCCAGCGCTGACCAATCATGGCCAAATTGAGCCATTTTCAGCGCTGGAAAACTCCGAGAGTACTTCTCAAATCAATCCCCTCGCACTTTAAACAACCGCTTTTAAACGCAACTCTTCAGAAAGAACTATCATTACTAACAAGCACAATTAAAATTTAAGTGTATTAAATTTGGAGCTTAGAATGATAGCTATTGAAGATGTCATGACTCAAAATCCAATCACCTTATCTCGTTTTAACTCATTAGCTGACGCGAGAAAGCTGATGAAAGATAAAGGATTTCGCCATGTACCTATTGTGAACGAATTTGGTGAGCTAGTAGGACTGGTTACTCAACGAACCATATATCAATATGGCATATCCTCCCAAACTTTTATGGATGAAAAAGAACTATCGGAAATTGAAACAGGCACTCTTTTGTCCGACATTATGACGACAGAACTAACAACCGTATCACCCAGATGCAAAGTGAATCGTGCTGCTGAAATTATACATAAACATAAATTTGGGTGTTTACCGGTTGTCGATGCGGATAAAAAATTAAAAGGAATCATCACCGATCATGACTTTGTGACTATTTGCGTGCAATTGTTAGAAATGCTTGAGGAATCGGAACCTTTGGAAGATGACGAACCATAATATTATCGAATGCGCAAAATTCTTAGCCAGCGCCAAACATTAACCAAGCTCATAAGAGCAGAAGCCACATAAGTTAACGCAGCAGCTAGTAGTATTTTACGTGCGGCTTTTAATTCTGAACTCGATAAATAATTTCCCTGTTCAAGAATCGGTAAAGCGCGATTAAAACTAGCGTCCCACTCAACAGGTAGTGTAATTAGATGAACTAAAACCGAAATTCCCATAGATAAAATAACAGCAAGTAAAAATAGACCACTTAATATTGGGGAACGTGACACCAGGGCAATTACCGGCAAAATCAAAAAAGCAATGCCTCCGATCTTTTCCGCAATGATAGCAATCTTTGCCAAACGGGTTCTCAGTTTGAGCCATCGATAATTGGAATGATCTTGTATGGCATGTCCAACCTCATGTGCCGCAACCGCTACGGCACTCAAAGAACGACCACTTAAATAATTTTTTGTGAGCCTCACGGTTTTATCTTTTGGATCATAGTGATCACCTAAGTCCGTCTCCTCAATTTTAATAGGTAAAGAAAAACGGGTCGCTAGGTGTTGAGCCAATTCGCCTCCTGTACCAGGAAGCGCATCGTATTCAATGGAATATTTTCTAAGTGTGCGATTAACCCACCAACCAGGAAAGGCAACAATCAAAACGATACAAATAAAACCAACCAGATACAACAAATGAGTTAACCGTCTATCCGTTTTTAAAACTAACTAAATATGATTTGCAAAGTAATGCCACTGTTTATCCCAGTTTTCCATCGGTAAACGCTTAAAGCCACTTCGGACAAACTGTTGAATCCGCCCTTCTGCGGAAGATAGAATTGCGTTTGCCAAGATCCCTGCATCTAAATGGTCTTTACGCTGTAACATACGCTCATCACGAATGATTTGCTTTAACTGAGTTTCAATGCGATCAAAAAACTGCACCACTCTTTCTCTTAACCTTTCATGTTCTCCAATCAACGCATCACCCATTAACAACCGACAAATTCCAGGATTTTTTTGCGCAAATCCTAAAAGTAAATTCAATATCAATTGACAGCGTTCTGTTGCTGAGTTTGACTCGCCAACGATCATTGTAATTCGAGAAAATATACTTTCTTCAACAAATTCCAACAGTCCCTCGAACATTTTGGCTTTACTTGGAAAATGACGATACAAAGCAGCTTCAGAAACTCCAACTTCTTTAGCCAATCGCGCCGTTGTAATTCTTGCTCCGATTTCTGTCTCGAGCATATGCGCTAAACATTGCAAAATTTCTTGGCGACGCGATCCACTTTTTTTTATGGCAGGCATAGTTTAATTCCCCATTAATATTCTTTTTAAAATGGCATCTGAATTGAATTATCAATCGCGAGCATTTGTTTTCGAAATAAATCTTGAATGCGACTCATACTTTGCTCATCATCAGCTTCAAACCGAATAACAAGCGAAGGCGTTGTATTCGAAGCTCTTACTAATCCCCACCCATCATCAAAGTCCACCCGAACACCATCTGTTGTATTAATTCGACCATTAGAAAAATCTCCATTTTTCGCAAGTTTGTTTACAAAGTCGAATTTTCGAGAATCCGAGAAACTGATATTCAATTCAGGTGTTGTTACAGAGTCAGGCAGAGCTTTAAAGACTTCTTCAGAGGAGCGAACGTCTCCAGCTAAAATCTCTAATAGCCGAGCCGCGGTATACAATGCGTCATCGAAACCATACCAGCGTTCTTTAAAGAAAATATGCCCACTGCACTCGCCCGCCAGTAAAGCGCCGGTTTCTTTCATTTTTGCTTTTACTAATGAGTGGCCTGTTTTCCACATTATTGGACGGCCGCCATGTGAAGAAATCACTTTTGGTAAATGTCGTGTGCACTTAACGTCAAAAATGATGTCCGCGCCAGGGTTTCTTGACAAAACATCTATCGCATACAACATCATCTGACGATCAGGCCAAACAATGTTCCCTTCTGACGTAACAACACCTAAACGGTCACCGTCACCATCAAATGCCAACCCGATATCGGCTTTCTCACTTTTGACCATATTGATCAGTTCTTTAAGATTTTCGGGCTTACTTGGATCGGGATGATGATTAGGGAAGTTGCCATCGACATCACAATACAAACCCATAACCTCGCAGCCTAATCCTTGCAATAATGTAGGCACAATATTTCCGGCCACACCATTACCACAATCAACGGCTACTTTTAAAGGCTGAGCCAATGCAACATCAGACGTAATCTGGCCTATGTAATCAGGAACAACGTTTCTTGATTCTTCAGAACCTTTACCGCTGACAAGCTCATCTTGTAGGATTCGCTTGTAAAGATTGCGAATACCTTTTTGGGCTAGGGTTTCTCCTGCAATAACAATTTTTAATCCATTGTAATTGGCCGGATTGTGGCTTCCAGTCAACATGACACCTGTGCGAGTGTCTAAGTAATTGGTCGCAAAATAAAGTACTGGCGTCGGCACTTCCCCGATATCAACAACATCTCTTCCACTGAGCTTCAAACCTTCTTTTAATGCTTCTAAAAGAGTCGGCCCGGAAAGACGTCCATCACGAGCAACAATCACTTTTTGCTCGCCACGATCAAATGCTTCACTACCGATAGCTTTACCTATCTCTCGAACCACATCGGGAGATAGCTGGCTGTCGACGATCCCTCTAATATCGTAAGCTCTAAAAATGCTGTCTGGAATTTTCACTTGTTTATTTTCAGAGATGTCCTCAACATCTAATCCGCTATCGCTCCCGAGAGCAGAAGTTAAAGGAGCTTTTTGTTTCTCTTGTGAGCTTCCAGTCGATGCGGCTTGTTTTTCATCTTCTGTGCCTGCTTTACCTAAGGAAACATTTCCTCTTACTAGCGTAATGATCAAATCTCTAAAAAAATTAATTCTGAACCGAGAGGTATTTTCACTTAGCTTACCTGAGTCCATCAATACCTTAGCGAGCTCTCCACAATCGACTTTTACATCGTGCTGAATCGTTCTTAAACTTAAGAAGTTAATACCACCCACCACTAACAAAATAACTATGAGTCCTAGAGTGAAAAAAACCAACTCTTGTTGTCCAGAAAACTCCGAGCGATTTTCCGGCCAAAAAGCCACTCGCCAACTATCGCTTTCACTTTTACCAACAGCAAATGGATCTCCAGATTTAAACGACTGGTTACCTTCACTAATAATGAGTTGGTCGTTGTCATAAAAGCTTTGCCAAACTTCGACATAACCAGGCGTTTTATGAACTCTTTTCAAAGTATCCTGCAATAGTTGAATGTCGAGCCCCAAAAATACAACTGCGATTATTTCATCACCATTTTTGACTGGCGCCATAACTGATACAAACTGATCTGGGCTGGAAGGAGCAATCACTTCAGGAAAAGTCGTTGTATTTTTTGAAACTTTACGAACCAAATCTAACACAGCATTCGTTATGGGAGGCTTTGCCTGAGGATTTTGACGAATTACATCAGGAAAAATAACTTGCGTTCCAATAGAATAAGGAACTTGACTATTAATCCTTTGTTCAAACTCAGAGATAATCTCTTCATTACGGTTTTGAACGGCAGATATCAACGCTCTGTTTTTTGCAAACTCTTGAACAAAATCTCTCGACGTCTCGAGCTTCACCAAAATTGAATCAACATAACTCCTTAATGCCGTATCGATAAACATTTTATTTTTTTGAGCACTCGGGCCAGAAACCACCATTTGGTATTGAAAAATACCAACAATAATTATAATCAATAGAGACAGGAGTAAATAAGGAGCTCCAATGCCCATCAACGATTTCGCACCAGAACGATGACTCGACTTTTTACTTGCCGATGCGTTTGAATCTTGTTTAGATACTTTTCTCTTCACGTTTAATTCCTTTACTTATAGTGACCTAAGTATTTGTAGAATTTTTAGCTATTTGAGTTACCAGTTCTTTCGCAATTAAATGTTTCGGTTTCTTTTCTAAAGTAATTTTATCGGCACTTCTGAAAAATATCGTTAGTTCATTCTCATTTGAGTCAAAGCCAATATCTTTAGATGCGACATTGTTTGCACAAATCATATCTAAATTTTTGCGCTTTAGCTTGTCTTTAGCATAATATTCCAGATTCTCAGTTTCAGCTGCAAATCCAACACAAAACGGCTTATTTAACAAAGCTCCGACTTGCTGAATAATATCTGGATTCTTTTTTAACTCGATTGTCATGGTAGAAGCAGATTTCTTAATCTTATTTTCAGCTACCTCAACCGGTTGATAGTCGGCAACAGCTGCACACCCTACGAACACTTGTGCTTTCTCAACTTTTGCCATTACCGCAGACAACATTTCTTCTGCCGTTTCCACACAAACCCGCTCAACCCCTGGAGGAGCGGGTAAGCTAACAGGACCGGAAACCAGCGTTACTTGTGCGCCCATTCTCATGGCCGCTCGAGCAATTGCATACCCCATTTTTCCAGAGCTATTATTTGATAAAAATCGAACGGGATCGATCGGTTCTCTTGTTGGGCCTGCAGTAACTAACCAATGTTGTCCGGAAAGCTCATCAGAGTATGGTGAGAACAGTTCTTCAATAATTTCTGCTGGTTCAAGTAATCGACCTGCTCCAACTTCACCACAAGCCTGGCTGCCTTCACCCGGTCCAATTATTTGAACTCCTGACTTTTGAATAGATGTAGTGTTTTGCTGGGTTTTGGCTGCCGCCCACATTTGTTGATTCATCGCTGGCGCAATCGCGATTGGAGCGGCAGAAGCCAGGCAAACGGTCGACAGCAAATCGTCAGCTAATCCATAGTTTAATCGGGCAATCACATTCGCTGTAGCTGGCGCAATTAAAATTTGATCGGCCCACCGCGCTAACTCAATATGCCCCATAGCGGCTTCAGCAGCTTCGTCAAAGGTGTCACGATGCACAGGGTGACCAGAGACTGCTTGAAATGTTAGCGGAGACACAAACTCCATGGCAGAGTGCGTCATGATGACTCTCACATCACAATTCAAATCTTTCAATCGTCGGCACAGCTCGACACTTTTGTACGCAGCAATTCCGCCAGTGACCCCAAGGATAATACGTTTCATGGAATGAGAATTTCCAATAATTGTTTCTGTGCTAACGTTGCTCTTCGGCATATTTCGTCTAACACTTTTTTATTAATAACCAACCAATCTAATATATGTTAGCGAATAACCACTAACTTAACCACCTAAAGTCGATGAATTAGGGTCAATTTCATACACAGGTTTGCGAATTTATCTCTAAATAAATCTCAAACAAGCGATTAATATACCTCGGCTTGTGATAACCCTATAAATTACAAAGGAATGTTATGTCACTCAAGTCCTGGCCAGCTTCTGAACGGCCGAGAGAAAAACTGATTGAACACGGAGCACAAAGCTTATCCGACTCAGAACTACTGGCAATATTTTTACGAACCGGTACTCGAGGAAAAAATGCACTTGAATTAGCGAGAGAACTAATTTCTTCAACCGGCGGACTTAGACAATTACTCAGCTTAACGTTAAATGATATCGATCAGTTTAAAGGTTTCGGTACGGCTAAGTATGTCCAGCTACAAGCATCACTTGAAATAGCCAAACGTTGCCTGAACCAAAATTTAAGAGAAAACGACGCACTAGAATCAGCCGAACAAACGAAGCAATATTTAAAATACCAGCTTAGAGATTGCCATAATGAGCAATTTGCTTGTGTCTTTTTAGATAATCGACATCGAGTGATCGCATTTGAAGTACTCTTTACGGGCTCAATCAACCGAGCGTCGGTTTACCCCAGAGTTGTTGTACAAAAAAGTTTACATCACAATGCGGCTGCTCTCATATTGGCTCATAATCATCCAAGTGGCATTGCAGAGCCCAGTCAATCGGATATCGACATTACACACACTTTAAGAGATGTATTATCAGTTATCGATGTTACGGTACTGGACCACATTGTTATTGGCGATCAAGCTCCTATCTCTTTGGCCGAGCAGGGTTATTTATGAACAACAGGGGCGGACGCTATTTTTTAATAATAAAATCAAATGACAAAGTAACACCCAGATTTGCTTTCCAGTCAAAAACATCTTCCCACAGAATAAAGGGTCTTATTTCAAAAAAAATCCAGTCTTCAGGCATTCGCACCCGATACCCCCACGCTAATTGCGAACTGACCCATCGTGATTTTGGCTGCGAATGATAATGTGACGACCAGATTAATCGCCACGCAGAGGTATCTGACAGGGGATATATGAAAGAACTGGCAAAATTAGTATTAACACCAATAGTATCTTTTTCATCTTCCCGCCATGAAACAATTACGCGTTGTTGGAAAAAACGATTTTCAGGTAATATTTTTTCTATGTCGAGAATTGAGCGGTTTTCCCAACCAAATTTATGATACCAACGAACTCTTTGAGAAGCTCTAAGAAACCACTGCTCACCGATAGTTTTACTTTTTCTCAATCGACCACCCAGATAAAAGGAGTTTTCTCCAAATCGATACCCAAGTTTTACTCTTTGAAAATATCCAGGTGAACGCTCTTTTAAGTACTCAAGTCCCAGACTAGGTTGATCATCAGCATCTCGAATGGAATCAGTTAAGCTAGACCTTCCTGGCCCATTCTCATCATCATCGTCGTTTCCATCAAATGTTAAGCTTATCTTTCGCTCAGCATTCGGTAATCGGACTCGACCACTTACTCGTGTTTTAAAGTCCGTATCTCTCGACTCAGATTTTGTAACAGATTGACGCAAATCAAGTTCAACATCGACATCTTCATCCGGATAATCTGTATCGGCAAAAAATGAATCAATCCATTTTGCAGCTTCAGTAACACCAACAGCAACTCCTTTACGAATCAAATCAGAATTTGACTCTTGGTTTTCGGAATCCTCTTCCGTTGATGAGTCATCCTTTATATTACTTTCTTTAGACAACTCATTTTCCACTGAACGACTTTCATTGTTTGCCGTGCTGGTTGTGCTGCAGCCAAAGCTCAATAGCAAAAAAGTAATCAAAATTATTACTTTAATAAAGCTATCTATCTTCAAATTCAAAAGCCACATCAAAAACTCATAACTAACTTACTTTGGTTTTGCGAATATAAGCGTTTATCTTCCTTGATACATCAACAATATTAAAGGGCTTTTCAATAAAGTCATCCATACCTACTTCGCGACATTTATCTTTATTATCATTCGACACATCAGCTGTCAATGCGACAATGGGTGTAGCGTTAAGCTCGGACATCTTTTCATACTCACGAATTCGCTGCGTCGCAGTAAGTCCATCAACAATTGGAAGCATACAATCCATTAATACCAAACAAAAATTATCTTGTAGAAAGTGATCGATAGCTTGTTGGCCATTTTGAGCCCAAACAACCACGACTCCCTGCTTAGTTAATAACTTCTCAACGATTAAATAGTTGACCTCGTTATCCTCTACAACTAAAACTTTAGAGACATCAGCAAGTTGACTCATATCATTATTCAATAAGAGAGAAGAGTTATCAGACGTTAGTGTAGATTCTTCCGGATACTGCGAGTGGACTTGTAAAGTCGAACTTTCTCCATTCATCCCATCCAATAAACTAGTCATGGTATCAACCAATATAGGTTTACTAACTATATCTTTGATCTTAAGAAACTGACATTGACGATAGAAACTCACACTCGAGGTCGATGTCATAATGACTACGCGAGTATTCGACAACTCATTTAATTGCTTCTCTTTGACAATATCCAGCCCCGTTTTGCTTTCACTATTATTTGACAACAAATAATCAATTAATAATATCTGTGGTAAGTTGACTTCTGATTCATTTAGTTGCCTTTCTAGCTCGGCAATCGAACTAAAAATTCGACATTCAATATTTAAAAAGTTAAATATCTTTCTCAGTGTTTGTCTTCCTTCAGCGCTGTCGTCCAGAGCCCAAATTAAGCACGTAGTATAAGTAGTCGATTGGCGAACAGACATGGGCTCGCTGTTAGAGCATTGTTTAAGTTTCAACTCAAAATAAAACTCACTACCGTTATTAAGTTCTGAGTTAACTTCTAACTGCCCTCCCATCAGCTTAACCAGAGAATGACTAAGAGCCAAGCCTAACCCTGTTCCCCCATACTCTCTAGTTATTGTCTCATCAGCCTGATGGAATGCATTAAAAATATTCTGTATATGATTTGGATCAAGTCCAATTCCAGAGTCGATAACAGAAAAGCGAATAAATACACTGTCATCGTCGGTTTTGACAGTGCTGACTTTTAGCTTAACAAATCCTTCGTGCGTGAATTTAATCGCATTTGATATCAAATTATTAAGAACTTGCTTTAACCGTGTATCATCAACCATTACTGAAGTATCAATCACATCAGTTATATCAACCCAATAATCAATCTCCTTTACTAATGCAGCTGCCTTAAAGCTTTCCGCCAATTCTAGTAACAACTTACTCAAAGAAGTTGCAACTAAGCTCAGTGAAACTTTATTTGCTTCTAGCTTGGAGAAGTCGAGAACTTCATTTATGACATGAAGCAAATGCATTCCGGAAGAGTTTATCGTGTTTAGATTTTCCCTTTGCTCACGAGAGAGTTTAGATTGCCCTAAGAGCTGTGTCATGCCTAACACCCCGTTAAGTGGCGTTCGAATTTCATGACTCATTCGCGCCAAGAAGTCACTCTTTGCCTGGTTAGCATTTTCAGCTCTTTTTCTTGCTTTAATTAACATACCTTGACTTCTCTCGAAAGCATGAAGCAACAACTGCGATATCCAAATAGACAATCCACCAAACACAAGTATCGATAGAATAGAAATAATCCAGATGACTTTGGTTTGAGCATTAACAAAAAGATCAATCTCTTCGGTTGGAAGAATCCCGATATAGGTCCAGTCCAGTTCTTTTGATGGATACTTGAATAATGTAATGTCTTCGTTCTCGATAACCGCATTAGTGATAGTGACATCACGATTGAGTAAGTTAGTAACTGAATCAGGATAAACTTTCGACAAAGCTTTAAAATTATGAGATAAGCTCGATGTATCAGCTAAAATTCGAGATTTCTTTTCAACTAGCACTATCCTTGACTCATGCCCGAACTCGCTTTTCATCAACATATCGGTGAGTCCCTCTAAAGATACGTCCATTCCCACTACACCTAAAGGCTTTCCATTTGAGGACTTTATTAGCTTGACTGTGGAAATAATTGCAACCTCGTCGGCTTGCCAAAAGTAGGCGCTTGCCCGTGTAATATCCCCTTGCCCAGTCAGCCCAGCTTTAAACCAGGGACGCAGAGTTGGATCATAGTAATCCGTCGTTCTTCCTAGTGGCCATTGAACATAGCCACCTTCAAAATTACCAAAATATATATACGCAAAGCCTGGATTAGCCCGCGCAAATTGAAGAAAAATAGAATAAATCTGAGCTTCTTTACCACCAGCACTTTGCGGCATCATCAATTGAGCCTTACTCTCTTTATAAGTTGATATTCCAGTTCCAGACTTCTGGAAAACAGGCAGGCCACTCAAATACTTTAAATTATTTTCAATTTGGGAAAAAGTTAAATTAATGAAGCTGTCAATCTGCCGTACATCACTCAAAAAACGTTCTTTGAAATAGGCGCGCTCTTTTTTTTCTATCGAGTCGACAATAAAAAAACTAATAAGAAGGATCGGAATCGTAACAGCAAGTAAAAAGGCTATTACGAGTTGATATTTTAACTTTCGCTTTGAAATCACAAGTATATGCTATATGAAAAGGGAGATTGTCAATCTGCTTTTGACAGTAGACTTTAGTAGAGTATAGCAAATACTTGAGACGATGAGGGTCTAATCTCAGTCAAGTAAGTAGATTAATGCTTTTTCATCACAATTTGCTTTCCTTGGGCAGAACTGACAGTCTTTTAGGACTTTTTTGGGTAACTTATCGATGGTCGTCGAATCAAAATCACACGCTTGGAAAAATTCGGGTTGACGCGTTAGAACAAAAACCTCATTAAGATTTAAGCGCTTAGCTTCTGCTAACAAGGTATATACCAAACGCTTACCAAATCCTTTTCCTTGATATTTTTCAAGAACGCCCAATGATCGAATTTCAACGAGAGACTCATCATAAATATGTAATGCACCACAGGCTAAAACATTATCATCTTGATCTTTTATAATTTTAAAGGTCGATAATTGATTTAAAATTTCCTCCGTCGATAATGGAAGGTTTTCCCCCTTAATACTCCAGTAAGATACCAACTCATGGATACCAGAAACATCGTGAATTTCTGCATCTGTTAATCGATATTCCATTGCCCACTTTGCTTGTTGATAATAATAACCAACACCGCCTTTTACCTGACGCCTTTCTATAGCACGACGAGAATCAAGCCAAGTATAAACATCTTCGTTGATCAGTGGGCAGATAGACTGCAACTGCTCTAACGATAGCTGATGCAAGTAACAATTACTTTGCTCAGCCAGTAATACCAAGCGTCCGGTAATTTCATGCGCATCACGAAATGGAATTTTCATATTTACTAGGTAGTCGGCTAATTCAGTGGCGTTTGCAAAGCTTTGTTCGACCGCTTGGCTCATTGTTTCTTTATTGATCATCATCGAGCCGACAACTTGCTGAAACATCACGAGACTATCGAACCAGCTTTTTAATGCTTGAAAAAGTATACTTTTGTCTTGCTGTAAATCTTTGTTGTAGCCTAACGGAAGACTTTTCAGAGCCATTAATATCTGCGACAAATGACCAACACCTTCGGCGCTTTTTCCACGAATCAACTCGAGTGCATCAGGATTTTTCTTCTGTGGCATTAAAGAAGAGCCGGAAGTTACGCTGTCATCAAAAATAACGAAGCCGGCTTCTTGTGTGTTAAAAAAGATTAGGTCTTCACACAGTCGAGAGAGATGCAATAATGATGAACAACCCGCGTAAACAATATCAACAACAAAGTCTCTATCTGAAACTGTATCTAGAGCATTGTGGGTCGCTTGCGAAAAACCAAGACTAATCGCTAACTGGTCACGATCTATATTAAATGCGGTACCCGCAATTGCAGATGCTCCAAGGGGACATTCATCCGCTAGCTCAGAAAAAAACTGAAGTCTCTTTAAATCACGAGCAAACATTTTTGCAGCAGCATCAAGCCAAAAACCAAAAGTAATGGGCTGAGCTCTCTGCAAATGGGTGTATGACGGCATGAGCGTATCAGCATATTGTTGTGACAACTCATCCAATTGCAGAATGGTACGTTTTAGCTGTTTAGAAACTCGTCTAGTTTGCTTTTTGCACCAAAGCTTTACATCAGTTAAAACTTGATCGTTTCGACTTCGTCCCGTGTGCAATCGTTTACCGAGATCACCAACTTTGTCTACAAGTTGGAGTTCTACCCAAGTGTGGATATCCTCAACTTCAGAGGCTAAAATAGTTTCCGGAGATTGACGAACACTTTGCAGAATTTCGTTTAAAGCGGACTTCACAGTTTTAACTTCTTGCTTATCAAAAATTCCAACTTGATACAAAGAGTTTGCCCACGCAACCGAACCTTCAATATCTTGCTCGACCAGTTGATAATCAACCGGCAAAGAATCATTAAACGCTTTAAACACCGAACTTGCTTCGGTTGTGAATCTTCCACCCCACATTAATTGAGGCCTCCTTTAACTTTTAATGCTTGAATTCGATTACTCAATGAAAATAATCGGATAAATCCTTCAGCATGGGATTGATCATATACATCATCGCTACCAAAGGTCGCAAAGCTTTCGGAATACAAGCTATTTTCAGATTTTCGTTGAGTAACAGTCGCAGTACCTTTATAAAGAGATACGACTACGCTACCTGTTAAATCTTTTGCCAGGTCTTCTGCAGCCGTCAAAATTGCGTGCGCTTTTCGAGTGAACCATTTACCGTCGTAAACGAGTTGCGCGAAGTCTATGGCTAAACGCTGTCTGAATTGCAATGCGTCTCGATCGAATACGAGTTGTTCGAGGCCAGATAAAGCTTTCATCATTACCGTCCCCCCAGGTGTTTCATAACACCCTCGCGACTTCATACCAACGAGCCTGTTTTCTACGATATCGAGTCGACCAATTCCGTGCTTAGCACCCAGAACATTTAATGCTTCAAGACAATCGAGAGGAGACATCACTTCCTGATTAACCGAAACAACAGCACCGTCTTTGATATTTATTAGAACATCCTCTGGTGAATCTGGCGCTTTCTCGGGTGAATTGGTCCAAATCCAAACTTTTTCAGAAGGAGCCTGCCATGGATCTTCCAGTTCTCCACCTTCATGTGAAATGTGCCATGCATTTGCATCACGGCTGTAAATTTTTTCAGCACTGGCATCACAAGAAATACTTCTTTCGGATAAATACTCTAGGCAATCCTCTCGAGATTTCAAATTCCAGATGCGCCAAGGAGCAATAACTTTTAACTGCGGCGCAAAAGTGGCGAAGACCGATTCAAATCTAACTTGATCATTGCCTTTTCCAGTACATCCGTGACACAAAGCATCAGCTCCGACTTGTAAAGCATATTCAACTTGTGCTTTCGCGATAATTGGTCGGGCATAAGACGTGCCTAGTAGATAACCATCTTCATACACAGCTCCTGTTTTTAAAGCTGGATAAATAAAGTCTTTTACAAAGTCAGCTTTTAAATCAACAACTTTGCACTCCGTTGCGCCGGACTTTAAAGCTTTTTCCTCAACCCCCGATAATTCATCTTCACCTTGTCCTACGTCTGCAACAAACGCATAAACCTCGCAATCGTAATTTTCTTTTAACCAGGGAATAATAGTGGAAGTATCTAATCCACCAGAGTAAGCGAGAACGACTTTGTTAATCGAATTATTTTTTACTACATTGCTTTGAGTTTCACTGACCATTATAAGGCCTCCGAATAGATAAGATGTAAGAGCGCTTGTTGAACAAACATTCGATTGGTAGCTTGCGCCAACATAAGAGAAAAGTTACTGTCACATACCTCACTGGTCACTTCTGTACCGCGATGAGCCGGCTGACAATGCATAAAAAATTTCGCTCCTGTTTTTGCCATCAGGTTTGAGTTCACTTGATAGTTTTGCAAAGCTTTTAATGTTGATTTACTTTGCTCATCTCCCATCGAAGTCCAAGTGTCGGTGTATACGACATCGATTTTGGAAAGCGACTGCGGATCAGACGTCCAGTTTACTTTTCCTTCACTAACAGACTGAGCAGATTTAAGATAGTCATTATCAAGTTGAGCGCATTCTGGTGAGGCTACCGTAATTGTTGCACCTACCTTTGCTGCTAAGTCAACCAAACTTCGAGCGACATTATTTCCATCACCTAAATACGCAATATGCCAGTCGTTAAAGTTCTTTGCGCGCTCATACAAAGTAAAAAAATCAGCCAGTGCCTGACATGGATGATGTTGATCGCAAAGCGCATTGATGACAGGGATCGTTACTGAGTTTGCTAACTGTACCAGAGTAGAGTGACTATCTACCCGAGCGATAATTCCTTGATACCAGCACTCCGTATTTTTTCCTAAATCAGAAACTGACTCTCGAATCCCCATTTTTTCATTTTGCATATCATAAAAATGTGCAATACCTCCAAGCTTTTCAATACCGACAGAAAAGCTGGCTCGAGTTCGCAAACTTGGTTTTTCAAAAAGTAGGGCGAAATGTTTATTCGATAAAGAACTTTCTCTCAGTGAATTATTTTTCAAATCGAAAGCGGTTTGAAAGACTTTTAATACTTGAGGCTTAGTTAAGTCATCTATCTTAAGAAATGAATTCACATTCCCTCCTTACTGGCAGAAATAATTCGAGTACAGGCAGAACCACCATTTAAAACTTGAAGAAGTTTTTTATGATTAGCCGCAGATGTAATAGCGATATTGCTAACAGAGGAATTAGAAACTTTGGCCAATGAGTGCAGCTTCGCAATCATGCCATCACTCACAAAAGAAGAAGGCTTTAATTCATCGACTTTATTAGCGTCGATACTTTTAATTAAATTTCCTTTTTCATTAAATATGCCTTCGATATCAGACAAAAGAATCAACTCTTCAGCATTTAATGTTAATGCCAACTGAGTAGCAACATCATCAGAATTAATATTTAAACATTCTCCATCCTGAGATAGACCTATTGAATGAAAAATAGGTGTATATTTTTGATGTATTAACTGCAGTATTAGCTCCGGGTTACCTGGAGAAACGGTTCCAACTCGACCAAGCTCACTAGCTTTAGGATGCAACTTACAAGTTAATACCTCACCGGTCGCCGGCGTTACACTAACAGATTTTAACCCTGCTTCTTTACTAGCACTCATAACTTGAGTATGAGAATACCCGGCTAATGCACCTATGATTATTGGCAACTGATTTTTGGGTTTAACCGGTATTCCATTCCACTTAGCAACCTCGAGCTCAAATGCTTGCGACCACTTGTCGCATAAGGAACCGCCGCCGTGAACCAGTACAAGTTGCTTATCAAACTTTAATTGCCACTCATTTAATACTTGAAGTAAAGAAACTAACGCTTCAAAGTCATTAATCACTTTTCCAGATAACTTTATGACGACAAGACTCATAATTTAGCCTCATGCGCTTTTTGGGATAATAAACCTGTCGTCTCACTCCAGTTATTTGCCAGGTTACAGCATTGTATGGCCGAGCTGGCCGCCCCTTTTAATAAATTATCGATGGCCGAAAATATTTGAAGCATGTTTTTATGTTTCAGATACTTTATTGCCAGATAACAAAAAGGGGTGTGAATAACTTGATGAATGGCTGGTAAGACATTTAACTGTTTTAACAATGGATTCTTATTGACCCAATCATCAAAAGCTCCAACAATGTCCTCACCTGAAATTTGCTCAACGATAGGTACCGTGATGGTTGCTAGAATCCCTCGATTAAAATTCCCAAGATGAGGAGTAAAGATAACAGGATGTCCAGTGGCTTGTTCTATTTCAGGCGTGTGACGATGAGTACCCACACCATAAGCCTGTAAACTTACTTCACAAAATGATGTTCCCGCTTTCGCACCACGCCCGGCTCCTGAAACCCCGCTAATAGCATTAATAACAGGAATTCCCTTGTGCCACTGATTCTTGACGACTGGGTGCAATCCGAGAATCGATGCTGATGGGTAACATCCTGCAACAGCCACCAGGGAAGCATCTCTTAATTTATTACGATTAATTTCAGGCAAACCGTATATAGCATCCGACAAATAATCGGCATGTGGATGAGCAAACCCATAATATTCGGCAAAACAATCAGATGAGGTGAGACGGTAAGCACCCGACAGATCAAAAATTTGTTTATTGTCGGCGAGCAAACTGGGCACGACACCAGCACTAAATTCATGCGGCGTCGCTAGAAACACAATATCAATTGAGGACCAGTCTTCACTGTTTACGATTTCTTCGAAGGAACGATAAATAAGCCCTTGTTCTGCAATAAACGCTTGGCAATACTGTGGATAATCATCACTAAAGCGGCGACCAATCGAGTCACTGTTTTTAGATACCGCGAGAGCGGACAGTTCGAGATTTGGATGGTTACTAATCAGGGCTGTCAGTTGAGCGCCAGAATAACCACTCGCGCCAATAACAAGACATTTTTTCATGGCAGACTTCTCCCGCTCCCGCGGGCAAATCTGCCGGCGAGATTATTGAGTCAAAAGTTCCAGTTCGTTTTTCAACTGCATTGCGTCACTCTCACTCCGAGTTGCAATAAAGATGGTGTCGTCGCCAGAGATATTGCCTACAACAAGAGGTAATTTGATATTATCTAATTCGTAGCCAATCGCTTGAGCTCGACCGGGTTGCGTCTTTAATACCACTAAACTTCCCGCGACCTCAGCAGTAACCAACAATGATTGCAACACCTTACGGAGTTCATTTTTAGTCGCCCTTACGGGCGCCGCTTCATTCCCCAGTACATAACCTTCTGGCCCTTTCCAAATACCCAATTCATTTAAGTCTCGCGACAGCGTCGTTTGAGTTGCCCTAATGCCCTGCTGAGCTAACAATGCGACCAACGTCTCCTGGTTAGGGATCATTTGTTCGCCGATTAACTCTTTTATGGCGGACTGCCTTAATTTCTTTTCAGACATAACAGTTCCGTTGATATTTAAGCTAACATAAATCAGAATATTTATGCAATTCAATATGCATAAATATTCTATTAAATTTCAAATTGAGAGTATTATAACCATGTTTCAGCATAAAATGTCGCATAGTCTCCTGAGCTCGATGATCAAAACCAATACTGTCAGCTCGCCAGATCATGGGATTGACCAAAGCAACCTTCCGCTATGTGAAATACTAGCTAACATACTGGTAGATTTGAATTTCTCTTGCCAAATAACGCCCGTTCCCGATCACCCAGAAAAGTGGAACCTGATTGCAAAACGCCCGGGAACAAAATCCGAGTCGGGCGGCCTCATGTTTAGTGGACATTGCGATACCGTTCCAGCAGATGAATCACTCTGGCAAGCAGATCCTTGGCAACTATCTCAGACAGACAATCGACTTACTGGACTGGGTGTAACCGATATGAAAAGTTTTTTTGCCACAGTGATCGATGCCATTTCACTAATGCCAATGCAACATCATTCACCCGTTACTATCGTTGCCACCGCGGACGAAGAGACTTCGATGGCTGGCGCTCGCGCTTTAACTTCTGAAGTTGTAGGGACTCCTGATTTAAATATTCTTGGCGAACCAACTAATTTAACTCCTGTTTTGAGCCATAAAGGGTACCTGGCTTTTACTATTGAGTTAACCGGCCCAGGAGGACACTCAAGCCAGCACGCGCCCGAACTACAATGCCTTGAAGCCGCAACGGCGGTGATGCAACAATTGCTCATGTTACGTGATGAACTACAAAAATCCGTTATTAATCCATCTTTTGCTGTGCCAGTCAGCACCTTGAATCTTGGTAGGCTAAATGCCGGAGATATTGTTAATCGTTTGTGCTCCAACGCTACACTCGAGTTTGATATTCGTCCGTTGCCTGGATTAGCAACCGAAGAATTAACTGCTTTATTGGAAAAACGCATAGAACAAGCACTGAGTCGTTTCAAAGTTTCATGGAAGCTGAAACCGACTCATACAAGCATCTCACCATTTCACACATCAGTGACCAACGAATTGGTTGCCTCAATTTGTAAAAGCTGCGCCTGCGAACACTCCAATCCAGTGAGTTACGTAACGGAAGCCCCGCTGTTCGAACAACTAGGTATTCCCACTCTAATCATGGGACCAGGGAGCATTGACCAAGCCCACCAGCCCAACGAATGGTTGGATACTTCTCAAATTAGACGGGCGCAAGAAGTTTATCCCGCTTTATTAATGAGCTTCTGTTACTGAGCAGTTGAATCATCGCGCCAAATCAGTATAGTAGCGACTCGTTAATGAGAACCCGCCAGAATGGCCCAAATATTGGCCAGACCAGATCTTTTTATTGCTTAAAAAGCCCTCATCTGGTATAAAGTGCGCCCTCGTTTCTAACGACTCAGGTACAGTGTAAATTTTGTACCTATATCACCTGATAGAATATATTTTTAGTGCCAGGTGCTAAGTAAAGAATTTTAGTGGTTTTGGAGGCAATTATGTCACGAGTATGTCAAGTTACGGGCAAAGGCCCAACAGTGGGAAACAACGTTTCTCATGCAAAAAACAGAACGAAGCGTCGTTTTCTTCCTAACATTCACTCTCACCGTTTTTGGGTTGAAAGTGAAAAGCGATTTGTAAAACTTCGTGTTTCTGCGAAAGGTATGCGCATCATCGATAAGCAAGGTATCGACGCTGTGCTTAAGAAAGTACGCGCTAACGGCGTAAAAGTGTAAGGAATATCGATCATGGCTAAAAAAGGTGCACGCGATAAAATCAAGCTTGTGTCAAGCGCAGGAACCGGTCATTACTACACGACCGATAAGAACAAGCGCAACACTCCTAGCAAATTAGAGTTCAAAAAGTACGATCCCGTGGTACGTAAGCACGTGATGTACAAGGAAGCAAAAATTAAGTAATACTGCTGCCTCCAAGCATTTTTAAAAACCCGCCTATTCGGTGGGTTTTTTTATGCCTGTATATATTGTGCTTTATGCTACAGTTTAATGAAAAGCCCAATCATGGAAGCAACGAGTTGACCGAAGCGAACGAATCACCCGACATACTACTCGCACGACAACCCATCTTCGATCGAAACTTGAAGCTTTATGGTTATGAGCTTCTTTATCGACAAAATAATAGCGCAAACCAGGCAGACTTCCTCTGTGGAGATAAGGCGACTTCTTTGCTCCTTTTGAATAATTATGCGAGCTTATCGCAAACGACCGAACATCATCGAGTGCCTGCATTTATCAATACCACAGAAAACCTCATAAAATCTGACGAGCTCTTACCGCTTCAACCAGAAAAAGTCGTTCTGGAAATATTAGAAAATGTAACGCCCGATAAAGCACTCATAGAATCGATCTGTCGCTATAAAGAGAAAGGCTTTAAGATCGCTCTCGACGACTATCCTTTTACCCCTGAGTTTGAACCTCTCCTGAAACATGCAGACTTTATCAAAGTGGATGTTCTATCCTTTCCGCTTGAAACGATAGAAACAAAGCTCGATCAACTAAAAAATTTTGATGCGCAATTACTGGCTGAGAAAGTAGAAGATCATGATGGCTACATTCAATGTCTAAAGTTGGGATTTCACCTGTTCCAGGGTTACTTTTTCCAAAAACCGCAAATCGTACGCGGCAAGAAGCTGGAAAGTAATAAACAAGTCATTATGTCGATACTTTCTCATGTATATGACACCGAAGCTCAACCAGAAATTATCGCAGAGAAAGTCTCTCACGATGCCCAATTAAGTTATCGTTTGTTAAGAATTATCAACTCAGCCGCCTATGGTTTGAATCGCAAAGTTCAGTCAGTAAAAGAAGCTGTCGTTTTTCTAGGACTCAACCAATTAAAACGCTGGATAGCTCTAATAGCTTTTTCTGCTAGCGACGATACACCGCCGGAGTTACTGAGAACACTTCTGATTCGTGGGCGATGCTGCGAGCTTATGGCAAAAGATTCAAAAGCATTTACCGCTGAAATGTATTTTACTGCCGGGCTTTTTTCAGGTATCGATTCTCTCCTTGGCGCCGACCTAAACTATCTCATTCAGGAACTCCCACTGGATACTGAAATTCAACAAGCCATCCTTCAATACAAAGGCGACATTGGTGAAACACTTCGCGCAGTCATTCAATTTGAGCACGCTCAATGGGATCAGCTACCTCCTAATATCGACCCACAACAACTCAATCGGTGCTACTTCAGCGCTATTCAGTGGTGTGATGAAATGACAGCGTCATTGCCTCCTTAGGAATTACCGTCATAATAGTGCAGTTACTCACTGAATTAAGGTTGATTTTTGCTGTACGCTTCAAGACAATCAATAAAAACAAAATTAAGAAGATTGCCGTGCCTCTTATTGTTAACCAACTTAAATATTCCTATCAGCCCCAAAATACAGCTGGATACTCATTTACACTAAATGACTCAGAGCTAACCGCTTTGGTAGGAATGAATGGTGCCGGCAAATCCTCTTTAATCAAAACGTTATCTGGCGAGATAACTCCAGAAGCCGGTGATATTCAACTTAATCAATTCCCTCTAAATTCATCTCGAAAGAAATATAAACAACACACCGGATACATGCCCGATATCTTTCCGGTGCCCAAAAACCAGACAGCTCGGGAATTTTTATTGTGGGTTGCGAGCTGCTATAAAATTTCTCAGAAAAAGGCATCATCACTTATAAAGTCACTTGCAAGCCAATTGAACCTCCATGAACTATTGAATAACAAAGTCTCTCAACTATCTCTCGGGCAAAAGCAGCGACTCTCTCTGGCTCAAGCATTAATCAATGAGCCGCAATGTTTATTTCTCGATGAACCTCTGAATGGATTGGATCCAACGCAACAAACCAGTTTTTGGGATACCATAAAAAACGAAGATAGTGAACGCTCAACTTTAATCGCAAGTCATCACATTAATGACGTTTTAGAACACTGCCACCGAATATTAATTATCGATGCCCATTCCTTAGTAGCAGATATTGCAATCGATAAAACTAAAGTACTATTGTTTAGCGATGAACCGATAATACAAAATAAGGCATCAAGTTACGAAAAGAATATAAATATAATTCATCCCAAAATTTGGGGCTTCAATAACCATAAAGAAGCAGAGAATGTGGCGACTCAATTGTCAAAAGAAGGTATCAAAATCGAAGAACTAAAGCCTGCACTACTTAATATATTTAGTCTTCAGGCAAAAGGGAAGTGGAGCTGGTAATGTCGATTTTAAGCTTTCAAATTCGCTCTCTATTATTATCACCTTCAACATACATGATATTCACGGTATACGCTTTTATTCTTAGTGTATTTGCTAATCAATTCAGTTATCAATTTGTTCAGGCTCAATCAGCGAATACACAGTCAATCAGTGCGACGGCGGCAATCATTTCGCCATTAAGTAATTTATCAATATTGCTAACTCTGTTATTAATTCCACTTATACACTTGCAACTTAAACCCGCAAGAGATAGATCTGGTGTCGAAAGATTATTACAAACTTATCCCATATCTAAATTTAAAGTCTGGTTAACCGATCTCTTAACCTCAATTATCATACTGACCATACTTCAATCCTTTCTTTTAATCATTCAATTACCAATTCTCTTTGCTATTGAGGTAGATTGGCCGGTTTATATTCTCGGGTTCCTCACTCATTATTTTGGAGCAATATCATTTTCCACCTCAGCTCTCGCTTTACAGCAATTAACAAAAAGCACCATTGCTGCATTAATTATTCAGTATGCCGTTATATTCGTCGGTTGGGGAGTTTTTCTGATTTATCAGTTAAATCCAACCTGGACACTGTTATCAACGTTAAACATATTAAATACGATACACTTAAGCACTCAAGGAATATTATATTCAGCAGGACTCGCGACAATAGTACTGATTAGCGTTTACGTTATTTATCTTGTAAGTACTTTTAGTAGTAAGAAATCAAGAATTATTCAACCTATCATTATTACATCTCTTTTTGTTTGCACTTTCGTATTCTTACCCTCTTGGCTGTCAAACTACGATCTCACTAGCAATCAAAGATTCTCACTGTTCTCTCCACTTAAAGAACAGATAAATAAGTCATCAGAAATTACTATTGAAACTCGCGGACTAGACGATCGTGCTAAGCATGAAATTGATTTAAGACTAGTTAAGCCTTTATCAAACTATATTGATAAAATCAACTTAACTCATCATATGAATGCTTCACAGAAGGAAAGCCGAAGTAAACTAGGCGTACAAATAACAGTTAACAATACCAATATTTGGTTAGAATACCCTTTCACTCAGCATCCACAGCTAACGCTCTACCAGTCACTTTTAACGGCAAGAGATCGTAAAGACTCCTGGGTATTTTTTTCTACTGGGCATAATGAATCAGAAATTGACTCAGAGGAAAATCGAGGTTTAAAGAAATTTACAAACTTACTATCCGAGCATGGTTTTCGTTATACTCAAACTCGTTTGAATTCAAATATACCTGATAATACAGCATTAATAATTATAGCTTCATCTCGACAGCCGTGGCTCGAATCTGAACAAGTCCATTTATTAGATTACTTACAAAAGGGTGGTAACTTACTTTGGCTACGAGATCCTGAAGACAGTCAGTTCGAAACTCTTGAAAATTATCTAGGCATACAGAAAATTGATGGCGTTTTAATGGATCCGGTCGGTTATCAACAAGGAACACCACACCCTGCCGTGTTACTTGTGCGACAGTTTGAAAAATCAGCATTAACTCAAAATTTAAACTCATTGATTGCATTACCTTGGTCTACAGCTTTAGTTACCAAGAAGACTTCAAATTCATGGCAAACAATCCCATTTATCGAGACAAACAAGCAAGTATGGACAGAGTTTCAATATGAAGAGGAGCAGCTAGCATACAATGCGAATCAGGGCGAACTACAAGGCTCCTTTAAACTCGGATATTCATTACTTAGAAAACAGGGCGTAAAACAACAACATGTTGTCGTTGTTGGAGATTCTAACTTTTTAACCAATAATGCCATTGATAATTATGATAACAAACAGCTAGCACTCAATATTATTTACCGACTGACCGAGTCTAATCTAAATGACTTCCCCAAAGTCGACCGCCCTATTGATAGCCATTTTTCGCTTAGTAAGAAAGTTCAACATTTACTGGGATGGATACTGCCTTTTGTATTCCCCAGTATTCTTCTAATAACCGGAGGCGCATTTTGGCTGCGAAACCGATTCGTCTAACTCAGAAGCAGTGGTTAAATATCATTATTATTTCCATTGCTTTTATGATTTTATTATTCACTTTAGTAGGTCAAATATTAGAAAAGAAGTTAACGCATTCAACTGAAAGTGAAGCTCCTTTCAAAAATATAGAAAAGTTACAGATAGATAATTGGTCAGCAATCCAAATTAACAGTGATTGCCAACAATCTAAGAAATTAGTTTCGGTAAATCAGTGTTTAGTTATATTGGAAGAATGGAGAACCTACTCTCCAATGGTCATAACTAATGAATTCGACAAAGGGAAGACAGTACTCAATCTTGAAGTTTCTATTGATTCACAAAAGTCATCATGGCAATTAAAATTACATAATCAACAATTAATGCTTATCTCACAAGAACAAAAATTGGCTTTTATTCTTACGACCGAGCAACGAAAATCTTTATTTCCAGATGAATTATTGAAAAACTGGCTTGATAATAAATGATCAACTGATAGAACAGAGGAATACTCAAGTTGCCCGAATTACCCGAAGTAGAAACTGCTCGTCGCGGTGTAAAACCCTATCTGGAAAACCAAACTGTTAAACAGCTGGTCATTCGCAATCGTAAATTACGCTGGCCAATAGAGCCCGAATTAGAGACACATTTATCAGGGCAAATCATTCAGTCGGTCACACGAAGAGCAAAGTATCTTCAAATTAACTTCAAACATGGTCAACTATTAGTTCATCTCGGCATGTCAGGGCAGCTAAGAATTTTACCCGTTGGCACGGAGCCGGGTAAGCATGACCACGTTGACCTTATACTGAATTCTCATAAAATGTTGCGCTTTACTGATCCACGTCGCTTTGGTTTTTGGCTCTGGGGCGACCAAGAAATGGCCCAAAAATTACTCGCCAAACTAGGACCAGAACCACTTTCAGATAATTTTGAACCGGATTATTTTGTAGCTGTGTGCAAACGTCGGAAAGCGTCAATTAAGCAGGTGATAATGGATAATAAAGTTGTGGTTGGCGTAGGTAATATTTATGCTGCCGAATCATTGTTTCGCGCCGGTATTTCTCCAGTTCGTTCGGCGAACCGAATAAGTGCAAAGCGACTTAAATTATTAGTGGATTCTATTAAAGAAGTTTTGCAACAAGCCATAGCTCAAGGAGGAACGACACTTAAAGATTTTTTACAAAGCGATGGTAAACCCGGTTACTTCAAGCAAAAACTGATGGTTTATGGAAGAGAAGGCCAAAACTGTTATCAGTGTAAAGGTATCATTAAAGGCACTCGGCAAGGCCAAAGAGCAACGGCGTACTGCCCCAACTGCCAAAAATAGCTCGTCTGGTCGATCCTGTGGACAGACTCAATGATCTTCCGGATTCAACTGGACTTGGGCATGTGGAACCGCTATATTGCGGGATTCAAAAATAATTAAGCTTTTTGAGCAAAAATCAAACAGATAAAGGTAACCCAATGCGTAGACATCGCTCTGATGATGATGATGCTAACGTCGATATGACGCCGATGCTTGATATTGTGTTTATCATGCTGATCTTCTTTATCGTAACAACATCGTTTACCAAAGAAGATGGATTGGATATGACGCGTCCTTCAAACAATAATACAGAACAAGTTGAAAATGATAATGCTCCTGTAGCAGTTGAAATAACCGATGTCGGTGAAATACGTTTCCAAGGTCGTATTATTGATGCTCGACAGGTTAGCGCTAACATCGAAACAAAAATGGCAGAAAACCCCAATACGATTGTTGTTGTTCAGGCCCACCCTCAAGCAAACACTGATGTTGTTATGGCTGTGATTGATGGAGTCAGAGATGGCGGATTCGATACACCCGTTTTAGCCAGATTACCGGAAAATTAAGCCGGATTTACTAAGCACCGGCATTTGTCGGTGCTACTCGACCTAAAAATCATGTCCAAAGTAATCTTCCTTCTCGTTTTATCACTCCTTGGCTACCTATGGTGGCGCGGACAGCAAATCAAAGATAAAGCCTATCAAGCAGTTTTGACGCGATGCTACAAATCGGATCTTGAGTTATTAGATGGAACGATAGCACTTCAAAAACAAAGACTGCAGAAAGACAAAAATGGTGTTTGGCGTTGGTTTAGAGACTATCAGTTTGAATTTACTTCAACACGAGAACATCGTTACAAAGGTTACATTAAGATGGCAGGCTTTCATGTCGTCGATATCCATTTGGAGCCATTCCACATTAATTAATCTTGCTCCGCACTCATTCTGACAGCTCGACTGTCATCAAAAGTACGTCCTAGAGCTATTATTGCAAGACGCTTAGATTCTTGGTAAATACCGGGCCCCAAATGAAGTTTGTCTGGACCTGAACGATTAATATCCTCCAAAACTAAACTCACCAAATTCTCTCGGAAGGGTAATTTTAACACTTCACTTGTTTTGCTGCGCCAGGGTGAGCGCGAAGCAATGTGATGATAGAACACACGTTCTTGAGAGTCGGTCCCAGCAAGCCCAGGACGATCACCAATACCACCATCCCAATAAAGACGCCCTTTTTGCCACAAGGGATGAAATAAAAAAGGAACGGCACAAGAGGCATAAATCGCATCAACCAGTGATCCTGACTTTAAAACTCGGGTTCGTCTCGCAAACCCATCCCAGACAGATAGGGCCAGTGGAACTCGACATTGTTCAAATTCCATGCAACCAAGAAGCTCTGATAATTTCCGCTTAAACTTTTTACCCCGTAACAAACCCAAACCAGGCCAAGGATCCCAAAAGTCATCTTTACTCAATTCATATAATTGTTGTTCAATGACCTCTGACTCAACTCCTGAGGCCCACAATGAGACAACCAATGCTCCAGCACTCGAACCAGTCACTTTAGCTGGGAACAAATTATGCTCCGCAAGAGCCGACAAAACTCCCGCATGAGCAAAAAAGCCAAAGAAGCCTGAAGACATTGTGAGAGTGAATGGTTTCTCTTGTAACCAGTTATGGAGTGTCATTAGCATCAGAATAAAATATATAAATAAACTCGAGAATCAATGAAGAATATAGCTCCTTCAAATACGCATAAAAAAAGGTGGAACAAGCCACCTTTTTCCTTCAGCTTCTGAAGTTTCACGTTAACCAGCGAAGGATTCTCCAGTTAACTTCTCATACTTCTCGATAAGCTGCTCTTTTGTTTCTTCATTATTTGGATCGAGTGGTATACAGTCGACGGGGCAAACCTGCTGACATTGCGGCTCATCGTAATGACCCACACATTCAGTACATTTGTCAGGATCGATCTCATAGATCTCTTCACCCTGGTAAATCGCTTCGTTTGGACACTCAGGCTCGCAAACGTCACAATTAATGCATTCATCTGTAATTATTAAGGACATAAGCCCCTCACTCTTTAAATCTCAACAACAAACGGGCGCGTATTTTAACCATCTGCTCAGCTATTGCAACCGTAATGACTAATTCTCACGCAACACCGTTCTCTAAGAAAACTTATCCGCAAGTTTTTGAGCCACAAAAGGATGAACAAAATCGGTGATATCACCGCCATATTTAGCAACCTCACGAACCAGAGTCGATGAGATAAAAGTATTTGTCTCATCGGGCGTTAAGAATACACTCTCTAACTCAGGCGCTAACCGCCGATTCATATTGGCCAGCTGAAATTCATACTCAAAGTCTGAAACAGCGCGAATACCCCGCAACAAAGCATCAACTTTGAGTTTCTTAGCAAAATTAACTAATAAGCCATCAAACCCAAGAACCTCAATAGATCCTACGCCATGAGTCGCCTTTTGGACCATCTCAATACGCTCGTCCATACTGAATAGAGGGCTTTTCCCTGGATTTTCGGCTATTGCGACTATCACTTTATCAAATAATCGCGCTGCTCTCGTTACAAGGTCTGTATGACCGTTAGTAATGGGATCAAAAGTACCTGGATATAAGATTGTTTTAACCATAACACTATAAAATTATTAATGATTATCTCATTTTAGTCGCTCTGACAGCCCTGACGCCAGCTTTGCAGAGATAGCATAGATAGTCAATTGAGGATTTACTCCTAAACTGGTCGGAAATAACGAACCATCTAATACCGACAAGTTATTAAAGAAATGACTTTTACCGGTACTATCAACCACTGAATTATCAGGGGAATCACCAAAAGCACATCCTCCCATTACATGAGCAGAGAATAATGACGTCCGCACAACTTGATGCTTTAAGCTTTCAATCATTGTTTTGGCAGCCGGCCAAGTTGTAGCCCACTGTGCATCCATATGAAAAGGTCTAATACGTTTCGCGCCGGCTGCAAATTGAAGTTCAGCCATATTGAGTAAAGCAGATTTCACCCCCTCCCACAGGTAACCATTGGCTTTATAATCCAGCAAAGGCTCATTAAATCTGTCCAGCTCAACCTGACCGCCTATACTTGATTCATTAAATCCATCTCTTAATAAAGCCAAAGATGCGTGAAAATAAGGAAATCTCTTCATCATTTGGCTATGTGGCTCGCCATGAACCGGAATGATAGAACTACCGATAACGGGATGGATAGGAGGGACTTCAAGTTTGTAACCGATTTTACCAGTGACGCCATCACGCCATAAAAATTCGTCGGAATAAACCGATTGAGGAGCACCATAAAAAGCATTCACCTTGTCTGGCATATCCGCAAGCACTGACGTAACGGGATGTAAAAAAGTTCTTTTACCGATAAGAGCGCGCGGATCAGGAACTTTGCTACGCATTAAAATAGCAGGCGTACCAATAGCTCCTGCCGAGAGCACCACGTAATTACAGGCCAGCTTAACCAGGCTATTTTTAGCCTGATGATTCTTATCAACTGGACTCAATAAGATATGTTCGACGACCTCTCCCCGATAAATTAACTTTTGACACCTTGCATTGGTAATTAACGTTGCTCCAGCTTTTACAGCAGCTGGAATAGTCGTTACCAACATGGACTGCTTAGCATCAATCGGGCAGCCCATGCCACAATAGCCCAAATTAGCGCAACCTCGTACATTTCGTGGAATTCGCGCAGCAGACCATCCCAGTTTATGAGCACCTTTTTCCAAAATTGAATTGTTTTCATTTGGAGGAATGGGCCAAGGCGAAATATTTAATTGTTGCTCTACTTTTTTAAACCAAGGAGCTAACTCTTCACTAGAAAAACCACTGACACCATGAACTTCAGACCAATGATTAAGAGTTTTTTCAGGCGTACGGAAACTGCTGGTCCAATTCACTGTCGTTGACCCACCAACAGTTCGACCTTGCATTACGGTTATACCTTTATCCTTTGTCTTTCTCGACATCGCTTCTTGATACAAATCGGGATAAGCTTGTGCCTCGTTTAGTGTAAAGTCAGCTGCTGTTTTGAATGCCCCTTCCTCAACAATGGCAACACTCAATCCCGACTGAACAAGAATTTCGGCCGCTATGCCGCCACCCGCTCCCGAACCGACAATAACAACATCGAATACTTTATTAATAGGCAAAGTATCTTTCGATAGGTCGATATGATTTTTATGTAGTTTTAGTGAAGTCATCGTTGAATCGGAGGTCCTGGATAATCACACAGCGACCAACTCTCTGTTTTACTGTAATAAGCAGCAATAATTAACTGTTGAAGAGCCTGATAACCTTGATTCAAAGTAACGAGCCAGCTTTCTCGCCACACCTGTAAAAAATTATTGATTGTAGTGGCGTCAGCATCAGTCCAAGACGTCCACACTCTTGCAACTAATAATTTAGCCGCTCTATTCCATAAAATATCGAGTAACTCACGAACTTCTTGCTGCGAGCGTTTAGAAAAATTTACGATAGCATTATCGATTAACGTTAATATCGTTTTAAAAGATACGTTTTGTTGCGTCCATAACTTTAGACATGTATCGCCTAACACAACAGGAGCAATCGACAAAAATAAAATTTGATCCGAATCTGTTAGAAACTGATACTTATCAGTTTCAATTGACTCAAAATCTTCTTTTTGAATCAATTGATAGACAGCGGTACCGCCACTAAACGCGGCTAGCGAAGAAACACTCCATATCATTAATTGTCGCCGAGTAAGCATGGTGCTCCAAGCAGTAATTTTTTCTCTACTTTAATGAGAATCAGAGCGTGAATCAAATGAAAAGTAATCGAATACTCGGCGTGCCAAAAAACAATCTTTACTAAAAACATTCAAATGATCTAGAAAACCAACGTGACCACCATACCGACTAAGTTCAAGAATAAGTCCGGGACCAAGCTGCTCCCTTTCCGGTATTACTTCTTCAGTCATAAAAGGATCATCTAAAGACTGCAACAGTAAAGTAGGTGTTTGTATTTTAGAAATAAATTGATAACTCGATGCTTTCTGGTAGTAATCATCAGCACTTTCAAAACCGCTAAGAGGTGCTGTCACATAATGGTCAAACTGCCAAAAATTTTTTATCGCGCTCAAGTCAACGGAGCTCGACAATTGAGGACCAGGTAAGTTTTCGGACAGTTTTTGTTGCATTTTTAGTTTTAGAGAATCGATTAAATGTTTTTGATAAATTCGACTCATTCCTTGGCTAATCGCAGTCGCACATGTCGATAGCTTAAAAGGAACAGAAACAGCCATGGCTTTCTTAATGTCCGTTTGTTCGGGGTTTTCACCCAACCATTTTAAAAGAACATTGCCACCCAATGAAAATCCGACAGCATAAACAGGATGTTGCGTTTGATTTTTAATGACCTTTATCGCAAAGCCTAACTCATCACTCGAACCCGAATGATAGGTACTCATGCTGCGATTTAAATTACGGCCACAACTACGAAAATGTGCAACCACGACGCACCACTGATGTTTCAAAAACTTTGCTATGAGTCGCTGAATGTAGTGAGACTGATAACTTCCCTCTAACCCATGAGAAATAACGAGCGTGGGACTGTCTTCTTTGCCAAACCAGGCGAATTCGAGAAAATCATCGTCGGGCAAGTCGATTACTTGCCAACGATTAGGTTGATAACGAGTCGAGATAAGCAAAGGACCCGCAAGCGTTTGCAAATGACGATTTGCAATTCCTGGCCAAGGCTTAAATTTCGACTCAATGATCATTAACAATAACCAGGCTATTCCTGATGGAAAGGCCGACTAAGTTCATGAACCGCATCAACAAATACTTTAGCATGCTCAGGATTAACGGTTTGGTGAATACCATGACCAAGATTAAAAATATGGCCATTTCCTGGACCATAACTTTTAAGAATATCGGCAACCTCATCTCGAATTCTTTCTGGAGAACCGTACAAAACAGAGGGATCCATATTACCTTGCAAAGCGACACGGCTATTAACTCGACTACGAGCATCAGCCAAGTTGCATGTCCAATCAACTCCTAAGGCATCGCATCCAGTATCAGCCATTTTATCTAACCAGTTTCCACCATTTTTAGTAAACAGAGTGACAGGTATTTGCTCACCTTGATACTCTCGCTTTAAACCGTCAACAATCTTTTGCATGTATTGAAGAGAAAACAATTCGTAATCTCTAGGAGTTAATACGCCGCCCCAAGTATCGAATATCATAACGGCTTGTGCACCCGATTCAATTTGCGCATTTAAATAACTAATCACAGAGTCAGCCAAAACATCTAATACGTGATGAAGTAACTTAGGCGACTGGTACATCATCCCTTTAATTTCAGAAAAGTTTTTAGTCGAACCACCTTCGATCATATATGTTGCCAATGTCCATGGACTTCCCGAAAAACCAATTAACGGAACAGAACCATCCAAGGCTTTACGAATTGTGCTCACGGCATCAGTTACATATTTCAGCTTATCGTAAGGATCAGGTACAAATAGATTTTTAACATCACTCTCGGTTCTAACTGGCTTTTCGAACTCGGGGCCTTCTCCCGCGACAAACTTTAAACCGAGTCCCATAGCATCGGGAATCGTCAAGATATCAGAGAATAATATCGCAGCATCGAGCTCAAAACGTCTTAAAGGCTGAAGCGTTACTTCACAAGCTAACTCCGGATCCGTCGCTAGAGCCATAAAACTTCCAGCTTTTGCACGAAGTTCACGGTATTCAGGTAAATAGCGCCCTGCCTGTCGCATCATCCAAACAGGAGTACAATCTACGGGTTGACGCAATGCGGCTTTAATATATCGATCGTTTTTCAGTGAACTCACGCAAAAATCTCCTACAACTAGTTACCCATATTTTACATGAATACGCAGGTAAGGTTAAAAAATTGCGTTAATTTTAGTTAACAGAACGGATTTCTTGTTGGACATCTGCGACGGACTTCAACCAAGGTTGGCGCTGTTTAAGCTCGGTAGGTAGCTTGTCTTTAGCAGATAATGCATCATTTTTTTGCTTGAATGGTCCTAGAACAACCACATACCAATCACCACCAAAACGATTGGTTCTGTAAAAATGTAATTCACCTACTTTCATGTTCTGCTTTATAAATTGAGCCGCACTATCCAAGCGACTGAATCCGGATAGTTGAATAACCCAGTCAACAGAAGGTCGATTCAGAAAAAACCGCTCTTCACTAGTGAACTTTACTTCTTGAGACGAGGCATTTTTCTCAATAGGTTTGTTTTCATTTGACTGAGATTCCACAGAATCAATTGCTTCCGCAATATCTTCTTCAACACTATCAACGACTTCTAGGCTTTGAACTTGATTATCACTTGACGGCTCAACTTTGAGAGCTTCTGTCGGGTCAGCTTGGGAACTCTCACTTTCTAAGGGTTCCGATATCTCGTCATTTTGATTGACATTATCAAGCTCAGTATCTTTAACTTTCGACTCAGAAATATTACTCAAAGTTGCCAAATTATCATTGGCAGCAATTTGTCCCTGTTTTTTATCATTTAATTCTTTACTTTCAGAGAAAGGCTCATCATCTGATGATGAAATATCAGGCAACTTTTTACCGTCTGACTCAACAAATACATCTGATGCAAAAACATCTTCTTTATTCGTGGATTCACTTTGATTTACTTTCAAGTCTGATGACTCAGTGGCTCCTTCTTGACCCGACTGATTTGAAGTAGTTTTACTGTCGACCTCTTGAGTATCACTCATATGCGAACCCAATTTTTGATCAACTTTTGGACTATTAATAAGCTCATTAATATCATCTTGGTAAATTAACAACCCAATTAACAGCAGTGCGACAAATAAATAAAGCATGCTTAAAGCAATCTTTTTTACTGGAAAGTTATCTTTGATATCATCTCGCCCCGCTAGCTTTTTTGCTGCCAGAGCCATAACTTTCGATGGATTGCCTTCTGTCTGTTTTAATATCTGCTCAATACTACTTTCAGGAAAAACGGTTTGTAATTGAGATTCTTTGACCTTGAGATGAGTCGCCAACAACTCTTTGCTCTCTTCTGATGTTAGAGGCTCAGCAGAAACAACAATCGACTTTTCTGGATAGTCAGCGGCCCAAATCAAATTACTCGACGACTCATCAGAAACTAATATGCAGTGAAATGTTTCCACCTGAACTTTATTGGCTAATAATTCGACTTGCTCTATTGTCAGCTCATTAGAGTTATCCAAAATTAACAGTAAATCTGTAGTAGGATTCACTTGACCTAATCCAAACTGGAAGCTTTGTAGCCCTGCCGTCGTTTGGATGCCGACAGCCTCCAATAGAGAAGAGAACCAATTTGAATCTTGACAATCCGCTAGTACGACATCGACTTCTTTAGGTAGCTGATCTATTAAAAATTTGATTATGACTGACTTACCAGAACCCGAAGCTCCTGATAAAAAGATAAGGCGATCAGAATATACAGAAAAGTGCTCCAGCTTCTCAGCTGTTTTTACCTGGCTGGTCAGCTCAATTAAATTCGCTGATGCCATCATCGATTGAAATAAATGCCCTTGTTCACTCATATTCAAAACATTCGACTACCTATCGCTTGCTTAATGTCCGACTCACAAAAACGTTCCGTAATTTCAACTTTTCCGACGCCAACTGGCACTACCAAAGTAATATTTGAACTTTGATTCTTTTTATCATGTCGCATCGTTGAGAGCAATTCTGAGATTTTAAAAGTTTTAGGTATTGTAGTTGGCAGATTATAAGTGCGATACAAGCTGCAAACTCGCTGAAAATATTCCGCAGTAATTAATCCTTTATCTTCAGCTAAGGCCATAACCATGCAAGTACCTATAGCCACAGCTTCACCATGCAGAAAATCTTCATAAGCTCCAGCTTTTTCAATTGCATGACCAAAGGTGTGCCCTAGATTTAATATTCCACGCAATCCTTGCTCGGTTTCATCGAGCTCAACGATCTTTGCTTTAATTGCACAACTCACTTTAACAATGTTACTCAATGCATCAGAATTTTTACTTAAAATTTCTGTTGATTGCATTTCTAAGTATTCTAAAAATTCAGAGTCGCGAATAAGTCCATACTTAATCACTTCAGCCATACCTGCAGCAAACTCTCGGGCAGGTAATGTGTAGAGGCAATCCAAATCAACTACGACTGCTTGCGGTTGATAAAACGCTCCAACCATATTTTTAGCGAGTGGATGATTAATGGCGGTTTTCCCACCAACAGAGGAGTCGACCATAGCAAGCAAAGTGGTCGGCACTTGAATGAACGGAATTCCACGCTGATAACACGCTGCGCTAAAGCCAGCCATATCCCCTACAACACCGCCACCCAAGGCAATGATAGTTGCGTTGCGTCTCAATCCATTTTTAATTAAAGCTTCAATTATTGACTGAAAAGTATCAAATGACTTATAGGCCTCGCCATCAGGCATAAAGTAAGTTGAAACTTCATAATTATCTAAAACAGAATTAAGTTTCGACAAATACAATCCGCCAACTGTCTCATTAGTTATAACGAAAACTTGCGTGGATTGAATGTACGGTTTGAAAAACTCAGCTTGGCTCAGAATGGTATTATCAATAAATATTGGATAACGATGATGTTTAACATCAACCGTCAACTGAGCCATGAGTAGAGGATCCGTATAGGTTAATTTTGTTGTACAAGTTCGGCAATACGGTTTGCAACGGCTTTAACTGTATTTTCGTTAGTTGCAACGACGTAATCACTGATTTCACGATAAAGAGGATCTCTTTCATCCATTAGATCGACTAAGGTCCCTTCTGGATCATCATTTTGTAAAAGAGGACGACGTTTATCGCGCCGAGTTCTCTCCACCTGCTGATCAATCGAAGCTTCTAAATAGATAACAACGCCCCGTCCCGCTAGATGCAGCCGATTTTCGTCACGAATAACCGCTCCACCTCCAGTCGCCAACACAATGCCTTGCTGAGAGGTTAATTCCTCTATAATTTTTTGTTCTCGGTCACGAAAACCTTCTTCCCCTTCAATATCAAAAATCCAATCGATAGGTGCTCCTGTGCGGCGCTCCAATTCTTGATCAGTATCGATGAACTCTAGTTTTAAGATATCGGCAAGTTGCTTGCCTATGGTTGTTTTTCCAGCCCCCATGGGGCCGACTAAGAATACGTTACGTTTATTCTTCATTGTGTCGATTCAAAATTCCTATCTTATTGATATATAAGACTTTTCACCTCTCAAAAATACAAGAACCCGCTCAAAGCGGGCTCTTGCGCCAAATTTGAGGGCCTATCTTACTCCTTCTTTGATGATTTTTGGAGTCACAAATATCAATAATTCACTTTTTGCTTCTGACTCAACAGTATTTCGGAATAATATACCAAGTCCAGGCAGGTCTCCGAGCAAAGGAACTTTGGTAACATCTTTATTCTTACGCTGCTGATAGATACCACCAAGAACGACAGTTTCGCCATTATCGACCAAGACTTGCGTTCCAACCTCCCGCGTATTAATCGATGGAACACCCAATACTTCTTCGCCTCTAGTATCTTGGTTAACTAGCAAATCAAGAATGATCCTGTCATCCGGTGTTATTTGAGGTGTCACCTTTAAACTTAACACTGCTTTTTTAAACGCAATCTTAGTTCCTCCAGAAGTACCACCTGCTGCTTCCTGAAAAGGAATTTCTTCACCGGCTTCAATATAGGCTTCTTTCTGGTTGGCTGTCACAACTTTCGGCGAAGCTATTACCTCACTACGATTTTCGCTCTCCAAGGCAGAAAGTTCTGCATCTAAAATTAAATTATCCGATAGTCGAGCTAAAACCATACCTATCTGACCTGCTGGCTGTTGAACCGGCAAGTCTACGTTTAACTGCCGATCCTCACCAACGGTTCCACCAGCAGCAAAATCATTTATAAGGTCCGTTGCACTATTTATTGTTCCAGAAACACCGATTCGATTACTGTCAGCTGTATTATGAACACCAAACCTGACACCCAACTCTTCGTTGACACCATCATCAGCAACGACAATTCTTGACTCAATCATCACTTGGCGAACCGGAATGTCTAAGGTTCGAACGAGCTGACGCACTTCATCTAGCTTCTTAATGGTATCTCTAACCATCAAAGTGTTCGTTCGCGCGTCAATCGTGATGCTACCTCTTTCAGAAAGAAATGACGTTTTTTCACCTTGAATAATCCCCATCAAGGTTGCCGCTTTTGCGTAGTTAACTTGAATAAATTCACTTCTTAGAGGTGCTAATTGTTCCACTTGCTGCTCAGACTGCAACTCCAATGCTTCTCGAGCTGCAATTTCATCTGCAGGGGCAATAAGAAGAACATTACCGTTTTGACGTTTATCAAGACCTTTTGTTTTCAAGATAATATCCAACGCCTGATCCCAGGGAACATTTTGCAATTGCAGTGTAATTGAACCAGTTACCGTATCGCTGGTCACCATATTAACGTTTGCTATATCAGCAATTAATTGCAAAACCGCGCGAACAGTGATGTCCTGAAATGTCAAAGACATTCTCTCACCGGTATATTGAGGTTCTTGACGTCGCTTTCGCTCGACCTCTTCGGGAGTCAACGGCTTTAACTCAATGGTATATTTGTCTTCTGCTTGGTAGGCAAGAAACTCGAATTCATTTGCTGTTTTGACAATCAAACGCACATTTCCGCCAACTTGCATGGTCTCTATAATCTTTGCCGGGGTTGCAAAATCAATAACGTCCAGTTTACGGATGAGCTCAGCTGGTATATCAACACCAACAAAATCAGCAACCACGTCTCGACCTTCTTGGCGTAAATCGATACCAATGTTTGGATTGCTTAAATCAATAATTACACGACCTTCCCCCTGATCGCCTCGACGGAAATCAATTCCTTCGATTTGCTTTACATTGGACGCAACTTGCCTCGAGGCTCCTGAAGAACTCGTTGGTGAAGAAGTTGAAATATTCGCTGCTTTAGGTTCTCCAACGGTCACGACGAAATCGGTGCCATCGATACGCGTAGAATAAGCAACACTTTCTACTAAGTTAATGACAACCCGCGTACGACCTTGGGCTTCAACCGCCGTAACGCTTCGAGTTGCTCCCACAGATACGGGCAAAGTTTTTTCCGCAAGTTTTACCGACGTATTTTGAAAATCAAAAGCAAGGCGAGCGGGATTTTCCGTTGAAAACTCTCTTGGCGTAGATGGTGTTTCAGACATATTGAAACGCAATTCAACTTTGTCCCCAGGGAGAACATTAAAGTTAATTGAATTGAGATCATTAGCCTTACTTGCAATCGAAGTAACCATCAAACATAAAAACAAAGAACCTCTTTTGATTATATTTTTCATTGCTTGATTACTCGAATTAAACTTTAACATTTGTTGTCTCCTGATGCTTCAATCACTCATTTAAGGCTAAATTAACCACACGCTTTTCCCAGCAGCCTTGCCCATCCGGAACGAGTGTTTCCACCATTATTCGGAACTCGTTGATATCCACAATTTTACCGTGATCGACACCAACATAATTTCCAGTTGCTACTCTAAATACTTTTCCTGCAGAGGGTCCGCCAGTCATTTTTATGAGCCCCCAGTTTGAATCGCCCTTAAACATTGCACCCACCATTTCCATTGAATCTAAAGAGAAACGTTCGAGATCTTCACGCGTCCTATCTGGATCAGGTTGCAACTCAACATCGCATTGCTCAGCAATAACCAGTAATTCTTTTTCAACTTCAGAAGAGAGCTCTGCGAAAGGACTTTTTAAATCATGAGCTTTATATTCAAATGATGGAGCAGCTTTAACCTCAGGCATCGGTTCGATAGGACCAGCGGGCTTAGCTTTCACAGATTCAACCCACTCCTGCAAATCGTCTGTCGATTCACTACAGCCCCAAAGCACAAATGAAGACATAAAAATTAGTGCTATTTTGTATTTCACTGCTGAACCTCCCCACCTTCATCGTAACGATAGGTCTTTGCAGTAATCGTCATCTTTAACATCATTTCACCTTCAGTACCGAACACTTCCCTGCCGGTATTGCTGATTTCAAAATCATGTAAAGTAACAATCCGCGGCATGTTCGAGACACGGCTAACAAACTCAGCGATTTGATGATAGCCACCGGAAATAATGATATCTAATGGCTCTTCAAAATAAATTTCTTTCGCAATTTCACCTTTGAGAGAAATATTATCGAGTTCTAATCCCGCACCAGTGATCGCGTAAGATATTTCATCAACAAGTCCTGGAACTTCACTGCTTTGAGGTAGCTGTTTTAACAATGACTCAAAAGAATTTTGAATCCGTTTCATTTGATCCCGATATGCATCCAAATGAACAGCTTTGCGCTGCTTAGTTTCGAAGCTTTGCTTTAATTCTCGCTCAGTGTTTTTTGCTGCAGCCAAAGCATCTTCGTCATCGCTCACAAATAAGACGTAACCTCCAACAACAACCAGAATGAAGACTATTGCTCCGAAAACAGCCTTTACCGGAGTTGGCCAAACTCCCATGTTGTTTACATCTAAATCTTCAAGTTTAAAATCTTGCAAACTACTCATTGCCCGCACCCTCTTTCGAATCAGATAGCGAAGCTTCTTTGATCGTCAGGGAAAACGCTTTGCGACTAGCACCATAATCCGAGTCCGTATCGATATCTTTAAGGCTTCCACTCTCAAACCATTCAGACTCATCGATTTTCCTCATAAAAGCTGTCACGCGCTGTGCTGACTCTGCGGTACCATTGATTACGAGCTTGTCACCTGTTCTTTTAATCGACTTCAAATTCAAACCTTCCGGAATTGCACGTACAAGTTCATCAAAAATATGTACAACTTTAGGACGACTTTTCTGCAGATTCGTAATCATTTGCATTCGCTCTATGAGTCGACGTCGCTCTTCTTCCAACTTCTCAATTTCCTTTATTTGTTCATCCAATTTCCGAATTTCAGTTTCCAAAAAACTATTGCGTCTCTCTTGCGCATCTATCTGCAGACCTACTGTGTATTTGTAAGCAAATACAACGACGCCACCGAGAATAAATACTAAGATTAAGACACTCAGAAATTGCTTTTGCTTTTCTTTTCGAAGTTCTTCCCGCCATGGGAGTAAATTTACGCGAGCCATTAATCAAAACTCCTTAGCGCCAATCCGCACGCAATCATTAATGATGGTGCATCAACACTTAGTGCTTGTGCATTTACTCGATTGGCAATGGACATATCAGCAAATGGATTTGCAATTGAAGCAGAAACTCCGAGACGCTCTTCTAGCATATCTTCCAGACCATCAATCACAGCACACCCGCCAGCTAGAACTATGTGATCAACTTCGCTGTACTGACTTGAAGAATAAAAGAATTGAAGTGAGCGGCTTACTTGTTGAATAACGGCTTCTTTGAAAGGCTCTAGCACTTCGGGCTCATAATCGTCGGGTAATCCGCCTTGCTTTTTCGCCATACCAGCCTCTTCATAAGACAGGCCGTAACGACGCTGAATTTCTTCGGTTAACTGTGCACCACCAAAAACTTGCTCTCGAGTATAAATGGTTTTGAAATCTTCAAGGACGCTCAAACTGGTCATAGTAGCGCCGACATCAACAATCGCTACAATTTTGCCTTCCCCTTGGTCTGGTAGTTGATTTTCTAACAACCCAAAGGCACGTTCCATCGCGTATGCTTCGACATCAACAACTTTAGTTTCTAACCCACCAAGTTCAACAGCATCAACGCGACTGTAAACATTTTCTGACCGGGAGGCAGCCAATAGAACATCCACCTTATCAGGGGCTTTTTCAGATTCACCAACCACCTCAAAATCTAAGGCGACTTCTTCTAAAGGATAGGGAATATATTGATCAGCTTCGACTTGAATCTGACTTTCCATTTCATCTTCAGAGAGATTCTTATCCATTTGAATCGTTTTGGTGATAACAGCAGAACCGGCAACAGCCACGGCGGCATTTTTGATGCCTGACTTTGATCGGCTAAGCACACGTTTAATTGCCTCGCCCACAGCTTCCGGCTCGCGAATATCACGTTCCGAAACCGCTTCTTGAGGTAACGGTTCTACCGCATAAGCTTCTACTCTATAACGAGAGCCCACGCGCCCCAATTCTAACAGCTTTACAGAGGTTGAACTAATATCCAACCCAACCACTGAAGGCCTTTTTGTCCCGAATAGCTGAGCCAGCATAAGCGTAAAATTCCTATAACTTTATATATTTACACTACTTACGTGTGTATTCACATTAAATAATAGCGCTAACTGTCCGATATTTCACCTTTTTTCCAAAAAAAATATCCTAATGCAACTATTAAACGATATACTGTGTCAAAATCATAATCTGAACACTAAATATATAGTTTGTGCCCAATGAAATATCTACTGAAAGCATTAAATAAAAGCGGATATTATGCGATCCTTTTCGCAATCGCCGGGTTTATGGGGTTCGGAGGGCTTTATCTCTACCTTGGCCCAAACCTTCCCAATGTCGATTCCATTCGAGAAATACGTCTGCAAACTCCAATGACTGTCTATAGCCACTCTGGAGATCTATTGGCAGAGTTCGGAGATAAGCGACGTATACCGGTCACTCTTGAAGAGGTACCGCAAACATTTATCGACGCACTTATTGCAACAGAAGATAAAAGATTTTACGAGCACTCAGGCGTTGATTTTTGGGGAGTTTTTCGTGCAATTGTGACCAATGTCACAACGGGAACACGTAGTCAGGGTGCAAGTACAATCACCCAACTCGTTGCTCGGAATGTCTATTTGAACCGAAAAAAAACTTTTACCAGAAAATTCAGAGAAATTTTTCTAGCATGGAAAATAGAATCTGAAATATCAAAAGATCAGATTCTCGAACTCTTCATTAACAAAGCCCACTTTAGTCATCGCGCTTATGGGCTGGGTGCTGCAGCGCAAGTCTATTTCGGTAAAGAATTGTCTGAACTGGAGCTCGATGAAGTCGCCATTCTTGCAGGAATACCAAAAGGCGAATCGATTTATAACCCTATTTCTAACCCAGATAATGCAGAAAACAGACGCAATCACGTGTTGGGTCGAATGTTGGCTGAAGGATACATCTCTGAAGAAGCTTACGAAGAAACGATCAAAAAACCTATTAACTCACGCAAGCATGGAACTGATGTCTCATTATCAGCGCCTTACTTAGCAGAAATGGTGCGTCGCGAAATGATTGAGCGTTTTGGTCGAGAAGACGCTTATAACAATGGCTACCGAATTTACACAACATTAAACAACGAATACCAACTCGCAGCCCAAAAAGCATTAAGAAAAAGTTTACGCGAGTACGATCGTAGACACGGTTATCGTGGTCCAGAACAAGTATTGGAAGCAATGAGTGACATGACTCTGGATGAAAAAGTCGACTTTCTAGAGAGCCTTCCTTTTGCCGCAGAGTTGTATCCCGCGATAGTTATTTCTATTGATGACGAAAACAAAATGGCCACAGTGTTAACTCAACAAGGTGAGGAAAAGAATATTCTGTGGGAAGGCATAGAGTGGGCAGCACCATTCATAAATCAAGATAGAAAAGGTTCTAAACCGAAGACTGTCAGCGAGGTATTGAAACCAGGTGACGTCATTCGAACCATATTAAATTCGGAAGATCAGCTAGAGCTCAGCCAAGTACCTGATGTAACGGGCGGGTTCGTCGCCCTAAAGCCAGAAACCGGAGCGGTTGAGGCCTTAGTTGGAGGTTATGACTTTAATTTGAATCAATTTAATATGGTGACTCAAGCCAGACGACAACCTGGATCAAATATAAAACCATTCATTTATTCGGCGGCACTTGAAAAAGGATACACCGCAGCAAGTGTATTAATGGATGCCCCCTTTACTGAGTTTGATGTCACAGCAGAGGATTTTTGGCGCCCCAAAAATGACAGCGGTAACTACAAAGGCCCTACCCGTTTAAGGGACGCCCTCAGGTTTTCTAACAACTCTATTTCAATACGCCTGATTAATGCGATTAATCCGAAGTTTGCAGAGGACTACTTGATAAAATTAGGCTTTCCCGACGAGTATATGGAACCCTATAACTCACTTGCCCTGGGAAGTGCCAGCTTCACTCCTCTCGAAGTCGCCAAAGGCTATGCAATTTTTGCAAATGGCGGATATAAAATAGAACCCTACTTTATCGAACGTATTGAAACACCTAATCAAGATGTACTCTTCCAAGCAGAGCCGATACAGGTGTGTAAAGAATGCGAAGATATCTTAGAAAAAATTGAAGAGCAGGCCTCTCAAGAGGTTGCCAATAAAAGCAGTTTAAATTCTCAACCAACAACCGATGAGTCGTTGGTATCGGGAGCTCAAGATCCGATGTTAATACCTCTAGAGGCATTACCTAAACTTCCCATTGATGAAGAGAAAATGGCTCCCAGAGTGATCGATGAGCGTAACGTCTTTATCGTTAATAGTATGATGAAAGACGTTATACATCGAGGCACCGCTTGGCGAACTCTTTACAACAGTGGAAGTCCTCTTTTACGACGAAACGATCTTGGCGGAAAAACAGGAACAACCAATGATGCGAAAGATGCCTGGTTTTCTGGGTACAATGGTGATTTTGTGGCTACTGCCTGGGTTGGATTTGCAGATTACTCCCTGTCTCTTGGTAATGGCGAGTGGGGTGGTCGAGCAGCCCTACCTGTGTGGCAAAAGTTTATGGAAGTTGCGCTAGAAAATAAGCCCCAAAACACAATGTCTCAACCTCCTGGCATTGTTACTGCGAGAATAGATCCTAAAACAGGCAAACTTGCCAACAGCGCAACAGAGAAAGCTATTTTCGAAGTATTTAGAACAGAGTTTGTGCCCGAAAAAGAAGAGGTCGAAGAAAAACCTATCGACGATCCTTTCGGAGATATTTTCTGATCATCGGTGAGTAAAACAGACGCTGAAATTAAGAAAAGCAAAGCTTAAGAGCACAAAAAAGGCGCCATTTGGCGCCTTTTTTATAGCTGGATGGCAAGAATTACTTCTTTCCGCCTCGGCTTCCAAAACGCTTACGGAAGCGATCAACTCGACCACCAGTATCAACGATTTTCTGTTTACCAGTGAAAAATGGGTGACATGCAGAACAAACATCAAGTGAAATGTCTTTGCAAAGAGTCGAACCAACTTCAATCTTGTTACCACAGCTGCAAGAAGCAGTAATGGTTTCATACTTAGGATGAATACCTTCTTTCATAATACTTTCTCTCTTTGTTGTGGATCGCTATTCGCTTCAGGTTGAAACAAACACCATCCACCCAGTTAGGGGACGCGCGATCATACTCCCCCACTGGTGTAAATTCAACCTCCATTAAAAAGTCCCACCAAGATTCGCTTTCCCCTTTACATATTTTACGGAATGCATACCATTGACCCACAATAAAAAAGCCGATGTCAGAACTTTGAGCCAAAACCTAATAACAGTTGCCCTTCCAGTACCGCTCCGTCGACTGTTCACCTATCAGGTGGCTCAACCTGGTGCATACATTGGTCGTCGGGTAAAGGTTCCCTTTGGAAAACAAGAGCTTATTGGTATCATTGTTGACCAGCCGAATACTACCGACCTACCGGAAAACAAGCTCAAGCCAGCTAATCTAATTATCGATGAACATCCTGTTATTCCGCAAAATACACTTTGGGACCTCATCTTCAAGGTATCGCAATATTATCATCACAGTTTGGGAGACTGCTTTGCCACAGCGCTTCCTAATGCACTCATGAAAGGAGAAAGCTGCACCTTGTCTCCAGAGATTTTCTGGTCCATAACTCCGACAGGTGTAGAAGCAAAAACGAGCTTGTCTAAAAGAGCCGTAAAACAGCAAAAAGCGCTAACCTACCTAGAAAACGAGAATCACCCCGTCAACCAGGACGAGCTAAAACACGTTGAAATATCAACGGCGACCCTCAAAACCCTCCTCGAAAAGGGCTGGGTAGAAAAACACTTAATTACTCCTAAAGCACCAAAGATTACTACTGGAGAAAAGAAATCTTTAAATAAAGAACAGCTAGAAGCTTATAAAGAAGTCACATCAACCAATGACCAATTTGTTGCCACATTACTAGAGGGAATCACGGGAAGCGGCAAAACGGAAGTTTACTTACAAGTGATAGAGGAACAGCTGAACACCAATCGACAGGTACTCATACTTATTCCAGAAATTGGTCTGACACCACAAACACTTAAAAGATTTGAGCAGAGATTTCCGGGACATGTTGGCGTTATTCATTCAGGACTCACCGACAAACAACGCTTAAACACCTGGCTAAAAGCACGTGAAGGTGCCTTAAGAATTATAATTGGTACCCGATCTGCAATTTTTACTCCACTGAAATGGCCAGGAATGATCATTATTGATGAAGAGCACGATCTCTCATTTAAACAACAAGATGGACTTCGCTACTCTTCCAGAGATATCGCATTATTGCGCGGGCAAATGGAAAACATTCCGGTTTTATTAGGCAGTGCAACACCTTCACTAGAATCACTCAACAATGCATTATCTGGCAAATATCGGCACATCAAGTTGACTCAGCGGGCGACCGGTCAAAGCTTACCAACAATAAAACTTCTCGACTGTAAAAACCAACCAATGATCGAAGGGTTTAGTCAACCGCTCCTAAAGTCGATTGAATCTCACATTCAAGCGGGCAATCAAGTACTAGTCTTTATCAACCGAAGAGGTTTTGCTCCTGTTTTATTGTGCCACCAATGTGGTTGGATTGCCGATTGCACCCGTTGCGATAGCTATATGACGCTGCACCAATCAAAACATAATGAGTATTTGCAATGCCATCACTGTGGCCGCTATCAAAATAAAATTCACAACTGCCCAAAATGCAACAGCACCGAGCTGGTGAGTGTGGGACAAGGCACCGAACGCATCGAAAAGTTTTTATCGGATCGATTTCCAAACATCTCATTACAACGAATTGACCGCGATACGACCAGACGCAAAGACTCGATGAAAAATTACATTGAAGCCGCTAAAAAGGGAGAAACCCAATTATTAGTTGGTACACAAATGATTGCCAAAGGCCATCACTTCCCCAAGGTAACACTTGTTGCAATACTAGATATTGATGGGGCTTTGTTTAGTAGTGACTTTCGAGCTCCCGAACGAGCAGCACAACTGATCACACAAGTCGCCGGCCGAGCTGGTCGAGCCGAACGCAAAGGCGAGGTTGTCGTACAAACGCATCATCCAGAACACAGCTTACTTCAGGCTTTGTTGCAAAATGACTACCACCAATTAGCAACAAAGTTACTCGCCGATCGCAATGAAGCTCAATTACCTCCACATACTTACGTTGCATTATTTCGCTCAGAATCAACCAATAAAGATTCGGCCTATGAATTTTTAGCTTTTGTAAAACAAAACTTTTCTCAATTCATGAATCAATTAGAAGTACTGGGGCCTGTTGCATCAACCATTAGTCGAAAAGCTGGACGCTTTCGATTCCAACTATTACTGAACAGCCCGTCTCGAAAAGCTTTACATTCAGCCATAAATGAAAGAATGGATGAAATCGAACAATCATCTCTGGCCAGTAAAGTTCGTTGGTCATTAGATATTGACGCTCAAGATCTACTGTAACAAGTCAGGCAGATTTAATAAGCCCAAGACTCCATAGGGTTCTGAAAAGAGATTTTATTCACTTTAGAACGAAAACTTTGAATCAAATCTTTATAGGTATCGATCATTCAACCCTTTTCAAGGATAATACGGCAAACACTGTATTCTTAATAATTGATATAAGCAATTTCGATGAAAGACACATTATTACAACTACTTGAACAAGCGATACTAAAGATGAAATCTGACGGCCTACTAACCGAAGATTTCACACCGCGACTTCAAGTGACCCACACTAAAGATAAAGCTCACGGTGACCTTGCCACTAATTTAGCAATGATGCTATCAAAGCAGGTTGGCAAACCACCTCGCGATATTGCTCAGATTATTATTGATGCTCTACCAGAGTCAGCCGCAATTACAAAAGTAGAAATAGCCGGACCTGGATTTATTAACTTTTTCATGGCGCAAGACGCTCAAAGTGCCGTTATCAGTGAAGTACTCAAAGCAAAAGATACTTTTGGTCATAACCAAACTGGGAATGGTCAAAAAGTACAGGTGGAATTTGTATCCGCAAACCCAACGGGGCCATTGCATATAGGACATGGACGAGGCGCCGCAGTTGGCGACAGCATTTGCCGATTACTTGAAGCAAATGGTTGGGATGTAACCGCTGAATTTTATTACAACGACGCTGGTCAACAAATAAACAACCTCGCTCTATCAGTACAGGCCCGTTGTAAAGACATTTCCCCTGACGACGTCGCTTGGCAAAAAGACTGGTATCAAGGCGATTATATTAAAGACGTTGCCGATGATTATATGGCAAAAGTAAAAATAGACGCAGAAGATCAGCACGTCATAGGCAAAGGCGACCCTGATGATCTTGAAGCCATTAGACACTTTGCCGTTGCTTATTTACGCCGAGAACAAGACCTGGACTTAAAAGCCTTTGCCGTTCACTTTGATAACTACTTCCTTGAATCATCATTGTATGAAACAGGAAAAGTCGAAGAAGCCGTCAAACAACTCGTCGATAACGGATTCACTTACGAAGATGGTGGAGCCTTATGGCTCAAAACCACTGAGTTTGGAGATGACAAAGATCGTGTCATGCGCAAAAAAGATGGTGGATACACCTATTTTGTACCCGATGTTGCTTATCATTTAAATAAATATCAACGAGGCTTCAAAAAGGTCATTAATGAACAAGGCGCCGACCATCATTCAACCATCACCAGAGTAAGAGCAGGCCTTCAAGCACTTAAGATGGACATACCTCAAGGTTATCCAGATTATGTTCTGCACCAGATGGTAACAGTGATGCGCGGCGGAGAAGAGGTTAAAATATCCAAGCGGGCAGGCAGTTATGTCACACTTCGCGATCTCATCGATGAAGTGGGCCGTGATGCAACTCGCTATTTCCTGGCAGCGCGCCGAGCGGAATCTCAACTCACATTTGATATTGAACTAGCGAAATCTCAAACTAATGACAATCCGGTGTACTATATTCAGTATGCTCATGCACGTGTCTGTTCTGCATTTAGAAAACTTAGCGAAGTTGGTAAATCGTTTGATCAAACCAATGGTTTGAGCCAACTCGAGCTACTTACTCTAGAACAAGAAACAGATCTCATGGATAAAATGAGTCAGTTTCCAGAACTCGTAAAATCGGCAGCCAGTCAATGTGAGCCCCATGTGATTGCACATTATTTACGTGACCTTGCTGCATTACTTCACGGCTATTATCAAATTGGATCAGACGACGCAAACAACCGCTGGATTGTTGATGATAGAAACTTATGTGACGCGCGTTTAACTTTAATTACGGCTGTAAAACAAGTTATTTCAAATGGATTACACTTACTTGGCGTTAGTGCACCAGAGAAAATGTAAATGCATTTTTTCCTCCTGCTCTCCTCTCGATGAGGAGTCTAGATAATTAATTAACGCCAGGAAGGACTAATACAATAATGGCAAGAGATTACGCAAAAAAGTCTGCACCGAAAAAAAGAAAACGTAATGCGACACGTCGCAAAAAGCAGGGTTTTCCAACCGCAGCGGTACTCGTTGTTGGAATGCTTGTTGGTGGGTTTGTCGCATTTTTAATTTATTTAAAGTGGATACCTCAGCCCGATGGTTCAAAAGTAGCGGCACAAAATAAAGTCTCTTCAGAACAAGTAACCGAAAAAGCTGCAGACAGAAAAGTCGAAACACCTAAGACAGAGGTTCCAAAGTACACGTTTCACGATATTCTGGAAAAGAAAGAAGTCGTTATTCCTGAAGAAGAACTTGCTAGACCAGAAAATAAAATTTCAATGCAATACGTTATGCCATGTGCGGCTTTTAGTGACAGTAATAACGCTGACGCATTAAAAGCTAAAGTTGCTTTGCTCGGCTTCGAAAGTAAAATCGTCCCTGTAAAATGGAATGACAAACAACTCTATCGAGTTCAATTAGGCCCGTTTGCAAGTAAACGAGAAGCAGAGTCTATCCGACATCGTTTACAAAGAAACGATATAAACGACTGTAAAATTTGGGGTAAAAAGCTTTAATCACAATCAAGAGTGCGTCCATATTTCAGTAAATAGAGTGCGTCGATAGTATCTAATAGCACTGACTTATACGTATAACGAAAAAGCTATCGTAAAGGTGAATTATGGACATCGCAATTATTGGCGCTGGTTTAACAGGGTTAGCATTAGCAAAAGAACTTAAAGCTCTCGGGCATTCGGTCATTATTTTTGAAAAGTCACGTGGTCGTGGTGGCCGACTTGTCAACAAACGATTTAACTGGGCATCCTTGGACATTGGAGCACAATACTTTACAGTTCGAGAACCTGCATTTAAAACCAAAGTCGATGATTGGCAGCAGCAAGGACTGGTTACACCTTGGCAGTTTACTCCTTATAAAATGAACCATGGCACGCTTACTTTATCACCAGATAATACTGAGCGCTGGGTCGGATTACCTGCAATGAATGCCCCTGCAAAATTTCTTGCTAACGAACTAAACATTAAGTTCAATTGCTCAATTACGCGAATAGAATTCCAAAACTTAAAATGGACACTTCACGATCAAAAGGATAAGTTTTATCCTGGTTTCGACTGGACAATTATCACTGCCCCTGTCGAGCAATCACTACCTTTAGTCACAGAACATGCAGCACCACCAGAAGCAATAACTCAAATAAAGCATACACCTTGTTGGGCTCTTGCATTTCAAACTTCAACGCCATTAGCAAATTCTGAAATCAAAGGTATATTTGGTGACGAAATTATTCGCTGGGTCAGTAGAGATTCTTCAAAACCTGGTAGAAAGGAAAAAAGTAGTTCTAATTGGATCGTCCACTTCTCTCCAGAGTGGTCAAAGAAAAATCAGCCTCATCAACCATTTAAAGATTTAACTCAAGTTGAACAACAACATTGGAAACAACGGTTAATTGAAACAGCGCAAACTTGGTTACGCCCTTGTTTTGATTCTCCAATTGCGATCTCAAATTCCTATTTTCATTTTTGGCGTTATGCAAATTTAGAAGAAAATGACGCATTACCTTTTTATTGGGCAGATAAAGAGAAAGGATTAGCGCTAGCCGGTGCTTGGGCAGCAGGAGGTCGAGTAGAGGGAGCTTGGAAATCGGCGATGATGTTGCTAGAAAATGAGTTCAAACTTTAATTCGAACTCATACGAATTTTCTTAATGCCCTTAATGGCTTGCTCCCGAAATTATCGGGAACAAATGATTTACGTTACTGACAAATTAGTGGAAGCATTGATTCTGCTAAATTCTTACCGATTAAATAGTAAGACTCTGCATTTCGATTCCAGTGATACCCTTGATCAGCAGGCGAGTTTTCTGCCGAACGCCAAAAATCCCGAGTTTCGATGGCAGCTACCTTTCTAGCATTTAATCGATTATCCGATGGTACTGCCAATTGCGCATTCATTAATGACAAAGCCCTTGGATGAGTTTCATCCCAACCGCTCATTCCAGTTGTAGCCAGAACAAATGGAAGCTCGGTCAAAGTTAACTCTTGCCGTAGGTCATTTATAAAATTAACCAAGTTGGTTTGATACTCATCATTGAACTCTTGATTTATTCGATCATTCCAACCTTGATGCCAACCAAAACCAACAATTTCGAAACCTTGGCCTTGATAACCTGGTAACTCACTCTCTAAATTACTTAAAACATTTTGAGCATACTCAAGCATTTCTTGATATTTAGGTCCTGTATCGCCACCAGAACTTGGCGGACGCCAATCTACAGCAAGACTGGTTCCACCCCATGAGGTTTTAATAAGTAACACCTGATTATCATAGTGATCGCCCATCACGTTACCAAACGCAAGCTCAGGTCCAATGTGACTTGAATTAGAGCCTTTGCCGACACTTAACTTACCTGTCGAACTTAAATTTGCAATCCATACATCATCACGCTCAATCCAGTTGCCACTATTATCTTTTAAGTTGGCATACTCCTCATTGTCAGCAACCAATTTTTCAAGCGTTCCCAAACCACCATTGCGATCTAAATGGCCTTGGGTTGGAGTGACAGTTCCGTGACCAACCATATTTGATTGTCCGGCTAGAAAAAATACTTTAACTGGTCCATTGGACTGATTAGTGCATTGCTCAATGCTTTCATCATTCCAAGAAAACTCATCACTTCCACTATCGCCTTCTTCTTGAAAAATATCTAAAACGTCAGGCGATGCTGGCAATCCATTTTGTTCTGCATCAGGCGTCAATAAAAGTTCAACTTTAGTAACTTCACCATCTGATGCACGCAGATTCACAGCTACCGTTTTCAGACTATTTTGATTGAAACGATCCCCACTCGGATCACCGCTTGCTGCAAGCATATAATAACGGGTGTTCCCACCTTGAGTCACTTTGAGCGTAAAGTCACACCCGGTATTTGGACAGTAATCTGAATCAGCTAATGCGCGATCTTCAGCATTTGTCGGATCGAAGGTCAGAATTAGATTACCAACGTAAGGACCAATTGGTGGGTAAACCATATTTAAATCCATATCCGCCAAAGAGGTCGCAGCCATAACACTTATAACATCAACATCCATTTCAATTGGATAACGAACACCGAGCCCAGAAATAATTTGAGATGAATACGACTTATCGTTGTCATTCCATTTAAACCAATTCTCATTTCTATTTATTGCGACTTTCGACTCTAAGTAATTCTGCATTTGGTTAACGCTGTAATCCGAAAAGTGACGCATTAAAAATTGAGCCTCTTGATCACCGGTTCCACCACCTTGCATAGGACTCGCTTTATAGGTTCCAGCAACACCACGGTTACTGTCTTCTTGAACCGTTGGCGGAATAAACGTTAACGTTGGTAAATCAAATGCCCACGTCGGACCAACATGAGTTCCGTTAAGCGTATCGGGAGCCGGAATTCCATGCATATCACCTTTGTAGGGATAACTTCCGTTATTACCCCAGTGTGGTAACGATAATGCATGCCCTAATTCGTGATTCAGAATTCCAACACTCGGCGCACCAACACCATCAAACCCACCGGCCTGACCGCCGGCCGGTACACCTATAATGTTGACATAACACATTGCCGTGTCTTGATTTCCACCCGCTGCAGATAGAGCATGAACCCACTGTAAAGCCGCCGCTTGCTCACCATCGAACCTCAATCCTGTTTTTTCTTGATATTCAGCAGTTGAGGTTATCCTTACATTCGGCGCACCGACATCAGGACGAGCCGGGATTACCATTTCGGGAAAATTAATATCTCTAACTCTTTCAACAGAAAGCGATGCCGCCGGCCACTTTGCCGCTAACTCAGCAAAAGTTCCTGCGGGGTAGTCAGAGTCACCTTGACCGAAATAATGAATATCGAACATTTTCATTTTAATATCTGTAGGAGCACCAACATTTAAGTCATATTCCGCTCTTTGCTCTGCTGCAACCACTTCAATCGACAAGCCAGGGGAAATCCATTGCGCAGGAATAACAACCGTAAAACTGTCATCGAAAGAGTGTTCAACTTGCCCTTTTTCACCGTTGAAAGTGGAAGGTAATAAAGTTGGCCCATCGAGGGTTAATGAGTCAAACTGATCACCCAGCTGTAAGTTAACTGTCACATCTGGCGATGCTACTTCGTTTGGATCAATTACTTGAACTTTAAGTAGTGCGTCTCGGTTACCAACCAGTTTAAAAAGAGGAGCTTCGGGTGGTAGAACATGAGTTTGAGCCAAATAAACGGCTTCTATTTTGGTATTCGACCAATCAGTAGTATTATCATTGTCATCATCAGTATCTTGCCCGCATCCAGACAAAATCAACAGACTACTCAAAGCGATTACACGATACTCTTTCATTTTATCCACCTTAATTTAAATTCCTTATAGGTGAAAAGTATCCTCCGTGAACATCAAAGTCATTAACGAAACCTAAGATTTGTGACTCACTCAAAATTAATCGTGAAATTTATATTCTGCTTTTGCGTATTTTGTGAAATAAACCTCAAATATATAACTTACTGTTTCCGCTAAATAAAGATGCAAAACAGCAACTTAAAAATGAACAATCAACTAGAATCATTCAATAAATCAAAGTTAGAGCATCGAAAAGCTTAGATCGAAATTGAAATGGGCAAAGACAATGGAAAGAATATTTATTTTCTGTGATATCAAAATCAATCAGACACAAAAAAGGCGTGTTTTTAACACGCCTTTTTAAGATAAGAAAAGTCTCAGCTAATTATAGAACAACAATGTTCTCAGCTTGTGGACCTTTCTGACCTTGAGTTACAGTGAACTCAACAGCTTGGCCTTCTGCCAAAGTTTTGAATCCTGAACCGTTAATCGCACTGAAATGAGCGAATACATCTGGACCGCCCTGCTGCTCGATGAAACCGAAACCTTTAGATTCATTGAACCACTTAACGGTTCCTTTAACTGTATCTGACATAATAACTAACATCCTGAAATTTAAACAAATATTTGCCTTACGGCGTCTTTAGCTTCGAAAGCTAGACTGGAACTTAGAAAACTGCAGGACGAAGTGTTACAGGTAAAACAGCGAAATGTAGGTTTTCAAGAATTAGACTTTCTTTCTTGCTGCGGCGAACTTTACAGGAATGCGAACCGAATGTCGAGAATATTTTAGATTATTTTTTAATCAAGCTATCAACTGAGCAGACTCCCTTTCAAAAGCCTGCTTTACGATAAGTCAACATGACTTAATTTCGATAAGAAAAAGATAGATTAACTGGCTACGACCAGCTTTAAACCTTGCATCTGTAAAGATGCTTTTCGAATATGATACTCACACTGCTCTATTCGCTTTTTTAAACGCTCAATCTCATCGCTACGAATACTGGCATTTGTTTTTTGTAAGTCAACGAGTCTCGCTAACTCACTGCCTAAAATTAACTGCATTTTTTCAATAGCAGATGCTTTTAGTGATTCCACCTGACCTTGTGCGATTGCATCGCTTTTCTCGATAATTTTTTCAGCTTGAGGTTTTACTTGTTGAATAACTTGTCGGGCAACTTTACGTTTAAGCGGTTGGCTAAGCCCATTTAAGGCGTCATGACTAACAACTTGAGATAAATCTTTTCCGTTTACATCAACCAATAATCGAACTGGAGCTTGCGACATATAACGGTGCAACTGCAGATGTTTAGGCGCTATCGATTGCAATGTAAAATAACTCTCCAGCAATAATGTGCCGGGTTTAAGCCCTTTCACGGAAATGGTCGTCATGGCAGCATTTCCAGCATCACCTTTGATCATCATATCCATCGCTTCGACAACCATAGGGTGCTCCCAGGATAGGAACTCAATATCATCACGAGATAAAGCCTTTAACCGATCCAAGGTCACGGTATTGCCGTCTTCTTTCAATCCTGGAAAATAAGAGTGTTTCATATGATCGCTTGGACGAATAACCCAACTTAAAGATGAATGATCTTCTTGCTCAACACCAAACTCTTCCAACAACCGCTCAAAATAGCTAGCCAATCTGTTAGCTTGCTCTTCTTCCTCGAGCTGCTCAACAAGTTGATTAGCATGCGGTTGTCGACACGAGTTCAACTCCAAGAGACGATCTCGCCCAGCTTCCATTTGTCGATGTATTTCCGCAACCGTTTGTTGAGTCGCTTCAATTAATTCGTCGGGTAAATCCTGAAGGTGCTCCATGCAATGAGTCAGTTGACTATGAAACTTTTCATAAACCGAATAACCGGCACTAAAACTCTTTTCAAAAAGATTCAGCCCCTCGTGATACCAACGGAATAAGACCTCTTGAGAGGCGCCGGTTAAAAATGGAACATGAACATTTATTGTTTCTGTTTGCCCGATACGATCCAGTCGGCCAATTCTCTGCTCTACCAAATCAGGATTATTTGGCAAATCGAAAAAGATCATATGATGCGCAAACTGAAAATTGCGACCTTCACTACCAATTTCTGAGCAAAACATTACTTGAGCACCTTCTTCACGATCAGCAAAATAAGCCGCGGATCGATCACGCTCAAATAAACTTAATCCTTCATGAAAACAGGTACACCGCAATCCATATTTTTTACTAAAGTGCTCTTGCAAGGTCAAAGCCGTCGATGCGTGGTGCGCAATCACAAGTACTTTTTCACCTTTCAACTCAGTAAGCTTTTGCAACAACCATTCGACACGTGGATCACGAGGTAACCAAACTTCGGGAACCAATTCAATTTCAGGAGTTAATCCCAATTGACCAAGATTCATCGGGTCATCGTCATCAGGCGTATATATTTCAGGACAAGGAAGTGGGTAAGAATGAAGCTGTCGCTCAGGAAAGTTACTCATAGCAGAACGAGTGTTACGAAATAAAACTCGTCCAGTGCCGTGTTGATCGATAAGTCGATCTAATAACTTTTGCTTTTCAACATCGGTTAGAACATCTCTTGAGTCAATTAAAGTCTCTAGCTCAGGCAACTCCAATAGCAACGGTTTAATATCCGCGACTGACAATTCATCATCATTTGCCAAAAGATTAATAAGAGACTGATGCTGACTGTAAATTGAAGACTCTTGTTTGAAAGCCTCAAGATCATGAAAACGATTAGGATCAAGCAATCTTAAACGCGCAAAGTGACTTTCGACTCCAGCTTGCTCTGGGGTTGCCGTCAATAACAATAATCCTGCCGTTTTCTCACCTAACATTTCGACAAGTTTGTAATCGTCTCCTGTCGGTTGTTCGATGTCTTCATTATCGCCCTCATCAAGAGGGTTCCAATGCAAATGATGAGCTTCATCAACAACTAACAAATCCCATTGAGTTTGTTTTAATTTATCCTGCATATCAGAACGCTTCATGAGTTCATCCATGCTGCAGATAATCAGTTGTTCCATTTCGAACGGATTTACTTCTTCACCAGTATCTAAATCAACATCTGGTGAATCACTCAATGCGGCGAATCGAGATTGATCAAACAGTGCAAACCGTAGGTTGAACCGACGTAACATTTCCACCAGCCACTGATGCACCAACGAATCAGGTACCAGTATAAGCACTCGCGACGATTGGCCAGTATGCAGTTGCTGATGCAAAATCATCCCTGCCTCAATCGTTTTACCTAATCCAACTTCATCGGCTAAAAGAACACGCGGCGCCTGGCGTTTAGAAACTTCGTGAGCGATATAAAGCTGGTGAGGCAATAACTCCACACGAGAACCTAGCAATCCACTAACAGAACTTTGATTAAGTCTCTCTAACTGTAAGAAAGTGTCGTAGCGCAGCTGATAAGCCTCTTCTTTATCGAGTTGGCCATTCAACAAACGTTTGTCTGGAGCGTTAAATTGGACATAACAGTTTAAGTGAAGCTCAGATAATTTATGCGAATTGCCCTCTACATCCTCACAGGCATAAATCATTAAACCTTGATGCTCAATGGCTTCCGTAATCTGATAGGCCTGCTCGTCCATGTCCGTTATTTGGTCTCCAGGCTGATAGATAATTCGGCTGACCGGAGCATTATCGATGGCATAATGGCGAGACTCATTAACGGCAGGAAAATAAATTTCCATTCGCCGTCCTTCAATAGACTGGATCATACCCAGTCCCAAATTTGCTTCGTTATGACTGATCCAACGCTGACCGACTACTACAGAATTCATAATTAAACTGGATAATAACTTGGACTGGAAATGGCCGCGCATTCTACCACTGCGAGGGATAATTTAAAGTGTGAATTTGAGTTATCTTTATTCCTTGAATTCCACAAAAGCAACACTTTCTAAATTCCTTCTACTCATCTCAAAAAAATAATCGCGACTTACTTAATATTTCGCTATCTCAAAATATGAGTGACTGCGATCTGAGCCAAGTGTAAAACACCTAAAACAGCTCGATTTTAATTAGAACACAAGATACTCAACAATGCGTCTGCATGTTCTGCAGCCTCACGACCTAAATCGGTTAAATAACCGCCATCTGGTTGAGTGATAAGTTTTTTCTGAAACAACCTTAGGGTTGCTTCTATGATGCGAATATCTGCATTTGAATGAACTTTCAAACCTTCTTGTAAGGTATTCAAATTAAACCTGACGAGCATGTTCAATTCATCTACCATCGATTGGTCAATTGGCATAGAAACAACCTTTATTCTTTTTAGACTTCACCAACTATAGCTCGAACGCCGTCTCCACACCAAAATGAATTCGCGAAGTACCTTGAATTTATTATTCAGACCCCCACTATGTATCCCATTGTTAAGCCCAAAAATCCTCAGGAGCTCATTTTGGAACAATTTAGAGGAACCACCATTCTTTCAGTACGCCGTAATGGCCAAGTGGTTATTGGCGGAGACGGACAAGTCTCTCTTGGCAATACAGTAATGAAAGGCAATGCGCGAAAAGTTCGACGTTTATACCACAACAAAGTTATCGCTGGCTTTGCTGGCGGGACGGCCGATGCGTTCACATTGTTTGAACGCTTTGAAGCAAAGCTCGAAATGCATCAAGGTAAACTCCTTCGTGCAGCAGTAGAAATGGCGAAAGATTGGCGAACCGACCGAATGCTTCGACGCCTGGAAGCTATGCTCATAGTGGCTGATAAAGATCATTCATTCATTATTTCAGGTAATGGAGATGTCATTGAGCCAGAAGCCGATGGCGGGCTATTGTCGATAGGATCAGGAGGGCCTTTCGCCCAGGCAGCAGCCAAGGCACTCATTGAAAATACCGAGATGACGGCAAAAGAAATCGTCGAAAACGGACTAAAAATTGCTGGTGACATCTGCGTTTATACCAACCAGAACCTGACGATCGAAGTACTAGAAGATTAATTAAACCAAAGAGTTAACGAATTATTATGTCTCAGATGACCCCAAGAGAAATAGTCCATGAGTTGGACAAACACATCGTTGGCCAAGATTCTGCCAAGCGAGCAGTCGCAATTGCGCTACGTAACCGCTGGCGCCGCATGCAGGTCGACGACTCATTACGCAACGAAATTACTCCCAAAAACATTTTGATGATTGGCCCAACGGGTGTCGGTAAAACAGAAATCGCACGTCGATTGGCCAAACTTGCCAATGCTCCTTTCATCAAAGTCGAAGCGACTAAATTTACCGAAGTAGGTTACGTTGGACGCGATGTTGAATCCATTATTCGCGACTTGGTCGATTCTGCTTTCAAAATGTTACGTGAACAAGAAGTAGAACGTGTTAAGCCCAGAGCCGAAGATGCTGCAGAAGAGCGTATTCTTGACGCATTATTGCCGCCCGCTCGCAGCTCGATGGGTTTTGATACCGATGAACGGCCTCAAGAAGAATCCAACGGCACGCGTCAGTTATTCCGCAAAAAACTGCGCGAAGGCGAACTAGACGACAAAGAAATTGAGATTGAAGTGTCAGCGCCCCAAGTTGGCGTTGAAATCATGGCACCTCCTGGTATGGAAGAAATGACAAACCAGTTACAAAGCATGTTTCAAAACATGTCGCCAGGAAAAACCAAACGCCGTAAAATGAAAGTTAAAGACGCCTTCAAAATGGTTCGCGAAGAAGAAGCTGAGCGTCTGATCAACCTGGACGATTTGAAAAACAATGCCGTCGATGCAGTTGAACAAAATGGTATCGTATTTCTAGATGAAATTGACAAAGTTGCAAAAGGATCCGAAAACACTTCTGGTGGCGATGTTTCTCGCGAAGGAGTACAACGAGATCTACTACCGCTCGTTGAGGGCAGCACGGTAAGTACGAAGTACGGAATGATCAAAACCGATCATATTCTATTTATCGCATCTGGCGCATTCCATTTGGCAAAACCATCGGACCTTATTCCAGAATTGCAAGGCCGACTACCGACTCGCGTCGAGCTAAAAGCACTGACTGTCGAAGATTTTGTTCGCATCTTAACAGAACCAGATGCCTCTCTAACACGACAATACAAAGCACTTATGGCAACCGAAGAGCGAAGTATCGATTTTGACGATTCTGGCATTAAGCGCATTGCTGAGATAGCCTGGCAGGTCAATGAACGAACTGAAAACATTGGTGCTCGCCGACTACAAACGGTAATGGAAAAGCTCTTAGAAGAAGTCAGTTACACCGCTTCGGAAGAGAAGTCGGACGTTACCATTGATGCTGCTTATGTCGACAAACAACTATCAGACTTAGTTGATGATGAAGATTTAAGTCGTTTTATTCTGTAGTATAAAGCGTTCGCCGTTCGCGGGATTCACTCTCGAACGGCTTGCTTTAACTATCAACAACACCCTAGGCAACTCATTCGCCAACACCAGCGAGACACTCTGATGAAAACAAATCCTCCTCGCGATATAAAATTCCACCAAAAAAGCCAACGACTCGAAGTGGTATTCGACGATAAAACATATGAAATGACCGCTGAATACTTGCGTGTTTTTTCGCCTTCAGCCGAAGTCAGAGGCCATGGTGGAGGACCAATGAAGTTGATCACTGAGAAGCAACACATCAAAATTCAAAAAATCACCCCCGTCGGGCATTATGCAATCCAACTGACCTTTGATGACGGTCACGACTCTGGGCTGTATACTTGGAACACATTACGCGATTTAGGCGATAACTTTGAGGCAAACTGGGAGCATTATTTAAACCGTCTCGCAACAGAAGGCGGCTCAAGAACTCCACAAACCTCAAAAGCACCTTATAAAAAAGTTGAGTAAAGAAGATTCTCTATGAGCGATAAAACCACCCACTTCGGATATGAGACAGTTGATCGAGAAGAAAAGCAAAAAAAGGTAGCGGATGTCTTCCATTCCGTTGCGTCCAAATACGACTTGATGAATGATGTCATGTCGATGGGTATTCACAGGTTGTGGAAACGTTTTACTATCGAAATGAGTGGTGTTAGGCCAGGCCAACAAGTTCTTGATCTTGCAGGTGGCACTGGAGACCTGGCAGCAAAGTTTGCCGACAAAGTTGGCCTTGATGGGCGTGTTGTTCTTGCTGATATCAATGAGTCGATGCTTAACGTTGGCCGAGATAAGTTAATTGATAGCGGATATGGCGGTCGAATTGAGTTTGCTCAAGTCAATGCCGAATGCCTGCCTTTTGAAGAGAATACTTTCGATATTATCACCATAGGTTTTGGTCTTCGAAACGTTACCGACAAAGAAAAAGCACTCCAAAGTATGTACCGCGTTTTAAAACCTGGTGGCCGACTGTTGGTTCTCGAATTCTCTAAACCAGAAAATGAGTTGCTCAGTAAAGTATACGACACTTACTCTTTCACATTATTACCGACAATGGGTAAGCTGCTTGTTAATGATGCTAAAAGTTATCAATATCTGGCAGAGTCTATCCGAATGCATCCCGATCAAGAAACATTAAAGCAAATGATGAAAACCGCTGGCTTTGATGAAGCCCAATATCATAATCTTACAGGTGGAATTGTCGCCCTACACCGTGGATTTAAATACTAAATGTTAACACTTAACTTGGTCACCGCATCAGCACTGGAAAAAGTGATCAATCACTGGGTGTTTCTTGACCCTGAAATTTCCGAGAAACGAAAACCGCTAATCCAAAAACGCGTTGCGATAAAGTTAACTGACTGGAATTTAACCTATGTATTTGATTTTAATGAAGAATCAATTGCTATTGATACGCAAGTCGAAGCTCCGAGTCAGGTAACTCTCAGTGGTACCAGTTTTGCCTTTTTTAATATGGCTCGACAAGAACATGGCGGCGACGCTCTATTTAAAGGCGACATCCACTTTGAAGGTGAAGTTGGTACTGCACAACTTTTTCAAGCCTTTTGGCAATCCATTGATGTTGACTGGGAAGAAGAGCTTTCAAAATATACCGGAGATATTGTCGCTCATCACGCAGGAAACTTTGTTCGTTCAGCACACAAAACGCTTAAAAATTTCTTTATTACCGCACAACAGAATGTCAGTGAGTACGTGAGAGAAGAAGCTAATATGTCACCTTCTCCTATCGAAGTTGAACTGTTTTATAATGAGCTTGACGACTTAAAAAGTGATATCGACCGCTTGGCGAGTCGGATCGAAAAATTAAACACTAAACTTTAATTTTTTCATTCTTAATTAAACACTAAAAAAGAAAACGAATGGCACTTAAAAACTTCTCACGTATTTTTTCAATTAATCGAACATTGATTAAACATGGTCTCGATGAGTTTTTAAGCTTAACGCCAATGGGCAGCTGGTCACCAGCACTCAAATTATTCGCCTTAACGTCAGCGACAGAAAAAGAAAAGCCCCGTGGTCAACGTTTACGTGAGGCTTTAGTTGAACTCGGACCTATCTTTATAAAGTTCGGACAAATGTTATCAACTCGCCGCGATCTCATTCCAGATGATTTGGCCCGGGAGTTAATGTTATTGCAAGACAAAGTAAAGCCCTTTGACGAATCAGTCGCTGCTCAACGTATTGAGTCACAACTGGGTCAGCCAATCGACTCCATTTTTTCGAGCTTTTCTTCCAGCCCCATCGCCTCAGCTTCTATGGCACAAGTTCACGAAGCAACATTACACTCTGGAGAGAGTGTCGTCGTAAAAGTAATTCGCCCAGGTATTCGCAAACAAATTGCCCGTGATATTGCGTTACTTAAACAACTCGCTGGCTGGTTTGAAGATCATTTTCCAGAAGGCAAACGCTTTAAACCCAGGCAGGTAGTGAGCGACTATGAGTTAACTATTTATGCGGAACTCGATTTACGTACAGAAGCCGCCAATACAATGCAGCTAAGACGTAACTTCATTGAAGGTGACCTGTTGTATGTCCCGCAAGTCTACTGGGACTTCACCCGCGAAAAAGTAATGGTGCAAGAAAAAATCAGTGGAATACCTATAGCCGATGTCGAAGGTTTAAAGGCTGCCGGAACGGACATGCAAGAATTGGCACACCGAGGCGTCGAAATATTTTTCACCCAAGTTTTCCGCGATAGTTTTTTTCATGCCGATATGCATCCAGGCAATATCTTTGTCGATGTTTCAAATCCACAAAAGCCTAAATACATTGGTATTGACTGCGGCATCATGGGCACATTAGGTGAGCAAGACAAACGCTATCTTGCTGACAACTTTCTCGCTTTTTTTGATCGCGACTATCGACGAATTGCCGAACTTCATATCCAATCGGGCTGGATACCCGCCGACACTCCTGTTGAAGCTTTTGAATCGGCAATTAGAACCGCTTGTGAGCCGATTTTTGGAAAGCCGTTATCGGAAATTTCTTTTGGACACTTTTTGATCCAGCTGTTTCAGGTCGCCCGTCGTTTTCAAATGGAAGTTCAGCCGCAATTGGTGCTTCTGCAGAAAACGCTTCTTTACATTGAAGGATTGGGTCGCCAGCTTTATGGCGAGCTTGATTTGTGGGAAACCGCGCAACCTTATTTGCGAGAATGGACAAATAAACAGTTTGGTCCAAAAGCAATATTCAAAAAAATGAGAAACAAGTGGCCAACCTGGATTGAACAGCTTCCAGAAATGCCCGAAAAATTTTCAGCCTTTTTAGAGCAAAGTGAACACTCCCAACATAAACTCGATAAGCTACTCACTGAATTAACTCGTCTTAATAACGAACAAAATAAGCGACGGAAGATGACAACCTGGCTAACGATCGGCGCAAGTTTAACCTTGTTATCTGGCTTTTTATTGAGCAATAGCATGTTACAAGAATGTTACGGAAGTCTGTCAGCAGCTGGAATAGCCTTTATTCTGGCAATTAGAAATGCATAAATCTGTCATCAATCTTACAAAACATCTCACCTATCACACTCTGAGTATCATTTTTCAAAAATCGCAATCGCCCATTATATAAATTTGGTATGATAATAAGTGGTGAGTTACCATAAACCGATAACTCGACGAAAAACAGGTACTTGGCATGAACGATTGTTTATTTTGCAAGATTATCGATGGCGAAATACCCTCAAAGAAAGTCTACGAAGACGAGCATATCTACGTTTTCGAGGACATTGCTCCTAAAGCACCAGTCCATGTGTTGGTTGTGCCGCGCAAGCATATTCGATCGTTAAAAGAAGCCTCCAGTGAAGATAAAGAGTTGTTAGCTCACATTCAGCTAACCATTCCTAAAATTGCTCAGCAATTAGGGCTCGACGCTGGCTTTCGCACAGTGTTAAATACCGAAAAAGGTGGTGGACAGGAAGTATTCCACATTCACTATCACATTTTAGGCGGCGGCCCCATGCCCTTCGCATGATAGAGCCGATTTACTTGAATTACACTTATCACTTAAGAGTGATTGAGAGGTACATGACATGTTTAGTATGACGCAAATTCTAATTATTTTACTTATTGTCATTTTGTTATTTGGAACTAAAAAGCTGCGTAATATGGGCGGAGATCTTGGTGCGGCTGTAAAAGGCTTTAAAAAAGGCATGAGCGATGACGATAAATCCGATAAGCCTTCGGAAAAAATTGAGAAACAAGAAGGTGACATTATCGAAGGTGAAGTCACTAAAGAAGAACAGAAAAATAAATAAGCAACTCTCATGTTCGATATCGGCTTTTTAGAGCTCACTTTCGTCGCGATCATTGCGCTTATCGTATTAGGCCCAGAAAGATTGCCTGTTGCAGCAAGAACGGTAGGGCGTTGGATCGGCAAAGCTCGCAGAACATTTAACTCGGTGAAAAGTGAAATTGACCGAGAGCTTCAACTTGACGAGCTCAAAAGGCAACTTGCAGAGCAACAACAAAGGATGGACCAATTCATGAATGCTCGTCCGCTCGACGACCTGACAGAAGAAACGCAACGTCAAATCGAAGAGTCGAAGGCTGAGTTCTATAAAGAGATGAACGAGCAAAACGAATCGGATGCCAATAAAGACAAAGAAGAAATAGAAGAAATGTCAGGTTGTGAAAATCCCGTAGAATTCGAGCCATTACCAACTAACAGCTCAACCGACAAAAAGACATCCGATGACAGAGCCGTGGAAAAGCCAACTAATAGCTCATCATCAGAAAATACGATTCATCCCGAACCAACGAAAAAACAGTCAAATACATGAGCGAACAACAACATACCAGTGACAAGGAAATGCCTCTTCTTGCACATCTCGTTGAGTTGCGGAACAGATTACTCAAAGCTGTTGCCACAATATTCCTGATTTTTTTGGGCCTCATCTATTTTGCCAACGATTTATATTTATTTGTTTCTCAACCATTGATGGCTAGCTTGCCCGATGGTAGTGAAATGGTTTCAACGAGTGTTATAGCGCCCTTCTTCACACCGTTCAAACTGACATTAGTATTATCCTTTTTTCTGGCTGTTCCTGTTGTACTGCATCAGGCCTGGGCTTTTATTGCACCCGCTCTTTATCAAAATGAAAGAAAGCTTGCGATTCCGTTACTCGCCAGTAGCGTCGTTTTATTTTATGTGGGGATGATTTTTTGTTATTACGTAGTTTTTCCACTCATGTTTAAATTTTTTCCATCGGTAATTCCAGAAGGTATTCGTTATATTCCCGACATGAGTGATAGCCTGGATATTATGATAAAACTTTTTTTTGCTTTCGGAATAGCTTTTGAAGTACCCATCGCAGTCATGTTACTCATTTGGAGTGGCGCAACAAAAGTAGAAACACTTAAAGAAAAACGCCCCTACATCGTCGTTGGTGCGTTTGTAATAGGAATGCTTTTAACGCCACCGGATGTTATTTCTCAAACATTACTAGCTCTACCAATGTGGCTCTTGTTTGAACTCGGCATCATTTTTGCTTTGTGGATAAAGCCACAAAAAACACAAGATAAGTCAGCAGAGTCATCTTAACGATTGTCCATTTAATTCTCATTTTGGATAGATACTACAAGAATATGTTTTAGTCATCCGACCAATTATCAAAATCGACAGTTCACCTCAAAGCTTTAAACAATTGACCGATCTAAAAACCATTGCCAACCTAGGTAAACATGACTCTAATTATAATAAATAATACGACCGTTCCATCCTACTTTCGACTCGTTCACGAATCTTAATAATAAACACAAATATCGCTTGAATAAATCTGTGTCGGTCCCATATATTTATTTGGAACAAAATGAAAAAACGGGCATCTAAAGATAAATAAAGCTTAATAAGAAGGAAAGAAATTATGTACTTGAGCATCCAATCAAATAATATAACTTTGAATTCTTTGGCAAAAGAAAATATTAAAAAACGTGCTAGACGAGTGTTTTCCAGAGTCGAAGATAAAATTGATAAAGTACTGATTAACGTTAAGGATGTAAATGGACCAAAGGGAGGTCCCGATAAGCTTTGTAAAGTCATCATAGAAAGCACTGTATCTTCAACTATCGTTGTTACCAACCGCAAACAAAACCTCGCTGCGGCTGTCGATTTAGCCCTTACTAAAGCATGCTTTAATTTGACGCAAAAAATGAAGCGTCGAAAAGGGAAAAAAGTTAAGTCGATGCCTGACTCAACCTTGGAAGTTTAACATTGACAACTGCCTGAGTCTTTTTCTAAAGCTCAGGCAGTTGCAACTAAAAACAGTGAGTAGTAACCAAAAACCTATTGGTAAATTTGCTTTTCTAGATCATTTAGATTTCTTTCAAGTTCTGAATACTCGCTGTGTTGAATATTTATATGACCGACTTTTCTTGCCGGTTTACAAGCTTTGTCATACCAATGCAATTGCGCATTGGGCAACTTAATATCACGCTCGGCTACTTGTTTACCTAATAAGTTTAACATTGCAGTCGATGTTTTTAATTCCGTATCACCTAATACAATTCCCATGATTGCTCGCAGATGATTTTCAAATTGGCTACAACTAGTTCCCGCTTGGGTCCAATGCCCACTATTATGAACTCGGGGAGCTAATTCATTAACGAGTAACTCGCCGTCTACAATAAAACACTCCATCGCTAAAACACCAACATAGTTAAGCTCAGTCAACAATTTATCCAAATAAGACTTTGCTTTTTCCTCAAATGCTTTTTCAAACTGTAAAGTTGGCACTTTCGAAGTCAACAAAATACCATTTTGATGTTTATTCTCCGTCAACGGGTAAAACGCAACATGCCCATTAAGCGATCGTGCAGCGATCATTGAAACTTCAGCTTCAAACGCAACCCACTTTTCAACAATTAAAGGTTGTGACGGAAATTGACAGACAAACTTATCGATATCTTCTTCAGTTTTAATGGTCCACTGATTTTTTCCATCATAGCCTTGTTCTAATGACTTAATCACAACTGGTAAACCAAGATTTTTGATAGAAGCTAAAACATCGTCAGGTGATGAAGCCTCAGCAAAGGGCACTGTGGGTATACCTTGATTATTTATAAATGTTTTTTCTTCGAGTCTATTTTGAGTAATTGAAACGGCTTGCGGATCAGGTGCTACACGACAATAATTTTTCAAATTACTCAATAAACGAAGATCAACATCTTCTTTCTCTACAGTTACAATTTGCGGCGACCCTAGTGCATCAAAGATCGCTTTAGCAGACTCGTGACCAGAATACGTTACGACATTACCCAACCCTTTTATAGATTCAGAGTCATCGCCCGGAGTTTTTACAAAACTAAAAGTTATTCCTAATGATTGGCCAGCCTCAGCCATCATTCTCGCTAACTGACCAGTACCATAAATTCCAATATGCATTACTCCACCTCCTCAGGTACCGAGTCACTTTGGCTGGCACGCCAGTCAACTAATTTCTGCTTAATTTCATTGTCCGTAAGCGCCAAAATTTGCGATGCCATTAAGCCCGCATTGAATGCCCCAGGTTCTCCAATGGCTTGAGTCGCAACAGCAACGCCTTTTGGCATTTGAACAATCGATAACAAGCTATCCAATCCCTTTAAACTTTTACTTTGAACAGGAACCGCAATGACAGGCAATTCAGTCATCGAAGCTGCCATTCCTGGTAAGTGAGCAGCACCACCTGCCCCAGCAATAATCACTTTAATTCCTTTTTCAGAAGCACTTTTCGCATATTTAACGAGACGATCAGGTGTTCGGTGTGCCGAAACAACTTTGGCTTCATATTCGATGCCCAAAGTCTCTAACAACTCAGTCGCACGTTTCATAGTTGGCCAATCGGATTGAGAGCCCATGATAATTCCGACTTTAACTTCGCTCATTTTATTTGCTCCTAAAACTAAAGACTTTGACTAAGTACCTGGGCCAACAATATATAAATTGGAATACCCACCAATACATTAAAAGGAAAAGTAACGCCTAAACTCGCAGCAATAGACATACTATGATTTGCGCTTGGTAAAGCGACTCGCATCGCCGCGGGTACGGCAATATATGAAGAGCTTGCTGCTAATACAGCAAGTAATGCAACACCACCAGTAGACATTGATAAAACAAAATGACCAACGGCTCCGCCTATTAAAGCTCCAACCATTGGCATAAAAACAGAAAATGCCACTATAAACAGACCATTCTTTTTTAACTCTTTCAAACGACTTGCAGCAATAATTCCCATCTCTAGTAAAAAGAGTGCAAGTACGCCACTGAACAATCCTTTGAATAAAGGCATAATAGAATTAATGCTATCATTTGAAACAGCACCGATTATTAATCCACCTAACATAAAGACAATGCCTGGATTGAGAAACATCTCATGGATCAACGTACTTAACTCTCCTTTCTCACGGCGCTTTTGTGCGAGAAAAATACCTACGATAATTGCTGGTATTTCAAGTAATACAACAAAGAGAGCAAAATAACTTTCATAAGGAATGCCAAGAGAATCAATAATTGCAATCGCCACCGCAAAGGTACCAACGCTTACAGAACCATAATGCGCAGCAATACTCGCCGAATTGGTTGTATCTATTCCACCAAAAAATCTTAAAATAGGAAATGCAATTAAAGGAATTACCACTCCAATTGCGATAACCGCAACACCTTGGATAACCAGCTCAAACGTGGCATGTTCTTTTAATGCGATACCACCCTTTAGACCTATTGCAATAAGCAAAATGAGCATTAACGTGCGAGAAAGACTTTCTGGAAATTGAAAGTCTACTTTCAAAATTCGAATAACCGCACCAAAAATGAAAAAGAGTACAACCGCATCAATACTCATAACTTACCTCTGCGTAAAGCCCATTGACTGGTGAGCTTTCGCTCCTCCAAGTACGGAAGATTTTTCGTTATTCTTCTGACTTGGCTCTCTTAACCAGGTAATTAAAGCCGCAACACACAAACCAACACCCACCGCTGCGAATGACATATTTATTAAGCCACTCCACCACAAAACTGAACCAGATGTAGCGAACAGCACTCCCACGAAACTACAAAACATCAATTGGCGTATATTGTTCATTAGTGCTCCTAAACTCTCTTCACGTCGCAGATTATTCCAAAACAAACACCTAGATTAAAATAGATTTAACTTATGCTTTTGATAGACATTAATCTATTTGTATTCAATACCTATTTTTATCCTTATATTTCAATGCTTTACTAAGGCATTATCATCCCACTTCGAAAAGAATAGCTTAGCTATTACTAGACTTTTTAGTTATTTCATAGATAATTATCTATGATTAAGTTAGAGGAAAAATAATATGAGTTCACGACTGCATGCTCGAATCGGCACCTTCCGACAATTAGAAATACTGCTTTCCGTCTATCAAAATGAGAGTATCAAGCAGGCCGCTACGGAGTTGCATCTCACTCAACCAACGATTTCAATGCAACTGAAAAAATTATCAGACAGCATCAACATGCCGTTGTACGACCAAGTGGGACGCAAGCTTGTATTTACAGAAGCAGGTAAGTCGCTCGCTCAAGCCGCGCAAGATGTGCTTAATAGAATGGAAAGCTTGGAGATGGACTTATCCCAATTACGAGGCTTAAAAGCAGGAACACTTAGATTATCGGTCGTAACCACATCAAAATATTTCATTCCTCATTTACTCGGACCATTTTGCCAACGGTATCCTGATGTCGATATCGAGTTTAACGTAGGTAATCGTCAACAAATCATAGAACGGTTACGACAAGGTACCGACGACTTTTTTGTATTTAGTAATTTACCTGATAGCGTTGATTTTGAAGCAATCGACTTTCTGGAAAATCCACTGGTTGCTATTGCGCCGAGTGATCATCCATTAAGCCGACGAACCAACATTGATTTGAAACAACTCGAACACGAACCTTTTTTAATGAGAGAAAAAGGTTCGGGTACACGATATGCGATTGAAAGTTACCTAAAAAGTCATCAAGCAAAAGTAACGGTTCGAATGACCATTGAAAGCAATGAAGCAATAAAACACTCCGTTATGTCAGGACTTGGTATTTCTATATTGTCAGAACACACTTTGGCTTTCGGCGAGTCAAAAGGATTAAAAATTCTCGATGTAAAACAACTACCAATAATTTCCAAATGGTTTTTAATTCGACCACGCAACAAATATATCTCGCCAATTGCAAAAACATTTTTAAATTATATAGAAACAGAAGGTAGAGAATTAATAAGAGAGCAATTAAAGAACTTACATTAACCGACGCTATTATCGTTGGCAAAAGTATTTAACACCTTGCTTTTGTAAGAAAGCTTCCGCATCACTACCTTGCAAAGAAGCCAAGGTCGCTAATAGTCCAGCTTGCGTACAATTATCGGCTATAACAGTGACAGTTTTTGGCGCTCCTGCAACAGGATAACCTGTTTTTGGATTTAAAATATGACTGAAACGATTACCCTCGTGCATGATAAAGCGTTCAGTATCACCACTGGTACAAACAGCACCAACGGTTAGATCGATTCCTCGTTTAACACCGGGCAAGTAACTTTCAACACCAATGACCCAACTTTTTCTCGACTTGGGCGCCGAAGTAATTCTCAAGTCCCCACCAAAATTAATAACGACTGATAACTCAGGAAACTCTTTCTGAAGAATACTTGCGGCTCTATCAACAGCATACTCTTTTCCAATACCACCCAGATCAATTTCCATATTTTTCGGTAAAGTAATTGTCGAACCGGAAAAGTTAACTTTCTTCCAGTCTACCAAAGGTAATAACTCTTTAACTTGTTCCGATGTCGGAAAAGCAGCATCTGGCTTGAAAGTCCAAATACGTCGCAAAACGCCCGATGTTATATCGAACAAACCATCACTCATTTGAAAACACTGATCCGAAAAGTTTAATAAGCTCTGTGTTTCCTCATCAACAGATACAGCTGCACCATTACTCTGATTAATTTTTTGAGTAACACTATCAGAAAGATATCGACTGTATTTTTTTTCTATTCGCCATGCCTCATGAGATACCAAATGCATAACACGATTAGCAATCTTTCGTTCGGTTGATTCCACTAGACACTCACATGGACTAGCCATAGCAAAAAATCGCCCTGCATATCCAAAATCTTTCGGAATCAGCTTTTCAGAAACTGATTGCATTTAAATGATTCCCGTATAACGTCTACCCAATCAAGTTTATCAAAGATCCTTTAATTCCCATATAACCATTAAAATGAATAAGAATATTGTACGAAAAAGGCATCCAACTCTGGATATATCTCAAGATTATTTAGCACACCAGGATGCGAACTCAAAGTATCTTCAGGTGTTTGCTTGTAGTAAGAAAAACGTACAGACATATCATTTCCTGCCGATGTTTTCCAACCATACTTTAAACCTAGCGTATAAGCACTAAATTCACCCAGTCTAATATCTGCAGATGCATATTCAGGTAATGTTTCACCATCAATTAAATAAGGCCGATAAAATTCAGCTGCCGATTGTTGATACCAACGCATCTGTGGCTCGATATATGAGTTATTACCAACCCAAAAGTAGTGACGATAATCAATCGTCTGAGAGCTAATGTCCCAGTTATCGGTCATATATCTGATCGAAACATCAGCTATCGATTCATCAAAGTGGTGCTTTGTTTGCCAAAAGAAACTATGCTTCGTTCGTTTGTCTGGTCGACTTTCAAATAAATGATCTGTCGCTATGCCACCCCCATCGACAGTTGAAATAATTTTAAAGGGGTCATTTAAATAACCGCTAACATTAGAATAAGAATAATTAAACTGCATTATGGTTGAACGATTAATAACTTGTGTCCACCCCAATAATAGGTCGGTAGTTTGCTTGTCATCGCTACTGTCAATACGAGTTGCATTAAATGCTGCACGATAATCGTCTTCTGTTGGAAACTGTCCAAAATCAATAACCATCGAGGAGAAAGGATCGGGTATTTTACCAACCGGCTCGAAAGTATCATTAGCAATCGAAAGACCAACAGAAAACGTCGAGTTTTTCTTATTAAAATCCCAAGCTAAACTTCCATTAAAAGCAAGAGACAGGTAATCATATTCTTTTGAAAAATGTATTCCGTAACTACCCGTCGACTCTCCCCACGCAGCCTTAGTCCACTGAGCGTTCAATTGTAATCGAGTATCACGAAAAGTATCGTCTAAAGGAATCTCTTCTGCTGAAACTATATATTGGCCATTACCAGAGGGACGCGTAAACGTTTGCTCACCAGGTTGTACAATTGCACCGGAAGGAGATGCTCCCGTTAAACTATCAAGCACAACTTTAAAATTAAAGACATCTTTCACGTCAACTTCACGGGTTGCGCTAAAAACCCCTTCTAAAGCAGAAACACGATCTTGCTCTCCGTAATAGAGAACAGCAGAGTCAAATCGCCAGTCTTTAGAAAAGTCCCAAAAGTCGCCCTCTGCTTTAACAGAAGGACCCACTAATATGGCCGTTGCAGCGGCGAGTACTCCTGCAACATTATTATTACGGACGCGATTGTATGTCGCGCTTTTTCTTTCATTTAATTGCATCCGCAACCTCCACCAGCAAAACTTCGTCCACCACTGGTAGCTTCTTTTGAAAAATAAATATGGTCGTCTAATCCTGCTTCTACAGGATCCGCTACCAGAGCCATCTGCGACTTGGCTAATAAATCTCTTTCCCAAGGCTCAACACCTAGACTAGAACAACCACTTAGAATCAAACCGAATAGCAGGAAAATTGTGGACTTAAGTCTAATTTCTCTTAACTTCACTTTATTCTCCTGAACTTTTAAGTAATTGCTCGATAGCATTTTCGTATTCAATCTTTTTCTCTTCATTAAATCCGACATGTCCACTTACCAAAGAACCATCACGACTAATAATAAAACTCATAGGCATTCCTTTTAGTTTAAACTTCTCGGCTAATTGCCCCTTGGCATCAAAAATAACTTTAAAGCTCGCTGGATTTTCCTCCAAAAATGCATCCGCCAAAGATCGTTCTTTATCCAGGTTGACAGTTATTACTTTGAACCCATCCGATTTATGTTTCCTCAACATGTAATTCATCCATGGAAAAGAATGTCTGCATGGCTTGCACCAGGAAGCCCAGAAATCGACGTAAATAACTTGCCCCTTGTTAACATCCAAGAGCTCTTGCAATTCGACTTCGGGATCAACCTTAGCCAACGCACTGTTACTAAAGCTCCAAAACGACAATAAAGTTACCAACCAAAGTACGTTCTTCATGTTCACCATGTCGACCTTCATCCAAACACCATGACTAAAATTTAGTTTATTAACTTCAATTTAAGAGAAATAGATAAAAAACTCTATTGGACAGATGTCCTGACATGCTCTAACCAACTGACTTCATTGCTTTTTATTTTAGAAATAATGAATTAAGGCTCTTTTATAAATAATTTTAACTAGTCTCTGAACTATAATGACGACATCAAATCCAATTAATAAATACCTAACTCCAGGCGCAAAAATGACAGACCGGGTACTCAATTACTTGAGTCGGCTGAAGCTGACAATCGCTCTCTTTACAATTATTGTCACTGTAAACATTATTGATATTTACACGGACTTACTTGAAGGCTCTAGCTTGACACATGTTCTTGAAGAAACAGTAATGATTCTTATTTTTATTAGTATCATTATCGTATTAATTCGAACACTGCTTGATAGCTCCCAAAAGCTCAATACCCTTAAAGTTGAGTTAATGAATATAAAGCAACTCCATGCTCAACAAACAGAAAAGATGAGTCAAGCTCGTAAAAATTACAGTGAAGTTATTCAGCATCAATTTAATGACTGGAAATTAACAAAAAGCGAAAAAGACGTGGGATTCTTTTTATTAAAAGGATTGAGTTTGAAGGAAATTGCAGCGATTCGGAATGTAAAAGAAAAGTCGGTTAGGCAACAAGCATCAAACATTTACTCAAAGGCAGGCGTCGCCGGGCGACATGAGTTTGCAGGATGGTTTTTTGAAGATATGTAGCGGAATATTAAAAAATTTCGTTGTCTGACTTTAACCTTTTCTCTAAAGCTTTTAAGTTTTCGAGAGTAGTTTCTGCTATTTGCTTTAATGCTCGTTTGGTAAAAAATCCCTGATGACCAGTTATTAAAACATTAGGAAATGTCGTGAGTCGCATAAACAAATCGTCCATTATAATATCGGTCGATAAATCCTCAAAAAATAAGCTAGCTTCTTCTTCGTAAACATCAATCGCTAAATACCCAATGTGTTTTGACTTTAAAGCTTCATAAACAGCTTGCGTATTTATTAATCCGCCGCGTCCTGTATTCACTAAAGTGACACCCCTTTTCATCATTTGAATAGAGTGGGAGTCAATCATATGGCGATTATCATTTGTTAATGGGCAATGAAGAGTGATGATGTCAGCGCGCTGATATAGCTCTTCAAGGTCAACGTATTGAATACTCGATTTACTCATCAGATCTTGATTAACAACAGGATCTGAAGCGATCACTTCACATCCTAGCCCATTAAATATATTCGCGACTATTGAGCCAATATTGCCCGTACCAACAATACCCACCGTTTTACCAAATATTTCTTCACCAGATAAACCGGTTAATGAAAAATTACCCTCTCTAACTCGGTTATATGCTTTATGAGTGGAACGATATAATGTTAAAAGTAATGCTAATACGTGTTCAGCGACAGCATTGGGTGAGTAGGCAGGCACCCGTACACAACGAAATCCTTTCTTTTGCGCATATTGTAAATCGATATTGTTATAACCAGCACACCGAAAAGCGATGTATTTCGTTTTTCCTTTGCTTAAAGTATCCAGAACATTCTTATTTATTCGATCATTAACAAATACACAAATAGCTTCAAACTCAGAAGCCATAACAACTGATTTTTCAGTTAAGGAAAAATCAAAATATCGAACCTTATACCCATAATTTTTATTTGCTTGATTGAAAAATTCTTCGTCGTATTTTTTAGCACTAAAAAAGCCAATATTCATATTCAACTCACACGTTATTGATTTGAGGGAAATCAACTTTTGGAAACAATTCAATGATACCGCTTTTACCTTCAAAGTCGGTTACTAACCAAATTTGATCAAAAGGATGCTCCTGTGGAATATGTAAAGACTTTATATTTCGAGCAATTAATTCTGCCGTCCATTCGGGATGAGCATTTCGTATCACCAGCCAAACACGATCACTACGATATTTTTTTTCAGCTTTCGAAAGCAATATTCGCTGAAGAGCATCGACCAACCTTTTCTCAATATTTTTTTGGCGCTCCAGGAGCTTTAATGCTTCTCGAGTTTTTGAACCAAGTTCCCTGCCCAATATCTTCATAGCCTCCTGTTCTGAGGCATAAAGATGAGCCACTTCAAGGTCGAGTCTTACTCCTTTTAATCGACAGGATACATCTGGCTTGACAGGTTTATTGTGCCAAATATGACGAATCTTCACACCCTTTGCTGCTTCGTAAAGTCGCATAAATATTTTTGCCGCTTGGTGCTCTAATTCAATTTTTTCCTGCTCACTTCGATTTAATGCCATTTATATTTACTTTAATTTCTGACAGTAAAGTTAGTATAAGTCAGGCCAGCGCCTAAGATACAGCGCTCAAAAACACTTTTACGATAAGATCCATCAGTACACATCTTATTGCGAAATAAACACAAAAACGATATCCTTAACTGGTATGACCAGAACATCAAGGAGAGACAGTATGCGTAGGAAACTAAGTGCTAATTGGCTGAAACGAATTCTCAACTTTTGGCCACCTTATTTAGGCTCTGGAATTAAAGTGCTCGAAATTTCAGAATCTTGGGATTACGCTCGAGTAAGGCTCAAAAAAGGAAAGTTAAACACCAACTATTTCGGTACTGCTTATGGCGGTTCATTATTTTCTATGACCGATCCTTTCTATGTATTATTGCTCACAAACCGACTTGGCCGAAACTATATCGTCTGGGATAAAGAATCGAGTATTAAATACATATCTCCCGGAAAAACAGACGTTTATTGCCAGTTCAGTCTCACCCAAGAACACGTTGATGACATTAAAAGAAAAACTGAAGAATTAGGAAAATTCGAACCAATATTTGAAGTGGATGTGGTTAATACCGATGGAGAGCTGGTCGCCAAGGTTCACAAGCGGCTTCATGTGAAATTAAAGTCGTCGCAATAAAGGCAATATTTAACAGCACAAGACGGTATCTCATATTAAAATACCCACGCTCGACAAACGCAAAATTGGTTTAGAGCTATTTTTAACAGACAAGGAATCTATGATGAATCGACTCAAGGCAGTTGCCTTACTAATTCTATTGCTTTCAGGCTGTGCAACTCAGGTAACCTCTATCAAGGATGGACAAACTCAATTAGCAAAGGCAAAAGGCTATTTATTGCTTAGTGTGGAGACTAATCGAGATTTAAAAACCATTTATATCAATGGTCCACAAAACATTTCTCTCGGCTCTAAAGACATTCGAGCAGGCTCAAACTATATTTTAGTTGAATTGGAAGCCGGAAGTTATACTTTCGAGCGCATTCAACTGGATCGTTACTGGTATATGAAACTGGACGAAGAATATTGGCAAGTCACTATCGAGCAAGGAAAAATTAACTACATCGGTCATCTAGAACTTGTAAGGCCACGCTACTGGAGTGGTGTTTCTCGAGTCGAACTAGTCAACCGCTCATCTGAAGCTCTCGAATATCTGGAAGAGTCTTACCCTGTTGTACTTTCAAACTACCCTATTACCAACAGCGGCCCAGGGGAAGACGATTTTTTTGACATTGCGGCATCATTAAAAAAGGACTAACACACCATGGATATTCGAATATTACTCGCTTTCGCTTTATTTTTTGTGCCATATTGCTTCGCCGAGCCTATCAGTGCTGATAAGTTATTTGATGATCCAGATGTTCAACAGGTAAGGCTATCACCGGATGGAAAATTTGTATCGGCCTATGTTCTTGATGATGAGAATTATTACTTTAGCTTAATCGATACAGAAAAAATGAAAACAACCCGCTCGATTCCCATGGGAAAAGACAATCGCATCGATAGCTACTACTGGCTAAATAATACCGATATTTTGCTGAATATTGATCATAGAAACAAAGATCGAGTCGCTTTGATTTTTAGATTAATCAAGGATAATCAAGTTCAGGCTTTGCCAATAAAAACCCATGGTTATTTTGTGCATGATTATCCAAAAGATTCCAGCAAAGTTCTGTTCGCAAAACATTCGAGAAATCGTAAATACACCAACTTATTTCTTATAGATATCGATAACCTCGCAAATGATGACTTTTCTGATGCTTTAGAAATCGAACACGATAAGTCGACTAATTATTACAGTTATGATCCTAACTTTAACATAATAACTACCTTCGAATATGATGAGGATGACGATAAGCGGACATTCAGTTATCTGCCTTGGGGTAGTGACGAATGGATAACTTACTTGACCATTACAGACAAAGATTACGAATTAAAGTTTAGCGGATTCATAAATCAATCCAAAATCGCAATACTGACGAATAAAGAAACCGACAAAGTCGTATTGAGAGAGTATGATATTTATTCAAAAGAATTCAGTGATATTGTTTATCAACACCCTGAGTACGATCTCGATTCAGCCCACTATAATGAAAAAGGCGAGCTCATAGGTGTCTCGTATCTAAAAAATGGACTCAGACAATGGAATTATTTTGATCCAAGTACAAAAAAGGCAGCTTCCAGAATAGCGAATACTTTTAAAAATGCAGAAACCTACTTCATCGATACCACACATGATAAATCATCGGGAATTCTTCATGTTAATGGCTCCGATCAACCTGGTGAATACTTTCTAATTGATGACAAGGCGACAACGGCTCAGAGGCTACTAGTCTCATACCAAACATTAGATGACGAATATTTACATCCATCAGAAACGTTTTATTTAACTTCGAAAGATGGCAGCAAAATCGAAGCATTTATTACATATCCATCCAGCGATTTCGATTTTAAAACACTATTAGTCATGCCTCATGGGGGACCTATTGGCGTTAGTGAATCCGATCGATTTAACGCTGAAGTTCAATATTTTGCCAGTCGAGGTTTTGCCGTACTCAGAGTTAATTTCAGAGGTTCATCGGGCTTTGGAAAAGCATTCCAAGATCAGGGTGTTGGACAATTTGGAAAACTTATAGAAGAAGATATTACATTAGCGGTTAACACCATATTAAAGAAAAAAAGCTTTAAACATATCTGCTCAATTGGTGCAAGCTACGGTGGTTATTCAGCCGTTATGCTGGCTATGAAACACCCATCAGTATATAAATGTGTGATTGGTGGTTTTGGAGTGTACGATCTGCAGTTACTTTACAATGTTAGTAACCACCGCTCGGGTGGAGAGTTTACCGAGTCTGTTGAAAAAATTGCCGGTAAATACAGAGAAGAACTTAAAGAAGTGTCACCGGTTCATCAATATCGAAAATTGAAAGCACCCATCTTACTCATCGCTGGTAAAGACGACGATATTGCAGACTTTGAACATACTAATCGTTTTAAATATTTACTCAAAAAAACAAATCATGATGTTGAAACCCTGTTCTTTGAAAATACAGGACACGGTCATAGCAGCAACCATGCTCGACAAATTGAAGCGGCAGTTACTTTTGACTATCTCCGTCGAGTCTTAAATTTAAAACTACCCACAAAAAATAAACTCAGTAATTCTGGGCGAGAGGCAATCGCCAGAGACTTTGCTCTTATTGCTGATCGCTATGAATTTGACAATAATACTGATATTGATAAAGAAAAAGCTTTTGATTACTACAAGTTAGCTGCAAAATACGATCATCCTCGTTCTTTATTTAACTTAGGTGCTACTTACCACTCTGGCGACGATGTTAAAAAAGATCTCGCTAAAGCGATCGACTACTACAAAGCTGCAGCAGATCTTGAATATGAAAATGCTCATAAACGCTTGGGAAGAATGTATATGGAGGGCGAGTATGTTAAACAAAACTGGTCTAAGGCTAAGCATCATTTAGAGAAAGCAACTCAACTTGATCCTTCTCCAGATAATAATATTATGCTAGCGAGATTCTATTGCTCAGCACCCAAACCTCACAAAGACATTCACACTTGCCTCAAACTAATGCAGCTAGAACAGTACGATCGAATATCTGAAAGACAGCGTAAAATTGCTGTCGATCATATTAAAAGCGCTATGCCATGGATACTAGCAGAATCTCAATTAACTCAGAGTGAATTGGAAAGTATAAAGCGATTCGCAAAGTCAGTATTCGAACTCAGTGACTACAAGGTGTATTTAGAAAATATTAAACTTGGTTCTTTTGCTTTTAAAGAAAGAGAGTCTTTTGGTGAAAGGGATACGATGGAGCTCGTTGAAGCAGGCACTCATATTCAAGCGTTACCGGAAGATAAAGATCGCTTCGGAGTTCAGTTTGAAGTTGATGCTCCCGGACTTAATACGAGTAAAGATCGTGTCGCTATTCCTGCCCGCTGGATAAAAATAGATGCAGATGGGCAAACAAGTTATCCACGACAATTTACGCTTTGGGGATCGCCCGATGGAACTTGGAGTGCATTCCTTCCTTTTAAAGAAGATACAACTCAATCAAAATGGAAATTACAGCTGTTTAACTGGGAACAACAAGTAATTCTTGAAAGAGAATTTATAATAAACTAGTTCCAAACAGAAAGAATAAAGCAAAGCTCAGTAGTGGGCTTTGCTTTTACTGCTGTTGAAACTCAGCATAAATTTCAATATTTATTGTATCGCCCACCATCGGAATATAAGAATCCATACCGAAGTCGGAACGTTTTATTGTTCCTGTCGCAGAAAAACCAAGCGTATAATAGCCCGTCAAAATATTATCTGCTCCACCATTAAAACTGGCCTGCAACTGAATAGGCTTAGTAACTCCCAGCAGTGTAAGTTCAGCATTAAAAATAAATTGTGACCCAGACTGGCTTGAAGGCTCAACAGAAAGTGTTTTTAAAGTAGCTCGTGGGAATTTCTCTGAATCGAACCAGGTTCCACCCTTTAGCGAATCTTCTAACTTTGGATTATTTACATCGACACTGGCAGTCTCAACAAAAGCATCGAGTCGTGTCTTTTTTATTTGCTTGGGATTAAAGTCTAATGTTGCATCAAATTTATTAAAGCGGCCAATATAAGTTGACAGTCCCATATGAGAAACTTTGAAGAGCACTGTTGTGTGAGCTGGATCGAGCTTGTATTGCCCCGACTCTAATTCTTCGAGCTTAACTTCAACCGATGGCGTTAATAAATAACTGCATCCAGTTAAACAACTAAGAAGCAAAGAGGCGCAAAACAACCGCGCTCCAGTAATCAACTTAACGCTTTGCATCTTTTTCTTGATATAAGGTGCAAATAGCGCCGGCAGGATCCTCTATCACGGCATAACGACGATCTCTTTCGGGTTGCTTTAAAATTTTTCCGCCTAATTTTTCACAAGAAACTAAAGAGCGCTCTAAATCTTCAACCATGATATACATCATCCACACTGGAGGAATGTCTGCATTTTGCCCTAATGCATGACATATACCCGCAGAAGGATCTTTCTCACCTTCTGCCAGCATATTAAAATCATCATAATCGCCCATTCCAACAGGCTCAGGGTGCCAACCTACCACATGCCGATAAAACTCTTTAATTTCTTCGGCATTTGACACCGTAAGATCTGTCCAAACAATTTTACCAGCCATAGTATTCTCCTATTTATTTTGCAGCCAACTTTTCAATGTTGTTCCAATAAAAGTATTAGGATGAAGTCCTCTAAATAACTCGGCACCTTTACCAATGGCATATAAATTAACATCAACGCCAGTATGACCATTCGTCGTCCAGCCTGTATAAGTTGCACGGTTTACAATTCGGCGTAAGAAATCGAACACCTCATCTTTGTTCAATTTCTTTTTTAATACTTTCCACTCTTTTTGTTCAACTGATAGAAGCTCAATTTGCAATTCCGTTAAAAAAACGTCTAAGCTTTTCGTAGTAAGTACCTCATCAGTATAGCTATTCAAGCTCTTCTTCATATTCTTAACAGGGTTTGCATTAAATTTATAGTGGCTATCGTTCTCAATACGACGACCGACAGATAATCCTCCAGTTTCATGATCCGCTGTAATCAAGACCAAAGTGTCGCCTTCTTTTTCAGCAAACTTTATGGCACTTGCGATAGCTTTATTAAAGTCATCCATCTCATGAAGCATGCCAGCAACATCATTATCATGGCTTGCCCAGTCAATTTGACTGCCCTCAACCATTAAAAAGAAACCTTTATCATTTTTAAGTCGCTTTATAGCGGCCTCTGTCATTTGTGATAGCGATGGATGTTTTTGCTCTCTATCTAATACCGACGGTAAACCAACATCAGCGAATAATCCAGCAACCCTATCGCCTGCACCCGAAAGCTCTTTCGCATCAGTGATAACTTGAAAGGACTTCTCCTCAAGTTCTTTCACTAAATCACGATCGTCTCGCTTAAAATACTTCCAGCCACCACCTAGAAAAACATCAACCATGGGTTGTTCGTTGAACTGACTATCAACAAAAAAGTCGGCAATTTCATTGTACTGTTTACGGCTTTCTACATGCGCGATGAATGCAGCAGGAGTGGCATGGTTAATTTGGGAAGTAGCGACCAAACCCGTTTTCATATTTTTCTTTTTGGCTAACTCTAAAACCGTTAACGTTTTAGACTTATCATCTTCGACCGCAATGGCACCATTATAAGTACGAATTCCAGAGCTATATGCTGTAGCTGATGCAGCAGAATCAGTGACCTGATAAGTTCCTTGCTCAATGGACTCATCACTACCATTTGAAACACCAACACTGTTATCAGTTGTTAAAGCTCCAACCAAATATTCGTCAATAAGTAATGGATCAACCCCTTGCGTTTCTGGATTATCTTTAAATACTCGGTAGGCCTTAATATGCGCTGGCCCCATTCCATCGCCAATCATTAAAATAATATTCTTGGGCAATGCCATGTCCTTTGGCGTATCTGCTTGAGCGCTAAAGCCACAAGACAAGATAATGAGAGTCCAAAACTTGCAAAACAATTTCATTTAAAATTCCTATTTGATGCTATTTTATCGGCCCAACGTGTTGGCTCGGGCAATTTAAGCCCACGACCTAACTTGAGAACCCAGTCTACCGACTGCTCAATCGTTATTCGATGGCCGGGTGAAACAAATAAAGGCTTAATTTTATCGCGAGTCCGAAGGACACTACCAACAATTTTTCCTCGGTAACTTAATTTTGTTCGACTCCCTCTGGCATCGCCTGGTTCCACGAATTCTCCTACCAGCCGCGATTTCGCAACACCAATGGTGGGTAAATCAAGCAAGACTCCCAAATGACACGCAATGCCAAATCCTCTGGGGTGAGCGATACCTTGTCCATCGCATAACACCAGATCAGGTCGATGATTAAACTCAGAAAAAGCTTTTAAAACAGCAGGTAACTCACGAAAAGATAAATAACCAGGAACATAAGGGAAACGACAAGGTTCAGTAGCGACCTTATAATCAAGCAACTCAGCAGAAGTGGCATCGTGATAAGTGACTACCGCTCGAATGGTTTGCCCTTGATCTAATAAACCAACATCAACTCCAGCAATCAGCTTTGGTTCAAGAACGTGTTGCTGAATGTCGACTTTTTGCGCTAACGCTAACTGAATTTGTTTGGCCTCATTGAAGTCCGAGGGCCACGACTCAAGTAAACTTTCCAAGTTGAGTGTTTCCGTTAGGTAAAAACACCACTTTAAAAAGCTTTCAACAAATACTCAACTCAACAAACGATTAGTGATGAATCATCGGGAGTATAACCGCAATCAAAGCCACCCAAAGCGTCCAAAATGGATTTTTGGCCGAGCCCTTTTTGTTATTGGCTCTTAACGATAATTCAACTTGCCGGGTAATCTGCTCTTGCTTCTCTAACGTCAAACGCCCAGTTTCAATGTAACAATGGAATAATTGTTTTTGAAATGCGTCAGAGTAGAAAAAGCCGTTAATCATGGCATCTTGAACCACTTGACGGTATTCGTAAGACCAATCGAACTCGCCGTTCACTTTTTCCCAGTTCTCTCCATGCGATAAAGGATGTCCATGACTCTTTAACCAACTATCCAGCGATTTACGCCGCTCAAAAGTGTCGCCACGAGATAAATCAATTACCAAAGCCTGATAAGCAGCCCGATGGTGCTTTCGAGAAAAACGAGTATCTTCGACGACTATGGGTTTGCTCGTATACATTTTACTGCCTCAACTTCTCACCGAGAGCCTTTAGTGTAGTGCTTATTTTTTACACAGATGTGACAATTGTCTTAGATGATGACGGATGACTCAATATTAACTGAGAAAATCCATATGAGAGAAACAAGATAATTAATGGATCGGTTAATTCTGCCGTATCATGAATAAACCACATTTGGCCAAACTCAATGATAAGCAAAGAAAAAAATGAAATAAGTGCCACCCACCCCCAATCTCGAAGCCAGATAAAACAGAAATAACAGAAAGCACCATAGCAAAATAGGTTTTCAAACAATAAATAGCTGTTCATCCACATTGAACCACTTAAAAAGATGCTAAACGGCGTAAGGTTAAAATCTTGCACATTGTCGCTTAACGCAAAAGGATACCAACCACGGGCAAATAGCCAAACCAATAAAATGACGACACAGTAATCAATTCTAATGCGGCGAACCTGATTAATAAAAATAATTGATAAAATGGCGGCGAATAAAACATTTAAATCCATTAAGTTTCGTACAAACACAAGCTGAAAAAACAGAATTAACAACAAAAGTCCCCATCGATATCGATTCAGTATGGGGAAAGGAAATGCTTTATCTATAAAAAACCAAAACAGGCTCCAAGCGATAAATTTGTCCGCCAATAAAAAAGGCGACAATAAATGCCAGTGATAAAGAGGTCGCAGACTAAACTCTATTTGCGCCCAGGTAAGTGATGGTATAAATGGAAACCAGTGAAAGCCAAGCCAACAGGCGCACAACATGACAGGAATAGATATTTTTAGCGATACTTGCTCAGACGAATACCATTGGCTGACTTTTTTAGTCGCCATTATTTTCACAACAACAATACCCAATAGCAAACCAATTAAATTAGCTACAGCATCGAGAGATGAAGCAATTCGGCTGGGCAGAAAAAGTTGCAAAGCCTGCAATAAAATTGCGTAAAAAACACCCACTCCTATCAATAGGAATGTTAGCCAATGCCTTTTTGTTCGCTCATAAGATGCAATGCCCAGCGCGCCAAAAAATCCCAAGGGTAAAAAGAGTAAAATGTTACCTAAAATATCGCCTCGAGTGGTTCGCTGATTAAACGTGAACAACCAACTTAAAATATCCGTTCCTTGAAAATCAGTCATAACAAATTGAAACGGAAATAACGAACCATAAGCAATAAGAATGGAAACAATAAATAAAACCAGCCTCATATTCTGCTCTAATCCATTCACTACTGACGTAATTCGCAACCCGTGATACACTATGCCCTGCTTAAAATTGTTTAACAACTGTTTTTTCAATGAGTTACCACAACTCAAACTGAAGTAATTTCGCGAACGACCCTCAATTTGGCGAAACTAGAAAACTAAGTAGCAACCGTAAATAGTGACCCCTGTATGAGTGAATTATTGCATGAGTTAATTCTCAATAGCGCTAAACGTCACCCTGGACGCGTCGCACTAATCCATAAAGACGAGCATTGGAATTACCAACAACTCACCGACGCCTTAAACCATTTTGCTCAATTCTTATTGGGCCATGGCCTCAGCTCTGGTGGTCGAGTTGCCGTTTATTTACCCAAGCAATTTGAAACCCCTGTCGCTTTGTTCGGTGCTCAATTGGCCGGCGGTGTGATGGTGCCAGTAAATCCCCAACTAAAAGGACCACAGGTGGGGCACATTATTAATGACTCCAGTTCAGAATTTTTAGTGACATCACGCCACAGATATCAACAAATTAAAGAACATTTAAACGACGCAACTTCATTAAAAGCTATCATTTTAATTGACGATCCGAGCCCGCAAGATGCTCAATGCCATTATTGGTCACTTGATTCTCACGTCGATACTTTTCCGCCGCATCGACGTATCAATCGCGATATTGCCGCACTACTTTATACTTCTGGAAGTACCGGAAAACCGAAAGGCGTTGTCTTGTCGCATTTAAACATGGTCGCTGGCGCATACAGTGTTGCTCAGTATCTTGAAAATCACGTCGACGATCGTATTTTGTCCGTTTTACCGTTAAGTTTTGATTACGGACTGAGCCAATTAACCACCGCTTTTTTAACCGGTGCCAGCGTTGTTTTACTGGAATATTTATTGCCCCGCGATGTCATAAAAGCAATCGATAAATATCAAATAACCGGACTAGCTGCTGTTCCACCTTTATGGGTTCAACTGGCAGAACTCCCATGGCCTGACTCACTTGAAAGTTTACGTTACATTACCAACAGTGGTGGCACCATGCCAAAGACCACACTGCACAAGTTACGTTCCAAACTGCCCAATACCCAGCCATATCTAATGTACGGTTTAACGGAAGCTTTTCGCAGTACTTATCTGCATCCAAGTCAATTGGATGTTCGCCCCAACTCAATAGGAAAAGCCATTCCCAATGCAGAAATACTCGTCATTAATTCCAAGGGCGAACTCTGCAAACCAAATGAGCCCGGAGAATTGGTTCATCGAGGCGTCCATGTCGGTATCGGCTATTGGAATAACCCGGAAAAAACAGCAGAACGCTATCGACCACTTCCAGGACAGGAAGGTCTATTAAATCCTGAATTGGCCGTTTGGTCTGGTGATACTGTAAAAATGGACGAAGAAGGCTATCTTTACTTCATAGGCCGGCAAGACGATATGATTAAAAGCTCCGGCTATCGCATCAGCCCGATGGAAATAGAAGAAGAAGTCCATCAATTTGAGGAAGTCGCAGAAGTCGCAGCTATTGGAGTGCCTCATCACCAATTGGGACAAGCTATTGTGTTGGCGATTCAACTAAACAATTCGACGACAAACACGACAGATGCGATATTAAAACAGTGCAAAACTAAACTGCCTAACTTTATGCAGCCTCAACACATCGAACTTTACGAGATGTTACCCAGGAACGCTAATGGTAAAATCGATAGACCCAAACTTGTTGAAGAACACAAACAAAGATTTCAACAATGAAAAATAAACTTTTACACGCCCCTATGTCACAATTTAAAAGTGATGGTGATGACTTATTGATCAATGGAATTCCGGTAACTCAAATAGCGCAAAGAGTCGGTCAAACCCCTTTTTACGCCTATGACCGCTCCGTTATCCAACAGCAAGTCAATAAACTTCGTCAATCGCTCGCAGGTGCAGCCAATATTCACTACGCGATAAAGGCTAATCCGATGCCAGCCGTAGTTGATCTCATGGCTCCTCTCGTCGATGGACTTGATGTTGCTTCAGGAAAAGAATTGCGAGTTGCATTAGACAGCGGCGCCTTACCGGCAACGATCAGTTTTGCAGGTCCGGGAAAAAGTGAGAAAGAATTAACCATGGCTGTGGCTTCTGGAGTCACGATTAACATTGAGTCAGAAATAGAATTTAATAGAGTCGTTACGGTCAGCAAACAACTCAACATAATTCCGCGCGTTGCGATTCGCGTTAATCCTGACTTTCAACTAAAAACGTCAGGTATGAAAATGGCAGGCGGACCACAACAGTTTGGTGTCGATGCAGAACGCGTTCCCGCACTCGTTGATGAAATCAAAAAGGCAAAGTTCAACTTTCATGGATTTCATATTTTCACCGGTTCTCAAAATTTAAATCCTGATGCCATTATTGAAGCCCACAATAATATTTTTGAACTGGCAAAAAAACTAAAAACAGAATGTGATATCACTGTTCCTTCACTGAATATTGGCGGAGGATTTGGAATACCTTATTTCCCCGGAGAAAAGCATCTCGACATTGAACCCGTTACAGCAAATATTAAACGTCTTACCAAAGAATACAGCAACGAATTTGGTAAAACCGAGGTTATTTTAGAATTAGGCCGTTTTCTAGTTGGTGAAGCCGGTGTTTTTATTTGCCAAGTAACCGACATTAAAGAGTCACGCGGCGAGCTTTATGCAATTGTCGATGGAGGTCTCCACCATCATCTAGCCGCATCAGGAAATTTTGGACAAGTTATAAGAAAAAATTATCCCGTTAATGTTGCCAATAAAATGAGTCAAGACAACGTGCAGCCCATTAATGTTGTCGGGCCTTTATGCACACCACTTGACTTGTTGGCACAAAAACTACCATTACCCAATATATCAATTGGTGATTACATTGTGATTTATCAGTCTGGCGCTTACGGTTTTACCGCGAGCCCTAAAGATTTTCTCAGTCACCCTGCACCCGTTGAAGTTTTAATTTAGCGAAGAAGAATAACTATGTTTGGATTACGACATTTGTATTTTAGTCTAGCCAAGTTACCGATTAACTGGTTAGTAAGAATAAAGGCTATTCCAGAACAACCCAAAGAATCGCTTAACATAGATCTGGAAAAACCAGTTTACTATGTCATGCGGACACGTGCGACCAGCAGCTTCATTATGCTCGAGCAGCAGTGTAAAAAACTGGGATTGCCAGAGCCCAAATACATAAACTCTACTCAAGATGATATCCCCAATGGCGCTGTATTTTTTATTCAGCATAAACAGATTTTTGGTCGTCGACCATCAACCATAAAAAAATATTTTGACCGACTACAAGCTTTATTAAAACAGCATGAACACAATCAGGATCATCCTCAAATTTTACCTGTTTCAATCTATTGGGGACGCAACCCCGGTCGCGAAAAATCTTTATTGCGTTTGTTATTAACTGATACAGAAAGTGCAACTCCACTAAGAAAGCTACTAATTTTGTTGTTCCAGGGTCGCAATAGTTTTATGCGTTTTGGAAAACCATTAAAACTAAATTTACTCGACCAACACTCCAACTTAGAACATAAAGCTCGAAAAATTACGCGAACTCTGCGTGTTTACTTTCATCGTCAGTGGATTGCAGCAATGGGCCCACTCGTTGCTAACCGAAAACAAGTGATCACCAGTCTGTTAGCAAATGATACTGTAATAGAATCTATTAAACGCGAACAAAAAAAGAAAAACATCTCTTATGAAAAAGCACGAAAAAATGCACTGAAATACGCAGATGAAATTGCTGCAAATTACTCGTACAAAACCATTCGATTTATGAGTAGCATTTTATCCTGGGTTTGGAACAAAATGTATGGCGGTATAAAAGTATTCAATGCTGAGCGAGTTCGTGAACTCGCTAATGACCATGAAATTGTTTATGTGCCCTGCCATCGAAGCCATATTGATTACCTACTACTCTCTTATGTCCTTTACTACGAAGGTTTAATGACACCTCACATCGCAGCTGGAATTAATTTAAACTTTTGGCCAATTGGTGGCATTTTGCGTCGCGCAGGAGCTTTTTTTATTCGACGCAGTTTTAGCGGAAATAGATTATATACCGCGGTATTTAACGCTTATTTTCATCACTTAATGGACAAAGGCATTCCCGTCGAGTTTTTCCCTGAAGGTGGCCGAAGCCGAACAGGACGATTGCTACAACCTAAAACGGGAATGATGGGTATGATGGTACAAAACTTTATGAAAGGCTGTCGTAAACCCATCATGATTGTTCCCGTCTACATAGGTTATGAGCGAATGATGGAAGGAAAAAGCTATATAAAAGAAATGCAAGGAGGAAAAAAGAAAAAGGAGTCTATGGGACAATTACTAAAAGTCCGAAACCAATTAAAGCAAAGATATGGAAAAGTTTACGTCAACTTTGCAGAACCAATCAATTTGGAACAGTGGTTAGACTCCAATGTCGACGATTGGAAAGCTTCAAACCCCGATGAAAGACCCACCTGGCTCAGTGAGAAAGTACTAGCACTGGGTGAGCAATGCATGACACACATTAATCAAAGTGCCATTGTTAATAGCGTTAATCTGACCAGTTTAGTCCTACTTTCAACTCAACGCCGAACTCTGGGTAAGCGAGAATTAATTAATCAAATTGAGTGGTACATTTCACTATTAAAAAGCACACCTAACTGCGGTGATATGTACATTTCAAATGACAATGCTGCGTCTGTTGTCGAGGAAGCCAAAAGTCTTGGTGCCGTGCAAGAGTTCAATAATCCACTAGGTAATTTATGCCAAATTTCTGAACAAGCCGCCGTGCTATTGACTTATTACCGAAATAACATCATGCACTTAATCGCGATTCCGGCATTAATTGCTAGTTGCTTTAGACAAAGACTGAGCCTTCAAAGAGCAGAACTTATTGCTAATTGTAAAGCCGTTTATCCTTTATTAAAGCGAGAACTATTTATTAAGTACTCGGACGAAGAACTATCGAACGTGATTAATCACTATATTCAAGAGTTTGGTAATAACAAGCTTCTTACAATTTCTGAAGATGAAATATTACGTCCAAATATAAACAGTGATGAATATTCTCAACTCATCTTACTGGCCGATACCCTAAAAGAAACTCTCGAAAGATACGGTATTACTCTAACACTACTTGCCACACACGCAGGGCAAAGTGCGATCAGTCGTAGTCAGCTCGAAAATCAAAGTCAAAAACTCGCTCAACGAATTTCGGCTCTTTACAACATTTATGCGCCAGAATCCTTTGATAAATCTTTATTTCAACAAATTGTTGGGACTTTAAGGAGAAATAAGTTCATCGAAAATGGCAGCGATGGTGACTTAATCATTCACGGCAGCATTCCTGATTTGCAGCACCTCATTATGTCAATGCTTAGTCACTCAACACAGGAAAGCATGCTTAAAACAGCACGGTGGGCTATTGCTCGCTGGCGCGAGGGAAGTGCATAACGGTAAGTTTGTTACCTAAAAGTACGCGTAGTTAATAGCAATACCTAAAAAGAGAACTAGCCCGACATAATTATTATTTAAAAATGCTTTAAAACATTTTTCGGGCTTTCTTTTTCGCGCAATCCATACTTGATAGGCAATAAAGCCAGCTGCGACAAACCAACTCATATAATAAGGCGATGCCATGTCATACCGTGCACCCAGCAGCAACATGCCAAACATAAAAAAGCCCTGAATCACGCTGATAATAGCAAGGTCTGCATCACCAAATAAAATCGCTGTCGACTTAATGCCAATTTTCAAATCGTCTTTCCGATCGACCATCCCATAAAAAGTGTCATAAGCCAAAACCCACATCAAAGTTGAAACGTACAATAACCAGGCTTCCACCGTAATTGAGTTGGTCGAAGCCGCAAAAGCCATTGGAATTGACCAGGCAAATGCAGCACCTAGTACGACTTGTGGAAAATAGGTGTAACGCTTCATAAAGGGATAAGCCGAAGCAATAAAAATAGCACCAAAAGATAAAGCAATGGTGTAAACATTTAAGGTCAGCACCAGAGCCAACGCACTTAAAGCAAGCACGCAAAATAAAATCATGGCTTGAAAAGGCGATACCTTTCTCTGAGCTAATGGCCGATGTTTGGTTCTAGCAACACTGCCATCAAAGTCTCTGTCGGCAAAATCATTAATGACGCATCCTGCCGATCGCATCAAAAAAGTACCTAAAAGAAAAACAACTAAAATGTGTAAATCTGGTGGGCCTTCATTAGCCAACCACAAAGCCCATAGTGTCGGCCACATTAACAACAGCGTACCAATAGGCTTATCAATTCGCATCAGCAAACCATAGCACACCAAACGCGTTGCCCATGGTTCCGGAACTATTCGATAGAAAACATCTTTCGCCGTTACGAAGAGCCAGGGCGCCGATCGATAGACTTTCTGGGTTACTATTTTAAAATTATCAGCTTTCTTTTCATTCATTTCCATAAACGGGATGACTCGGTAAAAATAATTCTCGGAGTAATAATATTTTTTGCTGAATTAAAAAGGTCGACCTTCTACACCATAGCAAATTTTGAGCGATATGATGTGTCCAACTTGTACTATTCACCCGTTCAAAGTCAATTTCACAGCGCTGAGCATTTAAGCGATGAAATAATAGTGGACCCAACGGCTTATCTCTCAACAAAGTAATACGTCGAATATTTTTTACCAATGATTTTTGCGGAATAACAGTACGCGCCAAAACCCAGGGCACACCATCAAACGACAGTTCAACCTCGCGGACCCAGCCCCATTGTCTTTCAGACAGATTAAGAAACGCTCGCTCTTCTGAATAAATAGGCAGCATTCCCTGATTTAGTATTTTAACCGACATTGGCGAGCCACTAACTTGCTCCATTTTTTCTGTGAGCGAACCTCTAAAAGTGAGCCAATCTTGTCCAGTTCCTGCTTTCAAGCCTTCCACACCTCTTAAACATTGACCGCCAAATTGTATCCTGAAACGCCACATTTCCCCAAACTCAAGTCGAGAATTAACTCACATCACAGTATTGCGATGATCTGAGCAGCGTCTATACTTTTCTGTATACACGACAATGGAGTCACAGGATATCTTTAAAATGGGTACTGTCATTCGCCTGATTAGTGTTTGCTCACTTTTCGCTATTATGAGTTCATTTGCGGCCGAAGAACCTGCTGCAGAGGATCCCGCAGCAGAAGAGAAAGCAGCGGACCAGGGCCCGCCACCTGAAGTCCATTATTACGATTTAGACCCAAATATCATCACTAATTATCAGAAGCCACCCTCACGTAAACTTGGGTTTATCACTATCGATGTTCAGTTTCAGGTCAACTCCATCGAAAACCTGGACCTTCTTGAATATCATAAACCACTGGTTGAACATACATTAATCAACGTCATCAATGGTCTGGATGAAGAGCTTGTTAAAAGCCTTGATCGACGGGATGAAATTCGAGAAATTGTAAAAGTTAAACTGTCAGAAGTACTCAAAGAAGAAACTGGCTCAGAAATTGTCGAAAACGTCCTTTTTACGAAATTTATTTACCAGTAACTTACCTGGACAAAATGTTTACTGAGTAAAATCGAATTGCAATTTCCAAGCTTCGAACCCACCATCCATACTGTAAACATCAGCAAATCCTTGCTCAGCCAGGTACTGTGCTGCAGGTTGGCTCGAATTTCCGTGATAACACACCACAATTAGTGGTTTTTCCTTTTCGGAAGATTGAACAAAGTGCTCAATATTGTCGTTTGTTAAATGCACCGACTTTGGAATGTGACCGTTATTAAATGACTGGGGATCTCGAATATCAGCGACATTAGCCTCTTGCTGATCGATTAAAGCTTTCGCTTCAACAATTGAAATACGTTTAAACATGACACACCTTGTTATTAACTACTCAACCCAATCAATATGATATTTATTTAAGCACTGGCAACATTTGATGCCGGTCGGATCATATGAATGTGATCAATCCCATCTTCGTCATACACATCTGAGGATTGCTTAAAACCAAATCTTTCGTAAAACACTTTTAAGTAAAGCTGAGCGCCTATTTTTATTTCTTTATCGGGAAATTCGGTGTCCACTCGCTGTAATGCCACTTTCATTAGTTCACGACCAACACCAAATCGTCGTACCGAAGGATCAGTACAAATACGGCCTATCGCACAACGATTGCCGTATTTAGAATAAGCAGGGAACCAACGCAACGTAGCAACCAACTTACCATTATGCCATCCCATTAAATGGATAGCTTCGTCATCCTCACCATCGATATCATGAAATGGACAGTCTTGCTCAACAATAAATACATCTTGGCGTAACTTAAAAATTGCTACCGCTTCTTCCATACTCAATTCATGATAGGGCTTCCATTGCCAGTCTATTTCTCCAGTTAATTGCTCGCTCATTTCGCCGTCCAATCTAATACGACTTTTCCTGACTGACCCGAACCCATTATTTCAAATCCTTTTTCAAAATCATCAATATTAAATTGGTGAGTAATAATCGGTGAAATATCCAATCCAGATTGCAACATACTGACCATCTTATACCAGGTTTCATACATCTCTCTGCCATAAATCCCCTTAATGACCAGTCCTTTGAAAATAACCTGATTCCAATCAATTCCCATTTCACCCGGAGGAATACCCAGCATTGCAATTTTTCCACCATGATTCATCGTATCGAGCATTTGTTGGAAAGCCGAAGGAACGCCCGACATTTCAAGTCCAACATCAAAACCTTCCGTCATGCCCAATTCATTCATCACATCGTTCAGATTTTGTTTTGATACATTGACTGCTCGACTGGCTCCCATTTTAAGAGCAAGATCCAACCGATATTCATTCACATCGGTAATGACAACATGCCGCGCTCCGACATGTTTGCAAACTGCTGCCGCCATAATCCCAATTGGGCCTGCGCCAGTAATCAACACATCTTCACCCACCAAATCAAACGATAAAGCTGTATGGACCGCATTACCAAATGGATCGAAAATGGACGCGAGCTCGTCGCTAATATCATCAGGAATTTTAAACGCATTGTCCGCGGGAATGACTAAGTATTCAGCAAAAGCACCCGGCCGATTAACACCGACACCAAATGTGTTGCGACACAAATGACGCCGACCCGCACGACAATTTCGGCAATGACCACAAGTAATGTGGCCTTCACCAGAAACTCGATCTCCAACTTTAAAACCCTTAACTTCTTGTCCTACTTCTGCAATTTCGCCGATAAATTCGTGCCCCACAACCATGGGAACCGGAATGGTATTTTGCGACCATTCGTCCCAACTGAAAATGTGCATATCGGTTCCGCAAATGGCCGTTTTTCGAATCTTAATTAATACATCATTATGACCGACCTCAGGTTTCGGTTGGTCAACCATCCAAATCCCTTTTTCGGCTTTGGCTTTCGTTAAGGTTTTCATATAAAGCGTCTCTTACTGCGTCGTACTAAATGATAGATAATTCTTTGCCAACTTTCTCGAAAGCAGCTATAGCGCGATCAATATGTGATCGGTCATGAGCCGCCGACATTTGCGTTCGTATTCGAGCTTGTCCTTTCGGCACAACGGGGAACGAAAAACCAACCACATAAATGCCCTCTGCTAGCATCATGTCTGCGAATTTCTTTGCCAAAGCAGCATCGCCTACCATTACAGGAATAATTGGATGCTCACCGGGCAACAATTCAAATCCCAATGCCGTCATTTTTTCACGGAAATAAGTCGCGTTATCGCGCAACTTTTGTCTTAATTCATCACCGCTCTCTAGCATGTCGAGCACTTTTATCGAAGCCTGGGCGATCACCGGAGCAAGAGTGTTTGAAAACAGGTAAGGTCGAGAACGCTGACGCAACCACTCAACAATTTCTTTTTTACCCGATGTGTACCCTCCAGAAGCGCCACCCAAAGCCTTACCAAGAGTACCAGTAATAATATCGACCCGATCCATAACATCACAATATTCGTGAGTGCCACGCCCTTTATCCCCAATAAATCCAACTGCGTGAGAGTCATCTACCATTACCATGGCACCATATTTATCGGCCAGATCACAGACAGCTTTTAAATTAGCAATATAACCATCCATAGAGAAAACGCCATCAGTCGCAATTAATTTATGTCGCGCACCATCCAACTCAGCTTGCTTAAGTTTTTCTTCCAAATCTTTCATATCGTTATTGTTGTAACGATAACGCTTGGCTTTACACAAACGAACACCGTCAATAATCGATGCGTGGTTCAATGCATCTGAAATGACTGCGTCTTCTGGACCCAAAAGAGTTTCAAAGAGACCACCATTAGCATCAAAACAAGATGAATACAAAATCGTGTCTTCCATCCCCAGAAACTTACTTATCCGCTCTTCAAGCTCTTTATGTACCGCTTGAGTCCCGCAAATGAAGCGCACAGAGGCCATTCCGTAACCCCATTTATCAAGACCAGCTTTACCCGCTTCAATTAAGTCAGGATGATTTGCCAAGCCAAGGTAATTGTTGGCACAAAAGTTAAGAACACTTTCGCCACTGGTAACATGAATATCAGCTTGCTGCTGCGAGTCAATCACTCGTTCATCTTTATACAGCCCTTCCGCGTGCAGCTCGTCAATTTGCTTCGCTAATTGCTTGAAAAAGTCTTGTTTCATAGGTTCCAACTCGGTCTTATTTTCTGTGGCGCCGATTGTAACATAACGGATAGAAATCTCAGCGCTTCTAAAGGTTCTACCTCTTGATATCGCCCATTTTTCTCCTTCAGGTGCAATTTTAAAATTCGACTATAATCAATTGAGAACTCTAGAGTTTTTAGAATTTTTAATGAACGAAGCCAACCTACCTTACATTGTGGGCCTGCAGCTTGCTGGACTGATAATCCTGATATTATTCATCGGGCTATGGTTCACTTTCAGAGAGTTGCGAAAAGCCCGGAAAAAAGGCATGCGAATGCGGCGTGAATACGCCCGTATGAACCGCCGAATAAAGTCTTTGGATGCGCAAGCTCCCTCTGCCACCAAAAGCAATCCCATAAAAATACTTCAACAGGCCCTAAGTGAAACAGAGCAAAAATACGAAGAAGACTTTGCCGAAAACGACATCAGCAAATTAGATGAACAAGTTTCACAAGAAGAGTTATCACTCGCGCTACGTCGACTGTTGATAAAAACCGAACTCGATCTCCGGCTTGAAGACAACGACAGTTTCACTCTCGATGCCTGGATCGACAACTTAACGGAGCCTCTCAAAGTCCTAAAAGCAAATAGCTCACCATCAACTCAACCCGCAGAGTCATCAGTGCCAACAGATAGTGCAGACAGCGAGTCCGAATATTACAAAAAGCTCTACGACGATTTACTGGTAACTCTTCAGCGAAGCAAGCAAACCATTCGTTCTTTGGCTTTGCGACTATCAGACATCATTGATGACGGCATGGACGAAGACCAACTCAACGCTTTGGTCGAAGAACTCAATAACAGTATGGATGCCTTCGGTGAACTCTCTGGAATCACCAGCTCTACTGGTAATCAACAAATGGAAGATGACGTCAAAGAAATTCGTCGCGCTTATGAAATGGGTATGAATTTAATGGAGCATTTTGAAAACGCATTGAAGCAATCTGCCGATATCAAAGAAGCCGTCGATGAGCATTTAGGTGTTGTAGAGAGTAATCGAGCAAACTATGAAGAAGGAGAAACCATCGATCGTGACGCAATTCTAGCCAATAACAAACGTTACAGCCGACTGCTAGATGAATCGAAAGTTACCCTTGACGAGTTAGCACAAGAACTCGATGGCGGAAAAGAAATAATTGGCAACTTCCTCGCTATGACACGAAAATTTCAAGATCAATCAACCCGAGTTGCGATTTTGCAGTCACGTGAAAAACAACTGAATTCAGACTTAAGGCAATCAAAAGTCGCGCAAGAAGAAACCAAAGAAAATGTTAAATTAAGGGATATTTTATTGGGCGCGCTTCACAATAAATACGTCGAAAGCGCTGATAATGAACTCGTCAACAAACTTTGTACCTTTGCCGACGAGCTTTATCGATTGGATAAAGAAATATCGGGGTTAGATCAATCCGACAAAACCAGTGGTGCAAAAAACAAACGCAAAGAGTTGAACCAAAAGCGCGGTGGCATTGAAGCTCAAATCAAAGAGTTGGTTGGCAGTATCAGTTAGTTCTTCCGATTGCATCAAGCTCGATAATCTCCCGACCAAAAGGCGTAAATCCTAATCGAACCATCTTAAAATGTTGGATACCAAACGGGATTCCTATTATTGAAAGACACAAAACAACTCCCCAGAATAAATGCGAAAACACCACAAAAATACCGCCAAAGACTAACCAGATAATATTTGCAATTAAATTTAGAGTACTGTTTGTTTCGTGATAATCACGCATGCGAGTGTCACTACCAAAAGGAAATAATGAAAACACTGCCAGTTTAAAACATTGAATGCCCCAGGGGATTCCAATAATGGAAAAACACAGTGCAATTCCACCCATTAAGTACCCTAAAGAAACAAAAAATCCGCCCAAAATAATCCATAACAGGTTAAACAACAAACTCATTGGCTCTCCTTCAAACTCACAGTTTCAAACTTAAAATTAGATAACACTATTTAACTATCTCAATAATACTTCGAGATAACTATTGCAAGACTACTGCAAGATTACTGCCAAAGAATAAAGTCAATAGTATCAATTAGTTAGCTTCAATGGCTTCAATAGACTTAGGATTTCTAAACAGTTAATCGTGGAATCGACCAATAAAAAAGGGAGCTTATTCAGCTCCCTTTCCATTTCGAAAGAACTCTATTTCGAAAACAATCTCGAGATTAAGGTAGAAGATGCTTTACTGCGTCTCGCTCTTCTTTTAACTCTTGCTCTGTGGCTTGTAACTTCTCTTTGCTAAAGTCATTCAAATCCTGGCCTTGAACGATTTCCCAATCGCCATTTTTACAAACGCATGGGAAAGAGAAAATTAAACCTTCATCGATTCCGTAAGAACCATCAGAATAAACGCCCATGCTTACGTGGTCGCCATCTTTTGAACCTAACGCCCAGTCACGCATGTGGTCAATCGCGGCATTCGCTGCAGAAGCAGCAGAAGAAGCGCCTCGAGCTTTAATAATAGCCGCACCACGTTGCTGAACCGTTGGGATAAAGTCGTTTTCAAACCACTCTTGATCGACTTTATCAATTGCCGACTCACCAGAAACTTTCGCATTGTATAAATCTGGGTATTGAGTAGCCGAGTGATTACCCCAAATAGTCATTTGTGAAACTTCAGTAACTTCAACGCCAGTTTTTTGTGCTAATTGCGTTAACGCTCTGTTTTGGTCAAGACGCGTCATCGCAGTGAAATTACGAGGATCTAAATCAGGTGCATTGCGCTGAGCAATCAGTGCATTTGTGTTAGCAGGGTTACCAACCACTAAAACTTTTACATTTTTGCTAGCGTTATCGTTTAACGCTTTGCCTTGAGTCGAGAAGATCGCAGCATTCGCTTCAAGTAAATCTTTTCGCTCCATGCCGGGCCCACGAGGACGAGCGCCAACAAGTAACGCATAATCAGCATCTTTAAAACCAACATTTGGATCGTCAGTACAAACCACGTCTTTCAACAATGGAAAAGCACAATCGTCCAATTCCATTTTCACGCCTTCAAGCGCATCCATAGCGGGAGTGATATCTAGCAACTGCAAAATGACAGGTTGGTCATTACCTAACATTGCTCCAGAAGCAATGCGGAACAATAAAGCGTAGCCAATTTGACCAGCAGCACCAGTCACAGCGACTCGAACAGGTTGTTTCATCCTGGTATCCTCTTGAATTTATTAATTATTTCTTGATCGGCTTGCGCTAGCGGCAAAGGCCTGTGAATTCATAACATTTCCGGCGCGAATTCTAGCATAATTGTAACCTCGATTCTGCCGCTTTGACGTTATCAAAATATTTTAATGAGTCAATAATAAAGAACTGCGACATATCGTCGCACCCGAGCATCTCAAATACCACTACTGATAAGATCCGCAAAAAAACTTTTGGGGATTAAATTGAAATTAATTCTACAACTCATTGCGGCTTTTTTATTACTGCAAAGTCAATCACTACACTCAGAAACCAATGAACAAACGTTGGTCGTCGAGGGGAAAGAAGAAAAAAACGATAAACTTTACGTTGAGCGTTCTGCTGATCCGGCAAATCCAGATATCGGAAAAGCAATTTCTGCTCTACCAGGCGCTGATATCAATATGAATGGAAGACTAACCAGTCTCCCTCAATACCGCGGTCATATTGGACAAAGAACCCAAGTTTCAATTAATGGGTTAACGCCATTGTCTTCCGGCCCAAATCTAATGGATGCTCCCTTGAGCTTTGCCATCCCAAATTGGATTGAGCAAATGACATTACACCGTGGAATAACACCTGTATCTATCGCACAGGAATCTATCGGAAGTGCAATAAATATTCAGCTGTATAAGCCTGACTTCAAAGAAACGTCCAGTGGAGACTTCGAAGGACAAATTGATCTGGGATACTCTTCCAGCGGTCACAGTAAAGACCAATCTTTGATTGCAGGCTGGTCGAATAATTCACATCGAATTGTAGGTATGTCTTCGCTTCAAGAAGGCGATGACTACGAATTGCCAGCTGGCCGATTTTATGGGACTCAATTCGATAAACAAGCTGCATTGATCAATTATGGATTTAAACACAACAACCATATATTCTCTATTGGCTCAACAACACATGACGTCGATTTTGCAGGAACGCCCGCATTACCGATGGATATCACTCTCATCGAAAATAATAAAAATGATTTCAGCTATAGCTGGGCAGGAAATACCCAGGAATTCTCAATGAGCTTGTCTGAAGCTGAGGGTGAGCATGTTATGGATAATTATTCCCTGCGAGCACCAATGCCAACAATGCAGCGCTCTACCTCTGCCGAAAGCAAAGGAAATCAACTTAACCTAAATTACTCACAACTTTGGCAACAGTGGCTATTAAAAATAGGCGCAGAATACAAAAGCCAATGGCATTCAGCAATTGTCACCGACCCGACAAACCCGATGTTTCGCGTTGTAAACTTTAATCGCTCAGAGCGTGACGACTGGAGTATTTTTATTGATGGAACAAAGGAACTTTCATTCAACAACAGCTCAGTTCAGTTAGGCTTTCGATATAAATCAACAGATGTAAACACTGGAGATGTTGATCATCACATGGCAATGATGATGCCGGCTATTCAAAATGTTAGAAATACATTTAATGCATCGGATAGAAGTAAGAACTTTTCTAACATTGACTTTGCATTAAATTACTACATTCCTCAATCCAGTGAACTGACTTGGTACATTGGACTAGGACAAAAAAGCCGAGCACCTGTTTACCAAGAGCTCTATCTTTGGATTCCAATGCAAGCAACAGGAGGACTTGCCGACGGCAATGTTTATGTCGGTGATTTAAACCTGGATATGGAAGTCGCTACTCAATTGGATTTCGGTTTCACTTGGCAATCTTACGACTTTAGCATCTCTCCACAAATCTATTACCATAAGTTACACGATTACATTCAAGGTTCACCAGAAACAAATACAGCTTTAAATATGATTGCAACAATGATGAATGCCGATCAGGTCTTTCGGTTTTCGAATGTTGATGGAAAAATTTATGGATTTGATACAACTATCAATTGGAAGTGGAGTCAAAATTGGCAACTCGGTAGTACTCTTTCGATAGTAAGAGGTACCAGAGACGATATTGATGAACCACTTTACCGAATTATGCCAGACAATCTTCAACTTGAACTCTCTTACTTAGGAAGTGATTGGAATATGAGTATGGAAGTTATTTCATACAATTCACAAAATAGAGTTGCGCGATCTTTAGGAGAACAATCGACCAATGGGTATTCAATTTTGAGTTTTTCAGGTGATTTCTATTTAAACGACGTCTTAACAATAAAGTATGGAGTCAACAATCTACTCAATGAAACCTACACTCACCATACTTCAGGGGTAAATCGAACGATGATGAACGTTGTCGCAGCAGGAGAGAAAATTCCGGAGCCAGAAAGAAATCTTTTCATATCTGTATCTATCAACCTCTAGCACTTTTCAATAAAGAATAAACACATCAGCAACCATTTGCCTCTTAATTTTAAGGGGCTTTTTTTATCACTCTTTTTTTCGCTAACTTTCGCTGTAAAGTTCGACGGTGCATATCGAGCGCTCGGGCCGTTGCAGAGATATTCCCATCGTGATCATTCAAAACTTTCTGAATATGCTCCCACTCTAGCTCTTCGGTTGTCAATCTATCTTCTGTAACCAATGTCTGCGAAATATCATCACCTAACGCCTCGATTATTTGCCGCGAACTCGCTGGCTTTGGCAAATAATTATAAGCTCCTTTTTTAATTGCCAAGACCGCTGTAGAAATGCTCGCATACCCGGTCAAAACTAAAACTCGACAAGAGGGTTGAATGATTAAAATATCTTCCAAGACATCAAGTCCAGACTCATTCGACAATTTCAAATCGAGCACAACTTTTGATATTTTCTCGCGATTCAATAACTGCCGAGCACCAAAGGCATCGGACTCAACAAATACATATTTTACAAATTGCTGGAGTCGCTTGGCCAACATGTCAGAAAATGCATGGTCATCATCAATAACTAGCCAAGTTTCTGAGTCAAGCATCGTTCAATACCAAAGGTAAGCTAACATTAGTAATAACCTTACTGTCCTTCTTAAACAAAACCACCTTGCCTCCTAACCTCTCAATACTACTGTTAGCCAGAAAAAATCCTATTCCTAATCCTTGAGTACTTTCTAAAGGAGCAATCCCTAGTTGGCTAATAATATCTTCTGAAGTTTTTGACATTGGGTTTTCAAAATGAATTCTCAATTCATTTTCAACAACTTCAATTATGACCGACAATGAACTAATATCGAAAGATTGGCATTCACGTGAAGCATTATGAATAAAATTAATCAATGCAGGTAGCAAACTAGAGTCTCCTGAGATATATCTTCCTTCTACAGCTTTTGCGACAACATCCAAATTAAAATCAGGATACTGCAGCAACCATTGCTGCTGAAGTTGCTCTTTCAACTTAGTCACTTTCACTCTTTTCTCTGCTGGTTCAGCATGGTTACTTCTAATCTTTTGTAGTGTATTTTTACATGACAACAGTTGATTTTCGATGCAGTCAAGCAGCTCACTATCGACGGCACTGTCTCTTAACTCTTCCGTTGCTAGTTGCATCGTATTCAATGGAGTCGACAAATCGTGTACAGCCCTAGCGGATTGAGTAGCCAACGCAATTAAATGTTCGTCTCGCAACTGCTGCTCTTTCATTATATTTATTTTTTCAAACTGAAACGCTAAATTTCGACTAAGTAGATTAACAAAGTAAACTAAAATTCCTGTTGAAATAGAAAAAGTGATCCACATCCCCCAAAAATGCAGCTCCATTTGTTGAGAATTTTCAACGTGATGATGACTAGAGTTCATCACTAATGGCTGATAATAAAACATCAGTAAAGTATAAAGAACAATCGCAAGAAGAGCGGTTACCCAAGCTCTTTTTAACGAGCACAATAAAGCCGCTAACGTTACAGGCAAAAGCAATAGCGATACAAAAGCATTGGTTGCGCCTCCGGTAAAATAGAGTAGCAATGCGATTATGATTAAATCGAAAATGAGCTGAAGCCAAATAAAATAGCTGGAAGCTTTTGTTGTTCGATTAATGGACTTTTGAGTAATTAAATTAAAGATACACTCAACAATTATGAGTGGTATTAAACCAAGCAATGAAGGTCGGTATTCAAAATAAACAAATCCTATGATTATCGCGAACAATTGAACCGCAATGTATAGCCAACGAACAGTGACTAACTTTTGAAGCTGTAGTTGGGTGTATGATGGGGAACTGATTGATGTTTCCATGATTACGTCTTGTTTAGTACGACTTACGCTTTACTTATCTTTAGTTTTATCCATTGATTCTCAATCCAAACAGAAAATCAAAATTTCTCTTTAATACGATTAAACCTGTCCATAAACTTCTCGCCGGCCTAACCAACGCTCAATTAACTCGTCACTCATAACAGGATCCTCTTTATACAAGACCTTTGCAGCCTTGGAAATATCTGGCAGTAACATTCTGTCGCGAATAACATCCGCTATTTTGAATTGAATCAATCCGGTTTGACGTGTGCCCAGTACTTCTCCTGGACCGCGAATCTCTAAATCTTTTTCAGCTATTTTAAATCCGTCATTCGTAGCACGCATCGTTTCTAAACGCGTTTGCCCATTTTGTGAGAGAGGTGGGTGATATAATAAAACACAGTGACTCTCTAAATGTCCCCGCCCAACTCGACCGCGTAATTGATGCAATTGAGCAAGTCCTAAACGTTCTGGATTTTCGATCACCATCAAACTGGCATTAGGCACATCAACGCCAACTTCAATAACCGTTGTGGCAACAAGCAAATCTATGTTTCCGGCTTTAAAATCGTCCATCACCGCTTGCTTATCAAAGGGTTTCATTTTGCCATGAACCAGACCAACGCGGATGTCAGGAATCGCCTCTTGCAACTGACGAGCGGATTCTTCCGCTGCCTGACACTGTAATTCTTCTGACTCTTCAATTAACGTGCACACCCAATACGCTTGAACGCCTTGTGTGCGACAAACATCGGCCACTCGCTGAACGACTTGTTCACGTCGTGAGTCGGGTAACACGACAGTTTGCACTGGCTTTCTACCGGGAGGAAGCTCATCAATTATAGATGTATCCAAATCTGCATAGGCCGTCATAGCCAGAGTTCTCGGAATGGGTGTTGCAGTCATAATCAACTGATGCGGTGCAAAGCCGGTGCTTTTACTTTTTTCTTTTAATGCCATCCTTTGATGAACACCAAAACGATGTTGTTCATCGACAATCACGAGTACCAAATTATGAAAATTCACTCCGTCTTGGAAAAGTGCGTGAGTTCCAATTACCATTTGTGCATCACCGGAAGCAATTTGCTCTAACATTTGGCGTTTCTCAGCGGCTTTTAATTTACTGACTAGAAAGCCACATTGAATATTCAGCTTTTCAAACCAACCCGAAAAGTTATTCCAGTGTTGTTCTGCCAAAATTTCTGTTGGCGCCATCAAGGCTACCTGATAGCCCTGCTCAATGGCTTGCAAAGCGGCCATCGCCGCCACCAATGTTTTTCCCGATCCCACATCGCCTTGCACCAGACGCAACATTGGGTGCGGCTCTTTTAAATCTTCTTGAATCTCGCCAATTACTTTTTGCTGTGCTCCAGTTAGTTCGAACGGCAAGGTTTCTAACAATTGGCGCGTTAAATCGACCGAAGGCTCTAATGGTTGCGCCGGCTCACGCACAATCTTGCTACGCAATTTAAGCATGCTCAGGTTATAAGCAAATAACTCTTCAAGAGCGAGCCTCTGTTTAGCCGGATGCTGCCCCGAATACATCTGATTGAGATCGACGCCCGGTGGTGGACGATGAACAAAAAACAATGCATCAGCGAGATCAGCCATTTGATGTTGGCTCTTGATCGATTCAGGCAACAACTCTTTTAGTTGTCCCCGCTTTAGTTTTGCCAAAACCTGGTCGGTTAACTTTCGTAGTGTAAATTGTTTAACACCTTCCGTTACCGGATAAATAGGGGTAAGCCGATCATCAACGGGAACAGGTTGGTGTGCACTAACATACTTTACTTCAGGGTGAATCATCGAATGGTAGCTTCGGCCACTACTGATATCTCCATAGCAAAGTATTTGTCGACCTCGAGCTAACTTATCTTTTTGCGCTTTAGAAAAATAGAAAAACCTAAGATCCAGAAATCCGCTGCCATCGCTAATTCGACAGACTAACGCTCGACGTTTGCCAAAGGTAATTTCGCAGTGCTCAACAGTACCTAGGACTAATCCCGACTCTCCAGGCACTAAGTCTCCGATTCGAACGACGCGCGTGCGATCTTCGTAGCGATGCGGTAAATGAAATAAAACATCTTGCCATGATTCAAGCCCCAATCGAGCCAGCTTTTCTCGCATGGCTGGACCAACGCCTTTTAACTCACCGATGTCATAATCTTTAAAATTCATTCCGAATGATTTACCAAATTATTTCTCATTATAAGAATACCGTTCTTTTGCGACCATTTACCATAATGAACTTCAAAATCTCACCTACACTATAAATATCACGTCGAGATTTTGGAGAAAAAAATGTTAAATCGGTCCGGTGAAATAAAAAAGACTTGGTTTAGAGGCGATCGTTACTTTCATACCGCTGAAGGCTGGTTCTTTTTAACCAGAGAGTGCACCCAGGAAGGTCCTTTCCGATCACAAAACGAAGCTGAAAATGAACTCATGCTATACATTCGTAAAATCACCAATCCGATATACCGACAACAAACGGCTTAAATTTTACTAAGTTATTTTTGCAAAACGGTTGATCATCCCCTTGGTCGTTGTTCCTGCAACGACTAAGCCATTTCTTTTTTAATCGTAAATACCATAACGAGCTAATAAAACTCGCGTAAAATAGTGCTTAAAGCTCATTAAATGGAGAGCACTACCATGAAGGTACGATCTGGCGAGTTGAAGAAAACCTGGTTCCGCTGCGAACGTTTCATTCATACCGAAGACGGCTGGTATTTCGTGACAAGAGAAAACACCCAGCAAGGTCCGTTCGACAATCAAAAAGACGCAGAACAAGAACTTAGCACTTACATACGCGACTTAAATAAAGATCTTTTTTCTAGTCTACGAGCGCGCTAATTTTCAAACTTACGTTTCAACTTTTCTAAAACTCTTGCCGTTGCGACAAACCCGAATGTTGCAGTTACAACAGTTGTTGCGCCAAATCCACTGGCACAATCCAGTCGCGTTGAACCTTCGTTAAAGGATTTCGATTGACAAACAGTACCATCAGGTTTTGGATAGACCTGTTGTTCTTCCGAATAAACACAATCTACCGAGTAGCGCCTTTTCGGATTGCGAGAAAAATTATAAAAGCGACGTAAGTCAGAGCGAACCTTTGCTGCTAGAGGGTCATGCTTGGTGCGATTCAAATCACTAACTTTCACTTGAGTCGGATCTTGTTGGCCACCGGCTCCACCGACAGTAATTATCGGTATTTTATTCCGTTTACAAAAAGCAATAACCGCAGCCTTTGCTTTTACACTGTCTATGGCATCTACGACAAAATCCATGTCAGTAAAAATATACTGCTCTAAATTATCCTTAGTAATAAAATCTTCAATACAAATCACTTCGCACTCAGGATTAATTTGCAAGATGCGCTCTTTCATAACAGAGACTTTCATCTTGCCAACGGTAGGATCCAGCGCATGAATTTGGCGGTTGATGTTTGAAGTACAAATATCATCCAAATCAATTAACGTGATTTTGCCAATAGCTGAACGCGCTAATGATTCGGCCACCCAACTGCCAACTCCACCAATACCAATCACACAAACATGCGCCTGTCGAAAACCATCGACCGCTTTATTACCGTACAATCGCTTCAATCCACCAAAGCGAAAATCAAAATCACTCATAATTGCTCTGTTTTTATGGGACAATAAACCCGACCCGTTGGCTCTAATGAATTATATAATGCCTGGCGGCTTTAAATACAGTTTTCAACTACAAAAGACAACCTCGATGCAAAGCGATAACTTTAAATTCCCTATGCGACTCGATCGATTTATCAGTCAATCGACCGACTACTCAAGAAAACAGGTAAAAATTCTGTTAAAACGTGGAGAAGTCGAAGTTAATGGCGAAATCGTTAAACAGCCCGAGCAAAAAATCCTTAATTCCGATCGAGTTTTATTGGCAGGAGAACCTTTAAACCAGCTTGAACTCCGATATTTTATGCTAAACAAACCCGTTGGCTTTGTCTGCGCAAATAAAGATCTGGAACACATGACCGTTTTGGAGTTTATAGATGAACCACGACGGGAAAATTTAAGCATTGCTGGACGGCTCGATATTGACACAACAGGTCTGGTTTTATTAACCGACGACGGCCAGTGGCTACATCAGGTTATTTCTCCAAAACACGAGTGTGAGAAAATATATTTAGTCGAAACCATTTCTCCACTCGATGAAAAAACGATTAAAAAACTGGAACAAGGCGTATGGCTAAAAAATGATAAAACACGAACTCGTCCAGCGCAAATAGAAGTCATTGATGAATACCATTATCGCGTAACGATAACCGAGGGACGTTACCATCAGGTGAAGCGCATGTTTGCTGCGGTTGAAAACAAAGTCGAAACATTGCATCGAGAAAAAATTGGCGACATTCATCTAGATCCCGATCTGGCTCCCGGAGAGTACCGAGCACTTACGCTTGAAGAAATTAAGTCAATCCAATAGCGTTTACTATATAGTTTTTTGGTTAACCGGCGTTAGGTAAACAAAACGCCGGCTTAATCATTAAGCAATGGTAAAAAACAAACCAGCAATTGCTGCACTTAATAGGTTCGCCAAAGTTCCCGCAAAAACAGCTTTTAAGCCATAACGAGCAATTTCACTGCGACGATGCTCAACCAAACTGCCCAAGCCACCCAGCAAAACAGCTATCGAACCAAAGTTAGCAAAACCGCACAAAGCAAACGTCAGAATAACTTGAGTTTTTTCCGATAGCGATTCTTTGTAATTCACGAAATCAAGAAAGGCGACAAACTCATTAATCACTACTTTTTCACCAATTAAGGTTCCAGCAGTCGACGCTTCACTCCATGGAATACCAATAAGCCAGGCAATAGGTTGAAACAAATAGCTCAAAATCATTTGTAATGACAAACCATCGATACCCACTAAACTGCCAAGCCAACCTAAAAGGCCATTCAACAAAGCAATTAACCCAATAAATGCAAGCAACACAGCGCCAATATTTGCTGCGAGTTTCAGCCCATTTATCGCACCAGATGCCGCTGCATCAATAACATTTTCATGCTCAGAAACTTCGGAAGAAACATCCACATTCTCTGCCGGTTTTGATATTTCTGGCATTAATAACTTTGCCATCAATAATCCAGCAGGAGCAGCCATAAAACTCGCCGCAATCAAATACTTAACTTCAACACCAATACTGGCAAAACCGGCCAAAACTGAGCCAGAAACACTGGCTAGTCCACCCACCATAATCGTAAAGAGTTCCGAGCGCGTTAATTGTGGCAGATAGGGCTTTATCACTAAGGGCGCTTCAATTTGTCCAACAAAAACATTAGCCGTTGCCGACATAGATTCAGCGCGGCTGGTGCGCAAAACTGAATGCAAAAATCCACCAACAACTCGAATAACATGAGACATAATTCCCAGATAATACAAAACAGCAATCAGTGAAGAGAAAAAGATAATGATAGGTAAAACATGGAAGGCAAAAATGAATCCGAGTTTCATTTTCCCTAAATCGCCAAAAATAAACTCAATACCTTCTTTACTGTACTCAAGAATATTATTAATGCCATTCGACATCGACAACAGAACTGATTTACCCCAAGGTACCCAAAGTACCAGTGCAGCTAAAGCAACTTGTAGCGCCAATGCCGCCAAGACGGTACGCCACTGAATCTTATTGCGATTACTCGAAAAAACAAATCCAACAAGCAATAGCACGCCAATCCCCACCAGGGCTTGAATAACATCTAACAGCATATTAAGAATTCCAGTGGGCGCTTAACTCAATAAAAAATTGACTTTGCAAAACGTCAGCTAACATCTTTTCCATTGATTGGTGACCATCAATCACCAAGTCAGCTTTATCCTTATTGGCTTTGATAAAAGCTTCATACATGGGCCGTACGGTTCCCATATATTGCTCAATCACAGAATCAACCGTTCGCGCACGTTCTTTAACATCGCGCTGAATTCGTCGAGCCAAACAAACATCAAGAGGCGTTTTTACAAAAACTTTGAGATCAAAACTGGGGAGTAATAAAGGATTGGTTAAAACATGAATACCTTCAACAATTAAAACCGGTATTTCATCGAGAGCATTTTGTGATTTAAGACGGGTGTGAGTTTTATAGCAATATTCTGGAATGTGTATCGAGTTGCCAGCTTTTAGCTGTGTTAAATGATCGGCCAATAACTGATGTTCAAAGGACTCGGGGTGATCAAAATTGAGTTTCTCGCGCTCCTCAATTGTGAGGTGGTCCTGAGGATGATAATAACGGTCTTCCGACAGAACCCGACAAAAACCCAAACCATAGTTTGAGTTGAACCATTCCTCCAGATGATCTGCCAGCGTTGTTTTGCCAGACGCAGATCCGCCATTCACAGCAATAATAATCATAATCTTATTCTTTAAAGAACTAGTTGACCGCACGAAAATCGGCGCAGATCATACCATGCCTTACCAATCTATGACTATTACGAAACCGAGCTCAATAACAATTCACATTTATCGAAAGACTCTATAAACCACTTAATTACGGGTTCAGCCAAACAACAACATCGCAGAGCTCGAAGATAGTTGGTAATATTCCCCCTTTCTTGGCCCGACTTGTCACAATATTGACTCCAAAATTAGATATCCTGAACGGTCAATTTGTCGAAATAAATAAAAAGCTTTTAATAAATGATTAAATATTGTTCTCTTTTTATCCTTTCTTTTTGTTGCCTCAAATTATTATCCAACGATCACTCGGTCACCATAGGATTTGGTTCATGCGCTTATCAAGATCGCGTACAACCAATATGGGCCACCATTATGCAACACAATCCCGACTTGTTTGTTCTTATGGGCGACAATGTCTACATCGATAGTACTGATGAACAAGACATGAAAAATGCTTACCAAGAACTAGCACAAAAAGAACATTTTCAGCAATTCCGCAATCAGGTCCCAATCATTGCCACTTGGGACGATCACGACTATGGCATTAATGACGGCGGGAAAAACTTCTCTGCAAAACACAAAGCCAAGCAAGCCTTTATTGAGTTTTTCGACTATCCCGAAATTTCGCAACTAAAAAGCAAATCTCAAGGTATTTACCACACTAAATGGCTTAAGCAGAATGATCTCGACATTCAAATTATTCTTATCGACACTCGCTGGGATCGTGACGACTTAACACTCAGCTATTTAACGCCTGAACAAAGAAAACAATTACGATTAGGCCCTTACCAACCCAACAGTGATAACACCAGACAATTATTGGGCGACCAGCAATGGCAATGGTTAAAGAAAGAATTACAAAAAGCAGCAGATGTGAAAATTTTAGTTTCGAGCATCCAGGTCATTCCCGAATACTCAGGTTGGGAGCTTTGGGCTAATTTTCCTGACGAGCGCAAAAAGCTGCTCGACATGCTCAGCGAATACTCTAACAATAATTTAGTAATTGTTTCAGGTGATGTTCATCGTGGTGAGCTTTCACAAATCAAGTACAATGGAAAAACAATGTACGAAGTAACCAGCAGTGGATTAGCAGGTAGAGTATATCCAGCGGCACCCAATAAAAATCGATTTGGGCAAGCACTAATTAAACAAAACTACGGACTTATTGAAGTGAACAATGTCGACCAAAAGACGATTGAGCTTCAAGCTTCGCTCTACAGCGACGATGGAAAGTTATTTAATCAATTCGTAATGAATTTGGAGAATAAAAAGCTATGAAATATTTTATTTACACATTAGCTGCCGTTGTTTCATGCAGCGCAATGTCTTTTGGGAAAACTGGGCACCGAATCACCGGTGCTATTGCAGAAAAATACCTTACCGAAACAACACGACAAAGTATTGAGTCGATCATCGGAAATGAAACTTTAGCTGAAGCCTCAACTTATGTTGACGAAATGAAATCAAATCCTTCTGAGTTTTGGAGAAAAACAGCCAATCCTTACCATTACGTTACGGTTCCAAAAGGAAAAACTTACGCACAAGTTGGAGCTCCCAAAAAAAGTGATGCTGTAGAAGCTTTAAAAAAATATTCTAAAGTACTTAAAGATAAGAAAGCCAGCAAAGCCGATAAAGCAGTTGCACTTAAGTTTATTGTTCATATTATTGGCGACTTACACCAGCCATTACATGCTGGCAACGGCGATGACCGAGGCGGCAACGATGTCAAACTCCGATTTTTTTGGCAAGACTCTAACTTACATCGGGTTTGGGATAGTGGACTGATTGATCAACAGAAATTGTCATACACCGAATGGACCAATTTCTTAAATAGAACAATTACGCCCGATACAATCTTGCAATGGACAACAACCAACCCTGAAGATTGGATCGCTGAAAGCACAAAAATTCGCGATACCATTTATCCGAAAGAAGATAATCTAACTTGGGATTATCAATATCAACACTTACCAACGTTAAAATTGCGCTTAAAGCAAGGCGGGGTGCGAATTGCTGTTTATTTAAATGAGCTATTCGATCCAACTCATAACTAATTGTTGTTTTTGGCCTCTCTAGCCGGTTAATAGGCACCTATTTCTTTATGCCGAGTTCATTTAACTCGGCACTATTTGTTCCCATTTCACAAATATCAGAGTGCTGTAAATTGATTCTGACTGTAAACACTCCACTGTTGCCACCAACCATAAACATTCCTTTCATTCATTTAACTTTCTCAGAGAACTGCCACAAGACTTCATGATCGCCTGCCAAAGAGTAACGTGCTCTCGAATTCGGTTAGTTAATTGCTCAGATAATTTGGGAGAACTATGAATTTTGTGCAAAGCTAACCATTCATTTAGTTTATTATTATCGATGCTATTAAACATATTCGTTTCTATATAATTCTCAACTGCTTTTAAAGCATCAATAAGCTCTACCTGCTCTCGCTGAACTTTTGTCGTGTAAAATTTAGTAAGAACATTCGTCAAATAATCAAATTGTCGTGTGGGAATATTTTGTGGACAAATAGCTTGTTGATGTAAAGCTAAAGCTTCGTTTAACGATATCATATACGCTAAATGGCCTAATCCTTCATAAATCGCACTACCAAACACAGCACGATGCGATTCAATAGATTGAAATACATTAAACCATTGAGCTTTCTCTGGAAGTCTTTCATTTGAGATAAAACGATTTAATAGTTCAAGTTCTGCGACAACATGATTAACGCTATTCTGCGAAACTTGATTATCTCTTTGAGAAAATGAAAACAAACCTCGCCAGTAATTGCTTGCCCAAGTTAAATTCCATACAACATGTTTCATGTTTTCCTTTTTTATTCTTATTGCTGAAACCCATTCCGGAGATTTTTGAGATAATGAATGTTCGCACTGAGTTAACAGTTTTAAAGTTTTTAACTCAAAATACAATTGCGTCGCTGCTTCTCGAGTGCGACCGAGAGGACTATTTTTTTCTGCGATAACAGTTTGTAAGTCATCGCAGTTTATTGAAGAAAAAAACTCGCTCCAGTTAATTTCGACGCGCTCGATTGAAGCGAGCATAAAGCGTTTATCAGGATAAGGCGACGTATTAACGGAGACTAACGTTTCTTCAATTTCGAGTAAAGAAAAAATGCGGCTGCGATAATCATCAATCTCATGCAGTCTTGGATCAACAGAATCACATCCGACAATCCAGATACAACACATTAGTGTGATGACAAAGCGCATTGGACAACCAAATCGATCAATTAAAAGTCCATAATGACCAATTTAATCTTAAGACTCAAGTCAACAATGCACCATCACAGCGATCGAATACAACAAAAATTAAGCAGCTGTCTCCTTTAGCTTGTAACCATCTGAATGAACCGTGGTGACAGCACGACCGGAAGGATCCGCCAGTTGTTGGAACTGGCGATCCCACTCTAAAGCTTCGCTTGTGCTGCAAGCAACCGATTTTCCTCCAGGCACCGTTTCGGCTGCCGACTGCGATGGAAAATGTTGCGTAAAAATATCACGATAAAAATACGCTTCTTTTGTTAATGGTGTATTAACTGGAAAACGAAAATGAGCGTTTTTCATTTGTTCGTCGGTAACTTGCTTTTCAGCCAAGTCCTTTAACGAATCAATCCAGCCATAACCTACGCCGTCAGAAAACTGTTCTTTTTGGCGCCAGCACACATCGTGTGGTAATAAATCAGAAAATGCTTCGCGCAAAATTTGCTTTTCCATTTTTCCGTCAGTAATCATTTTCGCTTTAGGATTGACTTGCATGGCAACATCAATAAATTCGCGATCTAAAAAAGGGACACGCGCTTCAACGCCCCAAGCGGCCATTGATTTGTTTGCACGTAAACAATCGTACCAATGCAGTTTTTCAACTTTTCTAACAGTTTCTTCATGAAACGCTTGCGCGTTGGGCGCTTTATGAAAATATAAATAACCACCAAAAAGTTCATCACTTCCCTCGCCACTCAAGACCATTTTAATACCCATGGCACGAATTTTTCGCGACATTAAATACATAGGCGTTGATGCACGAATGGTTGTCACATCATAAGTTTCGAGGTGATAGATGACATCATGCAGAGCATCGATGCCTTCTTCAATGGAGTAAGTAAAGTTGTGGTGAATCGAACCAATGTGATCCGCGACTTTTTGTGCCGCGGCTAAATCGGGCGAGCCTTCTAAACCAATCGCAAAGGTATGCAAACTGGGCCACCAAGCACTCGATTTGCCATCGTCTTCAATACGCTTTTCAACAAATTGTTTTGCTACAGCCGCAACAATTGACGAATCTAAGCCACCTGATAATAAAACACCATAAGGTACGTCAGTCATTAAGTGTCTTTTAATCGCATCAGTTAATGCTTCACGTACGGCTTGCACGCTGGCCATGTTCGACGAAACAGCTGAATACTCTTTCCATGGCTTTTTGTAGTATGGTTTTATTTCACCTTCATCGCTTGAAAGATAATGCCCAGGAGGAAAAGCGGTTACGGTTTCGCACACATCGGTCAGAGCTTTCATTTCCGATGCAACATAAAAGTTACCGTGTTGATCATAGCCCGTGTACAACGGGATAATACCAATGGGATCGCGTGCAATTAAGTAGTTATCACGACTTTCATCGTAAAGAATAAAGGCAAACATCCCGTTTAAGTCGTCAAGTAGCCCGACGCCCTTTTCTTTATACAGCGCCAAAATGATTTCGCAGTCTGACTTAGTCTGAAATTCATAATCTAAGTCGAGTTGCTGCTTCAACTCTTTATGGTTGTAAATCTCACCATTTACCGCCAGCACTTGTAGCTTGTCGGGAGAGAGTAAAGGTTGTGCTCCATTATCAACATCAACAATTGCCAACCGCTCATGGACCAAAATGGCCGAGTCATTTTGATATACACCCGACCAGTCCGGGCCGCGGTGTCTTTGTTTTTTCGACTGCTGTATCGCTTGTTTGCGAAGTACTGAAACGTCCGATTTAATATCAAGAATTCCTAATATAGAGCACATAACGACGTACCTTAATATTGACAATTTAAACTAAATGCTCATTTCGAGCCTCTCTGTTAGTCAATCATTATCGAAATAGCCAAAAAAGTGAATACCCAACAACACAAATAGACTTTACGTTAAATATTATCTATTATTCTCTAATATATTCGCTGATCCGTTAAAAATACCTGAGATATAGCATGGAAAATCAGACAATCGACAATTTGGATAAAAAAATAATCAACGCGCTTATCTACGATGCCCGCCGACCCTATGCCGAATTGGCCAAAGAATTTTCGGTCAGTCCCGCCACCATTCATGTTCGAATAGAGAAATTGAAGAACGCAGGCATCATTACCGGCACGCATATGAAAGTCAGCCCAAAAAAGTTGGGTTACGACGTTTGCTGCTTTATCGGCATTAATTTACAAAGCGCGGGCGATTACCCCATTGTGATTAAAGAACTCGAAGCAATCGATGAAGTGGTAGAGGCCTATTACACCACGGGGCAGTACAGTATTTTAATAAAGATAATGACCCGCTCGATCGAAGACTTACAATGGCTACTTATCGACAAAATTCAGTCCATTGAAAAAGTACAAGCGACTGAAACCTTGATTTCATTACAGAATCCGATTCATCGGAGCATTTTAGTTTAGTTTTTTACATTCTATTATCAAGTAGAGAGTGAAAGTTTAGTGCTTTTCCGTAATACTTAAGAAAAGCCAACTCGAGTGAAGAAACATGGTTGATTCAACAAAATTCAACAACCTTTCAGAGCAGGAAAAAATTAAGGAAGTTTTTCGAAATATTCGAAATTTACTCTCCGTGATTGAGACTAAGTCAGTTTCAATTGACTGGCTAGATAACGTCGAGTCTGATGCCTTGAAAGGTCACTCGTGGGTAAACTCAGTTAATGGGTATTTTCAAGGCTTAAGAGCTGCGCGTGTTATTTCAGTAATCGAACTTCAAGCTCTTGACGAATTACTGTTTTCATTTGGTTATTTGAAGTAATAAGAATAATTTTAGTGAGCAATTATCAAGCGCTATTTAAAGATAACAATAGAAAAATTGCTTGAGGCGTTAACACGTATATTAACTCCAAGAAATTGGATTGCGATGTGTGGGTAATTACCCCGTAGTGATTAATTAACTCGAAAAGACCGGCGAATTGGTAGAGATTTATTACACTACTGGTGTGTGCATTATTTTGGTATAACTTGGTCGCAAAGCACATGTGTATTGATAATTGTCATATAATGTCCCATGACCAAACAACTTTATAGTAATCATCGTACTTATTTATTGATAACGTACAAAAGCATCCACTTTCTGTTAGCCAGGTAATTAGGGCTTCATCTTTCTCTGAAAGCCCCTCTTCGACTTCCTTTTCAAAATGCTCCTTATAAGGATTGACATAGGTATTGTAACTTGGATTTCCTAGTTTTATTGCAATCATTTCTAGCCAAGTTCTTACTAGCTCATGAGCATCTACCGGATATGGTACATGTTGAGCGAATGAGTAACTGTTCGTAGTATTGCCATTACAACTAATCAAAGATCGGGATAAATACCCTGCATACTGACGCTCATAGGAATATATATAACCATTACGCTCGTGTAGTTCTTTTTTATCATAGTCCACCGACTCTTCCATACTAACAATATCAGAACATGAAGTTCCCAGCTTTATATCAATAAAAGGATTAGCATTTAACATCAATGGCAATAAGAATAAAGTCAAAATGAAATTTTTCAAAACACATCTCCTGGAAGGCACACACAGTTTCAACTGACTCGATTTAGTTTTAATGCTAACTTTAAAATATGTAAATTAGCGACATAACTTACAAACCATATAATCGAACCATAAATTAAAAATACTTTACCTGAAAACTGATAGTCCAATCAAATGAAAACATCAATATAAAAGTAGTGAGCACTATTGCCATTACGTAATAAAAGCGAAAAAACACAAAATATCCCCGCAATAACTTTTTAGAGGCTTCTCTATCAGAATTACTATTCAGACCAAAGTTTCGAGTAAGATATGGTCTCATATATTTTCCTTTTATATTTAATAATTGATGTTTCTTCCATAAAATAGCTATATTGCAAGAAATTCTTCTTACAGCGCCTTGAAATACCGCGCTACTGGCCACTGTTCATAACCTTGAAATTCATAAGTTCGTCTCGCTGGCTCATGACCGGAGTCTCCAACTGTTTCAACCATCACCATTTTCATACCTGAAGCACAAATTTTTTCTTCAGAAAAATCCATTAGAGCTTTAATAATTCCCTGTCTTTGATGCGAAGGAGAAACAGCAATGATAGATATTTCGCCCATTTTGTCTTCCGGATGAATAGCTATACCGACAAATCCAACAAGCAGCTCTTTTTGAAAGGCTAACCAGAAACTTTCTGGTTCAGAGTCAAGTAATGCAGATACATCGTCAACTTGTCGACTCTTCCATCCCTTCGGATAAAAGTTATCGTATACAAAACGAGGAACATCGTATTCAGTTTTTTTAAATACCGGTTCCCAAGTATCAATAACTAACTCAAGCACTCTATCTCGATATTTTGTTTGATAAGGTAGAATTTTAATTGCTTTCATAATCAATGTTCTTATTGTATCAACTAGTGGAATCTTGGTAAGGATCTCTACAACTGTCTGTGACCAGCTTTATCCATTCTCCCATATCCTAATAAGAAACAACTTATTCAAACTTTTTGTTTCAAGGGAACAATCTTAAAACCGCAATGGATCACTCAATGACTCAACAGAATTAATCACTAAAAGCACTAAAGATACAACGCTTATTCTAAAAACCTTTTCAATAAAACAATAGGCAACCAACTCAACTCTCTTAAAAATGTGCTCTATTTCAAGTAATTCATTCCATTTTCAGCATTCCCAAGTATTAATAATACCCTTAAATATCAATTGGTTAACGTTGTTTTGTCGGATTATTTAAGATCTTTGCCGGATTATTGCTAACGGTCACACTGGTCAATTCCCATACAATTCGCACCTCTTGGTTGGCAGTCACCTAATGATAGGTAGTTGTCGTCGATCTTAAATTGGAGCGAAATTATGAAAAACAAACTTTGGTTAATTGCATTAACATCTGCATTGGTTTTATCGGGATGTAAAGACGGTGGTTCAGGTTCTAAAGACCCGAGCAAAATTGACAGCGACGGTGATGGCGTTGTCGACTCTCAAGACGCTTTTCCGAATGATCCAACAGAAACAACAGATACTGATGGTGATGGCATTGGAAATAATGCCGACACCGATGATGATAATGATGGGCACGCAGACATTAATGATGATGCACCTCTTGATCCCAACATTTTCGATTTAACTGCGCCGATGCTTACTGAGTTTACACCAGAAGACGGCACAACCAATATGGCTTTCACCACTAGTGTTTCAGCAACATTTAATGAGCCGATGGCTGTTGAATCATTTGGTGCTGGTTTCACATTTACCAATCCAGGTGGTTCTTCGGTAGAAACCACAACTGAGCTAACGAATAATGATCAAACCGTTACCTTAACTCCAGTGTCTAAACTTGCACTTCATACTACCTATACCGCAAACCTGACAACAGACGTTACCGATGCACAAGGCAATAACTTAGCCAATGGTCAAAGCTGGTCTTTTACCACTCAAGACGGTGCTTGGACAAGTAATCGAGAAATCGATTTAAATGAAGATGCACTTCCTAATTTCAAAGGCGCAATTCGCATGCAAGTCGCTTACGACAATAGTGGTGACGGTCTAGCAATTTGGGAAATACGTTCTTCGGACGTTCGAAGTTTAATGGCAAGCACTTACGATGCTGAGTTCGGCTGGTCAGCTCCAGAATTTATCGAGACAAATGAAGACGATATTGGCTACCCAAAAATGTCGATGAATGCGAATGGCAATGCCATTGTTACTTGGATGGCTTATCAAGAAGGTGGCGCAAGCACATTATGGACAAATACTTTCTTTAAAGGCGAAGGTTGGGGAGCACCGCAAAAGTTTGAGGCGCGTCCAACTCGGTTTTCACACGAAAATCATGATGTCGTCCTAAAAAATGATGGCACTGCAATTATCGCTTGGACACCACTACTCGAAGAAAATGTACAACCTCTATTGAGTATGCAATTTAACATTGAAGAAAAACTGGGCGCTATCGTAGAGCTAGATTCAAACCGCTCAATACGTCCATCTTTTGCAAAGTCAAATAATGACGAGATTGCACTTGTATGGCAAATGCTTAACGTAAATTGGAGCGCTGCTTCCAAAATACTCTCTGAAGAGAATGCTTGGAGCGACACGACGATTCTCGACAACAATGAAGACGCTTCTGTTTACGATATCAAACCGAAAGCGGCGATAAACAACCTAGGTAATATTATCGTTGCCTGGACTAGATACAATCCTGATGCAGATACAGAATCTGTTTGGGCGAACTATTACTCTTCCTCAGAAGGTTGGTCTGGAGAACAACAAGTAACTACTACCGCTTATGTAGCCTACGGCAGTGACATTGTTTTGAGCAATACCAATAAAGGAACTCTTGTGTGGATTCAAAGCAATAACGAAGATGAAGTTCGTTCACTTTACTCTTCACAATTTGACGCAGGTTCAGGCTGGACAACGCCGGAGTTAATCGAAAGTAACGACATTGGTGACATTGATACAGTTCAATTAAAACAAGACGCGAATGGCAATATCTTTGCCGTGTGGAAACAACGGTTAGAAACATTTACCAAGCGTCACCTATGGGTCAAACGCCTTACATCAGAAGGTTGGTTGACGGAGTTTAATGTTGACCCAACAGCAGGCAGCATTGATAACTATGATTTAGCATTTACAACTCGAGGCGAAGCAATACTCATATGGAACGCATGGAATGGAGAAATGTACCAAGTATTTAATAAGTTTTTTACTGAAGCACTTCGATAAACACAGGTTTAATAACGCGAATACAATTATTCTTATAATAACAACTCGCTCAAACCAAGAACTTTGGCCTTCAAAATGAAGGCCTTTTTTTATTAGTAAATCATTAATTTTTGATTAAAAAAATCTTCTCGCTATCCTAAATTTATGCCTATATTTTTGTAAGCCTATGTACAGCAGTTTCAGCTCTCATTTTCCAAAACTTAATGCTTAAACCGGCCAAATTTTTGTCAGCTTTACAAGAAAGAAACGAGCATACATAAAAATCCGCAACTTATTTCCTTGAAAATAAAGTGGTTTTTCTGACTCAAATTTGTCTACCCAAACACCCAATCTCACACTGAGAACAAAGTTATTCTATCTTGAAAAGCTTCATACCTTATCTATATTTAATCCACAGTATTAGAAATCCCCCTTCCTCGGAGTTTAAATGATAAGAAGTAGTTTTACGCTGATTGTTTATGCGTTGATTCACCCCTACGTTACCGCTGGTCAACCATTGGGAACACCCGATCCTGACTATATAGAATACCCCTATGGGGAACCACCCAGTGAAGCTGAAGTTGAGTTAGGTAAAAAGCTTTTCTTCGACCCTCGCTTGTCAGTCAATGAAAGTCAAAGTTGTGCAACTTGCCATAATCCAGACCTTGGTTTTAGCGACGGCGTTAAGTTTAGCTTTGGAGCCAACGGGAAAAAACTTGAGCGTCATACACCACACCTCTACAACCTAGCTTGGAATGTCATTTTTGCGTGGGATGGCCGAGACATGACATTGGAAGAGCAAGCCCTTGGTCCAATCGAATCAAAAGCAGAAATGGGTATGTCCTTAACGATACTCCCGCAAAGGTTAGGCAGCATACCTGGCTATAAAAAACTATTCAAAGAAGTGTATAACTCAGAAGAGATAACTGCAGAACTTGTTACTCAAGCCATCGCTGCGTTTGAGCGAACCATAATCTCCAATAACTCTCCATTTGATAAATATATTGCGGGTGACAAAAATGCCATGTCACCTGCGGCAATCAGAGGATTAGAACTATTTAAAGGAAAAGCGAGATGTACCGAATGTCACGATGGAGAGAATTTTACAGACAATAGTTTCCACAATTTAGGCATTAAAGGCGACGACCCTGGTCGCGCTAAAATCATTAATGACGACAGTTTATTTGGAGCCTTTAAAACCCCAGGGTTAAGAAATATTGCGCTTAGCCCACCCTATATGCACGACGGCTCTAAAGCGACTCTCGAAGAAGTCATGGAATTTTACAATCGAGGCGGTGACGGAGCTAAAAATACTTCAAATGTAATAAAACCCTTAAATTTAACGAAACAAGAGATTTATGACCTTGTTGCCTTTATGGGTGCACTAACCGATCCCGTTATTATTGAACGTCCATCGTTGCCATAGGAGCTAATCAATGAATAAAATAAATTACTACTTCATTTTGCCATCCATATTGTTTTCACCTCTTTTGTTCGCAGGCAAAGTGAACGTTGAATTAAAGTTTGACAAGCGCCCTCCTACAGCAGGTATTTTTTATGCTATGGGGAGCAAACCAACTGCGAAAAATGGCGTTCTTGATCAAAAGAATAAAGAGTTCACGTCTTCGATAGTTGTAACCGATAATGAAGGTTCTTTGACCTTTAAAAATACCGACGATGTCGATCATAATATATTTGCCAATGATAGAAGTAGTGGTGTCGAATTTGATGTTGGACTTATGCCAACAGGTACCACAAATAAACTAGATGTTGACTGGAAAAAAGACACTCTTGTCCGTCTAGGCTGTAAAATTCACCCTAGAATGCGTGCCTACATTGCAAACATTAATAGTGACTCTTATAAAGTATTTGAGTTTGATCGCGACAAGACAGAGTATGCAGCTGAAATTGATAATGTCGATGACTCCACTAGTCAATTTAGATTTATGTTTGGCAACTTCGACCCCGTAGAAGTAGAAGTCAAAAAAGGAGAATCTAAAACGATACCATTGACTAAGCGAGGAAAGGAGGCTGGAAGTGCAAAAATCTCTCGGTAAATTCATTGGTATGACTACATTCTTATTAATGACATCCAGCGCCTCCATTGGTTCCGATCAAGTTATTAATCCATTTTCTGTAACTCCTTTCAAACCTCCGAAAAACTCTGCCATTACAGAGAGCTATCGTACAGAATGGAATAGAATGACCGGCTTTGAACTCTCTGGTCTTCATTGGAATCAATTTATTGTGGTCTATACTGATAAAGGGAGTAAAACCTATAAGAAAAACTTTTATGAGTACATAAAGTGGATGCAAGCTTTTGACGAAGGTGACGATTACGAAGCGCAATATCAAGAATATCCGGTCGGCACTGTCGTACTAAAAGAAAATTTCACTTCAGATAAGGGAAGACCTGACCTAGCAACGACTTTAACGATAATGGTTAAGCATGAAAAAGGCTACTCACCGAAAGGTGGTGACTGGGAATATATCGAGTCAACAAAAGATGGCCAAGTGATTATGAGAGGCAAAGCAGAAGACGAAGCTATAAATCAGCGCTGTGCTGCATGCCACATGAGTATAAAAGATAGAGACTATATATACTCCGTTCACCTAACTGGAGATCACTCTAATTAACACAGTACTTTACTTATTATGAAAGGTACATTCTCTAATTTTGGAGTTCGAACAAAGCTTTTAGCTTTGTTCGTTCCTGTACTTGTTTTATTGATTGTGTCATCAGTTATTAGTTACGATCAATTTACAAATGCCCGGCAACAGTTTCACCAAGTCGTTCACGTCAGTCAACCCAAAATGCTGGCATACACCAAGCTCAACAGCCGTGTTGATATATTTATTAGCCGGCTAGCTCTCTATAGCTTATCTCAAACACAGGATTCACACACCAAACTATTAGAGTCTAAGCAAGACGTGTTTGATAGTCTGAGCAACATCAAACGGAATTACAGTAACGACCCGGACATGCCGGATCTCGTAGATGATATTGAAGAGGAATTAAATAAAATTCGTAATGTCGACGAGCGAGCTCGGAAACTAGTAGATGACTGGAAATCGAACTATCCTGCTTTAGTTAAAAACTTAAATGAACTTGAACCACTTTCATTCACTATTTTTCAAAATATCAGTGATGTCTTACTATTCGACGAAAACATATCAAGTAAAGCAGTTCAATCACTTCAAGAGCTTCGATACAACTGGGCGATGGTAAACCTATATTTTTCACGGTTTTTATCCCAAAGAAGTCAAAATGCACTAGAAAAAATGCAACTCCATTATTCGGGAACATCACAAGCTCTGTCAGAAAGTCTCTCACTAAATTTAGATTACGAACAACTCGACCTTTTAGAGGCCGTCAAAGATGAAATCGAAAACTACAAAGAAATAAGTCAATCAATTATAGACACACATCTTAGTGATACTTGGCGAAAAGACGCAGTGATGTATCGCGAGGATATTTCTCCGCCTGTGGATAACATACGGGAATCTTTTGATAAGTTATTATCGCACTTACAAAAAAAGAATAGTGAAGATTTCACACAACTAGAAAACTCATTTTCCGAAGCAACCACGAGATTAATTATTATTTTATGCTTCTCCATAATCTTTAGTCTTATTGCTATTTTCTTACTCACCAAATATATCGTAGTGCCAACAAAACATCTTTATTCAGCACTTATAGAGCTTAATAGCGGCGACTGCAATTTAAATTTTAGATTACCTATAGATACAAAAGATGAAATTGGCGGAACAGCTCAGCAATTCAATCAGTTTTTAGAGACCATAAGCGAAATCGTCAGTTCCGTTAAACGTTCATCAACAGCGCTAGATGAACTCGTAAATAGAAGCAAAAGCACTTTCGATGAACTAAGTAGTATTTCAAATAATACTGAAAAACAAACCATTTCAACAGAGTCATCGGTGGAAGCAATAGCAAACGATTCACAAGACGTTTTTTCTCATGCATCATCTACAGCCGAGCAGCTTCGCTCTGCCGAATCTTCGGTAAACTCAGCCATTCAATCGATGGAAAACTTAAGCCATAACTCAGACAATGTCTATGCTGCAATTTCCGACTTAAAGAAAGGATTAATCGAACTCGATGAGAAAGGACAAAGTATGCTATCGATGATATCGGGTATTAATGATATTACTGAACAAACGAATTTACTGGCACTCAATGCAGCAATTGAAGCAGCCAGAGCAGGAGATGCAGGGAGAGGTTTTGCTGTTGTTGCTGACGAAGTACGACAATTAAGCAAAAAAACCCATCATACAACGGAAAACATGAATACGATTCTTCAAGAAAATTCTGAATTGAATAAAAATTTTGTTGAACGAATGAATCAAACGGTGACTCAAACGGACTCTATGCTTGAAAGTGTTAGTCAAACTAAAAAATTACTCGACGAACTTGTCAATATTTTCAGTAAAATCGGAGATATGACAAATAATATTGTTAACTCAACAGTTATTCAGAGTAAATCTACCGTTGGAATTCTTGGTGCAACAACAAAAGTAAAAGAACATGTACAACAAACCAATGTAGAAATATCAAACTTAGTGGAGATACTTGGCAATATTCACACTAAAAGTGGCGAGCTACGCACGAATGTTTCCAAGTTTAGAAGTGATTAGTAAAATTCTCGTTTACACTCTCAAGCTTTCCTATTCTAATATTTTTATTTAAAAACCTTCCAGTAACTGATCTCCAACGATCATTTAACGCATTTAGAACTCGGTCAACAGATTAGTTTCTGTGTGCGAATTAATCTTGATTTTTCTCAACTATACTGAAAGCAATTTGATTAATAATACTACGAGCGAGAGTTAAAGCTCGTTAAATAATATCTTTTGAGTGACCTTACTCGGTTAAGATAGAATTCAGCTAAGGGAGTACATAATCACTATCACTACTTATTAATGGGACGAGACAATGAAAAACATACTTTTTATTCTTATCTTGGCTTTTACCGCCATAACAGCATCATCTCACTCAGATTATGAGAGCACAAAAAGAGAAAACCGTTATTTAAAAAAGGAAATTAAAGAACTACGGGCCGATGTCCGACGTTTAGAAGGACTTATCTTAAATTTGATGGATATGGTGGAACATAAACCGAGACACGATAGAGGACATAAGAAACAATGGGCATGTTATATGAATGATATGCGAGCAGGTGGAATTTATGGAACAGGAAGTTCAGAAGCCGAGGCTAAAGGAAAAACGCTGCAAAGTTGTACAAAAAATGGCGGAGTCTGTTTTTCTAGCGACTTAAAATGCAGCAAATCAGACTAGGCAGAAATCTCATTAACTTCCATTTTTAAGCTCCATCTTGATAAAGATGGAGCTTAAAGCAAACAAGATTACAGTAACAATTTATTGAATTGGTAGAAATACGTCAGTTACTGCATCTTTTTCCAAAACTTCCGGAAAGAAACTCACTCTTTCGAAAAAGACTGGAAAGTCTCTCAGTTCATATGCAGAGTTTTCAATCCAATCTGAATAAAGAAAATTAACAACAGCGCCTATCGTATCATCACTTCCGATATGCCTAATTCTGGCACATTGCCCGGCAGGGATACTCTTGGTGACCAATACATTGCCCTTATTTTTAAGTGGTTCCTTTATTTCACAAGCTACATCGAAACGAAATTCGTCAGGCGGCGTAATTCTAGGGTCGTCATATACTAAGTTAAAGGTTCTATTCTTCTCTGGCGGAAGTCGGTTTAATTTTCGCCACTCAATAAATTTCCTTATCGTATCGCCTAATAAAACAGGAGAGCCTCGATGTTCCATCACTGCAATATTCAGTTCCGGAAAATCGACAATGTCGACGGTAAAATTTTCACTCATAACTCTTCCCCTTAAATTAACAACAGGCTCATATTTTGATTGCCAAGAAGTCCAGTCGGGGTGTTGCCTAAATTCAGAAGGACTTTGATTAAAGTAACTTCTAAAAGCCCGAGAAAATGATTCGTGTGTTTGGTAACCACAACTCAATGCAATATCGATAATAGATGTTTCTCGATAAGCTAACTGATAAGCCGCACTTTTTAACCGAAGCAAACGCACCAACGTCATTACCGTAATACCCAAAAAAGCAGAACACTGACGATGAAAGTGAAATTTAGATAAGTTTGTCACTCGACATAATGATTCGATACTAATCTCTTCATCCAGGTTATCTTCGATAAAACGAATAACATCAACAAATCGATCACGATAATTGGACATTGACTCCACTGCCTCCTTAGCAAAAACAGGATAGTCATTGCATTTTGAATAAGCTTGACCAAAATTGCTATTCTTCACAGATAATAAAAAAGGGTCACGAATGCGACCCTTTAACAACAACCACTAGTCGATAGCTACTAGTTACATTCACTTTCCCAAATTTGGTTGGCCCAGGTCGGGTAATCAACAAATGGATTGCGATTTCCTTGTTGCTCAACAATCCTAGCGTGCCGTGCAATCTCTGCATTACTTACGGGATCTTGATTATGCCAAGCCAGTAACGTACATAACTTGCCCAAAGTTGCGCCACTCGAATTGGTATAGTTAACCAATTTCAAATCAGGTACGCCAGTCGAATCGTTGCCATTGTAGCGAATATCCATATAAAACATCATTCTCGCCATATCGCCTTTAATGTCATCACGCGGTTGAATACTATCACTGTCGGTATAATTACCTGGCGCTTCACTTATTTGGCTGCCACCATTGTCGAAATCCTTATTACCCCGAGTCGAATTGACAGATGCATCGGAAGGTCTTAGATGGTGGATATCGGTATAGGCCCACTGTCCAGAACTTGGAAAACCATGACTCTTAGGCCAACTGTGCTCACGGTTCCAGGCGTCTGGATCATTATTGCCGCTGGAAGTAAAAGATTTTGATTGCGAACGTCCAGTATAAATTAAAATAACGTTGTTACTGTTATTTGGATCTTCATCGGTATATTTTAGTGCCGTCCAAACTTGAGAATAAGACATGCGAGAATGGTTACGCGCCGCAGCTTCATTTAATGCAGCAAGCAAGTTTTGCCCTGTTTTGCCAATGGCATCGCTATAATAATTTTCAAAACCGTCCCAGGTTGCACCATCAGTTCCATCTCCAGGTCCGTCGTCTCCGGAGCCATCATCGCCATTTCCACCCTCAATATTGGCCGACAAACTCACATTACTGTAACTCGAATATCCGTAAATCAAAACATAGTAGTTACCGGCTTGTAGGTTATTCAGAGTGCACAGTTCATCATTACCACCAATATATGGTCGGCAATCATAACTGGATTGTGTTGGTTGCGCGTCCGCTCTCACATACAGGTCAGCATCACCAGTGCCACCACTCATTGCAACGGTAAGCTGAGTACTACCTGACGGTACATTGATTTCAAAATATCTGGAAGATCCTTGCCCAGCTGCAAGACCAAATAAAGTTTGGCCATCGTCAAGAACATCCATATCAGTTTGTGACTCATCGTAAGTAGCAAGAAGGGAGACGTTGGAAAAAGTGCTGTAAGCTCGAAGTTGAATGTAATAAATGGAGGAGGAAGGAGAGGAGAAGAAACAGTTTTCGGTATTACCAGTTCGATAAGGGCGGCAATCGTATCTCGATGATGTCGGCACCGCCCCGGCCCTCACATACAAATCGGCGTCGCCAGTTCCGCCCCACATTTCTATTTTAATATTTGTGGCACCATCTGGAACATGCAGTTCATAATTCAGTTGTGAACCTTGTGAGGCACCAATAGAAGAGACTTCAACGCCTTCCGATAACTCAAGAGCTTGAGAAGAAATCGAAAGAAAAGAAGATATCAAAAGAAAAAACAGAGCGTTTTTCATTGTGCGTTTCCTTTATCGTTTTCGTTATCACGGGAATTGCTTGCGCATTCTACATTGATAAAGGTAGCACTCCAATATATCAGGGATGTTACAACGCAATATTTTTAGTAAATTTTGAATCTTAACCCTAATTTTTATAATTAAATTGGAAAATGCAATCTCGGCTCTATCTAACTGTTATAGTTATGCACCAATTCGTCACCTTCCTTGATGTCTTTTAGTGCAACGACAGTAAGATCATCGTAGTAAGCAACATTTGGACGAGATGAATGATTGATAAAACGGAATTGGTTTAAAACTCGCACAGCTTCAGTTTCTGACAACCAAAGAACATAAGCGCCATCTTTCTCAACCGGCTTTGTTTCTAAATGACCAATTAAGGTACCTTTTCTAATAGGTTGGTCGGCGAACAAGCCGCGACCATGAATTTTACTGCGTTTCGTTTTGACCATAACAGACATAACCAGTATTTAATAATATTAAACTCAAATAATAACAAATTTGCGAACAAATGAACCAGCTATAAAAATGCCTGACTGGTAGCTCTGCAACGAAATAGTTATGCGCTTACACCAAACTGAAGATAAAGCACGCCACTTAATGTAATCCAAATACCCATCATCGTTTTTAGTTTTATCGCGCCCAACCATGTAGCGATAACTCGAGCAACAGCACCGCCAATCATAGCCGCTGGAGCAGCAAACAATAATATGTCGGTACTAATTATTCCCTGCCCCACATATTTCATTACACCAACAATGACAGAAATCGAAGAAACACAAACCGCAACAGCGACCGCTTGCTGGACTCGAAACTTCATGGCCAATAGTGCAATGGCGACTAATTCCCCCACACCAACAGAAAGCCAAGCGGTGACCATACCACCAATTATCGCCACAAAAAGTAAAAACAATTGTTCAATATAAGAAAGGCTTACGCTCCGCTCTTCGGGAACTGCTTTAAATAAGAAAGGAGCCAGAACAATATAAAGTCCAACAAATATCGAAAAAAAAGAAAATAAAGAATGCACATCAAATTTTAAAGGCGGCAAAACATACTGCGCAAGCAATAGCCCAATAAGAGACCCGACAACACTCAAAGTCAGTAAATGAGTAAAGCCATGCCACTCATAATGTCCTAAGTTTCGCTCTCGCTGTCGAAAGCTTAACCAGGCTAAAGCGCCTGATGTCATACCAAAACATTGAATCGCGAAACTGGTCGATAAAGCCGTCTCAGTTGAGATTCCCAGCATTGTAAATGCCGGTAGAAAAATAATACCACCGCCAGCGCCAGTTGAATTAGCTATAATCGCGGCTAGTAAACCAATAAAAAAGAAATGTCCAAAAGCACCCAGACGATGCTCAAAAAGTTGTGGAGTATCGTTTAAAAAAATGCAAATAACATACAGTAACGAGAGACTCGATACAAAAAACAGCCAGCGAGACCAATATGATGTTATAAAATACATAATTATATAAGTTGTTATCTAAAACAAATAATAAAAGCTGACTCTTAATACTTCAGTATCTGGAACTAAGCCAAATTCGCACTCAGAACATCCGCTAAATTTTTGCCACTCGAGGCGACTCGAAAAATGGGAGGTCCAGTTTTGCATAAATTCGGCACGAAGGAAATAACTCTCATCGTCCAGGTTTGATTGTGTACTTAGACGATATTGTAAAAGCTGGTCAACTTTTGAGTTTGATAACGCGAAGTGAGCGTAGTTTTGCCTTAATTGACCCAAGCCCATAAGTGACAACATTCGGCCGATTTGTTCAAAGCCATTGGCAGGATTGGTACCGTTCACAATATCGAGATTCGCGCTGTCCAATTCAGTAATCAGCGAGTCCCATTCATTTTCTTCATAGCCATGTTCGTTGTACAAATACTCAAATGATAAATCCCAACCGGGGAAAGCGTAACTAAATCCAATCACCGATTTTAAATATCCCTCATCTTCGAAAAACCAGTTATCCAAAGAAAGTGGAAATTCTCGTCGTTTCATATGGGAAACATCGGCTTTAAATGTAATAGTGTCAGTTAATAGTTGGCTCCATGTTAATGCAACACTCGCTTCAAGGCTTTCAACCTTATAAATAATCAATGAGATATCGGCCGGGCTTGCTATTGAATATTTCAACGCGTATTGATATCGATCAATTAACAATGGATCTAATGAATGCTCAATTTTATCAGCTGCAACTAAAGTCCAACTGGAATCTGCGAATCGTCGATTAATTTCAAGCAAATCCCAACCTTTTAGTTGTTCACGGTCATCACGATCGTAATTAGGTCGATCGAAATAGGGCTGAAAAAGATTCGCCGGAGTCCAATTGAATCCTTCACTCCATTGTATTTTCTTGCGTCCCGCTGCAACATTCCAAATTTTCTTTGCCGATGAATACTCTACAAATGACTCCAAAGTTTCAGAGCGACTTTCAGTCGGAGCATCATCATCTTCATAGGCTTCATAGAAGCCTGAAGAATAGACGCGAAAATTATCATTAATCGCAAAATCTAAATTAAGTTGCAGCCCTTGAATCTGTCGCTGTTCGGTAAAATCTATTAAGTTGGTAAGCTGACTCTGATCAAGCTCATTCTCTTGATAATAGGAGTACCAATCGGCGTTCCACTCAAAAGCTTGCGATTCTGGTGACTCGATAGTTATATCAGAAAACGGGTCGTCGTAGGTTGAGTCTGCGGAAAATAGTAGCGGACTAATTAAACCAATCAAAAAATACCGCAAGGTCATAAGCGTGATAACTCATCTTTAGCAAACTGTTGAACACTGAGTGTTTGTTTTTGGTAGTTATCAAATAGCATCCAGGTATGATAGCCCTCTCGTATCGGATCGACTAATAGCAATTTATGAAGTTTTTGTTGACCATCAAATTTTTTATACTCTTTGTAATGTGCGACTTTTATCAACTTACCACTACGAGAATAATGTTCACTTTGAACAGGAAGATGAGGCGTTTCTGCAGCTAAAACGAAAACGATTTTGTGGTAAATTGCCGACTTATCTTCCGCTACCAAATTAACTGTTATGGAGCTATTCTCGTTAACATCAACCTGCTCTACTTTATAATTTTTAGAATAACTAACACCAACAACATCGGCGTTACTCGTTTGACCCAACAACCGTTGTGCGGGAGCAACCCGAATGACACGTCGCGTGTTGGGTATGTGCAGCCACATATCCTTTCCTTCTTTAAGTAAAGCTCGACCTTTTACTCTCTCAGGAGAAATAAACTCCACCAAAGATTTGTCATTCAATACTTTGACTCTCAACTGATTTTGCTTCTTGTCCCCGTCGGGCTCGACACTGACATTAACGATGTCAAACTTAAAACCACTATCTTGATAACCACGAACTGAATCAAGTATTTCTAGATAATTAATATCATCTGCTCTTAGTGAAAAAGAAACTAAGACAAGGATACTGAGGAATATTTTTCTAGAGTTCTTTTTCATATTATCGACCTGAATTATCTTATTTTATCTAAACAAAGCGAAGAGCATCAGCAACTGAAAGCCTGGTTGCTTTAAACGCAGGATAAATACTTGAGGCTACAGCGACACCCAACGCTATCAGAAAGGTTTCAACAATCATCGATTGTTCAATAATAATTCTTATAGGGTAACTTTGACTGCTACCAGGCGGTGTCGGCATCATCCAACCTGAATGATTAAGCATCTCGGCTCCAAACCATCCACACGCAATACCTAAGGTGCTACCAATCAATCCAATAATTGCTGCCTCAGATAACAGCAAATTCATCACACTCAGAGGTGTTCCACCAATTGCACGAATGGTTCCAATTTCTCGAGTCCGCTCCATAACAGCCATTAACATCGTGTTCGCGATACTCAAAGCGACAATAAATAACACAATAATTTTGATAAATTGAAAAATACTATTAAATAATCCGACCACTTCGTGGTAGTAACCCGCCAGTTGGGACCAGGTACGCATTTCAATATTTAGATCATGTTCTTCAAAAATTTGCTCAAGCTTTTGAAAGACTTTATCGGTGTCGTCGGTGTTGTTTAATAACACAACCATTCGACTCACTTTGTCGGTATATAAAAGCTCTTGAATAAGAGATAAGTTGGCACGAATAAATCGAGCGTCAACTTCTCTGACACCAGTAGAAACAACGCCTGTTACCTGAACATCAATTGCATTAATTGCACCATCAGCTGTAGACGATAGAATGGTTAAATACTCTCCAACATTAGCGGACAATCCATTGAATAATCCATCCCCCACTAAGGAACCGTAAGTGTCATCAGAAAAGAGATCATCCCCCTGTTTTAAAGAAACCGCAGAGCTCAATAAAGCTTCTTTATCAGGAACGATTCCTTCACCAACCACGGCTACTGATTGTGAGCCATTACTAATTAATCCATTAAAGTTCAACCGCTCGGTTACAAGCAAAACGTCAGCGTCGGCTTCGAGAATATCTTGTACTTTTGATACTGTTGTCGAGTCCAGCAAATATTTTTCTGGTTCTGATGCACTATTTTTATTATATCCTTTCGCGTAAATCTGAATGTGCCCAAGTTGAGAATGAATCAAATTTTCTCTCATTCCTTGATACATAGAGTTAATAAAACCAGCAAATAATATAAGCGCCGTACAGCCAAGAATTATCGCTGACAAAGTAATTAAACTACGGCGATAATTGCGAAAAACATTAAGTAAGGCCATTTTTTGATTAAGTAACACGTCATAGCTCCGATAGTGCGCTTTTTGACTTTTCCGACCAAGGTTTCATGTCACTGGATGACAAGGATTGGTAAATCTTACCGGCCTTATCCTCATCTTCGTTTTTGACATAAGCCATAGCGAGATAAAACTGAATCATGGCAATAAAGCTTTTATCCTGGATGTCTTTTGTATGGTTTAAAACCATAGTTAAATCTTCAACAGCTTTATCGGCACGATTTAAAAATTTTGGCATACTCGCCTGTGCAATGCCACGCTGCATACGGGCACCCATGTGTTCAGGATTCTGTTTTACTGCAGAATCCATCAGTCGCATCCCCTTTCTCGAATAGAGTAAAATCTTGGAATAGTTATCGTTAAAAAAACTTGATAAGTAAGATGTTAATGCACCGAAAGCTGCCTGAATCTCTGGGTCATCTTTAATCATTTTAATCTGAGACTTGATAGTGCCGTATTCTTTTAAAACAGCGTCTCTTTCAGACTCAGGAATATCATATACCTGAATCATTTTTATTAAGGCATAAGTTTTCTGGTCTAACTCGCTAGCATTACTTAGATCTATTTTATTAACAAACTCTTTTCGTAACTCGTCAGTACCAGGAATAATTGTTGGCGCAGTTACTTCCGCATAAACATTGCTTAGCAACAATAGTAAAAAAACAAAAATATTTTTAATCATAGGGTAGTTTCCAAAACACTATTTTTTTCTATTCTTTCGGTCGACATTAACTCTTCGACTTCCTTAGATACCATTCCTTTCATCTTTCCATCAGCCATCTCATAGCGCTCAGTTGCGTAAGGATTGAAGTCGTCATGATGTGTCGCAATAACAAATGTCACTTTACTCTCAGCATTTAATTCGGCGAGAAGCTCTACAATCGTATCAGATGTTTGAGTATCCAGATTGGCCGTAGGTTCATCGGCAAAAATAACGTCTGGTTTACTTACAATTGCTCTTGCTATTGCGACTCTTTGCATTTGACCACCAGACAGCTGAGCTGGGCGATGATTATGAAAATTAGCTAATCCAACCCGCTCTAAAGCATCCATACCTTGCCTACGTGCATCACCAACTCCTAACAAACTTAATGGATAGCAAACGTTCTCTAATGCAGTAAAAACCGGCAATAAATTAAAGTTTTGAAATATAATTCCAAAATGGTCTCTTCTTAACAATGTTCTCTTTCGCTCAGACATAGTCGAGAAGGACTCATCGTTAAAATACAAGCTACCTGAAGACACAGGTTCGATCCCGCTTAAAACGTTTAATAATGTACTTTTACCACTGCCACTTTTGCCGTGAATGACAATAAAAGATTGCTGAGGAATATCAATGCTCACTTCATTCAAAGCTCGCAATTCATTTTCTCCCAGTTTGTATGACTTACTAACGTTGGTAGCTCGTAATAACATCGAATTTATTCCTTCGATTGACCAATAATTTCTTTGCATTGCTTAACAGAACTCTGAGGACAACCACCACTGCTGGCAATTTGATCGATGTAATATTCGTATTTATTTGAGAAAACATCGTCGTTTTTAGTCTCTTCAGATTTTATTTTATAAGCATTAGCTAATGCGACATACATATGTTGATAAACATCGTTAGGTAAAACTTTCTGATTCTCCACTTGTGGCATGACCCACTTTTCGTCCTCGAAAACGGTTTCAAAATCATTGTTAACATCACCAAGATAACCAAAGGTAATAAGCCGATTTATCCTAACCAGAAGATTACCTTCATCCGCCTCAACGGCTCGATTAATTCCATCAATAGCTTCTTGTAATTTAAATAGTTTATATACTCCCATCGATAAATCGATCATAGCGCCAGCCCTTTTACTCTCATTAGCATAATAAAATGCTTGCACCATTGGATCTGAAGGGTAAAGCTCAAAAGCTTTTTCAAGTACTTCATGTGCTTTATCAATCAAGTTATGATTTGAGTACAAAGAACCTAGGTAAACTAATGCTTCTTTATCTGCTGCGTCTTCTTTCAACGATAGAATATATTCTTTTCTAAGTTGTTCTTCAGTATCACTGATTTCAACAGGCTCAAACTTGATAGGCGCAGCTCCAGAGAGCCACGCAATCGTATTACCGATAACAAATGAAATAAGAACAAAGATAGCAATTTTTTTTAACATAATTTTCTCCCGTTATAGAACGACTGAGTTTTCTATTAATTGCTGATCCATCTCTCTCAAAGTCGTATTTTCGTCAAAAACAAGATTTTCTGGATTCATTACATCCGGGTAGAGTTGCTCACATATTAAAATAACTTCTACAATATTTAGTGAATCGACACCTAACTCAATTAATGGTGTATCACCATCAACTTGGTCTTTATTCAACATTTGAGCTACTTGAATTTGTAAATCACCTAAGTTTGACTCTACGATCTCAGACATAACACTTCCTCTTTCATTATTATTAATGTTTAACGACAACTTTTTATTTCACTAAAACCCACTGATTCATCCGTATTAAATAATCAACTGACAATAGTGATACTGCAAAACTTTCACAAAATACGGGATCTAATTTTCGTTTTTTAATTACACCGGCAGATAGCATAGGCGCCAAATTAAACCAATCATTCACTCCCCCAGGGACACCATGCCAAAACAAACGCTGCATCGCTTCAAACACATTGAACGGTGGTTTATCTTCAATATTAAACACTGGCTTTTCGTCTAATTCATTTTGGCTACAATCGATTTGCTCATGAACCACAGTATTTGAATAATCAGCACTCATCTCCCTTATGTCGCTCAAGAAATTGGGTAGATAGTAACGACAGGTAAACCACTCATTAAACGACTTGTACCTTGCGCCATATTGATCAAACTCATTAATCAGACGTTGTTTTTTATCTGATAAATATCCTTCAAGTTCTCTCTTAGTGATCTTCTTTTTAAGAATTGGATTAATCAAAGAAAGCTTATCGTCATAATCTAAAACATGGACTTCATCCACTACTTCATTAATATTAAAACTGATTTGGTTCGTATGATTTTTTATTGCTATATAGAGTTTATTGGCAATAAAGTAGCTGGTTGGTAAACCGAGGCTTCTTGCTAGTTTTGGTATGTAATTAAAAAAGCTATTTTCTATTGAAGAACTACCAACCTCAGGTTTCCAGTCGATACGACAGGTAATAGACGGATATTTTTTAAACCAATTTTTTTCACTAATAAAAGAATGTTCACTAACTTTCTTCAATAACTTATTTGTTGAAAAGCAAATCATTTCACCTGGTGATAGCTGATCTACATTATTGATCAATGTTGCCCTATCAGTGTTGATACCGAAGAACGTTTTTTCTAAAACTCGAAATATGTTGCATTCTGCGCCTCGTTGATTTATCCAAACATTGAGTCGATCAGATACTTTCAGTTTCGACGAGCTATCACTGTAATAAATAGGAAATGAAGAACTCTCACTTCGAAAAAAAGCTAAATTTGATTTATCAGAATCAAAAAATATGAAGGAAAAATCGCCCTTAATCTTATCAACAATCGATACATCATTATTCAATAATAGACTTATCATTAGCTCTCTATCGCTACACGAGTCTTTTTGCTGCGCTAAATAAAGTAGATCTTCTCTATTATTAATCACGCCCCAAAAAATACATTGAGAGTCTTTTGAATGAGGCAAAGTTAATTCGAACTCAATATTTTTCGGCCAGGCTTTTGATTTCGATGACCCTTCGGTATTCTTGACTAAAGGTTCCAACACTTCCATTACGCAGCCCTCCTTTCTGTTGAAGATATACCTTTCAACCAGTCACCTAATGTCTTACCTGCTCCTGAAATAACGCTCATATGATTGAGTCTCGGTAGAATTTCAAAGTGGCTGAATGTATTTGGTTTGACGTACCAAGAATAAAGCATCTCTAATGCCTGACTCGAAATCACATCGTCATTATCACCAACACAGAAAAAACTGGGAACATTAATAGAACTCAGTAGTTCTGGATAATTGCGAACACTATACCCTTGAAGTAACCTGAAACTATACGACATAGCTTCATTAGGAGAAGCTTGAACAACCGCTGGGAAGTTCAATACTTTTAATTTTCTGAAAAAGGGTATAAACAAAGCAATTAGAAACTTCCAGCGACTTAGCTTAGGTAAATACCTCCCAGCTTGTTTAGGCATTTGTCGAAAATAGGGACGGCGACGAGCATATTTAATTCGGTAAACAAAGTCACCTTTTGATTTGTCATACCGGCTGGTCTCTGAGAATTCCATCATAGTTGGCGATAACGAGAAATATGCAGTGATTTTATCGCAACCGAATTGATTTAAATAACGTAGGGCAATGAGTGAACCACCCGAGTGACCACCTAGTATAATAGGAACTTTTGATTGAGTTGATAAATGCTCAATAAGATTTCCCACATCTTGCTCAAGTTGGCCGACATATTCAATATCACCTGGCGCACCACCCGATTCACCGTGGCCTCTCCAGTCAGGTAGACACACATTATATCCACTACGATTGATCAACCTGGCTAATGTTGTATATCGAACACTTGTTAAACTGCTCCCGTGATAACAAATCACCGTGCCTTTTGCGTTATCTACAGGAAACCAACGGTAGGCAAGTTTTGTATCATCTGAATGGAAATACTCAATACTCATTCGGAGAGCTCCATAATCATTTTGTTTAATTTCTTGGTATTTGAGGATTCAAAAAGTTTGAAAATATTTACCCATGAGTAATTTTTTTGCCAGTGAAAGTACAAGTTCGAAATATCTCGAAAATCTTTAGATGGATATTTCATATAGTTGCTCAGACGATCGACAACCAATCGTGTCGTTGATTTAAACTCAACGATAGTTTCAAGTTCACTTTGAAGATCAAATGTTCTTCGGTTAATCGAACCAAATTGTGTTTTTGTTTTACAGCTAGTTGCATTACCAAGAAGTAGTAGGCCAACTCGGCCTCCACCGCCTAAAGTCATTAATAGCAAGGTTCGGTCACTTGTTTCATATTCTGGCAATCGTTGTAATTCAAATATGGGCTTTAAACTCAGATAATGGTGATGGTCTATTTCATAACTAGGAAGCCAACTTTCACTTTCCAATCCATCAAGTAATGAGTCAGACCAGCTTGAGCATATGGAAAACGACACGACATTACCCGTTAACTCAGCATCACTAATTTTATGACGTAAGTTGCGCAACATTGCTTGAGCGGACTGAATACCTAGAGCTTGACTCAAAATTTGCGTGTCCAAGACAACCCACTGACTATTATCCGACTCCTTTTGTAAAACCATCAATCCCACACAAGGTTTTACTGTTAAACCGCCTTGCGCTGGTAAATTACCAACACCAACTGCATTAAGACATTCCTGCTGCAATTCTCGATTACATTCCAGAGACAGAACTAAAGCACTGTCAAACGTAGATTCGCTAAATGCTAAGAGAGCGGCATGAATACTTGTACAGGCAGCTCCAACAAATTCGATAGGAACATTGTGCGATTCTAGCCATAAAACAAACTGCCTTACCTCTTCATCAAAAAATACATTTAATTCACCAGCAGACACTAAATAAATGACGCTTGGCATTTCATTCAGCTGATTAATGTCATTCTTTAATGCATCTATAGCACTTTTTGAATGACTGGTTTGTTTTGCCCAATATCGATGAATATACATAAATTATCGCGACTTAACGCCAACAGATGAGAGATATTCTTTTAAGGGCCTAAATGCATCAGGATCTTTAATGTTATGCATTCGTAAATGGATGCTATTATCGCCAGTTTGCAGTCGAAACCGACAAATATGGTCATCAATAACCAAAAACCGTTTATCAGATTTAACTAATCTCGCCTCTTCATCAGTAATATCTTGAAGCATAAAAACTCGATCATTTAACAGAGGCTTTGGTAATCTTCCTCCACTAGGCATCGAAACTGAAACTAAAATCTGTTCCAAATCTAAATTTGAATTTAATGCGACATCAACCAGTCCAGCGAGCATTTCAAAATAATCTGAAAAACTAAGGAGAACTCGAGTCTCATTTGCTGGCAAATCTGCCATAACAGTAAAGTCATGCTCATTGAATAAAGGCATCATTCGAGCTTGCGCGAGAGTGGGTCGATTAGGAAAAGGAGTTCGTTCCAAATCGCCAATATAATGTTGAATACTTGACGTCATATCAAATTACCTTCATGTCGACTAAAATGAAAACGCGTATTAGGGCTTATATTTATCTTTGCCAAGCAGTAATAGCCATTTAGTGCAATAGAACATGCTAAAACAGAATGATTTCTTTCCGCAGGTTGCTTCATACCTTCATCAATGATCGCTAACCAAGGGTCACTCCCAAAACAATGGCCATAATCATCATGTTTATCAGGTAATCGTTTGCTATTTGCTAGCATTCGATCGAATACGGTTCGAATATGTTCAGGAAAAAAGGGTAGAGACAAAGGACAATCGGGCTCTTTAGCCGACCAACGGCGAACAATAGTTGCAAACTCAGCAGTAGAGTTATAAGTTGTCGCGCACCCAGTAATGACATCATCTTTACTGTCACCCACAGCTTCAAGCAGCAAAGTACAAACACCAAAACCAGAGTCGCCCCAATTCTCGTTATGCTGCCAAAACTCTAGTCCCAACAAATTCGCATCGACTATAGTGACAAGCATTAAAGGATTGTCAGACTGATTTAAATAATAACGTAATGAGTAGCCCCAGGAAGCACATTCATAAGCATTAACGAAAGATCTTGGTAGAGCTGAGTGAGATGATGCGAACTCTTTTGTTAATGATTGCCAATCAATTGCTCCAGAAGTAAACGGCATCTCTATCATGGTTGAGCAAACGAAGTGTCGTGCTATTCGCTCTTGATCCACAATTTCTAAATCCTCTATAACATCGAGTGTTTGGTCTTCAACTTTTTTAAGTACCGCCTGACTCAGTCCTTCAAGGCTGTAGTTTTCTGCAAATAATTGTTGTGGTAATGAATGAAAAACAGCTGTTCGTAATTCGAGACTCATAATCTGCGCCCTCGTTGCTTTTTATAGATTTCGTACAGGCAACGATATGAACTCCCTTCCATTTTTGTAAACGCCAACAAATCTCGCTGATCGAAAATTGAAGGGGAACATCCCTGTAAGACCAAGTCCAATAATAGTTCGTTACTAGCAAACTTTAGTGCCAGTACACTATCAACAGAATGTACGGAAAATACAGTATCATCAATGATTGACTGTGCTACGTGCTTTAAGTACTCAATACATTCTTGATGTGACTGTTTCAGATCAAGTCTTTTTTGATTTTTCAAATAATCTAAATAGTTCATTAAAGACAGAACAAATCGAGGTCTGCATAAAGTTAAAAAACGGTTGACGGCACCTAACCCTCCTTTGAGTAGTAGATCTTCGTCTGAAATATCGATAAGTCCTTTTACATTGCCCAATTGAAGGTCACCATCAAGAAAGCTCTTACCTATTTTTTCACTGGTTAACTGCGATGCTCGTACAGGATCAACAAGAACAGTTACTGGATAAGGCTTTCCTTGTTGCTTAGCGACCAGCATCAAAAAACCTAAATTATGAGCCTCTATACCCCATTTTTTTGCAACCTTTAACTGAGTCCCATTTTCGGTTTTTACGATTTCTGTTTTCCATTGGTCCAATGCAGCGCCGCCCATATCTGTCATCAAAAAATGACCAAAGATTCCGTCATCAACCCATTGCGTTACTGCGTCCTGCTGCTTTTCGTTCGCGGAAAGCTGCAGCATGATTGAGCCAAACAATCCTATAATGTTGTGAAAATGTTTTCCGAAGCCATCCTCTTTAATGGCACTAACCAATTCGTCAATTACAAATTGCTGTTCAAACTTCGGTAAAGACTGTTGTACGCTGGAGGGCTTTAAAGGACTAATTGGTTCAAATGAATCCTCAATAATTATTTCTGAATCAATCAATCGAGTCGTAGCGCACTCCAAAATGGAACGCATTGATTGAGGTATCGACTCTCTATCATTTATTAAATCACTTATGTACAAAGAGAATATGGATTGTGTACTGATGTTAGTCATTGCCTACTCCACTATATATGCTTGTGCTTTTGGTAAACTTAGGAAATCACCTAAGGTGTAACTTTCGTTATAAGCACCACAATGACTAAACAATAACCCATCACCAACTGCCGGCATTACACTGATATTATTAATAGCACCAATAACATCATCTCGATTACAAGACGTTCCAACAATGTAAGCTTTTCCAGTTCCGGTCTCTTTGTCGTTATCGGATTCGTAATCATTAGAAGTCAAGATCATAGGCTCTTCATAACGCCGAAAACTGTTTTCCGTTTTCGCAAGTAAGAAATTTTGTTTCATCCCACCATCGGCAATTATGTAAGATTGATCTTCGATTTGTTTAACTGAGCGAACACGGGTTAGAAAATAACCCGCAGAGGCCATAATAGCTCTTCCCGCTTCATGAGAAATTTCGATGTGTTCAGGAATTTCCTGAAGGAGATTACGATAAGCATCAAAATCAAAATCAGAAAGTTCTGGTTGATTATCAAAACCGCCTCCCAAATTTATCATTTTAATGGGGTAACCCAGCGATTTCTCAAATTCATAAATGATTTTTAAAACTGCAGTTACAGAGGACATGGCAGTTTTCACAAAAGTGTTAGAACCTTTAAAAAGATGAAATCCTTGAACTTCAATATTATTATCATTGGCCCATTTGAGACAGCGCTTGGCAGTTTCCCAGTCCATGCCAAAGTGATCACTACGTACTGATTCGTGTTCCGGCATAAATGTCTTAAGTACACAACTATTGAGCCTGAATAAGACAGGGTTAAGAGGTCGTTTACCAATAAACTCTCCCAGCATATCGAGCTGCTGTTCATTATCAATAATTATTGTTGCCTTTGAACCTATAGCTGCGCGCATAGTTTGTTTATCCATGGAGGGATTATTAATAAACTTAACACCATCACCACCAGCAATAAGATTCAACTCGCCTACAGAAGCGACTTCAATTCCGTCGGTAAACAAGTGACCGCAACGAACCAATAAATCGACACAATGATTAGCTTTTAAAGAATAAACGAGGTTTGTTCCTAATAGATTTTTTAACGTTAAAAAATTCTTTTCCACCCCTGACACACTGTACAAATAACAAGGTGTTTGAAAATTCCTAGGCTCTTCGCGCCACATTAACTTAATATTATCTAGAGAGTGAGTCATAAGCTATTCTTCCATTACCAGTTTTTTTAATTGGTTCTTATCAATTTTGCTGTTAACTGTTAGTGCCATTTCTTCGACAAACCGAACTTCTCGCGGTAAATAATCGTTATCGATGGTTTCTTTCAGCCAATGCTTGATCGCTGTTTGAGCTTCTTCACTGTTGTCACACAATTGAATAAACATTAACGCAGTTTCATCGCCATACCTATCGGTTGAGCCAATGATGGCGCAGAGACTAACATTAGCGTGTTGCTCGACTGCGCTCTCAACTTCAACGGGATATATACAAAATCCAGCTTGTTTAATTAATTCTTTAGTGCGCCCTTTAAAATAAAAAAATCCGTCTTCGTCGTAGCAAAATAAGTCTCCTGTTGCCAACCAGTTATCGTCACGATAATCGCCGCTAATAATTCTTGCACCACCACCTGAATGACTTTTCCGGTATGACTGCATAACGCCACTACCACGTACGAATAATTCTCCCACTTGGTAAGGGTCTGCTTCGACATAATTACCTTCACCAGACTCAATAAACACTCTCGCATCCAGTCCGGGGATCGGTTTACCGACAGAACCCATTTTTGCGTTCCATAATTCGGGCTCAAGATATAAAGCTCGTTTACATTCGGTCAATCCATACATAGAAAAGATTTGTAACTCGGGGCAGTGCTTTTTCCACTCACGTATCGTCGACTCTGATAAGTGTCCACCTGTGTTGGTAAGCTTTCTCAAAGTAGCTAATTTACCCTTAGCAATTCTTGCGACCTTGGAAACTGCTGTAGCCATTGCTGGTACAATGGGTATTAATGTGATGGAGTGCTTCTCGATATTCGCAATAACTTTCATAGGATTAAACTGACCTTGATACAACACTAATGAACAGTCATTAGCTAGTGCAAACAACAGTTGATAAAGTCCATAGTCAAACGATAACGGAGACAATCCTAAAATGACTTCTTCAGTATCAAGCCGCAAATAATGACTGATTGAATTTAATGAAGTAATGACATTATTGTGAGTCAACATAATGCCTTTAGGAATCCCGGTACTACCAGAAGTATAAATAATCAAAGCTAGATCGGAACCAGTAACACGATGAGGTTGTCGTAATTCAAACTGTGACAACTCAGGTTTGAAGCCACCATTACTAATCCAGTTTCCCTCTTTCCAGATTGCTTTTGCATTACTATCGTCAGCAATTACTTGCACTGAGTCCATAGCCATATCAGACTTTACAGGAACAACCACAAGTCCGGCGTTCCAGCAAGCCAAAATCATTGAAACTGAATCAATAGAGTTATCAACGAGTAATACCACTTTCTCGCCATAATTAAATCCTTTTTCATATTCATCAATATCACGGGAAGCCTCAATCAACCCCTGTTTGGATAACTCCCTTGAATTATCATCGGGAATTATTTGACCTTTGTATTGATCATCAACTACTTTCGAGTAGAGTTCTGATAACGAAAATATTCTCATCTTAGCCAACTCCATGTTTAATTCTTATGCTAATAGCTCTTCTGGCAAAAATGTTTTTTCAGATGCTATAAGTGCGCTATTGTCTTCACTTTTTATAATCTCAGCAATTGAGTAGATTTCCGCAAGATGATTCTTAATAAAGTAGGACGCGGAAGTAATCTTGGCGTGATAAAACTCTTTCATCTCTTCAGATAACTCTTTATTTTGAAGATTTTCATGAGCAATATAAGCTGATTCAAGCAATAACCAGGACAAAGTTACTTGGGCCATCATATGCAAAAAGCGAGTTGAAACTCCGAAAATCATCTCCATTTTTTGTTGCTTTATCCACAATCCAAACAACTCATGAACTTCACACAATACAGAATGTGCGTTAATTAAAGACTGAAGTTCGGTTTGTAAGTATTCTTTATCTTTTTGCTGCGAGACAAACTCGTTAATATGTTTGCTGTATAATTTGAGAAGCTTTGAGTCACGTCCCATTGCTAGCTTGTCTCTAACCAAATCGGCAGACTGAACAAAGTTGGTCCCTTCCCAAATAGATAATACTTTAATATCGCGAGCGTATTGTTCAACCGGATGATCTGAAATGTAACCATGTCCACCGTAAACTTGTATTGCTAACTCGGCAACACGCCACGCTTGATCGGACGTATATGCTTTTACTATGGGAGTTAGCAAATTTACCATTCCTGAATGTTCATAATGGTATTGACGCCATTCGGCATTTTTATCTTTACAATCGGCGTTATCTGCTTCTAAGGTTGAAGCCATACTATGATGATAAGAAAGCTTAATGATTAACGCTCGACATCCTTCAACTTTTGACTTCATCTCCAGAAGCATTCGCCGCACATCAATATGATTAATAATCGGTACGCGTGGCGCTTTTGCATTAAATGATTGTCGTATATCGGTACCTTGTAATCGAGACGTCGCATATTCAGCAGCATTAAGATAAGCGCTTGATGCCATACCAAGTGCGTATACGCCAGTGGCTATACGAGCAAGGTTCATCATAGACATTAGCTGATAAAGACCTATGTTCTCCCTGGAACCCAATAATTGACCATAACATTCTATTTCTTCACCAAATTGCAAATGCGCCGTTGCACAGCCATGGAGCCCCATTTTTTCTTCGAGCCGTAGACAGCGAACTCCGTTATCGGAGCCATCATTATTCTTGCGAGGAACTATAAAGCAGCTCAATCCGGATGTTCCTGCAGGCGCTCCCTCTACACGAGCAAGAACGATATAAACGATGTTTGATGTTAGATCATGCATACCGCTGGAAATAAAAATCTTTTCGCCCTGAATTCGATAGCGCCCATCATCTTGTTTAATGGCTTTCGTGCGTAGCCGCCCAATATCACTGCCAGCTTCCGACTCTGTCATACATAAACACGCCGAATATTCTGCATTGGCTAGCTTAGAGCAATAAGTCTCTTTAAGTTCATCACTGCCGTATTTATCAATAAGATATAGCGCTGGATTACAAAATCCTGAATAAATCATAAATGAGGGATTAGCGCCCATTAAAATTTCATTTACCGCCTGACCTACAACATAGGGAGCACCTAAACCTCCATACTCCAGAGGCGATCCTAAGGGATTCCAACCTGCGTCTTTAAACTCATTCCATGTTTCAACAAAAGCCTCCGGTAACTTTACCGTTCCATCTTTATTGAGAATACAACCCTGCCGATCACCTTGTTGATATGACGTGCCTAAATATTGCGTTGAAAATGATTTTGCGTGCTCTAACAATCCATCGATATCTTCGCGAGTAAACTGTTGAAAGAATTCGTGACGTAATAAAGTATCTTGTACCTTAAACTGTTCCCAGAGTAGAAATTGAGTATCTCTTACATCGACTTTGAATACATTTCGATTGATCATAATCCGACAGCCTTTTCTTATTATATTATTTAAGCGGTTTCCAACTCTTCCTCAACTAACTTTACAGCCTGCATCATATAGTCTTCATCCAGACCTCTGCAGAATTTTAAAAATATTGGGACAACAAATGGCATCTCGATATATTCAGATTTATCTACCCACAGTCGGTTGGCAAACTTTTGAATTTTATTTAACTCGTCTTGCTCTATGTTTTTATCAAGTACTTGAACGGCAATATCATCTGTAGCGAATGATTCTGTTGTTATTTCAACTGCGATTGAGTAGTCAAATTTTTCCATTAGCTTGTCAGCTAATGACTGCGACAATTTAATTAAAAGTTCTGGTAGATCGTCTAACGAATAACAAGGCTTATTTAAAATATCAATAAAGGTAAGATTTTCCTGAACGATTCGTCGATAACTAAAGTCCTTAAGATTTAACTTTACACCCGTAACATATAAAAATGTGTAACTCCAAAGTTTAGTTCTTAAGTCAATTCGCCAGCCATCTCGATTTTTTTCGCCCATAGAAAAAACGAAATATTTATAAAGGTCGGCTCCCGAGTCGAAAAAACCAGTATCGTTTTCACGAAAATAGCGATCTTCTTTTTTGAGAATCTTTACGGTTTCTAATAGTTGCTTTTGTAATATTTTCTCAATTGCAAGATAACCTTTTCTTAGATGGTCTTTATTTTTCCAATAGGTCAAATCTCTGTAGTTACCTGCCATATAATCCCAAGCCGGCTCAATAAAGTATGCAGCTGTGTTGTAGGCTATAACTGGAGAGCATAGTTCTGCACAATCTAATATAGGATATGTATTACAAATATGTGCATACAGTAATTGATAAATACCATGCGCAACTTTATTCGATGTTTCAACAGGATCAGATGGTAGTGGCTGGCCAATGTCTTTATCAGAATGTATGTCATCGATAATTATGTCATGCAATAAATCATTCAATACCGCAATAACATCGCCCCCACCGCTGAATAAAGGATCTAGAAAAAATGCTGCAAAACCAGTGGCACCCCAACGCTCTTCGCTAATAAATTGATTCGCTCGATAAGCTAACTGTGGCCAACTTTCAAAGTCAACGAGTGAGGCACCATTCAAAAGTTGTGACAAGCCACGATGTTGATTTAGGAATTGGATAAAATCTTGGGCTTTGCGCGGTACAGATTTGACTCGTTCACGATCAGCAACAACACCAATACTTGTCGAGCCTCCACTTAATGGAATGACCCAAATCCAATATCCATCACCAGAAAAATGAATGGTCGATAAAAAGCGGCCAAATGCTTTACTCCGCCAACTTTCATCACCCATCGAATCAATATCTAAAACACCGTCAAAACGCCCCCAGGCGGAAGCATGCTTGGGAATATCATTAGAGTTGTGCCAATTTGCTTTTCCCGTAATTAAACGGCGGCGTCCACTAGCATCGATCACCCAACGTGAATGAACCGAATATTTTTCACTTCCAAGCGTAAATTCAATTTTGTGATCTCCATTTTTCAAGTCAACATTGGTGACCTTTGCGCCCATGACAACTTGAATACCGTCATCAAGATTCATCTTAACGAGATCACGTTCTAAAATAGCTCGGTCAATTTGAAATGCAGGGTGAGGAGGTATAGCCGTCGTTCCATGCTCACTCATTTGAGTCAATGGCAAATTATGATCGGGTGTGTCGTAAAAAAAGCGAAGTCCATTTTTAGGTAGGTGATTGCGATACATGTAATTGACCAGGCCCAAACGCTTTACAAAGTAATGACCTGTCAATTCAACCGTTGCTTCTCCAACCTTGGCTGAAAATTCCGTATTAGCTTCAAGAACTAATATTTTTAATTCACTGTCTGTGCGTCTAAGTTGACGAGCTAACGTCAGTCCCGCCCAACCACCGCCGACAATAACGACTTGATAATTGTCGTCTATACAACAAGCAACTTGCATATTTACCCCACGACAAAATAATTTGCGCAGAAGCTAAAACACTGCCCGTTTAAGTTACTACTCTATGATTAATCCATTAATCTACAACTAACTTAATGCTTTTGTGTAAAGCAACTTTAACTACCGGACGTATCTATTGCTGATACTTATCCGACCTCTCCGTTGATGGTTCTAGTAAACGACAAGTAATTACCAAGGGTCAAGAGTAAAAAATGATGGGCAAGTTGTGTATGCAACTTGCTTAAACCGATAGTTAGAAAAGATTATTACGTAACTTAACTACCAACTAACTGTGTCAAAATTGATTAGATTTTTTTACCTATGCAGATAACATTTATAACTCATTATCTCTATACAAGAAGCACAAAGAAAATTGCAACATCTGACAAATAAAAGCTGTATATATAGTTTCAAAATGAAGTATCTAGTATCGAAATAAAAAGATACAAGTTGCGACAATGACCTTTTATAAGGATAAGTTTTTTTATTATCTCATTGATGGTTTTATTCGGAGGATATTAATTATATTTCACATAAAAGGCCGAGTAAAAGCACACTTTTCACTCAAATCATCTACCTTTGCAATATAGAAGCAATGTCTATTTTGATCGAATAGTTCATCATTTTATTTCAATATATCTCATCAAATTCCAGATTTCTCTAACCACTAATTGAGATTTTAAACAAGCTTTACTCTACAAATCAGAGAACAAGTGTATATTTTTCTACTGAAAGATTCCTACGAAAGTAAATACGATAATGCTCGACAAATAGAGCTTATATGAGGTTTTAAAGAGGAAGACAAATAGATAGTGGGCATCAAAATATGCCCACCTTTATAATAATGACGAATAGTTTATTCAGTCTCTATTTATTTTGAAGGCTACTTAGCAATTAAGTCAATTGGGCTGAATCTAGACTCTAATTTTTCGCTACAAAGTAAAGACTCAAGATGCTCTTGTGTCATTTCAAGTCTCTCTCGAGAATATACAGGCTGATTTACAGCTGGATATTCGTATTCTCCAATTTCAAATGACAACCAATGAGAATAAAGCATCCCATCCTCTACCCAGTAATCAAAAACAGTCCTTCCTTCTAAAGGAAAATCTGAAGAGGATAGATCTGGCGCTCCGTCATATTCAGCCCAATAAAGAACGTTTAAATAAGACTGGGCATCATACTCATACCATAGAGCGAAAGTGCCTTCTGAAACATAAGTAAAATCACTCACACGCGTGTTATAACATTCATTCTCATCATCATATACGTATAACGTGTATGTGCCTTCTTCGATTTGACGGAAATTTCCGATCGAATTACCATCTTGAGGATTTTTCCAAAAGCCAACAATTTCTGCCCAAGGATCATCATTTCCTGAATCATCATTTCCTGAATCATCATTTCCTGAATCATCATTTCCTGAATCATCATTTCCTGAATCATCATTTCCTGAATCATCATTTCCTGAATCATCATTTCCTGAATCATCATTTCCTGAATCATCATTTCCTGAATCATCATTTCCTGAATCATCGTTTCCTGAATCATCGTTTCCTGAATCATCGTTTCCTGAATCATCGTTTCCTGAATCATCATCAACCGGATCGGTAATATCGGTGCCTGATTCTGTTGTATTTCCAGAGCCGCTGCTAGGACACCCTGTTAATAATAGCGAAAATAAAAACGTAAATAATATAGAACGGACTAACATTTAATTAACTTCCTGTGGAACCAAAATAATCTCAGCGCGAAATATACAAGAAAAAACGATAAAACCTCAGTGAAAATTACCAACATTAAGATTCCATCCTTAATTTATACTTTTCAAATAAAATCTTTAACCTATTGTTTTTTAAGTAACTATCTTAAGATTATTTAACTCACTAGAGAAAATTAGGTAATTTTCACGTATTCTAATCCCATGAAATCACCTCCCTTAAAGCTGGCCCTCAGTTTACATGACAAGCTCAATAGTCCGGCTTTTGAGTATGATCAGGTATTATTTAACGACTCAATAATACAGATAGATTTAAGCCACATGGATTAATAAAATGAATTTAAACGAAGCTACAATGAAAAAGAATAATAAAGACCGGAAACAAAAAAGCGACCCAGAGGTCGCTTCAAAAGAAGTACGGATTAACTAACATTAAGTTAGTAACAGTGATTATGTCACTAAAAGTAATAAGTAACCGTCAACTCAGTTTCTTTGACGTCGGTTTTATCAAATTTGTAACTGTTAAAATTAAATCCTAACTCAATAATACTCATATTGTAAGCAAGGCCAAGTCCCCATGCGAAATCACTATCCGATGCATTGGATGTTGTCGAGGTGTGCTCCCATCGGTTTCTCCAATCGTCATATTCACTCAATGTGGTTTCTGAATCGAATTTCCAATCTAAATAACCAACTTCAGCATTGAAAGTAAATGAATCATCCAAAGGCAAGCTGTAGACAAAACTAACGTTTCTTGAAGTCAACGTAGATTCAGTGGAAATCCTTGTTGAATCATTTATGCGGGCAGAATCGTCGTATTCACCGAAATCTTTAACGCCAAACTTCACAGTAAAGTTTTCATTCATTTTATATCCGAATTCAAATCCAGTTGCAGAATCAGTATTCGCCGCGCTGTCTTGGACTTCTGTATAGCCGCCATTTAAAGACACAAAAAATCCAGACTCCGCCTGTAAACTACCGGCAATCAGTAAACATAAAGGGGCTAACAAACGTTTCATAACAATCTCCTTAAAATAAAGTAATCGAGCTCCTAAAAGACAGCGCGCATTATGGAGATAGCCTCAGACTATTGAAAGATTGTTACTTTTCAATTTTCCGACATCATGTTTAACCTGTGCGACATACAAAAACTTTGCTAGTAATATCAATAAATTGCCTTCCCTTTTTGACTCTCTGGATCGTTCTGTCTAGGTTGAAGCTTCATTAATTGGCCTTAAAATTCAATCCTCTCGCATGCGACATCCCTGAATGTTATTTCCGCTTCATAGCAGTTTGTTTAATACATCGAATTGATTAAGTATTCATCTAAAACGACCTATAGAACCCTAACCTCAAACTCTGCGTTCACTCACTGTTGAATGAGTTGTTAACAGGAAAAGTATCTAAGCCAAATATTAACAATTCCCAGATTTAAATTACTCACAAAATGCGAAGAAAATCCTAACTATTTGTTTAATAAAGATTTTAATTCCGACCAAGAAGTTAAAAGTGTGACACCTGCATCGTTGTAACTGGGTATTATTTACGAGATTTAAGCCCCTATCTCATGTATTATCTCGCTCTGAAATTATCTAGCAGGTATTAGCTATCATGGACAAGTTGTTAAAGCTTAGTTTTGCTCTTTTGTTACTATCGAGTACGGTCAACGCAGATGTCCTATACTCTTCAGGATCTTCTAACTACATTTTTACAGGATGCAATGACTGTGAATACGACGATCAATTTATACAGCATGCAATTTCAAAAGCGGAAAGTAATTACAACTATTTAATTGATGCTCCGCAAGTTCAAGAAACCTACGTAGTTGCCAATTTAAGCAGCGACCAAATGTTTGGTAATTACAAAACTGTACTAATTACGAAAACAGCTAATGTGGCCAACTCTACCTACAATGTTTCTGGCCAAGTTACCAACACGCCCTATGCAATTACTTCTTTGTATGTGCAATATCTTAACGATAAAAGAGAGTTCGTGAACCATCAATATTATCGGTTTTATGGAAGCCAAGCTCCCATTGGCACAGTTGACAATGTATTAAGTGGCTTTTCTACCTCACAAAATTGGGCCGCCAATCCAGATTTTACGCAAGACATACAGATTCAACTTAACCAATTTGTGCGAAACAGCTCTTTTAATCCTTTTAAGTTTGCTAACTCTCCAATGGCTGTCGAAGTAAGAACAGGTGATGGATATACTGCTTTATTGATTAAACAGTCCCATGAATTTTTTGCTGAATGGAAAGTTGTTTACGCAGACCTACCAGTAAATACTTATAGTCACTTATGGCATAACGACCACCCAGTCTATGACGCATCTGGCAACGTATTAACTTATGATTTTAACCCAGCGTACATGACTTGCTTTAACTCAACACAACGAGAAGTATGTCGAGAAGTTATTAATGGAGAGCCTACTGGAAATATCTTTTATCGCTCGACAATTATTGTAGGTAGTAACCCTGCAACGAAGCCACCACCACCAGCAGGATGTCCGGTGAATAACCCCAGTTGTAGGCTGCAAAATCAAGAGAGAAACCCTCTTTTGCCTCCGATTATGCCGCCTCCAATACAGTTACCGGGATTCTAATTAGTTTGTGAAAATCAATAACTTGAACTAGTATTTTTAACATATTAGTTCAAGTTACCCCTCTGCATGCTACCTCGCTTTAAGTTTGATTTACTTAATTGCTTATTAACCTTAATCAAGGTTGCAGCTTTCTTTGCCTTTGCTTTGCACTCACCTTTAAGTCATTCAATACTAACTCCAACGTTAAAGTTCAAGCACTTAAAAGATCAGTTATCACAAATCTCGATCAATGATATAGAAAAAGATAAGCTAGGGCTCATCTGGATTGCAACGAATTCAGGACTCAATCGCTTTGATGGTTACAGCGTTAAAACTTATCTATCGCAGCAAGGAAAATCAATAAAGCTCTACACAACGGAGGACCAAGATCTCTATGCCCTTACTTCTTCAGGAGTATATTTCTATGATATCGAAAAAGATGTCTTTACAGAATCACCTTACGATGCACTTTTAGATAATGCATATTCTGGCACTACTGACCTAATTATAAATAACGGAATGCTCTACTTATCGACTGATGACGGAGAAGTACTTCAAGTTAACGATAATTCGATCATACGTTTCAGTCTAAATAGTAGCATTCCAGATAAAAACCATGTTAATCATCCGTACAAAATTTATTTGGATAAGAGTGAAGATGTTTATATCGGTACTCATTATGGGTTGTGGAAAAAGCAAAGTAACGATAATAACTTCCAACTTATTTCAGAAACGAAGAACTTGACGATTCGATCAATTACCTCTCTCAATAATGACGAACTTGCGTTAGCTACTGAAGATGGTTTATTTATATTTAATAAACCTAGTAATAAAGTTAAAAAAATAAGCTTTAATAACAGCGAATTAAAGAAAGAGAATCGGCTTCGAGACGTCATTAAATCAGATAATGATACACTATGGATCGCCAGCTTTAATGGACTCATTAATTACAACTATTTAAATGATAAAGTCTATTTCTATCAAAACATACCCAGTGACTCATCGTCATTATCATCAAACCTTATTAATCAGTTGTTTTTCGATAATAATACTTTGTGGGTCGGAACAGATGCATCCGGCCTAGATTATGTCTCTTTAGATACAAAAGAATTCGGTCTTTATCAATCTCAATATCAAGACAATGAATGTTTAAGTGGCAATACAATTTACGCTATAGAAGGACAACATAACTCTCTTTGGCTTGCTGTGTGGGAAAAGGGTATTCATAAGATAAACTATGGCAATAATTCTTGTGAACTGATTGAGAAAACGAACAGTGAAAACTCTATAACAAGCAACTACGTAATTGCATTGGAGTCAACAGAAACTGATTTGTGGATCGGACAATCAGGTCGCGGCCTTAGCCGCCTAAATATAGAGTCAAATAAAATAACTAACTTTCAACAAGAAACTAGTAACCCGAACAGTCTGGTTCATCAGGATGTCTTTGCAATCAAAGAAGGTGGAGATAAAAATATTTGGATTGGTACTCTTTATGGCCTTTCTAAATACAATACTGATAAGAATTCATTTACAAACTTCCGAGAAAACGATAGTGACTTACACAGCAATCAAATTTTTACTTTAGAGATAGATAGTAAAAATCAATTATGGTTTGGCACCAAAAACGGTATTGACCTATTTGATATTCAAAATAATACTTTTACCCGCTCAGAGTTGCCCGATACAATTAAAGCATTAACGACTGAAGTTTATTCGTTAAACGTAAGTAAAAATGGAGATATGTGGATAGGTACATTAAATGATGGTTTATGGCGTATAAGCAAAGACAATGAAGTAACTAGTTGGAATAAAAGTAATGGTCTACCAGATAATACAATTTACAATATAAAAGAAGATTCATTCGGTGATATATGGGCTACGACAAACAAAGGTATTTTTAGACTAACCCCTAATAGCAATAGGATCATAGCTTATACAGCGGAGCTAGGCCTGCAGGCAAATGAATTTACCACTGCAGGCTACTTCTCAGAGAATGATAACTCCTTGTATTTTTCAGGAACTGAAGGCTTTAATAAAATTGATATAGAAAACATAAGACAAGACAACAAAAATAAGAAACCTTTGATATCAAAGTTTTTAATCGAGAATCAGGAGTATGAAATTGCAAAGAATTTAAAAATATCAAATGGAAAAGCCATCGGCAGCACGAATAAAATTGAGCTCGATTACACTTTTGACTTTATTGGTTTTGAATTTATTTCTACCGACTATTATTTCTCAGACATCATAAAATATCGATATAAGCTCAGTGGCTATTCTGAACGTTGGATCAATACAGACTCTAGTAATAGAGTTGCTACTTTCACAAATTTACCCCACGGAAACTTTCGGTTATTGATCGAGGCCTCGGACCGATTTGGCCAATTTAATGGCCCCACAACTGAGCTTAACATTCTAGTTAAGCCACCATTTTGGTTGACATGGTGGGCAAAAGTCTCATATTTATTAGCTCTGTTAATAACACCCTATTTAATTTATTTATATCGCTCGAAAGCATTAAGAAAGAAAGCACGAAGCCTCGAAATCGCTGTTAAAAAGAGAACCGAGGAACTAACTAAAGAAAAGAAGAATGTTGAGCGATTACTCGCATTCAAAAATGAAGAGTTCGCCAATGTTTCTCATGAGTTTCGGACACCTCTCACTCTAGTTCTAGGACCATTAAAAAAGCTACTCGAAAACGAGCAAGAAGAAAGTAAGCGTCGTCGAATGATGACAATCAAAAACAATGCTTATCGCCTACTGAGAATGGTTGATCAGCTGATTTTTATGGAAAAGTTTCGATTTAAAAAAGAAGTCATTAAGAAATCGATCAATGTTTCAAAATTAGTTTCGGAGTACGTAACCAACTTCCGAGATCTTGCTGCAGAAAAAGGTATTACTATCAACCTATCCAGCGAGGACGAAATTTACTTTTCAAGTATGCCTGATGCTATTCAAAAAATAGTATTAAATTTAATTTCCAATTCTCTTAAATATACACAAAAAAATGGTGTTATCGATGTATCGCTAAGATCTATCGGCGAAGAGCAGTTTGAGTTTTCAGTAAAGGATAACGGCATAGGTATCGCCCCTGACATGCATGATAAGATATTTAATCGCTACACGAGAGTATTTGACGAACGTTCAGAAAAAGTAACTGGTGCAGGAATAGGACTATCTCTAGTTAAAGAGTTAGTTGAACATCACAAAGGAACAATCCGTCTTGATAGTCAACTAAATGAAGGCTCTTGTTTTTACGTAACTTTACCCAAATCACTGCCAGAAGAGTCTAGCAAGAAAAATGAGTATAGCAATTCTATCGACGACTCTATTGATGAATTGTTCGATGTTGAGCTTGAGAACTTGAGTTCTCAAATTACCGCTGAAAAAGATAACCTAGAAAATACAGAATATGATGAAAGTATTGAATCAAACAAACTCACCGTACTAGTTATCGACGACAATCCATCTATAAGATCGTATTTAAAAGAAATTTTGCAAGAAGAGTACAATGTCTTGACATCAGAGGATGGTAAAGCAGGTATAGAAATGGCGGAAGAGCATATTCCCGATTTAATAATTTCGGACATTATGATGCCATCGTTCGATGGTTACCAAGTAACCGAAACTCTCAAGTCAAATATTCTTACTAGCCATATACCTATAATCTTGCTCACTGCACGAGGGGATACAGAATCTCGCCTTAAAGGTTGGAAAATAAATGCTGACGAGTATCTTACAAAACCATTCGATGAGCATGAATTAAAGCTTAGGGTTGGTAACCTTCTGTCAATAAGACGATTAATTCAAACGCGATACGCTGCAAGCACCTCTGAAATAGCTAGCCCAGATTCACCAGAGTCGTCCCAAAACGTAGAAGAGGAATTCAGTACTGTCGATAAACGATTTATTGACGAGTGCGAAGCCATTATTGAAAAATTCTATCAGGATAATCAGTTCTCCTCGCAAAGACTATCTAGGGAAATAGGACTTAGTGATCGTCAGCTTCAAAGAAAGCTCAAAGGATTAATTGGTCAAAGTCCGTCAGACTTCATTCGTAACTTTAGATTAAGAAGAGCGAAAACTGCATTATCGGAAGGTTTACCGATTAAAGCGGTCGCCTTTGACCATGGCTTTTCGTCAGTATCGTATTTTTCTCGTTGCTTTAAAGCTTACTTTGGTGTGACGCCGGGCCAAAGTATCGATCAGTAGTCGATTAAATCATTAAACAGATACACTCCAAACTAGCAAATCTTTCAAGTAACCCAAAAAATCGAATCAAAATAATTTCTGTCGCATTTATCACTTCGCCTAATTACTCTGTTCCCAGGTAAGGCAAGCAACATTAAAAGTTGTATAAAAATATGATTTTTACAATACAATGAATGAAATTACTCACCCATATTCTTCTTTAATAACGTCACTTTATTCTATGTGATAAAGCCTATTAGCAAATCGCCTTTTTACTCATTAAAAACAAGCAAAACCAGCACGTCAAAACCACCAAAAACCCTTCTATCTTATTGTTTTATATGAATTTTAACCTGTGTCGCATTGGTACAATGAAATGTCGCGTAAGTGCAATGCGCCAAAGTATGAATTCGCAAGGGGATAGGTATGATGCTCGCCATATTAAGTATTTCCATTTTATAAAATTTCTCAAGGAGAATTTGTATGTTTAAGAAAAAGTTTTTAATTACTTTAATGTCATTAAGTATTTTAACGGCATGCTCAGGAGGGAGTAACTCTGGATCAAGCAACCTCAACGATAATGATAATCAAGACCCTGAAATTACTCCCGAAACGGCATGGGAAAGCATAACGGGTGTTTGGGATATGGGAGCCCTCGATCGAAATCCTGGCAAATATTTTGTAATGATTGAAGAAGGAAAAATGTCTTTCGCGGTTAAAAGCGACGCTCAATCTTGTTTTAGAATAAGAGAAACAGAGTTACAACATGAATATGAAACTACTTTTGCTTGGACGACATCTTACGACTACGAAGACTATCTAGATACGCTGGACGATTTTGAGTACGAAGGAGAGATTCATTTAGATGCCTCGAGCTTTGAGGAAAACCAATTACCTGTTAAGGAAATAATGGACATATGGAAAGAAGAATCAGAGCTTAATCTTAGAGTGCATGGCCTCGAAGTAGAAGGGTTTTATTATGAAGCAAAAGTATTTGAAATGTTTAGTCTACCTAAAACTAACGTCGAAATTGCTCCATTGTGCGAGTCAAATAATTGGGATGAATAGAAACGCATAGAAGCGTTTCTAGCTCATATTTTAATTCAAGGAATTACTATGAAGTCACTTTTTATAAAATTGATATTACTTAGTTTACTCTCGATCCATCTTTCTATTTCGGCAAGCTCAGACTTACCTAGAAATTATGAAGAAAAGATTCCAATGTATTTCTTAACAGGGTATGGCAGCACTCAATATCCAGTAATGTTTACAGGAAGAGACAACAGACAATATCAGTTCAGCTCAACCTACAAAAACGAACTTATAAAATACCGTCATGTTAACCGTCAAGAGGTTGATGACATCCTCGATCAGTTCTATGTACGTTTAGGTAGCTGGAATACTCTATCAGGAGGACCACAAGATACAAATCTTAGTGATACTGATGGTGAAGCCCGACGTGAAATTGAAGATGAACTTGTACACAACAGCGAGAACAACCGCTTAGTTGTTTTGATGGGTCACAGTTACGGCGGCGATACAGCTTTACTTCTTGCCCGTTGTCTTGGCGGCGTTGATGCTGACTGCAAAACAGGCAACATGAAACGCGCCAACGATAATCCTTGGACCGTTTTATACCTCGGACTCATTGATCCAGTTAAATCTGGTGGTCGTAGAGCATCAAGAACGCCGACAGAAAATGTAATCCACTTTGACAACTTTATGTCGCCGGAACCTTCGCTCGGAAAAGCTATTCCATATAACTATCGCTCAAGCGGGAATCTAGACAGAAGTCTTGCTGGTTCCAGCTGGCAAAGTCAATTAACTTACATTGGAGACTGGTCCGGCTATCCTGTAAGAGAGTCTACCCATCAAAAATTAGTAGACCCTCGTTCAAAATATATCAGTGTCCTAATTTTTGATTCGCTGCAGCGTATCTTAAGTAAAGATTCGGTAATTGAACGTCCCAAAGGTTCGTGGAAGTCATCAAGCATAAAATCAGATTACGTCTATGCAGGAAAAGTTCCCGGAGGTTCTCTTACAGTTGCTGTTTGTCGAGATAAAGACACAGGTACACCAGGAAAACTAATCGTAGAATGGAATAAGTGCTATATCCCTCATCTTGGAAGAGAAGATGTTCGAATAGGCCACCAGTATGAAGTACTCCATAATGATGGAACCTACAAATGGGAACAATATAACAGTGTTCTTCCGAAAAACGCGGTTAAAGCAGAAGTTATTCATTATGACGAGGAACAGTATTTTTGTAAGGTTAATGGCAGTAACAATGTTGGTAAATACTTAGTATCTACAGCGACATGCTATGTAGGAATTAGCGGACGAGAAGATCTTCATTTTAAAGATTTTCAAATTTTAACCAAAGGAAATGGTGCTGGTTCAGAGACAAACGGACCAACCCTTACTCAAGGTTTTTGCACGATAAAAGCAACCTATAGTTTAACCAGAAACTGTCAAAATGGTGGAAGCTATGTTGGACCATATGCAGCAAACAAGCATGGAGGCTTCTGTTTAGAGTCGATTGGAGATTGTTCTGTAACATCAGAAATCGTGCAATACAAAAATTGCTTTGGTGATGCTGTGTATATTGGTCCCAATGCAGTTAGCAAACACTGGGGTACCTGTGCCAACGTTAGTGGCGGTTACAAGTTCGAAACTCGATACACCCTCAGTAAAAATTGTAATACCAACGAAATTTATCTTGGAGCAAATGCCGCTAATCAGCATGGTGGTCACTGCGTAAGCTTAAATACCAGCTCTAACTAGAGAGCTAATTTTAGTCGGAAAGCGATAAACCCAAGTCTTTCCGACTTTATTTTTACAATAGTGGAAATTTTTAAATATTGAGCCAATAAGGAGGATATATGAAAAATTTATTTATAGGCTTATTAACTTCTATCGTTAGCATTCATAGTTTTGCTAATTTTCAAACGTTTAATAATCTAGACGATGATTTTTATGCGCAACCCAAAAATAGAACCAATGTTGTTTATATAAATAACCTTAACGAAATTCGGACATTAAACATTCCAACAGAAGCTAAATCTGACTTTCTATCTGATTACAATTTGACTTTGCGCGATGATTTAACGAGAACAAAACTTGATTCTCCGATTGTCGTTGATCTTAATGCTGTTAGAGCAGCTTTTTCATCTAATTATATTTATACCAAAAACTCAAGCGGTACAATTGAAGCTAAGTTTTGTGATAAAAAAGTTATTAAAAAGCAGAAGCGATTTAGTGTTCCTGTTAACTTTCAAAAAGAATATAGTAAAGAATCAAATAAAGATAATGTAAACGTCGATGTGTCTTTAAATATGAAGTTGCAAGGCAGTATTGATATAAAGGTCAACTACACAGCAAAACGTCGCTGTCACATTGAGTATGGTCATAGTTATAAAAACCATGAAATTGACGCTGATATCAGCTTTAATACACCAGAAAAAGACTTGGTCTTTTCGGGTGCAGTGTTGTCTGAATTTAATAAACGCATCTATGAAGAATCATTTGTACATTCGAAGGGGGATAAAGATTTTTGGCTAGGTCCCATTTTATTTACCTTTGATTGGAAATTTTATACGTTAGCCTATCTTGATTTGGTATCGAAACTTGAAGCACAATTTGAAGTTCAATCTGGTTTAGAGGGTCGTATCAAATATGGCCGAATTTGTACAAAAAGAGAATGTGACAAACGTATAGATAGCGAAGGAAATATCATTGATGATATTATCGAGTTTAACTATAAAAACATTGATGAATCGGACTCAAAAATCAACACAAACTTTTTTGTTGATGGTGAGTTTAAGGCAATTCCAGGTGTTGAACTAAGACTAGACGTCGACTTTGAAATTTACCGAATATTTAATCCGGTTGATCTTCGAGTTGCTTTAGGCGCTAGTGTCCCTGTTACATTTAACTATTACTATGGGAACACATGCGGTGATGGGAACTGGGATGGTAAAAATGAACTAGCCCGAGGACTTTATTCTGATTTATCTTTTAATATTTACGCTTATGCACAAATGAGAGTTCATACTCAACGTATTGTAGAGGCCTTGTTACCGGTAGGTCCAGCGGTTGTACGAACGTTCATTAACAATAAAGAGCCGTATGAAGACAAAATTGTTCGCTGGGATGGTCAGCTCTATGGCACTTCATTATTCTACAAAGAGCTATCAGGCAACTCCGTTGCTCTAACACCTATCGTTGTAAGCCCACAAAATATATCGCCAAACAGTCAAGTTGCTATCCGCATGAGATCTTGTTATCCATATAGCGATAATGTGACTTATGAGATTCAATGGGGTGATACTAATGAAGTTGAACGTGTTACAGGTTCACCAAACGGTATTGCAATTGAGCATGACTGGAAGGGATTAGGAACTTACCCTGTGTCTGTGCGTGTAATAGATGATGTTATGGGTCGAGATATTCAAAGTAACTGGACGAAAGTTGATGTCAATATTACTCAGTACGGCGGCTCATCGTCCTTACCACCACAAGTTAGTAAGCAAGTGTCTAACTTGGAGTTAGCACTGTCAAATGGTGAATTGATAAAACTAGAAATCGATAAATCTATATTTAGTGATCCAAACGGAGATCCGTTGATTTTTGAATTAAGTGATGGTTATGAAGCAAGTCAGAACGGTCCAAATGAAGGACAAGGATTCGGCACCCACTTTTTAAGACTTACGGACAAAGGCGATAAATTAGAATTATCAGGACGAGAATTCAATTCACAATATAATAGTTACTACGTATATGTGAAGGCGATAAACTCGAGTGGAGCTGCTGCTTTTCATCGGGTAAATCTGAAAGTTCATCGTATTGACTACGCAAAACCAAAATTAACAAAAGGCTTTTGTACGTTAACAGCAACATATACATTATCGCGAGACTGTGGCTCAGAAGGAAGTTACGTAGGTCCATATGCAGCCAATAAGCACGGTGGATTTTGTGTTGAGTCTTTCGGAGATTGCTCTGTTAGTTCTGAGGTGACTCAAACTAAAACTTGTGGTGATGGGGCTGAGTATATAGGTCCTAATGCTGTAAACAAGCACTGGGGAAGTTGCGTAAACATAAGTGGTGGCTACAACCTCAATACTCGATATACATTGACCAAACAGTGTAACGCGAATGAAATTTACTTAGGCGCTAATGCTGCCAATAAACACGGTGGACACTGTGTCAGTTTAACTGATTAATAAGTCCTTGATTTATTCGTTACTATTAAACATTAAGATGGATGTCTTCGGACATTCATCTTAATTCAATAATAGTTACGTTATAATTAAAAACAAATGAGTTTGTTCAGTAGCCAGTATACTTTTTAAGTATCTGAAGCTTATGAGACTAACCAGACTGTCATTTCATTACTCGTTCCTTTGCCACCTGGATACTTTGCTCCACCAATAACGAAAATCTTATTATTAAAAGAGACAGCTCCCAATCCGTGACGTGGAACTAACATATCCGTTACATGCTCCCAACGATCGATAGTCGGCGAATACTTCCAAACTTTTTTATAAACACCTCCACCATTGTCAAAATACTCTCCACCAAAAACATAAAGCTCATCTTCAATGGTTGCAGCAGCTAAACCACCCTGGGCTTGAGGCATGGGTGTTTTCGTGTGCCACGAGTCAGTCTCAGGATCGTAGACTTCGTTACTACTAACATTGCCCCCGTTAACCGTTCGCCCACCAACGACATACCACTTGCCTTTGATCAATGCGCTGGCCGCGCTATTTCTCGCAGTTGGTAGAGGTGCTTTTTTAATCCATTTTTTAGTATTCGGGTTGAACGCCCAATGCTGATTAGTATCAGAATGGTCGCTCCAGTTACCATTGGTTTTACCTAGAGGTCTCCGCCCACCCGCTATATGGATATGGCTACCAAATGACATAGCTACGGTCTCACACATGGGATGAGGCATACCAACATTCAGCTTTTTCCAGCTTAATGTTTTATCATCGAAAATTAAAATATCGGATGACGCCGTCCAGCGACCTTGTTCTGATTGTATGAAACCACTCAAAGCATAAAGCTGACTATTGTGTGAGATAAGATAAGGATGATGCCTTGGTTCTGGAAGATCGTTACCAAAAGACCATTCTTCAGTCTTCAAATCAAAAACTGCGACCTTCGATGAAACCCCTCCGGTTTGTGGACTGTCAGGAGAGAGTCCGCCAGCAACAAAAATTTTATTATTGTGAAGAGCAGGATAAATTTCTTGAACTCGATAAGGTAATGATGGTTTACTCACCCACTTAGAAAATGCAGGAAGCACAATGGCGCCTGAAGATAACAGAGTTAGTGAGATAAATTCACGGCGATTAAACGTCATGAAACGGCCCTTCATTCGAAAATATTTTAAGAAGTAATTTATAAAAGCCTAGATTTATGTAGCAGAGGAGTAAAGTTATTTTAAGTAACAGAATGATTACTTATTTAACCAACCAGAAATCTTACTTTCATTTAATATCAGTAACTCCTGAAAATCCGGTTCTTGAAATTTTTCACCTTCAAAAGGTGACGCTTTAATAGTAACCAGTTCACCATTTTGCGTTTGAAATCGACAAATATAATGATGTAAGTAACAGCGATCGATAGAACTATCATTTTGTTTTCCATAACGTGTATCACCCAGTACCGGTGTTCCGTTTGACTTTAATGCCACACGTATCTGATGAGTTTTTCCCGTCAGTATATTAATGAAGGCAAGTCTTAATCCGTCTTTATAACCCAAACTGAAAAACTGAGTTATGGCCGGGTTATTCATGCTTTTTGTTAATTTAAAGTTTCCGTTACGGACGGACACCATATCTCCCTTAATCATACCTTGCTTCTTTTTAGGCTTACCTTCTGTTATCGCGATATAGATTTTTTTTACATTTCGTAATTGGAACTGCTTCGATAAATGTGCTGCCGCTTCTTTATTTTTCGCTAACAGCAAGCAACCGCTGGTGACTTTATCGAGCCGGTGAACCAGTGCCAAATAATCGAGATTGAATTCTTTTTTAAGAAGGGAGACAACTCCTTCGGCGCCGTCTGTATCGTGAACAGAAAGGCCCGCCGGCTTATTAGCAGCAATCCAATCGTCCGTTTCTTTTATAACAGGAATATTCATTAGGCGTAAGTTTGAAGTCCTATCACACCAAAGTTTGCTAAATATATCGCCATAACAAAAAATACAATGCTACTTATAAAGCCAAATATTTTTGTAATTGGATTAACCTTTGCCGTGATATAACGAATATTCTGCAGTAACCCAATTAGTGAAGTAAAAAAGTACAAGTAGGTTAATACCATAATCCCTATTGAATAAATACTCACTGTCGCTAATGCAGATAGATCTTCTGAACCCATCAATACCAAAATAAAAATTAAACTCACTATAAAGCTCGATAAAAATGGCCAGACACGAACCTGCATTGCAGCTCCTCGTTCAATCTTTTTTGAAAAGCGTCGAACGCTCCAAATAAACGCCCATAAAACATTTAATATTATCAATAAGATCATTGCATTAGAGAAAAATAACGCAGAGTAATATTCAAAGGCGGATATTTTGGAATAGTAAGTCCCATTTTTTTCAATCGCAACACCATCTTGATCACGCAGTAAAATCATAGTTGCAGCACTCTCGTTATCTAAACGAAAACGATTATTGCCAACGGGAACATAAACTTCATTCTCCCGGTTTGAAAAGGAAACTTTATCCTTTTCAAAAGAAATATTAACCTGTCCAAGAAAGTATTCCGCAAAATAGTCGCTTTCACTTCTTGGATTGGTTGCTACATAATAGCCACTATAGTCATTGATAACAGAATCATTTACAGACTTTACTTTTGGCAACTTAGGACCTGAACGGCCATAGGTAATAAACCTTCGGACTCGTTGAGTAAGCTCTTCAAGACCTTCTGAGCTATCAGAGTTTATCATCAATACATAACCCACTTTTTCGTTAGGCAAATAACCTAAATTGGAAAGCCCTCCATTAACGCCTCCATTATGACCATAGATAATAAAGTTCTTGTAGGGAGTCGAAAAGTTCGCCAAACCATAACCATTAACCAAACCACTTCTTGCTGCTAATGATGATTCAGGATGCTCCATTCGATAAATCGATTGAGGCTTAAGTAGTTGTTCGCCATTAAAACTGCCTCGATTAATTAAAAATTTAACAAAACCCGACATATCCCTAGCCGATGCATTAATTGCTCCTGAAGGTCGCATAGAAACATGCCAGTAGGGTTGCTTGGTGCCGTATGAATACAGGCTCGCAGTAAGCACCTCACTTTCAGGTTTACGAAAAGTTGCCGTCATCATATCTAAGTTATTAAAAAATTCGTGTTTTACGTATTTTTCAAAGTCAGTATTTGTAATTTTTTGAATAACGTAAGCAGCGACGGCGGCACCAGAATTTGAATAAGCGACTTTGGTTCCAGGACGCCAACGTGACTGTCGAGAATCAGGATGAAGCATAATACCTTCTTCCAAACTCAATGGCTTGGGATCATTACTTGCAAACTCAGGTAAATGTAGGTCATCCCATCCTGTTGTATGCTCCAGTAAATGGACAAAACGAACGGGATCGTTTTTCTCCCAAGGATTATCAAACTCGATCTCTGGAGCTAAATCTCTTAACGGCGTATTTAATTTCAGCTTTCCTTCTTCAACTAATTTTAATGCAGCCAAGCCAACAAACATTTTTGATATAGAACCGATACGAAACAATGTCTCAGCCGATGCTTTCCGTTGAGATTCAAGATCGGCGTATCCCATTCCAGCAACGAAGAGATCATTCTTGTCTGTTACCACAGCAATACTCAAACCAGGGATATCATAGAGGTCCATGACTTCTCGGAGCTGTAATTTAAGTTCATCAACGGTTTTCGGCTGAATCTTCTCTTCCGCCGTACTCGATGATGAATAACCACATGAGAGCAAGAAAAAGATCAACATTTTAGTTAAAAGAACTTTATTCAACATAAATACGTAAACCGCCAGTTTAATGACTTAAAAGAAAGAAAACTAAGTTTTTTGCGCAACAAAATAAGAAACCGGACGTCCATCATTAAGAGATTCAGTTCGGTCTTCAAGTATATTAAATTCACTAAACACCTCTGCCAACTCACCTTTTTTCAGTAAAAAATTAGGGTTCTTTGGAGATCCAAATTTTTCGCTACCTTCCATAAAAGTGTGATAAGCAATCAAACCGCCAGGTGTTACATGCTCTTTTAACTGTTTTAATAATGGTCGATGTAAGTATCGACACACCATGATAGCCGAAGGATTTTCTGCTAATTTTTCATTAGTATGAAATTGAAAGTCCTTTTCTAAATCAGCTTGTACACAATCGATAGCAACATTGTGGTATGCAGCCGTTCTTTGACATCGTTGTAGCGCTGTTTGTAAATAATCGACTGCGGTGACACGATAGCCCTGCATTGCTAAATAGACGCTATCTCGACCAGAACCGCTGGCTAAATCATAAATAGAGCTCTGGGGACTTAAATATTTTTTAAAATAAAGATCGCAAACGTCTTTAACAAAAGGAGCCGGACGCCAAAAGTAATTATTGCTCGCATTTCCTGTGGCCCACCAATCATTCTCAGTCGCCACATTTAATGTTTCCCAATGTATGTACTGCTCGACGGGTAGATTTCTTTCTTCAAAGAAGATTTTTGCCAAAGAGTAAGAGCGGTCATCAACAATCACAAAAAAAGACTGTGATTTATCAGGCAACTCATGCATTCGCTCAAATAGTTCATTACTTGGGATATTGACACTTTCTCGCCAATGATTGGCGAGAAAGTCGGAGTGACTTCGACAATCATAAACGGGTAAATGATTGCTTTTAATACGCGATAACAACTCTAATTGGTCAGTCATATCAAGTCTTAAGAAACTTTTCCATAAGTTAGCGCTCGCCATACTTTCTCAAGAGGTCCAAATCGAAAACGACTCAACCAAACACTTGAAAATATAAGCAAAATCATCCAAACAGCAAACGTAAAGAGCACTTGATCAAAACGTTCTAGTTTACCGTACAGATTCAATCCATAACCGTAAATAATGGTCGTGCAGATGAGAGACTGTAGAATATAATTAGTAAATGCCATTTGCCCAACCTTTGCCATTGAGCGCTTAAAAAAGTTAGTTTCAATATTTTGACTCATCCACATCAGAAGGCTCATATAACCCAATGCAGAAAAGGTACTCCCCCAATAATTAAACTGTATGCCATAAGCAATTGAGAACTGCCATGAAAAATTACTTTCAATATTGTATGTCGCGCCGATACCAGTAAGCGTAGTTCCAATAATGACCAGCATGAGTCCGCTAAATAAATAAGTTCCTCTTCGATAACTACCTCTAAAGAAGTTCGACTTGTACAACGCCATGCCAATTAAGTTCAATCCCAATATTTTAAAGATATATAACAAAGTAAATGTTTGAACCATAATGGCTTGCGAAACTCTAAAATGAAAAGCCTCTAACCAGGTTCCGGAATAGGCAGCCACTTCTTTTCCAATGGCTTCTTCACCAGGAGACCAAAACACTAATATATTGTCAGCAATTTCTTTTTCCGACATGTGTGGCAAAGCAAAGCCTTGAAGAAGTTGAAATAAAGATACTAACAAAATAAAAGAAAACCCGGTTATTGCCAAAGCCTTTACACCAACATTTCGAAAGAGATAGGCAAGCGCACCACTTAAGGAATAAGCGACTAAAATATCCCCCCACCAAATGAAATAGGCATGAATCATTCCAAAGACAAATAACCAAAACATTCGAATATAATGACGTTTACCACTGTGACCTTCTTTTGCATCAGCACGTTCGGAGAAAATTAAAATGCCGACACCAAATAGTATTGAAAATATACTCATGAATTTTTGGTCAAAAAACAAATGCGACAAATACCAAGACCAGTAATTGATACCAGTTAAGTCGCCAAAGTTGGTGGGGTTCGCATAAGCAGCGAAAGGCATGGAAAACGCTTGGATGTTCATCATGAGAATACCCAAAACAGCAATTCCACGAATAAAATCTAATGAACGCAGACGTTCTTGCAGTACTAAAGGGGCTGATTGAGAGCTCATTTACTCAAGTTCCTGTTTGTTTTCCCCTCTAGTCATAAGAGAGGATTAAATATTACGTCTTAACTCTTGCCAAGCATCGTCGTCAATATCACCCTCTTCATTGAGTTGTGGATAACGAATTTTGTGCTTTTGGCAAAACCGTTTAATTTTGGGATGCAACCATTCGAAAACTAATCGCTCATAAACTTCATCGGATATTTTTCTTGTTCCATACATACCCGCAGCTTCACGTTGCCGTTGTGCCTCATACAAAATGATCGAATTCGCCACAGAAACATTTAACGACTGAACCATTCCAAGCATTGGGATAATGATGTGTTGATCAGCAGCATTGGCTGCTTCATCGGTTACACCTTCTTTTTCGGCACCTAATAAAATACACGTTGGCTTGGTGTAATCAATACTGCGAAAATCAACTGCCTTATCGGATAAATGAGCGGCTAAAACTTGCATGCCCTGCTTTTTAACGACTTCAATACCCTCTTTAAAAGTTTCATAACGATGCGTCGTTACCCAGCGATCACTGCCCATGGCTGTTCCACTGCATCGATGAATTGCACCCTCTGCTCTCACAGCATGCACTTCACCAATACCAATAGCATCAGCTGTACGAACAACGGCCGCCAGGTTATGAGGCTTATGAACCTGATCCATAAAAACAGTTAAGTCAGGTTGGCGATTATTGAGTAGCTCATTAATCCGAGCCAGACGGTTTTCTTTCATCAACGTTATCTCTCAACTCACCCGAATTTAGCAAATTGAATTTTGTTAAAAACTTTTAATGAACTAATTGTTATTTAGATAAAACCATAATGCCGTCCATTTCGACATTGGCACCTTTCGGTAATTCTTTTACACCAATTGCAGCTCGAGCAGGATAAGGTTGTTCAAAATATTCAGACATAATTTCATTAACGGTAGCAAAACACGACAAATCCGTTAAAAAGATATTCAACTTAACAATATCGTTTAACGAACCATTAGCAGCCTCTGCAACAGCAGATAGGTTTTTAAATACCTGATGAATTTGCTCTTCAATCGAGTCGTTTTTTAAAGTCATTGACTGAGGATCAAGCGGAATTTGGCCCGAAAAATAAACCGTGTCATTCACTTTAACCGCTTGAGAATAGGTTCCAATTGCTGCTGGAGCATTCTCTGTTGAAATGATTTGCTTAGCCATAGCATCCTCTTTAATTTTATTGTTAATTTATTTGCTTCGGGTAATTTTGTTGACAAACTTATGTTTTCTAACAAGTCGAATAATGTTTGCCAAATGAACTCGATCTCTTACCGTCATTGTGAAATTCAGTGCGTTGGTTGTACCATCTTGCTGATCAATGTCGATATTAACGATGTTAGCTTCGGCTTCCGCTATGACACTGGTGACTTTCGCAAGTACACCTCGATCATTAAATACAACCACTCGTAGCTCAATGGTAAATTCGCCTTGAATACCTTCTTCCCATTGTACGGGCATGTATTTATGGTCGTCGGCCTGATGTTTCGCAACATTATTACAATCTGCACGATGTATAATGATTCCCCTTCCGGCACTTACAAAAGCAACGATGGGTTCGTAAGGAATCGGATGACAACATTTTGCATAACTGACTAACAAGCCTTCGGTGCCACGAATCGCCATCGGCTTTTTATTAGAAACATCGTCATCAACAACCGATTCTTCTTCAGGCAATAGTCGATGCGCAATAACAATTGCAGCTAACCGACCCAATCCTATTTCCGTTAAAACTTCATCAAAATTCTTATGTCGCGTTTTCTTCGCAATGCTTTGCTTCAAGTCGTCATCATAGTCATCAAGAGACTTATCGCCCAAGGCTTGATCCAGTAAACGCTCACCTAATTTGAGTGCCTCATCCAATCGGAGATTTTTCAAAAAGTGGCGTATGTTTGCACGCGCTTTACCCGTAATAACAAAACTCAACCAGCTTGGGTTAGGTTTTGCACCTGGTGCCGTAATAATTTCAACCGTGCTGCCATTTACCAATGGCGTACTTAGGGGCATAATTTGGCGATTAATTTTGCTCGCAATACAACTGTTGCCGACGTCGGTGTGAATTGCGTAGGCAAAATCGACAGGCGTCGCACCATGCGGCAAAACAATAATTGAACCGTTTGGCGTAAAGACAAACACTTCGTCGGGGAATAAATCGATTTTTACATTTTCGATAAATTCCATGGAGTCGCCCGCTCGATTTTGTAACTCCATCAAACTCTTCATCCATTCTCGAGCTTTTAACTCCGCAGGATTCGAATCGTTATTTGATTTATACAACCAATGTGCAGCAACACCATTTTCAGCCATTTGGTCCATAGAGTCGGTACGAATTTGCACTTCGATGTGTAATCCGTGAGGACCTTTCAAAGTTGTGTGTAAGCTTTGATAACCATTGGCTTTGGGGATGGCAATATAATCTTTAAAACGACCGGGAATAGGAATGTAAAGACTGTGTAAGAAGCCGAGTATGCGATAACAGGTATCTTCTGTATCGCAAATGACACGAAAAGCATAAACATCCATTACGTCCGTTAACGACGTTCGCTTTTCTTTCATTTTACGATAAATGCTGAATAAATCTTTCTCTCGACCGACCACTCGGGCATGAAGCACATCAGCTTCGAGACGTTGCTGAATATTATCGATTATCGTGTTGATAATTTCTTTTCGATTACCGCGCGCTTTTTTCACAGATTCTTTTAACACCCGATAGCGCATGGGATAACGTGCTGAGAATCCCAAGTCTTCGAGTTCACTGCGAATGCCATACATACCTAATCGCAAGGCTATTGGCGCATAAATTTCGAGAGTCTCATTAGCGATACGCCGTCTTTTTTCTGGCTTTAGTGAACCCAACGTACGCATATTATGTAAACGGTCAGCTAACTTTATGAGGATGACTCGAATGTCCTGCACCATCGCCATCATCATTTTGCGGAAATTTTCGGCTTGGGCTTCGGCACGAGTGCGGAACTTAATTTGCGTTAATTTACTAACGCCTTCCACCAAATCGGCAACTTGAGTACCAAATTTTTCCGCCAATTCTTCTTTGGTTACATCACAATCTTCAATGACATCATGTAACAACGCAGCCATTATCGTCTGCGGGTCAAAGTGATATTCCGATAAGATACGAGCCACCGCCACCGGGTGAGTGATGTAAGGATCGCCAGACGAGCGCAGCTGCCCGGCATGAGCATCGCGCGCCACAATATAGGCGTCTTGAATTTGAGCGACCTGCTCTTTATCCAGGTATGTCTCGAGCTGTTCTTTTAAACCGACAAACAGGTACAAGTGCGTTCTCCGATAAACTGCCCAAAAACTTCCGTGCGATTGAGTGAAATCAAGACCTAAAATAGGTGACTCTGCCTCACTTCCGGCTGTTTCGGGTAAGCCGATTTTCTATAAGGTATATACTCTGGTAATAATAGATCAGATAAAAGAAAGCTACCGACTGTACTCAGACTCGGTAGCTTTGTAATTCAGGTATTAGAACGATTATTCGCCGTATTCCTGCTCTTGCTCGTCTTCAGCGACATGTCCTAAGCGGTCAACATTTCCACGGTTAACCAAACCCTCTTCAATTTCGCGCAACGCGACAACGGTTGGTTTGTCGTTATCCCAGTCAACCATTGGGTCTTTGCCTTGTGTCGCCAACTGACGCGCACGCTTGGCAGAAACCAATACTAAATCAAATCGGTTGCCGATTTTATCTACGGCATCCTGAACGGTAACTCGAGCCATTCAGCTTCTCCATATATCTATGTTACGAATTCTAACTCACCGGCTCACCAGATAGGCCCTGCCGGACCCAGCGAACAGCCGCCTATAATAACCTAAGTTGATGCAAATTTCCCAGTGATTAAGCTAATAGATTGTCGATTAATTGGGCATTTCTGCGAATCTGATGCTTTGCCGTCAAACGCTCGGCGATAAATATCGATTTTAGCTCTTGTTTCGCCTGCTCGAAATCATCATTAATCACGATATAGTCGTATTCTTTGTAATGAGACATCTCTTCCTTTGCAGCGGCCATACGCTTGTCGATGACCTCTTGCGAGTCTTGTCCTCGTCCTTGAAGCCGCTCTTCAAGAGCTTCTCTGGAAGGAGGCAGTATAAACACAGACCTGGCCTCTGGCATCTTTTCGCGAACTTGACGAGCGCCTTGCCAATCAATTTCTAATATCACATCAATACCACTGGACAGCTTTTTATCGATCCATTCTTTTGAAGTGCCATAGTAATTACCAAAAACTTCCGCATGTTCAAGAAATGAACCATTACCGATCATCCGCTGAAATGTTTCCATTTTAATAAAGTGATAATCGACACCATACTCTTCGCCCTTGCGTTGCGGACGTGTGGTATGAGACACCGACACAATAATGTTTTCGGCATTCTCTAAAACCGCTTTGAGTAAACTCGTTTTCCCCGCACCGCTCGGCGCAGAAACAATATATAACGTACCTTGATCAGACATATATCAATAATCAATGAAGTGCCAAAGTAAAATGATAGCAGTATTGCGCGCGAAATTAACCCAAATATTGAAAAAGCCGATCTCCCAAGAGAACTCTCTTTATTACCAATAACGATGAATAACCTATTGTTTTATCGGCTTTTAAATTAAAACGTCGCTTTCGTGCTGGCCCAGGTTTTACTCAATATTTTGGATCTGCTCGCGCATTTGCTCAATAAGAACTTTAATCTCGACTGAAGCGGCTGTTGTTTCTGCACTGATCGATTTTGAACCGAGAGTATTCGCCTCTCGATTGAGTTCTTGCATTAAAAAGTCCAATCGCCGGCCAATCGTGCCACCCTTTTTCGTTAAGCGAGATACTTCCTTGATATGCGTTTCGAGCCGGTCCAGTTCTTCGTCGACGTCAACTTTTTGCGCCAACATGACCATTTCTTGTTCCAATCTTTCAGGTTCTAGCTCGACCTTGGCGTCCTCAAAGCGTGTGGTAATCCTGTCGCGCTGCCATTTAATGATATCGGGCATACATCCACGAACTCGAACAACTTGCTCAGTAACTCCTTCAAGTCTGGCTTGAATGATTTGAGCCAATGACTCACCCTCTCGTTGACGCATATTAATTAGCGCAGAAATCGCTTCATCGAAAGCTCCCAAAAGCTCCTTTTCTACCGCAGACGTATCGAGTTCAGTCATTTGAATCAAACCCGGCCAACGCATAAGGTCGGTAATGTTCAATGATTGATCTTCGTTCGAAATTTGCTGTAGTTTTTGATGGGCTTGCACCAATTGCTTTGCCAAAACATCATTTATCGATATCGCATCGGCATCGGTAGGAGAGTACTCCACGCGTAAACTAACATCCACTTTGCCTCGCTGCAGACGTTTGCGCAATGCATTACGCAATGAAAACTCCATGCTGCGGAACGATTCCGGCAATCGAAAATTGGTTTCTAAATAACGCTGATTAACTGAGCGAATTTCCCAATGAGCATTACCCCAAGAGGCTTTAAGAGGTTGGCGAGCAAATGCCGTCATGCTGTAGATCATGTATAGCTTCCAATATGAGATAGGATATCTGGCCTATTGTATCGGAACTCTCGACTCGCATCACCTCTGATAACCAAAGAATAAACAAGTACAAAAGCTTCATACAGATAACATGCACTATTGCGTCTCAATGTTTTATAATATGGCCAAATTCGTGAGGCAACTCACTCAAAACGACTCAAATTTAACTCTTTTATTTCGTGCCTTGGTCAGACAAATTAGAATTGTCGAAACATTGCACAATAATTATCTCAGGAGAATCTAATGCGTCCCAGTGGCAGAACCCCTAATCAGCTACGTCCGGTTTCAATCACACGTCACTTCACCAAACACGCAGAAGGATCTGTACTAATAGAAATGGGAGAGACACGAGTATTGTGTACCGCTTCAGTCGTTGATGGCGTACCGCGCTTTTTAAAAGGCAAAGATCAAGGCTGGCTAACGGCAGAGTATGGAATGCTTCCACGCTCGACTCATACGCGAAGCGATCGCGAAGCAGCACGAGGCAAACAATCGGGACGAACTCAAGAGATACAACGATTGATCGGTCGCTCACTACGAGCCGCGATCAATCTAAAACAATTGGGTGAACATACTATTCACCTCGATTGCGACGTCCTACAGGCCGATGGTGGTACTCGCACAGCTTCAATAACTGGTGCTTGCATTGCAATGGTTGAAGCCATTAACTGGATGCGCAAAAACAATAAAATTAAAGTAAATCCACTGAAGCATATGATCGCTGCGATTTCAGTTGGTGTTTATAAAGGCGTTCCAGTTTTAGATCTTGATTACGCAGAAGACAGTACTGCAGAAACCGATATGAATATCATCATGGATGAAAATGGTGGATTTATCGAAATCCAGGGCACTGCTGAAGGCGACACTTTCTCGTATGACGATTTACAAGCGATGCTTGAACACGGGAAAAATGGTATTCGAGAACTGATCGATGAACAAAAACGCGCACTTGATATGGCTTAAATTTCCAAGTATCAAATGAATCAAAAAGGCGTCTAAAAGACGCCTTTTTACTTTGTGCTAAACATAATTGATAAAATCAACACTATTGCTCTTCCCGATAATGTTGCCACTCAACCTGAACAAAACTGACTAGGCTACTAATCACTGGCTCAAGATCCTTATCATTACTAAATGGCCAATCATTCATTACAAATAAATGCCCTTCTACTTCATAGTTTCGGTTGCGAAATGCACGACCAGCGTAATCGGAAATACCCATTTTAAAAAGATCTTCATCTTCGGGAAAAGAACGCTGAACATCATCAAACCGACAAAACTTATCTTGACCTAGCACTTTTTCGCAGGGAGTTTTTCTAAAATCATAAGTAAAGCAATCCACAAAAGAGCCTGAATCATATAATGCTAAAATCTCAGCTTCGGTTTTACCTTTTCTAATTCGACTAAATGCAGCCCAACGGCAGTGGCAAACAAGGGCGGCAGTTGCAGTAACCGCTTTTGGAAGCTCTATACTTTGGTTGCACAGCATATTCACCATGCCAAGCGCATTGTCGACCGGAGATAATCGGCGATCCAGTTCTAACTCAATCCGTTGATCTTTAGAAAATTCAACAAGCAACATAATCTAGAGTCCAAATTTAAACCTAATTCTAAGTTGTCTTTGGCTTATAACTGACAATACTTTTTATAAAGCAATGAAATAATTTTATTTAACAATTATAGACTTCAATAACAGATTAGCTAGAGAGCTTTAACTTTCTTTTCTCCACATCGCTCGCAGACATAAACAGTAACTAACTTGCCTTCTTTTACATCAAACTGCTTTTCTTTCCAGATTTTCCATCGATGAAAACCACTTTTACACATAGTCGTGTGCTTTCGTTTTTCTTGCTTTTTATTTTTTCGTCGAGAGTTTGTCAGTGGAATAATATCAGCCATGAGAGTTTCTCTTCTCTAACTGTTTCTTGGTCATCCGTGTTGCCTGAGCAGACATAGGATCATCAGGCCACGGATGCTTGGGGTAACGACCTTTCATTTCTTTTTTCACCTGTTCATAGCCATTGTTCCAAAAGCTCACTAAGTCTTCCGTTATTTGTAATGGTCGACCTGCTGGAGAAAGTAGGTGAAGAACCACATTCACCGTACCATTGATGATAGTCGGTGTTTGTACCTCACCAAATAACTCTTGCAGCTTAACAGCTAACACGGGTGCAGCATCGTCTCGATAGTCTAGTCTTATATTAGAACCCGAAGCGACCGGATATCGCTCAGGAGCAAGTTCATTTACGAGTGTTTGTTGCTCCCAAGTTAATAAGCTAGAAATAGCTTGTTTCAATAACTCATCTGAAATCTCTTTAAAAGAAGAAATTCCGTTTAGAAACGGATATAACCAACGGTCAATATTGTTAGTCAAACCGTCATCTGAAAGATCAGGTAAACGACTATCAACCGAATATTTTTTTATTAAAGCAACACGTCGTCGTAATTGTTGCAACGACTTACTCCAAGGTAAAACCTTGATACCTTCACGTTTGATAAAAGTTATTAATCCTTTCGTTATTAACTCAGGATCAGGATCGTCAACACGCTTTGACGATAAGATTATTTCCCCCAAAAGCTTTTGGTGCAAAAACTCAGTTTTGTGCTCTTGCCACTCTGCAACATCCAAGGTTCGTATTTGATTAGCAAACAAAGACTCTATACGCATTTTTTCTATATTGCCTAGTAAGCGAGCAACAATACCTTTTTCACTAAACGTCATACGTGGGATAACTACAAACTCAGATAATGCTAACTCAGGTTGAGCGAGAGAAACACGCTTACCATTCCGTAATTGATATCCATCATTGATGCGTTTAGCAATACGATCAGGAAAAGCATAAGCGAGATACTCGCCGGCCATCGATACATCGATTTTCTTATCCTGTCGCTCGTGATTAAACCACCTATTCGCCTGCTGTAAAATGCGATTAACAAGACCTTTAGCAGAGCTTTTCAACAAATAGAAATCGCTTTTAGCACTCTGATCTTTTTGAGACCAATGATCTAAAAGTTCGAGCCGCATTTCAATGTTCGGATCATCTCTAAAAGAGTCATCAACAAACTCTCTTTCTTCCAACAATGCAGCCAGCAAACAGGCCGTCCACTGAAAAGATGACTCTATTAGTAAGTGTCCCATTCTCGGATGTGTGCCAAGAGAAACCATCGCTTTACCTGTCTTACTTATCTTTCCATTGTCAGTCAGCGCATTTAATTCATAAAGTAATTGTCTTGCTCGCGAAATTGACGATTCTTTCGGCTGATCTAAAAATATGAACTGCTCGGTATCCATTTCTCCCCAAAGAGCCAACTCCAAAACAAAGCTGGTTAAGTCAACACGCTGAATTTCCGGAATCGTAAAAGGTTGCAACACATCGCTCTCACTCCAAAGCCGATAACAGACGCCTTCTTTGATTCGACCAGCTCTCCCAGAGCGTTGCTCGGCAGATGCTCGTGAGATTTGACGAGTGACCAACTTGTCGAGCCCTGCACCAACGTCAAACTCTAATAACTTAACTAAGCCACTGTCGATAACCAATTCAACGCCTTCAATCGTCACGCTGGTCTCGGCAATGTTAGTCGCCAAAATGATACGTCGATATTCAACATTCGACTTTAATAGCTTGTTTTGCTCTGCTAAGGAGAGCTCACCATGTAGAGCAAAGATTTCAATACTCTGTGCTTGAAGCTCATCCATACATCCTGACTCAATTTGCTTTCTGCTCCACTCAATTTCACCGCGTCCCGGCAAAAAAACCAGAATATCGCCATGCACTTTATGAAGCCCTCGCCTGACCGCCGTAACCAAAACATCACGCCAATTACCATATCGAGGCGGTGCCAGATATTCTATTTCTACAGGAAACATTCGTCCTGAGCTATGTAGAGCCGTTGAGTTTTCGAGCCTTGCTGTTAATAAATCCGCATTAATGGTTGCCGACATAATAATCAATTTAAGATCATCTCGAATGGCCTGCTGTGTTTCATAGACCAAAGCCAAAGATAAATCGGCTTGTAAACTTCGCTCATGAAACTCATCAAAAATAACAGCACTCACGCCGGCTAATTCAGGATCATTTTGTACCATTCGAATTAACACGCCTTCAGTAATCACCTCAATGCGAGTTTGAGCGGAACACTGGCTTTCATTTCGAACACGGTACCCAACGGTTTTACCAACAGTTTCCGATAGCATATCAGCCATACGCATCGCAGCTGTTTTTGCCGCGACTCTTCTTGGCTCAACTACGATAATTTTTCCTGATTGCAATGACTTAAGAGAGAGTAAAGGAATACAGGTGGTTTTTCCGGCACCCGGCTCGGCAGATAGCACTATGCTTGAATAGACAGATATTGCCCGACGGAACTCATCAAACAGTTGAGTTATCGGTAATTGGCATTTTGCCAGAATGATATCGATTCGATTTTCAAAGGATTGCAAAGCGATTCCTGCTGCTTAAAACTCGCTTATTATATCAACGCGACATGTCCAAGACTATTTATTAACTTTATTTTCAAACCTTTTGGAAATACCGCTCGTCCAAACAAGAAAATACCTCAACGATAAGGATTAAACATGATTAAATCACTTCCCATCGCACTGTTAGCCGTCGCTGGAACTTTTGTCTCGAGTAGCTTTGCCGATATCGAAGATACAATTTCTAAAACCTTCGATATTGGAATGACAGGCAAAATTCAGTTATCCAATATTAATGGCGATGTATCGATTTCGTCATGCGATTGTGCAACGGTCTCCGTCGAGGCAACCATCAAAGCACCCGATCAAGAAGCTCGCGACAGAATAAAAATTGAAATGGATCATTCTGGCGATCGCTTGGAAATTACCACTGAATATGAAAAGCGTAATTCGAAGAAAAATAGCGGTACCGAAGTTTCTTACCAATTGATGATCCCTGCTTCCAGCAATTTAGAAGATATCTCACTGGTTAATGGCGATTTAACAATTGCTGGTATCAAAGGGCAAGTAGAAACTAACTTGGTGAATGGAAAGTTTAATGCTCAATCTTTAGCATCGAGTATAAAAGCGAATCTCGTTAATGGCTCAATGGATGTTAATTACGATTCATTAAGCGGAGTTGAATCTATCGAGCTTTCTTCAGTCAATGGCAAGGTAGAACTCTTGCTTCCATCAAATGCAGAAGCTGATATTGATGCATCGACAGTCAATGGAAAAATTAGTAATGATTTCGGTATTAGCGTCATTAAAAATAAATACGTTGGTAGCTCTATGAGTGGCACTTTGGGTAACGGAAGTGTCAATATTGATATCGAGACCGTTAATGGTCGTATCAAAGTTAATCGCCGATAACGTTTATTACTTTACCGTTCGGGTGTGCCATTTCAGCTCACTGAATGCTCACACCCTTGATACCTCAGTTTTATAAAAAAACTGACTTTCATGCCTTTTAAATCCCATAAAGTCCTAATTTTTACAATTCATAAATCACTTTATTCACGAATAGACCAGTCCATTTATTAAGCGCAATGCCCATAAATAATTTGGTGTTTAGTTTCAATGCTGGACACTGCTAAACTGGCCTTTAGTACAATCAATCAACGTCGTTCTCATAGAGACTTTATGGAATATTCATCGCAACAACTCACCAATTCATTTTCCGAAGCACTCACCGGGAACCCGAGTAATAGCAATACTCCCCAGCAAACCCCGGGGCTTTTATGGCATTGCAGTGAGCCAACACCGGTGAGTAATCCTAACCTTATTGCTTATTTTGATGAAGTTGCTGAGTTATTAGGAATAACACCTTCAGCTATGCAATCCGACGACATGTTGGCACGATTGAGTGGTAACCAATTATTTTCCGGATTTACCCCCTACTCCGCTTGTTATGGTGGTCATCAATTTGGTCATTGGGCTGGTCAATTGGGTGATGGTCGGGCAATAACCATTGCCGAGCTGACTCACAATAACCGACGTCATGAATTACAGCTAAAAGGCGCTGGACTTACCCCTTATTCCAGAACAGCCGATGGCCGCGCTGTTTTACGCTCTTCGATTCGCGAGTTTTTATGCAGTGAGGCAATGCATCACTTGGGAATTCCAACCACTCGAGCGCTTTCTTTGGTTACGACGGGTGATTCCGTCATTCGAGATGTAATGTACGATGGTCACCCTGCACCAGAGCCTGGAGCAATCGTTTGTCGAGTAGCTCCCTCTTTTATACGTTTCGGTAATTTCGAATTACCAGCGGCCAGAAATGAACAGGATAATCTCAATCAGCTGATCGACTTTACGATTGAACATGATTTTCCAGAAATATCAGGAACTCGAGAACAAAAGGTTGCCAAGTGGTTTTCAGAGGTTTGCCAACGAACCGCTAAAATGCTCATTGAGTGGCAACGTGTCGGTTTTGTTCATGGTGTTATGAACACGGATAATATGTCCATTCTTGGGTTAACTATCGATTATGGTCCTTATGGCTGGCTGGATGAATTTGACAGTCAATGGACACCCAATACAACCGATGCTCAAGGTAGACGCTATCGTTTTGGTAATCAGCCTACAATTGGTCGGTGGAATCTTGTTGCACTTGCAAATGCACTTGCAAGCGTTATTGAAGATGTTGAAATATTTAAAGTAGGCATTGGGCTATTTGACATGACGATTAGCCAGGGAATGCTCAGCATGCAATGCAATAAATTTGGTTTAAACAACGTCAAAGAGTTTGATGAGAAAAATGCAGGAATCATTAACCGTGCTTATGAACTCATGCAAAACTCAGCCGTCGACTTTACGCTATTTTTTAACCAACTCACCAAAGTGGATTTGGAAAATCCAAGTGTCGATAGTTTGCTTGATACTTTTTATGAAGACACATCGGATTTAGACGATTTTTCTTCCTGGCTAAAGAGCTATTGCCAAATTATTCGAGAAACGAACGTTGATCGTGATGAACGCCACGATACTATGGAAAAAACCAATCCGAAATTTATTTTACGAAACTATTTGTCGCAACTGGCCATTGAAAATGCCGAAAAAGGGAATTGGGAAGAGCTGTTTAAACTCATGGAATTACTTCGCTCGCCCTACGAATTAAAAGATTCAGACTTAAATTATGCGACAAAACGTCCAGAATGGGCCAAGCATAAGGTGGGATGCTCAATGTTATCGTGTAGCTCTTAAGCAGAAAGCGAAACTACCAATCGACTTTGATAGTTTCGCTTAATAAATTACTGGCTTGTATCACCTTCTTCTGTTGGCTCTTCTTCCATTGCTTCCTCAGATCCTTGACCTTCTGTTTGAGCAAGTTCCTGGCAAGACCAACCCCATCCCTCTTGTTTTTCAACAAAAGCCTGGTACTTACTTTCACAATAGCCAGATTCGCCCACCGCACTCCATAGAACCTGCATGCCGCTATCTTTAGTATATTGGACTTCACAAGGTACTTCGGTTTGTTCTGGATATACTAAATCGATTTTCCGTTGTTTGTCGCCATGCTCACAAATTGTTGTCCGATTTTCGATAGCAAACGCTGAACCTGCAACAAGTAATGTCATTAATATTGTGTATTTCATTTTAGTCTCCTTCGTTGTCCAAGCTTAGTATAGTTGCTTATAAGGCAAATATTGATAATATATTGGTCGTGAATCAATTCGAACATGAAGCCAGGCTACACCATCGCCCGATGTATTGAGCCAAATAGGTTGAGAGCTCAATCTCTCCAGCATTGTCTCACTCACTAATCGCCATAAACTGCACTTTAAATCTTCGTCAGCTTCTCTTAGAAACTGCGCTAAATGACAAAAATTTCTAGATTGAAGAATATTAGGAACCACCAAAGTTGCGTCAGCTCCTAAGTTATCAAACGACAGCACTGATAAATTACAAGCTTCCAGATACGCTTTAAAAGGTGTGTAATCGGGTGCTCTATCAAGCTCTGGAGCATCGATAACAACGCACTCAAATGGCTGTTCAAGATTAGATTTGGTCAACGCTGGCATTTCCCATCGAAAGGCAACAAAGCCAACGCCAAGCAATGCTTGCGAAAAGAATTGTACGAAGTACTTATTGTTTTGCCATAAATTTAAAACATCATGAAAACTCAGAAAAGACGATGGCGAACTCAACTGGATTAAGTATCCAGAATCGATTGTTTTCTTGTTCGCCAACCATTGCACCATTATTAACTCCAAATTTACGAATTTGGATAACGTTTACTTTTTATCTGTCACTTTAATACTGGCGTTTTCGATAAATACTTTTTCTTTCGTTTTACCCATGCGTGAACCCAATTTCTCTATTTCTTTAAGTACATCCATGCCTTCAACCACTTCGCCAAATACAGTGTGTCGACCGTCTAAATGCTGAGTCTCTCTAAATGTAATAAAGAATTGACTTCCATCGGTACCTGGCCCGGCATTCGCCATACTCAAAATGCCTGCTTTATCATGTTTGGCATTCTCACTGTATTCACCTTTATACTGATAACCGGGATTGCCAGTGCCGTTGCCACGTGGATCGCCACCTTGTGCCATAAATCCAGTAATAACACGATGGAAAGTTAAGTCATTATAAAAGCCAAGACGTGTGAGATAGATAGTGCTTGAGACATGCATTGGCGCAACATCGGGCATAAAACGAATGACAATTTGACCTTTGTTAGTTTTTAAATACCAAAGATAATCTTTATTTGGGGTAAAAGTTAACTTAGGCGGCTCAGTAAGTTTTTCTTTCCAGCCAGGCTTTACTTTATCAACCTTCTGTTCCGCAATAAACGCATCGATTTGCTCGATTGCATCATCTTTCGCGGGTCCACAACCAACCAGTACCAAACAAAATAATCCCAACCCAAAATACGATAAATAATTCTTATTCAACATTTCTAATCTCTTATTTTAATAAATACAAAATCTAAAAAACGCCAATAGTTTAAGGAAACAAATTTTTATAAATATTGATGACTCTGCGCCAGCTGCTGCTTGATGAGCTGAATCTCTTCTTGCAGTTCTGCCACTTTATTTTCTAATGATTCGATGCGCAGTAATTGTTCATTACCTGAAGGCTCGACAGCTCTATCATCTGCCTCTACAGCCGAAGAGGATTTCAACTCACCCATTAAATGTCCCCATCGCGCCTCGCGCTTACCCGGCTCTCTAGCAAGTTGAACAACGAGTGCTTTGGGTCTTCCTGCCATAGCCCGCAAAGTCTCTTCAACCTCAACCACCGACTCAAACGAACACATTCTTTGAGTTCGAGTTCTTAATTCTCCCGGAGTTTGTGGCCCACGCAGAAACATAACGCAAATAATGGCTTTTTCTTGATCGCTCAACTTTAAGTCACCAAATTCCGTATTGCAAAAACGATGCTGATATTTTGCGACTCGACTGCCAAAACCGGCTGCTGACGTCACCAAATGGAGACTTGTTAACTCATCAACAACATTTTGAACATCGCTTTCTGTTAAATTCATAACAGGTTCGCGATTACTCTTTTGATTACACGCATTAACCAAAGCATTAAGCGATAATGGGTATTGATCGGGCGTAGTGACTTCTTTTTCAAGAAGACATCCGATGACTCGTTGCTGCTCTAAACTCAATTGATGTTCCATGAGAATTCCTCATAATTTAGGAAGTTAAAAGCAATTCGCACTATTTTAACCTGTTTTAAAGTGTTTGCTATCAAATTATGAGTAGCGTCTTATAATTACTCAATAGCTTTTCAAACAAAATAGAAATTAGTGTAAAATTGATCGAGCTGTTATTCAATTCGGACTGACAGCTGTTCGCCCAAAATTAACACCGACAATAAATTGATGTGGAACGGTTATGCGTGTTTTAGAGTTTATTCGAGAGAAAACAGAACAGCTGCAAAAGAACAATGCGGAATTTCGTGCCAAATTAGAACCCCAATTTAAAAATTTATCCGATAAATTTTCACAGACCGTTTCTAACACTTTAAATAATCCATGGGTGTCATTATTTAAACCGACGGATGATGAGCCACATGAAGAAAAGCCCATTGTTCAAGTCCCCGAGGCTGCAAAAGTTTACGAAGAACTCCATGAACAATTGAATCAAGAAACCTTTGTGGGTGACTGGTTTATGGTCGATCAAGCTTGTATCAATCAGTTTGCTGCAGTCACTGGCGACAAACAATGGATTCATACCGAGCCCGAACGTGCCGCAAATGAGTCACCTTTTAAAACAACCATTGCCCACGGATTTTTAACTCTCTCACTCATTCCAACCTTAACCGACGCTGTTAATTCCGAAAATAACCCTTATCCAGGCGCCAAAATGGTTGTTAACTACGGCTTGAACCAAGTTCGTTTTCCTTTTCCTGTGAAATCGGGCTCACGAGTCCGAGCAAGAACGACACTGGTGGGTTTAACGCCTATGAAACGTAGTATTGAAGTGGTTAATGAGGTTAGTATTGAGGTTGAGAATAGCAAACGATTAGCCTGCGTTGCTCAAACTGTACTACGCCTTTATTTTTAATGCGATTAAAATCGGCTTTTAGTTTTTTACCTTTATTCGCGTCAATTTATGCCATAACTCCGCTTGCCGTCGATATGTATTTGCCAGCTATGCCGCAAATGGCAGATAGTTTCAGCACGGGCATCAGCGAAGTGCAATGGTCATTAAGTATCTTTTTAGCAGGCTACGCACTTGGAATGTTATGTTTCGGTCCGATGGCTGATCATTACGGTAGAAAAGTATTTCTGCTCGGCGGCTTAAGCGGCTTTTTAGTTACAACTCTAGCGCTCGCTTTTGCGCCAGATATTCAAACCTTCATTACACTCCGCTTTTTTCAGGCTCTGTTTGGTGGAGCCGCCACAGTTGTTGTTCCTGGAACAATACGAGATCTATTTGGTAAAAGTACGGCCAAAGGCATGTCTTATGTCTCTATGGCAATGATGATTGCTCCCATGCTTGCGCCAACCATTGGCAGTATTATTTTGGCTTGGTCAGAATGGCAAGCCATATTTATGATTCTTACAAGTTACGCGGCCCTTATTTTATTTTTTGCCATTTTTAGGTTTCCATTTTTACCCGCCAGATCACAATCGCACTCTAACGTTATTTACAGTGTATTCAGAAGCTATCGTATTGTTTTGCTAAACACTTCCTGCCTTCCTTTCCTGCTAACTACCATGTTGACTACTTTTGTATTCTTTACTTATATCACTTCTGTTTCTTTCGTTTACATCACTATTTATGGCGTTTCAGAACAAGTATTCGGAATTCTATTTGGCGCTAACGTCGCCGCATTAATGTTAGGAAACTTGATTAATGCCAGACTGGTTAATCGATTCAGTCCCATTCAAATGTTACGAATGGGGCTTTTATCAGCGAGCATAGTGACATTATTTCTCACCTGGATCCTCATTCACCAAGCTTCAATTGCTTATTTGATCGTCAGTATTTTTGCGCTGATGGCTAGTTTGATTATCGTTTCAACCAACTCCGACGCTTTGGTACTAATAAGCTTTCCGCGTCAATCAGGCACTGCGACGGCAGTTATAGGCAGCCTTAAATTTGGCGGCGGAGCGTTTTCCGGGCTCATACTTTCTTGGCTTTACGATGGTTCAGCGGCTCCCGTCGCTTTGGTTATTGGGTCAGCAGTAACAATAATAATACTTTTACACCTGGCCATTCGGCTATTTAAACTTCCCATCCCAGGCACTAATTAACGTCTTAATCGCATTTTTCTATGTATCCGGTATTCTTGACAACTAAATCCAGTGAGCATCGCTCTAACTCCTGTTATCATTAACCTATCGTAATAATTAAACTGACTTCGCACTATGGTTAAAGTTGGACAGTATAATGAGTTAGTCATTGTTGAGAGAACGCCATTTGGCGTTTACCTGAATGCAGGCAATCAACGGCTGATATTCGCAGACAATACAATTGTCTCTAAAGATAAAGATATCGGTGAAAAAGTTCGCGTCTTTGTTTACGAAGCTTCCGATGGAGAGCTCAAAGCGGCAAATGATGAAGTGCTTGCTGGCGTGGACCAGTTTGCTCGATTAACAGTTAAAGAAGTGAATCAAGTTGGTGCATTTTTAGACTGGGGATTACCGAAAGATTTGTTTGTGCCTTTTGGTGAACAGCACCAAAAGTTGAAAGAAGGTCAAGCTCCCGTTGTTTATATTTATAACAACAAAGCCGATGGTCGCGTCATGGCGTCCACAAAAATAGAAAAATTCCTGGATCGTACCGAACATCAGTATAGCCAAGGCCAACCGGTGAAATTACTCATTCTCGACAAGAGCGATCTCGGAGTTAAAGTCATTGTCGATCATAAGTACGGCGGCTTAATCCATTTTGATGATATTCATAAAACCCTAAAATACGGTCAAAAAATCGATGGCTACATAAAGAACATTCGGCCTGACAGAAAACTCGATATTTCACTTGAAAAACCGGGTCTGCAAGGCAGAGACGATTTGGCCGACAGAATTCTCGCTAAACTCAATGAACACGATGGCGTTTTAACCATTTCAGATAAAAGCCCACCAGAACTCATCTCAAAAGTTTTTGGTGTCAGCAAAAAACAATATAAAGCTGCCCTTGGCAAACTTTATAAAAATAAACAGATCGAAATAGAAAATAATTTGGTTCGGCTAGTGAAAAAGTAATATTTAAAAGCTCAATAATTAAATAGGGTAATTATGAAATTGCCCTAGAGCTTTTATATTTTCCTTGCAAGTTCTGGCGTATTATTCCTCTTTACAAATCCATTCTATGGCTTCGGGCAAAGTTTTAAATAAATTAAAATTTCGATTAAGTTTTTGCGGCGCAATTGAAAGGTACAAACTCAATAACGTTTGTTCAGTCGAGTCAGAATTGACAAAAACAACTTTGAGATCATCATTAGAATTTTCAAACCTGCCTCTAATAAAATCGATTAAAGCCTGAATGTCATCCCCCCCCCAATCAAGAATGGCTTTTTCAAAGTTATAAAGTCGATTGTATTGTTCGGAAAACTCTTCATGCTCAACAACCGCCCGCATGATTTTTGTTGAGTCTTCTAATGTAATCGTGCCACTAATAGTAACCATTAAAAAGTTTTTGTCCGGAAAAAATTCAATAGAAAACATAATGACAAACTAAAAAGTTAGCTGAATTCAAAGTTTAGTTCGTATTGAGGTAACTTCAAATATTGGTTGAAATATCATCTCACCTGTTCATAGCGAGTTTTAACAATGGGTAAGAGCCGATTTACAAACGTAAATACGTCTTTAACTTAAAATTAATACCAACTTAAATTAAACATAAAATAGTCGCCAAGCACATCTTTAATCTATCTTAAGAAACCTCCCCTCTTCCAAGCTCGATAAAAACAACTCAAATTTAAAAGTAAATTAACTCGCCTAAACCAATAAACCAGTTACTTTGAAGTGTTCCACTTTCGGGACGATACACTCAGGACAGGTGTCCCAGAAGTGGGACAGAAAATACTCTTAAATAACAAGAGTTTAAAATATTAACATAAAAATCAGTAACTTAAACGACTGGCATAGGAATCGCACTATATCCAATATTGTTTAAAAAATTTGTTTTGATGTTATGGATATTGTTCGCAAAAAGAAGGTTTCAATCATTCAGAAGTATCGATGGTGGCTAACCGCCTTTACCATTATTTTAGGCGTTGTTTTGCTAGCTCCTAGAATAGTTAATTCTGAATATGAACTCGATAGTCAGCGCCTTGTATTCGGCAACGTTGAGCATGGTGTCTTTGAAATAAAAGTGCGCGGACCCGGTGTGCTAACTCCCAAGGATATTCGCTGGATATCATCTCCCGTTGAAGGACGAGCCGAGCGCGTGTTGGTAAAACCTGGCGCAATAGTCAGTAAGGGAGACGTGCTCATGATATTAAGTAACCCTCTACTACAGCGCCAATTAGAAGAAACGCAATGGGAACTAGAGGCTCTTGAAGCAGAGCATGCAGCAGCAAGTGTCGAACTAGAAACACGTTTACTCGATCAACAAGCCGCAGTTCTTAACGCAAAGTTGAATTACCAAAGTGCAGCCATGCGATTAAAAGCTGAAGAAACATTAATTAAACGAGGAACTCAAGCAGTATCGCAGCTCGACTATGAAAAAACCAAATTAGAAGTTGAGCAATATAAAGCACGCGTGAGCATTGAACAGCAGCGTCTAGCCAAGGTAACGCAAAACGTAACGGCACAAACTAATGCCCGAAAGGCTCGCTTGAATAAAATGAAAAAGACGCTGGAACGAGTGCAGGAGCAAGTAAATAACTTAAGTGTCAAAGCCTCCATCGACAGCGTAGTTCAAGACGTTGCAATTGAATCTGGCCAGCAAGTTGTTTTAGGAAGTAACTTAGCAAAACTGGCAAGACAAGACGAGTTAATTGCCGAAGTTCAAATTCCAGAAATTTCTATTGGCGATGTCACCGTTGGACAAAAAGCCCAAGTTGATACGCGTAAAAATAAAATAATTGGCACAGTAACTCGAGTTGCGCCATCAGTAAATAATGGAACGGTACAAGTGGATATTGAATTCGACGTGCCACTTCCATCCGACGCTCGTCCCGACTTAAGCATTGACGCTGTAATTATGATAGCCGAAAAACCGAATGCGCTTTTCGTGCGCCGCCCCTCATTCGCCCAAAGCAATAAAGTAACGCAGGTCTTTAAAGTCACACAAAGCGGAATTGCAGAAAAGACAACCGTTAACTTTGGACAAGGCTCAGTGCAATACATCGAGGTTGTAGAGGGATTGAAAGCAGGCGATCGCATCATTGTTTCCGAAGATACCGAATTCAAACGATTTAACAAAATTTCAATTAACTAGAGGCCATTACTATGTCAAAGCAAACACTTATTCGACTCAATAACTTGAAAAAAATATTTTACACTGACGAAGTTGAAACACATGCATTGTCAGACATTCAATTGTCTATTAACTCAGGTGAATTCCTGTCGATTTCAGGTCCGTCGGGCTGTGGTAAATCAACATTGCTTTCTATACTCGGGTTGCTGGACACTCCGAGTGAAGGCGAATATGTTTTAAATGGACATTCAGTCGTTGATCTTACTTCTGCGCAAAGAGCCGCTATTCGAAACAAAGAAGTGGGATTTATTTTTCAATCGTTTAATTTAATTAGCGACCTTACCGTTGAAGAAAATGTTGCTTTGCCACTGACCTATAGAGATAACCTAAAAAAAGCCGACATCAAATCTCAAGTAAAGTCGGCGCTAGAAAAAGTGGATATGGCCCATCGCTCGAACCATTTTCCATCGCAGTTGTCCGGAGGACAACAACAACGTGTCGCTGTTGCAAGGGCTATTGCAGGAAATCCTTCCATAATACTCGCGGACGAACCGACCGGAAACCTGGACACTAAAAACGCCGAAGCTGTGATGCAGTTGCTCGAAAAACTTCATTCAGAAGGCGCCACTATCTGTATGGTAACTCATGACCCTCGTTCGGCAGAACGAGCAGAGCGTATCGTTGAGATTCTCGATGGAAAAATAATCGCAGACTCAATTACTCACAAATCAACGGCCGTTGCTTAGGAGAAGTCTTATGAAGTGGTTATTTGATTTAAAATACGCCTATCGGATGCTTTTAAAAAATCCGGGATTTAGCGGACTTACAATTGCTGTTATGACAGCCGGGCTGGGCTTGTGTATCTATATGTTTTCGTTCATACAGTCGGTCATGTTTCGCCCATTACCGTTTGAGAATGGCGACAAGATGTATGTTGTTGAAGCTGAAATAGACGGCGTTTTCTACAACAATGGTTCACTCCTGTTACACGACTACCAAGAAATTAAACAACAGACAGACAGTTTTTCAATCATTGGCGCTTACTATCCTTCGACCGCAAACTTAAGTAATGGTGATCGAGCCGAGCGTTATGTAGCAGTGAACACCACAGCCAATTTATTCGATTACACAGGCATTCACCCCATTATGGGACGAACGTTAACACCAGAAGACAACCAATCGGGCGCCCAAAAAGTTGCTGTTATCGGGTATCGTCTATGGCAAGACTATTTTAATGGCGCGACTGATATTATCGGAAAAACAGTAAAAAATAATGGTGTGGTCACCGAGATTGTCGGAGTAATGCCTGAAGGTTTTCGATTCCCGATAAATCACCAAGTTTGGATTCCGATGACCGATGATCATACTCGGCTCTCTCGAACCGAGGCACCAAATGTCTCTGGTTTTGTTTTATTGAAAGACGACGTTTCTCTCGAACAAGCAAGCCAAGAAATCAAGACGATCATGACCGAACTGGAAAAACGCTATCCAGAAACAAATAGCAGAACTTCTGGTTATATTACGACTTTCAAAAAAGCCGTCATGGGCAACGGATCGGAAATGATTATCGGCATGATGTTGACCGCGGTTTTATTCGTTTTGATACTCGCCTGCGTGAATGTTGGCAACTTGCTATTTGCACGCGCCAATGAGCGCGCCAAAGAAACAGCCATTCGCGTTGCACTAGGTGCTCCACAATATCGACTAATCATGCAAATGATGTGGGAGAGTGTCATTATCTGCACAATTGGCGGACTCTTTGGACTTTTTGGGGCAGCTTGGGCACTAGAGCTAACCGTTGATACCCTACCATCATTAATGCCTATGGAAGTGCCTTACTTTTGGACACTTGAGTTAGATGCGGAATTAATTGCACAAACGACACTAATCGTTTTACTCACATCTTTCTTAACTGGAATTGTTCCAGCCTGGAAAATGTCTCGCAGTGACTTTAACGCGGTATTGCGTGATGGAACTCGAGGTGCACTAAGTAAGCGAGCTGGCCGCGTCAATCAAATCTTGGTTATTGTCGAAGTCGCATTGTCGTGTGTATTACTGTGTATGTCGGGTGTTTTGGTTGTTCTGCTTCAAGAAGTGGATCAAACTTATTATGGCGCCAACCTGGACAACAAGTTAAAAGCACGAATCGGTTTACCTGAAATTAGTTATGACGATGATACATCGAAAGAAACTTATTTTTTGCAGTTATTAACACGACTTAAAGACAAACCCGGTGTTAAAAGTGCGGGGGCCATGTCCAGCCTGCCTGGAGAAGGAGCTTGGTACACCACATTCGAAACAGATGGTCGAGAAGTGATTGAAAATAATTACCCCAGAGCTCATTTGATAATCAGTTACACGGGGACAATGCAAGCATTGAATATGCCGTTAGTAAGTGGTCGTTATTTCAACATAAACGATCGCAAAGGCAATCAACGTGTCGCAATCGTTACTAGAAGTTTGGCTGAAAAATACTGGCCAGGAGAAGATCCTTTAGGCAAACAATTACGATGGATTGAGACGGACAATAAAGAATGGATCACCGTTGTCGGAATCGTTAACCATACAATTCATGGCCAACCCTACTCTATGATGAAGCATCGCCCTTCAATTTATGTTCCGTACAGTCAGCAACCGAGCCGATTTATGGACCTCTTTATTGAAGTTTCTGGAAACCCTAACGATTATCGCCAAGTCCTATCATCCACAGTGAGTAGCGTTGATCCTGAAGTTCCAGCCTATAACGTTAATACTATTGATGACGCCCTACAACGCAGTACCGGAGGCATGTTCTTTATTCGAAGTTTGTTCAGCGTATTTGCATTGTGTGCGCTGCTACTCGCCTCCAGCGGTATCTATGGTGTATTAGCTAACAGTACGGCTCGCCGTACTCAAGAAATAGGTATTCGACGAGCCATCGGTGCCAGTGACGAGAAGATTCTGTCAATGATGATGCGCCAGGGCTGGTTCCAATTGAGCATTGGTTTACTATTTGGTTTACCGCTGGGTTATCTTACCAGCTTAGGTTTCGTCCAACTGGTGGGACCGGAAAGCTCAAACTACCTTTGGGTATTCCTCTTCATTCCTACGACTATCGCAATCGTTGTTTCTTTAGCGACCTTCTTCCCTGCGAAAAAAGCAATCCAAATGGAACCCAGCAGTGCTTTAAGATATGAATAAAGAGTTAACATCATAGCAATCATCAAAAAACGGCGGCAAGGACAGCTGTCGTTACTTGACACTGGATGAAGCCCTCGTAGTTTTCCGCTACACTCATCTCAGGCAAAAGTTAATATAAGTCGTAACTAAAAAAAACGGAGTAAACGTTGAAACATATTCTCATCGCTGATGATGATCACAATATTTTATCAGCACTGAAGATGTTACTGTCGAGTCAAGGCTATAAAGTCTCCATGGCCTCACAACCGGAGCAAGCTTTAGAACTTGCAAAACAATTTGAGTTTGATGCGATATTACTTGATCTTAACTACAGTCGAGATACCACATCAGGCCAAGAAGGAATCGACTTAATTAAATTAATTCGCTCAGAAAATAAGAGTGTACCCATTATTGTTATGACCGGTTGGGCAACTATCGACCTAGCAGTGAATACTATGCAAGAAGGGGCCTCGGATTTTATTCAAAAACCTTGGGAAAACGATCGTTTACTGCAAACAATTAACACACATCTCAGACTCGCAGAGCAAATCAAAAAGAGCGAAAAACTGATACGTCAAAATGAAATCCTTAAAAGTGACTCCGATCAATCCTCACCTATTATTGCACAATCCAACGAAATGAAATATTTACTTAGCACACTAGAGCAGATTGCCTCCAGTGATTTAAACGTTGTGATTACCGGAGATAATGGAACGGGTAAGAGTCTTTTAGCTGAATACTTACACAATCATTCTGAACGTTCCCAATCACCTTTTATATCAGTCAATATGGGAGCCATCTCAGAATCGCTATTTGAAAGTGAAATGTTTGGTCATATTAAAGGTGCGTTCACCGACGCCAAAGAAAATCGAATTGGACGATTTGAACTTGCCGATAAAGGGTCATTATTTCTCGATGAAATCGGTAATATCCCTACTTCACAACAAAGTAAATTACTACGCGTTTTAGAAAGCCAACAATTTGAACCTGTAGGTAGTTCAAAAACAAAAACCTCCGATGTTCGAATTATAGCGGCAACCAACGCTGACATACAGTCAATGCTCGCATCTGGAGAATTTCGCCAAGATTTGTATTACCGCCTAAATGGCATTGAAGTTCGAGTTCCCTCTTTAAGCGAACGTCCAGATGATATCTTGCCCCTCGCGGAGCATTTTTTAAAACAATATGGAAAAAAGTACCAAAAGCCGAACCTATCTTTGTCAAAAGAAGCCGAGATGCTTCTAGTCAATTATTCCTGGCCTGGTAATATTCGTGAACTACGCCAACTGATTGAACGGGCAGCAGTATTGGCAAAGGAATCAACCATCCAGCCAGAAGCCATGTTAATGCCATCCAGTGCAACAACAGCCCCAAAAAAATCATCTTCATCAGCTAATAACGCAAAGCTTTCCGATAATGACTCTCTGACTCTTGAAGATCTTGAAAAACAAATCATTCAACAAAGAATACAGCTTTTCGATGGTAATATGTTAAACGCGGCAAAATCGTTAGGCTTGAGCCGTAGTGCATTTTACCGCCGAATCGATAAGTATAACCTTTAAGAGAACCGTTCTACTTTGAAAAGACAAAAGTTTGAAATCAAATTACTCTCTTATCTACTGATCGCAACGCTACTACCTGCGTGCTTACTAGTAGCAACATTACTTTATTATGACACATCTATTTATTTAATTGGCTTCATTACTTTATTATTGCTTCTAGTTACAGGAATTAGCGCTAATAAACTCTATGAGAAAATACAAAACCAATTTTTAACACTATCAAATATTCTAGAAGCCATTACTAAAAACGACTATACCATGCGTAGTCGTTATTACAACGAAGGCGATGCACTCGGACAGTTAGTCAAACAAATCAATCAATTATCCGACACCTTGTCGAAACAAAAAACACAAGCAGCTGAAAGCCAACAACTGGTTAAGACGATCGTACAGCAAATTCATGTCGCGATAATAGCGTTGGATGAACATAAGAAAATAACGTTAGCTAACCCGGAAGCTCAACGTTTGTTTGGTAGATATGACCATCAAATTATTGGCCATACTCTTGATAGCCTCAACATCAACCTTTTAGAAAACATCGGTCGCGAAGCAGTAAAAGAATTTCAATTTCCAGGTCGCAGTGGTCACTTTCAAATTATAAAAGATCAGTATTTCGACGAGGGCAAGAGACACGACATCTACTTTTTAACCGACATAAAAGTACTATTACGCAAACAAGAGCGAGAATCTTGGCAAAAATTAGTCCGCGTTCTTAGTCATGAAATTAATAATTCATTAGCTCCTATTTCATCTTTTGCAGGAACTATTAGAAGCATTGCGAAAACCCAGTCGTTAGAACAAACGTTTGCTGAGCAGCTAAATGAATCGCTTTCTATCATAGCGGAACGCGCCAACGGCTTAAAAAACTTCATCGACACTTATCGTCAACTCACAAATACTCCCTCGCCCAATAAGCAACCACTAAATTTTAATAAAATCGTCCATCAAATTGCGTCGTTGTTCGATGATAGCCATTTCGAGACACAACTTGATGTTCAAGATGAAATTGTCGCAGATGCGACTCTGCTCGAACAGGTATTAATTAACCTAATAAAGAACGCTAAAGAAGCTCAAAATGATTCAGATAAAGCCATCACTATAAAAAGTCATCGCATGAATAACAGCTTTTTGATTGAAGTTATGGATAAGGGCTCAGGCATTCAAAACAGTGATAACTTATTTACGCCATTTTATACAACTAAAAAATCAGGCAGCGGTATCGGTCTTGCTTTGTGTCGGCAAATCATTGATGCACATGATGGTTTCATTTCCATCACAAATCGAAAGGATACTCAAGGTTGCACTGTTTCCATTGAACTTCCAGTAGAACAAAAGAAAACATAAATAAAAGCCCGGACATCCGGGCTTTATTTACAATCAAATAAGAAATTACAAGCTTATGGATAAACATAGCTCGCCTGAATACCCAGTGGAATTCCTAACCACCAGTAAATCAGTAAGAAAATCGTCCAACCAACCATCAGAGCAACACTGTAAGGCAACATCATAGAAATAACGGTTCCGATACCGGTTCCTTTCACATACCTTTGGCAATAAACCACCACTAATGGGAAGTAAGGCATCAGCGGGGTGATAATATTAGAGGTAGAATCACCCACACGATAAGCAGCCTGTGTTAAATCAGGTGATATACCTAGCTGCATTAACATGGGCACGAAAATAGGTGCTAACAATCCCCATTTGGCTGAACTCGATCCAACAAATAAATTGACGATACCCGTCAAAATAATAATTCCAATAATAGTAACAGCACTCGGTAACTGAAGCGCTTTCAAACCTTGCGCGCCTTCAATTGCCATTAATGCGCCTATATTTGACTGCTTGAATGCATCAATAAATAAAGCACAGAAAAAAGCCATAACCACATAGTAAGCCATCGAGTTCATCGACTTAGTCATTGCATCAACCATGTCTTTACTCGATTTAAAAGTACCTGACATAAACCCAAATACAGCACCAGGAACAATAAACAACAAGAAGATTAGAGGAACTATCGATTGCATGATTGGCGCACTAAAATCAGCCAATTTTCCATCAGCCGAACGCAATGGAGAATCATCGGGATAAACGGAAACAAAAAGTAAAACCAGGCCGATTAACATCACCAAAGAAGCAGCAAAGAAGCAACGCTTGTCTTTGCTAGTAATTTCGCCGAACTCAGGTAAATCATCACTGTTTGAATCAACTTTGGTTCCGGCAAGACGCGGCTCAACTATTTTGTCCGTAATATACCAACCTAATAAAATAATGAATAAACTTGAAGCTGAAGTGAAAAACCAATTGTTCAAAGGATTGATTTGCATTCCGGGTTCAATAATTTGTGCGCCCGTTTCGGTAAAACTTTGTAATAATGGGTCAATCCCCGAGGGTATAAAGTTGGCACTGAAACCGCCACTAACCCCAGCAAACGCTGCGGCGATACCTGCAATAGGATGACGGCCCATTGAGTAATAAATAATCCCTGCAAGAGGAATAACCAAAACATAACCAGCATCGGTTGCGGTATGGCTTACAATAGCAATCAAGATAATAGATGGTGTTAGTAACGCTTGTGGCGTTACTTTCAACATCATTTTGAGCCCAGCGTTAATGTAACCAGAATGCTCAGCAACCCCAACACCCAACATTGCAACTAACACCACGCCAAGCGGCGCGAATCCGGTAAATGTTTTAACCATTCCGGCAAGAAATGAAGCTAACGCATCACCAGTTAAAAGATTTTTAATTTCAATGGCGCCACCAGTACGAGGATCGATCGCTTCAAATGTCATATGTGACATAATCGCAGATAAAACCCATATAAGAACCATGGAAAACAAAAAGATCATGGCAGGATCGGGCAGTTTATTACCTGCTCGCTCGACACCATTTAGTATTCTCATTATTAGAGTTGGCTTGGTGAGTTCGGACATCTTTTCCTCCTGTTCGCTCACTCTTTCTTTACTTGGCAAAAATAGCGTATAAGTTGCCATCAAACGACAGCAAGCGCAAATCCTTTGCCCGAATTAAGGCCGATAAAGCTCTACATTAAAGAAAAAATTCAATTACGATGAGTTTAAGCAGTACAAATTGGTGAAATTTTAGTTAATCGATTATCGAACCAAAGTATTTCATTAAGAGATTATCAAGTATGACTTTAGTCAAACAATGACAAGTTGCCTTGTGAGAAAGGCTCTGCACACTCGGGTCCTTCATTGCGGGGATTCTTTGCTGTATCCCCAACGGGATAATGTAACAATCCTGTATATTCTCGCGATTCCAAACTCGACTGCAACTCATCTTCACTACTGTTTAGCCATAAAGCCCATTGCTCTTTTTCTAAGATCACAGGCATACGATGATGAATTGGCTTCATTAGAGAATTAGCCTCGGTCGTAACGATACTAAAATTCAAATAATCTTCAGACTCAGACTGGTGATGAGTCCATATACCAGCCATCATAAAAACGTGCCGATCTTCGTATTGAAACAGGTGCCAAGGCCGCGTTTTTTGCGAAGAGTCTCCTTTAGGTTCATAAAAGCCATCGGCAGGAACCAAACAACGTGTTTGATGTGCGGCTTTAGAAAACATTTTGCTGGAAAAAAGTGTTTCTCCACGCGAATTGATTTTAGCAAACGAGAGCTTTGCCCAAGTTGGTCGAAACCCCCACTGCATGGCAACTAACTGTGGCTGCCCGTCATTATTTATAATAACCGGACATTGCTGCGAAGGCGCAATATTATACCGCGGCACAAATTGACTAATATCCTCCCAGTATTGATTCCAAGGAGTATGATTAGCCCAATCAGGCTGATTACGAAGTAGATAACGTCCGCACATAATTGGTATTTAATCCGAGTTATTGACTATCCGATTGAATGAGTCGCTTATTTCCTTGATTATCCACACTAACAAAAGTAACTCGAGTTTCAAATAATTGCTTATCCGATCCTTTGCGGGTTCCCGTTACAGAAATATAGTAAGTGAGTGATGTTTTCCCTTGCTTTTCCAGTTCAACGTTAAAGCAAATGATTTCACCGCATTCAATGCGATGTTTAAACTCAACATTATCGAGCGCTATCGTTACAAACCGATGGTTGGGAAAATGTAAATTGGCAGTAACGTAGGCCATTTCATCGATCCACATTAATAAATAACCACCAAATAAAGAACCTTGGTGATTCATATGTTCAGGCAGCACCAACTTGTGATGCTGCTTTGATTTACCTTTGCTTACCACTGAAGCGCAGCTCCTGTTTGGTATTCAGTTACTCTAGTCTCAAAAAAGTTTTTTTCTTTACGCATATTAGCTTGTTCATCCAACCAATTTAACGTATTACTTGCACCGGGAAAAGGTTCTTTAATTTTAAGTTGCTTAGCTCTTCGGTTGGCAAGAAAACGGAATTGCTCACTATGGGATTCATACGAATAACCCAAAATAGGTTCGGGTAAAAGAAACTTAGCATATTCGTTCTCGGCAGCCTCTGACTCTAACCACATCTCTTCTAATGCTTTGGGATCTAAAGACACACCTTCTTCTTGAAGGATTTGCTTAACGACACGAATTCCAAAAGCACAATGCAAAACTTCATCGCGCATAATGTACTGTAATTGCTCGCCGGTTCCTTTCATTAAGCCTCTTCGTTGTAAAGAAAATATCGGACTAAAACCATTATAAAACCAACACCCTTCAAATATAGCAGCGAAGAACAAATAAGACATAATAAAGAGCTCAAGATCATCACGGTTTTTCAAGTTAATCGATGGGTCCATTACCGCATTGAGTCGACGATTCGCTATTTTAATTTTTCCATTTATCTGTGGAATTACACGATAACGATTGTATATTTCGCTTTGTTCTAAACCAATTGTTTCAATGCAATGCTGATAAGTCCAAGTGTGTAACGATTCTTCATAAACCTGTCTTGCCTGATATATTTGCAATTCAGGAGCACTCATTTTTTCCATCACTGCCAACCCAATATTTCTCATCGCAAGAATATCGGATGTCGTTAAATACGCTAAAACATTTTCATATACATGCTTTTCCTCTAAGGTCAGCTTATGGTGATAATCATGAACATCTTGCGTCATATTAATATCCAGAGGCGTCCAATGATTTTTATTTGCATTGAGAAAAAAGTCCCAAGCCCATGGATACTTAAATGGTGCCAACTGATTAACATCTGTCGAACCATTGACAACTCGCTTATCATCCGGGTTAATAGGTCGTATAGTTTCTAATTCTTCAGTCAATCGTTCTTCCACCTCGTTACTATTTAAATTTACTTCAATTTTATTCGAGGTTAATGGTGGAATCGCTGCGACTAAAGGATTATCCCAGTTTAATGTTTTCATTTCTTTCCTCCTTATTGGCACGCTTCGCATTCTGGATCATTAATATTACATACATTCACCATTTCATCAGATGCACTTTCAGCGCAATAGTTCGATGAAGCAATCGTTCCTTTATGACCTTCTGATTTTTCAGAGTGTGTTGCACCTAACGACCGTAAATAGTAAGTTGTCTTAAGTCCACGAGACCAGGCCATTTTATACAAGTTATCTAACTTTTTACCCGACGGCTCACTCATATAAAGATTTAAACTTTGAGCTTGATCAATCCATTTCTGTCGGCGAGCGGCAGACTCAACTAACCATCGTGGATCAATTTCAAAAGCGTTCAGGAAAAGATTTTTAATCTCTTGTGGAACGCGCGAAATAGATTGAACTGATCCATCGAAATATTTAAGGTCATTTGCCATAACACTATCCCACAGTTTATGTTTTTTAAGAGTCTTTACGAGGTGATGATTAGCAACAACAAATTCTCCTGACAAATTCGATTTAACAAATAGATTTTGATAAGTCGGCTCAATAGACTGGGAAACACCAACAATATTTGAGATAGTTGCAGTCGGTGCGATCGCCATGACATTGGAATTTCGCATTCCATTTTTTCTAACAAGATCACGTAATGGCCTCCAGTCCAATTGGGCCGTCATATCAAATGAACAGTAACTGTCGCCTCGCTCATCTTGAAGTTTTTCCAATGAGTCAACTGGAAATATATTTTTGTGCCAAAGCGAACCTTCATAACTTTCGTACTTACCACGCTCTGCAGCTAATAATGCTGAAGCTTCAATGGCGAAATATGAAATAATTTCCATACTGGAATCTGAAAAATGAACAGCATCAACGCTGGCATAAGGAATATTAAGTTGATATAGCGCATCTTGAAATCCCATAATTCCCAAGCCGACTGGACGATGCTTTAAGTTAGCGTTACGAGCTTTTTCAACCGGGTAAAAATTTATATCAATAACATTGTCGAGCATTCTGACAGCAGTGCGGATCGTTTGTTGTAACTTCAATTGATCAATACCATCATCTTTAATATGCTGACTTAAATTGATTGAGCCTAAATTACAAACAGCTATTTCATTTTCATTGGTGTTTAAAGTTATTTCCGTACATAAGTTGGATGAATGTACAACTCCTGTATGTTGTTGAGGCGATCGAATATTGCAAGCATCTTTAAATGTAATCCACGGATGTCCCGTTTCAAATAGCATCGAAAGCATTTTTTGCCATAATTGTTTAGCGGGTATTTGTTTAACTAATTTAATCTCTCCCTGATCTGCTTTTCTCTCATACACAAAATATCGTTTTTCAAATTCTCGGCCATATAGCTCATGCAGATCGGGAACATCATTCGGAGAAAATAGAGTCCAAATTTCATCGTTAATTACGCGCTTTATAAATAAATCGGGAATCCAGTTCGCCGTATTCATATCATGAGTCCGGCGACGTTCATCTCCAGTATTTTTTCGAAGCTCTAGAAAGTCTTCAATATCCAAATGCCATGATTCAAGATAAGCGCAAACGGCACCTTTCCTCTTCCCACCTTGATTGACAGCAACAGCAGAGTCATTAACAACCTTAAGAAATGGAATCACACCTTGCGACTGTCCGTTCGTCCCATTTATATGAGCGCCAAGCGATCTTACTGGTGTCCAGTCGTTTCCTAAGCCTCCCGCCCATTTTGAAAGCTGAGCATTATCGGCTACAGCTTGATAAATACTGGATAGGTCATCATCAACTGTCGTCAAATAACAACTAGATAACTGCGAGCGACAAGTACCAGAATTAAACAAAGTCGGTGTCGAACACATATAGTTAAAAGAAGACAAAACATTATAAAACTCAATAGCGCGTTCTTCTCGACGTTCTTCTTTTAATGCTAGCCCCATCGCAACTCGCATAAAAAAAGACTGCGGTGCTTCAAATCGTCGCTGTTGCCAATGTAAAAAGTATCGGTCAAACAGAGTTTGTAAACCTAAATAGGTAAACTGTCGATCTCGCTCAGGTTTTATAGCGATGGCTAGCTGTTCCAAGTCATAACTTAATAGTTCGCTATTAAGTAATTCTTTATCGACACCAAACTGGATTGTCTTTGAAAAAGTTTCTAAATAGAAATTATCATTTGATGGTGTGATAGAAAATTGCTCAGCTATTATATTCTGCAATGATTGATTGAGAAGTTGAGCACAAACAAAGGAATAATTGGGCTCAACTTCAATCATTGATCGAGCTGTCATAATTAAGGCTGAAACAATATCATGCTGATTCATTCCATCATATAAGTTATTTATGGCTAAATCGAAAATATGTTCAGGCTCAACATCAGAGAGGCCAGCGCAAGCATCAACTATATCTTGCTTTATCCTCGAAAGAGGATGTTCTGATAACTGTCCATTTTCTAATTTAACAGTCAGTGTCTCTTCCGACTTACTTTTATCAACCGATATATCAGGCACTCTTTTTCGAGCTCTTTCCTCTCGATATAAAACATAGGCTCGAGCAATTTGTTGTAATCCTTGACGCATAAGACCAAGTTCTACTTGATCTTGAATATCTTCAATATTGATAATTCCACCGTCAGGCATTAAGCGCCGGAATCGCGATACGATATCATTAGTAATATTCGAGACAACGCCATGAACTCTGGAAGAGCCTGAAGCAGATTGCCCCTCGACGGCTAAAATTGCCTTTGTAATTGCGGTAGATATTTTTTCGGGCTGAAATGGTACGGCATCGCCGTTACGTTTACTGACTAGAATGTTTAATTGTGCATTGTTGTGAAAAGTCATGTCGCGTCCTCTGAATTTAGTGTTTCACCATTCACGAAACAGGACACGCCATCGCCTTCGATTAAAAACCGAAAACAACCAGTACACGTGCACAATACCTTAATTCGCGAAGGCGTTGTATTTCACTTTGGCAGGTCTTCGGACTTATGAGCTTGCCTGGAGATCAGGCTCCTCAAGTAACGACTTCCCACATTAAAAATGCAGTGTCTGCATTGCCTTACAGCAAATGCATGTTACTTTTGTTCTCAAATACCGCTGCGCGTCAGTTCTGGAATTACACCAGATTCCCTCTTAGCAGCTATAACGTATGAAGATTAATCGTTCAGACGGTCAAATCACATACATATGGTAGCTAAACCAAAGTTTACGCACTATATATTGGTACACATTCTAGAAACAAGCAAATTTTTATTTGGCATTTATCGTCAAACACGACACAATCACGCTTACAAGTAAGTCAACAAACGAAGAGACGAGATATGCGCGGAGGCCATTTTCCAAATTACGAGAATCAAGACGTCAGCTGGAAAACATTAAAACAACTTATTCCGTATTTACTTGAATTTCGTACACGCGTGTTCTTCGCACTTTTTTTCCTGATTGGTGCCAAAGTAGCCAGTGTCACTGTTCCCTATCTTTTTAAATTGGTTGTCGATGATTTAAATGCAGAATCAACCAGCCAAGTAATCGCCGTACCTATTGCGTTAATTATTGGCTACGGCGCAGTAAGGTTAGCCAATGTTTTATTTGGAGAAATTCGCGACACTTTGTTTGGTCGTGTTACAGAACGAGCAATGCGACGCATTGGGCTTACTGTATTTAATCACTTGCACTCACTAGATCTCGATTTTCATTTGAGCCGCCGTACTGGAGGAATTGCTCGAGATATCGAACGAGGTACTTCAGGAATTAGTTTTCTATTACGATTTATGGTGTTTAACATCATCCCTGTGTTACTCGAGATTGCATTTGTTATCGCTATATTTTTGTACAATTACGATGGTTGGTTTGTCGCCATAATTATGAGTTCCATTTTGGCCTATATTGCTTGGACCGTAAAAGCTACCGAGTGGCGAACTCGATTTATTCGAGAAGCAAATGAAGCCGACTCCAAATCAAATACCGCTGCCGTGGATAGTTTATTAAATTATGAAACCGTAAAATACTTTAATAATGAAGACTACGAAGCCAAGCGCTACGACACAGATTTAGCAAGCTGGGAAACGGCTCGACGCAAAAATCGATTAACACTATTCGCTTTGAACAGTGGTCAAGCAACTATCATCGGGATTTCGATGACTGGTATGTTACTCTTGGCTGCACACCATGTTTCTCTCGGTAATATGACTCTGGGTGACTTCACCGCAGTAAACCTTTACATGATGCAAATTTTTATGCCACTTAATTTCTTTGGCTTCGTTTATCGTGAAATGAAAGGCTCGATGGCAAATATTGAACAAATGTTCAGTTTGCTGCGCCAAAGCCCAAATATTAAAGACGCAGAAAATGCTAAAGATCTGAACGTCACTCAAGGAGCCATTAACTTTAAGAATGTGTCGTTTCATTATACGGATGATCGACCAATCTTAAAGAATATTTCACTTACCATTCCAGCCGGAAAAAAAGTAGCTTTTGTAGGAAGTAGCGGTGCCGGAAAATCGACATTAATAAAGTTGCTCTATCGCTTTTACGATCCCACTTCAGGCCAAATAGAAATTGATGGTCAACCCATTAGTAAAGTCACGCAAAAAAGTTTACGTAAAAATATTGGCATCGTTCCACAAGATACAGTGTTATTTAATTCAACAATTGGTGAAAATATTCAATATGGGAATATTAATGCAACAAATAAGGAAGTTAATACAGCTATTGAGCATGCTTATTTAAGTAGTTTTATCGAGCAACTCCCAGACGGACTTGAAACACTAGTTGGAGAAAGAGGATTAAAGCTATCAGGAGGAGAGAAACAACGCGTAGCTATCGCACGTACTATTCTAAAAAAACCACCGATCATGCTCTTTGATGAAGCCACATCCTCATTGGATAGTAAGTCAGAAAAATTTATTTTAAAAGCTATCAATGAAGTAGCAGTTAACCATACTAGCGTGATGATCGCACATCGATTATCAACCATTGTTAATGCCGATATAATTTATGTTCTACACCATGGTGAAATTATCGAGTCAGGACAACACAACGAATTATTAAAATTAAATGGCCACTACGCTTCTTTATGGCATCTACAACAGGAAGAAGAGAAACAAGACTCAGCAGAGCCAGTATGATATTTAAGCTTGGTGATCCATGTGTTATTTTAATGACTTAAAGCGACTTTATGGCATTAGCAATAACTTCTACACCGTCAAAAGCAAAAAGCCAAACAGCCATTGATGTAAGCATTAGCAACAAAAGAGTACTTATGATGACGAAGTGAGTTTTAAGTTTTGACAAACTCATCATTAAAGCCGCTGCGTCGTCGGAGATATAAGCTTTTTCGATAGCAACTGCTGATTGAATCAGTGTAATCCCTGACCAGATAGGCAACCAGGCAATAACAGTTCCCAAAATAGTTAAAGCTAAACAGATTCCATATAAAATAAGTACGACACCGACAAACTTCATCCATTTTCGACCGGTAAAAAGTGACTCACTCAACGAACGAACATCCATTTACACTTCCTCTTTATTATTATGTAGAGCCTTTTTAACTTCGAACCTATCAAAACAGGTCTTTTCAAACAACTCCTTTGCGCTTCAACTAATAGACAAACCTACAATTTATTATAAATTTCACACAAGTTTCACGATACCAATTCGAATTATTCTATTTTGAAATACTCATCAATAAATCAATTACTGAATAATATTTCTATTAAAAACAATGAATTAGACCATCTGTTAAAAATTAATTGCCAAACATCAGTATCGCGCTCTGAAAAGACATTTTAACAATCAACCTAAATCCGGAAAAAAATCAACTATACTGATATTCAATGATTTTTGTTCGATGATAGAGCACTTTAAATCAAATAAAGTCTTTTTAGTCAATAACTTAAGGCTGTATCCTTTTTATGTCCAACTTGGGTTGCGTCCTTGCAAGCTGTGTCTTCTGTCTAGTTTCTGTTGATGTCTTTTCCGACAAAAAAGAGATTTGGGACATGAGTATGGATGAATTACTGAAAGTTAAAGTAAAGGTTGCCTCTAAAGTTGAAACAGAAGTATCACAAGCACCCGCCACAATTTCGTTTTTCGATAGTTACTATATAAGTCGTTACGGCCACGAAGTCATAAATGATTTACTCTATACACAACCAGGCTTTGCTCCGGCACAAGATTATGACAGGCCAACCGTCAGCTTTCGCGGTAACTTTGATAGCTGGAGCAACAATCATATCTTGCATTTAATTGATGGCATTCCCTTCAATGACAACTTGTACGGCACCGCTTACACTTGGTTAACACCATTATTTTTTAGCAAAAATATTGAAGTTATTCGTGGCCCAGGCTCCGCTTTATATGGTTCTTACGCAACGAATGGTGTAGTTCAGATGAATACACTCAAAGCTGCAGACTTGCACGGACGAGTCTATTCACGATGGACTCTACCAGGCAATAACCATCAGCAACGTTACGAGGTTATGAGTGGCGTTGAAAAGGAATACTTTGATTTTATATACGCTTACAGCTTCAACAAAAGCGAGGACTACCAATACAATAGCTTTGATGGTTCTGGACGTATTGCTACGTTAAGTGCTCCAAATACAGGGCGACCACAAGCTTTAAAGTTATCCGTTAACAATGACCAACAAAGCGATTATTTTTGGGCTAAAGCGACTATATCAGACAAATGGCAAATACAATTTCACAAGCATGGATGGGATTTTCAAACAGGTCACGGTTGGTTGTTTTGGATTCCTGACTTTGATGAAAATATGGTTGAAAGTCGTCATATATTGTCCTTGACCTACAAATCACAAAATAATAACGGTACTCAATATGAATACTTACTTAGATATCAAAAACACGATATTTCATGGAATCAACGTTACTACCCCAATGGAGCGTTTGAAAATTATTATCCAGCTGGCATGTGGGAATACCTAAAAACAGCTGCAGAAGATTTATTATTCCGAGCTCAAATTACTCAGTTTTTAGATGAGACCTCAGGGCTATCGTTAGTTGCTGGGTTTGAAAGCGATTATTTTTTATATAGTGGAGATAAAGAGCACTACAGTAATGTTAATGTCGACTCACTCAACTTCGAACCTTTTCCAAACAATGAATTTCGCTCACTCGGTCCATGGCTCGATTATCTATTTGACGAACCAGTAATAAATACTGCGATATATGCACAATTAATGACAGGAGATTTTCTCGATGAACAAATTGAGTTGACGTTGGGCTTACGTTGGGACCAAGTCTCTCTTAATTATCGAACAGTCACCGAAGATCCTATCGAAAAGATAAGCAAAACATCTTCACAACTTAGTCCCAGAGTTGCTATTGTCTATTCCGTACTACCTAACTACTCAATGAAATTTCTCTCGAGTAAAGCATTTCGCGCACCGACACCAACAGAAATGGGAGGCGCTCACACATTCTCTTTAGCTTCGAATATTACTGAGTTGAAACCAGAAAAAGTGATAACCTCAGAAATTGGCGGCAACTGGACAATAAATGACTCTTATAATTTATCGTGGAATTATTTTATAACGGAATTTAAAAATCAAATCGCTTACTCAACAACGAACTTCAACCTTAGTACCAATATTTTTTCTACGAAAAATTCTGGAGTTGAATTTGAAATTCAAGGACAACATAAGAAAGTTCACTGGTTTGCCAATGCTACTTTTACTCAACGCGATAAAGAACGAATTCTGGCCTTTGACGATAATGACATTCCAGAGTTCACCCCACACCCCAACGATCTAAAATGGTATCCCAAATTACTTATTAACACTGGGGTTTCAATTGAGCTAACTGATGGATGGTTAATCTCAACAAATATCCACTACCACGATAAAGTGAAAAGAAGAGCTAATGAGCAAGGAAATCCCGGAGGTGAACTTCCATTCGGAGTTTCTGTTCCCTTAGATTTTAACCTCGACGATCACCGGCCTAAAACTCTCGACTCTTGGGTCAATATAAACATGAAACTGTCTTACGAAATAAATGAAAAAATTAAGTCACATTTAAAAATTGACAATCTATCTGATTCAAATCAATCATTAGTGAAAATCGGCCCCTATCCATTTGATTATGAACAGCCAGAAAGAAACTTAGAGCTTTATTTTACGGCAGAATTTTAAAAAAGCGATCGAGGTTTTGTTTGGAATTTATTAGAATGAAGAAAATCTTCAACGTTTAAGCGTGCTATGACGACATCTATCTGGAAGAAAGACACCTCAATAGAAAAACTCAATCAAAGGAACGAAAATACCTTAGTTAGTTTTTTAAAAATGGAAGTTACTGAACTGGGTGATGATTATTTGATTGTATCCATGCCAGTGAATAATACGACGCATCAACCACTTGGCCTACTTCATGGTGGAGCATCAGCAGCACTTGCTGAAACCGTCGGCAGCATCGCATCAAATATTGCCGTCGATGACAATCATTTTTGTGTCGGTATGGAAATTAATGCAAATCATATTAAAGCGGTTAGGAATGGCACAGTCTATGGAAAAGCATCTCCCATTCATATTGGTAAAACTAGTCATGTATGGGATATACGAATTACTAATTCTCGAGATGAACTTATCTGTATTTCCCGTTTAACTATGGCTGTCAGGAAAAAATAAACTTTGGTTAGGCTTCGTATAGTTTTACGTAATTTATTATGGATAGGAACTGCAGGCCTGACTATTTTTTTCGTCTTTAGCACTTTCTTTCAATGGCACCGCTTGATAGAGCTATTTAGTCACTTCAAATTACTTTATCTATGGATAAATCTAGCGCTTTTGTTACTAGCAATAACGATAAAACAATGGAAAATCACATTAACTCTGTCTGTTTTAGCAGTCCTTAATCTACATTCAATTCTTATTTGGAGTATAAATCAACCTCAAAATGAATTAAATGGAGATAGTGTTAAATTACTTCACGCCAATGTTTATTTTCGCAATCATGACTACGATAAATTATCCGAACTAATTAGTAACGAAAATCCTGACTTGATAATGTTGCAGGAGTTTAACTTTGAGTGGCAACGTAATTTATCTTCATTAAAAAAGACGTACTCACATAATATAGAAGTCCCGAGACACGATAGCTTTGGCATCGCCGTTTACAGCAAAAGGCCACTTATCACTTTAGAAGAACGCGTATGGGGAGATGCCGGATTGCCAAGCATCTATGCTGAGCTTATGCTGGAAGGAATAAAAGTAAGCCTGGTTTCTACACATCCATTACCTCCAATTTCTTTCGAATACTACACTCAAAGAAACCAACAAATCGAAAAAATAATAGCTGACATGGCTCTGATTAATCAGCCTAAAATTATTTCTGGAGACTTTAATTTAAGTTTTTGGTCGACTCAATATCAACGTCTGGGTTTGGATAAGTACAACAATACACGAAAAGGATTTGGAACCTTACCAAGCTGGCCAGTTCAAGCTCCTTTATTCTACATTCCTATCGATCATATATTGGTTTCAGATGAGCTTAACTACACCAATACGAAAACAGGTCCCGATATTGGCTCGGATCATTTACCTGTAATAACGGAAATTAGTTTAAAGAGAAAGGAAGGTTAAATTCAAGCAGGCTGATAATAGAACAGCAATCTATTTACCAGCCTGACTTAGCCAAAATTAAATATATTTAACTTCAGCTATTTCATAATCAACATCACCACCTGGAGCACGAACGGTGACTTCATCACCTTCACTTTTACCAATAAGGGCACGTGAGATTGGCGAAGAAACAGAAATTTTGTTCTGTTTTATATCAGCTTCATCCTCTCCAACAATTTGATAAGCAACTTCTTCTTCAGTATCAATATTAATTAAATGGACTGTTGCACCAAAAATAACTTTTCCATTATTGGTCATTGAAGTCACATCAATAATCTGAGCATTAGAAATTTTTCCTTCAATCTCTTGAATGCGACCCTCAATAAATCCTTGTTGCTCACGAGCAGCATGATACTCAGCATTTTCTTTTAAATCGCCATGTTCTCGAGCTTCAGCAATTGCGGCAATTACTTTTGGTCGAGCTTCCATTTTTAAATGCTTCAATTCCTCGCGCAACTTGTCTGCGCCTTCTTTTGTCATTGGAACACGATTTTGCATTATGATAACACCTTCTTATGTAATTCTTGTACAGACACAACCTTTTCTCGAGTTTGTCGTTGTATCGCTTGAGTCGTTGCAAGTGCTCCAGCCAAAGTTGTTGTATAGGCTATTTTATGCTGCAACGCTGTTCTACGAATGACAAAGGAATCAGCGATAGCTTTGTGTCCTTCCGTTGTGTTGACGATATAATTAACTTCTTCATTTTTAATCAAATCAACGATATGCGGACGCCCTTCATTTACTTTATGAACGGTTTGGCAAGGAACGCCTGCTTCAACTAATGCTCTGGCTGTTCCCGAAGTCGCCACCAATTCAAACCCACATTCGATAAGAGCTTTCCCCGTATCTTTTAGTTTAGCTTTATCCGAATCTCTTACACTAATAATTGCACGACCACCTTTGGGCGCTTGAGAGCCTCCTCCCAATTGAGCCTTATAAAAAGCCTCACCAAAACTCTCACCGACACCCATCGCTTCGCCTGTTGATTTCATTTCTGGTCCAAGAATTGGATCGGAACCGGGAAATTTATTAAATGGGAATACAGGTTCTTTAACCGAATAATAAGGAGGAATAACTTCATCGGTAACACCTTGCTCTTTCAACGAAACACCAGCCATAACACGCGCTGCAATTTTTGCTAAAGGAACGCTGGTCGCTTTAGAAACAAAAGGGACGGTTCTTGAAGCGCGAGGATTTACCTCTAACACATAAATATCGTCACCTTTAATAGCAAACTGGGTATTCATTAAACCGCGAACTCGCAATTCTTTTGCCATAGCTGCAACTTGGCTGCGCAATTCATCTTGAATTTCTTTTGATAGAGTGTGCGGAGGAATAGCACATGCAGAATCTCCAGAGTGAACACCGGCCTGTTCTATGTGTTCCATAATTCCACCGATCAAACAGTCTTCACCATCAAAAATACAATCAACATCAACTTCGATAGCGTCATCCAAGAAGCGGTCAAGCAAAACAGGAGATTCATTCGAAACGCTCACAGCCTGACTCAAATAACGGCGTAATTCCTCTTCAATGTAAACAATTTCCATTGCCCGCCCTCCGAGTACATAGGAAGGACGAACAACCAATGGATAGCCAATTTCTGCCGCTAACCGAAGACCCTCTTCCATATTTTTTGCAGTTCGATTTGGTGGTTGCTTAAGGCCTAGCTTATCAATCGCCTTTTGGAAACGCTCTCTATCCTCGGCGCGATCGATAGCGTCTGGCGAAGTTCCAATTATAGTAACACCCTCAGCTTCTAAGGCTCGGCAAATTTTTAATGGCGTTTGGCCGCCGTAGTGAACAATAACGCCTTTGGGCTTCTCTTTGGCGACAATTTCTAAAACGTCCTCTAACGTGACAGGCTCGAAATACAAACGGTCAGACGTGTCATAATCCGTAGAAACAGTTTCTGGATTACAGTTGACCATAATTGTTTCATAACCATCTTCTCTCATTGCCAGTGCAGCATGCACACAACAATAATCGAACTCGATTCCTTGCCCTATTCGATTTGGACCGCCACCCAAAACCATTATTTTGTCGCGATCGGAAGGATTGGACTCGCACTCTTCTTCATACGTTGAGTACATGTATGCGGTATTCGTTGCAAATTCTGCTGCACAGGTATCCACTCTTTTATAAACCGGATGGACATTGTGAGAATGACGTAACTTTCGAATTTCTTTTTCAGATGCTCCAATGAGTTCACCCAGACGAGCATCAGAAAATCCTTTACGCTTGTACTTAAGAAGCATCTCCGTATCGACATCTCCCAACGATAATTTGGCAAATGCATCTTCAAGCTGAACGATTTCTTCAATTTGAACTAAAAACCAACGGTCAATATTGGTAAGTTCAAATATTTCTTCCAGCGAATAACCAATGCGAAAAGCGTCAGCAATGAACCAAATTCGATCAGCACCGGGAACAATTAAATTCTGACGAATATAATCTTTAGCATTATCTTTATCAAAATTAGTAACAGGATCAAATCCAGACTTGCCTTGCTCCAATCCTCGAAGAGCTTTCTGCATTGATTCTTGAAGTGTTCGGCCAATTGCCATAACTTCACCAACGGATTTCATTTGGGTGGTTAAAGTTGCATTTGAATTCGGAAATTTCTCAAAGTTAAAGCGAGGAATTTTAGTAACAACATAATCAATACTAGGTTCAAAAGATGCAGGAGTTTTACCGCCAGTAATTTCGTTTTGCAACTCATCAAGTGTATACCCAATCGCTAATTTGGCAGCAACTTTTGCAATTGGAAACCCAGTTGCCTTTGAAGCTAACGCCGATGATCGAGATACTCGAGGATTCATTTCAATAACAACCAGACGACCGTCTTTAGGATCTACCGCAAATTGAACATTTGATCCGCCTGTTTCAACACCAATTTCACGCAGTACGGCTAAGGAAGCATTACGCATAATTTGATATTCTTTATCCGTCAACGTTTGCGCTGGAGCAACAGTAATTGAGTCGCCTGTGTGAACGCCCATTGGATCGAAGTTCTCAATTGAGCAAACAATAATGCAGTTATCGGCTTTATCACGAACAACTTCCATTTCGTATTCTTTCCAGCCAATTAAAGACTCATCTATCAACAGTTCATGAGTTGGAGAAAGGTCGAGTCCTCGCTCACAAATCTCTTCAAACTCTTCTCGATTGTAAGCAATACCGCCCCCGGTTCCGCCCATAGTAAAAGAAGGTCGAATAATACAAGGAAAGCCTACGTGCTCTAATACTTCGTAAGCATCCTTCATGCTATGCGCAATACCTGAGCGAGGCATATCTAATCCAATGCGACGCATTGCTTTGGCAAATAAGTCTCGATCTTCAGCTTTATCAATTGCTTCGCGATTTGCACCAATCATTTCGACGCCGTGAATTTCTAAAACGCCACGCGATGCTAAATCGAGTGCACAGTTCAATGCCGTTTGACCACCCATTGTTGGCAACAAAACATCAGGCTTTTCTTTCTCAATAATTTTTGCAACGACTTCCCAATGTAATGGCTCAATGTAAGTTTCATCCGCCATCTCAGGATCTGTCATTATGGTTGCGGGATTCGAGTTCACCAAAATAACTCGATAACCTTCTTCTTTTAACGCCTTACATGCTTGCGCTCCCGAGTAATCAAACTCGCAAGCTTGTCCAATAACAATTGGACCGGCACCCAAAATAAGTATGCTTTCGATGTCTGTACGTTTTGGCATTATTTATTGCACCCCTGGTATAAATTCGATTTTCAACTTCACTTCGTATGAGTTTGAGCAATAACGCGTTAATCAGCGATTGGCTTGCATAAGTTCGATAAAGTGATCAAACAAAGGCGCCGCATCATGCGGGCCAGGACTGGCCTCAGGATGCCCCTGAAAGCTGAAAGCAGGTTTATCGGTTCGATGAATACCCTGCAAACTGCCATCAAATAAAGAAACATGAGTCGCTTTTATTGTCTCGGGTAAAGTTTTTTCGTCAATTGCAAAGCCATGATTTTGAGAAGTAATCATAACCACATCACGCTCGATATCTTTGACAGGATGGTTCGCACCGTGATGTCCGAATTTCATTTTTATCGATTTTGCACCACTAGCCAATCCCAACAATTGATGGCCAAGGCAAATTCCGAATATCGGAATATTTTTATCCAGAAAAGTTTTGATCGCATCAATGGCATAGGTACATGGTTCAGGGTCACCTGGACCATTCGATAAGAAAATTCCATCGGGATTCATTTTCAAAACATCTTCAGCAGGTGTTTGTGCTGGAACAACAGTAAGTTCGCAGCCACGCTCAACAAGCATTCTCAAGATATTATTTTTTGCACCAAAGTCGTAAGCGACGACTTTAAATTTCGACTCAGGAGCTTCTTGATAGCCACTATCAATTTTCCAAGTAGAACTTTTCCATTGGCTACTGTCCTTACAGGTCACTTCTTTGGCTAAATCCATACCTTTCAAACCGGGAAACTCTTTCGCTGCTTTTAAAGCTTTTTCTTCGTCAATATCTCCGGCCATAATGGCACCAGCAAGCGCACCCTTCTCACGCAAAATACGAGTTAATTTTCGCGTATCAATATCAGATATACCCAAGATATTGTTTTGTTTTAAATAGTCAGAGAGAGAGAGAGTATTGCGCCAATTGCTCGCAACTAATGGTAAGTCTCTAATAATCAGGCCAGTTGCCCAAATAGCTTTGGACTCAACGTCTTCTTCGTTGGTTCCAGTATTCCCAATGTGTGGATACGTCAGCGTAACCATTTGTTGAGCATATGAGGGATCGGTAAGAATTTCTTGGTAACCAGTCATCGACGTGTTAAAGACGACTTCTCCGACAGACAGACCGGTTGCTCCGATTGCCTTACCTTTGAAAAGGGTTCCATCTTCTAGAATTAAAATGGCGGGTTGACTCAAAAGGGACCTCCAGTAATGCTCCAGATACACAAAAAGCGGAATTCAACAACCTGGATTCCGCTTTTTTCAATTCGACTCGTACTGAAATTGTCCGCTTAGGACAAAATCGGTGTATTCTAAGCGATCGCTACCGAGCTTGTCCATTTAAGCCAATTAAGAATGTTGTAAATTATTGATTTTAAAGAAAAGAAAAAGGCGACTTTCGTCGCCCTGTATCCTTCAATCTTCATCCTGAAGTCTGCGTCCTTGACGTTCCATGTTTAACCCTTCCTGGGTATTAGTCCTTGTAACGAATCCTTTCTTCACTCCGTGATAAAGTATATCCGATTTCCCTTCACATCCTTTTGTCCTTGTTTCCTAAATCCCTTCCTATCCAATTTCCTTTCAGATAGCCTTCATCCATGCTAGCCCGTCCTGAGCTTGTCCTTGATTGCAATCCGTTGCCTGCCTGATGAGTTAAATATTAAATCTTTCAGTTTTTTGAACAAGGTGCTTTAAGCTGTTCAATAAACAAACAAACCAAGAGTTCAAAAATATTCCCATATATATCAACAAGTTAAATATTCCTGACACAATAACTCAAGAATTTCATAGGTATTAATTTGGTAAAGTCGCAATGAGGCTTGAGATATGGCTTACAGAACCAGGGGGCAATAACGATAGAACATAGAATGGTAAACAGTTATCCATTTACCATTTTGGTAAAAAATAATAGAGCTCCGAAGGTGATGACGCTTGGAAAGAACTTCAAAAAAGATTATTTAATATCCAACACATCCAACATGTCATAAACGCCTGGAGGTTGTTCAACAAGCCAACAAGCTGCCTTAACAGCTCCAATAGCAAATGTTTGGCGACTTTGGGCTTTATGAGTGATTTCGATTTCTTCTCCAGCCATGGCAAAGAGAGCAGTATGCTCTCCAACAATATTTCCTGCACGAATCGCTGAAAATCCAATCGACCCTGGTTTTCTAACAGCATCTTTTCCGCAACGATCAAACGCAGCAATTTCACTAAGCCCTTTTCCCAATGCTTGAGCAATTACTTCGCCCATTCTCAACGCTGTTCCTGAAGGAGAATCTTTCTTATAGCGGTGGTGCGACTCTATTATTTCAATATCTGATTCATTTCCAATCGCTTTCGTCACCAACTCAAGAATTTTTAAACTGAGAGTTACTCCGACACTTGTATTAGGCGCCATCAAAACCGGAATTTTTTCTCCCAAAGACTCTATTTCTTGTTTCTGCTTATAGCTAAATCCTGTTGTGCCAATAACAATAGGAATGCTCAATTCTGCACTTTGTTTTGCCGTCATTACAGAATGCTCTGGCATACTAAAATCAATTAAAACATCAACATCACTTTTAATTGAAGATAAATCATCCACTAATGGTATTTTAGAGGTCAATTCGGGAAACTGTTGATTAACTAAGCTACCTACCCAACTGTGTCCTTGTCGTAACACAGCTCCACCCAAATGCACGTCGCGACTTTTATCAACAGCTAACATGATTTCTTGGCCCATACGACCAGTACAGGCATTTACAGCAATTTTTGTCATAACATTAACCTAACAGAGACTCTTATAATTATTGTAGCAAAGTCAATCGCGTTACTTTATAACGAAATAATAGCAACGTTTATTAAGCACTAAATACTATCAGTCTGGTTCATTCTTGTCTTACTGCTTAACTTAGATTTGTATCAAAGCTCTTTTGCTAAGTTTCTATTTTCTGATAACAGAAATAAGTTTCCAAAGGAAATTAACACAATATTATTTTTTCAATGCACTCAAGGAATAAACTAAAGGGAGCTTTCCTTCCAATCCTTCAATTTGAAATCCATGTTCTGAAGGAACGCTTTTTCCTAGGCAGTCATATGGAGAATAATCATATTCATCAAAAGAATCCAATATCAGTCCCGCTTTTTGAATCGCATTAAACACTTCAGAAAGACTGTGATTCCAACCATATTCTTTTAAAGGTTGCTCCAATTGACTTCCGTCGGTATAGCTATTAGTGACCGTTTCAATAATGGGCTCTTTATTAAAATAACTGTAAACAACTTTGGATAAATTATTATCAAACATCCAAACAACAGGATGAAACTCAACGAAAACTAATTGACCGCCTGGCTTTAGAAGATAACTCGCCATTTCAAACCAGCGCTCAATATCGGGGTGCCAACCTATCACTCCATAGGAAGCGAAAACCACATCAAATTTTTGTTCTACTTTTTTATCTAAAGTTAAAATATCAGAAACAACAAACTCAGCATCTAAATTAAGCCGCTGATTCAATTCACGAGCCTTATCAATCGCAGCATCTGATATATCAACTCCAGTTACCTTTGCCCCCATTCTCGCAAGCGATAGAGAGTCTTGCCCAAAATGACACTGCAAATGCGCTACTTTTTTACCATTCACATTACCTAGCAACCCAAGTTCAATGGAGTTCAACGAATTTCGACCAGCTAAAAAGCTTTCGTTATCATAAAATTCAGAGTTTACATGAGCATCAACTCGCTGGTTCCATAGCTCCGTATTAGCTTTAAGGTAATTCACTATTCTTATCCTTTCTTATTATATTGATATTTAGAATAAAAAAATCTTGCACCTCATATTAAACCAATTGTAAAAAATGTGCATAAAAAAAGGCGCCTAAAGCGCCCTTTTTAAATCAATTTATGGTTACTTGGTCATTCCTTCCCAAAAGTTTTTTACGCCATCAAACCAACTTTTCGACTTTGGGTTGTGTCGTTGATTACCACTCTTTAACGAATCTTCAAATTGCCGCAATAAATCTTTTTGTTCTTTACTAAGATTCACAGGAGTTTCCACAACCACACGACAATACAAGTCACCTGGAGTCGATCCACGCATTGGCATTACACCTTTTCCACGTAATCTAAAGAGTTTACCCGACTGTGATTCCGCTGGAACTTTTAAATTCACTCGGCTATCTAACGTTGGAACTTCCAACTCGCCACCCAAACATGCGGTGATGAAACTGATAGGTACTTCACAGTACAAGTCATTTCCTTCTCGTGTAAATATTGAATGTTCTTTAACATGAACCTGAACATAAAGGTCACCAGGTTGTGTTCCAGGACCTCCTGCTTCACCTTCTCCAGACAATCGAATGCGATCGCCTGTATCAACACCTGCAGGAATTTTTACGGATAATGTTTTTTCTTTACGGGTCCGACCTTGGCCGTTACAGGTGCCACAAGGATCTTTAATCATTGAGCCCTGGCCGTGACATTTCGGACAAGTTTGCTGAACAGAAAAGAATCCTTGCTGCATTCGAACTTGGCCAGCACCACCACACATATCACAGTTTGTTGGTGATGTACCTTTTTTCGCGCCACTACCGTCACAAGTTTCACAAGTGACATAAGTCGGAACATGAATTTTCGCCTGGGTTCCATGAACCGCTTCTTCTAACGACAACTCTAAGTTGTAACGTAAGTCAGCGCCTCGACGTTGCCGATGGCCACCACCGCCACCCGCACGACCGCCAAAGATGTCACCAAATACATCTCCAAAAATGTCGCTAAAACTAGCTCCGCCTGCACCACCGCCAAATCCGCCTTGCGATGGATCAACACCAGCATGACCGAATTGATCATATGCCTGTCGTTTTTCGGCATTGGATAAAACTTCAAAAGCTTCTTTTGCTTCTTTAAATTTATCTTCGGCATCTTTTGAGTCTGGGTTGCGATCAGGATGATATTTCATCGCCAAGCGACGATAGGCTTTTTTAATATCCTGCTCACTTGCCGATTTATCAATACCAAGTATTTCGTAATAATCGCGCTTCGACATACTGCTTTAGTCCAATTTAAGTTTAAGCATTAATAGAATTCAGAGACGAAGGCGCGGACTGAATAGCCCGCGCAACATCGATACCTCTTTATAAACCTCAGAAGAAATTACTTTTTCTTGTCATCAACTTCTTCAAATTCAGCATCAACAACGTCATCACCAGCATTTTGCTGCTCGCCGCCTTCAGCTTGCCCTTCAGCAGCTTGTGCTTGCTGTTGCGCAGCTGCATACATGCGCTCTGCCATTTTTGCAGAAGCTTGCGAAAGAGCTTCTGTTTTCGCTTCAATCGCTGCTTTGTCGTCACCCTTGATAACTTCTTCAAGATCTTTAATGGCTGCTTCGATAGCTTCTTTTTCGCCATCTTCCATTTGAACATTTTCATCGTTCATACTCTTACGAGTCGCATGGATTAAGCCGTCAGCTTTGTTACGAACATCAATAAGCTCTTGGAACTTCTTATCTTCGTCAGCATGAGCTTCTGCATCTTTAACCATTTTTTCAACTTCATCATCCGATAAGCCAGAAGAAGCTTTGATTACGATGGATTGCTCTTTACCTGTTGCTTTGTCTTTGGCAGAGACATTCAAAATACCGTTCGCATCGATATCGAATGAAACTTCAACTTGTGGTACTCCACGAGGTGCTGGCGGAATATCTTGCAAATCAAACTTACCTAAAGATTTGTTTTGCGACGCTTGCTTACGCTCACCTTGCAACACGTGTACCGTTACTGCGGTTTGATTATCTTCCGCTGTTGAGAAAGTTTGCGAAGCCTTCGTTGGAATCGTTGTATTTTTCTCAATCAAGGTCGTCATAACACCGCCCATCGTCTCTATACCTAGAGATAGTGGAGTTACGTCTAATAATAATACGTCTTTTACATCACCAGATAATACAGCGCCTTGAATCGCCGCGCCCATGGCAACAGCTTCGTCTGGATTAACGTCTTTACGTGCATCTTTACCGAAGAACTCACTCACTGTTGACTGAACTTTCGGCATACGAGTTTGACCACCCACCAAAATAACATCGTCAATATCAGAAACATTTAAGCCAGCATCTTTCAATGCCATTTTAACAGGCTCTAAAGTGCGCTCAACTAACTCATCAACAAGCGATTCTAATTTTGCACGAGTTAATTTTAGATTTAAGTGCTTAGGCCCTGTTGCATCAGCAGTTATGTAAGGAAGATTTACATCTGTTTGCTGACTAGAAGATAATTCTATCTTCGCTTTTTCAGCAGCTTCTTTTAATCGTTGCAACGCTAATGCATCACTGTGTAAATCGATACCCGACTCTTTCTTAAACTCTTCAGCTAAGTACTCAATAACTTTAAGGTCGAAATCTTCACCACCTAAGAAAGTGTCACCGTTTGTTGAAAGAACTTCAAACGTGTGCTCGCCTTCAACTTCAGCAATTTCAATGATTGAAATATCAAAAGTACCGCCACCCAAATCATAAACAGCAATGGTGCGGTCGCCTTTAGCTTTATCCATACCATAAGCTAATGCAGCAGCTGTTGGCTCATTAATGATACGCTTTACATCTAAGCCGGCAATTCGACCAGCATCTTTTGTAGCTTGACGCTGCGAATCATTAAAGTACGCAGGAACTGTAATGACAGCTTCAGTTACTTTTTCACCTAGAAAATCTTCAGCTGTCTTTTTCATCTTTTTAAGGACTTCAGCAGAAATTTGTGGTGCCGCTTTTTTGTCGCCTTTTACTTCAACCCAGGCATCACCATTATCCGCTTTAACGATTTTATATGGCACCATCTTAATGTCTTTTTGTACGACATCATCTTCGAATCGACGACCAATTAATCGCTTAACCGCAAACAAAGTATTTTCAGGATTTGTTACCGCTTGTCGTTTGGCCGATTGACCAACTAAGGTTTCCCCGTCATCTGTAAAAGCAACAATTGAAGGCGTAGTTCGTGCGCCCTCTGCATTTTCGATGACACGAGGATCTTTACCGTCTAAAACTGCGACACAGGAGTTGGTAGTTCCTAAGTCGATTCCAATAATTTTACCCATGTTACTTCTCCAATCTCTAAATCTAAAAAACTTAAATCTAACTTTGGTTTTCAATCGACTTATCGCTCAATCGCTTTCGACTCAAAACCACACAATTCATCTTGATACTTTATCTTGGGGCTTTTTTGATCAATTCAAGGGAAATCAGCGAACTTTTGTTAACAATTTCCAACTCAAAAAAGCAAGCAAAAAACTTATGCCTTAGTATCAACCGTCGGTGCTTTACCTTTATTTACAACCACACGAGCGGGGCGCACTAAGCGACCATTCAGTGCATATCCTTTTTGGAACACAGCAATAACAGTATTCGGCTCAACTTCAGGATTTTCTTGCATCGACATAGCTTCATGCAATTCAGGATTGAAAGGCTCACCTTGCGGATTTAGTTGCTCTACATTTTTCTTCGCGAGGACATCAACAAACATTTTGAGCGTTAACTCCATACCTTCTTTAAGCGCTTTTGCTTCATCGCTTTCAGCTGGTTGAGCTAAGCCTTGTTCCAAACTGTCTAATATTGGAAGTAAGCTTTCAACAAAACCTTCTAAGGCATATTTGTGCGCATTTTGTACATCTCGCTCAGCGCGACGACGAATATTGTCTGCCTCCGCTTTTGCACGAAGCGCATTTTCCATGTGCTCTGACGCAGTGGCTTCTGCCTGTTGAAGTTTTGCCATTAAAGACTCTAAAGACTCATTCGCCTGAGCTTCATTGCCTTGCTCTTCAGTTGCTGCAACTTGTTCTGCTGCTGTTTCTGCAGTTGAGCTCTCCGAATTCAAGTTTTCAGAATTCATTTCAGTTTCATTGTGCGTTTGCTCTGACATTGAAATACCCCATTTTTAGCTCGCGTCAGATTGATTCAGATAATCGAATGCCTTGATTTTCGCAAGGATAATCAAGAGATGGAGGGTATATGGGGACTACTCTGGCTGATTCAAGGCCGATGAAAGTAATTTTGCGGTAATATCAACAACGGGAATAACTTTGTCATAGTACATTCGGGTAGGCCCAACAACAGCAAGAACTCCAACCGCGCGCCCCTCAAATTGATAAGGAGCGGTGACCACACTGCAGCTATTAAGACCGTCGGTTGCACATTCTTCACCAATAAAAATCTGCATACCTTGCGCTTCTAGGGCTTTATCCAGCAGGGCAAGTACATCCTGTTTCTGCTGAAAGGCGTTAAATATAGCCTTGAGATTATCTAGCCCTTCTTCGCCCTCCGCTAACTCGAGCAAATTTCGATCGCCTGCCAGATGGTAATCGTCATTCACTTGGTCAGTGGCTAATCCCTGCTCAGCCAATTCAATAGCGTGTTGCATATGTGAATCCAGAGCCTGCTTTTCTTCTCGCATTTTTTCGAGTAACGTTTTACGCGCAACAGCTAATTCTTGACCAACCAGATATTGATTGACGATATTAGTGGCCTGAACTAATTCAGATGGGGTAAAGGCTCGCTCAGAATAAATAACCCGATTTTGTACTTCATGATCATCCAACACCAGCACCACTAAAATGCGCTTTTCCGTTAATGGCATAAATTCCATATGTTTTATGCGTGTCACACGACGACTCGGCATTTTAACCAAACCAACCATTGACGTAATTTCCGACAATAACTGAGATGTACTGGTCAATAGTTCCTCGGTAGTTTTGTGAGCATCAAATGCTCCCGTTAATTGCTGCTTAATACCTGAGTCTAAATCTTTTATAGTCAGCAAATTATCAACAAAAAGGCGAACACCTAAGTTGGTTGGAATCCGACCTGCTGACGTATGCGGAGAGGCAACCAAGCCTTGTTGTTCTAACTCACCCATGATATTTCGAATCGTTGCTGAACTGACCGATAAGTCAGATATCTCAGCCAGCTTTCCTGAGCCAACAGGTTGACCGTGCTTTAAGTAGTTTTCTACCAGCACTTTCATTAGCTTGTGGGCCCTGGGGCTTAAGTTTGAGCTCATGAATATCAGTTAAGAGGTTATATTATAAATTCTATTAATTATGTTTATTGTTATATTGGTCATCAACAAGCGTCAAGTGCCTATATATTAATTCTTGAATTATTCACAAGGTAGCGGTTAGAGTAATCGCCAAGCCACTCATCACACCCGGCCAACCTAATTCGGGAACACTATGAAAAATAATAACCTGATGTTTAAAAATATTGGTATTGTCGGCAAGCCTAGAAACCCGCAAGCCGCCGAAACGATCCAAACTTTGCATGATCATTTGATTACTGAGGATTGTGAAATTTGGGTTCAAGACTCACTCTCGGGCGATCTTAACTCAGACAAAGCACATTTTATCGCTCCCGATAAGCTGGGACAGTCAGTCGATTTAATTATTGTCGTTGGCGGCGACGGAAGCATGCTAAATGCAGGCCGAACCCAAATTCAGCATCAAGTCCCCATGGTTGGCATCAATCGAGGCCACCTCGGCTTTCTCACAGATGTTCGTCCCACCGAAGTGGTTGAACGCATCAGTGAGATTCTAAGAGGACAGTACCGCGCCGAAGACCGCTACATCCTAAATGCAGAAGTTATTCGCGACCAAACGATTATTGGCCACTCAACCGCAGTTAACGAAGTCGTTATTCACCCTGGTGAAATAGCCAAAATGCTAGAGTTTGAACTGTTTATTGATGATCACTTTGTTTATAGCCAACGTTCCGATGGCCTTATCATTTCAACGCCTACCGGTTCAACGGCCTATGCGCTTTCTGGTGGAGGACCAATCATTTCTCCCCAGGTCGATGCGCTGGTTTTAGTCCCAATGTTTCCACACACCTTATCAAGCCGACCGATTGTTATTGACGCGAATAGCGTTGTCGAATTGGCTCTAGCTCAAGATAGCCGCCACTCTCCGATGGTTAGCTGTGACGGGCAAGAAAACATCGGACTAACTCCTGGTGACCGAATAAGAATTAAAAAACATCCTCAACCTATGCGAATCTTGCATCCAGATAGCCACGACTATTACGAAGTATTGCGTAGAAAACTGGGTTGGGGGCACAAACTTTAAAAACAAATGTCGAAACGAACAATAAATTAGCAATTTGAGCAAGATATCACTTGATAACTACTCAAATAATTAGTACAAATCACCTATCCGGCGTTGCCGGTTTAATAACCGCAGGAAAGGTGATTTGCGACTATGCTGGCATCCATTCAAATTAAGAACTTTGCCTTAATCGAACAACTCGAACTCGATTTTCAAACCGGATTAACAGTTATAACCGGAGAAACGGGAGCTGGAAAATCAATTGTAATTGATGCTCTCGGACTTGCTCTAGGAGAACGTGCCGAATCATCAATGATTCGATTCGGTCAAGAAAAGGCCGATATCTCGGCCTGTTTTCATGTTTTGCCAAATTCACTCACAGCCAAGTGGCTCGAGGAAAATGAGCTGGATGAAGGGGCTGACTGTATCCTTCGTCGCGTCATAGCCAAAGAAGGCCGTTCGAAATGCTTTATCAACGGCCGGTCAGCGACACTCTCAATGCTTAAAGCTTTAGGCGATACTTTAGTCGATATCCATGGCCAACATGCGCATCAATCGTTACTTAAACCGCATCAACAACTGGCTCTCCTTGATGAGTTAATTGACGACGAAAGCGTATTATCTCAAATTAAGCAAATTGCCACGGACTACAAAAGAGCAGCACGCCAACTGGCCACTCTTAAAAAAGACACGGCACAACGTGAAGAACGAGCCGAACTCTTGTCTTATCAATTACAAGAATTGGAAGCATTCAACCTCAGCAAGGAGGCGATAGAAGAACTAGAGCAAGAACACGCTCGCGCCTCCAATATTCAAGAGTTGACTCAAACCACGCAAATGGCGCTTAACGATTTGTTCGACCAAGAGCCTAATGTATATGGCCAACTTCAACACCTACAACAACAATTTAACGATTTGGCAGCAAAAGATCCGGCTCTACAAAGCATTAGCGATCTAATGGCAACCACCACCAGTAGCCTGGAAGAAGTAAAAGCGGAACTAAGACATTACGAAGGCTCTTTGGAAGTTGATCCTGAGCAATTTAACGAACTCAATGATCGCCTGACGGCGCTGTTTGATCTAGCTCGCAAACATAAAGTAGAAATGCATGAACTGCCTGAAGTTCAACAAGCTATAAAGACAGAACTGGAAGCACTGCAAAGTGACTCAGCTGAAACAACCGAGCTCGAAAAAACATTGCGTCAACTTGCGGAGGATTACCAAAACAAAGCGCAAAAGCTAACCAAATTGAGAGCTAAAACAGCCAAACAACTCAATAAAGATGTGACCAAACACATGCAAACGCTCGGTATGGAAGGCGGTCAATTTGAAGCCTGTTTTCAGGAAAACAAAGAATCCTTTTCAAAATTCGGTGCCGAACTGGTCGAGTTTCAAGTTACCGCCAACCCTGGACAGCCACTTCAATCATTAGCTAAAGTCGCATCAGGCGGCGAATTGTCACGAATTAGCTTAGCCATTCAAATGATTACCGCTAAAAAGCGTGTCACGCCTTGCTTAATATTCGATGAAGTTGATGTTGGTATTGGTGGGCAAACAGCTGATATCGTAGGCCGTATGCTCAAAAACATTGCCGAACACGCACAAGTATTGTGCGTTACGCATCAACCGCAAGTGGCAGCCAAAGGTCACCAACATCTACAAGCTAATAAAACACGACTCAAAGATGCAACAGAAACTGAGATGAATTGCTTAACAGAAGATATGAGAGTTGAAGAAATCGCCAGAATGGTAGGCGGCCAATCAATCACCGAGTCAACGTTAAGTCATGCAAAAGAATTACTAGCCAGCTAAATACTGGCTAGTAGAAAAGAAGTGTTTACTTGTCTTTTGGCTCAACATAGAGCACAAGTGAGTGATCGACCAAATCATAACCATGAGATTCGGCAACTTCTTTTTGAAGGCGTTCAATAGTTTCACTGTGAAACTCAATCACTTTTCCTGTTTTCATACAAACCATATGATCGTGATGCTCACCACGTTCAATTTCAAATACAGAGTGCCCACCCTCAAAGTTATGACGAACGACTAGGCCAGCTTGTTCAAACTGAGTCAAAACACGATACACTGTCGCAAGACCCACTTCTTCTTCTGCTTCCATGAGTGCTTTGTATACATCTTCCGCGCTCATATGAGGATCTTCGCTATTTTCAAGGATTTGTAAGATTTTGACTCGAGGTAAGGTGACTTTTAACCCCGCCTTTTTCAACTGTTGGTTGTCCAAAGATCACTCCTGTTTGCTATCTAATGGTATGTGTTTTGGGTCAATTACGGATATAATACCCAGTTTGGCGGTCGAACCCAAAACGAAATTAATTAAAAGAGATCAAAATGCGTATATCTGCTGTAATTTTAATCGCAACGCTTCTTCTGACGGGAATGAGTGGCTGCTCTATCTATAAAATGAACATTCGCCAAGGCAATATCATTGAGCAAGAAGATGTATCTCAACTGAAAAAAGGTATGACAAAAGCTCAAGTTCAGTTTTTATTGGGTAAGCCTTTGGTCAATGACTCTTTTGACGATAACACTTGGTACTATTTAAACCGCTTTAAAAATGGTCAAACGGGAAAGATCACCCAGCAAAAACTCACTATAAATTTTTCGGATGGGAAATTGATTAAAGTGAGCGGTGACTTTGATGTCCCAGAAGGAATCAAATCATAGCAGATTGAGCATTTCCGTTCGGTGCCATTACTCGTCGCCGACGGAGAAGCTTTTTTCTTTATCACCAGGCAAGGTTATAAGCGGAAGCTCAAGCTTAAATGCTTACTGTGAGTCATCCTTTTTGCCCGTATCTGGGTTGTTCATTTCTTGGAATTGCGTCAACAATTGCTGTTTGACCTCACTAGGCATACGCCTACCGCGCACCCAATATCGAACTGATGCATCAGTTAGCTTCATCTGTTTAACATAGCGGCGACATTGCTCACAGATAGCCAGATGCAATTTCAGTCGCGCGCGCTTGAGCATAGGCAGGTCTTCATCCAGCTGATAACTGCATTGTTCACTAACTTGCTTACAACTGGGTAAACCTAACATTTGCCCTCTCTCTCAAATCTATCAATTACTTGAAGTACCTTATCTCGTGCACGATGCAAGAGAACTCTGACATTAGACGAAGTAACTTCAAGAATGTTACAAATTTCATCCAACTCATAAGATTCTGTCTCACGAAGCATAAGTGCAGCTTTTTGCTTCTCAGGCAATAGATCAATGTGTTTCTGTATGCAATTTTTTAATTCATCTGCTTGCATCAGCTGATCGGGTGAATCTGCGTGCCAGCTTGAAGTTGTCGTTTGCCAATGCCCAACCGAGTCAAATCGAGGATCTGTCGACCAGGAATCTTCGATCTGCTCAAGAGATACATTGCGCGATTCTTTACGACGACGAGTTTTCGCCTCATTCGCTAAAATTCTCATGACCCAACTTTTTAGACTGGAACGGCCTTCAAATTTAGGTAAAGACTTTAAAACAGAGATCCAAGTTTCCTGTATGACTTCATCTGCAATCGCATCACTCGTGATGGAAGATGCAACATAATACATCGAGCCATACCACGCATCCATGACTTGCTGGAAAGCAGATGAGTCTTGATTGAGCAGTTGTTTAATCAATTGATCATCGGCGGGTAATTTATCAGACACATTGATTCCTACAAAGTGGGTGATATTCTTATTTCTTTAGCCCATTGATTTTAGGCCAATTTTAACGCGAATAACAATAATGAGTGACAACGCTGGCAGATTCAGTGAAACATTTCTCGACTTGCTGCATCTTTTAAAACAACAATATTGATTAAAAGGTAAAAACAGTGCAAAAAATAATCGAACTATATAAGACGGCATTAAATGGTCTCTCTCACGCTTCTGGACTTGGCCCATTATTTCTACGAGTTTTCCTGGTGTTTCCATTTTACATGGCAGGTAGTACAAAATTAGGTGGCATCGAAGGTACGGCAGCCTGGTTCGAACATTCTCTCGAGTTGCCCTTTCCTCTAGCAATGGCCTACCTTGCAGCGATTACCGAGTATTTAGGCGCAATACTACTGGCAATAGGACTGGCGACTCGATTTATCGCAATTCCTCTAATCATAACTATGTTAGTTGCCGCTTTAACAGCGCATTGGGATAATGGCTGGTATGCCATAGCCCAGTCTTCAGATCCTGAAGTAAGTAAACGACTTAATGCAGCACGCTCCATTCTTCAAGAGCATGGAAATTACGACTGGCTCACCGCAAAAGGTAGTTTTGTTATTTTAAATAACGGCATTGAATTCGCAGTCACCTATTTAGTGATGCTCATATCGCTCTTCTTTACAGGCGGTGGAAAATACTTCAGTGTCGATTACTGGATTGGTCGAAAATTCTTAAATAGATAAAACAAGATAATAATTCACTGACGCTCATATACTAAGGCGTGAAATGCGCCTTTTTAGATAACCCTTTAAAAATAAAGAGTTTTACTCAACTAAAATCTTCATTTTCAGGCTGCTTCCTTCGCTCTTGATAAGCACGCCTAACACGATAAATCACAGCACCAAGAAAAATAAGTAACATACCTATCAATCCAGTATTAAAGCCAAATTCGAGATATAAAAATTCGGGCCCTACTAAAAATACGACTCCAATAAGAATAATAAGACCTAAAAAATACTTCATTCGTAACCCTTAATCGCAAATATTAAGAGTGCGAGCCAACCAACAATAAATGCAACTCCGCCTATCGGGGTAATGGCACCTAACCATTTCATTCTTGTTAATGCAAGACAATACAAACTACCAGAAAAAATAACGATTCCGATTACCCAGCTAATACCAGCGACCTTAAGCGAACTTGACGTTACATAGTTTTTCATCAAAATGGCTAATATCATTAGAGCCAAAGCATGAGTTGTTTGATATTGAACAGCTGTTTCCCATATTCCTTTGGCGTAATCATCCAAACGAGACTTTAACCCGTGTGCTGCAAAAGCACCCAATATCACAGACAAAGCACCAAATACTGCTGCAAGAGCAAGATAAAGCTTATACATCCTATTCTCTCGTTATTTCATCTGTAGCAATACTAACATTAACTTTTTAATTTAAGGAGGGAATCGTTTAGAATGACAATGATCTTAGTTACTATTTATGGCTAATACATCCCTTAGTTTTACAGGAAACTGCCAAAACATTAAAACTTCTGGAAAAATAATGACATCCTTAGACAAAGTTCGATTTATATTTAGTGTTACAACCGGTAGAAGTGGCTCAAACTTCATTACCGAGGCTTTGTCTTGTTTACAAAATGTGGTGAGCGTTCATGAACCCAAACCACGTTATGATCGAGTAATGCGGATTGTTCAACACTACCCTAATGTAGCCAGCCAATTTTTAATAGAAAAAAAATTACCAGCAATTGAACGTCAGGTGAAAGCAGGTGATATTTATTTTGAGAGCAGCCATTTAATTTCAAAAGGATTTTTAGAGCCTTGGCTTTCCATAGATAATTTACCCACACCCGATCTCATTTGTTTAGATCGTCCGTTGCGAGAAATAAGTTTAAGTTTCAATCAACTCAATAGTATTCCCGGTAGGACTTTGAATGGACTCACCTATCTATTGTCTCCGCAAGACCCTAACACACTTACAACTCTAAAAGATTTGTCTCAATACAATGATTATCAGCTGTGTTATTGGTATTGCCTGGAAACAGAGGCACGCAAAGATAAATATCAAAAACTTATTGAATCAAAAGGTGGCAAAGTCGCTCGCGTGTCAGTGAATACAATTAAACAACTCGATGCATTTAATAGTTTCCGGGAAAGTCTCAATTTACCCGGCTTCAGCCTTTTAGGCCAAAGGAAATTTTTAAAATTAGCCAATCAGAGAGTTAATGCTAAATCTGAAAAAAAATCCGCCTTAGCTTATGATGAAAATCAGTTAATGGATTGGGAGAAGCAAGTGGAAGAAAATTTAACTCTTCGTAATCCGTCGAAATAGGTGCCCATGAAAATATCAGTCATATTTACCACTTACAATGCGCCATTATGGCTTGAGAAAGTACTTTGGGGGTACAGTGTTCAAACATATAAAGATTTTGAAATCATTGTCGCTGATGATGGATCTGGACCAGAGACAAAAGAAGTAATTAATAAACTTCAAAATGAAACAGACTTAGATATTAACCATTTATGGCACGAAGATGATGGTTTTCGTAAATGCGAAATATTAAATAAAGCTATACTAGCGGCAAAATACGACTACTTAATATTCTCAGATGGCGACTGCATACCTCGTGCTGACTTCGTTGAAGAACATGCAAAAAATGCGAAACCAGGCGTATTTCTGACAGGTAGTTGCATTCGGCTCCCCATGTCCACGAGTGAAACCATTACCAAAGACGACATATTGTCGAACACTTGTTTCGACTGGGAGTGGCTTACTAAACATGGTTTGCCGACAACTCGAAAAAATATCAAACTAAAAGCAAAAAAGCGTTGGTCTGGTATTCTAAATACGATTACTACAGCAAGAACAAATTTTACCGGAGGAAATGCATCAGCTTGGAAAAAGGATATTCTAGAAATCAATGGATTTGACCAGCGAATGCAATGGGGCGGACTGGATCGAGAAATTGGTGTTCGATTAAAAAATCTGGGAATAAAAGGAAAGCACATTCGTTACAATGCGCATATTATTCACCTAGAACACGCTCGCGGATATAAAGATCCAGAGATGGTCAGAAAAAATAAAGCATTACGCAAACATAACGAAAAAAATAAAGTGATTAAAACTGAGTACGGAATAAATTTATTAAACGAGGAATAAATCATTTACTCCTGCATCCTTCTGATTTTACTGCGTACCCGTGACCAAAAAGAATCTTTTTTGTATCGCCCTTTATGTATATGGCGAATTTGATAAACACCGGGAACTTCAATAGGTGTGCCTTGCGTGCCTACCAACCAGCGGAATGCTCTGTCTTCATAACATTTACACCAGTGATCCGCAGGTGTTTGATATAAAGATAATCCCTCACAATAGCCTATAGCGCGTGCAACATCACCATGAACGATCTGAAAAGCACCTTTGGCTCGGTCTCGAGAATGAAGTGAAAACTGGTCCGATTCAATATCCACCAATTGAGGTTTTCGCCCCGCTTGAAGCATCGGATCGGATGCAGCCAACATCGGCGTCGTACGTTCCTGTCGCGGAAATAACAAAGTATCTGTTCGGCCTTGCAACTGCTCACATAATGTATCAAGGCATCCCTCATGAAAAATGATGTCACAATCCGTGTACCAAACCCAGTCCGCTTCTGTCGATCGAGACGCCCAGTTACGGCCAATTCCACGACGGAACAACTGTTCTTTTGGTAATGGCTGCCAATTCCAATTTACATTCGAAATTCGGTGTTGAGAAAAGAACTGCAATAGTTCTGCAGTATCTTTGTCTGCTTCAGAGTAAAAAACAGTAACGGTTACTCGCGTCGTTTTTGGAGGGTGATTAACAAAAGAACTCAACTGATAGGCCAACATGTTAGAATATTGCCAACAATGACTAACAATTTCTAAATTCAATGGTCCATCCAGTTTCTTGCGATTTTCAACTTTAGGAATCGGGTCTCGAAACCAAGACGCAGGCAACATACCGCTCGCAGCCAAGCGAAAGAAATAACCTAAAAATCCATCATACCAGCGTTGTGGATAAACTTTAGTTTGCTGCATTAGTAAACGATCACTTTAAGACACTATTTTCGGTGTATAATAGCACATAGCCGTTGAACGAGACATAAATCGATAACAATGCCAAACACTTCGCCCAATCAACCTAATTTTTATGCTCCCAAATACTGGCCAACGCATTTCTTTTTCTTTCTAATGAAAGTCGTGGCGCGTCTACCTTATAGCATGCTAATTCGTCTTGGCGAGTGGTTCGGTCTTTTCATGTATAAATGCGTCAAGCAACGCACACGCATTGCAAGAATCAATATTCAACGATGTTTTCCAAACCTGCCAGTGAATGAGCAAGAGGAACTAGTTAGAGAGAACTTAATCTCGACGGGTGTTGGTATGATGGAAACAGCAATGCTTTGGTTTGGTCCAGACAGGCAGTGGGATAAGCATTTGGAAGTCATCGGTATGGAACATCTTGAAGCCGCACAAGCAGAGGGAAAAGGCGGTTTAGTTTTAGCATTTCATTTAACAAACCTCGAAGTCGGTGGCTCGTTACTAGGTACTCAATTTCAACTTGGTGCACTGTACCGTCGCAATGAGAATCCAGTAATCGAACACGCTATGGTTGAAGGACGAAAACGATTTGTTCACCCGATTCCAAGAGAAGCAACAAGAGACATGGTTAAGTGGATAAAAAATAATGGCTTTGTCTGGTATGCAGCTGACCAAGATTACGGCAGAAAACAAAGTATTTTCGTCCCTTTTTTCAATATATCGACAGCAACAATTACGGCGACAACACGTTTCGCAAAACTGACTAAAGCCCCTGTTATACCAATGACTCAACGCAGAATTGGTCGAGATAAAGTTCAAGTAACACTCTATCCGCCTCTAGAAAATATTGGTCAAGATCCTGATCAAGACGCGCGAGCAATAAATGAATTTCTAGAAAAGTATCTCGAGCAATATCCTGAAGATTATTTATGGGTGCATCGCCGCTTTAAAACTCGTCCAAATCTTGACGACCCATCTTTCTATCCTAAGAAAAATAAAAGTCGACCGGTTACCCCTGAGCGATACAAAAACATTCTAGAGGGTGCTGAATGGATAGAAGAAAAAGACGGTGTTCCAGTAAAGTTAAAACAAAAAAATGCGATTGTGTATTTTGTATATCAAAAAAGTTTTCTCGACCGAATTCGTTCAGCAGGTAAGAAGTTTGCTCAAACGCTATCGGACGAATACCTCGATGATCGGCATTTTCAATTTCAAGGTAGAGTTAGAAAATGTGATCACAAAAAATGCGAACTCGTCTATCTCGAAGCCGATCCTATAGAGTAGAAAATTTATCGATAGTTATTACGAATAATCGCGTAATCTTCTACCATTTGAGGAATATTATACTCGTAACCTTGAGTTGGATTTTCCATTGACTTGCTAAAAAAAGCATGTCGGTTACCATCAGGATCGACTAAAAATATTTTAGCCGTATGATCGACCAAGTAATCTTCCTGTTCTTCATTCACTTTATAATAAACCGCACCAAAAGAACGGGCAAAGGTTTCTAATTGCGAATGCTCTGCTGTTGCGCCAACGAAGTCAGGATTAAATGCTTTTGCATAATCAGACAAATTAGTCGGTGTATCTCTATCGGGATCAACTGAAATCAGCACCATTTGAGTATCAAATTGAAACTCTTGAGGTAAATTTTGATAAAAGGAGTTCATTGCTGACATTGTTGTAGGGCAGACATCAGGGCAATAAGTATATCCAAAAAAAACAAAGCTCCACTTTTCACTTAAAAAATCACGAGTTAAAGTAGTATCACCTGATTTAAGTGAAAAATCGGGTACTGGACGAAATTTTGGATAAACCATCGCGTTTTTGGGCTGCTCTTTTTGATTACTAAAATCCAAGGATAATTCATTACCTGACATGGAGAGTATGATTAATCCAATAAGGATAACGGCTAAAGTAATCGACGAATAAACAGTTATTTGTTTTAAATAATTCATAAGTATATCGGAAAGTAGTGATCAACTAACATGACAATAAACAAAAGCATTAAATACACAATAGAAAAACCAAAAGTTTCCATCGCAAGACCAGGACGATCAGCAAACTTCATTCTAAATGCATACACTAAAAAGATAATACCAAGTGCTGTTGAACCCAATAAATATATGAGACCGAACATTTGGATTAAAAAAGGTAATAAAGTCGCTAACAACAACAGTACCGTGTAAAAGATGATATTAATTTTGGTAAACTCGATACCGTGGGTTACTGGCAACATAGGAATATCTGCCTTAGCGTATTCATCTTTACGATGAATAGCCAGCGCCCAGAAATGAGGAGGCGTCCAAACAAATATAATTAACACCAGCAATAGAGCTTCCGCTGGAATTTGTCCATTATCACCAGTTACCGCAACCCATCCTAATAGCGGTGGAATAGCCCCCGAAAGACCACCAACAACAATATTTTGAGGGGTTGCCCGCTTCAGGTACATCGTATAAATGAAAGCATAACCCACGAGACCAAAAAACGTTAAAACTGCCGTTAGCAAGTTTATCCAAACAGCTAAAATGAGCATTGACGAACAAGCTAAAACAGCACCGAAAATCAATGCCGATCTTGGGTCAACCATTCCAGTAGCAACAGGTCGGTTTATTGTTCGACTCATTTTTGCGTCGATTTTGGCATCGACAACATGATTAACAACTGCTGCAGCACCTGAAGCCATACCAATACCGAGAGTCCCTAGTATCAAAATATCGAGAGGTACCATACCAGGAACAGCGAGAAACATTCCGACAACTGCTGTTAGTAAAATTAGCGCGACAACTTTGGGTTTGCATAACTCAAAGTAATCACGCCAACTTGGAGCTACAGCAACTACTTGAGCGTTAGACATTAATTGACTCCATTTTTTTATTTTCGCTCACCCAAATTAACGTTCTCAGTCCAACCAATGAAATCAATAAAAAGGCAGCGACTAGATTATGAGCTACTGCATTGGCTAGAGGTAAATCAAAAGTAACATTGATAACGCCTAAAGTTATTTGTATTGCCAATGTAAGAGTGAGCAATCCAGCAAACTGTTTAACAATTCGAGTTTGCGCTCTTCGAAATAAAATCCAAAGAATAGTGAGAATTAGAGCCGTAATAATCATTGCTCCAATTCGATGGCTCGCATGGATAGCGACTTTAGCTTCATTGCTCATCACACCATACTGATAAGTCTCTGCACCATGTCCCCAAAACTGGAAGCCTTCGGAAAAATTAGTATATTGAGTCCACCCATCAAAACAAATCGGCAAATCTTTACAGGCAAGCGCCGCATAATTAGCACTCGTCCAGCCTCCTAAGGCAATTTGAAAAACAACAGCGATTATTGCGAGTGATATAAGTGACTTTGAACGAATGATACCTGGGGCAACGTTAAGTGATGGTTGATATAGACGAATAGCTAACATAACTAACAAAGAGAAAGTAGCGAATCCTCCTAATAAATGCCCCATAACAACAGAAGGATGAAGCTTTTCAGTAACTGTCCAGGCTCCAAGAGCGGCTTGAAATATAATAAGTACTAAAAGTGCACTCGAGAGTTTTAAACATGCATCTCGTTGGCCACGCTTTTTGAAAGCAAGTACGAATAAACCCAGAACTAATAATCCTAAGGTCCCAGCAAAATACCGATGAACCATTTCTGGCCAAGCTTTGTGTAATTCATAAGGTTGTTCAGGAAAAGCCTGATTTGCTTTGGCAATCGTTTCTGATTTTAGTGGTATGCCAACAAATCCGTAACATCCCGGCCAATCAGGACATCCCAAACCAGCATCGGCTAAACGAGTAAAAGCGCCAAGACCAATAACAACGACAACAAATGAAAGAGCAATTAGGGTTAAACGTTTTTGAGTTTTATTATTCATTTTTTGAGCTCACATCTAAAACACGCATAACTCGACTTATATCAGAGCGAAGGCCTTTACTGTAAATTGGTGCTTCTTCTTTAGAGTTAATCAAATCATATTTTAAAAATATATTGCCTAAAGGATCGACTAGATAAATAGCATTAGCCGGAATAGGAAGACCATTTAAACCTCGACGATCAGCTGGATTTTGAATTGAGTTTAATGCAACTTTACCAGAATCAATTCTTACTCGCATTGTGTCAACATCGAGCCATTCATCGAAAAGCTTTGGACTTTGCTGGTTGAGAACCAATAAAAAATTATTCTTTTTCGTATTTTTACCGAGTCCGAGATGAGTTTGTTGCAATAAAAAATAGTTAGTTTGGCATTGCTCATTGCAGGTATTTTGATCCATGACCAACAACCAATTCCACTTACCCATATACTTGCTGTTTTCCCAGGCACCAAAGCTAGTATCGACAATGTTTAAGTCCTCAATGTGCCAAGGCTTGTCTATGATTTCACCATGACTTTTTCCGCCACCAGTAAACCAATTGTTGAAGTAAGCTAAATAAGCAAATAAAACAGGAGAGATAAATACAACAGCTAATGCAATAAGCGTTGCTCGATTTTTCTTAACGTTAGCCTGTGTATCTTCACCAGGAATTTCTTTGAAATCCATAATACGACTCTTTTAATTTTCTTATAGTTTTTCTTTTCTTTTCACACTCAATACAACGAAAATAATCATCAAGGCAACCGCCAATCCAAACCATTGTACTGCATACGCGATGTGCTTATTCTCTGACATTGAGACAATACGCCATTCTCGCGTAAATCCATGAGGACTCTTTGGTGAAAGTCTGATTATATAAGGTAACGCACGCGTATTCATAGTCCCTAATATGGTAGATAACAGCTTATTATCACGACCTTGAATAACCCATTGATTTTGCTTTATTTCGGCAATTGCATTATCAAATAAAATCGGCTGACCTTTGCTAAAATACGCATATCCTTGGTCTTCCCACTGTTCGGGAGCAGATTTAACATCTGGCAAATAGCGTCTGTCAGGTAATGCTTCAACCCAACCTCGATTAACCCATACGATGTTACCACTTAACAATTTCACCGGCGTTAAAATATGGTACCCATCTCTGCCGTTAAAAGGTTCGTTAGCAATATAAACGGTAATGTCACTAAATGGTGACCCCGAAAACGTTACCGGTTGATAATCTTGAACTGAAAAGTTCGATTGGTTAAGTTCAACAGGAGGTTTTAATTGCTGAACTTTGTAATGCTCAAGTAATTCTTTTTTTTCTTCCGCTCTATTAAGTTGCCAAGTTCCTAAACTAAAAAACAAATATTCAAACACGACAAGTGCTAACAGGAAAACGAAGTTGAGTTTTAAGACTCGCTGAGTTCCTGGCAACGATGAAGTGATTGTTAATTTTTCGAAGTGTCTTATCATATTTATCAAAGTATAATGCTGTTTAAATCGAACAGCTGGAGTCACCAATGCTCGGAACAGTCATTATAGTTATACTTCTTTTGGCCATTGCTTTTAATTTATTTCGCGGACTTTATTTTCTGGTAAGAAGTGAAGGGCGCGGGAAAAAGCACGTTGTTAATGCTCTCTCTTGGCGAATTGGATTATCCATTTTACTTTTTTTATTGCTCTTCGTTCTTAACTACTTTGGTATTATTGAATTGCACTCATTACCCAGAGCACCACAATAAAACTATTTAAACTTTTAGTAAGCCGAGCATTTCTGCTCGGCTTTTATTTCTTATTTATTATATGGCGTAAACGAAAACAAATAGGAATAACCAAACAACATCAACAAAATGCCAATACCAGGCTCCTGCTTCATATGCAAAATGATTTTCAGGCGTAAAGTGACCTTTCGAGCAACGAATTGACAGAACGATTAAAAAGATGGTTCCAATCGTTACATGCAATCCATGAAAGCCCGTTAGCATAAAGAAGGTACTACCATAAATACCTGAACCCATTGTTAATCCCAAGTCCACGTAAGCGTGATAATATTCATACGCTTGCAAGCACAGGAATATTGCACCAAGAAGAGCTGTTAGCCAAGTGAACAATATTAGAGTAGGCCGATTTCTATCGATTAATGCATGATGCGCAATTGTTAATGTCCAAGAGCTCGTTAATAGAATTGCTGTGTTAATTGCTGGCAATCCAAAAGCACCCATAGCAGAAAATGAAGCGCCCGCTCCATCTTTCGCTTCTTGCGGCGTAACTGTTAATGGCCATAAATTTTGAAAACCAGGCCATTCTAAAACAGCTGTCATCGCTTTATGACCATCAACACCCTCTCCTCCTAACCAAGGAAGAGCGAATACTCTAATGTACCAAAGTGCGCCAAAAAAGGCGGCGAAGAACATTACTTCTGAGGTAATAAACCACATCATACCTTGACGATATGAACGATCTAATTGAGCACTATTCATATTGGCCATTGATTCCCTAGCAGCTGTACTCCACCATTTCCACATTAAATAGAAAATGATAAATGCGCCTATTGCCAATATATAAGGACCCATTGAAGCCATAATTGAAGGTAATGAGCCTTCCTCAGCCTTAACAACTCCCGTAGTATTGTGAATGTAATTTCCGGCACCTAAAACAGTTACAAATAGGCCAACGGATCCGATTATCGGTAACTTACTTTGTTCGGGCACGTAATAATTTGTTGGTTTTTCTACTTTTTCACTCATTACGAATTCTCCTTGAAAGCTCTATCGCTGCGACAGCGAGCTTGAACTTTTGGATGTTGCATTAAACAGTACGTACGACAAGGTTAGCGTATGAATATGATCAGGTATTTCAGGATCAATATAAAACTTCATTGGCATATTAATCTCTTCGCCGGGCTTAAGTGTTTGCTGATCAAAACAGAAACACTCCGTTTTATTTAAGTAAAAAGACCCCTGACTTGGAGCAACGCTTGGTACGGCTTGTCCTGTGATAGTGCTTTTAGAATAATTCTTAGCATAAAACACTACCTCATTTAATTCGCCTGGATGCACTTCGAGCTTTTTAATAGTTGAATTAAATTTCCACGGCATTTCACGATTAATATCAGTAATCAATTCAACCGTTATGGTTCTGCTTTTATCTGCTTCGACAGACTCATACAGCTCTTTACTTACAAGGACTTTACCGTTAATTCCCGTAATTTCACAAAACACGTTATATAACGGAACCATTGCAAATGTAAAAAGAGTCATCAAACCTAGAAGACCAATAACCTTTTTAACTACTTTACTATTTTTACGTTCACTCATAACAACATCCAGCGGCCCCCAGTTCTGGGGGCCAACGTATTATTTCACTTCTGGCGCTTGCTCAAACGAATGATAAGGCGCAGGTGAAGGCAAATGCGTAAACTCTAAACCTTCAGCACCTTCCCAAACCTGATCGGTTGCCTTACCTTTTCCACCTTTTACACAGTTAATTACAATGTATAAGAAAAGGAGCTGACCGAAACCAAGCATGAAAGCACCAATTGAAGACAATTGATTAAAGCCTTCAAACATCATGTTGTAATCGGGAACACGACGTTGCATTCCCGCTAACCCAGAAAAGTGCATCGGGAAGAACGTAATGTTTACCGCGATAATCGAGAACCAAAAATGAATTTTCCCTAAAGTCTCGTTATACATATTACCGGTCCACTTTGGTAACCAATAATAAACCGCAGCAATGGTCCCAAAGATAGCTCCAGGGAAAAGAACATAATGGAAATGTGCAACAACAAAATAGGTATCATGGTATTGCTTATCAACTGGAGTCATAGCCAGCATAACTCCGGACACACCGCCTAGCGTAAACAGCACCACAAATGCCAAAGCAAACAACATGGGTGTTTCAAAAGTTATCGAACCTTTCCACATGGTTGCGACCCAGTTGAATATTTTAACTCCCGTGGGAACTGCAATAATCATGGTCGCGATCATAAAGTAAAGTTCGCCAGCTACCGGCATACCAACAGTAAACATATGATGTGCCCAAACAACAAATGACAAGAATGCAATTGATGCTGTTGCATAAACCATGGAAGCGTAACCAAATAGCGGTTTTCGGCTAAAGGTTGGAATAATATGCGAAGCGATACCAAACGCAGGTAATATCATGATGTAAACTTCAGGGTGCCCAAAAAACCAAAATATATGCTGGAACATGACTGGGTCGCCACCGCCTGCTGCATCAAAGAATGACGTACCAAAATGTCGATCGGTAAGCATCATTGTGACAGCACCGGCAAGAACTGGCATCACCATAATTAATAAGAACGCAGTGATAACCCAGGTCCAAACAAACATAGGCATTTTCATCAACGTCATTCCTGGCGCTCTCATATTGAAAACGGTCACAATAACGTTAATTGCCCCCATAATGGATGAAATACCCATCAAGTGAACACCAAAGATGAAAAAGTCAGTTGATGCGGGTCCATACTTGGTTGAAAGCGGAGCATAAAAGGTCCAACCAAAGTTAGGAGGGCCATCTGGGAACAGTTGCGGCACCAGAGATAATAACAACAAAGAAAATGCAAATGGCAAAATCCAGAAACTGAAGTTATTCATTCGAGGCAAAGCCATGTCTGGCGCACCAATTTGCATTGGAATAAGCCAGTTGGCCAAACCAACGAAGGCTGGCATTACCGCACCAAATACCATAATTAACCCATGCAGCGTTGTTAATGAGTTAAAAAAGTTTGGCTCAAAAAATTGCAGACCCGGCATAAATAATTCTGCTCGAATGAGCAATGCCATTAGTCCACCAATTAAAAACATTATGAATGAGAACCACAAATACATGCTGCCGATGTCTTTGTGATTTGTTGTAAACAACCAGCGTGAGATACCGGTTGGATGATGATCGTGTGCCATGATTCAGTCTCCTTAATTACCGGCTTTTAGTTCTGTGACACGAGCTGGTTGAACTACATCTTTCGTATCATTACCCCAAGCATTTCGCTCATAGGTAACAACTGCTGCAATTTCAGCATCAGTAAGCTCTTCACCAAACTTTGGCATCATATTTTTACCGAGAACAATAATATTGATATGTTCATCGATTTTGTCAGACTCGATCGCTATCTTGCTCCCTTTTAATGCAGGGAAAGCACCCAGTCCCTCACCACCTTTCTGGTGACACATAGCACATTTAGCGTCGTATACTTCTTTACCTTTCGCCATCAGATCTTCCATTGACCAATTCTTGGCTGCGGCTTCTGCAGCTAATCTTTCAGCTTCAGCTTTTTCCGCAAGCTTTGTTTCGACCCATTGGTCATATTCAGCTTGAGGTAATGCTCTAACAACAATTGGCATAAACCCATGCAAAGCTCCACATAACTCAGCACATACTCCGCGATAAACGCCAGGCTTATCAATACGCGTCCAAGTTTCGTTAACAAATCCAGGAATCGCATCCATTTTGACGGCAAAATCAGGCATCCACCATGAATGAATCACATCAGAAGATGTAAGAAGGAAACGAATTTTTTTACCTACCGGTAAGACAAGTTCATTATCAACTTCTAACAAATAATTTTCGCCTTTCTCAACCGGCTCGTTATTTCTGTTGTCATAAACTTCAACCGGAGTAGAAAGTCTTGATGCAAACTTTACACTGCTATCAAGATATTCATATTCCCAATACCACTGCTTGCCAGTCACTTTAACGGACATGTCTGCTTTTGTGGTGTCTTCCATATCGAGCAAAAGACCAATAGCAGGTTTTGCTAAATAGGCTAAAATCAAAATAGGAATGACGGTCCAAATGATTTCAAGAGTGGTACTGTGGCTAAATTTAGCCGGTGTAGGATGATTCGACTTCCGGAAACGAATCACTGCAAAAAGAATCGCAGCAAATACTAAACCTGCTACTGCAAGCATAATCCAAACAACCTCCATGTGGAGGTCAAAGACACGTTGCGAGTTTTCAGTTACCCCGGGACGAAGATTAAGTGTCGAGTATTCAGGCTCTGCTGCACATAGACTGCCTATAAACAGTGAAACGAACAGCACGAAGCCTGACATTACCTTTCTTAGTAATGACATTGTGCGCTTTCTCCATCAACAACCTAGGTCAAAAGTACTGACCTTATTTATTTTCTAGTTTTTGTATATCTTCTCGTTTTTATTTGCTCGGAGGGGATCCGAGCACCCGACAACCATACATTAAAACGATGGGAAATAGCTATCCCAATTTGAATTGGAAGCGCACAAAAATCGCAGCAAATGACCTTAACTCACAAAGTTTGACGAATATTTGTTCTCGTTATTTTAAATGCGGTTTAATGTATTGCTTAATGGGATAGTCGGGGTACTGTTTAACAAAATGTTTTAACTCTTTATTCATTTCATTAAATTGCCCTGCTTCAGCAAGCGAAATAATTTCACTTATCCACTTATCTCGTTCATGCGAATTACGATTTAAGTTATCACTTATATTAATATCATTCGGTGAGTCAAAATAAATCTGAGTATTTCCAAGTTGTTCGGAATTCGCAGAAGATAAAGTATTTTTAGAATATTTTTCTCGTAAATATCGCGCATCTTGCGCTGCATCAGAAATAATTTTTTCACCTTCATTCTGAGATGCTGTAGACAGTTTATCTGAAATTGCTTGTACTCCAGACATACCGTCATGTTTAGGTGCAATCACTGGCCACATAACGTGCGCTAAAGTTAATGTCATTACAAAGGCACCAGCAAATGAAATAGGTAAACGCAACTTATTCCAAAAACTTGAACGATAAATACTTTTTTTTGCATTTTCTAGTTCAACAGAGGCTTCTCGTCGCGCTGCAGCATTAATTAGTTTATCCAAGTCAGAAGATGGCTTCTCATTCGAACTACGTCGATATAACGATAAGATGGCTTCATCTTCAGATTGATAAGAATTATCATCATGATAACTCATAGTTTTAACTCTCCTAGCTGCTGACGCAGCTTGTTCATCGCATAGCGTAATCGGCTTTTTACCGTTTCTCTACTTATCCCTACGACTTCTGCAATTTCAGCAAGCGACAAATGTCCTTCTTGCTGCATTAAAAACGCTTCTCGTTGATCAAAAGGCAATTGATTAACAGCTTCTTTAATTGCTAACTCTTTTTGCTCTTGCTCAAGAGTCGACTCCCCCAATAAGGGTGCTCCGGACTCTTCAACCAAAGCTTGATTATCACCTTCAGCTCGCATCGCATATTGCGCTGATGAAAGATGACGATAATGGTCAATTAAACGATTGTGAGCAATTCGGTATAAGAAAGTTGTGAACTTAGCGGTTTGCTGATAACTCTGTCTTGAATTAACAATTTTAATCCATACTTCCTGAAACAACTCTTCTGCTAAATCATGACTCGAACAATGACGAACAAAATAACGAAACAATCCGCCCTTATGCCGCTCATAAAGTCGCTCAAAGGCACCCGCTGAGCCAGAGCAATATTGGCACATCAAATCTTCGTCGGAATCATCGACTACTTGTTTTTCCATGCTACCTACATCGGTGGTAAAACTTCTGGTTAGCTTCAATGATATAGAATTCATTGATCCCTGTCTCGCTTTGTCATACGTCATTATCACTATCCAAGTTTGCTGCCTCGAAGGTCGATAAAACAGAATCAACCGTTTAATCTTCGTCTGCAACTTGTTGATAGTACAATCGAGCAAACACCTAAAATGGGGTTAAAATTCCATGGATTATTTGATTTACTCACTTTCGAGTCTTCGGTTTTAATACTAAAAGAACTAAAATACAGAATTATCGTAAAATCAAAGTCAGTGATTATGCTTGCTAAAGACTACTGGACCCAAAAAATTCATACTGAAATTCCAGCAACTAAACTTTTGAATATTCAAATAGATTCTCTAGATCCAGACGCCATTTCAGTCTCAGCCCCTTACGAGCTAAATTGTAATGGGCACCAAACTGGATTTGCTGGAAGTATTTATACTTTAGGCATAACGACAGGCTGGACACTAATCTCTAATCGTTTAAAGGAAGAAGGTATTGAAGCAACCGTTGTGGCTGGGCAAGCAGACATAAAATACAAAGAACCCTTACGAGGTGATCTAATCGCCCACACATCATTTCCTGAAAGCCATCCAAATGAAAAATGGCAAATAAAATGGAAAGCCGGACGCTCTTCAAGACAACGACTGAGAATTGGCATCGGTAATGGAAATATTGAAGCAGCTGAAATAAATGCTACTTTCTATATAAAGAAGCTGTGACTCGACGAATTTAATGCAAAATAAAACTCTATTTTTCTTGGTTTGTTACATAACTCAATTATTCCTTTTTAATTCGTCCGGCTATGCGCAAGCAGAAAAAGAACCTCCAGATGAGAAAAATGCAACGGAAAATCCCAGAAGTGCCAATACACCGATATTAATCGAATTGCAGAAGCCATCCGAGCTGATTGCTAAAGTTTATTCCGAAGACAGTGTAAAGTGGATAAAAAAAGACAACCCTAAAGCTTTAATTATTCAATTTCCTAATACAATTCCAATTACCTATGGTCAATTACTCTTTATTGCCGATCCTGGAATCGCGCCCGGAAAGTCTGGATTCTACAAAAATCTGAGTGATCAACTTCCACTTCTCGGTTGGAACTTCAATTACTTGTATTCGGACGAGCAAAGCTTTGAACTAAATACTGAGAATTCCAACACGTATTCAACAGAACTAGTAGTTAAAGCAATAGATACTATTCAATCAGTAGCGAATGATGAGTTATTTATCATTGTACGAAGCCGATCGACCTCAGATATCATTAAACTACTTCCCCAATTATCCAGTAAATCAAATGGTGCTGTATTCGTTTTAGATTCAATGGAGTCGCTTAGTAAAGAGGAAAATCGACAAGCATTAGTCGATTTTGGTCAGCCAATTTACATTCTTTATCCAAATGATATTGAGACAACAGCAAAAAGTTGGCTCAAACAAATAAAAGATCAATCACAAAAGGTCAAAACAACGGATGTATTCCCATCTCAATTTCATCTAGATACCGAAGCAAACTTTTTTGCTCATCGAATTCACGGATGGCTGAAACAACTAACATTAGAAAATCCGAAGTAAAGCTGTCTTTATGATTGATAACTAAATGCGCCATACAAAACTTATTTTCGTCTTTAATCAAGGTTAAAAACTCTGATTAAACTTCTCTTAAATCGTTACCAATTTTCATACCAATTAACTTAAAAAGGACTAACGTCACCCCAAAATCAAAAAAAATAATAAAAAAATGGATTTTTTTGCTCTTTTTTAAGATTTTTTTATTGATTTTTTTTGAAATTCACATACTTACGCTATAAACTTTCATTTGAGCTCGTTCACTCATTAATTTTTTGGAGGTTCACCATGGCTAAAGGTGCTGTTAGAAAAAAACGTAAGGCAACTGCTAAAAAGGCAACTGCTAAAAAGGCAGCTCGTAAAAAAGTTGCACGTAAGGCAAAAGCAAAAGTTGCAGCAACTGGTTCAACAGCAAAAGCATTAGCGGCTGCTGAAAAGGTTGCAGCTAAAGCAACAACCGCTGCTGAAAAAGCCGATAAGAAATTAGCGGCTGCGCAAAAGAAAGCTGACGCTGCTAACAAAGCTTTAAAAGCAAAACGTGATGCTGCTAAAAAACGCAAAACAGCTGCTGCTAAGAAAGCGGCTAAAAAAGCAGTTGCAGCTAAGAAGAAAGCGTCTGATGCAGTAAAAGCAGCTCGTGATGCGGCGAAAGCAGCAAAAACCGAAGCAGCTTCAGCTGTATCTTCTGTTAAATCGATTCAAGGCGTTGCGAGCAAAATGGCAAAAGCATCTGCGAAAGCTGCTGCCGCTGTTGAGAAGTTCCGCTCTAAGCAAGATGCTTCTCTTGCAAAACTTGAAGCAAAGCTTGTAAAAGCTGCTGCAAAACCTAAAAAGAAGAAAAAAGCGCGTCGCAAGAAGAAAGCTGCTGCAAAAAAATAAGAAGATCACATCAAAGTGATAAAAAAGGGACCTTAAGGTCCCTTTTTTCTTATTAAATTACTATCAATAACTACATTAAGACTTCGCTACACGACTAGCCTCAGCGTGTAGTCCCGAATACAAAGATTCAAATAACCTCAACATTTCTTTCCGAGCTTCATTTGCCCCATATAAGTCGGTATCAAAGACTGTTTTTCCCATAGAGATGGCTCGCGAATAGATACTTCTATCTTTAATCAAAAATGCACCTTCAGAATACATTCGCATTGCCAGCATTCTTTCATCATGTCGTCTTACATCAACGGCATTCACACACTTAAGAATTTGCTTATGACGCACATGACGAATCGACTTATTCACTGCTCGGATGTCTAGAACACAGGCACGCATGGGTACAACAACTAAATCACCTTCAATTTGAATATCAACTCTTGGAGGTAAGTCATAAAAGATAATATCTCCGTAAGGTGTTACAGGAGGCATCCCTTTAAAAACTGAAAATGAAAGCTGCTTGTCATTAAAAACATCGACCGCAGACTGCTGTGGGTCAAGATCACATACTATTGCTTTTTTTCCAGAAGCATAAGCTGCTGCTGCTAAATTAAGTGCCAGGGTTGTTTTTCCGACGCCACCTTTAGGTGACCACAAAGAGACTCTTTTCATACTTAGATACAAAAACGCATATAGTTTTAAGCCTCAAACCGAATAGTTACGCCATCATCTGAATTATGCGAAGCACCTAGGCTAATCGTACCTCCACCGAGTAATGGCAACTCCTCTCTGCGTAAATAAATTTCCTGTGCTTCATCCGGTTTAATGTAGGTACCGTTTGTACTGTGATCAATCAATACAAACTTACCTCTGCGATAAACAATTTGGCAGTGTTCTCGAGAGACTAGTTCACTATCAATAAATAGAGATACCTGTTGCGTGCTTCGACCAATTACGTAAGGTGTATCATTAACCGTTAAGCAAAACCGTTCGTTTTTGAACGTTAAATGAATATGTGACTCATCAAGGTGATCCGAAACATCTTTAGAGGAAAAAACTTGTGTATCCGAAAATCCTGCCGATGGTGTTTTCCAAAACAGACGATGAATTGTTGAATGATTGCTAGCCCCCTTAATAGCGACCTGATCATATTCTTGAGTAACACTACGGATAGCTTCAGGAAGTTGAGCAATGACACTATCGGTTAATAAAATCTGAGAGCTCCGAGCAATTCCAGTCACAAAAGCGGCATCATTAACCGCTTCGCCGAACAAATCGGAAGAATCTTCAATTGTTTTACCAAATCCAATTCCAATTCGTACACCCAGCTGCATTCCCTCTTCCGATGACTCAACTTCTTGTTGAATCGCCATTGCTGCTTTGCAAGCTTTTTCACTATCATCGAAACAAGCCATAATCTCATCGCCAATGGTTTTAACGACTCGACCTTCAAATTTTCGGGTGTTAAACACCATGACTTTTAAAATCTTATCAATTCTAGCCTTAGCTTTCGCATTGCCTTCACTTTTGTATAGAGCAGAACTGCCAGAAACGTCAGCAAATAGGATTGTTCGCTTTTTACCTCGCGAGAAAAGCATTAATCGACAGCACCCGTAAGTTTACTATTTAGTTAAGATAGACAAGTTAGAACGAATTTAACAAATCCGACTGTGTAACGCTACTCGAAAAAGAAATAGACATCTCGATTTGAGCACTTAGTCGTTCTTTGCTCAGTCTTATTCGATAATTATCAGGAGGTTTTTAGAGTTGAATGACGTATGACTTTTCATTCGCAGATATATGAGAATTTACCATTGAACTTGGTAATAAAAAAGCCCCGCATCTGCGGGGCTTCAAGACTTCTGAGCTAATCAGGGGGATGAATTACATCATTCCACCCATACCGCCCATGCCGCCCATGCCGCCCATATCTGGCGCAGCTGGCTCATCTTTCTTTGGCAAGTCAGCAACCATTGCTTCAGTCGTAATCATTAGACCTGCAACAGAAGCGGCGTGCTGAAGAGCTGAACGGGTTACTTTAGTAGGATCAAGAATACCCATCTCGATCATATCGCCGTATTCACCTGTCGCAGCGTTGTAACCGAAGTTACCTTCACCTTTAGCAACTTCATTCAAAATAACAGAGGCTTCATCGCCAGCATTAGTCGTAATTTGACGAAGTGGAGATTTCATTGCACGAATAGCAATATGAATACCTGCGTTTTGGTCGTCGTTGTCGCCTCTTAGCTCTTCCAATTTAGCAGCAACGCGCACTAACGCAACACCACCGCCAGGAACAACACCTTCTTCAACTGCAGCACGAGTCGCATGTAATGCATCTTCAACGCGCGCTTTCTTTTCTTTCATTTCAACTTCAGTTGCAGCGCCAACTTTAATCACAGCAACACCACCTGCTAACTTAGCAACGCGCTCTTGAAGCTTTTCTTTGTCGTAGTCAGAAGAAGTTTCTTCAATTTGCTTACGAATTTGGCCAACACGACCTTCGATATCTTTAGCATCACCACTTCCATCAACAATAGTTGTATTTTCTTTAGTGATAGATACTTTTTTTGCTGTACCTAAATCGTCAAGTGTTGCACCTTCTAAAGAAAGACCTACTTCTTCAGAAATTACAGTACCGCCAGTTAAGATAGCGATATCTTCAAGCATCGCTTTACGACGATCACCAAAACCTGGAGCTTTAACAGCAGCAACTTTCACGATACCGCGCATGTTATTAACAACAAGAGTCGCTAATGCTTCGCCTTCAACATCTTCAGCAATAATCAATAATGGCTTGCTTGCTTTTGCAACATTTTCAAGAATAGGTAACAAGTCACGAATGTTAGATACTTTTTTATCAAACAATAAAATGTACGGGCTTTCTAGTTCAACAGACATGCTGTCTTGATCGTTAATGAAGTATGGAGAAAGATAACCACGATCAAACTGCATACCTTCAACAACGTCTAGCTCATTATCGAGACCAGAACCTTCTTCAACAGTAATAACACCTTCTTTACCAACTTTTTCCATTGCGTCAGCAATGATTTTACCGATGTCGGTATCGGAGTTAGCTGAAATTGTACCTACTTGAGCAATTGACTTGTTATCAGAACAAGGAACAGAGAGAGATTTCAACTCTTCAACTGCCGCACGAACCGCTTTGTCGATACCACGTTTTAAATCCATTGGGTTCATACCCGCAGCGACAGTTTTTAAACCTTCGTTTAAGATTGCTTGAGCAAGAACGGTTGCCGTTGTTGTTCCGTCACCCGCAACGTCAGAAGTTTGAGAAGCAACTTCTTTAACCATTTGCGCGCCCATGTTTTCGAACTTACCTTCAAGCTCGATTTCTTTAGCAACAGAAACACCATCTTTAGTTACTGTTGGCGCACCAAAAGACTTATCAAGAACAACATTTCGACCCTTAGGTCCCAAAGTGGTTTTTACAGCATTTGCTAAAACATTGACGCCTTCGACCATTCTTGAACGAGCGTCATCTCCGAAAAGAACTTCTTTTGCAGACATTTGATATTCCTCTTTAAAATTTGGTTGTGAATTGTTTGAGTTCTATGGCTTACTCGATGATCGCCATGATGTCGTCTTCACGCATCACTAATAACTCTTCACCTTCAACTTTAACTTCAGTTCCAGCAAACTTACCGAACAATACTTTGTCGCCCGCTTTTACAGCTAATCCGCGAACGTCACCGTTGTCTAAAGGCTTACCGTTACCGACAGCAATTACTTCACCACGGCTTGGCTTTTCTTTGGCATTATCTGGAATGACAATACCACCCGCAGAAGTAGTTTCATCTTCTAAACGACGAACAATCACTCGATCATGTAATGGACGAATGCTCATTGAGTCATCTCCCTAATTAGTGTTGGTTAATGTAATAAAAAGAACGTTACGTTCGATTGGCGTATAATATGGGGACAAAATTTTAGCACTCAACCCCCTAGAGTGCTAAAAATTTTACATTACTATTGATCATCACGGGAATAGTCGCCATCAATGGTTCGACCTTTCTCTACACCTGAATGCTTTTCTGCTTCTTTTTGAGTTTGCTGTGAATGATATGAATATTGAGTTTGAATGTGAACCTTAGACTTAAAGCGCTTCATAAGAAGCGTAAGTACCAACTTTCTTGTTATTGGGATTAGGCAAAATAAACCGACAAAGTCGGTCAGTAAGCCCGGCGTAATCATTAAGGTTCCCGCCATAAGAATAATAATACCCTCTGCCATTTCACGAGAAGGTAGCTCACCTTGTGATAGTTTTGTTTGTACTAATTGCCAGGTTTTTATACCCTGCCTCTTAAACAGGTTGTATCCGATAAAAGCGGTTGTGATAATAAGCCCCAGTGTTGGTAGTGCTCCCCAGAGCTCCCCCACTTCGAGCAAAATCACAAGCTCAGTGAAGGGAATGACGACAAAAAGCACTGGCAACCATGACATAGAGAAACTAACCTTAGTATTTGAATTGAAACTACTTTGTAGTAGATGGGCGTTTACCGGACCCAAATGGTAAACCAAATGAGGCAATTATTAAAATTTGCCCTTGAAATCGAGTGAGTCGAGACCAATTGCCGATATGAATAACGTGTTAAACGATCAGTCCAATGAAGAGTTCAAAAAAATCATTTGTCGTCGTGTTCCTATCAAACTTCAGCAGTTTGCACGATTACTCAGTGAACTCGCCGAGTCTCAGATCGATGTGGTTCGCGTTAAAGCGATGGAAAGCCAAATTCGTAAAACCAAAGAGCTTTGCACTGAATATGGCGCCGAATCCACAGCTAACTTACTCACTCGTATTAGTTCTCAACTGACTCTCGACAACGAAACGTTAGAGTCGCAAAAGCCGCTTATTAGACGATTTATCGATCGGCTGCACAATCATGCCGAAAAGCTTAAACAGGGCCAATTAGAGACCAGTTCTGGTGCAACACTGCGAGAATCAGCAAACGACTCAAATGAGCCTACTGATGAAACTCACGAGCAAGGTGATGCACCTGAAGCACATCAAGAGCCAGATATTGACACTCATTCACCAAAAGCCGACTCGGAAGAGCTCGATTTACCAAATCAAGAATCACTTGAACCAGCTCCATCTGAAATCGAACCAATGGATGCTGAGCCTGCTGCAGAGGCCCCTGATACAGCAGCAGAACACAAGATGAAGCCGGACTCAGTCGAGCAGACAGCACCTGAATCTTTCGATACGCCCGAACAAGATGTTCAACCACGTGGACTGGTTGAAATTAAATCCGAATATGAATTTAAACACAGTATTATTGATGAAGCACCGGCAACTCCTACATTCATTGAGAGTGGAAGTGAGCTTACCGTTTATTGGTGCATGAATGACGAAAAAGCTTTTCAGCACGTCAGAACTCAAATTCAAGACTTTGGCTACGAAGTCGAGAATTTACAAATCAATGCTGCTATAGAGCAATCCGCAGGTAACTCTCAGAAAGTTGTAATCACTCAACTAAACGACTTCGATGACGACGTTGAGCAGCCTATAAATGAAACCAGTCATTTAATTGTTCTGGCTGAACACGACACATTAGAACAACGATTAAAAGGAATTCGACTAGGCTCGACGCTATTTTTTGCTAATCCAGTTGATTCCATAAAACTCATGGAGCACCTGGAGGAGTTAGAATCGTCCAAAAAAGCCGATGCTTTCCGTGTCGCGGTTATGGAAGATTCTAAAGCACAAGCCAAATTCAATGACAAAGTTTTATCTTCAGCTGGTTTTGAAACATGCATTATTATTGATCCAATGGAGTTGCTAAACTCTCTGAGTAACTTTGACCCTGAAGTCATATTTATGGATATGCAAATGCCCGGCTGTAACGGCATTGAGCTCACCAAGGTTCTCCGGCAACAAGAACGTTTTAAAACGGTCCCCATAGTCTTTCTATCCGCCGAAGAGAACCACGACAAACAAAGAGAAGCAATGACATCCGGTGGCTCTGCATTCATTGCAAAACCCGTGAAAAAAGATCAGCTATTGTTCACTGCAGAACTTTATGCACGACGTACTCGCAATCTTGAACCTCATCTTGCTCGAGACTTCCAAACCGGGCTAAATTCATCGGCGCTATTGAAAGAACAACTCACCATAGAAACAGAGCGCGCCATGAGACAAAACGACAGTATGTTTTTGGCTCTCATTGAGATGAATAACTTAACCGAACTCAATGAAAAGCACGGTTATGCATTTGGTGAAAGGGCAACTCAACAATTGGCCCGGTTGCTTCGTCAGCGTTTAAGAAAAACCGACTGTATTGGCTTTTTCGACACCCATCGCATTGGCGTTATATTAAACCACTGTTCAGACCAAGAAGCCGAATCAATCATGAGCTATCTCACTCAGACATTTGCCGGAACTCCCGTTGCTTATGAAAATAAAAATGTTCATGTCACTCTGTCAGTCGGTATTTCAAAATTGGGGACCGATTACGATGTTCAACGGCTGGTAAAACGCTCAGAAGCGGCTCTCAGCCAGGCTCAAAATCAGAGCGAATCTCACTTAATTTGGGCCGACGAAACACGTAAATAAACATTGATACCTATCAGGCATTTTATCGACTCAATCACAAATCGTTCGAAAAATCGCCGGAGAAGGCCCTGCTTCGTGTAAAATCATGACAAATGTCTGTCGAAACTCACTTTTGAGACGAATAAAATGCAACAAACGGACGATACCATCGTCTTATTAACGACGGTGCCCGATTTGAAAACTGGCCAACTTTTGGCACAAACATTAGTAGAGCAAAAGATAGCGGCCTGTGTAAATCTGTTACCAGTCATGCAATCGTACTATCTTTGGCAAGGTGAAATTGAGTGCGACAATGAGCAACAACTCATAATAAAAACCGAAAGTTCTCTACTCAATCAGGCAGAAACATTAATTAGAAAACATCATCCTTATGAAGTGCCCGAGCTTATTGCAATTAAGCCAACAGCGATGGGCGAAGACTATTTAGAGTGGTTAAAGCAGTGCTTACAGAAATGAAAAAGTTTACTTATATTTGTGTTCTTGCCCTTATGTCAGTTACGGCAATGGCAGCGGAAAAAGCAGATTTATCTAGCTTATTTGGAAAGTCAGACGACTTTCTTGAAGTCGATGAAGCCTTCCCTATTTCAGTGGAGGTTTTTGACAATGAGTTGATTGCAACATGGAAAATTGCACCGACTTATTATCTTTACCAGCATCGACTTAAAGCTCAGCTAAAATCCGCAGAAATTGGCCAGGTATTTATGCCTGAGGGCAAACATAAAGTTGATGAATATTTTGGTGATGTACAAATCTATACCAAACAACTTCAGCTCAGCATTCCATTTAAAACTACTAACACAAGCTTTGCAGCTGAACTGGAGTTTCAAGGCTGTGCCGAAGCCGGGCTGTGTTACCCTCCTACCAGTCGGTACTTTAAAATTGATATTACTTCAAAAACAGCTCGCTTAATGGAAAGCAGTGATTACGACTCTTTCAGCGGTAATAAAAGTCAACAATGGTCTGCTCCAGCAAAAGAACCCCAATTCGGTAAAAAAGAGAACGGAGAAAAAGGAACATCTGCCTCGCAAAAAAAATCAACGTCTATAAACAGCGGGCCAGCATCAACACAGATAAATGATTCTCAATCGGATAAAAAAGAATTTGTATCGGAAAAGGACGTTATCCTAAACACATTAAATGATTCATCAGTGATCGTCGCATTTTTTACACTCATTATATTGGGTGTTGGTTTAGCATTTACACCATGCGTTTTCCCGATGATGCCTATCATCTCAAGTATTATTGCTGGACAAGGTAAAGATATAACAACTTCAAAAGCGTTTTTATTGTCGTTAGTTTATACACAAGCCATGGCCATACCCTACATTATCATCGGCATCATCGTAGCAGGGGCAGGAGCAGGTGCGACATCGGCACTGCAGTCACCCATAGCAGTTTCCATCGCCGCAGTAATTTTTCTTATTCTATCGCTCGGCATGTTTGGCTTTTTTGAAATCCAACTACCTTCATCTTTGCAAAATAAACTCAATGCCGTCAGTCAAAAACAACAAAGTGGTAGCTATCTTGGTGCGGCAATTATGGGTGCGATATCAGGTGCTGTCGTTTCTCCATGTGTCACCATTCCGCTTATCGCCGTTTTAACTTGGATCAGTACCGTTGGTGATGCCTTCACCGGAGGTATATACCTTTACGGTTTAGCTTTAGGTATGGGTATTCCATTAATTATGATTGGTGTTGGTGGTGGTAAAGTTTTACCCAGAGCCGGAGCCTGGATGAATGCCGTCAAAAGCGCCTTTGGCGTTATTATGATCGGAGTCGCGCTCTATATCACCAAACATCTAATTCCTGGACAGCTCAACTTGGTGTTATGGGGAATATTATTCACAGTATGTGGAATATATATGGGAGCCCTAAAACAAGTCGAGTCAGGCTGGCCTACATTCTGGAAAGGTATTGGTGTTGTACTATTAATTTATGGTGGAACATTGATCATTGGTGCTGCAAAAGGCAATACATCAATTTTCAAGCCTTTAAGCAATTCAACTTCAAGTCACTCGATCACGCAAAGCAATGAATCAACGCCACAAAACAAGGAATATGTCGATCATGCTGGTTTCACTCTGATAAAAACAAGTGCTGATCTCGACCGTTATCTAGCACAGGCAAAAGCGGAGAATAAAACGGTTATGCTCGACTTTTTCGCCGAATATTGTACCGCTTGCTACGAATTTGCCGAACTGACTTTTCCTGATCCAAAAGTGCAAGCCGCTTTATCGAATACAATATTGCTTCAAGCCGATGTTACTGCCGGCGACGACGCAGACAAGGAGCTGATGGATCGCTTTACAATTTTTGGTTTGCCTTCCATTCTCTTCTTCGATAAAGAAGGTAACGAAGTCAGTGGACTAAGAGCCGAAGGATTTGAAGACGCAGAGACCTTTACTGCGCGCATTGATGCCGCCATCGGCGATTAAAAACACCAAAAATCAACTTCCCCTTTTTATGACAAATGTCATCTTAAATTGATGACATTTGTTTCTGCACACACCTCCTCCTAATTGAGATACTTTCGTTATGGCATAGGAGGACTCATGAACCAAAACAAAACCCTGATAAAAGTCGAAAACGTCTCCAAATCCTTTGGCGATATAAAAGCATTACGCGGAGTATCAATGTCGCTTCAAGCAGGGCAAGTCATTGCTTTACTCGGCGAAAATGGTGCAGGAAAAACAACGTTAATTAATCATTTACTAGGACGAGAAACTCCCGATAGTGGCTCAGTTTCTATCGCAGGCCATACTCCTGGCAGCTATCCCGCTCGGCAAACTATCGGTGCGGTACTGCAGTCTGCGGCGATGCCCGAAACCTTAACGGTCAAAGAGCATATTGAACTATTCAGTAGCTATTATTCATCACCTCGAACACTAACAAACACCTTAGAAATTGCCGGCCTGACAGAGCTTCAAAATCGAAAATTTAAAGCGCTTTCTGGAGGTCAAAAACAACGTGTTCTTTTTGCTATAGCAATCTGTGGCCAACCTCCCATTATTTTACTGGATGAGCCAACTGTCGGCTTAGATGTACAGTCGAGAAGACAATTTTGGCAATGCATACGTAACTTGCGAGAGCAAGGAACCTGCGTATTGCTGACGACGCATTATTTGGAAGAAGCCGATGCTCTTGCTGACCAAGTGTTACTGCTAAACAAAGGAGAAATTGTTCATCAAGGCTCTTCAGAGTCATTAAAACAACGCCTTGGCGGAAAACGTATTCGGTTTACCTACAGTGATCCTACAGCAGCTTTTGAACACTTACCTGCAGTAAATCATGTGATGTATCGCGGTAGCCAAATAGAACTTATTAGTGAATGCGCTGAAGAAACAGCCACAGCATTACTAACACAATATCCCACACTCTCTGATTTAACGATAGAACAAGTGTCATTGGAAGATGCATTTATTCATTTTTCAGTTAAAGATAATGATAAGGAACTTGCGGCATGATTTCTCAAATAAACTCTATGCGTCAATCGGTAAGCTTATCGAACATACTCTGGTTAGAAACACGCAATGAAATTTTAAAAACTTTTCGAATGCCAGCTTTTGTTATACCCAGCTTAATTTTTCCAGTTATGTTTTATGTCTTTTTTGGTGTGCTTTTTAACCAATCGGGAGCAGACGGCAACATGTCTCATTACCTTATCGCCACTTACGGTGTTTTTGGCATAATGGGACCCGCATTATTTTCATTCGGCGTTGGCGTTGCTGTTGAAAAAGATCAAGGCTGGTTTGCTGTTAAACGATGCTCGCCCATGCCAATAAGTGCGTACTTTATATCTCGAATACTAACATCAATGATTTTCGGACTGATTATTGTCTTAGAGCTTTTTATCATTGGTGCCGTATTTGGTGATGTGGTTCTGACGAGAAGCCAATGGATTCTAACTCTAGTTTCTTTATTGCTTGGAACGTTACCCTTTTGTGTACTCGGTTTGTGGATCGGTTTAACAATAAAAGGCCAAGCAGCGCCTGCAATTGTTAACCTTATCTATCTACCAATGGCATTTCTTTCTGGCCTATGGATTCCACTCGGAGTATTTCCAGAGTTTATGCAAAACGTAGCCTGGATATTTCCGGCTTTCCACTTATCTCAAATGGTTTTATCGATTCAAGGTTTAAGCCTAGGTTTTGATTTAATTTGGCACTTACTCAGCTTAGTTACAATGTCCGCAATTGCGTGGCTGCTTGCCGCTCGCGCATTTAATAAGCACGCATAATTAAGGAGCTAGCATGAGTTACTCTAAAATTGGGATCGCTTTAGCAACACTTTTGGTAATAGCAATAATTATGTTATTGCCAACTCCCAAAGATAATAAACAATTAAATAAAGAACTCTTAACCGAAAAATCTAATAGCTTTCGCATTAAAGATGCCGTTTGGTTTGATGGAATAAATTGGAATAAACATGACTTAGTCGTCGTTAACGGTAAAATTGTCGATAACTCAGCAGATATCCAGGATGATTTACTTACCGTCAGTTATAATGATAAATTTATTATTCCCGGATTAATTGACGCGCACACCCATACTTGGGGCAATGCATTAAAAGACGCACTCTCTTTTGGCGTGACGACTGAGCTCGACATGTTTACCCAGCCAGAGGTCCTTAGTTCAGTAAAATCACAACGCCACGAATCAGTCAAAACAGATCAAGCTGACTTATTCTCTGCTGGCGTCTTGGCCACTAGTCCAGGAGGGCATGGAACGGAATATGGATTTGATATCCCAACGATTGATCATCCTGATGCTGCAGAGTCATTTGTTAAAGCACGCATTGCAGAGGGTTCTGATTATATAAAGATTGTATATCACCACAAAACAAAATATGGGCCCTATACTTCTATAGACTTCGCTACATTAAAAGCACTAATTGATGCAGCAAAAAAATATAATAAATTGGCTGTTGTTCATATTTCAGACTACCAATCAGCAAAAGAAGCCGTACAAGCAGGTGCAGATGGCTTGGTTCATTCATTTGGTGACAAAGAGGTCGACGAGTCTTTAATTGCACAAATGAAAGCAAAGAGAGTTTTTATTATTCCAACACTCACAATGCTTTCAAGTCTGTCAGGTATTAAAAACAACAGCTTTATAGTGGAAGAGTCGACCCTATCAACAGTCGTTTCTAAATCACAAATCAACCAACTAACGCAAACTATCGACGCCTCATTTCAAAACAATGACGCACTAGAAATTGCTAAAGAAAATGTGGCAAAGATGCACTCTGCAGGAATCAAGATATTAGCAGGAACCGATGCGCCTAACCCTGGAGCAGCCCATGGGATAAGTTTACATCAAGAGCTTATTTTACTTACTGAAAGTGGGCTTTCTCCAAATGAGGCATTAATCTCTGCAACCTATGCGGCCCACTCTGCATTTGGCTTGAAAAACCGCGGACATTTAAAGCCCGGAGCCAAAGCTGACTTTCTTATATTAAATGAAGATCCCAGAATTAAAATATCAAATACCCAGTCTTTATCGTTAATCTATAAAAATGGCTATGCAAAAAAACTGGAAGTCAAAAAAAATATAAGTACTCCAATTCAAGGCACACTCGCTGAATTTACTAAAGATCTGAGCACAAAAACTAAAATTCCACTATTTGCAACCAGTGACAAAATGGCAAAGGGTAATTCTGTTGCCAAAGTAAGCTGGAGTAATAAAGGATGTAACCAAAGCGGCAGCGCAAAAGTTAGTGGCGAAATAAAAAGCGGTTTCCCCTTCCCTTGGGCTGGAGCAATGGTTGTATTTAGCTCCGATATGTCAAAAACCTTCGACTTCAAAAATAATACCAGCCTGGATTTTGAGTTTGGTGGAGAAGCAGGAAACTATCGTCTTTTCATATTTGTCAAAGGCATACAAAGACCGAAAGAAATTCCCTTTGAGCTACCAAACACATCCATTAATAATTGCAAAGCTATCTCTATTAACCTGAAAGACTATGATAATATTGACTGGTCTTCAGTTACAGGTATTGCATGGGTAGTAAACCCTAACCGTGGTAAGTTTGACTTTTATTTGGATGATATCGTACTTCGGTAACCATATATGAAGCTTTTGAGTTATATTCATAATTTTTTATTACCACCGCAACATGATCAAGGTTACTTGCCTTACGTTTGGTTAAGTTACCTTGGCATCTATTTTTTTAACTATCTATTTCGCCCCCCCAGTGATACAGAGGTTATTACAACACTAATAATCATTCCTGTTTTTTTAGTAATCTATTTTTCGGCCTTTCGTCGCGATGGGCTTTCTCTGGTAATACATATAATACTGCTCTATTTGATAGGCATATATACATCGCAAGAAAATATTGGTGGAAGTGTGTTTATAGTCTATGCGGCTTCATTTTGTGCGCAGTTTGACAAAGCTAAGAATGGCTTTACCATGCTTATTGCATTAATAGCAGCCACTGCTTTCTATTCGTTTTTATTTAACCTATCAAGCTACTTTTACTTGCCGGCTATATTTTTTAGCATTTTAGTTGGCGGCAGCAATATCTATTTCTCTGAAGTTTCCAAAAAGAATCAAGTTATAAAGAAATCACAAGAAGAAATTGAAAAGCTGGCAACAACGGCCGAGCGCGAACGAATTGCCCGCGATTTACATGACGTAATTGGCCATACTTTCTCACTGATTACCCGAAAAGCAGAACTCGCTCGAAAACTCGTCGATAAAGACGCAGAAAAAGCAAAAGCGGAAATTCTCGATATTGAACTAGAAAGTCGCCGTGCACTAAGTCAAGTTAGAGAAGCTGTGTCAGGATACCGAAAAACAAACTTAAGCAACGAGTTGCTTGCAGCAAAGAATTTATGTCAAATCTCGGAAATTGAATTTGAGGAAGAAGTAAAATCTTGCGACCTAAATGAGTCAATAAGTAATTCGCTAGGATTTATAATTAAAGAAGCTTTTACCAATATTTCTAGACATTCATCCGCCGATAGCGTGAGAGTAAAGTTTGATATTATTTCTGGAAATTACCAACTCGAAATAAAAGACAATGGTTCCATTAAAAGCGATACTCCAATTACCTTTGGCAATGGACTAATCGGTATCAAAGAACGTGTACACCAGTTAAATGGCTCCCTAAACATTTCAACCAATGAAGGATTCAGGTTAACAGTGTTAATACCGGTCCATTCATAACAACATTTATAACTAAGCTCTCGGCAGATTTTTGCTAAACTAAATCTTTAAAAGCCATTAAAACAGACAAGTATAATGATAGATTATGGACGCCTTATTGAAAAAAATTAGTTTACTCCTTTTCTTATTACTCTCAGCAGAGTGCTTTGCAGAGCGATTGAAGGTCGGACTTGCTTTAAGTGGAGGCGGAGCGAGAGGCGCTGCACATATTGGAGTTCTCAGAGAACTTGAAAAGCACTCTATACCGGTTGACTACATCGCTGGTACGAGTATGGGTTCAATCGTGGGTGGTTTATACGCTAGTGGATATTCTCCAGATGAAATTGAGAATATAGTTAAAACCATTGATTGGCAAGCTGGCTTTGAGGACGAAGTTAAGAGGTCAAATCGTTCTTTTCGTCGGAAACTCGATGATCGAAGGTTTATATCTAAACTGCAACTCGGATTAGATATTGAAGGTTTGAAGTTACCTGCAGGCATCGTCTCAGGTCAATCGGTCGGTATCATCTTAAACCGACTATTTGCACCTGTTTCACATATTCAAAATTTTGATAATCTTCCTGTACCTTTTCGCGCCGTCACTACAGATTTAGCTACCGGCAATACCGTCATCATAAAATCTGGATCAGTTGCAGAAGCAATCACCGCCAGTATGTCAATTCCGGGTTTTCTGGTACCCGTTTCTAAAAACAAGCAATTACTAGTCGATGGCGGAATAGCAAATAATCTGCCTATTTCTGTTGTTCGAAACATGGGAGCGGATATTGTCATTGCTGTTGATATAAGCACGCCTCTTTTTAAATCAGATGAACTCAATGATGTTGTTGACGTTGCCGAACAACTTACCAGCATTCTGACAAGAAAGAATACTGAGCAACAACTAAAACTATTAACTGATAAAGATATTCTTTTACTTCCCGAATTGGACGGCATATCGACATCCGATTTTGATATGGCTGAAGTTGCTATTCCTAAAGGTGAAGAAGCTGTAAAAAACTCAACAAAGATAAAATTGTTAGCTCAAAAAATGGAAGGTATTGACTTCAAGAGAAGACAAAAGCCAATAATTTCAAACGAAACTGTAGTAATTAAAAATATCGTAATCAACAATCCCACATCAGTTTTAACATCACAAATACTCAACGTTTTAACCATTCAAAAAGGCGATATTTTCTCCAGAGAAAAGCTAGAAAGCAATATCGAGTTAATCTATGGTCTAGGATATTTTAGCCTAGTTCAATATTCAACAATAATAGAGGATGACTCTGTTGTTATAAAAATAGATGTTAAAGAAAAAAGCTGGGGGCCAAATTTTCTTCGACTCGGTTTTAGCTTCAGTGCATCCGAAGATATTGATAATAAAATCAATATATCTGCCAATTATTTAATGACTAATATAAATAAGCTTAATGGTGAGCTTTCTTTAGGAGTAACCCTAGGAAACGACCGAGACTTCGATATAAGCTGGTATCAACCGTTAAGTACAGTTTGGTCACCTTTTTTAGACACAAGATTAAATATATCTTCTGATCAGTTTAATTTTTTTGATCAAAACCAATTGATTGCTGAGTTTACGGTTGATTCACTTTCAGGAGATATTGCGCTTGGTACAGAAATAGGGAACTGGGGTGAAATTCGATTTGGAGCACATTATCTAGATGGGACTCTCGATCAAAAGATTGGCATACCCGTTATTGAGGAAATTAATTATCAAGATGCATATCAATATTTCAAAGTAGAGGTCGACACGCTAGACAGCTTACACTTTCCAAAAAATGGTTTATTACTTCAATATTCCTATTTACGTAGCAACGAATCATTAGGCTCTGAGTTCAACTATCGACAAAGTAAGTCGCGATTACTTAAAGCATTTGAATGGCATAATAACTCAATAACTTTCGGTGCTAATTATTTTAGAAGCAAAGGTAGCTTCATACCACTCAATGCATTTCATCGTAGTGGTGGATTGCTTAATTTTAGTGGTTACGAAATAAACCAACTTTCTTCTGAGAATGCGGCAAATGCATTTTTAGTGTATATGCGTCGAATTAAACCAGCACCACTTTTGGAAATGTACTTGGGCATATCCTACGAGCAAGGTCAAACATGGAATAAACCGGAGGAATTTGACTGGGACAATGCTATTGAGGGATATAGCATTTTTGCAGGCTCCGAAACTTACCTCGGACCCTTTTATATTGCTTATGGTAAAAATGATAATTCTTCGTCATTTTACATTATGCTTGATAAACTTTTTTGAGAATAATAATGAAAAATAGAATTAAAATAGTTATCGCCGAAGATCAAAGTATGCTTTTGGGAGCTCTCGCTTCATTGTTAGATTTAGAAGAAGACTTTCAAGTAATTGCAACGGCAAAATCAGGAACAGATGCTTTAAACTTGGTATTAGAGCTTTCACCAGATATTTTTCTAACCGATATAGAAATGCCAGAAATGAGCGGCCTTGATATTGCTAACGAATTATTTAAAAGGAACAAGTCGACCAAAGTTATTATCCTGACAACCTTCAATCGAGTAGGATATCTAAAACGTGCAATGGACTCTGGAGTAAAAGGCTACTTATTAAAGGACTCTCCTAGTGATTCATTAGCAGACGCAATACGAAAAATAGAATCTGGTCGAAAGGTTGTTGATCCTGAGTTAATAACAGATGCTTGGGATCAAGTGGATCCACTAACCGAAAAAGAGCGTGCTGTATTGCAAAAAGCAGAAGCAGGCTTATCGACACAGGCTATTGCAGAACAATTAAATCTATCGCACGGTACAGTTCGAAATTACTTATCCAACGCAGCCAGTAAGCTCAATGCAGCGAATAGAGTTGAAGCAGCGAGAATTGCTCGTCAAAAAGGTTGGCTCTAGTTATCTTATTGTTATGGTGTAAAAGCGCTATATTTTTCAATAAACTTCCACTTTCACACCATAAGATAAATTATTTATGAAACCTTAGTCTTATAACGGTGCTGGACCGCCACCATTGGAACATTTTGGCACATAGATTGAGAAATTATACCAAGTACCTGCCCGTCCATTTGAATAGCTCTAACTCTCATACTATGACGTTTAGCAGAGTCCGTTGTCGAATAACGCATTGCATTAGCACTTCCACGATAACGCTGATACCAAAGTCCACTAATATTTCTCTCTAATTCATATATCGTGTTTGCGCCCTGACTTTCCCGATTGATAAATCCTTCACGAGTATAATAACGGCAAGCTCCATATTCATAGCGGGCCCAAGAAACATATGGTTCTACGATAGGAGCACCATACATATATCGCAGTGTTTGTTTATCAATTCGAGTTAAAACGTCTCCACCTGTCGGCAAAGTCGTTTCATTCCCTGTACTATCTAATCGAGTTATTGTTGGCTGTGAGTTATCGATTGCAAATGCGTAGCGATGATAATGCATAATTGAATTAAAATCATAAGGTGTTGAAGTATCTTTAATTATCGTTCCACTCCTTTTATCAAAATTATCTCTTTTGTCACGCTCGATGTTATCGAAATGAATTCGAATGTATCTATCACGATCAGTTCGAGACTGTTCATGCCACATCCCTAGTGCGTGCATCAACTCGTGCTTTATGGTACTTAATCCCGTACAGCCGGTATCTAAGTTTAAGTTTTGGCGACCACCTTTTCTGCCTACATTAGAAAAACATCCATCTTCATTGTCAGTAATATAAATATAATTTCGATGACTTGTTCTTTGAACAAAAGTAATTCGAGCCGTACGTTCCAACGTACTCATAGCTGCATATATTCTGTCTTGCTCAAACGTAGAAAAAGCGCCTGACTCAATTACAAATGGCACTACACCCGATGGCCATCGTGAATTACTAACATTACCCGAAGCGTCTTTTTGTGAACTTAAATACACGGCTTCCTGATATGTTCTTGCTATCTTATCGGCTTTGCCAAGCAATATATCACCTTGATGTATTGCATTTCCGTCAAATCTCTTAAAGCTAACTTCAATAATTTCCATCTGCTGAGTTTTATCATTGAAAACGGAAATGTATCCAGTTTCGACTTTCTCTGGTAATGGTGCGTTTTTAATAGAATATAGCGGACCGCTAAGCGCAACCACTAAAAAGCCTACAACAGCTTTCATATTTAATTTCATAATGAATACCTTTTATTTAGTTCTTTTTTCCGTGTAATTCGTATTTATCCTTGTTTTGAAATTCCTATTGGGGAGAAAGGAAACAAAAGCATCGACATCCTAATAAATATCTCAAATCAATCAACTCTTGTTCCCTTTATGAGACAAAGACTTTTTAAAGGCAAAAAAAAACCCCGCATCTGCGGGGTTATACTGAGACCAAATTCAACTTAACCAGGGAGTAAAGCGAACGGTACTACTAAAAATTATTTTACAGCAACTGGCTGAGCTTCTGGCACAAATGCGTCTTCTTTTTCATCGGAAATATTAGTCTGCTCAAGCATTTCTTGCTCTATGAAAACCGACTTTTGTTTAGGCTTGCTTTGACTAACAATAACACCCATCAACACAATCAACGCACCAACGTATTGCAACCCAGATAGCTTTTCGTCAAGTAGCAGCCACCCAAAGAATAAACACGCTAGCGGTAATAGATTTAACCATGCGCCAGCTTGGCTAGCAGTCATCTTACCAAGTGAAAAGTTGTAGCAAGTGAAAGCAAAAATATTAACGCCCCAAGCTAGAAATAAAACCGCCATTGCACCGTCCCAAGTGATCGATGCGGGAACTGTATCACCACTCATTAACACAGCAGGTAGAAAGAAAACGCTACCGACAAATGTCTGAATGCTCGTTAAAAACAGTGGCGAGTAACGATGCATCAACTTGCGAGCAATCAAGCTATACGCAGCAGCAAAAGCAATCGCAAAAAACTCCAGAATATTTCCAAGTAACGGATTTGGTGCGCTTTCAGACGCTTCGCCTGAAACAGATAGCAACACAGCTCCAAGTACTGCAATAATGCAACCCGCAATGAGTCGTGCCGATACTTTCTCTTTCAGAAAATAGTAGGCTGCAACAGCAACCATTAATGGCTGTAGTGCGGTTATCATTCCTGCTTCAGAAGCAGTAGTATAAGTAAGGGCCAAGCCTTCGAACACGAAATATAAGCAAGGTTCACACAATGCCAACCCTAAAAACCAGACCCAATCACCTTTCTGGTACTTTTCGTTTCGAAATGCAGGAATAAAAAAGAAAAGAACCGCGCTTGCCAAAATCATACGAAGAAACACGGTTAGCATCGGACCAAACTCAGCAACAGCCACTTTCATGAAAACAAATGAGCTAGCCCAAACGAGGATAGCAATAATTAGTGCCGGTAACGCCAATTTATGAGCGTTGTTTTGCGAAACTTTCAACATGCTAACCTCCTCAATATCGTTAGGTGTGGCCACCAATTGACCAACAAATCACCAGTTGAGGTATATTAGCGACTCAATTTGAGATTGAGAAACGAAAGTTTTTAAGGCCAGACATTAAAAATTCTAATGCGAAATAGAGGTCGAACCAGATTGCCGGTAAATGATATTTTTTAATTGCATAGCAAGCCATTTTGGATCGTCTTGCGGCAAATCATGTCCAGCCCAAGGGTGAACATAACTATCTGAATTATAAAACTTTATTAAGTCTCGACTGCAGTCTGGATTAACTAACCGGTCGCCTTCAGAATAGATGATTGATAATTCAGGAAGCAAAGCTCTTGGAGGCGGTGAGAATTTGAGTGCCGCCCAGATCTGCTTAATCTGATTTGTAATTGTTACTGGATGGAGAAGTTGAATTTCAACCCAACGACGAATAATCGTTTCATCTACCGGCCGAGTATTACAAGTCATCCGATAGACTGCACGCTCTTTTGCCGCAATCGAGGGTCTAAAAATAGCACCGGGATGATTAATCGCTTTATACGCAAGTAATCTTTTGTAGAATGGCGTGAGGTTACAACTGGAATTAATGGCAACCACATGACTAAAAGTTTCAGGTTCCAATGCAGCCCAAGTTAGAGCGAGCATGCCGCCTAGTGACAAACCAACAATAACCGCAGGCTCCTCAGAGCGGGATAACTGCTGTGAAAGCAGAGGAATGTAATCTGCCAATGCGGTGGGACTCGGCTTCCGGTGCAATATACCAGCGCCCGGCAAATCAGGGGTTTCAATTGTCGAATCAGGAAAAACCGCCTTAATTTCATTTAATAGCGGAGTCCAATGAAGCTGATCGCGTCCGAGCCCTCTCAACAATATAAAACGCATCTTAGTACCAATCGTCTCGATTTACTTAATATCAATAAATACGATAGAACAGCCTCTATCGATGGGGTGAACCATTGCTCTATCTATAACTTTGGACCCCACAATTGAAAAAGTCCATGTTTATCCAGATTACAAATAAGTAAATTTAGGGTCTGATAACTTTTACCCAAAATTTTGTAGCTCAGATCACAAAATTAGAAAACACTATCAGAGAATTCAAACCTTAAAACAATTTTATGGCCAGTCGGCTTTATACCAATACGTCCAATTGACCGCCAAGACTTTGCGCCTGACGCAATTGTGAGATACGTCGATCAAGACTACGCTCTACGCGTTCTAAATTACGAATTTCTCGCTCTATGGACTCGTTCCTATCCTGTAAATTATCTTGGCGCTGAACGACACTTTGCTTTTCATCTGAGAGAGACTCAATTCTAATTTGTCGACCATCAACATCGACCGGCTGAGCAGCCGTTCTGAGTTGTTGCTCTTCTGACTTAATGCTTTCTATATTGCTATCAATCAAAGGAGCTTCTATCTTCCCAGTATCACTCACTTCAATGTCTGTCACTGATCGTGGAGTTTCTGCTGGTTCGATGGTAAAAGGACCGATCTTGTCGGCTGGTATTGGCGAAGATTTACCGTCAATAGTAATGGTTGGACGAGAACTTTGCGCCGTAAAATTCGACAGTTGGCTAATATTGGTCAATGTAGTCAAAACACACCTCCGCCTGACCTTTTTAGTATAAGCAGGCATTCCTACATTGACTATCAATTTGAAATGTATGCAACAAATTATTCTGTCTACTCATTCCGCTTAATTCAAAAACGAATTAAAAACGCACCCATCTCAAATCAAAATACCTTTTAAAGCCCAATTATTTCAAACGACTTGAAGCAATTCATGTTAACTTTGGGGCTAATTCAAAAGTTTCGGTTTTAAAAATAAAGTTAAGGATCATGAATATGAAACGCTACTTATTTTTGTTCATTCTCATACTCTCGAACTCTCCGCTTTTCGGAGCACCAATAGAACTCTCGATCAGAGTATTAGCTAAAGATGCAAAATTTATTGGCTCAAGCATGCAGGGCGCAGAAGTCACCGTTACTGATATATCTACCGGTAAAACTCTTGCAAAAGGCCTGACAGAAGGTGGCACAGGGAATACAAAAATAATTATGAAATCCGCACACAACCGCGGAGATGTTCTTAGTAGTAAAGAAAGCGCCTCTTTTAATACAACATTAAATATTTCTCAGCCGACCAAAGTTAAAATTTCAGCGAGAGGCCCAATGAACCTTGGCGAAAACTCAATGACAACAACAGTTGAGTTATGGCTCATTCCAGGCAAACACATGAATCAAAAAGACGCCATTATGTTGGAGTTACCAGGCTTCTATATTAAATCCCAACTCAACGAGACCAAAACCCCAAATACGGCCTCCGTTACTAGTGAAATTAGAATGATGTGTGGCTGCCCGATTGAACCAGAAGGACTTTGGGATGCTAATAATTATGAAATCACAGCCTATCTTCTAAAAAATGGTAAAGAAATATCACGAAAACCCATGAAGTTTGAGAAGACGAGCTTTTTCTCCGCGGATTTTAATCTTACAGGTCCAGGAAAATACGAAATTGTTACCTTTGCATACGACTCTGCGACATCGAACACAGGCGTGGACACTTTACAGCTCAATAAATAAACTCTAGTTAACTAAAGCAGCCCTTTTAAGAGGGTTGCCACTTACTCATCCGACCACAAGCGTAACAAACTTGCGGCTAAATGCCGCAAAATTGCATTAAACGTGACAAAATTCCGCAATTAATCTAGACTTGCTCACTCAGCTGATGCAATATTGTCTCACTAAATTAAGTTTTACTCGTTTATCGATTTTCGCCGCAATATCGCAGAAAAAGAGTGAATAAATCTATGCGAACATTTTTGCTGCTAAATGGCCCTAACCTAAATCTTCTCGGCACTCGTGAGCCGGAAAAGTATGGTAGTGCCACATTAGAGGAAATCGAGCTACAGGTTCAAAGCTGCCTTAGCAAATACAAGATCAACGTCGAATGCTTTCAAAGCAATGCAGAACATCTATTAATTGAAAGAATCCATTCGGCGAAAAATGAAGAGATTAATTACATTTTATTTAATCCCGCAGCGTTTACACACACTAGTGTTGCATTGAGGGATGCATTACTTGCGGTCGATATTCCATTTACGGAAATACATTTAACAGACCCAAAATCGCGAGAACCATTTCGACACCACTCATTTTTTTCTGACATAGCAAAAGAAGTGGTTTCTGGTTTGGGTGCAAAAGGTTACTTGATTGCCGCCGAAAATGCAGCGCAAGCACAAATTGCTGCGACTAATTAAAAGATTTAATAAAACAGCCCATTTTTTAAATAAGAAGGTTAAAAACTATGGACATTCGTAAAGTTAAAAAGCTCATCGAATTACTCGAAGAGTCCGGGGTTTCAGAAATTGAAATTAAAGAAGGCGAGGAAAGTGTTCGGATCAGCCGAAATGGTCCAATGTCAGCAGCTCCTGTTGCAGCACCTGCTCCAAGTCATACCGTTATACCGGCAACGGCTCCCGCAGTTGCAGAATCAGCAGCACCATCTGATGCTCCTTCAGGCGAGCCGATAAAATCGCCAATGGTTGGTACTTTTTATCGAGCCCCTTCCCCAGGTGCAAAGCCATTTGTCGAAGTTGGCGATAAGGTCAACAAAGGCGATACGCTGTGTATTGTAGAAGCCATGAAAATGATGAATCACATAGAGTCTGAAGTTTCTGGAACGGTAAAAGCCATTCTGGTGGAAGACGCAGAGCCCGTCGAATTCGACGAAGTTCTTTTCATTGTTGAATAACTTAAGCGCATAACTAAAAAGATTAGGTGGACTCATGTTAGAAAAAGTCCTGATTGCCAATCGGGGAGAAATTGCGCTAAGAATACTTCGAGCGTGCCGCGAACTTGGTATAAAAACTGTGGCAGTGCATTCCACAGCAGACGAAAATTTAATGCATGTTAAATTAGCAGACGAATCCGTGTGCATAGGCCCACCCTCGCCGATGCAAAGTTATCTTAATATTCCAGCAATTATTGCGGCAGCCGAAGTAACAGACGCAGTCGCCATACATCCGGGATATGGTTTTTTAGCTGAAAATGCAGACTTTGCTGAGCAAGTAGAAAAGTCTGGCTTCACCTTTATCGGGCCGAAAGCAGACACGATTCGTTTGATGGGAGATAAAGTTTCAGCCATTGATGCAATGAAAAAAGCAGGCGTACCTTGCGTACCAGGCTCCGGCGGACCACTGGGCGAAGACGAGCAAGAAAATAAAGCTATCGCAAAACGCATTGCATATCCTGTCATTATAAAAGCATCTGGTGGTGGTGGCGGTCGCGGAATGCGTGTCGTACGAAAGGAAGAAGATCTTATTTCATCCATTGCATTAACCAAAAACGAAGCTCGTGCTGCTTTTGGTAATGATATGGTTTACATGGAGAAATTTTTAGAAAATCCTCGCCACATTGAAATTCAAGTCCTCGCAGATAATCATGGAAACGCCATCTATTTGGGCGAGCGTGATTGTTCAATGCAAAGACGCCATCAAAAAGTTGTTGAAGAAGCACCTGCTCCGGGTGTGACTGAAGAAATGCGTAGCTTTATTGGCCAGCGTTGTGTTCAAGCTTGTAAAGAGATTGGTTATCGCGGTGCAGGAACTTTCGAGTTTCTGTATGAAAAAGGCGAATTTTATTTCATAGAAATGAACACTCGCGTTCAAGTTGAACACCCAGTAACAGAACTCATTTCTGGCGTAGACATTATCAAAGAGCAATTACGAGTTGCTGAAGGTCAGCCCCTTTCATTTAAGCAAACAGATATTAAGTTAAAGGGACATTCCATTGAGTGTCGTATAAATGCTGAAGATCCTGAAAACTTCATTCCATCACCGGGCACAATAGGCACTTATCATGCACCAGGTGGACCAGGAGTACGTTGGGATTCTCACATATATGCCGGCTATAAGGTTCCACCCAATTATGATTCAATGATTGGCAAATTGATTACCTATGGTGAAACACGTGAAGTTGCGATGGCTCGAATGCAGATGGCACTAGAGGAAGTTGTTATTGGCGGAATCAAAACCAATATTCCTCTACAAATAAGAATTATGGCCGATGAAAACTTTCAAAAAGGTGGTACTAATATTCACTACCTTGAGAAAAAGTTAGAACTTGAAAAAGAAAGTTAAATAGCTTTTAACATAAATAAAGCCGCATTTTCGCGGCTTTATTTTTTAAACTCACAAAGTTTTTCTTTCACGAATAAATCAATTATTTAAACTCTATGCTGGTATTGCCCAGTGCTCTTTTAACAGCTATTTTTTGATTTTTCCCCATCAATATTTTCCATTGACGCCAAGTTTCTGAAGCTAAAATACGACGTTCTTTTCGGCACCAGACTTGATGATATAATCGCTTAATTTCTTTGTTTGTATCTGGTGAGCGTTGCAATAATTCATTGGCCAAACTTAGCGAATCAGATTCAGGTGCATCACTTATTTTTGTCACCAAGCCAAGCGATAGTGCTTCTTCTGCACCAATGATCTTAGAAGTCATCGCCAATTGCATTGCTCTATCAGCAGCGAGGCTTTCACGTAGAGCTAAGGTTCCACCCATATCAGGAATCAATCCCCAACGCGTTTCCATAATAGATAATGATGCGTCCTTATGAGCAATTCGAAAATCTCCCCCCAAAGCAATTTGCATCCCGCCACCCCAACATTTTCCATGTATTTCCATAATGACGGGAACTGCTAATCGGCGCCAACCAACAACCACTTTCTGTGCCAAATTAGCGTTTCCAGGTAACCACTTCCAAAGTAACTTAATACCATTGATAGGACTTTTTAAAACAGACTTTGTATCTAATCCAGAGCAAAAGCTTTCGCCAACACCGGATACAATAACAACTCGAATGTCCCGATTTTTTCTTATTTGACGAATCACTCGATTAATTGATTTAAACATCGCCATGTCGAGAGCATTGTGTTTTTCTGGTCGATTCAGCCGAACAAAACCGATATGATCTTTAACAGTAAATGAAACTCTTTCGTTGTCCATTCTTCAATGCTCTAGTATCGTTAAAATTGTTAATCAAATAAATTTAGAGTTCCGCTAATTAAAAGCAGCGTTCTATATTGAATACTGTGTCAATATTTTAATTAGCAAGACGATAAACACATGATACACTTCTGTGGATAATAACTCATATTAACACTATTCATGAAAGCATTCATAACACTCATCATTTCATCGACGCTTACTTTATCAGCGTATGCTATTAGTGAACCAGAGCAAGAATCTGGAAACGTTGAGCTGACATTGAAAAGTACAGAAGAAAGCTCAAATGACCATCATCAGTTAGTAAAGAAAAGAATCAAAAATGAGCTTGATGCTTATGACAATACATTTGCGATTATTCCGCATAAAGTAAATTATATTCTCCCGTTCACGTATCTTGATAATCCTAACGAAGCGCCTTTTGCTGACTCCAACCGCTCACTTATGAATGCGGAAGTTAAATTTCAAGTTAGCTTTAAAGTTCCTGTTATTAAGTCGACTTTCTTTGGCGATAATGGTTATTTATTTTTTGGGTACACCTCTCAGTCAGTTTGGCAAGCCTACAACACAGATGAGTCAAGCCCATTCCGAGATACCAATCACGAACCTGAAATAATGATGATGTTTACAACAGAGCAATCATTTTGGGGCACTCGAATACCCTTAGTTACTTTCGGAATATCCCACCAAAGTAACGGACAGTCTGGTAATTTATCCCGTAGCTGGAATCGACTTTACACCAATATTTTGCTTGAATACGAAAATTTCTACATCAGTTTCAAACCCTGGTGGCGTATTCCGGAGCGACAAAAAGAAAATGAGTTCGACGTAAAAGGCGACGACAACCCGGATATTGATGACTATTACGGTTATTTTGAGCTTCGAGCTTTTAGAAAGATTAATGAGAATGAACTGTCCATCATGATTCGAAATAATTTGCGTTCGGATAACAGAGGAGCTGTCGAAATTAACTACTCATACCCCTTTTCAAAAAAGGTACGAGGTTATGTTCAAGTATTCCATGGCTATGGAGAAACTCTTCTCGATTATAATTATAGAAATACGCGGTTAGGAATAGGAATAATGTTAAATAATTGGCTCTAAAGCTCAAACAAGAAAGCTACCAGCGAGACCAACTCATCGGATTGACATACCAATTTTCGCCCACTTTATGCATTTGAATTGACAGTAAGCGACGCTCTCCATTATTAAACTCAACCTTGACTCGTGCTCTAGCACGATCGTCTTTTTGATAATGATCCGTCACCGCTACTAAAGATATATCACCGCGAAATTTGCGCGTATTACTTTTTGCAGTTGAGTCCTTCTTTATAAAAAGCGAGTAATCATCCGTTGCGTTGTAGTCCTTTTCTTGTACTAGCTGCTTGAATCTTGGCAAATTAGCATAATAAACAGCTTCAACGTATTCTTTCGCTACAACTTTGGGGTCAGACTGATCCACACCACAACCAATCAAAACAAGGCTAAATAACACTACGATAAGTACTCGACTCACTACATGACTCGCATTTTTTCATCTTTTACGGGGTACTTATAAGTATAAGCGCCCTTTTCAATATCTCAAATAAATCGGCAAATCAATTACAATGTCGGGTTATAAGCTTTTTTCAAAAACCGAAAAGTAGTTGGTGAAATACAATTTCACAGATTAATTATCCTTGATAATTGAAAAGCTTACCCATTTGGTGAATGATACAACTTTGTTATCCTTTGAGATAAACAGTTAACCCCTTACTACGGACTTATTCCGTTAGCTAAAGTATCAGCATTTTGGATGTGATATGTTAAAAACTCTGCTTTTAATCGGCTTAATCAGCTCAATGAGTTTCGCCTCTGAACCACGCTCCGACAATCGTGAGAAATTCATTTACATTATGCCCGATGATCGGGGCTGGCAACTGGTAGAACAATGCACGCGCAGTGTTTATTATCCAGAAACCTTTTGGCGAGTCACCGAGGCGCAGGTCGACGCAATTGAAAAGAGACTGGTGAAACACCTGGAAAAACTCAAAGAGCAAAAAGCGAGTTTCGTGCCAGAAGCTCTGAACAATTACAAACGCCAATACATTGGCTTTGAATTAGAAGGAGAGTCCTATTTCTACGGCAACTTTTTCCCAAAAGATGCTGATTTAGAAGTCGACCCGATTCGTCGTGGAGTTGTGACTTGCCGAGGTGACAAACGATATTGGGGATTTTTATTTAATATCGATACCTTTAAATTTGTTACTGTCGAGCGAAACGACAAAATGGTTAAACCACCTGGCGCCTGGGATCCCAAACGCTCGAAACCGCAGGAACCCCAAAAGTAATTTTATGAAATAAACTCGACACTTATAAAGTTTCGGGTTTTGAAAACCATCGATTACGAATAGAGCCTATGAGGCTCTGTACAATAAATCCGGCTAATATCAAAGATAAAGCGATCTCAAATCCATTGTAATGATGCACAGAGTCAACTCCTGAAACAATAGCATTTTGCCATTCAAACCGCTGTAGAAGGAAGTCGGTAAGAAAGCCGAATCCTAAAGCGCAGAAAATGACGCCAAATAAATAGGCAAATAAAGCCTGACCACCCAGCTCTTTTTTAATGATGCCTAATGTTCCGATATTGGTGGCAGGACCGGCTAACATAAATACCAAAATAGCCCCTGGCGATACTCCTGCAACCAGAAAACCAGCAGCAATTGGCGTTGAAGCAGATGCACAAATGTACATAGGAATACCAATGACCGCCATTATCAGCATTGCATATAATCCACTACCCCATTGCGCTAGCCATTCGGTAGGAACAAAAGTTTGAATCAAAGCGGCAATGACGATTCCAAAAATTAACCAACCGGCGATGTCTTTGAGTAATTGTCCAAATGCATAATTTAATCCACCTATTGCATCTTCAATGAAAGAATTTTTCTTTTCAACCGATGAGCCACAACAACTGGGCTGAGTCACTTTCGACGCGCAACAACCGCTGTCATTTTTAACTCCTGTATCCTGAGTAAATTCCGTCGAGTACTCTTTCACTAAAAAACCAGAAACAATCGCACTAACAATCGCTGCGATGGGACGAATAATTGCCATAAAGGGCCCCAGCAAAGCGTAAGATAAGGAAATAGAGTCTGGACCAGTTTCTGGCGTCGACACTAAAAACGAGACAGTTGCTCCTTTAGATGCGCCAGCTCGCCGTAATCCCAAAGCAGCAGGAACTACTCCGCAACTACAAAGAGGCAGCGGGGCTCCGATGACCGCTGCTTTTAAAATGCTGTAGCGGCTATTTTTTCCCAATTGACGATTCATCCAATCGGCAGGAATGAGCACCTTCATCAACCCAGCTATGATAAGACCCAAAATCAACCAAGGTGCCGATTCCAGCCAAATAGACGTTAAATTATTGATAAATTCGGTAATCATACGCTGGCTCCCACAACATCATCTAACGCTTTTAAAATCGTACATTGCTCAGCAGATGCATCGCCACCATCGCACTGTTTATATAATTTGAGTAATGCAGAGCGCATACGAGTGAGCTCTTGAATGCGCTGATCAACTTCTTCTAACTTATGTCGAGTTACTTCTTTAACATCTTCACAAGACTTTTCATCTTTGTGAGAACGTAGATCCAACAATTCTTTAACACTATCGAGACTAAACCCGACTTGTTTAGCATGCTTTATAAAGCGCAAACGCATTATATCTTCATCAGAATAGAGGCGATAACCAGATTGCGAGCGCTTACTTGGCTCTGCGAGCCCATTCTTATCATAAAATCTAAGCGTATCGACAGAAAAGCCGCTTAATAGAGCTGCTTGCTTAATCTTAAACATAATTAACTTAATTTGATGATCAATGAGTAATTATTATAAACCCTGAAGTTAACTCCAGTGTCAAATAGTCCACATTTCAAGGATCAATCAAGAGATTGCAGAATTAATTAGCCGTAATGCTTTCCTGCAGTGCGTATTATCGATTAGACGGCCAACTAATTAAGCAGCTAATTCTTTGAAAGGAAAATGAATTAAAGTATTAATTAAATCTTGTTGCGCCTGAAAAATCTCGCGGCAAGTCTCAGGATGCAAATAACGACAATAAATATCCAAGTTTTCATGCGCTACAAAATCTAACTCAATGGGATGTTCCACAATAGGTTCCACATTACCGGGTAAAATAAGATGCTCATTCGCATATTCAATAATCACATGTTGCACTTTTGACTCAAGAGTTAACTCCGTGTCTAACAATGCCTGACGAACATCGTGCATGTCGGCAACTTCTTGATGAGACACTTTTGCTAAAAAAGTTTTCCTAAACTGACGAAACTCCTGAACTCTCTCGTCGGCGACCGATATTGCGTCAAGTAACCCTTCTACCTGCTTGGTACTAATTACTTTTTGCGCATGCGTTGAGTACCAAAGCAAAAATAAAATGACATTAATATTTAGGTCAAAGTCATCCTGAAGCTTTAAACACGCTTCTTCAATATTGTCCTGCTGATAAAACTCAAAGCTGAACTGCCAAAATTGCTGCCTGTCAAAAATTGCTGATTCGGTCATTGAAATCCTCCCCCGACTAACTATAGCAGAGCGACGCTATTTGTATTGTGACAATTTTTCATAAGACACCCAAAATGCCATACATTGGACCAGAGTAAAATACTAAACACTGACCGTGTTAAAATTATGTTAATACCACTTTTTGGTTGTCATTTGGCAACATTATTCTTAGCGCACATTGGCTTTTCTTATCGCATTCGTTATCGTACTACTCTTCACATTGAATCACAGCCTTATAAGAGACATTACTTTGAATAATTGGAAATTTTGGGTTGACCGTGGTGGGACATTCACTGACATATTAGCGATTTCTCCTGATCAGCAACTGCATTCCGCCAAATATTTATCTGAAGCGCCAGACCATTACGAAGACGCAGTTTTGTTTGGCATTGAACAGTGTTTACAACAGGCTGGTCATCACAACAATGAGATTGACGTTGTTAAGATGGGGACGACTGTCGCCACTAACGCACTACTTGAGCGGCGCGGAGAAAAGACACTGATGGCAATCACTCAAGGCTTTGGAGATCTATTAACCATTCGAAGCCAACACCGCTCGCACTTATTTAGACAGCATATCGAAAAAGAGAAACCTTTATATAAAGGTGTTATTGAAATTGAAGAGCGTATTGATGCCCACGGCAAAATAACTCAATCACTTAATAAAGAAAAAACAGTGCAAGCCCTTCAATCGTTTTACGATAATGGATTTCGATCCATCGCAATTATTTTGATGCATTCTTGTACTAATGCAAAACATGAAAAAGCAATTGCGTCACTCGCAAAAAATATTGGCTACGAACATATCTCGCTATCTCATGAAGCCAGTCCTTTTCCCAAAATATTGCCACGTGCAGAAACTACGGTTGCCGATGCTTATTTATCACCGGTTCTACAACGTTATTTGTCAAAGCTGCAAAATCGGTTAGGGCAAACACCAATGCTGTTTATGCAAAGCAATGGCGATCTCACCGATCTGAAAAACTTTCATGGAAAAGATGCCGTATTATCAGGACCAGCCGGCGGTATTGTTGCTATGGCTAGAACAGCTGAAAAAGCCGGTTTTGATAAAGTCATCGGATTTGATATGGGCGGCACATCCACTGACGTATCACTCTTCACTGGACAATTTGAAATTTCTCAAGAGAATGAGATTGCCCAAATTAATCTGCGAGCGCCTATGCTCGCGGTTCATACCGTTGCCGCTGGTGGTGGCTCCCGACTTTGGTTTGATGGTCAGCGTTTTCGCGTAGGACCTGAGTCAAGTGGCGCTTATCCCGGCCCAGTCAGTTATGGAAAAAATGGCCATCTATCGGTCACTGATATCAATGTCTTATGTAAAAAAATTCGTCCTAAGTTTTTTCCCAAAGTCTTTGGCGAAGATGGTCAACAGCCGGTCGATACAGCAGCCTGCGCTAAAGCATTTGAAGAATTGACAGAACAGGTCAATAAAGCAACACAAATGAATCATACACCTCTTACATTAGCATCAGACTTTCTGAAAATTGCAGTCAACAGTATGGCTAACGCCATCAAAACCATCTCCACCCAAAAAGGAATTGAATTAAATGAATTTGCCATTAATGCTTTTGGTGGCGCCGGTGGTCAACATGCCTGTCTCGTTGCCGAAGAATTAGGTATTAAAAAAGTTTTTGTTCACTCACAGTCAAGTTTACTTTCTGCATTTGGAATGGGATGCAGTTATATCGGCAAAGAACACAATGAATTTTATGGAACCCAGTTAACCAATGAATTGCTGAATAAAATAACAACTCTTTCAAAATCAGTCATTGAGCGTCAAGAAGCGGAACTACTTAAACAAGGCAGTAATGTCACCTCAAATATCTTATTGCATATACACTACGAAAATTCCGAACAAACGATCATTTTGGAGTTATCAACGCTCGACTTACTCAAGACTGAGTTTGAACAACAACATCAACAGCAGTTTGGATTTATCAATGAGTCAACACCAATAATTATCAAACAAGTCGATTTCAAATCGACTCTTGAACAACCGCTCTTCGAAGAGCCTGATCAGTTTTCTCATAAAGCAACGATAGAGACTCACGATGTCTGGTTCAATAACCAATGGCTACCCACTCAATACATTCCCACAGATTCAGTAACGCTTAACGAAGTCATTGCTGGACCAGCAATATTATTTAATCAAACAACAACATTAGTCATCGAGCCTAACTGGCAAGCAAAAAAAATTAAAGGCAACCACTTTATTCTCGAGCAAGTTAATTCAGCAGCAACCATTGAAAAGAACGATACCCAGCTGACCCCAACACGATTAGAAATTTTTAATAATCTATACATGTACATCGCTGAACAAATGGGCGCCGTTCTACAAAAGACGGCTCACTCCGTAAATATTAAAGAACGACTGGATTTTTCATGTGCGATCTTCAATAACAAAGGCGACTTGATCGCCAATGCTCCTCACATGCCAGTTCACCTGGGCTCCATGAGCGATAGTGTTCGCCATATTATTCATAATAACTCTGACATTAAGTCGGGCGACTGTTTCATGTTGAATTCTCCCTATCACGGTGGAACTCATTTACCCGACATCACTCTTGTCTCTCCAGTTTTTATCGCTGAAAACCTTCACTACTGGGTCGCATCTCGCGGCCATCATGCTGATATTGGTGGAACCACACCCGGCTCCATGCCAGCGTCAAGCCAAACAATTGCTGAAGAAGGTGTGTTGATTGATAACTTTAAACTAGTCAGTCAAGGCAAGCTCAATATTGAGTCGTTAAGAAAATTGCTGCTAGAGGCCGAGTTTCCAGCACGTAACTTTGAACAAACTCTAGCTGACTTAAAAGCACAAATTGCAGCAAACCAACGTGGTATCAAAGAACTATTAAACGCAGCGGAACATTATGGAAACCAAACAGTTAGTAAATATATGGACTATGTTCAAGACAATGCAGAACAAGCAATTAAGCAAGCAATAAAAGCGTTAGCGCCTGGCACCTTCGAATACCCAATGGACTTTGGCGCAAAAATCCAAGTCGCGATTAACAAGGTAGATGACGATCATTTAGAGTTTGATTTCACCGGTAGTAGCGAACAACAATCAAATAATTTTAATGCTCCTTTATCGGTTACCCGTGCTGCCGTCTTGTATGTATTAAGGAGTTTGGTAACCGACGATATTCCACTCAACGAAGGATGCTTGAGGCCGGTTTCATTAATTGTTCCAGAAAAAACCATGCTCAACCCAAAACCTCCAGCGGCGGTCGTTGCTGGTAACGTTGAAACATCACAAATCATAACCGATGCAATTTTTGGTGCGTTAAAGCTTCAAGCTGGCGCTCAGGGAACCATGAATAATTTCACGTTCGGCAATAAAACCTATCAATACTACGAAACCATTGCCGGCGGGTCTGGCGCGGGCAATGGGTATTCCGGTACCGATGGTGTTCAGACTCACATGACCAACTCTCGTATCACTGATGCAGAAGTAATTGAACAACGCTATCCTGTCGTACTAGAGGAATTTTCTGTTCGAAAAAATAGCGGCGGACATGGTAAATATTCGGGAGGAGAAGGTCTCACTCGTCGATTTCGCTTTCTAGAGCCAATGACAGTGTCTATATTATCAAATAATAGAAAACATGGTCCTTTTGGACTTGCTGGAGGAAACCCTGGTGCTCCTGGCTCAAATAAACTCCTCCGTTCCAATGGAGAAACCCAAACGCTGACTGCTTGCTGTGAAGTAAACGTAAATGTTAACGACCGCTTAGAAATTAAAACGCCAGGTGGTGGTGGTTATGGCGAACAGTAGTTCGCGGCAAATAATAATATAACAAGATTCATTTTAACAATGTCACAACTGTGACTTTTTAGGATTAAAAAATATGCACTTTAGTAAAATACTATTTTTAACCATGGTACTGGGACTATACGGATGTGGATCGAAGTCGACCAATGAAAATGACGGTCCACTCATGGACAAATCTTTACAGCTATTTACTTATGGTGATGCTTACAAGCCATTAGAAAAAAAATTAAGAATTATTCATGGCAGAGAGCTGGCGCAAGCTATCGACGAAAAACTAATATTTGCAGCAACTCAATACGAGGGCGATGGTAGAGACATATCTGGATTTACCACCACATTGCGCGTCACTTTTCTTTACGCTCAAAAATCTCAGAATGAATGGCCATTGGAACTGAAAGCACATTATATATTAGAAAACGATGGCAAAACTATTTTCAATGAGGTTTACCAAGTAACAGCAACTCAATTCAATGCGTCATCGGTTTGCCAAGGTTGCAACTCGGAAACAGCAGCCTTAAAAATGTTAAAAAATAAAGTACTACCCGAACTAATATTAGCGTTAAAAAAATAACACTTTTATTCTCGCTCGTTGATAACGAGCGAGATATTTTCTGTGCACTGCGACATACACCCTCAAAGTTGTATAACCAAGATTCAAACATTCAGTGTCCACCTAACCTTCAACCGAAGCTTTAATTTCTTTTCTTCCAAGTTAAAAACATCTTCAACTTTTATTGAACAAAAAAAGAACAAAAAAATTAAGAAAAACTTAACTAAAATGAAAAAATCAGTTTGTTTTTTAACCACCTCAATTTTCACAAACTGATCAACCTGAGATAAATATTTTCATATAAAGAATTGCGCCTCGATATCTCACAAATATGTGAATATTCACACTAGTTTTTGCGATTTTTTTAAAATTTTTATTTGAGTCATCGCTGTTTAATTTCTATTCTACAGACTGCGTCTTAGGTGCACCTTGATGCTTTAAATCGCATGTGATGAGTTGGACAAACGCGTTGTCCAAGTTGTCGATGTCATGATCGATGTGAACAATCGCGATTTAAGTTGTATCTGCGATTATAGAAATTACAACTATAAGGATACGTTATGTACATCAAACCTAAGCACGCGCTCAGTGCTATCGCTGTTGGAGTAATGTTTTCTGGTAGTGTTCTGGGGGCAGACAAACACTACTTGAACGAACAAAATAACTATTTAACCGCACTTTCAAAATCTGGAGCAGGCATCACTGCTGCTGAACCTGCTAAATTTATCGGACTTAGCGAAGGTAACTCTTTGAAAGCCCGTAAAACCTATCGAGACAGTAACGGACAAACCACTGTTCGTTACACTCAAATGTACAAAGGTCTTCCAGTCATTGGCGACGACGTTATTATCACTCGCACCGGTGACGGAAGTTTCAAACACGCTCACGGTTTTGCCATTAACGGCATAGCAAACGACTTAAAAAGCACGAAAGCAAAAATATCAAAGAAAGATGCGCTACGTGTTGCTAAACAAGCCAGTGCAAACAGTGTTTCAAAACGAAAAGTTCATTTCGAGAATGAAAAAACTAAATTGGGTATTTGGCTTGATGAGTCAAGCAAAGCGCGTTTAGTTTATGAAGTTACTTACGTTCAACACGCTGACGAACCTTCACGTCCTTACATGATTATCGACGCTAGCACTGGTGCTATCTTAGATAAGTACGATAACCTTCAGCACGCTACAGGGCCAGGCGGAAACGTAAAAACAGGTCGTTATGAATACGGTGTTGATTTCCCAGAATTAGACGTGAGTCAATCTGGCAGCACATGTACGATGAATAACGCCAATGTTAAAACAGTGAATTTGAATGGTGGTACAAGTGGTTCAACGGCATACAGCTTTGCCTGTCCAGAAAATACCTTTCAAGAAATAAACGGCGCTTACGCACCATTGAATGACGCACACTACTTTGGTGGTGTTGTTTTTGATATGTACAGCGACTGGATGAACACAGCTCCACTCAGTTTCCAGTTAACGATGCGCGTTCACTACTCAAGAAACTATGAAAATGCTTTCTGGGATGGCAGTGCAATGACCTTCGGTGATGGTCGAAATACTTTCTACCCATTAGTTAGTCTTGACGTTTCTGCACACGAAGTCAGCCATGGTTTCACTGAGCAAAATTCAGGTCTAGTTTATCGCAACCGTTCAGGTGGTCTAAACGAAGCTTTCTCTGATATCGCGGGTGAAGCGGCAGAGTATTATATGAAAGGCACTAACGACTGGTTAGTGGGTGCCGATATCTTTAAGTCGAACGGTGCGCTTCGTTATATGGCAAACCCTCCTCAAGATAATCGCTCAATTGGGCATGCTGATGATTACACTTCAGGAATGGATGTGCACTTCAGCTCTGGTGTTTACAATAAAGCCTTCTACTTGCTAGCAACAACAGCAGGTTGGGATACTAAAAAAGCTTTTCAAATTTACGCCCGTGCGAACATGCAATATTGGACAGCCAACACTAACTGGGACCAAGCTGGTAACGGTGTGTTAGATGCAGCATGTGACTATGGTTTCGACGTGAATGACGTTAAAGCTTCACTTACTGCAGTGGGTGTTAACTCAAACGTGAGTAATCCAAACTGTTCGACTGATCCAGATCCGGATCCAGATCCCGATCCAGATCCAAGTGATGACGTGCTAGAGAATGGTGTTCCAGTTTCTGGTATCGCAATGTCACGCGGTGAAGACAAAGTTTGGACCATGGAAGTACCTGCAGGTGCAACTAACATTTCTTTCAGCATCTCTGGTGGTTCAGGTGACGCAGACTTATACACTCGATTTGGTTCTGCACCAACTGATTCATCTTACGACTGCCGTCCATACAGAAACGGTAACAATGAAACTTGTACTGGTTCTCAATCAGGTGGCACTTACTACGTACGCATAAAAGCTTATAGCAACTTTAGCGGCGTAACCTTAGTAGGTAGCTTCACCGGTGGTGGTGACCCAGATCCAGATCCAGGCCCAGGTCCAATCGACGAAACTATCAGTGACATCGACTTAGCTCGCGGCGAATGGTACTACCATGAAGTAACTCTTGTAGAAGATTATGCCGACATGACTGTATCAATCTCTGGTGGTTCTGGTGACGGTGACTTATACGTCCGTCAAGGTGCACAACCAACTACAGGTTCTTACGATTGCCGACCATACCGTTGGGGCAATAACGAGACTTGTACTTTCAGCGCACCATCAGCTGGAACATGGTACATAGGTATAAGAGGATATTCGGCCAGTTCAAATATCACTCTCAATATCACAGCTAATCCAAACGAATAGCTGGCAAAAAGAAGGGGCACATTAAGTGCCCCTTCTACTTTGTACTTCCCTAATTATTTAGCAACACGACACCTCAGGTAACGCATTATGAAACAGTTAACATCACTCTTGATGTTAATTGCAGGCAGCTCTTTAGCAATTAACGTCTATGCAAAGCAAGGCGATCCAACTGGCAATGAAAAAGTATGGATCACCATCGGAAACGACGTAGCCACTCAAGCTCAAAACAAGAAGTCTTTTGATCTAGATATCGAATTTTTACCGGCATCTTTACACAAAAATAATAGCAGCGCTCGAGTCGCCAGTTTACCCGCCAACCAAATCGACAAATTGAGTCATCTAATGCATGACTCCTTCAATCGCTGCGGCGGATTCTTTTTCCATGAAAACAAACAGCAAGCGATTAGCTATGCCAATAGCCTAGTCACTAACGCACTGACAACGGTTGAATACCCAATCGATAACCCTCAAGAAGTCAGTACAATGCTGGGTGCCGTAACAAAAACTAACCTCACTTCTACCGTCAATAGTTTGAGTAGCTTTAATAATCGCTATTACACGCAACAATCCGGCGTAGATGCTGCTAACTGGATTCGCCAAGAGTGGCAATCCATTGCACAAGGTCGATCCGATATTTCTGTCGATCTTTACAATCACAGTTGGGCTCAACCTTCTGTAATTGCTACCGTAACCGGAAGCACTAATCCCGATGAAATCATTGTCATTGGTGGTCACCTTGACTCAATAAACCAATTCAACCGTTCATCTGGACGTGCTCCTGGAATGGATGACAATGCTTCTGGTATTGCCGTCCTCACAGAAACACTGCGCGCTATCGTTGAAAGTGGCTATCAGCCCGCTCGAACGGTTCAGTTTATGGGTTACGCCGCCGAAGAAGTAGGTTTACGTGGCTCACAAGCAATCGCCAATCAATACGAGTCGGAAGGCAAAAATGTTGTCGGCGTTGTGCAATTTGACATGACTGGCAATAAAGGAACCGCCAACCGAGACATCGTTTTCATGACCGACTATACCAACAGCGGACAAAACAACTTTATGATGCAAATATTAGATACTTATTTGCCTGATGTTGTTTATGGTACTTCGCAATGTGGCTATGGCTGTTCTGATCATGCCTCTTGGCATAACCGTGGATTTGCGGCCTCAATGCCATTTGAATCGAACATGGGCGACTCAAACTCACGCATTCATACCGCGAATGACACCAGTTACGACGTCGATCATTCATTCAACTTCCTAAAATTATCTGCGGCCTTCGTTGGCGAGTTTGCAAGTGATGGTGGCGGTAGCGATGACGATGATGATAATGGCGATGACACACCACCTAACGAGCTGGAAAATGGTGTTGCTAAAACAGGCCTGTCAGCATCCCAAGGTAACGACATCACTTTTACGATGAAAGTACCCGACAATGCAGAAAACATTAGCTTCGTTATCAATGGTGGCAGCGGAGATGCCGACTTATACGTAAGATTCGGCTCAGAACCCACCGATTCAACTTACGATTGTCGCCCTTACCGAAATGGCAACAACGAAACTTGTAATATGGATCGCAATAATGGTGTCTACCACATCCGTATAAAAGCCTATCGTACCTTTAGCGGCTTATCGCTCACCGGAAGTTACACAGCCGATGATAATCCTCCACCACCTCCGCCTCCTGATGATTCTATTGATGATACCATTGAAAACATCAGTGTCGCGCGGTCGGCTTGGTATTATCATACCGTCGAGATTCCAGCCGGTTTCGACAACTTAAATGTCAACATTTCAGGTGGAAGTGGCGACGCCGATTTGTATGTTAGACGAGGCTCACAACCGACAACCAGCAGTTACGATTGTCGACCCTACAAATGGGGCAATTCAGAATCCTGTAGCTTCAACTCTCCAGCAGCTGGAACTTGGCACATTGGTATTCGTGGCTACGAAAGCAGTTCAGGAATTACATTAAACATCACAGGAGAATAACTTTCTCCAACAAAAAAAGATCCGGGCAACCGGATCTTTTTTTATGCATTCAACATTGCTTTCTTCACAGCGAAAGAGCATCCCTTTTTCCCTAAGGAGCTCCTCGCTCGACTTAAATTCCTTGACACTCTCAGATTCCATTCCCGTGTCAGGTCTTTAAAATGATGGCACTTAATCGCTTCAAAAACATCAGTAATTTTAAAGTTCTTATGTAAGACATTTGCTGTTCTCAAATCAAAATATCGCATGACCGGAATTTGAAAAAAGATTTTGTTAAATTCTACTCAACTGCAATAGGCGGTTTTCCTAAGCTCTAACTAACGTCATTTCATCTTCCAATAAACAACTTTGAAAACACTCATATCATTGAATAACTCGAGTTTAGAATGTTTAATCATTGACTCAATCAATACAACTTCTAAGATCTAAATATACCCACGACATAATAGTGACTATGAAATTAAAAAATACACAGCTTTTGAAAACTCAATCATTCATTAATGGTGCTTGGCTCGAATCCACGAAAACCTATGCTGTTTTTAATCCCGCAGATAATTCAGAAATTTGTAAAGTGAATGACGATGGTGCTGCTCAGGTTGAATTAGCTGTTACAGCAGCTCGCGCTGCACAAACTAAATGGTCAAGAATCACAGCACTGGAAAAACACGATATATTAATCGACTGGTATCAACTAATAATGAAACATCAAGACGATCTCGCTACCATTATGACGTACGAGCAAGGCAAACCACTTGCGGAATCAAAAGCTGAAATCGCCTATGGTGCAAAATTTATTCAATGGTATGCAGAGGAAGCCAAAAGAGTGAATGGCGAAATATTGCCAGCTCCTAGCAACGACCGACGAATCAGTGTGATTAAGCAGCCGATTGGAGTCGTTGGGATGATCACTCCCTGGAACTTTCCCAGTTCAATGCTGACACGAAAAGCGGGACCCGCCCTTGCGGCAGGTTGCACTGTTGTTGCCCGTCCGGCAAGTGAAACCCCTCTATCAGCATTAGCGCTTGCTGAGCTCGCACAACAAGCGGGCATTCCTGATGGCGTATTGAATATTGTTGTCGGAAAAAACTCGTCGGAAATGGGCCGTGTATTAACTCAACACCCAGACATAGCAAAGTTTTCGTTCACAGGTTCTACTAACGTTGGCAAAAAACTTTTAGAACAGTGTGCTTCTACCGTTAAAAAAGTATCTCTAGAATTAGGCGGTAACGCTCCTTTTATTGTTTTTGACGATGCCAAACTCGACAAAGCTGTCGAAGGTGCATTAGCTTCTAAATTTCGTAACACAGGACAAACCTGCGTTTGCGCCAATCGAATTTTGGTCCAGTCGACAATTTACGACAAATTTTGCGAGCAGTTGACGGAAAAAGTGAAGCTATTAAAAATGGGGAATGGTATGGAACCCGATATTGAAATCGGCCCAATGATTAACCGAAAAGCACTTTCTGATGTGAATAATTTAGTAAAAGAAGCGACACAAGCTGGAGCGGAAATTCTTATCGGTGGTAGTCCACTCGACCGAGAATCGAACTTTTTTCAACCAACTCTCATTAAAAATGTGTCTCAATCAATGTCCATTGCACAAAATGAAATTTTTGGTCCTGTTGCACCAATAATCTCTTTTGATACTGAAGACGAAGCCATTGCACTCGCAAACGACACTCGCTATGGTCTCGCTGCCTACTTTTACGCCAGAGATATTGGCCGCTGTTATCGTGTGATGGAGCAGCTCGAATATGGAATGGTTGGAATTAACGCCGGCGTTATATCCAATCCGATGGCTCCCTTTGGTGGTGTGAAAGAATCGGGTATTGGCCGCGAGGGCTCGCACTACGGAATTGAAGAATATCTCGAAGTAAAGTACGCCTGTTTTGGGGATATTGAATAAATTTTAACTCATTTAAAACCATTCACTCAGCATTGTAGAAATCAAAGAAAACATGGATGTTTTTCAACCGTTTTAATCTGACTCACTGAATTTTAGTTTAATATTCACACAAATCGTCTCACCAATAGTAGTTAATGTCTGACCTGTGTTAATTTATGCCCGCCAAAAAAAGTACCATTAAAGCTGCCTTTAAGGCAGAAACAGTCAGTCAACATATAAAAATACGAATAGGTGAATTATGAAACTGTATGGATTAATTTTATTAACCATAACGACTCTTTGCTCAAATCTTTATGCCAATGAAAAGTTAGTCGTCTATCAAAAAGATCTATCCCAATCTCAGGTCGATGTATTTTGTGATTCGATTGACTGCATTAGTGTCGTACCGGTAAGAGATCACGTAACCGCTGAGTTAATGATGCAAGTTACTTATCGATATACTCGAGAAATTACTCGCCCTGTCTTTTCACTCGATATGCAAGAATCAACCGCACGCATTTTCTGTCGCGAAATCGACTGTTTAAATATTCGCCCCAGCGACACTCGAGATGGAGAACATGCAGATAGACTTCAGAGAGTTACATACGAATACTATAGAAAAATTGAAAGTCGTGAACTTTGTCATTACAACGAATACAGCTGCAATCCAAATCAAGATGCAGAAGAAGATAAAGAATCCGATATTACCCGAGGCCCTCGATCTTAGTAATCGATTATTTATTAGCCATTAAATGTTAATAAGATATCTCTCTTTATTCATGCTGACACTAATTTCCCAATTAGTGTTCAGCCTGACCTCCCCACTTTTCATAACGACACCGAATAATTTCGATGACATTTCTCAGATTGAAGTCACCGATATTACGCAAGATGTGCATGGTTTTATGTGGTTTGGAACTAAAGATGGGTTAAATCGATACGATGGCTATAACTACACCATTTATCGACCAAACAAAGAACAATCAAATTCACTTATTCATCACAATATTTATCGGCTGCTGAACACATCGAATAATCATTTACTCATCGCGACAGCCGGTGGTTTTCAGCGCTACGTGGGAAACCAGGCTTTTGATGATGTCGATGTTTACAACTATCAAGGTCAATTAACGCACAAAGTAGCGGCAATAGAACTGTTTGAAACACAAACAGGAGATATTTGGGTCGGGAGCGTAGATGCCGGAATCACCATTTTAGATAAAAACCTTAAGCCGCAGAAAAACTTCAATACAAATAATAGTGTGCTCAAATCCGACTACGTCACTTCCTTTAGTGAAGACAAAGCGAACAACGTTTGGATTGGAACCAAAAAAGGTCTGTATGTATACGATGCCTTTCAACGTCGTATTTTAAGCGCGGGTAGTTTCAATCCTGCTCTTAGTTCACTGGATAATACTCGTATCAATGCCCTTGTGACCATTAGCAATCAATTATTCATCGGCACATCGCAAGGATTAACTCAATATAACTTTGAATTAAATAAAATATCCATAATTTTAGAAAATAGCTCTCCATCAATTTCGAACAATTATATAACAAAGCTAGTTTACCTAGACTCGATTAACGCACTTGCTATTGGCACTCTCAATGGACTTAATCTTTTTTATATTGATTCAGAAGTAATCAGTCAATATACCAATAATACGATCACCCATAACCGAGTTAAAAGTAGCAATATCTATTCATTATTTGTTTCGGCAGACGACGTGTTTTGGATTGGTGGAAGTGGAGGATTAAATAAATCACCCTTAGAGGCTCGCCAATTTGGCCATTATGTTAAAAACAACTCTTTGTACCCTTGTGAAGGCTTCACCGACTTTTATGCCGTTGCTATCGAAAACAAACATAATATTTGGGTTGCCTCTTATTCCGGCCCTTTGATGAAGCTTAACTTAAAATCAAATACTTGCGAGACATTTAACCGCATCAAAATTGAGGATAGAGAAACTTCTCTCAATAACATACTAGCCATTAAAGTAACTTCGTCAATTGATGTTTGGCTAGCCACTCGTCACTTGGGACTATTACACTTAAACCCTCAAGCCAAAAGTTTTAGCTCTATTTCAGGAATCCCCAAATCAGCCAGAATAAAAAGCTTAACGGAGAACAAGTCCAATCTTTTCGCAACAACTTACTACGAAGGTACCTACCGAATAGATAAAGCAACTAAAATTGCCGTTAAACTCTCATCAAAAGAGTCATCTCTTAATGGCCATGTTATTTACAGCACTTCTGACAACTCATTATTTTTAGTCGACCGTAAATTTGGACTCTCAGAAATCACAGACCAGGGAGATATAAAACGCATCTTTGAGAATGAAATTAAAGAGACTCCTTTTAAAATCACATCTATAACAGAAGATCAAAGTGGGAGCTTATGGATATCAACTCAAGGATATGGATTATACCAATACGATCGACGTTCGAATAATTTTGTAAATTACTCTGTTAACAACAGCCAAATTTCGAGTAACCTATTGTGGCAAGTGATGGCCGATAATCAAAATCGAATTTGGACATTCGGAAGCAAAGGAGTTTCCATACTTAACTTGAATAGTAAAAAATTTATCAATTTTGATAGTAAAGATGGCTTACAAGAAAATGCGTTTACTCCGACCGGAGACTTTAACCGCCAAATCAATATGATGTTAACCGGCGGTATTAATGGATTCAATTATTTTTCACCGTCTCACATCACTGACGTCACTCCTTTTTTATCGGTAACGCTTACAAATATTAAAGTCAATAACCAACCTTTTCAGGGAAAACCAAATACAGAAAAAGGCACCATTCTTGATTATCAAAACAACAATCTATCATTTGGCTTTTCAAGCAACAACTTTACTCACCCCCAAAAAGTAAAATTTTCATACCGTTTGCTTTCTAATAACGAAAGCTGGATTGAAACGACAGCCAATGAAAGAATTGCTACGTTTACGAATTTGACACCAGGAGACTACGAGTTCCAGGTAAAAGCGAGCGACACCACTGGAAGTTGGCCCGAGAATTACACAAGCTATAAATTCACTATAGAAGCGCCATGGTGGATGCATCCGGGTGCATATTTTTTCTACTTAGTGACAACCGCGATATTGTTATTTTGCGTCATCAAATATCGAGAAAAACGGTTAACTAAAAAAGCAAAGGAACTTGAATTAATTGTAAAAAACAGAACTTACGAACTTAATCAAGAAAAACAGATTGTCGAACAACTACTTTCTCGAAAGAACGATGAGTTTACAAACTTTAGCCATGAATTCAGAACACCTCTGACACTAATATTAGGCCCCTTAGAGAAACTAAAACAAGAGTTACCCAGTCAATCTGAGCTGAAACTAGAATCTATTCAGCGAAACGCCAACCGATTACTCAGAATGGTGGACCAAATGCTATCTTTGGAGACCTTTCAGATTCAAGCAATAACACAAAAACATTCAATTGCAGTTGGAAAAACCATTCGATTTATTGCCGACGCATTTAGTGACTTAGCTTTTCAAAAAAACATTACCTTTAATGTTGGCACTATTGATGATGTCACATTTGATTTTACACCAGATGCCATTGATAAAATCATTCTTAATCTACTCTCGAATGCACTGAAATACACACCACCTGGTGGGCAGGTGTTTATCAGCGCAAAGCGGGATAATCAAAATTACGTTATCAATATCAAAGATACCGGTATCGGAATCCCAGTAGATAAACAAGAACAAGTCTTTGAACGCTTTAACCGTGTGCTTAATGAAGATAGCGAACGGGTTGTCGGCGCAGGAATCGGACTGTCGCTAGTAAAGAACTTGGTAGAGCATCACCAGGGCAATATAAAGCTTATTAGCACGCCAAACAAAGGAACTCTCTTTGAAATTAGCTTACCCATCATTAATGAAAAAACAAACAATTCAAGCAACGACCATAAAAATTCAGAAATCGTCTCGACAGAGCTAGTTAGTCTGAATAATGAAATAAGACACTCATCGAATAAAACTCCAGAAGCAATGGATGATGACTCGAGTAAACCAACTCTCTTAATTGTTGAAGATAACTGGGAGTTAAGACAATACTTAATTGACAGCTTCTCAAATCACTTTATATGCGACGAAGCGAGCAATGGAAAGCAAGGTTTTGCGCGAGCAATCGCTAATGTTCCAGATATTATCATTTCCGATATTATGATGCCCGAAATGGATGGGTATCAGCTCGTTGAAGCGTTACGATCTAACGAAATAACGTCTCATATTCCAATAATATTATTGACTGCCAAAAATGACAAACAGAGCCGATTAAAAGGTTGGGAACAGCAAGCCGACGAATACATAGCAAAGCCCTTTGATATTGACGAGCTAAGCTTTCGGGTAAAAAACCTACTCGACATAAGAAGTATTTTAAAGCGTCGCTTCCATGCATCAACGTTTCAAAAGGATAAGGAACTAAAACCCAATAAAGAACTAGTGCAACAATCAAAAGAAGCAGCCTTTATTAATAAAATGAACGCCATCATAGAAAATAATTATCAAAACGAAAGCTTTCGAATGAGCCTTCTAGCAAATGATATTGGCGTAAGCGAACGGCAACTTCATCGAAAGCTTAAAGCAATTATGGACTTAACTCCTACTGAGTATTTAAGAAGTTTTCGTTTAAATAAAGCCAAAGAATTATTGGCCAAAGGAGAACCCGCCAGTAATGTTTATTTGGACGTTGGTTTCAGTTCTCACAGTTATTTTGGCAAATGTTTTAAAGCTCAATATGGCTGCTCTCCTTCTGAATATTCTAAAGAAGAGTTTTAACTTTATTTTCGCCATTTTGCGACAAAACATCCCAACCGTTCCTAAGCTGTTAATCCTTCTACCTATTTTTGTAGTCTAATTTTTCCCTCACTATAAAAATGTAAATTTTCACATATTGATAATGCGATACTGTGCAATAGTAACAATCACTTTTCCTATAAATGTGAACTGGTTCACGCTATGATCCCCAAAGATTCAAAGTCTGACGTATAGTTAGTACTTAGAGAGTAACTAATGGACAAAAAAATGAACCAAGCTGCACAACAAATTGATCTGAACGATGAACCATCTCGATTTGTACAAAAAGATGGTCAATGGTTTTTTAAAACTCGTGAGCGCCGTTTGATGGGACCTTACGATACAGTAGAAGAAGCGAGCCAAGCGGTAGAAACTTACGTTTCCCTAATGGATATACGAGGACCTCGGCCTTAACATTTCAATAATGCAAATGAGTATTCAATACTTGTTTATGAAATAAAATTTTCCTTCAATCCCTTTTATTTTTATTCAAAATCGAATTAATTAATGAATTCGATAACTTTACATCTTCCACATTCTTATTTCGAGATTAAATCTAATCTTTAATTCTAAGATAACCTATTGAGCTAAACTTATTAACTTTAAATAATCACTCGATAGCCATTTTTTGCTCACTAAATACTGTACCGAAAACTTCAACAAGCTTAAGATAAATTATAAAAAGATAAGATAAAAACAATTGTCGTAAAGACACCAAGTAATAATCCGGCAATAAATAATAGGAACATCAGCATTGGGATATTAAATTTGACCTCTTTTATTTCTTTTTCCCCCTCGAGCAAGTCTTCTCGTGATATTTCTAACACTGCACACAACGCAGAAGCCGTGTCCATTGAAGTCACTCCTTTACTTTCAATACGCTGAATAGTTCTTGAACTAAGGCCGACAATGTCAGCAAGATGTTGCTGGGTCCAACCTCTTTTTAATCGCTCTTTTTTTAAGAGCTCACTATTAATATTCATAAGGGTAAACTATTAATTAAGCAAAAAAGTAGAGATTAAAGACTGTACAAATACTGAAATACCCAGAATCGAGAATCCCAAAAGAGCGTGGATGGCTGCTGTATACTGAAAGTCACGCTTAGCGAGCTTGTCATTTTCATCGTATAGACGAAACTGATTAGAGTCGATTAACTGCTTATTTTTTATCAGTTGGCATATTCCATCGACCATTCCAGTCCAGCGAAATTTAATTTCATATTTTTCACCTAAATAGGTGAAAGGATGGTTGGTCAATGTCATCTTTTTAGAGATCTTTTTTCCATTAACAAAAACAAAAGTACGCCAAAAGAAATTTGAGAAATAGACATCTATTGTTAAGTCGCCATCAGACATGTGAATCCAATTACCGTCGACGCACAACTCGCGAAAATCAATGTTTTGATCAACAGTCCTATTTGCTGAATCAGTTTGATACTTAGTCATTTAAAATGTCTCCAATACATATCGTTTCATAATATTGTATTTAGATTATTAATAGTTACTACGTCATCAAGACGACATGCAGAAAAACAACCCGACACTCACACGACAAAAGCTTTATCTTATTGATATTTAAGTATTTTTTATCCAAGATTGCTCACGCTGCCATTCAAAAATCAACTTTCTTAAGCGATAAGCTTAGTTTCCTCGACATGAGCGTTCCCCAACTTTCCTTTATCTTACTTAAAAGTGATGCCAATCGGACGAGTACTTTGTCGATTTTCTAATCAGCTAATAAATTGCTTAAAACACACTTAAATTTTCTCAATGGCTTTGAACAAGTTTTCCAATTGAATCGGCTTGGATAAATAATCATTCATGCCGCTTTCAAAGCAACGCTCTATGTCAGATTTCATTGCATTTGCTGTTAGTGCAATAATCGGTATTTTTTTAGCCTGAGTTTTTGCTTCATGAGCCCGTATTTTCTTGGTCGCTTCGTAGCCATCTAACACTGGCATTTGGCAATCCATGAAGATACAATCGAAACTGGAATTGAGGAACTTTTCAAAAGCCTCTTCTCCGTTTTCTGCAATTTCAATAGACTCAACAATTTTGGCTAGCATGGACTTTGCCACAATCTGATTGGTTTTATTATCCTCTACCAGAAGAACTTTCTTTATTGTGGTTACCAGCTGAGAACGTGTAGATGTGAGACTTTCAATAGACTTTGATAAGTCAGCATAAGTTAACAATCGGTTGAGCTGAGAATTATCAAATATTCGTTCAAACATACTGACAATCTTAAGGCTCTCAGCAGGCTTCAAAAGAAAGCCATTAATTGAACCGATGTTATCGAGTTGATCTTTTATATTGGCAGAAGATAACATCACAATAGGATTTGCAAACCCGTTTTTTCGCATCGCTGAAGCCAACTCTATACCATCCATTTCTGGCATCATAAAATCTGTCGAAACAGCATCAAAGGAAATTTCATTGATAGATTCCAATGCCTCTTTTGATGATGAAGCTAAGGTTACGTTTGCTCCGTGATGTTTGAGTAAACTTGACGTAATTTCTCGACCTATATCATTATCATCAACCACCAAAATTGATTTGTTTTTTAGTTCATTCATATCACTTTGCTCTTCCAATTCTCCTTGAGCAGAAAGTGCCGCGACAATATTGAAGCTGAAATTAGAGCCCTTCCCTTTTTCGCTCGTGCAACTAATTTGACCTCCCAACATTTGTACTAGCTTTTTAGAAATCGCTAGTCCTAGCCCTGTACCTCCGTATTTTCTAGTCGTTGAAGAGTCTTCTTGCGAGAATTTTTCAAAAATATTGGCGATATGTTTCTGATTAATTCCAATCCCTGTATCAATCAAAGAAAACTGCAAATTAAATCCATTTTCACTTCTCTCATTAACAGAAACTTCAATAACTATCTGACCTTGCTCGGTGAATTTGAGCGCGTTATTCGTTAGGTTACTTAAAATTTGTCTCAGACGAACAGGATCAGAAAATATATACTTTGGAACATTGGGTTGAATTTTTAATAGTACTTCAACTTTATTTTCCCAAGCTTTCAAAGATGCGAGCTCCGCAACCTCCTCAAGAAGCAATCTAAGATTAAAATTGATGTAATCTAAGTCAAGTTTATCGGCTTCAATTTTAGAGAAGTCAAGAATGTCATTAAGCAAATGAAGCAAGGTTTCAGATGAATTATGAATGATATTAGTAAATTTTCTTTGTTCCGAATCTAACTCGGTCTCTTGCAAAAGTGTATTCATACCCATAATACCATTCATTGGCGTACGAATTTCATGACTCATATTTGCAAGAAACTCAGACTTAAGTTTATTGGCCCGTTCAGCCGACGCTTTCGCTCTCTCAAGTTTTTTAGCTTCGCGTTTTTGCTCTGTAATGTTATGAATCGTCCCGAGAAAATGGACTCCATGAGGTAGCAGCATTTCACTAACACTTAATATAATAGGTATTTCATAACCGTCCTTATGAAATACCGTTAACTCTCTTGATTTACCAATTACTTTTGCCAAATGAGTTTTTAGATATTCTTGAATATAACTGTCATGATTACTGCGATGTGGCTCAGGCATAATAATTGAAATATTATTTCCAACTACCTCTTCAATGGTATAGCCCAACTCTTTTGTTAGTGCCATATTGGCCGATTGCACAACTCCATGTTCATTAATGACTAAAGACGGGTCGGGTGTTGAATTAAATACCGTTTGCAACTCTATATCTGTTTGAAGCCGCTTAGTTTCGTCTTTTTTAATCTTCTTAATTAAAGAGTTCCCATATAAAGTCGCCCCAATCACCATGAGTACAATAAATCCACCGATTAACCACTCAAATGCTTTTAATCTCTCAGCTTGAACCAGTTGATTGTCAATATAGTCGAGTTGCATTTTTTGGATTTCAGATGAAGCAATGGCAATATGACTCGCTAATTCAGCATAATGTCTATCCATCGTCGACATGTGTGTGGCCGCAATATCAACGTTTGCATTCTCTATTTCTCGAAAAATAAAGGAAACCTCAGCGTCCAACTGTTCAAAACTGCGATACGAATCATCTAGACTAGAAATAATTCTTTCTGTAGAGTCAATCAATGGATGAGTTAGAACTGACTTTTTTAGGGCGTCATATTTATTTAGCAGTGTTTCTTTCGCTTGATCGTAGTTAGCTCTCTCCTTGGTAACGTTTAAAGAGTCAAACACATTATTTCCAGGCCCATTAAGTATTAATGCTTTATCAGCCAAGTCCGACATCTCTGTTTGTAACTCAGCCCACAGCTTATTTTCGTCAACGGTATTGTAATAAAGACCGATAATTTCCTTATTAAGATACAAGCTTGCGACCACAGTAATAATGTCAAAAAGCGCCAACGCGAGATAAGCATAAAACCATCTTGGCTTTTGGGTTTTTATCGAGTTAATATTTTCGGCCAATTTAGAACTCTCCATCTGTCTAAAAATAGTTTAGTCCTGCCATTGTGTTAATCAACAATCTCATATTGATATCAGCAACACTGAATTAGGAAAGTGATTGAAAAAAGGTAAAAAGAGTCAGCAAAAATCTGAAAATACGTCCTTCAGATGTCCTTTCAAGAAGAATTAGTAAAGAGATGGTTATTAGATAATATATAGGGAGAAGTCAGAGTCTCTACTTCATAAATACTTTTCCACCAATCATTTTAAACGCAGGAGTACCACGAATAAGAGTCTCTCTCCCAAAGACTTGCTCGCATTCAGGACAGGTTGCGGGCACTTTTGTAAAATCTTTAGAAATCCGTTCTTTAAAACATTTAACCAACGCGCCTTTGCCTCCTTTTCGATAGGTGTACAGCTGTGCCTTACACTGACTGCAATAAATATCGACAGTTTTGGTTGGTCCTTTTTTGTTAGGTTTTGCCATTTAAAATCATAAATAATTAATTTTTGATACAAGCCTAAATTGATAATTTGAAAATATCAAATACAGAGAAAGTTACAATCAGTACAATTGCTGACTTCTATTTCCCAAAACAATATATATGCTCCAAAAAAATTAAAAGGGACTATTACAGCCCCTTTTGATACTTCATTTAGAAAAATAGGTATGGATAGATGCAAAACATCTATAGCAATATTAACCGTCTATTTTAAATTCCATGGTATAAAACAGTTCTTTATCGAGCATTAACTTTCCATTGTTATTCGGTAATTTAAAAGTCCATTCGGAGAGTGCTTTTAAAGCCGCATAATCAAACTTCCCTTGAGGCACTGACTCAATAACTCGAACATTTTCAACTTTTCCAGCGTCATTAAGCAGAAAACCAAACTTTACGTGCCCAGAGATTCTTTTTATCGCTAAATCTCTTGGATAAAAAGGCGTAACAACAACACATGGAATTGCCTCGTTGTTGTCTCCTTCCACTCGGTCTGACTCATCTATTAACCCACAGTCATCTAATTTTTTCTTACCAGAAAAAGCGGTATTGCCATTCGAAGTGCTCTGACAAGCAGCTAGTAGAATGGTAAGACTTAATACGAGTAATATTTTCATTTATATATTTCCTTCTCTAATAGTTAAACAAGTTGCTTTAACTCAAAATTTTCATTCGTCAATTGCTCTGGTTTAACGTCTATCTTTTTTGCCAGCAGTTGTTTGGCAAACATAAATTCTTTAGGTCGGTTAATGCAATCTGCAGCTAGTAATTTGCCACCTTTTAAATACCAAGCGACAAAACTGTCATTGCCATCGGCAGGATCTCCGCGAAGAACAACTTGGTCGTACCCCGTATTGAGTCCCGCAATTTGTAGCTTTATTGTATATTGATCGGACCAAAACCATGGCAGTGAAGCGTATTCTGTAGGCTTACCGCAAATACTGGCCGCAGCTGCCTTTGCCTGTTCCATCGCATTGGGTACAGATTCCAAACGTAAACGAGTATCTAACAGTTTATTCGGGTGATTCGTATTATCACCAGCTGCAACAATATCGGGATCGTCCGTTTGCGCAAATTCATCAACCCAAATGCCATTATTCGTTTTTAAACCCGCTTGAGCTGCAAGCTCTTCATTCGGGCGCACTCCGATTCCAACTATAACTAGATCGGCTTCAAATACGGTTCCATCGGTACATACAACTTTTTCAACAACTTTGTTATTACCTAAAAACTCAGCGACTTGCTTATTTGTAACGATGGAAACACCTTGTTGATGATGTTTGGCATGAAAAAAGTTAGATACTTGTGGTGCTGTTACTCGCTGAAGAACTCGACCTGCAGCTTCAACAACGGTCACCTCGTGATTCAATTGTTTCAATGATGCCGCAGCTTCGAGACCGATATACCCGCCACCGACAATAAATATTTTCTTGGGAGAATCTAATTCTCCTTTTATACGACTCACATCGGCAAAATTTCTTAAATAATGAATTCCCGCTAAGTCGGTACCGCAAATTTCTAACTTTCGAACTCGAGCTCCGGTGCATAGAGCAAGCTTGTCGTACGAAATAATTTCTCCGGTTTGCGTCTCTACCGTTTTCGCTTTGCGATTTATTTTTGCGACTCGAGTTTTCAGCGCAAATTCGATATTTTGCTTTTCGTATAAAGTTTCTGGACGTATGTAAACATTCTCCAGCTCTTGTTTTCCTGCAAGTAACGCTTTCGACAGTGGTGGTCTTTGGTAAGGCAAATAGGCTTCTTCAGAAATAATTTTAATTCGGCCTTGCCATCCCATTTGACGAAGACTAATGGCTAATTGAGCTCCCGCATGACTGCCACCAACAATCAGACAAGAGTTTTCTTTATCGCTAATGTCCACCGTGAATACTCCTTAAGATTGTTTTTTCTTTTTTACAACACGGATAATTCCAATGGCACTAATTGCTAACCAAAATAGTTGTAGAATGAGTGCCGCCAGATTAAATGAGTAAAAGACGGAGATGAGTACGAGCACAGCCCCTAAACCATTGAGGATGCTATAACTCATAGAGTCGCTTTTTATTTTTTCGATTTGCAAAAAGAAAAAGGCGCCAATTATCAATAAAGATCCTAAAGCGCCAATCGCGTCATACCATTCAAAAGCCATTGCGTTATTTGCAAAAAAGTTTAGGCATTAATACTGTGACTCAGGAATACGCACCGTCATTCCGTCCATTTCTTCAGTCACAAAAATTTGGCAACTCAAACGGCTGTTATCTTTTGGTTCGTTCACTGCCGTCAGCATTTCTTTTTCCATGCCTTCCGCATTGCCTGTTACCGGAAGATAAGATTCATCAACATACACATGGCAAGTAGCACAAGAGCAACAACCGCCACACTCTGCTAAAATTCCATCAATCATATTATCCATTGCACCGTCCATAACGGTTTTTCCAACGTCAACATCGGCTTCGTATTCATTACCCGCATGATCAATGTATTTAATTAACGGCATGATTTCCTCAACACTTTACTTATATGGGTTACAATTTTTTGAGCGCATATTGTAGCGGACTCCAAACGAATTAACATCTTCCCTGATTCCGTTGTAAATAAGGCAGTTAATTCACATCGCTTACCTAGGTATTCAATAACTTATTAGTCTGCCAAACGCTTTTTTATTACAAAGCAAATCGAGCTAACAATAAGGAGCTCCTGACCAAACACCTTTTTGGTGCACACCAACACCAAATCACCTTTGTGGTGCATAAAACTTTCTATTTTTGCTCTTCCATCTATACTCAAATGCACTCCAGAGTCGATTCTCTGGCAGGCGCCTCCCCAAATTGGGGATTGGCACGACGCTTGCTTTTCAGCAGAACAAAAAAATTAAATCCACTAGACTATAACAACCGGAGATAACTATGTCCGTCGCAAATGTCATTGACATGATTAAGGAAAAAGGCGTTAAGTACGTCGATTTACGTTTCACAGACACCAAAGGAAAAGAACAACACGTTTCTATTCCTGCTAGCCAAGTTAATGAAGATTTCTTAAACGAAGGCAAAATGTTCGATGGCTCTTCAATTGCAGGTTGGAAAGGCATCAATGAATCTGACATGGTCTTAATGCCAGATACAGAAACAGCGGTTATGGATCCTTTCTGTGAAGATCCAACGCTTAACATCACTTGTGACATCTTAGAACCTTCAACTATGCAAGGTTACGATCGTGACCCACGCTCTATCGCTAAACGTGCAGAAGAGTATTTAAAATCGACTGGTTTAGGTGACGAAGCGTATTTTGGTCCAGAGCCTGAATTCTTCTTATTTGAAGACGTTCGTTTCCATACAGACATGGCCGGTTCATTCTTTAAAGTTGATTGTGAAGAAGCGGCATGGAACTCAGGCAAAGGCTATGAAGACGGAAACACAGGTCACCGTCCTCGCGTAAAAGGTGGTTACTTCCCCGTTCCTCCTGTTGATTCTTCGCAAGATATTCGTTCGCAAATGTGTAACATCATGGAAGAAATGGGCTTAGTTATTGAAGCACATCACCATGAAGTTGCAACAGCGGGCCAAAACGAAATTGCTACGCAATTCAATACGTTAGTTAAGAAAGCTGACGAAATTCAAAAGTACAAATACGTTATTCACAACGTTGCTCACGCTTATGGCAAAACAGCGACCTTCATGCCTAAGCCTCTCGTTGGCGACAACGGAAGCGGTATGCACGTACATCAGTCTTTCAGCAAAACAGGTGAAAATGTTTTTGCCGGAAACAAATACGGCGGTTTGTCTGAAGAAGCACTTTTCTACATCGGTGGAATCATCAAGCACGCTCGCGCGTTAAACGCTCTAGCTAACGCTTCTACTAACAGTTACAAACGATTAGTTCCAGGTTTCGAAGCTCCTGTTATGCTTGCTTACTCAGCTCGTAACCGTTCTGCTTCTATTCGAATTCCACATGTAAACTCAGCGAAAGCACGTCGAATCGAAGTTCGTTTCGGTGACCCGACAGCGAATCCATACTTGTGTTTCGCAGGTATGTTAATGGCTGGTCTTGATGGAATTAAGAACAAAATCCATCCTGGCGACGCTATGGATAAAGATTTGTACGATCTTCCTCCAGAAGAAGCAGCAGAAATTCCAACGGTTGCATCTTCATTAGAAATGGCGCTTGATGCGCTTGATAAAGATCGTGCGTTCTTGACTGAAGGCGGCGTTTTCAGTGATGACTTTATCGATTCGTATATCGCACTGAAGAGCGAAGAAGTTCAACGCTTACAAATGACAACTCACCCAGTTGAGTTCGACATGTACTACAGCGTGTAATCATCAATACTCGCGAAAAGCCCGGTTAATTGCCGGGCTTTTTTTTGCTTATTCGGTCATTCAAGCAAAACACAAAGCACCATACTGGTGCACCAAGACAACAATGAACTATAATGGTGCAATGATTCCTATTCAAATTGATAATGTTTACCGTCTCTTGCAAACCTCCATCGTGATGGTTGATGAGTCGCTTCGCATACTGTGGCTCAACGACGCCGCAGAAGCGCTGCTGGCGCAAAGCTTACGTCGGGTACAAACGCAGCCGCTGATGTCGGTATTGGTTGCTGGCGATGTAACAGAAGAAATTCTGCATCAGTGCTTCCAACAGAAAGGCCAGTGGCAAATGGAAGACGCGACACTGGTGACCGCACAGGAGGAGTGGCAAGGGTGCCACATATCATTGAATTACCAACATTTGGAGCATACGCCAGTTATTCTGCTTGAAATCATGTGTGCACGTGAACAAATGAGCATCAGAAAGGAATACCAACTGCTGGACCAAAACAAAGTCAGTTTATCGATGGTGAGAAATCTTGCCCACGAAATTAAAAATCCGCTTAGTGGATTACGAGGCGCAGCGCAGTTACTGGCCAGGAAAGTCCCAGAAAACCTCGCTCGTTACACAGAAGTCATAGTCAGTGAAGCCGATCGACTACAAACACTGGTCGACCGAATGCTCACGCCAGCCAAAGTCGAAAAGCGCAAAGAAACCAACATCCACTCACTGACCGAGCGCGCTATTGAAGTCGTTGAGCTTCAAACGGACAACAAAGTTACTATTGTTCGCGACTATGATCCAAGCTTGCCAGAGCTCAACATCGCACCCGAACAAGTTTATCAATCCTTGTTGAATTTGATGAACAATGCCTGTGAAGCCGTTAGCTTTGAAGGTGAAATAACCCTACGTACTCGTGCAGTACATCAACACTCAATCGGGCCAAAACAGTTTCGCATCATGGCACGAATTGATGTGGAAGATAACGGCCCTGGAATTTCAGACGAACTTAAAGACGTTATTTTCTTTCCAACTATCAGCGGTAAACAAAGTAGCGGGCTTGGCCTGGGAATTGCGCAGTCGCTGATAAGACAAAACGACGGCATTATTGAATATGAATCGGCACCGGGAAAAACCTGTTTTTCCATCTATTTGCCGTTCATAAATAAAACGGAAGAGCAAACATGACCGATACAGCCAATGTATTAGTTATCGATGATGATAATTCAATCCGCTGGGTACTCACTGAAGCTTTAGAAGATGAAGGTTTTACGGTGACCGCAGCGGCTAATGCTGACGATGCGCGACGATTAATACGCGACCATCCTTTTTCCGTCGTATTGAGCGATATTCGCATGCCAGGCGATGACGGACTTGTCTTACTAAAAGAGCTGAAGCAGTCCCATCAAGAAATCCCAGTAATTATTATGACAGCGCATAGTGATTTGGAAAGCGCTGTGAACGCCTATGAATATGGTGCTTTCGATTATTTACCCAAACCTTTTGATGTTGATCAGGCCATTGAGCTGGTAAGTCGTGCAGCCCATGTTCACAAAGATGCTGATGCCCCAGGAAACGAACTCGAAGCCCCCGAAATGCCAACCATCATAGGTGAGGCTCCTGCCATGCAGGAAGTGTTTCGTGCTATTGGTCGACTGTCTCGTTCAAACATCTCAGTGCTCATAAATGGTGCATCCGGAACCGGGAAAGAATTAGTTGCTCGTGCACTTCACCAACACAGTCGCCGCTCAACCGGTCCCTTTGTCGCACTAAATATGGCCGCCATTCCTAAAGACCTCATTGAGTCCGAACTATTTGGCCACGAAAAAGGAGCTTTTACCGGTGCCAGCCAGCGATACCTTGGGCGCTTTGAACAAGCCGACGGTGGAACGCTGTTTCTTGATGAAATCGGCGATATGCCGCTCGAAACACAGACGCGTTTGTTACGCGTTCTTTCCGAAGGAGCCTTCTACCGAGTGGGCGGCACCCAAGCCATTCGAGCCAATGTTCGCGTCGTTGCAGCAACCCATCAAGATTTAAGTGAACTGGTGAAACGTGGAAGTTTCCGTGAGGATCTTTTTCATCGCATTAATGTCATACGCATTCAATTACCAACTTTAAAAGAAAGAATCACTGATATTCCACTTCTCGCGAAGCAGTTTTTAAGTGAAGCTGCGAAAGAACTGGAAACAGAACCCAAACAATTAAGTCGAGAAGCCGAACAACAGCTGATGCAATACGAGTGGCCAGGCAATGTTCGGCAACTCGAAAACGTTTGCCGCTGGCTAATGGTTATGTCGTCCGGTCGTGAAATCATGGCAGCCGATTTACCATCGGAAGTAAAAAGCATGACAACACCAGAATCCAGCAATTTACCGGTCAATCAAAACTGGCAATCCGCTTTAAAACAAAAGCTGGTACAGCAAGTTGAATCAGGCGATCAGCAAGCACTCGAAAATATTCAAGAAGAGTTCGAAAAGATTTTGATAGAATTAGCGTTAACCATTAGTGATGGACACAAACAAGACGCAGCCAAATTACTCGGCTGGGGCCGAAATACCATCACTAGAAAACAGAAAAAATATCAAACTCAATAACGCGAGTTCTATAAATGCTCAATATTGTTCTCTATCAGCCGGAGATTCCACCCAATACCGGTAATATAATGACCTAGAATTGCAAGGATAATTTATTAGGTTACCTCGAAATATTTGCTACTTTTAAAACAGTAGCCATTATTTGAGTTGACCAATGAAACGAATATTACTTAGAGATATCGCACTTGAAAATACGGAGATAGGCGAATTACGTATATTTTTAGATGACAACAATTGCGTGATCTTACTTCCACTTTTATGGCAAATACACCTAGCGAACACCGAGTCAATCTTTGATTGGATCACAACTGCTAGAACACCTTCTTTAGGAAAATTAAAAAGAACGCCGAGATTTATCTCAACCTCATTCACTACTAAACCCATCTCAAAAAATACTGCAGAAAATTATATTGGTCACCTATACCGCTTCATATTATATGTCAATGAAAACAACAAAAAACAAGGCATAAACGTACATAGGTTAGAGAAAATTGATTCAGAATTTTTGAGCGGTTATTTAAACTCTTACCTACCACTTCAACTCCACTCGATTAATTCATTAAAAGCACATTGCTCCGCATTAAGTGCATTCTATAATTTTCTTTTTTCACTAGATCTTATAGAGCCAAACAACATTCCTGTAACGAATATATATTCCCAAACAAAGCTGCTTATTTCTCAGAAAGATTGTTCCAATTCAAGAATAAATTATATATCCAAAGATGATAGGCTGCTGCTTCTAGAATCTTGTAACTCCCTAAGAGATCGATTAATACTTCGAATGGGCTATGAAGTCGGAATGAGAGCAGAAGAGAATACAGGTCTGATTCTAAAGTCTCATCGATCAAGATTAAAAGTCAATATAGGTTTGCTTGAACTGTTTCAACAACTTGATTCCGACTCAACAACAAATAGGTTTCGTTTTTTATTAAATGGAAAATATACAAAGCGTGGTCGTTCCAGATACATATATTTTGACCGTTCTCTACTAAAAGCCATGAAAACTTACTATGAAACTGAGCGTCACGAAATTGCTTCCACATCACGAACTCCAAGCGACACACTCTTTATCAGATCCGATAACGAAGGAAAAGGAAAGCCTATTAGTAAATCGCATGCTTCAACCGTATTTAGAAAATGCAAAGAATCACTGCCCCATCTCCATCAAGCGTCTTCATATCACGATTTAAGACATACATTTGCAACCGAATTATACCATTCAGAACTATGCGATCAGTACGGAAGGGAAACTCGCTCAGAAAGTGCCGCCTTATTGACCGTATCTAAAAGACTAGGACACAAAAATACATCGACTACCACGCGATATATTCGTTTAAGACAGCTAATGTTTTATATAGAAGGTATAAATCAGTGAGTAACTCAATCCTAATTAACTCTAAAAAACGTTTATTTACTCAACTTGGATTGTCTAGCAAGTTAGAATCTTTCAAAGAAGATTCAATCTATAAACGAAGAATCATTAACTCTATAGTTGAAGCATTAAAATCGGAGTGGTGGGCGAGCATATCTCAAGGTTCTCGCGACAGCTATCTTAACGGAGTAAAAATATTTGTTAAATGGTTAACTGACGATGAAGTAACCAAAGACAATTACTTTCATGTGCTCAATAGATTCCAACTTTCGCGAATAACTCAGAACAAAGTTAAGCCACAATCCACTGGTGTTTCAAAAATCATTAGATTATTTAATGAAAGCCTTCTCTCAATAAATCAATCAAGCCTTGAGGCAATAAATATAAATAGCATTATTGATAATACGAAAGTCGCGTTATGTGAAAAACCTAAACCTACTACGCTTACGTCATTCTTTTCGAATTCTACGTGGCTTAGAAGTGTTCTTGGAGAAAAGGCATACCTTAAACTTGAAAGCCCAAGTCGCTTGGTAACATCATTCTCTATAGCAGCCGCAACATTATTGCACAGTATTATTGATTCAAAGAGAAAAATCTCGTGTTTGCTTGAAGATGACAAAATTAGCTTTTCCCCAAAAAGCTATAAAAACATACAGGAAAGGACTGAGTACCAAAGTTACTGCAAGAAAATTTACAACGTGCTTAACAAGTCTACTACCTATACGAACTCTTATCTCGAATTATTCTATCTGGATACTTTGTCAAGTAAGGATTCTTCGAGGCTTATTTCCGCATTATTGTCCAATAACGAACATAAACCGTTATCCATAAAAACCAAATCATTCCTCAAACCTTTGATATTTTCTAAGGAATATCTATTTTGTCCGAGTCCTATTGAGCAACTTTTGTTTGCATGGATCTGCGCTTCACTTGCAGTACAACCTAGCAACATCGCCTCTTTAAAAAAATCAAATTTTCAAATTAGTTACAATAGAAATAAAAATCCGATTTTGATTCAATGCGAATATTATAAGTCAAGATCAAACATTAGGTATACAAGCCCAATAGTTGATATTCGCTCAATTGAAGGAAAAGCAATATTTCTCTATCTAAACTATTGTAACTTTGAAGGCAACGCTCTGTTTACTCACAACATCCAAAAATTACACTACCTAACTTTTGCATCTCATGACACTATATCAACAAGATTAAGCAACATTTGGCAGTCCACCTATTTTAATAAAGAATATTCAAAAAATATTGAAGCAAGGTCAGCATCCAGTATTTTTATCGATGCATTTAATGCTTTTTCGAAATACGGAACCATTTCATATCATACATGGTATCGAGAAAAAAAGATAAGAAATCAATGTACTACGTCAAAATCATATAGATCTGAAGTAGAGTATCCGATTCCTGCATATTTTTTCACTTTGCAAGCAATTAAGACATCAAGTGTGTATTCTCGCTCAGATAGATATAGAGAAAGCGACTTAATTAATGTCAATTCACATACAAACAACGTTGAGAAGTTACATTATCTAACGGATGAAAATAAAGACTGGATAAATCAACATGGCCGAATAACTAGACTTGTGCTTAACGATCTTGAGAAGGTAGTCTACAAACCCAGCTTGAACAAAGCTGTTTATAGAATCAATGATATTTTACTTAGAACAACTCTAATTAATGGAAAAAGCTCTCAGAAAAGCTTCCCAAAAAACTCTTCTGTTTGTGAATCGACAAGATTTTTCCAGAGCAATACGCTTTCTAATGAAGATATTCTGGTTATCGAATCTCCAGAAAGTGTGGTGTATATGCTGCATTATATACTTGAGGTTGAAAATAAATTTAATATACTGCTAAATAATTGCCCAACATATTTTGAACAAACAGTGCTTCCTAAAGTAGAGTGGATGAATGTTATTCTACATGAATACATAAAACCTACTGTATTTAAGTTAGGAAAATCTGAGTATAATAAAATAAAGCACGTACTACCTCCTCTATTCACTAACGAAGCTAGAGGCGGAGTAGCTTAATGAACGTTTCGACCAGCCAAAAGATTTCTCGAACACTTGAAAGTAAAAATACGCAATTACAAAATATCCTAGATCAACTTCCCGGAAAAAATAACTTAATCCATCATGATACTTGGAGATTTGAAGCTAAGCCACAAGGGTTTACAGCTGATTTCACTTCACTTAGTAATATAAGCATCGATTTCAACACCGACTCTAATTCAAAAGCAATTGCCAAAAGCTTCTTTCTATTTATGAGCGCGGGAAAAAATGGAATTGTGACATTGAGAAATATATTTGAATCAATAATAAAAATCTTTTTCTACTTACACAAAAATAAAATTAATACTATTAATAAAAACGACCTAAAAAGTTACTTAGAGTATATATTATCTCACTCAATGAACAATGGAGTACCTGTCCCTAAAGTGACTCCTTTAAGTTACCATGTCTCGCTTACTGCTATGAATACCAATGAATGGAATAGTGTAAGCAAAATTCATGGTTTACCATTTTTATTTGACCAAAACTTTAGTAACAGAATGATACATAAAAGACTAAAATTTATTTTCGAAAGTAAGTACCAGGGAGACTTGACTTTTGGAGACTGGAAAGATGGCGGCTCTCTAAACAACTTAACATTGGATTACGGAAAGTTTTATGTTGAACATTGCGCAAATATATTCGACAAACACTTCTCAGTCGCAGCATCTATCGGCTGGACTCTACTAAAAGTTAGAAAAATCAGCAATAAAGCTGGATTCTTTTATAACGATAAAGGAACAATGGGAATTCTTCGTCCAATATGCAGGAGCTTTCTGGAAGGATTGACTCCAAATCAGTTATGTAAAAGATACAGAAGAAACTTAGGTTTAGAAAGGCTTTTCGAGCTTCATAAAGAAACGATCATTGCATTTAAAGGAATTCAATCTCTTTTGTTATCCAGAAAGACAATTCTTGAGGAAAAGAACATAAGAGATATTGCCAATAGAGCTGGTTTAGAATCTTCAGAAGAATATATCGTACCATCTTTAACTGCATTAGTTGAAATTTATGTAGATAGAATAATCCAATCAAAAGCCCCTGAATTCAGAACCAATCCTAATCCTGAGAATGATTTAAGTAAGAGCCTTCATTTGGAAGGCCGAAGTATCAATCTTTTTTCAATAGTACAACCAATGTTTCAAGAGTTAGTTGACAATTGCAATCCAAGCGTTCCAAACAGATCGTTTTTTCGGAAATTTGGGTTAGAGAGATCTGGTTCAAAAGGAGTTACACTGTCGGATCAATATATCAAACTTATCGAGGATGCTGGAGCAACTTACTTTGTCGCGATAACGGGTTGGCGAGAGAGCGAATATGGATTTAGCATTGCAAATGTACACACAGATTATAATAGAGATATATTGGACCAATCAGCTAATCCATTAAGATTTTCAGTAAAGTGGTATGTTCCTAAAACAAACGGCGATATTAAGCTCAACCGTGAAATTTCTTATAAGGCCTATCAAACACTAAAGCTCATGAGCTTTTTAGTTTTGGCTGAGTCATTGCGTCCCTGCTTGTATAGATTCCAGTCCAGCGCAAAGAATATTTATAATTCAGCGGAGTTTATGAAAAGAACCGTTAGAAATGCTTGGGCACACTTTGTAAGCCACTACCAGCCCTTTACTGAAATATCAAAAAAATTCTCTAGTATATCTGACTTAAAAAAAGAACCAGAAAATACATTCGCACCTGATTTAGTTCATGCGTACATCACCGCTAAAACTCAGATTGAAAGAGTTCGATTTCTAATCGAATACGACAAGCGTAGAAATCTCATTCCTATGTTTCGAGAAGGTAAGTTAGCAAAAGAGCACTCAGATCTTCTAGAGCAATATTTATCACCAAGTACTTACAATTATTTACAAAATACGGAATCAAAGCATCCTACTTTAACAAAAGATGTTATTACGGAATTACTTACAGATTGCCTCTACCCCACAGTTCATGCATTTAGACATATGTGGGCAGAATCTGTATATCGTAGATTTGATGGTGACATTGGATGGATGATTCGCTCTAGTTTTAAACATATATCTCATACTCAGTGGAATGCATACGTTGATAACAAAGACAACTATTGGCAGCATCAGAACGTTAAACGCGAGGTTATAACCTCTATCGTCAATAACTACATCTCTAAAAGAGGGCATGATTATTCAGGTGCCTTTAGTAAGCTTTTACGAAGAATGTTTTTAAGAACTCATGTTAAAACTGTTCAAGAAATAGCTGATTTTTGCTTAAAAGAGATCATCGATATTAAATCTAGTCCTTGGGGATATTGCTTATTAAGCAGACGAAGCATGTTTAGAGCAAAATGCGCTGTCGGAGGAATCCCAGTTAGACATAATGCAACACCAAGTTTGTGCCTTGGCTGTTGTAATAACTTAACCCAGTCTGGTAATACAGAAGGTATATTGCTAGGCATCGCTAATGATTTAAGTATTCTTAATTCAACAGAAACCTTAGAACCACTATACATGGCATCCCAAAAAGTAGTTAAGAAGGCACTTGTTCACCTAATTGATTTAGGAGCAGATCCTTTAGTAATCCAAACAATTAAGACATCCTTGGAAAACAGGCCTAAATTCTTATGAAAACAGCTCTCGACTTGATAAACTTAAAAGCAAGCAAGAAGAGTAAAGTTAATAGGATACCTAACTGGGCATCAGACAAAAACATCTCTCTGAAAGCATTCCACTTCATTATTGAACAAAAAGATGAAAAGTTGAGATATATTAAGATCCATTCTCTACGTAAACATTATAAGAGAAAGTCAAATTATCAAATATTCGCCAGTGAAGTTGCGAGACACGTTGGCGTAAAACCGACTACATTAACTTCTTCTTCCTCATATTCAGCTGAATTGAAAAAGTTCTTACTAGATGTCAATAAACATCTAGTAGATGAAATGGATAAAAAATTGTTAACGCATGATAGAACAATGTCTAAAGGAATTAATCAACATCCTAAAGCCGATGTCTTGAAGGAGTTAAAGCATTACAAAAGGCAACTCTCTACATTAAGATCAGAAAATGCTTTAGAACAGGTAAATCTTATGGTGTCAAAACTCTCGCTTCCTGTTAAAAGAAAGCTAGGTCTAAATGTTTGAGCAGATAAATGTTTTAAGAAAGATGCATGAGATTAATTCTTATTCTGCTAACTTTCTTCAAGTTGAGTTTAAGCGATGCCCATTTCGGCGTTAACTTATTCAAGGCGAACTTACTCTAGAAAGAGCATAAATAACCTATCTAATCAACCACCAATCAACTTTTAAATTAGTTTTTGCCTTTCTCATAGAAAGCAAACCGCCTATCACCAATCCAAGGCAAACCGGACCAACTAAAAAACCAACTACCATTGCTGCAATTGCCCACAAAGAGCCAAGATAGATAGTTACTAAATAGAAAGACAACAGTGCTAATCCGTAGAAAAGGCCAACTTTTAGGTTTCGCTTACCATCCTTGTAGACTTCCAGACGCGTTTTTCCAGTAGAACTCCCCCATCTAGCACCACATCCTGCGCATAAAGTGGCTTCATTTGGCACCTCGGTTCCACACAAACCACATTTACCCTGGTGTATATCATTTTTAATCACTATCGGACTCCCTTATTAGTTAGATTTTCTATCAAATCGATAGTGTACCTAATTTGGGTACACTGGCTATTCTAACAATAATTCGCAGAATGAAAAAAGCGATATCATCTAATGCCTACTACCGCCTTGTGATGTGGTTAAAGGAATCTCGAAATTTGAGAGGCTTGAGTATGCGAGAATTAGGCGAAAGAATAGATGAACCGCATTCTTTTGTTCAAAAAATTGAGAGTATGGAGCGGCGCTTGGATGCGTATGAGTTGGTTCAATACTGCAAGGCTTTAGATATTGATCCTCATGATGCTATCTCAATTCTAGAAAAATCTTCACCTTTGCATTAATTACCCAAATATTTGAATTGCCTTCAAAGAATACAGTGCTTCTACAAACTTTCTGCTTACTCTACAATAATTACAACCCTAGAAAATAACTACTGGTATAAGCAGATGCCGTTTTGTTATTTAGGACAAATATAAATTAAAAGAGCGAATATTACTTATTTCAAATGAAAGTTACTCAATAGAAGTAAAGTTTATTAATAACTAATAAAAGTTGACAATCATATTCCTCTTAGTCGATCATCATATAATGAGAAAGATATCCCAAAGAGAAGCGAAGAAATGCGCCGTTCGCGAGCATGAGGTTCGTTTATTGTCCGAAGGAAAGATATCTGCCATCGAACTGATGGAACGTAATTTCTGTATGAGCGGTATTGTACTCTCTAATTACCGCAAATCCGACGGGAGTTTTAATCTCTTTTAAAGAAATTATTACTACTAAAATCAGTTAGGATATATTTTTAACATTTATAATTGCTTGTTGTATCTGAGTCAAAAATACAACTAATATTCTTATATGGTAAACGAGTGTTGAATTGATTTAACTACTCACTTTATCTACGATGCTCAAGTTTAATGATTTCTGGCTCTTTATTTAATTCTTATAAAATTAGCCATACCTCTTAGAATTAACTATAAAATCCTTAGGAAGTATATAAACCTTTAAGGTAATCCCTACAAAACTCTATATTCGCTTTTGTCCAGATCTAACCCATTCGGGTTATTGTCTAGTTTTAGTGTATATTTCATACTTTGCAATACTGTCCTTTAACGAAGCATCTTTAAACAGGCACCCTCGAGATGATTGTAAGTCGACATTTTAATATCGGAATCAAGTTATCGCTTGCTGCACAATTTAAAAAGACGAAACCGTATTATTGGGAAAGTAAGGTCCTATACTTTGTGCATTTAGACCACATTCTATAACTCTGTTTTTACGAGTCAGATTCTCTTCATCGGGAAGCTATGATACTAGAGAAGCAAGTATTCATCGACGGTCGAGCTTATACTCATACGTATGAAAACATTCGACTGTCATCTTCTATGCCCGGCGCCGCAACTTTCATTCTAACCGAGAAGCCGGAAGGTCAAATGCTCCAATACCATATAGGGTATGATTCTGAGGGCTTATTCTTGTATTTTACTGGAATTGTAGTATCTACGCTCTTGGTCTCGAATAATTATTATGAAGTCAAATGCTTAGAGCTAACGAGCTTGTTAAATTGTACTTTTAATTTCAATGTAAAGACTCCTACATTACGCCAAGTTTGCTCCGAATTTTCGCAAAGAACAGGATTGTTGTTTGATCTACCTTTTAGAAAATATATGATCCGAAAAATATCGATATCGTCCTATATTGGCCATGGATACCATTTGATGAATTCTTTTGGAAGTCTTTTCAATATTCCAATGTATACTTGGCATCAACGGCAGGATGGTATGGTTTTCGTTGGAAGTCAATTCGATGCACCTAGCTATAATAAAACCTCAACTCTCAACAACGATTGGTATGTTACAATGCTCTCTGGCAATGTTGCAGAAACTCCTCCACTCCCTGAAATTAGACCAGGAGTAAATTTGAGCGGTCTCGGAATTGTTGAGTCAGTTACCATTTTACAAAGTATTATGAAAATCAGATGGAAATGATAAAAAATTGACTTCTTAATCTTCGCGTCTCGGCGACAACGAAAATGTCAAAACCAATATTCTACACTCCATCATAATTTGTATTGATAGCCTCTCCTCACACTCTGATGAAAGCATCGTTTTAGATCTGTAATGAATCCTGTAATAATTCATCCATTTCGGTAATTCTCGCTAAACATTTAGTTCGTAACGCAAATATACGCTAATTCAGACAAAACTAAGAACCATTTTTATACCTGAAATAAATAGTACAAATCCAAGCACTATTCTTACAAAATTATTATTAAACAAATCACTTCCAAGTTTAGCTCCAATTATTCCACCGGCCAGAACACTTAAAAACCAATAAGAAGATACACTTGGAATATTATTTCCAGAGGCAACATAGCCACATAACCCCATTATAGAATTAACTAAAATAAACAATGCGGCTATACCCGATATAGTTTTAATGCTCGCCCATTTTGTAAATAAGAGCAAAGGACTTAGAAATATTCCCCCGCCAACACCTGTCAAACCGGATAAGAATCCTAATCCGGCACCTGTTCCAAACAATATTGAATTTGAAGCAGGCTGCTTCGTCTCTTCGTACTCCTGTCTTGAAAAAATTGAATAATACGCCGAGAACAAAAGTACAATCCCAATAATAGGTTTGAAATACAAGTCTGAAATTTGTATAGAGCCACCCAAATAAGCCATAGGAATTGATGTTATTGTAAGTGGCCAGAACAAATTCCAATTAAATGCTTGTTTTCGAAAATAAAAGAAAACTGCAAGTGATGATACTGCGACATTCATTAACAGTGCCGATGGACGCATCAAATCAGGTGACATGTTAAAAAGCGCCATGACTGCCAAGTATCCAGAAGCTCCTCCGTGACCAACAGAAGCGTATAAAATGGCCATAAGCAAAAAAAGCAATGGCAAAAATAATTCTAGCTCTAACAAACTCAACTTTCGACCCTATCAAAATCTACTTACAATCTTTAAAGAAGACTAAACAACAACCAGCAATTAATTTTATGTTTTTTGCTAGAGCACTCACCACCGTATAATTTAATACTCTAATTACCAACTATCACGAGCAGAATAGTCTTTAATTTCAGATTCTACCCATCGAGAAATATTTTTGTTAACCGTCTCCTTTTTCCAAAATGGAGCTTCGGTTTTTAGAAAATCCATAATATATTGTGCAGCACGAAAACTATCATCACGATGTCGTGAAGATACGCCTACGAATACAATTTGATCATTGATACTTAAATGGCCGACTCGATGATAAACTCGAACCCGTCCAAGATTCCACCGTCGCTTTGATTGTTCAACAATCTCGCATAATACTTTTTGAGTCATAGCTGGATAGTGCTCCAAATACAGTTCTGAAACATTATTTCCTTGGTTAAAGTCTCGAACAAGTCCCACAAAAAACACTACGGCGCCATCACTCGCATTATCGTTAATTAACGCCTGGTACTCGTCAGCAACAACAAAATCTTGTTCAGATACACGAATCATGAGTAATCTACCCGCCCGTTACTGGTGGAAAAAAGGCAACTTCCATTCCATCTGTGAGCTTGGTATTTTCAACTACCATTTCTTGTTCGACAGCAGAAAGTAAGTTACCGGATAACGCAGAGTGCCAAATTTCATCCTTTTGCATCAGTGTATCTTTTAAGTCGAAAAGCGTTAGCCCACTTTCATAATCTACTTCAATAGATTCGCACTTCAATCGCTCTCTAAGTGACGCAAAAAATAATATTCTAATCATAATTTAACTCTCTTCTCTAAAGCTAAGCGCGCTTCCAATCGCCGCTTTTTCCGCCCGACTTTTCCAATACTTTAATTCCATCAATCACCATCACTTTATCAACGGCTTTGCACATATCGAATAATGTTAAGGCTGCAACACTGGTGGCCGTTAGCGCTTCCATCTCAACACCGGTTTGACCATTTAATTTACACAGCGATTCAATACGAACGCGTGAATTGGCACGATCAATTTGAAAATCTACTTTGATTTTTGTCAGCATCAATGGATGACAGAGTGGTATCAAATTTCCACATTGCTTAGCCGCTTGAATTCCGGCGACACGTGCCACAGACAAGACGTCACCTTTGGCATGCTCGCCGCTTGCGATCATATCCAGAGTGGAAGTCAGCATGTTTACGTAGCCTTCGGCAATTGCAATACGAGTAGTGATGGCTTTTTCTGATACATCCACCATGGAAGCTTCACCGTTGGCATTAAGGTGCGTCAGTGACATATCTTGTTCGGTAAAGTTACTCATTAGCCTCGAGTCTCACACAGTTCTACGTTCGCCTGTTTGAGATGAGGCACAAAATTGCAGGGTTTATGTGTGGCATCTAATTGTTGTTTAATGATGTCGTCCCAACCTGTTCGGCAAGCATTGGTTGAACCCGGCATACAGAACATAACAGTACCGTTTGCCATACCGGCGATCGCCCGCGACTGTACGGTTGAAGTACCAATTTGCTGGTAAGAAATTTGACGGAATAATTCGCCAAAGCCTTCAACTTCTTTATCAAATAATATTTTAAGTGCCTCTGGCGTCGAGTCGCGCATAGTGAACCCTGTTCCGCCAGTGATAAGTACCGCTTGAACATCGTTAGATGCAATCCAGCGTGACACTACAGCGCGCAGTTGATACACGTCATCTTTAACAATGATATGCTCCACCACTCGATGGCCTGATTCGCGCGCTCGCTCTGCTAATAACTGACCGGATGTATCGTTTGCTTTGGTGCGAGTATCCGATACAGTTAGTACAGCAATGTTGAGTGGCACAAACTTGTTGGTAGACAAATGCCCCATACTTCACCTTTCGATTTCAATTTGATTGAGTTGCTCCAGTTGCTCTGGAGTATTTACATTAGCCAAACATTCAGATCGACTGCAGGCAACGGGTCGAGCTGCAATAAATCTAAAAAAGGCTTTAATTGATCGATCCGATTCCTCATTACTTAACACATTTTTCAAATAGCCCATCGCATCGGTTGTGAGGTTTACTAACATTGGAATTTGCGAGTCTTCAAAATAGATGCTTTCGTTTTGCTCCGCGTGTTCGATCAATTCTTTCAATAGTTCGCTATTGAGTAGCGGCATGTCTACCGGAATCACCAGAAAACGATCTTCTTTTACTCGATTCGCTACCGAATACAAGCCAGATAGTGGCCCTTGCTGCGGGAAATCGTCCGCCAGTCCACCGAATTTTTCACCACTAATAATTACTTTATCGCAGCCAGCATTAATTAAAACTTCAAGTGCATAGTCGAGTAATGTTTGATGTTTGTGTACAGGATGTTGCAAAGTTGCCTTATCCTGTTTCATTCGTATCGATAGTCCGCCAGTTAAAACCACACCAATCATCGAACCGACTAGCCTCCTAACATGGCCAAATGCCGAGTCAAACCTGAGTTGCCTTGATGCAAATAATGGGAGACTTCTTTCTGAGCCACATAGGTTCGAATTTGCTGCTGTAATTGCTCAGTGTCATTAGCGTCACAGAGATGTCTAAGAGGTAATCCCAGCTCGCCAAACAGGCAAAGATGCAATTTCCCCTGCGACGAAATTCTCAATCGATTGCAACTTTTACAAAAATCTTTGCTGTACGGCATAATTAAACCAATGCGACCTTGATAGTCGGAATGTTGAAACTCTTGCGCAGGTCCCGCGCTTTGACTGCGTATTATTCGGGTCCAGCCTTGAGTCAGTAACTGCTCTTTTATACACTCACCCGACACATGGTTGTCTTGGAAGAACTGCTTGTTGTCACCCGTTTGCATTAATTCAATAAAACGTAACGTGAAGTCTTTGTCTTTCAACCATTGTAGGTAACTGGAAAACTCTTGATGATTAAATTGACGTAATAACACCGCATTAATTTTTATTTTTTTAAGACCACACTGTTGTGCGATTTCAATACCTTGCAAAATTTCATTAAGCCGGTCGTGTCCGGTAATGGTTTTGAACATACGAGGATCGAGACTATCAATGCTGACATTGAGGCGATCCAATCCGGCGGCGATCCAGGATTCTATTTTTTGTGGCAATTTATAGCCATTAGTGGTTAAGGCAACCGACTCAATGCCGGGGGTGTTTTTACACACTGCAATAATGTCGGCGAGATCCTTGCGCAGGGATGGCTCTCCCCCAGTGATACGTACTTTTTTTGTGCCGAGTTTGGCAAATGCGTGAACGATTTTTCGAATTTCATCGAGTGAAAGCGCGGAATGGCAATCGCTACCCTCAGCCTTTTGATAGCCGTCGGGCAAGCAATAGTTGCATTTGAAGTTGCAGACATCAGTTACTGACAATCGCAAATAATGAAACTCGCGGCCATAACCGTCCTGCAGAATGTTGCTGGTTGATTGCATATTACGCCTTTCCAAATACGGGAGGCCAAGCCATTTCTAACTTAACCCTGGTAACCTAGTATTTCGATAAATCATACGAACTAAAAAGATAGAATATCCAAATACGGGTTACGGCTGAAAACGCATACCATTTTAATTTGTGACTTAGCGTTTAAAGCTCGGTGTTAATATAAAACTAATATACCCTTATGAGACTCGAAGCTAAATACCCCCAAAAGGGTAAGAGCGCTATATTTGCGCCCTTGAAATTAAGGCTAAGCGATTAGTAATTTGCAGATAGCATGAGCCACAATTTATTGGTATCTACTGCAAAATCATCTGAGCTGTAACTTGCGTACTTCGCCAAGAAGCCATAATTGTCATTGATTTTGAAGTTAGCCACTAAATCAATCTCACTTCCGTAGTTCGCACTACCAAAATCTGCTGCAAAATCATGATAAATCACAGCTAACTTGGTGCTGCCCACTTTTCCTGCCAACTTGACGTAGGTATCTTGCACACCGGTGTCTGGAGTTGACAAAAACATGTCGGCAAATCCTTGAAACTTATGGAGCGTTGCCAACGGCGTGGTAAACCCTTTTACGCCATTGTCACTACCTAAAACTTCATATCCAACGGTGACAGAGACGGGCTTAAAGTTCAGCGCTAATTCGGCTAATAAATAATCCGCTTGGTAATCGACTGCGGCATCACCATCGTCTGACTGAGTGGCCCACGCGAGATTCCAGCTTGCCATTCCTGCTTTACCTTTGTAGTCCAATCCCACCGTGGTAGAGCCTATCGCTGCGGCGTTATCGGCATCTAAAGAAACACCAGTAAAGCCCAAGCTATGGTCTTCATTTAATTGATAGCCGCCATGAAGCACATGATGATTTCCAAAAATATTAGCATCAAGAATATTGTTTACGTTATGAACATAAGCATAGGCCAGGTCAAAATCACCGAATTTTTTACTGACTAGAATTGCATCGTAGGTCTGCTCGTTTTGACGCCAGCCCACTCCACCTACAAAGCGTTGACCGTCCAGATTAATGCGTTGTCGTCCTATCACAGTCGTAAGACCTTCGCTTGAATACGCGAGGTTAGCCTGATTCAAATCAGTTCCTTCAGGATCAGCCACCACCGAATACTGAGTCAAGCCATTGGTTTTACTGTTGTAGTCATCAGCTAGGGCAGCTACGTTATCCATCTCAACATTAAACGTCCAGTTTCCAAAGCTTGCACTGCTAAACGACAAGCGTGTTCGATTGGTAAATGCATCGGCATTTTCTAATGCATTGTCTTGATCAACATTTTCGTAGCGAGCACGAAACGTTAGTTTGGCATCACCATTTTTAATAGCATTAGCAAACGAAACTTTTTCTGCTAACACAGAACCAGAAAAAGCCACTGATACGGCAATCGCTACTTGAGTCACTTTTTTTAATGCGTTCATAATCACACCTTCGAACTTTTAGTTTAATGCTTATTTTTTAAAGCAATTTAAGGTAATCCGTGACTAAGAGTATTCTCATACTGGATAAAGAGTTTGATATAAGTCAATAATTACACTCAAATATTGCAGACTACTCACTTAGAGATAGTTTAATTTTTTTCTTATACCTATTATGAGGATATCTAAATGTATTGGCGTAGAGCCGTCTGAACTTTTCTTCGATTCATAAAGCATTTTTCATCTAAATTAAGAAGTAATAATCAATAGAATAATTTTAAGAACTGTTGTGAAACTTATGATTTAGTTTTAGTGACAATACCTATCAGTTGTTGCTACAGAATTCGCCAACCTTGCAGCAAAACTTATCCCTACCGAACATATGGGATGTATTATCAAAGAAAGTATGCTTTCGCACGAAGCAAAAGCAGAAAATATCAACCCGCTTTACCATCAACCCTTGCTTTGGTTAAGATAAGGAAGTATCCCAACACAAAAAAAAGAAACGCAAGCACCCATAATAAGCCGCTGATAGATATTAGAGTAAGATAATGTTGAGGCAGTAAAACAACAGCCATTGTTCTTAAAAATGCTGCGATAAATATAATCGCAAAGGCAGGAAACATCCATTTAGGCCCCACAATCGCTCGTCCTGTATGCCCTAAAGAAACACGACTAATCATCGAAAGAATCATTGCTCCCATTCCTCCGACTGTTAGCATGTGCCAACCGATACTAGCAGCAACAAAGTTGAATGCCCAAGACAGTGCTAAGAACAAAAAGGCCACTAGAACGAACAGATAGGCAAGATGCAATGTCCAAAGCAAGGATACATTAAGCGTTATCCAGAACCGCCAACGCCACCAGCGCACAAGATTTAAAATCGCGGCCGACACAAACAATGTTGCGACAACTTCTTTTGGCATCCTGTACACCATGCCAGAGAGAAAGCTAAATAATAACAACCAGCAACTTCCTAATGCCAATCGCTCAAGCCAATTTATTGCAGCAACTCGTTGGGTTTGTGTTCCATTCGCGGTAAAAAAAGGAATAACTCTGCCGCCAATCACCAATATAAGTAAGGCAACCAATATAAGTCCACTTTGCGTAGCCTGAATGATTAACGAGTGATTATGATTCATATGTGCCACATGCATCATTCCATTTATAAAGGCAAACACCAACAACAGTGGAACAAAAAATAAATTTCGTGTTTGTTTTACTTTTATCAATGGAACCGCAAGAAAAATTGCTGCAATCAATAAGAAGCTAATGTCGATCACAGCTAGCAGAAATCCAGAGAAAGTATCGCCCAAGAAAAAGCCAATACGAGCTGCAAGCCACAATATCAATAATATTAATAACGGAAATCCACTGATGCTTTTTATCCCGGTCCAGTTTTGAACTGCCGTCAATAAGAACCCAACTACTATTGCTGCAATAAAGCCAAACAGCATTTCGTGAGTATGCCAAAACACAGCGCCGCCGTATAAATCAAGTGTCAATTGCCCACGAAACACTAAGACCCAGACGGCAATTGCAAACGCCGAATACATTGCACCAAATAAGAAAAATGGCCGAAAGGCTAAACGCAATAACGGAACCTTCGAGCTCTCGGGAGAAATCAACTGTTCAAGCATAACAACTATCGATTATTGTTTTAAAAAATTATTGGCAATGGCTTCTCGTAACAATCGTTTTCGTTGTTCCGATTTTATTGAAAAGTACATAACCATCATACAAAATGCGAGAATGCCATACAGCAACATAAAACAAGCTGTATGAATCCCTACAATATCAACCGCCACACCAAATAGAATGGGTAAGGTAAAGCCACCTAGGGCTCCAATTGTAGCTACGGCCCCCCCGACACTGCCCATATGAGCTGGATAATAATCATGAATAATTTTATACACACTGGCGCGACCGAATCCCTGAGCAACGCCAATAATTAATACCAAGGCAGTGAACACCCAAACATTGATCTCGATATAGAGCTTTACGTCTTTTTCGACGCCGTGAATGGTCATAGTGGTTGGTGGATAACTTAAGAAAAACAGACACACCAAACAAACCCAGAATACTCCCCAGTTCACCGTTCTCCCTCCATAGCGATCGGAAAACCATCCACCCAGAGCACGAACCATCGAAGATGAAGTAACAAACAGAAGAGTTAATCCCATAGCCGTTTCAATATCTAATTGATAGGCCCGCATATAGTATTGAGGAAGCCATAGCAGTAACGCTAAAAAGCTGCCAAACACAAAATAATAATAAAGGCCGAAACGCCACACCTGAATTTCTTTCAATGGTGCTAAGTGATGCGAAATTGTTGTATCGCGCTGTTGTTTCATATAGGCGGTTTCTTCTGGTGCTAACAACGCAAATATCAAAGCCATGAGCAGCATACCCACGGCATAAAAAATTCCAATACTATCCCACCCCCAAAAGCGAATCACCAAAGGCGCAAGTGCCAAGGTAATGGCTGCGCCTGCATTACCAGCACCAAAAATACCCATCGCGTAACCTTGCTGCTTGCTTTCAAACCAAACCGATACATAGCGAATACCGATGGTAAAGGAAACACCCGATATACCAGTAATCAGCCCTATTAATATATATCCGGTGTAGGTTTCGACCCAGCGAAGCATAAAGATAGCTGGCACAATCAATAACATTTGCCATAAGAATAATTTTCGACAGGAGTAGTATTCGCAGAGTAAACCAACGGGAAAGCGCAGCAAGGCTCCAGTGAGCATTGGAGAAGCTAGTAATAAACCAAACTCAGTAGACGACAAACCCAAAGTTTCTTTAATTTGAATGCCCATCACGGCATACAGCGTCCACACTGAGAAGTTAGCTGCAAAAGCCAAAGTCGCTAGAATTAACACACGCCGCGCTTGTGAATTTTGAGAATCCATAATTGACTCTTAGATGTACCGTTTGACTAGTTTATCGAAAAACATGCAGGGTTAGTGTAACTACTACCAATAAAATCGCCAGGTAATTAAGCACCAACCAACACTACTCCTTTAGTGTGACATGCAACCAGAGTACCCGTCTCAGCATCAATTCATCCCCTACCACTTTGGGAGTATCTCACACATTTTTTGAGGATTTGAGGCACATTGCAATTTGATACAGGTCAATCTTCCTGTGCGATAGTTAATACACTATCGATTTGCGAATTAGCCAAAAGGCGTAACCCGAAATTTGTTACATGTAGGCATGTAAGGGGAAAGAAAGATGTCAAACGAAGGTAAAATCAACCTACTCAACTTTAAGGATCCCAAGATTAAAACGCTCCACGTTACCTGGTTTGCGTTTTTTCTCAGCTTTGTGGTCTGGTTTTCACACGCTCCATTAATGGTTTTTATCAAAGACGCCTTTGATCTAACCACGGCGCAAGTCAAAGCCCTGTTAATTTTAAACGTCGCGTTGACGATTCCAGCACGGATTGTTATTGGCATATTAGTCGACAAGTTTGGGCCTCGTATTGTTTACAGCGGTCTACTGATCATATCCAGTTTTATCTGTATTGGTTTTGCGATGGCCGATAGTTATCAGGCGTTAGCACTGTTTCGATTCTTACTTGGATTCGTAGGTGCCGGTTTTGTGATTGGTATTCGAATGGTGGGTGAGTGGTTCCCTGCTAAACAAGTAGGTGTGGCAGAAGGTATCTACGGTGGCTGGGGGAACTTTGGTTCTGCCGCTGGCGCAATGACCCTGCCTACTATTGCACTACTTTTTGGAGGCGAAGACGGCTGGCGTTATGCACTCGGTCTAACCGGCGTGTTAGCGGGCATTTATGGTATGTTCTATTACACAGTTGCGCGCAATACTCCCAAAGGCTCTACTTATTTTAAACCTAAAAAATCAGGCGGACTTGAAGTTACCAGCAAGGGTGATTTTTATTTCTACCTGTTAATGAACGTCCCAATGTACGCAGCGCTTGGCGTGTTGGCTTGGAAACTTTCTCCCGCCGGAGTCGCACTGCTAACGCAAGAAACCATGTACATTCTTTGGGTGGCTCTAGTGGTACTTTTTGCAGTACAAACTAACGCCATTTACAAAGTAAATAAAGAAAACTTAACGCACGGTGTACCTGACCTTGAAAAATACAAGTTCAAGCAGGTAGCTATTCTGGATGTGGCCTACTTCGTTACCTTTGGCTCTGAACTGGCGGTTGTGTCTATGTTACCACTATTTTTCCTAGAGACTTTTGAAGGACTTGATCCGGTTAAAGCAGGTTTACTTGCATCGGGTTTTGCATTTATGAATCTGGTGGCACGTCCTACCGGAGGATACTTCAGTGATAAGTTTGGGCGCCGCAAATCTCTGATGTTTTTAATCGGAGGATTAGCAATTGGCTACAGTGTTCTTGGGAACATCGACAGCAGTTGGTGGATTCCGGTTGCCGTTATTGCCACAATGTGTTGTTCTTTCTTCGTGCAAGCAGGTGAAGGCGCTGTATTTGCCATAGTGCCCTTGGTTAAACGCCGCATGACCGGACAAATCGCAGGAATGGCTGGTGCATATGGCAATGTAGGTGCTGTCACCTACCTCACCGTACTAAGCTTTGTTGATTACAGCACTTTCTTCTTCGTGATATCTGCCTCAGCCGCGGTTATATTTCTTGCTTGCTGGTTTATTGATGAGCCCAAAGGCCAAATTGCGGAAACCTTACCCGATGGCAGTGTACATTTAATCGATGTTGGTTAGTGAACAACATTCGGTAACTCAAAATCGCCACATACTTCTTGGAGTATGTGGTATTTTTGCTTTAACTACTCCACACTAATAAGCGCAAGTACCAAATAGATCAAACAAAGTTCTTCGACCCTAACGGTTTACTTGGAAAAAATGTCGTGAAAGAATCAAACGATAGCACAGCGGAATCAATGCAAGACCATCAGACCAAACTATTATCTGTTGCTATCGGCAGTTGCTCAAGAGCCGGCAAAAAACCCAGTAATGAAGACTGCGTTGCGTATCAAATACCTAACAACAACTATGAGCTGGAGCACAAAGGGATTGCAGTAGCTCTCGCCGATGGCGTAAGTAGCGCCGAAGCAGGCAAAGAGGCAAGCGAAACTGCCGTTAATAATTTCATCAACGATTACTATCAAACTCCGGATACCTGGTCGGTCGCACACGCCGGACAGAAAATTCTTACCTCCATTAACTTAAAATTATTTCGAAGAAGTCACGAGTTCACCAATGAAGAGAAAGGTTATCTCTGCACCTTTAGTGGCCTTATTATTAAGTCACGTATCGTTCATTGCTTTCATGCCGGTGACAGTCGTATTTTTCGATATTCAGGCGGTAGCTATTCGCAACTAACTCGTGATCATATCGCCAATATCGGCAGCGGACGCAGTATTCTGGCGCGAGCAGTAGGAATGGATAACAGTTTACAAATCGATTACTTGAAACAGCCGTTACAACAAGGCGACCTGTTCCTGATAACGTCTGATGGTGTGCATGACTTCGTAACTGAAGAACAGATAGTTAAAGTGCTAACTTCGCAAACAACTGCACAACAAAAAGCAGAGTCGCTAGTCAGTCAGGCACTACAGCAAGGCAGTGATGACAACGTCAGTTGTGCGGTTATCGAAGTCTTACAGTTACCCGAAGAAAGTCTGGACGATTACAACACAAAGCTGACTCGACTCCCGTTTCCTCCTTCCCTTGAACCGGGCATGAAAATCGATGGCTTTATCATCAAACATGAAATTTTCGCAAGCAGTCGCAGCCAGCTCTACTTAGTAGAGGAGGAAGCGCCCCATAGACTTATGGTGATGAAAACACCATCGGTTAATTATGAAGACGACACCTCCTACATCGATCGCTTTATTCAAGAAGAATGGATCGGAAAGCGAATCGACAGTCCTTATGTCGTAAAAATTTTAGCGCAAAAATCGAAACGAAATTTTCTCTACTATTTAATGGAATACATCGAAGGTGAAACATTAGAAAAATGGATGGCGAAACATCGATTCCCTAGGCCCAAAATTGCAATACAAATTGTCGACCAAATTGCGAAAGGACTAGCCGCGTTTCACGATCAAGAAACCATTCATCAAGATATGAAACCCGGCAATGTGATGATTGATAAACATGGAGAGGTAAAGATTATCGATTTCGGTTCAGTTTATGTTGCAGGTATCGCCGAAGTGTTTCGTCCCATAGTTCATGAGCACGCACTGGGCACCGCATCTTACTCCGATCCTCAATATTTACTGGGTATCAACTCGGGAATTCAGGGTGACCTCTATGCACTAGCCACCATTACTTATGAACTCTTCACCGGCGAGCTTCCCTTTGGTGATAAAATTGAAGAATGTCGATCCGCAATGGACTACGATAGGCTGCGTTATCGAAACGCCAATCAATTTAACCCGGTAATACCAGCCTGGTTTGATAGAGCCTTACAGCGCGGGCTCAAATTCGATTTGGAACAACGGTATCGAACGCTCGATGCTTTTCTGCAAGATTTACACGAGCCCAATCCTGAATATCTACTGGATGATCCCAATTACACAAAAGATAAAAGCAAAGCGCTTTTTTGGCAAATAATTTCCGGGTTCTGGCTATTAACGCTGATTCTCCTGTATTTACTATTCTCAAGTTAAAATCGAACTAACAACTGATTCTTTGGGGAAACACTGCTATACAGAGTGAATCCCGGAGATACGGTGCCAGTATCCGTTAGAATCATTTTCCGCGTTAAAAAACTGCTCTGCCGCTTGTTCACCAGATAATACACTTCTAAATTTAATTAAATCCTTTTGTATATCAAACTGTTCTGGGCTTAACCGAATCACATCTGCGACCTTTTGCACCGAAGTCAAATCCTTGATTAAATTTTGCTTTAGACCAGACATGGTTTGAATACCATTCATCACAAATAGTTTTTGACCTTCCTGTGATCGAATTGTTTTTCCCGCCGGGTAATTCAAACATATGCGCTGACAATCATCCTTTGGTCGATCCTCGGATCGCGCAGTAAAACATCGCGCCGAATAAGCCAAGGGCATATGACCATAAACAAATACCTCGGTGTCAAAAACCGCTGCAGGATGATAATTTTTTCGATAGTTACTAAGACATTCATTAATTACCTGACGCGACAATTCGAGTGGCGGGTTCCACCGCACCATGCCCAGAGAAAACAATTGATGCAGCGCCTGATGATTAAAGAGATTCAACGCAGCACCCGCAACAAAAGGCAATCCACGCTGTTGACATAAATGAACCGCCGCCATATCGTTTGCTTCTATTAAGTAATCGCTAGAATTGATCAGTTTTGATAGAGCTTTGTATTCGGAAGCCGCCTCTAACAAGGTGAGAGTTGACAAGACTACCTGTTTACCCTGAGCCGATATATGTTCAGACAATGCCAGCCAATCTTTAAGCGTTAACTCTCGACGTTTCGAACATACGGTTTCGCCTAAATAAACAATATCAAAGTCGCTTTGCGCGACTGTATCGTAAAACTCAATCGTTTTTTGTCTGTCCCAGTAATATAAAATGGGACCTAATGAGAACTTAATCGCGCTCTTACTCATATTCGACTCCTGTTATTGCCACGCTCGTTCGTATGCTCCTAACGTCGTTTGTTTGCCTTCGGACAAACGAGCCAGTGAAGCTTTCCAGTCGTCTTTGACTTGCCAGTCTCCTGACCGACAAGCGTCGATTGCTTCACGCCATACTCGAGTAATTTGCTCTACATATGCCGGGCTACGCTGACGACCTTCAATCTTCAACGATACAACGTTCATTGACATCAACTGAGGCAGTAATTCTAAACTGTTTAAACTGGTGGGTTCTTCAAGAGCATGAAAAATCTGACCATCAACGTCAAACCTTCCTTTGCATAGTGTGGGATAACCGGCCGCTTCATCGTCAGTAAAGCGATCAATCAACATATCATTCAACCGAGTTTCTAGTTGCCCGTTAGATTCTTTCCATTCTACAAACTTTGCAGGTGAACAAGCGCCACACGAATTAGGCGATTCCCCTGTCAAATAAGAAGATAAAAAGCAACGTCCTTCAGCCATAATGCACAAACTACCGTATGCAAAAACTTCCAGAGGAACCGAACATTGATCACTCAGCGACTGAACTTGCTTGATTGACAATACGCGCGGCAACACCACGCGGTCGATCGCATAATGTTGGTGATAAAACTCAATAGCTCCCGGATTGGTCGCCGATGCCTGAACTGACAGATGAAGTTCGACTTCGGGATAGTGTTCACGCACATATTGCAGTAACGCAATGTCGGCAACAATTAAAACATCAACACCTAGCTCAATGGCATTATCTACAGCAGCATACCAATGTTGAATTCGTTCGGGTTGCGCAAATGTATTGATCGCAACATGAATCCTTTTATTAGCTCGATGGACAATATCAACTGCTGCTATCAGCTGCGACTTAGTAAAGTTAAGACCAGCGAAGTGGCGCGCATTAGTATCATCTTTAAAACCAATGTATACAGCATCGGCTCCGCTATTAATCGCACGCTTTAATGACTGAAGGTTTCCGGCAGGACACAACAATTCCATACTTGCTTCTCATGTTATTGATCTGTCTCATGAAAATTCATTGAAATTTAACTTAATATTTCAAAATAAATTAGTCTGGACAAACGCGTTTAGCTTATATAGGTATCCTAAAGTGAAGTCATCAATACAACAATTAGCTTTAGTAGGTATAAATTTGGGTAACAAAGTACCACTATCGCTTAGAAATTTGGTATTAAAACCTATTTCGAGTCGAATTCATCGAGCAATTAACCGAGAAACTCTTACTCAAATTCGAGGCAAAAAAGTAACACTTGAAGTAATTGATTTAGAAAATATTTTTTGCTTTGTGGTTCAAGATAAAACGATTGAGCTAATCGATGGCATTAGCAAACCGGATGTTACATTTCGAGGAACTAGCAATGCATTAATTTCACTACTGCTGCAAAAAGAAGATCCAGACGCATTGTTTTTTACTCGACAGTTAACAATACTGGGTAACACCGAGCTAGGACTCGAAATAAAATCCATCTTTGATAATATAAATATCGATCAGTTACCCGGTATCATAAGTTACGGTTTAGAAAAGCTTTATTCAATAACTCAGCAACCAGTTCATATTAAAAGAGAACCATCCAGCAGGACGAATCCAGATCCTTGATTTACATCGATAATTATCAGGATAGCTGAGAAATTTACACCCCTGAAAAGAACATATAAAATTCTGCTAATTTAAAGAACACCATTCTTCTTCAGCGCCGCTTGCGACTTAATGGCGATTTTACTCAGCTTATTTAAATCACCGAGCTGTACACGCTCACCGCGAGTTACTTTATCCTCCCAAGATTCAACTGTCATAATCAAATATTCAATAATTTTTTTGGGACAGCCGTAACAATCGTCCACACATATTATTTGATAATTGACCTGGTCGATAACTTCAGCTCGAATCTGAGAAATTAGCTCATTCATTGCTACATAAGTACTAGGTTTTCTTGGGTTACTATTACTACTCACAATATCTACCGATCACGAGGTATAGCCATTAGAAAACACAGTAAATATACTTCTTGTTAGGAGGTACATACAATGTCCGAACAATTTGTATATTCTTTTTTTCAAGCCGATCATCAACGGTTGGATATCCTCTACAAGAATTTCAAGCAAAATCTAGAAATTGATTTAGTAGCCGCAAAACGGTTCTTTAAAGACTTTAAAGATGGACTTATCCGCCATATCGAGTGGGAGGAGGATCTATTGTTTCCGGTATTTGAAATAAAAACAGGCATGACGAATCGTGGGCCTACGGCGGTTATGCGTAAGGAGCATGGTATTATTATTTTCTTACTGGAACAGATGCATGAAAATTTTAACATTGTAACCATTAGCCAGACCATTGGTGAGTTAGACAGTATATTAAATGCTCACAACCAAAAGGAAGAGCGAGTATTATATCCTGAAATGGATGAAATTTTTTCCAAGGATGAGATTGCCAAGCTGGTCGTTGCATTAAAATAACGATTAACGAACCACCACAGGCCGAGTGCTTGAGGTGGTTTCGAACAATTGATATATATTATGCAGCTGCTCCCGACTGGATTGAGTTACGCCTAAATCTTTTATCAGACCATCTTCGATACTATAGATCCATCCATGAATGCTTAATGATTTTCCGCGATCCCATGCATGTTGCGCGATTTTCGTTTTCGCAATATTAAATACTTGCGTTTTAACGTTTAGCTCACAGAGGCGATTCACACAGTCATCTTTTTTCAAAGATGTTAACTCTTCTTGGTGGTGAAAATAGATATCTCTGAGATTGCGTAACCAGCTATCAACCAATCCCACCTCGTCGTTTTCGAGAGATGCTCTCACTCCACCACAACCATAATGACCGCAGACAATCACGTGCTGTACCTTTAACACTTCAATTGCGAATTGAATAACAGACATACAGTTAAAATCGGTATGGATGACTATATTGGCAATATTTCGATGTACAAAAAGTTCACCTGGGGCCAATCCGACAATTTCGTTTGCCGGTACGCGGCTGTCAGAACAGCCGACCCAAAGGTATCTTGGTGTCTGCTGCTTAGCCAGGTCCTTGAAAAAGTTTTCGTCTTGCTCTAACCGAAGTTTGGCCCATTGACGATTATTGTTCATTAGATCAGAGAGTGACATTGTATTCTCAGGGCCTACTGCATTGCGTTACGTTCATCCACTCCGAGTTCGATACCTTTGATTTCGGACTCAATAATTCTTCGGGCAATGTATTGTGCGATAGATTTTCTTTGAACTTTTTCGTTCAGGTAGTTCTCAATTCGATCAGAAACCATTTCAAACGGTAATTGATTACCATCGACTTTCCTCACAATATCTACCACATGCAATCCGTAGCGACTTTCAATTGGCATAGTAACTAAACCAGTTTCAAATCGCTGCAATTGCTCTTCAAATTCTGGTACCGTTTGCCCTTTACTAAGTTGTCCAAGGCTACCACCAACTTCTTTCGATGGACAGGCAGAGTACTGTTTAGCCAAGCTCTTAAATGCAGCTACATCATTTTCAAGTGTTCGAATTAAGGTAACGGCTAACTCTCGCATTTCATCGCGTGTTTCAAAATCATCGGGTGCCGCTTGCAGTAAGATGTGCCGAACTTCCAATAACGGAAAAGTCACGAACTTTTCTTTGTTACTTTGGTAGTAGGTCTCACAATCATTGGCACTGGCAACGGGAGACTCTACGTCAGTTTGCAAAACTTGTTCAACAATTTCATCGTTCATCTTTTCGCTTTCTTTTATCAACGTGAGTTCTACTGCGCGCTGACGGAACAATTCGTCAATAATTAACGATCGACTCGCTTTGAACTGTGCTTCCTCAAGTTGCTCTGCAGGATGGTACTGCATTTCGTTAAAAATTGAGTCTTTAGGGATCTCGATTTTATTAACGGTGATCATCTCTTTCTTCCTCTTTAAGGTGGGCAACTGCCCACCTGTTTAAACTAAACTAACGATTATTTTTTTGAGTCAAAGAGACTAGCCTTTAGAGCGTACAATTTGATAGCTACGGCGAACGTATTTTACCGGCACGCTCCAAATATGCACCAGTCGACTGAATGGAAACACAACGAAAAGCGTCATACCCAGAACAATGTGTAACTTGAAAATAATATGAACATTGGCTATGGAGGAAGCCGCTTCAGTACCATTAAAAATTACCAACTGCTGTGCCCAGTGCATCAGCTTTAACATTTCACTACCATCAAGATGGCCCATCGAAACAAAAATACTAATTAAGCCAAGTATCAATTGCGCATACAGCAAAAACAGAATGGTTAAATCCATCTTTGAAGTATTAGCACGCACTCGAGGATTGGTTAATCGACGTTTGATCAAAATAGTAAGACCCGCAAAGCAGATAATACCGAATAAGCCACCGGCTCCCATTGCAACTTTTTGTTTAAACGCAGCAGAAACACCCAGGAAATCCCAAACCTGATGTGGTGTGAGTAATCCAACAAAGTGTCCAATTAAAATCATGATCACGCCAATATGGAACAGTCGAGATCCAATTTTAAGCTGTTTACTTTCCAACATCTGGCTGGAACCTGTTTTCCAGGTATATTGATCGCGATCATAGCGAATTAAACAGCCTAACAAAAAAATCGCAAAGGCAATGTAAGGGTAAAGCCCGAACAAAAAATGATTCATTGAGTTCATTGTGTATCTCCTTAAGATGCCTGAGATGCATTATTGTTAGTCAAATCTAGATTGCTCGCATTGACAAAACCAATAGGAACATCAGCTTGTTTACTTTGCTTTGCGGTGGGCCGCATTTGGTCGGAACCACAACTACTGTCTGGACCAAAGGTGACCATTTCTTCTTCCCAAACTTTATCGATGGCTTTTGGCGTGTCATCGCGTTTTTCGTCAGCGATTTGCGCTTTTACATCTTCCAGATCGACTTCTGCTTGAGACCAACTAAGCAATGCTTTAAATAAATATGAGTAGAGGCTATCGCGCTTTTCTAAACGAACTGCAAGCACGGCTAAAATGTGCGCTACATCTTGCAACCAATGTTGCGCATTTTCTTCGCCCTGGGTCGATAGAAACTCAAGAAACAATGGAATGTAGTCAGGTAACTCTTTTACCCCTATTTCCAAACCGGCTTCTTTGTAATTGTGTTGTAAATCTATCATGGCCTGACCGCGATCGCGCGACTCACCGTGAACGTGTTCAAATAACAACAGCGATAAAGCACGTCCACGGTCAAATAAACCTTCGTAGTAAGCTTGCCAGTCCAATAAAGATTGAGGACGAAAATGCGCAACGAACTGGTTTAACTGATTTTTTCCAGATTGATCCAAATTGGTATCACTGTCGATAATTGCAACAATCTCATCCAAATTTTTGTAAGCCTGCTCTGTCGGATAATCGAGCAGCAACGAAATAACGCGTAATGCTTTCATCAGTCAATCTCCACTTTAACTGGAATTACTTGACGCACGGTTTGTTTTTTCGCACCGAATAAGTTGGTATCACTGGTTCCGTTAGAACAACCATTACCAAAGCTAAATCCACAACCGCTTTTCATGTCGTAGGCATTTTCAGCGTAGGCTTTATGACTGGTAGGAATTACAAAACGATCTTCGTAGTTCGCAAGCGCCATGTAGCGGTACATTTCTTCTACCTGATGTTTTGAGATACCTACTTGCTTTAACACTTCGATATCTTCAACTCCATCTACGTTTTGCGAACGTTTGAAAGCACGCATCGCAATCATGCGTTCTAAAGCTCGAACCACTGGCGCTTCATCACCACCGGTCAGCATGTTGGCAAGATACTTCAATGGAATGCGTAGCGATTTCAAGTCTGGTATTTCACCGTTCATACCCACATGGCCTGCTTCAACCGCTGATTGAATCGGGCTTAATGGCGGTACATACCAAACCATGGGTAATGTTCGGTATTCAGGATGCAGTGGTAAGGCAACTTTCCAATCCATCGCCATTTTGTAAACTGGCGAGTCAACAGCAGCATCAAGCCACGCTTGTGGAATACCTTCTTTCAACGCCGCTTCGATCACTTCAGGATCGGTTGGATCTAAAAATATATCGCACTGCGCTTCGTAGAGATCTTTGTCGTCAGCCACCGATGCCGCTTCTTCAATGCGATCAGCATCGTAAAGCAACACGCCCAGATAACGAATTCGACCCACACAAGTTTCGGAACAGACCGTTGGCTGACCACTTTCTATGCGCGGATAACAGAAAATACATTTTTCTGATTTACCAGTTTTCCAGTTGTAGTAGATTTTTTTGTATGGACAACCCGAGACGCACATCCGCCAACCACGACATTTGTCCTGGTCAATTAGTACAATACCGTCTTCTTCGCGCTTGTAGATTGCACCTGAAGGACAGGAGGCAACACACGCAGGGTTTAAGCAGTGCTCACATAAACGTGGTAAATACATTAAGAATGTATTTTCAAATTGCCCGTAAATATCGGCTTGAACTTGGTCAAAGTTTTTATCGGCGCGACGTTTTTTAAACTCGGTACCTAAAATTTCTTCCCAGTTAGGACCCCATTCAATTTTTTCCATGCGCTGACCGGAAATCAAAGAACGAGGACGCGCTACCGGTTGATGTTTACTTTCACCCGCTTGATGCAAGTATTGATAGTCGTAATCAAACGGCTCATAGTAATCATCAATTTCTGGCAAATCGGGATTGGCAAAAATGTTTGCCAGAATTTTGCGTTTACCACCTTGACGCGGCTCCAACTTGCCATTTTTGGTACGTTTCCAACCGCCGTTCCATTTGTCTTGATTCTCCCACTCTTTGGGATAACCAATACCGGGTTTACTTTCCACGTTATTGAACCAGGCGTATTCCATACCTTCACGCGAGGTCCAAACGTTTTTACAAGTGATCGAACAAGTGTGGCAGCCGATACACTTATCAAGATTCAGGACCATGCCTATTTGTGCTCTTACTTTCATTGTTTCGGCTCCTACTCTGTATCTAACCAGTCAACTTTATTCATTTTGCGAACCACGACGAACTCGTCTCGGTTACAACCCACCGTACCGTAGTAGTTAAAGCCATAGGATTGTTGGGCGTAGCCACCAATCATATGTGTTGGCTTCATGACTGCGCGTGTGACCGAGTTATGAATGCCGCCACGAGTATTGGTAATTTCCGAACCGGGTACATTCACAATTCGCTCTTGTGCGTGATACATCATTGCCATGCCTTCAGGTACACGTTGTGATACAACGGCACGGCAAGCAATAGCGCCATTGACGTTAAACACTTCAATCCAGTCATTATCTTCGATACCGGCTTTTTCAGCGTCGCACTCACTCATCCAGACGATCGGGCCTCCCCGTGATAGCGTCAGCATTAACAAGTTATCGGAATAAGTTGAATGGATACCCCACTTTTGATGCGGCGTGATCCAGTTGAGCGCAATTTCACGATTACCGTTTGGTTTTTTGTTCATGATGGGCGCGGTGGTTTTTAAGTTAATCGGTGGTTTGTACACACACATGGTTTCACCGAAATCACGCATCCACTCATGATCTTGATAGAACTGTTGTCGCCCCGTTACCGTTCGCCATGGAATGAATTCATGCACGTTGGTGTAACCTGCGTTGTAACTAACGTGTTCATCTTCAAGACCTGACCACGTGGGTGAAGAAATAATTTTTCGTGGTTGTGCTTCAATGTCGCGGAAGCGAATTTTTTCTTCTTCTTTTGGTTTAGCTAAATGCGTATGATCGCGACCAGTAAACTCGCCTAATGCACTCCACGCTTTTACCGCAACATGGCCGTTTGTTTCTGGCGCTAGCGATAAAATCATTTCAGCAGCATCTATGGCACTCTCTAGTTTGGGCCGACCTTCGTTAGCTCCTTGTTCGGTATGCCGTAAGTTGAGGTCACCCAAAAACTTAACTTCTTCTTTGGTATCCCAGCTTATGCCTTTACCGCCATTACCAAGCATCTCCAACAACGGCCCAATAGACGTGAATCGTTTGTAGGTATTGGGATAATCACGTTCTACCTGAACCATCGCTGGTGCAGTTTTTCCAGGGATTAAATCGCACTCACCTTTCCACCAGCTTTTTACACCAAAGGGTTGTGCAATTTCAGCTGGCGTATCGTGCAATATGGGTAAGGTCACTAAATCTTGTTCAACACCAAGGTGGCCTTCAACGGTTTCCGAGAATTTTTTAGCAATTCCTTTGAAAATATCCCAGTCACTGCGTGCTTCCCAGGCAGGATCAACCGCTTTGGTTAATGGATGAATAAAAGGATGCATATCCGATGTATTCATGTCATTTTTTTCGTACCAAGTAGCCGTTGGCAATACAATGTCAGAATACAAACAGGTGGTCGACATACGGAAATCTAGCGTAACCAGTAGATCGAGTTTGCCTTCGGGTGCTTGGTCGTGCCATTGCACGTCTTGTGGTTTTTTGCCACCAGATTCACCTAAGTCTTTACCTTGTAATCCGTGTTTGGTTCCGAGTAAATGACGCAACATATATTCGTGACCTTTACCGGAAGAACCCAATAAATTAGAACGCCAGATAAACAAGTTTCGAGGATAGTTTTGCGGATTGTCTGGGTCTTCACAGGCAAACTTCAAGTTACCTTCTTTGAGTAACTTAACCGCATAGTCTTTTGGATCCAATCCCGCAGCTGCAGCATCTTTGGTTAACTGTAATGGATTCATACCTAGCTGAGGCGCTGAAGGTAACCAACCCATTCGTTCCGCACGAGTGTTAAAGTCGATGATCGAACCACTCCACTTTTCTTTGTTGGCGTAAGGCGCAACCACCTCACTCATCTCCAGCTTTTCGTAACGCCATTGATCAGAATGGTTATAAAAGAAAGAGGTGCCGTTCATATGACGTGGAGGACGCTGCCAATCAAGTCCGAATGCCAGCGGTTGCCATCCGGTTTGCGGGCGCAATTTTTCTTGCCCTACATAGTGCGCCCAACCACCACCAGATTGTCCAACGCAACCACACATAATCAGCATGTTGATCAGGCCACGATAATTCATGTCCATGTGATACCAGTGATTAAGAGCGGCACCGACTATTACCATGGAGCGGCCTTTGGTTTTATCGGCTGTGCGTGCAAATTCTCGCGCAACGCGAATCACATCTTTCGCTGGAACGCCAGTGATCTGTTCCTGCCAGGCGGGAGTGTAAGGAATATTATCGTCATACGAAGATGCACAATTGGCATCGTCGTAACCATTAGCAACACCATAGTTCGCTAACGTTAAATCGAATACCGTTGCGACTTTCACAGTACGACCATCGGCCAAGATCAAACTTTTTACCGGAACTTTACGTAATTGAACTTCGTCATGATCGGTATGCGCAAAATATCCCATCTCGTGCTCGTTGGCTCCAAAGTAAGGGAAAGCAACCTGCGCAATTTCGTCGTGATCACTTTTAAGACTCAAACGCAGCGTTACTTCGTAACCGGTCTTACCGTCTTTCTGTTCGATGTTCCATTTACCTTTTTCACCCCAGCGATAACCGACCGAACCGTTGGGTGAAATGAATTCTCCATTGGCATCATTCAAACCAATAGTTTTCCACTCAGGATTATTTTCTTGCCCAAGATTGTCAGCAAGATCGGATGCGCGTAAGAAGCGACCTTGAGTTAGTCCTTTATCACTTTCATCGAGCATTACCAGCATTGGCATATCGGAGTAGCGACGCACGTAGTCAGTAAAGTATTCGGAAGGATTGTCGCGATGGAATTCGCTCAGTATCACATGACCAAACGCCATAGCTAGTGCCGCATCAGTTCCTTGCTTAGGAGCCAGCCAGGTGTCACCAAATTTTGAGCACTCGGAATAGTCCGAAGTAATGACACAAGTTTTGGTACCTTTGTAACGCGCTTCCGTCATAAAGTGCGCATCGGGCGTACGCGTTTGTGGAACGTTTGAACCCCACATAATTAAATAGTTGGAATTGTACCAGTCAGCCGATTCGGGAACGTCAGTTTGCTCGCCCCAAATTTGTGGTGATGCTGGTGGTAAATCACAGTACCAGTCGTAAAAACTGAGACAGTTGCCCCCGATCAGACTTAGGTAACGAGCACCTGCAGCGTAAGACACCATAGACATGGCTGGGATTGGTGAGAAGCCGGTGATTCGATCAGGACCGTAAGTTTTTGCAGTATAAACATTTGCTGCTGCGATGATTTCATTCACTTCAGTCCAACTGGCGCGAACGAATCCACCTAAGCCACGTTGCTGCTTGTAGGACTTTGCTTTTTCAGAATCTTCAACAATTGATTTCCAAGCATCAACCGGATCTTTGTGTTGCAGTTTCGCGGCACGCCATAACTCAACCAGTTTGCGACGAATTTTGGGATGTTTTAACCGATTGGCGCTGTATATGTACCAAGAATAACTGGCACCGCGAGGGCATCCTCTAGGCTCGTGATTCGGTAAGTCAGGACGGGTGCGAGGATAGTCAGTTTGTTGTGTTTCCCAAGTGACTAGCCCGTCTTTGACATAGATTTTCCAACTACACGAACCGGTGCAGTTTACTCCATGCGTTGACCGTACAATCTTATCGTGCTGCCAACGACGACGGTACCCTTCCTCCCAACCTCGGTCTTCATCGGTGGTGACACCATGACCGTTTGAAAAGGACTCTTCTTTGCGTTTAAAAAACTGCAATTTGTCCAAAAAATGACTCATGTTTTACTCCTCGCAAAACGACATACGCCGCTAAACAATCTGAAATCTGATAAGCTAACTAACACTGATTAGCAAATTCGATAACTGCTCTGCTTCTATTCAATTTGCAGTTTAGGTTAAGGTAATAACTATAATTTGATGCAGATCAAATCGCAGCAGCGGGAAAATTTGGCTCTACTTCAGATCTACCACTTAAGGGGTAATGCGCTTCTTTAAAAAGCCGTTCATTTTGAGCCTTGCAGCGAAAGTATTAAGAAATCAGTCCGTTTTTTAATAAACTAGACTCTTTGGTGGTACTCCAAAAGATTCTATTTGGTAAATAAGAGTAATTATCATTTGGTAACAAAATTGATGTTCAAACGAATTCAAGACTCAATAATCTTTCGCATAGGCACTATGATGAGCCTTCTTATAGCGTTGGCACTATCCAGCATGATATCGTCATTCTTAATTTCAGAAATGGCAGACAATGATGCTGCGGCAGTGAACTTGTCAGGTTCTCTACGAATGCAAAGTTACAAAATGCTAAATAACCTAGTTATTCAAAGTTCAGATTCAAATAAACTAGAGGTATTCTTAATCTCGCTCGAAAAATTTGAGCGAAGCCTCAACTCTCCCACGTTAAAACTCGAAGTATATAAATCGTCTGAGTCGGAAATATCCAATCAGTATGAAAAGGTGAAAAAACTTTGGAATGACAGATTTAAACCCGCATTAATAAAATTAGAAGAAGGAGCTCTTGACTCTAAGGATTCGCAAATCATAGCGAATGAATTTGTCGAGCAGGTAGACCTGCTAGTTTCTTACTACCAATCCGAGGCAGAGCGAAAAATTAGACTGTTACGTTTAATACAAGTTATTGCACTATTCAGCACTTTTGTTCTAGTTTACTTTGCGTTAACTTCCTTACGACGGACGGTAGAATTCCCGCTCCATGAGCTTACACAATCGGCAAGAAAAATAAGTGGCGGAGACTTTACCGCTCAGGTCAATGTAAAAAATAGTGATGAGCTAGGAATTCTCGCGGATACCATAAATAAAATGTCCGGCGCTCTGTCTCAAATGTACGGAAAGTTGGAAAAAAGAGTTGAGGAAAAGACTTTCGAATTACAGCGAAGTCGAAACGCTTTGGAGTTTTTATTAAACGCATCTAAAGAAATAACAGCAAAAAAGTCGGAAGAAATGGACTTTGAGTTGTGGACAGATCACCTTTCTAAGATTACCCAGTTAAAATCCATTGATCTGTGCTTAACAACTGCCGATGGAACTCAACCTTTTTTACATGTGCTTACGGATCTGGAATGTCATAATCCAGAATGTAAGCCCGTTAACTGTGCCACTTGCTTAGAAGGCGCTCCTTTTACAGGTGAACTTCCCGTAATTTCTTTTCAGCTAAAAAAGAATGACATCAATTATGGAGTTCTCACTTGTACTTTACAGCCAAATGAAAAACTAGAGCTCTGGCAGGAACAAATTCTTGAATCATTCTCTGATTTAGTTGCATTATCACTTAGCTTCAAAAACCAAGCTGACCAAGAGCGTCGCATGGCCTTGATGACGGAACGTACAACGATCGCTCGAGAATTACACGATTCATTAGCTCAAGCATTGTCTTACTTAAAAATACAAGTAACTCGATTAAAGCGGGCCGTAGCTAAAGACGGTCAAGAAATGATTGTTGCTGAAGTGATTGAGGAATTACAAGAAGGGCTAAACTCCGCATATCGCCAACTACGCGAGCTTCTTACAACTTTTCGCTTACAACTTTCTGGAGTTGGCTTACAATCTGCACTTGATGAAACAGTCGAGCAATTTAAAGAACAACGTCCGGAATTTACCATTAAATTGCAATACAAGGTTAGCAACGTTCCTTTTACACCGAATGAAGAAATCCACTTATTGCAACTAGTACGAGAAGCCACTCAAAATGCAATTCATCATTCACAAGGCAATCAAGTGACCATTGAGTTTAAGCAAGGAGAGCAAAAAGATGTAGAACTGTCTATTATTGATAATGGTATTGGTATACCCGAATCGCCTGAAAAAGTGAACCACTACGGTTTAGCTATAATGCAAGAGCGTGGACGCAATCTAAATGGCTCACTAAAAATTCAGAGATTGAATCAGGGAACAGGTGTATTTTTCAAATTTTTACCGAGTTACTTGAGAAGTTAGAGGCAATTAACTAATCTATAAAATAGATTACATATAGCCTTTATAATTTTATTATTTACTATCGTTACACCGCATATATCAAGCTTACGCTGTAGGTTGCTATTGATCACAGTGTATGAACTATTTCCCGATGCTGAGCTTTTATACTATCAAGCGATAGTCGAAGTAATTATATTTCTCAATCCTCTCCGCGCATGTGCTTTTCCCAAATCTCATTGGATTTAAAGTTTCCGTTTTTTGCACCTATATAGTGATTAAGCCACTGAATTTCTTCGGGGAGTTCATCGAACAAATCGGAAACAATAAGTTCGATAATTTGCACGCTTAAATTGGAATTCAATCTAGCGGCCAATATTTTTCGAAAATCAGCTATGGATTCAGGTTTAGAGTAAAAACCTCCATATGCTTTGACTTGAGATTGTAGGTCATATTCATTTGCATTCGACTGATAAATTTCTGACTCACTCAATTTTCCCAAATGAAAAATATTGTTACGTAAATAAATAATTGTTAATGGAATATTATTCTTCAAGCAATGAACTAGTTCGTTGTGCTGAAAATTAAATCCGCCATCACCGCATATAATCAAAACACGATCATTTAGGTTGTTATCCTTTAAGTACTCACCCAATGCACGCGCATAAGGTATGCTTGTCCCCATAGCGGCGTACCAAGGATTCGATAACCAACTACGGCCAGTTTGTGTGGCACGGTTAATAAGTGAATAAGAAAGAAACAAAGAGTTTCCTACTTCCGGTAAATAGATGACACCATAAGGTAATTTTTCAGTGACAGCATTAATTACAGCTGCGAGGTTTTTAAGTGATATTTTTTTACTTGAATCAAGGTCATCTTTATATAGAAGTCGATTGTGGCGTGATGCAAGAAAAGATTCTATTAATGCATTATTGTTAAAGCTAAACGATTGCTTTGATACTGTTTTTATAATCTGATAAAGCCCTTGCGATCGTTCAATTGTGCCTTTTAGTACCGTTTTATTTGCAAAGCTGGCAATGAAATCGGTGTTGCTAAGAAATGCTCTACTGGTATCTTGCGGAATAATGCTGGTTTCAATTTCCAGAATATAATCGACACCTTGCTCCACCAGCTTGCGCAACTCAGGCATGGTGAAGGCGCCATTGTAAACCCCCAAATGGATCTCGTCATCGGCATAGATTCCACGAGCCAACCAGTTCGATACCATAGGAATACCACTCGCTTTGCAAAAGTAATACAGGCGATCTTTAAGCGGCGAATTATGTTTAATGTTTTCTCCGACCAACACCAATGGCGATTTTGACTGCTGCAATTTCTCGATTACGTGGGCGGTTATGTCATCGGCACCACTTAACAATATATGTTCGCAATGCAGTTCTTCTTTTTTGCAGGGCAAATTTAATGTTTGTGTGGGTGCATATATTATATCACGTGGTACTTCAATAAATACCGGTTGTCGTTCGAGATATGCGTGTTTTACCGCATTGAAAAACTGTGCACCAGCCATCGATGGTTGTTCAGGATTGCGAGCACCCTGTAAACGAATCGACTTAACACCGATAGCATTAAACGCATTGAGCGCGGCGTCGTAGTTGATATTCCACTCATTACCTGAACTAGAAACATGATGAAGGGCAACTCTATCAATCTCGCTTTCACCCGGTGCCCCCGAAAGAATTACTAGAGGAAGTCGTTCTGCTTTTGCTAAAGCAGCTGCCGACAGACAAGGTAAACTACCAACCGTATAGGTTACTAACACACAACCCATGCCAGTCACTTCCGCTTGCCCGCAAGCACAAAAGGCGGCGTGCATTTCGTTGCTGGCAGATTTTATTGTAATTTGACTTTCCAATCCTTTGATTAAATTTGCAACGAAGTCTCCACCAATACCATAAATGGAATTAATCGAGAACAGCTGCATCACCTCAACCATTTGTTCGGCGAGTGTTTTCAACTTGCTGTCGTACTTATGACCAAAGTTTTCAGCTATTGTTGGCATAGTTAAAACTCAAATTTTCTGGTTTATCAGCCCATCACCCATTCTTTTCGATTCACGGGATAAGGTACTTCACTATTCATAAAAAAGGCCAATATATATTGGCCAATGTTGTCACTGAATGAGTTTAAGGGTTATAAAACTCGCCTGATCTACGAAGATAGAACCACCAGTTAATGAACAGGCAAACTCCATAGAAAATTGCGAATCCAATTAGGGCTACTTCTGGAGTAGTTGCAGTAATCTGCTCACCAATAACTTTCGGAATATAAAACGCTCCGTATGCTGCAACGGCAGATGTCCATCCCAACACCGGTCCAGCTTGCTCTTTTGGAAATACCATAGCAATTGTTCGAAATGTTGATCCATTACCAATTCCTGTCGCAGCAAATAGAATCAGAAATAAAATAAAGAACGGAATAAAGAACTCTTCTGGTGTTGCCGAGGCATAAGCAGCTTTCATGTAATAGGCAACCCCTAACGCCGCACCAACCATAATGACTGAGCATACTTGGGTCACTAATGCACCGCCTAATTTATCTGAAATCCAACCACCAACAGGACGAATAAGTGCGCCTATAAAAGGTCCCATCCAAGCATACATTAATGCACTTGGTCCGTTAGGATTAATGGTGTTATGAGTCATCACGCCATCAACCATAACATGGCTATAACCAAAGATAACTTTGATTGCCAACGGAAACGATGCTGCAAAGCCAATAAAAGAGCCAAATGTCATGGTGTAGATAATACTCATTACCCAAGTATGTTTATTATTAAATATTTTGTATTGGCGATCGAGTGACTGTCGAATTTGCCCAGGCAATATCTTTAAAGCAAAGACCGTTGCACCAATTACACCAACAAGCACCAGCTCTTTTGGGACGCCAAAACCAGAGCCATTCGCTTTTTCTGGAAGCATTAACCACAACCCAACGGCCGCTGTGATAAAACCGATAAGCAACATAAAGCTGATAGTCATAAATGAAGAAATCGGATTACCTATATCAGGAGACACTTCTTTGGTACGAATATTATTCATACCAAACCAACCAAAAAACGCTAGCGGAACCAAGAATAATAACCAAACGAACCCAGCATTTTGAATCCAAGTTTCAGATCCTGCTTCAATTTTTCCAATCAGTGTTCCTGACGAATTAACCAAAATCATAGGGTCGCCGCCCATTGCACCAAAAGCGCCAAAGGTCATAAATAGTGGAACAAGAATTTGCATAGTTGTTACACCAAAATTGCCTAAGCCAGCGTTTAACCCCAGAGCTAATCCTTGCTGTTTTTTTGGATAGAAGAAACTGATATTAGACATAGATGCTGCGAAGTTCCCCCCTCCGATTCCCGAGAGTAATGCTAACGCCTGAAAAATCCACAGCGGTGTATTTTTATCTTGGAGCGCAATGCCTGCACCAAAAGCAGGTATCATTAGCAATGCAGTAGTAAAAAATATTGTATTACGACCACCACACAATCTAATGAAAAAGCTACTCGGAATACGGAGTGTTGCGCCAGTCAATCCAGAGATTGCCATTAAGGTAAACAGCTCAGACTTTGCAAATGGGAACCCTAAGTTCAACATTTGCACTGTTATAATACCCCAGTACAACCACACGGCGAATCCACATAGTAGACTTGGAATAGAAATCCAAAGATTTCTATTCGCTATTTTTTTACCATTAGATTCCCAGAAAGCGCTGTCTTCGGGATCCCATTTTTCTAAGTCGGCCATAATTTACTCCGGAAAAAATCTGGTTTATGTAAGAACAAGGCCAACTATCATAAAGCGCAACATTAAAAACAATTACCTATTTTAGGTAGGAAGTAATTGTGTCTAATCTACTTACTTCTAAAATTTGCACATAATAACCTCTGAAACTACCTATTTTTAGGTAGGTATTGATTAGTATTGGTACTTCCTATGGCATATAGAAACCAGTACATTATGCGTATGCGCTAGCGACCAAGCAGAGAGTTAAAAATTGATTCAGGTCAAAGAAATAGTTCCCACACTTGCTTTTCGTATACGCATACACAGATAATCTATATTAGTAACATTATAATTCGGGAATACTTATGAGTGCAGCAAGTGTGTTTATGATTGATGATCACCCTCTTTTCCGAAAAGGTGTCCATCAGTTAATTGAAATGGAAGATGATTTAGTTTCAATTGGAGAAGCAAGTTCAGGTGAGGACGCCATTCATCAATTGAAAAACATACCAGAAGAGCCCGATCTTATTATTCTAGACCTCAATATGCAAGGAATGGACGGGCTCGAAACTCTCCGTTCTTTGCGTGCAATGGGTATCTCATCGAAGATTATTATGCTTACAGTTTCAGATAACGATGCGGATGTGATTGATTGCATTAGAGCAGGAGCTGATGGATATCTTTTAAAAGATATGGATCCAGAAGATATTATTGAAAAAATCAAGGCCGCTACAATTGGAAAGTTGGCCATAAGTGAGCGACTAACAGAAGTATTAGCAACAGCATTAAGAAAGCCCGATAAAGATAATGGTAATTTATTGTCTTCACTTACCAGTCGAGAATTGGAAATACTAAATCGAATATCACGGGGCTTAAGCAATAAATTAATTGCCCGTGAATTGGATATTTCAGATGGAACAGTAAAAGTTCACGTGAAGCATTTATTAAAAAAACTGAACATGAAGTCACGAGTTGAAGCTGCTGTTTGGATGGTCAGTCAAAAGAGAAAATAATTAGGTTTAATTCGGACATTTAAATATGACTTCAGATTGCTGTTTTCAAAAAGGCTTAATGACATTTGCTCAAGCAAAAGAAAAATTGCTAGAGCATGCCAGCTCAATTACTAAGACGAGTAATGTTCTAATAAGTAAAGCTCTAAACTCCACTCTGGCAGAAAAGATTTGCTCTCCAATAAATGTTCCTGGTTTCGACAACTCTGCTATGGATGGGTATGCAGTACGTTTGAACGATGTACTACGTGACAACAAAGCTGTTTTAGTTGGCAAATCGTTTGCGGGAGCTCCATACGAGGGAGATATAGGACAAGGCGAATGTGTACGAATAATGACAGGAGCTATGGTACCAAAGGGTGCAGATTGTGTTATCAAGCAAGAAGATACATCGCAACAAGGTATAGCAAAAATTAATGAAATGATATTTTTTAATAAAATCCCTAGTACGCCAGTAAATATTCGGGCCGCAGGTGACGATATTAAGGTTAATCAAACAATACTAGAACCTGGACGAAAGCTTACTGCTGCTGATATCGGTTTACTTTCGTCATTGGGAGTTCGTGAGATCGAAATCTTCGACTCCATAAAAATTGCAGTATTCTCTTCTGGAGATGAACTCATAGATTCAAACGAAGCATTAGAAGCAGGTAAGATATATGATAGTAATAGACACACGACAATAAGTATTTTAAAGCAGTGCGGCTTTCAAGTAACCGATCTAGGGATATTACCCGATGCTCCTGATGTAATTAGTAACGCACTGAACAACGCAAGTAAAAAGGTGGATGTGATCATTACATCTGGAGGTGTCTCTGTCGGTGAAGCGGACTATATAAAGAGCATAGTTGAGCAGCTGGGAAATATTTCACTTTGGAAAGTGGCAATGAAGCCAGGGAAACCATTCGCGTTTGGAAATATTGGAGACTGTCATTTTATCGGATTACCAGGAAACCCTGTCTCTAGTATGGTAACTCTAATGCAGTTGGGACTCCCTTTTCTTCGAAAGTTGCAGGGGCAACTCGCCAAAGATCCAGGCTATTATTACGCTCGACTTACTAGAAAAATTCAAAAGTCACGAGGCCGTTATGAGTTCCAACGTGCATATATTAGTTTAAACGATACATTTCGATGGGAAGCATCACCAATCAGAAATCAAAGCTCGGGAGTGTTATCATCAATGAGCCAAGCCAATGGGTTTATAGTTTTAGAACCAGAAGCTGAATGCGTAGAAGTTGGTGAGTTGGTCAAAGTTCAAAGATTCAATGATTTACTTTTTGTGGAGTCTTAATGGAACTTGATACGAAAGAACTTTTACATTATGCGCGGCAAGTTATACTTCCCGAAGTTGATGAAGTTGGGCAGTTAGCATTAAAGAGAGCTGAAGTTGCAATTTTTGGAATAGGTGGACTTGGTTCACCTGTATCTTTATACCTTGCAGCATCTGGAATCGGCAAGATTCACCTAATTGACCATGATCAAGTTGAAACTTCAAATTTACATAGACAAATTGCGCACGGATTATCAAGTAATGGACATTCTAAAGTAAGTTCGGCCGCCAAGCGTTGTGTAGATTTAAATCCTTATATTGACATTAACCTCATTGAAGAACGTCTTGAGAACATAAATGATTTTAGTCAGTTTGCTAACTGCAACCTTATAATCGATTGTTTGGACTCCGTTAATTCTCGTAAACTTTTGAATGAACTCAGTATTCAACTTAAGATTCCAATGGTGAGTGGCTCAGCTATTCGCTTTGAAGGACAATTGAGTGTTTTTAACTTGAATAAGGCATCTCCTTGCTATGATTGTGTATATCAAAACATCGGGAATTTAGATGAAAATTGTTTTGACAAAGGAATTATGGGACCTGTCGTAGGAACTATTGGCAGTTTACAAGCAATGGAAGTAATAAAAATTATACTGAATATAGGTCAACCGCTGGATGGAAAACTTCTAATCTATGATGCAAAAAACTCATCAATTCAAACTTTAAAAGTATCTAAAAATAAAAAATGTCATTGTAATAAATAACTTTTCAGTGATGCTTTTAGGACTTATTGTTAAAGGTGAAATTTATCATTTATATCTAAACGTATTTTGAATACTATTCAAATGTAATAATTCCCATTTCTCTTATAAAAGCAAACATGACGATTTAACTCATTACTTCTCCTTTCAACTCTCGAGTCAAAACACTCATAGAGCGTTTTGTTCCCAACTAATAAGTATTCGAATCCAACAATAAACTCTTCGTTGTTTTTTACACAATTAACCACGACTATTTTTTCAAGTTGATGGAGCTCCCATGAACTAGAGTTGTTTAACACTGGAGGACTGAGTATGTTTACATTTACAATTTTCTTATTTTTATCGATAGCCAAATCTTCTAAACATTCTAATTTTGTTGTCCAAATAATATTTTCAAATCCAGAGTGAATTTCGAAAAGACAAACTTGGAATACTCTTGATAAAATTGTTTGTCTCATAGAGTGCCAATATTGATTAGTAGATTCAACCAATGCACTCGGAAAGAACTCTTGCATACATTCAGATGTTTGAAACATAAATACTCGTAGTTTCGAGCAGAACTTTGAATTCAATAGCTCGCCGTACCGATAATGGGTACATTATAGCGTTTTTCAATTTTAGAAACAATTAAGCACTTTCCATAATTCATGAATTAGGAATTTATAAAACAATAAAAAATCATTTCTTTGTTCATATTCAAGGCTCAGTTTCTATAGAATACGATTGAAATATTTTTTACTTTATCAAGCTGTACGATAAGAGAATAGATTAAACTTCTTAGCGGATTGAGTTTAGAGGCAATGTTTTATTAAAGAAATTATTTACCAATACTTTCTAACTAGAAATATAGCTTTAAATTCCTCCTTCAAAATTCACCTGTCGCCAAGCCTCGTAGCTAACAATTGCGACTGCATTCGATAAATTCATGCTGCGATTTGTCTTCAACATAGGTATTCTTAACCTTGAGCTAGGTTGAAAAGTATCCATTACTTCAGGTGGTAATCCAGCTGTTTCAGAGCCAAACAATAGAACGTCTCCAGATTGATAATTAACGCTATGATAAGCACAACTACCTTTAGTCGTAATAGCAAAAATTCTACGTCCTTCTACATGTTTAACGAATGATAAATAATTCTCATGCCTAGTGACATTCGCCAAATCATGGTAATCAAGTCCTGCCCTACGTACTTTTTTTTCATCTAAATCAAATCCCAAAGGCTCTATTAAATGTAAAAAAAATCCGTTATTCGCAATTAATCGAATTATGTTTCCAGTATTTGGAGCAATTTGAGGTTCAAAAAGAGCAATATGAATCATCTTTAAATTTCAAAATTTGTAATAATTTGACCAATAAATTATACAGGAAATGCTCCCTTATAACCTATTGATAAACTTATATTTTTATTTATGTTAACCGAATTGTAATAAACGTGATTGCATTGGTAAATAAAATTTTATCTTAGGTTATTTTTTGTAGGTCTCTTTTATTGAGGTTAAAATCGACTTTGCAGTATAATTTTCAATTAAATTTCAACTAGTTACAATACCACCTAAATTATTTGAACAATTTTAGGTCACTATAAACAATCATATTATTCGTCTGTGCGCTAATACAGGCTTTCAACTTCATTTAATCAAACCTTTCGGATTTGAGCTGGACGACAAACGCATGCGGCGCGCAGGCCTCGATTATCATGAGTGGGCTAACGTCAAAATTCATGAAAACTACGATGACTTTTTAAGTTCAGAAAACCCAAAAGTCCTTTATGCCGCTTCGACAAAAGGCACACAAAGATACGACAAGCCCAATTATCAACCTGGCGACTTTATAATGTTTGGTCCCGAAACTCGTGGTTTACCGCAAGACGTTCGAGAAAGCTTACCCGCAGAGCATGTTGTTCGACTACCAATGAAAGCAGACAGTCGCAGCTTAAACCTCTCTAACAGTGTGGCCATTTTTGTTTTCGAAGCTTGGCGGCAACTAGACTTTGAAGGCTGCCAATAACCGCATTTATTTGGATCAATTCCAACGAAGCCAGTTCGAATCTGGCTTCTATCCAACTCTTTGAATTAACTTAAAATCTTAATTAACCTTTAGCAAGTCCCTTATTGTGCTCAACAAACATCAGACCTTTAATGGCTACTTTCGTCGCTTGATTTCTGCCATAATATTATCCCTTGCTAATATAACTTTTAGCACGTTCGATATAATCAAAGGCTATTGGATCTTCTATGAATCTCGAGAAATATTTCGAACCTTTTCGTCAACGCATTGTTGGAAACGACTTACATATTGATATAAACGGAAAAAAGACTCCAGTTGTATACGCCGACTGGACTGCGAGCGGCCGTTTATACCAACCGATTGAAGATTACATGTCGAAGACTATTGGTCCTTTTGTTGCCAATACTCATACCGAAACAACCTATACTGGCACCACCATGACTCATGCCTATCACGAGGCACAAAAAGTCATTAAAAAACACGTAAATGCTGATGACAACGACGTCCTCATTGCCGCAGGTGCAGGCATGACCGTTGTCATAAATAAATTTCAACGCATACTCGGATTACGCATTCCAGAAAAATGGCAAGCGCGTATTAAAATTCCAGAAAATGAAAAGCCGGTAGTTTTCATTACGCATATGGAGCACCACTCCAACCAAACAACGTGGAATACTTGCGAAGTAACCGTTCAAATGATCCGTCCAGATTCAGACGGTTTACCCGATCTGAAACACTTAAAAGAACTCCTCGAAAAGTTTGATGATCGTCCTTTAAAAATTGGCGCGTTTACCGCCTGTAGTAATGTAACTGGGATAAAAACGCCCTATCACGAGATGGCTGAAATAATGCACGATCATGGCGGTCTTTGTTTTGTCGACTTTGCTGCATCTGCACCTTATGTTGATATAAACATGCACCCCGCCAATCCAAAACAAAAGCTCGATGCTATTTTCTTTTCACCGCATAAATTTTTAGGCGGTCCTGGCAGCAGTGGTATTTTAATTTTTGATAAAAAACTTTATCAAAACAAAGTGCCCGATCAACCGGGTGGTGGCACTGTGACTTGGACCAATCCGTGGGGCGAACAATGCTTTTTCGAAGATATTGAAGTTAGAGAAGACGGTGGAACGCCAGGATTTTTACAACTCATTCGTGCGGCACTAGCTGTAAAAGTTAAAGAGTCGATGGGCGTTGATAAAATTGAACAACGTGAAAAAGAACTGCGCGAGCTGTTAATGGATGAGCTTTCAAAAAACTCAAAGATTAAAATGCTCGAAGACAATGTCCGTAGTCGATTATGTATTGTTTCATTCTATGTTTTAGGGTTACACCATAACTTAATTGTTCGTTTGCTTAACGACCGCTTTGGAGTACAGACTCGAGGTGGCTGTTCTTGCGCCGGAACTTACGGCCATATTTTATTAGATGTTGATCAAATTACTTCTTCAGCAATTACCAGTAAAATTGACTCTGGTGATTTGACCGATAAACCTGGTTGGGTACGCGTCTCCTTCCATCCGACCTCAAAAGATGAAGATGTGATTCGCGTTGCTAATGCAATTCATCAAGTTATAGAAAATGCTGAAGAGTGGTCAAAAAACTACTCCTTTAACACTGGATCAGGTGAATTTGAACCGAGACAAGATCATATTGATTATCTTTCCATTCATGACTTTGATCCTATTGGCCAAGAAGAAACCGAAACCAAACGATGGCGTAAATGGTTTCATAAATCGGCTTAATCAAGCACATCTAATATCAATTTGTCCTATTAGGTACTTTTGTGCCTCATAGGACAGACTTGAGCTTACTCACTCGACTTATTACACTCAGTCCTTTCCATTCAAACCAGGATAACAACATGAAAAATAGAATCCTCGTTGGCCTGATTATTTTATGCTCATACTCATTTGCAGATCAGCTAACACCCGAACGAATCTATTCCTCTCCGAGTCTTTCGGGAGAAGCGCTAAGAGGTGTTCAACTTGCGCCAGATGGCAGCCGAGTGACTTATTTAAAAGGCAAAGAAGACGACTATGAACGTCTAGACCTTTGGCAATACAACATTAAGTCAGGAAAAAATGAATTATTATTTGATTCCAATAAACTGCACGCTGGTAACGAAAAACTTTCTGATGAAGAAAAAGCACGACGAGAAAGAATGCGCTTAAGTGGAACAGGTATTGTCTCTTATCAATGGTCAAAAGACGGAAAAGCCCTTTTATTTCCTCTCGCGGGAGATATTTATTATTGGCAGGTCGGTAAAGATAACGCAAGGAAGATCGTTTCGACACCTGAATTCGAAACAGATATCAAATTTTCTCCTCAAGGGAATTTTGTTTCTTATATCCGAGAACAAAATCTTTATATTTTCAATTTAAAAACAGAAAAAGAAACGCAACTCACAACAGAAGGTGGCGGATTAATTAAAATGGGGATGGCTGAATTTGTCGCCCAAGAAGAAATGAAGCGTATGACCGGATATTGGTGGTCACCAGATGAGACAAAAATAGCGTTGACGCGTGTTGATGAGTCTCCCGTTGAGGAAGTTACACGTAGCGAAATTTATGCCGATGAAATAAAAATGATAAAACAACGCTATCCTTTCGCAGGAGAAAACAACGTTGAGATTTCATTAGGCATTACATCAATTAAAAAACCTAATATCAAATGGGTCGACCTAGGATCAAACAAAGACATTTATCTTCCAAGAGTTCAATGGACTAATAATAGTGATCGTTTAAGCTTTCAAGTTCAAAGTCGAGATCAAAAATCGTTAGATCTTAAAACGGTGGCCTGGCCAGAAATGAAAGTTAGCCAGCTGATTTCCGAGAAAAGCAAAACATGGATTAACTTACATGATGAGTTAACCTTTCTTAAAAATAAAGAAGGCTTTTTATGGGCGTCAGAGCGTGATGGTTTCAAACATATTTATTGGTTCGACGACCAGGGCAAACTCAAAAACCAATTAACTACGGGCGACTGGGTCATTGATGAAATAAAATATGTCGATGAAAAAAATAACCTCATCTATTTTACAGGAAGAAAAGACTCTCCTTTAGAGCGTCATTTATACCGAGTCTCATTTAATGGTGGAAAGATAGAAAAAATTAGTGAGCGTAGTGGGTTCCATAATGTAAAGTTTGCGTACGATGGAAGCAGCTACACCGATAACTTTTCTGATGCAAATACCCCGCCACAAGTATCGCTTCACAGCTCTGATGGAAAACGACTCACATGGTTATCGGAAAATAAAGTTGATAAAGATCATCCGTTTTATCCATATAAACAATCTTGGATAAAACCCGAGTTTGGAAACTTTAAAACGGATGACGGTACGAAACTTTATTACCGCATGTATAAGCCAGCTGAGTTTAATCCAAATAGAAAATATCCTGCTCTAGTGTATTTATATGGCGGACCGGGAGTTCAACTTGTGACGAATCGCTGGGGGAGAATGTTACCTCAATATATGGCGCAACAAGGTTATGTCGTTTTTACCGTTGATAACAGAGGCTCCAAATATCGCGGCAAAGCATTTGAAGATCCTATTTATCGCGCCATGGGGAAAATTGAAGTAAACGATCAGATTGAAGGTGTTAAGTTTTTACGCAAGCATTCATGGATTGATTCCAATCGCATTGGTGTTTATGGACACAGTTATGGAGGTTACATGACTCTAATGACTATGTTTCAAGCACCCGAATATTTTCAAGCAGGAGTTTCCGGTGCGCCAGTAACAGATTGGCGTTTATACGATACCCATTACACCGAACGCTATATGGGTCACCCAGAAAAAGACAAAAAGGCTTACGAAGAATCGTCAGTATTTCCATACGCTACGAACCTGTCAGGCCCTTTACTCATTTATCATGGAATGGCTGATGATAACGTCTTGTTCAAAAACAGTACAAAGCTCTACAAATTACTGCAAGACAATAATATTCAATTTTATATGATGGATTATCCAGGCAAAAAGCACAGTATTAGAGGCAAGCAAACCAGCATGCATCGATTGAATATGATTAGAAGCTTTTTCGACTCACACTTTGATGTTAAACGGCTCTAGAGAATGAAGAAGATTACCTCAGTAAACCGAGGTAATCTTCTAAAGTTTTACTTATCAAAAGCGAGTCTCTCATGTCACTTGGTTAATCCAGACTTCGTCTGCAAATTATATTTCTCACTTTAATTTCAATACCCCTTCGCGGTTAAAACAGCAAATTCACAGCACCTGCATACCCAGCAAATCTCCACATAAAATATTTTTGTGATTTTTGAGAAAAAAGTAGCTATATTCACTTACAGACAGTAATGTCTTTTCAAATGAAATCTCATATAAAAATAAAAGGTGTGCAACATGGATAAAGGTCTGTCACTCTATCAAAAAGGATTGAAGCTCTCCCTAGTAAGCGTAGTAACATCGATGCTACTAAGCGGTTGTGATTCATCAAGCCATTTAACTAACGAACAAAAGTTAGATAAGCAATTACAAGACAAAATCGAAGTGTTTAACTTAACGGGCGATCCATCTAAAAATCGAAATCTGCCAACAATCGAAGAACCACTCTCTCAGCTCGGAATGAAACTGTTTTTCTCAAAAGCACTCAGCGGTGAAATGGATGTCGCTTGTGTCACCTGTCATCATCCAGTTTTGGGAGGTGGGGATAATTTATCTTTGCCCATTGGTGTTGATGCAGAATTCTCTGATTTACTAGGAGATGGTCGACACCATAGTAGTTCTGGAGATCACTATGATGGCGGACCGACAGTACCTCGAAATGCTCCAACCACATTCAATATAGGAATGTGGGACAAAGTTCTATTTCATGATGGTAGAGTAGAAAGCCTGGGCGGTACACCTGGACAAAATGGCAATGACGGACAAGGCATAAGAACTCCCGACTCCAGCTTTGGAACTGCTGATGAAAATGCAGGAGAGAATTTAACCATTGCTCAATCACGCTTTCCTGTAACGTCTCCTGAAGAAATGAAAAACTTTGGCGCCATGGATGGAACTACTAATTCAGAAATACGCGCTTATTTACAGCAACGACTAGGAAGTTATGGTACACCTCCGGGATTAAGTTTATTTACAAATACATGGCTCGAAGAATTTCAATCTGCTTTTGAACAACCCACAGCGACAGCAGAAGAGCTCATTACATTCGAGAATATTACCAAAGCAATAGGTACTTACGAAAATTCACAAGTATTCATTAACAATGACTGGAAGGAATATATTGAAGGCAAGAAAGATGCACTATCAGAATCGGAAAAACGCGGCGCGATTTTATTTTTTAGTTCAAAAGAAGAGAAAGGAGCGAATTGTGTTTCATGCCACAGTGGTGATTTCTTTACCGATGAAGACTTCCATAACATTGGTATGATTCAAATGGGACGTGGTAAAGGCGATGGCGAAAAAGGTAATAATGACTTTGGTCGATATAGAGAAACTAGCGACGAAAATGATCGCTTTGCTTTTAGAACTCCTTCACTTTTAAATGTCGAGGTAACAGGTCCATGGGGCCACGCTGGAGCGTATACCACCTTAGAAGCAGTTGTTCGCCACCATTTGAATCCACAAATTGCACTCGATAATTATGACTGGTCTCAAATTGATCCAAATATTCAGGCAGTCGATATGGTTACCAATACACAAATGGCAATCGACAAATTGAACTCAGATAGAACCGCCAGCCGTGATGTTATTGAAATAATCGACTTATCGGATGAGGAAATCGATGACTTAGTTGCGTTTTTAAAAACGTTAACCGATCCTTGTGTTCTGGAAAGAGAGTGTTTATCTGATTGGATCCCCGATGCAAGTGACTCCAATCCTGATGCGATGAGGCTCAATGCAGTTGATAATAATGGAGACTACCTTTAGATAGCATTAGCCGCTGGCAATATTTTTTCCAGCGGCAATTCAATGCAAAGCAGTCAAAAATTACCAGGGTTTTATTTATCTTTATGAGCTAGATAAAAAACTATTTCGGCACGCTTTGGATGGCTATCCAACCACTTTTTAAAATCAACAACAGATTGAGTATCTGTGTCTCCGATAACTTTCTTGAGTCGATTCTCCCGGTTTACCTCGGCTTGCTCTTTTCTTAATCGACTTTGCCAAGCTTCTGTAAACACTTTTGGCATTTGATGCTGAACATCCAAAGACTCGAGGAGCTCCCATTCGCCACCATCTAACCAAGCCTCATCACAAGTACTGCACAGATCTAATCGATTATGAGTACATCCAGATATTTTATACTTGAGCATTATTTTCTGACATTTAGGACAGGACAAAGCTGACGTTGTATCTTTGATACTCTCTTTATCTAGCTCCGCCTTTTTCGCTTTAGTATCAGTGTCAGAGTCGAATAAATCTCTTTCAGCCCAATCTCTGTAATATAAGAGCGACACGAGAATACCATTACATTGATCACATCCTAATACGGGAAATCCCTGTTCTAATTTTGTTGGCTTCAAAACCTTTGATTTACATTTTGGGCATTGCATGCTTTTACCTTTCCGAGAAAAGAAAAGGCGGTCTTAACTGACCGCCTTTTTCATTGCGTTTATCGGTTCATTATATACGAAAAAAGATATACAAAAATCAGGCTTTTTCTTTCAATGGCTTCCCATGAGGTCCTAATTTTTCAATATCTTCATGAACATGAGAGTCGTCCGACACTGTCGCTCCATCTTTACCATAATGAGCGATTTCTTCTCCGCTTTCCTTCCAGCCACGAATTTCTTCTTCTGTAGCTTTAGGTGAAAACAAGCCAGTTACCGCATAAAAGATACCTATTACTGGAGCCAGCCAACAGGCAAAAGCCAGTGGTATATAAAGGAGATTCTCAAAGTTACCCTCAAGGATACCTAGACCAAGTGCTGTAATAACAAAGGCACCACCCGCATTCCAAGGGATTAGTGGCGACATCAGTGTTCCACCTTCTTCGATACCTCTCGATAAATTCAACGTTGAATAACCCATTCCACGGTATGCTGGTGCGAACATTCGTCCTGGTAAAGCAATAGACAAATAGGGATCGCCGGCCACTAAGTTAGTAGAAAACGCGGTTCCGATAGCAGCACTTTGCGTACCCGCAAAACTGTGGACTTTAGATTTAATGCTACTAATAATGGATTGTAAGCAACCTGTTTTTTCTAGCGCGCCTCCGAAACCTAAAGCGATTAAAATCAACGAAATGGTCCACATCATCGATTGAATACCACCACGATTGAGTAGGCCATCAATCTCTTCGTTGCCCGACTGAATACTGTATCCATTATTCGCGAAACTAAACAAAGACTGTAGATCTTGACCTTGTGCAATAGCCGCCGTTAAACCACCAACAACCACACCAGCGAATAAAGAAGGAATTGGCGGATATTTTTTAATTGCCAATACCATAACAACAAGTGCAGGGAGTAGCACCCAAACCGAAATAGCAAAGTTCGCATCTAACGCAGTTGTAATACCATTTATTTTTTCAAATGAAACACTCTCTGTATCAACAACAAAGAAACCAACAAATAGATAGATTACTAAAGCGATCAACATTGCCGGAATAGTGGTTGGCATCATGTTTTTAATATGGTCAAAAACATTCGTACCGGTCACAGCCGGAGCTAAGTTGGTTGTATCAGAAAGCGGTGATATTTTATCGCCAAAAAAGGCTCCAGAAACTACGGCGCCGGCTGTCCAATACATGGGCATATCAAATCCCTCTCCAATTCCCATTAAAGCCAAGCCAACTGTTCCAACCGTTCCCCATGAAGTACCTAAAGACACAGAAACTATTGCGCAGATAAGCATGGCAGCAGCAAGAAATAACTCGGGAGATATAATTTTTAAACCGTAATAAATAATGGTTGGCACCGTTCCACTGGCAATCCACACGCCAATGATCATCCCAACCGTGAGCAGTACGGATACCGATGGCAATGCAACATGAATAACGTGAAACACACCTTCTTCAATATCTTTCCATTTTAATCCCTGGTATATGCCAACAAGACTGGTTATTGCGAGACCAATGGCGAGTGGGATGTGGGGTTCGAATACCTCGAAAATAAAAATTTGAGTACCGAGAATGAGCAGAGTCAAGACAACCGGCGTTAATGCTAACAGTAAGCCTGGGGTTACTTGTTTTGTCTCTTTCATTAAAACACCTCTTTATCGGATTATTAGATGCGTGTTTTGTCTTATTGTTTCTTATTATCTCTGACAAACACTCGAATGATCGCGGCTGTTAACAGCCCTGAGAACAAGTTCTTACAACGCACACACGACGAAAGACTGAGCCATCTCCTAGTGCATTTGCAAGTACTCACTCACTGATTAACCTTTATAGCTAGGTTATATGTTGAGCGGTTATTATTACACATCCTGTTTTTAAAGTCATATCGCTCCACGACCTTAACTTTATGAATTGCTAATTAAAGGTTTGGAATAAATAAAAATTTAGATATGATGAATCGGAAACCATCGAGAATAAAAATTATGACAAGAACTCGTGCATTTCTAGTTTTAGCTTTACTAACGATTACAACGCTTGTTGACGCTAGCGACAATCCAAAAGTGAAATTCACCACTTCTTATGGCGACTTTATCGTTGAGCTTTATCCTGAAAAAGCCCCTATAAGCGTGCAAAACTTTTTATCGTATGTTTCTTCGAAACGTTATAAAGATGCTCACTTCTACCGAGTTGTAACGCAAAAAAACCAGCCAGACAACGAGATAAAAATTGAAGTTGTACAAGGCGGTTTAGGTTGGGATCCACATCCCGATCGTCAGGCCTCGATAAAGCATGAACCAACAAACCAAACGGGAATCAAACATACGAATGGCACGATATCAATGGCTCGGCTTGAACCTGGGTCTGCTGATGCGGAGTTTTTTTTCTGCATTGGCGAACAACCAGAGCTCGATTATGGAGGAAAGCGAAACCCGGATGGAAAAGGCTTCGCAGCGTTCGGCAAGATTATTGACGGAATAAACACGCTGCAAACAATTCATCAACTTAAATCTAAAAAACAACTGCTAGTAAATACAGTACCAATACAAATAGAATTAGTTCACAACCAATAACACTACCGACTTATTTATCGAGCTCCAAATCATCCATTTGCGCTACACCTAAAGTCATCTTGGTTAAGACTGTTCGCATTGTTTTTAAATTCTCAACAATGTACTGATGAACCGTAGCGTCTTTGGGAGATTGTCGCTCGCAGCCATCGCTGTATTTTATAAACTCATTAATTTTTAAGTACAAATCACCAATATGTTGTGGACATTCGCAATAAATAGAGTTTTCTGAGGTCAACAAGTTATTGAGTTGCTTCTCTGTTAATTCCTGTTGCTCTTCGACGTCAATACTTAGAGATTTAACATCGGTTCTCTCGACAATACCTCGAATCAATTCAGCACTTAATTCCTCAACGATAACTTCAATACCTGCTTTTTCAAGTCTTTGCTTAACCTCTGTCGACACATGTCGATTGAACAAATAAATCTTTATTTCATTAGGTACTTGCAGTCTAGTTGAGTACAACAGCTCTTCGATTTCACTACTAATCTCTTCCAATTCGATCAAGACGGCGTCAGGAAAACTAGAGGTTCCCTCAATTTCTCGAATTAAACTCGGCAATTCACTTATAACTCGATATTCACGATTTGTTCTTGCTCGAAACATCCAGTGAGCCAACCTTTCACCGTATATTAAGATGCTTTTTGCTGAACTTTGAGTCTGGTTCGAAGGTTCATCGATCGAACATACATGTATTAACTCGTTCACCGACATTGAAGCAATATCAGAAATCTTAAATCCCTTATCCAAAGCTTGCTTGATCAGTTTCAGCTTCTCTATCTCGCTTGATGTATATATTCGTCGACCTTTCTCATTCCTTGCGGACAGCTTTAGGTCATAGCGTCTCTCCCACACCCGAAGGACATGAGTAGAAATACCAACCAGTCTTGCGACGGTACCAATGGTAAAAGTTCTTTGCATACTAGACATAATATAAACCGTTAACTACTTGTCTAATACCTTTACGATCGGAACAGTCAAATAGAGCATACAAATACTTAGAATTCATTATTAAGGAGCAAATACATGCTCTCTCAAAATAGCAAAGACTCTAGCGAAATACAGTTCTTCCAATTAGCTTCAAAACACGCTTTACTCACAAAAAAGCAGGAGAGACAGCTGTTTCTTCAGTTTGACGAGCTCATGAATCACTGGATAGTTACAATAGCTCCATACATCGCACTTGGAGAAAAACCTTTCGAAAAACTAACTAATAGACAACATATAGACATAATTAAAGCGAGCTCTTCTAATCAAGAGATAAACTCGAGCAACTTGGAGAAAACATTGGAAATAGTGAGAAACAACTATCCTTGTGTTCAACTCCTCCAGAAAAAGACGCAGGCACTAACACGCCTCGACCAAGGACAGGTACTAGACAAGTTAAAAAAGCTCAAATTAAGAGTCGAGACAATCATTGAAACGCTCACTTTCCATAACTTGCGACTTATAATAAAAGTCGCCATGCAACATAATTTTTTAAAATTACCTATTATGGACTTAATTCAAGAGGGAAGTATTGGACTACTGAAAGCGATTGAACGATATGAGATTAATCAAAATACTCGTTTTTCAACCTACGCTTGGTGGTGGATAAAGCAAAACATTACATTACATGTCAGAAAACAAGGCGGCATTGTCAGGAAACCCGAAAATATCGTTGACCAAATGTTAAAACTTTTAAGAAAGTACCCTTTAGGCGACTATGCTAACCGATCTCGTATTAAAGAAATTGCCGAAGAAGAACAAACCGAAAGCAAAGACATTGAACAACTATTACAAATGGCTGCTCCTGATATCTCTCTGGAACAACCTATATCAGCCGATGAGGGTAGTGACTTTTATAACTTGCTGAATGATGATTCGACCCGCCCAGACAAATTACTAATATCGGATCGTAAGTTGGAATTGTGGCTGTCAAAATTACCCCAACCAATGAACACAATTATCACTTTAAGGTATGGACTTAAAACTGGCGAAACACACAGTTATCGGGAAATAGGAGTTGTCATAGGAAAAAGTACGGAACGCACTCGACAACTTGAAAGTGAAGCCTTAGAAAAACTCAGAAAGATTATTCAAATTGAGCAACATTAAGGCGCTCTCTTCTGTTTGCAGAGCGCCTTAACCCCTCACCTACTGTCTAATACCTTCAACATGTAATGACAAATACACCGTTTGCGAGGCCTTTCCTAACTTTTCAGGAATCCCAAAATCTTTCAAACGAAACTCTGTTTCACCCGCAAAGCCAACTCGATAACCGCCCCATGGGTCATCACCTTCGCCAACTTTGGTTGTATCAATAGTGATACTTTTTGTCACTCCATGTAGGGTTAAATCACCGACCACTTCAAGCTTACCATTGCCTTTGTCTTTAATTTTAGTACTGACAAATGTCGCTTCTCCAAACTTATCTGTATTTAAAAAATCACCGCTACGCAAATGCTTGTCTCGCTCAGCATGATTTGAATCAATACTTGTTGTATTTATTTTAACTTGTATTTTAGAATCTTCTGGCTTTGCTTTATCATAAGAAAAACTACCTGAAAAATCGTTAAATCTTCCTGTTAGCCAAGAATAACCTAAATGCTGAATTTTAAAATTAATTGAAGCGTGAGCGCCTTTAGTATCAATTTTATAATCTGCAGCCAGCAAACCACCAGAAAATAGAATTGCTAAAAGAAAAGTTGTTAATTTCATATGAGTCTCCATTAGTATTAGAACATTCTTTTTAAAGTTGAATCTTTGTCAAAAAAGTGATGCTTAAGTGCGGCCAAGGCATGAATAGCGACCAACCCTATCAAACCAAAAGCAAGTAACTCGTGAATTTCTCCTGCAAGATCTTCCTGGTTTTCAACAAACTGCCCTAAAGATGGTACTTCGAACCAATTGAAAACCGAAATACCTCTTCCATCAGCCGTAGAAATTAAATAACCAGAGATAAAAATGGCGAATAGTAAAACGTAGATAATAATGTGGGCAATATGAGCGGCGATTCGTTCAAATCGAGAGTGGCTTTTTAAAGGTTCAGGCTTAACGTTAAACCAGCGCCAAACTAAACGAAAAATAATAACGACCGTTAACAGAATACCAACACTTTTGTGGTAATGAGGGGCATCTTTGTACCAGGTACTATAATAGTCAAGCTCTACCATCCATAATCCGACTCCAAACATGGTAAAAACAACAAGCGCGACCAACCAATGAATAACCTTTGAAATCAATCCGTATTGCTGTTGCGTATTTTTTATCATTGTCAAATTCCCAAAAAATTCTTGCGACTATTCTACGACAAAACCCAGAGAAATCTATCAACCCTAATCGATGCGAATGTTCGAATTTATAGATAATAACCCTTCGCCCAAAATGGTATCGACTTTAGCTTTCCACTCAAAATTCGACAATCAAAGCTATCACTTTGCTCATGAGAAACATCAATCATAATACTCTTTAATTACCAATAAGAATAAACAAATAAGTTTAAAGATTCGGATATACCTATTTAATTGAGTCACAAGTTCGCAAATCTCAATTTGTGACTCGGTTCATTGATTTAGCATAAAAAGGCAGAAATCTCATACTAGAAATTTTAATACCTAAAACTTGAACTAAACTAAATAGAAAAACTGCATATCGCAAATTGTGAGCAGTATGAATCCAATTCATCCAACAAATCCAGCTGAGACCTCTAAAAGAGACCTCAACGCCTATTTCGAAGCCCTACAGCTTACGAGAGCGACGCCTATTGTCCGTATGTTTCTGGCACTTGGCATCACAATAGCGATCGTCAGCATATTTCATGACTTGATTCTTATCAAAAAATACATCGATTCGGTGATCGTTGTCAGAGTTATCATGGCATCCATTTTAGGAGCCTTACTTTATTTTTTCTGGACTCCAATAAAAGCATTAAGACTATCACTGAATACCGTTGTATTGATGTCTTTCGTATGTGTGTCAGTGTCTTTCACGGTTATCTATGCAGTTTTAAGTGAGATGCACTACATCATTACAGTGAAACTATCACTATGTCTTTTTGCTCTGGTTATAATACAAATGGGAGTACGAATTGTTGTCTACGGAAGTGCAATTATTACCTTAGTGCCAACCGCATTATTTTTCTTTACCGACACAAAATCGACAACCATTTTCAGCATTTTTTTGTTCCACACTATGTGGAGTGGATGTGCAATCTTAGCCGCGCATTTACTTCAAGAACATAATAAAAGAATGTTTTTCTTTGAACGTCAGTTGTACGAAATTAATCGAATGGCCGTAAAAGCCCAGGAGGACGAGTCTAAAGCGAGTCAAGAAAAATCGCGGTTCGTTGCTAATATGAGCCACGAAATTAGAACGCCTTTAACGGCAATCATGGGTTACTCTGAGTCATTAATTAATGATCATAATAGCTACAAAGAGATTAAAAATGCTCTTTCAGTGATTCACAGAAATAGTCAGCATTTGCTTTCAATTACAAACGACGTGTTGGACTTATCCAAAGTTGAGGCAGGGAAACTACAAATCAATCCTGAACCAAGCTCATTATTTTCGGTCATTGATGAAATAGAGTCACTTCTTCAAAAACAGGCAGAAGATAATCATGTGGAACTCATTATTAAGTATAACTACCCTCTTCCACTAGATGTACTTTTTGATCCTTTAAGGCTTCGCCAGGTGCTTTTTAATATTTGCAGCAACGCAATAAAGTTTTCTAAAGGAGGCAAAGTACAGCTCGAAGTTTCAGCTAATGACAACATGAAAATTTTGATTTTCCGAACCATCGACAATGGTATTGGCATGGATCAACAAACTGTTCGGAACTTATTTCGTCCCTTCGCTCAAGGCGACATTAGCACAACGCGACGTTATGGAGGCACGGGCCTCGGATTATATATTGCGTTTCAACTAGCAAAGCGAATGGAAGGTGATATTAAAGTTATAAGCGAACCAGGAAGTGGAAGCGAGTTCTCGTTGATATTGCCGTTAAAGGAATCACTTGACACTATTTGGGTTGAAGACAAACCTGTACAGGTAAAATCTCAATCTAGCTATGAACAGACGGTTAACTCATTAAGTGGTACTGTTTTATTAGCCGAAGATCAACAAGACAATCAACATCTAATAACTACTCTACTTACTCGACTAGGTTTAAAAGTCACTGCAGTTGAAAATGGAGAGTTGGCCCTGCAAAAGGCTTTATCTGAACACTACGACGTTATTTTGATGGACATGCAAATGCCGGTAATGGATGGTTTTGAGGCCACTCAACTTATGATCCAGTCAGGCGTGAAGTCCCCCATAATAGCTTTAAGTGCCAATGTTATGAAACAAGATATCGAAAAATACATTAAAATCGGTTGCAAAGAGAGCTTAAGCAAACCAATTGATAGAAAAGAGTTATATCAATGCTTAAAACAATATTTAAAGTCTCCTGAAGAAAAGACTGAAGAGCCTATTGATTTTTACAACACTGATGCGATAAAAAAATTATCTCGAGATTACTTAATTCGACTCGAAAAAGACTATAATGAATTGAATGATGCAATAGAAAAAATTGAATGGTCTGCACTTTCTAAACCGGCACACCGCATTAAAGGTGCTGCAGGCAACTTTAATTACGACGGTGTTAGTGCCGCCGCCGCAGATATAGAAATTGCCGTCAAAGACTGCCAGAGAGCCGTCCAGTACGCTTTAAAACAAATTGAATCAGACTTATTATCGGAGCAAGAGAACAAGCAAGCATGAATGACGAGAATATTCAAAAGCCTGTTCGTGACATCCTGATTGTTGACGACAGTTTTGATGTACGGGCCATGTTAAAAGAAGTACTTCGAATGCAAAAAATCACTAATGTTGATGAAGCTCGTGATGAGGATACTGCAATCGAAAAACTTTATCGATTCAATTACAAGCTTATATTTCTCGATATAGAACTAGAGTCTGGAAATGGCATTACTGTGCTAAAACGGATAAAAGAAAATATTCCTAGAACAAAAGTTATTATGGTTAGTGGTTTTAACACTCCTGATAACGTACGAAAAGCAATAATTAATGGTGCCGATGGTTTTATCGCTAAACCCTTCACACCAGCAAAAATTCTTTCAATTTTAGACGATTTAGCATTAGCCAGTTAACTCAGCAGATCGTTAAACATCTCCAAAAATCGATTGCATAATTGCGATAACTGCCAATCCGGCGGTTTCTGTTCGAAGTATTCTTGGGCCTAATTTTACACTTGAGCATCCGTTTTTTTCGAAAGCGCTCACTTCATCATCAGTTAATCCACCCTCCGGACCAATCACTAATGAAAAATGAGTCGAACGCTCTAATTCAGCAATTCTCTTTCCTGAATGTGGGTTGAGAATTAACATGAACTCATCAACTTCAGAGTCACCCACTAACTCAGGCAAAGATTTGGGACGATTCAATTTAGGAAGCTGGTTTCTACCGCATTGTTCACAGGCACTGATAATCACTTTTTGCCAATGATTTAATTTTTTCTCTAGCCGGTCGGTACTCAACTTAACACCACAGCGCTCGGTAAAAATTGGAGTTATTTCAGTCACTCCCAGCTCTACAGATTTTTGAATCGTAAAGTCCATCTTATCTCCTCTTGCTACAGCCTGATAGAGATGTAATTTAAGTGGAGATTCATTATTGGATGACTCCTGTCGATCAATCGATACTTTCACTTCTCTTTTATTTATAGAGTCAATTGTCGCATGATAAGAAAAACCATCACCATTAAAAACAATAAGCGACTCTCCTTCTTTCATTTTAAGAACCGTTATTAAATGTCTTACTACATCTGAAGGTAAGGAGACTAATTTATTCTCCGCCAGTTCATCGTCGACAAAAACTCGGTTTAAACGCATGAGCTTAATCCTTAACGGCCTTATTAATACCATCCCAAGCGACACGAGCTAACAGTTCAATTTCTTCTTCTGTAATAACATAAGGAGGCATCATGTAAACAACATTAGCAAGTGGGCGCAATAAAGCTCCTTGGGTCAGCGCATGTTGATAAACGCGAATTCCTCTTCGCTCTCGCCAATCGAATGCCTCTTTAGTCTTTTTGTCTTTCATCATTTCAATAGCCAAAACAGTACCTGTTTGCCTGACATCTCCAACAAAAGGATGATCAACAAACTGCTCTGCCACCTCTGAAAGCTTATTAATGAGCTTTTTATTATTTTCTAAAATAGGTTCTTGCTCAAAAATGTTAAGAGTTGCAACTCCCGCCGCGCAAGCTAAAGCATTTCCTGTATAGCTATGAGAATGTAGAAATCCTTTTAAACTTGAATAATCATCATAAAAAGCTTCGTAGATTGACTCTCGAGTCAATACTGCTGCTAAAGGCAAAAAGCCGCCCGTTATACCTTTAGAAACGCACATAAAGTCTGGAACAACATTCGCCTGTTCACAGGCGAACAGCGTACCTGTCCTACCAAACCCAACCGCGATTTCATCAAAAATCAAATGCACATTAAATTCATCACACAAGTCACGAAGCTTAGTTAGATACACCGGATGATACATTCGCATATTGCCAGCGCACTGAATCAGAGGCTCGAGTATAATAGCCGCTGTTTCATGATGATGCTTTTCAACAAGCGAACGCATTTTTTCAAATTGCCGCAAAGAATAATCATACCAAGACTCTCCTTGTTCACGATAAAAGCAATCTGGAGAAGGCGCCATAATCGTGTCAAATAGCATTGGTCCGTAGGTTTCTTTATATAATGCAACATCACCTACAGATAGCGCTCCCACTGTTTCACCATGATAACCATTCGACAAGGCAATGAATTTTTGCTTTTCTGGGCGACCAATATTTTTCCAATACTGAAAACTCATTTTCAATGAAACTTCTACAGCGGCTGAACCACAATCAGCATAAAACACTCGATCCAATCCTTTGGGTGTAATTGCCACGAGTTTTTCGGCTAACTCGATGGCGGGTATATTGGAGCATCCTGAAAAAATGACATGCTCTAGTTCTTCTGCTTGTTGCTGAACGGCTCGTTTGATTTCGACTCTACCGTGTCCAAACAGGTTAACCCACCAACTGCTGATTGCATCAATATATCGATTTCCTTGATCATCAATTAAATAGACTCCATCACCTTTAACCATTGGGAGCAATGGATAAATTTCATGCTCTTTCATTTGTGTGCATGGATGCCAGAGTACCGATAAATCACGCTGCGAAAGTGAGGACACAATCCACCTATTTTTTGTTAAACCAATTAATCAGCGCTCATTATAACGGTGAATTGAACACCAAGAAACGCTAGCAAGGTACTATATTTTATAACTTGTTACGAACTAACACTGGCGTTTTACGCCACACTCGGTACTCTTGTATTTCCGTCTAAGAAAACTTTCTAAATCATGCGCAATACGATTTCATTAATAGCAATTCAAATTTTAGTACTTGCAACTAGCTTAATATTAGCTGGGTGCAAAGAACCAAATATCTCAATTAAAGAACAAAGCTCAATACCGGAAGTCAATCAAAATTCTTTGAGAGCCCATATTTCATTTTTAGCCGACGATTCTTTGAAAGGCAGGGCCACGGGCTCTGAGGGTTACAATATAGCAGCCAAGTATGTTGCTTCCCATTTTCAACAATACGGGCTTAAACCCGCTGGCTCAGGGGATAGTTACTTACAACCGATTCAATTTCGAGAAAGGCAGCTGAATATCGAAGCCACAAAATTAACTTTCAACAAATCTTCGACAATTAATCTGCAGTTACCTGATGATTTTGTCACTCGCGGAAATGAAGTAGCATCAGAACAAAAATTAACGGCTCCTTTAGTTTTTATTGGTTACGGTATTAAAGCACCCGACTTCAGTCACAACGATTATGAAACCATCGATGTTACAGGAAAAATCGTCGTTATTATGCTAGGAAAACCAGCCTCCTTTGCTTCGGAAAAAGGAGCACACTTAGCAAATGTGAGGGAAAGAGCACGTGCTGCGGCCAAACATGGCGCGGTTGGTGTTTTATTATTACACACACCCGCAGCAGAAAAACGCTATCCTTATGAGCGCATTAAGAAGACCTTAAATTCTCACTCAATCGACTGGCTTGATGAAAATGGAATACCAGGAAATAGTATTCCAGAACTAAAAGGCAGTGCTTTATTAAGTCAGACTGCTGCAAGTTTATTATTGAGTGACTCAGAGTATACCTTTGAATCCTTACTCGAGAAGATAGAGAAAGACGAACCACTTCCAAAGTTCGATTTAGATTTTACCGCGACAATTCAAACGCAAACAAAATTTAAAAACATTACGAGTTATAATGTAGCAGGCTTTATTGAAGGAAGTGATCCCGAACTAAAGCATGAATACATTCTTTACACTGCGCACCTTGATCATCTTGGCGAATATCACTCACTTGAACCACTGGAGTCAGAAAAAGATATCATCCATAACGGAGCCCTCGATAACGCAAGTGGCACGGCAATAATGCTTGAAACCGCCCGGCTTTTTTCTACTAATCCACCAAAACGTTCAATTCTGTTTCTCGCTGTCACTGCTGAAGAAAAAGGATTACTCGGTTCAGACTTTTATGCCAAAAATCCAACGGTGCCAATTGATCAGATCGTTGCCAATATAAACTTGGATATGCCGCTGATTTTGTATCCCATTGGTGATGTTATTGCCTTTGGTTCTGAACATTCCACGATGGAAGATTTTGTTCAAAAAGCTGCAGAGACAGTTAATTTGCAATTATCACCGGACCCAATGCCCGAGCAAAATATTTTTACCCGATCTGATCATTACTCTTTTGTTAAGCAGGGTATACCCGCCGTATTTTTAGTGCCCGGATTTAAATCTCTTGATGATTCAGTTAATGGTGAAGAGATGTTTCAGAAGTTCTTTGCAGAACACTACCATCAACCCAGCGATGAGAGTTCTTTACCAATAAATTATGAGGCAGGAGCTGTTTTTACTCAGGTTAATTATTTAATCGGCAAGGAAATTGGAAACAGTAAAGAGCGCCCCCGTTGGCATGAAGGTAACTTCTTTGGTGAAACTTTCGCTAAAGAAAATTAGGTTTCATTACTCGATGATTTGATCCTTTGCACTATCAATTTCTTCAAGTTCTTGCTCACTTGATAATTCCTGGAGCGACCATTTTTGACCAAATCCAGAAGAAGCCTCAGTGAGCAAGTGCTGCTCATCAGCATCAAATGCTACAGCCCAAACAATCGCTCCGGTTGGTTTCCAGACATCTCGAGTCTTTGCTTTCCAGGAGCCAAGCTTTTCACCATTTCGAGTAGACCATAATACGATATCCTTATCCGGTGCGCCGGTGGCAATCCTATCGCCCTTCATTGAGAAGACAGCGGAAGTTGTTACATACTCTCTGGGTTTTAATTGCAATCGAGTCACAAGAGAACCATTTGTTAGGTCCCAAATAAATGCATTGCCGCGGGTGCCAGATGAAAATGCCAGATCACCGCGCGAATCAAATTTAACCAAAGTTACTCGAGTGTCGTGCTCAAAAACATAAGTCGGCTTACCTGTCTCTGTATTCCAAACAATAGCACGGCCGTCACTTGCCCCACTTATCGCCCATAACCCATTTGCTGACATATCAATCGATGCGACAGGTTCTACTCGATGCGCCGTAAATTCTAAACGACGCCCAGTTTCCATATTGATATGCACAACTTTTCCGCTTCTCAGTCCTAGAAGGACATGTTTTCCTGAATCAGATAAGGCCACCGCAGATATTTGAGCTGGCGCTTCCCAGTAACCATAAGCTTTCCCTGATGAAGTATCCCAAATCACAAAGGTACGATTATCAGCGGTAATTGCCCGAGTTCCATCCGGGGAAATCGCAGTAGCAATGATACCGCTCTCAGGGTTCTCATTATGCCGCCATTGAAACAGGAGTTCATTTTTTTCCAAATCCCAAAATCCGGCCTGATGATTCACTGAACTCACCAGTGCAAATCGACCATCTTTTGAGATGGAGGCGTCCAAGGTTCCAACCGCAGAATGTTGCCAGGTCGCCACCGATTCTGGCGTAGAATCGCACCCGGTTATGAAGTGGACACTTATTACGCACAGCCAAATCGCCACTGGATTCACAATTTTTATCATGAGAAAACTCTATCAGACAGCATCGTTTGCTTTTTAATATTATGCCGGTAGACTGCTCATTCTAATTAAAGCAATCCATTTACTTACTGTAGGGGAATTTTCGTGAAAAAACTAATCTCTGTCGCTGTGCTTTCCGCGCTGCTTGTAGGTTGTAACCAACAACAAACCACTGAAAACAAAGAAGTTAAAAAGGTTGAAGTTGTTAAGCCCACAACTGAAGCAGAGAAGCAAAGTTATGCTCTTGGCGCAATGTTCAGCACTCGCTTAATCAAAGATACCGGCAATGTCGGACCTGATGCATTAAATTACGACATGCTTAAGCAAGGCTTTATAGATGGCGTTGACGGTAAGTCAGTATTCACTGACGAAGAAATTTCTCAGCATATGGCAGCGCTTCAACAAACCATGCAAAAAGCAATGCAAGAAAAGCAACAACAAGAAGTTGCCGTAAACAAAACTGCTGGTGAAGAGCACATTAATAAACTTAAAGCAGAAGACAGCGAAATTAAAGCCGCAGAAAGTGGTACCGGACTTTATTACAAAGTTATCGAGAAAGGCGACGCCGAGAGCTTCCCAGAAGCAACTGACGTTGTAAAAGTTCATTATACAGGCACTTTAATTGACGGCACCGAATTCGATAGCTCAGTCAAACGAGGACAACCTGCTGAGTTTCCACTTAACCGAGTTATTTCAGGTTGGACAGAAGGTCTTCAGTTAATGAGCAAAGGTGCAAAATATCGCTTCTACATTCCGTCTGATTTAGCTTATGGAGACCAGGGTCGACCAGGAAGCATTCCTCCAGGCGCAACGTTGATTTTCGATGTTGAATTGATAGATATAAATCCTGAAGCATCAGCTGAGGCGCCAAAAGACAGCCATGAGCACGCCAAAGCAGAAAAGAAAACTGAAGAAGCTACTCAGTAATAACGATGAGTAATCAGCCAGTTCGCATCAAAACATACGATGAGTTCTGGCTCTTCTATTTGCGAGAGCACCAGCGTTCAGCCTGTCGTGCTCTTCATTATCTCGGCACAACGCTTGCTCTTGCCACACTATCATTATTTATCGCTTATCAACTATGGGGCTGGCTCTGGCTACCACTGATACTTGGCTATACGCCTGCTTGGATTGGACATTTTTTTATCGAGAAGAACCGCCCAGCTACCTTCACCTACCCCTGGTGGTCATTCATTAGCGATTTTAAAATGTTGTTTTACGCCATCACGGGAAAGCTAAACAACGAATTGAATAAAGCAACCAAAAACTGATTTCAAACTTTAAATACGACTGCTTTTTAGAATCTTTATTTTCTCAGCGCCTTCCATAATAGGCGACAGCTCTTGAGTTAGCGCCTTTCGCTCATCACTCGCATCCCATAGATTCCAGTTTTCCAAATTGTCCCATGCAGCAATGATAAAAATTTTATTTTTGTCATCCATATCAAAATATAACTCCCCTCCCATGAAACCTGGCTTACGTGTGGCTTCCTTTTTCGCGCGACGTATGATTGTCGCATATTCATCAAAACGCCCTGGTTTCAGCTGTCGCTCAATAATCACCCGAATCATACTCACTCCTAATGATGGGTTGCCAATGTTTCAATTAATTTATCTTCCATTTCAACACGACTGGCAATAGCTTCTCCCAATGCCGAGAGATCTCTATCGAGCTCTGCCATCGATTCCTCTATGGTCTTTGAGTCTGAATATTTATCATTAAAATCGACAACGAGGTCCGTTGTCTCACTAATTTTAGGGAACAGATCTTGAAGAAGCTTTAACGACTGAGGACCATTAAGATCGCAGTTACTCACCACTTGCTCGTAGACCTCAAAATGCCCAGCAGAAACATAGTCGATAAGGACATCGCAGAATTGGTCAATTTGGTCTTTACCAGGCAACATCATATCTTTACGCTTACCTGTTAAACGGCAATAAAGGACCAATAGTTCATTACGTTCTGCCAGCCAACGCTCAATAACAGACCGAGCTCGTGAATTCTGTTCTACAGAACCCGACATAGACATCTCCCAACGTTAAATCACTTTCGTGAACCGGAAACCTTTTCTATACCAATTAACCGACTAAAAAACTCAATTATTTCCGGTAATTTTACATCTTTTTATTGAACTAACTATCTTTTTATCACATCCTCAGCAGAACGCAAAGAGTTTTACCGTGCGGGAATTTGGGAATTCAACTAAGATTCTAATGTAGCAAGATCAGCGACTTATTGAAATTGAACCGTTATTAAAATGAAAAATATGCTACTTAAATTATCATTGGTCCACTGGATTCTCGTAATATCTCTTTTGCTGCTGTTATCCCCGATAGTAGTAGATTGGTTGTATTTCCTTTATACCAATCAAAAGCTAGATTCCAATAAATTACTGTTCGATGTTGAAGTTGCCATCATTACCGCAATCGTTCTGTTTTTGCCGGTTTATTTACTCTTAACGAAAGTGCACCGTAAAGAAATTCAGTCACTTGAAACCAAACGTAACGTAGCAGAGCTTATTGACCATGCAGCAGATATGATCTTAATAACACGACCCAACGGTCAAATTATTAATGCCAATAGAAAAGCTTGTCAGGTCCTTGGGTTTTCTGTCGAGCAACTAAAATCGATGCACAATACAGATATTGATATTGAATGCACCCTTTACCGAAATCCCAAAATGCACCAACAGCTTTTTAGCGGACAATCCCTTACTTTTGAATCCACCTACCGTACAGCAGATAATGAGCGAATTCCTATCGAGAATCATATTTCAATTGCCGGCTGGATGGACGGTACGCATTACTTGGAAATTGCTCGAGACATTACACGCCGGAGGAAAGTTGAAAAAGAACTTTATGACTCAAAAGAAGCTTTAGAAAGAGCACGAAATAGGCTAGAAAGCCGAATGCAAGAACGCAATGAAAAATTGGTTGAAGAAGTTCACAAACGCGAAATGACAGAAAAACGCATTTATGAAATCCGTCTTTTATTAGAAAACCTCGTTAACTCAATGCCCTCAGTCATCATTGCTCTTGATGAAAATCTAAAAGTGACACAATGGAACTTAGAAGCTGAAAAGGTTTTTGGTGTATTCGAAGGGGCAGCAATAGGTCAGGTAATTACACAATTATTGCCCCAATTTAAGTCCGTTATTTTTAAAATGATACGTCAAAGTAATAAAGGCACTAGAAAACTTTATCGAAACATCAATATACGAATGGGAGAAGAGAACAAACAGTTTGAAGTTATGGTTTATCCACTCAGTCAAAACGCGAGCTCAGACGATCCAGGAGTGGTAATCCGACTAGACGATATTACTGAAAAAGCACATTTTGATGAAATGCTGGTGCAAACTGAAAAAATGCTCTCACTCGGTGGACTTGCGGCAGGTATGGCTCATGAAATCAATAATCCTCTGGGAGCTATTCTACAAAGCACTCAAAACATTAACCGTCGCCTTTCACCGGACTTTCCAAGGAATCAAAAAATCGCAGAGCAGCTAAACCTTGATCTCGACAAAGTCGTCCAATATCTAGAAAAACAAAAAATACATTCAGCGCTAGGTGCCATAAAAGAAGCCGGAGAACGCGCTGCTACCATTGTTTCTGATATGTTAAGTTTTGCGCGTCCCAGCCAAGGAGAATCAACAAGCATCAATATTGAAGAAGCCCTACTAACCTCGATACGACTTGCGAAAAAAGATTTTACTCAATATCGTGAACATGGTTTCCGCGACATAAAAGTGGAACAACAAATAGAGCCCGACTTACCCACGATTAAGGCGCAAAAAAACCAACTACATCAAGTGCTACTCAATCTGTTAATCAACGCCGCTCAAGCACTAGCTGCTCAAGAAGACAATACTCACCCAACAATTACAGTCAAGGCACATATGGAATCGGTAAACCTTCGAATTGACATTATGGATAACGGGCCTGGGATGCCAGAAAAAATACGTAAGCGAGTTTTCGAACCATTTTTTACAACCAAGCCAGAAGGAAAAGGAACTGGGCTCGGACTTTCCGTTTCTTATTTTATAATAAGCGAGCAGTTAAAAGGTCAATTACGTGTCGAGTCTGCGCCTGATCTTGGTACTTGTTTTACAATCCTTATTCCTGCAAAAAATGAGGATGAAATAAAAACTCAAACAGAAGTTCACGAAGAGCAAATTCAGTTACCCTTCGAGAACATCTAGTCAATATTTACATTAATCAAAATGGCTTTCTTTGCTGCCAGCGAGTAAATAAGCCAAACAAACAAAATAGTGCAAAACCAGAAAATATGATTAGCATCCACTCTGGCATATTAAGCCATAGAAACTCCCAGCCATCTTCTTTTGCACATTCACCAGAACCTTTCAGCACAACTTCAACGACTTCTAAAAATGGCAATACATCCATCAAGTAATCAAGAGCAGGACCGCAGGCTGGAACTAAATGCTCAGGCAAACTTTGAAGCCAAACATGTCGACCACTCAAAAAGATTCCCAGTACCGCTATCAATAACCCAATAACAAAATAAACCCACTGCATTTTTGCTTCAGGGCGCGGACCGTGAATTGCCTTAACAAGAAACCATGCTCCAAAGGCCATAACCACCATGCGTTGAAAAATACACAATGGACAAGGCTCCAAGTTTTCAACATGCTGAAAATAAAGTGCAGCGCCAATTAGAGCAGCACAAAAAGAAGCGACAAGGAAATTAAACCAGCGAGTGTTGATCACACGCTGGCTTTGTAAAATCAAACCGGTCATAATTTCTAAGATCTTTAAACAAAGAGCTCGAGAATATCAAACCCTCATTAAAAATCCACGTTAAAAAATGACAAAACTGTTTCTATCTGTGTTTAACTTTTAGATAGCTAATTAACTCGTAAAGGCAGGAGCAAGACCAGAGCCCCAAAAAATTACGGTCACAGCTAACATCCCAACCAGAATACACATACAGGCAGTAATAATTGAGCCAGCAAACATAAAGCCGCGCTCTTTATCGATACCCATCATAATAGGAACGCCGGTATATAAAAGATAAACAGCCCAAGCAATTGCGACGAGAGAAAGAAGCATGTCCATCCAAAGAATTGGATAAGCGCCGAAAACACTGACAAGAAACAAAGGTGTGCAACTGTACGCGGCTAAGTTCATACAACGTTTCATTGAAGGACTCGAACCATAGGTTCTCGCCATCCAATGAATAAATGCTGCCAATGCGAAAACTGCAGCTAAAATAGCAAAGTATGCAGCAATGGAAAGCTTTAGCGCACTGTCTACAGTGAGCCGCTGTGTTTCTTCTGTAAAACTCAAACTCCAGCCAACGTAGGTACTTCCGACAAAGGCAGCCGATGGAGGAATTAATGCCATCACAACCAAAAATTTAAAATAAGTTTTTACAATGGAATCATTTTTTTCTGAGATTTTTTGCCATTGCTGCTCTGGCTCATAAAGCAACCCAAAAGTATTTCTCAACGACATGAAACCTGCCCTCATTTAAATTAACTCTTACTAGCATATTCCTTTTTTACGCCAATGCCGAGCTGCAACGCAACAAAAGATTAAACAAAACCAATACCTTAGAGCTGGATCAAAGAAAACATCATTAATTAAAAAAGTTTATATTTTTATCGAGATTTTTAATACATTTTAGTTATGTCCGTTTCTTTTCAGCGATAAATTAGGTATAAAGTGCGTCAGCCTAGACACTTTTTTATGGATGCTTGCGATTGCAATGGAGTTACTCAATGCTTAACCGTGGTTTATACGAACTTCTACCTTTCATTTATTTAATAACGTCTTTGGCATTGGTTATTTTTATTGATCAACCCACTCGCTGGATACCAGCTTTATTTTTTGGAATGAGTGGAGTAATGGTCCTTAGGTGGCGATATCAAGAACGTAGACGTTCTCGATCATAAACTTTTAACGTCATTTCGTTATTAAAAATAATTTTCTAATAATTTAAAAAGAGAAAAAGATAATCAAAGGACTTTGAAGGGAACTATTAAAAATATTCTACAAATAAAAAAGCCCCACTATGTGAGGCCATTAAAGGTTTTCCAGTCTGCAAGACCCGGTTTGTCCGAGTTTCTTTGTATTCGCTAGCGCAAAAACTTTATAACAAACCGTGATTCGCGTTGCAAATATTTTTTTACAATTGAGTTAAACTACCAAGAAATGTGTTCTAGTTTGTTTAAAAAACAAACTTATCACTTCCTTTTCAATGCATCCGCCAGCGCCATACCTAACGCTCCAGTCGGTGCATTAGTTACCTGTTTACGACCGCCAGAATGTTTTTTCTTTCGCATTGGGCGTTCTTTAGCCATTGGTTGTGTCGCTCCTTCTGGATTAGGACCAACCATTGATAAGCCAATTCGACGTCTTTTGACATCAACATCAACCACATGGACACGGACAATATCTCCTGCTTTAACAACTTCTCGAGGATTAGAAATAAATTTATCCGACATTACTGAGATGTGAACCAGCCCATCTTGATGAACGCCCACATCAACAAATGCTCCAAAGTCGGTGACATTAGTTACCGCACCTTCAAGTTCCATACCTGGCTTTAAGTCCTCAAGGCGCTCTACACCGTCTTTAAACTTTGCCATTTTAAAGTCACCGCGAGGATCCCGTCCGGGCTTTTCTAGTTCTTTTAAAATATCAGCGATTGTCGGTACACCAAACTGCTCGGTAACAAACTCTTCCGGAGTTAGTTTACGGATGACATCCGCTTTACCCATAACTTCTTTAATATCTTTCCCACCAACCTTTTCCAAAATGTTTTCCACTACTGGGTAGGATTCTGGGTGAACGGTCGAAGCATCGAGTGGGTTTTCGCCATCAGCAATACGTAAAAACCCAGCGGCCTGTTCAAATGCCTTTGGACCTAGACGCTCTACATTCATTAGTTGTTTACGATTTGCGAAACGACCATGCGACTCTCTAAAACTCACGATGTTTGAAGCAAGAGTTTTATTAAGTCCAGACACACGCGATAGCAATGGTGCTGATGCTGTATTCAAATCAACACCAACGGCATTTACACAGTCTTCAACAACTGCCCCCAAAGTTTTCGAGAGTTGGCTTTGACTAACATCGTGCTGATATTGACCAACACCAATTGACTTAGGTTCAATTTTAACCAGCTCCGCGAGAGGATCTTGCAATCGACGTGCAATCGATACAGCACCACGGAAAGAAACATCCAGATCTGGAAATTCCAACGCAGCAAGCTCTGAAGCAGAGTAAACAGATGCACCAGCTTCACTTACCATAATGCGATCAAATTTCAATTCGGGATGCTTTTTTTGTAACTCAGTCACTAATTTATCAGTTTCACGCGAAGCCGTTCCATTGCCAATACTGACCAAATTAACTTTATGCATCTCACATAAAGTCGCTAACTTGCGAATTGACTGGTCCCATTGATTTTGCGGTGCATGAGGAAAAATCGTCGTGTGTGTGAGTAGCTTACCCGTATCATCAACGACAACGACTTTCACACCGGTTCTTAAACCAGGATCCAGCCCCATGGTGACTTTTGCCCCAGCGGGTGCTGCCATTAGAAGATCCCGCAGATTATTTGCAAAAACATTAATTGCAGCGGTTTCCGAACTTTCTCTTAATCGACCAACAAGCTCTGTCTCAAAATGCATGTGTAATTTAATGCGCCATGACCAAAGTACTACCGTTTGCAGCCAAGAATCTGCCGGGCGGCCTTCGTTTTTAACTCCAAATCGGTCGGCTATCATTTGCTGACAAGGATTAGGAGCATTCTCGTCCTCGAGCATTTCTTTAGTCGGAACTAGCTGAAGGCTTAGTACGCCTTCATTACGCCCTCTTAGAACAGCCAAAGCACGGTGCGAAGGAATTTTGCTCAATAACTCAGAGTATTCAAAATAGTCTGAAAATTTACGTCCCGCTTCTTCTTGTCCTTCGACTAGAGTTGATTTAAGAAAACCATTTTCCCACAAAAAGTCTCGCAACTGGCCTAACAAAACAGCATCTTCCGCAAATTGCTCCATCAGTATTTGTCGTGCGCCATCTAACGCAGCTTTGGTGTCTTCTATTTTATGCTCGGGATTCAGGTAATTTGCAGCTTCTGTTTCTGGCTCGAGTGATGGATCAGACAATAAACTTTGAGCTAGTGGTTCCAAACCTGCTTCACGAGCAACTTGGGCTTTTGTTCTTCGTTTTGGCTTATAAGGCAGGTACAGATCTTCAAGTTCAGTTTTTGTTTCAGCAGCTTTGATCGACACTTCTAATTCAGGAGTCAATTTCTCTTGATCGGCCACACTTTTCAAAATAACAGAACGTCGTTCTTCCAGTTCCCTTAGATAAGTTAGGCGCTCCTCAAGTGTCCTCAACTGAGTGTCATCTAAACCACCCGTTACTTCTTTTCGATAACGAGCAATAAATGGTACTGTCGATCCTTCATCCAATAATTGAATAGCGGCTTCAACTTGTTGCGGCTTGACCGCTAACTGTTCTGCAATTCGTTGTGCGATATTTAGCATGTAGAGTTTCCTGCCCCGCTTATTAAAATGATAGTGAAATAATGAAAGCCAGCGATTATAACTAATGCTGGCTCTGAAAGGGAGCGTCACCTTTTTCTATGGCAAGAAAATACCAATAAATCGTTACATTCAAATGCTTGAGACAAAAGATAATTCATTGATACCATGGAAAAAATGCGATTCGTGCTAAACTTCTAACTAAGCGTGCAAAAAGAATAAAAATAGGAATTAATTGGGTATAAGACCATGACTGAAGAAACCCCGAAAATATTAGTTGTCGACGATGACCTTAGATTGCGTAGCTTATTAGAGCGGTATTTAAAAGAACAGGGGTATATTGTTCGAACTGTTGCCAATGCCGAACAAATGGACCGCTTTCTCGAACGCGAAAATTATCACTTAATGGTCTTAGACTTAATGCTTCCCGGTGAAGATGGCTTATCAATTTGTCGCCGACTTCGCTCAACGGAAAATCAAATACCTATCGTGATGCTCACCGCCAAAGGTGACGAGGTAGACCGAATCATTGGTCTAGAACTTGGTGCCGACGATTATCTCGCAAAACCATTTAATCCCAGAGAGCTACTGGCACGTGTCAAAGCGGTTCTGCGCCGCCGCATGAAAGAAATACCAGGAGCTCCAAGCACAGAGGAAAAAGAAATCCAGTTTGGCGAGTTCAAACTCAATTTAGCAACTCGAGAAATGAGTCGCGGTGAGCAAGTTATGAACTTGACCAGTGGCGAGTTTGCCGTTTTGAAGGCTCTTGTTTCCAATGCTCGTCAGCCGTTATCTCGCGATAAATTAATGAACCTGGCTCGAGGTAGAGATTACAGCGCACTGGAGAGAAGCATTGACGTACAAGTCTCCAGACTTCGACGAATGATCGAAGATGATCCTGCTAAACCGAGATATATCCAGACCGTTTGGGGCGTTGGCTACGTTTTCGTACCTGATGGTGGAGCAGCTTAAACCCTAACAACCTGAAATCTAAAAACGAATTTACAGTCTTTCCAATAAAAAAATTATGACCAATTTATGAGAATACTGCCTCGCGGAGCATTCGGCCGAACAGCGTTACTGATAGCGGGGCTGCTATTCGTAAACCTAATTGTTTACTTGTTCATGACTGCGTTTCTAGTTGTTCAACCGAGCAACGATATTTTGATGAAACAAATGGCCAATCAAATGAACACGATTGTTATACATGAGCAAAGTAACGTTTCCGATGATGTGCGTGAAGCTTTCGCTGAATCAACAGGTATTCAAGCATTTCCATTCAAAGAAGCATTAGGCAAAGGGTTGTCCGATGCCATTTATTACAAAAGCTTGTCCACTCAACTTTCCAAGTATTTAGGAAAAGGAACAGAAATCCGAATTGAAGAATCTGATAAAGCCTACTATTGGATTCTTCATCCCAGACAAAAAGATATGTGGATTCGTATACCTTCGATACGTGTGGATTATCGTATCTATTTAGTGCCAGTAATGTACTTCACAATAATATTTATCTTAAGTTGTTTGGGTGGATGGTTGTTTGCCAAACAATTACATCGACCACTAAAACGACTGGAAGTTGCGGCTCGAGAAATAGGCCGAGGAGACTATCCCGGAAAGCTTAAAGAAAAAGGTGCAAAAGAATTAGTCGCGGTAACTCGTGCTTTTAATCAAATGGCTAAAGATGTTCATCAACTTGAAGAAGATCGAACTTTATTGCTTGCTGGTATTTCCCATGATTTACGTACACCTATTACACGAATTCGTCTCGCATCAGAATTTTTAGGAGAAGCCGACGAAGAAACTAAAAATGGAATAATAGCTGACACAGAAGACATGGATGCTATTATCGATCAATTCATTTCATTTGTCAGAGATGGTCGAGACGAGCCAGAAAAAGAAGTTAACATCAACGAAATTATCGAGCAAATTGCCGAAAATAACGTATTGCATCAACGTGATGTCAGAACCAATTTAAAACCGATTCCCGATTACCCAGTTAAGATTCTCGCCATGAAACGTCTTATTGGAAACTTAGTAGAAAATGCATTTCGGTATGGAGAACCACCGGTAGAAATATCATCTTGGTGCGACAATAAGAAAATAATAATTACCGTAAGTGATCATGGAAAAGGAATTCCGGATATGGACGTAGAAAGACTTTTTCAGCCTTTTGCCAGAGGCGAAGAAGCTCGCACCGGTAGAGGCTCAGGACTCGGACTTGCCATCGTAAAACGAATCGTCGAGCTTCACCATGGTGAAATTTACTTATCAAACTTACCACGAGGTGGTTTGGAAGCTCGCCTAGAATTCTTTACATAAAGTCATAAACCCAATTGAATTTTCTGGCCACCTAATAAAAAGCCGCTCAAATGAGCGGCCAAAGTTTAAAGCTTGGTCATCGTTATTAGTGTTAGTCCTGGCACTCCAGTTCCATATTAGTTTGGAACATGAAGTTAGAGGCTACCGTATGACGTTCAGCAAAGAACAAGTCAAATGTATATCGGTTGCCAGGAGTAATACCAAGCTCATCTGCGATTTCATCTAGATTAATAGTGCGCTCGAGTACTGAATGAACACCACCAATATCTATCGCTAGTTTGCCATTGATGAATACCCAAAGGTCATCATCACCACGGAAAGTAAATTCTTCACCACCTTGATAATCAAAGCTCAAGTGTGTCTCCAATGTGAAGTGATAGTTATGATCTGGGTCTGTTAAGCCCGAGTTACCATAACCCTCAAAATCAATTGGGAAGAAACTGGAGTTCTGATATTCCCAAATAGTAGAACCTTCTTGACGTGTAACTAACAACTCTTTTTGTAGAGTTTTGTTTTCAGATGGTACGTCGTTATACCACATATTAAAGTAGTACTGCCCATTGGTTGTCTGTGTAGAACCATCACCATGAGCATACACAGGCTTACCATCTTCACCTAATTGCGACTCTACAATTCCGTAGTCGATAGCTACGCGATATTGGAAGTCAGGATGGTGCTTAGTGAAATCACGAATTGTGACCGGAATTAACCGCTGTGAATCACTCGCATCACATGATTGAAGCTCTTCAACTTCAACAGAAACCGTATCAGGTTTACTGTCCAGCTCACCATCATTAACAATCAATTGAAGAACGTATGTACCAACCGCATTCGGTGTGAATTGAGGCTCTGCACTGCGTTCATTAAGCAATGTTACGGCTCCATTTCCAGGGTGAGAAACAACAGTCCAGTGATAACTAATTGCATCATCATTTGGATCAAAGCTTGCCGTTCCATCTAGATTAACTAGGTCACCAGTAAAGGCCGTTTGGTTTTCACCAGCGTTAGCAACTGGACGGATGTTCTCTTCGGTCTTAATAACCATAGAGTCAGCCGCACTATCCAACATTCCATCATTAACGATAAGTTGAACGACGTAGTTTCCTCCAGCATCAGTTTCAATGGTTGGATTCATTGAGTTCGCGCCCATTAATTGCGCCGAGCTAGAATCTGGCTTACTCACAATAGTCCAGCGGAAAGATAATCCGTCACCATCAGGGTCAGAACTCGCTGAACCATCAAGCGTAACAATCGAACCTTCAGAAGCCTCTTGATCAGGTCCTGCGTTTGCTACTGGCGGCAAGTTTTGCTCAACAACAACAACCGTTTGATCAGGCTCACTGTTTAACGAACCGTCATTAACGACTAATTCGAAAACAAATTGCCCTGCAGAATCTAACACTAAGTTAGGATTAACAATTGTCGTGTTCGACAATTGAATGTCACTGTTATCGGGCTTACTAACGATTCTCCAGCTGTAAGTCAGAGTATCGCCATCCGGATCATTACTTAATGAGCCATCTAAACGAATTTCTTCGCCAACTTGACCACTTTGATCAACTCCTGCATTCGCAACAGGACGTGAGTTTTGTGGAGATAGTTCAACATAATCAGGCTGACTATCAAGCTCTCCATCATTAACGACTAATTTAATTCGATAAACTTGACTGTCAGAAATAATAACTTCTGGTGTCACTGAGTTTGCATTATTGATAACAATGTTTGCATCTTGCTCCGCTGGAGATACAAGAGCCCAACGATAAGTTAACTCGTCACCATCAGGATCAGAACTTGCTGAACCATCTAATTGAACAGCTTCATTACGAACAAAAGTTTGATCTTGGCCTGCATTGGCAACAGGTGCAGTATTAATATTCTCTGCAGTAACTCGAACTTGGTCAGGTAAACTGTTTGACTCTCCATCACCAACGATAAGTTCGACTGTATAGACACCACTAACATCAGCAACAATAGAAGGATTTATAGTGTTCGCATTCATTAACGATGCAGAACTTCCTTCAGGCATGCCGACAAGCGTCCATTGATAACCTAATGGTTCACCTTCTGGGTCAAAACTTGCTGAACCATCAAGGTAAACTGTAACACCGGTATTAGTCGTTACATCTGAACCAGCATCCGCGATTGGTGCTTCGTTAATTTGTGAAACAGACACTGTGACAGAATCAGGATCGCTATCTAATTCACCATCGTTAACTGTCAATTGGGCCACATAATCTCCGACCACATCAGGTTGTAATGTCGGATTCACTTTATCCGAATTCATTAACACAATTGAGCTACCAGAAGGCGTACTTGTTAAGACCCAACTGTATGTCAAAGGATCACCTTCAGGATCGGAACTTCGAGACCCGTCTAACGTTATAACATCGCTAACTTGAGCATTTTGATCAATGCCTGCATTAGCTACAGGTTTCTCATTAGGTCGAATCACTGAAATTGATGCTGTGTCTGGCTGACTTGAAAGCTCACCGTCATTCACAATTAATTGCACGGAATATTGACCTTCAATATCAGCTGTAATAGATGCATTTACCGAAGAAGCATTTGTAATGCTTGCAGAGCTTCCATCCGGCTTAGTAATAAGTGACCAACTATAATTGAGCGAGTCACCGTCAGGATCAGCACTTGCTTCACCATTAAGCATGAAAGTTTGCTGAGTCATTCCAGATTGATCTGGACCAGCATTAGCCACCGGCGCTTCGTTGATTTTCACAACGCTAATGGTCATGCTATCAACATTACTGTCAACTAAACCATCGTTCACAATCAATTGAATAACATAGTTACCTTCAATATCTGGAGTGATATTCGGATTAACTGTATTGCCATTAAACAAAGTTGCCGCACTATTTGCTGGTTTATTTTGTATCGACCAACGATAAGTTAGAGAAGCACCTTCTGGATCACTACTCGCACTACCATCTAGCATGAACTGTTGACCAACATCTCCAGACTGGTCTGCACCAGCATTCGCTGTTGGCGCTTGATTTGGCGGTGTATCAACACTTACGTTAACCGTATCAGGAGCGCTATCTAGCTTGCCATCATTTACGATTAACTGAAGGCGATAATTACCCGTTCTGTCTGGTGTGAAACTTGGCTTCACAGCACTTGAATCATCCAACACAACATTACTTTGCTCTGGAGTCGATAAAATCATCCAGCGATAAGTCAATGCATCACCATCAGGATCAGCACTTGCACTACCATCAAGCTGTACCGAAGAACCAAGAGTTACAGAAAGATCGTTTCCTGCATTAGCGACGGGAGCTTGATTTGGGTCAACAACCGTAATCGTTGCTGTATCAGGAATACTGCTATCTTTACCGTCATTTACTATTAATTGAACTCGGTATCGACCAGCGATATCCGACTGCAACTGTGCTTTAACTTCAGTCGCTTTAAGTAAAGTCGCATTACTTGCAGCCGGCTTTTCGATTAGAGTCCACTGATATGAAATAGTATCACCGTCTGGGTCAAAACTATTTGAACCATTTAATTCGAATAATTGATTTAATAAACCTGACTGATCATTTCCAGCTTCTGCAACAGGAATATTATTTGGAAACTCACAAACAATTTCAGTTGCATCAGGATTATCAACAAATTCAGGATCAAAAGGATTTAACATGAAATCGCGCGATTTCTTCGGCTGGCTTAAAGCTAACTCAGAAAAAACGGTGTCTTTCTTAGCGCGAACAACAGGTAGTCGAGAATCATCATTTGGATTAAACATCCAAATGCCATATTTAACATCCAAATTCGCATCCGTATCAGTTGATCGGCAGAAACGATTGACACCATTTTCAATAACCTGACACTGAGCCCAGCTCACCAAGGAGCGGCCTGTACCATCTTGATAAGGCGTTATTGCGCTGTACCAGCCTGCTGAAGAATATTGCCCAGGATATAAATCAACCTCTTGATTCGTTAAAGCGCGTGGAGAAAACTCTCCAAATAAAGTGTTATTTTGGTCGCTTAACTGTGGTTGTAGTTCCAACAAACCACCACCAGAAATAGAATTAAATTGATGACTCACAACGACTTGCAGATTTCCATTTTCTGCTTGAAGTAAATTGTCGATAGCCAAAAATGCAGCTTCAGAAGTATCCATCGTGGCTGTTTTGTATAACTGCTCCATTGCTTTCGTTTCAGCATCAATAGTTAACAATTGATAATGATTAGTTACAAAAACTAGGCCGTTAGAAGTACGCTTAGCTAGCGAACACAAATTATCTTCTGTCCAGGTATTGGGTAGATTAAGGCCTAAAGCACCATCAACACTAAAGTCACCACTCGCAGCCTCACATTGAGTCGCTGGCTGTGTACTTCGCTGCCAACGCACAAAGGCAATTCGCCCATCTTTTAATAAAGCTGGGTTTAAATCATGATTAGTTCGACCGTAAGTCATTTGAATAAGATTTTGACCATCAATATCCATTCGATGTAATAAAGATGGATTCTCAATAGGATCAACTTTTTCACACAAATCACCGACTAACTCTATATTTTCACGAGGATTTGCTGGATCGCCTGCATCACGGTCAGAAGAAAACAAGATTCGACCATCATCAGTAAAAGTAGGATTTGTGTCTTGACCCGCGTTCGCCATTTCATCATCAGCGATAACACGGCGAATAGATTTATCTTCAAATGAATAAATGTAAATATTCCACGTTGAATGTGATAACTCAGTACTTGCACCACGTGCAGCAAACGCTAACTGAGTGCCATCGGGGGAAACACTCAAGTCTTTAACGTCATAATTTGAAAAACCAAAATACTCACTTAAAACTTCTGCTTCCAATGCATCGACTTCAATACCATCTCTAACCTTGAGTTGAGCTCCTGGGAAAAAGTCGTAAGGTGAATGTAGATCGAGCGGAGATTGATCTTCAGCCGTCAATGTCTCATCAAACTGTTGCATAAGTGCAACCGATTGCGAAGATAAACTTCTCTCGACAAAAGCAAATGGAATCGTTTGTTTAATATCCAGCTCTTGCTGCTCTTCTTCTGGCTCTTCAGTTTTACAGCCAAAAAGAATGGTTACGGTCAGTAATACGACCCAAATTTTATTAAGATTTAAAAATAAAGAAGACATATATTTCCCCAATGTTTCTTTTCTCCTTTGAGCGCAGATCTTGCCACGATCAACTCACCGAAATATGGATTAAAGTCACAGATCAGAACAATTCTCGTACAGAAAAATTTAAAAATGAGACGTGTGTTTTGTGGCAAAAAAGCAACCAAAAATCCTGTGATAATTGGTTGCTTTTTGCACTAAAGTAAAAGCCTGTTTAGGCGGGAGAGAAATTGAATCTATAAGTTACTGCAGTTGCGGAAACATCTTTTTTACCAAAGTTTAATGACTTTATTCTTGCAAGAATTTGTTCATCAAGTTTTTCATAGTTAAGATCGCTATTCACAACTTTAGCTTCAGTTACCGTTCCATCGGGTTGAATTACTATTTTAAAAACGTACTGTCCAGCAAGTCCTGGTCGCTCCCTTTCTGCTTTGTAGTAAAGAGAATTTATCGGACCTTTATACCTTTCAATTACCATCCTGATACTCTCTACATCCCTTTGACCAGAACGATATTCGGAATATTTAGAAGAACCATTAGATACGCCCTCCTCAATAATCCCTTCAACAACAACGGTTTGATGATTTGATAAAGCAGTCGCCTCACCTTTCATTACTTTTTCAGAAACACTAATGCCTGTACTACGTTGAGCGGCTTTATTTTCTCCAAATACCTTGTTGTCGACCGTTGCAACAACACCCGCCTTTTTGGATGTAATTGTTTTGTTTTTCATTCCAGCAATATTTAACGCTCCGCGTAAAGCGCTCAATTCGCTCGAAACTTTATCTAACCCCTGTGACTTTTGTACCGACGCCTTTGCACTCACTGCTTTACTTTTATTCGCAGGCTTTTGCGTTGAATTACCCAATTTAGGTTTTGCCTTTTCAGCTTGAGGTTTTGGCTGTTCAAGCTTTTTAGCAGGAACAGGCTTGGGTTTTGGCTTCGGTTTAACCACTTCTGGTTTAGGTTGTGGTATTGCCTTTTTTTGTAATACAACTTTTGTTCTTACCACTTCCTTTTCTCGTGGCTCCAGCTCTTTCTCAAAAACAGGTAACCAAGGAATCGTAATAAACAATAGAAAAAGAATAATACCTGCAATGATATTAAGTTTTTTATAGCGTTCTTCCGTTGATTCAACGGGCTTCCACGGTAAACCAAGATCTAACGCTAAAGGTTGTTGTAGTGTTGCTGACATTTTATCCTCCCGAATTCTTTGAGTTGGATAATTGCGCAACCTTATCCGACGATACACCTGTTAAATGCGTCGTTTTAAAAGATTGAGTTGCAACACGGTTTACTGCCAGAGAAATATCTCTGAAGTCATTGTCTTGGCAAGTGCTTAACACTTCTTTTAGTAAACTATAAGAGACGTCTCGGTCACCCATTACTGTTGCCGATAATCCATTTTCTTTCTCATAGGCAGTTAACTCTCCACGCTTTTCCTTATAAAGAGTTAATGCCTCTGTTAAAGCTGAAATGGATTCTTCTTTGGATTTCAAAACATCATCAATAGCCACTACTTTCTCATCATTAAGCCAGATATTATCTTTACCAATCATAATAACGGCTTCTACATGAGGAGCGTCTGCTGAGCTAGAATTAGGCAAAGTTACAAACTTTGCATTTTCTAACCGTTCTGCATCACCAGAGTTTAAAAGTAGAAAGAATACCAATATTGTAAATATGTCCATTAACGCGACTAAGTTTAATTTTGTCGCGAAAACAGGCTGCTTCACATTAGAGAAGCTCAAATTGGATTCATTTAAATTTGTCGTTTCCATAATTATTTAATACTTGCGTCTGCCAGAGACACCTCTGGAAAAAGTTCAACTTCAACCATGCTTGCCGCAAGAACTGTTTTATGTGACTTCACCGTATCCATAGTGGAAATAAGTGTTTGATAATCAATTCCTGGCTCTGACAAAACTAAAACGTCTTTTTTGTCAGGAATTTGCTCTTTAACTTTCTGAAGCACTAAAGAGAGCCGCTGAAAATCATAAGACGAACTATTATCGTCTCCCTTTTTCATTGGAATTTCTTGAATCAATACATTACCAGGATAATAGACATCAATACCTTTTGAAGTCAGCATTACTTCCAGTTGTGGCGGCTCTTCATTTGCACTTACCGTACTCGGCGTCAAATTAGGAAGCTTAATCTCATGAACGGTAATTTGGGTAAATGTGAGACTTAATAGCATCACAGGCACCAAAACAATCATAAGATTCATGAAAGACGTAACGTCTAATTCAGCTTCTTCGACTTGTTTATTGCTAAATTTAAGAGCCATGGTAACCTCAGCTTGCTTCGCTTTGCGTCTTCTCAGCTTGGCTTGTATCTACTTGCACAGCCGCTCCAGCAAAAATCTGTCGGTTGTAAGTCATGATATTCAAAAATTTAACGGCCGCCATTTCAATGCTACTAACAATTGACGCTGTCTTATTTTGCAATAACGCATGAAACACAAGTAAAGGAATCGCAGCAATAAGTCCGAAAGCCGTTGTATTCATCGCAACAGAAATCGATTGAGAAAGTAAAGATGACTTTTCTGCAGGATCTGCGCTGGCAACAGCGGTAAATGCACCGATCAAACCAACAATAGTTCCTAAAAGACCTAACAATGTTGCAATATTCGCGAGTACTGAAAGATAACTGGTTCGCGATTGAAAACGCGGCATTGTTTCTAGCATACCTTCACTCATAGAGTGTTCAATATCAGCACGATGCTTAGTAACCTTCATCATATCCAAACCACAGCCAATAACTCGAGTTACAGGAGCTGTATTTTCGCGTGTATACAATTGCATCTTTTCCATATCGGTTGTTCGCAATAATGGTAAAAAGCCATCGAAAGCTTTAATATTACGAACACGCTCACGCGATAAAAACATCCAACGTTCGATTGTAATAACCAAACCCAAAACCAAGACAATAGAGATTGGATAGATAAACAATCCCCCTTCCTGGAAAAAATTTACTATAGTGCTATAAAAGTCAGTCATAAGTGCCTCTTTAATTCTCTTGATTGACTAAAGTCGTTTGTTCCAAATTTAACTCTTCATAAATAGCGATAGAGCGCTTCATTACTTTTCTATCAACTAAATCTAATGTCCGATCAATTTTATCGCTAATTTGCCACTGTAATTTATCGGGTGTTCCAATATTTTCCCAAGGTATAAAATAACTAACCGCAGGTTGTTCCTTATCTCCAATGAAGTTAGCTTCTAAAAATATTGTTTCTTTAGGCTCCTCTTTTTCGGCATTTACACCGAAACTTAGTAGAGACACCAATATTAATAGAGCTCTCATTATTTACTCTCCTTTTTATTGTTTTCTGCCAACTGCATCTGATATTCCTTTAACTTCAATGCAATATCTTCCTGAATATAGTTTGGCTTATTATTTCTTTCTTGAAGCTCTTGCATCCAAACAACAGCTCTTGGTTCCTTCGTCGAAGCTAATAAGTCGTAAGCTTCCAAATGTTGTTGAGCCAAAACCGGTTTATTTAAGTACAAGTCGTATAAAACCGCTAAATTTAAGTGCGCTTCTGGAAAGTCTGGCCATAAAACAAGAGCTTTGGCATAAGTGTTCTGAGCATGAATAAAGCGACCTAATAACCTCTGCGTTTTAGCAAGCTTGATATAGGCATTAACATTATTCTTATTAACCTCAATTGCTTTAGCAAAATGCTCAACAGCTGTATCCAAGTCTTTACTTTGTAAAGCCAGCTCTCCCTTAAGCATCCATGGTCCAGAAAGCTTATTATTCATGCTAATAAGCTGATCTAGTGTTTTATTGGCGGTTGAAACCTGCTTACTTTTAACGGCTTGCTTTGCCTTAATGAATAAAGTAACGACAGCCTTGTCTAATTGACCTTTTTCAGCAAGATAAGGATTTCGCTTTGCCGAATATCTTTTCTGCTTACCAGTTTCTTCATCAATCGAAAGATAGGGCAAAAACTTCTCTGTCGAGATTAAGTTTGCCGCTTGCTCACCATTGGTCAAAAGGGCAATTCCAGATTTCTTAGTCGTTGTTGAGCATGCAACTAACAATGCACACAACGATACAACACCGATTATGTTTATTGCTTTACCAAATTTCATCGCCATAACTCACTTCTATTTCTGATTTCGCGTATCGGGCGGGTCGAAGTTCCTTCATCGCCTGATAACTCTTTTCAATCCATTTATCGTATTCGCCTTCCCAAGCTCGATTAATATTCCCCTGGTGAAGCTCAACAACTGTATCCATTAACGGTGCGGCTTGCTCTTCAATAATGCCACGATAAGCCGACTTTTCTTCTGTAGATAGCCCGGAAGGTACCGGTGCTCTTTTCAATTCTTTTACTAGCTGTTGATAGAGTCCCGCCATTTTGACACTCGACATGGTGACAAACTCGAGAATTCCATAGTCAGCAGCTTGCTGATAACGCTGCACAGCGTCTCTCATCGCTTCGTTCTTTCTTGGAAGGCTTTTCGCCAAAGGTAAGGTCAGTCGCTTCCGTTTGAACTCAAAAGCAAAATAGTCACCGTACTTAATGTTGGCCCATGCTCCTAACCAACGGCTTCTTTCCGTACGCTGATTTCCGCCTTTTGCATCTCCCTCGATGATTCGTCGCAACCAAAACAACTGTTTCGATTTTTCGTCAGTTTTTTCGTACAAATCCGCTAAATTAAAGCGCGCTTCCATCCTGACATCGAAAGGCTGTTCATAGGTTCTAGCATACTTTCTGAACAATTTTATTGCTGTGTCGTAGTTCTTATTTTTACGATACATGCTTGCAGAGAGGAACAAACTATTACGTTTAACCTCTTCATCCTTATCATTTTTGCTAAGCTGTTCATATTCTTGAGCGGCTAGCAACCAGTTTTTATTTTGCTCATAAGCAAAAGCTAATTTTCTAGGGAACTCATTGGCATGTTCATATTTAGGAAATAATTGAATAAGCTCTTTGAGCAAGTTGATAGCTTCAGACCAACGCTCTGCACCAAGCATTAAGCGAGAAGCATCATATTGGGCAGTTACTCGAACACTTGAGTCTGGCGTTAACTTGACGATCTTTAATAGCTCTGTAATAGCAGATGCTTTGTCATCGTTAGCGACCATAACTTCCGAGTTTTTATAAATAGTTACAGCCAGACGCTCAGATATTGCCTTATGTTCACCACTCCCCTTCTTAACTAGTTGGCGTTGATTGACATAGTTTTTTTCCGCTTCTGAATAACGCTCTAATTTAAAGTTAGAGTGCGCCATTATTCCATAAGCTGTTTTCTTTAAGTTCTTATCAAGTTTTTTAGTCTTATTTATTAACTGCTGCGCTACTTCCAAAGCACGTTCGTATTGCTGTAATGAAAATAAGTACTCTGCAGCGTTAGTGAGAACTGAAGGAGAGCGATTATCGGTATGATAAACAGAAGCGAAACGCAACATACTTTCAACCGCTTTTGACTTCCATTGCGCATGCTCTTGAGAACTTTCCGACAAAGAGTCTAAATGTTTATCATAAGAAATAATGGCTGCATATCCAGCATTAGCGCCATTTTTTTGACTACCCTTATCTTTTAACTGATATGCAACATTCTCATAGTCGGTAACCGCTTCTTTATATCTACCCGCTTGAAACAATACTTCTGCACGTAAATAAGTAATTTCACCAACACGCTTGTCTGTCGGGAATGTTCTTAAGTACTCACTGTAAAAATGCGCTGCTTGATTAAATCCCTTCGACTCTACTTCAGTAAGCTTATCGAGCTGAGACTTCATTGAGCTATTGGGTTGACCACGTTTTTCTAATTTTTGTCGCTCTTTTTGGGCTAATTGAGCTTCACTATGGTAGTGCTTTGCGAGCTCATTTATATAGATTTTTAACTGCGATAAAATACCTGCGTTAATTGAGCCAACATTTCTTTCATACTCAGAGCCAATACCGTAATAACCAACATAGGTTTCTTTTTCTTGTAAAGCTTGAAGTGGAAATCCACCTTTTATATAAGTACTTATTAAGTGGCTATGCAACTCAGGTGCTTTAGCAGTAAAATTGTATCGATTTACATAAGCTCGGAATGATTGTGCTGAGTCTTCATAACGTTCTTTATCAAGAAAATATTGCCCCAGGCTGTTATAAACCATCCAAATGTAATCTTTACCACTTAGACCATCGATATCTTCAATGTATTCAGCTCCACCATACTTCGATAAGCCAAGACTAATAGACTTAAGAGTTTCCTCAGCCAGAGGCTTTTCAGCCTTACTAAGTTCGCCTTGACTATCAACTCTTTGCATTAATGTGTTAAGAACATTAACAAAAGCATCTAAGCTGTTTTCATACTTAAGCTGCTTATACTGCGACCAGCCCAACATGTAATTTGCATATAAATTTAATTTAGGATTGTTATAGGCCAGTGTAATCTTATATTCGTGCTCAGCTTGTCGGTATTCCTTTTTTGAGTACAAAATATCAGCCTTTCGAAAATGTGCCTCTGAATTATTTTTATAATTCGGATGATGACGCGTTAGCTTTGTTAACATCTCAAGAGCTTTATCTTGCTCACCTTCCATATCATATGCACGAGCCAACTGATAAAGGACATCGGCATTGTCTGGAGAGTTAGGATATTTTTTTAGAATATTTTGATAACTCTTAATGGCTTCAGCATAATAGCTTTTGGGTTGGGTAACGGTTTCTTTTAGTTGATCGTTACCGCCTTCAATCATATAAACGTCCGCAATTCGTCTTTCGATCTGCTCTTTAAGCTCATCATCTTTAAATAATGATAATAACTCTTGATACTCTTTTCTTACTTCTTGATGAGTAAGATTTTCAAATACGATTTCCTTTTCTTTTTTTGGCTGATAACTGAGATCGCCCAAAGTTTTTTGACCAGAGGAACATCCTAATAAGGCGAGTGAGATACCAATTGCAATACTTGTGCGTTTCATTATCCTTTATCTCCCGACTGCTTACTTCCATTGTTTCGCTGTTCTTTAGCTTTGTCTAATTTCATAAGTGTTGTATCGTATAATCTCGCTTTTGCTAAACGCGACTGAGCCCAGTAATAACGCATACGTTCTTCATGCTTATCAAGTTCAGCATTAACCAAACTTCTAACTATCGGCTCTAATTTGGCAATATAAGATTTCGCATTGGATAATTTCTTATCAATCGAAGCATGCTTTTGTTTTACTTCATTCAAATATTGCTTTGGCTGTTTATAAGGTGCTTTTACTAATTGCATTTGCGATGCCTTGCTTGTTAACAAAGTAAGCTCGCGATCAATGCTTTCAATTAACGCTTTAAATCGCTCTTGTTGTTCTTCAGATAAAGTTAATGCATGAAGTTTAAGTTGTGATTTTTTCTCTTCAAGTACGGCCGTAAGCTCTTTACTTCTCTTTACTAATTCAGTATCAACTGATTGCTTTCCTTTTTTGCTCGCGCTTAAAATAATAGCTTGATGCTCTAAAGTCTGACGCTTCCAGTAAGTTAGGTTCTTCTCTATTGCATATAAGTCAGATAACTCTCGTAAAGCTTCATTTAAAACCTTACTCGACATTAAATCGATTAAAAATGGAGTTAACTTTTGGTAGTCAACAGAGGGTTCTGATGCAAACCAATCTGTATCATCGACAATTACATCTAAATTCTGAATAAATTCTTTTGGTACATCCTGCTTAGCAATAATAGTTCGAGCCTCGTCAATTTTTGCAACACCTTTCTCAAAAGCTTCTATTGCTAAAAGATTGGCTTTCAATGCTTTTCTTGGAGAACCTTCCTGTTCATACAAATGAGCTAGTAAAACTTTCGCTTCTTGTACTTCAGGAATCGCAATTGATCGCGTATTTAATATTTCTAATGCAGCAACGGCATCATTAAATTGCTTCATCTTAATTGCTGTCCAAGCATAAGTTAACAATGCACGATTAGAATATAGGCCGCTTGTCCGAATAGCAGTAAGAAATTGCCATGCTTCTTTATTCTGACCTTGTTGTAAGAACAACTGAGCCAAACCATGTTTTGCTCGATCTGCGAGAGACGCAAACTCTTCACCATTATTTTGAAACGTAACAACTTGTTGTAGCTTTAAGGCTGCTGTTTGTGGTGTTCCTTCCCTTAAATGACGAATCGCTAAATTAAAAAGAATATAGGGATAATGGTAATTATTTTCTGGCAGCGTATTAACGATATTCTCCGTAACGTCAAGATGCTGAGCCTGATTGTTTATTAACGTAGCAAGATAATGGTACTCTGGATGAAGATCTTCAGGTACTTCACCTTCAATTTTTGATAACGCTTCATAAGCTCGTGTATTTTCAGACTTATGATAAAAAAGACTTGCTAAATAAAACCAAGCTCGATTTTGCGTTTCTTGATCAGCTCCCTCAGCCAATACTCGGTTAAAAGCCTGTTCCGCATTTTCTGCCAATCCATAAGATAGCATCATGCCACCTTGTAATAGATTTCCGGGAACACTTTCTGCAATCGGATTATCGATAGAGGTAGCGTAGTCATACTCAACTAATGCATTAAAATAATTCTTTTGGTAATATTCGTATAATACCGTACCCCACTCCAAATCCTCTTTAGTATGAGGGTTGTCTTCGATAGTGTTTGAGTTAACAGACGAGCAGAAAAAGCCAGCTGATAACACAAATGGCAATACGCTTTTAGTAATTGCGTTTAATTTCATTATTACCACCGCTTCAACTCAAAAACAGGCTCTTGAGTATCACCATCATCACCGATAGCGATCTCTAAGTATTCTCCAGCAGGTCCTTTATTAAAATCGAGAGACTTAGCTAATTTGTGAGAGCGACCATTAAGTCCAATACCAGTAAAAAAGACCGTCACATTATGCTTGCCTTGATTCACGTTAGTAACGTAAAGCTTCTGAATTCCACCTCGTGCCATAGATTCTCGCTGAGAATCCGAATAAACATGCGAAGAGACTAATTGACCATCAATTTTCAACTTAATACTTTCAAGCTTAAAGAACTGGCCAGTGGTAAGTGAGACGAAAACGGTGAACTTAGTACTTGATGGAAACAATAGCTTTTCTTCCATCTGGCGTAGTTCACTGTTTAAGCTTATAACATCTTGCTTGAGATCCTGTAGACCCTTAGATACCTGTTTAAGAGTGTCTAAAGCTTGTTTTTCCGATTGATTAAAGCTTCTCTCTTGACCAGCCTTACCTTGGCTTTTGTCATCAATTTTCGCTTCCGACGCCCACACATTCGAAAAAACTATTACCAAAATTAAAGTTAAAAATTGAATTGTTTTTTTCATGCCTTTACATATCCATTCGCACTATACGACTAATCCACGCGTCCAAAATTCTTAGCAGTTATTGCTCACTTTTCGATAAGAAAACGATGTGAACTTTGGGTATTCGTGATTACGAAAATGGACTATACACAAATCGAAAAATTGACTATATATTGAACTACCAAAACATCTAACTACGTCACAGATCCCAGTGCTCATGCTTTGAAATTTAAGACGTGAGTCACAACATCCTTGTTGCAAAATCGACACAGCAAAAGCTTTCGATACAATGCGAACTCGATGTAACGAGAGAATCAAGGAATGAGACATTGGCCTCAACCATCCTACTTTTCCTGAGTCTCGAAGCCAGCCCATTTGGGCATTAGGAATTAAATTCATCTTTTGATGGAGTCGGAAAGATTATGGTTAAAGCAAAACCATCTACATTTTTAGCTACGATAGTGACCGTAGCATCACTTTTGACCAACACTTCTGCGTTTGCACAAGAGTCGTCAAAATCAGTGAAAATCATTGAGCCTAACAACTCAATTACGAAAGCAGAATCAGCAGCCATAGATAGCGAAAACTTCGAAGCGGGAATCTATGGCGGATTTTTAAGTGTTGAAGACTTCAATACTAATCCAATCTTTGGGCTTGATTTTACCTATCACATCAACAACGACTTTAAAGTTTCGTTTCAAACAGCCACATCTGAGGTTGGAAGAGCCACATTTGAAGACGTTCTCGGCGGTAGTTTCTTAAGTGATGCAGACCGAAAATTTGAATATACCGGCTTAATAGGCGGGTATCGTTTATTCCATGGTCGCTCATACAGCAATGAAAAAAGTAAATATAATTCAAATATTTACTTGCTTTTCGGCGCCTCATCCATTGATTTTGCAGGCAATTCCGAGACCGGTCTGGTGATAGGCAGCAGCTACAAAACAGTAATCACAGATTGGTTGACTTGGGATTTAACGATTAAAGACCACATTGTCGACCGTACGTTTCTCGATAGCAGCAAGAAAACTCACAATATTGAATTCTCGCTGGGCTTAAATGCTTTGTTCTAAGCAAGTCAGTGAAAAGGAAGTTAAATATGAAAAAATCATTATGGCCATTGCTTTTTGCTCTTGTACTAACAACGAGCTCTCAGCATTTAATTGCCAAAGACACGGTTAAATTAGAGGTCATTGACCCCTACTTGGAAATGCACACGGGACCAGGCAACGGCTACCCCGTTATTTACACGGTTGAACAAGGTGAGTCGGTAGAAATACTTACACGCCGTCCTGATTGGTACGAAATAAAATCTGAGCGCGGCAGAAAAGGCTGGGTTAAAGCCTCTCAGATAGCACGAACACTCGTCCCCACCGGCGAACCTGTCGATTTACCAAACGTTAGTTTCGGTGATTATTTGGAGAATAGCTGGCGAATTGGGTTTAGCACGGGTCAGTTTTCCAGTGGAGCGCTTAAAGGCGCACAAACATACAGTTTCACCACTGGCTATCGGGTCCTATCTTGGTTAGGCGTGGAACTGGAAAGTGGGAAGTTTTATGACGCTGAGGTTCGAGGCGACTATTTGGGAGCCAACCTACAGTTTGAACCTTGGTCAGAGTGGGTCGTTTCACCTGTATTCACAATCGGAACCGGAGAAATGAATATTTCAGCTCAACCAGAGCTTATTGAACTGCCCATTAGTAACTCAAGTTACACTCAGTTCGGGCTCGGAGGCAGTTATTACCTTGGACGTAACTTTGTAGTTCGTGCGGGTTTTCGGGATTACACAGTATCAACAGAACAAGACGATGAGAGATTAAAACGATGGCACATTGGATTCAGCGCATTTTTCTAAAACTTTTTGTAGTAAGCCTGAGTGTTGCTTTTACTCATCCAGTCAATGCCAAGGATGATTCAACACAACAAGGTATGAATGAGCTCAACAACGAACAATTTGAGCTTGGTTTATCCGCAGGATTTTTAAACATTCAAGACTTCGGAAGTGAAATCGCAACCGGACTTCATGCAAACTTTATTGCGACAGAAAATACGTTCTTACAACTAAATTACGTGTTTACTTCGACCAGTGAATCTTCGTATGAAACGAATCAAGGTCCTCTTTTTTCTGGAGACGACCGTGATTTTAAACACCTCGACTTTTTAGTAGGTTACAACCTGTATCAAGGCGAACAGTTTTTTTCCGGTTCGAAGGCACAACTGTCTTCGCTATATATCATAGCTGGAGTGGGTGATACTTCGTTTGGTGGCGAAGAAAGATTCACTTACGTTGCTGGTGTGGGCTATCAGGTAGGTTTATCCCGAACTCTTAACTTAAAGTTTGACTATCGCAATTATATTTACGATTCAAGTTTACTTGAAGAAGATGAGAGTACGGTAAATACTCTGTTTTCAGTCGGTGTTAGTTACTTATTCTAAATGTCCCTTTCGCGTCGCTAATATTTCGTTAGCGGCGCACTCCCATCGCCTGATTTGCTAACAATCGTTTTAATCCCGACATTGAGTCGATACAACTGACTCCGAAATTACGAGCCAGAATAGTTAAGGGCGACTTCGAACGATAAATCCAATTAAGCGCCGTCATTGCTTTTTGAGTCAAATGATTATCTGATTTTCGTTCTCGCTCGTATGGTCTTAAACAAAAAGTCGCACCAATATCTCGTTGTTTATGCGCCGCCAGATTCACCTGATTAGCCAGCGATTGTGCATCCGCAAATCCGAGGTTTACTCCTTGACCGGCCAAGGGATGAATCGTGTGGGCTGCATCTCCAATTAATGCAACACGCGACTGAACATATTGTTCAGCATGACGCGCAATTAATGGAAAACATTCCGTATCAGAAACCAGTTCAACTTGTCCCAATTGATGATCTAATGCAGCTGCAATCTGTTTAGATTGCGTAATTTGATCGACAGATTTAAAGTTTTCCGCAAACTCTCTTGTTACCGACCAAACAATTGAACACATATGCCTGTCAGCAAGTGGTAAATAAGCAATTGGTCCTGTTTCTAAAAACCTTTGCCACGCCGTCAGTTCGTGATCATTTTCGGTTTTTATATTTGCAACCACAGCCACTTGCTCATAATCATGTACACTGGTTGAAAACTCAAACCATTCTCTTGTCTTTGATAAAGCACCTTCAGCTCCAACCAATAAAGATGCATCTAATTGCAAACCATCTTCAAAGCGGCATCGAATCGATTGTTCGCTTCGTTCAACAAATTCTATTGGTGAAGTAATTACATTAAATTGAGATCTCGATACCTTTAAAGCATCGTACAGCGCCGCTCGTAACCAGTTGTTTTCGACAATACAGCCCAGATTCGGAGCGACAACATCTTGAGCACTAAAAGACAATCGACTGGAACCATTTTCATCCCAAACTTTCATATACTGATAGGGAGAAATTCTAGATTGTGGCAAACACTGCCAAGCTCCTACTGATTCCAAAATATTTATCGAACGAGGAGAGATCGCACTAACACGTTGCATATATGGACTAGATTCATCCAACTGAGAAACGCTCGACATTAACGCAGGATCGACGATTGCAACTTTCAACCGATCACTCAGCAAGTTAGCAAAAGTTAAACCGACCAAACCACCACCGTTAATGATTACATCAAACTTTTTTGCCACAACTAGACTCCAGAATTCGATTTAGAGTGTGCATTTAACTTTGGCCAAAAATGGATATCGTTGAGAGGAATTCCTCGAGCAAGAGAAGGTAAGTTACTTTTTTGTCCCATGGCAAATGCAGAGAACTCAGTTTTAACTGGGCCTAAAACATCAAGCCACTTCAATAACCCATTACGGGCAATTGTTAAAACAGAAGATTTGTTTGCGAATAAACGAGCCAATGCATCTGTACTGGATAACGTAGATTGAATATCATTTTTTCGGTGCGTCCAGAACTTATCAAGATTTGAATAACTTCCAATATCATCATTATTCGAGACAGCGGTAGCCACAACTTCTGTTAATTGAGCAATATCACGCAATCCAAGATTAAATCCTTGACCAGCAACAGGATGTCCAGTGTGTAAAGCATTACCTATAAAAGCAACTCTCTTCTTAAAACCCACTTTTAACTGTCGTAAACTCAACGGATATATGACGCGCTTCCCTACTCGCTCAATGTTTCCTGTTCGAAAGCCGAAATGCTGCTGAAGAGCTTCTCGAAACTCTTTTTCAGTCATTTCCTCAATCAGCTCTCTCTGTTCTGGAGCGAAAGACCAAACGACAGATATTCTCTGATTTGTTAGTGGTAAAAAAGCAAGAGGGCCGGTATCCGTAAATCGTTCGTATGCCCAACCAGCTTTATGATGACTCGTAACGATATTACAAATAACGGCCATTTGCTCATAATCACTTTGGACTTTTTCTACCGCTAATTGCGTTGCGATTGGAGAGTGAGTGCCATCTGCTGCAATAACTAATCGACACGAGAGGTCACTTAAACTCCCCTCACGGTCAATCGTTAATATTGCTTTCTTATCGATATGTTCGACAGCAGTAACTTGGGCGGGAGTAATAACCGTTATGTTTGTATGCTGCTCTAGTAATCGATGAAAGACATTTCCAGCAACTCGATTTTCTACAACATACCCAAGCGCTTCGGTTCCATATTCTTCGGCATGTAAACGACACATTCCCATGTGCCCTTTATCTGAAACATGAATGTGCCTTATTGCTTCCGTCTGAGGTTCAAGATCTTGCCAAACGTTCATGGCTTCAAAAATTACTCGCGAACCATAGGACAAAGCAATACTTCGATCATCAAAGCTCGGTTGTTTTTGGTGATCATGGGAGTAAACATCAACAACCGCAATTCTAATTGGTAAAGGAGCCAATGCGAGCGCCATCGAAGCGCCAATCATGCCGCCACCGACAATAACAACATCAAATTGCTTTGATTCTTTCATTAATGACTCGATTTAAAGTCGTATTAAATAATTATGCGAATTAACTCGCCATCAAAGTTTCAATTTCTTCGACTGTCTTTGGAACACCAGCCGTTAAAACATCATTACCTTCAGCGGTTACCAAAATATCGTCTTCAATTCGAATTCCAATACCACGATACTTTTTATCAACACTTTCATCATCGGCAGGAATATAAATAGCAGGCTCAACGGTTAACACCATTCCCGACTCAAGAACTCTAGGTTCATTATCAATGGTATAATCACCAACATCATGAACGTCTAATCCTATCCAATGACCAGTTTTGTGCATGTAATATTTCTTATATGCCTCATCTTCAATCAACTGAGCTTTGTCGCCTTTAAGTATTCCCAACTCAATCATCCCATCTGTAAGAACATCAACAGCTGTTTCATGGGGCTGCATCCAATGATTGCCTGGACGCACCATTTCAATTGCAGCAATCTGCGACTTTAAAACGAGATTGTATAAATCTTTTTGAGCATTGGTAAATTTGCCGTTGATTGGAAAAGTGCGCGTAATATCCGAAGCATATCCTTGATATTCAGCTCCAGCATCAATTAACAACATATCGCCGTTTTTTAATCGGCTTTCATTTTCCGTATAGTGCAATATGCAAGCATTATCACCACTCGCAACAATGGATGCATAAGCTGGAAATCGAGCTCCATTGCGACAGAACTCATAATGCAACTCCGCTTCGATATCTAACTCTGTCATTCCAGGTTTACAGGTTTTCATGGCTCGAATATGAGCATCAACGGCTATTTCAGACGATTTTCGCATCAATTTAATTTCTGCTGCCGATTTAAATAACCGCATATCGTGTAACGCATGCCGTAAATCGACAAATTCACCGGGTGGTTGCGCACCTTTTTTAACTTGGGAACGAATTTTATTCACCCAATTCATCACCCTGCCATCAAGCTCATTATTTTTTCCCATTTCGTAATAAATTCTGCGACGCCCTTCCATTAAACCGGGCAAAATATCGTCAATATCATCAATGGGAAAGGCATCGTCGGCACCATACTTATCAACCGCGGCTTCCGGACCACATCGTCGGCCATGCCACGTTTCATGTTCGAGATCTTTTTCATTACAAAACAATACGAACTCGCCATGTTCTCGACCCGGAATCAGCGCCAAAACCGCGTTAGGCTCTGGAAATCCAGTTAGATAGTGAAAATCACTGTCTTGTCGAAACATAAAATGCGTATCTCGGCTACGAACTAACTCTTGAGCGGAAGCGACAATGGCAATGCTGCCATCTTCCATTGTTTGCATTAAGTTCTGCCGACGACGCGCGAATTCTTGTTTGTTAATCACACAACTCTCCCAACAATCTTTTAATGAATGGTGTCTTTTTGCCCTGGCTTTTGATGATCGGCTTGCATCAACATACTGCGAGTCTCGAGAAAAACAACCTGAGATGTAACCCGAACATGCTCAAGGACAGTATGCAAAGCTTGCTCCATCTCTTCGGTTTCCTCAACTTCCAAATCAACCTGGGAAATTTCCATCAAGTCCTCTAAAGCTTCGGACAAATCTTGACTGTCTACATCACGTTTACCAACAATCATGCCGTATCCTAACAAAAAACCTTGAGCCCACTCGCATGCACCCTCAAGGCGCTCTTCGATCGAAGCGGACTCAGGAGGCATAGCAAGCTCTAACTCAAAAATATCATTTTCTAAAATATCACCCAAATTTTTCACATAATTGTTTAGATCATCCATGATACCGCTCGGATACAATTTACCCTCATTGAGATGTCCCATCACCAGCGACTTCCAAGATTTTTGGTCATTCGGCATACCACCAGAATATAAACCGATTATCATGCCCTGAAATTCACTGGCTCGAGTTTCGCATTCTTGTTCGGCCAATATGTCTTCTAAATCGTCAAACGTCAGTAATTGCTCACTAGTCATAATTAAAACTTTTTTTAAATTGCCAATTGTGCATTGCGGTGTGATGATTATATCATTGACCCAATCTCCGCGTAGCTCTATATTTAAACCATCCGTAAAAACAACAGCTTGCTATGGAAAATTCAGAAATTTCTCAACTTGAAGGGCGAGTTGATCAGCTTTTAAAACGCTTTCAACAGCTCCAACAAGAAAATCGCTCTCTTAAGCTCAAACAAGATGAGCTCATTGCCGACCGTGCTCGACTGTTGGAAAAAAACAAATTGGCGACAGAAAAAATAGAATCGATTGTTTCTCGCCTAAAATCGATGGAGTAGTTAATCGTGAGTAAAAACGATCATTCCGTAACCTTACGCATTCTCGAGCGCGAGTATCAATTTTCTGCTGAAGAAGAGCAACGTAATCAGTTAATGGATGCAGCGCGCTTTCTGGATGGTCGAATGAAAGAAATTCGCGATAGCGGCCGCGTCGTTGGAACCGAAAGAATCGCGGTAATGGCAGCGTTGAATTTAGCGTTTGAATTACTTCATGGTGATGACAACTCTGGTAAGTCCTCTGTTGACACAAATCGTTTAACTCAACTTAAGTATCGTATTGAAGAAGTATTGGCATCCGACAGCCAATTAGAGTTAACATAACAAGAGTGCTGCCTGGGATGTTCGCGAGCAGAGAACGTCCTTGAGCCGATAATACTGTCTTTGGGAGTCAGGCAGTTATTGGTGTTGTGCAAACCCGGCATGTACCGGGAAGCCTGATCCGATACTTAGATTCCCACCTAGAGCCTTGGGTTCTAGGGCTTTTACCTGCAACGGCATTCCGGGTAGCGCGTTTATAATTTATGAACACTTCTAGTGAAGATTCCACTCAATCGCTCAAAAGTAACATTCGTCGCGAAATGCGACAGAAAAGACGAGTACTAGAAAGTCGCCAGCACTACTTCTCAGAGCAATTAAAACAGCAACTTTTTGCCTGGTCTAAATTTGCAGAAGCCAAACACGTTGCTGGGTACTTAGCGCAAGATGGCGAACTAAGTCTCGAACCAACATTAATATCAAGTCAAAATCACGGTAAGTTAACGTTTCTTCCAATTCTAAGGCCCTTACCTCCCAATCGATTATGGTTCGCACCATTTACCACAACAACTCAATTGAAAAAAAATCGCTTTGGAATTCTCGAACCGGTAACAACACCGAATCAACACTTTAGAATAAGTCGACTTGATATTGTTCTATTTCCGCTGGTTGCCTTTGATTCTCATGGCGGAAGACTCGGCATGGGAGGAGGATTTTACGACCGAACTTTTGAACATTTAATTACGCATAAAACGCGACCATCTTTTGTTGGAATCGCTTACGAACAACAACGAGTTGAAAGATTGCCTATAGAGCCTTGGGATATTCCTCTAGACGCGGTTGCCACGCCAGAAAAAGTTTGGGTGTTTTCTTAAAAAAATTTAAAAGCCCGAAAAATAAAAACCCCGCGACTTGCGCGGGGGTATATATTGAATTACCGGTTTATCTCAACAGCTCGTGTATCGCTTGGGTCTGACTTTTCGCTAAGATTGTTAGCACTGCCGACGCTCGATATTGCGATACCCAACCCCAAAACTGCCGCCAAGACAACCAGTATGTCTGGCTTTTTTTTCATGGTGCTCTCCAAACCCTGACTCTTTATGGGTCATTTTATTTTATTATTGATAGAGCTCCTTTTATTTGCGTACTTCCCTAGCCACCGAACCGTTATTTATTCGTTTTTTGTGTAAACATTGTTCAGCGGGTTTCACTTTACACCGATCAACTGTTACGATGCAACCCCTAATTTCTGCCCTATAAAAATCTGTTTTTCGCCAAAGACATACAATCTATTGACTATACAAGCAACACGGTTAATGAAGTAGTCGAAGGTCTTGTCGTAAAAGCTTATAATTGTTTTTAACCGCGAAAAATAAAGAGTTCAAAAACACATGTCTCAAGATGAGTTAAAAAAACAGGCCGCTATCAAAGCTCTCGAATTTATTGAAGAAGATGAGATTGTTGGTGTCGGAACTGGCTCGACCGTCAACTTTTTTATCGATGCTTTAGCCGAAAAAAAACATTTGATCCGCGGAGCTGTTTCCAGCTCAGAAGCCTCAACGGCTCGCCTAAGGCAACATGGAATTACGGTTTACGAATTGTCGGCAGCAGATCGAGTACCGGTATATATTGATGGTGCAGACGAAAGCAATCACCTATTACAACTCATAAAAGGTGGCGGTGGTGCATTAACGCGTGAAAAAATCATTGCAGCCGTTGCAGAAAAATTTGTATGCATAGCTGACGAATCAAAATTGGTTAAAAAATTAGGTTCTTTCCCTTTGCCTATCGAAGTTATTCCTATGGCAAGATCACATGTCGCCAGAGAAATCGTTAAGCTTGGCGGAGATCCGGTATACCGAGAAGACTTTGTAACAGACAACGGCAACCAAATTCTTGATGTCCATAACTTAGACATATTCGAGCCAATTGCAATGGAAGAAAAAATTAATCAAATTGTTGGAGTTGTCACCAACGGCTTATTCGCAGCTCGAAGCGCAGACTTTTTACTTCTCGCCTCTAAAGATGGTGTCAAGTCCATGACAGCTTAGTCGTTTCAAATTGAGGCCCGTACATCTGGGCCTCACAAATCATTACCTAAAGCCATTTAGTACAAGATTCGACTCTTAATAGTTCCTTCTATATTTTTTAACGCCTCATAAGCATCATCACTCGATGATTTATCCACATCAGTAACAACATAACCAATATCACCGGCCGTTTGGAGATATTGAGCAGCGATGTTCACTTGGTTAGAAGAAAAAATGTCATTTATCTTCGCCAAAATGCCTGGAATATTACGATGCATATGGCAAATGCGATGCTTACCTTCGTGCGAAGGCAATGCAACTTCGGGAATGTTCACCGAAGATAAGGTGGAGCCATTGTCACTGTATTTAACAAGTTTTTCGCTAACCTCAATTCCAATATTTGCCTGAGCTTCTATCGTACTTCCGCCAACATGAGGAGTTAAAATAACATTATCAAACTGTCTAAGGGGCGACTCAAACTCTTCCTGATTCGACTTGGGCTCAACTGGGAATACGTCTATCGCGGCTCCACGAACCTTTTCGCTGGATAAGGCAGATTCTAAAGCAGCAATATCAACCACCGTGCCACGAGAAGCATTAATTAAAATGGCGCCATCTTTCAGATGGCTGAAAGCTTCTTCATCCATCAAGTTTTTGGTTTGCGAAGTTTCGGGCACATGAAAAGTTACGACATCCGAAGTTTCCAGTAACTCATGATAACTATCAACTGGCATCGCATTGCCCAGAGCCAATTTACTTTCAATATCATAATATTGAACATTCATTCCCAAACCTTCAGCCAGTATTCCTATTTGAGTTCCAATATGGCCGTAACCGACAATACCCAGTGTTTTTCCTCTTGCCTCATATGAACCTGTTGCCGACTTCAACCACTCACCACGGTGAGCAGCAGCATTTTTAGCGGGAACACCTCTGAGCAGCAAGATCATTTCTGCCAATACTAACTCAGCTACACTTCGAGTATTGGCAAAAGGAGCATTAAAAACCGGTATTCCTTTGATGCGAGTCGCGTCAAGATCGACCTGATTAGTACCAATACAAAAACAACCTATTGCCGCAAGTTTTGGGGTGTACTCTAACAATTCTTCAGTCACCTGTGTTCTCGAACGAATGCCCAAAAAATGCGTGTCAGACAACACCTCTATTAGCTCTTTTTTCGGCAATGATTTTGGTGCTGAAACTATGTTTTCATAACCCGCGGCATGAAAAACCTTAGTTGCGCTTGGATGGATACCTTCTAATAAGGCAATTTTGATTTTCTTTTTATCAAATGATGTCGTTTGCAGAGCCACAATAAACACTTCCTGATTGAATATTCGCTTTTAGCTTAAGAAAAAAGCTTTAAAAAAGCTACAGATAGATCCAAACGATCCGTTATTTGACGTTACTGCCAAAAGTCGATTGAATTGGAAAGTGCAAATTTTGCTGGTAGCTGCTAAAATCGCGCCAAATTTTGTAGGACCACTTTATGAGCAACGCAAGTATTTCAGAAACCACAAAGCAACTACTGATAGACACCTTATCACTCAGCATGTCTGCAGAAGAGTTAAGTGAAGACACGCCATTGTTAGGTAATTTTCCGGAATTCGACTCAATGGCAATTGTCGCAGTCGTAACTCAACTTGAAGAAACTTTCGAATTTACCGCTGAGGATGACGAGCTGTCTGCAGAAGTCTTTGAGACCGTTGGCTCATTAATCACCTTTGTAGAGAACCACACAAACTAAAAACTATAAATTTCAATAAGATAACTTGGTCAGAGCGAGTTTCTAATTATTGACAAAACTTCTGCGAGTACAGTAGCATCTATGCGTAACTATTGGCAGAAGACCAGAAAATGAAGCCCTGAAAGTCAGCTTAAAATAGTGTCAAAGTTTTAAATGAACAAGGAAGTAGAGTGAGTGTGCAATGGATAGCAACTTTATCAGCCTGTCTTCGGTAAAGTTATCGCGATCAACCTATCCTCTTTAAAAGCAACCCGTCTTTTAAACATTTTCAACCAACTCTTTTATTTCTTTCTTCATTTTGAGATATGCTGAAGATTATTCTGTCTACTCTTTAGCTATAATTATGATAATAACTTACTGATGAGGGTCATTTGGAATAAGCAATGCGACCCTAACACTTTGATTTATATGACTATAGTTAAGAAACAAGGAATGAATAAATGAAAGTTTTTGCCATCGCCCTACTAACCTTCATCTTGGCAGGATGCAGTACCCAACCAACTGAAGTTGCAGGAATAAATCCAGCTCCCAGCAACACCGCGTTACTTGTCGACCAGTATTACATCGGTGTTGATGATGTCGTCACAGTTAATGTCTGGAAAAATCCCGATCTCTCAATAACCGTTCCAGTTAGACCTGATGGTCGAATTTCTGTGCCTCTCGTGGGCGAGATTGTCGCGGGAGGGAAAACTCCTGTTGATGTTTCTAAAGAAATCACCCAGAAGCTTTCAAGATTCATTAAAGATCCACAAGTAGCCGTTATTCTGGAGCAACTTAACAGCCATGAGTTCTTATCGAGGATACGAGTAACAGGCGCTGTTAGAACTCCTCTATCTATGAGTTTTCGACAAGGTATGACGGTACTTGATGCAATCTTAGAAGCTGGTGGACTTAATGAGTTTGCTGCAGCCAATCGAACGAAGCTTTTCCGCCGAGTCGATGATGAAGTGAAGACAATTCAAATCGAATTAGAAGATATTTTAAACGATGGCGATATGTCCACTAATTTTTCACTTCAGCCAGGAGACATCCTCTCAATACCTGAGCGTGTCTTTTAACTTTTTTATGGATAGCGAATAATGAGCCCGGAAATTACATCAACCATTCGAGTCGTTCAAAAAGAAATATGGAAACACCGCCGACTGGTGATTTTTCTCTATGTTTTTACTTCTGCAGTGTTCCTTGTTGCAGCTTGGACGTGGCCACGAATTTATACTTCATCCAGCAGTATTGAAGTTGACCAACAGAACATTCTAAGACCCCTGATGTCAGGCACAGCCGTCACCACCGGTGTTCAAGACAGGGCAACTATTGCCAGCAAGGTTATCTTTAGTCAGCGAGTGATGAATCAAGTACTAGAGTCTGATACATGGCAAGCAATTCATAAAAATGAACTTAGTACTAAAGACATGAGCAAGCTTGCAGAATATATAAAGCGACAAACGATGGTCAGAAACGCCGATCGTAACTTAATAGAGATTTCTTATAGTCACACTGATCCAATGGTTGCTTATGAAACAACAAAGTTAATGACGGAAATTTTTATCGATGAAAGTCTTGCAGCAAAACAAAATGAAAGTCGCTCAGCATTCGAGTTTATTAATAATCAAGTTGAAGTTTATCATGAGAAGCTGAAAAACGCTGAGCAAGCAATAAAAGACTTTCGTTCAAAAAATATCGATGCTTCTGAAAATGCTAAAAATAATGCAAATGCTCGATTAATAGAATTAAAGCGAGACCTCGAAACGGTAGAAATTGAAATATCAACACAAGAGTCTTCGCTTGAAACAATGACCAAGCAGATTACTGGACAAAGTGGGTTTCACAATAAAGCAAGTATCGAGCGAGAAAACGTATTAAATGAAAGGATTACTCAGTTAGAAACTCGTCTAGCCGATCTTAAACTTAATTATCATGATACTTATCCCGATATTGTTCAGCTTAAAGGTCAAATTAAAGAGCTGAAAGATCAAGTTGCCGACGAAGTTATATTACGAACTCGTTCAAAAAACGATCGTATTGTCGAAGCACCTACAGGCGAAACAGCAAGAACTTTAAGAACTCAAATTTTAAATACAGAAAATACGATTGCTTCATTAAAGGCTAGAAGTCAGCAATTGCTCAATTTGATTAATAAAGAACGAGAAACTCTTGACAACATAAACGCTGTAGAAGCGGAAATTTCGGAACTAACACGTGATTACACAGTTAATCAAAATATGTATCAAGAACTTTTGAGTCAACGAGAGAATGCTCGAATATCGATGAATATCGATAAAGAAAAGCAGGGACTATCAATGAAAGTTCAAGATCCCGCTTTTATCCCGGTTACCCCAAAAGGTCTTAGATTTGCTCACATTATCTTAGCCGGGCTAGCAATCAGTTTTATGTTACCCGTGGGTCTAGTATTCGGACTTACGCTACTCGACAAAAAAATTCGAACAGAGCTTCAAGTTCAAAATATTTTTAAAATTCCGGTGCTATCGTCTGTTCATCCGCCAACAGCACCTGGCGATCAGAAATCCGCAATCCTAAAAATGTCCTTTATGGTAATGACCGTTGTCGCTGTATGGACCGTATATGGTATTGCGATCTACTTAAGAATGAGAGGTTAATCATGAGCACAGTAGAAAAAGCCTTTTTAAAGTCGCTCGAGAAGGAAAAGAAAGAAGAGTCTCTCATTGAAAAAGCGGCTGAACAAACTGCATATTCAGAGCCAGTCAATGTCCAACGTAAAGACACACAGCAACTCGTGACATCAAGGAAAAGTATTTCCAATATGGCGCAAGTTGAAAAGTACTCTGCGAAAGAGCTTGCAGAAAGACGCCTGATTTTTTCGAATATGGCAAACAGTAAACTACTGGATAGTTTCAGAAATTTACGTACACGACTTTTAGCCAGCTGCGATAAAGATAACTTTGTTACTCTGGTAGCTCCGGTAGTTCCCGATAAAGAAAGTTATCTAATCAGTGCAAATCTAGCAGCAACATTTGCTTTAGATGAGGCAAAAACTTCAATGTTAATTGAGGCTGACATTCATAATCCTCGGTTAAATTCAGTATTTGATCTTGGGGACCAGCAAGGATTGATTGATTTTCTGGAAGACGATAGCCAAGATAGTGCAAGTTATTTACATAAAACTCGTGTGCCCCGGCTTCGTATGGTGCCAAGTGGTCTTAAAAGAGAAAATTCAGCTGAGTATTTTACATCGGACAAAATGCACGAATTTATTTCTGAATTAGTATCTCGATATCCCGATCGCTTCCCAATAATCAATGCACCTAGTATTTTAGACTCTGCCGATGCAAGAATACTCGTTGAACTTTGCGACCAAGTTGTTCTCGTCGTACCCTACGGTGAATGTTCGCAAGAAGATATCTTAAAGGCTTCTGTAACTGTCGGCCAAGAAAAACTCGCTGGATTATTACTGAATAACTTTTAACTATGGATAGAAAATATAAATGGATTGCAGTGCTTTTGTTATCACACTCAGCACTCGCGACTGAGTATGAGTACTCTTTAGGAACCTCTGGCTCTTCTAGCACTAATGTAACTCAGCGCCCAGATGGCCAGGAAGGCAGTGTCTATCAGGCAGACTTAACATTTGATATTTCAGATGAAAACTTATATGACTGGCAAATTGATTTTGCCAGTAGTTTGTCTCGATTGAATTACGATAATGATGAGTTAGCTGATGAAACTCGATCAAATATTAGATTAGAGTCGACCTATCAACCAAAAGACACTAACTTTTCACTAATGTTATTTGGAGATCTTTCTCAAGTACCTGCAAATCGGTTTCAAACAGAAGAAGTTAACAATTTAAGAGATAGTCAGACTGTGGCGTTTTCTCCAAATTATTTTGTCCGATTGGATTCACAAACAGACATAAATTTGAATTATCAACACATTGATTACCAGGTTGAAGACAGTGGACCAATTGTCGCTCAAGTTGATAACTCAAGAACGGCGCAGTCAGCATCTTTTTCATTAAACCGTCAAATTAATGCAACTAATCGACTTTCCTTAGTCCTTCAAGAAACTGACAACGACTATGATAACGATGAACAAGTTAATACTTTCGATTTTCGCCAGTCAGATCAAATTTTACGCTGGGTAGTTGTTAATGCAACAAATGAAATGCAATTAGATCTTGGTAACTCTAACGTCGATGGCGCCTCGGGTCAAAAAGCATCAGAGGAACAAATGCGCTTTTCCTGGAATCGACAAATGAATAGCCGACAATCGGTAACCCTAGAGCTGTTTGAAGGAGTAGCGAACTTAATCAATATCAATGCAGCCTCAGGAACCATTTCTATTAATCCTCAGGCGAATGCTTTGTTTCGAGCACAAAGGTCAGAATCAGGAACATTTCAATACGAATACAATACCGGGCTGGTCTCTTTTAGAGCGCAAATATTTGAAACGAATCTTTTTGGAATCTTTGCTGATAACGATGAAATTAGAAGAGGCCATGATATAACCTTGTCAACATCACTATCCCGTTTACTGAGCTCTCCTCTACAAAGACTGCTGACTTTTCGGTACTCCGATACCGAAACAGATTTCAATATTATTGGTAACTCGATTGAGGAAAATCGAATAAAACAGTCATTTATTCGCTATGACCACGTTTCATCATCGACACTTTCATTCTATAGCACGTTTGAAAAGCGAGAAGCTAAACAATTGGATCGTAATTTAGGAATAATTCCCAATACGAGCGAATACTTTACGCTGGGCTTCGTATATCGAGATCGAGGCCAGTGGTGATAACTAAAAGACTTGACTAATGCAATGATTCATTGCATCTAGATGTCTTTTAGTGACTCCATTGTGACAAGCTAACGTTATCAACCGTCGAGCGAATGACTTCGCATTCTCTAAATCAGACTCACCTAAAATTAAATCATTCGGTATATCTGAAAATTCAATCAACGATTTTTGATACATTTTCGATGCGCCCAGGCCTTTAGATTGTAATTCTGTATACAATTCATCTCGCTTTTGTTCACTTGGCAATAAAACCGGATAGCGGATTACGTGACCGATATCAGAAGGAATTAATGAATAAAAATCGATAAGTCCTTTGTCTTTATGTTGGGAAATCATTTTATGCAGCTCGTCCTGGTGATCGTCTAATGACTGATAACCGACGATAGCGCTTGATAATCTCGATGCGATAATCTCTGAAAGCGGATTTATTTCAATTAGTTTCTTATATTTAGTTTCTCCAAGCTTTAAAAAAGGCAACTTTGTTACCCAAAAATAGAATGCAGGAATCGATAATACTTTAATAATTGACCGTTTTAGTAGGTATTTAGTTTTAGCGAGTGCTGACTCATTAACAACATTGCTATTCTCCACTTCAAATTTACTGGACTTTGACTTTAAAACAGCGCCGCCGCCAAGAAGGCCAAGTGGTTTACCCCGTCCAAAACTTAAAGTCACCAGATCACCTTTCCAGTAATTATCAACATTACCAAGAGGCATACCTTGAGCACTATCTTCTATAACAACAACATTCGTTTTGCTCAACGTTCTTTTGATATCGATAATACGCTCAGGTATACCGAGAAAGTTGATAGCAATTACCGCTATCGTTGATGAATTTACAGTATCGAGGAGCTTAGAAAGGTTTATAAAAGGTAAGTTCTCTTCAAAATCGATCAATTTAACTTTTACACCTGCAAACTGACAGGCACTGAGGACATCAGGACAGGTATATCCAGGCACAATAACTTCCGGCTCAGCTATCTGTTGAGCACTTTCTTTTACTGCTATTATGGCTGCAGCGAGCGCCGATGTACCACTATCAAAACCAAATACATCAAAAGGGTGAAATACATCACACTGAAACTGGCCTTTCGTCACTCGTAAAGAATCACCAACGGGAGTTAGTTCACAAAACACAAAATATCCTTGTTAACGCTGAATTACCCTTATACAGACCATCATTTTATTATATAATTTAGGTTCAATACAGTTTACTTAAAAGTAAAGAACCTTAAGATTTACACCGCACAGGACAAGTGTTGTTTGTTGGCAGTTATAGGGAAAGAACATTCATGCAAAACATCCTCTCAATTGATGTAGAAGACTACTTTCAAGTAGCAGCCTTGGCTGAAACTATTCATACCGATGAATGGGAAAAAATTCCGACAAGGGTCGAAAATAATACCCTGCGTTTATTAGATATTTTCGATGAGTACAATGTAAAGGTCACTCACTTCATACTCGGCTGGGTTGCAGAGAGATATCCCGAACTGATCAAAGAAATTCACCGACGAGGTCATGAAGTAGCAAGTCACGGCTATAGCCACCAACTTATCTATGAGCAGTCTCCCGAAGTTTTTAAAGATGAAACTTTTCGTTCTAAAGCGATATTGGAAGATTTGTGTGGAGAAGAAGTTTTAGGATATCGAGCAGCAAGCTACTCAATTACGAAAAAATCATTATGGGCGCTCGATATATTGGCAGAAGTAGGATTTACCTACGATTCCAGCATATTTCCCATCGTCCACGATCGGTATGGAATACCTAATGCCCCAACTCAGCCTCATTTGGTTAAAACACCAAATGGATCAACTATTTTGGAATATCCATTGTCGACGATAAAAGCATTCGGTCAAACCATTCCTATAGCTGGCGGAGGTTACTTTCGCCTATATCCTTATTGGCTTTCGAGAATGATATATCGCCGACAACGTCGGAAAAATGAATCTTTTGTATTCTACTTACACCCTTGGGAAATTGATCCTGAACAGCCGAAAGTTGAAGTCAGTTGGTTTTCTAAATTTCGCCATTACAACAACCTTCAACATTGCGAAACAAGACTCAGAAAACTTCTTAATGAATTCAAGTTTGGCACAATGAAAGAAAAACTAGAAAGTCTTGAGCTTATAAATAATTCGAACTTAACGCCTGTGAGCTATTAGTATGTCTATTAAAATATTGACTCTCGATAAAGACAATACGCAAGCTTGGGATAGTTTTGTCAGTGAGAATAATGCTAGCCTATACCATCTGTCTCAGTGGAAAAACCTTATCGAAGAGGTTTTCGGGCATGAAACGCATTACTTATATGCAATAAACAATAGCAACAAAATTCTAGCTATCTTGCCAATTGTACAATTGAAAAGTTTTCTATTCGGGAATTATCTGGTTTCTATTCCATTTTTCAATTATGGTGGTATTTTCTCAGTCGACGATGAAGCAACGGATAAACTATTTCAGCATGCCGAAGAACTAAGGCGAAAACTAGGCTGCTCTCACATTGAATATCGACACCAAGAGAATATTAGTGATAACTTGCCAGTAAGAACTGACAAGGTCACGATGTTATTAGACTTACCGGAAGACCCAGGTACTTTGTGGAAAGCAATAGGTTCAAAACGTAGAGCCCAAGTTAAACGACCAATTCGCGAAGGCGTTGAGTTTAAAACAGGGGAAAAAGAACTCATTAACGATTTTTACACAGTCTTCAGTGAAAATATGAGAGATCTTGGAACACCGGTGTACTCAAAGAAGCTCTTTCAGGCTATTTTCGACAAGTTTCCGGATAAAGCCTCTATTGCTATTGTTTATCTTAATGATGCCCCCGTTGGCGCAGCATTTCTATTATCACACAATGGACAACAAGAAATTCCCTGGGCGTCTACACTTAGACGATATAATCGACTGGGAATTAATATGTATATGTACTGGAATATATTAGAATCTGCCATTAAGAATGGATTCAAGCGTTTTGACTTTGGACGCTCTGGCCAAGATGCAGGAACATTAAAGTTCAAAAAACAATGGGGTGCTGAAGAGCATCAACTTTACTGGCACTACAGTCTAGAAGAAGGCGAAAACATTCCAGTAATGAACCATTCAAATAAAAAATTTGAGTTAGCCATTAACTTATGGAAAAAACTGCCATTGAGCTTTACCAATCGTCTTGGACCTCTGGTCGTAAAGAATTTGCCATAAGGTGCTAATACGTTGCGCAAATTAAACATTATTTCAGATTTATTTACGACAAGCAGATTTCATCGAGTTTTTCGCTGGAGTCGTAGTAGGTTCTTTCCGATAGTTCCGATATTAACTTATCATCGCGTTATGGATATTGACGAAACCTATCCTTTCGACAGCGATTTAGTTAGCGCGACAACAGCCGAATTTCAGATGCAAATGGAGTACATAAAAAAACATTATACTCCAATAACAATGCAACAAATGATTCAACATATTGAAGGGGAAAAGCTCAATATAAAAAACCCGATACTTGTGACTTTTGATGATGGATTTTCAGATAATTACGCCACGGCTTTTCCTATCTTAAAATCACTTAATATTCCAGCAACTTTCTTTTTAACAACTAACTTCATCGATCATAATGAAGTACTTTGGTACGAAAAATTAGCCTTTATCATTAAATGCTCACATAAACAAAGTCTCGAAATTCCATCTCTCGGAAAAACATACAGTTTGAATCAACAGACACCTAGACAGGAAGTTTATACCGAAATAGTTGAAGCTTTAAAGTTATTATCTAACTCTGAACGCCAGAATACTTTAGAAGATTTATTTGCTCTCAATAAATCTACGTTAGAAAAAATGGATAACTTTAAACATTTAAGCATGCCTATGACTTGGGATAATATTCGAGAAATGAATGATTCTGGAATGGACTTTGGTTCACACACATTATCACATCCTATTTTATCGACTATTAGTCCAGAGCAATTAAAGATCGAGCTGATAGAATCCAAAAAGAGAATCGAGTCGGAGTTAAACCAGAAGGTAGATTCCATTGCTTATCCAGTTGGCCAGAGAGAGTCAACATCAAAAAATGTAGAGCAAGAAGTAGAGAAAGCAAACTATAAGATAGGTTTTTCGTATATCGATGGTGTTGATAATCGAAGTAAATTTTCACTAGGTCGAATTCATGTTGATTACAACATGCCGATGTCTTTTTTCAAATCCAAACTTATTTTGCCTGCTTTGTTTTGTGATTAATAATTATGGATAGTGACGTTTTTCTAAATGAAAAAAAAGACAATCCAAAATGGTATTTTATCATTTTGATAGCTTTCGTCTTTTTTGACTTGGTGAAACCTCAAGACTTCATACCTGGTTTAGGTATGTTTAGCTTCCCAATGCTTCTTACTTTAGCGCTATCGTTCATTTTTGTTATCGAGAAAAAAAGCTACTTAAGACAAGATAAAGGCTACATATTATTTATTCTATTTTGGGTGTTAGTATCTGCATCCATTCTTTATGCCACCAATACTAGAGCAACTTATGGCGCTAGCATGCTCTTATTCTGGATAGGCTTATCATTTGTTTTCCCGCTAGCGGCAATACTCAATAATCAAGAAAAATTAGAAAAGTTTATATTTTTTTGGTTAATCGCAAATGTAATGCTTGCTCTAGTCGTAATAAGAAATGGCGGTACTGGACCAGGTGGATACATGCGTGATGAAAATGACGTCTGTCTTGCCTTAATTATGGCTTTACCCTATGCCTATTTCGGCCTTTTTATGGACAATATAACAAAAAAACAAAAGGCCTTAATAACTTTAGCAGCAATAATCATACTTACTGCTATTTTGGTTACTCAGTCTAGAGGTGGTCTACTGGGGTTAGTTGCCGTAATTGGTATGTTTACATTAATGTCTAAACGCCCGGTAAAAAATGGACTCTTAATTTTACTCTGTACCGCCATCATCGGTGGAACAATAATTAGTATGCTTCCACCCGATTATATTAGTGACATGGCTGGTATAACTAATACAGAAGATTCAACCGCTGATGAACGCTTATGGTCTTGGAGTATTGGTTGGGTGATGTATCTGGAGAATCCGTTTTTTGGCACAGGTGCTGCAAACTATCCTTGGACCAACCATTTTTACTATGAAATGAGTCCAATGTGGGAGCCTGGCCGCCGTTTTATGGGGGGAAGAGCAGCACACTCTGTTTATTTTACAGTTTTACCAGAACTTGGAACGCTTGGAACGATTTTATTTTTTGCTGTAATAAAAGTGATTTATAATCGCTGCCGAGACGTTAGAAAGTCACTTTCAAGCCATCTTGATGTAACTGAATTCAAAAAGTTTTATTTATTGTTCAGTGCCTACTTATGTTCACTCATTGGTTTTTTAATTGCGGGAGCATTTATATCGGTTTTGTATTATCCCTTTATTTGGTACTTGTTGGGTATGACTTTAGTCAGTCATAGAATATATAAAAATAATATTTTGCTTAAAATTCAAAATAGTTAAATCGGAATAGTTAATGGTTGATAGTAAACCGTATGTTTTATTTATAGAAACAGGTTACAAATATAATATAGAGAATCTCTATAAGCACAAGTGTGAATTAATTTCTAAAAACTTTCGCGGTCAAGTAATTACATTCGGAGATCAAGGTGACTATCAATACGATGATGTAAAGATCAAGGTTTTTCCAATCTTATCGGCACCGAAATTAATTGCTCGCTATATTCGCTGGTTACTTAAAATAATTATGCTTCTTAGGACATTTCTATTTTCTGCTTATTATGCAAGAAAGCGAGTCAAACAGAATAAAGATTTAGATTTAATTGTAACTTATGACCCACTAACAACCGGTGTGATGGGTGTTCTTGTCTCAAAGCTCACAAAAGTACCTTTGGTAGTCGAAGTTAACGGTGACTACACTGACTGGACTAATTTCAGTCATATTAAAAATAAATACTGGCGTAGTCTAAAACGCAAGTTAGCTATACGAACGCAAAAATTCGTTTTTAAACACTGCGCAGGCATCAAATTATTGTATAAAACACAAATAGATTGGGCAAAAAAACATACAAAAAATAAGCAAGTCAAAGTTTACCCTAACTATTTAAACATTAGAAATTTTAAGTTTATCGATGAGAATAAAACCATATCAATTATTGGGTTTCCATTCGATGTAAAAGGTATTGATATTGCGATAGCAGCTTTTAAAGAAGTTTCTGACAAATATCCAGATTGGCAATTGGAAATACTAGGATATTATCCCGACAATGAAAAGGAATTGATTGAAAAGCATATTAATGGGCATAAACGAATAACTCGCTTAACCCCCATAGATAGAAAGCTCATGGAAGAGTATGTTGGAAAAACTGGCATCGTATTATGCGCTTCAAGAACCGAAGGCTTTCCCAGGGTAATAAAAGAAGCAATGATGGCTAGAAAACCTTGTATCGTGAGCGATGTTGGTGGTTTAGGTGAAGTGTTTTCCAATGGTCAAAATGGTTTGATGTTTGAGAGCGAAAACATTGATGAACTAGCCGAACGCTTAAGAACGCTCATTGATGACGATTCACTTAGAAAAAAACTCGGAAAGAACGCCGAAGTCTTCGCTAAAGCCTCTTATAGTGATGAAGCATTTATTAATAATGTATCAAGTTTTTATAACGACGTTATAAAAGCTAATCAGAGCTCTTAATTAGCCATGGCCGATAGCGATTCTATAGAGCATAAGACACTGACTGGTGGAAAAGCCTATGCTTTTATTAGTATTTTCTCCCAGATTATTTCTTGGGTTTTTACATTTGTTGTTATTCGACTTTTAGATCCTCAAGATTACGGATTAATGTCAATGGCGTCTTTTTTGACGTCATTTATTTTTGTCTTTAGCAATCTTGGGCTCGGTGCTGGAGTCGTACAAAGAGAAACTGTTAATCAAGCTGAACTATCGAGTGTATTTTGGTTTTCTATTCTAGTTGGATTAATAATGTCTATCGCAGTGTTTGGGCTGGCCTACCCAAATGCGTTAATTTTCGAAAATGAACAACTCGTCCCCATAACGCAACTTGTTTCCATAATGTTTATTACGTCTTCCATTGGAACAGTCCCTCAAAATATTCTGAGCCGAAATTACCAATTCAAAGACATCGCATTGATAAACATGTCTGCTTCGTTTATCACAAGTATTATTAGTGTTTGGATGGCCTATTCAGGATTCGGGGTTTATACATTAATTTACTCAGCAATTCTATTGGGGCTTATCAAGTCTATCGGATACTTGTGGGTCAGCAAATGGATACCGAGCGTAGCTTTTAGTCTTCAATTAGTTAAACCATTCTTGAAATTTGGTGTAACTTTATCGATAGCAGACTCCATCACTCGACTACTCGAGACATTCGATAGGTTAATTATTGGAAAACTCTACAATGAAGTATTACTTGGTTATTATGCAACGGCTATAAATCTCTCAAGTATGCCAATAGACAAACTTTCACCGTTAATTAACCCGGTGTTACTACCCATGTTTTCTCGTTGGCAGAATGATTCTGAAAAGAGTTCAAGTGCCTATCTTAAAGTACTTAAGTACTATTTATTTTTGATGTCGCATATTTATATGGGAGCACTCTTAGTCGCTGACAATTTAATTTTAGTTGTGCTTGGTGAAAAGTGGGTAAACACTACCTATATATTCAAAGGTTTCTGTATCGTTCAACTTTTTAAAGTGCTGTCTTCATACCATAAAGTTTTACTAACCTCTCAGGGCAAAGCATCACAAATACTTAAATATGATGTGGTTATGACTATTTTACTCATGCTTTCTATCCTTATAGCGGCTCTGGACAGCTTTGAATCTGTAGTCATTGCATGGGTTTCAGTTTATCCCGTTGTTACCATTATTTGGATGCTAACAAGCCTTTCAAATTCGGGTGTTGCAATTAGCAACTATAGCAAAACAATCTTGATTGGTTCGGTATCGTCAATTGTAATGTTTGCTGTAACATTTGCTTCGCAGTGGTTATTTAGAGACTTTTATCAAAGCATGACTGCGGTGTATCAGTTAATATTTCAATTTTCACTCGCTGGCTTCACTTTTTTAATATTTGTAGCGGCGTTTCAAAGAAATATTGTTGTCGAGTTGTTGCAACTATTTAAAAGCAGATAAGATATAAAATTATTGAGGGAACGACATAATGCGACTTATTGAATTGGATTTATTTCGGTTTATTGCGGCACTCGGTGTGGTACTGTTTCATTATGTTGCCTGGTTTGTCATTGACAATCCCTCGAGCTCGACTCTTTTAGATAGCATCTATTTGATTGCCCAATATGGCTTTCTCGGTGTTCCCCTATTTTTTATGATCAGCGGTTTTGTTATTTTAGCTTCTGCTTTTAATAGAAATAATATCGAATTCGCCGCCGCTCGGTTTGCTCGCTTATATCCTATCTATTGGTTGTGTGTGTCAATCACAGCACTCGCCGTTTGGTTGATTGGAGACAGTGCTTCAGCAGTAGAGCTCAAGCAGTACATTGTAAACATGACCATGCTTCAAAGCTTTGTCAAAGTATCGAATATTGATGGTGTTTACTGGACATTAGCAAAAGAATTGCAATTCTATTTCTGTATTTTCTTATTAATTAGCTTTGGTGTTATACGACGCGCAAAAATATGGGTATCAATATGGTTTATTGCGACAATAACGTTTCTTTTATTCAAACAACCGTTTTTTATGGGATGGTTTATTTCACCTGAATACTCTGCTTTTTTCATCGCCGGCGTATGTAGCTTTTTAATGTATAACAAACAAGACACTTTATTTTTTACAATAATTTATTTTTTAACTCTACCTCTCGCCGCCGTATCGACGTATCAAACGTCACCTGGATTTTTAGCCAACGCCACAGAATTTGAGCGATATGTATCTATCGGAGTCGTCGTCGTATTCTATGTTGCATTTTGGCTACTTGCTTCAGGTAAAATAAAGTTTCATCAGCAATGGCACGGCTCCATTATTTCATTGGGCGCTCTGACCTATCCGTTGTACCTTATTCACAACCGAGCCGGAAAAATTCTTTTGGATTATTTAGAACCCTTTATCGGTCCAGAGTTAGCGGTTTTAGTGTCAACGCTTTTAATGTTAGTAATTTCTTACTTAATGGTTATTCACTTTGAGCAACGCGTCGCAAAACCTTTGAAAATTGCTTTATTAAAACTCACGAACAAGCTCTCGTTTTTAACCTTCTTTAGCCATCGAAACAAGGTTAAGAGTTAACTTTGAAACTTATATGATGTGTTTTTAATAGAGCATTTTTGTATAAACGAAATAATTTAAACGTTTAAGGTCTCAGTTAAATATATCATTTTTGATATATATGAGTTATAAATAATATTGGTGAGACCCCTCTCACAAAATATACGAGAATACATTAAGTAATTTAGGGACGAACCGATACTAGTTTATAATTTAGCCTTAATGAGTGTGCATTTCGGAATCTGATTATTCAAGGTAATGGAAGACTCAGTTCTGAATTGGCGCAGATTCAGATCGCATAAATGTGAGGAATAACTATGAAACTCCCATTCAGATTCATGTTAGCTATGATAATACTGATTGTTGCAGGTCCTCTGTTCGCAGCAACCTATTATGTAGATAACCAACACGAATCAGCAAGTGATGCCAACAGCGGGAGTGAGAGCTCACCTTGGCTCACTATTCAAAAAGCAGCAAATACTGTTCAGGCAGGTGATACAGTAATTGTTAAAGAAGGAGTCTATACAGAGCTCTCAAATCAATCTCCAGGTACCGACGTAAGAGGTTTAAAACCCCAAAATTCAGGTACTGCAAACGCGCCTATCATTTATCAAGCCAATCCTGGTGACTCAGTTATTATTGATCAGTCAAATGGCGGCATCGGTTTCTATATTTCTGGACGCTCCTATATCACTGTGAAAGGATTTATCATAAGAAATATTCGTGGCCGTACTGATTTTTCGGCAGGAATAATGACCGCTGCTAATGCTTCCCATATAACGCTAGAAGACAATATTATTTTTAATATTGATGGTATCGCCGGTGCAAATGTCGCGGGAATTCGATTTGATAATACAACATTTTCTACAGCACGCAATAATTTGATTCACAATGTAACTGTAGACGGCGTAAGTAACCAGAATGCTTCTGCAATTACCAGTTTCGGTATGGAAGATGTCATCATTGAAAAAAACACCATGTACAACGCCTACAACGGTGTCTATCACAAACGCTCCTCAGGTGGCACGGGGGCATTAATTCGCTTTAACATTATTCATACAGTGACTCGCGGATTATTCTATGACGTCGCCGGCACAGGAAATGCTCCTCATGTTAATCAACGAATAACGCAAAATGTAATTTATGGTGTAAAAGATGCGATAAGGCTTGATGCTAGTGACGCATCAGGCGTTAATGATGGATTCCATGTGTGGAACAATACAATCACAGCTGACGGTTCAGCGATATGGATTGAAAACGTTAAAAACGCGAATATTTATAATAATCTAGTTTTCGGTCCATTAGGAAAAAGTGCGTTCCGGACAGGTCCTACCAATGCTCAAATTAGCGAATTAAACTTCAATAATTATCACGATGCTGAACAATTCGTTTTGAATGTATTTACCGATAATGAAAAACGTTATAACTCTTTTAGCTCTTGGAAAAGTAGCGAGAGTTTCGACCAAAACAGCACAAACGTCGACCCAGTATTTGTTGATAAGTCTGCCAGGAATTATCGCTTATCTCCTGATTCTCCATTAATTGGTGCGGGAAAAGAAGCGGTAACCATCGGCGCTTACATAACAGGCCGAGAGGAGATCGGTTATGTGGGAAAGCGCCCAAAGACGCCAACAGGAGTTAGCGTCGAATGATAAATAGATACTGTCTACTTTTAATATTAGGTGCTTCAGCAAATTCTGTGCTTGGAGACGAATCATTTTGTCCCCAGGGCTCTAGCCCAAATCCAGCGGTATTATTTTGCGATAGCTTTGAGACCCAAGGAAATTCAGAATTACAAATTGACGCCAGCCGCTATTACGACTTTGATAATGACGAAGGTGACTTTATTCGCTCAACAGAAGAATCAGCTCATGGCAATTACTCAGCCAGAGTACTTTGGCAACCAGGAGAGCAAAGCGCTGGAGCAATGCATGTCAACTTCGGACGTTCACCCCTAAATAGCACGATTCAATCTGATCAGAACTTTTCTGAAATATACTGGCGTTTTTACGTGAAACTTCCAAACGATTTTGAAGGTTATCCCGACAAATTAAGCAGAATTACGATTATGGCTAATTCCAACTGGGCACAAGCAATGATTGGTCATGTCTGGGCAAACTCTTCGAGACGTGACCACCTACAAATTGACCCAGTATCAGGAATCAAAAACGACCAGCTCGTAACAACAAAATACAATGACTTTGCTAATTTTACCTGGCTGGGTGCCTTAGATGCTGATACAACCTTTCAAAAAGGAGATTGGGTATGCGTAGAATCTCGAGTTAAGCTCAATGACTCAGGTTTAACTAACGGTGAATTTGAACTGTTTATTAATGGCGACTCAAGTGCATCCAAAACCAATATTAACTGGGTTGGAAATTGGGATAGCTATGGTTTGAATGCCATAATGTTATCGAATTATTGGAATGGCGATGGCTCTCCTAGAGAACAAACTCGATATATCGATGCATTAGTCATATCAACTCAACGGATAGGCTGCCTTTCTGAAGTCAGGCCTAATCCACCTTCTGACGTAACCGTCCAGTAACTTATTATCGAATTTCGCCAATTAGCTCTGCTAACTTGGCCCCGCCTCTTCGATTCAAATGATCTTGATTTAAAAAGTAGTCTGGACGATCTTTAAACTCATGCTTGAAGTCCAATACTCTAATTTGATTTTCTTTGGCTAATTGCAAAACTTGCTTATCATCTTGATTGACCAAATTAAGATAGACACCACTTAACGGATATCGAATTCCAATGATTTCGATATTGTTGTCACGACATTTTTGAACTATTTCTGAAAACTTTTGGCGCATTAATTCAGAGTATCCCGAATAGTTAAATTGAAGCTCATAACGCGACTGGGCAATTCTCTTTCTCGCTTCCAAAGGTAACTCACTCCATTCGGTATCTTCACCGACCTCTTCTGGCTTTAAGATACGTTTAATCTGGGACTTAGCAAATGAGTTTAGATAGTCTCTAACCTTAGGGTTCAGTAAAACAAAATATCTCTGCAAGACTTCTTTAATCAACGAATAGTCGGAAATTATAGTAGTGAAACTAAGGTACTTAATGGAACGGTCGTTGTTATTATGCTTGTCCCTATAGGGAGAGAGAATGTGGTCATCTAATGTAATGTATACTTTTTTTACTTGAGTATTTTCGATTAAATAATCGAGTTTTCTTGCCATATCGCTGTACGAGTCACTTGCTGCAGAAAAATTATATATGCCATATTTTTCAGCAAAATCATTTATAGCTAAACCGTGAGAGTCAGCAAGAATGTACTCATCAAATTTCAAGCTACTTTCCTCGTAAGGAGCAAAATAGCCTGGCGTAACGGCTACCAGAACAATTATATTAATTGCGATAACAACAATTAAGAATTTAAAGCCATTTATCAAAAATCGTTTCATAATTTAAAACTGAAAGTAAATAAATTCTAGGGACGATGAGTAATTACCGAACATATAAATAGACAACATAACACCCAAATATACAATCCATCTTATGGAGCGACTCGAGATAACATCAACTTTGGCCAGAGGATGATCTCTATCTCTTCCTAACCATTCAACACACATAAATGCCGATACTAGTAATAAAGTTCCCATAGCTTGATAAAATTGATCCATCACAAATGGATCAAACAACTTAACCGAAAATATTGTCGATAAATAGCTTATTGCATGCGTCATATTCTCAGCCCTAAAAAACACCCAGGCTAGTACCACCAATAAAAACGTAATAGACATTTGAGTAAACTCCTTAAATGTTGGTAATAGCTTATCTTTCGCCACAATTTCGATGTACTCTCGATTTTTATCAGCTAACAAAATAGGAATGTAGTATAAAGCATGTAGTGCCCCCCAAATAATAAAGGTCCAGTTAGCACCGTGCCAGAAGCCGGATACCAAAAAGATAACAAACACATTTCTTATTTTTTTTGCTTGTCCAACTCGGCTCCCACCAAGCGGAATGTATACGTAATCCCTAAACCAACTGGAAAGAGAAATATGCCAACGTCTCCAAAACTCTGAAATATCACGAGAAAAATATGGATAAGCAAAGTTTCTTCGTAACTCAAAGCCAAACAATCGCGCTGTACCGATTGCTATATCTGAGTAACCTGAAAAGTCACCATAAATTTGAAAAGCAAAAAAGATTGCGCCTAAAAGCAAGACTCCACCGGATAAATCAGCAGACCCATTAAAAATCATATTAGCATAAATAGCACAATTGTCTGCGATGACAATTTTCTTGAAAAATCCCCACAAGATTTGTCGCATACCATCCACTGCGTGGGTATAGCTGAACTTTCGTTCAACATCGAATTGATGCAAAAGGTGGGTCGCTCTTTCAATAGGACCGGCAACTAATTGTGGGAAAAAGCTAACAAAAGCGCACACTGATAAGAACTCACGATCAGCATGTAATTTTCTTCGATATATATCTATTGTATAACTTAATGTTTGAAAAGTATAAAAGCTAATACCTACTGGAAGAATGATATCAAGCCCACGTGTCGACAGCTCGAAGCCGAAGAATGTAAATGCTTGAACGAAACTATCAACAAAGAAGTTGTAATACTTAAAAAATCCTAATAAGCCGAGGTTAACCGTAATACTGGTAAATAAAAGTAGTCGTCGACCCGTTTGATTATGAGTTTTATCTAAAAACCGTCCAATCGTGTAATCAACAACGGTACTGATTAATATTAATGATAGAAATCTCCAATCCCACCAGCCATAAAATACGTAACTAGCAATGATTAAGATAATATTTTGCAGTCGAATGTTTTTACTCGATGCAAGCCAATAAAGAGCAAAAACTATTGGCAGAAAGATTAGGAAGTCTATGGAATTGAAAAGCATTCAAGTAGTCACTTATTAACGTAAAACTTTTCGGATAAAAGTTGCAAAGCCACACATTTCAGCTTCAAATTCTATCTGTTTAATAGATTCACTGTCTAAAAACCGATTAAGCTCATATACATTAACCGATGAATCGTTTAGTCCCGCTTTAACAGTTGTTGCTGAATGCACATCAATCGAACGCATCATTTCGAATTGAGCTTCTGCATACACTCCACTTGGATAACAAAAGTGATGAGTATTTTCACCCACAATATCAATGATTCGCTTGCGATTCTCTAATATTTCTAATTTCGATTTATCAATGTTATCTGGAGGAAAAGTATGCCGATGAGTATGAAGCTCAATTGCGACACCACGCTTTACTAATTCCTGGCATTCTTGAATTGTCACGTATTTGAAGCAACTGTTATCAAAAATCCATTTAGCATCTACTTTAAGCAAAGACATTAAGTCAACGAGAAGCTGCTGTCTTTCTTTTGCGTTACAGTGGTTATTAGCATAATTATAAACATCGTCATAAAACAAACTTCGACTGGCATCTGTTGATAAATCGTAATCTTTCGTTTCATTCAGCTTAGTAAATTCAAATTTTGTGCTTGATTCACTCGTTACACCAAGTAAATACTGAAAAACAATATTAAAAACCTGAGTTTGTTTATCGACATAATACGTAGAAAGATACAGTGTCCATGGAAGGTTCTGTGAATACATAAACTCAGAAATTTCCGAATAGACTCCTGACCAGCCATCATCAAAAGTTATCACTGTCGCACAATCGGGGTAGGATTCTCTCTTAAGATTTTTTACGCCTTCATCTAAAGTGATTACCGGATATCTTGCGCTTTTAAGATATTTCATTCTTTTTTCGAAAGTATTACGAGTGATAAAAAGCTTATCAAAGAACTCGTGTTCTTTATCCAGCGAAACGCCATGATAACAGAGTATCCTAAGCTTGCTTGACGTCAGCTTACGAAACACAAAGAACACTCCGGTAAACTTTGCTAAAAAGTAAATTAGTATTTTGGCAGCTCTCATATACTCGTTATACTCTTACGATTAGTATGTATTAAATAAATCAGACAAAGCTTTACCAATTGACTCAAATGCATACTTCTTTTCAGCTAATTGACGTGCATTTTCTTCTAATTTAGTACGCACCGTTTCATCATCCAATACACGTTTAATTTGAGCCGCATATTCATCACCAGTAACAGCAAATAGGACATTTTCTTCTGCCGTTACATCAATACCTTCACAGGCTATAGGGTCCGCAATTATTGCATTTGCACTGGCTAAAGCATCCAAGATCTTTAACTTGGTACCACCACCATCTTTTATAGGACAAATATATGCGATGGCGCTATCGAAAAAGTAACTAATGTCATCGACAAATCCATGAACATTCAGCCGCTCTTCTTGCTCTGCCAATGCAACAACGTCATCAGGAGGATTGGCACCTACAATATCAAATACAAGCTCAGAATCGAGATCTTTGATTCTTGGCCAGATTTCTTTAACGATAAACCGAATAGCTTCTGTATTGGGATACCAATTTAGGCGGCCAATAAATATCAACCTCTTCTCTTTCGGAACTTCTTTGTTTGGCTTAAAGAAATTGACATCAACGCCATTTGGAATAGTAAAGACTTTACTTTTTGGTGAAATGTCCTTCAGTCTTTGAGTATCAACATCAGAGCAGGTGAAGTTAAAGTTAAACTGAGGACAATACATTTTTTCATATTTTTCTAAACGCACGCCCTCCTGATAGTAATACATTTTCTTTAGGAGATTAGATTCTTTTTGTGCGCGTCTAAGAAGCATATGTGACTCAATATTATGATGATCTAACGATGTCGGTATATCACCACAATATTTTTTAAATGGAGCAAGGCTTATCGTATCAAAATGTATGTAATCGAATTTTTCTTTCGCTAAAATTTCTATTATTGCTTGTCCGTACTCTTTACTAAATAACCAGTTCATCGTATAAGGTGCCGTTATAAGACTTTTCAAAGCAATCCAATACTTGGAAAAACGATGATTGTCCGCGGGCAGATCAACAAGCGTTATCGATTTGCAGTAATCCGATAAATGCTCTTTCGATTGTCGCACACCTTCTTCGACAGATGAGAATAGAGGCTTCAATAGTGCTTTCTGGTTGAAAGCAAGTAAATGTAACTCGTGATGCTTTGCTGTCTCTTTAACTAAATGATATCCCCTTTGCAAAACGCCACCTTTAGGTGGATAAGGAATAAAGTGAGATAACCAAAGTATTTTCATAAATGAATAATCCTAACGCTGATAGAGCGACAAATAGTCTTCTGTCATTTTTTCTATGGAGAACATATTTCTTGCTTTCTGAAAGCTCTGTTCTCCCATTTTAATTCTTAGCTCATTATTTTTAATAAGTTTGACGACCCTATCTGACAGCTCTTGAATATCGTCTTTTTGGTACAGATAACCGTTGACATCAGATTTAATAAGTTCTCGATTTCCACCAACATCAGAAACAATACAGGGTAAGGATGAAGCCATCGCCTCAATAATACTACAAGATAACCCTTCGGTTTCAGAATTGAGTAAAAAGATGTCTGCAGCATTTAGTAACTCTTGAACATCATCTCGATGCCCAAGAAGCTCGACTTTCTCCGTCAATCCGAGCTTAGAGACTAATTTCTTTAACGATTCAAACTCAGGCCCATCTCCGACAAACTTTAATACAACATTATTACTTTTAATAACTCGCTCTAACGCTACAACTAATTGCTTAGGACGCTTTAATGCTACCAACCTGCCAACAGATATAAGCGTTATTGTTTTACTCTCATTTCTCTTATTGATTTGATTTTCAGGAATAGCAATACCGTTATAGATAGTTTTTATGTTGGCTTTTAAAGGAATGTAGTTATCATAAAAAAGCGCCATATCTTTAGAAACTGATATCAGTTTAGTACGAAGCTTGCTTGCCAAACCTAACAAAAACCCTCGCCCGAAACGCTGCTGCACTAGGTAAACATCATGCAAAGTTGCAATGTGTTTTATTTTTTTTGTAAAAGCTCCTAGAAAAGTACCTGTCACAGGTCCGTATAAATGGGTATGTAGAACATCAATTTTCTTCTCTTCGAGATATTTTGCAAACTTGAGTGAAAAGAATTGCGCCGTAAAAATCGATTGGTATAAATGTTGAAATGGAACCTCTTCATGCGGAATTCCATGTTTATTACATAGATTAACTAGATAATTATTACCCATATGAAGCAAGACGACATCGATATTTTTTTGATGCATAGCTAAGGTTAGGCGAAACATCATCGTCTCTGCTCCACCTACCGATTTGGTATCAATAAACTGCGCGACTTTCATTGTCGATTTAACTCACAATTATCCTGTACTCGCGGTTGCCCAAGAGAACGATACAAACTTACATATTTTCGTGCATTATCTTCTGCTGAATAGTGTTTAACAATTCGCGCATGTGCGAGTTGCGCTTTATGTCTCGACTTTTCAGGGGATTCAATGACTTTACCCAAGGCGATAGAAAACCCTGTTTCAGTTAAATCTTCGACAAGTTCACCGCAAGCACCATCAGATAGAACCGATGGAATCGCACCAACCGCACTAGCAATCACGGGCACCCCCAGATACATAGCTTCAAGCAACACCATTGGCAATCCTTCGTGATCAGAACAAATAATTAAAGCATCCAAATTAGCGATCAACCGATGTACGTTTTCACAATGTCCTCGAAAAAAGATGTTATGTGACATTTTTTTTTCTTTCACGAGAAGTTCAAGAGTTGATCTTAAAGGTCCATCTCCGATGATTTCACACTGGACAGGATATCCTTTATCAATCAAGCTCTTAATCGCATTAATGCATCGATCAATTCGTTTTATTGGAACTAAACGTCCAACAATACCGAGTTTTATTGGCTGGCTAATTAACTTATCATTTGTCTCTGAGACATACTTTTTTAACTCAGTAGCATCAATCGCGTTTTCAATGGTGACAACGTGCTTCTCACCTGCAAACTTTTTTGCATAAGTGGCTAATTCAGTAGAGACAGAAATGCATTTTTGCTGTATTTGCTTAGCACAAAAACGGTCAAGTGCTCGAATGATAAGTTTATGAGGTTTTTTCCAGTTAAATTTATGCTCAGGAGCACCATGCATTGTTCTCACTGAAAGTGCATTGATTGCTTTAGCTGCAAAGCTGCCGATTATATTTTCTTTTTCTCGATGAGTATGTACAACATCGGGTTTCCAATGAGTTAAAGTATTTTTAACCTTTTTATATATCTCTAGTGTTGAGTTTTTTGACTCCTCAATAACTTCAACTTCGATACCTGCCTTTTTTAGACGATTTGCTAACGTCCCCTGATTTAATACAATTGCTTTAGCAGTGATTGATTGAAGTGAGTGAAGAGCAGTTAACAATGTGTATACTTGAACTTCAGCGCCAGCCCAAAGATCTCCCGAGACAACATGTACAACCGTAAGCTTTTTTGAACTCATCGCTTCGAAGGTTCCCATTTAGTAATTCGCTTACCGCTTAAAAACATGAATGTCGCATGCAATATCGCAAGATTTACTTGAACAAAGAAAAAACTCAATTTAATAATAGAGAGTTTTTGAAGTGATGGTATCAACCACCCAAGTAACACCAAAGTGTAAAATAGAATTTGTCCGTATAGCAGCAATGACCAGATAAAATGCTGCCCAATTAGCAGAGTGTTCAGTAATAAGGACGAAATCATGAACCAGGGAACCATCCAACGCATTACTTTATGACTAAATACCTGAAATGAGAAGAAGCCAAATTTAAAGGGATTCAAGACTTGTCGTTTTTCCGCAAGAGCTGCAATACCTCGGATAACAGTTCTTACCTTTCTTTGGTATTCATTACTGCTATTTTTAATATCGGGATAAAACCCTAGAAGCTCGGGATCGGTAATCGCGCGAAATCCTTTTTCGACACTATTAAGCGCAGTATTAAAGTCGCTAGGGACAGTGATGTCCCAATGCTCACAAATCTCTTTACGAGCCGCGAAAAACGAACCACTCAACCCGACCAGACTGTGTACCTGACTTTCCAGACCTCTTAGCCACATTTCATATTTAACATAAGCACCTTCTCCCACAATCTCTCCTGATTGCGACATAAAACGGTCTTCGCTTGAAACAGCTCCGACAGAGGGGTCTTTAAATGCGGTTGCTATTTGTTCAATCGCGTGCGGTTCAATTCGTGTAGAAACATCAGAGAAGACAATTATATTTCCGGAAGCATGAGCAATGGCAGCCTTTTGCGCGTTTTCCTTTCCTAGGCGCTCTTTCACATTCACCAGCTGGACGCCTTGACTTGCAAACTCAGACACATACTGATTTGTCTTATCAGATGAGCCGTCAGATGCGACCAATATCTCTAACTCGCCGCCATAATCACATGACAAAGTATTTTCTAGCTTCTGCCTTATGTTTTGCTCTTCATTATAAGCTGTAATGATAAAGCTAATTTTCGGAAAAGGATGGTTCGTTTCAGAATTTGAAGTCGAGTTGTTTTTGCCAAACTTCTTGAAGAGTATTAACACAATTGGGTATATGAAATAGCTATAGATAACTCCAAAGAGTGATAATAGCAATAAGCTTTCTTCCAACATCTGCTTTCCCGTTCGTCCTGTAACGCGTGTTCCCAATTTTGAGATGAAATTTTAAGTCATCGACTTAGGAAAGTATACCCCCGAAATCCAATTAAAATGATGACTTTCTCACAGTTCATTCATGATTTCATCACAGTATTTGTCGACCTTGCATGCTATCCTAAATACCATTGAGAACGTTTAAAAATATGGCTCTAAACAATTGATATAAATTTTAAGATTGATAATCAATATATTGTGAGCTGCCTCAAATTAATATAGGATATTTTCGAGCCAACTAATGGATTACAGGTAATTTCATGAAATATATCAGCCTATTCGCGGTACTTTTATTTACTCTATCCGGTTGTAATAAGCCACCAGAACCAAAGAATGAATTTGAAGAGGCAGTCTACAATCAGTCTCGGCCTAAAAGTGACACCAAGCAAGATTCTAGGCGAAAACCAGCTGCTATATTAGAGTTCTCACAACTAGAAAAAGGAATGAAAGCCGCTGATTTCATGGCAGGTTCGGGGTATTACACAGAGCTTATGGCATATCTAGTAGGACCCAATGGCCAAGTCTTTCTTCACAATGTACCCAAAAAAGCAGAGAGAGAAGACATTAAATCAGCTATTAACGAGCGTCTTGAAGGTAATAGACTGAAAAATGTGAAAGCAGTTACTGGCGAGACAGATAATTTCGAATTCCCAGAAAAAGTTGACTTAATATTATTATCTAAAGTTTTTCACGATTTTTATGTCCCGGAACAGTCAGATCAAAGAGACTCAAAAATCCAGAATTTCTTTAAACAACTTCATGAAAACTTATCCGCTACCGGTCGTGTGCTTGTTATCGATCACTCCGCTCCTCTTGGAAGTGAAATATCATTAACCTCAAAAACGCATCGCATAGACGAAAACTTTGTGAAGGATGTATTCAAGTCTAACGGCTTTGTTTTAATCGACCAGTCCGAAGCATTAAAAGTTGAAAGTGATGACAAAACAATGAATATTTGGGAATCAAAAGTTCGAAATAAAACTGACCGATTCGTATTATTATTTGAAAAATCAAAGTAGTATTTAACACTTATGCATCAAGGATATATTAAAGGTCTCGATGGACTGAGAGCAGTAGCCATTTTATGGGTCATGTTTGGACATATATCATCAAGTCTAAACTGGCCTGTAACAAGCGCCATACAGAAGCCTTTTAATTTAATAACCAATATGGGCTGGGTAGGCGTTCAGCTATTTTTTGTTATCTCTGGTTTTTTGATCACGCAAATATTATTGAAAGATCAATTCAAGCCCGGCTTTTTGAAAAACTTCTATATTCGACGAAGTTTGCGCATTTTTCCTGTCTACTATTTGGCCCTTATAATCTTTTTTGTGTTGATTCCTTTACTTGGATTTATGCCAGAATGGCTAGCCAATTCTAAAAGCGATCAACTCTGGTACTGGTTATACCTTCAAAATTGGATTAGACCATTTAGTGAACAGGGAGCATTGGCACCACTTTGGTCTCTGGCGATAGAGGAACAATATTATTTAATCTGGCCACTTTGTGTACTTTTTTTTAGAAATAGTACATTAAAGCTAATTTGTGTTTTTATGATCGTATCAGCTCCGATTATCCGAACATTCTTATTCACTCAAATGCCAGATTTCTTCAATATTGAAAACATTGGTAAAAGTGCGGCTTATAACTTTACTTTCGCAAGATGGGACGCCATAGCTATCGGCTCGCTTATTGGCATTTATGTTAGTGAGAAAAAAACAGATATACTAATTAAAATCTCTCAGGTTGGTACTATAGCATTCACTCTGATTATTTTAGCTCAAATTGCCCTATTTAGTAATTTCACTTCAGTGGCCTTAGGTATAGGAATGCTCAATCAAACTACGGTTGCATTATTATTTGGCTGCTTGATATTACTTATAAGTCAGTCTCAAAGTGACCAGAACATCATTATAAGATGTTTAGAGTTCTCACCCATAAAGTCTATTGGTAAAGTAAGTTATGCTATGTACTTATTTCACCTACCAATCGTTGTCGTTTGGTTAGGATATTGGAATCAGTCATTTCAAAATTATTCTTGGATAGAAACTTTAATAACTATTTTCAGTCATTATTTTGCACTTGTTTTGATTATGTATATATTAGCAAGACTATCATGGGCTCTTTTCGAACATCCAATATTAAAATTTAAAGACAAATTTAATTAATGCTATTTAATTTATACTGTATCGGAGTACATATATTATCTATTACTTCTCTTAAATAGCAGTCATCTATTTTTTCTAATAAATGATATTTTTCAGGTGCTTTATTCAAGTGACTTGAGCAAAAGTCTAAATCACTTCGTTGAATATCAAGAAACTTCACGACATTATTAATACTATCGTCAAAATTTAAAGTATCAACTATTAACAACTGCTCTCTAGGTATTGTATTTAGAGTATCTTCGATCGATTTAGCCCAGAATCGCAAATACGATTCTATCGGATAGACATTATAGTCCTTTAATAAGTGATCAAACTTAGTGTACTCAAATTCAGAATGTCTAAAAAATATGGAGTGCCATATTTTAATTACATCTTCACTAGATGGAGGGTAATTGATTGTATGATTCATCATCGAGTCTAGCCAAGAGCGAGGCGATCTAACCGACATAATAAACTTTGCCCCAGGGAAAGCTCTGTAAAGTAAATCGATTCTGTATCCTAAAAAACAGTTAGACTCAATTTCTAGCCAAACTCTCTTATCTCTCTTTCTTAACTTATGAATAAAGTCGTCATCGGAAATATTTTTATTGTAGTGTTCTTGAATAGAATATATTATTGAGCGTCTTTCTGGTTCATGCGATGCTCGAAAATTCTTATTAAACATCCCAGCTATAGACGTTGTTCCAGATTTTGGAGCTCCAATTGAAAAACACTGAAATCGTCTTGGGTGAATTTTTTCTCTAACTCCATCCGGAATTAGATATTTGAGATTGTTTTTCAGCGAAGAGTTAAACTCTAGATAATTCAGCATTCCTTTCTTACCAACTATTTTTCGTATTTATACCGACTCTCGAGATAAGATGAAATTATCGATATAAAATTATCCCTACATAACTTAGATGAAAATGTATGATCAGAATCTGGGATACGCTCTATGTATACATCACCAGATTTCATTAACTTTAGAACTTCGCCTTTTGCTTGACTCATTATTATCGATTCACCAGGATCTTTAGATGCTATAAAGAACGCTAGTTTTATATTTTTTGACTTTAACTTTTGAAAATCTCTTGATAGCTGAGAGGGCTCTACAAAACCAAATTTTTCTAATATTGATTTAACAAGATTTTTAGATTTTAAAATGAAAAAATTAAAAATAAACTTCAGTAAGTACTTCATATCCACATCAGCCTTTATTAATTTTTTCCACTTTTCAATACTCAGAAGGCTGTTCTTGTATTGCTCTGTATTTTTTGCTCGTGACTGCTCTTTTGAATTATCAATATAAAGGTGAGGCCTACGATAAAACGCAAGAGGATTGATCATAATAACTTCTCTAATATTGGATGTATCTTCAACTTCAAGCGCAGTGTGAAAAACATTGTGTGCACCTGAACATAATCCAGCTATAACAAAGTCTTTCGCTCCAGTCTCTACTTTTAGTGTATCTAAGACAGACTGGATATCTTCCGTTGATTCTGCTGGATATGGAGAGTTTTCATTGTCAGGATATCCAGAAACACTATCGCCCAAATTTCTTAAGTCTACACGTATTACTTGAAAACCAATGCTTGCAAGCTTTCTCGCCAATTCTACATATATTCGGTTTGGTCCTACACGGTGAACAGCCCCCGAGTTAGCCAACACAACAGTAGGTAACGAGTCAGAAACTTTTTCAGCTGGCTTAGAGATTATTGCACAGAGTTGATTCGATCCGAGCTTCACAATTGTTTCTTTAATTTCTAAGTCATTACTTTCAATGGCCAATTCTGACTGAAATTCAATAACCGGCTTCTGAATTGTTTTGGTTGGTACTTCAGTACACCAGTCGACAATACGATTCAGAGTTCCCGTTGGGACCAGTGTCTCTTGAGGTTCAGACATCATCTCAGTATAACCATCCATGACAAATTGTGATGTTACGTAAGATGTGGTTTTTAGCAATGACTCATAAAACTTGCTACCAGGTGAAATATCGTCTCTATCAACTAATAATACTCGTTCTGCGACCTTGTAATTGAGTTCACGGAGATTAATTTGAGATAACTCATCGGCAGTGTCATTACTCAAAAGAAATCCTGCACTATCTATATAGTCTCTTTCGATGGATTCAGTTTGTTCAGATAATCTATCGAGCGCTCGCATTTCTCTAACGAATGCTCTTCCCCTTTCACAAGGTGACCAAAAAACCAAGTTATCAACCTGAAACTTAGACGCATAAAGGCCAGCAATAGTTGAGCCTAGCCTAAGCCCTAATAAAGTTATTTTGGGATTATCAAAAAATGAGGAAACGTGCTTGATAACGTCATTGATATTATTTTGAAATGTTTCTAGTCGCTCAGAATCTAGAATAGTTCCGGGTGAGTCGCCAGTTCCATGATAATCAAACCGAACAGCAGCAATGCCTTTAGCGGCAAGAGAGTCGCATAAGTGGCGTAAAGTTCGATGCGCATGACTGTACTCGTAACCAATGGGATTACATACAATAACTAGATGATTATTGACATGGTGACTTAGTGGTAAGTGCAAGCAGCAAAAAACACTATTTTTTTGACCGGGCAACCAAAAAAAGTGCCGTTCACAAATCGAGCTTTCAGCATTAGTTGCTAACTCAGACATTTTAGCATTCATTTATTTTATTCGCCTATTCCTTTAGCTTAACAGATATTTCGCTATCTAGGTTAATAGCTGAAATATTTCCTTTAACTCGATTTACCTTATCGTTAACTAATTTTAAGACAATTACTTTTTCCGTACCAGGAGGTAGATGAAAATAGTTATCTTCGGGTGTAAAACCTTTAAAATCTAATTCTACAAATTGTAAAAACTCTTCTGAGTATAAGCTCAGCTCTAAGTTCGTTTCAGATTTCTTCACTAACTCGGCTTTTAAGCTACTACCTTTCGCAGGTGATAGGTTAATGCTATGAGTAAAACACACCGAGTCACTGATTAGTTTAGTATTTCGCATTAGCTTTGCGACAATAATGTCAAATTGTGGTTGTCCGAATCGATACGAATAAGAAGGGTCTAAAAACCTGTCAAACAAAGCTTCCAAGGAAAAGTGAATTTTTTGATTAGATGCAACGGATATCTTAACACTTGTATCGGCGACAGAAACATCGAGCTCTTTGAACAGTTCAATCACTAAGTCACACTCTAGCATCTCTGAAGATTCGTTAATAACCGTAAGATAAGAACCATTAAGTCCATCCTGTGTAATTATAACGGACTGTGTTTGCCATGACTGAGCTATCAAATAATAAGCTGGTTTAGGTATATCATTTGAGTCTATGATGCCGAAACCAGCACAAGGCCAAAAATCTTTATTGAACCAGATAAGCCCGCCATTACATTGAGAATCATGTCTTCGCCAAGACTCATATGTTTTAGCTATAACATATCCGGTAACTATTTTTGAAAGTTTAATGTACCTGTCTACATCGCTTCGCTTTAAAAAAATAGGATCAACTTTAAAGACTTCTCTCAAATAATGTTCTCGAATATCATCAAAATCCCAACCAGCGCCTAAGTCTCTGGGGATTCGCTTCGTCCAATCATTACAATAGGGAAATAATGTTTGTTTGCTAACAACCTGATTAATCGTCTGTTGCACTGGAATATGAGACAATCCCATTCCTTCAGAACAAAAACGCACACTGAACGCATCGCTATCAGGAAATGTATGCATATAAGCACCTGTTCCCCAATAGTGTGAAACGCCTTCGTTTAAATGAAACGGCATTACTCCACCCGTAGGTGATGAAGGAAAATAATGAGCATCTTTCCGTGAAGAACCACAAGCCTTTGATAAAACATCTGTATAAAAAGCGTGTGTCCAAATTTCTCTAGGCATTCCAAACATTGCTGCCTGAGCTTCCACATCGGTATTACCACAGAAAACACTGATCGAAGGATGAAACTGTAAACGCTGTAATTGATAATTTACTTCAGCAATAATATTGCTATAAAAAACCTCATCTTCAAATGGGTAGTCCATACTGGCAAACATGAAGTCTTGCCACACAAGAATTCCTAAAAAATCGCAGATACTATAGAAATCATCACTCTCATAAATCATAGTACCGCCAACGCGAATCATATTAACGCCAGCATCTTTTAAGAGAGTAAGATGATTTAACAAATTGTCATAGGAGCTATTTAAACTTCGATAATCACTTAAAGTCCAGCAAGTTCCGCGACAAAATATAGGTTCACCATTAACCAATAATTGATTGAGTTGCTCGTCAAATCTTATCGACTTAAAGCCAATCTTTTCTGATTTTAACAAAACGTCCATTTCGTTACTGGTTGCGACTAGTTGATATTCGTAACACGTCGGTTTGCCATGAGTATGTGGCCACCATAAGTCGCAATCTTCTACTTCAGCATATGAGCTAACTATGTCGGAGTTACCAGAACACTCGTTAATGTTAACGGGATAAGACTGACCATTTAGCTCTATCCGGTAAGTCCACTTTTTATCTACATCCAAAGAAGTGACTTTCCCATCTAATTCAAAATATCGCTTATTATTTTTAGCGTAAGTTCTTACTGAACATTCAACCGCATCGAAGTCACTTTTATAAACTAGATGAATAGGACGCCACGGTCCAACAGCTTTAATCGGAGGAGTCCAAACATCGACATGCCCCAGCACCGTCGCTCGCAACCATCGCATATTTTGGTTATCGACCAACTTGGTTTTCCATCGTGGTCGAGGATGACGTTGCGTTAAAAAATTATTTTTTGAGTGAAAAAGGATAACGAGAGTATTATTGGATTGAATACGTTGAGTAATGTCGACTTCGAATCCTCGGTACATATTATCGGAATCTAAAATAAGCTCTCCATTCAACCAAACGGTTGTTAGAGTCGCTAGTCCCTCAAAGTTGAGCAGTATTTTGGCGAACGTTTTATGCTCATTATCCGCGAAGTTTAAGCAGTACCACCAATCATAATCATCAAAGTCATAGGAAGGATGCCAGATATCTTCTCCTGCATCCATAGCATGCATAGCAACCGTACTTGGAACTTGCGCAGTAAACTTACCTATGTGATGAGATTCAATATCTTCAGGCGAAACACATTCAGCTGGACGAGTTTTGAATAACGTCCAGCCTTCTGCTAATTCTACTTTTTGATCGCTATTAGTTTTGCTCAAATGACTCGTCTCGCTCATTGCGGCTATTCATTCACTAAATTTAGTGGCAAAGTCCTCTCTGTCGCAAAGGCATTTAGTCTTTCAAGAACCGAGACTTCAGACAATCACTAGCAGCTTGCCATTTTGTCGCTAGTGAATCAATAACTTCTAAGTTCAGAGATTTACCTCGACTAATGGCTCGAGCAAGTTGAAATTGGTAAACCTTGGTGATTTCAGAAATTTCTTTATAAAGAGTAGACGCTTTCACGACAGATGGATCATCTGAGTCTAACCACTTTAAATAATTGGCAGCTAATTCAAAACAAGCACCAAATTGACGAAAAGTAACAAAAGCATATTGATGAAACATATCGATACTTTGCCCTTTTAGCCATTCAAAATCTGACTCAAAGCGAGTTCGAAAAGCACTAAAAGGATTATTCTTAGGCATCATTTTTAATTGACGCAATAATATTTGAGTCGATATATCTCGGAGCTCATCTGAAGACCGTTTAACTAAATTATTCAGCTTTGCAATTTCGACATACGGCGCTAATACAGCTTTACTATCACTACCCGGCAATCCAAACACTTGGGTAAAATCGTCGCCTGATAAATGATAATAGCCTTGCGCGTGAAAATATCCCATGTGCTTATTAGCAATATCAAGCTCATTCACAGAGACAGTTGTTTTTACGTGCTCACGCTGATAGGCGGTTCCAGCAGTATCAGGCAAGTATTTTGAATCGAGTTCTACTAAAACAGGCCGGCCAAGTTTCACTTGCTCTTCAACGTGATCGATTAGAGGTTTCCAAATTACAAGTTCTTGGACCTCTACGCCATAGAGTTCGTATAAGTCAGTTAACTGGAACTTAAAGAATGTCCACTGATCACCTTCAAAATCAGGAGTAAGAGTAAATGCCATTGCCGCAATAGGATCGAGCTCTAATGCATGTAACTGCTCAATCCAAACATCAACATAACAGTTGGTTTCTGCCCAATCTCGTTCTTGTGTATGCAGTAAGTGCCGAGTGTAAGAGTCGGGATCCAAATTTAAAATGGTATCCATTTATAACTCCAGAACTTGCTTAACTTCTTGCGGCCACTTTTCTGGATCCAGTCCATGAGTTTTCAATAAGGCCAGAGCTATCCTTTCAAGACCAAATCCAATACATGCGGTATGAGCAAAGTTACCATCTTGAGTCGTAATATTAAACTCACTACCGAAATGATCTAAGTGACAGTTACTCGAAGAAATTGCTGTTAGCTTCTTTTCTGATGCAACAGGAACTACCAGTTCAAATTTTAACTCTTGCTCTTTTTGAGTCGCAGCCATCACCTTTCCACCGCGGCCAAAAAATGGATCATTAGCCAGCTCTGCCTTGACCGGTAGACCAACCCCTTTAAGCATCTCTTGGCCTTTCTCAAGCCAAAAGTCTCTATGCGCTCTAGCTTGCTCAGGAGTACCCAGACGAACGAATTCTCGCTGTCTGAATATTTGCATGCGTGCAGGATCGGGAGAAGGTTCATGACGAAAAACAAAAGCACGAAGATCAACAAGGCGTCCTTCTTCTGGCAATACCGTGTTCGCAGCTGTTGGATACAAAGGATAGCATGCCGCTGGAACCATCATCACATCAGCGGGTTCCAAACTGGATGTCCAGTCTTCACCTTGTTGTTTTTTATCAATCATTGCCAACTGGGCTTTTTGATTCCCTTTAAAGGTATGAATCGAACCCATTAGATCAGGCATTGTTTCTATATGATCCGTCGACAAATATGTCGTACGACTCAAAATAGGAGGAAATCGGACAACTTCAGGATTGAGTGGTTTTCCATTTTTAGTCACATAACGTTCGAATGCCTCAATAATTCCTTCGAAGGTACCACTAAGGCCATAAACACCCTGCACATCACAACCTAGCAACAACCCTGCTTCGAGTAGTTGCTCTCGGTAATTATCGTAATCTTCCACTAACTCGCCATGTAAATTACACACGTCCCGCTTCCTCCTTGTGCATAAGAACTAACGATGAATTGTGCATCATGATTCGATCATTATTTACCATTAATGATGCGCCATAAGCATCACGAATGTGGCGACCTAAGGTCATGTCAGAATTATTACGATAGCTTGCAATTCCACATATCATCATAGATTGGCCGACAATATCGATCAGTAGTTGCGAACTTTTAATCTTTAGATTATTGACTCGAATGGCAAATCCAAAATTCGTAAAGGCATCGGTATCGCCTTTTGCTAACAACTTGTCATAATCGATTATTGAGGCAGTAACGTTATTTTTCATATCGTAAAGTAAGGTCTCAACTTCAGCCAATCGAACAGAAGATATTGGCGGCATATTCGGATTTTTGCGCATTGCATTCTTTACAAACTTACGCGCTTTATCCACTGCAGAAGCAGCTATTCCAGACCACAATGAAGCCCAAACGATATGAGAATAGGGGTGCATTGTTTGACTTAGAACCTCGGTAAATGACACCGGAGAAATTTGCTCAACAGAAGCTTTCGCTTTGACAACAAATCCAGAACTACAGGTTCCGCGAAATCCAAGCGTATCCCAATCGGAAATGGGTTCTACTTCGTATTGCTCTTTACTAACTAAGACACCGACCTGATCACTTTTCGCCGCATCTGGATTTCGTCTCGCAGTAATCATTAAGTCGTCTGCGTCTTCCGCATAAGAAATTACAGGTGCCTTTTTCTCTAGTTCAAAATTTCCATCTGTCGCTTCAACAGCACAGAAGCTGGAAAGCAAATCACCACCAATACCAATTTCGGTAGTTGCAGAAGCAATTAAACGCTGCTCAGAAACAAGTTTGTCGACATATCCTTGATAATAATTCTCATCTAAGCAGTGATGAACAATACAGGCGACCTGAATTTTATGCATGGCATAAATCATCGCTGTAGAACCGCAGTAATGACCCAGAACTTCACAAACCTTGCTCACTTGTTCGATGGACATTCCCATTCCACCCAAAGACTCAGGTACATAGCTGCTCAGTAACTTAAGACCTTTAAGTGCTTCTATACCTTCTTTTGGAAATCGAGCTTTTTCATCAACATCTTGCGCGTTTGGTGCGACAATATCTTTTCCGATTTGATGAACTTGAGTAATAATTTGATTAAACTCATTTGAATCCATTTGAGTCGGCTTAAACATAATTCTAACTCCTTGAAATGCTGTACCTATTATTCGGAAAGATCTTCGACGGTTTCGGCGATTGACTCGATACTACCAAAGGTTTTGCGACTCAGCGCAGAGTCGGGGAATTCGATATCAAACTCATCTTCTAACGCAAGCATTAAGCCGACGGTGGCTAAAGAGGTTAATCCTGCTTGATACAAATCACTGTCATCTTGAAGTTGATCGACGGGAGTAGTTAAACGACCGTGAGTTGACAGGATTTCCCTAACTTTCTCTATATTCATGTGTTGCTCTTCCATTGTCCTTTGAATAATTATAAAGATTATAATTTATTCATAGAGCAAATCCTAGTAGAAAGCCCTGCTTCTCCGACTCGTTTCACATTTCTTTTTGGACAATCCTCGAAAGTTTACTTTCAATATCTTGCTCATTAATAGCCGTCATTGAAAAATAGTAACGACGGCCAGTAATCAAGTTATCTACGAGAAAGGATGTGGCCGAAGCATCATTGATATTGATCACATTATCCATCCGATTCGAAGATAATCCATAGTAAATACGATAACCCTTTAGGTTAGTCAGAGGAGTATTATTTTCATTTTCTATTGGCGGAACCCATTGCAGCGTTGCAACCCCCGTCGCCTCAAGTATCGATATAGAAATTGATTGTTTTGAGCTATTACCATCAGCATCATTAATCGTTGCCGATATTTGATGTTCGCCTAATGACAAAGTGACTTGGCGACTTGCACCAAGTCCCAGATCGCCATCAAGACTTGATGTCCACTCTATGTTCGAACTTAAATCACCATCTTGGTCATCAATTGCAGAAGCCACCAATAGGACACTCATACCTGAGGGAAATGCTTCATTATCATCTGGACTCAGAATTACTAACTCAGGAGCACCGGCTCCACCTGCTTTCGATTCACTTGGAGCACACGCTGTAATAACCATTAGCGTTAGACAAATCGATATAGCTGTAGCGATAAATATATATTTTGAATGATTCATAATTCATGTTCAGTATGTCAAAAACAGTACTAGTCCTTTAAAGATTATCCAGCCGTTTTATGACATTCATCCGATAATTACAAGCCAATGGCGATATTACTTACGAATTTGATACACATTGCTCACTTTTTCTACTGAAAAACGTAAGCCAATCAAAGATCGGTCAATATTTTTTATGGTAAGGAAATTACAAGAAAGGAAATATTGCTCGGATAAAAAACTGCCCAGCTTTGCTGAGCAGTTTTTCAATGATATTAGTTTAAAGGACAACCTTGTTCGTTGAAATCAACCAAACTTTGAATCAATGGACCATAATCGTTATTGTCGTAGCTAGTCTGGAAAGCATCAATGACGCCATCGGTTGTCATGTCAAAGCTGACACCTGCAGACAGAGCATTTAAATAAGCAGCCGTTGCATGACGAGCAGCCGTATTAACTTTACCACCTTTAGCAGCAAGAGCTTCAAATAATGTAGGATCCGTCACTTCACCCTGACGTTTCAAACGAATGGTAATAACCCGATCGAATACTTCTGAAAACAAGGTAGTCTCAGATACAGGCCATGAATCTAAATGATGAGTTTGTTTCCAATAACCAGGAGTACAGCCTTCACCACCTTGAGGTACTGATTCGCAGCGAGCCCATGCATTATCAGATGCAATACGGATAGTATCGGAAATCATTGACCAACCTTCTACAGTTGCTACATTTTCAATGGTACCTTCATAACCATCACAATAGTTGGCAGCCACAGTTTCATAAACACTGGGAGTAAAATCACTTTCATCGCTTGGTAAATCTTCCATATTAACAGCGACACCGATTTGAGGATCGGTCAACACGATACCGTAGAGTCCACCAAAAGCGTCAGGGCATTTGTAAGCCGTAAAACGAAAAAATGCATCAGAATTAATGACGACCGCTTCTACTTCGGTATTAGCGTCATACCAAGTCACACCATCGCTACTGATTTCTTTCTTTAAACACAGTTGCGTGTTCGCGGAAGCGACAGATAGTCCGAGTGCGGCGAAAATGAGAGAAACAACTTTAAGAACTTTACTTGGATTACATGCTTGTAACATGACAAACTCCCTTTTGTGATTAATTTAGAATAAAGTTGAACTACTGATCAAGTATACGAAATAAATCTCATAAATCAATTAATATCTGAGCCACTTATCATAAAATTTGAAGATTAATTTTAATAGCTGTGACCGAATGCACCTTTGCGTAATCATTTTAGGCCCCGTCTTGGCTAACTTCTTTTTATAATTGACATTTTTACCCTTACCCTCAAGTAAGTCAAAGTAATAAACATCAGCATTTTTAAAGCATTCTTCTAACATATAACCAAGATGCAAAGTGCCCAAAGCTAAGCGCTTATTAAAGTTCTCTAGATAACCGCCTGATATAAAATGAATCTTGCCATCTTTTTCAAAATTAAGCATGAACGAAACAGGTTGATCACCAACAACTAAAACGCTTGAGTGTGTCATTGAGATTGGACCACTCGTATAGTTGGAAGATATCTTCTCAATAAAATCGACAACAGAGTCATTTAGAAAAGACTTTCCCCACCTTGCCTCATGACACGATTTAAGCATGGAAAAAAACTTTTCAGGGCCAAACTCCTGGATATCAATCAAACGAATATCTCCCATGCTTTTTAGACGTTTTCGTCGCAAATAAAGCCGTAACCGAGTGTTTCTTCCCAGTGCGGACAAATAATCAGAAAATTCACCCTGGCAATCAATAACATAACCGCACCCTTCACTATCCACACGGCGATAGAAATTCCACATCGTTAACTCGTTATCGATGAAGCGCCAATTTGGACTATCGAGTAAAAAGTCCTCTAAAACAATTTCATCACAGTTTGTGCTTTTGTAAATGAAGTCAAAAATGGCTCGAATTCCTGACTCTCGAAACTGAGGATGAATAATAAAGTCCATATACTCAGCTCTTATTCCACCACTTTTAGACTGTCGTTTTCCCATCAGTTGTAATGAACGCGTCTTAATGAGCCCATGAAGATAAAATCTTTCAGATAAATACAAGGGAGCGATCCCAACAAGCTCATTTCCGGAATAGACGGCAATGACTCGCAACTCATCCGATGAGCGTGAAAAGTTCTTCCACCAGTAATACATCCATTCCCAACTCAAAAAAATGGGATCACTATCGGATAGCTCAAGTAACGAACTCCAGTCTTGCTGCTTATTAGCAAATTCTTCTTCAGTCCATAGTTGAGTGACGAGATTAGGAATAGTGGCCGCAAGCGAGTCAGCGATTGCCGTGCTATTCATCAAAAATGGTCCTTTAACTTATACATGCATATATCCAAATGTTTACAGCTATTTTCGGTGAGTTACCGAACATCGATTTTGTTATGCAGCAAGGAAAGTATAGCGTTAAAAAATAAAAGTCCGTGATTTTCGTCGGATTGCAAAACTCCCAAGGTAACTTTCGAGGATATCTGCGGAGTAGTTCCGATATTAGGCAGCGTTCTTAATTTCGGACCTACACTAAAAGCATTTGAAAGCTCAACTAGCCAGCACAAATTGCGCTGGCTAATTTAAAGAAATGTGATTTAAAAAAAAGGCGAATGTGACAGGTTAAGCTTCCAACGATTGCATAAAATCAATTTCAGCTTGTTGATAGATTGTGTTTCTATGATTAGCCCATAACTCTTGTATTTTTTCTTGATTACATACTTTCCTGTCAACCAAAACACGAGTGGTTAGCTCACCACGAGGTACCGCACTCGGGCATTTTGCGTAGACAAATTCATTTGTAATAAGATCCATATATGGTCCACATTTACTGGTAGGCATAATGAACACCAGCTGCAATCCAAGCGAATCTGTTAGGTATTGAATGACTTCTCGCGATCGAGTTTCATCCATCTTCGAGAAGGCTTCATCAACTAGCACCATTCTCAAGTGGGACTTCCCTTCGCTGAAACGAAAAGCACTGGTTATTGCCGCTGCTCGAATAATATAAGCGGGAGTTTCAAGTTGGCCACCAGATCCTGTCCCATACTCAGAAAGAGGAATTGCAGGTTTTCCTTCAACTTCTTTATAAATTTCATATCGATGATAATTTCGATAATCGGCGATACGATCGAGTTCTCTTAGTGCTTTATCTTCATCATCATCCAATAGCATAGTCATAAGCCGATCTCTAACTTTTTGAGAAGCTTTTGTTAACTTTGCATCAAACAAAGTTTGACCGTCTCCTAAATCGGGATTCCTAATAATCTCTTCGAAAAATTTTGAGTACTCTTTGTATTCTGGTAGCCACTCAAAGTCAAAGCGAAATGTTTCTCGGTCATCACCAAACTTATGGTATTGCAACTCATGATTAAGCATTTCAATTTGGCGCTTTCCATCATTGATCGCTTGATGTATCGAATGACAAAGGTTACTCACAAAAGCATTATTAAAACTTTCTTTGAGCTTTTGCAGCTGACCGTGTTTCTCGACCAGAATATTATTCTTAAGGCGGTTATAAATAGTATCAATTTGCCGCTGAAGCTGACATATGGTTCGAAATAATGCTTGATTATAGTCGCCACTAAAAACATCGTAAGCTACTGCATCGCCCGGCAAACTGTTTTGATTATGAGACTTTATCGAATCATCAAACTTTCTCTCAGTTGTGTGCAACTGTGACTCAAGACTATCTTTGTGCTGCAAAGCGAGTTCTCTATCAAGAGAAGGCGCTTTTTCCTCAGCATCCATTAACTTTGATTCATAATCAACATTTGGCCAATCTTCTGAAATTGCCTTTAATGCTTGCTCACAGTTTTCGACTTGTTGCTGAGTTGCATCTTGATCATCAGCTATCTTTTTAATAGCACGTTTCAAACTTGCGAGCTTTTCCTCGAGCTGACCAATCTGTTTAATCAAAGTATCTTCTTGAACGCGAAACTCTTCTTCTTGCGATTTAAACTGGCTCAGTTTGTCTTCAAGCTCACCATGATCATCAAGATCGATTTGTTGTATTAAGTTTTCTAACTTTTGCAGTTCTCTATGACAACTGAGCATTTGAGAAAGAACATCCGCAATATTTAAATGCTTTAGAGACTCCAAAGAGCTGAGCAACTGTTTAATTCCCTGCATTCGGTCATTCGTTAATTGCCATTGCTCTGTTAAGCGATTTAACTCAGACTGCTTCGCAAGTGTAGCCCGTTTTCTTGCCTCAATACCAAACACTAATTCTGAGTCATCGATATCACATCGCCACATTGAGTAGTTACCCGATGCTAAACAGTCTTTAGTGACTCCGCGCCGCGTCATCTTTAAGGCTTCTGTATCTTCTACGCACAACACGGCTCCATAACTCGCCGTTAAATAATGTTTTGCCGTTGCGTGAGTAAAATCTAATACATTTATGATACTATCGTTGTCTAATGATAAACGCTCGCAGTCTCGATAGGCCTTTTCCCCTTGGATTATTCTGGCTTTACTCGCTCTACCAGGTAATCCACGAATTATCCGAATAGCATCTGCTTCAAATTCTGGTTCAACAATAATTGAAAAACGAGCGCCGCCAATATAACCTTCGATAGCGGCTTGCCATTGTTCATCAGTGACTTCAACATGATCACATAACACTCGTGGATCAGCTTTAGGAAGCGCATTATTAATCGCATCAATCGCTCGAACCACATAATCAGGATAACTCACCTGCATTTGATCGAGTCGTTCTATTTCTTTTTGCTTATTACTTCGTTCTTTCGCTATTCGTTCATAGTCCATTTCTAATCGGGAAAGTCGAGATGCAACCGATTTAAGCAATGAACGATCTTCCTTACCAGCATACACCCAATGATTGACCCAGTTATGCTGTTCAGACTGCAACTCTCTAACTTGATCCAACTGTTTTTCAAGCATTTGGATATCGTTCATTAAGTCTTTACCTAATAATGCCTGTACGTCTAATGCATCTTGGCTCAATAATTTCTGAAACTTTCTTGTAACCTTTAAACTATCGCCACTGATTAATTCAGGCATAGCCTGTTGTACTTCTTTTGACTTCAAAGCATCAATAATGGAGTTGCAGGCTTTTTGAGTTTCTTGAACTTGTTTATCTTCTGTTAGCAATAATTGCGCTAGTTGAGAAAGTTTTTTCTCTTCTGCTTTTATATCTTTAGATATTTCATCTTTCTCTTGAAGAGCCGAAATCCCAAGTCGCTGAGCTTCTAACGCGACTCTCTGTTCATGAAGCTGTTCACGTCGATCTCGAGTAATCTCAATCGACTTTTGATGCTCTCTGATTTGGTCTTCACAGAACTTCTGTTGTTCTTTATTTGATAAATAATGTTTCTGCCGAGACAAAAAGTCGTTTTGTGCCAATAAATAATTTTGGTACTGTAAATCGGACCATAAATCGATGTAAGTCTGAGAGTATTCTCTAGACTGCTGTAAAATTCCAATAGATGATGTTAATCGTGCTGCATCTCGTTCCATTCCGTGAATGGTTTTAAGTTGTCCTGATATTGAACGAATAGCCTCACCCAGATCCTTCTTTTCGAGAATTTCTTCTGAAACAAAACGATCGATGCTTTGAACAGGCTTGTAAGCCATGAACCGAGAAAAAGCCTTTGCGCTATTTAGTGCTTCACTTTCAGCAACAGCATCTTTTTTACCTCTCAAAGCACCGTACAGCCGGCGTAAATAGGCTCGTTTTGTGTCGTATTTTTCAACATTCGGATTACCAAAGTTTTGAATTAACGACGTGTGGCAATTTTCCAGTGTTAAAATACTCTTGTTCTTCCCCAGGTCCAAAACTAAGTGATTCAGATTTATTTGAGTATTTTCAAATTGATTTTTAATAATATAAAAATGCAGGGAATCTTGCTTAGCCAATTTATTATTACCAGCTTTTTCAACAAAAGCTCTAACCGCTAACATGGCGGCAAAGGGAGCCCCATCTTCATTTTCGGTTGGATGGAAAATGCCAACAATATACCCATCAGTTGGGTTTAACCGTGAATAACTGCCATCATCACAGCCTAGAATATAAGAAGCTAACGTGCGGACCTTTTTGCCACCTCGTCCTCTCTGTGTTGTCTCATCTTGCCCTGGATTAAACTGAAATAGGTTTTCATGAGCAGCGGTCATTAAAGTTTGTATAGCATCCGCAGCAGTCGTCTTTCCGGAGCCATTGCCACCCGAGAATAAATTTAAGGGACCAAAGTCAAACTCCGAATTTGGCAAGTTTCCCCAATTTACAAGAATTAGCTTTTTTAAATACATAGTAAATTTTTTCTCAATTTATTCAAATTATGATGAGACAACTTCATCGACCGTACCGTCAACGTCTTCCGTTACTTCATTGGAAAGAACGTCGATAGCATCCTCATTAACAAAATTGACGATCATAGGATGAATTTTTATCCAGGTCTCACCACTTTCAAAATCTTCTTCCTGACGGAATTGAATGAGTCTTAATTGACGTAGACGCTGAAATAATTTTTTCCGCTCTGTTAACTTTTCAGGTAACGGTCGCCGTAACATATTTTTTATTGCAATAGAAATTGATTCGAGTGACTCTAATGCAAAACCTGAGTCATCAATTTTTCCTTCACGAAGAGCTTTGTCGTATTGCACACGCAAAATTAAAATCAGCGCCACTTCGTTTTGCGATAACCGTTGCCTTAAACTTCCAGAGTAAGCACTTTCATCGGCATCTCTAATTCCAGGAATTTCGGCACCTGGGGGATATAAGCGAACATATTGGAAGTGGCTGTCGTGATGTAAGTTTATTTGCGCAATCGACATATAATCTTTGACTAAATCTTCTATCCTTACATATCGATCATAGAGAGCTTGCTCTGTTGCGCTTTCGTTTCGACTTAAAACAGTATAATTCAGTAGTCGAACAATAAGTTCCTGAAACTCATTAAAAGAAACATGATGATTTTGTAAAGCATCTTCTAAAGCATTACTCAGCTTCATTGACTTCTCGCTGTTCTGATTGATTTAAGTCATTTCGTGACTTTAAGGTAATTGTAAATTCGTCGGCTTCGAAATAATCATCATTTATTCGTTTACCGGTTGGTTCTACCACAAATTGAAATTCACTGGATTGTCGTCCTGCTGAGCCAACTTCAATTGCGTGAGCTCTCATTAAGAGTTCTCTTGCAGAGCTAACAGGAAGTTGGTGCGAATAAATTCGATGACCTTTCCCTAAAGATTTCACTAAATAATCGGCCATATCTTTATTGCTTAATGCAAAAGCTCGTTCTACTGTTTGACGAATATAAAGATCTTTACGCGCCGAATCATTCATCGATTCACTATCTTCAGCCCGAGTATCGACGACACGTTTCTTTTGTCGTTGATAGAGCTTAACTTGTTGCGGGTCAAAAAATGCTACTTGTAATTGGGCAAGTTTCTCACCTGCCTGTTCTAATTTTTCATCAACTAAATTTGTTGGTTCTTGTGATAGATTTTGACATATATCAACCAGCTCACTTTGTCGACCTTGAGCTGAGAAGCTTAATTGACGCATAATGATGTCTGCTCGACGAGTAAATCCATGCAATGAACGCCGCAAAGCAGGCAACATAATTTCGGATGCGCGGTGAATTCTTTGCTCTATTCTTTCCAAAATCATCAAATAGACAGAAGTATTTTGATGCTCAATAAGTTCTGGAGCGACTTTACGCAAACTTTTCTCTGCATCAGCTTTAAATTCCTTTCGTTTTCGACGAGCTTTATTAATTGAATCTTGAATTTCATCACGCCATTTTTCAACACTGTCTGCCGATAAACGAATCGACAAATCCGGCATAAATCGTTTTTCCATAAACTCAAAAAATTCTTCACTGGCTTTTTCGACCAGTTGTTGAGCTTCAACTTCTTTAACCAGCTGTCGTTTTCGCTCATCTAATTCGGCTATAGTATCGCTAAAGTCAGATATGATTCTTTCAGAAAACTCAAAAGCATCAAGCAAATCATAAACGTCGCCCTGGTCGATAAAAACTTTTAGTGCATTTCGGACGTTACGCGTGTTTCGATGGCGCGTACGATAAGCCGCTCCACTAGTTTCAACGATCGATTGAGTAAAGAGCCGCCCAATTCTTGTGAAAGCATATGAACTTTGCAGAGTCGCTTCGTCCACCTGTTTCTCTAGCCAGCCATACTCAAGCAAAGTATTTAAGATCCAGTTTGCTTGTTCACGGTCATTTCGAACCGGTAGATTACTGTCTTCTTCTGTATCTCCGTCAAAAACAGGCGACCGAGTCACCGTTTCTTGAAATAAGGCAACCAGCTTCTCTCGCGTATTAAGAGAATCATAATCCGCCTGAATGGTATAAAGTTGTTGATATAGAGACTGCAGACAGCTGGCAATTTGCTCGCGGTACTTGCTCGTTAAAGGTCTAAAAAAGTCTTTTTGTTTTTGTATAAAAAACATTCATTTCCATCGATAGAAGTTGTTAAGATGACCTGGCTTTAAAGGCCATCAGAATAGTCACTCTTGAAACTGAGCGTTTAAAATTTACCAGAAGCGATCGGTGAATGCTTCTAATAATTTATATTTTTTTAAGATCAATAAACGACTGCTTATAACATAGAACAACAGGTTTATTTTTTCGTCTGATACCCAATTTTATAATTAAATAGAGCATCTGCTTCTTCTCTCGTTAACCGACGTACTGAGATAAGAGCAGCAATAATACAATTAATAAAAGACAGGCCAATAGCTGCCGATGGAAGGTCAAGTAACCAACTAACGATAGAAATACAGAGCAGGGTAATACTCGCACTAACAACACGATGAATTTTGTCAATCCCACGCCCCATAAATCCTGCAAAAAAACCAATTAAGAGACCAGGTAAAAAATAAACCGTAAAGGAAAACAACGGATAAGGGATTAATAAGAAATATATCAATAAGCCAGGTATCGCGCCTGCAAGGGATCCCAGAATCGTTCCTGTTAAACTCTGTTCGCTAAGTAATCGCTGCTCCAGAGTTAACTCACTCGTTGTTGAACTAGCGTAGGGATTAAGATCTGGATCTGACATTAAGTAGCTGTAAAAGTGCGGGATCGAATACTATTCAAAATCCCGCGCAGTTCAATTAATTGATTTTTGGATCTAATTCGCCGGAATCATAGCGTGCTACCATATCATCCAAAGAAAGTGCTTTTAATTTACTTGCGTTACCAGCAGTACCAAATGCCTCGTATCGCGCAACACATATATCCATCATCGCTTTAGTTGATTCAGCAAGATATTTTCTTGGATCGAAATTGCTTTTGTTTTGCGCCAGATGACGACGAATAGAACCTGTTGAAGCAAGACGCAGATCAGTATCAATATTCACTTTACGAACACCATGTTTAATACCTTCTACAATCTCTTCGACTGGAACTCCGTAAGTTTCTGGAATTTCACCACCAAACTCATTGATAACGGCTAACCAATCTTGAGGAACCGATGAAGATCCGTGCATTACTAGATGAGTATCAGGAATACGCTGGTGAATCGCTTTTATCCGATCAATTGCCAGAATATCTCCTGTTGGCGGACGTGAAAATTTATAGGCTCCATGCGAAGTACCAATCGCGATTGCCAAAGCATCAACTTTGGTTTGCTTTACAAAGTCAGCCGCTTCATCAGGATCCGTTAATAATTGATCGTGAGACAATTTACCTTCTGCACCAACACCATCTTCTTCTCCGGCTTCGCCAGTTTCTAGAGAACCGAGGCAACCTAATTCACCTTCAACAGAGACTCCACAAGCATGAGCCATTTCTACCGTTCTTTTAGTTACATCCAAGTTATATTCGTAACTTGCTGGTGTTTTACCATCTTCTCGTAAAGAACCATCCATCATAACTGAAGAAAAACCTAACTGAATCGAGCGCTGACAAATAGCTGGGCTAGTACCATGATCCTGATGCATAACAACAGGAATATGAGGAAACTCTTCTATCGCTGCCAATATTAAATGTCTCAAAAATGGAGCTCCAGCATATTTGCGAGCACCCGCAGAGGCTTGAACGATAACGGGCGAATCGGTTTTGTCTGCCGCTTCCATAATCGCTCTCATTTGCTCCAAATTATTCACATTAAAAGCTGGAACGCCGTAACCATGCTCAGCAGCGTGATCCAACATCTGCCTCATAGAAATTAATGCCATGTTTATTTCCTCTCTTCCCGATTTTTAATTCGTCGTGGCTAAGTTAATGTTTAATCCAATTAACTTAGCCAATCAATTTATTCGCTTGCTCGTTGCTCTAAAATTTCTACTGCTGGTAATTTCTTTCCTTCAAGAAACTCCAAAAATGCACCGCCACCAGTCGAAATGTAAGAAACTTTATCTTTGATATTAAACTTATCAACAGCCGCTAAAGTATCACCGCCGCCAGCAATTGAAAATGCGTCACTTTCCGCAATAGCTAGTGACATGCTTTTTGTACCTTCAGCAAATTGATCAAATTCGAAGACGCCAACAGGTCCATTCCAAACAATCGTTTTTGCTTCCGATAAGATAGCGTTCAATTTCTTTGCTGTTTCAGGACCAATATCAAAAATCATATCGTCATCGTTTACAGCATCAACATTTTTTAAGGTTGCTTCTGCGGTCTCGCTAAATTCATTACCAACAACAACATCTGATGGAACTGGAATTTCACCACCACGAGATTCCGCTTGCTCCATTAGGCGTTTCGCTTCTGGAATTAAATCCTTTTCATACAAGGATTTACCCACATTATGATCGCGAGCAGCAATAAACGTGTTAGCTATTCCACCACCGACAATTAACTGATCGACTTTCTTAGATAACGCATCAAGCACGGTAAGTTTAGTCGAAACTTTAGAACCGCCAACAATTGCGACCATTGGGCGTGCTGGATTATCCAAAGCTTTTGCTAACGCGTCCAACTCGTTTGCCAAGAGCGGACCTGCACAAGCTACCGGAGCAAATTTAGCGACACCATGTGTTGAAGCTTGCGCTCGATGTGCAGTACCAAAAGCATCCATAACAAATACATCACACAGAGCCGCATATTGTTTCGATAAACTCTCATCATTGGCCTTTTCGCCTTTATTACAGCGAACATTTTCAAATAAGACGACTTCACCTTCGTTGATATCAACACCTTTGAGGTAATCACTGACTAAACGAACTGGAACACCTAGTAGTTGATTGAGGTGTGTCGCAACTGGCTCCATGGAATCATCTGCAGATAACTCTCCTTCGGTTGGACGACCTCGGTGAGACATTACCATCACCTTGGCACCTTTCTCTAAAGCCAATTTAATTGTAGGGATAGATGCTTGAATTCTTACGTCGGAAGTCACTTCTCCGTCTTTAATCGGCACATTAAGATCTTCACGGATTAAGACACGTTTGCCTTTAAGATCCAGATCAGCCATACGTAATACAGACATAGTTGAAAGCCTTTTCAAATCGATATTTAATTTTCGAGCGATATTGTAACCGAAAACTCTGAGGATTAGTTGCCAGAACTGGCTAAACCACAAGGGTTTTTAAATCGCCTCCGTTGAACGGAGGCGGTATTAAAGCAGTACTTATGCTTTCATCATTGCAAGAGCAGTATCTATCATGCGGCAAGAAAAGCCCCACTCATTGTCGTACCAAGTTACTATTTTCACTAAGTTTCCACCGATAACTCGAGTTTGAGTTGCATCAAAAATGCTAGACGCCGCGTGGTGGTTAAAATCTGTCGATACCAATGGCTCATCGTTGTATGCCAATACATGCTCATCGGCAGCTTTCTTGATAATTTCATTAACTTCTTCAACAGTCGTGTCTCTGCTGGCAGTGAAAGTCAGGTCAACAACCGAAACATTGATTGTTGGTACACGCATCGCAAATCCATCGAGTTTACCGTTTAAGTCGGGCAGTACTAAACCAACAGCTTTAGCAGCACCTGTTTTCGTTGGAATAACGGACTGAGCAGCTGCACGGGCACGGCGGAGATCTTTGTGAGGGTTATCAATAATATTCTGATCATTGGTGTAAGCGTGAATTGTATTAACCAAGCCACTTACTATGCCTAGACCTTCGTGCAGTGCTTTAGCGACAGGCGCCAAACAATTGGTTGTGCAAGATGCATTGGAAACAATGTTATGGTCACTGGTTAAAATATCGTCATTTACACCAAAAACAACCGTGCCATCAATGTCATCGCCACCTGGTGCGGAAATTAGCACTTTCTTCGCGCCACCAACAAAATGCTTGGATGCGCCAGCTTTGTCTTTAAATACACCGGTACATTCCATAACCAAGTCAACACCGTAATCGCTCCACTTAATATTTTCGGGATTACGATCGGCAATCATTGCTATCGGATCGCCATTAACGTACATGTGGTTTTCATCGCTTGTCACATCGGCTTCAAAACGACCGTGAGTTGTATCGTATTTGGTAAGGTGTGCATTTGTCTCGATAGGGTGCGAAGAATTAATCGCAACGACTTTAATTTCGTCCTGACGATTCAATTCGTAAATTGCTCGTAGAACCATTCGACCAATTCGGCCGTAACCGTTAATGGCAACCTTGACTGTCATATTTCACCTCACTGTTATAACTGGATGAAGCAGACGCTCGCTGCTTCTTTATACTTATTACTATGAAAGTGCTAAGACACTCGGTGTCTCAGCACTTTCTGTTAATCGTATGAAAAGAGTTTTAAATTGAGGAAAGCTTTGTTGGGATCGGCACAAACTTTCCTCGACTCAAGAACGGTTATTCAGCGTTGTCCTCGAGCATTTTTTCGGCCATCGCAACCAAGTTATTAGTTGTAAAACCAAATTCTTCAAATAGTGCACCAGCGGGCGCTGACTCACCGAAACGATCCATGCCCAATACTTTTCCGTTAAGTCCGACGTACTTGTACCAGAAATCTGGATAACCTGCTTCAATAGCTATTCGATTTGTGATAGCTGTCGGTAAAACACTCTCTTTGTATTCAGCAGATTGCTTTTCAAACACATCGGTTGAAGGCATTGAAACGATTCTTACTTGATGGCTGCTCTTTTCTAGTTCGCTGGCGGCTTTAAGTGCCAACTCAACTTCCGAACCCGTCGCCATCAAAATGATTTCTGGCGTGCCGCTGCAATCTTTAATAACGTAGCCACCTTTATCGACGTTCGCTAATTGCTCATCCGAACGTTTTAATCCCGGCAAACCTTGCCGCGATAAGGCTAATGAAGTAGGTCCATCCATTCGCTCAAGGGCGTGCTTCCAGGCAACTGCCGTTTCTGTCGCATCACAAGGACGCCAAACAGACATATTAGGCGTTGTTCGCAAGCTCGTTAATTGCTCAATGGGTTGGTGAGTCGGACCGTCTTCACCTAGACCAATCGAGTCATGAGTAAAAACATAAATGGCTCGTTGTTTCATCAACGCTGCCATCCGACAAGCATTTCGGGCGTATTCCATAAAGATTAGGAAAGTACCACCATAAGGAATAAAACCGCCATGCAACGCAATACCATTCATAATGGCAGCCATACCAAACTCACGAACTCCGTAGTACAAATAGTTACCGGATGCGTCTTTAGCATCGATTCCTTTAGAACCACTCCAAAGTGTCAAATTTGAACCCGCTAAGTCAGCAGACCCACCTAAAAGCTCTGGTAAATGCTTCGCAAAGGCTTCAATAGCTAACTGTGATGCTTTCCGTGTGGCCACTTTTGCTGCTTCATTTTGAGTTTCTCGAATAAACTCGCTGGTGATTGTTTCAAAGTCTGATGGTAAAGAACCATTCAATCTTCTTTCTAGCTCAGCAGCTAATTCAGGATGAGCGTCGCGATAGGCAATGAACTGATTGTTCCACTCTTCTTCGAGAGTTGCCCCTTTCTCTCTCGCATCCCACGCATCATAAATATCTTGGGGAATCTCAAAGGGAGCGTGCGACCATTTTAAATTCTTTCGTGTGCCTGCTATTTCTTCGTCACCCAAGGGTGCACCATGACACTCTTCTTTACCTGCTTTTGTGGGCGCACCAAAACCGATGGTTGTTTTGCAGCATATCAGCGTTGGTTTGGTTGTCTCAGCTCTCGCTTGTTCGACCGCAGCTTTAATGGCATCCGGATCGTGACCATCAACATCGGGAATAACTTGCCAGCCATAAGCTCGGAAACGTTTTGGTGTATCATCAGAGAACCAACCATCAACTTCACCATCAATCGATATTCCGTTGTCATCATAAAACGCGATCAACTTACCTAAGCCTAAAGTCCCAGCAAGAGAGCAAACTTCGTGCGAAACGCCTTCCATTAAGCAACCGTCACCTAAAAAGGTGTAGGTGTGATGGTCGATCATCTCGAAATTAGGCTGATTAAACTGCGCTGCTAAGGTTTTTTCCGCAATAGCCATACCGACGGCATTAGCCAAACCTTGACCTAATGGACCGGTAGTCGTCTCCACACCTGGCGTATAACCGTATTCTGGGTGACCTGGTGTTTTGGAGTGTAACTGACGAAAATTTTGAATGTCTTCAATGCTCAATGAATAACCGGTCAGATGGAGCAAAGAATAAATGAGCATCGAACCATGACCATTTGATAATACGAAACGGTCTCGATTCACCCACTGCGGGTTCTTTGGACTGTGTTTAAGGTAATCGTTCCAGAGGACTTCGGCGATATCTGCCATGCCAAGTGGAGCGCCAGGGTGGCCAGATTTAGCTTTCTGCACTGCATCCATACTAAGAGCACGAATAGCATTGGCTAAGTCGAATCGGGTAGGCATAAAACTCTCCTGAGCTGGGGGCCCATTTTGAAATGGCGCGTATTTTCTCAAACAGCAGGGGCAAAAATCAAACCATTTCGCGTATTTTTTGCGCAAGATTCGGCTTTTTTATCAATAAAAAAACGTTATTTATAAACCACTTGGCGAAATAACGACCCCTTTCTCATATAAGAAAATTAAAACGCATGTTTACAATTATTCATACTCAAACCAGCCGAACAGCTTTTGTAGCAAGCCATCCATACCCGTTCGTTTTAATGCTGAGAAGTTTTGCACGGTAAATTCGGAATGAATTTCACTCACCTGTTTCTTAATTTTTAGCAACGTGTTTTTAGCGGCACCTTGCTTCAGTTTATCTGCTTTATTAAGCAAAACATGGCATGGCAAACCGACTTCGGCAGCCCAAAGCAACATTTGTTGGTCCACATCTTTCATCGGGTGCCGAATATCCATCAGCACAACGAGACCTTTTAAACACTCACGATGTTGTAAGTATTGGCTTAAAGTCTCTTGCCAGCGTTCTTTTATTTCCAACGAAACTTTGGCAAAGCCGTATCCCGGTAGATCAACCAGACGGCGCTCTTCGTCTAGCGTGAACAAATTAATCAATTGGGTTCGACCGGGTGTTTTACTGGTACGAGCCAAAGCATTCTGATCACAAAGCACATTTAAGACGCTTGATTTTCCGGCATTAGATCGACCAGCAAATGCGACCTCAATGCCTACATCGAGAGGCAATTGCACTAACTCCGCAGCTCCCTTTAAATAGGTCGCTTGTCGAAATGGATTAACTTTTTTATCTTTGCCGTCAAGGGATTGCTTCACGGTAATCTCCAGATATATGAGGCGCAACCCATCTACTATAGGTTACCTCAGTACAATTGTGGCTTTTTAAAAACAGTTTCCCTATAATTCAGCCACTTTCAAAAATTTGGCGCAAGTGTATCATGGCGCATTGAGTGCGAAAGTACTTTCTGAGATTTTCCGCGGAATAAAGGACAAATAATGAAAAAATTCGCAGTAATAAGCATTCTTTTGGGGCTCTTACCTTCATTGCTGACCGCTGGTGACCCAGCAAAAGGCCAACAAGCAGCTGCTGCATGCGCAGCATGTCATGGCAGTGATGGTAACTCAGTTATAGACCCGACGTACCCTAAGTTGGCTGGGCAAGGTGCAAAATACACCGAAAAGCAATTGAGAGAATTCAAGTCTGGGGACCGAAAAAACGCTGTAATGAATGGTCAAGCGGCTGCATTAACCGCGGAACAAATGGAAGACATCGCAGCTTACTTTGCTAGCTTAGAAGTTCAACACGCGGCTGTTCCAGAGAAATACATTGCTCTTGGCCAAAAGCTATACCGCTCTGGTGACCCAGCAAAAGGCCTTCCAGCATGCACAGCGTGTCATGGACCTAAAGGCACTGGTATGGAATCGGCCGGATTTGCATCATTAAGTGGGCAAAGCCCGCAATACACCATTGCTCAGCTGAAAGCATTTCGGTCTGGAGAGCGAGCAAATGATCCTAATCGCATGATGCGTGATATTGCATCACAACTTACTGATGAGCAAATTGAAGCCCTTGCTTATTATCTGGTAGGTCTTCACTAAAAACCGCACGAGCACTTTTGAAGGCGACGTTATGTCGCCTTTTTTATTTCCTTTTTCATCAGAACCTTACCTGAAATTTAAAGTCGAAAATATTGATGTCTGCACAGACAGTCATACCGGTTTCCACTAGTATGTAATATCTAGAGCACGAATAATAAGAGCCAAATAGACAGTCATGTTTAAACGAATTGTAATTCTGATAACAATACTACTCACTCTGTGTCATTCGATACAAATACATGCTCAATCTACCGAGACCGGGAAATTTGTTGCAGGTATCGATTTCACACAGTTGAACTCTCAAGAATCGGTTCCAGACTTAGTGCTTGTCTCTTGGTATGGTTCTGACTCTGCAAAAAGAGTCTACAGCGCCCTAGAAAACAATGAATTTAGCGCCATTCTTTGGCCTGCTGTTTTTCGCGAAGCATGGCGACCGGCTGCCAAAATCAATCTGGTAGCCAATAACTTAAAGCTTTCACCAGAACAGCACTTAGAGTTATTTACGTTAATTCAAGCTGAAAATAGCACTTTAAATACCCCTAAAGATTACATTGCTATTTTTAATCAATTTATTGAAGATTCCCAGCAAGTTGAAGATGCTGTTTACGACTCAGATATGCCGAAACGACTTGTATTTATACAAAATATGATTAAACAGTTCTCAATTTCGACAGTCCCGACTATTATTTTTAAAGGACAATACACAATTGATGCCACGCAAGCTAAAACGCCTGCGAGGCTAATCGAAATACTCAAATACTTGGATAATACAAAGCCGTAATCCAGATGCTATCTCCTTCACCAACGCAAACTGTCGCCGACTCAAGCCGATTTGAGCGCCTGAGAATGTTATCGTTTAACATTCAAGTTGGTATCGATATGGGAGGCTTTTCAGATTACCTGAAGAAAAGCTGGCGACACGTACTTCCGCATTCAGGTCGACATATTAACTTAGCTAAAATAGCAGAGCTGGTAAAAAACTATGACGTTGTTGCACTTCAAGAAGTCGATGCAGGCAGTTTAAGATCAAGTTTTATTAATCAAGTCGAGTACATTGCCGAGCATGCGGGTTTTCCCCATTGGCATGTTCAAAGAAACAGAAATTTGGCGAGTATCGCAGCACACGCTAACGGTTTACTATCAAAACTTCCCGCTGAGCTAGTCGTTGATCACAGCTTACCGGGACTGATACCTGGCAGAGGTGCATTACAAGTTAGCTTTGGCTCGGGCGACCAGTCACTCGTAGTTGTCGTTGCTCATTTAGCCTTAAGTCGTAAAGCACAAATTAAACAAATTGAATACATTGCGGAAAGCGTAAGAGAACATCCGTACTTTGTTATTATGGGTGACATGAATTGCGAACCGGCCTGGTTACACGCGGAGCTCAAAAAGTTTAACATCAATACTCAGTTAGTTGCTTACCCCCAACCAACGTATCCAAGTTGGAACCCACGCCGCTCTATCGATCAAATTTTAATTAGCGACAATTTGGAAGTCGCAGAATTCCGAGTTCTCCCAGAAATAATATCCGATCATTTACCGGTAGCCATGGATATTATGTTACCCAAAAAACTCGCCAGTCACTTAGAAGCCTGTAACCATCAAGAACCGACTTCGACGCAAAATTACTGACACTCATGGCTGATAACGACGAATTTCCAGAAGCCGAAGAACAGCTGCGACGCTATTTGTCTCGTGTTAGCTACACAGGAATGGGGATTGATAGCGAACTCAATGGAAAACTTGAAGACCTCAGAGATTCGATAAAAAGGCGAGAGTCGGTTGAACTACTGGGAAAAAATGTCGAGGCAATTACTCAATGTTTACATGACATAGAAGAACGCTATCAAACACGCAAAGCCGAGGCAGATCCTAAATCGGCTCTCATGATGCTTAGCAATCAACTGATTGATTCTGTAAATGATCGTAAAATTAGAAAACGGCTCAAAAAGCTTACGAATACTCAATCATCGCTAAACGTTAGCGAATGTGTAGAACAATTAAAAGCTATCATACTAAGTATGAGTCAAGCTCCGGAAAAGCGATCTTGGCTATCGAACTTGTTTTCTAGCAACAAACCCAGTCCCTCTCCAGAAAAAGTAGAAGAACACGACCAATTAGATGAAGGTCAAACCGGCTCACAAAAAAAACAAGGTATTCCCGACACCGTAAGTTCAGCTCTCCATAATTTTATAGAACAACTCGGCCACATTGAGATTTACCAAGAAGCTACCGCAACAATAAAAGAGCAACTTAGTAATTTATCTGAAGTAGAAGATTTAGCGCCTCTCATAGAAGAAATAGCCGCCGTTTTACTTCAAGCCGCCAATACCGATCACTCTCAATTCGAAAACTTCTTAAACCAGTTAAATAAACGTTTATTAAAAGTAGCCTCCTATTTAAACCAAGCTTCAATCAATAATGATGAGTTTTTTGAAGACACTAAACGACTGGATAACGAACTTAAAAAAACGATTGATGAAATTAAGCGCGAAATATCGGACTCAACTGGACTAGGCCCTCTCAAACATCGACTTATTGCCAGCTTTGAGCATATTTTCAATAGCGTTAGTCGATTTAAGGAAGCCCAGGTCAATCATGTTAAGACCTCACAGGATGAGCTTAAAATAATAAAAGAGCAGCTTAAACTTACAGAAGATGAGACCGAACGACTAACAAAGACTTTACAGGAACAACGAGAAAAAGCCTACAGTGATCCTTTAACGAAATTACCCAACCGATACGCATACAATGAGAGAGTTGCACAAGAATACGCTCGTTGGAAGCGTTATAAAACACCTCTGAGTATGGCTGTCATTGACATCGATTTTTTCAAAAAAGTAAACGATCAATACGGACACCATAATGGCGATATTGTATTGCAACAAGTCGCTCAATCTCTCAGTCAGGGTATGAGAGAAGCCGACTTCATTGCTCGCTTTGGCGGTGAAGAATTTGTGATACTGATGATAGAGACGAATCTTAATGACGCAACAAAAGCGACTAACAAACTTCGCCAACTTGTTGCCAACCAGTCGATTAGCCTGGAAGATGACACCACAATTAACGTAACCATTTCTTGTGGCGTTGCTGAATTCGAAGGAGTCAATGATGAATCAGAGGTCTTCGCCAAAGCGGATAAAGCGCTTTATCGAGCAAAAGAGAAAGGCAGAAATCAAGTATGCTGTGAAAGAAACAAAAAACATCAATCATAACTCCAGACAAAAACCGATTTGAAGCAATTTAATTCATTAAATTCAAATAGTTATGCCCTCCTCGACTTTAACAGTTGAGGCCACATTTCACCTCTAACCATTGATCTATTTATACACCGAAGATCATTTTAAGAACGAATACTTAAGACTGATCGCTAAGTTGTTATTAAACAATCACAACCTGGTTTAAGTTTTGTGATTTTCACCACTTTAATTACTCTCAAAATTTGATTTTATAACAGCTGAACTTTCACAAGTAGATTAATCGGGTGCTCACGCCTCAAATAAGGACAAACCGATGGCATTGTTGTTTCACGGCTCTCGCAATAACTTCGACCGCTTTAATCCAAGGTTTAAACATTCCGGCGATGGCACCGGCAACTTTGAAGGGTTTTATTTTATCGACAACCTGAAAGGCGCTTGGTGGCACTGCAAAAATAGACTCAAGGCTAATCGAGGCGAAGCCTATATTCATATCTGTGAAGTTCCCGACCATTTTATTGAATACAATATCGAATGGCCAGATAGTCATTATTCAAGTTCAATTTACGGCGTCAAATACATCTATGCTGATGCTATTTCAATCTTAGAGTCTCACGAGTACTCGTCTTTACTCGAAGAAGCTAAGGGAACCATAAAGTATTATCGCTTTGCCAGTGCAAATAACTGTTTGTCTGGTGGTATAAAATCGAATCTTATTGCGACATCTACAGCTCATGATAGTTGGCAATAATTTTTCAAGAATGCAATAAATACTGCATTATATAACTGCACAATTTAGAGCCCTATTGAATTAAGAAACAATCTTGAGTTCACGGCACAGCGCAATCAATAACTGAGCACTCTTATGTGCGAGATCATAGGTTCCATACGATCCCAATACCGACCCATTGTCTAGCTTAACAAACCATTCATTGGACTCACGAAAAATCATATAGCTTACTAACATTTGTCATCTCCTCCTTAAAGTAAGTTAATCCTATATCAGCAAAACTGAATCCAATATGAATCGAACATATAATCCTTTTATGGCTGCTTTCCCTTCTCTTTGCTCAATTTAAGCTAGTAATTGAGCTTTCCAGCCGCTTTTAACGCTTCTAGCGTATAAGAGCGAAATTCTCGCCGGTATAAAACACCAACGACCCAAGCAGAAACCACCATGAGTAACACAGGATGAATAAACCATGCTAATAACGCCATGGCAAAAGAATAGGCTCTCAACCCATGAGCAAAAGAGTCGTTGGCTCGCGAGAGAATTTGATTAGCATTAACAATAAATAAATCTTTATCTTCTTGAGTCGCGTCACTATCTGGCGAAGCACCCACAAGAACAATTCCAAAATTATATTGCCGTACACTCCATGAAAACTTAAAAAACGCATAAACAAATGTAAAAACCAGTATTAATATTTTAAATTCCCAACTGGCTCTTGTATTTTCAATGATAAAAGGTAAGGTATCCGTTAGTTCTATCACTTTCTCCGTAGCACCAAGCACGGTTAACAGACCTGCCAATATAAACATTGTTGTTGAAGCAAAAAAAGTAACATTTCGCTGTAAAATTCCTAAAGCCGTCACGTCGGCAATTCGAACATCTCGAGTTAAGACTCGGTTCATCCAAATTCCACGAACGCTACTCAAAGAAGTCGCTATAGTCGGCTTAATTTTTGACTTTCTACGGGCAAAAAGAGCGTAGCCGACCCAACATAAAGCAAACCAAACTAGAGCTGTCCAATCTAAAGGCGAAATAAAGTTAAAACTCATTTTTTAAATTATCTTTCAGTAAGTGTATAGTTGAGCTTAGTCTCAATCTTAAATCTACACAATTGAGGAAGCTGTGTCGTCATTTAATAGAAATAATCTGAGCCATTGTCCTAGTCCCTATTTACAGCAACATGCAAATAATCCGGTATTCTGGCAAGAGTGGACGACTCAAGTATTGGACCATGCCAGGTCAATCAATAAGCCCATCTTACTTTCAATTGGCTATTCTGCATGCCACTGGTGTCATGTTATGGAAGCAGAGTCATTTTCTGATCAAGAAACTGCCAATATCATGAATCAACACTTTATAAATATAAAGGTCGATCGAGAAGAGCGTCCCGATTTAGACAAGCTATTCCAGCAATGTCACCAACTCCTTAATCATCGTGCTGGAGGTTGGCCTTTAACCGTATTTATTGATCCTAAATCTTTAATGCCATTTTTTATTGGCACTTACTTTTCCAATCGAACTGTTAATAACCAACCATCATTTCAACAAATTCTCGCAACCATTAAAGATATATATGAGTGTAAATACACAGATGTTGAAAATGTTCGCAAAAAGGTTACAGAAAGCATCGAAAAACTCAATGTTACAACGCCCGAAAGCTACTCGCTAAAACAGCATACTTCAGATTTCGTTGAACATTACTTGCAAAATCAAGATGAGCAGTGGGGAGGGCTTCAAGGCGCGCCAAAGTTTCCACAGCCACAATTATTAAGTGCCCTATTGCATATCATTCAGACAAAGCGCCCTGTAACCAGTGAAAAAATCTATCAAGCTTTGATGCGAACGGCACAAAGCATGTCTCGTATTGGATTATTTGATCATTTAAGTGGTGGATTCTTTCGTTATTGTGTTGATGAACACTGGGGCGTACCTCATTTTGAGAAAATGCTGTACGACAATGCGCTACTTATAAACTTTTATGCTGACTTAGCTAAATTTAGCAAAGAGGGCTTTCTTGCTGAGGTATGTTATAAGACATACTCGTGGCTTGTTAGTGAAATGTCTAGTGATAATGGAGGATTCTATTCCGCTATCAACGCTGACTCGAATGGCAAAGAAGGTACATTTTACGTATTTGAAAAAAACGAAGTTCGCGACCAATTAACCGAAGAAGAGTGGAAAATTGCTGAACTCTCTCTTGGTTTATCACAACCGCCTAACTTTAATAACCAATGGCATATTCAATGTTGGTACTCCGATGAATCTCTCGCGGAAAAACTGAGTATCCCATTAAAACAAGTTCAATGGGCACTTGAACCTATAAAACAAAAACTTCTGTCCTATAGAAATAAAAGAGAGAAACCCTCTCGAGATGAAAAAATTCTAACGGGCTGGAATGCGTTGCTTGTAACAGGTTTACTAAAAGCCGGACAACTACTTAACAATGAAGATATAATAAACACTGCCAATGATACCCTGGTCTTTATTCACCAAAATCTTTGGCAAGAATCAGAGCTTTATAGTTGTTTAAAAGATGGACGTGCTTACCAAAAGGCGAATGTTGATGACTTCGCGTATTTAATGCAAGCTTTAATGACATCTCTTAAATATGAATGGTCTAATGAAAATTATCGCTGGCTATGTGAATTGTGCGAACAATGTATTCATCGCTTTTTAAAGGACACTCCGGTCTTTAATTTTTCAGATGCTGAAGACTTACCAATGAATGTCATTTCACTAGCTGACGATGCATTGCCCAGCGGAAATGGATTAATTTTACAAGTTTTAATTCAATTAGCACGGCTGCAGTCAGATAAGAAAATTCAAAATATAGTTCATCAAGTATTTGAGCACTCTACCAGTCGATTAAAGTTATCTCCCTTAGGTTATCCGTCAATTTTACGAGCCATGCTTGATTTCGAGTCCAGCTCATTAATTGTTATACGTGGATTACGAAGTGAGGGAATACGTTGGCAACAAACACTCAATCAAAAAACTCATAATCATTATGTTTTATTTATAGCTAATGATGAGAGTCTCCCAGAGAGCCTCGAGGCAAAGTATCCAAAATCGGAAAACAATTGCTACGCCATCGTTTGCGATCAGACTCATTGTAGCGCACCAATTAATGAATATTCTGAATTAGAAAATACATTGTTCAACAAGAAAAGCGCCGAATAATACGATTCGACGCTTCTTTCAAACTAATCAGCTTTTGTACTTTGTATGGATCTGAAAAACCAAACAACAAGTAAAGTAAAAGCAATTGCACCAACAACCGAAGCCATTACCTCACTACCCGTCCATCCAGTACCAATGCCTGCTGGCTTAGCCGATTGAATAAATGCCACAGCAGCAATTCCGACTCCCAGTAATCCCTCTCCGCCGACAAAGCCAGATCCGAGTAAAACACCTTTTTCTCGGCGCCCTTCTAGCTGCTCTTTATTTTTGGTTCGCTTTTCAAAATAATGTCGAATCATTCCGCCAATAAAAATAGGCGTCATCGTTGAAACTGGAAGATAAACTCCCACAGCAAATGGCAAAGAAGGTATTCGGAAAATTTCACACGCAATTGCAATTCCAGCGCCAATAGCAACCAATGTCCAAGGTAAATTTTGATCCAATACACCATCGATCACTAACTTCATAAGCGTTGCTTGTGGCGCAGGTAACTCTTTACTACCAAAACCAAAAGTTTCCGCGAGTAACAATACTGCTAAACACACAAATGTCGCCGATGTTAGCACCCCAATTAACTCAGCAGCCTGTTGCCTTTTGGGAGTTGCCCCTAATAAATAACCGCTTTTTAAATCTTGTGAAGTGTCGCCCGAAATAGAAGCGGCAATAGCAACCACACACCCCACAATAAGTGTCGCCGCTTTTCCACTGGTATCTGTCCACCCCATCGCTAAAAAGATGGTTGCCGTACCCAGTAGTGCCGCAATAGTCATACCGCTGGTCGGATTTGAAGTAACACCGACCAAACCAACAATTCGCGAAGCGACTGTGACAAAGAAAAATGAAAATATAGCCACACAAATAGCAGCCACCAATCGAGTATCAATGCCTCCCACTTCACCAAAAGCCGTTGGAGTAATCGTCAATATCAAAACAATCGCCAATACTCCAACACCAACATACTTTAACGGTAAATCCCGGCTTGTTCTTGGTACTGCATTATCTGCAGCAATAGAATGGTCTTCGTGTGTTCTTTGCTCTAACTGTTTCGCACCCACTTTAAAGCTTTCAAGCATCACAGGAACGTTTCGAATTAAAGTGATAATTCCAGCCGTCGCGACAGCACCAGCACCAATATAGCGCACATATCGCGTCCAAATTTCACCTGGTGACATATCTTTAATTAATTTTACGGTTTCAGGAAATAGCGGTGTGGTATGAGCATCTCCCCAAATTGCAATGCTGGGAATAATAATAAGCGATGACAATACGCCACCACCAACCATAATTAGAGCGATTCGTGGTCCCAAAATGTAGCCCACACCAAACAGAGCTGCCGATAAATCAACACCTAATGAAGCTTTTTTAACAAATGGGATATTAAAGCTGACATGATCTGGAATGACCTTTATCCAGGATGTTAGTGTTTTGAAAACTGTAGCAACACCAATACCATAGAAAATATACTTAGCTCGGTTACCACCTTCTTCATTCGCGACCAAAACTTCCGCACACGCAGTGCCTTCAGGATAAGGCAACTTGCCATGCTCACGCTCAATAAGAAATTTTCTGAGCGGTATCATGAATAATATTCCTAAAAGACCGCCACTCATTGCAAGAATAGTCATTTGCAATAAATCAGGATCGACGCCCCACATAAATAAAGCGGGTAAGGTAAAGATGACTCCGCTAGCGACAGAGCTCGATGCGGATCCTGTTGTTTGCGCAATATTTGTTTCGAGAATTGTGCTTTTTATGCCACCTTTCGCCAACAAGCGAAATACCGCAACACTCATAACAGCAACCGGAATTGAAGTACTGATTGTTAGGCCAGCTCTTAATCCCAAATAAGCATTTGCAGCACCAAAAATAATACCGAAAAGGATTCCTAAACCGACCGATTTGAAGGTGAATTCCGCTATCGATTCTTGAGAGGAAATATAGGGAGCGTATTGTTCACCCGGCTCCATTGCTCGATAAGCTTTACTATCGAGTCCTTTGGATTGACTCACATTAACCTCACTTTATTATTGTTTTATCAGAGAAGTAGATCAAACCAGCTGACAAATTCAACGTCAAATATAATTTTACATGCGAACTGTCGTTGATGGCTTAAATTCCATGGTATTCTTACTTGAATCGCAATCAACTTATCAATTAACAAATGGTAAACGTATAATAATTAATCGTTTACCATGCTTTACTCAAGGAAGGCTTTCTTGTCACACAAACTGCCCAAGCAAGTATGGTTGTTTACGCTATGTTATGCATTGATGCTATCTGGCACTTCAATGCTTGTACTCATTGCAGGAATCATTGGTAGCCAAATTGCACCCAGCGAACAATTAGCCACGCTTCCCATTGCTTTAGCAATTGTCGGCTTGGCCTTAAATGCGATACCCGCTTCATTTTTAATGAGTCGATATGGCAGAAAAAGAATTTTTCTCTCTTATGCCGTCGTGGGTATTTTATCTGCATTAATCGCATCTTATGCCTTGATGGCTGAAAGCTTTGCTTTATTTTGTGTTGCAGCTACTGGAGTCGGGGCTGGGGCAGCAGCAGTCCAACAATACCGATTTGCAGCCATGGAATTGGTGCCAACTGACACTATTCCAAAAGCAGCTTCAACCATATTACTCGGAGGTATTTTGGCGGCTTTTATTGGTCCGGAAATGTCTCTATTAGGAAAAAATTTATTGTCCGTTGAGTACGCTGGTTCGTTTATTTTACTTGCCGCACTGTATTGCGTTGGCTTTTTACTGCTAACTCGAACTCAAAATAGTGTGGCTCATGCACCGGATGGAAAATTAATAGGTCGACCTTTAAAAGAAATTTTTAGCCAACAAACGGTCATCATTGCTGTTCTTGCTGCAGCTGTTGGTTACGGTGTTATGGCCTTCATTATGACGGCAACTCCGTTAAGTATGCACAATCATTTTGGTCACAGCCTGACACACACTAAGTGGGTTATCCAATCTCATGTAGCGGCTATGTACCTACCCTCACTCATTTCAGGATTACTTGTAGAAAGGCTCGGTCATTATCGCATGATGGCTTTTGGATTGGTCGCCTTTTTAATATGTTTGATCATTGCATACACTTCTCAAACATTCGCTGCTTTTTGGTTAGCACTCGTATTACTTGGGATTGGTTGGAACTTTTTATTTGTTGCCGGTACATCTCTTTTGCCAACGGCCTATCGGCCTCAAGAACGATTTAAAGTACAAGCATTTAATGATTTATTGGTGTTTGGAACTCAAGCTCTCGCTTCTTTAAGCTCTGGCTGGTTATTATTTCAATTTAAGTGGCAAGGCATCCTCATTATGAGCACGGTACCTGTTTTTATTATCGCCGGCATACTCGCATTTACGCTGTTCAACCGGCGTGTGGCTTCAGATACTTGAAATAAAAAACGTTAATAAATTGGCCTTAATTAGCGTTCGATCATTCCAACAACATGATGAACTAACTTTGTAATTCCACTTGCAGCTTCTGTTATATTTCCAGCAAGCATGTAAGCTGGTGTTGAAACCACTCTTAACTCTTCATCAACAACAAATTTATCAACACTGCAATTCACATGCTCGCCACCCATTTTTTCAATATTTTCAGCAGTATCTTTATCGTTACCAATGGTTAACTTTGCACCTTCGCCATAAACTTTTGGAATGATCGCAGGGGATATACAAATGTAACCACAAGGTTTTTTGCTTTCTGCCATTGCTTTACACGCCTGCAATACATCCGAGTTAACGTCACAATCAGCTCCTTTAAACGCAAAGTTGGATAAGTTTTTGGCCGCACCAAAGCCTCCAGGTAGAATCAAAGCATCAAATTCATTTGCAGCAAACTCTTTTAAGTCTTTTACATTTCCTCTTGCGATTCGTGCCGATTCAACGAGTACATTTCGCTTCTCTGACATTTCTTCGCCATTCAAATGATTAATGACATGCGCTTGTTCAATATTAGGAGCAAAGCATTGATACTCTGCACCCTCTTGCTCTAAAGCCCAGAGAGTTAAAACACTCTCACAAATTTCGGCACCGTCAAACACACCGCATCCAGATAATATAACTGCTACTTTAGTCATTACATTCTCCTATCATTAATCTTTTCAATCATAGTAAACTTAAAATACAGCATTTCAATTAGCGTCGTTAAATCTTATAAAAATAAACGAGATAAAGAGAGAAAAAGTATGAATACTATTTACGGCATGTCAGCTTCGGGAAACTGCTATAAGTTAGCTTTAGTCTCTGAATTGTTAGAAATACCATATCACTGGAACGAAGTGGATATTCTTAATGGTGAAACTCAAACGCCTCACTTTTTACAAATAAACAGCAATGGAAAAGTTCCAGTGCTGGAATTGGATGATGGGAAACGATTGCCCGAATCGAATGCCGCACTATTTTATTTGGCTCAAAACAGCAATTTATTTCCAAAAGATACTTTTCAACAGGCTCAAGTTCTTCAATGGATGTTCTTCGAACAGTATTCACACGAGCCCGCGATTGCGGTTGCTCGATTTATAAAAAAGTTTTTGCCTGCTGAGCATGAAAGGCAAAATCAATTACCGGCTTTACATCAAAGAGGATATCAAGCACTTGATGTTATGGAACAGCAATTATCAATGAATCAATGGATTTCAGGAAATGATTATAGTATCGCAGACATTGCTTTATTTGCATATACACACGTCGCCGAAGAAGGTGGTTACTCACTTTCTGATTACTCCAATATTGTAGAGTGGATAGCAAAAATTAAACGTTTACCCAACTTTATATCAATGGAAGAAATAAAAAGCTAAGCCCAAAAAAGAAAGCCTCCGACGCTGTGACGTGGGAGGCGATACGAACTCGGCTTGGGGAAACCGAATCCAATTTCCCGCTACGAAGGAGGGTGTCGCGGGAGAACGCCATCATTGGCATTCATATACTAAGACGGTTAAAAGACGAAAAGGTTTCATACTTAATTCAAAGAACATGTAAAAAAGTATGTTTAATCTGAAAAGGAAGTAAAAGAACAGCGGATAATTGCTGAAAGAAATATAACCAGTACGATCATTCAATAGCAACGAAACCTTAAATTATCGCTCCGTTGCTATCGAATAAAGTCAGAAGAATTGCTAATTAATGCGCCTCATCCCAGTTGTCGCCAACACCCGCCTCAACCACCAGGGGAATACTCAACTCTGTTGCCGACTGCATCAACTCAACTATTTTTTTCGAACAAGCTTCTACAGCATCTTCGGCAACTTCAAACACTAACTCATCGTGCACTTGCATCACCATTTTGCAGTCGGGATTATCTTCTCGAAGCCACTTATCAACACTGAGCATCGCAAGCTTAATAATATCTGCCGCGCTGCCTTGCATTGGAGCATTAATCGCGGTTCTTTCAGCCGCTTTACGTCGCATACCATTACTGGCATTTATTTCAGGCAAGTAGAGTCGACGTCCATACAGAGTTTCAACATAACCTTGTTCCTTAGCTTTCTCTTTAGTGTCTTCCATGTACTCTTCTACACCAGGGTAACGCGCAAAATAAGTATCGATATAATGTTGTGCTTCGTCTCTGCCAACGCCTATTTGCTTTGCCAAACCAAAAGCTGACATACCGTAAATCAAACCAAAATTAATCGCTTTTGCGCTACGCCGCTGCTCTTGGGTAACTGCACTCTCTGCGACTCCAAATACTTCAGCGGCTGTAGCCGTATGAATGTCTTTATCATTTGAAAATGCTTCCAGAAGACCTTCGTCTTGCGAAAGGTGCGCCATAATACGCAATTCAATTTGCGAATAATCCGCAGCGACTATCTTTCTTCCTTTAGGCGCAACGAATGCTTGGCGTATGCTTCGACCCGCTTCATTTTTAATTGGGATATTTTGCAGGTTTGGCTCTGTAGAGGACAGTCGTCCTGTTGCTGCAACAGCCTGATGATAAGAAGTGTGCAATCTTCCTGTCGACTCTTTCACCATTTCAGGAAGTTTGTCAGTATAAGTTGACTTTAATTTTGAGAGCCCACGATATTCTAAAATCACTTTCGGCAAAGGATAATCCAGGGCTAACTCTTGCAATACGTCTTCTGCTGTAGAAGGTTGCTTTTTAGGCGTTTTCTTAATAACTGGCAATTCAAGTTTTTCAAATAAAATCCGCTGCAATTGTTTTGGTGAACCTAAATTAAATTCTTCACCAGCTAGTTCAAAAGCTTTTTCTTGCAACTCTTTAATGCGCACTGCAAAAGTCTGACTTTTTTCACGTAACAACTGTCGGTCAATATACACACCGGTTCGCTCAACGCGAGAAAGAACCGACAGCAATGGCATTTCGATGTGCTCAAAGATGCCCTTAGGTCCTTCTTCTTTCTCAAGCATAGGCCATATTTTTTCATGCAACTGAAGAGTTACGTCGGCATCTTCTGCTGCATATTCGGCGGCTTGCTCAATATCAATTTGATTAAAGGTCACTTGCTTGGCACCTTTACCGGCAATATCTTCAAAATGAATGGTATCTCGCCCCAGATAAGTCATCGCCAAAGAGTCCATGTCGTGCCGAGTCGCCACACTGTTGTATGTGTAGGATTCCAACATGGTGTCAAACGCAATACCTTTTAGTTCGATATCATACTTTGCCAAAACGCTGGCATCGTACTTTAAATTTTGCCCGACTTTTTTATGCTCAGACGATTCAAGCAGTGGTTTCAATTGATCAAGAACCCAAGTGCGATCTAACTGCTCTGGGGCATCCAGATAATCGTGGGTCAAAGGTAAATAAGCGGCCTCGCCCGCTTTTACCGCGAACGACATGCCAACAAGATCGGCATCCATATAGTTCACGCTGGTAGTTTCAGTATCGAATGCAAAGAGCTCTGCCGACTCCAACTTGTTTTTCCAAACATTTAATTGTTCTTCGGTTAAAATAGTCTCGTAGTCGCTTTTAGCTTTTTTACTCTCACCTTCCACAGTATCACTAGGCTCATCTGCATCACTAGATAACTCGTGTAGCCAGGTTTTGAACTCAAACTTTTTGTATAAATCGGACAACGTTTCGGTGTCAGGTTCTTTGTGCTCAATATCTTTTAAATGACAAGGCAATTCAACATCGGTTTTTATGGTTGCCAGTTCATAAGATAGAAACGCCATATCTTTGTTATCGGCCAATTTCTCAGGCATTTTTTTTGCGCCGCGGAAGGAAAGCTCACGAACAGCTTCTAGATTTTCATAAATATCTTCTAATCCACCAATTCCCTGTAAAAGCGCTACCGCTGTTTTTTGACCAACACCTGCAACGCCAGGAATGTTGTCGGAGGAATCACCCATCAATGCGAGATAGTCGATAATTTTGTCGGCGCTAAAACCGTACTTTTCAACCACTCTGTCAGGATCAGTAATTGGATTATTTTTATCCATCGTGTTAATCAATGTGACATGCTCGCTAACCAATTGAGCCATATCTTTGTCGCCCGTCGATATCAATGTGTTGACACCGTTATTGGTCGCTTCGTGCGCCAATGTCCCAATTACATCGTCAGCTTCAACCCCGTCGACAACTAAAAGAGGCAAACCCATTGCTTCAATAATTTGATGAATCGGCTCAATTTGAACACGCAAGTCATCCTCCATCGGTGGGCGATTTGCTTTATATTCTGCGTACATATCGTTCCGAAATGTTTTACCCTTGGCGTCGAAAACAACAACAACTTTTGCTGAAGGATAATCTCGCAGATGCGCGCGAATCATACTAATAACACCACGAATGGCATTTGTTGGAAATCCTTCGCTGGTGCGAAGCTCTTTAATCGCGTGATAAGCCCGAAATAAATAAGACGATCCGTCGACCAAAATAACTGAGTAATCAGAAGACATCGATAAAACCTGTTTTACTTTATTTGGCGCACATTTTACCGATTCTGCGGAACGTTGCGAGCAATTTGCCAAATTGCATTTCATCAAATGCGGTGCAGCATGAATAATCGCTATAACTCTAATGAGATATGCATCTTACGCAATTATTCTTAGGTAATTTGTAAGATATGGTCTATAACTTACTAATTTATATAATTTTAGTGTATTGGCCTGATTTGTGAATAACTTTGGTGATTCTATTAACCGGTCAATACAGATTCACAAAAGCGCGATTTTCAGATAAAGTACTTCCTCTTTACCACAACACCAAAAACCATAAAAAACAACAACTTAAAAAGTTATCCCCACACTTATTCAAGATGTGCGTTTTTTCGACGGAAAAACACAAGCTGTGGATAACTTTGTTTATAAACAAAAATAAGGGAAGAAAAATCGTATGTGGGCCTCAGTAAAAGGCGTATTGTCATTGATTGGCCGATCGGCAGGCAAAGGCATATCGTTTCTAACTCTCATAATGGTCGTGACAATGTTTGTCAGTACCATGTTAAGTAATTTTTTTAATACCAACTTTATTGCCCTTCAAGAATCAGTCACCTGGATGCACGCTGCGGTTTTTATGATCGGCGCCGCATATACCTTGCAGCATAACGAACATGTCCGAGTCGATATATTCTATCAACGCTTTTCATCAAGAACTCAAGCCACTGTCGATATTCTAGGAACGCTTATTTTTCTTCTTCCTGTTTCTATTTTTATTCTTGTTAGTAGCTGGAAATACGTTTCTTTGAGCTGGAAGCTCAGTGAAGCTTCTGCCGAAGCAGGCGGATTGCCCGGTGTTTACCTGTTAAAAACTCTAGTTTTAGTCATGCCCATATTACTCATTATTGAAGGATTACATCAGCTGATGATAAATGGCGAAAAATGGGTCGCAAACTCGAAGGAGCAACACTCATGATGGAATGGCTTCCCTTTATTATGTTTGCGTTCGTTTGTTTGACACTTATGGCTGGATACCCGGTCGCCTTCTCTTTGGCAGGCAGTGCATTACTGTTCGCAGGTATCGCCGTCGCTTTTGATTGGATGAACCCAGTATTACTCAACGCAACTTTTGATCGAACCTTTGGCATTATGAACAATCAGGTTTTGGTTGCTGTTCCTTTGTTTGTGTTTATGGGCGTCATGCTAGAACGTGCGAAAATTGCCGAAAACTTGTTAGAGTCGATGGCGCGCTTGTTTGGCGGTATTCGAGGCGGATTAGCCTTATCGGTTATTCTGGTTGGTATGCTACTCGCTGCCAGCACCGGCATAGTTGGAGCTACTGTTGTCACCATGGGTATGCTTTCTCTGCCGGTCATGCTGAAACGAGGATATGACCAATCACTTTCTACCGGAACCATCTGCGCTTCTGGTACTTTGGGACAAATCATTCCGCCATCTATCGTTCTTATTTTACTGGGTGAAGCAATATCCTCGGCTTATCGCTCTTCCTACGGCGGAGATCCCGTTAACGTCGGCGATTTATTTATTGGAGCACTTATTCCTGGACTTTTACTCGTTCTTGCATACATGACTTACGTGTTGCTCCGTGCATTTTTTAAACCCTCTGTCGCGCCTAAATTTGAAAATAGTGAACCAATTAATTTAAAACAGTTTGTTAAAAGTCTGGTTCTTCCGCTGGTACTTATTTTTATTGTTCTGGGCTCTATTTTAACGGGTACAGCAACACCAACCGAAGCTGCAGCGATAGGTGCAGCCGGCTCCATCTTATTAGCGATTTTACAAAAGGAGTTTGATTGGAAGCGCTTGAAGCATGTCATGATCTCAACGACTCAAACAGCTTCAATGGTATTTATGATCTTGGTTGGTGCTTCGATATTCTCTTTAGTATTTCGTGCACTCGGCGGCGATCATCAAGTTCAAGAATTTCTGAGCGCCATGCCTGGCGGAGTCGTTGGTGCAGTACTAATCGTTATGCTAATTATGTTTTTACTGGGCTTTATCCTCGACTTTATTGAAATAATCTACGTGGTCGTACCCATTGTGGCACCGATTCTTTTGCAAATGGGAGTCGATCCAATTTGGCTTGGTATTATGATTGCCTTGAATCTTCAAACATCATTCTTAACACCACCCTTCGGCTTCGCTCTATTTTATTTACGCGGTGTAGCCCCGAAAGAAGTCGAAACTCGAAAAATATATCGCGGCGCGTTACCTTTTATCGCGATTCAAATCGGACTATTAATTCTTTTGGGTGTGTTTCCTGAGCTAGCCACTTGGCTGCCTGAAACCCTATCTAAAGATTAACATTTAAAAATTGTAGTAAAGTAAAATCTCGAAAGTGCCAACGCCCTTTCGAGATTACTCTATTTTTTTGATGAATTGCTTTGAATACATCTCCCTCAAATCATCCAAATACACTCCCTGTGAATAGACAATGTCACCGCCATCTTTTCTCAAAAAATCTTTAGCCAGTAAATCGTTAAGATTTTTTGGACTGATGCCGTTAATGGTTCTGTAGACGACTTTAATATCTGTTGGCTTAAATAAACGTAAAGCGCTGCCTATTTTTGGAAGCCACCAATCCTCTATAAAGACAACTTCTCGCCCGCTACTATCGTGATAAATTCGACTAGTTGTGACTTGTAAACCAAATAATGAATTAAAATGAACCAATACCAGTATTGGCTCTCTGCTAACAGCAAAGTCAGACCGACACCACTCACCCGTATAATAGTCCAAAGTAACTTTGTCGGTAGCTCCTTTTGCTCTTAATACTTCTATTACTTCAAGCTCTACCAATTGCCGTGAACACCGGTTCGACAACACAATGGTGTTGCTATCTACCCGCTTCTTTTCTGCAACTGGCTTTAAGGTCAACGACTTCAAAGAGCCAATAAAAAGTATCTTTTGCTCGCCATCGACGGGGCTTAAGGTCATACATCCGGACAAGGTCATTGAGACCAATAAGACTAACCAACGATGGATAAGTAATTTCACGAATTAACCTTACAGATATCAAGACTGGTTCGTTTTAAGAAAAAAAGCATCAAGCCGCTGTTAAGGCGGCTTATCAATTTAGCGCAGTGAATAGAATGACTGCTCTGACACCTGATGCCATTTATACACTTGCTTTTTATACTTTACGTATGAATCATAAACACGCTGAGCGAACTCATCAGTTTGAGCTAATTCTTTAACGACTTCTTCGGATAGTGCTTCAAACTTATCCAAAACATCTTGCGGTAACTTTTTGAGTTGTACGTTGTGCTCATTAATCAAAACTTCTAAAGCTTGGTTATTCTTCTCAGTAAAGTTAGCTAGAATATCCGAGTTAGCCAATACACAAGCGGCTTTAACAATGGCCTGCAAATCATCGGGTAAAGCATTGAAAGCTTCCAGGTTAATAATGGCTTCAAGTGTTGTACCTGGCTCATGCCATCCAGGGTAATAATAATACTTTGCAGCTTTATGCAAACCAAAAGCTAAGTCATTATAGGGACCGACCCACTCAGTGGCATCGATACGTCCTCGATTTAATGCAGAAAAAAGCTCAGCACCGGGAATGAGTTCTGGTGTCCCACCCGCTCTTTTAAACACTTCCCCACCTAAACCGGGTATTCGCATTTTAAGTCCCTGAATATCGTCCAAGCTATTGATCTCTTTATTGAACCAACCAGCCATCTGGACTCCAGAGTTCCCTGCTGGCATAGGTAACAAACCTAAAGGCTCATACAGCTCCTGCCATAACTCGAGGCCTCCACCTTTAAAGAGCCAGCCATTCATTTCTTGTGCATTTAAGCCAAAAGGAACAGCAGAAAATATAGGCGCTACCGGTAACTTACCTTTCCAGTAGTAAGACGCTCCGTGGCCCATCTGTACCGTTCCCGAAGCAACCGTATCAAAAACCTGCATAGCCGGAACTAAGTCATTGGCCCCTAGCACAGTGACCTTCATTCGTCCTCCACTGAGCTCATTAATTTTTTCAGCAAGATACTCAGCGCCTTCGCCCAAGCCCTGAAAATTCTTTGGCCACGTGGTGATCATGGTCCATTCAATCACCTTACCCGAAGATTGCTTTGAATCGGTAGCACACTCAGTTGTTTGCGAACTGCAACCCGATAATCCTGCAGCAGCACCAACTCCGAGTGCGCCGACAAAAGCTCTTCTTTTCATAATTACCTCTTATCATTATTTTGGGATGCGCTGATTATTCCGTGAATGCGCGAGGGTTGCAACGTCCAAAGAGGAAGTTGATCCTTCTTGGAACAAAACAAACGAAAAAGATGATCTTTCAATTTAATTTGATATCATGGTCAGCTTAACTTGAATTTATGAGCTCAGATTCGAGGCAACATGCTAATTAAACCCTTAGCCTACAAGGGACCCGCGGATCATCTAACATCACTTTTCAGTGAGCAAAGCCTGTTCGAAGGCTTAAAGTTATTAATTCAGCGAAAACTTTTTGATTGGCAATTTGATCAAGGAACTGAGATTGTCTCAGGAAAGTTTGAAAGCGATTCCAAAATTGTAGAGTCAGAAATCAGTTGGCCCCTCGACAAATCAGGGAGTCATTGTAACTGCTCAAACCAGCTTCCATGTATTCATGTTGCAGCCTTGGCAATAGAAACAAAATGTCGAATTGATGCGATTAAGCAACCGATTAAAGAAGTTTACGACAATGAGACACTTTGGCACTCAACGCTACTGTGGCTTAAAAAACAAAGTTTCGACCCTTATCCAAATATGGCGAGACACCGATTGGTCTATTTGTTGAAACGAGAGGAAAATGAGTTTTTTGTTTCATTTTACAAAGCGTATTTAACACAAGACGGGAAGTATCAACTCAAAGAAAAATTTAATTATCGCGAAATTCAATTTAAAAAACTTCCCAAATTTATCTCACTTCATGACCAAAGTATTATTTTCCAATGTCAAAAAGCCGCCGATCGAGTAACCACCGAAGATAATGTATTCCCACTTTCGAAAATCGCCAACAATAGTTGTGATTCTATATTCAAACAAATGCTTAGCTCTCACCGTTGTTTTTGGAAAGCAAGTTCACGACCACCGCTAAAAATAAAAGAAGTTCACTCTACCGATGAGAAGCTAGAGCTTGTCACGCAACACCATTATTTAGATTTACAGAATAATCAAATTCTTTCATACATCGGAAATTCAAATTCGAAATCAATTAGCGACTCTGAATTACGCCCTAAAATTCTAATTAGTTCTTATCAAATTGACTTCCCTTGGACCAACGGTCTACCAAACTCGATGGATGCTGGATTAATAAGGTTTGTCGATCAGTTTAATACGGAATGGACATTTGAGTCTCTTAAAAATATCGAGAAAGATTTATCTCAACATCAGAAACAGAGTATCGCTAAATATATAAGGCAGATTCAAACTGTCGGTACAATAAAAGGTCATTATGAAGAACCCGTCGCACAAAAATTTGATATTGCAGATCGAGCCCTAAATATAACCTTTAGCCAACTCGTTGTTTGGCTAGCCGGATTAGTTGATTGTGGCTGGCAGGTTGAAATTACCGATTCATTTAAAATGAATTCGACGGAAGTTGATGACTGGTACATTGATTTAGGCGAGCAACAAGATTGGTTTGAACTAGAGCTCGGAATTAAAGTAAACGATCAATCGATCAATATTATGCCCTATTTGGTCAAAGCAATTGCTAAAGGCCAAATTGATCCTACGAGTAAGGACCAGTCTGATTTACAGATTCAACTTGAGACTGGAGAAATAGTTACTCTGGCGGGTTCTCGGGTTAGTCAAATTCTATTAACGTTAATGGAGCTTTTTGATCGAAAACCACTAACCGAAACGAATAGAGTAAAACTGCCTTTGTCCTACTTACCCAGAATAAGTCAGTTAACCAAAGTAGAAGAAAAATACCTATGGCAAGGTAGCGATTATTTAAAACAAAAAATAACTCAACTAAGCCAGGCAAAACCCGACGAGTTGAATCTACCTAAAACGTTAAAGGCAACTCTCAGAGACTATCAAAAATCAGGCGTTAATTGGCTACACTTTTTAAAAAACAACCACCTTGGCGGTATTCTTGCTGATGACATGGGTCTGGGAAAAACACTGCAGACCTTAACTATGCTATTAATAGAACAATCTAATCGTCAGCTTAAAAAGCCGGCTTTAATCATTGCTCCTACCAGTTTGTTATTCAACTGGAAAAATGAAGCCAGTAAGTTTGCTCCGTCACTTAACTTGCATTTATTCTATGGAAGTCAAAGACATGAATCTTTAGAGTCTTTCTCCGAATACGATGTGATCGTAACCAGCTATGGAATAGTTCAAAGGGATATTAAAGATCTAAAAAAATATCTGTTTCACTCTATCATTCTCGATGAAGCTCAAGCCATAAAGAACTCAAAAACCAAGGTTGCTCGCTGTTGCTTCAGCCTTAACTCTGAATATAGATTATGTTTAACTGGCACCCCCTTAGAGAATCATCTAGGAGAAATATGGAGCTTATTTAATTTTTTAATGCCCGGCTTTTTGGGTAGTGAAGCTCAGTTTAATCGAATTTTCCGCACTCCAATTGAAAAAGAATTTGATGATACCCGTCAAAAAGAACTCAGCAAACGCATTGCGCCATTTATGTTACGTCGGACAAAAACAGAAGTTGCTCGAGAACTACCACCAAAGACTGAGTTTGAACGTATCATCGAAATGCCAGAAGCTCAAGCGGATGTCTATGAAGCTGTTAGGCTGTCTATGAGCAATGAAATTCAAAAGGCGTTAAAGCAAAGTCAGTCTGGAAAAAATCAATTGTTAATCAGTAATGCGTTACTGAGATTACGACAAATATGTTGCCACCCAAAAATGATAAAGTTGGAGTCGAGCCACGATATTCATGAATCAGCAAAGCTGGAATGGCTCGCAAACACTTTACCCGAAATGATTGAAGAAGGTCGTTACGTATTAATCTTTTCTTCGTTTACCACAATGCTCGATATCGTCGAAGAAGAATTACAATCGCTCAATATTCCCAACTTAAAATTAACGGGCAAATCTGGAAATAGGGGCCAGCTGGTAGACGACTTTCAATCAGGAAAATACCCTGTTTTCCTAATCAGCTTAAAAGCCGGCGGTGTGGGTTTAAATCTTACCAGGGCAGATACCGTTATTCATACCGATCCCTGGTGGAATCCAGCAGCGGAAGACCAGGCAAGTGACCGAGCTTACCGAATAGGACAAGACAAGCCGGTATTTGTGTATAAATTAATTACTCGGGGAACTGTAGAAGAACGAATACTGGCTATGCAAAAGAAAAAACAACAACTATCTGACAAAATTTACGCTAACTCATTGAAAAGTATCGATAAAATAAGGGATATTGACTGGGAAACGTTATTTCAGCCGATAGAAGAATAAAACAAGTCTGTAGAGCTAATTATCAAAACTCAGTAATGCTGCTATAGTTTATTACACACAAAAATTACAAGTTATGCGCAGAACTCTGCTTTTTATAAATACAAATATTACAATCACTAAAATAATTTATAATATGCTTTCAATCTTTAACTAAGTCAGGGCTCCAAAGTGAAATTTACTTATTGGCTAGTTGTCACTTTGTTGTCGTTGTCTACAGCAGTTAATGCAATAGCACTCCAAACCAAAACAACTACGATAGCTGCAAAAACCTATAAAGACAAAGCAACCATTGTCTACATTCAGGAGAACAAATATTTTCTCGAATGGCTCAACAAAGGAAAAAGTCGACGCGTTTTACTGACTGAAAGACCCACCGGAATTATTTTCGATAATTTGGGTCAGTTCGTTGTCATAGGATTTAACAGAGAACCTAAGAAAATTAAGATCTTTTCTTTTGATAAGCCAGAAAAAACGCTACTTGCAGAACTAAAGAATGCACACTTCGCTCCACTGAACAATCGTCGACTAATTATCGAAGCTGTTCAAAAAGGTGCGCTTAAACTGTCTACCATCGACCTAGAAAAAAATAAGATAATAGAATCTAATACTTTTAGCACTTCACACCCAGCAAAACTAAGCTACCAAGGTGATATTATTTATACTTGGAACTTTGCAGATTCTGTCCAAAAAACCTCAACGATAGATTATCTAAACTTTTCTGATATTAACGAAAGAAAGACTATTTCAGTCAAAGAAAATCCAATTCACGATCTAGCATTTTACAATAAGGATTACTATATATTATCTGTCAATGATACATTAAAGCTTTTTAAGGATAAAAAGCTAAAGTGGACTAAAAAGGCTGGTGATTCTAGAGTTAATTTCAACCGTGTAGCTATATCTGAAAATCAAAACTGGATTCTTGGACATGATACGAGAAATGGCATTTTCTATGTGTTTAATAAAAATGGGCAAGCTACTTTAACTTGGGACCCATTTAGCATCAATTCTCGTAAGCTTCGATTTTTAGAATATGAATACGACTTTGCTTCTCAAAGCCCTATTTACCCAGAAGCCCCTCCAAAATATCAACTAAAGTTTGTTAAAGAGAACGAACTTTTGATTAATATGGTTGATAAGAATAAGGCTTTCTTGATTAATTTAGAGGATAAGTCAAGTGATGTAATGATAATCAAAAGTTCTCCTGACTCGTCTCATACCAACTATAAAGATGGGTGGAAGCTAATATTTATGAAAGGCTCATATGAAATAGTTAAATTAAAAACAGAGCCCTATCAATATCCAGTTAAAAGAACCGAATAAGTTCAATCAAATTAGTATTATTGAAATAAACTCTATAAATGAACCCAGTGAATATTAAAAGGAAGCCATGATGAAAAACTATTTACTGCTTATATTACTAAGTCTCTTTCTCATTTCTTGCAGTGAGCAGAAAAGCGATAAGAAGGAGAAGCCCAATATCGAAATGGCAGAATTGACCAGCAAGGCTTGGTTGCGTGCTGGACTTCCAGAGCAAACAACGCTTTATACACGACTGCCTAATCCTTGGTTTATTTTTTCCGGGCAAGACAACGCTTTTAAGTACGCTCTCGGAAATAAAAAGCATGTTGAGCAGATCCAGCAGATTCAAAAAGGTGTTTATGACAACTTTCTAACTCAAGTGGATCCTGTAATTCAAGCTCCAATGAATCTACTGTTCAAGCACACCAAAGCGCCTATTGAACTAGCAGTTCTCTCGCCTGCAAAAGGTCAGCCGTCACCTCTGGTTGTTTTTGCAACCGAACTCGACTTTAAATCGGTTAATGATTTTGAGTTAATGCTCAAAGAAATGACACAAATGGTCCCCAATTTACAATTGATGAACCAAGACAATACAAACGGTTCTGGCGAGTTTATGTTACAAGGAGGAATTACAGGACTCTATCAGTTTAATAGTACTTCAGGAAAACTCTCCATTATGGCAGGAATGGGTGCCACCGCATCAAGTCTTGTAGAGCTCAACAAAACGCTACAGACCCCCAAAAAGCATAATATGCATACAATAGAAGCAAAAATAGATTCAAGTTACCAAGGACTATTTACATGGGTTAATCCAAAGCTTGCTTTACGTTCGCTGGGTAATTTTATACCTAATAAAGCTCAACTCGAGTCAATGGGACTCGATCAAATAAATGCGGTTGGCTTGGGCTACGGTGTAAGTGAAAATAAGACGCGACTGAAAGTGATGATGGATATGCCCAATGTTGGCATACGTCAGTTTCTACCTGACGTCAATAACACTTTAGGCGTGACAGTAAGCGGGAAGCCAAAGTTTTATGGATTACTTTCTCTGCCCACCTCTAAAGACTTAGCCCGTTTTGAGAAAGCCTTTAAAGAATTGAACGGACAACTTTCGCCTGACTATGTAGAAATTAAAAAATTAACACAGGAACATGTTGGTATTAGCCTTGAGTCAATACTAGATACGGTTGGACCTGAAATAATTTTCTTCTCCGATGATGTTGCTGATTTTTTAGCGGTTAAGATACCCAACAAAACTCAGTTCTATTCTGTTTTGGAAAAGTTTAATCAGCAAAAGGGCTTCAACTATCATTCTGTGTCACATAAAGGATTGAAGATACATCATATGGTATTTAGCCATACCGATGAAGAAGCTTTTCAAGATGAACTAAATGTCATACCTCCTGTGGCTCTAGAAATATTGAAAAACTTAAAAACACACGTTTACTGGATTGAAGATGGCGATTACGCGATCATGGCTAGTATCCCTCAACCATTAATCGAACGGTCAAATCATTCCGAAAAACTAGTTCTCGGTGATTGGCTAAAACAAACGCAAAATCAAGATTTAACAGGTTCTTTACTCGGCCTTGGTGGACAAGTCAGCGATATGTCTCGTACTTCATACCATGTGTATCTTCAATTACTGCACTCTTTGGGAGATTTAAGTGGCGGAAGTTACGATCCTCTAGCATTTCCTACAGCAGACAAATTAGGATTTCCTGAAAAGGGCTCGCTCGGTATGAGCTTTACAACTCAAGGGCAAATGCTTTCACTCGAGTTTTTATTTGAACAAAGCTTGTCAGACATTTTTTATGGTGGATATACTACCTTCGCTACAGTCGGAGTTTTAGCAGCAGTTGCGCTCCCTGCATATCAAGACTATACAATACGTTCAAAAGTATCCAACTCCATGGTTTTTACTGGCCCATTAAAAAGTCAAATATCAATGATGCTATCTTCTGGAGAATCTTTAGAGTCGATTAACTCAGACGCCGTGGAAATAAAAACGATACTAGATAGCACTTACTTTTCGGATGGAAGTATTTCTGTAGAAAATGGAACTATTATTATCAACTACGACAGTGCATCATCAACACCTCAGATTTACGGACATTCAATTACGCTTAGTCCGCAGTTCGATGATCAAAATAACCTAATGAATTGGTCTTGTGACAGCACACTAGATACTAAATATTTACCACAAAGCTGTCGATATTGATTTACTAAATGTGACTTGAACCTGTTGTTAAACAACAACAGGCTCAAGTTTTGCGTATGCCAAGACTAAAGTTTTTGGTCCAACCGATTCAAAGTTAATTTGAATACGAGCTTGAGAACCGCTCCCTTCAAAGTTTAAGACCACTCCTTGACCAAATTTCGGGTGTTCAACCATTTGACCTAACTGAAAACCTTCGGGACCGTCGTCACTGTCAGAATAACCATGTTCAACAAAAACAGGTTGTGTAACCTGAGCATTCAATCGCACCTCTTCCAACAAGTTCTTTGGAATTTCTCGAACAAAACGCGAAATTGATGGATAAGTTTCTTTACCCCAAAGCCGCCGCTTTTCAGCATATAATAAATACAGCTTTTTCATTGCCCTGGTGATTCCGACATAACATAGCCGACGTTCCTCTGCCAAACCATCGGCATCGTCCATCGACATTTGATGTGGAAACAGTTTTTCTTCCATTCCAGTTAAAAAGACCACCGGAAACTCCAATCCTTTTGCAGAATGGAGCGTCATCAACTGGACTGAATCTTCATATTTTTCAGCCTGAGTATCTCCGGCTTCTAAAGAAGCATGAGATAAAAACGCGACAAGTGTTGGTATTTCTTCACCGGATTCAGTGTCTTCATAATCTAAATCATCGGCATCAAACTCACGAGCGGCTGAAACGAGTTCTTGTAAGTTTTCCTTACGCGCAAGACCTTTCTCACCTTTTTCTCGCAAATACATTTCAAGTAAACCAGACGCTTCGATGACAAAGTCTATCAGCTGGTGCAATTCCATTTCACCCGTCTCTGATTCCAAATTGTTTACCAAGGTTTGAAAAGTCATTAATCCATTTTTTGCTCGAGCCGGCAGTAAGCTTTCATCAATAACGGCTGTCGCTGCTTGCCACAAAGTAATTGAGCGAGAACGAGCAACTTCTCTTACCGTTTCAATGGATCGTTGACCTAAACCTCTTGTGGGCGTATTTACGACTCGTTCGAATGCGGCATCATCATTCCTATTAGCAACAAGACGACAATAAGCCAAAGTATCTTTAATTTCCGCTCGTTCGAAGAATCGTAGACCGCCATATATTCGATATGGAATATTGCGTTGTAACAACGCTTCCTCTAGTACACGTGACTGTGCATTAGAACGATATAAAATAGCGCATTCTCGATGATTGTTACCTTGGTTTACATAATCTTGAATTCTGGAGGCAATAAATCGCGCTTCTTCTTGCTCGTTAAACGCAGAATAGAGTGAAATAGGCTCTCCCAAATCGCCGCTAGTCCATAAATTTTTTCCTAAACGGTCATTATTGTTGGCTATTACAGCATTTGCCGCCTGTAAGATGGTCGACGTTGAACGGTAATTTTGTTCTAAACGAATTGTTTCTGAGTCAGAATAGTCTTGTTGAAATTTATGAATATTTTCAATTTTCGCACCACGCCACCCATAAATAGACTGATCGTCATCACCCACAATGGTAATTTCATTTTTTTGGCCACCAATTAACTTTATCCAACGATATTGAATGGCGTTAGTATCTTGAAACTCATCAACGAGTAAGTGACGAAAACGGTTTTGATAATGTTCACGAACATGAATATTATCGCGGAGTAACTCGTAAGAACGCAGTAATAATTCTGCAAAATCAACTAAAGATGACTGACGACAAGCACTTTCATACTTGTCATAAATACTCGTCATGGTAGCGGTAAATAAATCACCATTGTGCGCTATATCTTTTGGTCGTAAGCCGTCATCTTTTTTAGCATTGATGAACCATTGCGCTTGTTTGGGTTGCCATTCATTCTCGTCGAGCCCCATTTCACGAACAACTCGTTTAACAATACGCAACTGGTCGTCACTATCCAAAATTTGAAAATTGTCATCCAAGTCAACGTCACGAGCGTGTGCTCTCAACAAGCGATGGGCCAATCCGTGGAATGTACCAATCCACATTGTGTTTGCAGGCCTACCCAGTAAATCTTCAATACGCCCTCGCATTTCGTGAGCCGCTTTATTGGTGAAAGTCACAGCAAGCAACGCATGAGGCGATACGCCGCACTCACTAATTAACCAGGCGATACGATGAACCAACACTCGAGTTTTGCCTGAGCCAGCGCCCGCTAGTACAAGCAGTGCTGGAGAATCACTCGTTACAGCCTGCTGCTGAGCATCATTTAAAAAATGTAATATAGGATTTGTCATAATGTCGATATTCTACCAGTTAAATGAGTAGCATGCAGGCTTTAGTGTTGCATCACTTTGAGGTATGCTCAACACTCTTCCAACAAAAAAAATAAGCTCAGGAAAGAAGCCATGAGGCTCGTGCGTTTAATCCCTTTTTTAGTTTTCACTTCAACTTTAATGGCCGGCGAGAGTTTTGAACACAGTTTGTTCAAGCGATGGAAAAACAATCAGCCGATAGTCCATCTTTCTTCTCAGCAAAATGCCACTGAAGAAGAGGCATACCAAATACAAAAACGATACGTCACATTAAGACTAAATAATAATGAAGAAAGTATTGCTGGTTTTAAAGGCGGTCTAACATCTAAAGCGGGACAGCAAAAGTTTAACGTCAATAATGCTCTGGCCGGGGTTTTATTTAACTCGGGACGCCAATCAACAGGAAAGCTTTTTAAGCAGAGTGATTATGGAAAGCTCATGGTTGAAACTGAGTTAGGCTTTCTACTCAATGGTCCAATCTCAACTCCAGTAAAATCAATGAGCGATTTAAAAAAGCTAGTAAAATCGGTTGTACCCGTCATTGAGCTACCCGATCTAGGTTTTAAACAGCCCAAGTCACTTCAGGGAATTGATATCATTGCGGCCAATGTAGCCGCCAATGAATTTATCATGGGTAAACCAGTATCAATAAGTGCTATTGATAATTTAAACTCATTAAGTGTTACTCTATCTCGGGATAGTCAACTCGTAAACTCAGGCAAGGGATCCGATGCCTTAGAGGATCAATGGCAAGCTTTGTTATGGTTAGTTAATCATACAGTTCAACAAGGCTATACTATCGAACACGATCACCTATTAATCACCGGCGCATTAGGAAAGATGCTTCCTGGAACTCCAGGCAAATACATCGCGAAATTCGACTCACTAGATAATATTGAGTTTGTAATCCAATGAACACAGTTATCTTAGATGCTGCAACCTTAATACCGGTGAATAAAAGAATTAACTCCGACATTTATCTCGACAGAGATAGCTGGGACATTCAACCTGAAAAACTTATTAACTCGACAGATAATATACAGTGCTATTTACATACCTCTGAAAGCCAACGCTTAGAACGATGTAAAGATGCAGAAATTATTATAACTAATAAAGTGATTCTCGATGACAATCTTCTAAAGCAGCTGCCAAAACTAAAGCTCATCTGCATCGCAGCGACGGGCTATAACAATATTGATATTGAATCAGCAAAAAATCACAATATCGCTGTCGCTAATGTAGCTGGCTATTCAACCAGCAGTGTTGTACAGATTTGCTTTAACTTAATTTTAAATCTAGTTTTATACTGGGAATCATTGCAAGAAAAAATGAATGCCCATGCTTGGCAAGAGCACGACCAATTCGTCTTATTACCCCGGGCTTTCAATGAGCTATCAGGAAAAACAATGGGGATCATTGGGTACGGAACGATAGGAAAGTCCGTAGCAAACGTTGCAAAGAGCTTTGGAATGAAGGTGATAAAAGCTCAAATCCCAGGAAGAAAACAACAAAATAACCGGCTAGCGCTGAATGAATTTATTCCACAATGCGACATAATTAGTTTACATTGTCCCTTAACGCCTCAAACCAATAAACTGGTTAACGCAGAGTTTTTGTCGCAAATGAAGACGACCGCGTTCCTCATCAATACAGCCAGGGGCGGGCTTATTGATGAACAAGCTTTAGCTGATTGTCTTATCAACAAAAAAATTGCCGGTGCAGGACTGGACGTATTGACGACAGAACCACCGAAAGATACGAATCCTCTTTTGCAAAACGTACCTAACTTACTTATTACACCCCATATTGGGTGGGCCAGTTACGAAGCTAGACAAAGATTGATTAATGAAATAGCAGACAATATTTTAGCCTTTAAACTACAGCAGCGACGAAATCGAATCGTCTGATGCGAGAGAATACTATGAGCGCAAAACAATCTCACATACAAGAAGGTCAAGTTTTTATTCATGATATTTTTGAGCAGCAGAAGCATGCTTTTTTATCACACCCTTATCCCGATAAAAAAGAACGAAAAGAAATGCTTAAAGCCCTTAAAAAAAGCTTGCTTGCGAATCAAGACCGATTACTCAAATCTTTATCGGCCGATTATTCGCACCGTTCTAAAGACGACTCGATTATGGCAGATTTTTTACCCTCAATAATGTCCATAAATTATGCATTAAAAAATTTAAAACACTGGATGAAACCCGAGAAAAGACACGTCGATTTATTATTCCGTCCAGCCAAAGCGTGGATTGAATATCAACCATTAGGTGTTGTCGGTATTATTGTTCCTTGGAATTATCCCATTTATCTATCCATTGGTCCGTTAGTTTCTGCGCTTTCTGCCGGTAACCGAGCCATGATAAAACTTTCAGAATATACGCCATACACAAACCGAATTATTCGCGAAATTATTGAAGATGTGTTCGACCAAACAGAGGTTTCAATTATTGAAGGTGATGCTAATGTAGCAGCTAATTTTTCAGCACTGCCTTTTGATCATTTATTTTTTACCGGATCAACACAAGTTGGTAAACACGTAATGCGAGCAGCAGCAAATAATTTAACGCCAGTCACTTTAGAGTTGGGCGGAAAATCGCCTGTACTTATTACGGAAGATGCACCGATGGTTACTGCTGTTGAACGAATGATTTACGGAAAGTGTTTAAATGCTGGTCAAACCTGTGTTGCTCCCGACTACGTACTTTGCCCACAAGATAAAGTGGCTGAATTAATCGAGCTGCTCGAAAATCAATTTAAAAAATTGTATCCCTCAATTGCAGATAATAATGATTATACTGCGATCATAAATGAGTCGCACTATGGTCGACTTAAGGCATGGCTTTCTGAAGCTGAGTCGGCGGGATGTGAAATAATTCAGCTTGACTCTGGCAACGAAACCTTCGAACCAGCCAAACGCAAAATACCCCTTACACTTGTGGTTAATCCACCAGAACACTTGAACATTGTTCAGCAAGAAATATTTGGCCCAATTTTACCAATTATTAGTTACGAACATATCAATGATGCGATTCGCTATATACAAACGAAACCTCGTCCATTGGCCCTTTATTTAATGACTTTTAATAAAAAATTGCAGAAACAACTTTTGCGTCATACACACGCTGGAGGTGTCTGTATTAATGACTCGGTTATTCATGTTGCTCAAGATGACTTACCCTTTGGTGGAGTTGGTTCTTCAGGAATGGGTCACTATCATGCGAAAGAAGGTTTTTTAACCTTTTCAAAAGCAAAGCCTATTTTTAAAAAGGGAAAATTCAACTCCCTTAAATTTGCATTTCCACCCTATGGTCGTTGGATTCACAAGTTAATTTACAAATTTTATCTACGTTAAACTTAAAGCAGATTACATTGCTTTTTATCAACAATCGGCTATATTTTTAATCAGATCAAAATCGGGGGTCAACCATGAAACGCGCGGGATACATATTAGTAAGTTGGATGTTAGTTCTTTCAACTTATTCTAATGCTAAAGACTCAGGACAAGAACTCTCTGACACAGTCAATAGCTTTATGATAGAAAGCTACAACTTTGTATTAAATATCAACCTGTTAATTGAACTCTGCACTCTCGATTCTTACCTGGAAATCAATACAAATTCAAAAGCGTTTAATGACAAGCTCCATGAAAACATAGCTACTTTTGCGAAATATGGGAAAATCAAAGATTACAGTGCAAATAAAGTAGCTGCAGAAGTAGAGATTAAATTTACTTCATTTTTGCAAGGTGTTCGGTACGGTGGTTTTATCGCAGATAACTTCATTAAAACTCAGTACCCTAAAGGAGTTTGCACTGATGAGATTAAAAAAGATTTAAATAATCGAATAAATGAACTTGTACAAAAGGACGAGTTTCTTCTTACTGGGCCAGAGTAATCAGTTAGATATCTTTTGCTACCGCATAGAATTCCGATAAGCTTTCCATAGTTACAAAACTACTTTTCATTTTATCTGTTAGAGAAAAGCAGACATCCTCATTCCTTTTAGATGGAATAAGGACACCTCTTGCTCTACCATTAATAACAAAGCGCATATCGATATTAATATTATCACCCACATACAAAAACTGACTTCTTTCAATTTTATATTTCGCTAAAGCTTTGGTCAGCATATCGGGGTCCGGTTTAGCTCTGCCATTGATGCCGGCTTGCCAGTGGCAATCAAAATATTGCTCCATATTAGCGACCTGTAAGTTGGCATTACCATTACTAATGACCATTAACTTAAACTTCTCAGATAAAAACTTAAGTAATTTAAAAGCATCATCATAAGGTGTAAACATTTGCCGATGTTCGTAAAACACATCCCATGCTTGATCAGCTAGTTTCTCGGGTGCATTAAAGTAACGACATAAATCCAACAGAGATTCTTTTCTTAATAAAGTCATATCGTGGTAACGAAGAGGATCTTCGTTAACCCTTTTTTCGACTTCATAAGTATAGACGGACTCAATATTATTAATAGAATGATCGGTTAGTTCAGAATCTAAAAAAGAAAACATCTGATCAACTGCGGCTTGAATAACAGGCTTGTTATCCCAAAGTGTATCATCAAGATCGAAGCCGATTACTTTGCATTCAGTTAAAAAGCTTAAGAGTTTTTGCCTTTCATTCATCTTTCTTCTTTGCTCTCGGATGTGCGGAATCGTAAACTCTAGCTAAGTGTTGAAAATCCAAATGAGTATAAATTTGTGTCGTTGAAAGATCTGCGTGCCCTAACAATTCTTGCACAGCTCTTAAATCTGATGATGACTCTAAAAAGTGCGACGCGCATGAATGTCTGAATTTATGAGGATGAAGTCGACTTGTAGCGCCAAGCTTAATACCCCATTCAGCAATTCTTGACTGAATACTTCGGTGCTTTAACGGCAAACCAGATTCAGTAATAAATAATGCTGTTTCATCTTCATCGGTATAGGACTTTCTGAAAGTAAGCCATTTTTTAATTAGTTTAAGAGCTTTGCTGCCAATAGGAACAATTCTGGTCTTACTTCCTTTACCGGTTACTCGAATGGATGAGTCACTTATAGACAAATCATTGAATTGGACAGCTTGCAATTCACTAAGTCGAATACCGGATGAGTAAAATAATTCCATTATCGTCTTATCACGACAGCTGAGAAAGTCATCACTCGGCATTTTATCCAATAATACATTGATTTCATCAACTTCAAGCGTTTTTGGCAAATGCTTTTCAAGCTTAGGGGTTTTTATTCCATTAAAGGGATTTGCTGGAACAATATTTTTTTGTGCTAAAAATTGAAACCAATTTCTCAAACTTGATATTTTTTGCGCAATAGAACGCGACTTTAATTTACTGTAATGCATTTCTGCCAAATATCGTCTTACCCAAAATACAGAGACCTGATCACAATTAATGATGTTCTGTTTTTTTAAATATGATAAAAACTGATTTATTGCTCGCTGATAACTAGCAACTGTTTTTTCCGATAGCATTCTTTCGTATGTTATGAACTCTAAATATGATTGATAACCATCGGATAGCAGCATAGTTAATCAAAGTCTTTAAATCGAACGAGGAGCTGAGTCGTAATTGATGATATGAGTTGAAGAAATAGATCGCCCATATCAGGAGAAAAACGAGATTGATCTCGACTGAGTAACGCAAGAACACCGAGTTGTCCGTTTTTACCTAACGGCAAAATAGCAACAGAACCCGATTTAATTGCATGGGTCGAAAAGAGAGAGTCTCTTATTTTACTGTCCATTCTTCCACAAATTGGCTCATTATCAGGAAAGTTACAGCCTAATGATTCAAGTAGCCGATCAGATTTTTGATACACACGGACATTCGAAGCTCGAGTCCAATGACCGAAAAGACTAATTGAAACTGCATCCAAGTCGAATTCTCGCGGAATAATATCATGCAATGTATTAGCCAGTTGCTCTAGTGATTGGCAATCAATTAAACATAGTATTAATCGAATAGATTTTTTCAATAGATTTTCATTTTTTTGAGCAGCATTGAGCATTTCAATCAACTTGCCTTGAAGCTCTCTATTTTTTTCTCTCAATACTTTTACTTGTCGCTCAACCAAAGACACGCCACCATCAACTTGATGGCTAATTGATAACTGTGATAACAAAGAAGGATTTTTTTCCAGAAAGTCTGGGTGTTCAATTAAATAATCGAAAACTTGCTTTTCTGTAACAGGTAAAATGGATTGCTCTTGTTGACTCATATTTCGATTTGTCCTTCAAATACAAATTCCGCGGGACCTGTCATAAACAAAGACTGGCCTTCACCTTCCCAGTCGATGGTTAAATAACCGCCCGGTAAATTAACCCGCACTCTTTTACCAAGTTGCTTATTTAAGATGCCGACAACTGCTGCGGCACATGCGCCTGTTCCACACGCCAGAGTTTCACCCACTCCGCGCTCAAACACCCTAAGATTAACTTCTCGCTCAGAAATGACTTGCATAAAACCGACATTAGCTTGTTCAGGGAAAATATGATTTTCACCAATCGACTTTCCCCATCCTTCAACAGGAGTCGATTCCAGATTATCTACCGTCATAACACAATGTGGATTGCCCATCGAGACGGCTCCGACTTTGTGGCGAATTCCATCACTTTCGACACTGTACTCTAAATTTCGCTCAGCATATCGAATAGGGATCTTATCTGGCTCTAAATTCGGAACCCCCATTTCGACGGTTACATTACCATCCTTGTGCATTCGTGTAGTTATGACGCCTTTCAACGTGCTAATACGAAGTTTGTACTTCCAGGTGAGTCCCATAATTTTCACGAAGCGAGCCAAACACCGCGCGCCATTTCCGCATTGTTCGACTTCATTTCCATCGGCATTAAAAATACGATAGTGGAAATCAACGTCAGGCTGTTGCGGCGGCTCCACCAATAAGAGTTGGTCAAATCCAACACCTAAGTGACGATCGGCTAACCGTCTAATTTGGGATTGATTAAAATAAATGGGCTGTGAAATTGTATCAACAACCATAAAATCATTGCCCAAGCCCTGCATTTTAGCAAAACTGATCAACATGGAATTAGTCCAACGCTTTTTTTTGTGTTTCAACTTGCACGACTGAGTTTGCCGGTTTGAGAGGCCCTTTTTGTCCACACCCAAACAATGACAACGCAAATACAATCCAAATTGAAATTTTTATGTTCTTTTTCATGAGGCTAGTATACCTAAATCCGACATTTTACATAATGCAAAACGGTGCTTTTTGTCGTTTATTGACTTTGTTCTGTGAGCTCACGGAAAATGGTATTTCTTTCAAGCAAAACTTTAGCTTCGGTCAGCAACTCTTGCGGTATGTGCAAATTCAGTTTTTCGATATAAATATCGTCAAAACTGGCTTCGAACGCTCGGTCTAACCAGCGCTTAAATTGTAAGGAGAGGTCTGGAGCGCGCCGATCAAAGCGAAACTCTTTGCCTTTAGCTTGCACAATCAAATGTTGCTTTTCTGACTCACTGGAGTCGTCTTTCGATTCAACCGTAATAGTTAGCCCAAGAGAAGACGACTCACCTTGGTTAACTTTCTCATATCGACTCAAACTTTGATCTTTATTCAGTGTATGAATATAGGTTAAATCAGGATCATAATCATGACAGCTGTTCTTCAAACACTTGAATAGCTCATTAACGTTTTCATGTATATCATGATGACTAAAAAAGCCGTAAACCAAACCACCATGCTGATCAATAAAACAGTAGGAATTTTTATATCCTATATGAGGGTTAACAATCAGAGTATGACTACCTCGACTGCTCTTATAAAGCGCTATTTGAATGACTGGATCGGTAAAACATCTTGGATCGAGTTGAATTAATTGATAATCATTGAACTGATTAATCAGTAATTCTGATAACTTCTCTTCATCATTAAACTGATGAACAACAAAACGCTCACCCTGCTTTTCAACCACGCAATATTTGATACCTAAACGAAAGACATACTTTGTGATTGCGCCCTGCTTTTCTTGGTAACAACTGATTAATTGACGATACAAGCCTTTAACACGATTAATAATTTCAGCCGATCGCATGGATGAAAAATTGAAAAACTTGAGCAATGGTTCTTTATCTTGCCGTTCGATTAATTCCAATAAAGCAATAGCAGCTTCGGACAAACTGGTATCACCTTTGAAGTGGATAACAAATTGCTCCCCCCAACTATTAACATAATACAGGTCAATGGTTTCAATTAAGTTATAACAGTCTGTGCCATAACAAAAAGGATCATTCTTATTAGTAATAATGTGCATTCCTTGCTTTGCAATATTAGTCAATTTATCTTGCGCTACATTAATAAAGCAGGAAATCTCATTAACAACTGGCGGCGATTGATAAACCTCATCGCCTACTTTCTTTTTCGAATAATCATTGGCAAGCAATTCTTGTATTAAGTGTTCTAGCTCATCGTATTGCAGTTGCTGTTTTGAGTCACGATATTGAACAGCAGTACCTTCGGAAAGTAGCCCATTTACCTTCGCCCAAACCAGTAATTCGAGCAATGATCCACATTGATACACCGGTTCCGCAGAATAAGTCTCTTGATGACTGATCGCCCGGTCATAAAAGCTCCACAGTTCTAAATCTCGCGCTTTCGTTTGACGAACGAGTGACAAGTGTTTGTCTACCATTTGAGGCACAAAATTAATATTAACCCGTTCTATCTTTCCTTGAGTTAATTCCAGGTTTGCGCTAATTTTTCGACTTAAGGTAAGTAACTGCATTTTATACTTTTTATAAAACAATTCGTGTTGTTTTATGAACTGCCCAATCGTCCGAAAGCTCGTGATTAGCTGTTTTATGTACAAACGCTTTTCATTACCTATTTGATTGATGTCCCAATTCGCTTTGTTGTCAAAAAGCTTTCGTTTTTGTACGTTCCAGTGCCATTCATCAACCAGATTTTCAATTATTTTTCGCGTTTCTTTTAATTGATTACCTTGTTTAATGACGCGTTCATTAATTTTTTGATAAAGGCAGCGTCTTACAAACTCGAGGCGATCTGTTTGATTATTTAATATTAAATACTCTTCAACTTTTCGGTGCATTAATAAGTAAGAGTCAACCACCGTCGCATTATCCATAAGATCGTAAACAAACTGCTTGTAGTCATTACTTAGCGGCTGCACATTAGGATACTGGCTCAAATAAGATTCCATCAAAACCAGTTTTAATGCCGTCTTATAAGGAGACTCTAGCGCTTTGTTAATATACCAAAGCGCATTTGATAAAAACTCTTCGATCTCGATGTGCTTAACCGGGCCAAAATCAATCCATTCATCCCGTTGAACATGACGTTCATCAATTAATTTACTCGCAAATTTAGCATAGTCAGCACGCTGCTCAGGAGGAACCAGCCACCATAGTAAATACCGACCAGCGAGATGAATTTGTGTGCGGTAAAACTCATCTAGCAACAATCCAGACTTAATTGTTTGTTGCTCGTTCTCAGCACTACTATCGAGAATATCGTTTTCATCAACAAGATAGATGCTGGTATCTATCGATTGATTTTTCGCCCATTTATGAATCGCATCTCGTTTGTCACGCAGTAATTGACGCTGCTCTTGATTCAATTCTTTCCGGCAACACACCCAAATATCTAAATCACTGTGGGATGAATGCGCAATGGAACCCGCGCTGCCCATTAAATAAATTGCATCAATTTGTATCTGCCTGACCGCTCGCGGACTATAATCGAGACTACGGGCGTATTTTTTAGCCAGCTGAAGTGTTGCTCGAGAAACTTCGTAATTTGCGACACCACAAGGTGTTTGGCTACCAACATATCCCGGTAAAGTAGGGTGGTTTATATGAAAAAGAAATGGAATCAGCTCGAGAAAATTACTCTCTCGTTCATTCAGATTCTGCTCAAGTAGGCTTTTTCTCTGGTCATTAAGCTCAAGGAATCGATGCTGCAACTGCTTAAGTCGCTTTTTATCGATTTCCAAATTCGCCATTGAATCGGATGATGAGTTTTGCCCCATGAAGCTATAAGCTGCCTAGTAATTGTCCACACAACACGCTGATTATATTGGCATTTATGCAGGAATGAATTATGGTTAAAGAAGCTACTCAGGCTATACAAGTACAGCCCGTTTGTCACCCGATTCATTAACCAGTCAGTCCAAATTATGCAAAATACGACAACATTCGATTACCAAAAATCTTTATCGGAGATACTTAATATCTCCCAACTTGGTATTGTAATTCTAGACGAAAATCGCAAGATAATTTGGAGTAACGGACAGTTTGCCACCTGGATTAATGAAAATACCGAAAATATTGAGGGGAAACACTGGTCTTCACTGCCTCTTGAAGCTGGCGACGATGAAGAAAAGACGTTTCATCTACTCAATAAAGAAAGAAATCAAGCGCTTCACTTGGAACATTGGCAAGCATTACTTCCCAGCAATCCTAATTACACAGCCCATTATTTTCGAGCGATAACCTTTAATACTCCAGAAGGTGATTCGCCATCCGTCTATTCTCCTATTCCCAAGCGCCCCAATTGGATTCAATTCTTAGATTATGAGGTCAGCCGCAGTCGGCGGTATCAAAACCCACTGGCTATTTTAAAAGTCAAACTATTGATGTTCGACCAAGACGAGCTGTGTTCTGTCCCAGTTAAGATTAGCAATCAATTATCGCAGCTGCTAAAAGATGAATTGCGCTGGGCGGATATGATTGGCTATTCGCAATCCGGAGAGTTTTTGCTCGTTTTGCCCGAAACGAATAAAGAAGCCGGCAAAATCCTAAAGTCAAAAATCACTGCTGCCGTCGAGCAACACATTGCCCGGGAAAATGCAGGATACGACTTTGAATTGGTTTATGGAGAAGCTTATTGGCGCAAAGGAGACTCTAGTGGCATCTTACTTGATCGAGTAAGAGAAAGCTTAGTCGATGATATGAACCGCTTAACGCTTCAATTACAATCCGAATAGGACTTGCATGGAGTCGTTGAACTCAATTAAAGCCTCGGAGCGCGGGATTATCCCTGACTTTTGTCAGTTACCGCGGGTTTTCATGTTAGTGCTTTTATCCGAGTTACTGGCTGTATTGTTTACCTTATTAACTCATCAAATACATCATTCGTTTTGGCTGCAATTAGGTGAAAATAGTTTGTTTACATTATGGGTCAGTCTGGGCAGCGGAGCGATTTTGTGTTTATTAAGGCGATGGCTAAATGACCTTTCCATCATATCCGTGACTTTATTCACCTGCGCCAGCGTCTCATTTGTCACAATGCTCGCAAGTTTGGCCGCCTTATTTCTATTCTACAACCAGCCTCTTGTCTGGTTTCAACATCAAGAGCAATCTTGGTTTATTTTTCGAAACACCCTCTCAGCCCTTCTCATAACCTTAGTTTGGATGCGCTATCTTTATCTGAGACAGCAAGTGCTCAATGGCATAGTGTCAGAAAGTGAAGCACAGTTTAAAGCCTTACAAGCAAGAATCCAGCCGCACTTTTTGTTCAACACGTTAAACACAATTGCCAGTTTGATAGCAATTAATGCGCAACGTGCAGAATCTACCCTAGAGCACCTCTCTGTACTGCTCCGTTCAAGCCTAAAACCAGCGGGTGACTTAATTTCACTGTCGCAAGAAATTGAACTGTGTAAAAACTATCTGGAAATTGAAAAAGAGCGCTTAGGCCCAAAACTGACGATGAATTGGAATGTTGCATTACAAGATATCGACAGTGAGAAATTTACGATTCCGCCGTTTACCCTACAGCCGCTAGTGGAAAATGCAGTCTATCATGGCATTCAAAGGCTAGCAGAAGGCGGTTTAATCGAGATTAATATCGAACAGGTTGCGATCAAAAACAAAACAACGGGTGTCCAAATCAAGGTTTCGAACCCTTTACCGGATGATCCTGGTTTAAGCGGTAACCAGATGGCTCAGTCAAACATTGAACAACGTCTTAGTATTCGCTACGGACCATTGGCTACAATGAAGGTTAATCGAGAACAAAACCAATACAGTGTCACGGTAACCATACCAGAGCTTAACGATGAATCTATTAATAACCGATGATGAACCACTCGCACGACAACGATTAGAACGAATGCTTGCCGAGTCGAATCCAAACTCCAAGGTATTTGAGGCATCGACTGGTCGCGAAGCGCTTGATATATGTAATAAAACATCAATAGACTTGGTGTTTTTAGACATCCGAATGCCTGAAATGGATGGATTGGAAGCCGCGGGTCACCTGATGCAACTCGAGAACCCACCAGCCGTTATATTTGTCACCGCTTATGATGATTATGCGCTGGATGCATTTTCAGTGAATGCCATTGACTACCTACTTAAGCCAATAAATCGTGAAAACCTCGCGAAAGCTATTGCTAAGGCCAGTCGTTTAAATTCAATTCAAATTCAAAAAGCGGTAGAACAAACTCCCGACGCATCCAATCGCAAACATATCTCGGCAAGAATTAGAGGTGAAGTCAGACTAGTTCCGGTTAACGACATTTTTTACTTTCAAGCCGATCAAAAATACATCAATGTTAAGCATAAAGGCGGAGAGACATTGATCGAAGATCCGTTAAAGCAATTAGAAAAAGAGTTTTCAGACCAATTTGTACGAATTCATCGTAATGCGTTAGTTAATAAACAATACATTCATGGATTAACGAAAAACGAAAAAGGACATCTTTTCATCGTCTTAAAAGACTGTGAAGACGAACTTGAAGTCAGCCGTCGTCATGCTGCGGAAATAAGGAAGTTAGTTAAACAACTTTAGTCATTAAAACGACACGGAAAATTAATGCAACTTATTTTATGCATTACGCTCTTCATGCATATAATATTTAGACATTTACCAAAATAACCTTGAACCATTACTCCGTTTCCTATGTCTTATATGCTAAGATTTTAATATATACATGATGAGGTTTACTTAAGTAGTTTATGTCTTTAATTCGTATCGCAACTCGTCGCAGTCCCCTTGCATTATGGCAAGCACATTTTGTTAAAAAATGCTTGGAAGATTTGCACAGTGATATTCAAGTTGAACTGGTCCCAATGGTTACCAAAGGTGACAAGATTCTTGATACTCCTTTGGCAAAAGTTGGCGGTAAAGGATTGTTCGTCAAAGAACTCGAAGTCGCAATGCTTGAAGGAAGAGCCGATATCGCTGTCCATTCAATGAAAGACGTTCCTGCTGAATTCCCCGAAGGCCTGGAGCTTGCTGTTATTTGCGAGCGCGAAAATCCAACCGACGCATTTGTTTCTAACATCTATGCCAATATTAGCGAAGTCCCTTCTGATGCGATAATTGGCACTTCGAGCTTACGCCGACAATGCCAATTGAAAGCACTAAGACCCGATTTAAAGATCAAAAGTTTGCGCGGTAATGTCGGAACCCGACTTCAAAAGTTGGATGATGACGATTACGATGCCGTCATTCTCGCTTCAGCAGGTTTACTCCGCCTTGATTTGAAATATCGAATCAAGTCTGAACTTACTCCTGAAGAAATTTTACCCGCTGCGGGCCAAGGAGCTGTCGGAATAGAGTGTCGTAGCGACGATCAGCAGACCAAAGATTTACTCGCCCCACTTAATCATCGCATTACCGCCGCTCGAGTGACTGCAGAGCGTGCCATGTCGCATCACCTGGAAGGCGGCTGCCAAGTTCCGATCGGTGCTTACGCTGAATACGACGAAGATCAGGAACAACTCTACCTTCGTGGTTTAGTTGGCTCACTTGACGGAGTGAACATACTTAAGTTCAGCCATCGAGCACCCATTTCCGAAGCCAAACAGCTCGGAGCAATGGTCGGTGAGGCTTTAAAAGAGCAAGGCGCCGACAAAATCATTCAACCCCTGCTCCACAAAAACTAATCCCTCTATGACAACCTTTGTGGTGACACGCCCGAGCCACCAGGCGGCACCGTTAATGGAGGGCTTACAGTCGAATGGTTTGAAAGCAGTGTCGATTCCTCTACTGACAATAGAAAAAATCGACACTTCCATTCCAGCATTCAAAGACTCTGTCATATTCGTCAGCCCGAATGCTGTTCAATTTGCTCATAACCTGGTCAACAAAGAACACTGGCAATCGCTAAATCAGCTGTCCGTTTACTGCATAGGAAAAGCGACAGCTGAGGCACTATCGAACTTGGGAATCACTAATGTTGAATATCCCGTACGCACTACAAGTGAAGACTTACTTTCTCTAAAAAACCTTCTAAACTGTAAAAACAAAAGTATTTCTTTAATTTCCGGACTGGGTGGACGCGACACTATCGAATCAGAACTCACTAGGCGAGGTGCTCATGTTACTAAGTTTGAGGTTTATCAGAGAGTCGCTGTGCCTTGCCAAAACATCCATGACAATTTACCAACAAATTCGCTAGAAGCCATTTGGGTTATCTCTAGCAACGAAGCATTACAACACCTTAGCCATTGTCTGGACAAACCTGTTAAACTGTTAGTAACCAGTGAGCGGCTCGAAAACATTGCCAGGCAGTTGGAGCACACTATTGTTAAACGAAGCCAAAGTGCTCTTACAGAAGATATTATCCGCTCTGCTATGTCATTGTAATGGGAAGTCTTTATGGCCAACAAAAATAAACAAAAAAACAATCCAGATTCAAACAAATCGAACAAAGACGAACAACTAACCGATGCAGCATCCCCTGAAACTGCAGACGAGCCGACAAACCCAAGTATTAGTGATGAGGTGTCATCAAATACGTCGGATGAACCCAATGTTTCAAGTAAAAATGCATCACAAGAGCAAGAGAGCATTGCGCCTGAAATTTCAGACGTTAGGTCCAGTGACAGTTCCGACTCTCCAGAAATGGTGCTGAAACATAACGAAAAAGAACCCAAATCTTCTGGTTCAATATTATTCCTTATCTTGCTTGTATTAATTGCTTTGGGATTTGGCGGTTGGAATACCTATGAGCAATACAATACCCAGCAGTCGCTAAATGAACAGCTAACAAAACAAGATAACATCATTCAAAGTCAAGTCGCTCTGGTGGAATCGCTTCGATCTGATTTATCTAAACAGACTCAAGATCTCTCCAATACAAAATCTCAGCTCGAGCAAACAGAAAGCACCTCAAACCTACTCCGCCAGCAGCTTGCTGCTACGCAAGATAAATTAAGAGTTCTCTCGAGCCAAGGCAAGCAAGAGTGGTTAATTGAGCAAGCCCACTATTACTTAAAGCTTGCCGAACAAAAAATCGCGTTCGAAAACAGCATTTCAGTGGCAACGGCGCTTGTCGCTCAGGCAGAGGATACCCTGAAGGGCGTAACCGATTTGCAACTGGCGAACCTTAGACAAGCCATAAGTGACGATATTACCTATTTGGCGAGTATTCCCGAACATGATTTATCACCCATTCTTCTCAAACTAACATCACTCGAAAATCTTTCTATGAATCTAGAGCCACAAACCCTAATTCTTCCCAAAAAGGAGGAGCTGAAAGAAGAGCAACATAAAGAATGGTTTGATGAACTTATGGTCACACTTGAAGACTTTAGCGACAAAGCTTTTAAATACCATCCTTATGATGAAAAAGTTCCGCCTTTACTAACGCCGAATCAAAAATCCGTATTAAGAGCCACATTGCAGCTGATCATAACGCAAGCACAAACAGCAGCTCTTGAAGAAAACAAAGAGTATTTTGAGTCGCGACTAACAGCCGCGTCAGAACTGATTACACAGTATTTTGCGAATAATGAACTTTCAAAGCAAATGCTAAATGAAATTGAAGCGCTCAAAGAAGAGCGACTCAACAAAAAGATTTCGTATGAGCTTCGTGCTTTACCTATTATTGAAGAGTTACGCGAACAGCGACGATTGCAATGGTTTACCGATCAAAAATCTTCAGTAAATAATGAGGAGGACCAACCATGAAGTTGGTTCGACTCGGATTACTTGCCATCATCGTTGGCGCGATAATGGCTTGGATTATTAAAAGCCAAGAAGGTTTTGTGATATTAGCTTGGGACAAGCACGCGATAGAGATGCGCCTTTGGTTGTTTGGTGCTTTACTATTAATGCTCATTATTGCCATTTCTGTCTTGTCCTGGTTTTTTATGTCTGTGAAACGTTCAGGGCGTCAACTCAAACGCTGGAAAGATCATCGCGGCGAGAAGAAATCACGAAACCAAACTTTGGCCGGACTCATCGCATTAACCGAAGGACGATTTGAAAAAGCTGAGCAACTTTTTAATAAAAGTGCCGAAAAAGCAGAGAACCGATTGATAAATTACTTGTTGGCTGCAAAAGCAGCGCAAGAGCAAAAAGACTTTGTTAAGCGTGACGACTATTTGCAACAAGCCGCCGAAAATGAACCCGATGCAAACATTGCAGTGAGCGTCACTCAGGCTGACTTACAATATGAAAGCGGGCAGTTCGAGCATGCACTTGCATCACTCGCTCAACTATGGGGACACCGACAAAGACACCCTTACGTATTAAAATTATTAGGCAAATGCTATTACCGCCTTAAAGATTGGACAAAATTATACGACTTACTGCCTGAAATTAAGAAAAACCAAATTCTTAATACCGATCACTTTTTGCAAATTGAGTTTGAATGTACTGCTGAATTATTAAAGCTTGAAGCACAAAAAGGCTGCGAACAACTTCAACAGCGCTGGCAAAGTTTGTCTTCCGAATACCAGAAAAACCGTCGTTATGTCTGCGTATATGCTCAATTATTGATTGAATTGGGCGCAAAAGCAGAGGCAGAAGCGATTCTGAGAAGTACACTCAAGCGTGGCTATCATCACGACCTTATTTATTGGTATGGCAGTGCTGCAGGACGAGATAATAAAAGTCAGCTAAACTTCGCAGAATCCTTTAAAGCAGAAGGAGCTAACGATTGGCAGTTACACAGTACACTAGGACAATTGAGTTTTCATAATGAACTGTGGGGCAAAGCAAAAGAATACTTATCACGGTCAATCCAAATAAAGCCCAACTTAGAATCTTACCGATTACTGGTTAAAACTTTGGAAAAGTTAGGCGAAACCAACGATCAATTAAACCGATTATTATCGTCAGCACTCGAATATGCATTTGACGAAAGTCATCCACGTTTGCTGAATCGAAACACCGAAAATTTATTAACCTCTGAGTAGTTCCACATTATGACATCAAAAATACCTAGCGTTGGCTTTATCAGTCTTGGTTGCCCTAAAAATACCGTGGACTCAGAACGCATTATTACTCAACTAAGAGCAGAGGGTTATGAGCTATCCAATAGTTACGATAACTCTGACGTCGTCGTTGTTAATACCTGTGGATTTATTGACGAAGCAGTTCAAGAATCTCTCGATACTATCGGCGATGCCTTAGCTGAAAATGGTAAAGTTATCGTTACAGGTTGCTTGGGTGTTAAAGAAAACACTATTCGAGAAGTTCATCCTAATGTATTAGCAGTAACAGGCCCTCATGCTTATGATGAAGTCATGCAACAAATACATGAACACTTACCGCCAGCGCATGATCCTTTTATGGATCTCATTCCGCCAGCGGGATTAAAACTCACACCTGAACATTACGCCTATTTAAAAATTTCCGAAGGCTGCAATCACAACTGTACTTTTTGCATCATTCCTTCGATGCGCGGTAAATTAAGAAGTCGCGATATAGGTAGCGTTATGCAAGAGGCGGAAAATCTGGTTAACAATGGCGTTCAAGAATTATTGGTGGTTTCACAAGATACGAGCGCCTATGGTATCGACGTAAAGTACAAAACCGGATTTTGGGGCGGTATGCCGGTTAAAACACGTTTTCAAGAGCTTTGCCAGGAACTCGGCAAACTCGACGCCTGGGTACGACTTCATTATGTCTATCCGTACCCTCATGTTGACGATGTTATTCCTTTAATGGCGGAAGGAAAAATTTCTCCCTACTTAGACATCCCATTTCAACATGCCAGTCAAAAAGTATTAAAAAACATGAAGCGTCCAGCTGCCAGTGAAAAAGTGCTTCATCGTATAAAAAAATGGCGAGATATTTGCCCAGACTTGGCTATTCGAAGTACTTTCATTGTAGGCTTTCCCGGGGAGACCGAAGACGATTTTAAAGAATTGATTGACTTTCTTTATGAAGCTCAACTCGATCGCGCTGGTGCTTTTAAATATTCACCCGTCGATGGTGCCACCGCAAACCAGCTGCCAAATCATATCGATCCTGACATTCAGCAAGATCGCTGGGAAACCTTCATGCGCGTTCAACAAGAAATCAGTGCTGAGCGCTTGCAGAAAAAAGTTGGCCAGCGCATGGACGTGTTAATCGATGAAATCACCGATACGGGCGCAATAGGTCGAACTAAATACGATGCACCTGAGATAGATGGCCGCGTGCAAATTGCAACTGAAGAGTCTTTAGAAGTTGGAGATATGGTAGAGGTAACCATTAAATCAGCCGACGAATACGACCTTTTTGCGTAAGTAACTTTAGACTCTGAAAAATTTAAAGTTTTTATCTTTTCCCAATATTAGGAGAGCTGATAGTTCTCCTTTTTTATTTGCGAACTACTGAATATAGCTGCACATCTTTCATCCTATTCACTCAACCAACTTGTTTAAGCTTCACTCAATTCGCTGTAAGAAAATTAGATTTATGATTGACTAATGCGTAAAATCAAACCAAATCAACCCACGAAAGGATACGCAATGATTCAAAATATCGTTAAATTCCTATTAATTATAGGGATATCGACCCATCTTTTTTCAGCAGATAAAGATCTAATATCTATCGAAGATTATATGAAGTTTGGCGACATAACATTCGTCTCTTTATCTCCCGATGGTAAACATATCTTGGCGTCTGTTGAAGCAACAGGAAAAAAGAAGCTAGTTGTTTTTGACTTAAAAAATATGAAACCCAAACATTTCATTAACTTTGATGGTGAGGACGAGCAAGTTGGGAATTTCGGCTGGATTAACAACAAAAGAATCTACTATACCCTTGAGAAAAAGGTTGGTCCTCTTGATCAGCCCGCAGATACGGGATATATGTTCGCCCGGAATATCGATGGCAGCCGCCCAGCTCAGCTTATGCCTACCAAGGGCTCTGCCGGCAGACCCGACGAATGGCCCTCTTTTTTTAGAATAATGAGTATGCTTCATAATGATGATGAGCATATTTTAATTGTTAAATGGGACGATGGATTTGCGACCGCCTATCGACTCAATATTTATACCGGGAGAAAATACAAAGTTGAAAGAAGTCCAGTAAAAAATGGGGGATTGATTGCCGACTCTAGCGGCACAATAAGAGTAGCAACCGGCGAAGATTATGAAGAGGAACTTACTTGGATTTACATTAAGGATGAAAAAGGAGAATGGAAACTATTCAAAGAATTTGATGCTAAAAATATTACTTTAGATGTTCTGAGACTTGGGAAGGACGAAAAAAGTTTAATTGTTGAGTCATCTGATTCAAATATAGGTAGAGGAATTTTCAGATTAAAATTAGCGGATAAATCTTTAACTAAAATATTAGATATAGATGATGACGCAGAGATAAAAGAGCAGATTACTGATGGAGATCCTCTTAAGCCTAAATTGATAGGTATCAAAAGAATGCCGGGGTATTATGTGACTGATTATTTTGATCCGTCCCACCCTATGGCCAAGACACACCGTTCACTCGAAAAAGCTTTTCCCGGCCAAGAAGTAAGATTATATGATTTCACTGATGATGGAAAATCGGCAATGGTCAGTGTCCGGTCCGACACTAACCCAGGTACCTTTTATTTGTTCGATAGAAAAACCTTCCAAGTAAAACACTTAGTTCAGACTTTCCCTTGGATCGATCGTAAAAAACTTGCTCCGATGAAACCGATATCCTTTGAGGCTCGAGATGGACTGGAAATTCGTGGCTACCTTACAATGCCAAAAGGAAAAAAACAGGCACCACTCGTGTTATATGTGCATGGCGGACCTTATGGCGTACAAGATGTATGGGGTTATGACAACAGAGCTCAGCTTCTAGCAAGCCGAGGGTATGGTGTCTTGCAAGTCAATTATCGTGGTTCGGGCGGCCGAGGAGCAAGCTTTCAATATGATGCTTATCGGCAAGTGGGCGCAGAGATGCAAGATGATCTCACTGATGCAACCTTATGGGCTATCGATCAGGGATACACTAATAAAGATAAAGTATGCATATATGGTGGAAGTTATGGCGGTTATGCAGCCCTAATGGGAGTAGTTCGTGAACCGGATTTATACCAATGCGCAATCGGTGTTGTTGGAGTTTACGACATAGAAGTACAGGTCGATCAAAGCGATACCGCAGAATCTGAAAATGGTAGAAAATTCTTACATGATGCCTGGAATGCCTACGATGAAGAGTTTGTGAAAGAAAGGTCGGCTTATTATCACGCTGACAAAATTAAAGCAGCCATCTTTTTTATTCACGGTGCTAGGGATGAACGTGTACCAATTGACAATATGTACCGAATGCAAAAAGCGTTAGATAAGGTCGGTCATCCGTATGAAACTCTAGTTAAGCCATATGAAGGACATGGGTTTTATGATCTGGAAAACAGAGTAGAGCAATTTGAAAAAATGTTTGCCTTTTTAGAAAAGCACATCGGAAGTAAATCCGAATAAATGTATAAAAAAGAGGAGCAGAAGCTCCTCTTTTTTATACCCATCCGACTGGCTTTTTCGCTTCACTAAATTCTTTCATACCCACCACCTTTTTTAACCATTCATCGTGTTTTGCAAGGCTGTTTCTCGCCATATCAAAACGCCTTTGAATCGCAGGTGGTGTTTGGGCAGGAATAGAGCCTTGCCAATGATGGTTAAAGTGGTTCTCAAATCCCATACTGTATAAAATAAATTCGTAATTCTTATTATTCCAAATTCCTGAAGTATCAATTGATGGTCGATTGTCACCACCAGTATTGCTTTCATTAATAGATTGGAAACTCATCCCCGGAAAAAATTGATCTTCAAAGTCAGCGGACGTGGGTGGTTTTGCTTTCCAAAATTCTAACTTTGCTTTTAAACGATCATTTATTCTCTCAGGTTTTTGAACTTCTCTCCAAAACTCTGTATCGGTTCTTTTCGTTAAACAGTAATGCATATTAATAAAATCCAGCACTTCATAGAATTGATTACTCATAATTCGATTGTAGCGCTGCGAGAGTACCGACATATCTTCATCGGAATATGGAAAGTGCTCGGCTAACATAACTGCACCGAGGTCAGCTAAATATAATCCGGTTGATTCAAGCGGTTCGATAAAACCACCTGACAAACCTATCGATATACAATTTTTAAACCAAGTTTGATGTCGTCGACCTACCTTAAAGTGAATGGTTCGCGCCGGAAGCTCTTCACATCCTTCGCCTTGGTATGCATGTAACTCCTTAAGCGCCTCCTCTTCAGAAATAAAGTCACTTGCATGAACATAACCTATCGAACGTTGATTTTGCATGGGAATATCCCACACCCATCCATTCGATAAAGCAGTCGCTGTTGTGTATGGTCTTACATAACCGGGATAAAATTTATCGTAAGGAACATGCATCGTAACGGCACGGTTGCAAAGCAACCATTGTGAACAATCTTCAAATCCAACATTTAACTTTTCTTCAATTAATTTTGCTCGAAATCCGGTACAGTCGATAAAAAGATCGGCAGTGAGAATATGTCCCTGATCGGTTTCTATCGAATGAATACTACCGTCTTCACGCAAATTGACGTCCGTCATATTCGCTTTAATGTGTTCCACGCCTCGACTCACCGCAATATTAGTCAGTAAATCCGCAAACTTTTGAGCATTCATATGATAAGCATAACTAAAGGGTGCGCCTAGATTCCATTCACCCAAAGTTTTAGGTGCAAATCCCAGCTCGCATAAGTGAGGTTGAATTGTCACTGTATCGGTATAAGACAATGTTCGATCGCTGGCTAACCAAAGTTTTGAGCTTAGATCGAGTGGCTTCGGAGTAAAACGATTAAAAGGGTGATAATAAAACGAATCATCTTTTTCAACCCAGTTAACATATTTTATTGCTTGTTTAAATGAACCATCTGTCGCTTTTAAAAAATCAACTTCATCGATGCCAATAGTCGCTATCAGATGGCGCATACTTAAGACAGTAGCTTCACCCACTGATATTCGCGGAATATCGGGAGACTCGATTAAGGTAATTTCGACTTTTGCTCTTTTATTGTGACTTAACGCAGCGTTTAAATAAGCTGCTGTCATCCAACCCGAGGAACCGCCACCGACAATTACAACTTTGCGAGTTTTCATTTTTAATTCCTCGTTAACAAACCCAACCGTGAGGTTGGTAAGCCATTTTATATTGTTTCATTCCAGCAATATTTTGCAGCCAGAACTCATGAGGTGGTAATTTTTGGTTCGCCATTTGTAAGCGTTGCAGAATATAAGGATGAACCGAAAGGGCTGGTCGATTTATTCCATACCATTCATCGCATTTGTCTTTTAAAAAATGCATTCCATACAAAATACATTCGTAGCTCTCATGATTCCAAAGTGCAGCTGTATCAATAGGTAATCGATTATCAGCCCCTTTTAGTTCGTAAAAAGAACTCGTATTTGTATTAGTAAAAAATGCATTATCTTGAAAATCGGATTTGCTTGGCGGTTTTACTTTCCAATATTCAAACTTCGCTTTTAATCGATCGTTTATATGCTCAGGTTGCTGTACGGTTTTCCAAAACTCGGTATCTGTTCGCTGAGTTAAACAATAGTGCATATTGATAAAATCTAAGACCTCATAAAAACGATTACTTAAAATTCGATTATATCGAAATGACATGGACTCCATATCGTCATCGCTGTATGGAAAATACTCGGCTAACATAACAGTGCCTAGATCACTCAAATACAATCCGGTAGACTCTAACGGCTCAATAAATCCACCAGATAAGCCAATAGCAACACAATTTTTCATCCAGTTATTGTGCCGACGTCCTACTTTAAAATGAACAAAGCGGGAGTTAAGTTTTTCGGTATTCCCACCTTGATAAGATCTCATTTCTTTTTCAGCGATGTCTTCATCAATAAAATGACTTGAGTGAACATAGCCTATCGACCGTTGATTTTGCATTGGAATATCCCAAATCCAACCATTCGATAATGCAGTTGCCGTTGTGTATGGCCTGACTTTTCCTGGATAATATTCATCATAAGGAACATGCATAGTGACAGCTCGGTCACACAACAACCACTTAGAGCAATCTTCAAAGCCAACGTTTAATTGCTCTTCAATTAACTTTGCTCTAAAACCAGTACAATCAATAAAAAGATCGGCTGTTAATTCTTCGCCAGTATCCGTTGAAACACTCTTTATTGCTCCACTGTCAGTCAAAGAAACACCGGTCATATTCGCAAGAATATGCTTAACACCTCGTGGCACCGATATATCGCGTAGATAGTCTGCAAACTTTTGCGCGTTCATATGATAGGCATAAGTTAACGGAGCCCCCATGTCCCACGGTTTCATCATGAGCGGAGCGCGCCCCATTTCACAGATGATCGGTTGTTCAGAACAGGTTTCCATAAACGGAATTTTCTGATCACTTGCCAACCACTCTTCACCAGCTAGATCAATGGGTTGTCGACGAATTCTGGAAAAGGGATGATGGTAAAATGTGTTATCTTTTTTTACCCAGTTAACGTATTTGATGGATTGCTTAAAACTGGCGTCTGTGGCTTTAATGAATTCCAACTCATTAACATCAATAACCGCAAGCAAATGTCGTATTGAAGGTATAGTGGCTTCACCCACCGATATTCTTGGTATATCAGGAGATTCCAGTAACGTAATTTTAACTCGTGGTAGCCCCTCAACATTGAGTGCCTTTTGTAAGTAGGCTGCTGCCATCCAACCCGAGGAACCACCGCCAACAATCAGAACATTTCGTTCAGTCATAATTCTATTCGTAACCTAATAATTTTCTTAATCCAGGAGCTGCGTAATCAACAAGTTGCTTTTGAATTTCGGGTAATTCATCCGGTATATCGTATTTTTTACCGTATAAGTTTTCTCGTGATGTCCCACTTTGCTTACGATCCGAACCAACTTTAATTCGCTCTCGCCAATCCTTCGGAAGCTGAGACAGCCCTAACGGACTTAACAACTCAGAAAAATATTGTTCAGCAGCTTCACTTTTAATGTTTTTAACATGATGCACCATGTCTTCATATCGAACTAACTGGATTCCCGTTCCTAACCATGACACTGCATTATGAGTAAAAATTTCGTTTAACGATGGTGCCCTTTGATAAACACCAAATATCATCATGTTGTATATTTGTTCTAGCGAGAAGTTACCATTTTTCAAATGTTCTAAATCGCCTTGAAAAGAATCCGACAGAAAAAAGCGTGTTCGAGCTAAAACCCATGAATAAGGATCGCGAACAACAACAATTTGCTTTACGCCATTCAAAGCGTACGCGGAGTCGTCAGAAAATAATAGATGTCCCCAACTTAATTTAGGCTCATCTGTTTTAAATGCGTCTAAGTGTTGTTTTAAAATAGGTATTTGTATAAATTCTTTATGATATTGCTGACTTACGGGAACAAACATTCTAAAAATGTTTTTGATTAAGTGAGTTCCACACTTAGGAACTGAATTCAAAAAAAGCGGGGCTTGAAGAGCAACTTGCTCATAATTTGAATTAAGTTCGTTAAGATTATCGGGTTTTGCAATGATTCGAGGCATGATGTACTTCTAAAATTTTTTTTCTTTAAAATAACAAAAAAGCCGACAAATGTCGGCTTTTTTGAAGTTCTAATTGGAATTAAAACTTGTAGCTTAAGTTAGCAAAGTAGCTACGTCCAATGAAGTCGTATTGGCTATAGAAAGCCGCTGTACCGATTCTTTGAGTTGTAGCGCCACCACTGATTTGAGGAGGTGTTTTGTCAAACATGTTACGTACACCCGCCGTTAACTCTAAACCATCTGCAATATTCGTGTGAGTGAATGAAAGCGTATGGTATGAAGTGCCACCAGCATCAAGTACTAAACTTACATCTCTTGGGTTAGAGCTGTTTTCACCAACAAACGTAAACTCTGATTGTTCGCCTGGAACATCGTAGTTGTCAGCTTTTCCAATGAAGTTAGTGAACCAGGTAACCGACCAGTCATTTCTGGTAAAACGAACCGTCAAATTCGCCGTATGTTTTGGATCACCGATTCTTCCATTCAAATCTGAAACTGGTGACCCAGGCAAAGATAGCCGAGTAGCTTCATCTTGAATGGTGTGTTCAGTTTCAATGAATAGCTCACCAAAAGGCAACTCGGTTGTAATATCAAACCGGAAGTCATAACCCTTATTGGTTTGTCGGGCTACGTTAATAAACTTCTGATTGATATTATCAATTCCATCATCCGCATCACGTCGCTCGAATAAATCACAAAAAGGATCGTTAGGAAAAGTTTCAGAGCTATAACAACGGCCTACTATCGATGCCGCGCTTAAAGTTGCAACTTCTCCTTCGATGAGGAAGTCAAAATAATCGATCGATACGCTCATATCGATGAAATCAGGTCGCCAGATGATACCCCAGGTTTGCGCATCGGAAGTTTCGGCTTCAAGCTGACCGTAGCCGCCGCCTCGTAGAGTTGTCGCAGAAATTGAGGGAGTGTGATCGGGAGCTATTCCATCAGCTGCACAGTTATCTGCCACTGTCTGAGTGATGTTACCTTGAGCCAATTCATCAGCCCAATCGAAACAAGGGTCAACGTTTGATTGACGTAAGAAACCTGTTTCATTAGCTAGGAATAATTCAAACAACGCAGGCGCACGGAAAGAAGTACCTTTAGAACCACGTAGAGTGAAACCACCGCCAAACTCCCATGCAAGACCAATTTTATAAGTGGTCTCACTACTAATTTCTGGTGCGTCCGTATAACGAGCGGATAAAGAAACATCAACTCGCTCAGCTCCCGGTAAATCACGTAAAACAGGTAATTTCAATTCGCCATAAAGTGAATATTGCTCAATAGCACCCTGAGTGATGCCTGCCGAACTCGCTCCCCATGCGTTCCCCGCTAACACAGTATCAGAAGGAGTATCTTTTATTTGATCACGCTGATATTGGAAGCCGAATGCAGAGCCAACATAACCGTGAGGCATTTCAAACAAATCACCAGTGAAAAGACCCTCAACCGTTGTTTGATCATAAAGAGTCGTGCCGGTATCAACACCGAACAAGTAATCTCTTAACGCCTGATCGGTGATATTACCCGCCAGCAATTGCGGATCGAGCCATGGAATATCCACACAATCGACACCACGGACAGAACTTGTTGTCCCAGCACATGAGCCGCTCAACCAGTTTTGATCTGAGATAGCGTCGTCGTATATTACAGCAGACGTATAACTTGCGCTTGAATGAGACCGCTGCAAAGAGAAATCATAAAACCATTCTCCAAGTTCGCCATCAATTCCTAATACAAATCGCGAATAATCTACTGTATTAGTGTCAAAATCGTGATCAGTGATTGCCGTTGGACTCATCCATTGCGCACCTTCCCACCCAGCATTTAGAGGGTTTGATGCAAAAAACGGAGAGTTTGCGTTGTAAACATAGCCCCAATATTGGCGATAACCTTGAGATTTAACCTCACGACGATTCAATAACAACTCACTATAAAGACGAGCTGTATCACCTAGTTCGATATCACCATCGGCCATTACTGTTTTTGTAGTGACCTTTGGAATCAAGCTTTCTCGATCTTGAAATGGATGATCACCATTAACAACTGGAGTTGTACCATTGGTCAAAAACCAACCTGCAGGCATAACAATATCAAAAATGTCATCAGCAGGGCCTACTGTTGGTACATAGCCGTTTGCTATGTAGGATGCAAGGTCACCAGCGTAGTCGTATTGAGCTAGGTTGAAAGTATCTACGTCAGCATTGTCTGCCCCATAGTCATACATCCAAACGTGTCCCCACAATAAATCGATACATTGTGGTTTGCCAGTACGAGGGTCGATAATGTCGGCTCGTGAACCGTCTTGGTTAAAGTAAAAACGCTCACCACATGCGAAGAAATCGCGATCACCGCGGCGCAATTCATCTTGACGATTAAAGTCGGCTGTAACCCGGAAGCTACCAGCGCTGAAGCTCTTACCCCAGCTTCCACTCACCCGATACTGCTCACCACCTTCATCCGCAGGCTGGGCAGTAAAAACATCAACAGCCCCGCCGTCACCATCTTTAGTGATGATATTAATTACACCGGCCACAGCGTCTGAACCGTACAGAGATGAAGCACCATCTTTAAGTATTTCGATACGTTCTACTGCAGCTAATGGAAGCGTGTTGAAGTCAAAAGAAGATACCGATCCACGTGTACCGGCTGGGCCAGCACGACGGCCGTTGAGAAGAACGAGCGTGCGATTCGCACCAAGACCACGCAACGACAGTGTTTGTGCACCAAGTCCACCATCTTGAACAAATTCATTTGAAGTGGCTGCAGTGACCTGAGAAGAGCCCGAAGCTAAGGTAGATTGACGAAGCAGTTGACCAACACTTACGAAACCTCGATCCAAGGCTTCGTCTGCCATAATAACTTCGACTGGGACAGTATCGTTTTGCTCATCAGTACGAATTTTCGAACCAATGACGGTTACCTTTTGACCTTCTTGTTCTTCTTCCTCTGCTGCCCAGAGGGGATTGGCAAGCAAACCTACTGCGGAGGTTGCAAATAAAGCTGTCTTGACCGCATTAGCGATCGCTTTACGTTTATTCATAGTTACTCCCTGGTTGTTGACGAGTCGGCAATTCTTAGGAATTGCACTATTTTTATTCTTACGAGTAACTTTTTAACCTATTCGGGGTCAAAGGACAACTTTTTTCAGGGAAAATAGCGGTAATTCAAGGTAAAAAATCACAACTTTGGCACAAACAATTACCAAGAATTTTAAATATTTGTAAATGAAGAGAGGATGAGGGTATCGGACGACACCCTATATCGAATTAAACTATTATTTTTAATACTTTAATCGATATTCCAAGAATATTTCTCGACCTATCGCGTCATAATGGCTGCGGTCATAATATGGCCAATCAGCTTGATTGTTGTCAAAAACCGGCTTCTCGTTAAACAAGTTACGTATAACGATGAGAAATCTGTCATCTTCCAGCTCTCGGCCGAGAGAAAAATTAACGTATTTCCACGAATCTAGGCGCGAAGTACCATCAACGTTAGGCTTAGTGCCTTTGCGAAAAATTGAAAGAGCGGATGTCCAATCGCTAGCTCCCCATGACAAAGTTAAATTTGATTTGGTTCTAATTTCACCGTTCAAGTAACTGTCTCGAAAATCAGGATCGAAAGATGAAGGATCAGATTCAATCTCCTGAATTTGTGTCTCAAATATGTGAGAGTATTGAAAGCTCGCCCCCAAAGTTCCGATACTCGACTCATAAAACCCATCGATCATAAGGTCCACCCCTTTTTGGCGACGAAAAGCTCGGTTAACTGGCGTGTTAACAACTCCATTTATAAAAGCACCAGCTTGGGTAGGGTTATCATCATCACTACGATCAAAGCGAGCCAGTATTTCAGAACATTGTGGAGAATCAACTTCCCACCCTTCTGTTTCTCCGGTAGTAAAATTCCTCTCCAGTCGGCATTGAGCCTCCAAAAGCATCAACTGTGATTCAGGCTGCAAGCCAACTTGATTTCTTAACTCAATATCATAAAAATCGAGAGACAATGAAAACTCTTGCGAAGGTTGATAAACAAACCCTATCGATTGCGTCGTACCTGTCTCTTCCTCCAAATCTAAGCTACCTTCCCAATCAACCTGAATTCCTTCTTGAAAAACTCCATTCGATTTACAGTCGTCATAAGTATTACCTTCAATACTCATACACTGATAAATATCAATCACTTGGGTGAAATATCGAGTTTGATTAGCATATAAGTAGTGTAAGTCAGGCGCTCTAAAACTAGAGCTTTTAACACCTCGAATTTTCAAGTCCTCGTTTACGAGCCATTCTAATGCAACTTTCCCTGTCTCTGCTGAATTTACATTAGAGTCATCATTGTAAGAATCCCAACGCCCAGCAAGGGTCAAATCAAGTTTTCCAAAAGACTCATCATCAAATAATGGCAGCAAAAACTCGACACCAACAGCAACCCTTTCTCTGTCACCGCGGCCTGAAGAACCACCATAATTATACCAATTAAAACTTTTTGAATTTTCATCAACTTCTATTGAGTAAGACGTTTCATTAAACTCGGTGACTAATGCATATTCTATTGGCCTATTGCCTATTTTGAATCCTTGGCCAGACATCCAATAAGAAGCCGTTAAAGACTTAGAATCTGCTTCGCTCCAACTCACTCCAACTTTAGAGGTAAGCTCTACGGGCGAATAAAAATTAAAAATATCTCCTAAAGGATCACCTCTGACGGGAACAATCGCTATCTCATTACCATCTGAATCTTCAATTATCAGTTCAGCAATCGGATCGATGAAAAAGTTCATCATTGCTTCCGCCACTAACCTTTTTGATGTTTGTTTATGCTGGTATTCACTTGTGACTAATTGAAAACGATAATCAAACTTAGTATTGAATCCATCAAAAGCAAGCATGAACGAAGTGGAGTCTTCATTAAACTTTTGATCTTGATCTCCCGTTTCCAAAGGGCTGAAAATTCTTCGATAGTTTCGAAGCTCTAAGCCAATTTGTTGATTAGGAAGAAGAACCGGTAAAAAATAATTCTCACTCCAGCCAAGCCTGAAATTTCTTGAAGTGTTATTACTATTCCAATGTAAAATATTAAAGCTCAAATCGCCGGAGTCAAAATACCAAACTCCCCTACTATAAATAGATAGTCTATCCCTTTCATTTCTTAAAGATTCGTCACCAAAGCTCACTCTGCCACAATACTCTTTATAAACTTGTATCGGCGTACCGTCAGGTAAGTCTGGGAAAAACTCTCTCGTGTACTCCAATTCGGGATGTGCATCGCAATCTCTAGGATCTGACATTTGAGAAAACCAATCATAAGGGGCAGGAAAAAAAGTGTATTCCGAATCTGATATAGCGGGAGTCGTTAAATCATACAGCCCCTCTCTTTGACGGTAATATCTGCCAATAGATTCTCTCTGGTTACCATAAATTGGTTCTCTATTCTCCCATTCATAGCCTAAAGTAAATAGTTTATCTTCACCTCTAAAACTGTGGCCTCCAGCCAACTTAAATGACTCTCCACCGCCTTCATAGGTGTTTCCATAAGTTAACGTGAGCTCATTGGTGTCGAACTCTTCTCGTAAAATGATATTGATAACACCAGCAACAGCATCCGAACCATAAATAGCGGATGCACCATCGGTTAAAACGTCCACTCTTTCAATTGCGATAGTAGGAATTGTCGCTAAATTAAAGAAATTCGATTCACTTTGATAAGGCGTTGGATTTAGTGCAAAACGCTGGCCATTAACCAGAACCAATGTTCTCCCAGGCCCAAAGCCACGGAGATTTATCGCTTGAGCGGCCGAAGTAAAGCCATTAGGAAACTGATCGCCCTCTAGCACAGAACCCGTTTGAGCAGTTAAAGCTGTAAGAGCATCGAATATATTATTGTGCCCCAGCTTAGCGAGGTCTTCTGAGGTCAACGAGAAAATCGGAGCAGGTCCTTTCTCATCAGTCTTCTTAATAAGAGAGCCTGTGACGATGACTTTTTTCTCATCTTCATTTTCTTCGGAGGGCTTTGCACTTGTGTATGTGCTTATCAACGAAAAAGCCACGCAGGCCATCAGCCAGCTATATCGCATTAATTTTCCTCAGTCTTACTCTCGATAGACTTAACTGCTCGCATACCACAAGCCCCTGTTACATAACTACCGAATGGTCTTGGTTATTATCTTTCGTAACTAAATTTAACAGAAAAGTAGTACAACAACTAATAGCGAAATGCAATATTCGTGAATTTAAACGTAAATATTACACAATGTAAGATTGATCTGATGAGTGACTAAAAAAGCGGTTGATTTTTCACCTATTTTACGATGAAAAAGGAATGGGAATGGCTGACATGGTGCCAAGTTGTCTAAGCTCTGTTGAGCGGCTAACAATAAACTGATGCACCATATCGACGTTTTCTTTTGGAACATCAACTATAACAATGTAGCCGCCATAGTTTAATTCATCTTCAAATTGATTGAGTTGATAATGCTGCATCCGGCTGCCGATAACCGCACCAATCCAAGCAAATAAGAACATCGGCATAAAAATTGAGATAAGCCAAGAGGTTAGTGGCAATGGTAAGTGCTGAGGATTTATGGCTGCATAAAAACCGGCACCAATAATCCCAATTATGATGCCGATAAGCGCTCCCTGCTCTGCTTGGCGAATCACATCCGTTTTGTGCCAAAAGTGCGCACTGCGCACACTACGATTAATTAACCCGCTTTCGTCTTTGCTGATTACATGGTACTGCCATACAAGGTCTTTCAAAGTAATTAAGTTATGAGCAAGCTTTTCTGTTGCTTCAATGTTATCCGCAACAAAGTACAAGCGTTTCATACTTTGTCCTAATAGTTATCGATATCTCTTTAATGTATAGATAACAGCGCTTTATTAAACAAGAGAATCTGCTCAATCTATTAGACGAATTTATTGTTTCACTCTAATTTTTAATTAATCCATTTAATATCTATAAATACAGATGCTTCAGAGCTTTAACATACGGCTTTACTTCATCATCAAATGGAACATTTACAGCCTTTTCTAATACATCCGCCAGAACACGTTTTTCATTTTCATCCACTTCGCCATCTTCCAGCGCGATTGTCATTATTCGCTCCAACTCATCCACAGAATAACTACCATCTTTTGCAAAAGCTTTTATCGACTCCATTATCATCTTTACATGACTCGGTATGTCATCAAGCTGATTTATGCGAACTTTTGAATCGGTCATTTTTCTTCCTTTAATGCATAAATGCCCGGTGCATTTCTTAAATATTCTTTATAGTCCATTCCGTAACCAAATACATAGCGATCTTCTACCTTCATTCCAGTAAAATCAGCTTTGAATTCAGCCTCTGCTTTGCGATCGTGCACCTTTTCAACCAACACAGCGGTATAAACCTGCTTAGCACCTTGTGCTTTAATCGCATTTAGAATAGCTAATAAAGTATGTCCTTCATCCAATATGTCATCTACGACCAAAACATTTCTATCCGTTAAGCTGACTTGCGGCAAGGCTTTCCAATGTAATTCACCACCCGATGTTTCACCACGATATCGAGTCGCATGACAATAATCGACCACCAATGGAAAATTCAAATGAGTTAACAGCTGACCAGCAAATACTAATCCTCCATTCATTATCGTTAAAACGACAGGATTATCATCGGATAACTGACTCTCTATTTGACTCGCCATCGTCTCGATTGTTTTCTCAACTTGTTCTCTTGTGTACAGACAATCAGCCGAGTTTAAAACTTTCTCAACAACATCTTTAACATTATTCTCAGACATTTAGATTCTCTTATTAATCATTCTCTATATTAATCCACTGAATCATGGACTCTTGCGATTTTTTCTTCGTCGACTGCTTTTTTCCATTATCAGAATCAAGATGTTCGATATGGTGACAGTCGATACATTCAAATACCTTACATCCACTTTGCACATAAGTAACTATAGCGTCTATATTACCGCAATTAGGGCAGGTCGCACCTGCAATAAATTTTTTATTCATTAATCAATACCATGCTCCGCATGAGCACGAATAGATTCGCTCTCATATTCCTCTTGAAATTCAAACCATTCATCTTCTGCTTGCGTAAGTTCCGACTTTAACTGCGACTGTCTATCAATTATACGGCTCAAGTCATCTTTTCGATCACTCTCATACAGTGAACTATCAGCCATTTCAGTTTCCAGCTTCCCTAACTCACTTTGCAGCTTTTCTACTCGCTTTTCCGCCTTATCCAAATTCTTTTTGATTGGCGCTAACATTTGTCTTACTTTTGCTTCAGCTTGTTTTTTTGCTTTTCGATCAACCGCGGGAGATTTTGTGGAACCATTAGATGAATCAACTGCCGACTTATCACTTCCCCAACGATTTTGCTTTAACCATTGATGATAATATTGAGTGTCGCCATTAAATTCATTAACTTGACCACTATCAACTAAATACAATTCATCCACAGTGGCATCTAACAAGTATCGATCATGAGAAATCAGTATGACGGCACCAGAAAAGTTTTGAATGGCCAAGGTTAATGCATCGCGCATTTCCATATCTAAATGGTTAGTAGGCTCATCCAGTAAAATTAAATTAGGTCGTTGATATATAACAAGTGCTAAAACTAATCTTGCTTTTTCCCCACCCGAAAAGTTTTCAACATTTTCAAATACTTTATCACCATGAAAGGCAAAGCCTCCAAGATAATTTCGAACTTCTTGTTCTGATAGGTCAGGATCGAGATCTATCAATTGATCAAATGCACTTTGTTGGCCATTAAGCTGTTCCAATTGATGTTGCGCAAAATATCCAACATTTAAATGTTTACTAGCTTCACGAGATCCTTCAGTTGTCACTTCCGTTTGAGCGATGGTTTTTAGTAAGGTTGACTTACCCGCACCATTACGTCCTAACAATCCAATCCGACTGTCACATCGGATCGAAAAGTTCACATTATTCAATATCCATTCTTCACCATATCCAGCATTAATTTTTTCAAATCGTAGTAATGGATCGGGTTTATGTTTCGGCTCATAAAAATCAAATGACAGTTTTTCTCTAACTTGAATATTTTCGACAGTTGCCATTCGTTCCAGTGCTTTTACTCGACTCTGAGCTTGCTTCGCTTTGCTGGCTTTTGCTTTAAATCGATCGATAAACGACTGCAAGTGTGCAATTTTTGATTGTTGCTTTTCATACTGCTTCGCTTGCAAACTTTCTCGTTCTGCTTTTAGTTTAATAAACTCAGAATAATTACCTGAATATGCCTTTACTTTTCCACGCTCAAAATGCAAAACCTTTGATACGATTGCATCTAGAAAGTCTCTATCATGTGAAATAATGAGTAACGTGCCGGGATACGATCGCAAAAAAGATTCAAGCCAAAATACAGCATCCAGATCCAAATGGTTAGTTGGTTCGTCAAGCAACAGTAAATCGGATGATTGGATTAGAGCTTGAGCTAAATTTAATCGCACACGCCACCCTCCAGACAACTCAGATACATTGGCTTGCATTAGCTCGTCACTGAAACCCAATCCAAAAAGTAACTTTGCCGCTCTAGACTCGGCATCATAAGCCCCAAGGAATTCTAATGACTGATGCGCTTTAGCAATTGCTTCGCCATCATTTTCTTTTTCAGCTCGCATAAGTTCTGCTTGAGCAATACGTAAATCTTTATCACCATCGAGAACATAATCAATTGCAGTCCGTTCCATGCCTGGAGTTTCTTGTCGCACATGTGCAATTTTTAATTTTGAAGGTATATCAAAATTACCGGTGTCGGCATGCAACTCACCCAAAATGAGCTGGAATAAGGTTGACTTGCCACAGCCATTAGGTCCGACAATACCTATTTTTTCACCCTGAAAAAACGTCACGTCGAGATCTTCGACTAACGTCTTTGCTCCGCGAGAATAAGAAACTTTAGAACATGTGATCATATAGTAATTACAACTTAAGCCTGATAGGGTTACGGGCCACAGATAACTCCTATTTGAGATGGCCATGGCAGACGCCACTATTGTATTGTTAACCTTAGTACTTTACAAAATTACTCTGCTTGGTATTGGCATTTGGGCTAAGAGCAAGAATCGCTCAAGCAGTGACTTTTTCCTGGCGAGTAGAGAGCTGGGCCCATGGACTGCAGCTTTAAGTGCATGTGCTAGCTCAAGTTCAGCCTGGACGTTGCTGGGTATCAGCGGCGCGGCATATATTTGGGGCTTATCCGCAATCTGGTTACTTCCCTCTGTAATAGTTGGATTTTTAATCAATTGGCTTTGGGTTGCACCGCGAATTGCTCATCTGAGTAGGAAAGAAAAAGCACTCACATTAACCGACCTGATGATTGCAGAACCCTATGGTAAACATTGCGACACCATACGACATGTTGCCATATTTATTATTGTTTTTTCTTTTACATTTTATATCGGTGCACAATTTAAAGCCGCAGGGGCAAGCTTTCACAGCGCCTTGAATATTAATTTCACTCTTGCCGTCATTCTTGGCGCTTTCATAATAATGCTATACACCTTTATGGGGGGTTTTTGGGCCGTCAGTATTACTGATACTCTACAAGGATTACTTATGTGTTTGACGGCAATTATCCTTCCCACTGCGGCAATCATGCATATCGGTGGCATTGAACCATTAATCAATAGCTTGCTCTATCATAATGCAGGTGCTCCAACCGGAATTACTGGCCATCACACCGGAATTGCGGCGTTAGGGTTTATTGTTGGTTTACTGGGAATTGGTATTGGCTACCCAGGTCAGCCACACGTAGTAACTCGATTGATGGCCCTCAGAAATAAGCAAAGTTTGGAACAAGGTCGAGTCATTGCCATCACCTGGGCTTTGGTCGTATATTCAGGAATGCTGCTACTTGGCTGGAGTGCCAAAATGTTTGTGCCAAATCTTATCGATGGCGAAACAGTTTTTTTAGTATCCGCCAATCAACTTTTTTCACCAGTAATTTCTGGCATTATGATCGCTGCCGTACTTTCCGCAGTTATGTCGACCGCAGATTCACAAATACTAGTGGTATCGTCCGCTCTATCTTATGACTCTTATCATACTATTGATAGACAAAAACACAGTTTAGTCTTGAGCAGAATGACGGTATTAGCGGTATGTTTTTTTGCCGCTCTATTAGCATTATTTCTTGATCAAAGTATTTTTGATCGGGTCTTATTTGCCTGGCATGCTGTAGGAAGCAGTTTTGGTCCGCCATTAATTATTCGTTTAATGGGACGACAAATTAGTAATCGTTACGTATTAATGTCAATGCTATCCGGCTTTTTGCTGACGGTTATTTTTCATAACTTACCAGAGTTGCCAGGTGACTTGGCAGAGCGCTGGATTCCCTTCCTCAGCGCACTCACCATTGCCTATTTTGGATCTTTTAAAATGTACAGAAAGACGCTATAAAAACTACACTTTTGCAGGCTGCTCCTTTTCATTGGTCTCGTTCGATCCGACCACTTCACCTTCAACCACTTCTCCTTGATCTTTAGTGGATTTATCGGCAGTCCAATCACTGACTTTCTTTTTCGCTTTGTAAAAAAGATCATGCCAGAACTCATGAAAAGCAGCGCCTAAAACTATTCCAATAACTAAATACAACATTGTATTTTCTCCCATCTAAGCAAAGTTATAAAATCCAACCAGGGAGTTGCTATTAACATGCCAACTTGTAATACATTGATAAATATCGTTTTTTCTTAAAACCTCAGTACCGTATTAGTGGTTTTCACCAAAAATTGGTGAAGCATTTATAAAACCCGTACAATCTCGACTTAATAAAAACAACAAGAGAAAAAACTATGGAATGGTGGACATTACTGCCGCCACTACTGGCAATTATTATCGCTGTCTGGAAGCGCGAAGTTATTTTGGCATTGCTAGTTGCAATATTTAGTGCCGAATGGCTTTTATCTAATTTCCATCCTGGACTTGGATTTTTAAACATGGCCGAGCGATTAGTATCGGTATTCCAAAGTGAAGGGAACACTCGCATACTCATGTTCAGTTTGCTCGTTGGTGCATTACTCGCTCTCATGCAAAAGTCTGGAGGTGTCAGTGCATTTGTTCACTGGGTAGGACGAAAAGGATTTGCAGACTCTCCAAGAAAAGTTGGTCTGCTACCAACCATTATGGGCACGTTTATATTTATCGAGACCAATTTAAGCGTGTTAACTTCAGGAATACTTTCACGTAATCTATTCGATAAATTTAACATGAGTCGTGAGCGACTTGCTTACATTATTGATTCGACCTGCGCTCCAATTTCAGTACTTATTGTCATGAATGCCTGGGGAGCTTACATTCTTAGCTTAATTAGTGATTTCCCTCTCGAAAACTCTAACCGCGTGTTATTAGGCTCAATTGGCTTGAACTTTTACGCACTCATTACAATTGCTTTGGTTTTATATACTGTTTTATTCAATCGTGTTCACGGTCCAATGAAACACACTGAAAATACCATACGCGGTGAACCGGAAGAAACTTTAGAAACGCCCTCCAAAAAACGATTCATGCTATTACCGTTATTAACCATGATTTTTGGCATTGTATTTTTCATGTGGTTCACAGGCTATCAATCGATCGGCAAGCCGTTAACTGACATTTCATTTACCGACGCACTATTAGAAGGCTCTGGTTCAAAATCAGTTCTTTGGGCAACTCTGTCTGCGCTGTTTGTTGCTTATGTACTAATTAAATTTGGCGCAAAACAAAAACACAAAACGTTAGTAAGCTGGGGATTCGAAGGTATGAGTCGACTGCTCGGACTGGTAACAACCGTTTGTTTAGCATTAGCTCTAGGCGCAAGCATGAAAGCGCTGGGTACTGGTGATTTCGTTGCGCAAATGATCAGCAGTAAATTACCCATTTGGACAGTAACGCCGCTCATATTCTTCGCAGCCGCCACCATTTCTTTCACAACCGGAACTTCTTGGGGAACTTTTGGCATTTTAATTCCCATTGGAATTCCCGTTGCGCAAACGTTAGGCATTCCACCTGAGTTAGTTTTAGCCGCTATTTTGGGAGGTGGTGTGTTTGGCGATCACTGCTCACCTATTTCCGACACAACCATAGTTTCATCTCTGGCGGCGGGCTGTGATCACCTGGATCATGTACGAACTCAGTTACCCTACGCACTCACCGCAGGAATAGCGACTGTAGTACTCTACTCCATTGCCGGTGTTTTCATTTAAATCAGGACGGGTTGTTGAATTTAGACTCTAATTCAGCAACCTGTTTTTCGAGTTCTTCAAGCTTGTTCCGTGTTTTTTGTAAAACCTTGGTTTGCACATCAAACTCCTCTCGAGTCACTAGCTCAAGCTTACCCAACTGAGATTGCAACACCTGTTTGAATTGCGACTCCATCTCTAAGTGCATTTTTTTCATTTCAGGTGGTACTAGTTGGCTCATTTTGTTTGCTAAATCTTCGATTATTTTCGCGTCGATCATGTTGTATTCTCATAACTTCAAAATTAATCCCACTATAAAGCAAGCTTGGTGAAATTCAACTCACTTCGACTACGAGCAAGTAACATAATCAGAAAATAGTTTGAGCTATAAACACTACTAAAATATTGTTATTTAAAGCATCAAATAACTCGAACTATTGTTAAAAGCTGTTTATATTTACCCCAATTGAATCTGCGGTAAGTTAATCGCTTTCAATACCTTGATCAGGGCACTATCAACGTCCTGTTATCGACAGCAATACACACAAGTGAGCAAGATACAGTCAATGAGCAAGCAAACACGAACAGCAGCTGACAATTACAACATTCCACTTTGGAGTGATGGCTTTTTTAACATCGATGACGATGGCGATCTCGTTGTCATTTCTGAAAATGACGGCGTAACCTATCGACACAAATTGCACAAAATTATTGAAAAGCTGGATCTGGACGAAAAGCCTCTGCCCATGCTTCTTCGATTTGGCAATATTCTCAGAAACCGCCTGGATCAAATTGCCGATGCGTTTGCCGATACCATTAAAGAACGTGGCTACAATAATCGTTACACCTGCGTCTATCCAATAAAAGTTAATCAACAACGTTCGGTAATTAACGAATTGACCTCTCATGGCGGTTCAAGGTTTGGCCTTGAGTCAGGGAGCAAACCAGAACTGCTTGCCGTTTTAGGCACTCAAATGCCCGCTGAAAGTGTCGTTGTTTGCAATGGTTACAAAGATCGGGAATACGTTCGCACGGCACTAATTGGGCAGCAAATGGGGAGACGCGTTTATTTAGTAGTCGAGAAATTACACGAGCTCGACATTGTGCTTGATGAAGCCCAGAAAATGGGCGTTCAACCCAAACTTGGTGTTCGCGTCAGAATGTACGCTATTGGTAAAGGTAATTGGCAAGATACAGGCGGTGAGAAGTCAAAGTTTGGATTATCTCCAAGCCAGCTGATTAAGTTTACCGAGAAACTCAAAGAACATGGAATGCTCGATTGTCTAAAACTTCTTCATTGTCATTTGGGCTCACAAATTTCGAGTATTACGGATATTCGTAAAGGCGTAAAAGAATGCGCCCGATATTTTGTTGAATTACGACGAATGGGTTTGCCTTTAAGCATTATTGATGTCGGTGGTGGACTCGGTGTCGACTATGAAGGAACACAATCGCCCTCATACTATTCTATCAACTACACTGTTCAAGCCTACGCCAATACCATAGTCGAAACTATTGCCGATGTACTGGACTCACACCAACTTGAACATCCAGAAATTATTACTGAGTCTGGTAGAGCACTCACGGCACATCATGCCGTTTTAATTACCAATATGTTCGATAAAGAAACCGCGCCCGGCCTAAACGAACCAGAACCAGTAACGGCAGAAGAAACCAATGTTTTACAAAACTTATGGCGACACTATGAAAGCTTAGATGAAGAGAGCGCCATCGAAACTTACAATTCAGCCATCTTCTACTTGAATGAAGCATTAATGCTCTATACACACGAAGGCATTTCGCTCGAAGAATGGGCGCGATGTGAACAACTGTATTTTGCCATTTGCCGTAAAATCTTGCCTTTGCTCGACGAAACAATTCCCGGACATGAAACCGTCATAACTGAGCTCAACAATAAACTTGCTGACAAACTATTTTGCAATTTCAGCCTCTTTCAGTCACTGCCAGATGCTTGGGGCGTGGGACAGATATTTCCAGTTGTGCCAATTCATCACCTTAATAAGCCACTTACTACGAGAGGCATTCTTAAAGATATTACCTGTGATTCGGATGGCCGAATTGAACGTTATGTGAATGGGCGGTCGATAGAATCGAGCTTACTGTTACCTGAAGTAAATGAGTCTGAGCAGTTTCTGGTTGGAATCTTTATGGTAGGCGCTTACCAGGAAATTTTGGGAGCTCTGCATAACCTATTTGGCGATACACATTCTGCGCATATCGAACTCAAAGCGAATGGTGAATTTGAAGAACAAGAGTTTACCGAGGGTGATACTGTCGCTGAAGCACTCTCAATCGTACACTACGATGAAAAAATGCTAACTCGTCAATTTCACGACCAGTTGTCCCAGTCAAAACTGGACGTAGACACGCAAAAAGCTTACCTCGAAGAATTGGCTGCTGGTTTACAAGGATACACTTACCTCGAAGAGTAACTACAAAACCCAGGCGATCCTCAGTAAGAAGCGCCTTCTGATTGAAGGTATCGCCTGGAGCGACAATCCGGTACACTAATTACCTTTCCACTAGGCTGTTATTCAATAATAATTAATGTCCATTTCATAGGTCTTTGAAATGAAAGTAAATTTTGAAATAGATGCAACTCCAGAAGAATGGAGAAAGTTTTTTGGTATGCCGGATGTTTCCGAGCTTCACGAAGATATTATTAACGAAGCCAAGAAAAAAATAGAGTCTGGCGATTTTGATGTGATGAAACTACTTCAGCAGTTTATGCCCGCAGATATTCAAAAAATGACCGAAATGCAGCAGGATTTCTGGCAGAACATATTCAAGCAGCAGAAGTAAGAGATATTCACATGAAAGATATTTTGCGCTTTTTCATCGGCGCTACTGCAATGACTCTATTTGTTGCGAACATAATTTTTTGGATTATTCCATTACTCGCTTTATCCCTACTTAAATTTTTAATTCCAATACCAGCACTACGCCGAGTATTTAGTTATTTGCTGAATGGCTGCGCCAGTTGCTGGATCTCAGTAAACAGCATGCTCGCGCACAAACACTGTCAAATCGATATTGAGTGGCCTGACAACGCAAACTTCTCAGTTAAAGACTGGTATCTCGTCATGGCCAACCATCAATCCTGGGTCGACATTTACGTTTTGCAGAAAATTTTTAATCGCAAAATTCCATTTCTTAAGTTCTTTTTGAAAAAAGAGCTGATTTACGTTCCGCTCTTAGGTCTTGCATGGTGGGCATTAGACTTCCCATTTATGAAACGTCACAACAAAGCCTATCTTAAAAAGCATCCAGAGAAAAAAGGGCAAGATCTGGAAACGACTAAGAAGGCATGTGAAAAATTTAAACACATACCAATTTCAGTCATGAATTTTGTTGAAGGCACACGTTTTACTCCTCAAAAAGCCAAAAAACAAAATTCTCCTTATAAACATCTGCTAAAACCTAAATCAGGTGGTATTGGCACTGTACTCTCTATTTTGGGAGAACAAATGAATACAGTGGTCGATGTAACCATTCACTACCCTGATGGCATTCCAACCTTTTGGGACTTTTTGTGCGCTCGATTAAACACCATTAAAGTCAAAGTAAGATTGTTAGACGTTAAGTCTGAAATTATTGGTGATATGAATGATAGTGACGTCCGTATTCGAGTACAAACCTGGCTAAATCAAATATGGATAGAAAAAGACCAAATGATTGAAAACCAGATCGGTACCAGCAACAAACAACCCGAATCGGCAAGCGTCTAAATAGACCTATTGGTGGGCTTAATTGCCCACCACACAACAAATCAGCTCCACCCAACCTCAATAAATTTCTTAAAATTGGTACTTTTCCACAAGACATCCTCAAAACCTTCGATTTCCTACCCTAAATCCTTACATTCGCACTTAAAAGAATACTATTTTTCATTATTGTACAAATGCTCCTTAAATATTATTTTATCTATAAATATCAATAAGTTACCCGCATATTTGCTTTGCATAAAAATCATTCTGATTAAAACAAACAGAATTGTTTTGGATATTTCTCCAACTTTTATAGATATTTCACCACTTTTCTTGTATTATTCCGCGCAAATTTTAAGCAGTAGAGGAGACAGCATTGGAACAAGCAAGTGTTGAAGTCCAACTAGAAGTTTGGAAAGAACTCGCCATTAGCAAGCAGATGCTTATGCAGACCGCAGCGAAAGGACTAGGACTAGCAGAAGAATATACTTCTGAAGAGCTCGAAGCAGCTCTAAACAAAACCATCGCTTTAGCGAATAACGCCGAAGTAGAGGTTAAAGCAGCTCAAGAAAGAGCAGAACAGCAGATCGCAGAAATGCAAGCACAGGTGGAAGCAGCAGAAAAAGCCACCAAGCAAGCTTTAGCTGAGAGAGATGCCGCACTTTCTGGTAAGGAAACAGCAGAGCAATCAATGGAAGCAAATCGAAGCCAGACGGCCGATGAGCTCAAAAAGGCGAAGAATCAACTTGCCGAAAAACAGAAGGAAATAAAACAGATTACTAAAGTTCTTGCTGACACTCCTGAAAATGTCGTCAAGAAAATGAAAGCGCTTAAGAAAGAAAAAATGGACGAGTCCAAAGCGCGAAAGCAAGCAGAAGATCTCAGCAAAAAACTTCGTAAAGAAAAGCAAACCGCTGAAACAACTGTTGCCGAGCAAAAAGAAGTGCTCAAAAAAGCAGTTGAACTTTCTGAAGAATACACGGCACTTAATAAATTAGCTAATGAGCAATACAACAAGTTAGCTGAAAGTGTTGAAGATAAAGACTCTTTAGAAAAAATTCCTGCAGTTAACGAAGAATTGCTTGAGTTAATAAAGACTGCTGCTGAAGATACAAAAAAAGGTAAGAAAAAGTAACTCCTCTCACCTTTTCCGAAAAGGCCCGCTGATGCGGGCTTTTTTGTTGGCGGCTATTGATTCAGATCAAGCGTGGTTTACTTTGATAAAACAAATCATGTCTGACCTTCTATAATTAAAATTGAAGATCTGAAATGAGGCGTTACTTATGAGTCATAAAAAGGTTTCTGAAAACAACAAAGAACCCTTGTCGATATCTGAAGAATTACATGGTCCAGATCTTCGTCACCACCTCGCAGAAATAAAACATGACAAGTCAGCAACAGAGTCAGACTTTCAATCATCTGCATATCCTTACAAAAGTAAAATTTCGCGTTCAGTCTATGAAAAGCGTAAAAGAAGCTTACAAATTGAGTTACTCAAAGTTCAAAAATGGGTAAAAGCTGAAGGAAAAAAAATAGTTATCATATTTGAGGGAAGGGATGCAGCCGGAAAAGGTGGTACTATAAAACGATTCATGGAACACTTGAATCCTCGAGGAGCGAGAGTGGTTGCTCTTGAAAAGCCAACTGCAGAAGAAAAGGGACAATGGTACTTTCAACGCTATATTCAACATTTACCAACGGCAGGAGAAATTGTTCTATTTGATCGTAGCTGGTACAACCGAGCTGGAGTCGAGCGCGTCATGAACTTTTGTGAACCTGCAGAGTATCTCGAGTTTATGCGTCAGGTTCCTGAATTAGAAAGGATGCTTACACGATCGGGAATCCATTTTTTTAAATATTGGTTTTCTGTTTCAAGAGAAGAGCAGCTCAAACGATTTCAAAAAAGAAAAGTCGACCCAGTAAAACAATGGAAGTTAAGCCCCATAGATATTCAATCACTAAACAAATGGGAGGATTATACCGAAGCAAAAGAAGCAATGTTTTTTTACACTAATACAAAAGATGCACCCTGGACAGTCATCAAATCAGACGATAAAAAGAGAGCTCGCTTAAATTGTATGCAGCATTTTTTATCTTCCCTTGATTATCTCAATAAAGATCATCATAGTGTTTCAAAACCGGATCCACTGATTGTCGGACCAGCAAGTTCCATTATCGAACATGACGACCACATACTGGCAAAGTCACTGCATCCAGAGCAACGTAATTTAAACAACAATTAAAATCGATTAAAAAATTACTAATGAATGTCGTAGAAATCAATTCAGCAATTGATAGTTTCACACGTGCTTATCTGGCTATGTTCTTTACCGGAGTCGCTATTTATTATACGTCGGTCATACTCATCAAAAAACATAAACAAAAATCTGAAATGGTTTTCCCAGGGAAGCTCTACTGCGCAACTTGGTGGAATCACATGCTGTTTCGATTCTTTAGACTTATGATTTGGTTTGTTTGTATTGCGCGTTGGCTCTATCCTCAAGTCGATTCTTACTTAATCGTTTTTGATTCATTAAACTACGAACTAATAATACTGCTGGGCAATGTGTTACTAACTTTCGGATTTCTTTTTGCAATAGTGTCAAACCGAAGTCTCGGCGTTCAATGGCGCTCAGGAATAGATCCTGAAGGACCGAAATATCTCAAAACATCCGGATTTTATAAATATTCCAGAAATCCTGCTTTTGTGGCCGTCGCATTTGCACAGTTCGGTTTTTTTCTCGCAATCCCGTCGGCCTTCACCTTGATTTGTCTAGTCTTCGGGATAATGACACTTCAAAGACAAGCCACAGCGGAAGAAAAGCATTTATTACTCAAGTTTCCTGAAGAGTATTCTCTTTATCAGTCCCAAACACCTCGATGGCTGTAAGGCTAATTTAACAGAACACTGATAAGAGACATCTAGCATCAAACCTCTTTCCAATATTTTACTTTATCCACTTGAGCTGGTCTTTGCGGAGAAGGCTTACTTGCGAAATGTACGTCTGCGGCCCTTAGTTCATTTATCTTCTCTAAAGCTTCATCACCACGCATGCCATGCCGTACTAACCAACACCCAACAATTGTTCCTGTGCGACCATGACCAGCAAGACAATGCAAATAGACAGGTCGCTTCTGCTTGATAGAGCTATCAATGGCATCAAGTATTAATCGAATGGAGTTATCATTGATTGCTGTACCATCCATTGCCGGATAACGAATAAATGAGACTTCTTGATTTATTTCTTCAGCCAATCGCTCCAATGGGTCGTGGTAAAAAGGAAATTCTCGTCGAACAACTTCATCTTCTTCCTGTAAACTGATAAACGTTCGCATGCCCAAATCAAGCAAATGCTTTAAAAACTGTTTTGAGTCGTATCGGTCGCGACCTGCTGGCGACTGACCCGCCAAAAACTTGGGCTCATCGACCCACCAATATCGGAAATCTATTCCACCGGATGAAAACTTAGGCATGAGCGGCCCCAATTTTAAAAACCACTTTCCAGAGAGTAGCTTGGAAAAGAATTTGGATTAAGTTATTAACTATAGCCAAGATGAACCAGAAGTTTGAAAAATACCAACCATGTAAAGTTGGATTTAACGCTTAAAATTCATTTAACCGTCTAAAAAGCCTAATAAATAATTAACACATCATTCATCGTTTTGTCTTTTTTGCCAGCGCTCTCACAGAAAACACTGGTTATTTGACATACACTTTCGCCGATGTCAGCAAAGTGAGCAGTAAACAATATGGAACAAAGAACGTTAAGTACATTCAAAAAAACCATGAAAAACAAAAATATAGCTTTAAGCATGGTTTTAGGAACCTCTCTCATTTCTCAAAATCTCAGCGCATCGATTGCTAACCCCGATCCTTTCACCGTTAAACAATGTGGAGAAACAAGTCAGTCAATTCAGCTCGTTTTGAAAGGTAGCGCTGAGCAACATTGGGAAGAAGACCTCAATGGTTATACCGTTATTAGAAACGGTAATTGCTACGAATACGCCAAATCAGGTACCGACGGCAAGTTGTTACCAACTGGTAAAAGAGTGGGCATAGACACCCCTACTGCCATTGAAAAAGGCATAAAACCACCAAAGACAGCGCTAGCGTTTGCCCATAAAGATCCTATCGTTCCATTGTCGAAAATGCCAACAGTGAAAGAAAAGTCCGCTAACGGCTCAACCAATGTAGCGACTCGTAAAAATTTAGTAATACTCATTCGTTTTGCAGACCACACAGAAGAAGCGGCAGAAGCCAATGGTTATCCAGAGAGGGTTTTGCCATCAGCAAGTGATTTCGATGTTCTATTTAATCAAGAGGGCGGTGACGCTGACCTTGCTCCTGCTGGAAGCGTCAAAGATGTTTACCTGACTAATTCTTATGGACAACTCAATTTAGAGTCCACCGTTGTCGACTGGTACACCAGCTCCGAAACAGAAGCTTATTGGGCAGATGGAGACTCAGGAATGACGACTCGTCTTCACACCCTCTTAAAGGCAGCTCTCGATAATGCCGACCAAACAATCAATTTTAGCGATTTTGACCAAGATAATGATGGTTACATCGATGCGATAACCTTTGTGCACTCAGGCTACGGCGCTGAGTGGGGTGGTCAAGATTGCTACACTTCTAACGACCGAAACTCACGTATCTGGTCACATAAATGGGGCTTCGGCGCATGGACTTCCGATGAAGGGGTTCGAGTCAGTAGCTACAACATCAACCCCGCCTTATGGGCAAGATGTGGCTCCGATATTGGACGCGTCGGTGTTATCGCACATGAGCTTGGACACTTCTTCGGTTTACCCGACCTGTACGATACTAACGGCGGTGGTCAAGGAATCGGATCTTATGGACTTATGGCAAATTCCTGGGGAAGTGACGGTAGCCAGCGCCCGCCTTTCTTCAGCGCTTGGGGACGCCAACAATTAGGTTTCAATGAACCAGTTGAAATAACCGTACCTGGCAAATATCTACTTGATGACAACACCATTTACAAAGTACAAGAAGGCTATCCAAATCGTGAATATTTGTTGATCGAGAAACGCCAACGAAAAGCGCTGGATGGAACGCCTGTTTTCGACAATATACCAAATCAAGCTGATGGTGTTGCGATATGGCACATCGATGACGCAGCCGGCAACAACTCAGAAGGTCATCCAGATCAAGCTGAATGGCCAGAAAATGGCAATCATTACAAAGTTGCGCTGTTACAAGCCGATGGCAACTATGACATGGAAAAAGGGAATAATCAGGGCGATCGCTTTGACCTATATTCACCAAACACGACCGACATGATTGGACCCGATACGCTACCCAATACTGACTCCTATCAGGGAGGTGTGATTCAAAAAACATTCCATACTATTTCAAATATCAGCGATCCAGCCGATGAAATGACATTCTGCTTTAATCAAACAAATTGTCAGGGCTTTCTGTTTACTGTCGAGAATGGTCAAGGCGGCGGTCAGTACGCTGCGGGTAAAACAGTGACTATCACAGCCAATACCGCGCCAGAAGGTTATGAATTCGACCGTTGGGTTATTAGAGAAGGTTCTGTAGAGCTTGCATCATCAACAAGTTTAGAAACAACCGCAAAAATTCAGCCCGGCACCACGACGATTGAAGCGACTTACAAGGTGATTACTTACGCTTTGAATATCAGCAACGGTTCAGGTGATGGCGAATATGCGGCTGGCGAAGTTGTTTCAATAACGGCCAATAGCCCTGAGCCTGAATACGAATTTGATCGATGGATTGTCACAAATGGAAGTGCAGATATAGCACAACCAACAAGTCCAGAAACGACAGTAACCATTGGTACGCAAGACGTGTCCATTGAAGCAACGTACAAGGTCATCAAATATCAATTGAATATTGAAATGGGTAGCGGTGACGGCGAGTACGCAGCAGGAGAAAGCATTTCCATAACAGCCGATGCTCCAGCTGACGAATTCGAATTTGATCGCTGGGTAGTCACTAGTGGCAATGCCGTGATTGATTCTCCAACCAGCATGCAAACTTCTGTCACGATGGGTTCTGGCGACTCAACTGTTGAAGCAACCTACAAAGCCATTCTTTATACAGTCACCATTAATGGTGGTAGTGGAAGCGGAAATTATGCAGCGGGTGAAACAGTTAACATCATCGCAAATGAACCAGCGGAAGAAATGCTGTTTGATCGATGGGTAGTTGTTGAAGGCTCAGCTGAGTTTGCCAATCCTAGACGAGCAGATACCACAATGACCGTTGGTAGTGGTGGTGCAGTTATTGAAGCTACCTACAAGTCTGAAAGCGAAGAAGAAGAAAGCGGTTCACTTAACTTTGCACTTATCTTCGGCCTAATTCTCCTTGGGTTGCGTCGCATCCGAGGTTCGCACTAGTCGCTATTTCGACTATCATTTATAACACCATTTCCAGAGTTTGATATATCTCAAACTCTGGAAACTTCTATAAAATCGCTGTAACCAACACTTTGCTTAGAACTGCGTTTGTTATGCAGGTCTGGAACAAATCCATGAGGATAGCTGACATGAACTCAAGAGCTCGATTTAGAATATTAACCTGTATCTCGTTAATGAGTTGCTTAATTTTCGGCGGCTGTTCCGATTCCTCCAAGAACCAAGAGTCCGTATCAAACGACCAACAATCTAACGCTGCTTCTCCATCTCCTGTGCCGGGCACAGTAGTTCCAGGAGGCATGCCGCCAACTTCAAAACCTATCACCTATGTTCTCGTTGATGGCACTAAAATTACGGCATTACTCAAAGGCGGTCCATGTCTTAATTGGGAAGAAGATGAAAATGGTTACACGATTATTGCTAGCGAAGAAAAGTATTTTTATGCAAAGCTTGGCGATGATGGGTCATTGGTTCCAACAGAATATGAAGTCACCAAGCACGATCCTAAGCAAATTGAAGAGTTAACTCCTCATACAAAACCCAAGCCTAAAGAAGACTGTCCTTTTAACGGGTAATAGCCAAATTTATCTTTAACTTATAATTAAGGCCTCTTATGAGGCCTTAATTATATGCACTAATCATCACTGGATTTTTTATCATTAGTGGCCAGCTCTATTCGGATAATTCCATTACCTTCCGTCGCAACGTAAATATAACCATCATCCATTTGTTTAACGTTTCGCGCTCGGCCGATGCCCTTAAATAATATTTCAGTATCGACAACTTTATTACCATCCAACTTACACAACACCAGATAACCAAATTTTAATGATCCCACCAGCAGATGCCCTTTCCATTCCGGATATTGCTCACTTGTTACAAAAGTCATACCAGAAGGAGCAATAGAAGGATCCCAATAATGAACGGGTTGTTCCATTCCTTCTTGGTGAGTGTCTTTTGTAATAATGGTTCCGCTATAATTGATACCGTAAGTGATTTTCGGCCAACCATAATTTTTCCCTTTTCCAATAATATTAACTTCATCACCACCACGCGGACCGTGTTCATGAATCCAAATATCACCAGTATCAGGATTCAAAGCCATCCCTTGAGGATTACGATGCCCGAATGAGTAAATCGCGGATTTAGCTTTCGAGTTACCAACAAAAGGATTATCTTTGGGAATACTTCCATCATCTTTTATACGATAGACTTTACCTGCGTCTTGGGTAATATCCTGAGGAAACTCATCGCGTGCTCCACGGTCGCCTATAGAGAAAAATAGATACCCTTTTTTGTCGAACTCAAGTCGACTTCCAAAATGCCGACCACCTTGTGTATTAGGTGATCCTTTGTATAAAACTTTAGATTCCGTTAATTCATTGTCTTGCAACTTAGCTCTAAGAATGGCTGTATGAGCTCCCCACCCTTCACCTTCATCACTCGAGTAAGATAGATAAATGTAGTTGTTTTTTGTGTAATTAGGGTGCAATTCAACATCCAACAACCCACCTTGACCTCCTGTGTCAACTTCGGGCACACCTTTGACTAAAGCTAGTTTATTTTCTTTTGGATCAGCAATAAACAACTTACCAGAGCGCTCAGTTACTAAAAAGTTACCATCAGGTAATTGCACCATACCCCAAGGAACATTTATCCCTGAAATCACTTTTTTCAATTCATATTTATTCTCTGTAGCACCAGCATTAAAACACAAAAAGAGACTAAGAATTGATGCCAACCTATGTAACGTATATCGATGAATCATAACTTTGTTCCTTTATTCAGTTCTAAAATTTAACACTGGTTAGAAAATACTTTGTCGGATATCGAAACTGAACGATCACATTAAAATATTAACAATCCTAATCAATTAAATACATATGGTCGTAATCAAACAACTCAAAATCATTTTTATACAGTTTATAAACACGTTGTGCTAACTCAGGTGAGTAATATTTTTTCAACTTCTCATTGGCATTGGTTGCATGAACTAAGGTATTTCTGATCACCCCTTCAGAATGAGGTAAGTTCAACTCCATTAATATGAAATTTAAGTCATGCTCCAGGTTCTCTGTTTTTCCTATAAAGTCAAACTTATCGATTGGAATCAATAATAAAGAAGCTTGAGGTGCCCAATGAGCATTCTTATATAATAATCCTGACTCTAATGATTGAATAAAGTCTGCAAATTCAACATTCGCATTCTCTTTTTTACCTTTGATTTTATTTAAAAATGCGGAAAGAACACGGGTATAAGGGTCTCTTACAACCGTAAACTTATAAAGTTTTTCAAATTCCTCAACTTCTTTCCGCGACAGTGATGAAGGGTATCGAAAAAGTTTCTTTGCTTCTCGAGAAGTAACCTCTCTTTCCAAGGCAAGACTAGCTAAAGTTCCCATAATGGTTGAATTTGCCGCTTTAGGAATTCTGTTATAGAAAAATGACAGTCTAAAATCAATGCAGCCTCGGTCATCAGCACTGTTAAATGATACCTTACTATTAAAAGGATAGCGGCTGTAAAATGGGATAAATGGTTGAAACAATCGATTAACTTTTAAGTTTTTCAATCCGTTAGACATAGCACTCTTAACTTTATTTTTATCGGTTCATTCAATTTAAGCCCTAGTATACCTATTTTTAACATAAGTTTGGCCTCTAAATTGGATGAAAAGGAAACCAATAGCCATCTCGTAAAGTAATAATAAATTATTGAATAGCTAGCCGAACCTTTTACTAATAGAGAATCTTGCAAGATTTAAAAGTAACTCGGAATATATTGAAAAGACAGATTAAATAGTTGTAATCATTTAGATTTACGATAAATTATTGTTGATCAGCTTACTCTTTTTACTGGTATGTTTTCTCACAGAAACTCTTTTTCCCACTAACAAGACAATTATTCAGCGAATAGAAATCCTAGGAGTTAAACTAAATATTCTCCTAAAAAATAGTTCATTTAATTGTATTAGCAAAGACACCTGTGAAAAAGACTCTATCGACATTGCTTCGCAAACTATTCATTCTACCTCACATTCTTAAAGCAACGGATTTTTTACACAAGATGAAAAACTATAAAGCTGTCACAATCAAGAACTTTATCTTTGTTTATATTGAGTCGGGCAATACCCTCTAGCTACTTGAGGACTACGCAACTTTAAATGCTTTGTTTTTCTTCCTGAAACTCGACTTCGCCATAATTTGAAACTACTCTTTTTTAATTTTTGACGCATCAAACGAATTACCTGGTCTTGAGTCAAACCATACAACCGTTCTATAGCCTCAAAAGGTGTTCTATCTTCCCAAGCCATTTCGATAACTCTGGATTCATCAGCGGAATTCAATTTCAAACTCATCATCAGTGAAAACCAACGACCAATCTACCGCAAAGGGTGCTCAAAATCTAATAAATACGCATAAATCAATAATACAAATATTCGTCATTTAATTCTTATATATCTGATCAATTAATCTTTAGTTCATTTAATCGAATTTTTGGTTTGAGTCACTGACAAAGAGCCAACCCGCGTAACGATAGGTACGTAACTTTCGCTCTTCAATTAGGTTTTCAATGTCATTTTTTTCAATTTTATAAAGTTTTGAATACTCATGAATCCACATCGGGTTCATTATCATGGTCCTTGCTTTTTCATAGGCCTCTTGAAAAGAAACATTGGGATCAACTTTAGGCGCTTTTCTTTTATAGATTTTGATTGCGCTATTCATAACGAATAAAGTTGCTAAAAAAACTATCAAAGGGCTAACAGTTAACGGCGTTTGATCAATTAATTCAAAATATACATCTATAAATTGTAAATTTTCTTGATAAATTTCAACTAAACGATGCAGATAAATGAGTTCTTTTAAAACGTTGTGAACGTAAAAAAGTCCAACACCTAAAGTCATGAAAGTAATAAACCGGGAAAATTTTAATGTAAACATAATTAAATATCCTTTATAAAAACATTTTCCTTTGCAATTATCCATTTAACATCGCATGCTATACCATAAGCTTCCGATGGTGAGAATTTTATATCTATCGGCAATATTCACTGAAGTCAAAACCTAACTATTTGACACTCAACTAATAATTATTTTTTCAATCATTTTTTTATAGAATTTCAGGATTCATCGTCCAAAGAGTAAAGTTCAAAAATGCGGCAAAGGCTACCCATAATACGTAAGGTACTAACAACAGACTTGCCCAGCGACTTTTTTCGTAGAATGCTAAGATGGTCGCAATGATAAACCCAGCTAAAGCTACTATCTCAAAAAATGCAAACCCACCCATTTGCCACGAGAAGAAAATCCAACTCCATAGTGCATTTAAGACCAGCTGTACCAAAAACAGTATTAAAGCCAGTTTATTTTCTTTAAAACCACCATTACGCCAGATTTGCCATGCAGCAATAGCCATTAAAGTATAAAGAAGCGTCCAGACAGGACCGAAGACCCATGTTGGAGGCGACCAATCAGGTTGCATCAGTTGACCATAAAAAGTTGGAGCATTTAAAGATCCAATAGCGCCTAGAAAAGAGGCGGCAAAACATAGTATGAGCCAACCGAACAATCCTAGAATATTTCGTACCAGTGGTTTATTCAACAATTATCTCCAGCTATTAATATTCAATACTGACTACCACGGTTTTACGTAAGCACTTTGTTTTTGGATACATAAAAATGAGTGTGAAATAAAAGTAGGCTATATAAGTTATACTACCCATGTAAAATAACGAGTATAAAATTAGTAGTATTTCTATAAAATGTTGGATGCAGACTAGCATGAAATACCTTTCTCTTTTACGGCACGCGAAGTCTTCTTGGGATTTCCCTTCCTTAGATGATAAACACCGTCCTCTTTCCAAAAGAGGTAAGAAAAGTACTCAGCTCATAGCTGAACATAACTCTAATGTATTTAAAGAAGCGGAATTAATATGTGCTTCAACTTCTGTTCGAGCAACACAAACCATAGAAAATATTCTAGAACATGCCAAGATCTCAGCATCAAATTTAGAGTTTCGTGAACAGCTATATACCTTTGATGATTCAGATATTATCCGGTTTATACAAAGTATCAGCGACTCCTATCAAAGAATTCTACTTGTCGGACATAACCCGGCATTTACAGAAGTCGTAAATCAATTAACAAACAACCAACTAATCAATATTCCAACCTGCGGTATCGTAAAAATTCAGTGTGAATCTATTAGTTGGCAAGATATTACTCAATTCGAAAATAAACTGGTCTTTTTTGATTGCCCTAAGAACTATGCATCGAAGTGAGAAAAGCGTAGATATTTTGGTTTCTATTTGCCTGACAAACTCAGGTTTAACAGGCAAATATTAATTTAACGTTGCTCTATATGAATTCGCTAACCATTAATTTAAACTTTTAACCAGAGCAACATAAAGCTATACCACAGAACGCCTCCTACAATACCTCCGGCTACTGTAAAACGAAGTAATGCACCTAAAACACCATCCGCTGTATGGAAACGATCCCATAAACCTAACTTAGTCTGTAATTTGCGTTCATTCCCAGGTAGCAACCGAGTATATTCGGACGGAACAGATGAAATACCATAATTCATAGGTATGTTTTCTGTTTGTTGGTATTTATGGCCAATGTAAGACTCCGTAGTTAGCAATTGCTCCAATGTTTCTGTCCGTAGTGCAGATAGCGCAGCGACTGCCGCATCCAACCAATTATCGATGGCTTGCATCCAATCATTAATATTATTTCGATCAGGATTTGGTAACGTAAATTCACCCATAGCCTCAGCCCAAGAGTTAATTGACAAACGTTTCAGTAAGCTATTATCTAACTGCAAATGGCTCGCTTCGAAATATACATTTCTCAATACCTGACAAACTTCTGTACCGGTACTGATTAATTTCTTAAGCTCTCGAGAACTTACCTGGCCATCAGCTAATGCCACAGCAACAACATTATTCAATAACCCTCGAACATCATTAACTTCAGCAACACTATGCTCAGCATAATGCAATACATGCAGTAATCCCTTTAAATAAGCTGACCAATCACCACCCATAGATTCAGCGGCCTTAATATGTGCTGAACGACATTTTTTATCATTCATATGCACATTATTTTCTAATTCATTAACAATCTTCCGTTGATTATCAATTACATCGGAAAGTTCTTTGCGCTTATACTCTTTGCCATTGTGACGAATAACACCACCTTCTGCTTTTAAAAAGCCCTCTTTCAATCCAATCAAGCAACTAAGCTCCTCATGGGCATTTCTTAATCGCTTTAAATCGTTACGGAGTTGCGATGTATAAATAGACTTGATCGTTTTATCCAGATCCTTAATTTTCGATAGATCGAATAACTCATTAACATCATTTACATGCCGAGTTAACTGTCGACCTAGATAAGCGCCTTTGTAATTCGGATTTAAAAATCTCGCGCCATAATAACTATCAAGGTTCTTCAAAGTTTCTTCTAAATCATGTTGCTTAACTTCGAGATTCGCTAACATGTGCTCTGTCGCATCACATTGCAATTTTTCAGCATCTTTAAATACAACCCAAGAAGCATCATTATTGATTGGTGCAGCAATATAAATACGCTTTGCATTTTCTTCTCGCTCTTTATTTTCGGGATGAGTTGCCCACATCTTTGGTGGTTGACCCAATTGATCTTTAAAGACACGATGATTTTCTGGCGAGTCACACGGAATATCTTCCACCGAACCATAGGTAGGATCGTCAAGAATCACTCGCATTTTCTGAGCCACTTTAGATTGAACTTTAAATAAGTTTTTAATCGAGCGTCCAGCGGCTATTTCTGAATTTGCAAAATCTAACGTTCGATGCCATGCGTCGTCAGCAGCCTGCAACTTATGGAGCGCATGAACTAACGCATCACTCCCAGTAATCGAAACAGCCACCAGATCTGCCTGAAACTCCATTTCTCGCGTTAACGCTCTTTGGGCGATAACTACGACTGAAAACAGTGAATCCATCAATGAGCGAATCGACCACACAATCAAACGCATGATCCAACCTATCCAGGCAACGCGAAGATCGATATTAGAAATACCTTTTAAAATAGAATCCAGAAAGTCTCTTTTCGCAATAATGTGTCCCGCAATTTGCTGTGCAATATAAACCCAACGACCTACCGACATCGATTTTTGCGCAAAGTGACCGAACTCATGAGCTAGCACAGCTTTCAACTCACCAAGTGATAAGGAATTAATTAATGGCAAACCAATTTCCAGATTCTTTTTCGAGGAAAAGAAAAAATTCAGAATCGATAAATCATAAAAAACACAGGCATTAACCGTGTTGGATAAATATACTCGATGCGGACGAGGCGCACCCGCTTCGTCCGCAAGTTTATGCAAAAAGTCAAATAACTGAGGTTCCGACTCCTGAGTAACTTCTAGATGGTTAATTTCGCCGCTGTGCTTGATAAAAAACAACGCCTTAATCATGAACAAGCCGAGAAATGCCGAGCATCCACCAACTAGATAACCCAATAAAGGCTCTCTAAGTCCCTGAACTGTTTCGTAAATAATCTGATAAGCACTCCAAGAAAACCACCCTGCTAAAGCAAAGTAAACAGCAACAAACACCAGTAGCCCCATAACTGCGAGCCAAGCGTGCTTGCGATAACTTGAGGTAGGTTTAGTCAGGTCAGACGGGACAGATTGAGGCCCCTCGGGATAAGTAAAACTCATGGCTTTCAAAAATCTCTATAAGCGATACAATGATGCGAAAAGGTATCACAATTTCCATTTTAATAACAGAAAAATGATTAATATTTAATCAATACGTTAAGCCCTTGATATTTATAGTAAGCTGGAGCACTTCCATCCTATTGAAAATACATGCTTATATCTATTCACGGATGTGAGAACGCTATCACTTCGATTTTCCAAATCTTACCAATTCAGAACCAAGTGTCGCTGGTCGGTAGATATTAAAAACTCAAACCAGTGTGAATATTCAAAGTCTTTCACTCTTCCCTGAGCAATTCATCCATTAAACAATCGACTGATTAATTATTTCTATTTTCTTTGCCAATTCCAGGGGCTTAACTCAAATACCTTATCCGCATAAAAGTCGCCGCTTTCGCAGAAGTCTGGATAACCAATAACTCTTAAAGGGCGTTTCTTGATATATGACTTTCTAATTAAGTCATATTGAGCCGATAACACCGGTGAAGTCACATCGAGTGTCCAAATTAGGTTCTCACGGTCGGCAGCACAATCTTCAAAATTAGAGAATGATTTATTAACATCCATTCTAAAATAAATTTGGTGGTCACCATTGGGTCCAGTACGTGTAATTAACTCACTGACCGTTCCGTAGACATCGTTTTCGGCACTGGCAACGACACTGGTAGAAGCGATAACTAGGCTCGCTAATAATGATTTAAGGTTCATAAAATTCCTCGCTTTAAAAAAGATAAAAGTATTTTGTATACTTTGTTTGAAACTCCTTGCTTCAAACGAGCCAGGTTATATAGATTTTGCTAAAAACTGGAACCGACTAAATAGAACAAGAAATACCGTCTAGCGATTCGAACATCACTTTTGTTGTTTATCTAAACAAAACATCATTAAAATTGCGCGCGACATATACAATTTTCGGGTTTAAAAGCATTTAGCAATATGTTTTGGTAATATTTCCATTCTATTGTTAATTCAAATGATAACTTTCAATCCTTAAGTTTTTATTTAAGTTTATTGTGGAATAAATTCCTGTCACGCCAATGCACTTCTTGAGATGTAATAAAATTTATAAAGTCAGGTCTTATATACTTATATCGTGCAATAACCGAAGAGGCATTTTCTACTTTTATATAAAGTCCCTCCATACTTCCATTGTGGTCGGTATGTTTTCTTTCAGATTCGGCCAAGCTTTGATGAGCATCTTCCGTTATAAAGGAAGACTTTCCAATTAACGACGTCAGCTCACTTAAGGTTATCGAACTTGTTGTTTCAATAACACGAACAGAATGAATAAACGAATAATTATCGAGTAGATTTTGACGAGCAACTGTACTTAAAAACTGATTGTCTTTTCGGTCGTAAATATCAAACTCAAGGAAATAGTCAGGCAAACAATTGTAGTAAAGCGTATGTTTGGCAAACAGCCATTCACCAAATAAAATGTACCTTTCACCCAATAATTGAATTAGCTCTGTACTAAATTGCCACACCCATTGCTTTAATAAATCAAACTCTGGTCGACTATCAATAAACGATCCTCGAGATTGAATCTGAAGATGCCCTTTCAAGTCGAAACTGATTCCAACCTGAGTACCATCCATCTTTTCTTCGATGACAAAATACTCTCCTTTAGAAAGAAGACCCGCAAGCGAGTCATCTTTTTTATCAAGCTTATCCTCCAGGTGATAAGTTCGTGGATATTTAATAAAACTCCGGTCAGTCATAATGTAATTCCTTAAATAAAGACCGACTCGGAGCCGTTGAACGCCATAAGATATCCGATCGATGATTAGCAATGATGTAATCGTGCGCTTCATTCACCAATGGAAATTGATAACTTTCCAATTGTTTGTCGAGGACATCATCGGGCACAGCGTAACGTCGATTTTTATTACCTTTGAAAATTTCTTTTTCTGGAGCAATAAATACAACCAACGAAACCAATGCGTGATAGTCAAAACCCAAATCACACACAATCTTTCGAAAGTCACTGCGCAAGTTTGTTGCATCCCACACAACATTTTTTTTACTGCGTAAGCACTCTTTTAGAGCATCTTTCGCCCTATGAACTACTTGGCCGCGATTCTTTTGACTACTTCGATCGCCATTAATCTCCTCACGAATATCATCTAACGATACTAGCGAGTAGTCAGAATAATGCCGTTTAACAAAAGACGACTTTCCAATACCGCTTGGACCACATAACACCACAAGATGTGAATGATTAACTTTATGCTCATACGTTTTTGCAATGGCTTCTTCTTGCATTGTAATCGCATCTTTTTCGAGCTCTGAAATAGCACGCGCAATAAGGTAGCGCTTTGCTTGCTCAGGTTCTTCTGCAATTAGCGAATCTAGAGCGGTCGGAAAAAAAGATTTTTGCCAAACATTGTAGTCATCAGCAAACAGTCGAAATTCTTCAAGAATCTGTAACTGCTTATCTAAGTCAGGACAAATCCTTCCTCTCATATCGGCAACTTCAAGCCAATATAAAAGCTCTAAATTTGCTCTTCGAGAAAGCGCAAGATACTGACCTTTCGACTCATTTTTCACAACCAGCCGCTTCGGCATATGATGCTCGCCCACCAATCCCAAAACAGTCCATATAACATTGAAAGGGAGTTCAAGCTCCATCAGCTTAAAGGTTAAGTATGAACGACCTATTGCTTCATGCTGCGGGCTAGCAACCCGCATAACACCACGGATCTCGACATCTTTAGTACGCCGAGGTTTGCCAATATCATGCAGCAAGGTACCGAGAATCAAAGCTTGTCGCTGCCATCCTTGAATGTGTGCTGCATCCGACTCAAGCAATTGATAAAGCTCTTGCAGCACCATTGCTGTGTGAATATGGACATCGCCCTCACCATGCCATTCTGGATCTTGCTTTGTCTGCTTTAATTCCTTCAACCAATCGAGGTGCTGACCTAACACCGAAACACATTCGTCCATATCCGGTGTTGCATCAAATTGGAGTGAATCTAACCAAGTTTTCATGATTCACCTCCGTTATCATCCATTAATCCATTGGCCACAATCTCCGCATGCATCCAGTGTTGATCCGTTTGTACATGATTTTTGCGAACCCATTTAGCCACCGATCGACCAAAAGATTCGTAAGAAAATTCATCAACTAAACGAACAACATAACCTTCGACTTTTTCAGTATCAAAAGTAAGCCTTTTAACCTGATCTTCATTCCACTCCCCGTTATACAATATCGGTGGAGTATCAATATTCAGAAGCTCAAACCAATGCAGCGTTTCATGCCAATCCAAACAGATATTTTTTTCATTCCAAATTGAAAAGCCGTAGAAATAACTTTTCAAACTGTCATAAACTATTGAATGCTGAGCAAAAAGATTTTCGCCGCATATGCGCCAGCCCTCAGGAATATCATGAGCTATCGTAGCTTGAAAACGTTTTACCCAATCTCTGGATACATGATGACGACTATCAAGCGAACGCGCATGACAGTGATCGTTATAAATTGTGGTGTTTTCCCCGTCCATTTTCTCAGTCACCACGACCTGCTTACCGATAAAGATGTCGGTATCTACACAGCGAATATCATCGCTGGTCGCGCCAGGAGACCAAGGTAAATGTGGTGTGCGGGGATATTTAAATCGAGTATTCATAATCCCTACTCCTTAACATTTATTGTAGACATTACTCAGCCGCCTTAAAAACAGGTGCAAAGTAACAATTTCGTCTTAGTTAGGTGTAGGCATTACATTGTTCTAAATGAAAGGCGAGCTTTCAGTTCCTTTTGATAAAAATGTGCAATAAATAATCGGAGCGGATTCTAACGAAATGATAAACCCATGTACAGTAATTAATCATTCTTTTTTATTTATTACTTCTTCCATTTAGACCAAGGGTCTTTACCTTGAGAAGTGTTAGTTTCTTTTGATTCCTGAGGTTTCGCTTTCTCATTTCTTTTATGTGATTTCTTTTGCTTGTAAACCCTTTCTCCATGCTTTTCTTCTCGTTGCTGCACTCGTTCTGTGCGCGCTTTATGGATGTTTTCTGCTTGCTTTAATGTTAACTCAGCCGGCTCTCCAGGCTTCTGATCGTCAGGAATGACGCGATCGCGTGGGGGTAATTGAAATTGTTTGGCCGAAGCTCTGGGAAGGTTCTTATATTTATACAAATAAAACGATTCCACCTTCTCTCTCGCCCACTCAGTTTTCTTTAAAAACTTAATACTGGACTCAATACTCGGATTGGTCTTAAAGCAATTAATACGTAAATAGGCATATAAAATTTCAAATCCATAATGATCGACTATTTCTGTCACCAGTGTTTGTAAACTAACACCTTGTAATGGATTATTTTGGAATTGGTCGTCATTAGTCATAGCGAAATCATTATAGAGAAAAGTTTGAATCAGTATACATCATAAAGTTACGGAATGATGAGTTGTTCAATGGTAATCTTAATACCAGAAGAAAGTTGATATCGCCCCAGCATACAATAAGATTCCGATTATAAAGAAATAATTACCGAGCTTGTTGCTGTCTTCCAATTCTTCGGAATAAGGAATATGAATCTGCTCGATGATCTCACCGTTGCTTTTACCTTTGCAAAAACGACACTCGCCTATTCGAATTTTATACCTCATGCCACAACGCATACAAACCTGAGTGCGCTCAGACCAGTAGGAATTCCATAATTTCTTTATGTTCATAGATACTCCTTATTTTTCAAGTAGTCCTTATTCTTGCAGTTCCGTTAAAAAGAGTTCTGTCCATTCTAATGTTTATACGAAATATAGTAATATTATAGTCTGTCTTAAGTCCTTGAAGGCATACCCACTTTTGCCAGTTCCGTTAAATTAATACTCATAATTCCGTGTGATTCGCATACCGATTTTGCAAATAACGAGGGTGTTTGAGTTCGGCTAATAACCAACGCCTTTGGGTGAATTGATTTAAGCCAAATAGCGGTTCGAATATTTTGCATGTCATTCCCAGTTCCGAGAATAAAAACTGGCTCCACAGAAGAAAAATCCATTTTCTCAAAAAGCGAGTGCCAAACTTCAGGATGCTTAATATCGCCTTCGATAACTTCTCTTTGATAATTGAAAGCGTCTCGGTTTTGTTCATCAACCACCATGACACGTCGTTTGGCATCAATATCAATAATTGCAACGGCTTCAAAAGCATTGCTCGCTTGCTCTTGCAACTCTTCTAGAATACTTTGTCCGAACCGACCAAAACCGGCAAACACAATGATGTCTTTTGGCTTAGTATTTTGAAAATGACTTAATAACGCTGAATTCACTAATGTACGCGCCGCTGTTTGATAACTGTTAAATATTTCCGCCGTATCTAAATTACCTGACTTTTCCAATGAACGTAATAATCTTAAGTCGGCAAGATGAATGAAAATTTTATTTGCAATACCAGGGTTTTTCTCAACAATCTGACTGAAACTTTCGAGATTATAAAAATCACTGTCATCGAGTAAATAGATTTTCTTACTTTGTGGTATTCGTAGCTTAAATAATATAAAAGGATGCGTCGTATCACCGTATATCACTTTAACTCGATATAAAGACTTTAACTCATCAACTTCTGTTGCTTTTGCATTTTTTATCACCAACACAATAATCGACTTTGGGTTTCGCTGGCGTAACCTTTCAAGATAAACCGGTACTAAATCGGAACGGCCAACAACAATAATATGGTTTTTAGCTCGCAAAATTCCCAAATGATCGGGCGTTAAGATATTAACGACGGCTTCAATAATCGCCGATACTGTAATTATTGGAGCACTAAAATACGCGAGCCATAGTAAAATGCGACCCGCTAATGGTCCATCGGTGGGAGTGCCAATATCCATTCCCCCTAATACGAATAAGCCAAGCGTGTAATAGGCTTTGGTTAAAAGTCCTTCTTCGGGAACGTTAGCACGCTCAGAAACTTCCACTCCCATCAAAAAACCAATATAGCCGCAAATAAAAATTAACAGTGTGGACCATAGCTTCCAGTTGATATGTTGTTTAAATGAGAGTTTTTGTAGTTTCATAATGCCAGGTATTTTAATGTGCTTGTCTTAATCTATCGGTTTTCCGTTAAATAGGTACTTACAATTTAGAGCTTCCTACTTTTGCTCTAGTATACCGCTATTAATCCTATCAACAAACTGCAACGTAAAACTACGAACAGCCGCAGCCAACGCTTTAGCTCTCGCCTTATTTTTAAATTCGCTATCTAATAGAACGATATTAGACGTAGTGAAAAAATCAGCGGCACCGTATGACTGTAAATTAATAACTTTACCGTCGTGGGAAGTGACAGTAGCATTCAAAAAAACGATAGTGTCATTGCCCCAAACGGGACAAACAACAAAAACGACTCTCCAGCACACGAGACCGTATGCAATCGCTGCAGAGTCTGCCAAAACGCCCAGATCATCGTGCTTTTCTTTGAGATAAGTAATTTCATAATCAACTATCCATGTCGGTTTTTCTTGTTCTGTAGTCGTCAGTTGATTCAAGACATTGTTAAATATTTGAGTTATTTCATAGATCATATCTTTATCTTGAGATGGTATCGAAACTTTACCTATCGTGAGTTTTGGCAGCTGATATTGCGACTTAGGGTATTCGTCTTTAACTTCGTCATAAATTATTTCGGAGATGCTTTGAGTATTATCACTCAACCAATGAACGTCGTGTGATCTGGCCGCTTCAAACTCTCCTTTTCCACTGTGTTCTTTTGTCCAAGATAACGCACATCCATAACTGGACAAGCAAAAGAGCATGGTCATAAGTACTTTAAAAAATGGAACCGATACGTATCTATTCATGACTTACCACAAGGATTTTTTAAGATATTACTTTCAAATAACCTTAAGTCATTCATATGATCGTCACTACAATTGCTGTCTCAGTCGATTAATTTGATACGTTTGGTATTGAAAGTACTGACTCTTGTATACGAGCGTTCGAAAAAAGTGTTTTTGATTTTAAATTTCTAGTAGAAGAACGGAGTGTTAAAGTTAAAAAAGCTATACGCTATATGTATTCAGATAATTAAATGAGAAAGATTCTATTGAATCAAAAATGGCATTTAAACATAGTTACCAAAAGCTAAAATAAATGAATAAGTATCACTTTGACCCGCCAGTAGGATGACGTGCTAAAACATGATCTGGAAATATCGATGGGTGATTTTCGGTCCGTTTATAGGAATCCAGGTATCAACATCCTTGCTTCCTAACACCGTGTAATAGACATCCGGCAATTTTCTATCTTGCATAATTATCATGTCATGGCCATTGTACAGAACACCGCAATGGAATTCACGAAGTGTCGGTTTCTCTGGTTGCCAATATAACCTTTCTAATAATCGATTATTGGTGGTTTCCACAACGTCACTCATCAACTTATTGTCGAGTTTATTTCCAAGTTCAAAAAGATCGAGATTAGGTATCTGTGGTTGTGAGAAACTGACACAACAGTATGCTATTGATAAAAGAGTAAATATTCGCTTCACCATAATAATTTACCTAACGAAAGAGAAGCGAGATTGGGGTTAGAACTTTGTTCGATCGCTTAAACTAGGCTAGTATTTTATGTCTTAATACAGAATTTTTTCTGGTGTATACATGAAGAACTCTTTATTTCTATATTTATTCATACTCATCTGTTCAGCGTCAGCAATTGCAAAATCTAGGAATCTGAGTTTGGAACAAAAAGCATCGGATACTTGGTCTGGCATGCAGAGTCCATCTTTTAGCTGTGATGACAAACTTAATAGTGTTGAGACTTTAATCTGCAAAAAAGATTCTTACAGCTTGAAAGGGCTAGATAATAAATACGCCTGGTACGATTTACTTTATGCGGAGTTTGGAGATTACACCTCTGACAACCTGATGAAAAAGCAAGAATGGCTACAAACAAGAAATTCATGCGATGATAAAGAATGCATCAAAAAGGCGTATGAAGAACGAATTAAAAAGCTAAAAGCGGCACTCATTACAAATCAAAAAGAGAATAAGCCCGGCTGCTTATCTAATCCTTGGAAAAAAGCCTTTAGTCAAGCAGCACACTATGACAAACCGATAGACTCAATATCTATAACGAGTGGCGGTGGTGAGAGTCGTTACGATATCGATGGAAATAATCAATGGGATCTGCAATTGCACATAAATCCAAATCCATGCAGTGCAACCAACTGTTGGTATAATGTATATCTTATAGTAGAAGTCAACGGTTGCTTCGAAGCGATCCCAGTGTCTATTAATAGAAGTTATGCTCAGAGCCATCTTGATCTCGATCCAAGAATTTTTAAGGCATACGAAAAGGGTCCTTTTGTAGAAGGGTTTAAAGTAATGGTCTCTTATGATGTCAGTGGTTGCGCGGGAGGGAGTGGAACCAAACGCTTCGATGGTTTAAATAAGAATACCCTCCAATACGATTACTTTGCTTCGATTAAATATGAGTGTGGGAAAGAAACATCTATTAATATACGAGACCTTTCAAAGAAGTAATTCGAATGTAACGTTTATTTATTTTACTATTAGTTTTTTCGCTTGTTCTGCCATTAATGATAGAACCGAATCTTCTATATATTTTGGAAATTTATCAGGTAATTGATTTGATACGAGGTCAAGAACTGAGTCAACTTTACTGATAACGTCATCAATTAACGTATTCCCCTCTTCTTCGGAATAACCAACTCTCTGTGCCTGCGCTACAAAATGGCGACGCTGTATTTTCTCAATCACTTTATGTCGATTTTTACTCTTAAGACTCATGGCTATTGTAGCCTTTTTAGCTCGCATTTGATTGGGTCCTTCACCCAGTATAGGAGCAACAGACAATACATCGTATAGAGGCGTCAATAGATAATTTTGACGATCAATGTGTTGAATAGAGAAGTTTTTTGCATGACCGTCTGTTGCAAATAGTAAATAAAATATTATTTGCGATTTAAAAAATATATCACGGTCAATTGCTCTTTGTGACGAACTGTCGAGAACTCTCATACACTGCTCTATTCCAGGCCCTCCATCACTTTCATATTTCAAATGCATAGAATGTCCCAATGCCTGACAGAAATCCTCTTGCGGTATACGCATTATCCATTGTTTATCTAAAGACAGTCGGCGATCAAATCGCTCAACAATGAGTACTTTTTGATCTTCGAATTGTCCGATGTCGCAGCTTGCGACAGGAAGACCGAATGCTTCCAGTATTTTTGAACACAACCATTCATTTTCAACCGACCCACTCATATCCGCCTGAATGTTCGCAACCAATCCTAAAGGTAATTTGAAAATATGCGTTGTCGGTGTGGCTCCCGTTGGTCGATACCATTGATCTTTATGCCAGAGTAAAGCTGTTTTTTCTTGCGCGCCTGCAAGTGATAATCGCAATTCATCTTCGACTTCTAATCCTAACGTGTCGTCAGACAAAGTATTTCTTAATAATTTTGCAACGTCCGCCTCATTCAATTGTTCGCCTTCTATGGACTTTAAGCTTTCTGGCTCCAGCCCTTCAGGTAAAAGTTGTAATGCTCCGACACAATCTCGTCCAGCTTCAGCAAGTAAATCAAACGGTTTAGTCGAGTCTGCTCTCAACTTTTTCGCCAAACGCCGGCGAATATCGTCGTGGTCGGGTAGCAAATTATCAAAGTAATTAGCGACTGTATCACCCTGGTAAGCATCGTTGTTGGGCGTAAAAGGCAAAGATAAAGACAAAGGGCGACCTATTGGATTGTTAACCCAAGCTTCATAATATTCAAATCGATCGCGACCTCGATTAATCGACCACTCTCCGACAGAATGGCCATTCATCCATACAATAAGCTTTCGAGCTTTTACCATTGCTCACTACCTTGATCAGAAACTAGTTTCGAGGCACTTCCCATTTCATCCAATAAGTCGACTCTAACATCTAGTAATCGAAGTACTTTGAACAACCTCTCTAAAGTCACATTTTGCGGCTTAGCCTCAATTTGCTGGTAGGTTTGTTGGCTTATACCAAGCTTTTCAGCGATAGCCTTTTGTGTATAACCCCGCTTTTTACGGAAACTTTTTAACAAAATTGCTAGCTGTTCTGGGGTTTGCAGTGGATAACTCATAATATTGCCTTAAAAATACAGGTAATAGCCTGTTTTTTAACAATACAGCTTATAGACTGTATTTGCAAATTACAGCTTATAAGCTGTAATTTGACAGTTAAGCAACAAAGGCGGCTTTCGCCGCCTTTCCTCCAAGATTAAGATTTCTGATCGATTAACTCTCGTTGAATCGAGTCGGGCACAATATCGTAGCGTTCGAAGTTCATCGAAAAGCTTGCTCGGCCTGCGGTCATCGATCGGAGGTCGCTTATATAGCCAAACATGGTCGATAACGGAACAACAGCTTTAATGCTTACCGCGTTACCTTTCGATTCTTGTCCGCTGACGATTCCTCGTCGCTGTGACAAATCGCCCATGCAAGCACCGACATAATCCATCGGTGTAACAACTTCGACAGCCATCATCGGTTCTTTAAGCTTAGGCTTCATCGATTGACTCGCTTGTTTAAACGCTTCTCTTCCCGCAATTTGGAAAGCTAATAATGACGAATCATTATCGTGCGTTTCACCATCGGTCAAAATCGCTTTAAAGCCGCTGCATGGATAACCGCTTAAGACGCCATTTTGCGCCGCTTCTCGTATGCCTTTTTCAACACCGGGGATAAACTCCTTCGGTATTGAACCACCGACAACATGGCTTTCAAACTGAATGTCGTCGTCTTCAATAGGCACAAAAGATACGTGCACAACTGCGAATTGTCCGGAGCCACCGTCTTGCTTTTTGTGGCGATATACCACATCGCAAGGCTCGGTGAGCGTTTCACGATAGGCCACCTGAGGTTGGCCTGTTTTGGTCCCGACATTGAACTCGCTTTTCAGTCGTTCAATAACGATTTCCAAATGCAATTCACCCAAGCCCGATAAAACCGTTTGGCCCGAATCGTTTACCGATACGTTAAGACTCGGATCTTCTTTGGTTAATCGAATAAGCGCATCCGATAACTTACTGTCTTCCTCTCGCGAGTCGGCTTCAATCACCCGGTCGATCACTGTCTTTGGAACCTCAATCGATTCCATAAATAACGGTGTATCGATACTCGTTAACGAGTGGCCGGTTGTCGTATGTTTCAAGCCGACGATAGCAACAATGTCTCCCGCTCTCACTTCGCTTATGGGTGTTCTTGCCGTCGCCTGCATTAACACCATACGACCGATTCGTTCGAATTTACCTTCCGTTGCGTTAACGATTTTATCGCCCGACTTTAAAGTACCGCGATAGACACGAACATAAGTTAACGTACCGTGTTTATCGTTAACCACTTTAAACGCCAAACCCGCAAAGGGTTGTTCTGAGTCCGCCTCAAGCGAGACACTTTCGCCGGTTTCTAACCTGGCGTAGGTTTCGCTTTCTTGCGGTGCTGGTAAATAATCCACTACCGCATTTAGCAAACTTTGCATGCCGATGTTTTTATAGGCCGAAGCGCATAACACGGGTACGCAATAACCCGACAAACACCCTTTGCGTAACAGCTGTTGGATAACAGGGTTATCTAACGATTCGCCCGCAAACCAGGTCAACATAATATCGTCGTCAAGCTCAACTAATTGCTCTTCTAAAAAATCACGATACTCTTTTGCCTTATCACAATACGACTCTGGAATATCGATAACTTTAAAGTCCCCAATATCATTGGACTCCCAAACCATAGCTTTCATTTCGATCAAATCGATGACGCCGACAAATTCGTGATCGTCAAACATTGGCAATTGCACCGCAACAGGCCGAGTATTCAATCGCTCTTCCATCATACGAAGGACGTTTTCAAAATCGGCACCCGCACGATCCATTTTGTTAACCAACGCAATGCGTGGGACATCATACTGATCCGCCAATCGCCAGTTCGCTTCGGTTTGTGGCTCAACACCGGAGACAGCATCGAACACAACAACCGCACCGTCTAAAACGCGAAGCGATCGATGGACTTCAACATGAAAGTCCACATGGCCCGGGGTATCAATAATATTGATTTGATGATCGTTCCAATGAACCGCAACCGACGCACTACTAATGGTGATGCCTTTCGCTTTTTCTTGTTCACTGGAATCGGTTGTCGTATTACCGTCATCCACATTACCCAAGTTATGAGTTGCGCCCGCCAAATAAAGCATGCGTTCTGTCGCTGTGGTTTTACCAGCGTCAACGTGTGCAATGATGCCAATGTTTCGTAATTTTCGAAGTTTCATAAAGTCACCTATTAATTCTTTAGGCAATAGTTTGCCCTGGAGCATTGCTCCATAAATTCAATACAAAAAGATGACTCGTCTTTAGCGCGGTTTTAAAAAACCGAAGGACCAGAAGAAAGGCACGAGAACTCCCTTCCCTGGCCGGGAAAAATTACGTCGAGTAATTTGTCAAAAGTTCTCATAATCGTTACCAATGTTAATGTTTAAATAATAAAAAACCCCGGGAGCAAGGCCACCGGGGTTTTTAAAATTCATTCGGAGGCCCAAAGCCTCACTTTTGAGGCTTACATCAAAACACAGAAATAGCTGAACGATCGCAAACGGTGTTGCGCTCAGCTTTAATGTTATTTGTGTTTACGTTGATGTTCATAGTTTGTTCCTCAAAATTTGGCGGGATAATAGCACTTAACTAATAGCGCCGCAATAATTTAAGCCTTGGACGAGATTTCAAATATCAACATTAAGAAATGATGTACTTTCAATATAGTTTTTTTTAAAAGGGTCAATTAGCTTTTTCAATCTCGGAATTACGACTGAATCAGGATTGTTATGCCATCCGTAGTAGTCTTCCATAGTATAAATTTCTGTTTCTTCTTCTTTCGTCCAGTCTAAGTCATCCAATGTATAAAAAAGATGCCAGACCGCCTTATACGCTGATATTTCATTCCTTTCAAGCTTATCAGCGAGCTCGCCGACAAGATAGCTTTTATCGAGCTCGAATTGTATTTGAAAGTTATCCGTTAATATGGCTTTAGCTTCTACAATGTCATAACACAAGGCGGCTTGTTCTATCCAAGGTAAAGCACCGTCGTCATCATATTGAGCATATGCCCAATCAACGAAGTCTTGGACTGTCATTTCGTATTTGTCGAGTTTTCGGTAAAAAATAGAAGCTTGATAGTCTGTAATGTTCGTATTCATTCTAAAGAGGGCTTAACATTGTAACATAAAAGAAATAATCAGCCATGACATAATTTCCAGGGTCTATCCTTGAATCATCCTGACATTTTAACACTTTATAACCTTCCCTATAAACAAGCTGTTTTCTATGATCAGTTAGTTATTTAATAATAGGTAAAAGTTCTTCTGGCGATTCATCTTTAAAACTCATGACTTTTTTAAATAAGTCTGAACTGTTCTTTAATAATTTATATTCTTAATTTATAGATTCGTAATTCATCGGGTTACTTACTATTGTGGTTAATCCCCTCGAAGTTATTATGCTGCTTAGAGACTATATTTGCTTTTATTTTTGTTTTCTAGTGTCATTATGAGTACCAAGCACTCGCCAAAACATTGGATGAATATAAAAGTGAGATGACCTTTTTACTTCAGTTTCAGTTATTGTAGGCGTATCGATAAACGCCCAAATCGCAGACTCATGCCCATCTCTTTTTATTCCAACGATTCCAACTTTATAGAAAATTGAAAACAATCTATTTATGTAAGTGGCCCTCGAAATATCTTTATTAGTAAGGTCCACAGACCAACTAGAGATATCATCTGTTGTTGGAAATTCTTTTACAAAAATTTCGGAAGCTAATTTCTCAATTTGTTCTCTAGAAATATCAGAATGCGTAAACCCGTTCTTCTTCCTTTTTAGAATATCAACAACAAGCTCTAATGACGGATACTCTTCCTTCCACTCTTGACAAACAGCTTCCAACCTCTCCCTAGAATATGTCACTTCTACATCTTTTATTTTAGCTGAATTTATACTTGACTCACCGACAGCCTTTTCTAAGCACAAGTTACAGAAAAAGATAACATCTCGAGGTCTCATCATTGTTCTTTCAAGTATCCAACTCAGAGTATCTTGATTTCCAACATGCCTAGAAAATATATCATAAAACTTCGCATCTTTCTTCTCATATTGACGTTGAAATAGCGAACCAACTCTAAGGTCTAAAAGTTCTTTCAGCTCTGAGTCAGACCAACTTAAGTTCAACATATAGTCGCGCTGCTTATCTTCTTGGAAACTAGCATCTCTCGTTCTGTTAAATACAGTTTGAAGTAAATCTTGTCTCATAGCTAGTAAAAACTTAACCGTTCTTACTTTACGAAAAGAAACTATTGTATTAAATAAAGCTCTAATTAATTTAAATCGTGTTTTATTTTCCACCCATGTTTCATCTAACTTATCAATTAAAACATAAAACTTTTGCTGCTCATCAGTAAAAACATCCTCGCCTAAAAGTTTTATCACACGATGAAGCTCTTGAATTTGAACACTATCGACTGCACTTTGAACTCTATTTTTAATTTGTTGTTTTTCTTCTTTATTTAAGTTCTTAGTTACCACAAATTCATCGGAAATATTAACAAGTTTAGGAACGCCACCTCCCACTTTGAGTTTATTATTCAACTGCTCTTCTATTTTACTGGTAATTTCTTTTACCCTTTCTTCTACTGGGAGCCAAAATTTATCATGCCATTTCACAAGGTATTCGACAGCGACTTCTTTAGATTTATCTTTTCTAAAAATATTTAAGAGTTGGTCGATAGTACTTCTAGCACTACTTTCATCGGTTATTTTATATTTATATTTAATTAACTCTATTGCAAAAACATGTTTCCACAGGAGCTGATAAAACGGGTCTAGATTTACACCGCACTCTTCTAGTAACTTAATAACATTTGAGTGTGAAATATAATTAAGAGAGAGTTCTTCAGGATGTATTTCAATGATATTTTCTTCACGGCGCTTTACTATTTCTAACAGCGCAGACTTCCCAGAACCAGTACGACCTAATATTATGCTTCTGTCATCACGAGTGTTAACTAAAGTGTCATAGTCACCAGTATCTACAAAACAATCATAAAGATAATCCCTATCATTTTCAGCTGCCATTGCACCTAACTTTAAATGTTTCTTAAGTTTGAATTTAAGTTGTTTTTTTGACAATTTAACTCTCCCACCTTTCGAAGCATGGTTTTAAGAAAGTTTATAATTAAAAACAGGCCATCCATCCCCAACCAACACAGTCTCAATCGACTCAATATCCTTTAACCTATTTACCGAGTCCATCGCCGCCTGTTTATCCGTTAATTTCGCGTAGGGCAGCATGCATAAGCTTCCGCCCTGGTGCGATCGAATGAGATCGCCTGTAATAAGCGTAGTATTTTCTATTAACAATGCCAGTTCGCCGGGAGTTTTGGAGCCGTGCATCTCGAATACTTGCATTCCTTCAATGAGATTATCACCTTCTCCAATCCAGTGGTCGCATTCGATAGGAAAAGTATCTTTTTCTCCTTTGGGGCCAACGAGCTTAGCTTCAAGAATGGTTGCGATATTTTTAGCATCGCGAATATGGTCGGAGTTGGTAATAACAACGTAGTCTGCACCACCAAGAGATTGCAGATGCTTTAAATCGTGCAGAGAGATAGACAGCGGATCGAACACCACGTTGCCCTGCTCGCGCACCCAAACATAACTGTGAAAATCGATATCGCGCTCGGGGTTAAATTCGCTCCAGCAATAGAATTGTTCGTTGTGGCATTTTTTCAAAGGAAGGGCTCCTTTATTGTGTAAAGGCCTTCTACCATAACGTATTTTTATTTTATTGTCTTTTTACCGTCATTTTCTAAAAAGAATGCTGTCGTTAGGTTTTCGAAAGCTTTACGATTTTAGAAACTTCAACGCGTCAAAACGAACTTTCAAATACTTAGGCCTAATGACTGCAGATGACAAAAGTTATGAGAGCAAGAAAAAACCGTATTGTTAAATTTGAAAATATTTTCGTGAATCTTGATAAATGAAAGACCAAGTGCAAGCTCATATTAAATTCATAATTTTTATGTTTTTCTAAGATCGAACGCTCTTTTGATTAAATATCAACCAGGCATTATCGATTACAGGCTATTTTTTCAGCTGATTTATCAAAATTTGTTCCAACCAGAATCTCGTTAGATTATAATCTGCTCACTTTGACGAATGGATTCGGATAGTTGCCTTACTTGGCAAGGAATAGAATACATATTAATCAAACCGCTAAGGTCTGATTCAATAACATTCAATCTTTTTATCACGGAAGGTTTTGATAATTGAGAAAGCTCGCGGCAATTTTTCGCAACTGCTTTCCAATATATTTTGTACAACGGAGAATTCCCTGCGAGACCATTATGAAATTAATAAATAATGCAATAACGTCACTATCGATAAAGGTTTTTTCTTTCCTTTTGTTTGGCACTCTCTTATCGGCCTGCGGCGGAGGCTCATCGGGAGGTTCCTCAGGCGGTAATAATGAAAAAGCTTTTGAATTTGCACAATCAACTCTTAAAGTCGATGTTTACGATTACGACAACAACTCTCGAACTGACGAAGTTTATGTCAACATTTCAGACAAATTACGAGACCAAATCGCCAACGGCAAAGACATATATGCGTTTATTACTCAAACCGATCAACGATTCAGCTATGTATCGGCTTCTGTTTCAGGAGAGCGAGGCAAAGTATCCATCGACAGTAATTTAATTGATGGTCTTCCTGTTGGCATTTATACCAATGTCATTACGTTAAAACTTTGCTTCGACCAGAGCTGTAGTAAGACCATCGGCGAAGACAAACTAACTTTTGTTTTTGGCCGCCACGATACTCCTGAGCTTTCTTCACGAAGAGTTGAATTCGAAAATATTGAAGGCGCAGAAAACAACCCCGGAGAGTTTTCGATTGATTTTAAAACGATGACGGTTCCGCAAAGCCAAATTTCTTATGATATCGATTACACGAGTAACTCTGCCGATTGGCTAAGCATCGACACAACAGTGAATAATAATACTGCAACATTGGCATTAAATGGTCTGGAGTCGAGCTGCGGAACAAAGCATGCCAAAGTTACCGTGAATTTCACGTCAGAGGGTGGCTTAAGCGATTACTATACTTTCGATGTTGTTTACTCTTACGATACAACAACACCAACGATTTATACGGCTTACCCTAAAGTTCACTATACCAATCAACCCATTCAAGTATCATTGACTGGATGTGGCTTTAGAACGCTTGATGATATTGCGTTGAATAATTTAGATGTCGTTTCTGTTAATCGCCGCGAAGATTTTCGCTTAGACGTAACAGCGAATGCGGTAGATGAGAGCGGAACTGTCTCTGTCAAATTAACGGAGTCGACTCAAGAGGAAAACCTGCCTGAGTTAACGGTGAAGAATCCATCTAACTATGATTTCCAAGTATTCGAGTTTAACGGCAATATTTCAGATCCTTCAACCGCTGGTTTTTACGATGCCATTAATGATGTTATTTACGTTGAATTCGACTTCGGCTGGAAAGCTTTTAAATACGAGTCGGATTCTTGGGTTGAAGATGATAGCTTTAATGGCGATCTTGTTGATAACGCCATGACTTCAAGAGACGGTACTGCACTTTATAAAGTGACTGATAGCGAGCTGTTTAAGCTTGATGCCACCAACTATGACTTATTAAGCGCTAATGATTCCTATGCTAACTCCCTAGGTTCTATTAACGAATTATCCAATGGCGATATCTTGATGGGTGGCTTGTCGAGCAGTGGTAATCATTACCTATATTACTTTAACTCTGCATCAGAAGACTTTTTCAGTTCAGTTGAAGTTGAACAAGGTAGAAATCCAATAGTTAAAACAACGCTTGATGGTTCGAGAACTTACTTTTCAACCAATATTGAAACAGCATTCTTTCGCTATGATGCTGGTTCTGCTAAACAAGAAAAACTCTCTGAAGAACCACTTAACTTACAATATGCATCATTGAGTCAAAATGGCCAACGATCTCTATTCTATTATTTTGGCAATTCAAGAACTATTAGTATTCGTAATGATGACTTTGAAGAAATAGGAACTCTTCCACGTGCAATACCTCAAGGAGAAGGCGAAAACAGTCACGTTGCACGCGGCGCGACCTTATCGAAAGATGGTAATACAGCTTACGTTTTTTATGATGAAGCAAACGTCGAAAACAATACATATATACTACAATACGACTTAACACCGCTTTCAGAAAATGAAGAACCAGTTTTAACGCAGCGATTTGATATGCAACCAAGTTTATTTAATCAGAGTTATATGATGATGTATCATTTCAACTTATTCTTAAGCGCTGATGAAAATACGCTATTTATCAACGGTGATGATAAATTGGTTATTTTCCCTCTGAATAATCCCGCTAGTTAATTCTTTTATTTGGCTACTTTCAGTGACAAGAGGTCATTGAAAGTAGCTTTTAAACAACTCCTCTAAACCCTTCCTTCTTAAATCATTATTAATGACGGAACAAGTGTAATAAGATACTTATCTTCAAGACTATACGATGATGATTCGCTATTATTAATTTCGAAACATTCATTAGATTAAAGGATATGTTCTCTTGAAAACACTGGCACTACTGCTCTTTTCCTTATCCAGCCTGATGATATCGGCAAGTGGCTCTATCAGCGATTTTCATCGATTACTTATTTTTAATGAAAAGAATGAGTTATTAGTCGTAAAAATTAAGGATAAGCCTTTTTGGGTAACCACCGGTCGCTACGACAAAGGTGAGCTTTCGGCCGAAGAAGGGTTGCACCTACTTGCTAAAAACTATGGCTTTGAAATATCGAAACCGCGCTTCGTCGGTAAGTTCGATTTACTCAATGACAAAGAAGTGCTTTCTGTTCGCCATTTTTATACGGCTAAAGTGAAGTCTGGAAAACTAAAACTTCCCAAGGGTATAGAGTCTGGCGAATGGCTCTCAATTAATGAGTCATATAACCGAGTCACCTTTCCACATATTAATCTTTTGACTAAGCACGTGCTTGATAATCCAGATGATGTATGGGCCGCCACCGTTAGACGCTATAAAGAAGGTGACCAGTTCAAAGCAGAAATAATCGAGCCTTTTTATCGGCTATCAGAAGATTAGATTTAAGTATTTTTTCTTTCGTTCATTAAACAGTACCCAACGCCTCGTACTGATTTAATGTAGTACGAGTTGTCGTGTGTTAAGTCGAACTGCTTTTTCAAATTAGATATAAAATTATCAATAGTTCGATTATCGACATACACGTCTTTACCCCAGCACGCATCGAGTATTGCTTCACGAGAAAGCACTTCATTTTTATGTTCGAGTAATAATTTTAGAATACTAAATGCTCGCGAAGTTAAATGCAGTTCATCGTCATTGTATTTTGCTGTCATCGATCGCCAGTCAACGGTACGCCCATTAATTTCAATGGTATTTGTTTCGACTACCGCAACGGGACGACGTAATAATGCTTTAATGCGCATTAAAAGCTCTTTCGAGCGATAGGGTTTAGAAACATAATCATCAGCACCACTTTCGAAGCCCTCGACGACGTCCTTCTCCAGGCCACGTGCCGTTAACATCAATATACGCGTTTCGATGGATTGATTTCTGATCCATTGCGAGAGTTCGTAACCATCGCCATCGGGCAACATAATATCCAGTACCGCCAAATCAATGGTAGCACTTTCAAGTATCGGCTTTGCCTCAGCGACTGTTGCAGCCTGTTCAACAATAAAGTCTTCTAGCTCAAGAAAGTCTGCCAATGTTTCGCGTAGATTTTCGTCGTCTTCAACAATTAATAATCTTGTGCTCATATTAGTGAAGTACCAATTGCCATTGTGTGCCCGTATTAAAGGGGAGTTGTTCTTTCATATTGTCCTGCGGCTCTGTTATTGGCGCGCCTTCTGATTTTGATTGGATAATACTTATATTGCCATTATGAAGTTGCATGACTTTACGCGATAACGCTAAACCAAGTCCAAAGCCTTTTTTATGTTTTGTATTTGCTTGAAAGAAAGACTCAAATATTTCTTGCCATAGTTTAGGGTCGATACCAATACCATTGTCGGTAACGATGATACGCTGCTCATTATGGTGGATATCACTTTCAAACGTAAGTTCAACCCGTTCATTCGTGTTGTATTTTATCGCATTAGAAATGAGATTGAGCAACACTAAGTTAAATAATGGTTTATCCACATTAACTACATACTCAGAGTCGATGTTGTTGTTGATGATAACTTGATAAGGTAACGTCTCTTTAATGTCGTCAATCAATTGTTTTAAAGATACTTTAGCTCGACTAATGCTAAGTTGCTCTGTTTGCAAGCGGTTAAAAGATAATATGTTATCGACCATGAGCCACAAACGGTCAGCTTCACTCTCGATACGCTGTGGATAGTTCTTCCCATCCAAATTTTTGGACAGTCTCTTTTGTAAGGTTTCTGCCATAAGCCGAATGGAGGATAAAGGCGTTTTTAATTCGTGACTCACCAAGTTGACGAAGTCTTCTTTCAATTGAATGTATTTTTCTTTACGTTGCTGTCGCTGTTGAATTGCTTTGACAGCATAAATGGATAACGCCACCAAGATTATTAATATAATCACTTTTATGATCATAAACAGTTGTTGGCGTTGTTCTTGGGCTTTCCACGATGGTCGGTCAATCTTTAACGTTAACTGACTGGAATCTTCAGGCAAAAGATTAAGATCCCAAACAATGGCATCGGTACTATTCAACTGACCTCTAGCGACCAGTCGATCATGCAACAAGTTAAGTTCTTTCATAAGGTCAATGGGAGCCAGAATGCATTCTTGAGTATTCAACTGACGGGATATAAATTCCTGTCCTACCGTAAGTTCACTCTGGCAATGATTTTCGGTCAGCTTGAAGTTTGATTCTAGTATAGCCGAGCGATAACTTCTGAGCCGATCAAGCGGTAAATTGATTCGTTCTGCAAACTGTTCAATTTGTTCAAATAACCTTCTCACATCTTCTCGGTTGAAGAGTGATGCATTTTCAATTAACAATTGAAAGACCGATTTAATTTTATTCTGTTCTGATTGAAAGCCTTCAAACAAAACTGAATTAACAAAGTCAGCGCTCCATCGATTTTTTTTATCAATTTCTAATAGCAACAAGTTTGAGACGATTTCTTCTTTAACGCTCAATTGATAATTTTCTTTATGGCCAAGGAAAATGCGAATGAATTGTCTTAATGATTCGTTATCGCCATTATTTAGCGCCGATTCGATAGTACGAATGGTTGCAATACGATTTTGCATGAGCTCTGATAACTGCTCAGAGTTTTTTGCATTGGGCTGCTCTAACAATGCAGTAACGTTAGTCCAATACTTACCCCAAAATGATTCAGTATTCGTCGCCTGTGGAGGAAAGACTTGTTCTTGATGGTTGAACCAGTAAAAACTCGGGTGATAGTTGGTCCAATTTGACTGCAGTTCTTGATAATTCTTCGGAAGAGAAGCGAATATTTGCTCAAAACGATGTATTAAAGAACGCTTGGTGGCATCAGCCAGGAGTTGTTGATTACTGGCCAATAATGATTGGTTATGCCGGTACTCAACCGTTAGTAACCACAAAAAAAGAATCCCTCCCATTAAAATGAGAGGGATAAATGCAGACTTTTGGAATTGTTTTAACATGTCTGATTAAAATTATTGCAGCAGTGGCACGCGATCAATATCAATGGTTGATATCGGGCCATGTTCATGAAAAGGATCAACCCGTTTATCAAGTAGAGCCGCTTGCTCGATAGCCATGCTTAATTGTTGAACGCTGTCTTTACGCTGATAAGTCGCGGGCAGTGAAACCAATAACTCATCGATTTTTTGATAAGAATATAATCGCGACCAGTACGACTGACGTAATTTTTCAGCAAAGGCTGCGGCGACAGCAGACAGACGTAAGTCTGACGATGCGAGTAGTACGTTGTTGCGAATCACCGAAGCAGGGATATCTTTTTTCAACGTACGCACTTTTTCACTCATGGGATATTTATAAGCGATGTTTAATGTCCCCAAATCTTCATTCTTATCCGTAAGTTTAACTTCGTACAATGCCGTTACTCGATAACCCGCACCCAATTCGCCACCATCTTTTTTAGCATCGAGAAAATCCTTTTTGTTCAGGTGACGATTTTCATAACCTAACAAACGGTAGTGAGACACTTTATCGGTATTAAACTCAACCTGTACCTTCGCGTCTTTTGCCACGGTTTGAATATTTTGCGTTAACTTTTCAACAAAGGCTTCTTGAATATCTTTGTAGCCAGACAAGTACAAATAGTTACCATTTCCTTTATTGGCTAATTGTTCGAGTAAGTGATCATTGTACATGCCAATTCCCACACCAACGGTTGTTAAGAAAACACCTTTTTCTTTATAACCTTCAATTTGATTTAATATTTGCTCAGGTTGCGTGCTACCCACATTTGCCATTCCATCCGACGTTAAGATAACGCGATTGTTAAATTCGGCATCGAACATTTGATCGGCTAACTTATACCCAAGTTGTAATCCGGCAGCCGCGTTAGTACTGCCTTGAGTGTAGAGCTGACGAATGGATTGATTAATGTATTGAGCGTTACGAGCTTCGGTGGGAGGAATAACCACGTTAGCGCCATCGCTATACGTCACCAAAGCAACTTTATCATTATCGCGCAATTGCGAAACTAAGGTGATCATCGCTTGCTTAAGCATGTCTAATTTATTATCGGCAGCCATAGAACCAGAAACGTCAGCGACAATGACCAGGTTCAAAGGTTTTCTAGCTTCTTCATCGATCTGTTTGGTTTGCACTCCCAAATGAAGTAAGTGGTAGCCTGGACGAAATGGTGAAGGCATGACTTCAGCAGAAAGACCAAACAACTCTTCCGAAGGTTGGTATTGATAATCCATGGCATTGATAAATTCTTCAACGCGAATCCCTTCTTTAGCAGGCAGTTGATGTCGTTTTAGCATGTTTAACGCGAGTTTATACGATCCGTTATCGGCATCCATTGAGAAGGTAGACACCGGCTCGGCTTGCGTAAGCACGGTTGGGTTAACACCGTAGGCCTTGAATATTTGATAGTTGGTGTTGCGATGGTAAAACTTGGGCGGCAATTCAGGGTGGGGAACAATTACTTTTTCTGCTCTCGCTTCACGTTTACGAACCGAAGCCGACTGTTTCCCTCGCTTTTTAGCTTCAGCCAAAATTGAAGTTTGCGGTGCTTGAGGAGCAGGCGCCGTAAGAGCGTCCTCTTTGATATTTCCTCTTATACTAGACCCAGTAATAACCACTTTTTGGTCTTCGCTATCGCTTTCAACCTCAACCGGTGTCTCTGCTGCAATCGCTTCTTCCGCAACTACTACATCGGTAACAATAACTGGCTCTTCCTTTTGCGGCTTTTTCGTTTGAGCAACTGGACCATCGTCACTGGTGGTGGAACACGCAGCGATCATCACCGTTAGCGACGCCGCTGTTAAGGTTTTAATAATTTGATTCGTCTTCATCTTTATATCCTTCCATAACTGAATGACTTCAGTATAAAAACTGCTGGATAAGGAATTGTCATGGGTTTGTCATAAGCCTATCACAATTTAGGAAAATCGCTGTTTTGGCGTAAATTTCCAATGTATTTAGTATCTTAACGATGAAGAAGCTGTGTTAGGGTTGAATCAATATTGGGTAAGAGAAGGCAGAAAAAAGTAAGAGTTTGGTAGTTGGGCAGGCCGATAACCTGCCCAAGTTGTTACACGAGTTGCTAACTAATCGAGGTTACCAGTCGCCGCCCCAGTCACCATCGTCGTCATCATCACCTTCAATCGTGATAGGTACGATAGTGTGAACACCAGGTTTGTACTCAACCTTTATGTTGTAAGTACCTGGACTTGCGTACTGATGGCTGACGGTTTTTGCATTCGCAATGTCATTCACATTGGAATAACCACCATCACCCCAGAATACTCGGTAGTCTTGTGGGAACTTACCGGTGTATTGATCAACACACGAGCGAATACTGATGGGTAAGGATACGTTTCGCGTGGTCGAATTAACGGTTGGTCGTAACTCCGGTGAGAACGCCGTGCTACCAGGATTCAAGAAATCGAAGAATAACAAGGGTTTATTCCAAACTCTCCAATATCTAGGGCCAAAGATAGCATTACGGAAAATGCGTACTTCACCAGTAATACCCACTTCAAATTCAAGAGTTCCTAAACCTGCATTAACCCATTCTCGAGTACCGTCATTATCACCATCGCCACACAAGTTGCCGTAATACCCGAAAACTTCAATTGGGAAGTTGGGTTTTACACCCACTTGAGCGTATAAAAACCATTCACCGTAAACGTAGGGGCGAGCCGCAACATGAACGTAAGGCGCTAAACTAAGTTTGGCACTAATCGAAGCACCTAATGAATTGGTTAAGTTGTCGTTCAAGTCAAAGTGATTGGATGTATCTCGAGTACAGGATCCTAAATTACATTTGTAATTGAAATGACCTCTAAAGCGAACTGGCTTAACCAAAGCAACCTGACCTTCTGCTCGAACTTTGATGTCACCGGTACCAATTTCAATCGGTACTTTCATCGCGATTCGGACAGGAACAGGGCCAACCATAAACCATTTATCGAGAACTTTAGGTTTTGCAATTTCCCATTTGAAATCACCAAAGTTGTGTTTCGCAACACCGGTGAGTTCAAAAGAACCCGCAGCTTCGTAATTTGACTTCAGATCCAAATCCGTTACCGAGACACGCTTAGGAATGCATCCAAATCGAGTACGCTTGTAACGATAGGTTAAGTCGAGATCAATGTCGGCATCGATATCAATATTACCTTCGAAATCGATATAGGCATTGTTGCCTCCAATTTGATGATTCTTCGACAAAGTTTCATCAATGCTTTTAGAATAGCTCTTTGACTTATAGCGCCAGCGTCGATGACAAATAATGAACTTGTTGTTTTTTGCACTGGCCCCTTGTTCTTCCAGAACAATATCTTCGAGTCCCATGCGTTTGATGTAATCCATCTCTTCTTGATAGGTTTTTAACGCTGCAACTTCGGCATTGATGATCCAGGTAACTTCTTCTGGATTGATTTGCTGTGTACTTTTTGAGTAAGCATTGGTTTTTGGATCCCAGTCTCCACCCCACTCGTCTAACTCAGCTTCCATCTCCATTTTTTCCGATAAAGGCAATCCACCATAACGGTAAGCATTGTCGATTCCGGTTTGACCTTGAATATGAAATAACTCTGCTTCACGAGTGATCCCATTGTGATCGATATAAGTTACGCGACGTAGCTCATAGCCGTTGCCAGAGTTAATTACCGCATAATCCAAAGGAATCATATCCTTTTGACCAGTTTTTGCATCGACAATGTCCGTTATAGACATCATCATTACAAAACTGAGTAATGTAATTAATCTATTTTTCATTTTAAGCTCCTACTAAAAGGCGTACATGGGTACGCCTTAATTTTGATAGGTATTGAAGTCGTTGGTTAACTTACCAATCGCCGCCCCAATCGCCGTCATCACCGGAATCATCTTCACCAATGTTACAACCCGTTCTACAGTCATCATCATCTTCAATAATGAGCGACTCGCCACCAGACAAAGTAGCTACAGCAGTTAGCTGCTGAACTTCAGATGAAGTTTGTGTTGGAGCCGGATTTGGTGATGGATAGGGAAGTGGATAAGGTTTTGGGAAAACTTTAGCACCTAACTTTGAGCGAAGCTCTAGTTCTGCTTCTTCATAAATGGTGTCATCACCAGCTGCTCTCAAGCCAACATTTCCGTCAGGATCAGTCAACATAGCGATATCAAACCGAATCATTGGAAATTCGTTCAAGATTTTGTCTTGAATATGTTGAGTGACATAGTTAGAACCACCACAGATTTGCGATGAGTTTTCACCGGCATCAGTAATAGTAAGCATTCTTAAAGTATCACCTCGATTGTACTGAGTACGTAATTCATCTGCATTCAAGCAAATAGAATCGCCTAAAGCAGTACTTCCGCCTGGACAACTTAATGAATTGATTTTGTTTCTTAGAGCGTTAACGAATGCTCGGCCTTGCGAATTAGTCGATGTATAAGAACTTGTGTTTACAAAATCGACATTAAAAAGCTGACGGGTAATTGAATACATTGCGCCAGGTGTGGAAAAAGCTTTTACGTTCAATTTATCAACGCCACGATCCAATGCTATTTCAATATTCGCAATCATTTTTTCTTTAGCGAAGTTACAGCGTGTTTGACCATTATCACGAGTACGATTCATCGAACCTGTTATATCCATCGTAGCTGTCGCAATAGTATCGGCGCTGACAGTTGAACTGAAAGTAAAAAGAGTCGAAGCCACAGCGGCACAAATACCTAGTTTACGAAACATAATTATCTCCTGTTTAAATATGTTGACTGATGTTTCGCAGAGGAAAGTACGGCAGATCGAGACGTGTAATCTTGAAAGAAACTTTGAAAATGACGTTTATTTTTGATTAAACCCGAATTCAACCCAAATTAAACCTATTAACCGGTTAAAAACGAACAATTTTCAAGCAAGTTTTAGCGTAAGTCGCAGAGAGCCTTTAAATCGTTGATAAATACACCAAAGGAGATTTTTAACATAACTATGATTGATTTAGTAACTGACTCTATAATTTCTAAAAATTTGCTTAATTGAATCACAAAACTGTTGAGAAATTCCTTCACAATGTTTTTCCGAACGAGCAATAATTAAATCGACATCCTTGCCGATAATGTAGCGATTAAAATTAAAAAAAGAGCCTAATAAACGATCTAACCCGGATAAATATTGCTCTACATTGACATTTTTTGGATTGGAAATTAACAATTGAGATAGAGCTTCATGCTCTAAAACGTACCAAGAGTATTGATTTCTTGATCTAATGGAAACGTATTTATATTGAGCTAGCTCTTTGTCACTAAAAAATATTTTATCTGGATGATTGAAACGTATTTTCAACGCGATCATTTCAAGTTGCATGTAGTACCCGATATTATCCGAATACTTTTCAATCAAGTCAGTCGCTTTATCTAATGCCACATGGCTGAGTTTTAGTTTATTCGAATAGAAAAGTGACTTTGCGAGATATAAATACAACTCAACTTTAAAGCTTATTCGAATCTCTTCATGTCGATTAACGATCTGTAATGCGCTTTGAAGGTAATTAGTTGCTTTATCAAAATTGCCAACGAACAAATAGTATTCGCCCAAAAGCCAATTTGTTTTAGCTATCTCAGTATCGTATTCCGACAAAGCTTTTTCTTTCAACATCAAAGCTTCTATCAAGTACTGATGGGACAAACTCACCTCTTTATGCAATAAATAATACGCCCTTGCCATACTTTCCAAGGCATTGGCCAAAGGAACTTCAGGTGGATCATCCAGGCTTTTTAATAACTTTATCGCTCGGTTCAAAATTACTTCTTTATTGCTTATTCTCTTTTCAAAGTGATTATTTAAAACTAGCGCTCTAGCTAATAGTTCTTCTTTATTGTTTTCGAGACTCTCTAACCGGCTAAGAGATTCGTGGGCAAACTGCTTTCCTTGCGTATAAGCATCTTCACGATCACACATTGGATAAACACAGTACAAATAAGCTTTACCCAGCCAAAAAGCACCTAAAGCTTTATCAGTTTCAGAGAAATATTCCTTTTGCACAAGATCGTAAAATTTTTGAGCAAATAGTAAGGCCTCAATACGCTTATCCTGTCTCAATAATATATCGACCAACTCAAAATGAGCTTTTGCGTACACCTCTGGATTACTTTCTATATTCAGATAAAGACGTTGAATTATCTTTTCATACATCAATTTTGCTTGTTTAAAAAATCCAAAATGCTTGTATTTATCTGCCAGCTCTAAGTAATCTGATTCTTTACTAACATCAATATCAATAGACTTCACGAGTTCAGCATATTGATTATCCAATTGTTCTTTTTCTATTCCGATAATAGTATTAATTGAATAATCGTAATCATTTAAACTATTTAAATGATTACCAAAGGAATAATACGCCACTGTTGCCAATGCAATTACGGTGATACAAACGAATAAGGGCAAATAATATCGCTTTAAAGCATTGTCGCCCTTTAATGAAGAAACTTCGTTCTTTTGATTTTCAGAATTGTTCTGATTACTATCGTCTGAAAATTCAACGATATCCATATCGAGCAAGTAACCACGCCTGGGAACCGTTTTTATTTTTGTTTTATTATCGTCTTGAAGTAATGCTCTTAACTCCCAAATGCTACGTTTGAGCGAGTTTTCGGTAATGTATTTTCCGCCCCAGATGCTCTCAAGGAACATATCGGAAGAAACGCATTTATTTTTGTTTTTTATCAGCAGTTGTAAAACTTCAGCAGTTTTCTTACGAAAGTTTTGCTCTCCATGATCGGGGTGATAAATACTTTGGTTGGAAAAATCGACTTTATATTGATTATTCAAAAGCCATTTGTCATGAATAGTTTCTATTTTTTGCTCATCGTCTAAAGTATCATTCGTGTTATTTATCATAATAGAATACCGATCAACCAGGGTTCCTTTTCTAATTCATCGAAAAATGAGCTTATTTAATTTATCTTCAGGTAAGAAGCTTGCAAAATCTGAATTAAATCCATCAATGAATGATCATTAAGCAGCATTTAGTCCTTTGCTGTTAACGAATAAACAACATGATTTATACATTATCGCTTCAACTTTAACATTAACTATCACTCACCGACTATGTGAAATAATTACAACTTTGTTATTCATGAATAAATACAAACAAAAGCACACTTGTTTTTAAGCATTTGTAATTTGAATTCTTAGGCGTAATGGCAATTAGTCTAATTTATAAATCTTTATTACCACTCAATTCGAGATAATTTATAAAGATTTATTTCCTAACGCACATGTTGATGATGTGTTTAAAAGATATCCTTTAATAAAGGCTAATTAACTTTAAGTGATATGAAATATTATTAAAAGTAAATGAGAAATATCAATGCAATCCGTTGCCATTAATTCCTTATTTGAAAAGCTTTTGAATTTTTGAGTTACAATTTGGTGATTTACATGATTATGGCTTTGTAATAATTGGATCAACCAATGCGTATTGCTGAACAATCGATTGCCAAGTTGTTTCGATTTCGGGAATAAGCGCTTTGAAAGCTTGTTGCTCCGTTAGTTTTCTAAGCTCATCAACAGCTTCAGATTCAGACCAACTATTTGCCTGTTTCTTTTTTTGCGCCGTGGACTCTGCAATGCCATAAAGATACTCCGTTCGCACATCATAAAACGCAGCCGACGCGGTTGTAGAGACAGAAACATCTCTATCGTCCATAAAACCTAATGACACAATATTTAATGGAGATAAAGTATCTTCCCCCACATGAAACGCAGTATCGAATGTATACACCAGAAGTATGTCTGCTCTAAGACGTGCCGCTGCATTTCTTAACACTTTTAAGTCATCGAGCTCTGTTGGTAATAGGATCCGATTAACAGGAGCAAGGCCACGAACGGCCATTAACTTTGAGAGTCGATTAATGTCGTCATCAGACTCAATGTTACGAGTTGTAACCACACTGTAACGACCATGACCGTATGAATGCTCATCAAAATTTCGATAACCTGAAGCTTGTAAACGAATAATGGCAATGTTTGCAGGAAAGTTTGCTGCCGGTTGTTTGGCCATTAGATCATTAATTGATGCATCGGATAATGCACTAAGTGGTGCCTTCCCTCCGGGAGTTGTGTAAGAAGTTGAGCAAGCAGAAATCAACCCGAGAGTGAAGAGAAAAAGTAATGTTCGAATCATTTTGATTTATTCAGTAATTAAGTTTGAACATAACTTTAAACAATCCATGAGGAAATAATGTCATCGTTATGTCATGACATCGTCATAGCTTCTTTATTTAAATTGGAGAATAGCAATCAACCAAAAAATCAGTCCCTTGATAGCTAGTCCATATTTTTAATTATCAAACCATCTTGGCTGTTACACCCAAATTCCAAACGCAGGATGATCCTATCGTGTAAAACGTGGATGCAGTACAAATAACGAGCGTTGCTATATTACGTTGACAGGATAATCGACATTTATTTCAATTTTTTGATGGTGATTTAATTAAATTCAATTTTAGTAATATTAAAACTGAGGTTTTTTGTAAAATCTTGTTCATAAGAATTACCGGTGTAAAAGAACACAGGATAATCTGTGGAAGATTTGTCGCAATTATCTTTGATGGGCAATAGTACTTGCTCAAGTCGGCGTGCGATGGCTTCGCCCGAATCAATCCATTCAATATAAGGCGCTATCAACTTGAATTCATTACGGAACCACGGAAAATGGGTACAGCCTAAAACACACGTATCAACGGCTGCATTAATCAGTGGCTGAATGATTTCTTGCAACGCGTTAATGTCCGTCGGCAAACCGTTGAGTTTCATTTCTGCCATGGTAACCAGTGGTTGAGAAGCAACTCGGATTACTTCACAATCACTCGCAAATTCAGCAATGAGCTTGTCGGTGTAAGGCCGATTTACCGTGCCTTCCGTTGCTAATAATCCTATCTTTTTGTTTTTGGTCAATTTCGCTGCTGGTTTAATTGCCGGTACAACGCCAATAAATGGAAACTCAAATCGCTCCCGCAAATAGTCTAAAACCGCTGTACTCGCTGAATTACAAGCGATAACGACAGCATCAATGGCATGTTGCTTGGTGATTCTTCGAATGAGCAATTCCATACGTTCTTCCAGCGCTTGCTCAGTTTTTGTTCCGTAGGGGAAAAATCCGTTGTCTGCCAAATAGTGACAAGTAATATCAGGGATAAGCTTGATAATTTCTCGATGAACGGTTAATCCACCAATTCCCGAGTCCATAACTAAAACTTGGTGCGACATTAATAACTCACTTACGTGATTTCGCTTGTTGCATAAATATATCCATCAATAATCGAACCGCGGGACCTGCTCGCTCTCCTCTGGCATTAACCAGATAAAGATGAATACTTCGAGTTTGTCCTTGATCGAGTGGCAATGGCACTAGATCACCTTGTTCAATATCGTTCTTCGTGTAACCAGTCGGGAGCCAGCCATACGCTAAACCACGTTTTACCACCTGCACCGATGTCGAAAAATGCGATGTCGTAATGCGTTGTTCGCTTCCTAACCAACCTGCATCTTGTTTACGTTTTATACCTGAATCACGTAATACAACTTGCCGGTGAAGTTCCAAATCGGCATGTGTAAGTGGATGATCGAGCTGCAGCAAAGCATGACTTTTATGGGCAACCGCCAACAATTCAATATTGCCAAAAGACTCACCGACAAAACCGGGCGGTACACGCGGAGTAATGGCTAAATCAGCTTGTCCATCGAGTAATACTTCATCCGTACCTGAGAGCGAAGTTTCCAAAAACCGCACCCTAGTGGGCTGTTCACTTTGCTCAGAAAAGAGCTCAATGGCATCAAGCACTTCACTAATCGGAAATATGACATCAACGGCAACGGTCACTTCCGTCTCCCAACCGTGTGATACGCACTCGGCCAGCTGCTCAATACCATCGGCTTCTTCAAGCAATTTCCTAGCTTTTCGCACCATGATGCCACCAAGATCCGTTAATTCCGCCTTTCGTCCATTGAGTCGCAATACTTGGCCGCCCAACTGTTCTTCCAGACGCGAAATTGCGTAGCTAACGGTCGACTGACTTTTACTTAAAAGCTCTGCGGCTTTTGCATAGCTGCCTTCATCAACCACCGCCACCAGTGATGCCCATTGCTCGAGTGTGATTTTGGGAGAAAAGCTCATTAGCGTGCTCATATTATAGAAACGAAAAACGAATCATCGAATCGATTTCATTAATTATCATCTAACAAATCGATTAAACCTATCTATTTTCGACCATTTAAAATCGACTGGATGAATATATCATAGGTACATAGCCAATTAAATCACATTGAATTAACAGCGAGTTCACTATGAATATACTACACATTGAATCCAGTATTTTTGCCGAAAATGGCGTGTCGAGCCAATTAACGCGTCGCTTGATTGACACCATAAAAAGTCGTAAGTCAGACGCAGAAGTCCGATCAAAACATTTTGCCAATGAGCCGGTTCCTCATTTCGATGGTTTATTTTTAAACGCGTTAATGAAAGAAGAAGCGAAACGAACGGATGAGGAGAAGGAAAAAGCAAACTACGCCGACCAACAAATTGCCGACATCCAATGGGCCGACACACTGGTAATTGGTATGCCCATGTACAATTTTAGTGTTCCATCGATGCTGAAAGCCTGGTTTGATTTTGTTGCTCGAGCGGGTGTGACATTTCGTTATACCGAAAATGGACCAGAGGGTTTATTAAAGGGTAAAAAAGCCTACATAGTCGCAACCCGTGGTGGGCAATATAAAGACACGCCAACAGACAGTCAGGCGCCGTTTATAAAAACCTTTTTAAATTTTATTGGCATTGAAGACATTGAGTTTATCTATGCTGAAGGTCTTAATATGGGTGACGAACTCAAACAGCAAGCCATTGAAAGTGCCGAACATCACATTCAACAAGTCGCTTAGGTGAAATTATGAAAACACGAGACATTACTCAAATTATTCAGGCAAAGCCTGCATCAGACGGTGCCGGTGTGCGCCTCAACCGAACCATTGGTGGTGGCGGGCTGCAAGGTTTCGATCCTTTTTTAATGCTCGATGAATTTAATAGCGATAATGCCGATGATTACATCGCCGGTTTTCCATCGCATCCGCACCGCGGATTTGAAACCGTCACTTATATGCTCGAAGGCAACATGCTGCACGAAGACCACATGGGAAACAAAGGCCTACTGCAATCAGGTGACGTTCAGTGGATGACTGCGGCAAGAGGCATTATTCACTCGGAAATGCCACAGCAAGTCGAAGGCCGAATGCGCGGATTTCAGCTGTGGATCAATTTACCTGCAAAGGAAAAAATGAATGATCCTCACTATGAAGACATTAAAGCGGCGAATATTCCCGTTATAGAAACCGAAGACTACTGGGTTAAAGTAGTTGCCGGCAACCTGGTGCTTAACGGGCAAACGGTTGTAGGTGCGGTAAATGGCATTAGCACCGCGCCCGTGTATTTGGATGTGCGACTAAAACCCAATACATCGCTTACCCTTCCCATTGCCGATACACATAAGTTACTGCTATATGTCTACGAAGGTGAAGCTCGAGTGAATGAAAAGATAGTTAAACAGCAGCAAATGGGTGTTTCTGATTCTGGTGAGGAACTCACATTAAACGCGGGTGATCATGGCTTAAAAGCGTTAGTTTTAGCCGGAAAACCGTTACAAGAACCCATAGCCAATTGGGGGCCGTTTGTAATGAACACCCGAGAGGAAATTGAGCAAGCCATCAGCGATTATCGAAATGGCGTTCTCACGCAGTAATCATCATTCCTATCTTGGCTCTTATGCGGTGCCGATCGAGAGATCGGCACCCAGGCGTTTATAAGTCAGCTATTAAATATTAAAAAAGATTTTCTATTCAGATTGAATTCAGGATAACTCTCCTAAAATGGACTCATCATTAAGGAGAGAACGTCATGTTTAAGAAATTAAGTTTATTGCTCATACTCGGCGCGTGTTCGACCGCCAGCTTTGCTGAATCAACAGTTGGTTTTTCTTTATCGAGAGAACACGCCGATATTGGCAATATTGCTTCTTTTAATATTTACAGCCAATTTACCGATTCACGCACTAACTTTGGCTATCAACTCGGTACTGGATTAAGTGCCGCCGAAATCACTGACTACGATGGATACGTTGATCATTACACCGCTTGGGAAGGTTTTGGAAGAATTGGCTTTTTCTCTGACGTTTCTCTATACCTGGAAGCTGGTATCGACATTGGAGAGATGCTATGGCTCGACGACGATCATCATCACGATCACTATTATGATGAACATCACAACGATGTAGACAATTTTATTGGTGCTGGCTTTGGTTTATCACAAGATCATTTTGATTTGAGAGTCTTCAGCCGATATCGATACATCGATGGTTATAACTTACACGACAATCAGGATGTCTTTACCGGCGTAGAATTTTCGTTACATTTTTAAATATTTTTAGTGTATTTACAGTCTGCAAGTTCGTTTATTCTGGTTATTCATAACTGCTATCCTGCAACCCTTTTATCCCGGACATGTCCGGGATTTTTTTAGTTCAATGCAATTAACATGTTTTGTTGTTCTCTATTTACCACTAACTGCATCTGATTTTCAGTCGTTTCATAAGCCACACCATCAACTAATACTTCGGTTTTAATCGGATAAACCCCCTGAGGCATTCCTTTAGGTAACGTAAAAGTAAACTCATTACTAAAAGCACCACATTTATTTGTTTTTGAATTTACCTGCTTAACCAAACTTTTTAATACTTTGTCAGGGTCCTCGTTATCATAGATAGTAATTTTTTCTTGAATATTCAACTCATTACTTTTCTTTCCACGGACCACTTCAAGAGAAGACTGAACCGAGATTTTTTTACCAGGGTTAACAACAGCACCTGGTTTTATTGTGGATTGATAACTTAATAACTGTGGGTTACTAGGAAGCTCTTTATGTTGCTCTTTATATTTGTTAACCACTTGCTTATCATTTCGAGTTTGCTCAGAGCGATAATCGATCACCATATCATAAATAATTTTTGCGGCTACACCAGCGACAATGAGCGCACCCACTGTTCTTAAATGCTTTTTCTTACAGCCTGTACCGACGACTAAAAAGATACATAGAACCAAGACAGAAAAATATTTAAAATTGATGCTCATTTGTTGCTCCTAATATATCTATTCAATAGTAATCGCTTTTTTGGCATTAGCGATGGCTCGCTCGGCATCTTTTTTAAGCTTGATTGCCGGCGCATAATTTTCAACAAAGGCAAGTGCCGACTCTGCTTTTGCTATAGCACAACTGTAGTCATACTTTTTAAAGCAATCTTGCCCGTCGGTTAGAATTGACTTTGCTTTCGCTAACGCATTGTCTTTTTGTTTTATTTCATAATTAGCGCTTTGTAATAAAGATTGTGCTTCCGTATTATCAGCCTCAACACCCAAAGCCTGTTTGGCTTTTTCAATTGTGCAATTAAAATATTTCTTCTCAAAACATTCCTTAGCGCCGATTAAGAGTGACGAGATATTTTCGGAGTGCTCACGAGCGCGATCGTTTACTTTCTGCTGCAATGCTAATAACTCCTGATTTTCAGGTGTTAAGACAAGTGCTTCATCAAGTGCTTTACTGGCACAAGAAAAATCATTATTTGATAAACATAACTTAGCAACCGATTGTAACTCATCAATTTGTTGCTCTAATTCAAAGCGTGCTTTAGCATCCCTCGCTTTCGCCAGTAACTCTTTAGCTTGAGCGTGATTACTTTCAATTTTTAGTATGACATTGGCGTTATCAATGGTGCAGTTAAAGTCATTTTTTTGAAAGCATGTTTGAGCTGCGTTTAAAGTCTCAGAAACTTTCTTTTTTAATTGGTAGTCACCGGAATAAATAACATAGCCGACAGCGACTGCAGCAATAACGGCGGCGCTTGCAACAATAGGAACCAACCCGGCAAATTTAGATGGACCAATTAATCCTTTTAAGAATAAATCAATACTGGGTGTTCTGTTAGCAGCTTCAAGCTGTAATGCATTAGATAATGCTCGCCACTGACGACTACTTAATCCCTTAACGGGTTCAGGTTGTCGATTTAATCCAAGTGCAACCGGTGCAGATTGACCATCGTAGGGATGACGACCGGTCAACAACTCATAAGCAATGATTGCCGCAGCGAACACATCGTCAGATGGTTGTGGTGTTTCTTTATGAAACATTTCAAGACTGGCATAACCCGGAGTGAAAGCTCCTATGCGTCCAGCATCGAAATGATCTTTGGTTTTAATGGCTAATCGAGCAATTCCAAAGTCGAGTACTTTAGCGCCTTCTTTATCCAAAAAAATATTCGCCGGCTTTAAGTCACAATGAATGACACCTTTTTTATGAGCAAAACTTAAAGCGCGACAAAAGTCAGCAATAATTGGGAGTGCTTTATTCTTGGGTAAACCTTTTCCTTCGTGGCGTTTGATCAAAGAATCCAGATCTTCACCCTGAAGCAACTCCATTGTCATAAAAACCGTGTCACCATCACGATCAAAATCGTAAACTGTTACAATATTTGGATGAGATAGTTTTGCCGAACGGCTGGCTTCCCTTTGTAGAGCAACAAAAGCATCGGGATGATTTTTGAAGTCGCCACTTAATACTTTAATGGCAACATAAGGATTATTGTCGCTAGCCTCGACGCGACGCAAATCTTGTGCCTTATAAACCGATCCCATGCCACCAGCACCAATACTGGAATCTAAAACAAAGCGCTGATTAAGAATGATTTTATTGGCTTTCAGTGCACGATCAGCATCTTGTTGTGCTTGAGCAAAACCGTTTTGCGTATTTGTCGATTTGAGTATTTGTCCGATCTGGGTCAACTTTGCTTGCTTGTCGCGAGCTCGTTGAGTTGTCGAGCCAGATTCTCCATCACTTTCGTTATGATGAATATCGGCAGGCGGTTGTCCTTGATGATTGTGGCTCATTGTTTATAGTCTTTTCGTTATCGTCCTTCAACGCTCACTTAATAATCTCAGATATATTCAAGAGCGACAAGTCACTGAGTTCACGTTTCATAGCAATTATGGCATTTGTTATTCGATAGTAATCCGTTTTGGTTAAATTTTTATAGAATCAGATGCGGCGAACTCAAGTTGCATCACAAAACTCGATTAGTTAGGGTAAATCCCTCTATAATAAGGACTTTTATCAACAGGCGCTGATTTCAGCATTCACAAAGGCATCCAGTGACCAGGATTCAACCAGACAGTACCACTCACATATCACGTCCCATCGTTGCTATCGGATTTTTTATTGGCATTTTTTTAAGCTTTGCAGTACTGAGTGGTGATGAAGCTGGCCGTGTCAATTTGTTGTACTTACTGTTGATATTTCTCTTTATTCCTCTGATCAGCGCGGTCATTTCAGTGATTAGCCTAATCCACGGTAAAGGGCTTAATTTTGCGCGGTTAGTTACCCAGATACCCGTCTGGTCGCAATCTCAAAAAGCATATATGCACAAATTGCGGCAAATGAACCTGGATAAGTCCTGGTTTTTTCTACAAAGCCAAGCCGCAGCGCTCGCTTATTCAGCAGCAGGTGTATTGGTTTTTCTTGTATTGTTACTTGTCACAGACATGAATTTCGTCTGGCGCAGCACTTTGCTGAACGCCGAGCAAATATTGCCAGTTTTGGAAGTTATCTCAGCTCCCTGGCCGTTTTGGCCTTCAGCTCAACCACAATTAGAACTTCTACAAATGACTCAAGACTCGAGATTAACGGATAACTATCAAGATCAGTCCGTATTCGGCGATTGGTGGGCTTTTATTCTCGCAACTCAACTGCTTTACTCGTTCATATTGCGAGGTGTCATGTTGGCTTTGGCTAAACTCTGGGTTTCACGCAAAACACAAAATGACATCGAAACTCAATTGAGTCAAAAGTTATCATCGGTAACCCCACAAAAACAACAACACCCGTCGCTTGCACCAATTACTCATGCTTTGCCTTCATCCATTACACTAAATAATTGGGCTGAAATTGATAACAAACTCTTATCGACCATTGGTGCTGCGGAGTTACCAATCATTAAAGCCGGTCCATCTGCCAATGAAAATGAGCAACAACTTGCTGAAGCCTTTAAAGACGATCAGTTATTGGTGGTTAAATCTTGGGAACCACCGATGGGTGAACTATTTGACTTTATGGCATTAGGTCGCGGTTACCTGATTCCAGTGGATATTAAGCAAGGTAGGATCGATGCACCCGAAAAACATCACCTCGAAGAATGGCAACGCTTTATTAACTCATTAAACCAATGGCAACTTTATCTTCCGCAAGAATGGATGAATCACTATGAGTCATGAACAAAAGGCCCAATTTGCGGTTGTGGGCCATCCTAACAAAGGTAAATCATCCATCGTTTCGACGCTGTCTCACAACGACAATATTGGTATTTCCAGTCGAAGTGGCACCACCGAAAAAGCCGATCGATATACAGTTACAACCGATCACGGCTGCTATGACTTAATCGACACGCCAGGATTTCAGCGACCAACTAAAGTTTTAAAGTGGTTGAATCAACAGTGCTCAAATACCAGCGAGCGTGCGCAAACGGTGGTTAGCTTTGTAAACAATTCTGAATGCCAAAGAAATTTTCCTGACGAAGTGGAATTGCTAAAACCAATGACCGAGGGAGCCGCAATTCTTTATGTTGTCGATGGTTCACGTCCTTATGGTCCTGAATATGATGCAGAAATGGAGATCTTGCGTTGGACCGGCCAGCCTTCAATGGCACTTATTAATCCGATAGAAAACTCCGATTGCATTGACGAATGGGAAAACGCTTTAACACAATATTTTAAATCAGTGCGCGTTTTTAATCCCTTGAAAGCGGATTTTGAGAAACAAATTGAACTGTTGCAAACCTTTGCTCATTTAAACCCCAAATGGTCAAACCAATTAAAGCAGATCGTGAAAGACTTATTGCAAAAGCGTGAGCAACAATGTCATGACAGTATCATTGTTCTAGCGCGCCTGGTTGATGACTTATGCCAGTACCAGCAATGCCAAAAAGTACTGACGCCCGATCAGGCAAAGCAAGTCAGGCCCTTGCTCGAGAAACAATACAAACACTGGATGAAGCAGCGTGAAGAAAAGGCGATTAAAGAGTTGCTCGCCAATTACGCTCACTTTCAGACACAGTTTTCTCTCGATCAATTCGATTTACCACCCGATCTTTTTGACTGCGACGAATGGTACGCCTGGGGTCTCAATAAAAAGCAGCTGACTTCCGCCGCCGCGGTGGCTGGTGCCGTGGGAGGCGCAGCAATCGACCTGGCGGTTGCAGGTCACAGTTTTATGTTAGGCGCTATTGGCGGTGGTCTCCTGGGTGCTGGCAGTGCCTGGTTTGGTGCTGATAAACTTATCGATGTAAAAGTTAAAGGACTCCCTCTGGGCGGCTATCAAGCCTGTGTTGGTCCCATAAAAAACCGTAACTTTCCTTACGTAATTATTGGCCGGTTTGTTCACATGTTTCGTCAGATCTCTCAATTAAATCACGCTAACCGTGAAGCTTTAAATTTCAATGCGACCGATTTTCAAGAGAAAGTTGCCTTGCTTGAAAAGTCGGAACAAAAGGAATTGCATCGAGCATGCGATCTATTAATTAAACAAAAGCCGGTCGATAACCTTGCAGATGTATTAATGCCACTGTTTCGAGCGGATACCGATTAAGCCCAGCTGGCATTGAAACCTTAAGACTATTTTAGTTCCGAATCTGGCGAGTTATCCTAACGAGATAGGGTAAACTTGCTTTATGAATACACACACATTCTCCAGTTCTGACTTCAAAACCGCACGATTATCGCGCGACCCGCGTTTTGACGGGCTGTTTTTTATTGCAGTGAAAACCACTGGAATTTTCTGTCGCCCTATTTGCCCCGCTCAATTACCCAAAGAGGAGAATGTCTGTTATTTCAAAACGGCAATCGAAGCAGCAAGAGAAGGATTTCGGCCTTGTCTGCGATGTCGACCGGATAGCGCACCAGGCTCTAATCCATGGCAAGGTGTTGAAACCAGTTTTAATCGAGCAGTAAAACTCATTGATGAAGGATTTCTAACGGAGCATTCGATCGATAAACTATCTGACAAACTCGGTATTACCGATCGGTATTTACGCAAATTGTTTCATCGTTATTTAGGTGTTTCGCCTATTCACTATGCTCAATACCAGCAGTGCATGTTTGCGAAGCAGTTGCTGCATCAATCCCGATTGCCAATTTCAGACATTGCCATAGCAAGTGGCTTCAACAGTGTTCGACGCTTTAATGACTGCTTTAAGAAAATGTTGAAAGTACGTCCATCGGATATACGGAAAAGTACAAAGTCAAAAACCAAACTCGAAGATAATAGAATTCACTTAACGCTATCGTACCGACCACCTTATGACTGGGAGGGTTTGCTTTCCTTTTTATCAACGCGGCAAATTAATCATCTTGAGTGGTTCCATGATAGCGAGTTCAATCGTGAGGGTTACGGACGAACATTTTTTCTGGGCGATATACATGGAGACTTTTTTGTCTCTCCAGTAAAAGATAAAAGTAAGCTCGATATTGCCATTCAACTGGAAGATCCTTCAAAATTAAACGGCGCGGTTAAATTAATTCAAAGAATATTAGATCTTAATTCCAACGCCTCAGCCATTGATCAACAACTAAGCCCTCTTTTTCCCAAAGGTTCTTATAAAACAGGAATAAAAATTCCTCAAACGGCCAGTTTTTTCGAGGCCGGAATTCGCGCTATTTTAGGTCAACAAGTTTCCGTTAAAGCGGCTCAAAACTTGGTAACTCGACTAGTGACAGAGCTGGGTCAAGATTACCAGGAAAACAAAAAGCTTTTTCCAACGGCAATGCAAATCAAAAGCAGCTCTTTGGACTTTCTTAAAATGCCTCAAGCCAGAAGAGAAACATTAAAGAGTTTTGCTGACTGGTATGTGAAAAGTGACGATAGAAAGGTAGAGAATCTATTATCCATTAAAGGTATTGGTCCTTGGACAGTGGATTACATTCGCATGCGTGGTTTGGCTGATACGGATGTTTGGTTAGGATCGGACCTGGGCATTAAAAATGCGCTTAAAAACCACAATATAATTCTGAATGCCGAAGCCGCAAAACCTTGGCGCAGCTATTTAACATTTCAAGTATGGAGCATGCTTTAAATGATATTTATCGATTATTACGAAAGTCCTATCGGTACCATCGAACTTACGGCAAATACGAATGGACTTACTGGACTGTATTTTTCTGAAGAACGTCAGAACACAAACATTAATTCATTACTACAACAAACAAAAAAGCAACTTTCCGAGTATTTTTTGGGTAAACGGAAAGATTTTTCGATTGAATTAAATACGGATGGAACCTGTTTTCAACAGCAAGTATGGAAAAATTTAAGACAAGTTAAATATGGCAAAACAATAAGTTATCAAACGCTTGCCAACACGATTAATCGGCCTAAAGCAGTACGCGCTGTCGGCGCAGCGAATGGAAAAAATCCGATATCTATTATTATTCCGTGCCATCGTGTCATCGGTTCAAACGGTAAACTGACCGGTTATGCAGGAGGTTTGGAAAGAAAAGAATGGTTACTCAATCATGAAAAGGCGATTTAGTTGATTAATTATTTTTAATCAACCTATCTGGTTGACGTTGATACTGCCAACCAGACAAGTATAAATAGTAGTTAAAAAACTGGCTTCGTCATCGCTGCCCAATAGATGGCAAAGAAAGTCGCCAGTGCCGCAATAAACGCAACAATTTTAATTGTTTTTGTTTTGCCTCGCTTAAGCGCAAACGTTCCTAGCACAATATATGCAACGAGTAACAATAACTTTAATGTTACAAAATCAACTTTTAAGGGATACATTCCAGACATCACAACCAATATTACAGCAGAAACTAATAATATTGTGTCTACAATGTGAGGAACGATTTTTACCGGCTTGGCATTCAACATTTTAGAGCCACTGATCATCCAGTAGCCACGAATAACGAAGCCTAACAAAGATAATCCTGCAAAGGTCATGTGCAAATGTTTTACGATTGGATAGATTTCCATTGGACTTTTTCCCCAAAGCGAACAATAAGTTGTTCTGTTAGTGTTGTTTTATTTTCAGCTGGCAAAGCGACCTGATAAGTCACTTGCGCATCATATTCAGTATTTATTATTTCAGCATCAACTAATTTCAGTTCATACTCAATATCTTTGGCGCATTCATAAGCACCAACAATTTTGAGCCAAGCTTTATCAATTTTGTCAGTAACTTCTATTTGCTCCATTACGAGCTTTACACCGCCACCATAAGCACGAGCCAATCCGCCGGTTCCGAGCTTTGTTCCACCATAGTATCGTGTACAAACAACAATAATGTCGCCAATGCCTGAGTGTTGCAAAATATTTAGCATCGGCTTTCCTGCGGTACCCGCTGGTTCACCATCATCACTGCAGCCGATTAGAGTTGTGCTTTTTGGATCACCGACGATATAAGCCCAACAGTGATGTGTAGCATCTGGTTCTGCTTCACGTAACTGCTTTAAATATCCTTTAGCAGCCTCCACAGTATCAACATTGATGGCACGAGAAATAAATCGACTGCCTTTGATGACCTCTTCGACTTCGACTGGCTTTGCAGGAACAGAATATCCAGACATAATTACCGCTTAGTTCACTGAGTAACTCATTAAGGACGCACAACAGACGAAGAAAAAAGCCCGTTGTGCTGTTTCCTTTTAATCGACTTGAGCAAATGCTTCTCGAGAAAGGTTTCGATGTCCTTTATCAGTAACAACGATATCATCTTCGATACGAATGCCACCGAACTTTTTAAAGTCTTCGACTTTCTTCCAGTTAACATTGTTATTAAATTCTGACGATTTAATGTCTTTGAGCAGCGACTCAATAAAATACAAACCAGGCTCTACGGTTAATACTTGAGACGCTTCTAACTTACGTGTGTTTCTTAAAAAGGGATGTTGCTCCGGTGGGTTTGTCACACCACCTTGTTCATTGGTTTGGTGACCGCCAACATCATGCACTTGTAAGCCTAATTGATGCCCTAAACCGTGAGGGAAGAAAACACTGGATACGCCTTCTTTCACCATTTGCTCAGGCGCCATATCGATAAAACCAAAACGATTTAAAATATCGGAAATTTGATGATGTGCTTGAATGTGCAAATCAACGTATGACCCATTCGGCTTTATTTGCTCAAGCAAACCCAAATGCATTTCATCCATCGCCGCAATCATCTCGGCAAATTCATCATTCTTTTTGAAGGAGTAAGTACGTGTAATATCGGACGCGTAGCCATGAAACTGAGCGCCGGCATCAATCAAAAAGGCATGATGTTCTTTTGGAGGTTCACCTTCGCATCCGGTGTAGTGCAAAATGGCGCCATTACTATTAAGAGCGACAATGTTGCCGTAGGGCATGTCATTTTCTAACTGCTTTGCCGCCTTCAAATAAGCCAGTTGGATTCCTTGCTCAGTTTCTTTTGCGTAAAAAGCGTCTTTGGCTGCGGTATGCGCTCTGGCAGCAATAACGTTAGCTTGCCACAAACATTCAATTTCATAATCTGACTTATAAGCTCGGTGCCAGTACAAAGGATATACAATCGTTTCTGGATTCTGTGCCGAAAAGCTTACTGCATCTAACACACCTTCCTTTTGACCAAGAAGAATCACTCGACCTTCTTTCGGGATGTGCGACAAAGCTTCTTGTGGTCGCTGAATAATTTGAATGTCAAAATACTTTACCCAGGGACCTTCTGGATCGACCGGAACCGTATGCCAAAAATCAACGGGTTGGTAATAACACAGGGTCGGTTTACCCGATTGAGGTAGTATGATCTGACAGTGGGGATGATCAGCCAATGGTAAAACTGCTTTAAAGTGAGGATTCACTTTAAATGGATAGTCCATGTCATCGAGATATTTGCGAATGGGCATACCAGAGGGAATAACAGCATAATCATACTTGTGTTCCGCCAGCAGGCTTTGATAACGCTCCAGCAGAGCTTCGAAATGTGCGTCAAAGGTCGCTTCAATGTTTTTAGTCATACCTATCGCTCTTTAATCATCTAAAATTAGCCCTGCATTATACAGATTGAGGCCCAAGCACCAAACCAGCTCTCTCGATGCACCAAATATGATCATTTTAAAACGAGCATTCGACAAGTCTCGTTGAGTCGTTGAATATCACTCATTGTGCGATTTATGCTTAAATTAGGCGCTTGATTAAACTGGCTGGCTACTTGTCTGACCAGTGAACTGTGTTACTATTGTGCCTTATCGCAGTGCAATAATGCGTGTAAGAAACGCTGTACCAAACCAGTATTCTAATTCTAACCTATTGACTTTGATAGGTTTATTAATTCTCTGTACAGGATGGAGTCAATCTTATGATTTTTGAAGGCCAGTCACTGACCTGTCAGTTGCTAGACGGCGGCATTGCCGAAGTCTGCTTTGACAACAAAAACGAATCTGTAAACAAGTTCGACAAAAAGACATTGGAAGAGCTTAAAAACGTTACTGAAGCCCTAACTGGGAACAAAGACGTTAAAGCCGCCATCGTCACCAGTAGTAAGGGTGTCTTTATTGTCGGAGCTGATATCACAGAATTCCAAGGTCTGTTCGCTAACTCACGTGAAGAACTTCTTCAGTGGACAGCGGAAGCCAATTCAATTTTCAATGCTTTTGAAGATCTTCCTTTCCCAACCGTAGCAGCTATTAACGGATTCGCGTTAGGCGGCGGTATGGAAATGGTTTTATCGTGTGATTTGCGTGTAGCATCAACGGCAGCTCAAGTCGGCTTACCAGAAACTCGACTTGGACTTATCCCTGGATTTGGTGGCACGACACGTTTACCAAGAGTTATTGGTAGTGACAACGCCATTGAGTGGATTGCCATGGCGAAACAATATAAGCCTGATGATGCTATCAAAGTTGGCGCCATCGACGCTGTTACTGCTCCAGAAGCCTTAAAAGATATTGCTCTTCAAATGGCGCAAGATGCAATCGATGGAAAGTTGGATTGGCAAAAACGTCGTGAGCAGAAAAAAGGCCCTCTTCATCTTAATAAACTTGAGTCAGCTATGGCATTCACTATCGCCAAAGGCATGGTTGGAGCAAAAGCTGGCAAAAACTATCCAGCACCAATGGAAGCCATTCGAGTTGTTGAAGAAAGCGCGACATTAAGTCGTGACGAAGCACTTAAAATTGAGCACGAAGGTTTTGTCAACGTCGCTCAAACGTCGCAAGCTAATGCGATGATTCAAATTTTCTTAAATGACCAACTGTTAAAGAAAAAAGCAAAGATTGCCGGTAAAGCAGCGAGCAAAGATATTAAATCTTCAGCGGTTCTCGGTGCAGGCATTATGGGTGGCGGAATCGCTTACCAGTCTGCAGTTAAAGGCATTCCTGCGGTCATGAAAGATATCCGTCAAGAAGCTTTAGAACTTGGTATGGGCGAAGCGCAAAAGATTTTAGGCAAAGGCATGAAAATTGGCAAAGTAAGCGCTGAAAAAATGGCGAAAACAATTGCTAATATCAAACCTACCTTAAATTACGAAGACGTTAAGCCAGTCGACATTGTTGTTGAAGCCGTTGTTGAAAATCCCAAAGTAAAAGACGCTGTGCTAACCGAAGTTGAAGGTTTAATTGCTGATGACGCAATCTTAACCTCTAACACTTCTACGATTTCAATCGATTTATTGGCAAAGAACCTCAAACGCCCAGAAAAATTCTGCGGTATGCACTTCTTTAATCCCGTGCATAAAATGCCTTTGGTAGAAGTTATTCGCGGCGAAAAGTCGAGTGATGAAACTATTGCAGCCGTTGTTGCTTACGCAAGCGCAATCGGAAAATCACCTATCGTTGTTGGTGACTGCCCAGGATTCTTTGTAAACCGAGTTCTTTTCCCTTATTTGCGTGGCTTCAGTCAAATGCTGCAAGAAGGCGCTGACTTCCGTGCTGTTGATAAAACGATGGAAAAATTTGGTTGGCCAATGGGCCCATCTTACTTGCTAGATGTTGTAGGAATTGATACTGCCGTTCACTGTGTGAGTGTGATGGCTGAAGGTTTCCCCGATCGAATGAGTGCTCTTGATGGCGATCCAATCAAAAACCTGGTCGATAAAGACATGTTTGGTCAAAAATCGGGTAGTGGCTTTTACGTTTACTCGGTTGATAAAAAAGGTCGACCTAAGAAAGACGTTGACGAAAATGTATTCGGTATTATTGGTAAACCTTCAAAAGACTTTGATTCGCAAGAGACTATTGAGCGCTTAATGGTGCCAATGATTTTTGAAGTGGCTCGTTGTATTGAAGAAGGTATTGTTGAAACACGGGCTGAAGCCGATATGGGTCTGGTTTACGGATTAGGGTTCCCTCCATTCCGTGGTGGCGCTTTGAAATACGCCGATGAGCTAGGTATTGATACGCTAATGCAGCTATCAGAAAAATATCAGCACTTGGGCGCTGCTTATGAAGCACCAGAAATCATTAAAACGATGGCTAAAGACGGCAAGCGTTTTTATACCGCGTAAGTCGAACCAGAATTCCCAGGAGAATAATTATGACTGAAGTCGTTATTGTAGATGCAATTCGAACCCCTATGGGTCGATCTCGAGGCGGTATGTTTCGTAACGTACGCGCCGAGCAATTATCTGCGCATATCATGCAATCTTTACTCGAGCGTAACTCTGCATTAGATCCCAAAGACATTGAAGATGTAATCTGGGGTTGTGTTCAACAAACATTGGAGCAAGGTTTTAACATTGCTCGAAACGCAGCGATTATGACCGACATTCCACGTACGGTTCCTGCGCAAACGGTAAACCGCTTATGTGGTTCATCGATGCAGGCGCTACATACTGCTGCGCAAGGTATTATGACCGGTCATGGCGATGTTTATATGATTGGTGGCGTTGAGCACATGGGTCATGTACCAATGACTCACGGTATCGATTTTGCGCCTCAAATTGCTAAGTATGCGGCGAAAGGCTCAGGCTCTATGGGCTTTACTGCGGAACTACTCGGCAAAATGCATGGTATCACTCGCCAACAACAAGACGAGTTTGCTTACAACTCACATCAAAAAGCGCACAAAGCAACCGTTGAAGGTCGCTTTAAAGATGAAATTGTTGCTATCGAAGGCCACGATGAAAATGGCGCGCTTAAACTGTTTGATTACGATGAAGTTATTCGTGCGGAATCCACAGTTGAAGCACTCGGTAGTTTACGTCCAGCTTTCGATCCAACCGGAACAGTAACCGCAGGAAATGCATCAGCTCTTTCTGACGGAGCTTCAGGCATGTTAGTAATGAGCGCAGAAAAAGCCAAAGCACTTGGCTTAAAACCCATTGCAAAAATTCGTGCCATGGCTTCTGCCGGGTGTGACGCTGCAATAATGGGTTACGGCCCTGTACCGGCGGTACAGAAAGCATTACAACGAGCAAATCTTAAAATTGATGATATTGACTTGTTCGAGCTGAATGAAGCTTTCGCAGCACAATCATTACCGGTACTTAAAGATTTGGGGCTGCTTGATGTTATGGAACAGAAAGTTAACCTCAATGGTGGTGCAATTGCTCTTGGTCATCCTCTAGGATGCTCAGGTTCAAGAATTAGCACAACACTTTTAAGATTGATGCAAAATAAAGACGCTACCTTAGGTGTCGCGACTATGTGTATTGGTCTAGGTCAAGGTATCGCTACTGTATTCGAACGCGTATAACCTGATAAGAAAAGTCCTTGGTAAATAGCCGAGCTCGAATTTCGAGTTCGGCCATTTTTTTTAAAGTGGAATTTTAAAATATAACTACAGCAAGCATTTTACAGTTGGTCACCCATTTCAATTTCTGTTACTGAACCGTATTTTTTTGCAACCTTTCGAATATCATCCGCTTTACCAATCAACACAAACTGCAAGTTGTCTTTTGGAAAATACTGTTTAACCAAATCATTCGCTTTTTCGACCGTCAACTCATTAACGTTGGTATTAAAATTATTAATAAATGAAGGATTAATATTTAATACTTCAAAATCAACAAGCAACTCCGCCAATTCTCCAGCTGTTTCAAACTTTGGAGGGAACTGACCTTTCACATAAGCTTTTGCTGACTTTAAAATAGACTCATTAATACCTTTGTTCCACAGTTGATAATATGTTTTTAGGGCAAGATCAATTGCCTCTTCGGTGGTTGATGTTTTAGTAAATGTCGAAATACGAAAGTATCCATCATTTTTCAATGTTATAAAGTCGCTGCTTGCACTATAAGTTAACCCTGCGTTTACTCGCAAAGCATCATTAAGCCAAGATGTAAAACGACCACCTAGTATTGTATTAATAACTTCCAATGCAACATAATCTTCATTATTTCTCGCAATGCCTTTTCCGCCAATATAAAAAGTTGTTTCTTTTGCATCTTCTTTATTGACTAACAAAACTTGAGCAGACGGAGGTTGCTTCATCTTTTCGATTCTAACAAAATTTTGTTTGTGGCGATTTTTCCAACCAGAAAAAGCTTTCAAAACTTGTTGCTTCATTGATTTAACTTGAAAGTCACCGACAACCGCAATGACAATATTATTTGGTTGATAATATTTTTGATAGAAGTTTTCGATAGCACTTTTATTTATTTTCGATAATGATTTTTGTGTCGCCATGACCTGAACAGAGTATGGATGATCACTAAAATAGAGAGATTTAAAGTAATCACCAACGAGAGCTTTAGGACTCTCTTTACGTTGTTCAATTTGACTCGAGTATCGAGTTAAATATTTATCAAGCTCGTCTTTATTAAAAGTTGGACTCATTAAAGTGTTGGCGATAATATCAATAACGGTTTTTTTATCTTTCTTATGAAATGACGACTGCAGGCCACTAACATCAACGCCTGACCAAGTTGATAAGTTCGCACCTATGAAATCAAGTGCCTCCTCCATTTCTTTTTTCGTCATAGATTTATTACCGAAGCGTAAAGCTTCAGCTGTGACATCAGAAAGGCCTTCTATGGGCGAGTCGACGGCACCTGCAGACACTCGCACTTGAATATTAATTAGAGGTACCTCTTTGTGCTCCATTAAAAGTAACGTCATCCCATTTTCTAACTTAACTTTTTCATAATCTGGTAGTTTAAAATCACCTGCAGAAACACAACAGGACAGAACAGTTAACAATAAAACGACAGAAACCTTATAAATCATCTGCATGAGAATCCTCCTTTAAATCTATAATTCCAACGGTTCGGTTTGCTTTGACAAGATACTTTTTTGCTACGCGTTGAATATCTTCTAAACTGACTTTTTCATAGTATTTAGGAGCATCAAGTAAGCGCTTGTAATCCCCAAAATAAACTTCATAGGAACCTAGCTCATTCGATTTACCATTAATAGTTTGTATCGTGCGATAAAAATTAACGCTTTGGTTATTTTTTATTTTTTGTAGCTCTTCTTCGGATACACCCTTTTTAATGACATCATTAATGACTTCTATCATTGCTTTTTCAAGTACATCAGAAGCAACATCCTGATTTGCCACAGCGTAAACATAAAAGAGATTAGGATCGATGCTTTTGGGTAAGTAAGAAAAAACACCAGATGCCAGTTGTTTTTCATCAACTAACGATTGATAAAGTCGGGATGTATAACCGTCAGATAAAATACTGCTTAATATATCCAGTGAATAATAATCTTCGTGCTTAGACTCAGGTATATGCCATGCCATCATTATATTGGGACTACTAATAGAGGGTTTATGCAGATAAACTCTTCGCTCACCTTTTTGCTCAGGTTCAACGGTATGAATATTTCTTGGTTTTGGGCCATTTTGAATCGGTTCGAAATACTTTTTAGCCAATGCTTTAACTTCGCTAACTTTGACATCACCAGAAATCACAACAACAGCATTATTCGGTGAATAATAAGTTTTATGATAAGTAACCAAATCTTCGAGTGACCATCCTTCGATATCACTGGCATGACCAATGACTGGCCAACTGTATGGATGTGCGCGAAAAGCTGCATTTTTCACTTCTTCACTAATTGCGCGAAAGTTAGAGTTTTCAAGACCGGTTCGTCGCTCAGAGGCAACCACCCCACGTTCGCTTTCCACGACATCTTTTTCAATCGCTAAATGAGCAATGCGATCGGCTTCTAATTGAAAAATGGTTTCCATGGATTCCACCGGAAACCAATTGGTGTAAGCCGTAATATTTTCCGTCGTGTAAGCGTTATTTGCACCACCAGACGCTTCCATGACTCGGTCAAACATTTTTGGTCCGTAATTTTTTGAACCATTAAACATCATGTGTTCAAAAAAATGAGATATTCCGGTAATGCCAGGGTATTCATTACGTGAGCCAACCCGCCAGAATAAATACATATTGGCATTCGGTATGGAGTTATCCTCAACCACAATAATTTTCATGCCATTTTTTAACGTAAACTCATCAATCTCCTCAAGAGATAGAGAATGAGCCAGAGATACATACATTAGACAACTAAAGAGAGCGCCTACTATTTTTTTAACACTCACGAGAGATTTCCTTTTTACAAAATTGACACAGCATCTTAATAACTTTCTGAGCAGAACAAAAGCGATTACTAACAGCAACCCCCCAACCAAAACGAGTAAATAAACGATCTAATAAGAAAAAGATGGCTGAATTCCCACAACTCAAAGCGAAAATCGCGGTAAGTAAATCGCAAATATGAACGTTATAATTAAATTAGACTTTGAGGAGTTACGGATGAAAAAGCTTTCTATACTTGTTTTTTGTATTGGATTACCTCTAAAAGCGATGAGCATTTCTGAGCTTAACGCCGATTTTGCCGATGAAGAGTTTGCCCAGTTTTTCTCAAATACGTTTGAAGCTTCTCTTGCCAAAGCAAAGCAAAATCTGGATGTTTTTTCCAGACACCTAGAACTCTCACCCTCACAAAGAGAAAGTTGGCAACGTTTTGAAATTACGTTTTTAGAGCAACTGGAAGACAGAGAGATACGAAGAAATAAATTAGCCGCTTTTAAACGCCAAAATAAAAGTTTGAATAGTATTGAAACCCTTAATCTTCGCGAAGAACACCTGCAAACACGGTTGCATGAGACACGCCAGCTTATGCTTGTGGTCGACAATTTATATCAACAACTCAACTCTATGCAAAAGGCCAAATTCGACCGGACTATGAATCATTTGTGGCTGAAGCGTTCCTTTTCAACTCACCATCGCAACTAAGCACCAATTGGGTTAAACTCCAGCTTTTATCTCATAACCTAAATAGCCTGTGAAAGATAACACTCGACAATTAGATACTTTGGGATTGCGATGCCCAGAGCCTGTTATGATGATTCGTAAAACCATGCGTGAACTGAAGCCTGGAGAACAACTCGAAGTCATTGCCGACGATCCTTCAACACAAAGAGACATACCTAAATTTTGCCAATTTATGGACCATCAGTTACTAGAGCAATCCGTAAACAATGGTATTTACTCCTTTCTCATAGAAAAGTCCCAGTAACTTTACTGAGTGAAACGATTTTAGAGCAATAGTTTCTAAAGGAAGAAATCTTGATTAGCTTGAGTTCTTATAAACGACCCTCTGCCTTTGCTATCTGTTCCTAAACGCGTAAACTAAACGAGAATAAATCAACATTTAGGCTCAATCGTGGATCTGAATAAACTGGCATCAAGTATCGACGCAGACAATTTACCGCCCGTCGAAAAATGGGATCCGGAATATTGTGGTGAAATTGATATCGAAATCAAACGCGATGGCAGCTGGCATTATATGGGAACACCTATTGGGCGACAAAAACTGGTAAAGCTATTTTCTACCGTTCTAAAAAAGGAGAACGATCAGTACTTCCTGGTAACACCTGTTGAAAAAGTCGGTATTCGGGTTGTTGATGCCCCCTTTGTTGCCGTACTAATGGATGTTCATGAAACAAATGAAGGACAAGCATTGCTGTTTACCGATAATGTCGGCAATCAATTTATCGCAGGGAAAGAACACCCTATTTGGGTTGAAATCGATCCGGAAACCAAAGAACCTTCTCCCTATATTCGAGTTCGTCGTAATCTAGATGCTTTAATTAATCGCAATGTGTTTTATCAACTTGTCGACATCGCAGAACAAGTAGAGCAAAACGGTAAAATCGAGCTTCGAGTTTCCAGTCAGGGAGAGACTTTTTCACTTGGCAAAGTAGAACAATGATCCAATTTACCTTTAAAAAGCCACCATTCCCTGCCCTCATTTGTTATCTAATCGGATTTATCATCATTAGCGTTACCATGGCGCACCAGTTTTTAAACTGGAATTGGTTATCGGTTAAAACAAACCAGCAAATATTTATTGTCGGCGCATTGACCGTAGCCGTTGGCTCTTTACTGAATTGGATATTGCCCCTATTAAAGAAACCAAACAAAACAGAGGACGATCCATCGTGAATCAAATTGTCTGGATCGATTTGGGTGTAAGAGAACTTGATCGAGCCGTTAAGTTCTTTCAAGCCGTTTTACAGCAAAAGTTAAAAGTTGAAGAGTTTGATGGCTACCGTTATGCCGTCTTTGAACACTCGGGTAATAGTGTTTCTGGCTGTCTGGTTCCACAAACAGACTTTGTGCCTTTATCAGCCTCAACACTCATTTATTTTAATGTCGATGGAAGACTGCAGGATGCCGTTGAGCAAGTACCCTTAAATGGCGGTAAGGTCATAAAGACTCCACATTCGATAGGACCTCACGGTGCCCGAGCTATCGTTTTAGACAGTGAAGGAAATACGATTGCCCTGCATTCAACAACTCCGGTTTTATGATCCAGCGCACCTGGCTTAAGAAAAAGCGACTCTTAATACCGCTTACAGTCATACTTGTTGTTTTAATGATACCCAATCATTGGCGAATTCCAGTTGTTGGAGCAACACAAAATGACTGGAATGCCCAGACGTTTTGGTACGAACACTGGGGATCATCAGTCACCCATAAGGGCATTGATATTTTTGGCAATAAAGGCGATCCCGTCGTTGCTGCCAATCACGGAATACTCTTGTACCGAGGGCAACTCTCGAAAGGAGGTAATGTTGTGGTCTTGCTGGGTCCCGAATGGAAAATACATTATTACGCTCACCTTGATTCAATAACAAACGATTCGTGGATTTATTTCTCAGGTGATGCGATTGGCACATTGGGCGATAGTGGTAATGCTCAAGGCAAGCAACCTCATGTCCACTTTAGTATTGTGAGCCTGCTCCCCTACCTTTGGCGAATTGACAGCTCAACACAAGGCTGGAAAAAAATAGTTTATCTTAATCCTATTGATTACATCACAGAGTAACTTTCATGATCCCAGTAAAAATAATTGTCTTCTTAATAATCGTTGGAATTACCGCCGGATGCACAAGCTCTGCAAACCCAACAGCTAAACACTCAGAACTCAGTTCACATTCCTCGTTCCACGCCAAAACAAACGCAATAGGCGAGATCTCTGCCGTTGAATTACTCGACAAGTACACAGCCTTTTCCAGCACGTATCAAAAATATGAGTTATCGGAACAAGATAGCCAACGGCTAAAGGCTATTAAAGATCCGATGGAGCTGATTATTGTGTTTGGAACCTGGTGCCATGACAGTCAACGTGAAGTTCCCAGACTGCTTAAACTTATCGATACCGCGAATAATCCGAATATAAAGACCCGATTGATTGGAGTTGGCTACGATAAGAAAATCCCGATTGAAAATAATCCTTATGGAATTTCAATTCGATACACTCCAACAGCCATTCTCCTGGATAAAGATCACCGCGAAATTGGCCGTATCATTGAAACACCCAATAAAAGCTGGGCAGCTGATATCGAGGCCGTTTTAAACTAATCGGATGATGACTTTCGATTGTCTGTGGTATACTCCCCCGCAGTTAAATCGGTGTGCTCTGCACTTAATAGGGAACGCGGTGTAATTCCGCGGCTGTGCCCGCAACTGTCAGTAAAGCGAAAGAGTTTCCACTGAGAGCTTACGCTCTTGGGAAGGAATCTGGAGGATATCTTTACGAGCCAGGAGACCTGCCGAGTGGCTTGCGAATAAGCCATTTCAAATAAGTATTACCCGAGCGGGTTACTCGGTGGTGCTGTGTGTGCTCAATCTCATAAGATTTCACTTCACAATACCCTCAATCAACTCGCTCAAGCTGTTCAGTTGGAGTTTGAGTGTCAAATACTGTTTTCAAATCAAGTCATCTCTGTTGGCGTGCTGCCGACAAATTGATACTCGATCAACTTAACTTTTCTATCAAACAAGGTGAATTCGTTGGATTGATTGGACCTAATGGTGCTGGTAAGTCATCTCTTTTACGTTGTCTTTATCAAAAAATCACTCAATACCAAGGCGAAATTTCATTTTTAGACCGTGATATTAAAAGCTACTCAAGACAAGAACTCGCAAGTCGCATCGCGGTAGTACTACAAGAACCTCCCAGTCAATTTTCATTAAAGGTTTATGACGTTATTGCCATGGGATTAACGCCTCACAAAAGTCTTCTTTCATTTGATACCGCTAGTGATAGAACGCAAATTGAAGCAGCCGCGACACAAGTTGATTTGACCGATAAGCTCGAACAATATTTTAATTCTTTATCAGGCGGAGAAAAACAACGCGCCATGATTGCACGTGCGATGGTTCAGAAACCTCAAGTACTATTAATGGACGAACCAACCAATCACTTGGATATTAGACACCAACTGGAAGTGCTCGATTTAGCAAGAAGTCTAGACATAACCGTCATCGTCAGTATTCATGACTTAAATTTAGCCGCCGCATTTTGCGATCGCTTTATATTAATGAATAAAGGACAAATCGTTGCCAATGGGTCTCATGAAAATGTATTAACAGAGCAACATTTAAATTCGGTATTTGGTGTGCATGCACACGTTGATCAACACCCATTCCACAAAGGTCCCAGAATAACTTTCGACTTGGGAGACAAGCCGTGAGTTTATTAACAGTTAAACGCCAACAAGGATTCAGTTTGCAATATGCCTTACTGATCACCGGCAGCGTATTTTTTTTAATCGGTACCTTTCTTTTTGCAACCGCAAGTGGCAACGTTGATATCACCTTTGCTCAAGTCATTGATGCAATTTTTTGTGAAGAGAATTGCCAAGTTTCTAATTTACAGCAAAAGATCATATGGGAAATTCGCCTTCCAAGAATTTTAATGGCCTTGTTAACTGGTGCAGGCCTTTCTATTACTGGCGCAGTACTACAAAGCGTAACTCGTAATCCGCTGGCCGATCCCTACTTGTTTGGAATTTCTTCAGGCTCAGCACTGGGTGCGGTCGTTGCAATGGCGTTAATTCCAGCTGCCGTGTTGTCAATTACCTTTGGCGCATTAATCGGTGGCGCTGTTTCTGTTGCACTCATGCTTATACTCGCAGGCCGTTCAGCGTCTCATGTTGAGCGACTGTTACTGGCAGGTGTTGCTGTGTCATTTATGCTAAGTGCCTTTACCAGCCTTATTCTTTATTACTCGAATCCACAAATCGCCGCTCAAATGCTCTTCTGGATGATGGGCAGTTTTTCAAACAGCCAGTGGAACTCACTAGTGATGCCAATGACCATGGTCACCATTGGATTTTTAATATTCTTAGTGTTTCGCCGCTGGTTGACTGCAATTCAAGCTGGAGAAGAAAGTGCTCATACTCTCGGAATACCCGTCAGTCGCTTGCGGTTAATGATGCTGATTGTTTGCTCAGCCATTACCGCTGTGCTCGTCGCTCATGTTGGAGGTATTGGGTTTGTTGGTTTAATGATTCCTCATATTTGTCGCTTTATTATAGGGAATCAAATTCACCGGTTATTAATTCTCTGTCTGTTACTCGGCAGCGCATTTATGATTTGGGTCGATGTTATTGCTCGTTCATTACTCGAAAATCAAGTACTACCCGTTGGCGTAGTTACCTCTGCAGTGGGCAGTTTTTTCTTTTTTGTCATTTTAAAGTCACGCAGTAAAAACGAATTTGATTAACAGGACCATATCATTGTGATTACACCAACAACATTTAATATTAAAAAGCTCGATAAAACTTTCATCAAAAAAATTGAAAGTAAAATTAATAACAAAACAAAACCTCCTGGGTCACTGGGACGAATCGAGTTATTAGCAAGCCAATTAGCTCTTATTCTTGGCTACGATGAAATTCAAATTAATCAACCAACCATGCTCGTGTTTGCTGCTGATCACGGCATTGCTGAAGAAGGCATTAGCATTGCACCTTCTGAAGTAACACAGCAAATGGTATTAAACTTTCTTAATGGTGGGGCTGCTATCAATTGCTTTTGTCGAACCAATGAGATGAATTTTAAAGTAATCGACGCTGGAATAAAAAATCCGGTTAATCATGAAAAATTAATACAACAATCAATGGGGTTAGGCACTCATAACTTTACGACCCAACAAGCCATGACAGTGCAACAAGCTAGCGAAGCTATTTTATTGGGACGAAATATTACAAATGAATGTATTGATCAGGGTTCAAACTTATTAGGCTTTGGCGAAATGGGAATTGGCAATACTTCAGCGGCGGCAGCCATTATGGCAGCAGTATTAAAAATACCCGCAGATGAATGCGTTGGACGTGGTACGGGTATTAGTGATGATGCACTGAATAAAAAACTAGAGTGCATTGAACGCGCGCTCAGAATACACGCCGATAAACTGGATTGCCCACTGGATATTCTAGCAAGCGTTGGTGGATTTGAAATAGCACAAATGGCAGGCGCGATGCTTGCCGCAGCTGAGAGAAGTAAAGTTATTTTAGTCGATGGGTTTATTTCAACGGCAGCGGCATTAATTGCTCACCAAATAGCACCTGAAATCAAAGACTATATGATCTTTTGCCACCAATCGAATGAACAAGGTCATCAACGCATGCTTAATCACTTAGATGGTAAAGCACTCTTATCATTAGATATGCGCCTAGGTGAAGGCACCGGTTGTGCATTAGCACTGCCACTCATTCGTTCAGCCGCAAGTTTTTATAATGAAATGGCGAGTTTCGATACCGCTGGCATTAATCCCGTTTAATTGAATATGCGACTACTTTTAAAACAAGAGACCAATTTATTCTGGATTGCTTTAAGCTTTTTTACTCGTCTTCCAGTACCAAAGAATCTAGAGTTCTCTCAATGTAATTTAAATAAAGCCAGTCGCTATTTTTCTTTGGTCGGTTGGCTTGTGGGGATTAGTTGTGCATTAATTTTTTATCTTGCAGCGCAAATTGTGAGTATTCCAGTCGCGGTCATTTTATCAATGGGTTTTAGCTTTTTATTGACAGGAGGCTTCCATGAAGATGGCCTAGCCGATACTGCAGATGGACTTGGTGGAGGCTGGACACAAGATCAAAAGCTCAAAATCATGAAAGACTCGCGCCTGGGCAGTTACGGCGCTCTGGCTCTTTGGTTCGCTTTATCACTTAAGTTTGTCCTGTTAAGTGAATTAGGTTACACCGCTGTTTATGCTCTTATTATTGCTCATCCCCTGAGCCGTGTGATGTCGACTATAATTATTGCAGGTTTACCTTATGTATCAGAAGAATCTCAATCTAAAATAAAACCTCTAGCAGAAAAAATGACTTTGAGCGATCTAGCGATAATTTTTGTCATCGGATGCTTACCGCTAATTGGGATAATAAAAGAAGCATTAATCGTGCTTGCTGCAGTATTATTGGTAACCCTACTTTTCTCCTGGTATCTAAAAAAGCAAATTAGAGGATTTACTGGAGATGCTTTAGGAGCGACACAGCAATTAACTGAGCTAACAATTTATTTAGCTCTGATAGCAACTGGAGCTTTGCAATGATTCACTTAGTTATTGGTGGTGCGCGTTCAGGAAAAAGTAACTATGCAGAAAAACTGGCGCAAAAAAGTAGTCAACCAATTACTTACATTGCTACAGCAACTGCTGGCGATGATGAAATGAAAAAACGCATAGCCTATCACCAACAAGACCGACCGAAAGAATGGATGTTAATTGAAGAGCCTTTCTATCTCTCTGATCACATTAATTTGTTGAAGAATCAATTTGTTTTAATTGATTGCTTAACCCTTTGGTTGAGCAATTGGCTATGCACCTATGATGTCGAGGCTTTTGCACAAGAAAAAGATTCTTTTATTAATGCCCTGCTTAACTCGAAGAGCTCAATAACACTCGTCACTAATGAGGTGGGCAGTGGCATCGTTCCTATGGGTGAATTATCAAGAGATTTTGTCGATCAAGCTGGATGGCTAAACCAAGCCATTGCTAGCGTTGCCGATAAAGTAACGCTCGTAGTAGCAGGATGCCCTCTTTCGCTTAAAACGCAAAAACAGGACCAGTTTATCTAATGAAGACAACGCTTACATTGATCCGCCATGGCGAACCACAATTAACCAATGCTCTATTAGGAACAACCGATTCAGCGTTAAGTAAGCTAGGTATAGAACAGTTAACAGAAACGTTTAATTGTCTCGATAATATTGATGTCTTAATTTCGAGTCCATTATCGCGCTGCTCTGAATTCGCAACCGCATATTCAGGTGAAAATAATATACCTCTCATTATTGATAAAGAATGGCAAGAGTGTCACTTTGGCGATTGGGATGGCATGCTGTATGAAAAATTGAATCTAGATTTCCCCGAAAGAGTCGATGCATTTTTCCGTGATCCGGCAGCAAATACACCACCCTTTGGTGAATCTCTTTCCGACTTTAGCGATCGCGTTGAATCAGCATTGCTAAAATTACTTCACACTCATAAAGGACAGGATATTTCGGTCTTAACACATGCTGGGGTTATTCGTACTATTGTTGCCTGGTGTTTGGACATTAAATACAGTTCTGGCATTCAATATCAAAAATTTGCGCTGAACTATGCAAGCATTACTAGAATTTCCATCGAAGATGATGAAATTGGCAATCACTTTCCGCAATTAGTAAGCCTGAATAATAGAGACCATTTAAGCAATGTTAAATAAGGGTCTGATGATCCAAGGAACAACATCGGATGCAGGCAAAAGTATTACCGTTGCCGGTCTTTGCCGAGTTCTGAAGCGAAGAAATATTTCCGTAGCTCCATTTAAACCCCAGAATATGGCTTTAAATAGTGCAGTTACCGCTACCGGCGGAGAGATTGGTCGTGCCCAAGCCTTACAAGCCTTTGCTTGTGGTTTGGAGCCGCAAGTCGATTTTAATCCAGTATTATTGAAACCGAGTAGCGATCAATCGTCACAAGTCATATTACATGGCAAAGTCGTTAACAATTTGGATGCGAAATCGTTCGGAAGTATTAAGGAACTCGCATTCGATGGTGTTTTGGAATCTTATCATCGATTACAAAAACAATACGATTTTGTACTGATCGAAGGCGCCGGCAGTCCAGCGGAGATCAATTTGAGAGAACGAGACATCGCCAATATGGGATTTGCTGAAGCTGTCGATTGTCCGGTAGTGCTTATTAGCGACATCGATCGAGGCGGTGTATTTGCACATATTGTCGGAACTTTGGCTTTGTTGTCGGCATCGGAACAACAAAGAACCAAAGGATTCATAATTAATAAATTCCGAGGTTCTATCGACTTACTGCAATCAGGACTCGACTGGCTCGAAGACTATACTAAAAAGCCCATTTTCGGTGTTCTACCTTATTTGAAACATCTAAAACTGGATGCAGAAGATGCGATTAATAATGAATCTTATTCAGGCTCGACTCGAATCAAAGTACCTGTTTTACCTCGAATTAGTAATCATACCGATTTTGATCCCTTGCGTTGGCATTCCAATGTCAACTTAGAATTTGTAGGTGCTGGAGAACCTCTTAACAATGCCGATCTTATTATTATTCCGGGCAGTAAAAATGTTCGCGATGATTTAACCTTTTTAAAACAGAATGGTTGGGACAAAGATATTCAGCAACACTTACGCTATGGCGGTAAGCTTATTGGTATTTGTGGTGGTTTTCAGATGTTAGGAAAAAGCATTAGTGATCCTGAAGGAATAGAAAGCACAGCAGGTACAACTGAGGGACTGGCCTTACTCAATTTTACAACCCGAATGTACCAGGAAAAACAGTTAAAACAAGTTGCAGGTGAGTTTCAATTTGGTTGTCATCAAGGTTCAATAACAGGATATGAAATTCATTGTGGAGTCTCCAACGGCCCAGCATTAGAAAATTATTTTGCTAGTTTAACGGATCAAAAAGGTCATCAATATAAAGATGGTGTTGTTTCACAAGACAATCAAATTATTGGCAGTTATTTACACGGACTTTTTGAACATCCTGATGTTCTACAACAACTATTGTTCTGGGTAAGTGGAAAAGAGCAAACAAGCATCGACTGGAATACAGTAAGAGACACCGAACTCGACCGACTCGCCGATTGCTTTGAAGAGCACTTAAATATTGAAAATATTTTGAAATTATAACATTCCAAAAGTTAAATTTTCAGTTGATACATTCAACAATAACGACAATTCATTTTAAGAGGTTTAAGTGGATAAAAACGAGAAACATAAAATTAAAGCACAGAAACAAAAAGAACGAGTCGATGCGAACGTTGCGAAAGCGCAAATAGAACGTGGAATAGTCATTGTAATTACAGGCAACGGAAAAGGAAAAACGACTTCCGGTTTCGGTACCGTTGCTCGCTGTGTAGGGCATGGTTATAAAGCCGCTGTCGTTCAGTTTATTAAAGGTCAATGGGATTGCGGTGAGCGAGAGCTTTTAGAAAGCCATAGCGTTCCATTTGCAGTCATGGGAACAGGCTTTACCTGGAACACTCAAGATCGAGAATCCGATATAAAAGCCGCTACCGAAGTATGGCAAGAAGCTAAAAAGTTTTTAGCCAACCCAGACTATCATTTAGTGTTACTCGATGAAATTACCTACATGTTAGGCTACGACTACCTGCCAAAAGATGAAGTGTTAACAGCCATCAAGAATCGTCCTTTAAATCAATCAGTCGTTGTCACCGGTAGAGGCGCAATTACTGAGTTGCGCGATTTAGCCGATACAGTCAGCGAAATTAAAGATGTTAAACACGCTTTTAAAGCAGGAGTTAAAGCGCGAAAAGGAGTTGATTGGTGAGACCATTAATTACAGTTACTTTGTTGTGCCTATTTTCAACTAGCTACGCTTTCGCCGCTAAAAATAAATCCGCTCAACGAATCGTTGCATTGTCGCCACACGCTGTCGAAATGCTTTTCGCTATTGGTGCAGGAGATCGAATCATTGGTGTCGTAGAACATTCTGATTTCCCAAAAGAAGCATTAGTTATTGAGAGAGTTGGTAATTACACCGGAGTTCAAATTGAGCGGATTATTGAGCTAGATCCAGATTTAGTCGTTGTTTGGAGCAGTGGTAATCAAACACAAGATATAAAAAAGCTTCGTTCTCTGGGCCTTAATTTATTTGACAGTCATCCTCAGAATTTAGCTGACATTGGCAATGAAATCATTGCACTAGGAAAACTAACAGGGTTAGAGAAGCAAGCTAATACACTCTCCAAAACATTGGCTGAGCGATATCAAGAGATAAAAGATAAATATAAAAGCAAAAATTTAGTTAAAGTATTTTATCAGTTATGGCACGACCCTTTTCGCACACTTGGGCCAGAAAGCTGGATTTCAAAAATGATTGAAGATTGCCGTGGTAAAAATATCTTTTTTGATGCACATGTCGATTATCCGGTGGTATCTCTTGAATCAATACTTGTAAAAAATCCAGAAGTCATTATCATTCCGGATCATTCGAAAAACGCGAAAGCTCATCGAGGCATTTGGGAGTCATGGCAGCAAATTTCTGCTGTTAAGAACAATCAGTTTTATGCATTAGATGGTGATTTGCTACATCGCTTTTCACCGCGAGCTATCGATGGACTTGAGCAGCTTTGTCAGGCAATTGACAAAGCTCGCTAATTTAAACCCATTCAGCCATGGGTGTTGAGTTTCAACAAAAGACGCTGAAAAACAGGGATGTCAAATCAAGTACTGAGTGTTTTGAACAGTGAATATACTGCAATCGAAAGTCAACGGGAAGTTGGTGAAAGTCCAACACTGCCCCCGCAACGGTAATGGGTAATTTACCACTCTAAGTCCGGAGACCGGCTCAGTCAGTTTTTATCAATTTAGAGAGTATTAAACTCTCAAAGCGCGCGGCGGGCGCATTAATAAATATTTTAGGGGAACCAATGAATCACTCAAGAATTGCTACGTCTGTAGCAACAGCATTACTATTGTCTTCAATATCCACTCAAGCTGAGAATAATACCAACACATTAATCGTTACTGCTAACAAAGTTGAGCAAAATATTAACGATACCTTGGCAATTGTAGAAGTTGTATCAAGGGAAGATATTGAACGATTACAACCACAGTCAATTACTGAGTTACTTAAAACAATTGCGGGTATCGATGTTGCAAATACTGGCGGACATGGACAAACCAGCTCTCTTTTTACTCGCGGTGCAAATTCAAATCAAACACTTATTTTGGTTGACGGTATTCGAGTTGGTTCAGCAACCCTTGGCGGAAAAGAACTGAATGTTGTTCCTATTGCGCAGATAGAACGAATTGAAATTGTTAAAGGTCCACGAGCAGCGCTATGGGGATCAGACGCAATTGGTGGTGTCATTCAAATATTTACTCGACGTCTTGATCATGGCAATGTTCATGCAGGCTTGACTCTAGGTAGTAATGATACTTTAAGTGGACATTCTAGTATTGGTTTTGGTAATGACAAAATTACCAATACTTTGACAATCGCAAATGCTTACAGCAAAGGATTTAATGTCCGAGAAGAAACTGACTTTTTTGACCTTCAACCTGATCGTGATGGTTATCGTAAATTGTCTGCTGCGCTTCGTGGTGATTATCAATTGGCAGATGACTTACTGTTAGATTGGGTTGCACAAAAAGAAGAAGGGAATCGCGAATTTGATTCGAGTTTCGGCGGTAATGAAAGCGATTTTACTAATGAAATGTTTAATATCCGCTATAGCTATACTAGTGATAAGTGGTTTTCACAGTTAGCAGTAAAACACAGCTTGGATTCAACGGTCGACTACGGAAATGGATTACAAATTTCGGACGGCAGTGTCTTCGAAACTCGACGAAAGCAAATCAACGGTTTGCTAAAACACCAAACAACCAGTGATCTGAGCATAACAGGTGCACTGGAGTGGTATGAAGATAACGTTGCTTACTCGACAACAGAATATGAGCAACAAGAAAGAGAAACTCAAAGTGCCTTTTTGAATGGAATTTACAATGATGGAACCTTCATTAGCGAATTAGCCATACGTCACGATGATATCGAGTCGGTAGATAGAGTGAATACATTTAACGCTAGTTTTGGTTATCAATTAAATGAAACAATAACTTTCGCTGTGAATCGGGCAAAAGGCTTTAAAGCCCCCAGCTTTAATGATCTTTATTTTCCTTTTGGTGGAAATTCGGAGCTTAAACCCGAAAAAGCTTATAACACTGAATTTAATATCAAAGCTTATTTTGAAGGGCTTTCATTAGTATTCAGTCATTATGAGTCTAACGTTACGGATCTCATTCAATGGACACCAGACAGTAATGGAAACTGGTCACCACAAAATGTTAACGAAGTGGAAATTAAAGGCCAAGAACTGACTGTATTCTACAAAGATGATTATTTAAATCACAAGTGGACTGCGACGTATAATGACGCCCGAGATAAAGCAACTGACAGTCAATTGATTCGTCGCGCAAAACAATATGGTAGTTATGAACTGTCTACAAATTACAGCGTGCTGAATAGCTTTGTTAGAGCTTATTATACAGGAAGCCGTATCGACGGCGGTACAAAACTAAAAGGATATACATCTATTGATTTAGGCTTGATCTATACTGTAAATAACAATATCGATATCAATCTCAATATTAATGACTTCTTTGACGATCAAAAGCCAACAGCATCGGGATACTTTGTACCCGGAAGAGAGTTTTATTTAACCGTAACTTATCGGCACTAACTAACGAATTGCCCCGTTTAATGACGGGGCTTATTATCTATTATGTATACAAACTTCTATTTAGCTCGTCATGGTGAAACCGAATGGAATACCGTAAAACGCCTGCAAGGACAACTCAACAGCCCATTAACCTCACAAGGTCTGGAACAAGCAAACCAATTAGCACTGAAGCTATCTGAGCAATCAATCACTCATATTATCTCCTCTCCATTGCAACGAGCTTACCAAACGGCAAAGATTTGCTCGAACCTACTTAACTTGGAACTAGAGACAGATGATGCATTAATGGAGAGACATTTTGGTCATTGGCAAGGTAAATTGTTTGATGAACTGAATAACCAACCTTACTTTGAAAAGATATTTTTCGAAGTAACAGAACATAGACCACCTGATGGGGAATCGGCAATAGAATTACAAGAAAGATTAACAATCGCTCTAAAAGGCTTGGCGAACAAGTATCAAAACGGCTCTATTTTAATCGTTAGTCATGGTGATTTAATAAGGTGCTTTCTTGCAAAGCTCCGAAATAAGAACTTTTGTGATGCGTATAGCCAATATGGAAATGGCAGCTACTTTTCTCTTAAGTACGATCATAAAATGGATAAATTTAAATTGGATCTAGATGTTTAAAATTGAAGCTTTGTGTATTTTTAACGGTGAGGTATGAAAAAAGTAGTTTCAGAACAGAACAAATTTGAACATTTAGATTTTACCTCCGTAGGCTTTTCGGAAGTCGGCTTGAATATGCATCATATTTTTTCAATACCTGCTCTATCCGGAGATTTGTTAAAACCAGTAAAAGAACTGAACATTAATATTAATGATTACAGTCAATTAATCATGATAGGCCATTCTGGGAATAAATTATGGCGTTCAATTCCTGAAAACTACAAGAACAATCAGCACCCTGTTGACTCATTTTGTGTTGATTTTTTTTCGGAACAATTTAAAAAACATTATCCCAAAATAAAATTTAAAGTTCTTTATCCCAGACATACAAATCCTTTAGTTCACTTTAATCTTCAGAAGTTCGGTGACTTAGCGGGCTGGCATCACACGTCACCGATGCGAATTGGGATTAACGAGAGTTTGGGTACCTGGTTTGCTTATCGATTGCTAGTTATTGCTCAATCTGACTTTTTGATATCTCAAAAAATTAAAACGCAATCTCCTTGTGAGAGCTGTGAAGACATACCTTGTGAAAAAGCATGTCCGGTACAAGCGGTGACTCGGAACGGAAATTACGATTGGCGAAGGTGTTTTGAATATCGAGCTAGCGCCAACTCTCAGTGCAACAATCGTTGCTTGGCCAGAATGAGTTGTCCCATCGCACAGAATAACCAATATTCACTTGAACAAATTCAATATCATTACAACTTATCTCTGAGCCATCTCGGCGTTACACCTAAAAAGTAAGTTTTATCAAAAACTGTACTGGTGTACTGTATTTAAACGCCATGAATATTTTATTGAATATTGTGCTAGGCTAGGAACAGATTGATTTTATGGACTGTTAGAAATGTTAGAGTTTAATGACATCGTCGAAAGTTACGAAAGAATTGCGCCTTATATTCATAAAACACCGATATTCAGCTCCCAAGTTCTCAATCAATGGCTAGGCCATAATATTTTATTTAAAGCAGAATGTTTGCAGAAAGTTGGAGCTTTTAAAGCACGCGGAGGATGTAATGCCGTCGCCAAAATAGCTGCCGGTTCCGTTCATGCAGAACGCATTATTGCGCAAAGCTCGGGTAACCATGCTCAAGCGGTTGCTTGGGCCGCTCAACGTTTTAACTTACCAGCAACGATATTTATGCCAGAAAATGTTTCCCAGGTGAAAGCTCAAGCGACAAAAGCTTATGGTGCAGAAGTTGTTTTTAAGAAAGATCGTAAAGCCATTGACGATGCAGTTGAAGCAAAAGCGAAAAAGTCAGGCACTGTCTGGATTCATCCTTACAACGATGAAAGAGTTATTGCGGGTCAGGGAACCGTTGCATTGGAAATTTTTGATCAAGTTAATGAAGTCGATGCAATCGTAGCGCCTTGCGGCGGTGGAGGGCTTTTATCGGGTTCGTCAATTGTTAGTCGACATTTATCGCCGTCGACAAAGATGATAGGAGTTGAACCGCTCGAAGCGAATGACGCCGCTCAATCTTTGCGGACGGGAAATATTGTATCGTTACCGGCACCACCTACAACACTGGCAGATGGAGCGCGAACTCTATCGGTTGGGCACTTAACTTTTCCCTATTTACAACAACTGGATAGTTTTTTTGAGGCAAGTGAAAAGTCTATAGCTTACTGGACGCAATGGCTCACTCATTTACTAAAACTAACGATCGAACCAACCAGTGCTATGGCAATGTTCGGAGTTTGTGAGTGGTTAAAAGTCCAGCAAACTCAGAAAACGGTTGTTGTTATTTTATCTGGCGGTAATATTGATAAACCGAGTCGTGATAAAATTTGGTCGACAGACAATTTGAGTCAACCTCCGTCTTTACACGATTAAATAAAATACACAAATAATAAAGTTATGGCTAAAAATAAAACTTCAGATAAAACAATTGAGGAAGCAATGGCTGCCGCAAAAGCAACTCAACGTCCCGGACAAACAAAAGAGCAAACTAAGCTTATTGCGCAAGGGGTGCAAAAAGGCATTGAACATTATAAGAAGCAACATAAAGCAAAGCTCAGAGAACAAGACAAGCGAAAAAAATCTAAGCAGAGACAGCAAGGCGATACAGCACAGCCCGAACAGCAATCACATTTACCTTCTCCACAACCACTTCCTTGGGTTCTTTTGGGGCTAAGTTGGTTTGTTTTTGCATCATATTTCGTTTTTAATAATTTTTTCTAGCGTTTAGGTATTAAATCACCTTTGTTATTTGTGAACTGTAACGCTATTTCAATTTGATTTTGAAGTCCCTTTACCTCAGCTTTTATTTGATTCGCATCTAATTCGTCGAGTAATGGATGATAACTCTTAGGTAATAAATGATTACCAATAAGAACACTAAAATAATAATGTGCTTTTACGGGCTCAATAGGCGACAATGAAAACCGACCGTGCGTTTTATAGAGCTCTATCATCTTTTTAATTTTCGAAGAGACTCCAGTAGAAGGAGTTAGTTTGGAACTTGCTTGATATAGTATGAGATGGTGTAAATCATCAATTGATTTCTGACGTTGATTTACCAACCGATTAAATTCTTTCGCATTGACTGTATTATTTTTCTCAACAGTAAACAGCCGAATAAAATCGGCTAACGAAGCTGCAAAATGTTCCAGTTCACAAACAACCAGTGGTGGTGTCTCTAAATTTGATAACGAAATATTAAGTTTATTGGCGCTCCATTCAATCGTGTCGCTAATAACATCCTCAATAATCGCAATCGTTTTATTATCTGCGGAATATATCGCTTCTATTTGCTGCATTGAAAGATATATCGGGTGATACCCTTTAATAAACTGCTTACCCATCAACTTCTGTTTTTTAATAATACTTTCTTCATCTAACGACCATTGCAGTGCTATATCACTATAGTCAGATTCTTGATTTACTATTTCGACCGTTCTATAAGATGCCTTAGAGGACTTTTTATTAGGCTGAGAATCAAAGTTGACTAAGGTATTAATAACATGTGAGATATTTTTAATCTTTTCTTCATCGACAGTCAGTTCATTAATAGTTCCATTAGCATCAGTTTTGAGCTGATAATTTGTAGATTGAATATACTGAACTCCCATAGACAAGGCGATAGATTTTATTTTCTCATGATACCGAGATGAATTTACCACGAATGAATAGTCAGGTATTGGACCTCGGTAACTTTGACTTGGCACTTTATTATTTTTTTCGAGTGCGAAATTTATGCTGTAACTTTCATTATAGTTTTTAAAGTTTTCATTTATTCGAGATAACAATTGATGAAAATGGAAAAAGCCTTTTTCAAATCCACTCGAGCTATATGGAATAAAAAATGATTTACTTTTATCACCAATTGAGTAATAACTTTGCCCAAAATGAATTTTGCCTTCGCAAAAATTAATCATATCGTTTTGAGTTAAGCCCAGAATTTTGTGAAATAAATGGGTCGTTGATCCTAAATTAATGTACTGTGCAATAGGATTACTTTGACCATTATCAACAATGGTAATTTCCACCAGATGATTCATCTTACGCTTGATGTAAGCTGCAGCCAACCAAGCTTCCAAGGTATTACCTAAAACAATTAATCGGTAAAGTTTATTGCTCGTTATCATAGATTTGACTCACTCGCCGAGCTGCAGTAATTCTGTATGGTTTGCTGATGCGTAGGGCATTGACTAACAGCATTACCAATCGCTATTTTCATTTGATTTAAAATATTGATGAGTTGTTCATTAGGAATTGTATCTGTTAAAGGATGATATGAATTTGGTTTAACCTTTTGTCCGATATAGACAGCCAGCCAATTGGGATCGACAAATATTTCAGAAGAACATTCTTGAATGTGGCCTGACGATTGAAATAAATTAAGACGCTCTTTTAGACTGTCAGGAATCGCCATAGTACGGCATTCGTCCCAAAATGGGATATCTTTTCGACCATTTTTAAAGTAATGAAGAATCAAAAAATCTTTAACTTGATCGAATTGCGAACACATTTGCTGGTTATAATCGTCTATGTCTTCTTGTGCAAATTGGTTATCAGGGAAATGAGTAATCAACTTCATAATCGCGGTTTGAATCAAATGGATACTGGTTGACTCAAGTGGCTCTAAAAACCCACTGGAAAGTCCGACAGAAACACAATTTTTCTCCCAAATTTTATCGCGCCGCCCTGTCGTAAACTTTAGAAAATTAGGCTCAGTTAATTGTTTACCTGGAACATTAGCATTGAGTGTCTGCCACGCTTCATCATCGCTGATTTGCTTATCGCAATAAACATAACCATTACCAACTCGATGCTGCAGCGGGATACGCCACTGCCATCCTGCATCTCGAGCGATCGCCCGAGTATAAGGAAGAGGCTCTTCAAGCGACTCAGATTGCACTGCAACAGCGCGATTACAGGGTAACCAGTGACTCCAATCTTGGTAACCAACTCCTAACGCTTTTTCTATCAACAGACCTCGAAATCCGGAGCAGTCAATAAATAAGTCACCTTTAATTTGAGTTCGGTCGTCCAAAGTAACAGAATCAATAAAGCCTGACTCGGGATTAAGATTTACAGTATCCACTTTACCCTCGGTACGCAAAACACCACGATTCTCAGCATATTTTCGCAAAAACACAGCATAACGAGACGCATCAAGATGAAAAGCATAGAAAAAAGTAGAGAAGATCGACTTAGGATCATTGTTTGGAAGCTTGAATTTATTATTGATTGCGAGTTGATAGGCCAAAGAAAATTCTTCGAGTTCAAATTTATGGCTTAATTGTTGTGATTTAAGCCAGTAGTGATGAAAAGGCACACCATTTAACTCATGACCGAAAAATCCAAAGGGATGCATATATTTATCATCGCCGCCGTTCCATCCTTCGAATTGAATTCCTAATTTGAAAGTAGCATGAGTGGCTCGCATGAAGTCGTTTTCATTTATGCCGAGTTTTTGGTTGAAGTCTCGAATTCCTGGAATAGTCGCTTCGCCAACACCCACAGTCCCAATCTGCTCAGATTCTATTAGACGAATGTGATAGTGCCCAGAAAACAGATATCGAGATAAAGCCGCGGCAGCCATCCAGCCTGCTGTTCCGCCACCAACAATTACGATTGTTTTTATGCGATTTGACATGCTTTCCTTTTAATTAGTACGAACAACCAACTAGTTAGTGTTTCTGTTATACCTTAACGGAGATCCGAAATGAACCAAGGAAGGGTGGTAATTCAGTTAAAATTTAAAATTGTTATTCAACAACTTTAGACTTTCATCTCATTTCTGAAATTGAACGGATATTTGAAATCGTTTATATTAAAGCCAGCTTTTATTGCGAAGGGATTCTAATGAAATTAATAGCCATAAGTTCCAGCATACTGATTCTTATATCTGGTCTTGTACTCAGAACTTTAGATGAGAACTGTTATGAGCGACGCTTAACTAGTAACGGAGAGTTTACTGTAAGCTTGGTTCAATGCTCATCTCATTCTGGTGAGAAAGAAGGCTCTCTCGAGTTGAAAGACCGTTTTGGTGACACGACAACATTATTAAGCTTTGATGGTTCCAGCGACTTATTCCAATTTCAATTCAACTGGAATCAACGCCGCTCACTCACTATTTCATATACAGATTATAAAAATGCCTTGAATGTTGAAGATGCACAAAAAAGTGTGCTCTCCAAACAAATCGCAGTGCGGCTAATTGAACGCAATTATCTGGCTTCTCAAGGGAAAAAAGGGCAGTCTTCCCTTTAGTAATCACAACATTTAAGAAATGATTAAGTTTATTTGACTACTTTATTAGCAACATACTCTCTTCAGCAAAACCTACACCCGCTTCATTATAAAAATTAAAGATCTTATCAATTCCGCATTGGGACAACCGTTCTACTTGGTCTTCATAACGAGCGATCGCCGCAACTTTGCCCTGATAATTCGCATTTTTTAGCTGTTCTTGAATGTTTATAATGTCTTGAATATAAGGCAATGCTATTAAAACCAATCGGGTATTCGACAGATCGAGACTTTTCCATAAGTCAAAATCTTCGGCATCACCAAATAATACTCGAAATCCCTCTTCCTTAAGTTTTTGGATTCGATCTTCATCAGCATCAATTCCCCACACTCGATTATCGGTCAATTGAACTAATGAATGATAAGTGCCTTTACCCACACGGCCCATACCAATGACCAAAACGTCGGCATCGTTAGGCATAACGAATACACCTTCTTTTCGTTTTCCTTTCTTTTCAAAACGCGTAATCAATTGCTGGCGATTTCGATAAATGGTGTGTGCCGAACGATATAAAATACTTGTGATAACAAATGAAAAAGAAACCGCTATGGCCAAAATGACAAGCCAATCTTGAGATAACCAACCTAAGCTCGTGCATAAAGCAATAACGATTAAGCCAAATTCACTGTAATTGGAAAGTATCAATGATGATAGGAATGCGGTTCGCGCTCTTAAATTAAGTAAAGTGAAAATGGCAAAGAAGAATATCGCTTTAATGGGTATGAAAATAGACAGCAACGCTGCAACGGCTAACATATCAACCGTTGGCAATGCCGTAAATCCAATGGATAAGAAAAATCCAATTAAGAATAAGTCTTTGAAACTCATTAATGACTTATAAAGCTCTGTCGACTTAGCATGCCCGGCTAACAAAACGCCAACGATTAGCGCGCCCAAGTCACCTTTAATATCAACTAAGGAGAATAGCTCATAGCCTCCAAAGGCAAGAAAAAATCCCATTAATGGCAGTAGCTCACCATGACCAACTTTTTCTAACAATTTGCCAATAATCGGTTTCAGAAAAATTAGGCCGATAAGTGCCGTCGCCCAGATTCCTGGAATTTTTCCAGTAGCAAACACCATAAAAACAACGGCAACGATATCTTGCATAACCAAAATAGCAACCGCAAGTTTTCCATGGCGCGTTTTTAATTCTCCGCTTTCCTCTAAGATTTTGACAATGCAAACCGTACTGCTAAAGCTTAATGCAAAGCCGACCAAAGCCGACGTTTGTAAACTAAGCTCTGCAAAATAACCAAGAGCCAGTACCGATAATCCGGTAAAAATTAATGTGCACAAAACAATCCATATCACCATATGTCCCAAAGTACTTACCCAAACATCTGTTTTTAACAAGTCTTTAATATTGAGTTTAAGACCAATGGTGAACAACATCAGGGTAATACCTAAATCAGACAGCAAAGTTAAACTATCGCTCGATTCCATGCCCATAAAATTGAGCAAAAAGCCAGCCAGGAGATAACCAATGAGTGGCGGCATGGCGATAGCCCGCGCAATAAAACCGCACAAAAACGCAAATAAGATCCAGATAAATTCCACGTTTTATCCTTTCGCTAATAAGTTATCGAGCCAACGAGTTGGTAATATTCTTTTTAGTACAGCAAAGAGTTTAGTAGGAAAAGTCACAAAATATCGAGCTTTCGGTCGCTTAGATTCTAGTGCATGAATTAAACGATTAGTCACTGAATCTGGCGACAAAGTAAATTTATTTCCTATATCTCTTCCTAGTCGATTCAATTGCTCTTGATAAGCCTCTTTATAGTGCGACTCTTCAATATTGATGTGTTGCTTAAATTTACTCAACGCATTTTCACGAAATCGACTTTCGATTGGACCTGGTTCGATTAAAGAGACGTCGATTCCACTCCCCATCAATTCGATCCTTAAAGTATCGGTCAATCCTTCAAGAGCATATTTGCTTGCATTATAAGCACCTCGAAACGGCATACAGACAAATCCCAATATGGACGAGTTTTGAATAATACGTCCATAACCTTGCGCTCTCATGACAGGAATAACCTGCCGCGTTAATTCATGCCAACCAAATAAATTAGTTTCAAATTGTTCTTTCAACACTTCCGTTGTTAAATCCTCAACAGCGCCCGGTTGTCCATAAGCACCATTATTGAATAGTGCGTAAAGTTGATTGTTAGTTTTTTTAAGAACAGTCGCCAGTGCCTGCTTGATACTCTCAGAGTCTGTAACATCCAATTGCAAGGCTTCTAATCCTTGATCAGATAGCTTATCAACATCATTCCTATCACGCGCTGTGGCAAATACACGATACCCTCTCTTCTGCAAAGTTAGAGCAGCATTAAGTCCAATGCCCGATGAACAGCCAGTAATCAGTATTGTGCGTTTTTCATTTTCTAAAGTTGCCAAAAATTATGATCCCTAATTGTTTAATACCGTATTTTCAATTTTATTTTATGGATGGCATTTTAATTATTTTTTTGAAAGTTTCTCCCAGTTTTTTCGCCGTTTCCAAGAAATGAGTGGATCAACCACCCCCAATAAAGCATATACAAAGCCAGTTATGGAAACCCATTTGTCAAGAACTAAATAAGGGAGTACCAACGCAATAACTCCTACACCAAGCATTCCCAAAGCTAAAAGGCAATTTGTTTCTGTCAAATAAACTTCATGTTTAGTGAGTTTCAATCCATCTTTTAATCTTAATGCGTAGTGATACATCAATAAAAATACAGTTCCAATCGCAATAAAACCAATCGCGAAAAAAGTGAATAAGTAGCGCAGTTCTTGATACGTTTTAAGCACAAACTCCGTCGGGAAAAATCCATCACTTAAAAAACTAAACATGCCCGCAAACATCATTTTAAGAGGATAAATATAGACCAAAACAATGATCAATAAAGCCGCTGACATTAAAACGGTTCGTCCATCCTCTAACCCAAAGCGTTTACTCCATAAACTGTGTCCATGCCAGATCCACATTAATTGAATAACGCTCGCTATAAATGCAGGTATTAGCTTCGAAGCTTGCATCAATTCATCCATGCTTCTTGGAATTTGATCGATGGATATAACTAACATGGTGACGGCAAAGGCAAAAGCAGCATCAACAAAGACTTCAATGCGAGTCATACCTTCTCCACGAAGTTTGTAACCATGCTCTTCGCGACAGCCATCGACAAATTCTTGTGTCAGATTAATCATTTAATGCAGCTCACTCTTCTAAAATAAGATGAATTCTTTTGTTTTGCTTTCCTTTGTTTTCAATTTTGGAGATCTTTACACGACCTATTTCTGATGTATTTTTGACGTGAGTTCCTCCGCAGGGTTGTAAGTCTATGCCCGGAATTTCTACCAGACGGACTTTGCCAAATCCCATAGGTGGTTTAACCGACATGGTTTTTACTAAATCCATATTGGCTAACATTTCTTCATCAGTGATCCAACGGTAATTCAGATCAACTGCTTCAGCAATTTTTTGATTCAATAATTCAGTCAGCTCATCTTTGTTGGGTTTGTCGGGAATATCAAAATCCAACCGACCTTTTTCCAAACTGATATTACCGCCAGTCACAGGGTAATCAAGAAGAGAACAGAAGACATGCATACAGGTGTGCGTGCGCATGTAGCGATAACGATTCTCCCAGTTAATTTTTAAAGTTACCGAATCACCAGGGCTCACTCCGGCAAGCTCTTCTCCTAAATGGTGCTCAATAGCTCCCGGAGTCGATTTCGACTTAGACGTATTAATAATGGGAAAATGACGCTCACCGATAATAACCTCACCAGTATCGCCAGGCTGGCCACCACCCAGAGGATAAAATACAGATTGATCCACAATCAGTTTATCAACCTCGAGGGCAACGACCGTTGCTGAACATTCTTTTAGATACGAATCGTCCTGAAAGAGTGGAATTGTCATTTTTTAGGCCTTTATTATTCTTTTAAAGAGGTTACCTAGAATAATACACCCTTATCTTTACCCTTGAAAATTATCACATAATTCATCTCACACAATATTTTTAACCTTATCTAAAGCATTAAAAAGTCAATATTTTCAAAAAGATAGTAAAAATCAAAGCTTGCAACGAGTGATTTTCGATCAAAAAATACTTGATCGCGTGTATGTGTGTATTATAGTATTAATACACTAGATTAAAGGAAGGAGTTAATTCAATGAAAGAATTAATAAGTCGAGCGAAGCAGAATTTGCAGATTAAAAAACGTGTCAGCCAGGTGAGCGAATGGCTTTTAGGTCCTGTAATTATCGTAAACCTGATCTCATTGACCATGGTCATCAATCTTTCAGACTTAAGCCAACATTACCGTGAAACTGGATTTTGGGAAGCTACGGGAAAAACCATCATGGTCGTGCTAGAAGCCATCGGTATTAAGGTAATCCTTTAGGAATTAATTATGACAAATCCCGAATTTGTATCATTGGAAATATCTCCTTCTTCAGGGGTTCCTATTTACCGACAACTCATGGAGCAAATTAGACGTATGATAGCTAGCAACCAATTATCACCGGGCGACGGCTTACCTTCGGTTCGACAGATTGCAACACAATTGTCTGTTAATCCTATGACGATCTCGAAAAGTTACAGTTTGCTCGAAGCCGAGGGATTGTTAGAAAGACAACGCGGTAAAGGAATGATTGTATCCAAGCAAAATACAACAACTCGTACATTAGAAGAGCGAATAGACTTGTTAAGTCCCGCCATTGATGAACTTATAAACGAAGCAAAACAACTAGACATCAATTCTGAAATAGTTATTTCGGAATTAAAGAAACGATTGGGTGATTAATTATGGAAAATATTATAGAAGTAAAGAATCTTCAAAAATCTTTTAAAAAGAATGTAGTTATTTCAAATTTAAGTTTTTCCGTTAAACAAGGAAGTGTACTTGGTTTGTTGGGAACTAATGGAGCAGGTAAAACTACGTTATTGCAAACCATGTTAGGTTTCGAGTCAAAAGACGAAGGTATTTGCACCATATTAGGAAGTGACTCACCAAACTTATCAGCAAAAGTAAAACAAAAAATTAGTTTCGTCCCGCAAGAACCTGGTTTACTTGAATGGATGAAAGTTAAACAAATTATCGCATACACAAAAAGCTTTTATTGTGAGTGGGACGATAGTCTTGTTGATCAGCTATTAAAAGAATGGTCAATCGACTCAGAGCAAGTTATCGATAAAATGTCAGTCGGTCAAAAGCAAAAATTAGCGATTATCTTAGCACTGGCTAATAAACCAGAGATTTTAATTTTAGATGAGCCTGTCGCAAGCTTAGATCCTGTTTCTCGTAGAAATTTTATTAAGAAACTCATCGAACTCAACTTGGATGAAAACCGCAGTATTCTCTTTTCTACTCATATCACATCAGACTTAGAACGAGTGGCCGCGGAAGTTATGATATTGAAAGACGGAGCTAACTTTTTTCAGGGTGAAATCGATCAACTCAAAGATAAAGTAGTGCGCTTACATGTTAAAAGCAAATCTCCCCTGCCTGAACACTTGGACTTCACGACAGTAAAATATGAGAGGTCGGGAAACACTGCACAAATCATTACCATGAACTTTAACGAATTAGATGTCGAACAATTAAAGCTCTCTCTCGACGCGGATATTCAAGTCGAGTATTTAAGCTTGGAAGACATATTTGTGGAGGTTCATTCATGAAAGCGACTCTGACACTTTTACTTCAAATCGTAAGAATGAATTGGATGCCAATTGCTTTAGGAAGCTTGTTAAATTTTATAACCGTTGCACTTATCGCTCTAACAATTTTTTTAGGAAAAGCACCTAATGAAGGCTTAATCAACAGCGTATACATTTTAATTTTACTGACTCAATCTGTTTTATTACTCGGTTTTTCAAGTCAAATAAAGTTGATGATAGAGTCCAAATATAACTTTTTACTTCCGGGATTTAACCGATCGATTATATTCATAATTCTCGGCATTTTATTTAGCTCTACATTGTTACCATTGATTATGTTACATGCGATTTCATCCATCGATGTAGCGATAATGTTTAATATTTTATTGTCAGGTATCGTATGTTGTGTGCTAAGCCTCTATTCACAAGGACTATCAGCACTAACCTTTCTGTTCTTAATTTCCTGGTTCTCTGTTGAAACGGTTCATGCACAAACCGACTCAAATTATCAACCATTCGATAATTTAGGATTCAACGTTAATATATTAGTTGGATTCCTAATTGCATTCTTGGTTTTATTGACTTACATGAAACTTTATGTTCGTCAATTAAGGCTAAAATCTGAAGTACTTAAACCTAGCACTTTACAATTAAAGCAAAAGAAAAAGCAGCGCTTTTATTTTGCGCCTCAAATAATGCTTTGGATCTCTAGTAAACTTGGTATAGAAAATAATTTAAAGGTTGATATTGCGTTCTTGAGTAAAAGCATCTCTACCAATGATAAAATCAAGATAATTCTTTTCACCTTTTTTTCTATAGATTACCTATTTGAACTGCAATTAACTTACAATTTCTTTTATGATTTTGTAGAAGGATTAGGCGCAAAACATCAATCTGTCCAAAGTATTTTTATGGCTGCATTACTAGTAATAGCGGCAAGTTTCGATATTAACTATTTCGAGCGTATGAGTTCAGCAAAACGCTTTTGCTGGCTTAGATTACCAGTTTCAGGAATAAGTCAGTTTAATTCAACCCTTGGTAAAAAATTCTTCAGAGCTATTACAGTAGAGTTAATTGTGACTACGCTAATTATTTTTATGGCTGTAAAGATGTTAAAGCTTAGTGACGATCAAATTATTTATTGCATGCTTAGCTTTTTCGTGATTAAGCTCTATTCCTTGCTATGGGCAGTACTAGCCAGTCATTTACCCGTTGGAAAAATAGGAATAGCAATATATATTCTGATATTAATGATTGCTACCTTCTTCTGGGTGATCAAACCGATAGCACTCACAATTCATTCAATTGTATTGTTTTTATCGCTAATAAGCCTATTCATCATATCCACAAGTTATGCAGTTAAAGTGATGATATTCAGCAATACAAAAATGTACATCAAGTGATGATATTAGTATCGTTTAAAAAACAAAAAGCAATCGGTGGTGTGATCATTCACCATTCCGGTAGCTTGCATAAATGCATAACAAATGGTTGAGCCAACAAAAGTAAATCCTTTTTTCTTTAGTGCTTTACTCATTTTATCGGATGTTTCAGTCTTTGCTGGAATTTCCGATAAACTTTTCCATGAATTAACAACCGGCTCATGATCAACAAAGCTCCATAGAAAATCAGAGAATTCTTTCGCATTCTTAAAATGATAATTTAGTGCCTGCGCATTTTTACGAAATCCATAGACTTTTAAACGATTACGAATAATGCCGGGATCTTGTAATAGTTTCTCCAGTTCACTATCTGTCATAGATGCAACTTTATTGATATTGAACTTATGATATACCTTTCGGTAATGCGCGCGCTTTTTTAATACTGTTATCCAACTGAGGCCCGCTTGAGCACCTTCAAGACACAGCATTTCAAAAAGCTTTTGCCCTTTAAACTCAGGTTTTCCCCATTCAGTATCGTGATACTTAACATACAAGGGATCATTGCCACACCAGGAGCATCGAGTTTTTGTAGTACTACCCACCATTTGAATCATTTCTTTCTCGCTCAATATAATCTGCCAGTCTTTGCCCCTTTTCTTGCTGAAAAGGTTCTATTGTTGGGTGTAAATTCTGAATCCGGTCGAGACGGAAGTTACGAAAGTCATCTCTTTTTTCACACCATGCCACCAATGTCCACACTTGCCCCCAAAACACCAAACCCAAAGGGCGCACTTTGCGCTCACTGACTTTATCTTTCAGGTCAATATAAACCAGTTCAACTTTTTGGTGACGATTAATCGAACTTCTTAACTGTGCCATTGATGTCACCATTGCTTCAGGAACATGAAAATCTGGCGCAAGCAATGTGTTGGCTTTTATTTGCTTTTTCAGTTGTTCCGGTAAGATTTTCTCAATTTTGCTTATCGCAGCATCGGCATCTGCCCTTAATTCACTATCCATCCAGGCTTTTGCTAATTTAATTCCGCTTAACAACGCCTCTAACTCGGCAGAGTTAAACATTAATGGCGCTAAGTCGTAATAACGAAGTCGGTAACCAATACCAGCTTCGCCTTCAACATCGACACCAGATTTTTGCAAATCGGCAATATCACGATAAATAGTGCGAACACTGACCTCGAGCTTGTCTGCAAGATACGCAGCCGTCGTTAACTGCCGACTGCGTAAGAGTTCAATAATTTGAAACAAGCGATCAGCGCGTCGCATAGTTTAAAGATGGTGTCCGCAATTTTTCATTAAATTTCCGGTTTAAAGTGGGGATTCTCAATCATCCCAATGTAGTTTCCAAATGGATCAGCCAGAGCAGCAACGCGTATGCCATCACCCACATCTTCAACGGGTTCAGCAAGTTCTGCGCCACGCTCTTTATAAAGTGCGACCGCCTCATCAATATTATCGACACGCCAATAAGACACTGAGTTGTTATCTTGTTTTCGCTCTCCAGGAAGCAACCCCAGCTCAAAGCCACTGATGTTGTAACCCACATAAAATGGCTCATCAAAATACGGCTCTAAATCTAGAACCTCTTTAACCCACTGCTTTGCTTGTTCTATATCGTTTACATAAAGTACGTTGGTTGCCAATTGTTTAAGCATTATTGTTCTCCTTTGCGTTAGTCTGAAATCAGTATACTGACGCCCTACTGACAACCTTATGTCAGCATTATCAACGTCTCAAGTGTTTTCAGCATAGGATCACCTGACCAGCCCTGATATAATCCCGCCTTTGCTCAAATTACAGACTGTTTACTGGGAGGCCTGGTTTGTCTGGGAAAAACCGAATCGAAGGTGCGCCACAAACCTTTCAAGGGTTAATAATGACCCTTCAACAATATTGGTCAGAAAAAGGCTGCGTTATCGTTCAACCACTCGATTTAGAAGTGGGCGCAGGAACTTTTCATCCTGCTACTTTTTTACGAGCCATTGGGCCCGAGCCATGGAACTCGGCTTACGTTCAGCCTTGCCGACGTCCAACTGATGGACGTTACGGCGAAAACCCGAATCGCTTGCAACACTACTACCAATATCAGGTTGTATTGAAACCATCTCCTAAAAATATCCAAGAGTTGTACTTGGGTTCGTTAAAAGCACTGGGTATTGATCCGCTCGAACACGACATTCGTTTCGTTGAAGATAACTGGGAGTCACCAACTCTAGGTGCTTGGGGTCTAGGCTGGGAGATCTGGCTTAACGGAATGGAAGTCACCCAATTTACTTACTTCCAACAAGTGGGCGGTTTAGAATGTAAACCTGTCACTGGCGAACTCACTTATGGCCTTGAACGAATTGCAATGTATCTGCAAGGTGTCGACAGCATTTACGATCTTGTTTGGACCGAAGGCCCCCAAGGAGTCGTCACATATCGCGACGTATTCCATCAAAACGAAGTAGAACAATCGACTTACAACTTCGAATGCGCCGATGTCGACTTCTTATTCAAACAATTTGATAACTGCGAAAAGCAAAGCCAGGAACTTATCGAAAAAGGCTTGCCACTGCCTGCTTATGAACAAGCATTAAAAGCCTCTCATGCTTTCAACTTATTAGATGCGCGTCATGCAATTTCAGTTACCGAACGACAAAGATACATTCTTCGAGTACGCGGTCTGGCAAGAGCGGTTGCAGAAAGCTATTACGCTGTAAGAGAACAACTCGGATTTCCAATTTGTCAGCAAAATAAACAAGGAGATGCCCAGTGAGCCAGACTAAAGATTTCCTGGTGGAATTAGGCACCGAAGAACTTCCACCTAAAGCGTTGGCGACACTTGCCAAAGCATTTCACCAAAATATTGTTGAGCGACTGGAAGCCGCAGAACTGACTTTTGCCAAAAGTGAATGGTTTGCGACACCGCGTCGTCTGACCGTTCGAGTGACTGAATTAAAAACTCAACAAGAAGATAAAGTGGTAGAGCGGCAAGGTCCTGCGGTGGCAGCCGCTTTCGATGGCGATGGAAATCCTAAACCTGCAGCCATTGGTTTTGCCAAATCTTGTGGTACTGAAGTCGATAAGCTTGAGCGCATTGAAACACCAAAAGGCGAAAGACTGGCGTTTAAAGCAGAAGTTAAAGGTGCAACAGCCAAAGAGTTGCTGCCTGAAATTATTGAATCTTCTCTTGGTAAACTCCCGATCCCAAAAGCCATGCGTTGGGGTGACAGTACGGCAGAATTTATTCGCCCACCACATTGGCTGCTTATTTTGCTGGGTGAAAACATTGTTGATGCGAATATTCTCGAATTAACTTCTGGTAATCAGTCATTCGGCCACCGTTTTCATGCGCCAGAAGCCATTACCATCACACAGCCTTCTAAATACGAAGATGCATTGCGAGAAGCGAAAGTTGATGTCGACTTTGAAAGCCGTAAAAGAACTATCACCAATCAGGTTAATGCCATCGCTGAGAAACACCAGGCAACAGCCGTTATTGAAGACGACTTACTGAATGAAGTTGCAGCTTTGGTTGAATGGCCCGTGGCACTCGATGGTCAGTTTGATGATGCCTTCCTGGAAGTACCGGCAGAAGCACTCATCGCAACTATGCAAGCGGATCAAAAATACTTTCACCTCGTAGATGGCAACAATAAATTGTTGCCAAGATTCATCACGGTTTCCAATATCGAAAGCAAACACCCGCAATCCGTAGTATCTGGTAACGAGCGTGTTATTCGGCCTCGTTTGGCCGATGCTAAATTCTTCTTTGATAGCGATAAAAAATCACCGCTTGATAGTTATCAGGACAAGCTTAAAAACGTTGTTTTCCAAAAGCAACTGGGAACCTTGTTCGATAAGTCGCAGCGAATTAAGCAACTAGCAGGCTTTATAGCCAACCAGCTTAATACGGATGTTGCTTCAGCAGAACGCGCAGCAGACATCTGTAAGTGCGACTTGATGAGTAGCATGGTGTACGAGTTTCCAGAACTGCAAGGCATTATGGGGCGCTACTACGCTGATTTACATGGCGAAAATGCTCAAGTATCAGCAGCGATGGACGAAATCTACATGCCACGCTTTGCTGGTGATAACTTGCCTCAATCTGACGCAGGTGTTGCACTAGCGCTGGCCGACAGAATGGATACTTTGGTAGGTATATTTGGTATTGGCCAGGCTCCGACGGGCGCAAAAGATCCTTTTGCATTGCGACGTGCAGCTCTTGGTGTTATACGCATCATCGTTGAAAAGGAATTGCCGCTTGACCTGGGTGAACTGATCGATGAGTCGGTTAAAGCTTTAGCGAACATTGAGCTAGATGCTTCAACGAAAACCCAATTGTTAGAGTTCTTTGCCGCTCGAAGCCACGCCTGGTATCAAGAGCAGTCCTTCTCTGCCCAAGTGATTCAGTCAGTAACCGCCCTCAACTTGACTCAACCCTTTGATCTTTCAAAGAGAATCAAAGCGGTTGCCGAGTTTAATGAAATGGAAGAAAGCGAAGCTTTAGCGGCTGCAAATAAACGAGTCGGGAACATCCTGTCCAAAAGTGATGTCGATGTAAATCAATTCACCATTCAAGATAGCTTGTTTGAGTTAACGGAAGAAAAATCTCTTCATCAACAGATCACGTCAATTCATGAACAAGTTGCTGAAAAAGTTAATGGGAAACACTACGACGAAGCACTGAAACTACTTGCAAGCTTGCGTCAGCCGGTTGATGCTTTCTTTGACAAAGTAATGGTTAACACCGACGATGAAGCTGTGAAAAATAACCGTTTAGCTCTGCTAAAATCTCTAAGAGATATGTTCCTTTCTATTGCAGATATCTCACTTCTGCAAAAATAAGTTTTAAGGAGCTCCCAACTTGGGAGCTCTGTTCACCTTTATTGACAAAGATCACTAATATCATCCGATAAATTGTCTAAACTGTAATCAGAAACCAAGTTTTTTAACGATAACTTTGACGAGTAAGGCGTCTTTAAGAGCCTTAATGGTATCCCTTGGCAAAATCTCAAAACGCGAAAACAAATCCAAAATTTGTCGGTAGAATATCTCTGCAGGCTCTAACTTGGTTGCGTGATAAAAACATTCCCGCCCAACCCCTCGCTTACGCTGTGAGTTACGAATACGTTCAAAAGCAGCTAACTGACTTAGTTGAACATATCGACGAGCATGAAAGTGAGGGAAATACTTTAGATGAAAACACGCTTTTTCAATTGTTCAGAGAATTTGTACTGCCCAATTACATTGATTTTGAAGGATTCAATCAATGCGTAAACGATATCGTTACAGAAACCGATCTGGCAATTGTTAATACTCGAGGTCAATTAAAAAGCTATTCGGGATTTTTAAATGAGACAAAATTAAAATTAGCGAAATCGAAAGAATTAGACACCGAAAATATTGTCGGGTTGCTTACCCAAAATACAGAAACGACTGAACTTACAATTAAGCAACTAGAATCTCAACTCCTAAAAATCTCTGAAGATGTCAGAATGCTCGAAAAGAAATTCAGTAGCATCATGCGTGAAGCAAGACAAGACCCTTTAACCAAGTTACTTAATCGCACAGCTTTACACGATCAGTTCGAACAATTAATAAGAGATCCAAAAGTCGATGAAATATCACTTTGCGTCGCAGATATCGATTTATTCAAAAACTTCAATGATCAGCACGGGCATCTGATAGGCGACAGAGTTTTAAAAGTGGTCGCAAAAACACTAAAATCAAGCTTGAAAGGCTCTGACGTTGTCAGTCGCTATGGCGGCGAAGAGTTTGTCATTTTACTACCGAATACCAACACGGCTGATGCTGTTAAATTAATGAACGCGATCCGCCGCGAAATATCCCAAAAAGAATTGAAAGTAGCAAAATCTGAAGAGCTTATTAACAGTATTACCATGTCATTTGGTGTCGCCGAGCTAGCAGAAGACGATAATTTCTTGAGTTTATTTGATCGCGCCGACCGCGCACTTTATCGCTCCAAACAAAATGGACGCAACCGCGTTTGTAGCGAATATTAATTTAGAATAGACGCTCTTTTATTACCGACAAACTGCTCTGAATATAATCGATGAACTGCAGAGCGGCGGGTGACAAACTCTTTGCTGTTGGATGCACCAAACACCAGGAGCGTTTTATCGGAAATCCTTGAATATCTCTCGTTTTTACTCGACCTAACTGCAACTCAGATTGCACACTCAACTTGGGAAGTACAGCCACTCCCAACCCAGAAATCACCGCATGTTTTAATGCTTCATTCGACCCCAATTCAATGCTTGGCGATAAATCAATTCGACTATGCGAACAATGTTGCTCCAAAGCTAATCGACTACCTGAGCCAACTTCACGAATTAATAAAGGCTGAGCGAAAAACTCTTCAGGTTGAATGTGCTCTTGCTTTAACAAGGGGTAATCACCAGGGAAAACTGGAATAAGGGCATTATCTAAAAAAGGAATGGATGACAAAGGTCGATTCACTGGAACGATATCCATTATGGTCAAGTCGTCTACATTGTTAGACAGTCTCTCAAGTGCTTCCGAGCGATTAACGAAATTAAGTCGCAATATAACTTGCGGAAATTGCTCACGAAATTCTTTGATCAAATAAGGAACAACGTATTGCGCTGTATTAACCGCTGCGATAGTTAACTCACCAGACACTTGACCTTTAATCGATGCCAAAGTGTTCTGCAAAGTTTCGAGCTCTTCAAATATTTTCTCAATGGTCGACGCAAGACTGTTTCCCGCGGATGTGTCGTACACTTTACGACCAATATACTCGAACAGCTTATGGTCGAGTATATCTTCAAGTTGACGTATCTGAGAGCTAACCGCAGGTTGAGTAAGTCCTAACTTATCGGCAGCTTTACCATATGCCTTTTCTTCATACACAGCTCGGAATACTTCCAGCTGTCGTAAAGTCAGTCGGTGAATTAATTGCTTAATGGCTAGCGGCATAAAGGGGCAATTTGATTATCATTCATAAGGTTAATCTTATCAAAAATATAAAAAACATTAATTATTAATTATATATCTTTTGCGGTAACGTAATTGCGACCTTATCCAACGGAGAATTCATGTGATCAAAAAAGTGCTCATTGCGAATCGAGGTGAAATCGCCGTTCGTATCATACGCGCTTGCGCCGAGCTCAAAATTCGCTCCGTCGCCATTTATACCGAGCCTGATCGCTATGGTTTACATGTTAAGCGTGCCGATGAAGCCTACTCACTGGGAAAAGATCCCATCAAAGGTTATCTCGAACCATCACGTATCGTTAATCTAGCGGTTGAAACCGGTTGTGATGCCATCCACCCCGGATACGGATTTCTATCGGAAAATGCCGAATTTGCGTCACTTTGCGAGAAGAAAGGACTCACTTTTATTGGCCCAAAATCTTCCGTTATCGCAAAAATGGGTGATAAAACCGCCGCACGAAAAACCATGATTGAAGCAGGCGTTCCTGTCACACCGGGTTCAGAAGGCAATCTAGAAAATTTGGAACAGGCAATAACACTGGCCGATGACATTGGTTATCCAGTGATGCTGAAAGCAACTTCAGGGGGCGGCGGACGAGGTATTCGTCGGTGTGACACTCCCGAAGAGTTAAAAACACAATATCCACGTGTCATATCAGAAGCCACCAAAGCTTTTGGCTCTGCCGAAGTCTTTATGGAGAAGTGCATTGTTGATCCGCTTCATATTGAAGCACAAATTCTAGGCGATGCAGATGGCAATGTGATTCATCTTTATGAGCGAGACTGTTCAATTCAAAGACGTAATCAAAAACTTATCGAAATTGCTCCCAGCCCACAAATCACTCCCGAACAACGCCAATACATTGGTGACCTGGCTGTTCGAGCAGCAAAAGCGGTAGGGTATGAAAGTGCCGGAACGGTTGAGTTTTTGCTGACCGGCAACGAAGTTTATTTCATGGAAATGAACACCCGAATCCAAGTAGAACATACCATCACAGAGCAAATCACTGGCGTCGATATTGTTCAAGAGCAACTACGAATCGCATCCGGACAATCGCTCCGCTACAAACAACAAGACATTAGCTTTCAAGGTTTTGCCTTACAGTTTCGGATAAATGCCGAAGACCCCAAGAATGACTTTCTACCGAGTTTTGGTCGTGTGACCCACTATTACGCGCCAGGTGGCCCAGGCGTTCGTGTCGATACTGCCATTTTTACTGGGTACGACATCCCGCCTTACTACGACTCCATGTGTCTTAAATTAATCGTGTGGGCATTGAATTGGGAAGATGCGCTCGAACGAGGCAAACGAGCTCTGGATGACATGCGACTCCACGGCGTTCGTACCACCGCTCAGTACTATCAGCAAATACTCGATCACCCTGAATTTCGAGAAGCCAAATTTAATACAAGTTTCGTGGCAACACACCCCGAACTCTTAAAATATTCCATTAAACGACATCCAAGCGAAATCGCGCTGGCGCTCGCCGCTGCCATTGCCGCGCACACCAACGCCTGATTAAGGAGATTTTTGTGAAGAAAATTGAAGTCACCGACGTTACTTTGCGCGATGCCCATCAATCATTATTGGCCACACGCATGCGCACCGAAGACATGCTCCCAATTTGCGACAAGCTCGATAAGGTCGGCTTTTGGTCCCTCGAAGTCTGGGGCGGCGCTACCTTTGATGCTTGCGTACGTTTTTTAAAAGAAGATCCCTGGGAGCGACTTCGTCAATTAAAACAAGCACTGCCTAACACACGATTGCAAATGTTACTGCGAGGTCAAAACCTGCTCGGTTATCGACATTATGCCGATGACGTCGTTCGAGAATTTGTTGCAGCCAGTGCCGAAAACGGAATCGATGTTTTCCGAGTATTTGATGCGCTTAATGATTTACGCAATATTTCCATTGCCATGGAAGCAGTAAAAAAATCAGGTAAGCATGCTCAAGGCACCATTTGCTACACGACCAGCCCCGTTCACACACTAGAGCTTTTTGTAAAACAAGCAAAAGATATGCGAGACATGGGCGCAGATTCAATTGCCATTAAAGACATGGCCGGTTTGTTAACACCTTATGCGACATTCGATTTAACTCAGGCGATTAAAAGTGAAGTCGATTTGCCCTTAGTTATTCACAGTCATTCTACTTCGGGTCTCGCACCAATGTGTCAATTAAAAGCCATCGAAGCTGGAGCCGATCGCATTGATACTGCTTCCTCTTGCTTCGCGGGAGGCACCAGTCATCCATCGACCGAAGCACAAGTTGCTGCACTCAAAGATACCGACTATGACACTGGCTTGGATCTCAATTTATTATCAGAAATAAATGATTACTTCAAAGAAGTCAGAAAGAAGTATCATCAATTCGAAAGTGAATTCACGAAAGAAGATATCTCGGTACAAATCAATCAAGTGCCCGGCGGTATGATGTCGAACTTGGCGAATCAACTAAAAGAACAAAACGCGCTGGATAAAATAAATCAAGTATTCAAAGAAATACCGGAAGTGAGAAAAGATCTTGGTTATCCACCACTCGTAACACCATCGTCACAAATTGTTGGTACGCAAGCCGTTTACAATGTACTTGCTGGAGAGCGTTATAAAACAATCACCAATGAAGTAAAACGATATTTACAAGGCGGCTATGGTAAACCTCCTGCCGAAGTTGATGAGGCTTTGCAAAAGAAAGCCATTGGCAGCGGTACCATTATGGAAGGTCGACCAGCCGAAGATCTCGATCCAGAAATGCAAAAGCTTACCGATGAAATTGGCGACTTAGCGCAAACGAAAGAAGATGTGTTGATCTACGCGATGTTTCCCGACTTAGGAAAAGAGTTTCTACAGCAGCGTAAAGATGGAACATTAACGCCTGAAGTATTGCTACCACCTAGCGCAGCCAATTCCGGTGGCTCACCCGTCGCCAGCGCTTCAGAGTTTAAAATAGATGTTCACGGTGAGACTTATGATGTCGTTATTACCGGTGTTGGTGATCATGGTAGCGGTAAACGTAAATTCTATATTTCTTTAGACGGTATGCCCGAGGAAGTTGTTTTCGAGCCTCTCAACGAGTTTTCAAAAGAAGCCGGACCCAACGGCCGTAAAAAAGTGGAAGGTCCCGGCGATGTATCGGCTGCCATGCCAGGTAACATTATTGATGTACTAGTGAAAGAAGGCGACACAGTGTCTGCCGGTGATGCATTACTGATTGCTGAAGCCATGAAAATGGAAACGGAAATTAATGCTGACATCGACGGTACGATAAAAGCCATTCATGTTGCTAAGGGCGATCGAGTTACTCCAGGTGAAACATTAGTAGAAATTGAAGGAAGTTAATAGAAAATCTGGATATTAACAAAATTGATAGTGCTACCTAACAAAGGCTCAAGCAAACGCTTGAGCCTTTGTTAAATTTTAATCAGATAAATAGTTAATACCCTAAATCACTACCACGAATAATCACATCATTAATTCTTACGTTATCATCCAGCGGATAAGTCGCATCGACAGCATCGGCTTTATTCATCTGTTTATAATAAGTGACCTTGATAAAGTTGTTTCTCGGATTACTATCCGTTGTATCAACATCGATCATGGTCCACGACCCATTGTTTCGATTACCGACTCCTGAGGAAATAATTTCTTGAACATCGTAACCGACTCTAAAGTCTGAACCTCTTCGGGCACCATGATTTGCGTACCGATTTTGATGCACATCGCCAGCATGAAATAGCACGCCTTTTATTCGATTCGCTCGAATAAAATCAAAAAGACTAAAGAGCTCCTCTCGTGCATGTATCCAACCTTCGGAACCACTCATAAGTGTCTGTCCGTTCGCGACAACCTTGAAAACGGCATCTGACTTACGTAATCCATTTTTCAGCCAATTCAGCTGCTTTTGACCAATAAAGACTCGAGGATTACTGTCTTTATTTTTAAAATATCGACCATCAAGCATAAAATACTCCACCGCGCCCCAACGAAATGAGTGGTAAACACCATCACCGTTTTCTCCATACGATGAATTTGCCCACACATCCATGAAAGCTTGGCGAGACCGTTCTCTTGCAGGATGCTCAGATACCGGACCACCTTGAGAATTATTATTGCCAAAATCGTGATCGTCCCAAACTGCGTAAGTAGGAGTATTGGCAATAAAATTCGCGAAATTCTGAATATCTCTTTGTTTTTTATGGTGAATATTTAGTCGCGCGTTTCGATCAACAGTATGAGCATAAACATTATCACCGAGCATTAAAGAGAAGCTTGGCCGTAGATCTAAAGCTTTACGATAACCCAACTGAACGGTGTCGTGCTGATAGCGGGAACAAGAAAATACCGCATATTTAAATCGATTATTTTTATTTGCCGGTGCCGTAGTAAACGCTCCTGAAGCGGCAATACGACCATCGACTAAGACATCGTATTGGTAACGTGTATTTGCATTTAATCCGGTCAACTTAGCCAGTGACGTGTTTTGTCGTTCTCGCCGTGGTTGCATTGAAACTGATTTACAATCGTCAATGTTATCGTTTTCTATTTTATATTGAAGCTCGACGTCTCGACCGGCTCCAGCGTAGGCATAAATTTCAGCTGTCGTTGCAGTCGTGTGACCAACCAACGCTTTGTGTTGAGGATATCTTAAAATACCACCATCATTTTCTATACATTGAGTTACCGGTGGTGGCTCATCACCATTTAGTTCAATAACAAAAGTTTCATACGATCGTAACCAGTCTCTATCAGCTTTAACGGTTAGATCAGACTCAGCGACCATGTATTTATCTTTGTGACTCAGAAATCCAAATCCATTTTCTTTCCGATTACTTGTATAGACTTCAAAGCGTTCCCAACTCCTCGCTTCTTGCCTATCGGCAAGCAAATCTTGATCGTTAACCGCAACGACATATCGATTCAAATAAGTTTTGAGGGCAACTTTATTATCGGACAAACACTCAATAAGAAACTTGGTTGAATTACTTTTTCCGCGTTTCGCTTCTAATCGAAAATCGGAGGTTGCTGAAATATAAAATCCATTGAAACCGTTATTATGGGTTTTTAAATGGATTGTCTTTCCACAATATCTCCAGTTCTTGATATTTACGGGGTCTGCTTTTACAGACTTTGAAAAACCAGATAGAAATAAAAGAAAAGACAGAATTAATATCATAGCTCTAATTAACTTCATCAACTCACCTCACAATCATGTTTTTTAAAATGCCTGCTTAAACTTAGTTGAGGTTTATTGAAAGACTATGGATATAAATAAAGATTAAGTTATCGATAGGGGAATAAAATTTGTATCTATTGAATGGTTCATCAACTTATATAAATCATCTCAGAATTTTGAACTTAAAAATATATCTATTTGAGAACGTACTGACTTAAGAAAGTTGTATAGCCTAAAGACCTAGATTAAAAACGGTACAATTTACATTGTTTTACAACGAGCAAGACCATAGTATCGACACCGATGAAGAGAAAGCCATGAAAAGCACACAAGCTATAAATTCCCAAGAGTAAGCATCACTTCTGCGAATCGATCATTTTACACTCAATTTATGCGCGTGTTTAATCTTACGAAAGCTTTTACTCAGTTAGTGCACTAGCTGAAATAGCCACAGCTAGAAACAATTGTTTAATTCTTCTCCACTAAAATCGATTACAAATTTCGACTTTAAGTTAAAAAATCAACAAGGATAAAAATAAAAATGAATGCAACAAAATTGTCTTTGAGCTTAGTAATTTTGCTACTCATCAGTACACCAAAATTATCGACAGCAGATGATCTTTTTAATTTTAGTTATTGTCAGTTTAACTTATACGATATTCCCGGATTGTTGATGTGTTACCAATACAATACCGAGCCAGAGTATGAGTGCCCATTAAATACGCCTTTTCAGTCTTTGGTTACATTAGATGGAAAAAAGAACGTATGTTACCTGGATTATAATAATAATTTGCCTATTAACTGTTCAGAGAATTCTGAACATCCACTTTGTGATAAGCCATTAGTGACTACTCATGGTTGTCCAGTTGGAAGTGCTTTCATATGGGGATTTTCAACACGCAATTACTGTGCATATCCAGATAATGAACCCGGCTTTGATATAAATGGAGCTGAAATTTGTGAGACAAAAGGCGGATTTGGCGCACTCGAATACAATGCCGACGGTTCGCGAACGTTATATTGTGAAGATGATTATACCCAAGAAGTTATTACTATTACCGAAACTGAAGACTGTGATGATGAAGTTTGCACTATAGACTTAATCTTAGAAGGCCAAGACTTTCTTCAATGTCCAGAAGGAACCATTTCTGTTCATAACAATTTTCGAAATTATTGTGCAAACAGTGAGGAAGATATCTTGTTAGATCTAAACGGATTTAACGTCTGCTATTTCGGTCAAAATAGAACTCGCTTTGATTCATGCCCTCCTTCAGAGTTAAACAGTAACCTTTCTAGTAATGAAAATATTTATTTCTCAATATGTTCTACTTCTTGCGGTCATGAAAGGCCAAGGAGCTCTGGTTTTAAAGGTGCGACTCTTGGGAATTAGTTGAAAATCTGTTCCAAATGAATTTAATTATTCAAAGGTCGATAATACTATTTATTGCGATTTCATTTGATCTGGCTCACGCGATCAATATGCTCCCTGTTCAGTTTCACTTTAAAAGTGTTCACAAAGAACAGGGGCTTTCTCATAATACGGTTAAAGCAATTGCGGAAGATTCCTACGGGTATATTTGGTTTGCTACAGAAAATGGCATAGGTCGATTCGATGGTTATAGAGTCAAAACCTACGATCATTTTTACAAAGATGATGAAAAGTCATCTGCTCAAAAAAATAATGCTCTCTATCTAGATTCAAAAAATAACCTTTGGGTAGGTAATGCTCAGGGGCTATTTTTTTACAATCAAAGCGAAGACAAATTTTTTCAAGTCAAACTCGACAATAGCGAAAATACAAGCATTTTTGCAATAGCAGAGAACTCAGAAAAAGATTTATTAATAGGCAGTCAAAATGCGGGTTTATTTATCCTAAAATATGATATCTCTTTAACTACATTTAAAGTCTTAAATATCAATGATAAATTAGATATTAATGCAATCGAAAAGGGCCGAAATGGTGATGTTTTTATTGGAGCAAATGATGGATTATACAGTCTGCAAAAAAATACTGTATTGCCAATAAAGACGATTAACTCTTTACGCAACAAAAAGAAGAAAGATATTCAGTCTATTTATTCTGTTAGTAGCGATTTAGTTCTTTTAGGTACTCGCGATGGATTAATCGAGTACCATAGAGATAACAAAAAGTTAATTTTTCATAATAAAATAGATGGAGAAAAGCACTCACTATCAAACAATCTAATAACTAGTATCATACAAGACAGTGATAATGAATTTTGGATAACCACCCAAAATGGTTTGAATTATTTTAACTTAAATAAAGCCCATTTTTATACAATAGATGAAAAACCAGGCGTTAGTGATAGTTTATCATCAAGCATCATTATAACCAGCTTTCAAGATTCAAATGGAATTATTTGGTTGGGAACATCAGATAAAGGCGTTAATTTTTTTAATCCAAAGCAACGCGACTTTGGTTTAATCCAAGAAACAACAAGCTATAGCGATTGTTTAAGTAAAAACTCAGTCTATTCAGTTTCTATGGATAGAAGCGGTAAAATATGGAGTGCTGCTTTTGGTTCCGGACTTCATAAGTTAGATCCTCAAACAGGTGAATGTCACTGGTACAAAAAAAGTAAAGGCCAAAATAACCTACATAGCAATGACATCATTAGTACCTATATTGATAGTAAGAATAACTTGTTCGTAGGTACCCTAAATAACGGCGTTAATGAACTTAATATAGATGAAAATCAATGGAACCATTATTCAATTGATTCCCAAAATGGAAATTCTTTAATTGACGGTTCTATAAATCATATTTCTGAGGATCCCGATGGCAATGTCTGGTTTAGTCAAGACGGCGGCGTTTCGATTTTAGATAGAGAATCCAAACAATTTAGTTACTTACTTAAAGAAAAGGATAACCCGAATTCTCTGAGTGATAATCTAATAAATTCAACTTTTCATGACAGAGATACTAGTTGGATTTCATCGCAAACGGGACCATTAGATAGCTACCAAAGATCTAGTAAACGATCATTTAAATTGCTTGCTTTAGATAATATTTTAACTGATGTATCAGCGCCAATTTACGCCATGACACAAGACAATTTGGGCAACCTTTGGTTAGGCACAACTGGTCAAGGTCTTGTCAAATATGACTTAAGTAGTTTGGAATTAGAAGTTTTCTCTTTGGCGACGGGATTTCCGAGTAATTTCATTTACAATGTTGTTATCGATAATAAAGATTATCTATGGTTGGCAACTGACATAGGACTAATTAAGTTTAATGCAGAAACAAAGACATTTGATGTATTTAAGAAGTCAGATGGATTACAAGATGATGAATTTGGTCCTGGCTTATTCTATGATAACTTATCAGACACCATTATTGCAGCCGGCTCTAACGGAATTAACATTTTTAATGCTAGCAATGTTAATAAACAAGCGTTTGATGCAAATCCAGTTATTCAAAGTCTATTTTTATTCAACGACGTAGACAATAAAGTATCACTAGCGCCACTATTTTTAACGGATGGTGTTCAGCTTCAGTCTAGTCAAAACGTATTTACATTTGAATTTTCAAATTTGAATTCTACAATTTCTAGCGGAAAATTTCAGTTTAAGTTAGATGGCTTCGACGTAGATTGGTCAACAACCCCGGAGAACTTAAGGCGCGCAACTTATACAAATTTAGACCCTGGCAATTATACCTTTCTGGTGAGAGTCCTAAATGAGGATGGTCTTCCATCTGGGAGCACATCAATAAATTTAACGATCGAGCCTCCTCTATGGTTAACCTGGTGGGCTAAGATTTTGTATGCTTTCCTTGCTATTGCGTTTCTTTTTATTGGTCACAAATTACGTATAAACCAATTAAGGAAAAGGTCAATCGATCTCGAATCAACCGTATCTGAGCGAACAAAGGAATTGGAAGCGGCTCATTCCAAAGTGGAAAAACTTTTAGATAGAAAAAACTCCATTTTCGCGAATGTGTCACACGAGTTTAGGACGCCATTAACGTTAATTCTCGGAGCTTTAGAAGGACTTGGTAAAGATTTCGAAAAAAAAGAGCAAGATAAACTCTTAATATCCGCCCTAAATAATTCACATCGACTCGCCAAAATGGTCGATCAATTAATCGATTTCTCTCGATTAGATTTAGAACCTAATGATAAAAATCATTCCTCGGATGTCAATAAAGCCATAAGTCAGCTAGTTGCCAATATGCATTCAGTTTTCGGAGGAAGAGAAATTAGACTGGACTTATCTGAAGATAAATTGACGGCAAATATTTCACACGATTCACTTTATAAGGTATTAATTAACTTGTTATCAAATGCCGTAAAGTACACTAGCGATACAGGATTAATTACTATAATAACAGCACAGAAAGGAGATTTAGCGCTAATCGAAATCAATGATAATGGAATCGGAATATCGGAAGAGGAACAAGGAAAGGTCTTTGATAAGTTTTACAGATCCAGTCAACAGAATTCGCGAAATATACCCGGCACAGGTATTGGTCTCTCATTAGTTAAAGAAACGATCAAATATTATGGGGGAAAAATAGAGCTTAGTAGTGAATTAAATAGTGGCTCGACTTTTTCAGTATTATTACCATTAAGTACGTTAGTATCACTCGAAGAGGATTCACACCAAGGGCAAGTACCGGCATTAAATTACGAAGTTAATGCCTTAAATTCTGATGAAATATCCAACACGGCAATTAGCAAGTCTAGTACTACAGGAAGTACTTCAGTAAACTCAGACAATAAGACAATACTGATCGTCGAAGATCACCCCGAAATGCAGCGGTTTATAGCACAATCATTAGCTGATGATTTCAAAGTTATCATCGCAAATAATGGTCAAGAAGGTATTGAATACGCATTGGCAGAGATTCCAGATCTTATTATCACTGATCTAATGATGCCGAAAAAAAATGGATATGAAGTCGCAAAGGCTATACGTGAGGATATAAAGACATCCCACATTCCTTTGATTTTATTAACGGCACGCTGCGATGAGGACGCCAGAATTTTAGCATGGCAATCGGATATTGATGAATTTATGGAAAAACCGTTTAATCACAATGAATTAAATATCCGAGTGAGTAATTTACTCAGTATTCGACAAATTATTAGTTCAAAGGTCAAAGATTCTTTAACCGACTTAGGTCGCTCGAAAATAAGCGGGTTAGACCAAAAAGACCAACAGTTTATTGAATTATTCAGAAAACTGGTAAGTGAAAATTTCTCTAATGCGGATTTAAATTCAAAAATACTCGCCTCTCAGTTAGCAATGACTGAACGTCAGCTACAACGAAAAGTAAAAGCTTTATTGGAACAAACTGTAACTGAATACATTCGAATCATTAGGCTAGAAAAAGCAAAGGCAATACTTCAATCTCAGGGCGACAACATTAGTAGTTTAAAAGAGCTGGCTTTTGATTGTGGCTTTTCTTCACAAGCGTATTTCAACAAATGTTTTAAAGCTTATTTTGGGAGCCCTCCTAGCGAGCTTTCATAAATTACGACATGGGTAAATAGTGAGCCACACCTTTAAAGATGTGGCTCAATAAACTACTAGAATCGATAGTCGCCTGATAAGTAGTAAGTTCTACCAAAGGCATCGGCATAACGAGGATCAAATCCAACTTGATGGCCAGCTCCGCCAGAACGAAGTGACAGATCAGGTTTACGATCAAGAATATTATTAATACCAAAAGAGACACGAATGTCGTCGGTTAAGTCGTATTGTGTTAACCAGTCAGATTTAACAAACGCAGAGACGCGTAATTGAACATCCACACAATCACCAAAAGCATCGTCGTAAGTTACCGCGCAAGTTTCAGCATCTTGCAACTGGTCTTGATAACCCGAGCGATAGAAAATCGTAAAAGTATGGGTGAATTTATCGTGAGTCAGTTCGTTGGTTATTTGAGCAATATTACGGAAGGTAACTTCTTGGTTATCTCCAAAACGCCCCATGCTTGAAACCCACTCATCGTCAGTACCCGGCAAGGTGTATTGACTGTCGATCATGTAAGTACCAGCGAAAGTTGTTTTAAGTTCACCAATTCCCAGCTCATTATCGATTTCAAATTTCCAATCTAAACCGCTGTTTTCAGATTTACCGACATTAACGGATGCTTGAATGATCGCCAGTTCATTTTCACCGGTCGCATTATTCATTCTTGTTGTAAATAAATCACGGTACAACTTGGGATTCGAGAAGATCTGCGATTCTGAAAGCGAAGTCACCTGATCTTCCATATCGACCGACCAGTAATCAACCGTCATTGAGAAATCGGTAGTTGGAGAATAAACTAAGCCTAGTGTTTTTTGCTCAGAAGTTTCTGGTTTTAGTTTGCTGTAACCTTGTAGATACACAGCATATTGTGAGTTACCCGATAAACAATATTGCTCCAAAGGATCGGTAGCGTCAAATGGACAAGCAAAGTTACCGCTGGTAACACCAAAATCACTTCTTGGTCGAGCAATCTCTAACATGTCAGGTGCTTTAAAGCCGGTACCCAATGATGCGCGCACACTCATGCTGTCAGTCGCTTTCCACAATGCACCTATTTTGTAGGTCACATCACTTTCCGATTTATTAACATCTGTCTGTCCCGATTTAATCGCACCAATGTTGTCGTAACGAATCGAAGCTGACACATCAAATGTTTCGGTAAACGGTAACGCCATTTCTGCAAACAAACCATAGGTATTTCGACGTAGATCGTATGGTGTATCCGCTGACATGAAGAGAACTTCTTCATTTAAGTTTGCATTAGATATCGTTTGTTCATAACTGGTAGAACGGAATTCGAATCCAGTTGCAATAATCGCTTCACCACCGGTCATCGCAAATAAAGGCTTTTGAGCAACAAAGTTTGCTGCATCAACCCAAGTTTTTGAGTTGTCCCAGTTGCCAATGTACTCCAAACCTTGAACATCATTACTGGTCACAACACCTTGAGGCGCAAAAATATTAATATCACCCGTTTCTACGGCACTGATAAATTCGTCCGCTAATAACCAACCTTTTGTATAGTTTTGATCCGTGTCGTTTTGTGAGCGAGTAAGCGTTGCTGTGTAATCGATGTCAGTTCCAATGTACCCCTCTAAACCAACAACAATGTGAGTCGCTTTGGTATTCCAGGTTGTCGTTCGATTACCAACAGGTAGTGCACGCCAGCGACCATCAACCGATACTAAATTATCAATTTGAACTTGTGTTAAATGAGGAAAAACTTCGTCAGTCACCAACCCAGGTATTCCCGAATTCGTTAATCGAACCCAACCCGTAGGAAACGGCGCTATACGAGTGGTCATTTCATAATCGGAATACAACAACTCGGCAAACAGCGTCATGTCTTCAGATAGTTGAAACTCAGCCTGTGTAATAAAACTATCTCGAGTAGACTCAGGATATATTTCGATAGTTGATGTGTAATCGAACCAACACTCGTCAACAATTGCTGATGTTTGCTCTGGACAAGAAACGTCGCCAAACGCACCTTGAGAAACACCGTATGGGTTAAAAATAATTTCTTCTTCTTCACCTGAAACAGGATCATTCCAACGAACTCGAGTATTCCCTGGAATGGAGTTTCCAGAACCATTAAAGAAATAAAGATCTCTTCCTTCGTTTCGGAATGAGATGATTCCGGTTTCGGCAAAGTCACGATCGACTGCAGCTAACTGCTCTTGTCTATCGTGTGCGTAAGAGAAAAGGAAGTTATATCCATCACCATGAATGTCGCCAAAACCACTACTGATATTAAAATTCCAGCTCTTACCACCTTCTTCCTGTGGTGAAGAATAACGAGCGTTAACGTGAGTTTCTTGTAAATCACGTTTTAAAATAAAGTTAACAACACCAGCAATGGCATCCGAACCATAAGTCGCCGAGGCTCCATCAGTAAGCACTTCAATACGTTCAATAGCCGCTAAAGGTATGCTGTTTAAATCAATGGTATTACCGTCACCTCTTGGCGCCATGCGACGACCATTTAACAATACCAATGTGTATGTGTCTCCAAGATCATGAATAGAAGCAGAAACGACACCGCCGCCGCCGCCGCCTACTGAATCCGTTGCATGAGTATAGCCCTGCATAACAGGCAGCTCTTGAATAAGTTCTCCGACCGATGCAACACCACTTCTATCAATATCTTCTCGATCAATCACTTGAACCGGTAATTCGCCTTCAACATCAGAACGCTTAATAGACGATCCCGTGATAACTAACTTTTCTGCTTTTTTACTGGCATCATCCTCTGCAGCAAAAGCTGATGAATTAAACGCTAAAGCGGCAGTACCGATTATTAGTGCCGATCGCACCGCCCTAGTAACTTTGTTTTCTTTGATTTTCACTTTGATTTCCCCGCAAAAATGAATACTTAATGATTTAGTTTTATTGTTTTGATAATTCGCCATTTGTTTTAGTCGATTGCTGACAAATTAGCGGGGCTGATCTTATCTAAACGATGGTTATATAATTGAGATTTTTATAACTAGAATACGTAACAAGATCATCTAATTGCATTTCAATTTGGAATTTACAGGACACCATTTAATCAAAAAGTACGAACGTACCATTAAATTTTGGGTAGGTCATAAGGCGTTCTTTGAACGCCGATAAAAAGCCAATAGAGAGTTATTAAATTATCTAAAGTGACAGACTCTAGTGCATTGAAGTCATCAAAGGGGCAAAGATCGTCATCTTTATGGTCTCACCAGAGACTTTTCGCTTATATCATTTACAACAAGTGCAGTTATTCTTTTGTTAAAGGAGAGACAATTTTCATTCGGTGATAGAATTAAATTATATTGAACCCTTAATAAAAAGTATGGTTAAAGCTTACGACTCAGAGTTTAAACAAAAGCGAATTCAGCAACTAAACGCAAAACTAAAACGAGGATATATTGCTTTATTCCTGTTAGGTTTAGTCGTTATAGGAGTGTTGGTCATCGCCTTGTTAGTTCCCTCAACATTTCCGCAAGACCAGCATTTCATTATTATCCCACTCTTATTTTTTTGGATGTTTTTGCTAAGAAATTACCCGAGACAATATTATCTGCTCAAGAAAGATCTAAATAGAGAAAACACAAGCCAGGTTACAGGACTGAGCTTTGTTCATAATAAGCCAGGCTTTCGAGTTCTTTTTTCACCACCACTCCAGTTAAGTGTTGAAGGTCATTCATTTGATCTAGATGAATATCCAGCCAATCAGCTTTTTATTGGTCAAACCGTGTGTGTGGAATACTTTGAGCAATCTAATATCTTGCTTTCTGTAACCCTTTTTGATCCTAAACAGGACTCGAGTTCTTCCGATACATCTAGTCCCAACTCGACCGCAAATGCACTATTGCTCTCTGACTTGGAAGTCTCGATCATTCGGCTTATGACGGCTGGACTTGCCGATAAGTTGATTGCACGAGAATTGGAACTGGAGCCAGCAACGGTTCGTACTTACAACTCAACCATCTACCGTAAACTTGGTGTCAAAAACCGTAAAGAAGCCAGCCAAAAGGCACAAGAACTCGGGCTTTTCGATGTCAATTGACATCAACTAACATATTAATTACAGCAACTTAGCAACAACGACATTAAGCTTGAATCTTACCAGTAGTTGTTTGAGGAGTTGCTCATGTTTCATTATCGCTTATCCAGTCCTTGGAATTTTAAGCAAGGATTCTTAATTCTTATTTCATTTATTTTGCTCTATTTCGGCCTCTCCGCAGCTCATATGATCTGGGTAAAAAGCACCCTTGGATTTGAGGAATATTTAAAAAACGATACTGACTTTTACACCAAAGTTTTAATTTTCAGCCAATTGACGAAAGCAATTGCCATTGCTATCGCAATTACTTTTGTTGGATTAAAAAGGTATCAACTCAATTGGGAGGTGTTAGGATTCCGCAGTACAACCCGAAGCTGGATTACCATTGCGATCTTACTCGCAATAGCTGGTTTCATCTGTCGTTTCTTATTAATGAAGTGGCTCTCGGTCGAAGTTCCAGCATGGGTTAAATTTATGCAGCCGCCTCTGCAAGATCTGAATATTAGCAGCGTTACGTTATTCTTCTTTTTAATACTGACTGTCGTGATTACCCCGGTTGTGGAAGAAACGTTTTTTCGCGGTTTCCTGTTTCAGTGGATGACTCAAAAACGACCCGTGTGGATAGCTGCGGTCATTAGTTCACTCATGTTTGGCGCATCTCACATTGTTCCACCACAAGCCATTGCAGCAGTAATTATGTCGTTTATATTCATCTTTTTATTTGTCGCCAGTCGATCAATTTGGCCTCCGATCATTGCACATGTAATTAACAATGCATTGTCGATAGGCGGCAATATGCTTGCGAGCGCTCAGTTACTACCAGAATACCTAATGCCGCCGGTAATTAGTTAATCCTCCCTAGACTCAATACCTATATTTCCAGGGATATTAAACATCTTGAGAGTTTTTATACTCTGACGGTGTCATATTGTATTGAGCTTTAAAACAATTCGAAAAATAAGTAGGTGATGAAAAACCTACTTGTTCAAAAACCTGACCGACCGGTTGACCCTGAATAAGAAGCTCGGTAGATTTTTTAAGGCGATATGCGCGTATAAATTCTGCTGGCGTTAAGCCCGATATAGCTTTGAGCTTCCTTTGTAATTGTCGCTCACTCATAGCAGTTTCAGAATATAGGTTCTTCGCGCTAAAACTTTCTTCTGTGTAATGTCGTTCAACAATCGTTTCTATTTTACTAATAAACAATTGCTCTTTATCAGATTGTACCTTGTTTGCCTTATCTTGATTAGTCTCAGGTCCAGAAAGCTTTTCTTTTGTTTGATAAATTATATCGTTACCCAAACGGGTTTGAAGTATACGTCGTATTGCTAGAATATTTTCTACCCTAGAAACTAACTCATGTTTATTGAAAGGCTTTGTTAAAAATTCATCAGCGAGATTCTCAAATCCTTTTATTCGGGAGTCACTATCACTCAAAGCCGTTAACAAAATAATTGGGATATGGCTGGTTTCATCATTATTCTTTATTGTTCTGCAGAACTCGTAGCCGTCCATTTCAGGCATCATGACATCACTAATAATAATATCCGGTATATTCTTACTGGCTTTAATTAACCCTTCTTTCCCATTAAATGCAAAGGATACTTGATAATTTGGTCCGAGTGACTGAGCAATATGAGCGCAAAGATCCTTATTGTCCTCAACGATTAAAACTTGAGTTTTATGATCTACTTCTTCATCATCCTTAAGACTTTTGTCACCGATAGAAAGCGAGTTTTCTAACTCTATCTGTAGTAACTGTTCGTTTACCTGTACTTCTTTTATATTCTCAGCGGAATTTATATTTGCTGGTAATGTAATCTTAAAGGTAGAACCTTCTCCGACAGTACTCTCAACGGTAATAGAACCATCCGATTGCTCTACTAGATGTTTAACAAGCGATAAGCCAATACCTGCACCAGACACTTTTTCAAATTGACTTTGTGAAATGCGATTAAATCGCTCGAATATAGCGTCCTTATCTCTCTCATTAATACCCATTCCTGTATCGGAAACTGAAATGATCAATTGGTCGTCTTGATACCGACATTCGATATCAATCGTACCATTTTTCTTATTATATTTAATTGCGTTTGATATAAGATTGGAAATGACTTTTTCAAAAGATTCTTCAGACATTTGCAATTCAATCACATTCGAACATTTAGAATACGAAAGCGACAAACCTTTTGACGCAGCCAATGTTTTAAATGGCTCAGTGATAAGCTCCATTAAGCCATTAACATCTTGTACTTTTTCTTCTGAGTGATGAGTTTTCGAGAAATCTAATAAGTGCTCAACCAAGCGAAGCAAACGTAGTGCATTTCTTTGAATTATTGATAATTCGTTATTATTCGTTTTAATCGAATTCTTTAAGTTCTCTATCGGACCGAGAATTAAAGTGAGCGGCGTTTTAAACTCATGAGTAATATTGGCTATAAATCGATCTTTTGTTTCCAATAAATCTTCTACTTGTTGATTTCTTTCGGTTAATTCCGCAGTACGCAAATTAACGGTTTCTTCCAGTTGTTTTTGCTTTGCAATAAGTGAACGATTGCGCCATTTCTGCAGTAGATATAAAAAGTAGATACCTAATACAAGTAAAGAAACCTTAAACCACATTGTTTCCCACCATTTAGGTAGCGCTTCTATTGCGATAGTAATCGATTGTTTATTCCAAACTCTAGCACCATTAGTTGATTTAAGTTCAAGTAGGTAATTACCATTCGGTATTTCATTTAATTGGATTACTCGATTATCGCTATCTATTTGACGCCATTTATCAATTAAATTTTTCACTCGATATTGGTACCGTATATTTTCACTGTTGTTGTAATCAATTGCTGAAACTTTGAAAGATAAATTTCGGTTATTAGAGGGTAATTGTAATTTAGTTGACTTTGCTTGATAGGATGATAGGTAGTTCACCGGAACATTGCCTATGGGTGAGTCTATATTTACGCTTGTTAATATTACCTTTGGTTCAAACTGTCGCACTTTAGGATGATGCTGATTTATTTTTACAAAGCCATTAATGGTCCCAAAAAAGATATTTTTATTCTCATCCATGTGGGAAGCTTTTAAAATATAACCCGCAGATTTAAACGCAGGGGTTACTTTAGAAACTTGATCATTTTTAACTGAAAAAAGTTGCTGTTCTGTTGCTACCCAAAGAGTGTCATTTTTATCCAACTCTAAGCTGACCGGTTTAAGCTCAATATCCTGATAAGTCAATAGATCATAGTTTCCTGTTTCAATATCTAACTCATAAAGATTATCAGAGTAGAAATATAAGGAATTCGACTTTGGGCCTTTAAGAATTCCTCTAACTTCAAAAGGGATCTGATAATCATACATTCCATCTTTATCGAAACGAAAGATTCCCTTACGAGACGCCATAAAGAGCTGTTTGTTTATATAAGATACATCGCGAACTGAAAGGTTTTCAAAAGCTTTCGGAAACTTTTCCGAGAGTAAATCATACTGTTGATTCTCTACATTATAAGATGCAAGAAATTCATAGCTCCCTAACCAGATCGTATTTTCATTTCTTGTTGATGAGATAAAAGGATTACTATACTTGGGCAATGGCCAATCAGACTGCTTACTGTCAGAAATGATTTTTTTCGTCGATTTATCAATTACAAAATGTCCCGTCTCCGTACTGAGTAAGACTGAGTTCTTGTCAAACTCGACAATTTTATGAATTGATGCTTTATGAATATAGGCACTACTACCATGAAAAAACTCATAGTGTTTTAGAAAATCACCCCGCTCATTGAAAATATAAAGCCCCTTTCCTCCACCAATCCAAATTTCTTCATTAAAAGTACTGATATGATACGCGTGATCAGAACTCGTTTGTTCCGTCGATAATGGTACAAACTGAAAGTTTATGTCTTCGGGCTGTAGTTTATTGAGTCCAGTACCAGTGCCAATCCAGATAGTATTATCCATTGTCTGTAGTATGGAAAAAACGCTATCGCTATATAATTGGGAATTGTTCGTATCAAAAAATTGGCTCTGGTTGGACTCTATATCGCATAAATAAAAGCCATTTCCCGATGCTATGAATATTGTTTTATCCTTTAGCGGATGAATTTTGGCGATAGCATTTTCAATATTGGGCAGGTTACATTCGACTGTCGATAATGTATTTTCTTGTAAGTTTAATGTATAAACTTGATTTGAAGTGTGTGCATATAAACCGTCAGATAATGAAAGCCAAAGAAGGTCGGATCTATTAATATTTGAGTCACGGAAGTTTAAATCGCTAACTAATGAGACTCGCTCGGTTTTGTAGTCGAAACTAAATATTCCTCCACAATAAATAAAATGAATCTTACCTTCTTTATCTTCTAATATACCGGCAATATAATTTTCTAAGGGTCGCTGACACTCATCTTGGATATTTGTTTTAACTTCTTTTACCTCAAGAGAACTATTAGTTCGATAAAGCGTTCTATTTTTAAAGTTAAACCATACGTTCCCTCTTGAATCGACAAATGACGGAGTTGAAACAAACTCATCATCACCAACTATTATGTCAGTCTCTCCCGATGAAATGGAATATCGCCTTACCCCTTTACCATAAATCCAAATGTAGCCACCTTCTTGATATTCCATATCATAGATATAGCGACTATGGATAAATTCATCGCTACTCTTAGCTTTATTGAGTTCAGTGCCGTTGTAATAATAAAGCCCTTGATAGTTACTAAGCCATAAAACACCATTTTCATCTTGAACCATTGCCCTAACGCGTCCAAGCCCATAGCTGTCTTGAACCTTACTAATAAAGACAGACTCTGCGTTGAGGCTTATTAACAGGCAAAGTAACAATAGATATCGAAACATAAGCTATAAGATGGATTCTTTTGGTCTGAATAGTATGGCATAGACCCGATGTTTTATCCTACTGGATGAATTATTACTAGAAGTGAAACGTAAGCACTTATTCAATCGACTATTAATAATAGGCGCTCTTTCTTGAACAAGGGATTACGGCTTTCTCGAATTTCTTGTTAGATTCAACTGCGCGGCTTTTAATAAACGAGCGGCATACCATTTGTGGAAAATCAATAACAGTTTAAAAAATAAGGTGAGTTTTGATTTTCCACTTTTATCTTTAGCAGAAGCAACTATGACCGTACCGAAATAGAGTTGAGTCTTAATTCCTGTATCTGTCTTTAAAGGAGTAACCATAAACCAGGAGCGAGTTTTTGATAAAAAATCGCACATTATCCATTGGTCATCAGTGTTTTTTTCGACTGACCAAGCCGAAAATTTTTGTCTCTCTCCCTTTAGTAATTGCTCTAACTGTTTGTCAGTGGAAGGTTTTAAAACCGTAAATGTGATAAATAGGCGTTCTAGTTTGAAAAACCAGCTTGTATAAAAGGCTCTTACAAACTCTTTGCAACTGTAATCTCCGTCAACCACGATAGATAAACAATCAACGTAGTTGTTATTTACCACATAATTCTGTAACAAACTTACTCTCGGAATTTCTGTTATTAATACTGACATACTGTTTCAAAGAATCTGGTAAAAAATTTAAGAAGCCTGATATAAATAAAACACAGGCTTCTCACTTATCTACTTACTCATCTGTAACTCTACTATCGGCAGTTAGGTGCTCTATGTCTAACAAATATGGTGGGACTGTATATTGTGAATCGATATCAAAATTCCCTGTGGGGCTAACAACATTTGACATAGCTACCATTCCTGTGACTGTGTTTGATCCTTGTTCAGAGAGTTCTATCATTTTACTAATACCACGATCAATGCTTGGATTCTGAGGCCTTGTGGCTATTTGAGCATTGAACATGCTTGAACCGGTAATTGCTCCTTCGATCATATAATTGGCATTATCTATATCGCTTCGTAAATTTCTAGAAAATGGCAAGTTTTCATTATTATAAGCTCTAAATGAATTTATTGCTTCGATCATTCTAGTTTCCCCTCTCTCATCACGAATTAATGTGCCTGTTAGAGGTATATCATCATGATTGTGTCGTAAAGTTAAACTCCCTAAATCAACTCTTTCCAGTCCCATATCTATATCTGCGTATAATCCTCCATCCTGCTTTAGAGCGGCCAACCTAACAAAGTCAGAATATTCTTTAACCTGTACCCACTGATTTTCTTTAGCCGCTTTCGCAGCGACTAAAGACATATTTTTAATTGTCTCGTTAAATCCGTCAATATTATTCTTTAGATCATCAGCATTTCGAATTTCATATCCAGCTGCTTTGAGTTCAGCAAATTGTTTATCCCTAACTTTACCCATTTCGCTTTTACTGGTTGTTAACCAACTTAAACCTTTTGGCGCGGCTTCTGAACCATAATCCACAGTATTATTTACTTTCTTAGATGTCCATAATATGTTATTCCACGTATTTTCTGGATTAGCTTTTGATGCTTCTGCTGTTCTTAGTAGGCTTCTCATAGCAGTATCACTTAGTTTTCCTCCAGCCCAAAAACGATGAATATTACGAGGAATTTCACTTCCACTCCAAGCATTAAATGCTTCATTGTTTGTCACGAGTCTAATTTTCTCTGTAATCTTTTCTTTCAAAAACTCACGATTAACAAGTGCTTTTACATCGGGGTCACCTAACGCTTGACTAATATTGTACTGATCATCATTAGCTACTATTTTAGCTTTTCTCGACAATACTGAGTTATCGCCTTTATTGGCACTGGTAACTATGACTTTATCGGCGTGAAAAACTTTATTGTTTTGTGCATCAGTCATTACCTTCCGGCTATCGGCAAGCACCGATAACTCATTGGTACGCGCATTAATTCTGTTAACTTGAATTCCTTTTTTACTTAAAGCGCCATAAAGATCATTAGCAAATGTGCTTCCTTTTAAATTGTGGCTACCCGCACTGCAACTCGCAAGACTTAACGTACCGATGCGATTTCCACCTGAATTCGCCATGTCAGGCTTCATGGCAAATGCTATGTCAGCCGCCAACTCTTTTGCTGTTCTACCACCTACTGTAAATTCACCTTTGTTTAAATCAAATCCACCATGATCGGTAATCACCAAGCGAGAAATGGATCCATTAAACTTGCCTAACTCACTCGGCTTAACTGCTTTAACACCTATTTCACGAGATAAATTTCTTACGGCATCATTTACGTTGCCACCAAAACTGGTCACTACATTTTTGCGACCATGCTTAGCATAGTTGTAAAAACCTTTAGCTATTCGATTGAATCCATTGGTAACAGACTTGTAACCTGTACCACTTTCGCGAGAAAACGCTCGTGCTGCAGCGACACCTCCACCAATAGCATCGAGGGTTGCATTTAATGCATCGAATTTTTTACCGTATACGGCCGATCTAACACCTTCTGCAATATAAGCTGAACCAATTGCTGCTACTCCAGCGGTTGCTCCCGCTTGAATTTTTGCTGATACGCTTACTCCTTTAAAGTTAATAGATTTGTTTCTAACCGCGAGCTTTCCTGCTATTCCACCGCCCGCTTCACCAACACCGCCTTGAATTGCTCCATACAACACCATGTCGGCATCAAAGCGACGATTTCCACCTCGGGCGGCATCATATGCTTCTCCTGCTGTTGCGCTAAAGGCACCTACTGCAGCTCCTCTCGCAAAGTTATTGGCAACACCAATGGACTTTGAGGCTATTTTTACGGCAGTTGATCCAAGTTTGGCGGCTTTAGCGACTTGAGTGCCCATACGCGAAGCCGCCGCTGCTACCTTAGCAAATTTGGCTGTTTGAGCAGCTAGCGTAAAACCACTCGATAAAAATCCGCCGGCTGCGCCCATGATGGCTGACTTGGCAAGTTCGTCCAGGTCGAACTTTTCCTGAACTCCACCAGCAATCATAATGCCCTGGGAAATAGAACTTGCTATAGCACCGACTCCTGCAGCAATTACGGATCCAACCACTACCGTTGTGGCAACAGTAGCAACGGTACCAGCGATACCTGTTCCAACTGCAGCCCCTGCAGCTGCACCAGCGGCAGTTGCAACACCAGCTGTTGCAAAAGTAATCAGTGCAGCAACAATTACGGCAGCAATCACCGCGGTAATCATGATGACGATGTCTTTACACGATTTTTCTGGAGGAGGTGCAGAGGGCAAGTAAGGATCGGTATTGCCAATTGCTTCATTGGCATCGTATGGTTTAAACGAGTCGAATTTATTCGATTGATTATCGTTTAATTGGGGAATTAAAACTTCACGACCTGCAGAAACAGATTCTGATTCTAAGCCATTCGCATTTGCAATAACGTACCATAAACTTGCATCGCCATAAGTTTGTTCTGCAATGGTTCTTAGGGATTCACCCGAGGTCACTTTTCGATAGTAACTTAGTACGCTCTGCTCGGTAGGACGATAAGTTAAATCGAAAGTTGCCTTATTCGATGTTAAATCTATTTTTCCAACTTGCTCACTTTTAAAGTAAAAGAATTTAGCCGGTGGTGTATAAGCATCGCCTCTAAGCGCTTTAACGCGCTTCTCAAAGTCACCATTTTTTGCAGCTTTTGCTTCATTAAAGTTATCTAATGCAACTTTGTATTGCTGTAAAGCAAAGTCATAAGCGTCTTTAGCGGCTTTTATTTCTTCTTCAGTTGATTCATCATTGTTTTTAACCTCTTGCCAATGGTTATAAGCATTGTCTTTACCTGTCTCTTTTGTATCATGTTCTTCTTCAATAGCGTTAAAAACATCGTTCCACTTTTCTTTATCTGCTAATTCGGTATTTTCAGTCTTTGAATAACGATCGATTATTTGACCATTGACATCATAGGTGTATCTCAATGTTTCCTGTCGTTGTCCACCTGTACTAGCACCACGACTGACATCGTGTTTTGTAACCTTAGTTAAAGAACCATCAGTCGCATACTCAAACTTTGAAATTCCGTCATTCCATTCGGAATTATTAATTCGTTCTCGATTAGTACTTCCTCGCATACGAACAAGAGTTTTTTGCCAAGAATCCCCTTTAATTTCAAACAATGTAGTTTGTGTATAGGTATCAACATCGCCATCGCCAAGTACTGTTCGAGTGACAACTCGATCGATATTTCCCTGGTCATCGTATTGCATACCAACGCGTTTATCGTATTCGTCTCCTTTCCTAACATCATGATCTTCATGAATAATTCGACCATAGATATCATATGAGAGTGTCTTTATTTTCTCATTATCGCCATCGTTAGTTCGTGTGAATGTATTTTTACCTAATGCATTGTAATCATGATCAACCAACAACTGACCACTTTGATAAACTTTGTCTAATTGTCCATCATAGGTATAAAGATAACTTAAGTTTTTAGAATCTGTCGTTTCGGATAATCTGAGACCACGTGCATCGTATTTGATATCAGTATTACCGACTCGCTCCATACGGTTCATTCCATCATAAATATACTTACGATCATTGATGCTAACTCTATTGCCCATCGCATCAAAGTTATATTCCGCTTTAGTAGATACGTTATTATCGACAGTATCATCATCCACTATGATACGTTTAATCCAATTTTGACTATTGTATTGGTACTCTTGAACACGTGTGTTCGATGATGAACTCGTTTGCTTTATTGTTTCCTTTGTTAAGTTACCATTCTTATCGTATTCATAATCTGTCACCGCTTTAAGAGTTCGATTTAGCATTTTTGTTTTGCGGCCGTAACGGTCGTACTGGTATTCGATATCCGTTCCTCCGCCAAGTTTACTGTCAACTATTCCAAATCCATTATATTTAATGACAATTTTATTTGGCGTGCTTGATGTATCGGATAGTAAGCCTTTCTTGACCATACGATCATGATAATCAGTCCACTCTGCTCTATAAGAAATTCCACCACCAGGGTTACTAAGAGTACTTAATTTTTTAAAGCCTCCTTGATAGTAACTGTATCCATTAGTAGTAACGCTACCATCAAATTTTCGAGCGGTCGCAACTCGACCTAATGCATCAAGTCTTTGATAACTCTGCAAAGTGTGAGTACCCGCTGACAATAAGCCAGTATCTCCCGATAGTCGATGAGCAATAAAAGACGTTGTTTCACTTCGCAACCAATTACCCGACCGTGAAAGAATACTCGTGGTATTTTGTTGCTGATGATTATTTTTATCGATATACCAAGAGTTTACTTTAGTACGACCCTGTATAAACTGTCCTTCATCAACTGTAAAATTATAGTTGGTTATTTTTTCGCTAGACTTGCTATAATCACGAACATATTGGCGTCTAAAATCAACAATTCCTGCTTCATGATCGTTTTCGGCTTTTCGCTGTTTGATCTCTTCTCGCAATTCACCCAATGCATCGTATCGATAAATAAATTTTGAACCATCAGCATTATCAACTTGTATAACTTTATCAAGAGCCCAAGTTTTCTGCGTTAAATTATTACGGGCATCGCGCATCGCGACTTGTCGGCCCTGACCATCGTAATAATAATGAGTTGTCGGAGAACTAACTATTTTTTCATCGACATTGAGAAAGCTAGCTTTCTTTTCTGTTAAAACTTCATTTAATGCATTAAAAGTCCACTCAGTCGTGTTCCCATTCGCATCGGTTCTCGATATGACGTTACCAAAACTATCGTACTGTTGATTAATTTTTGTTTGAGTCGATGTCGAAGCATTTTCTAAAATGGATTTCCAATTACTATTGGATGAAGTTAGTGACTTTTTCACTTCCTTCACATCGATTAATCGATTGTCTTGATCATAGGCAAATAAAGTGGCTTTTATTGATTCAAAATTAATCGAGTTACTATCCAGCGCTGCATAAAGGTCATTTAAGTCATTGATAGATGACCATTTACTATTTTCCTTAATTTGAATTTCAAGTGTTTTGTTATCGGCGGAATCATAACCATACAGTCGATAAACTCCATCGCCTTGATTTGAACGAATCATTCGGCCGGCATTGTCGTAAATACTCTGCTCAACAAGCACCCCGTTGCCATAAACCTCGGTTACTTCATTAAACGCATTGTATGCCATACGCTGCTTTTTCAGCTCTGATCCACGTGAGGCTATACCGTTAGAAACTGAATTTATTTGATAGGTTACTTTGTCTTTTAATAATCCATTATCATAATAACTGAAAGTTGAATCAGCCATTTTTCCGAAATCAACTTCTCGAGAAATATTACCGTCTTTATCGTATTCATAAGCGATATTCTTTTGGTAACCATAACTTTCGTCCAGTCGTGATCCGATATAATCATAGGACTGAGTAAGAACTGCCGAACCATCTGTATCGAGTTTTTGCTCTTTCGTTATTTGATTAAAGTAGTTGTACTTGAATTTAGTAGACTGCTGTATTTTTCCGGTTGCCCAACCATTGACACTAGTGAAACCGTTATGAGAATTAGAAGTTACGAGTATTTTTCTTCCCAGAGCATCATATTCTATTGTATTTATTTCTAAAGAACTCTCTCGTTTAACTTTCTCGGTTGTCCAATCGAATGAAGTGCCTTTCGAGTCTGTCACTTTATACGCAGCAACTGTCGTTTGAGTTACCATATTCATACCCGAATCGCGCAAATCACCATCAATGTCTTCTTTATAGTCGTAATGCGTAATTTGAATAGCATTAGCGCTTCTATTGATATTGGTATTTGAACGATCGTCGTAATGATAATTTTCGACCACTTTCATAGTTTGTCGATTTAGATTATCAAAAACCCAACGTGTTGATTGATCATTGCTGCTATAACTCAGCGCAATATCATTTAACCGTGATTCATCGGTTAACGTTGCCGATATTGGTGTTGCCAATTTAACCAAACGTGTTTGGTTACCAAAAGCATCGTACTCAAAAGCAGTGGCTAATCCTTCAGCAGTAACAACCAATGCTAATTGATTATTACTATTAAAAAAGTAACGAATATCATTACCCAAGGCATCGGTGCGTCGAATCACATTGCCTAAACTATCATAAACAAAGGTTCTCGCATTGTTTTGTGCTTCTTTTCCATTTTCAAACGAATAATTTGTAATTGTATGAGCTGAACTTGTTTCTATGACGCGTTGATTTGCATCGTATACAGAATAAAATTCTCGATAATCACTAACATTAGTGAAACCAAACGTAGACACCAAATCGCTCATTGATGATTTATCAAATAACGATTCTCGTAATTGTGAAGAGACTGCAGTGAACTGCGTATTGACAGTTCGCTCTTTCGTCACATTACCTAGTGAATCTCGCTCCATTAATGTAACGTAGCCTTCACCATCAATAGTTGCTACCTGTTGATTCAGTGCATTGTAGAAAAAGTATTTTGTATGCCCGAGCGGCGTCTTTTCTGCTATTAGGTTCCCTCGACCATCGAACTCTCTTTGAATACCGAGTGAATCAATCCTTAATTGATTAACATCTATCGATTCTGATCTTAAGTTATTCGAACTTCCTGATAGTCCTAACATTAAGTTATTGATAGATACGTATTGTCTACCTAAAGAATCCAGAAATTTCGCTTCAGCAGCTAGTTCGCCTACTTCACCGATCTGAGTTTGACGATTAAATGAATCGTAATCTTTAATAGTTTTGTAAGGACTCTCGCTACTATCAACGGGTTGAATCACACCCACTTCACGGCCGGCTGCATCGAACAAGTAGTAAGTTTGATGTCCGCGCGAATCCGTCATAGATACTTGTTGACCAAGCGCATTGTAAGTGTAGGTCTGCTTAACTTGCGCATCCAAGCTTACCGTGGAGTCATAGTTAAGAACTTTAACCGTCATCTGACCCAAACTGTTATATTCTTGATAAGTTATTTGATTGGAAGAATTACCTTGTAAATTATTTTCTATTAAAGTTTTAACTTGCGTGAAAGATTTATTATTTAAATCACTCGTTAAAGGCTGAGCATAAACAATAGTTAGTTCCAATAAGTCATCACTGTTGTATCGATATTCAGTCACAACTTTATTTGGCTCTATCGAAAAACGCAGCTGATTTTGATTGTCATAATAAAAACGCGACTCGTTACCTTCTGCATCAACGGCCAATGTAATATTGCCAAACGCATCATATTCAGTCCGTGTGACGGCACCTTCAGAATCAACATTAGCAATAACGAGCCCGCGCTGATTAGTTACTTGGTAAGTTGTTTGTCCTTTTGCATTCTCTATTGACTGTAAACGGTAACCAGGCTGCCAAAGTGAAGCTAAGGGTTCTTGATCTAATATTGGATCACGTTGTGGACCATGCGCTGCATGATAGTAATGTTTCGTAGTAGCCGCTAAATCAGTACCATACGCTTCTGTTTTACTTATCAACCGTTGATTAGTATCGTACGTCATATGTGTCACAGACGTTAACGATGAATTATTATTTGGATCAATATAGACAGTAACCGTCTCTTCATTGCCAAAGGCATCGTAGGTATACGATTCTTTCTTAAGAATACTATTCGTTAAGGTACCATTTTGATCAATGAACTGCTCTGTCACCGTCATTAGTACAACTTGACGATTCGCGTCGTATTCGTAATCCGTAATCCGGCGACGCCCCTGTGCCGGCATACCGTCAAGATATTTAGTTTCCGTTAATTGAACGGTTTCTTTGATAATATTATCAAACTCATCGTACTCATAAGCGGTAAAGAAACCGTATAATTCAACGATATTGGCATTTTGATCTTCTTCATAAACAGAAGCATCCGAAACAAAAACGCTGCCCGAGGTGTCTGTTGTTGTGGAAGTAAATTTTTGCTCAACTCGTCCTTGGTTATCATAAGTCATTATAGAATGTTGATATTTCGCCCCTACCGGAGAGTTAAAGTCGACTTTACCGTCCACGTCTAAATTAAATCGTTGGACATAAGTCTCTTCTAGATAACCTTGAGCGTTATAGTTATTCACATTCACTTGTGCAGCAACTCTGTCACCCGAGTCATTCAGTAAGAACCGAATATCATGCACAACATTACCTAACTGATCCAAATGTTGTTCTTGCGTCTGGCTCGCAGAAAGGCTTTGTGTACTTGAGTTTACAGAAACGCGAGATGCGAAGGCTTGAGTTGATAGCGACTGCCAGTCATTACCCAAATCAATAGCATCAGAAAAGCTATTCTTAGTAACAATCAAGCTTGCCGAACTTAGATTCACAGAGCTCACCGAATATTGGTGTTCAGTAATAAATGGATTTCCAAGATCGTCATACGCTGAAATTTCAAACCGAACACGACCTTTCGCATCGTAGAAAATAACTCCTGAACGCTCTTGCGCCAATGCTTCAGTTGTCGTCCAGTCTTCACGAACTTTTTCAATCGAAGCTTCACCATTAAATTCTAGAGGTAAAGTTAAACGAGTGGTTTTTTCTAGAGCATCGTTCAAACCATAACTGTGGCGCTTAACAAATCCTTGACCATCAATCTCAAATTCAAGCAAATCACGTTCGTTATAAACTTTATATTTAATATGGTCTTTTGTTTGATCAAAAGTTAACTCTTCCAACTTTGCTTCGAGTGGAGCTGTATCCATTACACGATTAACCAGAAAATCAGTGTTATCTGAATAACCGAGTAAATGATTAACATCTAAGTTAAGGTTTTCTGCGTATCGAACAGTTTGTGTTACTTTTTGATTATCACTGTAAATCCACTGCTCAACAAATCCCTGACCATCTATAACAAACTCAACGTTATTGCGCTCATTAAACGCAGTAAAGGTTACAGCGTCTTTTGCAGCTACCGAGCTATAGGTTTGTAAAATATTTTGTAGTGATTTTTCTCCCGTTAATGGTTGATAGTAATCGACTTGGGCAACATTGTTGCCTTGTGCATCATACCAAAAACGAGAGACACTGCCGGTTGGCGACAATTTAGCAACTAATTGATTCGCTTCATCATAGAACTGATAAGTTGTAGCGCCAGTAGAATCAATAATTTGAGTTACATTATCGTTTTTATCGTAAACATAAGAAGCGACAACTTGTTGGTCAATGATTTCCGCCACTCGTCGATTTAGCGAGTCAAACTGTGTCTCTTTAGTAAGTACAACAACTTTAAGGCTATTAATCGTATCTCGGTTTATTTCTGAGATGGAGGCTTGATTAAGATAGCCCGTTTCCTCTTTCGCTTTATTGCCCTGAGCATCGTATGATAAGTGAGTAAACTGTGCTTTCCTTTCACCGGCGCCATCCGGATCGATTACCGTCCAAGTTAATCGGTTATTTTTGTCATAACTCAATAGTGTCGTCGTTCCATCCGAGTCAGTACGGCGTATTTCATTACCTTTCGCATCAAATGATGTTGTCGTTACAAAGGCTTCACCACTTGCATCAATAGTTTCGCGAATGAGGCGTCGCGCTGAGTCGTATTCAAAAGTCGTGTCATAACCATCTTTTGTGGACGAAATAATTAGGTTTCGTGAATCAAACTCATTTTCAATAACACGTTCAACTTCTGTTCCAAGCGCATTCGTTTCTTTAATCAAATTACCACGACGATCGTATTCATAAACATGAGTTGCTCCATTATTATCGATGACTTTAACCGTCTCACCCTGTCGGTTAGAAAAAGATGTCATCTCAGAACCATCGGCAAATTTAACTGTTTGAGTTCTTGCATCATCGTTAAAAACAAACTCGGTAGTATTGCCGAGACCGTCGTGTTCTTTAATCACTCGATTAAAGGCATCAAACTCCGTAGTTTTCTTTCGTCCTAACGGATCGGTGACATCGGTCACGCGACCTAAAGCATCGTAAGTCGTTGTACTAACATTGCCATTACCATCAATGGTATTAACACTACGCCCAAATGCATCGTAGACTTGGCTTGTTTTAACTTTAGCAATCCATTGAGATTGATTATTTAGCGATGCATCAAATAATCGATGACGTTGTAGACCACGCTTATCGTATTCGTAAACGGCTGTTGTTGTCGCGGATAACGATGGATTACTCTCAATTTCACTTTGTGGTCGTTGCGCAATAAATTGGCTCACTTCACCAAAAGCATTGTATACCGAGTTCACAGTCTGGTTTTCTGCATCTTTGCTCGATATCTGATAACCATTGTTGTTAAATGTTTTAACAATGGTTGTATCGTTGTCTGAAGCAATTATTCGATTATTTTGTAATGCGCTATTTAAGCCACCGGTTAAGTCAGAAACATCAATTCGATTGACATAACGAGTTTCAGTCTTTTGCTCTCCAAAAATACTGTAGGTCCACTCGGTTACCTCTCCAAGATATAAATTAGATGAATTATTATTTGTGGTTGGATTACCGTTGTCATCAACTTTAATAAGGGAAACTTCGTGTGTTAAACGATTACTACCCGATTCATAGAAATAAAGTGTTCTGTCACCGTTATTATTTTTCTCTATTAATCGTCCAACATCGTCATAAAGATAATTGATGGTTGAAGCGATGTACTCCACATCGAGACCATTTTCTTCTCTAACATCAAAACTCGTTTCGGATAAAACCCGACCTTCACTATCATAGGTGCGCTTAACTTTTTGTGCATCTTTCGCCAAAGCGAAAGCTTGATCAAGGCCATCTTGCCCGGTGATATGTTGAGTTAAATTGCCCAGCGAATCGTATTGCCACTGGGTAACGCTATCTTCATGATTTATTTCAGAAGTGAGACGATTCGCTGCGTCATATCCATAGGTTTTGTTTTGATCGTCTTCAGTGCGATTGGTTTCAGCAGCTGTTATTAAATCATCGACTGAATTAAGAATAAAACTAGAAGCAATCCATTGATTGAATTTCTCCTCGCCCATTGATGTTGATAAGCGTGTCGATGTTTCTTGATTACCCTCACCATCGTATTCCATCAAATCGATATAGCCTAAACTATCTATTGAGCCAGTTAATCGACCCGCTGCATCATAATAAAAGAAGTTGTGCAGATCCTTTTTAATCGTATTTGTATTGTTTTTTATTGAATCTTCTTTGATAGCTTCAACAATTGATTTAACTTTATCTTTTGTACTTAAGGCTCCATCGTTATAAATCGTTTGGTAATGACTCCAGTTAATATCACTACCGTACTGAATGGTATGAGTGATATTACCTTCGCTATCGTATTCAAACGCTTTTAAGAATCCCTCACCATCAATAGATAGAACACTTCGGTTAAGACCATCATACAAATTAATGGTATGACGATCATTGTCTGATGTTGTTAGGTTAGTAGCATCTATAAGTTCAACAATTTGCTGATAGGTTGATGCATCTATTGTATGGCCAGTATCGATAAGGGCATTTAATGAGTTGTGCAAACCGTTATGGAAGGTTGCAAATTCTTGGGTCTCAATAAGATTATTATTTGCATCGTATATAAACTTATTAACTGCAGCTTCAGGATCTAGCGTTAACGTTAATCGGTTATCTTGATCGTATAAGTAAAAGGTTGTTCGATCGTATTCTGTATTGGCAATCGGAGTTTCTAAATTACTGGCTTGATCGTATTGAGCTGGCGTATGGTGAATCGTTTTTCTAATAAGATTACGATTATTATCGTAACTCATTGTTTTAACAAGTCCAGTGCTATCCCATTGAACTATAATATCGCCGCGATCGTTATATTGATAATAAATTGACTCACCATCAGAGCGCGTCATAGACAGCAATTGATTTTTATTATCGTATTCAAAGTTCGTACGATCGACAACTTGACCATTACTATGATTAGAAATAACTTCTTGTTGTTTTAGGCGACTTAATGCGTCGTATTGTAAGGTCGTTATTTTCTTTGCAATAAAAGGATCTTGACTGGTAATAGAGGCATCATTGTGACCTTCTTCTTGCCGAATTATATTACCAAGACCATCGTACTCGTAGCGCTTAACTAGAGCTAGACCATTAGGATCAACTGTTTCCTGAACTAAACGGCTATTTTTATCGTACTCAAATGTAGTTTCTACATTATTGGCATTAATTTGTGAGACAACTTCACCCTTAGCATTAAATACATAAGTTTGCGTTATATTTAATCCAATATAACCTGTCTTATTAGTATCAATGATTGTTTTTTCGAGCCGACTAGCATCATCATAAAAATATCTCGTTGTTACACCACGGCTGTCGGTTGATGTTTTTAATCGGTTTTCAGAATCAAAAAGATAGGACTGCTCGCCGCCTTCTGCATCACGAACTAAAATTAAGTTGCCTTGTTTGTCGTAGCTGTATTCCGTTTTACCTAGGTTTCCATCAATGCGTTTAATCACTTCACCATAAGCATTACTGAGCACCGAGTTTTCATTGCCTTCGGCAGTAATAGTTATGACTTCACGGAATTTTTGAAGGTAGTTGGTAACACGATTGAGCCCATCAATACTCGATGTTAAACGAGAAAAGCCATCATAATCGTAGCCATTGATTAATCGGCCATTAACGATTTGTTCTTTAACATTGCCGCGACGATCGTAAATATATTCACGAAGTTCATTTTCGCCGTTCGTGTGATTTTTTATTTGGCCAAAAGCGGTGATGCTCCATTGTTGATCAGTCGCCAAGGTAGAGTCTACGATACTATCTTTTGTTAATTCACCTAAATCTGCCAACGCACTCGCTTGGTGATTACTAACATGCCGAATAAGTTCGCTGCGTTTGTTATAAGCAAAAAGTTGATGCGCGAACAGCTGATCGGCTTTATGTTCACTGAGTTGGATTTTTTCACCAAAAATATTGTAACGGTGGTGAGTCGTATTTTGTTCTGCATCGGTTTGAGTAAATAAAAGACCACGTCGATCAAATGTCTGCTCATTAATACTCGCATTATTGGTAATGAGCGTATTAAATAGCTCTTTCACTTCTTGCGTGATCAAACCGCCTTTGAAAAGGTGCGTTGGAGCCTCATTCGCATTAACGGATAATCGCTCATCAGGAACAATCGATTTTGTCATTTCACCAAAAGCGTTGTACTCATAAAACTTAACTTCACCCAGTTCATTCATTTGATGAGTAATGCGATTCATCTTATCGTAGAAATTCCACGTTGATAATCCGTTACTATCGACCGACTGAATAAAACGGCCTGCTGCATCGTAAAAGAAGTTATCTTTTTGATCCGGACGCGAGTCGAGTGGCGACTGCTGATGAATAAGGCGACCTTGCACATCGTATTCATTAATCGTCTCTCGAATTAAATTTGAGTCATCTTGAATGTGTTTGTCAAAGCTTTTAGTAATTATTACTCGACCGCGCGAATCGTATTGGTATTGCGTAACCAATCCATCTTCACTCGTCGATTGTTTTAATTGTTTTCGAGCTGTGTAAGTAAATTCTGAAGTTCGAACTTTGGTTTGATCTATCATTAATAATAGGTTTTCCAAAGTCTCTGTTCGGGAAGCTTCTGCGATTTGATCGGCATAACGTTCAACCGACTTGATTTCGCCAATTCCGTTATAAGTGGTAAGAGACAAATAACCGTCGGCATCAAGATGGCCGACTTGTTGTCCATTATTGTTGTAATAGAAACGATCGATGCGATCGTCTTCAGACGACATTGGTGCGATGACCGATAAGTCTTCTGTGGTTAATAACTCATTATCAAAATAGTCATCACTGATTGGATTAGCAAATTGTATTGTTTGTATTAACTGACCGGCTGTATCGTACTCTGAAACCGTTAAATAATGCTCGGTATCAACAAATGCTGTTAACAGCCCACTGTCATCGTACAAATAGTGATTTATTCGATTTCCTGATGAGAGCCAATCTTCCGCGATGACCGGATCTTTGGGTAAACCTAGTAACTGCTGCTTCGAAACTTGATGCCCTTCGGCATTGATCGCCGTCCAGTTGATTACTGCACGATTGCCAAATAATGATTCGATCGTAATATCGGTTAATGTTGTATCCGTGTCGGTAATCGTAAAGGTGTCATGACGCTTTAAGCCCTGGGCATCTAAGTGTTGAACTCGAATGGAGGTTTCACCATCAACCTGTGATTGCCAAACGACGATTAAGCTTCCATCATCAAATTCAGTAACTTTGGGTAACGATTCCTGTGTTAAGCCTTCGTCGACAGCAAGCGTATATTCATTAAATGTTTCAAATCGATCGGCGCCATAGCGTCTCGCCTTAATAACGGACTCACCACTTTCATTGACTGACTGCCAAACACTAAAAAACTCTCCGCCTTTTAGCTGAATAACAGATGAGTCGCTTTGAACACCGTAAGTGTCTTGATTAATAAAGAAATCATCATCGATGAAAGTTTCATTATCGATACCATCTTTATAAAAGCGCTTTCCTTTAATGCCTGTTTCATCACCATCGGTTGCTTGCCAAGTCATGACAAAGCCACCATTATCAAGTGCTGATACATCCACTTTGGTTTCGTGGCCTTCATCAAAGCTGACAATACCATAAGTCAAGTTGGGGCTTATCGTTCCGAGTTCATTCGTTTCGCTGTCCCAATCGAGTCTCACCGCATGAACATCCCAACCAAAGCGGTCGAAATTACTTTGACGACGATACATTTGTTGAACCACGACCACCGAACCATCTTCTAATGTTGCAACGGATGGTAAGCGACCTTCTTCATAGAATGGAAATCCTGTGATGTAATTATTGTGACGTTTTTTGGAGCCATCAGCATAGAATCGTTGCCATTCTAATCTAGGTTTTGGATCCCACTCGTAACTATCGGGCGATTCCCAAAAAACAGCAAATCCACCATCAGCAAGATGAGTTACCACAGGGTCGCTTGCAGGTTCCCAGCCATTATCATCATCATGAACAAGAATAGCGTCGCCTTGATTGTTTCCATCTGCGGTAAACATTTGCGCATAAATTTTTCCGCCTTGCTCCCACACACTTACATAGCGACCATCGATAAGTTGAGAAGTTTCTACCGCGGCGGCATCAACTTCGTTAGGAACGGATATAACCGTAGAACTGCCTTGCAATTCTAATTCTGGATTCAGTAGTTCACGGACGGCTGCAACACCTTGTTTATCTTTGAACGCAATTTCATTAATGAGTTGCCCGGCACCATCGTAAATATTTTTGGTAATTCCGCCTTCAGGATCGACCGTATAAGTCAGTCGATCAGATGCATCGTAAAAATAGAATTGGTGTCGATCCGTTTGCGCATTTACGGTAGGACGCAAGTCAGTCAGTAAATCATCCCACTGAGTTTGCTTTTCCGGGTGATTAACATCAACGATATTTCCATCAGCGTCTTTAACGATTAAGTTTTGTATTTGCTCAGCGTTTAAGAAGTCACTGTATTCAATTTGTTCAACGATTAGATTATTTTCGTTGTACTTATATTCAATGAGCGCACCAGTTCCGTCAATTGATGCAATTACTCGTCCCACATCGTCGAAAATGGTTTGACTGAGTACACCGGTTGGATCCAAAACGCCAATTTGTCGGCCAAGCTCATCATAGAAATATCGAGTTTCACTGAGTGTCGTGTAATGGCTGTTTGCTTGCGACTGCTCTAAGCGTTGAACAATTTCACCAGCAGAGTTAGTCACGGTTAATACTCGTAAACCATCAGCATGTGTCACAGCAATGGTGCCACGTTGTAATTCTTCACCAACACCGTAAAAGTATTGTGTCGAGTTATGCTCGGCATCAGTGGTTACTAATAATCGTCCCATACCATCGTAGGCGTACCTGACTTCTTGAAACTCCAAACCACTTGGCCAGGCGCCACTAATAATGGTGTGTTTTAACTCATCGCTGCTTTCATCCCAATTAACGGTGTTAGCAAGGTCAAACGAGCTAAGTAAGCGCCCACTATCATCATAGATATACCGTTGCAATGTTGCATGACCACTACCTTCACCAGTAACTGCATCGGTATGAGAGAAAGAAATTATCTGGCTAATTTGATCGCGGAAATCGAAATAGCGATCAATTCTCTGCACGCCCGAATAATCACTTAAACCATTGACCCAACTTTCGAGTTGAGCGAGTGTAAGATCAGAATTTTCATCTAAGGCTGACACGTCGAATGCATTACTACTGTAAATATAATCACTGTGCTTTCCCGGTGTGACTTCGTTATCGGCATAACGCGTTTCAGTCACTCGGCCTTCACCATCGATCGAAAAACGCACTCGATGTTTTTCGTCATAAATAAAGCGTGAAGTATTGGGTTCGGAGGGTGCATTTGGGCCTAATCCGTCAGGATCGGCCGTTCGGTAAACTGTCGAACGAATTAATTGATTGTGTTGATCGTAAGCATAGGTTTCGGTATTGCCCGAGGCATCCATTCTACTTAGCACATTGCCATTATCATCGTAAGTCATGTAGGTCGTTTGATTACGGCCATCAGTTACCGAGCGAACGTTATCGTCTTCATCGTAGTGATAACTGGTGACTAATCGTTGGCCATTTTCATCGGCAGGCGAAATAACACGGTACAAACGTTCTTTATCATCATAAATATACGATGTCGTAATGCCTTGACCGACATTTTGTCCCGAAACTAAATCATTATCGTCTGCTGCAATGTAATTAAGATCGAGCACTTGAGTGACATCGGTGCGACGCTCGTGGTAATCAAAATGCATGACTTGCTTGTCGTCGCCTTCTCCTATTTGAGTCGACTTAACGCGCCAACCATCGTTACTGGCTACGTAATGAACCGATAATAAAGTGCCGTCGGATTGGCGCATCGATTTGATAAGATCATCGTGTTGATGAACGCGAACACCACCGATTTTTTCGCCCGGCTGATAATAGTGAAATTCGGTAATGTAAATAGCATCGCTTTGGTCATTTAAAATGCCGTCACCATTATCATCAAGGCGTGCGTTACTCGTATCCAAATCGATAATGACTTTGGTCATTCGCTTTAAGTCATCGTATTCGTAATGTGTAGCGTTCTGTAATGTTCCATTAGTAAATGACATTACGTTCGCTAACATGCGTCTGTTGCCATTACCTTGATAATCAAACTCGACTCGTTGACCGCCACTGTTTTGAATTGACTGAATATCACCCCAATTGGTGTATTCGATATCAGTTCGAGAACCTTCTTTATCAAGTATTGCTATGAGTTTTCGGTTAGAAGCAGAGCGATTACCAAAGACGTATTCGGTTTGAGTAGACCCATCAGTCATGGTCCATTGCCGGTTGGCGTAAGTTAAAGTTTCGTGTGCACCATCACCATCGGTTGAAACAAAATGCTTACCATGAGAGTCTTCATGACTTTTGCGAAAAACTGAATAAGAACCGTCACCATGATAAACCACTACATTGCGATCATTTTGCGTACCTTCGATACGCTTTTCCCAGTTGTATTTAAAGGCATCGTTTTGTTGAAAACGTCCCAAACTGTTGTACGTTCTTAATAGGTTTATATCCGTGCCTAAACCAACTTGGATCATATCTTGATGTTGCAACACCAAGTTACCCGAAGCAGCATTAATATGAACTTGTCCCTGATTTTGGCCTAAGGCTGGATCGCCATTTTGAACACCTAAGTTATTAAGAGACGAATGCAACAAACCAAGTTGTTGACCGGAAATAATAGACGGCATGAAGCCTCCACAAACAAATGAAAGTTTATTTTAAGAATGATCTGATTAACGGGCTCTTAGGGAGGGTTTAAAATTCGGTTTGATAAGAATCTTAAAAAGGACCTGCTAATATCCAGAAATTATATTTATTATGTATATGTATAGCTATATTATATCAGGAAAAGAGATTGTGAATATTGTGAGGATTTTAATCTTTAAATCTCCAAATTTAATACGCCCATTTGAAAATCGAAACGAAAATGATTAGGATAAAGTAACTTTGTGAGTACTTACTATCTTATGAGTGGTTTTTTTGGATGCTTTATGTTTGTTTATGAAAAAAGGTAATATAAATACAAGAGAAAACAGAACTCTCATACTAAAGATGAGAGCTCAAGATGATATATCAAACGTCTAGATTAGCTACCGCCAAAGCGTTCGTTTCGATAAACTCTCTACGCGGCTCTACATGATCACCCATCAAACAAGTGAATAGTTGATCAGCAGCAACTGCATCTTCAATAGTAACGCGAAGCATCCGGCGAGTTTCAGGATCCATTGTTGTTTCCCAAAGTTGGTCTGGATTCATCTCACCTAGACCTTTGTAACGTTGAACCGCTAATCCACGGCGAGATTGTTGCATTAACCAGTTAATAGCATCTTCAAAATTATCAACTTCATGTTGGCGCTCACCACGTTTAACAAACGCGCCAGGTTCAATAAGACCGATTAACTTCTTTCCGATTGCAATTAATTTTGCATAATCGTTAGAACCAAAGAATTCATGATCAAAGGTATAGGGATGCTCTAAACCATGGTGGATTACATTAACGATAGGGACATAAATATGTCGTTCAGTATTTTCTTTAATGGTAACTTCATATCTAACTGCGCCTGCAGTTTTGTCTTTATTAATTGAATTAAGTAAAGAATCGCACCAAACTTGTACTTTTTCTTTATCTTTCAAATCTTCATCTGTTAATTCAGGCAAGTAAATTAAGTTCTTCATTACCGCTGACGGATAAAGTTGAGCAAGTCGATTTATTAACTTTTCAACCTCACGATATTGATTAACCAATTCTTCAAGCGCTGCACCTTGGATGGCTGGAGCATCTTGATTGACATGAAGCGATGCGTCAGTTAAAGCCAAATTTGTTAGGTAAACTTCTAATGCTGGATCATCTTTAAGATAAGTTTCTTGCTTTCCTTTCTTTATTTTGTAAAGAGGAGGTTGAGCAATGTAAATGTACCCATTTTCTATAAATTCAGGCATTTGACGATAGAAGAAGGTTAGTAACAGAGTACGAATATGAGCACCGTCCACATCAGCATCGGTCATGATAATTATGCGATGGTATCGAACTTTCGCCGCATCAAATTCATCCCGCCCAATTCCGCAACCCAATGCGGTAATTAAGGTACCAACTTCAGCAGATGAAAGCATTTTGTCGAAACGAGCTTTTTCTACATTAAGGATTTTACCTTTAAGCGGTAAAATGGCTTGATTCTTACGGTTCCTACCCTGTTTGGCGGACCCTCCCGCAGAATCACCCTCCACTATATACAGTTCAGAAAGAGCTGGGTCTTTCTCTTGGCAGTCGGCTAATTTGCCAGGCAAACCAGCGATATCAAGAGCACCTTTACGTCTTGTCATTTCTCGAGCTTTACGTGCGGCCTCTCTCGCTCGAGCAGCTTCGACCATTTTATTAACAATCATTTTTGCTTCGCTAGGGTTTTCTAGCAGATAGTCTGAGAGTTTTTCACCCATTGCTTGCTCGACAGCACTTTTTACTTCTGAGGAAACCAGCTTGTCTTTCGTTTGTGAGGAGAATTTTGGATCTGGAACTTTTACTGATATTACAGCTGTTAGGCCTTCTCTCGCATCGTCTCCAGCCGTGTTTACTTTGCCTTTATTAAGCCCTTCTTTCTCGATAAAGGAATTTAATGTTCGAGTTAGAGCGGCTCGAAAACCGGCTAAATGAGTTCCACCGTCTCTCTGAGGAATGTTATTGGTAAAGCAATATATATTTTCTTGATAACCATCATTCCATTGCATTGAGACTTCTACGCCTATATCGTCTTCTTCACGTTGAGTCATAAAGTGAAATACATTGTTATGAATGGCAGTTTTATTTTGATTTAGGTATTCAACAAAGGCTTTTGTACCACCATCATACTTGAAATGGTCTTCTTTCCCAGAACGCTCATCTTTCAAAAATATGGAAACGCCAGAATTTAGAAATGAAAGCTCTCGTAGACGTTTAGCAAGAATGTCGTAGTGGAATTCGATGTTTGTGAATATTTCTTCACTGGGCTTAAATCGAAGCTCTGTACCCGTTTGTTCTGTTTCCCCAACAACTTTAAGGTCAGACTGGGGTTCTCCAAGAACATATTTTTGTTCGTAAACATTGCCTTGTCGTCGAATTGTAAGTTTCAGTTCTTCGGAAAGCGCATTAACTACAGAAACACCAACACCATGTAGCCCACCAGAAACTTTGTAGGAATTGTCGTCGAATTTACCGCCGGCATGCAACACAGTCATAATAACTTGAGCTGCGGAAACCCCCTCTTCTTCGTGAATGTCGACAGGAATTCCACGTCCGTCATCGGACACAGTAATTGAATTGTCCGTATGAATGGTAACTCGTATGTCATTACAGTGACCCGCTAATGCTTCATCGATAGAATTATCGACTACTTCAAACACCATGTGATGAAGACCAGTTCCATCATCAGTGTCTCCGATATACATTCCAGGACGCTTTCTAACAGCATCGAGTCCTTTGAGAACTTTAATACTTGAAGAGCCGTATTCTGTATTATCTGACATACAATTACCTTTGTTGTTATGAATCTTTTAACACTTGAAACACGCCATGTTCCACGTGAAACACGTCCCTATTATACCCCGAAATGGTCGCTGGCAGGGAGTCTTCTGTGATGGCTGTAACGATTATTTGTGTATTCTTAAGTCGCTGTAAAGCCTCTAGTAATTGGGCTTGATGTACCTTATCCAATTCAGACGGAAGGTCATCAACGCACACGACACATTCCTTATTTGTATTCTGTGAAAAGACTTTAATAACGCCTAACATGACAGCATTTATCAAAACCTTTTGCTGACCTCTAGAAACAAAATCGAAAGCATTTCCTTTCTCTGACCGAATGACAAGATCACCTCTATGAGGTCCTACTTGAGTAAATCCGCGCTTGATATCTGAGTCTAAAGTTTCTTCTAAGGATTCCCTAAGAGACTTATCACTGGAGTGTCCAAATCTGTACTTCAATGAATAATTAGAAAGCTGTTCTTCAAATGCCTCATTATTAGAATGAAAAGATTTCTGTAATAACTCCAAATAGGCCGTACGAAATCTATTGAGTTGATCGCCTAATTCTATGAGTTTTGTAGTCCAAAATTCTAAATCTCTAATGTCTGCTCTATTCTTTCCAATGAGCTTTAGCAAGGCATTTCTTTGCTTCAACGAACTTTTGTAGTTTTTCCAAACGTCAAAAAACGAATGTTCCACGTGGAACACTCCCCAATCTAAAATTCGTAATCTAGCAGACCTTTTTGCAGCCAACTCATCATAAAAACCTGGAACAATGATGAAAATAGGTAATAACTCCGACAGCTTATATTGGCCCTTTACTAACTCAGAATTTATCTTGGCGCGTGATAAGCCAGAAAGAGACTTTTGTATTCCCGCTGAAAATAGACTGTCATCGAACTGACCATTTACAAAAACAGTGAGATCGCTTGTGTCTCGCTTTACTAAGGACCTAACGTTATTGGACCGAAAAGACTTTCCATTAGACAAAAGGGAAAGCGCTTCTAAAATTGACGATTTCCCGGCACCATTGGCACCGGTAATAACAGAAAAACGATTTTCAAAAACTAGATGAGCTTGAGAAATATTTCGAACATTTCTCACCTTCAACTGACGTATTAACATTAAGAAGGCTGCTTACAGCCTCATCGGCATTATTACGTAAACACTTGAAGAACCGTCTATTTCTTCGACCAACAAACTACTATTGGCATCGGAGAAAGTTAACTTAACGTTATCGCTTGATACGGCATTCAACACATCGAGCATATAGTTTACATTAAACCCGATCTCTAGCTCTGTACCGTTATAATCTACTTCAAGTTCGATTTCAGCTTCTTCTTGCTCAGGATTATTTGAGTGTATTTTTACAAGACCGCTTTGCAAATTGAACCTAACGCCTCTAAATTTCTCATTACATAAAATAGACGCTTTTTGTAGAGCATCCCTTAGATTTCCCCTATCTGCCACTACAAGCTTATCTCCGCCCTTTGGTAATACCTTTTCATAATCAGGATACTTACCGTCAACAAGCTTTGAAGTAAAAGAAAAGTGAGTACTAGAGGCTTTTATATGATTTCCACTAATTTGCAGCTGTATCTCTTCATCGACGCTTGATAAAAATCGGTTTAACTCTATTACACCTTTGCGAGGAATTATCGCTTGTTGTCTTTCAGATATTTCAGACTCTATATCTGTCGATGACATCGCTAACCTGTGACCATCAGTAGCTACAGCTATTAACTTTTGCTCTGGGCTAAAGTCAAACAACATTCCATTTAGATAGTAACGCACGTCTTGCTGCGCCATAGCGAACTGAGTATCGCCAATTACTGAACGTAAGCTTGCTACATCTAACTTTACATCAGCCAGTCCTAGAGACTCTTCAAGGCTTGGAAACTCATTGGCAGCTAAAGTTGATAATGTAAACTTACTCTTGTGAGTCATTAACTTCACTTTATTTTCTTGAAGCTCGAATACAATTCGATCGTCACTTCCCAAGCTTTTGACAATATCTAATAATTTTTTAGCTGGTACCGTCGTTTCGCCCACTTCTGAAGGCTCGGAGAGAGGGATACTAGCTACCATTTCGACTTCTAAATCAGTACCAGTAATGGACAAGACACTATCTTCTACTTGCAACAAAACGTTAGCTAGTACAGGTAATGTTTGGCGTTTTTCTACCGCACCACTTACCAACTGAAGAGGACCGTACAAGGCTTGTTGCTCCAGCGCGAATCTCATATTTTTACCTTAGTTATCAACTAGTTAGGATTCTTAGAAGGTTTGTATAATCTTCTTCGATATCCATATTTTGTTCTTTTAATTCCTTTATTTTACGACATGCGTGCAAAACTGTCGTGTGGTCTTTTCCACCAAATGAATCGCCAATTTCAGGAAGACTCCGATTTGTTAGTTCTTTTGCCAAGCTCATAGCAACTTGTCGAGGTCGAGCAACTGATCGACTTCTTCTTTTAGATAGAAGATCTGCCACTTTTATCTTGTAATATTCAGCGACAGTCTTTTGTATATTATCAATGCTTATTTGTTTATCTTGTGCTGCAATTAAGTCTCTGAGGGCTTCTTTAACAAATTCGATGGTTATTGGTTTACCCGTAAACTGAGCATTTGCGATAACCCTCTTTAAAGCTCCCTCGAGTTCTCGCACATTAGAGCGGATTCTCTTTGCTATAAAAAATGCAACTTCATTTGCTAAAGTGATCCCAGAAGCTTCAGCTTTGGAGATTAAAATGGCTACACGCGTTTCCAATTCGGGAGGTTCAATTGCTACAGTTAAACCCCAACCAAAACGTGACTTTAATCTTTCTTCTACACCGTCTATTTCTTTTGGATATCGATCGCAAGTTAATATAACTTGCTGATTACCTTCTAGCAATGCATTAAATGTATGGAAAAACTCTTCTTGTGACCGTTCTTTATTCGCAAAGAATTGTATATCATCGATTAAAAGAGCATCAACCGAACGGTAATATCGTTTAAATTCGTCTATCGTGTTTGTTTGTAGAGCTTTAACCATGTCTGCAACAAAACGTTCTGAATGAAGATAAATCACTTTACCATTCGGTTTTTTATTCAGAATTAAATTTCCAACCGCGTGCATCAAGTGAGTTTTGCCTAGACCAACGCCCCCGTAAATAAACAACGGATTGTAAGCAGTACCTGGATTTTCAGAGACTTGTTTTGCAGCTGCAGTCGCTAATTGATTTGATTTTCCTTCTACAAACTTTTTAAAGCTAAAACTAGGGTTCAAGTTAGAACGGTGTTCAATTTCTACCTTTTTAGGTTCGTTGGCTCGAATGCTTCTATTTTGAACTCTTGCTGGTTTTGCAACTTGAGTCGTTTGATTTTGCGAAAATTGTGGAGCCCTAGAATTACCGTTAATTACTAACTTGATTCTTTTAGGGTCATTGTTGTTATCAATATCTTCTAGTAAATTATTGATTTTATTCAAATAGTTTTCACGCACCCAATCTAAAACAAACCTATTCGGAGCGCTTACTGTAATTAACTCTTGATCTTCTGAGACTTTTAAAGGACGGATCCATGTATTGAATTGAGTCGGTGCTAACTCGTCTTTTAATTTTTTTGCACAATATTGCCAGTGCTCAAGTTCCAAAATGATATGCCTCGAATGAACGATTTTTTCTTTTTCTGTGTGGACTGGGAAGTGTAGATCGAAATCTTGAGTTGATCCAACACTTTTCCACAATTTATTTTTTCCTATTGATCTTTTTTCAAGAAAATGGATCAGGATGATTTTTAAACACTTATAGCAAAAAGAAGCTGAATTTTTATTAAATTGATCAACTTTATGTAGTTTTGTTGTGTATAAATATAGATTCTTTTCTAATGATCTATTTATCCAAGTTTTATACATTTTTTATAAGCGACTTATTGGGTCTTTATTCATATACTTACTAAGTGCATAACTTACTATTTTAAATACCTTTTATTGAGTTATTAACAGATATTAGGAAGACTAATAATAGATCTTATAAGATCTTTTTATATTTATTATATTTTTAAATATAAAGTGGGCTGTGAATTGTTTGTGTGTAGTACTTGATTTTCCTTTTTGTATTGATTGGATCATATTTTGTGAAATTGACGTTATTTCGACTATTTTGGTGTTGATCAGCATTTTTTTTTATCCACAGTATTTGTGATATACCCCAACATTTTGGGGTTCTAAGAATTTGTTTTAGGCTATATAGTGATCTATTGAATTGTGATTGCGTAGGTAGTTCTTAATTGATCATTATTTGATTGATCTACGCCCGTGGTTCAGATAAAATTTCGCACCCTCTTTTGAGAGTAAACTTAAGTTTTAATTTTGTAACCGCGGGTTTTTACGATGAAACGTACATTTCAACCAAGTAACTTAAAGCGTAAGCGTACACACGGTTTTCGTGCGCGAATGGCGACTAAAAATGGACGGGCTGTTCTAGCGCGTCGGCGTGCCAAAGGTCGTAAGGTCCTTAGCGCTTAAGCCAGTCGAAAGTCAGAATAAACGTAGGCTCTTGCAAAACATATGGTGAGTTCAAACTCGGACTCATTATCGTTTTCGCGAGAGCTTCGTCTTTTAAAAGCGTCTGATTTTTCTTTTGTCTTTGATAAACCAGTAAGAATCGGCAATCGGGCCTTTACTGTCCTTTCAAGAGCAAACTTATCTTCTTCTCCTAGATTAGGATTGGCTATCGCCAAAAAGCAGGTCAAACTTGCCGTTGATCGCAATCTAATTAAGCGTAAAATTCGAGAGTCATTCCGTACTAACCAACATAACTTACCCAATTGTGATTTTGTTGTGATGGTTAAAAGAGCAATTAATGATATGAGTCGGGCAGAAATTGATTCTGCTTTACAACATGTCTGGCGAAAAGCGCGTAAATTATGCGAAAATTGCTGATTCTTATCATTCGACTGTACCAGAAAACTTTAAGCGTTTTACTTGGACAAAATTGTCGATTCAGTCCAAGTTGTTCTGAGTACGCTATTACGGCTTTAGAACGTTTTGGTATCCTAAAAGGAAGCTGGCTGTCGATAAGGCGGATATTACGCTGCCACCCTCTTAATGAGGGAGGAACTGATCCTGTGCCTGAAACATTTCACTGGCATAGTGATAAACAACAAAAGAATTCAGAATAGAGAAAGAAAAAATATGGAATCTTCACGCGGCATTCTACTTTTAGCCTTAGCATTTATTACTTTTTTACTTTACCAACAATGGCAAACTGATTTTCCTCCCAAGCAATTACCTTCTCAAGAAGTTTCTCAGCAAGAAATTGACAATAGTGGTATCCCTGATATTGAGCCTAATGGCGGTATTACAGAGACATCACAATCCGTAGATGCTTCTGATATACCCGAGGTGAAGCATGGGCAAAAGTCTCCTCAAAGCTCAACTAAGGGAGAGTTAATCAAAATTGCGAATGATGTCCTTGAGATACAAGTGGATACCCATGGTGGGGATGTTGTATTTGCGAAATTATTGAAATTTAACAAAAAGCTTAAAGATGAGTCCGACAAAGTAACTCTATTAACTAAAGAAAACGGACGCACGTTTTTTGCGAAAAGCGCACTTTTAGGTGAAGATTCTCCGGATCAAAAATCTTTTCGAGCCGTTTATAAAGTTAAAGAAATAGCTGACACTGATTCTGGAACTCAACTTACTTTACTGTGGACAAATGAGTCTGGGGTGGAGTTCTCTAAAATATTTACTCTTAATAATGGTGCTTACGACATTGATGTCCGTTATGTCGTTAACAATACGAGTCAGAATAAATTGTATTTCAAAATGATGAATGAGCTGATTCGAGATCAGTATGTCAGCAATTCTGAGAGTAGTGGTTTTGGAATTCAAGCCTATACTGGGGCCGCTTTCTCTAATGATGAGAGTAATTACGTCAAACATGATTTTGACGATATGGTTGATTCACCTGTCTCAGAAAAGGCTACAGGAGGTTGGATTGCGTTTTTACAACATTACTTTGTAGCGGCCTGGGTTCCTGAGCAAACCAAAGTTAATGAAATAAGAACGTTTATCAAATCGGGTACCAATTTGGCTGTGGTTCGTGTTTTACAAGATTGGGTTAAAGTTGGGCCAGGTGAAAAAGCAGAGATTTCTGGAAAGTTATTTGTTGGACCGAAAGATCAAGATGACTTGGCCCAATTGGCTGAAGGCCTTGATTTAACTGTCGACTATTGGATTTTTTGGTGGATTGGTCAGCCAATTTTTTGGTTACTTACTATGTTTCACGGATTGGTTGGTAACTGGGGTGTATCGATTATTTTGGTCACTATTTTCGTCAAAGTTCTACTTTATCCTCTAGCCAGCGCTCAGTACCGCTCTTTTGCCAAAATGAGAATGCTTGCTCCAAAGCTCCAACAACTCAAAGAACGTTATGGTGAAGATCGCCAGAAAATGTCAATGGCGATGATGGAACTGTACAAAAAGGAAAAAGTAAATCCAATGGGCGGCTGCTTGCCTCTCTTAATTCAAATGCCAGTATTTTTGGCATTGTATTGGGTTCTTTTAGAAAGTTACGAAATTAGACACGCTCCTTTCATGCTATGGATAACGGATCTTTCTGCAAAAGATCCGTTTTATATTTTACCAATCCTAATGGGTGCTTCAATGTGGGCAATGCAAAAACTTCAACCTACTGCTGCTACAATGGATCCAATGCAGCAGAAAATTATGCAGTTTTTGCCGCTCATGATGACTGTATTTTTCATGTTTTTCCCTGCTGGTCTTGTCCTTTATTGGCTTGTTAATAACTTGTTGTCGATCGCACAACAGCTTTATATTACAAACAAAATCGAAAAAGAATACGCGACCAAAAAGAAGGTCTAACGGAATACGTTTGTGAGTCAAGATACTATCGTCGCATTATCAACTCCACCTGGTCGAGGTGGAGTTGGAATTATTCGTGTTTCTGGTCCTCTTTCTTTATCCATCGCACAATCAATAGCCGGATTTCAACCGAAGCCAAGAAAAGCGCATTATTGTGACTTTTTGCTAGACAATAATGAGGTTATTGATCAGGGAATAGTGATCTTTTTTGAAAATCCACACTCATTTACGGGTGAGGATGTTGTCGAGTTTCAAGGACATGGTGGCCCTGTTGTTCTTGATATTTTAATTCGACAGATTGTTAAACTGGGTGCTCGTATTGCGCGACCAGGAGAATTTTCTGAACGTGCTTTTTTGAATGATAAAATCGACTTAGCTCAAGCTGAAGCCATTAGCGATCTGATAGAAGCGTCTTCGGAACAGGCCGCTAAAAGTGCTCTTAAAAGTCTCCAGGGAGATTTCTCCAAGCGAGTTAATGCTTTAGTGGAGGAATTGATACAGCTTAGATTGTATGTTGAAGCCGCCATTGATTTTCCGGAAGAGGAAATTGATTTTTTATCCGATGGAAAAGTTGAGGCTGACCTTCGAGCAATGCACTCCTCCATTTCTGAATTACAGAAGCAAGCACAACAAGGTGCTTTATTGCGTGATGGAATGAGTGTCGTACTTGCGGGAAAACCTAACGCTGGAAAATCGAGTCTATTAAATGCTTTGGCAGAAAAAGAAAGTGCGATCGTTACCGACATTCCTGGCACGACAAGGGATGTTTTGCGAGAACATATTCACATTGACGGGATGCCACTACATATTATCGATACGGCTGGATTACGTGAGTCAGGCGATAAAGTAGAGAAGATTGGAATTGAAAGGGCTTGGCGAGAAATCGAGCAAGCCGATCGTTTGTTATTAGTGATTGATATTACTGAAAGCGACGTTAATGATATTGGTGCTAATGTAATTAATCATTTGTCATCTAACATCAGTCGTGTTCCCCCGATTACTTTAATAATTAATAAATGTGATATTGCCGAAAAGTCGATTAATATTTCTTCGGACTTCGAAGCTGCAATAAAAATTAGCGCAAAAACGGGTGAAGGTATATCTGAGCTTAAGCAGCACTTGAAGGAATGTATGGGTTTTGAATCGACGGGCAATAATATATTTATTGCACGGCGTAGACACTTAGAAGCGATTTCGAAAGCTGAGCAACATACCAATCAAGCTATCAGCCAACTGGTAGACGCGAATGCTGGTGAATTGGTCGCTGAAGAGCTACGGAGCGCACAAAACGCCCTAGCAGAAATCACCGGGGAGTTTACCGCCGATGATTTACTGGGACGCATTTTTTCGAGTTTCTGTATTGGTAAATAGTTTACTTCTTTAATTTCTCTACGGCTTTTACTTGAGATGGTCTAAACCGAACTTCAGCAAAACCACCAGACTCTCTTATTTCTAGTTTTACCGTATATCGAGAGACAGATTTAATTTTTCCTATGAACTCTTTTCTATTTTCATCCATTAACATTATGCGTTCGCCAATAAGTGCTCTTAACTGTGATAACGATGGCGAATAAATAATATCTCTTTTGGGCTTTGAATCTTCAATAACTTCCGATTCATTCTTTGAAGCTTCTTCCAAATCCGTTTTACTTCGGTCGATGATCGATTCGACGGCTCGACCATTGATATTTATCGAAACACCTAATTTGTCAATGAAGGCTGCTAGATTTAAATCCTGGTATTCATTAAGTCTTATTCCAGTTAAAGGGTTCAGTGTAAAAGCTAAATTTTCAGGTGTTTGAATAAACTGCTGATATTTCTCTTTTAGTTCCTCACTCGCAACAATCTTCCTTTCTTTGAATAACTCCAGTAGTGACTGATAGTGTTGCTTTTTATAAAGCTCTATGGGTTGATCGTTCAAATACGCACAATACTTGTCCCTTATGGATAAAAACTTAGGATTAAAAATAATCCACTGACCGTAAACTAGATAAGGAGATTTATCACTGGTAGGTCTCACATCGTTAAACTCAAACTGCCATTCAAAGGAAGCAAAGTCGTGTAACTTCAAGCTACTTTGAACCTCCAGATTTTCAGCAATAGAATCAAAGTCGAACTTTAACTCTAGTTCACCATTTAACTCTGTAATATCGTTATAAAGTAGGTCACTAAATTTAAAGTCGTTTTTATCTCCACAACCTGCTGCAAAAATTTGCAGCAGTCTCAATTGACTGGGAGCTCGTAGGGTATTTGCAAGAGAACTTACAGGTATCGTTACTCCAGACAGTTGAAAATCGCCTTTAGGTAGGTATAAGCTAAGAATGATATTTTCTTCTAAATCCAACAGTGAAGTTAGTTTATCCGGCGTAAACTCGAGTTTATCGGCAGTCATTAATTGGCCGTACTGGCCATGACTCAATTTAATGTTCGTTAGAACAACATTTCCTTTGGAATTAAGAAAGTGCTCTTCATGAGTAAAGAGATATTCTGGTGGTAATTCTTTAACTGCGGTGTTGATCAGGCTGCCCAATTGTTGCAATCCTAAGTAACCAGCGAGAAATATTATCAACGCAATTAAAAGCAGTACCTTAAACAGCTTTTTGAACATCTACCTGATCCTAATTTAATTATTTTCTGAGTTAATATACGATATAAAAATCAATAGCTTATCCTACTTTATAGCAGATAAACGCATTAAATGTTTAGACGACGTTCAAAATTTAGGCAAAGTCAGGTAAAATCGGCGCCCCTCTTATTGAAGTGAGCAGTTAAATGCGATTCGCAGAGCAGTTTGATGTGATTGTTATAGGTGGTGGCCATGCTGGTACTGAAGCCGCACTGGCTGCTGCTCGCATGGGATCTAAAACACTCCTTTTGACACATAATATCGAAACATTAGGTCAAATGAGTTGTAATCCCGCTATTGGTGGTATTGGTAAAGGCCATTTAGTAAAAGAAGTGGATGCATTAGGTGGAATAATGGCGACAGCCATCGATAAAGGTGGCATCCAATTTCGAACCTTAAATGCTTCTAAAGGCCCAGCTGTAAGAGCGACACGTGGTCAGGCTGATAGAGCCTTGTACAAAGCTGCTATTCGTGAAGCGCTTGAAAATCAGCAGAATTTGAAAATATTCCAACAAGCTGCCGATGATATTATTATCGAGAATGATCGAGTCGTGGGTGTAAAAACCCAAATGGGGCTAGATTTTTACGCTCGGTCAGTTGTTCTGACGACGGGAACTTTTCTTGGCGGAGTTATTCACATTGGATTGCAAAATCACAGTGGCGGTCGAGCTGGAGATCCACCATCGATTGCTCTGGCTAACAGACTGAGAGAATTACCCTTTCGCGTTGATCGCCTAAAAACCGGTACTCCACCGCGAATTGATGCGAAAAGTATCGATTTTACGCAATTAGAAGCTCAGCCAGGTGATGAGCCAACTCCAGTATTCTCTTTTATCGGTTCGCAATCTGATCACCCTAAGCAAGTGAATTGCTGGATAACTCACACAAACGAAAAAACTCACGATGTTATCCGAGGTGGTTTAGATCGATCGCCTATGTATTCAGGTGAAATAGAGGGCGTTGGTCCCAGGTATTGTCCCTCTATAGAAGATAAAATCATGCGATTTGCTGATAAATCATCTCATCAAATATTTGTAGAACCTGAAGGACTGAGTACTCATGAGGTGTATCCCAATGGTATCTCAACAAGTTTACCTTTTGATGTTCAGTTAGACTTTGTGCGTTCAATTAAAGGATTTGAAAATGCTTTCATAACTCGACCTGGTTACGCCATTGAATATGACTTTTTTGATCCTCGAGACTTAAAGAATACGCTCGAAACCAAGTTTGTCTCCGGGTTATTTTTTGCCGGACAAATCAATGGAACTACCGGGTACGAAGAAGCTGCAGCGCAAGGTTTACTTGCGGGTCTTAATGCTTCGTTGCAAGCGCAGGAAAAAGACGCTTGGTCACCGCGTCGCGATCAAGCCTATCTAGGTGTTTTAGTTGACGATTTAATCACTTCTGGTACCAAAGAGCCTTACCGAATGTTCACCTCGAGAGCAGAATATCGACTGCTTTTGAGAGAGGATAATGCGGATCAAAGATTGACTGAAATCGGTCGTAACCTTGGTTTAGTCGATGATCATCGTTGGTCTTTGTTTAGTGAAAAGATCGACAACATAAAATCTGAAAAAGAACGATTTAATAAACAATTTATTCAAGTTGGAAGCGAACAGGCGAAAGCGCTAGAGCAACATATTGAAAAGCCTTTGAGTCGTGAAGCCCGCCTAATGGATCTATTAAAGCGACCGGAGCTTACTTACTCTGACTTGGTTGCAATTGAAGGGATTGGACCTGGCGTGCAAGATCCACAAGTGGCATTTCAGGTTGAAGTTGATGCGAAATATGCGGGTTATATTTCACGTCAAAAAGAAGAAATCGACCGCAGTTTGCGCTACGAAAATGCGCCTTTAGCTGACAATTTAGATTACAGTGATATTAAAGGTTTATCGTCTGAAGTGGTGCAAAAGTTACAGCAGTTTAAGCCAGAAACGGTTGGCCAGGCTTCACGTATATCAGGGGTTACTCCGGCAGCGATTTCTTTAATACTGGTTTATTTGAAAAAACGTAATTTGCTGAGAAAATCTGCTTGATGAATTTGCAAGAAAAAATCGCCCAAGGTGTAAAAACTTTGGGTTTGAGTGTTAGTGAGCACCAATTATCACAGTTTTATCAGATTATTGAAATGCTCATCAAATGGAATAAAGCTTATAACTTAACAGCGATTCGAGAGCCTGAACAAATGGTGATTACTCACCTGCTCGATTCGCTTTCCATTGCGAACCATTTAAATCCTGGTGTTGTTTTAGATGTTGGCACCGGACCTGGGTTTCCTGGTATTCCTCTGTCGATTTTATTTCCGGAAAGAGACTTTTTTTTACTCGATAGTAACGGAAAAAAAACGCGTTACCTCAAACAGTTAGTGTTTGAGATGGATTTTAAGCGAGTGTCAGTGCTAGACAGTCGAGTAGAAGAATGGCAACCTGAAAGACCATTCGATGTAATAGTTAGCCGAGCATTCGCTAGTTTGGATAAAATGATTGGATTGACGGACCATCTTCTTGCTAAAAATGGTGTTTGGCAGGCTATGAAAGGCGAAGATCCTGTTGAGGAGCTAGCCAAATTACCTGAAAATATAGAGGTGGTTTCGATTGATCGGTTGGATGTTCCTAACTTAAGAGCCGAGCGACACTTGGTGACATTAAAGAAAAAAGATAGCATCAGCGAATATTGAGGTTCATAGTGGCAAGAATCATAGCAATCACCAATCAAAAAGGCGGCGTTGGTAAGACAACGACTAGCATTAATTTAGCTGCATCCCTGGTTGCGACTAAACGTAACGTGCTACTGGTTGATTTAGATCCTCAAGGTAATGCTACGAGTGGTTGTGGTGTCGATAAAAACCAACAAGAGAAGAATGTTTTGGATGTTTTGTTGGGCGATTTAAAAGCAACCGATGTCGTTCAACGAGCGGAAAACGGTGGCTTTGATTTGTTAGCCGCAAATGGCGATTTATCGGCAGCTGATGTTCACCTCATGGAACTGGAAGATAAAGAATCCAGATTGAAAAAAGCGTTATCTGAAATTTCCAGTCGCTACGATTATATTTTTATTGACTGTCCTCCTTCGTTGAATATGTTAACGGTGAATGCTCTAGTGGCTGCGAATTCAGTTCTGATACCAATGCAATGCGAATATTACGCATTGGAGGGGATTTCGTCTTTAATGGAAACGATTCAGCAGATTATCGAACATGTAAATCCCGAATTAGAAATCGAAGGAATCTTACGTACCATGTATGATCCCCGAAACCGACTAGCGACAGAGGTTTCAAATCAACTTCACGAATATTTCGGTGAGAAAGTTTATCGCAGTGTAATCCCAAGGAACGTTAGATTAGCTGAAGCACCGAGTTATGGGATGCCTGCTTTGCAATATGATCGCTTGTCTTCTGGAGCAAAGTGTTATCTGGCACTTGCTGGAGAAATGATTCGACGACAAGAACAAAAAACTCCCCCTGCGGTTGCAGCTCAATAATTTTAGGAAATCATCATGAGTAAAAGACTCGGTCGTGGTTTGGACGCTTTTATCAGTAAAAAGATAGCCGAAAACAAATCATCAGATTCTTCGAGTAACACTGAAGCGGCAACTGAAAAGGATGACATAAAGGGAGAATTAAGAAAACTTCCTATTGAGTTTTTGCAGCCTGGACAATACCAGCCTCGAAAGATTATGACCGATGAGGCCCTTGAGGAATTAGCTGAGTCTATTAAAGCGCAAGGTGTTATTCAGCCCATAGTCGTCCGAGCGGTAGGCTCGAATAAATTTGAAATAATTGCTGGAGAACGACGTTGGCGTGCGGCTCAAATAGCCAAGTTAGATAGTGTTCCTGCTCTCGTTAAAGATGTTCCTGATGAAGCCGCAATAGCGATGGCGCTTATCGAAAATATTCAGCGTGAAGATTTAAATGCCATCGAAGAAGCTACAGCATTACAAAGGTTGATGGATGAGTTCGGTTTAACCCATCAACAAGCGGCGGATGCGGTTGGAAAAAGTCGAACAACAGTTACCAATTTATTACGATTACTGCACTTGAATGAGCAATGTAAAACGCTACTTGAACGTGGCGACATAGAAATGGGACATGCCCGTTCGCTACTCTCTTTGGATAAACAACAACAGTCTGATATTGCGAGAGTAGTTGTCGCTAAAGGTCTCACTGTTCGAGAAACTGAAAAGTTAGTACGTAAAACACTCAATCCTATTAAGGTTAATAATCCTGTCAAAGAAGAAGATCCTCATATTTCTTCACTTGAACAAAAAATTACGGACAAGTTTGGAGCTCCAGCAACGTTGCAGCATTCTCCGAAAGGTAAAGGTAAATTGGTTTTAAGCTATAACAGCCTTGATGAGCTCGATGGAATACTTGAGCAAATGGGCTTAAAAGAAGAATTTTCTTAGCTCACCAAATTTTACTGTATAAACTTTAGGCATTTGTTGATTGGATTTTTGATTTAGGTACTCTTGTTCCAGAAAAAGTTTAGTTGTTCAACGAACCTACATCTCGAGTACAACTCGATCAGAAACACCACATGTTGATATGTTATCGATGTATCTCAGTTTGACTCTAGTCACATCGTGCATAATCGCCTGTTACTTTAATACCCCTTTCCTTTTTCGGTTGAACTGGCGTCTTTAAAAATCTATAATTTGCCGGAATTTTTATAATCAATTGAGAATTATTCTCAGTTGATAAAGCGATAAACAAATAATAAGCAGGCCGATTGAATGTCGCAATCGATGACAAAAAAAGGACAATCAATCGCCTATCGAGCCTTAGCTTTTCAGTTTGCTCTAGTAGTTCTGGCATCGATAATCGCTTTGTTTTGGGGGTTAAAAATATCTTTATCGATATTTGCTGGTGGAATGATCAGCATTATCCCATCTCTATTGTTTGTTTATATCGTTTTTCAACACTCTGGTGCTCAGCAATCTCGTAAGGTTTTGCATGGGTTTTATAAAGGAGAAGCCATTAAAATTCTCCTGGCAGTGGTGTTGTTTGTGGTTGTATTAAAAACGTTGCCTGTATCGGCAGCAGCAAGTCTTATCGGTTTTATGGTCGCTGTCACAGGTCAAATGATAGCGCCCTTTCTAGTTAAGACGACGTAACTAAACTTCGAATGCGGAAGAGAATATGAGCGCAGAAAGCAGTTCAGGTTATATCAAGCACCATTTGCAAAATCTTCAAGTGTGCTCAACTGAAAATGGTTGGGTATGGAACACCATGGAAAACATGGAATGCAAAGGTAACTTTTGGACTTTTAACATTGATACCATTTTCTTCTCAGTTTTCCTTGGTATCTTATTCTTATGGCTGTTCCGCAGTGTTGCAAAGAAAGCGACTCAAGGCGTTCCTGGAAAATGGCAGTCCTTTGTTGAAATTGTTTACGATTTCGTAGATTCAAACGTTAAAGATACTTTTCATGGCAAAAGCAACCTGATAGCACCTTTGGGTATGGCAATTTTTGTCTGGGTATTTTTAATGAACTTTATGGATTTAATTCCGGTTGACTGGTTGCCCGGATTGGCCGGTTTAATGGGTATCGATTACTTGAAGGTTGTACCGACAACCGATGTTAATGCTACTTTCGCAATGTCCATTTCAGTCTTTATTTTGATTGTCTTCTTCAGCATAAAAATTAAAGGCATCGGTGGTTTTACTAAAGAGTTGACTCTTAACCCATTCAATCACCCGATTGCGATTCCTTTTAACTTCATATTAGAAGGTGTTGCTCTTCTGGCAAAACCTGTTTCTTTATCACTTCGATTGTTCGGTAACATGTACGCAGGCGAGTTAATCTTCATTTTGATTGCTTTGATGTATGCAGGAACTTTCGATGGGTTCGGTGGTGCTTCTCTAGGTATCTTCGGTGCACTGCTTCATTTTGTCTGGGCTGTTTTCCATATTTTGGTAATTACGCTTCAGGCTTTCATATTCATGATGCTAACTATCGTTTACTTAAGCTTGGCACACGAAGATCACTAGGTTTTTAGATTTTACTTTTAGTTTTAAACATCAATATACCTTTTAGTAGGAGAAAATAATGGAAACAGTAATCGGCTTTACCGCAATCGCAGTAGCTATCCTGATCGGTTTAGGCGCATTAGGCGTTGGTATCGGTATGGGTCTTTTAGGTGGTAAATTCCTAGAGAGTGCTGCTCGTCAGCCAGAGCTTGCACCTATGCTTCAAGTTAAAATGTTCATCGTCGTTGGTCTTCTTGATGCGGTAGCGATGATCGGTGTTGGTATTGCGTTGTTCTTCACCTTCGCTAATCCCTTCATTGCTCAATTCCAAGGTGCCTAAGCGATAACTCCGCAGTCCGTTGAATAAGACATATATAGGAGTTTTATAGTGGAACCGAATGCAACGATAATCGTACAAACAATCGCTTTTATTGCGTTTGTTTGGTTCACAATGAAATTCGTTTGGCCTTTGCTAGAAACAGCGATCACTGAGCGTCAAGGTAAAATCGCAGAGGGCTTAGCAGCCTCTGAAAAAGGCGCTCATGATTTAGAACTTGCGAAAGAAAAAGCTGCGCAAATTCTTAAAGATGCAAAGGCAGAAGCTGCTGAGCTGATTGATCAGGCTAAGAAACGTCATTCTGAAGTTGTTGAGACTGCTAAAGATGACGCACGTTCTGAAGCCGAGAAAATCAAAAAAGGCGCTCAAGCCGAAATCGAACAAGAAGTTAATCGAGCGCGTGAACACTTACGTGCGCAGTTAGCAACTCTTGCAGTTGCTGGTGCTGAGAAGATTCTTGAACGTAACATTGATGCTGCAGCTCAAAACGACATTGTTGAAAAGCTGGTCGCAGAACTTTAATAAGGGTGGACCATGGCTGAATTTACCACAGTAGCGAGACCTTATGCCAAAGCGGCATTTGAGCATGCTATGGCGGGCAATGCGTTAACCAATTGGTCCGATATGATTGGTTTTGCAGCCGCTGTTGTTGCCGACGAGCAAATGCAGATGCTATTGAATAGCCCGCATTTAACGAAAGAGCAACAACGTGACGCCATGTTGAAAGTTTGTGAAAGCAAACTGGATGCTCAAGGGCAAAATTTCTTAAAAATCTTGTCCGAAAATAACCGCTTATTGGCGTTGCCACAAATCGCAGAAATATATGAGTTCTTGAAAGCTGAGTTTGAAAAAACGATTGAAGCTCATGTAACTTCTGCTGCTGAACTGACAGCTGAGCAACAAGATAAGTTAAAACAGAAGCTGGCTTCAAAATTAGGGCGACAGGTCAATATCGACGTTACAGTTGATTCTGATTTACTGGGTGGCCTGGTCATCGAAGCTGAAGATATGGTCATTGACGGTTCGGTACGCGGTAAGCTTGCCAAATTGTCAGAGACGCTGAAAGTATAAAAGGAATCCAGAGCATGAGTATGCAACTGAATCCATCTGAAATTAGCGAGTTAATTAAACAACGGATTAATGAATTTGAAGTTGTTTCTGAAGCTCGTAATGAAGGCACTATCGTCAGCGTTTCTGACGGTATTTTAAAAATTCATGGCCTTGCGGATGCTATGCAAGGCGAAATGATCGAATTACCTGGCGGCAAATATGGTCTTGCTCTTAACCTTGAGCGAGATTCAGTCGGTGCCGTTGTGCTAGGCGATTATTCAGGAATTTCTGAAGGTCAAAAAGCGAAATGTACAGGTCGTATTCTTGAAGTTCCGACCGGAGAATGCATGTTAGGTCGTGTTGTCGATGCATTGGGTAATCCAATTGACGGCAAAGGCCCTATCGAAGGTGCAACGAATTCTCCAGTAGAGAAAGTTGCTCCCGGTGTTATTTCACGTCAGTCAGTTGATCAACCTGTTCAAACAGGTATTAAGTCTATCGATGCGATGATTCCAGTTGGCCGAGGCCAGCGAGAGTTAATCATTGGTGACCGTCAAACTGGTAAAACGGCTATCGCCATCGATGCGATCATTAATCAGAAAGGTACAGGTGTTAAATGTATCTACGTTGCTGTTGGTCAAAAAGCATCAACAATTTCTGGTATCGTTCGTAAGCTAGAAGAACATGGAGCAATGGAACATACCGTTGTTGTAGCGGCCGGTGCATCTGATGCAGCTGCTTTACAATATATTGCTCCATTTGCAGGTTGTTCGATGGGTGAGTATTTCCGGGACCGAGGTGAAGATGCGTTAATCGTATATGATGATTTAACGAAGCAAGCTTGGGCTTATCGACAAATTTCATTGTTACTTCGTCGTCCTCCTGGTCGAGAAGCTTATCCTGGTGATGTTTTCTATTTGCACTCTCGTTTACTTGAGCGAGCTGCTCGAATTAACGCCGAGCACGTCGAGAAAATTACTAACGGTGAAGTTAAAGGACAAACAGGTTCATTAACCGCCCTACCAATTATCGAAACGCAAGCTGGTGATGTATCTGCATTCGTACCGACAAACGTAATTTCGATTACTGATGGACAAATATTCCTTGAAACTGACTTGTTTAACTCAGGCATACGTCCTGCGGTTAATGCCGGTCTATCTGTTTCTCGTGTTGGTGGTGCAGCTCAAACAAAAATCATCAAAAAGCTTGGTGGCGGTATTCGTCTTGCGCTAGCCCAGTATCGTGAACTTGCAGCATTTGCTCAATTCGCTTCTGATCTTGATGAAGCGACTCGAGCTCAGTTAGAGCATGGTCAACGTGTTACTGAATTGATGAAACAAGCTCAGTACTCTCCTATGTCTGTCGCTGAAATGGGTGTTTCTCTATACTCTGCGGAAAAAGGCCACTTGAAAGATGTTGAGTTGGACAAGATTGGCGATTTTGAGTCAGCGTTGATTGATTATATGAATAATCAACATAAAGACTTGATGGACAAGATTAATGACACTGCTGGTTTTGATGATGAGATCGCAGCGGCATTAGAAGAAGCTGTCACTAAGTTCAAATCAACTCAAACTTGGTAATTGAATTGTCGGAGGCCTATTTGCCTCCTTTAATTTATTGTTTGAGAGATATAGGAAAAGATTATGGCCGGCGCTAAAGAGATTAGAACGAAAATTGGGAGTATCAAAAACACCCAAAAAATCACCAGTGCCATGGAAATGGTAGCTGCCAGTAAAATGCGTAAAGCACAAGATCGCATGGCCGCTACTCGTCCTTACGCCAAACGTATTCGCAGTGTAATTGGCCATTTGGCTCATGGTAATACTGAGTACCAGCACGCGTTTATGACAGAAAGAGAAGCTAAACGAGTCGGCTTCATTATTGTTTCGACAGACCGAGGTCTTTGTGGTGGCTTGAACATTAACCTGTTCAAAAAAGCCATGACGGAAATGAAACAATGGCATGATCAAGGTGTAGAAATTGATTTGTGTTTGATTGGCTCAAAAGCATTAAGCTTCTTTAAGCGGTTTGGCGGTAATGTAGTTGCTCAAGCGACTACATTAGGCGACGCACCTCAAGTGAGTGATTTAATTGGTGCAGTTAAAGTGATGTTGGATGCCTACAATGAAGGTCGAATTGATCGGATATTTATGGCCCAAAATGACTTTGTAAATACCATGACTCAGCAACCTGAGGTCAACCAATTGCTACCGATTGTCCCAAGTGAAGATGATGAGTTAAAGCATCATTGGGATTACATTTATGAACCTGATGCAAAAGCTTTATTAGAAGTTTTATTAACGCGGTACATTGAGTCTCAGGTTTACCAAGGTGTTGTTGACAACATTGCATGTGAGCAAGCAGCACGAATGGTAGCAATGAAAGCAGCATCAGATAATGCTGGTGATTTGATAGACGAATTGCAACTGGTTTACAACAAAGCGCGTCAAGCAGCGATCACTCAAGAGCTTTCTGAGATCGTTGCCGGTGCAGCAGCAGTTTAGTAGGTCAGCAGAAGAATTAAATTTGGTTAAGAGGACTGTGATATGAGCAGTGGTAACATTGTTGAAATTATCGGTGCGGTAATCGACGTGGAATTTCCACGTGACAATGTACCCAAAGTATATGACGCGTTGAATGTGGGCGGTAGTGAGATCGTTCTTGAAGTTCAACAGCAACTCGGTGACGGTGTTGTACGTTGTATTGCGATGGGTTCATCAGACGGTATGAAGCGCGGAATGGAAGTTTCAAATACAGGTGCTCCAATTCAGGTACCAGTAGGAAAAGAAACTCTTGGACGCATTATGGATGTTCTTGGTAATCCTATCGATGAAAAAGGCGATATTGGTGAACAAGAGCGTATGTCTATTCATCGGAAAGCGCCTTCTTATGAAGAGCAAGCCGCTACCAACGAACTTTTGGAAACAGGTATCAAAGTTATTGACTTAGTATGTCCGTTTGCGAAAGGTGGTAAAGTCGGTCTATTCGGTGGAGCTGGTGTTGGTAAAACCGTAAACATGATGGAATTAATCCGTAATATTGCGATTGAGCATTCGGGTTATTCTGTATTTGCCGGTGTTGGTGAGCGTACTCGTGAAGGAAACGACTTCTATCACGAAATGACCGATTCTAACGTAATCGACAAAGTATCTTTGGTTTATGGTCAGATGAATGAACCACCCGGAAATAGATTGCGAGTTGCCTTAACGGGTTTGACCATGGCTGAAAAATTCCGTGACGAAGGTAGAGACGTATTATTGTTCATCGATAACATCTATCGTTACACTCTAGCAGGAACAGAGGTATCGGCTCTTCTTGGTCGTATGCCTTCTGCGGTCGGATATCAGCCAACACTTGCTGAAGAAATGGGTGTTCTTCAGGAACGTATTACCTCGACTAAAACGGGATCGATCACCTCGATTCAAGCGGTATATGTACCTGCAGATGACTTAACGGATCCATCTCCAGCAACTACATTTGCTCACTTAGATGCAACTGTTGTACTTTCTCGTCAAATTGCTGAGTTAGGTATTTATCCTGCGGTTGACCCACTTGATTCTACATCTCGTCAACTTGACCCACTTGTTATTGGTCAAGAGCATTATGACGTAGCTCGTGGCGTTCAGTCAGTTCTTCAGCGTTACAAAGAATTGAAAGACATCATCGCCATTTTGGGTATGGATGAGTTAAGTGAAGAAGACAAGCAAGTGGTTGCGCGTGCTCGTAAGATTCAACGTTTCCTATCTCAACCATTCTTCGTTGCCGAAGTATTTACTGGTGCACCAGGAAAATACGTACCACTGAAAGAAACTATCAGTGGCTTTAAAGGCATCTTAAATGGTGAATACGATCATCTGCCAGAACAGGCTTTCTACATGGTAGGAAGTATTGAAGAAGCAGTTGAAAAAGCGAAAAGTCTTTAAGACTTAATTTGAAGGGATGAAGAAAATGCCATATACGTTTCATCTCGATATCGTCAGTGCCGAAGAAGAAATTTTCTCCGGCACGGTGGACATGCTTGTTGCGCAAGGGGAATTGGGTGAACTGGGTATTGCACCTGGTCACGCTCCTCTTTTAACTACCCTGAAACCAGGGCCGGTGAAAGTAACAAAGCATGGTGGCGACGAAGAGTTTTATTATGTTTCCGGCGGCATGCTGGAGGTGCAGCCTCATGTAGTGACTGTACTAGCGGATACTGCTGTCCGTGCGAACGACGTCGACGAAGCTGCTGCTCTTGACGCACAAAAAGCTGCTCGCCAAGCGTTGAGCGATCAATCCGCTGAGATTGAGTACTCTAAAGCTGCAGCAGAACTTGCTGAAGCCGCGGCACAGTTACGTACTTTGCAAGCTATTCGCAAAAAAGCAGGTAAATAAAGGATATATATATCTTTTCACAGTCCAATTTAAGGGAGGCTCGCCTCCCTTTTTTGGTTGTCTTGCTTGTGCCCTATTCCATTTATTTGAGGGATGAGGCAAGATAACGAACCAATTTTAAAGTCTTCTATTAATCACCGAACTTAAAAGGGATACTGTATGGGATTAAGCGTCATTATACTTGCCGCGGGCCAAGGAACTCGAATGCGATCGAGTCTACCAAAAGTGCTTCACCCTATTGCTGCCAAACCCATGCTGCAGCATGTTATTGAAACGTCTCAAAGCCTAAATGCCGATAGTATTTATGTCGTTTATGGTCATGGCGGAGATACTGTTAAAACAGCGATGTCTGATTTTCCAGTCAAATGGGTAGAACAAAAAGAGCAGCTTGGTACAGGGCATGCGGTTGATCAAGTAAGTGAGTACTTAAATGATGAAGACGACGTACTGATTTTATACGGCGACGTTCCCTTAATTCATCACGACACTTTATTTGAATTACTGTCGATAAAAGATGCCTCCGGTGTAGGCTTGTTAACTAATATTATGGTGGACCCTACCGGCTATGGAAGAATCGTACGTAATGGTGATAATAAAGTAACCGGAATTGTTGAGCAAAAAGACGCATCTGAAGAGCAACTTGCCATTACCGAAATAAATACAGGTATTATGGCTGCGAATGCTAAAGACATGAAAAACTGGTTGTCTCGTCTTAGTGATGATAATGCTCAGAAAGAATTTTATTTAACGGACATTATTGGTTTTGCCTCGTCTGATGGTCGCGATATTGTGACGGCTATGCCTAATGATTCCAGTGAGGTTGAAGGCGTAAATAACCGTTCTCAGTTGGCACAGCTAGAACGTACCTACCAACTTACTCGTGCTAAAGAATTACTTGAAGGTGGCGTTACTCTAATCGACCCACAACGCTTTGATATTCGTGGAAAAATAACGGTGGCTCCAGATGTAACTATTGACGTTAACGTTATCATTGAAGGCGAAGTAGTCATTGAAACTGGCGCTTATATTGGCGCGAATACCATTCTGAAAGATTGTACTATTGGAGCCAACTCGGAGATTAAAGCGAATTCCATCATTGATTCTGCGAAGGTTGGTTCCTCATGCACAGTAGGTCCTTTTGCTCGTTTGAGACCTGGAACAGAATTAAAGAACGATGCTCATATCGGTAATTTCGTTGAAGTGAAAAAATCGGTACTGGGTAGTGGAAGTAAAGCCAATCATTTGGCTTATATTGGTGATGCGGAAATTGGTGAAAAAGTAAATGTTGGCGCTGGAACGATCACCTGTAATTACGACGGTGTCAACAAACACAAAACGATAATCGGCGATAATGCATTTATTGGAAGTGATACACAGTTAGTTGCGCCTGTGACTATCGGTAAAAATGCGACGATCGGAGCAGGCAGTACAATTTCGAAAGATGTGTCGGACGACGTTTTGTGTATCTCTCGTGTTAAACAGAAAGAAATAGCAGACTGGAAACGACCGGTCAAAAAGAAGTAAGCAAAGTAGAACATTTGATGGAGTAATCAAACCATGTGTGGAATTGTGGGTGCAGTAGCACAACGGGATGTGGCAGAAATATTAATTGAAGGGTTACGTCGACTTGAATATCGTGGATACGATTCAGCAGGCGTAGCTATTTTGAATAACAATGATATTCAACGAGTTAGACGATTAGGCAAAGTTAAAGAGCTTTCTGATGCTTTAGAGGTATCTCCTCTTCCTGGTAGTACAGGCATTGCTCACACTCGTTGGGCAACTCATGGTGAGCCCAGTGAAGTTAATGCCCATCCTCATATTTCTGGTAGTGACTTCGCAGTTGTTCACAACGGAATCATTGAAAACCATGAGGAGTTAAAAGAGCAGTTAAAAACAAAGGGATATGAGTTTGTTAGCGCGACAGACACTGAAGTTATTGCCCACCTAATCGCCGAAGAGTATAAAAATTTTAAAGATTTATTAAAAGCTGTCCAATCTGCTGTTAAACAACTTGAAGGCGCTTATGGCGCCGTTGTTATGAACCGTAATAACCCAGAAGAGTTAATCGTCGCTCGATCGGGCAGTCCTTTAGTTGTCGGAAAAGGTATAGGAGAGATGTTTGTAGCTTCTGACCAACTGGCTCTGCTACCTGTAACACGTCAGTTTCTATATCTCGAAGAAGGCGAGGTTGCCAGAGTAACGCGAACTACTCTCGATATCTATGATACTGATGAAAAATTAATCGAGCGCGATTTCGAAGAATCTTCTGTTCAACATGACGCTGGTGATAAAGGTCCATATCGTCATTTTATGATGAAAGAAATTCATGAACAGCCAGAGTCAATCGCTAGTACGCTTGAAGGTCGAATAATTAACGGCGAAATAACGAGCGAAATTTTTGGCGTTAAAGCCAAGGAGATATTTGACGAAGTCGAAGCCATTCAAATAGTTGCTTGTGGCACCTCTTTTCACGCTGCCATGGTTACAAAATACTGGTGTGAATCATTAGCGAATATACCCTGCCATGTCGAAATTGCCAGTGAGTACCGTTATCGAAAAAGCTTCACTCCACAAAAAGCGCTTTTTATTACCATTTCTCAATCTGGTGAGACCGCAGATACTTTGGCGGCCTTAAGACTCGCAAAAGAAAAAGGATTTATGGCGTCGCTCACAGTATGTAATGTGCCTGGATCTTCGCTTGTTCGTGAGTCAGATCTAGCATTTATGACGCGAGCCGGAGCAGAAATAGGTGTAGCGAGTACAAAAGCTTTTACAACTCAACTGGCAGGATTACTCATGCTAGTTGGCTGTATTGCTAAACACAAAGGATTAAGTGAATCTGAGCAAGCTGATATTGTTCATGCGATAGAAGCCATTCCACGCGAGATACAAAAAGCATTAGAGCAAGATTCCCTCATTGAGCAGCTTGCTGAAGATTTTTCAGAGAAGCACCACAGCTTATTTCTCGGACGCGGTGAACAGTATCCGATTGCAATGGAAGGAGCTCTTAAGCTTAAGGAGATTTCCTACATTCATGCTGAAGCTTATGCCGCTGGCGAACTCAAACATGGTCCACTTGCTTTGATTGACCATGAAATGCCCATCGTCGTTGTTGCACCCAAAAATGAACTTTTGGAAAAATTGAAATCTAATATGGAAGAAGTGCGTGCGCGTGGCGGTCAGCTTTATGTATTTGCTGACAAAGATGCGCCGTTTAAAGAGGAAGATGGTGTAAAAGTTGTACGTGTTGAATCAGCTCATGATATTACAGCACCGATTATTTATACTATCCCATTACAATTATTGAGCTATCACGTCGCTGTCATTAAAGGTACCGACGTTGATCAACCAAGAAACCTGGCTAAATCAGTCACTGTGGAGTAATACATGCCAAAAATAAATGCACTCTTCGTATTGATCTTATCTTCATTTGCTTTAATGAGCGTTAATAGCTATTCCATCGATTTGGAAGAAGGTGTTCATTACGATGTTGTTAGCGCAGGAAAAAGCGCGAAAAAACAGGTTAAAGAATATTTTAATTATGGATGCGGAGGTTGCTATAAATCAGAAGCTCTTGCAGACATGATTAAAGTCGCTATTCCGAAAGATGCAAAGTTTAATTACGTGCCTTTTGAGAATCATCCTAGTTGGAAGATTTATGTCGAAGCTTACTATATCGCCGACATGCTAGGAATCACGAAAGAAGCACACAAAGCGATTTTTCATCAAGTTCATGTAGAAAAAAAGGCCATCCCTAATAAAGATGCGTTGAAAGAACTTTTTGTTAAGTTAGGAGCTGATGAGAAACGATTTGATCAAGCTGCCAACTCTTTTATGCTTAACTCTAAAGTGAGTAAAGCAAGAGAAGAAGCGAAGCAACATAAAATCTTATCGACTCCAACCTTTGTTGTTAACGATCATTACAGAATTAATAGTCGTGCTTTCAAAACTAACAATGAATTAATTGATGCCGTAAACGAACTAATCAATCGATAAGTGACTCAGGCCTCGCTTTCTATGGGGCATTTATACCTATTATAAGATTGATAACTTTTTCTTTTCTAGTTCTTTAAAAGGGCTCCTTTAGGAGCCTTTTTACATATTCTGTTACATTCCACTATTTATTTCCTCAAACTTTATGAGCCCCCTTTTCGACTAAGAGAATAATCACTACAGGAGGGTTTTATGAAACATACGATTAACAAAGTTATTTTCTGTACGGCAAGTTTGTTTGCGGGTTTTGCTAGCGCATCAAACATAAATTGTAATATGGATATGCCTTTTGACATTGAAATCGATGAGCGCGAAGTCTCTATCTCCAAAGAATCTAAAGAAATTTTATTAATTGATGATAGCAATCAATTATTTATTCATGGGAAAAAACAGTCGCTTAATACTGAACAAGAGCAACTCGTGACTGAAATGGGTGATGGTTATCGAAACCTATTACCTGCAATTGCTGCCGTTGCAGCAGAAGGAGCTGAGATTGGGGTGAAAGCAGCCACCATGACATTGAATGCATTGTTTGTGGATGATCCGGAGTTTAATGGCCAAATGCTAAAAAAGCTTGATGGTATCAGTGAGACAATTAAGGAAAATATCAACGCAACTCAATTCAACGGTACTTTGATTAGCCATGACAGCTTGGGAGACAAACTGGACAACGAAATCGGCGCGTTAGTTGAAGAGGCTGTATCCAAAGCAAGCGCAAAGACTATATTAACTGCAGTATCACAAGTATTTAGCGGTGATGAGGAAGAACTTAATGACTTAGAGTTTCGAATGGAAATGTTTTCTGCCGATATGGAGGCTGAAATAGAAGCCAGCGCTGTCCATCTTGAGCTGGAGGCTGAAAGGCTTTGTTTAGAAGTTGCTAACCTGGATCTGATAGAAACTAAACTTCAAGCGGCATTACCAGCCTATCAATCGATCGATTTAATTCACTCGAATTAGTCGCAATTTATCGGTCTTAGCCTGACTGTCGTTGGTAGTCAGGCTTGAGTTGGCTTAAAATAAGCGTTTATGCATATTAAGAACAACTGAATTGAATGACCGAATCTAACCAACCGTCTACGTCTTTCAAATTAATCATTGTCATTTTTATCATTCGAATGATAGCGAGTCTCCCGTTTTCTGTTGCGCGAGGATTAGGAAAAGTCATTGGGTTTTTAACCTGGATTTCGAAATCTCGTGATGTTCGTGTGACGATTCGCAATATTGAAATATGTTACCCCGATAAAGACGCTTCTTGGGTGAAGAAACTGGCCAAAAGAAGTTGCATTCATTCTGGTATGGTGTTTTTTGAATCTTGCTGGATATGGCAGCGTCCCAATAAAAAAGTGGCTGACAAAATTGTCGACGTTGAGGGATTCGAACTGATTGAACAAGCACAAAAAAACGGGCAAGGATTGATTTTGACCGGGCCTCACTTAGGAAACTGGGAAGCGCTTTTGGCTTGGGGTGGTATGAACTTGCCTTCTTCTTGTATGTACCGACGTCCCAAAATCGATGCGCTCGACCCTTTAATACGGAAAGCCCGATCAAAATCAGGTGTTGAGTTGATTATCGGTGAGCGTTCTAGTGTGCGTCAGATGCTTAAAACATTAAAGTCAGGACAATGTTTTTTGTTACTGTCTGATCAGAACCCAGCGAAGAACGCTGGCGTCTTTGCGCCCTTTTTTGAGCGCCAAGCATACACGATGGTTTTAATTCAGCGATTGATAGAAAAGACCGAATCAAGCTTACTGTTTTTTTACGCCAAGCGAGTCAAAAATGGATTTAAAATAATTATTGAGCCCGCAAACTTTACTACTCAAGGACTGTCTCAAGAAGAGTTCGCGACTTATTTAAATCAGGGCCTTGCAGGTCAAATCAACCAATGTCCAGAACAGTTCGAATGGTCTTATCGTCGTTTTCGTCCTCAGCCTGAGGGAATAAAGCCTGTCTATAAAGATTTATGAAAAATTTCTTTGTTAAGTCTGTTGCAAGATTAGTCGCTATTCTTCCATTTAATTTTGTGAGGTGGCTTGGATGGCAGTTTGGGCGCTTACTCTATTGGACTCGCTCTCGCCATTTCCGAACGACGATTAAAAACTTAGATTATTGTCATTTACCAGAACTAGCTGATAGCCAGCAGGTTATCGCCCGCGAAAGCTGCCGGCATACTGGTGCAATGGTCTTGGAGTCTTTATGGATTTGGCAAAGATCCAATCAGGATACTTTAAAGCTGGTTGTTGAGGTTGAGGGTGAAGCTTTGTTGAAACAGGCAATTTCACAGAATAATGGCGTAATTCTTACTGGCCCTCACTTTGGTAACTGGGAGCTGATTACCTTGTGGGTTGCTCAGTTCTACGAAACATCAGCGATTTACCGAGCTGCAAAACTTGAATCGATTGATCAAATAATTCGTAAGGGTCGTTCAAAGACCGGTGCAAAGCTTATTACTGGCGAACGCAAAAACGCTCGAAAGATTCTCACGGCACTTAAGAGAAATGAAGTTTTTGTTGTTCTTTCTGATCAGGAGCCAGAAAAAGGAAGCGGTGTGTATGCACCTTTTTTTGGGCGTCCGGCTTATACAATGACTTTACCGGCCAAGTTAATACAAAAAACCGGTGCGGCATTACTCACGTTTGATTTTAAGCGTGTCAAAGGGGGATTTAAATTAACCATTGGTCCGGCTGACTTTGCAAGTATCCATCAATTGGATGAGCTAACGTTTTGTCGTGAATTAAATGCCACGATAGAGCAGATTATCAAAAAGGATTTAGCCCAATTTGAATGGGGATACAAGAGATTTAAAACGCCGCCTGATGGCGATTATGATTTTTATCCTGAGTAATATTTAAAAAGTCATCGACGCCAAAATGCTGGTGTTAATAAAACGAGAAGAGTGAATATTTCCAATCGTCCAAATAACATGGCAAGGCTCAATAACCATTTTGCGAGATCTGAAATATTAGAATAGTTTTGAGCTACCTCTCCTAGGCCTGGACCGAGGTTATTCATACAGGCGGCTACAGCAGAAAATGCTGTTACTTGATCCATTCCATCAGCAATGAGTATCAACATAATAATAACGAAGATTGCAACATAAGTAGCGAAAAATCCCCAAACGGCATCGGACACTTTTTCGGACAGAATTTGCTTTCCTAACTTGACGCGAAAAATAGCATTAGGATGTATTAATTTACGTATTTCTCGCATTCCTTGTTTGAATAGTAATAGGAAACGAATGACCTTGATTCCTCCGCCAGTTGATCCGGCACAACCACCAACAAAACTTAAAAAGATTAATAACAAAGGAAGGCTTCCTGGCCAGGCAGAAAAATCACTGCTGGCAAAGCCTGTTGTCGTTCCTATTGAGATCGTGTGAAAAATGGATTTATAAATAGACTCTTTAAAGTTAAATTGCTGTGAAGCAAAAAGCCCAATAAAACAAATAACCGCCACGGCAACCATCAAGGTTATATAGGTTTTAAATTCTGGATCTCGACTGTAGGGTTGTATGCTGAGTTGTCGATATGCGACAAAATGTAATGAAAAGTTAACTCCGGAAATAAGCATGAAAATACTGCAAATAACTTCTATATTTGAGCTTTGAAACCATCCTATACTGGCATCGTGCGTTGAAAATCCGCCAATCGCGACAGTAGAAAAGCTGTGGCTGATAGCATCAAAAGGTGTCATTCCTGCTAACCAATAACTAACACCACAGGCGATGGTTAAACCTAAATAAATAAACCAAAGTGCTTTTGCAGTACCTGCTATTCTGGGGGTAAGCTTTGCGTCTTTAACTGGGCCTGGTGTTTCAGCTCGATAAAGCTGCATACCTCCGATACCGAGCATTGGTAGAATCGCTACTGCCAAAACGATAATCCCCATACCGCCTAACCATTGCAGTTGTTGACGATAAAATAATATGGATTTTGGTAAATTATCTAAGCCAGATATTACGGTGGCGCCCGTTGTGGTTAATCCTGAAAATGACTCAAAGACAGCATCAACCAAATGAAAGTTTTTGATATCTGCCAGATAAAGCGGAATAGCACCAAAAAAACTCAGTACAGTCCAAAACATAACAACAATTAGGAATCCATCGCGAGTTTTTAATTCTGCTTTAACTTTACGGTTAGGCCAAAATAAGAGTAAGCCGGTGATAAGACTCATGAATAAAGCAGTAACGAAATTAGAAGACGAGGTGTCGTGATAAATGACAGAAATGATGATCGGAGGAACCATGGTGGAACTGAATAGAACCAGCAAGATACCTAATATTCTTATAACGACACGACGTTGCATAGATTAATTGTCACGTAACAAATTAGAAGAACGCAAAGTCGACTTGGAACAGCTGTTCGACATCGCTAATGTATTTTTTGTCTACCAAAAACAAAATGACATGGTCATCAGATTGTATGACGATGTTATCGTGAGCGATAAGTACTTGCTCGTCACGAACAATCGCACCGATACTAGTTCCGGGTGGTAAATTGATCTCGCCGATTGCTCGACCAACCACTTGCGATGTCTGTTCATCGCCGTGAGCTATTGCTTCAATAGCTTCAGCAGCACCTCTTCTCAGCGAGTAAACATTAGCAACATCACCACGGCGGATATGCGTTAACAAACTACCGACAGTCGCTTGTTGTGGTGAAACTGCTATATCGATTTCTTGTCCTTGCATTAGATCGACGTAGGCCGAACGGCTAATCAACACCATTGTTTTTCGCGCGCCCATTTTCTTTGCCAAAATCGCAGAGAGAATATTTACTTCGTCGTTGTTGGTAACGGCAACAAAAACATCAATATCTTCAATATTCTCATCGCTTAGCATGTCTTGATTTGCTGCGTCGCCTTGTAAGATCAAGGTGTCATCTAGTTGCTCAGAAATGAGTTGAGCCCGTTTTACGCTGTGTTCGATAATTTTTACCTGATAGTCTTCCTCTAGCAGCTTTGCCAGACCAAGTCCGATATTACCTCCACCGGCAATCATGATGCGTTTGTATGGTCGTTCAAGCCGTTGCAGTTCGCCCATCACCGAACGGATATGATTTCTCGCAGCAATGAAGAATACTTCGTCGTCAGCTTCGATAACCGTACCACCGGTGGGCATAATAGCTTGGCCTTGACGAAAAATCGCAGCGACTCGAGTATCTATGGTTGGCATGTGCTCCTTTAAAGCAGACAATGCGTTACCAACCAACGGGCCGCCATAATAGGCCTTTACGGCAACCATTCTGACTTTACCGCCTGCAAAATCAACAACCTGAAGTGCGCCAGGATTTTCTATCAAACGATAGATCGACTGAACAACCAATTGTTCGGGACTGATTACAACATCAACTGGAATCGCATCAGTTTGGAAAAGATCTTTTTCTGAAAGGTAATTAGCCGATCTGACCCGTGCTATTTTGCGTGGTGTGTGAAATAAAGAATAAGCGACCTGGCAGGCAATCATATTGGTTTCATCACTATTCGTGACAGCAATAAGCATATCAGCATCTTCTGCCCCGGCTTGTCGTAATATATGGGGAAAAGAGCCGCAGCCGACTATGGTTCTAAGATCCAGATGATCTTGCAGCTCTCGCAAGCGTTTCGCGTTGGTATCAACAACGGTTACGTCGTTGTCTTCACCTGCAAGGTTGACTGCCAATGTGCCGCCGACTTGTCCAGCACCCAGTATTATGATTTTCATTGCGCTCGTTGGATTTTAGGCAAATTGTTTTATAAGACAAAGGCTTATGTGCATTGTTATGCATTATGCGCTATTTGGTATGATTTTCCAGTAAAAATCCTGATTATTGGTGATAATCACTTAGTAGTGCTTGAGTAAACTTAGGTTAGAAAACCAAAGCAGGAAGAATGCTGTCGCTATTCAGAGTGATTTGAGTGCAAAATCCTCGAAAATCGTCTAATTCTTGGCCGTTAGTTAGCTTTACTTCAATCGTCCCGTCGGAATCTTCGACAAAGCGTTTTACTGCGTCCATACCGACTCCGCGACCTGAAATTTCGGTAACTTCAGAGGCTGTAGAAAAGCCGGAGGAGAAAATTAGATTTGCTATTTCTTGATCTGACGGCTTCGGCTGATCGGCATCGATGATGCCTTTGTTGATAGCACTTTGGTAAATTTTATTTAACGCAAGACCACGGCCATCGTCTTCTATTGTAATAATGACTTTTCCTTCTCTACTTGAAACTTTGAGATCAATTTGTCCCTTAATTGGTTTGCCCTTGGCTTTACGTTCTTCGCCGCGCTCGATACCGTGATCGATGGCATTACGCATAATATGCATAAATACATTACCCAACATGGCGTGATTTTCCTTGCGTATAAAAACGTTCCCATCATCAATGTAAATATCTGGCTTGTCCTTTCCAAGCTGCTCTGCCAGCGAGTAAACAGATTCAGTGACGGTAGTAATTATTTCACTGAGTGGTTTAGCTTGCGTTTGTGCCAATACATCATAACTGTCTTTGATCCAGTTTTTCACATCCTTTGTGCTTGCGGAAAAATCGAGCTTTATCGCTTCATCGATTAAACGTTTGAGTTCATCCACATTTTTAATTTGACTATCACCCGTTGCACTACGAATTTTTAATTTATTTTTTGCAATATCTTTGTAGCGTTGAATATCTTTTTCTGCTTGCGTAAGTTCGTTTAATAACAAATCGGGCTCCCATTGGGAGTCGTCATTTTTGCGCAGCTCATCGTAGTGATGCTCAACTTGATGTACTGTATCCGTTAAATAACTGAATCCCATTGTTCGAGCGTTGCCTTTTACGGTATGCATGTTTCGGAACAATCTAGCTATCAACTCATGATCTTTACTATCTGACGATTTAATAAGTTCGCGACAATTGTTTACAAAGCCAAGCGAGGTGCTTAGAAACTCATTAAACTTCTCATCTTCCACGGATAAGATCTGCCCGATTATTTCCAACTCTTTGCGCTGTTGTTCAGCAGCTTCTTGAAGTTCTTTTAATTCTGTAACGTCACGAACGGTCACTAATAATTTATCCGTTTCATCGGTTTCTTGATTTACAATTGGGACCCATTCAATTTCTAGCAAGCGTTTTTCTCCGCTCGGGTTCGTTCGGGTTACCTCGTTCGCCAATAGGTGAGAGTTAAAGTCAAACATCATTTCTTCAACGCCAATCATCGCGTCTACGGCCGTTGAAATTTGATCGAGAGCGTTACTACCGAGATTGGTATTGGAGAATAGAACGTCCATAAAGTTTCTATTGGCGATATTCTCAGTTTCCAAAATCTTTTCTAAATACTTAGAGTATTCATTATGGATAACTCCACCCTCAGTAATCGTGAAGACACCTTGATGTAAATTGGCCATCATGGTTGCGATATCTTTATTTTTGCGTCTTAGTTCGGCTGTTCGCTCTTTAACTTTTTGTTCGAGCGTTCGGTTTTGTTCTTCGATGACTTCGCGCATACGAATGTTTTTGATTGTTGTGACCAGAAGTCGCGCGATGGACTCGGCAAACTCGTAATCACTGTCTTCAAACCGTACATTACCCACTGTTCCTGAAAAGTTCATAACGCCAATAAGGACATCCTTATCGACTAATGGAATGCATAGTAATGCTTTATCTGGCATGCCTTCTTGCTTAACGAAATCCGATTCACTGCCAGTATTTGGTACAAACTTAATCTTTTTATTCTCTGCAGCCTTTCCGAGAATACCTTCACCTAAAGAAAACTGAGCCGCTTTAGTATCGGAATCAATTTGTTTGGGTGGGTAGGAGGCTTTAACTTCTAGCTTCTCATCTTTATTCATCAAAAATACAGAGCCATAAGCAACGCCCGTTTGTTCGTGCATAGTACTTAAAACAGCCTCTAGAGCTCGACTTTGATCTTGAGTTGCTGCGAGTTCTTCTCCTGTAGAGTTTAGTTTTGCAAGATCAGCCATTTTCTTTTTGATGGATTTACGCATTGAATTAAAGTTTTGCCAAGCTAAGAGAATCAATACGATCCAGGCGATAATGACACTTTGACTTGAAAGTTTTACAGTGTCCATTACTTGTTGTTGACGCGAGTTAAAAAGTGTATCAGCTTTTAAGAGTAAGGCGTCAAACGTAGCGACAATGCTTTGTAGCGCTTTTTGTGACAGCTCTAGTTGTTGACGAGCGTTTAATGTCTGCTCAATTTGATTGACTTTGAAGTCAACGATTGAGTTTTCTCCGATAGATTGTTCTTTTAATTTTTCGAGTGTTGATAAGTATTCTTTCCATAGTGCCTTATCTTCTAATCCTGGTAAGTTTACTTCTGCATTTCGGTTTCTTACTTGAATACCATTAATTGAGTCTTCAACATTAAACTTTCCTTTTTTTAAAAATTCAATGTCACTACTATTATTAATGTCTTCAAGTACATTATAAAGTCCTATAACAAGACCATCGAGGCGCCCCGCTATGCCCTCAAACATCTCTCTTTTTTCTGAGTCATTCTCGTAGATTATCCATGGTATATCCAGCAAGTAGGCACCTGCATCATCAACCATATTACTGAGCTTGTTTAATTCTTCATTAGCATTGCTTTCTGCTTTAATGATTTCCTTTTTTGCTGTCAGCATAACGGTGACAGATTGAGTATATTCTTCATAAGTTTTTATAGCGGATGTGAGCTGTTCGAGCATGTCTGGATAACTTGACACCGTATCTTTCAGATTGTTGTACTGTTGTTTGAATTCTTTGTCTCCCTGCTCAAACTGGTTACTTACTTGAAGAATTTGTTCCAGAGTGTCAGCGTTATAACCTGAAGCACTAAGTTTACCGAGCTTGAGCAAACTTATTTGTAATTGATTACTTTGTTTTTCAATGGGAACTGCTGTTTCATTAACTTCCTGGGTTGCTTCGCTAATATCTAATAGATTGTAGAGGGCTACACCGCTAGACAAGGTGAGCAACGCAATAATAACTGCAAATCCAAGCCAAATTTTTTGTGAGAAGTTCAGTTTCAACATTGAGTGCAGCCAATAGAAATTAAAAAGCGTGTGGCAACGACTATTGGAATAGCTATTGCTTAATTAGATAGCTATTAATGACGTTTAACTCTTAAAAGTATGGCTTAAAAACAGGATTTTGCTAGAAATTACAACAGTGAATAGCAATTTTAATACCTTCGTCAAAATTAATTGGAATCAAAGGGATATGGTACGAAGTGATGACTTTGCCCGATCAATTACTTTTGGTTTTTCGCAATAAAGAGTAGAAAAAGCCATCATTATCTTGAGCTGGAAGTAATTGCATTCCAAAAGGTGTTTTCATGTGGTGGATGCTCGTTGGTATTTCCAGTGATACCAACTCTGCATCGTGAAATTGTTTTAAAAATCTTTTTATTTGCTTGTGATTCTCATCGGGCAAGATTGAGCAAGTCGCATAAAGAAAATAGCCATCGGGTTTCAAATTATCCCATAGGTTGGTAAGAATGTTTTGCTGAAGTTGAACGGTAGGGTAAATATCTTCATCTGTTCGGTGAAGTTTAATATCCGGTTGCCGTCTTATAACGCCAGTTGCAGAGCATGGAGCGTCCAATAAAATAGCATCGTATTTTTCGGGTTCAATAAATGAAGCGGCATCGACAATCTCGACCTTACAATTGAGACCAAGACGATTTAAATTTTCGTGAATCTTTTGAGCCCGCTTTTCGTCAAGCTCAATAGCGGTTAAATGAATGTCTTTGTGTTTTTCTAATATGTGAGCTGTCTTGCCGCCGGGGGCGGCACAAGCGTCAAGTACGCAATCGCCAGGTTGAATGGGAAGCAAATCTGCAGCCAGCTGAGCAGCACTGTCCTGAACTGAAAATCGACCTGTGGAAAACTCTGGAATTTCCTGAATTGGTCGTGCCTCTTTGAGAACAAATGCTGTTGGAAAATTATCAATAGACCGATAGTCGATGTTTGCTTGCTCCAGTAGATTAGCTGATTCATCAAGCGAGAATTGTTGATTCGCTCTAAGAATCAACGGGGCCTTTCTATTGGATTCTGAACAAATTTGCTGCCAGTTTTTGGGCCAAGCATTTTTGAGTCTTTTTAATAACCATTCGGGCACTTCATGTTTAACCCAATCCGGTTGTTTATCGTTATTGAGTAATGATTGTTTTTCTCTTAGTGCTGAACGTAAAACGCCATTGATTAGCCCACTCGCCCATTCTCTTTGCAGTATGCGAGTGGCTTCGACCGACTCTGATAATACGGCATGATCAGGAGTATCGAGATACAGCAATTGATAAAGAGCGGTAATGAGTAGTCCTTTAAGCTCCTTTTCCCGGGCTTTGAGGGGACGCTTCAGTAGTTGCTGAGCAATCCAGTTTAATTTTTCGAAATGTCGTGCACTGCCAAAAAGGCATTCTCGCGCGAAGGCTATTTCTCGCGTATCTGACAATTCTTGGTGTAAAGTCTGGTTTACTGCGTTGGCCGACAAGCCTTTATAAGCGATTTCGGCAAACCAACGAGCGATATTGACCCGTAAATTGGACATGTTTATTCACCGATAATCGAGCTAACTTCAAATAAGCTGGCTCGTGAATTTAACAAATCGGCAGCTGACATGGCTCTTTTTCCAGGAGGTTGTACGCTCTTAACTGTAAGACAACCCTCCCCGCAAGCAATAGTAATTCCATTTTTATCTGCGCTCAAAATTGTGCCTGGTTTTTCGTTGGTTAGTGCTTCTGAACTACAAGCTTCCCAAACTCTGTATGGTTGATTATCTATTTTGAAAAAAGCAACCGGCCATGAGTTAAACGCTCTGACTTTTCGCTCGAGATTTTTTGCCGATTGCGACCAATCCAATAGCGCTTCTGATTTATTTAATTTGTGAGCATAAATTGCTCCATCACTTTGGGGGGTCGGTTCACCTTTTTCGGATAAAATAGTAGGTAGTGTTTGAATCAGTGTTTTTCCACCTAAAGTGGCGAGCTTATCGTGTAAACTACTACCTGTCTCATTTTCTGTAATTTCGCAGCGAGCTTCTGCCCACAGAGGTCCTGTATCTAGTCCGGCCTCCATTTGCATGATTCCAACACCCGTTTCACTATCTCCCGCTTCTATTGCGCGTTGAATTGGCGCTGCACCGCGCCATTTGGGGAGCAGTGACGCGTGAATGTTAATACATCCAAGCTTAGGAATGTCCAACACAGCCTGAGGGAGAAGTAATCCATACGCGACGACGATCATGAGATCGGGCTGGTAGTCATTAAGTCTTTGAATATCTTGAGGATTTTTGAAATTTAATGGTTGTTCAACAGAAATTCCGTGAGTTTGGGCCAGTTTTTTAACTGGCGAAGGTTGCAGCTTCTTACCTCGGCCTGCAGGCCTGTCAGGTTGTGTGTAAGTGGCGACTATGTTGTAGCCTGCATCAAGCAAGTGCTGGAAACACGTTGCAGCAAAATCAGGCGTACCGGCGAATACGATACGAGGTTGTGGCATGCGTTAGCGGCTCTTTTGGAGTTTTTTAAGTTTCTTTTTTATTCGTTCGCGCTTTAGTGGCGATAAATAATCGACAAATAAACGTCCTTCAATGTGGTCTATTTCGTGCTGAATACACACAGCGAGCAAATCATCAGCATCTATCTTTATTGCTTCACCCTCGCGATTCAAGGCCTCTACGGTAACTTCATCGGCTCTCTCTACCTTTGCGTAAACACCCGGAAAGGATAAACAGCCCTCCTCCCGCTCTTCAACGCCTCTTTTATCAGTAATTTTAGGGTTTATTAGCACTAATGGACTATCTTGTTCATTAGATATGTCGATTACAATGAGCTGTTTGTGGTAATCCACTTGGGTTGCTGCGAGGCCGATTCCAGGCGCCTGATACATGGTTTCAAACATGTTATCGATTTGGCGCTGTAAATCGGGACCAAAATCCTCCACAGGCTCTGCTTTTGTGCGAAGTCTGGGGTCTGGGTATTCAAGAATTTCTAATATCGGCATATCTGTGATCTAAGTTCTAGTAAAAAAGTAACTTTTGCTGCTAAGATTATGATCATACTGAATAAGTCTGTGTTGAGATAGCGCTTTTCAAGTCTAAAGTTAACTTAAGAACTTGACGCTTTCGAAACAGAAGTTCAGTAGCGTAAACCCGATAGTATAAATTAAGGGATGGCTATTATGAAAAAGTTTATTGTCGGAATCGTGGCGATGGCGACATTTTTCGGTGGAGCTTGGGCTCAAGCTGCCGAATTAAAGCCGAATCATCCAGAGTTCCATGTTGTTCAACCTGGTGACACACTTTGGGACATTTCAGCTGCGTTTCTCGAAGATCCATGGCTTTGGCCGGAAATCTGGCACGTTAACGAGCAGGTCGATAACCCGCATTTAATTTTTCCTGGCGATGTTCTGGCGTTAGTTTACGTTGATGGCCAACCGCGGATTATCAAAACGGATCGTTTACCTGACGGAACGGTTAAGTTATCTCCGCAAATTCGAGAGGTCAGTCGAGGTCAGGCAATATCCACTATCCCTCTTGACGCGATCTTACCATTTTTGGTTAGCGCACGTGTTGTTTCTGAAGAAGACTTAGAAAACGCGCCTTATGTTTTGGCCGGAGATGAAGGCCGACTGGCGAATGCTGTTGATAATAAAGTTTATGTTCGTGGGATTACAACGCCAGAAGCGTCAAAATATACTTTTTATCGAGAAGGCGATGTATATGTTGACCCAGATACTGATGAAGAGTTAGGTGTAGAAGCTATTCATTTGGGAGCCGGTTTGAAAGTTCGGGCAGGTGACCCATCGACCATTCGAATTGAAACCTCGGTTTCGGAAATTTTAAAGGGTGACCGTCTCTGGCCGACAAATGATGCTCAGTTGAGACCCAATTACTTTCCGCATGCGCCAAATAAACAGGTGGATGCGACCATTATTTCGGTTTACGACGGTGTCGTTCAAATTGGTCAATATGATGTGGTAGTTATCAATCGCGGTGAGCGAGATGGTATGGAAGTTGGCCATGTTCTAGCTGTGCATCAGCGTGGTGAAACCGTTGAAGATCCTTACGCGAGAGATAATAAAAATGTGAATACCGATGGTGCGCTGGTTACCTTTTTTAAAGACATGACTTTGCAGAAAGAAGAAGTGACCTTACCTGATGAAGAAGCGGGATTATTAATGGTATTTCGCACCTTTGAAAAAGTTAGTCTTGGCCTTATACTCAAAGCTCAACGACCGTTGCACGTGCTTGATAAGGCTAAAACACCTTATTAATCTTAGCAGCCGTTTTTTATTAAAGAATACAATTAGGAGGTTCAAGGATGAGCCCAAAAAGACTTCAGTTATGGATTACTTTATCTAAAATCAATCGTATCGGTTGGTCCACCAGTAAGAAGCTACTGTCTCACTTCGAATCTATTGAACATTTATTTGATGCAACGGAAGAAGAGTTGGAGGCGACCGGCGCCTCGAATGAACTCGTGAAGAACATCTTAAGTGCCAAGCTGGAAGATATCAGCAAGCAATTGTCTTGGCTCGAAGAGTCCCAGGATCATTTCATAATTTATCCTGACCATCGAGATTACCCTCGCTTGCTAAAAGAATCTCCTGGAGCGCCCATTCTTTTGTACGCAAAAGGAAAGCTGGACCTTATTCATTCGCCGCAAATAGCCGTTGTTGGAACACGTAACCCAACCGTCGGAGGTAAAAACGCAACATCAGATTTTGCGGGAACCTTTGCCAAAAATGGTTTGGTCGTTACTTCTGGATTAGCGCTTGGCATTGACGGCTTTGCACATCAAGCGGCATTAAGGTCTGGAGGATACACGATTGCTGTAGCTGGAACGGGCTTAGACCGAGTATACCCTGCACGACATAAATCGTTAGCCTATGACATTGCCGAGCAAGGTTTGTTACTCTCTGAGTTTGAGCTGGGTACCGGTGTGAGAGGCACGAATTTTCCGCGACGTAATCGGATTATTAGTGGGTTAAGCTTGGGTGTGTTGGTGGTTGAAGCAGCGATCAAAAGTGGTTCGTTAATTACAGCTCAATATGCTTTGGAGCAAGGCAGAGATGTTTTTGCTATTCCCGGGTCTATTCATAATCCAATGGCGAAAGGCTGTCACTGGTTGATTAAAGAAGGAGCCCATCTCGTCGAAGACGCAGATGATATTTTGCAGCATTTAGGTTGGTTAGCAGAAGTAAATTCTGAATCAATGAAAGAAAGAACTGCTGAAAAATTGTCGCCTGAGCAAAATGAGTTGCTCAACCAGATTGATTTTTCACCAACGCCTTTGGATGATTTAGTAGAACGTTGTAAAAAATCGGTGGCTGAGCTTCATACAAACTTGTTAACATTAGAACTTGAAGGTTGGATCGTTAGCTCGGCTGGCGGTTTTCAACGACAAAAATAACCAAGACTACTGGCTATCATGTGTAGCTAGAATTAGGGGAATCCATGAAGAACGACGTTTTAGACGTCCTGATGTATATTTTTGAACGCTTTCAAGATCAGGAATTTGTCGTTATTGATGAGGCAAATAAACTGGCACCGGAACTAACAGAAGTTGGTTTTTCCGATCTAGAAATTGATTCAGCTCTTAGCTGGATCGATGAATTGAGTGATCTTCGAGAGAACTCCGAGCATCAGACTCCAAACACGCAAACGCAACAAATCTCAACCCGTGTATTTTCCGATGAGGAAATGGATGTTTTTTCAGTTTCGGCGCGAGGATTTTTATATCATCTCGAGTCATTAGGCGTTCTTGATTCGATGACCCGTGAGCTTGTTATCGAACGTATTATGGCTCTTGAGATGAAAGACGTTGATATTGAGCAAGTAAAATGGATATCTATGATGGTGCTGTTTAATTTACCTGGTCAGGAAAGCGCTTGCGCCTGGTTTGAAAATATTGACCATCATATTCATTAATATTTACCAGTTGAGGTGTGTGTTTGCTAAAATCTGCGCACACTAAACAACAGCCAATCGAAAATTAGGGTTAACCATGTCTGACAAATTTGTTGCAATTCTCATGGGTTCTGATTCAGACCTTCCCGTTATGCAGTCGACGTACGATACTTTGAAAAAGTTGGGTATCAGCGTAGAAATGAAAATCACTTCGGCACATAGAACTCCAGCCGCGACGCATGAATATGTGAAAGATGCTGAATCTAGAGGCTGTCAGATTTTCATCTGTGCGGCCGGTTTAGCAGCGCATTTAGCCGGCGCAGTGGCGGGAATCACTACCAGACCTGTTATTGGTGTGCCGATGGATGGTGGGCCCTTACAGGGTGAAGATGCTCTTTTATCAACTGTGCAGATGCCTGGTGGCGTTCCTGTCGCGACGGTTGCTATTGGTAAAGCTGGTGCGAAAAACGCTGCTTATCTTGCCGCGCAAATTATGGCGTTATCGGATAATACAATTGATAAAACTGTGCGTGAAGACCGCGAAGCTAATGCTCAAGCGGTTATTCAAAAAGACAAAGACCTTCAAGCAAAACTCAACGCCTAATATTCTATGGTCTCCAGTAAACCCCTTTGGCGTATTCAACACGCATCACATTGGGTGCGAGCTGGAGGCGTAATTGCCTACCCGACAGAAACAGTTTGGGGGTTAGGTTGTGATCCCTTTTGCCAAACTGCAGTTGACCGAATTTTAGCAGTTAAACAACGTGCGCCTGAAAAAGGCTTTATTATTATTGCTAGTGAAATCAATCAGTTGAGGTTACTAACTTCCACTTTGTCTTCAGAAAATATTCAAAAGCTAACAAGTCAGCCACGTCCGACAACTTGGATAATGAGAGCGCATGAAAGAGTTCCTTCCTGGGTGACTGGCGGCCGAGCAACCATTGCTGTCAGGCTAACTCAAGATCCTTTCTGCCAACAACTTTGCAATAGTGTTGGAGCGATTATTTCTACCAGCGCGAACCGATCCGGGAAAGATCCAGCAAGTTCTCGATGGGACTGTATCAGACAGTTTTATCATGAAGTAGACTGGGTTGTTCCCGGAGAAACACCGGAAAATTCAAAACCCTCTAGAATTATTGATATGCAAACGGGTGCGATTATTCGCGAATAATTCAACCATGATTGGCTGAATCTTCAAACTTTGAGAATCTCATGATAGATAAAAAGTCTGTAAAACAATTCTTGATGTCACTTCAAGATCGAATTTGTAATGAGCTTTCGGATATAGATGGACAATCTTTTCTGGAAGAAAGTTGGGAACGAGAAGCTGGTGGTGGTGGCCGTACCAGGGTTATTGAAAACGGTAATGTAATTGAAAAGGGAGGCGTCAACTTTTCGCATGTGATGGGTGAACAACTACCCGCTTCTGCGACCCAACATCGTCCAGAACTTGCCGGTAGAAACTTTGAGGCGATGGGCGTCTCATTAGTTATTCATCCCAAAAATCCAATGGTTCCAACCTCACACATGAATGTACGCTTCTTTATTGCCGAAAAACCGGGAGAAGATCCTGTTTGGTGGTTTGGTGGCGGTTTTGATCTTACGCCTTACTATGGCTTTGAAGAAGATTGCCGACACTGGCACCAAATTGCTTATGACGCTTGCCAGCCATTTGGTGAGGGTGTCTACGAAGAATTTAAAAATTGGTGCGATGACTATTTCTTTATTAAACATAGAAACGAACCTCGTGGAGTTGGAGGCCTGTTTTTCGATGACTTAAATCGATGGGATTTTGATACTTGCTTCCGGTTTATGCAGGCTGTCGGAAATGCATATCTCGATGCTTATACCCCAATAGTGAAGCGAAGAAAAGATATGCCCTACTCTGACAAGCAAGTGGCATTTCAGCATTATCGACGTGGCCGTTACGTTGAATTTAATCTGGTGTATGACCGAGGAACTTTATTTGGTTTGCAAACTGGTGGTCGAACCGAGTCTATACTTATGTCAATGCCTGCAAAAGTTAGCTGGGTATATAACTGGCATCCAGAAGAAGATACGGAAGAGCATCGATTGTATAGTGATTTTCTGCAACCCAGAAATTGGATCGAAAATTAGTCATACTTCCTTCAAATATAAAGAATAAGCGCAGGCTGTTAAGGAATAATCTATGAGTGGTTTTACATTTGGTTTTTATCCATCAACTCGCAAACGACGTAATCGAACGGACGACTTTGTACGCCGTCTGGTTGCTGAAAATACAGTTACAACAAATGACTTAATTTATCCTGTGTTTGTTCTACCGGGATCCAATCAGGAACAAACAATCGACTCTATGCCCGGAATTACCAGAAAGTCCGTGGACAATTTATTGACTGAGGTTGAAGAGCTTCTTGATCTTAATGTTCCTGCGATTGCGCTTTTTCCTGTCATTGAATCCGATAAAAAGTCGTTAATGGCCGAAGAGTCGTTCAATGAGAATGGGCTTGTACAAACCGCGGTAAAGGAAATAAAGCAACGGTTTCCAGAAATGGGAGTAATCACCGATATTGCACTCGATCCTTACACCAGCCATGGTCAAGATGGAATTATCAACGATGATGGCTATGTTATTAACGATGAAACAGTTGCTGTTTTAATCAAGCAGGCATTGTCTCATGCGAGTGCTGGCGCTGATATTGTTGCGCCATCAGACATGATGGACGGTCGAATAGGAGCTGTTCGTGAGTCATTAGAAGTCGATGGTCACATAAATACCAAAATACTCGCGTATTCTGCTAAGTACGCGTCTGCTTATTACGGTCCATTTCGTGATGCTGTTGGTTCTTCAGGCAATCTGGGGAAAGCTGACAAAAAAACGTATCAAATGGATCCTGCGAATAGGGATGAGGCGTTACATGAAATTGCACTAGATATCGAAGAAGGTGCTGATATGGTCATGGTAAAACCAGGCATGCCTTACTTGGATATCATTCATCAAACAAAAAACCAATTTAAAGTGCCAGTTTTTGCTTATCATGTAAGTGGTGAATACGCGATGCTTAAAGCGGCTTCTCAAAATGGATGGCTCGATGAGCAAGCTGTCGTGATGGAGGCAATGACAAGTTTTAAGCGAGCTGGTACAGATGCTGTGCTCACTTATTATGCGAAAACAATAGCACAATGGTTGAAACGTTAAAGAGTAAACCAAGAAAATTATGGCCAGTGAATCTGTAACAGAAGAGAATAACTCTGATGTGAGTAATCAGCCAATAGAGGAAATTAAATCTCTTCCAAGTTATTTGGAAGAGATGGAACCTCCCTTAAAGAAATCCGAAGTCGACCTTAAAAATCCAGAACTGTATATCAATCGAGAGCTTTCTTTTTTGCAGTTTAATTGGCGGGTACTTCAACTTGCCCTAGATGAAGATTTACCTATTCTTGAACGAATTAAATTTATTTTTATATTTAGCAATAATCTCGATGAGTTTTTTGAAGTAAGGGTTGCGGCTCATGTGCACACTGCAATTCATGATGAAGATCGCCGCGGTCCAGATGGTCTTACATCAAATCAGGTACTCAGTGAAATCAGCAAAACTTGCCACGAAATGGTTGAGGAACAATATCGGATATTTAATGATGTTCTTCTACCAAAATTATCAGAGAATGGAATCCACTTTTTGCGGCGAGCTCAATGGAGTGACAGTCAGTCAGAATGGATTAAAAATTATTTTATCGATGAGGTTGCACCTGTTATCAGTCCCATCGGTTTAGATTTGGCGCATCCGTTTCCTCGTTTAATCAATAAAAGCTTGCATTTCATCGTTGCGCTTGAAGGCAAAGACGCATTTGGCAGAAACAGTGGTTATGCAGTCGTTCATATGCCACGGTCATTACCAAGAATTATACAGTTGCCTGATGAAATATCGGGCAGTGGTGAAAGCTTTGTTTTTCTATCTGCTATTATTCATGCTAATGCTGAAGAACTTTTTCCCGGAATGACTGTTAAAGGTTGCTACCAGTTTCGTTTAACAAGAGACAGTGATCTTTTTGTTGATGAAGAAGATATCGAAGATTTAGCTCATGCATTAAAACAAGAGTTGCAAAGTCGTGATTTTGGCACGTCTGTTAGATTGGAAATTGCAGACAACTGCCCTGACAAAATTGCGGCATTTCTATTGCAAAAATGTAATCTCACTGAAGCCGAGCTTTATCGAGTTAATGGTCCTGTAAACTTAAATCGACTATTAAGTCTTACGGATATGGTTGATCGGCCTGATCTAAAGTTCCGTCCTTTTCGAGCAGCAACTCCAAAAGAATTTGATGAAGAGAATATTTTTGAAATATTAAAAGAGAAAGATATTTTGGTTCATCACCCTTTCGAAAACTTTGACTCTGTAATCAACTTTATTAAAAGTGCCGCTTCTGACCCTAATGTATTAGCCATTAAGCAAACGCTTTATCGAACTGGCTCGAGCTCTCCTGTTGTTGATGCACTCATTGATGCCGCACGTGCTGGCAAAGAGGTTACTGCCGTTGTTGAGCTGCGAGCTCGTTTTGATGAAAAGGCAAATATAGAATTGGCGAATAAACTACAAGATGCAGGAGCCCTAGTTGTCTATGGTGTTGTTGGCCATAAGACTCACGCTAAACTGTGTGTTGTTACTCGGCGAGAGAAGAAAAAACTTCGACATTATGCTCATTTAGGAACTGGCAACTATCACGCAAATACTGCAAAGTTGTACACTGATTTAGGTCTTTTTACGGCAAATAAAAAACTCTGTGAAGATGCGCAAAAAGTGTTTTTGCAGCTTACAGGCATGGGCAAAGCTTATGATATGAAGTTGATCCTTCAGTCCCCTTTTACTTTGCAAAGCGGACTTTTTGAGTTAATCGACAAAGAAATAGCAAATAAGCACTTAGGTAAAAAAGCGTATATCAAAGCCAGAATGAACTCTTTGACTGAAGCTAAAATAATTGAAAAATTATATGAAGCTTCTCAAGCAGGTGTTCAAATCGATTTGATTATTCGTGGTATTTGTTGTTTGAGACCTGGCCTTAAGAATATTTCTGAAAACATTCGTGTTGTATCAATCGTTGGCCGATTTTTAGAGCATTCTAGAGTTTTTTGTTTTGCAAATGATGGTAATGAAATGGTTTTTGCCTCAAGCGCCGACTGGATGGATCGGAACTTGTACCACCGAGTGGAAGTTTGTTTTCCAATAACCGATCCAAGACTTGCAAAAAGAGTGCGGCAAGAATGTTTAGACTATTACTTAAAAGATAACTCTCAAAGCTGGGAATTATCTAGTGACGGAAGGTATTTTAAGATGGTTCCAGGAGACGCTAAACCATTTAGGGTACAACGTAAATTACTCGAAAAGCTTAGTAATTACTAAGTTACTTAAAATTTAAGACCAAGTTTACTTTAGCAAGATAGTCTTGCTCTTGCTCTAAATCGGCATTCAATAGTGAGTGTTCTGCCAAGTAATCTTTTTTGAATGTTAAGCTTAATTGGTTGTCACTTACTGAAATATCAAATTTGGGCGCGTCAAAATCACGACGTCGATGATTTAATAATACTGCCAGGCGTAATATCTGAGCCAATCGAATCAGCTTTTCTTTGAATAGATCATCATCGATTATATCGTAATGCCCTAAGGGAAATTTACGCCTAAAGCTTCGAACTAATAATGCTAAGATTTGTTGTTGTTGAACACTGAATCCATTGATATCAGTATTTAGAAGAATGTACTGACCGTGCTTTTGCTGTTTGCTAAAATTAATGTTTAAACCAAGCTCATGACATTTTGCAGCCCAACTCAACATTTGTCGAAAATATTCACTATTTAAATCCCAAGCATTATCAACCTTACTCAAAATAGATAGTGCAGTTTGATTTACTCTTCTAGCTTGGTCAAGATCAACATGATGTTTATCCAGCAATCCCTTAATTGCCCTTTCTCGAATATCAAACACTTTTTCGATACCCGCTACTTCAAAAAGTACACCTTCTCGTAAAGCTGCTGGAGAAACTTCCATAGTTTCAATTTTAAGTGTTCGAAAAATAGCGATTAGAATGGCTAAGCCTGCGGGTAAAATTTCTCTTCGATTCTCAGCGAGCCCTTCTAGTTCTATATTTTCGAAGTTCTCCATGGTTATCAGTTGTTCTTTCAGATTCACTAAACAATCTAAAGAAACTGATTGAGAATTAATATTATTTTTTTCGCAAATGGTTTGTATTGATTCGATAGTTCCTGATGTACCGATAGAGATGTCCCAGCCTTCACGCAGGTATAGATCTTGAATCGTAATGAGTTCTAAGCGTGCTGCAGTGATTGCCTTTTTGAAATTGTTTTTTGTTAATTTATTATCGTTAAAATATTTTTGGCTGTATGAGATACAACCCATCTGAAGACTGTCGGTAAGTACTGGCTCGAAAGCTTCGCCAATGGCGAACTCAGTACTGCCACCGCCAATATCCACCACCAATTGTTTTTTCTGACTAAGTTGAAAGTGAGCTACGCCCTCATAAATTAAGCGTGACTCCTCTTTTCCAGAGATGATTTCGATTGGGTAACCTAGAGCATCTTGTGCTTTTAGTATAAATTCCCGAGAATTTTTGGCTTTGCGTAATGCGTAGGTTCCTACCGCTCGTACTTGAGTTTGAGGCATGTTCTCAAGCCGTTGTTTAAATTGCTTTAAACAGTCGAGCGCTCGTTGTTGTGCTTCTTGTGTTAAGTAATTACTTTCATCGAGACCTTCTGCCAGGCGAACTTTTTCTTTTAGTCGTCCGATTATACTAAGATTGTTATGTTGTACTTTTGCTAGTGTTAAGTGAAAGCTATTTGAACCTAAATCAACTGCAGCTACGATCGGAGATTCCTTATCTTGCATCACTGACACACTCCTCACTTATTTGGGTCGATTACTCGGTTTTCGCTTTCTGTTTTGATTAGCTTTATTACCTGGACGCTGTCTGCGAAATGGTTTTACCTCGGCAAGTAGCTCGGGATTAATTTCTGCTTTAGGAATTTCATGCTCGATATAGTGTTCAATTCCCGGTAACGAAAAAGCACTGTCTTCGCAGGCAAAGGATATTGCATCTCCTTCAGCTCCAGCACGAGCGGTTCGTCCAATTCTGTGAACATAATCTTCGGGATCTTCAGGGAGGTCATAATTGAAGACATGAGTGACATTGTCGATATGCAAACCTCGTGCTGCAACATCAGTTGCAATTAAAGCAGGTATAGAATCAGATTTAAATCGGTCCAACAAAGCCATTCTTTTCTTTTGCGGAACATCGCCTGTGAGCAATCCTACATTCCAATCATTTGCGCGTAGCATCGAGAAAATAGTTTCTGCATCACGTTTGGTGTTCACAAATATCATTGATTTTTCTGGACTGTACTTATTGAGCAAACCCAAAAGCAATGAAAGTTTGTCTGGGTTACTTGGATAGAATAAAACTTCACGGACTTTTTTAGCGGTAACCTGTTCTGGTTCTATTTGAACATGTTGCGGCGAATTCATATGTTCGTAAGCAAGCTCTTTGACGCGGTGCGACAGTGTTGCAGAAAATAACATGTTTAACCGTTCTGTCGGCGGTGGCATGCGTCGGAATAAATATCGAATATCAGCGATAAAGCCAAGGTCAAACATTCGATCTGCCTCATCGAGTACAACGACATCGATAGCGTCCAAACGATAAATACCTTGCTTAAAATAATCGATTAGGCGACCTGTAGTGCCAATGAGAATATCAACACCATTGATTAGCATCTCTTTTTGCTCTTCGTATCCCGTCCCACCATAAACCGCTCCGACGCGGAGGCCTGTGTATTTAATAAGTTGTTTTGCTTCTTCAAATATTTGAACGACCAACTCTCTCGTTGGCGCCATTATAATGGCACGAGGTTCATTTTGAAGGCGGTTTGGATCTGCGGGTAGAGTCAGCATTTCATCTAAAGTTGCCAATAGAAAAGCTATAGTTTTGCCTGTGCCTGTTTGAGCTTGTCCGGCAACATCTTGACCCTCGAGAGCGAGTGGAAGGCTCAAAGATTGAATAGGTGTGCAATATTCAAAATTCATTGAGTTGAGGGCTTTAACGAGACGAGGATCTAGGCCGAGGCTTGCGAAAGGTATATCGGTGAGGTGTTTTGCCATACAGATTTCTTCAGAGTTTATGCAGTTAACCGTCGCTAATTAAATTGGTAGTACAAGCAAATTAATTATAAATCAATTAGTTATAGGGTAAATGCAAGATTGTTTATAAAAGGGTTTTTGACTACTATGCGCCCAGTTTAATGGGGAAAACCTCGTTTGGAAACCGATTGTTTTGATATATGACTTGAAATTTGCCAAACTGAGCCCTAAATAGGGTTATTCAACGGCTCTTTGATTGGCCGTAACAATCAGTTGATAATTTTCATAGGAGATATCCGCTAATGAGCGACAAGATTGTCCAATTAAGTGACGATAGTTTTGAATCAGAAGTACTTCAATCGGATTTACCAGTGTTGGTTGATTATTGGGCAGAGTGGTGCGGTCCCTGTAAAATGATTGCGCCGATCCTTGATGAGATTGCAGCTGAGTATGACGGCAAAGTTAAAGTTGCCAAATTGAATATTGATGAAAACAGCGCAACGCCTCCAAAATATGGTATTCGTGGAATACCAACGTTGATGCTTTTTAAGAACGGTTCGGCAGAAGCAACGCAAGTTGGAGCCGTTAATAAGTCCCAGTTGGTCGCGTTTTTAGATTCAAATATCTAAGTTTAGCTTCGTTGGTGGCAAGGAATTGCCACCAACGAATTATAAGTCTTTACAGCGCACATTTTTAATGCTAACTTTCTGATTAGCTTTCCTGTGGGGCCTCCCAAGCAAAAATAATTTTCAGGCAAAAGCATTTTCACCTAAAGCGATTTAACTTTTATCAGAGTTATCGAATGTTTTCTGTATGTGAACATCAATCTACTTAAACTGTAATCACTCATAAAAAATCCAGCCATGAATCTAACGGAACTAAAACAAAAATCTGCTACGGAGCTGACAGAGCTCGCATCCACCATGGGCGTTGACAACATTGCCCGTAATCGTAAACAAGACATTATATTCGCTATTCTGAAAGCTCATGCTAAGTCAGGAGAAGATATTTTTGGCGATGGTGTTTTAGAAATCTTGCCTGATGGTTTCGGCTTCTTAAGAAGTGCCGACTCTTCGTACTTAGCGGGGCCTGATGATATTTACGTTTCACCCAGTCAAATACGTCGTTTTAGTCTGCGAACGGGTGATACGATTTCTGGAAAAATTCGTCCGCCAAAAGACGGCGAACGTTATTTTGCGCTGCTTAAGGTTAGAGAAATAAATTTTGATAGTCCGGAAAATGCCCGGAACAAGATTCTTTTCGAAAACTTAACGCCACTGCATCCTGATGAAAGAATGCGTATGGAGCGTGGTAACGGAAGTAGTGAAGATATTACCGCGCGTGTAATCGATTTAGCTGCACCAATCGGTAAAGGTCAAAGAGCCTTAGTGGTATCGCCGCCTAAAGCCGGTAAAACAATGATGATGCAGAATATTGCGCAATCAATAACAGGGAATAACCCTGATTGTACGCTGATTGTCTTGTTGATTGATGAACGCCCGGAAGAAGTAACCGAAATGCAACGTTCTGTGAGAGGCGAAGTTGTTGCTTCAACTTTCGATGAGCCAGCAAGCCGACATGTTCAAGTTGCTGAAATGGTTATTGAGAAAGCAAAGCGACTGGTAGAACACAAGAAAGACGTTGTGATATTGCTCGATTCTATCACTCGTTTAGCGAGAGCTTACAACACAGTAATTCCTTCGTCAGGAAAAGTGTTAACTGGTGGTGTTGATGCAAATGCTTTGCAGCGCCCTAAACGATTTTTTGGTGCAGCACGGAATATCGAAGAAGGTGGCAGCTTAACAATTATCGCAACCGCGTTGATTGATACTGGCTCGAAAATGGATGAGGTTATCTACGAAGAATTTAAAGGTACCGGTAATATGGAATTGCACTTAGATCGTAAGATTGCCGAAAAGCGCGTATTTCCTGCCATCAATATTAATCGCTCTGGTACTCGTAAAGAAGATCTATTAACGTCGCCAGATGAACTGCAAAAGATGTGGATATTACGAAAGATTGTCCATCCTATGCAGGAAATCGAAGCAATGGAGTTCCTTGTCGATAAGTTGGCGTTGACCAAAACGAACGACGAATTCTTTGAATCGATGAAACGCTAAACTCACTTCTGATAGGCGAAAGTTAGCGTATAATTATCAACGCTAACTTTCGCAGTACGGAATTTTATGAAATATCGAGACTTAAGGGATTTTATTGATCAGCTCGAAGCTCAGGGAGAGCTTAAAAGAATTACTCATCCGATAGATCCCAATTTGGAAATGACTGAGATTGCCGATCGCACTTTACGAGCTGGTGGTCCTGCGTTGCTATTTGAAAATCCAAAGGGCTCTGACATTCCAGTTTTGGCAAATTTGTTTGGAACGACCAAACGTGTTGCCATGGGAATGGGACATAATGACATTTCTGCGCTTAGAGAAATTGGTGAATTACTGGCATTTCTAAAACAGCCAGAGCCTCCTAAAGGAATAAAAGAAGCTTGGTCGCAGCTGCCTATTTTTAAGCAAGTTTTAAATATGGGGCCGAAAGTCGTTAAGAAGGCTCCGTGCCAAGAGCAAGTTTTGGAAGGTGATGCAGTCGATCTATCGAAATTACCGATTCAAACTTGCTGGCCAGGTGACGCGGCACCTTTAATAACATGGGGCCTCGTGATTACTCAAGGGCCGGAAAAGTCTCGTCAAAACCTTGGGATTTATCGGCAGCAAGTTATTGCTAAAAATAAAGTCATCATGCGTTGGTTATCACATCGTGGTGGCGCATTAGATTTTCATGAATGGAAATTAAAGAATCCTGGTAAGCCTTTCCCCGTTTCGGTTGCTTTGGGAGCAGATCCTGCGACGATATTAGGCGCAGTTACTCCAATACCTGATAACTTGAGTGAGTACGCTTTCGCTGGATTGTTACGTGGCAAAAAAACGGAACTTGTTAAATCTATTGGCAACGAACTACAGGTGCCTGCGAGCGCTGAAATTGTTTTGGAGGGCGTGATTCATCCCGATGAAATGGCTCCAGAGGGTCCTTTTGGTGATCATACCGGATATTACAATGAAGTGGATGAGTTTCCAGTTTTTACTATCGAGCGCATTACGATGCGGCAAAAGCCTATTTACCACAGCACTTACACGGGACGCCCACCGGATGAGCCTGCGATTTTAGGAGTGGCTTTGAATGAGGTTTTTGTGCCTATTCTTAAACGTCAGTTTCCCGAGATAGTTGATTTCTACTTACCACCTGAAGGGTGTTCCTATCGTATGGCTGTGGTAACCATGAAAAAGCAATATCCTGGTCACGCTAAACGAGTTATGCTCGGTGTTTGGTCGTTCTTGCGCCAGTTTATGTACACCAAGTTTGTATTGGTTACTGACGATGATGTTAATGCGAGAGATTGGCAAGATGTTATTTGGGCGCTCACGACGCGCGTTGATCCAGCTCGTGACACGACCATGATTGAAAACACACCCATCGACTATCTGGATTTTGCATCACCTGTTTCTGGTTTAGGGTCGAAAATGGGCATCGATGCGACAAATAAATGGCCTGGAGAAACCGATCGCGAATGGGGAGAAGTGATTGCCATGAGCGATGACGTTAAACAAAGGGTCGATACTTTATGGGATGAACTCAACATTTTGGAGTCATAATGGAAGAACTATTTTGTGAAGTTAAAGCAATTGATTTATTGGGTAAAGATGTACATCGTGTACGCCTGCACTCAGAAGCATTATCGAAGGTTGATTATCAGGGTGGACAATATCTGACACTGCAGGCTGATGGTGGACGATGGATTCCTTTTTCTATTGGTAATGCGCCTGAGGAAAAAGAATTCCTTGAGCTTCATATTAAATTAGTTCCAGGGCATGAACTTGCTGAGAATATTATGTCGCAATTGCGAAAAACTCGTAAGGCGCACGTTCAAATTCCAATGGGTAAATGTACATTACGTTCTGGTAAAAGGGATGTTGTACTAATTGTTGGTGGAACAGGGTTTTCTCCGGCAAAGGCAATTATTGAGTCAGCATTTGCAAAAAATGATTCGCGTCACTTCAGTTTATTTTGGGGGGCTCAATCGGCTGAGGATTTATATTTAGACGACTTACCTAAATCTTGGGAAACTAAAGAGTCTAATTTTACTTACGTCCCGGTGATTTCTGGTAATGACTCAAACTGGAATGGCGCAACTGGGTTTGCACACCATGCTGCAATGAATCATTTTAATAACTTACTCGAAATGGATTTTTATATATCGGGTTCTGAGGCCATGGTAATGGCGGTTTATCACGATCTAATGGATAAAGGTGTTCCAAAGGATCAAATTTTTGCCGATATTCTCGATATTAAGCGAGAGATGGGTGATGATGTATAAGTTTTTATGTTAGAGAGGGAGTCATAGCTCCCTCTTATTTCAAAGTAAGTACTTATCTAAAATTTCTTTGTACTTTCCTGAATTTTTGATTGAGCTGATAGCTTCATTGAAGCGAGAAACAATTTTGTGATCGACGGATTTCATACTAAACATCAAATGTACATTGCCACTATGTATGGTAAGTTCAAGTTGCTCTATTTGATCTTCCATCCCTTTTCTTTTCAGATTATAAGCACCAACAAAAGGGTCTTCGATAATAACATCGACATTATGCTGTAAGAGATTGTAGTAATTGGCCTCTCCTACAGTTGAATAGACAAATTGGTCTGAGTAATCATTAGAGTCTTGTAAATTTGCGACTTTTTCTCCGTAAATATAATCAGTAGTCACGCCAACTTTGTGCCCTGCAGTAATAATTTTATTAATATCAGCATCAAATTTATCAACTTCACCGGTTCGAACATAGAGTACGAAGTTTTCTGAGCGATAAGGATCAGAGAACATAGCAAACTCTTTTCGTTTTTCGGTTATTGATGCTCCTGCTACTAAATCAACTTCGCCTTTGCGAATCATCTCTAAAAGAGTCATCCAGTCGTGCTGCACAAATTTCAGGGAACAGCTCGCTTCTTCTGCCATAGCTTCGATTAACTCTATATCCAGACCTGACACATTATTGCCAGGTGTCAGGTACAAATAGGGCTCCCAAGGATCCCATCCCATAGTGAGTTGGCAATCGTTTTGAACAGACTGCTGGCTGGCTTTACTGACAGTTTTTTGTTTTGTTTCTTTATTTGGAGGTTCTCCACAAGCTGTAAGCAGTATCAAACTGATGAAGAACACAATAACTTGCCTTGACATAACCTTCTCCTGTTGGGAAGTTTTCTTATGAGCGAAAAGACTGTTATTAAAATTGTAGTTTAATTTCTAAAAGTTTATGTGAGGTCAGATAAGACTATTGAAGTAAAATAGTAAAAATTTTTTAACAGGCATAAAAAAAAGCGCCCTTCGGCGCTTTTTTTATTTATGAGATTTACGCAAGAATTGATGCTTTTAATTTTTTCATGGCGTTCTTTTCTAGTTGGCGAACACGTTCAGCAGAAACACTATATTGATCAGCCAATTCTTGAAGAGTTGCTTTCTCTTCATCAAGCCAACGCCGCTTTACGATATCTTGACTTCGTTCATCAAGTCCTTTCATTGCATTAAGCAATTTTGTTTCATGGTGGCTTTGCCAGTTATCTTTCTCGTATACAGATGCTGGGTCAGCTGAATGATCTTCTAAAAACTGTGAAGGAGCAAAGTTTGCACTGTCATCATCGTCACTACTGCTCGATGGTGCATCAAAGGCCATGTCTCTAGCGTTGAGTCTTCCTTCCATTCGTCGAACTTCAGCTTCGCTAACACCTAAATCTTTTGCTACCGCCTCAATCTCGCTATTGCTGAACCAACCAAGACGCTTTTTTGAGCCGCGTAGATTAAAAAATAATTTTCGCTGTGCTTTGGTGGTCGCTACTTTTACGATGCGCCAATTTTTTAAGACAAACTCGTGAATCTCGGCTTTTATCCAGTGGACGGCGAATGAAATTAAACGCACGCCAACATCTGGGTCAAAGCGTTTAACGGCTTTCATCAAGCCAACATTTCCTTCTTGAATCAAGTCTGCCTGTTGTAGGCCGTATCCACTATAGCTTCGTGCTATATGAACAACAAACCGAAGGTGGGATAGAACAAGCTGGCGAGCAGCTTCTAGGTCTTCGTTGTCTCGAAAACGCCGCGCTAGCTCTTGTTCATCTTCCGCACTAAGTACTGGAATGGCATTGACTGCGTGTACGTAAGCTTCAATGCTACCCTGAGGTACCGATAGAGCAAAATTTTGATTCGAAAGCTGAGTGTTCATGGTTCTCCTAATCTCCTGGAATTAGCGACTACATCCAGATTTTTGGACCGCGAATTTTAGCACAATCATATTATTAATGGCTAATATTAGCAGTCTTATTTATAGAGTGCTAATTCTCTTAAAAGTTTCATCCGTAAATGAAAATCGACCTACTTTATATGCCAGCGAACCTGCATATTTCAAGGCATTCTTACAATTGGTTACATCTGACATAACTTAAAAATATGGAGTTAGGTTGGTTCTATATCCTTTAAATGCCGCCCAACCGATATCCAAGACCCTAATAGTCCTAAAAACGAAGCAATTACAATAAGTTGCAAAGCCTCGACGAAAGCCAGGCCAGATAAACGAAATTGACTTTCGTAAAGGCCAGCTAGGTTTCTGACGGGGTCTTTTAGCCATAGTACACTGCTATTCACTAAAATCCATGCCAGAATTCCGGCAAAAATACCAAACCAAAGGCCGCTGTAAAGAAAAGGTCGCCTGATGAATGCATCAGTGGCTCCAACAAGCTTAATTATTTGAATTTCCTCACGTTTATTTTGTATCGCAAGCCTTATGGTGTTACCAACAATGAGTAGAACCGACAGGCCCAAGATAACGCCTAAGGCTGAAACAGCTTTTTGCGCAATGGCCATCATACTGTAAAGCTTGCGTACCCATTGCAAATCTAGCTGAGCAAGTTCAACTTCCGGTATTTCCTGTAGCTCAATAAGCAAAGCTTCTGATGCTTCTGGCGAACTGTGAGCAACTGTTGGCGTAATTACGAGAGTATCTGGCAAAGGATTTGAGTCCAGAAAGGATAATGCTTCACCGAATCCAGACAGTTCACTAAATTCTTTGAGCCCCTGATCTTTTGGAATCAAGCTGACATCAGCGATTTTCACCGAGTTTTTAAGCTCATTTTGAACTTTTTCAACTTCCTCTGCAGAAATTTCCATTTTTAGAAACAGGGATATTTGAGTCGCGTTATCCCATCCACTGGACACCATTTGGGCGTTTTTCAGAAAAACGTGGAATCCTGCAGGAAGAGCAAGTGCAATTGCTAAAACAGCAATAGTCATAAAACTTGAAATAGGAGCTCTGAATATCTCATGTAAACCCTTACTGCATTCTTGACCGTGATGCCTGATTCCCATTTTAAACCGAGAAATAAATGTGCTTCCGGAAGAGAACTGTGCTCCTTTAGGTCCGCCCAATTCTGATTGACTCATTAGGCGCCTCCTGTAACTTCATTATTGTCTTCAAGTAGTCGCCCTTCTTTGAGCGAAATAACCCGGTGGGGTAGTCGAGCAATTAAGCTTAAGTCATGCGAGGCAATGAGTACGCTTACACCCACTTGATTAAATTGCTCAAACAACGACATTATTTCTGCCGATAGCTCAGGGTCTAAATTTCCGGTTGGCTCATCCGCAAGAAGTAATGGCGGCTTATTAACCACTGCTCGAGCGATACCGACACGTTGTTGTTCTCCGCCCGATAGCATAATTGGATGCAGCTTTTCTTTTGACAGTAATCCAACTTTATCGAGCGCTGCCCTTACGCGCCGCCCTATTTCTCGGTGTGGATATCCTGCAATTATGAGTGGTAGAGCAACGTTATCGAATACAGTGCGATCAAAAAGCAAACGGTGATCTTGGAAGATCATTCCTATGTTTCGACGAATATAAGGAATTTTCCGACGTCCTACTCGCCCAACGTTTCGATTATCAATGATGACTTGCCCAGAAGTCGGCTTTTCCATGACACAAATCAGTTTTAGCAATGTACTTTTTCCAGCACCTGAGTGCCCTGTCAAAAACGACATTTCCCCACTATCGAGAGTGAAACTTATATTTCTTAGCGCTTCATGTCCGTTGGGATAACGCTTGGAAACCTCATTAAACTGAATCATATCGTCTGCTTTAATTATTCTTCTGAGGCATTTTCGTTCTGATCAAATAGCGCATCAATAAACTCGTGAGCATGGAATGGCCTTAAATCTTCCAAACCTTCGCCTACGCCAATGAATCGAATTGAAGTCTTTGCCTTTTGCGCAAGAGCAAAGACTACACCACCTTTGGCAGTACCGTCGAGTTTCGTCAGTGTTACGCCAGTTAGCTCTATGGCATTATTGAATTGTTCGGCTTGGTTTAATGCGTTTTGACCTGTTCCTGCGTCAACAACCAGCATCACTTCGTGCGGAGCAGAAACATCAAGCTTTTGCATAACACGTTTAACTTTTTTAAGTTCTTCCATGAGGTTGTCTTTAGTATGTAGACGGCCTGCTGTGTCAGCTATAACGACATCAACACCCTTTGACTGCGCCGACTGCAGTGCGTCATAGATGACAGAAGCGGAATCAGCTCCTTCATGCTGAGCGACGACGGGAATTTCATTCCGTTGACCCCAAACTTGTAACTGTTCAACTGCTGCAGCACGAAAAGTGTCCCCGGCAGCTAACATTACAGATAGGCCTTGACCTTTTAATTGCTTAGCAAGTTTACCAATGGTCGTGGTTTTGCCAACGCCGTTGACCCCAACCATTAAAATTACAAAAGGTTTGTGAGCTTCCAAGTCAATGGTTAGTGGATTAGCAACGGGTTCAATCATGTTGGCCAGTAACTCTTTGAGTCGAGCCATTAATGCTTCAGGATCAGTGAGCTCTTTTCTTGCTGTTTTTTCGGTCAAATCTTGAATGATGTGTGATGTGGCTTCAACACCAACGTCAGCCATTAGAAGTTGTGTTTCTATTTCTTCTAATAAGTCATCATCAATTGTTTTCTTTCCCAAAACTAAGCTTGCAATGCCTTCTGAGAAGTTGGAACGGGTTTTACTCAACCCCGATTTAAGCCGCGCAAAAAATCCCCTTTTCTTTTCAGTTCCGGGCTTTTCTCGAGTCTCCTCGATGAGTTCTGTTTTCGGCTCTTCGGTTTCTGTTTGCACAGATAAGTCGGCTTGTACCGGTTCCGTTGAGGCTTCCTGTGGTTCAGCCGGGGTCTCTGATTTGTCCTTTTTGAACCAGCCAAAAAGACCGCCGGACTTTTTCTTTGTGTTAGAATGTTCTTTGTCTGACATAAAACTCATTCTTTCGTTAAATTCAGTAAGTCGGTCTTTGGATAGTATTTAACCGACCGGGCTGGGAAATTGCTCGCTATCCTACCATTTTAAGCTCTAAAGCCATAGTGAGACAGTGCATGATTCACCAAACCAGGCGTAAGCCGACCAAAGGTTCTAAATTAGGTCACGTAAGAATTATTGGTGGTCGTTGGAAAGGACGTCGCCTTAAGTTTATAGAGGTAGCGGGACTTAGACCTACTCTCGATAGAGTACGAGAAACTTTATTTAATTGGTTAATGCATGACATTCACGGTGCTCGGTGTCTCGACCTATTCGCTGGAAGTGCTGCTTTGGGAATAGAGGCTCTTTCTCGTGGTGCCAAAGAAGTGGTTTTTGTGGAAAAAAACAAAAAGGCTGCAGATTTCATACACAAAAACCTTCAAGATTTAGAATTCTCTAATTACAAAGTTTTTAATACCAGCGCAGAAGTGGTTATTAAAAAAAATGAGACACCTTACGATATTATTTTTGTTGACCCGCCCTTTTTTCAAGAATATTTGCAAACGACGCTCAAATCGATCAACAACGAAAAGTTTGTTACGCCTGGTACATTAGTTTACGTTGAGCGTGAAAAACATTCTGATGAAATAGAATTTCCTGAAAATTGGGAACGCTTAAAGGAAAAGCAAGTGGGTGGATTAGAATTTTATTTATTTAGCATTAAATAGCCACTCAAGAACTCAGTAACCCAAGATTTCGTTATCCATGAAAACGTTATATAAATTTTTTGAAAGCTTAACTCAACCTTTTCCCCCAACCAGTGCAGAGCAACCACCTAAAGGACTCTATGCCTTTTGTCGTTACTATACTCGCGGAATGGAAAAGCCGATTGTTGTAATGTCGATTACAACAGTTTTCATTGCTGTACTTGAAGTATCATTGTTTGGATTTATGGGTAACTTAGTTGACCTATTGTCAGCTAATGAGCCAGAATCATTTTTCGCTGCTAATAAAAATTTATTAATATGGATTTGCGTTTTATTAATTATCGCGCTACCGGTGCTTTCTATTATTCATGCGAATCTTACACATCAGTCGTTGCTCGGAAATTTTCCTATGAGTATTCGCTGGAAAGCACATCGTTACTTGTTAGGACAAAGCGTTTCTTTTTTTCAAAATGACTTTGCTGGGCGCGTTGCTACAAAAGTAATGCAAACGTCTTTATCTGTTCGAGAAACAGTTATGAAGTTACTCGATGTTATCCTATATATTACGGTTTATTTTACTAGCGCAGTTGTTTTGATATCGCAATCAGACTATCGATTAATGCTAGTCGTTTTGAGCTGGTTTTTGCTTTATGCGATTGCTCTTGTCTATTTTATCCCGCGCTTAAAACAATTATCTGCGGCACAAGCGGATGCTCGTTCATTAATGACGGGGCGAATCGTAGATAGCTATAGCAATATATCAACAGTCAAGCTCTTTGCACACAGTCAACAAGAGGCTAATTATGCGAAAGATAGCATGGAAGAGTTTCTGAGAACTGTGTATCGACAGATGAGAAAAGTAACAGGCTTAATCGTCAGCGTTCAAATTCTAAATTATTTGTTGGTGTTTGCGATTGGAGCGGTATCTATATATCTGTGGTCGTTAAGTGCGGTAACCGTGGGCGCGATCGCGATTGCAGTCAGTATAGCTCTTCGTTTAAATGGTATGTCTCAATGGGTCATGTGGGAAATAAGTGGATTATTCGAACATCTAGGAACGGTTAGTGATGGTGTTTCAACCTTATCTCGGCCGCAATCGATAGTTGATAAAACGGGTGCAAAACAGCTTAAAGTGATTGAGGGAAAAATAGATTTTGAAAATGTCACTTTTCATTATGGAAAAGGTGGTGGTGTCATTGAAAACCTAAACTTATCGATACAACCTGGCGAAAAGATCGGTCTTGTAGGGAGAAGCGGAGCTGGAAAATCGACGCTAGTGAACTTATTGCTTCGCTTTTATGATGTCGAAGAAGGCAAGGTTCTTATTGATGGTTCAGATATCAAAGATGTCACTCAAGAATCATTGCGATCACAAATTGGTATGGTGACTCAAGATACCGCATTGCTTCACCGATCGGTTAGAGAAAATGTTTTGTATGGAAGTCCACAATCCAGTGAAGAAGATTTACTAGCCGCGATTGATAAAGCTGAAGCCAATCTTTTTATAGAAGACCTGGTTGATATGAATGGACGTGAGGGATTAGATGCTCATGTTGGTGAACGTGGTGTCAAATTATCGGGAGGTCAACGTCAAAGAATCGCTATTGCCCGAGTTTTATTAAAAGACGCCCCAATCCTTATTTTAGACGAGGCAACGTCTGCCCTTGACTCAGAAGTAGAAGCTGCGATTCAGGAGAGTCTTTACAATCTTATGGAAGGTAAAACGGTGATTGCCATTGCACATAGACTGTCAACGATTGCAGCAATGGATCGGCTGATTGTCCTGGATGATGGAAAAATAGTTGAACAAGGAACTCATAGAGAACTCGTTGATAATGGAGGACTTTATTCGCAATTATGGAGTCATCAAACGGGTGGATTTCTTGGTGAGTAGTCAAATACTCGCGAATTAATTAGTCCAAGAATTTAATTTCCGAAGATTCCATAAAGCTGATTCAAATTGCTCGTCGAGATCTGCTGTAACTGTCAAAATATCTCCATTTGGCTGAGCAATTTCCAGCTTTTGAGCATGAAGCAATAACCGATGACAATTTAACTTATTTCTAAAATATTGATTGTGTGGGGTTTTTCCGTAAGAGGTATCGCCAATTATTGGATGTGAAATATGCTTCATGTGCCGTCTCAACTGGTGGCGTCGTCCGGTTTGTGGGGATAGCTCAACCAGTGAATAGCGCGTTTTAGGGTAGCGATCAACAGGCTCATCAATTTCGAAATTATGTAAAGTTTTTAGGCTTGTTAATGCATTTTTGGTTTTTAGCAACTCTGAATCTTGGCTTTTGAATACAGCTTTCTCTTTGAGAGGATGGTCAATATCTAGTTGCGCGGGTGTTAAACCTCGAACAATAGCCCAATAGCATTTTCTTACTTTATTCTCTTCAAACTGTCGACTCAAAAAAACAAGTGCATCTTTACTCAGCGCAAAAAGAATTACGCCTGAGGTGGGTTTGTCTAATCGATGCGCGGGATAAACCTTTTGTCCAATAGCATCTCGTAATTGTTGAATCAAAAATTCTGTTTCATATTTGTCAATTTCGCTTTTATGAACGAGTAAACCAGCAGGTTTGTTGACCGCTATAAGATTGGAATCATGGTATAAAATAGAAAAGCGTGACATTTAAAAGTTTACTCTAGTCGCTTTAAGCCGCCGATTAGTTATTTTAACATGAAAAGTAACGTTTCCATCAGTTTCAAGGAAAGGAATTCTTTACAACTTAACTGGCTGAATTTACGGTTCTTTTCTATTATTAAATGACGCGACGCTATACTTCGAACAATAATACTTAAATTCTATGACAAGTCTTCGGACAATATGCTTATCACTATTTTTTACTGGATATTTATCACTGAACTTTGCGGAAGAAACTCACTTCAAAGTCATTGATCAAAATGGTAAACCGATCATTAACGCGGTGTTAGAACTTGATATTAAGTCGAGTGATTCAACGCATCAGAAAAATAAGAAAACCCATATAATCGATCAGGTTAATAAAGCGTTCAAGCCTAAGGTGGTTATCATCAATCAGGGTGGTAAAGTCGATTTTCCAAACAGTGACAATATACGGCACCATGTTTATTCTTTTTCTCCGACTAAAACCTTTGAACTCAAGCTCTATGCGGATAAACCAAAGGCGCCAATAGAGTTTCCTAAGTCGGGCGTTGTTATTCTCGGATGCAATATACATGATTCAATGGTGGGTTATATCTATGTTGCTAAATCAAATCTTCATGCACTTACAGACGAATTTGGATTAGCGGAATTTAATACCCAACTACCGTTTGATAATGTGCGTGTTTGGCATGCTCTTAAAGCCACTGGACCAGATTCTTACAACTCTTATTCTCTTAGAAAACTCGAGATACAAGGTAATCATTACGTTATTACTTTAAGCTTACAAAATCCTGAACCTCGAAATACTTTTGAAGATGTTTTTGGACAATGATTCAAAGTAGCTTAAAAACGCAAATAATCTCCCTGTGTGTCATCCTTGTCTGTCTAACAAGTTTTTCTCTTATCTCAATCTTTTGGTGGAACATAAGTTATTTTAACGATGATGTTATTAATGAAAAAATAGAGAATGCAGAAAATGTACTAAAAGAATATCTTTATGCGAAAGAAGAACTACTCCGAACAGCCGCTATCGTTCTGACATCTGATTTTGGCTTCAAACAAGCTGTCGCTACTAAAGACTCGGAAACGATTAAAAGTGTACTTGTCAATCATGGATCAAGAATTAATTCTGATATTATGGTTTTAATATCACGAAGCGGTGAAATTATTTCATCAACCATTAGCAGTAATAATGACAATATTGACTTCTCTAGAAATATCATTTCCAGTGATCAACAAAATGAAATTACAGTTTTTGGTTTTTAATCAAGAGTTATATGAAATTATCATTTTACCTGTCAAAGCGCCACGAATAATTGGTTACTCAATTATTGGCTTTAAATTTAATGATAAAGTAATGTCGGAACTAAAACGACTAACTTCTGTGGATGTTTCATTCCTCTTAGAAAATAGAATAATTATTAGTTCGTTTGACAAAAATAATGATTATTCGCTTTTTAATCAAGAACAACCCTATTTTTTTATTTTTAAACGTGATTCATATAAAAATAAAATTATTGAATATTCGAAAGCACCTTATAATATTTCTGCCCAATTATCTGCAAGTTTAAATTCTTCTTATAAAGCATTTGATTCTCTAATATTTTCAAGTATTGGATTCTCATTACTAATTTTGTTTATTGGCATATTAACTAGTAGGTTTATGGCCGGTAGTCTTACAAAACCGTTGAAAGCACTTGTATCGATGACCAAAGAGTTTGCTAAAGGTAATTACTTATCAGAAGACTTGAAAAATAAAGCTTCTGTGGAAGTTGAACGACTTTTTCGTAGGTTCAAAACTATGGGAACAGAAATTGCCTCTAGAGAAAGAGAGATAAAGTTTCAAGCCGAGCATGACATACTAACAGGCCTATACAATAGGTACTCGTTAATTTCTAAATTAGGCATAATTTTAAACCGCTATCGTCAAATTCTACTAATATCGATTGACATTCGAGGATTTAAGGGAATTAACGATTCTTTAGGTGCTACTGTTGGGGACAAGTGTTTAAAGGCCGTTGCCGATAGACTCTCTTCGTTCAGTGATTGCGATGACGCGCTACACGGTAGATTAAGTGGAGATGAGTTTCTATCAATCCTTGCTATTAAAGATAAACAGACAATAGAGGATGTTGCTAAGGAATTTTTAGATTCACTTAAAGAACCATTTAATATTGATGATTTAAAGTTTTCTATGAATTTCTTTATCGGAGCGGCTGTATATCCAAGAGATGGATTATCAGCAAGAGATCTCATTCGTCGCACGACTATAGCTCTTGACGCAGCATCTCAAGAAGAAGTTGCTCTTCGTTATTACAAAGAAGGTGAAGACGAAGCCCATCTAACCAGGCTAAAAACCATAGAACAGCTACGATCGGTATTATCCGATGATGATGGATCACTGTTTATGGCTTATCAACCAAAACTTAATTTAAACTCGTCAACTATTGATAAGGTAGAGTGTCTTATTCGATGGAATAATAATGGAGAGTGGATTTCTCCAGAATTTTTTGTCGACCTTGCTGAAAAGTCCGGTCTAATCGTTGAGTTAACTCACTGGGTAATTCGTAAGGTATTTCAACAAGTAACACAATGGAAAGAAGAAGGTATTTCAGTACACGTAGCTATTAATGTTTCAGCGCAAGACTTGTCGCATCCTGACTTTCTTGAGTTCCTACTTGAGCAACTCGAGGAGCATGAAATAAAGGCTAATCAAGTTACATTAGAGTTAACTGAAAGAGACATAATGAATAATGAAGATAGAATAATTACGCGACTTAACCATCTCAAGACGATTGGTATTTCTGTGTCTGTCGATGACTATGGAATAGGACAGTCATCTCTTAATAAACTTAAACAGTTACCCGTTGATGAATTAAAAATTGATAAGAGCTTTATCATGACTCTGAGTGAATCAGAGGTCGACCAAAAGATCGTTGAATCTACGATTAATCTCGGGCATCGTTTAGGAATGCACGTTGTAGCTGAAGGTGTTGAGAATGAGGAAAGTCTAAAAATTCTAGAAACTATGAAGTGCGATCATATACAAGGTTACTTTTTGTCACGACCACTCAACGCGGAAGATTTTAGCCAATGGTATAAAAAATATGAGTAAGTACATTTTTCTATTTACAATATTATTTTTGAACATTAATAGTCTTTACTCTAAAGGAAAGTTGATAGCAGCTCCCGGTGTTTCCCAAATTGAAGGTTCGGCTGGAGGCGGATTGGTTCCCTGGTCGGGAGTCGCGGGATATGCGACAGATAATGAATATTCCGCTAATGCTTTCTGTTCTCGTGCGATTGTTGAAGACTTTGCATTAACCTCTTGTGGTATTCAATTTAGTGCATATGACCAAATTGAATTGTCTTATGCAAAGCAGCTTTTTAGAGTACATCCACTGGCTTTAGATTTAGAGCAGAATATAACAGGCGCCAAAATAAAACTTACGGGTGATTTAATCTATTCAAAATGGCCAATGTTGAGTCTTGGAGTTCAGTTTAAAAAACTAGATGATCCAACTGTACCTTTCGCGTTAGGTGCTGCAAAAAGAAGCGGGACTGATTTTTATATTGCGGCGAGCAAACTTCATTTAGGTGCGCTAGGTGGTTATAACTGGCTTTGGAATACTACTTTACGACGCACCAAAGCTAATGAGATGGGATTGCTAGGTTTTGGTAGCGGAACTAAAGAGGCTAAATGGATGGCCGAAATTTCTACGGCAATAATTCTAGATCCTGAATTAGCATTAGGTATAGAGTTTCGTGAAAAACCAGATAACTTGCAGTTAGATGAATCAAACTGGTCGGATATATTCATTGCTTGGTTTCCCAATAAAAACGTAAGCGCCACACTGGCTTATGTCGACCTCGGAAAAATCGCAACTATAAAAGGCCAAACAGGCTGGTACATGTCATTTACAGGATATTGGTAGATGAAAATATTTATTTTAACAGTTATCCTATTTTTTTATCAAGTTGTGCTACGACAAAAAAAGAGACGCTATACAAAAGACTTGGCGGAAAGGAAGGTATTGAAAAAATCACTGATAATTTAATTAAAAATATTGGTAAAGATAAAGAAATATTTCATTATTTTGCTAAGACCAATATTTCTCACTTTAGGCGAGGTTTGAATTTACATTTGTGTGATGTGAGTGATGGGCCGTGTCGATATGATGGTGATTCGATGGTTGATATTCATACGGGAATGAATATTAATAAATCGGATTTTAATCACTTAGTCGAACTATTGATTAATGCTATGGAAGAAGCGAATGTTAATATCAGAACACAAAATCAATTATTGGCCCGTTTGGCACCTTTGCGAGAACAAGTCATTCATCATTAGGAATCTATAAACAATAATATAGAAACTTATTTTGCAGTGACATACACATCAAATCGGTGCTTTTTCGAGAGGATTTGGTGATCTGGTTTCATATTATTAATAAATGGTGCTTGACCTGGACGCTTAACGACGACTCTTTTTAGAGCTGCACCTAGAGATGCTTTTAGAAGCTGTGCATCGTCTTCATCATTGCCTGCTAGTTGTTTAAAAATGCGCATTTCCTTTTTTACCGCTGCAGACTTTGTTCTTTCTGGAAACATCGGATCAAGATACACGACATCTGGTTTAAGGGGTACAGTTAGGTTCCCTAGTGTATCGATGCTATTACAGTGCTTGACTTGTAAGCTGACTTTTTTAATTTGGAAGTCACCGTTATTTTCGAGTCTTCTAACAGCATCTTTCAGTAAAAAATAAATGATTGGATTGCGTTCATAAGCAGTTACTTGACATCCCATCGATGCTAATAAAAACGCTTCTCTGCCCATCCCGGCAGTAGCATCGATAACGGTAGGCGTTGCATTATTTTTTAAACCAATCGCTTTTGCTAATGGTTCTTTACGCCCGCCTCCATGTTGCGTTCGGTATTTCAAGTTACCCGATAAAAAATTAAAGCTTAGAGAAAAAAAATCGTTTAAAAGAAGTCCGTTTAGTGACAGACAATCATCTTTTTTCACTAAAAACCAGTTTTCATCAGATAGAGAAACATCGTCTACCAATTGAATTTTTCCATAGGGCTGAAATTCATTGGCGAGTTCTAAGGAAGTCGTGTAGAGCTGAGAAAAGGCCATAAAACAAATGTTAATCGAGAATGGCCTTAGTCTATCGCTTTAAGTGGGTTTTAGGAATGCTAAATATCTAAACTATTTATGACTCATCGGCTAGAACTTCTTTTTGATTACAGTCTGTTTGTTGGCACTGCTCGTTTTTTCCTGCTTTAAAGCCCTTAGAGTATTGTTCAGAATCAAAATTTTCGGGCGCTTCGACCACTTTGTGATAATTATTGCGCCAATTTGCCGTATAACCGTTGAGTGCTTCTTGGTAACCTATTTTATACCAATCAGTACTAACGGTATTGCTAGAAGACCAATTCGCGCACCCTCCCAAAATAAGTGCAGAAAGAATAGTTAGTGCCCACTTCATATCTGTTGTCCTAGATTTATTATTGTTGCTATTAATGTAAGTGCAGATAATCTGAAAAATCAAATGGCTTTTGAAATCGAGACTTATCTAAAGCATATCTTATCTATATCACAAAAATATTATGATTCGTATCACAACTTTATAATTTCTGTGTTCAATGTATATTTGACAAACCAACTAGTCTGTTTATATACTCGCTGAAGTCTAAAAATCAACCTAAATCTACTGAACGTTATTTCTAACTGTGCTTTATAACATGTATAGCTCAGTCTGAGGGAGAGACATAAATGTCTAAAACAAAAACAGTTAAGTTTGCTGAGTGGATTATTCGCTGGCGATGGATTGTATTAATTTTATCGGTTTTATCTGTTGCCGGTATGATGACTGGATTTTCTAAGTTCGATTTTAAGAGTGATTATCGAATATTTTTCTCTAAAGAAAATCCAGAATTATTAGCTTTTGAAGAAATGCAAGACACTTATTCGAAAGCTGATAATGTCATGTTTGTTATTTCACCGAAAGATGGAAAAGTTTTCAGTAAGGAAACATTATCAACGATTAAATGGTTAACTGAAGAAGCTTGGCAAACTCCTAGGTCTACCCGCGTCGATTCAATTACTAATTATCAATATACCTATGCTGAAGGCGACGATATGATCGTCGAAGATTTAGTTCTTGATCCAGAAAACTTATCGCAAGCTGATCTCGAGCGAATTGGAAATATTGCTGTTAGTGAACCCCAACTTATTAATCGATTAATTTCTGAAAATAAACAAGTTACTGCCGTTAACGTTACTATCGAAATGCCTGATGATCCTCAAACTAAAGAGGAGAAAGAGGCTGTTATAATTATCGCTAATTTTGTACGTGATTTGGCTGCTCAAGTTGAAGAGAGAAATCCGAACTTAGATGTTCGATTGACAGGCATGATCATGATGAACGTGTCTTTTCCTGAGGCTACCTTGGGGGATTTACAGACTCTTGTACCTATTATGGCTTTGGCTGTTATTCCTTTGTTTATGTGGTTTATGGTTCGAAGTGTTTCAGGTGTTATTACTTCTGTCATTTTAAATGGATTTTCAATTATTGGTGCCTGGGGAATATTTTTCATGTTTGGCGGGTATATGTCGGGTCCTGCTATGAGTACTCCGATCGTTATATTAACGATGGGGGTTGCTGATGCAGTCCATATTCTAGTGACGTTTACCCAACGCATGCGCCAAGGAGATTCGAAATCAGAGGCGATGATAGAATCACTTCGCATCAATATGGCACCTGTTTTTCTAACCAGCTTAACTACGGTTATTGGTTTCTTAAGTATGAATGCTTCAGATGTACCTCCATTACATGATTTTGGAAACATTGTTGCAATAGGTGTTGCTTTAGCATTTGTTTACTCGGTAACTTTTTTACCTGCACTGATTATGGTTTTGCCAGTAAAAGTGAGCGCAAAGGAGCCAAAAGCTTATCACTGGATGGATCACTTCGGTGATTGGGTGATTGCGAAACGTAAAGTTTTATTGCCCGTTGTCGCCATCACAAGCATCGGAGTGATTCTTTTTATTCCGAATAACCAATTGAATGATGAATTTGTTAAATACTTTAGTAAGGAAGTTCCTTTCCGAGCTGATACGGATTATACCAGTGATAATCTGACCGGTATTTATAATATATTTGTCGACGTGAAGACTGGAGAATCGAATGGTATTAGTGATCCAGAGTTCTTAAAAGACATCGAAAATTTTTCAAATGAAGCTAAAACTTGGCCTGAAGTTATTCACGTTGAAACAATTACTAATATTATGAAAAGGCTTAACAAAAACATGCATGGTGACGATCCTGATTGGTACAAGCTTCCTGATCAGAAAGATTTAGCCGCACAATATTTGTTGTTGTATGAAATGTCATTACCTCAGGGGCTTGATTTAACCAATCAGATAAATTTAGACAAATCCTCTACTAGAGTTGGACTAACATTACATAACTTATCTTCTAATGAGCTTTTGGTACTAGAAGACAAGGTTTATGATTGGTTTAAGGAAAATGCACCACAATATGACATTGGTGCTGCAAGTTCTAATATGATGTTTGCACACATAGGTGAGCGAAATATTAAAAGTTCGCTTTCCGGTACTATGATTGCACTAATCTTAATTTCAGTGATTCTCATGTTTGCACTGCGTTCATTTAAGCTTGGTGTATTAAGTTTAATTCCTAACTTGTTACCTGCCGCCTTAGCATTTGGTATTTGGGGAATGTTTGTTGCTAATGTTGGTATGGGACTTTCTGTTGTTGTCGGGATGACACTAGGTATTGTCGTCGATGACACAGTACATTTTTTAAGTAAGTATTTGAGAGCTCGTCGAGAAAAAGGACTCAGTCCTGAAGATGCGGTTCGATATGCTTTTCAAACAGTGGGTATGGCACTCACCGTTACCACAATTGTGTTAGTCGCTGGTTTTTACATAATGACATTATCCGATTTTACTATGAACAGTGAGATGGGAATGATGACAGCGATGACGATTGCTATCGCATTGATAGTCGATTTTTTACTTTTACCACCGTTGCTAATTAAATTAGAGGAAAATGAAAATGCGGAAACTCGTTCTGATTCTAAGCTTGCTGAGTCTACTACCGTTTAATGCTATTGCAGAGACTGCAGAAGAGAAAGGAACTGCAATTGCGAAAGAGGCTGAGCGCCGTAACACGGGTTGGGAAAACTCGAAAGCTAAAATGGTGATGACGCTTATTAGTAAATCGGGTGATAAAAGCGTTCGACAAATTCGAGTCCGCTCGCTTGAAGTTGAAAATGATGGTGACAAAAGCCTAACTATTTTTGATGAACCGAAAGATGTTGAAGGTACTGCATTCTTATCTTTTTCTCATGCAACTGTGCCTGATGAACAGTGGTTATATTTACCTGCTTTAAAAAGAGTTAAAAGAATATCTTCATCTAATAAGTCAGGTCCCTTTATGGGGAGTGAATTCGCATTTGAAGATTTGTCTTCATTTGAAGTTGATAAGTACACTTACAAATATCTGCGTGATGATAAATTAGGAGAGCACGAGGTTTATGTTGTCGAGAGTTATCCAACATATGAACATTCTGGTTATACTCGATTAATCAATTATATTGATAAAAAAGAATATCGTATTATGAAAATAGAGTTTTATGACCGTAAAAATGCATTGTTAAAAGTATTGGAAAATACTGATTACAAAAAGTTTTTAGACCAGTTTTGGCGCGCGACAACAATGACTATGGATAATGTTCAGAAGGGAAAGAAAACAGTCCTGAATTGGAGTGACTATGAATTTAAAACAGGTGTTGATGAAAGCGATTTCAGCAGAAATGCTTTAAAACGTATTCGTTAAATTATAGATGTTTACTTGAGGTACAAAGTAGTGGTAGTTAGAAATCCTGATGAAACTCGAACTAAAATTCTTGATGCTGCATTAGATGAAATTCATTTGCGTGGATTTCAAGGAATGCGTGTCGACCATATTTTAAAACGGACAGGTTTAACGAAAGGTGCTTTGTACCATCACTTTACTAATAAGCAGGCTATAGGGTACGCCATAGTTGATGAAATATTAGGGCAAGACATTATGGAGCGCTGGGTTGGGCCATTAGAAAAATCGGCTAATCCTGTGGTTACATTTATTGAAATCTGTGAAAATGAGCGTGCCGGTAAAAATGCGAGTCAGATAGAAAAAGGTTGTCCAGTCAATAACTTAACTCAAGAAATGTCGCCTATTGATGAAGGATTTCGGGAACGCTTAGAAAAGGTCTATCAGACTTGGACAGGCGCTATTGCTGAATCTTTAGAGCGCGGCATTAATAATGGAGTTGTTCGAGATGACATTCATCCAGAAAAAGTCGCCAAATTTCTTTTAGCGTCATTGCAAGGGATTATAGGCGTTGCCAAGTGCTGTAAAGAAGAGTCGGTACTCGATGATATGGCGGAATGTATGCGGGATTATTTGATTAGTCTTTTATCTCAAGAAGGGCTAAGTCAGGTGGATTTAGATATTCTAAAAGCCTCATAGTATAAAAAAAGCCCCATTTGAAAATGGGGCAATATCGTAAAACCAAAGAGTAATGCTATCTAACTTTGAACAATCGCTGTTCTTACTTTAAACATGAATTGGAGTAAAATTCTGATATCACTCCTACTTCAAGTTTTCAGTATTTGAAAAGGTAACCAGCCTTTTCAATCACGTCTAACAACCAAGGAAATCATTAAACTTACGTTTGTAGACATACAAGAGTTCAGAAAAGTTCAAATAAATCTGAAAAATCTTTTTATCTCACTCCTTTATGCTGGAAATGAGGATTCATGCTTTTAACGTAATTCACCATCTCTAGCTCGGCACTTGTCTGGTCTGGAAAGGGCCCCATGTCGATGCCTTCTCGTGTAGCGAAGAACCAGCTCTTTCCGTGCTTAAAAATTCGATCCCTTTTTACAAGCCTGGTTCTGGACATATAAAAGCCTTAATGTGTTTGTGTGGTGTGGAGCTACTAGACTTCAAAATAATAAATAATCTTATTACTGTCGTCTGTAATCTGTGTCGCAAATTGCTTGTGAGATATTGACGGAAGGAGTGAGACTTAGTTCAGATTCATTTTGTAAAGTAAGCTGAATTAGGTTGGTATTAGGCTCTCGGTGCCAAAACATCAGATTTCTGCCATATTTATTCATCATGAATGCCTATTTTATGGCTAATATGAACAAACTAAACATGAGATAGCGAGTTGCATATGCGTTGGTTAGGAATCCTTTTATTTAGCTTATTAACTGTTGTGAGTTGTAATCAAGAGGGTGAAAAGGACTCTTCTACACCAAATAAAGCAGAGTCACGAATAAAAGGAGTAAATGTCGAGGAGTCTGAGCAATCGAATTTAATGAGTCTTGACGTTTCTAAGTCAGAACTAGACGCTTTAAAAGAAGATTTTTCGACAACACCCTTTCGGGTATTACGAATTGGCGAGCAAATATTTGATGGCGGGCCTGCTTTGGCAGTTACCTTCTCAGTTCCCGTTGATCCTAAGCTTCAGCTAAAACGGTATATTTCGATTAGTACTGACAAACGTGAGCCAGTAAGTGGTGATTGGATTTTAGGTGAAAATCTTAATGTAGCTTACTTTCCTTTTATTCAGCCTGAAACTCGATACCAAGTAAATGTGCAGTCTGGACTGCCCGCGCTAAACGGTAGAATATTGCAACAAGAAGCTCGTCAAACTGTTCTTACATCGAGAAAGCAAGTGCAAGTCCGGTTTGTGAGTCAGGGCGCGCAATTGTCGCCAAAGCTTTCTGATGGCCTGACAGTAGAGGCGATTAATGTTGAAGCGATTGATATCGATTTTCATCAGGTTAAACCTGAACAATTAAATCAATTTCTGCAGGATTATTTAGGAAATTCCTATTATGAGCTCAATCGAATAAAGCAGTACTCGTCATTGGTTTACTCGGCAAGATATGATTTAAATTATCAAAATAACAAGAAGCGTCGCTCTCTTCTACCTTTAAACACCATTCAAGCACTGCAAAATCCGGGTATATTCATTGCGGTTATGAAGCCAGCTGGAGATTATCCTTATAATTATCAGGTTACCTGGTTTTCCGTAAGTGACATTGGATTTCAATTACGCGAATATTCCAGGCAGGTAATTGGTTTTACTCATCAGGTTGAAACTGCCGAGCCTTCCTCAGGTGTGAAAGTCAGTATGTACGATAAAGATGGTCGTATACTGCATGAAAAAAAATCTAATGAGCAAGGATTTGTCACTTTTGATGCCATTAATTTAAAAGCGACAATTGCAACCGCAGAGCGGGACGGACAGTTATCGATTATTAAAATGAGTGCTCCGGCTATGGATTTATCGGAGTTTAAACTGCCCTCTCGCGAACAAAATCCAATGGAGCTATTTCTATATTCACCTCGGGATTTATATCGCCCGGGTGAAGAGGCAGTCGTCAATGGTATTTTAAGAGATAATGACGGACGCCTAATTGAACCACAAGATATTAATGTCGAAATAAAAATGCCCGATGGAAGAAATCACAGCTCTTTAGTATGGCGAGGTGATGCTGCTGCTTTTTATTCTTATCAATTTAGCATTCCAACTTCGGCTGCTACAGGTGACTGGACATTTCGGGCAACGCTCGGTAATGACGATGTGTTTAATTACACAATAAAGGTTGAGGAGTTTTTACCTGAGCGAATGAAGTTATTGGTTACTTCCGAAGAAAAATTTGTCGACAAAAAATCATCCATTAAAATTGACCTCCAAGGTGATTATTTGTACGGTGCGCCTGCCGCAGGCAATCGAGTTCAAGCCACAATCATATCTCGCCAGGCAAGAACAATTTTTGATGAATGGGAAGGATTTCGTTTCGGTATTCATGATTATCGTGACTTTGATTTTGAAAAAGATTTAGATCCTTTTGAATTAGATAACCAGGGTAAAGCGTCGCTAAGCATTGATAACTTATGGTCCAAAGTAACTCAACCAATGCGCGTAACTACACGTGTTAGTTTATTTGAATCGGGCGGGCGTCCCGTTGCCCGGTCGATTAATCACATTGTTTGGCCAAATAAGACACTTATTGGTATAAGGCCAACTTGGGATGGGCCCGTTGCTTCTCCAAACAGCGAGGTATCCTTCGAGCTCATTAATGTCAATCCGGAGGGTAAGTTAGAAAACATTAGTGATATCGATATAACCCTAATACGTGAAGATGCGCAATATTATTGGCAATGGAATGATGGTTGGAACTATCAACAAAGTAGTCGCAATATTCCGGTTTACAATCGAGTTATCAATTTGGAAGAAGATAGTCGTTCGATAGTAAATGTTCCCGTTGACTACGGAAATTATCGGATAGAAGCACGAAATAAAAACAATACCTTACTCGCAAGTTACCGCTTTTTCTCTGGTTGGCGCTGGGATCGTACAAAAGATGGAACGATGGGACGTCCTGATAGAGTTACTTTACGTTGGGATAAGGAGAATTATAAGGGTGATGAAAATGCTAGATTAAAGATTGAGTCTCCTTACGATGGTTTGGCAATTGTTACGGTTGAAGCAAATGAGTTACTTTGGTTTGGTAACGTAGAAGTAAAAGACTCGATTGCTGAAATAAATATACCTATTAATTCGCAGTGGAATCGGCATGATATTTATACGTCCGTTAATGTTATTCGAGCAGGCGATGCGAAACGAAAATACTTACCCAAAAGAGCCGTTGGCTTATTACATTTACCGCTTAATCGAAGTGAGAGAAAGTTAGATGTCGTTATTGAGGCTCCTGAAAAAATATTACCCGAATCTGAATTAGAAACTAAAGTGTCTGTCCCCAATGCTGCGGGTAAAAGTATTAATGTTACTTTAGCCGCTGTTGACACAGGCGTTTTAAGTTTAAGTGCATTTGAAACTCCCAAGCCGCATGATTGGTTTTTCGCTCCCCGAGGTTATAACACAGAAATAAGAGACACATGGGGAGCCTTAATAGAACAGCTATCAGATAAAAGAGCTCGACAACGGTTTGGTGGTGATAGTGATGAACTCAGTCGTGGCGGTGATGCACCACAGAGTGATGTTCAGGTGATTAGTTTATATTCTGGGAAGGTAACGCTCGACAATAATGGCATTGCCACTATTAAACTTAATGTGCCTTACTTTAATGGTGAGTTGAGACTCATGGCTTTAGCATTTTCGGATGAATCATTTGGCCATCAAGAAAAGAAAGTCAAAGTAGCGGCTCCATTGATCGCTGAAGTGGGTATGCCCCGCTTCTTGGCGTTAGGCGATACGTCCAATGCAACTTTTGATGTTCAAAATTTAACTGACGTGAGTCAGACCCTTAAAGTGATAGTGAGTGCTAGTGAGGCACTCGGTGAATCAACTCAGGAGTCTGAAGTGACATTAGAACCACAACAAAAAAAGGTCATTCAATTACCTATCGCAGCTAAGCGTTCATCGGGTAATGGTCAAGTGTCTATTTCAATTACCGATCAAAATGAAAATGCTGATAGCGAGCTCAATTTAAATAGAGAATGGAACCTGGGTTTACGTTCGCCCTATCCCGCTGAACTCCGTCAATGGAATCGCGTGATTCAGCCTGATAAGAAAACTGAACTTCCAAAAGATTTCAATAAAGGCTTACATATCGACTCTCAACATCTTGTCGTAACGATGTCGCCGAAGCCTCCTCTAGATCCTAGTGAACATTTGGCACAACTCATTCAATATCCATACGGATGTTTAGAACAAACATCGTCCCGAGCATGGCCGTTACTTCTGGTAAAAGATGAACAATTAAATCGATTAGATACGTCAAAAGATAAAAAAATCTTAAGAAACAGAAAGAAGTACGTCAATGATGGAATTAGTCGAATATTAAGCATGCAAAGAAGTGATGGTGGCTTTGGTCTATGGAGTAATCAAAGTCCAGAAAGTCATTGGCTTACTGTATTTGCAACAGATTTTTTATTAAAAGCAAAAGACTATGGTTATTCTGTTGATGAAAGTGCAATCGACAAAGCGATGGAAAGATTGCAGCAGTATTTAACAACACAAAGAAAACTATGGTCTGAGAATAATCATTACAGCCAATGGCCGGATCATTATCATGTATCTTATAGAGCGTACGCGGCGTTAGTATTAGCTGAGAGACAGCAGGCAAAACTCAGTGATGTACGTAATTTGTTTGATAAATATCACAAAGATGCAAAGACTCGTTTACCGCTAGCGCAACTGGCGCTTGCTTTGGAGTTAACGGGGGATGTTCGCCGTAGTAATTTGGCTTGGCAAACTACCTTTTCTATGGGTAATCGACCTGAAGGATACCCGGGAGATTATGGTTCGAAAGTCAGAGATATGGCAAAAACGATGACATTGGCCTCTCAGAGCAAACTTGTCAAAGATCCTTGGCAACTGATATTTGATTTACGTGATGAATTAATAGATAGACGTTGGTTATCAACACAAGAGAGATTTTCATTATTCGAATTATCGGAGCAATTAAATCAATCGCCACAATCTACATGGACGGCCATTGTTAATGAATCAAATGAAGAGGAATATTCTCTTAATCAAACGACCGATTGGTTGCAGCACTACATAGCTGAGGAAATTCCAGAAAGCATAACCTTAACGAACACTTCAAATAAAAATATATTTTTATCAATGGCAGTACAAGGCTATCCAATAAAGCCACCAAAGCCCATTCAGGCAGGGATTATGTTGGAACGCTCATTCTATAATACATCGGGAAAAAAGCTGAAACTTGCATCATTAAAAACAGGGGATTTGCTATTAGTTCGAATCGATGTAAGGAGCGAACGCAATCGAAGAATTCCGGATGGCTTGATTGTCGATCTATTGCCTGCAGGTTGGGAGCTAGAAAATCAAAATTTAGAGTCGGCCGTTAAAATGGATACATTGAAAATTGATAACAAAGAAGTAGCGCAATGGATGGCTCAGTCGGAAATTAAGCATCAAGAGTATCGAGATGATCGATTTGTGGCAGCTGTAGACATTCAAGCCAATCGTACAACAACGGTGTTTTATTTAGCTCGAGCTGTGACTCCTGGTATTTATAATATTCCTCCAACATTAGTGGAAGATATGTATCGTCCTTATTTAAGAGCGATTGGAAAGTCAGAGAATGATATGAATATTCAGGAAAATTAAGTTTTACTTCGATGTTTTCATTTTATAAAGAGAACCGTCAATTTATTTATTGCTCTAAATTGATAAAGAGCAATAAACTTTTGGCTTTTTGTGTTTTTTCATTGGTTGCTTTATCTGTAACTTTATTTATCTTAGACAAGCTTCATCCATTAAGGCTTCCTTCGGACAGTGATAGTTTCGCTCAGGTTGTTACCGATGAGTATGGACGTCCATTAAGAGCCTTCGCTGATCGCAACGGAGTGTGGCGTTATCCAGTTACCGTACAAGATGTATCGCCGATTTACTTACAGTCTTTAGTCAATTATGAAGACCGTTGGTTTTATTTACATCATGGTGTTAATGCTGGAGCTTTGGTGCGCGCTATAGGGCAATGGCTGTATTACGGAAAACCGGTTTCAGGCGGTTCTACTATTACAATGCAAGTTGCTCGTATTCTCTATCCACATAAAAAATCGATATCAGGGAAACTTCATCAAATTTTAAGAGCAATGCAATTAGAGTGGTATCTGACAAAACAAGAAATATTGGAGCTCTACTTAAACTATGCGCCTTTTGGTGGTCCCATTGAAGGTGTTCAAGCTGCAAGCTTTACTTATTTAGGTAAGTCGGTAAAAGAGCTTACCCATGCAGAAGCCGCTTTGCTAACCGTGTTACCTCAAGCGCCTTCGCGTTATCGTCCGGATCGACATGTTGATAGTGCGAAATTGGCGCGGGATAAAGTCATTAAACGAATGTATGAATTAAATGTATGGAATCAGCGAACGGTTGAAGAAAGTTTTATAGAGCCGGTAATTGCCCAATACAACTCTGCGCCACGTTTTGCTCCGTTATTTTCGCAACGTATGATACAAAAGTTTCCAAATCAACAGTTGATTCAAACTTATATTGATCGAGATTTACAAAGATCCTTAGAACATTTGCTTAGAAATTACATAACAAGTTTTCCAAAAAAAACCTCTGCGTCTCTGGTTCTACTTGATAATGATTCTATGGCAGTAAAAGCCTATCTTGGTACGGCTGATTTTGCCAATCGCGATCGATTTGGACACATTGATATGGTGCAAGCAGTCCGATCACCTGGCTCGACTTTAAAACCATTTCTTTACGGATTAGCAATTGATGAGGGATTAATTCATGAACAATCCATGTTGTTGGATGTTCCGCTCGACTTTAACGGTTATCAACCTGAAAATTTTACTCGAGGTTTTTCTGGTGTAGTGTCAGCACGACAAGCTCTACAGCGCTCGTTAAATGTTCCTGCAGTACAGATATTGGATGCCTATACGCCAAAGTTATTTTATTCGCATGTACTAAATGCTGGTATGTCGCTTCAATTGCCCAACATGGCAGAACCAAATTTATCGATGATTCTCGGTGGTGTCGGTGGGCGGTTAGATAATTTAACCCAAATGTACGCAAGCTTTGGTCGAGAAGGAAAAACAAAAGATATTCAATGGATAAAAAATCAGAAAGAAAACTTTAACATTGAAAGAAAAATGATGAGTCAGTCCGCAGCATGGATAATCGGTAATATCATGCGCGAAGTACCACTTGATATATCAAGCCGCCATGCTGTTTTTGAGTCGCCAATTAAACGAAAAATAGCTTTTAAAACAGGAACGAGTTTTGGTTTTAGAGACGCCTGGGTTTTTGCGGTAAGTGATAAACTTACATTAGGTATTTGGATCGGGCGTCCTGACGGTACGCCTTTGAATGACAACTATGGTCGAAGAAACGCTGTGCCCTTGTTGAGACAGGTTTTGCAAATTTTGCCTCAGTCGAAATTAACGGTAGTGAAAAAGCCACAGTCTGTTACTCAACATTCCGTTTGTTGGCCGCTTGGGACGCTGGAGCAGTTACAAAATAAAAGTTGGTGCTTAAAAAAACTATCAGCCTGGCTCAAGAATGACCAAGCTCCAATGAGTTTGCCTGAACCAGGTAGGCGGAAATCGGCATCAATTATAAAAAAAATTCAACTTAATAGCCATAATCGGCGAGTCAGTGCGCAATGCAATGATGTTGTTAAATCAATGCAAGAAATTGCTCTTTGGCCAGATAGAGCCGAGCCTTGGTTACCGCTTCATTGGCGTCGCGAAGTGATGCTTCCGCCTCTTTCAAAGGCTTGTTCTTCCTATGATCGTGATCATCAGCTCCAAATTCTGGGGGTTGATAACGATAATATTCTCTACCCGACGCCGGGTGCTGACACTGTCATTGCTCTGAACGTAAAGTTACTCGGTGGGCGTGGTTATGCTAATTGGTTTTTGAATGGCAAGTGGGTTGGCAAAACGAACTCTCCGGAAGACGAGTTAAAAATGACGTTGTCATTAGCGGGAGAGCAGCATTTAAGCGTTATGGATGAGAGTGGTCAACAAGCATCCGTCCATTTTGATGTTGGTCGATAGCAATATTTGAGATATAGATTTATTGCTCTGCAACAATATCCTTTTTATCTATAAGGGAATAAGTTGTTGAATATTAAGACCATTTTTTCTGAGCTGAGGTATCGCAATATTTCTATTTGTGATCGATAGTAAGTTTGTTATGTTCAAAGGACGTTCAGTTAAAAATATTAAAGTAAATGAGGACTGATAATGATTGAAGTAGTAGTTGCAGTTGCAATCGCAGCCACAATTATGGCGCTCTACCAAGGGTTTCGCGGTGGTTTTGACTATGTCAATCAGGCACGACTTGAAGCAAAAGTAAATGTCGTTATGGCGCCTCGTTGGTTGCAAGCTTTTATGGTACTAGCGTTGACTGTACTTGCAGCCGAAATTATTTACTTATGGTCGACTCAAGTTTGGTTGGTGGCATTAGCGATTACAGTCGGTACATTTATGATTTCTGTTTCGATTAAAATGCTGTTTATGCCTCGCAGCGAAAGCAAATTTTATGAGCGCGTTTTCAGCGAGTCGAATTAAATGGTTTAAATTGATAATAATAACTATATTGAGATATTAAGGCGGGCAATCCCCGCCTTTTTTATTGTTATCTGAAAGAGGTTTTATTGTGAAAAGGAGAATACTGCTAATAGGACTGTTTTTAAATACGGTTGTAGCAGATACAACTGCTTCCTCACGTTTAAGCGATCAACTTGTGCAAGCGGCTTACGAGCGATTGAATCATCAGGTTACTTATGATGGAAAATATATTGCGATCGATTATCCTGGCGGCGATGTACCAAAAAATATTGGCGTTTGTACTGATGTTGTTATTCGTGCTTTTCGTCAATTGGGAATTGATTTACAGAAAGAAGTTCACGAAGACATGGAAAAGCATTTTGATGAATATCCTGATATTTGGGGACTGACTAAACCTGATTCAAATATAGATCATCGGAGAGTACCTAATTTGCAGGTCTATTTTGCACGTCATGGAAAATCTTTGCCCATAACCCAAAATGCTGACCATTATTTACCTGGAGATTTGGTGACTTGGATGTTGCCAGGGAACTTACCCCATATAGGAATTGTCGTTAGTAAAGAGACAGATGATGGAGAGCGTCCTTTAATCGTCCATAATATTGGTCGTGGTCCTCAATTAGAAGATATTTTGTTTTCTTATCCGATAACTGGACATTATCGATATCTGAACTAAACCAATTATCCATCAATCCAGGAAGAGCAATTTGACTAATAAAACTCAGCCAAGACCTGAACAGAGTGTACAAGCATATTTGGATGCTGTTGAGCCAAAACAGCGTCGTGACGATGCCCTGCTTGTTTTGAATATGATGAAAAAAGTGACAGGTGACGAACCTAAAATGTGGGGTGATTCGATCGTTGGGTTTGGAAGTTATCATTACAAGTATGCGAGTGGGCGTGAGGGAGACTGGATGAGGATTGGCTTTTCGCCAAGAAAAACATCGCTGTCGATTTACATAATGTCTGGATTTGACCATGTCGATTCGTTAATGGATAAATTAGGTAAGTTCACGACAGGGAAATCTTGTTTGTATGTAAAAAAGCTGACCGATATTGACTCAGACATTTTAATTAAAATAATGAAAGCATCTCTTAATTATATGAAGAAAAATTATCCTGAGTAATAGAGGAAAAAGCATGACTCAACTTAAATCGATTTTAATTATTTTAGGGCTGGTATTTATGTCAACGGAGAGTTACTCAAAAGACGATGCGATACAGTTTTTCAAAGAGCATCCTAAGGTCAAAAGTTATCTTGAAAATAAGCCGCATGCAAAATATTGGGTAAAGTATGATGAAATTGAATTAGGCGAAATTTGTGGATTTGCCGGCTGTCAGTGGCGAAAATTAGTAGCAATGACAGTCACCTCTAAAAGTGCCAATGCCCCTTCAGATACTTTTTTTGCGATTGTTGAGGGACCCGTTCCAGTGGCAAAAGATGCTGAGCCAACGATTCGATTTGTGGATTTAACGGATATGCCACCGAGTAAATGGAGCAAGCCACTGTAGCGCTAGTGCGTGTACATCACTGAATAAGCATAATAAGCAATGGGCGTACATATCATCAATACCAACCAGTTAATCCAGATGACGGGCTTTTTCCATTGCTTATAACAATAGAATGCGACCATAGGTAGCATTAGCACGACAGCTATTGCAGAGAGTAAATAGTATTTGGCCGCTTTCCCAATACCTGCCAGTGCAAATGCAATGACCACCGAGATCCCCGCTCGTTTATCTTGTAGCATTGAATAAAATACAAGGATACCAAGGGCTAGAGCGGCTGCTGCTGCCGAAATAGCAAAAATAATTCCCCACTGGCTAAATTCTTCTGCGGTCATTTTTTACTGACTAACCCTATTTGAAAATGCGTTTGGGCGGTATTATACGGATTAATCTTAGAATTATCGAAATTTACCTTTGACCTGAGTCAATTGTGATTAAAGTCTGTTATTAATGAATGAAGCTGAATTAAAAGACGCAATTAACCAAGTTATGCCGTTCGGTAAATATCGTGGTCGTAAATTGCTCGAGTTGCCTGAACCTTATTTAGTTTGGTTTTCCAAACAAGGTTTTCCTGAGTCAAAGTTAGGTCGTCAATTAGCATTAATGTATGAAGTTAAGTTGAATGGTCTGGAGTCATTGCTCAAACCATTGTTGGAAAATACGACGGAGCACAAACGATGAGCGAAAAAAGAAACGCGATGATCTGGGTTGATGCGGATGCCTGTCCAAAAGTTGTGAGGGACATCTTATTTAAAGCAGCTAATAGAACCCAGACAATGACGAGACTACTTGCTAATCAGATGATTGCGACTCCGTCTGGTGACTTAATAACGTGCATTCAAGTTGAGCAAGGATATGACGTTGCAGATAATGAAATTGTTCGTCGTTGCGAAAAAGGCGATTTGGTAATCACCCAAGACATTCCTTTGGCATCAGAAGTCATTGATAAAGGTGCTGTTGCATTGAGTCCCCGAGGTCAGCTGTTCACTCGTGAAAACATAAAGAGTCGATTGAATATGCGTGACTTTATGGACACTCTTCGTGGCAGTGGAATTCATACTGGTGGTGCAAAGCCTTTGGGAGATAAGGATAAAATGGCTTTTGCAAATCAACTCGATCGCTGGTTGGCTAAAAACGCTAAACCAGGCAAATAGTTAAACTAGTTCAGCTATGGTTTTGTACAGCGGCGATAATCGATTATATAGTTTTCGGTAAATGTCTTTATATAGTTTGGCGTAGAACTGTACGTTTTCAGGAATGGGGTCGACAGTTTTTTCGATATGACACATGCCCTCTACTGCGGATTCGTAATCTTTATAAAATCCTTGATTTACCGCAATACAGATTGCTGCACCCAGTCCGGAAGTCTCGTGAGTTTTGGGTAGCTTTACTGGTAAGTTAAAAATATCTGCAGTAATTTGTCGTGCGCATTCGCTTTGAGAACCCCCTCCCGATAAATACAACTCGTTGATTTTTGAGTGACCTCGTTTTTGCATTTTTTCCTTTCCTTCATACAGCCCGAGTGCAATACCTTCAAGCAGAGCTCGATAGATATGAGCTTTAGTATGAGTGTCATTAAAGCCAACTATAGCTCCTCTGGCTTCCGGACCAGGATAACGAACACCGGGACTCCAGAAGGGTTGGAGAATGAGTCCCTCGGCACCTGGCTTAATGCTTTTAGCCTGTTCATCTAACAGAGATTCTGTCGAAGTACCGACTTCGTTTGCTTGAAGCTTCTCTTTGTGTGCAAACTGTTCTTTAAACCAATTTACCATCCAGTAGCCACGGTAAATTTGGTACTCGCAGGTGAATCTATCTGGCATGGCCGCGGGATAAGGAGGAAGGTATCGGAGGGGTTCTATGTAAGATGAGTGTACTGTGTTAAAGGTCGCCGTGGTGCCGTAACTAATTTGACCTTGATTGGGTTGGATGGCGCCACAACCGAGAGTTTCACAGGCTTTATCTGCAGCGGAGGCGATCACTGGTAAGCCTTCCGGTATACCGGTTTGTTGGTGAGCAGATTGAGTGATGTGTCCGATAGTTTCTCCCACTTTTACTAATTCGGGAAGGCATTCTTTTTCAATCGGGCAGGCTTGCCATTTCCAATCAAAGGGTTTTGCCCATTGATGGCGTTTATAGTCAAAAGGAATGTACCCAACCTGATTACCAATACTGTCTTTATACTTTCCAGTTAATCGATAATTGTAATAACCAGAAAGTAATAGATAGTGTTTTGTTTTCTGTATATTTTCAGGCTCAAATTGTTTAAGCCAATTAACTTCCGTATTGGTAATGAATTGAGCCACTGTATTATCCACACCCGTGATTTTAAAAGCTAACTTCCACCAAGCTTTCAGTTTGGGTAAGCGTGATGCTTGGCGTTGATCCATCCACACAATTGCTGGGCGAACCGGATCGCCATTTGAATCCAGACAAACGACAGTGGCACGCTGTGTCGTAATACTCAGTCCCGAGATATTTTCCGGTCGGATGTTACTTTCATCCCAAAGTTTATGGCATACGCGACACAGCGAATCAAAAAAATAATTTGCGTGTTGTTCGAACCAACCTTCTTTTACTTGCAAATATTGATCGATAGATACTTGCGACTTTGCAATTAGAGTTCCACTGATATCAAAAACTAATGCTCTAATACTTTGGGTACCGCAATCGATCGCTAAGAGCTGCTTTTTCTCATAATTTTGATTAGATGAATTTTGCATAAATTAGGAAGCTCTTAGTTTTTATTGTTCGAAATTTGAAAGAGTTTTGTTAATTATAACCCATCTAAAGTAACAATAACCTCGTCTTGAGTTTTATATAGAAATAAATGGTTAAATTGTATTCGCTAGTATCATCTATATGTTCTTTAATACCGTAATAACAATTTAATAACAAACCAATACAGGTTTGTAATCTGCTGGTGGAGAGTGGTAAATGTTAAACGAAGCAATTAAAGAGGTCTCTGATTTTTCGTATCGGCTGGTGCCCTATTCTGAGACAAAAACGATGGTGATCCGATGTTCAGGATTTATTTCTCTTAGAGATTTTTTGCGATTATTGCGCTCGTTATCAATTTTTGATTTAGGTAAAGAAAAACTGAATCAATTGTTTGATTTTACTAACACGGACTTATCTGATATTTCAGTCAGTCAGTTTGAAATCGTTCAAGCCTATATGGAAAAAATAATGGGACAACATCCACCAGTTAAAAAAATTGCTTTATATTCCAATGACCCAGTTGCATACAGTAGAGTGCTTGTCTTTCGTGGAATGTGTTATGGCACCCGCCTTCCCGAGATTCAATTGTTTAATAATATTGTTGAGGCAAAGCATTGGCTTGCCTCAACAGATTAGCATTAGGCTTGAATTCCTGAATGTCGAAGTAAAGGTTCGACATCGGGCTCTCTACCACGAAACTTCTTAAATAAATTCATCGCAGGTTCTGAGCCGCCTTTTTCTAATATGTTTTCTTTAAAGGCTAGACCTGTAGCAGGATCGAAAATACCTTCCTCTTCAAACTTGCTAAATGCATCGGCACTAAGAACTTCTGCCCATTTATAACTGTAATAGCCAGCAGAATACCCTCCAGCAAAAATGTGAGAGAAGCTATTTTGAAATCGATTCCAATCGGGTGGAATCACTACTGCGACTTCTTGGCGAACATCATTTAATGTTTTTTGTATATCGACATTACTATCCGTTGAATACTCTGCATGAATGCGAAAATCGAAGAGAGAAAACTCTAACTGTCGAACCATAAACATAGCCGATTGAAAGTTTTTGGCTCTTTGGAGTTTTTCTCTTAATTCTGATGGCAGTGGTTCGCCTGTTTCGTAGTGTCCGGAAATTTTATTCAAACCTTCATCTTCATAGCAAAAGTTCTCCATAAATTGGCTAGGTAGTTCAACAGCATCCCATTCAACGCCGTGTATTCCACTCGCACTTAAGTATTCAACTTTCGTTAACATATGATGCAGGCCATGACCAAATTCATGGAATAACGTAACGACTTCGTCATGAGTTAATAGTGCAGGCTTGTTTTCGATAGGTGGATTGAAATTACAAGTAAGAAAAGCTACAGGCTTTTGCAAATGCCCATCATCGAATCTGAAGCGACTGCAATAGTCTGCCATCCAGGCTCCACCCCGCTTATTTGCTCGAGCAAATAAATCAATGTAAAAGCGTGCAGTGAGATCTTCATTGGCATCATAAACTTCAAATAGACGAGCGCTTTCATGCCACTTGTCAAAATCTTGTTGTGTTTCTTTAATGGTTACTGAAAATAAAGTTTCAGTAATTTTAAATAAGCCTTCAAGAACTTTGTTTACTGGAAAATAGGGCCTAAGTTGCTCTTGAGAAACGGCGTAGCGGTGCTCTTTTAATTTTTCGCCAGCATAGAGGACATCCCAAGCGTTGAGTGAATCTAACGATAGATTTTCTTTGGCAAAATCGGATAGTTCAACAAGCTCTTTTTCGGCCTGAGGTTTTGATTTTTTTGCCAGGTCGAGCAGGAACTCTAGCACTTGATCAGTAGACTCTGCCATTTTAGAGGCGAGTGACAGTTCCCCAAAGTGATTAAAACCTAATAGCAGAGCTAGCTCATGTCTGAGAGATAATATTTCGTCCATTAAGGGCGCATTATTAAACTTTCCTTCATCACTCAATTCAGAAGCTCGTGTTGAATAAGCTCGATAAACTTCTTCTCGCAAATTTTGATCATTTGCATAAGTCATCACTGCGTAATAACAAGGAAATTCAAGATTGATTAGAAAACCTGATTTATCGTCGGCCTGGGCGTTTTGCTTAGCCAAACCGAGAGCCGACTCGGGCAATCCTGCCAACGCATTTTCGTCGGCAAAATGCTTACTCCATGACATGGTTGCATCGAGAATGTTTTGCTCATATTTTGACGATAATTCAGACAGACGCTTTTGAATTTCGCCGTAACGCTTTTTCTTATCATCTGGTAATGAGACTCCCGCCAACTTAAAATCTCTTAACTCATCTTTTAATATTTTGATTTGTACCTCGTCCAGATTGAGCTGCGCTTTTTTTTCATCCAGTTTTTTAACCGCTTGAAATAGCTCCTGATTTTGACCTATCCAGGTGCTGTATTCTGACAGTAGCGGTAAGCATTCATCGTAAGCCTTTCTTAATTCATCTGAATTGACCACTGAGTTCATATGCGAAACGGGAGACCAACGTTTATCCAGTGTGTTGCCAAATTGTTCTAGAGGTTGCATTAAGCTTTCCCAAGTAGGATCTTTTTGGTCCTCAAGTAACGCGATAATCGCCTGTTTAAATTCGTTCAGTGATTGCTCAATGGCAGGCTTGATATGCTCAGGCTTTATTGAGCGAAAGGGTGCTAAATCATAATTTTCTAATAGCGGGTTACTCATAACATTGTCCTGTCGTTAGGCAAATTTCTATCGAAAATATCATTGTAATAATCGATTAAACTCATGTGATATTCTAAAGTGTAACATTTAAACTAACAGTCAACTCAATAGTGTTGAACTTCATTCGAATTACAGGAATATTTTGTGAGTATTTACGATTATGATTATATAGCGATAGGTGGCGGAAGTGGTGGAATTGCCTCTGCGAATCGGGCCGCGATGTATGGCAAAAAATGTGCGGTGATCGAATCGAATGCAGTTGGTGGCACTTGTGTGAATGTTGGCTGTGTTCCCAAAAAAGTGATGTGGTTTGGGGCACATATCGCAGAGGCGATTAAATTATCTGCCGATTATGGTTTTTCACTGACTGATAACGGCCTTGACTGGCAAAAGCTTGTATCCAGCAGAGATGCTTATATTCAGCGTATCCACCAATCTTATGAGAATACATTTGCAAAAAATAATGTGACCTTTATTCAAGGATTTGCCAAATTTATCGATGACCATACGGTTGAAGTTGATGGTCAACAAATAACCGCTGAAAATATTTTAATCGCAACTGGAGGTCGTCCAACCTATCCAGATATTCCAGGTGCTTATTTGGGAACCGATTCCGATGGTTTTTTCGCGATGTTAGAACAACCCAAACGTGTTGCGGTTGTGGGTGCAGGTTACATTGCTGTAGAAATTGCTGGTGTTTTAAATGAATTGGGAAGCGAAACTCATTTGGTCATTCGCAAAGAAAAACCTTTGAGACAATTTGATCCTCTTATTTCAGATACTCTGATGGAAATTATTGCTGAGTCCAGTATGCATTTGCATACGCAAAGTACGCCGATTGGTGTTGTAGAAACGACAGAAGGATTGGTATTGGAGCTAGCCGATCAAAGTCAGGTGGGGCCTGTTGATGAAATAATCTGGGCGATTGGCCGAGAGCCGGTAACTGATAACTTAAATATTGAAGCTGCTGGTGTTGAGCTGGATGAATCTGGTTATATCAAAACGGATAAATACCAAAATACTAATGTCCCTCATATTTTCGCTGTTGGTGATAACACAGGACGTATTGCTCTAACTCCTGTAGCTGTAGCAGCTGGACGACGATTGTCAGAACGATTATTTAATAATAAACCCGAAGAGCATCTCGACTATGAAAATGTTCCAACGGTGGTTTTCAGTCATCCGACAATAGGTACCGTTGGCATGACGGAACCTGAAGCTCGAGAAAAATACGGTGCCGAGGTTAAGGTTTACACGTCAAACTTTACAGCAATGTACACCGCAGTAACCAGTCATCGGCAACCGACTAGAATGAAACTTGTGTGTGTTGGCCAGGATGAAAAGATTGTTGGAATCCATGTAATTGGTATGGGAGCTGATGAGATGTTGCAGGGGTTTGCTGTGGCTTTAAAAATGGGTGCGACAAAAGCAGATTTTGACAATACCGTCGCGATTCACCCCTCTTCTGCGGAAGAGTTTGTGACCATGAGATAGCTCAGTAGATTAATTTTTGAGATACTTTGACATAACAAAACGGTGTGTATTTGCACTTGCTGTTTTGCAACAAAGCGTTAAAATCGCGCAATGCCTTTTAATCTGAGTCGTTGTAAATGATGAACATTCGTTCTTTTGAAAATTATACCCCTAAATTGGGTCAACGTGTTTTTGTTGATCCAACGGCTTTAGTTGTCGGTCAGGTCACGATTGGCGACGATAGCTCTATATGGCCGATGGCGGTATTGCGTGGCGATGTTCATAAAATTAAATTGGGTGCTCGAAGTAGTATTCAAGACGGCGCAGTGTGCCATGTCACTCACGCCAGTCATTATAATCCCGAAGGCCACAACTTAGTGATCGGCGATGATGTTACTGTTGGCCACAAAGCTATGCTTCATGGTTGTCAAATCGATAATGAAGTATTGATAGGTATGGGATCGGTTGTAATGGATGATGCGATTATTCATTCTAATGTGGTTTTAGGTGCTAACAGTGTTGTGCCTCCTGGTAGAGTTCTTGAAAGTGGCTACCTTTGGGTCGGTTCCCCTGCTCGAAAAATTAGAGAACTTACCGAGAAAGAAATCGAGTTTTTTAAGTATTCAGCAGATAATTATGTGAAATTAAAGGATCGTTATCTGAACAAGACTCAATAACAAAAAGGTAAATCGATGTCAGAATATTTGGCGAACATTTATTGGGAGCGAAAAGCAGACGAGAGATTTACCGATAACTGTTATAGCCGAGCTCATAAATGGAGCTTTGATGGAGGGCAAGTTATAGAAGCTTCTGCGTCTCCATCAATTGTCCCTCTTCCCTACTCAGTTGAAAGTCATGTTGATCCAGAAGAAGCTTTTGTTGCTTCTCTCTCCAGCTGTCATATGCTCTTTTTCTTATCTATTGCCGCGAAGCGACAATTCATTGTTAATAGCTATCGCGATGCTGCCATTGGTACTTTAGCTAAAGATGATAGTGGCCAGCTTGCAATGACTCGCGTTGTATTGCGACCAGAAATTAAATTTTCGGGCAATCAACCCGATGCTGCAACAATTCAGCGAATGCACCATCAGGCTCATAATCTTTGCTTTATCGCTAATTCAGTGAAAACTAAGGTGGTTATCGAATAACCATTACCTGCTTTTTAAAAAGGTCCGTTGGCAATTAGAGTTTTTGTATCTGGTTGAACACCATGCCAAATTTTAAAAGATAATGCTGCCTGCTCGACTAACATACCCCAGCCATCGATCGTTTTTCTCACGCCACAACTTTCGCAGTGATTTAAAAATTTTTCTGCGCGAGCTCCATAGCTTATATCGTAAATGACCTGTCTATCTGATAGAGGAACATCAAGTTTGGTTAACCAGTTTTCGCCGTCTTGAGGCATGGTATTGATAATTAAGTCAGGAGTTATTGTGTTGCAGTTTTTCCAAAGTTGAATTGAGCCTAAACCAGAAAATTGTTCGATAAGCGTTAAAGCAGTTTGCTCGGTTCTATTTATTAAATAAACTCTCGCAGAATGATTTAATAACTCAGGAATAATAGATAATGCAGCACCACCAGCGCCAAGCATGAGAACTGTTTTGTCTTTTAGGTTAAAAGCGTGGTGCGTGAGACTATTGATAAAACCAAGACCATCAGTAGTGCTACCAACCAGTTGATTTTGTTCATTCTTCCATAATGTGTTTACGGACCGAGAAGTTTTCGCTGCCTCTGAGAGATACTCAGTAATTGCAAAGGCTTTATGCTTAAACGGGATTGTAACGTTAAGGCCTTGTCCTCCACGGGTGAAAAAATCATCAACGATTTCTGAAAACGTTTGTTCATCAGAAAAAATTTTCTCATAGGTTAAATCAATACCAAATTGATCGGCAAATGATAGGTGAATTAATGGTGAGAGGCTGTGGTCAACGGGATTGCCAATAACTGCAAACCGGCGTGTCATAGTTAGAATTCCTAGGCTAGAGTTTCTCACAGTTTATCAATTTGCGAGAAAGTCTACATCTAGCAAGAGCTTTTATGCCGCCAGAATATGTTTTGTTACTTTTGGCCAACGATTTGTTGCACTTTTTTCGATAAGATTTTAGATGTCATAATAATTGGAAAGGAAAAATTGAATGAGAGTTGTAAAACTTATCAGTGCCGCAGTCATTACATCCACACTGTTATCGGGCTGTGTGATCGCGATTCATGATGACGAGGTTCAAGCCGATTCTGTTTGGAAAACTCGTCAGAGTGAAAACCAAAAATACATTAATCAACTTTCTCTTGGCAGATCGATCACTGAAGTAACTGAAGAACTGGGTGGTGCTGATGATTCCGAAGGCTTTGAAAAGGACGGAAAATCTTATGTCGTGTTGTATTATCGTACGCGTCATCGTCACTCAGATGGTCAGACTTCAAGAGATGAGACAACACCTTTAATTTTCGAAAATGGCAAACTGATTGGTTGGGGAAGCTCGGTTTTACCCAAATATTTGAACGAGAGATGAGCGATCTCTCACACACAAGTAAGAGAATAGCTACTTAAGACATCTCAGTCTTGCGTTAAACTGCGAGTTATCAGGAATTAATTGGCATTCAAGGAAGAATGAATTTATCTCATACCTATTCTCGAGCTGGCGTTGGCATTGAAGCGCCGCTCGTAACTATCGAAACACATTTATCTAATGGCTTACCAGCGTTAAGTATCGTTGGTCTTCCAGAGGCTGCAGTACGTGAAAGTAAAGATCGTGTTCGTAGCGCACTGATGAACTCAAATTTGGAGTTTCCATCTCGCCGAACAACGATTAATCTCGCTCCAGCAGATCTTCCAAAAGATGGTTGTCGCTTTGATTTACCTATCGCGCTAGGAATGTTGTCAGCCAGTGGTCAGATTCCTTTAGATAAAATGAGTCAGTATGAGTTTGTTGGTGAGCTTGCGCTTTCGGGAGAATTGCGACCCATCCATGGGGTATTACCCGTTGCTCTAGCTGCAAAAAGAGCCAGACGTATTTTAGTCGTACCCGCTCAAAATGCTGAAGAAGCGGCGCTTGCCGGTGGAGAACAATTAGTTGCTAGGCATTTGTTGGATGTTATTGCTCATCTTCTAGGTCAGGAGCGATTACCTTTTAATGAGAGTGTATCGAGTGACCAAGAATCTATAAATGCCCCCGATTTAAGAGATGTAAAAGGCCAATATGCTGCAAAACGAGCATTGGAAATAGCGGCTGGTGGAAAACACAATCTTCTATTTATTGGGCCTCCTGGCACAGGAAAGACAATGTTAGCAAGCCGTCTTTCTGGAATATTACCTCAACTAACGGATGATGAAGCCGTCGACTGCGCTGCTATTGCTTCTATTTCGGGCAAGCAAGTTAGTCCAAAAACCTGGAAGCTACGCCCTTTTAGGGTTCCGCATCATACGGCTTCGGCCGTTGCTCTAATTGGTGGAGGAAGTCATCCAAGGCCAGGCGAAGTTTCGTTAGCGCATCATGGCGTTCTATTTCTCGACGAGCTTCCTGAGTTCGATAGAAAAGTCTTAGAGGTATTGAGAGAGCCACTCGAATCGGGTGCTGTGACGATATCTCGAGCCGCTCGTCAGGCGGAGTATCCTGCAAAATTCCAATTAATAGCAGCAATGAATCCGTGTCCTTGCGGTCACTTTGGTAATAGCCGTGGTCGTTGTCGGTGTACACCGGATCAGATCCGACGTTATTTATTGAAACTGTCAGGGCCTTTTTTAGATCGCGTTGATTTGCATGTTGAAGTGCCTTTGATGACCAAGCAAGAATTTCAATCCGAGCCAGCCGCAGATGTAGAAACGACAAAAGATGTCAGGCATCGAGTCGAGCGAGCCCATCGCCAGCAGAGAAATCGACAAGGAAAACTCAATGGTGAACTTCAAGCTGCTGAACTTGAGAAGGGATTTGATATAGAACCGAAAGCCAAACAATTTACCTTGGACGTTATGGAGAAACTTGGGCTATCAGCGAGGGCTTACCATCGAATACTAAGAGTATCGAGGACGATAGCCGATCTTGATGAAAAGATTCAGGTCAGCCAATCGCATGTGGCGGAAGCGATTGGTTATCGAAAAATAGAACGTATGATGCAGCAAGTATAAAATTTACAATAATGAGAACCAGTTAATTAAAAAAGTCAAAATATTAATAAGGGTTTATGGGTATAATTTACCGCGATATTGGCAGTATAGCTTATGAAAATATTTAACTGGCAATCTCATGAACCTGTATTAGAATTGTTTATGGTAACTAGTTCACATTTTTGCTCTAGTTATAGGTAGTGGCAGGTGACGGGATGCCATTGGTTTAGAAAACAACTTGAATAAAACGGACCTCTACGATGGAGCGTGGTATGAAGGATAAATTACATCAGCACCCTTTTCCTGGAACTCCAGGTAAATATAATTTGAAAGTTGCACCTTGGTTGCCGAAAGTCCAAGTTCGCGTCTTTAAAAACTCGCTTCAACAGCAAGATAGCTGGCGTTGTCGATTCGTTGGATTGGTTTTCAATCCAGACAAGTATCTTTCCAAATGCCTGTGGGAAGGCCCACTGAATTCTTAAGAATGGAAAGACCTCTTAAAAACGTCGGCTTATTAGTAGCTTTTTAAAAACCCTTCTAATTTTAGAAGGGTTTTTTTATTGCCTATCCACATCAAATTGATCGCAGGTATAATAGGCGCGAATTCAATTTTTGTTGTATTGAGGGTACATGTCCCATCAGCTTAATGAACGGCAACGAGAAGCCGTTAATACCGTCAGTTCTCCTATGCTGGTTCTAGCTGGTGCTGGAAGCGGCAAAACAAGCGTTATAACGACAAAAATAGCTCATTTGATAACTCAATGCGGCTATAAAGCATCTCAAATTGCGGCTGTTACGTTTACCAACAAAGCGGCTCGTGAAATGAAGGAGCGAGTTACTCGACTACTAGCCGGTCAGGGTGGTCGTGGCCTGACGGTTTCCACTTTTCATAACTTAGGATTAAACATTATTCGTCGAGAGCATAAGTCACTCGGATTCAAAAGTAATTTCACGATATTTGATGATCAAGATACGTTAACTTTATTGCGTGATCTTTGTAATAAGAATGCCGAAGCAGATAAGTCTGAACTTGTTGTTTTTCAGCAAAAAATTTCCTCGTGGAAGAATGATTTGAAGTCACCACAAGAAGTAATTAACGCTATTTCGAATCAAGACGATCTTGCTGCAGCCAAAGTGTATGAGGCTTACGATCGCAGTATGAGAGCTTACAACGCGGTCGACTTTGATGATTTGATTCGATATCCGGTTGAGCTTTTCCGAGCCCATCCTGATGTTTTAGAACGCTGGCAAAATAAGATTCGATATTTGCTTGTCGACGAATACCAAGACACGAATACCTGCCAATATGAATTGGTAAAGCTCATATGTGGGCGTTTTGGTCTATTTACTGTAGTTGGTGATGATGATCAGTCCATTTATTCCTGGCGTGGTGCACAACCAGAAAACTTGGCCTTGCTTAAAGAAGATTTTCCTAACTTGAAGATTGTTAAGTTAGAGCAAAACTATCGTTCGTATGGCAGAATTTTAAAAGTAGCTAATGAAGTCATCGCCCATAATCCTCACGTTTTTGATAAAAAGTTATGGTCGGATAAAAATTATGGTGACCCTATACGAGTATTAGCGACCGATGATGATTTAAATGAGTCAGAGCGTATAGCCAACGAATTGCTCGCTCATAAATTACGTAATACTACACAGTATTCTGACTATGCAATTTTGTATCGCGGAAATCATCAGTCGCGTTTTATTGAAAAAGCGCTTTTGGAAAAGCAAATTCCTTATAAAGTGAGTGGAAGCACATCTTTTTTTGCGAGAACGGAAATAAAAGATGTTATGGCTTACTTACGATTGCTGGTTAATCAAGATGATGACAATGCTTTTTTACGTATTGTTAATGTTCCGCGACGAGAAATTGGCCCTAATACACTTGAAAAGCTAGGGCTTTATGCTCAGCGACGACATATCAGTTTATATGAATCGTGTTTCGAACTTGGCTTAGAACAAGAGCTACCCGCAAAAGGTTACGCAGCCATTCAGAGGTTTGCAAATTTGATTTCTAGAGCTGAAGATAACGCTAAACGCGGAGACACGATTGCTGTTATCAATGAACTTTTTGCATATATCGGTTATCACGGATTCTTATATGATAATTCAAGTAGCCCTAAAGCTGCTGAATTTCGATGGGCTAATGTACAACAGTTATTGGAATGGGTTGAAAGGGAATTAGAAAACTTTGAAGATGAAGAATTTCCTTTAGCACGAGCGATTAACAAGTTGATTTTAAGAGAAATGCTCGACAGAAATGAAGAAGATTCAGACAATAATGAAGTTCAACTTATGACCCTACACGCGTCAAAAGGACTTGAGTTTAATCATGTTTTTCTCGTTGGCATGGAAGAAGAGTTGTTGCCACATCGCTCTAGCATAGAAGAGGATAATATAGAGGAAGAGCGTCGTCTCGCTTATGTTGGTATAACTCGAGCACAAAAAACATTAACTCTTTCGTATGCTCGGCAGCGAAAACGATATGGAGAAACGGTTGATACAGAACCGAGTCGCTTTTTATTTGAAATGCCTCAAGATGAGCTTATTTGGGAAGAACAGCAGCTGCCTATGTCGGAAGAAGAGAGACAAGAAAAAGGAAGGCGAAATATGGAGCAGTTGAGAGCTATGTTAACCTAGTTTTTAGAAGAAGATGACTTAAAAAAATACCTTTATATTGCTCAACTTAAGATTTAAATGTTTTTCTTTCGGTGGCGTTTAAATCTTCTATAATTCTAGAATGAGTTTCTCAAGTAGTCAGTCAAATGTTGTGTGAACGTAGTTGTCGTTATACCAATTTGCTAAAGCTCACCAATGAGTTTGACCTTCAGTCTTTAAATAACCGTCTAATTGAAGTTAGTAGCGAGTTTGTGCCTAATTTAGATCTCAAGTGGGATTTTCATGGAAGTTTACTTGCGTACCGAACAGACAACAATATCCAGCTAACAGTGAGAGAGCTACCAAGAAAATCAATTATTGATATTGTTAGCAAAGAAAAAACTCTAGCTTCTGCAACGAGTAATCGTTGCCCTAATCAAGATGAACTCAATGAGCTAAAACATATTACTGAAGTTTATTGTCATCTTCTGAATCATTTAGCAAATTCAAATATTGATCCTCTTACCAGCGTCATGAACCGTCAGGCATTCAGTAAAGATTTAAGTGATTTAAGTAATACGCTCGTCTATGATGGCCGACGTCGAATAGAATTGCCTAAATATTTAGCGCTGATTGATATCGATAATTTCAAACAAATCAATGACAATTATGGCCATCTGCTTGGAGACGAAGTGCTAGTGACTTTTGGTCAAAGAATGTTGAAAACCTTTCGAGACTACGATACATGTTACCGATATGGTGGCGAAGAGTTTGCAGTAATCATGAATGATGTAGAGCATAAAGATGCAGTCAATGTGTTAGAGCGTTTTCGTGAAATTATTGCTGATCAAAACTTTCCCCAAGTAGGTCAGGTCACCGTGAGTGTTGGATTTAGTTATATTGAGCCTGATTTTTTGCCCAGTGAATTAATGGGGAAGGCTGATAAAGCGCTGTACTATGCCAAAAATAATGGTAAGAATCAGGTGCAAGAATATCAGGTATTGTTAAATGAAGGAAAGGTATCTAAAAGCCATCACTCTGATATTGAGTTTTGGTAATCACTTAATTATTGCTTAAACTCTTCTACAAGTTCTTTCATTCTATTTGCTAGTTCTGTCATTTGCTGTCCAGCAATTATTGTTTGCTTAGAGTTCTCCTCCGTTGAATTAGAAATATCTTGAATTTCTTTCAAGAGCCGCTCTATATTTTGTGCAAATTGCTGCTGTTTTTCAGACGTTGATTGAGTGGCTTGGTTTTTCGCGGCTATTTCATTGATCGATTGTTTTATTGTATTAAGGGCTTGCTCTAATTTTTGGGTGTCTTGAGCAGATTTTTCTGTTTTATCGGAGCTAGTGTTCATTGACTCTACCGTCTTTTTAACTCCTTCCTGCAAAGCAAGAACCGTAGACTCGATTTGTTGTGTCGAGTCTTGTGTTCGCTTAGCTAAAGTTCTAACTTCATCTGCGACAACTGCAAAACCGCGTCCTTGATCTCCTGCGCGTGCTGCTTCAATAGCTGCATTCAATGCAAGCAAATTTGTTTGTTCTGCAATGTTCTTAATAACTTCCAATACTTGACTTATATCGTTGCTTTTTGATTCTAAGTCACTGATAACGGACATGGATTTCTGAATTTCACTCGAAAGTTCATCACTGCTGGCTCGAGCATTTCTCATTATAGCTTCACTCTGTTGTGATTGTTCATTTGATGCGTCTACGGCTTTTTGAACACTATCCGTATTCTCGGAAATTTCTACGACAGACTGTAAGAAATGTTGAGTTTCCATAACGATATTTTCAGTTGATTTTTTCTGATGATCAATTGCCTCTCCTGTTTGAGCAGCGATTTTTTCAACATTTTGAGACTGTGATGCAACTTCACTGGAGTTCTTATCAATAGCGACTAATAGACTTCCAATTTTCTCTATCATCCAATTAAAGGTGTCTTTCAACGAATTCATTTCATCTTTGGTTTTAAAGTTTGCCTTTGCTGTAGTATCTCCGGAAGAAAAGCGTTTCGCAGTTTTAATCAGTGTTCCGATACTCATACCTATAGAGAGCGACATTCCTAAAAACAAATAGCCGGAAAGAAGCATGGAAATAATTAAGATACTGAGTAATGTCCAGAGTGATTTTCTCTCATTGTGAATTCTAGATTCATAGAGGGATTTTAGTAGCTCCAATCCTTTGTAAAACGAATCATCGAATACGCGTCTTGTTTCTGAAAATTTCTGACTCAATTGGCTTTGTGTTGTATTTATATCGACAGCTATTAAAAATTGTTGATCTATAAAGTCTATTAAATCGCTATAAGATTTACTCTGTTGCTCTAATAAGTTTGATATGGGACTAAGCTTTTTTGATACGGACATTAAATAGGCTTGTCTTTTCTCAATCAAAGTAACCTGCTGAGTTAAATCATCAAACTGGGATGCAATATCATCGTAAAGTGTCGGTGATGGTGGAGAAGATATTAGTCCTGCATAACCAATGCTTTCAGTGATATCGATAGGTTCGAGGTCATTGTATAGATAGGTAGTTAGCCATTGACCTAAATAGAATGAAGCCAGCTCAGGGTCATTTGTTATTCCGGACTGATTTGCTAATACACGGTAAAGCTGGAGCACTTCTGTACGAGTGATAGAAAATGCAGAGTAACGTTCAGAAGCCGGAGATCGAGCATCAAAAGTTATGCTTACAGTAGATTCAACTGATTTTTTTATTGCATCAATTTGACTTTTAAAGTTTGGATCAGTTTTGAAATTGTTTTGTTGCTGTGCAATATTGTTCAGTTCACGGAGTAATGTTGATTTAGACTTCTCAAATTTCTCTGCCTGCTGCTCTCCTAAATCGTTTTGATAAGCAATGGCTTCCTGAATGTATCTTTGATTTGTTAGATAAAGTTTATGAATACTGGGAAAAAGCTCCAAGGCCCGAATCTCTTGCTTTGTCCTTTCTATAGATGAGGTAACTTGGGATAGATAGCCGAAACCGAGAATTCCTAGAGGCAGCAAAAATATAGTAACAACGAGCAAAAATTTCCGACTGTATTTTAAGCGGTTCATTAGTAGAACAGCTGGTCTAAACAGTTTTTTCATTGTCACTCTGCTAATAAATTGTTTTATAAGTCAAAATAACTATAGAACAAATCGTAGTTAATTTCTTATTGTTCGAAAAATAAGGGCTCTCTAGTCTTTGGATGATTTCCAATTTGATTCATTGTTGAGCTGTTATAAAGTCTTCCGTTTAACATGACCATATCAACTTGATCACTGTCCGTAATCTGGTCAATTGGATTGGAGTTGAGTATGACCAAATCTGCAAGTTTTCCTGGTTCAATCGAACCGATATTCTTTTGCAGTCCTAAATATGAAGCGCTATCAATTGTTGCAGCTTTAAGCGCACTGTGTGGTGTCATTCCTCCTCGAGTTAGCATCCATAGTTCCCAGTGGGTGCTAAGGCCTTCTCGTTTTCCATACGAACCAAGGTTAATTGAGACGCCGAGAGAATGTAATTTCGCAGCGATTTTAGCTGCACTGATATGACTGTATTCATTGTCTGGTGCCATAATTCTTCGCGTGGATTGCGCTTTTAATTGATCGTTTGGAACAAATTTTATTAATAATGGATGTTGCCAGACATTCGTGTATTGATACCAGTAGTCTTCACCCGTTAGCCCACCATCTGAAATATTAAGAATAGGAGTGTAAGCAACTTGTGTTTGTGACCAAAGCTGCTCAATATCGTTATATATTTCTGCTACAGAAATAGAATGCTCTATTCCAGTATAACCATCGATTATCATCGTTAAGCTGTGTTGTAATGAAGACCTTCCTTCGGGAATGACACTTTGTCCCGAAAGCCGAGCATTTTGAATAACTTCTTGTCGTTTCTTGCGATTTAATTGATAAACACCTTTTTCCCAATTTCGATTTGAATATGAGTGCTTTCGGTTTTCTGTGAAAATTGTCTGGTCAAAAATATTTTTAGACACAAATATTCGGGGAGAAACTATATGCCCTATCTTCGCAAGCTCACTTGTTGCAGAGTTTGATGAAGTATCGGAAGAAAAACTATGTACGGTTGTTACACCAAAAGCTAAAGTCGCCAAATTCAGCCAATTTTGTTGTGGAATGATCCCACTAGTGGCTTGCTTACCATGCCAATGAACATCAATAAGTCCGGGGATTATTGTTTTCCCCGCTAAATTAATTCGCTTCGTGCCTCTCGGAACCGAGAGGGAACCCGTTTTACCGACAGCTTGAATTTTATTTCCGTCAATAACAATATCCCCTTGTTCGATAATTTCTTTTCCTTTCATTGTTATTATTCGAGCGCCAGATAACAAATAATTTCCTCTGGGAATATCCAGACTTTTAATAAATGACAGATCGTATGACTTTTGATTCGATACACTATTATTAGTCTCTTTAAAATTCGCAATAAACATTTTGCTTTCATGTAACCAATATAAGCTATTGTTGTTTGCCCAGTTGAAATAATTACCCGATAATATAAAAGGATTTTCTTCTATTAGCTTTGTCTCTACTTCTTTGTCTTTTGTTATAAAAATAGAATTATTAGATGCATCTGTAAAAGCAATTAACGAGCCGTCAGGAGATCGTTTAAACGAACCTTTTATAGGCTTTTTTGCTACTATTTTTTTCTTTTTTGTTTCTAAGTTTATTTCAAAAAGTACTGTTGATATGTGTCTTAAAGAATCTTCATAATCATTAATTAAGAGTCCATCGCTATTATTATTGAACATCGGATTGAAACCGCTTTGAGCTACTTTTTTATGTGTTTTCCCTTCGGTATCTGTTACAAAAATTCCAATATTCTCCGATTTTATCGAATCAGTAATTTGTCCTCCTTTTATCTTCCGGTAAGTTATCAACTGGTTATTAGGAGAAAATACTGGTTCAATGTAGTGCCCTGGTTCTTGACTTATTATTTCTTCACTATTTCCGTTTGGCTTTATTTTCCGAATGCTACCAAGATTATTATCATTCCAAGTCGTATAGACTATCCAGCGACCGTCTTCGGAAAAAGATGGGTACAGTTCGAAATGTTCTTTTTGACGAGTAAGGCGTTTTGGTTTTCCATTGGGAAGCTGTTTGATGTATAGATAACCGAGTGCTTGAAATACGATATTTTTTTTGTCAGGCGACAAACTGATCCAGCGAAGCGCTGAAACTGTAAAATTATCAATGGCAATTTCGTTATGATACGTTAACGCTCTACGTATCTCTCGCTTATCAGAGATTTGAAAAGGGATGTTCTTAACGGCAAGAGATTGGGTATTTATTCGTTTAATTTTCCCACCGGCCCAGAATATTATATCTCTACTGTCTGGCGTCCAACTAAATGATGGATAATTGCCATGAATATTTTCAGTTTCTTGCCTATCAAGATCTAATTTCTGATAAATGGGAGAAAGCCGTCCTGATTTTAGCTCCTTTATGACCAGACTAGAGTGACCAGCTATGCGCTTAACGTACGCAATTTTTTTGCCGTCGGGCGACGGTGTTGGATTGACCGCACCGCCATATCTAGCGATCTCCTCTCGAATTTCTCCGGTACGAAGCATGGTACTAAAGATTGTATAGATTTGTTCATTAGCATTTTTTCTGCCATATATCAAAGATTGGTCGTTAGTGTTTCTACTAAAATAAACTTTTTCACCATCGATAGAATAAGTTGGCTCTCCGTCATTAACGAATTCGGTTTCATAATTTAAAAGCGGACGACCGTCACCATTTTTTATTGAGTATTGCCAAATTTGTCCGATGCCATCAACGTGACCTTGGAGAAAATACTTTCGTGCAATGATAAAGTTTCCATCAGGAGACCAAGCGGGATTCGTTAAAATTTGATTTGAACTTGTGAGAATTCGCTGATTCGAGCCGGTGCGACTCATGAGCCATATATTATCTTGACCACCTTTATCGGACGTATAGGCAATAGATTTTCCATTTGGGCTGTATTTCGGCTGTATATCCCAAGCCATACCGGAAGTTAAACGCTTTGCAGTTCCTCCTTGTATGGGTAATTCATAAATATCTCCTAATAGATCAAAAACTATCGATTGACCGTCAGGATTAACATCAATGTTCATCCAGGTCCCCTCATCCACTTTTATATCGACAAATTCTTGTACTCCAGGTGGCCTGTCTACTGTCCAGCTACTATTTGAGGCACTATATGTTGCAGCGCATAAAAGGCTGAAAAGTCCAGCAAATAAGCAACTTAGGAAATGCCTCATTCATTTCTCCTAAACAATTTTTGTTGTTAGGTTGGCTTTTTACCACCTAACAGGTAATGTTAGCTGAAGGTCGTTTCCACATCTTTCAGTAAAATTGAACTAAAACTAGTCTAGATTGGTTAAAAATTAACTGAAATTTCAAACATTTGCTGGGATTTTTTAAAAAATATATTAAAATGTGAACTAATTCGTCGATAAAAAGAAGGTAGAGCGTGAATTGGCTTAGCAAGCTACTGAAAAAGAATAAAAAACGCTTAGGGTTGCAACTTGACGGTGACACTTTGAGCTATTGCTTGCTGAATCCTCTCTCCACCACACCTTTCATTGAGTTATCGGGTCAACTTGCTCTTACTGAAGAAGCCCTCAAAACAGACTTTAAATCGAGTTTGGCTAAACTTGATGTGAAAGGAAGCGATGCTTATTGGATACTAGCTTCTGAACATTACCGAATTATGACTCTCGATAAGCCAAATGTTCCTTCGAACGAAATGGACGATGCAATTCGTTGGCAAGTAAAAGATCATATCGACGTTCCCATCAATGAAGCCGTGTTAACTCACTTCGACTATCCAGAAGCTTTACCATCGAAGAATAAAATAAATGTCGTAGTAGCTCGCCGCGATGCTGTGGAATCGATTATTAAACTCAGTGAGCTCGTTGATATCAATTTAATAGCCATTGATATTGCGGAATTAGCAATGGGCAACTTGATGACGCCTTGGTTACAAGAGGGACAATCGATAGCGCTCATTGCAGAAAGTCTGCGCGGGGTTGTTGTTAATTGTTATATTGGGCATCAATTTTCTTTTACCCGTGAGTTACCCGGAGTATTTCTTCCCAGAGATAAATCTGAAGACGAATTATCACTGGATGAAAATATAGAGCAAGATAGCAACGATCAACTCCTTCTGGAAATTCAACGAACGCTTGATTATTACGAAAGCCAAATATCGAAACGAGCTGTAACTAAAGTTGTAATTCCTAATGTAGGGAGTCAATTGGAGGAATTAGAAACTGCTCTCAAGCGTGATCTCGGACTCGCCGTTGAATTGTTAAATCTTGAGTCACTCTATCAATGGCAACCACCGATTATTGAAACTGAATTGATTCGAAATTTGAGTGTTTGTGGCGGAGCCCTGAGAGAGCTCGGAGGTGCCCATGCAGCAAATTAATCTTTATCTTCCAGAGTTTCGACCTCAAAAAGATATTCTTTCAATTAATCAATTGCTGTTGGTTTTAGTCACTGCTGTATTGATATTCGCTGGTTTAGGTTGGTACTTAGATAATCAAACAGAATTAATGAAATTACAAATTGCTCGAGAAGAAAGAATGCTGGAACCCTTGAGAATTCAAAAAGCTGAGCTTGATAAAGTGGTTTCTGCTCGCCCTGATTGGGAAGGTTTGGATAATTTATTGCTCAATGCTCAAACAAATATCCAAAATAAAAGCTTGGCACTGCAAACATTAAAAACAAGCGATATTGGTGCCGGCAAAGGTTTTAGTGAGTTTTTGCGGCAGTTAGCTAAACAAAGTGAGCGTCGAATTTGGTTAACGGATATTAAAATGGAAAGTGATATTCTTGCATTGAAAGGTCAAACAGTGGATCCAAAACTGATTTCCATTTGGATTGACAATGTCGTTCAGAAATCAACAATGGCGAGACAGTTTTCGGCTGTTTCAATCACTCAAAATGAAACCGATCAACGAGTCTTTGATTTTGAGCTAAAAGATGGAGTCTTGCTGAACGATGAGTGAAACTGGATTAGCAAAAATTCGTAATAGATACGAATCACTCGAAACCAAGCATCGAATTATGGTTTTAAGTGTTGCTGTCGTTGTTCTACTAGTCATCTTCGATTTTTTTTGGTACCAATCTGATGACGCTGAACAGAAAAAATTGAAACGCCAGCTGACAAATATTACTCAAGAGAGAAAAGAGTTATCGGGAGCGATTGAACAACGCCAGCAGGAACTCATGGGTTCGGCATTCAATGAAAAGCGTCAGCAGGTCGACCTATTAAAGAAACAAGAAAAAGAACTCGATAACCAGCTGTCTAGATATGCACAGTTGGTTTCCCCTCGCCAAATGCCTGGCTTGTTGAAAAATATTTTCGAAAAAAGCCGTTCTTTAGATTTAATTGGATTAGAAAAACACCCTGTTCAGCCGGCGTTCAAGAATTTAACTGCAAAAAAAAATAAGGGATCTGGAGAATCTAAAAGTACGGGTAGTGATGTCAACTTTTATCGTCATGACTTTACCGTTACTTTGGAAGGTCGTTATTTTGAGTTGATTAAAAGTTTAGAATCACTAGAAGCAATGAATTTAAAGATATACTGGCATGCTTTAGATTATAAAGTTAAACAATATCCTGAAGCTGAAATTAAACTTACCATATACACTTTTAGTTATGATAAAGATTGGATTGGCGCTTAGCTTTATTATTGCAGCTTCGGTGTCAGCTAGTGAAACTGATAAGCTGACTGATCCGACGCGCCCTTATATTAACTTAACCACACAAGTACAAAAGGAATCAACAGATAAGGAAGCTCCTAAAAAAAAGGTAAATCAACTAAAAGCGATTATTCGCGATGAGTTTAATTACAAAGCAATTATAGATACTAAAACGGTTGCAGTGGGCGATCGCATTAATGGTTATAGAGTACACCAAATTAAAGAAAATAAAGTAATTCTAAGAAAAGGCAGTCAATACAAAACACTCAGTCTTGTCAAACGGGTAAAAGTTACAAAAGCAAAAGGTTAGCACTCTAATGAGAAAGCGAAAAATAGTTATCGTCTTGTTTAGCGCGTTTTATATAGTATCTTGCGCAACAACAAGCGATACGCAACAATCTGATTCAGTTCAACAAGACTCTCTTGTTGAACAAACCTTTTCAAGCGCGAATGAGAAAGCAGATTCAGAAAACGTTCCAGACTCTAATGCTGTACTTGATACATTGATGCCAAAGGTTACTTTGGGTAATGATCAACGAAAAGAAGCCGTGCGTTTTGATATCAAAGCAGATAATTTACCGTTAAATCAATTTTTGATGGGCCTTGTTGATAATACTGATATGAATATCTTGGTCGATCCGAATCTAGAAGAGCCAGTAACCTTACAGCTGAAAAACGTAACGATTAATGAAGTTTTAAGTGTCCTAGAGCAAACACATGATATAAGTGTTCAAAAACAGGGAAATATTTATTACGTAGGTGGTTCAAAGGTACAAACTGCAGTATACCCACTTGATTATTTAAATCTTAGACGTAAAGGTAATTCACAAACGCAAGTTAGCTCTGGTCAAATATATTCATCAGGTGGTCAAGGACAACAAAATCAATCTTCTGGAAATAATCAAAGTTCAGGCGGGCAAGGAGTCTCTACCATAAACTCATCAAGAATTGAGACGTCATCAGAAACAAATCTATGGGAAGAAGTTCAAAAAACTCTTGAAGCTATTGCATCACAGGATAAAGAAAGTTTTGTGATGGTTAGTCCACAAACTGGCACGGTACTTGTTAAAGCACGCCCTTCAGTTCAACGACAAGTTGCTGAATACTTAGGTGTTGCGCAAGCAAATCTAGGTCGGCAAGTTATTCTAGAAGCTAAAATCTTAGAAGTGAGTTTAAGTGATGACTTTCAAGCTGGAATTGATTGGTCGAAGGTTCATGTAAATGGTGCTGGCAATATCATTGCACTAGGGCAGCTAGGACAAGTAATTGATACACCTGCAGAAGCTAATCCAATTAATGGAGTATTCAACTTATTGTACGAGACTGAAGAAGGTGACTCGGATCCATTTAGTGCTACTGTTAATTTATTAGAACAACAAGGTGATGTTCAAGTTCTTTCGAGTCCAAGAATTTCTACCATAAACAATCAAAAAGCTGTTATTAAAGTCGGTAATGATGAATTTTATGTAACTGATATTAGTACAACAACAACGTCAGGTATTAGCTCGACAACGACACCTGATGTCACTCTAACACCATTCTTTTCAGGTATTGCATTAGATGTAATGCCACAAGTAAGTGCAGACGGTAGTATCATTTTGCACGTGCATCCTTCCGTGAGTGAAGTAAATGATCAAACAAAACGTATTCAGATTGGTGATCAAGATCTTACTTTACCTTTAGCACTTAGTAGCATTAGAGAATCGGATTCAATTGTTAAGTTAAAAAGCGGTCAGGTCGTTGTAATTGGAGGACTAATGCAGAATCAAGTCGTTAAGCGAGATTCTGGTACACCATTTTTAAGCAGCATTCCTGTTATTGGAAATATTTTCAAACAGCAAAGAGATAAAGTTGTAAAAAGTGAGCTTGTTTTATTATTAAAAGCGACTGTGGTTAATGATGATATGTGGGGGAACGAAGTGGATAGAACACGTCAAAGATTTGAGCGGTTTAATCCATAGGGATAAGTAATATGTACTTGTATCATTTTGGCTTCCGCCAGTTGCCTTTTGCATTGACACCGGACACCAATTTGTTTTGTGCATTACCATCACATTTAGAAGCATTTAATACATTAAAATTTTCGCTATTATCTGGTGAAGCATTTTGTAAAATTACAGGTGAAGTCGGCTCAGGCAAAACATTACTTTGCCGTCTACTGATCAATAAAATTCATAAAAAGCGGAAAGTCGCTTACATTCCAAATCCAGTTTTATCTTCAAAGGAGCTTAAACTCGCTCTTGCTAATGAGTTAAATATTAGGATCACTAAAAACACAGGTGAAGAACAGATCATTCCAAAAATTCAGAAAAAGCTTGTTGAAATCAATGAAAAATCAGGTTCAGTAATTCTAATTATTGATGAAGCACAAGCGATGCCTGAAGAAACACTTGAAACATTAAGGTTGTTTACGAATTTAGAGACTGAAAAAAGTAAGCTTATTCAAATAGTTTTGTTTGGGCAGCCTGAGTTAAATGAAAAGTTAGAAAAGAAAAGCTTGAGGCAGTTAAGACAGCGAATTGCCTTCTCATATCAGCTAAAACCATTAAATTATAACCAAACGAAAGCTTATATAATTCACCGGCTAAAATCTGTGAGTAATGGTATGCCAAAAATTAGTTTTTCTGTAGGGGCGTATTTCTTTATTCATTATGCTAGTCGTGGAATACCACGTTTAGTGAATGTATTAAGTCACAAATCTATTATGCTTGCTTATGGCAAAAGTCAGAAAAAAATAAACGTTAGAAGTGTTTTTCAAGCGATTCGAGATACAGAAGATACCTGGAGTATGTCAAAAGCTCGCAGATGGATTTATACATCTTTGGCTTTTGGATTATTTAGCGGTGGAGCTTTTGCTTTTTGGGGGATTTCATGAGTGTCGTAAATAGAATGCTCAAAGATTTGGAGAAGCAAAACAATAATCACTCACCAATTTTTTCTGAAGATGATGATAGACCAACCGCAGTTGTTTGTGAGAATTCGAGTAACATTACAAAAGTTATTTTTATATTCATTTTATTAATAGCGATATCGCTCATTATTTTTTTTAATTCAATGGGTAACAATGTTCCGAAAGATTATCTGATAGCGGATAGTAAAGCAGAGGTAGTAAAAAGCAAAAGTAAAGAATTTAATATAAATCAAGATAAGAAAACTAATGTTCACGAGCCAAAAGAACTAATTGCTAATGTTGAGACGAAAGATATAGATTCTGATAATCCGTTGAAAGCAGCTTTTATTGTTAAAAAAGATATCAACAGCTCCTCTAAAAAGTTAACAGAAAATAAGAATAATAAAGTTCAACTTAAAGTGGTAGAACATCAAGTAATGAGTTCAACCCCCGAAGAAAATAATAATGAATCAGATAACCGAAGAGCGTTAGATAATAGAAAAATACACGTTAAAACTGTAGTGACACCAAAGAGTAATTTGAAAGCTAATGACTCTCAAGCTAAAGGAATAGATAAAGAAAACGTTAAATCATATTCTCAAAAAGAGCTGAAAAAGTTGAAGTTGGAGAAAGCTACGGCTCTTATTGAACAGGGTTTATTAGGTAAGGCTGAAGAAGCTTTGCGAGAAATAGTTGATGAATTTCCGGCTTTTCATCAGGCAAATGAGCATTTAGCATATGTCTACTTAGAAACTTCTAATGATTCAAGTCTAGAGCGTTTTCTTGAAGAAAAAATCACTCAATATCCTTCACACAGAAATTACAGGGCTTTGTTAATTCGACATTTTGCAGAGAAGAAACAATGGACCCGAGTTATAGCTTTAGCAAACGATAGTGAGATTAATAATGAGGATATTCGACTGATGAAGGCAATAGCCTTTCAACAGTTAAATCAACATGATGAAGCCATCGATGTATATGTTGACTTACTAAAGAGTAATAAAGAACGTGGTGATTGGTGGCTGGGATTAAGCATTTCATTAGAGTCCAAGAAGAGATTTAGAGATGCTTATCAAGCTCTCTCTAAAGCGTCAGGAGATCCAAGAATTAATCAGCAACAGCATCGATATTTAAAACAGAAATTACGCTATTTAGAAGGTCTACTTTAATGTTAAGAAAGAAGATAAGGCTTGGTGATCTGTTAGTAGAAGGCAATGTTATCACTGAAGAACAGTTGATGGATGCTCTAAAGCAACAGAAATCAACGGGTCAGCGTTTGGGTTCGATGCTTGTTAATTTGGGATATGTTGGCGAAGAGCAGCTATTAAAGTTTTTGGCTCAACAATTGGAAATTGATTACATAGATTTGCCTAACTTTAAAGTCAACGAAGCCGCAGTACCATTACTTTCAGAGATTCAAGCACGCCGTTTCCGAACTTTGGTTATTGATGAAAAGGAAGACTCGATATTAATTGCGATGGCTGATCCAACCGATTTGAATCGTTATGATCAAATTCAAGCCATATTAAAGAAACCTGTTAAAGCCAGTGTTGCAAAAGAAGCCGACATTATTCGTAATATCGATCTATTTTATCGAAAAACAAATGAAATTAGTTCTTTGGCGGAAGAGCTTGAGGGTGAATTAGGTACCGAAGAGTTTGAGCTACCTACACTTGCAGATACGACCGATTCTGATGAAGCTCCAGTCGCCAAGTTGCTTCAAAGTGTTTTTGAAGAAGCTGTTCAGCTGCAAGCGTCAGATGTACATATTGAGCCCGATAAAGACGTCTTAAGAATTCGGCTTCGAGTTGATGGCTCATTGCAAGAACAAGTAATGAAAGAAAAGAGAATTGCATCGGCATTAGTATTACGGTTGAAGCTGATGTGTGGTCTCGATATTTCAGAGAAACGTAAACCGCAAGACGGCCGCTTCAATGTTAAAGTACGAGGCCATAATGTTGATGTCCGTTTATCGACCATGCCTGTACAATATGGAGAATCTGTCGTAATGCGTTTGCTTGATCAAACGAGTGGTATTATTCGACTAGATGATATTGGAATGGACCCCGGAGTTCTAGCTCAATTCCGTCAGTTATTACGATCGCAACATGGCATGATTTTGGTAACAGGACCAACTGGTTCTGGTAAAACGACAACGTTATACTCTGCGTTAAGTGAATTAAATCAGCCCGAAAAAAAGATAATAACTATCGAAGATCCTGTTGAATATTATTTATCACGGGTAAATCAGGTACAGGTTAATAATAAAATCGGTCTCGACTTCGCGAAAGTATTGCGTTCAGTTTTAAGACAAGATCCTGATATTGTACTAGTTGGTGAAATGCGTGATCAAGAAACCGCTGAAATTGGCCTTAGAGCGGCTATGACCGGTCACTTAGTTCTATCCACTCTTCACACAAATGATTCTATCTCTTCTGCATTACGTTTGGCTGACATGGGTGCTGAACCTTACTTGGTTGCCAGTGCATTGCGTGGTGTTATCGCTCAACGACTTGTAAAAAAAGTGTGTCTACACTGTGCTAAAGATATAGCAGCTGATCCACAAGAGCATGCATGGCTTGAGTCTATTAAAGGTGTAAAGCTTGCCGACTCTACTTTTAAAATGGGAGATGGATGCACGCAGTGTAATAACACTGGATATAGAGGTCGAATAGCAATTCAGGAAATGCTGGTTCTTGATGATTCTATGTTAAGTGCTTTACGCAGACACGATGTTGACGAGTTTAATAAAGCCGCTAAAGCATCTCCTTTTTACAGTTCTTTGTTAGACAGTGTCGTCAAGCTTGCTTTGAAAGGTTCCACTTCATTAGAAGAAGTATATCGTATAGGCGAAACCGTTGAAGAAACTGATTTATTGCCGGGAGGTGAATAATGATTTTCAACGAGTCATATATTTGTCAGGCAAAACTAATTGGGGCAAGTTATGCCGATTTATGACTATAAAGCTCGTCGAATTAACGGTGATGCTGTTACTGGAACGCTGGAAGCGAATAGCACGGATGCAATTGCAGAGCGGTTACAATCTCAAGGTTTGATTCCGGTAGATATTTCTGAACAGAAAGGTAGTTCTTTTGATGTTGGAGAAACACTGAAAGAATTATTACGATCCAAAACTGTGAACAACAGTGACTTGGTAATGTTTTCCAGGCAAATGTACAGTTTGACAAAGGCAGGTGTCCCGCTTAATCGTTCGATTACAGGGCTTATCGAAACGGCACAAAGTATTCCTCTAAAAGAAGCATTAAAAGACATTCTTGATGGTTTAACTGCCGGTAATGATTTGGCAACTTGTTTTGCCAGACATCCAAAAGTTTTTAATTCATTTTACGTAAGCTTAATTCATGTTGGTGAGAACTCAGGAAATCTAGAAGAAGCATTTAATCGGCTTTCACATTACTTAGAGCTAGAGGAAGAAAACAGAAATCGTGTTAAGTCAGCAATGAGATATCCCGTCATTGTAATCACTATCGTTATAGTCGCGTTTTTTGGTATTAACTGGTTTGTTATTCCAAAGCTAGCTGCACTATTTCGCTCGATGTCGACTAATGAATTACCAATCTTTACTCAAATATTAATTGGTACATCGGATTTCTTTGTTAATTATTGGTATTTAATTATTGGCGTTTCAATGTTAGCGGTTATTGCCTTTTATCAATGGATAAATACGGATTCCGGACGGTTAAAATGGGACCGAAAAAAACTCAACTTCCCAATTTTTGGTAGCATTATTTATCGAGCTCTGTTGGCAAGGTTCGCTCGCGCATTTGCAATGATGTCTCGTGCGGGTGTCTCGGTAACACATGCGTTAGGGGTTGTTTCATTTGTTGTTGATAATAAATATGTTGGTAATCATGTTATTGAAATGCGCTCTGCAGTTGAACGAGGTGAGTCCATTACGCAAGCTGCTGCGAAGTCAAAAATGTTTTCTTCACTCGTGATGCAAATGTTACAGGTTGGAGAAGATACTGGCCAAGTGGATGAAATGTTAGAAGAGGTAGCGGAGTTTTACGAGCGCGAAGTTGATTATGATATCAAAAAAATAGGAGACTACATTGAACCGATAATGATCGTGATCGTTGGCGCAATGATTCTTGTTTTAGCTTTAGGGGTATTTTTACCAGTATGGGATCTTGCAGCAAATGCTGTGAGGTAATCGATGAGACTTGCGATTTCTCGCTTAATAACTTGGTCGCTTGTTATAGGCTTTTTTATTTCTTCTCTACTCTGGTCGGTACTTAGCCCAAATGAGAGAGAGTCACGGAAAGCTGATCAGCAAATTCTGACTGTTACGACCAGTGCATTGCAACAAGCAGTGATATTCTCTCATATGAAGTTTCACGCAGTATCAGCAAATAAGCTGAATTATATAGATTTAGTCAAGATTAATGATTTCGGTTTGGATTTTAATAAGCAAGGTTTTCCCATAGGAACCAGTCACTCAGAAAACTCGATTACGTTACCGGTAACAACCAATAATTGTCGAGAAATTTGGAATGCATTATTAGTCGTTATGCAACCTATGCTAGAGCCTGAAGCCCAAGCTAAGATTCGAGTTAAAAGTCTGAGCGGTGTTTGTCATTTTAGGTCGATTAAGTTTCCGGAGCACTCGATTTTATACAATCCAAAGTCTGGCAAGGTAAGTTTAAAAATTAGAAGTTAATGAATAATCAAGAAAAATGGCTTAACTTCCTGAAATTATAATGAAATAACAAAGGTTATTTTTGCTTATTGAAGTCAATTCTGCTAAATTTTGAGAATCTATTTCGGAACGGATTGCCCAAAATAAGCGTTTTTTATTAATTGTATATCGGAGGAATCCATGAAAGCGGGTGCGAAAGGTTTTACGCTCATTGAGTTAGTTGTTGTAATTACAATCATAGGTATCTTGGCTGCTGTAGCGGCACCTCGATTTATTGGTGTTCAGTCAGATGCAAGAGCATCTGTTCTATCCGGCATAGAGGCTTCTATGCGCTCAGCTGCTAGTTTAGTTTATGCCAAAGCATTAATTCAGGGCCAAGAAGCGGCTGATACAGGCGCCGATAACATTGATACCACAGGCGATGGTTCTGCAGACTTAACCGGAGCTTTTGGCTATCCTGCCGTCGAAGAAATAGAAGGTTTGGTTGATTTAGATGGTGGTAGTGACGACTTGATAACAGGCGTGCTAACTGATGGCGTAGTTGGTTTCGATAGAAATGGTGACGGTGATCCAACAAATGACAGTTGTCAGGTTGCTTATTCAGAATCTACGGGTGCAGGTATCCCACCCACAGTAGCTCTAACTGTAAGTGGATGCTAATTTACATCTGTTATTTATGCATTTGGATATAAGAAAGCCGCCTGCCAAGCAGGCGGCTTTTTCGTTATTCGAGCTTGTAATAGTCATTATTATTGTTGGTATACTCGCTGCTGTTGTTGCACCTCGCTTTGGTTCCGATCAGTCATTTGAGTCGCGAGCTGCTGGAGCCGAGTTGGTTAATCGACTCAGGTTTGCTCAGCAACTCGCTTTAAGTAATACATCACGCACAGTCTCTGTTGCTATTTCTGCTACTTCCCTTAATATTCAACAAGATGGAACAAGTTTGTCGGGATATCCATTCGATTTTTCAAATAGCTATGACGTTGAATTTTCTGCTTCAAACTTGGTTTATAATTCCTTAGGGGAAACAACGTCGACTACAATTTCCATAACCCCAAGTGCTGGGTTAAGTGTTTGTGTGGAGACTTCTGGTTTTGCGTGGCTTTGTTAATTCAGGATTCACCTTAATTGAAATTGTAATAGCAATAGTTGTATTTGCTGTTGCTCTCACTGTTTTAGTCGTTGCGTTTAACCCCTCAACTTCTGCTACTTCCGATCCTGTGCTTCAAGCTCGAGCCGCTGAATTGGGCCAGGCCTATTTGGAAGAAATTCGTGGAAAAAGATTCGACGAAAATAATGGAATCGGCTCTCAAATAAGATGTGGTGATGGTGTGGCACCTGCTTGTTCAACAACACTTGGACCTGAAAGCGAATCTCGTGAAAATTATGATGATGTTGATGATTACAATGGGTTAACAGAAAGTCCAACGGATGCTTTAGGAAACCAAAAAACAAATTACAGTGCTTCTTATAGTGTATCGATTACCGTTTCGTATGCCGGTACCGAATTAGGATTAAGTAATCAAAATGCAAAGCGTATTGATGTTACTGTTAATGCGCCAAACAATGCCATCTACTTTTTCTCAACCTACCGAACCAACTTTTAGTAATTAAATTGAACATGGAAACGACACAAAAAACTAATGGTTTCTCGCTTATTGAACTTGTAATTGTGATTGTTTTGCTTTCCGTCGTGACTTTGACGGTTACTACAATATTTACAGACACCACTGAAAATTATTTGCAATCGGAAGAAAGACTAAGCATGGCGTCTTCATCGCGTTTAGCTGTTGAGCGTATTTCACGAGAAATACGTGAGGCTATGCCTAATAGCGTTCGGGTGAGTTCTAATAACTTATGTGTCGAGTTTGTACCCATACTTGCAGCTACACAATATGAAACATTACCAACATCGACTGCTGACACAAGTTTAAGAATTATTGAGGCTGATGCTAGTACAGAGCTAAGTGGTCTCTCAACTTCTTCTCTATTTGTTATGGTAATCCCTCTTAATTCTAGTGAAGTTTACGATACATCTTCGGGACATGTTGCTACAGTGAGTGCATTTTCAAAGCTTGGAAGTAATATTACAGAAGTGACAATTTCATCAACTCAATTCTTACGAGAATCTCCTCAGCGACGAATATTTTTCGTTTCTGAACCCGTGAGCTTTTGTGTAGATGGTAGTAATTTAAATAGATATGAATCTTATGGCTTTAGTTTGTCACAACCATTTCCCTCTGCAATGGGAGCTGCGAATTTAATTATTAATAAAGTTTTGTCATCTAATAATGGTAACCCTGTATCTGTATTTACTTATAGTTCAGGAGCGTTAAATCGTTCAGGAATTTTGTTAATGAACTTACTATTTCAGGGTAGAAATGAGGTTATTCAACTGGATCATGAAGTTCATATAAGGAACTTTCCATGAATTTATATTCTAATAAGATTAGTGGATTTAGTTTACTCGCAGCTCTATTCATAATCGTTGTTTTAGGGTTGTTAGCAGCAGCATTATTTCGAATGACACAAACTGCTAACCTAGCAGTGGCTCAGGAAGTATTAACGATTCGCGCATTTTTTGCCGCTGAAAGTGGTGCGCAAGCATCCGCTATGTCACTTTTCCCAATTGGAGGGACAGGAAGTTGTAATAATCAAACAATAAACTTTTCTATTAATGGTTTAACAGGTTGTAGAGCAATTATTACATGTACTAATTTTATTGCCGATGGTGAAACCTTTTATCGAATAACGAGCGAAGGACAGTGCGGTAGTGGAGAACTTCAAGCAAGTCGAACGGTAGAAGGTTTATTGAAAGATTTATAGTTCGATTAATAAAACTATGAAATGTAAAAAAAGGGAGCTTAAAACTCCCTTTTTTCATGATTATGGTCTTGCTTCGAAAGTAATGGTAATTCCAGAGCTGTATTCGTAGCCATAAATTCCAATACTCCAAGTACCGCTAGAAGGATTATCAATGATACATTCTTCATCATTTCCATAATTATATGAGCGACAGTCAAAAGATCGAGTTGTTGGTTGTCCGTTCCGTTTAAGATAAAGATCGGCATCACCTCTACCACCTGAAAGACGTACAATCATTGTCGAATAACCTGTTGGTAGATCGACGCTGTATCTTTTCCAGTCACCTCTTGAAATTGTGATATTTGATTCAGAACCACTCATTGGCTCGTTATTATTTTCTCCTTCATCTCCTTCTGATGGACACGAGCCTACGCCTACTGCACACCAAGCTGTTTCAACTGCCGTTTTCGCGGCTTGCCCATATAAATCTAGCGCAGCTTGTGCTGTACCTGTGCGAGCAGCAGCAAAGTCTGTACTTGGACTAAAATAAGTGGTTAAAGCGCGATAAAAAATTTGTTCTGCTTGACTTAAGCCAATACCAGGTACAACTACAGAAGTTTTATTGCGCGGATGGGTGCCGCCATCAACCAATAAAGTATAAGCTAAATTGGCAATACCTGAGTTAATGTGAACACCACCTTTGTCTCCTGTGCCTCTATAGCGATCAGGGTAATAGTCTCTAGAAAAACCGTCTTTTGCCGGATCATCCATATAACGTAACGCATCATTTGGAGTTCGAGGTGTGTATACGGCATCGCCAATTTTCCAATTCGGCGTTGAGCCGTTGTGAAATGCTTCTACCGATGCGCCCATTATGTCTGACATTGCTTCATTAATAGCGCCCGACTCTCCGTAATAAATTAGTCCTGCGGTATTTTGTGTAACTCCGTGAGTTAACTCATGACCAATAACATCTAAATCACCCGTTAAGTCACCGAATTCTGTTCCGTCACCATCGCCATACATCATTTGATCAATATACCAAACGGCATTATTCCAATTGTATCCAGTATGAACACTTGAAATAATTTTCATACCATTATCATCAATACTGTCACGATCATGAACTTGAAAATAATAATCATAAACAATTGATGCTCCATCATGTGCATTTTGAGCCGAAGCATCAGGACATGAGCGGCCAGTCGTACAAAGCAAACGACCTGGTTTGGAATAATGATCGTAAACCTCATTTTCCATAGTGTAAGTATCGTAAGATTTTGCTCGATGAACTAGAGGATGACGAATTAACTCCACTGCACTATGAGCATCAAAAAATATAATATCGTGTTCAAATCCCTGCTCTGTATCGTACTTTACGTCGATTTTCCAAGATAGCTTCGCTTTCTCTAATTCAGGCAGATAAACGTAAGCGAGTTCAGGTTTGCTAGAAACTTTACCAATATTTTCAGCAGCAGCTAATGCGAGTTTACTACTAATGCGAGTCGCTCGTTTACTTGTTAATAAACTTGCATCATCGGCTACTGCTAAAACACCAGAAATGGCGTAAACATCACTTGAAATCTTTACGTTTTTCAATGTATTTGACGTTACGTTCAAATGCATTGTCATGTTTGAACCATACACTTTTAAACCGTCAATAGTTTGTTCGAATGTTATATGCTTTTTACCTAACGAATCGGTCCATTGTCGGCGAATTGAAAAGTCTTCAGATCCATTAACATCATAAGAGGTCATAGATTTAAGTAGACCTTTAAACGTTTGGTTTTCTGACTTAGAGTTAACAGAGCTAATTTTCTCTGTTAAAAACTTCATTTGGCCAGCAATGTTTTTATTTTCGATTGATAAATCCGTTTTAGCATGTGAATTTAATGGAATTGTTGTGGCAAAAATTCCAAAGAAGAGTGATGCTGTTTTGAGTTTGAATTTATTTTTCATTTTATTTTTACTCCTGACAACTCTTGTATATATAAGTTAAGTGTCGGTCTCACTTAAGTTATTAGTTTTGTATGCGCGAGAGTTCCTATCTTTCATTTTTAATTATCGAAACAGCGAATTAACAAAAAAGTTAAATATCGACTTTTATTATTATGAAATTACCTTAACAGTGTTTTATGCGCTTTAATTATTATTGGGGCGCGTTTTGATACTAGGTCTGTGAAAACAAATGTTCAATGGTGAATAATACCGGTTAGAATTTTATGTACTAATAAGATAAGTTGATTTATAAAAGTATTTTGATGAATTTTTAGGGGACTATGAAACTCTCGAAGGAAACATCAGGTATTAAAATTTTAGGTACACGTCGAGTTATGGAGTCATATCCTTAAACCCGATATTTATTAAGATATGAGTAACAAAGGAATTAAGTTACTAGGTAAATATTGCTTTAGCAAGATTGTTATTGAAGTAACGACTCAATATTGATGAGCGATAAATATGAGTTCCAATTTTTACTTTTTTTAAATTTTCGCTACTGAAGAAATCATAAAATCAATTAAATACCAATTAACTTTTCATTTTATACAAAATAAAAGCATCATAGAGCCGATACCTTATTGTCGCTTTCCTAAATGTATCCGTAGCAAATTTACTTTTAAATCTTCTGCGTATAGCTGAACGGGGATCAATAGAATCGATTGTTTAATTAATTTAACCGAAAAAGGCATACCTAAATTTAAGATTCTATTTGCTTAGTTGTTTTATTGAGTAGTTAGAGGAATTGATTTTGAAGTGCTTATTTGATCTCGATTGGTTGGACAGGATGAAAAAAGGGAGCTAAAGCTCCCTTTTTTAAACAACACAGTTCTTTTTATTATGGCTGTGCTTGTAGCCTAATGGTGATTCCCGAGCTAGCTCTATAGCCACGGATGTCTAAATACCATGTTCCAACTTGAGGGTTGTTGAAGTTACAAACTTCATTGTTGCCACTCTTATAAGGTCTGCAATCGTAATTAGATGTTGTTGATTGTGAGCCATAGTTAACATAGAGGTCTGCATCACCAGAGCCACCAGAGATAGATACTGTCATAGACGAATAACCATCAGGTAATGCATACTCGAAACGTTGCCATTCGCCTCTACCCACTGAGATGTCAGATGCAGAAACATCAATTGGCTCTAGGTCACTACTGCCATCATCGCCGCTGCCGCCGTCGTCTGCTGTGTAACTACCGACAAGGCTCACACCTGAGAAAGAGCTGTAAGCTTTGATGCGAACATAGTATGTACCGCCAGAATCTTCGCCAGTACAAGACTCAGAGTTTCCGCTTTTGTATGGACGACAGTCATAGCTAGAGTCAGTCGGAGCTGATCCAAACTTCACGTAGAGGTCTGCATCACCTGAGCCACCACTCATTGCAAAGTTGATGTCAGTTGCGCCAGCTGGTACTTCCATAGTGAATTCGATGTCTTGTCCACGACTTGCAGAAAGCTGAGTTTTCGCAGCGCCATTTTCGAGTACATTATCACCAGAGTTGTCGCCGTCGCCGTTATCACCATCACCCGATGGGCAGCTACCAACACCAACAGCACACCATGCTGTTTCAACCGCAGTTTTCTCAGCTTGGCCGTATAAGTCTAATGCTGCTTGAGCAGTACCGGTTCGAGCTGCAGAAAAGTTAGTGCTTTGATTGAAATAAGTTGTAAGCGCGCGATAGAAAATTTTCTCCGCTTTACCTAATCCAATGCCAGGTACATTAACTGTTGTCTTGTTGCGAGGGTGAGTACCACCGTCAACAAGAAGAACGTAAGCTAAGTTGGCGATACCTGAGTTCCAATGAACACCGCCATTGTCTTGTGTGCCAACGTATCTTTCTGGATAGTAATCGTAAGAGCTGCCGTCTTCAGTTGGATCATCCATATAGCGCAACGCGTCGCCGGATTGACTTGGTGTGAAAACTTCATCCCCGATTTTCCATGCTGGTGACGAGCTACCGTTCTTATAAGCTTCTGCTGATATACCCATGATGTCAGACATTGCTTCATTTAGCGCGCCTGACTCATTTTGGTAAATTAAGCCAGCAGTGAACTGAGTAACTCCGTGAGTTAACTCATGAGCGATAACATCAAAGTCGCCGGTTAAGTCACTGAAGTAGTTACCGTCACCATCACCATACATCATTTGGTTTTGGTACCAAACTGCATTATTCCAGTTGCTTCCAGTATGAACACTAGAAATCATATTCATGCCGTTTCCATCAACACCATCACGGCCATGTTTTTCTAAGTAGTAGTCATAAACGATTGAAGCACCATCGTGTGCATTTTGAGCAGAAGTGTCTCCACAAGATTCATTATTTGAGCAAAGTAATGTACCCGGACGTGAATAGTGATTGTAATTATTATTATTCATCGTGTACGTATAGTGACGTTTAGCTCTGTGAACTTGGGGGTGTCTTGCTAACTCTTCTGAGCTGTTTACGTCGAAGAAAATAACGTCGTGTTCAAAACCTTGATTTGAATTGTATTTAACATCAATTTTCCAAGCTAATTTAGCTTTGCCAAGCTCAGGAACGTAAATGTAAGCAAGTTCAGGTTTTCCTGAAACGTTACCAACTTTATTAGCTGCTGCGAGAGCTGATTTAGGATTGCTAGTATCAACACGTCTTTTTGATAAGCTATCTGTCTTATCTTCGAGAGCTAATGCACCTGTTACAGCATAAACTTCACCGATATTGTCGCCACTTTTCAGAGAACTTTGAGTAACGTTGGCATGAAGGATCATGCTAGTACCGTAAACTTTGATACCGTTTATTGTTTGGTCGAAGTGAGTATGCATTTTTCCTAAAGCATCAAGCCATTGGCGCTTAACAGAAAAGTCTTCTTTTCCAGTAAATCCGTAAGATGCTTTAGTTCTTAGAATATTTTTTAAAGTATCCCCTGCTGATTTATTTTGTACTTTGCCCAATTTTCCTGTTGCAAACGATGGCGCACCAGCTTTGTTGGTTGTTTTTATTGAGAACTCATTTGAAGATTCAGCATTGATTCCCATAGATGCAGCAGCGAAAGACGCTCCAACTACAAGTGATGCCGTTTTGAGTTTTAAGTTATTTTTCATTTATAGCTCCTGACAACTCGTTTTTATTGTAATCAGTTAAGAGTTCTTCTCACGGAGATTATTATTATTCTTTAAGGCGAGAGTCCCTATCTTTCATCCCAACTTGTCGATACTGCTTACTTGAGCGACCACTTAAACTTAATCAAGTTTCGACTTTTATTATTATTAATGAAAATGTCTTAACAGTGATTTTTGTGCTGCTTTTTTAATAAGCACACTTCGATACTAGGTGTGTAAAAATTACAGGTCAATTGTGAATAATACCAAGGTTTCATTCAGTAATAACATTGACACAAAAGTGTGATTTATATAAAGAAAGTGCGTGTTTTGAGCTGTTTTGGACGTGATGTGTACAGTTTGGTTGATAGTTGGTTATATCTTGGTTGGTTTTTATTCTGATGATGTACGAAAAATTTTTTTTGAATTATACAAGATGTGAAATTGATCAAATTTATGTGGTCTGATCTGGTTGGTGTTTGAGCAATTAAAGTCCCAACAATTTGGTTTTTAGGTCGTCAAGTGACTTTTTATCGTCTTCCGATAACTCTGATCGTAACATACGACCACCCAATACAACTGCTAGTTCTTTTACGCCCATTTTGGCAATCTTGTCTTGAACTTGCATCTCAACATAAGACTCTTGCAATTGGAGTTGTCTTTGTCGCTCTGCTTCTTGCGCTTTTAGTTCGGCTACTTTTTCCTCCTTAATGTAGGCAGCTTCTTCTGCTTGCTTACGTGCTATTGCTTTTTTCTTCTCCTCTAATGCTCTGAGTCGAGCTTCTTTTTGTTTGATTAATTCCATTTGTTCTTTTTTAAGCAAGGCTTCTGCTTTTTCTTTTTCGAGGCGTTTTGCTTCAAGCTTCTGATCGTTTTCTCTGTTTGCTAATTTTTCTCGCTCTACTCGCTTTAATTCATCGAGAACTTTGCTTAATTCTTTGTACATTCTAAATACCTCTTTTCGAACATAATCCAATCGATATTTGTGGCAGAACTCTTCGGAGTTCGCGATGAATCGTAACTGGTTTTGTAACTTTTGTAGCGTTGAACGTTCTGGCTTTTTACCCGCTTTAAGCGAGGTGATTAGCTGAACAATCTTTTGGTGAGCTTCATCAAACCATTTAAGTTTATTAATATCTTCCGATCGGAGAGTGAACTCAGAAAGTGTTGACCAGATTTTATCCAAGGTAAAGTTTTCATTTTGTGATTCTCGTGAAAGTTTGAGAATAGCTTCTTGCAATCCGGCTTGTTCGTTGAATGTTTTAAGCCACCAAACAACCGCTCCCTTGGGTTCCTCTTTATAGCAATCAGTGAAATAGCGAACACCTGCGCTGGTTTTTAAAGAAATATCTTTGAGTTTGTTGCCAGCCTTTTTAAGTTTGTCGCCAAAGGAAGGTCCCTCTTTGACTACCGGTGGAGAAGCTTTTTTGGGTGGTTTCGCTTTAACCGGCTTGGGTCTTACACGCTTTTTTGTTTCAAGTTTACCTTTTGGTTTTTCAGGTTTTTCTTTTGACTCAGGAATAACTCGAGGTTTTACTTTTTTGGCTTCTGCGGCTTCTGCGGCTTCTGCGGCTTCTGCGGCTTCTGCGGCTTCTGCGGCTTCTGCGGCTTCTGCGGCTTCTGCGGCTTCTGCGGCTTCTGCGGCTTCTGCGGCTTCTGCGGCTTCTGCGGCTTCTGCGGCTTCTACCGTTTCCGACGGAATTGGGCTTGGATGAGCATCGCTGTCAAATAACGATTCATCTGTTGGTGCAGTCCCGACATGTTGTTCAGGTTGTTTTTTTTCTTTTTGCTCAAAGGCCATTGCTCCTTCTGAATCAGAAGTAAGCTTGGTTATTTCTTGTTGATTATCCAGCTTTTCGAGTGTGGACAAGGCTTTCTTTGCTGACTCAGTAGTGGCGTCTTTGGATGCATCCTTTCCTTTATTCTTCGGTACCAGAGGTAAGTCAGAGGGCTCTTTAGGCTTATCAGATGTTAGTGATCTTATTTCGGTTTGCTTTTCCAGACCTGCTTCTCGAAGCTGCTGGATAATCGATTGAATCGAAGGTCTTTTGCTATTGTCTACCTTTCTGGGATCGAAGGGTTTTGCTAGTTTCGATAAAATTATTCTATTGACTTGCTCTTCGCTCAGCTCATCGTCTTCAGATTTATTCTTGTGCTCAAAAGCTGCCGTGGTCGACTGATTGCTATTTTCTTTCTCCGTTTTTACGGATTCGTTAGAGTCATCAAGGTATTTTGCAAAAGGCGATTCTTTCGCGGGTTTATCCTTTACCGACTGATTGGGGGAAGCTGTCTCTATTCCAGAAACCTTTTCATTTTTTTCGGCGTGAACAGGGCGCGACTCATCCTCTGGTTTCAACTCATTAGGTTGTTCTGGTTCAGGATTTTCTTCTTCTGGTTGAAGAGAAACCGATTTTGTATCAATGAGCGCAGATGTCGCGTCTGCGTCTTCCGAAAGTTCTACAGATTCAGTCGGATCTTCAGTCTCTTCTGGTCGGTCCAAAGATTCGGCTGAAGGTTCAGCATCAATCGGTTCAACCGACTCGTTTGATTCGTTGGTTACTTTGTCTGGAGCTTGTTCAAAATCTTCATCGGGTCTAATGGTCTCAGTCTTTCTTTGAGCGTCAAGGTCCGTTTCACTTGCTTCATCCGATTCTGTCTTCTGCTCGGGTTCGAGTGATACGGGTTCCATCTCCGCGAGACTGGGTTCGTCAGTCAATGATGTTGCGGCTTCATCGGGCTCTTCAGTCTGTTCTGGTTGGTCCAAAGATTCGGTTGAAGGTTCAGGATAAATCGGTTCAACCGACTCGTTTGATTCGTTGGTTACTTTGTCTGGAGCTTGTCCAAAATCTTCATCGTGCCTAATGGTCTCAGTCTTTCTTTGAGCGTCAAGGTCCGTTTCACTTGCTTCATCCGGTTCTTTCGTCTGCTCGGGTTCGAGCGATACGGGTTCCATCTCCGCGAGACTGGGTTCGTCAGTCAATGATGTTGCGGCTTCATCGTGCTCTTCAGTCTGTTCTGGTTGGTCCAAAGATTCGGCTGAAGGTTCAGGATAAATCGGTTCAACCGACTCGTTTGATTCGTTGGTTACTTCGTCTGGAGCTTGTTCCAAATCTTGGTCAGGGCTATTGGCCTCAGACGTTGTTTGATCGTCAAGGTCCGTTTCACTCGCTTCATCCGTTTCTGTCGTCTGCTCGGATTCGAGCGATACGGGTTCCATCTCTTCTATACTGGCGGCATCTTCATCATGAGACGTTTCTGACTCTAAAGTTGATGTCTGGTCTGTTAGAGCTGATGCCTCGGTTGCTTCATCGAGGGGTTCCTCTGATTCAGCTGTATATTCGGCTGAAGATGTATTTTCGGGAACGATATCAGCGGGAGCAATGTGGCCGTCAGATTCTGGATCTTTGTCTTCAGTTAAGATTTCTCCAAGCGGTGATTGATCCGGTGCTGAACCATACTGTTTTGGCTCAACTTCTTCTGCGGAATTTTCTTTTGACTTCGGCTCAGTTAAGGCTGACTCCGAATTAGCAGGGTCAGACTTATCTTCAATAAAATTGTTACTTTCATCCTCGGCTTCTTCTTGCTGCTCTGCTGAACCAGTGGGAGCTTCTGACTTCTCGTCCTCGTCGACTTCATTCTTCGACGCGTCTGGGACCTCGCCATCTGGGAGCAAGTTGGATAACGCTGAAGCTAGCTGATTAACTGCTTCTACAGGATCGCTAGGAGATGTTGAGCCTTTAGACTCGGGTGTTTCATTTTGTGTTCCTTCATTCAGTTCTTCTGTTACCGGGTTTTGGGCATCTAGATTAGTTCTAAATTGACGATTACCTTTTCTATCCTTGAAATGCTTCTTACCTACGGCCGTTCGCCGTAGATTTTTCCTGTTATTTTTTCCCGGTTTATTTTTTCTCATGATACGACTTTTTTGACTTAGTACTTTGTTTCTAGAGAAAAAATCCCGTTTTGTCAAGCAGTTAGCTATTTGTTCCCAAATTTTTAGAATTCATACGATTAAAGCGATAGATCTAATTTCATTCACTAGAAATAGGTACTAACGTGTTATTGTTTTCCAGTGATATAAACTCAAATCTGAGTTTTTATTTCTGCCGATCATTGCAAATGAACAAATGCAACTATCGAGAGAGTAATTTCAGTTATATCCCTCAATTGCATGGATGAAAAAATGACTAAACCAGAGTTAATTAAGCAGATAGCAACAACATTTAGCGAAAAAATACCCTTTAACAAGTTAATCGGTTTGCGAATAAAACAATGTGAGAGAGAAATATGCAGTGTAGAATTCGATAACAAACCAGAGCTTGTCGGGAATTTTGTCCAAGGTATATTGCACGGCGGTGTAATTGCCAGCTCTATCGATGTCGCGGGTGGCATTATGGCGGCAATTGGATTAATGCAGAAAAACCCAGAAACACATCAACAAGAATTGCTGGATAAAATTGCGAAGTTAGGGACCATTGATTTACGTATCGATTATGTAAGACCGGGCCGGGGTTCTGTTTTTGAAGCAACGGCAAAAATTCTCCGAGCTGGAAATAAAGTAGCTGTTGTCAGAATGGAACTTCATAATGAAGAAGGGATTTTGATAGCGCTCGGAACGGGCACCTATTTGATTGGCTGATTGAATGAATAGTTTAGAACAAGAAAAACAGCGTGGATATTTTGCAGCGATCGCTGCGTTTTTATGGTGGGGGTTGATACCCGTTTACTTCAAAGCATTGACTCATGTTAATGCTTTAGAAATTCTAATGCATCGTATTGCCTGGTGTGTTCCAACGGTTTTAATTTTTATGGCATTACTCAGAGCACCAGTCGGTGTGATTGCCATTTGGAAAAACAAAAAACTTCGATGGATGTTGCTATTAAGCACGGTTCTTGTTTCAAATAACTGGTTTATCTTTACATGGGCAGTAGTCAATGACCGAGTGTTAGATACCAGTTTGGGATACTTTATCAATCCATTACTATCGATTTTATTGGGAGTAATTATTCTAAAAGAGAGAATGAGTCGACTTCAATCGATAGCTGTGTTCATTGCAGGTTTAGGAGTTCTTAATCAAATAGTATTAGTTGGTCAAATTCCCTGGTTAAGTCTGGCGTTAGCCCTTACATTTGCACTTTATGGGCTAGTAAGAAAACATACCCCTGTTGATTCAATGAATGGATTACTGACAGAAACCTTGTTTGCTTTTCCAATCGCATTCGGTGCAATTCTTTATTTTTTGTATCAAGGATCGGCAAGCTTTTTAAATCACTCTTCTGAAACCGATTTGACATTAGCTGCCGGCGGTATAATAACTGCTGTTCCTTTAATTCTTTTTGCCATTGGAGCTCGTCGATTGCCGCTTTACGCGATAGGTTTTTTGCAATTTATAGCACCGACAATGACATTTATGTTAGCGGTTGTTGTTTATCAAGAGCCTTTTGATTGGCAAAAAGGGATTACTTTTGGATTAATTTGGTTGGCTTTGAGTTTGTACTTGGCGGATAGCTTTGTAAAGCGTTACCGAAAGCAGATGGAAAAAATAAAGCTAACCGGCAGTAATTAACTGCCGGTCATTCTTTAGATTAAAACTGATAGCGAATACCCGCTAAAAAGTTTCTTCCAGCTCTTGGCGCAAGATCTTTCAAGAAAGAAGAATGATCGCGCGCTTCTTCGTCGAGTAAATTCTTTGCTCTAAAGAAAAACAAGGCTTCATGGTTCTGACTAAATAACCGATAAGATACGTCTAAATCAAGCATGTCAAATCCTTCGGTTGGTAGCTCACCTTGAGCAATATGCTCTTGATCTTCGAAACGCGTCCAGTTTAAATCCGCATTAAAATTATCTTGAGTGAACTGTAGGCTGAAGCCATATTTTAAGGGAGGAATTCTTGGAATATATTCTCCATTATCAAGCTCTGCTTCCAAATAATCTGCCATTAATCCTAAGTCTAAACCAAAACCATTAGACTCCATAATATTAGCATTTATTTGAATTTCTAAACCGCGGAAAGAAGCACTGTCTTGAGTTTGCCTTATGATAGGTAAATCTTCTTCGATAGCAACAACTTGACCATTTCTGTCGGTGATAAAACCATTATTAGCTAGAAACTCACCATAAATGAAATCATGGAACTGGTTCCAATAGACGTTTATTTCTGAGCTCATAGACTCTGAACTAAAGCGCCATGAAATATCGAGATTGTAGGATACTTCTTTATCCAGGTTTGCATTTCCTAATTCGAAAGTTTGTGTAGCTGCGTGTTCGCCAAATGAAAACAATTCCTCAGCGGTTGGCGCTCTTTCTGCTTGAGATAAGTTAATTGCAAACTTTCTGTTTTTACTAAAGTTATAAACTGAACCAATGGATAAACTCGTAGTTGCAAAATCTTTCTCTGATTCGCCATCAATTTTTACTGATTGGCTTTCTAGTCGGGCACCTAGCTCGAGCTTCCAATCTCCGAATCGCTTCTCTTCAACGAGGAATATTGCACCGGATTGTGTTTGCGAAGGCGGTACAAAAGCTTCGTCACCGATGGCCGAAAAGTCACGGTCGGAATATTGCAAGCCCCAAATTCCCTCCCAATTGTTCAAAGGCGAATGCTTCATGTAGCTTCTTAATTCCATTGCTTCATTGTCAAACATTGTGCCTATTTCTTCACCCTCAAGCTCTACGTGCTGATAATCGGTGTAAGACCAGCCGATAAACCACTCATCGATATTACTGAAAGGTTGGTTAATTTGACCTTGAATATCCCAGCGAGTTTGTTCTAAATCGATGAATACTCCTTCTTCGTGCTCTTCACCTTCATGCTCTTCTTCATGAGCCTCGCCTCCTTCGGCGTGTTCTTCTCCATGAGCGTGGCCAGGAACACCATAGAGCTTATCGATTTGATTAACAGATAAACCAAAGTACCCCCATGTACCATTCCAAGTTAAACCGATACTTGCACCATCACTTTCGGAACGACTGTTTTCTAAAACGCCGCGGCTCTCTTCTTCATGCTCTTCGCCTTCATGTTCTTCATGTTCTTCATGACCTTCTGCTTCATGCAGTGCTTCTGACTCGGCTTCTCCTGGTATTTCGATGTCGTTGAACTTTGAACTGAATGCGTCAAAATGCCAGGCAAAGCTCTCTGTTCCGCCAGTTATTGTTGCAACAATAGATTCTTCGCCTGTGGCGCTGTCGCCAAATCGTGCTTCGATGCCACCATTTGTTTCTAATGCACCCTCTGGATTGATGCGATTGTCAGTGACGTTAACTACACCACCAATTGCTCCACTTCCGTAAAGCAGAGTGGCTGGCCCTTTTAGAACTTCAATTTGATTAGCGAGCAGTGGTTCAAGCGAAACGTCGTGATCGGCGCTAGTGGTTGATGCATCTTGAACCGACATTTGATTTGTTGTCATTAAGACTCTGCCGCCAGATAAACCACGAATGATTGGACGTGAAACTGATGGTCCGAAAGATGAAACGCTCATGCCTGGTTCTAATTGCAACATATCGCCAATACTTGCGGCGCGCTTTTTAATTAGCTCATCACCCGACATTACGATGGCGGGTGCTGCCATATCGAGTTTTGTGTGTTCGAGCGGATTTGCAGTTATGACAACTTTACGTTCATGTTGCACATCAACGTGAATAACCTTTACTTCTGAATTTTCATCGACAGAAATTGATTGGTGAAAGTGGCCTTGTTGACCTGCTTTAATATCCAATGTGTATTGTCCAGGAGGCAGATCGAAAATGAATTTACCATTTGCATCTGTAGTTTGTGATAAGTCGCTGCCACGAACTTTAACTAAAGTATCAGTTAGTGGTTGATTCTGATGATTGACTAATTGACCCGAAAATTTTGCAGCGAATGCGTTTGAGCACAAAGCTGCAAGAGCTATAAGCTTTATAGTTTTATTGTACATACAAGTTACCTACGTTAAACACGAAAACAAAAATTGCCTGTTTAAAAAACAGAATATTTAAGAATAAAAAATCAAACGGATCTGCTTAATTTACAGATTATTGAATATCATTAACAAAACTAAACCGCTTAAAAGAAAGCAGACCGTAAAGAAATTTATATGAAGTTAAAAGGTAAGACTTGGTGGTGCGCGACAGTGATAAGCAATGTTCGCTGAAGAGCAATACTTATCTGAGTTATCGCTAAAGGGAGTTTCTTTTTGCTTTGAAATAGCTAAAAGATAAGGGGTATTTGTGATTGTAACATCATCATCGTTGTTCGATAGATTGAAACACCACTCACAAACTGTGTCATTGGTATGATCAGCACTGTATACATGATCAATCAATGACAGCTGAGATAGACCCCAGACTGTAATGAATAATCCTATAAACAGAGAGTTACGGAACACTTTAAAAGTACCTTATTACACGTTTCGCGGAGAGTAGTTTGCCATTAAACTTTTCTTTACGCAATTAATGTTGTTTTAGAGAATTGTTTCTACTTTTTACAGCAGACTTTTGCTCGTAATATGTCTATAGTGATTAAGAGGGTACAATTTGGGAAAATATGATGTTAGCGATTCCAGTTTTAGATATTAAATCTGGCCGCTGTGTTCATACCCAATCAAAAGCATCCAAGCAAAAATTAATTATGGACGATCCCGCTGATTTGTGTGCTGAGTTGGTTGAACATGGGGCTAAGCAAATTCAACTTGTGGATGTGGATGCGATCCGAAACAGACAACCCGAGCATCTTTCACTCGTTACCAAACTAAAACAACAATTTCCTGATTTAATTTTCCAAGTGAGTGGCGGCGTCTGTTCTTCAGAAGACATTCAAATTTGGTTAGATTCGGGAGCTGATTTAGTAACTGTGGGTGGTCGATTATTGCGTCAACCAGAGCAATTGGAATTGATACTTGTGGAAATGGGGAAAAATATTGTTATCGGTATGGATGTTCGAGCTCAGGTTTGGCGAAATGGTTATTGCCCGACTCCAGATTTATCTTTTGATGATTGGATTCAAGCGCTTGAAGATGAAGAAGTGTCTGCACTAATGTTTACGGAAATTCCTGAGAAAGGGCATGTTAATGGCCATAGTTTAATGGCTGCGGGTGAGCTAGCTTCAAAAATCAAATTACCGGTGATTGCTCATGGCGGCGTTCTTTCACGTCATGATTTATTAGGACTGGCTGGTCCAGGTTTTAAAGCGTTGCACGGTGTTACTGTTGGTAAGCCAATGTTCGAAGGACAGTTCAGTTTTCACGAGGCAATTTCAGCACTGACTCATTAACTTAATATTAACCACTCAAAAAAATAGTGTTTTTTTGAGTGGTTGTATAGTCAAGAATGAAAGCTACCAAGAGTGCGGTAAAGCCTTGTTGATCACTATATAACCATCGTCCATGGAGATATATTGACCTGTCCGTAGATCTTTCAAGATTCGGGCGACCATTTCTCGAGATGCCCCGACTCGATTAGCGATATTTTGCTGAGTTAATTTCTCTTTGATAATCCATTGTCCATCGCGTTCTTCCGCCATATTTAAAAATGTCACCACGATTCTGCGATAAACATCCATTAAACCCAGTTTTCTGATGGTCTCTGTAGCCTCACGAAGACGAGTTACCAAGTTATGCATCATCTTCATAGAAAACTGCGGATAAGATGCCATTGCTTTCTGAAAGTCTTGCTCATTAAGTATACCGAGACGCGTATCTTCGAGCGTCATGACTGACGCGGTGCGAGGTATTCCCTCGATTAATCCTAGTTCACCAAAGAATTGACCCTTTTCGTGAATATTTACCACGATCTCTTTCCCAGTTTCGTCGTCTAGGTATACTTTCACCCTGCCTTCCAAGATAAAATACATACTATGTGAGGGATCGCCCTCAACTACAATCTGGGTTTTCTTAGGAAATAAGCGGTAATGAAGCAACTGGCTTATTTCTTGAGTGATGTTTTGGTCTAAGTCGCTAAATATTGGAAATTCGTTTAGTTCCATAGATTTTATACTCTGTTTTTGACTTGATTGAATCATCAGCTTGCAGACCTTTGTTTACACATTAGTCTTAATAGGAGACTATCAAGCAATGTGTCTTGCAAGTGTGAATAGTACCAATTGATATAGAATAGTAATTATTAGTATAGATTGATAGCAATAAAATAGATTAACTTGAAAAAAAGGCGCGAGTTTTGCTCCTTAAAAGTGTCGAATAGGTAGCGTTGAAGCCGGTTGTATGGCGGTTAGAATTGTAATTTTAACAATTATATTGATGATAAACTTCGTTTATGCTGGCAGTACTAACTACCGGCAGGGCGGGACGTCGATATATTTTACTCAGCTTGGTCGCTTAAAGCATCAGGCTGAGCTTGGCGATCCTAACGCACAATTCCTATTGGGTAACTTATACTTATCTCCTCCGAGTGATACATCCATCCATCAAAATTTGCCAAAAGCTGTCGAATATTATTTTCAAGCGGCAATTCGTAACCACGCCGGTGCTCAATATAATTTGGGTGTGCTTTATTACCGAGGTAGTGGCGTTGGAGAAAGTAAAATGATGGCGGCTGTATGGTTTAAGCTCGCAGCCGAAAACTCAAGTCCTGTCGCCAGGAATGTTAAGAAAAATGCCAAATCTTCGCTTGAAGAGCTGACTAATACTCTGAATGATGAAGATAAACGGAGCGCTGAAGAATGGATTGTTAAAGTGAAACGTTGGATTGATTCTGAAAATAAACGCCTAGCAAAACTTCCTGAACCCAATCAAACCAGTTAAATAATTACGACTCACTCTGATTTATTAGTTTGTAGATTCTATGATTGTGATTGAATCCTTTAAACTTTACTTCATCAAACTCTTCAAAGTTATAAACTGATTCTCCTTGAGCAAATACTGGGTAACTTACTAATACGTCACCAGGCTCGCATAGAGCTTGAATGCGTGCAGCTAAATTTACACCGCTTCCGATAGCTCTGAAAACTATCATTTCTTCAGAGCCAAAGTTGCCCAAAGTGACGTAAGATTGATGAACTCCAATACGTAAATTAAGTTGTTGTTCCAATCCTGTTGCTCGCCATTTTTCAGAAAGAGATTCGATCGCTTTATTCATATCAATAGCTAGTTCTATAGCTTTGATCGCTTGAGACGGCTTATCGAGTTGCTCTAATGCTCCAAATAATATTACAAGTCCATCACCGAGTACTTCATTGAGCAACCCTTGGTGTTTTGCGACAATTTTGCTCATCTCTGTTAGAAATTCATTTAGCACATCAGTAACTGTTTCGGGTTCAAATCTATCTGAAAATTGAGTAAAGCCGACGAGGTCTGCAAATAGAACAGTGATGCAACGTCGTTCGGGTTGAATATCCTTCATTTCATCGCCGTCTAATATTCTTTCGACAAGAGGTCTGGGAAAGTAACGACTTAACTGATCACAAGTTTGTTCCATCGCTTTTAATTGAGCGCGCTCTTGCTGAGAGTGGTAAACCTGACGCAACATGAGCAAGTTAGATACGCGGGCCATTAATATTTTTCTATCAATTGGCTTGCTGATATAGTCGTTTGCACCTACTGATAATCCGGTATTGATGTCTTCGGGTTGATTTTTTGCCGATAGTAAAAGAATAGGCATTTCCAGCAAAGAGTATCGCTCCCTTAGCTTTTCTGTTGCCTCAAACCCGGACATGTGAGGCATCATTACATCGAGTATTACGAGATCAAAAGACTCCCTTTTTATGGCTTCTAAGGCTTGTAATCCATCCGCAGCTTCTGTAACGGAGTAATTGTGCATCGACAAAAAGTCGTTGAGCACTTGACGATTTAATGTATCGTCATCGACAACAAGTATTTTTGCATGCCCAGCGGCGGGAAGCGTTTGTTTATTACTTGTTTCCTTTACTAGAGTAATGGGAGGAAGCTCTTTGTGCTCCTCTGCAATAACGGTAGTAGTTGCAGTAGCCGGTTGCTCATTAATCGGTAATGTAAAATAGAATGAGGAGCCAACATCGGTTTGCGACTCTAACCAGATATTTCCGCCATGTAATTCAACCAACTGTCTTGTCACAGCAAGACCCAATCCGGTACCACTTTTCAAACTTTTACCTGACGTTTCGAGTTGCTCAAATGGTTTAAAAATAACGGACTTCTTATTTTCTGGAATTCCAACTCCGCTATCTTTTATACACATTTCTACAACGTCGTCGACTACTCTAGCCGTAATCTCTACAAAACCAGAGTCTGTATATTTAATCGCATTACCAATTAGGTTATATAGTATTTGTCGTAATCTATTTTCATCCGCATAGACAGGTGGTAAAAACTGAGGCAGAGAATTGGTTAGTTGTAATTGCTTCTCATCCGCTAAGGGTTTTAACAAATTAATGACAACTTTTGAAGCAACACGTAGGTCAACTAATCCTCTATTCAGCAGTAATCCATGATGGCGTAATTTTTTAAAGTCTAAAATCTCGTTGACCTGATGAGCAAGTTGTTTTCCGCTATCGATTATTAAATTCAGATGACCTAAAGTTTTATCATTTAGTTGGCCTGCAATTCCCTCTCTCAAAGATTCTGCGATGCCGATAATACCATTTAGAGGTGTGCGAAGCTCATGTGACGTATTTGCTAGAAAATCATCTTTTAGTTTGTCCACTCGTCGTAAGTGTTCATTAATGCGTTGCTGTTCGTGGAGCTTTTGGGAATGTCGGTACATGTACCAACCAATTAGTGATAAAAGTAGGAATACATAGAGAGAATAAGCCCACCATGTCGCCCAAAGAGGAGGATTGATAGTTATCTTGAGAGTTTTTATGTTTTCAAACCAAATCTGATCGCTATTTGTAGACTTAAACTCAAATGTATAAATGCCAGGTGATAAATTTCCATATTGAACGCTATTTTTCCCTTGTACTTCTTTCCACTCTGTTTCATAAGGATCTAAACGATAAGCATATTTAATTCTCTCAGGAATTTGAAAGTCTAATGCGCTAAATTTTAGTTGTATATTATTTTGATCGTATTCTAAAACAACCTCGGATAGAGGCGACCAACGATTGTTCTCAAAATAATTGTTTCCGTTAATGCTGAGTTGAGTAAATACTTGCGGAGGTCGGTATTGGCTCGACGTTATTCCATTTGGATTAATAACTGCAACACCGGACACACTACCAAAATACAGTAAACCGTCATTCGACTTTAAAACGGAGTTACCATTAAATTCTGCTGCAGGTAAACCGTCCACAATACTAAAGTTTTTAAACTCTTTGGTACTTGGTTGAAATCGACTTAATCCACGATTCGTTCCGACCCAAAGATATCCTGAGTCATCCGTAGTGATACTGTAAATAGAATTATTGGGTAAACCATCGTTTTCTGTGAAAGAGTAAAATCGGAAATTTCCTTTAATTCGGTCTTCGCTATTTAATAAATTGAGACCATTATGCGTACCTATCCATAAGTTACCTTGATTGTCTTGATGAATAGAGCGCACGGTATTATCACTAAGACTAAACTGGTTATTCGTTTGGCTCTGAAAAGTACGTGTTTGCCTAAATTCAGGATCGTATCTTTGTAGACCACTATCCCATGTTCCAAACCACATTATGCCCTGATCGTCTTGAAAAATTGTATAGACGACGGATGTCCCCAGCTCACCCATTGAGGCTTCACGAAAATCCTCGATGATTTCACCACTTTCAGAGGAAAGTACAGCGAGTCCTTCATCCGTTGAAACCCATATATTATTCATACGATCGCGCATCATAAGTCGAATGCGATTATTACTAAATCGGCCAGGAATAAAACTATCAGTACTTCCCCGGTCAAAGGTTTCAGCTCTGCCACTTTCGGATGGATTAAAACGTACAACTTGTCCTTGCTGTGTGCCAAACCAAATATAACCATCCTGGGTTGTGGTTAGCGCTGTTATTCGATTACTAATTTCTCTTCCATCTTGATCATAGAGAGTTTGAAAATGCTCGAAGTTTTGAGTTTCGGGAGTATAACGATTAATGCCACTTAAAGTTGCAAACCAGATATCATCGTTCTTATCCTGTTTAATATTCCACACGAAGTTATGAGACAAGCTATTTGTATCAAAGGGAGAATGTTGAAGCCTGGAAAAATTCTGAAAGTGAGGCGTTGTTTTGTTAATGCCTCCTCCAGCTGTCCCTATCCAAATTTGTCCACTCTTATCTTCAGTCACCGTTAGTATATCGTTGATAGAAATACTGTGGATATCGGCAGCATTTTTTTGAAAATGATAAAACTGTTTTCTTGCGCGAGGTTTTAAGTTAAGTCCACCTTGTTCGGTTCCAATCCATAAATTTCCTTTGGAGTCGCGAAGAATAGTTTGAATGTAATTTGAACTAATCGTCGTTTTATCGTTCGGATTATGAATGTACTGCTTAAACCGATTATTTCTTTGATTTAAGTGGAATAGTCCTTGTAATTGGGTGCCAATCCATAACGTATTATCTTCATCTAAAAATAACTCTGTAATTCGGCTTGGTGAGTCTGGCTCAGAAAATCGTTTAAATGTCATTTGTTGGGTATCGAACCAACTAAGCATTTCTGTTGTAGCGACAAACAAATTATTTTGCCCATCACTACTAATTGCAGTTACGCTACCTCGAGGAATTGTTTGATCATCAAGGGGGTTGTAGTAGATGTATACAAAATTTTCTTCTTTTTCTTGGTAAAGATTTAACCCATTGGACGTACCAATCCACAATCGATTTTGCTTATCAATGTGTAAGGCGTTAATGTGATTATGACTTATACTGTCAAAATCACTTGCTGACGCGGTGTAGCGAGTAAACTTACCCGTTTCAGGATCAAATTTATTGAGCCCTTTTTGTGCCGTACCAACCCAAATTTTTCCATCGGGCGCTTCAAGTATTGCTGTTATTACATTACTCGATATTGAATTTTCGTCACGTGGATCATAATTGTAAGAAATAAACTCGTAGCCATCGTAACGATGTAATCCATAATGTGTCCCTATCCAAAGAAAACCGTGCCGATCTTGGATAATGCTAGTGACGGTATTTTGAGGTAAACCTTCTGCGCTGGTGATGTGGTTGAAACTAAGTTTTTCTAAATAGCTGTTTGAATGAGCAGTTTGAATTCCTGTAAGCACGAGCAGGCAAAAGAAAAGCAAATATGAGGCTTTTCTCAGTCTGAAAACTGTACTGGAAAATAAAGAAAATTTTAACTTCATTCAAAGAGTTACATTTTATATTCTATTATTAGTTTAACTCATTCTTGCTATAAAGAAACGCAGTATATTCGTATTTCTTTTGGCATCCAATTTCAAGTGCTTTAGACATACTAGTTGGAGTGAAACCATGGCGCAAATGCCTCAAGCAAATGTTGATGAGCGATCATTGGACGATGTTCCAAATGCGCCAGAAAGACATCAACCAGTGGGTTTTATCCTTAGATTAGCTAAGGCATTGCACACTTATGGTGTACCTGCGTACGAGTTAGAAACAACCCTTTCAGCTTGTGCTGAGCGATTAGGGTTTGGTCTGCAATGTTTATCATTGCCCACCAGCATAACAATGACATTGATGGATAAAGATGATGTACCTCAAACATTTGTAATTCGCGTAGCTCCAGGAGAAGTTAATCTGGAAAAACTACGGCTTGTCAGTGACATAGCTCATGAAGTAATGAAAGGAAAGGTGGCGACCGCAGATGGTGCTGATCAGCTAAAAGTCATTAATGAAGCCTCTCCAACCTATCCTATATGGCTGGTAATTTTGGCTTTTACTTTTGTGTCTGGGTCAGTGGCACGTCTTTTTGGAGGGGGCATATCTGAAATTCTTGGTGGACTTGCGGCTGGTTTTGGACTTGGATTACTAACAATTTTAAGTGCCAGAGTCACACTATTAGCGCATCTATTGCCAGCAACGGCTGCATTATTATCGACCTTAGTTGGTTATACAACGGCCCATTTTTTACCGGGGTCAGAAGCTTTTATTATGGTTGTTTCTGGCCTAATCGTCCTATTACCAGGTTTGTCTTTGACGATTGCTATGGCTGAGTTAGCCACTCAAAATTTAATGTCTGGTACTGCGCGTATTTTTGGTGCAGGAAGTGTATTTATTCTAATGGCCTTTGGAGTTGTAATTGGTAATCATTTGGCGGAGTTATTACCTTTAACTGGGCCCACGCATTCTGTTGTTCTTGAGTCCTTGCCTGCGTGGACGGATTGGTTAGCAGCTTTAGTTGGCTCAATGGCGTTAGTTGTGCTCTTTCAGGCACGAGTCAGAGATGCCGGATTCGTTATTTTAGGAGGTATGGTTTCTTTTGCATCTGTTAAATACGCTTCTTTGTATTTCGATAACGCGATGACTGCATTTTGTGGTGCGATTGCTGTTGGCGTTTGTGCTAATTTAGTTTCAAGGTTTACCGGTGTTCCGGGTGCGACTATGGTAGTTCCTGGGTTTATTATACTTGTTCCTGGTTCTGTCGGGTTTCGAAGTTTAACTGCGCTAGTAGAACATGACGTTGTAAGAGGTTTGGATACAGCGTTTGATATGACGTTGGTCGGAATTTCGCTAGTTTCAGGATTGTTAATTTCGTCTTTGGTGACATTGCCAAAAGCAAGTTCACTACAAGATCTTGATACCCGATTATAGGAGTATTAATGAAAATTTATGGTGCAATCGTGCTTGCTATTGCAATTGTATTTTCTTACATGGCTTATACGACGAATCGAGCCGAAACATTGACATACGAGTTTTGCAGCCAGTTTTCTCCTGGTAATCAGCTAACTCTCTTTTACCAGTTAGCTGAAGAACAGGGATATGAAAAACTTGAAACTGATTCAGAAAATATTGAGGAATTTAAGCTTACAAATTCTACATTTAGCCTTCAAACATACGCTTGCCAAATTAGCTTTGAGCAAGGAAAAATTACCGAGTTAGCAGTAGTAAAACTGTAAATCATTAATGAGCTTTTTTCTCTTCGTCTTTTTTGGGTGCTAGTGCATTTTTTACAAACATACGAGTATAAAATCCGCCCATTATTAGAACGACTATAATTACTGCTAAGCTCAACTGACCTTCATATGTGCCTAATAATTCTTTCCAGATTTCCATCGCTCAAACCTCTTCTTTAGATGATGAGCTTTATATTAATTAATTTTGGTGAGGGGTTACTGATCTTGATCAAGAAATGAGCCGACAAAAAAAAGGGCCCTTAGGCCCTTAGTGAAATTTTAATATTTTAGAATTGATAACTTACATTAAGCCACCAAGTTCTCGGCTCGATGGTAGGAGCTCCATCTGCGCCTGCTAAATTTCCCGTTCCATTGATAGGATAGAGTTCATCAGCATCGAGAATATTTTTCAATATTAGGCTCGTAGTCAGCTTTGGCATACTTGAAGGTTTTAACGAAGCTCCAAAGTTTATTAAGTGAGCACCGTCTGGAGACGCTCCTGTTGGTGCATCGTATTCCCAAAACCATAGGTCGTTGATGCTCATAGAGACTTGTCCAAAACTTGTCGAGTTATTGTAGTTAACGTGCAGTCGAGTAACGTTTTCAGGATACGCCGCTGTTTTCTCACCAGGCAGTACATAAACACCTATAGTGCCAGGATCGGCTGACGCAACTTGAACATTGGCATGACTGGCTCCAAGGATCCAATTACCAATTTGATAATCGAACTCGATTTCTATGCCTTGTTGTTTTAACTTGCCATCTTGATTTTGATAGTACCAGTTACCATTCCAGGTACCGACTGCATCGGTTCCGATTGTGTCGCCGAAAGCAAGGCCATCGTACCCGTGAGCTTGAGCAGTCAATATATCTTCAACAGTATTAAAGAAAAGTACGCCAGTAAATCTTAGGCTTTCCGTCTGTTTTGAATACGCAATTTCTATTGACTCAATGGTTTCTGGTTTCACACTGCTTAATTGTCCAGTATCGTTAGAGCCATCGCCATCAAAATCAAAGTCAGCAATAGTATCGGCTATTGCGTTTACGTCATCGAAGTTTTCCTCGGCAAGAAAACCATCTTGCACGAAACCACCTGCGTATTGAACTCCAACGGCACCACGGAACCCGGTTTGATAAGTAAAGCGTAATAGTTGATCGTTTCCAAGGTCAAAAAAGCCACCTACTCGAGGACTAACTTGAGACCCCCAATCTGGATGCGAGTCCCAACGGAAAGCACCGAATACATCGAGCTTGTCATTAACGGTCCAAAAGTCCTCAAAAAAGATACTTTTTATAGAAAAGTTATTAGGTTTAACCCAGGCATTATTATCGTTAGCACTGCCAGTCGCAATGAAGCCTCCTGCACCATCACTAGCAAGACCGAGTCGTTGTATTTCTTCGTTTATGATGAAGTTATTGCCACGGCTGTCTTTTTGTCCTGACTTATACGTGTTGTACTCAACACCGAACGCTGCTTTATTATTTTCACTGATTTCCCAATTGAATAGTGCTTTGAAGCCGTTTCGTGTTTCTCTTGTTCCACCCATAGTCAAACCTGGTTCGACAGCGCTATCGGCTAGACCAGGAACAGAACTAATTATTGATGAAAAACCGCTTCCTGTAAGTTCGTATGAAAGACGGGATACCACTTCTTCGTTATTACCATGGGCAAACAAGCCATAATCATCTTTCATGTACTTTGCGGCCAAGGTCAGCTTTACTGAATCGGAAATATCAGTTTTATAAGTTAAGCTCGCACCTTCTAAGTCCTGTGCAACGGATTCCCGATCTCTAAAGAAGTTATACAAGTCACGCTGTTGTTCAAACCGAAAAATGTTAGCCTCAAATCCAGAATGCGAAATGTTAGCTAAAAAGTTCGTGTAGGCAGCACGTTTAAGATGATGGTTACGTTCAAATACAGTTAAACCTTGATCACTTCGAGCGGCTGCCCAGCCTATATTTTCTAGAGGTTCGCTATCATACTCACCGAAACTCGCATAGATGTATGCGCTGGTATCTTCATTTTCAAATCGGGCACTGACTGTCCGTTTGGTCAGGCCATCTGCACCAGAATCATAAGACAGCATGCCTTGCTCGGAAGCTCCCTTCTTAGTAACAATATTTACTACGCCCAAGAGCGCACCTTGACCCAGCGTTACTGAACCAGGTCCTCTTATAACTTCGATACGATCGATAAAGGCGAGATCAAGTCCGTTGAGTACAGCGTCTGGCGGACCCCAGAACCACTCGGTATTCAGATTGGTGCCATTAAGAAGAAGCATTACTTTTGAGTTGTTGTCAGGAACGAGACCGCGAAAGCCGGCTATGGTGTCGTCCTGATCCTCTACCAAAAAATATCCCGGAACAAACATTGTGAGCAATTCGCTAACCGTTCGTGCGCCACTCAGTCTGATTTTGTCAGCAGTGATTGTACTTACAGATACTGGCTGCTTCCGCGCATCTGTTATTACATTTGACGCTACTGAAACATCGATGTTCAGCAAATCTTCAAGTGAAATGCTGGACAACTCATCAGAAGCAAATGACTGAAATGATAATGCCCCGGCTGCTAGAGTCAGGCACGTCGCCTTTCTGTTCATGATCCTACCTCTTCTTAGTTGTGACTTGTACTTATGCACCAGAATGGTATTTATAGTTATAGACCATAAATTCAGCTTTAGCATAATTGGTTATTAACCGGCTAGAGACTGCTACTAAAGGTTAAATCTCTATATGATATTTTTAAAAATGATGAGAATAATTTGTTTACTTTAATTTGTATTGACCTATCGAGAGTTAAGAATCATGAATAACTCGTAATTTGTAACTACAATAATATGAGAGCTCACTTAAATAAGTGAGCCCAACCTAGGGCTGTTTTATCTCTTAATGAAATTTTATTTTGGGGTCTTTATCAATTTTTTTTTATAAACTGAAACCATAACAGCTATAAATCTAATTATTCGACTTCAACAGACTTTGTGGAAATCTACTGCTCTTCTAAAAATTAAACTCATTTAATGAAAAGTAAAATCTTAGTTGCCTTCTTAATGTGCTTAAAAATCTCGCTAATTAAAGCCGAGGATTTAAACGTAGATTTACAGAAAGTGAGTTCTGATGATTTATTTGAAATGAGTTTGGACGACTTATTGAAACTCAAGTTTGTTGGTTCGAGAAAAATTTCAGCTGGTTTTACTTCAGATAGTGTTGCTCCTTATGACTTAATTGGTGAGAAAGAACTCGATACTCAATTTAGTATTGACGTTACTGAAAGACTTCGAAAGCTTATACCCTCGTTTAATTTAACTACGCATTCAAACTCGGATGAAGCAGGCTTGATTCGTCCTTTTAATATTAGAGGGCTTGCACCTGATCAAACGTTAGTATTGGTTAATGGTAAAAGACGTCATCGCGGTGGTGCTATTTCGTATATTGGCAATGGAGTTTCAGATGGCTCTCAAGGACCTGATATTTCCTCAATTCCCGTTAGCGCGATCAGTAGTATCCAATTCCTTCGTGATGGTGCTGCCGCACAGTATGGCTCGGATGCGATTGCTGGTGTCATTAACTTTAACTTAAAAAATGGAAAAGGAGATGATTCAATTCAGCTCTTAACCGGCAGAACATCGAAAGGTGACGGTGAACTATATCAACTATCAGCGAGTTTTGGAGGGCATACCCAAGAAGGCTTTAATTATCATTTCGCATTCGAATCCTCTGATGAAAAACGAACGGAAAGACAAGAGCAAAGAGCTGATGCAGCGTTAATTCAAATCGTTAATCCGAATATTCCAGATCCAGCTCAAACTTGGGGGCGACCTGATATAAAAGACAACTACAAGGCACTATTAAATTTTGATTATGAAATTGGTTCTAAAAGCAACTTTTATGGTTACTTAAATTTAAGTAATAAATATATTGATACTGTTTTTTATTATCGAACTCCGAATGGAGCCGATCGAACAGGTCGTTACTCAAATGATGATGGTATGACAGTATTAGTTGGAGATTTAAATCCTGAAAATAACATAGATTGTCCCGTTATAAATATTATTCAAAATAATCCGTTAACGAGTCCTGGGTTTGAATTAATTTCTAATGGAGGTGCGCTAGATAATGAGTGTTACGCACTTGCAGAAAAGCTACCAAATGGTTACACACCAATTTTTTCGGGCGATGTTGAAGATAAGGGAGCATTAGTTGGGTTTGAATCTGAAACTAGTAATGGTTTACGATATGACCTGAGTGCTTACATGGGCGCTTCTTCTGTTAGATACTATTTTTTAAATAGTTTGAATCCATCTAACCCAGACTCTAATCCCAACAGAAGAATTACTCCAGGTAAAAATAAGCAAAGAGATATTAATATAAACATAGATACATCTTATGGTATTGATGTTGGACTAGCATCTGAGCTTGTGTTATCTGGAGGTTTAGAGTGGCGTCGAGAAGAGTTTTTTATTTTGCAAGGAGAAAAAGATAGTTATCAACCGGGAATATTAGCCGATCAAGGATTTTTAAGTGCCGTTGATGGATATTCCGGATTTACACCTCAAGCTGCTGGTCGATTTAAAAGAGAAAACCGAGCTATTTATTTGGAGGCTGAAACTGACTGGACCGAAAACTTTGTTATGCAAGCCGCAATACGTAGTGAAGAGTTCGACGGATTTGGTAGTTCAAATAATTATAAGATTGGTGGTTTATACAAATTAAGCAACAACATACGATTACGAGCTACTGTTAGTTCAGGCTTCCGAGCGCCAACACCCGCTCAATTAAATAGTCGAAGAACATCAACCTTGGTAACACCTCAAGGTATTCTTGAGTCTGGAGTATTACCTCCTAGTTCTCTTTTGGCTCAAGCTTTATCGGACGCTATTCCTAACTCACCGACAGCAAAGTCGTTAAAACCAGAAGAATCTAAGAATGTATCTTTGGGAATTCTTTTTGATAGTGATTTTGGGAAAATAACAGCAGATCTCTATCGAATAGATTTGTCAGATAGAATCACTTTAAGCCCAACAATTATTGTTGATCGCTCAATTCCTGAAGTCGAAAGTATTATTCAAGAATTGATTGAACAAGGTGTAGCCAGTGCGAACAGCATTAATAGTTTTCAGTTTTTTGTTAATGATTTTGAAACATTAACCAAAGGAATTGACATTGGATATAATTATTCTTTTGAATCCATATTTGGGGTGAGCCACATATCATTTGACTATAACTATACACATACAAGGTTAAAGCCAGGAAGTGAAGCTATTAATGAGTTACGAGAGATAGCACTAGAAAATGTATTGCCAAAGTGGCGGTATGTTTTAAGTTTTGACCATAAAATTAATAAGTGGACAACGAACTTAAGAATGTCTCATTTTGGAAAATTTATAGTAGCAAATGATATTTCTACAAGTTTTGATGGAGAGTATAGTGATCGTGTTCTTACGGATTTGTCAGTAAAGTATCAATATAATGACAATCATTCATTATCATTTGGAGTAGAAAATATATTCGATATCACCCCTGAACGACATCCTTCGCCACCAACAAATGATGGTGAAATTTACCCATTTCAGTCTCCCTATCCAATAGATGGTCGATATTATTATTTAAAGTATCAGCAAAATTTTGATTAAATTTAGCAAAGATTTTATAAAGCAGTAAAATATGAATCTAAGTTAATGAGTTATTGTGCTCGATTTTTTTGATAAGGAACTTGATATGTCTCAAAAAAGTTTGAATATTGCACTTGCCCAGGTTAGTCTGCTTATTCTTCTAAGAATATATCTTCAATTGTGAGCCCGAAAAGTCGTGCTGCTTTAAAAGCTAGCGGTAAACTGGGATCAAACTTTCCTTTCTCAATCGCATTAATCGTTTGTCTCGAAACATCCAGTTTTTCAGCCAGGTCAGCTTGCGTCCAGTCTCGCTCAGCTCGCAAAACTTTAAGCCGATTCTTCATCGATATCTCCTCGTTCCAAGAATAACCGCGATTAAGTAAGACAAACCCATAAAGATCACTAGAAAACTAATTTTTGCATCAAAAGGAATTACGTTAGTGATATCTAGAGTGGTGTATGCAATACCTACAATTAAAGTTAACCCTAAAGTTATGCCCATTGCTTCCAATTGAATTTTCTGGTGTAACTCATCTAATCCTTTTACATGCATAATATTTGCTCTAATCATTCCCAAGCCAATAACCAAGTTAGTTACAATAGTGATTAAAGAAACGATAACGCTATTATCCCAAAAATACTTTGGCCCGAAGGTCGCTAGAGCTAGAGACAACACCCAAGCCAAATTCCAGTAAAATAATCGTCGAGTACTGTTTTTGGTTCGCTCATTGAGAGAAGTTTTGGAAACAGTCATATGTCTACTCCTTTTGTCATTAAGTAAAGCTTACTTTACTTAAGCTACTCCGGGAACGCCTCAATGTCAAATGTAATTTACATAAAGTAATCAACACTAGACCTTTTTTTCTATGAATTGATCGTGATCAATAAATATTCATTATTTTCTATCCACAACACTGAATGAGATTGATTTTCATTAGCATTTTATTTAACATTCAGCCATCGAAATAAAACAAACAGAGAAAATCATGAGAAATATGCCTAAAAAACTTCTGATTTCGTCAGCAATAACAACAACTTTACTTGCTGTAACCGCATGTGGCGGCTCTTCTAGCAGTTCAAATAAAGCACCTACCGATATTCAGATATCAGCAAACCAAATCGATGAAAATACGGCTGGTGCTATTGTCGGTACTTTAACAGCCGTTGATCCTAACTCTAACGATACATTTACCTTCACTACTACCCACGATAGTTTTGAGATCATTAATTCAACATTAAAGCTCAAAACCGGAATTGCTCTGAATTATGAAAAAACTTCAGCATTAGAAGTTCCTCTGACCGTATTCGATCAAGATGGACTTAATTTTTCAAAATTAGTCACCATCGAAGTTAACGATTTACTCGATACTTACAAGTTTACGAACTCAGAAGGAGAGTCAACCGTATCCTACTCTGGACAGATTACGAGAATGGTTTTAATTGAAGAATTAAACCAGTTTATCGGAAGTGAACTACAATCGCAGTTAGAGACAGGAGCTCTCACTTCTCGCCAAGAGGTTATGAATAAACTGAACTCTTTCTATGAAATTTCAAGTGAAGACTACGATCTGGTTGCCGACACTTTTATGGTTGACTTTATTGAAGCTGCTGAACAAACCAATTTACGCCAGCTGTCGTCCTCTAAAAAAGATTTATTCGGCAAAATTGCTGGCAATGACCCTGTTGGACAACATAAAGATTGGAATAACGGCGATTTTGAAGGCTGGGGCATCGCAGGCTCAACAACGCCTCACGAATTAGTACAAACTTTTTTCGGTATGTTGGCTGACAATGCACAAACTTATCTGGATGGAAATACACGAACTGATTTTAATGGCAATGAAATCACTCAAATTTATTTGACTGAAGACGGCCGCGATCTTAAACAACTAATTCAAAAGTTTCTTCTCGGTGCAGTCGCTTTTTCTCAAGGTACCGATGACTACTTAGATGATGGTACTGACGGTAAGGGCTTAGAAACTACCAATATTTTGGGCGACGATATATACACGACTCTCGAACATCAATGGGATGAGGGATATGGCTACTTTGGTGCTGCTCGCGATTATCTTGAGTACACAGATGACGAAATCGCCGGCAAAGGAGGTCGAGAAGAATACAGCTCTGGCCGACACGATAGTGATGGTAATGGTGAGTTCGATTTAAACTCAGAAGTAAACTTTGGAAACTCAGTGAATGCAGCCAAACGAGATCGAGGGACTTCTGAACTAACTGTTCCTACTGATTTCAGTACGAATGCATTTAACGCACTACTTAATGGCCGAAAAATCATTAACGACAACGTCGGCGCGGAGTTAACGAATGAGCAAATGACAGAGCTGCAAGCGCAACGAGACATTGTTGTCGAGTATTGGGAAAAGTCAATTTCTGCAACGGTCATTCATTATATTAACGATACATTAGCAGACCTCAACAGTTTGGAAACAGCAGAATTTGACTATTCAAATCTTGCGAAACACTGGTCAGAAATGAAAGGTTTTGCATTGAATCTACAGTTCAATCCGCATTCTCCTTTAACAGACGCTCAGTTCACCGAATTGCACTCTTTGTTGCAAGACGCACCTGTCGTATCAGAGGCAGATATTGAACAGTACAAAACTGACCTTATGACTGCACGCGGTATTCTTGAATCAGCTTACGGCTTTGATAGTGAGAATGTTGCTAACTGGTAAATTTGAAAGAAATAACCAATAAAGATGAGTTAAACCATAAAGGTCAGGCTTAAATTTTGCTTGACCTTTTCTGTTTAACAATAATGAAAAACTCTAGATATAAAAGCATGAATAACATGAAAATACGTAAGCTCATCCAATCTATTGCAATTGCTTTGTCCACTTCTTTATTAATTACAGCTTGCAGTGACAATATAAGCAGTACTCAAGGTGACGATTTTAATTCTGGAAATGATAACGACGGTGGACCATCTAGTTTCAACGAAAGTGCTTTATTGTCGCATTTAACAAATAACATCATTACGCCAACGTTTCTCGATTTTGAAGTTACAGCCAATCAGCTCAATGAATCGGTAAACCAATACTGCACTATTGAAAAGCAATTTAATGCGGGTAATGCAACTCAGCAAGAACGCGATAATCAATTATTAGAAACTCGCGATATCTGGCGCCAGTCGATGGTAAAGTGGCAACGTATCGAAGTCATGCAACTAGGTCCTTTGGTTGAAAATCAGAATTTACTGCGTAATAAAATTTATTCTTGGCCAGTTACCAGTACCTGCGCGGTTGATCAAGATATTGTTTTTTTCAATCAAGGAAATATCAACGGCGAAGACTACAATATTGCAAACCGAGTCGCCACGCGGCGTGGACTCGACGCATTAGAGTACCTACTTTTCAATACTAACTTAAATCACTCCTGCTCTGAAACTACCGCACCACAAGGCTGGGAAGGTTTATCGGACAATACCAAAAGGGAGCAGCGTTGCGAGTTTGCTACAGAAGTAGCAAACGATATTGCCAATAACACACAAATATTATTGGATGCCTGGAGCGGAGAGAATGGATATGCAAACTCACTATTAAATGCAGCCGATCAACCTGGCAGCGATTTTAATAATGTTCATGAAGCGGTCAATCGTGTTTCTGATGCCATGTTTTATATTGATAGTTTTACAAAAGACGCAAAACTTGCAAAACCTTTAGGTGTTTTTGAAAACAGTTGTCAACAGAATATCTGCCCAGAAAACCTTGAGTCACAACATGCTCAGCACTCATTAGAAAATATTCACAGCAACTTGCTCGCTTTAAAAGCCCTTTTTACGGGTGAAGTGACAACTCATGAAACAACCACAGGGTTCGACGATTACTTAATCGAAGAAGGAGCCTCTTTAACGGCTAATAATTTACGAACCGCAATAGATGCAGCCATTGCTGATGTAGAAGCCTATCAGGCAACATTGAAAGAGTCACTTGAAAATAACGATGTTCAAGTGAGAGACACGCATCAAAAAGTTAAAACAATTACCGATCAATTAAAAACAGATTTCATCAATCAGCTCGCACTGGAACTACCTGCTACATCAGCGGGTGATAATGACTAATTAAATAGGTTTATGTATTTAAAGAGCCTTCTGCCTAAAAGGCAGGAGAATTACTCACAATTTTTTCAAAGTTTAGAAATATGAATAGTTCATCAAGTACGTTACAAATTTGTTTTCTTACCGCTGGATTGCTGACTTTTAACTATGGTTACTCAAGTGAATCAGAGGATACTCAAAAGACCAAAGATGACGAATACAACCAACGTATGTTGATTGTTGGAAAAAAAGTAGCACTTAGTACCGAAGCAGGCTCAGCTACAGTTTTAGATGAAGAGCAATTGGAAAAATTTGAGTTTGATGACATTCATCGAATTCTAGCTGAAGTTCCAGGAGTTAATATTAGACAAGAAGATGGTTATGGCTTAAGACCAAACATCGGATTTCGAGGAGTAACCCCCGAACGAAGCAAAAAAATCAATATTCTTGAGGACGGTGTGCTAATAGGTCCTGCACCTTATTCTGCTCCGGCCGCATATTACTTTCCAATGGTAAGTCGATTAACATCCATCGAGGTTTTTAAAGGTCCTGCCGCGATTTTATATGGTCCAAATACTATCGCAGGAACGTTAAACATGCAGACACGACAAGTATCCAGTTTAAATGAAGGTATGTTCGACCTATCTTTGGGACCAGATAATTACCAAAAAACTCATGCTTACATAAATAACAGTATTGGGGACTTAGGACTTCTATTAGAGGGACTATCAGTAGAAAGTGACGGTTTTAAAAATCTGGATGGCGGCGGAAATACTGGATTTGATAAAAATGATATTATCGCCAAGGCCAGATACAACCTAGATACAGCAGAGTATTCTCAAGTCATAGAGTTAAAGCTTGGTTATGCCGATGAAGTCTCCGACGAGACTTATTTGGGCTTAACCGATAATGACTTTGCAGCCACTCCATACAGACGCTATGCAGCTACCCAATTAGCAAAAATGGACTGGGAACACGAGCAAGCACAAATAAACCATTTTATTAGTAACGCAAAGTTCGACTTAACGACTCGAATCTATCGCAATAACTTCGAACGAGGCTGGCGAAAATTAAATAACTTTCAAGATTCGCAAGTAAGCTTACAACAAATATTAAATTCACCCGACAATGCTATTAATGCCGCATACTATGATATTTTGAATGGTCAAGCCGACAGCGAAGTTAACTTTGGAAAGTTATTAATAGGTACTAATTTTCGAGAGTTTTACTCACAAGGAGTTCAGTCAGATTTACGCTTTCAATCTCAAACATTTGAAATTGAAAATAACTGGAAACTTGGCTTACGTTATCACGAAGATGAAATAGAGCGTTATCATACTGAAGATACTTATAATATGCGCTCGGGTGTACTTGAATTTTCAGGCAACCAAACTCAAGTAACTACAGCCAATACAGAGCGTTCTGAAGTTTGGTCTTTATACGTGCAAGATACGTTAAAATTCAATAAGTGGGAAGTAACGTTGGGGGTTCGAGGCGAATTTATTGACTCGTATTACCAAAATAATCTTCCTGAACAAGAGGAAAACTGGCTTAAGAAATCTACTGAAGTGTGGCTTCCAGGTGCCAGTGCATTTTATAACTTGAATGAAAACTCAGGTGCTTTTATTGGTGTACACAGGGGTTTTATTCCAACCAGCCCAAAACAAGATCCTGAAATTGATATCGAGGAAAGTGTTAATCTTGAATTTGGATACCGATATTTTAATAGTGGCACTCGACTAGAACTGGTAGGTTTTGCCAGTGACTTTGAAAATTTAAAAGAAAGCTGTACGGCATCAACCTCTTCTGCTTGCTTTGACAATATCGATCAGGAGTATAATGCTGGCGAAGCTGAAGTAATTGGCGTTGAATTTAGCTACAGTGATCGAACATCCATATCTTCAGCAATTGATCTGCCATTTTCTATTATTTACACGCATACGCAAGCTGAGTTTGGAGAGACGTTTAGTTCCGATTTCGCATTATGGGGCGATGTTGAGTCGGGCGATCCAATTCCTTACATGCCTGAAAATCAGCTTACCCTCACTGTTGGATTAGAATCCAGTGACTGGCGGAGTAATTTATTAGTTCGGTACACTGACTCAATGTATGAAGCAGCCGGAGATAATGTAACGCTTTCTGGAGTTACAACTGAACCACTTTGGGTATTAGACTTTTCAGCAGCTTATGACTTTATAAATTACGGTACTTTGTACTTCAAAATTGACAACCTTCTGGATGAAACTGAAATTATTAGCCGGCGTCCTTTTGGAGCTCGCCCGGGCAAACCCAGACAGTTATTCGCTGGTTATAAATACCGTTGGTAAATAAACTTTTTGCCCAGCGCTACAATATAAGTGTTGGGCAAAGAAAAAATTTGAATTGTCATGGCGGTATACATTGAATCAAAGTAACATTGACCAGTTTTTAAACATGCAATTAAATTATCCATGCCGTTTTTGGACCCTCTGATAAACACCTTTGAGCAATTGAGTCTGTATCTTTTTGATGCCGGACAGCGTATCTATTTTCCGTATTTAATAAGCTCAGTCATTATTGCTTTTATAGTTTATTTCTTGGCGAAACGCTCCAGGTCAGTAGTAGGATTTATTAAGTACTTGTTTCCTAGAAAGATTTGGCTCGCTTCCTCTGCTAAGCAAGATTATATCTTACTTATAGTCAACAAGTTAATTCGTGGCGTATTACTTACTCCTATTATACTAACGATGGTCCCCATCGCCTTAACGCTAACTGATTTACTGGAATGGATGCTCGGTCCAATTACACCGGTATCAGAAACACAATGGATAGTAATGTCCAGCTTTACTATTTTATTATTCTTGTTCGACGATTTATCCCGTTTCGTTTTACATTGGTTATTGCACAAAGTTCCCTTTTTGTGGGAAATACATAAAGTTCACCACTCAGCCAAAGTATTAACTCCCTTTACAATTTATCGCTCTCACCCAGTAGAAAACTATTTATTTGCCTGTCGATTAGCACTCGCACAAGGAGCTGCTGTTGGCATTGGATTCTATTTATTTGGAACTCAATTGTCGGTAATTGAGCTGGCAGGAGCTAATATTTTCGTATTTATATTCAATGTAATGGGCTCTAATTTACGGCACTCACATATTTGGCTCTCATGGGGCGAGAAATTTGAACATTGGTTTATTAGTCCAGCACAACATCAAATTCACCATAGCGACAATCCAATACACTTCGACAGCAACCTGGGTTCAGCACTGGCCATTTGGGATCGCATGGCAGGAACTTTAATTACCGCTAAAAACTGCCCTCGTATTCGCTTTGGAGTCGGAAAAGATTTTACCGAGCACGACACTCTCGTGGGAATTTATTGGAGTCCTTTAAAAGCTTCTTTCAGAAAATTTACCGAGATTTTTTACAAGAATCAAAGTAGGTAAAAAATTAGCTCTGTAAAAAATTACTTAATAGAGCATGTCCCTGTTCTGTTAACACAGACTCCGGATGAAATTGCACGCCTTCCAAAGGAAGCTCTTTATGCCGAAGACCCATAATATATTCAAACTCACCTTGCTCATTCTCAGTCCATGCTGTGATATTAAAGCAGTCCGGTAACGTATTTCTCTTTACCACAAGCGAGTGATAGCGAGTCGCCACCAATGGATTGTTAAGTCCTTTGAATACACCGTCATTGTTATGAAATACGGAAGAGGTTTTGCCATGCATTACTTTTTCGGCCCTAACAACATTGCCACCAAATACTTGCGCAATTGCCTGATGGCCAAGGCAAACACCCAAAATAGGGATTTTTCCAGCAAATTTCTCGATAACGTTTAAAGAAATTCCAGCTTCGTCAGGACTGCATGGACCAGGAGAAATGACTATTCGCTGAGGATCCAGCTTCTCAATATCTCTTATGCTCAACGCATCGTTTCGTTCTACTAAAATATCGACTTCGAGTTGTTGAAAATATTGAACCAGATTAAAAGTAAAAGAGTCGTAATTATCAATCATTAAAATCATATTACGACCCCGAACTACTCGATTTGGTTCTTTTAAGAACTGAGCACATATAAAATTAAGCAGACTGCTGAGCAGCAATTTGATCACGCATTTGTTGAATGGTTGCTTGATAGTCATCCGTATTAAATATTGCAGAACCAGCAACAAAGGTATCAGCACCTGCAGCATATATTTCACCGATGTTATCGACTTTTACCCCGCCATCAACTTCTAAACGAATGTCGTAACCGCTGTTATCGATTATATCTCTAACTTGCTTGAGTTTATCGAGAGTCCCATCAATAAATTTCTGTCCACCGAAGCCTGGATTAACCGACATCAATAAAATCATATCCAGTTTGTCCAGCACATGATCCAGATAATGCAATGGCGTCGCCGGGTTAAAAACTAATCCTGCTTTACAACCCGATTCTTTAATCAAGCTGATGCTTCTATCGATATGCTCAGAGGCTTCGGGATGAAAAGAAATTAAACTTGCTCCCGCATCAACAAAGTCGGGAATAATTCTATCAACAGGCTTAACCATTAAATGAACATCAATTGGTGCTTCAATACCATGATCTCGCAGAGCTCTGCACACCATCGGCCCAATAGTCAAATTAGGAACATAGTGATTATCCATTACATCAAAATGAACCCAATCTGCGCCAGCCGCCAATACATTGGATACTTCTTCACCTAATCGAGCAAAATCAGCCGATAAAATAGAAGGCGCTATAACAGGAGCTTGTTGCATAGTTTCATCTCGTTTATTGTCTAAGGTTGATATATTCTACTGCAATTAAGTCGTTTACCCAAAGACGTCTATTTATGCACTATTTGCTTCTGGGGTTAATTAGCCTGCTCACAATGCATTGCTCATCTGCAGTGCTAATCCCTGATAAAAGATGGCCACCTGGCTCTCAGTTAACGGTTTGGTTTCTCGAAGGTGAACCACATTGGCATGAGCTCGTGAAAGCGACTGCCAGAGAGTGGAGCCGATTCGGGAACATTTCATTTAACTTTACCGCCGAGAAACCGCTGTCAGGAAGCCACATTCGAATCTCTTTTAATGGCTACGACGGGACTCAACTTGGGAAACATGAAAGTTTGACATCCACTGAACCGACAATGCGATTAGCCAGTGTTTCGAAGCCGAAGCTACCTCTAAAGTATAAAAAAAGAATCATACTGCATGAATTCGGCCATGCCTTAGGATTTGAGCACGAGTATCGCCATCCACAATGGCCGTATGGCCCAGCCTGGATTGAGTACCAAACTCAAAGGTGCATTAATAAATTGGGAACAGATAATAACCATGTAAACGGACACTGCCAGACTATTAATCGAACTCTAAAGGAAGATGATGTTTGGCAATTCCCTTATGACGATCAATCAATTATGAACTATCCGGTCTCGGCAAACTGGCTCGATAATCGACCCTTAGATATAAAACCTTCATATTCCTTGAGTAAGCTGGACAAAATTGCCATGTCCATGAGTTATCCTTTTGAAGTCGATTCAAGCATAACGAATAAAAGCGAATCTCTAACAAGATCGATCGATGCAACATTCACAAATCATTGCACATCGGAAATCGAAATAAGAGTTCTATACTCTAAAAGACAATCCTTAAGCCATCGTATTACTATCCCACCAACACGAAAAAGCGCTCCCATAGGTGTGGACAGCAATACATTAGCATTTAAGGCAATTACACAAATGGGCGATATTCAGTGGTATTCTCAAACACGTTCTAACGGATATTTAATCTATCCTCAAGTTGGTTTAGAAACGAACAGTGTAAATATCCCTTTGTATTGTCACTAATTTTTTCTATGCTCTTATTTGAATTGGGCGACACAGTAGGGTAAAGGAGCTCAATAATCAAAAGTTGCAATTAAAGCTACTCATTGTTGCGATACAAGATACATTGGAAAACCAGCTAGCTAACACTTCTGAATAAAGTAGGATGACAAAAGAATGAAAATTTGGACTGATATTTGTGTCAATCTCACAAGTAGTCGTTTTGATAAAGATCGAGATGATGTATTGGCACGCGCTATTGATGCTGGAGTTACACGTATGATTATCGTTGCTACCGATCTAGAACATTCAATGGCTGCTGTTGAGTTATGCGAAAAATACCCCCAGCACTTAAGATGCACGGTGGGATGTCACCCACACGATGCCAAAACAATGAATGAAGAGAAATTTACTTTACTTGATGCTTTATTACAATCACCTTTCGCTGTTGCGGTGGGTGAGTGTGGTCTCGATTTTAATAGAAATTTTTCAGAGCCCAATCAACAAATCGATATCTTTCTTCAACAAATTGAATTGGCAATAAAACATGGATTACCACTTTATTTGCATGAGCGAGATGCCTTTCGCGAAATGATAAGCATCCTTCATCAGTACCGAGGCAAACTCAATAAATGCCTGATTCATTGTTTTACCGGTGACGAGCAGCAAGTGACTGGATACCTTCAGTTAGATACTTACATCGGAATTACTGGTTGGATTTGCGATGAACGTAGAAACAATGATCTTTTAAAAGCTATAAATTTAATACCTAATGACCGTTTAATGATAGAAACCGATGCTCCTTATCTTATGCCTCGTACTTTAAAGAAAAAAAATAATAGAAACGAGCCCTGCTATTTACCTGAAATAGGAGAAGCGGTAGCTAATTCAAGAAATATTAACGCTGATATCATTGCTGCTATATCAACGCTCAATAGCGCAACATTCTTTGATTGGCCTGTAGATATGAATGCCATTCAAGGTGCAGTTTAATGAAAACTCAAATTAAGCAACATTTTGCTAGCTGCCTTTGTCAATCTGTTCAACTCTCATTTGCCGAGCCAGTCAATTGGATAGCACATTGCCACTGTACTATGTGCCAAAAAGCAAATGGTGCTGCTTTTGTCACATGGCTTGGTATCAATAAAGAAAAGTTTGAAATTACTAAAGGCAAATCGTACTTAAGTTGGTATCAATCATCTGCCGATGCATCACGCGCTCACTGCAAAAATTGCGGAACACCGATGCTATTTACCTCTAGTCGATGGAAAGATGAAGTTCATGTATCAAGAGCTCTAGTCGATACAACTCTTTCACATCCTGTTGATTGCCACGCTTTTTATGACACACATGTCAATTGGAGTACAACCGATCCTGATTTACCAAAGCGTGGTGGTCAGTCGGGAACAGAGCCTTTAAATGAGTGACCCTATAGGAATTTTTTATGTCAGGTAATCAATTTGATCTATTAAAACAACGTCGTTTTCTGCCGTTTTTTATTACTCAGGCATTAGGGGCACTCAATGATAATATCTTTAAAAATGCATTTATAACGCTTCTGACATTCAAAGTTGTTAGCGATAATGCGACAGAGTCAGGTTTGCTGGTTAATTTCGCAGCCGTTGTTTTTATTCTTCCTTTCTTTCTTTTCTCAGGAACAGCAGGACAACTTGCTGAAAAATACCAGAAACATTTGAGTATAAGAAAAATTAAAATATTTGAAATTTTAGTAATGGCCTTAGCATGTATTGGGTTTTACTTTTCAAATGTCAATTTTTTAATGTTTGTTTTATTTCTAATGGGTTTACAGTCGACACTATTCGGACCAATTAAGTATGGAATATTACCTCAACACCTAGAGAATAAGGAACTCGTTGGAGGTAACGGCTTAGTCGAGATGGGTACATTTGTTGCTATTTTAATTGGACAAATTATCGGTGTTGAATTCGTTCGAAACTTTGACCATGGAGTAGAAATTGTTTGTGGTATCGTACTATTCGTAGCATTGCTTGGCTACTTGAGTTCTAGAACAATTCCTCTAACACCATCCGTAGAGCCCGACCTAAAAATAAACTGGAATCCAATTACTGAAACATTTAAAAACTTCAAGTTTATGAAGACTAACCGTACGGTATTTCTATCTGTTTTAGGCATTTCATGGTTTTGGTTTTTTGGTGCAACGATACTAACTCAGCTACCTAATTATGCAAAGCATACATTAGGAGGACAAGCAGGCGTCTACACGTTATTACTAACCTTCTTTTCAATTGGAATTGGCATAGGATCAATACTTTGTGAAAAGATGAGTGGGCGAAAAGTTGAAATAGGCTTGGTACCCTTCGGTGCAATAGGAATGACATTATTTACCGTCGACTTGTACTTCAATAATAATATCTCTGATGCTGAGCCTTTATTGACAAATATGGAATTTCTTAAAACATGGCAGAACTGGAGGACTTTGATAGATTCAGCTTTAATTGGTGTTTTTAGTGGCTTTTATATCGTTCCAATGTATGCACTCATTCAACAACGTAGTGAAAAACACCATGTCTCACGAATAATTGCTGGGAATAATATTCTTAATGCTTTATTCATGGTTCTTTCAGGAGCAATGGCTATTGGTTTAATCTCTCTTGGCTTTTCTATTCCAGAAATTATTCTAATCACAGGTGTTTTAAATGCCATAGTAACTATTTATATCTTTTCTTTAGTGCCCGAATTTTTAATGCGGTTCTTGATTTGGATTTTAGTAAACACTTTATACCGCATAAAACTTAAAGACTTAGAAAAAATTCCAGAAGAAGGACCTTGTGTATTAATATGCAACCATGTCAGCTTTATGGACGCATTAATAATTGCCGGATGTTGCCGTCGTCCAGTGAGGTTTGTAATGGATCATAGAATTTTTAAAACACCTGTGCTGAGCTTTATATTTAGAACAGCAAAGGCGATTCCCATTGCTTCAGCCAAAGAAAATCCAGAACTGATGGACAAAGCTTTTGATAAAGTTGCAGAAAATTTAGAACAAGGAGAAGTTGTATGTATTTTCCCTGAGGGTAAAATTACAGCCGATGGCAAAATCAATCCATTTCGACCTGGTATTGAAAAGATCGTAAAGAGAACACCGGTTCCGGTAATACCTATGGCCCTTAGTGGTCTATGGGGTAGTTTCTTTAGCAGAAAAGACGGGCCTGCTATGGGAAGTATACCCAAAAGATTTTGGTCAAAAATCAAGTTTTCAGTCGGCGATAAAGTTGCCGCGGAAGATGTAACAGCAGACGATCTTTTTGAAAAAGTTACAAAGCTACGTGGAACAGAAGCATAAGAATTTCAAAATGAAACTATTAATACGATCTATACAGATAATTACAGCTCTGATCTTGGTATTTTTAAGCATTGGTATGCTGAAGCCTAACTATGATTCTAAGTCTGAAATTGTTTTAGACAAGCCAATTGAAGAGAGTTTTAATTACATAATAAGTGAAGATAAATTAAAAACTTGGCTCCCCAACCTTAAAAGTATCGATAAAAAAAATGCGCGGTGGCTTTCGCTAAATGAAGATACTATTTTAAACTTCACGAATAAAGAATCTTTGAAAACTTTAGCTTTAAGAATTGATAAGCTTGAAATACATGAAGAAATTTTATTCTCTTTAATTGACAAAAAACAAACCTCACAGGTTCGGATTACTTTTGAAGAGTTAGAAAATAAAACAAAACTCACTGTGAACCAAAAGATCACACCTAAAGGCTTATTTTGGAAGTCAGTGATGTTTTTCAATCAATCGTCAATAAGAGAGCAAGCTGAAAACCTCCTTTTAAAATTTAAGCAGCAATTAGAAAAAGAGGATCAATTCAATGTAAGTTAATTTTATTCTTCTGGATAACCAAAACGATTGGAGCCAGGTGTTCCAGGAATAAAACCGTTCATTATCAATACAGCCAGTCCGCCACCGGGAATAAAGTTGAGTAAGTACCACCAGCCAACAAAGTCTATATCATGCAGCCGCTTGATTGAAACAGCAATGGATATCCATATTAGTGCTATTGAAATAGGGAGAGCTAAGATTGACATGAAAGTAGGAGCAATAGCAAACAAGATTCCAAAAACAATAAAAAGGCCTATACTAGGTAAAAAATATTTCAACCAAAATGTACTTCGATTAATTCTACCATCAAATGAGAAATAGACGTCCCTTAGTGACATTTGGCCTGCTACTCTGTCCTCAGTAACGATTTCACTTTCGGGAGTTGCATAATAATTGTCAGCCTCTACATCTGGAGTCCTTTGTTTAGGCTCTGTAAGGGCCTGCTCTTGCTCAATATCTTTTACCGCAAAGTTAGCTTTCCCAGTTAGTGGAGCCGGCTCTGTACTTTGCGCCGTCTGATTATCTTGCTGCTCCAATTCCTCTTCTGTTGGCTCGAGCGACCAACTTGTATGCATTGGCTTTTTTTCGGGACTAAGAGGCTCGAGCTTTACAATCGCACCTTTTGCCTCAATAGCTCTTTGATATTTTTCTGCAACTTCTCTCGCTACTTTTTTCTTTATGGCAATAGGAGCTGAGCTAATGAGCTTTTCAATTTGATGCTCTTCTTTCTTGAACATTTCAGCCAAAGCTGAAATTACTTGATCTCGGTCACCCAACAGTTCGCCGGTTAACATAATGTTAAATTGGGGAGAGTCAGACATCAGGCTAGATCCTCAAAAAGTTATTAATCTTTTTTATGCGTAAAAGATTAAAAGAACCCGCTTCCAATAGCAAATTATTGTGGATCAACCTGCAACCAAAAAGTTACTGGTCCATGATTACTGAGTTTGACCATCATGTCTGCGCCAAATTGACCGGTTTGAATAGAAGGAAGTCGCTCCTGACATATCTCTACGAAACGATTGAAAAGCCTTTCACCTTCGCTTGGAGGAGCTGCAGGACTAAAACTCGGACGCATACCACTTGAAGTATCAGCTGCTAAGGTAAACTGTGGTACAAGCAATACATTACCTTCGATTTGGCTAACGGAAAGATTCATTTTGCCTTCAGCGTCCGAAAAAACACGATATCCAAGAAGCTTTTCTGACAATCTTCGCGCTTGCTTTTCAGTATCACCTTTCTGCACTCCGACTAACGCCAAAAGCCCTTCGTTAATAGATGCAATTGTTTTACCGTTTACGCAGACATTGGCTTCAGTCACTCGCTGAATCAGAGCAATCATGTGTGATGATCCTATGAATGTCCTTCGCTGCTCTTACCAATGCGTCAGTGATGCTAGGATCCAAATTCGCATGACAGGCATCTCGAATAATATGTAACTCAGCTATCGGCCAATGTTGTTGCAATAACCAAGCACAATCAAGAGGGCAGAGTAGATCGAAACGTCCATGAACCAAAATTCCAGGAATATCTTTCAGTTTATCAACGTTATTCAGCAGCTGGTTATCTTCCAGAAAACACTTATGCCTGAAATAATGTGCTTGAATACGCGCTGTTGTGCTAGCAACGTGAGGATCGTTAAACCGCTTTAACCAAGTCGTAGAATGATGCAATAAGCTACTGCGAGCGTACCAGACAGCCCAACTCTTGGCAGCGGCCATGCGGGCTAAATCATCACTACCTTCTAATCTTTGAGAAAATACATCTAACAGGTTTTTGGTACCCGAAGTGTGCAATGACTGAGCAAACTCTTCCCAGTAGTCCGGCACTAAACGAGGAACTCCGGTCTCAAATATCCAGTCAATATCTTGCTGGCGGCCAAGAAAAATGGAATGAAGGACGAGACCTAATGTTTTCTCAGGATACTTTTGAGCGTACAACAAAGCCAGAGTCGCTCCCCAACCTCCGCCAAATAACAACCACTTATCAATACCCAACTTCTCACGGATTGTTTCCATATCCTGTACTAAGTGATCCGTTGTATTATCTTTTAGCGCATCATCAGCTTTGGACTGCCCACAACCACGCTGATCGACTAGAATAATGCGATATTTTTCTGGATCGAAAAACCGGCGATGGTAAGAAATAGAGCCAGTTCCAGGGCCCCCATGCACGTAAACGACTGGAGTACCGTGTTCTACCCCGCTCTCTTCATAATAAATGTGGTGGCCACTACCTACATCAATATGATGCTTCGCATAAGCTTTAATTTCTGGAAACAAAACTTGCATATTTCTACGTCACCGGCGGTTGTTAGAATCATTCTAATAGTTTAACGCTATCTATTCAGCGTCTCACTAATGGTAGCACTTGGGGATAGGAAGTCAGCTATGTTTAAGCAAAATATCTCTAGCTGCGAATGGTCATTATCTTACAGGCAATTACGAGTCGACTTACATCGAACCCTCGCACACCATTCTAAACTTAAAAACGTCAATCTCCTACCTGCAAAATATTGACACTTCTAACCGGCCACCCCTGGCCGGTTCTTTTATTTTTGTACTCAATAAAATTTTAAATTTAGAAAGAATCTGAAACCTTCAAATTACTCAGGATCGCTTTCAGACTCCTCAGTACTGGCTGGCTTATTCATTTCCTCTTGAACAATGACCACATAACCTTTGGGAATTGGCTTTGGATCCAGGCCCTGAGTCACTCGAACTTTATCATAAGCGATCTGGACACAATCTCGGTCACTATCAATGGCAAGACAGCGATTATACTCACGTTTCATCGAATCCATCACCGATTCGGCTTTCGGTGGCTCAATGTATCCAAATAGCATGCGTGTAACATCTAATGCAGACTGATTTGCACAGCCTGCCAGAATTAATACGCCGAACATGCTCGACAGAAAGAAATTTGCCCGTAAAGTCATCTTCATTAAAGCTCCATTAGGCTTGTCGTGATGCTCTCTTTCGCTCATGTTCTTTCAAGAACTTTTTACGAACACGGATATTCTTTGGCGTCACTTCAACAAGCTCATCATCATCAATAAACTCAAGGGCTTGCTCCAACGTAAACACGATCGGCGGAGTGAGTACTAAATTCTCATCAGTTCCTGCAGCTCGAACGTTTGTTAATTGTTTGCCCTTAAGTGGATTTACCGTCAGGTCATTGTCCCGAGAATGTATACCGATCACCATACCCTCGTAAACTTCAACACCATGACCGATAAATAAGCGTCCTCGCTCCTGCAAGCTGAACAAAGCATATCCTAAAGACTTACCTTGCCCATTACTAATAAGAACACCGTTATGCCGTTGTGCTAAAGCACCTGGAACAGCAACATCGTATCTTTCAAACGTGTGATAAATCAATCCTGAACCAGAGGTTGCAGTAAGAAACTCTGTTTGGAAACCAATCAATCCACGTGCAGGAATGATAAAGTCGATTCGAACACGACCTTTACCGTCAGGCACCATGTCTTGTAATTCAGCTTTTCGTAATCCCAACTTTTCCATGATCGAACCTTGATGATTTTCTTCAATATCAATCGTCAAGTTTTCATAAGGTTCCATCATCTGGCCATCAACTTCTTTCATGATAACCTCAGGACGAGAAACCGCGAGCTCAAATCCTTCTCGTCTCATATTTTCAATTAATACAGATAAATGAAGCTCACCTCGACCTGAAACCCGGAATTTATCAGGGTCATCAGTTTGCTCAACTCTAAGAGCAACGTTATGAATTAACTCTTGTTCAAGGCGCTCTAATATCTGGCGAGACGTTAAAAATTTGCCATCTTTACCAGCAAATGGAGAGGTGTTGACCTGAAACGTCATGGTAACGGTTGGCTCATCAACCGTTAAGGCGGGCAATGCTTCCACAGCATCTTGAGAACAGATGGTATCGGAAATTTTGGGCGCTTCTATACCAGTAATAGCAATGATATCTCCAGCGGAAGCCTCTTCAACTTCAGTTCGCTCGAGCCCCATATAACCTAAAACTTGGCCGATTTTTGCTTTCCGCGTTTTGCCGTCTCTATCAACAACACTGACCTGCATGTTCGGCTTTACGCGACCTCGTTTAACTCGGCCTACCGCTATTGCACCAACATAACTGGAATAATCAAGTTGCGACACCTGCATTTGGAATGGGCCATCCATATCAACTTCAGGTGGCTGAACCATATCAACAATCGACTGAAATAAAGGCGTCATGTCGCCTTCTGTGACGGTTGGATCATCGCTGGCAAAACCATTGAGTGCAGACGCATAAATGACAGGAAAATCGAGCTGCTCATCGGTCGCACCTAAACGGTCAAATAAATCAAATACTTGATCCATTACCCAATCGGGACGAGCTCCAGGTCGATCAATTTTGTTAATTACAACAATAGGCTTCAAACCTTGAGCAAAAGCTTTTTGGGTAACAAACCGAGTTTGTGGCATTGGCCCGTCAACGGCGTCGACCAACAATAAGACCGAATCAACCATCGACATAATTCGCTCTACTTCGCCACCGAAGTCGGCATGTCCGGGCGTATCAACAATGTTAATTCGATAGTCATTCCAAGTTATCGCAGTATTTTTCGCTAAAATTGTAATGCCTCGTTCTTTTTCAAGATCATTCGAGTCCATGACTCGATCCGTAGGCTCAGCACGGTCTGACAAAGTGCCAGATTGCTGCAATAACTTATCAACTAGTGTGGTTTTGCCATGGTCAACGTGGGCGATAATGGCGATATTTCTCAACTTCTCAATCACAGGTATTCTCTCTCATCTTTCGAGGCGCGACATTATACGTGTTTCAGACCCGAAAGATGACTTTTTATTCGATTAATTTGCAGATATTAAATATTTATCCATAATCACGATCAAGTCTCGTTCTTAACTTGACAATTTTAGTCGAATTTTTAACCCTTAACTGATTGTTTACAAAAGAGATATGCAAATGAAAACCTTTATTATTGCAACTATCGCTGTTTTGGGCCTCTCTGTTGGGTTTGCTTCAGAAAAGTGGGATAGTGGAGATAAACAATTGGACCGCTGGCTCATAAACATCAATCACGTAGCGCAAGGCAATTGGTTAGAGGCGATCAAAGAGCAAGCAAAGACATTCAATGTGCCTGAAGAACGTCTCATCGAGACCTTTGAGATGTACGAATTCAGCCCAGCTGACTTTTACCTGGCACTATCAATCGAAAAAGTAACTAAAACTAAATGGGAAGATGTGGTTGAAAGCTTTCGAGTTCACCGAAGCTCAGGTGTCGATAAATTGCGTGAAATATATGGTTTAACAGCCAATAGCCCACAATTTAAAGAGGTACGAGCCCTAATTCAAAAAGGCGCTCCAGAAGAAGATTTGGCCGCTGAACAAGAAAATATATTTTTCAAAAAAGAAACGAAAAACAACTAATCAAACTTTTAATCTCGTAATGCTAAGTATATTAACTATAGTTAATATACTTAGTTACTACGGGCGGTAGCCCAGGTATTCTGAATCGAAAATGTTGGGTAACTGGTCTTTACGGACAAAATTTTTTCTAACTACTATTTTGCTGGTCGTCGTTACCTCAACGACCATCGTAGTTGTCATGTCTCGTCAACTTTCAGAATCTCTCACCGAAGAAAAATACATTCAATTACGGCAAGACTTGAGATTTATTAACAGAAGTTTAGAGAAAGAAATTCAGCAACTACGTACTGATGCTCAAATAATAGCTCGCTCTAGAATTATCAAAGGGTTAATTGAAAGTACAAATAGTTCATCATCCAATATTCTCGATGTAATTGAAGAAGAAGAGTGGAAAGAAAGTTTGACCGTTCTATTCAATCAAACTCTTGCTGCTTCACCACCTTATTTTAAAGTGAGACTCATTAAGTACAAAAAAGATAAACAATCAGAAAGTGCTATCGAAAAAATAACTGCTTGGAAAAGAAATAACAAGATAACTCTGTTACCTCCCGATAAGCTGCAAGAAAAAATTCACAGGCCGTATATAAAAAACTCTACCTCTTTAAGTCCCGATGAAGTTTTATTATCTAAGTTATCTTTGGATAGAGAAGAAGGGAAGATTTATACCCCCACAATAGCAACTTTGAGGTCGGTCGCGCCTATTTTTGACCGGGAAATACTCTATGGATTCATCGTAATCAGTATGGATATTACTCATACTTTCGAGGATGCAGCAGAAATTTTAACTCAAGACATTAACTTATATGCGACACAAGATGATGGACAATTTATCTATCATCCAGAAAAAGAAAAAACGTTCACTTTCGAATTCCCTGAAAAAGCTCAACATATTATGGAAAATGAATTTTACGGAAGTGACAAAATTTTTAATGACAATAAACTGCAATATGGCACAGTTAGAGATAAAGCTAATGAAGAATATTCACTTGTTCACGAAAAATTTCATTTTGATCCTTTAAACCCCGATCGATATATAAGAATTTCACTTATTCAACCCTACTCAAAAATAGAATCTATCACTGATCAATTAAACCGTAGTTTAATTTATACGAGTTTAATTATTGTAACCATCGCTATTATTCTAACAACATTAGCTCTCAGAGCTTTAGCCATTCCAATTCAACAACTACTGGCCAGCATTAAAAAATTTGGTCGTACACAAAAAATAGATACATTGCCAACAGAAAGAAATGACGAGCTGGGTACACTCGCACAACAGTTTCGTTTGATGTCCACTAGAGTTATCGAACAGACAAACTTACTTAATCAAGAAGTTCTAATACGTCGCCTAACAGACAAACAACTTCGTGCTCGCGAAGAGGAGCTCAAGCGCTCCAACGAAGAGTTAGAAAAATTCGCATACGTAGCTTCTCACGATCTACAAGAGCCACTTCGCAAAGTACAAGCTTTTGGCGATCGACTTATCGCTCGAAGCTATGATGATCTCGATGATAAGTCAAAGGACTATTTAAAGAGAATGCAGCAAGCAGCTAGTAGAATGAGCCAGTTAATTAGCGATCTACTCTCATTTTCGAGAGTAGCGACTCGGGGACGTCCATTTCAATCAACCAATATGAATGAAATAGTAAATGGGGTAATTTCCGATCTAGAAATTGCAATAGAGCAATCCGGTGCTATTGTCGAAGTTAATGATTTACCGGTCGTTGAAGGTGATGAATTGCAACTACGTCAATTGATGCAAAATTTAATTGGGAACTCATTAAAATTTAGAAGAGCAGATGTTCAGCATCATGTGAAAATTTGGTCTAAAGTTAATGATGACGATACTCAAATTGAAATACATATTCAAGACAATGGTATAGGCATGGATAGCAAGTATTCAGAACGAATTTTTGAGGTTTTTCAAAGACTTCATGCTAGAAATGAATATGAGGGAACAGGTATTGGCTTAGCAATATGTAAGAAAATTGTAGAGCGACATAATGGAAAAATTGAAGTTAAAAGTACTCTCGGCGAAGGTTCAGAGTTCATCGTTTTCTTGCCGCTTAATTAGTTATTGAGAGCACCTGTTAGTATGGAGAGTAAAAGCTCAATGATTCAGATTCATATGTGTGATGATGATCCCGATGACTGTTTGCTTTTTAAAGACGCTATCGAAGAAGCTAATGTACTTAATAACATTAGCTTTACACAAGATGGACAAGACTTAATTGACTTCTTAAAAAGAGAAGGAGAGTACCAAAACCTAAAGAATACAGCTTTGCCAGATATCATATTACTCGACTTAAATATGCCAAGAAAAGATGGCCGAGAGGCTCTAAAAGAAATTAAAGGCAATCAGAGTCTTAAGCATATACCGATAATAATCTTGACAACTTCTAAAGAAGAAGAGGATATATTAAAAAGCTACAACTTAGGAGCTAGCTCTTATATCACGAAGCCAGTTACATTTGAAAAACTAGTCGAATTAGTTCACAAGTTTTCAGACTACTGGTTTAAAATAGTGAAACTACCTGAAACTTAATAATGAAAAAATCTCTTCTCGACACATCTCCAGTAAACGAACAAGATACTCTTAGAATTCTTGTGATTGAAGATGATGAAGACGATTTTATACTTGCTGAAGATTATCTTGAAGAAGCTTACGGGAAAAAAGCAAAAGTAACTTGGGCCTCAACTTATAACGATGCAGTCAATCTAATTGATAATAATAGCTATGATGTTTATTTAATTGATTACATGCTAGGTGAGCATACAGGCATCGAACTTACAAAAGAAATTACTTCAAGTACTTATCAAGTATATGCGGTAATTCTTTTAACAGGTATGGATAATCGAGAAGTTGATATAGAAGCGACAAATGCAGGAGCAATGGACTATCTTGTCAAACAAGAGCTCAATGCGGCTTTACTTGAGCGCTCAATTAGATATGCACTAAAAAGAAAACATATTGAAGAGAAGCTCGTTTCTTTAGCACAACACGACCCACTAACAGGTTTAGCAAATCGGACTAAATTTAACTTAGCGTTAAATGAAAAAATAGAGCAAGCCAAAAGAAAAAATAATTCGTTTGCCGTAATTTTATTGGATCTAGATAACTTTAAAGAAGTCAACGATACATTAGGACACTCCACGGGCGATACTTTATTAAAAATCACAGCAAAAAGAATCAATTTTTCAACTCGAAACATAGATATCATCGCCCGTCTCGGAGGTGATGAGTTTGCAATTATCGCAGAGTTCGAAAACATAGGTGAGGGTTCATCAAGATTCGCTGAAAGAATTCTGGAAGAGCTGTCCAAGCCACTAGAACTTGATTATCAACATGTAAATACTGGCGCAAGTATCGGCATTGCTGTTTACCCTCATGACGGAGTAACTCCTGAAAGCTTATTAAAAAACTCCGACCTAGCTATGTACAAATCGAAGCGAAGTGGCCGCAATACTTATAGATTTTATGACCCAGAATTTGAACTTGAGCTTACTCAGAGTAAAAAGTTGCATGATGAATTACAAGTAGCCATAGACGACAACCAATTCATTTTGATGTATCAGCCAATTGTCGATACTCAACGAAATAAAGTCGTTAAAGCAGAAGCCTTAATTCGTTGGCAACATCCAGAAAAAGGCTTGCTATCTCCAGTTTATTTTATAGAGGCTGCTGAGCGAAATGCAAAAATAATTCAAATAGGTCAATGGGTGATGCAGCAAGCATTTAAAGATTGTTTAGAATGGCAGAAACAAGAAGAACTCAAAGATGTTGGCGTAGCAGTCAACTTATCTCCTCACCAATTTTGTAGCGAACATTTAATTGATGACATAAAAAATGCATTAAATAATTTAAATTTACATCACAGATCAATAACACTGGAAATTACAGAAACAACGTTAATGGAAATTGGCGAAGATATGATTGAACGCCTTAACTTACTCGACGACCTGGGCGTAAATTTGGCAATCGATGATTTTGGCACAGGTTATTCCTCTTTAGCTTATTTAAAGCGATTCCCTGTTTCTACTTTAAAAATCGATCGGTCTTTTGTTTCAGATATTGAGCATGACTCCGATGATAATATAATTACCAAAACAATCGTTAACCTGGGACAATCATTGAACAAGAAAGTCATCGCCGAAGGGATAGAAACGAAACATCAACTGGATATTGTTAATGCTTTTGGGTGTCATCTCATTCAAGGATACCATTTCGCAAAACCGATGCCTGTTAATGAACTACTCATTTGGGTAAAGCAATTTAGTAGTCAAGGCGGATAAAGCTTCTAATATTCTATTCGAGATTGATTAAAATCAATATAATAAATATCGCGTAAGCTACAATCATACGAACGATCAAAGTCAGGGATCTCGGTACGATGACTAAAAAAATATTCTTTGGCGCTGCAGTTGCTGTTCTTATTGTAATAATTTTTACCTTTTCTAAAGAAGATTCGATATCAGTAGAAACCTATATTGTTGATACGGGCGCAGTTGAAGCAACCGTAGCCAACACCCGAAGTGGAACAGTAAACGCCTGTAAAAGATCGAAAATTGCACCATTAACCAGCGGTCAAATTTCTGCGATTTATGTCACAGAAGGAGATTCTGTTAAAGCCGGAGATTTACTCATTGAATTGTGGAATGAGAATATTAAGGCGCAAGTTAAAAGGGCAGAAGCAGCACTACAAGCGCATCGTTTACAACAGCATAGTATTTGTATTGGCGCAGCTAGTGACGAACGCGATGCCAAGAGACTTGATGTTCTGGCAAAAAAAGAGCTCGCCGCAGAAGACATCGTAGATCGAGCTACTTCCAAAGCAAGTGCAAGTGAAGCAACATGCTTAGCAGCGAAGTCACAAGAAAAAGAATTTGAGGCACAGCTCGAATTACAAAATGCGTTTTTGGAACAAACCTACATTCGAGCTCCTTTTCCTGGAACGGTTGCTAATATCAGTGGAGAAGTTGGAGAGATAACTACGCCCTCTCCTCCCGGAGTACCAACACCGCCAGCAATCGACCTTTTGACGGCAGATTGCGTTTATGTCTCCGCACCTATTGATGAAGTTGATGCATCACTACTTAAAATTGGACAACCGGTGCGTGTGAGTCTTGATGCTTATCGAGATATAACGTTTCAAGGGAAGTTAACTCGTATATCACCTTATGTTGAAGATTTTGCAAAACAAGCAAGAACTGTCACTATAGATGTCAACTTTGACACTCAAGAACAGTCATTACTTGTGGGCTACAGCGCTGACGCCGAAGTTATTCTCGCCAATCGAGAAAGTACGATCAGGATCCCCACGGAAGCTTTAATAGAGGGCAATAAGGTTTGGATAGTCAGTAAAAACAATATTGTTGAAGAACGTGAAATAAAAATTGGTATTGGAAACTGGAAGTTTACAGAAGTTACTGAAGGTCTATCACCGGGTGATAAAGTGATAACCTCTTTAGGTCAAAATGATTTAAAGCCAGGCATTACAGTGCGTACATCAATAACGGATTAGCTCAATGATTTTACTGAAAGATGTATGCAAAACTTACGAATTAGGAGAAACACCTCTAAAAGCACTCGACCATGTCAATTTGTCTATTAACCCGGGCGACTACTTATCGGTTATGGGTCCATCTGGCTCGGGAAAAAGTACCTTACTTAATATGATAGGTTTACTGGATCGCCCAGACTCAGGTGAACTATATATCAATGACATTGCAACTCACTCTTTGATCGAAGAGGAGCGAGCAAAATTACGCCAAAATAACATTGGATTTATTTTTCAATCATTTCATCTGATTCCCAGATTAACTGCCTTGGAAAATGTAGAAGTCCCGCTTATGTTGAGCAAAACCCCTAAGCATGAGCGTCGCGAGCAGTCAATGAAGATATTGGAACAGTTGGGCATTAGCAGCCGCGCCGATCATTTACCAAAGCAATTATCGGGCGGTCAATTACAACGCGTAGCAATTGCACGGGCCTTGTTGATGAAACCCAGTATTCTATTGGCCGATGAGCCGACAGGGAATCTTGACAGCCGATCCGGAAGTGAAGTGATTGAACTTTTAGAAAAATTCAATCAGGAAGGCATAACATTGATGATGGTGACCCACGATGTTCAACTCGGCTCCCGAGCTCCGAGGAAATTACAGATCATCGATGGAAAATTGTCGGAAGTAGAAAAACACCATGCGTTTAGTTGATTATTGGGAATTTAGTGTTCCTGTATTTAAACGTCACATACCTCGCACTTTATTATTAACATTAGCGATAGCAATCGGTGTCTGCTCTGTAATTTTATTGACTAGTCTGGGTGAAGGTGCTCGTCGATTTATAGAGCAAGAATTTTCAAGTTTGGGAGCCGATTTACTCATCATATTACCTGGAAAGAAAGAAACCCAAGGAGGAGCACCACCGATTTACGGAACAACAACGAGAGACTTAACACTCGAAGATGTTCAAGCTATTGAGCATATAAGCACAATTGATAAAATCGCTCCCATAATTGCCGGTACTGCATTAATAACGTTTCAGAATCGAAGCCGAGAAGTGATTACAATGGGTTCAACACCTGCAATATTTCCTATTCGGGATCTTACTCTTGGCGAAGGACGAGCCTTACCGGAAAACTCTTCAACTCAACATGTTCCCGTTATTGTACTGGGCTCAAAAATAAAAAAAGAACTTTTCGGAAATCAGTCAGCTGTTGGAGAATGGGTACGTGCAGGTGATTATCGCTTTCGTGTAATAGGAGTCCTTGAAGAGCGTGGTGAATCACTCGGTCTTGATCTCAGAGATATGGCAATAATTCCGGTGCGTTCTGCAGAAATGCTGTTCAATTCTCCGGCTCTTTTTAGAGTCATCATTCAACTGTCGCAAAGTAATAGCGAAGCCTATACCGAACAGCGTATTCGCAAAATAATTGCTGAACGACATGAAGGAAAAGATGATATTAGCTTTGTTAGTCAAGATTCTATCCTGAGCGCATTCAATTCAATAATGCTCACCGTTACTGCGGTTGTTGGTGCGATAGCCGCAATTAGTTTAGTGGTTGCTGGCGTTTTAATTATGAACGTTACTTATATCTCAGTAGCTCAACGACGCCATGAAATCGGATTATTAAAAGCTCTTGGCGCAACTGGATTACAAGTAAAACGCATATTTATTGGCGAAGCTCTATTGCTGACCACTGCCGGCTCAGTCATCGGTATGCTTCTCGCCTTTTCTGGTATTGAGTTTGTGCGCTGGTACTGGCCAGATTTCCCCATTGCAGCTACTTGGTGGGCTGTCATTTCGGCTATTGTAACCGCATTTATTATGGGCGCTCTTTTCTCCTGGTTACCTGCAGCTAAAGCGTCCAAACTGGATCCCATACTTGCGATGCGAGGTTTTTCATGAACTGGGCCGATCGTTTCGAATGGGTATTTCGCTCGCTGAGCTCCTACCGTTTAAGAAGCTTATTAACTATTTTAGGATTTGCAGTAGGCATAGCATCGGTAACATTACTCTCAGCGCTTGGTGAGGGAATGCGGCAGTTCATAATGAATGAGTTCACTCAATTTGGTAGTCGTATTATCGCGATTACTCCCGGTAAAACTGAAACCTTTGGTTTTGGTGGTCTCCTTAATACAACACGACCGTTAACTCTCGATGATGCTATTCAATTAAAGTCATTAAGAGCCGTAGAGCATGTGGTTCCGGTCGTATTTGGAACTGGTCAAATAGAGTCAGTAAATCGAAGTCGTTATACGGATATTGCTGCTGTTGGTCCTCAAGCTGCGAAAGCATGGAAAATAGATGTTGCACAAGGTCGTTTTCTTCCAGACGATAACATTCAACAACCAAGAGCCTATGCAGTATTAGGTAGCGAATTAAAAAAAGAACTTTTTGGCAACAAAGGAGCTCTTGGAGAAATTGTGCGTATTGCGCAAACTCGCTTTCGTGTTATTGGGGTTATGGAAAGTAAAGGCGAATTTTTAGGTACTAATCTAGATGATCTTATTTATATCCCGGCACAAAAAGGCCTGCAATTATTTAACAGAAACAGTTTGATGGAAATTGACGTTTTTTATTATGAGAATATTTCTTCTCACGACATTGCTGAGCTAGTAAAACGAAAATTGATTGAGCGTCATGGAATGGAGGATTTTACATTAATCACACAGGACGCCATGCTTGATAGCATGGATGATATTTTACAAATAGTTAAAGTCGCAGCAGCCGGTTTAGGTAGCATCGCACTATTGGTCGGGGGAGTTGGGATTCTCACAATCTTTAGTATTACTGTTACCGAAAGGAAACAAGAAATTGGATTGCTGCGCGCTCTCGGATTTACGTCAATTCAATTAAGAAATTTGTTTTTATATGAAGCCATCGCCCTTGCAATTTTTGGTGGATTATTAGGCTACAGTTTGATTTTACTGCCTTCTGTTGTCGCACACTATCTCTTTCCTGATTTTCCAATAGAGCTCGAACTGTCTGTGCTAATTTTAGCGCTGCTGGTATCAGCAATAATAGGTGTAATTGCCGGCCTTAAACCGGCTATCGATGCCTCAAAACTTCCACCTATTGAAGCGTTAAGAGATGAATAAAACTGCCAGTTTAGTATTTAAAACAGTTTTTATTCAATCTAACTTGGGGTAGTACAATAGAATCTCCTAAAGGCAAATATTCAATTACTTCTTCCCGCTCTTCAACTTTAATTGATATGGATTCTTTTATATCATTAAAAACGATACTACCACTCATTAGCTTCTGGCCGTCTCTCAAACCGGCTTTATAGGCAGCAGAGTTCTCTTTAACACCAGATATAATATGTGTATCAATAGAAGTTTTATGATCAAAGCCACTATCCCAGGTAGCTTTGTCTTCTAAAGAAAAAATAGCGCAATTTCGTAAAGACCAGCGTTGCCAATCTGGCATACTACCATCTTTAATAAAAGACATAAGTCCATCCATTTTATTGGGTGGTATTTGATATTTTATACTCTCTCGAAAAACGGAGTTATCGACACCGCCTTTCCATTCGTCTGAAATCAACCATTCTTTAATAAGCTTTGAAATATCGAATCCCTGTCTTTTTTGTAATGATATATCCAGTAACAAAGCCGCCAACTCACCTCTTAAATAAGGTAGTTTTTGATAGTCCTGCGACATCCAAAAGTTTTTAGCGATCGATACGTTAGTCGCGTTTTTCACGGGGTTTGTACTATATTCTTCCAAAGTTTTATTTAACTCAATTTGAAACTTCGAAAAATCAATGAGTTTACTCTTCAATAATACTTTCCTAGTTAAATAATTAGTAAACCCCTCTGAAAACCAATACATGGTGCCTTCTTCGACAGAGCTTTTTTGCTGCAGCTTGCCACCAATCCACTCATGCATCATTTCATGTGCTAATAAATTAGTAACCGGAGAGCCCTCAGATGTATCAACTTCAATTTTTGTTGCTGGATTTAAAAACAAGGCAAAGTTATTATGCAGTTTTGTGCCACCAAAACTATAGCCGTTTTCTAATGGTTCACCAACACTGATTGCATTTATCCAGTAGAATGGAAAGTCATGATCTTCAAAGTAATCTCTCTCTGCGGCTGTAATTGTTTCAGCTATATCGGCTAATTCTTTAAGTTTAAAATTCCAGTTTTCGCCATGAAGCGTTATTAAAAGTGGGTTTCCTTTGATCATTCTTGTTTCAAGTTTTAACGGACCTGCAACAAATAACGAGTTATGAAGTTCCGATAAATTGGCAACAAATGTTTTACTGCCATTTTGAAGACCTAAGGATGAGACTGTTTGCCATTCTCCAATATTTTGCCATGTAATGTTAACGCCAAGTTTTCCATCGAGATGTTGTGGAAGTACCAGTCCAGTGCTTCCAACCATATGGAAAAGTTGACTATTAACAATAGGGCGGTAATACATTCGGTCACTATTAGATAGCTGACGCTCATTTACTTCTAACGTGTAACTAATCGTTAAATTTAACTGGTGAGCATGATCAACTCGCCAGTGACCATCCGCAATTTCAGAAAAATCTAATTTTCTGCCAGCAGTTTTCACCTGAAAGTTTGTTATATGAGAAGATAGATTATCGAGTCCACCCCATGAATTAAGCTTTAATTCAGTAACTCCGCTTTCATGACCAATGAACTCAATTTCAATATTTACACTATTGTCAATTTGCTTATCAAAGGAAATAAATAGATCCGGAATTTTTGGTCGAGTATCCAATCCTGATTGGTGCATGCACCCTGATAATGTAAGTAATAAGACAATCCAAATATACTTCACCTTTACTCTCCAAAATAAAATTATGTCGTAACTGACTTAAAATCATGAGTCCACTTATGTTTCAGACAAAACCAATAACTCATTTATACTTCAAAGGGACCATATGATTCTCTCAAGCAAGCAATGCCATAAAACGATAGAATAACCTAACTAATGTATTGCGTAATAGATATTGAATGAAAAATACACTTCTCTACATTGCTACAGTAATTATTTGGGGAACTACGTGGTTTGCTATTGAATTTCAACTCGGTGAAGTCGCCGTTGAAGTGTCTCTTATCTACCGATTCTTAATTGCCGCGATCATTATGTGGACATTTTGTTCATTTGCAAAAATATCACTTAAATTGAGAGCAACGGATCATTTCTTTATCTTCATTCTGGCTGGATTTAACTTTGGCTTTAACTATCTCATTCTTTACTGGGCGCAAGAATATCTTACATCGGCCATGAGCTCGATTGCATTCTCAACACTTTTGTTAATGAATATTGTTAATACAAGAATATTTTTCGGCAAACCCGTTGCAAAGCGAGTAATAGTAGGCGCTTTAATGGGTGTATGCGGTATTGCTGCCTTATTTTGGCAAGATATTAAAGATTTTAATTTAACAGGTGCCGCGATTACCGGTTTACTGCTTGCTTTAGGAGGGACGTTTCTTGCCTCACTCGGTAATATGGTTAGTGTACGTAATACATCTAAAGGAGTCTCAGTCATACAAGGTAATACTTGGGGGATGCTTTACGGCACAATAATTCTTGCACTCTATGCTTTGGTGAGAGGTTCGGAGTTCACAATAAGCTTGCTACCCAGTTATTGGATCTCACTGCTCTACCTAGCTATATTCGGCACAGTCATTGCGTTTGCTTGTTATTTCATCTTATTTCAAAACATTGGTCCAGAAAAGGCGAGTTACGTTATTGTCTTATTTCCTCTCGTTGCGGTCATACTCAGTACCCTTTACGAAGGTTTTATTTGGCACCTGTCGACAATTATTGGCTTTACACTTGTTTTATCAGGTAACGCATTAGTTTTAACCCCACCCGAAAAATTCTCACGTTTATATCGTTGGTCACTAAGGCAAAGTTCGCCTCAAAAGACTACTGACAAGTGTAATTTTTAGGTTTGTTTAATCCTTTTTACTCCTGATTTGCCGTCTTACGTGTAAGACGGCTTTTTTAATGGAGCCAATCAAACTTAGTATGGAATTTTGTTTTCGTTAGAAATCCAGCTGTCAAAAACTTTAGAAGCCTCTTCCATTGGCATGTGCTCGCACGGTACAAGCTTCTGATTTTTCATATCGGCTATCGCTTCGTACAATACCTCATCATCAAAACCGGCTTTAGCAGCTCCGTAACGAGTTTCTGCATAAACTACTCGATCCACTCTTGCCCATACCGCCGATGAAAAACACATGGGACAAGGCTCACATGAAGAATACAGAACTGCTCCAGACAGTTCATTTGTATTGAGAGCGTCGCAAGCACGCCGTATTGCCACAACTTCAGCATGTGCGGTTGGATCTTTTGATGAAACGACTTGATTCCATCCTTCAGCGATTATTTCTCCGTTTTTTACAATAACGGCGCCAAATGGACCATTGTCTCCAGCTTTTGAGTTTTCAGCTGCTAAAGCAATTGCCCTTTCTAAAAATTCTTTATCACTCATAAACATCTCCGTAAAAATCGACGATATTATACAAGATGAATCGAATAATAGAGCAGATTGCGTTAGCAAATTACTAAGCTCGCTAGTGACACTCAATATTCATTAATTATTTTAAGGTTAATAATACCCAAGTTTTGTACAATTAAGCCTCATAATGACTGTTTAAAAAATTTAAGAATAACCTATTACTCACGAACTCAAGCCTTAAAATAAGTTTTCCGGAACGTATTATAGTTAATATTACCAACAACTTAATGCACTTAGACGTACAAATACTAACCCTTCAAAGCCTTTAATCTCACTTGCCAATAATTATTAAAATAGTGCGCTTGTCACATTTTTTTAACAACTTCAGTAAATCTCTTATTTTCATGACTTTTTTTAAATTTGATTAATTTTTCTAATGCGAATTAAAAATAAAAATACATTGAGACAAATTCATTTCTCGCAATAATACGCGCAAGTTTTCGTTATCCAGTCGAAACAATTATTAGGAGATCTACCATGAAAGGTTTTACCAAAGTTTTAGCATCTGGCGTAATCGTATTGGCAAGCAGTGCAACTTTCGCGAATGACTTTTTTAACTTCAGCGAAAGCGATTCAAAAACGTTCAGCTCAGAAAATGGCGTTGAATCAACAGTACAAGTAATCGACACTAGCGGCAATTGGAAAAAATTTAATCAATACTTAGGTAAAGAGAATCAATGGATTTGGTCAACAAGTAACAGCCAAGTTCTTGGATGGTACTCAGAAAACGGTGACCGTCAAGTTCTTGTAAACTTCGAAGATACAATCGGAACGACTTACAACGTCGATATCGATAATTGTATCAATCAAGCAACGATTGCATCAAAAGGGCAGACAGTTGTTACTTTAGCAGGCACTTTTAGCGATACTGTTGAGCTAACATTCTCTGGCGACAGAAGTTGTGCGGCGGCTGGTATAAGTTCCGCTATTTTCGCGCGTGGCATTGGTTTGGTTTCTTATTCAAGACCAATCTACGGAAATATCGCATTCGAAACTACAAGACTTACTTCCGCAATCATTGATGATGTTGAATACCCTATTTTTAACGGTATTGAAGTATCTGCTAAATTTCCAGCTGGCCGAGTATTGAATAACCACATCGATAAAGTTTCTGCGTACTTAACTATCGAGAATAAAAGCGACAGTGCTCAAGCTTTCACTTTTAACTCATCTAAACTTTTCGATATCGTAATTTTTGATAGCAATGGCGTAGAAGTTAATCGTTGGTCTGCAAATAAACGTTTCTTAATGGCCCTCCAAAATGTTGAAATAGCAGCTGGTGAGTCAAGAACTTTTGGTGGTGACATTAGCTTAGTAAATATCAACACTGGTCGCAGCTTAGACGTCGGTTCTTACACAATTCGAATCGAATTAGCTGGCACTAACAAACCTGAAGCAAGTGCTTTCGACTCAGTTCCTTTTGCTGTTGAATCTCCACTTTATATCGACCAACGCGTTTCTCTTTAGTCGATTAGATTAGCAGTAAAATTCTAAAGGCGAGCTTAGCTCGCCTTTTTCTGTTATACCTTGACCGAATCAGCCTTTTACTTTCCTAATGCTTTGAATCAATGCACAAAATCAACATCGTTCCTTTGACTTCCTGAAGCTCCCTATTCTAATCTAAATGGCATCATAAATGATGCGAGAAGATTCGTGAGATTACTCAGTTATATTCTACTTTCTTTATTCGTTACTGGATGCTCAAATAACAACGTCAGTAAACAAAATCCGTCTAAGCCAATGGCGAGAAGTATTTCCGCGGCCGAAAGCTCTCAGAATAGACAATCTTCGTTATCAAAATTTGATTTCAATAAACCTTTTGCTGTTCGATTTGCTGCTATGGGATGTGGTATTGGCTGTCCAATTTACCAGCTGGTTATTCAAGGTGATTTTTCAGCAACCTATAAAGGAATCGCTTTCGTTAAAGAAAAATCTGAAACTCAGTTCTTGTTGATGTCAAATCACAGGTTGGCTCTCAAGGAATTCTTATCCAGCGAAACGTTTACCAACTTAGAGTTATATCCGCCGACTTGCAAATACCTCCCCACCGACAATGTAAGGTACCGAGTAACAGTTATACAAGCTAATCAAGAATTCAATACAATTATCGAGCAAGGATGCCAAGATGCTGCTTTAAAGCCATTGGAAAAGCTTCTGGATGACATAGTTGGCCGTTGGAAAGGACGATACAACAAGGCCGTTAGGTAGCCTTTCCCCCAAGCCTAAAATCAACTCAATCGAGAGATATTTTATTCAACATTGTGACAATCTCAAGAAATTCGGCAGAACGTTTGTGAGACATTGACGCTTTGTATTGTAATGCTAGTGACTTGCGCCGTGAGTTATCTAAACTAGTAATGAGGTCCCAGATAATAGTCTTTCTCGGACCAAAAACATCATTCGCACGGATAACGAGGTAAAGGCGATGCAATCAAAAATCAAAGTACTTATTATTGAAACTTACGGTATTGATATCGCACATGGCATTGAAAATAGTCTTGAACTCGGTGGCTGTGAAGTAACAACTTCTACCTCCCATGCTTTGAGTCTTGCTCTTATTAACAATGAAACCTACGACATCATATTGATAAATATGGAACCCGATGGAAATGGAGGAATTTCTGGCATCAACTATTTGCATGAAATTCTGGAACAAAAGCATTTACAAAACTCTGTTTGCTTCGGTGTCAGTGCTCAGTCGGGAATTTCAGTATTATCCGCTCATTCAGATTATATCCAAGATCTTTCAATTTTAGTCGGTTGGCTAATTTTGCCAATCATGCCAGAAAAAGCGACTCAACTAATATTAGACGCTGCGTTCAACCGAGAGCGTTTATGTATTCAATCAAGAATTCATAAACGAAAAGCAAAAAGCCAAATTAAAGTCGCTTAAGATTCTACGGATATCAAAAAATGGCGTCCTATAGGACGCCATTTTTCATTACTCAAATACAAAAACATATTTTCTACTGAGGCAAATAATAGTTCTCTTGTGTCGGACATCTACCATGAATTGTCTGGCTACCTTCATACCAGGCACCACCACCCCACCAACCTTTACTTTTAACAGTGACCGTTGTTCTTAGACAACGGGTTTTATCAGGATCTGGGGCTATCGTTTGCGATGCACTACCATCTCTGGGAGAGTTTGACCTCGCAACATTTACATGAGCGCCTGCTGGAGCTCGATTCCCATGATTGTATAATACATTCCCATTAATTTGCGTATATTGCTCACCAGTATCGACAAGACACTCATTATTGGTTAAACAGACTTTTGCAGTTCGAGTACCAGAGTTTCCACCACAAAACGCTCCACAGTTATCTACATAAAAGTATGGAATAGTTGATGTATTTTGTTCTGGTGAAGCAACGCTATATAAATCCGGAATATTGTTATATGCATAATTGACTACATTCGTATTCACAGGATTTTGACAGCTTGGCCACTCTTGCCCAAAAGCACATCGCTTAACTTGTTGTCCTAAATTAATTGCTGCACTATTGCAACGATATTTATATTTGGAAGATCGTATCTGAGCATCAACATCTTCAAGAGCAACACAACGACCATGAACCTGACTATCAAGAGCAATCCAACGAGATAGTTGTTTCTTTATAGGACGATAGTCTCTAAATACTTGAAAGTGATTTAGATTATTATACTGTAATGGCACGGGATAATAACTCAACTCTTTATCCAATGCGACATAACCACTTTCATCAACACTATCAATAAAGTCGTCAAGATAATCTCTTACTCTATCTAGAGATAAATTTCTTATATTCGATGATTGAGAGTTTCCACCTTCAGTAAGGACTTTTATGCGAATCTGATTTTGCTCAAAAAACTCTCGCGTTTCCCTCGAAATATTTCCCGAAGAATTTGCCTCAATTACACTACTAAACTTAATTTGAGCTTCATAAGATATATCTTCCATTTCTGTGGTTTTTATATTTTTATTGCTAATTTCTAACAATAGAAATGCTCGCGCACCAGTCACCACAGAACTAACATATTTATCACCACATAAGTTTCTAAAGTGAGTTTCTGTTACAGTAGATGAATTATTTGGATTGATATAATTGTTTACGTAATAATTTTTTAAAGATCTCGGACTTGAAGATCGTAACGTCAATTTTTTACCCCGACGCTGCCACTTCACTAAAACACGAGAGAAATCTTGTGACATTTCAGTTTCTCTAAAAAGCTCATAGGTTCCTTCAGCTTGGGCTGAAAATGCGCCAATTGACATCGACATATCGGCAGAAATATCCATGTCTAATTTTTTATAAAGGTCTTCAGAGGTTTCGATTTGATAATAGTCTAAAGTGTCATTTAATAGAGGTTGCTCTTGAACATAGAGATTATTTGTTTTCATACAAATATCTTCTGGTGCATAGCGACCTTCGGTCAGCAAAAAGCCAATACCTAAATTAAATGGTTGAGTATTCGAAGTTCTTGCGGCAGACCCCGATTTAAATTGAGAGCCTGCTTGATTACGTCGAGAAACATCGACAAAGCCCGGATTTGCGGCTTTAAACACAGAGTCGCCCTGACGGGAAGATTCTAATCCAGGATATAAAGAAGAATAGTTTGGCTCTGTTACTTGACTGACTTTCATTTGAAGTCCAGTACGGAAAGAACTACAACCTTTTGTGTTACAACCACGAACTCGATATTTGTAATTTCCGTTACTCTTATTGTTAACTGTAAAATAAGTTCTAGATCCAGAATAAATTTGTTGCCATGACCCATTATTTCTTTGTTCTTCTAAGCGATAGCTCACAGAGTAATTGTAACCATTACTTCGTCCCCAAGTTATTTTGTTATCTCCATAAGTAAAGGCGTCGTATTGAATACTTGTAGGAGTTGAAGGTGCCCTGTAGGGGCCCGTAGGTCCACCGCCACCATCGTCACAATCATCCGTTGGTGTTGGAATTCTCATAGAATTAGTTTTAGCCGCAATGGGACAAGGAAAGTCAGGAGGAGAGGCTGCTTGATTTTGTTTTTGAATAGCGTTTTGCTCTATCACCTTACTTTTATCTTCATCCGCGATAACAGACGCACTCAAAAAAAAAACTATTGAGCACGTTAACAATTTTATTTTCATTTTATTTCTCCAGTTAAAAATGACCGTTCATCTCAAATATCAAAGTCAACTCGATAATTGAGGTTAAAATTTGACACAAACAGAGAAAAAAAAATGAAGGTGAAGTGAATAATGCATTAAGAATTTCATATAAAGTAAGTATGATTGTGAAGCAAATATTAAAAATGACGATTCTGTATGGGAAGTAATCAAAATAAGTTTTTAGTGAATGGAAGAATAGTCGATGCCCGAACTTTGACTATATCTCATAACATGAATAGCCAAAAAATAGAACCAAGAGTTTTAGATGTGCTTTTATTACTCGCTAAATCTCAAGGAGAGCTAGTAACTCGAGAGCAAATATTTTCAGAGGTATGGAAAGACAGAATCGCTAGCGATAATTCATTAAATCGAAATATCGCTACTTTAAGAAAAATACTTGATGAACCAGAGAGTAAAGAGAGTGTCATACAGACGGTGCCCAAAAAGGGTTACATATTACGTTCTCCAATAGAAGTTCAATCATCTTCAACCAAAAGATCACATCAATTAAGATTAATGCTTCTTATACCAATATTTGGGTTCGCGATTTACGGCCTTTATAGACTATTCTTCTTCAATGATAGTTTGAGCGTCAATGCCCCTAAAATAGCAATCCAGTTTGAGTATTTAACTGATGAGTTTGCAAATAAGAAAGATATACAGTTAATTTCTAATAAATTCATTGAGAAATTAATGAAATTAGAACCTATTAATATATCGTCACTTACTGTAAAGACTTATCAACTCGAGGCTCCGTTAAATTATGATGCTTTAAATTCAGATTACTTGTTGAGAGGAATACTATTACCCGATGATGAAAATGCAACGCTTTCTTTGTACTTAATAGATCTGAAACATTCAATTTACCTCTGGAACTACAGTTTAACTTTAGAAGACATAACTCCTGGATATTTTGAGCTTCCTTTAATAGAAGCTGTAAAACAGATTCAGTCAAAATTGAAATTATCCAATACAGAATCAGACTCACCCATTAACCAAATATCTGATGTTGAAACTATTAACGAGACTCGATTGCATCCAAAAGAAAAAACTAGAGCTTTTTGCTTAGATGGTGTCGACGATTTTGTTGAAATTCCACATCGTTCAGAAATTGACATATCTGATAATGACTATTCCATAACCACATGGATTAAAACTCTAACTCTAGACACGCGAGTAATCATAGATAAACGATTCGAAAAGTTTGAAGGAAATGTTAAGGGATACAGCGTACATATACATAATGGATTTATTGGAACACAACTTGCTGACGGAAAAGGTTCTTGGTATTGCGACGGAGACCCGAAAAACTCTTCATGTACTAATTATATTTCCAGAACTTTTATTGCTGATGGTCAGTGGCATTTTCTCGCAATAACGGTTGATCGCGATCAACCCGATGGACTAAAAATTTATATTGACGGCCAATTAACGGATACTCATAACCCAACTGTTCGTCAGGGGAGCTTGTCAAATTCAAAGCCATTAAGAATTGGTAGTCGCTCTTCCTCAGTATCTGGTCTGTTTAAGGGAAGCATTGGAGAAGTCGCTATTCACAACTTTTCGCTTTCACCGGAGAAGATTGGTATCTTATACAATGAAGGTGCGTCTCGGCATTGCGAGCTTCCGATGAAATTACAAGTTATAAGTCGTAAATGATAAATGGGCTTATTAAACCTTATCGTCATGTTAACCGCCTGCAATTCTCTAAGCCACATCCACCAAGGATTGATCTACCCCCGATTTGACGGACACCTTATATTGATGGGAAAAAATATCCCATCAATATAAGGTGTGTTGATGAAAAGAAACAAAGACGAACGTTTACTCAAGAGAATAAATTATAAGCGGTTAAGTTAGCGAAAAGCTCCGACAAACCTATGTAGCAGATAGCGCGAGAGCTAGATATCATCTCAACTCCGACGCTTCAAACTTTCTTCATATATAGAAAATTTTGGACTCTCGTCGACTACAATAGATAGTAGGTCGAAGTTCTTTAATCTTGCTTGAAGGTTCTTTAGCGTTAACTTTTTGAATTTGCATAAAAAAACCTGAGACGATGCTCAGGTTTTAAAGAATTCGAATGGTGGCCCGGGGCAGAATTGAACTGCCGACACAAGGATTTTCAGACCGTTGAAAGCTAACACGTTTTACCACATTCATTCTTGACTCGTGAAAATATAAGAAGTAACTACTCATCATTGCACGATGTTCCTCAGGAATGTGGACACTTTTGTGGACTTCGAATTTTTGATTAAGCTATTTCCACAAGTGTTTTTAGCTAAGTATTATTGTTCACTTAAATGATTTTTGTTTTGCTTGTCTAAATAAATTTATTCTGCTGTATAGCGACTACACAGATGAACTGCTGGTAGCTAGATACATCTGAAGAAGTAAAAGTATTTGAATTTAACAATATCCTAGTAAATAGCATATTGTTCGAGAAGTGTGTTGAAGTAGACACGGTATCTCGAGTTAGAAAAAGAGTCTTGAAAGTGCATTATGTCTTGGTAATTTGATTTTGCGTTCTCTGCAAGTGTTTCTTTATCTCCATTATTATAAAGTGATGCGAAGAATAAATATGACCGGTAAAAAATATAGCCTGCTTCAATATCATGTTTTTCCCCTAAAAACTCTTCTTTAAGGAAGTCTAAGCTTTCTTTTGCTTTAAATAGATGATTTTTTCCATTTGAATTGATGAACCTCTTAGTTAGATAGTAACTATCACTTGGGTGCATCTGAACATCTGTTTCTGGACCAAAAAACAAGTAGAGATAAATAGCTGTGTAACGGCAGCTCACAGAACTAGGATACTTGAATATACAATGGTCTACAGCTATTTGAGCATTTTCAAAGCTTTTTTCAATGTTTAAATTATAACCTTGGCGATATAAGTCTGCTTTCATAAAAAGAAAGGACTCTTCATTGGGATATTTAGAAACAAGTTTTTCTATATTCTCTGTAGTTTTATGCCATCTTCGTGAAATGAGTGCTTTTTCTTTTTGGTCTTTAATAAGTGGAGGAAAAATATCAATCTTGCTTTTAAAAAACTTATGCTCTTTTAATAATTCCTCCCAGAGAGCTTTTTCATCATTGCTTAATTTCTTGGTATCCAAGTCAGGAGTTTGATTTTTGCAGCTTTGAAGAAATAGTATTATTGAAAAAATAACTAATCCAAATTTAAAAGGTTTTTCCATTATTAAATCGCCTATAGATTTACAAAACTAAGCTTTGCTTAAATATCAGTTTATCAAAAATCTTCAAATTAGTCTTACATGGAAGTCGAGCTCTAAAAGACCTAAAAAAGTGGAATTAACTTCCTAGAAATCTTTTAAAAATTAAATTTATGGACACACAAATATATAAATAAGAAGCTTAATTTTTAGGAATATTTTGACTTAGTCAGTAACTTATTGATTTAAAAGGAAAACATAGGGCTACTACTAGGAAAAATGGTGGCCCGGGGCAGAATTGAACTGCCGACACAAGGATTTTCAGTCCTCTGCTCTACCAACTGAGCTACCAGGCCATCTAGATAGTTTGAACAATATTTGCGTTTTAAAAACTATCCAATCGCAATCGCTATATATGAGCGTTTGCGAAAGAGCGCGTATTAAACCGATTTAGCGATTCGAAGTCAAGCCCCGGATGTTAAATTATTGGCTTTTTTCCGGAGGAACGTATCCTTCGGGCATATCGTAATCACCTCCGAAAAGAAACTTCTCCATTTCTCCCGCCAAATAAGTACGTGTTTCTGGTTCTATAACATTCAAACGTTTTTCATTAATGAGCATCGTTTGGTGCTTAAGCCATTGTTGCCAAGCTTCTTGAGAAACATTGTTGTATATTTTTTGTCCGAGCTCTCCCGGGTATGTCGGTGCATTTAATCCTGGAAGATCCTTTTGTAATTTCTGACAAAAGACAGTTCTAGACATATTTTATCCTATGGCGACCAATGAATGATTTAAATTTGAAAGCAACTTTAAAACGGGACTGGGTAAGCCCACGTCATGCAATTTGTTGAGATCTTGCCATCGAAAACGGTCATCGTCCATAACTTGAGGATTTAGTTGTTCGACACGGTAGATGATTGGTTGAATCATCAAGTGGTAGTGACTAAATGTGTGTTTAAACTCAGATAGTTCTTCCTGGTAATCCGTTTCGATATTTAAACCATAAATAAATTGTTCAAGCTCTTTCTTTTCAGATGATTGAGGTAATGACCAGAGACCACCCCAAATTCCCGATGACGGACGCTTTTCGAGCAAGACTCGATCTTGGTGATGAATTATCGCGAACGCTGCCTGCTTGACTGGCTTTTTCGTTTTGGGTTTTGGATTCGGATAGTCATGTGGATTGCCTTGCTTTAGAGCAACACAATGTGAATTTACGGGACACTCTACGCACAATGGATTTCGGCGTGTGCAGATGGTGGCTCCCATGTCCATCATAGCTTGGTTATACTGCGCAACTTCTTTTTTTGGTGTTAGCTTTTCAGCAATCTCCCATAAAGAATTATGCACCGCGGTTTTTCCTGGCCAGCCGTTAACTGCATAAAATCTACAAAGTACTCTTTTGACATTACCGTCCAAAATAGTCGCAGGCTGGCCTGTAGATAATGAGTGAATTGCGCCGGCGGTAGAGCGACCGATACCAGGAAGAGACTCTAATTCATCAACATTATCTGGCCAATTACCTTGGTAATCATTTATTAGAGTTTGCGCGCATTTATGTAAATTTCTCGCTCTGGTGTAGTAACCGAGTCCTGTCCAAAGAGTAAGCACATCATCGACAGAAGCTTGCGCCAAGGCTTCTAAGGTAGGAAAGCGATCCATAAACCTTTGATAGTAAGGGATGACGGTTGCAACTTGAGTTTGTTGCAACATAATTTCTGAAATCCAAACTCGATAATGAGTTTTGTTATGTTGCCACGGTAAATCTTTACGTCCTTTTTGTTGATAAAACTTTAAAATGGCACTTTGAAATGCAGAAGGCTCCAAATTCGGTTTCCTGTGAGTATAGTGTTTGCGTAGTGTAATTAATTTGAGAGAGCGACTAAAGGTTTTAGCCGCTCTACATCTCTTTATTGCGGTGTAAGAGGGTGCATTATTGGAATGACAAAAGATAGTACTAGCCACATTAAGATAACGAGTGGTACACCAATACGAACGAAATCGGAAAAACGATATCCACCGGCATTCATGACTAGCAAGTTGGTTTTGTAAGCAACAGGAGTGGCATAGCTCATGTTAGCACCGAACAACACAGCAATTACAAAAGGCTCGGGAGATAAATTCAATTGTTGTGCAACTGATATGGCGATAGGCGTGCCGATAACGGCTGCTGCATTATTTGATACGACATTGGTGAGCAACGCCAGTAAGAGCATGAGAGCACTAAGAATGACGACGGGAGGTGCCCCAGAAAATATTGCGACGAAGCTCTCTGCCAGATAATCAGCCCCGCCTGTTTTCAGTAGTGCATCACCTAATGCCAGCGATGCCACGACAATTAGAACCACTTGAGTACTTAACGCAAGAGAAGCATCTTTCCAGTTCATGCAGCGTGTAAGAAGCATTAAAATAACGCCGCAAAGTGCGCTTACCGCTATTGGTAACAAGCCAATCGCTGCGAAGAAGATAATGCTCGCCATAATTAGTAAAGCAATCGGTGCTTTTTCTGAATGTGGTAAATCGGTTGTAGCATCAAGAACCAGTAAATTGCCCTCTTTTTTCATGCTGGCGATGTTCTCCCTTGGTCCTTGAACCAGTAATACGTCACCAACATGCAATGAAACATTGCCAAGTTTTCGATAGAGGTCAATCGCTTTACCGCCTCTGTGCAGTGCGATTGCAACAAGTTTAAATTGGTCTATGAACCTGACATTTTTTAAAGTAGAACCGGCCAGCGGAGAACCCGGAACTACGACAACTTCCGCTAATTGTTGATCCTCGGCAATTAGCGGATGTTCATCGTCAACTCGGTGTTTTCCTTTAAACAATTTCGCACCAAGAGAAGCTTCGTAGTCTTTTAGATTCTCTGGTGTGTCCGATACTCGTAATCTGTCGCCCGCTTTCAATACAACATCCGGCATCGGCATAATTCGTGTTTCATTAGTCTCACCACGCTGAATTCGCTCTACTTTTAAGTGACCACCGGCATGCTCGATAACGTCAGCGAGACGTTTATCAACCGCATAGCCATCTTCTTGAATCGTTAAGTGGGCTGTAAATAATCGTGGCGAACTGTCGCTCATGGATGCCTGTCTGTTTGGCATGATGCGCGGTGCTATAAGCCAAAGGTAAGCAATTGCAAAACTTCCCGCGATAGCTGCTGTTGCAAGAAAGTCGAACATTTCGAGACGTCTCATCCCCATGTCCGCTGCAACTGAGACAACAAGTAAGTTGGTAGATGTACCAATACTGGTTGACATTCCACCAACAATCGTTGCTAGTCCCATCGGCATTAATATCCCGGAAGCAGATGACTTTGTGCGCAAAGAAACACTGATTAAAATTGGAAGTAATAGGACAACGATTGGAGTGTTGTTCATAAAAGCACTTAAAATCGCACCAATTACCAAGGTTAAAAGTAAGGAAATTGCAGGTGCGCTTTTCCAGAGTTTTGCCAGTAATCTTCCTATCGGTTCTAATGCGCCGGTTCGAACGAGGCCTTGCCCTGCCATCATGAGTGCACATACAGCGACCAATGCTTCATGTCCGAAACCAGAAAAAAAGTCGGTCGCTTTGACGACGTTGTCTCTTCCTTCTGGAATAAAAGGAAATACCTCAAAGCCGATGATTAATGTTAAAAGCACTCCGAGGCAGCTTGTCTCAAGTGGAATGTCTTCTCGCCGAAATAAATACAGTGCGAACACCGTCAGTAGCAAAACGGCAAGCGCATGGTTATTAGGAACCGCAGGTAAATCGAACATGAATTAAGCAACTTTCATTTAGATTATCGTTAACTTTAGTGACTTTGATTGTAAAAATAAAACTTTTTAAGAATAAGTTGGAATAATTCATATAAAACATCAGTATAAAGAGCATAATGCTCAAAAAGATGTCAGTTTTTCTACTCTTTGGTACAATCTCGCTCATTAATTTTTACGGCATTTTATTTCTTAGAACACACTACTATGACGGATAACAATAAACCGAAGCACATGCGCGAGATTCGCAGTTTTGTCAAACGAGAAGGACGGATGACAAAGGGGCAGCAACGTGCAATGGATGATATTTTTCCGCATATGGGGGTTAATTTTGCCAAGGAGAAACTCGATTTAGTCTCGCTGTTTGGAAATGATAATCCCGTCATTTTAGAAATTGGCTTTGGCATGGGAAAGTCGCTCGCTGAGCAAGCTGCAAATTATCGGGATAGAAATTATTTTGGTATTGAGGTTCATAAACCAGGTGTCGGAGCTTGTTTGTTATTGGCGGAAGAGTTTGAGTTAACAAACTTAAGAGTGATTAATCATGATGCGGTTGAAGTTCTTAACAAGATGATTCCAGATAACTCTGTTGCGGGAATTCAAATTTTCTTTCCAGATCCATGGCATAAAACGCGCCATCATAAAAGACGAATTGTACAAAAGAACTTTGTTGAATTATGTCATTCGAAATTAATGCTGTCAGGCTTTTTACATTTGGCAACCGATTGGGAAAACTACGCACAGCATATGTTGTCTGTTTTAAAAAGCTGCGATGGTTGGAAGAATTTATCGGATGACGATAACTATATTCCTCGCCCTGATGATCGACCTCTCACAAAATTTGAGCATCGAGGAGAAAAGTTAGGGCATGGTGTTTGGGATTTGATGTTCGAGAAATGTTAGTCAACTTTTTTAATATTAATTTTTTCGGGTATATTTGTATTTTCGGACATAAATATTTCAAGTAGTTCATTGAGAAACTGGTGGCCCAACTCAGTTGTTTTTATATAGCCATTGGTTACTTCAATCAAATTTTTTTCTCTAGCTTTTTCCATCGAATTATCAATGCTATGTATTGATAAACCTGTTCTTTCAGTAAATAAAGAAAGTGGAATTTCTTGCTTTAGTCGAAGTACGTTCATCATAAACTCGAGTGGAAGATCATTACTCGCTATGACTTTTTTATTTTGAGTAAAAGGCTTATCTTTGTTTAAATAATCTTTTGGATTTCTGAACTGACTGTATCTTAAAATTTTATTTTCTGCGGGCATTGTGAGTTTACCATGAGCGCCTGCTCCGATAGCCAAGTAATCACCGAAAGACCAGTAATTTAGATTATGGCGGCTTCGATCAGTTTGTGATTTAGAAAAAGCAGATACTTCGTATTGGTTAAATCCCGCTTTTATTAATGTCTTTTCTCCACTCTCTTGAATATCTGCGAGGGCATCATCTTCGGGGAGTTTGGGCGGCTTTTGGTAAAATAGAGTGTTAGGTTCTAATGTTAATTGGTACCAAGAAAGATGAGAAATACCTAATGAGATTGCGGTATCAAGGTCTGACAATGCTTCATTTATGGTTTGACCAGGTAAACCATGCATAAGATCAATATTCACCCGTTCAAATTGCGCATCGTGGGCAAACTGTACCGCTCGCTTTATTTCGTCAGAACTGTGTATTCGACCGAGTTTTGCCAGGTGCTCATTGTTAAAGCTTTGGCCACCAATCGAGAGTCGATTAATTCCAGCTTGGAAAAAGCCCTTAAACTTGCTGGCTTCAGCGGTACCTGGGTTAGCTTCCATTGTAATTTCAATATCAAAAGCAAAAGGAATAAGTGCTCTTATCTGACTTATCAAATATTCAAATGATTCTGTTGAGAATAAACTGGGGGTTCCGCCACCTATGAAAATACTTGTGAGCTTGCGTCCCCATACATTGGGAATTTGTTGCGTCAGATCTTCTATTAAAGCATCCACATAATCTTTTTCTGGTAAAGTTTGGTGTTCAATTCCATGCGAATTAAAGTCGCAATAGGGACATTTTTTTACACACCAGGGAATATGTATGTATAAAGATAACGGAGGAAGGCTAGTTAGAGAGAGCATTAAAATTTTATGTCTTTGAAAGCAGCAAAAAGTTGTGACAAAGCTTTACCCCGGTGACTAATAGAGTGCTTTTGTTCGGCTGTTAAATTCGCTGCAGATGTTTTATGTTCTGGGCAGAAAAAAAGAGGATCGTAACCAAATCCACCATCGCCTTGTGGTTTTGTAAGAATACTTCCTTCCCAGTGTCCCTGACAGATAAGGGGTGTTGGGTCTTTATGATGTTTCATGTAAACAATGACACACTGATAGCGTGCTGTTCTTTTTTCTTGTGGAATATCTTGGAGTTCGAGTAACAATTTTTCGTTGTTACTTTGATCGGTAGCATTTTCGCCAGAATATCGAGCTGAATAGATTCCAGGACGGCCCTTCAAAGCATCAACTTCAATGCCTGAGTCGTCCGCGATTGCTGGAAGTCCACTGTGTAAGCTGGCATGTCGTGCCTTTTTAATTGCATTTTCTACAAAACTTAAACCATCTTCTATTGCATCCGTTATTGATAAGTCTCGCTGAGGAATAATCTCGTGTTCGAAATTTTTCATGATTTCACGAAGTTCAGAAACTTTCTTAGTATTTCCACTAGCAAGAACAATTTGAGACATGGTTTAAACCAGGATGGTGGTTAATTAGGCTGGTATTATAAGGGACTTGATTTAAAGATGCATCAATCAAGGCTAGCTAGAAGCTAGACTTGATATCTATTTATCCATATAAAGTTTCTTATCGAACTCTAAAGAGAGCTCTTTATCAACGCCATCGGGCTTTATTGTTAAACGGAATGACAGTTGTTCTTGATCGGCAAAACGTAGATTTGCAAAGTAATAAACTGCATCGGTTTCTTTGACTTCTTTAAAAGCTAAATCTTTTTGCTGGCCTGCAAGATTATAAGCCTTGCCAGATATTTGAGCAGTAATTGCTTTATTGTTCGCAGTATCTTTGACTGTAATGTTAACTAACGCTACCGATTTAGAGCGCTTTAAACCATATTGGTTTGCCGTTTCTGGTTGCAAAAAAGTGCTGTTAAACACGTTGTAATGGATAGTGTATTCACCAATTTGTTTGGTGTTCTCATCAGCCAAAGAGCTAAAACTAAATAAGGAAACGAGCATTAGACTGATAAAACGTAAGTAACGATTCATTGGTCTCTCCCGAGATTTAAGGGGCAACTGGTACCCCATAAGAAAAAATTTAGGTTCAATGTTTAGTATAGCGGCTTTAGCAAAACTTATCGACGTGCAGTAGCAAGTTCCACCACATTTGATGTTGGCTTTTTAGGAGCTGAGCTACGTAGTTTTTCTACCGAAGTACTTGCATTGTGCACTTCTGTTTCCAACTCAAAAATAAGCGCGTTTAATGCTTTTAATCGGCCTTCGACAGTCGCTTCATTTTTTTGTAATGAAATCAGCTGGTCGTGGTTGTCTTCTAAAGTATTGCGTAATGAGTTGACCTGCTGGACCAAAGGCAACATGACTTCATGTGACCATTGCCTAACTTCTTTTCTAACACGTTTGAAAAAGATGGCAACGGCACTAACCGTTGACGTGAAAAAGCGTCGAACAGCAACGCTTTGTTCAGTCAGCGTCAGCATCAGGTTTCTGTTCAACTGATCTGCATCGTCGAGAATGTTTTGTAGTTGACGTCGATAGTGTTTGGCTTTCAGATAACGAGCTTGAAGCAACTCAATGTCGAAGTCTCTCGAAAACTTTTCGAACATAGATTCAGCCATTTTGTTACTCAGTTCTGCTTCGCGGCAAAACTCGTTCATCATATTTTCAATCGCTTGGTAGAAGCGTTTTATGGTACGCATCATACCAACACTAGTTTTGCTTTCGACAAGTTCTTTTAGTGTGCGCTCGATAATTTCTTCGAGTGCATCGTGTGAAATGACATCAAGCAACACTTCTGATTGTCGCTCCAGAAGTCGTTGGCTGGGTTTTAAAGCCAGGTGACGTTTTTTAAATTCGGTACGGGCAATTCTGCTTTTTTCAACCAAGTCATGTAACTGGTTTTCATTGTTGCCTTGTAGCCCTTTTATTTCATCTCGTTGCTTTTCAAGTTGTTCTTTTCTGCTCTGTAAAACTTTTTTGGCATCTTCCATCAAGTGTGTGGACTCACCTAGAATATTGTCCCACATTGCATTTTCTTTATTACCCAATACGGTTTTTGACAAAACATTTTCTATCTCGTCAATTTGACTACGGGCTTTTAAAGGTTCATCGTCTCGTATGCGCGCAAGTAAGGCTTTTTGCGCTGAAACGGGAAGGATGTCTTCATCAGATATTTTTAAATGTCTAGCGGTTTGTTTGACAACTCGACTTATGGCTTTTTCGGTTTTCTTTTGGTCGCTCAGTTCGTCCCATAAAACGTCAATTTTATTGAGTACGGCGTATATGCCTAAATTAGGACGATTTTTAAGTTGTTCAATGTGCTCTTCCCAGATTTGCATATCGCTAGCGGTAACACCGGCGTCTGCTGCAAGTACAAATACCACAGCCTGAGCTTGTGGAAGAAGGTTGTATGTTAATTCTGGCTCGCTACCCAATGCATTGAGGCCCGGAGTATCAACGATTCTCAGGCCTCTTTTCAGCAACGAATGATTGAAACTAACCATAGCATGGCGCCACGCTGGAATTTCTACTTTTTCAGGGTTCTCTTCACACTCATCGAGCATATTTGAGTCGAATCCTAGCTCCAACGCTTCTTTACGAGATACCGACTTTGTCTGCGTGATGCTTTGCATGGCTTGTGCCATTTCTTTGGGTTCATCAGTGAGGAGGGGTATTTCAATCCATGACTCTTTCATATTTTGGTAATCAGAAAGAGGAGTATCTTTCAATCGAGTTTCGATCGGTAACAGTCGAAGATAAGAGCTCTGGGCTTGAATATCGTAAAACAACTCCGTTGGACACATGGTTGTCCGACCGGCTTGTGATGGCAAAATGCGTTGTCCGTATTCGGAGAAAAATATGGCATTGATCAGTTCTGTCTTTCCGCGAGAAAACTCGCCAGCAAAAGCAATCGTTAGATACTCGCTATCTAGGGTAGAGAGCATTTGTTTTATTCGGGTATCGCTCTCTTCATTGCTAAGTTGATTGCGGCGCATCCACAAACGAAAGCCTTTCAGCTCGCGAGCAATAGATTGCTTCCATTGCTCGAAATCGTTAATCGATTCGACAAATTGACCTTGATCCATAGATTCACTACCTGAAAGGATTTGGTTAAAAACTAAACAAGTATTCTAGCAGAAAAAGCCCGCAAAAACGTGACCTTGCGAACATTTTTTCAGAATTAATCTGAAGTCTGTGGGCAATATTACCCTTATTCTTCTTATTCAATTACTAAACGGAGCTTAAAGCAACTTAATATGTTGATATCCGGTGTTAAGCCCTCCAGTGAGGAGATATCTTAACACCAGAGACAGATTCTTGTCTCAAATAAAGAAAAGACCAGGAGCAATTGACTGTGCTACCTTATTTAGCACCATTTGGCTTACCCATATAGCCGCAAACAGAAGTATCGGCGAAAAGTCGAGTACGCCAACCGGAGGAATAAGTTTCTGAAATGGTCGCATGATTGGTTCGGTTATTTGAAATATCATCTCGGCAATAGGATTTTGATGAAATCCTTGCCCCATCATTACAAAGCTCATAATGATTCTGATAATTAAAAGGAAAAAGAACAGATTGAGTATGGAGTAGATGAGTTGGCCGATAAATAAGATTAAAAAAATAAAAAGGTTAGATAGTGATATTGCTTGCCAAAGATTAAACGCGAGGCTTAGAACGATACTAGAGATAATAAGAGCAAGAACTAGGCTAGCGATATCCATGTTCCGAAAACCAGGAATTATTTTTCTTAGTGGAATCAATGGCGGATTGGTTAATTTCACTATCGATTGAGACACCGGGTTGTAAAAATCAACGCGAAAATACTGCATAAAAAACCTGAGCAGCACAAAAAAGCCGTAAAATTTTAAAGCGTAAACTGCTAAATTAAAAAGTATGTCCATTGGTTTTCCATCGTTATTTTTATCTTTATATATGGGCTTATAGCAAACTCTAAAGCCCATACATATATTTAAATACAACTTATTTAGCTATCAGCCAGTTCTTGGCCACGCTTCACAGCAGCATTAACAGCATCTTCAGCCATTTTGGCTATTCCACTGTGCTCCAGACTATCGAGTGCAGCTGCTGTGGTTCCATTGGGTGATGTGACCTGTTTTCGACGTTCACTGATTTCAATGTTAGGATGATTATCGATTAAAGTTGCGGCACCAAGAGCGCTTTGCACCACTAAATTGCGGGCTGTTTTTGGAGGCATACCTTGCTTAATCCCTGCTTCTATCAGGGTTTCCATGAACCGGAAAAAGTAAGCAGGTGAGCTTCCTGCAAGGGCTGTCACGGTATCCATTAAATCTTCTTTAGGTACCCATTCAAATTTACCAATGGCGCCAAACACGTAATTAACCGCGCTACTGTGTTTAGCCTTGGTATCATCATCAGCATAAAGCCCGGTCGCACCACACAGTTCAATTGATGGGGTGTTTGGCATAGAGCGAACAATGGCGACATTGTTGTTTGTAAATGTTTTCAGTTTTTCCGTAGGTAACCCTGCGGCTACTGATATTGCGCATTGCACAGAAGTGAAGTCGAGACGTCCGATAGCGTCAGCCATCATTTGTGGTTTAACTGAGAGTAAAACGACGTCTGCTTCCTGACAAACTTCTTGATTGTCTTGGGTGGTTCGGACAGAGAGCTCTGCAGCTAGATCATCTAGTTTGCCTTTACTACGGTTCGACATAATAACTTTGTCTGGCGCATGCCCTTTTTTGATTAGGCCTCGCGCAATAGCTGAAGCCATATTGCCGGCACCAATAAAACCAATGGTTAGCTTTTCGTTAGAATCAGTCATGAATTACCTTTGAGTTGCTGTTTCCAGTTTTCGGGGCGAGCGCCAAACAGAGCTGTTCCTACTCTGACCATGGTGCTGCCCTCTTCGATAGCTGAGATCATATCACCTGACATGCCCATTGAAAGGGTGTCGACCCCAGAATATGTCGACTTGATGCGGTGAAATAACTCCTGAAGCTTATGGAATTGTTGTTTTTGAGCCGCTTCTGATGATTGTTTGGGAGGAATGCTCATCAATCCTTTCAGGTTGAGATTGGGTTGTTGGTTGATAAAGTCCAATAAATCGTAAATTTCAGTAATGCTTGCGCCTTGCTTTGTTGACTCATCAAACATATTGATTTGTGCCGTAATATTGAGTGCTCCAAGGTTTTCTGGGCGTTGTTCACTAAGTCTCCGCGCAATTTTAATTCTGTCGACACTCTGAACCCACGCAAAATGACTCGCGATTTCTTTGGTTTTGTTGCTCTGTATCGGACCAATGAAGTGCCACTCTATTGGGTATTCTTTCAATGAAGCTATTTTGGGAATGGCTTCTGAAAGATAACTTTCTCCGAATAGTTTTTGTCCTGCTTTAAATGCTTCTTCTATCTTATTGATTTTCTGAGCTTTACTCACTGCTAACAATGTGACAGAGTTAACGGCTCTACCTGCCTTATGCGTGGCATCTTCTATTTGCTGCTCTATTTGGCGTAAATTTTCTGCGATCGACATGCTCATAACTTCGTTCAATGAACTGATGTTCGTAATTCTACGGTAGAAATGCGAAGGAGGGTCTAAACTATAGTTGGAAAACCTTCCTTAACGGATGTTTTGTGCATTATTACGAAATTAACTTAACGAATAAACTGGATGAGCAAAATTCCGGGGTCAAATACTGATGGATATTACTGAGTTACTAGCGTTTAGCGTAAAAAACAAAGCGTCAGACTTACATCTGTCGGCGGGTCTACCACCAATGATTCGTGTCGATGGAGATGTCCGGCGTATCAATGTTCCACCATTGGATCATAAGACAGTGCACTCTTTGGTGTACGATATTATGAACGATAAACAGCGAAAAGACTTCGAGGAGTTTTTGGAAACTGACTTCTCATTCGAGCTACCTGGCATTGCTCGTTTCCGTGTCAACGCTTTTAATCATAATCGGGGCGCTGGCGCGGTTTTCCGGACCATTCCGTCCCAGGTACTAACACTGGAAGAGTTAGGTGCTCCAGCGGTTTTCAAAGAAATTTGTTTGCACCCTCGAGGACTTGTCTTGGTTACGGGACCTACCGGTTCGGGTAAATCAACAACACTTGCGGGCATGATTGATTATATTAATGACAACGATTATGGCCACATTTTGACGGTCGAGGATCCGATTGAGTTTGTGCATGAGAGTAAGCGTTGTTTGATTAATCAACGTGAGGTACATCGAGATACTCTCGGTTTTAATGAAGCATTGCGTTCTGCGTTGCGGGAAGATCCCGATATTATCCTGGTTGGTGAGATGCGGGATTTGGAAACTATCCGCCTGGCATTAACAGCTGCGGAAACGGGTCACTTAGTATTTGGTACGCTACATACCTCTTCTGCTGCCAAAACAATTGACCGGATTGTTGACGTATTTCCTGCTGCCGAAAAAGACATGGTTCGCTCGATGCTCTCAGAGTCCTTAATGGCGGTTATTTCGCAAACGCTTCTAAAGAAAGTCGGTGGTGGTCGTGTTGCCGCGCATGAAATCATGGTGGGTACACCAGCGATAAGAAACTTAATACGAGAAGATAAAATCGCACAGATGTACAGTTCGATTCAGACAGGTGCTCAATACGGCATGCAAACACTGGATCAGAATTTGAAAGACTTGTTAGGAAAAGGTCTAATCACGCGCCAAGATGCTCGTGAGAAAGCTAAGAGTAAAGAAGATTTTTAGTTGAGAATTGAAAAAGCTTGAAAATTAATAGAGCCGCATAGAAGGACGAACTGATGGATTTTGAAGCCCTGCTGAAATTAATGGTGCAAAAAAAAGCATCGGATTTATTCATTACCGCAGGTATGCCCCCGTCGATTAAGATAAACGGTAAAATTATGCCTGTTACACAGCGGGCATTAAATGGTGAGAAATCACGTGAAGTCGTGTTGTCGGTTATGAATGAAGAGCAACGTCGTGAATTTGCTCGTCATCACGAATGTAACTTTGCGATTAGCGCTTCGGGTATCGGGCGTTTTCGTGTTAGTGCATTTCAACAGCGCAATGAAGTTGGAATGGTACTGAGACGGATTGAGACAACAATTCCAACGCTAGAAGAATTGCGTTTACCGACGGTACTGAAAAAGTTAGCTTTGACGAAGCGTGGTTTGATCATTTTCGTTGGTGCGACAGGTACCGGTAAATCGACATCACTGGCGGCAATGATTGGCTATAGAAATCGAAGTACGACAGGCCACATCATAACAATTGAAGATCCAATCGAGTTTGTCCATCAACATAATAAGTGTATTGTTACTCAGCGTGAAGTGGGTCTTGATACGGAATCATTTGAAACAGCGTTAAAAAATACGCTGCGACAAGCTCCTGATGTCATTCTGATTGGTGAGGTGCGAGCTTCAGAAACTATGGACTACGCAGTGGCTTTTGCGGAAACGGGTCATTTATGTATGTGTACATTGCATGCCAACAACGCGAATCAGGCGTTAGACCGTATCATTCACTTTTTTCCCGAAGAAAAGCGGCATCAACTGTTGCTTGATCTGTCTTTGAACTTAAGAGCCATAATTGCTCAACAATTGATACCAACTCCTGATGGTAAAGGTCGTAGAGCTGCAATTGAAGTTTTAATTAACACGCCGTTAGTGGGTGATCATATTCGAAAAGGTGAAATGCACTTAATCAAAGACTTAATGTCGAAATCCACCGAACATGGAATGCAAACTTTCGATCAGGCTTTATTCCGCTTGTTTAAGAGTGGTGAGGTTACTTATGAAGATGCGCTGCATCATGCTGACTCGCCTAATGACTTGCGCTTAATGATAAAACTTGACGGATCAAATAAAGATCCTGAGTTACAGATTGGAGCAGGTGAAGCTCAAGGTATGAGCTTGGAAGATGCTGACGATAATCCATTTTAGACCTGGCAATGGAGCATTAGACTTCGGCGTTCTCTGAAAACCAGGACTCGAGAATAATGACTGCTGAGGCGTTGTCGACAGCGCCTTTGCTTAACGCTCGATACCCGCCCTCCTCGAACAATCTTGATTTAGCTTCTACGGTGGTGAGTCGTTCATCAATTTGTTCTACTGGTAAGCCAAATCGTCCGTGAAGTCTCTTAGCAAATTTTCGAGCGCGAATGGTGAGCTCTTGTTCGGAGCCATCCATATTTAATGGACAACCAACAATGAGTAAGTCAGGTTTCCATTCTTTGATTAACTTGCTTACTATTTCCCAGTCAGGTTGACCATCTCGCGCTTTCAAGGCGGTTAGTGGGCGCGCACTTTGTGTGATTATTTGACCGACTGCGACACCAATTGAGCGGTCGCCAAAATCAAAGCCCATAAGCTGTTGATATTTTTTTTCCATGAATTTTGTCTATGAATCAGGCGTGACCCGCCTCAAATGAGAGTTGAGAGATATCGATACCCAGTAAAGCCGTTGCTTTGTTCCAGCGTTCGCTGACTTTGGTCTTGAATAAAATATCGGCTGAAGCAGGAGTGCTCAACCAGGCATTTTCGGCCAATTCATTTTCCAGTTGCCCTGGCCCCCAGCCAGCATAGCCTAGAGCAATAAAAGCGTCGGACAGCGTGTCGTCATGTGGAAAGGCTTTTAAAATGTCTTGCGAAGTTGTAATGATAATATCTTTACTAACCTCTAGACTCGACTGCCAATGTTTATCATTTCGGTGAATAACGAATCCGCGGTCGGTTTGAACGGGTCCACCCGCTAGCACTGGTCGTTCGTTAAAATCAGGGCTAATTTTAATTTCCAGGTGATCCAGAAGTTCCGACGTGGTCACTTCGGTAGGATGGTTGACGACAATCCCCATTGCACCTTCTTCGTTATGCTCACACAGAAGTGTAACGCTCCTAACGAAGTTGGGGTCCTGAAGACTGGGCATTGCTATCAGGAAATGATTTTTTAAACTTTGAAACTCGCTCATACCCTAATTGTTGGGGTGGATGAGCGAAAATACAAGAGAAATCAGATAAAGCGTTGCATATAGCTAATTAACTGTTATCGCGTTGTTACGATATCTCCGGGTTCAAATTGCCAAAGTCTGACAATTTCTAGAACGTCTGTATTCTTACGTAATTCTTCATCAAAGGGTGCGAAAGGAGCGGCTTGTCGAACAATTCTTATGGCTGCATCATCTAGTACCTTGTATCCTGAACTGCTCATAACGGTTAAATCTCGCACTGTACCATCCGAATTTACAGCAACCTTCAAGATAAGTTCACCATACACTTTGTTTTGTTTGGCGAGTTCGGGGTAATTGCGATTACCAACTTCCTCTATTCTGCGGCGCCAGGTGTCGAGATATAGCGCATCCGTCGACTGATGAATTGACGCTGATACTTGGCGTTTTCTGAGGTTTCTTGAAGCCAGTTGATGCTCTTGATCAAGTTGAGCGTTCAAGCCTGACAACTCATAGCTTTTTTGAATCAGGGTTGCTGTATCCATCAAAGGTTGATCGGATTGGTCGGGCGCGTCCACCCGTTCTTTCAGGAATATTTGATTTTCAGAATTACCTGTCATCATTTCGGGGGTTGGCTGAATCTTTTTCGCAGCGGATGATTGCATCGCTGAGACCGATGCTTGTTTTGACGGATCCGGTATTTTGGCTAACTCAGTCGTTGTTGGCGCCTGGATTATATCTTCTTGGCCGCCGCCTTGTTGATTGTCTTGCCCAATAAAGTCGGCTTTTTCGGGTTTCTCAAGTGCATGGTATTGAGCTAATACCACTTGCATAACTGGAGAGGATGCCTGAGTTTGTTCTTCTGGCAGAGTAAAAGCGATTCCCAAAAATAACATGGCGTGAAAAGCAATAGCCAAAATAGCCGAGAAAGTCAGGCGGTCTGACTCTCGTACTTTAGGATTCTGTTCTTTGTCGATACCAGTTTCAATCATATTAATTGCTACGTTTTGTTAGTTCTTTTTCTAATACATTCCATAGTTTAGCAGGAATCTCAGTATCAAATTTCGAATCAATTTCTCGGATGCATGTTGGGCTTGTTACATTGATTTCTGTGAGATGGCCGCCGATGATATCCAGACCAACAAAATAGAGGCCTCTTTTCTTCAGCTCTGGGCCAACAATATCGGCAATTCTTTGCTCTTCTTCAGTTATTGCCATTGGTACGCCTCTTCCACCTGCGGCAAGGTTACCTCGGGTTTCTCCATCCGCCGGTATTCGTGCGAGAGTATATGGAATGGCTTCTCCGTTGACCATTAGTATTCTCTTATCTCCTTCTGTGATGGCAGGAATAAATTTTTGCGCCATGGCAAGTTGGGCTCCATGTTGGGTTAGCGTTTCAATAATAACGCTAACATTGGGATCACCAGTTTTTATGCGGAAAATCGAAGCTCCGCCCATTCCATCGAGTGGCTTCAAAATTACGTCGTTTTGATTTTTGATGAAATCTTTGATTAGGTTTGCGTTGGCTGTAACTAATGTTTTGGGACAAAGCTCGGGAAACCAGGCTGTAAATAGTTTTTCATTACAGTCTCGTAAACTTGCAGGGTGATTGACTACCAGACTTCCACCTTCTTCAGCTCGCTCTAAAATGTAGGTTGCATAAACAAAGTTCATGTCGAACGGAGGATCTTTACGCATTAAAATGATATCTAACTGCGTCAAGTCGATATCTTGTTCAGAACCTAATTTAAACCAGCAGTTCTCGTCTTCAAATACGTCAAGAGGCGCACATAGTGCGAAAGGCTTCCCATCTCTAAGCAGTAGATTTTCAATTTCAATATAAAATATGTGATGATTACGCGCTTTTGCCTCCAGAAGCATGGCAAAAGTGCTATCTTTTTTAATGTTGATCTTGGATATTGGATCCATGACAACGCCAACAGAGATGGGCATGATTAGACTCCGTGGTGGTAAATCAGTATAAAGGTGTTGAGCACATTTGTGCTTTAATTAAGAGACTGTATTTATTTCGAATCGTGAGTATATCGTTCAAAGGCTTCATTCTCTAGTAGTTACAGATTTTCAAAAATAGCGATTTTACTTTAGCTTTGTTAGCTAACTTATTCTATATTAAGTAAAATCAGAGTGGATCAATAGATTCACTTATGGTAAAACCGGTGCTATAGAGGGTGAATAATTGTTTGTGTATCTCAATTAATGATATAAAGTGGGCGTTTTACAATACCCACGAGGGTGTGTGAATGGAAAATTCCTTCGAAGGCTTAAAAGCAATGGTGATCGATGATAGTAAGACTATCCGTCGAACAGCAGAAACTTTACTCAAAAAGGTTGGCTGCGAAGTTGTCACCGCGACTGATGGTTTCGACGCGTTGGCAAAAATTGCAGATCATAAGCCGGACATAATTTTCGTTGATATTATGATGCCTCGACTCGATGGTTATCAGACTTGTGCTTTAATTAAAAATAACAAAGCGTTTCAATCAACGCCTGTGATTATGTTGTCGAGTAAAGATGGTTTGTTTGATAAAGCGAAAGGGCGCATCGTAGGTTCTGACCAGTATCTCACCAAGCCTTTTAGTCGAGACGAATTACTCAATGCTATTCGATCGCATGTTAGTGGCACCCAGCAAACTGCTTAGGGTGGAACCTTTTAATTTTAATGAATATCCTGAAGTAAGAGGGGGATTTTAAATGGCACGCGTATTAATCGTAGACGATTCGCCTACAGAAACGCATGTTCTTAGTAGCATTTTGGACAAGCATGGACATGAAGTGCTGACTGCAGAAAATGGTGAAGCAGGCATTGAGGTTGCAAAAGCAGAAAAACCCGATTTAGTTTTGATGGACGTAGTTATGCCCGGACTTAACGGTTTTCAGGCAACTCGTCATCTTAAGAAAGATCCTGAAACATCGAACATCCCAGTCATCATTGTAACAACTAAAGATCAGGAAACTGACAAGATTTGGGGTATGCGTCAAGGCGCTAAAGACTACCTCACGAAACCTGTGCAAGAGAGCAATTTGATGAAAGTCATTAACTCAGTTCTTGAGGGTTAATGGGGGTATCCAAGACTCTAGGATAAGGTCGCCTATTAAGTATGGTTGAAGCTACAAATAATCCCGCTTTTGAAATTCTAGCGGACATCGAACAGCGCAGCTATGGCGCTTCAGCTGTACCTCGTGCCGAGCAGTCGGGACGTTTCTGGACAGGTATCGGCTTTCGTTTGAATGAAAGTCGATACGTTGCACCACTTCAGGAAGTCGCTGAAATTTTACGAATGCCAAATTACACCAAAGTTCCCGGGGCTCGTTCTTGGGTCAAAGGCATTGCGAATATTCGCGGCACTCTTTTGCCCATTATGGATTTGCATGGCTTTTTGGGGCGAAAAGTTCCATCGTCTATGAGGCAACAGCGGGTTCTCGTTATTCAACATAATGGTATCGATAGTGGAATTATCGTTGATGAAGTTTTAGGGCTTCAGCATTTTGAGGACAGTGAGCGTATCACTGACGTTAATGATGATGAGGCCATTACACCTTTCCTTTCAGGCCGTTTTGAGCGAGGCGGTGACGAGTGGAAAGTTTTCAGTCCTTATGCTTTGGCTGAGCACCCCTCGTTTTACGAGGTAGCACTTTAATACATTGGCATTCGGCGTGCCGACGTATTGAATACATTTTCATAAAGTTACGTAGTTGGGAAATAAACTATGAATGCACCAGTAAAAGATAAAAATCTACAAGAAGGTGGGAGTTCTGCCCGATTTGTAATCTTCTTTCTCTCCCTCTCTCTGATTGTAACGATAGCAAATTTATTTATGGGTTATCGTACCGGTAACAATGTTCAGAGTTGGTCAGAGAAAGCTGAGGATCTTCGTGTAATTTCTCAAGAAATTGCAAAGAATGCGTCAGAGGCTGCTCAAGGTACGCAGCCTGCGTTTGAGGCTCTCGGAAAATCGGTGGCTCGTTTCGATTATTTAGTAGAGCAATTAGACAATGTGCAGGGAAGTAATCCTTTAACCAAAATTGATGATACGCCTGACTATATAAAAACAAATGAGTTTTCCGCTCTTAGAAGCACTTGGGCAGACGTTAAAGGTGACGCTGATGTCATATTACAGAGTGAAGAAACGGTTACTGGTCTTTATTCTATTCAAGCTGAATTGTCAGCAACTATTCCTCAAATTCAATTTCTCTACACGACAGTCAACGATATCTTGCTAGATTCTGGTGCATCTGGTGAGCAAACGTTTTACTCAACTCGCCAATTATTTACTGCCGAACGTATCGTTCAGAGTTTCCAAAAAGTTTTACAAGGTGGAGGCGATTCTGCAAATGCCGCTGAAAACTTTGGGCAAGATGTGGAGCAATTTGGCGGAGTTCTTGATGGGATGCTAAATGGTGATGCCATGATGGGCATCAGTCGAGTAAGAAACCCGGAAGCTCGTGAAGCTCTGAATGAAGTGGCAACTCTATTTCAGAGTGTAAAAGAAAACGTGGATTACGTAATCGGGCAAACGGATGCATTATTTAAAGTGCAAGAATCCTCTTCACGTATTTTTGATCGCTCGAACAAACTGTTCGATCAAGCGGATCTTCTCGCTGACGCTTATCGTAATTATGGAACTAAGCTCGATTACAATACGGGTAATTATTTAGTTTCAATCGGTGGCGGAGCGTTTATTCTCTTTTTCTTATTTCTCTTAACACTACAAATTCGAAGCGCGGATAAACGTCGAGAAGCGCAAGTGCGGGTTCAAGCTGATAGAGAAAGAGAGCAAAACGAAAGAAATCAACAAGCGATCATTCGACTTCTTGATGAAATGGAAGGACTGGCTGACGGGGATTTAACAGCCAATGCAACGGTAACCGAGGATTTCACGGGAGCGATAGCCGATGCGATGAACTATACCATCGACCAACTCAGGTCTCTGGTATCGACGATAAACGAATCGGTTTCTCGACTTTCAAGTGCAACAGAAGAAACCCAGGGCATATCGAACGAACTGGCACAAGCATCTAAAAATCAGGCGCAGGAAATTACTGGGGCGTCTGCCGCGATCAACGAAATGGCGGTATCGATTGAGCAAGTATCTGCAAACGCAGCTGAATCCACCCAGGTTGCGGAAAAGTCGGTTGATATCGCTAAGAAAGGTTCCGAAGTTGTACGGAATACAATTCGCGGGATGGATACTATTCGTGAGCAAATACAAGAAACTTCAAAACGTATTAAACGTCTGGGTGAATCATCACAGGAAATCGGTGATATCGTATCGTTGATCAACGATATCTCCGAACAAACAAACATACTCGCACTTAACGCGGCAATACAGGCATCGATGGCGGGTGAAGCCGGACGTGGTTTCGCGGTTGTTGCCGACGAGGTACAGCGACTGGCGGAACGTTCCGGTAACGCAACCAAACAGATTGAAGCTCTGGTAAAAACGATCCAGACGGATACTAACGAAGCGGTTATATCGATGGAAGCTTCGACATCTGAGGTGGTACGTGGAGCAAGGTTGGCACAAGATGCGGGTGTTGCACTGGAAGAAATCGAACGCGTATCGTCAAATCTTGCGGAATTAATCCAAAACATATCGAACGCCGCGAGACAGCAAGCTGCCTCGGCCGGTCACGTATCTAATACGATGAATGTAATCCAAGAAATCACTAACCAAACTCTGCAAGGTACATTAAATACAGCAAGCAGTATCGGTAAATTGGCCGAACTGGCAGATGAGCTCAACGGCTCTGTTGCCGGATTTAAATTACCAGAAATGTAAGCAACGGGATAACAGCCTAATATGGCGGCTTATGATCAAATGCCAGATATGGACTCAGAAGAGTTCAAACGTTGGCAGTCATTATTGGAAGAGCGAACCGGTGTTTGGTTGTCTGAAAATAGAAAATCTTTTCTGATAACCAATCTAGCGCAACGCATGCGAGAAAAAGGTTTCGACTCATACCAAGCTTATTTTGAAAGTCTAGACCGAAGTGTGGGCTCGGCAGTTGAGTGGGCGAGTCTCGTCGATCTATTAACGGTTCATGAAACGCGATTCTTTAGAGATAACGAGTCTATTGAGCTGGTTAAAAAGCACGTTGAAAAAATGATTAAAAATGCTTCTAAATCCGATTCAGCCCAGCCATTAAACGCGCAAGTTTGGAGTGTTGGTTGTTCTACGGGCGAAGAAGTGTACAGCTTGGCAATGATGTTAAGCGATTTGGATACCTCTAAACTAGAGCGTACGAAAAAGTTTTATTTTGGATTAACAGGAGTCGATATTAGCTTTCCCGCTTTAGCTCAAGCAAGGGAAGGTATTTATCATCAAAGACGATTGATGCATGTATCTCCTGTCTTAATCGAAAAATATTTCGACAGTTTAGCTGATGGTTATTATCAGGTGAAAAATCAACTCAGGCATCGAACCTGTTTCGTTCAGGCAAATATACAAGAACTTGAGTCGTCGCCAAAGCAGTTATACGACGTGATCTATTGCCAAAATGTATTGATTTATTTTCAAAATAATCGACGCCAACAAATTGTTGAACAGCTAGTTAACCGACTTGCACCTGGTGGATTATTAGTATTAGGACCCGGAGAGCTTAATAATCTTTCCCACCCTTTAATAGAAAAAGTATCCACCAAACACTGCCAAGCTTATTTACGTGCTGGTGGTTAAAAACAGAAGTTACACGGAGCAGGCATGATGGCCGATTCGAATGAACAATTAGCACTGGGTTGGGTGCGCAAAGAAATAAACAAATCTCTGGATCAAGCACGTCAGGGTTTGGAAGCCTTTGCCGAAAATGACAGTGATGTTACGCAAATACGTTTTTGTATAAGCTGTTTGCATCAAGTACGCGGTACTCTACAAATGTTAGAGTTTCGTGGTGCTGCACTGTTTGCTGAAGAAATGGAATATCTGGCTCAAGCAATTGCTGATGGAAAATTTGTTGCTAAAGAAAAAGCTTTAGAAGTTTTGATGGCAAGCATGTTGCAGCTGCCATCTTATCTGGATCGCGTTCAATCAGGTCAACGAGATGTTCCAGTTATATTGTTGCCGCTACTTAACGACTTGCGCAGCTCGCGTGGAGCAGGACCTGTTTCTGAGAGTGCTATATTCACACCTGATATTTCTGGTGTGGAGCCTCCATCATCTGCAGCAGGTAAAAAGCCTGTCGACGAAAAATCTTTCTCTGAATTTGCAAAGAAATTTCGTGCTCATTATCAAAAAGGTTTACTTAATGTAATGCGCGGACAGGGTGTCAAAGAAGGCATCCAGCGAATGCATAAGGTTCTAGAAAAGCTTGAAGAAGTTACCTCTGGATATTCTGTTGCGCATTTGTGGTGGGTTGCCGATGGATTTTTGTTTTCGATCCTTGAAAAGGGATTATACAAAGACGCTGCGGTTCACGGTTTATTAGGAAAAATAGACCGTCATATAAAACGTCTCGCAGATCTTGGGGCAAAAGCTCTAGAAGACACTATTCCAGATGAATTATTGCAAAACTTACTGTATTACGTTGCTAAATCAACTTCTAAAAATGAGAAAGTTGTTCGTTTAAAAGAGCGCTTTAACTTAAGTTCTAGCATGCTTACAGACGATGAAGTTGAAGAACAGCGACGTCGATTGAAAGGCCCAGACAGTGGCGCGATAGAAACTGTTGTTAGTGCGATAAACGATGATTTAATTAATGTAAAAGATACGCTCGACTTGTTTGTTAGAGGTGGCGATAAGAGCAATAGTAAAATAAAAGATCTTTTACCTAGCTTAAAGCAAATTACTGACACGCTTGGAATTTTAGGGCTTGGTATACCACGGGATGTTATTAAGCAACAAATCGCAACACTCCACAAAGTTGTTGAGTCAGGTGAAGAAATATCTGATGCAATTGTAATGGACGTAGCTGGAGCGTTACTTTTTGTTGAAGCTAACTTGGCGAATGTGAAGTCTGAAGATGTTGGCTTATCTGAAGAAAATACTCCTGAAGAACTGGCACAAAAACAAGATCAAGCTGCTGCAGAAGCGCAGCTTGACGATGCCAAAATGCAGTTACTTAAAGCCAGCCGTGGTAATTTGCAAAAAGCAAAAGAGAAAGTTGTCGATTTTATCGCATCGTCTTTTAACTTCGACCTCCTAAATGATGTCCCCATGCTGTTGATTGAGATTCAAGGCGGACTTCAAATTGTAGGCTTTTCAGAAGCGTCGGAGCTTTTGGCTAAAGCCCATGAATTTATCGAGCGACGACTATTAAAAGATCACTATAAGCCTGAAGAAAAAGTCATGGATGCTTTGGCTGATATTGTGACTTCAGTTGAATACTGCCTTGAGAATTATGGTGAAGTTGCTTCGGCAGCAACACATTCAATACTGAAAGCGGCTAAAAATAGCGAAGCAATATTAGATGAAGAGCTTGCGAAAGCTAGCCCTGAGCAACCTCCTGAGGTTACTCCTGAACCTGAAGTTGAAAAAGAAGTTACTCCAACGGAGCCCAAGCAGCCTGAATCGAAGCCAGCTGAAGCAGCGGCAGAGCCTCCCAAGCAACCGCAAAAGGAGCCTGAAAAGCCACAACCAGCAAAAGATTTCGATGAATCGCTTATCGATGACGATGTTTTAGAAATCTTTTTAGAGGAAGCGGAAGAAGAGCTTGAGAGTATTAATAGTCTTTATCCTAAATTGGTTGCTGATCGTGATGATTCTGAATCTTTATCAACAATAAGACGCTCGTTCCATACTTTAAAAGGAAGTGGTCGGTTGGTCGGTGCGAGCCTAGCTGGAGAGCTGGCTTGGTCGATCGAAAATATGCTAAATCGTGTTATTGATGAAACGATCAATCTGGATAAAGATGCTCTCGATGTCATGAAAGATGCAACAGATTTCATGCCTAAACTGGTAGATGCGTTCTCTAAAAATAAAGTTCCAGATGAAACACCAGATGAAATAATGGCGCGGGCTCATGCCATCGCTAAAGGTGAAAAATATGTTGCGCCAACAGCTGAGGAAAAACCCGCAGAACCTGTTGCTACTGAGACACCACCGCCTGTTGAAGAAACGCCCCCGCAAGTTGAAGAAACAACTCCTCAGGTTGAAGAACAAGAACCTGAAATTACTCCGGATGTTGAAGTAATATCTTTAGAGCCAGAACCGGAAGAAGAGTCTGTTCCTGAACCTCAATTGGAAGAAGAAGCAATTGAGTTACCGGAAGAGGAAGTTCCAGAAATTGAATTGACCGAAGAAGAAATTCCAGAACTCAGTGAAGAAGATTCTGAAGGTGACTTTGAGCCTGTCGGTGTTGATGATGTGCTTGAAATTTCTGAGAGCATGGCAGAAGAGTCAGACGAAGAAGATATACCTGCTTTAGATTTGTCTGATAGTGAGGCCGACGTAGAATCTTTGGATACAGATTTTCCTGATGTCGAAGAGCCTGAATCGGCTCGTCCACAAATCGGAGCTTCAAAAGCAACAGAAGAATCGATTAGTTCTGATATTGATCCCGTATTACTTGAAATATTTGTTCATGAAGCTGAAGGTCACTTAGAAGTCATCACTAATACGATTGATAATTGGCAGAATGAGCATGGTTCAAAAGCAACAGATGAACTTTTAAGAGCAATGCATACCTTAAAAGGTAGTGCTCATATGGCCGAGGTGCCTGAGGTTGCTGATTTAGCTGGACCCCTTGAATCCTTAGTAAAAGAGTTTAAACAACGGGACGTTAGCCTTCATGATGATTTTAGAGATGCCTTAGTTGATGCGAATGAGTATTTAGGACATTGCATTGACTCATTGAAATCACATAAGCATTACATCAGCGATCAAAAAGACAAGTTGATGCAAGTATTCAATGACCAACGGTCTGCATTGTTGCAATTATCAGGAGAGCCACAGTCTAAAGAAGCTCCTGTTGTTCATCGCGATCCAGAATTATTAAGTATTTTCCTTGCAGAGGGAATGGACATTGTTTCTGAAGCTCAAGACTTATTGAATACTTGGCAAAATAAAGGTTCTATTGAAGCTCAACATAATTTGCAAGCTGAAATGCACACCTTAAAGCGTGGTGCGAATATGGCAATGCTTGAAGAGGTTGAGTCTTTGGCCACCGCACTTGAAAGTTTCGTATCAAAGCCCGATCAATTAACAATGGATGACGAATTTTATACTCTGGGATCTCGCGCATTAGACTGCGTGCTGGAGCTATTAAATACGGCCGCTGTTGAGCACAAACTTGATGACCCAAGTGAGCTCATTCAAGAGCTCAAAGAGTGGCATGCTAAAAAGGCAACGTCTCAACCACAAATTGTTACTCATAAACCAGAGCCTGTTGAGGAATCTGAAGAAGTTTCTGAGACCATTCGTCCGGAAGATGTTCATGAAGCCGAAGATGAAATTGACGAAGAATTACTTGAGTTCTTCCTTGAAGAAGCAGAAGAACTGATTGAAGAAATTGAAACTAACTTAGAGAGTTGGAGCGAAAAGCCACAAGATCTATTGCCGGTTAATAATCTTCAAAGAAATTTGCATACTTTTAAAGGTAGTGCTCGTATGGCGGGCATCATGAGCGTTGGTAATCTTGCGCATGCCTTAGAAGATTTATATGAGGCCATTAACACTGAGCAATTAGAGCCATCGCCTGCACATGCGCAACTTTCTTATGAAGTATTGGATAATTTCCGCAATGTTGTCGAACAACTAGGTGACGACGGAAGTTATGATCAAGATGAATCGCTCATTGAAAAAATACGAAAAGCGATTGCAGGTGAAGCGATCTCTATTACTGAGCCTGAAACTACTCCGGCTGAAACTGTCGAAGAAGAGCAAGTAACAGAAACGCCTGAACAAGCTGCTGAACAACCAGCAGAGGCTGAAGCTCCTGCCGCGGAAGGTGAAGTACATAAAGTTGAATTAGATGAGGATGGCGAGGAAGTCCTCGAAATTTATCTTGAAGAAGCTGAGGAAATTCTGCAAAACATGGATGAAGCACTTCAACATTGGAGTGCCGAACCATCAAATAAAGAAGACATCGAAAAATTACAACGAAGTCTTCATACGCTGAAAGGTGGTGCACGACTTTCTAATCTTGAGTCATTGGGTAATTTAACTCACGAACTAGAAACCTATTTTGAAAAAGTAGCTGAAGGTTCTATTGAACCCAAACCAACTCATATTCAATTTGTAATGCGCGGTTATGATGTCATTCATAAGATGGTTGATGAAGTTGGTGCTTCAAGAATGTTAACCACACCTGCTGCTTATATGGAGCAGTTAGACGTTCTTAGTAAGACAGGAGACTTACCGGCAGCGCCAGCTCAAACTTCTGTTCCAGCTCCGAAAACAGAAGCGGATGTTGTTCCAATTGTAAAACCCGAAAAGAAAAGACCTGCGGAAAAGCGCGAGCGAAAAGCGTCGGGTGATAAAGATAAGCGCGCGAAGCAACAAGAAGTTGTGCGTATAGCTTCCGACCAACTAGAAAGTCTGGTTAATCTGTCGGGTGAGACCTCAATATTTAGAGCGCGTCTTGAACAGCAAGTGACGGTGCTAAGATACAACCTTGATGAGATGACGCAAGCGCTAGAGCGAATGCGGGAGCAATTGCGTAATCTTGAAATAGAAACGGATGCACAAATTGAGTATCGACGTGAAATAGCGGGTGTCGATTATGAAGAGTTTGATCCGCTAGAGTTTGACCGTTACACACGTCAACAGGAATTAACTCGAAGCCTTGGTGAGTCGGCGGCTGACCTTGCAAACTTAAGAGATACTATCGATAACCTGGCTTCTGATTCGGAAACTTTGCTGTTGCAGCAAGGACGAGTGAATACCGAAATGTCCGAACGTTTAATGCGGACACGTATGGTTCCTTTTGAAAGCTTGGTTCCACGACTGAGAAGAATTGTGCGTCAAATTGGTAATGAATTGAACAAAGCCGTTGACTTGTCTATCGTGGCAGAAGGTGAGATGGATCGCACAGTACTTGAGCGTATGATTGCTCCGATTGAGCACATGCTTCGAAATGCCATGGACCACGGTATTGAAAATCCTGAAGAGCGTCAAACTTCTGGTAAGTCTGAGACCGGTAAAATCAGAATTCGTTTATACCGTGAAGGTTCAGAAATATTTATAGAAATACAGGATGATGGTCGTGGATTAAACATGAGTGCTATTAAAAAGAAGGCACTCGAAAGAGGATTAATTACCGAGCAGTCTGAATTAAGTGATCATGAGTTACAGCAAATGATTTTTGAAGCAGGCTTCTCGACGGCACAAAAAGTGACTCAAATCTCGGGTCGTGGTGTCGGGATGGACGTTGTAAGTAGTGAAATTAAGCAAATGGGTGGGGTTGTTGAGATCCACTCAGAGCAAGGTAAAGGTGCCACCTTTACGGTTAAACTTCCTTTCACGGTGTCCGTGAACCAGGCATTAATGATCAAAGTCGGCGAAGATGTTTATGCGGTACCGCTAACTAATATTGAAGGTATTGTTCGAGTCAGTCCATTTGAAATACAAGAATATTACGACAATCCTGAAGCACGTTTTGAGTATGCTGGAATGCCATATCACATGCGTTATATGGGTAATTTGCTAGACCACCATACTCGCCCCGATTTAGAAGGCATTACTAAGCCTTTACCTGTACTTTTGTTGCATGGCGCAGAGCATCCGACAGCTGTTCAAGTTGATGAATTGATGGGTAGCCGTGAGATCGTTGTGAAATCTGTTGGCCAACAATTAAGTCTTTTAAGCGGCTTGTCTGGCGCAACAATTCTTGGTGATGGCCGAGTCGTATTAATACTTGATGTACCTGCATTAACGCGTCGTGCAGATGCTGTCATGGATATTGACTCCGCAGTTTATGAAGAAGTTGAAGAAGATAAAGTACCGACCGTAATGGTTGTTGATGATTCGATAACGGTCCGTAAAGTTACACAGCGCTTGTTACAACGTCATGACTATGAAGTTGTTCTGGCGAAAGATGGTGTTGATGCTCTTAATGTTCTTCAAGAACATCAACCTGATGTTATGTTACTCGATATTGAAATGCCTCGAATGGATGGATTCGAACTCGCGACCATCATTCGGCATGATGACAAGTTAAAGAAATTACCTATCATTATGATCACATCTCGTACTGGTGAAAAACACAGAGAGCGAGCTGAGTCAATTGGTGTAAACCGCTACATGGGTAAACCTTATAATGAAGTCGACCTGTTACAAACAATAGAGTCACTATTACCCGGAAAGCAGTAAATGAGTAGTGGGGAAAGTTTATCAATTGGGCTCATCACTTCAGGTGGTGACGAATCTCAACGTTATGCAGAATTGCTTGAGCAACGAGGCATTCCTTTTTTATGCGAAGTTGCTCCTGCAGAAATTACCGCAGAGCATATTGATCGTTCAGATCTCCATATTTGGTTATTGGATATCAATGATGAGGACTGGACCGATCAATTAGATGATTTATTAGACCAGTCTAAAGTGGCTGTATTTTTTCATGAACGAGGATCTCTGACAAAACAGACACATCCAGAATTCTGGATAGAAAAACAAATCGAGCGCCTCTACGATATGGCGGGCGTCGAAATGCCTGCTCAACGACAGGAAAGTCAAGACACTCCTGATTCTCAGCAGTCCTCTGAGTCGGATCAAAGTGACCTTTCTTTAGATAGTGAAGAAACAGACGGTTCCGTTGACCGATTAAATGAGGCAACAGAAATGTTGTCCGATACTCTGCAAGATTTAGCTGATATAGGAGAAGCCAAGTCTGAGTTGGCAGATCCCATTCAACAAGTTGCTGATGAGTTATCGAGTACTCTTGATGTTGTCAGTGAAGATGCAGAGAATGAAACTTCAGCTTCAGAAGATGCACACATTGATAATGATTCATCAGGACTAGAGGATATATCAGAAAACTTATCATCAGTATCAGATTTAATGGATGCCGACAGTTATGACTTGAGTGACGTCGCGGATCAAGATGGGAATGATTCGATTGTTGAGCAGGAAAGCACGAGCGCTAGTTTTAGTGTCGAAAACTATTCGAACGATATGGACAGTTTTGAATCTGAATTAGATGCTTTTCTTGAGTCTAGCGGTCGCGAAGTTGTAGAAAAAGAAAATTCAAAAGAAGAGTTAGATGAGCCCGAAGAACCAGTGGCTACTGGATTGACTGTCGAAGATTCTTCAGAATCAAAAAGCGATGAGAGCATCGTTAATGAAGAGTCTCCGATGTTGCTAGATGAAGAACAACACTCATCGGACCAAGAAAGTTTTACTGACTCGTATGAAAGTGAACCCCCGGCATTAAATCGTGAAGATCATACTGAAAAGCCAGAACCATTTTTTGAAGCACCAGAGGGTTTCGATTTAGATGAAGATGACTCAAGTTTTGAGCTATCGGATAGTGATGAGCTTTCATCAGAAGAAGCCTTCGATTTGTCAGATGGGCTCGAACTGAGTATTGAAGACGAAAGAAAATCGGAGATCGAGTCCGATTCACAAGAACAAAATATTGTTGAACAACATGAAAGTCTTGATCTTGGAGGTGAGTTAGATTCAACTCCCGATTTCGAAAACACTAAAGACAATGACTCTACTGAAGATTTTTCACTAAGTTTTGATTCAGAGGATAATTTTTCAGGAAAAGTCGAGCCATCATTTGATACGCTCGATTCTCAGGAAGAATTTAACCTTGAGTTAGATTTGTCGAGCGATGGTGACTCGAATAACTCTCAATCTGATTCTGAATCGAGTGATATTAGTTTTGATTCTTCAGAATGGACGTTAGAAACAGATTCTGACTCAGAAGAAGTTAATGACTCCATAACTCCAATAGATGCCACCGAATCAGAACTCTCTTTGAGTTTAGAAGCAGAAGATGAAAGCGATGATTCAAGTGATGAAGAATTTTCACTCGATATTGAAGATCATGAAATAGATGAACTTGAGTCTAAATCAGAGTCACCGACGTTGTCTTCAGAAGATCATCAAGAATTAGAATTAAACGAACTGGGTGAAAGTTTAATGAATGAAGGATTGGAATTTTCTACGGACACTAATCCTGTTGTTCATCCTGATGAGGAATCATTGGGTGATGTTTACCCCACGGATCTTCCTGAACATGAATTAGAATGGAAGGAGCACCCAACAGAACATGAAAATGGTTCTATTTCAGGACAAGAGTTTTTAGAGTCGGATGACGCTCAGAACGAAAGTTTGGAATTAGGAGTTCCCGAAAGCGAAATTGAACTAGCAGAAGTTGAAGAGAACGAAGATATTCCGTTACTTGATGATACCGCTGCAGATATGCAATTTGTTGAACTCGAAGAAGAGTTTGAAGATGTGCCAGACCAACAACTGTGGATTCTTGGGGCTTCGTTAGGTGGGCCGGCTGCGGTAAAGAGGTTTTTGCAAGCTTTACCCGCTGAAACTGAGTCGGCATTTGTTCTTGCACAACATATTGATGAAAGTTTTTTGCCTGTACTTTGTAATATTTTGGATTCTCAAACAGCATTTCGCTCAGTTATTGTTGAGCAGCAAATGAAAATAGAAAAAGGATGTGTTTACATAGCACCAATAAACAGCAAATTAACTTTTGATAAAGATGGCTTTGTTGATGTCACTAGTGAAAAATGGACACCACCTTATTCTCCGTGTATCGATGATGTGATCGTTGAGGCGGGACAAGTGTATCAACATAATTGTGGTGTTATCATATTTTCTGGAATGGGCAATGATGGTAGCGTGGGTGTAGAGCAAGTCGCTAACCATAAAGTCAGAGTTTGGATACAGTCGCCAGAGTCTTGCGCTAACAGCAGCATGCCAGAAAGTATACTTGAGAAAGAAAGAGCGGATTACGTTGGGAATCCAGAAGAACTTGCCGAACACTTAACTGAGTATATGCACAACGCGCGAGTTAAAAGCGCATAACCGATCGAGGTGAATCAAGTGTCAGAATCAACGGTACCAGAAGTTTACAGCTTAATGATTCCAATCATCGAACAAAGCATTCTTCTTCCTAATGCAACGGTTTCCGAGATTGTTCCTTTTAGTGATGTTGAGCTCGATAAAACAGGACCAGATTGGTACATTGGTACAGTTCATTGGCACGGGCAAGATTTGCCGATGGTGTCGCTTGATGTTATGAATGGCGCATCAGATGCGCAAGCAAATAAACGAGCTCGTGTTGCAATAGTAAATACCTTGAATGAACACGAAGACATGACTCACATAGGAATTGTCGTGCAAGGTATACCTAGACTAACCCATGTTACAGAACCTTCTGTTTCCATGGTTGAAGGTGCTGAATTAGGAGCTGCTGATAAAGCCAAAGTGCAAATTGGTTCTATCCAGTCCACCATTCCAGATCTTGATAAAATTGAGTCGTTAATTAGAGAGCTTCGAAGTGCTTAGTTTCAACTGATTGGTTTTAAGCTGGTAATTCTTGCATCCATTTAATACTACTCCCGATAGATGGATTTTGCTGCCACGGCCCTTGTCCGGTGAGAGCAATCTGTCGCATAGCACTGACTAATTCTCGCGGTGCATCAGGTGTCACGTTCTCTCCACTCGAATCGAGTCGTCCCCGGTATTGCAACTCCATACATGCGTTAAATCCGAAAAAATCAGGAGTGCAAACAGCACCATAGCGTTTAGCAACTTCCTGAGTATCATCAACGAGGTAAGGAAAGCTAAAATTGTATTGGTTAGCGACAGTTTTCATGTACGATAATGACTCTTCTGGAAATTGCGATGGATCGCTAGAGTTAATTGCTACCACACCAATTCCCATTTTCTGCAGCTCTTTAGCGTCGTTGACTAAATGTCGGCGAATTGCTTTCACATAAGGACTATCGTTACATATGAACATTACGAGTAGTCCCATTGCACCACGGCATCGCTGCAGATTACAGATGGTTCCGTCGACATTCATTAAAGCAAATTTTGCGGCTGGCCAACCGAAATTACAGGAGGGTGTCTGTAATCTAGACATCAGTTCGATTCCGTGAGTCATTAAATCAATAAATGGCGCGTATTTTATCGGTATTCCCTTGTAATATTAAGACCAAACTTGCGATAAGATTAGCAGTGTGAATTAGTTCACTTTCTAAACATTCGGTCAAAATCGAGATATTTGTAAATATCTAGTGATTCAGTTCCAGAGGATATTTTGTAACGTAGAATCAAGCATTAAAGTCTGATACGTTGAGTAGTCACAAAAAGGGTGAAAGTTGCGTCGGATCACAGTAGAATTGGGCGCATTTGGAAGTCTAGCAGTCTGCTAAAGAGCGTGAGACTCTTATCATATTGAAATCATTGAAGATCCCGAGGGTTCGGGACTTTTATTAACATGAGGATTTATAGCCAATGGCGGAATATCAAATATTTACTTCAGAATCTGTTTCCGAGGGCCATCCCGATAAAATGGCTGACCAGATTTCTGACGCCGTTCTCGATGCAATCATCAAAGACGATGCAAACGCAAGAGTTGCTGTTGAGACCATGGTTAAAACAGGCATGGCAATTATAGCTGGAGAGGTGCGTACCTCGACATATGTCGATTTGGAAGATGTTGTTCGAGAGGTTATTCGAGACATTGGATACACGAGTTCGAAAGTTGGTTTTGACGCAGATAGCTGTGCTGTTTTGAATGCGATCGGTAAGCAGTCGGCTGATATTGCAATGGGTGTAGATGAAGCTGATAATAAAGATTTAGGTGCTGGTGACCAAGGTTTAATGTTTGGGTTTGCAACGAACGAAACAAAAGTTCTCATGCCCGCTCCTATTCATTACTCGCATCGGCTTGTTGAGCGACAAGCTGAAGTTCGCAAAAATGGAAGCTTGCCTTGGCTTAGACCTGATGCAAAGTCACAAATTTCGATGCGTTATGATAATGGTAAACCAGTCGCGATAGATGCTCTCGTTTTATCGACACAGCACGACCCCGAAGTTAGCCAATCACAAATTCATGAAGCCGTGATGGAAGAAATTATTAAACCGGTTATTCCTGCCGAATGGCTTCATAGCGACACTAAGTATCATATAAATCCAACGGGGCAATTTATCATTGGTGGGCCGGTAGGTGATTGTGGACTTACCGGTCGTAAAATTATTGTTGATACATATGGTGGAATGGCCCGACATGGTGGCGGAGCTTTCTCAGGTAAAGATCCTTCAAAAGTCGATCGCTCTGCTGCATATGCGGGACGTTATGTCGCTAAAAATATTGTTGCAGCTGGTTTGGCCGACCGTTGTGAAATTCAAGTGTCTTATGCAATTGGAGTTGCAGAGCCAACTTCAATTTCTATCAACACGTTTGGTACCAACAAAGTTGACGAAGGACGAATGGCAGAGCTTGTTCGTGAACACTTTGATTTACGACCTCAAGGCATTATTGACATGTTAGATTTGAAGCGTCCTATCTACCGAAAAACTGCCGCATATGGCCATTTCGGTCGAGAAGATGTCGATTTTACTTGGGAAAAAACGGATAAAGCAGACGCTTTACGCAAAGCAGCTGGTATATAATAGCAAAATTTCCACCCAACTGAGGGGCGCTGCAGCGGAATATTTCTGTCACGCTCAGTTGGGATCTCACACTTTCTAAGGGCGCCCATTCGAATAGAATGGAGAGACAATAATATGTCGAATGCAGAGCAGAAGGTTCATGATATGACCTCAGATTTTAAAGACTATCATATTAAAGACATTTCTTTGGCTGAGTGGGGCCGCAAAGAAATTAAGATCGCAGAAACGGAAATGCCTGGATTAATGGCAATGCGCGAAGAGTATGGCGACAAGAAGCCGCTTAAAGGCGCTCGTATAGCTGGCTCATTGCATATGACGATTCAAACTGCGGTTCTCATCGAAACTTTAACAGCATTGGGTGCTGAAGTGCGTTGGGCAAGTTGTAATATATACTCAACACAAGATCATGCTGCGGCTGCAATTGCGGCAACAGGCGTCCCTGTTTTTGCCTATAAGGGCGAAACCCTTGAAGAGTACTGGGAATTTACTCATAAAATTCTTGATTTTGGTAATGGCGAAACAGCAAATATGATTCTGGATGATGGCGGTGACGCAACGATGGCTGTCGTTCTAGGTCGAAAAGCGGCTAAAGATATTTCTGTTTTAGACAATCCAGACAGTGAAGAAGCCAAGTTTTGTTTTGCTTCAATTAAAAAGCAGTTAGAAATTGATCCCGAATTTTATGAACGCGCAGCTAAAAGCATTCAAGGGGTTACCGAAGAAACGACGACTGGTGTTAATCGCCTTTATCAAATGCAAAAAGAGCCAGAAGGTTTACCTTTCCCAGCAATCAATGTAAATGATTCAGTAACTAAATCTAAGTTCGATAACTTATACGGCTGCCGTGAGTCGTTGTTAGATGGTATTAAGCGAGCTACTGATGTAATGATTGCGGGTAAAATGGCAGTTGTTGCTGGTTATGGTGACGTTGGTAAAGGTTGCGCGCAATCATTGGCTGCACAAGGCGCAACAGTATTTGTCACTGAAATTGATCCAATCTGCGCACTTCAAGCAACAATGGAAGGTTTCCGAGTTGTAACAATGGAAGAAATGGCTCCTATGGCCGACATCTTCGTTACTACAACGGGCAACTTTAATGTGATTACCGAAGAGCATATGCTTGCTATGAAAGACCAAGCGATCGTCTGCAATATCGGACACTTCGATAATGAAATTGAAGTCGCAAATCTTAAAAAGTACGAGTGGGAAAATATTAAACCACAAGTTGATCATGTCATTTTCCCTGACGGTAAACGCATCATATTGCTTGCTGAAGGTCGCTTGGTGAATTTGGGTTGTGCAACGGGGCATCCAAGTTTTGTTATGTCTGCCTCATTCACTAATCAAACCATTGCACAAATTGAGTTATGGGCAAATGGCGATAACTATGAAAAGCAAGTTTATGTTTTACCAAAACATCTTGATGAAAAAGTTGCTCGATTGCACTTGAAAAAGATTGGAGCCAACTTAACAGAACTTTCAAAAGAACAAGCTGACTACATTGGCGTTCCTGTTGAAGGTCCTTACAAGCCAGATCATTATCGTTATTAAACGTTACTTAGGTGATGTTGCAAAAAGCCCGCATTAAGCGGGCTTTTTTTGTTGTCAGTCTTAAACCACCTCCTATGGAGGTGGTGATCGTTCTTGGGGGCTGTGCCCTAAAGGTGCCCATATTAAATACTTATTTCGTTTTGTTGGCAGCAAAAAGAAGAGAGGTAAATAACATGAGCTGATACAAGCAGGCTTCGCACGTATTTTATAGTTGTCAGTATCACATAGTTTGGACACCTAAATATAGATACAAAATCTTAAAGGGTAATGTCGGAAAAGAGGTTTATAGAAGTATTTATGTATATTGCAGTATGAAAAGGTGTCATGTTGTCGAGTTAAACGTTCAGATTGACCACGTACACTTAGTAGTACGCAACCACCGAGTGTGAGCGTTTCAGACTTAATGGTGTTCATCAAAAGTCGAATAGCAATAAGGTTATTTAATAAGTTTCCGTATTTAAGAAAGAAGAAACTTTAGGGTAACCATTTTTGGCAAAGAGACTACTTTGTTGATTCAGTCGGTGCGAATGAAGAAATTATTCGTAGTTATGTGAAGTACCAAGATATAAAAGCTAAAGAGGATGAAGAGCGTTAAATGAGTTTGGATATGGGGACATAATGAGTAGCCTCCTTCTCTAGTCAGCCTTTAACCACTTCCTATCAAGATGGCTTTTACAATTGTATTCAGATATTTTCGAAATTAATGAGTATCCTCACTGAATTTAGTGGAACGATAGAAAATAAAGCTCGGTCTGATTAGCTCTCAGGAAACTCTCTTTATTTGGCTTTCTATGGATGAACATTCATTCTACGAGCATATCCTTGCTATTCGCATTCCCTGGATTTTTGAACATGTCGAGTTTAACAATCAAGAAAATACCGTTTACGTCAACTTGTCATCGGATAAACAGCAGGCCTATGCTTGTCCGAATTTAGGAAAGTCCGCCAGCTTATACGATAGTCGTCGTATTCGAGAGTTAGAAAAGCAACTGAGATTAGTTGAAGAGGAAAAAGAAATCCTAAAAAGGCTAGCCGCACTTATGGAGAGTTCGTTTTTTTATGACAAAGTGTTGAACTGTTTGTCGAAGACCGAAAGCGGGGTGACGCTCAGTTACGGTTACAACAACAAATCGTTTTTAAGCGATATTACCATCGGCGATGCAACGCGTGAGTTCCAATACGATGCCAATGGCAACATGATACAAAAAGAGGATATGTTTTTTGGATTTAATCAAGCTAATCGACTGAGTTCGATGACTCAAGGTTCAACAACAGCGTCGTATTTATACAACGCGAGAGGCGAAAGAGTTTATAAAGAGGTTAATGGCCAAAAGACTTATTTTGTTTATGATATTACGGGACAATTGATTGCTGAAGCAAGTGACAGTGGTGTAACTAAACAGTATGTTTATTTTAATGGTATGCCTTTAGTTCAGTTTTCTAGCGGGAATACTTATTTCTATCACAATTCTCACTTGGGAACATCTGAGTTTATGACCAATGCCGGTAAATCTGTAGTTTGGGAAGCTCAATACACACCTTTTGGTAAGGCTAATGTTTTATCCCAGATAGTAACCAATAATATTCGATTCCCGGGGCTGTATTTCGATGCAGAGTCTGGGCTTCATTACAATTATTTCCGTGATTACGATCCAGAAACAGGACGTTACATTGAAAGTGATCTGATAGGATTATCGGGAGGCTTAAATACTTATTCTTATGGACTACAAAATCCTATTTATTTCATAGATCCTGATGGTCGGATTCCTTTACCTCTTTTTACTGGTGCGATTGGAGCTCTCGCTGGAGGTATTGGGAATTTAGTTGGACATTTATTTACAGGTGATTGCATTGATTGGGGAAATGTCGCAATTGCTGCAGGTACAGGTTTTGTTGCGGGAGCTGCAGCCCCATTTGTAGCAACAAGCTATGCTGGAGCTATGGCTTTAGGTGCAACAGCGAACGTTGCTCAATATGCTGCAACGCAACTCTCTAATGGCGACCCGATATCTGCTGGAGGTGCTTTAATTAATGCGGGTACAGCAGGGGCTCTTGGTGGTGCAGTTGGAGGTCCAGTCTCTAGATACAGTGGTTTAAGATGGGCTGAAAATTCACCTTGGCTAGATAGTGGAGTTGCTCGAAGTATAAATAATAGTTTGGATGTAGGTGCAAATTCAGGAGCTTCAAATTTAGCTAGAAACCTTGGTGCAGGAGTAACTTCAAATATTGATCCAAATGATGTTGACCCTACTGATGGATGTGATTGCTAATGAAATTACATTTTAATTTGGTTTCTATTTATTTAGTATTTTCGTCGCTTTATATCTGTATGCTAATTGTTGCCTTGACTATAAATTTTCCTGGGCTTTTCGAAATAGAGATAGATATCGAAAAAGAGGCAGTTTTATATAATCGACTTTGTTTTGTTTGTTAGTGCATTTGTTTTTACTGATATTTTACTAAATCAGGTAAGAACAAATATCACCGAGAAAGGCATCGATAAGAAAGGGTTATTTATCTCAAACAGGTTGGAATGTCATGAACTTGAAAGCTGGAATTATAGTAGCACCTTATTAATTCTTTATTTTAATAAAAATAAAAGTGTAAAGTTAAACTCTGCGTTTATAAAAAATATTGAAGAAGTGGTGACGTACTTAAATAGTAATTATCCAAGTTTGGAGAAGTAGTCTGCAACTATTTAAGAGATATTTGAACGTTCATATTCGGTGCTCTAGCGAGCACCGAATATAACCATCGTTTTCCCTTTCACGCGAATGTGTTCTTGCTCTTCGAGTACTTTAAGAACGCGCCCAACCATTTCGCGAGAACATCCGACTATGCGACCTAGTTCTTGTCGAGTAATCTTGATTTGCATGCCTTCTGGATGGGTCATTGCATCTGGCTCTTTACTTAAATCAAGAAGTGCTCGTGCAACACGTCCGGTGACGTCCATAAAGGCCAAGTCGCCGACTTTTCGACTGGTGTTTCTTAGTCGAATTGCCATTTGGGCCGAGAGTCGCATTAATATTTCAGGGTTTTCTGTGGTGAGCTGCTGGAATTTGTTATAGCTGATTTCAGCAATTTCACTCTCGACTTTAGCTTTTACCCAGGCACTGCGGATATCTTGACCATCGAATAAGCCCATTTCTCCAAAGAAATCTCCGGCATTTAGGTAAGCTAAAACAAGTTCTCGTCCATCATTATCTTCAATAACAACACTGACAGAGCCCTCAAGAATAAAATACAATGATTCAGATTTATCACCCTGATAGATTATTGTACTTTTCGCTGGATAACGCCTTCTATGGCAGTGTGAGATGAACCATTCCATCGTTTCGTCTTTGGCTATAAATCTCGGTAATGACATATGAGTCGACGTCCTTTATTAGTCTACCTCTGGAAAGATTATCTTTAACTTTAGCACAAAGTCAAAGTATTGGTGTAGATATAAATAAATCAAGAGCTTATCTTAATGAGTTAACAGTTTACTTAATTTGGAGAATAAACTTTGAAAGCACAAGTCACTTGGCAAAAAAATTTGAACTTCGTCGCAGAATCTGACAGTGGACACCGTATAAATCTTAGCGGAGACGGAGAATTCCTATCTCCAATGGAAGCTGTTTTACAGTCAGTAGGCGCTTGCTCTTCTATTGATGTAGTGATTATTTTAGAAAAAGCACGGCAGCAAATTACAGGGTGTCGTTGCTTATTGGAAGCTGAGAGAGCTCCCAGTGATCCTAAGGTGTTTACCAAAATAATGGCAACTTATGTCATTTCTGGAAAGGACATTTCTGAAAAACATGTGAAGCGCGCGTGTGAGCTTTCATTAGAGAAGTACTGCTCTGTTGCATTGATGCTTAAAGGAAATGTCGAGATCGAGTATCAGTATGAAATTAAAGAAGACGCTTAAGGTAAAGCGAATTTAAAGTTAGGTATCACTTTGTGATTTGACATAAAATGTCTTGACGTTGTGTATTCGAATGTATACAATTGTATATAACAAGCTTGTAGTGAATACGGAGTTATTCAATGACCGGTCGGACAGTTCCTTTGAGTGTCCGTGTCTCTCCTGAAGATGCTGAATTTTTAGCCTCTTTTGAAATGGAGGGCGCGGATACTCCAAGCGAGAAACTTAGGGCGTTAATTTCTGAAGCTCGAAAAAGACAAGATTCCATGAGTGGATTTTCTGAAGCTCAAATGGAATTAAGGCGGACGATTCAACCGCTTATGGAAAAAATTCAAGATCATGAAGCAGCTCACGAAACTTATTCGCAGCTGTTGCACCTAGGTCTGGAGTGGATTCCTGAGGCAATGGCTGAGTTAGTCGCTCAACGCTTTAGAATCACGAAAGATGCTTCTGAAGAAGAGATGATTCAACTAGAGCGTAGAGTGACTGATAGAGTTTTCCGCCTAATAGAAGGTTTTTTGCGACTTGCTGTTACGCAAGATTGTGAGGGGTACGATCCTCAGGTTATAAAAAAGCGACTTCCCAGAGTTCAACAGTTGATTGAATTAGTGAGAATAATGGAAAAAGAAGCGTCTACCTGAGATCGAGTGCCAAATTGGTAATCGTATTAGAAAAGGAGGCGTTTTATGGGGATTATAGTCGTTTTGATCGGTGTGCTGATTTGGTACCCAAGTTTTTTTAATCTTGCTCTATCTATATTGGGTATGGCTTTGTTACTAAAATATGCATTTAAAGTTTTAAAAGTAAATTCCACGGGTATTGCTGCTCAGGAATCACTGAATAATTTATAAGTTAAATATCTGGGAGTTTATTACATGAACCGAATTTTTCTGGGGATGCGTGGAGTCGCTATCTGTATCGACAAAAAGTCTGGTGAAATTGTTTGGAAGACTAAATTAAAAAGCGGCAGTTCGGTAACGAATGTTACTGTTGATGGCGATGATGTGATTGTGTATTCAGGTGGGCATTTATTTTGTCTGGATATTGATTCAGGGACAGAAAAATGGTCGAATTCCTTAAAAGGAATGGGTTATGGCCATTGTATTATTGCAAGTGAAAATAGTGCCTCAGCTGTTGCTGCAGCACAGTCTTCGCAAGCTGCAGCGGCCAGTGTGGCAGCTAGTACCGCTGCTATTGCAGGCTCAAGTTAGAATAGCTGCCTGCATAAATTTAATTAAATGTGGTAAACCGTTTTGGTCATGACTTTAGACATGACAGTCATAGCAAATTTGATCGGTTTTGGAAGTTCAGCTCCTCCAGCTTGTAATGCGGTTGTTGCATGCTGTTGCTCATCATCTTTCATAACTTCTAAAATTCGGATCGAACGCTTATCATGTTCAGGTAATTGTTTGAGGTGACTTTCGAGGTGTTTTACGACCTGACGTTCTGTTTCAACGACAAATCCAAGGCTCCATTTGTCACCTGCGAGTCCTGCAAGAGCTCCCAGGCTTAAAGAGCTTGCGTACCAAAAAGGATTTAGATAACTGGTGTGTGTATCGAGTTCTTCAAGACGCTGGTGGCACCACTCGAGATGGTCGTTTTCCTCTTTAGCTGCTTCTTGCATTTTGTTTCTTATTTCGGGCAATTTAGCAGTTAATGATTGACCTTGATAAAGGCCTTGTGCACAAACTTCGCCACAGTGATTGATGCGCATTAACCCGCTTACTTTTCGTTTTTCACTGTCGCTGAGTGTTGTTTCGGGTTCTTTTTGAGCAGGTGACGTACGGCTTGTCGTTTGATAGCCTCCCGCTAATGTTCTTAATACATTATCGGCAGTGCCAACCAGAGAGTCGATGAATGTGTAACGTCGCATAATGGCCTATTATTCAAGTGAATGCTCAGATTATACGGCGAATCATAACGAATTGCCTATAGAACTAAATGACGTGGGTCAAATTTAACCAATTTATTAGTGGGAAATATTAGAAATGATAAGTCATGGCGATCGTCACGACCTGGAAATATTAATTGATTCCAGAAATCCAATTATAAGTATAGAAACACATGAAGAGACACGGGCACTTCAGTTATTAGCCGATATTGCCCGTGATTTAAACAAACCTTTATTTACATGGGATGTTGTTGATGGTCTAAAGAGGTTTGGGTTATTTGATATTGTAGACCCGTTAAGTGATACCCATAATCCAGAAGATATGTTAAAACATATTTTATCCGCGCCGCGACCATCTATATACGCTTTATGTGACTTCCATCCTTATCTTGAAGAGTCTCCACAAATTATCCGCCTAATCAAAGAAATTGCGTTAAAACACTCCGATCTTGGGCATACCATTGTCTTTGTTTCACACGAGTTGAACTTACCAAAAGATATACAGCGTTTTGTTAGTCGATTTAATATGGCACTCCCTAATAAAGAACAGCTCGATAAACTCATTCGTCGAGAAGCGCTAGTTTGGTCGCGAAGAAATGGGAAGAAGGTTAAAACTGATTCTCGCACGCTAGAGCGATTGATCAGTAACCTTCAGGGATTAACTTTGAGTGATGCACGTCGGTTAGTTAGGAATGTGATTAGAGATGATGGTGCTATTACAGAAGATGAGTTACCTGCTATTAACAAGGCAAAATTTGAATTGCTTAATATGGATGGCGTACTTAGTTTCGAATATGAAACATCTAAGTTTGCTGAGGTTGGTGGACTTAATAATTTGAAAAGGTGGTTAAAACAGCGAGAGGTTGTTTTTCATCGGCGGGAAAAAATAAAAATTGATCCACCAAAAGGACTTATGCTTGTTGGTGTTCAGGGTGGAGGTAAAAGCCTTGCGGCAAAGGCGGTGTCAGGTATGTGGAATGTACCACTGCTACGTCTTGATTTTGGTGCTTTGTATAACAAGTATCATGGTGAAACAGAGAAGAATTTAAGAGAAGCTCTTAAAATGGCTGAGCTGATGGCTCCTTGTGTTTTATGGTTTGATGAAATAGAAAAAGGAATATCCACTCAAGATAACGATGGTGGCACATCGCAACGTGTTTTGGGTACTTTATTAACCTGGATGGCTGAAAATCAAAAGCCAGTATTTATAGTGTCGACTGCAAACGATATTTCACGACTGCCACCAGAATTAATTCGTAAAGGTCGTCTTGATGAGATTTTCTTTATTGATCTTCCTGATAGTGAATCTAGGCGAGAAATATTTGCAATACACTTAGATAAGAGACAGTTAAAGTCTGAAGATTTCGATTTGCATAAATTGTCAGAAGTTTCTGATGGATTTACAGGTTCTGAAATTGAACAAGCTGTTGTTTCGGGTTTATATCATAGCTATGGGCAAGATTGCGATTTAACAACAGATATATTAATTGATGAAATCACGAATACGAGGCCTCTTTCCGTCGTTATGGCAGAATCATTAGCTGCTTTAAGGCAGTGGGCTGCTGGCAGAACTATAAGCGCAAATTAAAGGAAAAATATGAAACTTTTCATTTCAACAGCGTCTCCTTATGCCAGAACAGCGCAAGTGGTTTTGAGAGAAGTTGGATTAGATCCAAAACTAATCGAATCGGAAACACATCCGTTTAATAATGAGCAGGAATTTTTACGAGCGAATCCATTAGGCAAAGTTCCCTGTATGTTATTAGATGATGGTAGTTCAATTTATGATAGTGAAGTTATTTGTCAATACTTAGACTTTGAGTTTAATCAAGAAAAGCTTTGGCAACCAATTATGCAAAGTTGGTCGCTTAGAACACTGTACTCACATGTGTCAGGACTTCTTGATTTAGCTGTTGCTTTAAGACAGGAAAAAATGCGAGAAGAAGAAAAGTTGCGTTCAGATTTTTGGTGGTCTCGATTTGAATCTGGGTTATTGAGAGGATTTAGTTTTTTGGAAAATAATATCTCTCGCTTGCCTAACGATTTGTCTTTACTGCATATAAATTTAACATGTTTAGTTGACTATATGAGCTTTCGTCACTCTGACATTAAGTTGAAATGTGATCAAGTAAACCAATTATGCCTTGAGTTAAAAAGCCGGCAGTCGTTTAAAGCAACGGAACCGAAAGGGTAATTAGAGTATTTGTTTTTAAGCAATATTTAAGGAGCTTATATAATATGGAGATTATATTGGAGGTTGTAAGCCATTCCTTTAGATTTATTTTATATTTTCTTTGGGACGTTGTTTTTGAGTTTTTAATTCGACTAACCGGTTATTGGATATGTCGCATTTTTAGTAGCAGTGTGAAAGAAGAGAGTTTACTTACGGTGTTTGTAGGTTTGGCTTTCTGGGTGTTAATTGTTTTTATTATTTTTGGTGTACTTATCTAAGTAGGCGCCTATTCAGGCGCCCAATCTATAAAAAGGTCTTTACGGTTTTTAAGGTTTTTTAATCCACTTACCATCCGCATAAATAAAGTGACCTGACTTTGTTTTTTCTAAAGCTTTTTTACCAGCGATAACTTCCACTTTGCTTAGAGCAATTTTCCGTTGATCTGCAACCTCTTGATATTTCGCTTTTCGCTTTTCGTTAACTGACTTAATCATTGCTTTTACATCATCGGGCGCATTTTTTACAACCAAACCGAGATAACCATCAGGTTTTTCTCCGATGAGTCCCTGAGCTTTTGCCGAATCTAGATCTGCCGCCCATGCTTGTAGTGAAGCAACAGATAAAAGAGCTATTGCGATAAATTTTTTTAAAAATAAGGTGATTTTCATGTGCATCTCCTAAAATAAATCGTCATCACTAAGAATATCTTCGACATCTTTTTCGACTTTAATCAATATTTCGTGTTTAATATTGACATTGAACTCCATCGGCTTATCTCCCCCTTCAAGTCGAATGGTGGGATTACATGCACATAAGAGTACTGCAGTTGAGAGCGCTATTGTCGTTTTTAACATTGCTTGCCTCCAATATAAAGGGCTATAGTTGGCAGACTATAACACTAATTGTTAACGCAACCTGAATATAACTTTTCTTTGTTTAGTTTTTGTATGTTGTCCTGGCCCAATAATAGTAGATAAAGTAAGTTTACGTTGGACTTCGGATTATAGTTTATATTGAATGCCTGATTTTTATCACTACCCAAGTCAGGATTTCTTCCTTCGAGTCTAATTTTTATATCAAATTCACAGGGGCTTCCGTGGTCAAGTTTAATTTTCATTAAGTCAAAATGAAAGTTTTGTAGTGTAATATTAGCAATATTAGAGATGTTTTCCTGAGTTAGGGCTATTTTTTTTCCTTCTGGTAAATAATTAATCGTTCCCTTGCTGGAATCGAGCTTGCCATTATTTAGGTGGAATACTCCGTTTTTATTTGAAAATGGAATCTCACCTGAAACTATGCCTGTCATCTTTAGTTTTGGGTCATTCATAATTTCCGACACTTTACTTAAGTCTATAGACTCCAATCTTATTAAACCACTTAAGTTGCTAATAGTAGTCAATTCGCCTTGAGTATTAGCAAATATTTTGCCATTTAACATGTTTGAACTGTATTTAAGACTACCTATTTTAATTTCAGGATAAATTGATAAGTTGCTCTCTAGATTATGCTGCTGTAGATCTTTTTTTAGGTAATTTATGGTTGTATTTACTTTTAAGGAAGGAGTGCGCCAGCTTCTTTTATTCCAATTTAGATCAATATTGGTATTACTAAATTCGTTATCTGCCAGTATAACCGTGTTGCTCTTTGATTCAAGTTTACCACTAAGTTCAATATTCTCTAAAAAACTCTCCGATAAATCTTCCATTTTACCACTGATATCAAGGGATATATTAATATGATCTTTATTGATAGTAATAGTATCCAATATTTCTATTTGTTGGGGTAAATAAGTTTTCAGTATTTCTCGGATACTAAAAATATCCAAATCATTTTTTGTTGTGAATGTAAGGCTCGCGCTATTATCTTCTGACTGGGTGGAAAAAATTCCTGAGAAGCTCCCTGTTATTGACACAGAGTTACTCTCTGAACTACTTTTGTATAATGTGCTGAGTAAATATGTATTTTTATTCTTTATTAATTTGCTTTCCAAGTCAATTTTAGTAGAGGCTTTCTTGTCTAAGCTTTGTAGTTCTAAATCTTTAGCGCCTAAGATAATAGACTTAAAAGGTATGTCTGAAAAACTAAACCTTGGTTTCCAGTTAGGACTTATAGTCATTTTTTTTACTGAAGAAATTATCTTGTTTTTATAATGAAATTCTTCAAAATTAATGTCGTTGTTCTTGAGGTTCTCTATATACCAATTACCATCTTTCAAAAGTTTAAAATCAAACGTGGTACCAAGTTTATTAAAGGATATATTTTCAAAAATAGGCGACCAACTTTGGTCTAAATTATAGATTTGAATGTTAACTTTATGTTTTGATGCAACTGATGGATTTAAGGGAATCTCACTTTTAAGTTCAAATAATTGCTCATTATCTAGCTTAATGTCTATATTTGAGAATATAGCATTGTTCGTCAAACTTAAACTCTTAATTTGGCCACTGAAATGAATTCTCTCCTTTTTTAAAAGAGGCATCGGTTCAATGAAATTGAAATATCCTTGAATTGAAGATTGTTCGATATTCAAGAAATCTCTTTTATTCAGTATTATTTCACCGCTTACTTGAGTAAAGTTTATATTCTCAGTGCTAAAATTAACTTTTGAAAGCTGAAGAGTAGATTTGATAGCTTCGATATTGAACCCATCTAATGATTGTTTAATATGAGCTTGGTATTCTCCGTCGAGTCTTCCGGAATAATCAGATATCGGTAGTTTAGTTAGTTGTTCAATCACTTTAAGATTAGTTAAATCAAGATTGATAAGTTGTCCATTAACATAAAAATCAGATTTATTTTCGCTATTAAGTGAGAAAGCTCCAATGGTCTTGTCATCAGAATCAACGTTTATTTTTGCGCCAATCGAAAGATTACTTAAATTAAAATTACCATTGATGTTTATTTTGGGGTAGTTTTCTACTGTAGAAGTAAGAGAAAAAGACTCAATAAAAGTTGGTGGAATGTTTAATTCAGAAATTGGAACGAGAGTTGTTTTATCGGTCTCTTCATTATCAGATATTTCTGACAACTCAGCCTGTATGTTTTTTACGTTAATTTGAACAATCTCTAGTGAAGTAAGTGAATAGTTAATATCGATTCCGTTGAATGCAATACTTCCACTTTGATTTTTAATAAGCTTTAATTTTAAATTTTCTATTTTTAATTGATTTAGGCTCGGTCGTTCAACTTTCAAGTTAATCAACTTTAGATTATCAGGAAGCTTTTGCTCAATAAGATATGCTGCGATGGATGGGAAAAATGCGTATCCACCAATTAGCATTAGTAAGCTGATAATTAGGCTAGAGATTAGAGCTCGTTTTATATATTTCATAATAAAAAGGACACTTAAGTGTCCTTTAGCTTTTCCTATTGTTCTCGAGCAATCGCTCGATGTCCTATGTCAGTTCGATAATAAACATTATCCCATGTTATCGTTTTGACTCGTTCATAAGCTTTTTGTTGAGCTTCCGTAACTGTATCTCCCAGACCTACAACGCAGAGTACTCGTCCGCCAGCTGTTACGATATGCTCACCATCCTCTTTTGTTCCAGCTTGAAAGACTTTCGTGTCAGGAATATCGTCACCTAATCCAGAAATTGGATTGCCTTTTTCATAATCTGCTGGATAGCCTCCGGCGGCTAAGACAACGCCTAAAGCTGCTCTACTGTCCCATTCACAAGTTGCTGTATCTAGTTTTTGTTGATTGGCTAACATGCAAAGTTCAACCAAATCCGATTTCATCCTGCTCATTATGGGTTGTGTTTCGGGATCTCCGAATCGGCAGTTGAACTCTAATACTTTTGGAGTGCCTTCAGAATCTATCATTAATCCAGCATACAAAAAGCCTGTGTAGGGATGCCCTTCTTCTGCCATTCCTTTTACAGTTGGAATGATAACTTCTTTCATTGCACGATCGTGAATTTCTTGAGTAACCACCGGGGCTGGAGAATAAGCTCCCATTCCGCCTGTGTTTGGACCTATGTCTCCATTATCTCTTGCTTTGTGATCTTGTGATGTGGCTAATGGAAGAATATTTTCACCGTCAACCATTACGATAAAGCTTGCTTCTTCACCTTGCAAAAATTCTTCAACAACAACTCGAGAGCCAGCATCGCCAAATTTATTTCCTTCAAGCATGTCCTCAATTGCAGCAAATGCTTGGGTTTCGTTTTCGGCAATTATCACTCCTTTACCTGCGGCTAAACCATCCGCTTTGATAACAATGGGAGTTCCTTGCTGCTTTACGTAGGCTTTTGCTTCATCGATATCGGTAAAGTTTCCATAAGCAGCTGTTGGAATTTTGTGTCGAGCAAGAAAGTCTTTTGTGAAAGCTTTAGAGCCCTCAAGCTGTGCGGCCCCTTTAGTAGGCCCAAATATATTGAGTCCTGCACCTTGAAAGCTATCAACGACACCTAGAACGAGTGGTGCTTCTGGTCCCACGATCGTCAAGGTAATTGAGTTTTCCTGGGCAAATTTCAAAAGTCCTTGGATATCATCGGCTTGAATAGCGATATTTTTTAGTTTGGATTCTGTTGCTGTGCCTGCATTGCCAGGAGCAACAAATACGGTAGTCACTTCAGGATTTTGCGCTGCTTTCCATGCCAGGGCATGTTCGCGGCCACCGCCGCCGATTACAAGGATTTTCATAGCTTATGCTCACTCTTAAATCGAAGAGCGAATTTTAGCGTGAATAGCGATAAGGATAAAGTTGAAAGGCCGCTAAAGCGGCCTTTACTGGTTATGAAAAAGAACTAGAACTTCAATGAAACGCCAACACCATAAAAGTCATCATCTCGATCAGTCATGTCGTAGCGGACGTAGGCGCCAAAATTGTCTGTAAAACTTTGACGTGCACCAATTCCTATTGTTGTGACTGTGTAGGAGTCAATATTTCCATTAGTAACTTCTCCGAATAACTCTGTGCTGTTTGTAACCATTGAGCGAATACCAGCAGATAAGTTGTAACCATCTTCCGAAAAATCGCCAAAGTCAGTATCGACAGAATAGTCGGTATACTCTAATTGTCCGTACAAAGAAGTACTTGCACCGATGGTCGTTTTATAACCTGCACCAATTGAGATGGCTGTCAAATCATCACCAGCATCATCCTCAATCTCGTAAGAAGCAACACCATAAAAATTTGTATTAAACTCGAAATTACCCAAAACTTTCTTTGAGTCGCCGTCATCATATTTGACGATACCGGCCTCAACAAAGTTGAAAGATGGTTCTGCAGTAAAGCCAGATACAGAAGCTGCTGTTAACGCTGTTGCGATTAATAATTTTTTCATCTCAGTTTTCCTTATTAAGTATATTAAATTTTACATTCGCAAATAGTGATTGCTTGAGGTGCATTCTAAGGAAGTTAGCTGAACGAAAACTGAATTAAAAAAATAAAAAAAGGCGAACAAATATTCGCCTTTTTAAAAAGTTAAATATCTAAATTAGTGTCGGAAATGACGCATACCTGTGAACACCATCGCTAAATTGTGTTCATCTGCAGCTGCAATTACCTCTTCATCGCGCATTGAGCCGCCAGGTTGAATAACAGCGGTAACGCCTGCTTCTGCTGCTGAATCGATACCGTCGCGGAAAGGGAAAAAAGCGTCAGATGCCATAACGGATCCTTTTACAATAAGGTTTTCATCAGCGGCTTTTATTCCTGCGATCTTTGCTGAATAAACTCTGCTCATTTGACCAGCACCAACACCAATTGTTTGTTCATTTTTCCCATAAACTATGGCGTTTGACTTAACAAACTTTGCAACTTTCCAAGTAAATAGTAAGTCACGAATTTCCTGTTCGGTAGGCGTTCTTTTGGAGACTATTTTTAGATCATTGATACCAATAGAGCCCGTATCGCGGTCTTGAACTAGCAAACCTCCATTGACTCTTTTAAAGTCGAGTCCAGATGTTTGAGATTGCCATTCGCCGCAAGCGAGTAATCGTACGTTTTTCTTTTCGGCAATGATTTTAGCGGCTTCGTCTGATATTTTAGGTGCGATAATGACTTCTACAAATTGTCGATCAATTATTGCACTGGCCGTTGCTTTATCGAGTTCTCGATTAAAAGCGATGATTCCTCCAAATGCAGACGTTGGATCCGTTTGATAGGCTCTATCATAGGCTTCAAGAATGTCTTTTCCTTTAGCTACACCACAAGGGTTTGCATGTTTTACAATGACGCAAGCAGGGGATTGGAAACTTTTGACGCACTCAAGCGCGGCATCTGTGTCTGCAACATTGTTAAAGGATAATTCTTTACCTTGAATTTGCTGCGCCGTTGAAACGCTGGCTTCTCTCCCATTTTGTTCAACGTAAAATGCAGCTTTCTGGTGTGGGTTCTCGCCATAACGCATGTCTTGGGCTTTGGTAAATTGCATCGACAAGACTTCAGGAAACTCACAGGGCTCTTCTTTGCTTTTCAGTCGAGCGCTTAAATAATTGGCAATCGCACCATCGTATTTTGCCGTGTGAGCAAAAGTTTTTGTTGCCAGCTCAAATCGTAAATTTAAATCAACGCCATTGTGTGACTTGAGCGAATTAATGACCTTGGAGTAGTCGTTGTGATCGACAACAACCGTTACATCATTATGATTTTTTGCTGCTGCTCGCAGCATGGTTGGTCCGCCGATATCAATATTTTCTATGGCATCAGGCAATGTGCAGTCTTCTTTCGAAATAGTTTGCTCGAAAGGATATAAGTTAACACACAATAGATCGATGCCGATAATATCATGCTCAGCCATTACTTCATCATCTTTTCCTCGGCGTCCTAATAAGGCGCCGTGAATTTTAGGATGCAGTGTTTTGATTCGCCCATCCATCATTTCGGGAAAGCCGGTGTAGCTGGAAACTTCAGTAACTTTTACATTATTTTCTGCTAATAGCTTTGCAGTTCCACCTGTAGATAAAATTTCAATATCGAGATCTGAAAGTTGTTTTGCAAAATCGATAACACCAGTTTTGTCCGATACACTGATCAAAGCGCGTCGGATCGGTCGTAACTCTTGCATTGAAAGCCTCTTTATAGAACGAGTAAAGAAAGTTGATTTTTAAGGGTGCTAGAAATGAAAAAGCCGACGCAGCGTGGGCTGGGTCGGCATTAAGTAAAAATTAGTTTAAGCCGTAGATTTTAAGTTTCTTACGAAGCGTTCCTCGATTCAAACCTAAGATGATAGCTGCTTTGGTTTGGTTGCCTCGTGTGTATTCCATTACGCGCTCTAGTAATGGCGCTTCAATTTCCGCTAGAACCATATCGTATAATTCTGATGGAGTTTGACCATCAAGAGAATCGAAATAGTTTTTGATTGCTGTATTAACACTTTCACGTAAAGTCGGTTGCTCCGTTACCGGATTGGTATTTACGCTTTCAGTTGCTTGTACGGTTTCCATTGTTTCTAGAATGCTCATGCTACTCTTGCCTGTTTCAATTTTTGTTGTTGAAAGAACTGCTTCGCAGCCAATAACTGTTCACTTGCTTGTTCAATACGAACAAAAGCATTGCGAAACTCTCGGCTATCGGACTGCTCCTTCAAATACCAGGAAACATGCTTCCGGGCGATGCGTGTTCCCTGACCTTCCCCATAAAACGAATGCAGATGACTAATATGTCGCAACATAATGTCTTCTACTTCGCCTATATCTGGTTCTGCTAACCTTTGTCCTGTTTTCAAGAAATGATCAATTTCTCGAAATATCCAAGGACGACCTTGAGCTGCTCTACCTATCATCACTGCATCCGCCTCCGTATATTGGAGTACTTTCAGTGCTTTTTCTGGTGATGTGACATCGCCATTGGCAATGACAGGAATAGATACGCTTTGCTTGATAGCGCGGATCGTATCGTATTCGGCTTCACCTTTGTAGCCACAACTTCGGGTTCGACCATGTATGGCCAGCGCTTTAATGCCTGCTTGCTCTGCAAGTCGAGCTATTTCTAGCCCATTTTTATTATCACTGTCCCACCCAGTACGAATTTTCAACGTAACTGGAACCGAAACGGCACGTGTAACAGCGTTTAAAATGTTCTCAACTAAGCCAGGGTCGCGCATTAAAGCTGATCCAGCTGCTTTATTGCAAACTTTTTTTGCCGGACATCCCATATTAATATCGATAATCTGGGCGCCTTGATTCACGTTATATACTGCAGCTTCCGCCATCATGGCAGGTTCTGCACCGGCAATTTGTACTGATCGAATGCCAGTTTCGCCACTATGATCGGAGCGAAGCAGGCTTTTCCGAGTATTTCGTAGCTTTGGATTCGCCGCTATCATTTCCGACACGGTCATGCCAGCGCCTAGCTCTTTGCACAACATTCGAAAAGGACGGTCGGTTACGCCTGCCATAGGTGCCAGAACCAACTGATTGTCCAGTTCGTACGGACCTATTTTCATCAACTGCGAAAAACCCTAATCAGACCTGGTTAAGAAAGCGCCAAATCATACACTTTTTAATCTAATTTGAAAACGAAAAATTTGAGAGATTTGGACTTGAATTTTACTAAAACAGTTAAAACAAATAGTTAGGATAACAACGTAAAGTTATAGAAGACTGTTATCTATACATATGAATAGTTTAACCGGTATTTTGAGTCGTTAATTTTACCTATTTGAAATTTTATTAGATCTGACTTATCTGAAATCAAACTCAAAGCCAAAAGCATTAGCGTGGGATTCTTTGGCAATGACTAAGATTAATGCCTGCTGATTGGGTGGCATTAAAGTATCTTTCAGTTCGTTTGATAAATAGTCATTTGGTGTGTGAACTTCTGTCGAGACTACTTTTCCTTTTGTATCCGTAAAATGTATTTCAACACTAGGATAAGGTTGTTCGAATGTGGCGTTGTTACGAATCATCAATTTAAATTCTGAGCGATTCGGATCATCTTCACTCGGACGAATATCCCTTTGGATCAACTCGATAGCTTTTACATCTCTTCGTTGCTTCAATTCACAAGGAGCAATGGAGCACATCGAATGAACTAATGAGCCCCAAGTGTCGTCCCATGCGAGCGTTTGGCGTTCAACCCAGAGAGTTGTAATTCCCCAAGATAAACCGGCAAGTACAATACCGACACCTGCTAGCCATTTATACTTGTGGCTTTTTTGCTCAATAATTTCATCAAATTCATCGAGTGGATCGGGCTCTAATGTTTCACCTTGAAGTGAACTTTTTACATTGGCAATGGGAACGTCTGAAGTTTCAGATTGTTTTGAATTGGAAGTCGTTGCCTTTGTTACATCGCTCATAGACATGGCTTCATCAATAATGGCTTCTTGCTCCGGCGACGGTTTTAGATCTTCTTCATTCGGTTTAAATCGTTCAAATTCAAACTCAGGTATTTCATCATCATCTAAGTTGCGGTTTGCTTCTTGCTCTTGCTCTTGCTCTTGCTCTTGCTCTTGCTCTTGCTCTTGCTCTTGCTCTTGCTCTTGCTCTTGCTCTTGCTCTTCGATGAGATCAATTAAAGGCTCATCGATAATTTCGTGATCGTTTTCTAACTCCAGTTGCAAATCTTCTAAATTATCAAAATCACTGTCCAGATTGATTTCGTCTTTAAAATTTTCTACTTTTGAATTTTCTGCGTTTGATTCGTGAGATGAGTCATCATTTGGAGTAATTTCTAATAATTCGGAATCATCATCTGGCGGCAATAATTCATTTGTCTTTGCAAATATTTGTTCTTCGTCTTCGATAATATCTGATGTGTTTTCTGTGTTTTCTGTGTTTTCTGTGTTTTCTGTGTTTTCTGTGTTTTCTGTGTTTTCTGTGTTTTCTGTGTTTTCTGTGTTTTCTGTGTTTTCTGTGTTTTCTGTGTTTTCTGTGTTTTCTGTGTTTTCTGTGCTTTCTGGTAAAGCAGTTGATTCTTCATCCGAGTTTATTTGCGGTTGTTCAGAAAAACCGGCGGGTTCAGAGAACGGTTCACTTATTTCTGTATTTTCAATATCGGCAGGTGTATCGGGTTCGTCGACTTTAGGAGCAAGTTGAACTTCATTATTAGTTTCGATTGAGGATGTTGAGATTTCTGAAGATAAGTTTGATGCGGCTTCTTTTGACGGTGCTTCGGTTGAGAGTTCGTTTTCTTCGACTTCTTTCTTTTGTTTGGGTTTTACTAAGTTCTCAGTTGCTTTAAATACATGCAAGCAAGCACCGCATCGCACTCGACCTTTCGCTGTTTTCAACTGTTGCTCGGCAATGCGAAACACCGTCGAGCACTCTGGACATCGGGTGTAAATGGATTGCGCCATTGAGTATCCTTTTGCTGTTGGCTTACCGGAGCAACCGGCGTCTATTTTTATTATAAGATCATTTTAACGCTTTGTATTAACGCTTCGTACCTTCGAGTCTTATCCAATCCTCTTTGTCGACAGCGGGTTTCATATTAAACCATTTGCTATAGCATTGGCTAATTTCATCAGCTTGCTCTTTTAGGAGGCCAGAAAGAACGAGCTTGCCCTTAGGATTAACTTTTTCTGCGATTGATGGTGCCAGCTCTTTTAATGGTCCAGCTAATATATTTGCAATGACAATATCAAACGATTGATTCTTAGCAATTTCGGGAAGACCGCGTTCAATACTAGAGTCTGGTAAATGATTGCGCGCCATATTATCTGTCGTAGCTTTAATTGCTTGGGGATCGATGTCAATTGCTGTGACTGACTTGGCACCTAACTTAGCCGCAGCTACGGCAAGAATACCGCTGCCACAACCGTAGTCGAGAACAGAACAATTTTCAAAAGATGCGCCATCCATCCATTCTAAGCAGAGCGCGGTCGTTGGGTGTGTTCCTGTGCCGAATGCTAAACCGGGGTCTAGCAGTATGTTGGTTGCCTTTGGATTGGGTGGTTCATGCCAACTCGGAACAATCCAAAGACTGTGTCCGAACTGAATAGGATGAAAGTTATCCATCCAGGCTCGTTCCCAATCTTTATCCTCAAGTTGTTCGAACAGAGGATTTTTAATGCTTTCAGCAAAATTACTTTGCTGAATAATATCCAGAACATCAGCTGTATTGCAGTTGGCATCAAATAGGGCCGAGACAATTAAATTATCCCATAGAGGTGTCTCACCGGGGAGTGGCTCCAAAATGGGGTTGTCTTGAGCGTCTTCATAGGTCATTGATAGAGCACCAAGTTCCATCAAATAATCAGATATATTATCGACGTCTTGTTGTTCTGTAGAGAATTTTAATTGAAGCCAAGGCATGTATTTATTCTTGTGTATTTAGAGTGTGTTTTTAATGATATCAAAGTCTACCGCTCCGTTTAATCTCAAAATAGCTATTTACTATTCGACTGGCCAAATGACTGGGTATGGTATCGAGAGCGATGACCCCTCGATTGACGCATTGATTTTGAACCTTCTGTCGTTGTCTTATAAAGTTTAGGGATTCTGTATATTTTAATGCATCCTCGAAATTAGCTACTGGATTTTCAATACTTTCATCAAGTGCGTGCTCTCTTAGGTTTGCTAGCATTACTAAATGATGCTCGTTCAGTAATTTGATGGCTGGTTCTAGCTCAAACAAATCTTCATCCCGGCAGTTGGTAATTAACACAACCAATGAGCGCTTTCTTATCCGTGAGTTGAGTTCAGTAGCTGCTTCAATAAAATCTGATGCGTTTAATGTTGGGTGACAGTCATAAACTTGATTGAGGATCATGTTGATAAAGTGAGTGCCCTTTTGAGGTGAGAGCCATCGAGATATTCCTCCAAAACTTAGAAAGCCGACGGCGTCTCCTTGCTTTAAACCGATGTAAGCTAAAAGTAACATGGCGTTGAGAGAATGATCAAAATGACTTAAATCTTGATCTTGAGTTCTCATTCTGCGCCCACAGTCCAATAAAAAGACAATATTTTGGTCTTTTTCTTCCTGGTATTCTTTTGAAATTAACTTATTTAATCGAGAGCTTGCACGCCAGTCTATTTGGCGTAATGAATCACCAATTCTGTACTCTCTTAACTGATGAAATTCTAAACCATCACCTCTGCGTTGCGAGAGCCGAATGCCCATTTGAGACGACTGTTGATCTGCTGATAGTAAAATATAATCGTGAATAGCGGCAAAGTTAGGATAAACTTTGATCGTTTCACAAGTACCATCTTGAATAACTTTTTCCCAAAGACCAAGCGTTGACTGAATTAGAAGTCTAATTAAACCAAATTCAGCATCACCTCGGTGGAGTATTCTTATTTTGTAGTATAACTCTGCAAAGCTTCCCGTATTTATAGTTACTGTTTGGGGTAGGTCTTTAACTTCGCTATGCTGTGGATAATGATCGCTAACGAAGATATTCAGAATTCGATTTGATCGGTTGTTTATTTTCAAACTAACAGTTGTGGTTGCTCCTACAGCAAGATTTTTAGTAACTTTTCGGGATGCGCTTACATGCTTACTTTCTTTTAAACTCAGTAAATCAAAAAATAGTAAAGATCCGCTGATAGCGCTTCCCCATAGCCAAATTTCATACAGGTATGCCGACAATATAGGAAATGACTCGAACGCACTCTCTAATATTGCTGAAAGTGCCGACAATAAGGCGACGAACAACCAAAACAATATTAATTGAATTAAGCGCTTAGCTGGTCTCATTTGCGAGGTGCTTCTACTTGATTGAGTATATCGTCGATAACATCGTCAATTTGTATTCCCTCAATTTCCAACTCGGCTGAAAGCTGGATCCTATGTCTTAGCACAGGCATAGCGATTGACTTGACTTCATCTGGAGTTACGTAGGACTGACTTCGAATTAGTGCTAGAGCTCTGGCGCAACGAATTAATGCAATGCTGGCCCGTGGACTAGCTCCCATTCTTATTCCTGGCCATTCCCGGGTTGCTGCGACAATTTTAACCGCATATTCGAATAACGAATCATCGACTGGAATTTCTGCAGCTAGTTTTTGTGCTTTCAAAATACTCTCTGGAGAGGCAACTTTGTTCACTGCGTTCAGAATGCTACTGCTCGATACCTTACCCGTAGTGACATTTTTAACTAATGTTACTTCATCTACCTGACTTGGGTATCGCATATATACCTTCATAAGGAATCGGTCGAGCTCCGCCTCGGGTAGTGGGTAAGTCCCTTCTTGTTCAAGAGGATTCTGTGTTGCCAAAACCATAAATGGTGGCGCTGTTTTATAAGACTTACCTTCGATAGTGATTTGTTGCTCTTGCATAACTTCAAGTAAAGATGCTTGGGTTTTTGCTGGAGCTCTGTTTATTTCATCAGCTAATAATAAATTTGTGAATGCTGGACCTTTTCTAATTTGAAATTTTTCAGATTTAGGGTCGTAGATTGCATGTCCCGTGACATCGCTTGGCATTAAATCTGGTGTAAACTGAATGCGAGAGAAGTTGCCATCAAAGCATTTGGCGAGCGCACGAACTAAAAGGGTTTTTCCAATTCCCGGAACACCTTCCAATAGCAGGTGCCCTGCAGCAAACAAACAAACTAATGAATGTTGTAAAACTTCTTCTTGACCGATCAATACTTGGTTTATTTCGTGCGTCATTTTGTTAATTAATTGAGCATAAGACTCAGTTGATATTTGCTCAGAGCTTTCAGGTTTTGGTATTTGTTCATCACTCATAGTGTATTCCCATGAAGTAGGTGTCGCACCTTTTGCAACGTTTGTATTTGATTAGTGAATTCAATTGGATTGTTAGGTTCAGAAAAAAAAGCTTTCTCTAAATCATTTGTATCGATATTTGTTAACTTATGCATATAACTTAATTGTTCGGCTTTATCTTGACTCTTTAATAGCGGATGGCTCCTTTTTAAACGGCGTTCAACGTCTTCGCGTGTGTCTGTCAATAATTGACTTTTGTTACCGTAACGCCACTTAAATTCAGAAGCTGCCAAAATATGTTGCATTAACTTTCTGCTATCAAATGAAAATATTGGAAATATAGGCCCTGTTTTTATTTGATAAAACCAAATGATTACTAATAAAAGTAAAAGCGCATTTAATATAATATGATGACCATGTTTCCATAGTAGTTCTATAAATGACTCGTATTGGGGATTATAAACAATCCATACTTTTTCGGAGTCTTCAGTCAGTTGATAGAGGAACATAGCGTGATCTTCGGCGTTGAGCTTCTTATTACTCCAAATATATGTACTACTTAATACGGTAATTAAGCCTTCCCCATAGTTATATTGAAGTACATGTCTCGAACTGTCGGTTCCTGCGTTAAAGACAGCGTCGCCGGATGCATCAAGTAAATAGTGAAAGTTTGGAAATATTATTGATGTTTCCTGTGAGTAGTTTTTAAACTTAATTTTTGTCTTACTGCTAGAATCATAAAAACGATCTTTTTCTATGTCATCGAGTGCATCCCATTCATCAGGCGTTAAAGTATTGATATCACCGTAATTACGATAAAGTCTAGCGCCTATTTCGTCTAGAATTGGAGCACCGCTGCTACCAGTGTCATCCTCAAAATTCTCTACCGCAGCGAGAATTAAATGACCACCTTGTTTTACGTAGCTTTTGATGACTTGCAGTCGACTTTCACTCAGAGTTTTTCTGCTGTTGGTAATAATCAAAGAATGATTAACAGGAATTTCGCTATCAAAAATATTGTAATTTCTAGTTAACTCGACCTGGATTTCTTGGTTTTCAAGAAAAAACTCGGCTGCTAAAAATGGATTTTTTTTTGCTTGTTGTGAGTACCCTTGATCCTTAGTAACGTAAACGGTTTCAGAATGACTAATAAGGTAGGTCCAAATTAAGCCTGGTATTAAAATCAATATTGCGGTTAGCCAAACAATAGGGCGAACAGTTATATCTGTTGATATCATTGTGCTGTACCTTCAGCATTTGATTGGCTATTGGGACTAAAAATTAAACTCCATTGATGACAAAGCTCTTCGACATCATTGTGCTCTGGTATTTGCTGTCCATAGGCGAACCTTCGCCATATTTGAATAAGATTTGCAAAGTATTGGCTCAGATTTACAGGCGTTTCTGCCTTAACTATTTTGGCACATTCTAATTCTGTGTACCCATCTTCGAACTCGCAATTGTATTGTGAAATGATCTCTTTAAGGGTTGCTCTTAAAAGAATAGATAAAGATTTTCGATATTGTTTTTTATTCCACAGTTGCAAGGCCACCTCTGCTGGGTTGTCCGGCAGTGATTCTGGAGACATGGATATTCCAAATAAAGCATCGGGAGACGACTTACTGTTGTCACTTGGATTTATTCTTTGGAACATTGAGCGATTTTCAATGACTTTATATACAAACCAACCAATTAATCCAAATACAAACACCCAAAGTAATAGTTCAACCAGCTTCGCTACCCCAGTAAAAATGCTGGCGGAATTATGATTATATTGGTCTTCACTACTCGACTTTTCTGTTTCGAAATTGTAGAAGGTTTCTTCTTCTGTAACTTCACGTTTAAACGGTTCTTTGTTTAAAATTTCTTCTACTTCTTGTTTTGCTGACTGGTGTGTGAGTTTTTCTTCTGTTTCCGCTTTGGCTATATTAGAATTTGTCGCAAAAATACTGGCTATCAGAAGAGGCGCACAAAGACTTCCTAATAGTTTTTTGCGTTCTGTTTTCTTTTTATAATCTTGCATGCGGTTTGCTAGTTTTCGAAACACTAACTCTATATCCCAAGCTTCTAAAATAGTTCTTTGATTGATGTAAGTGGTAAATCCACATGTAATGTAGAACGGACTGAAAAAGCCAATGATAAGATACATCAAAAAAACTTGAATTGTTTGTCCAGCATTGGAGTTTGAGGCCCACAAAAAGTCGCCAAAGTGGTCGCCAATATCTTGTAAATAAATATCAGGTATAAACCATAAGAGTAATATAATGATATTGAAGTAAAAAAAGACATGTAGAATTAAAAATAAAACGGTAAGCCAAGATGCTGTTCCGGTATTAAAGGAGTGTAATGTGCGTATTCTATTCGCTCGGCGAGATCCTTTTAGTCCCTCAAGTTGACTGACGGCCAAATCCATTGATCGAGTAGGGCTAAGCCTTCGCCATGATAAATTAGAAACTACCTGTTTAAACGCATAAGTATGGAAATCTTTAAGAGTTTGTTTAATTGTTGGGTATTCTCCAAAAAGAGCTCGACTAACGTAATTTAGTAAAGCGGAATCAAATATTGGTTTTAGCCACCAAAATACAACAATTAACCAAAAAAGATGTTCTTGTAAAACAGCAACACCCAGCACGAAAATAGGCAGTGTTACAGTAAACCAAATTCCATAAAGTGATCGCCAGTGGTGTTGAACCATTTTAAATCCGAGGTCAAGGGATTCCCAACCTCGTCTTGGCTTAATTTTGGCCGTTACACGTTCGAGATTCATTTGCTTACCAACTTTCTTGGCCAGAGTAAGTAAACATAAACGAAAATCCAGAGGAAAGTGCCCACAGAATATTTTGTGGTTGTGGTCAGTAAAGTGCTAGAAGACCAAAAAGCTTCAATAAATGCTGCAATTAATAAGAAAAGAGCTGCACCATAAACAAGAAGAACCGCTTTTTCTGTCGCTAATTTAAGCGAGTCTAAACGAGTTAAGTTGCCTGGCGCAATGATTGACCAACCTAGCTTAATACCCGCCATCCCACAAATGACAATTGCTGTAAGCTCAAAAGAGCCATGACCTATTACAAATGGAAAAAACGTGGAAGTATATTTAATGTTTATTATATGGGCACTGATAGCGCCAAAAAAGAGCCCGTTAAATGTTAAGAAAAAAATAGATCCCATTGTAAAAAGAATGCCGGTAGCGAAGGTTCTAAAACCAATTCCTATATTGTTCCAAATATAATGACCGAACATGTAAAAGTCGGAGTCAGACTCTCTTTCTCGTCCAAGCACGCTTGCTTCAGGGTCATACATAGATTCGATTTGACTCACCTGGTTGGGAGGAACAATACTATAAACAAGATCGGGATTGAGTATTGTTAGAGTCAACAAAATTAGACTTGGTCCAAAAAAGATAAGCATACTCATCCAGAATAGTAACTTCTGTTTTTGTATTTCCGAAGGAAAGCCATGAGCAACAAAGTGGATAATTTTATATAGAAGATATGTTCGTTTGGAATAAAGTATTTGATGTCCGCGTAGTACGAGATTATCGAGATATTCAATTAAGTATGGACTGTACTGGCGCTCTTTAGCTATCGCTAATGAGTGACAAAGGGCGCGATATAGATTGGGTAGTTGATTCAGAGTCTCTTGATCTAATTTTTTTCTTTCTGAGCGAGAGTCGAATTGATTGAATAACTGTTCTGACTCTTGCCAAATTGATGTGTATTGTTTTTCAAATTCTTCTTGTCTCATCGACGACCCCTGAACCAATTGGCCATAGATACGATGTTTGACATTCGTTCTTTGGCGTCTTTTCCTTCTAAAATAGGCGATAATATATCAGCGAGCTCATGATTTCGTGCTTCGCTTAATTGGTGACTCCGTTCACCAAAATGCAAAATTGCGCGTTGTTCTTCTAGTGTAAGGTTAACAGGAGCTTGTTGTGGTTTTTCATTTTGCAAGCTGCCTGAGGGTGTATAACTATTTTTATGAATGACGAGAGTGCCTGCCGCTAAATCTCCGAGCCGTTTAAATTGATGGTGAATCATCATTGATATCAAACCAACCAGGTAGAATACTGGAAACGCATCTGCTGCGCGGAGTAAGTTGCGGACTATCGAAGGGCCCCAAGTAATTGGAGTTCCATCATCATTAACAACCTTTATTCCCATCATTTTTTTGCCTGGCGTTGCTCCTTGATTATAAATTTCAAATAGAATTGGGTAGGCCCATTCCAATAAAAAGATAAAAATCAAAAATAATCCGCCACCAAAGCGGCCCATTACGCCAAATATTGTACCGATAACAAAATAAACACCAATGCGTATGGCCATATCTATCATGAATGCCAATGACCGCACAACTGGACCTGCGAGAGGTAAGTTAAGTTCTATTCCTTCGGGTACTTCTACCGTGTGATTCGTGTCCAGCATAGTTAATTATTAATTTCTTCGTTGAAGGACCTTAATTTTTTTATTCGTGCTGATAAGACTTATTTAGAAGTCGTTTTGCAGAGTCGAGAGAGTATCGGTTGCTATAAGTGTACTTTATTTTCATGATAGTGCCCACATGTCTCAGGGGATGTTCCTGTTTCGTGATGAATTGGCGATTAATCAACCTAAAATGATAACCGATTCTCAAATTGCTTTGTTACTACTTTATGTTTTAAAAGCAACTAGTTATGGTGTTTTTGAAGGCTGTTAATTGACTCAGAATTCCACGGATCGGTTGGCTTTCTCGCCCCGACTAAGCCATGAATAGGTAGGTGCATTCTTAATCTGAGTTAACAATGGTTTTCATCCTAGTTGAACTGACTGATATTTCGACCCCTAATTTTGCCTCGTCTTTGACGAGGCTTTTTTTATTCGCTTCTTCTAATTATTCCTATAACTTGCAGTGAGAACAATTAAGTGATTAATTATTACCACACAATAAAAAAGTGAATAATAGCATGACAATAAAGTTAACCGAATACAGTCATGGTGCGGGCTGTGGCTGTAAGATAGCACCAAATATTTTAGATAAAATACTACAGACAGGCTTTAAATCGCTCGTCGATCCTAATTTGCTTGTGGGTAATGACAAAAAAGATGATGCGGCAGTTTATCGTTTGAATGATGAAATTTCGGTAGTCAGTACCACCGATTTCTTTATGCCGATCGTTGACGATCCTTTTAATTTTGGCCGAATAGCTGCAACCAATGCGCTTAGTGATGTTTATGCGATGGGCGCAACTCCAATTATGGCAATTGCTATATTGGGATGGCCTGTTAAACAACTTTCTGTTGAGATTGCGGCAAAAGTCGTCGATGGAGGAAGGCAGGCGTGCAAAGAAGCCGGTATTGTTTTAGCCGGTGGCCACAGTATTGACGCTCCGGAGCCAATTTTTGGATTGGCTGCTACTGGGCAGGTACCAACGGCATTTATTAAGAAAAACCATACCGCAGAAGTGGGTGATCGTTTGGTTTTAACCAAACCACTTGGTGTTGGTATTTTAACAACGGCACAAAAGAAAAAGCGATTGTCGTTAGACGATGAATCTCGAGTCATTGAGGCAATGTGTCAATTGAACTCTTTAGGTGCGGAGTTAGCAGCTAAAAAATCCATACATGCAATGACAGATGTTACTGGATTTGGATTGGCAGGTCACTTGATTGAAATGTGCGAAGGCGCAAACGTTTCGGCACAAATTAACGCCAACAAGCTCCCTTTATTGCCTGGAGTACGAGATTACATTGAGCAAGGGTGCATTCCTGGTGGTGTCGAGAGAAATTGGCAAAGCTATGGCCAACATATTCATGTCGAGCAAGAATTAATTCGGACGATTATATGCGACCCACAAACCAGCGGTGGTTTATTGATATCTGTGAGTCCGGATGAGGCGGAAAGAATTTTGTTGATGGCACAAGAAAGAGGCTTTATCGCTTCGGATATTGGCGAAGTTATAAATCGACAAGACAAACGTTTAATTGTATCGGAGCGTTAAAATTCATGAACTGGATTGTAGCTGATCAGTTTGAGTCTCTCTTTAAATACGATACTCCTTTCATTGATGTACGTGCGCCCATTGAATCAATAAAAGGTACTTTTCCAACAAGCTTTAACCTTCCTATTTTAAATAATGATGAGCGTGCCAGAGTTGGCACAGAATATAAGCGAAACGGAAAGAGCGCTGCTATTGAATTGGGATACCAATTGATTCAGGGCGAGACAAAAGAAGAGAGAGTGAGGAGTTGGATAAGCTTTTTTCAAAAGTATAAAGAGTCTTGCTTATATTGTTTTCGGGGAGGACTACGTTCAAAAATATCAGCTGAATGGTTATTGGAGCAGGGGATTTCTATTCCTGTGATAGAGGGTGGCTACAAGGCGCTTCGTCGATTTTTACTGAAAGTAATTTCTGATCTGAAGCCCGAAAAATTTCGAATATTAAGCGGCATGACTGGTGTTGGTAAAACTGAAGTTATTCGTCTGTACTCTAATGCTATTGATTTAGAGAAGTTGGCTAACCATCGTGGTTCCAGCTTTGGTAATTATGTTTCCTCTCAACCTTCGCAGGCGAGTTTTGAAAATAGTCTGGCTATACAGTTAATTAAGCTATCCGAAAGTACGGATATTTTGCTTGAAGATGAAAGTCGATTGATAGGTAAATGTTATATTCCAATAGAGTTACAAACAGCGATGAGGCAGGCTCCTGTCATTGTTATTGAAGAGGTATTTGAAGAACGAATCGAAAGAATTTATCAAGAGTATATAATTAGAATGATTACAGATTTTCAAACAGAGTATCCTTCAAGCTGGAAGGACCATTTTGAGCTCTATTTAATGAATAGTTTGCTCAAAATGAAAAAACGCCTTGGAAACGAATCTTATTATGATATTTCTAGACTTATTCAATATGCGCTAAAAGGGTCATTTTTTGAAAATAAACATGAGCAGCATTATGAGTGGATAAGCTTACTTCTAATAAACTACTACGATCCTATGTATCGATATCAAATCGCGAAGAAAGCTCAACGTATTGTTCATAAGGGCAATTTAGAGAGTGTTAAAGCTTATCTAAAGGTCTTTGAATGATTCGAAAGCTTGGCTTTTATATTGTTCCTTTATTTATGGGTTTGGTAACTACTTCTGTTGCCGCCGACAGTCAATGCTATGGTACAACAGCAAAAGGTAAGTTAAAGAATGGCGTCGAGTTACCCATGTTAGGCAAGAATTTTGTCAGCTATGGTCAGTTAGCAGGAGCGTTGGGGCGCACCTATGTTCATAGCACTGTAAGAGATATTGTTTTGGGTGCGTATCATTCTTTGCAAAGCTCGCATCCTGATAAAGTGTTTAAATATGCTGAGACAGGATTTAAAGAGGGCGGTCGATTTAAACCCCATAAAACTCATCAAAATGGACTATCCGTTGACTTTATGACACCTGTAATTGATATCAATACAAAAAACTCTGTACATTTGCCAACACATGCGCTTAATCGTTTTGGGTATGATATCGAGTTTAACAATAATAGCCGCTATGAAAATTATCAAATCGACTATGAGGCAATTGCAGCTCACCTTATTGCGCTTCACAAAGAATCGATAAAGTATGGTGTGGAAATTTGGCGCGTAATATTCGACCCGAAATTACAACCAATGTTATTGAGTACATCGGGTGGCGAGTACATTAAAGCAAATATTGAATTGTCGAAACGACGATCTTGGGTGCGGCACGATGAACATTACCATGTTGACTTTAATATTCCCTGTTTACCATTAAAGTAACAGATTTTATCTCTTCAACTAAACTTCCTTCTAATTCTCTCTATAATATTTTAATTGGATAGCTTTATGTAACGTTGCGGTGAGTAAATAAACCAAGTGTTTTTTTAGACTATAGATGGGAAATCTGATGGAATCATTATTTGGCTTAGACTGGCAAGAAATTTATGAAAATTTGATAAAGTTAGGTGCTGCATACTTATTCTCGCTTCCCATTGCTTATGACCGCGATAAAGAAAGTCGTGGTGCTGGATTGCGGACATTTCCTTTAGTTTCATTGGCTGCTTGCGGATATGCATTAGTGGGTATGTCAGTTTTAAGCTCAACAGAAGCAGAGGCTAAAGTGATTCAAGGAATTATTACTGGAATTGGTTTTATTGGTGGCGGTGCTATATTAAAAAATAATGGCTCTACTTCTGGAACGGCCACTGCAGCGAGTATCTGGAATACTGGGCTCATTGGTGTTGCCGTTGCTTTTGAGCGGTATGAAATAGCGCTCTTGCTATCGACGATAAATTTTATAACGTTACGATACGTTAAGAAATTTAAAGATAGTGACAGTGATAATTAATGACTCTTGAGCAATAAAAAGGCCGCTAAAAAGCGGCCTTTAATATTTACGAGTATTTTAATCTCGATAACTGTCTATGGTTGGACAGCTGCACATCAAGTTTCGATCGCCAAATACATCATCAATACGATTTACTGATGGCCAAAATTTGCTTGTAATTTGATCGGCAAGTGGGAAGCATGCTTCTTTTATTGAGTAACTTTTTTCCCACACTGTTAAATCGAACTGAGTGTGAGGAGCATTTTTTAAAGGGTTATCCTCTTTATCTAATGCGCCGGTTTCAATTTTGTGAATTTCTTGCTTGATAGCAATCATGCTTTCAATAAAACGATCCAGCTCAGCTTTCGATTCACTTTCCGTTGGTTCTATCATCAGAGTTCCAGCAACAGGGAAGCTCATTGTAGGAGAGTGGAAGCCGAAGTCGAGTAATCGCTTTGCAATATCAACTTCTGTAATGCCAGTGTCTGCTTTTATTGGTCTTAAATCGATAATGCACTCGTGTGCAACGCGATCATTTCTTCCGGTGTATAAAACTGGGTAGTGATCGGCCAGCCGTTTGGCTAAGTAGTTTGCATTGAGCAATGCATACTCTGTCGCTTCTCTTAGACCCTTGCCACCCATCATGGCAATGTACATGTAGCTGATTGGTAGAATTGAAGCACTGCCGTAAGGTGCGGCTGATACCGCACCGTTTTCTCTGTTAGGTCCTTCAATTGTTTTTACTGCATGGTTGGGAAGAAACGGAGCAAGATGTGATTTTACTCCAATTGGCCCCATGCCTGGGCCACCGCCACCATGTGGAATACAGAATGTTTTATGGAGATTAAGGTGAGATACATCTGAGCCAATTAAGCCCGGAGCGGTAATACCCACTTGCGCATTCATGTTGGCGCCATCCATATAAACTTGACCACCGTGTTGGTGTACGATGTCGCAAATATCTTTTATTGATTCTTCGTAAACTCCATGAGTTGATGGATAAGTCACCATAATAGCGGCTAAGTTTTCAGAGAGTTCTTCTGCTTTTTTCTTTAAGTCGTCGATATCAACGTTGCCTTTATCATCGCAATTCACAACGACGACTTTCATATTTGCCATTTGCGCACTGGCAGGATTAGTGCCGTGAGCTGAACTTGGAATTAGACAAATATTGCGATGTCCTTCGCCGCGGCTTTCATGGTACTTCATGATAGCAAGCAACCCAGCATACTCTCCTTGAGCTCCTGAGTTGGGTTGCATCGAAATATTATCGTAGCCCGTAATGGTCACTAGCCAATCGCTTAATTCTTGGATCATTTGTTGATAACCTTCCGTTTGATCATTTGGCGCAAACGGATGGATATTGGCAAATTCTGGCCAGGTGACGGGGATCATTTCGGATGTTGCATTGAGTTTCATGGTGCAAGAGCCTAATGCAATCATCGAGTGAGTTAACGAAATGTCTTTATTTTCCAGTCGCTTTAAGTAGCGCAACATCTCTGTTTCTGAGTGATAAGAATTGAATACTGCGTGGGTTAAAAACTCACTATTGCGTTGTAACTCAAGGGGCACACTGCTTAAAGTGTTAGCAACCAGTTTCGCATCTTCTTGCTCTAAATCGAAAGCAGGTGATTTACCGGTGATAACTTCTAATAGAGTTTTTATGTCTTCTCGAGTTGTTGTTTCATCGATCGAAATACCAAGGTTACCCGTTTCATCGACTCGTAAATTTAATTGGTTGTCGTTTGCTCGTTGTAAAACGGAGGCTTTATCTGACACTTTAATTGTTAGAGTGTCAAACCAATGCTCGTTTTCAATTGTCACACCAGATTGTTTTAATCCTTCTGCCAGAAGTGAGGTGAGCCTGTTGATACGAGTTGCAATTCTTTTTAAACCTTCTGGTCCATGATACACCGCATAAAATGAAGCCATATTGGCAAGTAACACTTGAGCAGTACAAATGTTCGACGTAGCTTTTTCTCGACGAATATGCTGCTCTCTTGTTTGCATAGCCATGCGCAGAGCTTGATTACCGTGCGTGTCTTTTGATACGCCAATAATTCTGCCAGGCAAAGCACGTTTGTAGGCGTCTCTTGTTGCGAAGAAAGCGGCGTGAGGGCCGCCATAGCCCATTGGTACACCAAATCTTTGAGCTGATCCAAGTACTACATCGGCGCCCATTTCTCCGGGTGATTTTAGAGTGACTAAGCTCATTAAATCGGTTGCGACAGCGACAATGGCTTTTTTCTGGTGCAACGTTTCAATCGTATTTTCAAGAGGAAGGATATTACCAAAGCGATCTGGGTATTGAAGGAACGCACCAAATACATCGTGATTTGCGGCATCGTCCGCTGGACCGAAAATCAACTCAAAGCCAAAGTAGTGCGCCCGTTCTTTCATTACATCGATGGTTTGAGGATAAGCATTTTGATCGATGAAAAAGGCATTGGACTTTTTGTTTTTTGAAACACGTTTTGCTAATGCCATTGATTCTGCAGCAGCGGTTGCCTCGTCTAGTAAAGAAGCACTGGCTAAGTCTAATCCGGTCAAATCCATGGTCATTTGTTGGAAGTTAATGATTGCTTCCAATCTGCCTTGCGCACCTTCTGGCTGATAAGGCGTATAGGCCGTGTACCAACCTGGATTCTCGAGCACATTTCGCAAAATAACAGTTGGGGTTTTTACGTTGTAATAACCCATTCCGATGTAAGATTTGAATACTTTGTTTTTGCGCGCCAGACTATGAAGGTAGCTGAGAGCGTCAGATTCGCTTTTGGCCGCTGGGAGAGGAAGAGGTTCCGCTAATTGGATTTTTTTGGGAACGGTTTGCTCGACAAGCTCTTCAATTGAATTCATGCCAAGGGTCTGGAGCATTTCGGCAGTTTCTTCTGCACTGGGACCGATATGCCGTTGAACAAACTCTTGATTGTTTTCCAATTGGGTGAGGGTTTGAGTATTTGACTGATTCATTCGTGAACTTCTTCCAGTAATAGCCGGTTTAAGACTTCGCATTATACGGCAGTCGTTTTCAAAAATTGCAGACTATAAAAACAAAAGCCTCAACAAAAATTTGTCGAGGCTAATTGAGTTGTTTGTTTCCGACTTATTCGTCGGCGATAGACTCTTGGTAAGCTTCAGCGTCCATCAAATCTTGATAATCCGTTTCGTTGCTCGGCTGAATGCGAAACATCCAGCCATCACCATAGCAATCGGTATTAACGGTCTCTGGAGCGTCTTCCAGAGTATCATTTATTTCAATGATTGTTCCGGAGATAGGAGCGTAAATGTCCGAAGCGGCTTTAACCGACTCAACAACAGCGATTTCATCGCCAGCTCCAATATCTGAGTCAATCTCAGGTAACTCGACGTACACGACGTCTCCAAGAAGACCTTGCGCATGGTCAGTAATACCGACAACTATACTGCCATCGTCTTCCAGGCGAGCCCATTCATGGCTTGATGCGTACTTTAACTCGCTAGGGATATCGCTCATTTAAATAATCCTCGTTGCTTCATTTACTGTTATTTTAACGTAATTTTAAAATTCTTCTTAAACTATCTATCGGTCTAAACGAGAGGCTCGCCTTTACGCACGAAACATGCCTTTACAACCTTGGCAGGAACCTGCTTGCCACGCATTTCAACCATGACGGTTTCGCCACATGTTTTTGGAACCCGAGCAAAAGCAATGCTCTTTTTTAATGTGGGTGACATGGTGCCGCTAGTTATTTCGCCTTCACTGCCATCTTCACAAATAACTTTCATGTGGGGCCGTAAAACGCCTTTGCCTTCCAGAACCAATCCAGCGAGTTTATTTTTGACACCTTCTGCTTTTTGTTGGGTGAGTGCTGTGCGACCAATAAAGTCTCTGTCTTCGGGCTCCCAACTAATAGTCCAGCCCATGTTGGCTTCGAGAGGTGATATATTTTCGTCCATATCCTGGCCGTATAAGTTCATTCCGGCTTCCAGGCGTAGAGTGTCTCTGGCTCCCAGTCCGCAAGGTTGTACGCCTGCTTTTATTAGCGCTTCCCAAAAACTGGAAACCTTGTCGAGTGGAATCATGATTTCAAAGCCATCTTCGCCGGTGTAGCCTGTTCGAGCGATGAAGAATCCTTCGGTATCGACCGCGAAAAAAACGCCTAAGCCTTCAATTGCTTGCTTTTGCTGCTCACTCAATGCGGCTTGGGTTTTCTCAATTGCGTTGGGTCCTTGAACAGCCAACATGGCGTAGTTTTTATTATGGTCAACAGAAACTTCGAAGTTTTGAGCTTGCTTCTGCATCCACTCTAAATCTTTTTCACGTGTAGAAGCATTGACAACGACGCGATAAAACTCCTCGTTAATGAAGTAAGTAATCAGATCATCGATTACTCCACCATTTTCGTTGAGCATGCCACTATAAAGTGCCTTACCCGGTTTGTTGAGCTTAGCAATATCGTTTGCGAGAAGTTTTCTTAAGTATGGTTTTGCATCTTTACCTTGAACATCAACGATTGTCATATGGGAAACGTCAAACATGCCTGCGTCTTGTCGAACGGCATTGTGCTCTTCAATTTGAGAGCCATAATTGATGGGCATATCCCATCCACCAAAGTCGACCATTCTAGCCCCAGCGTCTACGTGAAGCTCATGAAAAGGCGTTTTTAAACCCATAAATAAATTCCTGTCTTTCTGGACAACACTCTATAAAGTGAACTTCACAGTTAGAGGCTGATTTTTATGCTTAATTTTTGAGCGCGAATTATACCTGTCATTGGCGTATTAACAAATCGGATTTTATTGATTCAAACAAACTGTCATTCGATTTGATTTTATAAAAGCACAGAAAAAAATTCATTATTGCTTTTATTGTGTTGTATCAGATTGCATATCACGCCCCGAATTGGCGAATACTTGCTCAACATCGATAGCATCAAACTCGTAGTGGGTTTGACAAAACTCGCAATTCATCGAGACTTTTCCTTCTTTTTCAATAATTTCTTCGAGTTCGGCTATAGGGACCAATAGCAATGAGTTTAATGATTTCTGGCGACTGCACCCACAACGGTAGTTAATTGTTTTCGGCTCAAAAAGTCTTAGGGGATCTTGGTGGAATAATCGATGTAGCACGGTGTTTGAATCGAGAGACAAGGCTTCATCTTGACTTAGTGTGTTTGCCAGTTGGCTGAGATGCTCAAAGCCACTTTCGTCGTTTTCTTCGGGCATCGCTTGTAAAAGAAGCCCTGCAGCCTTGTCTTCACCGCAAAAAAGCCAAATTCGAGTTGCTAATTGCTCCGACTGTGCAAAATAGTCTTCAATGTTTTCGGCAAGACTAGGCTTATGCATGGGGACAATTCCTTGATATCGACGACCACCTTCTGGTTCGATCGTTAATGCCATTTGTGCACCTGGCATCAGAGTTTTGATGTCTTCAGACTCAGGAACGATATCATTGTGTCGAGCGACACCTCGAAACTCATGCTCATGATTGGCCTGAATGAGGAGGATTTTTAAATCCCCGCCACTTTGAGCTTGCAGGGTTAGTCGCCCCTCAAATTTAAGCGTTTCTGCCAGTAAATTTGTCGCTAGAGCTGATTTGAAGAGCTGTTTTTTGACTGGCGCAGGATATTCGTGTCCTGCAACCAACTCTTTTAAACTGTTGCTCAAAGCGATCCATTGGCCTCTAACTGCATGTTCTTCAAATAAAAAACGTTGGATGTAGTCTGTTTCTCTAATATCGTTCATAGCACTAATTCTTTAGGAGTCAGTCGGATTGCGAGTATTTTACTCTTCTGTATTGATTCGTTTAAAGCGATGAATTTGGCGGCGTTGTTTTTTATCGGGTTTTTTCTGTGGAGCGGTGATTCCCGCTGCTTTTCTTAGGGCACGGGCTTCTTCTCGTGATTTGATGCTTTCTTCGGTTTCTTCGTACAGTTTTTGTGCTTCTGGTGCAGGCCCACGTCGATCACTGATCGATTTGATAATAATTTCTTTTTCATCAAAACCAATTCGTAAGGTTACTCGACCATCAATTTGAGCAGAGCGACCAGGTTTCACTCGTTGCCCATCATAATGGACTTTTCCGCCTTCAATTGCGGCTTTGGCAAGGGCTCGTGTCTTAAAAAAGCGTGCGGCCCAGAGCCATTTATCTAATCGGACCTTTTCTTCCATTTGCATCGTTTATAGAGTCACTTGGTAGATTGTGTTTGTGTATGGTGTGGATTGGCGAGTTCTCATAGCAAATTTTATCGAGACACGTATAGCAAAATTTATCTTAAAAGGATATTTTTGTGAATAGTACCCGGTTTACATAAGAGATCCACCAGATTTTTTGGTATGCTAGCGAGTCTTCGCGAATATGCGGTTTAGAATAATAAAATCAGGGCCTTGGCAAGGCAGCGAACTTTAGGAATTTGAGATAATGCAACTTGATGCAGCACTAGTCAATCGGTTTAACAAACCCGAACCTTGGATAAAACTGGGGAGTGGTGTGTTATTAGTGATCAGTTTGTATCTGCTCGCGAAATTGGTATGGCTTTGGGTTGATGCATCGGTGGCTGATTACCGAGTGACTCCGCCTGCTCGGCAAGCAACAGCTGGCCCTTCTCAGCAGGTGCAGGTTTCAGTTAGAGCGATTACCAGCAAGCATTTATTTGGCGATGCCACTGCAATTCCTCAGGCGGATCCCGAACCTATTGAAGAAGAGGTAGCGGGTGAAACACCTCTTCCTCTTAAATTACGAGGTATTTATGCCTCTGACGACAGCGAACGAGCTAGTGCAATTATTGAGTCGGGTGGTGCAAATCAAGAAGTTTATTTTTTAGGCGATGTTGTCAGTGGCGCTCAAGGAGCTAAGCTACATCAGGTGCAGGCCAATAAAGTTATTTTGAATAGAAATGGAAGACTGGAATCGCTGACTTTGGAAGAGTCAGAGTCTGTTATTTCTATGCAAACCGATGCTCGCCAACCAGAGATTCTGCCCGAAACGCCGGATAGAGGCGAAAGTTTGGTGGTTGATAATGCGCGCGTAAAGCGCGAGTTTGCTGATTTAAAAGAGAAGTTGCAGTCTGATCCGGCGAGTCTTAAAGATTTAATACGTTGGCAACCAGTTATGGAGAATGGTCTTATTAAAGGGGTTAAAATTTCTCCTGGTAAAGCCCGGCGGTTATTTTATGAGTTGAAACTCAGAAGAAATGATATTGTCACCAATATCAATGGAGTGCCATTAAACGACCCTTCCCAATTAATGATGTTGCAACAAAATTTAGCTAACGCCTCTGAGGTAAGCTTAACGTTATTAAGAAACGGGCAGTCTCAGGACATCACGGTCAAACTGGGTGGACAATAAGCGAAGCAATTTATTTTGGCTTTTTTAACGATAAACAACACACGATGCTTGGCAAAGTACGATAATACGAGTTATGCAGGTACACATATGATTTCGAAAGTAAGGGACCGATCAATGAAAAAATATTGCCTTATGGCGATACTGATGGTGCTTCTGACCCCTTTTTCGTGGGCGGGTAAAGCGACCGTCAATTTAAAAGATACGGATATTAAGGTTTTTATCGAAACAGTGAGTCGTTTAACAGGTAAAACGATCATTCTTAGCGATAGAGTCAAAGGGAAGAAGGTCAACGTTATTTCCCAAACTCCGCTCGATGAAGATGAGATATGGGGGCTTTTTCTGAGTGTCTTGAAACTCAACGATTTTGGTGTCGTTGAACAAGGAGATATCGTTAAAGTCGTACAGCTTCAAGAAGCCAAGCAAGATGCGACTCGTGTGGATTCTGGTAATTTAGATGCTCCTGCCGATGAACAGGTAACACGAGTTATAAAAGTTGAAAACGTCGATGTTACCCAGCTAGTTCCGGTGCTTCGTCAATTGATCCCTCAACGAATGCATATGGGGCAAATTAGAGCCACTAATGTTTTGTTACTTCATGACTCAAAAGCTAATGTGGACCGAATTGTGAAAGTAATTCAACAAATTGATCATGAGAGTAATGAAGAATTAGAAGTTATCGAGCTTGAACACGCAGCGGCGTCAGAAGTTGTGCGTATTTTAGAAACATTACAGAAACAAGGTGCTCAGAAAGAAGTGGGTACTTCGCAACCTCGGTTCGTTGCAGATGAGAGAACTAACAGCATATTGTTGAGTGCCGAAAAACGAGACCGGCTTCGATTGCGCGCATTGATTTCTCGACTTGATGCAGAAAATAACGCTGATGGAAATACCAAGGTTATTTATCTCAATTATGCGCAAGCCTCTGAAGTTGCTCAACTTTTAGAGGGCGTTGGAGAATCCATCGAAGAGCCACAAGGTAAAACCCAACAACGTGCTAGCGGTAAACCCTATTCAATTAAAGCGCATGAAGGCACCAATGCACTTGTTATCACTGCTCAGCCGGACATGCTCAAATCTTTCGAAGCTGTTATTCGCCAACTCGACATTCGTCGCGCTCAAGTTCACGTTGAAGCAGTTATTGCCGAAGTTTCCGATGTTGGTTTGAAACAATTAGGGGTTCAACTTGCGTCCGCAGCTGGAGCTTTTACCAACTTTGGAAACAACGGAGCCTCAATTGTCGGTGTTGGTCAAGGCATTGCTGCTTTGCAAGGTCAAGAGACGGGCGGCGAAGCTATTTTCGATAATAATGGTAACGTAATTGGAACCAATCCGGTACGTCAGCAAGGTGACAATGGTGCGGCACTCGCTCAGGCTCTGGCTGGTTCACAAGGGGTTGTTTTTGGCTTTGGTGAATCGGATGCGAGTGGCGATTTAGAGTGGGGAGCTTTAGTTCAGGCCTTGGGTCGAGATACCGAGTCAAATGTTTTATCGACACCGAGTATCACCACTTTGGATAACGAAGAAGCGGCAATCAGTGTTGGTCAGGAAGTTCCAATTGTTACTGGGTCAGCTCTTGGAAACAATAATTCAAATCCGTTTACTACGGTCGACCGAAAGGACGTGGGTATCAAACTAAAAATTACTCCTCTCATTAATGAGGGTAATTCTGTTCGCTTACAGATTGAGCAAGAAGTCTCTTCTATCGCTGGTACATCTGGAACTGACATTATTACGAACAAACGACAAATCACTACAACAGTTCAAGTGAACGACGGCGGTATGGTGGTTTTAGGTGGTTTGATTGATGAAGATATTCAAGAGTCGCAAGAGAAGGTACCAATTCTTGGTGATATTCCGCTAATTGGCAGTTTGTTCAGTTCAAATCAAACTCGTAAAACAAAGCGTAATTTGATGGTATTCATTCGTCCCAAAATTTTACGAGACGATTCAAGCATCCATGAATTAAGTTCAAGAAAATATAATTTTATTCGCGGCAAGCAAATCGATATGCGTGCCAAGGGCGTGTCACTGTTCGATGATGATGATACTCCAATGTTGCCCACATGGAATGAGAAGTTGGAATTACCTCCAACATTTGATGAAAGTATGAAGCAGCAGAAAAACGAGACATTGCCAGAAGAGAACCAGGACAATGACAACTGAGATAGAACACGCTGACGATACTTTGCTAGATAGCACCATGCAGCCGGCTGATGAAATGCCGATAGCTGATGATGAAGCTATTGTTCATGCTCGATTACCGTTTGGTTTTGCAAAACGGCATGGAGTAGTTGTTGTTGATGATAAGGCTTCTCCTGCAGTCGTTGTTTCGCGTCAAAATGTTAGTCGAGATGCAATTGTTGAAGTGCGACGGTTTCTCGACCGAGAAATGACTCTGAAGTCGGTGCCTGATGAAGAATTTGAACAACACTTAGGCGCGGTATACCAAAATGATTCTTCTGAAGCGATGCAAGCAATGGAAGACATCGGTGAGGAAATGGATTTATTTCGCTTAGCGGAAGAGTTGCCAGAAACAGAGGACTTACTTGAGAACGAAGACGATGCGCCAATTATCAAGCTCATTAACGCATTGTTAACGGAGGCAATCAAGGAAAGTGCTTCCGATATTCATATCGAAACTTTTGAAAAAGAATTAACCGTTCGCTTTCGTATCGACGGTGTTTTAAGAGAAGTTTTATCACCTAGTCGAAAGCTAGCACCGCTACTTGTGTCACGTATCAAAGTAATGGCGAAACTCGATATTGCAGAAAAGCGAATTCCTCAAGATGGTCGTATCGCTCTAAGAATTGCAAATCGAGCAGTTGATGTTCGTGTATCAACCATGCCATCGAGTCATGGTGAGCGTGTCGTATTACGTCTGCTCGATAAACAAGCCGGGCGACTCGATTTTACTCACCTCGGAATGCCGAAGCAGTTAATGCAACAGATGAGTAGTATTCTGCATAAACCGCATGGAATTATTTTGGTAACCGGTCCTACTGGTTCTGGTAAAACAACAACACTTTATGCTGGTTTAACAATGTTGAACAGCAAACAAAGGAATATTTTGACCGTCGAAGATCCAGTTGAGTATTTGCTCGATGGTATTGGTCAAACTCAGGTTAATACAAAAGTCGATATGACCTTTGCACGCGGGCTGCGTGCGATTCTTCGACAGGATCCTGATGTTGTGATGGTTGGTGAGATTCGAGATTTAGAAACCGCACAAATTGCTGTTCAAGCGTCATTAACGGGTCACTTGGTTTTATCTACTCTACATACAAACACTGCTGTTGGTGCGGTAACTCGATTAGTTGATATGGGCGTCGAACCATTTCTATTGTCATCTTCAATGCTTGGTGTGTTAGCTCAACGACTAGTACGTACACTTTGTAACGACTGTAAAGAACCTTATTTGCCCGACGAAACAGAATGTCGATTGATGGGATTTGATGAGACAAATCCGCCACAAATATATCGAGCAAAGGGTTGTGAAGAGTGTCGGAATCTTGGTTATCGAGGTCGACAAGGTTTATTTGAATTGCTTCTAGTTGATGATGAAATGCGAACCATGGTCCATAACGGCGATAGTGAGCAAAAGGTTGAGCGTCATGCCCGTCAATTTAGTCCTTCAATTCGAGAAGACGGAAAAAATAGAGTGCTGGAAGGCATGACCACCATCGAAGAAGTTCTCAGAGTAACGCGAGAAGACTGATGGCAGCATTCGAATACAAAGCACTGGATGCAAAGGGGCGTCAAAAGAAAGGTATTTTAGAAGGCGATACCCCGAGACAGATTCGCGCAAATTTACGTGATAAAGGATTAGTACCTTTAAGTGTTGAAGCGGTAACGGAAAAACACCGCAAGCAACAATCCAAAAAGCCTATTTTTGCTTCGCCAGGAATGAATTCAACTGACCTGGCATTAGTTACCCGTCAACTTGCAACGTTGATTAATGCAGCTATTCCGGTGGAAGAGTCACTAAAAGCCGTCGCCGATCAATGTGAAAAACCAAAACATCAAACGATTATGATGGGTGTTCGTTCGCGAGTTGTTGAGGGCCATACTCTAGCCGATGCACTCAGAGAATATCCGCGAGTCTTTGACGATTTATTTTGCTCTATGGTTGCAGCTGGTGAAAAATCTGGTCATTTAGATGAAGTTCTAGAGCGTTTAGCCGACTACACTGAGCGGCGGCAAGAAATGAAGTCAAAGATTTCTTCGGCTATGGCTTACCCAATTATCTTAGCCTTTGCGAGTATTGCCATCGTTATCTTTTTATTGGCTTACGTAGTCCCACAAATTGTTGATCAGTATCGACATATGGGTGGAGAGTTACCTGCCCTGACTCGCGGATTAATTTGGACCAGTGAATTTGTTCAAAACTGGGGCGTGATGATCTTTATCGCTTTTATCTTAATTTATATTGGTGTGAAAACCTTATTAGCGAATCCAAAGCGTAAAACAAAATGGCATAGAACTATTCTAAACCTGCCATTTTTAGGAAGAGTTTCCAGAGGTGTGAATGCAGCCAGATTTTCCAGAACCTTATCTATTCTAAATTCAAGCTCAGTTCCTTTGCTTGATGCCTTAAAAATTTCAGGTGATGTAATGACAAACCTCGAACTTAAAGATGCAGTTCATGAAGCTGCCTTTAAGGTTCGTGAAGGAACATCATTAAAAGCTTCTCTACAAGCAACCAAACATTTTCCACCCATGATGTTACATATGATAGGCAGTGGAGAAGCTTCGGGTGAACTTGATCGTATGCTTGAAAAAGCAGCGGACAATCAAGACCGCCAATTTGAAACTTTAGTTAATACGGTTACTAATTTGCTTGGACCATTGATGATTTTGATTATGGGTGGTTTTGTTGTCACCATTGTTCTAGCAATTTTGTTACCAATTTTTAATATGAATCAATTACTTAATTCGTAGTTTTAAGGAGTCTTTTCGAATGCGTCGTCAAAACGGTTTTTCATTAATGGAAATATTAATAGCGCTCGTGATTATTGGAATCTTGGGATCGCTTGTGGTTGGAAATTTTATGGGAGCTGTTGATGACTCTCGGTTCACAAAATTAAAGTCAGACTTTAAGGCTTTCGAGAGTGGGTTGATGCGATATTACAGCGACAATGGTTTTTACCCCTCGACTCAACAAGGCTTAGCTGCTTTAGAGCAACGGCCAGATAGTAATCCCGAACCGACGAATTATCCACGCGGCGGTTATTTAAAAATTGAAAAAGATCCATGGGGTAATGAGTATTTGTACCTTTCTCCTGCAGAATATGGAGAAGGTGATTATGAAATAATTTCTCTAGGTAATGATGGTCAAGAAGGTGGCGAAGGTATGGCAACTGATATTGCGAATTGGAACGTCGATGAATACGTTCAAAGTATGAAGCAAGCGAATCAGTAACATTTGAAAATGCATAACCATCAATCTCTCAAGCGCAAAAATGGTTTCACATTAATCGAAATTTTGATTGGATTGGTGGTTGTCGCACTATTAGCTTCGTTATCAGTTGTCGCATTCTCTGACAAAAGAAAAGAAGAACTCGAAGAGCAGTCATACCGACTTTATGCTTTGTTAAGTCAAGTTAAAGATGAAACCTTATTACGAGGAATCGATATCGGTTTGAGGTTAGAAGAGCAGAAGTATTTGTTTTATGTGTACGACCTTGAAAATGAAAAATGGCTGCCACTAACTGATGATGAACTTTTTCGGGAACGAGAAATTCCTGAAATTTTAGAATTAAAAGTTGTTGTTGATGGTAATACCATCTTCTCTGAAGATGATGCGGAAGATGTCGATATTTTTGAAAAAGATGTTGATATTTTCGAAGAAGAAGAGGAAAAAATTGAGCCGCCTCAGATTTATGTATTGTCTTCTGGAGAAATGAATGATTTTAAAATTGCGCTTGGATGGATTGATGAGGATCCTAAATATTATTTGATCTCAGGCAATGTATTGGGTGAGCTTGAGTTAGAGGGACCTCTGTCTGGAAATATGAGAGATGAAGTGAATGACAACAGCCTACTTAATTTCGAATAAATCCAAAATTAAAGGGTTCACTCTACTAGAGGTTTTAATTGCTTTGGTTGTTTTAGCCTTAGCTTTTACAGCTTTGAATAACTCAATTTTTGAATCGGGAGAGTCGCAACTCTATAGAAAAGAGAAAACGCTAGCCCACTATGTTGCTATGTACCGTTTGAATGAAGTAAAGCTTGAAGAGCCGTGGCCTAATATCGGTACAACCCGCGGTGAAATTCAAATGGCTAAACAGAACTGGACATGGCAACAACAAGTTTTAAAGACAACTGAAAGTGGATTTAGAAGAGTCGAAGTGTCTGTTGGGTTAGAAAGAGATCCTGATTATAAATTGGCAAAAGTGGTCGCTTTTGTTGCAGAGCCATCAGAAGATGGCCAACGTCGCTAAATAGGTATTGTTAGATTGTTTAAGAGTCAAGGTTTTTCATTGCTAGAAATTATTGTTGCAGTAGCTATTACTGCAATAATTTCTGTCTTGGCTTTTCAGCAGCTAAGTACGGCTGTAGGTACTCAAGAAAGTGTTAAGCAAAGCGATGACGCGTTAGCACAATTGCAGCGTGCGATTAATCGCATTTCGACGGATCTCCAGCAAGTTGCAGCGAGATCTGTGCGTAATGAATATGGTGATAAAGTTCCAGCTTTGATGGGTGATAAAAATGGTGCTGAGAGTTTTTTGAGTTTTACGCGTCAGGGCAAAAGAAACCCGGCAAATTTGCCAAGAACTGAATTAGAACGTGTTACCTATCGTTTGGAAGAGGACAAGTTAGTTCGCGAACAATGGGCTACCCTTGATATTGCCTTAGAAGAACAAAAACTTCCATTAACCTTAATGGAAGATGTCCTCAAGTTTGAAGTTGAATTCTATGCCGACGAAGAATGGATGGAATCTTGGCCCATTGAAGATTATATGGGAGCACCTCAAGAACAATTATCTAATAATTTCCCTCGTGCCGTTAAAGTTACCATTGAAACAGCCACCCTTGGGCAATTGATTCAAATTTACCCATTAGGAATTGGGTCATGAAAAAGCAAGGTGGCGCAACATTATTGATCGTCTTGATGGTGATGGCATTAGCGACGCTTATTGCAACTCAGTTAACGGAGCACAGTGTGTTCAGTAAAAGACGTACTGACTTAATGTTAGGACGAGATCAGGCGCACCAATTGGCTTTAGGTGGAGAGGCTTTAGCAAAACAGTGGTTAGCAAAAGGATTTGGTAAAGATGCGAGTACGGTTCACTTGAAACAACCTTGGGCAACAACACCTTTTGAATTTCCTATCGAGGGAGGCTGGATAAAGGGAACTGTAGAAGATGCGTTGACTTGCTTTAACTTAAACTCTCTTGATACCGCAGCGACAGAAGGTGGAGATGGAGGTCCAGGTAGAGATGGAGATCCAGGTGGAGATGGAGGTCCAGGTGGAGTTCGAAATGGAACTCAGAGAGAGCCCGAAGCACAAATAGTTTACAAAAATCTGCTAACTGAAGCTTTAAGAGAAGTGGATGATATAGAGCTACAACCGGATAATCTTATTGCTCCGGTTGTTGATTGGATAGACTCTGATATAAATCCTACGGGGATTAATGGTGCTGAAGATATGTTGTATACGGGATACGAAATCCCATATCGAACGGCGAATAGTTGGATGGCGAGCAAATCAGAATTGAGAGTTATTCAAGGTTATACAGCTGACGTTTATAAAGCAGTGAAAGATTATGTCTGCGCAATACCGGCTAATGATATCAGTAAGATCAATATTAATACTGTTACCGAAGAAAAAGCCGCTGTATTAGCAGCTGCTCTTAATACTGATACGGGAAAAGCTCAAGAGATTATTAGCAATCGCCCGGAAGATGGATACAGTGACGTTAACGAAATTAATGAGTACTTACCCCAGGGGCAAGGCACGAATAGAGGCGGAGCTCCGAGTTTAGAACGCGTCTCAGTAACTAGTAATTTATTTGTGTTAAATATAGAAGTCGAATTTAAAGGTGCAAAATTTAGGATGAGTTCGTTAGTTGAACGGTCAGGAGATGCCAAAGATGCACCCTTTCGTGTGAAAGCACGATATTTTGGAGAGTTTTAATGAAGAAACGGCTTTTTATTCAATTGCCAGACGACCCTAATAATGCGCTTATTTGGGGACAATGGAATTCTGATGATGAGCGATGGGACGATCGAGGTGAAGTTTTGTCGGTTGACCTGGTTGCGTTAGCCGAAAGAGCTCAAAAATGCGAAACGATTGTAATAGTGCCCGCAAGTAAAGTGACTTATAAGCAAGTTACAACGCCTGCGAAACAGTTAAAGCAAATTCAAGCGGCTGTCCCTTATATGCTTGAAGATCAATTAGCGAATCCGATTGATCAACTTCATTTTGCTTACGGAAAGCGAAATAAAGATGGGAAAGTTGATGTCTTTTGGACGACTCACGAGCAGATGGAACAATGGCTCGAATGGTTTGATCAAGCAGAAATAGCAGCTGATGTCATTGTAAGTGAAAATGCTTTATTAAAAGACGCCACCGACGCAACTGAAATTATTCTTAACGATAGATTTGCATTGGTTAACGAGGTGGGTGGAGAATGTTGGAGCTGCCAGCGAGATCTGCTCCCTTTAATATGGAAACCAAGCTCTGATCAAGCAGCAGGTGATTCTGAAGAGAAAAGTTTAGAAAGCGAAATTGATCTTACGATGATCCGTATTTTTCATACGGGTGAGCTTGAGTCTGTATGGCAGGAAAAAGAAAATGTCATTGCACAAGCTTTAACAGAGTACGAATTATTGGATTTGTTTTGTCAAGAGTACAGTAAAAATGCTGTCAATCTTCGACAGCTTGAATATGTTGTAAAGAAGCAGTCTAATCTTCAATGGAAAAAATATAAAGCACTAACCTATGTTTGCGGGTTCTCTTTTGTAACCTTTCTAATTTACCAAGGTTCTAGCTTTTTTGTTTTACATCAGGAAAACAAAGTTGTTCGCGAACAAGCTGAACAAAAATTCCAACAGGTGTTTTCAAGAAGGCCTCGTGCTGGCAGCATTTTTGGGCAGGCTAAGCGATTAATTCAACGCCAGGGTTCTGGAAACGAACAAGGCGAGTTTCTTAAGTTGCTTGAACAAACGTCAACTCAAATCGCATCTATCGATCAAATTCGGCCGACAAGTATTACCTATGATGGACGAAAGGGAGAGTTAAGACTCGATGTTCTTGCGCCAGACTATCAAGCTCTTAATAATTTCAAAGACACTTTAGTCAAAAGCGGTTTACAAGTTGATATGTCATCCGCTAGTGCTCAGGGTGATGCTTACTCAACAAGGCTAGTGATAAGGAGTCGATCATGAATCAGATAGTTCAATGGTATGAGCAGCTTGCTGAGCGTGACAAGAAAATTGTCCAAATCGCAAGTCCGGTAGTTGTCTTATTACTAATTATTTTTGCCATTATTTTACCTGTGAACAATCTTGTATCTGACTTAAGAGATGATGTGAAAGATAATAAGCAGGCTGTTGTTTATTTACATCAGCAAGCTCCTCAGTCATCTGGAAGTGGTAAACGAAGCTTTTCTTCGCTTACCAGTGTTGTTACGAGCACGACTCGACAAAAGCAATTTCAACTAGCTAGATTTGAGGAAAAGAAGAACGGGGAAATTAATGTTTGGTTTGATGAAATCTCTTTTGACAAGATGTTAGAGTGGCTTGCTGATTTAGAAAACGATTATGGAATTACAACTTCTTATATCAATATTAGTCAAACACAAGAGATCGGGATTGTCAGAGCGAATGTGCGTTTGGTTTCAAGCTAACAACGAATCAAGTTGTGTCAAAATTGCATTCGATACAGCGAAAAAATTGAGTTTTATATGACTAAAAAAACATTATTTTTATCAGTTTTATTGTTTTTAATTTTTTTGATTGCGACAGTACCTGCTCGCACGGTAGTTAACTTACTGCCAGAATCCTTGCCTGTGAAAGCAAGTGGTATTTCTGGGAGCCTTTGGTCAGGATCCGCCGCGTCATTACAAATTAATCGTCAAGGTATATCTAATGTTGAGTGGTCGCTAAATCCTATTTGGTTGTTCACTGGTAAAATTGGTGGTTCTATTTCAATGGACGATGATAACGTTTCAGCTGATGGTGGTTGGAAAGTTGGATTCGATGAAACCTTGTACCTTAGTAACATGAATGTGAAATTACCTGCTGACAAATTGTCTGGGTATTTACCAATGCAAGGCATGAGACTGAGCGGTGATTTTCGTCTTGAAATTAATAATTTATCTTTTAATGAAGTCGAAGGGCCAAAAGATGTATCTGCCAATATTTATTGGATGAAAGGGGCTGCTTCAATTGCGGGACCAATTATTGATTTAGGTGATTTTACACTTGCCGCAGAATCAAAAGATGATTCAAAGATTGAAATAGTTGTTAAACCTTCAAAAAATGTTCTAGACGCACAAGGATCTGCAGTTGTAAATTGGCCAGAAGATGTTGCTTTAGATATCTCCGTAACCGAAAATGTTCCTGAGCAATTAAAAAGTACAATCGCTTTTTTGAAAAAATCAGACAATAATCGTCGTACTCTTCAAATGACATTACCACTTAGGCGATAAACATATGCCTGTATCTCTCGACTGGAGTGCTATCGATACGGTTTTACTCGATATGGATGGCACAATTTTAGATCTCCATTATGATAATTTTTTCTGGCTTCAATATTTACCTGGTGCTTTTGCGGCAAAAAATAATATTGATGAGCAAGAAAGCCGAGAGATTCTCAAAGCAAAATTTGATTCACAAAAGGGTAAGTTGAACTGGTATTGCTTAGACTATTGGACGAGAGAGCTTGATCTCGATATTGTTTCTTTGAAGAAGGAGATCGAGCATAAAGTTGCCTTTCGGCCAAAAGCCGTAGATTTTTTGAAATATCTCAATCAAATCCAAAAGCGAGTGATACTTGCAACGAATGCACATCAGCAAGTACTTGAAATAAAACTTTTGAATACACAATTTCATCAGTATTTTGAAGAACTTGTTTCATCTCACGAGTTTGGTTTGCCAAAAGAAGAGCAAGGATTTTGGATGTGTCTTGAAGAACGATTAGGTTTTGATAAGAATCGGACTTTATTTATTGATGATAGTATTGATGTGCTAAACTCTGCCCAAGAATACGGAATAAGATTTTTATTGGGTATTGAACAACCCGATAGCCAGCAAAAACCCCGGTCGATGAAACCGTATGGAACTCTTTCTTGTTTTTCTGAAATAATGGCCATTGAATGAATAAAAAGCCAAAAATCCTTAAGCAAACAGAAGTAGCGCGAACACGAATTTTTTGTGTTGAAGAGTTAGAGCTAGAGTTCTCCAACGGAGAACAGAGAATATATGAAAGACTTAAAGCGGGTGGTTCAGGTGCTGTGCTTGTTGTGCCAATTAACGAAAACAATGAGTTGCTAATGATCAGAGAATATTCTGCAGGGATAGATGATTACGAGCTTGCATTGCCCAAGGGACTTATAGAAAAAGGAGAGCCGGTGTTGGATGCCGCAAATCGTGAGCTGAAAGAGGAAGTAGGCTTTGGTGCTAACCATTTAACCGCATTAAAAACTATAACGCTAGCGCCTGGCTACTTAAGTCATAAAATGGATATTGTGTTAGCTCAAGATTTATTTCCTGAGAAGCTTGAAGGTGATGAGCCAGAACCAATAGAAGTTGTGCCTTTTAATTTCAATCAGATGGATGAGCTTATTGCTCGAGAAGATTTTACTGAGGCTCGTAGTATCGCTGCCTTATATCTTGCCCGAGAATACCTTAGTAAAAGAGTTAACTAATAATCGCCTGTAATCACTCGTTGAATAAAAATAGACAGTAGGAATATCACGTGGACTACCAAGAATTAATAGAACCAGTCATAAACATTTCAAAAAAGGCAGGTGAAGCCATTTTGAAAATTTATAATTCAAGTGATTTTGGTGAAAGAATTAAAGAAGATAAATCACCATTAACGGAAGCTGATTTAGCTTCTCATCAAATTATTTGTTCTGAATTGGAAAAGTTAACACCGGAAATTCCCGTTTTGTCGGAAGAAAGCAAAAATATCACGTTTGAACAACGGCAATCGTGGCAAACGTATTGGTTGGTGGACCCATTAGATGGTACGAAAGAGTTTATCGCGAGAAATGGAGAATTTACGACAAATATTGCTCTAATTGTTGATGGACGACCTATTCTAGGCGTGATTTTCGTCCCTGTTAAAAATACGTTTTATTATGGCGCGCGACATTACGGTGCTCATCGAATTATTGCCGGTCAGCCGGTAGAAAAAATCCAAGTGCGCTCCGTTCCCTTGGAGCAAGGTGAAAAACATTACACTGTCGTTGCGAGTCGCAGACATGGGCTCGATAAAGTCGAAGCCTTGTGCCAAAAGATGTCGAATGTCGATCTAACGAGTAAGGGTAGCTCATTAAAAATGTGTATGGTTGCTGAGGGTGAAGCTGACTTTTATCCGAGACTTGCGCCAACCTCTGAATGGGATACTGCTGCAGCGCAAATTATTGTTGAAGAGGCAGGCGGGCAAATTGTCAAAACTGATTTTTCTCCACTTGAATACAATACCAAAGAAGAGCTTTTGAACCCGCACTTTTTAGTGCTTGGTGACTCAAATGAAAATTGGCAACAACTTCTTAAATCATCTTGAGTTTATATCTGTGAACTAACTTCATTTATGAATTTGTAATAATTCGTCGAGTGTGTAGACTAGTTCGGGCGTTGGAAGTTATCGAAAGGAGCATAAATGTACAAACCCTGGATACTTATATTGGTTGTGCTTTCGCTTTGTGCTTGTGTCAGCAAAGAAGAACAACTATCTGAGTGGATAGCTGCTGATATCCCGCAGGTTGAGCGAAGTTTAGCCAATTTGAAATCTCAACTGGACGCTGGGAAACTGACAAATGCGCGAAAACTAGAATCATACGCGAATGCCATGCGAAGGGCTCAACCTCAGTATGCTTCTTTATTCGATAATATGTCGAAGAATGCACTGTCTAGCGGACCCATGTTTCAATCGTTGGAAGAGCGTTTGCGAGAGGTTAAGACTAAACCTGGCAAAAGCATTACAGAGCTAGAGAAGAGTTTAAATGAACTCTATTACTTGAAAGAAGCTGCACAGCCTAAAGTTTTTAATGATGCACTTTCTGATAGCGTCAACGTTTTAGCTGACATGTCTGGTGGTAAGTTAGACCGAGTGCAGGCAGTATCGCGAAGAACTGAGAAAGCCAGTAACCCCGACATTAATTCTGCTCCAGGCTCACAATTAATCGGCAATCCTCAATATGGTCAGTGGGTTGATGATGGTAGTGGCGGTTTTATGTGGCAATGGTTTGCTGCTTATTGGCTCTTTGATGAAGTCCTTGATCTGGACGACGTTTTCGAACGCAAAAGATATTATGGGTATTCCAGTTGGTCTTACCGAAGACCTTATTCGTATTATCACGATTATGGAAGATACCGTTATACCAGCCCAAAAAGAATTCAAAAACAAAGCCGTATAGAGCAAAAAACAGCTAAAAATTATCGGCAGAGTGGTAAGCGATTCAACAGTCCTTACGCTAAAAAACGAACCGGTGCGAGTCGCTTAAGTAGCGTGAGTCAAACCCGGCCTTCATCTGGAAGTTTCCGAAAGGCATCTTCGTATCGAAATTCTTCTACCAGCTCAAGTCGACGCGGATACTCACGCACTAGCCGTGGTCCGAGTCGAGGAAAATAGATTTTAAGGGGACATGAGTATGCAATTTAATTCTATTGATATTTGGAGTTTACAAGCAGTTTTGCTCGACTTGCTTGTCGTTGTCGTTCTACTTGTGAGTCTCAAGTTCGTTAAAGGTCTTTTATCGAACGTAAATTCTCAGAGTGAATTGGTGGATAAAAATAATGCGGCGTTTGGAATTAGTTTTGGCGGCGGTATTTTGGCATTAGGAATCGTGCTTACAGGTGTCTCTTCAGGAGAGTTTGCTGATTCGCTGGTACAAGAAGTTTTATCTATGGCCGTGTTTGGTGTTGTTGGTTTAGTACTAATTCTTGTTGGTCGTTTAGTACAAGACAAACTCGTATTAAGACAAATTGATATTCACGGTGAGCTCGCTAAGAATAATGTTGCATGTGCTTTAGTGGATGTTGGTCATATGGTTGCTATTGGCTTGATTATACGAGCGGCGATGATTTGGATTCCAACGGCAGACTTTTCTATTATTCCTTTGCTGCTTGTTGCATTTGTCCTTTCACAACTTGTTATGTTATTGGCTTCCGCTTATCGAATTAAATTATTCAAGTCGCGTAATACAGGCCATTCTAATTGTTTACAATCTGCTATTTCCGAGGGCAACGCTGCGCTTGCGTTGCGTTATGGAGCGTTTATGGTTGGTGCTGCTTTAACGGTTACAGCTGCTTCTCACTTGGTAGTCTATAATCCTGACAACCAATGGTTATCTGCCGTGTTCTGGTCCGGAATCTCCGTTGTTTCTGTTTTAGTTTTTGCCTTGCTTGTTTTGATAGTGCGAAAGCTTGTTCTCTCTGGGGTTGATGTTGCTGAGGAAGTTGACCGTGAAAAGAATACTGGTATAGCTGCCGTTGAAGGAGCCATTTTTGTTGCTGTAGGTGCTGTTCTAACAGCCTTGATCTAAGTCCTTTTATGCAGCAAATCTTTCAGTCGCGCCGCTGGCAGCTGATTTCTCATGATGCCTTTTTACTAGGCATCATGATGGTGTTAGCTGCGTGCGGGCTAATCTACGAATATCTGTTATCACACTATGCTGGACGTGTTTTAGGCGTCATGGAATCTACTATTTATGCCATGATCGGTTTAATGATTGTGGCCATGGGTCTAGGAGCATGGGCAGCAAAATGGTTTAAAAGTCCTTATTCGGTTTTCGCTTGGTTAGAAGCAACAATTGCTCTAATTGGTTGTACTGCCACTTTAGTGATTGCCGGAGCCATTGCGCTAACGGGCCGATTGCCAGAACTAATTTCATCAGCTTATAACTTACCTCCTGATACTGTAATTAGCGGTGGCGTTTTCGAGCAGCTGCAGGTTATTAGTCGATATCTTCCTTATTTCGCAGGATTTGTCTTGGGATTGTTCATCGGAATGGAAATTCCACTTATCGCAAGAGTTCGAGAAGATGTCTATGGTCAGCATCTAGAAAATAATGTTGGTACGATTTATGGAGCCGATTATATTGGAGCAGGGTTTGGCGCGGTTATTTGGATAACTTTAATGTTGTCGATGGATATAACCGTAGCTGCGATTTGGACCGCTCTTTTTAATGTGTTGGCTGGTTTTTTGTTTCTCTGGAGATACTGGAAAAAAATAAAATTTCCCAAAGCTTTAGCTGCTCTCCATGTGGGGCTTTTAGCCTTGCTTATCGTTATTGCAGATAGCGGAGCGCGTTGGATGAGTGATTTTTCCAATGTTCTTTATCGAGACCGAGTCGTCTATCAAACTCAAACTCGCTTTCAGAATATTACATTTACTCAACGCTCTTTTGGCTCTCGACAACAGCCCGTGATTGATATGTATCTCAATGGCCGGCTTCAGTTCAGTAGTTTTGACGAAACGATTTATCATGCAATGCTCACCTATCCAGCGTTGTTGGCTTCTGCGCGCCAAGATAACGTATTGGTTATTGGTGGGGGGGATGGATTGGCTGTTCGAGATATTCTGAAGTGGGAGCCTGAATCGGTGACTCTAATTGATCTTGATGAAGGTCTTGTGGAATTGTTTTCAGAGCGTTTTGCGCAGTCGAGAGATGAAGAGTCTGAAATTCTAAGAGAGAAGCTTCTGGAGCTCAATGAGTCGGCATTTGAGGATCCAAGAGTAAATGTGATCTTTGGCGATGCGTTTGTTGAGCTAGACAAGCTGCTTGAGCAACAAGTTTATTACGACACGATTATTATTGACTTGCCGGACCCAAGCCATCCGGACTTAAATAAGTTGTACTCAGACCACTTCTACGCAAGAATTTCCAAGCTTTTAGTGGGTGATGGTGTACTGGTCGTCCAATCAACATCTCCATTTCATGCTAAAAATGCGTTTATTAGTATCGGCAAAACAGTTGAATACGCCGGATTCACTAATGTTGAGCAATATCGGCAAAATGTACCTTCCTTTGGTGAATGGGGCTGGACTATCGCAACTAAAATGGGCCAGTCAGCTAAGCAACGAATTCAAAACCATACTCGACTACCGGTTGAAAGCAGCTATATTAACAAGGACATTCTGATGGCAGCATTTGCTATGCCGAATGACTTTTACCGGGGGGCAGACGATGTATCTGTTAATATTCTCGGTACAGGAACGATTTATCAATACCATACTCAGGCCTGGCAAAAAGATGTTGGGGTTTATTCGTCCGGGCAATAAAGAAAATTTAGTTAAAGGGCTTGACATTTTATGTCGAGTTTCGTATCTTATTTCTAACGCGACATTTTATGTCATTAACAATGAGGATAAAAGAACCATGTCATTAAAGGAACTGGCTATCCAACTCAATGGTTTTATTAAAGATGGTTTCACTCTAGATGTATTGCCAATGCAAGAGAGTGGGGATGGTGAAATTACCGTACTTCAAGTTGTTGTTGAAGGATTTGACGAGTTACCAATTTTTGTCACTGCAACAGAAGAACAAATACTTTGTGTAACGAATTTGTTTACCAAAGATGAAGTTAAAGCTGACACTTTGGATGAGCTTAATGCAATGCTTCTTAAATTAACGGTAAATGTGCCATTAAGTTCGTTTGGCATGATTGATGACCAGTACGTTTTATTTGGAGCTATGAGTGTGACTACCTTAGTTGACAATATTGCTCACGAATTGGTTACTCAGGCAGAGAATTCACTTGAGGCTTTGGAAGCCTTAGAACAGTTTTTAAATTAATCAGCATGGACGTTTAAGCGTTAGGAGAAATAGTATGAGTATTTTAAAGAAACTTGTTACAGCCATTCGTGGTGGTGCTCGAGAAGTCGGAGAGGCGATTGTTGATACCAATGCTATTCGAATTCTTGAGCAAGAAATTAAAGATCAAGAACGAGCTATTGCAAAAGCGAAAGACTCTTTAACTGATGTCATGGCAGATCAATCAAAGACAGCTCGGCAAATTAATGCTCTTAATGATCGAGTCGCGGAACACGAAGGTTATGCAACTCAAGCACTTGAAAAAGGCGATGAAGCTCTAGCGTTAGAAGTCGCGGAAAAGATTGCTGAATATGAGAATGAAAAAGCAGAATTGGAACCTGTTCTGGCAAATTACAAAGCAAGTGTTGCTAGTTTAAAAGACCAAATTCGAAGAGCTGAGAAAAGCATTCAAGAACATAAGCGTGAATTGTCGGTAGTTAAAACGACAGAAAGTGTACAAAAAGCTCGAGTTTCGGTAAATGAGTCTCTGTCATCAAACTTGTCTAAAACAACGGCCGCTCGTGATTCTTTAAATCGAATTAAAGAGCGTCAGCAACGAACTGAAGATAAAATAAAAGCTTCGGAAGAGTTAAATGCTGAAGGTAGCGATAAGGCACTTAAAGACAAGTTAGCGCAAGCTGGAATTGGTGAAACTAAAACTAAAGCTAATGATATCTTAGCTCGGTTAAAAGATAAAAAATAAATATTGAGGAAGGGTTATGTTCGGTAAGTGGTTTGGTAAAAAGGAAGAGAAAACCCGTATTCTTGAAAAGCCAGAAGAACTTAATGTTGGTGATATGGTTGAAATGGTTGACTCATTCGGTCTTCCTGCAGAAATACGCGGCGAAACATTTCAGATAATGGAAATCAACACTTACGAATATAAACATGCGCGCGAAACGGAATTTTTACTCCAAGGATCGGAGGGAATTCCCCTTCATTTAACCGTCGAAGTAGAAGATGGTGAAGAGTGGCTCAACTTCACTCGAAAAATTGAACGCAGTGATGTTGAGCAGCTTTTTGATATGGATGCTTTTGGTCTTGTATTTGATGAAGAAGTTAGTAGAGAAAGCATTCGTGTCATTGGAGATAGCTCGAAGTATGAGCGATGGCTAGCAGACAGCTACTATCAAGAAGGCGAATGGACGCGAGGGTATTTTCATAAGTCCGACTTCCGAAAAAAATCAATTTCTCGATATGAAGACGACGACAATGGAGAGGCTTTTGAATCTGTTTCTTTAGTTTCCGAAGATGATATGCACCGAGTGGAAATAGAGGTGTGGGAAGATGGAACTACCGATGTTTCTATTGGCGTATCACGACCTATTGCTGACATAAAAGCTTTATATGGAAAAACTTAATTCCGATGGCGAAATCAAATCAAAAGTGGGATAAGCAAGCTCAGGCGGCGAAGGCTACTCAAGTTGCTTTTGACGTTAGCGAATCAGTCCACAATTACATACAGTTGCAGTCTGTGAAAGATCAATTAAAACCGTCCGACTATATCCGAAAAATTTTAGGACTGGACTTCAAACGCAAAAAAGTGCGTCCCAGACTCACAGTGACTCTCAATGAAGATGATTATGACTTTTTAGGGAAAGAGTTTGGAATCGATTCTTCGGACCGAATTGCGATTAAGCATGCTGTTACAAAGCGACTTATTGAACTAGCAGAAAATAAAGAATAAAACTATGTTTCGTCGATTAGCAAAGTTACTACAATGGCGAAGAAAACGTCTTTTGTCGAAAGGATTGGTTACAAATACTAAGAATCGCATTCGACAACTCTTTATAATGGTTTTAGCCATTATTTTATTACACACCATTGCTATGGTTGTATTTGAAAAACTATCGTTTGGCGATGCTTTATGGCTGAGCTTAACAACGATCAATACGACAGGGTATGGTGATCTAAGCAGTAGTACATTCGTAGGAAGATCATTTACCGTCATTCTCATGTATGTGCTTGGTATTACTATTATGGCTCAGTTAGCGACTGAGTATATAGAGTATCGTATTGAAAGAAAAGATCGCAAGATTAAAGGCTTTTGGAACTGGAATATTATGAATCAACATATTGTTATTATTAATACACCACAACATAATCCAGAACTTTACTTGGAAAGACTATGTGGTCAATTACGCAATACACCTGCATTTAGTGAAACGCCTATTTGTATTTTGTCCGATAAGTTCCAAGATGGTTTACCCGTAACTTTAACGGATCAAAATGTTGTTTATGTTCATGGTGATGCTCGTGATCCAATGGTACTCGACAGAGCGAATGTTGATGAAGCTTCGCATATAATTTTAATATCGCCTAACAGCGCTCTAACTTCATCGGACTCAGTTACCCTTGACGTTTTATTCCATTTAAAAGACCGTAATTTAATAGGAAAAATAATTGCTGAAGCCGTTAAAGATGAAAATCGTAAACGCTTTTCAGATATAGGAGCATCCGCTGTTATGCGTCCAATTAGAGCTTATCCAGAACTAATGGTAAGGGCTCTCGAAGCACCAGGTACTGAACAGTTTATGGAAAATCTTTTCGGTCACGATGGCGATCGACCGGTACGTTATGATCATTCATTTAAAGTTTCTCAGTGGGCCAATTTGGCGTGTAGTATTATGCAAAAGGGTTTGGGTACGCCTGTTGGCTTTATAGATTCTACCGGAGATGTTCACACTAACCCTGCTCCGTTAAAGCCTGCCGTTGGCGAAGCTATTTTATTATTAGTTCATCATGAACACATTCCAGATAAAAATCATGTTATAGAAGCCATTGAGTCGGTTTCAAAGGAGGTTGAAAATGCATAAGCCAAAAGGTGCAGGTGGAACTAGTGGCGGTATTGGTCGATTTTTAATTGGCTTAATTATGATGTCAGTTGGCGGATATTTATTTCTCTCAAAAGTTTTGATAACTACTGCAAACTCGATGCGCGGCTTTGGTTTTGGAACTAGCTTATATTCATTTGGTGGCGGTTTTTCCATTACAGGTGGCATGATTTTTGTTCCATTTATTATCGGAATTGTCATGATATTTTGGAATAGTAAAAATATTTTCGGCTGGATGCTTAGTGGTATTAGCTTAATTGCATTTATCGTTGGCGTTATTGTTAATATTCGAGTTTCCTTAGCACCAATGACAGCATTCGATATAGTTGTATTGATTATCCTAATGGCTGGTGGAGCAGGAATGTTTTTTAGCTCACTCAAGAACTTTGACGCAAGTGAAATCTAAATGATATCTTAACTAATTAATCATTAGTTAAGATATCAAGAACCTGGACCACAGCTAGAAGATAAAACTCAAAAATTTAAAAGCTTACTTTTGGGTTTTATCTTCGATACTGAACGGATTTATATCCTAAATAGATTACAAGCATCAAGATAATTAAAGCGATAATGAGTAAGTAGGATAATATTTGGCGAAGAAAGAACCGGTTTTTATCATGAACACTAGCTTCTTCAAATATCAATCCTAAAGAAGCCTCTGCAGAGTGTATTGGGTTATAGAACCATTTGTGTGGCACATTATCTATTGTTTGAATTGTATTTCCTTGGTGACCTTTTATCATTTCTTTTCCAATAAATTTTATTGATTCATTTGGATCATTGAGTATATTAAATCTCTTCGATAATTTTAGGCCCTCACTGTCAGTCGAATGCTCGCCATCTTTATTGACAATTTCTGATACAATAAAGTTTGGATTCCAATGATACCAGTAATACCCATCTCGACTTAGTACAACCATTTTCGTTGTAATATCCATTTCCTTTTTTAATTCAAACTCAAATTCCTTAAGCCAACCATTAAATAGCTCCCATGGAAGAGTTGCGCCAATTAGTCCTATAATTTCGTTTTTATTATTCTGTATCGGATGGGCGACTACGATTTGTTTCGTATTAGTTGTGTAAGATACCATTGGATTAGAGACGTAAGTTGATGGGTTGCTGGGTCTTAAATAACCTACGGTTTTTAGCCAGTAGTCACGATTGTCGATTTTCTTTTTTGGGGAATCTGGTATTTTGTCGTTATGGGTTCGATACATTCCTTGCGCTGGGTTTCCCCCTGATGTGTTCAGAAAGTTACCGTGAATATCTCCTATAATAAATTTTTCATACTTAGTGACTTTTGATTCTAGATAATCGAATAAGAAGTTTCTTGCGCTTAAGAACTCTCCTTTTCTTAAAGCGGGATGTGTAGACAATGCCTTAACCTCATGTTTGTAGGCCTGAACTCTGCCCGATAGTTTTTCAGAAAAATATGCGGTTTTTTGGTTTAGGTAGTTTTCGACAGATTGGTTAGTGTATTGCTCGATTGTAGAGTAAATAAAACGTACCATGCCCGTTAAAAGTATAAAGGTTATGGTAAAAAGAAAAAGTAGCCGTTTTTTATAACTTGCCATCAACAAAAGAGCCAAATAAAGATAATTATAGAAAACAATTTGTATTATGTCTCGGCAGTGTATTCTGAATACTTCTTCTGTTAGATTGGTCGCTAATAGTTCAGAGTAAAGCAGATTCACGATTAATTAATTGAGTGAGTACCATAGTTGTACTATCGAGAAGTTAGTGAGTATCCAATAGAATAAAAAGCTAACGTCTTTATTCTATTGGAATCTTTATACTGCATAATTTTAAGAACTTTTGTTCGTTATACTTCTCAGTTTTGCCTCAATTTCTGACATTTTCTTATGTGTCTTTAAGTCAAGGTCCAGCTTTCCGTCCATTACTCTAACCAGTGGTAGCAGCGTATTCTCGAAAGTCTCTGCAATAGTCTTAAGTAACTGATCAATCCCTGGAACAGGTTGATTGATGACTTCAATATTGGGTCTATTTTCTTGCCAGCTGTCAGATAATTTGGCTAGTTGATAGCATATTTTTTCAATTGCCGGTGTTGTGCTATCTATCTTGTCCTCAGCGGTTGTACGTTTCCCTAACTTTTCGACTTGTTTAACGAGATCATTGAGCTGTAGAACAATCTTCTTTCCTGAATCGGAATCATCTCCACCCATAGATTGATTGCGTTGAAAGTTCTGTTTAATTTCTTCCCATCGAGTCTCTTGTTTAGTCGTCATGTTGCCACGTAGTTCGGCTAATTTAAGTAGATTTTCCTCAGCTCCTGTTGTTAAAAGCTGTGCTTCTCCTTGATAATGATCGCTTATCAGTTGTAATAATTCATCATCTGTCATAACAGAAGAAACTTTTTCCGCCATTTTATTCATATTACGGTAAGAGCCTTGAAGTTTGAATGGGGGCTCCGTGCGATAGCGATCGTCTTGAGCGCTAGACGATATGTAGTTTTGATTAATCCTAGATACGATTTTTTGAATCGTAAACATCTTCTTTAAAATATCGGTTATCTCATTTACTTCTGCGCCACTGTACTGATAACTTAAATCTGTTGTTGCTGTCGATCCTCCCTTGGCAATATCAATAAACTTGTAGACATCACCCATTTCGCGTGTTGCCAATGGCGCTAATACTCTATTTGACGTTAATGAGTTCTCGATATAACTCAGCTCAAAAACGTCTTCTTGACCTGAAAGCATGTCGCCTAAGTTGTAGATGTCTGCGCGGTTAGCTAACATATCTGGAATCTTGAAAAGTTCGCCAGATTCTGTGTATGGATTTCCAGCCATTACCACGCAAAATTTACTTCCGCGCATATCGTACGTTTTCGACTGACCTTTCCAGACACCTTCTATTCGGCGTGTACCGTCACAAAGCGAAATAAATTTTTGTAAAAATTCTGGATTAGTGTGTTGAATATCATCAAGGTAAAGCATGACATTGTTGCCCATCTCCAGAGCAAGATTTAACTTTTCCAACTCTTGTCGGCTTGCGCTATTGGTTGCTTGAGCAGGATCTATTGACGTAATATCATGCCCGATAGCAGGACAATTTATTTTCATAAATATAAGCCCAAGTCTATCGGCAACGTACTCCATGAGTGTTGTTTTACCATATCCGGGGGGCGAGATCATAAGTAATAAACCCATTAAATCGGTTCTTTTACTATCGCCTAACGTTCCCATTTGTTTAGCGAGGTTGTCGCCGATAATAGGTAAATAAACATCATTAATTAGCTTATTCCTAACAAATGATGTTAGGGGTTTTGCTATAAAATCATCGACGCGTAGTTCTTCTTTCAATCGCTCAATTTCTGTGTGTCTAATTTTTTGATATTCAAAATATTTTGGTATAACTTGATAATGATGACGTGTCATAGATTCTAAAAACACATCGAGATTTATTGTGAGATTTTGATCTTCAAGCTTCGAGTGTTGACCAAGAAGGTCAGATATTTTAAATTGAAGATCAACTTGATGTAAGTGGCGATCAAGTGCTTGATCGACGATTATCAAACATACCGCTTCAGGAATATAGTTTTTTAACTCTGGTTCCTTGTGATGCACAAATCCACTAATCCAGTGAGATGCAAGATACCAGCGCTTTCCTGAATGACCTTCTAATTCATGCAGTGCTGCTAAAAAGTCTTGCCATGCTCCCTCCGATTCTAAATACAACTGAAAGCTTTTTTTGAGTTGCTCAGCGTATTTTGAAATAGCGAACTGAACAGGTTTTTGTCCAAGCTCTTCAATAAGATATTCTGAAGCGCGGTCGAGTGCGTGGTGTGATATATCGAGAGAATTGAGCTTTACGTAATCTATTAGCTTTGACTTTATATCCAGTTTAAGTTGCGAAAAATAGGAGTTGTCAGAAAATAAAGCTCGCATTTTTAATGCATTTTGAGCTCTTTGGTGCCAACTATTATGCTGAGCGTCTCTCTGAAATTCTGACCAATATAATGTTGCTATCGCGCGACTTAATGGAGTAAATTTTAGCGAACCAGCTGCTTCGAAATTAGGAACAAGTTTCTGCAAAAGTTTTGCCGCATCATGATCGTGTATTCCTTTTTCATAGCCCTCTTTATATCGTGGAGCTATATAGTTTTTAATCAATGCCAATAGTTCTTCTTCATTTGCCGTAGCTTGAGAAAGCTTTTGCCAATCAAATCCATCTGAGTTGCTTCGTGCTGAATCAAGAATAGCAAATGCAAGGTATTCACCTCGATAGACATCTTCGGACTCTGAAGGAAGGTTCATTTTCCAAAAGTCACGATAATTATTAAGTGGGCTGTCTATGAGTTCTTCATAATAATCGGTACCAGAGAGATGTACATACATTCGTTCATTCCGAGGAAGTAATGTAATATCCAACTCTTGAGTATTTACACTAAACTTGTGTTTAGTGCCCAACTTAATTATTTTTCCGCCCTCCTCATAGATGTCACTTTTGTCACGCAATGCACGAATGGCATTTTCTTTTGCTGACTTTAATTGTGATTCAAGATCATCTGCTTTTACTGAGTCCTCAAGTTCGCGTAATTGTTGAGTTAATTGTTGGAGCTTTCGGACCAATCCATCGGATGCAAAAAAAGAGTTAAGCTCATCTTGTTCGCTAATTCGCTGTGCTCGACGACTAATGCTTTGAATAATTCTGGTGGCGGCATCAAATAAAGTTTGAGCTTTTCGTTGCCTGGCATCAATAAGACTTTGTTTATGTGACTCAAATGTTTCAAAAATCTCTTCGCGTTTGCTTAATATATCTGCCAAGAAGTCGTCGTATTCACTGAACTGTCCTTCCAGTTCCTCTAGCTGAACCATTAATCGAGAGAGTTGCTCATCACATTTTTCGGGAGTCTTGGCTAAACCCAGTGCATTTTGAACACTCTGTGATAAAAGTTTAAACTGAGCTGCAAATTGTGCTGTTGCTTCTTCAGAACCAAAACTTTGTTTTTGATGTTGGAGTTTTGCTTTAAGTTGATTGAGCTTTGAGTAAATGCTAGATATGGATTCGATTATTTGGGTCTGCAATGTTGCGTCTGGCACTTTGAGTGATGCCATTAACTCTGACAGCAAATCGAGAGAGTTTGCCATCTTATCGACTGACTCCATTAAAGGAGACAGTTCTGAAGATGTTTTACATTGTTCTCGCTCTTGGTGAATGTGTCGAATATCGTCTTCATAACTGGATAAAGCATCTGGACTTGCTAAAAAGTCGACAGTTCGATCGTTAAGTTGTTCTTCTTTTTCTATAAGTTCTGATTCCAACTCATCAATTTTTTTACGGTCAATATAACGTAGCTCTCGAATTGTTAATAAGTGACCTCTTTGATGATTAAGCCTTGAAAGTGCTTCAACAAAATCTTGAGCGTTATGCCAGTTTTCTGACTCTAAGTCGCGAACCAATGTTTCTTGTTCTACTATGGCTTCTCTGAGTGCTTTAGCGGACTGCTTTTGGATATTTTCAACTTTCTCATACTCGTCGATGACAAGTTCAGATGTTTTGCTTATTTGCTTTAAGCAACTTTCAATATCTGTCATTTCTGAAGCTGTTAGCCAGTGATAAGAGTCAAAAATCTTAACACTCCGTTTTGCCAAGTCGTTGTAGTGCACAACTGACGCATCTTCAGATTTTATTAATCTAGATATCGAGAAGAGTTCAGAAATGCCTCTTACAAGTTCAGCATTACCAATTTTGCCAAAAAAGCTCACACTTTCTGGTTGGCTACTTGCAAATTCATCGGAGAAAAATGGCGTTTGCCAGATTTGAAGAGGATGAATTCTTGTCGCTTCATCCTGAGCATAAAAAATGAGTAAGCGACCATCGGGATAAAAGCCGTAACCATGTCCAAACAAAGGGTTTTGCAGCGACTTGTTGATCAAGTTGTAGGCATATAGGCCAACAATATTCGAGTCGGGCTGATAAAAAACGTAAAGAACATCCTCACCATTTGGTGATCGCATCGTGCGTTTAAATTTTAAGTTTGTATACTCATGGTCAAAACTTTTAAATTCACCCGTTGTTAAATAATATCCACCGGGAAACATCAGGCCGTGGTCTTCTGGTAATTGAACGCAAGAATCGCCAATGGCATCAATTCTGATAACTTGTTCTGTGTTCTTATTGAATACAAGATAGCGCCAAATCTCTTCCTGATAAGGACGTATTCTTAAAAGTATTAATGAGCCAACTTCACTGTATAAGAATTCTGCATCATCTAAAGACTGGGTTGAGTCGTCAACTGGTTCCGAGTAGATTCCTTTCCCAGAGTTAGTGTTATTTTCAATTTTTACTGTTAAATCGCTGCCTAACGTATCAACAAAAATAGTGTCTAGAATATTAATATGTGGATGACGGCCATTGATAACATCTTCCCGCTGGCATTCTATCCATTCAAAATCATGGCTAGCTGGCAATTCAATATCTCGTTCGCCTCTATTGTCAATATATTGAATGCTTTTTCCGTCATCTGAAATATTCCACCGAAATACACGAACGTCGGTAATGCGTTCTCCTATTTGAAAAGATGCGAGTAATTTATTATTTTTGACAACTAATTGGGACAGAGCTGTATCTTTGTAGTAAGTGTATAGCTCCCTAAAATCACCAACAAATTGCTGATCGGATAGAAAAGTGCTTTTTAAGTTTACGGGGTCAAGATCGTAGCCATCTTCTTTTTCTTTCAATCGATAAACAGAAAATACATCCTCGACTAGAGTTTCTTTTTTTAAACCCAAAAAAACGTTATAACCGAATAGAACTAGGTCGCCAACGAGCACTAAATCTCGTGCCTCGCAGTTATGCTCTGTGCGTAAACGTAACCGGCTGAGTACCTGCATTTCGGTACTGCCAAATTCTTCTTGCCGTTGTTGGTTAAGATTTTGAGTTAGTTCAGAGAGTTGTTTTCCATGATCGAGTAAGCGCTTACGAATAACTTCGTATGCTCCGCCTTCAGCGACGGCTTGTTCTATTCGACTCTCTGACTCAGAAGTAGAATTTGATTCAGCCACAATAACCTTTCCTTAAAATAGAAAATAAGCACAAATGAAAGAGAGCAGCACCAATAAAAGGTGCTGCCATAAGGCTTAAGCGCTGTCTTTCGGCGCTGAATTAATATCTTTGGTTGCCGCATTACCGCCCAAAAACTTTTCGAGCAGAGACGAGACAACTGGCGACTGGTCCAGGAAGCCATCGAGTGCTTTACCCATTCCCATTCCTTTGGCCATTTTGTCGAAGTAGTCATTGCTGCCACCAACAATATCAATGTTGGCGTTTTCCAGAGCTTTGGCGATAACCGATGCCTGGTCGCTAGCAACATCTTTGCTCGCATCAACTTTAGCAAGTTCTTCCTTCAAGTGGGCTTCAAGTTTCATTTTAAATTGTTCAAACTCACGAGCTTCAGGAGTCATACCATTCATGGCATTAAACTTCTCAATTAATCCTGCAGCTTCAGCTTTTGCTTGTTCAACCGTTACTGCTGCTTGAGCTAAGCCTTTTTCTTTTGCGGCATGTGCTTCGGCAAGTCCTAACTGTTCAAGGCCTCGAGCTTCTGCAGTATGTTTTTCTTCAAGAACTTTTGCTTCAGCGAAACCTTCTTTTTCAAGAGCAACAGCAGCAGCTTCTTTAACTCGTACTTCTGCAAGACCTTCTTTCTCTTTCGCATCAGCTTGTGCATGAATAACTTGTGCCTCTGCTAAGCCTGAAGCAGCCATTTGAGCTTGTTTACCTTCGGCTTCTTTCTTTTGAGCTTCTGATTTCTTTGCTGATGCTTCAAGTTCTGCTTGTGCGATCATATTGATTTCTTTCGCACGATGTTCAGCTGAGCGTTCGTCGGCCTCCGCTTGTTTAATAGCTTTGATCATTGCTTCTTCGGCTTCAGCTTGAGCTTCAAGTACTCGGACTTGTTTTTGCCTTTCGGCGTCAGAAACAATTTGAACTTCTTTAATACGCTCTTCTTCTTCGGCAACTTTCTTTTCGACTGCAATGCGCTCGCTAATCGTTTGAGCAATAATTTTACGCTCTGCTTCAAGTGCTTTTTCTTTATTTATAGTTTCGAGCTCAACTTCACGCTGGCGATTTACTTCTTCAAGCTCTTTCGCTTTGATGACTTTTTCTTGTTCAATCACAACGGCACGTTGTCGATTTTGTTCTGCGACTTCAATTTGTCGCTTTTTGTTTTCTTCACGAATCGCAACTTGTTCTTCAGTAGCAATTCTTGCTTCTTCCGATTTTAATTGTTCTTCATAGCTAACTTTCTTCGTTTCTGCTTGTTCTCGAGCCTGTATCGTTTCGACTTCGCGTTTTTGTTTGGCAGTTGCATCGGCTTCTTGGCGTTCTAGCGCGAGCAAAGCTTCTTTTGTTTCTACATTTTTCTTAGTGATTGCGAGTTCTTCATCTCGCTCAAGTCGATTGGTTTCAACGTTTCTTGTCGCTGTTATTTCTGTAATTCTTCGAATACCTTCTGAATCAAGAATGTTAGAGCGATCGAGGTGAGATTTTGGTGTTTGTTCTAAGTAATCTATGGCAACATCTTCCAGAACATAGCCGTTCATGTCTTCGCCAATGACTTCGACAATTTTTTCTCTAAATGAAATCCTATTTTCGAAAAGATCAAGGAAGTCCATTTGCTTACCAACCGTTTTTAATGCTTCAGAAAACTTTGCATTAAACAGGAGGTTCACCGCTGCTTTATCGGAAGCTCTATCGACACCGATAGACTTTGCAACTTTCAGCACATCATCAGCGGTTTCATTAACTCTTAAGTAAAAGGCAACAGTGATATCAGCACGCAAATTGTCTTTACAAATTAAACCTTCTTTTCCTCGGCGATCAATTTCCAAAGTGATTAAAGAAATTTTCATCACTTCCATTTTATTGATCACCGGGATAACCATCGAGCCGGTAAAGCTAACCTTTGGCTTGCTAGACATGTTATTGACGATTAATGCGTAACCTTGAGGTACTTTTTTATAGACTGAGGCAATAAAAATACCCAGTATCACCAAAAAAGCTAGTGCACCACCGACTATGATAAATATTAAGTCACCCATATTTCCCTCGTTATATTAACTGTTATGAAAATCGTTTTTATCGACTAAAAAGTAAACACTTTTAGTAGCATCATAGTCGACAATGTAGGCGGTATCACCGCGCTTAAATTGGTATTTTTCGTCTGCACGAACTTTTAGTAGTAAACTGGCGCCATCAAAATCACAAACTGCCTCACCAAAAGTTTTATTTACCTTTGAGGAGCGAACTCGGCAAGGACGACCCAATAAGTTTTTGTTATCGCTACCGCCGTGAAGTTTTTTAAATAATTTTCTTAATGGGCGTATACACCAAGCAGTAATAGGAAGAGCAAGGGCAAGGCTTCCTATCGATGTAAGGCTTCCAATTAGCCACATTAAGCTTTCACTCTCAACCCAAAAAAATAAATATTTCGATGCAATATAGCTAATGAGCCAGGCGCAAAACATTAGTATTGTTAATACGATGGTAATAGGTACACCTGTTAAACCTAGTGTTGCGAGAAATGTGGCAAACCCGCTCAGATCGGAAACATCTGCATCGGTATCGATATCTAAATCGAAAAAATCAAAGTCGAGTAGTCCGAATGCAACTATTAACCAATATCCTATTAATATTAAGTTTATTGTCGTAAAAATAGACGTTGGAAAACTACTGGCAATACTCCAAATTTCATTCATAAGCTTTCCCCCGAAGACTTTGAGTTTTCTTTCACTAAGTAGGCAGCGATTATGCCGCAAATAAATCCTGCTAAATGTCCTTCAAAACTGATAAAACCGCGAAAATCGATTAAGCTAAAAAATAGGCCACCATAAATAAACAGCGCAACAAAACTAAGTAATATATTTTTAATCGAATGATTGATCCAACCATTGGCGAGTAAGAATCCCCAATAGCCAAGTACTAAACCTGATGCACCAATATGATACGCATGTCGCCCGACCAACCATACAATTAAACCGGAACCTAGCCAGACAATGAAAGTGACTGCGAGCAAGTTACGTGTTTGATGAACTAAAAATGCAAGTATTGCAAGCGGAATGCTATTCCCAAGCAAGTGCCAAAGTCCACCATGGATGAGCGGAGCCGTGAAAATGCCGTAAGCATGTGACCATTGTCTTGGTAAAATACCAAAACTTTCAAGCGCTCGCCCTGTGAATATATTGATAAATTCCACAAGCCAAAGGATCGCTATGGCAAATAGTATAAATTTTATTCCGTTTAGTTGATATTTCACTCGACATTCATTTCCTTGACAGTAACCGTTAATCCAAAGATTTTGTTGTTACTATGATAGTCAAAGAATGCCGAGTTTTATTACATTTTATTGTTAATATGAAAAATTAATCAGGAAGGATAACTGCTGTTCGATCAAGGTTAGTTTGCGTCTTATCGACAAAGCGAAACTTGCTATAGCCAATCTCTATTAGATCACCATTGTTAAGCTTTTGTTTTTCGATTTTTACGCCATTAACACGCGTTGAGTTGGTACTTTTTAAATCTTCAATTTCATAGTGATTTTGATCTTCGAGATATTCGTCTTCCTCGTGCAAAATTTGAGCATGAAAGCTGCTGACCGAATTATCCTGAATTTGCACGTCATTATCGGGTGCACGACCAATTGTAAGTACACCGTTATTCAATTCGAATTTATTGACAACCACGTCATCAACAATTAATCCTAAATAAGCCATTAATTACTCCACTGTTAATGTTGAGCTACAACGATTAATGATACGTTATCTGGCGCGCCTGCACTGAGCGCTTCATCAAGTAATTGTTTAGTTGATTCGTTTAATGCGTATTGTTGTAGTGTATCGCTAATAAATGCGTTTGACATGCAGTTGCTTAGACCATCACTGCATAACAAGAAACGATCTCCTTGCTGAATCGCGATTGACAGAATTTGTGGTGTCAGCGTTTCTTTAGAGCCCAATGCCTGAGTGAGCACATTTTTATAAGGCGAGCTATCGATATTTTCTGGACTAATTTGACCTTTTTCGAGCCAGCTTTGTATGAGTGTATCGTCTCGAGTAAGCTGTTGTAATTCGTTGTTGCGAAAGCGATAACATCTGGAGTCGCCAATGTTGACTATCCAGCACTGATTGGCGTAGAGAATGATTGCAACCATTGTCGTGCCAAGACCTTCATCTTCTGGATGTTGCTTGGCATGCTGCTTAATCTGAACGTCAACTTGAGAGACGTAGTCCGACAAGGCTTCACGCATTGTTTGTTCGTTAGGGAAACTATCGTTTGGGCTCGAGAATAGCTCTTCAACCAAATCTAGAAATTGAGTTCGGGCGATATTACTTGCAACCTCTCCTGCGGCATGTCCGCCCATTCCGTCAGCAATAACAGCGCACAACCAACCCTTGTCAGCATCGACTTGCCAGCCAATAGCATCTTCGTTGTTGGGGCGCTTTTTGCCCTGGTCTGACATTCCGGTTACCTTCCATGTAAAAGGTTTCATGGGGTAAGAAGAATCCTCTAGTTAAACGGGCTGAGATTAAAATCGCGCCTTAAAGCATTTTCTAAGGCTTCTTGAAACTCATCGACCGATTGATATCGCTTTTCAGGCTCTTTCTGTAATGCCTTATTAATAATTCTACTCGCACTTGGCGGTAAATCAGCCCGAATTTTGCGAACCTGTTCATGTTTCTTAGTAGTAATTTTAAGAGCTACCGTTGCTAGCGAGTCTCCAGTAAATGGAAGTTCACCGGTCAGAAGCTGGTAGAAGGTTACACCTAAACTAAAAATATCACTGCGACCGTCGACACGTTTACCCTGAATTTGTTCTGGAGACATGTAAAAAGGACTGCCCAAAATAGCACCAGTCCGAGTTTTACTTTGATCTGTGACATGCGCTATGCCGAAGTCGGTGATAATAACGGAATGCTTTTCGTCATCGTAAATGATATTGGCTGGCTTAATATCTCTATGAACAACACCTTTTTGGTGGGCATAACTAATCCCTGCTGAGATTTGAACTAAAATCTGATAGACCAAAGGTACGGCCAAAAGCGTATTGGGTTTATTATGTTTATCGAGAGGTACGCCCGGTAATAAATCCATTGCGATAAACGCGAGTTCATTTTCTTCACCCACATCGTAGATCGTAACAATATTCGGATGATTGAGCTTTCCTGCAGTTTCTGCTTCACGGAAAAAACGCCGTCTTGCAGTTTGCTCTTCGCCATCATCGAATTCCTCTGACAAGGCAAGTGTTTTAATGGCGACTTCGCGATTAATTGCGGGATCAATACCGCGATAAACCACACCCATTGCCCCCTTTCCGAGTACACTGTCAATTCGATAACGACCCAGAGTTGGTGGTTGAATGGCGCCACCTGGCACCATCAGCGTACTTTCTAGAGCAATAGTCCCTGTGAAACCTGGATTGGTTTGCCGTATTTGAGAGAGACGCTCGAGTTTGGCATGACTGTCTTTAAATCCTTTGCCTTTACTCAGAGTTTGGTATACCTCTTTGGCGAGCTCGTATTCTCTTTTCCTTTCACAGTGTTCGGCAAATTGATAACTCAATTCCAGAACATCACGGTGCTGCCCCAGTTGCTTGAGAATCTCCCAGGCTTTACTGAGTTGATTTTCATTCTTAAAATATTTGGCAGACAAGAGTCCCCACTCTCGCCGAGATTCAAAAATATTTTGCAAAGGGTATTCGTGATATTTTTCGATAAGTCCAAAAACCCAACCTAATAAAATAAATGCGGAATACTCAATAATTGGAAATTGCAATTGTTTGGACGCTGCATACCACCAATACCCAGCCCAAAAAATCATGCTGCTTACCAACAAAATAAGTGTGCTAACGCTTATTTTTAGTCGATATGCTAAGACAAAACTGGTAATGCTTATGAGTACGCCAATGCCGACTATGATATCCAGATAAGGCGTTGGACCAGTAATTTTGGCAACGATCAGCTGGTTGATGGGTCCATATAAAGGTATCCAATAGCCTGCCCAATGGCATATTAGTACGCCAGCGGAAGACACTAGCAACATCATTAGCCATCCGCTCGAAAAGAGTGATAGCACATTGGGAGATTTGGGCCTGAATAGCATCTAGAGTATTTGTATTATAAAGCCTCGTAAGATATTGAGCATAACTGATCATCTGCGATGTCTCAAAAAGAACCTGTTATTGATTCTCGAAACAGCGAACTACTCCGCGGTAATGCATGGGGGATGATATCTGCACAGATGAACTTTGAGCGTTCTCATGTATAATCGCGTTTCTAGTATTCGAGATTCTTTTTAGTACAGGTACATTATTCATTATGTCGGCAACACCTTCTTCGATGGTTTTATTGATCCTCGATGGCTGGGGATACAGTGAAGAGCCAGAAAACAATGCTATTTTGGCGGCAAACACCCCCAACTTCGATCGGTTATGGAGCAATTCTCCTCATACATTGATATCAGGTTCTGGAATTGATGTCGGCTTACCCCAAGGACAAATGGGTAACTCCGAAGTGGGTCACTTAAACCTGGGAGCGGGTCGAGTGGTTTACCAAGATTACACGCGTATTTCAAAATCGATTCAAGATGGCGATTTTTTTGAAAATCCAGCTTTGACAGCAGCAATCGATAAGGCGATCAAGAATGATGGTGCTGTCCATTTGATGGGCTTACTATCGCCTGGCGGAGTCCATAGCCATCAAGACCACTTATTTGCTTTGATGGAAATGGCGAAAAAGCGCGGTGCTAAACAATTGTATATTCATGCCTTTTTGGATGGTCGAGACATGCCTCCGCGCAGTGCAAAAGAGTCTATCGAGGCCGTTGAAAAGAAAATAGAAGAACTTGGTCTAGGAAAAATCGTTTCCATGACTGGGCGTTATTTCGCGATGGACCGAGATCAACGATGGGATCGAATCGAAAAAGCTTACGATATGATGACTTCAGGCATCGCCGATTTCCAGGCAACGTCCGCTTTAGATGCTTTAGAAGCTGCCTACTCTCGTGACGAAAATGATGAGTTTGTTCGCACAACGCTAATTGGCGACCCTATTACCATTGGTGATGGCGATGCTTTATTATTTATAAATTATCGAGCTGATCGAGCACGGCAGATTTCTCGTGCTTTTGTTGATAAAGAGTTTGCGGGCTTTAAGCGTAAAAAGAACCCTAAGTTAGCGGACTTTGTGATGCTCACTCAGTACGCAGCGGATATAGATGCTCCTGTCGCTTTTCCTCCTCTCCGGCATAAAAATGTTTTGGGCGAATATATTGAATCACTGGGCTACAAACAATTACGAATTGCAGAAACAGAAAAATACGCTCATGTAACCTTTTTCTTTAACGGTGGTGTGGAAAAACCATTTGATGGAGAAGAAAGGAAGCTTATTCCTTCACCGAAGGTTGCAACCTACGATCTGCAGCCAGAAATGAATGCTGAAAAAATGACGGATGAATTGGTTGAAGCTATCGAGTCTAAACAGTTTAAAGTGATAATTGGTAACTATGCTAATCCAGATATGGTTGGACATACGGGTAATTTTGAGGCGACGCGTAAAGCGATAGAAACCATTGATGTTTGTTTGGGAAGAATAGTTAGTGCACTCGACAAAGCTAGTGCAGAGGTTTTGATTACTGCAGACCATGGTAATGCGGAGAAAATGCTTGATCATTCGACGGGACAAGCTCATACAGCGCATACCAGTGGTCCAGTTCCCTTTATTTATTATGGACGCGATGCAGACGTTGTCGTTGAAGATGGAGTGTTGGCCGATGTTGCTCCAACATTACTTTCCTTGTTGGGGCTCGAAATTCCAAAAGAAATGACGGGACGCCCCATTATGAAACTGACTGAACAATAGAGTCGGAGTTTCAATTGTCAATTTCCCGATATTTTGGATTAAGTTTGTTAAGTCTTGCTCTGATTTTGAGCTCGCTCTGGTTGCAAGCGAGCGAAAAAAAAGAGCAAGCTGAAAAGGAATTGCAGGAAGTTAAAGAAAAGATTCAGTCGGTTCAAAGAAAGCTTTCAAGTCAACGTAAAGAATACAATAGCGCTACTCAGTCCTTACGCAAAACAGAAAAAAGAATTAACTCGGCAGCCAAAATATTGAGAGCTACCCAGAACCAAATTAGTCGTGAAGAAAAAAAGCTTGCTTCCAATAAGGTCCAAGAGAAGGAACTCCAAAAACAAAAAGTGAAACATCAGGCTGTGTTAGCGCAACAATTGCGTAGCGCTTATTCAACTGGAAGGCAGGAATATTTAAAATTATTGTTAAACCAAGAGCATCCTGAAAAGTTAGGCCGTATTTTAAGTTATTACGATTACCTCAATCGTGCTCGTACTGACAGTATTAAAGAGTTAGGTGAAACGATCGTTGAGTTAGCTCAAGTGCGTGAAGATATACAAACCGCTATAAAAGAACTGGCCGTCTTAGAAGCATCACAGAAAAAAGAGCAAAAAAGACTTTTTTCTTTAAAAGAGCAACGAAAAAAAGAAGTTGCTCAGTTAGCAAAAAGCATCGCATCACAAGACAAAAAGTTATTGAACTTAAGAGAGAATGAAGAAGAACTTGAGTCTTTACTTCAGCAAATGCAGCGAGCTTTGAGGGAAATTTTTAAACAGCAAAACCTGGAAGGCTTAGCAAAAGTTAAAGGTAAACTTGCCTGGCCGATTAAAGGACGACTTTCTTTAAACTATGGTGAAAGAATTAACCAGGGAATTCGAAGTAATGGTATTCGGATATCAACTTCGGAAGGTAAAGAAGTTGCCGCTGTTTTCCATGGAAGAGTAATTTTTAGTGATTGGTTAAGAGGATTTGGATTGTTAGTTATTGTCGATCATGGCAAAGGCTATATGAGTTTGTATGGAAATAATCAGTCTTTATTCAAAGAGGTTGGTGACTGGGTGGAAGCAGGAGAGATGATTGCGACTGTAGGACAAAGCGGAGGTAAGCAGTCTCCAGGGTTGTATTTTGAAATACGTCATCAAGGTAAAGCTCGAAACCCCATGCAATGGATTCGCAGTTAAGTTAGCCCCAGTGCATTTGAGTGAGCATGAATGGTTCATTTTAGTGCATATTAATTTCTCAAGTTATTGATCAAATTTCATTAGTTCCAGTTTCTGTGAATCAAAAATGTTTAATTTTTGTTAATAGAAAAGGTATAACTTTTTTAATAATAGTTATTCAAAGACCCGCTAAATAGAATTTAATTCTTAAAACCACTGTAGTTAGAGTGATTTTTATCATTATGAGGAATATTGCAGGCATAGATTTATTGATTGGTCTATAGTGAAAATAGAGCGGTTTTGAATTGAGGTCTGTATTATGCTTCGCTCCTTGTTGCGATCCTTGTCTGCATTTTTTCTTTTGTGTCTATGTTCTTCGGCTGTTGCACGAAATGCCGAAAAAGACTCTTCACGGTCGGTTGAACCTCCAATCCCAATGGAACAACTCAAAGCTTTCGCCGATACTTATTGGAAAATTAAGCAAAGTTATGTTGATCGAGTTGATGACAAACAACTATTAGAAGGGGCAATTAACGGAATGCTCAAGTCGCTGGACCCTTATTCTGGCTACTTAAATGAAGACGATCTAATGGACCTTCAAGCAAGTTCTGAGGGTGTTTACGATGGATTGGGCGTCGAAGTTGTTTCTGAAGAGAAGCATATTAAGATAGTGAAAACATTGGATGGCTCACCAGCTCAAAGGGCGGGTATAAAAGCGAATGATTTAATTGTTGCGGTTGATTCGATTGTAGTCGCAGAAGCGGGAGTTGATAAAGCCATTGATGCAATGCGAGGAAAAGCGGGCGAACCGATTCAGCTCCGTGTCGTTCCACAAGGAAAAGGAGAGGAAATTCAATATCACTTAATTCGCGAAACATTAGAGATGAAGAGTGTTATTGTGAAGGAACTCGCAGATGGTTACTGGCATGTAGAGTTAAGTGTTTTTCAACGAGATAGTGGCTACGAATTAGAAAAAGCTATTTTGAATCAAACATCAGGCAAAGCAATGAATGGCTTAATTCTTGATTTAAGAAATAATCCTGGTGGCGTTTTGAGAGCTGCTGTTGATGTTGCTGATTTACTACTCGAGACTGGAGTTATCGTTTCGACCGAAGGTCGAGCTGCTGATAGTATTCAACGTTACTTTGCAAATCCAGGAGATTCTTTAGAGCTTGTGCCAATGGTCGTGCTCATCAATGAACGATCGGCATCAGCTTCGGAAATTGTTGCTGGTGCTCTACAAGATCATCATCGCGCTCTTGTTTTAGGTAGTAAATCTTATGGAAAAGGTGTTGTGCAATCCATCTTACCCATTCGTCACAACGCTGCCATCAAATTAACAACGTCTCGGTATTACACTCCAAAAGGACGCTCTATTCATGGACTTGGTATCAAGCCAGATGTGACTGTTTCCGCAAATTCGGAGGACGGCTCTGAGGATTTGTGGTTAGAGCAGGCGGTGACCTTGCTAGCGGAGCAATCAGAGCGTAAGCTCTAGAAAAAATAACAATTGAAGTACGCGGATGTTACGAGTTTGCTGCCTGTTTATAGGTTTATTCAGCTTTAACTGTGCTGTTGCCCTGGACCGAGGCGAATACCTTCTTCCTGTGAAAAAGCCTAAATTAATTCTGATAATAGATGATCTCGGTGATAATTTTCATTTGGGAAAGCGAGTGCTTAATCTTCCCGTAGCGTTAAATTTAGCTTTTTTACCGAACACTCCTTTTGCAAAGCGTTTAGCAGAACAAGCTTTTTTGAAAGGGCACGACGTAATGTTGCACTTTCCTATGGAAGCAACAACTCGGCCAGACCTATTAGGAAAGGGTGCCTTGGTCAAACGACATAATGAACAAGAAGCCCAAAAATTGTTCGATGAAAACTTACGTCAAATTCCTTTTGTTATTGGGTTTAATAATCATATGGGAAGTGTCATGACGGGTTCAAAAGCTCATATGGACTGGATTATGAGTCATGCAGCAAAGCATGGTTTGTACTTTGTCGATAGTAAAACGGCGGCGAATTCTGTAGCCCTTCAGTCCGCTGAACTTGCTGGTATCCCTTCACTCGATCGTGATGTCTTCTTGGATCCATCAAAAGAGCAGCATGTGATTGAGGAGCAATGGCGAAGAGCTTTACAAATTGCTGATGCTCAAGGAGAAGTTGTTGTGATTGGACATCCATATCGAGAGACATTGAAGTTGTTGGAGCGAGAACTACCGAATATCGCAGAAAGATATCAGTTAGTTACCGTTTCAGACTATTGGAAAGAAAAGCTTATTCCTGAAATCAAGTTACCAGTACCTGCGATTGGTGATGGCGACAACCTCTCCGTCAGTAAGGAATCAACTCACAGAGCAACTCTAGCTCTATAAAAAGCCTTTTTGTAAAAGTAAATATTACCTAATTCTTCAGCTCATCTTTGCTTTCCGAGTAAAACTAATATTATGATGAGTGAGATTTTGAACACTCAACGATAAAAAAAGCCAGAAACGTTATGACTCGACATAAAAAGACATATTTGAGTATTGCAATTGCGGGGCTAGTTACTGCTGGTTCTCAAAGCTTATTTGCAAAACCTGTGACCACTGACTTTCCTCACTTCGATCATTACCCGAAAAATGCGATCGTCATGACGAAAGTGAACCCTAGTTCTGCGGATGTATTACATTTGATTAAGAAGAATGCAGCGGCGCTAGGTGTCGAAAACTCGATTGAATCGCTGGCATTTGCCTATAAAAAATCGAGCCTATTAGCGGAACACTATTACTTTGATCAAAAAATAAATGGGTTAAAAATTTGGAATGCTTCCTTTAGCGTTTCTATCAATAAGCGCGATAGTTCGGTCATAAAGTCATATAACACGCTGGTTGAGCACGTTAACTTAAAGTCTCAAAATTGGCCTGATGAAGCAAAGTTGTCGAAGGCAGAAGCGAATGAGGCTGGCTGGCAATTTTTACAGCCGACGGGCTTATTGTTGAGCAAGCCAGAAACAGAGCTCGGTTATTTGGTGCGCGGTGATCGTTTAGTCTTGGTCTACAAAAACCAAATTGAGCTAACTAGCCCACGCGGTGCCTGGCAACAATGGGTTGATGCGCAATCGGGCAAAGTAATTTACTCGGAGCGTTTAGACACTGCAAGAAATGATGATGCGCCATTAAAGAAAAAATACTATAAGCCTTTTGCATCGCAAAAAAACTCAATTTCCTACAGCGACGCCTTGGCGAAGTTTGAAAATAGAGCGTTAGGCAAATCAGCTTCGAAAAAAGGCAATGGTGCAATCCTGGCCGAAGGCTCTGCGACTGTTTTTGATCCCGACCCAAGAACAACATTAAATGATGAGACTATTAACCTGCGGTCGACAGAAGACGCCTTTACTGACGCTTACCTACAAAGAGTTTTAAACGATATTACTCTCGCAGATGGCGTGTATTCTCTGGTTGGTCCGTATGTTCAGATCGAAGACTGGGATTTGCCAGAGTCTCGTCCAAGTACGACAACTGATGGTCAGTGGACAGCAACGCGAGAGGATTTATCCTTTCACGACGCGATGACTTATTTCCATCTTGATCAAACGCAACGATACATTCAGTCACTTGGATTTACCGGTGACACAGGTATTCAGGAGCTATCCATAACTGCAGATTCAAATGGTATGGAAGGCGCTGACAATTCATCATTTACTCCTTCTTCGAACCGATTGTCTTATGGTCATGGTGGTGTTCCGGACCCAGAAGATGCCGATGTTTTGTTGCATGAGTATGGTCATGCGATTACTTTTGGCATCAATGAAGACTTTACAGGTGGTGATACTGGGGGTATCGGTGAAGGATTTGGTGATTATTGGGCCGGATCTTACAGTTACAGTACCCCGAATGGTCAGACTTTCAGACCTGAATGGGTCTATACCTGGGACGGTCACGACGAGGTGAATACTTGGCCCGGCCGTACGCTGGATCGTCTTGATTTAACTTATGATCCCTCAAGAAACTATGGTGCTCACGACACGATAGAAGATATTGATGACTATAGTGACCAGCTATGGTCTGCCCCCTTGTTTCAATCGTTAGTCGAAATTATTAATCAAGGCGGAACACGTGAAGAAGTTGATCAAATTATGCTTGAAGGACAATTTGGTCTTGGAGCAAACGTAACGATGCCAGAAATGGCGGTCTCCATTATTCAAGCGGCGCAAGCGCTCCAGCCTGATGGCGTTCATGCAAATGTTCTTTATTCCATGTTCAAACAAGTGAACATTATTCGACCCCTGTCGCGAAATGAAATTGTTTACGAGCGCGCTGGTGAAAATGGAGCTCCTGATCCCGGCGAGAAAATAGAATTTAAAATACCACTTCGTAACGCCAACACTTTGGCAAGTGAGGGTGTAAGCGCTACAGTGACTGTTAGCAATGAACTGGTGGAAGTGCTTAACGGAACATCCACATACCCAGACCTTTCGACCAGTGCACAAGCGCTCAACACGGATAACTTCGAATTAAAAATCGATAGAAGTTTAGTGTGTGGAGCAAATATCGAAGCGCAGCTTGATATTTCTTTTAATATCGAGGGAGACAATGAAAATGAGCAACAGGAGTCTCTCGACTTTATTATCCCGACGGGACGGCGAGTTGTTAATTCATACTCTGGAAATACCGAGTTAAGAATCCCCGATGCAAATACAACAGGCATTAGCTCCGATGTTGAGGTGGCAAATGCTGGTAATGTCATAGACGATAATTTTAGTGTTGATGTTGAGATCACCCATGAAAATGTTGGTGATTTAACAATATCTTTAGTATCTCCTACAGGTACAGAAGTTGTCCTAATCAATGCAGACATCAATGACAATCGCCAAAGTTTGATTGGAAATTTCCCAGACGACTTTGAACCTGTCGGGGATTTTACTCGATTTAATGGTGAAGACTTCAATGGTGATTGGGAGCTCAGAGTTAAAGATATTTTCGCCGAAGATGAAGGAACCTTGACGTCTTGGCAACTTAATTTATCTGCCCCCCCCACATGTGAAGATACAAGTCCTGAGGATAACTCGACGCAGAACACATTGTATGCACTTGCTGGCATTATCTTGTTTGGTACGGAAGCAGGGAGCTTTGGATACGTATTAATCTTGTTGCTGTTACTGGCCCATCAACGCCGACGTTGATCATTCATTTTTGGTGTGTTGCGCAGTCTCTTTGCGTAATACACCAATGATGATTAAATGTCAGAATAATTACTCCTTATAAACCAATGGCCTACAGCTATTTTTGCACCACAATCGTTTTTTGCGCATAATGCCTGCCCCAATACAAAACGATAACATCTTGCTAGGGAAACTATGCAACAATTTGTTGAATTTTTATCCAATCATCCTGTGTTAACAGGCGCTTGGTTGTTAGTCGCAATTCTTCTTGTTGTGGCTCAAATTAAGCATTTAAAAGTTGGTATTAAGGCGCTTGTTCCACAAGAAGTGACCTACCTGATTAATAAAAAAGATGCGGTAGTCATTGATATGCGACCAATTGCTGACTTTAATAAAGGTCACATCGCGGGATCAAAAAATATACCTCAGTCGAAATTAGATGACAGTCAAAAAGAACTTGAAAAGCATAAAAACAAACCCATTATCATGGTTTGCGCCAACGGTATCCAGGCTGGACCCGCTGGAACCAAACTTAAACAAGCTGGGTTTGAAGAAGTGTTTAAATTATCTGGCGGTTTTCAGTCTTGGTTAGGAGAAAACCTTCCGACGGTAAAAGGTTAACTGCCATTGTAAAGGCAGATTTTTAGGGGACCGATGCTAAGCAATCGGTAATTATTAGTCCTGATGTGGTGTCTAAACCAGAATTATCAGGAAACAAAATTATAGATGTTAAAGTGAGATTATTATGACAGATCAAGTAGAAGTTAAACCAGAAGGCGCGCAATCTAACACTCAGACGCCAGAAGGCGTTCAAGTTGGTATTCAACGTGTTTACACAAAAGACGTTTCTTTTGAAGCTCCAAATTCTCCAGAAGTTTTTCAAGATGCTAATTTCAAGCCTGAAGTAAAAATGGAAATGAACAGCAAATCACGAAAGATTGCTGATGATTTTTACGAAGTTGTTTTGACGATTACCTTAACGGCCGCTTCTGGCGAAACAACTGGATTTCTAGTTGAAGTTCAGCAAGCTGGTTTATTTGGTGTTCGTGGTTTGAACGACGGTCAGTTACGTCATCTACTAAGCACTTTCTGTCCTGAGTCTTTATATCCCTATGCACGTGAAGTGATTTCAAGCTTAATTACTAAAGGTGGTTTCCCTCCTGTGTATTTGGCACCTGTTAATTTCGATGCTCTTTTCCGTCAACAAATGGAGCAACAGGCACAACAGCAAGGTGCTGGACAGCCTGAAGGCGAGAAAGCAGAGTAATTAGTGTGACAACTGCACCAGAGCAGTTTTCACCAATAGCAGTACTGGGAGCCGGTTCTTTTGGTACTGCTCTAGCCATATTATTGGCGGGTAATGGAAATCCGACACGCTTATGGTGCCGCGATCCCGACCAAGCAAAGCACATGCAGAATGAAAACTGCAACACCAAATATCTGCCTGAAGCTCCCTTTCCATCGACACTCGAAGTATCCGATAATTTAGAACAGACGCTCAAGGGTGTTCGTGATGTTTTAGTGGTTACTCCTAGTGGCGCATTTTCTGAGACATTGAAAAAGATAAAGCCATTGGTGCCTAAAGACGTTCGAATCGTTTGGGCGTGTAAAGGGCTTGAACCTGGCAGCGCTCGATTTTTACATGAAATTGCGCTTGAAATCTTTGGCGATAAAACTCCGATAGCTGTTCTATCTGGACCTACTTTTGCTAAAGAGCTAGCAACAGCGATGCCAACGGCAATAACCTTAGCCTCAAATGACGAAGCCTTTTCTGAAGAGTTAGCTGAGCGACTCGTGAACAATACGTTTCGAGTCTATACCAGTTGTGATTTAGTCGGTGTGCAGATTGGTGGTGCTCTCAAAAACGTTATTGCAGTTGGAGCTGGTATTGCAGATGGTATGGGGTTTGGTTCAAATGCTCGCACAGCATTAATCACTCGTGGATTAGCCGAGATTCAACGACTGGGATTAAAGCTAGGCGGACGTCCTGAAACTTTTCAAGGATTAGCAGGTCTGGGTGATTTATTGCTAACTTGTACAGATAATCAATCGAGAAATCGACGATTTGGATTGGCTGTTGGTTCGGGAGAACCTGTAGAGTCGGCGATCGAGAAAATAGGGCAAGTTGTGGAAGGCGCAAAAAACGCGCATCAGGCTGTGTTGCTTGCTGAGAAAAACAACGTTGATATGCCCATTTCAAATGCGATTTATCGAATTGTTCATGAAGGCGCTGATCCTGAAGAGCAGGCTTATTTATTATTAGGTCGCCAGATGAAGTCCGAGGGCGAATAGATTGAAAGCCGTCGTTTTGGAAAAAGTTGTCTTTGTGATTCTACTGATTGCTGCAACCGTGATTTCTTATTTTTGGGGGCAGCAAGTTGGACAAGAGAGAGCAGGAAAGCTCTACCAAGAGCAGACAACTATTCATACTGTTGAACAGCTTGGGCAAGATATTCAAAGTTATACTCTAATTAACCTAGAAAAATTAGAAGAGCTGAAAGCTTTATTGAAAAGTCGAATTCTCTCGAATAAAACCGCTTTAGAGTCTCAAGTTGCTGATCAAGAAAGCAAAAATAAACTTGTCTCAGATGCGGTGTTTACGGCTAATTCTGTTCTAAAACATTAGGCTCTTGTTCGTCCCTGATGTGTTTCAAACTCCTCTACTTTAAACTCACTTATACCGATATCGATAAGATTAGCTTATAAGCAAGCGAATCGATAATTCTCTACTATTATTAAGAGAGTAGAATTCAGGTTCGTTAAGATAGTGCCATATATTTTTTGCTTAATTCTTATAATCTTGTCGCCTAACCTTTTGGCAGCTAGTTTTGAGCTGAAAGAGTCCCGAGAGTATTCTGTTGGTCAATCTATGGAATGGATGACTTTGGATAAAGAAGTATTTATCGATGAGGTAATCTATAAAACTCAAGACTGGAAATCTTTGCCTGATAACAATACTACATTTGGCTCGGTTGCAAAGGTTCATTGGTTTCGTTTAAAACTTAAAAACTCCTCTCCTAATACGGATTGGCTATTTTCTTTTGACAATAACACACTACAAAATATTGATGTTTGGCTGGTTAGTAGTAGCGGCAGGACTCAACAATGGAAATTGGGCGGCAATTTTTCAACAGAAGTGGGCAGAACATTCTGGTTACCTACTTTAAATCGACGATTAGTTATTCTTGAAAATCAAACAGTCGAACTTTATTTTAAGATTGATCAAAAAGCAATTCTTGATGTTGCCTCCAAAATTTCTCCATTAAAGGAAGCTTTGAATGACAATATAAAAGATCTAGCTTTGGATGCATTTTATTTTGGCTTGCTTTCAATACTTGCATTATACCATTTATTATTATTTATCGGCTCTCGCCAATCATTTTATCTATTTTATTCAGTATTCACATTATCAATTATTCTTCTGTTAGCGTTTGTTCAAGGTTATTTGTATTTTGTATTTGATAATTATTTTTTCTTAACTTTTCCAATCGGCCAAAGTTCATTAGCAATTCTGTCGATCGCGAGTTTATGGTTCTTAGTTTCATTTTTTAGTTTGCACGTGAAATTAAAATGGATAAAACCTGTGAACATAGCTTTTTCTGGCGTTGCATTGCTATTAGTTTTATCCAGACTGATTATACGTCCTGATATCTTTATTAATTTATCATTAATATTTATGTTCTGCTGTAGCATTTGGGTTTTGTATTTGATTGTGACTTTAGCATTTAAGATGAAGCTAAAGTTAGCGATGTACTTTTTTATTGGTTGGTCTGGTTGGATTCTTTGGGCTATTTACATCATTCTAGGTGCATTACAGGTCTATTCATTTTCACTGGCTGAAAACTGGTTTGGCTTTAAGTTAACCATTCTATTTCAGTTTTTATTTTTTGCTTGGTTAATCTCACTTCGAATACAGGATCTTAGAAGGCAGGCAGAGTTTGCTGAAGCAAGAGATGTGGCAAAAAGCCAATTACTGGCTCGTGTTAGTCATGAGCTGCGTACACCCCTCAATGGAGTTATTGGCATAACAAAAATGCTGGAAAATGAGCGTATATCAAAAGAAGGGAAAAAGTTACTTAAAGTTTTGAATAGTAGTAGTGAGTCGTTAATTAGTATAGTGAATGACTTGCTAGAAGTATCACGACTTAATCAAAACAAGATAGAATTAAATTACGAAAACATAGAAGCACGCCCCTTCTTTGAGTCGATTTGGGGATTGTTTGAGTTTCAAATTAAAAGTAAAGAGATAAAGCCCGAGCTAATTTTGGATGAGTCGCTACCACGATATATTAAAGTCGACTCCGAACGCTTAAAACAAATTTTGATAAATTTAATTGGAAACAGTTACAAGTTTACGGATAAAGGCTCGATAAAATTTCAGGTTGCGTTTAACGATATGAAATTAGAGTGTCAGATTTCGGACACTGGAAGAGGAATTAAGTCGGAAGATATTAATAAAGTATTTGAGCCGTTTGAGCAAATCATTAATGAAAGTGAGGAAGTAAAGTCTGGTACTGGACTAGGGCTTTATATAACAAAAGAACTTATTCGTCGCATGAGTGGCGAGATTAGTGTTGAGTCAAAGCTGCGAGAGGGCACAACATTTAAAATCTCGATACCATGTGAAGAAGTAGAAAGCTTCGAAAATATTATATCGCCTAACCCGGTGATGGGACGAAAGCTTTCCATTTTAGTTGCAGAAGATAATCCTGTGAACTTTTTAGTGATTAAAAATTTATTGGAAAAGCTGGGGCATGATTTAGTGCATTCGAAAAATGGAGAAGAAGCTTTTAATTGGTATAAAAGTCATTATAGTGAATGTGATATCATTTTAATGGATTGTGAAATGCCTATAATGAGTGGATATCAAGCGGCAGAAGAGATAAGACGATATGAACTCGAAAACTGCATGACTCGTATTCCCATTGTCGCTGTCACAGCTCATGTCTATGATGAACACTTTGAGAAAATCAAACTTGCCGGTATGGACCGACAAGTCAATAAGCCACTGAAGGAAGCGGAAGTTAAACAAGTTTTAGTCGAGTTAACCTCTTAAGCTGTTAATACTCGAGCAATAACGCCTTTAATATATTCAGTTTCAGGAATTGATGGGTGAATTGGATGATCTTGTCCTTGGTGACAATGCTCAAGCAGTTGAACTGTTTTATCTAAGTGGCGACCAGCTCCCCTGACACAGTCTTGTAATTCATTCGACTTCAAATGCATTGAACATGAAGCTGATAGTAAGATGCCGTCTTTTTCCAATAATCTTATTGCTGCTTCATTAACTTTACGATAAGCGCTTAATCCTGCTTTATGGTCTTTTTTCTTTTTGATAAAGGCAGGTGGATCGACGATAACAATATCAAATTTTTCACCTTGTTGCTTTAATTCTTTCATTGCTGTGTGAGCATCGCCTTCAACTAAAGTTATTTTATCATCAACTTTATTTAATACTGCATTTTGCTCTTGTTCATCTAGGGCTTTTGCTGAAATATCAATTGACCATAGTTCACTGGCACCGTGTGAAAGCATTTGCAAACCAAAAGCGCCAATATAGCTGAATACATCAAGAACTCGCTTGCCTTCGCAGTACTTGGCTATTTGCTGTCGACTTACTCGATGATCATAAAACCACCCTGTTTTTTGTCCGGTGTGCGGCTTGATGAGAAACTGAGTATTATTTTCAGTAATTAAGACTTCGTCGGGAGTTAATCCTTCTGCTTGCTCTATTTCAGGGGAGAGCGCTTCTGCTTTTCTTGCATTCGAATCATTTCGCAGCAAAATGGAGCTTGGTTTATAAACTTTGCTGAGCGCCTCCACAATATCATCTTTTATTGCTTCCATACCTGCGGTAGTAATTTGTACTACCAAATGTTCTCCAAACCGATCGACAATAAGTCCGGGCAATCCGTCACTTTCGCCATAACAAGCCCTATAAAATGGTTGTTTGAATAATCGTTCTCGGATGGACTGAGCTATTTTAAGACGATGAACAAATAATGATTTGTCTATCGGTCGTTTGTAATCGCGGTTAAGGATGCGTGCGCAAAGTAAGTTGTTTGGATTGATATAGCCAACTCCCAATGGCTTTCCCTGAGAGGATTCAATAATAATTTGTTGGCCTACGTTAAATTGCTTGAGCGGTGTCGCTTGGATATCAACTTCATTGCTGTATATCCACAGGTGTCCACTTTTAATTCGCTTTTCTTCGTTCTTTTTTAGCTGGAGTTTAGCTAAGCTCATAAGGTAGGCTCTTACTATTAAAATATATCTTCTTCATATTGTAACAACGAATAAAGGATGTAAGCCATGAAAATGAAGTTACTGATTTCAGTGTTTGGGAAAGATCGCCCTGGACTTGTAAAGCGAATTTCAGATTCTGTACGAACTCAGGGTGGTAATTGGCTAGAAAGTCGGCTTTCCCATTTAGGAGGCAAGTTTTCTGGTCTCGTTTTAGCTGAGTTTGAACAAAGCAATGTTGAGCAGGCTAAAAGTGAACTTTTGCAGTTGAGCGATGACCAATTGGATGTTTTGGTCGAAGCGTCTGTAGAACCATTAGATGGTGAGTTAGTAAAAGTTCAGTTAGTTGGAAACGATAAAACGGGAATTGTTTATGAAATAGCTGATGCGCTCAATCAATTGAATGCCAATGTTGAGAAAATGGACAGTCAAATTGAGCCTGCTCCCATGTCTGGAGGGGAACTATTTAAAGCAAAGCTGCTCGTGAAGCTACCTTCTGGGTTAAATTTTTCCGATGTTAAAGAAAAACTAGAATCTTTAGCGGACGATTTAATGGTTGACCTGATCATCGATTAATAAATTTTGTGCGAAAATAAGTATTGGCTAATAGTTTGAATATTTGTGGGGCGAGTTCTTCTGATGGAGAAAATTAATTCATTTGTCCGAAAATCTTTGATAGGCGGCATGTTGGTTGTATTGCCTATCGCTATATTTTTTATTGTTTTTCGATGGTTGTTTTTTCTTGTAACAGACCTGATCCAACCGCTAACAGATTGGCTTGTTCCACGACTGCAGTTGCCTGAGTTGGTGGCCGACGGTATTGTTGTTGTTTTACTGGTACTGGCATGTTTTCTAATAGGCACACTTGTCTCTACAGGCATTGGAAAGTGGCTTCATCTTAGATTTGATGGCTATTTGACTCGGCTGGCGCCAGGGTATCGAATCATTAAAGAAATCATCGGGCAATTTATGGGAGACCCTGAGTCTTCGCCATTTTCGAAAGGCGAGGTTGTTCGAGTTAGACTCTTTGGCGCGCAATCACCAACAACTGTTACCGCGATAACAACATCTCGTAATAGTGATGGTACGATGACTATTTTTATGCCGACCGGCCCGAATCCGACCTCTGGCAACATTTACCATGTGCCCGAAGAACTAGTGGAGGTCATTCACGGAGCGACAGTAGAATCAATGATGCGATCGATTATTGCCTGTGGCGCCGGTTCAGATAAACTTTTTCAATCAAAAGCAGGTTAAATATTGAACAAAATCACAACTAATGTGGTCAAAATGATGTAGAATAACTAAAGAGTTCGAAAGAGTATCCGTTTTATTCTCTAACGAGATGAAATTAAACGGATTTTTCCATTCCCGATTGCATAAAGTCATTAGTCTTATGGTTGAAGATATCGTTTTAGAGAGCCCCGATCGTGCGGCATCTCAGTTATTACCTCCGGTTGATAAAGCTCGTCACGTGAATTATGAGTACGAGGTCAAGCCTAAGTTTTCACCAAATCAGTACTGTTATCGCATTTTTAACAATGCATTTTTGGAGATTGAGAAACGAGATAAGCATGGAAAGAAGATCGCTCAAACGGCGTTTCACCTCGGACTACTTGAACCAAAACCGAAGAAATCCAGAAGCACAGCCTGGTTTATGTTCATCGGGGCCATTTTAACGGCTGTTGCTGCTATGACGATGGGGCTTTATTTAAATGATTTGGTATTGGCAGCAGGCACAGGTGCATTTAGCTTGATGCTATTTATTGTTCATTATTGTTCTTATCGTGAAATATCTTTTTTCTACTCTCGATCTGGTAAAGCTCCGTTGGTCGCCTTGAGCCATCGCTGCGGTTGTAAGAAAAGCTTGCGCAAATTTGTTGAGCATTTGAAACGCGGCATCGAGAAAAACACGCTTCCCGCCTCCTCTCAGTATTTTGCCGAAGAAACCAGATGGCACCGAACGCTAAAAGATGAAGGCTGGATATCAAACGAAGACTATCAAAAAGCACGCAATCGAATTATGAAACAATTTAACCGGCGTGTTCGATAAGTTTATCGGGATTTTATTTTTAAGGATGAATTAAAAGTTTTTCTATTCTGTATCGGGCATTTGTAATAACAAAGCGACTCGTCTGTTTTTTTGCCTTCCTTCTTCAGTCTCGTTACTGGCTAAAGGCTTTGTATCAGCATAACTAATAGCACGCAATTTGTTCTGCTTCATTCCTTGTGACACTAAGAATTTAACGACACTGCTAGCCCGAGATGCACCGAGTTCCCAGTTAGAGGGAAAACGGCTTGTATCAATAGGCACATTGTCAGTGTGACCTTCAACCAGAATTGTGCCTGCAGACAATTGAAAAACTGGAAGTAAATTTGAAAGCACTTGCTCTCCCTCGGGCTTTAAAGTGGCCTTACCTGAATCGAATAGCATTTTATCTTCAATTTGGATAGCAATGTAGTCGTCATCCAGTGTCAGTGCAATATCGTCACGTAATTCGATCGAGTCCAATACTTGATGAACGCGTTCTTGCCAATGCTCTAAAACGATTGAGCTCCGTCCTTCTTGTTCCAATTGACGCAATGGTTCAATTTTTTCTTGTAATTGATCGATTTTTTTCGCTTGAGCTTCCACTTGATTGAGAGAAGTCGTTAAGTCGTAAGATGACAAAGACAATAAAACAATAAACATCATTGTCAGCAAAATAAAAACATCAAGATAAGGGAGTAACCAGCCATCTTCTCCATGATGGTGCTTTGACTGTGTTAAAAGTCGCTCAATCGGATGTAGATTTTCGCTATTTTTCATCTTTAAGAAAGATCTTTAGGTTCAATACGATGTCGCATTTCTCTATCAGAGTTACGCACAACCCTATCAGAACGTAGTGACGGGTCATCTAATTCCTCTAAATCAACCGGATCATGTAATTCGTCTTCATGTTGGGCAATGAATGAATCCAGTGTCGCTCGAATAAATGAAGGTGTTCTACGTTGGCTCATCAAGGTAATTCCTTCCATAACCATCGTCATTAACATGACTCGCTTTTCAGTTCTGCGCTCTAGTTTTGTAGCAATAGGTTTAAAAATAAGATTGGCTGCCAGCAGGCCATAAAATGTGGTTACTAATGCGATTGCCAGGTTAAATCCAATTTCTGTGAAGTCCCGATTGTCCATAATACTTAACATATTAATCAGGCCAATTAATGTCCCAAGCATGCCAAAGGCAGGAGCAAAACTTGCCATCGACATAAACATTTGTGCCTCGGCTTGTTCTTGTGCTCTAAGCCTGGTAATTCGCCAGTGAAGCAGATCGATAATATCTTCCAATGGTGTTTTGTCGATAACTAGCTGAACGCCTGTTTTAAGAAATTTATTATCAATACTTTCAATTGCTCTTTCGATTCCACGAACATCATCACGAAACCACTGGCGCGCGAGTTGTTCGATCTCGACAATTTGTTCTTTCGCACTAACCTCATTGTCATAGAGAACCAGACGAATAAGTTTAAATATTCTGAAAAACTCTTTCCCTGGATAACTGACCATCGTCGCGGCTAATGTACCGCCTAAAACTATGATTATTCCTGGTACATTTAAAAATGACATAGGATCAATAGCACTAATTAGAACAACAAATGTAATAATCGCTACACCAATAATAATTCCTAGAATGGTCGAAAAATTCACATTATTTCCTGATATCGAGTTGGAGTTTTTCAGTTACCTACTTAATAAAAGTCAGTTACGATTAAAGCTTTTCGATTGATGCTATTGCTAGCATTTACCTCTTCTGTAACTGATATAAGTGTAGTCGATTGTGAGCAAGTCGGGATGATCTCGCATCATGGTATAATTGAAACTTTTGAAAGTATTGGATTAATTGAGTGTTCAGGAACTTATATTTACATTTGCAGAACAAATCGATGCACCGACAAACGTTCGCTCTCGCTATTCCTATGATTTTGTCAAATCTTACGGTTCCCATTACTGGCCTTGTAGATACGGCCGTTGTGGGTCATTTGGACCATGCACATTTTTTGGGAGCTACGGCAATAGGAAGCTTAATAATCACCATGATTATGTGGGCCATGGGATTCTTAAGAATGAGCACAACTGGCTTGACAGCTCAGGCTAATGGCTCGTCCGATGGATATGCGATACGACAATCATTGTTTAATGCAGTATTACTGGCATTGGCAATTTCACTCATTGTGTTAGTGCTAAGAGGAACTATCTGGCAGTTAGCCATGGCATTTATGGGAGCAAGTGACGCTGTCTATAGATTTGCAACTGAGTACTTCGACATAAGAATTTGGGCAATGCCAGCGTTATTACTTCGATATGTTTTTATCGGATGGCTTTTGGGCATGCAGAATGCGAAAGTGCCTCTATTTATCTTGTTCATTTCTAACCTGGTCAACATCGGTCTCGATATCCTTTTTGTTGTTTATTGGGATATGGGAGTTGCTGGTGCGGCCTGGGCTAGCTTGATTGCCGATTATAGTGGATTAGTTATTGGTGCACTGGCGGTCTATTGGGTATTAAAAAATATACCTCGAGAAAAGGAGAGCCGTCCTCTTTTTGAATCATCTGCATTTAAGCGTCTTTTAGGGTTAAATCGCGACATTTTTATTCGTACGCTAGCATTGGAATCGGTTTTCTATATTCAAACTTCGGTTGGCGCCAGTTTGGGCGACAATATACTGGCCGCTAATGCAGTATTGATGAACTTTGTTATGATAATGGCACATGGGTTGGATGGATTTGCTAATGCCGTTGAGGCTCTTGCAGGTAAAGCTTTTGGTAAAAAATATCACAAAGAATTTTGGGACGCTTTAGTAACTTCTGGATTTTGGTCTCTAATATGCAGTGGTTTCTTTGTCTTACTTTATTGGTTAATCGGCGAGTGGATGGTTAGGTTCATGACGGACATTCCTGAAGTGAGAAATGCGGCTTTCGTATATTTACCCTATCTGGTGTTTGTTCCGTTGATTGCCGTCTGGAGTTATTGGCTAGATGGTATTTTTGTTGGAATAACACGTACATCGGAAATGCGAAACAGTATGTTGATTGCCGTAATATTTGTTTTTATTCCAGCTATGTTTTCAGTAAAATTGTTTGGCAATCATGGTCTTTGGCTGGCTTTCTATTGCTTTATGTTAATGCGAGCATCCGGGCTTGTTTATTACTTGATTAAGCTCGAGAGAAAGCAATTGTTATGTTAGTTAGATTAGTGTTTATTTAAGGTTAAATAATGAAAGAGAAAATTCGGTCATTTGTCGAGCGGAATGGGTTTCAAAATTTTATTATCGCGGCCATTGTCATTAACGCCATTATTCTTGGTCTCGAAACCTCGTCAGTTGTTATGGCAAAAATCGGAGGTCTATTATTAACGTTAGACTCAATAATACTGGGAATTTTTGTGGTCGAGATAGTGCTTCGTTTATATGCTTATCGGTTGAAGTTCTTTAAAGATCCTTGGAGTTTATTCGATTTTACTATTGTAGTTATTTCGCTCATACCTGCCAGCGGTCCTTTTGCTATTTTACGAGCATTGAGAGTGCTTAGGGTTTTACGGCTGGTTTCTGTTGCTCCCAGTATGAGAGCCGTTGTGACTGCACTTATTCAATCTCTGCCCGGAATGGGGGCAATTGTTGCCTTATTAAGTTTAATTTTTTATGTCTCTGCAGTAATGGCAACAACATTATTTGGTGAAAACTTTCCTGAGTGGTTTGGCACTTTAGGTAAGAGTTTTTATACATTGTTTCAAATAATGACTCTTGAAAGTTGGTCTATGGGAATTGTAAGACCGGTAATGGAAACTCAGCCTCATGCTTGGATTTTCTTTGTACCATTCATTTTGATTGCGACTTTTACCATGCTTAATCTTTTTATTGCGGTTGTTGTTAATGCCATGCAGACTCGGCATGAAATGGATCAAGGTAAGTCTGATCGAGAAGCACTCGAAGAAGCACATGATGAAAGGAAAGTATTGTATGATGAAATATCAATTCTTCGAGAGGAAATGAGAATATTAACCACTCGTTTAGATCGTGAAAATAAAGAATAGTATCTTTGGGCTCGTATTTTTTATTTATCAAGGATTACGAGATCCTTCATCTCCAATTAAAATATAAAGTCGACGCTGCATTGAAATTCTTAAAAAATTCAGTCTTATTAGGAATTTTTTACTATCTTAGAGATTAAAGATTCGATGGAGCGCAAAAATGATAGTTCGTTACAGCTTGTTATTTATTTTATTTATGATTATGGGCTGCACATCCAAACCCTCACTGGACTCAGTAAAAAAGGAAGTTGCTGAGTACTTTAAAGCCCGAGGCAGTTGTTATGCATCACGATTAACAATGGATCCTCTTCAACATCAACCAGTATATAGTAATAATTCGAGTAGTTTGTCTTGTGAAGAAAAATCGCTCGATGAAATAACAAGTGCAGTAACACTTTTCTCGGATAACCGATGTACCAAGCCATTTAAGTTCAATCCAACGACAGTTAAAGAATTTTGTGATGAGCTAATGGCGGATGAAAGGGATTATTTGGGTAATGCGGCTTCTTGGTACTGGCGTGAAGATGAGTGGACATTACAACCTTCTTCAAGACTCGACTTTAATTTGATATCAACCAAAAATAACCTTCAGCCCTTTATGCTTCGAAAGCGATATAAAAACGTAGCAAGTTACGATGAATATGCGTCTTTTAATGAGCAAAAAAAATTAGTGCTTAGAGGGTTGGGTGAGTGTCAGTTAGAAATGAGAGTTTATAAAAATGATGTAAAAGCGACAGGCCTAAAATCATTAATAATTTATCATGGCGGTGGTTGGGCATTCCGAGGAACTGGAATCGCTGCAGTTGAAAGCGCAATATCACACTTTACAAAACGTGGGTATGTTGTGTATTTGCCATTTTATCGCTTGGCTGGTGAGCATGATGGTAACTATGAATGTAATGGAAGTTACTGGCGTGAAATTACTAGTGACGCATACGACGCTTATAGCTGGGTCAAAGATAACGCTAGTGAATATGGTTCGGATAGTGGGTCAATAGATTTATTGGGTGGTTCAGCAGGCGCATTTTTGGCAATTTGGCTTTCTGTATATCATCCTGAGTCTATCAACAAAGTTGGCGCCTTTTATGGGCCAACAGATTTTAAGTACTACGCCCAGCAAGCTAAGTTAAGCCCAGGTTTACTCAAGGGTGAAAAAATTATGCGTCGATTTTTAGATGAAGACGTACAAACCATTAGTGAAGAAAGTGAAGCTATTGTAAGTAACACATTGACTGAAATTGTTGTAAATGCTCCACGTAATTATCCCGAATATTTTTTATTGCATGGAGTTAGCGATACGCTAGTACCATCTGATCAGTCCGTTCGCTTTTGTAATGCCTTGTCTGGAAATATAGAACAAGGACCTGCCGAAAATTTTGGAGGCAATCCTGAAGAGGGTGAGTATCGTAAAATATACCATTGCTCCAATAGAAACCAGCTACATTTGTTTGCGGAAGCGGAACATACTTTTGACTTTTGTATTCAAGGTTTAGAGTGCAACGCTGGTTCTAAGCAAAGCCAGAAAGTTATACGAGAGTCTATGCAGCAATTATTCGATTGGTTCTCTTCATAAAATTAATACCCAAAAGCATTGGCTATGGTATTGAGGAGTAAGTATGTTTAGAAATACGCTGATTATTATTATCTTTTTTTTGTTATTTGGATGCAGAACTTTTCCTGATTACATTAGACTTGTTAGTCAACCTCCAACGATGGCTCCTTTATCAAAACCTCTCGCTATTGTTGATAGGAATAATATTTTCGCTAAAGTAGGTGACGATATTATCATCTCGGCACAAAAAAGCCGATCGTCAGATCTCTCCCTAATAAATTATTCATGGAAGGTTATTGAACGACCTAATGGGTCTGGTTCTGAATTGGCCAATAACGATCGCAGTGAAACTTCATTAAAAATAGATATGGCTGGTCAATACAAAATTGAATTAGAAGTTAAAAATAACTCTGGAGCTGATAGATCTTTTGTGCTTATTTCGACAAATCAAAATGATTTACCGACAATTAACTTTATTGCTCTTGGTGATTATGGAAAAGGAAATGATATTCAGTACGCTCTTGCTAAAACTATGGTGAATGTATGTCAACAAGAGTCATGTGACTTTGTAATTGGCCTCGGTGACAATATTTATCCCTTTGGAGTTGAGTCGACTAAAGATTCCTTATTTGAAAAAAAATTCGAAGAACCTTTTTCGGAGGTCGCTATACCATTTTATCAGGTGCTCGGTAATCATGATAATTCTGGTATTTTGAAAGAAGGAAGTGGTGCTTTAAACTATCGAGGTGATCTACAAATCGCTTATTCAAAACGAAAGAAAAAAAGCAGTTTTCAATTTCAACTACCAGCACGATATTATCATTTTGATACTCCGTTGGGTAATACAAAACACCCATTAATTCGATTTTATGCGCTAGATTCAACGGTTTTAACTTCTCCAGTTGGCGTTGAGAAAAGCTATCGAGCGAAAGATTACACAAGTCGACAACAGAGTTGGTTAAAGCAACGAATTAATCGTTCGAAAGCAATGTGGAACATTGCTTATGCACATCATCCTTACCGCTCTAATGGTGAACATGGTAATGCAGGTAATTATGAGGATTTAGATCTTGCTAAGAGTAACAGTCCTGATGGATTGCAACGCGCTTTAGGTGTTTGGTGGAAGGGTTTTATCGAAAATAATGTATGCAATAATGTTGATGTATTGCTTGCAGGTCACGAACATAACCTTCAATACTTAGAGAGTCCAAATAAATGCAAAAGTACTGAATTATTTGTCTCTGGATCTGGGTCAAATATTACTCCTTTAAAACAAAATGCAAATAATAACCTTAAGTGGTATGAAGACAAGAAGCCTGGTTTCTTCTTTTTTTCTATTAAGGGAAATACAGCACAAGTAACTTCATTCGTTGTTGAACCCGATGGTTCATATTCAGCTTCAAAAGTTACCGAGTTGAGAAAATAAAGACTGCATCCTTGCAGTCTTTATTATTGCTAGAAGTCTTGTCTTTTTATTAGATATTGATTTGATTGAAACTCATTGCCTCGAATATTAATGAATATTTCTGCAACATTTGAGTTGTCAGTTCCATCATTCGCTTGAACTTCAATAAGATCTGTTCCAAAAAATCCTGGGCCCGGAGTGTAAATATAAGTGGGGCCATCGCCTGATATTGTTCCAAAGAAAGGTCCTCCAACAATGGAGAAGGTTAGTGGATCGCCATCAGCATCCGAATATCTAACGGTAAACTCAAGCGGTGTGTCTTGGAAGCCAATAAACTGGTCATCCTCGACAACGGGTGGCGTATTTTCAAATGGAGCGACATTGAGCGTAACTGTCGCAATATTTGAGTCTACTTGGCCGTCATTGGCTTTAAAGCTAAAGCTATCGGTGCCACTAAATCCACTATTTGGAGTGTAAACATAATTTGGTCCAACACCTGTTAACACACCTTGACTAGGCTGCGACGTAATGGAGTAAGTCAACGAGTCATTGTCGCCATCGGTAGCGACAACGGTTATGTCTTTTGGTGTGTCAACAACAACATCAAAAGTCGCATCTTGTGCAACAGGAGCTTCATTTAATTCAATTACATTTATTGTAATCGTCGCAATATTGGAATCGACAAGTCCATCATTGACTTTAAAGGTGAAGGTATCGGTTCCAGTAAAGTTGAATGGTGGTGTATAAAAGTAACCATTACCACTGCCAAATAAAGAACCATTGGGTTGACTGACAATAGTATAGGTTAGAGGATCACCATCGCCATCGGTTGCAGTAAGATTAATAAAGAAAGATGAGTTTACATCCACTTCAAATGAGTCATTTTGTGCGATAGGAGCGACGTTAACTTCTAAGACTTCGATGGTTGCTGTCGCGACATTTGAGTTATCTTGACCATCACTCGCTATGAATTCAAATGAATCCGTTCCAACAAAACCTGGATCCGGTGTGTAGATATAATTTGGTCCATCTCCGGTTAACGTTCCGTTCTCTGGTTGCGTAACTATGATGTAGGTTAGTGGGTCGTTATCCGAGTCGGACGCGACAACCGTGACATCGAGAGGCGTATCTTCTAATCCTTCAAAAACGAGATCTTCAGCCACAGGCGGGCTATTCAAATCTGCAACGTTTATTGTAATTGTCGCGGTATTTGAGTCTGCTTGACCATCATTAGCAATGAATGTAAAAGAATCTGAACCACTAAAATTTAAATTAGGTGTGTAAACAAAGTTTGGACCATCACCAGTTAGTGTTCCATTTTCAGGCCCTGAAATAACTTGATAGGTAAGAGAGTCTCCATCTGCGTCAGTGGCATTAACGGTAATGTTTAATGGTGTATCTTCTTGCCCTTCAACTAATGAGCTTTGCGCAATGGGAGGATTGTTACCAGCGTTGATTTCAACCGTGGCGGTAGCGACATTTGAATTATCTTCGCCGTCACTCGCAATGAATTCAAAGGTATCGATACCCGTAAATCCTGGATCTGGCGTATACACATAGTTGGGCCCGTCACCGGTAAGTGTACCATTTTCTGGTTCAGTAACGATGATATAAGTTAGCGGGTCGCCATCTTCGTCTGTTGCTACCACATTGATATCGACGGAAGTATCCTCTGGGCCATTAACGAATAAATCTTCTGCAACAGGCGGATTATTCACTTCGATGATTTCTAAAGTTGCTGTTGCGACATTTGAATTATCTTGTCCGTCACTTGCAATGAACTCAAAGGTATCTGTACCTGTAAAACCAGGATCTGGCGTATACACATAGTTGGGCCCGTCACCGGTAAGTGTGCCATTTTCAGGTTCAGTAACGATGACATAAGTGAGTGGGTCACCATCTTCATCAGTTGCTACTACCAACACATCTAGAGGACTATCTTCCTGACCTTCTGCAATTATGTCTTGCGCAACTGGAGGATTATTAACGGGTATCACATCAATAATTACAGTTGCAATGTTAGAGTCGTTCTGACCATCATTGGCAACAAATGAAAATGTATCAATACCAGAAAAATCTGGATTTGGTGTGTAAACATAGTTGGGACCTTCACCAGTGACAGTCCCTTCGGCTGGTGGTGTTACAATTTCATAAGTTAATGGATCTCCATCAACATCACCGGCTTCAACAAAAATATTCAACGTTTCATTTTCTAACATACTAACCCGACGATTCTGGGCGACGGGTGGTGTGTTAAACTCTTTAACTTGAATCGTTCCTGTAGCAATGTTTGAATCGTCCTGGCCATCGTTCGCAACGAAAGAGAATGTGTCGATACCTGTAAATCCTTCGTCAGGCGTATAAACAAACTCAGGTCCGCTTCCAGTAATTGTTCCATTTTCTGGTTGCTCTACGATAATGTAAGTTAGAGGATCCCCATCGGGATCACTTGCTTCTACCTCTAAGTCAATGGACGTATCAATTAATGTGCTAACCGTTAAGCTTTCAGCAACAGGAGGTTGATTAGCGTCAGGTATAACTTCTATTGTTGCTGTTGCTGTATTGGAATCGACTTGTCCATCATTCGCGACGAAAGTAAACGTATCTGTACCACTAAATCCTGGATTCGGTGTATAAATATAGTCAGGTCCGTCACCAGTAAGTGTCCCGTTTTCAGGAGGCGTTACAATTCTATAAGTTAAAGGATCATCGTCGGCATCAGTCGCAATGACTGTGAGTGATAATTGGGTATCTTCGGCAGCTTGTGTTTCCAAATCTAATGCGACTGGAGGAGAGTTATCATCAAGCGTACAACTGCCCATTCTGAGAAATTCAAAAGATAACCAGCCTTGTCCGTTTAATCGATAATCGATCAGTTGAATAGTTGCAAATTCAGAAACTTGATAATCGAAATTACTACCTTGTCCTCGATTGCTTGACCAGACAGGTATATCAATAGGAACACCGATGAGAGCATCCAAATTATCACGGATAGCTCGACTATTTTTAACACCGGGACGACCTTGAACAAAATCACCAATTGATAATTCAGTATCACTTGAATTATCTGGGTTAATGTAGTTATCGCTATTACCTGGAGGAACTAAGCTTTCAGCCAAACTTACTGCATCATTCGCACCATCCCAAGTTAACCAACTGTAATTTCCTGGACCAGTGCCGGTTGGAATTTCACTAAATTGGTCGCCGGTTTCCGCATTTGTAAAAAATGTTTGAGCTACTGTGATTGGATAAAGTTCACATAATGCTTGCGAGACATTTAAAGTTACTGTTGCGAGTTGTGAGTCAACTTCGCCATCATTGGCGATAAAAGTAAATGAATCGGTACCTATAAATCCTGAATTTGGAGTGTAAGTATATTCGGGTCCTGATCCTGTTAGTGTTCCGTTTGTTGGTGAATCAATGACAGAGTATGTGAGTTCATCACCGTCAGCGTCGAGAGCTGAAACATTAAATGTTACAGGTGAGTCAGTTGTACCATTAATTGTTATGTCTTCCACCGTCGGTGCTTCATTTCCTTCGGGAGAGCAATCGTTAATTCCCAAGTAAGTAAACGAAATCCATCCCTGACCATTGAGGCGATAGTCGATAAGTTCAATAGAAGCAAAAGTCGCTACTTCATAATCAAACAAACTACCTTGTCCACGATTACTTGACCAAACAGGGACTATAATTGCTTGTCCGAGAAGAGCATCTAATCTATCACGAACTTGTCGACTGTTCATGACGCCAGGACGACCTTGCACAAAATCGCTAACTGATAAAAACGTATCACTTGTATCGTCTGGATTAATATAAGTTTCGACATTTCCGGGAGGCACTAAACTTTCTGATAAGGTTACAACATCGTTAGAACCATTCCACGTTAACCAGCTGTAATTGCCCGGGCCTGTACCATTGGGAACTTCTGAAAACTCTTGACCAAGAGTTGCATTTTCTAATAGCGTTTGCGAGACTGTTAGTGGATATATTTCACAATGGTCACTTGCTTTGGTTTGAAAGGAAATAAAAGTTATAAAAGACAATACAACTAGGTTAATCGTTCGCATAGTACACCTCTGATTAAATACTTCACCCATTGTCTTAGTACAACTTACTACAGATATTCATTATTAATTTGCGATATTAAAAAACTAAATAGTTTTTTATTGCAAGGAGTCGATAAGGTTTCCTCGTTTGTGTTTTAAATCACTTTATTTGATTCGTAATTAGAACCTGAAATTTGCTTGAATTGTGCTAGTTTTAATTATGAGAATAAAAAAGGGGAACCTTATGAAAAACATAATAAACATTTTTATAGTAAGCCTTTCTTTGATGCTTTTTTCAGGAAATCTATTGGCAAAGGGGGTAAACGTTACTGTTACACTAACGTTTAATGCTGATCCGAGCTGTATCGTGGATGGAAAAAAACAGGAAGAGCGAACATTTCGAAAATACGATGAAGATTCTATTTCTTGGTCTACAGGATGTTCAATAAGTTTACCAAAGAAAATATCTCACTGTGCGCTAACTGGACAAGGTGTGTATGACTCTGACTCCATTTCGACATGGTCAAGTGTTTACTCTGGAGGTGAAATCTTGACTGAGCTTAAATCGGAAGCTGATATCAACACGACTTTCGGTAAGCTTTACGTTACTTATTATTGTCATTGAAATTAAAGTTATCATCGATTTTAAGAAGCTTGACGGCGCTTCAGGCTTCTTAAAACCAACCTTTCACTTTTAAATAAATTATTTCAATAATCGCAATTATTAACAACACAGAGCAAACCCACCAAAAAGCAGAATTTGCTTCAACGCCCGGCATACCGCCTACATTAATACCCAATAACCCAGTTAAAAATGAGACGGGAATAAATATTGCGGTGATCACAGAAATTAAATATAAATTTTTATTTACTCGCTGAGAAAGTTTGTTTGAGAGTAAGTTTTCTAGTTGCTGGCATCGTTCTCTTACAAGAGCTAGCTCTTCTACTTCATAAATCATTTCATCTTCAAGCTCTTGTAGTTGATGTTTCGTTTCAGTATTTAGCCAGCTAACGGAAACACGTGTTAACTTTTCCAAAACATCTTTTTGTGGTGAAAGGTAGCGCCATAACTTAGCTGAGGTGCGTCGAATATTTTCGACCTTCTCAAAATCAATGTTTTCCCCACTGTCGACGGCATCTTCAAGATCGTCCAGTTTATTCGCCAAAGACGTTACTTGCTTCTCGATTCGAAATAAAATTTCTCTTAGTAGGTGAGTAAATAACAGTTGTAGGTTAGGCAGCTCTGTTGGATTTTTTTCTAGAAATTGACGTGTTTCTGAAATTGTTTGTAAACGTCGACTGCGAAAGCAAAGTAAGTGATTTTGATCAAAGTAAATTCTAATACTTACCATGTCTTCAGGCTCAGACTCTGGATTAAGATTAATTCCTCGAATAAACAGTAATATCTTCTCGTCAGAAGTGACCAAAAGCCTGGGTCGAATCTCGGGGTCGACTAATGCATTTCGCTGAGTTTCCGATAGAGGCAAAGAATCGAAAATTGATAATAGATTACTTTCATCTTTATAATCTAAAGTGAACCACTTTGAATGACTTGAATGGAACAAGTCAATACTTTTACAGGATTCCCACTGTCCATCTGATAGTTGCATTAAAATGGGTGGATTAGTCATTAATTTTTAAGCTCCTTTAGTCTTATCACTTCGAATGTGTAAGTCTCTTTGTGGAAAAGGAATTTCAATACCGTTTTCTCGGAATGATTTATCGATTTGGTAATTTAAATCACTACGTACATTCGGGATATCTGAAATATTATGAAGAAATACTCGAATTTCAAAATTTAAACTGCTGTCACCAAAGGACGAAAAATGGATCTGACAAGGATAATCATCATTATCTGAAATTGTTAACGGATGATTTAATGCGATCTCGGTGAGTAATTGTTTAACTTTCTCCGTATCACTACCATACGCAACACCAATGACTAATCGGAGCCTTCCAATTCGATCATTAAGCATCCAGTTAGTAACTTGAGTTGTAATAAGATCGGAGTTGGGAATGATGATATCTGCTCGATCGAATGTTTGTATTTGAGTCGCTCTAATATTGACATTCTTAACTATTCCCTCTGTATTTCCTGTTATTATCCAGTCGCCTTTTTTAATGGGGCGTTCAATTAATAGGATAAGACCTGAGACAAAGTTACTCACAATATTTTGTAAACCAAAACCTATACCGATACTGAACGCGCCTGCTACCAGAGCTAAATTTTGAACCGAGAAGCCGGCAATTGAAAGAGCTATTAAGGCTGATGTGACTACGGCTGAATACCAGAAAATCGCAGCTATTGCTTCTTGCCCATTTTTGGCGATATTTTCGTTAACAGAATCATTTTTTTCTAACCTGGCTTTTAAGAGGCTTGAAAAACCTAATAGCATACCGAAAATTACTGTTGCCTCTAAAAGAGATCGAATAGAAACAGTAATAGTTCCTATTTGAAAACCTTCGTTAATGGCTGAACTTATTTGCTCTGTATAATAATCTGGGATCCCAAGAATAGTCATTTGCGACATAAAAACGAGAAGCGATATGCCTATAGTTAAACCCCAACGAATCCATCCCTCTCCGGGTAGCAATGGAGCATTGCGTTCAATTGACTTTAAAAAATTTATTTTAGAAATTAACCAAAAATAATATCGACAAATGTCTGGTCCTACATCGTGAATCAATTTCACAAATAGCCATAGCGTGCGGAATGTGATTGAGGTTAGAATTAATTGATGAGCTAATTCATGAAAACCTGTCGCATCAAGTGCTAACACGAAAGTCGTTGAAAGCCAGAAAATAAGTTTTTTCCTGTTGCTTAGTGAGCTAAAAGATAAGTAAAGAATAACAGCCCAAAAACATATTAGGGAAAAGTCTGCGATGAGTAACCAGTAGTTGTTGCGATTAACTAAATCACTTGTTAGTAAATCTGCACTGAAAACTGAGCCTGAAAATAGAAGCAAGCATTTAATGAAAGTACTGAATTTAAACTTTTTTAGCCAAGACAAATAAAGCGATGCAGTGAATAACAGTGTGTACCAAGTTTCAATTTCATAGTAGTGTGTTGTGGTATTTGTAAACCAAATGGCAATAAATGCTATGGTACTCATTATTAATATTGAGTGAAGTGACCAGTGTGTTGATTGATTGTTTCTATTGTCAATACGGTTTAGCTTTTTCAATATAAGCCATGAAATAACAAAGAAAAGGGTTCCTACGAATAAATTTTCTTTAAAGTTAACTTGGATGTATTTAACAATAGATGGTGATTGGTGTGTCGTATCCGTACTACTTTGGAGCAGCGATGTTCTCCGAGTTTTGTAGCGATAAAAAGAAAAGCTATTTAATTTCGTAAGTACTTCTTTTTTTACCAACATTGTCTCATCGGTTAATTGTTGACAATCTTTGGCACTTAGATTGTGACCTAATGTTTGGATTGTTGAGTCTTTTGAAGGATCTTGAGGTTGGTTTGAGCAACGAAGCAATCGACTTTCTAATTTATTCAATGTGCGATAAATAAGTTTTAGCTTTTCTTCGTCAATACTACTTTCATTCTCGATATATCTTCTGGTGTTATTGAGACTGTCTAATAATTCCGGTGCGGTAGTATTTAAAGTAACTCGCAACTTCTCTTGGTCAAAAGAAAAGCACAGTGGAGTTAAAAGACAAATAACAATGATTGTCCAAAGATTTTTCATGATTAAAGCCAATATTTTTATTTTCTTGAGAGTATGTTGTACTCAGTCTTAAGTCTAACTCAAGTATATACTATAGGATTCATTAATAACTCAATGACTTTAATATAGAGTGGGTAAAATTGCTTCTTAAGTAGAAGCCTCTGGGAAGGGTTTTGATAACCTCTCCATCGCTGCCTATAGCATCTGTAAGTATTTTGGAGTTCGCTGCTTTCGGCCTCACTTGTAGAGCCTGACCAAATCTCGAGTTAAGTTGTCCAAGTTCTCCTAGCATTACCTTTTCCATGGTTTCTTCCCAGTCGCTGCGGAGAGTGGCCTCTTGTTCAGGCGTAGGTTGCCAGAGAAGAGGTGTTGCAACTACGCGATCTTTTATTGCCAGATTTTTTGTACTTATGATGGGAACCCAAAGGACATGATTTAATTTTCTTTTAACCAGACTATTTTCCCAGGTTTCTCCTTGATTATTGATCAGGTGAACAACACTTACATAAGTCGACTCTAAAGGTTTACCAGTCTCGTCGATAGGGATGGTCTTTAACTCAATGCCTAGATTGGGAAAGTCGGGTTGCGGTAATGAGCCTGAACTGGCTCCTAATATAAATTCGATAAACTGGCCAATCCAACCTTTCTCGAGTTTTAATGTTTCAGGCAGTTGGGCAGCATACTTTTCTGCGATATTGCTGAGTTTAAATCCAGCGAGACTCTCGGCTCGAGTCATAAGTTCTTTGGTAGTCTTCGGTGGCGTTATACGTTGACTCAATTGATACTCCAGTTTTCTATTGGCCAATTGTTATTTTGCGCGACTTCTCTTAGCGTATCATCTGGACTAATAACAACTGGAACCTCTACTTCACGCAATAAAGGAAGATCATTATGTGAGTCGGAGTAAAAAGTTGATTGTTGCAAAGAATATGGCTTTTCAGCGAGCCACATTTGTAAGCGACGGATTTTGCCTGCTTGATAACTTGGAAGGCCTTTAATGTTTCCCGTATAGTTGCCATTGATTTGTTCAAGTTCGCTGGCGATTAAGCCATCGATGGGTAAATGCATTGTTGCCCAACCCGCGAGAAAGTGATTGGTTGCTGTCACGACAAGGCAGCAGTCATTATTTTCTTTATGCTGTTGGAGTCGATCAATTCCACGGGGCCTTAGTTTCGGCTTTACTTTTACTTGCGCAAACTCTTTTCCTAATTCTTTAAGTTCTGAGTGAGAAAATGTTGCCAGGGTCTTTGCTGAAAATTCGAGAAAACTTTGAATATCTAATTGGCCAGCTTGGTACTCGCTAAAATAGCGATTTTTTTGAGACTGATAAAACTCAACATCGACCAAGCCCTTTTCTGAGATAAAATCTCCCCATAGCTGATCACAGTCGCCTTCAAGCAGTGTATGGTCGAGGTCAAAAATAGCCAGTCGCAAAATAAATCAATCTCTGATGTCATCAATTGGTGGCCATTGTAAACCATGACTTCAATCATTTGGGGGACATTTCATTTGCTGAAATCAAAAACTTGTGGTTGAATGAGTTTAAGAAAAATTTAATTGGTATTTATAAGTGATTGATTCAGAAGGATTTCGTGCCAATGTTGGCATAATCGTCTGTAATGAATCTGGTCAATTACTTTGGACACGCCGTGCAAGGCAGAATTCTTGGCAATTCCCTCAGGGCGGGGTCAATGAAGGTGAAACACCCGATGAAACCATGTATCGGGAGCTTTACGAAGAAATTGGTCTCTCTCGGCAAGATGTAAAGATCTTGGGCTCAACCAAAAACTGGTTGCGCTACCGGTTGCCAACGCGTTATATCCGCCATGACAGCGTTCCTTTGTGTATTGGTCAGAAACAAAAATGGTATCTGCTAAAATTAATTAGCGACGAGAGTCGAATTGATTTTGACACAACCAATCACCCTGAGTTTGATGACTTTATGTGGGTGGGTTATTGGTATCCGATTCGGCAAGTCGTCGCATTTAAGCGAGATGTCTATCGCCAGGCGTTGATGGAACTGCTGCCAGTTATGCACGAGCAGCAACGGTTCCAGAGGCAAAAACGCTCCAGAAGGCGGCATCATCAACAACGGAAAAAATAAGCAGATTAAAAAATTGCAGGAGGGCTATGCTGGAGCGCGTCAGACAGATTACTCAGGAAGTTAATCGTGCAGAAAACACTCAGCAAGCACTCGAAGCCGTTGTATTGCGAGTTTGTGAATCTTTGGGTAGTGAGGTTTGTTCGGTATATTTAGCTGATTACGACCATCAGCGACTCACGCTTATGGCTAGCAAAGGATTAAATCCTAAAGTTGTTGGTCAGCTTCAGTTAGATTTTCATCAAGGCATTGTGGGACTCGTCGCGCAGCGGGAAGAGCCGATCAATCTAGATGATGCGCCAAACCATCCTAATTTTGAGCCGGTCGAAGACGCTTCTGAAGAGGCTTATCAGTCCTTGTTAGGAGCGCCGATCATTCATCAGCGACGTGTTCTGGGCGTTCTTGTTGTTCAGCAAAAACAACGTCGAAAATTCTCTGAGCCTGAAGTTAATTTTCTTGTTACTTTGTCGGCTCAATTGGCTTCGGTAATAGCTCGTTCTGAAAGTCGTGACCAAATAACCGCTCCAGTTAGTGATCCTCATGCTATTCGCAAGCTAAAAGGCTTTCCTGCGGCAAGTGGAATAGCCATTGGCGAGGCGATGGTGTTTTATCCGCCTGCCGATTTATCAGGTATTCCTGACAAGCCCGCCAAAAGTATTTCTGCAGAATTAAAGCGCATAAAAAAAGCGTTTCAATTAGCACAGGCTGAGGTTATTGCGCTAAAAAGTCGAATGGAAAATACGCTGGGCTCGGAAGAACTCAGTTTGTTCGATGCCTATTTGAATATACTCAATGATAATGGATTGAAGCGAGATGTTATTGCCGAAATTGAAGAGGGGCATTGGGCTCCTGCAGCTTTACGTCGCGCAGTCGACCAGCATATTCGAGTATTCGAAACAATGGAGGACACCTACTTTCGAGAGCGGTCGTCAGATTTAAAAGATTTAGCGCGCCGCGTACTCGTCTATCTTGAAGACGATCGAACAGCACGGCCAAAGTTAACGAAAGCTTCGATTTTAGTGGCGGAAGAGATCACTGCTGCAATGCTTGCTGAACTTCCCACAGAAAAGATTTTAGGTATGGTCTCGATGCGCGGTTCACCAACATCGCATGCGGCTATTTTGGCAAAAGCATTGGGTATTCCTTCGGTTTCTGGGTTTGATAACGTACCGATTAATAACTTTGAAGGAAAAGAATTAATTGTTGATGGATACAAAGGCTTGCTCTTTTTATCTCCGTCAGAAGGTTTAAAGCACCAGTACGAACATCTCATTATTGAAGAACGACAACTGACACAAGAGTTGGAAAGGTACACTAGTAAGCCAGCTAAAACGATAGATGGTAAAGTTATTCCATTATTGGTTAATACCGGATTGATGGCTGACTTTGAGAAAAGTTTGCATGTTGGTGCTGACGGTGTTGGATTATATCGAACGGAAATTCCATTTTTGTTGCGTGAGCAATTTCCTGGCGAAGAAGAACAGACTCGAATTTATCGTTCTGCACTCGAGGCTTTCAAAGGTAAGTCAGTAACATTTAGAACATTGGATATCGGTGGTGACAAACAACTACCGTATTTTCCAATTGTTGAAGACAACCCTTTTTTAGGATGGCGAGGTATTCGAATTACGTTGGACCATCCTGAAATTTTTCTTGTTCAAGCGCGTGCTATTTTTAAAGCCTCCCGTGACTTCCCTGACATTCGCATTTCTCTTCCAATGGTTTCCAGCGTTGATGAAGTTGATGAGGCGATGCGTTTGTTGGAGCAGGCATTGTATGAAGTTAATCACGAGCTTGGGGGCGTTCCACGAGAAATGCCTGAAGTTGGAATTATCCTTGAAGTGCCATCTGCCATCTATCAAATCGCACAAATTGCCAAGCGAGTTAACTTTTTATCTGTCGGCAGTAATGATCTTGCACAGTATTTATTGGCGGTAGATCGAAACAATACTCGCGTCTCAACTTTATACAGTTACTATCATCCTGCTTTGATTACGGTTCTTGACTTAATTGCCAAAGAGTGTTCGGAACAAAAAATTCGATTTAATATTTGTGGCGAAATGGCAGGTGATCCTATGGCTGCTGTTCTTTTATTAGGCATGGGTTATCAAGGGTTGAGCATGAATGCTCGCAGTATTCTTAAAATAAAAAAGATTATTCGTCATTTCGACTCGGCTGAAGCCAAACAATTAGTTGCTCATGTTTTAAGTCTCGAAAAAGCCAAAGACGTCCATACATTTCTATTTGAAGTGCTTGAAAATAAAGGTTTAGGTGGTTTAATCCGAGCCGGAAAATAGCTTTTAAATTCACCAAGTTATTCATTTAGCATTTTTTTCAATTTACTTAACTCTTTGCATTGAAAGCAGTCCACTTCAGCATCCGCTAGCATTAACTCGACTTTACTTAAAGCTATAAGGGCGTCATCGTGCTTATTAAGGTCTATAAGACTTTTGGCGTATTCAAGATTAATATCTGGGTGAAAAGGCCATTTCGATAAATAAGATTCTGCAACTTCAATTGCCTTTTGGATTTCACCTGACTTGCGGTAAGTTCGTATTATGGATTCTTCAAGCAATGCGTCAAAATTAGGTGTTATGCTAGGACTTAATAATAAGTTCCTCGTGGCATCGGTATAGTTCTTAAGTGCGCTATTCCACTGCTTTTTAGACTCATCAATGCGTGCTTGTGTATAAAGTAAAAGATAGTTGAGTTGTCGTAGGTTAAAGCGCTCGACAACCTTTTTAACTTTAATATGAGTTTTTTGAGCTTCGTCAAATTTATCGCTTTGTATTTGAATAAAGAGAGTACCAAAGTCGACCAGTTCTTGGAGAGATGGGTCAATTTTTTGTTTAAGAGCCTGTAATTGATTTTCAATAGTCCCTCGCTTGTTGGCTGCTAGGTAAATTTCTGTTCGTGATACATATCCTCCAAATATGATATCGAGCGGTTCTTCAAATTCATTCAGTGACTGTTGAAACTCTTCTAACAAGCTATAAGCCTTTTGCGGTTGGCCAGAAAGTATCGCCACTCCCATTTCATTTTGTTTCAGTCGTGCGAGTTGTCTTGGAGCTTGTGAGATTAAAGCGGCTTCGTCGAGCTTTTTTTGCATCGTTTTCAAATCGCCACGTCGATAAGCTAGATTAGCGAGCGCTAAGATTGGAGAAACTTTGTCTCCTTCAAGTAATGATGCTTGTACGAAAAACTTCTCTGCCGCTTCTAGGTTTCCTACATTAAGTTCTATTTTGCCAAGTTCTAACAATGGTCGATATGACTTAGGGCGAAGCTCTCGGTGTTTTTGAAACATTTTCTTAGCCATAGATTGATTTTCTATCGCTAGATAGGCCTCTCCCAATCGCTGATAAACTTGTGGTTGTGCCGGGTTTAAGGCTAAAGAGTCTTTCAATAATTGAATAATTTCTGCTCTATCATTTGTTCTAAACTGAAGTATGAGCGCCAAATTATTTTTTGGCTCGTAGTCATTAGGGTATAACTCTATCCAGTTGCGAAATAGGTTAATTTGTTCTTCGGCATTTTGCTCAGTCGCATGAATGGAAGCTCGAATAGAAAGAGTTAGGCGAGGGGTGAGCTTATAATCATACGTCAATGCTTTCCGAAAATGCATATTTGTTTGTTCCAATAGACCTTGTTCTGCAGCTAAATGGCCAAGTCGAATATGAGCCAGTGCAAAGCTGGGATCTAAATTTATTGCATTCTGCGCATATTCAGTAGCTTTTTGATAGTCGTTATCAAAAGTCTTTGCTAAAAGGCTTTTGACAAAAGCTTCCAAAGCTTCCAAATTATTAGTCGAGTGTTCGCTTGCAGGAATTAAATTCAGATTTGAGGATGGCTCGATAGGAATTTCAGTTATGTTTTGTAGCTTATTGGTTGCTTTATCGGTGAGCACGAATAGACTTTCATCTGATATAGATAATGTTTTTATTTTTTTAGACGTCGACGTTTCATACACTTCTAAATTTAGCTCATACTTTTCGTTTTTCTTTAGTGAGCCGCGGATAAAAAAGTGAAGGTCGCTATTAAGGGCAACCCTTCGAGCTAAAGATAATGGAATATTTAACCCATCTTTAAATCCTGCGCGTCGAACTTCCCAATAAAAGTTATCATCAAATAGTGATGTAGCGTAAAGTTCATCGCTTTGACGCAGTTGTAAACTCAAAAGTAATGTCGAGGCATAACCTAGCCAGTTTTCACTCGCATTAGAAGATTGATACTCAAAAAAAAGAATTCCAATTCTTGGAATAGTCGTTGATTCGGTTTGTTTCGTTATTGCCGATGTTACATCCCTAGCAGAGGTATTCACCGGAGTTTGAGAGCTATTATTCACTAGAAAAAGAAGTACGCCAACTAATACAAGTAAATTGGTTGGTAGAGTAACTTTTTCGATATTTCCCCACTCATCTTTACCGGGTGCTCCGTGTCGCCAAGCCAGAATTAACATTCCCGGTATCATAGTCAACATTGCAGCCAGCACATAGTCAACAAGATTATCGCTGAATCCATAACGTTCGATAATCATTCCTGAGAACTCCATTAATGCGACCGTCGCGCCTAAGTATAAGCCGGCGATTTGTAGCATTCGGCGTTTTAGAATCTCTTTGAAAAAAGAAGTTTTTTGCTGATCTGGCATTGGATGTTTTACTTCCTATTTATCAACTCGTATTTGAGGCCTTAATAGAACGCTTTGATTATTACGAACTAGTCGAACTGTACGGTCTTATTTAGTATTACAGATTTTTGCCAAACCAAAAGAAAATTATTGGCCGGCATAGTATGCTTTTCGATAAAAAATAAATCTGCTTTGCGAGCTTGTTCTTCGATATCAACAAAGTCTCTTATTCCCATTTCGGGATCTTGAGATTGGAGATAGTGGTCAAAGTCTTTATTACTTTCGCTGGTATATTCACCGCAAAAATTAAAAGGGCCATACAAGCAAAAATAACCGTTTGCTTTTAAGACTCGACCAACACCGGAGAAGAAAGATTCCACCATAGGCCAAGACATAATATGGGCGGTATTGGCACTATAAATACCTTTTGCCGCTGTTACTGGCCATGAGTTTGTAACATCGAGATCAATCGGTCGTAGCAAATTATCGCCTGAATAGTCATCAATCCAGGCATTTATGCCAGGATGGTTTTCTTTTTTATCACTGGTTTGCCAAGTTAAATGTGGCAAATGCTCGGCAAAATAAACGGCATGTTGTCCTGTTCCGCTACCAATTTCTAAAACCGAATCTGTATTTTCAAAGTAGTTTTTTATGACATCTAATATTGGTTGTTTATTATTTTCACAAGCTTGTGAGTATGGCTTTCCCATTGTCGATGTCCTTTAAACTAAGTGGAACTGAATATTTTTGAATGACGGTTCGTCAGGTAAATGTTGTTTTTCTATCATATGAACCTGCCCATTCTGATCCGCCATAATAATGCACGATGATCGAGTTCCATACAGTCTACCCGAACTATTAAAGGGTTCAACAAAAAGGCTCGAATACCGATGTTCTGCTGAGCGTGCTAACCCCGTATCAGGAAGACGATCTAAATCAGATTTTTCTGTATTTTCTAATAGAGAAAAAAATTGGTCGGATGATAAATCATTTTGTTCGATCAGATGTGTCAGATGAGTTCTTAGCTTTTGCATTTTGGGCCATTCGTTTTGCATTAGACCATTGCTTAAAGCATGAGTACCAGATGCAAGAGATGTGATATCAGTTTGTCTATTGGAAAAGTAATGGGCGACAGGTTCGCGACTGAGAATCGAGCTAATTTCACCAGCGACAAAGTTAAACCCACTATAATTGGTTTGCTGACTTTTTAGTTGAGCAAAATAGTCAGATAAATTTCCATCATACAGTAGGCAATCCGTTACAATTCCTCCTCGTGATTGGCTACCAGGTGTATCTGTTACATGACGAATATTGGTTAGCGCAGCCCAGCGACCATGAGCGTTAACTCCTAGCCAGGTTCCTTGAGCTTGTAAATCTTGGCCGGCATAAATAATGGGTTGGGTTGGCCAGGCTTTTAAGGAAGCTGTGGGTCTATCGAAAAATTCGTCACGATTGGTCAGCATGACAAAGGGATATTCAGAATGTTGAGCGATAGCAAACGCGATAAGGCACATAATTTTTGAGTTCTCCAGTCGAACAGGGTAGTGTCTGTAAAATTTCGACTGGTTGGTTCCTCCGGGCCATTTAACTATTTGTAATCATAGCGAACTATAAATAAAAACAATACCGATGATAGAGTGGATTTATTATTTAGCGGCGGGTGTCGTAGCGGGGTTGATGGCCGGCCTTCTCGGAATAGGTGGTGGTTTCATCATAGTTCCTGTGTTGCTTTTTTTACTACCTAAGTCGGGTGTTCCGGCCGATATACTGATGCACGCCTGTATCGGGACGTCGCTTGCGACGATTTGTATTACCTCGATTTCTTCTTTTCGTTCACACCACAAGCGAGGGTCTGTCGATTGGCAATACTTCAAATTGCTGGTTCCGGGGATCGTGGTAGGAGCTTTATTATCAGGAGTTGTTGCTGATTTTTTAGCCAGTGATGTTTTGGCATATATATTTGGTGCAGGCGCTATGGTAATGGCACTGCAAATCTGGTTTTCTAAGCAGCCTGAAGCGGCCGTTGAGAAGTCTGGGGCGATGACAATATTTGCAGTTGCTAGTGGTATTGGTTGTGGTTCCGGATTAGTGGGTATTGGCGGTGGGTCGCTGGTTGTGCCTTATCTCCATTACTTGGGAGAAAGAATTACGCGTTGTGTCGGCACGGCTTCGGCTTGCGGGCTACCTATTGCGCTTGCCGGTACAGCCAGCTACGTTGTTATGGGGTGGAATGCGTCCATGCCTGAATTCTCTCTGGGCTATATCCATTTACCAGCTTTTTTGGGTATCATTGTTGCCTCGAGTTTGACCGCACCGTTAGGAGTTCGGTTGGCACATTGGCTGCCGGCTCAACAACTCAAAAAAGTATTTGCAGTTTTCCTATTGCTGGTGGGCATCAGAATAATTATTAATCACTTAGGGTGAGTCTGAACGGAGTTTTTAATGGAGTTTCCACAAATTGATCCCGTCATTTTGCATATTTATGGTCCATTCGCTTTACGTTGGTATGCGCTGACTTATCTTGTTGGGATTGCCGCTGCCTGGTATTTAGGCAATCGCCGAGCAAAAGATCCCAAGTGTATTTGGACGCAAGACGAAATTTCTGATTTTATTTTTTGGGGATTTGTCGGCATCGTTGTTGGTGGTCGAGTTGGTTATGTTCTGTTTTATCAATTTTCTCATTTTTTGAGCGACCCGATTTATCTGTTCCGAATGGACGAAGGTGGTATGTCATTCCACGGTGGTATGCTGGGTGTTATCGCAGCATTTTTTCTATTCGCACGTAAATCGAAAAAGTCTTTTTGGAGTTTGGCCGATTTTATTGCTCCGTTTGCGCCAATCGGTTTAGGTGCTGGACGTATCGGCAATTTTATTAATGCTGAGCTTTATGGCAGACCGACCGATTTAGAGAGCACGCCTTGGGCGATGATATTCCCAACGGATCCTGAAAAACTTTATCGGCACCCTTCGCAATTATACGAATTTGCGTTAGAGGGTGTTGTCCTATTTATTTTATTGTACTGGTATAGTGCAAAGCCGCGACCGCGGAAAGCCGTTTCAGGCCTGTTTTTATTAGGCTATGGTACGTTCCGGTTTATCGTAGAGTATTTCAGAGAGCCTGATGAGCACTTAAAGCATATGGCGGAATGGTTGACCATGGGACAGGTGTTGAGTGCTCCAATGATTGTGTTAGGTCTCGTGTTAGTCGTATGGGCTTATAAAGACCCAGTGTACGACATTGCGGAACCGGGCTCGAAAAAGAACAACGGAAAGAAGCAAAAAGCGCAAAAAAATAAATGAATTTAGGTGAAGAGCGATGAAGCAGTATTTAGATATGATGAAGCATGTCCTGGAAAATGGAAACGATAAGGGCGATCGCACCGGAACAGGAACGCGCAGTGTTTTTGGTCATCAAATGCGATTTAATTTGCAAGATGGTTTTCCATTGGTAACGACTAAAAAACTTCATCTTCGTTCAATTATTTATGAATTATTGTGGTTTTTAAATGGTGATACCAATATTCAATATTTAAAAGATAACGGCGTTTCAATTTGGGATGAGTGGGCGGATGAAAATGGCGATCTAGGTCCTGTTTATGGAGAGCAGTGGCGAAGCTGGAAAAAACCTGACGGCACTACTGTTGACCAAATTAGTAATGTCGTATCGCAGATTAAAACTAATCCAAATTCTCGTCGTTTACTCGTTGTGGCTTACAACCCTGGTGTAGCAGATGAAATGGCATTACCGCCGTGTCACTCGTTATTCCAATTTTATGTCGCGGATGGAAAACTATCGTGTCAGTTGTATCAACGCAGCGCTGACATTTTCCTCGGTGTGCCTTTTAACATTGCTTCTTATGCTTTGTTAACCCATATGATTGCGCAGCAATGTGATTTAGATGTGGGCGAGTTTATCTGGAGCGGTGGCGATGTTCATTTATATTCCAATCATTTTGAACAAGCAAAAACACAGTTAGCTCGCGAGCCGTTGCCATTACCTAAGTTAAATATTAAACGTAAACCCGCTGATCTTTACAGTTATGAATTCGATGACTTTGAAATAGTTGGCTACGAATCACATTCTCATATCAAAGCACCGGTTGCGGTTTAATTTATAATTTCGAGAAAGACATGACTCAACCAGTAATCTCTTTAGTATGTGCCATGGCAAACAATCGTGTCATCGGAAAAGATAATGAAATGCCATGGCATATGCCAGCTGACCTAAAACACTTTAAAGAAACGACCATGGGTAAACCAATCGTCATGGGGCGTAAAACGTTTGAATCGATAGGTCGGCCTTTGCCCGGTCGACGAAATGTAATAATCACGCGTAATCCAAAATATCATCATGACGGTATTGACGTCGTCAATAGCGTTGAAGACGCAATTACTCTCTTACAGGATGAACCAGAAATAATGATTACTGGTGGTGGGAATATTTATGAGCAAACTCTAGAGCGAGCTGACAATTTATTTCTCACTTTTATTGATTTGGATGTTGATGGTGATGCGTTCTTCCCAGCTTTTGAGCACTTGAATTTAGAAGAAAAAAGTCGTGAAGAGCATAGGCCGGACGAAAAAAATATTCACCCTTACACATTTGTGAATTTCTCTGTTATTAAATAAGGCGAGTTAACATGTTTGAATGGATAGCGAGTCCTGAAGCTTGGGTTGCACTTGGAACCCTTATTGCTCTCGAAGTGGTTTTAGGCATCGATAATATCGTGTTTATTTCTATTCTTGTTGGTAAGTTACCCGAAGAGCAAAGAAATAAGGGCCGCCAACTGGGATTGGCATTAGCCATGCTTGCGCGTCTTGGGTTGTTATTTAGTATCGTTTGGGTCATGGGACTAGTTGAACCCATCTTTACTATTTTAGGACAGGAAATATCGGGGCGAGACATTATATTAATCGTTGGCGGATTATTTCTATTAGCGAAATCAACGCATGAAATTCATGCGTCATTAGAAGTAATGGAAGATGGCCAATCTTCAAAAGGTTATTCCAGTTTTGCTTCGGTAATTGCACAAATCGCTGTCATTGATATCGTCTTTTCTCTCGACTCGGTAATTACGGCGGTTGGACTGGTCGATCACGTTTCCATTATGGTTATTGCTATCTTAGTTTCTGTTACCGTCATGTTATTGGCGGCTAAGCCCATTGGTAACTTTGTTGACGATAATCCTACGGTGAAGATGCTGGCATTATCTTTCCTTATATTAATAGGTGTGACATTAATTGCTGAAGGTTTTGAGGCTCATGTACCTAAGGGGTATATTTACTTTGCTATGGCCTTCTCTTTTGCGGTAGAAATGTTGAATATTCGAGTGCGCAAAAAGAAGAAATCTCATGCGCTTCATTTGAATAAGCCGATTAAAGAAGATGAGTCGTGATTAAATAAAAGTTAAGACGTTTTAGTTAAAGAAAGATTGTTATCGTCTTATCATTAGAGTTTGTATTTAACCGTTGTTACTGAGCGCTATGTTCAATGACAACGGCATTATGATTGTGCAGACTTTCTTGGTGCTCTACTTTAAAAGAGTAGCTATCTAGAAAAGGCATTTGGCTAAGGCTCTTTTTAACTATTCTTGCTGCATCTTCACAAAACATAAGGTTCTCTGCATTTAGCATGGCAAACTCTTGCTCATCTTTTCGTTTCACGACTGTTTGAGTGGGCGTTCCTATTGCTCCCTCAAGTTGAAAGATTAATGTGGGTATATCAGGCCAAGTGTTTTGGGCTATATCTAGAGTCAACTTTACAAACGAACGCTGGCCATGAGGCGTTGCAAAAAGTGTATTTTTTGTCTCAAACCACTCTAAAAACTCTTTCCTATCAATTCTTTCAGAGGTAAACTTTTTTTGAATCTCTTTTTTAAGAATGTCTCTTGATAATGATGCAGAGCAGGGGCAAGTGCTAGAGTAGGGAATACACAGTTCAAAGCCAAATAGATATTTATTAGACCGCTTTTCCCCATGTATTTTGATGGGATAAGATTGAAATCCCCAATTATTTGTTAGCAACGATGGCTTTTTCAGTATTAAATCAAATGATATTTCTATTTTAGAATTTTGGCTTTTACGATCTTGTGACTCTACAAATTTTGAAAGTAAGCTTTCTAGTCGTTCTTTACTAATTTGTTTTTCTTCAAGTTGATTTAGCAATAAGTGCAACCTTGACATATGAATGCCTTTGGCAGTTGGATCGGCTAGGTTTACATACACGTTGACGGCTGTTGAAATGTTAGAAATGGACTGATCTAAATGCTTAATTTTCATTGGAACCGCGATATTTTCCATTCCGACCCATTGCAATGTTGTTAGAGTGATAGGTTGGCTATTTGATGTAATATCCGGTAGCGTTGTAGAGTTCAAGACAAATTCCTTATGGGTAAAACGACACTTGTATTAAAAGCCAAGAACTGAACTCCTAATATCAATAATGATTATTGCTAATATAGTTTGATTGTTTGTTAATTAATCGAGAGTTCCAGAAGTGTCCTAAAATTAAAAATAGAGAGCCAATCAGAGAGGGAATTTTTTCTTCTAAAGTACCTACTTTATATTCCTCTAACAAAGTAGCTAAAATTAGGAAGAAAAATCCCCAAAAGACTAAATAAATTGACGATAACTTTTGATGTTTTCTATATCCGATAATCATTGCAAAAAAACTGATAGGGATAATAATCAATATAAGTAAAATATGAATTAATTCATGAGCAACATTTGTAAGTGTTATCCCGGATAAGAAAGTAATGAGCAAGGGACCTGATAAGCAATGAAAAGCACAGCCCATAGATAGGCCTATCGCTAGTTTGTCAGAGGTAAGAGACATTTTTTGCATTAATAATCACTTTCTCGTTAGTGTATGTTATTAGAGTGGCAATTAGAGCAAATGCAATTCATTTCTAGCTGAGGCGTTACAAGGTGAAATTCCGCTTTTTCGACACTCGCTTTTAATTCATTAAGTGTTGATTTGCTGACACTAATTTCTTTAACTTTATCGCATTCTTTACAAATTAAAAATTGAGGTACTCCGTGATCGTGATCGCAAGTAATGTGAGAACAAGCAACGTATTTATTAGCAATATTAAGCTTATGAACTAAATGTTCGCTCTCGAGAAAGTCTAAAATTCTATAAACTGACATCGCTAATATTGATTCACCAAAGTCCTCTCTGCATAGGTTAACAATGTCGTAAGCTGAAAGTGCTTTTTGAGACTTAATAAGACTCGAAAGTACTTGTTTTCTTTTATTAGTGAGCCGAGAGCCGTTTGCTTTACAGTGCTCTTCTGCGTGATCAATAACTGTCTGTAACTTACTCATTATTCCGAACCTTTCAAAAACCTGGTTATCATCTTATACAAAATCAATTGATAATAACAAACGACGCTCTCCTGGTGTTACCGAAGGCGATCTATGAACCAGCCCTGCATTTTCATTGCCTTCCCAGGACTCTCCTTTCAATAATGCGACGTCTCCTTGTGTTAATCTTTGAATATCTCTTAACCTGGAAAAGAGACCAGAATGCTCATCGGGTTTGCCTTGGTTGCCCGCTCCAAGTTTTGTTCGATCAACGATTTTATGAGGTAGCCATTCTGTGCCGTATCCTAGATAAGTAGTTACAAGCCGGCATGGAACATGATCAACATGAAATCTTGGACACATTGCGTGATTTAATGCCGTCAGTCGAAAGCCCGCACGTTTAACGTTGAAAATACAACAGAACATATCGACTAGTGTCGTGATGTCATCGCACAACGGACGTGATTGCTCCGAATTTCCAAATGCCCGATGAATATCATCAAAAACGCTAACTACGGATACTGGTTTGATCATGTTAAAAGATGAGTTGGATTTTAAAATATGATTTACCGAGTGAGTGATGTCGTTCGGTAAACTTCGCTTCCATATGGTTATATTGGTGTCATTGCGGTAGATGTCTGCAAAGACTGTTGGTTCTTCGCTTTCAACATATCGACCAAGGCAAAACTCATTAAGGCCAAAATCTTTTTTTAGTGCCTGTGACATCACACCATCTCCTTAGTTAAGTTACTGAAGCAAATACACAAAAACTCAGGGTTATACCTACAAAATCGTTCTCTTTGTGAAGCCGATACGCATTGAAAAGTAGGATTTCTTAAATGTTATGTTATAACATAATTTGCGAGGTATAAATGAACACCTCATATTTTTTAATAAAAATAACGGATGGAGATTTTTGCGCTGATCTATAAAGTTCCTTCGCGGATTTTGCTAAACCTAAACTGGAAATTGGTTTTTATGAGAACTCTTTTGGGAAGCATTTTCATAAGAGTGATATTTGGATGACATAATTAGTTCACTTTCTGTCGATATAGTTGCGTTTCAATTTATCGACTTGGAGATAATGTGATGCAATTATTTCGGCAAATTCTCGTTGTATGGATAGCTTTATGTATTTCAAGTGCAGGTTATGCGAGCCGTTGGGAGTCAGCACATTTTTGGCCACACAAATTTGAGTTTGCATTAATTGGTGATTCACCTTATGGCGTTCTTGCGGGAGAAGACTACCCTCCTTTTGATCGACTTATCGACGAGATCAATAGTGATAGGAAAGTTCGTTGGGTACTTCATGCGGGAGATATTAAATCGGGATCAACTCCTTGTAGCGATGAGTTGTTTATGGATCGATTCAATCGATTTAGCCAATTTAACAAACCTTTTGTTTTGACTCTTGGAGATAATGAGTGGACAGACTGTCATCGCGTCGCTGCGGGTGAATACTCCCCTCTCGATCGTTTGGCAAAGTTGCGAGAGATTTTTTATCCGCAAACGGGATTAACGTTTGGTGAAAGTCCTATGCGCGTATTTAGTCAAGCAGAAATCAATGGTTACGAAGAGTTTCCAGAAAATGTTATGTGGGCTAGGTCCCGTGTATTGTTTGCTACGATCCATATGGTGGGAAGTCAAAATGGTTTAGCTCCTTTTGATGAAAACTCGTCCATGCAAAGAAGTTCTGCCGATGATGCTGAAGTAGCTCGTCGTGAACAAGCGGGAATCGATTGGCTCAATAAAGTATTTGAGATTGCAGAATCCATAAAGGCTAAAGGTGTATTTTTAATGGTTCATGCCAATCCAGCACTTGAGTTTAGAGTAGAACGGAATCGTTTAGGTTTCGAAAATACATTGTCAGTGTTAGAGCAAAAAACATTAACTTTCGGAAAGCCTGTGATTCTAGCTCATGGTGATTCGCATTATTTTCGTATCGATAAACCTCGGTTGGATCAAGTTGGATTCTTGAAAAATTTCACTCGAGTAGAAACTTTTGGAGCTTCTCGTGTACATTGGATACGAGTGATTGTTGATCCTCGATCTGAAGAAATCTTGAGCTTCAAACAAGAAATTATTGCAGCTAATAACTAGATTTAGGATTTTATGACAAAGGGATAATGATTTGATGCCAGGGATGGTCACTAAGTTATAGAACCATTTATTTTCCTTTCAGTTCTTAAGCCTGATAATAGTGTTTCTTCATTTTTCTTTGCCACCACTTTCATTTAGGAGTGTAAGATATTAGTCGATGAGTTGACTTATCAATAATGAACAGCTTATAACAAGCGACGATTTAAAATAGAGCACAAAATGCAAAGTAAAAAAACGAGATCACACGTTCAGTCATTAGCCATACATTTTTTGATACTACTATCATTCGGATTAGTACATGCGGAAAAGCCAGAAACTAGAGAATTAGGTTCTGCTGCACTTGAAGTGAAATTCGAAAAGATAAGAGAGAAGTATAAATTAATTGCTCTTGCTGGTGTCAACGTATCAGCAGAAAAACCTGATGAATTAATTACTGTTGGATATCGTACAAAGAATAAAGAGCATAAGGTTGAGCTAAGAGACCAATGGCATATTGGCTCTATTACCAAGTCAATGACAGCGACATTAGCTGCTATTTTGGTCAAGGAAAAACAGATACAGTGGAGTTCGAGTATTCAATCAATTTGGCCTGAACTAGAAACTCATCCTTCCTATAAAGACGTAACTTTAGCCGAGCTACTTTCTCATAAGGCGGGTATTACCAAAGACATTACTAAAACGACGGATTGGATAAAGCGATTTAGTGATAAAAGAGCATTAAAAGTCCAGCGGGAAGAGTGGGTTGGAAATATTTTGACATTAGAACCTGAGTCGAAAAGAGGCGAGTTTTTATATTCAAACGCGAGTTATGTTGTTGCCGGTGCGATGTTGGAAGAAGTAACCGATCAGTCATGGGAAAGCTTAATGCAAGAAAAATTATTTCAGCCTTTGGGGATGAAATCGAGTGGTTTCGGGGCTCCTAGAGGCGAGGCACCGAGGGGACACAGTTCAACGTTCTTTGGGACTAAGGCTATCGATCCTGAATCTAAAATTGTTCCAGCAGATAATCCGGCAGCAATGGGACCAGCGGGTACAGTACATGCCTCATTAGAAGATATGGTAGCTTTCATTCGTTTGCATTTAGGGCATTATCCTAAAATTCTAAATAAAGAAGAACTGAGGTATTTGCATTCTTCAACGGTTCTTGAGGATGATTATCATGTCGGCTTTAGACACGTTAATCGAACTTGGGCAAAAGGAAAAGCATTGACTCATTCGGGAAGTAATACTTTTTGGTATGCCAATCTTTGGATTGCTCCCAAAGCTAAAAGCGGCACGTTTACCGTGACGAATATAGCATCTGACGGAGCATTTAATGCGCTTGATGAGGCAACCGTAGAGCTTCTGCAACCGCTTAGCCACTGAGTGGAATCTCAAATGTGAATTCTTGAAGGAAGTGTCTCATAAAAATTTAAACTAAAAGATTGAAAAAAAATCGGTTGACCATATTTATGAAGTTGAGTGGTTAGTCTGTACCTGATAGCTGCTCAATAAGATTGTTTTTGTTTTATATTGCTTCTAATGGAGGATGTATTATGAACTCAATTGACTTATCACCACTTTACCGCAGTAGTGTGGGATTCGATCGTTTAGCTTCTTTGATCGATAGTGCCTTGACTGGCGATACCACAACAAGCGGTTATCCCCCTTACAATATCGAAGTTCTCGATGAAAATCGTTACGCTATAACTGTTGCTGTAGCTGGATTTGATCAAAGTGAACTTGATATTCAGGTAGAAAAAGGCGTCCTTACTATTCATGGTAAGCGAAGCTCAAATGAAGAGCGAGAGTTTTTATATCAAGGTATAGCAACTCGAGAGTTTGAGCGTAAGTTTAATTTAGCTGACTATGTTGAAGTCACTGGCGCAGATCTTTCTAACGGAATGTTGACGATTAATTTAGTGAAAGAAATTCCGGAGGCTATGAAACCTAAATCCATTGCCATTAATCAAGGAGGCAAAGTTTTAGAGCATCAAACGAAAGATAAAGTGAGTAGTGAAAAAAACAAAGCGGCGTAAAAAAGCAGGAGAGGATGCGTGTGAACGTGTCCTCTCCCGAAATAGAACATTAAGCAATTAGAAATTTAAAAAAGGAGCCGTTTCCAATATTGCATTGAGATTTATCGCAAAGCTCAGGCTGCTTTGAGCTACCTACTGATCTGGAGCAATATATAGTTTAAGAACATCTTTCAAAATGGACGGCTTATTATATTGCCGATAGAGGATATACGATGTTCAACCGCGCAATTACCTTATATGAAGACGAATCTCACAAGTGTTTAATGTTTTCTGACCTAGTAAAAGGCAGTGGCATTCAAGCAAATCAATTTATGATTGTTGATAACAATCGAGCAGCGATGATTGATCCGGGTGGCGACTTAACTTTTGCTGCTTTAAGTATTGAGATCGCTAAACATGCATCACTCGATAACGTCGACTATATTTTTGCTTCTCATCAAGATCCAGACATTATTGCTAGCTTGCCCAAGTGGATTATCAAGACTCCTGCAAAAGTGGTTACGTCAAAACTATGGTCTCGATTTCTCCCGCATTTAGTGCCGGGATATTTGAGCGATCATGATGGCCTTCGGTTGGATGAGCGAATGATATCTGTGGCAGATGAAGGTGATGTGATTAAGCTAGGTAATAGTGCGATAGTCGCTGTTCCTGCTCACTTTTTGCACTCTGTAGGGAATTTTCAGTTTTTCGATATGAAAAGTCGAATATTGTTTTCTGGCGATATGGGCGCTTCTCTGTCAGATGATGATCAACTTATTAAACCGGTTTCAAACTTTAATGAGCACATTCCTTCTATGGAAGGATTTCATAAACGCTACATGACGAGCAACAAAGCGTGCCGTTTGTGGGCACAAATGGTTCGAGAAATGAGGGTTTCAATGATCGTTCCTCAACACGGTCGTTGCTTTAAAGGACAACAAATTAACGAGTTTTTAAATTGGATTGAAAACTTGGAGTGTGGTGTTGATTTGCTCAATGTGGATAGTTATCGACCTGTGACAGATGTACTCAAACTAGCCATTTAGGGCTTGTTTGAGAGTTTAAGAGCAGTCTTTGTTTCCTGAAACCCAATCAATTCAGAGTTAACATTCAAATCTTTTAATTTTCTAATTCTATATTTCGAGCTTTTCTCGGTATTAAAAGTGGTTATATACAGAAAAAGTCACTTAGTCTCTTTGAAGAGGATCTCTAAGTCGTTGATTTTGAATTAAGGTCCAAATTTTTATACTTTTTGTCGTAATTGTGCAAATAGGATTTATTCAAAATTTTTGGGACTTTGATAAGCTACTCGTCACTTTCGACGAGAGATTGAACTTTTAAGATTAGTAATTTTGTACTTTTAATTCAATCTTTCGCTGTTTAGGTAAGTCGTCTGTAGCATCTTGGATCGATAGTTGAGTTTGGTGCGGTATATACAGGGAATTGGGAATATTAACATCCTATATTGTGAGCGTCGTCACATTTGATAAACTCCGGCAACTTTTGAATTATGGATAATTTTTGTGAAAGTTATAAAACCTATCACTTGCTCTTTAATGAGTAAGTTATGCTCTCTCTTTTTAATATCAACCTTAGTTGTCGCTTGTGGCGGCTCAGGTGGAAAGAAAGATCGAGAAGCACCTGTTATTAATCTTGTTGGAAGTGCTGAAGTAACTGTAGAAGCAGGCACTGAGTACACTGAGCTTGGAGCGACGGCAGAAGATAATCGAGATGGTGAAGTAAACGTTGTAATTGAAGGTACTGTCGATACGTCACAATTAGGCGTACAAACAATTTTATATTCAGCATCTGATAAACGTGGAAACTCATCAAGCATTACTCGAAAAGTTATCGTCGCCGATACAACACCACCACAAGTTCAACTCAACGGCGAAGCTCGCATAACACAAGAAGTGTTTAGCGAGTTTATTGATCCAGGTGCTAGAGCGGAAGATAGTTTTGAAGGTGAGTTGGTAGTCGAACGTCAAGGTTCGGTAAATACCGCGCAGCTTGGCGAACAAGTTTTAAGATATGTTGCTAGTGATAGCTCTGGTAATTCTTCAGAAGTAACCCGAACCGTTAATGTTGTTGATACGGTTGGTCCGGTAATTACCCTAAATGGCCCATCCGAGCAAATTTTAGAGGTGTTCGGAACTTACGTAGAGCAAGGAGCAACCGCTTTCGATCGAGTTAATGGTGAAGTCTCTGTCCGCGTCGAGGGGACAGTAAATAACGCTCAGTTAGGTTCTAATACTCTTCGATATATTGCTACTGATAATTCGGGCAATACAACTCAAATTACACGTTCGGTTGTTGTTGTGGATACAACTGCGCCAACGGTTACTCTCAATGGTTCATCGAGTTTAACTTTAGATGTTTTTAGCGAATACGTTGAGCAAGGAGCGACGGCTTTAGATAACTTTGAAGGTGGTTTAAGTGTCAGCATAACAGGGGAAGTAAACACTGCTCGTCCAGGAATTTATAATCTTACCTATACAGCTCAAGATAGTTCCAACAATCTTGGTCAAGTTAATCGTCAAGTGCGAGTCGTTGATTTAGTTGGACCAGTCATTCAATTAAATGGCTCGCCAGTTGTTGAGTTAGAAGCAGTAGTTGATGAATATTTTGAGCAGGGAGCTATTGCTATTGATGCTTTGGATGGTCAAGTATCAGTAACTACTGAAGGGACTGTTAATACGAGTCGACCGGGTACTTATAACATAGTTTACCAAGCACAAGACATAGCAGGAAATGTTAGTGAGATTTCTAGAGAAGTTGTTGTTCAAGATACGCTACCACCAGAAATCACTTTAAATGGAGAGGCGGGTATAACTTTAGAAGTTTCCGCGTTGTATGAAGAGCAAGGTGCAACGGCAACCGACTTAGTTGATGGCGAAGTGTCCGTCACTATTGAGGGGCAAGTAGATACTGAAGCACTAGGTGTTTCAGTGGTCACTTACCGAGCGACCGATTCTGCGGGAAATCAAAGCGAAATTACTCGTGAAGTTCGCGTAGAAGATACAACGCCACCAGAAATCACTTTGAATGGTGAACCGCAAGTTTTCTTAGAGGTGTATCAAGTTTATGAAGAGCAAGGTGCAACAGTAATTGATAATTCAGGTGAAGAGATTGTTGTCACGATAGAAGGCGAAGTTGATATCAGTACTATTGGAACTTATGTTGTTGTATACACGGCTCAAGATAGCAGTGAAAATAGCCGAGAGATTCGTCGAGAAGTTATTATTCAAGATACAACTCCTCCAGAAATCAGTTTGAATGGTGAATCGCGAGTTTATTTAGAAGTCTTTCAGGTATACGAAGAGCTTGGTGCGACAGTGTTCGACAATTCGGGTGAAGAAATTGTTGCTGCTGTAGAAGGCGAAGTTGATATCAGTACTATTGGAACTTATGTTGTTGTATACACGGCTCAAGATAGCAGTGAAAATAGCCGAGAGATTCGTCGAGAAGTTATTATTCAAGATACAACTCCTCCAGAAATTAGTTTGAATGGTGAATCGCGAGTTTATTTAGAAGTCTTTCAGGTATACGAAGAGCTTGGTGCGACAGTGTTCGACAATTCGGGTGAAGAAATTGTTGCTGCTGTAGAAGGCGAAGTTGATATCAATACTACTGGAACTTATATTCTTGTATACACGGCTCAAGATAGCAGTGAAAATAGCCAAGAGATTCGTCGAGAAGTCATTGTTCAAGATACAACGCCTCCAGAAATAACATTAACTGGTGATACGTTTATTACCATTAGTGCTTTCTCATCATACGAAGAGCAAGGAGCTACGGCCGAAGATAGTTATGACGGTGAAATTGAAGTTACGATTGATGGCTTCGTAGATGAAGATGTTATAGGCACCTATACCATCACTTATTATGCGATTGATAATTCGGGCAATGAAAGTGAAGTTACTCGAATGGTTAGGGTTCAAGACTCGTCAGCTCCAGTAGTCACTTTAAATGGAAATACACAAGTTAGAGTAGAAGTCTTTTCTTTTTATGAAGAACTTGGAGCCAATGCAAGTGACGAAGTGGATGGTGAACTTTCTGTAACCATCGAAGGTGCGGTTAATACCGATATTATAGGTTCTTATGTCGTTACTTACAGTTCAGAAGATAGCCAAGGAAATCGTGGTGAAGTTCGTCGCGAAGTTATCGTCGAAGATACAACATTACCAGAAATTACTTTAAACGGTGAGTCGCGTATTCTGCATGAGCTTTTCGTTCCGTACGAAGATCTTGGTGCAACTGCATTCGATGAGTACGATGGCGACTTAGATGTATCAATACAAAATAATGTCCATATTTTTACACCTGGTCTTCAGACCGTTATTTATTCAGCGAGGGATAGCTCGGGTAATTATCGAGAGATAGTGAGAGAAGTGGTTGTTCAAGACCGCACAGAGCCAGTTATTACCTTAAATGGATCTTCGTTTATTATTGTCGAGAAAGATGCTGACTATCAAGAGTTCGGGGCGACGGCATATGATGAGGCAGACGGAGAGATAGACATTATAATTCAGGGTGATGTTGATACTTCTACTCCCGGGGAGTATACCGTTGGGTATTTTGCTGCTGATAGTGAGGGTAATCGAGCTTCTATTTCTAGGCGAGTTCTAGTTGCGGAACAGAGACCTTTTGTTACGCAATGGCAGGTGGATTCTAATCCGAGTTTTATTTCTTTTAATGTACCAAGAGGGAGAACTGACGGTGATTTAGGTTTTAGAAAAACCTACTTTGTCGACTGGGGTGATGGAATCACGGAAGAAGTCACCCAAGAAAATCGTCGAACTGTACATCATTTTTACGAACAAGGTGGCGACTATATAGTCAAGATTTATGGCCAATTACCAGGAGCTCTATTTGGTAATCGAATAAGATGTGAAGGTCTAGTTAGTATCGAGCAGTGGGGTGATATTCAATGGCAGGATATGACTTCAATGTTTTATGGATGTGAAAATGTTGAAATTAATGCATCGGACTCTCCTGATCTTTCTGAAGCTCTGAGTCTCGAGGCGATGTTTAAAAACGTTGAGCAAATTAATGCTGATTTAAGTCATTGGGACGTTAGCCAAATAAGAAATATGGATTCCATGTTTGAAGGAGTCGAGACTTTAAATACCGACCTAAACAGATGGGATGTAGGTGAAGTTGTTCGAATGAACAATATGTTCAAAGATGCTGTTAATTTCAACGGCGATATCAGTCAGTGGAATGTCAGTAGCGTCAATATGATGATCGGAATGTTTGAAGGAGCTAACAACTTTAATGGTGATATAAGCCATTGGAATGTTTCTAATGTTCGATATATGCATAGTCTTTTTAATGGAGCAAAAAGTTTCAACGGCGATTTAAGCGCTTGGGATGTAAGTCGGGTGAGAAATATGAACAGCATGTTTGCTTTTGCAGAGAGATTTAATAGTGATCTCAGTCAGTGGAATGTTGCTCGTGTACACGATATGAGATTTATGTTTCGCGGAGCTCAAAACTTTTCCAGTGATTTAAGTGCATGGGATATTGAAAGAGTCGGAAGAATGAGTGGGATGTTTTGGGGTGCTCAAGCGTTTGATAGTGATCTTAGCCAATGGAATGTTGATAGTGTATACGATATGAGCTTTATGTTTCACGGAGCTAAAAGTTTTTCCAGCGATTTAAGCGCATGGGATGTGAGTCGAGTAAGAAATATGAAGGGCATGTTTGCTTCTGCGGAGACATTTAATAGTGATATAAGTTCGTGGGATGTAAGTCAAGTGACTAATATGAGCAGGATGTTTTATAGAGCCGAAAACTTTAATAGTGAGCTTAACTGGGACGTGAGTAAAGTAGAAAATATGAGTAGTATGTTTTTTAGAGCCGTAAACTTTAATAGTGAGCTTAATTGGGATGTGAGTAACGTAGAAAATATGAGTAGTATGTTTTTCGGAGCAACTAGATTTAATAGTGACCTCAGTAATTGGGATGTTACGAATGTTAAATACTTTAACGGTTTTTTACGTGAAAGTGGAATGACAACTGAAAACTACGACCGATTATTGAACAGTTGGAGCAACTTAGAGCTGGAGGAAAATATCAGATTTGATGCAGGTGAATTAATGCATTCATCTGATTCACAGACGGCGAAACAGTTTATCATTGATAACTTTGGTTGGGATATTGTTGACGGTGGCCTTTTATCCGATTAACTAATTTACTAAAGTAAGCACATCAGCAAAAGCATTCTAGAGTTTTATTATCTAGAATGCTTTTGTGTTCTTTAAGCCACAATAATTGTCGATTATAGAAAATTTAATGATTGAACTTTTAGTGGCACTGACCATTGACGTGAGCATGGCCATGCTCTAATTCTTCAGGAGTTGCTGGGCGTATTTCTGAAACTTCGACTTCTACGGTAACTGGTTGTCCTGCCATTGGGTGATTGGCGTCAACGGTCACTGTACTATCCGTGATTTCTGTTACGGTAACCGAGTGAGTTTGACCATCTTCTGTTTGTGCTGAGAGGCGTAAACCAACTTCCAGATTATCAATGTCTTTTAGTGCTTCACGAGGGACTTTATTGATGAGATCTTTGTCATACACACCGTAGGCTGCCTCTGGTTGTAATGCGACTTCAAAGGTTGCGCCTTGTTCTTTGCCTTCTAATTCCGGCTCTAGGCCTGGAATAATTCCACCAAATCCGTGCAAATAAATCCAGGGCTCATCACCTTTCGATGTTTCCCATACGTTACCTTGACTGTCCTTTAGTGTGTACTCGATAGAGACAACAAACCCTTTTTCTATTTTCATAGCTAACCTTACATCATGTGCTGAAACCAGCTGATCGATAAACTGACCGTCCATGCCCATAAAATCCAGGTACCCAAAAGATAACTGTAAAATCGATGTTTAATTCGATTGGTGGTGCAATGAACGATCGCGTGAATGATGCGCATGATAACGAATCCGGCAGCTAAATAAAAATCCAACCAGGTTGCCCAGCCAGTTACTAACAGCAGCATTACGATTGCGTAAAAAATAACGGGTATTTCAAACTGGTTTTTAAAGTTATTAGAAGTCGCGTTCGATTGTGGAAGTAGACGTTCGAGTTCGGCACGATCGACCACTTGGTTGGGGTGAACCTTGTTATGCTTCATTGCTTTTACCCGGTCTCGATACATAACCGCTTGTACGATAAAGGTAAGAATGAAATTAATGATGACCGGTAATACCAACCAATTGGGATTCATAAAGCTCTCCTAAGCCACGTCTTTAAATTTTGTTGAGGGTTTGTTATTGATTAAGTATTGCAACAAGCAGTGTACTTCTGCAGATTGTTTACTGAATTTGGCATCTTGATACTCGCAAAATGCCATGATTAAACCAAGTCCACAGAGGAGTAACGGTAACGCCATAAAATTCCAAATAACAGAAGAAATGGTTAGTACATAAGTTCCTGCCACCAAAATAATTGCTGCTGTGGTGATCAGTAAGTGAGTGAAACGAAACATAACATGCTCCAGGGTTTGGTAGTAGACGATTCTATTACAGCGCAGTTTTTGTTCGCCGACAAACGTAAAATATTCAGGGTGACAGGTGAATGTAATTCACTTGGAATGACCTTATGAGTCTAAAAACCTGACTTCAGTTGAGTTGCATTCGTTACAAAGGACTTTCAATTTGCCTCTGCTAGGCATAATTTGATGTTAAAATTGTTCTTTAAACCATTGGCAAAAGGTTCGAATTTCAGGGCGCTGATGGTCTTCTTTGCGATAAACCAGGTAGAGACATTCTTTCATTGGGAATTGAACGTCAAAAGGTTGAATGAGAGTACCTTGTGCTAATGGTGCTTGTTCTAGCTCGATTAATCCCATCGCAATGCCTAGGCCCTGCTCGGCTGCTTGAATGGCAATATCATAATTATTGAAGGTTAAACCGCTATCAACGGATAAGTGTTCCAGCTTGACTGCTTCGGCAAATTTGAGCCAGGTGTCGGTCATAAACGAATAGCTAATTAAAGGGGCGTGTGCGATATCTTCTATCGATTGTAGTTGTTGTAGATTCTTAAAGCTTGGGCTACACATGGGACTCGCATGCATCTGACATACCTGGTCCACGGCGAGGCCTGGCCAATTTCCTCTACCATAACGAATGGCAAGATCGACATCAGAATGATTGAAGTCCACCATTTGGGAGCTTGCGTCGATAACCAACTCGACGGAGGAGAGCTGTTGCCTCAAAGAAGATAATCGGGGAATGAGCAAATGCCGGGCGAGCGATGGCATAAGTGAAATTTTTAATCGCTTTTGAGTGAAGCGATTCAAAACATCGCTGGTACCTTTGTTTAACTTATGAAAAGTTGAAGCAATCACATCGAAGTAGGCTTGTCCGCCTGCTGTTAGCTCAATACGACGATTTAAACGATAAAACAGTTCAAAGCCTAATTGTTCCTCGAGAGATTTAATTTGGTGGCTCACCGCCGATGGTGTCAAATGCAACTCTTCTGCAGCTTGCTTAAAGCTTTGGTGGCGTGCCGCGGCTTCAAATATGCGCAACAGGTGAAGAGAAGGAGCCCGTAAACCCATTAGTCTGAGCTCGGTTCTTTTGCTACCGCTAAAGGCCCCCAAGCCTGACAGGTCGGCATCACCTCAATGGTGTTAATGTTGACGTGCTCTGGCTGATTGGCTGCCCAAACGACACTGCGTGCAATGTCATCGGCAAACAATGGGTGAGTGTCTTGATAGACGTTTTTCGCTTTATCGATATCGCCATGAAACCGAACAACAGAAAATTCCGTTTCGGCTAAACCCGGCTCAATATTCGTTACACGTACTTTTTTACCAATTAAATCGGCGCGTAAATTTCTGGAAAATTGTTGCACGTACGCTTTGGTGCCACCGTAAGCATTGCCGCCAGGATAAGCGTAACTGCCAGCGATTGAACCTATATTTATAATATGGCCTTTGTTTCGCTCGACCATGCCTGGTAAAACCGCTCGCGTCACATAATTAAGACCTTTAATATTGGTGTCGATCATCGTGTCCCAATCTTCAAGGCTTGCGTTGTTTGCTGGTTCGAGTCCCAATGCTAATCCTGCATTATTAACCAGTACGTCAATATTTCTCCAGTCATCTGGAAGCTTATTGATAAAGTCTTCAACACTACTATTATTTCTTACATCAACAACTTCAATGAGAACATCGGTCGATTCAATGAGTTTGTGTGCTAGTTCTTCTAGTCGGTTTTGTCGTCTTGCACACAAAATAAGCCGAGCTCCAAGTTTAGCAAAATGGTGAGCACACGCTTCGCCGAAACCAGAGCTAGCACCAGTAATTAAAACGGTCTTCGACATAGAGAATCCTTTAGTAGAGTTGCGACTTCGTTGAATAATCTGCAAAATATATGTAATAGCGAACAATGTAAAATTGTAAGGTTTTTTTGGGGAGTTGTAACCTTGAGTCCAAAATCAGACATTCTTGAGTTTGAAATAGAAGTAGATTGTGAATATTTAGAAGATCAGTCAAAACCCGATAGCGATCAATTTGTGTTCGCTTACACTGTTAACATAACAAATACAGGTGAAGTCGGTGCACAATTATTGCGCCGTCATTGGATTATCACGGATGCTAACGGCAAAGAGCAAGAAGTTCGAGGCGATGGTGTCATCGGTGAACAACCACATATTGATCCTGGTGAAACCTATCAATATACCTCAGGTGCGATATTAAAAACACCTCTTGGAACAATGGAAGGCAGCTATCAAATGCAATCAGACACGGGTTTGGAATTTGACGCTCCAATTCCACTATTCAGCCTTACTAAGCCAGGCATTCTTCACTAATGGCCACTTACGCTGTAGGTGACATTCAAGGATGTTTCGACGGCTTAATTGCGTTATTGAAAAAATTAAAATTTAATTGGCAAAATGACAAGTTGTGGTTTTGTGGTGATTTGATTAACCGAGGTTCGCAGTCGCTTAATACTTTACGTTATTTATATGAACATCGTGAGCGTATAAAAGTTGTATTGGGAAATCACGATTTGCACATGCTTGCCGTCGCCAATGGAGCAGAGTCATTAAAGTTTAAAGATACTTTTCAAAAAATAATTGATGAGCCAAGAAATCAAGATTTGGTTGAGTGGCTTTATCGTCAACCACTTGCGCATTACAGTAACAAACACAAAACTTTGATGGTGCATGCTGCAATTAGTGCTAAATGGAGTTTAAAGCAAACATTGGCTTGCTCTGATGAGGTGACAAATACTTTGTGTGATTCTCAACGGAGAGCTGACTACTTTAAAGCGATGTATGGTGACACTCCCGATGAGTGGAATGATCAATTAAAAGGGAATGATCGACTAAGATACATCACTAATGTTTTCACTCGAACACGCTTTGTATATCACGATGGTCGGTTAGAGCTTGGATTTAAATCTGCACCCGGCGATCATCCAAAAGACTTAATGCCCTGGTACGACCAACCGTTAAAGATAGAAAAAGATATCCGTATTGTTTTTGGTCACTGGGCTGCTCTTCAAGGCAAGTTAGCAACCAAGCGTTTTCAAGCATTAGATACTGGATATGTGTGGGGCGGGACACTGACTGCTTTGAATTTATCAACGGGTGAACGCACTTTTGTCTCCAGTCGATAATTTTTATTAATTGTAATGTGCCTATTATTTTTATATAAAGTTTTCTGAAAATCAATCATCCCTCAACTTAGCAAAATCAATCTATGAACTATCCTGATACTTATTACTCTTCAACGATTAATACTCGCCCCAATACGCATAGTTTTGAGTCAAACTCTGCATTTGACGTCTGTATCGTTGGCGGAGGATTTGCTGGATTAATGACCGCACTCAGTTTGGTTGAAAAAGGCGTTGAAAGTATTGCTCTAATTGAGCAGCATCAGGTTGGTTGGGGCGCTTCGGGAAGAAATGGCGGATTTGTTTTTGGTGGATACTCCTTAGGACCACAGTCTTTGGTTAAGCAAGTGGGTATCGAAAAAGCACGAGCTCTTTATCGTGAAACAACTTTAGCGGTTGATCTTATTCGCGACAGAATCAAACAGCATGACATACAATGTGACGTTGTTGATGAGGGTGTGTTATTGGCTAATTGGTTTAAAGACCAAAAGCAACTTTTTGAATTACAATCGTTCATGAAAAACAGCATGGGTGTTGATTGGCATTATTTGTCGCCCAAAGAGTTAAGAGAGCGTATTAGAAGTGACCGTTATCATGGTGGGTTATTTGAACCTAATGCAATGCATATCCATCCATTAAATTACGCATTAGGGATTGCAAAGATTTTATTATCTAACAATGTCAAAATATTTGAGAGCGTTCGTGTTCTTAAGGCGACAACAGAAAATAACTTTCACAAACTAGAGACTTGTCAGGGTGAGTTAAAGTGTGAGCACTTGGTCATTGCTGGTGGCGGTTATTTAGGAAAAACTTTCAAAAATGTTTCGAACTCAATTTTACCAATTGCGACATATGTGATGACCACTGAACAGATAGGTTCTTCGATTAATGAGCTTATGAGTACTCAAGCTGCTATTTACGATACGCGATTTGCTTTTGATTATTACCGTCCACTAAAAGACACTCGAATCTTATGGGGTGGCCGAATTAGTGCTAGTAAAGTTGCGCCAGAAAATTTGGCTGAAGTATTGAGACAAGACATGCTCAAAGTTTTTCCGGACTTGTCTAACATTAAAGTAGAGTACTGTTGGCAAGGATATATGGGATATGCACGACATCAGATGGCAACGATTGGTCAGCTGTCGAAGAATGTGTGGTATGCCAATGGTTTTGGCGGTCATGGTGTTGCTCCAACTACTGCTGCTGGGGAAATTCTTGCTTCTGCTATTGCAGAAAACGACACCCGAATTTGCGAATACCAACATTGGAAATTACCGTGGAATGGTGGCCCATTGGGTCCGCTAGCAGCACAGATGAGCTATTGGTGGTATCAGGCAAGAGATTGGGTTGCCGAGCACGCTGGAGGCTGACTTAAAAATGGATGAGTCGAGATGGCGTCAATTGATGTTAGCATTAGAATTCCCGCTTTGTCTGGAAACGTATCAACAGTTAGTTAATGCTTATAATCAATCACATCGGTTTTATCATACAAAAGAACATATTAGTGCGATGCTTCGCCATGTCGATCTGATTTCAGAAAAACTAGAGCGTCCTTTTTTAGTCGAGCTAGCGATTTGGTTTCATGATGCGATTTATAAGCCGTTTTCAAAAACGAATGAACGGGATAGCGCCCAATGGTTAACTGATTTTATGAAGAGTAATAATGCTTCAAAAGATTTTATCGATTACTCTTTTCAACTAATTATGGCTACCACACATAATGGGGATTTATCTGAGAATGATGAAAAGTATTTAGTGGATATAGATTTATCTATTTTTGGATCCAGCGAAGAGGTTTATCGAGAATATGAGCTTAATGTTCGAAAAGAATATCGCTGGATACCATGGTTTTTATTTAAAAAGAATCGCCGAAAATTACTAGAGAGTTTTAGTAATACGGACTTTTTTTATAATACCGAATATTTTAGAAGTAAGTACGAGAAAACGGCTAGAAAGAACCTTTTGATGGCAATTAAAAGATTAAAATAAGTTATTGCTTTTCCATGCAGGGATAGTTTTTGTGTTCCTTTTGTGATATCGGGTAAATCTTCATATTAGCCGTTAAATTATCGCCTTGATTATTAAAGTTGATGCGACCGCTGTATCCTGAATATTTGAATGAGCCATACTTTTTATAGAGTGCAACTATATCAGGATAGTCAAAGTGACTTATTGGATAGCCATTAGATGTAAGTCTCAACATTGTTTTTTTAAAGTCGAGATCAAATTTATCAGAGAGAGCTTTTGCCATTGAAAATAAAATAATGGCATCATAAACATAGGCGGCATCAAAACCTGCAGAATCTCTATTTAATAAAGCGATGACTCTATCTCTTAGGTCGGGAGATAACTCGGTAGGTGACGATACATAAGTTAGGATGCAATGGGAGATTTCTCCTAAATTTGCGTCAATAATATACTTTGGCTTTACAGTGTCAGCAGCCAATATTAATGGGAAGCTGCCCTGCCAATAACGACGGATTTTTTTTATGATTGCTAGCATTTGATCTGTTGGCAATGTAAGTACAATTGCCGTTACATTTTTAGATTGAATAGCTCTTATTTCATCTTCTAAATTCATGCCATCTAGGTAAACTAATTTACTGATAGCTAAGTGGTCTGATTGAGCGTTTTTCGTATTGCCATAGTGAACTTTTAAGCCGTGAATAATTTCTTTACTGTAGATATCTCGGCCTCCAATAATAAAAATTTTTTTATGCTGCTCTTTGGTGTATAAATAATTAAATATCAAATCAATTTGTTGTTGGTTATTGGCAACCATGCGCCAGAATAAGTGTTTGCCCCCAATGTCGGACAGCTTCATTGCTGAGGCCGCTTGAGTTATTAGAGGAATGTTTTTCGGAATAGCCACTCTCTCTAAGACATCTGCAACACTATCGGAAGTTGCAGGACCAACAATTGCTTTAACATTATGCCGCTTGACTAGTATGTCGGCTAAGTCTGCTGATACGTGAGTATTTTCTTGATCATCTGCTCTAATGATTGCGAGTCTTTGTCCATTGATGCCACCATGGTTATTAATGTGCTCTGCTGCAAGGTCTGCCGCAGCAATAATTTCTGCAGAATAGATGGGAAAGCTACTAATTGGAGCTAGTATGCCAAAATTGACTGAGCTCTCTGATACAGGGTTTATATCTGATTGAAAAATTCTTTCTTTGGTATAATTTACGTCAAGAGGAATATTCATCAATTCTTTAATGCTGAGCGTTGTTAGCTCTTTGCTATGCTGATTTTTATGCATAGCACCAGTTGAGAGGCAAGAAAGCAGAAATATAATTGAAATAACAGCGTTAATTATTCGTTTCATAAAAGTTTATTGCATGTTCCTTGCTTCTTTCGTTTAATTCGATGAAAAATTCAGACGTTGTTTTATTGTAGTTAAAAAAATAATAAACATTGATGAGAATTGAAAATATGAATTACATATTACAACATGATTGTGAGATGAGATAAGTTGTGTTGAATCTCTGGTCTGACCTAGCTTGCTAATAACGTTTTAGCATAATCTAGCCAAGCTGATAAAGCACTTCGTTCGATATAGTCAACATCATTTAACTCCTCTTCGTTCTCTAGAAATTCACGACCTTTCTTGGCAATTAAAGTTATGATATTGGATACGTCATCGTGTGACAGCGGTTGGTTTTCAAAAATTGTATTTTCGGTTTGAATATTTCCAGATTGAGCCTCATTTCTTAGCTTTAAAGATAATGATGGAATATCCTGCCTGATAAGATCGGCAGAATACTCCAAAATTTCTTGTGTAAAACCGTGTGAGGGCACGATCAATTATCCAGCCAGTTTTTTATCACATTGGGTCAAACGATTGCGCGCATCCATATGATTTGGGTAGCGATTTAAGAACTTACGATAAGATTTAATTGCATTTTGATAGTCACCAGCTTCTTGATAAATGTAACCTAAATTAAGACTGGCACTAGGAAAGTTATCGCTGATAGACTCAACTTTTTTGTAAGCTTGAACAGCATCTTGTAACGCTTCCCGTTTGGTGCACAGCCAACCAAGATTATAGAGTGCTGCCTGATTGTCAGGATCTATTTCTAAACAACGCTTAATATAGGCTTCTGCTTCATCAAAATCTTCGTTATGAGCACATGCCGCTGACATTTGAAGAAACTCTTCCATACGATAATCAGGAATGTTTCCTTCATTAATTTCCTTATCAATAGAAACTCTTGATGGCATTGCCTGGTTCTTTTTCTCTTCGGGCAGATCATTGATGATGACGTAAGCGAAGTTCATAAATCCACATTGACATTTCATGGCGCCCCGATAATAAATCAGGCTAGCCATTTGTTTTTTTGGCCCAAGGTCACCTGTTACAAACTGTCCTTTGTCGCCACAAGACAAACAGGTATGTTCGGCGGTTAGTGACTCCAACTGGGCTTCAGTAGAGGGTCGATAAGCATAGCGCAAAGAAAGTCCATCAGAGTGGTGATTATCCACGGTTGCTGGATGTGACATTGTTTCCTCCTTTAACTTACGAAATCTGATCGCGTGTAAATCTGACTCGAATTCTGCCTAGTTCCGACTGAACTTGTTTTTCTTTGATTAAGTCATTAACAGGTTGGTTCGATTTTTTATTTTCGATTGTGGACTTATCGGCTAACTTAATTTTAAATGGATTCACTTCGCGACCGAATCGTTCAGCTTCTTTATTAAATTTCATCTGGACGGGTAGCTCTACCTCTATCTCATCCATGTTATATCTAAACTTACTGTCGGACTTTTCAATCTGTTGGTTGGCTTGTTGCAAAGTGTGATGAAGAGCCACAAATAGCTGATGCAGTTCTTTCTCAATTGAAGACTCATCATTTTCTGAATGTTCGTCAGTTCTATCGTTCATAATTATTCTCGTCTTTGTTAGAGATAAAAGGGTCAGTCCTTAGCATTGGAGTAGAGGGTATAGCATAGGAGTTTTGACCCATCAAGAAAGTCAATGCGGTAATCTCTAATTACTATTTTTAGTAAAACATCATGAATATTAACAGTGGCGAATAACTCAATATTGATTGAGAAAATGACGTGTTATGTTGACCGCTAGCTCACTTTGAGAACAATCTCAAATTACTCCTTGAGGCTTTCAATTTTTAATCCTAAACCAATGAAGCTTGCTTTGAGTCATTCAAGGAAGCAGACAATTTTAACTAACATTTTAAGAGGAATATATTATGGCTAATGCTGCAGAACTTTCAGGATATATTGTTGCGTTTGCGGGTGCTGCTCGTGTTGCTCAAGCTGCTATGTCTTCGGGTGCAGATCCAATGACAATTGCTGAGTATCAATTCGAAATCAATATTACTGCTGACTTCGAATTAAAAAGCGAAACTGATGTATCTCTTAATATTTGGCGTTTAAATGTGAAGCAAAAAGTGACTATGGACTACAAAAGTCATTGGGGCATCACAGTTAAGTGTCTTATCAAGCCTTCTGCCGTTCTGGCTTCTGAGTCATAAGAAACTGGGAAGCGCTGCAGGTCTTTCTGTGGCGCTTTTTATAATTCATGAGCTTAAAAAGTTTAACACCCATCGGAAGACGCGGATTATCAATGGCATATGCATTCAAGCCAAAGTCGATCGCTCAGCGTAACCAAATTCCAAATCAGGTAGTGTGTTTGTCTTGTGGTGTGCAAGGGCAATTTATTAATGGTGACTCAGGTCCACTGAGACAAATCGAATCCGTAGTTTATTATCGAGCGGGCTTAATTTGTCAGTGCCATTATTTAAATTTTGTTAATACAATTGTTAACGATATTCCGGAAGAAAATACGAAAAACAAGGTATCGACGGAATCTGCGTTAGAAGATTTACAAGCAAAAGAGAAAATGCCTGATTGGAGAGATGAAGAGCTTATTACGCTCTCTGCAGCGGCTGCGCATAATCAGGAGTTTGAACTGGCTTCGACGTTAGTCGATATAGCTTTAACCATTTCACCATTTTCGCAAGCGGCCTGGTATAATCGAGGTTGGCTTTATGCGAACGATAAAGATTTAGATAGCGCAATAAACGCCTATAAAAAGACCTTGATTCATGGTGATGATTTCCCCAGTGCTTATTTGAATCTCGGATATATTTATCAAGAGTTTCATCAATTTGAAGAAGCTGCTCGGGCATTTAAAAAGTTTTTAGAGCACTACCCAACTCATCCGGATGCACTGAGTCGTCTTAAAGATTGTGAAGATAAATCAGAAGATTAAACTATTTTAATAATCAACGGCTTTCTTTTTATTGCTAGCAATAATGACCGATATCAGAATGATGCTTCCTCCTGCTAGCAAAGGTAGCCAATCGATATTTCTTTGCCAAATAACAACATTGACCAACAATCCTACCGGAATTAATGCATTGTTCATTGTTGCCAGCTGCCCTGTATTTACTTGCTTCGCACCATAGTTCCAGCAAAAGTAACCGACTCCTGACGCAATGAGTCCAAGCCATAATATAACGAGTACCTCTGTTGGATTGTCGGGTATTTTATTGAAGTTGCCAAAAGCGATTGCAGCAACAGAACAGAGTAAACTGGCTCCTAAAAAGAAAAACAAAAAATGAGCTTGCTGATTTTTTCGGGAGCCCAGCTCTAATCGTTTGTAAGCCACTTGCCCGAAAGCAAAGCAAATGTTGGCTAACTGAACTAGAAGCAGTCCAGTATAAAAGTCTTCACTGACTGAGTGATACCGAATAATAGCCGCGCCAATAACCGATACAACGGCTGCACTCAACCATTTGAAGTGAAATTTTCTATTGAAAACAAGATCATCGATGATAGAGACATAAACAGGAGTCAATATTGTAAAAAGAAGAACCTCGGCGACTGATAGATACAAAAAGCTGTGGTAAAAAAATAGATACATCAGTCCAATCTGGACTGCTCCGATAAGCATTAACTTGATGGCTGATGGCCAATTTATTCTACTGAGTTTTACAAAAGGGATAAATACGACGAGCGCGAGTAAGGTTCGGCTAAGGACAGCAACATAGCTATCTACTTCGCCCGCCAGATATTCACCAATTAAAGAAAAACTGAATGCCCATAAACAGGTTACTGCGATTAACCACTTCATAGGTAATTACAAGTGTAAATGAGCTTTCAAGCGAGCGAGATTTTCATCAGCGAACTCATAAATTTTAGAGCTAGGTGTGTGCTGTTTCTCCATGGTTTCTAAGTAAAACTCGATACTGCACAGAATATCGGCAAGCAGCTCAAGTGCTTGCAGAGTGGCAGGTTCCTTTAAGAAATACTTATCTGCCAAATTGATAAGTTCGTTTATTAAGTCCACCATGTCTTGATTGTCTAAGGTAACCATTTCATTAGCAGCTCTCTCCAGCGAGGCGGGCATGGAGCTTAGCAACTCTGGATCGTGATCTTTCAGGCTGTAATTTTCGAGTTGATTGATAACCTGATGGATTTGCTTGCGGCCATTTTTGCAGGAGTCGAGCTGCTCTTTTGACAGTTTCATTCTGTTCAAGCTGGTTTTAGCACCAGGACGACCGCCGGACTGGTCGTTAAGAATAGATTCTATTTTTGATAGAACGCCGCTTATAAATTGTCGGTCGGAGTCTGGAAGAGCGACATTTTTGTTGACGGTCAACTCAACTCTTTCCACCGCTTCTTTTAATGAAATTTCAATATTCTCGAATTCCAATACCGAAAATAAGCTATGAAGTTGCTTCAGTTGATGAAGCAAATGCGTGAGTTCATTCGATTCTGGCTCATAGTCTTCGGCAATTAAATCAGTTTGCAGTCCGAGGATATCTTCTAGAATGGTACTGAATAATGACTGATAATCATCTTCTTTAAGACCTTTTAGCAGTAAAAACTCTTGTGTTAGATTTCGCTCTGTCAAACCGGTATCAGGAAGTCCGAAATGCTTTTTGAGCTGTTTAGTGAGTGGTTCGTCGGCGTCTGAAAGGCTAACCAGGTATAAGAGATCAAACGATAACTGTTCTGCTTTTTCTCGCATTTTATAGTTAATATTGTGATTAACCTGTCCAAGCTCCCGCATTTGCAAGTCGAGTTTGGTGAACAGCTTTATTCTCTCTGGCGATAGAACAAGTCCGCCATCATGAAATCCTTCAATGGCACCGGCGGCGATCCACCACATGTTTGGTGCATTGGGACTACCGCATTGTTTGTCAAATCGTTTCGTTGCCCTGAGCATCATACTCAAGCCGCCTGGAATGTTGGTTTTTCGAATAATTTCAATCATTCCCATTTGAAACATTTGACGTAATCGCCGCGATGTTTTAACAATTTCATAGTTGTCCAGACGATGTGATGAATCGAAGTTTTCGCGCACTTTGCGGTGATTGACGTCAAAAAAGCTCGACTCAGGAAAGTAGGGCATGTGAGCGGTTTGGCGCAAATCATTTATCGGCGTGAATAAAAGCTGCGGTAAATCGAACGGCTTATTACAGATAAAATCAATGTATCGTTCTAGTAAAGATAGACTGTAGATAATTGCCTCTAAGCGATCCTCGTCTTCTTCGTGGAACGGCTCACTTAACCCTTTGATTATATTGCAAATATCCTTTGTGAGAGTCGCTGCTGCTGGTAGCTCGATAAAGGTAAATACACGATTCAACTGGTAAACCGTGGTCCAGGCAGATTTTCTCGCCGGAGAAGGTGTGGTTTCGTTATGGAAAGTTTCAAGCGAGCTTATCGCTTCGTTCGCCGTTTCACGGATGTGATCGGCGATTAGTGAAACGGAAGATATTTGATCTTGATAAGGCATTGGTTGACCAACTTTCCTATTTGATTTTATTAAGAGATACTACTGAATTTTTCATTAAATTCAAACATATCCAAAGACTTTCTCTAGTAATACATAGTCAGTTTGTGAGTTAAGCGCAAATTTTACCAAGAGTATTCCTGTTTTTATCTCCAGGATCTTAAGTTTGCTGAATACATCACGCTATCGTCTTGATTATGTTGTGAATTTGCCATTCGTGATCTAGATTTAATCAAGGGCGGTAAACGGAGATATCCGAATCAAGCAAATGGCCGCTAAGATGCCTTGCTTACTGGAGAGAGCATGCAATCAATAGAACAAAAAGTAGAGTTATTAAAACAGTTTACTGCATTTGAATACTTGAACGTGAAGCAGTTAGCGATTGTCGCGGGTCAGGTTGACGTCATTAAGGTTGAAAAAGGGCAAGAATTATTTCAGCTCGGAAATGACGATCGGTATGATTATTTCTTGATATCCGGAATTTTGCATATGGTTGCTGGAGACGGTAAAAGTTATTCACTAGAAGCTGGTACTAGCGATACTAAACGTCCTATCTCTACTTTGAGACCGAGAAAATATACGGCAGAAATTCGGGCAACGAGTATTTTACTCAAAATTCAACATGAGCTTTTGACCTACATTATTAACCAGCATAACAGTACCGAGTTTGGTAGTAATTTAGTTGAGTTTTCCAATTCTCAACTCACGCCAGAAATGGTGACCTCTGAAATAAAGCAAGCCATTTTACACGGAGAATTAAAACTTCCATCGTTGCCCGATGTTGCAATGCGGATTAGAAAGTTTTCACAAACGAATGGAGATTCTGTTGAGCAGATGGTTCAGGCTATCATGCTTGATCCATCAATTTCTGTAAAAGTCATTCAATGTGCTAACTCGCCATTATTTCGAGGGGTCAATCCTATCAGAACATGTACGGAAGCCGTCATCCGACTCGGTAAGGATACAACCATACAATTGGTTACCATTTTTTCGATGAGAGAGCTTTTTAACTCGGATAATGAAGAATTAAAGAAGAAGTTTATAGATATTTGGCGTAAAAGTGTTGATGTTGCGGTAATTTGTGCGGTGCTTGCTAAGAAAAGTAAATTAGCATTTGAGCCTGAAGTTGCCATGATGGCTGGCTTATTACACCGACTAGGAGAGCTTTCTATCTACTCTTTTGCAAATGACTACCGCGGATTCTTGACATTAGATGAAGTCATTGAGCATTTGGTAAAAGATTATAAGTCTCAAGTTGCTTGCGACATTATTCAGCAATGGCAGTTGGGTGACGTTTACTATCAATGCATGAAGTATTTAGAGCACTGGGACAAAGAGCAAATAATGTCTCCAGATTACTCTGATTTGTTAAATGTTGCAGTATTGCATGAATACATTAGAACGCACGACTATCACAATCTACCTCACTTCGATCAACTACCTTCTTTCAATCGTATTCAAGTCGGTCCGTCAACACCAGAGTTAAGTATTGAGGCCCTTGAAGAATCAGAGAAAGAGCTCAAAGAGCTCAAAGCAATGTTAACGGGTTAATTTCTCTTAGAATTCTTTCTACAGATTAGTTTTCGATAGATGTCATCCAATGTTATTATCCTGCGCCAAAGTATGAAGACCGCTTGGTCTGGCATTAATTAGTAAAGAAAAGAGTGAACTCTGTATGGATGTAGTAACTGATCTGATTGCTATTTTAGAAAATCACAAACTGATCGGTTCAGTGGTTTTTATTCTTATTGTGATTCTAATCCGTGAGTTACTAATTAAAGTCGTGCGTAAACGGGCAAAGCGTAAACAAAAAGATAGACGTTCAACTGTAAGTACTATTCGAAATTTGACCAACTTTATCATGTTTATCATGATATTCATTATTTGGTCAGTAGAGATTCAAAGCTTTGCTTTATCGATTGCTGCTTTTACTGTAGCGATAATATTAGCAACTCGAGAATATGTACAATGTCTTTTGGGGTTTGTATATATTTCTAGTACACGATCATTTTCTGTCGGTGATTGGATTCAGGTCGATAACTCAATTGGTGAGGTTGCCAATAGAGATTGGCTAAAGGTGAATTTGCTAGAAGTTGATCAAACTGATTATGGTTATACTGGAAAATCGTTATCTATTCCAAACAATCGTTTTATTACCCAGTCGATAAAAAATCTAAACTATTTGCGTCGTTACGCTTCTCATACGTTTGAAATTACAGTTCCTGCTGAATTTGATATTTTTCCTTTTCGCGATGCCATAATGAAAAAAGCTGAAGAATATTGTGAGCCATTTCATGAGGTTGCTCAACGTTATAGTGTACTAATTGAAAAGCGACTCGAAGTAACAATTAGTGGTCCAGAGCCCTATGTACAAATTCTAACGAACGAATATGGCAACGTTATCATGGCAATTACTATCTTTTGTCCAACCGAGTTGGCGATTGAAATAGAGCAAAAATTAACTCGCGACTTTATGGGAATGTGGTTTAAGAAAAACGAAGCTTAATGAAGTCTGTTATCGATAGTAACTAAATACTTTGCGAATTAAATTGCTGGCTTGCTCAACCGGATTGGCTCGTATTTTCTGTTCTACTTTGGCAACTTGATCAAAAACAGCCTTAACTGCTTTATCTGTGATGTAGCTATCAAGGTTGGCTTCTGCAGGCAATTCGTTGCCCGTTAGTGCAGCATAAGTATTTAATTTTCGACTGAGAGATTTGTACTTTTTAGTTACACCCACTCGATTGGTTGCAGACTGTACGATGGGTAAAAATTTACTGCTTAAGGTTCGAGACGATGATTTTTTGAAATAGTCTGTGGCCGCTGTTTTTCCTCCTTGCATTATTCCGATAACGTCTCTAAGAGTCATGTTTTTTACCGTTTGCTTAAATACGGAGAGAGCTTCTGGAACGGCTTTCTCTGCGGCATTATTCATGCTTAACTCAAATTCATCTACATAACTTCCAAGTCCGTATTTACGGGCATCAGCTGCTATCTTTTCAATATTCGAGGGCAATGGAATTTTATATTGGCTTTGGCTAAATCCATTGGGGCGTCCCAATTGTTTGACGGCTTTCTCAATGCCTTGATCTAGCGCTAACTTAATTGCATTCGATGTTTCTTGTTGGCTTGGTGCCTGGTAACCCTGCGTAATTGCATTGACGGTTTCAATGGCTGGTGTTAAGTCTTTACAACTAGCTAATAATAATGAAACGATAGAAAGAGAAATTAAATATCGAGTTGTTGTAAATTTTAACATGCCTTTTCTCCACGAAAATACTGCAACTAACAGACAGATGGCTAGTACGTTTATGTTATTGAGCCAATTCTAGATTGACACTAACAACTTTATATTCCGGACACAAGGTCTCAGAGTCACACTCGTCACTGGTGAGGCGATTGATCATCATTTCTGGAAAATGAAATGTAGTGAAGACTATACCTGGGTTAACACTGTCGCTAATTTCAGCACTTAGTTCTACTTCTCCACGCTCTGAAAATAAGCGAACACGATCATTGGTTCTTATATTTTTAGATTTCGCGTCTTGCGGATGAATAAGCAGGCGATCTTCGCTAACAATTTGTCGGTTATTGGTGCGTCGTGTCATTGTGCCACAGTTGTAATGTTCGAGAATTCTTGAGGTCGTTAAAATAAAGGGAAAACGTTCTTGATTGTTTGTAATTTCTTTAGATTCTTCCCAATTAAAATAATGGAATTTTCCTAAACCTCGCTTAAAGTTTTTTTCGTGTAAGATCTTAGTATCTTTTCCGCTGGCAAGAATTGGCCATTGCTTTCCATTATCACCCAAATCATCCCAGCGAGCGCCCTCAAAAAAGGGAATGACGTTAGCGATTTCGTTGAGAACATCACTGTGTGAAAATTCAGATTGCTCATATCCAAATAAATTCATTAAATCAACAATGATTTGGCCATCGGGTTTGCAGTTACCGACGGGAGGAATGGCTGCTCTGACCGCTTGGACACGGCGTTCCCCATTAGTAAACGTTCCTGATTTTTCCAGAAATGAGGTTCCCGGTAATATTACATCTGCGAGCTTAGCGGTTTCACTTAAAAAGATTTCTTGAACAACTAAAAAATCGAGAGATTTTAAGCTCTCAATAACATGCTGCGAATTCGGATCGGTTTGTGCAACATCTTCACCCATTATAAAAAGTGCCTTAAGAGATTTTGATTTAGCAGCACTAAACATCTGGGGAATTTTGAGTCCGGGTTCGAGAGGGAGATCAACTCCGTATTTTTTCGAGTAGTAATTTTGCCATTCGGGAGAATCGACAGGCATGTATCCGGCACCCTGATGAGGCTGACAACCCATATCGGCTGCACCCTGAACGTTATTTTGTCCTCTTAGTGGATTAACTCCAACTCCTGGTCTGCCAATATTGCCGGTCATCATTGCCAAATCGGCGATACACATTATTGCTCTTGAACCCTGCGAATGTTCTGTCACACCTAAACCATGAAAACTCATTGCTGCAGCAGCGTTTGCATAAGCTAGAGCTGCCTCTTTGACGAGAGTACGAGGAACACTAGAAACACGCTCCATGTCATCCATGTTTAACTGCGTTATAGCATCGACGTAGTCTTCCCAGCATTCTGTGCGTTCGGCAATAAATGTTTGATCAATGGCTCCTGCTTCGATGATGTAATAAGCCATCATGTTAAGAATTGCAACGTTAGTTCCTGGACGTAGTTGTAAGTGAAAAGTTGCATAACGGGCAACTTCTGTTTTTACCGGATCAATTACAATCGATGTTGTTCCTTGCATCAGTTTTTGTTTTATCTTGGCTCCTGTTACAGGGTGAGCCGATGTTGGATTAGCACCAATTATCATAATGCAGTCAGTGTATTCTAGATCAGCAATTGAATTAGTTGCTGCTCCTGTACCAAAACTTTGTTGCATTCCGTAAGCTGTTGGTGAGTGACAGACTCGTGCGCAACAATCGATATTATTGGTGCCAATGGCTGATCGCATAAATTTTTGCATCAAATAGTTTTCTTCATTGGTACATCGCGATGAAGAAATTCCAGCGATTGCATCAGGACCAAATTGACTTTTGATAGCACCAACTTTATTGGCGATTAAGGTATAAGCTTCTTCCCACGAGGCTTCAATAAACACATTATTCTTTTTGATTAGCGGCTGCTTAAGACGATCAGGGTGATTGTAAAATCGCCAAGCATAACGACCTTTCAAACAAGTGTGTCCTTGATTAACTTCAGCATCTTTAGCTGCAGAAATTGAAAGAATTTTGTCGCCGAGTGTAGCGACTTCAAGATTACACCCAACGCCACAATAAGAACAAATGGTTCGTGTTTTCTTATCTGCCGCTTGTGACTTGGAGTGAAATTTATCAGAAATAGCCGCAGTCGGACAGGTTTGAGCACAGGCACCGCAAGAAACACAGGGAGAGGAATTAAAGTCGGTATCTGCTCCTTTAATGACTCGGCTATTAAATCCTCGGTCTGAAACACTTAAAACCATTTCTCCTTGAATTTCATCACAGGCTCTAACACATCGATAACAGTTAATGCATTTGGCAAGATCTGATCTCATGTACGGATGCGATGTGTCTTTCATATAGTGTAAATGAGAGGCTTTTGATGGATAGCGAACGTCTCGAATACCTACTTGAGCGGCAACATCTTGCAGTTCACAGTTGCCGTTAACTTCACAAGTCAAGCAGTCCAAAGGATGATCGGTTAGCACCAATTCAATTATATTCCGCCTTAAATGATTGACTTGCTCACTGTGTGTATAAACTTTCATCCCACTATTGATTGGTGAATGGCATGCGGCAACTATTTTCGGTGAGGATGAATTGTTTGTTTTAATTTCGACAGAGCAAACACGGCAAGAACCAAATGGTTCGAGCCGTTCGTCGTAACACAAGGTCGGTATTGACGAGTTATGACGATTTAAAAACTGTAATATAGTTTCTCCAGCAATAAACGCGTAAGGTTTATCGTTGATAAAAGCTATGGATGATGAGTCAAGGTTCTCAATCGAGCTTTTACTGGAAAGAGGCATCACTACTCTTCCTTTACAGGAATCCGATCGGATTGCTTAGATGTATCAATATAGGGTATTAGTTCTTCACTAAAATATTCCAATATATTTTGAATGGGAAGTGGCACACCGCCTCCTAAAGCACATAGCGAACCTAGTTTCATCGTTGACAATAAATCTTCTAATAGATTAAAGTCAATTCGCGTATCTCCGTAAATTGCCTCTTCAAAAATTTCTTTGCCCCGAATTGCGCCGAGTCGACAGGGAAAGCACTTTCCACAACTTTCCTTGGCAGTAAATTCAAATAGATGCTGAATATATCGAACAAAAGGAAATGAGGCAGGAATACCAATGATGGATGCATGTCCTAGTAGAAAACCTTGCTCATCAAAACTTTCATAATCAACATTAATTTCATCTATTTTCCATTGAGGAACTACTCCGCCTAATGGTCCACCAATGTGAAGTGCTTTGACTGGTTGACTAAACCCTCCCGCTGCATCGATGATTGTTCGTAATGGTGTACCCATATCAACTTCATAAATACCTGGAGTTTTAAATGCGCTATCTAAAGACAATAATTTTGTTCCGGAAGATTGTTTACTACCACGTTGAATAAATTTTTCAGCTCCATGTTCAAAAATCCAGTGAATAGCAGAAAAGGTTTCTACATTATTGACAATGGTGGGTTGATTAAAAAGTCCTTCTTCTGCAGGATAGGGAGGACGGATGGAAACCTCCGGACGCTGGCCTTCAATAGATCGAAGTAACGCTGTTTCTTCGCCGCAAATATAAGACCCAGCACCACGAATGACTTTAAAGTTAAAATCGAAGTTTATATTTAATTGTTCAAATTCTTCAATAGCTTGCTCACAAAGGTCAATCGCATCGGGATACTCATCTCTAATGTAGAGAATGCCAATATTCGATCCAACAATATAGCCAGCCATTAACATTCCAAACAGAACTGAGTGAGGATTCTGTTCGAGTAAATAGCGGTCGCTAAAAGCTCCTGGATCGCCTTCATCTGCATTACAGACAATGTACTTGTCTTTACCCAAAGCATTTCGGCATGTTTGCCATTTTATTCCCGTGGGAAAACCAGCTCCACCTCGGCCTCTTAAATTTGATTGGATCAATTGCTTCAGCAAACTTTCCGGCGACTCTTGAGACGTTAATTTGTCGAACAATGCGTAGTATTCAAACACATCTGATATTTTTTGTGTTAAAACAGGTTCGGTACAAAGGGCAGTTACATTGTATTCTTCATTATTGTCATACTGATGGTTTAAGATTGAGTCGAGTTTTTTAATGTCATTGCCAGAATAATTCTGACCATCAATTTGAAATGCATAGTTTTCATGACAACGGCCCAAGCAAGTAACATGACCAATACTGGTTTGTTGAAAATGTTGGAGTAAAGGAGCTATAACATCTGCTTGAGAGCCCGCACATAAGCAGGAGGTACCATTGCAAACGAAAACTTTATGTTCTGCTTTTTTGTGGTTAATAAAATCGTAGAATGAAGCTGTCCCTGTTACAACGGCTTCGCCAACGAGATATTCTTGAGCGATTTCAGAGTGAGATTTTGGATTGTTCTTATCTGTTACTTGTTCCAGTAATGTCTTATTGAGTCCCTTTCGTTTAAATAGCATAGAGAGGTTTTTAGACATGGTAGACCTCTTTTCACTTATTTGAATTCCGGTTAATTTGTTAGTCGCCAATGACCATTATAGATATTGAAGCGATCATTCCTATTAAATCCAATCAGGGTAATTCCAAATCTTCGAGCAGTCTCTACTGCGAGATGAGTCGGTGCGCCTACAGCAACAATAATTGCTACACCAGCCATTATTGCTTTTTGAACCATTTCATAACTTATTCGACCACTTAACCAAAGTATGTGATCATTGGCTGGTAATTGCCCGTTTTCAAGGTGAAATCCTACCAGTTTATCGAGCGCGTTGTGTCGTCCTACATCTTCTTTAATAGATAATATCTCTTTTGAGATTTCAAAAAGAGCGCAGGCATGCATACCTCCTGTTTCAGAAAATCCTAATTGGTAATTATTTATCTTTGAATTGAGAGTGCTTAATAAGGTTTGACTTATTATCGGATTATCTCGATTGATAGAGGGTGGGCTTTTCAATTCAAGACTTTGGATTGATGTTTTACCACAGACTCCACACGATGAGTGCGTCATTTGATGGCGTGATAAATTTAAAATCCATGCAGGTACGTTTCCAGTTAATTCAATGAGCCATTCATTACTGTTCATTAAACCTTGATGATCAACAGACGGTGTTATATTTATTATTTCTTCAAGAGATTTTATGATCGATTCAGAAAATAAAAAGCCGATGATAAGTTGACGATCGTCGCCGGGAGTACGCATTGTAATACTTAGAACAAACTCTTTATCATCATATTTTAAACTGATCTGCAATGGTTCTTCGACTGCGACTGAGTCATCACGCCATTGGTCTAAGTGACTATCGTAGACTTGGTATTGTCTCGAAAATTTAATGTCAGAGTCTTTCACAATGGATCCAAATAAAGAGAATTATTCGCTTTCAGAGGAATATATTTGAACTTGGTCTCTGCCGTCGTTTTTTGCCTGGTATAGTGCTTTGTCGGCGTGTTTAATTAACTCTTCCAGCGAATTGTGTTTGTAGCAAGCAAGGCCAATACTTATGGTTAATTTGTCTTTAAGCCCAAGAGATGACCAATCCGCCTGCTTGACACATTTTCGTATACGCTCGGCAAAAATAAGTGCTTCGTCTTGCGCGATTTCAGGTAATACAATTAAAAACTCTTCTCCACCGACTCGTCCAAGTATATCAGCTTTTCGTACCTGTTCTTTTAAGATAGATGCAAGCTTCGTGAGTACATCATCACCGACTTGATGACCATAGGTATCGTTGACCGCTTTAAAGTGGTCAATGTCTAGCAGTAACAGACATAGGTGTTCTTGATAGCGAATGGTTTTTTCAAGTGTCTTTGTTGCGAGTTGATAGGTATGTTGACGATTAAAAATTTTAGTCAGTCCATCAATCGTTGCTTTTTGATAGAGCTGTTCCTCTCGACTTTTTCTATCGGACAAGTCGCGTTCAATAAACAAAAAATGGGTTACTTCACCGCGGTCGTCGTAAAGGGGAACCATTTTAAGATCGATCCAAAACTTTTTACCGTTTTTTCCATAATTAGCAATTTCGGTGTGGATTGGCCATCCTTGAGTTATTGCTTCGCGAATCTTGTCTCGTGATTTTATGTCAGTATCTTCACCATGGAGAATGCGAGCGCTTTTACCGATGACTTCATCTTTTTCATAACCAAATAAATGAGTAAAAGAGTCGTTAACGTAAATAATGGGATTATTGCCGGGGTCGTTTTTATCAACTTCAGAGATGACAATAATATCCAAAGCATTATCTAATGCTTGCTTGTAGATGTAATAAGGAATATTGTCAGTCACATTCATTTGATATTGAATATCTATTCCTTAAGAGTCGCTAAAAAAGCCAAAAATATCAAGTGATTGGGCTTTATCTTTCAAAATTTAACTTTCGATTTTCCTAATAGTTGTAGTTGATCGCTGTGTTTTGGCAAAAAAGCCAATATGTATCACTTTATATTAAATATTTAGTGGGAGCGTTTTTATTATTTTATTCATATTTTCGGGTTTCAATCTTGACCTGAGTTGTACAGCAGTTTACGTTGCATTTTCATTTAAGAATCAAGAAGTAATGTATGGCAGTGGATTATCCGAATAGAATTGTTTGTTTAACAGAAGAGACGACAGAAGCGTTGTATTTAATGGGCGAAGAAAGTCGATTAGTTGGTATTTCTGGCTATACGGTTCGCCCTGCGCGTGCGCGAAAAGAAAAGCCCAAAGTATCTGCATTTACGAGTGCAAAAATAGATAAAATATTAAATTTACAGCCTGATTTAGTATTAGGTTTTTCTGATATGCAAGCTGATATATGCTCGGAACTGGTTAGGGCTGGTATTGAAGTTCATATATTTAATCAACGGAGTATTGACGAAATATTTCGAATGTTACAGACCTTGGGCTCTCTGATTGGGAAGCCTGAGAAAGCTAATATGTTAATTGAAAAACTTGCCGAAAATTTATCTGACATTCGAGAGTTGGTAAAAAATCTGGATAAAAGACCTAAGGTTTATTTTGAAGAATGGTATGACCCCTATATCTGCGGGATTCGCTGGGTATCGGAATTAATTGACCTTGCGGGGGGGATTGATTGTTTTGCTGAGCAGGCTAAAAATAGCTTAGGAAAAGATCGCATAATCGCCGATGATTCGGCTATTATTAAAGCTAACCCAGATATTATTATTGGTTCCTGGTGCGGTCGTAAATTTAAGGCAGAACGAGTAAAAGAACGACCCGGCTGGGAAGCGATTAATGCAGTTAAAAATGATAATTTGTTTGAAGTAAAATCGGCTGATATTTTACAGCCTGGGCCAGCCTGTTTAAGCGATGGTGTACGGCAACTTCATCAAATTGTGACAGACTGGGCGCACCGAAACTAACAGAAAAGTTGATGAGTTTCGGGTATTTAGCGAGAAAACGATGGTAACGCACGCTTAATTGTTAATTGGCGCACAGTTCATTTTGATAAATTCTTAGACAATGCAACCTATTGAAACACGAACCGATAAGGAGTGTCATGTCTACGGTTAAAGCTCTGATCGTTGATGATTCCCGCTCTGCTTGTTTGATGCTGAATCGAATGCTAGCGCGCTATGAAATTAAAAGCGAATCCGTTTATTCGGCTGCCGAAGCTTTTGAGTATCTTAAAAAGCAACGACCTGATGTGATCTTTATGGATCATTCGATGCCCGACATGGACGGACTCGAGGCAGTCAAGAAAATCAAAGAAGAAGCGACTTGGCGTGATATTCCTATTTACATGTTTACTGCGAAAGCTGGAAATGACTATCTAAAAGCGGCTAGTGATGCTGGGGTGGTTGAAGTCATTCCTAAAGCTTTAAACTCCCGACTGCTTGGACTGGCATTATCTCGAGCTAAATTAATCGAACCTGTGCCCAAACCACAAGAGCCAGTGGAACTTACGGCAGAACAGAAAATGCAGGTTTGGCTTGAGTCTGTCATTGAGAATAAATTGGCACCTGCTTTGACTTATCGTGTCGATAAATCAACTAGAGAAATGCGAGAAGAGACAGAGCAGACAAGTAATCGATTGTATCGTGAGAGCTTAAAGTTCCATATGCGTCAACAGCAACAGCTCGTGCAGCGGATTCAGGCAGAGCGAGACTTTCTATCTGCGGCCTACAAAGATAGTCATTCAGGTTTGTTTAAAAAGATAGCCGCAACACTATCTGTTTTTCTACTCGTGTCATTAGCTTTCTTTATTAACTTATGGCAGCAAAACTCAGAGCTGAATGAAAGCCTCGAAAAACAAATGACAGAGATCCAGAATTTAAAGTCGCAGCTTGGGCAACGCCAGTCGGCAATATCAAGCAAAGCACCACCAAAATCGGCTCCGAAAAAGCGTTCGACGTCGGAATCGCAATTTGTTGTTGATCTTCAGGGGAATGTCATCGCGGAAATTGTTGACTTATCGATGGATGGTTCACGTGCGTTAGCTAAAACACGCGAGAATTTTATTTTCCATATCAATGATGGAAAGCGAGTTGAAGTTTATCAGGGAGATCGGTATTTCGCTTCTCAAAATTGTTTTGGCGATAGTTGGATTCCTGCTTTAGCTGGCGAAGTATATGCCGATCAGGAAAACCGAATATGGTACACGCCAAAAGATATTGATCCTGAAATGATCGCTGTATTTTCTTTGATGACGGCAGAAGGCAAGTGTAATGAAGCTCAAGGGCAATTGGAGTTGGTGCAGTTACGGCCTAATGACGTGCAAATTACTGGTATTGAAAGCCCGTTTGTTCGTTTAGCTGAAGGTGAAAGAGCTCGTCGATAATTAACGGATTTGTTTATCAACGAATTCTTTAAAGCCATTAACTAGTTTTTGAGCTTCAGGACCGGAGCACAGTTGTTGTCCTGCGTCGGTGTCTGTGCAAGAGACTTCAATAATTATTTGGGTGTTTGTTTTTGAAGGTAAGCGAGAGAACGATATACCGACGTCAGAATCTTGCTTGGGTGCTGAAGTCAAAATAATAGTATCAGTGACAACTTCCAGCCGACCACTAGAGTTTGATTGAGCGTAGACTTGGGCGAGCTGCCAAATATTTTTACAGCTTTGTGAAGTATCACAAGTCATCATCAGCACATTATTTTTTTGTTCACTGTCGGAATCATTCTTAAAACGATGTGCCATACGTTTTGCTTGTAATTCTTTAAAACGAATAATGTCTCTTTCAAATTCTTCTTTGATTCTATTGCCTTCCTCTTCAATAGCTTTTTCATTGGTTTCTCGGTTAGCTATTTGTTTTTGCAGTGTAGCAATATTTTCAGTTAGGTTTTTTGGTACCTTTTTACCAAGTCGCTCGTAGTCGGCGGCTCTTCTTTGAGAGTCTTCCAGAGAGGCTTTTATTAATTCTTTTTCATTTTTATTAAGTTCGCTTCTTTGCTGTACTCCGAGTAACGCGGCGTCTCGAGCTCTCATGATATCTTCGACGGTGCTAAACAAACGCAGTAATTCAGCATCGCGGCGAATTTGTCGTTGCCGCTCACGTTCTTTGCGCTTTAATTCTTTTTCTTTTTCTTTTTCTTCTTCCATTTCTCCCAGAGTTTTTGCTGGCCCTACACGTTGCACCAGCTGTCCCCGTTCATTAATTATTTCATAACCTTTTTCTATGGCTTCTGGTGACAATTGATCGAGCAATATTGTTTGACCTTCAGAGTTTTTAAAGCGGTAAAACTTTTTTGCATCAACAGAAGTGCAGCACAGACTGAGTCCGACCACCAGGGCCAAAGCTTTCATGGGATATGGGAGAATGTTAATTGCCATCATAAATGTAACTTTAGCAGACAGATTAGTTATTTACACCGTAGAGAGAACGATATTCAGCTATTTTTTCACTGAAAACAGCGAGTTGGTTATCATTTTTGATGAAATCTGCAAGGTCGTTCAAGCTGACAATCGAGAACACAGGAATTTTGTATTGTTTTTCAATTTCCTGTATCGCAGATAAGCTATCTTTTCCTTTTTCTTGTCGATCCAGTGCGACTAACACTCCAGCAGGTTGTGCACCATTTGATTGAATAATATCGATGGATTCTCGAATCGCGGTACCTGCGGTAATAACATCGTCAACGATCATGACTTTTCCCGAAAGTTCTGCACCGACCAGAGAGCCGCCTTCGCCATGAGTTTTTGCCTCTTTTCGATTAAAACAGACGGGGTAATTTTTTTGGTGATTGCCATAGAGTGCGCTTGCGGTTGTTGTTGCTAAAGGAATGCCTTTATAAGCGGGTCCAAAAAGCATATCGAATTGTGCATTTGAGTGAATGAGTGTTGCAGCATAAAAACAGCCTAATTGATGTAAGTCTTTGCCGGTTGAGAAAAGACCTGCATTAAAAAAATAAGGACTGAGGCGCCCTGATTTTAATGTGAACTCACCAAACTTCAGAGCTTGACGTTCAATTGCGAGTTGTAGAAATGCTGTTTTAGTATCTTGCATAACGACCTAACATTCAGATTAAAAGAGGTTTAAGACTATTTATTATCATACCCTTTTTGTCATTTGAATCCCATTAGGACTCAGTATCTTGTCATCTTTTTTTTGCAGTTAAATAATTCGCTATTCTGATGTATTGATCGAGCGTTAAATTTTCAGCTCGTTCTGTTGGTTTTATATCTAATTCATTCAATTCATCTTCGGATAAATGACTTTTTAAACTATTACGTACTGTTTTTCTGCGTAAGCTAAAAGCCGATGTGACAACTCCATTGAGTGTTTTAACATCAGTCTGATCATGTTCGTTGTGTTCTTTAGGTGTTAAACGAATGATTGCAGAGTCGACCTTAGGTGGCGGATTAAATGCTCCGGGTTTAACTAGAAACATAAATTCTGGTCGTGCGTAATATTGCGCCATGATGCTAAGTCTACCGTAGTCTTTTGTGCCTGGTACCGCACACAGACGGTCGACGACTTCTTTTTGAAGCATAAAATGCATATCTTTAATAACCTCTAAATGTTCGAACAAATGGAATAGAAGAGGTGTTGAAATATTATAGGGAAGATTGCCAATAATTCTAAGTGAGCGTGGAGAATCACTAAACTCTTTAAAATCAATTTTAAGGGCATCCGATTCGATAATTTCTAATTCACCATCACCGAAGCAATACATTCTTAATTTTGGAATAACTTCTCGATCAAGTTCAATCGCGCGCATTTTCCCGGCCTGTTTTAATACTGGCTGTGTCAGAGCTCCCGGCCCCGGACCGATTTCGATAATGTTGTCTCCCGGTTTAGGATTGATGGTGGAAACAATACGGCCGATAACGGTTGGATCATGCAAAAAGTTTTGACCAAATCTTTTCTTAGCTTTGTGATGAATGGGTTTCATGAATTTGTCTTTAACCGAGATTGTGTTGCGTTTTTTATTGCGTAGGTAAGGGCATATTTCATACTGGACTCAGAGGCGCAAAATTGGTTCGCAATATCGAGGGCTGTACCATGGTCGACTGAGGTTCGTATGTAGGGCAAACCAAGAGTTACGTTGGCGCATTCACCAAAACTGGCATACTTAATAACGGGCAGGCCCTGATCATGGAACATGGCCAGGAATAAGTCGGTGCTGTTTAAGTTATTTTTAGTAAATGCTGTATCAGCTGGTATTGGTCCCATAATTTTAACCTTTGGATGCTCGAAGGTTTCTATTGCGGGACGAATAATATCGAGTTCTTCACGTCCGAGGTGTCCGTTTTCGCCAGCATGGGGATTGAGTCCCAAGACTTGAATTTTAGGTTTAGGAACACCTTGTTGGTATAAGCTGTTAGCGCAAATTGAAAAGATTTGCTGAAGTCTCTTGATATTGAGAGACTGGGCGACGTCTTTAAGGGGTAAATGAGTTGTCGCCAAGGCGACATTCATCGGCTCGCTGGCTAACATCATTACAACACGTTCTACGCCACAGTGATCCGCTAGGAATTCTGTGTGGCCGGTAAAATGAATTCCGGCATCATTAATAACGCCTTTATGAACCGGGGCGGTAACAATGGCATCAACCTGGTGATTAAAGGCTAGCTGATGAGCTTGAGACAGTAATTCTATGACGTAAGAACTGTTTTCGACGTCGATCACGCCAAGACTCGCCGGATGACTTAATGAATGATGGAGCACTTGAACTAAACCAGGTTCGTGTGCGCGTGCTTCATCAATGTGGTCGATTTTTTCAATAGTAAGACCTAGCTTTCCCTTGGTATTTATTTCTTCAATCCAGGGGCTATCTCCGAGTACAGCTATTTTCGCGAGGTGTTTTGACCGGAGAGCCTTTAGAGTGACTTCTATGCCAACTCCAGATGGCTCTCCTGTGGTAATTAATATGCGTGGAAGGTCATGGGCCACGTTAAATTCTATTTCTTTTCATTTTCGTTTTCGATGAGCACTTCAACATAAGAAGTGTCTCGTAATTCTCGTAACCAACTTTCGACTTCTTCATCAAACTTACGTGATTGAAGGATTCTTGCTGCCTTTTCGCGTTTGAACTCGTCAGTTTGGTCTGCTGCTCGTCGATCAAGCACCTCGACAATATGCCAGCCAAATTGAGTTTGTAACGGTTCACTCACTGTTTTTACCGGTAAAGTTTCTACTGCTTTTTTGAATGGGCCTACAAATTTATCGGGGGTGCTCCATCCCAATTTTCCACCCTCTCTGGCAGAGCCTTTATCATCTGAGTGCTCTTTTGCTAAATCACTAAAGTCTGCGCCTTGTTTAATTTTGTCGTAGAGCTCATAAATTTCTTTTTTAGTATCCGCTTCGTTACGAATCGTATTGGGCATTAACAAAATATGACGAGCATCAACTTGTTGCACGATGTGCTTTGTTTCACCGCGCTTATCGATCAATTTTATAATGTGGAAGCCACTACCTGAACGTAAGGGAGCACTGACATCACCAACTTTAAGTGACTTGGCCGGTCCTGCAAAAAGTGTTGGCAATTGCGGTGCTGGCCGCCAACCAAAGTCACCACCTTGAAGAGCTTCCTGTCCGGCAGAATGTTGTATCGCCAAGTTTGAAAAATCTGCGCCGTTTCTTAATTGTTTAACCAGATCTTGTGCTTTTTCTCTGGCTTCTTGAATATTTTTTGAATCACTGGCATTGGTGATAGGAATAAGAATGTGGCCAAGATGATATTGAACATTTTGCTCGCCTTGTGCATCAATTAAGCGAACTAAATTGTCAACTTCTCGCTCGCTAACTTCTATTCTTCGAGCAACCTGACCTTGACGAACGCGTGCCGCCATAATTTCTTCTCGCAAGTCTTCTCGAAAGAGTTCCCAATTGATGCCGTCTTGGATCAATGAGGTTCTTAAGCTTTGAATGGTCATTTGGTTTTGTTTTGCAATGTCAGCAACTGCAGCATTGAGCTCTTGCTCACTGATTCGAACACCGGCTCGTTTGGCCATTTGGACCTGTAATGAATCAATAATTATTCGATCCAAAACTTGGTCTTGAAGAATCTTCATGGGAGGGATCGACTGGTTATTTTTTTGTAATTGGCGAACAATGGATTTCATACGTCGTTTTAGTTCGCTTTCAAGTATTACATCTTGCTCGACAATGGCGATGGTTTGATCGAGCTTCTCTTCTGCTTTGATAGAAGTCACTGCGAAACTAAGCGCAAGAGCGATAGCTAGAGAAACGTATTTTGTCATGCTGTTTTCCATATTACTTCAATTGTTGTCCGGTAAAGGACATTGGTTACTTCTGACTCAGTGGTTATTTCTTAAACTCACTGCTGGTCAATTATTGCGTCAATCGGCTGTCGAGCTGAGAGCGAAGGCCTCTTCGACCTGTTCCTGATAAGCCTTTGAATACAAACTCAAAGAGCAGATCCTGATTAAATCGCCCGTCTTGGTCCGCGATTATAGCGCCATTTGCGTCGAGACGCGCGTTTAAATAACGGCGTGAGACCAGTCGGATTGCCCAGCAACAAGATTCATATTCTAAGCCTGCCATGGTCTCAAGACTTTGTTGATTGATCAAATCATAATTCCAGCGACCCACTGCTTTCCAGCGATCTCCTAGCGGAACGAAAAAAGATAGTTCACCTTGCTCTTGATTTGAACTTTTGTATCTGTGCGTTAGGTTGACCATCAAATTGTCATCAGGTTCAAAATGAATACTTGTATTGCCTTGTTCAGTTTCTTTCGTGGAGGCGTCGTAACCAATCGCAGCGCTGATCTGCCAGGCATTGCTGGGATGCCAGGTGATTTCCGACACGATATCGGACTGTTTCCTTGTTAGGTCGGTTGCGGAGTCTAGTGCAATTTGTCGGTCTTCGAAGTAGAAGGCCTGACCAACCGACCAGCTAAATTTTTCAATATCATCGGTAAAGTATCGGCTAGTGAGCGCAACTGAAGCCTGCTGGGTGTCGCCAATTCGGTCATAACCCGTGAATCGGTTTTCAGCAAATAGCCGTTCGAACCGAATTTCGGGCAGTTGAGTGTCGTATAAGCCAAACTCTGATTGTTCTTCATGGGGCACATAAAGCAAGAATAAGCGCGGCTCCAGCGTTTGCCTGCCGCTGTCCGTTGCTCGCTCAAAGATAATCTGGCTATCGATACTCACAATTGGAACATCAACCGAGAGGGACTCAGAGGGCTCAATAATGGTCGACTGATCGTACTGACGGTGATAAATGCTTACACTGGGACGAATATATCCCCAGCTCTTCTCGAGTGGGTAACTTATGCGTGCTGCAGCAAGTGCTCTGTCGGCTTCGGGAAGGGTTATATCGTCGTTCCTAAACTGAGAATAATTTCCCCAGATTTGAAAATTGACGCCTTCAATTGAGCTTGTTGGCTGCCACCATAAACGTGCCTGGGGTAGTTGTCGATAAGGTGTTTGAGTTAATGACAAGGGCTGAAATTGGATCCAGCTGATTGTACTTTCGAAGTGCGACGTATAGTAGCCAACTTCGCCGTAGCGAGTCAGGTGATCTCGGTTGCTCACCGAAAGGTTGGTTCCCAAGTCGAAAAAGTAATTGCGATCACTCACTCCGGTGGCGTCAATTGATGCTTGCCAGTTATTTAACCACTGGCCAGTATGCTGTAGTCGGTATGACCATCGATTGTCACTAATGGTCGCATCTTCTTGACCTCGGTCTTGTAAGAACTCAATTTGTTGAGTACCACTGTGTTGTCCGAATAAATAGCGAAATTCCAATCCCAGTTGAGTGCCGCGGTTTTCAAGGTAGCGTGGTGTTATCGTGGCATCGTAGTTCGGCGCAATATTCCAGTAAATAGGTTGAACGTAATCGAAGCCATTGCGATCACTGGAGCGGATAGATGGTGGTAAAATACCGGTGTGCCTTTGATCGTCGATGGGAAACTTTAGCCAGGGAATATAAAAGACGGGAACGTCTGCAATTCTTAAAACGACATTGTCGGCTTCTCCCCAACCAGAGTCGCGATCGACAGTTAAATTGTCGGCATACAGACGCCAACTGTTATCGCCTTGCGGACAGGTGGAGAAGTTGAGCTCTGACAAATCCAATTGATTGTTCTTCTTCAGGGTGATTGAGTCAGCATTGCCATTGCCGCCATTTCCGAGCAGTGAAAATTGAGCATCGGTTAATTCTGCTTCTCCAGAATTTATGTTCCCGGTTGCCTGTTGGGCAGAAAATTGACCTGAATTGTTCTGAATCGTGACAGATTGTTTGGCGGCAAACTCACCTTTCTCTTGATCGAGCGTTATCAATTCGGATTGCAGATGTAGGTCGACGTTCGAAAGTTGTACGTTTCCGCTGAGTTCGATGGCATTTTCATTTGGGCTTTTGGCCGAGTCAGCACTCAAACTGATATCAGTTGGTTGTTCATTAGTTGACCTATCAACCAGGCTGATAGGGCCAAAATTGGTTGGACAAAGAGCGGAAGACTGCTCTTTTGACTCGGCAGGCGACGATTGAGAGTCAGAATTGAGACCTTTGTTTTGCAGTTTGCCCCGGCGCTGATTATTATTCACCGTTTCGTTCGTCTGCTGCTGGGCTATCTGGCTAATCAGCGAAGAAGAACTAAGCTCAGTCGCGGCGACCGGTACCAGGCTCAAGAGGAGCGTTACAAAAGTAGCGGAACTGTGTGTCGTCAATGAAGTCTTTGTCCTATATTCGTTTCTTAATGGACTTGAAAAGGCGCATGATAAAGCAAATTCACAAACAATGGGATTCTAACGGACAATTTCTATGACAGATGCTCGAAAAAATCAGCTAGCATCTTGGGCCGCTAAGCAGCTCAATCAAGCTGAGCAATCTTTGTCGGTAGTGAGTGGTGATGCCAGTTTCCGCCGCTATTTTCGTTTGCCTATTGCTGATACTTACTCAAACTCTTCTTCAACGAGCAACGCAGAGCAATCTGTTATTGCTGTTGATTCGCCTCCCGACAAAGAACCCATAGAGGCTTTTTTGCGAGTGGCTTCAATGTTTCATGCCGCGGGTGTGAATGTACCGCAAGTGATCGCCAAGGATGCAACGCAAGGCTTTATGTTGCTTTCGGACTTTGGCGACCAGCTGTATTTACCTCAACTAAAAAATGGCGCGGAGGATGCTCTTTATTCCTCTGCGATAGATGCTTTGGTTCAACTTCAAGTTGGATGTTCTGACTGCCAGTCTCAGTTACCCAAATATGACTCGGCTCTACTTCATCGAGAGATGGAGCTATTTCGAGAATGGTTTTTAATGAGTCACCTGGGTATCACACTGACAGACAATGAGCATTCGATGTTAAGCGACTGGTTTGAACAATTGTCTGTTAATGCTCAGCGTCAACTACAGGTTGCGGTTCATCGCGATTATCACTCGCGCAATTTAATGATTGTTCCGAAGCACTCACCAGGTGTGATCGATTTTCAGGACGCGGTTGAGGGACCTGTTACTTACGATTTAATTAGCTTGCTCAAAGATTGTTATGTGGTTTGGCCCCGAGCCAAGCAGCTTGACTGGTTAGAAAGTTATGTTGAGAAAGCGACTCAAAAAGGATTGAGCGTGTCCTTTGATGAAGCCTTTATTCGCGATTACGACTGGATGGGATTGCAGCGTCATATCAAAGTTGCAGGGATATTTTGTCGCTTAAATCACCGTGACGGTAAGCCCGGGTATATGAAGGATATTGCATTAACCCTAAGCTATATTGTTGATGTTTTAGTCCGTTATGAGGAATTTGACGAAATAAAAGCATGGTTTGAAAAGCGCTTAAAACCAGAGTTGATCAATACGCAATTAATGTGGCGGAAGCTCGAATGAAAGCATTTATTTTAGCGGCGGGTCTCGGAACTCGAATGCGCCCACTGACTAATAACACTCCCAAGCCGTTACTCAAAATTGGTTCGAAACCAATAATTCATTACCCGATTGAAAAATTGAAGCAAGCGGGAATCGAATCTATTGTAATTAATACGGCTTATCTTGGGCAGTTGATCAAAGATGCTTTAGGCGATGGTTCTCGGTTTGGAGTTAATATTGCCTATTCTGATGAGGGCGAGCCGCTGGAAACCGGCGGAGCGATAAGACACGCGCTTCCACTGTTAGGAGATGAACCTTTTATTTTAGTGAATGGTGATATCTATACAGATTTTCCGTTTGAAAATTTATTGGGTAAATGTCCCGAAGTGGCGCACCTGGTATTGGTAGAAAATCCATCCTTTAAAGAGGTTGGTGATTTTGGAATATGCGGAAGTCGGTTAACGAATGATTTATCTCAGTCTTTCACTTACTCGGGAATTGGTGTTTACAATCCAGCATTTTTCCAACGTTATGCCGCCGGTAGCTCGTTTCCGTTAGGGCCCGTTTTACGCGAACAAGCTGAACAGCAATTAGTTTCCGCTGAAGTTTACCGTGGTTGTTGGATGGATATAGGGACTCCAGAAAGATTGCATCAAATTAATGAATTGCTGGCTTAAATGATGAAGTTGAGTTTCAGTAAAGTATTAGAATCAAAAGTTTGAGGCCCAAGGTTAATGAGCTGGTGGGGAAAACTGATTGGCGGAATTTTTGGTTTTGGCTTGGCTAAGTTACCGGGGGCAATTGCTGGTGTATTAATTGGCCATAGTTTTGATCGTGGATTAGCTCGAGCGACATCGTCTAAGTCAGCTCCTGAACAATTGCAACAAGCATTTTTTAATGCAACGTTTATATTGATGGGAAGGTTGGCAAAAGCTGATGGAAGAGTAACTGAGAGAGAAATTGCAGCAGCTGAAGCAATTATTAAGCGAATGGGATTAACGGGGGATATGCGACAAAAAGCGATTGAGCTTTTTCGTAAAGGTAAAAATCCCGGGTGTGATTGGGAAGGTGAGTTGAGCCATTTTTCCAAATTGTGTGGTCGTCAAAGAAACCTGAAGCAAATGTTTCTCGAGATTCAAATACAGGCAGCATTTGCTGATGGTCCGATTCACCCAAGTGAAAAAGAGTTACTTAAAGTTGTCACCAAGTCGCTGGGTTTTTCTAAACTGGTGCTTGAGCAATTATTAATGATGATTCAGGCACAACAATTTTTCTATCGTAAAACTCGTAATAACCATCACTACGGTCCCTCTCAGTCTAGTTCATCGGGTACAGGTGTTACTGTTGAAAATGCCTACAAAAGACTGGGGGTTGGAAAGTCCGCGTCGGATGCTGAAATTAAAAAGGCGTATCGTAAATTAATGGCGCAGCATCATCCCGATAAGCTTGTTGCAAAAGGATTGCCAGAGCAGATGGTTAAAGTAGCAACACAAAAAACTCAAGAAATTAAAACTGCTTACGAAGCAATCAAAAAAGTTCGAGGAATATCATGAGACTTAAAATATTGATGTTTTTGCTGAGTCTCTCGACTTTGGCGAATGCTAAAGATAACGTTTATTTTGCTTATGGTTGGGGAATGGACGACACCCTCATACAGTCGGGTAGTATTGCGTCGACGCAAGGTATGGGAATTGGATTTCAATATGATCTTAACAAATCTTTTGAAGATAAAATATTGGGAGTCGGTCATTGGTATCTTTCGACCGAGTGGCATCGTTTAAAAGGTGCACATGCCAGCGAAAATTATGATATGACTATTTGGGCGATTAAACCTACATTACGCCTTTATCATAATGACGATATAAACAGTGACTGGAGTTATGAAGCGGCGCTAGGAATCGCGCATTTAAGTACAACGGAATACGAAGAAATTAAAATGTCGAGTGATTATAATTTCGCTATGCATTTTTCGGTCGCTTATCATTTTGGTAAACAGCACGAATGGAGCTCTTCATTGCGTTATAATCATTATTCAAATGGTTATCTAGAACAGCCGAATCCAGGACTCGATTTCGCATCGTTAACCATTCACTATCATTTTTAATACAATTTAAACCTAAAAAAACCGGAAAAATAAATGGCTCAAAATACAGAATCTTTAATTACTCCATTAACTGTCATGCTGGAAATGCAAGATGCAATGAATAAGAAAGTGCATTCAGACTGGTTTGACAAAAATTTTGAATGGTATCGAGCGATTTGGATTGAATGCGGGGAAATGCTTGACCATTACGGTTGGAAATGGTGGAAGCACCAAGAGCCAGACTTAGATCAAGTAAAATTGGAGTTGGTTGATATATTTCATTTTGGGTTAAGTTGTCGTATTAATGGCGTGGACAATTTCGAAACTATTGCGCAACAATTAGCAACTGAAATGTCACAGGCAAAACAGGGCGGTAGCTTTCGTGATACATTAGAAATGTTGGCCGCTTCAGCATTAACAACACAGGGTTTTGATGCAGAAGCTTTTGCTGGCTGCATGTGGCAAATCGATATGTCATTTGATGAGCTTTATCGAAGTTACGTTGGAAAAAACACATTGAATTTTTTCCGCCAAGATCATGGTTACAAAGATGGTTCATACATTAAGGTTTGGAATGGAAAAGAAGACAATGAGCATTTAATAGAAGTTTTAAACGCATTAGATATAAGCGATTCTGATTTTCGAGACAAAGTCTATGATGGACTAGTGAGTCGTTATCCTCAACCGTAAACTTAGAGTAGTAGGGCAAACAGTGAAAGTTTTTTTTATTATAATAGGTGTTATTGCATTACTGGTTGTTTCTGTTATTGGAGCTGGCTGGTGGTGGTTGAGTAGTAATGAAGAAAAAATTAGGCAGCTGTCTGAAGAAGCGGCTTTGCACGCTACTCAAGTTGCTCAGTCAGGTGATAGTTTAGCTTGTGTTGATGCATCTAAACAGAGAATAATTAATTGCAAAGAGCTTGTTTGTCAGGTAACCGAGCGACTGTTTCTTGAAAGTTGTTTAGATATGGCAAATTATAATGCTTCTATGTGTGACTCAGTTAAAAATAAAGGCGGTACTGATTGGGCGTTAGAACAATGTCCTGAGTCGGCAGGTAGCCAGGTTTGTGCAGTGGTACTCAGCGCAGCTCCAGATTTTTGCTCCGATAAAGCGAAGCAAAATTAATTCGACTGATTTTATAGTTAAGTTGGTAGGGATTTAAAAAAGCCTTGAAGTTATTCAAGGCTTTTTTCTTTCAGATAAATATTAAAAGAAATTTAAACTTTAACTTTTTGGGTTATTAGTGTGAGTTCTTCTGCCATTTCAGCGAGTGATGAGGATAGTTCATTAAATTTTCGAACACTTTCGTGTATCTCGCTAGTAGACTCTGAAATTTCATTGACGTTTAGACTAATGTCTTCAGCAACGGTTGTTTGCTCTTCTGCGGCAGTGGCAATTTGTGTATTCTTCATGTGGATTTCGTTCACGGCTGAAGTTATTTCATCTAACGATGCGCCTGCTTGATTTGCTTGGTCGACACAGGTCGATGTCGATTCTCGACCTTGTTCCATTGCGGCAACCGCATCTTTCGCTCCGGTTTGAACATTCTCAATAATCTGTTGAATTTCTGCCGTTGATTCCTGAGTTCGTTGTGCTAAATTTCGAACTTCATCGGCGACAACGGCAAAGCCTCGACCTTGCTCTCCTGCTCGGGCGGCTTCTATTGCTGCATTTAGTGCGAGCAAGTTGGTTTGCTCTGCAATGCCACGAATTACATCCAACACAGTACCAACACTGTTGGTGTCTTCTTCTAGCTTTTGAATTACATTGGAAGCTTTAGAGACTTCGTCAGATAAAGCATTAATGGTTCTGATGGTCGTTTGCATTACATTACGGCCATTTTGTGCGGATGAATCAGCTTGAGAGGCTGATTCCGCTGCACCAATCGCATTCTGTGCAACTTCTTGAACAGTTGATGTCATCTGAGTAACTGCTGTGGCGGTTTGTTCAATGCGTGAAGACGTAGTTTGTGTTCCATGTGCGATTTCTGCAGAAGCTCGACTCACAGTGTCTGCATCTTTATTGAGGCGACTGGAAGTCGATTTCACCTGTCCCATGAGCTCTTGCAAAAACTCTTGCATGTTAGCCAGCTGCTTTTTCATTTGAGCCAGCTCGTCGGTACCACTTGCATTTATGTGCTCAGAAAAATCGCCTTCACCAAATCGACGTATGATGCTGAGTAATTCGCTAACGGGCTTGTTAAACTGAGAATTTAAAACGAAAAATAAAATGAGTAACAACACAGCTGTTAGTAACACTATAACGGTAATCGATATAAAACTGGTTGAGCCTGCAGATTCGTGTGCCTGTGCCGAATCTTCAGTAGCTTGCGCCGTGACTATTTTGCCAAACTCATTTAATAATTTGGCAGGTTCTCTATCAATGCCACGAACCGACTTATCTGCGAGTTTGTGGTCAAAATTGTTGTTAATAAATAACTCGTATCCATTTTTATATTGACTTTCTAATTCAGCATGAGATTCGATAAAATTTTTCAATATTGTTTGAGCGCCACCTGATTTTATAATGGGTAAGAGTTTTTTAGCTTTGTCCTGAATTTCATTTTGTTTGTCCAAAAACCGGTTCCAATATTTATTCCTGTCGTCGGTATCGTGTCCCCTTAAAAGAACATTTTTCCATTCTTGAACTTGGGTTTTGAATAGTGTTGCTATTTCTGCCGAAGTTCGCTTTTCATTAATGAGCGACTCGACAACATCGTCAAAATGATTAACACTGCCTTGCAAGCGAAACATCATTATCAGAGATGTAACTGCTATAGCAATGAGCGCCCCTGCGGCGATTATTAAAATCTTTGCTCGTAAACTGTTGCTAAAAAATCCCATTTCCATTGCCTCATTGTCACGCTTTAGGGCCGAAATTGTCGGTTTGTAAAGCGTTCTATCTTTTTTCAGTTGTTTTACAGGTTCAAATCTTGCAGTAAGATAAGTTTAGATAATGTAAGAGAAATTGCTAAGAAATGAACAACTCAGACATTCAAAATCTTTATGAGTGGTTGACGCAAGCCGAATGCATCACCGTAATGACCGGTGCTGGCGTGTCAGCAGAGAGTGGAATTTCAACATTTCGAGACGCTCAAGAGGGCTTGTGGTCTAAGTATGATCCAATGGAGATGGCGAGTCCTGAAGGGTTTTCCCGAGATCCTGAGTTAGTCTGGAGCTGGTATCAATGGCGCAGACAGCAGGTGCAACAAGCGAGTCCCAATGCTGCACATCTTGGTATTGCTGAGTTACAAAAGCGATTGAAGCTCTACCTTATTACGCAAAATGTCGATGGGTTACATCAGCAAGCGGGCAGTACGGAAGTGATTGAGCTGCATGGTCATTTATTTGAAAATCGCTGTCATAATTCGCAATGTGATTATCATGAGTCAGTCGTTGATATTGAAGAGCCCCTAAAACGGTGCAACCAATGTCAATCGGCTTACTTGCGGCCGTCTGTCGTCTGGTTTGGAGAAAGTCTTGATGCATCCGTTATTGATATGGCGCAAAAAGTGAGTCAACAATGTGATTTATTTCTTTCTGTGGGGACTTCGAGTGAAGTTTACCCTGCTGCAGGATTTGCTAATGTAGCCTTGCAAGCCGGAGCAAAGCTCATTGAAATCAATCCTAATGCAACATCTTTATCGAGCAAAGTGGACCTCCTTATAGCAAAGCCAGCGGGACAAGTTTTTAAACATCTCATGTCACTTTTTGATGACTAGGTATCTAAGTAATGATGTTGATCTTTTATTAATACACGTCAGCAGAGAACTCTCCTTGCTTAATCAATTGATCTGACTTAATTCCTCAATCCGTTATAATATTGCGCGATTTTCTTAGATTAAGTGTGGGTATTTGTGGGTTACGGAAAGTTTATATTCGAAAACTATCGCTTCTTGTTGTTTGGTTTTGTGCTCGTGTTTGTTGGAAATTATGGACAAACCTTTTTTATATCCGTCTTTGGTGGTGAGTGGCGAGATTCTTTTTCACTAAGCAACACGGAATACAGTGCTTATTACTCGATAGCTACGTTAATTAGTGGGTTCACGCTAATGTTAATTGGCGGTAAGTTAGATACCAGTTCTTTGAAAACCTTTACCTTGTGGGTGTTATTTGGAACTTTCATTGCAACAATGGTTCTTGCCTTTGCAGTTAACGAATATTGGCTGTTTGCTGGTTTTCTATTGATTCGATTTTGTGGTCAGGGGTTAACTGGACATACTTCATTTACAACAATGGCTCGATACTTTGATAAAAATCGAGGTAAGGCAATAAGTGTTGCATCTATGGGCATGCCGCTGGGTGAATTTATTTTGCCAATTTTGGCAGCTATCGCAATTGCGTATTTGGGGTGGCGCGAAGTATGGATGGGATTGGCGGTTGTTTTAATCGTTTTATTTTTACCCCTTTTACTTTGGACCTTGGGAGATGAGCGTGCAAAGCATCCGATAAGTCAGTCATCAACACCAGAAAGCGAAGCGGATAACATTAAACATTGGGAGCGGCGAGATGTTATTCGTGATGGCCGGTTTTGGTTAACCATTCCGGCTATTCTCGCTCCGGCTATGTTAATTACTGGATTGTTTTTTCATCAGGTGGCTTGGGCAGAAGGTCGAGGGTGGTCTTTATCTGCAATTGCATCCAGTATGACCTTGTATGCGATTACTCACGCGTTAGGTTCTTTGTTTACAGGCGCGTTGGTTGACCGCTGGGGCGCTAAAAGAGTGATGCGTGTGTATTTAATCCCGCTCACATTAGGCATCAGCTGCCTGATTTTTGATTCTCTTTTTGGGTGGATAGCGTTTATGTTTTTGTCTGGATTTTCAGTTGGTGCTAGTGGGCCAACGATTGGTTCTTTATGGCCAGAAGTTTACGGAACACGGCATTTAGGAAGTATTCGATCATTAGTTAGTGCCCTTATGGTTATTTCCACGGCAATTGCGCCCATCGTTTTGGGAGCTTTAATCGATTTTAAGATTGATATTGCTTTTATTATGGTAGGCTGTATGGCGTATTCGTTATTTGCCTGGTTGATTTGTCAGCGTGTTTACCAGAGTTAATCAAAGTTACTCATTTAAACCATTTAACAATATCGAGCGTCTTAGTTAGTAAGAGTTAAAACTGGGAGTTTAATGTGAATAATACAAAACTATTTCGACCTGTGATTGGTTTACTTCTCACGATTGCGGCCGGGTTTTCTGGTAGTGCTTTAGCGGATCGCACCATCAATAAGTCATTTGATGTTGAAGGAGCCGGTCATTTGGAAGTTAAGACGGACGTTGGCTCTATTCAAGTACGCACTCATAATCAGTCAAAGATTGAAGTGTCCGTAGAAATAGAAGGATTTGACGAAGATGAGTTCACTGTTGAGTTTGATGCTTCCAGTCGTGGGCTGGAAATAAAAGGTGAAGGTGATTCAGGCTGGGGCTGGGGCTCAGGCAGTCGTCGAGTACATTTCGATATTCGATTACCTCAGCAATACGATGTTGATCTCAACACATCGGGAGGCTCCATTCAAGTTGGCGATTTAATTGGCGAAGTGAGAGCCAAAACATCGGGCGGAAGTTTACGGTTTGGAAATATAGAAGGAAGCATTGATGGAAAAACATCGGGTGGTTCGGTTTCGGTAAACTCTTCTAAAGGAGATGTTAAAGTCAAAACCAGTGGTGGCTCACTTAATATCGGTGATGTTGTTGGTGATGTTTACGGTCGAACTTCGGGCGGTAGTATAACGTTGGGTGTTGTCTCCGGCACCGCCGATGTCGCCACTTCGGGTGGTAGCATTAAAATGGGAAACGTTGGCGGAACAGTATCTGCAAAAACATCGGGTGGTAGTGTTACTGTATCAATGACAGAACAACCCAAAGGTGATTCTGAGTTATCGACTTCAGGTGGTAGTATTCGAGTTGAACTGGCCAGCGGTATTGCGGTTGACTTATATGCTCGAGGGCGGAAAGTATATAGCGACTTTGAAATAAATGGTCGTTCTGAAGCAGAATATAAGTTGAAAGGACCCATTAATGGTGGTGGACCGCAGCTCGAGCTACATACGAGTTCTGGAAACGTTTACATCGAAAAACAATAGAATCAAAATTACCCCTCACGATAAAAGGCAGATCCTCGATATCTGCCTTTTTTTTATAACTTGCCAATTTATAACGCTGTTCTAAGCTTTAGGTACGTATTCCACGGCATTTTTCAATTATGGACTTTAAAGACTACCTTAAGATTTTGGCTTCTAAAGATGGGTCTGATTTGTATTTTAGTACGGGAGCTCCACCCTGTGCGAAATTTCAAGGTGTATTAAAACCGATCGAACGTGATCCTTTAACGCAAAAGCGAATAAAGGAAATTTCTTTGGAAATAATGAGTGAAGCACAGGCTAAAGAGTTTGATGAAACATTAGAAATGAATCTTGCTATTTCTGAAAAGGGTGTTGGACGATTTCGTGTAAATATATTTAAGCAGCGCAATGATATTGCAATGGTTATTCGTAATATAGTAACGGAAATTCCAAATTACAAAAATTTAGGTTTGCCTGAAGTTCTAACCAAAGTGATCATGGAAAAACGTGGTTTAATTTTGTTTGTTGGTGGTACCGGCTCGGGTAAATCCACATCGTTAGCTGCGCTTATCGACTATCGAAATAGTAATGCGAAAGAAGGCGGTCATATAATTACAATTGAAGATCCCGTAGAGTTTGTTCACCGTCATAAGCGTTGTATCGTTAATCAACGTGAGGTTGGTGTTGATACATTAAGTTTTCACGATGCATTAAAAAATACATTGAGACAAGCACCAGACGTCATACTTATCGGTGAAATCCGAGATCGAGAAACGATGGAGCACGCACTGGCATTTGCTGAAACAGGGCATCTCGCAATATCAACATTGCATGCAAACAATGCCAATCAGGCATTGGATAGAATCATAAACTTTTTCCCTGAAGAGCGTCACAAACAATTATTGAATGATTTATCATTAAATTTAAAAGCTTTTATCTCGCAAAGACTCGTGCCAACGGTAGATGGAAAACGATGTGCGGCAATAGAAATTCTTTTGGGAACACCAACCGTACAAGAAATGGTAAAGCGCGGAAATGTGCATGAAATAAAAGAAGTTATGGAGAAGTCCCTTAACTTGGGAATGCAAACTTTCGATCGGGCTCTGTATCGACTTTGGGACGATGGTAAAATATCGCTTGATGATGCAACAAAAAATGCTGACTCTCCAAATAATTTGAGGTTAATGATTAAGCTTGCTGGTAAGTCAGAAAATGGCTCTGAAGAGCCAGTTGTCAATGATAAGGTTGATGATGAACAACAAAGTTCGAGTGAGAAAAATGAGCAAGAAGAAATGAAAAAAGAAGAAGATAAAACAGTGAAAACAAGTGATGGATTAACATTGGCATTAGAAGAAATTGAAGAAGAAAAAGAGGAAGAGAAAGGCAATGCTAATGTGGGAAAAGCATCCTTTTCTATTGATGAGGGTGATCCGGAGTCAAAAAAATAACTATTCTTATTTCATTAAATAGCAATGCTATTCTTAAGAGCCAAGCTCAAGTTAAGTTAACAGGAAGTCTTTGTTTTTTAATCAATGTTTAAACTGAATCGTATTGTTTTTATTGGAAAAAATATCTTTAGAAACTAGCTGCTCATAGAAAGAAATTTTTTCAGCATCAACAATAGCGCTGAGAGTATTTAAGTTCTTTTCATTTTTACAGCACTCTAAACTAAGTGTTCGGCATTCACAGTCCCCTGCGATAGAACTTGTTACTATAGATAGTCTGTTTTGACGAGACTTTTGATGTTCGCAATAGTACTTTTTTGACTGAAGGATATCGACTGCATATTGACCATTGAGCTTCTGTAATTTTATAAAGCGGCGGCTATCTATCCAGCTAGCATCTACGCCATCGCTCTCTAAAATTGCAGTTAGTATCTTTGCTGACCATATTTCTCCGAAAGCAATGATTTCTTCTTGGTGTTGTTGAACTCGATTAATTTCAATTAAGTGTTTTATCCATAAGCAGTCTTGATCAAAGCTTTTAAGAACCTGGTTTTGGGAGTTTAGTGGTAGACAGCCTTTTATTATCGTTTTGTGATGAATGATAACTGAATCCAATTTATCCGTAGCGCTTTTTTCGTCATTGCATAATTGCATGAGTGATTTCTTAGTGTCGCCGGATGATGAAAGAACAACTAAGTCATTACTACTCAAATTATCTTTTATGAACTGAGCAACTTTTAAAAAGCAACCTGCGGACTCTATTGAAACACTGTCGATTTTAATAATCGACTTTGGGAGCGTTAATTGTCTAAAAGGTTGTTCGTAAACATTTTGATTCTGTAAAAGCATATTACACCGCCTGTTGGGTTATGCGACATTGATTAACGTATTGAAATGCTCTGTCGAGATCGCTAATGAGGTCTCCTGAATCTTCAATACCGAGGGAAACTCTAAGTAGATTGCTTTTTATTCCTGCCGTTTGACGTGCTTCCGGATCCATTGCAGCATGAGTCATCGACGCGGGATGGCAAATTAGCGATTCGACTCCGCCTAATGATTCTGCGAGTGAAAACTGATTGAGCGAACGGATAAAGTTTTTGATATCTAACTCATCTCCTGCCAACTCAAAGCTAATCATAATTCCAAAGCCTGACTGCTGATGCTTGGCAATTAAATGACCCGGATGTTGCTCAATTGAAGGGTGATAGACTTTATCGACTTGTGAATGCTGTAGTAGATATTCAAGCACATCTTTGGTGTTTATTTCATGTTGCTTCAGTCGAGCGCTGAGAGTTCGTAAACCACGCAAAGTTAAAAAACTATCAAACGGACTGGCAGTAATGCCCACGCAGTTTGCCCACCATTTTAATTGTTCAGCAAGCTCTTCCGTTTTTCCAATAACAGCGCCACCAACGACATCACTATGACCATTAATGTATTTGGTAGTTGAATGAACAACGATATCTGCACCGAGTTCAAATGGTTTTTGGTAGATTGGTGTCAAAAATGTATTATCGACAGCGACTAAGCAGTGATGCTGATGGGCAAGCGTACTGAGCTTTTGTATATCAACAATGCGAAGTAATGGGTTACTGGGTGTTTCAATCCACAAGAGTTTTGGGTTATGAGAAAAAGCATCCTGCAAAGCAATAGGATCATTCTGATCGACAAATAGAATTCGAAAATGACCTTTGTCAGCCAAATTACGAAATAATCGATAAGTTCCTCCGTAGCAGTCATGTGGAGCAATCACTAAATCACCTGCCTTAAGCAGTTGTGTTACTAATAGAACGGCAGACATTCCCGTAGAGGTGATGACTGCGCCAGAGCCTCCTTCGAGATCACTCAGTGCATCCGCTAATAGATCGCGTGTTGGATTTCCCGAGCGAGAGTAGTCGTACTGCCGGGGCTCTGCAAAATCACTAAATGTATAATTGCTCGATAAATACAAAGGCGGCGTAACCGCACCATATGCTTTGTCTGCTTCAATTCCTGCCTTAACCGCAACAGTCGATGCTGAGCAAGTTTCCTTGGTCGTTGTCATAGTCATCTCTCACTTCGTTAATTTTTAAAAAGCGTTTAATTATCCAGCTAATAGCCTCAACCTCTTTTAAAAAGGCATCGTGCCCATATTCAGAAGAAATACGAATAAAGTGGCCATTGGCATTTTCCGCTGTCTGTTTAACTGATTCGAACGGAATTAATTGATCGTTGGTAATTCCGACGCAGGTGATTGGAAGATTTATTTTGGTCGCATCAACGTTATGTAAATCGATAGACTGAGAAAGACAATAAAATGCTTCAGCACTAAATTGGCTCGCGAATTGATTGCCTCGGGATGACAGATAATTATCGATTTCTGATTGATACTGGCCATTGTTAATTTCAGTTGATGAATCAAATCGCTTGGCAAACTCTTCTGGAGAACGATAAGTGATCATCGCTAAAGCGCGGGCAAGAGCGAGTCCTGCTTGTGCTTGAGTAGTTGAATGAGTGAGTTCAACTATTTGCCGCTGAATACTACGTAGACCAGAGCTTTGAACACTGGTTTTCTCTGCGGCACTAATAATGAGTGCCTGGCTTACCAGTTCTGGAAATTCTTCGCATAAAGCGAGCGCCACCTTTCCTCCATAAGAACTTCCTATTACAGCATGGAGGCGATTAATTTTTAGAGAAATAATGAGGTAAGCCAAAGCACGAGCTTGATCACGAGTATCGATAACTGGAAATTGGTCATTTTTATTGTACGGGCCACTGGAATTACCGTTGCCACCCAAATAATCAAAACCCAGTACTGAATAATCATCTAAGTCTATAGCTTTACCGTCACCTATCTGAGAAGACCACCAGCCGCTGGCATATTCTCCAGTTTCGTGTGCGACATCTCTTCCTGCAGAAATGCCTCCCAAAACTAAGATGCAGGGATTTTTGATATTTCCGTAGAGGGTGTAAGCAATTTGCCCTTTAGGGATGATGTCTCCATGAACTAATTTCCAATCGTAAGGAAGTGCAATGCTACGACGTTGAACGCTTGCGTCCTGGGCAAGATTTGTTAGTGATCCTGATTCCATGTGAAAGTTCTTTTTAGACGTTTAGATGGCTAAATGCTAGTTTGGCGTTAAGTGGAAGTCAAGACGTTTAGATGTCTAGGGTATAATTTTTAGTTATCTCAATTGACAGATCCCACCAGCAGGGTAAGATCTCCGGCTAGAATAGAGCTGAGGTGATTTATGGTTGAAAAAGTGGATGAAGCAATGTGCCCTTACGCAGAGCACGGAAAGAAAAGCCAAGAAGTTAAAAAAATCACTGTATCCATACCGCTCAAAGTACTAAAAATTCTTACCGATGAGCGTACACGGCGTCAGGTTAATAACCTACGACATGCAACCAATAGTGAGTTGCTCTGTGAAGCCTTTTTGCATGCCTATACCGGCCAGCCTCTACCTTCTGATGAAGATCTTTCGAAAGCGAAGGCAGAAACGGAATACTGGTTAGAAAATCAGGAAGATTAAAATACCTGGGTACTGAAAAGTACCGACTGCTTAGTGCTGTTTGCTCTTAAACAGTCTTTTCAAGTTATTTATATTTTATGCCTCGATAACTCGAATTAGTAAATAATGAACCCTGTCTCAACGGATGAGTAATTCGATAAATAAGAGATTGATGCGCTGCACAATGAGCATGTTTTGTTTCCTAAGTTGATTGTTTGCTTGTTTATACAACCGTTTTAAACTTTTCCAGCATCCATAGATAGTTAGCGTGTTTTCCTTCGAAATTGTCTAGTTTACAACTTCAGAATTTGAGATTTTTTGTCATTCTCATTCGCTTTAGTCACTTTCCTCGTCTAATAAATTAAGTTCAGTGGAGAAAAAGAGAGAGCGATAATGGAACTGGTTGATTCGAAGCATAAAGATAATAAATACAGCCTTTTTTACCGCTCGAGCCGAGTATTTCGAGTGAAAAATGGATGGTATTTCGAAGACGCAAATGGTGATCCCTTTGGCCCTTTTGATTCGAAAGATAAAACGATGCAAGCGGTGCGAATTTATCGTGATGTCAAGCAACGTGGTGTCAGAGTGCCATTCGATCGAGTGACCAAGGTTCTTTAAAGACTGAGCTTGCGGTTTCGGTTCATTTGACCAATTTACTAGAGAATTAGTCATTACTGATTGTAAAAGCTACACCGACTTTAAGGATTGTTCACAATTCTTACCTGAATCTCGTACATAAGTCCTACTTGTTAAATATTTACCTCGAAAAGCGATAATGAGATCTGTAGTATCCGCGCCTCAAAGTTATTCAAGGAGACAGGAAGCGTGGATGCAAGAGTCGATAACGGGTTGTCGCCCGCATACAGTTTAGCGGTTATTTTTAAATATCTAGACATAAATGCTTCTATTGAATCTCTAGCGTTGGATCATGGATTTGAGCTTGAATCACTTGATGAGTTGGCTTTTTTAAAGCTTGCGAAAGAGGCCGGATTAAAAGCCGCTAAAAAGCGAGTGGATGTTGAAAAGCTAGAAAATACCTTATTGCCCTGTGTTTCGATATTAGATTCCGGCGAATACATTGTACTTGTTCGAATCACCGAAACCGATGTTATTTTTCAGAAATGCGGTGCTTCATCAACCGAATCAATGAGCAAAGCTGACTTTTCAGAGAGCTATTCTGGTTTCTCCGTATTTTTTAAACGCAAGCTGTCTTTGGACAGTTTAAAGAAGTCATTCGACATTTCTTGGTTCATTCCCTCTTTACTAAAATACAAAAAACTGCTTATCCAAGTATTAGTTGCCTCTTTCGTTATTCAATTGTTGGCGTTAGTTTCACCGCTTTTCTTTCAGGTTGTTATTGATAAAGTATTAGTGCATCAAAGTTTAACGACACTCGACGTATTATGCATTGGTCTGTTAATTGTGTCGTTGTTTGAAGTTGTACTGACTGGCCTAAGAACCTATGTCTTTTCACACACCACAAATCGCGTTGATGTTGAGCTGGGTTCTAAATTATTTAGTCATCTGGTCAAATTACCGATTAGCTTTTTTGAGTCTCGGCAAGTCGGTAATATTGTTGCGCGTGTGAAAGAGCTCGATAGCATTCGTAATTTCATTACGGGAACTTCACTGACATTGGTCATCGATATTCTATTTAGTGTTGTATTCTTTGCCATTATGTATTACTACAGCACAACACTTTTTGCAGTGGTAGCTCTGTTGATGCCATTGTATATAATTCTCTCTGTAGTTATTACGCCTATTTTAAAGCGCCGGCTAGATGACCAATTTAAATACGGTGCTGCAAATCAAGCATTTCTAACCGAAAGTGTACATGGAATTGAAACTATAAAGGCTCTTGCTTTAGAGCCAAAAGTAAAACGCCGATGGGAAGAACAGTTAGCCCATTACGTTACCTCAAATTTTAAAACTGCAAATTTAAGTAATATCGCAAATCAAATCGCGGGCTTTATTAATAAGTTAACAACCGTATTAATTCTTTGGATAGGTGCTCGTTTAGTTATCGAGCAAGAGATTAGCATGGGCCAGCTCATTGCGTTTAATATGTTTGCAGGTCGTGTTTCTGGTCCGATCTTACGATTGGTTCAAGTTTGGCAAGATTTTCAACAAGCTCGTGTTTCAGTAGAACGACTTGGTGATATTCTAAATACACCTACGGAGCCTACTCTAAATTCCAGTCAATCTGCCGGAATTAATTTAAAGGGCGATATAGACTTTAAAAACATTAGCTTTAAATATGCGGCAGATATGCCACGTGTCTTAGAAGATGTCAGTATAAAAATTAAGTCAGGATCGGTAGTTGGTGTCGTGGGACGCTCGGGTTCTGGCAAAAGCACATTGACGAAATTGATTCAAAAACTTTATTTACCTGAAAAAGGAAAGGTTACCATTGATGGAACAGACCTTTCGTTAATTGATCCAGCATACTTGCGACGTAAAATTGGAGTTGTTCTTCAAGAGAACTTTTTATTCAACAAAACGGTTAAAGAAAACATTGCGTTTGGTGATCCTACGGCTTCTATGGAGCGAATCATTCAAGCTGCCAAAATGGCTGGTGCGCACGAGTTTATTGTTGGAATGGCCAATGGCTATGATGCCATGGTTGGTGAACATGGAAGAAATTTATCTGGGGGACAAAGGCAACGTCTTGCTATTGCACGAGCGTTGTTAACTAACCCAGATATTCTAATTTTTGACGAGGCAACGAGTGCTCTCGATTATGAATCAGAAAGAATTATTCAGGAAAATCTAAAGGACATCTGTCAAGGCCGAACCGTTATTATGATTGCTCACCGTTTATCAACTATTCGAAATGCAGACACAATTTATGTGCTCGAGCAAGGAAAGTTGATTGAGCAAGGTAATCATGACGATCTTATTGAGAAAAATGGCTATTACGCGAAACTGAATGGATATCAATCATCATGAAGAAAATAGCAATTGCAGATAGCACTGGCGGTATCAAAGAAACGGAACTTTATGAGTTTTTACCCGCTGTTCTTGAAGTAACTGAAACACCACCTAATAAAGTCGCACAGTGGATTACATGGAGTATTATTATACTATTCCTCTCCGCTATCGCTTGGGCGTGCTTAAGTAAAGTTGATATTGTCGTGACCGGTCGCGGTGTATTAGAGGTTGTTACTGATAACAAAGGTAACCAAAGCTTGCAAGCTACGGTTCAGTTTGAAAATAAAGACATTGGATTACTGGAGAGAAATATGCCAGTTGCTTTAAAAGTCGATGCGTACCGGTTTTCAAAGTATGGCATGTTAGACGGAAAACTAGGCGAGCTTCAATTAGATGAAGCGAGTAAGAAAACTGGCACTTTTATTTTTAAAAGCCAGGTAGATAACATTGAAAACAATATTGAAATCGATGGAAAACCAGCAAGTTTGATGTCCGGTATGACATTGATTTCAGAAGTTAAAGTCGGTGAACGAAGAGTAATAGATTTTATTTTATCACCGATCAAGAAAACAATTAAAGAAAGTAGTCGGGAAATATAATAAAGGCAAGGGGGAAGATATGATTGGTTTGATGGTTTTATTTATATATTTTGTAATTGTCTTAATGGCTTGGGGGATATCATCTGCTTGCTTTGACGAGAAGAGTAAAAGGTATGCATTAAAAAGAGGGGGGGTTACCTTGGTTGTCGCTATTTTTCCTCTTTATATCTACATTCCTAAGAAAATATATCATGACAATAAGTGCTCAGAAGTTTTCTACTTTCATCCTGATACTAGGCTTGAAAGACCTAGCTCAATATTCGTAAATGGATTATTTCCATTCGATAATGATACATATTTCGATTCAGATGTTGCAAAAAGATATGTAGAAAACTATAAAATAGATTTTCTTATAACATCGCCTTCTCACGATTTTTCTATTGATAAATATAAGAGTGGTGGAATGGAGTTTAAGATAAATGGGCTTAGTAAAGAGTCATATTCTCGGTCATGGTTTAATAAAATTATATCTAATACTGGATATGCTTTAGTGTCTAGAAGTACGCAGTTTTTTGGTTTTGTTGAAGAAGAAGTTTATATTTTTGATTTAAAAGAAGGCAAAAAACTTTCTGGTTATTCACTTTTTTATCCTGTTAATAAAGGAAGTGATTCTTTGGAATCTATTTTGTCTTTTGGTTTTAAAAGCTGCAATGCAATCAACTCAAAAAGTAGAGTGGTAAGCCATCAGAGAGAGTTGATTAAAGATACATTTAAGTAAGGAAATTCTAATGAGTAGTATAGAATCAAAATTTATTCATTCAATGTTGAGTGTTGCCTCTTATGTTGAGTTCGAAGAGGGAAAATATCTTTCTGATGAAATTGTTGAGAAAAGCCTGAGCAACAATGGTGACTGGAATACAAATAGTCAAAAAATAAAATTCTTTGTTAAAAATTTCAGTGTTGCTTATCATCAGCCTGACACAGAACTATCAGATTTTTCAGCAACTATTTTTAAACTTAAAGAGAGCGATTTTAATCGAGCCTCAACTACGCCCTATATTTTCTCTGCAAGGGGTACAGCAGGGATGAAGGACATTCTTGATGCAGATATTGATGGAATAGTTAGGAGCGGAATTCCTAAGAATCAAGTTTTAGAGTTAAAGAACTTAATTAATAAACTTAAGACACCTCTAAATCAACCGTATGAATACACGTCACGTAATTTTACATCTGAGTTTGGATTTGGACCGGTAAGGATGGGTGAAGAAATCACGACTGAGTTACGGTATGATGGATTAGGTTTATCTGAAATATTTCAAAGTAAAATGAACTCTACCGGTCACAGCTTAGGAGGAAATCTTGCCGCGGCTTACGGTAGACTTTTTCCTGAATTGGTAAATGATTACTATAGCTATAATAGTGCTGGTACAGCAGGACTGCTCGAGAAAGTTAAAATTAACTTTTGGAGAGAAGAGTCTAATGAAGACAAGTTTTATAAAGATATAGGGGGGCAAAGTAGTTATAATAATTTTGGTAACTCTTATAATGTTTTTGCTGAAGACGGATTAGAAGTAGTCACAAGCGACTTTTGGTTTGAGCAACTTGGTACACGTATTCCTGTAAATATAGAGTATGGAGTTCCTGGTACAGATCATTCATCTGTTGGCTTGTCTGACTCTTTGGCTATAGCTTGGTTGTTTTCAAAAATTGATGAAAGATTCACTCTTAGTGATTATTCAAAATTACTTGATAGTACATTCCACCTAGAGAATTATTCTTATAAGCTATTGATATCACATTTAGGAAAAGCTCTCTATGACAATACTTATTCAGATCATTGGACAGGTATTTATGAAATTTCTGAAAAATTAAAAGCAAATCCGATAAGATCGAAGATAGGAATTTTAAGTGGAAAAACGTATAGTGAGTTACTGGATTATTATGATAACGGAAGTGATGTGCGGAAGAAGGCAGTTATATTTGCTATAAATAATGCTGCTCCATTTACTATTGAAAAAAATTTAGCGTCCTATAACCAAATTGATCTAGAGGCGTATAAAACTGATACTATTAGTGCTCTTTTGCAGATGCATCGTGCTAAATTAGATTCATTCGAAAATGATCGTTATACAACTAGGTTACTATCTAAAGTTCCAGACCTTGCAAATGCTTCTTATCAAACAGTGAATGATATTGAAGTAACTAATAGAACCGGTTTTACTTTGAGTTTTGATAAAGAATTTAAGTTTGGTAACAGTGAAAATAATACACTGGTATCAGAAGGCTTAGAAAGTGAGTTATTTGGTTTTCTGGGTGATGATAAGTTAAATGGAGGAGCAAAAAACGATCTTCTCGATGGCGGTTCTGGAAATGATGAATTAAAAGGCCTAGAAGGTGTTGATACTTTAATCGGGGGTAAAGGCGATGACACTCTGGTTGGTGGAAAGGATAGTGACATTTTATGGGGTGGACAAGATTTTGATACATATGAATTCGACCGTTTTTCAGGAAATGACACTATTGAGAATATTTATGCAGTATCTACTGGTGATATAGATGGCGAAATAAAGTTTGAAGGTCATGTGATTGATGGTACAGGAGCTAAGAAAAAGAGTAAGAGCTCAGCTATTTTTTACGATAAAGATAATGGCGTTGTTTACTCTCTTATCGAGAAAGATCTAACGATTGAGTTCGAGGTTGAAGGTAAAGTTGCTTCGTCTGTTACGGTTCGTGGTTTTAAGAATGGAAATTTAGGTATCAACCTACCCATCGACTCAGACGAAGTGGATGAACAAGAAGACAACACAACTTCTTCTATAACTCTGACTGATTATTGGAATCGCTATGAAAGAAGCGAATCGATTGATGAGTATATGAGCCGTGCTGAGCCAGAAATGCAGTATCTTGCATATTCGATTTCTGATAATGAGAGTGACAGAGGAAGTCAGTTAGTTACTAATGATACTGAATACCGTAGTCGGATAGTTGGTCATCTCGGTGATGACAGATTAATAGGCGGTAATGTCGACGACAAAATATGGGGCGGTTCTGGTAATGATTACCTAGCGGGAAGATCTGGTGACGACAACCTCGTGGGGGATGCTGGATCTGACTACTTAGATGGTGGTGACGGCGCGGATATGCTGAAAGATGGCGATCACTTTATCAAAGACATGATATGGCGAAATGAAGGCGTCCAGGATGATGAAATACCCTACACAACACGAGAAGAATTTAATGCGATAGCTGCATATCGTCATGATAGAGATACACTAATCGGTGGTATTGGCGATGATGATTTACGAGCAAGTCGCGGCGATGATTATCTGAATGGTGGTGAAGGAGAAGATCGTTTAATTGGGGGGGCGCATAATGATCGCTTAGAAGGAGGGGCTGGCGATGATGTTATTTTAGCCGATGGAATGTGGTCGGTTCGCTACGTTATGGATTGGTCTGATGATGATAAGGTTTTAATACAAAATCGTGAGCCTGGCAACGGCAACTGGAATTTAATCCCTTATATTGAAAATGCAAAAGAGCATGCTGGTGACGATACCATAAACGGTGGAGATGGCGACGATTATATTGTTGGCGGAGCGGGCAATGATGTTATTTACGGTGGCGATGGAAAAGATCAGATTTTAGCTGATGGAAATTATGATGCCGAAGCCAAAGAGACAACCATTGAAGTGGAAGAGCAATTTAATGGTGATGATATTGTTTATGCTGGTGCTGGAGATGACAAAGTTATTGGTTACGGTGGTGACGATACCATTGATGGTGGAGCAGACAATGATGAGTTGATCGGTGACCATGAGGATATGCCTGAAGAGCTTCATGGAAAAGATATCATTAAGGGTGGCGCTGGCGACGATAAAATTCGTGGTAATGGCGAAGATGATAGACTCTACGGCGGAGCTGGAAAAGATATTATTGGCGGTGATAAAGGTAATGATTATTTAGAAGGAAATGAAGGAGATGATGAACTGCAGGGCGGTGAAGGAGATGATCGCTTATTAGGTAATGCTGATAATGATGTTCTATTTGGTGAAAAGGGAAATGATTATCTCGATGGCGGTTCGGGCGATGACAAGCTTGTCGGTGGAGAAGGAAAAGATATTTTAATCGGTGGCCTTGGTAAAGATGAACTTTGGGGAAGCGAAGGTGAAGACCGTCTGTCAGGTGGCTCCGGAGACGACAAACTCGATGGCGGTGCTGGAAACGATATTCTAGCCGGAAACTCAGGGATTGACCGATTAGATGGTGGTGCTGGGAATGATATTTACATTGCAAATATCGGCGATGGCACTAGCTATATTGTTGATGAGTCTGGAACAAATACTATCCGGTTTGGTGCAGGAGTTAGCGCTGCTACTTTATCTGTAATGCAAATGGATACTGGGATAGAAATCAATTACGGCGCAGGCGACCGCATACTACTCAAGAATTCTAATATAGGAAAAATAGGTAATTTAGAATTTATTAATGGTCAATCTATGAGTATGGCTCGACTGCTGAACGACTTAGAACCCAAGCCAACGACAAGTACATCGACATGGATGAATGCGAGTATAAATGACTTATCTTATTCGAGAGAGAACAATTCATTAATAGTTCGATACACTGGTGAAAATGCCGATTGGATCAATACAGCGGGATTAGATGTCGGCCGCTACTTATATACTATGGAGACAGTGACTGAAAATGGTAAGACATATCAGCAAATTCGTTTTATTAATTGGTTTAATGCTGATGCCTCAAGATATTTGAATTCAATTCATTTACCTAACGGACGTGTCGATTTAACTGACGTCGATTACGACTCTTCTAATTTTGAAGGTTCAGAATACTCTGACTCTGTAACAGGCTCAATAAATAGTGACTTTGTAAGTACCGGTGGTGGTAATGACATTGTTGAAGCGTCAGGTGGTGATGATGAAATTATTGCTGGAGCTGGTAACGATCGAATTTCTGGAGGAGCTGGTAACGACACCTATTATTTTAATATAGGTGACGGACAAGATGTTATTAGAGATTCTTCCGGGAATGATCGTATTATATTCGGAGAGGGTATAAAACCAAGCTTGTTGAAGGTATCTGAAAAGCCTTCTGGACTTTTGATTGAGCTGAATGATACTGGCAGCGATTCAATATTAATTGCAAATTGGTCAAACACATCTGACGATAAAATTGAATCTTTCGTTTTCACTGATGGAACAGTTTTGTCTTCTTCTGATATTGAAAGTTTAATTCAAGGAAACCGAGCTCCTAAATCTATTGCGATGATCGAAGATCAAACTATTGCGATGGGTGAGCAATTGGAGATCGATTTGTCTAATGGCCTTTTTTCGGATCCCGATGGTGACAAGCTTTCGTATCAAGTTAGTGCTCCAAAAGGACAAACTCTACCCACTTGGTTGCAGTTTAACTCTGAAACTGGAGTATTAACTGGTCGTCCTGATTTTGGCGACATAGACTCTTTTGATGTTGTTGTAATTGTGACCGATACATCTGGATTCTCAACATCTCAAACTTTTTCGGTTTCTGTAAGTGAAGAACTAGGGTACCTGGGTACTAATGGTGACGATGTCATTATGGGTACAGATAAAGTCGATAAGATAAACGCATTAGCCGGTAATGACATTGTTAACGGTAAAGCTGGTAATGATATTATTATCGGAGGAAAAGGTGACGATAGACTTTACGGCAACTTTGGAAATGACACCTTTATTTTTTCTCTAAATGATGGTGTCGATACTGTCACAGCGAAAGAGTGGGATTTCTCACAGTTTACCTATCATGACATAATCAAGTTCAACGAGGGTATATCTTCTGAAAATATCAAGTTGACACGAGGACAAGAAGACTTTGAATCTCTAGTTATTGATTATGGTTTTATTGGTGACCAAGTCATTGTTCAACACTTTTTTGATGGAAATAAACCGCGAAATTCAATCGATAAAATTGTTTTTTCAAATGGTGTTGAGTGGGATGTTGATACGATCATTCAAAAAGTTGAGCATACCATTAACAATGATGATAACAAGATAGTACAACTAACATCTGACTCCGTTACTATTAATGCTTTAGCAGGAGATGACCGAGTTTATGGAAACGATGGAGATGATCATCTGTTAGGTAATATGGGGGATGACTTGTTATCTGGAAGTTTAGGTTCAGATTTATTAGAAGGTGGACCTGGAGAAGACCGGCTTTTTGCTGGGTTAGGTAATGACACTTTGATTGGTGGAGAGGGTAATGATCGTATCGAGCCAAATGGTGGAAACAATCTGATTCAATTCTCGAAAGGTCATGGAATGGATCTTATCAAATACCGGCTAGAAGAAGGTCAAGATGTCATTTATTTTGATGAAACGATAGATCCTGCAGATATCGAATATTATCGATATGGCGATCACATGGTAATTTCTACTGGTGATGAAAACTATGTCATTGTCGAATACATGTTTGGTCGTTATGTTCAATCGAAAGATATTAGAGAAAACATTTCGCTTAAAATTGGTGAAAATCAACCCGTTGCTTTAAAGGAAATTGAAATAACAGGTGGTTGGTTTGACTTAAAGAAACAACAACCAGTCGATACTCGAATATTTAGTGTGTTCAATTATGAACATGGTTACATGGGCGACAGTAATATAAGCGAATTTGAAAATCGAGTTAAAACACCTGACGGCAATAGTGTGGTCTATGGTTCTGATCAAAATGATTCAATATCAACAGGTTATGGCGATGATCTCGTTAGAGCTGGAGCGGGTGATGACCGCATCGATGGAAAAGGCGGCGTAAACCGACTTTATCCTGGTGAAGGGAATGATAGGATTTCAGCCTCAGGTACTACCTATTTGTATTTGGAAGAAAATGCAGGGAATGATAGCGTAAGTCGTGCTTCTCGGGGACTGGACAATCTGTTTATTAATTTGCCAAAAGGAATTCCATTAGACTCACTGAAATATTCATTAGGTGATAATAGCGATGATATTATGGTTTCTAACTTTAATCGAGACCTGAATATTGAATATGGAAATTCTGGTGAAACAATCACATTGGATAATATGTTAAAAATTGAGGATGACAATGTCTCAATTAAGTACGAAGTATCAGTTCAAAATGAAATTGGAGCAATTTTCAACGAGCAGTTAATAGATGGTTTTTTAAGCCAGCATAACTTTGCACCGAAAGCGAATGATGATACTGGTTATTCGGTAGCTTCTGGTAAAGTTCTTGAACTAGCTGTTTCTGATATTCTTTCAAATGACTTTGATATGAATAGCGATGAGCTCTCTATCGGAAGCGATTTATCAAGTGAAAATGGAAGTGTTGAACTAGATGCAGTTAATGCTGTTATCCGATTCACTCCTAATAGCGGATTTGTTGGACAAGCAGTAATAAATTATTTTGTTACTGATGGAGAGCTTCGATCGGAAGAGTCTGCTTCGATAGCGATTGAGGTGACAGTACCACAAACGGAAGCGGATAATGATTCAGATGAAGAGACAACTGTTACAGATGGTACAGGCAGTGATTCTGGTGATTCCGGAAATGTAGATTCTGGAAATACTGGTTCTGGTGACGTTTCTAACGGTGATTCAAATCAAGGAGATGACTCAAGTACTGGCGACGATGCTAACCAAGGCACTGGAACACAAGATCCTTCAAGCTACACGCATCATATTGTTGGTTCTGATGTTGCAGAACAACTCTATCGCTCAAATGACTCTGATTATATCGAGGGACTTGGCGGTAATGATCAGTTGTTTGGACTAGGTGGCGACGATTACCTCGATGGTGGAGAAGGTGATGATTACCTGGATGGTGGCCAAGGAAGCGATATCTTGATAGGTGGTGAAGGAAATGACCAGCTTGGTGGTGATGCGGGAGATGACATTTTGATCGGCGGTAGCGGCGATGATATGTACGTTTTCAAACCAGGAACAGGTCACGACATCATACGTAACGGAATCGGTGAAGATGGTACGGACTGGCTGATTTGTTCTGGTGATATTACAGAAGACCGTCTGATATTTGTTCGAGATGGCGACAACTTGATTATTCAAGTTCAAGGTTCGGAAGATCAAATTACCGTTGAAGATTGGTTTTTAGGCGATGCTTATCGAATCGATTATATTCAACCTTCGGGAGGAACTGGAATTCCTGCTTCAGAAATTGAAAATAGACTCACAGAGTCTGATGACTCCACTGAAGAAGAGGATACTCCAGTGGAAGATAATACATCTGAAGACTCTGATTCTGAAACTACTGAAGATACGAACGAAACAACTTGGTCGATTCCTGACTCTTCGGAATTTACGAATTATGTTGAAGGTACTGAAAATCCGGAGCAGCTTTATCGAAGTCACAGTGATGATTTTCTCGATGGATTAGGTGGAGATGACCAGTTGTTTGGTTTGGGTGGAGATGATTTCTTACACGCCGGAGCTGGTAATGATTATTTAGATGGTGGTGCTGGCAACGATACTCAATTCGGCGGTGCGGGAGACGATCAACTCGGTGGTGATGTAGGTAATGACTTACTAGTTGGTGGAGCAGGAGATGATCGCTATGTTTTCAGGCCTGGAGCTGGTCAAGACATAATCGATAACTCCGTAGGAGAGGACGGAACGGACTGGTTATTGTTTACTGGTGACATAACTTCCGATCGACTCAACTTTAGTCGTTCGGGGAACGATATGGTTATAACCATTTCTAATTCTGACGATAAAGTAACTGTGAAAAACTGGTATCTAGGTAACGAATATCGTATTGATTACATTCAACCTTCAGGCGGTTCGGGAATATCTGCTTCAAGGATTGAGACTATGGTTAGTTCTTCTAAGCTGGGTTCTATTGAAATGAATCATTCAATAGATACTCTAGCTATGAATGTAGAATTGATTTCTGAGCCTGAACTAGATCAGACTGAGATGGCTTTGTCATCGATCGATGAAACTATCATTAATATTATTCATGAGCGTGCGTTGGTTTCTTCTAAGCAAGGGGATGAGTTAAGCATGCAGAAAAATGATAATGTTTCTAATGACTTAGATTGGTTCTCCGTACTTTAAGCAAGCTAAGAAAGCCCAATAGCGAGAATTTATTTTTACTATTGGGCTATTTTTTAATGAGATGAGCGTATTCCTTCATCTTAACATTAGGAAACCTTAATTCTCACTACTCTCATGATTTCCATATCAAACCCAGCGACTTGCTCTTTATCGGGGTAGTAGGTCAAATTCACACGTTGTCCTTTCAAATCTCTATACTTCTTCTGGCGTTTATACTTAAAAGGTACATCGTAGCCTTCAAGCATGATTGTATTTATAAACCACTCTCCTTCTTCGCGTTGAACGTGAGAGGCTACTTTTTTAAAGTCTGATTGAATTAAGTTTTGATGATTTTTTAACAGTTTATCGACGTCATTTTTCATAATATAGAGATTAAAGCTACTTAGTTTGAGTTATAGCAGGCTGGTTTCAGCCTGATATGGACGAGGAGTGATAATGATAAAAGGTCTGTCCGTCGTTTTAAAGGTGATTATGGTCATTGCCATTGTTGCTGTAGGCATGTATGCCACTGTGAAAAACAATTGGCTCCCTCAACCTGTTGCCGAATTCTTTGGCAAAGGAGACTCTGATTTGCGGACCTATTATCAATGGCAAGATGGTCGAGGTAATTTACGCATCAGTCGCGAACCACCCGCTGATGGCAGGGTTTATTCGACCTTTCTTGGTAGTCCTGACTTGGTCACAAATGAGGATATTGAGCGGCTTTCATCTCAAGCTGTTGAAGAAAAATCTTCAAAGCAGGACTCATTTGAGCTAACAGAGCAGCCTAAAATAAAAGTGATCAAGAGTTATCGCGATACTTTACGAGAGAGGTTGGTTCAACGTGAAGTAACCACTCAATGTCGATGGTTAATTAATCAACTATTTGAGATTGAAAGAGAGGTCATTAATTATACTCAAAGAGAAAATAAGATAGATACCAGCCAGTTATGCCGAGACTATCGGGCGCAAATGAACCTTCTTTCGGTTAAAAACTGCAAGGTGAGAGAGGAGGATATTCAGGGAAAATATTGCCGATAAACAAAAAAGATTGTCACACTTACCGACTTCATGGTGACTCAGTTATAAATTCAGTCAATTAATGGAGAAAAAAATGTTTGCTAACCTTCGTCGATTTGTGTGTAAATCATCTTTACCACTTCCCGTTTTAATAGTTTTAATCATAATAATGACGACTCAACAGTCTAATGCTGCAAAATCTTTTCAAGTAAATAAGGTTGGATCTGGAACTCCTATCATCTTAATACCTGGTTTAATGTCAGACGACCGTGTGTGGAAGCCTATAGTCGACTCTCTTGCGCAAAAATATGAACTTCACTTAATCAATATTGCAGGTTTTGGCCGAACTCCACCGATTGAAAACTTTTCATTAGAAAAAGTAAGAAATGAATTACATGGGTATATACAAAAAAATCAATTGAGCTCACCGACCGTGATTGGTCATAGCCTCGGTGGAATGATCGGTTTTTGGTTAGCAAGTATTTACCCTGAAAATATCGGTGCAGTCATTTCTGTCGATGGATTACCATTTATTGGGCCTGCTTTCACTCGTTCGAACATGACAACTGCAGAATCTTTAATGCCACAGGCACAGCAGTTTCGCATGATGTACCAAAACATGACGCCACTGCAAGTTCGTGCACAGACGGAAATGGGACTTAATATTCAAGCGGCATCTGAAGAGGGAAAGAAAACTGTTCTAGAGCTGGCCTCGCTATCCGATCCTTCGACGATTGGCTCTGCCATGTATACGATTATGACAACCGATTTACGAGGAACGATTGAAGGTTCGAACGTTCCTATGCTTCTACTGGGGGCGTCGGGAGGATTTTCAGGCGAGTTTCAACATCAACAAGCTGAAGAACTTTATAAAGCTCAGTTGGAGTCTGTTCCAAATGCCACTGTAAAGATGAATCGTCATTCTCGGCATTTTATTATGTATGATGATCCTGATTGGTTAATTGCAGAGATATTAAGTTTTCTAGGTACACCCAAATGAATTATTCAAATGTGTCGGCCTTTGAAATTGATGTATCTCTAGCACAACAGGGAGACCAAAAAGCATTTACTCGACTTATTGAGTCCACAAAAAATACGGTGTCCAGTATTGCTTTAGCAATTGTCAAAGATATTGATGCGAGCGAAGACGTTGCTCAGCAGGTTTATATTGCAGCATGGAAAGGGCTGACTTCACTTAAAAATAACGCGAGCTTTTTACCTTGGTTGCGACAAACAACTCGTTATAAAGCTTTTAATTATCTTAGAGATAATAAAGTTGCTGATCGAATAAACAGTGACGAAGCCGAACTGCTGATAGAATCTTTTTGTTTAAGCGATGACTTACCTGATGAAGCAATGCATCGCCAAAATCAAACTGTAATTTTAAAGCAAGTACTTGATGAGTTACCGGAAGAAAGTCGCGAAATAGTTCTACTTTATTATCGAGAAGAACAATCAACGCGTCAGGTTGCTGAATTACTCGAAATCCAGGAAAGTTTAGTAAGAAAACGGTTATCTAGAGTACGTGAGGTGCTAAAGTCTCAACTGCTAGAAAAATATGGACGCATGATCTTATCAACAGCGCCAACGATTGGTTTTGTTGGCGTTGTTGCTAGTGCGTTAACTGGAACAAGTCCTGTTGCGGCGGCAACCATCGCTACATCAATGGCAAGTGGGAAAACGACTCTGGCCAGCAAAGTCATTGCATTTTTAGGAGGCGCTTTTATTGGAATAGCCGGTGGTATATTGGGTGCTTGGTGGGGAGCAAAGAATCAAATTGATAGTGTTAATGATGCAGAAATAAAAGAGCAATTGATTCGCAATCGTAATGGATTAATTGTGTGGATAGTTTTGTTTGGCGCGTTGTTTTCTTCAAGTTATCAATTTACGACAGGCTGGGTAGGCCCAATGATTTCTTACTTGTTATTTTTCATTGGTCTTATCGGACTTATATGGAGAAATAATCTTTATTATGACAAGAAAAAGTACGGAAAACGTGAGTTAACAATCAAAGAGCAAAAGCGCCGGCGCTTTGAGTGGTTTTGTGGTCGCTGGGGTAGTTTGCTCGGAGGAATAATGGGATTTGGCGGTTTGATTGTCGGACTATTATCAAGCGGTCGTTTATCGTTGTAATTTATTAAAGTTTAAACGGATTGGGTCAACGGATACTTTTTGGTGATGTTATCTTTGTCGACTCCTTCCAATAGTAATGTTGATTGAAGGGAGATTTCTGCAAGATGTGCGGCTAATTCAAGTTAGTTTGATAAGAAAATCTCCCTTCGAGCTAGTTATTTGTAAATAAAGCTGTTCGGAAATCAACTCTTTAATGTCTTGATACATTTTCTTCTGTAAAGAAACATGATTTTTTAGTACTAGCGGGTAATATCTTGGGATACACCAAAATTACTTCTAACTAAAAAAACAGGAACCATTATGAGACAGCTCTTTCAATTATTGGGCCTCGCTATAAGTAGCGTTACTTTGATTAGTACCGTTAGTGCAACGGATATTCCAACCGGACAGTTACCGACATCAGTAGAGCCAACGCATTATGATCTCGAAATAAAACTGGATCCAGAAAATGAGCGATTTTCTGGCTTGGCAACAATCGACATTGTGGCGCACAAATCCCTTCCTTATTTTTATATGCATGGGCAGGAACTGAAGGTTGATCAAACTTGGTTAATGTCTGGAAATAAAAAAATACCTGCGACGACTGAAATGACCAAAGTAGAAGGGGTTATTAAAATTATTCCAAAGGAAGTGCTTAAAAAAGGAGAGTATGAAGTTTCATTTGAATACAACGCTCCTTTTAATGAGAATTTACAGGGACTTTATCGTGTAAAAGATGGCGACCAACATTATGCCTACACTCAAATGGAGTCCATCTACGCTCGATATGCATTTCCTTCTTTCGATGAACCGAGATTTAAAACTAAGTTCGATCTTGATTTAATCGTACCGGAAAAATTAACGGCAATAGCAAATACGCCAGAAGTTAAAACTGAGACACTCAATAATGGTTGGAAAAAAGTTTCTTTTGTTACCAGTAAACCTATGCCAACTTATCTTTGGGCAATAGCCGTTGGCGAGTTTGACGTTGTCGAGTGGACTGCGATTCCTAAAAATGACGTTCGGGATTTTACAATACCGTTGCGTGGTATTGCGACAAAGGGAAAAGGAGAAAAGCTTAAATATGCATTGGAAAATACAGAAGCTGTACTTTACTCATTGGAAGACTATTTTCAAAGCGCGTACCCTTATCGAAAGTTAGATATTTTAGCGGTTCCCGATTTCGCTGCTGGCGCCATGGAAAATCCTGGAGCAATTACTTACAGAGAACAGTTATTATTACTCGACGAAAATGCATCAATAGGACAAAAGCGTCGCTATATGTCGGTACACGCTCACGAATTGGCGCATCAATGGTTTGGTAATTTAGTGACGCCCGTTTGGTGGAATGACATTTGGTTAAATGAAGCCTTTGCAACCTGGATGGCCGCAACCGCTCTTGATCGCCATTTTCCGGATCAACAATGGCGCCGCAGTCAGAGTCGAAGTTCTAAAAACGCAATGAATGCCGACTCGATCCCCTCTGCTCGAAAAGTACGTAATCCTATAGAAACCAATGGCGATATTATTACGGCTTTTGATGGCATAACTTACTCGAAAGGTGGTGGCGTATTGTCAATGATAGAAAGCTTTATGGGTGAAGAGAACTTTCGTAAGGGTGTACAAAAGTATATGGATAAGTATGCTTGGAAAAATGCTGACGCCATTGACTTTTTTGAAACTATAGCAAGCGTGCTGGAGCCAAAACGTGCAGATAAAGTTGTAGCATCATTTAGAAATTTTGTGGAGCAAGCCGGAGTTCCTCTATTAGATATTGATAAAACCTGTGATGATGAACGTACAGTCTTGAATATTACTCAAGAAAGGTACGCTCCTGTTGGCACCGAGTTTAAAGAAAAGACTTTATGGAATATCCCGGTTTGTATGAGTTATGAAGTTGATGGTGAGGTTTCTCAACAGTGTCAAGTGATTGCTGAAGCGCATCAAAAAGTAAAGTTGGAAATGTCGGGTTGTGCTGAATGGGTCATGCCTAATGTTGCTGCAGCGGGTTACTACCGTTTTAATTTTGATTCAGAAGGCTGGAAAGACTTAATTGCGAATTTAAATAAAGTATCCGCTGAAGAGGCTAATGCAGTTATCGATAGTATGTCAGCGGCATTTGGTAGTGGCACTTTAAAAGTAAAAGAATTGGTTGATGTGATTCCAACAACTTTACAATCGGACTCATGGGAAGTCATGGTGTCAGGTATGGGAACATTAGGGACATTAGTTTCATACGCCGATGAAAAAGATAAACCTCTATTTCGTAAAATGGCCGGAGATATTTATAGGGACGCTGCAAATAACTTAGGCCTCGACAACAATACTGAGTTTGATAAAACAAAGCCATTAGATGCAACTCAGCTACGAACTCGCCTAGTCTCTTTTATGGCAAATACCGCTGAGGATGCTGCAGTTAGAAAAACTTTAACAGAGAAAGCTAAAGATTATGTGGGTTATAAAGGTGACAAGCAGTTTCATGATGAAGCAATTATTCCTTCTCTTCGTTCGACTGCAATGGGAGTCGCTGTTCAAGAGTTAGGACAGCCATATGTTGATTTTTTGATTGAAAAACTCAGCACCATAAATGATGGTACATTGCGAGGGCGTATTATCTCTGCATTGACTGCAACTAAAGATCCAGAAATAGCCAAGCAACTTATAGAATTAAGTTTATCTCCTGCGGTTCGAGATAATGAAAAGCCTTCCTTTTTGTTTGGGTTAATGGGTAAAAAGGAATTGGATGCAGTGATGTGGCCTTGGTTGCAAAATAATTTCGACAAGTTAATTACTGGTTTGCCATCAAACTATCAAGCTTTCGCTCCTTATTTATTTATGGGAGAGTGTAAGCAGGAAAAAGCAGAGCGCTTAGATGGTTTTTTGAAGCCTCGCCTGGATAAACTAATTGGTGCTGATAGAAATTTTGTTAAGGCTAAAGAATATTTAAACCAATGCTTGGCGCAAAAAGAGCAAGTTAAACCACAAATTGCAGATATGGTTAAAACGATGCGCTAAGAAACTTATTTAGTATCTGAATAAAAAAGGAGCCTTTTGGCTCCTTTTTTATAATAAGCGGCAATTAAACCAAGAAGCTCAAGGTAACGCAGAATGCGATGTGTTGCACAAAAAGTCAATAAATTTATTGTGGTTAAACAGGCGTTTTCAAATGAAGGGACAATTGATCCGACCTGACATACCGGTTATTGGTCCTTATAATGTGCCAAAATAAAATCTTTCGGAAATAATAATGCGCATAAATGGTCACGGGCACTTGTTGCCAAAACCCAGCCAGATTCCTGCTTTCATGCGGGAGAAGAAATATTTTTGGATTGATGATGATTGTCAGTTTATGCATCAAGGCAATTGGAAGCGTCCAATAACGGATCCCAGTTTTTTTCTTGAAAGAAAACTAGAATGGATGGCTGAAAATAACATTGCACATGAAGTGGTATTAACGCTTTCACAACTCTATTGCAATGGCCTAGCCGAGTCCGAAACAAGCGATATTCTTTGTTTTCAGAATGATTTTAATGCAGAAGTTCAACGACAACACCCTAATGAATTTACAACGGGATTTGTTGTGCAGCCTGCCCACTTGGATCTAGCGCTTAAGGAAATGAAGCGCTGTGTTAAAGAGTTGAACATGAAGATGCTCTGCCTGAGTACTCATTACCAAAATCATTCGGGAGAATGGGTTTCCGTTGCTGATGAGTCGGTAGCACCCATTTGGCAACTGGCTAACGAAATGAACTTAGCTTTAGAGATTCACCCTTATGATGCCGGTAAAATGGTGAATTTAAAGGATAAGTTTTGGCGGAATCATCTTGTCTGGATGATGGCACAAACCGCTGATACCTATTTGATGTTTACGCTTAATGGGTTTGCCAGTAAGTACCCAAACGTACGAACCTGCTTTGCTCACGGTAATATGTTAGGACTTGCTAACCATGGGCGAGTAATTCAAGGGGTTGAAGGGCGACCCGATCTGTTTCCTGGTGTACATCACCCAAACGAAACGAAAGGCCAACCGAATGTTTTCTTTGATACTCTGGTCCACGACATCCATACACTCGAATTGATGCTCAATCGTTGTGGGGCATCGCAAATGGTTTGGGGCGTCGATGATCCTTATCCACTTGGCGAAATGGATACTGTCGAGGGATGCTACCCAGGTATTTTTCTTGATGAAGCAGAAAAGTCTGGCGTCTTAACCTCTGACGATAAACAAAAAATCATGAATTCTAATGTACAACGCTGGCTAGGCATTGATTTATAAGCAGCTTTTAAAAGATATAACTTATGTTCGTAAAATGCGAACATTTCTATTTTTATAATCTATTATACAGATGGTTCGCGTTTTTCTATTATGACTCCTGAAACTTGTTAAACGTTTTTTCAGGAGTCATCCATGACACAATCAATTATTAACACAAAGCTAAAACCATTTAAATCGACTGCATTTCACAAAGGCGAGTTTGTTGATTTAACTGAGAAAGATGTCGCCGGAAAATGGGGTGTTTTCTTCTTCTACCCTGCCGATTTTACTTTTGTTTGCCCAACGGAACTGGGTGATATGGCAGATCATTATGCTCAATTGCAAGAAATGGGCGTGGAAGTATATGCCGTATCAACCGACAAACATTTCACTCACAAAGCTTGGCATTCAAGCTCCGACACCATTAATAAGATTGAATTTCCAATGTTAGGAGATCCGACAGGAGAGATTTCTCGAAACTTTGGCGTCTTGGTTGAAGAAGATGGTGTTGCTTTACGTGGAACTTTTGTGATTAATCCAGAAGGTGAAATTAAAGTGGCGGAGATTCATGACTTGGGAATCGGTCGTTCGGCTTCTGAGTTAGTTCGTAAAATTCAGGCTGCTCAATACGTTGCTGATCATGATGGCGAAGTTTGCCCTGCAGCTTGGAAGCCAGGTGAAGAAACATTAACTCCTTCTTTAGATTTGGTCGGTAAAATCTAGTTAACGGACCGACGTTAACCAAGCACATGTTTTGGGCCGGTCTTGCTTATCGTTGAGAGCTCAACGAGCAAGCATCCTCCAATTGTTAAAAGGCCGGCCCGTTTTCTTATTCACAAAAGTTTTTCGTTCAGGAGTTCGTTATGTTAGATCCAAACATGAAAACACAACTCAAGACTTATCTTGAAAATTTAAAAAATGAGATTGTTCTAACACTGACTCTTGATCAGCAGAAAACCTCTCAAGATTTGAAAGCTTTGGCCAAAGAGATAGCTGAGCTGTCTTCAATGGTCAGTGTGGAAGAAGATGGTAGCAGAAAGCGCAAACCTCTAATGACTGTCAGTCCAAAAGGTGGAAGCACAAAAGTTGCATTTGCGGGTTTACCAATGGGGCATGAGTTTACATCGCTGGTATTAGCGTTACTGCATGCGGGTGGCCACCCGATGAAGCTTGATAATGACACGATTGAGCAGATAAAAGCTTTAACGGGTAATTTCGAGTTTAAAACTTATATTTCACTATCATGTCAAAATTGTCCTGACGTTGTTCAGTCATTGAATATGATGGCTCTTATAAATCCGAATATTAAACATACAATGATTGATGGTGGTTTGTTTCAGGAGGAAGTTGATCAACTCGGTATTAAAGCGGTGCCTTCAGTGTTTTTAAATGATGAGTCTTTCTCTCAAGGCCGAATTACTTTAAAGGAAATCTTAAACAAAATAGATTCGAGTGCAGCGAAAAGAGATGCTAAAAAGTTATCAGAAAAAGACGTTTTCGATATGTTAATTGTCGGTGGTGGACCAGCTGGTGCATCTGCTGCGATTTACAGCGCGCGAAAAGGATTAAATACAGGCATTGTCGCAGATCGGTTTGGTGGTCAGGTAGCCGATACAGTCGGTATTGAAAACTTTATTTCAGTACCTTATACCGAAGGTCCAAAGCTGGTTGCGAGTCTTGAACAGCATGTGACTGACTACGATGTTGATGTTATGTCGGGACAAAAAGTCAAAGCAATTAATAGAAGTGATTTATTCGAGATAGAGACGGAGTCGGGAGCTAAGCTTAAAAGCAAATCCATCGTTCTGGCAACGGGCGCTCGATGGAGAAAAATGAACGTCCCTGGAGAACAGGAATACTCAGGAAAAGGAGTTGCTTACTGCCCCCATTGCGACGGACCTTTATTCAAAGGAAAGCGTGTTGCGGTTATCGGTGGTGGTAATTCAGGAATTGAAGCTGCAAGTGACTTAGCGAATATTGTTGAGCACGTTACTGTTTTAGAGTTTAGCGATGTGTTGCGTGCGGATGACGTTTTACAGCGGAAGGCCAATTCTATGAGTAACATTGAAATTATTATGCAAGCACAAACAACTGAGGTGTTAGGCAATGGCAATGAGGTGACGGGATTACGTTATATAGATCGAGTAACAGGAGACTCCAAAGACATAGAATTATCAGGAATCTTTGTGCAAATTGGTCTTGTCCCGAATAGTGAGTTTTTAAAAGATACTATTGAATTGAGTGAGGGTGGTGAAGTGATTGTTGACGAAAGAGGACAATCGTCACTTCCAGGATTATTTGCGGCGGGTGATGTAACGACCGTACCTTTTAAGCAAATTATTATCGCAATGGGCGAAGGTTCGAAGGCCGCCCTCAGTGCTTTTGATTACTTAATGAGATTAGAGCCCTCTGAAAAATCCAAAGAGCAAAAAGCAGCGTAATAGTTTTTAGGTTTTGATGAGTTGTATCCAACCCTGAAAGCGCTTGAACAAGGATGTTCATTTTTTATATTTTTTTAATTCTTTATTAAAAAATACTCCAATAGCCTTGCAGTAAAAACTTTACTTAGCTAACTTCTGTTTTTTCTATTTAACTAGAACTCTATTGTGGATCAAATCTTTGCGCTTATAAAAAGCGGTATTGATAGATATATCGATGCTTTGTCATTTTTAATACCAATCTCTGACATCATTTTTATTAGTGTTGGCATTCTGTGGTTGACTGCCTCTGGTATTATCCTTTTCAAATTGATGCCGCGTGGTGTTCAGCTGCCTGACCCGAGAGATAGTGAAAGCTATTTACTGTGTAAGCCTGGAAGAATCGATTGGATTGTGGCTATAACGCTATTAACCTCAGCTCTTCTTATTGTTATTTGGTTATTTTTGAATGTGGTTATCTCTCCCTATGTCTTATTGATAGTCATATCTGTATTATTCTTTCATCTCATTTTCTTTGGTTGGCATTTTAAAGTTACCGAAAATATAGAAAGAAATTATTCTAACTCGACAAAGTGCTTAGACAGTACTGGTAAAGAATTGCGTGATAAAGGTGGTTTTTGGGTCAATGCGCTCAATGAATCTTTGTCGGTGCGACTTCCATTGAGAATGCCAAAGAAAGCATTAGAGATAGATAATTTTTATGGCGAATGGTTGATTCTTGAAAAAGGAGAAGCCATTGTAAATCCAGGTAAGCTTTTGGTTAAAAATCCCGAATCAATGCAAGAGTACGACTTTAGCCAAACACGTTCGTACGCTTGGAATGGCTGTTCACCAAAGTTTCGGTTTATGTGGTTTTTGGTGGGAACACCTGATTTATGGCCAATAGTGACTGCATTTCAATCTCAAAGAAATGAAGCAAAAAAAGTAATTCGACAAAAACGTTGGCAAGCAGCTCTCCGTGCTTCATTGGTTCATGACGCTTTTTATCAATATTTAAACTACTTTAAAGAGCACTCTGAAATTAACAAACTATATATTGACCGATTATTTTATACTCACTTACTTGAAGATGGTGTGCCATCTTGGCTTGCAACCATCTATTACTTAGCTGTGAGAGTTGGCGGGGGACGTGATTAATTTTTATCTTTTTCCTTGTTTGAGCAGAACTGGCCCCGGACCATCTTTGGCGACGATATCTTCTGGGTTTCTTAAATTGCATTTCTTTATAGATAAGCAACCACAGCCAATACAATCATCAAGTTGATCGCGTAGTCGTTCTAACTGCTCAATTCGTTGTTGCAAACTTTTCCGCCAGTTTGACGATAGCTTTTTCCAGTCGGAAGTTGTTGGAGTTCGATTGTTTGGTAACGCTTGAAAAACATTTTTAATCTCTCTTAAAGATACTCCAAGTGTTTGAGCCGTTTTTATTACCGATATTCGTCTGAGTACATTGGGTTCATAACGACGCTGATTACCGGCATTTCGGCGACTGCTAATAAGCCCTTCTTTCTCGTAATAGTGCAGGGTAGAAACCGCAACACCTGTACGTTCCGATACTTGGCCTACACTCCAAAGAATTTTTTCCTTCGTCATAAAAATATCTTGACCTCAAGTTTACTTGAGGTTTTACACTGTTTCGTAAACGTTATCAAGAGAAGCAGAGAATGAAAAAGTCATATAACAATGCGAAATCAAAACATTGTCAAACAACAGATTGTCAATGTAAGAATAAATGGATAACAGGAAAGTCGATTGACAATAGTTTTAAGTCTAAATTTCAAAAAGTATTTAATTCATTAATGAAAAGTAAGTGAGAGTGTGATGATAGTACCTATGCTACAAGGCATCGATCATATCCATATCTATGTGCCTGATAAAAAGAAAGCTAAAGATTGGTATTGCGAAAATCTCGGGTTTTCTCCTGTTAAAGAATTTCAGGACTGGGACAATGAAGAAGGTCCTCTGGTAATCAAAAGCGCTACTGGAGAGATCGTTTTCGCATTATTTGAACGTGATAAGTATTCAAAAATAACGTCAATAGCTATGAAAACTGATGGAAATGGCTTTAACCAATGGCGACAACACTTAATTAACTTGGGTGTTTTAGAACGGGTCAGTGATCACGGAAAAACATGGTCGTTGTATTTTCAGGATCCTTTTGGACATAACCATGAAATTACTAGCTGGGACGTAGAGTTAATAAACGAGTCAAATATTAACTAAGGTTCAAATTTTGACAGCTCTTTTTCTAGATCTCATTGTTTTGAGATAAATAATTATAATTTAACCCAGTTGGTTTATTCACTCGTTAACAAGGATGTTTTTATTTATTAAAGAGGGCAGAAAAAATGGGAAAAATTAACTTGGGCATTCTTTTTTTATTTATGGTTTCAGAAATAAGTGCGGCACCCATAAATAAAAATATTTCGGTAACTTTTGGCTTTGGAGAAAGTACTTATGAGAATAGTTTGTATCCTCCTCATGGACAAGACACATCCGCAAAGTCGTTCGAATTTCTGGTAGATTATTCTGTTAATGAATATTTATCGGTAGGTGCCGGGTATCTTGATTTTGGGAGAGCAAAACTTGGCAGTTATCCTACATCCTATAGTGTGGGCGGAGAATTATTTTGGGGTGACTCAGATACATATACTGATGGCGATGGCTTTATTTTAAATGCTTCGTTATCAACTGGCGACTTGTTTTCTAAGGTGAAGGCTTTTATTAGAGGAGGATATTTAGATTGGTCTTTCGAGGAATTGACTAAGGGGGTTTTAGAGAGTCAAATGGGGGAAAGGAAATTATTAAATCATAACCGAAAGTATAATGGTCTAGATCCCTTTTTAGGGTATGGCATTAGCTACCAGTTATTTAATAATACATTGATAAATATTACCTATGATAAATTTGATGTTAAATTGGACGAGTTAAAATCGATTAATTCTACGGATGGCACCAGTCGGACATTTAACTACAAACAAAACTTCGAAGTTTGGGCCTTTAAATTCAGTTATTTATTTTAATAGATTAAGCTCTTAACGAGCGAGACCTTTCAAAACTTGGTTGGGAAGGTCAACTATTTTGGAATTGATTTCAAGGATAGATGAGTGTTAAACAAGGATGTTCTATGAACTTGTATACTCTTAATTAATTTTACTAAGGCAATATTTCCTTTTTGTCCTCCAATGGTAATCACCTTATATTATTGTGTGTGTAGAGCAATTTTGTAATAGAAAATGGTATTAATTGACTGGTTATTTGTTGACTTGTTTATTATTGTCGCAAGGAAAATTATAAAGAACTAGGATCGCAATATGATTTCTAACAAATTCGCGGGCATTATGTTTATAACCGCCGCATCTGCATTTGCCGTGGCGGGCTTATTGGCTGAGCAAATACCCTTTTACGGAGTGACTGCCGTCTTCTTAATTGTCGGTGGAATGTTACTTCGAAAGCGGAGAAAGCCATCTTAAAGATAAAGGGTGATGTTTTTAAATACTGATAGCGGTATTATTTAGTCGATAAAGACTACTTGTTGGATAAATAATGCTCAATTTAGTCAGTACTTTGAATATTGGATTTTCATTAGTTATTGCTGCTGTTTTATTCATTTGTTTCTTATTTTTTCTAAAAGGTGAGAACAAAACTCCATTAACTTTAACCAGTTGCGGATTATTTCTGGCTTGCAGTGCAGCCCTTCAGGTTGAACACCTGACTTTCATGCAGTTTGGCGCTGAACCTTTGGATACACTGTATTACAGAGCCTTGTTGTTTTTGGCTCCACCTCTATTTTACTTTTTTTGTCGATTCTTATTGTTCTCTGATTATCGATTCAAAACCTATAGTGTCTCGCACTTTCTTCCGTTTTGCTTTGTGTGGTTTTTGCCTCGAGAGATAGCGGTTCCGTTTGCTTTCGTTTTAGGCGCTGGCTATTGCTTGTGGATGTCGCACGTTATTTATAGTCTTAAAAGTCATCGACGTAGGTTCGAAGTAGAATTTTTCTTCTTAGTGGTATTTTCCGTATTCGCTATTGCGGTGCTTATGTTCGGATTTTCTGCAACTTATGTTGATAGTGCCTATTTCTATCACTTTTATGCCAATGGTATTGCTTTGGCGTACATGCTTGTTACCGCAGCATTAGTCATTTATCCCGATCTTCTCAATGAAATAACAGATGTGGTAAGCATGAGTTACAGTAAATCAACGCTTACTAACATCAATGTGGATAAGCAAGTAAAGCGACTTGAGGAGTTAATGCAGCAATCACGTCTTTACCAAAATGAAAACCTAAATCTTTCAAGATTGGCTGAGGCGATGGAGTTATCGAGTCATCAATTGTCAGAGTTGATTAATACTCGGTTCGGAATGAATTTTTCTCAATACCTCCGAGACATTAGAATCAAGGAAGCCAAAGAACTGCTCAAAAATGAACCTGATGCTTCGATTTTGTCGATTAGTATGGAAACGGGCTTTAAATCGCAATCTAACTTTTATGCCGCTTTTAAGGACATAACAGGAATGTCGCCAGGCGCCTTTCGAAAATCAGTAGATTAGGTTCATATACTTCTATTTATCCACTCTTGTTTTCCCAGTTTATCATTCTGGAACTTTTTATCTTATTGATTAATAAGAACTAAATAATTTTTTAGTCAAAGTTTATCAAACCGGAATTTTTGTCATTCTTTACTCGGTAATCTGCTCTTCATTCGCAGTTTAAATGGCAAAAGGATGATAAAAAGTGAGTACTGTTACAACATCAAAAGATTGGCTCAGAAAAGGTAATCAATATCATAATCCTCGAATTGTAGAGGACTCAACCTCCAATGCATTCGATGGCAGGGTGAGTCTTTCTCTTACCAAAGCAGCTTGGGTAGTTGGCCTTTATTTAGTCGCTATTATCGGCGGCGTACTGACGTTTTCTTGGGATGCTCTGGTCGTTTTTCTTATTAGTACAGCAGTTACCTTGTGCTTGGGACATTCACTGGGAATGCATCGGTTATTAATTCACCGTAGCTACGAGTGTCCCAAGTGGTTGGAATATTTCTTGGTGCATCTTGGTGTGTTGGTTGGACTCGCAGGACCTCGTGGAATGATGCATACACACGATATGCGCGACTGGGCACAAAGACAGGAAAAGTGTCACGATTATTTTGCTCACCAGCAACCCATGGCTATTGATGGTTTGTGGCAACTGTTGTTTGACGTGCATTTAGATCATTCACCTCATTTTAAACCTGAAGTCGAATTTGAACAGGACCGTGTCTATCAATGGATGGAGAAGACCTGGATGTGGCAACAACTCCCTTGGGCAATTTTATTATTTGTATGCGGCGGTTTAACTTGGGTGATCTGGGGCATTGCAGTAAGAGTTGCAGTATCAATTACTGGTCATTGGCTGATCGGCTATTTCGCTCACAACGAAGGTGAACGCGATTGGCATGTGAAAGGGGCTGCTGTCCAAGGCTTTAATATTAAGTTTGCTTCACTCATTACCATGGGAGAAAGCTGGCATAACAATCATCACGCCTATCCTGGTTCTGCGTTGTTGGGAATTAAAGAAGGCCAGCTCGATCCTGGTTGGTGGGTTCTCAAGGGACTGAGTATTCTTAAATTGGTATGGAATATTCGATTGCCTGCCGACCTGCCTCAACGAGAAGAATTAGTGCGTGTTATGAACCGCAAACAAATTATGAAATGGAGTCAGCAATGAGAGTTTTAGTGATAGGTGGTTATGGCAATTTCGGCAAACGCTTAATTAAAAGTTTGTTGCTTGATCGTCAAATTGAAGTCGTTGCAGCAGGACGTACTCGTGCGCGACTGGATGGTTTGCAAAGTGAATTGCTAAAAACGACCGGACGGACAATTGGTTGCATTACTTTGGACGTGTTTGATCAGCAACTGAGTTATCAACTTGCATCGATTGGCCCTGATATTGTTGTCAATGCTGTTGGGCCGTTCCAAAAACAAGTTAATATAGGCGTTAAAGAAAACCATTATATTGTTGCTCGGGCTTGCTTAGCTTTTGGTTGTCACTATGTGGATCTTGCAGACGATCGATGTTTTGTTTCCGGTTTTTCTAAAGAGTTAAATAACACCGCTTTAAAAAGGAATGTTTCATTAATTACTGGCGCAAGTACAGTACCTGCTTTAACGGATGCGGTACTACGTTGCTATGAACCACAATTTGCAAATATTGACTCTCTTTATTACGGCATCTCTCCTGGTAATCGTACAGAACGCGGTGAGGGTACGATAGGCTCTATTTTATCTTATACCGGACAATCATTTACAACATTAGAGAAAGGAAAAGACAAACGTATCTGGGGTTGGCAAGATTTAACACGATATGATTTTGGTTATCCGTTGGGTAAACGCTGGATGAGTAACTGTAATATTCCTGATATTGAATTACTTCCTCAAGAATTCCCTTCACTAAAAGACATTAAATTTCAAGCAGGCCTTGAAGTTACGGTATTGCATGTAGGTCTTTGGATGCTTTCTTTTTTGACTCGATGGAAAGTCATTAAGAACTGGCAGCATTACACCAAGGTTATCACAAGTATGAGTCGTTGGTTTGAGAGTTGGGGGTCTGATAGTGGCGGTATGTTCATTGATCTTAGTGGTATTGATAAAACCGGAGCTCCTAAAAAGTTGCATTGGCAATTAGTTGCTGAAAAAGGAGTTGGCCCCAACGTGCCAACAATCGCTGCTGAAATTGTAGTTAAAAAGTTGATGGCCAAATCGCTACCTTTTGGAGCACAACCTTGTATCAATTTATTTACTATGGAAGAGTTTTTCAATATCGCCAAACGATGGGGTATCTATTACCGAGTCGAGCGACATTTCGATAGATCTTCAGCGCACACTGTTAATAAGCAAGGAGAAGTGTTATGACTTACTGCCCTCCTAAACTAGCTGAAAAGAATAAATCAGAAATTAATAGTGCACATAGTTATCGCACTTTAATGGGCGAAGTCGATTGGAATCGTTTGCACCCCGCTATCAAACAACGTTTTGAAGAAAAAGTGAGTGATAGTGTGACTTATTCCGGAGTTATGCGAAATGTATATTTATCATTTGCAGGTAAAGTCTTGGCACAAGTCTGTCGACTAATTGGTACCCCTTTAGCATTGTATGAAGGAAATGACGTCCCAATGACAGTTAATGTTTATCCAGATCAAAAGCAAAATGGCATGACTTGGGATAGGTTTTATCATTACCCAACTAAGCCTGTTAATCGAGTGAAATCAACGAAATGCATTTTAAAAGATGAAGGTCTGGTGGAGTTAGTAGGATTTGGTTTTGGAATGAAACTGAAAGTATATGAGAAAGAACACGCCATGTACTTTGAGAGTACCGAGTTCTTTTTATTGGTTGGAAATAAAAAGCTGGTTATTCCAGATTGGCTTACTCCTGGAAAAACTTTGGTTTATCAACGAGCACTCGATGATCAGCGTTTTGAGTTTGGTCTTGATGTCACACATAAGTGGTTAGGAAAAGTATTTCATCAAGTTGGTGAGTTTGTTGCGAGAAATTAAGCTTGAAGAGAATTGATAAGTGAATATTTATTATAGAACAGCAGTAAATATATTTTTAATAGTAGTTTGTCTAGCACCAACGGTGTTCATCTTGAGTATCGGTTTCTTATGGGGCTTGTTGGCTATATACGGAAGTTTGAAAGAATTTACTTTATTTATTGGCGTCATTCTCTTTCCTGCTTATGCTATTTATTGTTTGCTTTGGCTGGCTTTTAAACAATGTCGATTATCTATAAATAAAATAACGTACGCTATTTGGATTGGTCTATGTATTGGACACATAGTTCTGCTTATTATTGTTGTATTAATGAGTGGCGAAATGAATTCATTAACAAGTGCAATTAGCTTGAGTTGGATAGCCGGTCTTGGCCCCGCTGTTTATAGTTGGATTTTATTAATCGACATCTATTTAAGACAGAAAAGTAGCCCTGCTAATGGAAAGGCATGTATTAAAAATCTATGAAATAGCGTAAACAATGATAGCCATTTGAAATAAAATATTTTTTATTAAATTGTTGAAAAACAATGGTTTTATTGATTGTTTTGAGTAGGTTTTCTGAAATATATATTGTTTCGGTTTACATTCAAGTCAATAAATAACGTATTTTTTTGGTTAGGGAAGTATCATAAATTAATACAAAGGGTAGTTTTGGATTAAACCTGATTCATAATTGTGGCATTTTAAAGTCAAGCCTTCAAAATACGCACTCCTTACATGGATTGAGAGTAATAATGATGCAGATACCTAAAACCGTAAAGATTCTTTATACCCTTTTTATGGTCGTGTTAGTTCCGTTCTATTGGATCACTTATGGCCCTACTAACTTTCTCTACTTTTGTGATGTCGCATTATTTTTAACACTTATCGGAATTTGGCGTGAAGATAAGCTACTCATTAGTATGGCCGCTGTTGGTATCTTACTTCCACAATTTGCCTGGGTTGTCGATTTTATTGCAGGCTTACTTGGGTTTTCGTTGTTAGGTATGACGGACTATATGTTTCAGGAGTCTATTCCTTTATTCGCTCGAAGCTTATCTCTTTTTCATGGATGGTTACCCTTTTTATTAGTCTTTTTGGTGCTGCGGTTAGGTTATGAACGAAAAGCCTTTTTATACTGGACTGTATTGGCTTGGGTATTACTTATTGTGTGTTACTTATGGATGCCAGCGCCAGGTGACCAATTAACGAATCCAAATGCTCCAGTCAATATTAATTATGTTTATGGACTAGACGATAATAATGCACAAACTTTTGTCGGAGCAAATACCTGGTTCTTTATATTGTTTTCAGGAATGCCGCTTTTACTTTTTTATCCATGTCACCTTCTCTTAAAGAAGTTCGCGGTTAAACCTGTAAAGAAAGATGATTTGATTCCGGAATAAGCCTACTAAAAAATTATGCAGAGCAGATCATAAAACTTATTATTGAATAATTTACTCACAAACTAAAAAAGGCGGTAGCCGAAGAGCTGCCGCCTTTTTCTTTGTTATCTAACTTAGTTAGATGGCTCTAACTCTATTTGACTGGTGTAAATATCAAATCCTCTGATATTACTGCTATACACACGCAAACCAATTCCTGTCACTAAAGTATTAGGTTCATCGATATTATATTGCATTTCAATGCCACTTGAACCATCTACTTGAGTCGTTTTATTGCTAGTTAAGTTGCTGCTAAAGCTATTATATTGACGACCATGAGCAGTTAATCCAATAAAATTGTTTCTTTTAGTATGTCCAGCAAATCCTGTCATCACGTACCCTTCAGGTAGAGTCACCATTTTTTCTAGTGCGCTAGGCGTTCCACACATTTTTTCCTTTCTTGGCCCTAACTCACCACTTTGCAATAACTCTCTTACTTCAAGCACGATAGTAGAAACATCTTTGTAAACTCGACCACCATAACCGCTAATTACATGACCTTCTGGCGCTTGACAAGTAAGGGTTGTATTCCATCCTTCGTGATACATTTGTTGATTTCTTAGTACAATTCTATCAGGAGCTATAAATAGATCACTTGGGGCATCATATAGGTCGTTATTTATCTGATTTGAAAGAACTACACAGGTTCCATTGGTTACTGAGAGAGGTGTGTAGCAGGTTTCAGTTGCATACTTAATGTCTTCGATATTTAATTCAACTTCGTTAATCGCATTATCCAACTGAGTCTTTTTGGTGTTTGATAAGCGAGGCGCGTAGTATTCTCGAATAAATGTTAGATCTTGTAAGTTACTTTTATTCTCGTCAAGATTTCGTCGAAGTGTTGAACGAGCATCTGCGATATCTCGTGGTAGTTGTGGAGCATCTACATTGACTCCAGCTAACAGATATGGAGAGGTGGCATACTCTGTTATGGCGGGTAAGCTATTTACGCTATTCGAAAATTCGTTTTGTGCATAATTAATCATTTGAGTGATCATATCGTTACATTGATTAATATCTTCAATTCTGCAATTTCCTGCTGCGTAAAATCCTGTCCCATTATTTTGCGCACCGAGTACATCTGCAAGTCGCTCTGGAGAGCCGCCCAACTGATAAGCAACAATGGTTAATGACGTATTCTTTTTCAATTCCTCTGAGAATGATTCAATGTCAATGCTCGCATCAAAAACTCCGGGTACCCCGCCAGATGCTTCCAGGTTAAACTGATTTTTATAATACTCAGACGAAAATTTGAACTTTAAGGCAATCGCAAGTTTTCCACCAAGCGCGCGATTATTCACAAAATGATCGCCACAGGTTCCTCGGAAGTACCCACCATTGAGAGCTCTTTGACCTGCAGTTGTTAGAGGATTTTCATCGTCAACAATAAATCTTACGTTTCTTGTATTAATATCGTAAAGGAAGTGAGCACTTAAGCTTAATCTAGAGTCTTTAGTCTCGTTCAAGTAGTCGATGGAGCCGCCCGCATTGAAGTCTCCTGTGTAAGATGCATTAACATTTATTTTTAATCTTTCTTCCATTTCTGAAGCAGATATGCGCTGTCCAAAAGTGATGATTCCTTCACCACCAGTAACTTCGGTTCCTCCTTCTCTCAAACACATGACACTCGAATATTGGTCATACCAAGTATCGTATCCACCGCCAAGTAAACCCGTTGAAATATCTGATTGACGATGGTCAGGTTCTGTCGGAAGTCCAACGATTGGACCTTCTAGCTCAATCGGTTCAAAACCGCCGAAAGAACCGGAGCCTCCCGATAAACCACCGGCACTCGAAATGCTTAAAGTGCTGCATACTATAGTTGTTAATAGACTCACTTTTTTAAGTAATGGGGATTTCATGTTTATCTCCTTTCAATCAATTCACATGATGTTTTTTAAGTAATCGACATTTGTCGTGACGGTGGAGATTCTATGAACTTTCGGAACGGAAAAACTTCAAAAATGCGTCAAGTAGGTGCTCAAATACGTCATGACGTATTTTTGAAGCAAAATTGATATGAAAAAGGAGTTTTTGACCGTTTTTATTAGTGAAAAGGAATAACAGGAGAGGTTGTTGCGAGATTCAGAATACAAAAATGAGTATACAACAACTTATTTGTATTTTGGCTTAAGTACAGGCAAGTTTTCATGTGAAGGGAGCTTAAGGCTTTAAAAATTAATAATGATTTTTTAACTGTGCTTTAGGGTGCTTAGAAGCAGATTGTTATAATTTTTCAGATGAATGAATTACACTTCGCTCGGTGAAGTACCAAAGTGTGCTTTAAAGCAGGTTGAAAAATAGTTAGACGATTTAAAGCCTACTTCAAAGGCAACAGCGGTAATTTTTTGTCCTGCCAATATAAGATCTCTAGCTTTATTTAACCGAAATACTCTAAGGTATTCATTGGGTGTATAGTCGACAACGGCTTTTAGCTTGCGTTGTAATTGCCTTTCGCTGATAGCCAGATTACTCGCCATTTGTTTTAAGTTGAGATCAGGGTCGGAGTAGATATCTTCAAGTGTTGAGTTCAGCTTTTGCAAAAAAGCTTGTTCCTTTTCATCAGCAAGAACTCTGGCTGAAGATGTCTCGTCTGGAAGTTGCGTCGGCAATTGAGGACTATTGAACAGTGCTGTAATAAACCGATGTTGTAGTATTTTGCGAATGCCAAGTAAATTCTCCACTCGAATTTGTAGTTCATCCTCATCAAATGGCTTCGTTAAATATTCATCCGCCTTGTTTTTCCAGCCGGTCATGCGACTTTGTTTATCACCTCGAGCTGTCAATAAGATAATTGGAATATGTGAGGTTCGCTCATCCTCTTTTAATATATTAGTAACTTCAAAGCCATCTTTTTCAGGCATCATAACGTCACTAACGATTAAATCTGGTATGTATTCGATGGCGTAATCAATTCCTTTTTGCCCATTTTCTGCCATTATGCAGTGAAACTGTTCTGAAAGAGTCTCTTGAATGTATGCCCGCATATCGGGATTGTCTTCGATAATTAAAACGGTATCGAGTGTATTATCGAGAGGTTTTAGCGTTTCATTAGGATCTTGTTCTATGGTAGCTGACAAGCTCTCTTGTAATGATTCGAGCTCCATACTTATCGCTTCATCAAGTAATGTGACATCTCTCTCCTGATTTCTTTGTGGCGCCTCAACAGTGGGTAGTTTTATGGTAAAGCTGGAGCCAACATTTTCTTCGCTTTTCACTACAATGGTTCCGCCATGCTCTTCGACCAGCTCTTTTACCAGTGATAAGCCGATTCCCGCCCCAGTCACTTTTTCACTGTGTTCATTCATTACACGCTGATAACGGTCAAAAATAGCCGTTAGTTTATCTTCTGGAATGCCAATACCGGTATCTGTAATGGTTAACTCACAACTATTATCTCGTAAACGTCTTGAACTTACGTTTATTCGCCCACCGGAATTTGAGTATTTAATCGCGTTTGAAAGTAAATTGAGCAAAATCTTTTCTATGGCATCGGGTGTCATGCTTAGCCAAAGGTCATCATTTTGCAGCAAGTGTAACTCAATACCTTTCTCTTCACTTAAGTCACGAAAAGATTGGCTGATATGGGTTATTAATTTTGGAAGATGGATAGACTTACGCTGTACTTGCTTTTCAACACGTGCTTTTTCCATATATAATAATTGATCGACCATTCGCATTAACCGATAACTGTTTCGTTTGACGACTTCCAGTTTGTCGCGCACTGGCTGTTCAATATTGTTCTTTAATAAAGACTTAATTGGGCCCAACACTAAAGTTAAAGGCGTTCGAAACTCATGTGAGACATTGGCAAACTCTTCATTTTTATGTTGCAGTAAACGTTCAACAGTTTGCTTTTCTAATGCTAGCTCGTGAGTACGCTTATCAACTTCGGACTCTAAAAATTCTGATCTTTTCCTTAGTGAGTGAATTCTTAAGCGATAAGCTAAATATGTGAGTGAAATAAATGTTAAAGCATAAATAACTTTTGCCCACCAGGTTAGCCAGATGGGGGGATGCATGGTGATATTTAGAGATACTTTTTTGTCAGTCCAGTTGCCATGAATATCAGAACTATTGACGATGAGTTGATAGTTGCCGGGGTTTAAGTTAGTAAAGGTTGCAAGTCGATATTTATGGCTTGTTTCAATCCAATTATCTTCAAATCCTGTTAATTTATAGCGATAACGTATCAACTCTGGCTGAAAGAAATTGGGTGCAATGAACTCGAGACTAAAGAGTTTGTCGGTATAAGAAAGCTCTAAAGAGTCAGCTGTAAAAATAGATTTTCCATTGGTATATTCTGTATTCTTTAATAGTGAAACCGGCTGGTTTGATTTCAGAAATCCGGTAAACATGGGGCGATTACTTTTAATCTCGTCGAAAGCCGTTTGAGTATCAATAATATTGATACCATCTAAACCGGCGAATACTACTTTTCCAGAATTATTTAAGGTTGTGCTCGCGGGCGTAAACTCTTGTCCTTGTAACCCGTGTACTTCATTAAGTGAAGCAAGTGAAAAATCATCAACGCTTACTCGAAAAATTCCTTGGTTTGTTGAGCCATAAATAAAGCCATCGATTTCCTCTAGTGCATAAACTTTATTGTCGATTAACCCATTGTCTAAGTTTAAATGCTTTATTACCTCGCCATTACGTATAACGAAAAGTCCTTTTGCTGATGTTCCTATCCAAAGTTGTCCTTTAGAGTCAACATGGAGGCTACCAACTTTATTATTGATGACGTTTGAGATGACATCAAATATCTCGTAGTTGCCAGTATTGTTATTAGTACGGAGTCCTTGAACCCCTGCAGCATGGCCTAACCAAAGAATTTGGTTTTCATTATCGAAATAAAGAGTCGAAATTTCATCGCTATGTAAATCAATATTGTTACCACGAGAGAAGTGTTGGGTCTGCTGGATTTCGGTATTAAACTGAGATAAACCTCCTTTGGTAGCAAACCAAAGATTACCTGAAGTATCACTTTCTATATCAAGCACATCAACATGAATTAAACTTTTATTCTTGTCTTTTGATTTAGTAATATGCTCAATAGTTTTAGAATTTATATCGTACTTAAAGGCTCCAGCCCCTGAGGTACCAAACCAGATGATTTCAGAATTTAGAATTTTCACTGAAATAATTGAGCGAACCGCGTAACGTGTAAAATCATTTTGAGCGGAGCCATCAAAAAACTCACATAAGCCATCTGGGTGAATTATATGAAATCCTTTACCCCAAACCGGAATAACTAAAATATCTTCAAAACTCTCAATTTGGTAGACGCTATTACTGGACAGGCATTCTTTTGACTGTAACTTTGCATCAACTAAGCCTAATGAGTATTGGCTTATATTAAAATAAAGTGCGCCATGAAATTCGCTACCTAACCAAACATTATTATTTGAGTCAACAAAAACGGATTTTAGTCTTGGGAGTTTCAAATTATCATTATTAAGAGGTATGTTTTTAAGACTACGGCTATCTACTTGATACTGATAGAAGCCTTCTAAGCTAGCAAGATAAATAGTTTGATTTTTAATGTATAAACTGGTGAATCTAATTTTATTCGGATTATTGTCAAGGTCTCTTACATTAACTTTAATAAGTTCTTTCGAATTCATATTAAAATCAAAAAAACCGAGATAGCCAGCAATAAATAGGCGGTTATTGTGAACAGAAATAGCCTGGATTGGCTTGCCAACAAAGTAATTCAAATGCGACTCGCTGACCAGCTCAAGACTTGCCTGACTCATCGAATCTAGGTTTGCTTTGTATAAGCCCTGATTTGTTGCTACCCAAAGGTGATTCTTATCATCGATATCAAATTCATTTATCCAGAGTGATGTCTGCAATTGATTTGAGTTTTCAATTGCGATTGTTTGTTTATCCTCAAGATTATGAATATATATTCGGCCTTGGTTAGTGCCTAAAATTATCAGGTTTTCATCAACAGTCTCCAATGCTGAAAATGTTTCGCTTTCTTTGAGGGCTATTATTAGTTCGATCTGTTGAAAACGGTCTTGATTTTTGATGTATTGATGAAGAGTTTTTTGAGTTAATGTGTATAAGTTGTTATACGTATCATTATGAACTGATACGATATGATTGTTTGCGAGAACTTCCCGTTCATAAAGAGGATAATTTTTTACCTCGAGTCCATCAAATTTATTTAATCCATTTTGGGTTCCTAGCCAGATGAATCCTGCGTCGTCCTCAGCTATTGAGGTAACGGTGAGCTGAGAAAGCCCCTTAGAATTATTGAGTTGCTTGGCTTTGACACTATAGTCAAAGCCAAGCAAACTGAGATGTGTGAAAAGAAAGACAAAGCTTATCAGTATTCGCACACTATTAATCATTTAAGTGTATCTAAAGTGAACTCGGCGCAATTGAGAAAATTGGTGTTGGCGGAGTCGATTGCCCTCGACAATATTGGCTCGAGCCATTAGGGCAACTTGTTGGCGCATCTGGCGACGGACAAGGAGGGGTAGAGCATCTTTCTTTATAGAAAATTGTTGTGCGATTACCATAAACTAAATGAGAAAATGGATTGACTGAACGGCATATTTCACGAGAACCATTGAAAACACATACCGCAGATTCTGGTAGCGTACTCTGTTTTAATATACTACCCGATGCATCAGTAAATAAAGCGTGTCGATTTGTTATCTTTTCTTCAATTGCAAAGAGACTCAAAGAAGTTTCAGGCCCCATTTTATCTTGAATAAATATAAATGTGTACCCATCGGCTGTGTCTAACTCAACTGTTAGTGGCTTGTCGGCAAAATGAAAGGGGTTAAAATTAATTGCTGATAATCTAAGGTTTGCCATACCTTTAATTCTATCAATCAAATGAGTGTTACCTTCGTAGCTCATAAAAATTGGGCCGATGAGTAAAGTTGACCAACCTGTTGTCGCTTTAAAAGGTTCTAAACCATGTCGGTCTATATGTTCCTCTGCAAGAGCGAGTTGGTTTTTATAGTTTCTTAGTTGAGTCACTAGTTCATTTTTTCTTGACGTGGAAAGAGAGCTCAAAGGAACGGCTGAGCCAGTAATTGTTGGAAAATAGTCACGGGGGCTTGCTTGACTATTTACCTCAACTATTGTCAAAAAACTGTCTAAGTTTGAGACTGTAATATTTTCAAGGTTAAAATATTGAAGTCTGGATGGTTTGAGGAATATGAAGTCCACTTGAGTTGATACATCTAGATTATTTCTACTCTTAAAAAGAAAGATTCCTCTAGCAGATGCTTCAAAATCAGAGTTGGTTATACAAGTGTCGCATGTCACGTAGTAGTTGCCGTTATAATACACGCCGGCGCTTAAAGGAATCATCAATGTTAAGGCGAATATTAAAACCAGATTCTTCATTTTTAGTTCCTAATTTGCTTGGTATTTCAGAATGAAATAATAGTTGTTTTTAGTTCTGCAAATAAGTGTAAAATTCACACATGCTCTAACTTATACCCGTTTTTGGAAGTTCTACAGGAAGAGCTCTTTTTTTAGTCGTGATTTGTAGAGATTCATTACACTATTACTAGTATCTTATTAAGCTAAGTTATTGGTGCAATTGGCTATGTGTTTGTTTTTTAGCCTTATGCCATTTGAAAATTGAATCTAAATTTGCGAGCAATTGTATCTCAAATTTTTAAACGACGCTTGTTAGATGTTCTTTTTTAATAAAAGATAATGTGGACAAAATCGTATTTGGGCAGAAAAAAGAGTTTGAGTTTATTGGTGTTTAAAAATTAAGGTTAATTGATTTCAATAAGCTCAGAACTATTCACCGATTTAAAATTTGTTCTTGGCTTTGATGTTATTGTCAAAGCCAAGCCATTCTGAATAATTGATAATGCTCGCTTAGAAAAAAATCGGACCTGGAGGCGTTTCCCTGCCTTTGCAGTATTGACTAGAGCCATTCGGACAGCTCGTTGGAGCGTCTGGATCTGGACAAGCTTCAGTTGGGCATTGTGAATAATGTATCGTCGTTCGATTGCCATATACAAAACGCCCCGCATCATTGTATGAACGACAGATTTCCCGTTTTCCATTAAACACACAGAGTGCTGACTCTGGAATTTCTGATTGTAGAGAAACATTTCCTGACTGGTCCGTAACCTGAGCATATTGGTTGGAGCTACTTTCTATTGAGAATAAGGCCCAAGGTGAGAACAGTCCCGTCGAGTCTTTTACAAAAGTAAACAGATAACCATCAGCAGACTCAAGTTCAACTGAAATAGGCCTGTTTTGGAATAAAAAGGGATTGAAATCGGTATTAACCATTAGCTTTGGTATTGCTTTTGTAAATTGTTCGATCAAATGCGTGTTGCCCGCGTAACGCATAAAAGATTTCTCTAAAACAATGGTGTTCCAATTGGTTGTTGCTTTAAAGGGCTCTTTTCGGTGTCCGCTCAGATAGCTTGCTGAAGATTTAAGTAGATCATTATATTCTACGAGCTTAGTTACCAAAGTCTGTTTCATTGAGGTTGACAACCGGAAAGCGGGAATGGCCGATGCTGAAATAGAGGGAAAAAAGCTAAACTTTCGCGCGCGACTGGAAATTCTAACAATTGTTAAGTAACGGTCTAAATTTTGGATGGTGATATTGTCTTCATTGACGTCGTGAAAATTGGGTGACGTCAAAAACACATAGTCGACTTGACCTGATTTATCAAATTGGTGATTACTTCTGGTAAAGTGGTTGCGAGCTGCGACTTCGTATTCTGCAATTGTCGAACAACTGTTGCATTGGATGTAATAATTGCTTTTGTAATAAACCTCTGCACTTAACGAAGTCATCAACGATAATGCTAATAATAAAAATGGGATTCTCATTTAAGTTCCTTTTAGGAGTTTGATCTTATTTCAATTCGTAATAATATTTGTTTTGAACACTTTTATGAAGAGAAAAATTCACAATGGAAATTGCTTTAGCGATTGTTTTTTGTATTTCGTGGTTTGTATCTTCGTGACTATGACATGAAAGACAAAGCCACGAGATCTTAACTTTTAAAAACAGAGTATCTATTTAGCTTCTCACTCACTTATTTCTACCGAGTTTGATGGATTGGGTGGTGTCGGTGGTGAGGAACTCCCCTTACAGTATTGGCTTGAACCGGGTGGGCAGCTGGTTGGCGCTTCAGGAGCAGGACAGGCTGGATCTGGGCAACCCTTTGCATAATATATAGTTGTTCGATTTCCATAAACGGTCTGACTAAAACTATCAAATGAACGACACATCTCTCGATAACCATTAAAAACGCATAGCGCTGAATTTGGTCGTTCGGTTTGACTTCCAATATTGCCAAATTCATCTGTTACGAATAGGGATTGATTAGAATTGTACTCAATCGAAAATAACGTCAGTGATGGCAAAGGAATGGTTGGGCTTTGTATAAAAGTAAAAATGTAATCGTCAGCAGACATCCACTCAATAGACAAAGGCTTATCTGCGAAAAGGAAAGGATTAAAATCTGCATCTTGCAATTGTTGGTTGACAGTTTGCTTTATCGTATCGATAAAATGTGTATTTCCTTCATATCGAAGAGGTGATTTTCCTAATATAAGAGTACTCCAGTTTGAAGTCGCTTTAAATGGTTCATCGCCATGATTTCTGACATAGTCTGTTGATGTTTGATACAAGCCTTTGTATTCAACCAGTGTGTCTAAAAGTTGATTTCTTGTCGACTCGGGAATTCTATTAATAGGAGTTATTGTCGATGAAATTATCGGGAAAAAATAAATCGGACTTTTCTGGCTTTTTACGGTAACTATTGTTAAATAATCACCTAGAGATCCGTCAGTGATATCCTCTACTCTAACATCAATAAAGTTTGTTGCCTCTAAAAACACATAGTCAATTTCCGTCGATGTATTAAACTCGTAATTGTTCCAAAAAAAGTGATTCAAAGCTGTCGATTGATATTGATAATCGTACGAGCAAGTCTCACATTTTAGATAATATTTTCCATCATAAAGTACACCTGCTCTCAAAGGAATAATAAATAAAAGAGTCACTACTAGAACTAGATTTCTCATGCACAATCCTTAATGAAATGATTTTTAATCTAAAGTTGCAATAACATTTGTTCTTGTTTTGGGAAAAGTATTTCATATTGAAATAAAATGCTTTATTAAACAAAAGCTTTAATGATAATTAAGTCGTTTTATATTGAACTTTATTACGTACATATTTATCCATGTAAATATTTACAAAATATAGAGTTGTTACTGAACAATAATAATTTATTAATTCATACTGCCAGTTACTATTTTATATACAAGCTATATTGCTTTTTTCTGAGTTGAAAAATACATTTGATTGAATAAATAGAGAGGTGAGCTACTGCGTGTACAGTAGCTCAAAGGTAAGGATTATCTTTCTAGTAAAATATTTACGGAGTTATTAATTGATTCTATATTTTTTAGTGTCGTTAAGTCGATAGATGTCAGATCATTATTAAGAACAAAGCTATCGTATAAGTCGGTAAATCTTTGACTGTTATCGTTAAGCAATTCATTAAACGCTGATTGATAAGAAAGTAAAAACATTGCGGCTCTATTTTTGTCGTAAGCTTTGTTCAGTTCTTGGGCTAATTCGCCTGATTCACCAGATGCATTGTCCCAGTCAAAAGTTAGCGCTACATAGCTATCTACACCAACCAAATCTCGACCATAGTCAAATGCTTGCCATAAGTTGTCCATAAAAGTTAATGACTCTTCACTAGCAGGTTCACCACTTTGACTGTTGGTGATAACATCGAAGCCACCTTCAATAAACGCTCGTGCGGATTTCAATTGAAAGTCAAATATGCCTTGAGACATATTTGAAACTTCGACAAAATAATCAACATTTCTACATGCTTTTAAAGATTTTAGTGTTGTAGCATTCGCATTTTCCATCCAACCGCCGAAGGTGATGAGTTGTTCTTCGCCTTGTAAATTAACAGCGTTGTTATTGAGGTCTTTGGAATTGAAAACTATGGGGTCTCTACGAAATGCATTTGGCTCTGCAATCGATGCTTTGATTGCTTGTGCTAGATAAGGCTGGCTTAGAACCACTAGTTTTTCACTGTCAATAACCGAGATAAAATCGTTCGTTTCTTCATCAAAATACTGAATAAAGCTTTGCCCAAGTTCTGCTTTTTCTTGTCTTGCTGTTAACATATCTTCTACAAGTTCACTTCCTGGGAAATAGACTTGATAAAAATTATCAAAGCCATTTTTTTCAACTAGTCTATTACCTTGGGGCTCTGCTACACGTGCGGTTGTGTGAATAATGGTTCGATTTGGAATTTGAAATCCAGATTGGCTATGGTAAGCAGCAATAACCTTTTCGCCATTAGGCAGGTAGAAAGGCTTGGAGAGAATTTCTGCTGTGTAAGAGATGAAAGGTAAGCCATCAAAGTTTCTGATGGAGCTTAAAAATATGCTTTCCCATTGTTCTTCTGAAATTAACTGGGTTAAAAATTTAAAGGTGTTCAAAAAACTATTGTATCGATTTAAAGCATTTTCGGGTGAAGCTCTTTCAGATGAATATTCAGAGTAATAAAGATCAAAATATCGCTTTTTAATTTCTTCTGAGCGTTCGGACCACTTTTCATCGGAGGGAGCGGTAACTAAAGCAAGTATAAATTCTCGTGGTGTCACTAGTAGTAAATCGGCAAACTCTATCCATTGTTGCATAACAAGTTCTTGTCTTCGAGCGAAACTTTCCTCTGCTAATGCCGCTGTAAAATCGGAAGTACCGAAGAATTCGGAGAGTAAAGCAATTTGACCGGTTGACGCTTCGATTGGGCTCAAAGCCTGATCGGGGTAGCCGATGTAAGCATTGGCAAATGCATCAGCAATTATAAAGGCGAGAGCTGAGCGAAACGTATTTCCCAATTGATTCAATGCTGGAAAAATAATAATTGTTGCATTGGGATCCGACGATGCCGCTAATAGCCGAGCCGCTTTTTGAGCTGTTGACAATTCAACGCCATCAACAATAATTCGGTTACTCTGTAAACTTTCATTGTCTAAAATCGCGCCAATCAATGATGACATTCCAGAACCTGATGAACCTCCATAAATAACTTTGGGCTCTATATTCATTTCTAACAATCTCAACACTTGACCAGACAAGGCTGCATATCTCTCGCCATTTCCTTGTAGAGTTACACAAGCTGACTTGCTAGGGTAAAAATCTTCTGCTTGTGCGATGTTGCCAAAAAACAGGACTGAAAACAGGCTATATAGTGCAATACAGTATTTAATCATGGGTTCTCTTTTTTCGTTTGAAATATTGATCGATAGATTTTTTTGAAAAGCGAACACTTGTTCGCTTTTGTAAAGTTACGAGTTTGATAAACAGCAATCTGCTTGTTTTTGTGAGCGGGCGGAATATACAGGAAAATCAAAATGCTGCAAGATACAATTCATATGAAGAATTCACACATGTCATTGATACATTATTGGTTGAGTGAAATCTCGATGTGTGGAAGCTAGGTTGAAGATAATGTCATTTATTTTTTTTAAGTTGATAGAATTCCTATTTAATAAGTCTTGAGGGCTACAAGTCGTGATTGATAATGATTTATATAGTAGGTTATATCAAAGAGAAGATTGCATTATTAATCGATTTCGGTATTTTCGTCGACGAACTCAAGTCCCAGACCATGTTTTGTAATTCTAACAACTCGTGCTTTGATAATTGGAGCCTCAACCGGAAGGTCTACTATTTGGAGAGAAACAATATCGTCAACAGCAGGCTTCTCCTGAGAAACTAGTTCTACAAAAACACCACTATCTGATATATCACCGCTATAGACAACTAATTCGCCTAGCTCATTATGAGCCATTCTTACTTTAGAGCGTACGCGTGTACGCAGATGTCTACGATCTTCTTTGCCCATAAGTGAATATTTTGAATTACAGCAGAGTTTTTAGTTTCCCAAACTTTATTAAGCATAGCAAATAGTTTTGCCGATCCAATAAATTATAAAATGAGTTTCAATTATAACTAAAGTAATAAAAATGATAATTCATAGTTGCTCAATTCAATATTAATATAGTGAACAATTAGTTTGTAGGTAATCACCTCGCACATTAGAACTTACAATTAGGTTACCGGTATTCAGGTTTCAGCGTAAAAGGGAATGTTTTTTTCTTACTGCCTTCAAAAGTAATAAGTTGAAGTTTATTCAATCTAGGATTTAAAGGAAAACCTAGTTCCCAGCGGCCTTCTTTGAAAAGTACTTGAGTTGGATAATGTCGTCCCTCTTTGGTAATAGCTATTAAGTTAAAGAATTTTTCACCGGAAACTTCAAAAATGTAGGAAGAAACAAATCCATTAGTTATTTTTTTGAATACAATTTTTACGTCATGCTTTGTAATCGATTTTCCCAATGCTGGAATTGCTAGCTGCTCAATTGAGAGTGAGTCAGGAACATTAAACACAACCTCACCCTCTAAGTTCGATATTTTTTCTCCAGCCTCTAGTTCCATAGGTAATCTAACTGTTTCTAAAACAAACTCTTTATTGTTGATTTCAAAGTAAGGTCTAATCGGGCCAATAGAACGATCAGAGTTTATTCTAAATGATGGGCGATTTTTTAAATATATTTTAGCGTATTGAGGAGAATTTACTGTTACTGATACTACAGATGGACTAAAAGAAATATCTTCAATAAGAGGATAAATCATCTTAAGCTCAGGCTTGTTGCCCCATTGAGATTTGTAATCATGAAATAGCATTACATGAACTGAAGATGGTCGCTCAGTTTTTGCAACTGTTTTTTCGTATTGATAAATATGTCTTTTTATATCCTTTTCAGAAAGTTGACTAAAGTCAGTATTACTAAATAAGGCGTCATTGATATTCAGTTCTGTATTTGTTGGTTGAGAAATAGTGTAGTAGCTAGTTGCTTTTTCGGAGTTTAGTAAATTTTTACTAGGCAATGTGAAGTCGACGGTTTTTGCGATAAATCTACTTGCCACCCAAACTTGTAAACGATCAATCTTACCTTCAAAGGTTGTATTTTGTCGGTTATTGTTACCCATTCGAAAACTTGACTGTAGTACTTGGCCATTTGCATTAAGTGCTCTGACTTCAATTAAGTGCTTATCATCCCCGATAACTTTATAAGACGCTACGCTCGGTTGTGTTGCCAATACTTTTATATGTGTATGCTCATTGCCTGCGGTTTCATTAACTTTAAAGGGAATCGTGTATGACTTAACGTCTACCGGAGCCTCAAAGTTAAGCTTTCCAGAAATTTTATGGATATCTTCATACGATTTTCCCTCTGACAGGCGTAGCTTTTTAGTTATTAATGCAAAACCTTGATTGAAAGCGACATTGTCAGCGGGCGCTCGATTCTTACCAACGAAGCGAGGCAAGTCTTTAATGCAACGCTCATCTCTTAGAATTTCGTTATCGAGTTCATCCAGAATAGAGCTTACCGAGAAGGATAAGGTCGCTTTAGATTTGTACCAAGATGAGTCAACCTCAGGAAGTTCCATTCGGGCTCTTAACTCTATTGTTGTTAGCTCAAGCTCTTCGTTATATTGAGCTTCCGATAAGCTCACAGAAAAAGGGCCTTGAGAAAATGCGCTGGATATTAATTCCTCTTTGGGAGCGAGATTGTCAATATTTAAAAGCTGATCATTTCCTGAATAGTCCCAAGGGTTTTCTTCGATCCTCTCTGCTTTTTCTTGCTGTGTTTGATTTGAACTCGGCCTTCCTCCAAACGCAGAGCTCAAGAGTTCACTAGTAATATCAGGAATTTTTTCTAGAGTGGACTGACCTAAGTCGAAGCTTAAATCTAACTTTTTTTCTGTACTCGATACTTCGATCGTGTCAATAAGGTTAGCTAAAGTCTGTGAGAAATCCTTGGTAGACGATTTTGCGTCGTTTAACGACCGATTTATTTTTTTATAGGAAGTTTCAATCCATTGTTTTTCGCCTAAAATACTAGAGCTAATTTTTAGTCCCGGTGATAAAATATTGATTTCAGCTCCTGCAAAGATTGATTCAATTTCTGGATTTTTCTTTATCGCTCCTTGAGCGATAAAGCCAGTCATACCAGGTAAGCTTTTCGATGCCTCTCCAGGAGTGAAAACTCCAAGAGCTCCGATTTTACCGTCGCGATACTCTCTCCAGGCAGATAAATCTTTTTGAGCATTTTCTTTATTCATCATCCTGGTTAACAATTTATTCAGGTGACTTTGACTAGTAGAAAGTACGAGCCAGTAGTTATCAACATATAGGTATAGAGGAGAAGATTTTTTTAATGTTTTTATATCTTCTGGGCAAGTTAAAGGGTCATTTAAAGTTTCCTGCGTTGTAGCTACTAGTTGATATTGCTGATTTCCTATTGATGTTACACTAAAGAAGTTACTAAAGATTGGTTCTAATGTTGACCACTCAAAGTGACCATAGAACATACTTGAAAGTATGCCTTTGGGATTGTCCGAGCTTAATGAAATGGAAACTAGTATTTGAGATAGATTTTTTCGAAAATCAGGGTGTTCTAGATACATTTCACGTAACAAGTTGGAATCTTGGCTTATGAGTGAATCAAGGTTATCTTTTCCAGAAGATTGAGTGATTTCTATTAACTTGGCGTGATTGATATGTCCAATAGCCACAATAGACTCGTCTGCCAGTGCGTTCTCTGCAGTATTTACAACGGGATCGGGTGCTTCCGTTATCCAGAGGTGAATTAAAATGGCGGCTGTGCCGACAATTATAAATGTAATTATAAGTAACAGTGCGCTGTAATGAACGAGTTTTTTCATTCTTTTCATCCGAAATGGCTAACTGTCGAGAACAGTTTTTTATTCATTGAGACTAGCACATGGAAATAGAATTCGGAAATGTGACGTTGATACATGATTGTATTCGAGATACGGCAGTTACCGTTATAATGGTACCGCATTATTGTTGATTTTAGAGCGAACTATTTAAGAGATATAGGAATCAATGTTCTAATATGAATACACCGCATCGGGTAATAAGTCTGCTTCTTGCAAATGGAGTTGATAAATGATTCTTGCGACAGATGTTCAGTATTGTGGAGACACCGCCGTTGTAGCAGGAGTTGCTTTTGTTGATTGGCAATCAGAAAGTTCTACGAGGGAGTATTTGAGTATTGTTGAAAATGTTGCAGCTTATGAACCTGGAAGCTTCTATAAAAGAGAGTTACCTTGTTTGCTACGGTTACTAGAAGAACACAAAATAGCGCCTGATATTATAGTCGTTGATGGCTATGTTTATTTGGATGGAGTTGCTAAGTCTGGTTTAGGAAAGCATTTGTTCGACGTGCTTAAAGAAGAAGTGGAAGTTATTGGTGTTGCAAAGAAATCATTTATGGGAATTTCTCATGAGCATGAAATATATCGAGGAAAAAGTAGAAAGCCCTTATTTGTTACCTCTACAGCTAGCTTGAAGGAAGCTAAAAATTCAATCTTAAATATGCATGGTGTGCATCGAATACCCACGTTACTGAAGAGAGTTGATCAGCTTTGTCGAGAAAAAGCGAAAGAAATTGAAAATTCAAAGGTGTAAAGTTTGAATATTCGAACGGTTCAGTCATTAGTTGACTATGTTAATCGCGGAAATAAAGTTAAGTATTTGTACTTTTGGGGGCATCAGAAAAACGGAGCAAAGGTTAGTGGCAGTTGTTTTAGTCAATGGTACGAGTCTAGTTTTATGGATGATAATTATACCTATCAAACCGCTGAGCATTTTATGATGGCAGAAAAAGCCAAGTTGTTCGGTGATATCGAAACTCAACAGAAAATTATTGCTGCATCAAATCCTGGTGCTGCTAAGGCTTTGGGGAGACAAGTTATCGGATTTGATGAGGCGCTCTGGGTCGAGAATCGTTTTAATATTGTTGTGAAAGGTAACCTGCTAAAGTTCGGTCAAAATAAAGAGTTACTTGAATTCTTATTGAATACAAAAGAAAGAGTTTTAGTTGAAGCTAGTCCTGTGGATAAGATTTGGGGCGTTGGATTAGCTGCGGATAACAGTAAAGTTGGCAACCCAAACTTGTGGAAAGGATTAAATTTGCTTGGTTTTGCACTCATGGAAGTGAGAGAGCAATTAAAAGCAGCAAATCCAACTTAGTCAATTAAACTTTTTGTTCGATGCGCTAAAAATCAGGTTGGTTGACTCAATCTGCGCTTTTGGAGTCTCTACCCATTGAGCCATATGCTCTTTGATCCAAAATTAGGACGATCGTTCTTCTATTTTATTGGGGCGATTTAAGTATAATCTGTTCTTAGAATTGGCAAGACGTTCCTCGGGGATAGCGCTCAAATAAGTGCTTAATATTCAGGTGCTTAGGTTGAACTCTAAGATCTATATCCCGTCTCAGTCAGGCAGAAATTTTGATTATATCGGTTAAAACTATTATTCTGGTTTAACTCAACCTCAAGTCTTTCTTAATCGATAATCGAGCATCTATGACATTAAAATCTAACATTAAATGGCTGGCTCTACCGATTGTTGTGTTGAATTTTCCTGCATATTCTGCTGAAAAGATTGATCTTTTTGAGCTGACAATAGATGAGCTAATGGATGTTAAAGTGGTTAGTTCAACTCAGAATGCTCAATTTGTCCGTAAAGCGCCTTCCGTTATCGATGTATTCACGCGCCGGCAAATTGAATTATTCGGTGCAGAAAGTTTAATTGAATTGCTTCAATACTCCGCTGGTATCGAAGCCAGCTTAGCTCCTAATGGATTTTATCGAGTAGCCATTCGTGGTGAGCGAAAAGACGGCAATATATTATTCTTGTTTAATGGCCAAAAGCTGAATGATTTATACAATGGTCAAGCTATATTTAACTTCCCCACCAGCTTAATAGAGCAAGTTGAAATTATTCGAGGTCCAGGTTCGGCTCTTTATGGTTCTAATGCAGTATCCGGTGTAATCAATATCATTCCAAGAAAAACAAATGATTCTATCGGCATTGAAGCTGGCAGTCATGACAAGCATGCTTTGAGTTTGCATCGTGTTTTTGATGGTGCTGCAAGAATATCAACAACATTAGGTTATCGTGAGTCTAAAGGTGATTTAAGGAGCGTTACTGCCAGAAACTTTGCAAGTTCAGAGAGTTACTCATCGACAACCAATCATTTTCTGGATAATACATATCTTTCAACGAATATTGATTATGAAAACTGGAATGCTAGCTTTTATTTTTCCAATTATGAAAATGGTGATTGGGGCGGTCCCAGTTTTAACCTAGGAACTAATTCAGACTTTAAGACAACGAGTTATCATTTAAATCTCTCCAAGCGTTTTACTTTAAGTTCTAATAGTTTTTTAACACCTAAGTTTTATATTTCATTATTTGACCATAATTTTTTATATAACGACTTACCCATCGGATTTACTTATTCTGGAAATGTTTTTGATGAAGGTGGGTTTACTAGAGAAAAGTATAAAGCCAACAGTCAGACATTTGAGTTGGATTGGACCCAATCAATATCCGATGAATGGCAGCTTATTAGTGGATTGTTATTCGAGCATCAAAAGTTGGATGACTATTCGTTTTCTAGAAACTACAGCGCAATTTCATTAACCCCTTTCGATATTTTCGATAATCATGATAACGCCTCTTTTGAACAAGATAATCGTACGAGAAAGATACAAGCACTTTATTCACAAGCACGTTATGTCAAAGCCAACTTTGAAATGACTTTAGGAGCAAGACTCGATGATTACAGTGATTTTGGAAGTAGCTTCAACCCTCGTGTTGGTGTTGTCTATGATATAAACTCGAATGTTGTAGTTAAAGCTTTGTTTGCATCTGCCTTTAGAGCTCCTACTTTAAAAGAGCTTTATGACATCACTTTGGCAGGGAATAATGGTGTTAGAGGTAATGAAGACTTGAAGCCAGAAAAAGTAAATACTTTAGAGCTTGTTACAGAGTATTCGACAAAAGATTTAATTTTTCGTGTTAATGGTTTTTTTAGTAAAACTAATAGTGTAATTGGTATATATGATCAAAATGGTTCGGGTTCTCAAGCTGTTTATGAAAACATAGGAGACAGTGAAAGCTTTGGTATTGAGCTTGAGTTGAAAATGACGGTAAATGATTACCTATCAATATATAGCAGTTTCGGACAACATCGCACCGACTTTTTCTGGTCAAAGGCTGCACTATTTAGTGAAGAAAGAATTTACCAAAATACACGAGGCCACACTCAATTAGTTCATACGCCGAGAATACGAGCTAATTTTCAAGCGTTATTTAACTTTAGTTCTTGGTCGTTATCTTTAGGTGCTCATTATGGTGGGAAAAGTGGACCGAATGATCGTACTGTTATTGAGTCTTTTCGAGGCGTTCGTGGCGATAACGTAGTTATCGATGATTATCTATTAGGAGATATTGCTCTTAATTATCAATTATCTGAGAACAATGTTTTAACTCTTAGAGCCATTAATTTAGGTGATGACAAATATTCAGATCCTGATGAATCTTCTAACATTAGCGTTTTTGGTTCTTCCGGTCTTATTCAGCCTGGTGAAGCGCTTTCCCTAAAATGGCGATATCAATTGTGATGAGCATATGAAATTACTCAACTTATTTTTATTCACTTTTTCATTACTTTTAATAACTTCTTGTGATGAAGGGAATCAGTTACTGAGTCCTCGAGAAGAAATTAATGAAGAAGTTATTGGTGTTACCAATGTCGATTTAGACGCTAATCGGAATGTGGTTCGAACTGGAGAAGCATTAATTGGAAATATGGTTAGTGATGGTATGTTTGAGTTTTTGGCAAATAATGGATATTCATTAGATTTTTCTTTGGTTAATGGCGGTAATATTCGTTACAACTCGGCAACAAATCCCGATGGGATTTATGATAGTGGTGAATTAACTCGGCAAGATGCGAGTGATATTTTTCCTTTCAATAATACGATTTACTTAGTAACTGTAACTGGCGAACAACTTAAAGAAATATTTGAACGGGGCGTTGCTTTTGCTCCAGAGCCTTTTGGTGGGTTTTTGCAAGTTTCAAGTCATATTCAAGTATTTGTCGATTTAACTCAACAACCTCAAGAGCTGGATGAAACAACTGAACCACCAACTATTGTCACAGAAGGACAGCGTGTGATACAGATTCTTATTAATGGTAATGCTGTGTTATCAAACGAAAATTATACTTTCAGTTTTAATAGTTTTGGTGCTGATGGTGGAGACGGGTTTGTAACAATGCAAGCGTTACCGGCAGCACAAAAGGTTGATACAGAGCTTTTTGAGGATGATGTTTTGGCAGGATATATACAATCAGTGTCAGTAGTAGCTCCTGTTATAGAGTCTAGAATTGTAATTTCAAATGAGTAATGTGTGAGTTGCTTAAGAAGGAAAGGAGCTGATACATCAGCTCCTTATGTGTGAAGGAATTTTATAAATCAAACCGATCGAGCCTCATGACCTTCGTCCAAGCTTTAACAAAATCATTTACGAATCGCTCTTTTGAATTGTTAAATGCATATACTTCGGCAACTGCTCTAAGTTCAGAGTTGGAACCAAATATCAGGTCTACAGGTGTCGCCGTGTATTTAACTTTACCTGATTTTCTATCAACACCCTCATAAAGGCCTTCTTTTTTTGCTTTACGCCATGTTGTCGACATGTCTAGAAGATTAATAAAAAAGTCATTCGATAAGGTTCCCGGTTTGTCGGTAAATACTCCATGCTTACTGCCGTCTGTATTAGCGTTTAATGCGCGCATGCCACCGATAAGAACCGTCATTTCTGGGACCGTCAGTGTTAGTTGATCCGCTTTGTCAACCAACATCTCTGTGGGAGAGCGATAGCTGGCTTTCGTATCAAAATAATTACGGAAGGCATCAGCGGTAGGTTTGAGTAACTCAAACGAGTCAACATCAGTCCACTCTTGAGTTGTGTCATTACGGCCGGGTACAAAAGGAACATCAACTTTAACACCGGCATCTTTTGCTGCTTTTTCGATAGCAGCGGCTCCACCAAGTACGATTAAGTCGGCTAAAGAAACTTTTCTTTTACTGCCTTTGTTAAAATCTTTTTGGATACCTTTTAGTTTCGATAAAACTTTACTTAACTCTTTAGGGTCATTTACAGTCCAGTTTTTTTGGGGCTCCAAAGCGATGCGAGCACCATTGGCACCACCACGCATATCACTTGCTCGAAAACTTGATGCTGATGCCCAAGCCGTTCTAATAAGTTGAGGAACGGTTAAACCGGATTTAAGAATTTTTGACTTCAGATTTTTTATGTCTTTATTTTCGACAAGTTTGTAGTCAACTTCAGGAATGGGATCTTGCCAAATGAGAGGTTCATTGGGAGCACTGTCTTTAACATATCGACTTCTTGGTCCCATGTCGCGATGAGTCAATTTATACCATGCTTTGGCAAATGCTAATCGATACTCTTCTGGATTCGCAAGAAAACGCGCAGCAATCTTGCGGTACTTAGGATCAAATTTTAGTGCAAGATCTGCAGTGGTCATAACAGGTGGATTTCTTTTTCCTTCAACATGGGCATCAGGAACAGCTTTGTGCAGCGACTCATCTTTCGGTATCCATTGTATCGCTCCACCAGGACTGCGTGTTTGTTTCCATTCAAAGTTTAGTAAGTTAGAAAGATACAGAGTTGTCCACTGAGTAGGTAGTTGAGTCCATGCCCCTTCAAGACCACTAGTAACCGTATCTTCCGAGTGACCTTTTCCGCATTTGTTTTTCCAACCTAAACCTTGGTTTTCGATCGGTGCGCCGCCTGGTTCTTTGCCGACGCATTTACCTGGATTATGAGCGCCGTGCATTTTTCCGAAGGTGTGCCCGCCAGCAATAAGTGCTACTGTTTCTTCATCGTTCATTGCCATGCGACCAAATGCAACACGTATGTTTTTAGCTGAGCCTTTTGGATCGGGCTTGCCTTTAGGACCTTCTGGATTTACATAGATAAGTCCCATGTGAGTAGCACCCAATGGACGCTTTAATTCTCCATCGCGTTCTTCGCGATCGCTTGCTAACATCTCAAGCTCTGGTCCCCAATAGACTAAATCGGGTTCCCAATCGTCTGCTCGCCCACCGGCAAATCCATAAATTTTGAATCCCATATTTTCCATACCGACGGTACCAGCAAGGATCATTAAATCTCCCCAAGATAAACTTTCCCCGTACTTTTGCTTTAGGGGCCAAAGTAATCTTTTGGCTTTATCCAAATTGCCATTGTCGGGCCAGCTGTTGAGAGGATCGAAACGCATTTGTCCACCATCACCGCCGCCTCTACCGTCGAGTGTTCTGTAGGTCCCAGCGCTGTGCCAGGATAGACGAATGAAGAAAGGACCATAATTACCGAAGTCTGCAGGCCACCAATCTTGCGAAGTGGTAAGCAACTTGTTGAGGTCTTTTTTCACGGCGTCAAGATCTAATTTGCTAAAGGCTTCGGCGTAATCGAAGTTTTCACCGAGAGGGTTGGAACGTTTATCATGATCTCTAAGCGTTGTCAGGTCGAGCTGATCGGGCCACCAAAACTGATTGCTTTTGGGTTGTTTCGATTTCATATCTCCCGCTGCGGTTGCGCTTAGGGAAAGCGCCAGCGCGGTAGATGACAATAGGATTTTTAATTTGTTTTTGGTACACCTTTGTTTCATGTCACGATCTCCGTAATTAGAAATTAAGTAGCATGTGTAAATTGATTTTATGCATTTAAGGTTCGATTAAAATTTCATTTTGAAATCTTCGAAGTAGATTAACATTCATATATTTAATTTAGTTCTGGTTAGTCAAGGATGACAGTCGGAAATAACTATCACCATGTTCTAAATATTAGATTGTTAGATGTTATTTAGAAATTCCTTTTTAAAATATCTCGGATTAAAGGTAACGCATTAAGAGATTGATAAGACAAAAGCTAGAAGAATTTTAAAGTGGTAAACGTATTGCTCAATATGTTCAATCTTTGTTGCAGATTTATCAAGGTACTCTACATTTAATGTAGTTTTCAATTTTACGTGAGAGTTTTTACATGTTTTTTTTTCGGTTACTTCTAGCAGTCTTTTTATCCTTTATTTTATTATCTTGCGGTGGTAGTGATTATGGCTCTTCTTCAAATAATAATTACAAAGGCGATTTGCTCGTAACAATTTCTGGCTTACCCGTTGGAAGTGACGCGAATGTCACTATAAGTGGACCTAACGATTTCAGTCAGTCAGTAACTGCAACAACAACATTGAATGATCTCGATACGGGAACTTACACGATCATAGCAGGTGAAGTTTCAGAAAATAACGAAACTTATATTCCTGATATTGAAAGTCAAACGGTAACCGTTGTTAGAAATCAACAAGCGAACGCGACTGTAAATTATGGCTTAGCTATTGATTCCGGAAATAGTTTTCCTAGTGGCCTAGCAATAACATCTCCAACGGATACTGTAACAACGGCCGGAGTTTCAAAATTTTTTCTTGCACCTTTAGCCGTTACTTGGACGACGTCGTATGCTGATGCAGTACAGCGGATTAATGACTTATTAAATGGAACGACTCCGGTTAATGATGCTTTTACGCCGCAACTCTTTTTTAATACAGGTGTCAGTGCTGAATGCTACGGACCTTCGCTACTTTATGAAGATCACCCTGATGCAGCAACTCCAAACTCAGGTGAGTTGCCAGGTGGTGATCTTATGATATGGAATGAAACGGATACTCCAACTGGACATGCATGTGCACCTGCTCAATTAAATTCGAGACTCAATGGGATAAAAAACCAGAGCTTTGCTGCATTAATGGGGTTGGCTTCGATGATATATGTAGCGATTGATAGTGGATATAGTGAACCTGCTGTCGGAAGCAGTTTAGATTTAACCAGTGATATGAATGCTTATGGAATTACCGGTGTGACTTTTACCAGTGTTATAGCGGAGCGTGTTAGTACCGACGAATGGCAGTACACACAAGAGTATTCTTATATTTATAGTGGTACAGCGAGAGAGATATCGGTCGTGATGAGCCACACTTCCGGGGCGTCTGAGTTTGAATACAATGGTTTACTTCAATTTACGATAAACGGAGACAGTTCTATACTTGGTGGTGGAAACTGCCCGGATTCCGATCGAACACTCAACGGCTCTTTCGCTTATGAACGTAGTGCCGAAACTTCGCTAAGTGTACAGTCGAGAATTGCAATTTTGTGTGGTGCTGACGCAACTGGTTTTGTTACTGACGTCATGGCTGATGATTATGGTCAGGTAGATCCCGACAACAAATACAACGCAACAACGAATCCGGATGGTTGGAGTGAAAACTTTAATATTTTTGGTATGGAAATGAATCCAAATACGCTGGAGGGAACTTACGCTTATGTTTGGCAAGCAGGATTAAATGATAGTCATTCCAGAATATTTTTAATGGGGGTTAATTATAACGAAACCGGCGGAACCTCGATTTTAGATGGGGAAGCTTATGCCGGCTTCGGCAATTCAGTAGAAAATACCGATGGAAATATTCAAGGCATGATTTGTAATTGGGCGGGCCCTAATAATTCTCATGCGTTGCAGCCATACGGCCAACGACAGTTTTTCTCATTGAATGAAACAACGGGAATATTCGAATCTGGTGGAAGTGGTTCAAATATAACTTACGCACCGACCAATAGTTGTTCATACGATGGTTCAGGATCATTTATTTATGATACCGATCTCGATGGCGATTTAACTGACGAAGTAGCGTTGGGGGCCATTGCTATTGATTTGATGAATGCCAGTGATACGGATGCGGACGGCACACCCACCATGCAGGAAGCGATTGAAGCGAGAGGTTACACTCTCCCGGCAATACCGGGTGGATTTCCAAACCCGTGAGTAGAAACGCTAATTAAACGTAAGATGGTTCATAACGTAAGCAAACTATTGCATTGAATTTTTCGTCGATACCATAGTCATAAGTTGAGAAACAAGGTACGATCACAAAATAATTTGCAGTAGGTTAAGTGATAATTCAATGAAAGAAAATGAACCAGAAGGGCCATTGCCTGAAATAGTTGCTGAACGAGAAGATTTTGGTGTGGCTAAAAAAAAGCACACTACTAACTCTTCTGATGATCATGAGCCAGATGCAGAGAAAGGTGCATCATCGAAACTTTTATTTATAACAACATTTATTGCGCTTAGCGCTGTTGGCTTTAGCGCGTGGCTATGGACTCAATTAGAAGCACAGAAAGTTGAATGGCAGTCTTCTCAGCAACGTATTACCGATCTAGAGCAGCGCTTGTCCGCTACAGGTGAAGAGTTGGATCAATCAGCTGTTGCTTTACAGGTTAAAGTAACTGAATTAGCGAAAAAGGCGGATGAGCTTTGGACACAAATGGATAAACTTTGGGCTTCTGCCTGGCGGAGAAATCAGTCAGAAATAAAGTCTTTGGAAGAAAGCTTACAAAGAGTTCCAGCAACCATTAAAAAAGAAGTGACCCCAGTATCTCGAGACGTTGCTTCACTACGTGCGAACCTGGACGTGTTTAGTACGAATATTGATATTCTTAAAGAGCAAATCGACTTACAGAAAAACTCCATTTCTTCGATGAAAAGTTCAGTCGAGCAAGCGAATAAATCGGCGAGCTCAGAAAATCAGAAAGTTCGTCAATTGCAACAAGAGCTTGTTAAGTTAAAAGAGACGCAGCGGGAGCTTATGTTGCGAATTTCAAAACTAGAGCAATGGCGCATTTCATCTGAAATAACAGTACCCACTAATTCAAATTAATTTTCATTACACTAAATAGAGAAAGCCAGTTTGAAACGGGCTTTCTCTTTTGCTCTTACGCCAAGTCCAATTACCTCTCACTTTTATCTTTCAGTTTCGACTATCATTAGTTTTATGCATAAAAAGACTTTTGAAGAGCTATTCGCTCCGCAGATAAAACCGCTATTCAAAGTGGCTTACCAATGGACTCTTAATTCTCAGGATGCCGAGGATTTGGTGCAAGAGCTGGCTTTGCGCGTTGTTGACCGAGTGGATGAAATGAACGCGATAGAGAAATTACGGCCCTGGTTGGTAAAAATTATGTATCGCCTTTTCGTCGATGAAATTCGCAAAAAGAACGCGCGCCCTCTGGCGTATGAGCACCTTGTCGATGAAGAGGTTATGAAAAATCTGTTTGTTGACTCAGGCAGTGACCCTGAAGCTATCGTCGCTATTGACCAACTTGGGCGGGAATTAATTGCAAACCTCAAACAACTGGAGCATGAGCAAGCAGTTACGCTTTTTTTATTTGAAGTCGAAGGATATTCTCTAAAAGAAATTGCTGATATTCAGTCGGTTTCTGAGGGAACCGTCAAGTCCAGATTGCATCGAGGACGAAAAATCATGAAAAAACAGCTTGATACGGGAACTTTATTGTCACTTGATCCGTGTTAGTAAATAGAGGCTGAAAATGAACTGTACTGAATTTCATCAACAATTAGAGTTTTGCGAGAAAGGTAGTGTTAATTCACTATCTAAAGCGCAAGCGGAGCACATGCGAGAATGTGAGCTATGTGAGGCTTACTGGCAAAAGCATGTGGTTTGTGGCTTTTTGCACGCAGTTTCTAGTGTTGACGCTCCGGCTGGTCTGGAAGCAAGAATTCTGGCGAAAGCGAGTCAAAAGGTTTCAGAAAACTCATCTCAGTCTCGAAAAGTGAGCTGGTTGGCTGGAGCTGTTGCAGCATCATTGGTGTTATTTTCAAGCGTCTGGCTAATCGATTTGTTCCGTCCAGAGTCTCCTGCGAGTGAGCAGATGGCTCAGGTTAAAGTTAGTCTGCCGATCAATCAGGTTAGCATACTTCCAGTGATGATTGAGTCTCCTAGTGCACTACCACAAGTGACAATTTCGGTTAATTTAGGGCCTTCTCTTTCCATTGAACACTACAATGGTTTGCGTAAGTTGAGCTGGCAAGCCGCTCTCAACGAAGGCGCAAATATTATTAATTTACCTGTTTTGGTTGCTTCGGAGAAAGGTGATAAAGTGATTGTCACGGTTGAGTCTGGAGATGAAATGAAAACTTATGAGTTTTTAGTTGAAGGGCAAAAAAACAGCTCAAAAAATGTTAATTCTATAAATGATTCAACGATTTAGATGTTATTGAGGGGAAGTTGTATGAGCACTGTTACGTATTGGATTTATTAATTTTTAAGATATGGGTTTTAGTTAGGTAATTTATAGTGAAGATAATGCGATTTTTTATATTTAGTATATCGATATTAAGTGCATCGGTGCTTCAGGCTGCCGATGCGCAATCGAGTGCTAATAATTTGGATACAAAAAAATCGGATAAAGTAGAGCAAAAGCCGACTAAAATTGAAAAAGAGTTAGGCATTACTATTAAGTTATTGGATAAATCGGCCACTCCAAGTGAAGCCGTGAGTATCATTAGTTTGCCGCCTTTAGAAAGCTTAAAAGGCAAAAAGCCAGAAAAGTCTAATAGACCCGATAATAATGGAAATGGTCAAGGCCGAGGAAGAGAAGCTAGAGAAGAAGCTTTACAGGCTGCTCAAGACCGAATAAATAATATTATTGGGTCGCGAAGAAATAATGAAAATAAACCAGATCTACCCGTGGACCTGGACGACATTATTCCCGATACGCCCAATCCTCCTAATCCTCCGGGACCGCCAGATAATGACGATAAAGATATAAAAGACGATAATTTATAGAACAATGTGAATTTAATAAAGACGAGGCAAAAGGCTATTCTCCTAGGGGTAGTCTTAACACTTTTCAATTCCCCTAATTCAAATGCAAAAACCTTTGAATTGGGTCAGAAGCTTTTTGGTCAAGGGAAATATCAAGAATCATTAGACGCATTCATTCAAGCTCGTGATCGAGGCGATAATAGCCCTCAGCTATTTTATAATCTCGGAGCTGTGGCGTTAAAGATGGCTCGCTTAAATATTGCTGAACAGGCCTTTAAGCAGTTAAAAGTTCATTCGGCTTGGCACAATGTTGCATCTTATTATCTTGGACTTGTTTATCGAGCAAAGAAAGACACCAAAAAGGCCATAAGGGTATTTCGACAGCTGGCCAAGAATGACTCTCAATTTAAGGATGCTGCGATTAAGCAACTGCAATTATTGTCGACTGATGTATCTTCTCGTCAATTTTATGCCTGGGCGAATGTGACGTTCGGCTATGAATCAAATCCAGTCGCACTTTCCGATGACTTTCAAATCAGCTCTTCTAGCTTGGAAGATAATTATCGAGAGCTGACAGTTCAAGGGGCTTACTATCTGACTCGGTCAAATGAGCAAAGCACTTATTTTTCAGGATACTATATTGATGTCGACTACGATACTTTTGAAAGTTTAAGCTCGAGTAGTATGGGAGTTGCTGGGAATTATTTAAAAGGAAGAAAAGACAATCGATGGCGTATCGATTTTGCAATAGACTCAGCCAGTATTGCCAGTCGAAAGGTGTATCTAAATTCGACTGTTCGAGCAAGTTATCAAATCTTGTATGACAAAACATTACTCAAGGGAAGCTTTAATTACACATCAATTAGTGCTTCAACTGACTTTAAGTTTCTCGGTGGAGAGCGAGCCATAATTGGAATCGAGACTCAACCTAAATCTGATAGTGGATTAAACTGGTTGTTCGGCTACAGTTTCGAATGGAACGATAGACAAGGCCTAATTAATGAAGATACTCGACGAGACTACTCTCCTGTGAGACACCAATTATCGGCCAAAGCAAAATATCAGTATGAGCAATGGACGTTTAGCCCCTTTCTTAAAACTCAATGGTCAAATTACTCTACGGACGATACCGTCATCAATACAGATGGCGAATGGATTACAAAGAGGCGCCAGTCAAAAAAGTTAACTCTTGGATTTGATATAGAATATGAAGTGCTTAAAGACCTAGAGGCATACATGAAGGTGATAAAAATAGATAACAAGGAAAATATTGAGTTATATGAATACACAAATGACGCTTTCAGCTTAGGTATTCGCTACACTTTTTAGTTAAATCGATTATTAAAATAATAGTTATCAGAATTAAAGTGTTTGCCAACAGTATTGTTTTGTGAACTTCTTCTCTTTTTTGCTTGAACATTCCATCTTTTGTAAAAAATTACCAATTATTTTGAAAAATAGGGAACCTTTCTCTAACTCTGTTCGTGTAAAGGAATAAACGTATAGAAATTTAAATTCACTTAGAACAAAGGGTAATTTTTTATGGGATTATTTTCGAAGCATCTAGTTGTCTTAACCGGCGTGGTTAGTTTCTTCACTCTTGCTGGTTGTGGATCTGACTCTAACAACGGAACAACTGGAAAATTATCTTTAAATATCACAGATGCTCCTGTTGATAATGCAACTGAAGTTGTTGTTGAGTTTACAGGCGTTTCAATTAAACCAGCTGGTGGACCTGCAGTAGAGTTTGAATTTGATGAGCCTCGTTCCATTGACTTACTTCAACTTCAAAATGGTACAAGTGAGCCATTGCTAGATTCGGAAACCGTTGAGGCTGGCGAATATAATTGGGTTCGCCTTCACGTAAATGCGCTCAATGGTGTGATGGATTCGTACATTAGCTTTGAAGATGGGAGTTCACACTCCTTATATGTGCCAAGCGGAAGTCAATCTGGATTACAGTTATCAAATGGCTTTAATATTGCTGTCGGGCAATCTTCAAATTTTACAATTGATTTTGATCTAAGAAAATCAATTACTAATCCATCTTCAGCGCAAGTGGATTATATTTTAAAACCCTCCTTAAGAATTCTTGATAATACTGAAATTGGCGATATTACTGGTACAGTTGCTAATGCCACGATGGAACAAGAAGCTTGTGCAAATGGTGGCGTCGTATATGTTTACGAAGGTCTCGATGTTGTCGCCGACGACTTAGGAAGTGCAACAGAGCCTCTAACCAGTGCGAATGTTTCCTACAATGAAGATGATAATACATATGAATTCTTCGTTGCGTACTTATCACCAACTGACTACACACTTTCATTAACTTGTGAAGCGGCTTTAGATGACCCTGAAGTTGATGATGAAATTACTTTCTTAGAGTCAATAAATGCAAGTGTAGAAGCAGACACAATAGCAGAAGTCAGTTTTAACTAGAATTTAAGACCTCGTCATTTGGCCGGCATCTCGCCGGTCTTTTTTTTGCCTGTCAAAAGGAGCGAAGCTCATCGAATATGGGATTGTAAAAGCCTCGAAGCTTTCTTCTGTTTTCATACTTATTTTTAAAACACATTTCAAATGCAGCTTCCCATAATTCAATGGCCCATTTTTTCTGGTTCTTAACCATGTCATCTAGAGAAAATGTAAAGGTCGCGCGAACTTTATTTTCAAACAGAGGCTGGTTCATTAAGCGTAAACTTTCGGTTAAAGTCACGGCGCTTTTTAGATATTTACACTCTTCGATAAATTTTTTGCTCATTTTTTGATGTTGCTCATTGGCTATCGTTTTAACTAAGAACGGAGATGAATTTGGCCATATAATAAATACTGTCTTGAGATCAAACTCTAAAGGTTCAACGCTTGTGATAGGCGCTTTTCTGGCGAATAGTAATTTTTCTCCGGATAAATCGAGCTCCAGTGTAAAGTATTTCATTGCAGAAGCTGCGGGTAACTTAAAGTCAAAAGATTGTGATTCTCCTAGGACAACAAATTTGCCACTTTTATCGACGGTACCTTTGTTGTTTGAGGTTGAGTCAACAAGGGTTAATTGCTTCATTGCTTTTAAAGATTGAATATTAATTATCTGACCTGTCCATTTGGGTGCTATGTACTCTGTTCGTATCATAGGAATGCAACCGGCAAGTGCCACTATGAAGAATAAAAAAAATACTCGAGCTAATTTTCTGCGGTAATTGGCAACCATCGATTTAGGAGCATCCTTCGACCAAAGTGGCATGTGAAACCAATCCTACTTTTATAAGTTTTATTTTTCCTTCGATATAATCTGCAACAATAGCGCTTTTTTTGTCTTTGCTGTACCAAATAAGATAGTCTCCAGTTTGATATTCATGCGGCCAAATTTCAACCGTAGGGTGTTCCTCTTTCCATTTTTTATAGTTAGTCGAGTTCTTGTTCAGAGGTTCAAAGATGGTCCCTTCAATAACATCCTGAACATTAGAAAAATCAATGCGAACTAAGATATTTTTATCAATCATTAAAGATGGATCAGAGCTATCTTTTAAGCTTAAAAAATAGCAGTCCTCAGAGCTCCCTCCGACTTTCTGAGTGAATTTTTTGTATTGTTCAATATTTTTCTTTAATTTAAAAATGCCATAGCCAGTGTGTGTTAGTTTATTGTCTATTTTCTCTAAAACATCGTAACTGCTAAAAGCTTCTTGATTTTGGGGGATAATAATAGAGCGGCGAATTTTAGATTGATCACCTGTATTTAAAGGATCAAACCTATTAAATTTTTCATGAGCACTTTTATCTATGACGATAGATGATTGGCCACTATCTATTGGTAACACGGTAAGTTCGATCGATAATAAGCGATCATCAACATACGTAGCTTGAAGAACGGTTGTATTTAGAACTTCGTGGTATGGAAGGGGGACATTTTGACTAACTGTTGAACCGATACAAGCCAAGGTCATTATCACTAAAATAAAAAGTGCCTTCAAAAATTCCTCAGTACTCTGTTTAGCTTTTGGTAAGGAGTCTCTAAGTTTAGCAATAAATTAAATAGTCTACGAGTTTGTGGTTCAAACCGTATTTAATATCCAGGCAAGGCATAAAACCTGAGGTACTGTAACCAACGGTATAAAGAGTGCAATTTTCCAGGAGCGAGTTGTATCTCGTATTATCATCATTTCGGTATAGTCTGTAGATACTCCTGTCATTAAAAAAGCAAAGCTATTGCCAGGTGCGTGAGCTCTATTGAGTAAATCTGCAGCAATGGGAGTCGAACCTTCTGAGCAGACTTCAATAATTGTTGCTGCGATGACGGTTAGAACGAGGCCAATAAGGTCGGGACCAAAGTATGAAGAGAAGGATTCGGGAGAGAAAAGAACTCGAATAATACTGGCTAATAAAATTCCAAAAAGAACCCAACGCATGACCATTCTCGATTCTTTAATGCCATCGATGATCATTGACTTGAAAAAGCTGCGATTGAAGCTGGCATCATTAAACTGTTCTTTAGCTTCTGTCCAAAATTGAAAGTCTTTGGGTAGATCAAACTTATTGGGATTATCAGGTAATATATTTTTACTCACCAAACTGTCAAAAATAAATCCACTGACAATTGCGATGAGAAGTGACAATAATATAAACAGAAAAGTCCATTTTAATCCCACTAATGCAATTAGAACTAGAGTTAAAGAAAATGAGTTCCAAGGACTTGCAACGAGAAAAGCAATGACCTGGCCTAAAGATGCTCCACGTTGATAAAGCTTGGCTCCTACCATTAGAATGCCGTGACTACAAAGATCTAACAGCACTCCTGCAAGTGTTGCACGAAAAATTCCTGACTTTTCTTTATTGCTGCCTAGAGCAGACATAACGAACTCGCGAGGAACTTTTGTAAGAACCGATAAGACTCCTATTCCGATAAGTAATCCCCACCACATGGTATTTACTAATTCAAATGATGATGAGGAGAGTTGATTGAGCCAGTCAGGTAAACTTGAGATATTTCCAAACGATAACTGAGTTGTATAAAGTATAACAACACCAGAAAGTGAACCCCACAATAAGAAATCGAATTTGCTAGACGAACCATGGCAAGAGCTTTCATGCTCACTGTGGGACTCATTTTCAGAGCTCGCTGAATGACAATGATTGTGCTTTGAACTCACAGAGAAATCTCACACTTAGAACTTACCAACATATAGAATCATTTAGACTAACAAAGATTTAACTTTAATGGGAGCTAAGTTCTATAGTTCTATTATGAGGAGCATCTAAGTTTAATATTGGACCCTCTGGAACAATTCGAGTGGGATTTATCGTGTCATGACTTCCGTAATAGTGATGCTTAATATGATACATATTGACGGTTTCTTTAATGCCTGGATATTGGTAAAGCTCTTTTAGGTACTCCCAAATATTGGGGTAATCGATAATACGTTTTAAATTGCATTTGAAGTGTCCAACATAAACAGCATCAAAGCGAATCAACGTGGTAAATAGTCGCCAATCAGCTTCTGTAATTGTGTCGCCAGTTAAGTATCGCTTTTTGCTCAGCAGCATTTCAATTTTATTCAGGCCGTCGAAAAGTTCGTTAACGGCTTCTTCGTAAGCATCTTGTTCGGTTGCAAAACCTGCTTTATAGACTCCGTTGTTAATTGTCGGGTAAATGAACTCATTGAGTTCATCTATTTCCGCTCTTTTATTCTCTGGATAAAAGTCATCAGAGCTAGCGCCTATCTCATCAAATGCACTATTAAGCATTCTTATTATTTCGGATGATTCATTGCTAACAATGGTGTTTTTCTGTTTGTCCCAAAGAACAGGGACTGTGACGCGACCTGTGTAATCCGATTTCGCTGCAGTATAAATTTGGTGCATGAATTCAGCACTATGAATAGGGTCTTTAATCACGTCAGGTCCATCATGAAATGTCCAACCATTTTCGCGCATGTAAGGATTAACGACGGAAATTGGTAGGTGGCTTTCTAATCCCTTAAGTTTTCTAAATATCAGTGTGCGGTGTGCCCAAGGGCAGGCGAGAGAAACATATAGATGGTATCGATCCTTTTCTGCTTTAAATCCAGAGTCGCCTGTTGGACCGGCGCTGCCATCAGATGTTATCCAATTTCTAAAACTACTATCTTTTCGGACGAATTTTCCACCAGTGGATTTGGTGTCGTACCATTCATCTTGCCATTGACCTTCGACTAACAATCCCATCATTTGCTCCGGTTGATATGTTTAGAGATAGTATAGAGTGTATTAACTCGCTAATGTATCGAGTTATTCGATTAGAGAGTTTTAACTAATCAATGCGATGCGGCGGGCGAAATTTTTATTGAATCATCCCATATGCGTTGCCAAAGTAGTTCCGCGCGACGAAAATCCATGTCTGTGTTAACCAATTCTGCTTTAACCGGCCGATAGTGAGGGTTGTGTTCTTCAGCAACAACAAAGTTAAACACATATTGTGGCTCTGAGCCCATTCTCAAATCAGTAATAATAAGTCTGCTTTCTTTTGATTGAACCTTGTAAAAATTTTTAGTAAACCACTGCAATCGTTTCACCGGCCAATGTTCTGACAAAGCTCTGATTTGTTCAGTACTTCTTGAATACTTCTCAAACTGAATATTGGGAGTTGAATCAAAAATAGAATAATAGCCTTCGTAATAACTTGTATCGTCGACCAGAACAATTCGCCATAAGAGTGAGTTAAATGCGGAGGGTGTTGTAAGGTATTGATCAACGTTTAGCTTATTCTCAATAATAGAGTTTTCTGTTACTGTATTTATGTAAAGTTTTACAGCGATAGTCCATCCTAAATACACTGTGCTGACTATAAGCCCAACCCGATTTGCATGGTAGCCACTCGTTTTAGGATGACGGCTGATTAGAGCCCAAATAACCCCAATTAATAAAGGTATTGTGTATAGAGGGTCAATAATAAAGATAGTTGACCATGTCATAGGGTATTCACTGATGGGCCAGAAAATTTGGGTACCATAAACGGTGAAGCTATCAAGTAATGCGTGAGTAGCCAAAGATAGAAAGACTAATATTGTCCAGCGACAATAATGTTCCCGAGTAGTCACGTGTATACGTGTGATTAGCCAACTGATAATTGGGGCCACCACTAACATTAAAACGATTGAGTGTGAAGCTGAACGGTGATAGGTAAAGTCACTAACTGCATCACCCAGTGGAATAAAGACATCAAGATCTGGCAAGGTTCCACAAACGGCACCCCAAAGTGCTGCTTTTCTACCGAATTGCTTTCCGCCAGTGGCCTCACCAACAGCGGCGCCAAGTAATACCTGAGTAATCGAGTCCATAAATTCTGAGTTGTTCGCTGTATTAAATATCTCGTTTAATAATTCTTTGAAGGTGTTTAGCCTGACGATGAGTCTGGTTAAGCCGTTATTTAGCTGAATTTATGCAAGAAAAGCAGCTAGGTGCCAAGTATTATATTGATAAACTTTATAAAGTGTTTCTTTTGATTCATCAAGCTGATGATTAGAACGAGTCGACGCAATATCGAAAACTTCGATGAAAATAATCGGTAGTCGATTGTATTTAATTTTTAAAATGCTGTTAAGCTCTACCAACGCAGTTTGATGTGACTAATGATTATGATAACTCGAAGAGTCGCCTGAAAAGGCACCAGGTTAGAGCTGGAGTGTTCTTTTTTGATGCAGAGAGGTTAGTACTTCATGCGGACCGACATTGTTTTAATCAGACAGTAACAGGCAAAAGACTTGCATGCTGATTGTTATAATGAGGCACTTTTACACAAATGACATCAGGTAAAGAGGCATTATTTTAAAAGTTATTTCTTAACGAGTAAGTTATTGTCTTGATGATCTCGAATGTAATGCGAAAAATACCGCTGCTTTACTACGGTGCAGCACTTATAACAGGATAATTTATGGATACCCATACACCGTTATCGTCGGTTCTCTTTTTTTTAGTTGCTGCTGTAATAGCCGTTCCACTTTTTCGACGCATCAAGCTCGGAGCTATTTTAGGTTATCTCGTTGCAGGTATGGCCTTAGGGCCCTGGGGATTTAACTTCATTTCAAACCCTGAGAGTATCTTGCATTTTTCAGAAATTGGCGTCGTATTACTACTCTTTGTTATTGGTTTAGAGATGAATCCTGTGAAGCTTTGGTCGATGCGGCATCACATTGTCGGATTGGGTATCGGTCAACTTTTAATTTCAGCTAGCGTTATCGCTGGCGTGGGTTGGATTCTCATTGAAAATGGATCTACGGCGATCGTTATCGGTCTGGCTTTAGGACTCTCTTCAACGGCCTTTGCAATTCAACTGATGGCAGAAAAACGAATTATTGCGAAACCTTCGGGGCGAGCTGGATTTGCTATTTTACTGTTACAAGATCTTGCGGTTATTCCTATCTTATTTTTAGTCGATTCTCTGTCCAATAAAGCGGCTGTCGAATCAGTGCCTTGGTATTGGAGTATTCTTGCCATTGCAGCTTTATTACTTGTTGGCAAGTTTTTACTTAATCCATTCTTAAAACTGATTTCTCGTTATGGCAGTCGAGAAAGTATGACCGCAGCGAGCTTGTTAATCGTTGTTGGTGCTGCTGTTTTAATGTTGAAGACCGGACTATCGATGGGTTTAGGTGCATTTATTGCCGGAATATTACTAGCTAACTCAAGTTTTAGACATCAATTAGAAAGTGATATAGAACCATTTAAAGGTTTAACTTTAGGGTTGTTCTTTATTGCCATTGGAATGACCTTAAATTTGGATTTGTTTTTGAAAAGTCCCTTTATGTTGCTTTTGGCTGCTTTAGCATTAATGGCGTTTAAGACTTCTATTATTATGGTTTTGATGACCATGGCAAAGATTCATTGGCGGCGTGGGATAAAAGTAGGGCTCATGCTAAGTCAGGGAGGAGAGTTTGCCTTTGTTGTTATGGCTCAAGCAGGAAGTAGCGGTGTTATTCCAATAGAAGTCGCCTCACACATTAACTTAATTGTTGGGTTATCAATGGCCCTTACATCTCCTTTAGTAGCAATTATTAGTCTTGCTATAAAGCCACCAGCAAAGGCGACGCCAGAGTTACAAACGGCAGATTACGATGACGAGCCTGAAGTTTTAATTTTAGGTTTTGGCCGTTTTGGGCAAACGACAGGACGAATTTTAGCGGCGAATAAAATTCCGTTTACAGCTATTGATCGCGATGCTGAGCATATTGACTTTGTCACTCGATTTGGCAATAAAGTTCATTATGGAGATGCGACACGACTCGATGTACTTGAAGCTGCAGGTATTGATTCGGTAAGAGTTGTACTCGTTGCTGTTGATGATTATCAAGAAGCTGAAACGATAGTATCTTTGATAAAAGAACAGCACCCAAAAGTGAAGGTTATCGCTCGAGCACGAAATCGTGCCGCTTTTTGGAGTTTATCGGCAGCGGGAGCGGATCAAGTCGTTCGTGAAATGTTTAAAAGTAGTTTGGATGCGGCAACATTTACTTTAACGGAAATAGGTTACAGTGATGGTGAAGCTATCCGTACAATCGAAAGATTTTCTAATCATGATAACTCAATGGTGAGAGACTCGATTAAACATCGAGACGATTTAGCTAAACTCATTGAGGTTGGTCGACAAGGTCGTGCTGATTTGGAAAGACTATTTCAACAAGATCAGGAAAAGTAATCTTGATTTTTAAAATTTAATATCGACATAAGTACAATGATAGAGCTGAATTTTAAATTTGGTTTTACATTGGTATAGTCGATTTTTGGAGGCGCATTATGTCGGTACTCATTGCATCAAAAACTCGAGACTTAGGTGGTTTTTCAGTAAAGCGTATTTTGCCTAGTGAAAATCAACGAATGGTTGGGCCATTTGTATTTTTCGATCATATGGGGCCGGCGCACTTTGAGGCGGGCAATGGAATAAATGTTCGACCTCATCCTCATATTGGGTTAGCCACAATGACTTATCTATTTAAAGGAAGTATTTTGCATAGAGATAGTTTAGGTTCTATTCAAGAAATACATCCAGGCGATGTTAATTGGATGACAGCAGGTCGGGGTATTGTTCATTCAGAAAGAGAAACTTTGGAAGTACGAGGTAATGATCATCACTTAGATGGTATTCAGTGTTGGATGGTTCTGCCCGAAGAAAAAGCAGAAGTTGAGCCTTCGTTTACTCATGTTCCAAAAACACAACTGCCCTATATTCATAGAGAGAAATTCCTAATAAGGTTAATTGCTGGTGAGGCCTTCGGTCGATCATCTCCGGTTAAAACGTACAGTCCTATGTTCTATCTCGATGTTATTGGCGAAGTAGGAGGTAAGTTAGGACGCCCATGTGGTGACTTCGAAACCGCCATTTATATTCAAATGGGACAAGTTCGTATAGGGCAAGAAGAGTTTAAGGCCGGCGATTTTGTTGTTTATGAATCAGGTGATGAAGAGCTTGAGGTTTTGACTAACTGCAGAATTCTGATGCTAGGAGGAAAATCCTTTGAGCAAGCCCCATTTATGGACTGGAACTTTGTGTCATTTGATAAAGAAAAGATCAAAGATGCAAAAATTCGCTGGCAGAAAGGGGAATTTCCCGCAATTCCTGGTGATGATGAAGAGTTTATCCCTCTCCCAGGGTGACAAAGTTTTTAGAATTTTAAGTCCATCTTTAGAGTGAGATTTAGTAAGTTTAAGAAAAATAATGGTTCGTTAGTTGGCTTTAATAATGAAAAATCAATAGTGTTTTCTATAATTGTATAATGTCGGACAATGATTTCGAAAAATTTAAATACTTGATCTCTCAGGATGAAGATCGAAGCTTATTGACTATAATAATGAGTGGTCGACTTACGCTTCCTGATCTAAATACGGTATTTTCAGAAGTTGAAAAAATATTGGAAGGCAATTACTTTTCCTACCGAATTTATGATTTAAGCGATTGTGATATTGATATATCCGTTATGGAGCAAGAAGATATTCTAACAAACGTAAAGAATAAATTAACTCGACCTAATCTTAAACATCGTGTCGCGTTAGTCTCCAAAGATCCTTTGACACAAGGCTTTTTGAAAATGCTGCAATACAATAGTGTTGCCTTCCAGATGTCTGAAATAGATATATTTTCAAATCAAAGTGATGCGATCAACTGGCTTTTTAGCTAGTAACGTTTTTCGCTAATTAATTATTTTTTTAAGCCCGAACGATAGTCTTTTATCTCAATATCAGTGCGTTTAGTTTTCGGTAACTAACCTATATTTATGCATACATCTACGGCTTGTATTTTAGAAAGCGACTCTCTTTCAGTTCTTTTTAAATGTAGCTTTTAAAAAAATTTCTGAGTATGACTAAAAAGTGTAAAAAAACTGGTGTATATTTAATAGACATATAAGACGGTAAGTGGTATTACTGAGAAAGATACACGCACAGGAGCTACTATGGGTTCGCTGGTGTTACGACTTGATAAGTCTGGTTTTCCAATGGAGTGGATAAATTTAGAGCAAGCAGCCTGTTTTTATTCCAAACAGCAGGTACTGTGGAGTCTTGGCGATGTCATGGCAACTCTGCACGGGGGAATCAGTCGATTAACGGGTAATCAGTCTTTTTTGGACATTGCTCCCGTAATAGCTATTGATGGAATTCTTCACGAACAATCCCATCGTGTTCCGGCTTTAACTAATTCTGCTTTATTTGCTCGCGATCGCTTTTTATGTCTTTACTGTGGTGAAAAACATTCGAGAACATTGCTCACTCGTGATCATGTGATTCCTAGAGCACAAGGTGGAAAAGATTCATGGACTAATTGTGTTACGGCATGCAAGACATGTAATAATCGAAAAGGTTGTCAAACACCTGAACAATCAAATATGCCTTTATTGGCAGTGCCGTTTAAGCCGAACAAGTTTGAATATATGGCGCTAGCGAATAGAAATATATTAGCAGACCAAATGGATTATTTAGCCAAAGGTTTTGTTAAACTCAACGCGTAGTGTAAGACTTTGCGCTATTCGTACTTGAAATAAACGCAGTTCGTGTGTCCGCAGAGCTAGCTGCTGAGTTTACTTTGTTTCCCTCGTTTAAAAAACTTTTCAAAATATCATTGGTAGATACAACGCCAACAATCTGATTGTCATTTTTTACAATAACATGATGAATACCTTTCTCCATCATAAGCTTTGCTGTTTCTTCAATGGAGTTGTTGGGATCAACTTGAATCACCTGGTGAGTGCATACTTCCCAAGCTTTAATTCGTTTCTCGTCAAGGTGCTTAGCATGAAAAGAAACAAGATCGGTTTTACTGACAACACCAAAGCAATCATTGTTATCATCAATCACTGGTAAGAATGATAGGTTTTTTGAACTTAAAAATTCTTCTACTTGCTCAACAGATGTATCTAAATTAATAGATATCACGGGAGAAGACATAATTGTCCCTATAGATGCGCTCATGACGTTAGACCTCCTAGCCTTTATCCAAAAACAGACTCTTAACTTTTCCGTTATCAACACGAAACTTAATTTCGAATTCCTTGTAGAAACGCATTGGTTAATATTTAAACATTAAACCCAGATGATTATTCTGTCGAGGTGAAGTGTGTATCATTTATGAGATATTTATTGAAAAGTTGAAATAAATCTCATCAAAAGATAAACAGTGCTATCTGTATATTTCTGCAGGTCATTAGAGCAATTTGATTTAGATTTTATTGAACTGGAGCGATTAAAACATTTTTGAGGCATTAATTACCATGTTAAATGAGTAAGGTTAATTAATATCGCATCAATGAGTTTTTAATGTTTGATATCACTCTATTGAGATTTAATCGGTATTTTTAAAACAACTTGTTTATCTTATTAATCCTATGCCTTGCTTTAAAGAGAGACGCGTTAGTTTTATCTAAATTTTAAGCTAATCAACAATTCGATTTCTAATTTAACTCCCCTTTAATTTGATCAAAGGTTAACTCAAACTTTGCTAGATACTTTTGTAGACGATTGGAATCATTCGCTTTAGTTTTCTTCAAGCGAGATTGGTCAAAAAGTTCTCGACCCGCCGATGCCATCGACCGATGCCTTAAGCAAGTTGCGATCACATATTTTAATTGCGCTTTATCAAAATTATCTAACTCTGAAATTTGTGCTTTCGATAAATAAAAGTTTAAATCAACATCATCATTCGAGCTTTTAATAGGTGACCATTGCTTATTGAGTCGTTCCGTTTCTAGCTTCACATCTTCAAGAGATATTCGGGCGCTTTCTGCTAGTGTACACATGCGAGTAATTGTGGCATTCAGGTCACGAAAATTGCCCTGCCAAGTTGATTCATGAGATAGAGCAAATGCTAAAAATCGCTCTCGAGCTTCGCGATTAAAATCGACTTTCTTGCCTTCATTGCGAGCAAACTGTTGTAACTCAAATTCAATATTGGGTTCAATATCTTCGCGACGATCTTTAAGTCCGGGAAGCTCATAGGTCCACAAATTGATTCTTGCTAACAAATCTTCACGAAAACTTCCTTCTGCAACCAGTTTATTTAAATCTTTATTGGTTCCGGCGATGAGTTGAAAGTCACTTTTAACTTCTTTGTCACTACCCACAGGAAAAAATGTTTTTGTTTCTAATGCATGTAATAACATAGCTTGTTCGTCGAGGCCTAGTTCACCAATTTCATCAAGAAATAAAACACCTTTATCGGCAGATAGTAAAAAACCAGCTCGTTTCGTTTGAGCGCCAGTAAACGCACCTTTATTATGGCCAAACAAGGCAGACATCGCACTGTCACCTTTAAGTGTTGCACAGTTCACGGCAACTAAATCCCCCGATACAAGATCTCGCTTCTTTTTTAAGGCATAAATACGACGCGCTAATTGTGTTTTCCCGGCACCAGTTGGGCCATTGAGTAAAATTGGAGCCGATGAACGAATCGCCACTTTTTCTATTTGAGTAATTAATTGATTAAACTTTTCGTTTTGTGTAGCAATGCCACCTTTTAAAAAAGATTCATCATCGCTTTGTTGCTGAGTAAATCGCGAAGCAATTTGATCGTAACGGGATAAATCAAGGTCAATAATCTGATGCTTGCCCACTACTTTTTCTTCACCGCGTCCCGGAGACGTTTGAACCAGCCGACCGGGAAAGTGACGGCTTTCAGTCAGTAAGAATATGCAAATTTGTGCGACGTGTGTTCCGGTAGTGATATGAAATAAATAGTCCGTTTTTTCGGTATTAAAATTAATAGAGTCACATAAATCAAAAAGTTTGGAGTAAACCTCTTCAAAGTCCCAGGGATCTTCAAAAGAAAGCAAGGTGTCGTGGACTTTGGTTTCTGGAGAAATTTCTGCAATGTCTTGAATGGTTGTATTCGCAAGTCGCTGGCTGCGCTCATCGTGCAGTAAATAAAGTTCATCAATCACCAAGTCAGATTGTGAGCACAGAGAAACATTGGGACGCCACTTACTCCAGCGATCGCCTCGTTTACCAGCATAATCCAGCTGAGTACCTAAAATACTGATAGCTATGGTTTTTGTCATGCGTTTTCTTGCATATCTATAAAAATATAAATATATCATAAATGATAGGTTGTGGCGCTAGTTTAAGAAATTACTTATCCAAACCAAAATACTGATTAGTCATAAAAATACAATAAAAACAAAAGCATAGAGGTTTTTTAGGTGTGGGCGAAAAAAGTTGGCACACGACTTGTAATACCTAGAGTAGTTTTTAGATAAATGGCGTTTCGTCAAGAACAATGAGGAGTAGCGCAATGCAGAGTTTTCAGCCGCATGCCATTGGCAGGACATTGATTCGAACTCAGTTAAATACGGATACAAAGCGTGATAGTTATAGAAAACACGATTCGAACCGTCGGCAGCAATTTATGGTGCGTTCAACAATAATGAATGAAATGAACCCTGCTGTGCTACTACAAATAACATGCCGAGCAAAAGGAGTTACACAATGAGCGACGCATTAAATAAATCAAAAAACGATTTAAAAAAATATGAAGTATTTGAAGGTCAAGGTAAAGCATTTATTAAATCCTGGACTAGAGGTGTGCCTTTTGAGGCAAAAGCAAAAGAACAGTTAAGCAATATTACGTCATTACCTTTCATCCATAAATGGGTGGCCGCGATGCCCGACGTACATTTAGGTAAAGGCGCAACGATTGGAAGTGTTGTTCCAACCTTAGGTGCGGTAATTCCAGCTGCGGTGGGTGTGGATATTGGTTGCGGAATGATGGCGGTAAAAACGTCATTAACAGCGAATCAACTTCCGGACAATTTAGCCGGAATGCGATCAGCAATAGAAGCGGCAGTACCACATGGACGTTCGGCGCGAGCGCGAGGGTCTCGAGATAAAGGTGCGTGGGGAAGCGTTCCAGATGATGTAGCGATTGCTTGGAAAGGTTTGTCTGATCAGTTTGGAGTGCTAAGCGATAAGCATGCGGTATTGAAAAATACCAATAATGTTCATCATCTTGGAACACTAGGAACCGGTAATCATTTTATCGAAGTGTGCTTGGACGAATCGAATCAAGTATGGATTATGTTGCATAGCGGATCGCGAGGTGTGGGAAATCGAATTGGAACTCACTTCATTGAGAAAGCAAAAAAAGATATGGAACGTTGGCATATCCAATTACCTGATAAAGATCTCTCCTACCTGCCAGAAGGAAGCGAAAACTTTAACGATTACGTTGAAGCGGTGGAATGGGCGCAAAACTTTGCTCGAGTGAATCGTGAAGTGATGATGCAACGAGCGATTCAAGCGGTGCGTTCGGTGATGGGGATTGAGTTCGAAGCTAAAGTAGAAGCGGTGAACTGTCATCATAATTATATTTCAAGGGAGCATCATTTTGGCAAGGATGTCCTGGTAACAAGAAAAGGTGCGGTGCGCGCACGAAAAGGCGAGATGGGAATTATTCCCGGAAGCATGGGCGCTCGTTCGTTTATTGTTCGTGGACTTGGAAACGAGGATAGTTTCTGTAGCTGTAGCCACGGAGCAGGACGTGTTATGTCGCGTACGCAGGCGAAACGTGAGGTGTCTATGGAAGAACATCTTGAAGCAACACAAGGTGTGGAATGTCGAAAAGACATTAACGTTATCGATGAAACGCCACGTGCGTACAAAAACATTGATGATGTTATGGCCGCTCAAAGCGATTTGGTTGAAGTGGTCCATACGCTGAAGCAAGTTGTATGTGTTAAAGGATGACGGCAGGAGGTTTTTTGTTAAGGAGTGATCGGGAGATTTTTTTGAAAAGGATTTCTGCTTTTATTAATAGGAAAATTGAAAGATGAATAAAAATAAAATAATTATCGATGGTTCACAAGGAGAAGGCGGCGGGCAAATATTGCGTTCTTCTTTGAGCTTGTCGATGTGTTTAGGGACACCAATAGAGGTGACCAACATTCGAGCGGGGCGCAAAAAGCCCGGTTTGTTGCGACAGCACTTAACGTGTGTTCGAGCCGCACAAGAAATTTGTAATGCACAAGTGCAGGGAGATGAATTACGTTCGCAACGAATTGAGTTTATCCCGGGAAAAATAACCGCGGGAAACTACAGATTTTCTATTGGAACGGCCGGAAGTACGACTTTAGTATTTCAAACGATCTTTCCAGCTCTCCTAATGGCTGATGGAGCATCGACCGTCACATTACAGGGTGGAACGCATAATGGTAGCGCTCCAAGCTATGACTTTTTAACGCACTGCTTTTTGGACGTGTTACGTCGTCTCGGTGTTGACGTTGAAACAGCGTTAACTTACGTGGGATTCTATCCAAATGGTGGCGGAGAGTGGACTTGCCAAGTAAGTCCTTTAACCGAGATGGAACAATTTAATTTAACTCAAAGAGCATCACTGATATCAAAGATGGCCCAAACATTAAATAGCGGCGTGCCGAATCATGTGAGTGAGCGAGAGTTGAAACAGGTGACTAAAAAATTACTGTGGACGCAGGACGAACTGAAGTCGATCAACGTTAAGTCTGTAAGTGCTGGAAATATTGTCTCACTGCGATTGAACTACGAATCACATTCAGAGTTGTTCGAAGAAGTCGGTCAACTGGGTGTAAAAGCCGAGCGTGTTTCTGGCAAAGCTATTAATCGATTAAAGCAGTTTGAAAATACTTCTGCTGCTGTCGGTGAACATTTAGCGGATCAATTAATGATTCCTTTAACGTTGTTTGCCGGTGGGAAATATAAAACTCATGAACTGAGTTTGCATTCGAAAACTAATATCGAAGTAATCAATCGATTCTTACCGAATTCGATTAGAACAGAACAAGATAATGATGAAGTTGTTATTGCCATAAAAGGACAACAACTTCAGGCCACTCAAACAAAATCGCAATCTGAAAAGACCGAGTTATTAGTCTAAAGATAGATTGGATAAAACTTGAGTGAAAAAGAGTTTAGGAAAACGTTAATTGCTTAGCGGCTCCGATTCTGAATATCGGACTGGCGCATGCGGTGTACCGTAATGTGTATCAAGTGATAAGCGAGTTCTAAACACCAACGAACGTTGTAGCTCATTGGGTAGAGCAGCTGACAGTTAATCAGTAGGTAGTCGGTTCGAATCCGACCAATGTGACCCGTCGACTCTCAATCGACACCACTTTAGGGTAGTGGCTATTTGGATAACCGAAAGGTTGGGGTTCAAATCCCTCGATAGGGCTTCTGATGATTTTTTAAGTTCGCTTTATTAGAAATCATCGGTGGTTGATTCGCCAATTTCAGCGGGTTAATGGTTCGCGTAAGTTTAACGACAGTCTGAAACGTTATTGTAAACCTAATCAAAAGGATGTTAAGCGGGTTTAAGTAGCGTAGAGGGCTCCCTCTTAATCTTTACCTGGACTGTTCAAACTGAACTTGCCGGTCTTTCACAGGGAGCCCGCTATTATTGTTCCTTAAAGGAAAGTATGTCTTAACGGACATGGAGTTTATCAAATACATAAGGAGGTTAATGTGTTTGGATTTAAAAAAGTGATTGTATCGGATAATGAACGCGTTTTGGTGTTCTTGAATAATCGATTGAATAAATTGTTAAAGCCTGGCGAGTACTGGTTAGCACTCGGTTGGCAAAAAATTCGGCTTGAATGCTATGACATTACAAAGCCTGAATTTTCGCACAATTTGGGTAAGTTTTTATTAACGACCTATAAAGAAATTGTGGGTGATCAAGTTACCAGCGTACAAACCAGCGAGAATCAAATTGGATTGGTTTACTTCGATAACGTATTAAGTGACTTGGTTGAACCGAATCAATTTAAAATGTACTGGCAAGAAGCCGTTGAAGTGCGCATTGAGTTTGTCGATATTGAAGAAAATTTCGAAGTATCTTCTAAGCTCTTGTCGACTTTGATTTATAACTCGAAGCCCGACGTTCAACACAAGGCATTGACGATGCTTTACCACACTGAAGTCAAAGACAAATTTGTCGGTTTGCTAAAGGTGAATGGAAAGTTGGTTCGAATTCTCGAACCTGGCTTGTACGGTTTCTGGCGATTTAAACGTCAAATTGAAATTGGTACGCTCGATTGCCGTGTGCAAACCATGGAAGTTAGCGGTCAAGAAATTTTGACTAAAGACCGAGTGAGCCTTCGCGTGAACTTGTCGGCAAACTATCGAGTGGTTGACACACGTAAAGTCGCCGTTGAGTTGAAAAACCACGTCGACTTTTTGTATCGAGAGTTTCAGCTCGCTTTGCGAGAAGTGGTCGGAACTCGATCTTTGGATGCGATATTGGAAGACAAAGATACCGTTAACGCTATCGTTACCAAACGTATCAAATCGAACGTTGAAGCTTTCGGTTTGGAAGTGCTCGATGTCGGTGTGAAAGACATCATCTTGCCTGGTGATATGAAAACCATTTTGAATCAGGTCGTTGAAGCAGAAAAAGCTGCCGAAGCGAACTTGATCAAACGTCGCGAAGAAACACAAGCGACACGGTCTTTGCATAACACTGCTAAAGTGATGGATGGTAATCCTACATTGATGCGTTTGAAAGAGCTGGAAGTACTTGAGCGTGTTACTGGAAAAATTAACCAGCTAACCGTTTACGGTGGCCTCGATGGCATCATGAACGATATGGTTAAGTTGACTGGTAACTCGAAGTAAAAAATGTCGAGAAGAAATTATCTTCTCGGCATTAATTTAAAGAGAAATAAAAATGGATATTAATAATTATAAAAATTATCTGATAGTCGATCTGGAAGCGACATGTTGTGATATTAAATCGATACCACGGCAAGAAATGGAAACTATTGAAATAGGCGCAGTCATAGTTGATGGAGAAAGCTTGAGGGTTATTGATGAGTTTACTACATTTATTAAACCTGTCCGTCATCCTAAACTCACATCTTTCTGTACTGAGTTAACGACAATTCGACAAGTAGATGTCGATTCAGCTCCTATGTATGCAGAAGCTATTAGCTTGTTCAAAAAGTGGCTCTATCAGTATGAAGATTTTCTTTTCTGTTCATGGGGCGATTATGACAAGTATCAGTTAGAGCAAGATAGTTCTTTTCATAATTGGCCTTTTCCGATTGGTGCATCACACTTGAATATCAAAAAGCAGTTTTCAAAGTCGCAAGGTTTGAAAAGGAAGTTGGGAATGGCGCAGGCTCTAAAACACACGAATATTGAACTCGAAGGAACGCATCATAGAGGAATTGATGATGCCAGAAATATGGCAAAGTTGATGCCATACATTTTGGGACAGATACATTTCGTAGCTAGAAGATAAGTGCGCCGTTAAAATTTAGAAAAGAAAATGCAAGCTTAAGTTGTTTTAGATAGCAATCGAAAATCGTATAGAGAATTAGAAATGGAGCACTCGAAAATTATGGAAGATCAACTAAAAAAGGCAGTTAGAAATTTCGCTAGTGAGATAAACTCAGGTATTACTGTGTCTCCTAATATGTCGGAGCTAGTAAGTTTAACATCGGAATTACCTCTTTCTGGCTTTGACTATTGGGAACGCTTAATTCGCAATGAGTATTATTTTGCAAGAAAAGATGCTGCTATACCCAGTTATAATTTATGGTCGAAACCTAATGATGTACTGACATGGCTGGATATAGTTAGTTGGGATGGGCACAAGCGTGAAAAAGCTATTCGAACTTTGTCTGGTGCTGCTCTAAACTCATTTTTTCTTTCGTTTGCGATTCGCAGGCTTAATGATTGGGTTCCTCAAGTACGCAAAGCAGCAAGAGAGAAGTTGCCTGAAATAGCACGCGAAACGACTCCGGAAATCGTTGCGGAAGCTTTATGTTCTGTGCTCTCTAACTGGAGTACGTGGGGGAGAATTGAAGAAGCTGATAAAAAAGTGCTATTACAAATTATGTGCAATGAGAAGATTGCTAAAGCTTTGTCTAAAAAATTAATATCTTCGACATGTGGTCCAATGCCTTCTCTTTTTTCTCAGTTTGGTCGAACACAAATTTTAGACGAGTATATTGAAGATATCGCTAGTAAGGCTATTCAACCTTCAGTCCGAGCTAAAGCTTATCGTGCTCTATTTGAAAGAAGAGTGATATGGACCGAAGGACGAAAATGGGTATGGACTGATAAGCGTTATTGCGAAGGAAGAATGGAGCCAATAGTTGTTGAAAGGGAACTTAATGTTAACGCATCGGTTCTTGATTTGCTGATTCGTTCATCGGTAGACCGCTCTTCCATTGTTCGTCGTATTTCTGCTGAGTTTGTTATTCGGGAGCTAACATCTTTAGGCGTTGATGGCGTAAAGCTTGCGGAAAAATTTTCATTAGATCTTTCTTCCACCGTATCCGAGCGAGGGCGGTTTGCATTAAAGAAGTTGAGAGAAATGAAAGTGACCGGTGAAAACTAGTCATTCAGTCAGGTTAAGGAGATTTATCCTGACTGAATGATTTAAAAGGTATTTATATGGACATCGAAAAATTAAAACGCAAGCGACAAAAAAATGTACAAGAGCAAAATGCTCTCAAGAAACATTACATGCGAGAGTTAGCTATCGATTTCCGTGAAAGCCCGGAAGAATATATTTGGTTGCGTAATGTTCTTACTCAAAATTCATTAGATGTTAATCAAGGCATCTTGATTTCATTGAGTGGCTGTCTAGAGCAGGGGCCTGTCGAAGAATGTAGTGCTGTATGGATTTCTTCTGATAGCCGGTTCTATGAGCTTATCGTTATTTTGAAATATGGAACTCAAGAAATTGATGAAATTGAAAGCGTTACTGAAATTACAGATTCGATAGAGATCAACGCGCATCAACGTGGTACTGGAAAGTCATTTGGGCAATTAGCAATAGAGCTAATTAGGGAACTATTATGAAAAGTGGAAAACAGCGTCGACTTGAGATAAAAGCGAAACGACGTGAAAAGGCAAAAAAGTCGAAAAACATCGATCGTTATAACTTATTGAATCGTCCGGTAAATTCTATTCTTGCCGATCATAGCGAGCTAAGTCATGTTTGCGGATGTCGACTATTACCACTATTTTATGTTGATAAACCATTTGTTTGTATTGATTGTGGAAGTGAAGAGCTTTGGACTGCCAAGCAACAAAAGTGGTGGTATGAAATCGCGAAAGGTCATATCGACTCTATTGCTGTACGTTGTCGGCCTTGTCGAAAGATAGAGCAAAGAAGAAAAGCTGAAGCGAGACGAGTGCATCTTGAAGGGATTAAGAATAAGCTGAAGAGCTAAAATGTCTGCGAATATCTTAAAGCGGACATTATGCTTACTAACAAAAAACCATAGCTCTTTGATATTTTTGATGTTTTTGAGATTTTCTGAAAGATGGATGAAAATGAATTTATAGAAGAACTTGCTAAGCTGCCCTTCAAATATGCACTTCCTATCGCTTTGTATGATACTAATGGTGTTATCCAGCCAGGAAACGCCACGACCACTCTTATAAAATATCAAGACCAATATTTCTGTGTTACAAATAACCATGTTATTGAAAAATTATTAGATGTTAATCCTTCGCAGTGTTACTGCCAAATAGGAATGAATCGAATTGATATTTGGAATGCAGAAATTATTAGAAGTAAAAACCAAGATGTATGTTTGATAAAAGTTGATGAAGAATTCGACTTAAGTTTTAAGAATATTGACGAGTTAAAGTTTAATGTAGAGTTTTATAGGTTGACTAAAAACTATGAAGTTCAAGAGGGAGACATTGTAAGCTTTGGTGGTTACCCTGGTTGCTTTAGGACTGTTGAGAATAATAGGCAAGAAATTTGCTATGGAACATACTCTCACGCGGGTTTACCATTAAACTCACTTTCGAATTTGCAAGGTAGTGTTTGGCTCAACGACAATACCGACAAAAAGGCTCTTGGTAGTTTACAAAGAGATGACCTAACTGCTTTAGGAGGAATAAGCGGAGCACCAGTATTCAAATGGGAATTTTCTCCTATAGCTGTACCTGTTTGGATTGGAGTTGTGGTGGAAGGTGATTTACATAGATTTCAGTCAGAACACAGTCAAATAATTGTCGATTTTGTCTCGGAACGAACTATTTCTGAATTGTTAAGTTGAATTTTTTGAGAGTGCAAGTTAAGTGGCTTGATTTTTAAACAAAAAATAAATAACAAATAAATTAACTACACGCAAAAGGTGCGTAGGCCCCTCCTGATGTCGGACGAGTTATTGAAGCGTTAAACTGCTTTTGTCCGGTTTCAAACTAATTCTACATATTGTACAAAAAGCCAGTTCGTAAAAATGATTGATCTGCTAGTTAAGCAGCTCTTTATATTAATAATCGGGATTTTCATGTTTCAGCTTACCTTATTCTTGTAATGCTTTGAGTCCAAGTGGATCGAGAGAATTGTCAGAGCTAACTTGAGTGCGAGTTGCTACTTTGTTGAGGAGAAAGTTTTTGCTTTGCTGGTCACTTTGGTTTTTTAGTCGTGGTGATTTGTTGAGGTTTAATTTCTTTTGCTAATGTTGTATGAAATTATATTATTTGTTTAATGAAAACAGGATTGCTGTTTAACAACCCTGTCTTTTAAGGACTACTCGCCTAATTTAAACTGCAACGTGTAGTAAACATCGGATTTATTTTTATCAACAAATGTCCACTGTGTTACTGATTCGATAGCGCTTTTATCAAAAGTGCCTTCAGGTTCCGATTCTGCCACCGTAATATTTTGTGGCTTTCCATTGAGATCTAAGTCGAAGTGTAATCGTACAAAACCTTCTACACCATTTTGGGCGGCATCTCTGGGATACGCTGGTGGCATGATTGTCAGAGGCTTCGCTTCGGCTTTCGGTTCACTGTTGCTGGCCATAGCCCAGGATCCAACCGACAGTGCTGTTACTACGACGAGTCCTGCAGCTGTTTTTATGGGACTTTTTTTGTGTTGTTTTAACATGGTTATTCTCTCCTTTGTTGAAGAAATCCCGAACCATTGAGATACGATTGCTGAACTGTTCAATGTCGACTGAAACAATAATAGCTCGCCGTATCGGGCTTTTTGTTGTGGTGAAAATGATTGGGTAGTTGATAAGTCGCATGCGAGCTCTTGGTTGATTCGAAATTGTCGATACGCCAAGTAAACTAATGGGTTAAACCAGAAAACAGAAACTATCATTAGCGCAATGATATTCCATAGGCCATCACGATGTTTCCAGTGCGCATGTTCGTGTTGAAGTATTAACTTAAGTTGTTCGTTCGAGTAGCTGCATGACTCAGGCAATAAGAGCGTGGGTTTAAATACCCCAAACACGGCTGGTGAATCGATGGGCGCTTGTCGTACCTGTGCAAATGAGAAATTATCATTGTCTGCTGGTAAGGAAACTTCACGTCCCAATCGGTTTATACGAGCATATTGACTGCTATAACGCAGGCTCAAAATTACCAATGGAACCAGCCAGATCGCAATCAATACAGTAGGCAACCAGGTAGATAAACTTTGCGACATGGGCGCTACAGCTTCAAATTTGGGGTAAAACGTCAAGGTTTGACCCAAGGTAAGCGATGAGGTTATTGGTAATGCAGAAACAATCAAATACAAAGGAACACTGAGCCAGAGTGCGTAGGCTGCCAGGCAATTTAAATAGTGTTTGACGATTGGTTGAATGGCGAAAATAACTAAAAGCAAAAGGCTTAACTCAAGCGTGGAATCCCATAACCAGGCAATTATTTCACTGATCATTCTCGAGCTCCTTGATGACTTTTTTCAATTGCTTGATTTCATCGGTGGATAAGGTTTCCTTTTTGGCAAACTGAGAAACAAATGCGCTTAACTTACCGTCGAATACCTGACTCAAAAAATTTTTTGATGCTTCTTTTTGGTATTGCTCTTGTTCGATTAGCGGTGAATATAAATATTCTCTTCCATTCTTTTCGTAGGTAATGATGCCTTTATTAAGCAGTCGATTGAGTAGCGTTTTGATGGTTTTTTCTTTCCAGTCGGAACTGTCTTCCAGTTCTGAAACGACTGTTTTCGCGCTACAGGGCGCTTGTTGCCAGAGGATTCGCATTACTTTGAATTCAGATTCGCTGATCATAGTTTTCCTGTTTATAAATGATTACAAGTGTAATCTTAGTTGAGGATTACATATGTAATCGTATTTGGCAAGCCATGAATTGAAAATTTAATGTTGCTCAAAAGGTGCATTCGTCAATATTGCGTATTGAAATATTTGGTTGGTTCGTATAAATTTCGTCCACAATTTTCCAGCTAGGCGCATTTTATGCTTCAAATTATCATTTCAGCGGCTCTACTCGTTGGTATCTTTAAATTATTCGACGCAAAAAACCAAAAGGAAGATCTTGCGGAGATCGACGTGTGGGTTGGGGCGGCAGCCGTAGCGATTCCTGCAGTTATTGTTTTTGTTGTTAACAGCATCGTGCTTATCGATGTTATGTTGCTGAATATTGCTATTACTTACAGCATTTATTTTCTTGCACCCTTTTTATACTTCAGATTTTTGATGGAGTTTCCTTGGAAGATGGCGTCGCTCTATGCTTTCTTTGTGCCTCTGGTTGTCGCAATCGTTGAGGTACTTTTTTTTGTAATACTAAAGAGTTTTAAATCAGTATGAATAATATTTATCAAGCGCCTAAGGCGGTCGATGCGAATCCAATTCCCGCTATCTCTCCTAAAATTGGTGGTGCCTTATCACAGGCTCTTGTACTAATTTTTATTTTTGCAATCATAAGTGACATAAGTTCATTATTTGTCGGGTTTAAGTATTCGATACTGCTATTTGATGCTAATGCCGGAAAAGCAGTTTCTGATAGTGAATATACTAATATCGAGGATTTATTTAGCTTAGCCATTGTATTTCAATCAATAATGGTAATTTTGTGTAGTATTGTTTTCATCATTTGGTTTCATAGAGCCTATAAAAATTTAATTGCATTTGGACTTGAAAGGTTGAGCTATTCCCCTGGTTGGTCGATTGGATACTGGTTCATTCCAATTGTTAATTTATTCCGACCTTATCAAGTTGCTAAAGAAATTTGGCAACGTTGTGCACCGGAAAAGGAAATAAAGTTGTTGGGTGAAAACTTCACTGAGGTTAGTAATATCGTTTCTTGGTGGTGGGCTTTCTTTTTATTTTCGACAATTACTGGTCGAGTTAGCAATAAATTAATGGAAAGGTCTGAGGATATCGACTCTTTTTTGACTGCTTTAAATATATCGATGATAGCTGACTTCTTATTTATTATAGGAGCGGTTTTTGCGATTTCTTTTGTTAAGGCTTTGGACCAACGACAATTAGATAAGCAGAATGAATTAGTGAATAATTCCGAACCACGGATGGTGTCTTAGTCTGTATTTTGCAAGTAAAAAGTAATCCCGAGTATATCATTTAAGAGAATGCTAATAGGTATTCTCTTAATTGATTAAATAGTGTAAATCCTTCTCCTCCAAGGTGCTCTTTAATAAACGGTTTCCATTCAGCTCTGTCTGGCCCAAAGCGATTAATAAAGGCTAGTTTTTGCTCGTCAGTTAATTCAACAATCTTGGTTCCTTGCGCTTGAAATTCTGTTGAACAGTATTTATCACAGTTAAGGTAAGCTGTTCTTTGTATTTCACTAATGCTATCGATAGCATTATTAAATTGGCTTCGAGTCTTACTATCTAAGCTTGCTAAGAATTCGTTGTTGGCAATAGCCACCCAGGCATCTTGTACAGAGTCGATGCGAGTAATCGTTCCTATTTCTAGTTTCAGATTATCAGGGCCGGAAAACAATCCTATTACTCCAGAATCTAGTGCTTCGTATCTTTTTCGTCTGGCGGTTTTTGCTGCCAAACCCCACATAATGTTTTGCACATTAGCACCTGCTATTTCATAAAACTTTGCTAAAGCCTGAGAATTGGAAACTCGAATATTAATGCCTTGCAGATCGCTGGGATTGGATAATGGCTTATTGTAGTGTCGGAGTGTAGAGGCCGTTCTGCTTCCTGTAAGATAAGGGAAAAGCAAAGTGAGATTGTGTTTTCTAAGTTGAGCATCAATATGATCTATCCAACTCGGATTTTTGAATAGTGCTAAAAACTTATTATCGGAGTTACACCAATAAGGAATATTAATTAAATCGATAGCAGGGCATATTGGAGCCAGGTTTGCGATGGATAATAATGCACCTTGTGAAAGATTAAATTTAACATGGTTAGCTAACGAGCTTCCAACGCCATGTTGCCCGCCATCTGCAATATTTACATAAACTTTATTATTAGTTTGTTCTTCGATAATTAGTTTAAGCTCTTTATGTACATGAGGTGTCGCAAGGTATTGTGATGACTTATAGGGTGACGAGAAGGTAAATAGGTACTTTGCGGATGCTTGTTTTCTCTGCTCTTCAGCAGGATCAATATCAATACCTCTATTGTATAACGTTTGCTTTTTACTAAAAGCATTATTGTTTAAAGTAAAAGGGAGTGACAAACTCACGCTTTTAATGAAGCTACGCCGGGTTATCAAAGCTAACTACTCAAGAGTGACTGCTTAGATTAAGAATAGGTGAAAACTAATAATTTGTTGAACATTTGCAGTTTGATTCTCAATAACATAGATGCGTGTCCGAGAACTTAGAGATTGTTCGAGAGGGATTGCTGGCCTATTTACAAAAAAAGGCGCCTATTGGCGCCTAAAGATGTACAAGCTATCAGAATTTGTTATTGCTCTAAAATATCGAGTACGGCAAGACGAGATTGGTCCATTAATTGAAGTTGTTTTATTTCTTCGCGTAATCCTTTCTTGGATGATAAGGGTACAAGGAAAGTATGATTGCCTTCATCAAGCCATTTGGCTGAGTATTCAATGCGGCCGGGTTCCATACGCTTGCCAGAGCCAGTGAATATCCAGCTGCGAATTTCATAACGGCCAGGCTTGTCGACATTCACGGATACTTCAGCTCCGGAATTACCGTATTTAACTTTTGCGATTCGGGCTGTTTTTTCATGTATATCAATGGCAAGCTCCGCAGTTCTTTTAACCTTGTCTTGCGAGTCTGAGTTCATGTCGAATACAACTTTCCAGAGCTCTCCTGGTTTACGCTGTGTATCAAAATCGATTTTTAAATTCGCGTTTACACCCGTTTTTCCTTTGTTGAGTGACATATCGTATTGCTCTCCTGTTGGAGAGATCAGTTTTGCATTCGACATTGCATAATCAATATTTTGATTGCCACTAAACTTCGCTTTCACTCTTAAAAGTTGACCTTGCGAGAAGCTCGATTGAGAGCTTTTAAGATCGAGAGACACGTTACTGTTTTTATCGAAAACGTGTATTAGGTATTTACTATTATCATCTATCGACTTGTTGGTTTTTAGCAAAAAGTCGCCTTTACCCATAGATTTATCAATCACAAAAGCTGAACTGTTTTTGAAGATAGATGGGTGTGCACTATTGAGTTGCTGACTGCTTGCCTGAATAGACATACCTGATTTACTAACGTTAAATTCCCCGTTGTTTCCTGATAAGACAAGGTCAGTCGGTTCTAAAGTTTTTGATAACGCTGTTTTTCCATTGACCAGAGACTTGGCTGGTGTGATTCTCACGACGGCTTTTTCAGCAGTGGTGTAAAGCCAAACACCTGATTTAAGAGCTGCGCCGTTGATAGTTTGATAGTAGCTTTTGCTCGACACAGAAAGCGATGTTTTACCCAAAGTAATATTTTCGTCGGGCATTAACTTTTGACTAAAAGTCACGGCTTTTTTGTCGAGAGGTAGTAAATAATCGTTAATTTCTTTTGAGTCTGATGGCGCTTTTTTAGCAACTGTCGCAAGTGAAAGAGCAGCAAGACTGGCAAAAGTAACGGCTTTTAATTTGTTCATGATGCGCTCCTTAAATATCGTTTCGAATGAAAACGTCGAGATTAAAACATTTGCGACGAGATTGATTATGATTGAGCGGCTCACCGCCTCTTAGCCGGTCTTTATCGTAAAACCAAACAGATCCTGCAGCATTTTGTGAGCTGCAGTTTAAGAAACCGTCGGAGCATCCATCTAACCAATTCTGGGTCACTTCTAACCCAACGGTTTCTGCATATCCACCGCAGTAACTGTCTCGATCCCACATTGCAGATTCGACATCGCTGCCCACAATGGTCCAAAAACCTTTCGGTAATGAGGGTCTGCCACCAGTGCCTAATAACCAGTTTGCATTGTAGTAGGCCATCCAGGCTTCTTGCTGTTGTCTGACAGCATCCGTTTTAAAACCTAATATCCAGCCCAAAACTTTTTCAAACATGTTTCCTTGCATCACTGCATCGGCAAGAGGTGTTCCTCCACTGGAAGGTGCGATTGCATTTACCCATCGAAGGCTATCGATAATTCTGGGATATCGGCTGTCCCAAGTCGGGTTCGACATGATCCAACGCATCACGTTGCCGCCGTTAGAGTGAGTAACAACGATTAGGTCGTCTATATTTTTGCTCGTAATGAAGTCGTGTAGTTGTGTTGCTAAGCATCCTGATGCAGCAGCATCCCACATGTATTTATCGAAGTTACAATTAACAACAATCAGGTTGGAAGAATTATCTAAACCTTGTCTTACTGATTCAACAAATTCTGATTTCCAATAGCTGTTGTATGCATCACTTGGGTTTCCTGTCCCGTGAACTAAAGCGATACCTGTATTCGCAAAAGCAGTATTGAACAGTGCCATCGCAAAAAGGAATGCTGTGAGATATAAATTACGCATAAATCCCCCTGTATTTTCATTGGGTGACTCGCGCGATGTTGTTCTCAAAAAATAAGAACCATGAACACAATTTAGTCGACTTCGATTTCAATTTGTTCAAGACGATCTGTTCTGAGGATGAAAACCCATTCGCATAGAGTTCGTTGTCGTTGCACCAATGGAATAGCACAAGAAGATGTTGCATTAAAATTGTGAAAAAATACCGAAAAATTGATTTCAAACAAACACCTGTTTCAAAAGTGCAACTAAAGTGGTCATAAAAGTTTAATAATTACAGTGTGTTAAATATCTATCTCTAAAAGAGAATTCAAACAAAACAGTGGCTTGAAATTTTTCGACAAGCTGTGCGACTTTTACGCAACGCAACAAAGTAGTGCGAGGATATGCTTTTGTGTGGTGCAGTAAGGAATGAGTGATTAGTAATCGATTAAAAAAAACAGACAAGTTTTCTGTGTATTTATTAACCGAGATTTATTCCTATTTTTGATGAATTAATTAAGATAATTGCTCATTTTATTTATTTCTATTTTTCCGCCTGATAATTGGAGATGATTAAAAAGAAAAATTGATTTTTAACTGTTTGGCTTAACTTTTTGAGATGACGATCTTCTGAAATTTTTGTTCCAGAAGATCGTTTTGATTAACTTATTCCCAAATTGCTTCAAGAGTTACATCTGAATAATCGCTATAACCTCTGAGTCCAATATAATAGGTACCGCTAGTTGGCGATTCATAGCGACAAGACTCAATGCTGCCATTTCGATAAGGTCTGCATTCGTATGAACTGGTTGTTGGTTTCAAATCTTTTTTCACATAAAGATCGGCATCACCTGAATTGCCACTGATGCTTATGTTCAGTAAAGATGTGTTCGCAGGAATCTCAATCGTAAAATATTTCCATGAACCCGCATAACCCGATAAATTATCTTCAACCAAGACTCCACCAACAGGCTCTGGCATTTCTTCGTAACTTGCAACTAAAGAAAGATCAGAAAAAGCGTTATACGCTCTTATGTTTACATAGTAACGACCAGGCTGAATATTTTCTATTAAACAAGCTTCGTCATTACCATTGAGGTAAGGCCGACAATCGTAGACTGATAATGTTGGAGCTTGAGCGAATCTAACGTATAAGTCTGCATCGCCGCTACCGCCACTTAATTGGAATTGAAGATTAGTGCTGTTTTCTGGGACATCAAAATAGAAGGATAGAGTGTCACCTTGATCCGCGGAAAGTCCGGTTTTAGCAATCCCATTTTCAAGTTTTGAGTCGTCTACTTGCTCGTCAGAATAACTGGCTATTAGAGTTACATTTTCAAATGACCGTTCATTTGGAATGAGTGAAATATACCAAGTGCCTTGCGTCGGATTATTGATTGTTACCGACTCAGTGTTATCTGAGTTTGTTGAGCTGTAATCAAAATCTTCTCTTGTTGGCTCACGATCAAAAGCAACATACATGTCCATCAGTCCACCGTCTAGATTTTCAAATCTAGTGGTATTGATAGTTAGTTCTGCTTGTCCCGCTGGAACATCGATAAAGTAGGTTTGTGGCTGTTTACTGCGTAAATCTTCTCTGGGTTTTCCATTAACCAGTACAAAGCGAGAGTTTTCATCACACACTAAATTAGAACCATTCGCGAGAGGGTTGTAGTTTAATGTCCCGCCATTTAATGCGCTCGTAAGTACAATTAACTCATTGCAAGCGTATGCGTCGAGTGGATTGCCTGATATAGATATTGACTCAATAAAAGGAGGTTCCGACCAGAGAAAATCAACGGTTTCAAAATTGTTATTGCGTAAGTCCAAATGCTGTATTCGAGAAGGAATTGCTGGCAAACTGGATAAATTTTCATTTGATGCATTTAGACTGGTTAAATATCTAAAGTATTCAATACCACCGAGTGATGTAATGTTTCCGTTTCCAGGTGTGTTTATTTCTGTGACATTGACGGCTTCTAAGGTATCAATTTCGCCATCAGCATTGGAGTCAAAGTTATTTAACAAATAGCTTTTGAAGTGCTGGTCTTCAATATCAATAATTACTGGACCGTAATGTGTTGCAGCTGCTAACTGATCGCCGCCGCTAATAAACTTACGCTGGCCGGCAATTTCCGAAAATACTTCGTAACCTGGCTTTGGTACTATGGTTTGTTCACCGTTGACTGTATAAGCTGTTAAGTGGTAATGCATTATGGATAAAAAGTCGTAACTTCCATAATCAGTGGTCGACTTTAACCGAAAGTTATACCGTTCGGTATCTTTTATATTATCCTCTGCAATAGTTACATAATTATCACGATCAGAGCGCATGTGCTCATGCCACATTCCCAAGCTATGACCTATTTCATGAACGATGACATATTTTGAATACCAATTGTTCATTGATAGTATTTGGCGTCCGCCAATCATGCCAACGATAGCGTAGTTACGGTTGTCATTTTGAACGTAGATATAATTACTTTGATTGGTACGCTCGATAAACTCTAGGTCTGCGACGCTTTCCCATTCTTGATAAGCATCAACAAAACGATCGCGATTGTCTTGAGTAACATCAGAAGCAAACTCGTAAAACACTTTACCATCGGTCCATTTATCTTTGTTAACATCGAATTTGCTAAGTTTGTCCTCTTCGAGAATTAGCATGTCGCCAACCTCGGAAAACTTTCTACCATCTATTGTGGTTGTTTTTATTGCATTTGTCTTACTAGCTAATAAATTACAGCTGAAAGCTATACTCACTAGTAATAGGAAGAATTGAGTTATCTTCATTATTTTTTATCCTCGTCAAAAATGACTGAATTGCATGTTGATTATTTGACCGGGATGATAAAGTTTTTATGTGACTGTTTGACTTGATCAGGGTCAATAAATAATTATGCTTAATCGATCACCGGTAAAAACTGCTGCCATTATTCGGAACTGAGTTGTTTAGGCAAATGAAATTATTTAGGCTTTGGAATTAGAAATACTAATGGAATAAAAAGTGAGCAGGGCAATATTGGCGCTTGTATTGACTTCTAATATCTATTGCCCTGTTAGCATGTATGTAAACGTCGAAAGATTGTATACTTAATTTTTACTTGGATTTGATGGATTCTTTTTCTTGCTGGTAAGCTCTTTGAAAAAAATCCTTAATAAAATGGTCATAAACTCTTTGAGACAAGGACTCTTCTGTTGTCAAAGCTTCTCGGAATTCATTGATATCCACAGATTTTAGGAATTCTTCTTCACTAAGATTGTCTTTTAAAGCTGACTGAGCACTTGTGATGCTATATTCAAGTAACGCGATGACTTTTTCTAACTGAGTCTTTCCTTGCTGAATTTCGCCATGACCTGGTATGACCAATTTAAAGTCGAGCTGGTTGATTTGTTGTAAGGTGTAAAGCCATTCTTTTGGAAATCCGTGTCCCGCAAAAGGAATTTGATCAAATAAGTCGCCACTGATGATTATTTTCTCGTGTGGTAAATAAATAGTCGTATCTCCCTGAGTATGTGCTCGGCCAAAATTAAGTAAGTGTATTTCATACTCTGTCCCCTCATTGAGAATTAACTTATCTTTAAATACAACATTGGGTTTTATTAAACTTATATTTTTTAATTTTTCTAAGCGCTGTTTAGTTTTATTAATCTTCTTTTCCAATTCTATATTATCGGGTGACTGTTCTAACTTCTTGTTTGCCTTGCTTATGGCTGTCTCCCAGCTACTTATTTTCTCATTGAGTTGTTCCTTAGTTTTTGTATCTATTAAATTTGGTAAGCTTTCATGACCGACAAAAGTATTCAGGTTTGAGAAATTTTGTTTATAAATATCATTCGATAAAGTGTGATCGGAGTGCCAATGGGTGTTTATGACTCTTATAACTGGCTTATTAAAACGAGTCTTAATTTCATTGGCAAGGATTTGGGCATTCTCAAAATTGTCGTAAGCATCTACGAGTGTTAATCCTTGTTTTGTGTCGATGATTACTACATTTGAATCGATAAATCGATGTGGCTGAGGCTTGAGTGCAACGTAGACATTATCATTAATTTTTTGCCACTCGAAAGGAGGTAGATTGTCTTTCGCGAAAATGCATGTGCAAGAGAACATTATTAAATAAATTATTATTTTCATATCTTGTACCTAGTCTGACCTTTTTAATTTACTTGGCTTATTAATACTATTTCAGTCGCAAGCTGATATTGCCATCTTCGTTGAACCATCAAGTCAATTCTAGTGTTTTGATGTAACTCCACGTTGAGTTTCGATGCTTTTCCTGGTTGAAAAGTAAACGGGAAAGTCGTTATTTCTGATTAATGCACGCAGAGCCGGAAGAGTATTTATCGTCGGTTAATTTTTTTAAATCAGTCAATATTTTATACTTTTCAACAAGTTGAGCAGAAGTTCTCAAACAGGTTGGTGTATATCTCGATATGATCGGTGTAAATGATTTGTGTGAAATATATTCATATAAGTCGTTACATTTTTTCTTAAAAGAGTGTGAATTTGTCACTTGTTGTGCATTTTTACCCTCTCTACACTCGAGACAAATTATATAAATACGGACCAAATATGACTGCCAAATCAATTGCCTTATCCATTGTGCTAAGCACAATGACGTCTTTGAGTATTGCCTCTAATAAGCTCTCTTCCGTTCAGCCGCAAGCTAAAGCTGACAACATGGTTGTTGTTTCTATCGGTGCTGATGTTATGAAAGAGATGTCTGTCGCTAAGAAAAAGAGTTTATCTGTGGTTTCTCTTGATGCTGCGACAAAAGACAATACGAACGATGTAAGAATTATCAAACTTCCTTCAAATCAGATCGAAGCATTAAGCGCTTATGTGCATAAAACACATCATCGTTGTGGTGGATTCATCTGGCATGAATCTGAAGAAGCTGCTCTCAAATACACCAAAAATCTTAAAGCACTACAGCCAAAAGCATTAGTTGAGTACACGATCGATAATGAAGAGACCACTGAGGTTTTACTCAATAAAGTCGTCGCATCGAATCTTACAGAAACTGTGCAGAACATGGGGGCTTATAACAATCGTTATTACACCCAAGATTCTGGCGTTCAAGCGTCTGAATGGCTTAAGTCGCATTGGGAATCTATAGCTGACGGTCGTGAAGATATTAGTGTCGAGCTTTACCAACATTCTAATTGGATCCAACCGTCGGTCATTGTCACGATTCCTGGTACCGACTTAGCGGACGAAGTGGTTGTTGTTGGAGGACACTTAGATTCGATCAACCAGAGTAATCCATCTACTGGGCGCGCACCGGGTTATGACGATAATGCGTCAGGTATAGCTGTTGTTACTGAAACACTGAGAGCTATTGTTCAAAGTGGTTACCAGCCGCAAAGAACGGTGAAGCTAATGGGGTATGCTGCTGAGGAAGTTGGTTTAAGAGGATCGGGTGATATTGCCAGTGATTACCTCTCTAATGGTGTTGATGTTGTTGGTGTCGCACAATTTGATATGTCGGGTTACAAAGGTACTGCCGATAAAGATATTGTATTTATCACTGACTTTACAAACGCTGCGCAAAATCAATTTATGAAAGATTTGATGGATCACTATTTTCCGGAGCTAGAATACGGCGACAGTGTGTGTGGATATGGTTGTTCCGATCATGCGTCGTGGCACAATCGTGGTATTCCAGCCTCTTTCCCTTTTGAGTCTGAATTTGATGACTATAATCGAGACATTCACAGTACCGTAGATAACCATTTCGAGCCGAATCATTCTGTTAATTTCCTTCGCTTGTCTATTGCTTATGTCTCAGAGCTTGCAAAAGGTACAGAAGGCGCATTCGATTATCAGTCTCGAAGTACCATTGAGTTTTCTGAAGCTTCGCAGTCTATTAACGAAGGGCAATCAATTTCTGTTTTGGTCACTCGTAGTGGTATGTTGGACGAGTCAGCGCAAGTGAATTATCGCACTGTTGACGGGACTGCTGTTGGAGGAGAAGACTATGAGTCTGCTTCTGGTATTCTTCAGTGGCCTGCAAACGATTCGACGGTCCGTAATATTCGAATTTCATCGCTCAATTTAAATGAGGATAAAGAATTTACAATCGAATTATATGAAGTCGGCGGTAACGGTGAGTTGGGGGAAAAGTCGACGTTAGCCGTTAGGATGATTAATGAGTCTGTCAGTACTGTTGAGTTTGAAGTCTCAGAACTTACGCTGGATGAATCTTCATCACGAACAATTGTAATTAAGCGTTTGGGCGATTTTGATCAAGAAGCAAGAGTGAGTTATCAGGCGGTTAATGGTACTGCGATTGCTGGAACGGATTATCAAGCAGTGTCTGGATCACTTCGATGGGAAGCTGGTGATCAAGCCGATAAAACGATTGAAGTGACTACTTTTGCAGTTAACAGCGATAAAACCTTTACCATTGATTTACGAAATGTTGGTGGAAATGCCGTGATAGGTGATGTGGCAGAAGTGGCTGTTTCGATTATTGATAAAGATTCACCGGAACCAGAAGAGCCCGACAATAACAACGGTGGTAATTCAGGTGGCGGTGTCTTATTTATTGTTTCACTGCTGTTATTAACGGTTGGTCTGCGTCGCCGTAGACGATAATTACTACTTACACACATAGAAATCCCCGCATTTGCGGGGATTTTTTTATTAAGCCATTAATTATTTCGAATCAATGCTTTACTTAAAATTCTATTGATATTCTATTAGCCAAACTCGCGCTCCAAATATCGATTGATATCTGAAGACTCGTACATCCAGCGAGCCCCTTGTTGTGTTTCTATCCGTAAGCAAGGGACTTTTATTTTGCCGCCGCCGTTGAGGAGTTCATCGCGAAAGGTACCCTGAGATTTGGCGTCTCTGATTTCTATCGGCAAATTCAGTTTATGCATTTTTCGTCGGACTTTTACGCAGAAAGGGCACAAAGAAAACTGATAAAGAGCTAAGGACTTTACTTGCCGCTCAACTTCACGCTGCTGCTCTTCTGGGCGTTTCAGTTTAGGGCCTCTGGTCAGTCTATCGGCTGACACAATTAGCCCGCCCAGAGCGAGCCTGATGAGTTTTATCATTAATATATTACTCTCTTTTAAACCGGAAAATTGTAAAGGGAATTGGTAATTCTAAGACTCGTCTGCTTTTTGAATAAGCCCAACCTCGAGTAGAGGGGATGCGTCGATGGCGTCGGCATCCATCATTTTGGCGATTCGTTGCATGGTTGCGAGCATTTGAGTTTGCTCCCACTCCTCTAGGGCTTCAAACCGTGCGATAAAATGTTGCTGCAGTGGTTTTGGCGCACTTTGGAGCGTTTCGAGCCCATCTTCAGTTGCATGTAACCCGACTTTTCGTTTGTCAGTGGTTGAGCGAATTCTTCGCACAAGCCCCCGCTTTTCAAGCCGGTCGAGTATGCTGGTTACTGTGGCCGAGCTGAGATTTATGTTTTGGGCAATCTCCTTAACCATTATGTTGTCGCATAAAACAATTTCTTGCATCACCATGAGCTGAGGCCCTGTTAGCCCTGTCTCTTTATTTAATCGCTTGGAGTGCAAATCTATTGCCCGGATCACGCGCCTTAGCGAAACCAGAAGCTCTTCGTATTTCTTCATGTCTTATAACGATCTTTCGAAAAACTTAGAACTCTATCAAAATTGATGAGGAGATACATCTTTTTGCCGTGTTTAACGCATTTTAATTCAATAAAATCACGTCAAAATAAGCACTTATTGCCCCTAAGTAGTTAGAGTACGAATATTTACTCATGGTTTTCATATATCTCATTTGCTCAAAACTCTGATTTATAAGGGGTATTTTTATCATTTTTGAGCATTTGATTTGATAAATCTCATTATTTTAATTAGAATACTAAACATTCCAGTTCAAACTATTAGTCCTGTCATCAAAACTCTTAACAGATTTAAGGTTGTCCGAATGAGCTCGAGTCGCATGCGTTGTCGATTGGAGAGGTGGTTTCGAAAATCAGTGAAAGGTCTCAGCAATCTGGTTGGTTGGGCATGTCTGTTGTTTATCTTATCGCTTTATATATTTCCTTGGTTAAAGCTCAAACTCACCGGGCAATCCTCTTCTAAGGGGCGACAGAACACGTAATTGTTTATTTTTTAAAAGGTTTTAAATTTTTAAAGCAATGACTTATCAATAAAGAAATGTAGAAATTTTTTCAAATAAAGGCGATTGCTAAATATTCGGCGGTCGTGAAATATCAAAGGTTTACGAAGAGGGTGGTTGCAAATTGGGCGGACTATCTTCGTTAGAAAGTATGAAATTTAAGTTTAATTTAAAAAGTAACTCAGAGAAAAGTGGGAAAACCATGGAAAGCAGTAGTATTCAAAGCCATCTACCTTGGCGACGTATCGTTCTAAAAGTTGGAAGCGCTTTAATTGCTCCAGACAAAAATGGTTGCAGCTCACGATATTTACTCGGAATTGCCGAGTTTATCATCAAATGTCGGATGCACGGGACGCAAGTCGTTCTTGTTTCTTCCGGTTCGGTCGCTGCAGGTTCACAAGCTTTTAATACAGAAAAAGAACGCTCCATTGCGGTGAAAAAGGCAATGGCAGCAAAAGGTCAAATGGATATGATGGCTTCTTGGGACCGTCTATTTGACTTCCCGACCGCTCAGTTATTATTAACTCAAGGCGATTTACAAATTCATGATCGTTACACGAGTATTCGAGAGACGGCGTTTGAATTATTGAATAATGATATTTTGCCGATAGTTAATGAGAATGATGCTGTAACCAGCGACGACTTGAAAGTCGGTGATAATGACAATTTATCGGCGATGATTGCCGCTGCCGTTGATGCAGACTGCTTGATCATTTGCTCGGATGTAAATGGTCTTTACACAGATAATCCGAATGTTAATAAAGACGCTGAGTTGCTGAAAGAAGTCCACAAAATTGACGAGAGTATTTTTGCCATGGCCAGCGGTCCGGATAGTAGTGTTGGTACCGGCGGAATGAAAACAAAATTGGAAGCAGCTGAAAAAGCAACTTCAAATGGTATTTTGACGTTTATTGTAAACGGACTAAAAACCGAAAGTTTTAATTATTTATTCGATGGTAAAAATCCTGGAACCAAGTTTTTACCATTTGATAAGCCATTAGAAGACCACATTCACTGGATTACACATACTTCTAAAGCAAAAGGCGAAGTTATCGTTAATAATGAAATAGGCGAAATTGTCGATGGTGATTCATTGAGTTTCGATCATAAAGACATTGTTAACGTGGTGGGTGAGTTTTCAATTGGCGATACTATTTTAGTAAGAACGGAAAAGGGTAAAAAACTGGCCAAAGCAACCAGTCAGCACAGTAGCTGTATGTTGAATCTTATGGCCAGTGAAGAGATCGACCAATCAGTGATTGACTCTGAAGACGACAACCCGATTATTTCTGAAAAATCATTAGCAATCTTGGAGAACAAATGACAGACATTAGCTTGTTAGCAAAGCAAGCCGCAGATGCGGCGAAGAAAATTTCACTTTTGAGCACAGACCAGAAGAACAAGGCATTAGCAAAAATGGCCGATGCATTATCAGAGCACCGTGCAGAAATTTTAAAAGTTAATGCTGAAGAAGTGGCTCGTGCGAGCGACAATGGTTTGGATTCTGCAATGGTTGATAGACTGACCTTAGACGAATCCCGTGTCATGGATATGGTGAATGGCATTCGTGAGATTATAGAACTCGAAGATCCTGTCGGGATGAGTCGAAGTCTTGGTACGCCTCCCAGTGGTATTGATGTTAAAAAAGTACGTGTTCCTTTAGGCGTTATTTGTATGATTTATGAAGCACGTCCTAATGTGACTGCTGACGCTTCTGCACTATGCTTTAAGTCCGGCAATGCTGTTATCTTGCGTGGCGGAAAAGAAGCTTTAGATACTAGTTTAGCCATAGCCAATGTACTGCAAAATGCTCTCGAGTCCGAAGGATTACCGAAAGCCGCCGTGACGGTTATTCCCGATCCCGACCGAGGACTGATGATGGACTTGATTCAACAAGATCAACTGATTGACTTGGTTATTCCACGAGGTGGAGAAGGTTTAATCCATTTTGTAACCGAAAATAGTAAGATTCCGGTTATCCAACATTTCAAAGGCGTATGCCATCTTTACGTGGATAATGAAGCCGATTTAGGTATGGCTTATAATCTTTTAGAAAATGGGAAAACACAGCGAACAGGCGTTTGTAATGCACTTGAGTGTTTGTTGGTTCACTCTGAAGTTGCCGATGAATTTTTACCGAAAGTTGCACAAATGGCAGCTGATAAAGGCGTTAAGATTAATGCTTGCAAAAATTCGATTAAATATTTTGATAATGCAACAGAGCTTAAAGATGATGAGTTCGGCGAAGAGTATTTAAGTCTCGAAATTGCGGTTAGAGTTGTCGACGACTTTGATCATGCTATTGCTCATATTGATCAGTTTGGTAGTAAGCATACTGAAGTGATTTGTACGAAGAATCAAGAAAAAGCCGATCTGTTCCAGCGTAGTGTTGATGCTTCGGTCGTAATGGCAAATGCGTCATCTCGCTTTTCTGACGGTGGTCAGCTAGGACTTGGGGCAGAAATTGGAATCGCGACTACCAAGCTTCATGCTTATGGTCCAATGGGACTGGAGTCGTTAACGACTGAAAAGTTTGTGGTTACTGGCCACGGAGAAGTTCGAAACTAATCTTTGTTAGAAGCTCTGCATGTGCGAAGCCCGGCTCAAGTCCGGGCTTTTTTGTTTTTTACTGATAGGTTGCCAGATGGTATCTCTTTCTAGTCACAAATCTCCTTCATACAGAACGTTTTGTGGTGAATAGCAAGGCATATTCATTAGCCGGCTCTCGTTTATTATTCGCCAGGACTTTAAAAGTAAAACTCTGCCCCCATCATATCTATCATGAAAAATACAAACCAAACCAATTTAAATTTGGGATTGATAATAACTTTCCTCTCCTTGCTTTGGGTAATCGAGTCAGCGAAGCATATTTTTAATCTCTCTTTAAGTCCTCTGGGAGTCAATCCTGGAGAGCTTTCTGGCCTGATAGGTGTTATTTTTAGTCCTCTGATTCACAGTTCTTGGGAACACTTAGCTGTGAACTCTGCATCTGTTTTAGTATTAGGTGCTGCGTTAAATTACGGTTATCCAAAAAGTCGGTATTTAACTTTAGTTATTATCTGGATTGTTTCTGGTGTTGGAGTTTGGATATTTGGTCGAGAAAGTTATCACATCGGAGCAAGTGGATTGACCCATGGCGTATTTTATTTCTTATTTTTTGCGGCCGTATTCCGGCGAGACAAACGCTCGATCGCTTTAATGTTTATTGCCGTTTTTATGCATGGAAGCATGATGCTTGGCGTGTTGCCGTGGGATCCTTCAATTTCCTTTGAGAGCCATTTGTTTGGTGGGATCGGTGGTGTTATCTCGGCGTTTCTATTCCGAAACATTGATCCAAAACCACTGCGTAAAGTTTATGATTGGGAGCTCGAAGAAAGCGAGCCTGAATTTTATGAGCCAGGTGAATATGCTGCAGACGAGGAAGCTCTAAAAGAGCCAGTTGTCGATATTATAGAGCTCGAAGAGAAGGACAGTAAATTTAAAAACATTCATTGATAAATTAAAATGTCTAAAAAATCACTCGCTATTTTTAGAAAGGTAACTGGCTTCTATTTTTAGTCGTCCAGAGTCAACTTCTTCCGTTAATTTGTTTTTAATAGTGAATAAAATATCTTTACTAACCGGCGTGTTTTCTGTGGGCTTTATACAGGCCCAACCATTTCTTCCATTTTCTTTTACTGAATAGAGTGCATGATCTGCAATTTCGACAGTGTGTTCCCAGCTAAGGCGATGGATATCGCTTTTAAAAAATGGGTACTCTGCATAGCCAATTGAGCAAGTGATTTTAAGACTCTTGTCTCGTGCAATATAGAATTCGGCTTCTTCAATCGTTTTTCTTAGTCGATCAATTATTATAGGAACGACATTCGGTGGCATGGGACGAAATACAATTATAAATTCTTCGCCGCCCCAACGTACCGCATAATCACCTTCTCTAATGTGATCGCGAATAATTTGTGAAAATCTTTTGATTATTGTGTCACCTGCTTTATGGCCATGTTGATCATTAATTTGTTTAAAGTGATCGATATCCGCCAAGGCAAAGATCATTGAGTGCCCATTGTGATGTGAGTCAATTTCGCGTTCAAAGTTGGCCAAATCTGCAGGCAATTGATTGCTCAAGTATCTTCTATTTTTTAATCCCGAGAGCTGATCGGTTTGGCTGGTTTCTTGAAGCGCCTGCACAGCATCATGTAACTTTCTATTTGAAATTTCCAACTGCTGAGTGTGTTCTCGAATTTTTCCTTCAAGTTCTTTTTTCTTTAACTCTAACGAACGAAGTCGTAGTTTATGCCATGCCGTAACCAGAGCCGCAGAAGCAATCAAGCAAATAATATAGAACCAGGTTGACTCATAAAAGAATGGCTTAATGGTAAAATTGATCTCAGCCGCTTTTGGATTCCAAAGGCCAGCATTATTCGAAGCTTTTACATGAAATGAATAATTACCCGGTGGAAGGTTTGTATAGTTCACTCGTCGTTGAGAGTGACTGTCGAGATCTCGCCATTCGTCTTGATAACCTACTAACCGATACCTGAACTGGACACTTTTCGGGTCACGAAAACTCAATGCGGTAAAATCAAAAGCAACATCTCTCTCATCTTGCGTCAGGATAAAGCGACTTTTTGAATGAACAGATTGCCATTCATCACCATAGAAAAATCGCTCAATGATTACTTGCGGTAAAGAGCGGTTAAGTTGAATGTCTCTTGTATCGAGCATCACTACACCGTCCCGCGTTGGATACCAAAGTTTATCATCTCTAAAAAATCCCTTCGAGTTGCCTGCACCATTGCAGCAATAGGCTTTTTGACTGCCAATAATTCCGCCACTCTCGCTCAATAGCATATATGCAAAAATGGAGTCACGCTTACCATTCATATAGTCAATTAAGTGGGTTACTGGTACTTGATACAAGCCCTTAAATCCGCTAACCCACAAGTGATCTCTGTCGTCAGCCAATACAGTAAAACTTTCGTTAACGGGCAAGCCTTCGTCTTCGGTAAAGTGATGCCACTGTTGGTTGTATAAAAAAAACAGCCCTTTACTTATCGTTGAAATAACCACACTGTTGTCATCAAATTGGTAAATTCCAGATACATCAATATCTTGATTAAGACCTTGCTCCAAACCAACGGGTGATAAAGAGTCATTGGTGATTTCATACAATCCTTTTTGAGTTCCCGCCCAAATTCGTCCGTCATTCAATTCTAGAATGGGACGGATAAATACCGATTTATTGTCATCCGTTTTGATTGGTTTGAGTTCTTCTTTTGAGTATTTGAATAAGCCATCGGAAGTACCAAGCCAAAGTTGCTGATTGCGATCTCTGATAATACTGTTGATCTGCATTGAGGAAAGTTTATCGCTGTGCGGAACATTCAAAACTTTACCGTTGGCGATACGATTTAATCCTTTTCGAGTACCTACCCATAACTGCTCCTCCTCCTCTAACATGGTATAGGCGGTTGGATGAGATAACTGGTCAGAAGTAAGGACTTGTTTAAACTTACCATTTTCTAATATGAATAAGCCTCGATTTGTTCCAGTCCAAACGGCATCACGCTGTTCACTCGGAATAATACTCCAGACCAATGGCTCTCCAAGACCATCCTCAACGCTGTAACGTAATGTTCGTCCATTCCAAACCCTAGCGAGACCGTCTCTGTGACTGCCGAACCATAGGTTTTTCTCGTGATCTTCATGGAAGGCTAAAATTTGTTGAAAGTTATGAGGATTATCATTTGGCGAATGTTCCACTACTGCACCGTCTCGAATTCGAAAGAGCCCTATTATTGTTCCAATCCACAAGTTATTGTCAGAGTCCATACCCAGGGAATCTATCGGGTATTGGTACAGAGGCGATGATGTTTTAAATTCTGTTATGACGTTAGAGTCTGTCTCTAAAACGAGCAATCCTTTATTGGTACCCAACCAAACATTTTTATCGAAGACGATAGCATGATTGATAATTGAGTCTTGGTAGCCTTGAGGTAAAAGCAGCGATTGAGTTTTATTATTTTTTATTTTCCACACTTTTCCTACGGTGCCGATGTAGAGTGCTGAGCGAGTACTGGTAACCGAATAAGACGATTCTGGAATCATTTCGTAGCGGTGTAATTTGCCGTCAACGAGTTGATAGGTTCCTTCTTTGGAAGTAATCCAAATATTGCCGACAGGATCTTCCGACACGTCGTTTATATTTAATTGAACTCCAGCGTTTTCTGCGGCGATAATTTTTGTAAACTCGCCGCGGTAATACATGGTGAGACCTTTGTAGCTCCCTATCCAAACGCGCCCTTTGGAGTCGGTAAATAAGGACTGAATGAAATTGCCATGTATTTCAGGTGTATTGTCGGCACTAAAAGTTCTAAATCGGACTCCGTCGAATCGCGCAAGACCCGCTTGAGTACCCACCCAGAGATAATTACTTTCGTCTTGCGTAATGGCATGGACGGTAATTTGAGGCAGGCCCTTCTCTATTGACCAGGCATCAAGAACATACTGATCGAAATCTTTGTTCGGATCGAGAGCGATGGTCTGAGTAGATATTAAAGCAATTAAGGCTATCTTTATGATTTTAAACAATAAAATCCGCATTTAGTTGTCATAACTTGTTTTTTGCCAGCTAGTTAATTGTAGGTTCAATAAGGCATGAGAACAAATAAAAGGCGGGTTATATCTAAAATGATAACTCTGATTCGTCTAAGCTTTGTATAGTGGATCTTGCGAAATTGGCTGCGGCTATCCGACTTTTGTTACCTGATACTAGAAATGTGTGTTCAATTTTAAGTCGAGCGTGATTTATTTTAGCGATGCAGGCTAAAACTGGAGTCTATAAAGACTGAAGCTGTGGATTGGCAGCACGGGTTGTAGAGAGCGAGTCGGGTGCTTTGTTCTTTATGTTCGAGAGTGTAAAAATGGTGGGCCCTCACAGACTTGAACTGTGGACCTACCGATTATGAGTCGGGTGCTCTAACCAGCTGAGCTAAGGGCCCATTTTTACTCTATGTCGCTTTTAAAGTTGGGTATTTGAACCATTAAGCTCTGAAAGGACGACTTAACCGTACAACCCAAATTAAGCGAGGCCGAAGTTTACGGCATATTGCAGGCCGATTCAATCTTGTTTTTGGTTTTAATGTCAAGTTTGTAATGAAATGTAAAACGGACTGCAATCAATCGCAACTTTCTATTATTCTTAGCCTTTTAATGCCTAGAGACCGTAGTATGCTAGAGTCAGAAAACCAACCAGAGTATCAAAAGCGTGCGCCATGGGGAGTTCACTTTATTGTTACCTGTCTAATTTTACTGGTTGCCATTGTTATATTTTTTAACATGGTTTCGAGTAAACCTGAGGGCAGAAAAAGGGGTGATCGGCCGGCTCCTAGTGTTGCCGTTGAAACTCGGGCTTTAGCACCGCAAGATTATCAAGTTTGGATAGATTCGTATGGAACCGCTGAGTCCTTGACTCGAACTCAGTTGGTTGCAGATGTCAGTGGGCGAGTTATTAACGTATCACCAAAAATACGGGCGGGTTCTTCGTTTAAGGAAGGTGATGTGTTGGTCGAAATAGATGACCGCGATTTTCGTATCGAAGTCGACATTGCTGCATCATCCGTCGCTGATGCCGAGGTCAAGTACTTGCAAGAGCTTGCGCAAGCAGAATTAGCTGAAAAAGAATGGAATATTAGACCTCAAGGGAAGGCCGCCAAGTCTTTGGCTCTGCGTGAACCTCAGGTGGCAGCGGCTAAGGCAGCATTGGATGCGGCGAAGGCCAGATTAGCAAAAGCAAGTCTCAATTTGGAGCGCACTAAAGTTCGTGCTCCATTCGACGGAAAAGTTCTTCGTCAATCAGTGGATATTGGCCAAGTTATCTCGCCATCACAGTCAATTGCTGAAATTTATTCAACAGACGCTATAGAAGTAAGACTGCCAGTTAAAATTGCTGACTTGGATCACTTGGTTGTTCCTGATGCTGGGGAAGAAATGTCGGACGGTCCTCGAGTAATTTTTGAGGGTGAATTGGGCTCTAGAACCTATCAGTGGGAAGGTGAGGTGGTTCGAAGTGAGGGCGCTTTTGATTCAGCAACTCGTATGTTGTATGTCGTTGCTCGTATCGATGAGCCATTTCAAGACACTCAAAAACGACCCGCGGTGAGAATTGGTCAATTTTTGAGAGCAAGCATAGAAGGCCGTAATTTATCGAATGTTTTTGTTATTCCTCGAAGAGCGGTATCGCAAGATTATTTTGTGAGTATTGCTCAAGAAGGTGTGTTAAAAAAACGAAAGGTGTTTCCTTTGTGGACAGACGCGACTTCTGTTGTTGTTCCTGCTGCTGCCTATTTAGATTCTAATTCGAGACGAGATCCGCTCATTTCGAATATTGAACAATCGACAATACAAGCTTCTGATGTATTGGTTTTGACTCCAACCGCCAACCTACCGGATGGAACTCGCGTCAAATCTATTGATAAACAATCGGAAGAAACTGACGCAAGTAAATTAGCAAAAAGTAAAGATGGCAACTCAAAGCAGAGTGACGGTAGCCCAACAGCTAATGCTAGCGCGAATAATTAGACTGGGAGAGACTATATGATTGCCTGGTTTACCAAAAATGATGTCGCTGCCAATATTTTATTGTTTATCGTTATGGCTTCAGGGCTTTTCGTTTTATTTACGCAAATTCCTATCGATTTATTTCCTGAGTTCGAGCAGCGTCGTGTTCAAGTTTCTATGTCATTACCTGGAGCTTCACCGCAAGAGGTTGAAGAGGGAATAACGATTAAAGTCGAAGAAGCGATTCAAGACATTGAAGGTATTCGACAGTTAACTTCACGTAGTAGCGAAGGTGCATCTTCGGTAACTATCGAAGTGGAAGAGGGCTACGATGTTCGAGAGATGTTGGATGAAGTAAAAATAAAAGTCGATGCTATCAATAATTTTCCGATCGAAGCTGAAAACTTATTAGTGCAAGTTCCTCAGTGGCGAAGAGATGCTATCGGAGTCGTCTTGTATGGAGATTATGATGCATTAACTTTGCGCCGAATGGGTGAAGATATTCGTGATGAAATTGCGAACATGAAGGAAGTATCGCAAGCGGAAGTTGATAATACTTTACGCTTTGAAATTTCAATTGAAATACCTGAATGGGCCCTTCGTAAATATGATCTTACGTTAGAACAAATAGCGACTGTTTTGCGTCAAAACTCGCGTGATGTTTCGGCGGGAAATTTGAAGACCGAAGGCGGTGAAATTTTTATCCGAAGCCGCGGCCAAGCCTATCGAGCGGCAGAGTTTAGTCGGATTCCGATTATCACGACTCAAGATGGAACCATGATTAAGTTGGGTGATATTGCGACTATTCGAGATGATTTTGAAGAGACGCCTCTGAAAACTCGGTTTAATGGCGTTCCTGCTGTCGAAGTTGAAGTGTTTCGAACGGGTAAAGAAAGTATCATAGAGGTAACGCAAGCCGTTAAAGACTACATTATCAAAAAGCAATCGCAAATTCCGCAAGGCATGAAACTTGATTACTGGCGAGACCGAAGTGAACCTATCAAAGCCCGATTAAAAACTCTTACAACGAGTGCTTGGCAAGGTGCACTCCTGGTAATTACTCTTTTAGCTTTATTCTTACGGCCAGCAGTTGCTTTTTGGGTTTGCTTGGGCATACCAATGAGTTTTATGGGCGCGTTTCTTTTAATGCCGGTCTTCGATGTTACTTTGAACCTGATGAGTTTATTCGCGTTTATTTTGGTTCTTGGTATTGTTGTTGATGATGCAATTGTAACGGGGGAGAACGTATATGCGCATCTGCAACGAGGAGATGATCCTTTGGACGCTGCGATTAATGGTACGAGAGAAGTCGCGGTTCCGGTTACTTTTGGCATACTCACTACAGTGGCAGCTTTTCTTCCATTAGCTTTTCAAACCGGTCGAGGAAGTTGGTTTACGGCAATACCTTTTGTCGTTGTTCCTGTTTTGTTATTTTCTCTTATCGAGTCCAAGTTTATATTGCCTGCTCACCTGAAGCATGTAAAAAGACGAATAGGCGATCGTTCCAAGCTAACTTTAATTCAGCAGAAAATAGCGAATTCCCTAGAAGTTTTTATTGAACGAGTTTATCAACCGATATTGGCACTTGCTATGAGGTGGCGCTATGCAACCTGGATGTTGATGTTTGCAAGTCTCCTCATAATTGTCGGAACGATCGGTGGTGGCCATACAAAGTTTGTACCCTTTCCAAGAGTTCAAAGTGAAGTAGCAACTGCGACTTTAGTTATGCCAGCAGGAACTGCTTTTGAAAGTACCGATCGAATTATTGCCTTTATGACGGACGAAGCAAAAAAATTACGAAAAAAATATACTGATCCAAATACTGGAGAATCGGTTATTCGTAATATTTATTCTATCAGCGGTGGAAGAAACTCAACGACGGGTCGAGTTCGAATTGATACGGTACCGCCAGAAAAAAGGACGTTGGAAGTAACAACTCGTGAAATCGTTAACGAGTGGCGGAAAGGTGTGGGCCAAATTGCTGGCGCTGAGCAATTAAATTATCGAGCCGAAATTGGTGGCTGGGGTGGTCCTCCAATTAATATTGAGTTAAAAGGGCGTGATACGGAGTCGCTAGAGAAGTTAGGTGAGGCATTAAAATCCAAACTTGCGCAATACTCGGCGGTTTCCGATATAGAAGATTCAATGTCTGATGGAAAAGAAGAACTCCAACTGGAACTGAAACCTGAAGCTCGGCTTTTAGGACTGGATTTAAATACGGTTGCCCGACAAGTGCGACAAGCAGTATTTGGTTTTGAAGTACAGCGGGTTCAACGGGGACGTGAAGAAGTGCGAGTCATGGTTCGGTATCCGTTAGAAGCTCGTCAATCTATCGAGACGCTTGAGCAAATGATGATAAGGGTTGGGGCTAATAAAGAGGTTCCTCTTTGGCAAGTGGCAGATGTTGAGCCAGGTTTAAGCCCGAATAGCATATTAAGAATCGATCGGCAGAGAACATTAACGGTTGGCGCTGACTTTGATAAAGAAAATGGCGACCTTTCTGCGGTTCAACGAGAACTCAACGAGTTCTTATCCGATACAGTCGCATCTTATCCTGGGACTACATTTGAATTAGCGGGAGAAGCACGCGATCAAAGGGAGTCGACGCAAAACTTGATTTGGGGAGCTATTGGTTTAGCCATTCTTATTTACGTTCTGCTAGCAATTCCATTTAAATCTTATTCCCAGCCGTTAATTGTTATGTCTGTCATTCCATTTGGACTAGTTGGCGCGGTTATTGGGCATTGGATAATGGGAATGGATCTAACCATTTTGAGTTTCATGGGAATGCTCGCTCTATCTGGTGTCGTAGTGAATGATTCTCTTGTGCTTGTTGATTACATTAATCAAAAAAGAAAAGAAGGTGTGCGTATTAAAACGGCTGTTTTTGAAGCTGGTGGTCGTAGATTTCGGCCCGTTCTGCTTACTTCGTTAACAACCTTTTGTGGATTACTGCCGCTTTTGTTCGAAAAATCAACCCAAGCACAATTTTTGATTCCAATGGCGATAAGTTTAGGTTTCGGCATTTTGTTTGCGACCTTAATCACGCTATTTATCGTGCCAATCAATTATCTAATTCTCGAGGATGTAAAAGCTTACTTCAGGAGATACTTTCATGATGTTGCAGGGCTTATTAAGAGGCAGCAGGGAACCTAATTAGTTGATTAGTAAATTGGCTTCTGAGCTTCTTCGTATTCGTCGTCTTCAAAGACATTTTTTTGAGTATTGTATCGGCGTGAAAAGATTTCTGGTTTAAGTGGTTCACTCCAAAATATTCCTTGACCAATATCGCACTTGAGTTGCTTAACAACCAGCAGCTCATCTGCGTTTTCGATTCCCTCAGCAACTGTTTTGGCTTGAATTGACTTTGAAAGTTTTGAAATTGTTGCTGTAATTGCCTTGTTGGTCTTTTTATGATTGATGTTTCTAATAAATGATAAATCAATTTTTATTTTATCGGCATTGATCTGTTGTAAATAAGATAGCGATGAATAACCCGTACCGAAATCATCAATAGCAATACTGAAACCCCTAGATTGTAATTCGTTAATTGTATTGAGAGACTTTTGAGCATTTTTCATCATTGATGACTCGGTGATCTCAAAAGCAATATTGTGTGGATGTACCTTATAAGTTTCCATCTTATTTTCAATAAAGGGTAATAGATGGTCGTCGTATAAATCTTGGGCCGAAAGGTTGATTGAGAGTAAGAATTTGTCAGGTAAGCTACTTTGCATACTTAGCCAATGGAAAGCGTGCTCGATAATTTGATGTGTGATTTTTGAAATTATACCAGTCTGCTCTGCGACCAAAACAAATTCGCCTGGATTTACATCACCTCGATTATGATGGTCCCAGCGAACAAGCACTTCTCCGCCGACGAGTTGTTGTGTAAATAAGTCAAATTGCGGCTGAATCATGATATTAAATTCATGATCAGCAATTGCTTTTTTAATATCTCTCAATAGAGCACCATGCTCTTTTAAAGAAATATCTTGTTCATTGGTATAAATATTCCATTCTCGCTCTTTGTATGAGCAGTGTAATAAGGCAATTTGAACTTTTCGATAAAGCTCCAAAGGCGATAGTTTTTTAGAGTCAATAATTGTAGCGCCTACGTGAATATCCAGAGAAACTTCAAAGTTCTTAATAATTAATGGCTCGGTAGTAAATGTGAGTAGTGACTTAAGTTTTTCCTCTAAGTCTTGGTTAACCTCAATCAAAAATAATATTTGATCTCCAGGCAAAGAAACAAAGTATTCTTGATTCTCAGAAGGTGCAGTAAAAGTCACTGCCCAAGGTGATGTGGTTAAATATTTCTCAAGTCGTGCGACATGCTCTCGATAAATAGGCTCTAATATGTTGGGGCCTAATAGTCCAACCAGCTCTTGATAATTTTTGGTATGAACAACAACTAAAGCTATAGACTCTCGTGCTTTTCTAACTTCGACCAACTGCGTTGCAAATTCATTTATGAAAAATGAGTAGTTCGGTAGTTTTCTTTGGGGATCGATATATGCTTTACTGATTGCCTTTTTCTCGGCATATCTTAGTCGGTCTGCTAGTGCGATAGAGAGTAGTAATAATTCACATATTGTTCCTGCGAAGAATGCATGAATGGTCACGTTAGTCGCCTGAATTAAATTTGTGTAAGCTGCAGCAGTAATTGCAGCTCCCACAATAACAAAAATCCATGAGAGTAAAAAATATCGTGCTGGTCGATAGTCATTTAATAGAGCCGATGTAGCCAGGGCTAAACCTAGTACGGAAGCAAATGCTTGATAAAAAAGGAATGGCATTACGGTCATGTACTCTGGTAACCAAATAACCAATACAAGCGCAATAGGTGTGAAGTAGTCGAAAAATTTTATAAACCCATGTAGAGATGGTGCATTGACCTCGGTCTGTAAAAAGGTACGAGCAAATTGTAATGCTATCCATACAATGAGTACATGCATGGGCATCAAATTTTGCCCGAGCCAGGTGAGAAATTCTTGAGGCCATATTAAGTAGCCAAATCCATGCATTGTTGAAAAATAAGTAAATACAGAAGCATGAAAAATTAGATACCAAAAGTAACTAAAGCCTGGATTTAACGCATAAATAAAAACATTATAAAGTCCAAGAGCGCAAAGTAGAGCGATAGCTCCACCCCATAAAAGATACTTTAAAAATAAAGCTTCGTTGAATGCTTCATTATCGTAGAGTGTGAGAGGAGATATATTTGAGCCATCATTTTGCTTTCGGATTAGAATCGTTAACTTCTGATTTTTATTTATTTTAAATCGAAAAGTTGGACCCTTATATAAACCATTGCTGGGTGATTCACTCAAAAGCCCTAAAGCTTGAGACTTAATTAATGTTTTATTTTCGTATAAAAATACATCAAGGTGGCGTAAATGGTGTGTACTAAAGACAAGATGAAGAGTTTTGGAGTCAAGTTGGTTTAAGTCGCCAGAAACTGAGAGTTTATACCAGTAGGCATTGTACCCAATGTCCATAGACTCATTGAAAGTCTTTTCCTCAAATCTTATCGAATGAATTATTTCTTCTGGGAGTTCAGAGTGAGTTTCTTTGAGGGTTTGAATTGGAGTACTGAAAAACAGTTTAGAGAAATTATCATCAATAACTATTTGTGACTTTGCGAATCCTTCATTGCATAGTAAAAGCAACAATAAGCCAGTGAGTCGCAGCAAAGTCATTCTATAAACAGTCACTCATAAATAAATTTATCACCACAGAAAACAATAACTCCGCCGAAGCGGAGTTTAGAGTGTCTTATTGCTCGTCTAGGAAACTACGAAGCTTTTCTGAGCGCGATGGGTGCCGAAGCTTTCGAAGTGCTTTTGCTTCGATTTGTCGAATTCGCTCTCGAGTGACATCAAATTGTTTTCCAACTTCTTCTAGAGTATGGTCGGTATTCATGTCGATGCCAAATCGCATGCGAAGAACCTTTGCTTCACGGGCTGTTAAGCCTGCCAAAACATCTTTTGTTGCTTCGCCAAGACTGGTAGACGTTGCTGAGTCAACAGGGGACTCTTGAGCGTTGTCTTCAATGAAATCGCCAAGATGTGAATCTTCATCATCACCAATAGGCGTTTCCATAGAAATCGGCTCTTTCGCAATTTTTAATACCTTGCGAATTTTATCTTCAGGCATCTCCATGCGCACGGCCAACTCTTCAGGTTGCGGCTCGCGTCCCATTTCTTGAAGCATTTGGCGAGATATGCGATTTAACTTGTTGATTGTTTCAATCATATGCACGGGAATTCGAATTGTTCTAGCTTGGTCTGCAATTGAACGAGTGATGGCTTGACGAATCCACCAGGTTGCGTAGGTTGAGAACTTGTAACCACGGCGATACTCAAATTTATCAACTGCTTTCATCAAGCCAATGTTACCTTCTTGAATCAGGTCTAAGAACTGAAGGCCACGGTTGGTGTATTTCTTCGCGATCGAAATTACTAATCGAAGGTTGGCTTCTACCATTTCTTTTTTAGCGCGACGAGCTTTGGCTTCACCAATGCTCATACGACGATTGGTTTCTTTAAACTCAGCAATTGACAGATTTGTTTCTTCTTCAATGTGAAGCAGCTTGTTCTGGCAGCGAATGACATCTTCTGCGACAGCTTCAAGGTCATCGTGATAACCAACGTCTTTGCTGAGGTGTGAGTTTAGCCATTTAATATTTGTCTCATTGCCAGGAAACTCAGAGATGAATGTTTTTCGCGGCATTTTACCTTGGTCTACGACCAATTTCATGATGAGTCTTTCTTGAGTACGTAGAGCGTCCATTTTGCCGCGCATTTTGCTGCTAAGGCGGTCAAATTCTTTAGGGATTAATTTGAACTCCATAAACAAGTCTTGCAGACCTTTTACTTGCTTCTGAGCTGACTTGTGCGCTCTACCGTATTTTTTGATGGCGGTAACGGTCTTTTCGTGCTGTTTGCGAAGCTCAGTAAACTTTTCTTGAGCTTCTTCGGGATCTGGGCCGAGATCTTCCTCTTCTTCTGATTCATCATCTTCATCATCTTTTTCGTCTTCAGGAAGTTCTGAGCCGACGTTGCTGCCAGAAATGACAATGTCTTCATCTTCGCTGCCATCGCTAAATCCAGTGATAATATCTGATAGTTTGATCTCGCCAGCCAGAAAACGATCATAATCGTCGAGAAGCGTTTCAACCGTTGCGGGATATTCTGCAATTGCCACAGCAACTTCGCGAATGCCTTCTTCAATTCGCTTGGCTATGTCAATTTCGCCTTCACGCGTTAAAAGTTCAACAGTTCCCATTTCTCGCATGTACATACGAACGGGATCTGTCGTTCTACCAAAATCTGAGTCAACGCTTGCGAGAGCGGCTGCAGCTTCTTCTGCAGCTTCGTCATCGGCGACCGAGTCAGCCATAAGAAGCGAGTCGGCATCGGGTGCTGTTTCTACGACCTGGATACCCATGTCGTTAATCATACGAATAATATCTTCGACTTGATCAGGATCGACGATATCAGGAGGTAAGTGATCATTTACTTCTGCATAGGTCAAGAAGCCTTGCTCTTTACCTGTTGCTATCAATAGTTTGAGCTGTGACTTTTGTGACTGACTGGTCATCTCATTCGACATTAAATTACGACCTTTATACTAGTTAGTAAGTGTTAATCGTTGCAAATCAGCGTTTAGGCAATAGAAAGCCTGCGCGCTGCACACGAAACACGCAATTATACACAGTGTAGCCGCACAACAGCAAATTTGCTGTTGTAAATATGTCGCAATATGTTAGCGGCTACAGCTCCAAAAGCAGGGTTTGGTACTCCTGTTTTTCCTCTGTTGACAGAGGTCCTCTTTGAGACTTCTGTTGTAATTGATTAAAACGTTGTTTTTTAAACTCTTTTTTTAATCGATTAAAGATGTCTCGTATTTCTTGAACAGCACCATCCAGAGGTGTCAGGAGCTCTTCATTTGCTAGTTTTAGTAAATGCGGTTGTACCGAAGAATCACGCCAATTTTCGATTAAGGCGCCCACTGAAATGTGGGGGCTCTCTTTCAATATTTCAATCATCTTCTTGAGAATTTCATTCCCGGGCATTTCAAGTTGACTCAACCACTCGTAATCCACAACCTCATTGATTAGTTCACTTTTGTGCAATAGCAGGGCTATGGCTCTGCGAATAGGGGTTAGTTGGCTAATGTTGGTTAACGGGACACCCTGACTTTCACTGACTAACGGTTTGCTCTCATCTTCGGTTGACTTAGACTCGAGAAGTAAATCAGTTAGTTTGCGCTCACTCAGTCCGACTAGCAGTGATAACTGCTGAATAAACCGTTCTCGATGAATAGCGTCGGTCATTAACTCAAGGTATGGCTTGGCTAAATTAGCGAGCTTTCCTGGACCCTCAAAGCTATCCATGTCAACTTGTGAACGTAAATGATCCATCAAAAAGTCGAACAAAGAAGGCGAACCTTGAGCTGTTTTGGCAAAGGTTTCTGCGCCGATTTTCCGTACCTGAGTATCTGGGTCTTCACCATCGGGCAAAAACATAAACCGAATTTCCCGGTTGTCTTTTATTTGTGGGATGCTTTGTGAAAGCGCTCGAAGTGCTGCATCTCGACCTGCTCGGTCACCATCGAAGCAAAAAACAATTTTGGAACAATAGCGAAACAATTGTTGAATATGATGGCTGGAAGTCGCTGTGCCAAGGGTGGCTACAGCATTACGAATGCCAAACTGAGCTAAAGAAACGACATCCATATATCCTTCTACCACAACTACCCAATCAATTTTGCGTTGGTGCTGTCGCATTTCATACAAGCCGTAGAGTTCGCGACCTTTGTGGAAAATATCTGTTTCTGGTGAGTTGAGGTACTTGGGCTCACCCTTATCAATGACACGCCCTCCAAAGGCTATCACTCGTCCGCGTTTGTCGCGAATGGGAAACATCACTCGGTCTCGAAAGCGGTCGTAACGATTGCCATTCTTCTCAATTAACATGCCGCAGTTTACCAACGCCTTGTTAATACTCTGGTCGTGTCCAAAGAGAGCCTGTAATGAATGCCACTCATCTGGGGCATAACCGAGGCCATAATCTCGCGCTATTTCACCACTTAAACCTCGGCCTTTTAGATATTCTACGACTCGTTCGCCATTCGATTTGAGTTGCGCTTGATAGTAGCGCGTCGTTTTCTCCATAAGCTGATAATAATCGTGTTCCCATTGCTGAGCTGGCTTAATTTGAGTCATTGCTTCACGAGGCACTTCGACGCCTTGGGCGTGAGCAAGATCTTCTACGGCTTCGACAAAGTCGAGGCCGTCATATTCCATAATAAACCCAATAACATTGCCACTGGCACCACAGCCAAAGCAGTAATAGAACTGTTTATCTGGGCTTACGGAGAAGGAAGGAGATTTTTCATTGTGGAACGGACAACAGGCCTGAAAATTCTTACCTGCTTTTTTGAGCTGAAGTCGGCGTTCAATAACTTCGACGATATCACTGCGTGCAATCAGGTCATCGATAAAGTGTTTTGGAATACGTCCAGCCATTGAGTATCCGTCAAGAATCAAATGTTTATAATAGTATGCAGGAGTGTATCCAGAATTGGAAAACCAACAAGGCGATTAACGCTAATGTTATCAAGTTTGTGAAAAGCGTACCGCAAGCACGCTTTTCAAGTCGCAACTGGGTATTTATCCCAACTTTGCTTTTATTTTGCCGCTAACGGCACCCATGTCAGCGCGGCCTTGTAATTTGGGTTTTAGTACACCCATTACTTTGCCCATATCGCGCATGGTTTCGGCGCCTGTGCTCTCTACGGCTTTATCAATCAACTGAGCAATTTCTTCATCACTCAATGGTTGAGGTAAAAATTCGGTAAGAACATCAATTTCAGCTTGTTCTTTGTCGGCAAGTTCTGTCCGACCGGCATCATTAAATGCCTTAATAGACTCGCGTCGCTGCTTTACCATTTTATCTAAAATAGCAAGCAAGGTAGCATCGTCTATATCATCGACTCGGTTATCAACAAGATGTTGTTTGACGGCTGCGGTGACAAGTCGAATGGTGCCAAGGCGGTCTTTTGCCTTGGCACGCATCGCATCTTTCATCGCATCGTTGATCTGATCAAGTAATGCGGCCATATGCTAAAGGTCCTAATCGAAATTCGGAAACGATCGCTTAGTACATGCGTTTACGCTGGATGCTCTCGCGAGCTACCTTTTTAGCGTGACGCTTAACAGCTGCTGCTTTTTTGCGCTTGCGAACTGAAGTTGGTTTTTCGTAATGCTCACGACGTCGAACTTCAGCCAGAATTCCGGCTTTCTCGCAAGAACGCTTGAAACGGCGTATTGCCACGTCAAACGGCTCGTTTTCCTTTACCTTTATGCTTGGCATGAAAAATCACCACCTTAAATAGTTGGATTGTTGATAAAATACTCCGAATGCCCGCATTTTGGGAGATTCAAAGCCCTCCAAGAGAGAGGGGCGCCGATCATAATGGGTTTCCAGCCAGAATGCAAAAATAATGGCTAATTTGCACACAGTTATTTATTCAAGTTGGAGCGAATAATTCATTACGGTTGCGAAAGAAAAGAGAGTTATACTCAGTGATGTGAATTCGATACGCTTAAAGCATTGATTATGAGTCAAAAATCGACATCTTGGGAAACTCGAGAGAGAGCACGATTGTGCAAACTGTCGGATGAATTACTTCAAGTAGGCAAAAATATTCAGGTTTTGTCGCTCGTTGGTTGGCCAATAAGCGCGAAGCAAGCTTTTTTTGACGCCAAGGCAGAGAAATTGCCCGAAGTGACTTATGAGCCATTTGAGGGAAAGCCGGCAAGAGATGCACTTAATAAACTAAAAACTCAGTTGGGCGATACCCCTGCAGATAACTGGATGGAACAGGTATGTGACATCTTGCTTACGACCATTGATATGTTGGATTCACGAGGTACCTCCGGATTTTTTGAAAACTCCAAAATGTTGTATGGTGAACCTAAAGCTTTACTGAAAGATGAGAAAACGAGCGCTCTTGATCTGGCACGACGCTATTTGGAGCTGTTGAAGCCTATTTCTAAAATGGATTTGGGAGAGCCGCCAGAGGCCTGCATATTGGCATCGACTTTAGCGGAAGAAATGCGACAAGTGACAAGCGCGACGTTTGGCAATGAAGCTCCTGAAATTCTTGTTGTTGAAGACTTATCTGCCAATGCTCTTGCTAGTGCAGAAAAAGTGCGAATTCGACGAACAGCGTGTTTTTCAGACAACGATATTAAACAACTCATTGAACATGAAATTTACATTCACGTCGCGACCATTTTAAATGGTCGAACTGAGGGAAATTTAAGTTTATTGTCGTTAGCACACCCTGGAGCCACTAAAACTCAAGAAGGTTTGGCTGTGTTCGCGGAATATATTACGGGAACCTTGGATCTCGATCGAATGACTCGTTTAGCAGACCGTGTTGTAGCTATTCAAATGGCGATCGATGGAGCCAACTTTATTGATGTTTACCGTTACTTTTTAGAGCGCACAAATGTTCCCGATCAATCTTATGAGTCAACGCGGCGTGTTTTTCGCGGCGGTGTGATATCCGGTGGGGCACCGTTTACTAAAGACATTGTGTACTTGGATGGATTACTGCGTGTTCACAACTTTATGAAAGCTGCTGTTAATCATGGAAGGGCTGATGCGATACAATTATTATTTGCGGGTCGATTAGACATAGAAGATTTACCGACGCTTTCTTATTTGCGCTCATTAGGACTGTGCCGCCGTCCACGGTTTTTACCAAAATGGGCCTCGGATTTGCGATTCTTGCTGTGCTATCTGTCTTACTCGTCTTTTCTTAACTCTATTGATATGTCCAAGGTATATCAACATTATCACCACTTACTCAGTAATGTCGGAGAGGTTTATTAAATAATCCATCCTAATTACACTCAGGCATAGCTTTGGGAATGTCATCAGTTGCTCTATAATGTCGCCTGAGATTTTCAACATGTTTACCAAGGGGTGCGGCCAACTTTATTGTCCGCTGAGACGTCTAGCGAACCCTTTGAACCTGAACCGGTTAATACCGGCGTAGGAATGGTCAGTCAGTTGCTTTCACATTATCCTATTCTGGTGTCTCCGGTATTAAAATTTGTGAGGCATATTTTTCTATATGAAGTTTTCAACTAACCCTATATTGACTGTGGTTATAGTATCTTTTTTTACTGGTTCAATTATGTCCGAAGAGTTGGATGAATCAGAGAAAAATCAGAGCAATGAAATTAAATCGAAAACGGAAATGGCGTCGAATGATAACGTCTTAGTCGTTCGATCTGACTGGAAGATACAACCAATTAATAAAACACCTTCTAGCTTGGTAGTTATTCTTGATGAAAAAATTAAAGAGCGAAATGCTCAGCATCTGGATCAGTTATTAAGAAGCGTTGGGAACGTTAACTTTAATTCTGGAGCTAGCCGCGGTCGTTTTGTACAAATTCGCGGAATAGGTGAGCGATCTCAATTTCAAGACCCGATCAATCCAAGTGTCGGATTTTTTATCGATGGCATTGATTTTTCTGGCGTGATGGGCAGCGCGACGTTATATGATTTGTCGCAAGTCGAAGTTTTAAGGGGACCTCAAGGCACACGTTTTGGAGCTAATTCTCTTGCCGGAGCTATCTATCTGGAAACAGAATCTGCTCGTTCAGAAATTGATCGGTTCGACATTTCCTTAGCGGAGCAAAACTCTTTGTCGACGGGTATTGCCGTTGGTGGTGAAATTTCTGAAGCAGCGGCGATGCGATTTGTATTACACCAGTCGGTAAGTGATGGTTTTATTAAAAATCAATTTTTAAATAGAGATGATACCGATAATATTGATGAACTGAACGCACGAGTAAAAACTGACTGGCAAGTTAATAAAAACTTTAATTTAAAGATCGCGTTGCATCATTGGGATATTGATAATGGTTATGATGCATTTTCTCTCGACAACAATCGAATGACATTATCTGATGAACCTGGATTTGATCGTCAAGCAACTGATGCAGTGAGTGTACAAGGAAATTATTTGAGTTCGTTAGGTAGCGAATTTGAATTTTCCGTTGCTGTTTCAGATTCTCAACTCGATTATGGTTATGATGAGGACTGGACATTTGATGGATTTCATCCAGATGGTTATTCTTCTTTCGATCGCTATTTGAGGGATAAGGATACAATCAATCTAGATCTTCGTTGGCTTCCAAATTCACTGTTCAATTTATGGGGAAAGCAAACTGATTGGATATTTGGGGTGTATGCGAAAAAAGATGACGAAGCTTTAACTCGGCAATACACTTATTTATCTGGCGATTTTCAATCAATTTTCGAGACCAAAACGGTTGCATTGTACGGAGAAGCACAATCTTCAATTTCTGAAGATACTCGTCTTGTAATCGGCGCCCGTGTAGAGTCTCGAGAAGCAGATTATCAAGATGTTGGATTTGGTGAAACGACGGATGAAACAATGATTGGCGGGCGTGTTTCTCTACAGCATGCACTTTCTGAGCAATCTATGGTTTATGGCCTCATTGCTCGTGGATTCAAAGCGGGTGGTGTCAATCCACAATCTGAACTCGATTTAATCAATCGAACGTTTGATAGCGAAACCAGTATCAATTATGAACTAGGTTATAAATCAACATTGTTTGATGATGCAGGATCATTACGATTAGCTGCTTTTCATATTACTCGAGACGACCAACAAACAAAAAATTGGCAAGTGATAACTCGAGATGATGACACTCAAGGATTCATTGGTTATGTCGGTAATGTCGATAATGGAACGAATCAGGGTATTGAACTTGATATTAATTGGCGTGTAAGCCCAAGTTTCGAATTAAACAGTTCTATAGGTTTACTCGAAACAGAACTCGATCAAATTTTGCGACTCGAAGATGATCAAGTCATTACCATTAATGGGAGAGAGCAAGCGCAAGCACCCAGTTACAATTATCATCTTTCCGGTAAATGGGTGCCAACAGACCATTGGTTTTCTGTTCTTACGTTAGAAGGAAAAGATAAAGAATTCTTCTCAGATAATCATGAACTCAGAAACAAACATACAGACCTCGTTCACTTTCAAGTTGGCTATCAAGCTATGGATTGGCGGCTGACCGTGTGGGTAAAAAATATGACCGATGAAACGACATATATCCGAGGGTTTGGAAGTTTCGGAAATGACCCAAGAAATGGCTATGCGACGGAACCCTACTTTCAGTTAGGAGCCCCCAGACAAGTCGGTGTTAGTTTTAATACTCAATTTTAATAGGTGTGCATTATGCAATTGGCTGTTGAAATAAGCTTATATCCATTAAAAGATGGTTATAAAGTTGATATTTTAGGTTTTATTAATAAGTTAAATCAGTACGAAGGACTTGCAATAAATACTAATGCAATGAGTACACAGATATGCGGGGAATTTGATTTAGTCATGGATGTACTCAAGAATGAAATGAAAGAAGTTTATCAAGAGCAGTTCAAAGCTATCTTTGTCTGTAAGTTTTTAAATTCTGATATCACAGAATTTAAACTGTAATGGAGTTCTTTCAAATTTTGGCTGAGCAGTGGCGGGCACAAAATACCTGGGAAGTGATCGCTGTAGCTCTTTCAATTGCATATATTATTCTTGCCGCAAGGGCCAGTAGTTGGTGTTGGCCTTGTGCTTTTGTCAGCACTGCTATATTTAGTGTTTTATTTTTTGATACTAATTTATTACAGGAAGCAGCATTAAATATTTATTATTTAATCATTGCTGTTTATGGCTGGTATCACTGGAGGTATAGCAAAAATGAATCATCTGACAAAGAAGCTCATGAGCTGCCAATCTCAAGATGGTCCGTGAAGCGACATTTGAAATGGATTGGTATAGTAACGATCGTTGCTTTGATTTCTGGCTTTTTCTCTGATTCCATTTTGAAGGCAGATATGCCATACATTAATGGGTTTACGGTATGGTTTGCGGTATTTACCACTTATTTGGTCGCTCAAAAAGTTCTTGAGAATTGGTACTATTGGCTGGTATTAAATCCCATTTCATTCTATATATTTTATCAACAAGAATTGTATGTTACTTGCCTTTTGATGGTGGTTTACTTTGTTATGACCTTGTATGGAATTTATGAGTGGAAAAAATTATGGCGTCAACAAAACAATGAAGTCAGTCGAAGAACTTCTTCTGCTGTTTAAGCAGGAAGAAATATTTAGCGATGGTGTTGAAGTTGTCGCGCCGTTACCAAGCGATACTAATGAATGTTGGTTGATAAAAGATGAAGCATCCTCTTTATCAAAAAAGAATGTGAGTAAGGGTGTCTCACTTTGGGTTCTTAAGTGTCTACGACAAGATGAGTTGTCGATTAGTTACGATGTGTTTATTAAGAATACTCAACAAGCTGAAAATTTAAATCTAACACCTCCTTTATCGTATCACGATGAGGAGTCCCGTTGTTTGATCGTTCCGTATCGAGAGTCGGGTAATTTATCTAATGTATCCTGGTCGAAAAATAAGAAAATAGAACTGGCGGCCAAGTCTTTATCTTTAATCCATGATTCGAATATGAACTTTCAACCGATGGATCTCTATCAAGAAGTTGAGCAATATCTTTCGATGTTAGAAAACATAAGTGATCAAACTAAATACATGGCCAAAATCGCCGAACTACCAGCGTTACCAGAGCGAAATTATTTTGCAAATATTGACACGCACTGTCCTTGTCATATGGATTTGTCATTTGAAAACTTATTAGCTAATGGTGAGATATTGGACTGGGAATACGCCAGACAAGCATTGCCTTTGGTCGATATTGCTTCTTGCGCCACGATAAATGAGCTAACGAATGATGAAGCAAACCTACTGTTTCAGAAATATTGTAGTTACCGTAATATTAATGCATCGTCTGAGCATTTTACTATATATTGTCAGTGGACAAAGCTACTCAATCAAATCTGGTATCAAGTCGCTGACCAGGCGACAGAAAGACAATTCTCCTAGTAATTTCTGATATTGCCAAGCATCGCTTGATTTAAATTATGATAAACTGACCTCAAGAATTAGTAACTAGAATTATCTATGGCAACTCGAGTATTAGGTATAGAAACGTCTTGTGATGAAACAGGAATTGCAATCTACGATTCCGAACATGGAATCCTTTCGCATGCGCTTTACAGCCAAACTGAAACTCATGCTGAGTATGGCGGTGTCGTGCCAGAGTTGGCTTCACGAGACCATATTCGCAAAACTGCCCTACTTACGGAGCAGGTGATTCAACAAGCCGGCCTTAAAGGTCAAGACATTGATGCTGTTGCTTTTACTCAAGGGCCTGGTTTGATTGGCGCTTTATTGGTTGGATCGACTTTTGGACGTTCATTGGCCTATGCCTGGGGTGCTGAGGCAGTGGCTGTCCATCATATGGAAGGGCACCTACTTGCTCCTATGCTTGAAGAAGAAAAACCTGATTTTCCATTTGTCGCATTGTTAGTTTCTGGCGGACACACACTTTTAGTCGATGTAAAAGGTATTGGCAACTACACCATTCTCGGTGAATCGATCGATGATGCTGCAGGTGAAGCCTTTGATAAAACAGCAAAGATAATGGAGTTAGGTTACCCCGGAGGTCCCATGTTAGCGAAGTTAGCAGAAAAGGGACGTCCTGGCCGTTACAAGTTTCCTCGACCAATGACTGATCGACCTGGATTAGATATGAGTTTTAGTGGTCTTAAAACTTTTACCGCGAATACGTTAAGGGACAGCGATCAATCGGAGCAGACATTGGCTGATATCGCTTTTGCATTTCAAGAGGCTGTTGTTGATACTTTAATGATCAAGTGTCGCCGAGCGATTCAGCAAACAGGACATAAGCAGCTGGTGGTTGCTGGTGGCGTTAGTGCAAATGTTTCCTTACGGGACGGGCTTGCAACACTAATGCAAAAAGTGGGTGGTAAGGTTTTCTATCCTCGTCCTGAGTACTGTACCGATAATGGCGCAATGATCGCTTATGCAGGATATTGCCGGTTTAAGATGGGTGAAAGAGAAACTTTGCAAATAAAGGCTCGGCCGCGATGGCCAATCGATGAACTAACTTGTTAGTTCATCGTCAAGGATAAAATTTTATTTTTGTATTTCTCTTTTATTTCTTGCTCATAAGACATATCAATCGCTTTGTTAAAAAGCTTTTTGGATCCGCGAATATCTCCTTTTAAGAATTCAATGGCAGCTAAGCCGGCGTAAGTTTCGTGTAAATAGGGCGCTGACTTTTGAGCTTTCAAAAAGTATCGCTCTGCGCGACTTAACTTTCCTTCTTGAAGTGCTTCGTAAGCTGTGTCAATCCAGTCAAAAGGATTAGGCTCATTCAGAGCACGCATTTTCTCTTCTACTCTTAATGCTGCAAACTGTCGGTTTTGCTTCATTAATAAACTGTGATAGTTTCCCAATAGTTCGACTTTCTTATCGGAGTGCTCGATTCCGAATAAGTAAATTCTTTCCGCTTCGTTGTTTAACCCTTGTTTTTGATATAATAATGCAAGCATATTAAGAGATGCTTCATTAATATAATGATATTGCATAGCTTCGACTGTGTACCAATAGGCCAATTCAATGTCGTTATCTATAAAAGACTCTGCAGCTTTATTGTTGTAAAAAATAGCAAGAAATTGATCGTCATTAACACGTCTTCCACCTAGTGAAAATAAACTGGGATAGTAATCGATGGTTACATAAGGCTTAGTGAGTGTGAATGTTCCTGGTTTAGGGCTGAAAGTAGGATCATAAAGTTTACTTTTGATGTGCTGTCCCCTAATAACTACTCCATTTTGTTTCTGATAAATGGGAGCTTCGGTTACTAGTTGATAGCTAATCTCTATATTTTTTGCTTTGGCAAATGCTGTCGTTAAAACAGCTAATGACATACAGTTACCATTTAAGTTTTCTAATGTTTCTCTTGCAGTTAAAGTTTTCCCTTTGTAAGAAAAGTTTTCTGAAATCTTTTCAAGATATGCGCCAACAATTAAATTTTCTGGTGTATCCACGCGTATTCGAGAATTTATAACTTTATCTTTACCTTTAAACTTAATATCTTTTAAATAATCTTGTTTGAAAATTTCGTATTTTTCTTTCTGTTCTTTTGTGAGAGAAAATATAGATTCGGCATTAACAAGTTGAGGTTTTTTTGTAAAAAGAGGTTGATCGATAGAAAGTTTCGGTGGTTTTTTTTCAATTATCTTTGTTTTTGACACTTGCTTAACAGAGGTTGCGCAGCCAGCGAAAAGAACTAAGCTAGTGAGTATAAAAACAACGTTTTTCATGGCTTTAATAGAGAACACAAGCTTTTACCCTTTTACCAACACTACTTTTTCAGTCTAGTTATTTTGATTTAGGTAGACAAGCACTTTTCTATTGAATTAATAGAATGTTTCAACTTCGTTGCATAATTTAGTTTTTAATTCTAATTTCTGCTATTAAAATCTCAGTAAATACAAAAAGTTAATTATCATTTATTGTGAAGTAAGCTCTAATATTACAGCTGTATACATTTTGAGCGTCAACTCGAAGGTTTTTCTGGTCATGAACTCATACTCTGAGTGTCCTGTGTATTCTGCATCTGGTAATGAAGGGCCAAAACTAACTGCATTTGGAAAGAGTTTTGCGTTGGTTGAGCCTCCAATTGCAGCCGGCTTGGGATTTTGAGTTTTTGTAAAATAAGAGTAAACATTCAATAATGTTTCGGTGTGAGGAGCGTCTTTAACCCATAATGGATCGCCGACATATATGTCTTTAATAATGAGAGGGATTTGTGATTTTTCTTTCCATTTATCTAATGCTTTTTGAATGTCTCGTGTCACTTGATCTTTCGTTTTACCGAAAGGGCGCCGAACATTAATAAAGACTTCCAATTCATTTTTATCATTAAATTTAACTTGAGTTGGAGAGAGAGTCATTGGACCCATGAAAGTATGTGTATAAGCTAGGTTACCAAATTTTTTGCCTTCAATTCCAACGCCAACAAGTTCATTTAGGTATTTAATAGCAAACGCAGGTGCTGAGTCTGCCCAATTAACCACTTTAAGTGATTCGGCTAGAATATTAACCGCATTTATTCCATGTTGTGGAGTGGACGAATGCGCTGCCTTTCCTTTCACCGATATGATAATGCTGTCGTCAATCGCGGTGGTTTCAAATTGAATGGGATATTGTCGCAGTTGATATCGAATATCAGCCAATTGAGTTGATGTTATACCTGTGACTTCTGCAATCGCATCTTCTGGAATCTGACTTCGAAAAGCACCTCCCTTAAAGCTTAAAACAGCCGGACCGTTTGTCTTCTCACTTTTAGAAAATGTTGGAAAAGCAACGTTTATATGGCTCCAGGCTTTTTCCGCTATAACAACAGGGTAATCGGAGTCAAAGGCGATATTAACCGGTGCAGGTTCATAGGTTTTTAAAAATTCTTTTAATGGCTCCCAGTCAGATTCTTCAGCCATATAAATGAGTAATTCTACTTTGCCTTTTAGTGGATAGCCTTTATCTTTAATCGCTTTCATTGCATACAATGCTGCAGCGATAGGTCCTTTATCATCTTCTGTACCACGACCAATTAATTTGTCGGGTGCTGATTCTCGGTCAAGACTGAATGGATTTTTTTTCCATTTGGCTGGATTTGCTGGTTGAACATCGCCGTGAGTAATTAGTCCTAAAACTTTTTCACCTTGGCCAAGAGATATCGTAACAACATAGCCATGGTCTTCGGTTTCCAATCCGAGAGACTGTGCTTTTGTTTTTAACCACTTGCGAAAGTTTATAAAGTTTTTATCTTGCAAATAAGGCACTGCAGGGTCGGCAACGGTTTTGAAACTAATCATTTCGGCTAGCGCATTTTCTGCGGCAAGAAGATACTCTTTTGCTGCATACTCTGATGCTTTTTTCGCTTGAGGAGAAACTTTAGAAGTCGCAAGTGGACTCACGGCGATAATGATAAAAAGTAGGATAATTCGCATAGTTTTTATTGTCAGTGATCGATCCAGTTTAAGGAGTGTTTAGCTACTGGTTCCCAGTTTTGATTCGGAGCCTGAAACCATATTTCGAATATTTTGATGATGTCGAAATACCAGCAATACACACATTAATAACAAAAAAATAAATTGTTTAGGAAAAAAATACCAAGCGTAGAATGGAACCGTCAATGCGGTAATGAGCGCTGATAGGGAAGATATTCGAAACGCCCAGGCGCAAATGAACCAGCAAAGTGCAGAATACATTCCGAGTTGCCAGTTCATAACCATGATGACACCGAAAAAAGTAGCGACACCTTTTCCGCCTTGAAATCGAAAAAAAACGGGAAACAAGTGACCAATAAAAGCTGCAAGTCCGACTAAACCAACGACGTAAATCGGTTGCTCAAGAATGACTGTCGCGGCTACCGGGGCTGCCCCTTTTAAGCTATCGCCAAGCAGGGTGAGAAAGGCTGCTTTTTTGCCGCCAATACGCAATACATTGGTGGCACCTGGATTTCCTGAACCGGAATCTCTAGGATCTCCAAAGCCAAAAAGTTGGCAGATAAGGATGGCGCTGGAGACTGAACCCAGTAAATAGGCTGCAATAATCAAAGAAAAAGCCAGCGCATCCATGAATTTGAGTTAAATGATTGTATAATGCCGCTAGCATTACATTGCGTTGAACAGAAAGCAAGTCAACAATTAACGATAAGGCAACCAATGGATATTGTATTTATAGAAGATCTTGCCGTAGAGACGGTGATAGGTATTTACGATTGGGAGCGGAAAATACGACAAAAAGTTGTATTTAACATTGAGATGGGTACTGACATAAAGCCAGCCGCTACAACTGATACTATTGACGAAGCGTTGGATTACAAAGCCGTCGCGAAGCGAGTAATTAGTTTTGTTGAGCAAAGTGATTTTCAGTTGGTTGAAACCATGGCTGAACGTGTCGCTGAAATTATATTAACAGAATTTGATGTTCGCTGGCTAAGCTTGAAGTTAAGTAAACCAGGTGCAGTTAGAGGTTCGAAAGCCGTGGGCGTAAAGATTGAGCGGAGCAAGTAAAAATGCCGCAAATTTTTGCCAGTATTGGCACCAATCAAGCTCGCGAAACGAATCTAAAATTAGCCATGGATTGTTTGTATGAGACTTTTGGTAAATTAACAATTTCTCCTGTGTACCAAAGTCAGGCTGTCGGATTTTCAGGAGAAGATTTTTTTAATTTGGTGGTAGGGTTTGATTCTGGCGAGTCGATAGAAACGATTAACCAGTATTTCAAGCAAATAGAGAAGCTGGGTGGTCGCGATCACTCTTCCCCAAAATTCAGTGACCGTACATTAGATATCGACCTTTTAAACTACGGCTATGAGGTATGTGATTTACCGATAAGGTTGCCTCGAGAAGAGATATTGCACCATGCTTTTGTTCTTCAGCCATTAAACGACATTGCACCTGATTGGATACACCCTGTTGCTCTAAAAAGCGTGAAGGAATTATGGTCGAGGTTTAGTGATTCCTCTCAAAAACTGTTTCATATACCGGACCCTATTGAAATGAGTTCATACAAGTCATGAAAAAGACGGCGATGATTACCGGCGGAGCAATTCGAATCGGCCGAGCATTAGCTGAGGCTTGTGTCGTTCATCAATATCAATTAATCATTCTTTATAACTCTTCGCAGCAAGAAGCATTAGAGTTTTCAAAGCATTTAAAAAGCTCAAACATTAATCATCACCTTATGCAGTGCGATCTCTCATTACAGGATCAGGTCGTTAATGTGTTTGAAAATATTCCCGATGATTTTAAACCTGTCGACCTACTTATTAATTCAGCTTCCGTTTTTCCTGAGACTGATGATTGGGATAACATTTATGAAAATTGGGAAAGTATCTTGGCGATTAATAGTTTTGCACCACTTGCTTTATGTCAGCAGTTTGCTCAGCAGGCGAAAGCAGAACAAGATTATCAGATTATCAATTTGCTCGATGCCCGATTAAATCACGTTCAAGTAGAGCGACTTGTTTATCGATGGTCGAAACAGCTTCTTAAACATATGACTCTGGATTTAGCAAAAACATTGTCTCCTAAAATTCGAGTCAATGGTATTGCCCCTGGTGCTATTCTTCCTCCTCCAGGCAAAGGAAAAGATCATTTGAATCGATTGGCAGATTCAATACCCCTTAAAAAGACAGGTAGTGTAGAGCAATTAAAACGGGCGGTAGATTATTTAATCTCACAAACTTTTGTTACTGGTGAGATACTAACAATTGATGGTGGCGAGTTTTTGTAACTCGCTCAGTTGGTGGGGGCTCTTATGTTGAATCAATCGCAATATCATGCCTTGATTGCAAATCAGGTAAAAGAGCTCGACTTACCGATGCCTGATGATGAAGAAATAGAGTTTAGTTTTCAAAATTATTTGTACCTTGCAGAAAAAATTAAGGCATCAAGCGATGGTTTAGTCGCATTTTCTGATTTCGTGCAAGGGGCGCTCTATAATGTTCACTCGGGTTATTACACCACTGGTAAGGATCTCCTCGGGGCCAAGGGTGACTTTGTAACCGCTCCTGAAATATCTGAGATCTTTGCAAAGGCGGTGGGAAAACATCTGCAACCCGCTTTAAAAGCAACTGGAGGGAAGCTGATTGAGTTTGGCGCAGGCAGTGGCAAGCTGGCAGCGCAACTTTTGCAAATGTATAGCGACGATATTTGCGAGTATCAAATTATTGATGTATCGCCAGCTCTAAAAGAAATGCAGGTAGAAACATTGCGCAGTCAGCCATTTGCCCTGTCTGATGAGGTTTTAAGTAAGATAAGTTGGCGAAAGGGTTTTCCTGAGGTCGAGCTCGAAGGGGTTATTTTGGCAAATGAATTACTCGATGCAATTCCGGCTCATCGTTTTCGTTTTGCTGAGGGGGTATTTCAAGAGGAAGCCGTTGCCTTAAATGATATGGGGCAGTTCGAGCGGCAGTGGACTTCTCAACTTTCAACTGAATTATCGGATTGGTTATCTTTACACCGGAGTAAAGTGGCTTGGGAAGATAATGTCATTTATGAGGCTGCTCCGTGGCGCAGCGGATGGCTTAAATCTGTCGCTAACAGTTTGTCGAAAGGTATGTTGTTGTTTATCGACTACGGTTATGTGGCCAGTGATTTCTTTAACCCAAACCGTGCCCTTGGCAGTTTACAGTGTTTTTATCGGCATCGGCATCATGACCGTTATTGGTATTTAACCGGCTTACAAGATATTACGACTCACGTTAATTTTTCTGAGTTGTGTCATTCCGCAGAAGCTGCTTCTCTCAATCTGGTTTCATTTTGTTCTCAAACTGATTTCATACTATCTTCAGGTATTTTGAGCCAAGTCGAGCAGTCGGAAAACACAGCTGAAAGAATAAAGCATTCGCAAGCTATTCAACAGCTTATGATGCCTGGACAAATGGGAGAGGTGGTAAAGGCGATTGCTTTTGAGCGAAACATCGGCCAAAATGCCGCTCCGCTAATGTCCAAACAACGGAATTCGAGGTTATAGATGCATTGGTTAAAGGCGTTTTTTGTTGTCTCATTGTTGTGGATTGTTCCATCTTCAATGAATGCCGCAGAGCCACTCGACTGGAAAACTCATGGCTTAATCGCTCTAACCATCGCTATTTGTCTTTCAGTAGGATTGATTTGGAAAAATAAAGAATTGGATACCGCGCCTGCTCGTATCATGGCGTTTGGTGTTTACTTTTGGGTTATAATTTTTTCACAAGCGATTCTTTATGGGTTGTACTACGGATTTGTTCGTTAATTAATATTGATTGAAAAATGAGCTGGTAAAATGGATTGGATTGAAATAATTTTTCTTGCATTAATTCAGGGATTGACGGAATTTTTACCGGTTTCTAGTTCTGCCCACTTAATACTTCCTTCGCAAATTTTAGGCTGGTCTGATCAAGGGCTTGCTTTTGATATTGCGTTACACATGGGAACCTTAACGGCGGTTGTCATTTATTTTCGTGAAGAATTAATCCGTATGACAGCGTCATTTTTTCGGACGGGGTTTTCGCAAAATATGGAAAAAGATGCCAAGCTTGCTTGGGCTGTCATTTGGGGTACTGTGCCGGTTGGTATTTTGGGATTAATATTCAGTTTGTTAGATGTGGTCGATAACTATTTAAGATCGGTATCTGTCATCGCAACAACGACCATTGTTTTCGCGTTGTTACTTTGGTGGGTAGAAAAAAATGTAAAGCATAAGCGAGACGAATACGATATAACCTGGAAAGATATTCTTATCGTGGGTTGCGCACAGGCCTTAGCGCTGATTCCAGGGACCAGTCGCAGTGGGGCGACTATTATGGCCGGATTATGGTTAGGTTTAACTCGAACGGCTGCCGCCCGATTTTCATTTTTATTATCGATACCGGTCATTGTGCTTTCAGGAGGCCTAACTACTCTTAAGCTCGCTCAACAGCCAGAGCCTGTTATGTGGGGAGAGCTTGCTGCTGGATTTGCTATAGCCGCAGTAAGTGCATTTACCTGTATTCACTTCTTCTTAAAGCTCATCGATAAAATTGGCATGATGCCTTTTGTGTGGTATCGCTTGGCGCTAGGATTAGCCTTGATCGGTTTAATTATTTGGGCTTGATCCTTTAAGAATTAAATCAGTTCAAGTGAAATTATTTTAAGCTTTGGCTTTTTGTCCTGACGTTTTGTACTTGAATCGCTACGAATCTAGTTCGATTCTATTTAGTCTTAAGAACTGAGATTTAAAGTCTCCATTGGCTTGGAACTGTGAGAGTTTGAACTCATTACTGTTTTATTTGAATGGGTTTGCTAAAGTTACAGGTATCTTTTTCTTATTAATCAATGGTTATGCAAATTACAGAAGCTGAGCTGGCAGTACTGAATTGTCCCAAAACAAATAGCCCTCTATCTTTGTCTGAGGGGCAACTCGTATCCGAAAAAGATTCTGTCCACTATCCAATAATTAATGATGTTCCCTGGCTGTTAAAAAATCCGCTTCATTCAATGGTTGACTGGACCATTAAACTTAATCACTTTAATCAAGTGCTGACTGACGAAATTCGAGTGTTGGTAAATGAAATTAAAAAGTCGAGCGGAGAAACGGCGAGGCGGTTGACGTTACTGTGTGAAGGGAAAGTACGTTTTCAACAGCAGGTAACGCAATTGGTAGCGCCAATTTTAAAGGCAAAAGTGGCCAGCAAACCGATATATGATGCGCTCAGTGATCGTGCTCCTCATACTCAGAATTTATTAAGTTATGAAGCCAATTTATATCGCGATTGGGTTTGGGGTGGTGAGGAAAATAATGAATCTTTAGATATCATTAAAAAGGTTATCGACGAACAATCAATCAACAACATACTGGTACTGGGAGCTGGTTCATGTCGTTTAGCTTATGATCTTCACTGTTCATTGACGCCTAAATTAACTCTCGCAAATGACATTAATCCACTACTTCTTTTTGCGGCGAAGGAGATTCTTTGGGGCGATGGCCTTACTATTGAGGAATTTCCTCTCCATCCTAAAGCCATTGATTCTGTGGTAGTTACTCACGAAATTGAAAGTATTAAAGACACGCCAGATAATTTTTCTTTGTTATTTAGTGATGCGACTAAGCCAGCAATAAAAGCGGCTTCTATGGATACTGTAGTCACGCCTTGGCTTATTGATATTCAACCCTTTGAATTGAGCCAGTTTTTAGCAGCGGTTAATCATTATTTACCTCGGGGCGGTCAATGGATTAACTTTGGTAGCTTAGTGTTCAACCAAAATCGAGATGCTTTGTGTTACTCCATCGACGAAATTAAAGACGTAGCTCTTAAAGCTGGGTTTGAGATCGAGGATATTAAACAGAATACAATTCCCTATTTAAAATCGCCGTATAACGCGGGCTATCGTATGGAAACGGTATGGAGCTGGCGAGCGGTTAAAGTAAAAGAAGTTCAGCTAAAGAAGGAGCTCGAAAATTTACCAGACTGGCTTATTGATATCGAGAAGCCAGTTCCAAATAACCGAACTTTTCAGTCCTTTGCTTTTAGTCATCAGTTGTATTTAGATATTGCTTCAAAAGTTGATGGTAAGAAATCCATTAAAGATATTGCCAAAAAGTTTGCAAAGGAGCGTTCGATAGAGCCAAATGAAGCGACTTCGATGATTAAAGATTTTTATCTAAAAATTATTCGTGAAAGTCATTAACGCTTAACTTGTTGGGCCCGCTTTTTTATAATGTGAGGGGCATAACTTTTAAATTCGATAGATTTTTTTTTGCTACAAGCACCGGCGCCCATCATGATTGGGTTATCAAATTCATCCAGTGGATCATCTTCGGGGACTGAGTAGCAATTTCCATCAATGCGCACCATTTGCTGACCGCCGATAGATTGAAACTCTCGATATCGGTGTGAGTCAATTTCGGAGCGTATGTGTTCTAATAGCTCGTTATTTCTCTTTTCATCTTCACGTCGCCGAATTTTATCGACTAGTTCTGAATCGAAAATATTGCTGGTGTCTATTCTATCGTTTGAGTTTATCGACGGTTCATTGATGGTTAAAGGATGATTTTCTATATGTTGATTCGCATGTGCTTTTAAGTTGCTATAGATATCCAAACCAATAGTGGTACTTTGTGCTTTTGATACAGAAATAACGCCGTTGTTATCTGTGGGTACCTCTTTAGGACTGGATGTTAGAGTCGAGTTGATGGGCTTTTGAGTTCTTGTCGGCTGAGTATCTGGCTCAGCTTTTTGCTCAGTTGAGGGGACGACAAAGTCTGTTTTTTTCGGAGCGACAGTTTGAGTGTTTTTGGGTACTTCTTTTGATTGTGTTTCGTTCAGTGAACTTTTGGGTTGATGCTCAGTTTTATGACGGGTTAATTGAATATGAATTTGATTATCACTTTGTATTGTTAATTTAGGAGTAAGTTTTTGATTCCAGAGGAAAATTAATAGTAATCCATGCAGCACAAGCGAGCAAGTAGTCGCTAGCCATAGAACATTATGCTTGTGGAATGAATTCGTTAAAGTCACTTATCAAAGTTTAATCAAGAGTGTGGCCATGGTATGACCGACAAAGTCTCAATAAGTTCTAAAATTAACCGGCTTCAAAAAGAGGTACATTGAGAAAGCTCGCCAAAGTTTCTGCATTCTTTCTTATTTTTTCTCGGTTTCCATGATCGATAACATTTAAGCGATTGCCATCCACTAAAATCAAATTGAGTTCGTAGCTGTAATAGGATGATTTATCGCCGCGAATGTATTCGCTAAGAACTTGAATGCCAGCAATATCAGATAGTGCCACGCTTTCTTTTTGAGCTTTTAAACCGGAGAAAGAGTGAAACTGTTGCCTTCCTTTCCAATAAGCATTTGCTCCTTTATCGAAAACTCGAGGTATTGACATAAAGTAATACATGACAATTCCTGATACAAAGAAAACGCTACCTATTAAAGTAGGGATAATCTCTTTTGATTCCATATAGAACATAATACCAACCGCGGCACCAATGAGTGAGAAAAGTGAGCAAAACAAAGTACCGCCAATGGATATTTTAAACTCAAGTCTACGAGGTGTTGTTTGAACGAGGCGATGTGTGCCGAAGTTGGTACCACCCGATTTTATGGGTGTCCAGTCCAGAGTTCTGGCTGTTAATTTAATATCATCGGATTCTATTTTATCAAAGAGATCCTTTTCTCCATCTATATCACGAGTTATTTGTTTGCTTGATAATTTTTTTTTATTTTTAAGATGCTTTGAAATTCCAGCAAGGACAATTCCAAAAATGAACACAAAAGGTGAGTTTTGTTTTATAAATGAGGTAATGTCCTCTCCGAGAAATTCAGTGACTGGTTTAAAAGGGATATTAACAAAAAAGGCTATCGCGAATATCGACAAACCGATAAATTCAAGTATTTGAAAAACTTTTCTGTTCTTGTTATCCGACATGAGGTATACGTGCTGTTTTTTAATTAACTTATTTATAAATAAGTGTAAAGAAGCTCATTTAATTTTCATGCTTCGAGTTTTTAATAAAGTGCTTTGCTTTCTGGACGCGTTCCTGGTGGATTCGTTCACCCACTTGCTTTCCTTTAAATCCTCTCTCAATAATTGCTTTTGTATCGATATCTTGTGTGGCTTCCCTAAGATCGCTTAAAAAGGTTTTTTGCGGATAGTCTCGAGACTCAAAGCCTGTGCGGCCTTTAAAATCCGCTTCACAGGCAAGTAACAAATGTTCGAATCGATCACTGTGGGTGTAAGCTCCCGCTTTTTCGAAAAACTTAATAATTGTTTTGGGGGACAGCTCAAAAGCTTTGTGACTGTGCAGATGATACTCAGATGTAAGGCATGCTAATTGATTGAGTTTTTTAGGAACTCGTAATCGCTCGCAAAGACTTTTAATGACATCGATACCGGCTTTTTCATGGCCTTTATGACTTGGCCATTCTTCTGCTGGTGTTAATCCTTTGCCTAAGTCATGACACAAGGCTGCGAACCGAACATCGATGGAGTCAGACAGAAGAGCTGCTTGATCAAGTACCATCATGGTGTGGATCCCTGTATCGATTTCTGGATGCCACTTTTCTGGATTTGGTATTCCCCATAAGCGATCGAGTTCGGGGAAAAAACAAGAAAGTGCATGCGTGTCGTGTAAAACCTCAAAGTAGACAGCGGGTGACTTTTCTAATAACGCTTTTTCCGTTTCTTTCCAAACTCGTTCAGGAGTTAAAGTATTGAGTTCTCCCGATTGAGCAAGTTGCTGCATTAATTTAAGTGTTTCATCGGCAATGGTAAATCCCAAGGAGGCGTAACGCGCTGCGAATCTCGCAACACGTAAAACTCTTAGTGGATCTTCGACAAATGCGTCGGATACATGGCGTAGTACTTTATCTTCAATGTCTTTTTGCCCATTGAACGGGTCAATCAAAGTACCGTCTTCGGCTTTAGCAATCGCATTTATTGTAAGATCGCGGCGCTCGAGATCTTGTTCAAGAGTGACGTCTGGCGCGAAATAACAATCAAAGCCGTGATAGCCCTGGCCTGTTTTTCGTTCTGTGCGAGCAAGTGCGTATTCGTCTTTGGTTTCTGGATGCAAAAAAACGGGAAAATCTTTTCCGACTTGTTGATAGCCGTCTTTTTTAAGCTCTTCGGGAGTGGCTCCAACAACAACCCAATCGCGATCAACGACAGGGCGATTGAGTAATTCATCGCGAACTGAGCCACCGACCAGATAAATATCCATAAGGTCTTTAATTTACCAACCGAATACTAATGGGGTAGCGGTACATTATTCCATCATTCGCTTTTACTCCGGCAATTATGAGCATAATAAGCCAGAAAATGAGTAGAACTGGAAAAAGAACAATACCTATAAAAACAAACATTAATACGATACAAATGACAGATGCGATTGCCATTGTGATGTTAAAGTTAAGCGCCTCTCGACCATGAAAGTCGATGTAGGCTGATTCATGTTTCTTCATAAGCCACATCACCAGAGGGCCTATAATTGAGCCGAATGGAATAATTAGACCGGCAAAAGCTGCAAAATGACAAAACATGGCAAATTGCTTTTCATCATAGGTAGGTTGGGGTTGCTCAATATGTCCGTAGCCAGACTGGTGTGGTTCTTCACTATCAGGTCTTTCTGTTTCCATAATAAAGGCTCCATAAGATTATGATATATTGAAAGTTTACCCAACGAATGTCATTTCGTCAGCTAGATATCGCTGATTATCTGATCAAGTCTGTAACTAATCCCTTTTCAATTGTGCTGTGCTTGCATAAGATAGGCGCGTAGATAAATACGGACGGATCAATGTACGAAAAATTCTTTGGGTTAAAGGCGCGTCCTTTTTCTATTGCTCCAGACCCTCGATTCTTATTCATGAGTCAGCGCCACAAAGAGGCTTTGGCACACTTAGCTTATGGCATTCGGCACGGCGCTGGCTTCGTATTGCTGACTGGTGAAGTTGGGACGGGCAAAACAACCATTTGCCGACAAGTATTGAGAAAGCTGCCGGAAAACACTCGATTAGCCTTTATCCTTAATCCAATGCTCAACGCGATGGAGTTACTGGCTACTTTGTGTGATGAGCTGGGAGTGGATTATGATGCAAGTGAGTATTCACTAAAACAGCTAACGGATAACTTGACTCAATTTTTGCTGCAGTGCTACCAAGACGAAATCAACGTCGTCTTAATGATCGATGAAGCGCAAAATTTAGCTCCCGAAGTACTCGAACAAATTCGCTTGTTAACTAACCTCGAGACGGATCAACGCAAACTATTGCAAATAATTTTGGTGGGGCAACCCGAGCTACAGTCACTATTAGCGAAACAGGAGCTTAGGCAGCTTTCGCAGCGTGTCACCGCTCGCTATCACCTTAGACCGTTAAACGAGGAAGAAACGCAATCATACATTCATCATCGACTCCGAATCGCTGGAACTCAGAGAGCTTTGTTTAGTAAACAAGCGATTAAGTCGGCGTTTCGCAATTCTGACGGTATTCCCAGGCTCATTAATAATATTTGCGATAGAGCAATGATGGCGGCTTTCGCCGAAGAAAAAAACACCGTGGCCGAGAAACATGTCAAAGTGGCTGCGGCCGAGTCGTTACCGCCTGACCGTGATGTTGTCTCGGCAACACCATGGTTTCGCTCTAAATTAGCGATGAGCGCGAGCTTTTTTATTGTTTTAGCTGCAGGCTATTGGGTTGGTCAAATTTCAGGTGGTGAGCCTCCCAAAACCACTGAGCCACAAGCGCAGTCTAAGCCTGTTATTGAAACGAAACAAACACTAGCCAGTGAAATATCTTCGGACAGTAAGTCAGATAAAGCGCCAGAAGCAGAAAAAGAGCCAGCAGAACAACTTAATTTAAGTGATCGTAACGCTTTATTTGCATCATTAGTTGGCGACTCGAAATTTGATGAATTTGGTTATGTTTCACAAGCTCAGTTAGCCGATCGTTGGCAGTTACCCTACGATCGCTTACGCGATGGTGATTTTTGTCGCTATGTTGCTGATTACCGATTGAAATGTGAATCGGGATCTTCCAGCTGGTTTGAGCTTAAAGAACTTAACCGTCCCGTGAATTTATTATTGGAAAACAATGATGGAGACCAAAGTTGGTTAACCTTACATGCGATTGAAAGCGATCAAGCAGAAATTGAGTCGAGCCTTGGACGGCGGTGGGTCAAACTTGATTGGATATTATCTTTATGGAATCGCGAGTATTTGATGCTTTGGCAAGCTCCTCCGGGATATTCAAAACCGATCTCTTTTGGCGATAGAGGCGATGGTGTAAAGTGGTTAGCTCAGCGCATGGCATTTGTATTTAGTGACGAAAGCCTTAAGAACAGTCAGGTTTTTGATAAGACAATGAAAGACTTACTCGTCGACTTTCAAACTCGTCATGGGCTAAAAGCCGATGGTATCGCTGGTATGAATACATTGATTCAATTGAACTCATCAACAACCAAAGATATTCCAAAACTAAAATAGCAACGAAGGCAACAAAAGATGTCCATTTTGTTAAACGCACTGAATAAGGCAAAACAAAGCGATGATGAGTCTGGTGAGATCGAATCTTTAATCGACTCTCCGATTGATGAGTCTCAACAAAGCGAGGGAACTTCAGTTAGTAAACTGCATGGACTTTTAATTGTTTTATTAGCAATAATTGTCATTTTGTTGGGAAGCATAGTGTATTTACTTATAGATAATCGTTCTGTTTCAGAAAGTAATCAAAATTCAGCTCAAAATATTGATAGAATAATTCAGCCACAAACAGAACAAGTCCCGTCATCTAATAATCCGATAGAACAAAATGCAACGAATAATCTAAATGCTGATGAGTTGAATAACTCATCTCAAGCAAATAGCAATGAGTTTGCTGAATTAACTGAAAGCCCAAAAGGAAGCTCCAAATCTATAAATTCAGAACACTCAGATACAGGCTCATCTGTATCTGAAGAGCGAGAGTACTTCGAAGCTTACAAACCTGAAAGACAGGAAAGAAAAACTCAGCCTAAAACAGCTCGTACAGAACAATCTGAAGCCAAAACTTCAGACTCTTCTAATCATCCTAGTCCCAAATCTATCGAGCCTCGAGATGTATCTTCTGAACTTAATACCAACCTGCCTATCAAGACCGTCGAGCAACTAACTCGTGTTGAACTTATGATGATTGATGAAATAAAAGTTGGAGCACATGTGTACTCCGAAGACTCGGAGCAGCGATTTATTTTTGTTTCTGGTGAGTTGACTCAAGAGGGCGACAAAATCATTAATAGTTGGAAGCTAGAGGCGATAGAGCCAGAAACCATTATCGTAAATAATGGAATCCTGCGCGTTCGATTAAAACCTTAACTTTAATAAGATAACTTTTTGACGCCTATCTTTTTCTCTTTCAGTAAATATTATAAAAATATCTTCATTCTAATCTAATTACTATTGTTGAGTTGAAAAGTAAGCTTTGACGCAGGCTTAGTTTATTCGTTATCTTTACCCAATAATTAATATATCCTTTTCACCGTAAACCAAAATAACAAGGTGACTTTTATGAAAGCGCTTAAAATTCTAACCATTACTCTAATTGCACTGGTTGTAGGTATTATTGTTGTTGGCTTGGCATTGTCTTCGACTTATAACGTATCAAGAAGTATTGTTATTGAAGCATCTCCGGCCGAAGTTTTTTCTAATGTAGCCAATTTTAAGCAATGGAAACACTGGGGTGTCTGGTTTCAGCGTGATCCAGATATGATACTGACTTACTCGGGAGAGCCTGCTTCTATTGGACATAAATCGGTCTGGAAAAGTGATACCCAAGGAAACGGAGAAATGAAGCTCACAGCAATTGAAAAAAATAAGGCGCTTGAATATGACCTCTATTTTCCGGATATTGAAATGAGCTCGAAGGGTTCGATGGTTATTTCTAGCGTTGATAATGGAACGAAAGTTACTTGGGCTGATTCTGGCGACGTTGGATATGACATTGTTGGACGTTACTTTATTTTATTTATTGAAGATATGTTGGGGCCAGATTTTGAACAAGGGCTGAAAAACCTAAAAGAGCGAGTAGAAGCATCTAAAAACTAATAAACGAGTTAGTTTTAAGAAACTTGCTGTCGGAGCGGTGAAAAGTCGATGATTTTTTCTGCGGGAAGAGGCTTACTAAAATAATACCCTTGAATTTCATCGCAGCCATACTCAATTAGATAATCGAGCTGCTCTTTGGTTTCTACACCTTCGGCAATTACGGTGAGTCCTAAATGCTTTGCTAAATGAATTACCGTCTGAATTATAGAGCGGTCTGCGTTGTTTGATGTAATGTTATCAACAAAAGATTTATCGATTTTCAATTTATCTAAAGAGAATGACTTTAGATATGAAAGTGAAGAATATCCTGTACCAAAGTCATCGATAGACAATTTGATATTTTGCTGGTGCAATTGATTTAAAATGCCAATGGAATTATCGACATCATGCATTAGCACGCCTTCTGTGATTTCGAGTTCTAAATTTTGCGGTGGTAAATTATTTTTACTGAGTGCAGTTTCTAAAGTGTGCAAAAAGTTGTGATGCAGAAATTGTAAGGGCGATATATTTACTGCGCAAACAATATCTGAGATACCTTGATCAAGCCACTGACGAGTTTGGCGGCAAGCTTCATCGATTATCCATTCTCCGATTTCAATGATTAATCCACTTTGTTCCGCGACTGGAATAAATTCTGCGGGAGAAATTAGACCTTTATCTGGATGTTCCCAACGCAATAGAGCTTCAACGCCTTTTAATTTTCCGGTAGTACTTTCTACTTTGGGCTGATAGAGCAGATAGAATTGATGTTTGTTTTGAGCGACTCGTAAATCAACTTCCATATCAAGCCATTGACGTTCTTTCTCTGCCATTGAGATATCAAACTCCAAACATTGGTTGCCACCCGAACGACGAGCAATTGTGTAGGCATTGTCTGCGTTTGGGACTAATTTCGAAATGTTATCACTATGAAGTGGATAGTAAGCGGCCCCAAAAGTAAGATGAAGATAAAAATGACCGTGCGTATTAGCAATGAACTTAAGCATTGAGCTTTGTATGTCATCAACAATTTTTTGCGTCCATGCCCGTATATTACTGTCTTGTTTTCTCTCTTGTATCAGTAACACGAATTTTGCACCAGTAAATCGATAGAGTCGAAATATGGGGGCGTTTTCTGGAAGTATATGAACACATTCAAATATACGATCTCTTATTGAAAGTATAATTTGGTCGCCAACTTTAAATCCGTGTGATGCTGTTACTTGGCTAAAACGATCGATCCCAATAACAACCGTTGCGATTGGATAATTAGGATATTCCGCTGCCCACTCATCAAGGTCGGTTTCCATTTTTCTACGATTAGGTAACTCAGTTAAAGGATCATTAAACGCGAGATAGGCGAGTTCTTTTTCAGCTTTTCTTCGATGGGTAATATCTTCAAGGTACAAGGTAAATGTAGAGAAATTATCTTGTTTATGCAGTGAAGCTAAAAAATATTTTTCATCTATGTTCATTTGCCATGTTTTATAGTTCTTATTTTCTTTATCCAGTTCAAAAATAATCTTCTCAAACTCAGCAAATGAAATAGCATGGTCTATTTTATGTTCCAATTCTTTCCAGGCTGGGTTTTTGTAATCAATATCGCCATTAGGATATATACTCGCTACAGGATTGGGATTTTGCTCTAAAAATAGGGCCAGTCGTTTCTTTTCTTTTGCTTCTTTTAGCTGAGTTCGAATTTGTACTCCTCCAAAGAGCATAAAAGATACGATAACAACTGAGAAGCCAAGTACAAATGTTGACATGTTATTTAATGTTTGTGAGCTCTTTTTCTGGCTAATTGCGACTTGATGTTTTATATCGTTAGATAGCTCAACAAGAAAAGAGCGAGCTTCATTGCCAATGGAGGTCATTTTTTTTAATAACCTTCGAGCAGTATCATATTTCTGAGGGTAGGGTTGCTCTAACATTGTTATTCGCAGTTTGTCGGCGATATCCTTGAATTGAATATGAGCATGACTTATTTTAATAATCGTCTCTTCAGGTAAACCATGATTCTCAATGTTGTTTAGGTTTTGGTTAAACTTGGAATAGTTAGCTTTCAGGTTTTGACTGTAATCTTGTAAATTTTCAGCAGAGTAAAATTCATAGAGTATTCTCTCGTGCTCCGTAAATGATTGCCCTAATTCGTAGACACTTTGTAGCAACGGCACGTGCATTTGGAGAAGTTCTTTATTATTTGAGTCTACTTTCTCACTTTGCCTGAAAATAAGAAACGACAAAGTCGCTCCCATAAGGGCAACAAATATAAATACAGTAATGAGATTAAAGCCAGACTTATTCATTCACCGGTTATCAAATTTCGATTTAAAATCAATCAGTTTGATAAAGTATAGTGTTTTTAGTTCAAGTTGCTAACCGGAAGAACATTTGCGCCAAAGAGAAGTGTTTTTGCGGTCTCCATAGGCGCTGTATTAGCGAGAATTTTGGGGTGAATGTAGGTGATAATCTTATATATATCAGCTAGTTAAGGTATATGCGTTGTCTCTTACTAGCGGTCTGGGTAATCGGTTTTTTATTCGATTATTAACAACTTTGCCGAAACCGAGAGGTATTGACCGGTAAGTTAGCAAACATTCGCCCTTATCAGGTAATTGTTGTACTGAAATATCTTTCCCTTGCGAGTAGTCTTTTGCCTGACAGGAGTTGAGCTCAACCAATTGTTTACTGAACTCATGACCATAAACGATAGCAAAATCATGCAACGATTTAATGGTGTTTTTATGCAGTTCGGCGACTTTGAAACCTGCTCGCTCCACTTTAAGCGCACTAATAATTTTTGTCGCTCCTTCGGGAAAATACCAAATAACATTCTCTCGAATCCAAAGTCCATCTTTTAAACCTTGAAGTGAAAAGCCGAAGTGGTTTTGGAAATAAGATTCAATTTGTTGATAAACTTTCTTAGTCAGTTTTGAATAGGGCCAATTTTTTGGAAGTTTCTCAGACGTTGCACTCGATTGGTTCGCTCGCTTTTTTTGAAATGCAGCAACGAAAAAGCCTTCACTGTCATAAATGTGTGGAAACACATGTAAGTATCCTTCAGGAGTAACGCAGCTTTGGGCGCCTGGAAATAGCGTTTCAAGAGAAACGATAGATACAAGCTCTGGAAACTCTTGTAAGAGATAGTTACATATAAATTGATTTTCTTCTTTTGACAATGTGCACGTTGAATAAACGAGAACACCACCTTCGGCTAATGCATTAAAAGCACTAACGATCAATTTTTGTTGGACTGATGCCAGCGTTTTTAGCGCATCCAAGCTCCAATTTTGTAAAGCATCAGGATCTTTGCGAATAGTTCCTTCTCCCCCACAAGGAGTATCCAGTAAAATTGCGTCAAATTTCTCGGGAAGTTTTTCACCAAAAACAGCTGCATCATAATGTGTGAGGCAGGCATTACCAACGCCACAACGTAGAATGTTTGCGTGCAATACTTTAAGTCGACTGGATGCAAGTTCATTGGCAACCAAGGTGCACTCTGGAGCAATGTAATTAGCAATTTGCGTTGTTTTTGAACCAGGAGCTGCTGCCATATCTAACACAAAATTAGCGTTACTTAATGCTAATCGCATTGCTGTCGGTGGTAACATAGAGCTGGCTTCTTGAATATAATATAAACCTTGTAGGTGCTCGACATAATTACCCAAAGAAACGTCTTCAAGTTCTTTCGGTAGGTCAACCCAAAATCCTTCTGGGCACCAGGGAATTGATTTTAATTGCCAGCCAATGGATGACGCCCATTGTGAAAACTTATCAACAGATATCTTTTGGGTGTTAACGCGAATAGACTTTCTCAGCGGTGTTTTGCATGAATGAATAAAAGCTTCGACTTCAGATTTATCGAGTGACTGACTTAAAAGATGGTTGATGAAGTTATCTGGTATCTGGGTCATTAGACAGTGTTTTTACTTTAACAGTTAAGCCAAGATTTGGCCTTTTCTAAGTTTGCACGATAGAGCTCATCGGCTCTTATTCTAGCTCTTTCGATGTCTTCAGGTGTGAGATTGCGTTCAGCTCGCTTTAATTGCCTTTTTGCTTGCGCATAATTATGAATGTAAGTTTCGGCATTCTGGTAGCATCCTATTTTTTTTAACGCTAAATCAAATTGTGCCCACGACCAGGATTCTTCCCAGTTATCCGTTTTTTCGAGTTCTCGATGCAACGTTTGTATTGAATAAGGATCTCCGAACTCGGATGCTTTGGCGAACCAATGTTGCGGTGTTTTAAGTTTATCCTTAAAGTCATCAGGTAAATCTTTGCAGCCTTTTTTTAAACAGAAAGCCATGGACTTATAGGTCTGAGGATTTTGGTTTTGTAGTTCCAAAAATGCATTGACGCCTTGTTGAACATCTTTCGGATCGTCACTAGCCAACAGAGCTTGGCTTAATCCCATAAGTGATTTTTCATTATTATGTTTGTCATGATATTGCTTTACCAACTCAGTCGCTTCTTCTTTATCAATTTTGCCCATTTTTCCTATCAGTTGCGCCATAGGATTTTTGTTGAGTTTAAGTAATTCTTCGCGTCTCGCATCTAAGTCTAATGCTGTTGCCACTCGCATATCATTGCAAGTCTGCAGGGTACGATCGGTATAGTTAATTCTTCGTAATTGGTATTCTTGAAAAAATTGCTGCTCTTCTTCGTTAAACTCTTCGGGCAATCCCTGATTTTCCTCTTGAATTCTTTTTAAGTACGTTTGATCATACTTTAATGAAGCGCAACTGACTTCGAGTAATTCGAGTGCAATTAAATTATCAGGGTTACCTGGATCTGCGGATAAAATACTGGCTGCTCCAAGCAAGTCTCCATTTTTAATCATTGATCGAACGTTTTCGGGTAATTCAAGTTGTTTTAACACTCGATCGAGAATCCTAAAGCTATTTATCTCTAAATCATCAATATTAATGAGTTTTACTTGTTCAATCATAAGTTCTTCGACAGATTCGGTGGTCTCTGCCGTATTATTACTTGGCGACGATATTTTACTTTTTGCCTTAACTTTAGCGCTTTCATTGGATTGTGGTGAATTTTCGATTACAGCTGAGCTTTCATTACCATCATTGGGCTCATCACCTGAATTTAAGTGATAAAAATAAAAAACGAGAATTGCTATTAAACTGCTGTAAATAAAAAGTTTTTTCATTAATGGCTGTTATTTTCCAAGGGTAATACACAGTATTATAATAAACGTCTGCCTATTTAAAACAGGGTAATCACCCAAAAGACACTAAATGAACGATAAAGTTTAAATTAAATGATTAAATGGCTGTATCAGTACCGATTCTCCTTTGTCCATCGGACCTTGTTCAGGTGCAAGAACAATAAAACAATTGGCTCGACTCATGGAGGTTAGGACACCAGAGCTTTGGGGGCCTGTTGTTGTAACGAAGACTTCTCCTGCCTGATTTGTCGTAAAGTAACCTCTTTGAAAATCTTTTCGTCCGGGCTTTTTGCGAATAGGGGATTCGAGTGTTGCTCTAATCACGTGTAAAGATGTGGGTTTTTTCCCCTGCATTTTTTCAATCATAGGTGTCGCCAAGAGATAAAGCGTTGCTAGAGCGGAAACTGGGTTTCCGGGTAAGCCAATAAAGTGCGCGCGATTCAGTTTGCCATAAGCAAATGGTTTTCCTGGTTTAACGGCTACTTTCCATAGTTCCAAGCGTCCCATCGATTCAATGATCGATTTTAAGTAATCGGCTTCACCCACTGAAACCCCGCCGGATGTGATGATGATATCTGACCATTTATCAGCTTCCATGAGGGCGTGTTCAATTGCTTTGGGCTCGTCGGGAAGATTGCCAACATCTCGCATTTCGACCCCTAATTTTTTTAGTAAAGATAAAACGGTATAGCGATTGCTATCGTAAATTTGGCCCGGCCGCAGAGGGATGCCTTGCTGAACCAGCTCGTCACCCGTTGAAAATACAGCAACTCGAAGAGGGCGAATAACAGGAACCGATTGCATACCCAGCGAAGCCAATAACCCAATATCGGCAGCGCCTAAAGATTGACCTTTGGGTAATACTTTGTCTTCCTTTTTTATGTCATTGCCTGCTATTCGGATATTGTCTCCAACAGTTGGAGTTGAGTGAAAGACGATGCTTTCTCCGAGTTTAGCGGTACCTGATTGTGATGTGTTTTCCTGCATAATGACACAATCGGAGCCTTCTGGAATAACAGCGCCGGTCATAATTCGAACACATTCTCCCTCAGTTACAGCTTTGTTGTAAGGGGAGCCAGCAAAAGCTTTGCCTACCATTTTTAATGTTTTTGAGTTATTCAGGCTGCTTGCTTTTAGTGCGTATCCATCCATTGCAGAATTAGCAAAACTTGGCACATCAATTGGTGAAAGTATCGATTCTGAGAGAACTCGTCCGAGAGAGTCTAGTAAAGGAACACTTTCGGTGTCTCTAATTGGTACGACCTTTTGCAGCAAGGTTGTCAAAGCTTCTTCAAATGAAATCAGATTGGCGTGAGAGCAGTTATCAAGAGACGACATTAAAAATCAACCATTTAGATAAATCTCGGATGAGTTTAGCAAAAATTTTATTTCCATATCATTGTTTGTAATGGAGAAATTTCCTGAATAGAGTCTACAATCGTTCCAGGTAAACTATTGCTTTACGTTTCGATGAGCGGCAAACTACTCGCCCTGTAAATGAACTGATTCTATTGTTCCGTCTCAATTGTGGATTATTAAAGTTTGGACGGTGAGGTAAGGGCTATCGTGTCGCTAGATAATCTTTTAAAAAATAATACAGATTGGGCAGAAAAGATGGTCGCTGAAGATGAAAATTTTTTCAAGCGATTATCAAAGCAGCAAAAGCCAGAATATTTATGGATTGGCTGTTCCGACAGTCGTGTTCCTGCCAATCAGATTGTTGGGCTTGCCCCCGGAGAACTATTCGTTCACCGAAATATTGCGAATGTTGTTGTTCATACTGACTTCAACTGTATGTCTGTTGTGCAATTCGCGGTGGAAGTTTTGAAAGTAAAACACATTATTATATGCGGACATTACGGTTGCGGCGGTGTGCGCGCAGCATTAGGCGATAATGAGGTTGGACTGGTCGATAGTTGGCTTAGAAATATTCGAGATATATATTTCAACAATGAGAAGAAGTTAGAGAACTTATCTGAGCGAGAAAAAGTCAACCGCTTATGCGAATTAAACGTTGTGACACAAGTATTTAATGTCGCCAAAACCAAAATGGCTCAGCATGCATGGGATCGTGGTCAAGAGTTATCGATTCATGGCTGGATATATGACATTGAAGATGGCTTGATTAAAGACTTGGACGTCACGCAGCGCAATCGCCAAAATCTTCACAAAATCTATCATATTTTCGAAACCACGTCTTCGACCCGACCCGATATTCCCTTCAGCCCCGTTGAGTTTAATAAAAAGTAATTGAGACGATGGCCTGCTTATAAGGTTTGTAAGCAGGTATATTCCACTATTCCTACTCTGAGATTTGTCTGTTCAAAAATAGAGCGTTAAGTTAACTGTTAGTAAATCAATTCGGTAAATTTGAGATAGATCAAATCTGTTTTTGGTTAATTGTCTAAGATTATATTTTACTATTAGATAACAGCAAAAAATCGATGTTTAATTTTCGCGGCCATAACCAGTCCTCGTTGTTTTCGTCAAAAGCTCTGTTAGATCGACTGGGCTTTTTGTTACGAGCAAAACTTTGGGCTCAAATACTCGTTGGCATGTTCCTCGGTATATTTATCGGGCTTCTATTGTCCCCATCCGGTGGCGCTCTAATAAATGAAACGCATGCATTACTGGCTTCTGAATGGTTAGCTCTGCCTGGTCGTATATTTTTGGCAATGATTCAAATGATTGTTGTTCCTTTAGTGATTGCTTCGATTGTGTTAGGAATTACCAGCAGTGGCGACGGTGAGTTTGTAAAGAAAGCGGGATATAGAATTGCTCCTTATTTTGTCAGTACGACAATTGTTGCTGTCCTGATTGGTTTTGGTGTTGCTGTTCTCATTGAACCGGGAGCCTTTTTGAATCAGGAGCTCATTCGGAAAACTTTGTCTGATGAGGGCGTAAATCTTGCGTTGGCTTCTTCTCAAACCCTGGATGCGGTATCGGTTCCTCAGAGAATCGTTGAGTTAATACCTTCAAATCCAACGCAAACGATTGCTGATAGGGCGATGTTTCAAATTGTTATTTTAGCGATCATTATGGCTTTAGCTGTCTTGGCAATTCCACGTGATAAAAGCCGGCCGGTACTTGAGCTTTTGTCATCTCTACAAGAAATTGCAATGAAAGTCGTTGCCTGGGCTATGTTGTTAGCTCCGTTTGCTGTATTTGGTTTGATGGCCGAAATTAGTATTAAAGTCGGCGTGGATGCTATTTTGGGGATGGGGGTTTACATCGCGACTGTATTATCAGGATTAATTTTGTTACTGATTTTTTATTTGCTGATGGCGTTTTTCGTTTCACAAAAGCGACCTTTGGAATTTTTGAGCGCCATAAGAGAGGCTCAGTTACTGGCCTTTTCTACCTCAAGTTCGGCAGCCGTTATGCCTCTGTCTATCAAAACTGCCCAAGATAATTTAAAGGTCGATCCTCAAGTGGCTAAGATTATTATTCCTTTAGGAGCGACGATTAATATGGATGGTACTGCTTTATACCAAGTGGTTGCTGCTGTATTTCTAACTCAAGTGTTTGGTATTGACCTTTCTGGCACTCAATTTTTCTTATTGGTTGTCACTACCGTTGGGGCATCGATAGGAGCACCTAGTACACCCGGTGTCGGAATTGTTGTTTTAGCTTCCATACTCACTTCTATCGGAGTCCCGGCAACAGGTATTGCATTAATTATTGGCGTCGACCGAATTCTTGATATGTGTCGAACTACCTTAAACGTAACGGGGGATTTAACAGCGTGCGTTGTAATGCATCGTTGGCTAGGCAACTAATCCGAATAAGCGCTTTTTGTAACCCTATTAGTGGACTCTAATTTTCATTATCGGATAGCGAGTGCGACACGTTCGTAAACACAATATTGATGGGTGTCCATTCAGCAACACGTTAATTATCTTTGTATTTTTTTATTCTTCGGTTTTTTAGTGCTGCATGTCGGCTTTGATGATTAAACTGTAAACTTCACTTAGTATAAGATCCGACCAGTTTGTGTTGGTTGATTTATAGTCAGTTCGGTTAATATTACCGGTAAAAATAAGACTCTCGTTACAAAAAGAAACAAATCGGGATTCATCTAAGGGGAATTCTACTCGTATAATACCAGCCTATTACTACGACTTTGCTCAAGTAGCGAAGAAAGAATTAACACAAAGAGTGGACCGACTATGAAACATCTGATTAGCAAAATGTTATCTGCCGCGATGGTCATTTCTGCAGGGACTGCGCTACCTGTCGAAGTTGATGCTGGCGTTTCTAAAAAGCCTGTTATTGTAAGCCCAAGTGATGAAAGAAGTTACGAAGCTTTAAAACTAGAGAATGGTATTACAGTTTTGTTGGTATCTGATCCAACGGTTGATAAATCTGCTGCGGCATTGAGTGTTGGCGTAGGTTTATTGCATGACCCCATGACTCAGCAAGGTATGGCTCATTATTTAGAGCATATGCTCTTTTTAGGTACCGAGCGATTCCCCGATCCTAAAAGCTATAATGAATTTATGACGAAGAATGGTGGTTCTTCAAATGCATATACCTGGTTAGACATAACTAACTACATGTTTCAGGTGAATAACGGTGCATACGAAGAAGCTCTCGATCGATTTTCTGATTTCTTTAAATCTCCAAAATTATATCCCGAATACACTGACAAAGAGAAAAATGCAGTAAATGCAGAATGGTCGATGCGACGTGAAATGGATTTTTTCGGTATTTTCAAACTTAATCGTTCAATGATGGGTGATCACCCTGCCAATCGTTTTTTAATTGGTAACCTTGAAACATTAAGTGATAAAGAAAACGCGAAGTTACATCCTAAGACGGTAGAGTTTTACAATAATTATTATTCTGCCAATATCATGAAAGTTGCTTTGGTCAGCAACTTGCCAATTAAAGACATGAAAGAATTGGCAACCAAATATTTTTCAACAATCAAAAACAAAAAAATCGATAAGCCAAGCGTTAATGATAAAATTGATTTTGAGCAACTGGCTGGAAAGCGAATTCACTATGTGCCAAATGAAGATGTGAAGCGTCTCGTACTTGATTTTACCATTGAAAATAATATGGATGATTTTCGAGTCAAACCGAATTCCTACCTCGGTTATTTGATTGGAAGTGAAATGCCAGGAACACCATCTTATGCATTAAAAAAAGAAGGTTTAATTTCAAGTCTAAATGCAGGTGCATCGCCTAATCAGTATGGTAATTATGGTCAGTTTTCAATTAGCATTGATTTAACTGATAAAGGAATGAAGAAGCGAGAAGAGATCACTCACTTAGTTATGTCATACATTGACAAAATTAAAAAAGAAGGTGTCGATTCTAAATACTTTAAAGAAATTCAAACTTCGCTCAACAATCAATTCCGATTTTTAGAAAAAGGTAATGCTTTTGGGTATGTTTCCCAGCTTGCAGGTCAAATGCAAAACTATCCAGTGCATGAAGTCATTAGTGCGCCCTATACTTACCAAGCGTTCAACTCTAAAGCAATTCAACAAGTATTGAATCAAATGACAGCGGAACGTTTGCGTATTTGGTACATCAGTAAAGAAGAGCCATCAGATAAGAGCATGCATTTTTACGATGGTAAATACAAAATTACCGATATTCCAGAAGCTGAAATTAAGTCATGGAATAAGAAGCCCCAATTTGCTTTATCGTTACCCAAAGTAAATACACTTTTACCAGAGTCGTTTAATATTAAGACTGCAAATTTGGATCTTGAAAAACCGACGATTGCTCATGACAAGAATGGTATTAAAGTATGGCAGTACCCTTCTCAAAAATTTAAAAATCAACCGAAAGGTGTTTTGAGAATTTACATCAACAATCCATCGCGTCAAAAGGATATCGAGTCTCAAGTTCTACTTTCGCTCTGGACTGATATGTATAGCTTACAGCAAAGTGCATTAGCGACAGAAGCATCAATTGCTGGAATGAATATGAACTTGAGAAATGCAAATGGATTAGAATTAATTATTAGTGGATTTACGGATAAGCAACCTGAGCTTCTTAAGAAAAGTTTAAAAGCGTTGACATTTGACATTGATGCTACGAGTTTTTCTCAAGCGGTAGACCGTTATGTTAGAAACTTATCTAATCAAGAAAAGCAATTTCCTATCTATCAACTGTCTGGAAAAATGAACTCTTTGATTACGAGTTATGGCGCGAGGAATGATGACTTGATTGCTGCTGCTAAAAAACTAAAGCCGCAAGACTTGTCGGTGTTTATGGAAAATGTAATGGCGAATAACAACATTCGTACATTTGCGTTCGGTAATTACAATAAAAGAGACATACAGTACGTTGTTAAGCAAATTGAAGGGGTTTTACCTGAGCATCGAAAAGTTGTTGAATATACTCGCACTAAATTTTGGCAGCCTCAAAAAGGTGATGTTTTGACAATGAAAGAAGATCTAGAAGTAGCTGACGTTGCTGTACTCGATCTTCATGTTCATCCTGAGCCGAGTCTTAAGCAAGAAGCGCGTGCGCGAGTTTTAAGTGGTCACTTAAGTACCAATACTTTCAGAACTCTGAGAACCGAAGAGCAGTTGGCGTATGCTGTTGCTGGATTGACACGTCAAATTAAAGACTTTACTGCTGTGGGATTTGCGATTCAAACACCGGTTAAGAGTGTGGAAGAGATGCAAGCTCGTTTCGACTCATTCAAAACAGAGTATCAAGAAATATTAGGTAAGCTTAAGGAAGATGAGTTTGCTAAACTCAAGCAAAGTGTATTAATTTCTCTGAAAGAAGAACCTAAGAACTTATCTGAAGAACAATCTCCAATGGTTAGTGATTGGTATGAAGAGAATTGGAAGTTCGATACACGAGAAAAACTTATCGCTGAAGTTGAAAAGGTGACTCTAGACGATATTAAGGCCTTTTATAAAGAAACAATTGGAAATCCAGAGGCTGCTCGAGTATCGATTCAGTTAAGAGGTTCCAAATATAAAAATAAGCCGTTCGCTAAGGTAAAAGGAGAAACTGAAGTTAGTGATTTAGCTAAGTTCCATGACTCTGCGACTTATCAGCAGTAGAGCTTGAATTTTAAACACTAAAAGCCGGCTAAGAGCCGGCTTTTTTGTTATCATATTAAAACATTAGTACATTCAGGTGGCGCCTTTTATGGGGTTTATTCGAAATCTTTTGGTAGCTCTTTTAATTATCGTTACTTACTCGTCATTCGGATTTTCACTAGATCCTGAGAAAAGTGTGATTAAAGACGATGAGACAGTTATTTTTTTCAATACCGAGGGTTACTATTCAGAGCAGAATCAAACTTGGGCATTGCCGATCCATGGTTGGATTTTTGAACCAGCTGATTCTACGGCTCGCACGTTTTTTATAAAAAACGTGCTTGAAATTAAATACAATTTAAAAGCTTCAGAAATTCATGAAGAAAATTTAACTGAGCGATTAACGTTTTTAATGGCTGATAATGAGCGGGGGAAGTCAATTTCCATTAATCTGTGTGGTAAAATATTCGAGCTCTCAGAGTCGAAAGAAAATGGACATTTTAAGCAGCTTATTCATTTAGACCGTAAATATGTGAATGAATGTGAAAATAGCTCTAAAATTGAGTATTTTGCAATCGCGCAAGATCATCGTGTTTTGGGAGGTGAGACCAGGTTACTCGAAAATTCTGGGTTTTCTATCATTTCAGATATTGATGACACAATTAAACAAACTCAAGTTACCGAGCGGAAGGAGCTCATTAAAAATACGTTTTTTGAAGATTTCGATATTATTGAAGGAATGAATAGTGTTTATCGATGGTTTGCAGATGAGGGTGTTGCTCTCCATTTTGTTTCTTCAAGTCCGTGGCAGCTTTATCCTGCACTGTCAAATATGACAGCAGAGTTTGGATTTCCTTGGGCAACATTTTCTTTGAAAAGTATTCGGTTCCGTGATTCGTCGATAATGAATTTGTTTAAGCCGGGTACAGAAACTAAGCCAGCGCAAATCGCAAACATACTCAGTAAATATCCTAAGCGGAAGTTTATTCTTATTGGGGACAGTGGGGAAAAAGATCCAGAAGTCTATGGCGAGATGATGCGCAAGTATCCAGAACAAGTTGTTGCTTCTGCTATAAGAAATATAGGTGGTGACTCAATTGACAATAGCAGGCTTTTGTCTGCTTTTGATGGAGTCAGCACTGATCGTTATTTACTGTTTGAACAGCCGAGTCAATTGAAAGCTTGGTTTTCAAAAATTAAAAAGACAACTAATTAAATAATTTCAGTTACAAGTAAGCTATATAGGTTTGAATAATTATGAATAGAAAAACATTAATTAATCTTCATCTAATCTCCGCATCATTTTTTGCTCCTGTATTAGTAATAATAGGTCTTTCTGGCGGATTATATCTTTTAGATATAAAAGGAGAAAATGTCGAGACGATTGTTTATAGTGGCGACAATTTTAATATCGATTTTTCTGCCGATGATCGAAATAAAGAAACTGAGAGGGTATTAAAGGCTGCAGGAATTGAACACTCTTTTGATTACACTCGTGGGAATAGTGATCTCACAATTACTCGACCTACTTCGCAAACTCACTTTATGCTTGAATTAAAGAACAGTGAGTTGGTAATAACTAAAAGAGAGCCTAGTTTAATCCGTAGTTTGATTGAACTGCACAAAGGACATGGTCCAACAGAGTTTAAGTGGTTCCAAAAGTTTGTTTCGCTAGCTCTACTTTTCATTTTAATTAGTGGATTATTTTTAGGATTAACATCTCCAATGCTCAGAAACAAAACAATCGTTATATCTGGTGCGGGAGTGGTTTCTGTCATTATTTTAGCCATGTTATAAAAATTAAGGGAGTGGCCAGCGAGATTCGAGATCTTCAGATTGCCTCAGATACTCTTCTATTGATTTAAGTTTTGCAATAGTTGGTTGCTCCATTTCTTCAATTTTGAACTCCAAGCCATACTGGTTACCTGTTTCCATTTCATGTCGATAGCGAATAGTCGCTGGAATATTCATAATTTCGACCGGTGATTCATTATCTAGGGTAAATGACACAAAGCAAATATTTGTCTCTGGCAGTCGAATATGAGAGTAAACGGCCATCCCTGAATTATTAAAGTTAACCGAGATCATTTCATATGCAACATCATCAATAATGATCGTGCTATTCGAAAACTGATCTGAACATAATAGCCTGGGAAATTTCCGCTTCTCATTTTGCATAGGTTAAGTCTCCTGATCGAGCTTTAAGTTTTTATGTAGAAAGTCTCCAATGTCGATACCATAAGTACCGTTCGGTATTTCTTTTGCAATGTTATATAAATTTCCGTCACAATCTTTTGGGCGTTGTTCGAGTTGAATAATCGTTTTTTGAACCGTTTTTTTATCTGACCGTCTTAAAAGTAAAACTCTAGGTCTGAGTTTATGTTCCAGACTCGATGAAATAACAATGCCTATTTCTCCATTGGACATTTCAACAATTGAGCCTGGCGGATACACTCCTATAAACCTGACAAACTCCAAAGCAAGTTGTTCATTAAATTGAAGGTTTCGATTTTTATAAATAATATCAAGCGCATTCATTGAGGAACGTGCACTGTCGTAAATTCTGCTACTGGTTATGGCATCGTAAGCATCTGCAATACTAATAAGTTGCGCATAATAGGGTATTTTCGATGGTTCTAAGCCAATAGGGTATCCATTACCATCCATTCTCTCATGGTGACAGTAAGCGACATCAATAACGTTCATATCATGATCGGGCACTGACATTAATAAATCACGACCAAAAGTTGTATGAAGTTTCATTATTTCCATTTCTTCGTCAGTGAAACGTCCCGGCTTATTTAGGATTTCGTCAGGAATCTTTGCCTTTCCAACATCGTGTAACATTCCACACAAGCCGATGTTTTCAATGTGTTTTTCGTCTAGTCCTAAAAATTTTGCAAAAGCGATCGACAAAATACAGACATTAATTGAATGTTCGGCAGTGTAATCGTCTTTATTTTTAATTCGAGTTAACCAGATTAGCGCGTTGTGATTTCTAAATATCGAGTCAATGACGTCATTAACAACTTCTCGGCATTCATCCATATCAATGTTTCGATTTAAGCGGACACCGTCAATGATACTTTGTACTGCTGATTTGGCATATTTAAAACATAATCTGGCTTGAGAAAATTCTTGTTCAACAGTACAGGTATTTGTATAAGACTTTCTGTGTTTTAGATCGGGAATTTCTGGTACTTTAAGGGGAGGAAGTGTCGGAGTGACATCAAGAGTGCTTTTTCTCGCACTCAGTCCCATTTGAGCAATACGCCTTTCGCCCTCTGTTGCTTTGGTTGCGAAAGTTCTTGTTTCAACATAAACGTAGCGGCATTGTTTGGCTAAAGCGTCGATATCTTCCTGCGAGGTAATTAAAAAACCTTGTAAAAGAAAACTGGTTTCTTCCCAAGGTTTATCTAATCGGCAAACGTACATGCCAACTTTGAGATCGGCAATTTTTACCTTCAGCTCACTCAGTTCAACCGACATATCATACCTAGACCAGCCATTGTTAATAAATTATAGATGATTACTACTCTCTCTCCAGTTGCTAACTAATTTATCAATGTTGCGCTGCATTGCTCTTGTGAGATGTCTGCTGTAGAATTCGCCCTCCATTCAAGGCAAGTGAGCCTAAAGTTTCGAAAGAATGCCGTTGGATTCTCCATTATTGGCAAAAACAAACTACCTTTTGGATAGAGCCTATCTTTATACAGGCAAACGCATTAATTCAGGTTACAAATTACAAGTAGGGTTAATATGCTTTTAAAATCAACCAAAGCTGACTGGGTTGGAAATTTACGCGGAGACATTTTGGCTGGGCTTGTGGTGGCCCTTGCATTAATTCCGGAAGCTATCGCATTTTCCATCATTGCAGGAGTCGATCCAAAGGTCGGTTTGTACGCGTCTTTTTGTATTGCCGTCATAATTGCCTTCATTGGTGGCCGGCCAGGGATGATTTCTGCTGCGACCGGCGCTATGGCCTTATTGATGGTGACGCTGGTAAAAAATCATGGGCTTGAGTACTTGCTCGCTGCGACTTTACTTACGGGCGTACTGCAAATCATTGCTGGATATTTGAAGCTTGGCAGTCTCATGAGTTTTGTCTCTCGCTCTGTGGTGACAGGATTTGTGAATGCATTGGCGATACTGATATTTATGGCTCAATTGCCAGAGCTGACTGGTGCTAGTGTTACTTGGCACGTTTATGCAATGACGGCTGTAGGACTTGGCATTATTTATCTTTTTCCCTACATTCCCGTTATTGGCAAGATGATACCTTCTCCTTTGGTTTGTATTTTGTCATGTACCGCTTTTGCAATGATTGTTGGACTCGATATTCGAACCGTTGGTGATATGGGAGAGTTGCCCGATACTTTGCCAATATTCTTATGGCCTGACGTGCCAATGACCTTTGAAACCTTATCCATTATTTTTCCTTATTCTGCAGCACTTGCTGTTGTGGGTTTGCTCGAATCTTTGATGACTGCGACGATTGTGGACGATTTAACGGATACGCCAAGTGATAAGAATCGGGAGTGTAAAGGTCAGGGCATTGCCAATATTGGTGCTGGCCTTCTAGGTGGTATGGCTGGGTGTGCCATGATTGGTCAATCGGTTATTAACGTAAAATCCGGAGGCCGAGGGCGCTTGTCTACTTTGATTGCGGGTAGTGTATTATTAATTCTCGTTGTCTTTTTAAATGATTGGGTGGCTCAAATTCCAATGGCAGCACTTGTTGCAGTAATGATCATGGTTTCAATTGGTACATTCGACTGGCGTTCCATTCGAAATCTGAAAGATCATCCTCTGTCAACTAATATCGTGATGATTTCAACGGTTGTCGTTGTTGTTTATACCCATAATTTAGCTTATGGTGTCTTCGTCGGTGTCTTGCTTGCGGCGTTGTTTTTTGCGAACAAAGTTAGTCATTTTATGTATTTTGAAAAGTTACTTGATGAAGATTCTAGTACGCGCACATACAAAGTTCATGGACAAGTATTTTTTAATTCTTCGAGTAAGTTTATCGAACAATTTAACTTTAAAGAGGCTGTGTCTAAAGTTATTATTGATTTAAGTCGAGCACACTTCTGGGATATTTCGGCGGTTTATGCGCTGGATATGGCGGTTGTTAAATTCAGGCGCGAAGGTGCAGAAGTTCAAGTCATTGGATTGAATGAAGCGAGTGAAACTATTGTTGACCGATTTGGCGTTCACGATAAGCCTGAAGAACTTGAGCGTGTTTTGGGAGGACATTAATGAAAGAACAAAAACAATATATTTTGTCGTGCATCGATGGTTCGAAATACAGCGAGGCTGTTTGTGATTATTCATCCTGGATCGCGAATAAGGTAGATGCACCGCTAACATTTCTGCATACGATTGAACATACCAAAGTGCCTGCAGTCGCAGACCTAACAGGGGCTATTGGATTAGGCGCATCCGAAGATTTACTCAATGAACTAACCGAAGTTGAGCAAAACCGTTCTCGCTTACTCATTGAAAAAGGCAACATCATGCTAAAGGCAGCCAAGAAAAAGGCTGTAGAGAGTGGTGTTAGTCATGTTGAAATTAGACAACGGCATGGTGCGCTTGCTGAATCGTTAGTTGAGCTTGAAGATGAAATAAGAGTACTCGTTGTTGGTATTCGAGGTGAGCAACATGAAGGTGATGAGTCGGGAGTCGGTACTCAGTTAGAAACAACGATTCGTTCACTTCATAAGCCAATATTAGTCGTTAATAAAAGTTTTTCGACTCCCCAAAAAATTATGTTAGCTTACAACGGTAGCAGTGCATCTAGAAAAGCGTTGTCGATGGTCGGTACCAGTCCGGCCTTTAAAGATGCAATATGTCATTTGGTTTATGTTGGAGATGCCGATCAATCAATTGATACTCTATTGGATGAAGCTAAAAAAGAATTAGAAAATAGTGATATTGAAGTAACGACTGTTAAGCTCGAAGGAGAAATTGATGAGGCGTTAGCTAAGTATCAATTAGAGCAAGACATTGATCTTACTGTAATGGGCGCATTTAGTCATAGTCGAGTTAGAGGTTTTCTTTTAGGTAGCTTCACCGAAAAAATGCTGGAAAAAACGAAGCGTCCTTTATTGCTTTTACGCTAGTTCACAACGATTAATCATAATAAAAATGGCGCGAAAACTCGCGCCATTTTTGTTTCGTTGTTTTGTTAAAGTTTTATAATTTAAAAGCGAACCCTGCTTGTACGTAGGTTCCTAATGTTTGAACTCCATTTTCATTATTCCAAACAGCCGGTACAAAGTTTTCTTCATCAAATATATTTCGAATGCCCAGTTGCAATGTCCATTTTTTAGAGGGAGACCAATCGAGAGTAACATCGGTTGCAAAGTAATCGTCAAGATCATTTGGTGCTGGAACATTGTTAGAGATAGGTCCTTCTTTCGCGTCTTGATGAATACGATTCGTGACAAACAAGTCCAGGTTTTCTTCTTCAAAACGATAACCAAAGTTCAAATTAAATATTTTTTCTGGAAATGCAGCATAATCAACGTTTCCTGTCGCAGAGATTGATTCACTGCTCACAAAAGATGCGCTTAGATCCCAGCGCCAATTGCCGGAGCTTCCTCGATAAGTTATTTCTAATCCATCAGATTCATTTTCACCAACGTTGTTATACTCTGCAGTAAAGTCAGGATCGGTGGTTGGTGTTAAAATGATTCCATTGGTCCATTCACTTTCAAAATAAGTGACGTTAAGTTTCCAGCTGTCGGACTGATACATGTAAACCAGTTCGGTGGTTTCAATAACTTCAGGTTCTAAGTCGGGATTTCCTTTAAAACCACCGGCACCCAGTAATTCTGTAACGATAGGAGCTCGGAAAGCTTCACCGTACAATAGTTTCAATGCTTGTTTTTCTGTAGGCAAAAATATAACGCCGAATCGCGGGGAAGTTTGATTTCCAAAATCAGAGTATTTATCGTACCGACCACCGTAGACTATTTGAAGACGATCATCGATTAATTTAGTTTTAGCCGAAACAACTAAGCCTTTAACGTCACGATCAAATCCCGCAATAATATCTGGAGCAACGAAAATTATGGTCCGGTCTGTTCCACTAGCGGTAAGATAAGTTTGGCTTTTTGACACTTCATTCTTTTTATAATCAATACCAACAGCCCATTGAGTATTTAATGGATTTGTTGGTTGCTTAACTAGAACGCTTACACCAGACACTTCCTCAACACCAACAGAAAGAGAACCTGCTCCACCAAAACCTGGTAAAAGCGAAGTATCTGTAAATTGTTCTACTCGACTTTCCCATAGATAAGCTTTACCTTCCAATGTAATTTCGTTGTCGAAATTAGCTTCGAAATCACCTTTGAGAGCGACCAGTCTATCTTTACCATCGGTAATGTCGGTGTTTAAGAAAATACTGCCGAAGGGGCTTTGGCTTTGTCCACCACTAACACTTTCAATTGAGTCATGTGATTTTAAGTAGATGCCATAATTTGTTTTGAAAGTATCGCTTATTGGAACGCTAATTTTGAATACACCCATGTAAGCATCATATGCGTTAGCACGACTTGATGTTTGAACGGTTGTCGTTCCAGGAACTGTATAAGAATAGGGGATATCTTGATCAGACTGATCAATCGTTGTTATTGAAGCATTTATCGCTATATCGCCCAGTATTGATGTATGGTTGGCGTTGCCTTCCACAAACCCTTCGCTGGAAGCTTGTAACCAAAAATCAGTGTTATTTTCTTTTGATTGATAAGTTTTCATGGAGATTACCCCATGGAAAGCGTCTGAACCATAGAGCGCTGAGCCCGGTCCACGAATCATTTCTATTCGATCCAAGCTAGAAACCGTAAAGCCACGAATATCGTACAAGGCTGAACCTGTTCTTAAATTGTTCATCGGTATGCCATCAAGCACTGTCGCGATACCTCGGACGGATAAGTTTGATGCATAACCGCGAATAGCTACTGCAGAGCCACCCCAAGGCACTGGGTAAATCATTGTACTTGGTAGGTGACCGATAGCATCGCTCACACTTTCGGCACCATAGTCGCGCCACTGGCTTTTTAGAATTGCTTCAACCGTAGAGCCGGACTCCAATTCTGTTTCTTTAAAATTGGAAGCGACGGTTACCTCGATGTTTAAGAGATCCTCCAGAGAAATATCACCGATACCTTCGTCTTCAGAAGCGAAGCTACAAGTACTTCCAAGAATGCATAATAGACAAGCTGTAGATAGTTTTGAGAGACGGAATGTCTTTGAGTTTACGGGTTCAGAATTATTACGAAATAATGTTTCTTCTTGGCTGACGTTCATCGGAATTTTTCCTTTCATTTAGAGGTTCTTATTCTCTAAAATATAGTCAACTCTTTGATTTTAGCTAATAATTAGCCTAAATCTATTGAGGGGTATCTCTTTGTGAGAATTTTTTTTTGCGAATTATAAGCGTATAGATAACCCTGCTTGAAAATAAGTGCCCAGAGTTCGAATTCCATTTTCATTGTTCCAAACTGCGGGTAAGTAATTTTCTTTATCGAAAATATTGCGAATACCGACCTGAATTGACCATTGATTGGAAACCTTCCACTCGAGCGTGACGTCAGTATTGTAAAAATTCTTTAAGGGTCTTGGGTTTGGGACATTATCTGAAATTGGTCCTTCTTTGGCGTCTTGATGTATTCGATTTGTGACATATAAATCGAGATTTTGTTTTTCAAACGTATACCCAAAATTAATATTGAAAATATTCTCTGGAAAGGCGACATAGTCGATATTCCCAGTCGCTGTAATGGCTTTGCTATTCACCATTGATGCACTGAGGTCCCAACGCCAGTTCTCTAAACTTCCACGATAAGTGACTTCTACACCGTTCGATTCATTTTCACCAACGTTGTTATACTCAGCAGTAAAGTCAGGGTCGGTGGTTGGTGTTAAAATGATGCCATTGGTCCATTCACTTTCAAAATAGGTCAGGTTAAGCTTCCAGCTATCAGACTGGAACATATAAACTAGCTCTGTGGTTTCAATGACTTCGGGTTCTAAACCCGGATTTCCCTTAAACCCTCCAGCACCTAGCAATTCGCTTGATATTGGTGCTCGAAAAGCTTCACCGTATAATAATTTGAGTGCTGACTTTTCAGTGGGCAAATAGATTATTCCAAAACGAGGTGAAGTTTGGTTTCCGAAGTTTGAATAAGTGTCATACCGACCTCCGTAAACTATTTGAATACGATCATCCACCAACTTTGTTTTTGCTGAGACCACTAAGCCTGTCACGTCACGATCGAACCCAGTTTGGGGAGGAGGAACAGCAAAAACAATTGTGCGATCTTCGCCGCTTTCGGTCAGAAAATTTTGGCTTTTATCAAATTTATTTTTTTTGTAATCAATGCCAATGGCCCATTGAGTCTTCAAGGGGTTGGTTGGTTGTTTTACAAGAAAGCTGACGCCTGAGACTTCTTCTTTTCCAAGACCTAGAGAACCACGACCATCAAATCCGGGCAGTAGAGAAGTATCTGTATACTGTTTGACACTACTCTTCCATAAGTAGGCTTTTCCCTCGAATGTTATTTCATTTGCAAAGTTAACTTCAAAATCACCTTTTAGGGCAATAAGTCGGTCTTTGCCATCGGTGACATCAGTATCTAAAAAGATACTACCAAAAGGTGACTGACTTTGGCCACCGGAGACACTTTCAATGGAGTCATGGGATTTTACATACAAGCCGTAGTTTGTTTCAAAAGTGTTGCTAATGGGAACACTAATTTTGAAAATACCCGTATAAGCATCATATGCATTTGCTCGTGCTGAAGTTTCTACTGTGTTAGTACCCGGAATGGTATAGGAGTAAGGAATATCTTGGGCTGACTGGTCAATTGTGGTAACTGATGCATTTATCGCTACATCTCCAACTATAGATGTATGATTAACGTTGCTTTCCACGAATCCTTCACTGGAAGTGTGTATCCAAATATCCGTATTGTCTTCTTTTGATTGATAAGATTTCATCGAAATAACGCCATGGAAAGCATCTGAGCCATAGAGAGCAGAGCCAGGGCCTCGAATCATTTCTATCCGATCCAAGCTGGAAACAGAATAGCCTCGAATATCGTATAAAGCTGAACCTGTCCTCAGGTTATTCATGGGAATACCATCGAGAACAGTTGCGATTCCACGAACAGATAAATTAGACGCGAAACCTCTAATGGCTACGGCAGATCCTCCCCATGTGGTTGGATATATCATGGTGCCAGGAAGGTGACTGAGAGCATCGCTCACATTTTCTGCGCCATAGTCTTGCCATTGTGACTTTAAAATGACATCCACCGTTGAGCCTGAAATAAGTTGTGATTCCTTAAAGTTTGATGACACCGTTACTTTTATATTCAACAGCTCGTGCAGCTCTAAACTAAAAAGTTCTTCGTCTTCAAGCTGATCATCTGCCGACACTGGAAAAGTATATAAACTAATGAAAAATATGGGGAAAATGGTTTTAAAGTATTTTTTAGAAGAATATTTATTAGAGAGTATTTTAACTATTGGTGTTAGGTTAAGCATTGAATTTCTAGCAATTAGTTGCAACTGTTTAAAACTATAGCAAAGAGAGCGGATTTTGAGGTTGATCTGGTTGCTATTTATCGGTTGATGGATATGATGTTTACATTGAATCGCGCTTTTAAAATTTTAAATAAGTTCAGAAGATTAAATAAACAATGAATAAAGATACAGTAAAAGGTTTAATGAAGGCATTTCATGAGGCTCCTTCCGGAGAGCTTGCGAGGATTATTGTTTCTTCTTTAGTGGAATTAAACGAACCTAAGGAAGCGGTTAGCTTTTATAATAATTCAGAAAGTCTTTTTACGAGTTCTACGAAACTTTCTATTGCTGATCTAATGATACAAAAAGAACTCCATGAATTTGCTTTAGTATTCTTGGACACCTCATTGGCAGGACACTTGATTAAACGAGCTGAGTGCTATTTATGGTTAGAGCAATTAGAGGAAGCAAAGTCGGCTTATCAGCAAGCTGTTGCTCAAGACGATTCGTTGGTATCCGCAGTATTGGCTCGACAGCTTGGATTGATGAACACGGAGCAAGAGCGACCGAAATTAAAAGTCGTTGAAAAAAGCGATGTTGCTTCGATTACTGATTTAAACCGTTATAAGCAAGAGACAACCGATTTCTCTGATGTTGTTGGCCTGGCTGATATTAAAAAGCAAATTAACAAGAAAATAATTTTGCCTTTTCAAAAGCCATCTTTGTTTCAGAAGTTTAAAAAGAAGGTAGGTGGCGGTGTTTTATTGTATGGTCCACCTGGTTGCGGAAAAACATTGTTGGCAAGAGCTACTGCAGGTGAATGTAAAGCCAAGTTTTTTAACATTGAGATCTCTGATGTACTTGATATGTATATCGGCGAATCAGAGCAAAAGCTTCACGCAATATTTGAAAAAGCCAGAGAAGACACACCCAGTGTTTTATTTTTTGATGAAATAGAAGCTTTGGCTGGCAAGCGCGAACATTCAAGAAATAGCTCTACGGCAAATATTGTCAGTCAGTTTTTAACTGAATTAGACGGATTTGCGCAAAATAATCATGGCGTTTTGGTATTGGCTTCAACCAACGTTCCATGGGCAGTTGATGCTGCGTTCTTGCGTCCCGGACGATTTGATAGAATGTTTTTTGTGCCTCCCCCAGATCGTTCCGCCAGACAAGCTATTCTGGAGCATCATATGAAAGATCGCCCTTGCGAATCTGGTATTAAATACGGTGCAATAGCAGAAAAAGCGAAAGGATTTTCAGGTGCTGACCTACATAACCTCGTTGAAATGGCTGCGGATGAAGCCATTGATGAGGCCATTGAGTCGGGTGAAGATTCTGTGATCACACAACAACACTTTTCCGAAGCACTTAAAGATTCTCGAGCAACGACCATCGAATGGTTAACAACCGCTCGGAACTATGCAAGATATGCTAATGATGGCGGACGTTATGATGACGTTTTGAATTTTCTTAAAAAACACGGTCGTTAATTCTATGTCTACCTATGAAATTATTGATGAGCCTAAAGTAAAAGCGTCTTCACATCTTGTTGTGAATCCAATCGTTATTTTGTTGGCAGCAATGATTGTTCCGATGTTTTTGACTATTCCATTTTTTGGAAGATGGTGGTTACCATTTGTGTGGCTAATGTTTAATGGCTATATCTTGGGAAGTCCTACTCTTATTAAGGAAATTATTCTATCTTTAGTTGGTTTAGTTTCATTGTATTTAGTCTTTGAACTGTCGGCGTATCTTAAACAGATTGAGCCATTTTTAAGCTTTGAATCGTTCTTTTATTATGTAAGAATTATTTTATATGGTGTCTTTTTCTTGTTTCTTTATTTAGTCGTTTTTAGGCAGATAATTCCCTTTGAAATATTTTTATACATGAAGAAAAAGTATTAATGAATAACGATTACAAATACTCGATAGCTGTTGAGCATGCCCATCGTGGTCAGGTTGGTTCTGCAATAGAAATTCTAAAAGAGTTGCTGGCCGATGATCCTAACTGTGCTGAATATCATGGATTACTTGCTTCATGTTTATTGATGCAAAAGAGAATATATGCCGCTGAATACGAGTTAAAGCTAGCTCTTCAGATAAATCCTCAGCAAGCTGACTTATTTGTCCTTATGGCTCGTATTGTTTTCTTAAAAAATAAAATAAATGAAGCCATCGACCATTGTAATCGAGCTTTAGAGCTAGATATTCATAATCTTGAGGCGTATTTGTTAAAAAGCTCTTTATTGCGATTACAAGGTAACACAAAAAAAGCGAAAGAATATATCGACCGAGCGGCAAACTTGTTTCCTAATTCGTCTTCGATTGCCTGTGCTTACGCTGATTATTTTCTTGATTCTGGTCAGTTACAAGAAGCAGAAAAATATACAGTGGAAGCACTTTCGATGAATGCTCAAAGCCATGAAGCTAATCTCTTGATGGGCAAAATAAAACTCAAACAAGGTGAGCTACATGAGGCTGAGTATCATGCAAAGTTTATTATTCGAGATGATCCATCGTCGGAAGAAGCACTCAAGCTTTTTTGTGATATTAAAATGCGTAAAAGTATTTTATTGGGTGTTTGGTGGCGCTTTAATTCTAAAATGGCAACGCTTTCGAATATCAAAGCTTCAATAATTTTAATTGCAGGCTTTTTATTTTTTAATCTAGGTGCGCAAGTTTTAGAGGACTTAGGTTATCCAACGGCTTCTGTAGTAACCTCTTTTGCATGGATTGGATTGGTAGTTTACTCGTGGGTAGGTATTCCGGTGTACTACAAAAAATTAGAAAAAGAGCTAAAGGCATTTCAATTTAACTCTGACTTTTAGTTGTTTATCGGGTCATCTTTTTTACGAAAACAACAACGAAGAGAGCAAGGGTAAAACTACCAACAAAGGCTTCTAAAGCGGCGAGTGCTCTAGCAATTCCTATTGGTGCTAGATCGCCGTAGCCTAATGTCGTAAAAGTAACAACACTGAAGTACAAGCTGCTTAAAAATATTTTGAAATTCTGCCACACAGTTAAATCGGGGTTAAAAGCTAATGAGTCGCCACTAAATGATAACCCAAGTAAGAAATATAGGACCGCAAAAGTTAGAATTGTTGCCAGCGAAAATACAATAACTCGAATAGGCTTTTCGCCATAGCCACAAAAAATATCGACTATCTTTGATATAATTCTTCGAGGGGAGCTTCTTGGCATTTGCTTTCGTCGCATAATCATCTCTTTTTGAAAGAAGTGACCCGCCATTTCGAATAATCCTTGTCGCTCAGCTGTTTTTCTTAAATTTCTGTATATCTCTTCTGACTGTTCATAGTAATCAAGCTTTTCTTTTTTGTTGTTTGCTTTCTTTGCTTGTTTTTCCTGAAATATCTCTTTGCCCCAATTGACATGCTCTATCTTGGCATTTTCAAAATTGGTTCCCAAAAGATTACAGTTTGATAGATTGGCGCAATGTAAGTTTGCATGAGAAAAATTTGCTTTCATTAGTGAAGATCCAGACAGGTCAAGCATGAAGCAATGGGCGTTTTTAAAGTTGGCACGATAGAGATCAGAGTTCTTTAATTGATAACCATAGTTTTTTTTGTGGCGAACTAAATCGATACCTTCCAGGTTACAACGTGCTAGCTTGAATGCAGACATTGGTACGCCAAGACGAGCTCGAGCCTCGAGTTTAGATTTCAAATCAGGTAGGTCTTTCAGGTTATTCGATTGCCATTCTGAGTCGTCTGGCTGATCAATGATTTCTCTGGGCGCAATGTCCATTGTCGGTGCCTCCAGAGATAATCATAGCGTATATTTTTTGAAATGTTAGTCTCGTTTACTCAATGGAAAAATACAGATTATCGGGCGTTGATTCTTACTCTCCGTCTTTTTGTGTTCGCTCGTGAAGAGACCAAAGATGGGTAACCTGCTCAACTTCATCTTCTGTCAAAGGCGCGTAACCTCGACCAAATGGCCAACCATATCCCCATCTAAATCTTGTTGGCCAATGCGGGCTGCCACCCACCCTAACACCGGCAAGCATTAATTTAGCTATTTTAGGCTCTCCGACTGATTCGACACATTGTTTTAACTTGATATCGGCTGCTTTACGTTCGGCTTTTGTACCGCCTGCCCAATAGGCTCTATCGTGCTCAGTGCAGCAATTGAGCCATAATTTTTGTTGTTCGAATGTTCCATCTGGAAACATGGAGCACCCATCACTGGTAAAGGGTGATAATGACTCGCTTTCTGCGAAGGTTAATGTCGAAAACAATAGCAATAGGTAAAACAAGAAGCGTGACATACTGGTCCTAATATTTCTGAATTTAACTATTCTAATGTGTTATTTTCTTAAGTAAAGGATCCCTCTAGCTCGGATCTATTTTTCTTCATTTTAATGAGTTAAATTAACTAATTATTCTAAAAAAAAGTGTCTTGAATTACATTTGGTCTAAATACTCCAGAAAGTATTTAACGTCATATTTAATTCATCAACCAACGAAAGTTGATAAATGCTCGTCGTGGCTCTCCTACAAAATAGCGATATTGTCCAAAGGCATAATCGGCTCGATCAGCATAATTAACATCTGTTGCATTCAAAATATTTAAAGTGAGCTCTAATTTGTCATTGATGCGCCATTGAGCATTGAATGTTAATAAAGTGTGTCCAGGATAAGAGTGCGTATTTTCTGGGTTCAGATAATAATCACTAATGTGCTGTAATTGACCTTGAAACGTTAGATTGTGGGTCGGTAACCATAACAATGTTACGGAATTTAAATATTCAGGAGCAGTATCGATGTCATTACCGCTAATTTCGCTACTCGTTAGCTGATTAGAATTGCTATATTTATGATGAGCGCTTGTGCCTGCTGACTGAAAGATCCAATTTGAGTTAAAATTAATACGTAAAGCCCACTCAATACCATAGTGTTTTGTTTTTGCATCATAAACCCATTCTCTTTCGGTGTTTTGATAAATGACGTTGGACTTTTGCATGTGATAAGTGGCAACTTTCAGGGAAGCATTTTCCCATGACTGACGAATTCCCCATTCAAAACTGCGGACGTTTTCAGACTCTAGTTCGGCTGTTGTTTGACCGTTTTGTAAACGGTACAATTCTGTCGCTTGTGGTAATCGAAATCCAAAGTCGTATTTTAGGTATTGAGTGAGGTCGCTTGAATGTTCCCATCGGTATGAAATGCTATATGAGGGATCGAGAAAGGAATCGTGTCTATCTGCTGGTCGAGTATAACGACAACCACCAAAGTCACACTCTGTTCCATCATCACGCGTTCTTCCTGTTAACATTCGATTATCGTAATCAAACTTTATATAATCTAACCGGAGATTCGTTTTGAGCGTTTGTTCTTCATTGACTTCAAAATTTAGCCCTGAAAAAACGCCAAAAAAATGAGTGTTTATCTGGTAGTCATAGTGTTTGCCTTGAGGTAATACGGCGTCAAGAAAGTCTGAGCCAGAATCGGTTTCACTTTCTTGTATTTGTTTTAGGTAAGCGCTTGTTATTTCACTATCAATGCCAAATTGTAATGAAGTTCTTTCCGTAAGTTGGTTGTAAAAGTCACTAGTGAATCCAATGCTGTCATGGCCATTTTTTTCTACAGGTTGGCCGGGTAAAAAGTGCATTAAAAATGACATTGTATTGTGTCGCACATAAGGTGTGAATATCCAGTTGTTATTATTCTTTGATGTAATCTTACTCTGAATTCGGTAAGAATTTGCTTTACGAAAAGCGTCTGGAAACTGATTTATATATCGAGCTGAATCTGCCCTGTAAGCATTTTCTCCCAGTTGTAGATATCCGGCAGTATCTTGATCTAACACACTGCTAGTCAATATAGTGTGTATATCTAGAGTGTTAGATGAATGTTTTAGTTCTGCCTGAGCTTTCTGCTGCTTGTATCCCGAACTTTCTTTGACACCTGAGTCGTACATACTACTCAGTTTTATGGCATAGTTATCGGCCGAGTGATTCACAGATAAATCATGATATCCAAAGTCGCCAAAAGTCGCTTCTAAAGAGGTATCAGAAGTTCTATTATTAATCAGCTCTGAGGTTGATACATTAATAACACCATGAATAGCACCACTGCCGTAATAAGCTGAGTGAGTGCCTCGTATTACTTCTATTTGCGAAGCTTGTTCAAAATAACTATCAAATAGCTGATTGACATTACAAAAGCCTTTTCCGCGTAATGGAATTGAGTTTTCCATCATTATAAACTCAGCACAGGATCCTGGGCCGGTGAGTACTGGTGAGCGTATTGCGGTCAAGTGCTCTTGACCATTTCCTTTACTAAGCCAGAAGCCTGGCACGTTGGAAGATAGCGTATTGAAATGCTTGGGTTTCAACAGGGACACTTCGAGGCTATCGATTAATGATATGGCACTGGTTGTTTCACTATCAATTGATGATATTCTTTTACTGGTGATAACTATTTTGTTTGATGTTTCATCATCATTATTGTTTGAGCCAAAAATGCTGAGTGAAGTATGCAATAACAGAAAACAGATAAATTTAGGAGTACTCTTCATTTGTATTTGCAAGTATAAGTTGTTATTAATTATTTTATTGGGTCGATGATAACAAACTAATTACTTGACAACATCTTTAGAGAATAAATTTATTTTTTAAAAAAATGAGTTGATATTATGCGAATATTGAAAACTGAGTATACTGATCAAGTTGAAGCATTACTGAATCGTTCTCAATTACCGACTTTAGACCTTCAGGAGAAAGAGAACATTATTTTAATAGGTGCGTTCGAAAACGAAACGGTTGTAGGTGTAATTGGGCTGGAAATCTACCAACATGAAGGCGTACTTAGATCGCTCGCAGTGAAACCTGAATGTCGTGGACAAAATATTGCGGGAGCCTTATTGTCTGAGCTGTATATCGAAGCGCACAACAATAATGTTCAACGTTTGTTTTTGTTAACAACGACAGCAGAGAGGTACTTTTCAAAACAAGGCTTTTACTATGTTGAGCGAGATGAAGTGCCTGAAAAAATTAAACAGTCGTCTCAATTTTTATCTATTTGTCCTGCTTCAGCTAAGTGTCTAGTGAGGGACCTGTCTTCTAAACAATAATCCCTCACTAAACAGTTAACTTTTTAATTAGTACAAAGTTAATTTAATAACTCAGAAGTTCTTAACTTTTTCTATGAGCTGTACATCGCTCAATTGAGAAGTTTTGAGTTGCTCAATGATTTTAATTGCTTTGTCATTTTGTCCGCTAGCTTTCAATAATTGACTTAATCTAAAGGATGCCCACTGTTTGCTCGGTAATTTATCACTGAGCTCCAGTGTTAAATATTGATTGAAAGCAGATATTCCAATATCATACTTTGAGTCACTAATTACTGATGTTCGACCAATTTGGTAAATACTGGCTTTCCAATAGAGAGCGTTGCTTTCAGTTTGTGGTTGTTTAACTATCGACTGAAATCCGATAAATGCATCACCGAATAACTCATTCGACTGTAAAATCATTGCGCTACGAAATTTTACTTTTGCCGAAACATCCTGCGCTTTTAGCAGGTCGAGGGCTATTTGATTTGCATGTTTCTTTTTGTCGGTTTTTTCGTAAAACTTCAATTTTGTCAATTGTCCTTCTTCTCGTGAGAGAGCATTAATTTTGCTAATTAATTTTTTGGCATTTTCTTCTGAGCCACCTGCTATCGAGGGAGCTTCGAGATAAAAGTTAAACAAACCTTTGTACGCCAATAAATGTGAATCATCTTGTTTGATTGCCTGAATGAAGGCATTCTCTGCGTCTTCAGCATATCCGAGCGCTGTAAAGATGGAAGCATTCGTAGCCTGTCGAGAACTCATTCTGCCGAACCAATAGTATTCTTCAGCTGAGTTAGGTTTTAATTCCAGCGATTGCTCGAAATAGTCTTCTGAGAGGTCCAAATCATTTTGTTCATATGCAATACGTGCTAAATAAAATAATGCTTTGTTATTTTGATTGTCTGATTCAAGTGCTTTTTGCCAAATCTCTTTGCTTTCTTCTAGCTTTCCTTGTTCAAAAAACTCCTCTCCCTTTGTAGAACCATGGGCAGACAATGCGAAAGTAATGAATATGAAACTATAGGTGATGATTTTTAATGATCTCATAGTTGCTCTCCTTGAATATTGAACTGTTTTCTGTATTTCTTTTTGAAGATTGCGATGCTGGTGACCCCGATCACACCCGGCAAAATCCAGGGTATTAATTGGAGATTGCCTGTAAGAATTTCGCTAAGCCAATGTCTTCCACCAGCAGCAAAAAATGCGGTGTAGGTTCCTATTCCTGCACCAATGATTGAACTCATATGTTCAATTATCCACTCTTTGGGTTTTATTGACTTCTTGAAAATATAATGAAAATTATTGAAAGAGGTAGTCACTGAAATCATGCCAAAAATTATCAACAAAGGTTTACTAAGATAAATGCCCTTAGCTAAGACTAAAGCGCTAAGCACTCCAAGGATCGCATTAATTACGATATTGCCAGGCGTATAAAGTAACGATCTGTCTGCTTTCGCTTTCAAAACATTTGTCGAGTGTAGAACACTGGCAAAAACAAGTATCGACAATAGCAATAGAAACTCTGTGTTCAACCGATGTTGAGCTATCAAGCGCTCTATTGTTTCGGGGGCAATGCTTTGACCAGGGTAACGAATGTAAATGGGGTCGTACCAAACGATGGTGCACATTAAAACTCCACTCACTGAGACAGCATACATGCAAGAATTAAAAATCTTTCCGGCTTTTTTGTGCAATTGGCTACCCTTTCGTGCAGCAACCGGTAGCCAGAATACAAATAGCGCGATGGCGCCTAATAAAATATGGACATAGAGTGCTGATTTGTGAATAACAAGCATAGGGCTCTCCCTGGTGAAAACGATAAGTTTTGTAGGTTGAGCCTATGTTAATCGATGGAATTTCATTGCGCGTGTGCCAGTGGTCATCAAAATTGATCGTGACTTTTGGCCTATTGGCTAATTTAACAGGCTTTGTCATACTATTGTCTGACTCTTCTTAAGTAACAAGTGACGCATGTATACTCGAAAATCAGTTATAAAATCGTTGGATGCTGGTGATATTGCTGCGCTAGTGACTTGGACTGTGATTTTTGGGCTGTGTGTGGTGCTTATGCCTGAAATTTCGGTTGATAAAAGAGTTCCATTTTATATCTACGCCCCTTTTTTTATAATCTATGCAGTTTGTTTTGTATATTCAACACGACAGGATGGACTTTGGGGAATCACTCCTAAAAGGCGACTTTTGGGAATAATCGTAATGCTCATATCCGCCTTTATTATTGGATACTTACTAGCATTCGACTTTTTAGCCATTTTAACCATAATTTGGGCCGCCGTTTTAGCCCATTTCTTAAAACCTCTGTTGGCAACAGCCGTTACTCTCATTGTAGTTTTCACATGGTTTGCGATGATGAGTTACCTCCAAAATGAACTTATGTGGATACATGCGATTTTGTACGGTACATTTCATATGTTCGCATTACTATTGGCGTCGTCTAACCAAAGGGAAAGAGAGATTGCCAACGAGCTCAAGTCTAAAAACGATCAGCTTGTAGCGACTCAGCATTTATTGACCGAAGCATCAAAGCAAACAGAGCGCACTCGAATTGCTCGAGATTTACATGATTTACTAGGACATCACTTAACAGCGTTATCAATTAAACTTCAAGTCGCCTCAAGAATTACTGAAGGAGAGGCGAAGCGTCATGTTGATGAATGCCATAATATAACCAAGTTACTGCTAAGTGATGTTAGAGAAGCTGTTGATACTTTGAGACATTCACAATACATCAATTTTGAAGAGTCAATTCGACTATTAGTGGAAAATGTACCTAAACTAAATATTCACTTATCCATAGTTGATGAGTTATCTATTGAAAATATCAAAAGTGCGCAAACTCTGTTTCGCTGTATTCAGGAGGCAATAACCAATAGTTTAAAGCATAGTGGTGCAACAAACTTATGGATAAAAATAGATAAAGAAGATGGTAATATTGTCTCAGAGATTTATGATGATGGCGTTGTCGATAATAGCTTCGAAAGAGGTAATGGTTTGAAAGGTATGGAAGAGCGAGTATCGCTTGTTAATGGTAATATCATTTTTTCTACGAAAAATAGCGCTCTTAAATACTTAATTCAGTTACCGGTATAATCCATGACGATTCGTATACTATTGGTTGATGATCAAAAATTAATCCGAGATGGCATTAAAAGTTTATTACAGTTGAGTGATAAAGTTAATGTTGTCGGAGAGTGTTCCGACGGAACTCAAGTCGCTAATGCATTGAACCGATTTAATCCAGATGTAATATTACTCGATTTATCGATGCCAGAAATGGATGGTATTGCGACTCTCGAATATTTAAGTCAGCAAGATAGCTCTCCTCCAGCTTTAATACTAACAACATTTGATGATCATGAATTGGTATTAAAAAGCTTAAAGCTAGGCGCGAAAGGCTTTTTGTTAAAGGACATTTCTCTTGAATCTTTAATAGAAGCCATCGAAACGGTTCATTCTGGAGATTCGTTTATTCAACCTGCAATTACTGAAAATTTATTAAAAAACACACCGGAAACTTCGGAGTGTTTTTCTGCACCAGATATACTTGAACCATTGAGTGCGAGAGAGCTTGAAGTTCTAAGACTAATTGCGAGTGGTTATTCGAACAAAGAGATTGCGGGAGCACTTCATAAGTCAGAAGGAACCATAAAAAATCATGTTTCCAATTTGTTATCAAAACTTGGTGTTAGAGATCGTACGCGCGCGGTCTTGCTTGCTATTGAAAAAGGAATATTGAGATAGGCGAGCTTTAATCTCTGAGGATGCTTCAATTTGGCAGCTCAATCTCTTTGAACTAGACTATTAAGTTCAAGGTAAGGGGGTATCCATGAAAAGTGCACCTAAGCATAAAAAAGAGCGAGAGCGACTGGAAGCCCTAAAAGAATACGATATATTAGATACTCTTCCAGAACAAAATTTTGATGATTTAACCAAACTTGCAGCGACTATATGCGATACCGATATTGCTCTTGTGAGCCTGGTTGGTGATGGCCGCCAATGGTTCAAATCTCGATATGGACTAGATGCTGAAGAAACAGAAAGAGATATTGCTTTTTGCTCTCATGCGATTAATCAAGTGAGCATATTTGAAGTTTTTGATGCACTTAAAGATGAACGCTTTCACGACAATCCTTTAGTGACGGGTGATCCGAATATTCGGTTTTATGCCGGCTCTCAGCTGTATTCTGACGATGGATATCCTCTAGGTACCTTGTGTGTTATTGATTCAAAACCTAAAAAACTGACTGACTCACAGCGTAATGCACTACAAGCACTTGCTCGTCAAGTTATGAGCCAATTAGAGCTAAGAAAAAGTTTGATGAAGACAGAAGCTTTATATAAAAAGTTAAAAGAGAAAAATAGTGAGCTAGAAAAATTAGAAAAACACAGAACAGATTTTATCAACCATATGAGTCATGAGATTCGTACTCCTTTAAATGCAATCCTAGGATTTAGTCGTATTTTAAGCCAAGAAAATAAGAGAGAAGATTTTGATAATACGGTTAGTCAAAAAGAAATGATAGACGCATTGAAATCATCAGCTGAAAACTTAAGTGAAATTGTCAATCATGTGCTTGACCTATCTCGTTTGGAAGCAGGGAAAATGAGGAAGGAGGAAAATGATTTTTCAATAAAAAATTTAGTGCATGATATTATTAGAATGAACTCTGAACGCGCAAAAGAAAAGGCGTTAAAGCTAGATTATGAAGTGTCAACTGAATTACCTTTAATTATTAAAACGGATAAAACAAAGCTCTTGCAGGTACTCACTAACCTAATAGGTAATGCAATAAAGTTTACTCCTTCTGGCGGGGAAGTTGATGTAAAAGTAAGAAGGAAAAATGAATTGATTTGTTTCTCTGTTCAAGACAGTGGAATTGGTATTTCTTCTGAAAACCTGGACAAAATATTCGAGCCTTTTCAGCAGATCGAAAATAGTCAAGCAGAATACTACGTGGGTTCTGGACTCGGACTGTCTATCTGTAAGCAAGTTGTAGACTTTTTAGGAGGCTCTATTAATGTTGAAAGTCAATTGAATAAAGGAACTTGTTTTGAATTAGAAATACCATTAGTGGTAGGCGATACCAATCTAAGTGAAGTAGATACTATCTCTGAAAAACTGGATCTCAGCGATAAGACTGCTTTTGTCGTCGAAGATAACAAAGTGAATCAACTGGTTCTTTCTGCAATGCTCTCTAAAAGTAATTTGCGGCTTGAGTTTGTAGAAACGATAGAGAGTGCACTAGAAAAAGTATCCAATATTGAACCCGATATTATTTTTGTTGATATCCGTTTACCCGACGGTGACGGCTTTTCTTTAATAGAACAGTTGCAGGGATTTGAAAAGTTAGTCGATGTGCCAATTGTCATTTTATCTGGCGACGTTACTAAAGATAGTTACATGAAGGCAAATGCTCTCGGTGTTGTCGATTTTTTAGAAAAGCCAATTGATGAGAAGCGTTTGTTTTTTATTCTCGAGAAGTCATTAGTTAATTAGATCTTTTATATTTTCGATATTCACTGCTGGTAATGGGGCGTAAGTTATCGAAATCTTGATCTTCGTAAGGTTTTGCCCAGCGACGCTTTTGAATTAATATTAATACACGTCGCCGAGCAGTGTCTGACAGTTTGTTCCAGTTTGCTATTTCGTCCATGTGACGATAACAGCCTATACAGATGTCATTTGTATTGAGCTTACAAGTAGAGCGGCAAGGACTTCTTAAGGTTTTTTTAGCACTCAACTTCTATTCTCTCGCACTAGTTCCAGGCTGATCGTTTTTTGCGGCTTATTCTTCCAAAAATAACGCCAATAACGACGCCTACGACAACGGTTAGGCCACCAGCAAAAAACCACTCTTGTAAATAACGGTCATTCATGCGTCTATTTTGTTGTTCTAATGTTGAGTTTTTTGTTTGTAGCTCACTGATTTCTTGTTGCAGAGATTGATTTTTTTCAATTAAATTAGACGCAGAATCGAGTTGTTGCTGCAATTTTGCCATTTCGGCTGAATGCTGCTTTTTTTGGTTTTCAATGGTTAATAACGCTTTTGATAGTTGATCTTGAGTTTCAACTAATTTGATTCGAGCACCTTTTTGATCGGTAATGAATCGTTCGAGGGTCCATCCTTCTCGGCCTTTATCATCTCGAACTTTTATAAATCCATTTTCAGGTTCGTCGTCCAAGACTGTTACCGAAGTGCCCGCTGGAAGGTAATAAATTATTCGATATTCATTGGTCGCACCACTTCGAACGGCGGTACTTAAATTGTCAGTAACATAGGCTGTACGCTCAGCAAAGCTGAATGTAGATACCAAAATGGTCAGGGAAAGCAGATTTATTTTTATTAAACTCACTAAAGCGTCTCCTTTTGCACGGGTGGTAGCATTGTAAGGCAATCGCTCAGCGCTGAACAGAGGCCAAGTTTTAGCAAACTGTGACAGGGTTTGAATTAAAGAGCCGAAGGTTGGAAGCGAGAAGAGCCTCTCGAAAGAGGCTCTTGGTAATAGCTCTGGGACTACAGAAGAATTGTTTTCAGAATTAAGAAGAATACAACGGCTAAGAAAGCACCAATGGGTAAGGTAACAACCCAACTGATAAAGATACTTCTTACGACACCGAGATTTAGTGCTGCGATACCTTTGGCCATGCCTACCCCGAGTACTGCGCCTACGAGAGTTTGCGTAGTTGAAATAGGTAATCCAGTACCGGAAGCCAAAACGACAGTGGTCGCTGCGGCTAGCTCTGCGGCAAAGCCGCGGCTTGGTGTAAGGTGCGTGATGCCTTTTCCGATCGTTGCCATGACGCGAGTACCAAAGATGGCTAAACCTGCGACAATACCAAGTCCCCCAAGCGGAAGAATCCACCAAGCAAGTTGAGCTTTTGGAACGATGACACCATCGTTTGCGATAACACTTTGAATTGCGGCAAGAGGTCCAATGGCATTAGCCACATCGTTTGAACCATGAGCAAAAGCCATACAACAAGCAGTAACTACCATGAGAACAGCAAATATTTTTTCGACGTTGGTAAAGTGCATATCTTTGTCGGCGCTAGGCTCAATTTTTACTCGACGTACAAAAAGTGAACCAATTATGGCAACCGCAACAGCAATTAATGCTGCGTAGACATAAGATTCGGTGGCAGAAATATTTAAAGTGCCGTCTTTCACAATATGTTTCAGGCCTTTCTTGATTGTTACCAACGCGAGAACAAATCCTGCAAGCCCCATGTAGATCGGAACGTATTTTTTTGCGTTTTCAACAGGATTATCGGTGTCGAAAATTAATTTTTGTGCACTCATAAAAATGAGGTAAGCGATAATGCCTGAAATTGCTGGCGTGACAATCCAACTGCCAACAATACCGCCGACTTTGCCCCAGCTCACCGCATCCATTCCAACACCAACGACAGCAAAGCCGATGATGGCACCGACAATGGAATGAGTTGTCGACACTGGCCAGCCTTTAGCTGATGCGATGGCAAGCCAGGTACCTGCTGCTAAGAGTGCTGAGATCATACCCAACACTAAGATTTCTGGGTGTGGGATAAATGGTGCTGAATCGATAATACCTTTACGAATGGTGGAGGTAACTTCTCCGCCTGCTAAATAGGCTCCGGCGAATTCAAAAATTGCGGCGATAATAATGGCTTGTTTTACTGTTATCGCTTTTGAACCGACAGAAGTCCCCATGGCATTGGCTACATCATTTGCACCGATTCCCCAGGCCATAAAAAAGCCGACCAATGCGGCAAAAACCAGGAGCATAACCTGGTAGTTATTAATTAATTCCATAGATGTACCTACTGATATTTTTATCTAATAATTTTGATTTTTAAATTTATTTTCTGGCGAGCATGAGCTCGAGATCAGAACCGACACGTTCAGCTCGATCGCCCAAGTCTCCAATCCAGTCAATGATTTTGTAGAGGAAAATAACATTCACTGGTGGTAGATCGGCTTCAAGCACGAAGAGTTCGCGACGAACTTGTCGTTGTAAGGTGTCGGTGTCGTTTTCGATAACATCGAGCTCTGAAATCATATCGGCAACAAGACTTGCCTCTCTCCCTCTAAAACCAGTTTCAACTAATTCATCAAGTTCATGAATGGCTTTGTGGGCTTGTTGGGAAGCATCAATACAACGTTCGAGGTATTTTTTAAAACTGCCTTGTAGCTGCTCAGGAATTTCCATTTTGCGGCCGGTCATCAGGCCTGCAATATCTTTGGCTTTGTTGGCGAGTTTATCTTGTGCGGTTACTAATCCTAGTAAATCAGTACGCGCGACAGGTAAAAATATTCCATCGCGCAATTTGAGGCGAATTTCTTTTTTGAGGTCGTCGGCCTCATTTTCGAGATCGCTTATCTTTTGTTGAATTTCTTCAACTTTCGTCCAATCTTTCGCGTAAACCGCAGCTAGGAAAGGTTTGAGCTCACTGACACACTCATGAACCTTATCTATGTGGTCTTGCATAGGGCGAAAAGGAGACGCTGCAAATAGGTCGCTAATTAAACTCATGTCAGTCTCATTACATTTTTGTGAAAGAAATATTAAAGCCGCGATTGTAAAATCCTGCGGAACCAATGTCCACTTGATCCAGCATTTGTCGGAAAGCTGGCAAAAAAGCCCGATATATCGCGCCATAGCCGAACTGCGATATGCTTAAATTTGTGCGTGACAGCGTTATTTTAGCTCGGTACACTATTTTTTGTTGGAAATCATTGGAATAGACGTCTGGATGGCTAATGAAATTGAAGTAAAGTTGATTGCCGAGCAAAAGCTCGTGAAGTCATTACTCGATGCCTCATTCGATGATGTAAAAGTCGATAAATGGACGAAAACTGACTTAAAAAATACTTATTTCGATACTGAAAACTTTAAGTTACGAGAGTTAAAGATTGGTCTTCGAATTCGCAATGATGGCGAAAGACTTATTCAGACTGTAAAAGCTTCTGGACGTGCGATTGGCGGATTGCATGAGCGAAATGAATCTGAAACAGAGCTCGATGAATTCAAAACTGATATAGAGAAGGTTGAAGATCCTTATCTGAAAATTTTATTAGAAGAAGCATTAGAAGATGGCGGTGAGTTAGAGCCTGTCTTCATCACTAATTTTTCCCGCCATAAAACACTGTTTCATTATGATGATGGTACAGAGATTGAAGTTGCCCTGGATATTGGGCATATTTTTTATGAAGATGATTCGAGTCCCATTTCTGAAGTTGAGTTAGAGCTCGTTACTGGTAATCCACGTCACTTATTTCGCTTAAGTAGAGAGCTGATCTCCAATTACGGATTCTCTATTAGTAATGCCAGCAAAGCGCGTCGTGGGTATTCATTGTGCTCATCGCTTCCCGTTAATCATCGAAAAATGTCAGTGATCGAATTGAGTCAGGGAACTACCGCTGAAAAAGCCTTTGAAATAATCTGTTATTCAGGATTAAAACACTGGCAGTATTATGAACAATTTCTCGATTCTTCCATGGCTCCCGAATCGATTTTACAGATGTATCGCGCTCTACTTTATGTGCAGCATGTGTATCAAATTTTTGGCAGTTTAATACCGCGGCATGCGACGGCTGACCTGCGATCAAATTGGCATTATGTTGCTGAGTTTATGGAGAAGATTGTTGATATTGCCCGCGAGAGGCATCATCTAAATCAAATGCTCAAAGAAGAACTGGCAACTGAAGAAGAATTAAAAGAAGTTATTGCATCCAACAAAGCGGATCTTAACGATGCAATTGAGAAATTTAAAAAGCTGCAGCTTTCATCTCGATATAATTTAGTTATGTTAGGAATTTCAGAATGGCTCTTTTTTAAAGAATGGCGCGAGTTCATTGAAGAGGGAAAGCGAGAACAATTAAAAGAACCGATAATTGATTTTGCAAAAGCACAACTAGAGCACACATTAAAGGATCTCAAAAGGGAACTTGGTCCGAAAAATAAACTAGAAATAGATGATTACTTCGAACGCTTTGAAGGTTTACGTAAAGCTCTCGATCTTGGTTTGTTTTTTGGTGGATTATTTGATTCCAAAAAACGGCAAAAATATCGGCAGCCTTGGTTGGATCTGATGGCCGGTACTCGTGAACTGGCATACTATCAATACGTGGTAAAGTGTTTTAAAGTTCATGGCATCCGCTCTGAAGAAGAATGTGCAAGATGGTTTGATAAGCGTGTCGAGGCGATCTTAGAAGCAATGGAATTGACACGCAAAGCTATGTTTAAAGCACGCCCCTACTGGTTAATCTAGACGAATTCAAATGACTCAATGGACCGTATTAAAATTTGGTGGTAGCAGTGTTGCTGATCCTAACTTATGGTCGACTATTGCGCGACAGGTTAGTCTGCAATTAAATCAAGATTGCCGCCCTATACTTGTTTTGTCGGCTTTAAAAAATGTATCCAATTTATTAGAAGCCTTATTGCACCAGGCATTGGCGGGTGTTCATCAAAATGCTATCTATCATCTTAAAGAACTGCATTATGGGTTTGCATCACAACTCGGTGTTGATGTCGACCTACAACTGGCACAATTATTTGATCAATTGTCTGCAGACTGTGAGCAAATTTATCAGTCGAAAGAAATTTCACCTGAGTATCATGCGCGTGTGGTTAGTGTTGGTGAGTTATTGTCGACGACTATCGGAGCTGAATACTTAAGACAATATGGACTAAATGCTGAATTAATAGATGTTCGAGAATATTTAAAAACAGAAGACAAGTCTGGCAATGATCCTTGGCATCATTTTACCAGCAACGAAGGAATTTATGAGTTGAATCTTGCAATGCAAGAGCAACTGAAAACACGATCTAAAATATTGGTGACTCAAGGTTTTATTGCTTCTGATCAGTTGGGTCGAACGGTCTTATTAGGTAGAGAAGGGTCGGATACATCAGCAAGCTATTTGGCAGCGATGTTGGGCGCAAATAAAATTGAAATTTGGACCGATGTGCCTGGTGTATTCAGTTTTAATCCACGTATTATTCCTGAAGCTTTGCAAATAATGCATATGGATTATGCTCAAGCTGAACTATTGGCTGCTGCGGGAGCAAAAGTTTTGCACCCCAGAGCAATTCGTCCAGCTCGTGAAAATGGTATTCCTATTGCGGTACGTTGCAGTCAATTATCTGAGCATCCAGGGACTTTTATTTCTGAGAAAGCAGCCCATTGCAGCCAGGTTCTCGCTATGGCGCTCACTTCAAATGTCATTTGTGTCAAAAGTGATAAGCAATCACAAGATCACATCGAAAAATTGTTGTCGCCGATGGGGTTTGATCGGCTCAATATTTTATCTGAGAGCACCAATGTTGGTCTCTACGTTTTCACTCACACTGATTTACAACAGCCCTCGGGAGGCCAGTTGGTCGGGAAACTTGATTCAAATGAAATTTTAATCAACGAGAAGTTGTCTGCCATAACGCTCGTTGGAAGTATTGATTCAACTCAATGGATTGAAGAAGTTATCAAGTATTGTGATACTCAGTATCATCAAAAGTTCCTGAAGTATCTTCCTGAGCCTGATGCGGGCCAATTAACAATACTGGTTGAGACACATGATGAAACTTTGTTTTGCCAGCAATTACACCGTGGCATGATTGAAGAGAATCATACGGACGTTTGTTTTAGTGTTTCCTGGTCTCAATTTGTTTGATGGGCAACATCGTATTTCGCAAGCCAGTTCACCCTAACTTTTCTGAGGCTGCTAGACTTATCAGTAGTCTTACTGGAGGTTGTTATGCGATTATTTTATATTTTTTCGATAGTTACATTGGTTTTCTCATCGAACGTGTTAGCTAAAGAAAAGCAAAAAGATAAACAGAAGAAATTGCCGCCAGGATTACAAAAGAAAGTAGAGAGAGGTCAACCGCTCCCACCTGGCTGGCAGAAAAAGCTGAAGCGCGGTGACATTCTTGGTAACGATATCTATCGTCGTGGTGAAATTGTGGTGCCATTGGATGACCGAGGTCGAGTTACCCTATCGGTTGACGGTACGCTTATTCGTTTGTATCAAAATACAAGAGAGATTATCGATATTCTATCTCACAAGTAAGTTTCTACTTTCCCAAAAAATACTCTTGAGAGCGAATGCCGTATAGGGTTGTCACTCAACATTCATAAAAATGCAACAAATAAAAGACGAGAAGACTCTAAACTAAAATAATGGAGTCTTCTCATCGTACCCCATTTCATCCTCCTGAGCGATCGGCCTCGCTTCAATCTTTAATACGCCACAAATTGCCTGAGCTAGTAGAGTTAGAGCGATTGTTGGCTGAGTTTAATTCGCAAATTACTCATCGCGTTTTAGGGAATGTGACTTACCAGGAGCATTCTTTACCTATTTATGCCATTGATCTCGGGACCCATGATGCTAATAAACCACGATTACTAATTTGTGGAGGTGTGCACGGTGTTGAGCGAATAGGTACGCATGTTGTTTTGGCTCTTTGTCGAGTTTGGTTTCGTCGTATGCAATGGGAAAAGTCTTTACTGGAATGTTTTCGACAAATCTCGGTAACTTTTATTCCTATTGTTAATCCTGTCGGAATGTTACTAGGGCGGCGCTCGAATGGAAACGGTGTCGACTTGATGCGTAATGCGCCAATCGATGCAGAAGATGCTCCATTTATGGTAAGTGGGCAAAGAATATCATCATGGTTACCTTGGTATCGAGGTAAGAATAATGAATTCGAATTAGAAAACAAATTGATCGAAAATGAGGTTCAGCGCTTAACCCAAGAAACGCCATTATTACTTAGTTTAGATTGTCATTCAGGTTACGGTGTTTCCGATCGAATATGGTTTCCTTATGCGTATCGTCGTCGGCCAATGAACGATATTGCTCCTGTAGTTGCTTTAAAATTACTGTGGGAATCTTCTTACCCTAATCACCGATATGTTTTTGAACCACAATCAAATAACTATTTAACTCATGGCGATATCTGGGATTATTTCTATAAAAAATATGGACGAAACAGAGCACTCTTTTTACCATTGACTCTTGAAATGGGATCATGGAACTGGGTGCGTAAAAGACCGTTGCAATTACTTAAATTTGAAGGACTATTCAATCCTTTAGTTCCTCATCGACAACAAAGAACATTAAGGCGGCATTTGCCATTAATGGATTTTTTAAGGCACGCCGTTAATAGTTTTGAAAACTGGGTTCCTAACCCCGATGAAAAACGATCGTTGACTCAAATGGCGCATAGTCTTTGGTACAAAGATATTTAGTCTCCCATTATCGCAACATTGGAACTCTTTAACTTCAACAGCTCACGCATTGTCACTCAAACGTATTAAATCCTTCATAAAGCTGTCATTGTAATTTTCGAGAATTGCCATATACCGATAAAGTGAGGTAAAGCTATGTTACATCGAGTTGTTGTTACTGGTATGGGTACGGTCTCTCCTGTAGGAAATACACTTCAAGAAAACTGGAACTCAATTTTAAACGGACGTTCGGGCATTAGTACCATCAATAAGTTTGATACCGAAAAATTTCCGGTCAAAATTGCTGGTGAAGTTAATATTGATATTGCTGAAAGACTGCAGGACAAAAACGCCAAGCGTTTAGATCCATTTATTCAATATGCATTGATAGCCGCAGAAGAAGCCATTGAACATGCTGGTATCCGGAATAAGAAAGATGTCGGTGTGGTGATTGGTTCTGGACAGGGTGGTATTAGTAATATCGAAAAAGAACATACCAAATTATCTAAGGGGCAACTTAAACGGTTAACACCTTACTTTATTCCATCGTCGGTTATTGGTATGGCCGCCGGTTATGTGTCTTCTCACTTCAGTTTTATTGGTCCAAATTACGGTGTAACCTCAGCATGCGCAACATCAGCACACGCGATTATTGATGCTGTAAGAATGATAGCGCTCGGTGAAGTGGATACCGTTGTTACCGGTGGTTCCGAAGCGACAATTACGCCGCTTTCTTTGGCTGGCTTTTCTCGACTTAATGCTTTGTGTTTAGAAGAAAATCCTCTCCAGGCTTCAAGACCTTTCGATTTAAATAGAAGTGGATTCGTTTCTGGCGAAGGTGCAGGAATTCTGGTTCTAGAAAGTTACGAATCTGCAATAAAACGAAATGCGACGATTTATGGCGAGATAAAAGGTTATGGTGCAACCTCTGATGCTTATCACATAACGGCTCCTTGTCCCGAGGCGACTGGGCAAGCAACAGCAATGGGTAAAGCATTAGCTATGGCAGGCGTTAATCCTGACCAGATTGATTATATTAATGCTCACGGTACGTCAACCAAGCTTAACGACAAGATTGAAACCAAAGCAATTAAGAAAGTATTTGCTGAATCGGCAAGAAGTGTCTCCATAAGTTCAACGAAATCAATGACCGGTCATCTGCTTGGAGCGGCAGGTGTCGTTGAGACAATTTATTGCCTCATGTCTCTACATGATAATGCGATTCCTCCAACCATCAATTTGAATGAACAGGATCCAGATTGCGATCTTGATTACACACCCAATAAGATGAAGCGTAAAAATGTGGATTGGTGTCTTTCAAATTCCTTTGGTTTTGGAGGAACTAATGCGTCATTGGTTTTAAAGAAAGTGGCTTAGCTATTATTGCTTTATCGCTTAATGCCAAGATGAATTGTCTTTTTTCTGTGAGAGTTTAGTTTACATTGAAATGGAGTTTGACATGACTTCGAATCATAAAAGTGGCTGGTATCGAGCTTTGTTTTTATCCGATATTCATCTTGGATACAAAGACTGTAAAGCAGAGTATCTATTAAACCTTTTGGATAATGTGCAATGCGATATTCTTTATCTTGTTGGCGATATTGTCGATCTATGGTCACTTAAGCGAAAGCTGTATTGGCCGAAAGAACATCACCAATTGTTGTACCGCTTACTTAATTTACCCAGAGAGGGAACTCGAGTCGTCTATATTCCGGGAAATCATGATGAAGCGATGCGTGATTTAACGCATTTGACGATGAACGAGATAGAAATTCATCATGATTATTTTCACGAAACGGTTAATGGACATAAATTATTGTTAATTCATGGCGATGCATTTGATAGTGCTGTTTGTGGTGCTCCGATAATGGGGTGGATTGGCGATAGAATGTATGACTTTTTATTATTTTTAAACCGTTGGTTTAACCGAGCGCGACGTCTGATTGGATTGCGTTACTGGTCTTTATCCTCGTTTATAAAAAAAAGAGTGAATGGTGCTCAGCATTTTATAGAACGATTTGTTGATGTAACATCCAGATTTGCTTCTAAAAAAGGATTTGATGGTGTCATTTGTGGACACATACATCAAGCTGAGCTCATTCAAACGCCAAATGGTTTATATGCAAACTGCGGTGATTGGATAGAAAACTGTACCTTTCTTGTTGAAAACCAAATGGGAGATATTGAGTTACAGTACTGGGCAGATCATCAAGAAAAACTGAGTGTCCACAGATTAAAACCTTCCACAGCGCTAAATAAAAAGGCGGCTTAGTTTAGGTTGTAGCTGTCTATGTAGGGAATTTGTATCTGCTATTTTTTAATCAGTGTCATTAAATTGAAATGTGTTTATCAAAAAAATGTCAAGTAACGGAGTTAAGCTTAGGCAAGTTAGATAAAAGAGAATCCGTATGTTTACTGTCGATGACTTTATTAAGAAACGCTTCCCGCAAATTACAGAGAAGCCTGTTGTATTTAAAGCCGTTACAGGTGTTTTACGGTATTTACTGCATGAAAAGGAATTTCGTGAATTTGAGGCAAGCTATCCGCATCTTGATGGATTAGATTTTGTAGAGAGCGTCTTAGATTACTTTAATTTTAGTTACAGCATTTCTCATCGCGACCGTGAAAGAATTCCTGCCCAAGGTCGAGTTGTTATTGTATCTAATCACCCAATAGGTTCACTCGATGGATTAGCGCTTATTCGGCTGGTGAGTGAAATACGCGGTGATGTGAAAATTGTAGCTAATGAAATGTTGATGACTTTAAAACCTCTACACAGCGTTATGTTACCTGTTAATAATATGAACGGTAAAACTCCAAAGCAGAATTTTCAGGCAATTAATGAACATTTAGAAAATGAAGGGGCGGTTATCATATTTCCTGCAGGTGAAGTATCGAGAATGAGTTTTTCTGGTGTGAAAGACGGTCCATGGCGTTCTGGTTTTTTAGCGATGGCTTCGATGGCGAAGGCGCCGGTAGTACCTTTATTTGTTGATGCGAGAAACTCAATTGCATTTTATCTGGCATCAATGGTTTACAAGCCATTAGCAACTGTTTTACTAGTAAAAGAGATGATGAAGCAAGCCAGAAAAACCGTCACTGTGCGTGTTGGAAATCCTATTCCATTTTCGAATTACGATAAATTACCAACCGATAAAAAGGAAACGAGTAAGTTATTTCGCAAACACTTATATCGAATCGCAGCAAATAAAACACCAATTTTTGAAACTGAGTTAGCGATTGCGCATCCTGAGAACCCAACCACTCTCTATGAGTCTCTAAATAAATTTCCACTATTGGGTGAAACTCCTGATGGGAAATTAATTTATTTATGCTCTGAATTAAATGACTCCCCGATACTGCGTGAAATCGGTCGATTACGCGAAATTTCATTTAGAGCCGTGGGAGAGGGAAGCGGGTTAAAGCGAGATACTGACAAATATGACCGCTATTACTTTCATCTTGTCTTGTGGGATAAAGAAGCTTTTGAAATTGTTGGGGCCTATCGTTTTTGTTCAACGAAAAAGGTTATTGAAACCTACGGTAAAGAAGGACTTTATACTCATACGCTATTCGATTTTCAATCAGAGATGGATGAATATTTAGACGAAGCACTGGAGCTTGGTCGTAGTTTTGTTCAACCGAAGTACTGGGGAAAGCGCTCACTCGATTACTTATGGTTTGGAATAGGCGCCTTTATTAAGCAAAATCCTCATTTTAGATATCTTTTTGGTCCGGTGAGCATGAGTGATCAATTTCCAAAGCCGGCTAAAGATTTGATGATTTATTTTTATAAACTTTATTTCTCATCAAAAAAATGTGCGGCGCAGTCAAAAAATCCGTACAGCCTTGAAGCTGAAACACTGGAAGCTCTTAAAGGTAATTTTGTCGGAAACGATTATAAAGCTGATTTTGCTCAATTAAAGTCGTTACTTGCCAATATGGGTGTATCTATACCGACGTTATATAAACAGTACAGTGAGCTCTGTGAACCCGGAGGGGTTCGTTTTTTAGATTTTGGCACTGATCCCGACTTCCAAGGCTGCGTTGATGGATTGGTTTTAGTTGATATTCATCAGTTAAAAGAAAAGAAAAAAAAGCGGTACTTGACTGATAAATAGAAGAGTTACTATGAGAGGCAATTTTGAAGAGTAAGTCGACAGATAAAAAAGTTGCTTTCTCCTTTCTTTCTTCGAGCTCTAAACTGGATAAGTTAAACGATAAGAAAGAAGCAAAAAGAGTTTCTGAGAGAGTCGGTGGAAGTAAAAACAGCATGGATGCTTTTCTCAATTTCTATTACTTACCTGATTAAACATTATATTCTGCTTAAATTATAAATTGGTCACGTAAGTGTCATATTTACGCGCTAGTGTTTGCCAATCTCGAATTAATAATACAAAGTCAGAAAAAGGTAAATCTAATGAATAATACGCTGTTTAAAGTATCGATCGTTAGCGCTTGTGTCGCTCTCGGCGTTGGTTGTTCAAGCGATGGTGAGGACGGTGAAAATGGTAACAACGGATTAAACTCGCTTGTATTACAAACAAGCTTGTCTATCGGTAATGATAACTGTCCCAATGGTGGTACTCGAATCGATTCTGGGATTGATACTAACAGCAACGGTGTTTTAGACGTTGACGAGATAACAAGCACATCTTACAACTGTAATAGTGTCGCATCACAACTTATTCAGCTCGAACAGATAGGTCGCTTTGCTGATGACTTAACTCCGTTTGATGAGTCTGCTGCTGAGATTGTTGCTTATGATAGTGATACCCAAAAATTGTTTGTTGTTAATGCTAATATTGGTGCCGTCGATATTCTCGATTTATCCGATCCAACGACTCCTGTTAAATCAGGTTCTTTAACGGCTTCAGAAAATTGGCCGGAAGCGGGTGAGGTCAATAGTGTTGCGGTAGCTAATGGCATAATTTTGCTAGCCGTTGCCAACGATGATGATATGGCATCTGGTAAAGTACAAGCCTATCGTGCAACCGATAATTCATTTTTGAGTCAAGCGGATGTTGGCGTACTTCCAGATAATGTTGTGTTTGCTCCAAATGGCACTACTGCCCTTGTTGCAAATGAAGGTGAGCCTGCTGATGATTATTCTCAAGATCCTGAAGGTTCTGTTTCTATTGTTGATGTGTCAAACCCAGAAAGTATTACAGTAACGCAAGTTTCTTTTACTGATTTTAATATTGGTGGAGAACGACACGATGAACTGCCTGAATCTTTACGTATCTTTGGAAATAAAAACCGCACAGCGCTTTCAGTTTCTGGATTTACCGATACGGACCCAGCTCAACTGACAGTGAGCGATGCTTCTACTGTAATGGCTGGCCATTGGTTTACTTTAGCGAGTGAAGAAGGTGACCCAATTCCTTATCAAGTTGCAAGTGTATCTGGAAATACCATTACACTAACAACTGATTTTGATGGAGACTCCGAAGTTGACTCTTCAGGAACAGATGGCTTAACGGTCTATTTACACGATGGTCAGTCTTCGGTTGCAGAAGATTTGGAGCCTGAATACATTGCAGTAGCACCTAATGGTGAAAAAGCCTGGGTAACGTTACAAGAAAATAACGCCGTTGCCATTATTGATATTGCCTCTGCAAGTGTCGATGCTATTGTCAATCTGGGTGTTAAGAACCACAATTTACCAGGTAACGGTTTAGATGCCAGCGATAAAGATGATGCCATCAATATTCAGAATCACAATCTTTACGGAATGTATATGCCGGATACGATTGCTTCTTTCGAGCAAGCTGGAGCTACATTTTATGTTACAGCTAACGAAGGTGATGCACGAGAGTATGATGGTTATGTCGAGGAAATTAAATTTGGTCAGGCGTCCTTTGAAGTTGGCGTAGTACCTGATACATCTCCTTTTAGCGACAATAACTTGCTTGGCAGGTTAAGAACATCATTAGCGAATGATACAGATGGTGATGGAGACCTTGATCTTGCGCATGCTTATGGTGCTCGTTCATTTAGCATTTGGTCTCAAGATGGTTCATTAGTATTCGATAGCGGTGATGACTTTGAAGTGAAAACGGCAGAATATTTAGGATTAAATTTTAATAATGACAATGACGAAAATGATGGTGACAGTCGTTCAGACAATAAAGGACCTGAGCCAGAAGCGTTAACTGTTGCTACTTTCAATGGTCATCATTATGCATTTATTGGTCTTGAACGAGTTGGTGGAATTATGGTTTACGAAATAACTAATCCGGCAAGTCCTGTATTTATGCAGTACATTAACAATCGAAACTTTTCTTACGATATGTCTTTGATTGAAGATGGTATTGAACCTGCTCATGCTGCTGGTGACTTAGGACCTGAAGGTATGACGGTAATTTCTGCAAGTGATAGTCCAACAGGTAAACCGTTGCTGGTTGTCGCAAACGAAGTGAGTGGAACCACAACGATTTATCAAATAAGCATCGATCAATAGTATCCATGCGAAATTACAAAGGGGGCTTAAGTCCCCTTTGTTTTTTTTTATACTTAGCAATTGTTGTTGCCAATTAAGAACAAAGTTTCGTCTTTTCTAATTAAAGTATTGTTCTAAGATAGAGCTGTAAATATCGCGTAGTGATACTAAATCATTAACAGAAACGCATTCGTTATACTGATGAATGGTGCTGTTGCAGACGCCAAGTTCATAAACTTCACACCCTAAAGTTGCGGCGAACCTTCCATCGGAAGTACCACCGGAAGTCGATAGTTTGGGATAGTGTCCAGTTGATTTAAATACAGATTTCTCTAATACGGGTAATAGTGATTGTTCATAATTTAAATGATGGGTCATATAAGGAGCACAGGGTCTTTCCCAGGTTAACTGATAGCTAACCGCTTGGCTTTCTAATATGTTTTCAATGATGTCATTGAGTGTTTTCTCACACCAGTGATGACTATATCGAATATTAAAATGAATTTCACAAAACTTCGGGCTAACGTTATCGGTAAAATCACCTGAGTCAATATGAGTAATTTGTAAGCTTGTACCGGGAAAATCGATGCTCCCCTCATCCCATTCAATACTGGTAAGTGATTGAATGACATTACCCATTTGATGGACAGGATTTTTTATATGGTGAGGGTAAGCAACATGGCCGACTTTTCCTAACAATTTTAAGCTACCCGATATCGCACCTCGTCGGCCAATTTTTATGGTATCACCGGTTTGTTTTTGGGCTGTTGGCTCTCCGACAAGGCAAGCATCAAGTTGAATACTTTCCTGTTTTAAATATTCAATGATCGCCCGAGTACCATATTCTGCTTCGCCTTCTTCATCGGAAGTAATCAACCAATAAAATTTACCTTCGGAAAAATCAAAACCAGACTCTAAATATTGTTTTGTTGCGTCAAGCATACAAGCGATACCGCTTTTCATATCTGCAGCACCACGACCATAGATATGGTTATTATGAAACTGAGCTGAAAAAGGAGGGAATAACCATTGCTCGCTATCTCCCTCTGGAACTACATCGGTATGACCTAAGAATGCCAATGATTTAGAGCCTTCACCAATTTGTGCAATTAGATTCGTAATTCCATTCAGTTTAAATAGTTGACATTGAAATCCCATTGGTTCGAGTTGTTCAATTAACCAAGGAATACAGCCACCGTCATTGGGGGTAACGGAAGGCTTCTGAATCAACTCTTGGGTAAATCGTAACAGTCTTAAAGAGTTCGTTTTTGATCGTGAAATGGGGACGATGTTTGATGTCATAATCCCGTCACCTTTTTAATATTAGCAATGATCAAGAGACTAGTTGTCAACTGTGACAGTTTTTAAACATTCATATGAAGTTAATATGACATGATTTAAATTTGAGCAGCAATATACCGTGTACAGCTTCTACCTAAAGCTTCTAAATTGTATCCACCTTCTAAAAATGAGATAAGGCGTCCGTGACAATGCTTTTTTGCCAGAGACGTCAGCTCAGTACCAAAATACTCATAGTCTGAATCTTCAAAGTTTAGACTTGCTAAAGGGTCTTCGGAATGTGCATCAAAACCGGCAGAAACCAGAATTAAGTCCGGTTCAAGTTGATTAACTCGAGGGATTACATCCTTTTCCCAAACTCTTCGTATATCATTACTTCCAGTACCGGCCGGTAACGGGATATTGTGAATGTTGTCTGCGCTTGCTGGAATTCCCGTACCAGGATAAAGAGGGTGTTGAAAGGTCGAAATTAAATTTATCGAAGAATGATTGGCTACGATATCTTCAGTGCCATTTCCATGGTGAACATCAAAATCTATAATGACCACTCTTTTGTAAGCAAACTCCTTAACCGCTAACAAAGCCGTGACGGCAATAGTATTGAAGATACAAAACCCCATGGGGCGGTCTCGTTCGGCGTGGTGCCCGGGAGGACGGACTGCGCAAAAATAGCGGTGACTCTGATCATCTGGATTATTGTTAATATGTTTTAAAGCGGTTACCCCAGAACCCAGTGCGAAATAGGCGGCCTCGAGACTTGATGAGTTCATTTGAGTATCGCCATCTAAAAAAGCGTAACCTTTTGAGGGTGATTTTTTCACGATAGAAGTTACTGTATTATCACTATGAGCAAGTTTTGCGATATCTTCATTTGCTGGTAGTGGCGTTATATGAGTTAACTTTTCCCAAATATGCGCCTGTTTTAGGTATTCTTCAATTGCGCTTAATCGAGCGGGAGACTCTGGGTGAGTCGGCCCCATCTCGTGTTTTTTGCAATAAGGGTGTGATATAAAGTACATAGTATTAACCGTTAAGTTTATTTACTTTATGCAAAGACGAACGCTTATTAAAACTGGAGTAACTTCTGGCATAGTTATGGCTGGAGCAGTCTCTGGCTGGTCGTTATTAAAATCACCCTCAGCTAACGATTTTCAATCACTCCAGTCTATCTCCGAATTTATTGATCTATTGCCAGAAAATTTAATCATCGAATCCAAAGGTGTATGGACTCCTTATCAAGTTATGGCTCATATTCGTCAAAGTATCCAGTTTTCTATTTCTGGATTTCCTGAAGTTAAGTCTGAACTATTTCAAAACACCTTAGGCATTCTAGCATTTCATATATTTGATGCAAAAGGCGCTTCGACCCATGGATTATCAACACCCATTCCTGGGGCTCAGAAGATATCTCCTGATGGCGATGTTATAAATGAAATTAAGCTGTTATCAAAAGATATTAAAGCATTTTTATTAATGAATGAATTTAAGCCTCATTTTGCCTATGGAAAATTGAATATTGAAAACTATCAAAAAGCACATCTTTTTCATATTAATGAACATTTTGAAGAGCTTGATTTTAAAACTTAAATAATAGTTGAATTAGTTCCTAAGCCATACTTAATTTTATTTTCTGATTCTATTAGCGAGTATTAATACGGCCATTAAGTAGGCTCGATCTTTCTTTCAATATACAAAGGCCGTTCCCTAGCTGGAATAGAGCCTCTTTGCTATTTATGAACTTAAAGTCTTAACCAAGGTAGTACTATTTGGAATTTGAGCAATAATGTCCTACCATTTTTTACAGCAATTATTAATTGTTATTTTGCTCATAAAAGAGAGTATTGAACGTGCAGAAGAAAATAAAAGACATGCTCATTTATGCAGCATTATGCGGTCACTTTATGGCGGAAGCGACTCAAGATTTAGATTTAGCAATAACGTTAGACTCGGTATCTAACGTAGATGGTGGTCTTGCTCAAAGTACAGAAACACTGATCAATATTGACTTAATCTATGCGAATCAATTTAGTGAAGATATAGATGGCTTTATTTATGTTATTGCTGATTATGGTGGTGATCCGAGTGTCAATATTGGTGATGCTCAAGTAACAGATAATATTGAATCTGCTGATACGACTAAAATTTACGAAGCTTGGATGCGTTATAAACTGAATGAAAGTTATAGCTTTACTTTCGGACTTCACGACTACAACTCGAAGTTTTATACGATTGAGAGTTCAAGCTCTCTAATCAATTCGTCTTTTGGAATTGGTCCTGATACATCTCAGGTAGGTCCTTCAATATTTTCAACGACGGCTTTGGGATTGATTTCTTCGTTTGAGACGTCATCAAATTATTGGCACCTAGGTATTTATGATGGTGTGCCTGGTGATCCAGATGATGAAAGCGGAACTCATATTAAACTTGGTGGCAATGATGGCGTTTTTACTGGCTTCGAATGGGGAGTTTTGAGTTCAGAAAAATTTCTGAAACTCGGTTTTGGCGCTTGGTATCATACGGCTAAAGTTATTAGTCCAATCGATGGAACTGCATTTGATAGAAATAGCGGAGCTTATGTAATTGCTGAGTCAAAAATGTCGAAGGATGCCTCTTGGTTTTTTCAGCTTGGCTCAGCCAAACCGTCAAAAAATATTGTTGATAAATATTTAGGGCTTGGAATAACGTTTAATGGCGTTTACAAAAGAAGGGATAAGTTAAGTGTTGGCTTAGCACATGCTAAGCCAACGAGTAAAGTTCTCGTTCTTGCTAAATCAGAATCCGCAATTGAATTAACTTATCAATTACCACTTAATAATGGAGTGATATTGCAGCCAGACATTCAATACATTCTAAACCCTGGCTTTTCCAGTGATATTGACAACGCCATCGTTTTTACTTTTCGTTTTATTTACCAAAAGGCGTTTTAAAAAAGATACTGTGAAACGCTAGTCTCGTTATTCTGTGTTGCTTAAGCGCTAGCAAGACCGTGCAAACTTTCCATTAGCATTGATTGTAGTAAAATAGACATATCTTGAAAGTTAGTAACATCAATTTCAAACACCGCCGCATTGTATCCCGTCATAGTAACCGTTTCATTGTATTTTCGAGTATCTATTGGTATGTCAGGGGATGGATTAACTAGTCCAATAGCAATACTTTTTGTTGACAAAAAATCGTGATGCTTGAGTAATAAATCTTCTAAGTATTTTTCTGGTGACTCTCTGTCAGTAGAAACGAAAATTAGAACACCTAATGCGTTATTTTCCCATTTGGGTTTTAATAATTTGAGTTGGGTTTCAGATTCAACTCGAAGTAAATGAACTTTTTGACCATTGTCAAAGTTGATTTTACCATAATGAAAAATGTGCATTGCTGCGACATCATTATCACTACTTGATTGCTTTATTAGTCGCGACTGTTTCATACTATCATCGTGAGTTAAAGTTTTGACGGCTGTGTTTTTTGACTCGATATCATCACCTAAAAAGACGATATATTCATTCGCTTGACTCATAAGCTCACTCCTTGGTTGATATCTTGTGGTGATTCTGTTTGAGGCTTGTTGACTTTACCGAATAGTTTGTGAAGCAGCGATTGTTTTTCTGGTGAATTGCTTTTTGATTCTGGTTCGAACAAAGTATCACTTTGTCGCTTGCTGTTGTTTGCGAGCCCCAAAGTGTGGCAAGCTGTAAAAAATGCTAGAACAAAGCGCAACTCAATCTTCAGTTGTTTAGCAATTTCAACCATCGTTTTATGTGAGTTTTTCATCATTGCTGCGATTGCAATGGCATGAGGGATAGGATGAAGTCGAGTTAAGTTTGGCCATTCTGAAATATGTACCGGTTTACGAATATCAATATTCTTAGGGATTTTTCCACGAGATGTCCAGAGGCTTAATTTCCATAAAAATGCATCCCATGACCACTGAGTAATTTCGTTGGCATGCTCTCGCAATATGGTTTGAAACTTATCTCCCTTATTACCACCTTTAATAATTTTTACAGTGCTAGTTTCACGAAGCTCCATGAGGCATATAGGTCTAAGAACACTTTCTTTTGCAAAGGTATAGATCTTTTTTTCATCCGGATCGATAATTATTCGAGCATTTAAATTGGTTAGGTCGAGCATTTTCTTTTCATAGCTGGTTCGTTTCATTGCTTTGAGAATAGATCCCATAAGATATCGATCTGGATCGAAAACTATTTTCATTACAGAATGAGGGTTATTTTCGTCAAAGCTCTTATGGCTTTCACCACCAACCAGGCAGGTTAGTTGAGGTGATCTTAATTGACTTTGAGATGGATCGTAAGAAGTGGTATTCGAGTCTAGAGTAGCTTCTTTATTCATCTTTTCAAGAAGTAGGGGTCTCAAGTCAATCATAGTTTTTTTGGTGCAATAGTGCTTTGTGAGGCTCTCTAATGTCTTTTTTAAATAGTTGAATTCAAGCGGTTTTTGCAAAGAAATAACTTGATGGTCATTTCTATTGAGGTCTCTTTTCGATAGCAAAATAAAAGGTGTGTAAGGAAGTTTTAGCTTTAAATGGCTTAGTCGGGTTGCTCCTACGACATCATGGTCGGCAATTATTATTTTAGCCGATTCAATCGATGTCGATACTTCAAAATTAGAAGCGCATTTTTCATCAAAGAATGATTTGAAAGAGTCAAGACTGCGGCTATCAAAGCCCTCTAAATAAACAGACACTTTTACTTGTTGCATAATTTTTTCCTCAAATTACAGTACAAATATCGCCTCGTCGCGATGTATGTAACTTTTCCATGTAACGACTTTATTAGTTCTCAAAAGCAATAATCAATGAAGTTGGAGTATAGTCAAAAAATGTACAAAAAAGAGACAAAGGTATAATAACCTCGATTTTTTCAGATATAGCTCACACAAGTAGCTACCCCTTTCTGAGATGAAGATCAGCAAAAGTTATAAAGTTATTTTTTTTTATTCATTTTTTTATCCAATTACGCAGCATTTATCTCAAAATATAATTTATTAATGTTTTAGTGAATGAAAAATATTGTTTGAGCAGTTTGGTCTTAAGAAAAGTAGAAAGATCATTTGCGAGCTTTTGTGCATTGGCTTGAATTACTCTCAGTGCTCTGGTTTTTACAAAGAAAGGTAATTGGTCTATATCTAATTTTGGCGTTTAAAAAGGTGACAACCTATGTTTATGGTTCGCTTGTTATACATTAGTAAGACAAATGGCGGGTTTAATTCAGATGGAATTGAATCGATATTAGCGAGTGCTCGCAAAAATAATGAAAAGATGGATGTGACGGGAATGTTATGTTTTAGCCATAAATACTTCATGCAGTGTCTGGAAGGTGATAGGGATAATGTTAATAAGATCTATCATCAAATTGCTAATGATGAAAGGCATTCTGATATTGTGATTCTTCAGTACAGTGAAATATTCACCAGGGATTTTTCTGAGTGGTCTATGGGTTATGTGCCAGATACTTCTATTACAAAAGAGTTGAACTTAAAATATTCAAATACGGCAGAGTTTCAACCTTACTTAATGGCGGGAGAAAGTGCGCATCAGTTTTTGCTGAGTTTGCGAGACAGTTTGCCAAGCATCTAATAGAGAAAATCTAGTGTTTCTGTATTACGATTATGTAAAATATATCAATTGTTGCTTTGACGGAAATTGGTATTTAGCATTGTGATATTGGTCCTAAGTCTTTTTTGTTACCGTTTAAATATTTATCGAGAATATCTTCAGAGGATAATAAGCGTCGATAAATACAATATAGCTTTTAAAGCTTCTTCATCAGTAGATTTAGGTTTTTTTGACTAATGCTTTAAAATATTAGAAGATCTTTGGAACCGGTGTGTTCAAATAAGTGCACACGGCCCTAATTAATAAAAACTCGCTTTTATGAACCTGTCCGTCACTGGTAATGGAGTGGGCAATGGCTTCTACAACGGGTTGTTTAAGCAAAGGATTAAGTCTGGATAACTTCTTTAATGCTTTATGAAACTGATTAGCATTGAAATTACTTTTTGAATAGTTTGCATTTTTGATTCCAAAAGTGAGACATAAATTTTTAAGAGTCGCTTCTTTATCGTGATTGGAAGCTTGAGTCTGATTAATGAATTCCGATAGCACCAGAGTGATTTCCTCATACACATCTTGATATCGAGTAATTGACTTTTTGAAGGGTGTGTCCTTTTCTAATATTCGGATACATAGTGCGTAGATAACATATTCGCTGAGCGATACATTTTTATCGATGTCAACTAAGCGCTTACAATTACTAAGAAATAACTTTTTATCCGCATCCTCCTGGTTGGTCAATCGAGGTATGGCTAGCTCCAGTAACATATATTGATCGGAAGCTTCGATCTGTGCCATTTGAGGTAAAAGGTTTATTGATTGATTAAGAGTTTTTTCATCCATCCACTTAAAGGCCATTTCAATAATTTCTGATCTTGGCATTGTGTTATTGATAATGATAAGACAGTAGACAAGATGATGTGGAGCAAAATCGTTGTCTAGACCGCGAGCAATGAGTTTTAACTTTTTGGACAATAGAATTAATTGTGCATGAGCTTTATCGATAGATGCCGCATTAATATGGCCTACCTCATGACAAATCTCTTTTGAACTAAATGATTGCTCTACCATGGAGCTGGATACCGAGAGTGCATCATCGATGATTTTACGATGTTCCTCAGAATTTTCGCTCTCTAATTCAGGTTGAGGTTTTGACTCTATTGGTTTAAGTTTCGGTGGAGTAAAGCGAGGGTTGACTTGTTGAATTCGTTTATCAATAGGGGGATGAGTAGAAAGAATATTCTTGAAAAAAGCTATTTTATGTGAGGACTCAAAGCACAGGTGACTCAGTTCTTCTGCTGATTTGGATTCGAGTAACGAACCGTAACTATCAAATTGAATTTTGTATAAGGCATTGCTGATACCTACATTATCTCTTGTGTATTGAACGGCGGATGCATCAGCTAAAAACTCCCTTTGCCGAGAGATAGCTGCTTTAATTAATCGTCCAAAAAACAATCCAATATATCCAGCGAATACCAGCGCAAAACCAATGAGAGCCGCTCTACCATCGGTTCTCCTACTTGAGCGAGAACGAGCTCCAGTCCGAGTTAAAAACTCACCAGCTTGACCGATAACCAAGATACCCGCAAGTACACCAATAAGATAAATATTAAGTTTCATATCACCATTGAATATGTGACTAAACTCATGTGCAATAACTCCTTGCAGCTCTTGCCGGTCGAGTTTTTCAAGGCAGCCTTGTGTAACGACTAAGACAGCATTATGAGGTTCTGTTCCTGCAACAAAAGCGTTGATCGACTGCTCGTGTTTCATCACAAAAAGGCTTGGCATAATTATTCCAGAAGCAATGGACATCTCTTCCACAACGTTGATAAATTGTTTTTCCTGTGGATTTGAAGTGTCCAAACGAACATGTGTTGCATTTGCCATTCTAACGGCTTGAATACCACCACCCGATTTTAGCTGGTACCATCGAATCAAACTGGTTATTCCAATCGCGCCTATAATGACAGAAGTGATTGATATACTAATGGGGTGATGCCAATATTCATTGATTGGCATGCATTGAGCTTGAAAAAAGCAAACTGCAAAGAACAGCGAAAAATTAACAAGTGCTACGATCCCGATGACCGCAAAGATAAAGAAAGTCACCAGCTTTTTAGTTTGTTTTCGTGCTTTTTGCTGGTGTTCAAAAAAGTTCATATTCGGTTATTTATCCGAATTTAAAAGGAGACTTTGACTGCTTTCTTGACGTCAATTTCTTCTACTTCAAACAGCTGAGCCGCGGAGAAGTTAAAGCCACCTGAAATTATATTGTTGGGGAACTGTTCTCGATAAGTGTTATAAAACATCACAGAGTCGTTGTAAGCTTGACGGGCAAAAGCAACCTTATTTTCTGTTGTGGTCAACTCTTCCATTAATTGCGACATGGTTTGATTGGCCTTTAAGTCGGGATAATTTTCCATCAGTGCAAATAGCTTACCCATAGCACCTGTCAAGGCGGCTTCAGCCCCCATTAAAGATTGAATGGAAAGAGCATCGGCAGGATCGTCTGCCGCCTGTTTTGAAGCAGATACGGCTTGAGTTCTGGCAGAGATGACGGATTCTAATGTTTCCTTTTCGTGCGCCATGTATCCTTTGGCAGTTTCCACTAAGTTTGGAATTAAATCATGTCGTCTTGTTAACTGGACATCTATTTGAGCAAATGCGTTTTTAAAACGATTTTTCAAACTCACCAGTTTATTGTAAATCGCAATAATATAAACAAATAATAAAACGATTATTCCTAGAGCAACCCATTCCATAATGGTCTCCTGTTAATTTAAAGTTTACTGATTGAGCTTATCAATCTCTTTGCGCAAATTCTCACTGGGATCGGTGACTATTTTCTCCAGTGTTTTAACCCGTTCTTCCAACTCACTAATTCGCTTCAGCTCTTCATCGAGCCGTTTGTTAGTTTCATTGGTGCTGCTTTTTGAGTCAATATAGTGCTTAATAACTTGTGCCCCCATGACTATCAGGGTAATCATTGCTATCCATTTAAATAAGTCCATTATTGTATCTCCATGAGTTAAAAGATGAATTCTGGAGAACCTTATCGGTTCACGTTATAGTAATAATATCAATAAATTAACCACTCGGACGACGATAGTGTCAAACAGTGATCTGGCTAATATAGAGTTTAGTACGCAAGTCGGTAATTTTCTTACTCCTTTGGCTGAATCTGCTTGGGAGCCGATCGTAAAACTGCACGCTGACGCTATCGATAAATTACCGGGGCAGGTCAAGACGGCATTCATTAAAGCCTGTGCGCTGAGTCCCTTTGTTGCCGAGTGTTTGCTTCGTGAGTTTGATTACTTATCTCATTGGTGCTTGCAAAACTCGCTCGAATCCCAATTGGATTACAAGTCAATTGAAGAACTTATCAATGAAGACTTAGTCGGTTTAACTTCTGATATTCCGGTAAAACAAGTGCTGCGGCGTTGGCGTACTCGACTTTTTGGCTTAATTGCAATCCGGCGCTTAAATCGATTAACGACCATAGAGCAAGAATTGGCAGATATTTCTCATCTATCGGACAAACTGATCCTTGCCGCCTATCATTGGCTTTATCCACAATTTTGTCTGCAGTGGGGCTACCCAAAAAATGAAGCTGGTATTGATATGCCTTTGTTGATTGTTGCCATGGGCAAGTTTGGCGGTTATGAGCTGAACTTTTCATCTGATATCGATCTTATTTTTTATTATCCAGAAGATGGGCAATCACAAGGTGCTCAACGATCGTTAGAATTGCATACTTTCTACATTCGACTTGGTCAGCGGTTGATAAATCTACTAGGCGAGGTTACTCGTGATGGCTATGTTTTTCGAGTTGATATGCGACTAAGGCCTTATGGCGAAGATGGTCCATTAGCGATGAGTTTTGCTGCTGCAGAGGATTATTATCAAGAGCAGGGCAGAGAGTGGGAACGATTCGCCATGATCAAAGCGAGGGTTATAAATGCGGATAATCCTTTTGCTGACGAATTCTATCAATTGATAAAGCCTTTTGTTTATCGTCGTTATATCGACTTTGGTGTTTTAGAGTCTATTCGCAATTTAAAATCTAAAATTGAAACCGAAATTCGGCGTCGTGGATTGGCCGACAATATTAAGCTGGGCTCAGGCGGTATTCGTGAAGCGGAATTTATTGTTCAGTCATTGCAGCTCATCCGCGGTGGTAGAGTGAGAAATTTGCAAGAGCGTAGTTTTATTCAGGCACTTCAACAATTAGTTGACTTAGAAATGATAAACGAAGCTATTGCTGGTGAATTATTAAATGCTTATTTGTTTTTACGCGAAGTAGAGCACATATTACAGCAAATCAATGATCAACAAACGCAACAGTTACCTCAGTCAGAGGTTGATCAGGCTCGTTTAACTGCGGCAATGTCATTTAAAAGTTATGCTGAGCTACTTGAACAGCTTAAGGTTCATCAATCGATAGTCGCAAGAGAGTTTTCCGCTGTATTTCACGCTGATGAAGACGAGGCTGTAGAAATTAAACAGTTTTCATTGGATGTGATTGAGAAAGACGACTTTCAACATTGGTATAAAGAACACAAAACAGAACAACTCGAGTTGATGGTAAAAAAACTTAGAGAGTTTGTTAATGCTTCGTATTTTCAGCAATTATCATCGAAAGGAAAAAGTCGTGTTGAAGCCCTTCTGCCTAAATTTTTGTTTTCACTAGCAACAGAAGAGCTGCCCGCAGTAACCCTTGAGCGAGTTTTAGTATTACTTCGTTCGATTATACGACGAACAGCTTATTTGGTGTTGCTCGAAGAAAACCCACCCGTTCTCGACCATTTAATAAAACTATGCGGGCAAAGCCAGTGGGTTAGTGAACAATTGGCGGAACACCCGTTGCTGTTAGATGAATTGTTGTACCCGGCAAGTCTATATCAGCCATTAATGAAAGCCGATCTAAAGCTCGAATTACGACAGCAACTAATGAGAATTGAACCTGAAGATGAAGAGCAACAACAAGAACAGCTTCGTATCTTTAAGCAAACACACGAGTTGAGAGTTGCGGCAGCGGTACTGAACAAAACAATTGATGTTAAAAATGCTAGTCGATATTTAAGCCAAATAGCCAATGCAATTTTAGACAGCGTTTTAATTTTGGCGTGGAAAAAATTGTGTAAGCGATACGGTGTACCTTCGGTAGAAGGCGCTAGTTATGATAACTTGAAAGGTTTTTCTGTTATTGCTTATGGTAAGTTTGGGGGAGAGGAACTCGGTTTTGGATCGGACCTTGATTTGGTATTTTTGTACGATGCCGATCCCGAGGGTATGACTCAGTCGGATAAACCACAAACAAATAATCAATTCTTTACTCGACTGGCACAACGAATTATTCACTCTTTAAATATTCGAACCATGTCTGGTGTATTGTATGAAGTTGACATGCGTTTACGACCCTCGGGCAGTTCAGGGTTGCTGGTTAGCCTGATACAAGCTTTTCAAGACTATCAAATCAATGATGCCTGGACGTGGGAACATCAAGCTCTAACTCGGGCTCGAGCGGTGGTTGGCGATCGCAAGATTCGAGATTGGTTTGCAAGCTTTCGCTTATCGATAATTGAAAAAGAAAGAGATAAAATATCGATTCGCAAAGACGTTATTAAAATGCGTAAAAAGATGCGTCAGGCCTTAGATAAAAGTACAGTAGGAAACCTTGATTTTAAACAATGCTCTGGAGGCATGGTTGATATAGAATTTATCGTTCAGTATTTGTTATTGATTAATGGGTGTATGAATAAAGGTGAGCCGTGGTCGAGTCGGACGACTCGACAGTACGATCGACTCGCTGAGCTAAATATTATTGAGCCGACAATGGCAACTGAATTAATAATGGCCTATCGCTATTATCGTGAATTGAACAATTTGTTGGTTTTAAGTGGGAAACCTAAATTAGTTAAGGCTGAATCTATCGAGAATCAACGAGAGAGAGTGCGATATTATTGGTCGCAAGTGTTTGGGAATGATGAATCGTAGTTTGACCAGTCGAAATAAATATTGTTGATACTATTACTGGAGTAAATATGACCGATCAAGTACAGACAGTTAACAGTTCAAACGAAAATGAGAAAGCATCTAATCAGATTATTCAGATAAAGCCAAGTCAGTTACCTTTGTGTTGTCCATTACCTGATTCAGATTTGTGGAATATGCACCCCAGAGTTTATTTAGAAATTGAGAAAGTGGGTAAGATCAAGTGCCCTTATTGTGGCGCGATTTATCAGTTAGAGGACCAGGCTTGATTAAAAAACTGGTTTTAAAATGGAGTTTTTGGGCTTCTAATCATTCTGGATATAAAAGTCTAAAGGCTCTGTTTCAGGAAGTTATGATTTCACAGCAGTCGACCAAGCGGATTTGGTTCGATAGCTTAATGGTCTGCCTAGTTTTGATGAGTGTTACTGTATTAATTATTCAAGTGAGGTATACCCTTGGAGAGTGGACGCTCTGGTTTGAAGTATTTGTAGTTAGTATTTTTATCATTGAGTACTTAATTCGCTTTTGGATTTGTAGCGACGTGCATGAAATAGTCGTTGAGCAAATGGAGAATGCTCAGAAAGCGAATGTTCCAATAAATTGGCAAGAGATTTATCGTCTGATATTTCTTGAAAAATGGCGCTATATATCCAGTCCTCTTGCCATTATTGATTTACTTGCGATAGTCCCAGTTTATCGTCCTTTAAGATTTTTACGGGTGTTTTTACTATTTCGTTTATTTAAGCTGTTTCGATATTCGCGAACCATCTCTGAGTTTGCCAAGGTCTTGGAAGAAAAACGCTTCGAACTTCATACTCTTTTACTGTTTGTTGCAATAATTATCATGATTTCGGGCGCCGCTTTATATGTATTTGAAGGTGGTAAAGACAACTCCCAGATTACCAATTTATTCGATGCTTTTTATTGGTCCTTAGTCACTGTTTCAACGGTTGGTTATGGCGATATTACTCCAGTGACTGTCGAAGGTCGGGTCGTTACTATGGTTTTAATAGTTTCTGGCGTTGGAGTGGTGGCGTTTTTTACATCAACCGTTGTCGCTGCCTTTAACTCTAAGTTGTCTGAGATACAAGATAATCGCATTCTTTCTGAAATAGAGAAGCTGTCTAATTATTCACTCATTTGTGGATATGGTCGTATAGGAGCGATTGTTGCTGAAAAGCTATCAAAGTTGAAAAAAAATGTGGTCATCTTAGAGGAGAATTCCGAGAAAATTTCACGAGCGCGAAAAAACGGACTCTTGGCTTTACAGGGTGATGCCTCAAGTTCTGAAGTTTTGTCTCAACTAAGCATAACGGAAAAAGTAGAGCATGTTGTTTGTTTGACCAACGATGATGTCATTAATCTTTATATTACGTTATCACTACGGCAATTGAATCCGTCGGTATCAATTATTGCACGAGTAAATTTACCTGAAAATAAAGTAAAAATGAGCACTGCCGGTGCTACTAAAGTTATCAGTCCCAATGAAATAACGGCGATTGTGAGTCGGGAATTTGCCGGTCAGCCGGTAGCTTTTGATGCAATACGCGATATTATGAGCGGCTCTGAAGGAATAGGTATTGAAACGATTACTGTAAATCATGATTCTCGCTTAATTGGTCGGTCTTTAACCGATGTAGACTGCAGAGAATTTAAATTAGTTTTGGTTGGGATTGTTGTCGATACAAGCGTAGAAGGACAAGATATCTTTAATGTTGGCGAGTATAAATTTTTGTTTAATCCTGATGAATCTTACTCGCTGCAAGAGAATGATCGTTTAGTCGTTGTTGGTCATTATCAAAGCGCTGCCTATTTTATGGAGTATTGGATGTGACACTTTCAATTGCGATATTTGGATGTGGTGAAAGTGGCTTGGAGGTTGCTCGTGCGTTGAGCCGGGATGGGCACGAAGTGGTTTTGTTCGATCATTGTTTTGAGAGAGTAGAAAAAGCCACCGTTAAGGGATTCAATGCAAAATTAGCGAGTTACGAAAAAGATGAAGACTTGCGACTGGCGGGTGTCGGATCGACAGTCAATCTTTTGTTTGCATTGTTGAATCAAGATTCTGAAAATGTCTTTTTGTGTTTGTCGGCACGGGCAATTGATTCGTCGTTAAGAATTATGGCGATTTCTGAATATCCAGACGCTCAGGATCGTTTGCTAGCAGCAGGTGCCAATAAAGTGATTGATCCCTATTTATTGTCTGCTAACAAGGTTGTTCAAATGATGACCCAACCTTTGGTTTCTGAGATGCTTGAACATACTCTATTGGGTCAGCAAGACCTGGAGTTAGCCGAGCTCATTGTACCGAAAAACTCTCCTGTCATTGGTAAAAAGGTGTCCGAGTTGGGTTTAAGTAAAAAATTTAACTTAGTATTGATTGGATTATTAGACTGGGAAGTCAGTAATCAGCTTATATTTATCTCTGATGAGAATGAACATTATTTAGATGATGGAGATGTTCTCATTGTGGTCGGACATGATGAACAAATTAATGCTCTAAGGAATGCTCTTGTAGCGTATAAGTAGCTTAAGCAGAATAAAATATTGCGATATAGTGTTTACAATCAGAAACATTTCATCATACCCACTAACATTATTTATAGGATAATAGCGAGTAGCAAAATTCCTTTCCAAATGAAGTGAAGCAAAAATATTTTGAAAGTTGCTGCATAACTTATTTCCAGTTGGGGAACTTATGACTCAAAGCAAAGCGACATTTATAGGCATACTTGCCATTGTTACGGTAGCCTTCGGACTGATTGTGATGTTCAAAATGCGTCCTGAACCTCCTAAAAAGCCGGTGAATCCTGTAGCTCCATTAGTTGAGGCAATTTTACCAGCGTCTGAATCTCACCAGTTTATTGTTAAAAGCCACGGTGTTGTTCAGCCTCGAACTGAAACAACACTTGTGTCAGAGGTGGCTGGATTGGTTGAATCGGTTTCGGATAAATTTTTTGTTGGAGGGTATTTTCAGCAAGGAGAATTATTGCTCAAGATAGATCCTACAGATTATGTTGTGGCTGTTGAGCAAGCGAAAGCTCGATTAATTAGTGCGGAAGCGCAATTTGCTCAAGAAAAAGCTAGGGCGGAGCAAGCGCAGAAAGAATGGGACTTATCCGGACGAAGTCGAACCAAGGCTCCTGCTCTTGCCTTGCGGGAACCCTTTCTTTTAGAGGCAAAAGCGAATTTGCAATCGGCACAAGCCGATTTAAAAAAGGCGGAGCAAAAATTAGCACGAACGGTTATTCGAGCACCCTACAACGGAATGGTGAAAGAAAAACGAGCTGATGTTGGTCAGTTTGTATCAATGGGAACAGCTCTTGGCGTAACTTTTGCGACCGACTATGCTGAAGTTCGATTACCGCTGACCGATGAAGATTTAGCATTCATTAACGTACCAAACTTTAGAGAGCAAGCTGATAATGAAAAACCACGCGTTGAGTTGACTGCAAAATATGCGGGAGAGATGATAGCTTGGCAAGCCGTGCTGGATCGAATGGAAGGCGTTGTTGATCAAACCTCTCGTGTTCACTATGCGGTTGCCAGAATTAATGACCCTTATGGGATTCAGCCTGAGGCCATTCATTCAAATCCTCTGAAAGTGGGAGCTTTTGTCACCGCACATATTAAAGGTATTGAATTCAGGAATGTCATTAAAATACCACGCAATGCCTTTCGTGATCTTGATAAAGTGATCGTTGCCGATAAAGACAGGCAACTCCAAGTTAGAGAGCTCGAAATTATTCGCGCGGAAGCAGACTTTGTTTATATTAAAGATGGATTAGAGCAAGGGGATCAAGTTGTTATCACATCGATAGAGTCTCCGGTGCAAGGAATGAAGTTACGAGTTGAGGGCGATCCTGAGCCTGAGTTAGCGCCTGATGAAGCGCTAGCAAAGTCTGTTGATTCAATTAAGCCACGTCAATAAGGTGGGAGATAATAAAATGACTCAACCATCGACACAAAAAGAAACAGGGATCATCGCATGGTTTGTGCACAATTCTGTGGCTGCAAATCTATTAATGTTGTTTCTTATCTTAGGCGGCATTTTTTCGTATGGCATGATGACCAAACGAATGCAGCCCGATATTCAACCCAATGTTGTAAATATTAATATTCCTTACCTTGGAGCGGCACCGCAAGAAGTTGAAGATGGCGTCATTATTAAAGTTGAAGAGGCGATTCAGGATATCAATGGAATTAAGAGAATTAACTCTTTTGCCAGAGAAGGAATGGGGACCGTTTCGGTCACGCTTGAAAATGATACTGACATTGACGAAGCACTTAATGAAATAAAAATTCAGGTCGATTCAATATCGACTCTGCCAGGTGAAACAGAAAAACCATTAATTTCTAAAGCAGAGTTTTCGGCCGATGTACTTTGGTTAAGTGTCCATGGAAACATGGATCGAAGAACTCGACAAACCATCGCGCGAGAAGTACGCGATGAAATAATGTTGCTGCCCGATGTAAATAAAGCTGAAGTCATGGGCAATCGACCTTATGAAATATCAGTTGAAGTATCCGATGCTCAATTACGAAAATATGATTTAACGATGAGCGATATATCGCGAGCTATTCGTAATTATTCCATTGATTTACCGGGGGGAACGATAAAGACAGACGGCGGTGATATTCGATTACGAACTAAAGGGCAGGCATACACTGGCTTCGAATTTTCTCAAATTGTACTTCGAACAAATCCAGATGGAACCCGACTGATACTCAGTGATATTGCTCGAATAAACGATGGATTTATCGAGTCGAACGAATACGCCAGATTTAACGGTGAGCCAGCAACCGTTATTCGAGTTAAATCGTTAGGCGAACAAAATGATCTCGATATCGCAGAGGCTGTTCGAGACTATATGAAGCAAAAAAATGAGACACTGCCAGCAGGGGCAAAGATTGATATTTGGGGCGATGGTTCGGTTTATCTGCAAGAACGCCTCGACATGATGTTTTGGAACATGTTCATGGGGGTTATCTTAGTCTTTACGCTGCTCACTTTATTTTTGCGATTCAAGGTTGCGCTCTGGGTACTCGTTGGAATACCGATTTGTTTCTTCGGTGCGTTTTTGTTTATGGATAAAGTTGGACCTTTCGCAACCAATATTAATTTCTTGAGTCTGTTTGGATTAATTCTAGTGCTCGGAATTGTGGTTGATGATGCCATTATTATTGGTGAAAGTATTTATTCCGAAATAAAAGAGCATGGGCATTCTAAAGAAAATGTTATTCGCGGTGCTAAGCGTGTGGCGATGCCCGCTACTTTTGGTGTATTAACAACCATAGCTGCATTTATGCCAATGCTGACTTTGGATTTTGTATTCGCCCCGTTTTTTGAAGCAATAGCCGTGGTAGTAATATTGTGTCTGGCTTTTTCTTTGGTTGAGTCAAAGTGGATTCTTCCAGCCCATTTGGCTCATATGAAGTACACGCCTTACGATGAGGCCAAGTCGACAAAACTGCAAAAAGTTCAGCATGCGATTCGGCAAAGCATGGAGGACTTTGCAAAAAATAAATATCAGCCTTTTTTAGCAAAAGTCATAAAACATCGATTTTTAACAATGGTGATCTTTACCTGTGTACTGGTGTTTTCTGTTGGACTGATGTTTTCTGGATGGTTAAAGGTTGAAGCATTTCCTCGCGTTGCTGGCGATTTTGTCCAAGCACAATTTAGTTTGAATGAAGGAAGTCCTCCTTCACAACGTGATGCTTTAATTAATCGCATGGAAAAAGCCGTTAATGCAACGAACAAGAAGCTCAGCGACAATCAAAATGATGGGCAGCCCGTATTGCAGCATGTTTTATCCTACACTAATGGTGATGTTGGTGGCGGGATGTTTATTGAGTTGGTTCGATCTGATGCACGCGAAGTTACTGCGGTTGATTTTGAAAAGCTACTGCGTGAAGAGATCGGGACGGTTGCGGGAGTTAAAGAGTTACGCATCATGTCTCAAATGGGTGCGGGTGGTGACGCGAGTATTAGTTTCCGCTTAGTTGGCTCAAATTATGAGAACCTCGAAAAAGCGTCTTTGGATCTACAAGATAAGTTAGAAGAATATGACGGCGTATTTGATATTCGAACATCTTATAGTTCTGGAAATAAGGAAATTGAGCTTGAGTTATTACCCGGTGCAGAGACTTTAGGTATATCACTCAGTGATCTTGGGCGTCAGGTGAGACAGGCGTTTTATGGTGAAGAAGCGCAGCGTATTCAGCGTGGCAAAGATGAAGTAAAAGTGATGGTTCGATATCCTGAAAGCGAGCGTCGCTCAATTGCCGATTTAGAAAATATGCGAGTAAGAACGCCGACCGGAGATTGGGTGCCTTTTTCATCAATTGCAACCATTGAGTTGGTTGAAGGTTACTCAACTATTCAGCGAGAAGATCGTAAGCGAGCAATTTCTGTTATGGCTGATTTCGATCCGAATAAGATTCAATCGCGACAGGTTATTAGCGACATTAATGAAACTTTTATTCCTGAGTTGGTTTCTAAATATCCTGGCGTAAGTTCTGAGCCAAGTGGTCAAAGTAAAGAAGTTGGCGAAATGCTTAAAGAGTTAGGCATGTCGATGGCAATTGCGGGAGCTTTAATTTATGTGTTAATTGCCATACCACTAAAATCTTATTTACAACCATTGATGGTGATGTCGGTTATTCCATTTGGCTTGATTGGCGCTATCGTGGGGCATTTAATTTTTGGAAAGAGTTTCAGCATGATGTCAGGGTTTGGACTGATTGCATTATCGGGCGTTGTGGTTAACGACAGCTTGATCATGGTGGAATTTGTAAATCGTGCCAGAAAGGAAGGATTACGATTAGCTGATGCCGTATTGCAGGCAGGAGTGAAACGATTTCGAGCAATTTGCTTAACGTCGCTGACAACCTTTTTTGGCCTATTCCCCATTATGTTTGAAACCAGTTTGCAGGCTCAAATAATTATCCCGATGGCTATCTCTTTGGCTTTTGGTATATTGTTTGCAACCGTCATTACTTTATTATTAATTCCTGCGCTCTATATCTTTCTGGAAGATGTAAAAACGGGCGCCAGACGAATGCTATTTCCTTTTAAACCATCGAGGGATTTAGCATCTGATAAAGCGAGTTAACAATGTAAGAAGAAGCTTTTTCCTAAAGACCTACTATTTCGGTTATTGAACTAAAGAATAAAAGGTGCCTTTCTGTATTTTTGGATAGGCGCTTTTTTATTAATTATCTTTGAGTTACTCTGGCTTTTTTCTTTCGGGGGAGTTTTTTAATGAGCAATGAATGTCGCGTTGAAGCGATTTCAATTTATCCGGTCAAGTCACTAAAAGGCATTTCAGTTAGCGAGGCAGTACTGACTACCAAAGGATTTCAATACGACCGTCATTGGATGATTGTAAACCCCAAAGGTCACTTTTTAACACAAAGACAGTGTGCAAGAATGGCCTTGATCCATACCGAATTAAATTCTGAGACGCTGAGATTGAGTAATCCTGAAACGGAAACACCGCTTGATATTTCTTTATTAAATCACCAATACTCCGAGCCTTTAAATGGACGCATATGGAAAAATGACGTGAACATTGTTGATGCCGGAGATACTGCATCGCGTTGGTTGACCGATGTACTCAAAACTCCTTGGCCAGTACGCCTGGTGAAAATGGCCGATGGATTTGAACGCATTGTTGATCAAAGCGATAAATTAAGTAGTGGAAACACCGAGGTAACGACCGAGTTTGCTGACGGTTATCCTTATTTAATTGCTAATCAGGCGTCATTGGATGCTGTTAATCAAAAGCTTGATTCGCCAATTAAAATGAATCGCTTTCGTCCCAATATTGTTATTAGTGGGTTGAGTGCATTTGAAGAGCATAATGTTGAGGCTATTATGTCAGATGGAATTGAATTTTCACTAAGATATCCTTGCGAGCGCTGCGTAATTACAACCATCGATCAGTCAACAGCGATTGCTTCTGAAAGTCGCTCACCGTTAAAAGAGCTCATTGAAATTAATCCGATGCCAAATAAGTCTGCCGCTGCTTTTGGAGAAAATGCAGAGTTAATCGCTGGTATTGGGAAGAAGCTCAGAGTCGGTGATGTTTTTAAGATAAAGGAGTGATTGATACCAAAAAAAAAGGCGGTTGGGGTAACCGCCGTAAAACTCACTCGCTTCCAGAGTGATTTTCTAAATTAAATATACGCGGTTATTAATTAACTGGATCTTTCCGGCATCAGTTTTTGGCTATCAATGGATTTATATCGACTTTTTGAAACCTTCATGTGTCGCTTTAAATCCCAGGTTAGTATAGAACTTTAGTGCGTCAGGGCGTTGTTTGTCAGAAGTTAATTGTATGATTTTACAGCCCTTTGTTTTTGCTTCTTGGGTGGCGTAATCCAAAAGCATTTTACCCAGGCCTTTGCCGCGGTATTCTTTGTGAATTCGTACGCCTTCAACCTGGCAGCGCCAAGTGCCAATGTGTGTGAGATATGGAATAAACGTTATTTGTAGCATCCCGATGACACGATTTTCTACAGTTGCGACAATGAGTTGGTTGTTGGGATCCTGCCTTATTGCTTTAAAACTTTCGACGTATCTTTGATTGATGGGATGCGAGATATCTTCTCGTTGAGTGCCCAGTGGGTCATCTGCAAGAAGGTGAATAAGTGCTTCTAAATCGCCGCTTTCTGCGGTACGAAACAGGATCTCCATGATATTTCCTAAACTGTGGTGCTAATCGCACATTGAGCTATTGACCTTGTTGGCAGATAGCATTACTTTTTCGCGGTACATTATTGCTAATGCGATAACGCAAAAACAATTATTTAAATGGAAACTGTATGAGTCAATTGGAACAATTAAAATCGATGACCACCGTAGTTGCTGATACGGGCGATTTTTCTGCTATCTCTGCTTTTAAGCCTGAGGATACAACAACTAATCCTTCACTAATACTGAAAGCCGTGTCGAATGAACGCTTTCGACCTTTGCTACAAGAAGCCATTGAAATGGCTAATCAAGAATCGAATGAAAGTCTATCGCTGGTCGAATCGGCCTGTGATTATCTAAGCGTTTTAATTGGTAAAAAGCTGATTGAGCAAATACCTGGAAGAAATTCGACTGAGGTGAATGCTCGCCTTTCTTTTGATCGTGATGCAACAATCACTAAAGCAAAGCGCATTATTGAGTTGTATGAAAATTTGGGTGTATCCCGGGATAGAGTGTTAATTAAAATTGCTTCAACCTGGGAAGGAATACAGGCCGCTCGTCAGCTTGAAAAAGATAATATTCAGTGTAATTTAACACTCTTATTCAATTTTGCGCAGGCAAGAGCGTGTGCCGAAGCGGGCGTGTTTTTGATTTCTCCCTTTGTGGGAAGAATCCTTGATTGGTACAAAGCAAAAACGGGTCGCGATAATCTCTCAATAAAGGATGATCCCGGTGTTGCATCGGTAACGCGAATATATAACTACTACAAAGAGTTGAATTACAGCACCATCGTAATGGGCGCAAGTTTTCGTAGTAAAGAGCAAGTTTTGGCATTGGCAGGCTGCGATAAATTAACCATCGCACCAACATTACTTGATGAGCTTGCCAAGTCGAGAGAATCTTTTGAAATACGTTTGGTGGCAAAATTAGGTGATGAAATCCGGCCTGAGCCAATGACTGAACAAGAGTTTCGCTGGCAAATGGTCGAGGATGCAATGGCAACAGAAAAGCTGGCAGAGGGAATTCGTGCGTTTGCTGCGGATCAAAAACAGCTAGAGTCGCTAATGGCAGAAGAGCTGGCGAAGCATTAATTTCTGCTTAATAATACGACGTCTTTTTCTGGAAAGTCTGCTGTTAGCGACCAATGCTCAGCAATCCATTCAAAAGTCGATCGACTGAAAAATCGTATATGGGTTGGATCATTTTTGTAATGCCACTGCTTAAATGCATCCAGCTCAGTCACTCTTTTCGTCATTATGGCGATTAGTCCAGAGGATTTATCCAGCATTTGTAGCCAGTGTAGAATGGTGTCGTGCGTATTTACGATATGTTCGATAACTTCGGTACAAGTGATAAAGTCGTAGGTATGTTGAAAGACCGACTCATCCGGCGCATAAAAGATATCAAAAACACTCATTTGCCGCTCGTGATGACTAAGGAAGTGAGCAAGTGCTGGCGCTGGACCACAGCCATAATCAAGTCCACAACTGCCTTTTGGGGTTCGTTGCAAAATATGCTGATAGGTGCGAGACAGGAACTTTAGATACCCTGGATCATCGAGGGTATTTTCATGTTTATCGTACTCAGCCTTCTCGTCTGCTGCGCTGAGGAGGTATTCCTCGGGGACAAAGACTAAGTCACAGCAAGGGCAGTGTAAATAACAGCGAACCTTGTCTTCCCAGTAGTCGCAGATTCTGTCATTTAAACAGAGTGGGCAAGTGGTCATAGGATTACGCAAAACCTTTGATGATTGTCTATATTGTTGATAATAATAATTAAATTGAAAGTATCTCATAGATTATACCGATGGCTGAATCTTCTCACTCAATTTCATCACTTTTGCAACCCTATCTGGAGTCGCAATTGCCCATATTGAGTGATTTGGAGTCATTAAGCGCTGCTGTGAAAGACTCTAAAAGTGCGACTGGCGACATTTTTAAATTGGCTCGCTTCGACCCTGTTTTTTGCCTGTACGCACAAAAGCTGGCAGGCGAGCGTCAGGCTGGTAAAGCAGGAGAAATTGTCGGGCTCGAACACGCTTTGAGCATGATTGGCGTTGATGGCGTTGCTCAGCTCGTGCCTAAGTTACAAGTGATGCCCAACGATGGCGCTGAGCATTGCAGGCAGGTTTTAGCTGAAGCATTATTGGCTTCTGAAATAGCAGAGCAATTGGCGAAAGTTCGTGGTGGAAATGTTAAGGAAGCCGCCGCATCTGCTCTGTTTGCTCGTGCTTCTGAATGGATCACGTATTGGCAAACGCCCGAAAAATTTAAAGAGTTAACGCGAGCTATTTATTCCGACCCTTTTAATTTTGAAGTTCATAGTGAAAATTTGCTTGGATATCGCCAATCTGAGTTACAGCTTGCCCTGGCTGAGAACTTTTTTATGCCTTCAATCAGTGGGCGAGCGGCAAAATTTAATTTCCTTGCTGTTGTCCGTGAGTTGTTAAGGGCTATAAAGCTTTTTCGATCAGATGATTTATTGCTTGAAGAATGCAGTAGAGAACTAAGGTTTCATCTAGGTGGAACTGAGTTATTGCCTGTGATTGCGAATCGGTTATCGCAAATATTATGCATGCCTTGGCTGCAGAATAGCTGGGGACGTTGGATTGACATTGCAGCCATCCATTGCCACAAAAAAATAAATGAAGTCGAACAGATTGTTATTCAAAGTTGCCGCAAGCTTCACCGGTTCGGAATCGAGTTTCCAATTGCGCGACCTGGATGTGCTTTGGTCAAAATACCTGGAGCTCCGCCCCATAAAAGCCAAAAAACGCAAGACGCATCTGGTGAGAAAGAAAAGAAAGAAACTTTTAAGCCGACACCTCTACGCCGAAGAAAAGAAGCAAAATATACTGGACATCATATCGCGCACATTCGTGGCTTATACAGAAAGTTAATCGATTCACCCAAGATTTTTGAAACTCCACGCAAAGTCGTCGAGGATACGCTCCAGTTACTTATTGATAAGTCACCATTAGAAAGAGTGTCTTTTATGGTCATTGGTAAAGATGGGGATACCATAAAATCTCTTCTATCCTTAGTAAAAGATAATTCTGAACCGGCACCTGTTATAAAAACACAATTATCAAAAACTAAAGTTTGGCAAAAGTTTACCGCTAAGCCGGTCTTCTTAACCTTTTCACGCTTAAAGCACGATAAATTTTGGTCTCAGCTACCAGAGGCTATTGTTAATGATGAGCGAGTGGATGTCTTTTTACTGAATTCGATTTTATATAACGGGCGAGTTAGAGCTTTTTTATACGCTGATATGGCTTTAACTCAGCGTAAATTACCTGAAGAACTCGTTAACGATTTTAAGCGTATTGCGAGTGGGCTGGGTAGTGCGTTACGCTCTTTGTCTTGATGACTTCAACAACTGGTGAACATTGAGAGAGTTTCGATCGTTTATTCGAGCGTACATTAATAATCCAACGAAGCGTTGGCAGCAGCTAATTGTCGGAGTGGGCACATTTTTTTTCGGTGTTTTTCTACTTTACTTATCAGCAACCCTCACTTGGCAGTGGCTTTTTTATGTTGGAGCGGGATTAATGATCGCAGGAGTGTTAATAACCTTACCTGCTTATCTAAGTTTGTTGTTTTGGCGCCTAACGAATATCAAAACAAATAAGGGGCAATCAAAGAAATGAAGATATTTATTACAGGCATCAGTGGATTAATCGGTCGGCATTTGGCTCAAACTTTTAAGACATTGGGTCATAGTGTATCTGGATTGACGCGCGACATTGACAGTGCTGCTAAAACATTACCTCCAACGGTATCTCTGGTTAGCTCGTTGCAAGATGCTTCAGACTTTATGCCTGACGTTGTAATTAATTTAGCGGGAGAACCTATTGCCGATAAACGCTGGTCAAAAAAGCGTAAACAAGCTATTCGAGAGTCTCGAATTAATTTAACGCGTGATTTAGTGCAATGGATGAGTGAGCTTGAACAGTCGCCCGATGTCTTTATTTCTGGCTCTGCAATCGGATACTACGGTCGGCAAGGTGATAATGAAGTTGACGAAAGCTCTGCGCCTCATGATGAATTTACTCATCAGCTGTGTCGCGAGTGGGAAGCTGAAGCAATGAAGGCAGAATCTTTTACTCGAGTATGCATTATTCGCACTGGACTGGTGGTTACAGGAGAGGGTGGTTTTCTAGACAAAATGAAGTTACCTTTTTCTCTAGGTCTTGGAGGGCGACTAGGAAATGGAAAACAGTTTATGAGCTGGATCCATTTGCATGACATGATATCGGGTATCGAGTTTTTAATTGAAAAAAGTGAGTTGTCAGGTGTTTTTAATTTTACGGCGCCTAATCCTGTAACCAATCAAACATTTACAAAAACCTTAGGGCGAGTGATTGGTAGGCCTACTGTGTTCCCTGTACCGGGATTTGTTTTGCGCATAATGCTCGGAGAAATGAGTGATTTGTTGCTGACCGGTCAGCGAGTAAAGCCGAAGCGATTGAGTGCGTCGGGTTATGAGTTTCAATACCATGAATTGGAAGATGCATTGAAAGAAGCGTTCAAGCGTTAACATTGGGTGTCAACCAATGCACCCAGATAAAGTGCATTGGTGTTAGAGTCTCTGGAAGAAAGTGTATTAATAGTAGGGGTTTTCACCTTCAGAGTGTTCTGTAATATCGCGAACACCTTTTAATTCAGGGATTTTTTCAATTAGTGATTTTTCGATGCCTTCTTTGAGAGTGACGTCGACCATGCCGCAACCCTGACATCCACCTCCGAATTGCAGAATCGCGTAACCTTCTTTGGTGAATTCAACCAAGTTAACTTTGCCGCCGTGGTTCGCTAACTGTGGATTAATCTCAGATTCAATAATGTAAATTAATCGATCTTCGACAGGAGCATCATCAGCCACTTTCCGGACTTTAGCATTAGGGGCTTTGAGTGTTAATTGACCGCCCATTTTGTCGGTTTGGTAATCGATTAAAGCGTCTTCGAGATAAGGCTCTGACTCTTTATCGATAAATGCAGAAAACCCTTCATAAGAGAATTCGACATCTGTTTCTTCGACAGCGTCTTTGGGGCAATATGAAACACCGCATTCTGCGTGTGGAGTTCCTGGATTAACCACAAATACTCTAATGTTAACGTTCGGATCGTCTTGCTGACTGAGCAGTTTGCGAAAATGTTCTTGAGCTGACGGTGTAATATCTATCATGTTCATTCAGTTTTCCTAAGAGCTTGGGCAAGATTTTAACAGATTGTGCGTACTTCTCTAAATGATTGCGCTTAATTTTCTTGAATATGTGTCTAATCCTTTAATAGTCTTAGTTGTTGTAAGGTTTCTATAATGCGAAAAGCATAATAATTTGCTATAAGGGTCTATCGTTTTTATCTGAGTTTAACTACATGAAGATTTTGGTTTGTTTCGTTTTATTTTTTTCGATTCAATGGGTTTCTGCAGATGAGTTATCACTAGATTATTATCTGTCGAAGGAGCTGGTTTTTGATGTCGATACCTCCTATAACCCTGATATTCCAACTCCTGAATCTGTTTTAGGGTATCAAGTTGGCGATTGGCATGTGCGCCCTGAACAAATTGCTGAGTACATGTACGCGCTCGCTTCAACTTCGAAACGTGTCTGGATTGAAGAGATTGGACGAACCTGGGAAAAGCGACCTTTATTGTTAGTCGGCTTTTCCAGCGAAAAAAATATTAATCGGATCGATGCGATTCAGAAATTGCAAGAGGATGTAAAAAAACGCCCAAATGATCAGCCTGCAGTTGTTTGGATGGGCTACAGCGTACATGGAGACGAAGCGAGTGGTTCAAATACGGCTTTATTGTTAGCCTACTATTTGGCTGCAGCTCAAGGAGAAAAAGTTCAACAGATTCTCAACGATACCGTGATTCTCATTGATCCTATGCTCAACCCAGATGGATTGGCTCGATTTAGTACTTATGTCAATTCACGGAAAAGTTATCAAACCGTTACTGATCCTAAAGATGTTGAACACAATCAACCATGGCCTGAAGGAAGAACCAATCATTATTGGTTTGATTTAAATCGAGATTGGCTGTTAGTTCAGCATCCTGAGTCTAGAGCTCGAATAAATTACTTTCATCAATGGAAACCTTTGGTATTAACCGATTTTCACGAAATGGGAAGTAATAGTACTTATTTTTTTCAACCGGGGGTTCCTAGTCGCAATCATCCGTTAACACCAGAAAAAAACTTTAATTTGACGGCACTGATCGCAAAATACCATGGTGAAATATTTGATAAAATTGGATCCGATTATTATTCGAAAGAGTCATTCGACGATTTTTACTATGGAAAAGGCTCAACCTATCCAGATATTAACGGTTCGATCGGTATTTTATTTGAGCAGGCTAGTGCTGCGGGGCATGCAATTGATACAGTAAATGGTCAACTCACGTTTCCCTTTGCCATTCGAAATCATTTAGCGGCTTCTTTTTCTACCATAAAAGCAGTGTACTCGGAGAAAAAAAAATTAAAGGATTATCAGAAAAACTTTTTTAGTGCGGCAGAAGAAGAGGCTGATGATTACATGTTCAAAGGTTTCGTCTTTGATGCAGATGGCGACAACACACGATTAAATGCATTTGTTGAACTTTTAGAGAAACACGGAATTAATGTTCATCAGTTAAGTCGGGATTTGCGTGTGAATAACAAACTATTTAAGTCGAAAGAGGCTTATATCCTTCCAACCAAGCAGCAACAGTTTCGACTCATTCGAGCCATGTTTGAAACGCGTACTAAGTTTAATGACAACACATTTTATGATGTCTCCAGTTGGACATTACCTTTAGCGTTTAACCTGCGATACTCTGGATTAGATAGTGGAGATTATAATTCACGGTTATTAGGTAAAAAGGGATTACGTAATGGAGAGCAATCGGGCTTATTGATCAATGATAAAACAATTGCATTAGCGATTGATTGGCGAGATTTTGATGCTGCAAAGTTAGTTTATCGTTTACAAGCTGAAGGCCTAAGACTTCGTGTTGCCACTCAAAGTACGGAGTTGTTAACCTTATCTGGGCGTCAGTCATTTAAAGAGGGCACGGTCTTTTTAGTTATTGGGAATCAATCGATTGATCGAAAGTCGTTGGAATTTATAGTTGATGATGTTTTAAAAAGTACGGTTGTCTCGATTTCACAGGTTACCTCTGGGTTGGCTTTGAAAGGAATTGATTTAGGAAGTCCATCGATGAAGCCACTTACACTACCTCGTCCATTGCTTGTTGTTGGTGACGGAGTTTATTCCTACGAAGCGGGAGAGGTCTGGCATCTATTTGACCAGCGAGTGAGCTTGCCTTTAACCAAAGTATCGCAAGCAAGTTTAGAGCACATTGAACTTAATGATTATACTCATCTCTATTTCGTTTCTGGAAGATACGACTTTTCAAGAAACCTGGAGGAAAAAATTGAACAGTGGGTTGAGAAAGGCGGACAATTGGTGGTATCTCGTACGGCAGGCCGTTGGCTTGCTGAACAATCTTGGTCGCCAATAGAATACATCGACGATGAAGATAACAGTAGCAATAAAATGAATTATTCACAAAGAGATCGATTTTTGGCGGATAAATATATAGGTGGTGCTATTTTTAAAATTCAAGTTGATCAATCACACCCTTTAGGTTTCGGACTTCACTCGGCAGAAATCCCTGTGTTTAGAAAAGGGGGCGATATTTATCGAGTTAAAGAAGATCCTTTTAAGACGGTAGCATCTTACTCTAGTTCACCCTTAGTATCTGGGTATTCATCGGAAGACAATCAAAAGAAAATAGCCAATTCGCCTTCGATTGTTGCGGCCCGAAAAGGAAAGGGCACCATTATTTTCTATGTCGATAACATGAACTTTAGAGCATTTTGGTGGGGAACGAGTAAGTTATTCTTAAACAGTTTATATTTTGGTTACTCATTTCAATCGGATAATGGCGAATAAATATTAAAATAAGAGAATAAATAGATGAGATTTACTATTCTAGTCACTTTTTTGTTTCTGACATTTGGATTCGCTAATGCGGCGTCAATATCGAAATTCACACAATCGATGGAGCATCGAAAGGGTTTTTTTGATATTTATTATGATAGCTCAAAAGCCAATGTATTTTTAAAAACTCGTCGATTTGATAAGCCATTTTTATTAATGACCAGCTTACCTTATGGATTGGGGTCAAATGATATTGGTCTTGATCGAGGTCTTCAAGGTGGCGCGAAATTAGTTGAACTCAGAAAAGTCGGACAAAGAGTATTTTTGATCGAAAAAAATACTAACTATGTTGCTGTCACTGATAATGATGCAGAGCGACGTTCCGTAGAAGAGGCTTTTGCAGAATCTATTATTGCAGGGTTTGATATTGTAGCGTCCGACAAAAAAAGTGTACTGATTGATGTCACCCCGTTTTTACTGTCCGATCGGATGGGGGTCGCAGAACGAATCGAGTCAACGCAACAAGGTAACTTTTCACTGCAAAAGAATTTGTCTTCGGTAGATCCTGAGGTAATTAAGTCCTTTCCAAAAAATACAGAGCTGCAGTCTATTTTAACGTTTTCTGGTAGCAAAGCTGGCAATTACCTTCGAGAAGTATCTCCGAATAATAACTATTTTACCTTACGTCAAAGATTGTCTTTTATCGAACTACCTGAGAGTGATTTTGAATCAAGAGAATTTCATCCTTTTTCAGGTTTTTGGACGATGGGTCATCGCAATTATGCGGCTGGTCTTTTGGAACCTATGGATGTCCGTTTTATTCCACGACACAAGTTAAAGAAAAAAAATCCTGAGCTAGCGGTAAGTGAGCCCGTCGAACCTATTGTTTATTATGTTGATAGTGGAGCCCCAGAAAAAATTCGTAATGCTTTGATCGAAGGTGCTTTGTGGTGGAATCAGGCATTTGAAGCTGCCGGATACAAAAATGCGTTTCAAGTGAAGGTTATGCCTAAAAACATGGACCCTATGGATGTTCGGTACAATGTTATTCTTTGGGTTCATCGAGCAACGCGTGGCTGGTCCTATGGTGCCAGTATAACGGATCCTAGAACTGGTGAAATTATAAAAGGTCATGTAACTTTGGGGTCACTAAGAGTTCGTCAGGATTTATTAATTGCGAAAGGTCTAACTTCACCTTTTGAATCAGAGCCAGATTTAGAGCGACAGCAAGCAATGGCATTAAATCGTATCAAGCAACTGTCTGCTCATGAAGTGGGACACACTCTCGGTATTGCGCATAATTTTGCAGCGAGTGTCCATAACCGCGCGTCTGTCATGGATTATCCACACCCGCTTGTTCAATTGAATGATGGAAAGTTAGTATTAAATGATGCTTATGACTTAGGCATTGGTGAATGGGATAAGCAAGTTATTAAGTATGGGTACAGTGAGTTTTCCAGTAAGAACCACTCTAACGAGCTGGATAAAATTATTCGAGAATCAAAAGCGATGGGATTAGAGTTTGTTGGTGACTCCGATGCAAGACCTGTAGGTGGTATTCATCCTGCTGGACATTTGTGGGATAACGGAAAAGATCCTGTTGATGAACTTTATCGATTGATTGAAGTTCGTAAATTTGCGTTAGATAACTTTGATAAGCAGGTTATTGCTGATGGCGTTCCCTATTCTGAAATAGAAGAAGCATTAGTTCCGATATTTAACTTGCATCGCTACCAGGTTGAAGCTGCTGCTAAGCTTATAGCTGGTCGACATTATTCATATTCCGTAAAAGGTGAAGATGATGTTGAGTATAAATTGGTTCCGAAAAAGGAACAGAGAGAAGCGTTAAATCTTCTACTAAAAACCATGTCTCCAGAATTTTTAACGGTATCTCAAAGAGTTTTGGATTTAATTCCACCAAAGGCATACGGTTATAGTAAAACCAGAGAAAGCTTTAAAGGTAGTACAGGACTTGTTTTAGACCCGATTGCTATGGCTGAAGCGGCTGCCAATCATTCGCTTAATTATCTTCTTAATTTAGAACGTATGGCCCGTCTGTCTCAACAGTCAATCCATAACAATTTAACTTTAGAAGAAGTCTTATTAGAACTGAGTGAACAAACCATAAAAAGTGAGCATGAGAATCAATATGAGAAGAAAATTAACATGCGTGTTTCGTCCGCATATCTTTCTCGTTTGCTTAATATAATGGAGCAAGGTTCAACACCAATGGAGGTTTTAGCCGATGTCGTAGGCGAAGTTGAACGCCTTCGTAGTTGGTTAAATCGTAAAGTTGAACATACTCGAGCTTCAGATAGTGATTATGGTTATTATCACGCTCTATTAAAGATTATAGAAGCTCGACATAAGCGTTTTGAACGAGAATTTAGTCCAACTGAGTTACCACCAGGATCTCCGATTGGAGCGTAACTAAGTGTTGCCCAATTTGTTTTGGAAAATTGGGCAACTGAGAAAAATATTTGTAATAAGTTAACTCTCCATAAGACTTATTCTCTTTACGAAGAAGCTATCATTATTATGACTGAAACTAAGCCATTGGCCGACTCCGCTAAGAATTATTTTAGAGTGTCAGGCGTTATTTCTTTTTGTTTTCTGTTTGTCGTGTCTGTTGTTGCATCGGTTATCTTTTTTCTATCATCTTGGACCGTACCATCAGTCTGGTTTGTTCTGATTTGGTTTGTCGCAATATTGATTCTCGCTGTTTGGATGATTGGAATTTATCCTGCAAAGAAATTTGAGAAGACCCGCTGGAGATTCGATGAGCAAGGGCTCTTTATCTATCAAGGAATATGGTGGAAAGTCCAATATGCTGTGCCAAGAAGTCGTGTTCAACATATTGATGTTACGCAAGGCCCCATTCAACGTAGTTTTAACATCGCGCAGTTAATTCTGCACACCGCGGGAACAATTAATGCATCGGTCTCGTTAACCGGTCTCAGTCATGAGAAAGCGGTTGAAATTCGAGACGAACTCTTGTTTCAAGAAAAGCATGATGCGGTATAACGGGATTTATTATGGAAAATGAAAAACGGCTTCATCCGTTATCTTGGCTATTTATTATTATTGAAATAGTTAAGCAGTTCTTCTTTCCTTTAATATTCGCATTGTTTGCTGGTGGTTCCGACAATTATCAGTTAGTGACGCTAATTTTTATAGTCCCTGGTGTTGTATTTGCGATAATTCAATATTGGGTATACCGCTATTCATTGAAAGAGCATGAAATTGTCATTCGTGAAGGTGTTTTTGTAAAGAATGTACGACATGTTAAATATGAACGTATTCAAAATGTCAATCTATCGCGAAATCCTCTTCATCGCTTATTTAATGTTGCACAGCTAGAGCTTGAATCCGCGAGTGGTGGAAAACCAGAGGCTGTAATGCGAGTTATTTCGTTACCTGCGGTGGAAGAGATTCGTCAAAAAGTACTCTCCGCGAAAGCCGCCGTGCAAGACTCTGATTCAAAAGATGACTTGGAAAAGCCTTCGGTCAATGAAGATACTGAACGTTCAATTTTAAGTTTGCCTCTTTCTGAGCTTATTAAAGCAGGAGTAATTTCAAATAAAGGAATGTTAGTGGTGGCCGCTGTGTTTGGTGTTGCGGGGCAAACGGGCTCGCTAGAGCGATTCTTTGATACGATGGAATCAAGAATGAATGTTTGGTTTGATAGTGTTCAAATCGATTTCAATAACCCTGTCAGTATTGTTGTATTGAGTATTTTAGGAATCGTCTCATTTATAATACTTATTCGTATTCTCTCGATTGCTTTTATGGTCGTGACTTATTATGGATTTGAGTTAAAGAAAGCGAACGATAAACTATTAGCTCAGTACGGATTAGTTACGCACTTTAATGCCACGGTGCCAGAACAACGAATTCAGTTAGTTTCGGTTGAAGAAAACATGTTGCATCGATACTTTGCTCGTTCAGCAGTACGAATTGCGACTGCTGGAGGAAATGCAAATCAAGGTGGTAAGTCATTGAAATGGATTGCGCCAATTATCAATTCCGATCAACTCAATAAGTTTGTTGGAGCTATTCAGCCAGATATTTCAACTGAGGTAGACAGTTGGCAGAAAGTGGAATTTTCGGGCTGGAAACGCATCACCAGAGTGTATATTATTTTGTTGAGTATTATTGTTGCATTATTATCCATTAAGATTGGATGGCATTCGTTGTGGTTCATAACGTTATCGATATTTATTGTTGTGTATGCTCAAAAAACGGTAGCATCCATGCGATATGGGTTTTCGACTAATGCGTTGTTTTATGAAAGTGGATGGCTGGTAAAACGAAGAACATTTGTTCCAATCAGTAAAATACAATCGATAGAATTAAAACAAACGCCGTTTGATCGTCGAGTCGGGATGGCGAGCTTACTGGTTGATATTGCTGGATTAGATCTAGGCCGACACAGTATTTCAATTCGTTTTTTGAAAAAGTCTACGGCAAATGAGTTGATGTCAAAACTCTACACAAACGTGAGTAATACTGTTTATCGATGGAAGTGATCGATTCGAATTAGTTTAGAGATTATTCTTCTTAGGTGCGGTCAGCCCTTTAAAGTGTCTTGATTGTATGATTGCAATGGATTGTTGCAACAAAAAGGGAGGTCGCAATTCTTTTACTTTAGAGCGCGCCATTCCTTGGCTATTGTATATCTCCGATTTTACACTCTAAATAAAGGGTGAGTTACTTAGTTGCTCAAAAGTGCTCCTATTACTACACCGAAGGCAATGTCTTCCCAGTCTGCTCGGAAGTGCCAATGTGGGCAGTAGTGATCATGATAATGGACATCTAAATAATCGTAGTAGTAGTCATACACCCATACCGGATAGTGAGTTGACAATCGAATGTAATGATCTCGATAAGGTCGATAGTAGTACCCATGTCTGTGATAACGAGAATAGTGATGACCGTGTCTGTATCTTTCACGCCAGTTGTGTAAACGGTTACGATGCCAGCTGTGTCGATGCTTATCGTAATGTCTGTATTTCTTCACCGTATTTCTTTGGTGTGAATTTCTCCAATCACGTCGATGTTCTCTTGCATGATGGCGCCCTTTTCGATCGCCTCGATGAGAATCGTGTCGGCGTAGATCTCGTCGGTCGTTGTGTCTCACTACGTGATCATGTCGAGTATTTGAGCGATGCGTTGCTTCGCGTGGTTTCACACTGTGAGGCTTTTCATGATGTCGCGTGCTACTCGAATGATTTGAATGACGACTCGGCTTTTCTGTTCTGGTTTGAACCGCTGGCTTTTCACGCACATCGCTCCGAACTGTCCGCGTATGCGATTGTCGGCTTGAAGAGTGCCGATCACTCCGGTGCGATTGTCGATGCGACCGATGCTGATTTGCCTTCGGTTTATGCTGTTGCGATTTGACTGAGCGAGAATTTTGTCGATGTTCACTGTCCCTCGCTTCGGCGGCCGGAAGTGATAGCGCACTTGCTAATATCGCTGAGATTACAAGGCTGTACGTTTTCATGGGACATTCCTCTTTATTTCCATGTTAACGACTATAGTAGTGTGTATAAACTGAACGAAGACTGAACCTTTTAAAATTTAAAATAAAAGGCCGAAATAGAGTGTTTTTATGGTTTTCTAGTAACTAAAAGCTATTTCAAAAATGCTGGAAACAACCCATAATTATAGCGAATACCGATAAATAACCATCGAGAACAAGGAAAACAGTGGCTATGGTCCAAGAATTTGCACGTATAAAACGATTGCCTCCCTATGTGTTCAATGTTATTGGTGAGTTAAAGCAAGCGGCCAGAGCCAGAGGCGAAGATATTATTGATCTCAGTATGGGAAATCCAGATCAACCGACACCTCAGCACATCGTTGACAAAATGGTAGAGGCTTCTCAGGATCCGCGTACACATCGATACTCACAGTCAAAGGGCATTCCAAGATTAAGGAAAGCTATTTGTGATTGGTATGATCGTCATTTTAATGTTGAGCTGGATCCTGAATCCGAAGCGATCGTCACTATTGGCTCCAAAGAAGGTTTAGCCCATTTAGCCCTTGCAACCATGGAGCGCGGAGATTCTGTGATTGTGCCTAATCCTGCGTATCCTATTCATCCCTATGGATTCGTTATAGCAGGGGCAGAAATCCTTCACGTTCCCCTCACCAATCGCGAGGAGTTTTTTGCGGGTGTTGAGAAAACACTTCGCATGACCTGGCCGAAGCCCAAAATGTTATTGCTGAACTTTCCTGCAAATCCAACCACCGACACGGTTGATCTTAGTTTCTTTGAACGCGTCATTGCCATTGCGAAAGAGCATGATATTTGGGTCGTTCAAGATCTTGCCTACCACGATATTGTTTTTGATGGATATAAAGCTCCTTCAATATTGCAAGTCGAAGGAGCAAGAGATGTTGCCGTTGAGTTCTATTCGCTATCTAAGAGTTACAATATGCCGGGCTGGCGATTAGGGTTCTGCTGCGGGAATCCGACGCTTATACATGCTCTCGCGCGGTTAAAGTCTTATCTTGATTACGGAATATTTACGCCTCTTCAAGTTGCTGGTATCGCTGCACTGGAAGGACCGCAAGATTGTGTTGAAGAAATTCGATTGCGTTATAAATCTCGTCGGGATGTATTATGCGATGGCCTTAATCGTATAGGTTGGTCGGTAGAAAAGCCTAAAGCGACTATGTTTGTCTGGGCTCCAATTCCTGAGCCATACCAATCGATGGGGTCATTAGAATTTGCAAAGTGGTTGCTCAAAGAAGCGAAAGTAGCGGTATCACCAGGTATTGGATTTGGTGAATATGGAGATAAATTTGTTCGACTGGCACTCATTGAGAATGAACAAAGAATCAAACAAGCCCTCAAAGGCATCAAAAAAACATTTTCTCAAGCATGAACTGATCCAGGTCAATATTAAAAAATAATTCATTGTTAGAATGATTTACCAAGGTTAATCAGTTAACAGGTGTTTTATGTCTGAATCAAGAGATGATTTGTTGGCGAAAAAACGCGAATTAGAAGCTCGAGTTGAGTCAATTAAAAAAGACTTTAAACAGGGCCTTGATGCAGACGCTGAAGAGCGTGCTCAACAGTTAGAAAATGCCGAAGTATTGAACGCCTTAATGGAACAGGCTATGAAAGAGTTGCAGTTGATTAACTCAAAGCTGAATTCCAAAGTTTGATGTTTTTTTCATAACGACTGTCTCAAATTTGTCTTTTTTGACAGCGGTGAACAGTGTTCACCGCTTTTTTTATCACTTAAATAGCAATTCTGTTTATTATCGGTTTTCGTAGAGTGGCAGTAGGTAGTGGTAAAATGTCGTATCACGCCGATAGCCTTTAGCCTCGTAGACTTTCTGTGCAGCCAGGTTTCTTTGCTCTGTTGAAAGCTTTACCAGTATTGCACCGCTCTCAATCGCCATTTGTTTCGCCGCATCTAACAAAGCAAAGCCAACGCCCATACGGCGCGCGTTCGACCGAACATACAAATCGTTCATTGTCCAAATTTGCTTCAAGTATACGGAAGAAAAACCGGGATAAAGATGAATAAAGCCAGCAGGAGCTCCCTCCAACTCAGCAATAAACGCGATAGACTCTTTATTTTCGAAGCGTTGACTTAAAAATTCGAAGCAAGCTTCTTGATTATCAGCTTGTTTATAAAACTGCCGATATTCATTAAACAGTTCCGCTAATGCCGTAATATCAGCTTTTGAAGCCTGATAAATATTAAGTTGTTCGTTCATAAGAATTTTAGGTTACACTCTCTATATATCGATATTGTTATCTTATCGCGCAATTGATACATGTTAATGACGGTCATACTAGCTTCAGATTAATGAGCCAACAACTTTCTTTCGAAAAGCTCGTTGAGAGCAAAATAATTAGAGAACAGCAAGACCTGGTGGCACGTCGCCATCGGCTGGCTTTGTTGTGCTTTGAAGATGATAATTTAACCTCATTTTTAGAATCAAATACAGTAAAACTCGTTAATTTTCTCAAAGATCAAGGTTCGTCACAAAAAGTACTCTGTGTTACTGAGTTTGATATGCCATGCTTTGAAATTTTATCGCCGAAACGGTATCAAAAAGCGTTAGGTCAGGAATGGGATATTATTGTTCTGGATATTACAAAAGGAATTAGCGCGAGTGTTATCGCTAGTTTGTCAGGTGCATTAAAGGCCGGTGGCTTATTGTTTATCGTTGGTCGATCACAACAAAGTTGGCTCAATCAAAACAACGAAGAATCTTATCGATTATTTGGCGATTATCCTGCATATCAAAGTCGATTTTTTGAGCGGCTAATTCATTTATCTCCGGAAAAGCGTGGTTTAATAGATTGGAATAGAAGCCATATTGAATTGCCTGACCATCAAAGTGAGATCTTAAATCAAGCAGAAGCGCCTATTTATAAAGAACAAGACATTGCAATTAAAAAAATTATTCAGGTTTTTACTGGCCATCCAAAACGACCATTAATCATAACTGCGGATCGAGGAAGAGGAAAAAGTTCTGCTTTGGGAATTGCTGCTGCTCAATTAGTAAATGAGCGACAAAAGCGATTAGTGGTTGTGGCAATGCATCAAGGTTCCATTGAACCCGTAATGAACTGGTTTCATAAACTAGTAAAGCCAGAGCACCGGCATTTATTAACTTTCATGCCACCTGATGAGCTTTTGATAAGTTTAAAAAAGAAATGCCTTGATATTGATGGTGTTCTCGTTGACGAAGCTGCTGTGATTCCTTCAAATATCTTGTTTCAAATCTCTAATAGTATAAATCGTATTGTTTTTTCGACTACGATCCATGGTTATGAGGGATCCGGTCGAGGCTTTAATATTCGATTTAAATCAAAGCTTCTCGAATTAATGCCACAAACAAAGGAGTATCAACTTACACAAGCGATTCGTTGGAATGAAGGCGACCCTTTAGAAATGTGGACGTTTGATACATTAATACTCAAATATCAGGTTAACTTGATTAGCTATGAGGAAAGTAATCTTAAATGGATTTGGGTAAAAGAAGGAGAAGCGATACCGGAAGAGTATATTGAAACGTCCTTTGGTCTACTTGTTGACTCTCATTATCAAACAACTCCCGATGATCTCAGGCAGTTTCTTGATCATCCTGCACGGCAACTCCTCGTTGCTGTTAGCGTTTCAGAAAATAAAGTCGATGTGCTCGGGGTTTGTTTGATTTTAACAGAAGGTGGTAACTCCGAGAAAATAACAACTGATATTATAAAGGGAAAAAGGCGACTTCGTGGTCAACTCGTCGCTCAGACATTGGCTCGTTATTCAGGATGCTCAAAATGGTCAAGTGATTTAAGTTGGCGAGTTCAACGTATCGCGGTGGCGGCTTCTTGTCGTGATAAAGGAATTGGCTCTCAAATTATCCGGCGAATTGAACAGCAGGCATCAGTTAGTAATATTTCATTTCTATCGACCAGCTTTGCTGCAACTGACGATTTAATTCCGTTTTGGCGTTCTTTAGATTTTATTCCTGTTAAATTAGGGTATTCATATGATAAAAGCTCTGGTGCCCACAGCCTTATCATGCTCAAATTAGTTAATCATTTTTGTAATAGAGATGAAATTACAGAAAGGTTTTACAGTCATACTCATCAATTATTGGCAAGTGTATTCAAAAACCTTTCTACTTTAGTAGTTATCGAGTTATTAACAGGTATCCATCAGAAAATAGGTTTGTATATCGATAACAATAGAATCTATCGTTTTATAAATGGTGAAATTCAATTGTTTGACGCAACTTTAGAGCTCTCTGATTTAATCCACTTTTCATTATATGATGGTAATTTCGATCAAGAAGAAAGATATGCTGTTGAAGGACTTATCGCGAAACTCTGGCAAAATTGCTCTTCGAATGAATGGTGTGAGTCGTTTAACGCTTCAGGAAAAAAGGAAGAAGAGCGTATGTTAAGAGAGTTTGCTCGTCGCTTAATCAAAAAGGTACAAAGCAGTGAATGATGTTATTGATGAATTAAGAGAAAAAAATGAAGACCGATTTGGAAGTATTGAACTTCCTGATCTTGATTTGATAGTTGAAATTGAAGAGCAACTGTTAATTTCATTGCCCATTGAATTTAAGGAGTATTTGCTGTCATTAAGTGATGTCGTTTTCGGAAAAATCGAACCTGTAACGATTTCTGATCCAAATATGCATTCGTTTTTACCTGAAATTGCATCACAAGCATGGAATCAAGGCGTTCCAAGGCATTTAATTCCAATTTGTGAATATAATGGACAATACTTTGTTGTCGAGCAGGATGGCGTTGTAAAGTATTGGTTAGACGGTGAGTTGAGCGACAATGAGTGGGATTCAGTCTGGCACTGGATTGAAGATGTATGGTTGCTTCAAAATTTACCCTAGTGAACTTAGGTCTCCTAACATGATAAAATCGTTAATTACAAATTATAATTTTTTCTTGTGAATCGTTTTTCTTCTTGCTCATAATGCTATCTGTATGATCAAGAATTTCTTCGACAGAGTATTGAAGTTCAAGTTCACAAAGACCGAAGGTTACAGAAAGCTTTATTTCGTGTTCTTTAAAAATAATAACTTCCATATTTATTTGAGCAACGACTTTTTCTATGGCTTGCTTAGTGCCGTTTATATCTGTGTTTGGAAACATCAAGGCAAATTTGTCTCCTTCCCAGCGACCGACAAAATCTTGAGTGCGAAATCCTCTTTTAAGAATTGAAGAAAGCCTAGTGATCATCATGTCTCCACAGGTCTGTCCTAGAGAGTCATTGAGCTCTTTTAATCCATCGATGTTGGCCAGCATAAATGTAACTGGTAAGCTAGATCGTTTGGCAACAGAGATTTGATATTTTGCGAAATTGGTAAACGCGCGACGATTGTAAATGCCAGTATGTTGGTCAATTAGTGCAGACTGTTCCAGTTCGTTGTTTGTAATTGTATTATTTAAAGCAATGCTTGTGTAGTTCGCAATGGTTTCAATAAAATTGATGTCTTTCTCTTTGAAGCTATTTTTTTTATCGGATTGAATAAATACACAACCGATAACATGTTCTTGATTTGATTTTAGCGGGATTACAACTAACTCTTCCTGAAACTCAAAGATTTCTTGATAATTTCTTGAGTTAGAGTACTCTTCAAACTCTGCTTTAGATGTGATATGGATAGTTTTATTAAATCGTACACTATTCGCAATTATGTCTTTTTCGGGGTCCAAGCTGGTATAGATTGTTTCAAATTGCTTGCCGTGCTTAATAGATTTTTCAAACCTTATTCTTCCTTTATTGTACTCGCAAACACCAATTGCAAAAACTGAAATGTTAAACGACCGATTTAAGTTGTGATAAGTGCTTTTTACGAGCTCATAAATATTAAGAATGGACGTTATTTCTTTCCCAAGTGATGCTAATAATCGAACATCTTGGGTTCTCTTTTCTACTTCTTCTTCTAGGATTTTATTGTATCTCTTGTATCGGCTCGTCTTGTAATAAAAGATAGAAGTGATAATTATAATGACAACCAAAGCAACGAGTATTTCAAACCAGATGGTTTCATACCAATGAGCAAGAATAATCACATCAAGTGAGTTAATTGGGCCTACTTTTCCTGTCGCTGAACGGCTATGAATATTGAACACATATCTACCTGGATTTAAGTTTGTGTATTTAATTAGTCGATCTGATATGTCAGTTTCTATCCAATAATCATCAAAGCCATCAAGTTTGTAAAAGAAAGATAGTTTTCTAGGGTGAGAGTGTAACGTTGTTGTAAACCTTAAGGCAAAGTCTCTCTCGTCTGGAGGTATAATCAATTTTTCTGTATAAGATATATTTTTATTGAATTGAGAGTGAGCACTAGGACGTTTAGGTTTACCTTTTAATAAAAGCTCATTAATTACCGTAGGGTAAGATCGATGAGTATTCTTTATATATTCTTGATGAATAGCCGAAAAACCTTTTGGCCCCAGAAATACTATTCGACCTTCGTCGCTAAGGAAAAACTCACCAATGTAATATTGATTAAGAGCTCCTTCGTCTTGACCAAAAAATTGATGTGTATTTGTCGACGGATCATAGCGAATTAGACCTTTCTCACTTCCCATCCAAAGATGTCCATATTTATCTTCAATAGGCCCAGTCAAGGTTTCTGAAGGTAAACCATCCTGTTTTCCGATTGAAGTGTAGATAAACTCGATGCCTTCTTGAGTAATCTCATGAAGTCCACCGGGAGTCGTCATCCATATTCTGCCATCTCTTGCTTTTAGGTAGCCGCTAACTATTGTGTTTTTAAGGCCGGGATGTGTTTCTGATGTATGAGTTTTTACCTCACCATTGAATATATTTACTCGATAGACATTTTGTGAGTCTCCGAAGAGCATAGTGTTTTTATTGATTTGCTTAAAATATGGGACGGTAGACGAGTCGAAGTGATAAAGAATGTTTTCCAAGTTTTCATCTAAAACAAATACACCAGCTTTGGTGGAACTTAACCATAATCGATTATTAGAATCAAAACTCCCTGTATACCAAAGCAGATTTTTGAGCTCGTCAGGTAACTCTATTTTTCGTTTAACAAGATTGTCTGATAACTCATAGATTGCATTAGTAATTAGGTAAGTTGTGCCGGTGTTGTAATTAATAGCGAAGGTCGAATAAATAGATTCTGGGTTTATTACACTTAAGTCATACTTTTTCGCAACATTGTCATTAAAATCAATTTTGAATACATTACTTTCGTTTGAAAGCCAAAAATCAGAATCTAACCCTTTGTCAACACCTTTAATAACGCTAGTTTTCTTATCTAAATCATTAATAAAGAAAGTATCTACGGGGGTTTGTTCCGGATCATATCGATATAGACCACTGGACCAAGTGCCGACCCATAGTATTTTATTATTATCTTGAAAGAGAGATATAATAATGTTATTTAGCCCCGGGCTTTCATTTAGGCATTGAAGACTCTCTCCATTGCTGAGCTTCAATAAACAGATACCTTTTCCGGTACCTATCCATAATCTTCCCTGTTCATCTTCAAACAAAGATGCGACATAATTAGATGATAGCTTTTTAGTTTTTGATCGGGATGTATAGTGCCTTGTTTCATTTGTTTGAGGGTTGAAATAGAATAACCCGCGTTTTTCAGTGCCTAACCAGAGACCATTGTCTCGACTAGCAAGAATTTGTGTGACAATAAGATCGCCTTTTATGTATTTTCTGATAGAGGAATGCTCAATTAAACTATTGTTGTCGACGCGACTCAATCCACTAACCGTAGAAACCCATATATTACCCAGCCGATCTTCGGTTATATCAAGAACATTATTTGATGATGAGGTTCTGGAACTAGTATTTGAGAAGATTTGTTGCCAAGTATCGTTTTTGTAAAGATTGAGACCTTGATTGGTAGCGACCCAAATACGATTTTTAGAATCGATGAGTATTCTATTTATGTGATTATGGGAGATGGAGTCTTGCTCTTCGGCTTGAATGTGTCGAAAACTTTGGGTTTCAAGATTGTAAACACTGATCCCTTTAATTGTTCCGACCCAAAGGTCTTTCTTCTTTTTATCAAAAGCTAAACTAGTGACTAAGTTGTTAATTAACCCATTATCAAGCCCAGTGCTGGCATCCCATTTGTCGTATCCGTAGGCGTCAATTTTTAATAATCCCGATTGAGTGCCAACCCATATAAAATTATTGTCATCATTAACAACGGCATTAATTGTTAGCTCAAGGTCGTGAATGCCTTTGACGGGATCAAACTGAAATTCATTCGATTCTAAGTTAATAGGAAAAGAAGACTGTGGAAGCGTTAAGCTAGCGCTTTGCCCTAACAGTGAGAAACAAATAAGCAAAAAACAAATTAACTTTGTTGTCATTTTAACTGCTTTGAAAAGTCGCAATTCGTAAAGCGCCTCTATCTTTTCTTTAATATTTAATCGCACAAATCATTGAAATCGTGAAGAGATCATTCTTTCATTTGGAGCTGATAGGTACATTTACAAGATGTTTTAAGTTATTGTTTATGATTTAGAATCAAAGACTTCCGTAGTTTAAAGTTAGTGTCAACAAGAATGCTTGTCAAATATTGTTCCGGTGATTTTGCGGTGCGACATGAGTCTTGGGTTTGGGACGCCGTAATATTGGTTATATGCCCGGTGAGAGAGGTTTGAAGCTCAAGAACTGTGTTCAATTCTTGGGCGAGATGCTGAAAAGTTTAATCAAGATTAGATTTGAAACAAATCATATGCTTTGTCGTCGATAGGAGCTGTGTGATCAAAAAATTAAGATAGAAATCCAGCATCCAGAAGACTTCTTTCCAAAACAACCGGTTTAACTGTAGGGTCCCGGTATCAATATGATTTTTGAGTCTTTTTTCACGGCGCGAGTCTGCCATATAATGAGTCTTGCAGACAACGAAATTATTAGTCTGACTATTATAATAACCAAATGAAATAACGGCTGTTGATGTCAACCGCAGGACAGCCAACATGAGCCTGTTAATTGATGTCGTGAATTGATGTGCGTCAATTGAGATTTCTTAGAAATCATTGCTATTATTAAGTAATTCATCGCGATTGAAAATTAGAATGAATCATTCTCCTTCATGTCATTACAAAGAAACGTTGCGCCTAGCTGGATGCTTTGATATCGAGACTCTAAATGAAGAGTTCAAAAATATATTGGCAAAAATATTTCCACAGCATGTTATTGAAATAGAACTTCGTAAAGATTCTTTCTACTTAAAAAACACTAAAAAGTTGGAAATAATAGAACAAGAAGATATTGGTGAAGGGCGATTTCGGATAATTTGTCAAGGTACTCCGATAGGGTTTATTACGGCGGAACGGCCTTTGGAAGAACAGGATGAATGTGCTCTACTGGAAATGTTGAATGTCTATTTTAACCTAGTAAACCATATTGCATTATCGCGAGTTGATCCTTTAACCGGAGTTAGAAATCGACAAGCGTTTACACAAGACTTGCAGAAATTGAGCAAAAGTAGCTCAGTATTCGGTCGACGTAAGTTTGATTACCCACAGTTTTTGGCATTGCTCGATATTGATAATTTTAAGCTTATTAATGACCAGTTTGGGCATTTAATTGGTGATGAAGTTTTAGTTATTTTTGGACAAAAACTACAGACTGTTTTTCGCGATCAAGATTCTTGTTATCGTTATGGAGGAGAGGAGTTCGCCGTTATTCTAAATCACTCAGAAGCTTTTAGTATTCGGAGCATTTTAGAGCGGTTTAGAGCCAGTATTGAATCTTCGAGATTTCCAAGGGTTAATAAGGTAACCGTAAGTATCGGATATTCTATTATTCCGCCCGGATTTATCCCAAGTGATCTTATGGACCGTGCAGATCGTGCTTTATACTATTCGAAGAAAAATGGTCGCAATCAGGTGAATGATTTTGTTGAGTTGATGACGCAGGGGAAAATTAAAGAGGTTAAGTCGAGTGGAATTGAATTTCTTTAGTTGTAAGTTTTAAATTTTTATTCATGCTAGGCAGTTTACTCAGGCTTATTCAAAAACAACAATTTTTTTATTATTATGTTCCTTACCTCGAGCGATAGCATCTGCAGCATTACCCATTATTTCTTCAACAGTAATCTGATGTACTAGCTCACAAATTCCAAAGCGTAGATTAATTTCATATTCCTTCTCTTTGTAAATAAATACCTCATCTTTTATTTGGCAGTTCATTTTGTCGATAGCAACTTGAGCTCCTATTGCATCAGTATTTGGAAACATAAGAGCAAATTTTTCACCTTCCCAGCGAGCAATTAAATCTTGAGCCCTAAAACCTCGCTTCAAAATGCTGGCCACACGTGTAAGCACCATATTGCCACATGCTTGACCAGAATTATCGTTGATAAGCTGTAAGTTATCGATATCCGCTTGTACAAATGTGATGGGCAGGCCAGAGCGCTTAGCAACCGCAATTTGGTATGATCCTATATTTATAAATGCTCTTTTATTGTATATACCTGTTAATTTATCCGTTAAAGCTGCTTGCTCAAGGGAGCGGTAAGCTAAAGTATTATCCAGGGCAATACTTGTATAATTAGCTATGGTTTGAATAAATTGCATATCTTTGTCGGTGTAAGCATCCTTCTCTTTAGCTTGGACTGTTATACAGCCAATAACATGATTTTGGTTAGACTTAAGGGGGAGGTAAACGACAGTTTCCATTAGGTCACCAACAAAATCTTTTGGATCTTCATCAATGTATCTAAATCGCTCATCTGCTTGCTTAATGTGAATCGCTCGATTGTATCTCACACAGCAAGCGGCGACTTGATTAAAAGGATTAAGTTCTCTGTAATAAGTTGCTAATCGTTTACCAGATTCCACAGACTTATCAAAGCGAATTCGATTTTGGTTGTACTCACAAACACCAATCGCTAAAGCTTCTACTTTAATCGATTTACTTAAGTGGAAATATAAGTGTTCCAAAATATCATGAATATCGAGGAGGGAGCTAATATCCTGACCTATCATGGCGAGAATTTTTACGTCTTGAGTTCTTCTTTCTACCTCCTTCTCAAGCTCACGATTATTTTTTTCAACTCGGTACATTCGGAGTCTGTGCCAACCAAAAACCAAGGCTGCTATAAATAACAGCAAAGTGATTTTAAATAGCAATGTCTCATACCAAAAAGCTTGGACCATAATTTTAACAGTCTTAATTTCACTCATAATTCCAGAGCCAGAAACGCTGTGTATCTCAAATCGATAGTTTCCGGGAGGGATGTTGGTATACTTGATTTTTCGGTTATCCGCCGTAGTTTTCAGCCAGTATTCATCAAAGCCGACAAGACGGTAAAAAAAGTTAACGCGCTTTGGTTGTGCATGATAGGTCGTAGAAAAGAAAAGCGAAAAGTCTCTGTGTTCCGGCGGTAATAGAAGCGTATCGTTGTAGGGCATTGTGGTGCTTAAAATACTATTGTCTATTGCCTGAATCTCTCCTCGTAACATTAAGTCATTAATAACAACAGGATAAGGTTTTCGGCTATCCACAATTTTTGACTGATCGATTATTGATATACCATCAGGGCTTTGAAAAAGTAAGCGGCCATCGGAGTCTGTAAAATATTGGCCAATGTAATATTGCGAAAATGCGCCCTGACTTTTTTCAAACTGTTGATGTGTTTTTGAGCTTGGGTTAAAGCGTATTAAACCTTCCACGCTACCGAGCCATAATTGACCTGCATTATCTTCTAAAGGGCCGGTTATTACATCTGTTGGCAAGCCATCATCTGTGGTATAAGGAATATACTTTATTGAATTATTTTGTCTTATTATTTTATGAAGTCCACCAGAAGTTCCTATCCATTCCTGACCCTCTCGCGTCTTCGCATAGCCTGTAACATTTGAGTGCTTGAGACCTTGATGAGACTCTGTTGAATGAGTTGTAACTTTCCACGAATCGATATCCACCCAAAAAATATTGGATGCGCCGCCAAATAGCATTGTCGATTCATCTGTCTGACTAAAGTAAGTGATCGTAGTTGATGGGATTTCTTTTATGATTTCTTTAAAGTCAGGACTTAGAACATAAACCCCGGCTCTTCTTGAGCTTAACCAGAGTCGATTTTTTCGATCAAAATAAGCTGTGTACCAAAGTAGACTTTCTATCTTTTGGGGTAACGGAATTGTGGTGTAGTTATCTAAGTCATTAAGTTTATACAATCGATCAATAAGAATATAGCTTTCATTTTTTTGATAGTTAACGACTGGAACAACATAAGCCGCTTTTTTATTAAGTTTGTTAATTGAGTACTTCAAGATTCTTTTTTCGTTTGGGCGAAAGCGAAATACATAGTTTGGATTTGATGACCAAAATTCATCATTATTACCTTTGACTAGGCTTTTTATAACATCATCTTCAATCTTGAGTTGATCAAGAGTTACTTTGCCGAGCGGAGTTTGATAAGGATTATGTTTAAAGAGTCCTGATGACCAGGTTCCGGCCCAAATAATACCAAGTTGATCCTGATATACTGAACGGACAATATTGTTCATCTTGTCATTTCGACTCATGCGAATAAAGTTATTATCCGCTCTGTTATATAAGCTCAACCCTTGGCTAGTTGCGACCCAAAGTCGCCGTCGATCATCGATGAGTAATGACAAAATGTAATCTGATTGAAGTGAGTTTTCAGATTGTGACGATAAGAACTGCTGGCTTTTGTTGTTTTTCGTGTCAAATAAAATCAGGCCCAGTTGTTCTGTACCTAACCAAATATGGTTTTCAGAATCGATAGATAAACTGGTGATTATGTTACCTAAACTGGAGAACTGCTCTGTTGGATTGTATCTAGTAATCGTATTATCTTTGAACTTGTTTAAGCCATCTTGTGTTGCAATCCAGAGGTTTCCCTCTGTATCTTCAACAATGTCGAAAATATTATCGTTGGAAAGTGAGTTTTTATTGTCTGGTGAATGTGAAAAGTGAAAAACTTTATTATTGTGAAGCATGCTAAGCCCAGTTTGTGAGCCAATCCAGACACGCTGCTGACTATCGATAAAAACTCTATTAATAAATTCACCGTTGAGTCCAATTTCGGGGGGGCCATCACTGTAGTGAGCGATAAAGGATTCGGTACGAAGGTCCAGGACACTGATGCCTTTTCTTGTGCCAACCCAGAGGTGCTTTTTTGTTGAATCAAATGCAAGTGAAGTGACAAAATTATTTATGAGAGTATTTTCTTTGGTTGAAGAGACCCATTTTCGAGCGCCATAGGCATCTATTCGAATCAGACCACCCTGTGTCCCAACCCATAGAAAATGGTTGTCATCACTTACCATGGCATTAATGGTTAAATCCAGGCCATCAACGCCGGTGAGTTCATCGAATTGGATATCGATGGTATCTATGTCGAAAGGCAAAGAGTCGTATTTAAGAGTCGCAGCTTGGAGAAAACTGTTAAAAGCCAGAAAACTGATAATTATGGAACTAAAAACTCTCACTCAGTTTCCTCACTGATTCTTGGCATCTTTAATACCGGTGTTATTCTCGAGGTCACTTCCTGGGCCTACCTGACTGACAGTACACGCCTAAACTGCTTTGGCTGAATTCAAGTAGCGGTGAAGGCCTGTTTTCTGTGGTCTACGTTAGCTTTGAGCGTGTTCTTCAACTTATTGAAAATTAAAGCTTTTGTCTACTACTGCTCTTATATAAATTTAGTGCTGAAAGGCCCAAAAGTCAAAATTCGCTAAAAATGAACCAATTGGCAGCGAATGAGAGTAACTTCTTGAAAAATAGGGTGGGTTTCGCTACATTCTTTGCCGCGAAAAGCAAGGAAGGTATCGGATGGTGGCTCAAAAATTTCAACTTCAAGATTTATGCATTGAGTATACTCACGGCGTTAAAAATAAACCGACATTTGTTTTTGTTCATGGCAATACGCAGAATAGCAGTTGCGGTAAGGGACTCATTCAGTTTTTTAACTCACTGGGACACAGCACGCTTTGTTATGACTTGCCGGGACATGGTAAATCTGACTGGAAAGACTATGAGTATCATTTCGATGATCTTGTTTTATTAAACCATTCCATCCTTAGCCATTATGACATTGAGAACTCTATCTTGTGTGGTCACTCTTTAGGGGGAATGATACAAGCCGCGACTATTACTCGGTTTAATTATCGGCCAGTCAGCTTGATTTTATGCGGTTCATTAGATGCTAATCCGGTTGATGTGGTTAATGATAAATATTCAGAATTGAAAGAGCGAATGTCGAGTTATTTATCTGAATACATTAAATCGGGTTCGAGCTTGTTCAAGAAGCAGAAGTTTTACGACTACTTTGAAAACCGTCAGCTTGATGATGCTTTTATTGAAATCATTAATCGTCGCTATAATCATCCTGATGCCAGTAAAATAAACTTAATGACCTTGTCTGGATTTAATGTTCGAAAAGATTTATCGAGTTTACATTTACCTATTTTAATAATTCACGGTAAGAATGAAACGGTTATACCTGACTTTTTAATTGAAGATATGGCCAGCCATTATCAAAATGTTGAAGTGGAGTGGATACAAGATGCTGGTCACAATGCTTTTTATCAAAAACATGAGTTGACATTGAATATATTAAAACGTCAATACGCATTTATTGTTCAAACTGAATAACCGTCTTCGAAATAACTCATCTTGATACCTGTAGTAAAGTTTCAAGCTAAGTAGCCTTCTTTGAAGGTTGGATATTTGAATCGATATCCTTGTTGAAGGATTTTCTGATTTCTACAGCGTTTTCCTTGATTGTTAGTTTCGAGTTGTAATACTTTTGGAGTCGGTACTTTGTATTGTTTTGCAATCCACTTTCCAACTTCATACAGCGGTGTTGGAGAATGGTCACTGCACAAATACAGCGATTTTAGCTCTTTTTGATTGGCGTGCTCATCGATTAAAAATGAAAGAATGCCGACACAATCGTCTTCATGTATTCGGTTCGTGTAAAGTTTGGGAGTTGCTTGAAGCCCCGAACCCTTTTGTATTTTTTTTATTAGCCTATCTCTTGTATTTCCGTAAATTCCAGAAAACCTGACAATCGTCGAGTTTTCGTAGGTTGAGAGCAAATTTTCGGTTTCTAATAGAATTTGACCCTTTCTAGAAGTTGGCTGAGTTTCACTTTCTTCATCGATCCATTCCCCCTTGCACTGACCATAAACGCGAGTCGAACTAACATAGATAACGTATGGCTGAGTTTCCTGTTTGGATAAATACCTCATCAAATTATTCACGCTTTCATAATAATGCTTTTGATAAGATTCATCCGTCATTTCATCTGGACTCAATGTAATTACAACGTAATCTAATCTGTCAGGAATTGCTGTCAGTTGTTTAGTTATCGATAAATCGAGATAAATTAAAGGAATCTTGGAATCAATCTTCTGGCGTTTTATACCAATAACATCATCCTTTTTGGCAATTCGAAGCGCAGCGAGTTGTTGTGCTAGTGCGCCATATCCCGCAAGTAGTATTCGACTCATATTATGTCTTCTTGTGATTTGCTTTTGTTCTATATCTGTTGTGCTCAAGTGCACCGAAAAAAGGCTTCGTATTAATCAAGGTGCATGATTGCACGATTATGGTGCGTAAAATGGCGCTGAGGGCCTTAAACACACCGGTTTCATAAACAAAAAAATTTGGCACATTGTCTGCAGAGACCCTGTAACTGTTCAAATTAAATTAAAAATAACACAGATAAGGGGATAGTTATGAAATTGGTTGCGGCAATTATTAAGCCGTTTAAGCTCGATGATGTTCGTACTGCTCTAAATGATGCGGGCATTTCGGGCTTGACGGTTACTGAAGTAAAGGGGTTTGGTCGTCAACGCGGTCATACTGAGCTTTACCGTGGCGCAGAGTATACCGTAGATTTTTTACCCAAAGTTAAAATTGAAGTCGCTGTTCCAGACGACAAAGTGGATGAAATTGTTGAATCCATTATTGATCATTCAAAGACTGGAAAAATTGGCGATGGAAAAATATTTGTTTCTTCGCTGGATAATGTTGTCCGAATAAGAACTGGTGAAATTGGCGACGAAGCAATTTAAAGGTAGGGGTAAATAATAATGAACGAATTAAAGTACGCTTTAGATACTTTTTATTTTCTTGTTTCAGGGGCTCTTGTTATGTGGATGGCCGCAGGCTTTGCGATGCTTGAGGCGGGGTTGGTCCGATCTAAAAACACGACTGAAATTTTAGCTAAGAATGTCGCACTATTTGCGATTGCTTGTACCATGTATTTATTGTTTGGTTATGCGATTATGTATGGCAGCACTGAAGGCGGTTGGTTGCCTAATTTTGGAGCTTTGTTAGGCGCTGAGCATACAGCGGATGCGGTTAATCAGGGTAAAGCTGATCATTCACTCTATTCTGATTTTTTCTTCCAGGTTGTGTTTGTAGCAACAGCAATGTCAATTGTTTCTGGTGCTGTCGCCGAGCGTATGAAGCTAGTTGCATTCTTGATCTTTTGTGTCGTATTAACGGGTTTCATTTATCCTGTTGAAGGGTACTGGAAATGGGGAAGTGGATTCTTACACACTATGGGATTCCAAGATTTTGCTGGTTCAGGTGTAGTGCATATGGCAGGAGCAGCAGCGGCTTTAGCTGGCGTTATATTACTCGGACCGCGAAAAGGTAAATACGACGCTAAGGGTAATGCTAAAGGTATTCCAGGAGCAAACTTACCTTTGGCGACATTAGGAACTTTTATACTTTGGTTAGGTTGGTTCGGATTTAATGGTGGTTCGCAGCTCTTAATTTCTGATGTTGATAATGCCAATGCGGTTGCTAAAATTTTCGTTAATACCAATGCAGCAGCTGCTGGTGGTGTGATTGCTGTATTTATTTATACGAAGTTGGTTTTCAGAAAGGCAGATTTAACGCTTATTTTAAATGGCGCATTAGCGGGATTGGTTGCAATTACCGCTGAACCGTTAACGCCTTCTCCTTGGGCGGCAACGTTGATAGGTGCCGTTGGTGGTGTTATAGCAACTTTATCTGTTGGAATGCTTGATAAGTTTAAGATAGACGATCCGGTAGGAGCCATTTCTGTCCATGGTACCGTGGGTGTATTTGGGTGTCTTGTGGTTCCGTTGACTAATAATGGTGAAAACGTCAATTTTGTGAACCAAATTATAGGTGTTGTCACTATTTTTGCTTGGGTATTCATTACTTCCTTTATTGTTTGGTTTGTATTGAAGAAAGTTATGGGAATTCGAGTGACGGAAGAAGAAGAGTATATCGGCTTGGATAAAGTGGATTGTGGTTTAGAAGCATATCCTGAATTTGCAACGGTAAGCTCTTCAAACGGTGGAAGCTGAATCAGCAAATAATTTGTGAGTGAGTAAGGCCAGCATTTGCTGGCCTTTTTTGTTATTGCTTTATTTTGCCTATAATAGGGATGATTTAAATTAAGGTGGACGGTATTTTTGACTCGCAAAAAATTTTTACTTATTTATCTCATTGCTATGATTCCCACATATCTCTACCGTTTGGGGTTAATGCAATCCCTAATCCAAGAATCGGGTTATGCGATGAGTAATGATGAGTTATTTGAAAAAGCCTTAATGGTGCAGGTTTTGTTAACCATTTCTTATCTAATCATGTGCATTGGGACTTACCTTAGAGGTCGAAAAGTTGGCAAATCTTTTATAGTGATATTTCCATCAATCGGTGCTTTGTTTGATATTCTCATTGTTATTGTTCCCTTTGTACCTACAATAATGAACTTAATGACGCTATTTGTCGGCGCACAAAGATCTCCCTCAGAATTTATTAGTTTGGCTAAGGAAAAAGAAGCTCAATTAAATTCAAGTCAACGTTGATATTTATTGTTTATCGACGGATTGGCTGCATTGAGATAATTGTGTAATACTAAGAAACCTGAGATCGATAGCGATAAGGATTCCTTTGTAATATGTCTGATTCTTTTGAAGCCAATAACCAGCCTTATGCTTTTGAAGTTGAAAAAGATAAAGTTTACTTTTGGTGTGCCTGCGGTCGTAGCAAAAACCAACCATTTTGTGATGGTTCGCATAAAGGAACGGGTATTTCACCTTTGAAATATGTTGCAACAGCTACTCGCCGAGTTTTCTTCTGTGGTTGTAAAAAAACTAGCAACTCACCATTGTGCGATGGCACGCATAATAAGCAATAATATTTTTATTTATGCTGCTTTTTCTGGTTGCAGCTTCTGAAAAGCTGAGGTGATTGATTGGTCCAACGTTTGAATGCTCGAGTAAAGGAGCTTTGTTCTGAAAAACCAAGAATACCAGCAATTGTAATTAGTGGAAGTTGATTACTTTTTATTAATTCAATCGCTAACTCTTGTTTACAGTTATCAATAAGCTCTCGATAAGTTAAGCCGTCGTTACTTAAGTATCGCTGTAAAGTCCTTTTTGAAATCTTCAATTGCTGAGCAATATGCTCCATAGAGACATTGCTTTGATACAGGTTTGCTCTTATCAAGTGCTTTACGCGTTTTTCAAAAGACATTGATAAAGAATTTATTTCATTAACTGAGTTTTCAGCTTCGTTTATTAATGCATTAAATACTTTTCTTTGTGCTTGAGCAAGAGGTAATGAGAGCCATTTAGTGTCAAACTCAATGGCATTTTCCGTTTGATTAAATATAACCGGACAATTAAAAAAATCTGAATAACTCTTTTGTAATGATTTTGCTTTACGATGAGAAAACGTAATTTGATTAATAGGTACATCCCATCCAACAATAGTGCGTCCAAAGTTTATCCATCCAGCAAAGACGGCTTCCGGAATATGAAAACTAAAATGTTCACAACTTGAATGTGGTATCCATTTGGCATGAGCAAGTGAATAAGATTTTTCAATGACTGTATGTCCTATGTCGCTAACTAAAAGCTCAAAGTTTTGCAAAGCTTTAGCTGCGTCGCCTAAGGTTTCTGCTGACATTGTAATGTAGCCAAGTAAGTTAAAAGAAGCCGTACTTGTTTTAGTTCCAAACCGCCAGCCCAGGAGGGGATCATCAGAGAGTTCTGCGGCACTGCAGATAAGGTTATTGTATTGAGCCGCAGAAATTCTTTTTTTGTCGTCTTGTAAATTATCAGGAAGGAGTCCTGCATGTGAAATGAGTTGAGTTGCTGTGAAGTCATAAATTTTCGCGCAATGGTTGATTAAGGCTCGGGCATAGCTTACTGCAACTGTTCTGTTCTTAGCTGTATTTGAGGCGTCTTTAGTCAACTCGGTTGTCATTTAAAGGCAATCCATTGTGCTTTCAATAGTTTATATTCGATTCTTGATCATAAACTATTGTGATTTTTATATGAAGAATGACCTTAATATTCCAGAAAAAACGCAACACTTCCGAAATCATTATCGTTCAGAAATTCGCTCAGAAAACTATAATGGTTGGCTTCACATTAGCTTTTCTTTGTTATCAGCAATGTTAGTTATTGTATTTTGTAGTTTTTCACTATCTAATGTTTCTAATTTTGAATGGTTAACCGTGCCTTTAACCTTTCTTTATGCGAACTTGGTTGAGTATGTCGCTCATCGATTCCCAATGCATCGGCCGATCGGTTGGATGAAGATAATTTATCAGCGTCATTCCCGCCAGCATCACCGTTTTTTTACTGACAAAGCGATGTCGTTTAAAGATAGTCGGGACTTTTGTGTGGTATTGTTTCCTCCGGCTTTAATTGTTGGCTTTTTCATCGCATTTGCGATGCCAGTTGCATTAATTATTAACTGGTTGTTGTCAGTCAATTCCGCATTATTGTTTATGATAACTGCATTTGCTTACTTTATTAACTATGAATTATTACATACTGCGTATCATGTTAATGAACGCTCATGGCTCTGGAAATTGTCCTTTATGAGGAAATTAAGAAAGCTACATTTTTATCACCACGAACCTAAATTGATGAGTCGATATAATTTCAATATAACTTATCCGATAGGTGATTGGTTGTTCGGCACCTATTACTCTGGAAATAGAGAGCAAACGAAAAACTTTAGTTCGAAGCTTTCTTCGTGATATGTATTTTAAATCTAATGACTATTTTGGACTGCTAAATCCAAATATTAGACGTAGGTTCATTTTGAAGGGTGCCCAGCTGTTCTTTGAGATTAAGTAATTGATCTTCCCAATAGCGTTGAGTATTGAACCATGGAAAATTATGTTTAAAGCTTGGGTCGTCCCACCGCTTGGCTAACCAGCTCATATAGTACAACATGCGCATCGCGCGCAAAGCTTCTACTAAATGAAGCTCTCGATCGTCAAATTCTCTAAACTCTTCATAGCCATCCAGTAAAGCGTTTTGCTGGATTGTCTTTTCTTCGTCACTTCCTGTGATGAGCATCCAAAGATCTTGAACCGATGGACCCATACGACTGTCGTCAAGATCAACGAAGTGTGGACCATCATCAGTCCACATCACATTAGATGGATGGCAATCGCCATGCAGACGGATCCGTTGAATATCTTTGAAACGAGAGAAGCGCTCAAAGCAAGCATCAACTAGTGGTAAACAGACACTATCCATCGACTCTTTTAATGCACTAGGAATGAATTGTTCTGTATCTAAAAATTCATAGCTTTGTTTCGCATAAGCTTCGGGTGTAATTGATAAGCGTTGATTAAAATTTTCTGATTCTCCTACAGAATGAATGCGTGCAATAAAACGGCCTAACCAAGTTAACGTGTCTTTATCATCCAGGTTAGGATGGCGCCCACCACGATTTTCGAAAACTGAAAAACGGAAATCTTTATAATAGTGAAGAGTTTTTTCCTGTATGGTCATAGGAGGTACCACAGGAATTTCTGCTTCTACCATCTGAAGCGAAAATTGGTGTTCTTCTAGAATTTGTTCGTCACTCCAACGCCCCGGACGGTAGAATTTGGCCACAAATCGCGTATTGTCTTCGTTTCTAAATTGATAAACTCGATTTTCATAACTATTTAAAGGGAGTAGGGCTGCCTCAGCAAAAATATCAATGCTTTCGAGTGCATCTAAAATAGTGTTTGGGTCGAGTTGATAGAAGCTATTGGGATCGGACATAAATTTATACTTTAATTGTTGACCAAGCGCGATTATTCCAAAGCCAGACATAAATGCCTGCTTGAATACCGCGATAACAAAATTGAAGAATCCAAATGGCGGTAAGCCCCAGACCAAAAACTGGACCTGCCATATAAGCCATTGGTAAGAAAATTAGCCATTGCATGATGAGCGAAACTTTAAGTGTCGCTTTTGTGGCACCTGCGCCTTGCAATGAATTCATCAAAACAATACCTAGTGCATCCAGCATTATTCCGATGCCAACTAGCTGTAAGGGTACTTTGCCAACTTCGATAGGGGCCGGCTCATGTATGAATAAACCTAACAGCAGTTCAGGTGCGATGATCATCGGTAAGCCGATAAAAAATACCACCAGCATGGCGAGTTTAACGGTATCCCATGCCCAGCGATGTGCTTCGTCGACGGAGCCTTTACCTAAAGACTGGCCGACCAGTGTTGCTGAGGAAATTCCGAAAGCAATACAGGGTAGTATGGCAACCAGGGTTAAATTCGTTATAACGTTTGCTGCGGCGAGTTCGTGAGTTCCAACTTGGCCAACAATCCAGAATAAAGTTGTAAAGCCGAGAGCGAAAAATAATTGTTGAGCAGATGACGGAACGGATATTTGAATAACCGTGAGTAGCGTTTCTTTTCGTGGTAAATGCAAACCAAAGCCGAATTCACGGGTGTGCTTTAATGCTAAGAAAGTATAGATTAATGTACCGCCGAACATTGAAATTGCGGTACCGAGTCCTGCGCCCGTCACTCCTAACTGTGGAAAACCAAACTTACCGAATATTAATAAGTAATTCAAAATAATATTCAGGCTGTGCATGATTAGTAAGGTGGTCAAATAAAAGCGAGTTTTCTTTATTGCGCTCCAGTAACCTCGATAACAGAAATTCATGCCGACAAACATAATCGCTGCCAATCTGACTTGAAGGTAATCGCTGCCATATTTAATAACTTCTGGATCGTCATTTAACCAGGTAAAAATGGTTTCAGCCTGCGTAATTAACAAAATAGATACGGGAGTTGCGATTAGAAATATGGTGAGTAGAGCGCCGTTGAGCGGGTTGGCTGCTTCATCTGTTCTGCCTTCCCCAATGCGTCGAGACACCATCGCTTGTACACCAGCTGACATGCCGATAAAAGCTGCCGCGGCTACGAAGTTGATGAAACTCGCCAGGCCAACTGCTGCCAACTGAGCGGTGCCCAGAACTCCAACCATCGCGGCATCAACAAGATTGAGAACGTTTTGCGAGATCATGCCACCAATAATGGGGAGTGCTATGGCTAATATATGTTTAAAACGTTCAGAAGATTGCACGCAGAAAAATATCTTTAAGATTTGTAGGTAATCGCTATGGTAACAGGAATTGGATGCATTACTAAGCTGGAATTTGTTTGAATTTCAGCGATTTGGCGCGTGGGCGATTACCCAGGCTTCGACAATATTGCTCCCAGCTCTCTTGAGGCATTTTGCCAACTCATTAGTTGTGCTTCCGGTGGTGAATACATCATCAACAATGGCAACATGTTCAGGTATATGAGTAGTGACTTGAAAAGCATCTCGAATATTATTTTGCCGTTGTTTCATTGAGAGTCCCGATTGAGCAAGCGTCGACTTTTTTCTTTGAATACCTTTAGTGATTACTGGCAAATTAAGCATGGAAGCGAGGTGGTTGGCAATCAGTTGAGATTGATTAAATCCTCGGTACTTTAGTCGCTTGGTATGAAGAGGGACGGGAATAATCGCTTCCGGTAATGCACGGTCGTTAAATTCAATACGTTTAAATAACTGTTTGGCAAGCCACTGACTGTACGCATGGCGTCGTCCAAACTTAAATCGGGTCAACCATTTATCAATAGGATATTGGTAGTAATAACATGATGTCAGGCGGTTAATAGCGGGCTGAGTTTTTAAGCATTTACCACAAGAGAGAGGGCTTTCCTTCTCGAAAGTAGGAATAGGTTGCGCACAAGTGATACAGCCTCGAGAATAGCTAGGAAGTCGTATAGCACAGTAATTACAAATCCAGGACTCTTGTCGGTCCAGAGCGCAAAAACATAATTGGCAATGAGTGCCAAATAATCCTGGCGTTAGGATTGAGGCAATTTGATGCATCATCGATTCTCATCCATTGAGATACTTAGTAGATCACACGGCCGATTTTATCTCAATTCAACAAGTGCTCAAAGTAGGAAAGGGAATGAATACCACGTTTTAAGATTCGTGATTGGTTGGATAAGAACTTTAAAGGAAAAAACTCTAAATTGGAGTGGTTAAATATTGCTCATTTGTTAACTCCGATAGCGTCGTATCGTTGACTGATAAAACCTTCGGAGTAAACTTTGGAGCAATATTGAAAACTGGCTTGAGAGCTTTATGAATACACTGTCTGATTTAATTTCTGGAGAAGTACGAAACAACTGGACTCAAGAGCAAGTTGAAGCCATTTTTAATTTGCCATTCAATGACTTGCTGTATGCCGCGCAGACAATTCATCGCAAGCATTTTAATCCCAATGAAGTACAAACTTCGACATTGCTCAGTATAAAAACAGGCGCTTGTCCCGAAGACTGTGCGTACTGTCCGCAAAGCGGTCATTACAATACTGGGCTTTCTAAAGAGCAATTAATGGCAATTGAAGAAGTTTTGAAAAATGCTCAAAAAGCGAAAAATACGGGCGCAACCCGTTTTTGTATGGGGGCTGCGTGGCGTTCTCCAAGAGAAAAAGATTTTCCTGTTGTATTAGAAATGATTCGCGGTGTTAAAGCGCTTGGGCTAGAAACTTGCGTTACCTTAGGGATGTTAAACGAGGCCCAGGCTCAAGAGTTAAAAGATGCAGGTCTTGATTATTATAATCACAATCTGGATACCTCTGCAGAATATTACGAGCAAATAATCACAACGCGTACTTATAAAGATCGACTCGACACTTTGCAGAATGTCCGTGATGCCGGAATTAATGTCTGCGCCGGTGGTATTGTCGGAATGGGCGAGGATAAAAGTGATCGACTCGGTTTATTAAGAGAGTTAGCCAATTTACCTGAGCATCCACAGAGTGTTCCGATTAACATGTTAGTTGCTGTGGCAGGTACGCCTTTAGAAAATGTAGAAAAGCTTGATACCTTTGAATTTATTCGAACCATTGCAACTGCACGCATTATGATGCCTAAATCTTATGTTCGGTTATCTGCGGGTCGAGAAGATATGAGTGAAGAGACGCAAGCGTTGTGTTTTAACGCTGGCGCGAACTCAATTTTTTATGGCGATACCTTATTAACAACGGCTAATCCAGAACAAAATAAGGATGAGCTTTTATTTAAAAAGTTAGGAATTGTTCCAGAGCAACGTGAAGTTACTCAACAACCAGTGGATGCCACTCAACAAGTCGGTTCTGTCGGTGGCGTTCGATTTACCAATGCAGCGCTTTAGATGAATGTTGAATACGCAAATTGGTTAAACGAAAGGTTAGAGCGTAAAAAAGAGGCATCTCTTTATCGTCAGATAAAAACATTAGATGGACCTCAGGGACCAAAAGTTACTCGTGATGGCCGTATTTTAGTTAATTTTTCCAGTAACGATTATTTGTCGATGTCACGTCGCCCAGAAGTTGTTGAGCAATTAAAGTTGGGTGCTGACAAGTTTGGTGTTGGTAGCGGAGCCTCACACTTGATCTCCGGTCATCAAGTCGCTCATGAAAAACTGCAAGATACCTTAAAAAACTGGTTGGGCTATTCTCATGTGTCTCTTTTTAGCAGTGGATATCAAGCAAATTTGGCTTTAATGCAGGCGTTATTTGATAAGCCTGACTTAATAGTGCATGACAAACTTAACCATGCCTCACTCATTGATGGTATGCGTTTAACTGATGCGACGAACAAGCGATTTATGCATTGTAACGTTAATTCACTAAAACAACAGCTTAATACGAGTTATCGATTTAAGTCTGTTATTTCAGATGGCGTTTTCAGCATGGATGGTGATATTGCCCCGCTTGATGACTATCAGCAAGCTTTGAAAGAAACAGGCGCAATCTTAATCGTTGATGATGCGCATGGACTAGGTGTTATTGGTGCATACGGTACTGGAACCAAAGGCTATTTTAATTTTTCTGAAGAAGAGCTTCCTGTTTTGATGGGAACCTTCGGTAAGGCTTTGGGAACGAGTGGTGCTTTTATTGCCACAAACAAATTGATTGGCGAAGTCATTACTCAATTCGCTCGCCCTTATATTTACACGACAGCCAGTTCTCCTGCATTAGCCTTAGCTACGCAAAAAAGTATCGAGATTATTCGAAATGATGATGAGCGACGGAGTAAGTTGATCTCAAATATTCAGCTCTTTAAATCTTTGGCAGAACTAAAGTCGATCCCGCTTATGTCTTCAGAAGCGGCGATCCAGCCGGTATTGCTTTACGAAACCGAATCATGTATCGCTTGCGCACAGTTTTTAGAGTCAAATAATATTTGGGTGGGTGCCATTCGACCACCAACAGTAAAAGAAGGTTTTGCACGATTGAGAATAACGCTAAATGCCGAACATCAAGAAAAAGATATTGAACGACTTGTGCAATTGTTGGATTCCTGGTTTAAAAGCAATGTCAGTAAAGTGAGTTGAGTTTATGGCATTAAAACCCTTTTTTGAGCAAGTTGGAGCTGGGCCCGATTTAGTCTTAATTCACGGTTGGGGAATTCATGGTGGGATCTTTGAAAATTTGTGCGAGAGCTTAGCGCCTCATTTTAGAGTTACAAATATTGACTTGCCTGGATTTGGTCGAAGTCCCTTACCGAGTGAAGATTACACGATAGATTTGTTAGCTCGGCAGGTACTGGACGTTGCGCCAGACAATGCTCATTATCTGGGATGGTCGATGGGTGGATTGATTGCGAGCTACATTGCGGCTCATCATTCTGGTCGAGTTAACAAGTTAATTACGGTGGCGAGTAATCCACGATTTATTAACGATTCTGACTGGCCTCATGCAATGCAAGAAAAAGTTCTTGATAATTTTGTGAGTTTATTAGAAGAAGACTATGAGTCAACTTTGATTCGTTTTTTGGCAATTCAAACTTTAGGCAGTGAAACGCAAAAAAAGGATATTCAATCTTTGAGAAATACCGTTTTTCTTCATGGACATCCCGCTAAAGCAGCTTTACGCGGTGGTTTGAATATTTTAAAGGAAGTAGACTTACGTGAAGTGTTGAGAAATGTTGAGCATGATACATTACGAATTTATGGTCGCTTAGATGGATTGGTGCCTGTTAAAGCTGCAGAGCGAATTGCCGAACTATTACCTGAAAGTAAAGAAGTTATTTTTCGAAAAGCCAGCCACGCTCCTTTCTTGTCGCATCGAGAAGAGTTTACAGAAGAAGTATTGAGTTTTTTAAAGAAGTGAAGTATGGAAAAAGTCTGTTTGAACAAACAAGCTGTCGCAAGTAATTTTTCGAAAGCTGCAGCGAATTATGATGACTTTGCGTTTATTCAACGTGAGATAGGAGACCGATTATTTGAGCGGTTAGAGCTCATGAGGATTTCTCCTGATTTGATAGTTGATGTTGGCTGTGGAACTGGAAATTACACACGAAAATTAAAAGAGCGCTTCAAGAAATCTAAAGTGTATGGCGTTGATATTGCGGAAGGAATGATTCTACAAGCTGAGCGCTTTCAAGGATGGTTTGATAAAGTTAAATATCAAGTCGCAGATATGGATGAATTACCTTTTGAAGACCAATCAGTAGACTTACTATTTTCAAATTTAGCATTGCAATGGAGTGAGAATTTAGATAAGACGTTTCAAGAGTTTGCTCGAGTGATAAAGCCATCCGGGTTAATATTGTTCACGACTCTTGGACCAGATACTTTAACCGAACTAAAGCAAGCTTGGCATTCGGTTGATGATAAGAATCATGTTAATGACTTCATTGATATGCATGATATTGGTGATGTAATGATTCGAAGTGGTATCGCTCAACCGGTGATGGATATGGAAAAACTAACTTTTACCTATGAATCGGTAAAAGCAGTCGTTCAGGATTTAAAAGGAATTGGTGCGCAAAATGTTAATCAAGATAGACACAGCGGGTTGATGAGTAAGGGGAAATGGCAAAGTATGATCGATTGCTATCGCAATAACTTCTCTCAAAACAATCTTTTTCCAGCAACTTATGAAGCAATTTATGGTCATGGTTGGGGGGCAAAAGCTAAAAATCATTCTTCTAGTGATACATTTAAAATATCGATCAGTTAAATAGGGCTTTTGCTTTGAGTCAATATTATTTTATAACTGGAACAGATACTGAAGTCGGAAAGACTTATGTTACCACACTGCTTGCTAGAACAGTAGGTGAACTCGGGTATCGAGTTGCATGTTATAAACCTGTTGCTTCAGGCGGTGTTTATCAAGATGGACAGCTGCGTAATGAAGACGGTGTCGCTTTATGGCAGGCTGCGAATTCTTCTCAATCGTATAAAGAAGTAAACCCGTTTTGCTTTGAACAAGCTATAGCTCCTCATATTGCAGCAAAAGAAAAGGGGCAAAAAGTTACGCTAGAAATGGTGAAAAAACACGCTTGCTTTCCGAATAGTGATTGTGTATTCATCGAAGGAGCCGGTGGCTTTTTAGTTCCGTTAAATGAAAGTGAAAGCTTCTCTGAAATTCCGTTAACAATTAACTCAAAAATTATTCTTGTAGTCGGAATGCGTCTTGGCTGTATAAACCATGCTTTGTTAACTTTAGAAAGTATTAGGAGTCGAGGTTTAGAAATTGCTGGATGGATCGCAAACCAAGTTGATAAAAACATGGAAGCGTTCGAAGATAATTTAGTGACGCTCAAAAATATGATTCCGGAAGCTTACTTAGGAATGGTTAATTATCAAGGGACTCGTATTAAAGGTTTGCCTGAAAAATTTTTAATGAGTTAAGTAATTATTCAATAAAAAAGCCCGGTAGATAGAATCTACCGGGCTTTTGAATAGTAACGAATTAATTAAAATTCGTATTTTGCTTCAATGAAGACTTCTCGACCAATCGCATTGTAGTGCGAAGAGTTGAAATAAGGCCAGCTTGTATTGCCCTCTTCAACATAAGGTTTTTTATCCGTTAAGTTGTTAACAATGAAATCAATGGTTAAATCCATTGTTGGCATGTAAGACAGCGAGAAGTTGTAGGTTGTCCAGTCATCTAAGCGTTTTAATAGCTGTACTTGGCTATTGGTGCTACCAATTCTATTGAACAACATACTGGTTCTAAAGTCGCCCATCAACCAAGAGAAACCACCTCTCCATCGACTACGTAAGTCGTTATTAAAGGGGTCATCACGCCAATCTCTTTCTACTTCACTAAATTCCGTTAACTGTCTTTCACTTTTCAGAACAATGGTGTGATTAGTATGGAATGACCATAAGCCAAAACTATCAGTATTTAAGTTGTACTTAATACTGGTATCCATACCGAGCTGTCTTGAGTATGAGGTGTTAACTGGATTAAGAGAAATGCTCTCTAGTTCAAACGTATTTGGGTCACGAGTTATCCTACTGTTGATATCATCACACACAGCCGCGGGTAGCGTATCTGGCTCTAATAAACAGGTAACTTCACCGCGCATAAGTTCAGTCACATCGAGAGGTTGAACTAAGTCATCAACTTCAATTTCGTATAAGTCAACAGAGAAAGATAAATCTTCTGTTGGTTCGTATACGACACCGAGAGACATTGTGTTGCCGGTTTCTTCTTCAAGCTCAAGAACGCCATTGCTGACACCTTGAATATTCACCGTTTGAGCGAAGAAAGGATCAAATACATTGATGAAGAATCCGCCTTCTCCAGCATAAACGTAATGCATGTCTGGCGCACGGAAGTTGCTGGTTGCCGTTGCGCGCAATAGTAGAGATTCGATCGGTCGATACTCAAATCCGATGTTGTAAGTGAATGCGCCACCAACGTCAGTATCGTCGTCATAACTATCGTAACGTCCGGCAAGTGTCATATCTAACGTTTCATGTAAAGGCCAGCGTGTTTCAATACCAAGAGCGTATCTATCTCGCTCACCGCTACCTTCTGTGCCCGTTAAACCAAACCAGCCACCAGTTAACGTGCGAGGATCAAGTTCGATTTCGTATTCTTTCTTTCCATACTCTGCGATTGCCGCAAACTGTACATAATCATCGCCGAGTTCAAAAAGATCGCCTGTTAGGGTGAAGCTAAGGGTTGTAACCGAGCTATCTTTATTATCTTTGTTAGTTCCTGTTATTTGATCGATTTCCGCTGGGGTTAATGGTGTTACAAATCGATTAAGATCAAAGTTTGGGTTTTCATACAAATCGATGATATCGCCACCGAAGTTAAAATTTTCAACAATAAGAGAACCTAAATAAAAAGATTCAACCGCTTCTGTTTCAAATCTTGTTGAGGAGTCAGAGCTTTCTTGAAAGCTGTGAGAGAGTACTAACTCAAAATCATATTCTAAGTTAATTAGGCCACTGTATCCGATTTTGATATCTGCGCCTTGCTCTTCGTGGTCAACCCACGAGTCTATTTCTGGGAAGTTGCGGAAAAACGGTGCGTGATATCCGTTGATTAGAAAGTCAACTTGATCAATGACTGTAACGACATTGTTATCGCCAGAGCTCCAGAAAAGCTCACCGGAGTTACTCTTCGCTTGAATGTCCCACAAGTGAACTTCAGTAAAGAATTGACTGTAGTCGCCGATTTCCATACTAAAGCGACCGAACAAGTTGACTCTGTCTCGTTCGTTTCTCAGGCTTCTGTGGGTATCTTGAAAATCAGTACAGCGACCAATGTCGAGTTCATTGCCTCCACCGTCGACAAAAGGCGTATAACCATAACCAAAAGAATCACACATACTTTGATTACCGTAGTTAATAAAACCATCACCATTTTCATCTCGAAAATCGACAGGATTTAACGTCGTGTAGGTAAACTTTTCTCCGATATAAGGTCTGTCTGCACCAGTTATTGGATCAACGCCATAATATTCGAAGGACCATAAGGCATCGTATCCGTCGCCTTCGGTGCCGCCATAATATTGAGCTCGTGTTGATGCTCCGCCGCCGCGCTCCGTATCACCTAGGCGAATACCAGCAAAGTGCGAGTCAAGGCTCTTTTTAGTAATGATATTGACAACACCGGCCATTGCGTCAGAACCGTAGATAGCTGACGCTCCGCCCGCCATTACTTCCACGCGCTCTATCATAGCCATTGGGAATTGTGACAAGTTAACGAAGTTACTGCTGCCATCGTAAGGTGATGGGTAGTCAGCGACACGTCGTCCATCAAGAAGAATTAGAGTTCGACCAGGCCCTAAGCCACGTAAATTGAGAGCTTGAGCGTTAGGTTGGAAGCCTCGTGTAAACTGTTCTCCAGTAAAGGCGCCTGTTTGCGAGGTAAAAGAGTTTAGAGCTTCGTACAAGGTGGTAAAACCTTGTTGCTGCATTTCATCGGCAGTCATACTAACGACGGTTGCAGCTCCCTCGGATTCTGTTCGGCTAATACGAGAGCCGGTGATGATTATTTTTTCTTTATCTGCACCTTCTTCTTCTGCTTTAACCGTTGAAACAAGTGACGTTGCAACAAGAGAAGGGAATAGTACAGCGCGAACAGCTTTATACAAACTTGATTTGGTCTCGACCATAAGTTACCTCTGCCAGACTGGATGATTGTGTGAATCGGTTAACATTAAATCTCGGGTGGCGATTTTATCGGTTGAAGCAGCTTTGTCAAGAAAATCAGACAATAAAACCGAATAAATTTTATCCATTTGAGAGCATTTTAGTAAAATATTACCGAAAAAACCAAGTTTTTAATGATAAATTGACCTAAAAATTAATAAGTTATAGCGCTTTTGAGACTTTTGTTTTGAGATTATTGTTTGTTTTTTGCTCCTTTTACAATTTTCTTTACATCTTGTAATAGCTTTTGGGCATCAAAAAGGATGCCATCTTTTATCGTATAGCGAATTCCTTTGGTACGAGTGGGACGATTATTTTCGTCAAGTTTAAAGTGTCCAGTACCATACAACACTTTAAAGTTACGCAAAGGGTTTTCTTTCAAAATGACTAAGTCGGCTAATTTTCCAACCTCAATGGAGCCTAATTGACTGTCTATATTGAGCACCTCGGCGCCGTTGATAGTTGCCGATTTTAAGACTTCCAAAGGATGAAAACCGGCTTCTTGCAGCAGCTCGAGCTCCCGAATGTAGCCAAACCCATAAACTTTATAAATAAAACCAGAGTCTGAGCCCGTGGTGACACGGCCTCCATGATTTTTGAAGTCGTTAACAAAGGTCATCCAGCGTTTAAAGTTATTTTTCCAGTTAATCTCTTCCTCTGTTGTCCAATCGAACCAGTAAGAACCGTGAGAGTAACGGCTTGGTTCAAAGAACTCCCATAAAGACGGCAGAGTGTATTCTTTATGCCAAATAGCCTGGCGTTCCCGCATTAAATCTCGGTTAGCTTCATAAATTGTGAAAGTAGGGTTAAGTGTGAAATCGAGTTTGATTAATTCGTCTCTAACGCTATTCCATTTCTTTGAACCCGGACTTGCGGCTTGTAACCATAATTTTCCTGCTTCGCTGAATCTGTGCTGTTCGTTTTGATAGTTGTAGTCGAGCCGGTAATTTTGGATAACCTGATCTTCAAACATCGCCTCTGGTAAGCCGTACCAGTGTTCCATGCTGGTTAACCCCATTTTCGCACTAATAAGGGCATTCATGCGTACCACATCCAATTGAGCGTGATGCATTGTCGTTGTCATACCATGTTTTTTCGCTTCTTTGATTGCCGTACGAATAAATTCTGGACGATCGCCGAAGAACTTTATGCCAACAGCGCCTTGATCGGCTATGTCATTAACCCAATCTCGAACTTCACTAACAGAGGTAAAGTTGTTCTTACGTCCAGCACCAAAGTTCGCGTAAGGAAAAATTCTAGGAGAAGCGATTCGGTTTTCATCGCTCCATTTTTTATGTCTTAACGTCCAGTCAAGGCCGTTAAAACTCCCTGGTTCACGAATAGTTGTGATGCCATGTGCTAGCCATAGCTTTAAAACGTACTCGGCGGGTGTTCCCTGGGCTTTTCCTCCTATATGGCCATGTAGATCGATGAATCCTGGTAATACATAGTGGCCAGTTAAATCGAGTTCTTTAGCGTTTCTCTTCGCTACCGGGCGTTTGCTTTTAATCGGGACACCTGGGTAACCAACTTTAGCAATCTGGGTTATTTTGTTTTTCTCGATAACAATATCAACAGGTCCTACTGGAGGAGAGCCATGGCCTGGAATCATAGTCACGCTGCGTAATATCAGTTGTTGAAAGGGCCCCTCTCCTTGTTTTCTCTGAGGGGCGTCCGGAATACTTGCATATATTGAGACACAGCTAAAAGCTATGATTAGTAACGTTTTAATTGGCATCTTGCTATTCTTTTTTTTTAAGTAGTTCAACGTTACGGGAAATAAAAAAAGTTCTCAACTTATAGGAAGAGAACTTTTCTAAAATGTCGTTGAATCATCTTTTCATAGAATTAGTCAGAAACAGGCTTAGTCTCTATTGCCTTTAAACCTATGCTGTTTAAACTTCTGTTTTAATAGTTCCATTTTTGCAAATTGCTCTTTCGTTAGTTGCTCTTCGACGAGTAATCGCGACTTGGCCTTCATTATCATAAGTTCTGCCTTCTTTTCTGCGGCTTCAAGAGACAATGAACGAACAGATTCTTCATCAATTGGCGATGCGTTTAATGCTTGATGTATTGATTTTTTAATTGTCTTGAGTTCTTTGTGGATAGGCTCGGCACTGCTTTTCTGACTTTCATGTATTGCTTCAATAGCGGATACCTGATCGTCAGTCAGTTCTAGCTTCTCCTTCATTATCTCAAATTTGTGGTGCTCATGATGAGGGCCCGCAAAAGATAAGCTTGTAAATAGTAAAAAAAGAGCACTAAGTGATAGTTGAGTGAAATGTTTCATAGTGTTTTCCTCATTGATTGACACACAATTTTAGTTTATCGCCTGTAATGAAAAGTAGGGTTATGGCAATGTAAAGATTGTGTAAAGAAAACGAGAACTGATATTTTTGTCTACTCAATGACCCCAACTTATTTTAAACTGATACTTAGTCGTAATTCAAAGAGTTAAATTTGTTTGCAGGCCAGGTAGTAGTAATCATGCATAAAATTTTATTAGTAGATGATGATGAAGAGCTTTGTGAGCTCCTTTCTGAATTCTTAAGTCAAGAAGGTTTTACCGTCGAAATGGTTCACGATGGCGGTGCTGTATCCACAATGCTGAATAACCATCAATTCGATCTCATCGTTTTAGATGTCATGCTACCGACAAAATCAGGGTTTGAGGTTTTAAAAGAACTGAGTGTAAAGAAAAAAACTCCAGTGCTTATGTTGACTGCAAAAGGTGATGAAATTGATCGAATCCTTGGACTTGAGTTGGGAGCTGATGATTATCTTTCTAAACCTTGTAATCCTCGAGAATTAACCGCTCGTATTCGAAGTATTATTCGTCGAGTTGAAGCTCTCCCGCCTTCTCTTCAACTTGATCAAGAAGAAAGTAGTCGCCTTTATGCTGACATCAAAGTTATTCCATCAAAACGTCAGGTATTTCTTGGAGACTCTGAAGTTGAGCTAACGGGTACTGAGTATGAAATATTGATGTTATTGCTGGATAATGTCGGTGCTTTAGTGACTCGTGAGTCAATCAGTGAGCAATGTTTGGGGCGTCGACTTATGGCATTTGATAGAAGTATTGATATGCATATCAGTCATGTCCGAAAAAAACTTGGTGTGTCACCAGATAATAAAGAGCGTATCAAGACTATTCGAGGTGTTGGATATCAGTATGTGGCCATTTAGTCGTTTTTCATTATTTTGGAAAATATTTACTTGGTTTTGGATGGTTATGATCGTTATGGTCATCGTCTCTATATTCAGCTGGATTTTATTAAAGGATTCAGTATCCTTTCATCCTGCAGACAATAAAATGAAAGCGATTATCGATAAATTGGCTTATGTAATTGAATCGGATGCAGCTGATTTTAGAAAGGAAAGAATCATTCGCCGACTACTTAGAAATTTTGCACCACCACCGCACCATATTGAAGAATCTGGATTCCAGTCCTTTTATTTGGTTAATGAGAATGAAGAGTTGCGCTCGGGAAAAGAGCCCCCCGAAGCGATAAAGGCTCTTTTAATAAATAAAAATGAAGTCTCGGTTGCTACGCATGGTGAGTTTATCTACATTGGGCCTCAAAAAGTTGTACTTGATGGAACTTCTTACTCATTGTTCGTATCACAATTTATAGGGCGGTTCAAAGGACGTTTAATTTATTATTTTGTAAATAATATAAGTCCTTGGTTCTTTCTAATTTATTTGATAGTGAGTTCTCTTTTATGCTTTTTACTTGCATGGTCCATTTCTCGTCCGATTAAATTACTTCAGGCGATTACCCATAAAGTTGCAAGTGGTCAGTCAATATCTGCAGTCGAACTTCTGGGTAATAGAAATGATGAGTTTTATCACTTGGCGAGTGACTTTGATGTAATGTCTGAAAAAGTAATGGCAACAATATCGACGCAAAAGCAATTATTATCTGATATTTCTCATGAACTTCGCTCGCCTTTAGCCCGAATGCAAATTACATTAGGATTGCTGGAAAAAAAAGAGGGAGAAAAATCTAGTGAATACATTCAACGACTTGAAAAAGAGTGCTCTCGTATTGATGAGATGTTAGAGCAATTGTTAAATATTGCTGCGTTAGAGCGAGGTCAAGTACACGAGTCTTCAGTTGTCATTGATATTGACTCTATGCTTGAAGACATCATTAAAGATGCTGCTTTTGAAGCAAGCGAAAAAGAAGTAAACATCAATAGTCATCTAGAATCTGCCGTTCGTATCAATGGATACTTTCAACTGTTATACAGTGCAATCGAAAATATTATTCGTAACGCAATTCGTTATTCAGAAAATAACTCTTCTATCAAAATAGTTAGTCAATTAAATGTAGGCACTGTTTTAATTCAGGTCGAGGACAATGGGCCTGGAGTTGAGCCGGAAAGTCTTTCTAAAATATTCGATCCTTTTTATCGCACAGACTCTGCTCGAACAAGGGAAAAAGGTGGGGCAGGTATAGGGTTAGCAATTGCAGCTCGAGCAATACAAGTGCATAAGGGATTGATTACAGCAGAGAATAAAGAACCTCATGGGCTGAGAGTAAATGTTTCAATTCCAATATCTAAAGAAAGTTAACTATTCAATACTATTGCTATCTATAGCTTCTGTTCGCTCTTTCAGTTTTTGATATTGAAAGGCTGCAATTAATAAAACGATTCCAATAACAATAAAGCTAATCACCTTTTCTATCATGGAAAAATCGCGCATGTCATAAAGGAAAATCTTCAATAAACTTAAAATGAATAACCCTAAGCCTAGTTTTTCAAGAGATTTTAACCATGGCCGTCGGATGATAAATAATAGAGTTATGGAATGAAGTATAAGCGTTACACTTAATATTGGGCCATAAATATGACCAGCAATTGAATTAATAATCATTAAATAACAGAAAACAACGGTTATCTGGTAGCACCAAAGCGAGACGGGTAAAGTTTGGTGTTGTCCTAAAGTCATACTTCGATAGTGATGTGGTCGATGTAGCATGTATCCTAATAATGCTGTCACGAATACGGCTATTGAAAGATCAGTGGGACTGTCGGTTATTGCTCCCAGAAGTATTAAAGAAAGAGTAAAAAGCCAACCCAATCTTAACTGATGTCCAAAATGTTTAATTTTTTTGTGTCTTAACGGTATTAGTTTTTGCCATAAGAAAACCACAGAAAAGAAATATAAAGCCAAACTTAAAAAAACATAGGACAGCTTCTCTGTTAAAGAAAAAACAATAACCGACAATAGTATTGGTGCTAGATAGTAGCTCATGGTTACTGTTTTTGGGTAAAATGGTAAGGCTGATACGTTAAATCTTTTACCAAATGGGCTTTTAACATCGGTCGAGCACTTTTTTTGGTAGCTTCGACATAGCTTAATTACTAAAGTAAAGAATGTAATTCCAAGAAGTAGCGCAATCAAATTAGAAACGTTTGGAACCGGCTCTATTATTAACCAGCTAGCGGCTGTCGCTATCGAAGCGATAAAGACAATAAGTAATAGCTCTAGTCCTAATAACCAATGTTTTACTTGCCAGTAAATAATACTTACACCAATAGTTGATAGCCAAGTGAAAACACCAAACCATTCTGGAATACGACGGAATAGACTTGGTAAAGCAATAATAGGAAGCAAAATCCAAAAGGATAATTTTATTGCATTCATCATTTTAGCGAGACTTCCATTCCTTAGTTTATTTTGATAGTAGCTAGGTAGTAACCAGCAACAGGAGAAAAATATAATTCCGTTCAATTTTAGCTGCCAAGACCATTGACTAAACCGTAGTGTCCCCGTGTCCGCAATATTTATCGATAAAAGCAGAAAACTTAATCCAAAAGAAATAAAGGCAAGGTAATGTGAAAAGGCTAGTCGGTGTTTCGAGTGTCTATTGACTAAAATAAATGCAGGACCTAATGGTGCGACTGCCAATAAAAAGGGAATGTACAAATGGATTAAAGCTAAGGTCGCTCCTAATACCCACAGGGAAACCCATTCTTTCAAGCAGTAACAAACAACCCCTTCTTGCTCTGGCCACTCGCCTTTCAGCCATTTAGGGATAGCTATTATAGCTTGCGCCGCCACGCCCATTGCAGCGAGGTAAGTAAGTTGAGGGATGATGTTATTTAAATCTGGGTTAAACCACCATTGAAATAATGTCCAAGCATTAAGGACCAAAGAGACGATTAATGCAATGTATGCTTCAATGCGAATAATTCTTTGTTTATAAATAAAGCCGAGAATAAATAGTAGAATACCTTCAATCGCCCAAATAACACCGCTGCCATCAGCGCCCAATAATGCAAGCGCCGATAGCCCAATTAAAACTCCTGCATGTAATACGCTTAATGTGAGTTCAAAAATACGCTTTTTGAGCAAACTAAAAAGAGCTATCCCTGAGAAGAAAGAGCCCATTAATAGATATGGTAAGAAAGGCGTACTCTGATTAAACAACTGATACCATTGCCAATTAATTAATACATAAACTATCAAGTTAGTGCTCAATAGCGACAGTAATTTTGCATCTAGTTTTTGACGAGCAGAGAAGTAAATCGCCATAGCATAGAGAAGAAAGAATCCATGAATTAATGCGATAAAGCCAATTTGGCTGGCAGCGTTAGTAACGAGCTGATATTCAAGTGAAGCTGAGGTAGCGATTATGGTTAATATGGTAAGAGAGCGTAGATGAAGATTTCTTGCTAAAACTAAAGATGCAATATTTAAAATGAAAAGATAACCTGTATAAGTTAAGGAGAGCACCTGTGGTGCTCCGGATAACCAGGGTAAAAAGACTCCACCTAACAAAGCTATGTTTGACAGAATGCTGGCGTTAAAACGAAAGCAAAGCCCAAAACCGATAGCCGTTATGAGAGCAAAAATACTAAAGGCCGTAATAGGTGAAACTAAGTTAAAGTATGGGCCAATAAAATAACTGCATAGAAAAGCAATAAGTAGTCCCAGCCCAGCAAGTGCGCTCGCGAAGCCTTTAATACTTGGCTTCTTCCGATGTATAAAGTCCGATAATAATAAGACTGCCAGGGCTAAGACATATCCACTCCCAACCCGTAGGCCTGGTGTCAGGTTAAGAAAGGTTAATTGCAAGAGAAAGCCGAGTCCAATGACTAAAATTGTGATTCCAGATGCAGTGAATAGGAATAAAGGCGCTTTGCCTTTTGTCTTGTAATCGTGATAAGTATCAATTACCTTGTGCCACAGGATACCAATCTGCCAATGATGAACGACTAATTCGATCATCCAGTTTAACGCGAATGCTAAAGGCGAAGGTTTTTGGGATGCTTTGGATTGAGTCGAAAGTGTTTCATGCTTTGGTGACTGTTCAGTTTGATTGGCATTTTCCGCTGCTTGATAGGTTTCTGCCGAGTTTGACATTTTCTCGGATGGTTGAGCTGTTATCTGATTTGGTTGTGTCTCTGAATTTGCGTGTTTTTGACTGGTTGTGTCAGGTGAAGTCGCTACATCATTTGTTAGGGATTCCCAATTCACATCGAGTGATAAGTCTTCACTGTGTTGTTCAATGTCTTTCTTTGCATACTCCTCAAGTAATCTGAGACGGTTCTCTAACGCATCCATTTGATGTAAGAATGTCCGGCGCATGATATTTAGTTCATGGCGGACTTTATCGATTTTATCTATCATTTAAAGTTCGGTTCCATCGTTACGATCCTTAGGCCTTTTAATAACTCTATGAAAGGGATACTTCATACGTCAAGTTTGTATGGTAATACCTTGATAAACTTATCGATTTTTCAAGTGAGATGGCAGAGGGGATGGTTATGTGATACCAAACACCATTGGTCACCTGGCAATCGATACTGTCTAATGCCATGTGAATAATAAGTCCGAGTCCAATTAAACGAGTTTTGGGAATAAAGCAGGCAACGAAATAGAACACAATAGGAATGATTGTATGTAATGGATGGAAGCCAATACTACATCGATTTGGATCATAAATTGGATTAGCCAATAAATGATCCATATCAACGACCATAGTGACAATCATTATTAGATAGGCGAACCAAAACCTTTTTCGGAAAAATAGGCCTGCCACAACGCCAGGAACAATAAAATGGAGAAAAATGTGGAACACTTCGAGAATGCTTTTTAATCTTTTAAATTGTCATATAACTTTAACATAAGCCAATAAAACTCAGTAGTGTCGCTTGGTTAACTTAACTAGAATTAAGGTGAGAGAGCATATTTTTGTTTAATCTTTGAGTGAAACTTAATTAAGTGATTCACTTGGACTATCTCATAAAAAATCTCTGATTATCGATCGCAAAAATGACAGATGAAAGTCACTTTTGTTAACCCCTTGTGTCATCTTTATTAAATAAATATGACGTATCCCAATGTCATATTTTTGAAACTTTTGATCTCTACTCTGCGAACCTGCACAAGATAAATGCTGTATCGATCCATTTGGAGATGACAATGAAATTTAAAAAAATATTAACAGCCAGCGCAGTGGCGAGTGCGTTGGTTTTAGCGGGTTGTACTGGGGATATCGAGATTAAAGAAGGGGATGAGGTGGTTGTTGTGAATCCCGACAATCCTGATCCTGATACGAGTAACTGTCCTGATTTTGCTACCGAAGCTTCGGCAATTGGTTCTTTCTCAAACGTCTGTACTATCGATGCAGATTACACATTCACTGCAAATACTACATTAACTAACGACACTTTATGGGTTCTTCAAGGACGCACAGCCGTCGGTAATGACAATACCGATTCTGCAATGTTAACTATCGAAGCAGGAACAACCATCATTGGACAAAGTGGTGATGACTTTTTAGTGGTTCGTCGTGGCTCTCAAATTGCGGCAAATGGAACTTTGGCTCAACCCATTATTATGACATCACGAGAAGATGTAGCCGGTGAAGAAACGGGTATTGGCCAATGGGGAGGAGTCGTTCTTCTTGGTAATGCGCCAGTTAACTTGTGTGATGGCGACGGAGATTTAGTTGCTGAAGCTGATGAGCTTGCAAACTGTGGTATTAGCGCTGAAGGTGATGCCGGCCTTTACGGTGGCGACAATCCAAATGACGATTCAGGTAACTTAAATTACGTTATCGTAAAACACGCGGGTAATGCTTTGTCTGCGGGTGACGAACTTAATGGTATTACATTTGCCGGTGTCGGTGACGGTACGGAAGTTGACTTTATTCAAGTTCACGAAAATCTTGATGATGGAATCGAGTTTTTTGGTGGAACCGTCAATGTTAAACACGTTGTTCTTACTTCGAATGGTGACGATAGTCTAGACTGGGCCTTTGGCTGGACTGGACGAGCACAACACGTTTACATTCAGCATTCTGAAACGGCTGCCAATCGCGGCTTTGAGTCTGACAATAGCGAAGACTTTCCATTAACTTCTCCTGTTTCAAATCCCATGGTCTCCAATATAACTATCGTAGGAGCTAATGAGCCTAACGGAGATTCTGAAGGTATTTTATTACGGCACGGTACTGCTGGGCGACTACACAATGTAGTCGTAACTGGACCTTCCGGTATGGGCGAGTGTTTAGAAGTGGATAGCTTTGAAGAAACTCGCGATAACGCAGAAGCTGGCGACTTAATCATGACCAATTCTGCGATTGCTTGTGATAATGGTGAAAACTTTAAAGGCAACGCAACATCAACTCAAACAACTGAAGAATGGTTCCTAGCGCAGTCGGGAAATATGGCGTTCAACGGATCGGCTTCATTGAATTTGGATCCAAATGGTTATGAGCCTTTAGCAGGCTCACCATTATTAGGAGCTGGAATTGATGCTTCAACCGTTGACGCATGGTTTGATTCAACGGATTACATCGGTGCATTCGATGGAACAAGCGATTGGACAGAAGGTTGGGCTGTAGGTGTTTCGGGTGGCTTCCCTGCTAATATCGATAACGCTTTCGAAAAAGGATTAGCGACCGATGCTTCTTCTGAATTCCCTGAAATTACAGATAAGCCAGTGTATCGATTGAATGAAAACGTTGTGTTTACCGAAGATACAACTTTAACCAACAATGCGCACTGGATTTTAAATGGTCGAACGGCAGTTGGTAACGATAATGCAGATCAAACAACTCTTTACGTTCAACAAGGTACCTATCTTATTGGTGAAACTGGCGATGACTTCTTAGTTGTACGTCGAGGATCAAAAATTGAAGCCGTTGGTACAGTTGGTGCGCCAATTATTATGACTTCAATTCAAGATGTAACCGGTGAAGAAACAGGCATTGGTCAATGGGGTGGACTAGTACTTTTAGGTAATGCGCCATCAAATCTTTGTGATGGTAATGGTGACAATACTGCCGACGAAACTGAACTCGCTAACTGTGGTATTGCTGCCGAGGGTGACGCAGGTCTTTATGGTGGTAATGATCCAGAAGACAACTCAGGAACTTTAAAGTTTGTTGTTGTTAAGCATGCTGGTAAAGCACTTGCTGCTGGTGATGAGCTCAATGGTATTTCATTTGCTGGTGTTGGTCGTGGTACTACCGTTGACTATATCCAAGTACACGAAAATCTTGATGATGGTGTTGAGTTCTTTGGCGGAACCGTTGATGTAAAACATGTTGTGTTAACTGGCAATGGTGATGATAGTTTCGACTGGGCGTTTGGCTGGACTGGGCGTGCACAATTCGTTTACATCCAACATAACGATACCTTGGCAAATCGAGGATTCGAGTCTGATAACAGCGAAGATTTCCCGTCTGCTGAGCCATTAACCACACCGACGGTTGCTAATGTAACAATTATCGGTAATAACGCACCAAGCGAAGATTCAGAAGGTGTGTTACTACGTCACGGTACAGCGGGTCTTTTACGTAACTTCTTAATTACTGGTCCAGCAGGAATGGGCGAGTGTTTAGAAGTAGATAGCTTTGCAGAAACGCGCGCAAATGCAGAAGACGGCTCTTTAGCAATGACGCACTCTATCGTTGCTTGTGAGAATGGTGAAAACTTTAAAGGTACAGCTACAACTTCAGGTGCTACAACAGAACAATGGTTCTTAGGTCAAACTGGAAATTCTGCTTTCGATAATGTTGAAGCGCTTAACTTACTGGCGGATGGATTTACTCCTCGCTCTGGTTCTCCTTTGTTAGGCAGTGGATATGATTTATCGGCTGACGATGATTGGTTCCAGTCAACCGATTACATTGGTGCGTTCGATGGTGCGAACAACTGGATGGAAGGTTGGACTTACGGAGTTAACTCTGGAATTCCTGCGAATATTCCTTCAGCTTCTGATCGTGGATTAGCAACCGATGCTTCTTCACAATTTCCAGCAATTACAGACAAGCCTGTCTATAAGTTTGCTGCAGACACCACAATCACTCAAGACACTGTTTTAACGAACGATAAACACTGGGTTCTTCAAGGTCGAACGGCAGTTGGTAATGATAATGCTGACAGTGCAACGCTTTACATTGAACCAGGTACCGTTATTTTTGGTGAAGTTGGTGATGACTTTTTAGTCGCACGTCGAGGTTCAAAAATTGAAGCTTTAGGTAGTGCTACAGCACCAATCATTATGACTTCAGTGCAAGACGTTACTGGTGAAGCAACTACAGTTGGCCAATGGGGCGGCTTAGTTCTGCTTGGTAATGCTCCGGTTAATTTATGTGACGGAAATGGTGATGGCGATACTTCAAGTTCTGAATTAGAGAGCTGTGGTATTGCTGCAGAGGGTGATGCTGGTGTGTATGGTGGAAACGACCCAGAAGATAACTCTGGAACCCTTCGGTACGTTGTTGTTAAGTACGCTGGTAAAGCACTTGCTGCAGGTGATGAACTTAACGGTATTTCGTTTGCCGGTGTTGGCCGAGGAACAACCGTCGATTACATACAAGTTCATAAGAACCTAGATGATGGTGTTGAGTTCTTCGGTGGAACGGTTGATGTTAAACACCTTGTATTAACTGCAAACGGCGATGACAGTTTTGACTGGGCTTTCGGTTGGATCGGTCGAGCACAGTACGTGTTAATTAAACATGATGCTGCATTTGTAAACCGAGGAATCGAAGGAGATAACTCAGAAGATTTTCCTGGTACTGCTCCGGTAACTGATCCAATTGTTGCAAACTTCACCATTATTGGTGCTGCTAGCTCTGATTCTGAAGGCGTATTGCTTCGTCACGGAACGGCTGGCGAACTATATAACTTTGTCATTACAGGTCCTGGAGGGATGGGTGAATGTCTTGAAGTTGACAGTTTTACAGAGACTCAAGCGAATGCAGAATCTGGTGACCTTACCATGGAGAACTCTGTCGTTGCTTGTGAAAACGGAGAAAACTTTAAAGGAATGGCAACTTCGACTTTAACAACCGAAGATTGGTTCTTAGGACAAACAGGTAATGCAACTGCAGCGACTATGGCTGATGTTGTCAATGGTTATACAACGGTTTCAGCTAATGCAGCTCGTGACATGAATGCTGTTGACTCATGGTTTGACAGTGTTGATTTTGTTGGAGCGGTAAACGCTGATAACGATTGGACCGCTGGCTGGATTACCGTAGGCCTGGCAGACTAAATCAAAAATTTTGAAGTAAAAAAGGTAAGGTGCATTTGCATCTTACCTTTCTTTGTAACAGTCAATCAGTTCATCAAATAAAAATCTCTATTTAGAAGGTTAAAGATGGCTGTATGGAGTTAACCATGTTTAATACAAAAGTTAATAAAGTTTCTCGTGCAGTATATTTTGCATTAGTAACAGGGGTTTCGATTAATGCTTTTGCTCAGCAGGAGCAAACTGAGTCTGACGAGGCAATAGAAGAAGTTGTTGTCGAAGCGAGTCGACTTCAAGGATCGGCTCAAGCGGTAATTGAAGAACGAAAGTCACAAGCGTTTGTTGCTGATATTATGGGCTCTGAACAAATCTCTCGAACGGGAGATAGCGATGCGGCGGCAGCGCTTCGCCGTGTTACAGGTTTGACCCTTGTCGATGGTAAATTTATTTATGTTCGCGGACTGGGTGAGCGATACTCGAGTACGCAATTAAATGGAATGCAAGTTCCAAGTCCTGATCCAACAAGAACGGTTATGCCCTTGGATTTATTTCCCTCGTCGATTATTGAAAGTTTGAACGTTCAAAAATCTTTTTCGCCTGATATGCCTGCTCACTTTGGTGGCGGGAATGTTGATATACGGACAAAGTCTCTTCCGCAGGAAGAAGTCTTTAAAGTGAGTGGGGAATTAGGCTGGAATTCAAATCAATCATCCACTCCTTGGTATGACGGTGGCAGCGGCTCGCGTGACTCTGTCGGTACAGATGACGGTACTCGAGCGCTACCAGGAGAGCTTAGTCAATTATTGAATAATGATGGTGTTGATGGCTTATCTCAAGAAGAAGCTGTGTCATTAATGAGTTCTTTAAATCGTAATTACAGTGCTAATTATGAGTCGGTCGATCCCAATTATGGATTTGGAATTACCTACGGTAACAGTTACGACTTAAACGATGACTTTCGGTTTGGTTTTTTAGCGACTGGAGCCTATAAAAACAAATGGAAAGTTTCTAATGAAAGAAACGTGAATAACTTAGCTCGTTCGGGTGGTGAAATTCGAATTAATGAATTTGCCGATGGTCACTCAACAGAGCATAACGTGCGCGTTAGTTCGATGATCAACTTCGGTTTGGAATATGGTTATAACCACAAACTTGAGTTTAACAATATATATCTTCGTGACACGCGGGATCGTTTGCGAGACCGGTTGTTTGAGTCAACCAATACGATCAATGAGCCAGAGGAAGAGCGTAGAAAAGTTGATGTATTGTATGAAGAGCGGGAGCTCTACTCTCAACAATTAAAAGGCCTTCACAATTTTCCTGAGTTTAATAACTTAGGCGTTGACTGGTATTTCAGTGACAACCGAACAATGCGTGAAGCCCCTGGTGCCTTTGAGACGACCTTTCGCGTTGACATCTCAGACAACGGATCGAGAACTGAACAGATTGCTCGTGACTCAAATACTACTTATGGTTGGCAGTTTTTGAAAGATGATGGCGAAAGTTACGGTTTTGATGTTTCTTTGCCTTTTGGTGGCAGTGACTATAACTTGCTATTAAAAGCCGGTGCAGACTTTAATAAAAAGGAACGTCAGGCTACCGCGGTCACTTTAGATATTCAAAATTTTGCGATTCCAAATCAATTTCTGCAAGGGTCGGATTACAGCGATATTTTCTCTACGAGCAATATTAACGATCCGTTATTTGATATTGATTTTGAAGATACGACTTCGGACGGTGATAAGTATGCTGCTGCAACAATGTCTGATGCGGCCTATTTTATGGTAGACTATGAGATGGGACAGAACTGGCGTTTTACCGGTGGGTTCCGTTGGGAAGATTTCCGCCAGGTATCAATTCCATTTCAACCTCACACCGACTTCTTCTCCGTTGAAGACGAAGAAATCCAAGGTTTGATCTTTAAAGAAGATGATATATTCACCTCGTTGGCAGCAACTTACATTGTTGACTCAGAAACTCAGTGGCGATTCAATTACTCAGAAACCGCTATTCGACCTGATATTCGTGATATATCGACGACTTTCTATATTGATCCTTTAACTGAGTTTTTGGTTCGTGGTTCAACTTCATTGCAAAGTTCTAGTGTCAGTAATTTTGATGTTCGCTGGGAATGGTATATGCCTACTGGTGAAAATCTTTCTGTCGCATTCTTCGCTAAAGATATTGACCGGCCTATAGAGCAAATAGAATTGCCTAGTGCAACAGAAGGTGCGCCACAACTTCTTACTGCAAATGCTGAGTCTGGCGAACTTTTCGGTATTGAAGTTGAGTTTATGAAAGATCTTTCATTTATTGGTGACGATTATGCAAACTTCTTTGTTAATGGAAACGTAACGTTATCCGACTCAGAAGTAGATATCGGACTCAATAGCGCAGGTGTTAGTTTGTTTGAGCAACAACTAGCGGAAGCGTTAAACACTGACCAAAGTGTTACGGAAGTTATCACAAATAACAAGCGCCGACTTATCGGTCACTCAGAGTGGGTAGTTAACCTTCAACTCGGGTGGGATTCTCTTGACAACAATCACTCTGTGACATTAGTTTATAATGTTTTCGGCCCCCGAATTATTATTCCTGGTGTAAATGGATTTGAAGATGGCGAAGAAGAGTCTTTCAATTCTCTTGACGCAGTTTATACCTGGTATGCAACTTATGACAGTACCGTCAAGGTCCGCATTAAAAACATTCTTGATGAGGAAAAAGAAATTGTTCAAGAAGGTGTAACGATTTTAAGAGAAGATCCTGGTACCGAAGTTTCAGTGAGTTTTTCTACAAATTTTTAAAGGCTAGTTCGAGAGAGAGTTCGTTTAATGACTCTCTCTTTTTTCAAACAAGTAATTGTTATTCATCATTAAAGTCATTTTTGTGACAATTATGTGTCATTTTGGTTGCGTTATTTTTAATCGAGATGTCACAAAGCGTTCATATATCCGTCACATTCCAGCCTTATCATCGCCGTCAGATAACGGAAATCTCGTTATCTATTAGCGGTGCTTTGAGGATTTTACTTACATCTACTGGTTGAGTGCTTAGGAACTAATTTACTTTCCCAGTTATGAAGTTTCACTCAGAAAAAGCTACACCTCCGGTAGGTGTAAGTAAAATCCTCTAACGAATCGTTCTTTTTGGGATTCGCCAATTTTTATGGCGCTCAGGTATTCGACCTGAAATTAATGTGTAAGTTATGTATTGGGAGTGAAACATGATCAAACTATCCGCTTTGTTTGTCGGATTGCTTGCTGCATCTTCAGTGTTTTCTCAAACACTTGAACCTGTTATTGAGAAAAGCTCAAAGATTAATGAGCTTGCAGCCAAGTCGCAAAAGAAAATTGATTCAATTAGCGATCAAATCGACGATAAACTTCAAAAGTTTAAATCTGTGAACAAAGAAACTGAAGGGTTAAAAATATATAACGCTCAGCTTCGTAAGCAGATTGAAAATCAGATTAAAGAAATGGAGCAACTTAATGCTTCTATCGATAAAGTTAGTATCATTGAGCGACAAATTACGCCATTGATGCTACGAATGATTAGTGGTTTGGAAGAGTTTATAAGTTTAGATATTCCTTTCCAAAAAGAAAAGCGAATGGATCGCGTTGATAGACTCAAGTCTACCATGGATAGAGCAGACGTATCTGTTTCTGAAAAATTTCGACAAGTGCTCGAAGCTTATCAAATTGAGCTTGATTATGGCCGTACCTTGAACGCTTACGAAGGGCTGTACCCTATTAATGGTGAAGAGCAACCTGTTAACTTTTTACGTGTTGGTCGCGTTGCTTTGATTTATCAGACAAAAGATAAGAAAACTCAAGGTATTTGGAATCAGCGTGCGGGTGAATGGCAGGCTTTAGATAGTAGCTATTCAACCAAGATATCAAACGGTATAAAAATGGCTCGTGAGCAGATGGCTCCCGATATGCTAACCGTTCCCGTATTTTCTGCAGAATAAAGTTAGGTGGTTGAAATAATGAAACAGTTAATTCGAATATTAGTATTGAGTCTGACTGCATCTACAGTTTTCGCTGCAGAGAAGCTCGACTTAGATACATTACTAAAAAAACTTGAGCAGGGTACTTACAAGCAGTCTCAAGAAAATACTCAACGAGAAAAAGCTTTTATTAATAAGCGAGCTCAACAAGATCAATTGTTAGGGCAAGCGATTATCGAGCGAGATGGAGCGTTAGCGCAGTCTGAGACTCTGGAAACAGAGTACGAGAAGAATGAAGCTCAGCTTGCCGACTTAAATACTGCTTTAGATGCACGAATGGGGTCATTGAAAGAATTATTTGGCGTGCTTCAACAAGTCGCTGGCGATGCTTCTAGTAAAATCGATAATTCATTAGTTTCAATTCAGTATCCAGGAAGAGCTGAGTTTTTGAGCAATCTAGCTCAAGAGATGGGCTCATCATCAAAGTTAGCTTCAATTGAAGAAATTGAGCGTGTTTGGTTTGAAATGCAACGAGAAATTATTGAATCTGGAAAAGTTGCTCGGTTTCAAATAGAAGTCATTCCAACCAATGGTCCAAAGCAAACACAAGAAGTAGTTCGTGTTGGAACGTTCAATATTGTTAGTAATGGTGAGTATCTTTCATACGATCCTGAGTCTAAGTCCGTTGTTGCGCTAGCGAGTCAGCCGTCGAGTCGTTTTACGTCGACTACAGAAGATTTACAAAACGCACAAGGAGAGTTGGTTGGTGTTGCTATTGATCCTACTGCTGGAAGAATTTTAGAGTTACTAATTCAGTCTGCAACTACTGAAGAGCAAGTTCATCAAGGTGGTCTTCCTGGTTACATAATTCTTGCACTTGGTTTGATTGCATTATTAATTGCGTTAGAGCGATTTGTTTCTCTCTTTATCGTTGAGAAGAAAGTTAAGCAGCAATTAAAAAGCGACACGATTAATGAGAATAATCCTTTAGGTAGAATACTTAAAGTTAAAGAGAAATACCCAAGTGTTGCGGTTGATACTTTAGAGCTAAAGTTAAGCGAGGCAATCTTAAAGGAACTTCCAAAAATCACGCGTAGCATTACATTCATTAAAATTATTTCTGTTGTTGCTCCGTTGCTTGGTTTATTAGGTACGGTTACGGGTATGATCATTACCTTCCAAAAGATCACTCTTTTTGGCGCAGGTGATCCCACTATAATGGCAGGAGGTATTTCTCAAGCTCTAGTAACAACGGTACTTGGTCTGGTTGTCGCAATTCCGACAGTTCTGCTTTACACCTGGTTGAATACACGCAGTAAAAATATCGTTCATATCTTGCAAGAACAAAGCGCAGGCATTATTGCCGAGCGCGCGGAGCAAGGAGCTTAACGGTGAATTTTATTGCTGAGTCTATAGATGGTATTCGAGCTTTTTTCGAAACCGGAGGACCGGTACTCACTTATATTGGTGTTCTAATTTTCTTTATGTGGATTTTTATTATAGAACGCCTTTCATACATGTGGTTTGGGTACCGTACGTACCGAAAGCAAGTGGTTAATGCTTGGAAAGTGCGATCCGATCGAGAGTCTTGGAATGCAGAGCAAATTCGCATCGCCATGATCTCTCGAGCTCGATTGAGTTTGAATAAATCCTTGCCGACGATTCAGGCTATGGTCGCTCTATGCCCATTACTGGGATTGCTGGGTACGGTTACCGGAATGATTGAAGTGTTTAATGTTATGACGTTATCGGGTACGGGAAATGCGCGCTCTATGGCATCGGGTGTTTCAAAAGCGACTATTCCTACAATGGCTGGAATGGTAGGTGCTTTACCAGGTGTATTTGCTGTGAGTTATTTAAAACGTACTGCGAAACGAGAAACAGAATTACTCGAAGATAAGTTAATACTTGATCATTAAATTGATATTTAACTTATTTTCTAGAGGAGATGGTTATGCGACAACCTTTTGCGAAAATTTTTGAAGAAGACGAAGATTCTGAAATTAATATGACGCCGATGTTAGACGTTGTATTTATTATGTTGATATTTTTTATTGTTACTGCGTCCTTTGTAAAGGAATCAGGAATTGAAGTTAATCGGCCAGAGGCGAAAACCGCTCAATCGAAAGAAAAAGCAAACATATTGGTAGCGATTAGCCCAATGAATGAAATTTGGATCGATAAACGCCGAATTGATCCAGAGCGTGTACAAGCCAATATCGAGAGATTACATGCAGAAAACCCTCAGGGGTCGGTTGTTATTCAGGCCGATAAAAAGGCGACAACAGAAGTTCTGGTAAAGGTAATGGATGCTGCTCGAGCAGCGGGCGTTTTTGATGTCTCACTGGCAGCGGAGAACTGATTACTATGAGATACATCAACGCAGTTATTATAGCTTTAGTAGTTACTGCGGCGTTGTTCTTCACCATGAGAGCACTTATTGAAAGTGGTGATCTTGAACTAGAGGAGGCGCCAGAAAAGCGCAATCTAGAATTCGTTGAAATTCAGAAAGACGAATCGGTTCAAAAGAAAGAACGAAAGCCTAAGAAGCCGCCAAAGCCAGAAGAGCCGCCACCGGATATGCCGCAACCAGAGATGGATCAGTCCGACATGGTGGACTCATCTGAAAGCTTTGCGTTTGCTCCTGATATCGGTGCAAATAATCAACTACAACAAGGTATGTCACTCAATGCAAGTGATGCCGAATATTTGCCTATCGTCAAAGTCGCTCCTGTTTATCCAAGGCGTGCTCTTTCTCGAGGCATTGAGGGGTATGTCATTTTAGAATTCACAGTAACTCCAAAAGGTACTGTATCAAATCCTAAAGTGGTTGAAGCTGAGCCCGAGGGGATATTTAATCGTGCTGCGATTGATGCAGCTATGAAGTTTAAATACAAACCTCGAATGGTTGAAGGTAAAGCGGTTTCTGTGCCTGGCGTACAAAACCAAATTACTTTCAAAATAAGTCGATAGCGGGGTGATTTATGAACTTTGGTTTAACTAATAAGCTATTCGTCAGAATAATTGTTTTGTCGATGTTTGCTTACGGATTACCGGTTGTAACTAATATGGTGGGTATCACTGAGTATGCGGGAATGACTTACTCAGCAGAAAAGAAAAAACGCCGAACACCTGCTTTAAGGCAAAGAGTTTATGCTCAATTGAGTCAAGCTCAGAAGTTAGCTGACGAGAAGAAAACACAGGAAGGAATCGAAATACTTCAAAAAATGGAAAATCGAATTGATGAGCTTAATTCGTATGAGTCAGCCATGGTGTATAACTTTAAAGCGTTTATTCATTATGGCGAAAGTCACATGAACCAAGCGATAAATTCTTTTAAGAAGGTTATAGAGCAGAAGCCTATTCCAGAGGCTTTAGAAAAATCTACTTTGTATGCATTAGCACAATTGAGCATGCAGCAAGAAAAGTTTGACGATTCGATAATGTATATTAATCGATGGTCAACATTGAATGAAGGAAGTGATGCGAATAGTGAATCTTTGTTGGCTAATGCTTTTTATGCCAAAAAAGATTATAAAAAATCACTAAAACACATCGATAAAGCTATTTCGTTAGCGAAGGGTTCTGGAAAAAATCCCAATGAGAATATACTAATTCTTAAAAGGGCTACTCACTACGAATTAAAACAACCTAAAAAAGTAACTGAGGTGTCAGAAGACCTAGTTCGTCTTTATCCAAAACCGAAATACTGGATTGAGTTGGGTAATATGTATGGAGAAATTGGTGCAGAAGAAAAACAACTGGCCGTTATGGAGGCTGCATATCAGCAAGGTTTTGTGACTGAGGCAAAAGAATTAAAAAGTCTTGCTCAATTATATTATCTTAATGGTGCACCTTACAAAGCAGGCCAATTAATGGGAAAAGCACTCAAGGAAGAAAAGTTAGAAAGCAATGTCAAAAATTTGGATTTTCTAGCTCAGGCTTGGATGGTTGCAAAGGAGTTTGATAAAGCCATTCCTGTTCTAAAGGAAGCTGCGAAACTGTCTTCAGATGGTAATGCTTATGCTCGACTTGCCGAAGTGTTTGTTAATATGGAGCGTTGGCACGAGACAATCCAATACGGTGAAAAAGCATTTGCAAAAGGAGAGTTAAAACATCCCGGAAATGTCAGCATTGCACTTGGGATGGCGCATTTCAATTTAAAGAACTTTGATGAGTCAAACCATCATTTTGCTAATGCAAAGGGACACAATAAAGTGAAGAAGATGGCTGAGCAATGGATGAAGTACGTATCGAAAGAAAAGAATAAGTGGGCACAGCTAGAAGCCAGTCTGAAGAGTTCGGAAGTATTATAATAATTATAAGCATACACTCCCAATTTTCCCAAGGCCCGAAAGGGCCTTTTTTTTTTAGCAGTCACCGCGTTTCAGATGTGCGTACTCTTTACTCGAAGCTTTTTGTATTATCATAACTTTTTCTGATTGCTCCATAATTTCCCAGTTGCCCAAATAATTGTTCTCTATTTTAATTGTTGTGTCTTGAAGAATGTATTGAAAGAATTTTTCTTGATGAGAGGCATTGCCAATATTTGATAGATAAACCACAGATACTTGATTTTGGTTTTTGAAATTCCATTGTGCAGACTTGGACAGATTTAGATTACCGCCCATTGTTTTACTCATTCCAGTTTGACACCATTTGCCAAGAATGCTTTCGGAAACCGAAACTGCTTTTTTGCTCTCGGATTCGTAAATAATTTTTTCTTCTTTGGCAGAATCAGGGCAGGGGCTGTCTTGAAAACTCAATTTGCCGTTATCAAGTTGACACTTAAATATTTCACTGGCCTGTGTTGATGTGGTGAGTAGAGTATGACCTAACAAAAGGAAAACCGTATACAACTCCATTTTGTACTTTGAAGCCATAGTAGCGTACGCCTTAAACAAATATCGCTGAATCCAAATTATAGAGCACTTAAGGTACTCTGTGTCCATGTTCAGCTCATACTAATTTAAGACTCGCTAGCACGCTATTTTTTCAAACCTGGCATGAGGTGAAAGCACATTGACTGACTTTATCTGGTTGATTTCGATTTTCAATTGACAGCCGTCAGAGTCGAGAATTAAAAACTCTCTGTCATCAATGATTCGAATATCGATTGCTTTTCCGTTAATTTCAGCATGCTCTTTAGAGATGATATTTAAATCATATCGATACATGCATGCGATCTCAAAATAGTCGTGAGTCGAACAATCAACCAATGGTTTCATAGGAGGCCCTCTCGTGTCTGTGATCAATCGCCGATTATTGCAAAAATGGAATAATCGTATCTCCAGTATAGAAAAAATATAAGAAACCGTGAAAATCTCGGGTAAAAAAAGAATTTTATATTGATTAAAACAATAAAAAACGGTTTGGAATTGGTATTTGCTATAAAAATAGAGCCTAATTGTGATTCCCTGTAAAAGTTCTAATTTACTAATGTTGTTGAAGCCCTTTTTTGTTCAAGAGTCGCGATTTGAGTTTGTTGCCACAGTGAATCTACGAGTGCATTGTAGTTATTCAAATCACCGTAGACTAACCACTCAACAATGGCTTTTGCTGTATTTGGTAGGTTAAATTTTTTGGTTTGATGATTTAGTAGCCAGGCACTTAGTTCTTCATGATTAAACTGCTTACTAACTGATGCGAGCCCCAGTTCTTGAAGTGCTTTTGCATTAGAGCGTTGTTCCATTTGACCACCTACAGGTTGCACTAATAGCTTTTTTCCGAGCTGTAAAGTTTCACTAGGAAGTTCGAAGCCGGCACCACAGATTACACCTGAGGTTTTCTGGAGTTCTTTTTTAAAGCTCTCTGTTGATAGTGCTCGGACATGAATGTTTCCTTCGTCAAATGCATTTTCTACAGGGTGATAAATATAAAATTGATAGTCAGTAAACGGCTTAAGTAATGCTATTAATCGCTGCAAAGACTGAAAAGGAAAGTAAACTAAAATGTGATTTTCGACAGTTGACTCAGCAAATTGATGATTAATAATTGGAGGTAAAATAGGGCTATTAAAGTGATGCCAATGAACACCAATAGGGTGATCGACAGGTGCAAACCACTTCATTACCAGATCGGTAAATAGGTTGTTTCCCTCTTTAGGTATATTGTATAAAAACGAGGATTGATGCGAAATTCCAATTGAAAGCCTTTTCTGGCGTCTGGCAGCCCATGCAGAAATAGGTTCAAAGTCATTAATAACGTAATCGTAATCAGTTAAGTCTAAACTTTTTACATCGTTGAAAAATTTCCGAAATTGAAGTTGCATTGCTGTTTTGGTGTAATTGATACTGCCATTTTCAATGACAAAAGTCAGTCCACGGAAACTACGATAGTTACCAAAACATTCCATATCAAAATAATCAAAGTCAGGCCGTCCTGAAAATACCCAGTCTACCGAAATATCTTTCTTTTTGAACTCTTCAGCCATAACTCGCGCTCGAGTTATATGACCATTCCCTGTTCCCTGAACACCATATAAAATCTTCATTAAAGATACAGTCTCACATTAGAAATGCTTGTTGAATTAATTTTACGGACGATATTGCACTTAATGTTCCTAACAGAATACCAGCTAAAATATCGCCAGGGTAATGAACACCAAGCAATACTCTGGAAATTCCAATTAAACTTGCCCAAATAAAAAACGCAGCTGCGTATGGAGGGTAGAATTGAAAAATCAGAGTTGCAAAAACAAAAGCTGCAGCGGTGTGTCCGGAAGGAAAGCTGAATTTATCAGATGGTTCGATTAAGGCTGTAAAGTCCTGAAGTTTTTGTTGCGGACGATTACGTTTAATTTTGTTTTTAAGTAATAAATACAACAAAACATCAATAGAATAAGCAAGGGCAGCGGTAGCGAAAAATGACGTTCCGTTTTGTTGATCAATTAATAAAATTGAAACTGCTGCAACAAAATAAAGAATACCATCGCCACTGCGAGAAATATTGCGAACCAAACGGTAGTAGGTGCAACCTTGTTTTAAGTTAATCCAAAGAAAAGCTTTTGTGTCTAAACTATGGATTCTTTCAAAAAATGTATTCATAATTTGCACTGCGTCTTATCGGTAGACATTAGTAAATTTGAGTCTTAAACGTGTCATTAACATGACGTCTTTTTGAAATTTCCATGACAAGCAAGGTTGTGCGCAATGGGAAAGCCCGGAAAAACAGGTATTTCGCGTATCATTGATGCGTTTTTCTATTCTATGAAAGGACTTAAGGCTGCATGGAAACACGAAGCTGCTTTTCGTCAGGAAGTGCTTCTAGCACTGATCCTCATTCCATCATCATTTTGGTTAGCACAAACTCATATTGAATTGATATTGCTGATCTCTAGTGTCTTTTGGGTTTTATTTGCTGAGTTGGCAAATTCTGCGATTGAGGCGGTGGTCGATAGAACCGGTGCTGAGCGCCATGTTTTGTCGGGTCGGGCGAAAGACATAGGCTCTGCATTTGTATTTGTTAGTCTATTGCTGCTAGCCATTGTTTGGGGAATTATCGCTTATAATCGATTTTTAGCATAAAACGTATTTAAAGATCAAAAGGATATTAAAAATTAGCAAATAAAATTCAATATGAGCTAAATATTGCCGATATAACTCATGAGAAGGTGAAGCTGCATCAATCAGAATGAGTTTTATTCTTCTGAGTACTAAATGAGTTTAGAGGTATACATGCAAATAGATGGTCTTTCCGCTGCACTAGGCGGATTTCAAAATGCTGTTAATAGAGCTGGAGAAGCAGCTCAAGAAATAGCTTCTTCCAGTACTAAAAAGGAAGGAACACAAGATCTCGTCAAACCCCTTGTGGAACTTCAAGTTGCTGAGCGTGATGCTGAAGCAAATGCTAAGTCAATTGAAACTCAAAATAAGGTTTTAGGTAGCATAATTGATGTAAAGGCTTGAGAGCTCTTACGTCAATGGCCTGTTTGAGGGTCAATTGCAGTAGGTAATGGCGTGGTTATAAATCCAGCTCCGGTCGCTTTACCGGTCAATACAGCTAATCTTCCGACAGAAGCGGTTCAAAAAGAAGCGCGTCTGGCTGAGCGCGTGCCCGAAGCCAAAGCTCCCACTGAGAATGTTAAGTTAAAACCTTCAGCCGAAGATGCCCAGCAAGTAAGGCCCAATGATAATCGAAATAATGATGTTTCGGCAGAACGCCAGGTTCAGGAGAAAGGGAGTGATGGAAATAATGAAGGTAATAGCGGAAATCGAGAAGGGCGTGAAGAAAGCTCTGAGAGGCGTCAAAGGGAAGAAGTTGAACAGCGAGAGCAGCAAGAATTAACAAAACTTAAGCAAACTGATCGAGAAGTTCGAGCTCACGAAGCGGCTCACGCATCTGTTGGTGGTCAGTATGCTGGAGCTCCATCATATACTTTTCAGCGTGGTCCCGATGGGAGACGTTATGCTGTTGGTGGTGAAGTTCCGATCGATACTTCACGAGTTTCAGGTGATCCTGCTGCAACAATCGAGAAGATGCAGCAAGTTCGGCGCGCTGCATTAGCCCCAGCCGATCCATCTTCAACCGATTTACGTGTTGCTGCTCAGGCGACTGCAGTTGAAGCTGATGCCAGAGCGGATTTGCTCAAAGAGCAACAAGCGAAAGCCGAGACTCGAAGTAGTAGTAAAGAGCGTTTCGAAGGTCGTTTGCGTAATTTGGGCGTTGTCGACTCAACAGAGCGCGGTGACAACTTAAGTGTTGTCGCTTAAAAAGATCACCTCGAGTTCCCTTTCCGATTCATTGCTATAAACTTACCTTTTTTTCATGCATTTGTTAATGAAATCTCGTATAGTTCTGACAAAAATTAAGTCTGGGTGGTTTCATTGCGTTCTGGGGAGTCAGTTCGCCCGTTTTTAAAATGGGCGGGTGGTAAATATCGTTTAATTGATCGTATTTCTAAGCAGTTGCCAGAAGGCAAAAGGCTGATTGAGCCGTTCTTGGGTTCTGGTGCAGTTTTTTTAAATACGGAATATGAGCGCTATTTATTGGCTGATATAAATCCAGATCTCATACTTCTTTACCAAACCTTGAAAGACGAAGGTGAAGTCTTTATCGATTATTGCCAGAGTTTCTTCACTCCAAGATACAATCAGGCAAATCGATATTATGAATTACGTGAAGAATTCAATGATATAGATGCATCCGAACGAAAAGCAGCGCTTTTTCTCTACTTCAATCGTCACGGATACAATGGACTTTGTCGTTATAATTTAAAAGGAGGCTTTAATGTGCCCTTTGGGCGTTATAAGAAGCCTTATTTCCCTCGAAATGAAATGCGTTTTTTCGCAAAAAAATCGCGACGAGCTACTTTCGTATGTCAGGACTTCGAAAAGGTCATGCTTCGGGCAAGAAAAAATCACGTCGTTTATTGCGATCCGCCCTATGTTCCTGTATCTCCGACAGCTTATTTTACGAGCTATGCAAAACATGGGTTTTCTTTGCACGATCAAGAGCGATTAGCGTTCCAGGCAAAAAGGTTGTCTGATCGTGATGTCACCGTTGTTGTCTCAAACCATGAGAATGAAATTACCAGGGCAATGTATCAAGGGGCTAAGATCGTCAGTTTTCCAGTCAAACGGACGATAAGTTGTAATGGCAGCAAACGTCGCAATGCAGATGAACTATTGGCCATTTTCAATTAAATCCATCTCCACACTCGCCATTAGTTAATTATTACCTACATAAAATTCATTAAATTAACTCGACAGTAGTTTTAATACCATTATGAGATAACTGCGTACTTTTAATGATATATCGGTCTGAGATGGCGTGGTATGGTTAATGAAGTGCTCTAATTGCCTGATAAATAAACAAAGTTTTCGCTTAGATGTGCAGAATTCGGACTTTGCAGACCGTAATTAGGGGAAAATTCACATTATATCGAATATACTGGTTTGTATATAATGAAACGGTTCACAATTATCAACATTAGTTTTGAATGTAGCTCCATTAGGGACGATCCGTGTCTTATAATGAATATCAACATCGAACATCTTCTCATCGAGAGATGAAGATAGAGCAAGGAGAACTTGAAAGTGAAAGTCGTAGCTACTCACCGTCTCGCAGAAGCTAAAGAGAAGTTTCCGGCTTCCAAGACAGCTCTGGATGGCTGGTATCGGATCATGAATTTCACTGAGTTTCAGTCCGACATTGCTTTACGTCGAACATTCGCTGAAATACGCAACTCAGGAAATGAATACTGGTTTCTAGTGCCTGGAACAACTTTGCTACTCAAAGCGATTATAAATTTTTCGGCTCAGGTCGCCATGGTCAAAGATGTGCGTCCTGGGGTGATGTAATTAATAGCTGAAGGAATAAGTGACATGAACGAAAAACTGCAAACTGCCATAGAACATTGGGATGCTGTGGCGCCATTAATCCAGCGTCCTGACTCGGAGCGTGATTACGAAACGCTCATTAACCAAATGGAAGAGGCAATGAACCTCACTGGTCAAGAAGTGACTAGCCCATTAAATGGTTTAATTGAAGGAATGGCTCACGCCGCTCAGCAATACGAAGAGAAATTCCTTGTTAATGAAGTGGGCAGTGGTGTGTCTGCTCTTAAGTACTTAATGAAAGTACATAAGATTAAACAGTCTGATTTAAAAGAAGTTGGAAGCCAAGGTGTTGTTTCTGAAATTCTTAATGGAAAGCGCTCATTAACAGTGAGACACATTCGAGCACTGTCTCGTCGTTTTTCAATCAGCCCAAATGCTTTTTTGGAGCCATAGAGGCTTCAAAGAGAGTCATTACTTCAGTTTAAAAGAACCTCAATGCATTTCTCGTGTTGAGGTTTTTTATTGCTAATTTAGTCTTCTTTGATAATTTCTCTTCAAGATTTTTGCTGAGTAATCAATTTTAAGTCACTGTAGGTTATTCTACATGAAGTCTTTTATGGCTTGATATTGAGTTAATCTGGCTTCTTTGCTCATAGGTTTGAGCCTTACTCTGATAAACTTTAGTAGATAAAAAAGAATTTAAAGAATTTTCTGGAAGTAAGCTTAACCAGTTATAAGACTTATGGTGAGCAGTTAAAAGCCTGCTGGTGCATTGTTTAGTAACAACAGGCTTTTGATAAACTGAACTTGGTCGAGGGTTAATTTTTTAACTTAATCTAATGTCTTTAGCACAAAGCTACCGGGAGCATCTTCAATTGCCTTGAGTTTTCCATTTTCATTGTCTCGAGCTGCTATTTTGCTACCGCCTAATTCGGTTAACCAATTCATCCAATGCGGCCACCACGAACCTTCTTTTTGTTCTGCTGTTTCTAACCATTCTTCTGCAGGCTTCTTGGTATCTGAGTTAATGAAGTAACTGTATTTTCCTGAGTTTGCCGGATTAATTACGCCTGCTACATGCCCAGAGCCAGCCAATACAAACTCATTTTTACCAGAGAGAATCTGCGCACCTAAAAAGGTACTTTTCCATAGCGCGATGTGATCTTTTTGAGCCGATAGAAAATAACAAGGAATATCAATTTTTCGAAGATCGATTTCAACACCATCAATGGAAATACCGCCAGGATCTTTTAGTTTATTCTCCAAATACATATTTTTAAGATAAAAGCTGTGCATTGCGGCAGGTAAGTTCGTTGCATCTGAATTCCAGTAGAGTAAATCGAAAGCAGGGGGTTCTTTGCCCAATAGGTAGTTATTAACATGATAAGACCAGTGAAGGTCATTTTCTCTTAACATGTTATAAGCCATAGCGAGAGCTCTTCCATCTAAAATGCCTTCGCTCTCCATTTGTTGATCAAGAATATCGAGCTGTTCTTGAGATAAGAAGCATCCTAATTCTCCAGGATATTCAAAATCGAGTAGGGTAGTCAGGAATGTGGCTGAATTAACCCGTTTATCATTTTTCGATTTTAGGAGAGCTAAGCTAGTACCCAGCAATGTTCCACCCAAGCAATAACCAAGAGTGTTAATTGAAGATTGACCGGTTTGCTGTTCTACGGCATCAAGCGCTTCGATAACGCCAAGTTTTACATACTCTTCAAATCCCATGTCAGCATGAGACTTATCTGGATTCACCCAAGAAATCATAAAGACTGTTTGACCTTGGTCAACGGCCCATTTTACCAACGAATTTTCTTGTTTGAGGTCGAGAATATAATATTTGTTTATCCAGGGCGGAACTATCAATAGTGGCTTTTCACTGACCTTGTCTGTGGTAGGCGTATATTGAATTAATTGCATTAAATCATTTTGGTAAATGACCTTACCATCAGTAATTGCCAGGTTTTCTCCAGGTTTGAAAGCATTAAGGTCTGTCATGCGAATGTTTTGCAAACCTTTTCCTCGCTTCATATCTTCTAGATAGTTGTGCAAACCCTTGACTAGATTCATGCCTCCTGTCTTCTGTGTTTCAAGCAGAGCGACAGGATTTGTCATCAAGTAATTGCTTGGAGCAATGGCGGATAACCATTGGCGGACATAAAAAAGTATGCGTTGGCTTTTGTCTTCATCATGAGGAAGAATATCTGAGAACAAGCTCATCGTTGCTTCTGAAAACTGGAGGTATATGTCTTTTAACTCTTTAAATCCCGGCTTTTGCCAAGCGTCATCATTGAAACGACGGTCTCTTTCTTTTCCTTCTGAAGGTGAGTTTATTGAAGCTAGAGCTTCGATCATGGCTTTTTGAAAAGCTTGTAGGCGATCAGGTTGCTGCATTAAAAGAGCCAGTGCTTCGCCAATCTCTTGGTTCATCAGTGTTTGGCGTTGCATGTCAAACCAAAGACGTTGAGCATTCTTTTGCATTAGTTCGCCAGCTTCTATCATTTGCTGACCTAACTGTTCGATTGAGCTGAAAAATTCTTCTTGGTTATTATTCGATGACATGTTTTCCCCTCACTCTTCGGAGTTAGTTCTGAGTAAGTCTGCTATGTTGCAATGCGAAAATGTCATTTTTACGTCATTTTGCTGCGAAATAATAGTGTCGCGATAAAAAATTACAGATATTCGCTCATAAAAATAAATTAACGCGATATTTATTAATGAGTTATCGCAAGAAGTTGATGCTAATTATTGCATTTTCAAATTGTTTATAAAATATTCTTTGAATGATTATTGCGCTGCACAAAGTTTTTGTCTATGCTGTATTGCAGCAAAACCAATAATGTTAAAAAGACAAGGGAGAGATCGATATGTTCGCACAAGCAATAAGCAGTTTTAATGAGCAAAGCAAAGCATTTGTTGAACCACTTCTTGAGTTCAATCAATTGGCTTTGTCTCAAGCTCAAAAGTTAGGTGAAAAGCAGTTAGAGTTACTTAACGAGTACTCAAAAATCGGTTTGAGCCAACTGGACAAAGCAGCAAAAATCCAGTCGATCGACGATTTCAAAGGTATTGCAGAAGAGCAATTGAAAGCTTCTGCAGAGCTTTCAGAAAAAGTAATGAAAGATGCACAATCGATGATTTCTGTAGGTCAAGAAATGTCAATTGAATGGAAAGATTTTATGGAAAAGCGCCTTTCAACTTTCTCTGCTCCAGTTAAGTCAAAAGCAGTTAAAAAGTAATTTCCCGGTTGTAGGTTATGCTGAAGCGCCAACTTTAAGAAGTTGGCGTTTTCGTTTCTAGACTCTTAAAGATGCTCTAGTTCAAGGATTTGTATTCTTCTATTACCGAGCTTACATACCACATAATGCCAAGAACAAAGGCAGCCACCATGATGATCCCAATAAATATATACTCAGGCGCACTGCCATTTTCAAAGTCTTGTTCTCTTTTTTTCTCGCTTTGAACGCCAAACATGGCGGCTAATACACTTTGTATGACCCCGAATATACCGGGTTTTTGTTTGGCTGTGGGCTTAGGATTTTGTTTCGGTTTTTCTTCCATCACAGTAGGTTATAAGGGTTAGGTGATGTTGATTATAACGCTACTGATCGGAATTTGTAGGCTTGAGTATTGTAACTAGTGAAATAACTCGATGATATCTTGGAAATGCAAGCTGCCAAGCTTGTGATGCTTCACGATTTTTTCAAACCAGTTGGCATCCTTTTTCTTTTCATCTTCAATTTTCGCAAGACGAGTTTCCTCGTCAATCATTTCTAATTTTTCCTCTAGTTGAAGATCTTTTAAGCATTGGCTTGCTGGTTGCTCATCAAGACCGCTTTCGCTGCTCTCGATCGAGCTTTCTGCAAATGACGCTGCAGACAGCGAGAGGCCGATAAAAACAACCAGAGATTTAAGCAATTGACTTAAACTGTTCATAAATACCTCCTCTCTATAACATTAATCTCAATAAGTGTAACTGATTGTAGCTCAAAAATCGATCTAAAAATTTAGCTTGTTTTGTGAAAGCTGGTCCGACTTTAGGTTTATTTGTTTAAATATTTTCACCATTTCTAAGGCTAGTTCAGTCGCCTGGCTGGCGTTCAGCCTTGGATCTACCAGTGTTCGGTAAGCTCTGTTCAAGTCATTCTCGGAAACAGAGCAAACTCCGCCGATACATTCTGTTACATTTTCGCCAGTTAATTCTAAGTGAATGCCTCCCAAAACGCTTTCATGGCTCTTATGAATTTCGAGGCTTTGCCTAACTTCAGAAACTATGTCAGTCAGATGACGAGTTTTAATTCCTTTCTTAGTCACTCTGGTATTTCCATGCATAGGATCACAAACCCAAGTTACGGCGTAATTCCTATCTTTGATGCATTCTATTAAAGGCGGTAATAGTTTGGCAACTTTATCACTGCCCAATCGAGTTATCAGTGTTATACGTCCAGCCGAATTTTCTGGGTTTAATCGCTCTATAATATTACTGAGCCACTTTTGGGTCATTCTCGGACCAACTTTAATCGCAATCGGATTTTCGATGCCACGAAGGTATTCAATATGCGCAGAGTCTGGTTTTGCAGTGCGCATGCCCACCCATGGCATGTGAGTTGAAAGATTGAACCACTTGTTCCCAACTTTACGAGTAAGTGCTTGCTCATAGTGTAGGTGCAGTGCCTCATGGCAGGTGTAAAATGAATCGAGTGATTTTGATAAGCCAGGAGATAGAGCTTTCAACATAGAAAATGAGTGTCTGACAGCCTCAATTGTCTTTTCATATTCTGGTTTTTGGCGTAAAGAAGCCATTGCATCTGATTGCCATCGTTCAGGCTCGCAGAATCGATCTATCTGCTCTTTATTATTCGTTCGAATGTAGTTAAGTGTGAGTGACGCTAAACTGTATCCTTTTAGAAGCCGCTCTGGATCGGGCTCTCGTTTAATTGGGCAGAAGAGGACTTCATTTATTAAGTCACCGCGATAACTTGGCAAACTAGTGCCGTCTATCGTTTCTGTATGAGCCGAGCGAGGCTTTGCATACTGTCCCGCCATCCTACCGATTCGGACGACAGGTTGACCTAGCCCGTACATCATCAGAAGGCTCATTTGGGTGATAAGTTGCAGTTTGCGATTAATAGATGCCTGATTACAGTCGATAAAGGACTCCGCACAGTCACCGCCTTGCAATAAGAAAACATCTCCTATGGCTGCTTTAGCTGTTAGTTCGCGAAGCTCTAAAACTTCACTAGCACTAACCAATGGAGGCAGCAAACTGAGCTCTTCAATTGTTTTGTTCAACTGCTGTTTATCTGGATAATCAGCTTGTTGCTCTTGAGGCATAGATTGCCAAGATGTCGGAGTCCACATGGTAATTTTAAATTTACAATCGTTAACTGATCTTACTCAGGGTACCGAAAAAAGCAATCGCTCTGTGAGACTTGAACCATAATTGGTCTAATTTAGGCGTTAACGATAAAAGCTGGTGACGTCTTCAATATCGAGTATTGCTACCAGACTTTGCATTGTTTGCTCAAATTCAAGTGCTTTTTTGGATGAATTTGTTCTAATCTCTTTGAGTTCTTCACTAAATTCATCAAGTTTTATATAGGGGGGAGGTAAAAACTGAGCCATTAAAATACGCGAGTTTTTATCCTTTCGTGAACGTAAAATAAACTTCGCTATTTCTCGAGTATCTTTCATATCTTGTTCGGCTGTAATCGACAATGATTTATCCTCTGAGTTGGCAGGTGGAAAAGTCACAAATAGTCGAGTCGACAGCTTTTTTGTGAGTTGCCCCCGACGACTCAGATTTCCTTTGAGAATTGAGGCAAAAAACACTTCCTGATTCAAAGAAGAAAAGTCGAAGCTATCATTTGTTTTGAAACGCCACAAAAGTTCGTTTGCGTTTTCAGTCGCTGCAGCACAATCGACAGAAAAACGTCCGCCAGGAAATCGCCTTAAAAACAGCGGAATACCGTGCAAATATGCACTTATTAGTGACTCCACCATTTCTGACACTAAAGTAAACTCTAAATCTTCGATACATTCACTGAGTTTCGATTTATTGGCATTTATTAATCGGGTAAAAAACTTTTCTCCGTGATGATCCCTTATATTAAAGTCTCGTTTTAAACTGATGGACTTTTGATGCGGGTGCCACTGAATAATTCGATAGGATAGCTCAGTTAATTTAGCTGACTTTTTCGCAATCTTCTGCATTTCAGGTAGCGCAATCTTTATCATTTGATTGACTTCGAGTGCTGTTGGAATAGACTGTACATTTTTAACTTTGAGGCGAATGCCAGAGGGCGAAAAGTCAATACTTTCAGCTTCAAAAGTTTGTTTATCGGCTTTAATTGTTACTGGAGTTGAATATTTATAGCGATTTTCTGTTCGCTCATTTCTATAACCAAGTTGCCACACCCTTTCTGGTTCTTTGGTCACGAGGTAGTCTTTTAATTGGTCTAATTTTTCATTGGACTCATTGAGACGACTGTCTTGATTAACTTTTTCTTCAATGAGCGAGAAGTAAGCAATGTGAGTTACTTTTTCCCACTTCTTAATAATTTCATCGCATGAAGGAGGGTCGACTTCGTTGAGAGGATTAAGTATGGAAGTTAAAGTTCGTAAATCTTGAGTGTTAACGGATTGCAGTGAGACGTGAATTCGAGCGATTAATTGACTTAAGCTACCAACCGATAAAAATGTATCAAATAAATCCTGCTTTATTAGAACATCTCGATTTGCACAGTAAATCAACTGTTCCTTTTTTCCTCGTACTAAAAAAGTCTCGATTAACAAAGATTGATCTTTAATATCTTTTTTTATCAAATAAGGTAATTGACTTGTAATGGCACCTAATAAAGATTTTTTTATTTCACCATGCTCTCCTATTCGAATGGCCGTGTAGTAAGACTGTGCTCCTTTTTTAGATAACCCTAATAAGCTGTTAGCGATTGGCGCAGCTGCAGTATAAATTCTTTCATAAGCTCGTGCATATAATGAGAGTAACTTGTCTTCGAGCTCAATTTTATAACGTGAACGATGCGATTGGATAAAATCGATAAGAAATGAATTAAACGACTCATTATCGGATTGATCGCGCCTTGCTAATCGAAGTTGAACTCTTCCATGATGATCCTTTTCTTGAGCTATAAGTCGATAGTCGACTTTTCCAAAATCGACAGATTTTTGCTTCTCTATTGCTATAAATTTAATTCGAACTTCAACGCCTGCTTCTAACGCTTCAATATTGGTAACTAAGCTGACTTTAATTCCGGTGACTGAAATATCGCTGGTTTTACCCGTAACTTCGCGATCGCCAGGTAAAAAAACTTGTACATCAGAGCTGTAGTTTAATCGATTTTCCTTTCGTTGACTTCGGTAACCAAATGGAATGAGTTGAATGCTGGAGTCTGCTGGAATATCTGTAACTTCCGACTCGGTTTCCTCTTTTGGAGCCTCTTGATTTATGCTTTTCTCTGATTTTTGGAGAGGTAGAGCATTGGCTTGAGGTTTTTGAAACAATGCATCTTTAGGGCCACTCTTTTTCTTGGCGAGCTCTTTTGCTTTTTGCGCTGCAATTCTCTCTCTCGCTTCTCGCTCGGACCTCGCTTTATGGGTGTGCTCGGCTGATTGAACTTTTTCAAATACGCCAACGGTATATTTTCCATCGAAGCGTGCTGCTTCTATTTCAAATATTTCGATACATTTTTCATCCATGTAATGAACTAAGCCCTGGAATTCATACGCCTCGCACTCGGCTGGCACTTTGCCGCGCATATCGATTGCAATGTTACAAGGCGTTGCTAAGCGTCGCATTTCCATTCGGCTTAGAAATGCAGCTGTATCTGAACCTGGTTTTACTTCTTCTTCAACAAGCTGTTTCCCATGCCGGCCCATGCTCTTATAATGAGTAACAATCGTTTTTTTGTCTTTTTCAGGCAAAAACTCCACCTCGATGTCTACGTAATCTCAATACAGATTAAGTGTAGTGCATTTGAAATGAATTTAGAGACCAATAAAGAGCAATTATGGCTAAAAGTAAAACTCAGTTCGTGTGTAATAGTTGTGGTTCTGCGCACCCTAAATGGGCTGGACAATGTGCGGACTGTGGTGAATGGAACACGTTGGTTGAGAATGCTGTAGAAGCCAAGTCTGCTCGTTCAGAGCGATTTGCAGGTTATGCTGGTGAACAGTCTAGAGTACAGAAAATGTCAGAGGTCAATTTACAGGAAGTGCCTCGGGTGGGAACTCAATTGTCTGAACTGGATCGGGTGTTGGGAGGAGGATTAGTTCCTGGATCGGTGATTTTAATTGGTGGTGATCCAGGAATTGGTAAATCTACCATCCTTTTGCAGGCAATGTGTTTACTTAGTCAACAGTTGCCGACTCTATATGTCACGGGCGAAGAGTCATTGCAGCAGGTCACTATGCGGGCCCATCGTTTAGAGCTTGATGGCACTGAATTGAAGCTTCTTACCGAAACTCAGGTTGAGTCTATTTTGGCGAAAGCAAAATTAGAAAAGCCCAAAATTATGGTGGTTGACTCTATTCAAACTATCTATACCGAACAGTTGCAATCCGCACCGGGTGGTGTTGCTCAAGTTAGAGAGAGCGCTGCGGTATTAGTGAGATACGCAAAGCAGAATAACGTCGCTTTATTTATGGTTGGGCATGTCACCAAAGATGGTGCGCTTGCGGGACCGAGAGTACTAGAGCATATGGTGGATGCGGTTTTGTACTTTGAAGGTGAAAGAGATGGTCGATACCGAATTCTAAGAGCTGTTAAGAACCGGTTTGGCGCGGTTAATGAATTGGGGGTTTTTGCTATGACAGAACTTGGTTTGAAAGAAGTTAAAAACCCGTCCGCGATCTTTTTATCTCGATTTGAGCAAAAGGTTGCTGGTAGCGTCGTTATGGTAACTTGGGAGGGGTCTCGTCCAATGCTAGTTGAAGTTCAAGCGTTGGTTGATGAATCTCATTTAGGTAATCCCCGACGAGTTACAGTTGGTCTGGAGCAAAATAGACTGTCGATGTTATTGGCAGTTTTGAGTCGTCATGGTGGCGTTGCAACGCACGACCAAGATGTTTTTGTGAATGTTGTTGGTGGCGTTCGTGTTATGGAAACCAGTGCCGATTTAGCATTATTAAGTGCGGTTATTTCTAGTTTACGAAATAAGCCGCTAGATCAAGATTTGATAATTTTCGGAGAGATTGGTTTAGCAGGAGAAATAAGACCGGTGCCAAATGGTCAGGAGCGATTAAAAGAAGCATCAAAGCATGGGTTTAAGCGTGCAATTATTCCAGAAGGAAATAGACCGAAAACAAAAATTGCTGATATGGAGGTTATTGGGGTTAAACGGTTGGATGATGCATTGCAAAATATTTTTTCTTAATCATCCGTGCATGAGAGATTCAAGATCCCGTTGCAGAAGCTCGGGATCACCTGAATTCAGTTCTACAATCTTTCTTAAGTGACTCACACTTTCGATATCAATATTTTCGCATTGCAGACCTAGTTTATTTTGATTGATATGTGCAATGGAAATCGCCATTTTAACAAAATGCTCTTTGTCACCCAGATCAAAACTAAGAGCTCCTTTTGAGTCTAAAGTAAAAGAATGTGGATCGGATAACATCACCAGGGCGCCATTCAAAGATAGATCAACTATCTCACATAGCGCTTTAATCCCATTGATTTCCAGCTGAGCGTTGCGGTCGTAATTCACTCTTTGAAAATGTCGTCTATCGGACTGTTCATTCATTTGGTTTGGAAAGGTTCGTGTAACACATTTATAAATGTAGCAAATTCAGTCAATCGAGTAAAAGATGATCTGGATCATAAATGCTGTTAGATTAGTTTCAGTAGAATTGTTAAACAATAGCATTAATCGCAATAGTTAAATCCGCTATAAGAATTTAATATCAGGAGCATAAATGGGACTTGCGATAAAGAATGAGACCTTTAGTGAGAGCGATTATTTAAATTTTTCACAACGGCTTTACCAGTCGCTCGAGGTATTAAAGCTTCAATTGCAAGATCCTAGTTTTGGTAAAGCTCCTCATAAAATTGGTGCAGAACTTGAAAATTACATTGTCGATATGAATGGCAATGCACTATCGATTAACCAAGATATTATTCAAGCATCGAAAACTCAAAATTTTACAGTGGAACTGAATAAATTCAATTTAGAAATTAATTTTGACCCACTGGATCTTGATGCAAATGCATTTAGTAGTTTACAAGCTCAAATGGAATATTATCTTGGTAAGCTAAGGCGTTCAGCTGCCAACTTTGACGCGCGAATCATTCCCATTGGTATATTGCCGACATTGCAAAATAGAGATCTAAGTTCTGACTCTATGACTGACATTGCGAGATATCGAGCTTTATCGAACCAACTTTATAAAATGCGCGGTGAGCATTTTAAAGTAAATATTCATGGCGATGATGAATTGTTTTTAACATGTGACCATGTTGCTCTCGAGGGAGCCAATACATCATTTCAATTTCACTTAATGTGTGAGCTGGATGAGTTTGCTAATGTTTTTAATGCCGTTCAGTTAACAACACCTTTGGTAATTGCAGTAGCTGCAAACTCTCCCATGTTATTACAAAAAAAGTTGTGGGATGAGACTCGAATAGCTTTGTTTAAACAGTCTATTGATAGCCGCTTAAGAAATACGGTTGAATGGCGACAACCGTCTCGAGTTTCATTTGGGCATGGTTGGGTTCGCGATGGTCCTTGGGAGTTGTTCGCTGAATCGGTAGCTTTATATCCTCCCATATTTGCAATATTATCCGAGGAGAATCCTTTGGGTGTATTTAATCAAGGCGGAACACCAAAGCATGAAGAATTAGCATTGCATATGGGGACCACTTGGCCTTGGAATCGTCCTGTGTATTGTCCATCGGATGGAGGACATGTTCGTATAGAAATGCGATCTTTACCTGCTGGACCAACAAATCGTGACATGGTGGCTAATGTTGCATTTGCGACGGGATTAGCTATGGGATTGAAAGATAGTATTCGTGATTTTCTTGCTGTTATGCCATTTCGTTTTGCTGAATATAACTTTTATAGAGCAGCACAAAAAGGGTTGGATGCGCAGATTGTATGGACGGACCCCAAAAAACATCAAGCGAAAGAAATGTCTATAATAGAAGTGTTATGGGCTATGTTACCTGTAGCTAAGAGAGGGCTTGAGCTTCTGGGGATAGCTGAAGACGAAAGTGATTATTATTTATCAATTATTGCTAAGCGTCTAGAAAATCAAGTGACAGGTGCGCGTTGGCAAAAGCAAATCTTTGAAAATCTATGTAGCAAGCACAGTAAAGAAGATGCATGTCGCCTAATGTTTGAAAGATATATTGAATTTCAGTTATCCGACTTACCTGTTAGTGAGTGGGCAATCAATTATTAAGATGACTTTTCTTAAACAAAAGAGCAATGGTTCGGTTTATGCTCAAAATTATTAATGCTGAACAGTTGAAGATTCCGGACTCTCCACAAAGATGGCTTGAGCAGTTAGACACATCTACAATTATTGAGTTCAAAGGGCAGAACTCTTCAGAGTGGCGCGTTTTAAGTGTGTTAATTCATGGTAATGAGCCATCTGGTTTTTTTGCTGTTTTTGAGTTTTTAAAAAATCAATTACGCCCAACCGTCAATCTCGCGATAATCATTTCTTCAGTTCGAGCGGCACGTCATCCTCCTTATTTTACTCATCGATTCGTACCTGGTGAATTTGATCTTAACCGGCGTTTCGGTGTTTCTTTAACGTCAGAAAAGGTTCACGACGGAGTGACTGAGCTGGCGACGGAAATCATTCATTACATCCAGTCTAAGTCACCTTCACTCATTGTCGATTTGCACAATACGTCAGGAAATGGGCCCGAATTTGCTGTTTCTGTTTCTGATGACTTGAGCATCAAACAATTAGCCTCTGTTTTCACTAAAACCATGGTGATAACCCATTTAGTGGTCGGATCTTTGATGGAGCAAAATTTTAATTGTCCGATAGTTACTATTGAATGCGGTGGTGCTCAAAACTCACGTTCCCATAAAATTGCTTATCAGGGATTGGTTGATTTTGCTCAAATGGAAAGTATGCCTGTATTAGATGAGCCGATCTTTGAAACCTATTATCATCCATTTCGTATTGAAGCTCGAAGTGGCGTTTCATTAGATTATGGTGAATATCATAATCGAGATGTTGATATTACTTTGCGGCAAGATATTGAGCGATTTAACTTCACAGAAATTGAAGCTGGAACAGAACTCGGGTGGATTAATCGAACTTTAACGGATTGTATTCAGGCGAAAAGTGAGTCTGGAGAGGATGTTGTCAATTCGTTGTTTTCGGTCAAAGACTTAAAAATTATTGCAAAACGACCGATGAAGTTGTTTATGGCCACTTGCCGGGCTGACATTGCCGTGAGTGATTGCTTGTTCTATTCCGTCAATTTGTGAGTAGACACAAAATACCTTCATAAGATAAAAGCTAAACTCGACTTGCAATTCATTGGTAGGGTGGTTTTTACTTATTATCTTCGGTAAAATCTATTAATGATCATCTAATAATCTTTTCGCTGAATTAATGAATTTACCCAGTATTAAGCAACTGCAATATTTACTGGCTGTGCATAAAGAACAAAACTTTAATCGCGCGGCTGAATACTGTCATATCAGTCAATCGACGTTATCTGTGGCCATCAATAATCTAGAAGAGTTAGTTGGACAACAGTTAATTGAGCGTGATAATCGGAAACTCATGTTTACTGCGTTGGGTGAGCTTGTCGTGGAGCAGGCTCGAATGATTCTCGACCAGTGTCATAACATGATGAAATTAATCGAAGCGGATGGTGATGTGATGGCGGGCGATGTTCGGCTTGGCTGTATACCAACAATTGCCCCGTTTTTATTACCGCGACTAGCAAAAGCGAGTCGTGATCAATATCCCAGCTTAAGATTGAGACTTGTCGAGGACACGACAGCACAGCTGTTAAGTTTGCTCGAGAAAGGTGAGGTTGACGTCGCTATTTTAGCGTTGCCTATTGATACAGGCTCATTTCATGTGATGCAGGTTGGACAAGATAGATTTAAACTGGTTGCGCACAAAGATTTAGCTGCGAAGTTAAAGAATTTGAAAAGTTTTGATGAACTTCCTGATCGTAGTTTAATGCTTCTGGAAAAGGAGCACTGTTTGCGCGGTCATGCTTTAGAAGCTTGTCGGCTCTCTAATACCGAAAAAATACATCGTTTCGAAGCAACGAGCTTAACGACTTTGGTGACAATGCTAGAGGATGGCGAGGGTATCAGCTTTTTGCCCGATATGGCGATCGAGGCGGGTTTACTAAAGAATACCAATTTAGTTGCGTTGCAAATGCCTTTTGAAAATGCAGAGCGGCAAATAGGTTTTATTTGGCGTAAAACCAGCTTTAGAGCTCAGTGTTATCGCAACCTAGGCGTGCTAGCTGAAACTCTTTTAAATGTTTAATTAAGCGAAAGTGGGAGATTACTCAATGCGCTTTGTTGTCGCTTTGCTGGGCGGTGCACTAGCTGTACTTTTAATTACTTTGATTGCTCTTGGGATATATTCAATGTTTCCCAACGATGATGATCTCATTCCCGTAACGCCAATAGATCTGGACAAGGTGGTATTGGAAACGGACTATACATTAGAAGGCTTGCAGTGTAAGTGCAAATCTGAGCAATTAGAGTTTGAACGGCAAGTTACCCCTTCTGGACTTGGTTGTAAGGCATCTATTCTATCAGTTCGCCAGTTGAAGGAGCTGCCTGAGTGCGATATTGATCCAAAGCGAGATAATACTAAATCACTTTAATCAAAGCTCTGAGCCAAAAAGACTCTTAAATATTCGCTCTCTTTTGCATATGTTTCGGTTTTAAATTAATCTTGTTATACAAGCCGGAAGGATGTTATTGAGTGAACTTAAAACAACTATTTATTAAACTCTGTAATATAGGTGTTTCCAGTGACAAGTCTGATGATGAAAATAGAAAGGTTTTCATCGTTAATTTGTTCTGTATGGTGGGGTTGGCTACCACTGCAATTATGGGGGGAACTGCGCTGGTTAATGGCAACTTGCCATTAGGCCTTTCTTTGATGGTTTCATCCCTGGTTTTTCTTTTTGGATTTGTTTTTCAATATCGAAGCGGCAATACACTGATTTCTTCGGTTATTATTGTTTACGCACTCATGATTCTTTTGGTGTATCTTGTTGCGGCGGGTGGTGTTAATAACACTGGTCCTCTCTGGATTTTTATGTTTGCACCAGTCACGCTTTACATACACGGACTTAAACGTGGCTCGCGAGATATCATATTATTTCTTGTTCTTATTTCTCTGATTATGTTTATCCCCGGAAATCCGCTACTGGTTGCAGAGTACTCGCAAGAATTTAAACTACGATTAGTCTACTCTTTTTTAACGATTACATTCCTTTCTGCAATTTACGAATATTCCAGAGCAAAAGCCTATTCTAATTTAGTCGAAGTTAGTGAAAGATATGAAGAGCTATCAAAAATAGATCCTTTAACTCAATTGTCTAATCGAAGAGATGCGCTCAATGTTTTAAGTTACGAAGTCGACCGGTCTGAAAGGGAGGGCGATATCGTATCTGTCGCCTTTCTTGATCTTGATTATTTTAAACAAATTAATGATAACTTTGGACATGATGCTGGTGATCAAGTTTTGATTAAGGTTTCTGAACTTTTGCTCGACTCTGTTAGAAAGCAAGATACTGTTGCTCGATGGGGTGGTGAAGAATTCTTTTTAATCTTTCCAAGAACTTCATTAAGTGATGCTTATATTATCGCAGAGAAGTTACGGGAAATTATCGCTGAATTTCCGTTTAGCTATAAAGAGCACGCGTTTACAATTACAACTTCGGTTGGAATAAGTGAAATAAATCCGGGCAATGATGTTGAAGCTCAAATTGATTTGGCGGATCAATCTTTATATCAGGCGAAAGCCTTAGGGCGAAACCGAGTAGAGCCCAGTTTGAGAAAAAGCGTTGCTAGTTGACAATAACAAAAGAGGAATCACTTTATGTCAAATGAAGGTTACCACGAACCGATTGAGGAATTGTCGGATGAAACTCGTGACATGCATCGAGCGATCACATCGTTAATGGAAGAGCTTGAAGCCGTTGATTGGTATAATCAGCGTATGGATGCATGTAAAGATAAGGAGTTGAAAGCAATTTTAAAACATAACAGAGATGAAGAAAAAGAACATGCAGCAATGGTATTGGAATGGATTCGTCGGCGCGATCCTAAGTTGGACGAAGAATTAAAAGATTACCTTTTTAAAGATGGAAAAATAGGTCATTAATAAGTAATTATATTTAATCATAGCTTTAAAACAGAAGTCGTTAAGAAGGTAAGTTGCATTGGAAGATTTAGTACAAGCTAAAGAATGGTTTGCTGGATGGGGAACTCTTGCTTTAATTAATGCGGTTCTCGCGCAAGGTAAAAACCGGAGTGGTCTAAATTGGTTCCTGATATCTTTATTGCTCGGGCCTTTTGCTACATTATGTTTGGCTCTCATAGAGAAGCTGCCTAAAAAGATAGATTAAATAAAAAAGCGCCAACTGGCGCTTTTTTATTGAGATAAGTTGCTTAGTCGTTACTCAACTTTTTGTACTTTATTCGATGTGGTTGGTCTGCATCAGAACCAAGACGTCTTTTACGATCGGCTTCGTAATCGGCATAATTACCTTCAAACCAAACCGTCTCGCTGTTGCCTTCGAACGCTAGAATGTGTGTTGCAATTCGATCCAGGAACCAGCGGTCATGGGAAATAACAACGGCACAACCTGGAAATGCTAATAATGCTTCTTCGAGTGCTCGCAATGTTTCAACATCTAAATCATTGGTCGGCTCATCGAGCAATAAAACGTTACCACCACTTCTGAGTAACTTTGCTAAATGTACACGATTTCTCTCACCACCCGATAAATCTTTAATAAATTTTTGTTGATCGCTGCCTTTAAAGTTAAAGCGTCCAACATAGGCACGTGAGGGTACTGTGTAGTTGCCGACGGTGATGTTATCTGAGCCGTCAGAAATTTCCTGCCAAACCGTTTTCTCTCCGTCTAATGCGTCGCGTGATTGATCGACATAGGCGAGTTCGACGGTTTCGCCAATACTAATTTCACCAGCATCTGGAGATTCTTGGCCCATAAGCATTTTGAACAAAGTTGATTTACCCGCACCATTTGGCCCAATAATGCCAACAATTCCACCTTGAGGTAAGCGGAAGTTCAAGTCGGTATATAAAACTTTATCGCCAAAGTTTTTTTGTACGCCTTTAGCCTCAATGACGTGAGTTCCAAGTCGTGGCCCAGGCGGAATATAAAGGTCTTGAGTTTCGTTTCGTTTTTGAAACTCTTGAGAGGACAGCTCTTCGAATCGTGACATACGGGCTTTACTTTTTGCTTGACGGCCTTTTGCATTCGATCGCACCCACTCTAATTCTTCTTTCATTGCTTTGCGGTGAGCGGTTTCTTGTTTTTCTTCCATTTCGAGGCGATTTTCTTTTTGCTCCAGCCAGGAAGAATAATTGCCTTCCCATGGAATGCCGTGTCCTCTGTCGAGCTCTAGAATCCAGCCTGCTGCGTTATCGAGAAAATATCGATCATGGGTAACAGCAACCACGGTTCCCGTAAAGTCGTGTAGGAAGCGCTCTAACCAAGCGACGGACTCAGCATCGAGATGGTTGGTTGGTTCGTCCAATAACAACATATCTGGTTTTGATAAGAGCAATTTACATAATGCAACTCGACGCTTCTCACCACCTGAAAGATGTTTTACTTCTGCATCCCACGGCGGCAATCTGAGTGCTTCTGCGGCGCGTTCAAGAGTGCGCTCGATTTCCCAACCGTTAGCGGCTTCAATTTTGTCTTGCAGCTCAGCTTGCTTGGACAAAAGTTTGTCAAAGTCAGCATCGGGATCGCCAAAAGCGTTACTCACTTCTTCAAATTCTTTTAACCACTCTTTGACCTCTCCAAGACCTTGCTCAACATTGCCTTTCACATCGAGGTTTTCATCCAATTGTGGTTCTTGCGGTAAGTAGCCTATGTTGATGCCGGGTTGCGGTCTGGCTTCTCCGTCGAACTCATTATCGACGCCAGCCATTATTCTTAGAACGGTTGATTTCCCTGCTCCGTTAAGTCCGAGAACACCGATTTTGGCGCCAGGAAAAAACGATAGAGAAATGTCTTTAATAATCGTTTTGTTGGGTGGAACAACTTTGCTCACCCGGTTCATTGTATAAATGTATTGTGCCATGGCTTCACATTTGTTTGTCTTAAAGTTGGCCGATTCTAACAGTAAATGACAAAAATTGTGAGAACTCAGCGTGTTTTCTTTTAATGATATTTGCGATGGTAAATACGAATTTAAGTACAAGTTGTTATACAGGTTGATAACATTTAATAGAGTAGTTTTTAGTTAATGCTGTTTTTGTCTTGTACTAAAATCACTCGTCGAGTAATTTAAGCAATTATTCAAATCAAGTAATCGTTTAAGTTCAAGTTGCATATTGAATATTTAACGAAAAATGGCTCGTTAAGGTGTTATGACAGAACACGCACATACACATCATCATTCAAATAATGAGAGTGCGCTGAAAAAAGCGTTTTTTATTATTTTAACGTTTATGTTTGTCGAAGCTGCAGGTGGTATTTGGTCGGGCAGTTTGGCCTTGCTTGCCGATGCGGGACACATGTTGACTGATGCCGCGGCTTTAGCAATGGCTTGGATGGCTTTTGTTGTGGGGCGGCAACCTCCTGATAAAAAACATTCGTATGGTCATCAACGGTATCAAGTTCTCGCTGCATTTGTGAATGGCTTATTTTTGTTATGCATTGTAGTGTGGATTGCTTATGAAGCATTCGAAAGGTTTCAAAATCCGCGCACAATAGATGTTCCTGTGATGCTGAGTATTGCTGTGCTTGGGCTAATAGTTAACATGGTCACTTTTAAAATGTTGCATTCTGGTGAGTCCGATAATCTCAATATTCGTGGTGCACTGTTGCATGTCATTGGTGACTTGCTGGGATCGGTAGCTGCGATTATTGCCGGAGTTGCCATTTATCTATTCGGCTGGCTATGGGTTGATCCCGCATTATCTCTTGTTGTTGCTGCTTTGATTTCGCGCAGTGGCGTTGTTCTGATTAGAGACTCTGTGCATATTTTATTGGAGGGAGTGCCGCAACATATTGATGTGGAAGAAGTGCGCGCGCACATTCAATCGGCAAATCCTGAAATTGAAAATGTTCATCATGTGCATACTTGGAGTCTGAATAATGAGCAAATTCTAATGACAATGCATGTTAGAATTCACGATAATATAGAGGTGGATGGCGATAAATTGTTAAAAACTATCCATCGAATGTTAGAAGAACGATATAAAGTTACTCATGCGACTGTACAGGTTGAGCAAAATTTTTGCAGTAGTCAGTTAGAGCAGGCATAAAGAACCAATAATCCTAAGTACCGAATGAAAATATCCAAATTGTTTTTGAACTATTTAGCTAGCTTGGCAGGAGTCTTTTTATTGACTTCCTGTGCGACTTACCGACCTTCGAACACAAATAACCTGTGTGAAATATTTCGAGGTGAAACCGACTGGTATGAGGCGGCTGTTGAGTCCAATGAAACTTTTGGTACGCCAATATGGGTTATGATGGCAATTATGCATCAGGAATCTCGATTTCAACATGATGTGAGAGCTCCGCGAGATTATTTATTGTGGGTTATTCCATGGGGCTACAAATCGTCGGCTTATGGATTCGCGCAGGCAAAAGATGAAGTTTGGGGAGAGTTTCGCGAAGAGTTTGACTCTGGTGCCGATCGAGATGATTTTTATGATGCGATTCATTTTATTGGGTGGTACACACACAAAACCCAACGCCGATTGAATATTTCCAAGTGGGATGCCTATAACCAATATCTTGCTTATCATGAGGGACGAGGGGGCTACAGTCGCAAAACCTATGAAAAAAAATCTTGGTTGATGAAAGTGGCAAACAAAGTAAAACGACAAGCTGGAATTTATAACGATCAATTAAAATCTTGCAAAGAAGAACTCGACGATGCTATCGATGGTTGGTTTTAGAAACAACGCAAGGCGTTGACTTCAAAACTAAAACTTAAAGTCATAATTGCCCTTGTCTAGATTTAAATAGACCGCAAATAGATCTCTGATCTCAAAAAGGGACTCTTCAATCATGTCTGGGATGACACGAGTGTACATATCGAGATCGACAATAGCATTGAGGGAAGTATCGGTTTTAGTGGCTTCACGAAGACGCCCACCAATACCCTGATTTACTGTACTAATATTGTCATAGATTTTATTCAAACCGCGCAGACTCCAATCCGCAGGTTGGTCATTTTGATCTTTGAAATATTGTGCCAGTAAATACATAGACACTACGCGGTAGATTGTCTCTTTTTCGTCGGAAAGAGGTAAATGAAACCGAGCCATGGGACGAAAATATGCAGTGTGAGGGCAACCACTCGTCGCCATAACCAAACCAATGAATGCGGTCATCGCTTTTTGTGCATTCGTGGTTTGAGATACCATGCGTTGCGAATTCTTTACTTGGACTTTTACCTTATCGAAAGATTGCAATTTATCGAACATTTGAGTGTATTTAGATAAGTGCTTGGCCACTGGGCAGTGAGGAACTTCCGTTGGTTTGAGTGGACAATTAGAACATTGTTTGTAGCGAAGTTTGGTCCACTCTGGGAGATTCTTATTGTCACCTTCTTTCAACACGAGAGAGTTTTCATCGAGTTGCAAACCTACTGTTTCAATATCATTGTCTGCCAATTGAAATCGGTAGATGATGTTGTAGTAGCTCATGGGAATTCCTCGAAAAATTGGCTTGTATTCAATTGCCTGCGCTCAATTGAATACTGACGGTGAAAATAAGCCATTGTTAAAGTTTAGTCGAAGCGCTGAGAATATGCTGAGGATTAAGGCGAACTACTTCACTAATCCGGCTAAAAAAGCATCACATATAACAACGAACAGAAGAATTTCAATTCGTGCTATCAATTATTTCAATCGGGACTAATTAATTCGAATAAGCGGACGACATTAAGTTTTGGTTTGGGTAAAATGCGTGCAAAGTCCAAACCTTGAATTGAAAAGAGAAGTTGTCCATGAGCATGTTACAAAACACATCATCGATCGCCGAGTATGATCCCGAAATTTGGAAAGCGATAGAAGATGAGCGTGCGCGACAAGAAGCGCATATTGAGCTTATCGCCTCCGAAAACTATACCAGTAGCCGAGTAATGGCAGCTCAGGGGTCTTGCCTGACCAACAAATATGCCGAAGGGTATCCTCATAAGCGGTACTATGGTGGGTGTGAGTATGTGGATGTTGCAGAAGATATAGCGATTGAGCGATTGAAGCAGTTATTTGGTGCTGATTATGCCAACGTGCAACCACACTCTGGTTCACAAGCCAATTCAGCCGTTTACATGGCCTTATTAAAGCCAGGTGATACCGTGTTGGGTATGAGCTTATCTGATGGCGGCCATTTAACGCATGGTTCACCAGTTAACTTTTCGGGCAAAATTTATAAAGCAGTTCAATATCCAGTCAACGATGAAGGCTATATCGATTATGAGCAGGTTGAAGCCTTAGCAAAAGAACACCAACCCAAAATGATTGTGGCTGGTTTTTCTGCATATTCTCGAACGGTCGACTGGGCTCGTTTTCGTAAGATTGCAGATGAAGTCGGTGCTTATTTAATGGTTGATATGGCGCATGTTGCTGGATTGGTTGCCGCTGGTTTGTATCCTAATCCTGTCCCGCATGCAGATGTTGTGACATCGACAACTCATAAAACTCTGGCGGGGCCAAGAGGTGGAATTATTTTGGCAAGAAGTAACCCTGATTTGGAAAAGAAGTTTAATTCTTCTGTTTTTCCGGGGAATCAGGGTGGACCATTAATGCACGTCATCGCGGCAAAAGCGATAGCATTTAAAGAAGCTCTGGGTGATGAGTTTAAAGAAACACAAAAGCAGGTTATTAAAAACTCTCAAGCAATGGTGAAAGTGATCATCGAGCGAGGATACAAAATCGTTTCAGGCGGTACCGATAATCACTTGTTCTTGATGGACTTAATTGATAAAGATATCACGGGCAAAGACGCTGAAGCGGCATTGGGCAAAGCTCATATAACGGTTAACAAAAACACCGTGCCAAATGAGCCGCGCTCTCCATTTGTTACCAGTGGATTGAGAATGGGTACTCCAGCAATCACTACTCGCGGTTTTAAAGAGCAAGAAGCTGCCATGCTAGCTGGCTGGATTTGTGATATTCTCGACGACATCAATAACGAAGAAGTCATTCAGCAAGTTAAAGACAAAGTCGCTAAACTTACCGCTGAATTTCCAGTTTATAAAAACTAGGCTGTGTTCGGGCGTCTTGGGGCGCCCTTAGTTACAACCCCAATACTGAGGAATATCATGCACTGCCCATTTTGCTCCCATTCGGATACCAAGGTGATCGATTCTCGTTTAGTTAGCGAAGGTGGTCAGGTTCGTCGTCGAAGAGAATGCGCGGCATGTGGCGAGCGATTTACCACATTTGAATCTGCCGAATTGATGATGCCGCGTGTTGTGAAGAGCGATGGTTCTCGCCAACCGTTTGATGAAGACAAGCTTAGAGCTGGCATTATGCGAGCTGTTGAAAAACGCCCGGTAAGTGTTGAATCTCTAGAGAAAGCAATTCTGCAAATTAAATCAACATTACGTGCTACAGGCGAACGCGAAATCGAGGCGAAGCTGCTGGGAGAGTTAGTCATGGAAGCTCTTAAAGAACTCGACCAAGTGGCTTATGTTCGGTTTGCGTCGGTCTACCGTCGATTTAAAGACGTTAAGCAGTTCAGTGATGAGATCAACAAACTCAACTCTTCTAATTAATTATTAACTCCGCGAAACGGCATTTTTATGGCTGAATTTTCTGCATTCGACGCGAACATTATGGCGCATGCTTTGCGGTTAGCGGAGAAAGGCATCTTTTTAGCTCGCCCCAATCCTCGAGTGGGCTGTGTCATCGTTAAAGATGAGCAAATTATCGGTGAAGGTTTTCATCAGGCTTTTGGCGAAGCACACGCAGAGGTCAATGCTTTACGTCAGGCCGGAGACGGTGCTAAAGGCGCTACGGCTTATGTCACGTTAGAACCTTGCGCTCATCATGGTAAAACACCTCCCTGTGCACAAGCTCTAATTGATGCTGGAATCTCCGAGGTTATTTGTGCCATGCGCGATCCAAATCCGCGCGTTGATGGTGGCGGCTTTCACATGTTGAAACAAGCCGGCATTGCTGTGAAATATGGATTAATGACGCAAGAAGCTGAGTTACTTAATCCGGGATTTATTAAACGTATGACTCAACGCAAACCTTGGGTTCGAGTGAAAGTTGCTATAAGTGTCGATGGTCGAACGGCCATGGCCAGCGGAGAGAGTCAGTGGATCACCGGAGAACAGTCTCGGAGGGATGTACAGCGATTACGTGCCAGACACGATGCGATAATTACCGGCAGCGGCACTTTGGCACTCGACAATCCATCGATGAATGTTCGTCTCAATGAGTTGGGTGAAGAATTTGAAAAAAAAGCTTTCTCGGCTTTTCGACAACCAGTACGTATTCTTATTGATCGACAAGCTCGTGCGAATCTATCACAACGCTTCTTTTCTATTGAGTCGCCCATCTGGTGGGTTGGCGATAAACATCCCGATGTTAATCTGCCTGAGCATGTTGAACGTAAACAGGTGCCTGGCAGTGGAAAAGAGTTTTTAAGCCAGTTATTAACTTTATGCGCAACAAACGAGTGCAATGAAGTGCTAGTGGAAGCTGGAAGTATTCTTGCAGCCGAATTTATTAAGGCGCAGCTAGTGGACGAACTTATCATTTATATGGCGCCAAAACTGATGGGCAGTCAGGCTCGTCCGATGGCTCTGTTGCCATTTGACACAATGGAGCAAGCTTTGACGCTGTCGCTCAGTGACTGTCGCCATTTTGGTGACGATATTCGTTTAACTTATCGGTTTAAAAGTTAGATTTTATCGACCATTATCGAAAGAGAAATTTGAATGTTTACAGGTATTATTGAGGCTGTCGGTTCCATCGAGAGCATTGAGTCAAAAGGTGGCGATAAACGATTCAAAATTGCTACGGGTAAACTGGATATGAATGATGTTGCCTTGGGTGATTCAATCGCTTGCAACGGAGTCTGTCTGACGGTTATTGATTTTGGCACTCATTTTTTTCAAGCCGATGTATCCGGCGAAACTATCGCATTGACCGGATTTAAAAACTATCAAGCGGGACAACCATTGAACTTGGAAAAAGCATTAACGCCTACCACTCGCTTAGGAGGTCATCTGGTCAGCGGTCATGTTGATGGCATTGGAAAAGTTGTCAATCGCTGGGAAGATGCTCGGTCTGTTCGATTTGTCATTGAAGCGCCTCAAGAGCTGGCTCGTTATATTGCACATAAAGGCTCCATTACCGTCGATGGAATCAGCTTGACCGTTAACAAAGTCAATGGCAATCAGTTTGAACTTAATATTGTGCCGCATACGTTACAAGAGACTATCATGTCAAACTACCAGGTCGGTACTGAGATTAATCTGGAGGTTGATCAAATCGCACGGTATTTAGAGCGACTGATTCAATATTCAGGCGATAGCGCCGGCGAAATAAGCAAAGATTTGTTAGCAAAGTCTGGATTTATTAAATAATCGGCTCGAAGGCTGGTATAATCGTGCCCCTTATTTCACACCCTAACCAAAAAAACGGCGATTTTAATGGCATTAAGTACAATTCCTGAACTGATTGAAGACATTCGCCAGGGCAAGATGGTTATATTGATGGACGACGAAGATCGTGAAAACGAAGGCGATCTCATTATGGCTGGAAGCCTGGTACGCCCGGAAGATATCAACTTTATGGCACGTTATGGCCGCGGACTCATTTGCCTGACTTTGACGCGAGAACGTTGTCAGCAGCTGAATCTTTCTCTTATGGTTCAGCAAAATGGTGCTCAGTTTTCTACTGCATTCACAACGTCTATCGAAGCAGCCGAAGGTGTTACGACCGGAATTTCTGCCGCAGATAGGGCGCGTACGATTCAAGCGGCGGTAGCAGCAGAAGCCAAACCATCCGATCTTGTTCAACCGGGTCATATATTTCCGCTCATGGCACAGCCCGGTGGTGTGCTTAATCGAGCGGGTCATACAGAAGCTGGTTGTGATTTGGCAAAGCTCGCGGGACTTGATCCTTATGCGGTAATTGTTGAAATTTTAAACGAAGACGGTACTATGGCGCGCCGACCTGATTTAGAGGTTTTTGCTAAAGAACATAACCTCAAGATGGGTACTATCGCTGATTTAATAGAGTATCGGACTTTAAACGAAAAAACGGTAGATAAAATTAGCGAATGTGAGTGGCCAACGCCCTACGGGGACTTTCGTTTACACACCTATCAAGATTCAATTGATGAGGGTGTTCATTTCGCATTAGTTAAAGGCGAAGTTGAAGAAAATAAACCAACGATGGTTCGAGTGCATGTTGCAAACGTATTAACCGATTTATTGCACAAGCAGCGCGGCAAATTATCCAGCTGGACATTAAATCGGGCAATTGAGCGAATTGCGAAAGAAGGTAACGGCGTTATCGTTATCATCGATAATCAGGAAACTAAATCGTCACTGTTAAATCGACTTAATCGATATCAACAAGAAGATACTGGTGTCGAGTCACCTCGTGCAGATGATAGTGCTGCTTTACGAAATGTGGGTGTTGGCTCGCAGATCTTGGCTGATTTGGGGGTTCATCAGATGCGTTTGTTGAGCCCAGAAAAGAAATATCATGCGCTATCTGGATTTAAACTCGAAGTCGTTGAGTACATCGAAGATACAGAACAGTAATTTTAGCACTAAGAGGGTTTCCTCAGTCTAAAATTGAAAGTTAAAAAGTTTAAGCGGAAACCGCTCATAAATAGGAACATTTTATGAAAACTTATGAAGGCCAATTAATTGCCGGAAAATCCAAGTTTGCGATTCTGGTTGCGCGTTTTAACAGCTTCATTGTTGAAAGCTTGTTAGAAGGTGCTATTGATACTTTGAAACGTCACGGTGTAGACGAAAAAAATATTGAAATATACCGAGTTCCCGGTGCTTTTGAAATGCCGATAGCTGCTAAGCGAATTGCTGCCAAAAAACAGCACGATGCCATCATTGCTCTTGGCGCCGTTATTCGAGGTGGAACACCTCATTTTGATTACGTCGCTGGAGAATGTACTAAGGGATTGGCTCAAGTTTCTTTAGATGCCGATGTTCCTGTTTCTTTTGGTGTACTGACTGTCGATAGTATCGAGCAAGCAATCGAGCGAGCAGGTACAAAAGCGGGTAACAAAGGTGGTGAAGCGGCAATTACTGCGCTTGAGATGGTTAATTTGTTCGAGAGTTTGAATTAATGGCGTTGAAACCATCACAAAGACGTAAAGCACGGCATTATGGTGTGCAAGCTATCTATCAATGGCAAATGTCTGGCTCTGAATTGGCAGACATAGAGAATCAATTTATCGAAACCATGAATACCAATAAGGTCGAGGTACCTTATTTTCTGGAGTTAGTTCGTGGTGTATTAACGGGCTTGACCAATTTCGATCAAGAAATAGCGAAACACATTGATCGTGAAGTTGAAGATATTGACCCGGTTGAGCGTGCAATTTTACGACTAGCGGTTTGGGAGTTGTCAGAGCGACAAGACATCCCTTATCGAGTGGTCATAAACGAGGCTTTAGAGTTGGCGAAAGTTTTTGGCGCAGAAGATGGACACAAATATGTGAATGGTGTTCTGGATAAAGCTGCTAGAAATTTGCGACCACTCGAACTTCGAAAATAAGGATATCTATGGCGTTATCTGAGTTCAATTTAATTGAGCGTTTTTTCGTGCGCGATAATCCCCAGCGAAAAGATGTTGTATTAGGAATTGGCGATGATTGTGCTTTGCTAAACGTACCCGAAGGGCAAAGTTTAGCGGTTTCAATGGACACATTGGTCGAAGGCGTTCATTTTTTGCATGAAACCGCAGCTGCTGATGTAGCTGCAAAAGCAATGGCTGTTAATCTAAGTGATTTAGCAGCGATGGGCGCAGAGCCAGCGTGGATTACTCTATCTTTATCCATACCAAAAATCGATTTGGGCTGGTTACAAGCCTTTTCTGATAGTCTGCATGAGCTGTTGGTTCATTATGGTTTACAGGTTGTTGGTGGTGATACAACTCGCGGACCCTTATCGATTACTATGCAAGTGCATGGATTTGTTCCCGAAAATGTTGCTTTGCGTCGCTCTGGTGCTGAAGCTGGCGATGTCGTTTGCGTTACTGGTACGTTGGGTGATGCATCGCTCGGTTTGCAAGTTGCTGAACATCAGTTGGCTGCGCATGGGGAATATCGAGATAGTTTGCTCGACAAATTTTATCGCCCCCAAGCGAAAGTTGCTGCTGGTATTGCACTCAGAAGTCGGGCGACTGCTGCGATTGATATTTCAGACGGACTCGTTGCCGACCTTGGACACATTTGTAAAGCCAGCCAGGTTGGCGCGGTTATTTCTGCAGAAAAGCTTCCAATATCCGAGGCAGCTAAAAAAGTAACGAATCCCGATCGCGTTTTAGAATGTGCACTAACCGGCGGCGAAGATTATGAATTGTGCTTTACGATAAAAGAAGATGACGTCAGTAAAGTGCGTTCTGCTTTAGAAACGGTGGGTGTTGCTTGCTATGAAATTGGTCGAGTAACCGGCAAAAGTGATGTTCGTGTTTTTAAAGATGGCGAGCAAATTACACTGACAAAAAGTGGCTTTGATCATTTTGCTGCAGCATAAGTGTATGCTGAAACTAAGTTGAGATAGATTTTAATGTCTTTGACCAACAAACAAATTTTATTGAATCCCATTTATTGTTTGGCATTTGGACTCGGCACTGGATTGTCTCCTAAAGCACCGGGGACTGTAGGCACTGTCATCGCAATTCCGCTTTTTTGGGCGATAGCTCATTGGCCGATTTGGGCAATGTTGTTATTGATAGTTGCAATGACACTCATTGGGATCTATTTGTGTGGAGAAACGGCCCGAGCACTGCATATGCACGACCATCCCGGGATAGTTTGGGACGAAATTGTTGGTTATTTGATAGCGATGCTGCCTTTGTCTGGTGATTGGCGAGCCATTATCCTCGGATTTGTTTTATTCCGTTTTTTCGATATTGTTAAGCCATGGCCAATTGGAGCAATTGATAAGGCGGTAAAAGGTGGGTTGGGTATTATGCTCGACGACATCATTGCTGGATTAATGGCTGCATTAGTCGGTGGGTTAGCATGGCATTACGCAAGTGTTTATCAAATCTTATTTTAATTCTTTTCGTTAGTTTAAGTGTTAACGCTGAAGAGTTATCGATTCATGTTCAGGGACTTTTTAAGAATACGGCCATTGTAAAAATTAATGGTGTTGATCGTGTCTTGAAAGTGGGAAAAGTCTCGCCTGAAGGTGTCGAGTTGCGTTCCGCTAATTCTCGTGAAGCCATCATTCTGTTTAAAGGCAAAGAGCGCCGATTAACCATGGGGTCATCAGCGTCTATTGGATTCAATGCTGCTAGTGAGGAAGAGAAAGATGTGGTATCGAGTAAAATGGTCACTCTTTCTCGTCAGCTAGATGGAATGTTTCATGCCAGTGGAACTATCAACGGAACTTCTGTTAATTTTTTGGTCGACACAGGCGCTTCTACAATTGCGATGAACCATCTAACGGCAAATCGAATTGGTATTCCGTATAGAGTTAAAGGTAATGAAATTTCTGTTGTTACTGCATCTGGAGTTGTTGAGGCCTATCGAGTTTACTTGGATAAAGTGCGGATTGGTGATTTAGTAGTGAATAATATTGAAGGTGCTGTACTTGTTGGTGAGCAACCGGACAAAGTTTTACTTGGTATGTCTTTCCTTAACAAATTTAAAATGCAGCAAAATGGCAATCAATTGGTTATTGAAACAAACTAATTCAAATTAAGAGAGTCTGTTAATTTAAAAAATAGAAATTTCGAGTGCCCCGGTTAGACGTTCAAGCAGTTCAAATCCTGCCAACGAGTTTCCCGTTTTATTGAGTTCTGGCGACCAAACACACAAACTAAACTTCCCCGGATAGATGGCTACAATTCCACCTCCAACACCGCTTTTTCCTGGTAATCCGACACGAAATGCGAACTCCCCAGCTTCATCATAAAGCCCACAGGTTACTAGCAAAGCATTAATTCTTTTACATTGTTTCGTTGTGATTAATGCTTTTCCAGTGAGAGTTTTTCCTTTATTGGCTAAAGGTAATGTCGCACGTGCAAGGTCGACACAGCTCATTTCAATGGCGCAATGGTGGGCGTAACTTTCTAAAACTTTCTCGACAGAGTTTTCGAAGTTATCAAAAGCTTTCATCAGATATGCCATTGCAGCATTACGAGCTCCATGTTTTATTTCAGAAATGGCAACCCGGTGATTTACTTTAATCGAATTATTATGGGAAAGTTCTTTTAAGAGTGATAGTAATTGAAAGTTGGGTGTTGAACAGCGGGACTCCAGCTGGTCACAAATTTTAAGTGCTCCAGCATTAATAAAAGGATTTCTAGGGATACCGTGTTCAGACTCCAGTTGAACTAAAGAGTTAAAGCGTAAACCGGAAGGATCACGTCTCACCCCTTTCCAGATTGCTTCGCCATAAATCTTCATTGCTTGAATTAAAGTGAATAACTTACTGATACTTTGAATGGAAAATGGTATATCGGCATCACCTGCTTTAAAAACTTTGCCATCGAGATCGGCGATGGCAACTCCTAGTTGATTAGGATTAATATTGGCTAGCGCTGGAATATAGTTTGCCACCTGTCCTTTTCCAATTGAAGGTAAGGTTGCTTGGAGTGTTTCATTCAATACTTTAGAGAGATTATCCATATATCGATGATAAACTTTTTTGTAAATGAATACTCAATTCAATTTATATAGAAGAGTAGAGTCGTGATATTTTTGATAATGATTTATCTGTGAAATTCTGTATTAGTCAGTATAGTTCAAGATTGAAATTTATCTGTTTGAGCTGCTGAAGAGAGTCGTTAATCGTCTAGAGATAATAAGGAAATTTAAATAGCTAACAAGTGAATCGCGGCGATATATCGGCCGCGTCTTCTCTTAACAAATAATCATAGTCGCTGTTTTAAATCGACGTTGCTTTTAATCTAAAATCGAGCGTATTGTCATAAATAATTTATCGGCAGTTAAACCTGAGCGTTCTAGTAAGTCGGCAGGATCGCCATGTTCGATAAAACGATCTGGTATACCAAAGTTTTTAACTTTCACAGAGAGTTGTTGTTGAGCTATAAATTCATTGACGGCGCTTCCTGCTCCGCCCATAACTGCATTTTCTTCAAGTGTAATAAACCAATCATGGGACTCTGCCAGTTCTTCGAGAATAGACGTATCGAGTGGTTTTATAAAGCGCATATCAACCAATGTTGCATCGAGTTCTTCGGCTACTTTTTGGGCTTCTGTTAAAAGCGCACCAAAATTTAAAAGTGCGACTCTTTGACCTTTTCTTATTGTTCTTGAGCATCCGATTTCTATCGTTGAGAAATCTTCTTCAACGTTGATGCCCGGTCCAGTACCACGAGGGTAACGAACAGCAACAGGGCCTTCATAATGATAACCTGTTGTTAACATTTTTCGGCATTCTTGTTCGTCGCTCGCGGCCATAACAATCATGTTAGGAATACAACGTAAATAACTGAGATCGTACGCGCCATGATGTGTTGCACCGTCGCCGCCAACAAGTCCACCACGATCAATGGCAAAAAGCACGTCCAGATTTTGAATGGCGACATCGTGAATGAGTTGGTCGTAAGCTCGTTGTAAAAATGATGAGTAAATAGCAACGACAGGCTTACTTCCCTCGCACGCAAGTCCCGCAGCTAAAGTAACCGCGTGTTGTTCAGCAATACCGACATCAAAATAGCGTTCTTTGTATTGCCGGGAAAATTCAATTAAGTCTGACCCTTCTCTCATTGCAGGAGTAATTCCAACCAAGCGCTCATCTTGCGCTGCCATGTCACAAAGCCATTGGCCGAATATATTAGAGTAAGTTAATTTTTTCTTGCCTGATGGTAGCTTATTATCTTTTGGATCAAAAATAGGAACGCCGTGGTAAGCAATAGGGTCGTTTTCCGCCGGAGCGTAGCCTTTTCCTTTTCGCGTCACGATATGTAAGAACTGCGGGCCTTTAAGATTTTTCATATTTCCTAATGTATCCAGAAGTACATCAAGGTTATGACCGTCGATCGGGCCAATATAGTTGAAGCCAAGTTCTTCAAATAAGGTGCCCGGTAGCATCATGCCTTTCATATGTTCTTCGACACGGTGCGCCCATTCTGAAATTGCAGGCATGTTTTGCAGAACCTTTTTGCCACCTTCTCGAATAGATGAATAAAATTTACCGGATAATATTTTTGCTAAATAATTATTCAATCCGCCGACATTCTCAGAAATTGACATATCATTGTCGTTGAGAATAACTAGCATGTTCACATCACAGTCGGCTGCGTGATTCATGGCTTCAAACGCCATACCGGCTGTCATAGCTCCATCACCAATGACCGCAATAGCCTGGCGATTCTCGCCTTTCTGTTTTGCTGCTAATGCCATTCCGAGAGCCGCGCTGATTGACGTACTTGAGTGGCCAACCCCGAAAGTATCGTACTCGCTTTCACTACGCACCGGAAATGGGTGTAAGCCATCAGTTTGACGAATGGTTTCAAGTTGATCTCGCCGCCCGGTCAAAACTTTATGTGGGTAAGCTTGGTGGCCAACATCCCAAACAATGCGGTCATCGGGAGTGTTGTATAGATAATGCAGCGCAACAGTAAGCTCTACTGTTCCAAGTCCTGCTGCAAAATGGCCGCCGCATCGACTAATGGTGTCGATAAGGTATTGTCTTAACTCGTTGGCAACAACTTTCAGGTCATCTGTATCTAGCTGGCGCAAATCCTCAGGCGAGTTAATATTAGCCAAAATGGGATAGTTGCTTAAAATTGCATTCATTCGGGATGAAAACTCCTGATCCAGGCAATGTTCAATCATTACCGGTCCCGTTCGATTATATGTTGGGCGAACTTTCGTAAAAGCTCGCTATTATACGGCAACTTAGCCAAGGCTTCTAACGCTAGTTGATATTGCTTGTAGGCATGTTCTTTAGCGCCCTCAAGACCTAACAGAGATGGATAAGTAACTTTATTGGCTGCAACATCTGAACCCTGCGGCTTACCCAGAATTTCGGTATCGCTTTCAATATCAAGGATATCGTCTCTAATTTGAAATGCCAGACCAATCGCCTTACTGTACTCTTTGAGCGCCAATATTTCTTTTTCTGTCTTTTTTTCGCTACCGAAATACCCCATCAAAACAGAGGCTTCGATTAGTGCTCCTGTTTTCATGAGATGCATTTGTTCCAATTTATCAAGCGCTAAGGTTTTTCCAGTTGATGCTAAATCAATCGCTTGACCCCCACCCATACCTAGCGAGCCAGATGCGAGCGAGAGTGTCGAGAGCATTTTTAATTTATTGTCAGGGCTAATCTGTGGCGATTGGTCGTTGATTAAGACATCGAAAGCCAATGTTTGTAATGCATCGCCGCATAAAACGGCTGTCGCTTCACCAAATTGTATGTGGCAAGTGGGTAATCCTCGTCTCAGGTCATCATCGTCCATACAGGGTAAATCATCGTGGACTAATGAGTATGCATGGATGAGTTCGACTGCTGCGGCTGCATTATCTAGGGACTCAGGATTGGCTCCACACATCAATCCTGTCGCATAGACTAATAATGGGCGCGTTCTCTTGCCCGGATTTAATGCACTATAGCGCATCGCCTCATGCAGTTGTGTCGGTTGCAAGTCGTTTGAAGGAATCAGCGTATTTATATGGTGTTCAACACGTTCCCGAAAATACGGTTTAAACTGCTCAAAATCCATAATTAATCAGCGTCTTCATCTTCGTTGATGTCGACATCTAAATCGACAAGCTCTTGTTGTTCAGATAAAACCTGAATGCGCTGCTTTGCTTTTTCCAGCAGTTGTTGGCAGTTTTTAGTTAGTTTTACGCCTTGCTCAAACTGTTTCAATGCGTCCTCTAAAGGCAAGTCGCCTTCTTCCATCGCTTCGACAATCGTTTCGAGCTCTTGAAGTTGAGATTCGAAGGTCTTTGCTGATTGTTTTTTAGTCGCCATAATTGCTGTTGACCGTTCAGTCTGGTTTTCTGTGGCGGTATTCTCTCTCAATTTTTGGTTGAAGAAAACTCTCAAACGCCAAACCCCCAGTTTGAGATTAAGTATGAATGATTATTCTTGATGAAAAGGGCATAAATTTTCATTTGAACTCTCACTTTTACCCTATTTTTCATATGGATAATTGAAACTTGGTAAATAGAGACTAACCTTTTTAGAGTAGAAAAATAATTTCTTGTTGAGGTTTCTTCCGAGTGGATATCGCAACCATCGTTGGTTTGTTTGGTGCTGTCAGTATAGTCGGACTGGCCATGACTCTTGCGGGAGGCTTTGGTCAGTTTATTGATGTACCCTCTTTACTGGTGGTTCTAATCGGTTCTCATCTAGTCGTTTTAGGGCAGTTCCCTCTTGGAGACTTTCTCAGTGCTGCCAAGGCTGGCATGAAAACGATTATGTTCAAAGCGCCTAATTATCAGGACATTATTGCCAAAATTGTTGAACTCGCTGACCTTTCTCGTAAAGGTGGTTTGCTCTCACTTGAAGGTGCCGAAGTTGAGGACACCTTTCTAAAGAAAGGAGTAAATTTGCTCGTCGATGGGCATGATGGAGAAGTGGTTAAGTCCATTCTTGAAAAAGATGTACTTATGGCTTCGCAAAGACATGAAGTTGGAGCTGCTGTCTTTCGTGCTCTGGCTGGTGTGGCCCCGGCAATGGGAATGATAGGAACATTGATCGGTCTAGTCGCCATGTTAGGGAACATGGACGACCCAAAATCTATCGGTCCTGCTATGGCGGTAGCGCTCTTAACGACGCTCTATGGGGCTATGATCGCGAATATGATGGCGACACCGATTGCTGACAAACTTGAATTGCGAGATTCGCAGGAAAAGTTTGCTCGTAAGTTGATGATTGATGGGCTGCTGGGGATTCAAGCAGGACAAAATCCACGCGTCATCGAGCAAGTATTGCTGGGATACTTGGCTGAGGGTCAAAGACCAACAGCGGAAGAGTAGATAAGTCCATGTCATCTGATAACGAAGAATGTAAATGCCCTCCGCCTGGATTGCCCCAGTATATGGGGACTTTCGCTGACTTGATGGCGCTTTTAATGTGCTTTTTCGTTTTGTTATTGGCATTTTCCGAAATGGATGTCTTGAAATTCAAGCAAATAGCTGGGTCAATGAAATACGCGTTTGGTGTGCAAAATAAAGTGGAGGTTAAGGATATTCCTAAGGGTACCAGCGTAATTGCTCAAGAGTTTTCTCCCGGTAAGCCGGTACCTACGATGATAGAAGCTATCATGCAGCAAACGATTGAGATTACCAAAGAAACGCTGGAATTTGATGAGTCGACATCAAAAGATCCGGATGAGGGTGAGGGGCCTGAAGACAATCGAGGAGAAGGAGTTAGTCCGGATTTATTTAAAATAATGCAGGAAGCGTCAGAAGAACTGGCTAAAGGAATTGCCATACGAATGTCGGCAGAGTTGGACAGTGGGCAAATTGAGGTCCTTGCGAAAGATAATGTGGTGGTTATTCGCATTCGTGAAAGTGGTTCATTTCCGTCAGGATCTGCACGAGTAAAACCTGAATTTACAAAAGTGCTCGATAAGATAGCTGAAATTCTAGCGGAGACGACAGGAGAAATTCGTGTCGCTGGACACACTGATAATGTACCGATTGATACTGAGAGATTTCGTTCAAATTGGGAATTATCTGGCGCGCGTGCAGGCAGTGTCGTTAGAGAATTAATTCGTGGTGGTACACTTGAACGAGATAGATTTGTGATTAATGGTTACGCAGATACTCGCCCTTTAGCGTCGAATGACAACGCCCTCGGACGGGCAAAAAACCGACGTGTTGAAATTATTATTGTGCAAGGCAAATTACCGGATGGCCGAATCTTGGAGGTTGATGGTGAAAAAGCAACGGGTACAATTGAGCAAGAAAATTAACATGCTGTTAGCATTGTTAGCATTTATGATTTGAGATACCCATTAGCGGTTGCCCAAGCTCTTATCTCGACCAAGTCAAATTCCCATTCTTTGTTGAGGCCACCATGTTGTAAAACAGGCATTCCTTCTTTAATCCAACTGTCGAGCTGAGCACGATTGATGTCCAGCATCAATGAAAGTTGGTATTTTCCGACGACTCGATCCTGCCACTGTGATTTACGATTGGATTCACCTTTATTATGATTTCTGCGTTTAGCTTGTCTTAGATAGTTGGATGATCTCATTGTATTGCCTTTTAACTTATTTCTATAAACGAATAGTCTAAAAAAAAGACAATTTCCAGCGCGATCAACTAAGCTATTGAAGAGTCAAGTGATTTAAATAAACATCAAGTTACAAGCTAAATTAGCTTCACAACCTAACGTAATATGAATTAGAGATTATTAGCGTTAGAATGCATTTTGAAATGTCTCTAATGGAGCCGGACTTGCAGCTGAATAACACTGTCATCAATGTCGTTAATCTTTCTACTCATTACCGAGATCGGAAGATTTTGGACAACATAAACTTCGATGTTCGTCGTGGTGAAGTGATGGTTATCATGGGCTCGAGTGGATCGGGAAAGAGTACGTTATTACGTACTATGTTGGGTTTAACAATGCCAACGGAAGGCGAGATTAATATCATGGGCGTGGATGTTTGCAATGCAAGTCGAAATGAACTGTATAAGTTGCGACGAAGTATTGGTGTCGCATTTCAAGGTGGCGCACTTTTTGGCAATCTATCGCTGATTGAAAATGTATCTCTACCGTTGCTTGAACATACCAACCTGGATATTAATACTGTCAAAATTATGAGTCGTATGAAACTGGATATGATGAATTTATCTGGGTTCGATTCATTAATGCCGGCCGAATTATCTGGCGGTATGGTTAAGCGAGCAGCATTAGCTCGTGCTGTTATTATGGATCCTGAGTTATTGTTTTTTGATGAGCCATCGGCGGGGCTTGATCCGGTTGTTGCAGCAGAGTTAGATGAATACATTTTGGAGTTAAAATCAGCATTAGATATGTCGATTGTCGTTATTACTCATGAGCTCGAAAGTGCTCTTAGAATTGCTGATAGAATAACCATTCTTGATAAAGGGGAAGTTGTGGTTTGCGGGTCGGTAGAAGAAGTTAAACAAAGCAAACTTGAGAAAGTTCAAAACTTATTGAATCGTCGACCATCTCGTGAACAATTATCCCCTGATGAATATTTAGATGTGTTAACTCGAGCACAAGCTGCTAAACCTCATCGAGGCCACATTAATGATTAACGCCGTAAGCCAACTTGGTATTCGTTTTATCGATGCTTGTGAGCACATTGGACATTTAACTCTTTTCATGTTCAACGTATTGCGCAAAATGTTTTCACCGCCTTTCCGTTATCGTGCAGTATTGAAAGAATTTTATTTAATTGGTGCAAAATCCGTTTTTGTTATTGTTCTTGCCAGCTTAACTGTCGGTTTAGTGTTGGGCTTACGACTATATTTTGAATTTGAACAGTTTGGCGTCACAGAGAGATTAGGCAGTGTTGTTGCGTTGAGTATGATCACTGAAATGGGACCTGTGTTTACGTCACTTTTAATTATCGGTCGCTCTGGTTCTGCTATGTGTGCCGAAATTGGCATTATGAGAAGCGATGAGCAGCTTGATGCACTGGAGTGCATGGCAATTGATCCCTATAAATTTTTAATGGTTCCCAAGTTTTGGGCAACTTTAATGACTGTTCCTTTATTAGTGGCTATTGCCGATGTGGTCGGAATCTTTGGTGGGTATATCGCCAGTGTTGTCATGTTTGATGTTGCTTCCGGCTCCTATTTGCAAAGTATGTATGGATCGGTTGGCTGGCACGATTTAAACATTGGACTCGTAAAATCGATTATTTTCGCTCTGATTATCGTGAGTGTATCGACTGGAAAAGGATTTATTCTGCATTTGGATAAGAAAGGTTCTTACGGTGCAGAAGGTGTTAGCCGAGTCACAACACAAGCCGTAGTTATGGCGTCGGTGACTATTTTATTTGCTGATTATTTGATTTCTGCTTTTATGGTGTAGATTTTTATGAGTAAGTTTAAGCTCGAATTTTTTGTTGGATTATTTGTCATTTCAGGATTAATTGCCGTTAGTTACATGGCGATTAAAATGGGTGATATTGGGTTGCTGGAAGAACAAGATCACTATGAATTGTCGGGACGATTTACTAATGTGTCCGGGCTTAAAGAAGGAGCAGCCGTTGAAATGGCGGGCGTTAAAGTTGGTCGGGTGGTTGCTATAGAGTTCGATAAAGAACGGTTTGAGGCCATCGTAACCATGGAAATTCCCAATGGAATTCAACTTACCACCGATTCTGTTGCGTCAATTAGAACTTCGGGCATAATTGGTGACAAGTTTGTGAAGGTAACCACAGGTGGAGAAGAGGGAATGCTTGAGCCTGGTGATGAGTTTGAGCAAACAGAGTCATCTCTAAATATTGAAGAGCTGGTCAGCAAATTTGTATTTTCAACGTCGAGCGGTGAATAATATTATCGATCAAAAGTTGTAAAAATATTGAGCAATCGATTGTGCCTTTGAGGCAGAATCTATAGTAAAATAGCGCCACTAGGCGCTTTTTTTGTGCAAGCCTTAAACAAAATATTTAAGTAATAGCATTTAACTACAGATAATCGGAATAAATGAATGAGCGATACACCGGACAAACCGAAGCATTTTATTCGCCAAATTATTGATGGTGATTTAGAGTCGGGAAAACACTCTCGTGTTGGTACCAGATTTCCTCCTGAGCCTAATGGATTTCTCCATGTAGGGCATGCAAAAGCAATTTGCTTAAATTTTGGTCTGGCGCAAGATTATCAAGGACAATGTAATCTTCGATTTGATGACACCAATCCGGCAAAAGAAGAAGAGCGATACGCCAAAGCGATTGAAGAAGATGTGCATTGGCTTGGATTTGAGTGGAATGGGGATATTCGTCATGCGTCAGATTATTTCGATCAATTGTATGTATTTGCGAAAGAGCTCATTGAAAAAGGTTTAGCATATGTTGATGAATTGTCTCCGGAAGATATTCGGGAATATCGAGGTACTTTTGAAGTGCCTGGTAAAAATAGTCCTTATCGCGAAAGACCAATAAAAGAAAGTCTTGAGTTGTTTGAGAGAATGAAAGCCGGAGAATTTGAAGATGGAAAAATGTGTCTTCGAGCTAAAATTAATATGGCTTCACCAAACATAAATATGCGTGATCCGGTTATTTATCGAATCAAGCATCAGCATCATCATCGTACTGGCGATAAATGGTGTATCTATCCAATGTACGATTTCACACATTGTATTTCGGATGCTCTAGAAGGTATCACACACTCACTGTGTACTTTGGAGTTTGAAGATCATCGTCCTTTGTATGACTGGGTTTTGGATAATATCAGTATTGATTGCCACCCACAGCAAATTGAGTTCTCTCGTCTCAATTTGGAGCACACAGTGACGAGTAAACGAAAATTAAACCAACTCGTTGCGGACGGTCATGTTGATGGTTGGGATGATCCCAGAATGCCGACTATTTCTGGTATGCGTCGTCGAGGTTTTACTCCAGAATCTATTCGTGACATGTGTGATCGAATCGGGATCACGAAAAAAGTTAATACGACAGAAATGGGCGTATTGGAAAATTGTGTTCGTGAGGATTTGGACAAAAACGCCCAACGCGTAATGGTAGTGTTAGATCCTGTAAAAGTTGTTATTACTAATTATCCAGATGATAAAGTTGAAGAATTAACAGCTCCAAATCATCCCAAAGAAGATATGGGAACTCGCACCATTTATATGTCAAAAGAAGTGTTTATTGATCGTGCGGATTTTCGTGAAGAAGCTAATAAAAAATATAAGCGCTTAGTTTTGGGTAAAAGTGTTCGGTTGCGTAATAGCTATGTGATTACCGCGACCGATGTTGTTAAAAATGAAAAAGGTGACATCCTCGAAATTCATTGCGAGTACGATCCAGATACGCTTGGTAAAAATCCCGAAGGTCAAAAACCAAAAGGGGTTATTCACTGGGTATCGTCTTCTCACTCATTGCCAGCAACTGTTCGTTTGTATGATCGGTTGTTTAATGTTCCAAACCCTGGTTCTGAGGAGAATTTAGTGAGTACATTAAATCCAGAGTCTTTAAAAGTTATTGATGGTGCTCGTGTCGAAATGAGTTTGAAAACAGTGGCACCGGAAACACGCTTTCAATTTGAGAGAGAAGGTTACTTTTGCTCCGATCGATATGATTGTAAAGAAGGAAGCTTAGTGTTTAATCGAACGGTAACTTTACGTGATTCGTGGGCTAAAATTGAGAACAAAGGCTAGAGTGTTTGAGTTATTTGAAGATTACCATTCAAGGCGGCTATTTATAGCCGCCTTTTTTGTAATTCGAATCTTGAAATAGATTGCTACATATATTGGGTGTTTATCAGCTTTTTAATTGCTAAGGTCTAAGGGTCGATAAAATTTATTGGACGCCATATGCAGCCTAAATTATTGTGTTTATTCTTTGTATTAATGATATTGACTGTCCCTACTTTAGCCAAGAAGTGGAGTTGGCCAGAAAAGCCCGAAAATCTGAAAGTTTTACCTAATGAATGGTCTGGAGAGCGGCTGAAACCAATAATGATTGGTTTTACTCGATCGTTGGGAGTTCGGTGTTCTCATTGTCATGTTGGAGAAGACGGGAAGTCGCTCGCAACTTATGATTTTGCTTCTGATGAAAACCCAAACAAGGAGCGTGCCAGAGAAATGCTAAGAATGTTAAACAGCATTAACGGTCACTTGAACAAAATCCAGCCCAGTGGCGAGAAAGTGAATGTCTGGTGTCATACTTGCCATCAGGGAAAAGCTCGACCAATGACTCTTGCAGAAGCACTTCGTGAAAAGTTTCAAGAAAAAAATGCAGCTGAGACTCTTGATTACTATCAGCAGTTAAAAGATAAGTATTTTGGTAGAGGAGCTTATGATTTTGGTTCTACGAGAGTATTTAACGAAGTGGGCTACTCTGCGTTAAAGGAAGGTGACGTCAATTCTGCACTCGTATTTTTCAAGAAAAATACCGAGCTTTTTCCTACCTTTTTTAACGTTTGGGATAGTTATGCCGAAGCATTACTAAAGTCAGGTAATCGTGATAAATCTTTGTTTTATTATAAAAAGTCGCTTGAACTGAATCCTAAAAACAAAAATGCAAAAAGAATGATAGAAAAAATCAGTTCTGAAAATGACGACTAATTACTATTTTGTAGAGTAAGCAATATATGCGAATGCAAGCCCGAAGTACCAATTGTCATTTCGCTTCACCAATGGACTGTTCGCAAATTCAGCGTCTGACAAGGTTCGATATCGAAAAAATGCACCAGCCCAGTATTTTCCTCGACGATTAGTGATACCAAATAACCCTTGATAACCACCACTTCCTGCATTCGCTTTGTACTCAGGACGATCCGTAGTAGCGAATTCCAGAGGGACACCGTAGTAATAATTATTAAACTTTTGTGAATGATAAAAATAGCTGGCTGATGAAATAAATCGCCAGGTTGACTCTTCTGTATGAATCAACTTTTCGAACCTAAGGGTAGGAGCAAATTCCCAGCCAACATAATCGAGTTTTGTAAAGTCGGTAGCGACGCCAACATGTAGCGGTAGCTTTAAAAAGAGGCGTTGGTCATGCTCTGTAAAAAAACGATAATTTATCGAAGGGCCGCCAAGAGCTACCCAATCGAGGTCGGGCATATTTTCTCTAGCTCGATTCTCTTCACTATCTAGCGGTAGTGTTCCACCGAAACTGATGTCTAAGTCCCAATTTTTGGTTTGCTTCAAGTGACGTTTAAGGCCTTCTCGATTTAGCGATACTTTATCGCTTTGATAGACAAAGAAAGGAAAAGGGACAATATAAAAATTGCTTTGGTCGCTGCCCGCGTAGTGAGGCACATCAACCATAGATAAGCCTCCACCAACCTCTACAAACTCGGCATTTTGAGCTGATTTTGCTTCATCGGAGGCAGCCAGAGAGAAAGATATGGCACTTACCATTAAATAAGTTAAGGTTTTTATTATTTTTGTTAGCAACTCAAGCATTTCACTAGTACCAAATTCGATTTATATAATACTGTATAATGCCCGAAGGCGTTTTTACAGAGATTTCGTCGTCTCGTTGTTTTTTTATAAGTGCACGGGCGAGAGGTGAGTCAATGCTAATAAAGCGCTCATCAAAGTCAAATTCATCGGAGCCGACAATGCGAAATATTTTAATTGTGCCTGCTTTGTCTTCGAGTTCGACCCAGGCTGAAAAATAAACACGAGATTGATCGCCAGGCTTATGCTCTACGACCTGAATTTCGCTCGTTCGTTTCTGTAAATAGCGAATGCGCCGATCCATCTCTCTGAGCTGCTTTTTCCTGTAAATGTATTCTGCATTCTCAGAACGATCGCCTTCTGCTGCTGCTGCCGCTAAAGCTTTTGTCACTGCGGGTCGTTTGTTTTTCCAAAGATCAGACAACTCGTTACGGAGTCGCGTTGCTCCCTCTGGTGTTATAACGTTTGATCGTTTCATGGTTTACTGCAAAGAAAATCAAAGGCGTTATGTTACTCGAGAGCGACAGAAGTTGAAAGCGTCTTTGTTATGAGGCTCGCAAAGTGACAGTGCTTTTATAGAGCGAAATGGATAGCAAGAATTAAGGCCGCAGTGTAAGTTTCTGGTTTACACTGCAGTTTTATACTCAAGCAACTTCTTGTGACCGATTACTTGGACCTTTAATTTCAAATCCTTTCTTAATTAAAAGGTTTTGTTCTTTATCCACTCTTAAACATTCTGCATGTTCATTTGTTGGTAATAGTACTTCTCCACAGTTTGCGCAACCTGTGACATGCATGCGTCCTTTTGCGAAGATTACCCATTGGTGATTATTAGACATATCATTGCTCACTTTTATGAAAAGTTTGATAAGTTTAGACTAGAGTTAGATATAGTCCATTAAGTTAAAATTACGAGTTAATGTAGGTATTTTCTCATTACCCTGTGAGAAGATTCACAGCCAAAATGAGATTATCGCAAGTGTTTCGCTATCGTAGTTTTTAAAATGTTGATTGATAAATCAGTAGATACAAGACATGTCGTTTAATACTGTTTTATTTTTAAGTGTTTATAAAAATAATGTATTGAATCTATATGTTTTAAAGTGATTATAGCGGTCATGTTTATAATCATATAAAAGTTAAAAATAGGGTTTGCTAAAAATGATGAATTAGAGAGTGGGTTCTATAATTGAGATGTTTTAATTTAAAGGTTACAGCTCCAGAAAAGAGAATATGAAGTCAGGATTTCCTCAAATTAATAATAAACTTCAAGCATACGTCAGTCGTTTTTCAGAGGCGGTTTCTTCGAGTTCGTCAACGGAGCGACAAGCATCGATAGAAGACTCTGAGTTATGGCAGCGGTTTCTAAGTAAAGGCCGTCAATACATTCAACAAGAGGTATCCTCTGAAGACGGTATTAAGCAGTCTCCACATCTCTATATTTTTAATCAACTCGTTGAGTTATTAACGTCGCAAATCTTGCCATTTGTTAAGTTAAGTCAAAAGCAAGAACGTTTTGTAACAACATTTCATGTCTGGTTTGTCCGGTTTTGGTTGGAGTACTCCAAATCGGGCAATTTTCCTTTCGAATTTCAAATGGTCATTGAGTTTATGTGTCGAGTACTTAAACCTTATGATCTGAATGCTGGCAGAACTTTTGAGAACTTAGTAGAGGAATTCGCAACTTGCTTTGAAAAAAGCGTTCAATCATCGGGTGACGCAGCGTCTCTACAAAAACTTCAGCAAAGTCTGACCAAAAAGTTTCAGGAGTTTAAGCAAAAGGTTCGTCCGTTTGAAGAACGGGTCATAGCTTTTGAAAAGCAGCAAGTTACTAATGAGACGGCGAATCAAAAAGCCAAAAAGTTGATTTTAAAAAAAGCATCAGAAGCCGAGTTACCTGACTGGGTCTATCAATTTTTGTTCGAGCATTGGCAACGTTATTTCCATTTGAATTTATTAAAAGAAGATGATGAGTCAAGTACCATAAAAAATGGTGAGCGAGTTTTAGAGCGCCTAATTAAAGTGTTGTCATATCGGAGCTTCGAAGATGTTCAACAGGCTATTGGTTCGGAAATAGCTCCGGTATGGAGTGATATAAGAGAGCTATTCAATAAAATCGTTATCGATGAAAGCATCTTAGATGGCTTTCTGGAGCAGTTAGAAGGCTTTCACTTAGCAATACTGGAAGGACGAGAAAATGACTGTTTGTGGATCACCGTTGAATCGTTAGACAGTGACGAAGAGCAAGGTGGGCAACGGTTATCGAGCACTCTCGCTCAGTTTAAATTGGGAAGCTGGTTTTTGTATAACAAGCAAGGGCAGCAATATCGTTGCTATGTTGCTCATAGAGATACCAATACAGGGCACGTTGTATTTGTAAACTATTCTGGAGCTCGAGTTGAAGGATTAAATGTCAATGTTCTAGAAGATGCTCTGGAGAAGAAGCGGTTAATTCCAATTTCACTGGAAAGCGAGCTGGATCACCGAATTTCCGATTTGGGGCAATATATCGAGCAGCAAACACAAATTATCGACAAGCAAATTGAAGAGCGAAATAAAGTCGAGCTAAAAAAACAAGTAATGGCTCGTTTGGAAAAGTCGAAACAGCAACGGATGCAAGCTCGTCAGTCGAGAGAAGATGCTGAGCGAAGGGCACGAGAAAAACAGGAGCAATTAAACAGACAGGAAAAAATTAAACAATTAACTTTAGAACTTCAATCATTAACTCCCGGATCGACTTATATCGATCACCAAAATAATGAACAAATCATTCAATTTGTTTTAAGACTCAAACACTCAGGAAAATTGGTCTTTGTCGATAAATCAGGTGTTAAAGCAGCTCAATGGAGCCCAGAGGAAATGGCGACGTTAGTCACTGATGGTCAAGTTGAATTGTTAGCGAGTCGTCAATCAAACGAGCAGACGATGGAGCAGATTGTGGCTGCACAACGAATGAAGAGACAAGAAACGGCGGAAAAATCATGACTGAAGATAGACGTGTAGATAATCGTATTGAGCGTTCAGCCAGTGTGAACTTTGAAGTTCGATTTAAAGATAATCACGGAAAGCCGATAAAAATTGCATGCCGTTCTCTCGATATTTCTAAAAGTGGCTTGAGAGTAACCATGGAAGAAGCTCTTCCGGTGGGGTTTATCACCGAATTATGTGTTGAAAACAGTAATGGAAAGCTGATGCTTTTATTTGCTGAGGTTCGGTGGTGTCGTAAAGAAGAGGATGCTTATCAGTGCGGATTTGAACTGCTCGACGCAGAAACTTCAGATTTGGGGCACTGGATAATGGATAACTAAAAAATGTAATAATTATTATATAAAATGGATTTATATATCTAAAGGACTCTAAAAATGAGATTTAAATGAACTTTTGATTGTAAAATAGTTCAGTATTCGATAAATTTGATTAGATTGTGACCACTGTCACAGGATTAGTTCTGCTGAAACCACGACTAAATTTTAGTCCTCAGGTAGAATTAGCCGTTCTTAAAGATTCTGTTCAAATAACCCTTAAATGATTGGAAACGCGTAATGCAGCTTAGTTTTGACCAGGTGCATCCAGAGCTCAAACAATACTTTATGGAATTGTTTTCTGCTATTGCACCTGAAAAGTCAACCAACATAGAGTCGCTTTGCATCGAACTTGTCCAAGACGACAAGTTATGGCAGGGGCTTGCTGCTGTGCCAGGAGATCAACCTCTGGTATCGGACGCACTGAAAAGTCAACACCCTCATCTAAGGGTTTTTAATGCGTTATCGCGCTCTCTTATAGGCCAGCTTTTACCTTGTGAATCATTGAAAAAAAAGCACCCGGAGTTTTTACGTCAATTCCATTTATGGTTGATCCGAGGTTGGCTCCAGCAATTCGCGAAAAACTCCTATCTTACTCAGTTTCAGGCAACTTTTGATTTTGTCGTAAGGGTTATGAAACCTTATGACGATCATGCTGGAAGACCTTTTGATAAATTGGTGGAGTGTTATCTTGACCATATTAGGTTGGCAAGCATGGAGGAGTTGAGTGAGGTCGAAACAGAAAAGCTCCACAATCAGTTGATTTGCGAATTTCAGGACTTTCAGAAAAGTATCAAATTATTTGAACAACGAATTGTTAAATCTGAAATGCAGTTAGCTGCAAACCGTTCGGCTAGTGAGGAAGCAACTAAAAAACTGGAGAGCATTACTTCAGGTGAGTCTCTGCCTGATTGGGCACACACTTTTGTTTTCGAACATTGGCATCGCTTTTTTCATCTTCAAATGCTTAAGTCTGGTGAAAAATCCATTGCTTGGGGTGAAGCGTTGTTGCAAGAGCTTCTGGAGCAATTTCAACTAAAGAGTGATTCGGAACGATCGAATATTGATGAAGCGGATTTAACGTCGCTACGGAAAAATATTCGAAGCTTATTATCTGAGACAGTTGTCGATCAGGCATCGGTACTTGAGTTTCTACGTAATTTGAAGGCCTATCACGAAGAGCTTTTGAGTGGCAGTCATTCACAGCAAAAGTGGACTAAAGTTAGCTCGTTAGATTTTGTCTCTTACACTACTGATGCTTCTGGACCCGAACCCTGGGATAAATCGGTTCTTCTGGATGATAGTCCTGTTATAGAAGATGAGCGCGCTATTTTAGCGAAATGTAAGCCAGGGATGTGGATGATTTTTAGTCGTAATGGTTCAGAGTATCATTGCCGCATAGCTCATAGAGACTTCAAGTTAGGTCAGGTAATTTTGGTTAACTATTCTGGAGCTAAGGTGGCTTCTCTTGAGGTTAGCCAGCTAGTTGAGGCCTTTAAAGAACATTGGCTATCGTCGTTAGAGATGGGAAGCCAACTTGATAGTGCTCTCAACAAGATTGTTGAATACTTAAGGTCGCAGTCTGAGTTGATTCGAAAGCAAAAGGAAGCAAAGTACCAAGAAGAAGAGCGCCGCAAGCTCTCTCAGAAAAGAGTCGAAACTCAAGCTCGAGACCAGGCTCGCGAACAAAAACGGTTGTCGTTGCTCGAAGAGTATCGCGAGAAAGTAGAAACGATGAGCCCCGGCACAACATTTTCTTGGAAGCAAATGCCTAATCAAGAGCTTCGATTTATGCTTCGCCTCAAAGTATCAGGCAAATTTGTGTTTGCCGATAAGCGAGGTAATAAGGTGGCAGAGTGGCAACCTGATGAATTGTCCGAGTTATGGGCTAATGGCGAAATCAAGAAAATCGGCAGTAAAGACTACGCTGATATGGGCATGGAGCACATTGTTGCGGTTCAACGGTCCAGAAAGCAATCTATCGAATAATTTTTACTCAGTCTGGCAATCTTTAATTCTTTCCCTCCTTAGCCGAAACCAATTAAAAAATTTCATTGAACTGACTTAGATCAATTGCAAAATTCGCAAAATTGGATAATAATGAGAACAATTCTTATTTACTATCTGGTTCCGTTTTACTATGACGCTTAAAGATCTCAAGCCAGGGCAAAAAGGCATTGTTGAAAACCTTTGTGACGCCAATCCTTCGTTGATGAGTCGTGTCATGGCACTAGGTATTGTACCTGGTGAAGAGCTAGAAGTTTTGAGAAAAGCTCCTCTAGGCGATCCGATGCAAGTTAAAGCCGGTGGCAGTTATATTAGTATTCGCCGTGCAGACTGTTCCATTATCGATGTTGCTTTAATCGCTTAATGGTTTTGCTTGCCCTCAATTCATTTCAATCCAATCGAATTAATCCAAAATGAAAGTTGCACTCGTTGGAAATCCCAACTGCGGTAAAACAACAATATTCAATCGCTTAACGGGTTCTCGCCAAAAAGTTGGAAATTGGCCTGGCGTAACCGTTGAAAAAAAATCAGGTTCTTTACGGTTTAAAAGCACAGTGGTAGAAGTCATTGACTTGCCGGGTCTCTATAATTTGGAACAGATAGAGCCTGGTAAAGATGAACAAATCGCTGCTCAATACTTATTGTCGAATGATAGTGACCTGATCGTTAATATTCTCGATGGCGCCAATCTTAGACGAAACTTAGTACTCACTTCGCAATTGGCCGAGCTATCGACACCGATGATTGTTGTTGTCAACATGGTTGATGTCGCAGAACAAAAAGGTGTTGAGCTTGATTTAGAGTTACTAGCAAGTCGTTTGAATGTTCGTGTATTGGCTGTTGTAGGATCCACCGGTACGGGAATTGATGTTTTAAAAAACGAAATAGAGCTCTTTTTAAACGCACAAAAAGACGTCGAGTCTGTAGTAAAAGAAGCTGAAGCAACTTGTACTTTTGGTGGCGAGCACGATCAATTGATTGGTCGTAGCACTCAACGTTATAAAATGGTCAGAGAGCTGACAGATAGTGTTGTCCGGATGATTCCGGGCAAATCGGATAAAACAGAAGCCATTGACCGGGTTGTACTTAATCGATGGTTGGGCGTACCTATTTTCCTTTTCATGATGTACTTGATGTTTACTGTAGCAGTAAATTTCGGTGCAGTTTTCATCGACTTTTTTGACATATTATTCGGTGCCTTTTTAGTTGATGGCCTTGGGCAGTTGCTTAATGGGCTTGGTTCACCGGAGTGGCTAACGGTTATTCTTGCTAACGGAATTGGTGGCGGTATTCAACTTGTTGCTACTTTTATCCCTGTCATTGGCATTTTGTATTTGTGTTTGTCGATTTTAGAAGACAGTGGTTATTTGTCGAGAGCTGCTTTTGTCGTTGATCGATTGATGGCGAAGATTGGCTTGCCAGGCAATGCATTTGTGCCTCTTATTGTTGGGTTTGGTTGTAATGTTCCCGCTGTGATGGCTGCGCGAACAATGAATCGTGAGTCGGACCGTCTGTTAACCATTGTCATGGCTCCTTTTATGTCATGCGGTGCGCGCTTAACCGTCTATGCATTATTTGCGGCTGCATTTTTCCCAACGAATGGTGCCAATATCGTTTTTGCTCTTTATTTGATGGGAATTCTGGTAGCTGTGTTTACGGGATGGTTGTTTCGCAAACAAGTCTTTGCAGCGAAAGCTTCGCCTTCTTTTATTGAAATGCCCGCATATCACTTACCCGTTTGGCGAAATATTGTGATCACCAGTTGGCATCGATTGAAAAGCTTTATTGTCAGAGCTGGTAAAACGATTGTTATCGTCGTGACCTTATTAAGCTTTTTAAATTCCATCGGAACAGACGGAAGCTTTGGTAATGAGAACAGTAAAAAATCAGTATTAAGTTACATTGGTCAAACAATTACACCTGCTTTCGAACCTCTCGGTTTAAAAGAAGAAAATTGGCCAGCAACCGTTGGCATCTTTACTGGAATGTTTGCGAAAGAAGCAATTGTTGGAACACTCGATGCTTTATATTCTGAGTCAGAGTCGCAAGGGAATGAGTTGGATCTTTGGGGTTCTACTAAAGAAGCGGTGCAATCTATCTCAGATAATTTTGTTGGGTTGGTTGATGCACTGGGTGACCCCCTAGGATTATCCAGCGTTGCCGATGCAGAGACGGTCGCCGCTGATCAAGAATTACAACAGAAAACATTGACTCAAATGGCGAGCTTATTTAATGGGCAGCTGGGTGCGTTTTGTTACTTGGTTCTAATTCTTCTTTACACTCCCTGTGTTGCAGTTCTTGGTGCTATTAAGCGAGAGGCTGGCGGGCTTTGGATGTGGACTGTCATTGGTTGGACGACGTTTCTGGCTTATTCACTTTCGACAACAATATATCAAGTGGCTCATTGGTCAAATCGGCCAGTGTTTGCTTCTTTATGGATTGGTTTCATGATTTTAGGTTGGGTTGTGTTTGTCGTTTCATTGAAGCATATTGGCAAGCGCATGCGAACTGATGACGTGTTTGTCGTTAATTTAAGTTAATGATTCAAGGTCGATTTGTTCGACCTTGAATTTTTGAGTATTAATCGTTATCACTGTCCATTAATTGAATGATGAATGGAATGCCCGGAAATAATTCTATATGCATTTCCATAGTCCAACCATCCAGCGCCTGACTGATTTCTCCTAAAGTTACTTCAGAAAAATTTGATTTAGCATTGAATTTCATTGTTATTTCCTTCTCCTCTCCAGCAGGAACGGAAAAACCTTCTATCGCAACTTTGCTGACTTGCTTTGAATTTTTAAAGATATATATTTGGCTATTTTCAAAAGCCATATCGTATTCTGTAGGATTATCAATCGTCAGGTTGAACTTCAGATCGCCGATAGAGTCCCCGGTAAGCATGCTTCCCAGCGACTTAAAATTGAAGTCGAATGAATCAAAATCAATCGCGTATTCTGCTTTTAGTATTTGCGATTTGTGGTGCATTGATTGTATTAGTCGGGAGTGGAATACCAGGCCGGATATCAAACCTAGAGTCATTATTAAGTAGCCTAAAATTTTAGTTGAGGTGGCAACGTTAATAACTTGTGTATTTTCCTTTAAAAGATGGCTTCCAATTGCTGTACCTGCGGGTATTGAAATTGCAATAAAAAATAAGTTTAAAATAAATAATGCGATTGAAATTTCAAGCAAGTTGAGTGTTTCAATAGATAAAATCCATTGGCTAATTACAATCGCCGGTAAACTAAAGAGCAAGCCAAAAAGGAGCGTGCATATCAGATTTCTGAATAAAAGTTTGTTTATTTTTGAGTATTTGACTCTGTGTCGTTGTAATGTAGGCGAAATAATATCTAAGCCGAAAGTATAGAATAAGAAAAAATAACTAAGAGAAACAGAGATTACTTCAGTCCAAAAATAGGGATAGTAGCCGATCCATAAAATGATCATCTGTGCTGTTAAATAGAAAAGGAACAATCGCGTTTCTTCGATACCTTGTAACCAGAGAGGAAATTCCTGATATGGTCCATTTGGGTAACCTTGTTCTTTCTCGAAAACTGCTGAATATTTCTCTTTTATAGGGAATAAAAAAATGGATGCAATAACTAGTGAACCACTGAGAATGGCATTGCCAAGAACTTGTTTCGACTGTGATTCGAAGAAAAATGAATAGAGTTTTTCCGATAAAGAGTGCCATGATTCCGGAAACAAATAATCTAAAATAGCTTGTTTCATAGAGCTTTGATTCTCCAATAAAACATAACCAAATAGGGCAAAAATACTCAGTCCAACTAAAAGATAGATTAATAGTAAAAGCGAAGACCGCTTTTTGTGTTGAAATAAGGTTGCAGGACTCTCTATGAGACCCACTTTGAACTGTTTTACTAAATTCATAATGTCCGCTTAATCGACTCGTATATCTCCGATATTATCAAAATCTTCGGCATTCACTCTACATCCAGTCTTAAAATATTAATTTCAGTTACAAAAAAACGTTGTATGAGTAAATTAGTCTATTATTTGAGGTAGCTATTTTACTCATTGGGGGTGTTTTTTGGCTCATTTTTTTAGCCATTCAAAGTTTATATACCGACTGGTAATGAGCTTATTTACAATGGCCGTTTTATCAGTCGGATACGTCCTGAACTCCTATATCAGTGAGGTTGAAGACTCCGAGTTCAGAAATAATGTTATTGAAAAAGCAAATGAACTTCGTATCCAGTTGGAGGATGCACTAGTCGCTGAACTACTATTAGTGAAAGGTGTGCGTATCGTCATAATGGCTGAGCCAAATATGTCTCAAAAGCGTTTTACGGAGGTGGTTAAGCCATTATTTAAAGATTCACGTGCAATAAGAAACATCGGTGCAGCGCCGGATATGGTCATCAGCATGATTTTTCCGCTCAAAGGAAATGAAGCAGCCTTGGGTTTCAATTATTTAGAGTCAAGTCAGCAGGTTGATGCCGCTGTAAAAGCGAAAGAAACAGGCGACGTCGTTATGACGGGCCCTTTAGAGTTGGTTCAAGGTGGACTGGGAATTATTGCCCGTCTGCCGGTTTATGTCGAAATCAATAATAAAAGAGTTTTTTGGGGATTAATATCTGTTGTTCTCGATGTCGATAAAATATTCAGGTTGGTAGAACTTAATACTCTGCTTGATGAATTCAATATAGCACTGCAAGGGACTAATGGATTAGGTAAAGGGGGTGAGTTTTTCTATGGTAACGATTCAATTCTAAAAACAAATCCTGTTTCAGTTCCGGTAAAATTTCCGGGCGGCTCTTGGCATATTTATATGTCTCCTAAATCAGATTGGCACGAAAAGGGAGGATTATTTCAAGCTGTCACAATGACAATTCTCGTAATAAGTGCGCTTGTAATTTTTTCTGTTTGGTTGATTGGAAGTAATACTTTAAAACGTAAGAAAAGTGAAGAGAGGTTGCGGGCATTATTTGATTTGTCTCCTATAGGAATTGCATTAAACGAGTTTGATACTGGGCGATTTATTGAACTTAACGATGCACTGGTTCGGCCAACAGGTTACACGCGAGAAGAGCTTTTAAATATTGACTATTGGGCTTTAACGCCAAAGGATTTTTTAGATCAAGAAAAAATGATGTTAAGTCGTTTAAAGCAATATGGACGATATGGTCCCTACGAAAAAGAATATGTGACGAAAGATGGCAATGCGTATCCTGTTTTATTAAATGGCGTTTTATTTACTGATACTAGTGGTAAAAAATTTGTATGGTCAATTGTCGAAGACCTTTCGCAGCGTAGAGCTTATGAAGCTGCTCTGAAAGAAAATGCCGACCAGTTAGAGTTGATTATAGACAGTACTGGCGTCGGTATTTGGGACTGGTACGTTCAAACAGGAGAGGTAACCTTTAATGAACGATGGGCTGAAATGATTGGTTATACGCTTGAAGATTTAGAACCTATAACCATTGATACGTGGCTAAACCTCGCTCATCCGGACGATCTAAAACTTTCAGCTGAAGCTCTCGAACGACATTGGCAAGGCCAGACATCTCGATATTATTCGGAAGCGAGAATGAAACACCGAGATGGGCATTGGATTTGGGTACTGGATACAGGAAAAGTTGTCGAGTGGTATTCAGATGGTAAACCCAAAAGGATGATTGGGACTCATATTGACATTACCGAACGAAAAGATATAGAACAAAAACTTACTAAGGCAAGGGATGACGCTCATGCAGCGGCCAAAGCTAAAAGCCAATTCTTAGCGAGTATGAGTCATGAAATAAGAACGCCAATGAACGGGATCTTTGGCATGCTAAGTTTATTGAAACAAACATCGTTGACTAAAACTCAATTACATCACACGGAACTTGCTATTACTTCTGCGCAATCACTTTTACACATTATTAATGACATTTTAGATTTCTCTAAAATAGAGGCAGGGAAGTTAACTTTTGAAAATATTTCCTTTAATGCGGTCAATTTATTGAGTGATATTGTTAATGCCATGGCTTATAAAGCAGAAGAACATAGCAACCAGATTATTCTTGATACTGTAGATATTAATCATCAAATTTTAATTGGTGACCCTGGTCGAGTTCGTCAAGTAATTACTAATCTCTACTCGAATGCTTTAAAATTTACTAAAGATGGAACAATTACACTGGTCGCGAGTACAAAGCGAGTCAATGAGAGAATATTGTTTATCTTTTCCATTGAAGACAATGGTATCGGAATTGAACAGTCAAAATTACCTTTATTATTTAATGCATTTACTCAGGAGGATGCATCAACTACAAGGAGATATGGTGGAACTGGCTTAGGGTTAGCCATCGTAAAACAGCTGTGTGAATTGATGGATGGTAAGGTCGAGGTTACTAGTAAAGAAGGAGAAGGTAGTCGATTTACAATCGAATTGTTATTGGAGGAAGGTAAAGGAGTCTCTTATGATAAAGAGAAAATCCAATTTTCAAAAGTGGCTTTATTCGATAAAAATACGACTCAGGCCAATAATGTGAAAAGGCAGCTGTCACATTGGGGACTATCAGTAACTGTTATTGATTATCCAATAAAATTTGAAGAAGTAGAAAAAGTCGGAGCCGACATTTTATTTTTTGATGAGTCTTACCTCAAAAAAAGTGTTCGCGAAGAAAACTGGAAAGAAAAATTATCAAACTTAATGAATCAATGTGTTATTTTTTCCCATATTCACTCTGATTTTTCAAATAACGAAAAGAATTCAGGTCTATATTACATTTTTAAACCTATTACTCCACAAGAGTTATGGAGTGCGGTAACAGGTAAAATAGAATTCATTGGTAATACAAATAATAAAGAACAATCGAATGATGGTGACGACAAAATAGATTCAAGTCACAAGCTTTTAATTGTGGAGGACAATCCTGTAAATCAAACTGTAATTAAAGCAATTCTAAGAAAGCTTAACTTAGATTGCGAGTTACTCAACAATGGTAAAAAGGCGCTTGAGTTCATGCAAGCGAAAAAAGCTTCTGACTTTTCTCTGATCCTTATGGACTGCCAAATGCCGGAAATGGATGGATATGAAACAACACGACGTATTCGCAAAGGTGATGTAGGAGAAGAATGGGCGAGTATTCCTATTATTGCGTTAACTGCTAATGCTATGAAAGGCGACAAAGAAAAATGCATTGATGCCGGAATGAATGATTATTTGCCGAAGCCGATCAGTCTCGATGATATTCAAAAAACACTGAAAGTTTGGTTAAGCATAACAAAAGTATCGCTATAAGCTCTTTATGTAAGCAATTCAAAGTTTCTTTAATATCCATGAACTCTAATCTAAATAAACTTATTTTAATAGTCGCCTTATACTTTTGATAGACTATATGACATTGAGATAGAATAAGAGCTCTATAAAGGCACGTTTTATATATAAGGTATACTCGACTCCGAGCGATAGTATTTATTTGAGACAAAATATGATCATTCCATGGCAAGAAATCGAAACTGAAACATTAGAAAATATTGTAAGAGAACATATTCTGAGTCAGTTGGAAGACTATCAAATTGAGGCGGTCCAAATGACTCAGTGGATAGAGCAGGTCAAAGCGAAACTAAAATCTGGAGAAGCGGTCGTTGAATGGAGTGAAGCTAATGAGTCGGTAGCGATTGTTGACAAACAGAAATATTCGCAAGAAAAATCATAAAAACTGGCAGATAATAGACAATAATCTTTGACCTTTGACTTACTCAAAGGTTTAAAATTGCCGCTAATATGACTAGAATAAACGTATGATAAAGACTCGATCTCCCAAAAGTTATCTGTTATTGCTAATTGCCGTTGTAGCACTTCTGGCAGGGCAGTGCTGTGACCAAGGGATGCAATTGAATTCATTAGTAGACCATAGCACAACTAATGAGATGACTCACGATATGGACATGGGACTGGATGAAGCTAAAGGCGAAGCTCATGCCTGCTGTCCAGACAAAGACAATTCGAAAAATCAGTTTGAGCCACCTTGTTCAGACTGTGAACCTGAATGGATCATGGCCCAAAACATGCCCGATAAGCCGAACTCAGTCCTAGTTTGGTTTTTTGTCGAGTTGAAGTTTTTGGGTCAACAACATTCCTCTTATATACCCCGTCTTAAGTCGGCATCATTAAATTACCTGTCGGACAGAAATCTACTTTTGTGTCGATTTTTGATTTGATTTTCTCCTGATTGTTTTTAGGAATGCCGATTTATCGGTAATTGCTTTCAGCTATTTCATTATCAGGAAATACCCATGTTTTATCAAAAAGTAACACTTGTCGTTTTGGGGCTAGCTTTATGCCTTGCTCATGCCTTTGAGAATACTACGCAAAGGTTCAATACGTTGAATCTTGATGAAGCTATTCAAAAAGCGTTAACCGATGCTTCAGATTTAAAGCGATTGCAAGCAAAAATTAAACAAGCTGATTTTTTATCGCAGGCCGCAGATTCTTTACCAGATCCTAAAATCTCGCTCTCATTTGCCAATCTTCCTGTTGACAGTTTTGATTTTTCTCAGGAAAACATGACGCAACTAAAGTTGGGTGTTAGTCAAATGTTCCCACGTGGTGATTCCCAAGGATTAATGCAGAAATCATGGCTGCTTTTGTCAAAAGCAGACAGATATCATTTATCTGATATTCGCACAAACATAATTGCACAAGTTGAACATCGTTGGTTGGAAGCATATCGAGCACAAAAAAGTATTCAATTAATCAAAGAGAATCGATTCCTTTTTGAGCAAGCATCGAAAATTGCTGAAGCAAGTTACACCTCTGGATTATTGAAAAACCGACAACAAGATCTTATTCGAGCACAGTTGGAATTAACACGTCTGGATGACCGACTTTTTCGATTAAAGCAGCAGGCTCGTACCCAATTGCAAGCACTAAGTCGTTGGTTTGACTCTCATACAGAAAATCAGTGGGAGGTCGAGCTGGTAGAACTTAATGCATTGTCGAATCGATTTTCGACTCAGCTCTTTCTGCAATCTGATAAAGCTGATAAATACGATTGGATTCTTGAGCATCTTCAAAGACATCCTGCAGTTGCTGCATTATCCACTGAGGTATCGCAGTCAAATATTAAAGTTGCGATAGCTGAACAAGCTTATAAACCGCAATGGGGCGTTAATGCATCGTATGGATTTCGAGATGACTCGCCCGGAGGAATGGATCGCTCTGACTTTTTCTCTATCGGCGTTACATTTGATTTGCCAATTTTTACCAGTGGTCGACAGGATCCTCAATTAAAAGCAGTAAGCTATGAAGCACAAACGAAGCGATACATAAGGCAAGATAAAATTAAGAATTTGTTTGCAAATATGATGTCGACAATCGAATCATTACGTGTGCTTAATGAGCGAAAGCATTTGTTTGAAATAAAGTTGATACCACAACTTGAAGAACAGTCGGAGGCGTCATTGAAAGCATATACCAATGATGATGGCGATTTTAACGAGGTTGTTCGTTCTCGAATCGATTTATTAAATGCAAAAATTGATTATTTGAATATACGGGTTGATTTTTTTCAAGCGGTTGCCGTATGGAATTATTTTTTAACGACTGTTGATTCTAGCGGCTCAGATAATAATGAGGTGAAACAATGAAAAAGTTCCATGTAATAATCATCGTTTTGCTAATTGGTATTGCGCTTGGTTGGGGAATTAATTCTTTAATCATTTCAAGTGAATTTGGTTTACTTGAGAAAGAAGAACAGCCCCTTTATTGGGTCGCACCAATGGATCCAAACTATCGCAGAGATAAACCTGGAAAGTCACCGATGGGAATGGATTTAGTTCCGGTTTACGAAGAATCTTCGGGAAGTGATAATACTGCCGGTACAATATACATATCACCTGAAGTTGTTAATAATATCGGTGTTCGTACGGCTTCGGTTCAGCGCGAAATGCTCCATTCTGTCGTTAATACCGTCGGTTATGTTAACTACGACGAGGACCGTTTGATTCATATTCATCCTCGAGTAGAAGGATGGATAGAAATCCTTAATGTTAAAGCTGAAGGCGATCCGGTATCTAAAGGTCAGGCCTTATATCAATTGTACTCACCTGAGCTGGTTAATGCTCAAGAAGAGCTTCTGTTAGCTTTAGGACGTAATAATCAAGTCTTGATTAAAGCGGCAGAAGCAAGAATGAAAGCTCTTCAGATATCGGAGCAATTTGTTTCGAAATTAAAATCTTCTCGTCAGGTCGAACAAAATATTACGTTCTACTCTCCTCAAAATGGTGTGATAGATAATTTAAATATTAGAGAGGGGTTTTACGTAAAACCAGGGACTACTTTAATGTCTATCGGGGACCTCTCTTCTGTTTGGGTTCAGGCAGAAGTTTTCGAACGTCAGGCCGCTCACGTGAATTTAGGCGATCGTGTAACTATGTCGCTAGATTATAATCCGGGGCGAAAATGGACGGGGGAAGTTGATTATATTTATCCAGCTTTAAACGAACAAACGAGAACGGTTAAGTTACGTTTGCGCTTCGAAAATAAAGATCGTGTGCTAAAACCCAATATGTTTGCCCAGATAACGATTGAGTCACGACTTGATGATGAAGTTATCATGGTTCCTCGAGAAGCCGTCATTCGTACAGGGCGTCGCGATCGTGTTGTTCTAGCGTTAGGCGATGGAAAGTTTAAGTCACTTGAGATCAAGTTAGGACGACAGTCGGAGCAGGGATATGAGGTTTTGAGTGGATTAAAAGAAGGAGATAAGGTAGTTACATCTGCACAATTTTTAATTGATTCTGAATCAAGTAAAACTTCAGATTTTAAACGAATGTCAGTACGTGAGTCAGTCCCAGAAAAAGTTTGGGTTGAAGCTACTATCAAGCAAATAAATTTAGATTCAAATATTATAGTTGCATATCATCAGCCAATTCCAGAGTGGGATTGGCCATCAATGACAATGGAATTCATGATAGATGAGTCAGTTGATATTACGCCGTTAAACTCGGGATTAACTTTGCATTTAGAGCTTAAAAAAGAAGTGAATGATAGCGGCGAAAAGACGTATCGAATCACTGGCACTCACATTATGGACAGTCAATCAAAAAGTGACATTCAGACTGCGACAGTTGATGGCACTATTAAGCATATTGATCCTCAAGAAAAAACTGTAACCATTTTACGAGGAGCTATCGAAAAATGGGGACGACCATCTGCAACAGTCGACTTCTTGATAAGCGATGAGCTACAGATATCATCATTTGTTATCGGTCAATCTATTCGATTTACTTTTGAAATTAGAGAGGGGAAATTTATTGTTACTCAGTTGCATAGACTAGACGCTGAACAACAATAAGGTGAGGTAAAGAATATGATTGAAGCAGTTATTCGATGGTCGATCACCAATCGATTTTTAGTTCTTTTGACTTCAGTAATACTAGTTGGTGCCGGTATCTACTCTCTAAAAACAACGCCTGTTGATGCCATACCTGATTTGTCGGATGTGCAGGTAATAATTAAAACCTCCTATCCGGGACAAGCGCCTCAAGTTGTTGAAGATCAAGTGACCTATCCTTTAACAACGGCCATGTTGTCCGTACCGGGTGCAAAAACAGTAAGAGGTTTTTCATTTTTTGGTGACTCATATGTGTACGTTATTTTTGATGATGACACAGATTTGTATTGGGCTCGTTCTCGTGTTTTGGAATATTTAAGTCAGGTTGCACCGTCCCTACCTGAAAGCGCGAAACCGCAGTTGGGACCTGATGCTACAGGCGTTGGCTGGATTTATCTTTACGCCTTAGTCGATAGAACAGGTCAGCACGACATTACACAGTTGCGTAGTATACAAGACTGGTTTTTAAAGTTTGAATTGCAAACCGTTCCAGGCGTTTCTGAAGTGGCAGCTGTGGGCGGCATGGTTAAACAATACCAAGTTAAGATTGATCCCGAAAAATTAAGAGCTTATGACATTCCTCTAGCGCATATTCAAACTGCTTTGCAAAGAGCAAATCAAGAAGTTGGAGCTTCTGTCATTGAAATGGCAGAAGCTGAATATATGGTTCGTGCAACGGGTTATTTAGAAAATCAGGTCGATATAGGAAATGTACCATTAGGCGTTAATCGACAAGGAACGCCTTTGTTGTTAAAAGAAATCGCCGATATTAGCCTTGGGCCACAAATGCGCCGTGGTATTGGTGAGCTTAATGGTGAAGGAGAAACTGTTGGCGGTGTTGTTGTCATGCGATTTGGTGAGAACGCACAAGCGACGATAGATGGCGTAAAAGAAAAGTTATCGCAATTAGAAGCTGGCCTGCCGGAAGGCGTCGAAATAGTTACCGTCTACGATCGCTCTGGATTGATTGACCGAGCTGTGAAAAACTTATGGCAAAAGTTAATTGAAGAATTTATTGTAGTCGCGTTAGTTTGCCTCGCCTTTTTATTCCATGTTCGTTCTTCACTTGTTGCTATTATCAGTTTGCCCGTGGGTATTTTAGTTGCTTTTATTGTAATGCGAATTCAAGGTATTAACGCAAATATTATGTCGTTGGGGGGCATTGCTATTGCGGTTGGGGCCATGATCGATGGCGCTATTGTTATGATTGAGAATATGCATAAGCATATGGAAGATACCTCATTAACTAAAGATAACCGTTGGCAAATTGTTGCAACGTCAGCATCAGAAGTTGGTCCAGCATTATTTTTTAGTTTGCTAATTATTACTGTTAGTTTTTTACCTGTTTTTACTTTAGAGGCGCAGGAAGGGAGAATGTTTGTCCCTCTCGCTTATACCAAAACCTTCGCGATGGCGGCTGCCGCTGCACTAGCAGTAACCTTAGTACCGGTGCTAATGGGGTACTTTATTCGAGGTAAAGTGCTAGCTGAAAATAAGAACCCGCTGAATCGATATTTAACGTCCTTTTATTTACCGGCGTTAAATTGGTCCTTACGATTTCCGAAAACAACTTTATTGATAGGTCTTCTTATTTTATTGACAGGTTTTTGGCCATTGCAAAAAATTGGAAGTGAGTTTATTCCTCCTCTCGATGAGGGCGATTTGATGTATATGCCAACAACATATCCAGGAATTTCCATTGGAAAAGCTCGAGAGTTATTGCAACAAACAGACAAGTTAATTGCTACTGTACCTGAAGTGGAACATGTTTTCGGAAAAGTCGGGCGAGCAGAAACGGCTACCGATCCTGCTCCTCTAACTATGATTGAAACATTTATTCAGTTAAAACCTCGCTCTGAATGGCGCGAGGGAATGACAACTCAAAAGTTGAAAAAGGAACTGGATAAATTGGTATCCATACCCGGAGTAACCAATGCTTGGGTAATGCCTATAAAAACAAGAATTGACATGTTAGCAACGGGTATTAAAACACCCGTTGGAATAAAAGTCGCGGGACCGAGGCTTGATGTTATTCAGTCAATCGGAGAGCAGTTAGAATCCGTTTTAACCGATGTTACTGGAACTGCATCGGTGTATTCAGAACGTGTTGCTGGCGGTCGATATTTGAAAGTTGATATTCAGCGAGCTAAAGCAGCCCGATATGGACTTAATATTGCAGATGTTCAGCAAGTTATTGCAACTGCGATTGGTGGTATGAATGTGACACAAACTGTTGAGGGATTAGAACGATATCCAGTAAATATTCGTTATCCACAAGATTATCGGAATTCGCCAGAGCAACTTGCATTATTACCAGTTGTCACACCCAGTGGCCAGCGCATTGCGCTAGGTGACATTGCGAATATTTATATTGAAGATGGCCCTCCAGGAATTAAAAGTGAAAATGCTCGCATTAATGGTTGGACGCTGGTTGATATTGAAGGAGTGGATGTTGGTCATTATGTTAATGAAGCAAAACAGCATGTTGTTGAACAAATCGATTTACCGGTAGGATATTCTATTACTTGGTCGGGACAATACGAATATATGTTACGCGCAAAAGAGAAGCTAACGTATGTGATCCCATTAACCTTGGCGATTATTATCGTGTTACTTTTTCTAAACTTCAGAAATTTTACTGAAGTGCTTATTATTATGGGGACATTACCTTTATCGCTAGTAGGTAGTGTCTGGTTGATGTACGGATTGTCTTTTAATTTTTCTGTTGCAGTTGGAGTTGGTTTTATCGCGCTTGCCGGTGTCGCAGTTGAGCTTGGTGTAATTATGTTGGTTTACTTAAATCAGTCTTATGAAAGAGCTCGTAATAATGGAAGTTTATCAACTTCTACGCTTCGAAAATCGGTATTACATGGAGCTGGTTTAAGAATTCGTCCCGTTATGATGACTGCCTCGTCCATTATTATTGGTTTATTGCCTATCTTGTTTGGTGGAGGCACGGGTTCTGAAATAATGAGTCGAATCGCAGCGCCTATGGTGGGAGGTATGATTAGTGCCCTACTGCTAACTCTTTTTATTCTACCCGTGGTTTATTTTTTATGGCGTCGACGTTTTATTTGATGAGTGTAAATCATGAGTAAAAAACTTAATCTCTATTATGTCACTTTTATGACAAAACAAGTGCACACGTTATATTGTATGATAGTACGGTTTTCCTTTTTAATAATAAACTAAGAATAATAACGACATGCAAATTATTGATTATTTTGAATTATTAATCGGATTATTTCCCGCGTTGTTCGTGATTGTTATCATGTATATTTGGTCTGCAAATTATCGTGATGGTTTTTCCGCTTTGTTACGAATGATTGTCCAATTATTGCTAGTCGGATATTTACTCACTTTTTTGTTTGAAAGTGAAAACTCAATTCTCATATTAGCGGTTTTATTAACTATGGTGCTTGCATCGAGTTGGATCGCGCTGCGGACCGTAAAAGAACATCGGACAAAGCTATTAAAGCACACCATCTTTTCTGTCTTTATAGGTGGTGGGATTATTCTTACAATAATTACCCAAGGCGTATTGAGTGTTAATCCTTGGTTCGATCCGCAATATATCATTCCATTGGGCGGTATGATCTTTGCGAACGCTATGAACAGTGTCAGCTTATGCTCTGAGCGCTATTTGAGCGAGTTAAATAAAGGAGTAAGTGAAAAAAAAGCTCGAGCCACCGCTTATCAAACTTCTTTAATTCCAATAGTAAATTCATTGTTTGCTGTAGGACTAGTGTCTTTGCCGGGGATGATGACGGGACAAATATTATCCGGTGTCTCACCGCTCATTGCGGTGAGATATCAGATAATGGTGATGTGTATGGTATTTGCGTCTGCCGGGTTTGCTTCTGCTTTATTTTTAATAAGTTCGAAATCAATATATCGAACAATTAATCAAACCGACTAATCTCTGGAAATACTTCTTTTACCGCCTCGTAAAATAAATCAAGTTCTTTGTTTTGGACTCCATCGCAGTCAATAAGTCGATTAAGCTCATCCAAAAACTGTGCCTTAACAACAGGATTGTCTTTTAGGAACTTATTGATAATCTCAAAATCCTCGTGAAGTGTTACTGTAGAGGACTTTGCTGCCTTATAGAGGAAGTTAATTTTATTATTGTCCAATTTAAACTCAGACTGCATAATTTCGAAAAACATAGACTTTTCTTTATCTGACTCAAGTTTGTCCGACAGAATAATGTGCATGAGAGCAGAGGCTAATGCGCCGTGTAGCATTTCATCGTCCGGATGATCAAAGTGAGATTCTGCGCCATTGAGCGACTCAAACCAATGTTTAATAGATTCAAACATATAACAATTCTCCTAAGTCACCACTACTTATAGGTTAAGTATATTAAACTCGATCAGCAAAGACGTTGATTTGTATCAATCTTTGCTATTTGTGTTAAAGATTAAAGTTTATAGAACAAAATTGTAGCCTAAAACCTTTATTTTATCGCTGTGCGAAATGCAAAGACTTCATCTATACTGTTTTACAGTGCGGGTTTACTTAACTCAATGAAAAAATTATGAAAAATGTACCAAGTTGGTGTTGGCTTGCGTTTCTTATAAGTATTACAGGAGGTGTTAGCGCAAGCATTTCAAATAAAGAAGATCTGTTTGGCTTGAATATGGAGCAGTTACTCAATATCAAAGTCACTGCAGGCAAAAAGACTCGTGAAAATATTCGAGATACCGCGGCTTACATTACTGTTGTAACAAAAGAGGACATCGATTTATTCGGTTGGAGAAATTTAAGCGAAATTATCGATGCTTTAGCCGGCTTTATGGTTTTTAGCGATCGAATTTATGACTTTGTCGTACCTCGAGGTGCGTATCAATCGAATGATCCCAACTCACGTATTCTTTTGTTACTTAATGGGCATAGCGTTGTCGAAAACTTCGGATACTTTAATGGTCAGCTGGCTACGGTTGATGTTAACCACATAGAGCGCATAGAAGTCGTCCGTGGACCGGGTTCTGCCGTTTATGGTACCAATGCAATGTATGCTGTAATTAATGTTATCACGCGAAAAGGTAATGACTCTTATGGCATCTCTGTTGGTAGTTTTAGCGATAAAAAGATACATGGTCAAAAGTATTTTGAGTCCGGAAATTGGTTTTTAAATACGCAGCTTTCAGTAGAGCAGGGTATGGAAGAGTCAATGTTTTTTGATGAATATACTTCTGGAGTTTACCCCACGGGCGGTTTTGTCTCTGGTCGGGCCAATAGAGAGTCGAAAAAGACATTAATGGCTCGAGCAGGAAATGAAAACGTTTATGTTCAGTTATTCCATAATACTCGAAAAAAATATGTGCCAACCGGAATATTTGGCGGCAGAATTGATCAATCGGGTACTTTTTTTGAAGACGAAAATGAACACCTGGAAATTGGCTTTGAAAGTGAATTTGCAGATTATCTAAATATTGAGGGGCGCATCTTTTTTGACAATTATGAGTTTATGGGGCGTTACCTCTACTTACAAGATCCTAACGGAATTGAAGGGCCGAATTATCCATCGGAATACAACCGTATTAACAGTCGTTCCTACGGCGCTGAGTTAATAGCAGATACGAACTGGAGCCCTCACAGTCGAACGATTTATGGAATAGAAATTAAAAATTATCGAGATTACGATTTTGTATATCGATCTGAAAATGATCCATTGCAATTACTCGATATTAATTTGTCGGTAAACCCCAATGAAACTGTAAGAAGTGGTTTTTTCAGTCATGAAATTAGATTTTATCCTTCATTACGCATCGATGTAGGCGTCCATTTTGATGACTATAATTCAGTTGGGCGTTATTACAGCTTTAGAACAGCTTTATCTTATGACTTTAGTTCAAACTCCATAATACGTTTGTTATATGGTGAATCTTTTCGTGCGCCTAACAGTTGGGAATTAAATGGTGGCTTTTTTCTAAATGGAAATGAGAATTTAGAGCCAGAAACCATTCAAACCTATGAAGCGACCTTTGATAAAGTTTGGCAGAATGTATGGCAGTTACATACTTCTGTCTTTTATTATGAAACCGAAAATACAATTCGTACTAATGAATTAGAAACGTTTATAAATGGACCTGGTATTGAAGGATATGGATTCGAAGTAGAGTTGAACTATCGCAGTAATCAATGGCGCGGATATGGCAGTATTAGCTATAACGATGTACGAAACTCACTGGATGAATCTCGAGTGGCATTTTCGGCTGAAGAGAGTTTAAAACTGGGTCTTTCACATTTAATTACAGATGACTGGCATGTTTCTGTAGAGCTAAAGCATTATGGTGATCGCTTAAATCCCGCTGAAGAAGCTAATAAGCAGCCCTCGTTTACTCTAGTGAATGCGAAAGTTGGCGATTGGGTTATTGCTGGTAAGTGGAAAGTTGATTTTTCGATAAAAAATGTATTTGACGAAAGCTATGAACATCCGGCTTTTACCTCCGATTTGTCGAGCTTTTATTTAAATCAGTTTTATCCAGTCTATGACATTCCCGGAAGTGAAAGACGCTTTTGGATTAACGTTAACTCCAAGTGGTAATTAGCCTCCTATATGATCCAATAATCCTTTTAGTACTGTCGCACAATCTTTTTCAATTTTGAAATCTGCAATATCATCAGCACGAGTCTTTCCTTGATTAATTATAATTAAAGGCTTGTGTTCTTGCTTAGCGAGCTTGCAAAAACGATAGCCTGAATACACCATCAGTGAGCTACCTATCGTTATTACTCCTGAGCATTCATCAAATAACTTACTGGTAGCCAAATTCGTTGCTTTAGGTACAGTGCCGCCAAAAAAGACAACATCGGGCATAAGTGTTCCATTGCAATGGAGGCAATTGGCTATCTTCATTTGTTGCGTAAGTTCATTTTCTAAATGCGCATCACCATCGGGTGCCATTTGAACTTCTTTTGTTAGTAAAAAAGGGTTTAGCTCGATGAGTCGTTGCTGAAGATTATTGCGAGACTCATATTGCTGACATGATAAACATTTGACTCGATCCAATCGGCCATGTAAGTCGATAACCCTTTTATGGCCAGCTTTTTGATGCAATCGGTCTACATTTTGGGTAATAACGCCTTTCATCAACCCTCGTTGCTCGAGTTGAGCCAGTAAAAAATGAGTATTATTGGGTTGTGCTCTACTTACCGGCGGCCACCCAAGCGTACTTCTAGCCCAGTAACGCTTTCTCTTATCTTCATATTGAATAAATTCTTGGTGTTGAATTGGATTGCTACGTAACCAGTTTCCTTCATGGTCACGATAAGTGGGGATTCCCGAACCTAAGCTAATGCCCGCGCCCGTGATAACTAGCCAAGGTCGGTGAGTTTGGATTCGGTTAAATACTTCTCTCATAATTTTTAAAGTTTACTGATGTTGTTTAAACACCACTGAGCACGCTGAATTAATGCTTGCTGCTTGTCATGCGACATTTTATTCCAGGACATATAAATCATTCGCATTCGAGGATTATTATTAAATTTATCTTTGTGTTGTTCAATAAAGTTCCAATAAAGACTGTTGAAAGGACATGATTCCGCTTCAGTCTTTTTACTCACAGAGTAATCACAATTTTTACAGTAGTCACTCATTTTATTGATGTAACTACCGCTGGAACAATAAGGTTTCGTGGCAAGGATACCTGCATCAGCGAATTGAGTCATACCACGAGTGTTAGGCATTTCGACCCACTCTAAGGCATCGACGTAAATGCCAAGGTACCACTCATCGACCTCATCAGGGTGAATGCCGGTGAGGAGGCAAAAATTACCCGTTACCATTAATCTTTGAATATGATGAGCATAAGCATAGTCAAGAGATTGAGAGACGACTTGCTTGATGCAATTCATCTTCGTTTCTGCAGTCCAAAAATAATCGGGAAGTTGCCGGTTGGCTGATAAGTAGTTTAATGAGGCATAGTCGGGAGCGTTTGCCCAATAGATTCCGCGTACAAACTCTCTCCAGCCTACGATTTGACGCACGAAGCCTTCTATTTGTGCGAGTGAAATTGAGTCTTTGTTGTGTTCCCACGCTTCAAGCGATGTATTGATAACCTCCATTGGAGAGAGCATTTTGGAGTTTAAGGCAAAGCTTAATCGTGAATGATACAAGCTCCAGCGATACGGTGAGTTTTCCGTCATGGCGTCTTGAAACTGGCCGAAGTGAGGTAATAAGTTTTCACAGAAGAAGGCTAAGAGTTGTCGAGCTTGTTTTCGGTTGATGGGCCAAATGATTTCTGTCGAGCATTCACCCATTGTTTTCACATTATGCTTTTCGATGCGTTTTAGTATTGGCCTAACGTCATTCGTGAAAAGCAAAGGTTTGGGAATTTTCTTAAGATCATCCTTGGTAAAACTGTTTCGATTGTCATGATCATAATTCCATTTACCGCCGACGGGTTGGTTATTATCCATTAATATCTGAAATCTTTTACGAATTTTTCGGTAAAAAAATTCCATTTTCATCTTTTTTTCTTTGTCAAAATAGTCACTGATTTCGTCGTGCTGTAGTAAGAAATGTTCCGAATCAAAGCGTGTTTTTTTAACCTTGGGAAAATTTACTGATTGAAGCTGATTGGCTAAACGGTATTCATCGGGTTGTTGGTAGTGGAATTGTTCTATGTCATATTGGCGGATGATTTCTTTTAAAAGCTCAGGTAGTTCGTCAAATAAATGAGTTTCGTCAAGCGTTAAATAGATCACTTGATGACCCGATTTTGCTAGTGCAAAAGCAAATTCTTTCATTGCTGAAAAAAAGGCAAGTACTTTTTGCTTATGATGTTTTACATACGAGGTTTCTTGTTTTAGTTCTGCAATTAAATAAACAATGGAAGAGTCTTTTTGACGAAACCAGCTATGATTGGCATTCAGTTGATCGCCTAAAATGAGTCTCAATGTTGATGTACTTTTATTGAGTGTTGCACCAATACTTCTAATCGGTTTCATTACTTACTCTCTTTTGAGAAACTAGGATGTATTTTGGAACCGAGTTTACTGCTATTATTTCTGCAGCGTTTTGAGCAATATAGAACGTCGTCCCAGCATTTTGACCACTTTTTTCGCCACTCAAAAGGACGGTGGCAAACAAGACATATCTTTTTGGGTAGCTTTAATTTCTTATGCATTCGACTGTACTTTCTTTGTTGCTTTATTTTTATCTGGTCTTACATGGCGAGTTAGTATCTCTGGGATATTTTTCTTAACATCTTCTCGAGAACGAAATTGCCACAATCTCTTACGCGCTACTTTTGCCGCTTGTTCAATATCAATCATCGGAAAAGGATAGGTTTCACCGAGCTTAAAATCCATAAACTGGGCCTCTATTGGAGGTATCAACCAAGGAGTGTGAATAAACTCTATGGGGAGAGACGATAACTCTGGGCACCACTGTTTAATAAAGTCTCCCTCAGGATCTTGCTCGCGAGATTGCTTAACCGGATTGTAAAGTCGTATGGTGTTGATCCCAGTAACAGAAGCTTGCATTTGAACTTGAGGGTAGTGAATTCCCGGCTCAAAATCTAAAAAAAGACGTGCAAGAGGGATGGCGGCTTTTTGCCAATGTATATTTAAATGATGTGTGACAAAACTAACTAACATGGCTCGCATTCTAAAATTGATGTAGCCAGTATGATTCAAGCAGCGCATGCAAGCATCAACGAGAGGAAATCCAGTTGCACCTGAAAGCCATCGTTTAATATCGGAGTTGACATTGTCATCGTTACGGTATGGAAAATCTTTATAGGCAATGTTTACAGGAGTGGCTTCCATATTGGGGGCTGACTCTAGCTTTTGAATAAAATGACTGTGCCAATGCAAACGTGAACTGAATGCAGATAAAGCCGAGCGCCATCCCGGTTTATTCCAATGATTTAGTAGATAATGATAAACCTGTCGCAAACTTAAATTACCAAATGCTAAATAAGGCGACAATCTAGAGCAAAATTTCCGACTTAAACTGGGGCTCGATATTGAACCTCGGTACTTTTTCCCTCGTTCAGTGAAAAAGCTTGCTAAGATGTCGTGAGCAATATCGATGCCGCCTTTTTGAAATAAGTGCGAAGCATGACTCCAGCTTTCTGGCGCTTCAAAGTCTGGAATAAAGTCGCATTGTATTGGATTTATGCGGGTTAACTTTGAAGTGTATTGTGCTGCTCTCATCCGCTTATCCCAATCGCTGTCCCAGTTTTCTCGACTTTTAGCTCCGCGAATGACAGCCGCATATTGAGACTCATGCCATCGAATTTTATTCTGATGACACCATTGACTAACCATCTGATCTCGCTGATAAGTATTCAGTAAACCCACTTCTTGATGGCTATACAAAGTGAAACTTGAATAGTGTTGCTTTAAAAGCGTTAGCAAATCAAGCATGGGTAATGACGTTCTTTTAACGGTTGTATTGTGAGCGGTTAAATGCTGATCGAGATTATCAAGCGATTCCCATACGAATCGCCAGTGGCGTTCATCAAAATGAGGATCGTTGAGTAACATAGGCTCGAAGTTGTAGATAAAAATGATATGGTTATTTTCTTCTAAGGCATGTTGAATGGGAGAGTGATCGGCTAATCTTAAATCGCGTTTAAACCAAACAATACCGACTTTGGATGTGTTCATTTTTGCTTTTCATCCACGGTGAAAATTGGCCAGTCAGCAGCATCCACCGAATCTAGCTGGCCATCAAAAACATTTCCTCGCCATTGATTAATAAATTCTTCTTCGGGATCGTAAATCTGTTGTTGCTTTTCTTGATTGAATCGTCGGCCCCCTTTGGGGTCTGCACCAACGCCTGCAATGTATTGCCAGTTCCCCCAGTTTGAGGCGACATCATAGTCTATGAGTTGTTGTTCAAAATAAGCGGCGCCAAATCGCCAATCGATATTGAATTCATAAATTAAGGCACTGGCAGCAATTTGACGACCTCTATTCGACATAAATCCGGTTGCATTGAGTTGTTTCATACAGGCATTAACCAGCGGATAAGGTGTGTTGCCATAACACCATCTTTGAAAACGCTCGCCATAAAAGCACTGTCGACAATTTTGGTTTGTAATGCCTCCTTTTTGAAATAATTTTTCTTTGTGACAGTAGGCATACCATTGAAAATATTCACGCCATAACAATTCAAAATATATCCAGTATGTTGACTCGTTAGCTTTGTGGTTTGATTCGAAGGTACGTAATTCTTTAATAATTTGCCTGGCAGAAATGCAGCCAAGTGCTAACCAAGGCGAAAATTTCGTTGCGTAAAAATCGCCATCAAGTTTATTGCGAGTATCCTTGTAAGTTAGAGGAGCGTTACTCGAAAAAAAGTTACTAACCCGTTGCCAAGCGGCTTGTTCACCCCCTTCCATAGATGTTGTTTTTTTCTCTTTCGGTAAGGGGATTTTATTGTGTTTGCTCTCTGCTGGGATCGGTGATGGTGGTAAGTAATTGGGAGCTTGCATAGGGTTTCTCAACATACTCTCTTCTACAGTTTTTCTGAATTTTGAAAAAGTTGAAGGAAGGTGCTCAAGGTCAAATGGTAAATCATCAAGTTCAAATAGTGTGTGTGTATGACTGCCAATAAATCGAGCTTCTGTAAGTTGTTTTTTGACTCTGCTAAGAGTTTTGCGTTCATTATATCCTGGATAAACACTATGAAAGATTTCTTTAATGTTGTACATTTCATTAAGTTTTGAAAAGCTCCTTTCAGGATGATCAAATTCGACAACGAGGTGCTGACCCAATAAATTGAGTTGAGCGTTGAGTGAACTCAGACTTTCAATAAGAAAATGGTGTCTATGCGAGCCTAAAGATGCGCTATTCAGTCGGTTAGGTTTAAGCCAACTCGGATCGAAACAAAAGAGGCAAATTAACGGGAAGGAGCTGTCCGAAGCGCGTAAAGCACTGAGATTATCTCTAATTCTTAAATCATTGTTAAACCAAAGTATCGATATATCTTTCACATTTCAGCCTGTTTTCGACGGGGGTATTGAGTCGCATTTTGTATTTTTATGGATTTTGTCGACTTTATAAGTGCAGTTTACGCTCTAATACGACTTTTGGTACGTAGTACTTAGACTTAGTATGCAATATTGTCTAACTTTTATTTAACAATCGTTCATTAAAGGTCTCTTGCTGATGTCGACTACGTCTTCTACCGCAAAAATATTGGGTTGGTTGGGCGTTTTACCGTTTATTATTTCGGTTTGGTATACTTTTCAACAATCAAGTTTTCTAGGCTTTTACCCACCTTTCGTCTTCTTAGTTTACAGTGGAACTATCTTGGCTTTTTTGTCGGGTGCGTTGTGGGGGAGAATTTATGAACAAGAAAATAGAACTCAGCGTAAACGTTTATTGCTCATGTCCAACTGTTTTGCATTGCTTGCTTTTGTCGGTGTTTTGCTTTCCAACTTGTACATACCCATGGCTTTAGCTGCACTTGGATCGGGATTTTGGCTAATTTGGAGGCTTGAAGTTCTAAGTTTTAACTCGGATTGGACCAGTGAGTGGTATCTCGATCTCAGGAAGCAGTTGACATATACGGTTGTCGTTTTACATTTGCTTGAGCTAGTAATTATATGGCTGTGAATGGTATTAAGTTCTCAAACCACATCTCTCATTTTTTACGTTTGTAATTTATCAATTAAAATCGAGTTGTTTCTTTATAGATATTATCCTTCCGGTTGTAAGCCTTTCCGAGAGTAATATCCATCGTTCCAACCGGCTTCCCAACTGGCGGCGATCACATCATTTTTAAACGGGGGAGTGTGCAATGGTTTGTTGCTCATTCCGGCGCGAAATCCTTCTTCATATGCTTGTTCTATATCGATATCCCAGTCTTGGTGAACCTTAAAGAGTAAACGTAGTTTATGATGAAGCCTCTGAAATGCTTTGTTCAGTTGATCTAAGGTTAAATATGCTGACGGAACTAATATCAAACTAATAAATGTGGCAAATAGAACGCCAAATGATAAAGATACTGCCATCGGAATTAAGAATTGAGCTTGAACACTGGTCTCAAGAATGATTGGCATTAAACCCACAAAGGTGGTTAATGACGTCAGAATGATAGGGCGAAAGCGTGCGGCACCGGCTTCTTTAATGGATTCTATTATAGATACGCCCTCTCGACGTTTTTCATTAATAAAGTCTACGAGAACCAGGTTGTCATTCACAACAACGCCGCTTACGGCAATCATACCAACAAAAGACCAAAGTGTTACGTCGACGCCGGTAATCCAATGTCCGAGTAGTGAGCCCACAATACCAAAAGGAATCGCATACATCACCATGAGTGGTTGTGAGTAAGACCCAAAAAGTACAGCCATTAAAAGGTACATAATAATTAATGCAAATGAATAGCTTTGTCCCATTGATGCGAAAAATTCTTTAATTGACTTTTGTTTTCCCGTAATTCCCCAGCGCACGCCAGGGTAGTCAACCGATAAATTTGTCAATGTGGATTGCTCTAGTTGCTTCATTACTTTCGCGGCTGATGTAATGTTGTTATCAACGAATGCCGATACGGTTACCACTCTCTTTCTATCGATTCGCTGAATGGTGGGAGCTCCTGTTCCATCGGTTACCTCTGCGACATGAAGTAAAGGCGTTGTTGAACCATCGGTTAATCTTATATGCATATTTTCAAGGTGCCAGAGTGACCCTCTTGCACTATCGGGATACCGAACCATCACTTTTACTTCATCTTCTCCGCGATAAAAACTTTGTACCTCAATCCCATGAAAAGCTTGTTGTACCTGATTGCCCAGGTCATTTAATGTTAGCCCAAGATCTCGAGCTACAGGAAGTAATTGTATGGTGACTTGCTTTCTTCCGGACTGTAAGGAGTCTCTAACTTCATAAACACCGCGATGTTTAATCATTTGCGATTTAAAGTCTTCTGCTACCGTTTTCAAAGTATTTAAATTGTCTCCGTAAAAGTTGATGGCTAAATCGGGAATGGGATTATTCAAGTTTGATTCAAAGCGAAGTTCTAGTGCTCCATTTATATCACCAACTAAGTTACGCCAACGTCTAAGCAATTCTTTACCTGCAATCTTTCTTTTTTCACTGTCAACAAATTCAATTGAAACTCTGCCTTTGTGTTCTTGGTTCTGTGAGTTCGCATTTGAAGTTTTAACTCTCGGAGCAATAACCGCTAATATTTGATTGATTTGTTTCTCTCCGAACTCTTCTTCGAGCTCTTGTGATAATAAGATTGCCGCTTGCTCAATTTTATTGACCGCTTGCTGAGTTACCTCTGCAGGTGTTCCCTCTGCAAATCCTACCGACGCAACGGCGACATCGGCTTCAATTTCAGAGAAGAGGACCATTTTTAACCATCCTCCTGTTAAAAGAGAAATAGCGACAATAAAAATAGCGATAAAAGCTGTGATAGCAGCCAAGTTCCAACGCAAAACAAACGTTAAGAATGGTCGATAACATCGTTCAACGAATTTCTCGAGGCCTTCAGAGAAGAGCTTTTGATATTTGGTGTTTTTATTTTCGTAACCAGCTTGAGTAATGCGACTGTGGGCTAGATGAGCAGGTAAAATTAATAAGGATTCTACTAGTGAAAAAATAAGGGTGGAAATCACCACAATGGGTATAACCTGCATTAACTTGCCTTCTGGGCCGGGCAGGTAGAGTAGAGGAATAAAGGCTATAATCGTGGTTAGAACAGCGAAGGTGATTGGTTTAGAAACTTTTTTCGTGCCTGTTATCGCTGCGTCGACTCCGGTAAGGCCTGACCTTTGTTGTGAGAAAACGCTTTCTCCAACAATAATCGCATCATCTACAACAATACCGAGAACCAAGATAAATGCAAATAATGAAATAACATTAATTGATCCTCCAAAATTGGGTAAGAACCAAAAGGCGCCCATAAATGCAATTGGAATTCCAACGCTTACCCAAAAAGAAACACGCCAGTGTAAAAACAACATAAGGGTTAGAAATAATAAGCACAATCCTTGCAAAGCATTATTTATTAATAGTTGGGTTCGTCCCTCAAAATGTTTAGAGTCATCTTGCCAAATATACAGGGAAATACCTGGTGGTATATAGCTTGTCGGTTCTGCAACATAATTTTGAATAACTTGTGCAACATCAACGATATTTTGTTTTCCGACTCGATAGATTTCTAACGACACCGCAGGCTTACCATTGAAAGTGGCATGTGTATTTCCATACTCAAAGCCATCAACGACAGTAGCTAAGTCGGACAGCAATAAACGTCCTCCATCGGGTTTTGAGCGAAGTATAATAGAGTCGAAGCCATTCGCCGTTTCTACTTTTCCTTCGGTTTGAATTAATACATCGCCAGCTGCAGTATTCAGTGTACCGCCGGGCATATTCTGCGAAGAGTTTTTAATAATTGTTGCTACTTCGGAAAGGCTCAAGCCATATTGCTGTAACGATGATTCGGTGACTTGTACCGATACTTCATAAGGTCGAACGTTCTCCAAGTCGACTACGGAAATTAATGGACTATCGAGCAAATCATCTCTGATTCTGGAAGCGATTTTTTTTAGTACCCACTCCTCAGCATCGCCACTGATTATTAAAGTAGCAACTCGGTTTCGTACTTTGAGCTCTTTAATTATTGGACGTTGAACCTCCGGTGGAAAGCCACTCACCCCGCCAACTCTGGCTTTAACTTCTTCTAGAATAATGCGTGTATCATAACCAAAATCTACATCAAGCTGAATATTACATGAGCCTTTTTGAGCCTGAGTTGTTAAGTCAATCATGCCCTCGATATCGTAAATAGCCGACTCGATTCGTTTACAAACCGATTTCTCGACTTCAAAAGGGGATGCACCAGGATAAAGTGTTTGAATAGCTATTCTTTCTAGAGATACGTTAGGAATTAATTCCTTTTTGGTATTGGGAATCGACAAATATCCCATTACTAATATGAGAATCATTAAAACATTAGCGGCGACAGAGTTCTTAGCAAACCAAATAATTAATCGATTCATTTCAGCGTCGACTCATGTTTCTTAAAGTATCTTTTTTAGGCGACGTCTCTTCTTGTAAACTTTTATCCAACGGTTGCCCAGCGACACCTGATTGACTCCACTGAGTTGTTTGAGATGAATCATTGATGCGAACTTCCATGCCGTTTACTACATAATCCAGGTTGGTTATTACCAGTCTGTCTTCATTGCTTAATCCGTCAAGGACATATGCGTATTTAGGACCTCGATAGATAACATTGACTTCATTGACGAGCACTCGATTATTCTCATCAACTAACCAGACCTTGTTTTTTCCATGTAAAGCTTCTCTTGGTATTTCAAAAATAGCATCAAAGAACTTACCCTCAATTTCAGCTTCAACAAATAAACCGGGTTCTAAGGGCGGGCGGTTGGGATTTTGTTTATCTCTCCGATACGGATCTTTAACGTGTCCAACTAAGTAAATTAGTTGGTTTTCGTCCAATCCCCCTTCGGCATGCTTTATTTCTCCTCGCCAACGATATTCTTTATTAGCAAACTGACCAACAATTTCTACCGATGGATTACTTTCTCTGTCGAAGTCCAAGTTTTTTTTTGTTGATTCTATTTCAGCAATGTTGTCGCTCGACTCTTCCAGAGCTGGTAAAGGATTATTTGTATAAAACCAGGGTAGATCGATGAGTTTAATTTGCTTATTCGAAATGGGTAATCGAATTTCTGCTGCATCGAGTGAATAGATGCTGGCAACTAGAGCGCCGGAATTTACGTACTGACCTAGATTGATGTCGCTATGTTTAACCCTTCCTGAAAACGGTGCTTTTATCTGGGTGTTTTCCAGATGAAGTTTCGCAACCTCTAAATCTGCTTCAGCTGCAGCAAGCTTTGCTTTTGCTTCATTCAGCTGTGGAATATGCAAAGCGTAAGCCGAAGCATTTCTTTTTGCTCCTTTGCGTGCAACTTTAGCTGTCGCGCGTGCTTTTTCCAGAAATAGTTCTGCTGAAGCGACTGCACTTTGCTTTTTGGTTACTTCAAGTTTATAGCGAGTTGGATCAATGGTTAAAAGTAATTCACCTTTGTTAAAGATTCTGCCACTTTCCAGGTTATCGGATAAGTAAGTGACATGACCTTCAACCTCATTAATTAAGTTGAGTTGCGTGCGGGGCTCGACCGTTCCTCGACTGTATATTGGAATTCGTTTTGCAACTTGCTCTACTTCAATGGCTTCTATTAGTGGAGTTCTATGCTCAACTTTTTGCTTTTCTGCTTGAGGCGCCAATGATAGCAGTAACCAGCCTGTAATAATTCCTGCGAGTAAAATGACCGTAGCTATAATAAAGTGACGGGCATCTAACTTAGTTAGAATAACGGATGCGTTATCTTTCTCTTCTCTCGGGGCTTGAACTTTATCCGAAATATTTGCGTTGTTCGCTTTATTATCGTAGCTATGGTTATTGCTAATTTGCCCTTTGTTAATTAAATAAGACAATAAATTAATTGCCGTTGAAAAAATTTCGATAATGAAATGCAAGAATGTTTTGTGATGACTTTTAATTTCATCAGTGCGACTATAATTATCTTCCGCTTTTTCTTTTTCACTCCTATCGCTAGGTGTTTCTAGTACAGATGTATCTTGTCTACCATCATCGAGTATTTTATTATTATCTTTCATTGCTACTGCTACATATTTAACTATTGTTAATAAAGCCTATTGTTTACTGCGAATATTTAAGGCTTTCTGAGATTGTTTTTTGGAGTTCACTACCTTCGAGTAATAACTTCTTCCAATCTGAAAGGCACTGCTTGGTTATTTCATGATCTTTACAAATACTGGGATGTAGTTTGATTCCTAGCGATAATCGGTCGTACCACAAAAGAACGCCTGTTGAAACTGGATAGTTTCGAGTTCCAATTCCGCAGGTTACCCACATTTCATCGGGATTTTTAGGTGGGTTATCGTGATCGTTTAGTGGCCACTGCCCTAAAAAGCTAAATGAACCGGCAAAAAATTGTCGTTTACTAATGAATTGATAAATTTTTTTAATGCCCCACATGCCGACCAATCGACCTATGTTGGCCATATACCAGTTAATCCAATAAGCCTTCGCTTTCAACTGTTCTTTAACCCGCTCTTGTATTTTCTTGGGTGTCATAGTGTTATTAACACAAAGATTAATTGATGATGAGTAGTTGAAAATATCTGTATTGAAATTTAAAGGGCCACGAAGATTCACTGGGTATAACCAGTAATAATCTTGATATTCATCTAATAAATGAGTCGCAATGGCTCTATTGAGTGCCCATAATACATAATGATTCAATGTTACTCGGTTAGCTCGAGCTAATTTTTTTACTCTGTTTGTTTCATCGGAACTGAGAAAATCGTACGCAATCTCACCATCTGTTGAGCTTCTTATATTGTATCTTTTTTTCCAACGTATTGTTTTTGCTGCGAGAGGTTTAGGTTGCTTAAATAATAGTTTGATAAGTTGCCAAAAACTTGGTTTTTCTTTTTCTGATGACTTTGGTAACTGGCGACTCGGATAACCGGCATTGCGCATGAGAGTTGCCATGCCACCTAAGCCATCCATCTTACTATGAGGAAAAGTCTGCCATACCGCACTGTTATCCTTTAGGTTCAGACGTGCAACATTCATTGAATCTGAAATACCAAATTCTTTTCTGGCTTCAAACCACATAGCAACATAGTCGCGTTGTTGTGGTATTGGTTTAAAAACGATACTGTTAGTTGTCATTATTTATCGCCTTTTCATAGGGTTGTTAGCTAAATTATTCCATTTAATCCAGTCTATGCACGTGATATTTCGAGGTAGAGCGTTTTTTCTCTATCTAAAGTCTCTCGTGGATCTTCCTCGTAACTCATTAAAAAGTGGTTACTGTAAATCGTTTGCTTTCTGTATTTTTTGTAGACTTCACTTAATGGATCGTCAATACTTAACCCGGTAACTATGGCACTAATCGGCTGGCTACAAAAATGATTGTAGGCGCGTCTAAGAAGGCTGCTGAAAATACCTGGATTGTTGTTTTTTACCAAAATGGTATGAAGTGAGATATAGTCTAATGTGTCTCCAGGTTTTGGTAATTGGATTCCGCCAAATAATTTTGAGTAAACATTATTTACTTGTCGTAATAATCGCATTTTACCCCGGTACTCAAGAAAACGTGTTTGTTTGAATTCTTTTTGATTCCAGAAACCACATATGCCAACAATTTCTGAACCATTGAATGCGAGAAAATAGTTTTCAATTGAAAGATTGTTGTAATAACTGTCTTCTGTTTTCAGATTATTAAACTCATAGTGAGGATAAAACTGCTTTTTTGGGGCTTCTTTGTTGAAAAATCGCTGCATGGCATTAATATCGTCAGGCTTAGCGAGCCTAATATTGATACCGTTATTGATCTCTGGTTTCTTTCCAGATACATAGAGCATATGAGTTGCTACTTTACCGTAAGGATAATAAGTTGGAAGGCCCGCTCTGCCGCTACCAACAGTTGATAACGAAGCTTGGTTGTCCGATAAAATGACCGTTTGCATCCACTCACGATCGTTCAGTTGCTTCTTAACTTGATTGAACATTCTTAATAAGCTTCTCGAACCTCGATAGTCGGAGTGGATCCTTAAGTCGTTTGCATAACGGATTTGTTTTCGAGCCCCATTAACATAAACCTCACGAGAGCCAAAACTAAAGACGCCGCCCAGCTGTTTTTTTATATTGTCATAATACAGCCAGACATCTGGTTTAGATGTTGTTACTTTTGTGCCGTCAAAAAAGTTGGGCTCTCGTTCAAAGTTAATGAGCAAATCTCCATCTTGCGGAGTCGCATGAATGAGATCTCTAATAATGCCCGTATCGTTTTCAGTTGCTTGTCGAAGTTCAAAGTTAGAGGCCATTTATGCACCAACCATTATGTCTGATTTAATACCAATAGATGAACCTTCATATTTTGATTGCTCTTCGGTAATTGACTGACGAGCGTTTTTAAAAGCGTCAGGAATTTCGCTGTCCCACAGTGTTAATGGTTCAACTTTAATGTTGCCCACCACCATGCCCCGACGACGGCATCTATCTTCATAGAGCTTCCAGGCATCATCAACAATCAGGCAACGAGCGTGACCTAACTGATTAAGATCTCTTGCCAACTGATAGTGAAAGTGATTATTGAGTTCGGCCTCTAGTTCATTTGCTACTGCATCTGCTTGACTTTCGTGGGTTTCTGATCGATCACACAACAAAAGATAATAAGGCTGTTCAGATGTTACTGATGGTACGGCGACTAAACTAATCGGTTTTATTTCACGATGTTTATTGGCAGTTTTTGCCAGGAGATCACTCGCCAAAGCGCCACTTAGCTTTTCACCTACCATATCAGTACCGTCCATTCTTCCGAGGAACTGGAAGCAGGGGGTTTGTTGAATAAAGTCAACAACTTCAATTTGGTCTTTCATCGCATAGCGCAGCAATCCACTCCCGGTGGTTAATAGTGGCTTTACAATCTGACCTTTCTTTAATTCCCATGAGGTGTAAACTTTATCGTCTTGAAGGTCCATGAACTCATAGAAATGGCTATTAACGGCTAATGGATATTTTCCCTGAAATGGAATGGTAACAACGCCTTCGGTTGACCATAACCCTTTTCCTTGAAACTTTACTCCTCGAAAAATCTTTTGAAGCTGTTCAGCCCAAATCGCAGATGTGGAAGTGTCCCATGAACTGATTACAGAAAGCGATGGCCACAATAAATGGACTATTATCGAATCAATTTCGCCATTCCACTCTGTTAATACGTTGGCTCCATATTTTGATTTTGGTGGTTTTAAAAACTGTAACTCGTTGGAGTAAATGCTCCATGTACCCGTTCTTAAAGTTTCTGAAATTTGTTCCCTGAATCGTGAAAGTCCATTAAGCAAATTAATTGCGAATGTCGGGCTCCATACCGAAATAACCGATAGAGACTGATCCGCCGCAAGGTAGCAAAGCGACGCAAATAATGATTGCTCGGACGTTTGTGTTTTTGATATTTCGTCAGGAACGGTCATTAGTGCTGACATAAAAATGCGCTTCCAAGAAGACAAGAGCTTTAAGTCATCATTAACGTTGCCACTGATTTGTTCTCGCAATGACCCTGGAATCCAGGACAGTGACCAGTAATGACGCCCACGAGACATACCTGGAAACTGTTGATATAAATCCCACATCCAAGGAGAAATAGCCTGATCGAGTTCACCCAGAAATGCGTCAGAATATGGAATCCATTTTATCGCTGACGTTGAACCGCTAGTGGGTTGATAGCGTTCACAAGGCGATTGGGAGAGTATCGACGATCCAGTCGATCGTTGCTCTTCGATATAGGGTGACCAAGTATGATATTCCGTTACAGGTATCTTATTTTTGAACTGCGATAAAGACAGAACTCCAGTCAGTCCATAGTCGTCTGCTACTTTAGTTTCTTGTACGGACTGTAATATATTCTTCAGCCGGCTTGTCTGAGAGCTTTCAACGTCTTTCATTGCAGAAGTAAACCGACGATAACCAGCGTAGCTGGTTATCTTTGACAGTTTATTTGCCAGTCGACTAAAACCCTTAGTAGCAATCTGCGCCATTTATGCTATCTCCAATTTGCTGCCACTTCTTTATTGGGAGCTACAGGCTTGCGCCGCTTCAACATTTTTCCGATATAACTCGCAAATAATTTAAAAGATATTTCTCCAACACAAGGAAGTTCTGTACCTCGATGCCAATCTGGGTTGCGTTTTACAAAGAAATCAATCTTTGGATATTTTTGCTGCATTTCTTTGGTAATTTCCGCCACATTGTCTTTTAGATGCTGACTGTTTTCTCCGAAGTCCAAAATCATATTCTGCTGATCGAAGGCCTTAGGAAATAACTGTTCGCAATAATTACTGACTACACTTTTTAATTGTTTGTTTTTTATTGTGGCTGAATTGCTGTTTGAAAGATCGGCCCGGGGATAGTAATCAACAAAGTTATTCGCCATTAGCAAATAAGTCTTGTAACCTTTTGAGATAAGTAACCAATACACAGGAGTAAGAGGGTTCGATATTTTAAGTTTAACTATATAGTGAAGAAACTTGGTGTGTAGTGAACGATCACCCCAGTATTGACGTTCCAATACGGTGTCTCCACTAAATAAGCCAATTCCTTTTTTACCATTAATATCTAATGGAACTTTCTTTAGCGTACTAAATCCAACGATTTTCTTAATGCTGTTGTCGGTGAGGATAATGATTCCTTCTTTCTCGCTCATGTCATTAATGAAAACTTCTTGCTCAACATTTTCGTAGTATTTTACAAAAACTTGATACATACCAAGAACTTGTTTAAAAGACAATTTATTGAGTGGTACGTACTTAGCTTCTAATTTTGAGTTATTCTGTTTCATTATTTACCTCGCATTATGTTCCTTTATGAAGTCGGCCTTACAACAGCCTGGTTTATATTGATAAGCCAATACTTCTTAATTGAGATACTCCGTTGGCTAACTAATTATCGAAATCTGAATTGATACAAATTTACAACTCAAGATGCCATCGATAGATCGATGCACAAATTGACTCATAATTTGAAAGAAGTGACTCTCGCTTTTAGATCAATTCAATTGTTCAGTTGAGAATTTGAAAATAACTCAAGTGATCAATTTTGGTGCTTGCACCATTTTCGGAAATTTTCTTTCTGTCGACTGAAGGAGACCTCAAGTCTCTCATGAGCGATTGAAGGTAATATCAAGATCGGAATGGTTTGAATTGTATTTAAGGTGTTCATTATCTGCCTCGTTTTTCTTATTTTCTGAAACATCAAGCTACCCATTTGCCCTACTCAATGTGTTCAGTTCGTTCTTTATTAGTTGTGTTACTTGTCTAATTTGTTTTATTTGTATAATCGATTTCAGTCTAACAATTGACCTATGCTAAGGTTTGCTGATAAGTGGCTTTTATTTGTCAAAAGATCGCAGATTAAACACGGCAATCACTACTGGAGTTAAATAGAATTGTTTAAATTCATTAAAAATGTCAGGTGGATTGTTAGTAACAATTTTGTATTAATTTTATTTTAATAACTTCTTGAGCCTAATATGAGAAAAATACTGTAATGGTTCATGTTTTTAATTTGTTAACACAATACTTATTTTTATTTTAATGAATGTTTATGGTGACTCATTTGTTTGTAAATTAAGTAATAGGATTATTACTCGTTTATAAAGACTTGTTATTTTGTTGTGACTAGAGATGATATTTGTTTGTTGTTGAACTACTTCACATTAAGGGTTTTTAATCGAGTTTTAATTATGCACCAATGTGAACTATGTTCTTGTTTTAATTTTCAATAGTGATTTAAATTAGTGCATGATGTATCTGTCGATCCTGATCATTGCTTTTATCTCGGATTCATTTGATTTCTAATATTTTGGGACTTTTTGCAAAAAGCAACGGCTAGTAAAATCTAGTATTTGAATGTTGCAGGTTGTTAAGGTGTGGTTGTATAGGCTGTTTTGGCAAAAGATAAATTGGCTTTATTTCATCATGTAGATGTTCATGGAGAATATATAGTGGATGATTATCGGGATTTTTCAGTTCTATAATTGTCGAGATAATGAGTGATAAGTGAAAGGGTATATTGCTTAAATTGAGTAAGAGCACACATAGAGTGTGCTCAAATATTTTTACTTTTCGAATGTATCATTTCTATTTAAAACTATAATGCTTTAAAAATTTACTCGTTTAACTTTTAAATAGCATTAAGCCGCAACCAGCGACTCGATATTATATTTGCTCAGAATATAATCTAAAGCTTTTTCCATCCGGTTATTTGTTGCTAACACATTTGGAATACGCAAAACAAAATCGATCCCGTCGGGAGAGCCAGACATTGTGAGAAAAAACGCAGTCGCTTCGAATTCAGGTGGAATAAAGAATCCGCACTTAGCTTCGAAACCGCCTCCAGAATAATTGCTTATTGGCAATCGCCCTAAGTTCGATATGATAGCGTGAGTTCGATAAAGTCCTGTCGTTAAGCGCTTAACGGATAATTTTTTATTGGCGTATTTCATTAATGATAAAGGCAGCCAGCCGAACCAATTTAAAGGAATACTGGAAGCAAATCTTGGTAGTTCAGCTTCGCGTTGTTCCTCTATCAATTGACGAATAGTATTATCCCACTCATCCGGAGTCGTTGAAGGATTTACATTCATCATAATAGTGCCCGTCAAATTTCCAGTCGAGCGAATGCCTTCTGCTCTAGGACGCATATCAACCGGTAATTGAATACGCGTATTGGACTCGCCGAAGCGATTTGTTAATTCAGAAATTGCAATAGCTGCTTTGGCAAGTACCTGTTTGTGTTTGCCGGGTAAGCGTCGTCGAATCCAGTGGCTGCCCTGAGAGTTGCCATCGGGTTTTCCTGTGGGAGGAATCGCATCGTCGGGTATAAATTCTCCAAACCTTTGTTCGCCACCATTAATTTGCTTAGCTAATTCCAAATCAGTGATCGTGGAGTTTTCTCCAAGAGGTTCTTCGCCATTTAATACTCGGAAAACATCATCAATAAAGGTTTGAGTTCCGCGTCCATCCATTGCACCATGGTGAGTTCTAACTGCGATTCGAGCGGGATTCCCTTTAATTAGCACAACTTCAGTTGTGGGACCTTCGAAAGGAGGAAGTGCTGCTCCTTGGAATGGACAGTTTGCATCACTCATACCGTCCCAATTTGAGCCATCCACAATACGAAGACGCGCAGGTTTATTGGAGGCTTTCCATTTGCTGAACCCCAACTTTCCAGAAAGAACCAAACGACTCCCGGGATTTTTCTGAGAAGCAATTTCGACAGCTTTTTGCCATTTTGATTCATCGAAATCGCCAATACCTTCCAGCATCATTTGATTAAGACAAGGTGTTTTATGTGGTGGCTTATGGTTATCACAACTGACGTAGTATCTTTCTACGGGTGTTAATGTTCTTTTATAAGTCATATTGTTCCCCTTGATTATAAATTTTATTTTTTGGGTAAATGACAATTACTTAACGATGATTTCATTCAATCTGTTAAGCAAACTACATGTCGAGCCGAACTTGGTTTATTTCGTCTTTCTGCTGTGACTTTGATTGGGTCATTAGAGCCCAATTCTATGCTTATTGGTCCTAGAGCTTCTATATTGGTCGACTCAAGTTCAGCTTTACTCTCTATAGAAGATGCAATCATTACGCCAGAGGTAGGTGGATCGTGTCAAAGTGAAGTTGATGAAAATATAGGCGTTAATTTTAATTATTGGGATGTATATCTCCATTAGATAGTCATCATTTCATAGTGAAATACGTAATTTTGTTTCTTAGTTTTTTAAAAAAAGGACTCTTTTACGTTTTAGGGCTTTATTAAGCAAAGACAGGGGTCGGGCGAAAATGGGAGCTCCATAAATATAATCTTATTAACTATCAAGTCGATAGCTCTTAAGAATATAGCAAATGACGATCTTATAATGAGGATTGATCGTATTAAATCATGATAATCAATTGTTAATTGTATTAAACCAGATAGGTACTTAAGTTGGATCAAACGAATTCAGACACTTGTTGCGTTATTATCGGTGCTTCAAGTTATATCGCCCAAGCGGTCATCCGTCATATGGTAGAGGTGCAATCGGTAGAGAAAATCTTTGCAATTACCCGGTCTACCAGAGAATCTTTGTTTTTGGATAATCGTGTTGAGTACATTACTTCAGACTATACTGAAGCATCAATAGCTTCCGTCATTGAGTATTTAGCCGGTGCATCTTATAGAATTTCAAAAATAATGATATTTAACGGTGTGCTACATGATGACGTTTCGTTCCCTGAAAAATCTTTAGCAGATGTCACAGCCACTAATTTATCTCACCTTATTTCAATCAATACAATCACGCCTTTCATTTGGATATCGAATCTATCTTCTTTGATAAAGGCAAAACAAGAGTGTCATATTGTGGTATTGAGTGCTCGAATCGGCAGTATCCAAGATAATCGATTAGGCGGCTGGTATGCTTACCGAGCATCAAAAGCCGCTTTAAATATGCTGCTCAAAACCGCATCAATAGAGTTTTATCGGAAAAATAAATTCGTTAAGTTGGTTGCCTTTCATCCAGGAACAACAGACACACCTTTGTCAAAACCGTTTCAAAAAAATGTACCTAAAGAAAAGTTATTTACACCTGATTTTGTCGCAACTCGTTTACTGAAGGTGCTTTCTGAATTACCTTTTGATGGTGAGCTTGCTTACGTCGACTGGGATGGAAAGTTCATTGAATGGTAAGCAGTGGCCATTTAAATCGGCTATAATGAGCAGAGATATTGATATCAAAAAAAGTATGGTTTTTCATAATTAAAAGAAGATTGGAAGAATAAAGATGCAAGTGATTGATGAATTTAAGCGCTTTTTAAAGCTCGAGTCAGCGAGTGGTATAATATTACTCTTCTCCGCTATCCTAGCGCTTATTTTTGCGAATACCGGATTGTATGAGTTTTATCAAAAGTTAATTCAATTACCGGTTGAAATTCGTGTGGGTGACTTTCAAATCGATAAGCCACTGTTATTGTGGATCAACGATGGATTAATGGCGATTTTCTTCTTGCTTGTCGGTTTGGAATTAAAGCGAGAATTTAGGGAAGGTGAGCTGTCATCGATTGATAAAGTTATATTACCCGGCTTGGGTGCGATAGGCGGAATGGTTGTTCCTGCTTTAATTTATGCTTACTTTAATTGGAGTGATCCTGTCGCACTGAAAGGTTGGGCAATTCCTGCTGCGACCGACATTGCCTTTGCGTTAGGTATTCTAATGCTGCTCGGTAAGAGTGTCCCAGTTAGCTTAAAGGTGTTTTTGGTTGCTTTGGCCATCTTTGATGATATCGGTGCGATAGTAATCATTGCTCTGTTTTATACATCGAACCTTTCAATGACCGCTTTAGTTACCGCTATTATTGCAGCAGCCTTTTTATTCGCTCTTAACCGTAAAAAAGTAAGCGATATTACTCCGTACTTTATTGTCGGGATCATCATGTGGGCAGCTTTATTAAAGTCGGGTGTGCATGCAACATTGGCAGGTGTGGTCATGGCTATGTTTATTCCTATGAAACATAAAAATGAGCCCAATGTCTCGCCACTCAAGGATTTAGAACACGATTTACATGGCATGGTTGCGTTTTTTGTCTTGCCTGTATTCGCTTTTGCTAATGCCGGAGTACCTATTATTAATGTTGGTCTGGAGAATCTTTTACATCCAATTTCATTGGGGATTTTCTGCGGTCTGGTGTTTGGAAAACAAATAGGTATTATGTTATTTATTGGTTTGGGTATGATGTTTAAAATCACAAAGTTACCAAAAGATCTTACTATTTTGCATATTTATGGTGCTTCATTGCTCTGTGGTATTGGTTTTACTATGAGTCTATTCATCGGAGGGTTAGCATTTGAAGAAACGGGTGTTAATTCTCTTTATGATGAGCGACTTGGGATACTGGCTGGATCGTTAGTATCGGGTATTTTGGGCTACATCGTACTCAAATACAGTTTGAAAAAATCAACTTCTTAACAGCTTAAGCGAGGTACTTTTGAGTATCGAAACGCTAAAAAATTGGTTGCCCACTCGGATAAAAAACGTTGAAGGAAATGAACGTAAAGTGGGCATTGAGTTAGAGTTTTCGGGTTGCGAACCGGAAGATATTCTGGCGTGCATCACCGATAACTTTGGCGGCGAAGTAGAAAAACGCTCAGTTTTTGAATATTCCGTTGTTGATACCGATTTCGGTGATTTTACCGTTGAATTGGATGCTCAACTGCTGCAAAAAATAGTGACGCCATCAAGTGAAGAAACGGTAGAAGACAAGTTAATTCAAGTTGCCGAGGGGTTGTTAAAGTCTGCAGCAGAACAATTGGTTCCTTGGGAGGTCGTTGCTCCTCCTGTAAAAATAAGTGAATTGCATCAGCTTGAAAATATGATTAAGTGCCTTCGCAATAAAGGTGCTCTCGGCACAAGACACGCCATGCGGTATGCATTTGGTTTGCATTTAAATCCGGAACTGCCTGATTTTGAAGCCTCAACGTTAGTAAGATTTATGCAAGCTTACTTGTGCTTGTACGATTGGATTTACGCAAAAGAAAAGATTGATGTAGTTCGAAAAATAACTCCTTATATTGATCACTTTGGTAAAGATTACATTTTGAAAGTGGTCAATCCTGAATATTCTCCAAATAAAGAAACATTTATTAAAGATTATCTTGAGTTCAATCCAACGCGTAATCGTAGTCTTGACTGGCTTCCATTGTTTGCTCATTTCGATAAAGAGTGGATAAAGGGATTAAAAGAAGAGGCGCTTATCAAGTCTCGACCGACGCTACATTACCGCTTACCCAATTGTGACATTGATAATACTCAGTGGAATTTACAAGAGCCCTGGAGTTATTGGTTAAAGGTTGAAGCACTTGCGAATCAACCTGACAAACTTGAACATCTCATGGAAGAGTTTCGCGAGGATTATCAGCGTTTTACACGTGCACTTGATGGCCAATGGATTAAGCGTTGCGAGGAATTTGTTAGTGAACTGGAGTAGATTGGTTTTATAAGCTAGATATAACAAGTGAGTGATTCTCAATTTTGATACTCATTAAATATGGATTCCTGTTATGGAACATCAAAAACCGCTCATAGCAGTGACTGGTCCTCGCAAACGTTTTCCAGTGGGGTGGTGGGCTATTCGATTTAATCTGTGGTTAGTTGGTTTAAAAGGTATTTATATTTATCCCGGCGGACCTCAATTAGATCAAGAAATTGATGGCTTAATTATTAGTGGTGGAGATGACATTCATCCGGAACATTACGGTGACCCGGAAAATGAACGTAGTCGATATGATCCTGAGCGTGATCGACTCGAAATGACCATGCTTGAAAACTATCTTGAATCGGGTATACCAATTTTAGGAATTTGCCGTGGCTCACAGTTACTTAATATTGTAGCGAAGGGTTCTTTGTACTCTGACATTCGGCCCGATCGCAAAATGACACCTAACAAATACACCGCTTTTCCCGTGAAAGAAGTGGAAGTTTCAGAGGAGAGCCAACTCGGTCATTGTGTTACTCCCTCAAAGTTGGTGGTTAATAGTTTGCACAATCAGGCGGTAAAAAAGCTGGGGGACGATCTTATTGTCACAGCTCGAGATGCTGATGGATTTGTGCAAGCAATCGAGCATAAAGAACGATTTATAGTCGGTGTACAATGGCACCCTGAATACCTTCCTTATCTGTCATCACAGCGTGATATTTTCAAGTGCTTCGCGAAAGCCGTTACTAAAAATAACCTTTGTGATAAGTAAGTACTTATACACTTTATTTTGAACAAGTCTTGGAAAGCAAATCTGTTATTTGTTATTGCAAATGCGAATTATTATCATTAAGATCCGTGTTTGTAGAATGAGTAACAGTTTAATGCACCAGGATAATTCAAAATGTCAGAAATCAATTCATTAGTCACTGGGCGAGTCTCCTTATTGGCCTGCCTGTTTGCTGCATCATTATTAAACGCAGAGGAGAGTTCTTCCTCCGATCAATCCGATTTGCAAAATGGAGAAGTGATTACTGTTGTGTCAACACGAGGCACCATTGCTTACGTCAGTGCTGCGGGAACTAAAGATGAAACTCCAATTATAGAAACACCGATTTCGGTGTCGGTGTTAACGCAACAGCGAATCGAGGATTTAGGAGCGGAGACTGTTCAAGATGCATTGGGCTACGTGTCTGGTGTTTTCAATGGTCCGTTTGGAGTTGATACTCGAGGAGATTGGTCCGTTGTTCGTGCGGTGTCGCCAGTACAGTATTTAGATGGTATGAAAATGCTGTATGGGTATTACAACAATACACGCCCTAATCCTTATTCTCTTGGTCAAATAGAAATTCTAAAAGGTCCTGCATCAGTGCTATATGGTCAGGGAACGACAGGAGGAATCGTAAATCTTTTAAGTAAACGTCCTGAAGCAGAGACTGCCGCTGAGGTTTGGTCACAAATTGGAAATTTTAACCGACGTCAGTTGGCATTTGATTATACCGGAGCTGTCAACAGCGATGCGTCAGTTTTAATGAGAGTCACCGGGATGACTCGAGCCAGCGACACGCAAACGGATTTTGTTGATGATGACACTACCTTAATATCGCCAGCGGTAACTTTCTTTTTAGGTAGCAATACCGAATGGACGCTATTGTCGAATTATCAAAAAAATGAATCCGGGTCGAGTACACAATTTTTTCCGCATATTGGAACTGTTCGTCCTGCCCCTTTTGGGCAAATTCCCGTTGAACGTTTTGTGAGTGAGCCAGGCTTCGATCGATACGATACTGAGCAAACATCACTAACCTCAATTCTCGATTATGATATTGATGGCGAATGGAGTGCGCATTGGTCGGCACGGTATATGGATAGCCAGGCTGAATATCGAACCATGTATGCCTATCCGTTTGCGCTTCAAGCTGATAATCGTAATTTATTGCGATCGATTTATATGGCTGACAAAGAAGCTGAGTCGCTAACATCGGACTTGCGCTTACATGGTCAATTCAATATGGGGACGGTTAGTCATGATTTTGTGATTGGCTTAGATTATCAGACCGTTGATTTATCTGAAGCAACGTTATTTGCATTTGGCCAAGGTGGTTTTCTCGATGTTTATGATCCCGAATATGGTTTGATTGATTTATCGGTAGAGCCTGATTTTAATAGTTTTTCCGCGGGCACTTTGGAGCAGACTGGAGTCTACTTACAAGATCAAATGAAACTCGATCAGCATTGGATCCTTTCGTTAGGAATGCGGCAAGATGATGCAAAAACTGGAAGTTATAAAAATCCAGAAAACGATTATTCCGTTACAACAAGACGAATAGGTATTATGCATGCCTTTAATAATGGAATTCATCCTTATATTAGTTTCTCAGAATCTTTTGACTTAATTTCCGGTGTTGACGCTAATGGAAATCTACTGAAACCAAAAGAAGGCGAGCAAAGAGAAGTTGGTATTAAATATCAACCTTTAGGCTCTGCACATTTAATTACTTTCGCGGCATTCGATACCGTTGAAAAAAATCGTATCAAACAAATTATTGTTGATGGCCAACCCCAATTGGCACAGGTTGGTGAAGCCTCAATCAAAGGAATTGAATTAGAGGCGCAATTAGAATGGGATACCTTAGATGTTTATGCCAGCTTTACCCAATTAAGCAAAGCGCAAGATGAAAATGATTTAGATATAAACGCTGTACCGGAGACAATGCTCTCTGTCTGGACAACTTATCGGCCTGATACTTTTTGGGAAGGCGTTAAATTGGGCGGAGGTATGCGCTATGTGGGTAAAACAAACTTTTTAACGATGATCGAAAATACACCAATGCCTTATACAACGGACTCGTATTTCTTATTTGATTTGTTGTTAGGTTATGAGTTTGATGCATTCGACTTGAGTTTAAACGTTGATAATGTCACTGATAAAACGACGATTACTGCATGTTTGGATCGAGGTGATTGTTTTTATGGGCAAAAACGAACGGTCACAGCCAATTTACGTTACCATTTTTAGTCCTCAACCCCGTGGGCGCTTGAGCGCAAGTTCGACTTGCGCTCTTTTTTAATTAATAAAAAAGAGTCAATAAAGATGACCTGGACATTACCGCTTCTATTAAATAGTTTGGCCGTTGGTGCACTATGGAAGACCTGGTTAGCTAAGCAACCTTCAAAACTGTGGTTAAGATCATTCAGCTTCAGTGTGCTTGTTCTTAGCTTATTGTCTTGGGGTTGGATTGTTGGTCCTGAGTATGGCATCACAATTTGGTTTATCGTTTCAGGCATTATAGCTCTGGTTATCATTGGCTTGAGTGCGGAATCACCGTTGAAAAGTAGTTATGTCAGAAAGAGGAGTTGTAAACCTCGTTTAATACAGCCAATTTCAATGCGACAGATTTTTCAGTGCTTCGTAACATTTCTAATTTCTTTTGGCTTAACTCTGTTAGCAAGTGTTAGTGCTTGTCTTGTCCTGACAAAATTCTTACCGGGAACATCAGTCAACAATTTAGTCGCTTCAGCATTTTTATTTCCTGCTCTCTGGTCGCTTGCATGTTGTTGGGTTCTATCCATAGAGCAAAGGTCTAAACCCATTATTACTTTGATTAGCATTTTGGTTTTTTCAATTGTGTTGTTATCTCTGTAATTGAAAATCAACAACCTTTAAACATCGAACATGAGATGAGTGATGAAAAATATTCTTAGCTCTCAAGTTATTCAGCGGTCACTACTTAGCCATTCATTGCTTGGGTTATCAATTAGTGCCTTATTGTTTCTAATTTGTTTTACTGGGACATTGGTTGTTCTATTTGAAGAGTTTGAACGTTGGGAACAGCCTGATGTAGAAGAATATTCTGACTATAGTGTGGAACAAATAACGGTCTCCGTTGCTGAGTTCGAACGACGAGTCGAGTCTATTCCAGAATCCTTATACGTTGTTCTACCTACGGAAGAGGTACCGCGTATGCACATTTCTGGAGATGGAAAAGAGTGGTTCATCAACCGGGATGGTAGCTTAGGTGACTCTCCCCAAGAGGGGTGGACCCACTTTTTAAAAGAACTCCATGTCAGCTTGCATTTACCGGAAACTATCGGGTTAATTATTGTTGGAATCTTTGGCGCTCTATTGTTCGGTATGGTCATTACCGGAATTCTTGCTCATCCAAAAATATTTAAAGATGCTTTTCGGTGGCGAAAAAATGGGAGCTTGCAATTAGCGCAAACTGATTTACACAATCGACTTAGCGTATGGGGAACACCGTTTTATATTATGATTGGCTTAACGGGTGCGTTCATTGGTTTAGTCGGACTTTTTGTTGCTGTGACTGCAAGTGCTTTTTATGATGGGAATCGACAAGCGGTTATCGATACAGTATATGGAGCTGATCCCGAAGTTTCACAGTCAGTCAGTAATATTGATTACCAAGCCGCGTTAAATCATCTTGAAAAATACGCGCCAAAAGCTGAACCCATTTATTTCGTCATTCAAAACAAAGGAACCGAACAACAGTTTTTGGAAATTGCCGCGCGATTACCTGAGCGGTTAATTTATTCTGAATTGTATCGGTTTAAATCAAATGGGGAGTTAATTAATCACCAAGGAATGTCCGATGGCGATATTGGGCGGCAAGTTGCCTATTCTGTTTACCGTCTTCATTTTGGTCATTTTGCTGGCTTACCCATCAAGCTTTTATATGTTTTACTAGGATTGTGTTTAACGGTTGTGTGTGCATCTGGTGTGAACATTTGGCTTACAAAACGCAAGCATGAAAGTTTTATAAATGATTTGTGGGTTGGCGTTGTGTGGGGCTTACCTTTAGCTATCGTAGGAGCCGCTTTTAGTGTTTTTTTATCTGCCTCAGCAATGAGTTTATTTTTAATGGTCTGGTTACTTGGTCTTATTATAGCTTTAACTCTTAAGGCCCCAAAATCATCCAGACGCGTTCTACAATTTGGTTTGTGCGGAGTATTACTTCTCATTCCAATATTACATTGGATTAAATATCAAATTTCTTTTGGGGTAAATGTCTCGACAGTTATTAATCTAGGAATGATACTCACATCTCTATGGCTATGGGGACTCGCATCTAATAGATTTCGGTGGCAGAGATGCATTCCCTTTTATAAGTTGAAGCCTGCATACGATTGAAAAATCATTGGTGTAAAAAGGAAGTGCGCTGTGGTCAAGCTCGATACAAAGTAAATATTCCGATAACAATAAAGCCGACACCTGCAATATAGTGCAGGTACTTTTCATTGATATATTCGGATAGTAAAGAACCGGCTAATACGCCCAGTGCGGTGGCAACAATTAAGGCAGCTGAAGCAGCCAAGAAAACGGTATATTTACTGACCTCTTTATCAGTTGCGAATAGCATTGTTGCTAATTGAGTTTTATCGCCAAGCTCGGCAATAAATACAGCACCAAAAACGGTTAAAAATATTTTCCAGTCCATTTTGATTTCAGTCCACCCAAAACTTTAGCAGATTAACGGAGGTTGCCATTGCCTGTCTCAAACTGGCAGCGACATTAAACGTGATATTTAATCCCAAATCTTAGAGGGGCGCAAGCGCTTGAATGGCAATTCATTTCATTTGGTATTAACAGTATAAATTCTCAGCTTGTACATACAATATAAAGCGATTCGGTATATTTAGACATTATTATTACCAACCACAATGTAAAATTTTCCCGAATCGCATTTTGATATTGAGCAGTATAATCCCGTCCGATTTTTATTAAAGGATGAGTCATGTACCGCTTAATTTTAATTGGTTGCTGTATTTTTTCTATTTTTATTAGTGCTAACCAACCGCAACACACCACAGCTGACCCTTGCATGGTCGTTGTTAAAAGTGGCGATAAGATAAGTAATGGAGTGATTGTTAGTGCTGATGGCTATGTTGTAACCACCAGTCATAGCATTGAGCGTCAGAAAAAAGTGTCCGTTCGAGTTGACGAAGATTGGTACAAGGCGAGGGTTATCTATCAATCGGTTCGGCAAGATTTGGCTTTAATTCAAATTTCTGTTCCGAAAAAATGGCCTTTTGCTGAAATGTCTCACACTAAAAAGATTGGTCAGTCAGTTGTCGTAAAATCGTGGCGCTTTGACTTTCAAACTTATCACACTGCATTTTCTAACTATAGACAAGACGCTCAAATTCAACTGAGTGACTTAAATATTTACCCTTCAACTCAAACTGATGAAGAAGGAGCGGAGCGAGTATTCGCTGATGTTGCTATTTTAAACATTCAAGCTCAGCGTGGAGACTCTGGCAGTGGGGTCTATGATTCTGAAGGAAGATTAGTCGGTATTTTGTCGACAACCAATAAAAAGGGCAGTAAGCAACTGACCGTTGTTCAGTCATTAGATCAAATTCAGCAAGTGCTTTTGATGGAAAGTGTTGGGCGATATGAATCTAAAGCCAGGCGCTTTAATTGGTTTTTGCAGGGGCTAATTCAGACGGCTAAAAATAATCGTGTTGATGGTGATACCATACAAGTTTTCACTGAGAGAGCTCAAGCAATTCAGAAACAGGAAAAACTATCGTCAGCAATGAGTAAAACTTTTCAATTGTTTAATCGTTCTATCCTAAAGTCGGTTTCCAGTTAGTTGCAAAACTTTACATTCACAACCAGCTCGAACGTCTTAGTTTAATATTTTATTTCCTAACCTTATCGATGTACGGTATAAATGACGTGTTAACCATAAAAATAATACCGTTATGTCAAGTGTCGTTTCTATTTCTCAGTTAAAAAAGTTTCCTCGTTTAATGTGGGTCTTACTTTTTGGAGCCTTTATTACTCGAGGTAGTTATTTTATGGTTTGGCCGTTTCTTTCGGTTATTCTTATTCGTCAATTCGAAATTTCTGCGACTGAAGTTGGATTTATTCTGTCTTTAGCTGCGGTTATTTCGGTAATTGCTGGTTTTATTGGCAGTTCTTTATCGGATCAGTTTGGTAGAAAGCCAATCCTGTTTGGTTGCGGAATACTTTATATTATTTCTTTTTGTTTGTTGGCCAATGCAGACTCCGTGGTGAGTTACACGATCGTGATTACGCTATGTTCAATAGCGACCGAAATTTGGCGTCCTGCTAGCTCGGCGCTTATTGGAGATATTTTGAAAGAGAGTGAAACTCGAGAGCTAGCAATGCAGTCCATGTATTTTATGGTTAATGTGGGTTCTGCTATCGGTCCTATGTTGGGTTTTTGGCTAGGCCTTACCGGTGAACCTGAGTCTTTTTATGTGACTGCCGCTGCATTTGCCCTATTTTTGCTGGTTCTTATTTGGGGGTTTAATAGTCCAGAGGGCGCGTTAATTAAGGAAGCGTTCGATGATACCGTCGACATTGCTTCTGGCCCGGGACAAACGTTTTTGTCGACATTAAAAATCATGTCACAAGACCGATTACTTCAATGTTTAATTGTTGCGAACATTTTGTGCATGTTTATTTATGGCCAAATGGATTCGACATTGATCCAGTACTTAACTCGAGCTGCAGTACCTGATCTTCTCGCCTTAGTTTCTTTAATGATTCTGACTAACGCATTAGTCATCATATCTTGCCAATTTGTTTTGTTAAGGTTGATGGCGAATATCAGTTTGGTTCATCGAATTCAAATAGGACTCTTATTACTTACCTTGTCCCAACTTTGGTTAGCGATAAATCCTCTCGATATGTTTTGGGGGTGGATTGGTGCTATTGCGGTCATGAGTTTGGGAGAAGCGATATTGTTTCCGACAATGAGTGTGCATGTTGATCGAATTGCTCCGGATCATTTGCGAGGCGCTTACTTTGGCGCGACTTCATTTTACATACTCGGGTTTGCATTAGCTCCTTTGGGTGGTGGTCTAATGTTGGACTCCGTGGGTGGATTTTGGCTGTATGTGATATGCGCTAGCTTGTGTTTGGTGGTGATGTATCTTTATTCCATACTAGAGTCCCTGAAGCGACCGTTGCATGTAATATGAACTATAATTTTAATTCGTTATAAATTCTTTGGCAGATAATTGAGTGTTTATGAAAAAGCCGGGCACAAATGATAACTTTTTCAAAACTTATGATGATGGCTTTGTAAAAATTTATCCTTATAAAAGTGCTGTTGTTGTCGAAAAATATAAAGAAACTGAAATTAGTGGAACACAACAACAGGATATTTGCGATCATATTTCCAGTCAGTATGGATTGTCGAGAGTGGGTATTGTTCTTAAAACGGTAAGTTATAGTATGTCTATGGATGCTATGTTATGTTTGCGTCAGTTTATGACAACCTATAAAGGTCCATTTGCTTACGTTATTCCTACATTCGATAAAGAAAAGCGCTCTGCGACAAATTATTCAAGCAGCACCTATTTAAAAGGCAAGGATGTAAGAACCTTTTCCTCATTAGAAGTTGCTTATGAGGTTTTAAATGTTACCGAATAGCCTGTCTTAGATTAAGTTATTATTTTTAATTAATGCAAAAAATGCGTCAGCCTCAATTGCTGGACTAAACAGATAGCCTTGGAAGTTATCACAATGAAATTCTTTTAAAATTTCAAACTGCTCTTCTAATTCGATTCCTTCTGCAGTCACTTGTAAGTCCAGACTGTGAGCCAATTCAATTATACAGCGAACTATATTTTTATTTTTTTCCGACAAATGTATGTCCTTAACAAACGAACGATCGATTTTTAGTGTGTCGATAGGAAGTTGCTTTAGATAATTTAATGAGGAGTAACCTGTGCCAAAATCATCAAGTGCTAAGTGATAGCCTTCTTCTTTAATTTTACTCATGGTTGAAATAGCTTTATCGAGGTGCTTAAGAAGATCGGTTTCGGTAACTTCAACCTTTACTTGCTTCGATGGAAGTTGATATTTTTTCTTGTAAAACGACAAAGTTTCCAAAAGTAGTTCTGTATTAATAAACATTCTGGCTGAAATATTAATCGAAAATATTAGCTGGTTGGGAACTTCTTCGTTCCATTGCGCAATTTGTTGGAATATGTTTTCTATTACCAGTTTATCGATTCTTTCAATAAGGCCAGAAGATTCAGCAACGGGAATAAACTGATTAGGCGGTAAATAATCTTTCGCTGTTTTTGGCCATCGAATAAGTGCTTCGGCACCACAAATACTCTTATCTTTAAAGTTTACTAGTGGTTGAAAGTGAAAGATAAACTTATTGTCATCAACAGCATGGATTATCGCTTGCTCTGTCTTGAAGCGGGTAGTCATATGTGAGTTCATATGGGCTTCAAAAAATCGGTAACTGTTTTTTCCTTGTGCTTTTGCTTCGCTTAGAGCAAGGCCAGATTTTTTTATGAGTTCGCCGGCATTGGAACCATCTTGAGGAAATAAAGAGACTCCGATACAGCAAGTTAATTTGAAAGACTGGTTGTTAACTTCGAAAGCATTATCGAGTAGTTCATTAATTCTAGAAAGCATGTTTTGTGCTTCAATATCGGGCTGCTTTGAATGGATATACATAATAAACTCATCACTACCAGCGCGGCATATTACTTCTTTATTTTCCGTCAAATTCAATAGTTTCTCTGAAAAATATTTAAGTACATGATCACCGACAGAGTGATCAAACGAGTCATTTATCTTCTTAAAACCATCTAAATTAATGTGAAGTACAGCAATACCTAGTTCAAATCGGGAGGCGTATGCACAAGCATTGTCGAGGAGTTCGATAAATAAACTGCGATTGGGCAAAGAAGTTAAGCTATCGTGAGTTTCTAATTGTTTTAAAGTTTCCTGGTTTCTTTTGTCGAGGCTTAAGTCTCTAAAGAAGACTAGGTAATGCTCGAGATCTTGCTGGTCGTTTTTAATCGCTCGTATTTCGAGCTTTATTGGGTAGATTTCTCCATCGGATCGTTGATCGTAGGATTCGCCTTTCCATACCTCATTTTCTCTAGCCAGGCTCATCAATCTTTCTGTTAAGTTTTTATCTTCTCCTTTGGTGTCACTAAAGTAGTAGGGTTTTTCGATAACTGAGTCTTTCGATTTTTGGGTGCAAGAATAGAACTTTGAGTTAACTTCTTGAATTTTAAATTCATTATCTGTAATAAATACTGCATCGGAGGTATTTTCAAACGCCGTGGCGAGCAAGAGAAGTTGATGTTCTCTAGCCGCTATTTGCTGGTTGTGCTCTCGTAATCGGTTAGCTTCATGTTTTGCATTTTTTCTCAAAATTAACAAAACGATAATTAAAGATAAGCTTATTGAAACAATCAAAAAGAACAGATAGCGATCTCTGGTTAAGCGAGTTCTTTCTTGCTCTAATTGATTTTTGCTTTTAAGTTCTTTAATTGCATTTTCTTTTGCAATGATATCGTATTTTGCTTGCAATGACTCAATTGCCTTTGCGCGATCCTCGTTAAATAGTTCACGCGTTAAGTAATATTGTTCTGTCAAATATTTATATGCGTTTTTATGATCGCCGATCATAGCATAAGATTGCTGGATCTGATTGATTATTTGACTGGCTTCATAGTCCATATTATTTCTTTTGAAATATTCAAGAGCTTTAATAAAAAGAGGTATCGCCTCCTTTGGCTTATTTTGTTTTCTTAATATATTGCCTTGAATAGCGATGGTGTAGTTGAGGTTGTCTTCGTCGCCATAGCTTTTCATTAACTCAATTGCTTTGGCTGATGTTTTAAATGCTTTTTCAAATTCACCTGCTCTCAAGTGAACCAATGTTGAGTTGAGGTAAAGGTTGCCTTTGTTCTTTGGATAATATGAAAGTGCTTTATGACTCATTAAGCTTTGATAGATTTTTAAGGAAGCTTCTAAAGAGTTTCCTTCTGCAAGCCTACCCGCTAGAATTTGTTGGTTCAAAAAGTATAAAACACTGTCGGTGCTGTTCTCTAGCTCCTTTAAGTTTTCTTTAGTAATTTTTAATTCAGTATGAAGCTCTCTTTGAACGGAGTAAATCTTTGCAAGGTAAGTTCTTAATCGAATAACTTCTTCTCGGTTATTCAGTCTTTGGTAAATTGTTAGGCCGTAAAGTAACAAATTCAACGCTCTTTCATATTGACCTAGGTCGGTATAAACTCGACCGATGATCCCGCTAGCTAGAGCGATGTCTTGTGACGAGATACTTTGGTATCCGTTGGGTTTTAGAGGAATGGATTGAGCGGAATTCAAATTGATTTCTACCAGGGATAATTCATTTTCTATTTTTTTACTGGCATTCATAGCTGCGGTGTAATCATCGTCAAAAAATAGTTGTTCAATTTTGAGCAAATCAATGAGCAAGGATATCCGCGGAGCTGTCGTATTTTCATATATCTCTTTTAAATGAGAGACCCGAGTTTCAAATTCATCTGAATCCATACGATATAATGCGATCCTTCCTCTTAGATAATGAGCCTGAGCAAGCTTAAATAAATCATCGGTTTCACGAGCATTCTTTTCAAGTTCTATGGCTTGCTGCTCTTTTTCTTGGGGAGACAAAAAGGTTACTTGTTCTGTTGAGGTTGCTGATGGAATTTCTAACATAGAGTCGTTAAGTGATGATTGATCTTCACTGGCTACAGATAAAGTACAGAATATAAAGACTTTTAAAAATACGAAGAGGCATTTACACCGTTTGGCTAACGTGGTGTTCAAAATAGAAATAGGGCTCTTGCCGTGTTTCGACAACGAAGAAAGAACATAAATAGTCTCTGGCACACGAGTTAAAAACAGTTGCTGTGTTTGATAGTCACGATTGTTAGGCATTGATAATATTGATATTTTGCTATTTTGTGGATGTACTGCCATTAGGTAAGTATAGTCGAGATACAAATCCATGCTTGCCAGAAGTGCAAGCCTTCGAAATTGCACAATTTAGTCAGCTAGATAATGTAAGGTATTGATTGTTGGTCCAATATTCGGAGCTTCTAAGATGAGTTCAAGTGCTCCATGTTGTCCTGCTTATCGTAAAAATATTTGTATTTTTTGGTTCAATATTAAGTAAAAGAAAAAACTATGACGCTTCGAATAAATGCTGATTTTGAACAACGTGTCGTTGTTTTGCCTGAGGAATATCATTGGGTAGACTCTCCGATGCCGGGTGTAGAAAGAATGATGCTCGATAGAATTGGCGATGAAGTTGCTCGAGCCACTTCCATTGTTCGTTATGCGCCGAACAGCGAGTTTTCTCCGCATACCCATGATGGTGGTGAAGAGTTTCTGGTTTTAGACGGCGTTTTTTCAGATGAGCATAACGATTATAAGAAAGGGTGTTACGTGCGTAACCCAATTGGTACATCGCATACTCCCAAGGTAGGAAAAGAGGGTGCAACCATTTTTGTAAAACTGCATCAATTCAGCGAAGCCGATTCAAAGCAATTGATTATTAACACATCAGAAGCTCATTGGCACCAAGGCCTGGTAGATGGTTTAACCGTGATGCCGCTGCATGAGTTTGAAACCGAACATGTCGCACTTGTGAAGTGGGCTCCTAACACGCAGTTTAATCCTCACAAACATTGGGGCGGCGAAGAAATTTTTGTTTTAGAAGGGACTTTTTATGATGAGCACGGTAGCTATCCACAGGGATCCTGGATTCGAAGTCCTCACTTGAGTCAACACACACCTTTTACTAAAAGCGATGGCGCTCTTATTTATGTCAAGACCGGTCATTTAAAATAGTATATTGAGCCGAGAATGACATTAATTCTCAGTCAGGTTCGACTTGAACTTACTATGTCGTTATTATTGACCATCATTGATGGTAATTTAGCGATTTGTTACTTTGAGATATCGCAAGTTTCTATCTTCACACTCTGAGTAAAACAATAAATAACAATAGATAGGGTGTTCAATCTTGGTTTTACTTGTCGGCTTTAGTCTTGGTTTGCTGGCCATTATATTTGTCATTATCGCTCGAGATTTTGGCCACATAAATGTTGCTCGAGTTTTTCTAGCGCTATTAATTGCTGCTGCCGCTTTTCTGCTTAATGAAGTTGTCCCGTTGGAATGGAAATGGCTTACCTCGAGTATCATGACCATGCTGCCTGCACTTTTTTGGTTATTATGCCAACTCGCATTTTCTCGTCGACCTGAAGTTGTATCCATTTGGGCTGTATTTGCTCTTTACAGTTTCATAGCTCCGGGGGTAGGTCGTGTTTTAGATGCAAGCAGTGATGTTTCGAGTGTACTTTATTTGTTGACTCGGCAGTTTCCTGTTTATGCTGAATATATTGTTATAAGCCAAGGAATTTGGGTCATTATTGTTAATTGGTCTGATGATCTGATTTCCACCAGAAGACGACTTCGTGGTGCACTAATGGGAGTTGTTGGTGTTGCGCTATTGTTAGTAACCGGTACGCTCAACTTTGGTTATGGTTCAACACACTGGTTGTCGGCTTTAGTGGCAATCGCTGGATTAATCGTTGCCAGTCTTCTTTTAAAAGGACGAGAGGGTGTTTTATTGGGCATTGTTCCTCCTTTAACTTCTGCTGCTGGTCTCAATGTTAAGCCGAGCATCTGTCATCAAGATAAAATGGACGCTGTTGAAAAGAGTGCAAAAAAACTACAGGAAGTGATGATGAAAGGTTTTTACCGAACCGAAAAGCTCACTCTTAAAATGCTAGCGGATGAGATTGATCTGCCAGAATATAAAACAAGGGCGTTAATTAACCAGACATTAGGTTATCGGAATTTTAACGATTACATCAATCAACTGCGAATTGCTGAAGCAGGAGATCATCTGATCAAAAATCCCAATACGCCTATCCTTAATATTGCGCTTGATGTCGGTTATCGAACACTCAGCTCTTTTAATCGAGCTTTCAAAGAAATTCATAAACAAAGTCCGTCTGAATTTCGACAGTCGAAAGTGTTAATGGCGGCTGAAGACGATCAAGCTGTATCTGTATAGTGACTGACTTATTGAGATAATTAATCGATTTTTGAATCGGCGTAGAATCTCATTCGTTATGCAATTTACCCAATTTTAATATTCGCACAACATAATTCTAATGGCTTACAGCTCTTTAAAAACCAGCCTTTAAAGTTTTTGCACAGTCCTTTTTTATTTTTGCACAGCCAATCATATCGCGATTTGAATTTGACTCGGTTAGTTTATTCGCTTACTTGGAAACCCCTTCATTAAGGGACTCATCAACCAATAACTAAAAACAAAGTTGGGAATCTTATGAGAAAAATAACTTTAACATCTTTTATATTGACCATTATTACCTTGATGCTGGTATTGGGTTGCAAAGGAGAAGATGGTCAAGATGGTGCTGATGGATTAGATGGCGCTGACGGACAAGATGGTTCTATGAGCGATGCCGTTCTAACCACTTCTGGTTTTGCAATTTATGACGATGCCATTTTTATTGCTCCTGATGCTAATGATGGTGACAACATTACAGATGCAATTAACCTGGCGATATTTGATGCCTTTACAGCCGGTAATACCGGCGCAACCTTCGTTCTGCCGAAGGGGAACTTTATTGTTGATGACACCATAACAATTACTAATGCTAATGGTTTAACGTTAACGGGATATGGCATTAACGAAACTAAACTCGACTTTTCATCAGCCAGCTCTGCCGACGATGCGATTCGATTCGAAGGTGGTATTGATATTACTATTCGCGATTTTGGTGTTTATGAAGCCAGCAAAAATGGTATCAAGGTTGTCGGTGCCAACGGTGTGCACATTGCCTATACGGCAACGGTTTGGGAAGGCGAATTAGATGATGGAAATGGCGCTTATGGACTGTATCCATTAAATTGCACAAACGTTTTGATTGAAAATAGTTTTGCCAGAGGATCTGCGGATGCAGGAATATACGTTGGGCAGTCGAGTGATATTGTTGTTCGACGTAATGTGGCAAAAGAAAATGTTGCTGGGATTGAAATCGAAAATTCGTTTAATGCTGACGTTTACGACAATCTTGCTGTAGGCAACACAGGCGGAATTCTAACATTCGATCTTCCTGGCTTAACACAGGCGTTTGGTGGAAACGTTCGTATTTTTGGCAATGAGTTGTACGCCAACAATGCTGAAAATTTTGCGGGTGGCGGTGCCGTATCCATTGTACCTCCTGGAACGGGCTTGTTAATTTTTGCAACGAGTAACGTTGAAGTTTATAACAATAACTTTACGGATAATGAAACCTCTTCAATCGAAATCGCCAGTTATTTTCTAAGCGATAGCGATGTGGCTTCTTACGTTGTTGGTGATGGTTCAGGAAATTATGAGGCAGCGATGGCCAACGGTTGGTCACCATTAGTAAAGAATGCTTACGTACACCATAATACGATTCAACGTTCGGGAGCTAATCCGAGAGGTAATTTGATCACCGATATTGTTAATGGTTATACCTTGGTTAAAGGCGAAACTATGCCGGCAGTTCTTTATGGTGGGATTGGCCAGGTGCTAGATGATGTCGGTGCGATTGCTGGATTCGGAATGGTTCCTGTTTCATCAGATGCTTCAGCAAGAGCTTCCGAAGCGAATGTTGACTTAAGTTATGATGGTTATTCTGCTTCTGAATTGGTTTGCGTTAGCAATAACTATAATGCAAATAGTGCCGCCGATGCCCTTGATTTTCCCGATGTCAATATTGGGCAAGTGTACACCTTTGATCCGACAACACCTGATCTGGCTTCTGAAACTCTGCAAGGAAACACCACGTTAGTATCTTGTTCTCAAAGTCGATTACCTGTCGCGACGGTGACTTTTAAAGGAAAGGTTTATGGATGTGCTGGCGACGACATGGCTGCACCATCTTGTTCTTTATAAGTTACTTAGCTCTTTTAAGTAAAATGACTCACGGCCAAAAGAACTCAATAAGGACTTCAAAAGACCCGCAAGGCAACGTTTATTACTTTGTGGGCTTTATTGACTCGTTGGCATTTTCAGAGAGAACTTATTCATGACTTACGTTTATAATTTTTTAATCATGTTTTTGCTTAGCTTGGGCCTTGGGGCCTGTAGCGAATTTTCTTCCGACTCAAGTAACAATTTTGGACTGCTGAATGAAGGCGCTGGTGCACCATCGTTTTCTGCTGGAGATTGCGATGCTGAAACTACGGGGGTTAACTGGGATGCTTTAATGGACAGCAACTGTCCAAAGCTATCAGATTATAATTTATTTCAATCGGCAAATGATCCAACGGCTAATCCGAGTAAAGGTGGCGTTCCTTACGATTTAAGTGTGCCACTATTTACTGATTATGCATCAAAGTATCGCTTTGTATTTATTCCGGAAGGAACGAAAGCTTCTTTTAGTGAAGCGGAAGTGATGGAGTTTCCTGTTGGAACTGTGCTTGTTAAAACATTCGCAATGCCTGAGAACACTTCGTTTCGTGATGATGCTGAGCTAATCATTGAAACTCGTTTACTGATTCATCGAGAGCATGGCTGGATCGCGTTACCTTATTATTGGGAACCGGAGTTGGATGGTGCAGATGCGGAACTTGCTGCACTTGGTGTTGATATTCCAAATATGACTACTGTACATAATGGAGAGCAGTTGGAGTTTACCTATTCCGTACCTGATTGGACAGCATGTACCTCATGTCATGGAAAACTGAAAGACGGCGCGTCGACCTTTATTCCTATCGGCCCGAAAGCTCGATATTTAAATAAAGATTTTACTTATGAAAATACGCACACTGCGAATCAACTCAATTATTGGGCGAATGGTGGAATACTGGATGGCTTGCCAACCGATTTAACATCGATCATGAAAACAATGGAGTTTAATGACTCCGTCGTCGTCAGCGCATTACTGGATGATGAAATAGATGATTTAGCAAAAGCCTACCTCGACATTAACTGTGCTCATTGTCATAGAAATGAACTGACACTTGGGGATGGTTACTCTGGACCTGCTGGAAGCAGTGGGTTACAGCTTGAGTACAATCGTGATTATTCAGATGACCCAACCAAATTTGGTACTTGTAAAGTTGCTGTTGCTGGTGGCGATAATAATTATCCCTACGATGTCATTCCTGGAGATGCAGCGCGATCTTATTTATTGTTTCGAATGAACACCAATGATCCAAGACATCGAATGCCGGAACTTGGACGAGCGATTGTTCATGAGGAAGGTGTCGATTTGGTCAGCGCCTGGATTAATAATTTACCCTTAGCTAGCTGTTCACCAGAATAAGAATCCCATTATTCCTTTCTAAAAAAGGCCGTATTTTAGCGGCCTTTTCAATGTAGTCTCAAACCTCCTTCTATGGAGGTGATGATTGTTCTTAATCAACTTTTTAATTCAACCGATAGATGTTGAACGGTGGGTTAGATTTTTAGTCACTTTTCTTTCTAAAAAAAACTTTATATTTCTTTTAAGTCTCGCTGTCCATAATTGTCAAAAAGAATGTCCGGAATTCAATATATTCTTTTGAGAACATTGTTAAATAATATCTTGTCTTTCTTTTTTAGTTGGGACGAAAGCGTTCGAGACTATCGAAATCATCAATGGTCTGCTGTCGACAATAAGTTACATAAAAATATAACTTAATTCAGGAGTTCTGTAATGAAACAGTCTATACGCCATCTCGCGGTGGTCGCTAGTATTCTATCTTTGAGTAATGCTTTTGCGACTGAGCCAGAAAGTTCAGTTGATTATATCATCGAAAAAAACAAGGAGTTTATTAGTGCTCAAAAGCACATTGAGTCAGTTGAAATTGAGAAAATTTTAATTCAAAACTCTCAAAATGGCATTCATAAAAACCTAATTTCTACCAAAGCTTTGATTCAATCAGGTGATTTATCCAATTACAACTATAAAGTTCCTGTTGAACAGTTTGTATCTAAAAGCGCAAAAACACAATTAACGATGGATGGATATTACAGCGAGAAAGTCTTTTTAAAGGCAACTCAGCGAGGCAGTAAACTGCCAGTTGAACAGCTGCACTGGAATTATTATAGAGTTATTCGCGGAAACGTTGAGTTAATCAATTCAAGTGAATACTCAAAAGCTGTTGATAAGCCTTTTCATGTTTATGAGAATGGAAAGCTAACAGAATACAATCAGGGACAAGGTATTCGAAGTCTTTCTTTTTCGAAACCAGAGCAAATGGGAGAGGCTATTCGTGTGGATAAGCCTTCAATGAAAAAATACTTCGATACGTCTGAACAAGACGAGCAATAAGGAGAGCTCAATCATGAATCGATTACTTAAACTTATTATGATATCAAACGTCTTGTTTTTCACTGTGTATTCAAGTCTATCCGATGCTGCTACTCGACGTGTTTGTTTTCAGTTGAAATTTGCCGACTCTCGAACGGATTGTCCGTCTACTGCAACTGCGGGTGCGCGCAGAGGATGTAATACAACAGGCTCGTATTCGGATATGGTCGGTCATTATATTGAAGCGTGGGATAAAGATGGTGGTGATGGTAGTGACGATGAATATATTGGTCTTTGGTATCTGACTGGCGGAGGTACGCAATGTTTGACTTTCGAATGGGAAAATGCAAATTACAGCAAAGGTGAAGCTAATCCTGATGTTTATTTGAAGTATGTCAATAAAGTGCGTGCGACATCGGGAAGTTCTAAAATTGTCGAAGCGAAAAATCATGCCGGTAACGCTCACAACAAAACGTCTTGGCGAAATGGTTCCGGTTCTAACTCTAATTTATATGTAGCCACCAATTGTCAAACAGGATCAAGTTGTCGTATCTATCCGGCTGGAGCGATGGCGCCAACAACCAATGCGGCAACTCAACGAGCAAAACGCATTATGGCACTCGACTCGGTTCAGCACGCTTTACAGGTTTATGGCAGCATTATGGAGCATAACGTCGATATGCGTTATCCCTGCGATCCAAATGGATGTGGCTCAAGCCGAGCGATCAGTCAAACTGTTTTCGATATCGATGATGACTCAAGCGTGACAAGTGGAAAAGTTGCACCTCATGAGCTAGGGCATGTACTTCAAATGCAATTATTCAATCAAAATAAATTGAGAGATGATTGTAGCCGTAATGGTAGCGGTCACGGAATGACAACCATTGAGTGGGAATCGTGTGCGACGACCGAAGGTTGGGCAAATTATGTTGCTGCGGTAAGTTGGTACAATCCTGGTAACTCTGCTTCGTCACCTGTGGGTTGGGGTGTCAATTTTGAAACAGCATCGCCAGTATTTACTAACAGCTGTACTAACACAGCGCATACTGAACTCGCTGTGGCTCGTGCTTTTTGGGATTTAGATGACGCTAATAATGAAGCGGGTGTTACTCCGGCTTCGGGAGACGATGAAAAGAATTCATCAACGACATTTATAGCGAATGGATGGAAGCGCTTTGATAATGGAACGGGCAATGGCGATGACTACGAAAGTGGTCGTGATGGTGTAAATGTCAGAGATTATTATCGCAACAATAGCGGATATTTTTCTGGACAGTTTTTTGAAACGCTAGTTGAACATAATTGTCTTGAAGCGCAAACAAACGGATAAACACATTAAAGCCCATCAATGATTTGGTGGGCTTTGTTGTGAATTAAAAGAAACAATCGACAATTAGCTCGAGTGAATACGAAAAGCTATTCTTATTTTCCTATCCGTACATCTAGGCCTATTGTTCTGTAATCCTCTCACTCCTTTACATACTCTGTATCAAGATCAATAATTGTGTTTCGCTCTATGATTTCATCCGAAGTGTTGTTTTAGTATTTGGTCATAGAGCAGGTGTTTTATATGGTTCTACTAGCAGTCGCGACTAGTGTATAAGATATCTATCGTTTAAATATTAAATGGAAAATAATATGAGACTCGACTCTCTGTTCATAAAGTATGTAATGCTTGCCATAATCGCTTTCACTTTTAGCTTAGGACAAGCTCTAAGTCTGGAACATTTCGACAGAGCTGAAATAATTAAACACAAGATCAGTGAACTAAGCATTAGTGTTTCACGATATAAATTCGGTGAAGAGCCAGATGACTGGGGAGGCCCCTGTCCTAAATATATTTATAAGTTTGATCAGCACGGAAATATCATTGAAACCGGTCTTGCTAGGGTTGGAACTAAGTTTGGATATCAATATGATGACTCCAAATCTATGGTGAGTTGGAGTTGGGAGAATAAGTCATCGGGTGAAGTTACTTATTTTACTAAAGATAATTATGATGAAAAAGAGTTTCGTGAAGAAATCAATGAGCGGGAGAAGCGGTTTAACAAAATGCTTGCATCGAAAGTTGATTTTCGACGACCGCTAAATGTAGAAATTTCAGACATCTGTTCAACCATCGATGCTGAATATCGGTTGAAACTTTTAGATTCTGAAGATGATTTACCTTTAAGTTTTAAAGCGAGCAAAACAAAAGAAATTGGTAGCTTCCCCAAAAAGATAAACTCTCCGTCAGTTTTATATATTTCGTATGATTATATTAAGTTCGATTGAGTCGTTTAGGAGTTAAACTATGACTATGGACTTAGGTATTTACGCATATTTGTTGATTATTGTATCTGGAATAGTCGGATTTTTTGTTTCTTCCAGATTAGTTGAGTGGATTCCTCGAAAGTTGTACTCAGAGTGGGAATTGCAGTTAGGTGAGTTTCAGAAGTATCGTTTAGCGCCTCAAAACTTCATTTTATCTGTGACGCATAAAGTGCTTATCGCGCTCATAACGATTTCTATTTTTGCTGCATGTTTATTGATGAATGGTCTTAGCACGGAGACTATAGGGTATTTATTACTTTTCTCTGTATTAATTATAGTTGCAAGTATCAATTTTAAGCATCAAGTACTTCCTGACATTTTAGTTATACCTATGACATGGAGCGGTTTGCTCTTTCATGCGTATTTAGCGCAGAGCTTGTCTGACTATGTATATGGTGCAGTCGTTGCCTACTTAATTCCTTATTTGATTTATCAATTCATTAGGTTAGTAACCGGAAAAAAAGTTATTGGTCACGCGGATTTGAAAATGTTTTGCTTGCTGGGCGCGTGGTTTGGGCTTGCAATGGTACCTAGTATTTTTGCGTTATTTATTTTCTTGGTTGTTTTGGGTATTATTTTTTCAATGTTTAAAAGCGAACCTGGTCCTATGGGAACCGGATGGATTTATATCGTGGCGTCCTTAGTTACTTATTTCTATGGCGCGATAGTTTAGTTCTGTTAAATTATCTATTTTGCGTTTTGAAAATATAGACAATTGTTTTTTTAATATACATTTTGATGGTGTAAAAAACATACCACTAGAAAGGACTACAAGAGCGTTAATATCTTGTGTCTTACAATTGTTAGCTAACAAGGCTAGTACTCTTTATTATTGAACTGTCTTTAAAAAGATTCTCATTAATTCGCTTATTACAATAAAAATATCGGATTGATATTTTTTATTTCTTCAATTAGAATCCGCGACCTAATTTATAAAGGATATTATTTTATTGGAGTATATAATGAACAGAACACTAATTTCTCTAGGTCTTATTTTATTATCAACCCTATCAAGTGTTTCAGCTATTGGGCCTAGTGCAGCAGGTTGGAAAAACGGTGCCTATCCTCTTAAAAGTGGAAACATTCTTATTCCCGTTTCAAAAAACTGGCGAATTATTACTCGTAATGAACATATTGATACGGGTATACCTAATACGGGATGGAATTATAAACCGCAGATAATGGATATTAATGGCGATGGCTTAAGTGATGTTTTGCTCGCTTATGGACATAAGTGGCATATGATGCTCGCTACATCGGAGACTTCATTTGCGTCTCCTGTATCAACCGGAATTTACAACGGTGGATGGGAAAACTCACCATTGGTTCTAGATATAAACGGTGATGGTAAAGATGATCTATTAGTTGCAACCAATCGAAAGTGGCAGATCATGATTTCTAAAGGCAACGGATTTGATGTTGTTAAAACGGATTTATCGAATGTGGGATGGAATTACAACCCTTTAATTATGGATGTTAACGGCGATGGTAGAAGCGATGTCGTACTTGCCTATGGTCGTACTTGGAATATTTTGTTCAGTACAGGTCGTGGCTTCGAAGAGCCTGTTAATACGGGAGTTGCTAATCACGGGTGGAACTATAAAACTTTCTCTACCGATGTGAACGGTGATCGTAAAGACGATATTGTTACTGCATTCGGTGGTAAGTGGCATGTTATTGAATCTAATGGACGGGGGTTTGATCCAATCGAAAGTACGGGAGTATCTAATGAAGGGTGGTCAACAGCACAATTGATTGAGCATTCTGATTTTAGTGGTCCAGAAATTTGTTGGCTAGCCGATAAGAGAATGAATGATCGAATGGAGAGATACTGTCTTTCGCTAAAAAACTCAAGTACTCCAAGATATGTATCGTCATCGCATCCTCGTAATAATCATGGATCAATTATAGTGGTTAATAAAACCACGATCGCTCAAGTGGAAGACACTGATGGCTCGGCTCATCCATATTGGTACTTCGAGAAAATCAATCGTGGCTGGACATGGCCATAACTTATTTTCAGTAACCCTGTGAATTGATACCAACAAGCAAACGATACGGTTATTGTTAATTCAATAATAATTAGAACGGCCTCAACGTCATAAGACTTAGGGCCTTTTTAAGTTTTTAGATCGTATCTTGCTCACATTAGTTCTCAGTTAAAAAAGCATCCAATACAGTATTCGACTCTATTTCTTGAAGACCTTTAGATGTTACGATTTTATAGCTGACCTTATAAACAACCTGAGTTTTTATTAAGACATACGAGAAATTTTATGGGTTAAATTTAAAGTTCGAGAGCTTCTCTACCTATCTTCTTTATCGAGTAATTCCATCAAACCTATCAATGCAGCAAATAGAATTCCAGCTACCGGAAAAATGATCCAAGTAATGTGCCAGTTCATTGTCCACAAGCTCCATCCTAGATAAATTGCAATGAGTAGGGGCCAATAGAAAGCAGCTAATTTTTCAGCTCGTTTGAGTCGGCGAGTTCTCGAGTTACTTGATTCACTCTCCAGTAAGATTCGATTATACGCATCGAATTCTGCTGAAACAGGAATAATAATATAGACGCCAATTGCAATCATAATAATGGTTAAAACTAGCATAGTGAGTGTAAGGCCCGGGCTTTTAAAAATAACTGTCCCTACGATAAGAGGCACTGCACAGAATAAGAACATAGCAATACCGAATGCGAGTTTTAGATTGTAGGTTCCTCTAAACTGATTAAGTTTTTCTTTGAATGCGCTGCGTACGCCATAAGCTAACTCAAACTCTTCGTCCTCTATTGCAGAAATTTCATTTTCATATTGGTTGGATCGGATAAAGAAACTGACGCCAACTGCGGCCATGATTAAAATACAAATAATGCCGAAAGCCGCTGCAAGGTCAGAATTAAGATTCCAAACTCCATTTTTTGCTAAAGCTAAAAGGGCGAAAAGAGGAATTGTCGAGCCTATGCAAAGGAAGACACCCTTGGCTATTATTTGCGCCATTTCGACTTTGTCTTCTACATATTTGACTGCACGTTCGAGACTAACTTGAATCTTTTTTATCTCTAATCCATCATTTCTGGGTGCTGGTGTTTCGGTTTCATCTTTAAGTAAAAAATCGGTAGATACGTCAAATATTTCAGCGAGCATTAGTATTTTATTTAAGTCGGGTATACTGCTTGTACTTTCCCATTTCGATACTGATTGTCGAGATACATTCATCTTTTCCGCTAATTCTTCTTGCGACCACCCAACCTGTTTTCTAAGTCGAACTATCTTTTCCGCTAAAATCATGTTGCTAATTCCTTCATTGTTTAGAGGTCTCTAGAATAGAAAGTTGAACGGTTGCTAACCAGCAAGCTCGCTTGTTAAGTTGTCAACCAGCGGTTGCGTTTTTCAATATAGCTTGGAGTTTAGCTGATTTCATCGTGTTTTAAGGCTAACTTTGTCCTTATGTGCTTTATTGCCAATCAAACGGAATTTGGAAATCTCTCCTTAAAATACAAATGAGAATTATTCGTATTTGATCTTGTAATGAGAATGAATATCATTTACATTGCGTCTCCAGTCGAATCGTTGGCATGATTCGTTTGTTATTTGATCTTTTACAAATTCGGAATGCGGTATGGGAAATGCAGAATTATTGGCAGAGCTAAGTGAGCAAGCAGCTAAGCATTATCAGTCTTTTTTTGGCACATCATATCTTTTTAATAAGACCAGCTTAGCGGCATTTAAAAGCAGTATTGTCGATGGACTAACACTGATATCTAATGCGGTTGAGCACAAAGAGAGGCCTTTTACGGGGATATCTCCGCAAGATCTGGCTGAGAAATTCAGAGATGTTGATTTAGATAAGCCACATCATTCAATGTCGCGTGCTTTAAACGAAGTGAACGAGTTGTACTTAAATGACGCAGTATATTTTCATCATCCCAAATATATGGCGCACTTAAACTGTCCGATTGTTTATCCGGCTATTGTCGCAGAGTTAATTTTGTCGTCTATTAATTCTTCCTTAGATACGTGGGATCAAAGTGCTGGCGGAACTTTAATTGAGCAAATGTTAATTGATTGGACTTGCGAGCGCTTGCAATTGGGCAGTGATGCGGATGGCGTTTTTACCAGTGGCGGCACGCAATCGAATTTGATGGCGCTGTTACTTGCTCGTGACTCTTATTGTGAGCAACATTTTATCCACAGCGTAAAGCAAGATGGATTACCTCTAGCAAGTTCGCGATTCCGAATTTTTACCTCAAGTGTTAGTCATTTCAGTGTGCAAAAGTCAGCGGCAATTTTAGGCATGGGTTATCAAAGTGTTGTATCGGTAAAAGTCGATGACGACTTTAAAATGGATATTGAGGATTTAATCCTCAAACTCAAGCAATGTCATGAAGATAATTTAATTCCAATCGCTATTGTGGCGACAGCGGGCACAACGGATTTTGGGAGCATCGACCCACTCATAGAAATAGCGAAAGTGGCGAAAATGAATAATATTTGGATGCATGTTGATGCTGCGTACGGCTGTGGACTATTAACATCAAATAGTCATAGACATCGATTAACAGGAATTGAACAGGCTGATTCAGTAACTGTTGACTTTCACAAATCCTTTTTTCAGCCAGTCAGTTGTGGTGCTTTCTTTGCTAAGAGTAAACAACACCTAAAAGTAGTAACTCATCATGCCGATTACTTAAATCCTCTAAGTCAATCCAAAGAAGGAACTCCCAATCTGGTGAATAAAAGTATTCAAACGACCCGTCGATTTGATGCATTAAAACTTTGGTTGACGTTACGGGTTATGGGCGCAACTCAACTGGGTGCTTTTTTCGATCAATTGATTGAATTAACCCTTAATGTATTTTCTTTATTGAAAGATGAACCTGACTTTGAAGTTTTAAATCAACCCGAGCTGACCGCTATTGTTTTTCGTTACGCGCCGAAAGTTCTAGAAGAAAAAACTCTTGAAAGAATCAATCCAGAAATCCGAAAGTCTTTGTCTAAAAGCGGAGAAGTGATGATAGCTGCAACCAAATTTGATGGTCGGCATTATCTTAAATTCACATTTCTTAATCCTGAATTAACGTTGAGCGACATTAACCTGGTGATTCAGAAAATAAAGAAAGTCGGTCAGTCTCTCTCTGTATCTGAAGCTCCGTACAATCATCAATAATTCACTTTGAGAAGTAGAAATGAATCATTCTAATTACGATTTTATTGCTATTGGGCTAGGTCCGTTTAATCTAAGCCTTGCTGCATTGACTGAGCCACTGGAGGGTGTCAACGCTTTGTTTATTGACCAAAACAAAGCGTTTGATTGGCATCCTGGTATGATGCTGGAAAATGCTACGTTGCAAACACCGTTCTTATCCGACCTAGTTACTTTGGCTGATCCGACTAGTCCTTACAGTTTCTTGAACTATACAAAACAACATGGAAGGTTGTATTCATTTTATATTCGTGAAAGCTTTTTCTTAATGCGTGAAGAGTACAATCAATATTGTCAGTGGGTTTCGCAACAATTGTCTTCTGTGCAGTTCAACACGTTTGTCGAAAAGGTCACTTATAATGAGAATACATCTTTATATACTGTATTTACACGTTGCACGCAGACAAACAAAAGGAACGTGTATCAAGCTAGAAAGCTTGTCTTAGGAACCGGTCCAAAACCCTATATCCCAGAAGCTTGCATGGGAGTGGAGCAGAAAGTTGTACATTCATCCTCATATTTATTTGATAAAGCGGCGCTACAAGAGAAGAAGAGCATTACTATTGTTGGTAGCGGGCAAAGCGCAGCCGAAATTTTCTATGACTTATTACAAGAGATTGATAAATATAATTATCAGCTAAACTGGGTTACGCGCTCTCCGAGATTTTTTCCGCTCGAGTACACAAAGCTAACGCTAGAAATGACTTCTCCTGAATACATCGACTATTTTTTTAATCTTCCCGAGAAAACTAGAGATGAATTACTCGCTAGTCAAGTTCATCTTTACAAAGGAATTAATAGTACATTAATCAATGATATTTTTGATCTTTTGTACATTAAAAACTTACGCAATTCGCTTCCGGTTAAATTAATAACAAACTCTGAGTTGGTAGGTTGCCAACACAAAGTAGTTAACACAACTAATGACCGGTCTTCATTGTTAAATAATGAAGATAGTCAACTTACCTTAACATTTAAACATTCAGAACAAAATGAAGCCTTTGAATTAATCACCGACGGTCTCATTGCTGCTAGTGGCTATCAGTATCAGCTACCTGATTTTCTGGAACCAATGGTTGATCATATTCGTTGGGATAACCAAGGTCGATTCGATGTGGGCCGAAATTACTCTATCGACCAGGGGAATGAATCCTTGTTTGTACAAAATGCGGAGTTACATACTCATGGCTTTGTAACACCGGATTTAGGTATGGCTTGTTATCGTAATAGTATTCTATTGAAGGAGCTCATGGGGCGCGAAATATATTCCATCGAAAAATCCACTGCTTTTCAAACATTTGATGTAAAAGCAATAAAGGAACAACTTATTGAATATCAGGATGGTGTCGAATGTCTTTGAAAGCCAGCTTGATATTACTGACCATTGTATCGGTGATTTGTGATTCAATGGTACTGCCTTTTTATCCACAGTTTTTTAGTCAGGCATTTGGTATCAACAATCCTGAACACACTGGTTATTACATAGCAGCCTGTTGCGTTACGGTAATGGTTGCGTTTCCTTTCTGGGCTCAGATTGCTAAGCGGTATAATGAGGTACACATTTGGATTTATACTCAAATAGCTTCCTGTATTTTGGGTATCGCCTGCTATTACGCATCATCAATAACAGAGTTCTGGATTTTGTCACAACTCATGTTGGTGTTTAAAGCAAGTTACCTGCTAATTTATCCTTATGTCATGCGATTGGAAGACGGTGGTAAGCATCTTAATATTGCTGGCTTGTTCTCTGTTCTTATGCATTTCGGAGCGATTGGTGGTGCATTACTCGGAGGGATTACTTTAGAGTGGATGAGACCACAAGATTTATACTTAATTATGGCGTTAGGTGATGCGATCCAGGTGGTCGTGTGTTTGTATTTAGTTCGTCGATTTCAAATTATGAAATATACAGACAATATTTCATCAAAAAAGAGCGTAGGATTGAAGCTAAGACTCAAGAATATTGCTCTGGGAATAAAGATTCCACAACTAAAGCCTTTTGTTTGGCAGCTCGGTCTTCTCTCATTATTTTTTTATTTTGCTGCTTTTTCCATTCGTCCTTTTTTGTCCTTGTATTGGGAGTCAATTTCACAGTTTGATAGTAAAGTCATTTCGGGAGTGGTTTACGCTATTCCGGGTTGGATTGCTTTAATCGGGTTGTGGCTGAATCATCAGATGAAAGAAAGGCTTAGTCCCTATCAGAAAATTGTTCTGGCATTACTTTGGACTCTTGTTGGTAGTTTGGTGCAAAGTTCTTCGCATGATCAGACTTTCATTTTGGGAAGAGTCATTTATGCCTGGGGGTTATTTCAGGTGACCGTCAACTTGGAAGTCTTACTGTTCCAACTCAGTAAACCAGACGATTACGCTAGTGATTACAGTCAAGTGCATGTCTTCCAAAATTTGGGCGTCATTGTCGCATCTTTTGGAACCGGCTATTTGGTGTCTAATGTGAGCTTAATAGGACCTTTTTACTTGTCGGCCTGCTTATTAGCAACTACTTTAATTCTCTTTTTCCTATTTTATGGTCGACGAGTTTTGTACAAGAGCTTTCATACTGAACAACCATTTTCATCTAGTGAAGAAATAACATCCAAGAACACATCGATAGAAACGGTTTAGCGGTAAATTCGTTAAGGAAAAATAAATGAAACAGTCAAAATTTACTACGCATACTAAAATTGGACAGATTGACTTATATGAAATAGAACTACCGGATGATGCGGAAATTATTCATCAATGGTTAACACAGCCTTATGCTGAATATTGGGGAATGCTCAATGCTAACGTGCAAGATGTTATTAATGAATACACCCATGTTCTCAGTTCGAAAGGCCAACAAGTTTTAGTTGGAAACGTTAATGATAAGCCTTCCTTTTTGCTCGAAGTATATGATCCTAAAAAATCAGAGTTGGTTGAGCATACCCAGCTTTTTAATGGCGATATAGGAATGCACCTTCTATTAGCACCAGCCGAAAATACAGTGAAAGGGTTTTCTTACAGCGTGATGAAGACAGTTATGCATTTTCTATTTTCTGATAAGCAAGTAGAGCGTGTCGTCGTAGAGCCGGATGAACGAAATCATAAAATTCATGACTTAAATCGTCGTGTCGGTTTCCAACATCACGGCAAGATAAAGCTAAAAAATAAAGTAGCTTTTCTGGCGACCTGCTCTCGAAATCAGTTTGACCTCGTTGAAGAGAGCGATAAGCGGTCAGCTTTGGCCGCAGCATTGAATAAAGAGACTTGGTTAGCTGTTAATCGAGAGCTAATAAAAAAAGCGTTGTCGGAATTTTCTCATGAGCGAATTTTAAAACCTGTAATGATAGAGAAAAAATCTCGCTATATTCGCTTTCAATTGTCTTCATCAGACGGCCGTGTTACTTACTTCTTTGATGCAGAAATTCTTGCGCTAGACCATTGGTCGATTGACGACGCGTCGATTGAGCGCTTTAAGGACGATCGAACAGTCGACTTAGATGCTGTCGAGTTTATTATTGAGTTTAACGATCATCTAAATATACCTCAAGATAAGCTCGGTACTTACCTTGAAGAAATATCCAGCACTTTATCAAGTGCTGGATATAAGAGGAGTAAAAATAGGCTTCCTTCTGATAAGCTAGCTACGCTTAACTTTCAGAAAATAGAGTCCGAAATGACAGAAGGACATCCTTGCTTTGTCGCGAATAATGGACGTATTGGATTTAGCGTAACGGAATTTTTAGATTATGCACCAGAGGCCGGCTCGCCTGTTCGTCTTATTTGGGTAGCTGTGCATAAAGAAGCGGCTCACTTCTCTAGCCTTAATGGTTGGGATTATCATTCATTACTTCATAAAGAATTTGATCCAACATTGCTAAATAAGTTAAGAAAAATTTTATTAGATAAAAGTTTACTAATGGACAATTATTATTTTATGCCAGTACATCCGTGGCAGTGGAATAATAAGTTACCCGTAGTTTTTGCTGGAGAGATAGCGAACGATCGCTTGATCTATCTTACGGAAACCGCTGATCTCTATCAGGCGCAGCAGTCGATACGAACGTTTTTTAATCGTTCGAATCCAAGTAAGTGTTATGTAAAAACCGCTCTTTCGGTTTTGAATATGGGGTTTATGCGCGGATTGTCTGCTGAGTATATGAAAGTAACCCCAGCTATAAATCAGTGGGTAAGTCGTTTAATAGAGAAGGATGTTTTTCTACAAAGTCATTCTTTTACCATGTTAAAAGAAGTCGCGGCTATTGGTTATCAACATCCTCACTTTCAAGCAGACGTTATCGGTGATTCTCCTTATCGAAAAATGTTGTCGGCACTATGGCGTGAGAGTCCATTAAAATATAAAAATGATAATCAGCAGTTAATGACGATGGCTGCATTGTTGCATCGTGATGCACAAGGAAGAGCGTTATTGCCAGAATTAATTAAACTATCTGGTCTCCCATTAGATCAGTGGTTACAAAGCTATTTTCGTTGTTATCTAATTCCCATTATTCATTGCTTTTATCAACACAACCTGGTTTTCATGCCACATGGTGAGAACTTAATCTTTGTTATGGAGTCGGGCGTACCCATTCGCGCGATTATGAAAGATATAGGGGAAGAAGTGTGCTTATTAAATTCTGAAACGATACTGCCTAAAGAAGTTGAGCGTATATCCGTCAAGACAGATGATGATATTGCGATTCTGTCCATTTTTACCGATGTATTCGATGGTTTTTTCCGTTTTATGTCCGCTATTTTAGTTGAAGAACTAGGAATTGATGAACGTTCTTTTTGGCGAGAAGTGGCAACGGCTATTCATCGTTATCAAGCTCAGCATTCAGAGTTAAAAGAAAAGTTTAAGAGATATAATCTATTTTCAAAAAGCTTCAAGCACTCTTGTTTAAACCGTTTGCAATTACGAAATAATTTGCAAATGGTCGACTTAACTGATCCTGCGGGTGCTTTGCAATTTGCTGGAGTTTTGGATAATCCTATTTATCCCTATAGAAATCCAAATTTAATGGTTAATAGTTGCACTTCAGAGTTTGAGGTGGCACAGAGTGAGTTTTGAGTTGAATTCGCGAGAGCTTGATGTAACAACGGGGCGATTAGAAACATTGGATATTGCTCGTGGTTTGAGTGTTGTCATTATGATTATGGTACACACACTTTGGATGTATGGAAGTGTTGAAACTCAGACAAGCTCATGGGTTGGCGTGGTGCTGCACATACTAGGAAAAGGTACGGCTGCTTTTCTTCTTCTTATGGGGTTTTCAATGGCGTTGTCACGACGTCAATTATTCAAAGATTTAATGATTCGTGGCTCTAGTTTATTGCTTCTTGGATATTTACTGAATGTATTAAAGTTTATTATTCCAATCTATATTTTTGGCACAATGCCAGATTCATTTATTGGCGCTTATGGTTGGCAAGAGCCGCTATCTTTTACTCAGATGAGTTATTTGGTACTCACCGGAGATATCTTACAATTGGCTGGATTATCGCTATTGATTATTGCATTGATAAGAGCCGTTATTACAAAACCTTTAGGCTACTTTGTGTTAGCAATCTTAGTTGCTGTTGTGTCGTCAGAAATTCGTGGCTTTCGTGTTGGACATCCTGTATTCGATTATATCCTGGATATTTTGATGGGTGCGCACTTTAATATTTATTTTCCTGTGTTTCCATGGATTTCATGTATTCTAGTTGGCTTAGGATTCGGTGTTTTGTATCGAGAGCACCGTCAGAAAACATCGAATATCTTCGGTGTTATGGCGATTTTTGGAGTTTGTTTTATAGGTTCTGGATTGACTTTAATGATGTATGACTCTGATTATCATTTTAATGATTTTTTCCATTTGGGACCAGGAGGCGCATTCTATTTAATTGGAATTAATTGTGTTGCATTATGGCTGATTCATCAATTTCTACAGCAAAAAATATCACACATAATTAGACGGCCATTGATTTGGTGCAGTGAACGAGTGACATCATTATATGTGATTCAATGGACTCTTATTTGTTGGGGAATGGGGATTATTGGATTTAAAACCTTAGCACCATTGGAAGTTGTTGCTATGATACCCGTTTCATTATCCCTGACGATTGGTCTTCGAATTATCTGGGATTTTACCTATCAGAAACGACTCGAAATTTTTGAGAAAACTAAAGCTTATCAGTCTTAATTGAATAAAAATATCGAATAATAAAAGGCATTCTGAAGTTTTACTCCCAGCGCGCTTCGCCTTCTTCGATTTCAAAGATGATGTCTTGATCGTCACTACCAATATGTGTGACTTCATGGGGTGAGCCATCTTCGTTAAATTCAACTAAACATACACCCGAAGCGTTTACGAGTCGCTCACCGCGGCTTGATGGTTGTGCAATATATCTAAGCGATATGACATCGAGAAGTCTCACCTTACAATATAGTAAGGTGCTTTCTGGAAGCTTATAAAAGCCGCTTATTGTATAGTTAATATTCACAGCTTTTTCTGTAAGTTAACTAAGTCACATTTGTTAGAATTTCCGAGATTTTATATTAAGGAAAATACAGTGATTTTTAATAGATGCTTTAGTCAATCTGTTTTGGTGAAATATTGTTCGATAGTTCTAACGATTTTAGTTGTGTCAGCTTGTGGCGGATCAGGAGGCAATCGGGACAAGGTAGCTCCAACGATTACATTAAACGGCAATGATGTAATTACCCTCGAAGCAGGAACCTTTTATACCGAACAAGGAGCAACAGCTGAGGACGATAGAGATGGTAACATTGACGTTGTCATAGAGGGCTCTGTTGATCCATTGCTGTTGGGTCGGCAAGAGATTGAATATACCGCAACAGATAAAGCTGGAAATACCGCAAGTAAATTACGTGTTGTCAATGTCGTAGATACTGTCAAACCAACTATTGAGCTGATTGGTAATGCGGAGATATCAATCGAATTGCCAGGCAGTTATATCGAGCAAGGTGCGTTAGCGAAAGATAGTTTTGAAGGAGAGCTCTCGGTAGAGATTAGTGGAGAGCCAGACCTTTCAAAACTAGGAACCGATGTATTAACTTACACGGCAACCGACAGTTCCGGTAACAGCTCTGCTCTAAGTCGATCTATTCAAAAAGTTGATACCTTTGCTCCTGCTATCTCCTTAATTGGATCAGCATTTATTACATTGGAGGTATTTGAAACTTATGAAGAACCTGGTGCGCGGGCATTTGATCGGTTTGAGGGTGATCTTAGCGTTCAAATTAATGGTTCTGTAAATACGAATCAGCTCGGGAATAATATTATTACTTATACCGTATCCGATAGTTCTGGTAACTCAGCGAGTAAAACTAGAAATATAAATGTGGTTGATAGAACTCCGCCATTGATTACTTTAAATGGACCTATCCAAGTTTTTACTGACACGGAAAGTGAATATATAGAGCAAGGTGCATCAGCGAGAGATAATTTTGATGGCTTTTTAGAAGTAGATATTATGAGCAATGTCGATATAAACGTACCAGGAAGTTATCAGGTGATTTATAGCGCTGAAGATAATTCAGGTAACGTAAGTCAGGCATTCCGTGAGGTTATTGTTACTGATGCAACTCCGCCAGATATATTCTTAATAGGCGAGCAAATATTAAGGGTTAATGCATTTGATGACTTTGTAGAGCCCGGTGCTACTGCAATTGATAATTTTGACGGTCCCTTAAGTGTTGTAATTGAAGGAGAAGTAGAAACTCATGTACTTGGTCGTTATGAGATTCTTTATTCGGCGACTGATTCTTCCGGTAATAGTAGTCAAATTACTCGTTTTGTTGATGTTGAACTTCTTACCGAACCATTTATTACAACCTGGAGAATTAGCCCAGAAAACCCATCGATCAGGTTCGGTGTTCATAATGGTCTTAATGAAGCATTTATTGATTGGGGCGATGGTCATATTGAGCATTTGAGAAACATAAATATGGAGCATATTTATCAAAACTTCGGTACATATGAGGTGAAGATCTACGGGCAGTTTTCAGGTCTGTACTTTGACCAATCACTTGGCTACAACTGTGAGCATTTGGCCAGCTTAAATCAGTGGGGCGAAATTGAATGGCGTACCTTACGAAATATGTTCTCTAATTGCAGCAATGTCGTTTCTCGCGCTACTGATAATCCTAATCTAACAAATGCTGAGAGTATGGGCTCAATGTTTTATGGGGCTTTGAGTTTTGATGGAGATTTAAGCGATTGGGATGTAAGTAACGTTACTGATATGAGCTTAATGTTTTACAAGGCCTCGAGTTTTGATGGCGATTTAAGCGATTGGGATGTAAGTAAAGTTACTAATATGAGTAATATGTTTGCATATGCTGAGTCCTTTAATAGTGACTTAAGTGCGTGGGATGTTAGTAATGTTAGTGATATGAGCTCAATGTTTTATGGGGCCTCGGGTTTTAATGGCGATTTAAGCGATTGGGATGTAAGTAAAGTTACTAATATGAGTAAGATGTTTGCATATACTGAGTCCTTTAATAGTGACTTAAGTGTGTGGGATGTTGGTAATGTTAATGATATGAGCTCAATGTTTTACAAGGCCTCTAATTTTGATGGTGATTTAAGCGATTGGGATGTAAGTAAAGTTACTAATATGAGTAATATGTTTGCATATGCTGAGTCCTTTAATAGTGACTTAAGTGTGTGGGACGTTAGTAATGTTAATGATATGAGCTCAATGTTCAGTGAAGCAAAACGTTTCCAAAGTGATTTAAGTCAATGGAACACCGTTAATGTAAATAATATGTCTGAAATGTTCCGTGAAGCAGAGAGTTTTGATAGTAACTTAAGCTTATGGAACGTAAGTAATGTAGTCTCAATGCGATCGATGTTTAATAGGGCTTTCCTATTTTCCAGCGATCTAAGTCTCTGGAATGTTAGCTCTGTTTCAGATATGCAGGGCATGTTTTCGGAGGCAAGTAATTTCGAGAGCGACTTAAGTCAATGGAATGTAAATAGTGTTACCAATATGGAATCTATGTTCACAAGAGCAAGTAAGTTTAATAGTGACTTGAGTCGGTGGAATATTAGTAATGTGACCAATATGGAGTCAATGTTCTCAAATGCAGAATCGTTTTCAAGCGATCTAAGTGAATGGAATGTAAGTAATGTTACTAATATGAATAGTATGTTTTTTGGTGCAAAGAATTTTACAAGTGACTTAAGTCAGTGGGATGTAAGTAAAGTTACTAATATGAGTAATATGTTTGCATATGCTGAGTCCTTTAATAGTGACTTAAGTTCGTGGGACGTTAGTAATGTTAGTGATATGAGCTCAATGTTTTATGGGGCCTCGAGTTTTAATGGCGATTTAAGCGATTGGGATGTAAGTAAAGTTACTAATATGAGTAATATGTTTGCATATGCTGAGTCTTTTAATAGTGACTTAAGCCAGTGGGATGTTAGTCGTGTTAATGATATGGGTAGTATGTTTAGCGATGCATCAAGCTTTAATAGTGATTTGAGTCGTTGGAGTGTAGGCGAAGTTTCTAATATGAGTGGTATGTTTTATAATGCTCACCGTTTCAACAGCGATTTAAGCCAATGGAATGTTAGTCGAGTTGAAAGTATGGCCTATATGTTTCTGAATGCGGAGCGTTTTAATAGTGACTTGAGTCAATGGAATGTTAGTAACGTGAACAATATGGAATACATGTTTTTTGGTGCGAAAAATTTCATAAGCGACTTAAGCCAATGGGAAGTTGGAAGAGTCGCTAACATGAAAAATATGTTTTATTTTGCAACATTATTCAACTCTAATTTATTTGATTGGGATGTCAGTAATGTTACTAATATGGAAGGCATGTTTAATGGAGCTAAAAGTTTTTTTAGTAATTTAAGTCAATGGAATGTTAATAAAGTGGTAAATATGAGTAGTATGTTCTTTGGTGCACAAAAATTCTCAAGTGATTTAAGTGAATGGGATGTTGGTAGTGTCATTGATATGAGTAATATGTTTAGTGGGGCATTAAACTTTGATAGTGATTTGAGTAACTGGAATGTTAGTCAGGTAGAAGATATGAGTGCAATGTTTCGTAGTGCAAGGAATTTCAAAAGCGACGTGAGTAACTGGGACGTTAGCCAAGTTAAAGATATGAGCTCGATGTTTTTAGGAGCAGTTGGATTTAATAGTGATGTAAGTAATTGGAATGTTAGTCAGGTAACATCGATGTCTTCCATGTTTTGGGGGGCTAGTTTATTCAATAGTGATATTGGCTCTTGGGATGTCGGTCGTGTTGATGACTTTGGTTTCTTCTTAATTGATAGTGCGTTCTCCTCCAGGAACTATGATAGTCTACTCGATAAGTGGAGTCTTTTAGAGCTAAGAAATGGCTTGGAATTAAGGGTTGGTAATGTTCCTTATTCTGCTAACTCAGAAAGCGCTCGCCAATTTATTATCGATCAATTTAATTGGACCATAGAAGATGGCGGTTTAAGCACTAATTAATAAAATTGAGCTGGGGGTTTAATTACTCCCAGCGCGCTTCGCCTTCTTCGATTTCAAAGATGATGTCTTGATCGTCACTACCAATATGTGTGACTTCATGCGGTGAGCCATCTTCGTTAAATTCAACTAAACATAGACCCGAAGCGTTTACGAGTCGCTCACCGCGGCTTGATGGTTTGGGTTTATGAGGAATTATTCTTAATGCACGGCGCCGTGTAAACCAGTTTAATGGTGAGCGGGGTGAGTATAACCAGCGGTTCAAACGGTCGAGAACTTCTAACAGCATTTTTGGAAATTCATTTTTGATTCCACTGCTGGTAATTTGCCAAATATCGGCGTTGTTTTTCTTACTACGCCATTCTACTTGGTAGACGAAAGAATAGTGTACATCACCCGATAAAATAACAAAGTGTTCTGGAGTCTGTTTGTGGCGAAATAAATTTAACAGCGCATTAGCCGATCCCGGGTGTGCCATCCAGTTTTCTGCATCAACCACGAGAGGCTTTCCAAACCAGGTGAAGGCTCTTTGAATAACCTCTATTAATTTGACGCCAAACATTGGCGCTGGAGAGACCAAAATAACGGCTTCTTTACCAAGGAGGTTTTGTTGTAAATCCGTCAGCATTTCCCAATCCATTAAGCCGGACGGCTTGTTTAAGTTTCTTTCAGAGCGCCAGCGATGGGTGCGAGTATCTAATACAACAATTGGAGGTGACGTATTCCATTGATAATGCCAACTTGGATAGCGGAGTAGAGTGTTAATGAGTTCGTCATGCTTCTTGTCGCCCGGTAAACGGAGAATATTTTGAGTTTTCTCTAAGAGTTCTTTAGTAAAGTTCTCTGGAGCATTGCCCCAACCTTGGCAAATAAAATAACCGATCAGTGCGTTACCGATAATTCTCTTCGAGAAAGGGTGATCGTAAGCCGCCTGCTCCCATTCGGCGGTTAAGTTCCAATCGTCGGTAATATCGTGATCGTCAAATATCATTGCGCAAGGAATATTTGCCATAACACGTTGCACTTGACTTAGATTTTCTTGGAAAGCTTGCAGAATACATTTCTCTCTCTCGAACCGATCTGAATCAACGTTTGACGGTTGTTTTATATCAATCAAATTCCAACAAGCTGGCGACCAAACCATTAAGTACATCGTTAATACTTCTGCTAATGACACTAAATGATTTTGTGCATTAATTGATGTAAAAACAGGTTTTCGCGCTCCGCTGAAAATAAGATGGCCCAGATTTTTGTCGCTATTGAGTGTCGGTAATAGATTTTCACGCTGTGTATAATGAGGTTCTGCTGTATGCAGAATCGTGGAGCTCTCAATTTTTGAATTAATAAACGATTCGTTTGGAATACCTAGTTGAGGAATAAGTTGATGAATCGCAACTAGCATCGGCGTCGCGACATCATCGACGTAAACCTGATCGCCACTCATTATTAACGCTGCCGGCCAGTCTTTAATATCATTCGATGCCAGCCAGTTGTCAACACGAACTAGGCCATCTTTACTATCATGATGCGGTTTGCGACAGGAGCCATGCATTATTTTTCGTACACAAGATCTTAAAATAAAACCGGGATGACTTTTCCCTGGATAGGTTAAATGGGGGGCCCAGTCTCGCCAGGAGTGTTTTTCGTTTTTATTTGTGATGACCAGGGTTAGATCATATCCAATCCACTCATCAGTTGGCAAAGGTGTGTCTAGATTAATGTTAATCAATTGAAAGTATAACTTTTCGCCAGCGAAGACTTGTTGTTGGCTTGCTTCTAACGTCTTTTTGTTTATTTCAAGGGAGGCGTTATTTTCTGGAATTAATGTGAGCTGAAAATTTACTTTTTGCGACGTAGCCATCCAGAAAGTTATCTGCGTCGGCGTTATTCTCCTTAGTATGGGTCCACTGAGAACTAAAGGCAGTGATGGCATAAAATAAGATTCTCTTTCTTTCCTGGTTTACTTTATAGCTTTTAAGTTACTATAACTGAAAAACTTATTGGCTCATGAGGTCAAGATAATATTTAAACTTTTTGTAATTATGCCGGTATGAGTAGGGGGCATCAATAGATAAGAAAACAGTTCCAACAGCATTGTTGAAACTGTTGTTCAACAAACAATTTTGTATCAATAAAAGTTACTAACGAAAAATAACCTTTGCCTCAGGAGCTCGTGTGTAATCAGCACTGTGTCCTGGAATCCACTTACCATTTTTAAGATATTGAGACTCAGTTTTCATTGAACCATCGTCTAATAACCAGGCTTTGGACTTAACTTCCGTAATACCATTTTGATTCCCAGTTACTTTTTCACGACTAATCAAAATATTTCCGTCGAAAGTGACATCTGCTTCGGTAAAAAAAACTGCTGTTGTAAAATAGAAATATCTTAACTTTTGAGCTTTTCTATCAAAGAAAATGATACTTTCCCCACCATATTCTCCTTCATTAAGCGAATGTTCAATTCGAATAGCGGTTCCATTTAAATGACGTTCCCAACGAGATATGTCTATCATGGGCTTTTCGGGTGTCGAACTTTTAAATACGCCTTTATAAGTATGACCGACAAAGGGTTCAAATTTCTTCAGTTCGGGTATGAGAAAGTCGCTTGCCTGAACAGATAGGGTAAAAGAAAGACAAGCTAGGCCCAGAATGCAGGCTTTAATCGATGATATGATTTTCATAGTTCGGTCCCGTTTTTATAGAAAAGGATAATCGAAATAGCGATTGATAGCAAAAGTAGCCATTGTCATGTTATTGAATCAATGTCTCGAAGTGACTAAAGTTAGACATGTTAACTTTTAACCTAAGAATTTGCGCGCACAAATGGAATCTTCCAGTGAAACATTATTGACCTTTGGCGGTTTATTGCTACTTGCAATAATCGTTGAGGGTATTGGACGTCGTACGGCTTTGCCAAGAGTCACGTTATTGATTCTCTTTGGTTTTGTCATTGGTCGGTCTGGAATTGATATTCTTCCGGATAATCTTTATGGCTGGTTTAATATTATCGCTGATGTTGCTTTGTTGATGGTTGGATATCTATTAGGGGGTAACTTTACTTCTGATTTTTTAAAGCAATTCGGTAAACCGGTTTTGTGGGTTTCTATCATTATCACTTTATTGTCTTTTCTACTCGTAAGTACGGGTCTATTTGTATTGGGTATTGCGTTGGTTCCTGCATTAGTTCTGGGCGCTATTGCTGCCGCTACTGATCCTGCAGCAGTCGCAGATGTTATACACTCAATAACAGGCAAGCCAAGTCGATTTAGTCGTATATTACAAGGTATTGTCGCCATAGATGATGCCTGGGGACTCATTGTATTTTCTGTCGTTCTGGCTTTTCTTAATGTCGCGACCGGAAATGGCGGTGTTGGTGATGCTTTATTTCATGGATTAAAAGAAATATTCGGCGCGGTGATACTTGGATTTGCTTTGGGATTGCCCATGGCTTATTTAAGTGGTCGGATAAAAGAAGGTGAGCCACTCGTTATTGAAGCTCTGGGATTTGTATTGTTGTGTGGTGGGCTGGCACGTTATTTTGAGTTTTCACATTTGTTATCGGCAATGATAATGGGCGCTGTTGTCGTTAACTTTGCATCGCATCACACTCGACCTGTTCATGCTATTGAAAATGTCGAACGGCCTTTTTTAAGTTTATTTTTTCTGGTAGCTGGCGCCTCTTTACACGTTACTTCCATTGATACCATTGGTTATCTTGCTGGGCTTTATGTTTTATTTCGTATTCTCGCTCGTTATATTGGAGGATTTTTGGGTAGTAAACTGGCTCAGCTTTCTAGAAAAGAACAGCAGTGGATGGGGCTTGCCTTGCTGCCCCAAGCGGGTGTTGCTATGGGAATGGCGTTAGTGGCAACAGAGCGTTTTGAACAAGTGGGACAATCTGTTCTTACCGTGATTATTGCAACCACGGTTTTATTTGAATTGACAGGGCCGGTATTAACTCGTATGGCCGTTGAAAAAACGGCAAAAGCTAAACAGAGTGATGAGTTTTTTAGTTGAGTAAAATAGTCTTCATCGTAGTCAAATAGGGCTCAAAGTTTTTCCACTGCTCGACACTTGAACGATAAATGGGTTGGCGAACTTGCTCCGCGCTAGCCGTACGGACAGAGCGTTGAGTTTTATGGAATTCGGTACAAGCTGATTCGAATTCTAAATTTAAATAATCAAGAATTCTATTAACTTGTGATTCAAGATTGTGTACGACATCTTCGTACTGAACGGTCAGTATTTCTCCTGGAAAAACGTTATGCCAATGATTCATTAAATCGACATACCCTTTGTAGTAGCGGGCAATGGATTCCTGCCCATACGAAAATTCCTGACCTTCAGCGAAGAGCTGTTTAAAACCACTAAAGCAACAGTCCATCGGATTTCGTCGAGCATCAATAATTTTCGCATTGGGTAATATCAATTTAATTAACCCGATGTGTTGAAAATTATTCGGCATCTTATCAATAAAAAAAGGAGCATCGAGACGATGAATTTTGGTTTCATCGATGTATTGTTTGCCTAGTTCAGAAAACTTGTCTGAAGATAGCTCGTTCATGATAGCTGGATACTTGGGTGACTCGTCGCGTTTAAGTCGTCCGTTTAATTGATAAACAGTAGCCAAAATATTGGCTAACTCTAAAGTGCCATCAATTTGAGAATGTGATGCTAAGATTTGTTCTATTAATGTGGACCCTGAACGTGGTAAACCAACTATAAATATAGGATCTTTGGCTGGAAAGCCTTTGTCTTTATTTTTTTCGATAAAACTTCGAGTGAATATTTGCTTTTGCGTTGCGAACTCAGCGTCTTTTTTATCAGGGTTGTATGCTGTTTCTTCTTGTTTGAGATCGTTCCCTCTTTGATAGTACTCAAAGGACTTTTTAAAATTCTTTTTATCTTCGAAGGCCTTCCCAAGAGCAAAACATAAATGATATTGATCGACGCGACGAATAGCTTTAGATTGAATCTGTTCAATCATATTGTCAATTTGTTGTTCATCGAAATGATAAGTTTTCAGATTTGCAAGACTCCAGTAGGCATCGCCAAAGTCAGGTTTTATTCTGTAGGCTTGTTGATAAGCATGAATTGCTTTGTCCGTTTCTCCTAATGTTTTATACGCATGCCCTAACATTAGATAAATGCCTTCACTGTGAGGTAGCTGATTTAAAGCTTTTTGATAATGCTCAATCGCATGATCGAGCTTGTTCAGTGCAACGCATTGATCGGCATAAACAGATTGGAATACTGGATTGTTATCATCAGAAGCTAATAGCTTTTCCGCTTGCTCAAAGGCTTTCTTAAACTTTTGCCGTTTATTAAGTACATGAATGTAATCGATGCGTGCCGTTTGGTAATCAGGATTAAACTCAAGGCAACTTTCAAGAACAAATTCAGCATCGTCTAAAATGTATTGTTTAACACCCAATGTTGCGAGTAAACGCATGGCTTCGGGATCTCTGGGGAAATGCTGTAGATAAGAGCGACAGAGTTTTTCTGCTTTGTATAGCTTGCCTTCGTGCAACATGCTATTAACACTAATGAGTTCTCGTGGCATTGCCGAAAAGTGACGAATGCTGGTTTGTGCACTTTTTTTTTGTTCTGTTGATGTTGCTAATTGTTCTATCGCATTCCAGCTGGCAAGTAATGTCGGGTTAAACTCCACAGCTTTTTGGTAGGCACCGTACGCTTCGGAGTTTTTACTCATAGAGCGATAGCAATGTCCCATTTCTTGATAGGCTCGACCATAGCCCGGATTTAACTCAATTAATTGTTCAATAGCAGATAATGCTTCTGTTTCTTGCTTAAGATATCTTAAACAAACGCAATGAATATATTGCGCTTCTTCATGCGCTTCTCGTTCAAGAATTTCAATTACTTTGCTATTCGCTTGTTGAAACTGACCTTGTTGCATCAGTTTTTTGGCTTCAACGATGAGTTGCTCAGTAATGGATTCTAGCTCGCGATGATCATTTCCCATAGAAATAAAAGGATACCTTGTCTGTGAGTTATTAAAAGAGTGTATAGATAAGTGTTGCCAAAGAAGACTGTTGTGTCGCGACAACGAGTCCGCCCAATAAAGCCAGGATAATAAATATTGGAAGGAGCCACATTTTCTTTCGAACTTTTAAAAAAGCCCACAAATCATTAATAAAGTCGAGCATTAAAAAGGTCTCTCTAAATCATTTTCGTTATTACTTTTTTTCCAAAAAGTGGTGTTAGCATCATCCACTTTATGAGTGTACTCTAGCTTACCCAAAATACGTAATACCAAGCCAATAGGGAAGATTAGAGCGATAAAAACGATTGTGAGTATTATGTGGGTATTAATCCAACCCATGATCAAAGCAAACTTCATCCAGCACCAGTAAATAGGATAAAGGAGTGAGGGCGCCATTATTGAAAGAGGAATTAGAACGGACGGCACAAAAAGAGGCCATAAAGACACATGTAGATTGAAAATCCAAGGAAACAAGGCCATAAATATAAAAGGAATCGCTATGCTCATCATAAGTGCAAAACGGCGAAGTTCTTTATGGTTTGTCGCGTCAATGTTAATCATGATTCATTCACCATCAGTCGAGCTCAAATTTTTGCTGTTTTGCTTGAACAATTTGCTCAGCGTTAATCTTAGCTTTATCGATAAGGACATCATTTAATACCAGGTAATCCATTTCAGTTGCCAGAAAACAAGTTAGCGCATCTTTTGGAGAGCACACAGGAGGTTCTCCTCGAACATTAAACGATGTATTAATCAAAACACCCACGCCGGAAACGTCTTTAAATGCTTTCAGTAAATTGTAAAACTTAGGATTTAATGATTGATGTACCGTTTGCACTCGCGCTGAATAATCTAAATGCGTTATCGCGGGTAAATTCGAGCGAGCCTGGTTTATTTCTTGATGACCGATATCTTTTTCTTCTGGTTTAAGTCGTAGTGCTTTGTTTATGTGAGAAACTAAAAGCATATAAGGACTCGAATGAGATTGTTCGAAATAGAGTTGTGCATCTTCTGCCAGCACTGCTGGAGCGAAAGGGCGAAAAGATTCTCGCTGCTTTATTTTTAAATTCATAATGGACTGCATTGCCGTGTTTCTTGGATCTCCCAGTATCGAACGATTACCCAGTGCGCGAGGTCCAAACTCCATCTTTCCTTGAAACCAGCCAATAACTTTGCCGTTGGCAATTAAGTTTGCGGTTGTTTTATTGAGTTGCTCTTCATTGAACTGTTGAAATGGAATCTCTTCTTTTTGCAATAATGTTTGTATGTCTGATGTTGAATATTCCGGACCTAGGTAAGCGCCTTTCATTTTATCCGCTGGAGCAGCAAGTTTGTCTTTATCTGCGCTTTGCGCCGATGTTTTTTGCAGATTAAAGTATTGATAGGCTGCTGTCATTGCGGCACCAATGGAGCCTCCTGCGTCTCCCGACGCGGGTTGTACCCAAATCGACTGGAAAGGTCCTTCGCGTAGTAAGCGACCATTAGCAACACAGTTTAACGCGACACCACCGGCCAAACATAAATATTGACTTCCGGTTTCTTGTTGCGCAAAAGCCGCAATTTTTAAAACGACTTCTTCAATGACTTGTTGAATGGAGGCTGCAAGGTCCATTTCTTTTTGTGTTAATTCCGACTCTGACTGTCGTGGTGGGCCGCCAAACAGAGAGTTAAAAGCTTTACTCGTCATAACTGAGCCAACAGGGTAATCAAAATATTTCATATTTAGTTGGAAACTACCGTCGGATTTGACACTAATAAGGTGTTGATAAATGGTGTCGACATATTTGGGAGTTCCATAAGGAGCGAGTCCCATGAGTTTATATTCACCAGAATTTACTTTAAATCCACAATAATAAGTAAAAGCGGAATACAATAATCCCAGAGAATGAGGGAAATTAATTTCCATAAGCGGAGTGAGCTGATTCTTTTTTCCGTGCCAGATGGTTGTTGTTGCCCATTCGCCAACGCCATCGAGACACAATACGGCGGCCTCTTCAAATGGACTGGGATAAAAAGCGGATGCCGCGTGCGCTTGATGGTGTTGTGTAAAAAGAAGTTGCGGTAATTTTGTTGGTTCCTTGGTATTTGAACAGAGCGCTTGAAGTTCTTTTTTTAATATCGACTTTAAAAAAAGCTTCTCTTTGAGCCAAACGGGCATAGCTCTGAAAAAGGAGCGTAAGCCAAAGGGGGCATGAGCAAGGTAAGTTTCGAGTAGTCGCTCAAACTTTAACATGGGTTTGTCGTAAAATACGACAGCATCTAACTCTTCTAGTTTGCATTGACCTTGCTCGAGACAAAATTGAATGGCTTTTTTCGGAAATGCCGGATCGTGTTTAACTCGGCTAAAGCGTTCTTCTTGAGCCGCTGCAATTATGTTTTCACCTTCAATTAATGCTGCCGCACTGTCATGATAATAAGCGGCAATCCCCAATATTTTCTTCATCGTTATCGTTTCATTACTTCAAGCAACCGATTTTTTTGCATCGCGGCTTTATTGTTATCGGGCTCTATTTCGAGAACTCGATTTAGCATATCGAGTGTTTTCTCGGGCATGTTGTTGGCAAAGAAAGTCATTGCGGCTTTCATTAAATATTCAGTATTTTTAGGAGCTAACTCAATGGCTTTGCGGTGATAATACAAAGCCATCTCTGACTCTCTGTTTTGAAAATATATTTCACCAGCAACAAAAGCGAGGTCGGCAAAATGAGGATATCGATCAGCCATCTTCGCGGCCACTTTTGCAGCTTTCTTGTCTTGGCGCGCTTCGTAGTAATGCTGCAATAGTGCTCGATGAGTTTCTAGCCAATCGGCACCATTCATTAATTGGTAAGCCATTTTCTTCTCGAAAGAATTGATAGGACCAAACTCAACCGCTTGTGGGCTATCGGTAAACGGAAAGTCTGATGTCAGAGAGCGAATGTTAAAATCAGCCATTATTTTTTCGACATTGGTGACAGGAATGTCATACCAAGCATCACGTGACGAAAAGTTTTTAGGGTTAGTTGCGATAATTTGATTTTCTACAATTGTTTGGGCAAAGCTTTCTGCCAATAAAAAGTATCCTCGAGCTGTTGGGTGAAGATGCTCGTACATATGTGCATGGCCAATAATTCCATTTAGCGTATCGTTGCGTAAAACTTCTTCGGCATCGACGAGAGTCACACCAGAGCGACTCGCTTTATTTCTTATGATTTCATTAAATTGGCTGGGAGCTCGAAAACGAAGTAAGTCATGATCAATCGCTTTTATATAATTGTCTTTAGCTTGTTGATAATTTTCTGATTGCTCTAGTTGTTTAGCTTCAGCAAAAAAAGAGTCGGCATTGTCTTTTTCTGTTGATGAAGCAAATGGTCGCTGATCTTTTTCATTACTTACTAATGTGCTGATGTAAACAGGAATTCCTTTCTCTTGATAAACTTTGAGTATCAAATCCAGATTACCCGAAAACTGTTCCAAGCCTTGGTTAAATGTATCACTGTTGATTGGAATTTTTTTACCCGAGGCAACTTGAGCCATAATGTTGCGCTTGCCGGTTGACTCTGCGGAAGAACTTCCTTCAGTCTCTGTTTGATTGTCACTTTGAAAAAAGCCGATGACTTGTTGCATGAGTTGAAACAAGCGCAGTTCTTTCAGTTTTAAAAACATTAATGTGGCTGGACGACCTCCTTTTGAGGCAAACACCGAGCCGGCTCCCATAATACCCAAGAATTCATTGTGACCCGCGTAAATTAGAACAAGGTCGGGAGTTATTTGAGTAATTTCATCGGTAAAGTCGAGTAATGTGTAACTATTAACTGCAGCCATTGCGGTTGAAATGACTTCAATGTTTTTATCGGGAAACAGGCGTTTTAATCGTTGTCTAATCATTCCTGCGATAGAGCTGTCCTGACCTAGAGGAAATCCCGCAGCTGTGGAACCGCCTTGAACAATAATTCGAAAACTATCTTGCGGTTTATCTTTCAGAAATATAAAGGGATCGGGAGAAATAGGCGGTGTTTGACTTTTGTTGCTGAAATATCGATTGAGTATTTGAGGATTAACTTGTAGATATTGGTCATGCGACTCGACAGGAACAAATAACGGATAATCATGCCCATAGCTGAACAGTCGCAAACCCATTTCGAGCAACAACAAGATCAAAAATGGTAGCGCGAGCAAAATCAGATAGAACGAAAACTTTCGCTTAGAATCGGTCGATTTCGACGTCATTGATACCCCTCAAAAACTAAGTACAGCCGTGCCCAATAGGCCGTCTTACTGATATTTTTATTATCAGTCGATGATACCCTAATCGGTAAAAGATAGTAAGTTGAGAGAGCGGCGGACTCCTCTTTGGAAGAGTCCGCGGGTATAGAATTGGTTAGTAAGTGTACGAAACAGAGATGCCAGTTGTTCGAGGTCGGTTGGTCGAAATACGACGAATGTCATCTAAGTTATTGATAAATAACTCGGCTCGTTCATCGGTCAGGTTATCGATAAAGAATTTGATTTTCCAAAGATCTTTTTCGATTCCAATCGAAAAATTGGTGAGAGTATAGGCATCTTGCTGTTCTCGCTCTGCGGCAACGATCGAACTATAAGATTTACTCGCATGTTGGAGACCAAACTGCCAATTGGCTAAAAATTCACCGATTTCGAAGTCGTATTGGGCTCGAAAATTGGCTTGAAATTCTGGTGTCATTGGCAATTCACTGCCGATGGGTGCCATTTCAATAACTTGTGCGTTAACACTGGTTAGCTCTGTTTGATTGATCGAGAAAGCTCCGTAAAGAGTGAGTGGATTGTCCATTCGCCAAACAAAATCGGATTCGAGGCCTCGTATTTCAGAATCGGCTGCATTTTCGATAAAGGTTAGAATGGATACGTTCACGGGATCAAATCGAGACACCTGCATATCAGTCCACTCGATAAAATACAGGTTTCCATTCCAGCGGAAAGAGCCATCCATTAATGTGGATTTCCAGCCAAACTCTATGTTTTGTACATCATCGGTATCGTAAGTGACTTCAACTGTGGGGAAAGTAGGGTTGGCTGACGGTAAACCACCACCTCGGTTAAATCCACCAGGACGGAAACCTTCTGAGTAGGTTGTGTAAAACATAATATCGTCAGTGAATTGATGTTTGAAACTGACTTTGGGAATAATATCGTCAATTTTTAGAGGTTCATCCGTGTGTCCACCACTGGCGTCGTAGTCACGACCACCGCCACCATCGGTTACGGTTAAATCACCGCCGGGCCAAAAAGCTTCGTTATTGGCAAAGTTGGATGAACCAGTAAAGTCAGACTCCATATCGTAATATCTTAATCCAAAAATAATCGTCGACGCTTCATTGAAGTCATACTCGACCTCACCAAACAATGCGACTTGCTCTTCTGTTCGCGTGATATCGTTATAGAAAGCAATCGGCAAAGGACGTGTTGCATTACTGATATTGTTTGCTGCAGCGATGGGAGCATTCGGGAAAAATCCTAGATCTTCAACGGCCATGTAGTAATAGTCATCAAGCGTTTTAATTTCCAGGTCATCGAAAAAGATACCTGCGGTAAAACGAAGTGACTTTAATGGATCCGTTGCGATTCTGAATTCGTTCGTGAAGCGCTCATGCTCTTGATAACCTTTAAATCCTTTAGTGGGATCTAAACAAGCTCGTGTCGCATCATAAGTACAGGTATAAAATGGAATAAATGCTCCGGAATTATTGTAACCTGTGTAGTCGATAGATTGTTCGACTTCACGATCTAAAAACGCACCGGTATAAATAAATTCGAGCGCTTCCATTCTTCCGGTTAGTGTCCAAGAAGTTTGGTTAAATTCATCGCGTAATTTATCGGGGAAGAAACGACTAACTGCGAGATCGCCAACTTCTGGATCGTAATCGAAAACACCATCAGCGCCAAGTTCCTGCTGTGCATGTTGTACTAATAAATCCCACTCTTCATTGATCCAATATTTTAAACCGAGACGATAACCTTTGTAGTAGCTGTCGTTAAAGTCATCTTCGGCTAACGCTGTATTACGAGTGGTTTCAAAAGTAGTGTCGGCTGGTAATGCTTGTACGCTGTCGGCCACGTTTGGATTTACGGCAGGATCTAAAGTAAATTCGCCCAGTTTATTATCGATGTATCCACCGCGGTGCACATTATAAAAAGCAAGACGAGCAGCAAAATTTTCCGTTATCGGAAAATTCATAAAACCTTCGACGGTGTTATTCATTTCACCGCCATGCGTATCGGAGATGGTTGAGCTTATACCTGCTTCGAAATCGTATTGACGTGGTTTGTTAGTTATGTACCTTACTGTACCTGCTTGAGAACTTGCTCCAAATAATGTGCCTTGCGGTCCTGGTAAAACCTCAATCCGTTGTAAGTCTGTCGCATAGACATCAAGATTTCTACCAGGTGCTGTGACGGGTTGTTCATCAATATACAGTGCAACGTTGGGCATGGTTCCCTGTGCACCAGAAAGCATGGTCGTAATCGGTTGAATCGCCATTCCTCGGATGAAAACATCATTTTGACCGGGGCCACGTCCACCGACAGAGATGTTCGGCATATAACGGACAAAGTCATCAAAGTTACCAATATTTTGATCTTTGATTTCTTGCATGGTGAGTGCTTGAACGGCAATCGGAGTTTCTTGATTGTTTTGTACTCGTTTACTGGCGGTGACATAAACGACCGGAATTTTTGATTCATCGACTTCAGTTTCACTCGACTCCTCTTGTGCATGAACCGCCATGTTGGCCGACAGAGCACAAATGACTGCCTTACTCAAAGTATTGAGCTTTCTCATGGTTATTACTCCCTCCATTATTTTATTTAATTTTATCAGTAAGTTGTAAACTGAATTTTTTCAAATCTGTTTTATACACGTGACAACAACCTGGCGGTTGTATTTGAAACTCAAGCACTGCTTGTTGTAGATAACTCAATGTTTTAAGAACATCGAGTACATTGACTGCACCGCAAGTTAGATCGAGACGATTGCGGATTTGAACTTGCTTTTTTGATCTTGCTTTAATTCGTCACCACTGAATTCAAATTCGGAAGCATGAAACAGTGGTGATGGTACTAATTTTTTCTTTCTAATGCTTCTTCATGCAATAAAATTTTGTATTCTGCACTTAATCCCATCAATAAGTTAATACCAATGAATAGCAGAACAATTGTAAACGGTAATCCGGCGGTAATTGCTGCGGCTTGCAGTGCGCCCAATGCATTGTCTCCGCCACCAAAAAGTAGTACTGCCGCAATAATTCCTTCCATTGTTGCCCAAAAAACGCGTTGAGCAATTGGAACATTCAGTTTGCCACCAGCGGTAATGCTGTCGATCACTAATGAGCCTGAATCTGAAGATGTGATAAAGAATACCAACACCAATACTATAGCGATAAACGAGGTTATTTGCCCAAATGGTAAATTTTCGAGCATATGAAATAAAGCAAGCGAGGTATCGTTAACGCCATTGACTAATTCACCAACATTATTTTTAACTTGTTCGATACCTGAGTTACCAAAAGTACTCATCCAAACGAGAGTCAATAGCGTTGGAACAATTAAAACAGCAAGCAAAAACTCACGAACGGTACGGCCTTTTGAAATGCGCGCTATAAACATTCCGACAAATGGTGACCAAGAGATCCACCAAGCCCAATAAAATACTGTCCAGCCATGGTAGAAGTCAGTATCGGAGCGATCGATCCAGTTACTTAACGGTATGATATTTTCTAAATAGCTAACTAAGTTGGCACCTATCCCATTAACGATGCTACTCGTTGCGCCAGTAATGAAAACAAATACCAGTAGCAACGCGGCTAATGACATATTAATGTTACTTAAAATTTTCACACCGCGACTAACGCCTCTCACTACAGAAAATACAGCGACTAGAGTGACTCCAAAAATGATGGCCACTTGTGTGCTGATGCCGGGGGATATTCCAAACAAGTAATGCAGACCGGCCGCCGCTTGTTTGGCACCAAATCCTAGAGATGTGGCCAAGCCAAAAATAGTTGCCATCACGGCGACGGTATCGATTAAATTGCCGAACCAGCGCCACACATGATCGCCCAACATAGGATAGAAGCAGGAACGCAGCGTTAATGGCATATTAAAATTGAATGCAAAAAATCCAAGCGCTAAACCAACCATGGCGTAAATACCCCAGGCATGAAGGCCCCAATGAAACATTGTCGCACCCATTGCCATCTTTTCTGCTTCAATGGTGCGAGGTAAAGTTTCTAACGGTGCGCCGCTCGTTGCTGTGTAGTAGATAACCGGTTCTGCGACACTCCAGAACATCAAACCGATTCCCATACCCGCTGCGAATAACATCGCAAACCAAGATATTGCGCTAAATTCAGGCTTTGCTTTTGTGCCACCGATGCGGATGCGGCCAAGAGGTAAAAAAATTAGAATTAAGCAAGTTATCGCAATGAGATTGGCACCAACCATAAATAGCCAATCAAAATTGTCAATTGACCAACTTTTCGATGCATCGAAAATAAATTTTGCTTTTTCCGGGAAGAGTAACGTTCCAAAGATGAATATAAAAACAAGCGCAGCCGAAGCAAAAAAAACTGGGTTATGTAAATCGAGACCAAAAATCTCAACATTATCTTCACCCACTTCATGATCTGTATCGTATTTTTCTTTTATTGCTTGAATTTGTTCCGACATGGGACTCCCGGAGTTGGTGTGAAACATGAGTATACCGAACTCAGATTTTATTGCAGCACTCAATCTTAAATTTTTGTTTTACGATAATGAAAAATCGCGGTATGTTGGTACAAATAAGCGAATTTCGAGGCTTTTTATCTTAAAAGTTGTTCTAATTTTGAAAATCATTTTTTATTTATGCGTTATTGTTGTTGCGAGTATGCCCGCAAGTCTTACTGCGGAGTCATTGCGTATTGCGGTTGCTTCAAATTTCAAATCGGTCACTCATAAGTTGAAAACTCAATATGAGAATATTTATGGTGCGAATATACAAGTCATTGCTGGTTCATCTGCAAAATTAATGGCACAAATTATTCATGGCGCACCTTTCGATATTTTTTTATCCGCCGATCAAGAAAAGATAGAGGTTCTATACAAAAAGCAATTGATTATTCCTGAAACAAGGAGCATTTATGCCGTTGGTCAGCTCGTTCTTTATTGCCCTGAACTTCACTGTAATAATGTTGAGTGTGATTTGGCGAAAATGAATGCTGATTCGGTTGATACGCTTTTAAATCGAAAGGATGTGAATAAAGTTGCGATGGCAAATCCTAAGTTGGCTCCGTATGGCCTCGCTGCAAAACAGGTTTTAGAGCAAGCTAAATTGTATAGAAAACTCGAGTCAAAATGGGTGTTCGGTGAAAACGTGAATCAATCTTTTCAATTTATAAAAACCGGTAATGTAGATTGTGGGTTTGTTGCCTTCTCTCAAGTGATTTCGCAAGGAGCTGATACTAAAAATTATTGGTTGATATCAGAAGATCGCTACCAACCGATTAAACAAGAAGGAGCGGTTCTTTCTCAGAGTAAAAACAAGCAGCAAGCAATAAACTTTATGCAGTGGCTTGCTAAGAGAGACGTTCAAATGTTTATTCAAGAATATGGTTATCGAAGTGCGAGTGCATTATGATGCTCAGTCCTGATGATTGGCTCGCTATTGGATTAACAATAAAATTAGCCGTCACAGTTGTTGTCTTATTGTTACTCATTGGAACGCCAATTGCCTGGTGGTTAGCAACGACTACCTGTCGATTAAAAAGTATTTTTGAAGCGCTTATTGCTTTACCTCTTGTATTGCCCCCCACGGTAATTGGTTTCTATTTATTAATGCTAATGTCGCCAGATGGTTTTGTTGGTCAAGTAACACAAAGCCTGGGACTCGGCACATTACCATTTACATTTTCGGGTATTGTTATAGCTTCAATTTTTTATTCTTTGCCCTTTGTTGTTCAGCCTCTACAGAATACTTTTCAAAGTATCGGTAAACGACCTAGGGAAGTCGCTGCTACATTAGGTGCATCACCGTTCGACACTTTTTTTTCTATTGTTGTTCCTTTGTCAAAAAAAGGATTTTTAACGGCGTCCATTTTGGGCTTTGCACATACGCTGGGAGAGTTTGGTGTCATTCTAATGGTGGGTGGAAATATACCTGGAGCAACACGTGTGATTTCTGTTCAAATATACGATCATGTTGAATCATTAAACTATGCGGCAGCACACTGGCTGTCCGCCATTATGATTGTTTCTGCATTTTTAATACTAATGGGATTGTCTTTTTTCAATCGAGAAGTTTCTGTATTTGGTGGGGCAAAGTAAAATAATGTTTGCCGCAGGCTTAAGTTTAAAAGTAAAAAAGCAATTTCCAAAGTTTTTATTGGATGTTTCATGTGAGGTTGCATCGTCTGGAGTGACAGCGGTGTTTGGTCATTCGGGTTGTGGCAAAACAACATTATTGCGGTGTATTGCTGGCTTAGAGTCTTTTGAAGGGCGGCTTTCCTTCAAACGGCAAGTATGGAAAGACAATCGAGAAACTGTCGCAACCCATTCTCGTGCGATTGGTTATGTTTTCCAGGAGCCCAGTTTATTCTCTCATTTAGACGTAGAGCGGAACTTGGTATTCGCTGAAAAGCGCTCAAAAAGAGCAGCGATTATTGAGCGGAAAACAATTATCGATGTGTTAGGAATATCGGCATTACTTTCAAAATTTCCGGAAGAACTTTCTGGCGGTGAAAAACAACGTGTCGCAATTGCTCGGGCTTTGTTGAGTGCTCCTGACTTAATATTAATGGACGAACCCTTAGCGTCATTGGATTACCATGCTAAGAAACGATTCTTGCGCTATGTAACTTCCGTTAAAAAATTGGGTGTTCCTATTATTTATGTTAGTCACTCTATCGATGAAGTGTGTGAAATCGCTGATGACATAATTTATATGGACCAAGGGCAGCTTGTCTCTAGCGGTAAGCTAGTTGATGTCCTTACTGAACCAGCGATTGCTGCTCGACTTGAAGAGGAGGCTGGAAGTGTTATTTCTGGTGAAGTAACTCGACTTGATGACCAATGGATGTTAGCTGGTATTCAATTTGGTGATAATTTGTTGTGGATAAAAAGTTCAGATTTAACCATCAAGCAAAATATTCGGTTAAGGATAAAAGCGAGTGATGTGAGTTTATCGTTAACCAAGACACCTGATTCTAGTATTGTTAATCAACTTGAGGGTGTCGTCGACTCATTGTCTAAAGACTTTCATCCTGCATTAAGCTTGGTTTCTATTAGAGTGGGCTCTGACCGAATGCTCGCCAGAGTTACAAAAAAATCAATTAATGATATGTCATTAAAGATGGGTAGTTCTGTCTGGGTTAATATTAAGTCGGCTGCGGTTGTGAGTTAAGCCGTAATTAAAAGTTATGCATCAAATGTTTGTGAGTGAATCGCATCGAGTTTTTGAAAAAACTCCTGTTCTGCGAGTTTATTGGGGGAGTCGATTTGATATTTATTGTGAAAGAAAACGGTTAATGTAACTTTTTCGTCGGTTAAGACGATGGTATACCCATCAAAGTCGGAGTCAGCGAACACGCCATTTAATCGGTGTTTGTTATCTATTTTGGATCCATGTTTAATGATGGTTTGAAAAATTTTCAGTGTTTTATGAATGTCTAACTGATTTTTCATATAATTCTCAAAATGATATGAAGCGCAGTAAGTCTGCGCTTCTTTGAACCTACTGTTCTGAGATTATTGAGATAATGAAGCTCTCAACATCCATGCCGTCTTTTCGTGCACTCTCATCCGATCAGATATTAAGGCAATAGACGATTCGTCATCGGCCTCTTGAGCGACTTTCAATGAATCTCGACACGTTTTAACGACCTGCTCGTGGCTTTCCGTCAAAATGGCAACCATTTCTTCTGCATTGGGTACACCATCAACTTCTTTTATCGAGCTTAAGTCTGAAAAGGCTTTGTAAGTTCCCGGAGCTGCAACGCCGAGGGTTCTTATTCGTTCAGCGATTTCATCAACAGCTTCCGCGAGCTCGGTGTAGTGCTCTTCGAACATTAAATGTAACTCTCTGAATTGAGGCCCGGTAACATTCCAATGAAAGTTATGAGTCTGTAGATAAAGGGTGTAACTGTCCGCTAATAGCTTTTTTATTGAGTCAGCGACACGGATTCGATCTTTTTCGTTAATTCCAATATCAATAGATTTCATGTTTGCCTCCTTATGAGTGTGAGTACACTGTAATAAATACAGCTTATAAAAAACAGAGGTAAACAACAATCGTTGCAATCGCTTTATTCAATTAATCCTTTTTTTATCGCAAAAAAACGGCGATGTTGCCATCGCCGTTTTAGCTTCTATAGCGTTAAACTATTGACTTAGAAGTCGTAGCTTAAGTTTAAGAAGTAAGCTTTACCAACTTGCTCATAACCTGTACCAACCATACGGCCAGCTCGGTCAGAACCAAGACCAGCTGCAACACGTGCAGGCTGCTCGTCAGTGAAGTTGCTAATACCCATAGTCACGCTAAAGTCTTGCTGAGGATTCCAGCTAAGCGAGATGTCTGAGAAGTAAGCTGCTTCTGCATGACAGTCGGTGTAAACATCAGGTGAACCAACAATTTCAGTTTCTTCAAATGCATTACGTTGGAAGCAAGAAGAGGTTGAAGTTGAAGGATCACGGATGAATGCAAACGTTGAATCAACGTAACGACCCGCATAGATTAATGTCCAGTCACCAGACTCAAATGCTAAAGTAGTTGCTGCACGATTCTCTGGAGCACCAAAAGTGCCTACCAAGTCATCAGTACCGATACGATTCTCAGGAGCTAAAGCACTCTCGTCTTTGATAAGAGTTTGCGTCAACTCGTCTTGAATAGTCCATTGAGTTAACCAGGTGATTTTCAATGGGTTACCCATGAACTCGTCGAAAGAGTAAGAGAATCGAGTATTTAAATCAAAACCTTTCGAAGTTGCAGCACCACTGTTAGTGAATGACGCATCGATGAAAGATGGGAAAGCTGTTGTTGCTGTACCAACACGTGGTCCGACTTGATCACAGAATGAACTTGCTAAGTTATCAGCACCGTTCAAACAAAGCTGCAAGATAGTGCCTGCAGGTAAGCTTTGAACTGTGTTTTCGATTTCAATATCGAAGTAAGTGATAGCAAAGTCAAACTCCATTGTTTCGTTTGAAATTGGAGCTGCTTTCAATGTGAAAGTAACCTGCTCAGCCGTTTCTGGATCCAAAGTAAATACGTTACCACCAGTACGGACAGGTAGTGTTGTAGTACCTTGTGAACCTAACTGTGTTGGGTCTGCACCTTGAAGGATACAGTTGTCTAAGATGCGTTGCTCTCGCTCATCCAATGCAGGATCGTAAGTTTGAGTTGCACCGTCCCAACCGTCGCCAGCGTTATTTACGTTACATGGATCGGCGAAGCCGGAAGCTCCACTGAACTGATCGCCAAGGAACTGTTCACGTAAGTTAGGCGCACGATAAGAAGTACCATAAGCAGTACTTAAGCTTATCCAATCTACTGGGGAGTACAATAAACGTACACGCTCAGTGTTTTCACGACCGAAGTTTGATTCGTCAGTGGTACGTGCTGCGATATCAAGTGTTAACTCTTCTGCACCAGGAGCACCAATCAAGATTGGTAAGCTGATCTCAGTGTAGAATTCTTGCACGCTTCGGCTTCCAGCAGTGATGCCTTCAGTCGCGGGGTTTTCCGCAACGATTAAGCCGTTAGCACCTAAGAAGTCAACTTGTGAGTCGATGGTGTCTTTTCGGTAGTCAGCACCGATTACCATGCTTGCTGTGCCACCTGAACCAAAGTTGAATAAATCACCGGTGACGAAACCAGAGAATAAAGTTTGCTCAACAACGGTACGGTTAACACGCTCACCCATTAAGAAGTCACGCTCTTCTGTAGTCGCGAAACTACCACCATAAGAACCACCGAAGGTATATAGTGAAGGAGCGAAGAAATCAATTGGTACACAGTCTGGAAGTTTGATGATGCCGCCAATGGTGTCTGTGTTCCAAATTTGCGAACCACAAGTGACGTTACCGTTTGGATCAAGACGCAGTGTATCAAGCGCTAATGATAAATGGTTTTCGTTCATCATCGGTTGAGTGGCAACACCGTCACCTCGATCGTAAGAAACAGATGCTTCATAGATCCAACCTTTTTCTTCTAGGAAAGGAAGGTTGCCTCGTGCACCCATGCTTGCGCGGAAGTGATCCAATTCAATTTCACGATCTTGGCTGTAGTCATCGAGTGTGATAACTGGCAGTGCGTTTAAGCCGTTGAATGGATTCATTGGGTTGTTGAACAACTGCAAAGAACCGTCAGGGTTCAATAATAAACCACCTTGACCGTTTTCTTGAGGAATCATGCCAGGTACTTCTGGGTAGATTTGCTCAATCGCAGCTTTGTTGGTCAAGCTACGATGGAAATACATGGCATCGTAGAAAATTTCTGTTGATGACTCTTCACCCCACTCTGGAGCGTAAGTTCCGCTAGTCACTAATGAGAAACGAGTTACTGGTTGAACCAGGTCACCACGTAGTCGTCCACCTACGTCACTGTAAGCAGGATTCAAACGGAAACGGTCAAAGCCCACTTGATCGTCGATCAAGAAGTCAGCACCGCCACCCCAGCCTTCTGCTGGCTCAGGGATATCGTTTGACTCACTCCAGTTAGGAACAACAGCGCCGTCGCCATCGAATGCCGAACCGCTGATGCCAGGTGTAAACCAAGCCCAATCATTGCTGGTTGCGCCAGGGATGATAGCAACGTTATCGGGGAAACCGTTTCGGCAGTAGCTGTAAACTTGTCCAGTTTCAGCGTCGATACGTCGAGTGTTGATACAGTTTTCACGCTCGCCCAACGAGATTCGTTGACGTTTGTAGAACTCTGCACCGAAAATGTAGCTTGAACGCTCGCCTTGTCCACCCGTTACGATAGAGAATTGACGCTCTTCGCCACCTGTGTCATCAGGCATGCTGAAAGATGCATCGAAGTTCATACCTTCAACAGAATCTTTTAAGATAATGTTAACAACACCAGCAACGGCGTCGGCACCGTAAACTGCTGATGCAGAATCGGAAAGGATTTCAACTCGATCAACCATTTCGAATGGAATCAAGCTTAAGTCGGGCTGTGATGGCGCACCACGTACACCAGAGGCACCGAGTCGACGACCGTTAACCAAAATAAGTGTTCTTTCTGCACCTAACCCACGTAAACCAACGTTTTGCGATCCAACACCACCTGCTGGAGGTGCTTCCGTCGCATTTGAGTTACCTGAGTTGGTATTGATTGTTTCATCAATTTGCGCACCGTTAACAACGGTCGCTTGCTGAAGCATGTCGGCAATGTTGGTGATACCTTGCTTTTTTGCATCTTCAGTTTTGATTATTTGAATTGGGGAGGGGCTAGCGAATTCATCACGACGGATACGCGATCCAGTGACGACAACTTTTTCGCTTTTTGCTTCTTCATCTTCTTCTGCAGCGAATGCTGGTTGTGATATTCCGGCACCTGCTATGCTGAGTGCAATAGCGGTTCTTACTGCACCCCGTATAGTAGACTGCTTAAACTTCTCTGTCTTGGTCATCATAACATAACCCTTTTTTTAGTTTTATGACTTCACGCGTCCGAGTTTAAACTCGATTTGCGTTTTGTTTTCTTTGTTTTATTGCTCCACTTATTTTTGGAACGGCATACATTTATCAGAAATCGCAGTTAATGTACATGATGAATTTGATTTTTGAGTTTTTTCTGCTACTTTTAATGAGCCGTTTACACTATCCTTTTTTGAGTTTTATTCTCTTCAATCATTAACCTTTACTCGATCATACAAGTACTTTTCTTTCTTTTTTATTTTTTGTTAAAAACTTGTTGTGTTGTAGTGCACCATATTGATACAAGATTTGGGCACGTAAGTTTTTTGGGCACCGAAAAAGAGCGTTGATTTTTAATTGAGATATCCGGGTTGCTTCCTGTTGCGAAAGTGTGAATAATCAGGACACGCAATATGAAGTGAAACTATAAATAGCAGTAAACATGAAGCCTTATAAAAGTGTTGTGATTCTTGGTGGCGGAACCGCTGGATGGATGGCTGCCAATTATCTCATTAAGAAATGGAAAGACAAAGGCATCAGTGTCACTCTTGTCGAATCGCCTGACATAGGAATTGTTGGCGTTGGCGAGGGCTCTACACCATCGATGCAAAATTTTTTTCATGATATGGATATTCCGGAATCAAAATGGATGCCTGAATGCCACGCGACTTACAAAGCAGGAATTACTTTTGCTGGGTGGTCAACCAAACCAGGCTTTGAAAAATACTGTCATCCTTTTCCTTGTGAAGTTGATGCGTTTTCGTCGTCACGTTTTGCGCACAGTTGTCGCTTAAGACGGTTCGGTCATGATGTCGATGTTCATCCTGATAAGTTTTTTTTACAGTCTTATTTGTCAAATCACCAACTCTCGCCAATTGCGAATCACTCTTTTCCTTTTTTAAATTTCTATGGCTATCACTTCGATTCTGGATTGCTGGGTGAATTTTTATGTAAGGTAGCTGTTGAACGCGGTGTTAAACATTTACAACGAAAGGTTGAGCAAGCTCACCTTGATGAGCAAGGAAATATCCGTTCATTATCGTTTGCTGAAGGCGATTCAATATCTGGCGACTTATACATCGATTGCTCAGGTTTTAGCAGTGTTTTATTGCAAAAAACATTAGGCGTTGATTTTGTTCCATTTTCTGAAAACTTATTTAATGATTCGGCTGTTGTTATGCCAACGCCGCGTGGCGATAGTTTGAATTCGCAAACGATAAGTACAGCGATGAAACACGGTTGGGCCTGGGATATTCCATTAACTTCAAGAACAGGTAATGGATATGTTTACAGTAGCAGCTTTTGCTCTGCCGATGATGCGGAAACAGAGTTGCGACAGAAGTTAGACTTGTTAGATTCTGATGTTGAAGTTCGACATTTAAAAATGAAAGTTGGAAGAACGGCACATCACTGGTTTAAAAATTGTTTAGGTGTTGGGTTGTCGCAAGGATTCATTGAGCCACTAGAAGCAACTGCATTACATTTAGTTCAAGTGACAATTCAGGAATTTATGCTTAACTGTGAAGAAGGAAACTTTACCGATCAAAATCGAGATAAGTTTAATCAGCTGATGAATCGAAGATTTGAAGGTGTGCGAGATTACATTGTTGCTCACTATCGTTTAAATTCTCGTACAGATACTGAATATTGGCGTGCCAATGCAAGTAATCAAAAATTGTCGGAGTCATTAATTCGTATCTTAAATAGCTGGACGGGTGGTTTAAAGCATGATCTTGACGAAGAAATTGAACAACAGGGTATAGGGCATTTCTTTCCTATCGATTCATGGCGTATTTTGTTAGCGGGCTATGGATTTTTACCGCCAATTAAATCTGATCTGGCGCCATTAGGAAAGTTTCAGAAAGTTGATATAGACCATCAGATCGACTTCATTCAACGTTGTGCATTAAATTATCGAAGCCAAATGGAAGCCGTTGAACATTAAATTTCATACACTAAATATATGATATAAAAAAAGCGGCAAAAGCCGCTTTTTTTATGAGTGAATAAAACTAATTTTATTCTTCATCTTCAACCATGGTCATGAGCGATGTGTTTCCACCCGAAGCTGTTGTATCGATACTGACTGTTTTTTCTGTCAGTAAACGATGAATCAGGTTATCAGCGTACTCTGCTGTTATAACCGGTAATATAGCTCCTGTTCGGTCGGATAGCTTTCGAGCAAAATAAGCACTGCGATCACTATTACTATCAACGACTACCCCTGCCAGATGTTCATTAACCAGCAATGCATCTAAGTGTTTCAAACGCGCCACTTGTAAGACATGTTCAGGAGCTCCCGTTGAAATAAACTTGTCACGAAATGCGAGAGCTTCTTCGTAGAACAAATCTGAAACAACAGAGACAACCGTATTTCCTGTTGCTAATGCATTAACGATCGACAATGCCCAATATTCGAAAGTAACATCTTTATCTGCGAAACAAACCAGAATTCCCCTGGGCTCCATGTATAGCAGGTTACTTTCTCCCGTCGGCCCTGGAAGTTGCATTGGCTTTTTCAGTTTCTTTTCAATGTTAATCAATTGATCTCGTGCATTTGCCAGAGTTCTATTTAAGTCGTCTGCTAATTCGTCAACAATTTCAACCGTTGCTATTTTTGCCAGCAATTGTCTTGCGGCCGAAATGCGGTCATTCAAATTGGTCAAACGCCAAGTCGACTCAACACTCAATGAATTTTTCATTAGTGCGTCGGCTTCTTTTTGTGCGGCTTCATCACTAGCCAATGCTTTATCTTCAAATATCGCTTCATTAATGATTTCTTTTGGTGTGGCTTTTTCTTTAAGGAGGCGAGGAAGATAGTGCGGACCGCCAGCTTTTGGTCCTGTTCCTGATAAGCCCCGACCACCAAATGGTTGCACGCCAACAATAGCGCCAATCATATTTCGGTTAATGTAAACATTTCCTGCACGCGATAATCGAGCTAATTCATTAGCGCGTTCTTCGATGCGAGAATGAATGCCCATAGTTAAACCAAATCCGGTACTATTAATTTCGTGAATGATATTCTCGATGTTTTTCGACTTGTAGCGAATAACATGAACGCAAGGACCAAACACTTCTTCTTTTAATACATTGATGTTATCAATTTCATACAAATGTGGAACAAAGAAGGTTCCTAAATCTTCTCCGTCATTAACTTTACATTTGAATAACAGCTTGCCATTTTCTTCCATGTAACTTTTGTGTTCGTTTAAACGAGACATGGCTTTAGAATCGATAACTGGGCCAATGTCTGTATCAAGCATTGCTGGGTCTCCCACGGTGAGTTCGCGCATTGCCCCGGTTAACATTTCGATTACTGTGTCGGCAATGTCTTCTTGTAAGTAGAGAACTCTTAGTGCAGAGCAGCGTTGGCCAGCACTTTGAAAGCCGGAAGAAATAATATCGTCGACAACTTGTTCGGGTAATGCCGTTGAGTCGACAATCATGCAGTTTTGACCGCCAGTTTCTGCAATCAGTGGAACTTGTTCTCCACCGCGAGCGGCTAATATTTGTGAAATTAAAGTTCCGGTCTGAGTGGAGCCGGTAAACATGACTGCCCGAATTCGCTCGTCGGGTAGCAATGCCTTGCCGACAGCCGCTCCCGGCGCAACCACAATTTGTAATGCATTTTCAGGAATACCAACAGAGTGCATTAATTCAATGGTGCGTCTGGCAATTAAGCTGGTTTGTTCGGCTGGCTTCGCAACGACGGTATTTCCCGTAGCCAGTGCTGCTGCGATTTGTCCCAAGAAAATGGCTAATGGAAAATTCCAGGGGCTGATACATAAGACGACTCCTCGAGGTTCGAGACGATCATCTTCCGCTAACTCTTCTGCACGGGCTGCGTAGTAGCGACAAAAATCAACCGCTTCACGAACTTCATCAATACCATCTTGAGTAACTTTTCCTGCTTCTTTAATACATAGAGCGATAAGCTCACCCATATGCCGTTCTAAAATATCGCCAACATGACGTAGCAAATCTGCTCGCTCTTTTACTGGAACGGACGACCAAGAGTTAAATGCCTGATGCGCCAGATCGAGCTTCTTTTCCATTTGCTCAGTTGTATCATATATGTGATAACCAATGACTTCGTTATGATTGGCTGGGTTTAACACAGGTTCCGTATTTGGTGGTAGAGACTCTTTGGTGTATTGATTTTCTTTCAGCCAGCGGTCGCAAATAAATTTCAATTCGTTAATCGTTGGTATATCAGTAAGATCCAAACCTTTCGAGTTATCTCTTTCTTCTCCGTATAACTCAATCGGTTTTAAAATTGCAGAATTGAACTTTACTTTAAGCCGCTGAGTTTTTTCGACGGGATCGCCCAGCAGTTCTTCAACTGGTTTTCGATCATCGACAATGGCATTAACAAAAGAAGAGTTAGCGCCGTTTTCAAGCAGTCGTCGAACAAGATAAGCAAGTAAGTCTTCGTGAATTCCAACTGGTGCATAAACACGGCACTGTATTTTATCTTCAGAAACAACTTGGTCATATAAAGTGTCTCCCATTCCATGCAAACATTGGAATTCAAAACCTTCTTTATCGTCGCCAGCCAGTTCAAGAATGACCGATGCAGTATAAGCATTGTGAGTTGCAAACTGCGGGTAAATTGTGCTGCGATAATCCAAAAGACGATTCGCGCAAGCGTGATAACAAACGTCGGTTGAGGATTTGCGAGTGAATACCGGAAAGCCATCAAGTCCGGCCATTTGGGTGTTTTTAATTTCGGTATCCCAGTAAGCGCCTTTTACCAGACGAACCATCATTTTTCGGCCTGTTTTATCGGTTAACTCTTTTAGCCAATCGATCACGTAAAGCGAACGTTTTTGATAAGCCTGAACGGCTAGTCCAAAGCCAGTCCAATCACCCAAGTCATCATCGGTGAATACCGCTTCAATAATGTCGAGCGAAATGTCTAACCTTTCAGATTCTTCTGCATCGACGGTTAAACCAATGTTGTATTGTTTTGCGAGCATGCAAAGAGCTTTGAGTTTCGGGGGAATTTCATTCATGACGCGCTCGCGTTTTAAAAATTCATAGCGCGGATGAATGGCAGACAGCTTTACTGAAATGCCGGGGCTTTTTCTTGGACCTCGACCTTTGGCGGCTTCTCCAATAACTTCGATCGCATCTTGATACGATTGATAGTAACGCTCGGCATCTTTAGCGGTGCGTGCTCCTTCACCCAGCATATCGTAGGAGTAAACGTAACCTTTCTTTTCTTTTTCTTGCGCTCGCTCAACCGCGTCTTCAATATTCTCGCCCATGACAAATTGTCGACCCATAACTTTCATCGCAATGTTCATGGCTCGACGAATGACGGGTTCACCCAGTCGACCTAAGGTCTTTTTTAACAGACCAAAGTGTTCTCTTTTTCGCTTGTCGGCGTACTGGACCATATTCCCGGTAAACAACAGACCCCAAGAAGATGCATTCACAAAAAGAGAGTCGCTGTTCCCTAAATGGGGTGTCCATTGACCTTTTGACAGTTTGTCTCGAATCAATTCATCTTGAGTCTCTTTATCGGGAACTCGAAGAAGTGCTTCGGCAAGGCACATGAGTACAACACCTTCCTCTGTTGAAAGTGAGTACTCGTTTAATAAAGCATCAACTCCACCATGTCCTTCTTGCTCTCTCCGAATTTGTAAGACCATTTTACGGGCTCGTTCCCATGCTCTACTTCGCGCTCGCATGTTGACTTCGGCATGTGGCAAAATCAAATCAACGGCCTGACTTTCGTCGATTCGATAAAAGTCTCTAATCCGCTGGCGTAGCGGGTTTGCAGTGTCGAGTTTATCTTTAAAAAGCATATGACCTCGTAAAGTATTTTGTCAGTATGTTGAGTATGACTTTTTCAAGTCTCAGCTCAGTGTATTTTGGGGCAACGATAACGTTTTCTGCCGGCTAAAACCAGTTTTTTGGTTGGTTATTTTTCAACAATTTTTAGTCTTAAAAGTCATAAGCCGGTATGGAGCGGTTTATGTGTTCAAGAAAACAGGTTGTCTGATTTATTAGAGAGCAAAGAAAAAGTTATTCTGTGGCTTTTTTGTTGACAATGCATTACTGGTTTGTCCAGTTGTACAGGTGACTAACCTTGATTCTTGATAAAGGCATTAAACTCGTCAACGGGCATTGGCTTGGCATGTAAGTAGCCCTGAATGAAATTGCAATTTAATGATTTTAATAGATTCTGCTGTTCCAATGTCTCAACTCCTTCTGCGATAACCTCTATATTTAATTGATGCGCCATAGCAACAATCGCTTGGCAAAGATAATACTCATTACTATTAGGCGTTAAATCGTTAATAAAAGATCGATCTATTTTGAGGTAGTCAATAGGAAAATTTCTCAAGTAAGATAAAGAGGAATAACCAACACCAAAATCATCGACCGCAATTTTAAATCCAGCATCGCGCATTTTTTTTAAATCTTTGGCCGTTTCTGCCTCCAGTAAAAGAGATTCAGTAATTTCTAGAACTAATTTACCTTCAAGTTTTGGCGATGCTTTGATTCGTTCTCGCCAGTGTTTTAGTGTTTGTGTTTTTAGTTGTACCGGAGACACATTGATACTTATTCTAAAAGAGTTGTTAGAATTTTCTTCTAAATAACTGGATGCTGTTTCAAATACCCAGTCGCCAACTTGATTGATCAGTCTTGACTCTTCAAGTGTTGGAATAAATTTATCGGGTGGAACCAATCCGCGCTTTGGTGAACGCCAGCGAATCAAAGCTTCAGCTTTAGTCACTGTATTGGCTGGTAATTCGATAATGGGTTGATAAAAAACTTCAAACTCATCCTTTTTTATAGCGGTCCTTAAATCGGTTAAAATATCCAGTCGATACAAAGCCTCTTCATGCATACTTTGAGTGAAGAAATGAAAGTTGTTTTTACCTGTTTTTTTTGCAGCGTACATGGCTTGATCGGCATTCTTTAATAAGGTTAATTCGTTTTCACCTTCTTTTAGATCTTGCGGATAAATAGTAACGCCAATACTGGTTGAAACATAAACTGGATTTTTTTCGACAATAAATGGCTCCTGAAAAGCGAGCAATATTTTTTGCAATACGGAACCAATTAAAAAATCTTCTTTTATATGTGTTAACAATGCAACAAATTCATCACCACCTATTCGTGCGATAGTGTCACTTTGGCGAAGGCTTTGTTTCAGCCTTTTTGAGGCTTCAACGAGCAGTTTATCACCATTTTCGTGTCCAAGAGAGTCATTGACTTCTTTAAATCCATCCAGGTCAATTAGAATAACAGCAAATTGCTTTTGGTTTCTTTGATGGCTTTTTAGTGTTTGTTCCAGTCGCTCTACCAAAAGGCGACGGTTAGGCAAATTTGTGAGAAAGTCAAAGTGAGCTTGATGCCACTGTTCTTTCTCTTTTTCTTCGAGTATTTTGTTATGCTTGCGTGCTTGAAGGTAAATAACCGCAAAGCCGATCAGTAAAATTAAGCAAACAATAATGATAAATGTGATGTGTCGGTAACTTTCAGAGATATCAAACTGTACTCGACGCCAAGAGTTATCAATACGTTTTGTTTGCTCCGGAGTTACTTCGCTTATGAGTTGGTTAAATATAGCGACTAGTGGCTTTTTACTATGGTGAACACCTATCCCTAAATTGATCGTTGAAAGCTCATCAAATTGTCCATTAATTTTTAAATTAGTATATCCGCCTTCTTGAATTCCATATCCTGCCAAGTGCAATCCACTAAAAAAGCCATAGAGCTTTCCTGAGCTAACATATTCAAGTCCCTGAGTGCGACTCTCCACTTCTACCAAATTAATTTCGGGATAGCGGTTACGTAATAAGTCAACGTAGGCATACCCTTTTATTACACCAAGCGGTTTATCTTTGAGTAATGAAATTTTGGAAATAAAGAACTTTTCCTGAGTCGTTACGATGACAAAAGGTATTTGCACATAGGTATCCGTAAAGTATAAATACTCTCTCCTTTGCGGAGTTTCTGCTACCAGAGAGATAATGTCGCATTGGTTGTTCTGAATCATCACCAATGATTCATTCCAGGTCGTTGATAAAACCAACTCCACCGGAATGGGGAGTTTTGACTTGAATATTTTAAAGTACTCGGCATTCATCCCTGTATGTTCACCATCGACAATGGCATCGAGAGGAGGTGACTCGGGCGCTGTACACAAACGAATGGAGCCCAACGATTGTAGATAGCTTTTTTGTTCGGGAGATAATGCAAATATCTCCGTAACGCTAAGTAGCATAACGAAGATAGTAATCGCTTTTATTAGAATAAAGGATTGTTGCTTCAGAGACGTCTCCCATGCTTCTTTTTAGTACATGTGTAGTATAGAAGCTGTACTGAGATTTGCATTTTGAGTTGATAAACGTTGATTTGACACTGTCGGGTTTGGGCTTCTGACGGGCTACTCTGGCTCCTTACTGTTCATTAAACTAATAATGCGACTGCCAGGCTTAACGTCGTACTCAACCTGGGGACTAAAAATATGCAAGTGACCTCGTGGACTTATAGCAAACAGAGGAATTGCTTTTCCTTCATGGTGAGTCATGTAGTCATCGAATGAAAATTCTTTACTGATATTGGTCGAACGAATTTCTCCATTGTCTGCCAGAATTTGATAGAGCTGAGCGAAAGTTGCCTCTTCTTTAAATAGGATGGCGCCGCGGTGACGGTTCGATACTCGGTGTTTGTCTTTGTCATCCATGTCTTTTTCATCGGCCAGTTCATACACATTGCTGCTGCCAAATTCGTACTTAAAACGTTGGCATGACAAGGCGTTGTAGTTAGTGCGAATTGTAAGTGCTAATAAATGCCCTTTTCCTACCAGATCGAGATACCGGTCTGCATGCTCTGAGTTGACATTTCCGAAGTAGGTATCAAGTCCGCTCATTCGAGCTTTCTGCGCGTCTCGCCAGCTGGTTGAGCTAAGGGTGACTTCAAAGCCATTATCTTGTAAAGCTTTGCCTATTGCCCGGGCAACAGTGTTCGCACCAACAATGAGTATGCCAATCGCTTCGGGATGAGCGACTTTGAGTAACTTGGCAAACGGACGAGCCGTTAGGCTTTGAATGATCACCGTGCCCATAATAATTAAAAACGTCAGTGGAACGAGCAATTCGACATGTTGCCAGCCTAAATCAGCTAATCGAATCGAAAATAGAGCAGAAACGGCTGCGGCAACAATCCCTCTTGGAGCAATCCAGGAAATAATGGCGATTTCCTGCCAGGTCATTTTTGTCCCCAAAGAACTGAAAAACACAGCAATGGGGCGTGGAATGACCATGACGATCAATAAAATCATTAATGCGCCCACGCCCATTTCGGAGTAAGCGCTCAAATCAATGCGTGATGCCAGAACAATGAATAGAATCGATATTAATAGCAGACTTAAACTTTCTTTGAAATCGATGATCGAATTTAAGTCGAGCTGCTTTTTATTTGCCAGAATTAACCCCATTAATGTGACAGCCAGCAGTCCCGATTCTTTCTGGATCCACTCAGCGGAAGCGAAAATACCAATCACAAAGGCAAGAGTTCCAACATTATAAAGATAGTCGGGCAACCAGCGGCGCAATAGTATTTGCGTTAATATTTGTGCACCAACAAAGCCAGCCGCGACGCCGGCACCAACGAGTAATAAAAAACTTTCCAGAGCATTAATAAAACCCGTGGCAGCTTCTTCAGCAATAAAATAATTAAACACCAGGACAGCAACGAGTGCTCCAAGTGGATCAATTGTTATTCCTTCCCAGCGTAAAATATTGGCGACTCTTTCTATGGGGCGAACTGTTCTGAGAATGGGGACAATAACGGTCGGACCACTAACAACGATAATTGCGCCAAATAACATCGCCAATTTTAAAGGAAAATCGAGAAACGTGTGAGCGGCCCAGGTACCCACCGTTCCTGTCACTAGAGTACCAATAATCAATAGTCGCCAAACTACTTTTCCGGCATCTTTGAGCTCACTGAATTTTAAACTTAAAGCTCCTTCAAATAAAATGACACCGACCGCCAGCGAAACCATCGGAAACAAAGAAGTTCCGACCAGTGCATCGGCATCGACAAATCCCGTGACCGGTCCCATGATTATTCCGGCGAAAAGTAGATATAAAATCGCAGGAAGTTTTGTTATCCAGGCTAGCCATTGACAAAGAATACCGACGACAACGATTGCGGCTAAACTAATGAGAATGGCATGTTCCATTGATTCTCCTGTGAATGAGAGCTCACCTTGATCATTTGAGAATAGTTAATAGTTTAGTCGTAATTACTCAGTTTTTTATTTGATCATTCAAACAATCATTCATCACTGAGTTAAAGTACTGATTTTGATACTATTCATGAGTCTCGGAAATTTATAGGGGACGATTTGAAAAACTTTCCTTTGTTTTAACGTTTCCATTTAGTTTGAATGGCAAAGATGCTTTAGTGAAGCACCTCTGCCACTCTAGCTAGCTAGTTAAATGAATGCGTATTACCAGGTATTACCAATTGACTTACCGTCGACATCGATTCTCGTGCGATAAACCATACGGAATCTGCGCCAGTCCCAGCGGAAAGACTCGCTGATATTCGCTTGTGATATTTTATTTTTAAATGCTTGGTAACTGCCATACATTTCTTTATTGCCAACGACGACCGCCCACATTTGTCGTCCTTTATCTCCCCAGTTTCTGGGATGTCCGTCAGAGCGTATGCCAGTTCCGGCTCTTAACACAGCGATATAGCTATTATTTTTTCTTGCCACTAACCAGTTTCCATTACGGTGACCGTAAATTTCTTGATGCTCATCAAAACGTTCAGTAGGCCAAAAAAGATTGACTCCTTTATCACCGGTACCATTTCTTATTTCAAACAATGGAAAGTAAGTTATTAGAGCAACATTACCGGATTGTTGTACTTTGGGGAAGTGACTGTTTTGACTTATTTGACTGCCACTTTTTTTATCAAAGTTGGGAGCAACATCGCCTGTTTGCGCGAACACCGCTACGTCCTCAATGGTCGCTGCCCATGGCCACTGCTGATAACCTTTGTAGCCAGGATAATAATTATCAAGAGAAGTAAGAACGATATTTTTATTTTTGAAAATATCGATGGTCGCTTTTGATAGATTGGAACCACGAGAAAAAGCCGCACCAATTTGAGAAATATTATTCATCCAACTATCGGGCAAAAACGCAACTCGTGCTAGGTCTTTAAATTCCTTTCGATCTTCAAAGTTATAGTAGTCGACGGTATAAGCGGTATCACTTGCGGTATCCGGATGAAAATAAGCCCCAGAACTCCATTGAAAAATGGTTCTTTCTAGTCGTGATAATCCATAGTGAACATCGGTTTTTTGATTTTGATTATGACCTTGTCGTAGAGTTATGTTAACTCGACTTTTGTAGGTCGCTGCAACATCATCGAGATTTATGTCACTGGTTGCTAAATACCCGCCAACATAATCGGTGCCGTTAGGTACATTACCTTTCCCTGTAATGATCCAAAATAATGGGTACTCTCTCGAAGAAATATAACGACTTGGATAATTACGACCCGCTGCAGGATAAAAGGCACCACGATCATTAAATACTAATAGTAATTCTTTCATCATCCGCTTTGCAGCAGCAGTTGCTTTTGCTTTTATTAATGGATCTTCAGCGAAGTCGGCTAAATTGAGTAAGGCTCCTAAAGTGAAAGGATGATAGGTGCTCGAGAAGAACTCGTAAAATCCATACTGTAACTTTAAGTCAAGAAAATGATTGAGCCGTTGATTTAAATCCTCTCGCATTGCCCAACCTTCACGCTGGCGCATTAGATAAGCTGATGATATCCATAAAATCATATGGTTTTCTGACCAGCGGGCGTAAAGCTCCTCGTCACGCACAAGCCAGTAATCAAGCTCGCGCAAGACAGGCAGCAAAACATCGTCGTATTTATCACCTGATAAATACAATAAACGAACCAGTTCTGCTAAACGAAAATCACCGGTTTCTCGAGTGAGCAATAACTCAATTTTATTTTCAAGTACAGACATTGGAACATCATCGCCATTAACTGCTTGAACAAACATGTTGTTGGCAATGATTTCTCGAAACTCGGCTTTACGAGATTCAGCTCCTGAGTCTGGTGCTGGAGATAAAACGGGGGCTTTGTGTATTTTTAAGCGTATCTTTTCCCAACTTCCTATACGACCGCGATTGGCATTTGCGTTGCCGTCGCTCTCCGCGACAACAAATTTATTTTGTGCGCTCCGTAAGGAAATCCAGTCATTATTTGTAATGCATCGACCGGGATGAGAATGGTTAATCAATGTAAAAACTTCGTTAATGCCCACCGAAGTTCGATCGACATGAAGTCGACCATCACCAGGACTGCGCCAATAAAACTGATTCCCCGAGCGAACGGATACTCGAGAGCCATTGCGAATACAGCCATCATGTCTTGGAATGAGAAACATTTTTTCCCAATTGCCAATGGCACTTCGGTTGGCATTCACTGTTTTATCGGAACCACCATTTCCTTCATTAACAAAGTAACGGTTATGAACACTTTTAAAGCTTACCTCATAAGAGGAAGCATGAAGAATAGGAGATAAAATCAGAAATAAAAAACAAAAAATATAACGATTACATTTTTTTATTGAAACCTGCTTCAACATAGGGTCACCCTTTTATTGTGGTTTTTGGGATTAGAGTGAACGAGCTGCTACGGATGGGAGGACTGATTAACACGTCCCAAAACTCGAGAACGACTTATTTTCTTTTAGAGATATTAAACTTATATGAAAAGAAAATTGTCGAATCAAGAATTTGAACTTTATTAATGAATTGAGTTTTCATAATGATGTTTTCAATCATTATAATTTTAATATAATGTTATAATTGAGATGCTCTGGCTCTTTGCCATAAAGCGATTAAGAACACCGCTTTATGGCAAAAGGTAGAGTCGAATATCGACAACGGGTTACTTTATAAAACGAAAGAAACCGATATTTACTTTCGACAATGCCAGTGATTGTTATGTTTTCTACAACCCCTGGTTTTCGCTGGAGCAACATGGACGATGATAATCGCTTTATCCTTGTGCTCGACTTCAAGTGAAGGCAGTCGCTTCACTGTTTTACCATGATGTTTTGAGTTTTTTGGATGAATAACACAGCCTGAAACCAGAACAATAGAAATTAAAAGAATGATTAAGCGCTTCATCTTGATACTCCTTTCTAATAACCCATACCTTGGTTAACGATTTCTGGCTCAGTTTGTGAACCCTCTCGAGTTCCTGAGAGTCGATAACCGTTACCTAAGTTGCCATCATGGCAGTCAAATTGCTGTTTGATACAAAAATCGACAATGAGCTGCATAATTTCTGGGTGCCAACCATTAAACCAGTCACCGTGAAGTGAGAGGCCGCCAGGCGTATCATCGGTTACCTGATACATATCGGCGGCTAATCGCCATCCCTTTGATGTGTGAGTGGTGGGATCATAGACTTCTGGTTTAACACCAAAGGCGTAATGATAACTTGGGCGCGCGATAGGCACTGGATGTGTTTCTGGACAGACCATTTTTCCGGTGTTTGCATCTTCAACGGGGTAAGCCATATGACTTTTGTGATCTTCTGAGTCCAAATCGACACCATTCCAACAACTGGGAAAGAATATATCCATGCGAACGCGATCGGGTGCTTCACACTCCGGAATCGTTGCACTAAATTGCGGATTAGATGCATCGTCCGACTCCCAGGTTTGGCAATGCCAGCGAACAATTGATGTATTTTGTTCTTCTCCCGGCATGGTTGAGTGATCGCCTGCAATCATTCTCAAACCAGCAGGAACTGGTTGAATGGAATCCAGGTCATCAACTCCTGCGGAGTAATAAAAAACCTCGTGCGCTTCATCATCATTGCCAACCACGGCTGGTACAACTTGCCACGCAGGATCTCCATTTGTATCGAGTTCTCGGTCACCTGTTACGGGATCATAAAGTGGTGCCAATAATGCAGGAACCCAGTAAGAGGATAGGTTTAATAAGTTGCCCTGACAGCTCGACTCTCCGGTAGTGTAGAGTGTTTCCATGGTTGTGTTGTGATCAACTTCGGTGTTGCCATAAAAACGATGCAAATGGGCTGCATTTTCTAAACCTGGGAAAACAATGGGATCGTTATAGCTACTGTGGGCAAAGTCGCAGTTAATGCGAATAATGCCTCGCCAGCTATTCGGTGCCACAGGATCGGGTGACACATTTGTCGCAACTAAGTCTGAATTATCGGCATCAAACAAGCTGTTTATGGTCCATTGATACTTTGAAGTCTCGCCAAAATTGCCTGAACTACCAACTGCTCTTACTTCAAACGAGTGCTCTCCCAGACCAATATCTGCAAGAAAGATCGCCGACTCGCACTCGGAAAAATCCATAGCATTCAAGCGGCACTCATAACTTTGAGCATCGGTTGCTGAAAATTCAAAACTGGCATGTTGTGCATTGGTTTCTGAGTCAGGTGTCTTTGAAAAGCTAATGGATAGATCTTCGACTATGGAAGTGTCATTGTTAGTGTCGTTTTCAGTAGAGCTGGAGCCTCCACAAGCGGTTAAGATTAACGAGCCTGTTACTGCTAAAAACATCTTTGAATTTTTCATAGGAACCCCATTCGTTGATTTAAAAAAAATGAGGGTTTTCAGTATCTTTTAATAAGAAAATTGTTGAAACCCTGTCAGTATAGAGTATCTAACGGGGCGTAAAGTAACGTTTTCTTTTGTAAAGTTGTTTAAAGATAGCTGTTTGATAGTCATATTCTTAATGCATATGGTTATCTCGAAACTCAGACGGTTTAATGCTGTACTGTGCTTTGAAGCAGTTTGTGAAGTAAGTTGGTGACGAAAAGCCAACGGCTTCTGACACTTGATTAACAGGCATTCCTTTCTTCAATAGTAATGTCGATCGCTTTAATCGGTATGCACGAATGAACTCGGCTGGAGTAACACCGGCAATCGCTTTCAATTTGCGTTGTAATTGGCGTTCGCTCATAGCGACACTTGAATAAAGATCTTTAGCACTAAAGTCTTCATTGGCATAGTGTTGCTCTATCACTTTCTCTACTTGATTGATGAAGTTAAGCTCTTTGTCCGACTTAGGTATTTCCTTAGGCTGTTCTTGCGTGCTTTTTTCGACTAGCGTTGGGAAGTAAATCTGATTGCTTAATCTCGCCTGAAGTAACTTTCGAATATCGAGAAGACTTTTTACTCGAGCAAGTAGTTCGTTTTTATTAAAGGGTTTTGTTAAGAAGTCATCGGCTAAATTTTCATAGCTTTTAACTCTTATATCACTAGAGTTTAACGCCGTTAACATCACGATTGGAATATGACTGGTGTTATTTGCTGTCTTAATTTTTTCGCAAAACTCTAACCCATCCATTTCTGGCATCATAATGTCTGAGATGATTAAATCTGGAATCATGTCATTGGCTTTTTCAATTCCCTGTCGACCATTGTGCGCAAAGTGGCATTCGTAATCGTTACCTAATGAGTTCGCAATGTGTTGGCACATATCAAGATTGTCTTCCACAATGAGAACTTGATAGGTTGCGTTAATTTCCGTCGGAGCGACATCAACACGTATATCTTCCAACCCTTCCATTTCGAGTGCGATGAGTTCACTATTAATCGGTGATGGTGAGCTCATTTGTGTCTGTATTTCTGCAGGTAACTTTACGGTAAATGTACTTCCTCTGCCAAACTCACTCGTAACATCAATTGTGCCGTGATATTTTTCGACTAGCGCTTTTACTAATGATAAGCCAATTCCGGCACCAGAGATTCTTTCAAATTGTTCATGTGCTAATCGACTAAAGCGTTCAAATATAGTGTCTTGGTTTTTTGCTTCAATGCCAATTCCCGAGTCAATAACTTGCAAAACCCAGAACTGCTCTTTGAAAGAGGTTTTTACCAAGATACTCCCTTGATCCTTATTATATTTAATTGCATTGGATACTAGGTTGGTAATCATCTTTTCTAAAGAATCTGGTCCTGCATGTGCCAAAATCTTTTGATCATCGAGTTCATAACTGAAAGAGAGGTTTTTTTTACGGCACACCGTTTCAAAAGGCTCTAATACTAAACGTGAAAAGTGATTAACATCGTCTACTTTGGGTGTTTCGGAATCATCGGGCTTTGAAAATTCGAGCAAGTGTTCAACCAATCTCAATAATCGAGATGTGTTTCTTTGAATCATATTCACTTGTCGATTATTTTTATCTTGACTTAACAGGTCTTCTGTAGGACCTAAAATAAGTGTTAAAGGAGTTTTGAATTCATGTGTTACATTAGCAATAAACTCTTCCTTTACAGCGAGTAGATGGCTGACTTTTTCTTTTTCAGTAACTAACTCGGCAGTACGTGAATTGACTTCTTGCTCGAGTTGATAAGCCCTTAAACGTGCTCTTCTTGTTTGCCAGTGGATAATCGCCATAATGAAAAGTATGACGACGATTAGCATGGATATTCTAAAACTCGTAGTTTGCCAGAAGAAAGGCTCTTTTATAATATCAACTTCGAGCAAGTTGTCGACCCACACGCTATCATTGTTGGTAGATTGGATTTGTAGTTTGTATTCTCCTGGTGATAAGTTCATAAGCCGTATGAATCTTTCTTTGGAGTCAAGCTGAATCCACTGATCACTCAAACCAACCAGTCGATATTTATAATCAATAAGTTGAGAGGCTTGATAATCAAGAGCAGAAACAACAAAAGATAGACCTTGCTCTTCTGCCGGTATAATAATTTCTTTCTTTGGAGAGGAGGGGCCTAAGAGGAAGTCTTTTTTCAGCGTAGAAAAGCCTAAGTCAAACTTGAAGTCTTTTACTATCAAAGATGGGCGATATGAACTTGGCTCTGGCTGAAAGTTCTTAAACCAAAACAAACCGTCATTAGCACCAACATAAATTCTACCAGACTTGCCATGGCGCATAGCGTTATACAAAAAGCCGGCGGTCTTTAATTTAGGAAATACCTTTATTAATTCGTTTTTCTTATTATCTGCAGCGACCAGCGTTTGGATATTGCCAGCCCATAGTGTTTTTTCGGTGCTGGCTAGTAAGCCACTACTAAAGGATTTTCCTGCCAACGTTATCGGAATCAATTTTTTCTCCTTCGTATATCGATAAAGTTGGTCGCTCGCAATAAAAAGACCCTCATTATGGTCACTTTCTATTAAAAAAACCGGTTTGTTTAAACCCTCCTTAGTAAATGTATTTGTTCTTTCATCAAACTTAATAAGGTCTTGGCGAGTTCCAATGTAGAGTGAATTTTTTTTATCCCAGTAAAGAGTGTCTGATAGCAGATTTTTTAAATGGGGATGAGTTTCTTCTGAATAGGTTGTTAGCGATTTAGATGCTTTGTTGAATCGGAATAGTTGTTCGTAGCTACTGAACCAAATATTCTGCTTTGTTTCTTCAACGAAAGTAATTTTCTCTAAAGCGCTCAACTCAGGGCTGAATTCATTAGCTATATTGATGATGGATTTATCTGCAATGTTAACTGCGTTGATTCGTCCACCCGATGTTAAAAGCATAACACCCGATGACAGCGGTGTCATAGTAAACACCTCTCCTGTTAGAGGAGGCTGCCGATGTTCTTGGCCGTTTTCAGATTTTATCCAGAGACCCTCACTTTCTTCGTTTATATGCTTAAGTAAATTAAAATTCAAGTCATAAATTAATATGCCTGCATTGGTTCCTAGCCACAGTTCTTCGTTGATCTCTTCAATCTCGGTTACTTTTGAGACCTTTCCTTTGTTGCCCTTAAATTCAGACAAATGATAATAAGAAGGCTCATTAAAGTTATACTGGCTTAATCCTCCACGCGTTCCAATCCAGAGAGTGTTATTGGCCGAGCGATAAAAGCTAGATATATGGTCGTGATATATTTCGCTAGCGGATTTTTCTAAATAAATACTGCTCTTTGTTTTTAAATTGCAAAGATAAAGACCATCTCGAGAACCTAAAGCTATTTTGTTATCTGACAATACTTGAATTTGACTGAACTTAGGCTCTGCATTCGATATACCACAGTCGAGAGTTTCTAGTTGATTAGAGGTTTGATCATAACGATACAAGTAATTGAGTGAAATTGCGTAAATCTTATTGTTTAGTTGTGAGAACTCTCTTATTCGAGTGTCATTTTTCGCTAATACTTTTGAGGGGATAAATGGTAAGAATTCATTTTTTTGATAGTCGTACCGTAGAAATCCATTGCAATAAGCGAAAATTAAATCTCCGTTATCTGCCGTGGCCATTGCCGCGATATTCATAAGATCGCAATGTGTCGGTAACGTCACATCAACCGATTCGATAGTCAGAGCGGGAGTAATTCTGAATACTTTATCTTTCTCTATTTCATACCAAACATGACCTTTATCATCGATAAGTAGCGGCATGAGATAAAGCTTCTTGTTAACAGTGACAGAATCGACTTCGCCGTTATGAATGTTGTAACGTTTAACTCCCTCGCCAGAATTTAGCCACAAGTAACCACCTGGTTGGTATTTTGCGCCGATAATACTGAGCTTATCAAGCGTTGCATTTTCTAGCTTTGTTAGTTTGTAGCCGTCGTAATAAAAAAGACTGGTGTTCAAAACTATCCAGAGAAGGCCGTTGTCATCCTCCGTAATTGTGCGAACGGTTCCTTTGCCAAAGGTCGCGTCTATTTTAGATATATTACTGGCTAATGCTGAGCAAGCTAAAAATAAGCTGGTTAGGATTAAAATAAGACGAGAATTTTTACAATTCATGAATGTATTAAATACGCTCGTTTATTGTTTGCCGTTTTAATGGAAAAAACACCTCAATAGTATTTAACCATTGAGGTGTTATCTTGATAGATAATTTAACTTACAGTTTAGCTTTTTTATAAGGTTTAGTTAAACTCATTAAAATAAATGCTAAATCCTGAACGATTGGGGTTGATACCCGACCACACAGCGAAAACATGACCGAGAGAGTTGATAGCTAAACTCGATGTATTGGCATTGTCTGGGTTGCTATCAATTTCAATGCGTTCTTGCCATCCTGTTGTGGGCGTATAGCGTTTGGTACTGATGCCATAGGCTCGGCTTTCACTATCGTAACTCGTCCAAGAGACCATCGCATTATCGTTTGAATCAATAACTAGATTGTATTGAGTCGGAGGGCCATTACTACTTGCTAATTCAGCAGGACTTTGCCAGCCATTGTCAAAAGTGAATTGACTGCTCCAAACTGACTCTACATCGCCCTCTACATGTGTCCAAACTGCGATTGCCGTATTGTTTTCCGATAAGGCGACTGCAGAGTCGTAGTAAACCCAGTCTGCTGTAGTATCAACACCAACAGCTCCTTGCCAACCACTTTCTGGTGTAAAGCTATTTGCCCACAATTGGCTACCACGGTTGTCTTCTCGAATTTGATTCCACACTACCAGAGCATTGCCAGAGTTGTTAATGGCGACTTGCGGTAAGTTTGCGCGGTATGTATTACTCTCTAGTAGAGTTTCTGTTCCCCAGCCGAATTCGGGCGAGTAGTTTCGAGCGTAGATGCTGTAGGCACTACCGTCATTGCCGTACCAGGCAACTATTGCTTCACCTGATGCATTAACGGCCACTTTCGCACCATAGCTTTGATCCGTCAGGGCACTAATCGCCTCAGCTGATCCCCAACCTTCATTTTTCGTATACTTATTTACATAAATGAATTTGTTAGTGTCAATGTGTTGTCGCCACACAGCAAGGGCATTACCAGAACTATCCATGGCTAACTCAACATCAACCGCCGCACCAGATTCAATATTTTCGATTAGCTCGGGCTCACTCCAGCCTATTTGGGGTTGATAAATGCTAGACCAAGCGTCGTGTTTTTCGCCGTCATCTAGATACCAAACAGCAATAGCATTGCCTTCATTATCCATAACAACCTTGGGATAATAAGCACTACCGGTTTGATTATTCTCAAGCAAAATTGCTTCGCCCCAACCGGTAGTGGGTGAATAATGGTTGGCATAGATCGAATTCATCTCTCCGTCATATTGATACCAAACGGCAATCGCATTGCCATTATCGTCAACGGCTATCTCTGGTGCTCGTCCTGCCCCGGTGTCGATATCTTCAATCAAAGTTTCAGTTTTCCAACTTCCGTCACCCGTTGTGAAAGACCACTCAATAAGTTCTGACAGAGGGTTACCCGCTGCATCGGTAATTGCCGTCGTTATTTGGGCGGTATAATTTTTAAAGAATCCTAGTGGGCTACTTGGAGTAAGATGAATCGATTGTGAGTCACTGTTGTAATTGACTTGCGACTCGACGATTTCGTTGTCGATTTTGAGAACAAAGTTGCCGTTAGTAACCGATTCTGCAGCCAATGTTTCGCTAAAGGTAGCGCTAATGGTTGCATCGGTTGATACTTCGGAACTACCTTCTTCAGGTGACTTAGTTGTGACCGTAGGGTTCGTTAAATCATAAACCGAGTCATCGAGTGGAGCATCGTCTTCTTCATCAACAACACCGTCATTGTCATCGTCGAGGTCGGCATTATTTCCAATACCATCACCATCGGTATCGGTCGTTTCTGAGTCATCCAGCGGGAAGGCATCGTCACTATCGATTACGCCATCGTTATCATCATCAGAATCGCTATTGTTGCCCACGCCATCGTTATCGGTGTCTACAGACTCACTATCGTCGAGTGGAAATGCGTCATCGGTGTCTGGAACACCATCATTATCGTCATCAGTATCAGCGTTATTACCCACGCCATCATTGTCTGTGTCTTCTGTTTCATTCGGATCATTGGGAAAAGCATCTTGTGCATCAACAACTCCATCACCATCAGTATCTATTTTTGTCGGATCGGGTTTAGCAGAACCTCCTCCGCCACAGCCAGTTAAAACCAAAGAACTCAAAAAAAGAGAGACGATTAATTTACTCGTCATAACAACTCACCTCATATTAAATTGACAACAACAACCCAGGGTGTGGGCTGTCAATCGAATGCGATGGATTGTATGCTAATTAACCAGGTTGGCCGGTAGCAATTTTCCGGCAAAAAACTATAATAATCCGACATAGCTTTTTTAATCTATTGATTTAAATGGGATTTTTGAAAAGTTACTATTTGTTTCCGAGTTTAAGAAGGCAACGATTGTGAGGTTTGTGTCGCATTTATTTGAGGAGGTTAGGTCAGTGAGAGCTGTTATTTATCATCCTTAGATTTGCGTTGTTCATGCAAATAACTGATTCGACATTGGCAATATCGGTTCTTAGGGAGGACATTCCAGCAGATAAGGAAAACGCAAGTAAAGAGAGCTGAATATTCTTTTATTGATGAGTCGCGTTTGAGGTTTTTTCTGAGAAGACAGAGTTTCAGCTGATACCGAAACTCTGTCAAATTTAGACTTAATTACATTTTTATTGGTTAGTACAGATAATGTTGATTGCTATTATTCTCTTCAGCTCGCTCCCACATTTGTAAGTAGGCTTCAGCAGAATTCATAATAGCTTCATACACTCGATAAGAAGTACGTTCTCTCACGTCTTGTAAATGATCGGCGAGCATGCCGTAGTGAGCAACACCATCGCGATTTAAGTCGAAAGTTCGATTACCTGACTGTTGTTTGTCAAATACAAAACCAAATTCTGAAACAAAAGGATAATTCAGAGGATCGCGTTGGCTGTCAGAACGCGGTGCGGCCTGCCCGCCGAGGCCTCCCATATCGGTTGAAATTCCAATACCGGAAAGGTACGGAGTGTACTCAACTTCATCCAGAATTTTATTCATGCTACTTTTAATGCGGTTTGCATTTTTATTGTAAGGAATAATAATTCCACCGGCCTGAATCAAACGTTTACTGGTGCTATGTAAGCTGCCATCTTTTGCAGAAGGCATCCAGCTGTGTGATGAAACAACGCCGCTGTAATTTCTTGCTTCAATAATATTTAGAATTGAAGATGCGGAATCGTTACTGGTGTGATCCAGTTCGATTAACATATTTTTATCAATCAATCGATTGACCAGGTATCGACCTAAATGAGTCAATCCATTCTGGTTACAGCTTTCCATATTTTCATCGTATTGAGGATTCAAATCATCGTCTATCAAACCCAGCATTCGAGAAATGAATGGCGCATCAGGAAAGAGTGGGAATCCACTGGTGAATGATTTGCCCTTCGTCTCAGCATCACACTCTTTGACTTGCCAAAAATAGCCTGCATTCAGGTAATGCCCCAGGTTGATAAAGCCATTACCTTCGCGAACTTGCGAGCCACCAAACTGATTGTCAAATTTATGCGTTGGGAAAACGGAACGAACGCCTAAGGCATACAATTCATCTAATTGCGCATCAATACTTTGTTCTGTGCAATTGTCACCAATACCGCAATTGAACGTTTCTGAAGCTTCTACACCAATAAGCACAGCCATTTTTCCATCGGCGATAACTTCTCGCGCTTCTTGCGGTGATCGTACAATTCGGAAAAAGCCTTTTCCTGGTCCGCCTGATTGTGCGTCGACATATTCTTGAATCTCATTCAGTCGGCGAACTTGTAAGCGAATGCTGTCCATTTCATTACAACTGTTTGCGCCTATCCAACTTTTGGGATTTAACGTCGATTGAACGCGGCATAAAGTCTTATTGTCTGTTATATGAGTCACCATTAAACGTAAGCCAGACAAATAAGCTCGTTCCATCCACTTATAATAATAGCCAGTATGTGTGAGTTGTTTGTGGTTTGGCCAAAAAGGAAAGTCAGGCCAGCCTCGAGTGTCGTAACGGAAATTTAAACCACCATACTCGAGTAGATTACCAACAATATCGAGTGAGCCATTTGGACCGTGAATAGCACGACTATCTTTTAAGGCTTCTGCAACACCCCAGCGATCGAAGGGTTTGCCGTGAAGTAACTTACCGCCAATAAACTCATAAGAAGTGACATGTGCATGGCCCTCTACATAACCTCTTATTGGACTGCCCACGTGTCCTTTTAATAAATCCGTATCCGCTTCCACATTAGTTGTAATTTCTGGAAAAGGAGTACAGTTGCTTAAACTGACTAATTTAAATTTACTTTCACTACGACGGTTGAAGGGATTCCACATATCGAAAAAGTAAGCTTTTCCTTTGCGATAGTTATGTCGCAACTTCATGTTTAATCCGGTCAAACGAAATTCATATAAATGGCCATGTCGTCTATCGCTTGTGGCGTTAACTTGCCATTCTGAAAATCGACCGGCAGATCTTCCTGCGGTGACACGCATTGTAAAATGACCACCTAAAAATCGACCATCAACATCCGTAAGCATGTATCTTCCCAAACCTGTCGGTTTCATAAAAAATCGAGCTGCGGAATTACTCGATATGTTTCTAAAGCGATAACTTAATCCATTGTTAAGTGCGCCTCCACGATGATACTTTTGCAAAAAGTCACCGTTGCGCGGAGATTGGATGGCATAACATTTTTGCGCAAGGTTATATACTGCATTGAGATTTTGGTTCGCCTGGATATTTGATGAAAATAACAGCCCAACAAAAGCGAGTATTGCTATGTATTTTAGCTTCATAACATTTTCCTGTTGTGAGTAGATTATAGTTATATTGAATGGTATGAAATCAATTGACTGGAACAAGCACAGTTAAGCTTAGTGAATAAAGCAAAATACTCAAAAGAGCAACTGGGTATCAAGTTGAGATACATGACGCTATTGAGATATTATCTTCTTGGTGAGTTAAAAATAAGGTAGGGTTATTTCAATATAAAGAGAGGTGCTTGTTTTTACTGAGTCTGCTTACCGCAGTTGTTTAACGAAAGTTGACTACTTATTTTTCGATCATTTCCCAGCGATCTCTTCCATTTCTCTTGGCTTGGTAAACAGCACGATCGGCACGCTTTAAAATACTTTCCCAGTTGCTCTCTTTGTCGCATAGCGTCACGCCCATTGAAAAGGTTAAGTGATATTCCTTCGGTAAACCTTTAACATTGCAGTCGTAAACTGCTTGTTTCAAACGATCGAATATGGCATCAATTTGACTGAGTTGTGAACCAGGCATAACCAGTAACCACTCTTCTCCACCAATTCGACCAAGCTGATCAACCCGCCGAAGAACACCCTTGGCTTCACGATAAAAGTACTTCAATACTTCGTCGCCGACTTCATGACCATAAACATCATTAATTAATTTGAACTTATCAAGATCAATCAGGGCTATGATTAAGTTGCTGTCAGTCTCTCTTGACCAAGCTAATTGATCTTTAGCATATTCTAAAATATGTCTTCGATTAGGCGCCTGAGTTAATTCATCCGTTAGTGCTAATCGTGTGAATCGTTTTCGTATCAATATTTGTCGCTTTAAAATAATAATGCCTGCTAATACAATAATTACTGCCAATGTTATGAAGAGCCAAAGCACGCGCTGTTGAGCCGCTTGCTTTTCTATTTTTAGTTGTTTTATTGCGTTTTCCTTTTCTAATAGTGTATTTTCCGCCTCTTTTTTTTCGGTTGCGAACTTTACTTTAAGCATGTTTAAAGATTCTTGATTTTCGGCTTCTTGCTGCTTGCGTATAAGTTCTATCTGCTCTTTATAAAAGCCGATTGCTTCGGAATAGTTTTCAAGACCCTCGTGAATAACTGCGGCCACTTTGTAAGATTTAAGCAGTCCTTCGGGAACATTAAAAAACTTTGCAATTTTGATTGCTTTATCGATTTGTTCTAATGCACTCTCAAATTGCTCAAGCGCAAGGTAGCTTTCTGCCAAACCAATATGAAGGCTAACCAGCATTCGGCGATCTTTATGCTCTGACATAACTTCAAGCGCTTTTAAATGATACTCAATGGACAACTCATGATTGTCCTCCATCTCTGCAATTTTCCCTAACTCTCGCCACGCGTAGGCTTGACCTGCTAAATCACCCAATTGCTCGCTTAGATCTAACGCTTTTTTAAAATACTCTTCTGCTTCTATAAATTGCTTTATTCTGGTGTAGGCGGTGCCGACGTTATAATAAATGATCGATGCATAGAGTTTTTGGTGAGCAACATCGATTAATTCCAGAGATTCCTTATAATACTCAATGGCTTTGACATGATCGTTAGTTCTGCTGTAAAGCTGAGCGATTGATGAGATTACTGTGCCCAACTGGATTGGATAATCAAATTCTTTAAATATCTTGTAAGCAAGTTGATAGTCAGCCAACGCATTATTGTGCTCGTGTTTGGCGTAGTAGATTTGTCCGCGAATAAATTGAGCTTCGGCAAGTTCTATGGGTAAGTCTTCATTTTTTAATATGTTGATAGACTGATTGATTGCAATTAATCCCTGTTCTAACTCGCCCATGTTTAGATGTATATTGGCTCGAATGCCAAGAAACCGAGAATTAAAACTATCTGGAAGCTTAGTTATAAGTGGTTTTATTTTATTGAGTTTATCAAGTGCTTCGGGAGATTTTTCTAAATTAACCAAAACTTGAATTTCGGTGAGTTGAGCATAAGCGCGTTTTTTAACTTCGTTATCCGGAATCCCTTTAATCTTGGTGTCTAACTCTTCTAACACAGCATTAGGATTTTCATTGGAGCGCATGAAAGCGTCATCCCAAGTATCTAAAAACTCTAGCGAAAGTTGATAGGCTTTTGAGCGCTCTTCATCAATGACGCTAGTTTCTTGAGCAAAAGCGGACGCGGATAGATACACCATTATAATGATGACGTGTAATAAAAGTGGAATGTGTAGAAATCTTCGCATTGCTCACATTAACTTTATAAGTTGACCCCTATTAGTGTAATCACACTAATAAAAAAGTGCAATTAATTCGGTGTGAGATTATTTAGGAAATTCAAACATTTAGTTGTCATTTCTTGACTCATTGCGATTAACTTCCGCCTTAGTGAATCGCAGATTTTGATGAACTAACTGAGCGATTCGAAATATCGAGTGAAGTAATTATCCTAACTTTAGTTTCTTGGAGTACAGTCTCGAACATATTGAATTGAAATTAATTTTACTCCGGTTGCTTCATACAATTTTGGAGAAGCTGGAGCAAGGTCAAAGCACCATGGGCTGTTGTTCTTACTTGAAATAAATAAACCGTGTTTAACAACCAGTATTCTGTTTTCCGATACAATACGTTTGGTCGATGGATCGAGTGCCTTTATTATCTCGACAATATAAATTTCACCACCCAGTTGAGGGCACTTAAGATCTTTTAATTGAATAGGCGATCGATTGTTACACTGATCCAATATCCAGCCAGAAAACTTTGCTGACTTGGGGATCGCAGTGATAACTTTCAAATCGTTACTTGTGTGTTGATGATGAGTGCAACTGATTAATAGTAATATTATAACCATTGCAAATTTTGTTCTCACTGGTGGAACCTCAGAAATCTGTTTGTATGGATAAAAGTATAAGCTATGTAACAATCATATTTTGGTTTTATGAGTCGTTATCGCACGGTTTTTTCTTCTTTCGTGAGCCTAAAAAGTGTTCGTGTTCTTTTCTGAGCATACTCGAACACTCAATAACTCCTCCTTAATATGCCTGTTTGTTTTGTTAAACCCAAATTTAAATCAACGTCGTTTAACTCTAGGGTATTTAATTAAGTGAGATTGTTTTATCATGAAAGTATTACCATTAATTGCGTTTCTATTTCTTTCTTTTAGTTCTGCTGCACAAGAAAAGTTCATCGTCAAGTCTAAAATATACTTAAATAAATGTCTGATAGGCTCTCCCACTCTAGAGACGAAGGAGGGCAATGTTGCCTTTGTTTCTGTGAGCGATGTCTACTACTTTCAGATAATATTAGAGCGTCAAGAAAATAATGAGGTGAAAATCGATTCTGATATTATGGTTGATGGTAATCGTTTTGAACAGTTAGTTACTTCCAAGTTAGGTGAGGTTGTGCTTATTGAGCTAGAGAATGTTCTTCTGGAAATGAAAGTTCAAGAGTTCTCTAAAGTTAACCATTAGAAATATTTGAATAAATAATGCTTGTTAATTTTAGTTGTAGTTCAGTATTAAATTTAAAAGTGAGTTCAATCAGTCGTATTGAATTAATGAATAAGTCGAGTCGGGTATTAATTGTTTATGCCTATGGTTGATTATCTTCGAGCCACTTTAATAAAGGCTTAAAGCGATAGTTTTCGACAAAAGGCTTAACGTTACTGTAAAAGTAATTCAGGTCTGGATCGCTTTCAATTTCTTTCAATACTTCATGAATACCTAAGATATTGTGACGTTTTGCTTGTTCTTTCAGTTGCTCAAGCAATTCTTTATCAGGAAATTTAATGGGTTTGCTTTCTTTTGATAATTCACTTTTATGCACCGCTGAAATTGTATCGGATGATTGCTCGAAGGCTAGAGGTAGATCGAGATCAAACCAAAACTGACTGCCTTGTCCAAGCTTGCTTTTAACATGTAAGTTAGAATTCATTAATTTTATTAATCGCTGACATATTGCCAGTCCGAGTCCAGAACCTTCTGCTTTAGTTATCGCATTTTCTAGTTGATGGAAGGGAATAAAAATCGCATCCAGTTGGTTGCGCGGTATGCCAATATTCAACAGCGACTTTGTCTGGTGAAGATAAAAAGCTTGCGAGTACAGCTCTTATGGTTATGGGCGCTATCGCTAAGAATCAACAAGGCAGTGAGTTTTCGGCTCAGGTGACTCAACGAATAGCTGAGTCATTAAAAGCGAGTCAGTCCCAGCAAACATCCGCGGCATTGATTGCTGCATTGGGGAATAGTGGCGATTCTAAGCATGAAGCTCTTGTTAAAGATTATTTGCAGGGTGATAGTTCACGATTACGAGCTCAGGCTGCCAGTGCTTTGGGCAAAATACCGGGCGACTCCAGCTTGACCGCTTTATCAAGTCAGTTGAATCAAGAGTCCGATAGCAAGGTCCAAAGTGCGATTATTAAAGCACTCGGAAATAATGACTTAACAGCAGACCACATTAATACGGTGTATCAGTATGCCAGTTCAAGTACTAATCGTGATGTTAGAAGCGGTGCCATCGACGCATTGTCCTTGCAAGCGAAAGACAATGCATCGGTTAGGCCTCAATTAGTACAGCTTTTAAAGTCGGAAAAGAATAAACGAAATTTAGGCCAGCTTATGAAAGCGCTTTATGGTTCTTAGATGATTGCTCAAAAAGTTTGAGTATATATTTGTAATTTACTTAAAAATCAGGTGAGCATGATGCACCGTATTTTGAATTTTACAGAAGTTTTTCAAAGTACGGTGCATTAAATATTAGTTATCGAGCGACTCCGATTTGAAAAACGAAAGCTCACTTGAATAAATGTCATCTGAGCCTTGTTCAGTGACATACCATTTCATGGTATGTAAGCCAGGCTTAAACCATGAAGGGATAATTAGCTCTCTGTTTAAAAACTCTTTTGTTTCACCGTAATCAACATCAAACGTTCTTTCACTTAAAACAGGAAATGGTACATCATCGGGCATCATAATAACGCCCCACATTTTAAATCGTTTACGAGACATGGCAGGGTCAAAGTTACCCAATCTTGCTTCATATTCCAAGGTGCCTCCTGCTTCTGGATAAAAAGTTAGTACAGATGTTTGTTTCAATGAAATTAAAACGCTGGTAGGCGTGCCTTCGAAGTTAAGTGTTAAGTTATCAATAAACAATGGGCCATTGTTTGCCGTTATTTTTATTTGGGCTTTTCCATCTTTCAGGCTGTTGCTTAACATACTTAGACAGGGAGATGGGTCGGATAAAGTTTCTGTTGGTGGAATGTAATTGCCATTATCATCAAATACTCCTGGAGTCATCATCCACATAAAGGGAGTCATTACACTCCAGCCTAATCCGATAGGTTCCTCACTTTCATGACCGATAGTTAAACTCCCAGCAGATTCACCATACGGATGTCGACTTTCGTCTATATTAAAATCAAAGCATATCTCTGAAAATTCCGTGTAAGGCTTTCCTAAGTCAATGTCAATTAAGTATTCTACGTTTGGCTCCATTTCAAAGTTACTTTCACCATTGTAACTGAGATCAATGGTTTCGGAAAATGCCGAAAGAGACGTTGCTGACACAAAGGTAATTAGCGGTGCTTTTAAAAATTTAAACATATTTCCCTCTTAATAATTATTGTTAAGTTAATTATAGAAACCATTTATTGAATGATGTCGGCGGTCATTACGCACGATTAAATATTAAACTAAAATATTCCCCAGCTAAGAAAAAGAGTCAGTTGTGTAAAAATTGACTTAAGGTTAAAACTTAGTTATTTCCATAAAACATAGTCAGTTCATTTTGTTGGGTAAAGTCCGATTTTTAATTGGGCAATAAAAATTTGCCCGAGTTTACCATAAAAAATAACGCCTGCTAGAAATTGCTAAAACACGAGTATTGAAGAATGTAATGTCTTAGGTTCTCGACACTCCTCTCCTTAATGACGCTCTCATTAAATCAGTTGGCGGTGTCAATATTAGACAAAGTGTAGACGCTACTACTCAAAGTAAAAAACACAATTGCTTGTAGTCATTTTAAGTGATAGTGACGAATGAGCCTGTAGTACTTTCCTACATATTTTTATGCTTTATTTTTATAATCTTAAAGTTATTGAAAAGGCGAGTGGCTATCAATTTTGTTTTACATTACTTATTGAATCTAACTAAATGTAACCTATTAATATAGGTTTAATAACTATTTATCAAATTAAGGGATTAAAATGCGAATCTTCTTGGCTGTTCTTTTTTTATACTCTTGCTCTACTTTTGCGGAAATTCGATTTGAGGGAAAGTCTTACATCGCTTGTAATACTTGCACCACAATTGATGAATTTGAACAAGCTGCTAAATTTCATCATCTAGCGACTTTTTCAGAAGAGCATTTATCTCCTCGGGACATCGACTTTTATGTTGTTTTAAATATGACCACGGAAATATTTAACACGATAAGAGTGACTCGTCATTACGAAGAGAGTGGAGAAGGTAGGTTTCAGAGAGTTACAACTGAGCAAATTGCAAATCATGCAGATGATACATTGTATCTGTATGAATACGTAGCTTTCGAAAAAATCAATTGGCTTCCGCTAGGGAATGTCGATTCAAACTGGTATGGCAATCCCGATTTTCTTCAATCAGTATCGAACGCCTCTAATCAACTTATTGGTTTATTGAACGTTAATCCTTTCCTATTTGTTGATTCTAATATGAAAGTGTCTGTCTCAACGAACGACGGCTTCGCTGTTGTACTTGTTAACAATGGAGTTGGAGAGCCTAATTCATGGAGTATGGCTTTTAGTGCAACTCTTTCTGGAAGGATTCCTAATTGGGGGCCGCTATATAACTTTTATGAATTTTACGACTCGCAAGGTAATGTCATTTCTACAACTGGATCTTTTAATGAGAACATGGAGTGTTTTGTCTCCCTATTTAATCGATATTGCATGGAAAGAGTGGGAGAATCGTTTTTTGGTCCCCTGTATATACATTACCGTATAAATAAGAGAAATAAACCAGAGCCCACCAGGCCTCCGCAATGTGACTTTTCTGAGCCGGACAAATGTCGAAAAGCTGAAGTGTCCAAGTAACCTGGCAGCAATGTTTCTTAATTATGAATAAAATTTAGTAAAAATTACCACTAATGCTTACTCAACACTAATGATAGTATACAACTCATTAAAACCAGTGATATCAGAGCTGGATTTTTTGAGTGTTTATTAATCAGTGTTGAATAAAATAATAAAACAATAAAACAATAAAACAAACGAATAAAATTGGGAAAAAAATGCGTATAGCTATTATTTTTATAACTCTTATTTCAATGTCTTCTTTTGCCGAAATTCGCTTTGATGGTAAGTCGTACATTGCATGTAATACATGCATATCAGACTTGGATTTTAAGAATGCTGCCCGGTCGCACCATATGGCATTGTTTCCTAGAAGTCATTTGAATCCGAGAAATATCGATACTTATGTTGTTCTAAATGAATTTTCCGAAGAGATTAAAACTGTTAAGCTTCGCCGACACTATGTAGTATTCGATGATGAGTATATAGGACCATATACAGGGGGCAACTCTGCTCATAGGTTTTTTACTCATTTAGAAAGTCAAGTTAGGATTAACCAACAAGTAGATATCAATTTTTTGCGTGATTACTCATCGACGAGCGATATTGATTATGACTATGATCCGAAGAGGCCTGAAGTAACCCATCAATTTTTAATGGAGAGGTACTCTAAAAAAGTTAATTATATTTGGTTAAGGAATATTTTTGACGTGAGTTGGTATGCAAATCCCTATTTTCATCAGGTAGGAGCACAGATAAACGAAGAAGTAGCCTCGCGCCAAATCAACCCTCTTTTTTATGCTCGTTCAAAGTTAAAAGTAAGAATATATACGTCTGACGAATTTGTCGTTAATATGGTTAATGGTGGTATAAGGCACCCTAATGAATGGGCAGTGGCTTATGCTAGAGACTTTCGAGGCGAACGGACGAAAGGCTCTCCTCCGCCAGACTTGCTCGACTCCAATTGGAACGTTATATCATCAGGCGCTCCTTTTGATCAGAATATGGAATGCTTTGTTAGCGAGGGAGGAGCGTCGTGTGTTGAAGAATCTGGCTTTACTTTCTTTGGACCTATACATTCTTATTCTTGGATAGACGGCGGAATTATTGATGAACCACCAACGCCAACTCAATGTCAAGCAGGGCAGCAAGGTTGTGGTTCTAATACAGAAACCCAAGAATCAGAAACACATCGGGAAAGAAATGAACGTCCTGGCGGTAGTACTGGGGGAAGAGGCGGTAACAGGCATATACCTTGAAGAAAGTCGTCTACATTTTATTTATTATTGGCTGCAGTGTTTGTTCTGCAGCCTTATTAACTCCATCTCCTGTTGTTCACCAGTTGTCCGTTGATGATGGTCTTTCTCAACTAACGGTTAATGACACCGAGGTTTTTGACTCCCTCATTTGGATCGCAACTGGGGATGGTTTGAATGTCTTTGATGGACACGAAATTAAAATATTTGATGCCAGCAATTCAAATCTATTGAGTTCAAACATTAAAGCGGTTGAAAAGTACAATGACACGCTACACCTAATCGCAGGTAATGGATTTTATAAATACGAAACGTTATCTAACAACTTTACTCTCATTCATGATTTTCAAAAAGAGGGAGTAGAGCTATTTTCCTTAACTCAATCGCAAAGCGGTTTAGTAATAGGTACCTCGAGTAACTTGGTTATCGAATATTTATTTAACCGAAAAGAGATTCGGCGTTTTCCGCTAGAGAAAAATACTAAGCGTTTTGATATTTCCGTTTATTCGGCGTCTGAATTTGAGCACGGGATTTTACTGGCAACAAATCAAGGATTGTTTATTAAGGAAAGTGGACAGACAAATTATCACAATATATCAAAGGAAAATTTCGTTAACTCTATTCACTACCTTGGAGAGAATAAATTTCTATTATCAAACTCCTCAGATGTATTTGAGTTGGATGTTTTCAATAATACTAAAAAATTTGTTGTTCGAAAATCTGACTTTGACGAGTTGGCAAACAAAAATATTCGTTCTATCGTAGTCTCTGAGATGGTATATATCGGAACTAATGATGGCCTGTTTCAATTTAATCCCCAAAAGGGCTCTGTTGAGTCAATAGTCTTATCAAATAAAGATAGCAAAAATACTTATATCAATAGTCTAAATTTAGAAAATGATACTATTTGGGTAGGTTCTTACTCACAAGGGTTAATATGGAAGTCAACTAGACAACAGCCTATCAAGCTGTTTCAAGCTCAATTTAATGAAAAGGAATGTCTTGGCGCAGATGAGATATATGCTTTGAAGCTGTTCGATGATACTTTGTTAGTTGGATCATGGAATGAGGGACTAAATATTATAGAGCCAGATAGTTGTCAGCTATTGAGCCACCAAGGTAGTGAAAGTAAAAACTTCTTGTCCAATAAAGTTGGTGGCATTTTCTATGAGAATGATAATCTTTGGTTAGCTTTTTCTGGTTCTGGCTTGGTGAAAATTATTCCAGAACTGGGTGAACGAAAATCGGAACTTTTAAGTGGCTCATCGATTATTGAACTGAATTATAATGATATTTTTGATGTGAAGTCTGAAATGAACGGAGACTTATGGGTTGCAACTCATATGGGACTTAGTCGAGTAATTTCAGAAACAAAAATAAAGCACTATACAACAAACAGTATTCCCTTTCGGAGTCAAAAATTTAATAGTATCTTTATCAATGGTGATGAGTTATGGCTTGGTACTGAATCTGGTATCGAGTTCTTCAACGCTCAACAAGAAAAGTTAGTTATTGACAGTCCAACAGACAAACTCCGCGACGCTATTAATTCCCCAATATACGCAATTCAAGAAAAACGTGGATTTTTGTGGATAGCCACTGGCGGAAATGGAATTTATATTGTTGATAAAACAAGTAAAAATATCGTTGAACATCTATTTGGTCAGTCGGATTTGCCTAGTAATACCGTTTATAGCTTCGAACAAGATTTTTATGGTTACGTTTGGGCAGCAACCTCTCGTGGGCTTATCCGAATTTCTTCGAAAGATTTCAGCGTCGTTCGCTTTAAAACTGAACATAACTTACAGGGATTTGAGTTTACAACTGCATCGACTGCTTCAAATGATAAAAATCATTTGTATTTTGCCGGTGTTAACGGCTTTAATCGTGTAGATATCGAGGATTTAAAACAATTTGAAAAGTTCTATCAGCCTATTCTAAGAAAGTTAAAAATTAATTATCGACCTATAGAGCCTCAGAGGTATTTTAAATTTACCGGTAATCAGCTATTAAATGACGCCGAGGAAATTTATTTGCCTTATGATATGAATGCTTTAGAATTTTCTGTCGGTATTTCAAACTTCAATAATCTTGCAAGTATAAACTATCGATATCGATTACTAGGTCAGAGCGCCGAGTGGGTTGAGACTCGCAATAAGATTTCATTTTCTGGACTTGGTTACGGAGATTATCAATTAGAGATTCAGTCAAGTAATACTCTGGGAGAGTGGCCAGAGAAATCTAAAGTTCTAAATATAAATATAGCTCCTCCATATTGGCTTACTTGGTGGGCCAAGAGTATTTATTTGTGTGTATTGATGGGACTTTTTTATGGTGCATATTTATGGCGAACGCAGGCAATTCGCAAACAAAACGACAGGCTCAGAACTGCAGTGACTCAACGCACAAGCGAACTACAAAAAGAAAAGCAGAATGTAGAGCATTTATTGCAGTCTAAAAATCGAGAGTTTGCTAACGTATCGCATGAGTTTCGAACGCCGCTAACCTTAGTGCTTGGTCCGGTCTCAAGGATGCTTGAGGAAGAAAGTGAGAGCAACCGAAAATCAAAATTGCAGCTTGTGAAGCGAAACACCTTTCGTTTAATGCGAATGGTAGATCAATTGATTTACCTTGAAAAAATGCGTGTTAGCAAGGCGGTTGAGAAAAAGCCAGTTCCGGTGAGTCAATTGTTCAACTATATTGCTCAGTCGTTTGATGATTTATGCCAGCTTAAAAATATTGAGTTGTCATATAAGTATGATGATGACATTTGGTGTTTGTCTACCAAAGAAGCGGTGGAAAAAGTATTGTTAAACTTGTTTTCGAACGCTCTTAAATATACACCTGAGGGAGGCAAAATTAATCTGGCGCTGAGTAAGAAAAAAGATACGTTTGAACTGTCGGTTTGTGATACTGGTTTTGGTATTCCAGAAGACCAGCGAGCTAGAATCTTCGAACGCTTCGAACGTGTGTTAGATGAGCGCAGTGAATCGATTACGGGAGCGGGTATCGGACTCTCTTTAGTAAAGGAGTTACTAAACGAGCATCAGGCGACGATTAAGCTGGACAGTGAAATTAATCGTGGCACTACCTTCACTGTTCAATGGCCAATAGTAGACGCGCCTAAAGACTCAGAAGTGGCTGTATCATTCGAAGCTATTGATTCTGAGGCGATTGATATTGAGTTTGAGTCGTTGAAAGAGAGCACCACGCCGACGAGTGATTTTGCATCCTCAGAAATGGCTCAAGCCAATGAGGAAGCTCCAGTTATCTTAGTGATTGAAGACAACCAAGACATGCGGCAGTACATTCAAGAAGTCGTGTCTGTTCGCTACACCTGCCTGGTGGCTAAAGATGGCGCTGAGGGAATTGAGCTAGCACAAGAAAATATTCCAGACTTAATCATCAGTGATGTGATGATGCCAAGGCAAGACGGCTTTCAAGTTAGTGAACAATTAAAGAACCATGAAAAGACCAGTCATATTCCGATTATCTTACTGACCGCACGCGGAGACAAGCAAAGTCGACTCACAGGATGGGAAAAAAATGTTGATGAATACTTGACTAAGCCATTTGATGAGGATGAATTGTTAATCAGAATCGGTAATTTATTGTCGATTAGAGAAATTTTAAAGCATCGGTTTAGTCAAAAGGTTTTACGACAAGAAAAAGAAGTTCAAGCCGACTCAATAGTCATAGCTAACACTCTTTCAGAACTTGATCAGCGTTTTATTGATAAAATAAACAGAACTATCGAGCTTCATTATGGCGATAGAAAATTCAATGCTGCAAAACTTGCAGAGCTAATGAATTACTCTGAGCGTCAACTTTTGCGGAAACTTAAGAGTTTAATCGATTTCAGACCCATAGAGTACATTAAACATATTCGATTAAAGAAGGCGATAGCGCAGCTTGAGAATGGCGATGAAATAAAAGTAGTTGCCCTTGACTCTGGATTTTCCTCCTTGTCCTATTTTTCTAGCTGTTTTAAAGCTTACACCGGACTCTCACCAAGAGATTATGTTGAAAATATCAATAAATAATTTGATTCTAAAGTGATTAAAAGTCACTACATAATATTGAATGCAAACTTTTTATGCATTGTTAGAATAAAAATCATTCTGATAAATTTCCTCTCTTTTAGTCTAGTTTATTCGTGAATGAGTCTAGTGAATACTAGACTCAAAGTTACAGAATCTATGTTATCTTGACCCTACGAAAACATGAAAGTATTGAGTCGATTCACCGCCTTGACCATTGCAGGATAGTTTAAAAATGCCAGTATCCTTTAAATAATATTTTACGCCAAATGTCGGTGGTAATATTTTTGTCTCACCGGATGGACTGTTTAAATTTTTGAGAGAGCACCTTTCTGCGTGCTCGGCTTGGCCATTTATCCTTACTACCCCAGGACTGCGAAGTAACTTTGGATTAATCGAAGCTGAAATAATTGGCTTAGGGCTTTCATTCAGATTAACCGAATAGTCTTGAGAGCTTCTGCCGTTACCGTTAACACAGGTAACATTAACAGTTTTTGGTGAATTAACCACTAGTGTCTGTGCCCCAGCAACTCCTGTGGTATTAATATCTCCAGTAACCACGCATGAAGAAGCATTTGGGGTAGTCCAAGAAAACGTTACACTTTCTCCATTATTCACTTGCTCCAAATTAAAGCCAGCCTTAATTTCTGGTCGCTCGTCGGTTTTTAAACTAGCGCCAAAGTCAATGGGCTCTTGTCCGTTCCAGCAATATGCCAACGCATTTAGGTTCTCGTCTGCAGTTATAGTGTAAGACCCCTTGCCACTTATTTGATTTAAGTTTGGGATTCCATAAAGGTCACACCTATTTTTACTGATATTCCATAAAAGTTTTACGTCTTGTCCTGGTTCTGCCTTAGAGGGCACGAACTTTAGCCTTGAATTGGTTTGATTAACTGTCAGTTCATTTTGGTCAACATAAAGAGATTCACCAGTACGACGGTCAAAACAAATCATTTCTGCAGAAAGCGAATTGTAAGCTGTGAATTCGGTACTGCCCATTCCTTGAACTTGTGATATGCCAGGCACGCCAAAAACATAACATGTTGCGTCTGTAGCTAAGTTGGAAATGGCAGGCCATGTGAATTTAACTTTATCTCCTTCATCAACTTCTTTTGGTGAAAACTCTATCGCTTGCGAGAGTATCGGAGAGATAATGAATAGTGAACTTATCATTAATTTGTGCAATTTTCTGTCCTCTTTGTAGGTCAATTAATATGCATTAAATTTTGCCATCTTGTCGTTTTAAGATAAGCCGACCTAAGTGCATGGTTGGTTTGTTAGACGAACAAGTTTAAAGAAAATCGCTGATCTTTCTAGAATTAGAGCTTTTGAAAAAAAGACATAAAGTTGCAAAAAATGGTCATAACCCAATAAAACTGGTCGTCATGTCAGTAAAGTTACTGTTAAGAAAATACTCGTATTAAAAACAGAGCTTGATGTCATCAAAGCTTAATATTTAAGTGGTGTTGCCTACCGCTATCTTACAATTTATAGAGCACCTCTAAATTGTCATTGTTTAAATATTTACCTAATAAAAATTATCTCTCGTCAGAATGGAAGGCGGTTTTTTGAAAGTGAATGTCGGTTATTCTAAAACTCTATCTTTATGAAAAATAAAATTTTTCCTAGATAATTCTGGATTAGTCGAAAAGCTAATTGATGAGTTGCCTCGTAGTTACGAGCCTATTTTTTTGCTCTCGCTTCTTCTCACTAATTAGATTTTTCGCAATGCGGTTGGTTATTGAATATTCAGACTAGGTTGCATTCGAATGAAGTATAGAGTTTTAGCTCAATCGAAAATGCACTGGATGAATTAAGTTTGAAAAAATTAACCAAACGGAAGTCGCAGAGAGTTGTTGGTTGGCGGGAGCCTGCAATGTTTGATGGTTATAAGTTCAACTTTCAGTTTCTCACGATAACTGTCCGGTACCACTATTCGAGTTTTATTTGTTAAAGGTTGATGGGTTTTTATTCGTTTTACTTTGAAAAGAAAAGTACAGCGAATTGACTATTACGGAGAAAATCTATGGAATTTAATTTGGGGAAAAAGATTTCGAGTTTTTATCGAAATCAAAAGCATTCAAAAGGCGGAGGAAGATTGCGTCGCAAACTGCCTGCCTTTTTATTATTAGGGGCAGGCTTAATCGGTATTAATGCCTCTGCAATATCAGGACCAAGTACCAGCCAAACAGGTGAATTTACTTTAACGTTTCAAGGTAATGTTGGAGGAATGGGAGAGGGGCATTATCACGATAAAATAATTGCTCGACGCGACGGAAATTACGTCACTACTTATAACGGAACTAGCAGAAGTACACAAAGAGATATCACTGTAAATTCTGCAGGTACATGGACATTTGAAGAGTGGCGTTGGAGAAAAACTTGTTTACAGAGGTGGCCTGGGCGTGGGTGTGTCGAGCCTGGAGAGCCTGTTTCTGTAAAATCTGGAACTCACACGGTTGTTGTTTCTTCAGTCCCTGTACCCAGTAGTTTGACGCAACCGGCTTTTAGCGCGGCGGGTACCTTTTATGTCAACTGGAGTGGAAGTTCCGGTGCGAGTCGATATGAGTTGCAACGTCAGTTAGGTAATGGTTCTTGGAGCAGCAATATATATTCCAGCTCTGGTCAAAGCTATGCTCAACCAAAGCTCGCAGAAGGTACTTATCGCTATCGTGTTCGTGCATGTTTAGGAAATATTTGTTCGAGTTATCGAACAGGCTCAACTGTGAGAGTTCGATACACACCTAACTTGCCTCGTTCCCTTTCCGTGCCGAGTTACTCTTCAAGTGCAAGCGCTACAATTTCATGGGGAACTAATGATGGCGGTGGTTCACCCACTCGTTATGAGTTGCAACAACGAAAAGACAATGGCGCTTGGCAAAATGCTTATTCTGGTAGTAGCCGGAGTTACACGGTTCCGAATTTATCTCATAAGTCAACCTACCAATACCGTGTTCGAGCCTGTAATGACACATGTTCGAGCGGCTATCGTGTTGCTAGTACTAATCTTTATGTTGAGTTTAAGCCGGCTGTACCTTCAATCAGTGCGTTATCGAACAGCAGTACAGGTCGATACAATGTTACTTGGTCAAATGCGTCTTTTGCAGAAACCTATCAATTACGAGAAGGCTCTACACAAATTTATTCGGGAACAGCGAGAACTCATGCGATTTCTCACGACCGAAATGGTACTTACAGCTACACCGTTCGTGCATGTAATTCAAGAAACACCTGTTCCAACTGGTCAGCAGCGCGCGCGCTAGACGTTAACATTCCGGTAGCGAGTCCCACGAGTGTTAGTGCGACACCTAACCCTGTTTATAATGGTGATAGTACAGTCATTTCATGGTCGGCTGTGACTGGTCATCCGGTTCGTTATGATATCCGCATGCCAAATGGTACTGTAACCAATAAAGGCAGTACTCGCACTCATACTGTCAGTGGATTGGCCTCCGGTTCTCATACGTATTCCGTTCGTGCATGTTCAACGGTTAATACGTCGGTGTGTTCAAACTATGTCAACACCGTTATTAATAGTGACCACATTGTTGGTGCTCCACCGATTACCTTAAACAGTTCGACGATCGAAAATTATTCTGTTACTTGGAGTAAATCCGGTAACTCGAGTGAGTACCAGCTGCAGTTGTCGACTAACAATTCAAGTTGGTCAACGGTTTATCAAGGTACCGCTCTTAAATTTGACTACAACGTTTCGAGAAGTGGTCATCAATATGGTTCTCATCGTTATCGTATTCGAGCCAGAAACCCTGCAGGTTGGTCTGACTTTGGTTCGGTAAAATCGACGACCAACATCCCGCAAGTCGCTTCAGTGGCTGCGACACCTAATCCTGTTTTTAATGGTGGTGAGTCGACGTTAAGTTGGTCAAACGCTGCAGGACAAGCGGTGACGTATCAATTACGCACGCCAGCGGGAACCATTTCAACTATTGGAAATGTCAATAGTACAACCGTGGATGATTTGGCTGCGGGTAATCACATTTACGGTATACGAGCGTGTTCAAGTACCATTACTAATATTTGTTCATCGTTCCGTGATGTCACGGTTGCTAGTGCTTATCGTCCTTCGCAACCGAATGCTCCAACGTCAAACGTGCCTGCTTCAACAGGTTACACCTTGGGTAATTACGCTATTAATTGGACCATTGTAAGTGGTGCAACCAATTATGAGTTGCAGCGTTCAATCAATGGTGGAAGTTGGTCAACGGTTTATTCAGGAAGTAGCAATCGATATAACTACACCGTCGGTAGCTCGCACGTTAATGGAGTTCACAATTACCGAGTTCGTGTTCGCAATGTTGCGGGATGGTCCGACTGGAGTTCTTCAAACACAGTGAATGTGCTTCCTGCAATTAGCGGGTTAACTGCATCACCCACGTTGGTTAGAAACGGTGAGCCAACGACGTTGAGATGGAGCGCGGCGATCGGTCAGCCAATCAGCTACGTGCTAAGAAATGCGGATAATACAACGCGAGTTTTAGGTAATGTTGCAGACACTGATGTTGCTAACTTACCTTATGGTGAACATTCGCTCGGTATTCGAGCTTGTTTGGCGTCATCATCTTCATTATGTACTCCTTTCTCAAATGTTACGGTGCAAAGTTTGTATCGTCCTGATACACCGTCTGCACCGTCTGCACCGGAGTGGAGCTTTAACAATTATCAAGTGAGTTGGACAGCGGTTAATGGAGCAACGGAGTATCAATTACAGCGTTCGATTAATGGTGCGGATTGGCAAACTGTTTATAACGGCGCTACGTTATCCTTTGCTTATAACGCTTCAGGCGAGCATACCAATGGTTCACATCGTTATCGATTACGCGCATCTAACGAAGCGGGTAGTTCAAACAGTTACAGTCCGATTGTGGAAGTTATTTTAATTCCGGAAGTGACAAATCTGACAGCAACACCTGATGTGACCAGAAATAATGAAACGTCAACATTGGCGTGGGAAGCGGCGTTGGGCCAGCCTGTTCGATATGACTTGAGAGACGTTGACGGAACGATTGTGGATTTAGGTAATGTCAACCGACACGAACTCAGTGGATTGCAACACGGTCAAAACGAATATGGTATTCGAAGTTGTTCAACTGTGGATGCCAGTGTTTGTTCCGACTTTGTCATGACCGAAATTACCAACTTCCAAACTCCAGGAGTGCCCACGGGATTGAGCGTGCCTTCATCGGCCGATCCTGAAGATGGGGCATACACGGTGACTTGGCCGGCTATTGCTCGAGCTACTGGATATCGTTTGGAGCAGTCGATAAATAATGGTGCTTTTGAGCTTGTATATGACGGTAGTGCACGGCAGTTTAGTGTGAACTTTGCTGACATAGATGAACCTTATGGTGAGCATCAGTATCGATTGAGTGCTTATAACTTGGCGGGTAGTTCAGACTTTGGAGCTGCGCAAAGCGTTCAAGTGGAAGTCGATCCTACGGATATCATTCGTAAGTCTCTTTATTACAATGAAGCCGATGCAATTCCTGCCAGTGATGATTTTCCTGAACAAAATCGCTTTTCTCGCGATGTTGCAGCGTTCCGTTATTTGGATCTCAGTTATGTATTAGATCCTGAAACGAATAAAGTGATTTTCCAATACGCGGATGGATTGTTAGACAGTGATTTTGCAACCATTTATGGCGATGCGGAACGGGATCGTGTCGATGCAGCAAGAGACGTGATCTTAAATCAATTAACCTTGTATCCCAACAATACCAATATTGAGCGATTCTTGTTGGATGTGTATTTCGAGCAAGCGATTGCTGAAATCATGGCGGGTAACCAAGTGATTGACCAAGCGCGTATTGTTCGGTTGCGCGAAGGTGATATTCGACTTGAAATTGATTTGTATCAAGCCGCAGCTGATCACTTTGAAAGTGCGTTTTATAACTATCGTGATCTGTTTGAACATAACGGTGACATTGTCGTGAAATACGAGGCGCAGCGTGGTGACATTAGTCCGCGTTATCGTGATGCGAATGATGTTGCACAAAGTGTTACACCAGATGAGCGATTGTACAATGGCTATAAAGATGTTCGAGCCTATTATGAACTCATGACTAAGTGGGCAAATTCACTGAATCAAGCGGTTAAACTTGAAGTTATCGGCGGACAAGCAAATCAAACATTGATTGATGAGCTTGTTGAAACGGTAAATACAACGGTTGCTGCATTAACTGCTTACGACCAATCGATGCAAGCATTATTCTCGTCGGTTGAATTCGATGACGTCTCTGGATTTACCGGCTTACCCGAAGCCTTTGATCGTTTTAAAGCGGCGTTAGCTGAATTGAGTTCATTGCCTGAATCAATAACCGGAGAAACGAATTTACTGGGTTTACCGAAAAATGCAGTGATGATCTTTTACGGTCAAAGCGGTCAAGGCAACGAAACAAGCGATACCTTTGATTTACTCATGCAACGCCATAATCGAACCTCCGGTTCATTGGCTGATGCGTTGAATAAGTTAGTGATAGCGAATGCAGACTTCGATACGCAACGATCCAATCAAGATCGCTTGGTAACGGACTTTAGTGATCGATTAGATACCATCAATCTACGTTTGTCGGAACTAGTCGGTATTGAAATTGACACTGGCTGTAGTGAAGGAATGTGTGTGGTTTCAACCGATGATGCGCGACAAGGTAGTGCCATTTCATTGCAGAATGCCAATATCGAAAGTGCAGAGGCAGTACTGACTGCAAGAGAAACCGAATTGTCGAATGCATTAGATGCGATTGAAATTGAAATTGAACGTCGCGGTGAAGAGCAAGGAATCGAAAATGCAATCGATCAAGTTCATATTCGTTATGACAATGAACAAATTCGAATTTCTGAGCGAATTAATCAAGTCCGAATTGCAGCCGAAAAGGCGCGTCGCAAAACGTCACGCATAAGAGGATTTGCTGACACGGTTAATCGAACGGTTCAAGGTGGTATGACAGGCGGATGGGCTGGTGCTATAGCTGGATTTGTTAGTGGCGTTATTGATGCAAACATTGCACTTCGCGAACATCGTACCAATATCAATGAGATTTCTAGTATTGGTAATTTGAATGTGATGAGTCAACAGTTGGCAAAGGAAGAGCGAGCACAAATTCGATCATTAAACAGTCAGCTGCTGGATGTAAATAGCCAGGCAACGATTCGTAATTTATGGTTACGCGTGAAAACTGCGGAAATGGATATTGTCGTTGCTGAAGCAAACTTGGATGCGGAAATTGAGCGTTTGCTCGGTATGATGAACCAAGTACAACGATTGTTGGTTCAAGCTGAACAGCTACGTGCTACGCAAGTCGATCGATATTTCGCAGATCCAATCCATTTACAACGAGTGTCTTCCAGTTTACTCGCTGCAGAAACAAGTTTTGAACGTGCGCAAGAATGGATGTTCCATGCGGTTAAAGCTTTAGAGTACAAATGGCAAGAATCTTTTGTAAGTGCTTCGGGCTACGACGCTGAATCGGTTATTGCCATGCGTAATGCGGAAGAGTTAGCTGAGTTTTATGAAGAGATGATGAACTTCAATAACGAGCGACTCGTGCGAAGCTTCCAGACCAGTACCGATGTGATTTCTTTTAAAGAAGACATCTTAGGTTACTATCACTTTTTACGCCGAAGATTACAGTGTTATCAGCATCCGTTCCCAGAGCGACGAGAAGAACTTGATTGGATCATAACAGACCCATTTGCTCCTAATGAATGTGAGTATGAAGGTGATGGCACGCTGCTAGATTCTAATTACGCATTCCGAGCTTATTTAGCAGGTTCAATTGAAACGCAGAGTGGTTACTACTCTGAAGATTGGATTAACCTAAACTTTGCAACGTTAAAGCCGGTTCCTCGTGGTCGAATTTTCTTAGGTCCGCGTATGGTTATTCGTGGAGATGAGAGTTGTGTCGTTAGTGGTGGTACTTACAACGACAAAATTCTAGATATGGGAGTGAATATCACAACCGTTGCAGGCGCTATGGAAGAAATAACACCCGCACGTTTAACTTATGGCGGTGCCAGTTATTTCCGTGCAAAGGAATATCAAGGAGCGACCAATATCGAGGAAACAATTGATCGTATTGAAGCAGTGCAACCGCAGTTCTGGGATGTTACTGGTGCAAGCACATTCAATTACAGTAATCGATACTCAGTGGAAATGGATGCAGCGATTACTGCGGGATCTTCGGGCGTGATTAATACTGGAACCTCAGCCTTTAAAGAGCGTTCTGTCGCGGCGTCGGATTGGCAGTTACAGCTATTACAGGCGGATGATTTCGGTTCTTTATATGAAATTTATGACATTACCGATATCGAGCTTGTCATTCGACACAAGTATGTCTCGAGAAATGTTAACACTTGTTACTCTGGTTATAACAAGTCAGGCGTTTTGATCGATGATATGTTGAAGAGTAATGATGACTTACCTTTGTATGAATTATTACCTGAAACATCACTGTTTTTAGAAGAACTTCTATACCGTGATAGTTTAGAGCAATAATTGTCGTTTAATCAGCAGCACACAGTGTGCTGCTGATTTTTACCTCCTCCTAATTGAGTGCTTAATCAAAAAAATAATTTAACGATTGCTTTTTTGCTTGAGTATTAAAAAGAAAAAATAAGGAAATAAAATCCGATGTTACTTTACTGCTGCGAACTCGTGACACAAAAAAAACAGAAAGGAAATAGCTTTCTTTGGTTAGTTATTTCTTTGCTACTTTTAGTTTCTTCGACTGTACGGGGAAGTGGTGTCAATACTGCTTCGGATCCTCATGTTCTTTCATTACCGACAGGGCCCGGGTCAATTGATGGTCTTGGTGAACGCTTTTCCCTTGCGCCTAATACTGGGACTAGTCAATACCAAGTCCCCATTGATGTACCTCCGGGGCGAGCGGGATTTTCTCCCTCGTTATCAATCGAATATAGCAATGGTTATGGTAATGGTTTGTTAGGCGTTGGTATGCAGTTGAGCGTACCATATCTGCAGCGACAAACGGACAAAGGTTTACCGGTTTATGAAGATTGGTTATCCGGAAATCGACGCGATAGCGATGGTGATGGTGAAGTCGATGAATTTGATGAAGCGGATACCTATATTGATAATACAGGAAAAGAGCTCGTCTATGTAAAAGACAATTTGTACCGAGCTCAAGTTGAAGATGGATTTATTTTATATGAAAAACTAGAGCAGGGATGGCGTTGGCACTTCCCTAATGGCTCAAAACTTACTTTAGGTACGCGTTCTACTTCAAGAGTTGAGGGGCTTCATCCTCTACAAGCAAATAAGCTAGTTGTTTATCGTTGGTATCCTGATTCGATGGTAGATAGTAACGGTAATGAAATAAAATATATTTATCAAAAAGTAGATGGCGATGCTTATCCTTACTTAGCGGAAATAACTTATAACCATTCAGAAGCTAGTCATGTTGGTCTTCGATTTAACTATGAATTTCGTCCCGATGTTCTAACCGATTTTCGATCGGGCTTTGAACTTCGAATCAGTCAGCGTTTAACTGAGATATCAACTTACGCAGGAAATAAAGAGGGGATTAGCTACAAAATAGATTACGAAGCAATCTCGTCTCTGCAACCTGTCTCACTTATAAAGTCTATTCAGAAGCAAAGTTTCAATAAAAGTACTTCATTACCACCCATCCAATTTACATGGAGTCAGTTTGATACGCAAAATGCTTTGCGTGCAGCCATGCCCAAAGTACAACCGATGCCAATTAATTCGAAGGATACTTTATTTTTCGATTTAAATGCCGATGGTTTGCCCGATGTTATTAATACGGGATATCGAAATAATCACTATTGGTTAAACCAAGGAGCTGATGAGCAAGGCGTTGTTCAGTTCTCCGGACGAAAACAGATGGAACGGGCATCGACGCGTAAGTTTTCTAATTCAAATGTTCGTGTTGCCGACGTAAATGGCGATGGTAAAAGTGACGTTCTTACTTTCTCGACGAATAATGTGTCAGTTATTAGTCCCGCTGAAGTTGACAATGCAGCAGGAAATTCAGAAATATTTTGGAAACCTCATGGGTTGTTATCAAAACCTGGCGTTGCTTTTAATGACTCTTCAGTGCGATTTGTTGATGTTAATCATGATAAACGCGTTGATGCCTTATTGATAAAGCGTGGTAGTCATGCTGTATCACTGAACCTAGAAAACGGCTGGACTCGAGGCATACCGCTTCCAATCGACAGAACGGCTCAATCCTTAGACTTAGCCAATCAAAATGTTTATTTGGCCGATATGAATGGCGACCGACTCATGGATTTGGTGCTTGTTGCTGCTTTTAATGACCGGTTTGTTGTGAGCTATTATCCTGGACGAGGCTTAAATGGGTTTGGATCACGCATCGGATTTCAAACGGTTTATAGTCGACAACTATATAGCGATGCTATCAATTTCAATGATGTCAATGGCGATGGCCGAGCCGACTTGGTTCATCTTAACGGTCGTTTCGCTGAAATTTGGTTGAATCATGGCTTAACTGCGCAACAAAGTTTAAGACATGACACCGCTTTATTTTCAGAGAGGCAACTTATCGTCTCTCCTTTAAATCAACGTTACCCCACCGCCAAACTTGTCGATATTAACGGAAACGGTTCGCAAGATATTGTTTGGTATGAACTTGATCGTTATGGCTCTTCCTTTGCGTTCGCTGATTTATCTCCTGAAACACAACCTTATCAAATTCAAAGTATTAACAACGGTATCGGGAAAACAATTAGTTTTGAATACGCATCCGTTGTAAGTGAAATGTTGCGTGATGCGAATGCCGGTAATGAATGGCAGCATAAAGTACCTTTTGGAATGCAAGTCGTTAAAGCCGTTCAGAGCCATGATGCGATTGGCAATATCACAGAGCGTACAGAGTACCATTATACTAATGGCCTTTATCATGTGGGAGAAAAGACATTTTGGGGGTTTGAGAAAAGCACGGAGCTTTTGATAGGTGATTCTTTAAATGAAACGCAAGTAATTAAATCGAGTTACTTGCTAGGGAAAGAACAGACGTCGCTTAAAGGTAAAGCGATTAGTGTTGAGTTTTTAGATGGGGAAAATCGTCTCTTTAAACGTGTGAAAACGGTGTGGGAGTCAGCTGAGGTTGAAGAGTCAAGTGAGCATGAAGAGAGAACCATTGAACAGGCACAAGCTCGTTCTGTAGAAAGTCAGCATTTTGAAGGAAAAGGTGAAAGTGAACGCTTAACGGTACGTACTGAATACGAATACGATAGTTTTGGAAATATCACAAAGATATTCGAGTTGGGTTGTCTCGAATATTTAAAGAATGAGGCTTGTCATAGCGACCAACGTATAACAGAAACGACCTTCAGTGCTTCGTATCCGGCGGCACGCGATGCTTGGATTTTAGATCGTGTTGTTTCGACGTCGGTCAGTGATGATGAGCAATCTGTTTATAAGAAAGAGCACTATTTTTATGACGATGAGTCTTTTAGTGGAAGTAACTTAGGTGTCTTCAGTTCCGGTAATTTAACAATGATTCATGCTTGGGTTAATCCCAACTCAAGCGATGAGGTAATTGCTGCATCTAGATTCAAGTACGACGACTATGGCAATGTTTCGGATGTTTACGATCCTTTGTGGGGAAAAGAAGCGGGGCATCATACACAGTTAGGTTACGACTCAACGTATCATAGTTTTTTAACATCGCGAACCCTAAATACAGGAGAGCTTTTACTTACCGAAAGCGCTGAAGTCGATCCTTTATGGGGTGCTATCACATGGCATGAAGATTTTAATGGTCAACGACAATCTTTTTTGTACGACGACTTAGGTCGACTATCCTCCATCATCCGAGTCGGAGATTCAGAAGCGCTTCCTTCATCTCGTTACTCCTATCAGTTACAAGCATTACAAAATGATAATGAACTTGTTAATTATATTGAAACAAAGAAGAAGTCGAGTGACGATGGCGACTACATAGTGAGTCGTAGTTACTTCGATGGATTCGGTCGCTTACTGCAAACGCGGTCGGAGGGAGCGAAACCTGAGCAAGTTATTGTTAACGAACATTTTAGGTTTAATCGTCGGGGATTCGTTGATAAAACTTACCTGCCATATTTTAGTCGTGGATTTGAATTTATTAAGGAAAGCGATGCTCCTACAGTGACGCATCGTTACGATTCCTTAGGTCGTTTGATGGCGAACCGGCATCCTTCGACCTCCGATTTACCGGAAGGTGCATTAGAGTCTTTTGAATATTCTCCATTAACCAAGATCATGAAAGACGAAGAGCAAACACGGCAAAGCTCTCCCCATTTTGGCGCTTTTAAACGCGTCGAATATGATGGCTTATCACGTGTAAGAGCTGTTGTCGATGCAGTTAAAGTTGATGCAGAAGGTTACGTTAGTGGTCTTAAAGAGTGGCGCAGTCTTTACACCTTTGATCCCTTAGATAATCTAACTCAGTACGAGGACGTGCAAGGTAATGTTCGTTTTATGCATTACGATGGATTGGCGCGGAATACCTACATCAATGATCCTAACCGAGGCCAAACTTGGTTTGCTTATGATGATGCCGGTAATTTAAAACAAACTCGCGATGCAAGGTGTGTTGAAGTCGCATATCAGTACGATGGATTAAATCGTCTATTAGCTGAGTTTCTAATACCGAGTTGTCCAGAGACTTTCAGTGATAGTGTATCTTGGAGTCCTTCATCAATACCGGAAAACGTAACACCCAAAGTACGCTATCAATATGACGCATCCAGTTCGCTGTTAGAAAATGCAACTGAGTTAAAGGGAAGGCTGGCTTCCATTTGGGATGAAGCGGGCAGTGAAGCTTTCAGCTTTGATGCGAGAGGTCGACTGATTACCAAAGTTAGAAATATTCTAGGGAATGATGGTAACAAACAGTTCGTATCCAAATTTGATTACGATGTTGCTAATAGAATTTCCTATCGACAATATCCGGATAAAACCGAAGTCCATTATTATTACGATAACGCCGGACAATTGGAGTCAATTCCGGGTGTTGTTGAACAGTTAAAATATGGCCCCCAAGGATCATTAACAGAGAGAACCTTAGCCAATGGTGTCGTTTCTCGATTCGACCATGATGAACGCCTACGTTTAAAGACGGTAGATAGTTACCGTGACGAGCTTGAGCTACAGCAGTTTGAGTATCATTACGACGCAGTGTCGAATGTTTTATCCATTGATGATCAACGGAGTGAACAAAGTCTTCTTAATATTGCGCAAGAGCTGAACTTAGATGCCAGCATTCATCGACAACTAAAAGAAAACTTTACCTACACCTACGATGATTTCTATCGCCTAACGCAAGCATCAAAACTGAGTAATTTCGTGGCGTTTAATTACCGTTATGACCCAAGTGGCAACATGTTGGAACAACGCAGTAGTGGCTTGATGCCGAGCACCAGTATTGGTTTACTGCGTTACGGTAATAGTAATAATCAACAAAATAATGGCGCGTGGAATCGGATTGGTAAGTCAATAGGAACTGCCCCGGGACCTAATGCATTGACCGCGACAACTCACGACATAACTTATGATGAAAGTGGTAACCGGATTCAAGAAGGTGACAAGCATTATCGCTGGGATCATAAGCATCGTTTGATACGTTATTTTAATGACGACGTTTCTGCTGAATATCGTTACGACAGCCAAAATATTCGGCGCTATAAAGCGATTGTAAACAATCTAGGACAACGCGAAGAAACTTTTTATGTCGATTCGGATACAGAATTACGCAATGGCGAGTTAATTAAATTCGTCACTGTTTTGGGACACAAGTTGGCGCAAAGTCGTCAGGATGGCGGAGCATTTACTCCAGAACGCTTTTATTTAGCGCAACATTTAGGGAGTACGCAGCTCAGTTTAAATAATGACGGTGAAATTGTCGCCGCATTCACTTACGGACCTTACGGTGAAGTGGATAATGAGTGGGGTGAATCTGCGCTCGAAATTCCTTATCGATTTACTGGAAAAGAAACTGATGTGGAATCGGGCTTAGGCTATTTTGAGCAACGCTATTTGCAGCAAACGCAGGGCCAGTTCTTAACTCCCGATCCATTGTTCATGACCGAGTCAAGGTTGCTGGATCCGCAACAATTAAATCCTTACGCCTATGGTCGAGGAAATCCGGTTAAGTTTGTTGATCCATCCGGGTTAATGACAGAGTTGCCTAGCGATAAGGAGTACTTATTGCCTGAAATAGAAGTGCCAGAATACAAACACAAAGATATGGGCGGATTGAAGTTTGTTAATAATGTTACTTTTAATAAAGACAAGAAAAAAATTGGGAAAACGTCAGTGACAGGATCAACAAAACAAGGTTCGGATGGATTTAAAACTAATTTTGAAATAGAGCTTCTTCTTTTTCAAATAAAGTCAGAAGCCAAGCCTGATGGAAGTAGCAAACTTACAATTAGTAGAAAGATTAAGAATAAACTATTAGATAAGGCGAATTTAGGTGCTTCCGCTGCTGCAGGAGTAAACAGTGACGCTCATTTAGTAGCAGAGGGAAGTTTGTCTTACGGTGTTGGCGAAGCAAAACTTTCAGGTCATTTAGATGTTGCGAATACTGCTGAAAATGCAAAACAGCGCGCGATACAAGGCGCAGTGCACTATAACAATTTCTTTGTTAGGTTTATAAATCAATTACAGGAACGCTATAGATCTCCATTGTAGTTAGCTGTGAAAATTTTAGGCAAACGTTAAAGTCGCTTGTTATTTTACTCTTCGTACCACAGGTGACTTTTGTGCTTTATTCAGTACGTGGTTTATTTTAAAAGCATGAAAGTCTAATACGCGTAAATTTTAATAGACTTTGAAAAGATATTATGGGAAATGAGTTAGTCATTAAAAATCGATTCGACAAAAAATATATGATTTGGGATGCAGTCGCTCCAATTATTAACTTCTATAATCTAAAAAAAATCAAACCTATCGGTTTGATGAGGTTGTAAAGATAAAAGTGGATGCTATTGATTTTGATAATGAAGATATATCACACTACGTAATTCTGCATTCGATTCAGCAAGGTGAGATTTCGCATTTTAGCGAACTTGTTCTTGGAGACCATCAGATAAATGTTTCGGTCATTGGAAGTGGAGGTGTTGAGGCGATTGTTTGCTTGCACATGCGAATCGTGTGAGCAAGTAATAATTGACTAATTGACTAATTGACTAATTGACTAATTGACTAATTGACTAATTGACTAATTGACTAATTGACGTCAACGATGAGTAAAAATTCTGTGAGCACGCTAAATCTCGATAACTATTTGTAATTAATAAGTTGGAAACTAAATGCCGGTAAATGATTCTATTTTTAATTCTTTCTGGATTTGTATTGGCCCATGCTATTTGAAGTGTATCTGATATCCAAGAAGGAGGAGTTATTGACTCCTTTAGTAATTTTAGAGAAGCGTGAGAAACGAAAAATATTGCGCTTTGAAGTAAGCATACAACATGAAGCAATGAAGAATGCTAAGAGGGCTCTTAGTGAAATTGAGAATGAAGTCGATGCCTGGGCTTTAGTTTGTGAAGGACAAATAAAAAGCAATGGCTTATATATCGATGTGATAACTATTGCGGTAAAGTCGAAAGAAATGACGAACTCATTAATATTTATTCAACAGTTTTAACCACTATCATCAAGCTCATTTCGACTTATTGGAGAGCCTGACGTTTTTGCAGGAGGCAATCCGTTTTGGAGCCTTTAAAAGGTGAATTGCTAAAGCAATTAAATAATGGTATTGAAGTTCGCTCTAAGAAAAAAGCTGGGACTAATTGTAGTGATGGTTCGATTGCAAGTCGCTCTAGTTACATCTATATTGGCTCAATTTTACATATTATTTTAATATGATAGTGGAAAGAATATCTGACAATGTTTTTTGCTCACTGCTTGAAAAGGCAATAATCCTTTTCAGAAATAAGCCCCTAAAGTTGAATCCCACTGAAATAAAATATCTGGACTAACCTAAACGTTGCCAGTGAGCATGTTTCATTACGTAGTCGGCATAACGAAAATCGCGGATGAAGCGTAAAGTATCACTTTTAAATTCTAGAAGAATAAAGTACTTAGGAATGCTGTCGTTTGATTTAGGATCAAAAGCCAATACAGCCGGTTTACCTTCAATAAAACCTGGTTCTAAATGCCAGTCATCTTTTTGTGAGTAATTATCAAAGTATCGACAGACCTCTTGCTTTCCATTCATTGTGGTTTTATTCACCATGTCCAATTTAACTTCATCTCTAAGAATGGATTTTATTTCATCAAACTTTCGTTCGTTAAAAAGCTCTATGTAGTGCTTTATGAGTGTTAACGACTCATGTTGATGTTCTGAAAGCGGTTGTTGTTTTACGTTCTGATCGTTAGCTTCTTCATTGTCGAAGTTAGATAGCGATGCCCGTGCTCTGCTAAGTGCCGATTTAATTGCTGCGGGAGTCGTGAGTAACAATTCGGCAATATCATTTGCACTGTAGCCAAACAATTCACGAAATATGATAACACTTCGTTGTAGAGGCGGTAATATCATTAATTGTTTTAGGTTATCGCTTAATAACGGCATTTCTTCATTATCTTCACTTTTATCATTCATCATGATTTCTTCTATCAATAAATTTTGCTTTTGCTGTTCTCTAAACATGTCAATTGAGCAGTTGTGGGCAATTCGGTATAACCAGGCTCTAAAGTTTAAAATTGGCAACGCACGCTCATACGATTGAAACGCTTTAATCAGGGTTGTTTGCAGAATATCCTCTCCGTCAATAACGGAACCACTCATCCGCGCGCAGTAAGCGTGTATTTCAGATCGTAAGCAAGATACGGCTGATTCAAATTGGTCTTTGTTGTTGACTGTAATAGGAGCAGTTTTTTCGGGTTCTTTTTTCATTGTTTAACTCAACCTTTCAAATCCATCTCCGCTGAGCAAATAAGTACAGCCACCAGACTTATCATTGCTCACAATACTTTCTATCTGTTGTGCAACTAATTCCAGAGTGAGTGGTTTCTTCCACTGTGCCATGAATTCATTTTGCGTTATTCCTTTTCTCATAGCATAGACGCTTGAGGCGCTCAAAGCGATATCGGTACCTTCAATCAATTGTTTAGGAGTAATCGATAAAAACGTTATTGGCAGATCGTAGGCATCGGCTTCGATTTGTCCATATTCGGTGATAAATGTTTGCATTCTTTTCGCGCCAGCATAGCCTCCAGATAGCGGTGAGCCATGAAGAGCGGCTCCGCTCGAAATACTGATCATTTTAATCGGAGTAAGATGCTTATTTTCTCGGTAATGGTTGATAACAGCTTTGGTCCATTCGAAAGTTATTTTTGTGTCATTATTCCAAGGCTCGCTAAACTCAGCCCAATCCATTTGGTTAATGGGCGACATTTTGGGGTGAGTTCCTCCTGTAATAACAATTAAGTCAGGCTTATATTTGGAAAGAAAGTGGTCAGCAGACTCGGTTCTTGAGCCGTCGCACTCTATAAATTGCGTATTGGATGTTGGAAAACTCGAGCTATTGAGCTTTTCTAAGTTGCGACCTAATCCGATAACCTGCATTCCAGCTTTAGCAAAACGGTGAGTCAACGCCAGGCCTGTCCCACTCGTAGCTCCAATAATGATTGCCAGTTTGTCCTTTGAGGAACGAATAGTGTTGTTTGATTGAGTCATTTCTTACTCTTAATTAGCGATGTTGAGAGTGTGACGGTGGCGCACTTTAAAAGGATTCGGTCTCAGATAATAAAAGGAAGCAATTCATTTTATATCCGAGAATAGCTTAGATGGGAATTTTTTAACTGTTTGAAATATAAGGGTAAATCAACTTTGGAAGTGCATAAATAAGTGATTTTTCAGATATCGTTATGAAATATAGTGTCTGTAAAATTCATGAAGATACTGATCAAGTCGATAACAAAACCGAATGATTTCTTGTTTGGGCGGAACAGGGGGTGTACGAACGAGTCGACTTGGTACGAACCAGTGTGTCTCTGTCATCGCGGAGCGGATTTAATGGCTGTTTATAAAAGCCCCTTTTGAATTATCGACAGGGCTTAAGCTCAATACTTCTTGCACAATTGGTGCTTTAAAATTGCTGTATTTATCTCATTGGAGCGCAACGGTCAGTCTCTTTTTAGCCGGTAGATAGCGTTATCAATGGCAGCTTCCTGACTGATACTCGGTTTTCTGTTCAGTTCGTAGTCCAAAAGACGCATGGCTTGACGCTCATTTCCGCGACACAATCGGACGAGTTCATTCTTCTTTATTTCTACTGAATGTCGGTTTCCGTTTTTAGACTTAAACGTGTAAAACCAGGCTGTAACAACAATTAGCGCGATAATAACTAAAAACACAAATAATCCCTTTTATGCAATAAGAGCTGGATGATATTTAATCAGCTTTGATTTCTTGGGAAAGCTTATCAATTCTGTCCTAAAAAATCAGTGAACTAATAACATAGAATCTGTTCAAAAACCGTCGGTGCCGATAGCAACTTGTATTTGTGACTTAAACTATTGGGTAACTGAATTGTTTGAAGTGACTCGGTTTGGTATTGAGAATAAAATCAGAGTGGTCTTCGATAATAGCAGTAGAAAATTATTATTTAGCGCTTGGTTTATCGAGAATCGATTAAAAGATGGTCGAATTGATTATTTCTTTGTGAAATAATTGTGTAGCATTTCATGGGATTGGCACGATAAAATAGCAAACTTAGCTATCTGGGATGACGGTTATCGTTTTAGTTTAAGGAAAAGGTAGAGAGAATTTATTGTGGCTATTCTTATTAAGATATTTTTAGTGGTTGGTTTCTTTTTTGTTGTTACCTCATTAAGTGCTTGGCGAATTCAGTCCAAGTCTCACAGTACGGTGATGTCTTTTGAACGGCAAGTCATGTGGTATTTTGGCGGCTTGACACTGTTGGTTTTATCGTTAGTGTTAATTTAACCATTTTATGCTAGGGAGAGGGTGATTCATGTTTTTACGGACAACTTTAGTTTTAACTGTCATATGCTTGATCAATGGATGTGTGTTGATTAATGTCGATCCGAAGCGTTCATTAGCCAATGGTAGAACCTTGGCGATCATGAATTTATCGATTGATTATGACAGAAACACTGCGCCAAATTTATACATCTATCGAGAAGGCGCGAATGGTAGTCGGAAGATATCAATCGATGAACCTAAGCAACAATTGGTCACTATTTTAGAGCCTGGAAAGTATTGTTTTAAAGGAATATCAGCAAGTTCACACCATTTATCATTTTATAATTACAAAGATTGGTGTTTTTTAGTTGAGCCGAAAAAGGTGAATTATATTGGTGATATTGAGATTGTTATGCATTGGGACAAGCGACCTTATCTTGACTCAATAGAGATTAGTGATAGCTTTAGCTCAGTGAAAAGCCGTTTTAGACAAGATAATCCCACGATTTCTGAAAACCTGATTGTTAATCAATATCAGAAGAAACCTAGACAGCTGGCTGTCGATTATTATCCGCCAGATCCAGAAATTATTTTTTATTAATACATCTATCTTGACGGCTTTTGTCAGTCTATACCTGCAAAAGCCGAATAGTGTGGATTGGTAGCAGCTTAATCCCAACATAATACGAGTGTTTTACTAGTCCCAACAACAAGCTTCCGCTCAACAGTATGGTTTGCTAGTATTCTTATTTTGAGAATAAGAATACTAAGTGAATCACCTAACACTCCTCCTGGTAGTTATTAGTTGCGCGACTTTCTCGTTTTGCACCAAAGCTTCTTCTGGTTTTGAAGCTGAATAAAAAACTTGCGTTGCGTTTTCTCAAATATTCTAGCAACTTGCAAAGTCTGCAGCCTCTGACACTCATATACATATCGGATATGATGAGGAAGAAACCCAAGGTCCTGGTTTCAGAATTGAACTAGATGATAGCATGGAACAAAGATTTGAAATGGACTAGGCGAAAAATAAGCCCAACAATTTAATTAATCGTTAAAAGCCAAAGGAGCGAGTGTGACTATTAAGTTTATATTGATGGGAATAGCTTTTACTTTTGTTGTTTTCGCACTACTTGAAACTATTTCGATCATGGAATCGTTTTTCTTCAGTAAGCACAAAAAGCGCTGGATGTTACTGCTTAACTGGTTAGTCCCTATAATAGGGCCTGTACTTGTCTATAAAATGGTTTGAACTCCTTTAATTAAAAGTGGTGTTTTAACAGGTGATAATTATTCTAGTACTTATTATGATACTAGTTCAATTTATTGCTACTCTGATAGCAATGGTGGAGGTGATTAATGGCCGATAACAAGGCAATGGTAAAAACGACGCGAAAATCATACGCATGCTTTTGGTTTTATCCCAAAATCATAAAGCTCTTCGCACTATCTCTGGTCTACCTGATCTGCGTCCCCCTTTTGAAAGCTGATAGCCCCGCGCGGCCCTTTCCATTGGCGTTTACCAGTGAAAATTCATCTGATGTCGTTTTCACTATGGTGCCCAGAAGATATGACCGAGAATATGAGGTTGAAAAGGAGGCGTTTGGAGTTGCCTACAAAGTTCAAGAGGATGGAACCCTCAAGGAGCTTTACCGCACCAAGGGTTGGTATTCGTCTTCGGTTTTTGTTTCCAGAAATGGTAGATACCTAGTAAGGATGGGGCCCTGGAGCGTCGGGATGGAGCCAGCCAAAGAAGACCTGGCCATAGCATTCTACGAGGAGGGAAAGCTACTAGAACAATATTCGACCGCTGATCTCGTCAAGGATAAGAGCAAGGTGGTACCTACAGTTAGCCACTATTTTTGGCAGGCTCCATCACCAATGGATGATGAAGTCACAGAAGCCGAACGCTTAAGGCTTCGCTTGCACCTTGATTACACAAATACATTCGAACTGCATACCATCGACGGATGGACATACACTTTTGATGTTACAACGGGAAAGATTAAGTCCACCAAAAGGACAAAGGGGTAACAAGTCGATGGTATCAACTCCAGAAGCTACGCTTCTTCCGTGATACATCTTGGCGTTAAAATATGGCATTAGTAAACCTGCCGAAAACAAGTGAGAGAATCAGAGGAGTATCTCTCCCGGAAAGTGAATTTTTTACGTTTGCGATTATGATGATGTTTATAAAGTTGTTATTGGTGATGACCCTGAGTGCGAAATCTTAGATGTTGATCCAAATGATTTTAATTCATCTAAAAATATAAATAGCAGGGAAAGAAACTGTAATCGAATTTCAAACACTTTCTGGTGACTGGTTTGTTGCATCATTTTCACCGTGTGGCAATTACATAGTGTTGGCGGAGCCATATGATATTGAATTATATAAGGTGTAGTGGTTCGCCTAACAAGTTAATCAACCTGGCGCCTCGCGGCGCGGGTCATAAAGCGTTAATCTTAAAAAGGAAATAGTAATGAAGTATGATGATGCCTCATGGCACTATGGAGGAGACTTTCCTGAGAATCTTCCCACTGAAGCAGGCGCAACACATATTGGTATGTTTGTAACTTGGTGTCTGCTTAATGATCTCGGTGGTGAATTACACACCGATGAACTTCCTGAAAGTTTAGCAATACTAAGAGAACGTAAAAACACTCCTGGTCAGTGGTTCATCGAAAATTGTGATGAAAAATTTACAGATGAAGATCTAAATGAAATAGGTAATGCTTTCACGCATTTCTTTTATGCATCTGACGAAGCTCCCTATTACTCTGTTTATGAAAATTGCTTGGGTGAGAATATCGAGCATTTATATGAAGTGCCAGATACTTGGGAATCTTATGATAAACTAGCTCCATTCTTAAGCGAGAACTTTCAATCTTGGATTAAAAATCAAGGTTAACAATCAGCTCGAGAAGACCGAAAATTAGTGCTATCGCGCACCTTTTCTTAAATCATTATATTTGATAAGGAGTTCACATTGCGTTTTATATCTATTTTATTAATTGTTTTACTCTGGCGGGCTGTTCTGCTGCTTTGGTTCCGTATACAAGTGATCCCAGTGAAAAAGTGGTGCAAGCTAAGTGGCTTTTTGAGCAGAAATATTGAGCTATTCCAGCTGAAAAACTCCTTGATGAGGCTAGGGCAATATATCTCAAAAAATCTGATAAAGCGGGGCTTGCTGAATTAAATAGAGTATATGGATTATTTCTAAGTTCCTATGCAGTCGATAGGTACAAGGAAAGATTTATAGAAAAAGGTTTTGTTGAGCCTGGTGTTACCTATGAGAACCGACTTGCCAAGTCTATAGAGTATTTTGAAAGAGCTGAGGCTTTCTATATTGAAAACGAAGAACATGATTCTTTAACTAATGTGTATTTACGCATTGGCTTCACTTATTCAATAGCAGGTAATGTGAAGAAAGCTTGTTTGATGCTTGATAAAAGTATTTCTGAAAACGAAATATTTAGTCGAAAGAACCCCGGTGTAACTATTGAGCTAGATGGGTACCCGTCTTATAAGGCATATGTAGCTGACAAAAAAGAAAAGGCAGGGTGTCTGTAGAATGTGAAGTTTTGAAATTAAGTTTTATGTTTACGAAAAATACGAGAAAAATAAATGATAGGAAAAAAAGACAGAGTAAATGAAGATATAAACTCTGAATATTCAGTGGCATACTTTATTTACACATTTGTAATCGGAACTGCATTAATTATTGCATTTTCTGTTCTAGGTTACAAAGAGGTCAATATATTCTATGCCGTATTTATAGGTGCATTATTTCAAACGATCTACCGCGTCTTGAAAAGGTTTTGGCAAAGAAAGCTTACCGGATCCATAGTAGGTGGTGACGACGAAGAAATTGAAAAGAATCATACTTTAACATTAGTGCTAATATATGTAGCAATGTGTGTAGTGACATTAATGTGGTATGGTTTTGGCTTAGGTTTAAACAAGTTAATTAACTAAATTAATCCCCAACACATAACAAGGCTACCAATTCAAGCTCCGCACTACTCTGAGCAGAGCCGAGCTAAACACAGGAGCAGTTATGAGAAACTTGTTCGTACTTTTTCTCGTTTTTACCAGTTTTTATTCAGCCGCGACTGGATTTACATATGGCACTGGAGGGTATTGGAGAGATGTTTGTGTTGGAAAGCATAATGAACTTAGTGAGCAAGGTTCCATTGCAGCCTGTACGACGCTTCTGATTGGTTATCAAGCCGGAGCTGCAGAACAAGCGAGGCAAAGTAAGGTTAAACCATCTCTTTGTCGAACCCACGATCCAAACGAGTTGCCTAAAGCCTTTGTTAAGTTTGTTAACTCAGACAGTAGAGATGAAGAAATGAGCGTATAGGATGTTTTAATTTCATTCACGATGGGTAACAAGTGTAGTGAATAGCCAGGCTTTAAATTTGAAGTGGCAAAAATTACTTTTCAAATTGTGTTAAAATTAGAGGTATTAAATATACGGTTCCTAGTGTCGGTTTGCCTAAATATTATAAGATTAAAAGAGTAACAAATGGAATTTAGAAAGTGTTTTCAATGTAATAGTGAGCTTCCTTTTTCTGCTAGCTCTTCTTCAACAAAGTGTCCATTTTGTGGTGCTGTAAATGAATCTCCATTAAGCCCTAAGATTAATACAAAATCGACTAGAAAGAAGAAAATCCAAAATAAAAGTGATGATTCATCTATTCTCGATTCTATCATTGGTAGCAACCTAAGTGATAGTGGTTCTGGAGATGAAAGTTGTTAAGAACAACTTATACAAGAAGCTTCAGAGGATGACCAAAAGCCAAGTGTTGAGCTAGACGTTTTATGAACTATAAGCGTTCAGACTAGGAGTGTATTTTGTTGAAAGCAAATAAACCTTTAATTACTTATCAAACTGGTGAGAACGAGTCATATTTAATTGGAACCAAAGAACAACTAATTGAATTTGCAAATTCGATAATCGACTCAGTAAAGTCAGCAAAGCCAGAAGAATTCTTTGGAATGAAAGTATTAGTGAGTAACGATATACATGGCAGTCTAGACAGTAAGGCAGAAATTCAATTAGATGCAGTTATAGTAACTGAAAGTGATGAGCAGAAAGATGCTATTTTCTATAACATATACAATTCATAACTACGCAAGGCAAGCAATGCAAAATACGAACGCCTTCTTTTGGCGTTATATGCAAAAGGTGTATATGTGACTAGAGTAAAAAAAATTTTATATGACTTGGGCTTGCTCCATGAAAGTCATTCGAAGTCAGAGCACTGGGCTGGATATGTTACTTATATTAGTTTGATAATATTATTCGTGTTATTAGTGTTGGCTGTGATAGATGAGGTTCTTTTTGAATCAGTTTTTAATCAACACCTAAGACTTGGCATTGGCTTAGGTTTGTTTGGTTTCGCCTTCGGATGCGTACTGATTATCTTATCGTCTAACAAAATTATTTAAGACTATTGTGAAAGTGCTCATTATAATTAGCCATATGAATGGACATCGCAATAAGTGGTTCTAATGTTATGTAATTAAATTGAAGGGTACCCAGAGATGTCTTCAGAGAAAGAGCTAAATAAAGATGAATTCTTACAAATGATTCAACTTCTAAAGCGATATGCTTCTGAAAATATGGATCAATGGGAGTTATGGAAATTTGATACTAAATATTCTGAGGTTTACATAGATATTTCTAGGTATCCATCGAAAGAAGGTACCGAAAGCGCGTACGTCGACTTAAGTCATCTATTAAAATAATATACAAACACAAGAAAAGGAAGCCGAAAAAATAGCCTCTAGTATCGCTTACTTGCCGCTGCTTTAAAACGATATATTGCAAGGAGATTTGATTGTCCATTCTCGCGAAAATAACTTTTCAGAAAATACCTAGACCTCCATATGGTTATAGGTACTATGGAAAAGTTAATTGGGTTAGAGTGTATAGTGAACACTTCGAAAATGTAGCTTGTGTATTTAGCTTCTTCGATGAAAGAGAATATTACGACGAGGAAGTAGCTGAAGTTGAATTAAGGTTCCATGAAGATGAACCTAGTATTTATTATTTAACTTCAGGATATGAATTCTCAATGTTCATATTAGATGTAGAAATAGCTAAAGGGGTTATCGTTCATAGGTCTTGAACAATAACCATATAACAAGCTCATTAATGAACGGACGTTTAAAGCTTGGTTGACGCTCGTTCAATGCTAATTTGGCCAAGCATAATTTGCTCATTATGAGAGCGTTAACTGTAAAGACTATGAAGTTTGATATTTTCGGAAGAAAGATACTTGAAGTAGTACGTACAAAAGACCAGCGGTTGGCGTTCTACTGTGGGAACGGCGGCGTAAAGCGTAAAGCTAATGACATATCGATACCTTCCTCGCTGGAAGAAGATGAGCTTGAAGAGTACATAGCTGATCTTTTCCACGAATGGGCGACAGAAGAGCGAAATGAGATCAAACGGCTATAATTGTCAATGCGTTAGTGAATATGAATAAATACCAAGAGCGTTATGAAGAGTTAAAGGCGAAGCGCCTAACATCAAAACAGCGCTGGCTCTGTATTCCAGTCTTTATATTCGGCTGGACAGCGGGGTTAGTCATTATGGCTATTGGGATTGGAGTTGGATTTCGAGGACTTAGTGAGATTATATCGTTTTTTCATGACGAATCTAGTTTGTATTATATTGCGGCAGGTCTAGCTTTTTTACCATTATCGGTATTTATATTTTATTGTGGAGTTAAGTTATTTAAATTTGGCCTGAAAAACTTCCAAATGGCTGTAAGTGGGATACGACTATAACAATCAAAGTCAGCAGGAAAAATTACTACTTTTTCTACTTCTGAATGATATTGAATACTGAAACATGGAAATTTATTTATTAGATTTTACTGGGAAACAAGTGCTTAATGACGAACAAATACAAGAAGATCACGAAACAAGTTGCTTTAGACAGCGAAAATACTTCGCGATTTTGCGGCTTTTTCTATAGGCGTTAAAATTAACTATGGATATTTTAGTAATTTATATGATTTTAGCTACATTGGTCTTATTCAATGTTTGGGCTAGTGCTCGTCTAATCAAATCTGAGCATGCAGAAAGGGCACAAAAGGTATATCAACTCATATTTATCTGGTTAATTCCTGCCGCTGGAGCAGTCATCTGTATTTATTTACATAAGCCTGATGCTTCGACCAAACCTTTGAAAGGGCCAAATGATACTGCTATCCAAAACAATGATGGAATCGATTTAGCATTGAGTAAAGACAGTCATATAAATGATTGAAATTTCAACTAAATAAAGCTGCGTGATGTCTACTCGCTCATTACATTCGCGTTTGGTCGTTACCGTTTGAAAACGTTAGTTTGGAATAATTATGAAAAGAATAGTCGAAGGAAATACAGAAGACTTTCTAGATAGTGTGTTTCGGTTAGAGGGTGGTAATGTCGAGCGGGTCGATATTCGTCTGAATGAAGATTTTATCCTGATAGAAGCGTATTCCGAGGGAGCTGTTGTAAATTGTACAATCAAGTTGGTTGGTATTCAGGAGTTTAAAATTATTAGTCCCAGTGAAGCTGAATTCTTTGGACTTTCTGGTTTTCGTAATAGTCTTGAAGTGGTTTGGCGAAACTCAAGTGTTTTGGTGGCTATTGGCGCAAATGAGTCTAGTCAAGATTTCGTTACATTAAAGAATTGTAATTTTTATGTGCAGGCTAGAGAGTTATATGCAGATGTTCAGTCTTAACACTCACAAACGCCAGCAATCGGCTCCGTTAATTGATGTGCTCCAGATAGCCTGACCGCTCTCTGAGCTCGCAGAACCTCGTTTTATTCTGACTGTTTTCATTACTGAGATTGCATTAATCCTTAAAGGCTTAATATGACACTGTTGTAAGCCTTTTGTGGCAAAGAGTTAAGCAAAATATGTTAAGCTGAAGGATATTAAATATGCGGTTTTCGGCGGCCGTTAACTCCAATGTTATGTAATTAAATTGAAAGGTACTCAGAGTTGTCTTTAGATAAAGAGCTAAATAAAGATGAATTCTTGCAAATGATTCAACTTCTAAAGCGATATGCTTCTGAAAACATGGATCAATGGGAGTTATGGAAGTTTGAAACTAAAAACTCTGAGGTTTATATAGATATTTCTAGGTATCCATCGAAAGAAGGTACCGAAAGCGCGTATGTCGATTTAAATCATCTATTAAAATGATATACTAAACACAAGAAAAGGAAGCGGAAAAACAGCCTCTAGTATTGCTTATTTACCGCTGCTTTAGAACGCTATGTGGCAAGGAGAAAGCATGAGAATATTAGTTTCAATTATTTTAATACTACTCAGTACTTGTACATGGGCTGAGTATGAAACATACCTCCAAGTTGATAAATCCACTGAGAAGGGTAAGTACTTTATTGTATTTTCCCTAAGTAATACAGATCCTGCTATGAAAGAGGAAGGTAGTATAATTACTGCGGTTATTGCACCTGGCGAAAGTACTTCAGAAACGCATCGTAATAAGTTGTATCCTGAAATGGAGTATGAATTTCACATCAGTGTCGAAGATAAAAGTAAGTTATTTGTTACTGTAGAAGTTTCCGTTAAAAAAGGGAGAACTGTGATTTATAAGAATAAGTATAGAACATATGTCTCGCATAGCAGTGGTTTCTAACTAACATTTGTAGCAGGCTTTTAACTGTCGTTTCACTCAGGTTAAGGCTTGTCATCATCGCTCCCAGTGCTCGCAGAACTTCGTTTCATTCGACTGCTGCTAACGGCAATAGGATTAAACATTAAATGGTCAAGCATCCTGAAAATCCGACTTGCGAAGAAATTGAAGAATGGGCTTATTCTGACGAAGAAGCGCCTCATCAAGAGTGGGAGCTTTTTTTGATATGGAAACAAGAGTTTGAACTCGATCTAAAGTTCGCTTCAGATATTTTATGTCCTAAGGAAGAATTTTTTCTAAATTTACTTTACTATTGGGTTTGGCAGAATATTAAGCACGAATACAAAGACTCAGATCTGGACAACCATAAAGCTTTGTTTAAACAAGCGGCAAAGGTAAATACGCCTTATGTAAAGATATGGTTAAAACGAAGTCTTAAATTAATTGATGATAAAAATAGTTATAGTGAAGAAGAGTGGTGGGCTGATAGAAGGCCTTTCGATGTTAAATCCTAAATAGAAACTGGAAGGAATAAGTCGTTAAGCAATGCGTTAGTTGCTTATTATAAACTAAAAAAACATAAGATAGGTAAATATGAGCTCATTTAAAAATGACGATTCTGGGAAAGTCAAACGTGGTTTATTTTCCATAGAAGATAACAATAAAGGAAATGCAGTAGGGTTTGGAATATCCATCGGTGTCGCTATTGGTTGTGGTATTGGTGTCGCGCTGAATAATTTGGCGTTAGGCATTGGAGTCGGTGTCGCACTTGGTGTTGCTCTAGCCACAACGCAGAATAAGTCAAAGAAACATAATGATGAATAGCTAATAAACAAAGAAACAACTAATAAATACCGGTTGTTGATGTTGCTCCGCTGTGCAACTCCAAACCAATGGCAGGTGTTAGCAATACAAAGAGATAACGAATTAATAGGTTAGTTTTAATGGGTCTGTGAAGTTTTATATCCGGTTTATTTTCCTCGAGTGCGTATAGTGAGCCTCAGATATTAGTGCTCAGTGAAGCTCAAACGAATGAAATCAAGATGATGTCTCAAAAGGGAAGAGAAATTATGGTTAAGTATTTGGGAGAGCAGGATACTTACATAGAAGATGATATTGATCGTGTTGTCATTAGTTGGCGGAAGTCCGAAAAAGCAGATAAGGAAAATTCTGACGAAATTATTGGAAGTCTAGGTGCATATTTAGGCGAATTATTGATAGCAAAACACGATTTAGTTTGGTGCGTTTATAAAGATGCTCGAGGTAGTGACTTATGCATTACACACAAAAAAATTGCAGTACAAACTTTTCCGCATTCGACCGTTTATAAAGCTGCTATTGAAGGTCGAGAATATGCGATAAATGACGTGTCTAAAGCTTTGTTAGAGCAAATTAATGAACATATTGATAACATTGAGATAAAAACGCATTAATATAGTTATCAGTTATTGTTAAATAGTTAGGTGAGTGAAGCCATGGACTTTATCGGAAAAATCAACTTTAAGGAATTAGATGAAGGCACTATTAATAGTTGGTGCAATTTAATTGAATCTAAAGAATACCTGGCTTGGCCTGAAAAACGGATTGGTATTAATCCTTTTAGTGGTGAAGAAACAGAATTTAATCCAAAACCAACCACTGCGAAAGTTATGAGTGATGGAAAAATTCATGGGGATATTTTCGCGGCTGAAAATGGCTCTCCTTTTTTATGGGTAACCTGTTACGACAACTTGGCTTTTGTCGAAGAAAAAGCGAAAGAAATTGCTGCAACGATTGGTGGTGAGTATAAAAGTGAACGGCTCACCTAGCGAGAAATTAAAGTACGATGCGCAATGCGCGCATCTCAATTGGGCGTTAGCTTGACGAATAACCATGTACAAATTATTAGAATCTAGATTATCTTCCGCCATCAACAAAAATGGAGCTTCCTCTGTCGGAGAAGTTTGGGAAGTCTTTAAGGTTGAGTTTTCAAAGCTCAGAGCTGAAGACAACCCTAAAATCGCTGATCTTGGAATACAGACTGAATTATATCAAGGAAGTGAGTACGGTTCTCCTTGTTTCTATTTCGCATTTCACTACCAAGTAGAGATGGAAGAAGAAGGAGAGTCATATTCACACTATGAATTAGTGTTCTGTGAGTTTGATTTGACCCATAACAATACTTTAGATGAGATTAAAAACTCGGCTTTGGATTTATGGCTTGGCAAATATGAAGAGAGATTGATTTTTACAAAAATTGAAGAGTGGAGTGCTTTTAAATCATTGAGAAATGAAGCTCTTAAGCTTAATGTATATGGAACGCAAGTGTAAGCTAGCAAGTCAAAGCCTTAGGTAAATTACTATTTAAAGCTTTATCTCCAAAGATGAGTTGATATATGTGTAATCAGAAGAAATCTAATAATAGAGTAAATCTCGTCTTAGCGCTTGGTGAACCGCATGTTTAACAAGTCCAACTGAGGGCCGCTGCGTCAAGCGTTGTATGCAAAAAAAGGAAAGTCATGAAACACTTTACGTCATTCTTATATCTCTTAATCTATTGGCAGGATGTGGTTCAAAGTCACCTGCAAAAAGCGTTTTAGAGTTCGAAAATATAAATGGGCTAATTCATCTAAAAGGGGACAGTAGTCCATTTACGGGTATCAACGAAAACTTTTATCCTAATGGTCAAATTTGGTTTCGTATTCCAATAAAAAATGGCGTTCCACATGGCGTATCAAAGTTCTGGTATGAAAATGGTTCACCAAAGTCCGAAATTGAATTTGATAACGGAAAACCAACAGACAATAAAAAACAATGGGACGAAAACGGTATCCTTATTAAGGACTAAATTTGACAAAGTAAATCACAATCACTCGCTACTCTCACTAAACGCTTCACGACTGTTTGTTCGGCGTAAGTACTAAAAGAAGTCAAAGAATACTAGACAAGTGATTAAGACTTTACCTTCGTGGTTTTTAGTCTACGACTGAATGAATTAAATTCAAAAATAGCAATTACCAAAATACGAAAAAGAGGCAATAACCAGTAGTATTTATTGGCAAAAAAACTAGGGTGAAAATGTTCATCGGTATGCTACCGAATCTCGATCCGCTTTATGTACTTTCGTTATAAAGTAATTTGGGAGATAAATTCTTGTTCACCATGTGAAACATGGCAGAATAGAGGTATTGTAAAAATCATGATATGCGGTTCTTAGGGTCCGTTAACACCAATGTTAAAACGAAAAGAATCCTTATAAACAATGCATGATATTAAAGACTGGCACAGCCGATCGTCTGATGAAACGCTAGCCGCTATTGAATCATCACTTGAAGGTCTAAGTGAAGATGAAGCAAAGCTGCGGTTACAGACTTTCGGTGCCAACAAACTCCCTGAACCTGCGCAACGAAGTTCATTGCTGCGCTTCTTATCACATTTCCATAATATTCTAATATACGTCCTTATCGCTGCAGCTGTCATTACGGCTCTTTTAGGTCATGTAATCGATACGTCTGTAATTATTGCAGTAGTGATTATCAATGCCGTTGTCGGTTTTTATCAAGAAGGCAAAGCAGAAAAAGCAATGGAAGCGATTCAGCATATGCTAGCCCTGCAAACTTCGATCATACGAGATGGTAAACGCCAGGTCATACCGAGTGAGGAGCTTGTGCCCGGTGATATTGTGTTCCTGGAAACTGGCGACAAAGTGCCCGCTGATTTACGGTTACTCAAATCACATGGTTTAAAGATTCAGGAGTCTATATTGACCGGCGAATCAGTCGCGGTTGAAAAGCAGACGAAAGCTGTTGAGCTTGAAACACCTCTTGGTGATCGTTTCTGTGTTGGATTTAGTGGTACTACCGTCACTAGTGGACAAGGTATCGGGGTAGTGATTGCCACAGGTGCAAACACGGAAATCGGACGTATTGGTGGATTGCTCTCCGACGTGCAGACATTGGAAACACCCCTGGTATCACAAATGGCGGTTTTTGCACGGTGGTTAACCTTGTTCATTCTTGCCATTTCAGTACTCATGTTACTTTTTGGTTATTTCGTACTGCACCACGATTTTACCAGTCTATTCATGGCTGTTGTGGGCATTGCTGTTGCCGCCATCCCTGAAGGACTGCCTGCGGTGTTAACCATCACGTTAGCCGTGGGTGTGAAGGTGATGGCGCATCGAAATGCGATTGTTCGACGTCTTCCCGCGATTGAAACCTTGGGTTCCGTTTCCGTAATCTGTTCCGACAAAACAGGCACTCTTACTCGCAACGAAATGATGGTCGATACGATTGTAACAAGTGATGAGTGTTTTACGATTAAAGGAATTGGTTACGATCCATCGGGTGACATTGAATTAGATAATAACGTAATTACAGTACAGGACTATTCCTCATTGCAAGAATTAGGCAAGGCAGTCGCTCTTTGTAATGATGCGGAGTTAATTCGAAAGAATGACTTTTGGACTGGGTACGGCGATCCAATGGAAATCGCACTATTAGCTCTTGCGTCAAAAACCGGAATGGAAGGCGGTGAGATAAGAAAGCAATGGACACGCACCGATGTTATTCCGTTTGATAGCAAGCACAAATTTATGGCCACGCTTAACCATAACCACGAAAAGCAAGCATTCATATTTATTAAGGGGGCGCCAGAAACCATATTGTCTATGTGCCATGAACAACTTGATAGTGACAATAAAACTCAATCCTTGAATATAGAATACTGGGAAGAGCAAGCCAATGCCATTGCCGCTCGTGGTCGACGCATCCTCGCGTTCGCTGTAAAAGCAGTGAACCCCAAACATACCGTGCTTGAACATGATGATGTGCAAGACTCGCTTATATTTCTGGGTTTGGCGGGATTGATCGATCCGCCGCGCCAAGAAGCAATCGAGTCTATAGCCAAATGTCATGATGCTGGAATCGATGTAAAGATGATTACGGGAGATCATGCGATTACTGCATCCGCAATTGGAACGCAACTTGGTTTATTAAACAGTGACAGGGTACTGACCGGTCAACAAATTGATAAGCTTGATGATGACCAGCTTAAGTCTATAGTCTGTGATACCGGTATCTTCGCACGCACCAGTCCGGAGCATAAATTACGTCTGGTGATGGCGTTACAGGAGAATTCCATGACTGTTGCTATGACGGGAGATGGTGTTAATGATGCACCGGCACTCAAACGCGCCGAGGTTGGTGTGGCAATGGGTAAAACGGGAAGCGAAGCTGCGAAAGAAGCATCTGAAATCGTTCTGGCTGACGACAATTTCTCCAGTATAGTCGATGCTATAAGAGAAGGTCGAACTGTCTAAGATAATATAAAGAAAGTGATTAGCTGGACGTTGCCAACTAACGCTGGCGAGGCTTTGACAATCATCGTTGCCTTACTGTTGGGACTGAGTCTGCCTATCACACCCGTCCAAATCTTATGGATTAATATGATTACGGCCATTACGCTCGGTATTGCGCTGGCGTTTGAGCCGACGGAAGAAAATACCATGCTAAGACCGCCCAGAAAGCGCAATGAATCTCTATTAAGCGGTGGGCTTTTATGGCATATCTTACTTGTCGCAAGTCTGTTTCTTGCTGGTGTGTTTAGTATGTATGAATACGCTATTATGAAGGGATATTCTGAGGTATTAGCGCGAACAATAGCAATGAACACACTGGTTGTATTAGAAATATTCCATCTTTTCTTTATCCGAAATATGTACGGGACATCATTAAACAGAAAATCCGTACTGGGTACCCGCGTTGTCTGGGGCGCTATCATTGTCGTTACTGTAGGACAGTTTGCAATTACTTATTCGCCATGGCTTCAAACTATTTTTCAAACACAGGCAATCGGTTTATTTGATGGGGTGTTGATTGTAACCGTTGGTGTGATAATGTTTTGTATAATTGAAATCGAAAAACAAATACGTTTAAAAGTATTGAAAAAATAAAGTTTTAACAAGTCACTCCAGCCGACGCTAAAAACGTCCAGCTGAGTTTAAACGTTAGTATTACAAAGGAGTATAAGAGGGCGTGGTACTAGACAATGGAATTAATTTTTCTTGCCTTGTTTTATATTTAAACTCGAACGAGTTGAATACGAAATATAATTTGCCAAGATAAGAAATAGAGGCAATAACCTATGGTCTTTATTGGTAATAAATATAGAGTGAAAATTGATCAATGGTATTCTGCCAAAACACTATCCTATTTTTTCCTTCAAAGGTGTAACGTGACATTCTTGTGACAAATGTATTAGCTAAATGTCGTAAGATGAGAAAAATGAAATTTACGGCTCTTAGAGTCCGTTAACCTAGATTTATATTAAAAAGGATTAGTGACGAATAAAGTAATGGTTCTCGTATTTTTATTTATTTCTTTCAGTGCGTATTCATGTACGTGCACAGATAGGTCGGCCTCTGAACTGATTGAAGCCGCAGAAGTAATATATGCCGGGTATGTCGTAAAGACTGAACTTGTTAATTCTGAGTTGGAAATTAAAACTACGTTTAAAGTCATTGAAACTTTTAAAGGGGAGACAAAAGATCAGGAATATGTCTTTACCACCGAAAATGGAGGCTCATGCGGTATTAAATATAGCGTCGCAAATTATTATGTGATACTCACAGACTCACTTGAAAAAAGAGTATCCAGTTGTTCTGGCTGGGATGTGTACTATCCTTATCCAATTAATGTAGGGGATTCCAGTGTTACAGGGATATTGCCGGAGCTCAGAAAGAATAAACCATATAACCGTGCAAACCAGTAGATGAACTACTGCTTGAAGCGTTAACTTTATTATTGAGTTACAGATATGAAATATATTGTCACTCTACTTTTAATTATAGTGCCACTTACATCACTAGGATGTATGGTTGATGTTGAATCTAGACATGCTAAAGCGAGCGTAGTATTTGAGGGTGTCGTTGTTGGTGTTTATTTGGATGGTTTTGAAAGTAAGTTAAAAGCTCCAGATAAAATATATGTTCAACCTGATAGAGAGCTTCCACACACGCTATCTATCTTTATCACTCATATACTTTCGGGAAAATCGGAGTCTTTGAAGAAAGGTAATATGATTCAGGTTAATGCGGGAGGTGCTTGTCTAACTCAAGAAGCTCGATTGAAAGCAAAAGGTAAGTTTTATTTCATTGAAGATAAAAACTATGTTTATGCAGATTATCAAAATGATTAAAGTAGCTAAAGTTAATATTTCTTTGTAATTGGGAAAACGGTTCTTAGTAATTTTTTATTTGTGCTAAGCATTATGCTCAAAGAAGAGAGGATATATGTATTATCAGAAGAAGTTTCGAACTGGATTGAGCTTCGTTTTAATTGTGCTTTCGGGTTTTCTCATGGGGTGCAGTGAAAGTGAGGTTGAAGTCCAAAGCGATGACTTTACGACTGGTGAAAGAATAAAGTCAAAAATTGGGGCGCCACAACATATTGAGAGCTCAACGGATCATGTATTTGGGAAAATGGTTTATGTTTATAAAGGTATTACCACTGAAGCTATTATGATTCGAAGTGCGAATGGCGATATTAAAAGCTATACATTAGGTACTAACGACACTTTAAAATGCGTGCTTTTTGCAAATGATATTATTGAGAAATGCAAACTAAACTAATCGCTAAGCCAATCAATGCCAGTCAATGCCAATCAAGGTCGCACCATTAAGTGGGTGCTAAACTTCTTTGTACTCGGTCATTGTTTGAAGTGTGAGCAGTCAATATGAAAATTTTAATAACGTTACTCTTAGTTCTAGCCTCTTTCGATGCATTATCTTGCAGGCCAAAATATTACTCTGATGAAGAGCGTATTAATAATGCAAAAGATATTTATGTGGGGTATGTAGTCGGAATTAACCTGGTCGGTTTTGAAGAGCAAATGAATAATGAGCCGTTGAACACCGAGGAAGAGAGAGTTGTTATTTCTCAGTCAGAGGAGCTTATAGTTTTGGTTAAAGAAACATCTTAAGGTCAAAATAAAAATAAGATTAAGGTTGAGTGGAATAGTTGTGGCAATGGTGGTGCTGAATTACGGGACAAAGTTATAGTTTTTCGTAACAATGATTATGACTTTATTACGGTATTCAATGAGGAACTCTATGCTAAGCTTCGTTGAAAGATCCTTTTTAAAAAATAAATCTTAATAATTAACAAGTATGGTCAATTATCCGGATTTCATTGTTTTGGTTTAAAATAACTCAATATGGCTTAGATTGTTCTTTTTTTCTGTCAAAAAGTTTTCTAGAACGTTTTAGTAACCACCTTGCTAGAGCAAAAACTGCATCCTTTCTGCTTCCATAGTAGTAATGATATTTTCTACCGTCATCCAGTTCGATGGAAAAAATGTATTTTGAGAGAGCTGTCATTTGCATTTTCCTAACTTTAGGATGGATGGTTCCTCCCAGAAAATACTTTCTTCCTGAACGGAAAAAATCTGCAGTTAAGAAAATATATACATAGATGCGCTGCATTGTTGTTAGAGATTTATCCATCCAAATGCAAGTCCCTTCTACCGTTTCGGATAACGGAGGTATTTTGGGATTATTCGTATGCTCATTTTTTACGAATGGAAAACTAAAGTAGCGGAAGGGTATTGTTGAGTTTAGTGCGTATCCCCCAACAAGTTTGTTATTTTTTTTGAATACACGAACATGAGCTCCCTTCAGATAGGTTATGCTAACCTCAAATTCGGAAAACCTCTGGAAAGAGTCTGCAAACTCTTGCAAATGGATCTCGTTTGTAATGATGTGTGTCTTAAGCACTTTCTCTCACCAAGTCAAAATCAATTAATTTAAGTTAGCGGAAGCTAAACGGCGGGGGATTTTATACGCTCAATGCAAAGAGGTATAGTGTTTTATTTTTTGCTTCGTAAATTTTTGCAAATTTGAGTTTGATTTCTAGAAAGTTGAACAAGCGAAAAGTGAGTATTGAACCAAACTTATAATTTGCTCTAAAACGAATGTCAGATAGAAGCAAGGTGACTACAGCACTTTCCTTACCAGACTTTTTATAACGGGCTTCGTTCGACCGCTTTCACTAACTTCACCAAGTTCGATACTAAATTCACTGTGTTCACCTAAGGGCGTGATGACGGTCAGGTCGTCAATATCTGCTGGCGACTTCATTTTATGCCGAAGAAATTTGGGACCGAATTGACGAGATGGAAGTTTGGTATTGATGAGTTCTTTGATATTTTGCTTTCCTTCAATAACACCGAAGGGTGATGCTGTATTCCAGGTCGATTCCGGATGAAATAAATTAGCAGCGCCTTCGCCATCTCGACGATCGACACAATCGAGAAACTTCATCAACAGGAGTCGTTTTGAATTTCGCGCAGCAAAGTTGGTATGAAGTAGTGCCTTTGCTGAGTTTGGTTTATTCAGTTCGCTAGCATAAAGTTTTTGCACATCTGGATTTTCGTAAGATCGTCTGCGTGGTGCCTTTTTATCGATTTCATAAATAGACTGTGCGCGTTTTTGTAAAATCATTGGGTCGAGTGATTTGGGTTCACCACCACCGCCGAGGCAACCACCGACACAAGCCATTACTTCAATGGCTACGTATTCATCTCTCCAGTTATCGTTTTCTAACAATTGTTGTGCTGAGGCAATACCGTTACAGATGGCGACTTTGCCGACACCGGGAATCTCGGCGCATTTTAACCCTTGGTTAACGCCACGCAATTGTTGCCACTCAAGCGGAAGAGAATCTTCTTTGCCAATTAAGTGCGAAGCGGTGCGGACCATGGCTTCCATAACACCTCCGGTAACACCAAATATTTGTGCGGCACCGGTACTTTCACCTAAAGGATTGTCAAACTCACCATCGTCTTCGAGAGCGCCAAACGCAATATTGCGCGCGCGAATCATTCTTGCTAATTCGCGAGTTGTTAATACAAAATCAACATCACCCGAAACATCCGGTCGTTGCGCTTCGTCTTTCTTTGCGGTGCACGGCATTACGCTAACAACAAAAGGTTCTTGCTTGCCCTCTGAAAAGTCTTCACCTAAAGAACTGGCAAACCGTCCGCGTTTCGCTAAAGCACCATGCATTTGTTGCGGTGACTTTGTCGTGCTTAAGTGCGGTATAAGTTCGGGACGATTGATCTCGATCCAATTTATCCATCCCGGACAACAAGAAGTAAACAGCGGTAAATTTTCATCGCGCTTAAGTCGTTGCACTAACTCACTCGATTCTTCCATGATGGTGAGATCGGCGGCAAAGTTGGTATCGAATACATAATCGAACCCGAGCTGTCGGAGCGCGTTGATCAATCGTCCGGTACTTACGGTGCCGGGTTTCATGCCAAACTCTTCACTGATGGCAATGCGAGTCGCTGGAGCAACTTGTACGACAGAAACGCGCCGGCGACTGTTTAGAGTATCGAGAACTTTATGCCAGTGTGGTGCTTCAATTAATGCTCCGACGGGACAAACAAGCGTACACATGCCGCATGAGATGCAGTTGGTTTCGGCTAATGGTTTATCAAAAACCGTCACCGGTAACCGCTCCGAACCGCGCTCAGCAAATCCGATAACATGTTGTTGTTGTCCAGCGTCGCCACATATTTCAGCGCACAATCCGCACTCAATGCATTTTGATAAATCACGCCAGATACTGGGCGACGTATGATCGGTGAGTGAATGTTCGGGATGTTCTGCGGAGCCGACGGGTATTTCACGCCCGCCTTCTTGCCAGCTTTCTTCCCATTGATTCTCGTAAACTAAATTTTGCAGTTGGCATGAGCCATTCACTTCACAGCGCATGCAATCATTGGGATGACGGGACAATAACCATTGCGCATCGGTTTCTCGAAATTTTCGCAGCTCAATACTATCGGTAACAACATGGTCACCTTGTTGGGCTTTGGTAACGCACGCAGGCTGCGCTTGCCCATCAACGTCAACCAGACACATGCGACAAACGGCATGAGAGGCTACCCGCGGATGATGACACAGCGTCGGTATAAAAATGCCAGCCTTGCGAGCAGCATCAAGCAGGGTTGCTCCTTCTTCAACCTCGACGGGACGTTCGTTGATAGATAGCTTGATCATAAAGAGCGCACCTGTGATAAAGAGACGAAAGAGTACCTTAAAAATAAGGTAGCATTTCTTTGCACACCCATCCTTGTGATAAATCAATAAAAACAAAGTTATGATGGATTGAGTTATTTCGATAAAGCTACAAAAACTGACCCTCTGCATATTTCCTGCACATTTAGCGCATAACCTATTCCCTGTTGATTGATACTGTGAAGGTTTTTGATGCACAGCGGTTATTGCTCAAAATCCAATTATTACCTGGAGGGGTTAGTCATGTTGAAAAAATTCGGAATAAGTTTGGCCACTGGCACATTGGTTTTTTCCTTAATGCATCCACAAAATGCGGAAGCAAATCCGGCAACGGATTTGGGAATGAAGCTGGCTGAAAAGGTGGCTGGACTACTGATTGGTGAGGCGTTCAGCTCGATTTTTGGTGGTGAAGATCCTGCGGCGACCCCAGAGCAAGTTCAAAATATTGTCGATCAAGGGTTCAACACCGCTGCACTCAATGAAGTTCAGGTGGAAATGGGCAGTGTCATGAGCTCGATTGATACCTACAACTACACGCTGGATTACAAATACAACGGGCAAATCATTAACGATATTGTCAGTCAGACCGGGACGGTTCAGACCCGAGTGGGCGTTCACATGAACCATGATAACTTCGTTTCTTTGATTAAAACCTATATGACTGCATCAACGGTGCGTTTGGCCTTTTTATCGGAACGTCGTCGTTATGTAAAAGAAGATGGGCAAGAAGAAATCGATAATTTGAGCTCGGCCGATGCAGCCGCTAAAGGCAAGCAAATGGCGGCTGAGTTAGCAGCAAAAATACAAGGTGAGAACAGTGCTATTGCCGGAGCCGCGCTTGAAAGTGTGACTGACCTGGCGAATTTTTTCTATGAGGATTTTTATGAAAAAGGCCCTGGTACTCAAGGCTGCCTGTATAAATATCCAGAAACACCCTGGTCATTTCCGGATGGACGTTTAGGAGCAAATATGGATATGTCTGGTAAGGATCGGTCAACCGTTACTTGCCGCTCGTATGGTAATATTTTGCCTCAAGGTACTCAGCCTGCAGAATACATGGGCTCGATAGCAACGATTACAGCTGGAAAACATGGTTGGCCTATGAATGTCTTTGGTACGACTCCATGGCAAACTACGGATGTTATGCCTATTCATAAAGACGATCTCTGGGCTTTTTCCATCAAAAAATGGAATAACAATCCTGGCCCGCACATTTATGACTACCACATGTTTGTCGTAAAAGGTGAGGACTTGGCGCGTTACGTAAGAAATTTAAATTCCATTACCAAATATCCAAACTGGTTTGGCGATGTAGAAGGTCAGGCTCTAACCTGGATTGACATTATTGCGTCCAATGGTAATGACAATCAATTAAGTTCGGCGTTGAAAAAAGCGACAGAGCTGGGCGTGTTACACACTAAATTAGTTGACCGATACAAAGCGAAGCATCCGGGCGTTGTTGCGAATTTCGAGCAGTGGTTCGGTACAAAACTCTCAACCTGGGGCTTATCTCCTGAGCATGCTCCGACTCGAATTGAGTTCAATCCAAAAGAATACTACCCGACCGATGCGCCAGCTTGGTTAGCGGATGCAATGAATTAATATTTGATGGAATAGCCATCGGTATGCGCTCGTGCCGATGGCTTGAGAGAAGAGGTTACTATGAAGCACTTTATTATTTTCAGCAGTTTAATGGCGTTGTTGAGTGGTTGTGCATTGATCGAATCGCCTGAACCAACGCAAAGTACACTCTCCAATAATCATATTTTGACAACAACGTCCGGTCAGGGACAAATTTATGTAATGACCCGTGACAATAATCATTATCTTTGTTCTTTGCCGCAGCCCGATTCGGCGTTTGATCAAAAAGACGGTGGTAACGTGGATGTTTCACTAATTAGTACCAGTGGTGACAAAAGCGCAACGACCGATGAAGACTCTGAGGAGGTTGAGCTTGCTGGAAGAACGCCTGCCGTACTAATGACGCGAGAACTCTTTTTTCGAGCCTGTGAATTTTCGTCTAACTATCAGTTAACGAAAGATGAAGCCAAAGCGCTTTATATGAAAACGTTAGACGGTGTTTTATCAAATTGGGCCATCGAGGCTGGACAGACAACGGTGAAAATTGGTGATACCGTCGATAATCAATCGACAACTTCTAATAAAAAGCCTGATGGTAGCTCCTCTTCGATACAATCAACTAGTACGACACCTGCGAAAGACTCAGGCACAAGCAGCTATTAATTTTATATAATATCGATATTACGTCTTATAGTTCCAAATTCAACGATGTGGTTTCTTGAGGATAAAGCCATCTGATTAGCGAGTAAATTCAGGTGGTTATTTTACACATCGTATTCTCCTTTCTTAATAATTCTAAATTAATAGTCGAATACAATTATTTTTTATATTTATCGAATCATTCTTAAGTTGCTCTATAGCTTTTTCGACCGGTAAAAGCATTCTATTGAATACAATTTAAATCTCATTTGAAAATGTTTTTTAAGAAAAAAACGTTTTTAAACTCTTCTGCATTTTCTCTGCACATTGTTTGTTTTTAATGGCATCACCTTAATCAAACACTAAAGGAAAACGAGTTATGTTATCAACTCAATGGAGAAAAACGTTAATTGCAAGCTTAATAGGAGTTGCTGGTGTTGGAACAACATTTGCGGATTCAAACTATCCGCAAAGTTTTAATTCGGTAGCATTGTACGGAGTCAATAGTGATACATTTTTAAGCACTAAAACAGTGAGTGTTGATCATGCGCGCTATGAGCTTGATTGGATTAAAATGCATCAACATCATGTGTTGGGTAACCTAGCATCACCGAGTCAAAAGTTTAATATTTACCTCGAAACCGATGCTGATAATAATCAATGTATTTCATCGGGTGATTCGGTTTCAGTTCAAGATTTGGAGTACGGGTTATATTTGGGTTATCGAGGTAGTAAAAATGTGTATGGTGGAGACCTAAGAACCTATACTTTTGTGAGTGAGGATGCAGGTTGTTTATCTGGACAAGATGGTAAAACCTTTCAATTACAGTCAGGGGATAATTATTTAATCGACTCTTCTGGAGGCCAAAATTTCCAACTGTTTACTGGCATTGAAAATGTTATTGAACAACCTATTACAAACTACCGTTTAACTTACGACTATAACGACAGCGTATCGATTCTTACCTACTTCAGTGCGTTTTTAAGTAGAGACGGTGCGTTTATACCAACAGTTAATAGAGACGGAGAAAAATGGCAGTTCTTTGGAGATACGGATCGGGATGTTCTTAGAAACTACTGTATTCCGGAAGGAACGGTTATTCGAATGAAGAATATGGGGCGTAAACAGTTTGTTCAAAAAAATGACCATGATGACAATATGCATTGGAGTGATTATGGTACACGTTTTGAAATTAAAAACCGCTCATACCCAGGTGAATGTGTTGAAGCGAAAGATCGTTTTTCATTACAAGACGTAAGCACCAATAAATATTTGTCGGTGAGTCACAATCGTTACGATATGTTTTTTAACGGTACTTACGATCATAAGCGAAATAACTTTGTGTTTAGTAGCAATCCTGATATGGATTTTCATCGTAATCGTGCTGATTTAACTATTGCTGTTTCTGAGTTTCATGACTTTCATCGATTACCCGATATGACTTCGTTTCATATTTTAGAGCATGATGGCAATATGTTGGATTTTACGGAAAATACGTATTTATGGGGCGTTGATGCAGATCTAATGAGTCAATACCGCGCTGCAGGTACGGTAATGCAATACAGCTATCATACGACTCGATTTCAGGACGATAGTTTTTTCTATCTAAAACGTGATGGGTCTGGTCAGCATGATCAATTTTTAGGGGCGACAACGACGGATGCAACCAAAATAAAAACGGATCGTCCGTGGGTGCAAAATTGGGAAAGTTTACGTTTTGAGTTTAATGGGCCGGATGATGGTCAAGAATTTGATCGAAACAGTGGTACTACCCAGGGATTTTCTAATCAAATTAGGTTATGGGATCCAGATCTAAACCGTTGGGGTATGATTGATACCAAAGTAACCGGAATTAATGACGGATATATACAAGCCGACACAGACCGTAACATTGGATTGCGTTTTTATTTCTCGGCACCAAAGCAGGACCATATAACCTCGCTTAATGTTACTGCATTAAAAACTCGAAATAACAAATATGTTATGGCTGAAAATAATGGTGGTGGCGAAGTAAATGCTGCTGCGTTAGGCTTCAATGAATGGGAAAATATACAATTTGTTCCCGTTAACCGATCTGCCAGTGGTCGTCGAAGCTGCCTCAAAAATAATGACCAGGTTTATTTGCGAACGAATAATGGTCATTTATACATCGCTTACCCTGACGGAAGAGTTGCTGCAACGAGTACAAACTATTTAGAGTGGGAACGTTTTACTATCATCAATCACAGTAATTCCGGTTGTTTACAGCATGGTGACTCTATCTCGTTACGAACGCATCATGGTAATCTGCTTGAGGCACGAGATAATGATGTCGTTCAAACTCCTTTGCTGACACTCGATACTCGTTTTACCCTGATGCTGGATACGGCTGTGTTTAAAGATACTTTTGAGCCGAAAGACGCATTAAGCAGAGGTGAAGTTCTTGAGAAAGGACAATACTTAATATCAGAGAATAATGAATACATCGCATTCTTAGATCAGTCAGGTAACTTTAAACTGGCGAAAGGAAGCTCTCCACAAAATATAGAGCATGTTATTTGGGAGCGGTTTGGCATGTTCATTGCGCCTCAGTATGTCTCCATAAGCGGATTAGGAAAACTTTCATTTTATGGAATAATGCCTGCTCCGATTCCTTTAGTAGATATAGCTGCTGATAAAATCGTTATTACTAATAATGGTCAATTGGTGTTAACCGATAACGCGCGTCAAAAGACTATTTGGAGTTCTGCAATGGAGACTCTTCCTGAGACTCTAAATGTTTCTCTTCAAATTGCTGATGGGCGTTATGTTAATTTGGCTAATAACCAAAATAAGTTGGAGGCTACCGGTTTGTCTATCGGAAACAATGAAAAGTTTGCTTTGGCTCATAATGATGACCGATGCGTAACAGATGGCGAAGTGTTTGGTATCTTATCGTCCAATTCAAATTATTGGACTGCCTACAGAGAAGGTCAGGCAATGGATAGCGGTCATTCAGGATACGGTGGATTGCAACGATTCAGTATGGTGAATCGCTCAAGTTCGCTTGGGTGTATGATGAGTGGCGATACGATTTCTATCAAAACCATTTTTAATACGTTCGTTCAAGCGAATACACATGAAGGTTCAGTGTTGTACCATAATCATGCAAATCATCGTCAATTTACGGTAACAATTAACTAAGTTATCAAATAAGTAAACGATTATGAGTTTAGTCCGTTCACTTTGATAAGTGAACGGATTTTTTATAAGTAAGGTAATCATTATTTAAGGGATAGTTAGCGACTGGCTATAGCCTTTTTGAATAATAATCAATGTAAGTGTTAAAACTAATCCTGCAGGAATACATTACATGATTGATATTACCTTCAGTAGTGATATATTTTTGATAATCAATCTCACCATTTTTATTTATACAAAATATCTCTCGGCCGTATATTTTGCGTTCGGTGATTTTTTTGAATCGTCGCCGATCATGACGGGATAAGAGTTAAAGGGAAAAAAATGTCTCCATTTTTATATTTGTCAGAAGGGTACTCGAATTATATCGCGGCTAACATTTGGGACGCGGAATCGGCTTTTTACAAAGGATACCAACTTGCATTTGAGCAAAAAGAGATTGAATGGATGGTTATGTGTGCCGCGAGTTGTGTGGGTATGCAACTCATCGGCGGTCGATTAAATGACAGTATTAGAGTGTGTGATGATTTTTCAGAGAAAGCTAAGCATTTAAATATAGAACAAACAAACTTCGGTGGATGGGAGCAGGCAATTTATAGTATTCCTTATCGCGAACAAGGTGACATTGAAAGATCAAAAGATGCTCTGCTGCCACTATTACAGACTTTAGATAAAAGTAAAACCGATTGGCAGATAGTTAGAACATTAGTGCTTCATTACGATAATTTATTTGCCAATCGTGAATATGAACAAGCATTCTCAGTGTTAGAAAAGCTAAAAAGTTATTGTTCGGGAACGCAGTTTCTACATTATGCAGGCTTTAGAAGTTATGAATCGATATTGGCCCATTTAAATACTTATTTAGATGATAAGACGTCAACCGATAAATGGTTCCAGAAGACTAGGCAACTACTTGAGCAACCGGCTTGCTTTCAATCTCTTTATGATCGGAGTGTTTTGCAGTGGGTGGCGATATCGAATCAAGAATATGATTTTTCATTAACGTCGTTAACTGAAGATAGACAGGTTATAAAGGGTAAGTCCTATGCGGTGTATTTAACGGTTAATTATCTTTTAAGTGCTGTTTGTCATTTGAATTTAGGCGACCTTGAAAATGCAAAGCGAGTGTTTTTGAAAGCTATCGAATCGGCAGAAAAAGGTGGGTATTATCAGCAGCTTTTGTGTTTCAATGTTGAGTTAACAAAGCTACTGAGTTTAATATCCGATGAAGAGGCTTCTGATTTTATAACTGGGATAAAATCGAAAAGCTTAATGTTAAACAAAAGAAAAACGAATAAATGCAAGAATCATACGTTAAGTCAAAGTGAAGTTGCTTTAACTAAGAGAGAGTTCGATGTAATTAAGCTTATTGAAGAAGGACTTTCAAACGAGGCAATAGCGAATTCTCTCAATATCAGTAAGGGAACGGTAAAGATTCACTGCAATAATATTTTCAAGAAACTAAATGTTAAGAATCGAGTTGCCGCGGTTATTGAGGCGAAAAAGACACAGACCTATATGCTCCACTAAAACTATAGAGTCGTCACAATTAAAAGCGCCTTTACTTTCAAAAGTTTGGATGTTTATTGTGCTACTCTTTTGTTTGGGTTCAATTTCTAAAGTTTCATATCACTATTTGTTTGTTTTGTTTGTTATTTGAACTGCCTCTAGGTTCTCAATATGGTATATCTGCATTCAAATATATCTTAAGTTATATTCCAATCCTCCATCTCAATTATTAATCTCTAATCATAAACGTTGTGCCTATTATCTGTCGGAGAGTTTGTACTTTGATGAGAGATTTTGGCAACACGCTACCTCTTTAACTCCTTATTAATAATATTACTAGAGAACTACATTATGAGCCCTTTATCGAAAAGTCGACTGTTTGTGACTATTGATAAACTTCTATATCGAGAGGCATTAATGTATCAATTACTGTTGCAGCCCGATATTGAGATTGTTGGTGAGTCGAGCCGAGGAGCAGAAACCATTTCTGAGATTGAAAGCAGCAAAGCTTCGATTTTAGTAATTGAAGAATCGCTAATAGATAATGATGGTCTTACTGTTTCTGAAGCTCTATTAAAATGCCATCCTGCTTTACTGATTATTTTATTGGTTGATAAAGAAATCAGTCAGCGGCGCCTTTTAATCTATCAAGACGCAGGTATAAAGTCGGTTGTATCAAAAAGCCAGTCATTCAAGGATATATTGAATGCCATTTATCGAGTGCAGTCTGGTTTGTTTTTTAATTCTTCCGAAGAATTTCAGAAATACCAAGTTAATATTGAGAAAGACCAATGTAAATTTCAAGAACTATCAAAGCGTGAGCAAGAAGTCGCAAAACTCATCGCACAAAGAGTCGCAGTTAAGGAGATCGCTAGTTTACTTGGCGTCGCTAGCAAAACCGTTCACACCTATAAAGAACGAGTCTTTGCTAAGATGGATATTGAACGGTTGCCAGAGCTAATGTTGTTTATGCATCGCTATTCTAGAAAAATAGCTATGTAAAAACCGTCTATTGAATGAGCTGATTAAAGTGTTAGACCGAAAACATCGGAAGTAGATTTGAGCCATTATACGTTTTCTTAATTTTAGGTTGGGATTTTCTATATTTTTCCTCAGTTGACTCAATGTTATAAATTATAATTCACGACCCGGTAATCAACTATTCTATAGATGTTCAACAAACTCTTCTAAGTCAATATTTAAATAGTTTTTCGCAGCAGTTAATCCAGAGTCCTCATAAGATAAATTATGAACAAAGTCGACAAAGTTATCCCAGTCTTTTACGATAAGTTGAACAAGAATCCGGGCTAGGTCGTAAGCTAACTCAGATTCAGTCCCGCTGGTAGAAAATGATTCTCCGGACCAAAATCGTTTTCCTTTTTCTTTACTCCAGTACCCCAAATGTTTTTGTGCTAAGTTATTTTCTCTGACCGCATTTTGAAAGCCACACTGGATTTCCATATTTTGTGCTAAGCCCTCATCAATCCAAACCGGCAAATGGTATTTATGCAATGAGCTGTGTGTCATTTCGTGAATCAATGTCGGTTCGGAATCCATTAATGATGGGCTTTTAACAATCAAATGGGGAAAAGGAATATTGATAAAGACACCTCCCGATGGGGCATATTCTCCGTCTTCTTTATAGAACTGAGCAACATACGAATAATAAATATCTTCATTATCGAAGATAAAAATAACTGACTTATCAATGGGACAAAATTCCGCGAGGTTAAGGAGTGTTTTCTTAATTATGGACTGATAAAAACGAACGCTTTTTGAAATAGGCACAACTTCTTCACTATTGTGAGCGCTTAAAATGACACTGTAATCATCTTCATAGAGGTTCCAGGTTTTGCCTAACCATTGAGTAACTGATTGTAACCAAATACGTCGTATCTTGTACTTAAGTTCATCGTGTAATGACTCGTCGGTGCATCCGTCAAGAGAGTTTAATAACGCATCTAGATCGAGAGTTAAATGATTTTCTTTACCTTTTACTTTTGGTACGTCAACAATATCACCATTCGATAGTTCAATTTTATCAGGAATATTGATGTCAATCAGTCGGCTATTAAAGTCGTTTTCTTCTTGAGTAATGATTGACTTTTCAAAAACAATAATCGCCAACGCTCCAACAACAGGAAGCACCCAAACTAAGACAAAAAAGCCAATAGGTTTGTCCGCTTTTTTTAAACGTTTGGACGCGACCATACTTAACAAGATGTAGGTTGTTAGCACTAAGCCAACGAAAGGGGCGCTATCTGCCATATTGGATACCGTATTGAATTAATTATTCGTCAAAATCTGAAGATTATAATCGCTTATTTGGGATTAAACACTCCTTAGCTTCTTTTTGAGGGGATGCTCTCACCGACTTTTTCTATTAAAGACTTAGCGATTTTCAAGTAAACGTGATTGAACAGTTTTCTGGATTTACCTATCATTAGTGGCTCAGGTTGAGTTTGAGAATTAGTGGAATTTAAGGCGAGCAGGAAAATTGAAGAATAGCATGGTATCGGAACGAACAATTTTTGAGACGATAATTCCCGAGTTATACGCCGCTGTATCGAGCTCAGAAATGGCGGTTATTCAGCGTTTGTGTGACCTTGTTGAAAAAGGTGAGGCATTTTCGACAAGCGAAACCTTAGCTTTTGAGCAAGATATTTTAGCCTGTTATTCAGGCTACCAGCCTGCGAGCAAATCGTTAAAACCTGCTTTTCAGTCATCAGATTTATCGCCAAACTTTGTTTTGGCGAAAGGGATGTACCTGTCTTCATTTTTGTCGGAGAGTATTGGCCGAGTAAAGTACGATTCGTTACAAAGTGAGCTGTTGTCTCAATTCCCTCAACCATTGGCATACAGCCTTTCAGAACGCACTGAGTTTTTGAATCGGATAAAAGATAAGTTCAGTCTCACAAGCAGCGATGTAAGTCGAATTAAGTCAGAAACAGACTATATTATTTCGAATCTTCATGTAAAAAGAGGCATTGTCGATTTCTTTCAAAAGCGGCTTGCGACTGGATTGAGCCACAACATTTTATTTGAAAGCGTCACAGGGATTAAAGCTCTGAGTCACGACACCATTGATATAACGCTCACTAATGCAACTTTGTTTTTTATTTTTGACTTTTCGGAACATGGCCTCGACTCAAGTCGTCACTTTTCATTAGATGACCATTTAGCGATAGGTGAGTTGTTGAATACTCTTAACCTGGAGTCAAACAGTCAGCGGGCCAATTTTCCTGCCGTGGGTGAGTGGTCTTCGATCAAGGTTAATGACCAATTGATTACAGACATTCAAGGGTTTCTTGCTGCTGAATACAATTTTCAACTGACGGAAGTGGCGATAAGAGATACGTTAATTACGATGGTTTTCTTACTGCCGCGAAAAACAGCTGATGCCTTTTTAGTGCACGACGCCTATGGTCATGCCTGGCAAGAAAACTTGTGCGAGTTCGAGCATTTGTATCGATACTTGGCCGATTTAAAAAAGCCTGCAGATCTGAGTAAGGTTTCACTAGGTCAGGAACAAAGTTCGAACGAGATTGTGTCGGTTCTAACAGAATTTTTCTTTGCTTATTATTCTCGAAAACTAGCGGTTGCCAATAACGCGGTGTTGGCTGAGTTAACGGCCGATGTTATCGAATTTCATTTGCAAAAAGATTTAATGAAGCAAGGTAAGGCTGTACCGACATCTTCAGCGTTGCGTGAGTTAGTCTTATTTCTCGATTTGACCTTATCTGATATTAAAAAACATTTTCACCCCATACAGTTGGCCATTTCAGCTGAGTTGTCATCGCAACAGCTCGATAAAATGCGGCAGTTGTTGACATCTCTGGTAAAGCCGAATGAAGTGGAACCAATTTTAAGTCGGGTTGTTGAAGCGTTGGAATTGATTCATATTAACTTTATACAGGAAGCTGAGATGGGGCTGTCTAAGGCTCAGGTAGCTACATTAAATTCAGTATTATCAATTTATCCTTATCTAAAACATTATGGCGATCAACTTGAGCCGTTCGCGTTACACCAATACATTCTCTCCCTGACAACTTATTTTCAGGAATTTGAAAACCATGGCTTTTTCCGCCTGGCTGAGTTCTCTGAATCCTTTGAGCCAATTCTTTAAATGGACAACATGAACAAATTGATAAGATGACTTCTACTTGGATGTTTTGTGAGCATCTTGTTCTGCTTGGCTATATATTGCCCAATTCATGGGGGCTCCTGGCCTTTAATGCATTCTCATCAATGCTGTTTTAATGGGAGCTGAGCGATATTTTGTAAGATTTTTATCAAAATGAGTACTAACTCTGTAAACCACTCTCGAGTAACATTCGAGCTACGTTTATATTGGATATTGTGGAATGCGCTGCAAATCTCACAGGCAGCGGTGATTGAACGGAACACTCTTTAAATTTTGGTTCTTTCGCCTAATAGAAAGGAAAGGCGGAATTATTGTAATAGCGCTATCTAGGCTATATTCTTATCTGATTTTATAACGCGCGTTAAAAATTAATAATAATGCAGGAAGAGGACACTGATGAGCCGATTTTGGGGAATGCATGCGGATGTATCGGGTTGGAAGTCAAAACTGGTCGGAATAATTCCTTTTGTGATACTGATCGTTGTTTATATCTATGCGTCAGATGCAAGATTGGCCGATAACCCACAGGATAAGCTGTTACCGTCTTTTGGCCAAATGTACGATGCGGTAGAGCGCATGGCATTTACCGAAGACAGGCGCACCGGAGATTATTTATTTTGGAAAGATACTGGAGCAAGCCTGTTTCGACTCGGTGTTGGGGTTGGCTTAGCGTTTATCTTCGCTTTGATGGTCGGATTAAATCAGGGGCTTTATCCAGGTTTTAATGCCGGAATAGGGCCTTTTGTAACCTTCGTATCAATGATTCCGCCATTAGCGATATTACCGATATTATTTATTAGTCTGGGAGTGGGCGAAACGGCCAAAATAGCCCTTATTTTTATTGGAACGGCGCCGATCCTTACGCGAGATGTTTATCTGGCAGTCGACAAGATACCGTCTGAGCAGAAGGTTAAGGCCCTTACGATAGGGGCGACACCGGCTGCTTTGCTTTACCGAATTATATTACCCCAAACTTTGCCCCGGGCATTAGACTCGTTGCGTTTGGTGTTGGGTGGGGCCTGGTTGTTTTTGATTGCTTCTGAAGCGATCGCAGCAACGGAAGGATTGGGTTATCGCATCTTTTTAGTTCGGCGCTATATGGCAATGGATGTCATTATCCCCTACGTACTATGGATAACATTGCTTGGATTCTTATTTGACTGGATATTGAAAAAACTGAATAGCAGCTTATTCGGCTGGTATCGGGAGGCGGCAAAATAATGGAAAAGCTCATCGAAATAAAAGACGTCGATAAGGTCTACGGTGACAAAGTGGTGCTGGACAATATCGATTTGAATGTATCAAAAGGCGAGCTATGCACATTAGTTGGGCCGAGTGGTTGTGGTAAATCAACGTTATTGCGGTTGATTTTGGGAATGGAGCGAGCAACGCGTGGCGAGGTTATTATTGAGGGTAAAAATGCTCCGCGACCCAATAAACAACGCGGTATAGTTTTTCAGAAATACTCTTTGTTCCCAAATTTGTCGGTGTTTGACAACGTGCTTTTAGCAAAGCGCATGTGCCAAAGTCCGTGGGCCTCGTTGCGAAGCGCATCGAGTGACGAAAAAGACGAAGCGATGGAGTACTTAAAACGAGTTCGACTGGAACATGCTCGAGATAAAAAGCCCCATGAGTTGAGTGGCGGTATGCAACAACGTGCGGCTATTGCGCAGGCGTTAATCACTAAGCCGCCAGTGTTGCTAATGGATGAACCCTTTGGTGCGCTTGATCCCAATACTCGAGAAGAGTTGCAGGTATTTTTAACTGAGTTGTGGGAAGAAAATAATTTAACCATATTCTTTGTCACCCACGATTTGGAAGAAGCGGTATTCTTGGGTACGCGTTTACTGGTTTTGTCACAATATTATACCGACGATCGTGGCGATGGTTTTGATGGCCGCGGTGGAAAAATTGTCTTTGATAAAGAGCTGAAATTTAAAGGTGCGAGTACTGAAATTAAAGACACCGATGAATTTAAAAAACTGATTAAGAGCATTAAAGAAATCGGATTTGAACCAAGAATTTTACAACATGTAAAAGATTTTAATTTGACTCATCCTGATAGTTATCAAACATTGACGGAAATTGAGCACCGAAATAGTAAGTGAGTGGATAGAAGGATTAAGGTATGAAAAACTTTTTAATTTGCATTGTTAGTGCACTGAGTATATCCGGGTTTGCACAAAACTATGTTGATAATAAGCCAATGAAGGACGTTGTTTCCGGAAAGGTGGGGCAAGTGTATACCGGTCAGGTAACTGAAGTTCCCATTATTTCCTGGGGCGGAGATATAGCCACTATTCATGCAAACGGCGATGCTGTCATGACAAAGAAGGGCAGTATCTTTAATCAATTGGGATTAAATATTCGGTTAATTCGCCAGGACGTTTTCTCAAAACAGGTTGAAGATTACATGGCGGGAAAAACGCCCTACCTGCGTGGGACCGTTGGTATGATCACTCAAGCCGCCGATGTTTTAAATAGTAACGAGAAAACAAAGCCGGTTGTTATTTATCAAATGACCTGGTCAAACGGAGGTGATGCTTTTGTTGTAAAGGATAACATCAAGTCTGCCAGTGATTTGAAAGGCAAGACCATTGCTATTCAAGCTTATGGTCCCCATACCGATTACCTTATCCGTATTCTTAAAGATTCGGGCTTAAGTTTGAAAGACGTGAATATTAAATGGACTCGCGACTTAACGGGAACCGACCAAACGCCCATGGAAGCTTTTTATGAAAGTAATGTTGATGCGGCTTTTGTCATTATTCCAGATGCATTAGCGTTAACTTCGGGTGGTAATATTGGAACAGGCTCAGAAGCTTCGGTGAAAGGCGCAAAAATATTGATGTCGACAAAAACGGCTAACCGAGTTATTGCTGACATTTATGCTGTTCGTTCTGACTATTTAAAAACAAACCGTGCTGATGTTGAGAAGTTTGTTCGTGGATTAATGTTGGGTCAAGAAGCGCTAGAAAAATTAGTCGCGAATAAAACCAAGAAAAGTCAGGATTACCGCAAGATGATTAAAGGTGCTGCATTGGCGTTACTGGATTCTGAAGCTGCGGTGGCTGATGCAGAAGGCATGTATATCGATGCCGAGTTTGTCGGTTTTGATGGCAATGTGAAATTTTTAAACAATGCTCAGTATCCGCGAAATTTAAATCGCTTAAATACTGAAGCGAAAACTGGCTTAAGTCAGTTAGGCTTAGCGTCAAAGGGAGCTTCGGTCAAAGGCATTGATTGGGATTTTGGTTTCTTAAAAGCGGGACTTTCCAATATAGGAAAGGCTGAGTCGCCTAAATTTGATTCCGATAAAGTTGCGGAAGTTGTCACCAGAAAGCAACAACAAGGTTCTTTGGAAGATGGTGAATTATTCTCATTTGAAGTGTTCTTTCAACCCAATCAAAGTAATTTTTCGGCATCTTTGTATGAAGATTCTTTCAAACGCGTGATTGATTTAGCGAGTACTTATGGTGGTGCGGTAATTACCGTTGAAGGTCATTCTGATCCAATGGGTTATTTAAGAAAGAAAAAAGCGAACGTCCCACAAGTTGTACTAGGACAAACGAAACAAAGTGCGCGTAATTTAAGTTTGAGCAGAGCTCAAGCGGTTCGAGACAGTATCATTGAATTTGCGAAAAAAGATGGTCTGAGTTTGGACCCTTCGCAGTTTGCAACAATTGGACATGGCATTGCGATGCCAAACACGGGTGTCTGTGGAACTGATCCTTGCGCTCCTAAAAATGAATCAGAATGGCGTTCGAATATGCGAGTGGTTTTTCGAATCATTCAAGTTGAAGCCGAAGCTGATGTATTTGCGCCACTATAAGGAGGGATTCAGATGAGTAATGCATTAAAAGGAGCGGTGGTTTTTGCCGGAGTTATTATTGGTGGTTATGTTTTATTTAACAGCAATAATTCATCAACGACAAAACGCTCAGATTCTGTCAGTTCTAATAAAGTCAATGTAGCTGATACCTACGGAAATAAAGGTGCTTTAAACAGTTGGCCAAAACTCGGAGAGCAAACGAACTTAGCCGATAATTTATTGGCAAAAAATTATTACATCGTGTTTGATGGTTCCGGTTCTATGGGCGACTACGCCTGTGAAGGTGCTGGCGCAAAAATTGATATTGCAAAAAAAGCCATCAGCGCTTTTATTGATGAAATTCAACCCAGCGACAATGTGGGGCTTTTGGCATTTGATCGTAAAGGCAACAAAGAGCGAGTGGCGCTTTCGGTACAGAATCGTCCAAGTTTAAAGCAGGCTGTTCAATCCGTAGAAGCTTCTGGGGGAACACCACTGCGCACGTCGATAACCGAAGCTTATGCCGCACTGACCAGTCGGGCAAAACAGCAAATGGGGTATGGCGAATATCATTTGGTGATTGTCACCGATGGTGAAGCATCAAGTGGTGAGCGACCCGATGAAATCGTTTCGAAAATAGTGAAACAATCACCAGTGCAAATTCATACGGTTGGTTTTTGTATTGACCAGACGCACAGTTTAAATCAGAGAGGCATTGTCAATTACCGTTCGGCTAATTCTGCAGAAACTCTGGTGAAAAGTTTGCAGACAGTGTTAGCTGAAGCCGAGTCGTTTGATATTAGCGAGTTTGATGGTTAGGAGATAGTTAATGCCACGTACGGTAAAAATAGCGCTTATTATTTTAGTCCTCGCTTTTCTTGGTATGCTGGGTTTTAAGTATTTAGTACCGGCGTTAGAAGAGCGTGAAACTCGACAAACTTCTGACGCTATTGCTTCTAAAGGCTCCATTAAAATTGGGGTGGATAATTTCATTGGATATTATCCGCTCTGCTCGAAAGAGTTGTCGCGTAGAATGCGGCAAAAAGGGTATCGATTGGAATGTATCGATGATGGTGCCGACTATAAATCACGATACGAGTCTTTGGCCGACCGAAAAATTGATTTGGCCGTCGGCACTATCGACTCTTACGTTTTGAATGGTCAAGATGAAAATTATCCTGGCGCTATTATTGCGGTGATTGATGAGTCGAAAGGTGTTGATGCAATTATGGCCTGGGAAGACTCGGTTAACTCCATTGATCAGCTTAAAGACAAAGAAAATTTAAAAATTGCTTTTACACCAGATTCGCCAAGCCACCAACTTCTTAAAGCCATTAGTGTGCATTTTGATATTGGCCGATTAAAAAACAGTGACGACTGGGCTGTCGAGGCGAATGGTTCTGAAGACGCGCGTGAAAAACTCAAAAAGCGTGAAGTTGATGTTGCGGTTTTATGGGAACCTGATGTGAGTCGTATTAGTAAGGTCTCTGGAATTAAGAAAATTTTAGGAACCGAAACGACCAAACGTTTAATTGTTGATATTCTTGTTGCCGAGCGAAAGTTCATTAAGAACAACGAAGAAGCCATCGCTACGTTATTGAAAGAATATTACAAAACGCTGCAATTTTATCAGCGCGACCAAAGTGCCTTTATCGACGACGTTGAGTCGGATACGGGATTGGACAAAGACACCGTTATCCAAATGTTAGCGGGAATCGAATGGATGTCGCTGCAAGATAATTATCTAGAATGGTTCGGTTTAGAAGCAGTTGATGGCTTGCGTAACGAGGGTGTTATCGATTCGATTGAGTCGACAGTGTCGATCTTAAGAGATTTTGGTAGCGTTTCGTCCAGTCCGTTGCCAAATCGCGATCCTTATACCATTACCAATTCCAGTTTTGTTTCGAAACTGTATGACTCAATGATGAATTCGAATGGCTTTGGCAGTAAGCAAAAAGCCGTTGATATCAGTTTCGACAGTTTGTCTAACAGTCAATGGGAGAAGCTAAGAGAAATTGGAACGTTAAAAGTTCGGCCCATTGTTTTTTCCAGCGGTTCCGATGAACTTACGCTCGAAGGTAAAAAAGAAATCGACTTGGCGGTTGAGTCATTAGAGCATTACCCAGCTTACCGTTTAAAAATTAAAGGGCATACTTCAACTCGAGGTGATGAAAAACAAAATATGTTGTTGTCTCAAGATCGCGCTGAGTCTGTATTGAGGTATTTAACCATCACGCATGGTATCGATGAGAACCGAGTTTTGGCGATTGGCTATGGCGGTACACTTCCGCTTAAAAAACAAGCCGGAGAATCGTTTCGAGCTTATCAATATCGATTGCCCCGCGTTGAGCTGGTCTTGGTCGCAGAGGAAATTTAATCGTGCAGGAATTTTCTAAAAAAGCGATTAAGAAAAAAGTCATCGAAGAGACCGCTAAAGCCCCGGAAACCGTATTTCCGGGCACCGTGGTTGGTATCGGGGTTATGTCGGCGGCGTTCTTTGGTTTGTCGATGATTACCGGCTCTATCTTGGGGGTTGGAATATTAGCTTATGGCTTGGGTTGGGCGTACAAATATTTTATTGGGCGAAGCGATCTGGAGAAAAAGTATCTTGAGCAAATTCGAGAGAAAATACACGAAGCTTCGAGAGAAAAGCTGAACCAATTAAAAGTCGGATTAAAAGATCTCAATGGCGACCGTATTTCGGAACAGCTGAACCTGCTACAAACCAAGTTTTCTAGTTTTAACGATGTTTTAAAACAGCGGTTTGACAAAGGTGAAATGACCTACTTGAGGTATCAAGGCATTGCCGAGCAAGTTTATTTGTCGGCACTCGACAATATTGAAGATATTTATATTGCGCTCAAAGCAGTCAGCACCATTGACGAAGCCCGAATTAGAAAGGACATCGAGTTGAATCAGTCCGAAGGAAATATGGGCAAAGTTGAAGCATTAAAAGCACGCTTAGATTTACTGGAAGAGCAAAAGGCGAGAATTGAAAAGTTAAGTACGGATAATGAAAAAGCCTTAACCGAAATTGATAAAGTATCGGTTAAGTTAGCATTGACACGGACACAAAAAGGAAATGCGGACACAGATTTGGACCAGGCAATGGACGAACTGGCTCGTATGGCCGATAAAGTTGATTTGTATCAAATTAAACACTAGTAGGAGAGCACCATGAGTCAAATTACAACAGAAGAAGCACCCAAGAAGGGATTTTCTTTGGATGTTGATGAAGTAAAGAAGGAGCTAACCGTTGCCGATTCTGAACCTGCGTTGGAAGGGGAGTTGCAGGAAAAAGTCGATGCAACCTTGAATAAGTTTTTGAGTATCGATGCAACCAATCATACATCAAAAATGGAAGGGGTTAAGGCGATTGAACAAATGGGTGCACATCTACAGAAAATGGCATCGCGACGCTCTAATATGTTGAATCAGTCAATCGCAACATTATCTAGAAATAGTGAAGATGGTGGTCCGGTTGCTACGTCATTATTGGCACTGCGAGATAAAGTTGAAGAGCTTGACCCGAATAAGTTTGATTTTTCGGTCACTTTTATTCGTCGATTGTTGAGTGCTTTGCCATTTATCGGTACACCGATTTCAAAGTACTTTGCTCAATATCAAAGTGCAGAAACGGTTATCGCCGATATCGTCAAGAGTTTAGAAAAAGGGCGCGAGCAACTTAAGCACGATAACATTACTTTGGCGGACGATCAGTTACACTTCAAAAACTTGAATGAGCTCTTAAAGACGCAAATTGCTTTTGCCATGGAGCTTGATAAAAAGCTCAGTGAAAAAATTGATTTGGAATTGACGGCTGACGATCCGAAAACGATCTTTTTAAAAGAAGAGGTGTTGTTTCCACTTCGTCAACGCATTCAGGACTTACAACAGCAACGTGCGGTAGCTCAACAAGCGGTACTCACCATTGAAGTGGTTATTCGGAATAACAAAGAGCTTATTCGAGGTGTTAACCGTGCGCTTTCAGTTACCGTAAATGCATTGCAAACAGCTGTAACTTTGGCATTAGCATTGGCTAATCAAAAAATTACTTTGGAAAAAATCGAAGCAATTAACGATACGACGAATAATCTAATTTCTTCGACGGCGGCTAAGTTGAAACAGCAAGGCGCTGAAATACATAAGAAAGCGGCATCGGCTCAATTGGATATGCAAAAACTAAAAGCGGCTTTCCAAGACATTAACGCTGCCTTAGAAGATATTTCTAAATTTCGTCAGGATGCTTTGCCTAAAATGGCCAGCACGATTATTGAAATGAACGAAGTAACGAAAAAAGCAGATGAATCTGTTAAGAAATTTGAAAATGCAGAAGACCTTTCGGACGATGAGTTTGGTCTTGAAATTGTCGATTTAGACGAAAAGAAACTTTAGACTAGGGAGTTACCATGAATATTAAATTCTTTAAGAAAGGCCTGGCAGGTATTTTACTCGCAACTATCTCGATGGTGAGTAGTGCCGAATCATTTAAAGTTTGCTGGTCGCATTACACCGGTTGGGAACCATGGGGCTACGCAGCCGATAAAGGCATTGTTAAAAAGTGGGCCGATAAATACGGTATCGAAATTAAAGTCACTTTAATTAACGATTACATTGAGTCAATCAACTTGTATACAGCCGGTGAGTTTGACGCATGTACCATGACCAATATGGATGCTTTAACCATCCCTGCCGTTGGTGGTATTGATTCTACCGCTTTGATCATTGGTGATTACTCGAATGGTAATGATGGTATCGTTTTAAAGAACGGTAAAAGCGTTAAAGATCTTAAAGGCCGAGAAGTATCGTTAGTTGAGCTTTCGGTGAGTCATTACATGTTAGCTCGTGCTTTAGAGAAAAACGGTATGTCTGAGCGCGACTTAACCGTAATGAACACATCTGATGCAGACATAGCTTCGCTATTCATTGCTAAAGATAACGCTGCAACGGTTACCTGGAATCCACCATTGCAACAAGTTAGAAATGCTAAAGGTGCTAAAATGGTGTTTGACTCGTCAATGATACCTGGTGAAATCCTCGACTTAATGGTTGTTAAAACCGATGCCGATGAGCGCTTGAAGAAAGCATTAGTGGGTGCCTGGTATGAAACAATGTCGTTAATGAATAACAACAAAACGCAAAAAGATGTTGTCGACTATTTAGCGGATCAGTCTGGTGCAACGCCTGCTGAATTTCGCTCTCAGTTGAAAACAACTAAAATGTTTTATAGCCACGACGAAGCCGCAAAAATTGCTCAGTCAGATAGCGTTAAAGAAACCATGGATTACGTTCGTAAATTCAGTTTCGATAAAGGCTTGTTTGGTGACGGCGCTTCTTCACCCGACTTTGTTGGAATCGAGTTTGATGATGGCAGTGTATTAGGCAGTAAGCGCAATGTTAAATTGCGATTCACCTCAAAATATATGAAAGAATTTGAAAAATAAAACATACTTTATGCGGCCTCAGTTTTGAGGCCGTAGTTTTATACAAAAGCATTTCGCACCTTAGTCTTCAACGGATTGTATATTCTTCACTTCAATTTCGCCTGTCCAACCAATGCATCAAATATCAAAGCCATTTTATGCAAGTCTTGTTTTATTTGGTGAGACAGGACTCTGGCATGGCTATATACCCTGGCTGCTAAAATCCATTTATTTGCATCGGATCTAGTTATTGACGCTATTGACATCTTATATAGAACATCTTTCATGTGGTGTGGTCGAAATAATCATCAGTTTTTACAATTTCGAAAATCTATTATCCATTAAACTTCCCTCAACTTTGCTGAAACAGTGAACACATATTTAAGAATCACCTTTTGGCATAAGCAACTTATTGATGTGCGCTGGTATTACTTCATTAATAGAAGTGTCCGCGTACAAAGAAATAACAGGAAAATGAGGGTATTATTACCATGAAAAAATATTTAATAGCGATTTTGCTTAGCTTGGCAACTCTGACATGTGCCTACGCTTCTTCCGACAGAGATTGGAATGTTGATGTACTTGGCAACGGCTTTGAACAAAGTACATTACAACTTGCTGATGATTACGAGGGCAGCGTTGTCGCTACTTTAGTACGTAAGCTAAATCCAGAGCTATCTACTAAAGCAGTACTTTATATTCATGGATATGTCGATTATTTCTTCCAAGAAGAAATGGCACAACGCTTTATAGATGCTGGATATAACTTCTACGCACTTGATTTGAGAAAGTATGGCCGCTCTCTTCGTGAGCATCAACGCCCTAATATGATGAAGGATGTTGCAGAATACGAAGAAGAAATTACGAAAGCTATTGAAATTATCCGTAATGAAGAAGGTAATACGAAACTACTGCTTAGCGCACACTCAACTGGTGGTTTGATCGCCATCACTTATGCTGATAAATTCAAAGAAGATAAGCCATTCGATGCCATTTTTCTAAACAGTCCATTTTTTGATTTAAATGATAGTCTGATACAAGTCAATCAGACATTTATTTCTAACCTTGCTGAAGCCTATGGAGCTAGGTTTCCGTATTCTGAATCGTCAATGGGGTTATCGGATCTTTATGGAAAATCGGTGCATCAATATTACTTTGGTGAGTGGGACTTTAACCTAAACTGGAAACCAGTAGAAGGGTTCCCTTTGTACGCAGGATGGACAGCTGCTGTAATTCGTGCCCAGAAAAATTTGCAAGAAGGTATCGATGTCGGTGTTCCTGTGCTGGTTATGTACTCGAAAGGAAGCATTAAAAAGTCAACGTGGGACGAAGGTTATCTAAGCAATGACGGTGTATTGGATGTAGAAGATATCGACCGTATTTCAGATGTTATTGGCGATCATGTGACTGAAATTCGAATTCAAGGAGGTATGCATGATCTTGTATTATCAAAAGAGCCGGTTCGCAAGAATGTTTACGATAAGTTATTCACTTGGTTGAGTGCTTACATCAAATAAACGATAAAATATTATTTAAAAGTAAAGCCTTCCTAATACTAGGAAGGCTTTATTTGCGTTTAAAAAGAGCTTACGTTTAATTTTCGAATCTTCTAGTGAGTGTCCCCGATAGTCATTGCGTATTGGCATACAATGAATCCCAAAATATACAGTCTCAAATTTTTTATGTCGCGAGCTAAGATTAATATTCGCTGATAGAAATATCGCTGTCGATGGCTTTACCTTTAATGACATCTAATACTTTTTGAGTTTTCCTGACTGTAGTGAGCCCAGAACGGACGAACTCCTCTTTCTGATAACAATACATCTGGATTTCTACAACTCAACCAACTAAAGTACTAATCATAGGTAATGCTTTTCTGCTTGGCGGTATAGGTTAAGAATATCTTTCTGCGACGATAACCAAGCCATTTGGATCTAAAACTTTGAAATCGCATTTGTATCTTTGGGATTCTAGAACCCTATTTATAGGAACTCTTGAAAACTCTATTGAGCTGAGCCAAGGCGCAGCCTCCTTCATTGTATCTCTAGCTGGAAATATTCAGATTACACATTCTCAGGAAAAAGTGAGTCGATCGATAACCTCTACATTAATTCCTCCAGATACAAAAGTTCAAATTGATACTCAAAAACAAGTTTTTGCCTGCCTATATCTCGACCCTCTACTTGTGGACTGGAATCGACTCAAGGAAACTATGAGTGAAGAATTTGGCAACATTTTATTAAACTCTAAACTGGAATTGGACTTTAAGCGTTATTTGCAACAAATCGTACAAAAACAGCTCAATTATTTTCAAGCTTACGAATTGCTCGAGAAGTTGCTTGATACCATCTCTGGCCGCTCTACTTCACATGTACATCCTGACCATCGAGTTGTAAAAGTTATAGACATGATTAAGAAATCCATCAGTGACAATTTGGCTGTTGAGCAATTAGCAAAGGCCGTCAATCTTTCAGTACCAAGACTCACTCAACTTTTTAAAGAAAATACTGGTATATCTATTCGCAAGTACCGAAGATGGCATCGATTGTTTGTCAGTGCAAATCAATTGAGTTCGGGTAAAAGTCTTACGGAAACCGCGCAGGACACAGGCTTTTCTGACAGTGCACACTTTTCAAATACATTCCGATCGATTATGGGACTTAAACCATCCGAAATGCTGTCAAACCCTGAAGTATTAACCATTCATACGTTAGATTTTCCTTAAAATGGCATTAAACTTGACTTTAATTAGGTAAAGGAGATATCGATGTATGGAATTTGAACATAAATTCAATCGGAATTAAGGACTTCTGTTGATTTGAATAATTGCTGCTTTACTTAATATAGTTTTAATTATTGTATTCATTTTACTTATATTTTTTGACGTTAGAGTTAAAGGCATATTTAAATTTTCTTATCTACTTTGGTATTGATAACACCTTTGGTAAATCTATTTGCATTAAAATATTTAAGTCTGTCAAAGATTAAGGGCATCTTATTCAATCGTGTGTTTAAAATACTCTTAATCACATTTCTCTTTATTTTGATTAGCACTACTGCAATGCTAATGACGCAAGGAAGTGACTCTGAATTTTATGTGACAGCATTTTCAAATGTTATTGGAAAAGATGATACATACGGCGGAAAACTAAACCCTAAAAAAGTATATCTTTCAAAAAAATATCTATGCTGACATTTTTAATGAAACAAGTGAAATAATACCGGGAAAAGCAGACAAGAAAATAATGAATTATTGTAACGAAAATGGAATAGAGTTAATACTTTATGATAAGACAACAGATTTAAAACTCAACAAGCTTGGTGAAGTTGAGGGTGGTGGCGTTCGCGTTATATTTGGCGAAATATCTAAGTCATTCCTCATTGCTGAGGTTGATGTCAGTATACACAAAGCTAGTATGGCTTCGGGTGGTACGGTTTATACGCTTTATCGTTGGTTCGGTGGTTGGAAACTTTGGTCGTCGAGAATGGCTTGGATCAGCTGATAGTGCCTAATTAAGATCAATATAGGAATAACTTAATCGTTTAGTAATGAGTATTATGCAGGTGCGAAGGTACTCAGTCATCCCTAGTTACCACTGTTTTTTTGTTTGTTCTGTAAGCTGATATATAATTTAAAAAGCTAGTTCAGGATGTTCTGTTTTTAATCTCCTATGATTTTGATCTGTTCCTCTTTTTGTTTGAATGATTCCAATTTGAATTTTTTAATTGATATTAACAACGTTTATGTATGAAATAAAACAAATACCAGAGTTTTAGTTGTTAATGATAAAAAATTGAATGTAAATATTAAATAGCATAATTAATCTAACACTTTCTAAAATAGAAAGTCTATCTATCATCGAGTCTGTAAAGTTATTCTATGGTTGAATTAATATAGAGCAAACATCTCCTTTGGCATAACAAAATATTCTGGTAAATATTACCGCTTCTCTTTAGAGCAACTTTCGGCTGTAATGAAAAAGCCATCAAAAAAATTAAGTCTAAGAGTGGCAATAATAAAAATAACTATAGGAGTGTCAGTATGAGTAAAATGTTTGCATTAAGTATGTCTTTGCTTTTATTGGGTGCTTGCTCAAAAAGCTCGGATCAAAAGAAACCTCCAGAACCAGAAATACCCAAGCCGGAACTTACAACAAAATGGACTCCTTCTAAAGTTTCTGATTGTTCTGTCGATCAGAATGTTTCTCCATCGCTTTATTACATGGATGAGGTGTTTTCAGATAATGGTCAAAGGCTCACCGAACCTTCCATTATTTATGCCGATGAAACGTTTACGTTTGTTTATTACGATAAGTCGGAGAGTAGTTCCAGAATTAGTCACTGGGTGCCAGTGGATAATCGAATTCGCGCTGTGAATTCGCAGGATAACAGCACTTTGTACGACGATGGTACCCATGGTGATTTAGTCGCTGGCGATAAAATATTTACCCGGTCGTGTTTGTATTTTCCTGAAGAGTTATTAGAAGACAGCGATGTTTTAAAGTTGCACGGCCTTTATGTTCTATCTCCTGAACATCGTAATTCAGAGACAGTTACGGAGGTGACTGATAATGTTCGAGTAACTGAAGGTGGTTTTTTCATTACTATTGGCAAACCTTACTTACTGAGAATAAAAGATAGTTGGCTGTTGCACGCTCCTAATACATGTGTTGTTTGTAAAGAAGCGTGGCAAGTCGCTGGAGATGTCTTCGACTTTTTTACAATTGTAACTCGCGATCATGTTGGTGGAGCAGGTTACGTGAGAGTTCACGATAATATTAATGGCACTGGGTTTAATCCGCCGTGCGATAACCGTTCACATTGTTACCCAATGATTGATGGCAAGGAGCATCAAGAATTCAGTGGTCTGGTATGGCAGCCTAACCCCTCTTACGATGGACTTAACCACGAGTTTGCTCACGGATTACTCGGTATTGAGACCGAAAATTTTCCAGGAGAAGGAGGGTTAGCCTGGAATGAAGGCGATGGTATGCATTTAGATAGTAGCTCCACCTTAACCGGCGATTTGATGGGGCCTTTGTGGGATCCTGCACGAGGCTGGCCACATTCAGTTTTGCTTGAAGATGAATTGGGTAATCGTTCTGAAGTGTATATTAAACAGAAAGAAAACGGAGATTTTTACTTACAGCCAGAAGATCCCGAGCGTTTTATTTGGTCTGATATTTTACTTTACATGATGGGTATTGTACCTGCAGAGGAAGTGACAGAAACTTATTATAAGTTTCCGAATCCTATTCTTAATAATTGCATTAGCACATCATCCAACTTGATCTGTCGTGATGATACCGTTGTTGCTGATGAACTCATTGAATATGGTGTTGAAGATTTAATCGCTCGTTATGGCCCGTGGAGTAATGAAATAGCAGAGTTTGACCCACGTCTAATTCGAGTGGGTGTTTTAAATATTTCGGATCGTCCTCATACCGATGCTGAAATTGCTTGGCTTTCTAAGTCGATGAAAAACTTTAGTCAGGCAAATGATTTAGATTCTCCATGGGGACCCAAAATTCCTTGGACATGGTCAACGAAAGGATTGTCTAAGCTTTACATTAATGCTCAGGAAATGGTGAACAACCACCAGTAGCCTCAAAAATAAAGGTGCCTTAGTTAGGCGCCTTTTTTTAGATTCAAAAGAAAAATTAAAAGAGCCTGCTTTGCTAAGTTACCCAGCGAGTCGGATTAAAGGTTTACCATGCCTTATTAAACTCGGATGGCTTACTGAAATCTGGGGGAGGGTAGCCCTAATTGCTTACTCAACTCGCTTGCTTGTTGCAAAAGGTAATCATTTTGCGGAGCTTGACTCCAAACTCTAAGAACTCTTTTTAAATGCTCACTCGCACGCTCTTTATCACCTTGCATATTGAGTACCTGTGCTAAAAAGAAGTTATCAATTGGAGCATACTGGTTATGTTTAAGATTTAAGTTTATCTTTTCAATCAGTGTTTGGAAGTCTAGTTGCTTTAATAAAGAGGAATAAATGTAATATTTATTAGGTCCGCTAAATATTTTTAAAGCTTTGTTGATTTTAGCCTCTGATTGATACTTATCATATAACTCAACTATTGAATCTGCATCTTCATTAATTACAGCTCGCTTTAAGTTACTTGTAAATTTGTTTACTTTAATTTTAGGAAAGTGTGTCTTAAAGTAACTATTTAACAGGCGTATATTATCATCTAAAGCTCTAACATCCTTTTGTAAAGCTGCTATTTCGGCTCTAAGAACATGGGATAAATAATACTTAGCTTCGGGTAGGTTGCTATTTACTTCTTCTACCAGCTGCGATAGATCGTCAGTTTTATAAGAATATAGGAAGTTTTTGAGATTTGGCCCTAGTATTTGCGAAGCAAAGTTGTCTATCTCACCTCTCTTTTCAAAAAATTGTTTCAAAATTCTTAGTTCGACAAAAGCTTCGTCAAACCTTCGTTGACTAAGCAACATTCTAAACCGTTTCCTATGAATATTATGCTGCTGGTCATTTTCTATCGAATCTAGCGCTAATGAAAGTGTCCCATATGCTTCTGAAATTTGGCCAATAGAAAAATGGAGGTTTGCTAAGTGGATATAAAAAAGACTCTCTTTTGGATTGTTCGCGATTGATGTTTCTAGAATATCAATTGCTTCATCGTATTTATTCTCAGAAACTAATATACTTACAAAATCCGAATTAAGCTCATTGCTCATTGGATACAAGTTCCGGAAGTGATCAATCGTGGCTTTGGCTTGCGTATAATCTTGGTTAATAATAAACACCGTCAAGCTTAGTCTGAGAGCTAGAGGATTCCTATTATCAAACGCTATATAATTGCTGCATAGATCGGCTGCAGTTGAAAACTGGCCATATAGCAGTAACACTTCAATATTTTTTACGAATACAAAGTGATTTTTTTCAAAATCTTGAGACCATTTTTTCGCTAAAAGTAAAGCGTGCTTTTTATTTGCTTCTGTAACATGTAACTGTAGCTGATAATATGGCTTTCTAAAATTGGGTAATTGATAATTGGTAGCAATAATATTATTTAACGTTCGTTTTATATCCTTAATAGGGTATTTTAATTTCGATTGTATTTGATATATTGCTTCTTGACATGGCAAACAGTTAGAATCGATAGTAGCTAGTTCTTGCAGTAGGTATAGCGCATTTTTCTCTTTATTCTCGATATTTGCAATCGCCAAAGCTTCAACGTATTGATTCTCAACCTCTTGGTTTTTTGATATTACATCAGATATCGGATGTTCAATCGTTAAGGCGTTATGGGGCTGATAAACTTTCTCAATTTCATGGATAAGTTTGAGGCTGAGTTCATCCTCATTTTTGCCAGTGATCGTTGCAGTGAGGCTATTTGTAGGATTGATAATGTCTGTCAATTGGTAATCGATCTGATAACCTATGTCGATTCGTTTGAGTGTTCCAGTAATAAAAAAATGTTCAAAGTCTTCAGCCGAGGCTTCTTGCAGTTTAGCGGTAGGAACTTGATGAATGTTATTTACTGTTTGAAGACTAAGTTTGGACGACCGTTTATCACCAACCGATAGAAATGGACTGCCAATTAAGAAGTTTTGATATCGCTTTGAATAGATTGACACGAGAGCAGGTACCAAATTTGAATTGGGTATTTCGTCAGAAGATCCGAGAGTTTCAAATGGGTAAATGTATCCAGAAATATAAGTTTGTTTGCTAGCTGCCTTGGTAATCCGATCAGCATCGTGCTTCCATGTTTGACTGTCTTCACTTAATACATGTGGGTTTGATTCAACCTCACGCGAGATAGTGTTATTTGTCAAACTAGTAAAGATTAGGGTAAAACCTAATACAACTGCCAGATTTGCAGGTACAAGGATTTTTTCCAGAGCCCCCCAACTGTCCTTACCTGGCGCACCATGCGTCCAGCCAATTACCAAGACGGAGGGAGTAAGAATTAGCCCTCCAATGAATATGATATCTACTAATTGTGGTGGGAAGTTATATCGCTCCACAAGAAATGAAGAAATTTCGATAAAACACCAAAGCGCCGCAACATATGAGAAACTAATTACATGTAAGCGGCGGCGTAAAACCTCTGTATAGAACGGTTCAGAAGAGTTGCTCTTATTTTCCACAGGTGTAGGCCTACCTTTCATTCGACTTTATCTAATGCTCAGGACTATTGAATTGTATTACTCACCCGAAGCAATGGAAGGACTGACCTGATGTTCGACTAGAAATTAGCAGCCATTCCTTTTTTTTTTCACAATTTACTTAAAATATTCGCCAGTTTAGCATTTTTCAGCTCATCCCGCAGCGCTATTGATTTTTGCTTCTCATTGAGAATAGTCTTCCGAGAGATCGAGCTTATTTCGATTTTTTGACTCGGTCTATGGAGTAATGAAGTAGCGGAATTTGATCCGTGTTTAATTCGAGTGGGTGTTTTAAATATTTAGGATCGTCCTCATACCGATGCTGAAATTGTTTGGCTTTCAAAGTCGATGAAAAGTTTTAGTCAAGCAAATGATTTTGATTCTCCATGGGGACCCAAAATTCCTTGGACATGGTCAACGAAAGGATTATCTAAGCTTTACATTAATGCTCAGGAAATGGTGAACAATCACCAGTAGTATCAAAAGAAGAAAGGCGCCGTAATAGGCGTCTTTTTCAAATACAAAAGCATAAATAAAAAAGGCCCACCTTTCGGTGAGCCTTATTTTATGTGGTGGAGCCGGCGGGAATTGAACCCGCGTTTATTTTAATGTTTTCAGTCACTTATTAAGAACCATTGCTATTATTACGTTTTTTCGATCTGGTTAGACTTTTTAAAGCAATCTATGATTATTTAAGTGTACTTTAACTAAAAAGACAATGCCATTGTACGCCTAATGTATTTGATATGGAGGTTTATCAGGAAATGAGTTTCTCAGATAAAGAATTTAAGTTATCTGTCAATAAAGTAAAAAGAAGGTTAAGGGCGTTTGGTCATGAGGATTTCCTGATAAATACAATAAATTATCTAAATTATCCTAGTGATAGAAAATATGGCTTTGTCGAACGGCAGCCGTGGCTTTTAATGCTTTTACTAAAATGGAAATTCAAGCTTGAAAGTGGAAAGAAAAAACTAACGTACGAAAAGTTTTATAAATTAATAAACTTTGCCCATAAAAACTTGAGTAATAAAATTAAAATGCCGACTGAGTACACTCATTACAATTTATTCTTTCGAAACGTCGCATATCAACAGTTTTATTATCAAGACGATTTTTCACTTCCTAGACTAATTCGACAATATATTTTTTTTTGTGATAAACCTAAAAATCACTCAATAAATTGTATGTTTGAAGGTGAATATAAAATAGGCGTAAAAGAATTTACGATGCTGTCCTTATATTTAATGACCTTGATAAATGACAGTAAATCTATAGAAATTTCTAGAGCCCAATTTAAAGAATTTGATAGAAATTTTGGTGGAGAAAAAGTTGATATGTTTTTAGACGCAATAAGCGTACGAATAGAAGACGTGAAACGCAATATATTAAAATATGAAAATACTACGTCAAACAAGTTCTATTCCGAGTATTATGAGGAGTCTCCCTTTCATTATTTCCCGTTAATAAAAATTAGCTCTTATTATTATTGTATTCACAAGTCAATACTTGGGAAGTTATTGGAAAATTTTGTTTATGACTCTTTAACAAAAATATCCAGAGAGGAATTTAATCGGCACTTTACCAAAATATTTGAAAAGTATGTAGAAGATATCTTTGTTGATAATTTTCCTAGTGCATGGACTGAAAGAAAATTAAAAACAGTTGTTAATAACGACTCTAAAGTTGTTGATTTGTTATATTCAAACAAAGACGTGAATATTTTTATTGATGCTAAAGCAGTGGAAATGCCTCACAGAGGCAAGGTTTCCGATAGCTCAAATATTGTTTTAGGACGAGTAAAAAGTAGCGCTCTTAAAGCAATTAAACAAGCATGTGAACTTAACTCCTTTTTGAATTATAACTCGGATTCACAATTGCCTAAGTATAAAAGAGAGTCATATTTATTGGTAATAACTATGAAAGATCTATTTTTGGGCAATGGAGTTTCTTTCTTTGAAAGTGTCGCAGTGGGAAAGTATGAAGAGCTTCATGAAGAGTTCGGAGAGAGTAATTGTATCAAGCCTTCTAATATTTATTTTATTACGATTGATGACTTTGACTTTTTAATGCAATTAAAAAAAGAAGAGTCTTTGGATTTGATAGATATAATTAGGGACGCAACAGTGAGAGATAGTAGATCTCAGACAAGGATGTTTCATTTTACTCAACATTTACATAAGTTGAATTTGAATTCCGGCTTACCACTGCATTTAGATAAGCATTTTGAAAGACTGGTGAGAGAATATAGTAGTACTTTGTTAGGGAAGTGATGATAGTTCAAAATGGTTAAAAAGCGATATAAATCAACTGGTTACAGGCGGCTGGGTTGACATTTTAAGTAGCACATGGTATAGTGCGAAGCCTACGTATGTAGAGAAAAGCCGCTTCGCACTATACCATGTGTAACAAAGTTCTTTTCGCACACGCTCTTCATAGCGATGTACTTTCCGCTTTCTGTCTTATTGGTTTCTTTTTTTCGTGTAGGCATAATACAAAAACTCCTGAGTTATATTAGTGTTGCAGCAATTATTCTAATCACTGCAGAAGGGGAGCTTTTTAGCTCAATAATGAATCTGATTTGTATATTTAGTATACCAAAAATACTAGAAAAAGTCAAGTAAAACATGGGGTTATGATATTTTCTTTGTTAGCTTACTACCCGCGTTAGAATCCATAGAGGAAATCCATCTTGCATATGACTTCAGCGTTGTTGATGGTTTATCGTGGCCCATTTGTTTCGATACCCACATGAGGTTTTCTCCTGCGCTTAGGGCTAATGATGCGTATGTGTGTCTTGTCTGGTATACATTTCGCTTTTCAATACCAGCTCTCTCTAGAGCTGGATACCAAAAAACCTTGCGAATAGCCTCGTCATTCTTCCAAGGCCGACCATGGCGTGGGTCGTGAAATATATAGTCGCAAATATTTCTGGTAAATCGTTCCTGATTTAAAAGAGCATCGCAAGCTCCAGATAGTAGTTTAACTTTTCGGTTACCCGTTTTTGTTTTTGTGCTTTTTTCCTGCCCAAGTACTTTGGCTCGTTTTACATGAATGACGCCTTGCTCGTAATCGATATCTTCCCATTTTAAAGCCAATAGTTCGGACGTGCGTAGTCCTGTCCAAATAGCGAATTGAATATAGTTCTTTACCTGTCCCTCCAACTCATTAAGTATTCTATTTATCTCGTTAGGTGTGAATGGTTGGGGCTCTCTGGTTTGTACTGGCAAGTTCCTGATATGTTTCATGGGGTTTTCGGGTATTACTTTCTGATTTATTGCCTTTTTGTAAATTGCTTTCAGAGGAACAAGAATATTGTTAATTCGCTTATTGGATAGTTGAAGGTCAGAAATCCAGTCTTCCACCATTTGTGTTGTTAACTCATAAAGCTTGCAATGCCCAAAATAGGGTATTAGGTGATGATAGATAATGCTGTTGTAATCTTTTAATGTGCTTTTTTGCACTTTCTTTTGCATGGTTTTTACCCAAGCTTTCAGGGCCATCTCGATAGTTGTTTGGCTATTGTGCTCGGTACCAAAATACTTAGCCGCTTTTGAACGACTGTTGGGAAAGTGCTCGCTAAATTTAAATTTATTACTAGCAATCTCAAAGATTATGGCCTCTCGTTTTCGCGCTGCATAAAGTAGATTTGCTTTTGTTGGCTTTAGTTTGAGGCTCTCGCGACATTGAACCCCTTTAAAGGTAAACGATATTTGAATCGTGCTACCTCTGGCTGTTACGCCTCGATACCCTCTATCCATTTTTCCACCGCATTAATATTGATAAATATTCGACCATTAGGAGCTTTTCGCCAATGAATGCCTTCTCGCCAGTAACCTTTCTTACGATTAGAGTTAATCGCATCAATGGTAATGCCTGAAAGCTCAGACATTTTTTTCACCGTAATCCAATTTAGATACGCACTCATTTTTTACTACCGAACTTTCCATTTTCGATAATTTCATCAATCATCTCTGATGATTCAAGTTGTGCATATTGCATATGTTTTTCGGTTTCCTCTAAGTCCAAGGGGCCTTCAACTTCTATCAATCTAAGTAGATTGAGCCAGGAAAATTTGTTTTGTATGCTAAATACAAACTTTTCTGGGCTTTTAAGTTGATTCCCAAGTTCTTCGCTAATAAAAGCTGAAACATGAAAGAAACCGTGATTGGGCGATGTTTTTTTTATTTGTCTTAGGTGTTCGCAGATAAAGGCTCTAGCTTCTGAAGGCGTGTGTTTATCAACATTAATTACTGATATTCGGGTAGCAATGTTTCCATTAATTATTTCGTTTAAAGCTTTTTCTGTATAGCCTGCTTTCAAGAATAACTGATGGTCCTTCGGAGTATCATTCAGAAGGTGCTTCCAGGAGTTGTAACCGTTTTCTTGAGCGACAAGATTCAATGCCTTGGTATGAGAAATGCCCTTAGATTTTTTTAAACGGTTAGCTTGCGCTTTAAGGCTTTTTATTCCTGATGAAAGCTGTTTTTCGTTAGAAGACATATATTAACCTCATAGATAATATACCGTATTCCCGCAGCCCACGAACAGGCGGTTATCTATAAATTTAATACATGTCTGTATGGGGATATTGCTCTTGGCTTTATGCGTGGGCTGTCGGCGCATATCCAGCACCGTAAGAGAAATATAATAATTCATTTTACCTATGTCAACAGTGAACATTGAATATGCCCAATCTCAGTACCGTATGCACATGGATACTTTGGCCGAAACTCTTGCTTATTTTTACATGACTTACAATTTTTAAAGTACTTTGACTCTATCGCAAGCAACCGTTTGTTAAGTTTATTAAAAGCTTCTGAGTATCGATGTTGCCCTGTTATACCTATTAACTCTTTTATAAATGAAACAACGCGCATGTAATAATTAATATCTTCGTACTCTATGTAATTGCCAATACACCAATTAAGCTGACTAACAATTCGGTCATGTATGATTTGAAAGGTAAGCTCATACTCTCTACTTCTAAAGCTGGTAAACACAGTTTCTTCTCTTATTAAATGAAGAGGGTAAACCTAGTATTGTTTGATTAGCTATCATCGTTATTCGCTTTACTAGACTTACCTTCGATTTTAACTATTCATGCTGTTTTGGATATCGATACAATATCGTTAGATGCTTTGAGTTTATTCTTTTCTTCTTGTAAGGAATCTATTAATTCTTCTGACATTTTTAGAGCCGAAATGGCATCCGATGCAACATCCTCTAACTCTCGCTCAAGAAGCGGTGTTATGTAATCGAACTTGGAATCAGACGCTTCTTCTCTTTGTGAGTGCGAAACTAATGCATGTAGTTGTTTATAGGCGCCGATAACCTGATCGAACTTGTCTTGTATGTTTAAATGCCATTTCTGTTTCATGGTAGTTTCCTCTTAGTCGTCGAGTAATATAAATGAGTCGTTAAACTCCGCTTTGGTGACTTGTTTCATGCCTTGTAAAAACTTAAGCACTATTTCTACTTCTTCATTGATAACCAATAAACCTACGACGATGCCGATTTCTTCAGTACGTAACTTTTTCTTATTACGCTTGCTATTGCATTTCTTTGCGACATGGCAATGCATTAGCTTTACAGCTTCGTCTAGTTCAAATTGATTGTTTTTGTCTAATAATCCAAATGTGCTTATTTCAATATCGTTAGTCATTATGGTTTCTCGTTAAGGTCATAGTTTCAGATGAATAAATTCGGATTAGTCGGGAGGAATAGGAGGGGGTAAATAACTGCCCGTACAGTTATTTACACTAGTCCAAGACGCTGAGCACCCAAACCGCGCCGCTTGCGCGTCACGCCCCGTGTTCTCAGCGTTTAAAACCTTTTCTATACTAGAAATTTTCCACTGAGTAAGCCGAGTTATCTCATGCTCTAACTCAGTGTAAACACCACATATTTTCTTTTTACTTTGTTCATTTCTATATGGAGAAATTTCTTTTTTCAGTAAAAGTTGTAAGGGCCTTTCTGAACGTTTTATATTGGTACCACCCATTAATAAGACGTAAGCGGCCCAGTCTCCCGCATCAGCGGCCTGTCTGAATGGTTCGATACTTTTCGTGCTGACTTTTTTTCGTAGTTTTCGGAGCTCTCGCCAAGCTGTAACACTGGGGCCTCCCATAAATTGGAATTGGCGAATATTCCAAGTGCTGGCCCAAGCATCAATTCGCCTTGCCGTTTCTCGAGCATCATTGCCATAGAAGTCGTCACCAACATGTTCGCCATCAATATTTTTACTGATGTATTTTGCTACATATCCGGTTGCAGATTGATTAGTTATGTCAATTTTCTCGATTTCTAACCGACGTTTTATATGGGACTTTTTAATTAATGGTTTGGATAAGTAAAACTTAAAAATTTTCTTTAATCGATTTACGTTCTTCTTTTCTACGAACATTAAAAGATGCCAATGAGGCGTACCATCGTGATGCGGCTCGACGACTCTCAGTCCATAAGGTCGTATGCCTTTTCTTTCTAACTTAGATCTGATTAAGCTATATTCATGACAGAGAAAGTCATTAACTTCTTTTGGGCTACTTCCATTGTAAGATTTCACCTTTTTACCGCTTTTACTGTAACTGCTGTGCATTTTTGAGGGTGCGGTTATCGTTAAGAATAAGCATGCATGTTCCTTTTGATTCGCAATCATTTCGAATCCTTTAACTCGAACCATCATTTCTGCTCGACGAACTGCTGGGTTAGAAACGTTACTCTTTGCAATATCAAGAAGGCTTAATCGTTCTCCTTTATCGTTTTCTGCAAAATGGGTGTTTAGATATTTTTGATTTCTTGCAAGCTGATTCTTCCTGGCCGTAACGCAGTAGTTGGATGTGTATATTTGTCGGTATCTGTTAACCACTGTTAAATCGCGATTAATTTGATCAACACACTGAAGCTTTTTTTGGCGCAGTTTTTTCAGCCACCATTGACGTGAACTAAATAGACGGAGAAGTTGCTGATATTTTGATTGAGGGTTATTTAGGGAAAAAGGAAGTTGGTATTCGCTTATAAGCTTTGAGCAAAGCCGGTAGGCCTTGAATTCACTCGAGCTATCTAAAGTATATTCGTAGCATTTTTGAGCTTTATGCTCGGCAAACTCTTTAAGCTCTTCTTCTGAAATAGAAAGATCTAAGTCTGAGATTTTAAGCCTGTTATTTAAGGCTTCGACGTCATGATCTGCTTGTAAGGCTAGATGCTTCTGTAAATCGGTAATTAGTTGATGTGCAGAAAATGTGTGGTTTTGGTGTGAATATGGAGGCTTTTGAGGACCTCTGGAGACCAGAGAGGCAAGTGTTAATTGTGATGTAACACTCTGATTTTCAGAGGTTTTAAGTGGCCTGGAGAGGTCTCCAGAGCCACTGTATTTGGTGGAGCCGGCGGGAATTGAACCCGCGTCCGCGAATCCTCTGCTTAAGGATCTACATGCTTAGCCTCGTCTTTAATTTAACCTATTAGTTTCCGACGGACAGGAGCTAATAGGTGAGCTTGTTTAGTTTTAACGGTTGGGCTACAAGCAAGCTTACCCGCGAGTCTCCGTGTATGTCTGTCGATTTCCTACCGGTGACGCTCAGAGTCGACAGTTAGCCTTAAGCGGCTAAAGCGTAGTTATCGTCGTTTGCGACTATAGTTTTCAGCTAGTGGGTACGAGGTTCGCTGACACCTCGGCATGCACCATAAGTTTCGTAATCCACGTCGAAGCCAAGTCGGCCCCAAATCTGTGGAATGACTTATGATCAATCATTTCCAATGATATGTGGGCAATTATCACATAATCAAGGGATTCGCGCTATGATTTATCTATAGAGGCCGGCTATGTTGCCGTCTTGAGGGCTATTTTTGTGTTGATTGTCGCAAAAAGAGATGTGTTGAGTTTGATAAGTTAAACAAAATACGTACACTAAGATGAACAATTACAATGACTTAGATACAGGAACCCGACTGAGTGGCGGAATCTGAAGAGCATCAATGGCAGTTTGAGTTTCGTTCTGATCCCGGTCGAATACGGGAATTGAATGAAGATTCATGTCTGTGCGAACCGAGCATTGCTCTGTGGGTTGTCGCCGATGGAATGGGCGGACATTCTTGTGGGGAGGTTGCTAGCCAAAAGGCGGTAACTTCTATTAAGTCATCTTGTGCCTCAGGAATGGCGTTGCCCGATGCTATTCAACAAGCCCATAATGATATTCTACATGCCGCAGCCGATGGCGAAGGAGCCGATGGTATGGGAACCACTGTCGTCGCCATGCAAAGTAACGGCAGTCAATTCTCGCTTGCCTGGGTGGGTGATAGCCGGGCATACTCTTGGGAGCCTCAAGCTCAAAATCTTTCTTTGTTAACAAGTGATCACTCTCTGGTTGAGCGCTTGCTATCAGCGGGGCTGATTTCGAAAGAAGAGGCGAAAACTCATCCTCAAAGGCATTTGATTACTCAGTGTTTGGGCTCGAAAGAACTCGAAAAACTGAAAGTAGATCAAATTCATTTAAACTGGGAACCGAATCAGGTGTTGATGCTGTGTTCTGATGGTTTAAATGAAGAATTGACCGAGTCGGATATGAAAACTATTTTCACGGCGGAAAAGTCGTTGGATAAGACGGCAGATCGGTTGTTGCGCATGGCTTTGAATAAAGGCGGGCAAGATAATATCTCAATTATATTAATTCGCTCACCGGTGGGTACGCCAAAAGGGCTTTCTGGTATATTGTATAACTTAAAAACCGGCCTTAAAAAGCTGTTTGGGAAACATTAGTGTTTTATGTTGTAACCATTGCCTGGCAAGATGTTGCGGAGGATAGAGTGTCATGAAACAGGGTCTATTGTGGGGTAGGTATGGTCGATAAAAAGAATAAAGTAGGTCCTCAAGGAACTCAGGTATTTGATCTGAACGAGGTGGAAAGTTTGCTGGCTGAACAATTAAAGCAGCAAGCGACGGAAGGCAAAGGGAGTCCGGCTTTAATTGGAATTAGCAAACCGTTTTCAGGCAAGCGGTTCATGCTGAAAGATAAAGTATATCAAGTGGGTCGAAAGCACGACTGCAGTATTCAACTCGATGAACCCAGTGTATCATCGGCTCATGCAAAGTTGGTTTACAGCGATGATCAATGGAAAGTCATCAATTTGCTGTCTTCCAATGGCACTTTCGTTAATGGTGATAAAGTCTCTGAGAGTGATATTTATCCAGGCGATCGTGTGCGCTTTGGTGGCGTGGAGTTTATGTTTTCTTTGGTAGAAGAAGGCCGCGCTGCAAAAAGATCGGGTAAAGGAATGGGGATTGGCGCAAAAGTAGGAATAATAGGAATTATAGTAATCGCAGCACTTGGCGGTGCCGCGTATTACCTGATGTAGACGAGATTCGAGAGTTCGCGCTCTTGATAGCAATAAAATGAGGCGTCTTGTGCAGACTCGTTTTAAAACTTCGCTGGACAATATGAAATCTGAAAATTCGGATAAGGCGTCTCATGACAAATCGGATAACGATTCAAACGCGGTAAGAAACAACCCTTCTTCTCGGCCTGTGGTCGAACCCCCTTCTGAAGAAAATGCCTATGTTCGTCCGCCTTCTCGACCCAAAAATATCGGTCGCTATAAAGTGATCGAAGAGTTGGGACGCGGCGCTATGGCTTATGTTTACAAAGCCTACGACCCAGAAATTGATCGCTTTTTGGCTGTTAAAGTGTTGCGTGAAGAGCTTGCTAACGATGATGATTATCGAGCTGGATTTATTCACGAAGCTAAATTAGCTGGGCAGTTAGCTCACCCTGGCATTGTGACGGTTTACGATGTTGGTGTGGCTGATGATAAGCCTTACATTGCAATGGAGCTACTAGACGGAGTTCCATTGGATGAATTATTGAAAAAACGTCATCGTTTATCCGTTGGTTTTACGGTGTCAATTTTAGTCCAATTAACTCGAGCACTTTACTACGCGCACAAGCAAGGCGTGACTCACCGTGATATTAAACCCGGCAACATTATGTGTTTGTCCGATAATAAAACGGTGAAACTGACCGATTTTGGAATTGCGCAACTCGATGACTCTTTGGCATCGACAGGAAAAGTGCAAGAGAAAGTATTAGGCACACCAGAATTTATGTCGCCGGAACAAGTATTGGGACAGAGTCTTGATGCGCGCTCGGATCTTTATTCTTTGGGTACTTTAATTTATTCCGTGATTACTGGCGCTACTCCATTTCAAGCGGATGATTATGGTGAGTTGTTTCGTCAAATTATTAAAGATAAGCCACCAGCAATGAAAGTTGAGGGAACAAAAATCCCCGATGAATTAGGTGATATTGTTCGCAAGCTGTTGCAGAAGCATCCAGACCGGCGCTATCAAAATGCTGCGCTATTAATGCGTGATATTAAAGAATTACTGGCGGTGATGGAATCGCAAGCAAAAGAGCAATCGCGTCCCGGATTTGTTTCTCTACGTCTTCGCTGGACTTTGGGAATGGCTGGTTTGGTGACCATTACCATGCTGATGGGATTATTGATTGTCTACTATCAGCAATATAATGCCATGCGCAGTTTGGCAATGGACTTTGGTTTTTCTACTTCGCGACTTATTGCTTTTGAAGTGGCCGAACCGGTGCTAATGAAAGACAATGTTGCGCTGGATGCCATTGTGGGTGATATCAAACGAACTCAGGATATTGAGTACATTAGTATTCGCAATCAGTCCGGTGTTGTTATGGCAAGTACTTCGGTGGGCGAAGTGGGTAAGCCAGCAAAGTTATTCAGTAAAGCCGAGCTCGTTGAAACAACAAGCAATGCCGCTATTTACAGTCGGCAAGTAACGGACAGTCACAAAGTCTTTGATGTCGATACGGCAATAACCTTTCAAGATAAAGAAATTGGTCGGGTGATGATTTCTGTTTCGGCCGATAAGTTAGTCCAGTCAGCAAAGTTAACCTTGGTCATTATGATTGCTCTAATGATTGTTACTTTGGTTGCTGTTTTCTCGATGACATTAGCTTTTGCTCGGCAAATTTCGTCACACGCAAAACGTTTAGCCTTAGCATTAGAACGTATTCGACGCGGGCAATTTAATCGTCGATTAAGTGTTGAACGAAACGATGAGTTTGGTCAGGTGAGTTTTACTTTTAATCAAATGGCGGAGTCATTGGAAAAGCGTTTTCACAAAGGCGGTAAGCAAATGTCGGGTGAAACTGAGAATTTGCAAGTTTCGCGACCCGGTGGTGATGTCTTGGAGAGCACCATTGACGATGAGTCAACGGTAGAATTGAAGAAAAAATAAAAGTGATAGATAAGTACCGACGATCTAACTCGCGTCAATAAACGATGGTTCACTTAAACCGTCGGCTTTTAATCATGAATTAAAATAGTCTCTTGTTCCATGCGCTTCGATGGCTTCTCCAATTCGTCGAATGGCACGTGTGTAAGCGGCATCACGTAGACTGCGTTTTTCTTTTTCAGCCAGGTTCCACACATCATCGAAAGCAGATCGCATGATGTGCCCCAAGCGTTCATGAACTTTTTCTAGCGTCCATGCAAAGCCTTGGCGATTTTGTGCCCACTCAAAGTAACTGACCGTAACACCGCCGGCATTTGCGAGTACATCGGGAATGATGATAATTCCTTTATCGTCCAATATTTGATCGGCGTCGCTTTCGACAGGACCATTAGCAACTTCGACAATGTATTTTGCCTGAATATTTTTAGCGTTTTCTTTTGTGATAACGCCTTCCAAGGCGGCGGGAATGAGAATATCAACGTCGAGCTCGAGTAATTCGCTGTTACTTATCGTCTCATGCTCTACAAGTTCGCAGACTGAGTGATCGCAATAAACGGCTTTCAGCTCTTTCGACTTCTGCTTTTCTTTGTAGATACTATCAACATCGAAACCAGCCTTTCGATATATGGCGCCTTTTGAGTCACTGATGGCGACAATTTTGTAACCTTCATTTTGTAATAAGCGAGCAACATGATAGCCGCCATTACCAAAGCCTTGAATGGCGACGGTCGTTTTTTCGGGGGCGAGTTTTTGTTTTTTGGCTAATTCTAAAATGCACAAATAAGCTCCGCGACCAGTTGCGTCGTCACGGCCCAGGCTTCCGCCCAAACGTACCGGTTTACCCGTGATAACGCCTGGGGCTTTAACACGCTTTATCGCCTCGAATTCATCTGCCATCCAACCCATTATTCTGGCGTTGGTATACACGTCAGGAGCTGGAATATCATTTTGCGGGCCAATAAAGTCTGCCATTGCTCGCACGTAAGCCCTGGATAGACGCTCCAATTCCATAGGAGACAACTCTTTCGGGTCGACAATGATCCCTCCTTTCCCACCACCATAAGGCAAGCCCACGACAGCACATTTTATTGTCATCCAAAGTGCAAGAGCCTGGACTTCTTCCAGAGTTACGTCAGGATGGTAACGAATACCACCCTTAGTTGGCCCAAGTACATTGTTGTATTGGCAACGAATTCCAGTGAAGTATTTGGTTGAGCCATCGTCCATCCGCACAGGTAAAGACGCGGTCATAATTGCTTTAGGGTGCATTAAGCCGTCGATTATTTCAGGCGAAACCTTGGCGCTTTTGCCAATCGATTTAACTCGGTTAAACGCATCTTCGAAGACATTTTCTGACATTCAACTATCCTTTATTAGAGTTAGTATGACATGTGTTGATAGATGTCTTCTAAACTAGTTGACATGCGTCTTCGAGTCAAATCATTGAATCAAAGGTATTTTTCTCACGGTTAAACGAGGAGGGTGCGTTGATACCGCAAACATCTCTGAGTACAATTCGCAAAAATTAATTTGCGAAACGGATTTTGGTGTTGTTTATGTATGTAAAAAAACAATTATTTTATTTTCTGTTAGTAATCATTCTCAGCTTATTATCGGCCTGTGTGTCAAATGTTCGATCCATAAAATACGATTCGGATTTAAAGCTCGAAACGACCGAGGGCTATTTATTGCTTGCTGTAGAAACCAATGTCGATCTTAAAAGCATTCATATTCTTGGTGCAAAAAATATTAAATTGAATCGCTCTGATTTATTAAAAGGCAGCAACTACATTTTGGTTGATATGCCTGCAGGTGACTATCGTATTGATAAGATCACAATGTCCAGCTGGTTAGGTTATCAGTATGTAAAGTTGGATGAAGAGTATTGGAGTTTTACGATTCAACCGGGTGTTATAAGTTATGCTGGGCATGTGAATGTTAAAAGCAGTATCTGGAGTGCGACTGGTTATTTTGAGCTGAATAATAAGTCTTCTTATGCACTTGAGTATATGGAGCAAGAGTTTCCTAATATTATGGCTAATCGAACGTTAGTGTATGAAGGACCGGGAGAAGATGGCTTTCTCGATTTTATTGACCAGCGATTTATGGGAGGTAACGTCGAATGAAATTCATAACAGGATTCTTAATTCTTTGTGTTTCTATAGGAACTGCTGCGAAAGTTATCCCTGTCAATGAACTTTTTTTATCACCTAGCGCTTCAAGTTATTTGTTGAATGATGCGGGAAACTTAATTGTTGGCAAGTTTACGGATGAAAATGGACAAGGTTATTTAGAAATTATTGATGTCAAAACTCATCAGTCTTACAAAGCAGTGACTTATTCAAAAAAAGACGATGAGAGTATTCGAAGTTTTTTCTGGATAGACAACAATCATGTTTACCTAATGTTTCGAAAGAAACGAAACGATAAAGGAATGATTGTTCAGATAAAAGACAAGTCGGGAAAGATAGAAACGACCGCTAATACAATAAAGGCATCAGGACTTGTTCTAGGACCAGTTAAAGATGAACAAGATAAAATTTGGCTAATGAGAACAAATCCCGAAGAGGAAGAGCTCACGATTAATGCGGTAAACGTTGACAATCTTCTTAATAATAACTTTTCTGAGACCAGAACGTTTCCGTTTTTGATGGAAGATGCCATTGCCTATATGCCGGATGCTGATGGAAATATACGGTTTGCAATTTCAGTGAATGAGACTGATGTATTGATTTGGTATTTCGACTCTGATAATTCAAAATGGATTGAGTTTTATAGTATTAATAAAAAGAGCGATACCTTTACGCCTTTAGGTACATTAGAAAATGGAAAAATTGCAGTTCTATCGAATGAAATTACCGATAAAGTTGCAGTCATGGAATTTGATATTAACACACAGCGCTATGGTGAAGTTTTATTTGAACATGAAAAATATGATTTGATATCGGCGGCGCTTGATAGTGAAGGTGAGTTATCACAAGTTAGTTACTTTGATCACGGCCAATGGAAGACTCAATATTTTAGTGATCAGGGCATAGAGTTTTCGTCAATCTTTTCAAATAAGTACCCGCAGTTACAGCACGCACTGACATCACAAAGTCCGCGATATGCAGTAGCTCTGGCGTTCTCTTCGAATGATCCAGGCGCCTTTTACTTGATCGATAAACATAAAAAGAAAGTCAAAGAACTTAAACGTTTGTATCCCAATATTAATCCTGCTGAAATGATTCGATCAAAATCATTTCGAATAAAAAGTCGCAATCAAGATGACCTGGAAATCATATTCACACCAGGTAATAAAAAATATCATAATCAAACTCTTATTGTTATGCCACATGGAGGTCCTGTTGGTGCGAGAGATCTCGCGGTGTTTGACCAGCAAACACAGTTTTTAGCAAATCGTGGGTACAGTGTTCTGAAAGTTAATTTTTCTGGCTCGTCAGGTTTCGGTAAACGCCATTTGGATAAAGGAGTGGCGCAGTTTGGTCGGCGAATTGAACAAGATTTAACAGATGCCGTTCAGTTTATTGAATCGAAATACAACTTTAAGTATAAATGTGCAGCAGGAGCGAGCTACGGTGGTTACTCTGCAGTAATGTTAATTGCAACGCATCCCGAAGAATATGACTGCGCTGTTGCAGCGTTCGGTATCTATGATTTACCCATGTTATTTAACGCCAGTAATTGGAAAATATTAGAGGAATACCGAGCAACGGTTGAAGCGGTCGTTGGTAAAGAATCTAAAGATCTATTAGCATACTCGCCAGTTTACTTTGCGAACAAAATTCAAGATCCTATATTGCTTCTCGCTGGTGAAGAAGATGATCGTGCACCAATCGAACATTCAAATAGAATGAAATATGTGCTGAAAAAACTTAACAAGCCATTTGAGTATTTGTTTTACGAGAAAACCGGACATGGCCATCCAAATTGGTATGGCGATTGGCATGAAGCTCTTTTAACGGATGATTTTTTAAGACGTACTTTAAAAATACCACCAATAGAAGGTAATAATTTAGACAATTACATTGATGAAATTATGTTGTTAGCGGATTCCTTTTCATTTGAAGATAATGTAAAAAATGATGATAAAAAATCTATCTATTATTTAAGAATAGCTGCTGAACGACGACATCCGCGAGCTTTGTTTAATTTGGGAGCTCACTATCACCGTGGTGACGGCGTTAAAAAAGACATTAATCAAGCGATACGATATTATAAACAGGCTTCTGATGAGAGCTATTCGAAAGCAAGTTATCGTATTTATGAAATCTATTCTGAAGGAAAGTATGTTGAAAAAAATGTTGAGCAAGCGCATAAGTATTTAAAAATAGCAGGTATGCAAGGACATAAAGAAGCTCTGGATCTAGCATGGGAACGATCCTGCAGTGCTAAAACTAATTTTTTTGATTTGCAATCTTGCTTTCAACTCACCAAAAAACTTGATACTAAAAAATATGAAGTGAAAATTAGGCTAATGGTAGCGGGGTTGATTGAACCTGAGCAGCTGTCAAAGAGTCAACGGAAGGAACTCTTCCGCTTCCTGAAAGATACTATGAATGTGAAATTAGAAAGAGACGTTCAGGTGTTTGTCGTTGGAGAGGGCATCCAGATAAATGATAACTACCAGTCTTACCTTAGTAGTCAAGCAATACCAGATGTCGCAATGGATAAGGATAACGCATATATCATTGAGTTTCGTATACTCGATAATGAACAGAAGAAAGGTAGCGCTTCGAAAGACGTCAAGGGTCAGGAGTGGCATCATCCTGTTATCGTTTCTTGGAATATTTTAGATGAGAATGAAACCATAAGTAACGATAGAAGAATTTCTAACACAAAGTTATATATTGGTAATGATGATATTAAACTAAAGTATGTTTTAACCAGTGAAAAAGATTTTGTGCCGGGAAAGTATGAATTAAAAGTTGAATCTTTAAGTGGGAAAGTATTACTGACTAAGCAATTTAAGTTGAGTGAGCTTCCTGAAAGTAGCTAATTCTTTGGTCTTTTAGAAGTATCAGGGCTGTACAATTATCTTTATACACGTTGGCATGGTGAGGCTATAAATTATGACAATAAAAACTAACATCAAAAATAATATGTTGTCGCTTATAAGTTTGACCGTTGCCCTAACGGCTCTTTTTTATAATACATGGCGCAATGAGAAAACAGAGCTGAATCGTAACTACCGCGAATCAGGTTTTGAAATTATTCGAGAGGTAGCCCAACTTCAATTACTGGTTGATAATATCCACTATACAAAAGGGACTTCCGAAAGAGAGCCAATTACCGGATGGACTCGAGTGAATTTCATCCTGTCGTTAAGTCAAATCATGCCATCCACGGTTGCTCGAGAGTCCAGAGAATTAAAGGAAGTATGGGCTGAGCATTGGGATACGTTAGAGCAAGATAAAAATTCGAATAAACTGATCACTCAAGCTAACAAAGAGCTTGAGCTGGCGGTGTTAGATGTTCTTAAAGCGTTAGATTGAGTTTGAAATGAAACGGCCTATCTGTCAGCAATGTTTGTTTCCGGTCAAGACTTGTCTGTGTTCCTACGTAAGTCCTCTTAATAGTGAGTTTAATATTTATATTTTACAACATCCTCTTGAGAGTAGAGTCAGCAAGAATACGGCACGATTGATTCAGCTTTGTCACCATCGAACTCATATTTTCGTCGGTGAAAACGCAGATGATTTTAATGAGGTTAAAACTCGGCTAGATAACTCTATCGCTGACATTTGCTTAGTCTATCCAGATAAAAACTCTGTAGTAATTAAAGCACCGCCAAATAATCTGCACACATCATTGTCTGGGAACGCTTCATCTATCGTCGAAGGCAACTTAAAACGTTTGCAGGTTCAACGCGCGCCCCGAGTACTATTGTTTATTGATGCGACATGGCGCAAAGCAAAAAAGATGTATGAGTTAAACCCCTGGTTAAAACGATTTAAAGCGATACGAATTGAAGGCGGAAAACCCAGCTATACCATACGTAAAGTACCTGATGATCAGAGTTATTCAACGATAGAAGCTGTGATATACGCTATTCGGGCTTTTTCAAATGAATCGACAAAACCTTTAGTTGATTTGTTCTTCAAAATGCAGGAAATGCAAATGAAGCATATGTCTTCTGAAGTAAAAGAGCGTTATTCTAAAAGAAGCTTGAGTTCTTGATATGAAGACTTGATTTTATTAAAAGCTTCGGTGCAGCCACCTTTGTCCGGATGATGTTTTTGCGCAAGTTTTTGGTACTGTTTTTTTACCTTGCTTAATGAAAGAGGAGAAACACCGGTGAGTTGCAATGTTTTAATCGCTTCCGACTTTTTCTCTAGCGCTAGAAATTTTTCCCAGAATACTTTTTGCATTACTGCAACTTCAGCTTCTGATAAAAACAGGTTCTTTTTATCGAGATAGAAACCGGCAAGCCCATCATGTTGAGTTATTGAATGGTGTCCGTTTTCCACAGTCGTTTCGTCGAGTAGTTCAATCGATAATGCAGAAATGCTTAATAAAAGGTTTTTCTTTTGAAATTCTGGCTTTAATTGGTGGAGGTAGTGAAATAACAAAAAGTGCTTTTGGTATAAGCGTTCGCTGCCATTGAGTTCATCAAAAAAATCGGGACGTTCTTTCTCAATTGTTTTTATTAATTGATATTCACTGATTCCCTGCTTTTCATTTTCCAACTTTTCCTTTAGGTAAGATAAGTGGTCGACCATAATCAAACCTAGTGAGTTTCATGTGAGCCAATTCGGATTATTTTTTCGCTGTTCTTTATTGAGCGAAAAACGCCTCGAACTGAAGGTACTGCAGTAAGGTCTATTTCAATAGCATAAAACTCGAGTTTTGGATCTTGAATAAGCTTTTGTAATTTCGCTGATTTAAATAGACTAATTAGCATAAACTTTACGAGCTTTTTGTCACCCGCTTCTGCAATAAGCTTTTCTTGCTCATTGGGGGAGATATCTCTTACATATTTAAATCGTGGCATTAACTTGGGGGCAACACCGATTTCTACTTGAACTTCTTCGACTTCAAATCCTGCTTTTTCAAACAGAGAGAAAGAGGCGGTTACTTCGTCAATGACCGCTTTAAGTTTTTCCATACCCATATTCGTGAAATCCTTGGGCTGCTCATGAGAGGCGGAATCTGTAGTTTCATTTGAAGATGCGCTAGCACGTTGTGAGAAATTTTTGAAAAAATTGAGAAAAGACACAAGAAAACTCTCTGATTATCAACGACTTTATAGTATTGGTTATTTAGGCTGTGATTACAAGTGATAGCTATCGATATGCTGAGACACAGGTAAGAGTTTGGTAATTATTATTTGAATTGTTGAGTGATTTGGGTGAGTTATTCTCGGATTTTAAAAGCAATAGTATCGTGGATTGTTGTGAACTCATGTCAGTAACAAAATTACCGATGTTCGACGGGCGGCATAAGCCTTATTCTGATTTGAATTTCAGCTAAGCTCAACGCGATAGCAATGGCAGTGACAAGAATGTACTGCCAAGCTCGAATTCGATTGAAATGTTATTCTATAAAATAAACGGTTTGGGAACGAGTTTGTAAGTTCTAAATCGCCTTAAAAGAAATTAGTGCAGGCATTTCTTCGAGATCGTCTGGATCCGGTTTTGGCTCTGGTAGTACCTCAGTGTCAAATGCAGTATCGCCCTCAGAAAATGGCGTTGATTGCCTTGAGAATTCGGTGAAGTTATACAAAGATGGATCAAGCAGATGTGATGGCGCAATATTGCGAGTGGCATTGAATATCGATTCAATTCGGCCTGGGTGTTTTCTATCCCAGTCACGTAACATTTCCTTAATAACTTTACGTTGCAAGTTTTCTTGTGATCCACATAGATTACAAGGAATGATAGGAAACTCACGAAGCTGAGAATATTTTGTAATGTCTTTTTCTCTACAATAGGCTAATGGACGTATAACAATATGCTGACCATCGTCACTCAGTAGTTTTGGTGGCATCGATTTCATTTTTCCGCCAAAAAACATATTGAGGAAAAGTGTTTCGACAATGTCATCTCGATGATGACCAAGAGCGATTTTGGTAATGCCGTTTTTGGCCGCCCAGCTATAGATTATGCCACGTCTAAGTCGAGAGCAAAGGGCGCAAGTTGTTTTGCCCTCAGGTACTTTTTCTTTGACAACAGAATAAGTATCCTCTTCGATGATGTGATAAGGCACTTCAATGCTTTCGAGGTAGTTGGGCAGCAAATGTTCCGGAAACCCAGGTTGTTTTTGATCAAGATTAACCGCGATTAAATCGAAACTAATCGGAGCGTGCTTTTTTAGATTGAGCAGTATGTCCAGCATGGTGTAGGAGTCTTTGCCGCCGGAAAGGCAAACCATGACTTTGTCGCCATCTTCAATCATATTGAAGTCTGCGATAGCTTGGCCGGTATTTCGGCGAAGCTTTTTTTGCAACTTGTTGAGGTTTGTCTTGTCTTTTTTAGAGAAAGCCTGCATGGCAATTACCTGGTACAACTGAACAAAAATTGGGCGGCACATTATACTGGTGTCCGGTGAACGAGAAAAGCCATCAGTCCAATTTTAATTGAGAAACATGATTTTAATGAAAAAAGTCATAAAAAACAAAGTTTTGGAGATATGATGACCTTGAAAAAATGCTGTCTGATAATGGTAATCGCGCTGTTTTTGCAAGGATGTGGCCTAAAGTTTTGGTATAACCGGTTGGATTGGGTTGTTCCTTGGTATGTTGATGACTTCGTTGAGCTGACGTCATCGCAAGAAGAGCAGCTTGAACAACTCATGGTATCTAAGACTCGTTGGCATCGTACGAGTGAGTTGCCGAAATACATAGAGTGGGTCGATAAACTTGCCTCAGATATTGAGTCCGAGACTGTTGAACAGAATTATGATCTACATAGAAAGCAAATCCAAGGCTTCTTTAGCACCCTGTTAAATGAGGTGGGTATCGATGTCGTCATGATGATGACAGAGCTTACCGATTCGCAAGTTACAGAGCTAATCGATACTCTGGAAGAGGAAGATGCGGATTACATGGAGGAATATAAAGATGAGAGTGAAGAAGAGCGAGTTGACCAACGTAAAGAGAATTTGAAAGATAGCTTGGAAGAATGGGTGGGACGCTTGTCAAAAGAGCAGCGAGCGATTGTGAGGGAATGGGCGAAAAATATAAAAGGTACGACAGAAGCGCGGATGGCCTATCGTGAAAGTTGGCGAGCAGAGCTGAAACGCATACTGGCTTACCGAGAGACTGAAGACGGAAAGAAGCAGTTACAAGACTTGTTTAAAAACTTTGATCAATATCGCACGCCCGAACTTCGCGCATTGTACGAACACAATAATGCGTTAACTCGAGAAAATTTAATTCGTTTATCGAAGACGATGTCGGAAAAGCAAAAGAAAAAAATGATTGAACGACTGAATAACTATAAAGAGGATTTTTCTGATTTACTGGCTGATGCAGAGGAGTAGTGTGAGCATAATTGTTTTATTAATGTTGTGAAACTGAGATTTGAAATAAGTGTTTTAAAGTTAATGAAACTTGCCTCAATATGACGCAGCGCATTCAAAAAAAGAGATATCGATACACGCCTTTGGTGCTTTATATATGCGTGATTCAGCGATTTTTGTCATGAGCGTGTAACAAAAAAAATTTATCTTTACTTCGTCTTTCAGTTGATTATACTGAAGATGCTGTGAAACGACAGCGAGTATTTATGTTTTGGCAAGATCGAAGACCTTTCTGTTGTACCTCGTTTTGTTTAATCGTAAGTAATTCCTGGACTTTCACTCAACCTTGAAGCGTATGCTCGCATTCATAGGATTCAAAGTTTAATTTAGATATATCTCAGGAGTAATACAATGTCAGTAACTACTGGTCAGGTAAAGTGGTTTAACGAAACTAAAGGGTTTGGCTTTTTAGAGCAAGAAAATGGTCCTGATGTTTTTGTTCATTTCAGTTCAATTAAAGCCGACGGTTTCAAAACTTTAGCTGAAGGCCAAAAGGTACAGTTTGAAATTCAAGACGGTCAGAAAGGTCCTCAAGCAGCAAACGTTGAAGTGATTGCATAAATCACGACACGACTGTTTGGCAAAGCCGTGATTCGCTCGCGGCTTTTTAGTTTTTACCTCCTCTTTTTATAGTCAAATCAATATTTTGCCTATTTGACACTCTCCCATTAAACTAACACGCACTTATTTTTAAATTGTTTAAGATATGACTTTCCGAAGACTCTGCTTTAGCCACAATTATTTAGAGGCGAACACCATAAAATCGATGCTTGAATTTGAAGGCGTTGAAGTTCATTTATCCGGTGAGGCATTGACTGGTGCAATGGGAGAATTGCCCGCCACGGTGACGCAAATTGAAATAAAAGTAAAAGAAGAGCACTTTGAAACCGCTCAGTCTCTGTTATCGGATTATCATCGTACACCCTCAAATCCAAATTCACACTGGGTATGTTCTTCTTGTGGGGAAGAGAATGCTTCGAGCTTTGAAATCTGTTGGCAATGTGGCGCTGAGCCTAAAGGATAATATCAACGCCCTTAGAAAGTGATTATTTCAGCAGTTGAGCTATCTTTAACTTACGATGACTTAAATTTGAGAGAGTTCTATTTGGAGACGCATGGCAAATCACAAATGCACTTGTAGAAAACCGTTAGATTTTGATATTCAAATGGCCTTTCATCCCATAGTTGATATACAGAAAAAGGAAGTTTTTTCATATGAAGCTTTAGTTCGAGGGATGAATGGAGAGGGGGCGGGCGAGATTTTATCGCGAGTCAACGAAGAGAATATCTACTCATTTGATCAAAAATGTCGAACAACAGCAATACAACAAATAGCGAGTTTGGATAAGACCGCCGTGGTCAATATCAATTTCCTGCCAGGGGCCATTTATGATCCTGAAACTTGTTTACGTCGAACTTTAGAGGTTGCTGAGGAGTATGATTTTCCACGTCACAGAATCGTGTTTGAGGTTACGGAGCACGAAAAGGTGGAAAATCATGAACTCTTGCGTGACATATTCAAGGTTTACAAATCGAAAGGGCTTAGAACTGCGATAGATGACTTTGGTGAAGGATTTGCAGGATTGAACTTATTGGCGGACTTTCAGCCTGATTTTTTGAAAGTCGATATGAAATTAGTCATAGGAATTTCAGATAATCCGGTAAAACAAGCGATTTTGTCAGGAATTATAAAAACAGCTGAATCCTTGAATATTGATCTTATTGCAGAGGGAATCGAGACCTATGACGATTACTTGTTTTTAGAACAGTCAGGAATTCGTTACATGCAAGGATTTTTCTTTGCCAAGCCAGAAATCAATCATCTACCAGATATTGACTGGTCAGTTCTGGAAAATAACCACTAAGTCATACGCTCTCGGGTTGCAGGCCTCTTGAATTAGGAAGTTGTTTGAGTAAATGATGCCAACAGCTGAATGATAAATCAGCTTGGTGTGCGTAGTCTGGCTCAGAATCCGAGTAATATAACAAAGCTTTCATATTGGCGCGTCGAGCGGCTTGAATGTCGTATATGTAATCGCCAATGTAAGCAAGATTTTCACTTCTAATTTGCCATTGCTTCGCCAGTAAAACCAGTGATTCTGGATTGGGTTTTGGCGCGGCATCGTGTCGGGTAATGATTTGGGTGACGGGCAGCTTGGTATTGTTAACTTTTATTTGTGCTGCTTCCGTTGAATTGCGGGTCACAATGGCCGTGGGCACTTTCATCTCAACTAAGTAGGTTAAGAATTCGCGAGCACCAGGAATTAATTGAGCGTTTCTGGCATCTTCCAGCTCGTATTGCTCAATGAGTTTAGTTGCTTTGTGCTTGTCTGTGCTGGGTAATGATTCAACATACTCTAAAATGTCTTGATCGGGTGGACAATCAAGTTCCTGTTTGATTGTTTTAAAGTTCAGCGACGAACTCACCAGTGTTCCGTCTAAATCGAATATAAAACCACAAATTGATTGAAGCATGTTTTTCCGTCGACTCGAATTGTTCGTTTTTCTTGATGAATACGCCAGGTTAATAGTTGGTTGTTTTAGATGATGCTTACGAAATCAATCCAGTATCGGAAAAGATGCTGACACATCCTGCCTGCCAACATTTTTCGGCCAGTGCGTGATCGTTGACAGTAAAGCACATAATGTCGAAGGGTGCATAGTGACATTGGGCAATAAAGTTGGAATAGATAAGCTGATGATTGATGTGCAATGAGGAGCACCCCAGAGCTTCTGTTTGAGCGATAGTTGCCATTTCATCCATCAATTCAAAGTCATCAACAACCAGCGCTCTGGGAATTCTAGGGAGGTATTCCTGACACAGTCTGAGGCTGTCAATGCAATAGCTCGAAAACAATATTTTGGGGTTATGTGCTCTTTCTTGAATCAGTAAAGCGATTTGTTCGGCTGTAATTTGCTCTTCACCCAGATTGGGTTTGATCTCTAAGTTTAATCCGATATTTCTCTCTAAGCCTAAATCTAAAAGTTCGTCCAGACTGGGAATTTGTTCGCCCATAAATTCATCGCTGAACCACTTTCCTGCGTCCAACAGTTTTAGTTGCTCGAAGGTGAAGTCATTGAATGTGCCTGAGCCATTAGTGGTTCTAGGAAGTACTGCATCATGAAATAGCATGGGAATCTGATCTTTAGAGAGGCGCACATCGGTTTCCACCCATTGAATCGAATGGTCTGCTGCAAGATGGAAAGCCGCAAGCGTGTTTTCTGGCGCTTTAGCGCTCAGACCACGATGGGCAATGATTTTAGGAAAATCTGTAAAGTGGAGCTTTAGCGCCATAACTTCATGACTTTTCGACTGTTTCTATCAGACTAGTTGTTTGATGGCATCTGCGCAACATCAAGATATCGGACTAAGAGCAATCTTGATGGTGCGCCACTCCTAAGGTTGTTGCATTGTATAAAATGGGCGATAGTGGCGGCACAAAAGCAGAATAAAGGATTAACAAATAATAATGAACAAACTTTGGGGCGGATTTTTTCTGGTCGCATTTGTCGGTGCGATGTGGCAATGGCTAGGAATGGGTAACCTTGATGTTTTTAGTAAGATGATGACGGCCATATTTGATATGGCAAAGCTTAGTATTGAAATTGCACTGGGTTTGGTCGGGCTCTTGTGTTTTTGGATGGGAATGTTGAAGTTGGCCGAGAGTTCGGGTCTGCTCGACGGTTTATCTCGTCTGTTCTTACCTCTTTTCCATCGACTCATGCCTGACTTGCCCAGACATCATCCCGCGTTTGGTCATATAACAATGAATATGGCGGCAAATTTATTTGGCCTAGATAATGCTGCAACACCTGCTGGCATTAAAGCGATGGAATCGATGCAAGAGGTGAATCCAAAAAAGGACGAAGCTTCAAATGCGCAAATATTATTCTTAGTCATTAACACTTCTTCTGTGACTTTATTCCCTGTCACCATTTTAATGTATCGAGCGCAATTGGGGGCGGCTCAGCCTGCAGATGTGTTCGTTCCTATTTTATTAGCAACTTCTGCGTCTACACTGGTGGGCTTGGGCGTTGTCGCCTTGGTACAAAAAATTAATATCTTTAATCGTGTAGTAATGTCTTATGCTGCGATTGCTTTGGCATGTCTCGCGGGAATTATTGGCTTATTTCATTCGCTGTCACCTGAAGAAATGACACAACTATCTTCAGCCATAGGCAATGGCGTGCTTTTACTGGCGGTAACTTCTTTTGTTGGTTTAGCGATGGTCAAACGGGTTCCTGTTTATGATGAGTTTATTGCTGGCGCAAAACATGGATTTGAGTTGGCAGTAAAAATAATGCCGTATCTTGTCGCTATGCTTGTGGCGATTGGCTTATTGCGCGCCAGTGGCGTTTTGGAGCTAGTGTTGCATGGAGTTGGCTCGATATTTGGTTTAATGGGAGCAGACTTGCGTTTTATCGATGCTTTACCCACTGGAATTATGAATCCATTTTCGGGTAGCGGTGCGCGCGCTTTGATGCTCGAAACGATGAATACTCACGGTGTTGATTCATTTGCTGGACGATTAGCGGCAGTTTTTCAGGGAAGTACCGAAACAACTTTTTATGTTTTGGCGGTTTATTTTGGTGCGGTTAATATTCGGCGACTTCGTCATGCCATTGGGTGTGGTTTAGCGGCAGATTTGGCAGGGATTGTTGCTGCCATTGTTGTGAGCTATTGGTTTTTTAGTTAGATAATTTATTCTTTATGACAAAAATATTTTTTGTTTTAAAAATTTTTCCGGTCATTGAGTTTCATCTTTTAATGAGTTTAAAGTGCTTCAATTTGGCGCAGAAAAATGATCAAAAAAACTGTTTTTAGGTATTGACTTGCGAATAAAATTAGTGAGATTTTTCGTCAAGTTTTTATGCAGTTAGTAGTTACTTTGTCTTAACGAATTATGTGAATAGAGTTGTGTGAATTTTGCACACAAGTCAGTTTGGTGAAACTTCGACAAACGAGTATGTGAAAAGGAAAGTCAAGATTAATCCACAACTTTTTTTTCTATCATATTTGTTGTTAGGATATCCCTTATACAAAGTGATTATTTCTTAAACTTCCTTGTTCTGTTTTGTAACCTATTGAAAAATAAAGAGAAAAATATATTGGTTAAAAAACAATCAATTTGAGTTTGCTCTTGAGTTTATGGGGCTTTAGAGCGCTTTTATAAAACTTTTCCCCATAGTTATCCACAGTATTTGTGGAAACATTATTACAGCCCAATGACAATGCGAAGAATGCCTTTTATGGCAGTTTTATTGCACTCGCAACCGTATAGTTTTTGCCCTGTTTGTGTTTCTTATAATTCCCAAAAACTTCATTGAAATTTCGTTTCATGAATTGACGAAGTCCATTAATGGTAACGACGTAAAAACGACCACCGGGATTTAAATGCTCTAATGCATCGTGTAAAAAAAGTGTCAGCATTTCGTTACCAACTTTTGCCGGAATATTCGAGACGATGACGTCAAACTTTTCATCAGTCAATTGTTCAAGTCCATTGCTCAGGATCGCTTTTGCATTGGTGGCACGATTGGTTTTTGCATTTTTATTGGCGTAATCTACGGCAACAAAATCTTTATCAGCCATGATGGTTGTGCCTTCGGGGGCCATTTTGGCGAGAGTAATGCCGAGAACGCCATAGCCACATCCGAGATCAAAACAATTGGCCGTTTTATCAACTTCGATATGGTCAAGTAATAATCGACTGCCTTCATCGACTTCTCTTGGGGAAAAGATACCCCAGGTCGATTCGAACTGAAGCGGAAAGCCTTTGAGTTCTGTGGTGAATTTTAATGGTTCTCTGAGCTTATCGGTCAATGGTGTTTTGGCGGGCATAATATGAGCTCTCTCTGAAATTTGGCGCATTATATCGCCGAATTAATCGAATGGCACATTTTAGGTTTAGTGGGTATCAGAATAAAACTATCCCTTGCTGCGTTGGCGCATCAGGTAAGGTAAAATGCGAGCCTGGCGTGATATTGGATTAGGAAAAGTAGTGTTATGAGTCAATCACAGATTTTTAAAGTGATGTTCGTAAATAACAACCAAACATACGAAGTGTATGCCCGTGATGTTTATTCCAGCGATTTATACGGTTTTATTGAAATCGAAGAACTGGTGTTCGGTGAGCGGACTCAGGTTGTGGTGGATCCAGCGGAAGAAAAGTTAAAGGCGGAGTTTGAAGGTGTGAAGCGAAGCTTTGTTCCGATGCATTCGGTCATTCGAATTGACGAAGTTGAGAAGCAAGGTGTCGCCAAAATTTCCGATGTTTCAAGTAACAGCGTCGTGAAAAACTTTCCTATGCCGGCAGGCAAGCCTCCTCGTTCAGACGTTTAAGTTAGAGCCGATTATTAAGATTGAGCATGCATTCAACCAACACAAATGACCAACGCGATGCCTATTTAAGCCAAGTCGAAGCAACTCATGCTAAAGATTTGCTGGTGCTCTGTCGTTGTGGCTTTGAATCAGAGGCGGCACAAGAATTACAAGATGTTGCTCAGGAATTAGGTATTTATGGTTACGTTCAAGCCGTGTCGGGTGATGGTTTTGCTCTTTTTCGCTGCTATGACCCCGAGTCGGCTCAAAATCTGTTGTGTCATATTGACGTCAATAAGTTGATATTTTCGCGTGATTTAATGCTTACTCTGGAACCGATTGATGGCCTTGATCCCGACGATCGGGTGACGGGGATGATTGAAGCTTTGAATGAATCTCCATCTGTTCGACAAATCAATCCCTGGTTTACTGACACTAATCAAGGTAAGTCTTTGGCTAAGTTAGCCAAGAAAATTGTTTCACCAGTTAAACAATCGCTTAAAGTTGCCGGAGTATTCGACGACAAGTCAGATTGGTGCTTGAATCTTTTATTTATTGAGAGCACCAAGGTGTGGCTGGGGTGGTCTTTATTTAACAACCAACCAAAGTGGGCTTGCGGCATAGCCCATTTGAAAATGCCCGGTGACGCGCCAAGTCGATCGACACTAAAACTCGATGAAGCCATTTTGCATTTTCTTGATGCTAAAGAGAGAAATTCCTTATTTGGCCTTGGGAAGACGGCGGTTGATTTGGGGGCTTGCCCAGGCGGTTGGACTTATCAGTTGGTTCGCCGAGAGCTGCAAGTTATGGCCATCGATAATGGTGATATGGCTGATTCCTTAATGAGCAGTGGTCAAGTTGAACATATTAAAGCGGATGGCTTTGTTTATCGTCCTCCTTATCCGGTAAACTGGTTAGTTTGTGATATGGTTGAAAAGCCATCACGTATTGCGGGGTTGATGGCCGACTGGATTAAAGACGGCGCTTCTGAGCGCGCAATTTTTAATCTAAAGTTGCCCATGAAAAAGCGGTACGCCATGGTCAAAGAGTGTTTTGAAATAATCCGGGAAAAGCTGGAAGAATTACCTTATTCGATTCAAGCAAAGCAGCTCTATCACGACCGTGAAGAAATCACGGTGTATCTATCCTTGTCTAATTAATCTAGATTTGAGTTATAGCAACGATAATCTTCTAACTAGAGTTAATCAGGTATGACAAAAAAAATTCCACTCGGTCAAGCGACAGAATATCCTGAAGTTTATGATCCGACACTTTTGTTTCCTGTTGAACGCAAAGAAAAGCGTATTGAGATAGGGATCGATCAACCCCTACCTTTTTATGGTGTCGATTTGTGGACGGCTTACGAGTTATCCTGGCTTGATAAGAAAGGTAAACCGGAAGTAGCGATTGCTGAATTTCGATTTCCCTGTGAGTCCAGTCATATCATCGAGTCGAAATCGTTTAAACTTTATTTAAATTCGTTCAATCAAGAGCGCATTGACAGAGATGAATTACATCGAACTTTAAAAGAAGACTTATCGGAGGCGGCAAATTGCGATGTTGATATCACCTTATATTCACTGGATGAATATCAACATTTAGGATTTGGCACGATTGAAGGACAACTGATCGACATGTTAGAGGTTGAGTGTGAGACCTTTGACTATCAACCTGACTTACTCGAATGCAGTGAGCAAGATGATAACGTTGAAGAAACACTGTATTCGCATTTATTAAAAAGTAATTGCTTGATTACTTCGCAACCCGACTGGGCAACTTTAATTGTGCGTTATCAAGGAAAAGCGATCAATAAAAGCCAATTACTTAAGTACATAGTGTCATTTCGCAATCACAATGAATTTCATGAGCAGTGTGTCGAACGCATCTATCAAGATATTATGCGAATTTGTCGGCCTAATAAATTGTCCGTTTATGCCCGATACACACGACGCGGTGGTTTAGACATCAATCCATGGCGCAGTAATTTTGAAAGTTGTATACCGTTTTTGAGAACCGCTCGTCAATAATAGAAGGGCTAAAGCTGGCGGTTCGGTAAATTGTGATTGCTTACTCGAAAAGTGGGCAGGATAATGTGACGAAACGCAACGAAACTGTTTATTTATCAGTCTATTCTTACTGCCCATACTGATAGTCGATATAGAGGAGCCAAATATGGCCTACTTGGTGTTAATTTCGGATGGTGAGACTGGACCGCGATTTACTCTTGATAAAGAGTGTTTGTCTATTGGTCGCTCATCCGACTGCGATATTCACCTTGAAGATCCATCTGTGAGCTTTGAGCATGCGCAGTTGAACATCAAACAGGGGTTTGGTGAAGTATGGATTGAAGACGCAAACAGTACCAACGGTACCTTCGTCAATAACAAGAAAGTACAATCCAGTCCTTTAAGACACAACGATAATATTAATATTGGATTATCCAACTTCCGTTTCGTCAGCGACGAAGAAAGTTTACTCGAGTCGACACAGGAAATTAAAAAGTCCTGGATTCCTGGAATTTTTTATTTAAAAGATAAGTCTTAATTGTCATCTCTTTGAAAAATGATTGGGCAAGGACGTCTGCTATAATCAAACTTGTCCGATTTCTTATAGATTGAATATATTGGCAAAGTCGTTAGAATAGCTTTCCCATACCGTCTCCGGTAGAAACGATTAGAGTAATATGGATTATGAGCATGCATTTTTTAGACTTTGAGCAGCCCATCGCTGAATTAGAAGCACAGATAGAAGAACTTCGTTTGGTGGGCAGTGATGCAGAAATCAATATTTCTGAGGAAATCGCTCGTCTGCAGAAGAAAAGCACTGAGCTAACGGAACAAATTTTTAAAGATTTAGATGCCTGGCAAATTGCTCAACTTGCTCGACATCCTCAACGTCCTTATACCCAAGATTATCTTGATCTTATTTTCACCGATTTTGAAGAACTCTGTGGCGATCGTGCATTTTCCAATGATTGGGCCATTGTTGGTGGGGTTGCTCGGTTGAATGATGAACCTGTTATGGTGATTGGCCATCAAAAAGGACGTGATACGAAAGAGAAAATTAAGCGTAATTTCGGAATGCCACGACCTGAGGGGTATCGAAAAGCTTTACGCTTAATGCACATGGCAGAAAAATTTAAAATGCCAATCGTTACCTTCATTGATACGCCCGGAGCATACCCAGGTGTCGGCGCTGAAGAGCGTGGTCAGAGCGAAGCGATTGCGCGCAACTTGAAAGAAATGGCGACGCTTAAAACCCCTATCGTTTGTACCGTTATTGGCGAGGGTGGATCGGGTGGCGCCTTGGCGATTGGTGTTGGTGATCGAGTTAATATGTTGCAAAACTCAACTTACTCGGTCATTTCTCCAGAAGGTTGTGCTTCGATTTTATGGAAAAGTGCTGAAAAAGCAAAAGAAGCTGCGCAAGCCATGGGAATTACTGCTCGCCGTTTGAAAAGTCTTGAACTCATCGATGCGATAGTCGAAGAACCACTCGGAGGAGCGCATCGCGATCCTTCGGTAACAGCTGTGCAACTCAAGCAACGAATTGTGGAAGATTTGAGTGCGCTTAAAGAGTTGTCGATCGAAGAGCTGTTAGATTTACGTTATCAACGCCTGATGTCTTTTGGTGTCTACGAAGAAAATTAATGGTTTTGTATTCGCCAGTGTTTTTAGCGGCTCGATGATCATGCTGTCATGATACTGGTGAAACATGGCTGAATCTGAACAACTTATTGAGTCTTTAGAGCAATTTCTTAGCTGTAATACTTTGCCAAATATTTGGTGGATCGGATACAGCGGAGGAATGGACTCAACCGTTTTGTTATATGCGCTCAAGCAGATTTCTCGTCATTATCCTTCAGTACAATTAAGAGCCATTCATGTAAATCATGGAATTGCTGAGCAAGCCGATGAATGGGAAGAGCATTGTCGTGACTTCTGTCACTGGCTCAATGTAAAGTTTCACAGCGAAAAAGTCACTTTATCAAATCAAACACGGCAAGGGTTGGAGCAATTAGCACGTAAAGAACGTTGGCGTGTTTTTCAAAATAAAATTTCTAAAAATGATGTTCTATGGTTAGCTCATCATAAAGATGATCAAGTTGAGACTATTTTTCTTAACTTGCTTCGTGGCAGTGGGGTTGCTGGTGTTAGAGGAATGCAAGCAGACTCACAAAGATATGATATTCAGGTGTTAAGACCATTTTTAAATTCTTGCCGATCTCAACTTGCCGAGTTTGCGAACACACATCAGTTAAATTGGATTGATGATCCTTCAAATTTTGAGTCGGATCAACGGCGTAATTTTTTAAGAAACGACATTCTTCCTGTGATTGAGAAGCAGTGGTCTGGTTACCGCGACCCCGTCGTTCGTTTTGGTAAACATATGGAATCCACGCAAAGGCTGTTGGATGAGTTCGCTGAATCCGATTTCAGGCAAGTGTACAAGGAAGAGCAAGATGGATTATCGATTGCAGATCTTAAGGTACTATCTTGGGATAGGTTGATAAACCTCCTGCGCTACTGGATTGTTCAATTCGAACTTATGGCTCCCAGCTCATCCAAGCTCGAAGAATTTGTGCGTCAATTGCAAGAGAGTACTATTGATAGTCAAATAACTCTTGCGACAGGGGAATATTGTTTAAAACAATCAGGCCAATGCTTATACATGATTCCAGAGGCTTTAACCCAACCAGTCGATTATGAATACCATTGGGCAAATTTTCCTGAAACAATTGTATTACCCAAAATAAATCGGCAACTGACGGCGAGTACTAACAGTAAACGCGGTATCCGAGCTCCTGACAAGTCGGTCCGGGTTACTGTTCGCTCGAGAAAAGGAGGCGAGCGATGTTGGCCTCATACTCGGAGTAAGGCAACAACATTAAAAAAATTCTTTAATGAGTCAGGTGTTCCAGGGTGGGAAAGGGATAAAATTCCATTAGTTTTTTACGATGAGCAATTGGTTGCTGCCGTTGGGTATTTTTACGACTACTCTTTTTTTGCCGAGCCAGGAAGTGCGATTGAATTTAAGCTTGAAGAAAAAAGTTAGTTGTTCGTTTTTGAATTAAATTCTTTTATGAGTTCTGCTGCCTCATCGGCAGGTACAGGTTTGCTAAAGTGATAACCTTGCGCATGACGAATACCATGACTTTTTAAAATATCAATGTGCTTTTTCGACTCGATACCCTCAGCAATTAAGCCTAAATTTAAATCTTGGCACATAAATGCAATCGCTTTAACAATGGTCAAATGTTCTTTACTGGTATCCATCTTATCGATAAACGAACGGTCAATTTTTATCGTGTGCAAAGTAAACTTATGTAAATAACTTAAGGACGAGTATCCGGTACCGAAATCATCGAGCAATACTTCAATATTAATTTCAGATAATGACTTTAGGAGTTTTTGTGCGAGTTGCGCACTGCGAATCAACAAACTTTCTGTAATCTCTACTTTTAAGTGTTTTGATGAAAGCTTGTTATCATCCAATGCTTGTTTTATTTCTTCTAATAGGTCGTGATGTTCAATTTGTTTCGATGAAAAGTTGACGCTAACGGATATGTCGTTAGCTGACTGGCTACGTGATTGCCAATGCTTTAATGTCCTTAAAGATTGGTTTAGTACATAAGATCCGATTTCATGAATCATACCTGTTTCTTCAGCAATTGGTATAAACTCATCCGGTGGTATGAATCCCATATCATCATGAATCCATCGGGCTAATGCTTCAAACGACACGATTCGTCCCGTTTCTAATTCAATAATAGGTTGGTAAAAAACTTTAATCTGTTGTTTTTCTAAGGCGTGCCGTAAATCACTCTCAATGCGTAATCGCTTCATTGCGGTAGAGTACATGTCATTGTCAAACATAGAATAACGAGCTTTACCGCTGGCTTTTGCGTGATACATGGCAGCATCCGCGTCTCTTAAAACATCTTCTGGACTGCTGTAATCATCTGTACAAATCGCAATACCAATACTGGTGGAGGTGAAAATTTTATGTTCATCAAGTTGAAAAGGAGTGGAAATTGAGGCGATAATTCGGTCGGCGATGATTGCTGCATCACGAGGCATATTGATATCCCGAAGTAGCACGCAAAACTCATCACCACCCAGTCGAGCGACGGTATCATTTGGACGAATGCAGTCTTCCAGGCGGCCGGCAACTTCTTGTAAAAGTTTGTCACCCATGATGTGGCCCAAACTATCGTTAATCACTTTGAAACGATCGAGATCAAGAAATAAAACGGTAAAGGAAATTTCTCTATTTCTTAGTCTTTGTTGAATGATTTGGTTTAGACGGTCAGTGAATAATGCGCGATTTGGAAGTCCGGTTAAGCTGTCATGAAAAGCTTCAAACGCGAGTTTTTTTTGCATCTTATTACGTTCGTCGAGCATTTTTTTCAAAGTAGAGTTAGTTATTGATAGTTCTTGTGTTCGTTCAGCAACTCGCTTTTCTAGTTGGTCATTTACTTTCTTTAATTCGTCATGCGCATATTTCAATGAGTCGGCATTTTTTTTTCGATAAATGGCTGTTGATACATGATGAGCAACAAACATTAAAATTTCTTTATCAAGCTGAGTGTATGACTTTCCTTTTAAATAACTTTGAACGGCTAACACGCCTCTGACTTTTGACTTTTGTATTAAAGGAACTCCTAGCCAGGTCGTTGGTGTTGTACCCACAATAACATTTCGTTTTTTCCAATGCTCGATATTGCTTTTATTGATTAGCAGGGGTTCACCTTTCTTCAGGACCCATTCTGTTGGTGAGTATTCATTTTCGGGTTTGTTTTCGTCAAGTACTCGGCTTTGTGCTTGAGAATCATACTCGTCAACAATGTAGGGAAATGAAACTTTTTGCTCTGATTTTTTATAAGTACAAATATAGAAATTTTTAGAGGGCATAACTTGATTGATGGTATGGTGTAACTCACTGTAAAACTCATCCAGGTTATGACTCGTATTTGATAACTCTGAAATTTTAAACAGTGCTGCTTGAAGCGCTTCATTGCGCTCCCGCTCTTCAATTTCTTTTTCCAGATCTTGATTAATTTTTTCCAGCATGGCGGTGCGTTGAGCGACTTTGATTTCTAGTCTTTCATTGTATGAACGAAGTTGCTCTTCATATTGCTTGTGTTCTAATACACTGGCGATATGTTGCGAGACAAATATTAATAGCTCTTTATCGTGTTCCGTTAATTCGAGTTCTTGTTTGTAGGTTTGAATGACCATGACGCCAATGGTTTCATCAATCACCTTTAATGGAACACCCATCCAATGAGCGGGAGGTTCGCCTCGCATACTAATTTCATCATGGGAAATTAATGATTGAAGTGCATTATAATCCGCAAGAAGTGCTTCACTCGTTCTAATAATGTAACCGGATAATGTCTTTTTAAATTCTTCTATAGGTTCTGGTGGCCATTGCGTGGGATCAAAGCTTTCGTCTTCGGCTTCATCGCAAAAATAAACGAAACGAATGTGTGAACGATCATCTGTTTTAAGAGCAATATAAAAGTTATTTGCGCTCATAAGGGTATTCACTATCTCATGCAGGTCCTTATAAAAATCAGAGAGATTTTTTACCTGACTGGACAGTGAAGCTATTTGCAGAAGCGCATGTTGAACCGTATCTTCGTTATTGCTTTTTTGACGGCCTTGTTCATCGTTCTTGCGAGTACCTTCGAACTTTTGATTTTTTTGCAAGTTATTGATTAACCTCGGGTTAATTCCCTCAGTGAAAGAATAGTCAATATTGCATGGTTTACCAGTGAATCAGGACTTTAAGTTGTAAAAGCTGAGAATTTCTTCTTCTTTGGCCATAGTATCTTTGTGGCCTAGCTCTATCAGTTCGCGAGTGAAGGATTTTTCGAAAAGTAAATAACTCAGTACCGCATCGCCACTTTCTCCATCAATGCCAATACGACGAAGAAAAAAGCGTAATGCGGCAGGCATTGCCTTAAAGTGTTCCCGAGCAATAAAGCTGATGTCTTGACTGGGGTGGATCGTCAGTGTTTCTATACTTCGTAAATTGAGCTCTTTGCTTTTCTTTTTCGGAAGCTTTTCAAGTGTTCGATTAATGCGGTGTAATCGTTCTAAATCACTTTCCAAACTGTCAATGAATACACTATCCAGAACATGTCCGCCAATTTCAGCAATTGTCGGGTATCCTTCGGGATGGCTTTGCTCATCGGTACTGATCTGAAACGGATCAACACTGATAACAATGATTTTATCAGCACCTAAATGAACTGCCGGGCTGAGAGGAGAAAGAAAACGCATATTGCCATCACCAAAATATTGTTTGCCCACCTTTACGGCGGGAAATACGATGGGTATTGCTGCTGATGCCAAAAGGTGATCACTGTTTATGATCGCTGGGTGGCCTCGTCGGTTGTGACGTCGCCAAATTTCGGTATTGGGTCGAGCTTGAAAGAAGCTAATGGATTCACCCGTCGTGTAACTCGATGCAGTAACGCAAAGTGCTTTGAGGGCGCCTTGCGAAATCGCCTTGTGGATTAGAGGATAAGGAATGACTTTGTCCAGAAGTTCACTTAGTGGTGTATTGTCGAGTAAGCCAAAACTCATGTGTTGCCGACCACCGAGAAGTAACTTTAACCAACGAAATGAATTGGCTGATAACTTGGTAAACTCGGTATGAAATACATGCTGACAATGAAAATTTCCCCAAACGTTTTCCAGTCGTTTCATTCCCAACTTAAAGTGTTGCGAATAGGCTGCAACGACGGTCGCATTAATTCCACCTGCGGACGTTCCGGTGATGATGGGGAAAGGATTGTTGTGGGTGGCAAAAGGTAATATTTCTGAAAGGGCTTTAAGTGCACCGACTTGATAAGCGGCTCTTGCGCCTCCGCCGGAGAGAACGAGTCCGATGGGGCTTTCCGCATTCATTTTACGCTTTCCAACGTTTGCGTAGCGCTTTGTACACCTTCATCGGATATTTCATTCTGCCATAACTTCCGTTATATCGAGCAAGCGCATTGGTGATGTTTTTCTTTTCTTTCTTAATGTACAAACTGAGAATGGCACAGCCATAGCGAATATTGGTTTCGATATCCATTAAGTTGTCATCGGGTTTGCCAATGACTTCTTTCCAAAACGGCATAATTTGCATTAAACCTCGAGCTCCGACGCTGGAAATTGCAAAGCGATCGAAGTTTGATTCAACCTCAATAACGGCAAGTACCAGTTGCGGATCAAGTTTGTAAGACTTGGCGTATTTATGGGCAAGTTTTAATGTCTCGAATCGTTCGTCTTGAGGAATGTGCGGCGCGCGTTTCGCAAGCCGCTTTGACATATCTTTAAGCCAGACTTCTGCTTCAAAGCGATCGGTGAAGGAGTGTTCTTCGGTCAATAAGGTTTTAAGCTCCTGACGAAATGCCTGATCAGGAACTTTTTGATTGGCCTGTAACGGCACAATGAAGCATATGAATAAAACTAAAAACAGGGTTGTGTGTCTGGCCACCATAGTAATTAAGTACTCAGCTTATCCATTATAAAGTCTAGAACATTATCTTGTGATATATCGAGTTTTTCGTTGTCACGTCGATGTTTGTATTCGAAAGTGCCTTGATCGATACCTTTATCTGAAATAACAATTCGGTGCGGAACGCCCATTAACTCGATGTCGGCAAACATGACGCCCGGACGCTCTTTGCGATCGTCCAGAATAACTTCTACGCCGCGATCTAAAAGCTCCTGGTACAGAGTTTCGGCAGCTTCTTTTACGCGGGTTGAGCGTTTCATGTTCATGGGGACTATCGCAACGGTAAATGGTGCAATATTTTGCGGCCAAATAATGCCATAGTCGTCATGATTTTGTTCAATGGCAGCAGCAACGATTCGGCTCACGCCAATTCCGTAGCAGCCCATTTCTAGAGTCACGGCTTTACCTTGCTCATTAAGAACATTGGCATTCATTGCCTTGCTGTATTTTGAGCCTAACTGGAAAATGTGACCGACTTCGATACCGCGCTTAATAGTTAATTGACCTTTGCCATCGGGGGCCCGATCGCCTTCGACGACATTTCGAATATCCATCACTTCGGTAATTTGTGCATCTCTCTCCCAGTTGACGCCTTTTAAGTGGTGTTCGTTAGTATTTGCGCCGCAAGTAAAGTCGGACAAAATACTGGCATCGCGATCAACTATAACAGGCGCGTTCAGTTTTACAGGGCCCAGATAGCCGGCCTCGCAATCGACTAAGTCTTGAATCTCTTCATCCGTGGCCATTGTTAGTGGAGCACTCACTAAATCGTGTTTCTCGGCTTTTAATTCGTTTAATGTGTGATCGCCACGTAAGCACAGAGCGACGACAGGATGTTCTTCAGTTGCGCCTTTGACTAACAAGGTTTTGACAAACTGCTCTGTTGGGAGTGATAACTGGTCAGCTAATTGCTCCATTGTTTTGCAATTTGGTGTATTGATACTCTCTACTGTCTCAGTAGGAGCTGGGCGCTCATTTTGTGGAGCTTGTGCTTCTGCTTTTTCTACATTCGCCGCGTATTCACTGCCGTCACTAAATGCAATGGCGTCTTCGCCAGATTCTGCCAACACATGAAATTCATGCGAAGCGCTTCCACCAATGGCTCCGGTATCAGCAATAACGGCTCGGTATTCCAGTCCAAGACGGTCAAAAATATTGGAGTAGGCTTGATACATTTTTTGATAAGTTTCTTCGAGACTTTCGGCACAATCGTGAAATGAATAAGCATCTTTCATTAGAAATTCACGAGCACGCATTACACCAAATCGAGGCCGTCTCTCATCACGAAATTTTGTTTGTATTTGATAAAAGCATGAAGGTAATTGTTTGTAGGATCGAACTTCGTCTCGAATAATTGCAGTTATGACTTCTTCGTGGGTTGGACCGAGGCAAAACTCTCGATTGTGCCGATCGTGCAGCCGTAATAGTTCTGGTCCAAATTGGCTCCATCGTCCTGACTCTTCCCACAGGTCGGCTGGTTGAACCATTGGCATGAGCACTTCTTGTGCGCCCACTTTATTCATTTCTTCTCGAACAATCGACTCAACCTTTCTTAATACTCTCAGGCCTGTTGGCAGCCAGCTATATAGTCCGGCTGATGCAGCCAGTTTTCTTATTAAGCCTGCTCTTAGCATAAGTTGATGGCTTACTAATTCGGCATCTGAAGGGGTTTCTCTTAAAGTTGCGACTAAATAATTACTGGTACGCATTGGAGTTCCGTCGTTTTTATTCTGAATTTTTAAAATTAAGAGGTCTATTTTAGCAGCGTTCACAGCGTCGCTAAATGGTTGATTTTAGGTATTAACGCATAAAATTTAATCTTGCCACTTTATTTTTTGAAAAAAGGCCTTATATTGCCCTGTATGAGCCGCTTTGAGCGGTATTTGAGTTTGTGCGCAGTGAGGAATTAGCCATGCCTATTTATGAGTATCAGTGCGGTGCTTGTGATCATCAATTCGAAAAGCTTCAGAAAATGAGTGATTCCCCGTTAGTGGAATGTCCAGAGTGTGACAAGCCCGAGCTTAAAAAGCTTGTTTCGGCTGCCGGTTTTCAATTGAAAGGTTCGGGGTGGTATGAAACTGATTTTAAGAACTCTGGCGCTAAGGCTAAAAAGACAGAAACGAAATCTGATGCTTCAAGCAGCACCAGTAAGAAAACGGAGTCTGCTGCCTAACACTTTTTCCACCTTGCAAGATTCTTCATGTAACCGATTAATGCCTCATTACAGCGATGAGGCATTTTTTTTGAGTAGAGACAAATAGAGAGTGGTTATTAGCTCATTTGTTATCGTATTTCTTTCCCGGCATACTTAACGTTCATAAAATCAATGGATTTTAATCCCGTGACGTCGTTAATTCATTTTAATGCTGCTGGGGCAAGTATTTGTGCTGATAATGTGGTGGAAGCACAAATCAATTACCTGCGAGAAGAACAACAGTTGGGTGGCTATCTATGCGCTTCTAATCACAGCGAAGATTGGCAAAAACTCTATCAAAGAATCGCTTCGTTAATTTTGGCTCAAGAGCACCAAATTGCTTTGCAAGAAAGCGCGACCCGAGCCATGGTCTCCGCTCTATTATCAATTCCTTGGGAATCGGGTGACGAAGTTATCATTACTGAATTTGAGTATGGTGCAAATTTTGTTGCGATTCATCAGTTGGCCGAAAAATACGAGCTGGTCATTAAAGTAGTGTCCTTGAGAGAAGGAAACATCAATGTTGAAGATGTCTTGCATACGGTTTCGGATAAAACAAAAGCTTTAATTATCACCTGGGTTCCCTCTCACATTGGAACGCGAGTTCCGGCAGAAGAAGTTGGTCGTGCAATCAAAGATCATCATTTATATTATGTGGTTGATGCCTGTCAGGTCGCAGGGCAATTACCTATAGATGTCACGAAACTTCATTGTGATTTCTTATGTGCAACAGGAAGAAAGTTTTTGCGAGCGCCACGAGGAACTGGGTTTCTATATGCATCGGATCGTGTGATTAATGATGCCTTACTTCCTATTATTACCGATCACTTCGCGACAGAGTTAAAGCCTTCAGGCGATTTTTCATTACGCAAAGATGCAAGACGATTTGAGTTATGGGAAGGGAATTGGTCAGCAAGACTGGGTTTGAGTGTTGCGATTGATAACTTACTTTCGAATCAAACTAACATTTATAAAAGTATTGAGACGACGGCAAAGTCTGTCAGAGAAAAGTTAAATGAGATACCTCATCTGACCACTTATGAAAATGAGATGAATGCCTCGGGGATCATTACTTTCAACTTAGCTCAGTGGAAAGCCAGCGAGCTTAATAAATATTTATTAGACCATTCAATTGTTACTAGTGTGAGCTATTTTGATTCTGGGCCAATACAAATGCAGCAAAGATCGAATACAGAGGTGAATCGTATATCCGTTCATTCTTATAATTCATTGGATGACATTAATATATTAGCGGAAGTTTTAATGAGGGCTGCAACGTCACCATTAAGTAGCGAATCAAAAAAGGTTTATTAAATTCTGTTGAAGCCTATAATGGAGGCGTTCTTGTTTGCATGATGCAAGTAAAAGCTATTTTTGAAATTCATCAAACAAAAGTTAATTCCGCATAAAGTTGTCATAACAAAAAATTATAAAGTGCATTGAGCGGTAATTTTTAATCGGTACTCATTAAACGGTAAAGTGAGACTGTTATCATTTATAGAAAAGAGAGCGAGACAACATAATTATGACGAAAAATAAGTCGAAGGGTGAAAAGCGTCCTCTATACATCCCTTATGCGGGTCCCATTCTTTTAGAGACTCCACTTTTAAATAAAGGCAGTGCATTTTCTGAGATTGAACGCCAAACATTTAATCTTGAAGGGCTATTACCCCAGAATATTGAGTCGATTGAGGAGCAGTCGGCAAGATGCTATCAACAATTGCAAGGATTTAAAGGCGATTTGGACAAGCACGTTTATTTAAGAAATATTCAAGATACAAACGAAACGTTATTTTTTAAACTCATTGTCGATCATATCGATGAAGTTATGCCACTGATCTATACACCGACTGTTGGCCGAGCCTGTCAGGAATTTTCTAAAATTTATCGTCGTAAACGCGGGTTGTTTATCTCTTATCCCGATCGGGATCGTATTGATGACATGCTTCAGAATGCCACTAAGCATAACGTTAAAGTGATTGTCGTAACTGACGGAGAGCGCATTTTAGGTTTGGGTGATCAGGGTATTGGCGGTATGGGAATCCCTATCGGTAAACTTGCCTTGTATACTGCTTGTGGCGGAATAAGTCCGGCCTACACCCAACCGATTGTTCTCGATGTTGGTTGTAACAATGAAGAACTATTAAATGATCCCATGTACATGGGTTGGCGTCACGAACGAATTACCGGTGACGATTATTACGAATTTGTTGATTTGTTCATCCAGTCGGTTAAACGACGATGGCCCGATGCCTTGTTGCAGTTCGAAGACTTTGCAGCAACCAACGCGACACCATTGCTTGAAAAGTATCGTGATGAACTGTGTAGTTTTAATGATGATATTCAAGGGACTGCTGCAGTAACTGTGGGAACTTTGTTAGCGGGCTGTAAAAAGCTCGGCCAACAATTAAAAGATCAACGCTTGGTATTTTTGGGTGCCGGTTCTGCAGGGTGTGGAATAGCTGAGCAAGTGATTGCACAGATGAAACGGGAAGGACTTTCCGATGAACAGGCACGCGAACGGATCTTTTTAATTGATAGCCGAGGTTTATTAACTGATGACCTCGAATATCTCAAGTCATTTCAAAAACCGGTGGCGCAAAAATCGGATATTACGAGTGATTGGGTAAAAAATGAAAACGGGCGTGTTGATTTTTTTAATACGGTAAAATTTGCAAAACCAACGGTGTTAGTTGGGGTTTCTGGTCAACCTGATGTGTTTACCAACGACATTGTGCAAATGATGCTATCAAGCACTGACCATCCCATTATTTTGCCACTGTCGAACCCAACATCAAAAAGCGAAGCAAAGCCAGAAAACTTAATAGAGTGGTCACAAGGAAAAGCGATTGTGGCAACCGGTAGCCCATTTGAGCCAGTCAACTTTGAGGGAGAGTCTTATCCGATTGCTCAATGTAATAATGCTTATATTTTTCCTGGTATCGGGCTAGGGGTTTTGGCTGCGAAGGCAAGTCGAGTTACGAATAATATGTTGATGGCAGCAAGTGAAGCGTTAGCGCAATATTCCATTGAATGTTCATCGGGCGCATTGTTGCCACCTTTAAAAGACATTCGTCAAGTCAGTTATTCAATTGCTCGCGCAGTCGCTCGACAAGCGATGGATGATAATGTTGCGATTACAATTTCAGATGAAGCGTTAAGTGAAAAGTTAGAAAGAAACTTTTGGACTCCTCAATATCGTACCTATCGCCGAACATCATTTTAGTTCTTCCTAAACTGGCCTTACCAGCTTAAGGCCAGTTCCAGAATTTTCATTTCTCTAACTGTTTTAACTTGCTAATGAAATTTAGCGAGGAGTCCCTTTCGAATAAAGCGCCCCTAAAAAAATAGATTAGGTCAGTAAGTTTCGGGAATAAGCCATTAAAAGTGGTCAAACTAGCCGGATTTGAGATGATTTGACCTCAAAGTATATTTATACTAGGATGGATTTTCTTAATTTTTGAGACTTTTCATTCAATGAGAACCTTCAAAATAAAGCTTATCTTACTTGTCTCATCTTTATTCCTCTGTTCTTTTTCGTTCGCTGAAATGAAATTGAAGTCGGGTGTCGATGATGTTAGTAAGGAAGGATACTTTTCACTCAGCTGGGAAGGCGAGGTTGCTGAATCCGTTCGTCTGGAAATGGCAAGCTCCGAAAATTTCGAAGCCATCGAGCGCAAGTATATGATTAATCGAGACGGGAAAATCACATTGAGTGGTTACGGTGATGGAACGTTTTATTTTCGTCTGCGCGATTCTAAATCGAACGAAGTGAGTAATTTTGTTGTTGTTAATGTGGAGCATTGGCCACTTGATAAGGCAGTTACTTTTTTCTTTGTCGGGCTTACGTTATTTGTTTGCTTAATTTCCACGCTTCTTGTTTGTACTCGAATAAAAAAAACCGATTAACGGGAATCTAGTTTATGAACGCTGTCGTGCTATCTACGGAATGGGCAATTGCTATTGTTATAGTTTTTGGTGTTTTATGGGTTGCATTCGGTTGGTGGCTAGGAAGAAACAATCGAACACTCGACGATTTCATGCTTGCTGGTAGAAATGTGGGATTTGCATTTGCTTCAGCGACGGCAATGGCAACCTGGATTACCAGTAATACAACCTTACTAGCGCCACAATTAACCTACGAGTTAGGTGTCTGGGGTATGTTAGGTTATTCCATGGCTGCGCTAGGTTTAATTTTATTCGCCCCCTTAGCAAAACGCATTAAAGCTTTAATGCCTCATGGGTATACCTGCGGTGATTTTATTCGTCGGCGGTACGGCCGCGTGGCCTGGTATGTTTTTCTTATCGTTGCCCTTGCTTATTCATTTGGTTGGCTGGTTTCTTTGGGCATGGGAGGCGGTATATTAATTTCAACATTGAGTGGTTTAGATTATCGAGTAGGAATGAGCGCCATTTTATTTATTTGTGTTTGCTATACGCTTCTCGGCGGATTAAAAGCGGTTATTGCAACAGACTTTGTGCAAACCATTATTATTTTAATTGGCGTCATTTTAATTGCTTATGTGGGTATCAGTAAATTGGGACTGGAAGAAATTCACACGGCGGTTGAAGCAAAAAGCCCGCAACTACTTAATTTGCTATTTCCAGCGGCGCTGATGTTTTTATTTAATAATATCTTTTTTGGTATCGGTGAGATATTTCACTCGAATGTGTGGTGGTCTCGAGCTTTTGCATTTAAAGATAAAATCGGTAAGAAAGCCTTTCTACTTGCCGGTGTATTATGGTTACCGATACCAATTGTTACTGGGTTTATTGCTCTTGCCGCGCCTGCTTTAGGTTTGTATCCAGCAAGTTCTGACATGGTCGGACCTTTGATTGCGGCAAAAATTCTGGGTGGTGTTGGCGCTTTTTTTGTTTTTATTGTGGTTTTTTCTGCAATGGCATCCAGTCTTGATTCATTATTGGCTGCTACGAGTGATCTTATTACTAAAGATATTTACGGCGGAATTATTAATAAAAATGCCGATAAAGAAAAACTGCTAAAAGTTAGTAAGGTTTCCATCGTGATCTTGGGTGTCATTACGTGGGCTTTATGTTTTCCAAGAATTGATACTCTTGCAGCAATATTAATGATAACCGGTGCCTTTGTTGCGAGCACCATTTGGCCAATAGTTTTTGGTCTGTATTTTCGGCGCTTAAATGGCACTGTTGCTGCTCTTGCTATGGCAGGTGGGTCGGCAGTAGGGCTGACGTTATATTTTCAAGTAGGCTATTATGTTTCTGCATTGAGTTCCTGTGTAGTTTCGCTATTCGTTTGTCTTATTGGTCTTATGGCATACGATGAAAAATTTGATTGGAAACGACTCCAATAGGAGAGATACAAATGTTAGTAACTTATGAATGGTTCGAGGTATTAGTTTGGACTGCTCTGGGTTTATCAACCTTGGCACCCCTTGTTTTGCTGGTACTCGCTTTAATAGACTGGAAAAAGGAACAGTTATGGTAGATCAAGTGAACAGTGAGCAGATGCACTTTTCACGAGAAAAGTTAGATGTGTATGGCGACGCTCACCCAAAAGCATTGCTTAAAGCAATTGTCGAAGAAGGTTATTATTTAAAAAATCTGCCACAACATCACATTGTGTCATCAGACCAATTTGGGCGAAATGAAGTACTTCAACTGTTTCGGCTATCAGCAAAGTTTGAAGGAAATCCCGAGCGTTTTCATTCGCCTTTAAGTGGAAAAATATTAATTAGCGCTTTTTACGAGCCAAGTACACGCACGCGATTATCTTTTGAAAGTGCTTGGCATCGATTAGGTGGCGATATTATGTCGATAACCGATCGTTCGACAACGGGAATTGCAAAAGGTGAGTCGTTGCAAGATGTTGGCGAAATGTTTAATAACTACGGTGACTGTGTAGTTCTGCGTGATAGCAACGAAGATTCTGTTCATCACATGATGGAAAGTTTACGTATTCCGATTATTAACGCTGGTAATGGAGTTGATGAACATCCCACGCAGGCGCTTTCGGATTTATACACGATTTTTAAATGGCGCCCGGGTTTAATTTCTGATCCGGAAAATACGCCGAAAGTAAAAATGGGGATCGTAGGAATTCCCAATAAAATGAGAACGGTACGCAGTCTACTTAAGTTATTGGCAATTTTTCCCGAAATGTTCGACGAGGTAGTCATTATTCATGATGGTTCGAATCAGTCTGTTTTTGATGAAGGGCAGCTTGAGCAATTAAAAGAAAAAGGTCTTAACGTTATTGTTTCGACTGATTTAAAAAGTTATTTGCCAGAGCTTGATATTGTTTACATTAATGCGATTGCCTGGGTTGGCAATACTTTTGAATCTTTCGGCGATAAATTTGTACTCGATAAAAATTCTCCTCTAAAGAAAGACGCGATTGTAATGCATCCATTGGCTCGAGGAGAAGAGCTTGATAAGAGTTTAGATTCAACGAGTCATAACTGGTACTTTTCGCAGGCAAGAGGGGCTGTATTTGTCCGCATGGCATTGTTAACTTGCATGTGTGAGCGAACCGAACGTGTCATGGATATCGTCGAGTAAAGAGGTAAGTTTTGCTTAACTTGCATAATGATTTAAATATTTAGGAGTTTGTTTTATGTGTGGAATTGCGGGAGTTTTTCATCGCGATCCAAGCCGTCCGGTTGAGCCTCAGTTATTGGTAAACATGGCGGCCATTCAACATCATCGAGGTCCGGACGGATTTGGGTATGAAGTTATTGATGAAAAAGGCATCGGCTTTAGTCATGCTAGATTATCGATTATTGATTTAAATGAATCTCGAGCCCGACAACCGTTTGTTACTAATGATGGCCGGTTAATGTTAACAATGAACGGTGAGTTATACGATTACCAGCGTATTCGTGCCCAATTAACCGCTGATGGTGCCTTTTTTAATACCAAGTCTGATTCAGAAATTATTTTACATCTTTTTCCACGGTACGGACTGGAGAAAACTCTAGAGCAATTACGCGGCGAGTTTGCTTTTGCGTTATTCGATAAGAACGAAGATTGTTTATACCTTGTGCGTGATCGGTTTGGTATAAAGCCGTTATATTGGACGCAAACGGACAACGGTATTGTGTTTGGTTCGGAACTTAAAGTTTTGTTTGCACACCATGAAGTTGAAAGAGAAATTGATGAGGAAGGATTGTTTCATCAGTTGATTCAAACCATGGTTCCAGGTACCACCGCTTTTAAAGGTGTGCATCAAGTTAAACCGGGATATGTTGTTAAAGTTAAAAGAACACGTCACGGTCTGCAAATTGAAGAGCACAAGTACTGGGATATTTCGTTTCCTCAAGCTGACGAGCACGATATTAATCCAAATGAAGATTATTACATCGAAGCGGTTCGCGAAAAATTATTAGAAGCAGTTCAACATCGATTGACCGCCGATGTTCCTGTGGGCGCTTATTTGTCTGGTGGGATAGATTCTTGTTCAATATTGGGATTGTCGCAAGCGGTAAGTCAGGAGCCGGTCAAAGCATTTACAATTGGATTTGATGATAAAGACTATGATGAAACGCCAATTGCAAAAGAAATGGCCGATCGGTGTGGTGCTGATCAGCATGTGCTAAGTCTTTCGGCTGAGCATTTGTACGATAATTTTGAACGCACCATCTGGCACACTGAACGCACGATTTACAATACGTTAGGTGTTGCAAAGATGTTGATGAGTCAAGAAGTGAATCGTGTTAATTATAAAGTCGTGTTAACGGGTGAAGGTTCCGATGAGTTATTCGCCGGATACCCATCTTTCAGAAACGACATGTTTTTGTATGGTTTATCTGACTTAGATTCTCAGCAACGGAATATTTGGAAGTCGTCACTCGAACAGAATAATGCTTTGTTTCGCGGTGCGATGTTGCCAAAAGAAGAATACAACTCCAAAGCCATTTCGAGCTTTGTTGGGTTTACGCCAACGTGTTTACAGCCTTGGTTGCATTGCGACTCAATCGCGATGAGTCTATTAACAAAAGATCGACAGGAAGCTTTGCAAGATTACGATCCTGGCGCGGCGATAGCAGATACGCTCGACTTATCCATGTTGCAAGGGCGTCACCCATTAGATAAAGCGCAATACGTTTGGATAAAAACCATGTTAGAAGGGCAAATTCTGACTTGGGGAGGTGATCGTGTCGATATGGCAAATTCAATGGAAGCACGGCCAGCTTTTCTTGACCATCATTTGGCTGAGTTTGCGACTCGAGTACCGCCTCAACTGCGAATTAAAGGTCCGGTCGAAAAATACGTATTAAAAGAAGCAATGAAGGGGCTTTTACCTGAAACCTTATACAAACGCCAAAAGTTTGCGTTTATGGCGCCGCCAGCACATCGTGATGAAAAAAAATGGAGTGCTCTTATGTCTCTGGTCAATGAGTACGCTTCCGATGAGCAAATTAATCAGGCTGGTTTACTGGATGCGAAAGCAGTCTCAGAGCTGTTGCAAAAGCAGGGTGATGGTGAGCATCATGATCGGGTGCAAATGGATGCCGTCATTAATCATGTCATTGGTGTGCAGATTATGCATCAAAAATTTGTTCAAACCGATGTTCCTAAGCAAGCTGCAGAGCGAGCTGCAGCACTCGGTTGGGCCGCGAGTTGATATAATTATTTAAAGTGAGTACAAACTCACATTGCTTCTAGTATTTCAGCTTTTGAAAATGCGCTACAATAGTAAGGGCAACAAATTCGAACTGACATTTGTTGCCCATTATCAGGGAGGGAGATCTTCCTGAAATATAAGAAACGGCGATCATCGGACAAGTCAACTGACTGAGGAAGCCCCGTGAGTAATGAACAGCGTGACGAAAATCGAGAAAGTGAAGTTTTATCGCAACCACAGGAATGGCAGTGGATTAGTTTTCAGTTAGACAAAACCCACTATTGTCATCCAATTCGAGATATCGAAGAGATTTTTCATTACACCGAGCCGACTCCAGTTCCTGGTGCTCCAGCAGGTATTTTGGGCATTTTAAATATCCGAGGAAGTATCGCTACCATTTATTCCGGCCGACAATTATTTAATTTACCGGCTGCCGAGCCAAGTCCAGATTGGCGGATTATTACGCTGTCGATTGAAGATAATTTAATTGGCGTTAACGTTGATTGCGTTGAGGAAATTATCCATTTCGATCCGGATAACATCGATCGAAATACAGAAGTATCTGATAGCGACTCCTTAATTAAAGGAACAATTTACGCGAATGAAAAACTTTACTCGGTGCTGGACTTCTATCGGCTTATAGAAGACTTATAGGAAAACACCATGTTTTTAGCATTAGCTCGATTTTTAAAACTAAACCTCTCTGGCAAAGTAGAGTGGTTTAATAGAAAGAAAGGTTTTGGATTTATCACATTAAACAAAGATACTAGCGTTTTTGTTCATTGTTCAAACATCAAGACGAGAGGTTATCAATATTTAAAACCGAATCAGGATGTGAATTTTAAAGTGACAAAAACCGAACGCGGTATCCAGGCGATCGACGTAGAAGTTCAAAAACGAGGTTAGTGATCGCAAGACAATAGGAGTCGTGTTATCAACGCCTATCAATCGCGGGTCAATATTGATCGAATCGAAAAAGACTTATACGAACTTTCTAAATTTGGTTTTAACCCTGACGACAAAGGTATTTATCGTCAGGGATTAACGCCAATCGATATGGAAGCTCGGCAATGGGTTAAACAACAATTTGAAGCAGCTGGAATGGAAGCGTCTTTGGATGGCGTGGGAAATGTATGCGGTCGTTACGTTCCCAAGCCGGAACTTGAAGATGTTCCTGCTGTTTTAATTGCCTCTCATCTGGATTCTGTTCCTGCCGGTGGTATGTTCGACGGCACATTGGGCGTTATGGCGGGGCTCGAATGCATTCGTCTGATCCAAGAAAACAATATTACTGTTAATCGTCCCATCGAAATTATTGGAACCAGCGAAGAAGAAGGACGTTTTGGTGGTATGCTCGGCGCTCAGGCTCTTTCTGGCAATTTAACATTAGAGTGGTTAAATACGGCCAAAGATCCTGCCGGAGAATATTTAAAAGATGCTTTGGAGCAATGTGGCTTTAGTCCACAAGAAGCGTTACACGCCCGCCGAGATCCTGCCGATATTCGAGCTTTTCTCGAATTACATATCGAGCAAGGTCCTGTCTTGGAAATGAACAACAAACCGGTTGGTGTTGTTGATGGCATTTCCGGTGTTTTTAAATGGTTAATAAAACTGGTTGGAAAGCCCGATCATGCTGGAACAGCTCCAATGAACATGCGTAGTGATGCGTTCATGGGCGTTGCTGACTTTGCGCACGAACTCAGCCGTATTATTGATGAAGAGGGAAGCGAATATACTCGACTAACGATTGGTCGCGTAGAGTTAAAGCCTGGTTTTGCGCATACCATTCCTGGTGAAGCTCACTTCACACTTGTCGGACGAGATATGGATAATGAGGTTATGCATCAGGTGTCTATGTCATGCCAAAAGGTACTCGGAGCTATCGCGCGAAAGCATAACCTTAAATTTGAGTACGACCAATTAAGCTGGATTCCACCGCGGCATTTTTCTGATGATTTGGTTGATACGGTTGAAAAAAACGCTCAGGAGTTAGCTTTAGACTATATGCGAATGCCAAGTGGAGCAGGGCATGACTGCCAGTTTTTTGCCGACCTGGTACCAACAGCCCTTATTTTTGTGAAAAGTGTTGGCGGGATCAGTCATGCTCCCGATGAGTGGTCACATTGGGATGATGTCCAAAAAGGGTGTGATCTACTTTATAAAACTTTATTAGATTTGTGTAACGAGTAGTTTATTTTTTGTCTATTTGACCAATTTCAAGCATGGGTGCTGCGTCAAGTTCGCTTGCATCCATCATGGTCGCCACTTGAGCAAATGCGTCCAGTAGAACCTCTTGCCTGTCGTTGGGTAACTTTTTAAACCGTTCGATAAAGTGTGCTTGTAAAGGTTTAGGAGCTTTTAACAAGAGTGATTTACCCTGCTCTGTTAGGTTCAAGCGAACACTACGACGATCAGTTTCACTTCTCACTCGTTGAATTAGTGTGCGACCTTCCAGTCGATCGAGAATGGTTGTGATGGTACCTTGGCTCAAGTTGACTTTCTCGGCAAGCGCTTTGGCAGTTGTGCCTTCATTTTTGCAGATTACCTGAAGAACAACGAGTTGTGGACCAGTCATTCCAGCTGACTTGTTTAAGTCTTTTGAGTGTAAATCGATTGAGCGAATAATTTTTCGCAAAGATATTAAAAGTTCTTCGTAATTTTCCATGACTCAACCGTGGTCTGAATTTTTTCCAAGCTATTAAGCCTAGTTGCCATTGTTTTTAGCTTCAAAAGCAGCTATTTGTTCAGGCGTCGCTTTTCTTTGGTATAGCTTTTTCCATTCTGAATAGGGCATTCCGTAAATTTTTTCACGAGCTTGTTCGTAATCGAGTGGAACGTCATTTTCTTCCGCTGCAGTAACCATCCATTTTGCTAAGCAATTTCGACAAAAATCAGCGAGATTCATAAGATCAATATTTTGTACATCTTTATGGTCGTCAAGATGCTTTAATAATCGTCGAAAAACAGCGGCTTCTATCTCTGTTTGCTTATCCATAATTGGGTATCCGATAAATGATGGGAAGTTCCGACAAAATCACAATTAATGTATTTTGCCGGAATATTGAAATAATAAATGATTCTGGCCGATTATTTATTCTGTACGGCCAGTGACTTCAAGCAAGTGAAAACCGAACTGTGTTTTTACCGGGCCTTGAACCGTGTTAACAGGGGCAGAAAAAACCACTTCATCAAATTCTTTAACCATCTGTCCGCGACCAAATTCACCTAAGTCTCCGCCGTTGCGGCTTGAGGGACAGCTGGAGTGTTCTTTTGCCATTTCAGCGAAATCAGCACCATTTTCAATTTTTTCTTTGATTTCGTTGCATTTGTCTTCGCTATCGACCAGTAAGTGACGAGCTGTTGCACGTACCATGGGAATCTCCTTTAAATCTGCAATGTTTATGTATGCCCATTGGACACACAACGTCAAAATTGATTATAACGCTTTTTCAAACACTTGTTGACCGGCGATCCAGGTTTGCTCTACTTGAATATTCCACAAATTTTCTGGCGGAATATTGAAAGGATTTTGATCGACAATGATAAAGTCGGCCCATTTACCAGGCTCTAAAGAGCCAATTTCCTTTTCTTGGTGGGCAGCATAGGCTGCATCGAGCGTAAAACTTCGCAATGCTTCCTTTAGGGTCATTTTTTGCTCAGGCTTCCAACCGCTTTCAGGTTGATTATTATGATTTTGACGCGTGACCGCTGCATGAATGCCATGAAATGGATTGGCCAGTTCAACTGGAAAATCGGAGCCCGAGGCTATGATCGTTCCTTGATCTAACAATGTTCGCCAGGCGTAAGCGCCTTTGATGCGTTCAGCACCAACCCGATCTTCAGCCATATTCATATCACTGGTGGCATGGGTTGGTTGCATGGAAGCAATAAGATTAAGTTCTTTAAACCGTTTTAAATCACTGAGCGCAACGATTTGTGCATGCTCAATTCGATGACGTAATTTTGTACCAAAGTTTTGTTTAAGGGCTGACTCTAATGCATCAAGTACAATGCGATTTCCTCGGTCGCCAATCGCGTGAATGTTGGCTTGAAAACCAGCTTTTAATACTAGTTCAACACGATTATCTAATATATCTGGTTGAGTTACCAACAACCCTTTGTGGTCAGGGAGATCGGAATAGGGTTTTATTAATGCCGCACCTCGACTTCCCAATGCGCCATCGGAGTATAGTTTGACGCTTCGAATTAATAGTTTATCTTCTTTGTCTTTGATAATTCCATTTTCCAGCCAACGACTTAAATTATCGGAGCTGCCATCCAGCATGGCGTAAATTCTCAGAGGTAAAGTATTCTGCTCTGCACGCTGCTGATAAATTTCGTAAACGGGTTGCTTAATGCCAGCGTCATGGACACTGGTTAATCCTAGTTTTATTAGATGATTGAATGCTTTATCGAGAGCGAAATTTATCTCTATTTGTGTCGGCACTGGAATTTTATTGGAGACCAAATATTCTGCTGTATCAATTAAAACACCGGTCGCTTCACCGGAACTATCTCGTAAAATTTGGCCGCCATCGGGATCTTTTGTTTGCTTATTTATTTTCGCGATCGCTAATGCTTTAGAGTTAACCCATGCTGCATGCCCATCAATCCGGCTTAAAAAAATTGGTCGATTCAACTTGAGCTGATCTAAGCTTTTTTTACTGGGAAACTTTTTATCAGGCCAGAGAACCTGATTCCAGCCTCGACCAATAATCCACTTTTGCTTTGGGTTTTCTTTAGCGTACTGAATTATTCGTTCAATGGCTTCTTGTTCCGATTGTGTACCTCGTAAATCAACAGTTGATAACCCTTGTCCGAGTCCCAAAACATGCCCATGAGCATCGATAAGACCAGGCAGTAAAGTTTTCTTATTACCATTTATTGTTATTGCATTGGAAAATTTTTTCTTGGCATCATTTAATTCACCGATAAATAAAACTTTTCCATCTTCAAAAACTAAGGTGTCAAATGAAAAAAGTTCGGACTTTGGGCCAGGTTGGCCAACAAAGGTGAAACCGTTAATGTTATGAATCAATGTTGGTTGTGCATTAATTTTCGCAATAAACAACAATGGGATGATGAGAAGTAAGATAAAACGTAAAGTTATTTTCATGAGCCTTATTTCTTATTATTTGATCGAATTCTGTCAAATTAACTGGATGATATACTAAATGCAGCGTAAGCACTTTAGTGAGTGTATCGAGTTTACTTTTTACTGTCATCATGAACAAATGCTAGAAATCAGTAAGGGACATTATCGATGAGCCTATCGACTTCAATGAAAGCCTGGATACAGGGGCATGTACCTGCCTCTATAGCAAACATCTCGTCTGTCTCTGGTGGATGTATTAACGATGCATATCAAATTGAGTTAACCAACGGGAAGAACTTCTTTCTTAAATGCCATTCGGGAGTCTCCATGTTCGGAGCAGAGGCTCGAGGATTGGCTGCTATTAATGATAGAGTGGTTGGATTTGCTCCTGAAGTCATCGCATTTGAAGAACATGGGCTTTTGTTGGAGTACCGATCGCCGACGGCACCCGATAATAATTACTGGCAAGAATTAGGCGAAAAACTAGCGTTGTTGCACGAGACTCCAGAACCTAGCTTTGGCTTTTCTGAAGACAATTACTGTGGTGAAACTCGACAAGTAAACACTCCTAAAGAATCGGGTATTGAGTTTTTTAGAGAGCATCGCTTAGGTTATCAGGCTGACATAGCGCTTAATAATGGGCTTCTGGATCAAGCTCTTCACAGAAGTATTCTGGAGTTGGCCGATAGATTGGAGCGCTGGATTCCAGAGCTACCAGCAGTATTGATTCATGGTGATTTATGGTCTGGCAATGCCATGAACACGACGCAGGGAGCAACTGTTATTGATCCTGCTTGTTATTTCGGATGGGCCGAGGCCGATTTAGCAATGACGACCTTATTCGGAGGTTTTCACGGTGCCTTTTACGAGGCATACGCGGCAAATGCAAAGCAGTATGAGCCTTCTTGGCGCGAGCGAGCGCCGATATACAATCTCTATCATCTACTAAACCATTTAAATCTATTTGGTGGACACTACTTGTCCTCGATAAAGCAAGTTGTCGCTAAATTCGGTTAAATGGGCAGTAAAAAATCTGTGATAATTCCCGCTTCTAAGAAATATGCAATCAAGGTTACGTTATTTGACAATAAGTTATTGAAATTAAATAATAATTTTGGGGTTGGCGCAACATTAAAGATTTTTCTAAAAACGTATAAAAATGATTGAATCTGAATTAAAATGTGCGGTTCAATTGAAGCAATATAATCCGAGTTTTGTTATTGATGGATAAAAAGTTAAAACTGCACGGGTTTAACAACCTGACTAAATCCCTGAGCTTTAATATTTACGACATTAGCTATGCTCAGAGCGCCGAGCACCGTAAAGAATATATTGAGTATATTGATGATCAGTACAATGCTGAACGGTTGACGAAGATACTGACGAACGTAACGGAAATTATCGGTGCACACGTTTTAAATGTTGCGCGTCAAGATTACGATCCGCATGGCGCTTCGGTCACCATGTTAATTGCTGAACATGAAATAGAACCAAAGAAAGAACAGATCGATGAAGGACCAGGTCCTCTTCCTGAGTCGGTTGTTGCTCATCTCGATAAAAGTCATATCACGGTCCATACTTACCCTGAAAGTCATCCTGATGGTGGTATTAGTACATTCCGAGCAGATATCGATGTTTCGACTTGCGGCGTAATATCACCTTTAAAAGCGCTCAACTATTTAATACACAGCTTTGATTCTGATATTGTCATTGTGGATTATCGAGTGCGTGGTTTCACGCGGGATGTTGATGGCACAAAACATTATATTGATCACGAAATTAATTCCATTCAAAACTACCTTTCGGAAGATACTCAAGATTTATATCAAATGATTGATGTTAATGTGTTCCAAGAAAATACATTTCATACCAAAATGATTCGAAAGCAAGTCGAAATGGATGACTATTTATTTGGCTCAGGTGAAGAGCATTTTAGTGATGACGAGTTACGTTCAATTAAGCGACGGCTCGAAAAAGAAATGTATGAAATTTTTTATTCGAAGAATATGCCAGAGCAAAAATAAGTTTTTTTAAGCTTCAATAGCTGGTGATAAGTTATTGAAGCAACTACTCCTTTCAGAAAAATTTTCTTGAATTAAAAAGCCCGCAGTTAGTCAAGTTGAATTGGTACTAATGTGATATCTAAAACTTGATCCATCTGTAAAGATATTGGAATTTCAAATTCGTCATTCAATGGACATAATATTATCACTGATTGTAACGGCTTTTCATTTACTGGAAGCTGGGTTAAATACTTAAGCTGATATAAGAAATTTAGATCGAGCCCATAATAACTTTTTCGTTGTTTGACTGATATGATTTGCCATTCTGCCAATATCCATGAGCGTTTACCTGATTGATGTTCCGCTACATGCGGCTTTAGTTGACGAGCGGGTAGTTGTATAGATTTGTCTCTCGTTAGGTGCTTTGAAATAAATGGCTTTATTCGTTTTAAATCGACATTGATTTGTTGTGGAAGTCGGAAGACTCTATTCATCGCGTATTGTTTGAACAGATCATTTATAGATAATACGAAGCTGTAATGATTACTTTTTCCTTGCCATGAAATAGGCTGAAGTCGCTTTAATATAAGTTTGCAAGTACGCATAGCTCCTTTGTAATAGCTCATGGAACGATCTAATCTTACACGATTAAAGTCCTGTTCAATATCAATGCTTGTTGGTAGATTTCCAAAATAAGGAAGTATTTCTTGAGCCAACTTTTGAATCGCTAAAGATTTGCTGGTTCTTAAACAGGTTTCGATCGCTCGTTTTAATAATCGGTTCTCAGATCGATCCGTTGTATATTCATCATATTCAATAAAAGTTTTGTGTTGTTGTACTAGATTATGCTTGATCTGTTGACTTACCAACAGTCGACCTTTAAAAAAATGACTGTTAGTCTGAGTAATTTTATAATCCGATTTGATACCTCGTTTAATAACCCAGTTTACTTCTTCTAAAAACTGTAGTAAAAATCGTTCGAAGATAGGCATGCTATTTTCAATTGCATTCGATCTTACGTTTAAAAAATCAGAAGAGTCGATACATGCATTTAGCATCTCAAAGACTAAATTTATTTCTTGTTGTGATGAACCTTTGAAAAATCCACGAGGCCATTTAGGTAGAAAGTTAATTTGAAATCCACTGGGTAGATACAAAAAACCGACATAGTGCTTAACACTAAAGTGATTGACTTTACGACCCGGTGTTAATTCCAATAGTTTTCTAAAATCATCATTCTGCCAATAAATATTAATCAACTCTCTAAATCGGTTGTCGGGTATTACATGTTGGTTTTGAGCATTTGCTGCAGTTAGTTGGGTGATATTGTCACCTTGTCTAACAACAAGTTGCATTTTATTTCTCATAGGTTCTGATGAACGATTCTGGATATAAAAAGGCTTTTTGGTTTAATCGATATTCTAGAGGCGGCTCTGGAAAAAGTTCGAATCCCTCATCACCAAGAAGCTTTGCAAGCCTTTCCTCACTTTGTTCCTGAATAACAAACTGAAATCGACTCTCCTGCTTTTGATTATCTCCAAGAACTAGTCGAATTTTATTCCAGTCCTCGAAAAAATATTCTTCGAGTAGGGGAAAAACTTTATTTTTGAATGCCAGTTGTAGTTGAGTAAAGGCTTTATCTTCGTCACTTGCTAACTTTATGCCAATAAAAATAGCATGTCCCAGTGTATGATCTCGATCAAACAGTAGCGCAATTCTCTCATTAAGTGTATCAATTAATTTTTTTATATCGATACCGTTAACGTACATTCCTTCGAAAATCGAGCTGTCTGGCATCATTTCTATAAAATCGAATCGACGTCTAAGAGCCGTATCCATCATAGACAAAGATCGATCCGCGGTATTCATCGTGCCAATAATATAGAGGTTATCGGGTACAGAGAATTTTTCTTTCGAATAAGGCAATAAGGTACTTAAAGACTCACTTTGTCCGGAACGCTTACTGTCTTCGATTAAAGTAATGAGTTCACCAAAGATACTTGAGATGTTTCCGCGATTAATCTCATCGATAATTAACACATAAGGCACGCGAAACTTTTCTTGTTCTATCAGCTCATCATATTCCTTTAACCCCAGCTCTTCTTGCATGAAACTAAGTAAGAACTTTTCGAATGAGTTTATCGTTCTATCGGTTTTTTCTCCTTTGGTATAAATATCTTTTACATTTTTTAATGAGGTTTCAAAGTCAGGCTCGTTGGAAGATTGGTTATTGTATTCGGATTCCTTAGTAAAAACTTTAAAAGTATCGTCGCCATGATATTCGATGGTGTATTTTCTTCCTCGAACAGTATCGAGTATGAGACGTCCATCAGAGTTGTCGAACATTTTTTGCAGTCGCTTTACGGTTGCATCAAACACCTTACGCCGTTCTGCTCTGCCTGACTCTGCTCTTTCACAAATCTTTTTAAAAATGCCTGCAGTAACCTTATAGTTAATTTGTCCATCTTGAGTCTCCGCTCGAATACCTTCAATAAAATCTTCGTAAGTATAACTTTGATGAAAAGTGACTAACGAAACACGCTTTTCACTGACATACTTATCAAAGCGCTGCTTCATTGATTGTCGATCGCCTTTAAATTTAGGGTCTAAAATATTTAATGCGTATTCAATTGTGTTGTAAGTTTTCCCTGTTCCAGGCGGACCATAGAGTATTATATTCTTTGCTAACTTCATCATCTCTTCCTTTTTGAAAACCACCCTTTATTTCTATGGGTGAGCAATCTTTGCAAATTCAATAAAATGATGTGTGAAGTATTAACTAATATTTGGGTTTCACCAGTATTAACTTGAGATTCCTATTTATTTATCTCAATATGACTTGTTTTTTGGTAACACAAGATAGCTGATTCTTAGTGCATAGGCTGGGTAACCATAGGGTTACCCAGCTTTTTAATGGAGAAAAATTAGATCCAGTAAAGTGTGTGCTTATGGATTAATTAACTGTGCATGTATATTCTTGCCACTGTGGATCAGAATTTGATGGCCACAAAGTATGAGTGCGACCTGAGCACCGCCGAATGTCAAACGTCCAGGTGGTGATTGCTCGTCCTCCATCGGCTGTGGTGATATAGTTGCCGCGGTAGTCTTTTTTCCAAAAGTTGTGCGCACCCCAATGCAAACTTTTTCCTTCCAGTTTAGGCATCAGGTGATCACAGGCACCAGGATCGTCCGGGTTATTTCTAATACATCGCATGTATTCATGAAAGTTCCCGGTTCGTTCAGCGATAACATGACCTGGTTGTGTTGAGGTGAAAATATTTCCTTCACTGGAGCGACAAACTAAAGTCCAATTTGAGTCACATACGTCAACTGCAAAAGATGCTGTTGATGCGGAGAGTGTCAGTAGCGCAAGTGATAACCGTTTTATAAACATAATAACTCCTTTAATAATTGATAATAGTGTGCCAGCTGGTATGAGTTATTATGCGTAAAATAATTTAAAACGGAATTGCCAGGGTGTTTAATTTCTCTTTAATTAAAACTCAGAAAATAATATTTGAATGTTTTAACATCAATGAATGTGAAAATAACTCTTTATAATAAACGAGCACCTTGGACATCGAGCGTAGCTACGCAATGAAAAGCATGTTCTCCGCGTGACAAAACGTTTAAGATTTTTTCTGAGACATCTCGAGCCGTTTGTTCATCTCGGCATATTGCAAAACAAGTAGGGCCTGAGCCAGAAAGGCAAAATGTGAGAGCGCCATTTTCTCGAGCTAGCACTTCCGCTTTATCATAGTCGGGAATGAGTTGCTTTCGTTTAGGAGTAATCGTGTCATCTTTCAGTAAATCGAGCGCTCGACTTTTATTTTTTTGAAAGCAGCTAGCAATAAAGCCAGCAAGCCTTCCTTGCATCGTTATGGTATCTATCAAATTAATGGTGTCAGGTAATATCGCTCGTGCACTTTTTGTAGTAATTTCAATATCAGGAAAACAAATTGCAAAATATAAATCATTGAAGAACGGAATGGGTTGGCAAGGGTCTTCTAGCTCACTATTGATCAGCTGTAATCCACCGAGCAGGCAGGGAGCGACATTGTCGTAGTGAATACTGCCGGAATTACTACCTTCGATTTGCGCACTCCATAACAGTAATTGCTGTTGAGTAAACGGTGATTCATACCATTGATTTAAACCATATAAAGTGGCGACGATGGATGATGAACTGGACCCAAGTCCACTACCAATCGGCAGGTTTTTGAAAAGCGTAAAATTCAATTTTATAGGTTGCTGTTTTTTAATATCGACGAGTTTTCGATTAAAAAACTCTGCCGTAGTGATTACTAAATTATGTTCGTTATCGGGCAGTTTATAGGCAAATTCTCCTTCGGCTGAGTATCCTGATGGCTGCTCATCACTAATGACGAGCTCGTCGCCTAAAGTTCGATCAAGAGTTGCTAAACAAGCACCTAAAACATCAAAGCCAACAATAAAATTACCGATTGTCGCCGGGGAAAAAACCTTTATTGTTTTCATCTAAGCAACCACGGTTTGTAGAATGTCACCAAAAACACCGGCTGCAGTCACTTCTGCTCCGGCACCGTAGCCTCTGATTACGAGAGGAACCGGTTGATAACGTGCCGTTGTAAATGAAAATGCATTCTCGCCATCTCGAATAGAATGTAGTGGATGTGAACGGTCGACAGCAATTAAATCAACGGACATATTATTTTGATCATCAATGACTCCAGCAAATCTTAGCACTTGATCATGCTCTTTAGCACTAGTAACTTTTTGAGCGTAAGTTTCATCAACTTCACTTAGTTGCTCGAGAAATGACTCTATATTATCTGCAGCAATAAGCTCGGGGGTTAGTAAAGGAGTAATCGCGACATCATTCAACTCACTTTGTGCACCAAACTCTCGAGCAATGATCAATAGTTTCCGAGCGACGTCCATCCCGGAAAGATCATCACGAGGATCAGGTTCAGTGAAACCTTTTTCTCTGGCTTCTAAGACAGCTTGAGAAAATGAAAGCCCGTCTTCCAATCTTCCCATTATGTAAGATAATGAACCCGACAAAATTCCACTAAACTCTACCAGCTTATCACCACTTCTTACTTGGTTTTGAATATTGGCGATAATGGGCAGTCCAGCGCCAACATTCGTTTCATAGCCAAATTGTTTTAAAGCTGAGTGTGCTGAACTTCTTAAAGCTCGGTAGTAGTCAATATTTGACGTGTTGGCTTTTTTATTGGCAGCGACAATATGAAGGCCTTGTTGGAATAATGTTACGTACTCATCCGCCAGTTCATCGCTGCTCGAACAATCGACAAAAACAGGGTTAAGAGGTCGTTGCTGATCGATGAGAGTAAGTAGCTGTTCAATTTTAGGTGAGCTGCTAGCATGTTCAAACTGACTGTTCCAGAGAGTTAAGTCAATACCAAGAGGTTCCCACAAGAGTTTTTTTGAGTTTGCAATGCCAACGACACGAACATCAACGCGTTGTTTAAGCAACTCTTGTTGTTGCCGAGATATTTGCTCTATCAATTCCGATCCTATGGTACCCACTCCGTAAAGTATAACGGAGATCATTCGCGGACAATTGAAAAAGTACTCGTAAGTTTTACTTAGTGCAACATCGGCTTTGGCTTGACGAATAATAGCTGAGATAGAACGTTCAGAAGAATCTTGTGCTATCGCTACGACATTGACATTTGCCGTCGCTAGTGCTGAGAATAGTTTGGCAGCAACGCCATGAGTCTGTTTCATATGATCACCCACAACAGTGATCGATGATAAATGTTGGCGAACTTCAATGGGATCCACTTGTTGATGCTTCATTTCAAGTGAAAACTCATTATTGAGAGCTCGAGTTGCTCGTTTAACATCCGCTTCTTTAACGCAAATTGAAATTGCATATTCTGAAGAAGATTGAGAAATTAGAATGATTGAAACTCTTTCTTTCGATATGCAACGAAATACTCGTTCAGCGAGTCCTGCTTGGCCTTTAAGGTTAACCCCAGAGAGATTAAGCATGGCGAGATTATCGAGCATGGTAATTCCAGCAATGGCGGTGTCAGCTCGCTCATTGCTTTCCGTTATCAAGGTTCCAACGGCGTCAGGGTTATAAGTATTTTTGATTAGCGTTGGAATTTTATGGCTGGCAATAGGAGCAATCGTTTTGGGGTGCAGTACTTTGGCACCAAAAAAAGAAAGTTCCATCGCTTCGCGATAACTGAGTTTATCAACAACTTGAGCCTGAGGAACTCGGTTGGGATCAGCATTGTAGATACCTTCGACATCACTCCAGATTTGCAGTTCATCGGCTTTCAACGTTGCGGCAAAAATAGCAGCCGATAAGTCAGAGCCATTTCGACCGAGTAAAGTTAAATCGCCGTCTTCATTACTAGCAATGAATCCCGGAGCTACAGCCCATTGATTTTGTCCTTTCATTGAAAGCGATTGCATGGCTTTATCTGTGAGCTCTTCATCGTAGTGTGCTTCTAAAGGTGAACCCTGAGTTTTAATAAACGATTGACTCTCGATGAGGACAACTTCAATATCATCAGAAATATCAGAGTCCACCAGAGCTGCTTTCACGGATTCGAAAAAATAATTACTTGATAGTAATTCACCATAAGCCAAAACCTTCGCTTGAGTTCGCTCATTCGCATCTTTAACTAATGTGATTCCCTGAAGAAGTTGATAAAGATTATTGAGATGTGCCTTTTTTTGTTTTTCCAGTGCGTCAAAGTGATAGCCAGAAAAATGTTCTTTTAATTCTTTAAGTCGGGTTTGATGTTGGGCGACTATTTGTTGGTATTCGTTTTCAGGGAAAATTCCCGTTAGAGCTGAGTCGAGTGCCTGCTGCAACAAATTGGTAACTCCACCAAATGCAGAAACGACAACGATACCGTTTGAGTTGGCTAATTGTTTAGTAACGAGATTACAGCAGGTTAAAAATTCTTCAAAAGGTTTGAGTGACGACCCACCAAACTTCAGTACTTTCATGAATACTGGACTCCATGGTATTTAAAATTTTACACCTTAAGATTGCATGGGTTGGATGATAATTACAAGCTTGGGTTATATCTCAAGGCTATATCCCCAGACGAGAATAGAAATTACTCTTGGGTAAACTCAATTTTACCCGTAGTGTAAATATACTTGCCACTACCTTTTTCTTCACTGATGCGTATTTTTGACAGACCAAAATGGATGCGCACGCCCGGAAAAATTTTACTGACCACTTTAATATGACATTTTTCGAGATTTTCTTGTGTTTCTTTTTCGATTGTTTTAATTTTTTCTTGAATAGGTGCAAGGTCATTTTCAAGACTTAGGATAGAATTTCTAGCTTGTTCTAATTTTTTCTTTCGGTCAGGAGCTTCTTTGTTATCGAGTAATGATTTCTGAACTTGGTACAGCTGATCCAGTTGCTTCTTAATGGGAACCATCTTTTCTTTTAATTGGGCAATTTCTTCTCGACCTTCATCAGAGTTGGCGGTTAAAAAAAGTTGAGTGTTAATGAATGCTGGAGCGCCAATTTCTCCCGCTGTTATTGACTCTCCGACTTTAGTAAAGCCTGCTATCAGTTTGCTTTTTCGATCATTACCTTGACCTAAAATAACAGATTGTTTAGCTTCACTTCGACAGTGCAATAACTGTTTATTAATATGAATCGATTTACCAGCCTCTAAATGAGAGTATTGAGCGTATCCAATATTGATATGTCCTCCTGCTGTGACGTGGCAGCTTAAACCGGAATAATCATCACTCGCTTGTTCATCGACTTTCTTTCCTGCGGCGCCGTTCGCAATTGCAACGTCACAGCCGGCTAATATGGTCGCTGAATTTATTGAGCCACCGACCGTAACAGAGCCTGTAGCCTCTATTCGAACATTGTTGGAAACATCACCTTTAACGACAACACTGCCATCAAATATGATATTGCCGTGAGAAGCATCGGCTTCTTCAACCATATAAACTTCATCGACTCTCATTCCGTTGTCGATAATGACCGGCATACCGCTGCGAGATGCTATGATCAAATGACGGTCTTCCGCTGAGCGTTCTGCGCCTTCTCCTAACTCAAAAGGTGTTTCTTCGGTTTCTGGAGCCATAATTGTTTGGCCTGTCACCGTAAATCCATTAGTTCCAGGAGTTGCAGGAATGCGTTTCATGATTGGCTGTTGCGGTTGTACTGTATCAATGGTACCAAGATCGATTAAATCGACAGTTCCGTCGTCTTTAAGTCTTGGTTTGAGTACTCGGTCTAATAACGTTGGCACCAAACATTTGAACTCTGTTTTGGCGCCGGGTTCGGGAAGCTTACCGGTTGCTAAAACTGCTTCTAAATGAGACCCTGGCTCTACTTCATCAATCGTTTTTAAAAAGTCTCTTACGGCGTCTTCTTTGATGCCATCAACCACTTTATTATTGTTTAACCACTCAACGAGACTATCAAAATCAAAGGTCTTCCCGTGACAAGCTGTAGTCACCTTCACAACTGCAGACATTTCTTCTTCATCAATCTCAAGCTCAAATTCGGCGTCACGAGCTTCGGCAACAGTAATAATTTGAGTCCCGATGTTTGGATCATTATTGATATTCAGGCAGGTTTCCACCACTTCTTTGACCTTGTCTTCAAATAAGTGGCAACGCGCGAATTGGGAGCGTTTGAAAAAGTTGTGGAAGGCCACTTCGTTAATATTCATTGTTTTTTCAGACGGCTCTATGACAGCCTCAACAAAAAACGGCTGCTTACTCCACTGCAGTTTCAGTGCGCTCATAGAGTATGCCTCATGAAAATTACAAAGTACCAAAATTCATATCAACTGAATAAAGTATAGACAAAATGGATAAGAAGTTAAACTTTTGAGATTGCTGTATTTTTTGGGGTAATCATCAAGGAGTTTAATGAGCAAAAGAGGGGAAATAGGCCGGATTTAGCCTTGAATGCAAAACCGGCCAGGAAAAACGAAGTTTTTAGCTTAGTTGCTGCAGAATAACTTCGGCGGTACTGGCTTCAAATTGTTTGGGTTGTTCGACATTGAGTTTACTTACAACGCCATCATCAACAATCATTGAGTATCTTTGAGAGCGCAAGCCACCAAAGTCACCAGTTTCCATTTCTAGGCCGATTGCCTTGGTAAACTGTCCGCCGCCATCAGCAAGCATCATAATATCGTCAGCATTACTGGCTTCTCCCCAGGCTTTCATAACAAAAGAGTCGTTTACAGAAAGGCAAATAATGGTATCGACACCTTTGGCTTTAATTTTATCTGCGTTAACGACAAAGCCTGGAAGATGAGCTTCGCTGCAGGTTGGAGTAAATGCTCCGGGTACCGCAAATAGAACAACTTTTTTACCAGAGAAAAGCTCTTCTGTTGTTGGATTGCTGGAGCCTTCTTTAGTAATTAATGAAAATGTTGCTGCGGGGAGTTTGTCACCTTCTTTGATCATCTTTAATTTCCTTTCAGTCAGCTAGATTGAGTTGCTTTATTCTAGAAATAATTGACGTTGAAAGATAGACATAAATTTTGTGAGGTATTTAATACGAATTGTTAATTGAAACCTGCGATTCATTAATTCGATGCGATCTTAATCGCAGGTTGGAATGAGTTATTGTTGATAAATGATCGCTGATTTTTTAATAGCTGCTAAACCACTCTCATCGACTTCGCAGTTTTTCAGTTTTGATTTTTGGAAAACATAAATTTCATCATCATTACCTGAGGTTCTACCAAAGTTATCAAAAATCAGGGTGACATATTCATCGTTTTGTAAAGATTTCAAAGATGCTTTGTATTCGCACAAAGTTTTAATGGAATCATCAATTAAACTTTGCTTTTTTTCATTTAATTTAGCGAGCCGTTTTTCGCGGTAGGCTTGTATTTTAGCATTGTATTGATTCATAGCTTCCTTATTATTAGCAATTTGTTGCTCAATTTTCTTTTTTTGCTCGTCAAGTTCCTGCTGTTTCTCTTCATCGGCACGAAACTTTTCTCGTTCTACCTGACGGAGTTCTCTTAAGTTATCGCGTAAAATTTCCTTTTGCTCTCTGAGCTCTTCACGCATTTTCTCAAGCTCTTCTCTGATTACGCGAGACGCTTCGTCTTTGTTACGTAACTCATCCATACTGGATTCAAGTTCTACTTCGATTTCTTCGATGGCTTCAGGAGGCAGTACATCGGTCATTGGCGAGAGCGTGCTATGAACTAGCGCTAGCGTATTAGCTCCGATTTGTTCACCCCAGCTTTCCCAGTCGGTAGGTGTGCCGGTAACAGAGAGAAATCGATTAGAATAAATAGTGAAAACCATGCCTTGTTGAGCAAGATACTGCGAATCTATTCGGCCGCCAAATCGCTCATCTCCACCCAGTGATGCTTCCAATATTTTCTCCATAATTCGCATGTCTTTATTGATTTCTGAGAAATCATTGGCCGAAGCTTTGCAAAGTACCGTGCAAGCGATCGCGGCTAAAAAAGTGTGCTTAATAGTCATTGATATCTCCTAAACCTAATGGGATGTTTTGAGCACCTGATTTAGGTACTGATTATTTTCAATTTGATTGTCGACGACATAGTCGAGACGTTTGTTGAATTTTTGCTGATCGGAATCACGTTGTTGTAACCAGCTGGCCATCAACACATTCATATCTTGACGTCGCTCTGAACGATTGTGTGCTAATAATGCTTTAACCATTTCTTGATTTTCGCTGACACGATCCAGTTTTTGATTCTCAAAACGCGTGTCTATGTATTCCGCTTGCTGCTCTGCTAGCTGAGAAACTTTTTGCTCAACTATACTTGCTATTTCGGATTGTGAGCCTTTACCGCCAAAGCTCACAGAAAACCCGCTGTCATTAGAAATAAATTCGACGCGAAAGAGAACTAACATGATGGCCAGTGTTGACGTTGCCAGAGACAGTCGATTCATCCAGTTGACATGTTTGCTCTGCCGCGATCGCGCTACAAAGGCAGTTCGATGCCAATTCGGTGGAGTTTGCTCGTGCCAGGTTTTATCCATTTGTTGCATGTTTACCGCGCCATGATAAAGATCGCGGCAATGTTCACAACGATCGATGGACTGCTCGAATGCTCGGGCAAGAGAGGGCTCTAAGGTGCTCTCTAGGTATTCAAACAAATAACGTTCGACGAGTGAATGATCACATGACATGTTTTACCTCCAAATGCCCTTTAAGTTTTTTTAGGGCAGCGTAAAGTCGGGTTTTCACAGTGTTAGGCGAAATGCCTGTTTGCATAGCAATTTCGTCAAAAGTGAAGTGTTGGAAGAATTTAAGTTCAACGATAATACGCTGATTGTCGGGCAGCTCGGATAAACATCGCATAATCTCATTATTCGATTGCTCTGTTTGTAATTCGAGCTGTGGTGTTTTTGAATCGACTTTGTGATTGACATCGATAGGGTCTGCTTCGTGAGTCGGAACTCTGTGCTTGCTTCTTAGCCAGTCGGTTGATTTATTGGCTGCGATTCGAAAAATCCAGGTTAGAAGCTGGCTATTACCCTGAAAGCTCGGCAAATTTCTATAGACCGCTAAAAAAACTTCTTGCATTAGGTCCATGGCATCGTTTGCTGAGCCAGTCAGACGCAAGCAATAGTTGAAAACTCGCTTTTCGTATCTGCGTACGAGCTTGACCCACGCGCGCTCGGAGCCATCGAGCGCTTTACTGATTAGTTGTGAGTCTTCTTCTTTAAACAACATATTTTGGACTTATAAAGTTTGTGTTTGCAGAGTTAGTCGTTGAGTGGAGAAAAAAAGTTTTAAATTTGTATGATTTATTCTGGATCGACAAATACACTATCTCCAATAGAGAGAGCTAGCTCCGCCTTAACGGACCCCTGATAAATAGCGAGCTCCAGGTATCCATCGGAGTTGATAATTGCAATTCGGTTATTGGCATTAGCTTCGCAATAAAAAGGTCGAATGGGAAATTGATATTTGTTGCAGTCAACGGTTAACAGAGGATTTTTGGGAATGTCTGCCGAGGTAATATTGGTAATGGCATTTCCGAAGCGATCAAAGCTTAGAATCTGACCAATCAGTTTATTGCCAATGAACTCTGCCGGCGGAAAAGCAAGATTATGATAGCCGTCTATGGGACTCGCTAATTCTTCAAGCCTGATTTCAGGGTTTAGCAAGCAAGCAGCTGCAGGACTAAATAAGGCTAATCCATCAAAACTGGTATGCTTTTTCCACCATTCTGTTTGAGACTTTAATTGGTAACTTTCAACATTTTTGTAGCGAGAGGCCGCAAGAGATAGCACGCCGTTATCCGGCCCGACCAACCAATGTCGATCGCATCTGAGTGCCAATGCTTTCCGTTCTGAGCCAACGCCAGGATCCACCACTACCATATGGACAGTGTTATCGGGATACTCCTGGGCATAACGCTGCAGAGAAAAAGCTGCCTGCCAAACATTTTGCGGTTCAATGTCGTGAGTAATTTCGACAATTCGATGGTGTGGTGAAAGGCGTAACAATCGTCCCATCATTGCGCCAACATAACCATCTTGGCTTCCGAAATCGGTCATTAGTGTAATTATGTTAGCCATATGTGCCTCATTTGAAACGCTTTTTTAAATTTTAGGGCAGTGGTATAGTGGTGCCCGTTAGATAATATTAAGGTGAACCGATGAAAACTGCTACTCAATGGCTCGAAGAGTATGGTGAGAGTCATCAAAATTCGACTAATAAACTGATTCACTGGATTTGTGTGCCTGCTATTTTCTGGAGTGTTGCGTTAATGCTTTGGTCAATACCTGTGCCTCAGTGGTTAGCGGTTCATTCAATAGTAAATTGGGCAACCGTGGCTTTAGTGCTCGTGATGATATTTTATATTGTCACTTCTTTGTCCTTGAGTATTGGTATGTTTCTGTTTTCGGCAATCGTCATTTGGGCAACGTATGCTATCGAACGACTCGCGCCATTTGAACCTTGGGTGGTTGGCGTTGTCATTTTTATAGTCGCTTGGATATTCCAATTTGTCGGGCACAAAATTGAAGGTAAAAAACCTTCCTTCTTTAAGGACGTGTTGTTCTTGCTTGTTGGGCCTGCTTGGCTTATGGGATTTATATATAAAAAATTGGGAATTAAGTTTTCCTAGTTGGCGTGTCTTTTTTAATAAAACAAATAATAAAGTGAAAATATGGCTGTAGAAGAAAGTAGTGCTTTAATTACCAGTGATGGCGTAACGTTAGGAATCTTAGCTATCAGTTTGGGGTTTGTGTTTTACACGTCGCACTCTAACCACAACTTTTGGCGCAACTTTTACAAGTACGTTCCAGCATTATTGCTTTGTTATTTTATTCCTGCCATTTTTAACTCTGCGGGTATTATCTCAGGTAGCGACTCTCAAATTTATTATGTCGCTTCTCGATTCTTGTTACCTGCTTCACTGATATTGTTAACCCTGAGTATTGATCTCGGAAAGATCAAAAAGTTGGGAAACAAAGCCGTTATCATGTTTTTAACCGGGACGATAGGCATTGTAATTGGTGGTCCAATCGCAATTTTGCTGGTGTCGCTCGTGAGTCCAGAAACGGTCGGTGGCGCTGAGCCTAATGAAGTCTGGCGTGGTATGACTACCATCGCTGGTAGTTGGATTGGTGGTGGGGCTAACCAGGCAGCCATGTACGAAACTTTTAATGTTTCTGATGACATATTCCCCGCCATGATTGCTGTGGATATTATCGTGGCTAACATCTGGATGGCTGTTTTGCTGGTTATGGCCAGTAAAGCAAAAGAGTTAGATGCGAAACGTGGGGCCGACGCCTCATCGATTGAAGAAGTTCGTAAGCAAGTCGAAAAATTTCATATGGAGCATGCAAGAATGCCGATGCTTAATGATTTTATGATCATTCTTGCCGTTGGGTTTGGCGCTACCGGAGTAGCTCATCTTTTTGCCGACTTCTTGGCGCCTTTGATATCTCAAAGTTTTCCCGAACTTAAGAAGTTCAGTCTTGATAGTAAATTTTTCTGGTTGATTGTTGTTGCGACGACCATTGGTTTGGCGCTTTCTTTCAGTCCAGCCAGAAAACTCGAGGCCGTGGGAGCATCAAAAGTCGGTTCGGTTTTTATTTATATTCTGGTGGCTTCAATTGGTATGAAAATGGATATCAAAGCCGTAGCCGATCATCCCGGGCTCTTTATCGTTGGATTAATTTGGATTAGTATTCACGCGTTTTTGCTATTAGGGGTGGCAAAGATTATAAAAGCACCAACATTTTTTATCGCGGTTGGCAGTCAAGCTAATGTGGGTGGAGCTGCTTCCGCACCTGTGGTTGCTTCGGCGTTTCATCCCGCTTTGGCGCCGGTAGGTGTACTACTCGCTGTATTGGGGTATGCTCTCGGCACCTATGCAGCGTATTTATGTGGATTGTTAATGCAAATGGCCGCCCCCATTAGTTAAAAAGTTGGTCTACATTAGAATAAGCAACTTATAATAAAAGCCTATACTAGATAGTAGCGGTTAAACGAGATTGATATACAGAGCCGACACTTATGAGGAAACAATCGGATGTTGAAGTTACAATTCAGAGATAAATCACGCCCCGACCGATGGTTGGTGGATTCTCTGATCACGATTGGTAGTGACCCATCGTGCGATATTGTGATTGATTCAGCCCGTGTTGATCCTCATCATGCTGAATTGCATATTAAAGACAACGACATTGAGTTTGTTCACAAGTCGACAACGAAAAGCTCGTTTGTTAATGGTGCTCTTATAGCTTTAAATATCGATTTAAAAGCATGGGATATTATCAAGATTGGAGATACCGAACTTGAGTTGGTTGATCCTTTGCTTAATCGAAGTCCACGTCGAGACGAAGCGAGCAACAAGACGCAGATAAGAGACGCGTTAAGCGACTGGTTAATTCAAGCACAAACGGCTCCTTTTTCAGGACAAATATTTCCGGTATCCAAATCGATTACTCTAGGTCGAGATACCGATTGTGATATTGCAATTCCAATGCCTCATGTATCGCGAAAGCATGCACAAATAACCTTTGCCGATAATAAGCTTCGAATTAAAGATTTGCAGTCGGCAAATGGAACTTTTATTAATGGTGAGAGAAAACCGGAAGCGTTATTAAAGCATGGCGATGAAATTCGAGTAGATGAGTTTTGTTTTAAAGTCATCTTTACTGGTGAAGTAAGCGATCAACAACAGCAAGTTTACAACACGACAATACGAGAAACTAAAACAGCGAGCGCAAAAGCACCCAAAGCAACAGGCAAATACCCAACGCCGCAAAGTGTCGATACGATTACTGACGATATGACGCTTGAAAAGGCATTTTTTCATGGCAAGTCATCGGCAGTACGTGGCAAGCTTTACGAAGTTGAGTCGACAGGATCGCCAATTGGTCGAATGCTTGGTCATCATTTATCAAGAGAAGATACCAGTGTTTCTGGCCGGCATGTTGAAGTCTTCAAAAAGGGACGTTTTTGGAGTATAAAAAACAATGGCGCAGCAAATGGATTACTGGTTAACTCTCGAATGACGACTCGCGCTACCTTGGTTGATGGAGATGAAGTTACTATTGGCGGTGTTGACTTAATATTTCAAGCTGAAGGTGACAAACCAAACAAAATATTTTTTGAGGATGAAAAGTCATCGTTCGATTTTGGAATGTGGACAATTTTCGTTGCTGTTTTAGGCGGCGCGGCTTTGCTGTTTTTTGCACTTTTTTAGTGAATGCAATTTAAGGTTTTAACTGAGCAGCCCACCACAGTAAAAACTCTCTGAGTATTTGATGAATATGAATTTTGACTTCCGGTAAGAAAAAATAAATCTGCAAATAAGTGAAGCCGACCGAAAATACCAAAATCCAAAATAGATTATTGAACCACCGAAAAAAGGGCAATGAAGCTTTTGCTTTTCTTCTGATGCCGATAGGTGTGAAGACAGATTTACGCTTTAGGTCTTTTTCCGGTAGTGCTTTTAATTTAGCAAGTTCTCGTTGTACTTCAACGGCTGTTTGAAATCGAAAACTGGGTTCAAGGGCTAACATTTTCAACAAAAATTCATGCAGTCTCTTTGGTAACTCGCCGTAATTTTCAGTGTAAGCAATCTGCCCTTTTTTCCATTGTATTGGGCTTCCTGTAAGCATGTGGTAAAACACGGCTCCAAGTGCAAAGATATCCAATTGAGGGGAAATCGCTTCTTCTTTTTGTGGAGAATACCAATTGTCAACGTCTTCCTCATGATGATAATGCTCGCTTAATCCGAAGTCAGTGAGCTTTACCTCATTGGTTTGAGAAAACAAAATGTTGGAGGGGCGAATATTTCCATGATGAACTCTGTTTTGGTGTGCGAACACCAATGCATCGACAAGGTCGGTTGCAATGGAGAAAAAGTCGTTAAATTTAAAGGGGGTAAGCAAACGATCCGATAAGGCTCCGGCATTCATATACTCCATAACAACAATAAAGGCACGCTGATTACTGGCGGTACCGTAAATATTAATGATATTTGGATGTTTTAAATTGGAAAGTATTTTGGCTTCCTTAAGCCCGCTACTATCATGATTTCGTTTCTTTATGACAATTAAGTCATTGGATTTTTTCTTTTCGTATAAATAAACAGTGCTGAACTCGTTTTCATTAAGCACATCTAGCAGTGTAAATTTTTTATTGAGAGCCTGAACATCTTTTTCTGCACTTTCTTTCTGGCTAGCAGCAAGGTGTGCGCCTTTAATGACTTGTAGTAATTGGTTTTCGACAACGGAAGCTGAAGTGGGGCGTTGAGAGGGATCTTTGGCAATACATTGACTAATAACTTTTTTAATCGATTTTGGTAAGTTTGATGCTTCGATATTTGGTTGACTTACAGGATCTATAAAGTTTTCAGTAAACACTTCAAACATCATAACTCCTAAGGAATAAATATCACTTAGTAGACTTGCGTTAGCAGAGGATATTTGCACCTCAGGTGCCATGTATCTTTCTGTTCCTATCACTTGAGTTCGGTTGTTACTTTGAAAGCGCTCGTCGGTATAAAAACTGGCGATTCCGAAGTCGAGTATACGAGCGTTATCCTCAGTATCAACAATGATGTTTGCTGGTTTAATATCACTATGAACAATACTATTTCGGTGTGCGTAAGCTAATCCTCGACACACTTGAATTATATATTGTATTTTTTTACTCATTGGAATTTCATCGTCTTGAACGAGGTCGTGTAAAGTCACACCCTTAACGTATTCCATAACAAAGTAAGGCTTGCCAGATTCTGTAACTCCTTTATCGATAACGTGAATGATTTTGGGGTGATTCAATCGAGCTACGATGAGAGGCTCGTTCTCGAATAAGTCGAGAGCCGTAGTGTGATTAAGAAGTTGTTCGGATAAAAATTTTATGGCAACGGTGCGGCGCAAAGAAAGTTGCTCGGCAAGATAAACTTCTGACATGCCTCCTTCGCCAATTTGCTCTTTGAGTTGGTAGCCTGAAATTTCCATAAGTAATTGTTTTGCTTTGTTTTCGTTAAGCTTAGCAGAGAATTTAAGGCTTCCCAGTAAAAAGTGTAATCTCGGTAGGTGTCTTGAATTAGATGGTTTGCATCCCTACAATCGTCTGCTAATAATAAAAACTAAGAATAATGGGAACCTTTTGTGACTCTTTACCTTAACCATCAAATAAATTCATCTTTAATACCCCTGATTTTTCTTATCCTCGGTATCTTTTCAATTTCAGCGAAAGCATTATCAATCGAAGATTTCGCTAAAAACTATCAATATAAACAAGCGGTCATTTCGCCCAATGGAAAGCGTGTTGCCGTAACTTACGATAATGGCGAGTCAACACGCATATACTTTTTTGCCTTGCCGAGCTTAAAACAACTGGGTAATCACGGTTTGGGAGCGAATGTTCCTGGTGAGATTTTTTGGGTCAATAATGATCGGATTGTTGTTAAAGTTTTGCATAACTTAGTTCAATATGAAGAGCCTAAGTATTTGGGCGAGTTGTATGCTGTTGATTATGATGGAGATAACGGTAAATTTATATTTGGTTTTCGAGCTCACGATCCTGGAAAGCGTCACAGCCGTCGCAAAGCCAATGAGAATAAGGCTTGGGCAGAAATCATAGACGTCTTAAAAGATGATGATGACCATATTTTGATTAGTTCAGCAGAGTGGGATAATCGAGGTGCTTATCCCGAGGTGATGACATTAGATGTTTACCGTGGAAAAACACATCGTATTGCTAAATCACCTGCTCGTCGAGCAGCTTTTTACACCGATGAAAATGGCAAATTAAAACTAGCACATTCTATAGATTCCGAGCGTAATCAGACACTATTTGTAAAGAAGGAAGATGGTGGTTGGAAAGAAATTGATAAAGTTTCGATGGGAGAGTCGTTCAGTATCGCTTCAGTGGTCGGAGAGTCGTTTTATGCATTCAATAATGCTGGAGGAGATACTCTTGGATTATTTAAATATCAATTATCTGATGGAAAACGCCGTTTAATCTATCAAGATCCTGAATTGGATTTAGTTAGAGAAGGAGTGTTTAGTAAAAATACCAGAGAGGTTATCGCGTTAAAAACATACCCCGATTATCCGGTTTATCAGCTAATTTATCCAGATTCAAAAGAAACTCAAAACTTTAAATTTCTCGCAAAAACATTTTTAGGTTATTCAATATCAATTACCAGTCAATCTCAAAATGGCGAACAATGGATAGTTTCAGTTTCGGGTGATACGACTCCTGGCACTTTTGTTTTATTTAATACTAAAACTCAAGAAATTCGTCCTATATTGTCTATGGCAAAGCACCTAAGTCCATCTGAACTCAATGTGGTAGAGCCTTTCAAATTTAAATCGTCTGATGGATTGAATATTCGTGGTTACATTACCTATCCGCAAAAGCCAAAAAATGAAAAAGTACCTATGGTGGTTTTGGTGCATGGTGGACCACACGGAGTTCGAGATATTTGGGGGTATAACGCTGAGGTTCAAATGCTAGCGAATCAAGGATTTGCTGTGTTGCAAGTTAATTACCGAGGTTCAGGTGGGTATGGCCTTTCCTTTAAAAAAGCGGGATACCAAAATTGGGGAACTTTAATTCAGCGTGATATTTACGAAGCGGCAAATTGGGCGATTCAACAGGGACGTATTAATAAAAATCAAATTTGCATTATGGGGCAAAGTTTTGGTGGTTATTCCGCAGTTCAATCGTTAGTTAAATATCCTGATTTTTATCAATGTGCAGTTGCCTCGGCGGGTATTTACGACCTAAATATGTTAGACGAAGAGGGTAGTTATGCCGACTCTTACGCCTCGCGGTTAGTTTTAAGAGAGTTTGTTGGTACAGATGAAAAGCAATTAAAAGCTCATTCTCCGGTGTATAATGCGAAAAATATTAAGGCACCAATTTTACTCATTCATGGAGTTAAGGATGAAATTGCGCCGATTGAGCATGCAGAGGCTCTGAAAGAAGCACTCGATAAAAGCCAAAAAGAGTTTGAGTGGTTGGTATTTGACCAGGAAGAGCATGGTCTTCGATCCGATGAAAAACGAGTGAAGTATTACAAGCGTGTTGCTAAGTTTTTGAATACGCATATAAAGTAATGAGTTAAGTAACAAGCGAACTTTGAAAAGAGCGAGTCAATCTTTGGATTTTCTCGCTTTTTCTATTTATTTTGAGGGCAAAAAGTTTTCCGCCATCATGCAGCGCATGCTCCCTCCACCAATGTGCTCAATGGTGTGAACATCGTTTATAAGACAATGACCTAAATTTTCAAGTTGTTTCCTCTGTGTCGTGTTAAAGCCTCGCCAGGCTGATTGAGACATAACAATGGTGGTTTCGTCTTTGCTATTTTTTACTTCTAATATATTTCCACAAAAATAACGTTCCATCTGTTCAAAACTGATATCGATAACCTTTTTTTTACATGACTCAAGCTTTTCGAAAATAATTGTTCGTTCCGTTTTTGCAATACTCTCACCGCATATCACGGCGAACTCTGAGCCAATACTCATGACCACATTGGTGTGATAGACGGATTTTCCGTGAGAACTGGTTGCATTAAAAATATTAGATTGCCATCCATATTTTTGACAATAAGCCTCTACAATGGCTTGTTCACATCGATCTGAAAGTGCTGTGTAGGCTTGTTGGTATTCGTGGTCAAAAATTATGGCACCGGTGCCTTCGAGAATTTGATTTTGGTTTAATGATTCGGTGATATCTTCTATATTTTTTATTCGATAACCTGAGTTTTCCAATAGTGCATTTAATTTTTGAGGAATGACTTCAATTTTGCGATTGGCGGTTTTCATCGGGTAAAGTAAAACCGTACCATCGGAATGAGTGGTAAACCAATTATTTGGAAAGACCGCATCTGGAACGTGTAAATCTTCGGGGTGCTCCAGAACTAGCACTTCAACGCCATGTTCGGTTAATTGATTGACCGCGTTATCGAATTCCGATAACGCACTAGTAAGAACTGTTTCTGCTTCTTGTTTACTTGGCTTGTGTTGAAACTCGTTGTCAGACCCTGTTTGTTCGTTAAATCCAAATCGCAAGGGGCGACACATAATGACACTGTGAGTCGATTGCCTGTGTTTTAGCATGATCTTTGATAAATGAGTTGAGATTTTTAAATGAGAAACCAAGTTAACCGCAGGAAGGGGCTAATGGCAAGCACGAATTCGGTGCAAAAAAAAGGCTTGTCAAAAGACAAGCCTGATATTAGCTAAAAGTCGAGCCAGATAGGACCAAAAGGGTAGGAGGTGCTCTGACTACGCTAATCAATCACTGTTGGGACAGATAAAAGTTTGAGCTACTCACTCAGGAGCTTTTAGCTGAATCAGCAAAAGCCCCGAAAATCGTTCCCTTAGCGTGATTATTCCGCTAAGTTTTCCAAATTGTTCAAAACATTAGTGTTTTGTGCCAATTGATTTTTCATTGCTTTTGGCTTCGCAACTTCACCCAAAATTAAACTCTTAGGTGCTTTGAGTTGGTTCTTAATTTCGTATTTAACGCTGATTAATGCTTCAGCTTTTAAACGAGTTAATTGCAACTCGATGTTAGACTCAAATGACTGAGTATTTAAGTCTAGTGCCTGCGTATTTAAGCTCACGCCTGAGAAAAAAACTACCGCGCTAAGCGATACAAATCTTGCAAACTGTTTCATGGCGATTACCTCACTCCATCGAATTACATGTATATTGCGCTAACAAATACCTAAATCACTTTCCCATTCATCACTTGGTGATGACCGCCGTACTTCTGGCAAACTTCGAAAAAACTACCTGTTAAAACTGAGTGTGCCAACGTGTCTCTCGGGAACGGTTTGTATATTAATGATTTTGGTGCAATGCCTCAAACGATCATTTATAATGTTTCACATTAGAAAAACTAATGTTGTGATTATGGCTAGAAGACTACCTCCGTTAAATAGTTTAAGAGCGTTTGAAGCGGCTGCGAGGCATTTATCGTTTACTCGAGCTGCGGACGAACTTTTTGTGACACAGGCCGCAGTTTCTCATCAAATTAAGGGCCTCGAAGAGTTTCTAGGAGTCCAGTTATTCATTAGAAAGAACCGTAAGTTATTACTTACTGACCAAGGCCAGGAATATTGGCCAAAAATACGTGATATTTTTGAGAAATTAGCGGCGGCGACAGAGCAGTTAAAAGCACAAGGTGCAGCAGGTGCATTGAACATCTCAGTTGTCCCTACTTTTGCTATTGTGTGGTTGGTCCCAAGGCTAAGTCGCTTTAATTCACTTTATCCGGATATTGAGGTTCGTTTGAAAGCAACGGACCGCGAAGTGGATTTTTTTCAGGATGATATCGATATCGCGATATATTACGAAAAAGGTGATTATCCTGGAATGTATACCGAAACTTTATTAAACGAATTTTTAACACCAATGTGCTCACCAGCTTTGTTAACCGGTGAGAAACCTCTCTCTGAGCCTGATGACCTGAGACATCATATGTTATTGCATGATGGAACGACAGATGAATGGCGAAAGTGGCTCAAGTTGGCGGGCGTAAAAGGTATCGATCTTCGTAAAGGTCCCGTATTTTCTCATTCCAGTATGGTTATGCAGGCGGCGATTCATGGCCAAGGTATTGCTCTAGGACATAATGTATTGGCTCAACCAGAAATTGAAGCTGGGCGTCTGGTTTGTCCATACGATATTGTTTTGCCTAGCGATTTCAAATACGACCTAGTTTGCCCAGAAGAGTGGGCTGAACGGCCCAAAATAAAGGCTTTTTGTGACTGGATTATTGAGACGGTCGCTCAAGAGCAAGCAATGGAGTCGCTATTCTAGCGATTCCATTGCTTATTTGTTCGAACTATTTGTTAACTTGCAGATAATGGATGCTGAACAAGTTTTGTTCATCGGTCCAAACTTTTACAGGATCAAATCCCGCTTGTTTTACGAGATGGTGAAATTCTTCAACAGAGTACTTGTATGAGCTTTCCGTATGAATGGATTCGCCTTTGTTAAATCGATAGGTTTGATCTTCTATTTGTATGCTTTGTTCTTTGTTACTCACCAAATGCATTTCAATTCTACCGACTCGGTCATTATAAATTGCTTTATGTGAGAAGGTTTCAGGATCAATTTCTGAATTCATTTGATGGTTAATATGATGAAGCAGGTTCAGGTTAAATTGTGCTGTGACGCCAGCTGAATCATTGTAAGCATCTTCTAACACGGATTTTTCTTTCTTCAGGTCGACGCCAATTAGCAAGCCGCCTTTATTACCTACAAGCTTTGCAACTTGCTCAAGTAACCGGCACGCATCTTTGGGATCGAAGTTTCCAATACTGGAACCCGGGAAGAATGCATTGTATCTTCCTGGTCCGAAGTCTGGCACTTCCCAGTCTTGGCTGTAATCGACTCGATTTGCGTGGACCTCAAGCCATGGGTAATCCTCTGCCAATCGTTGCGATGACTCAATTAGATGAGCTTTGGAAATATCCATCGGAACATAGACACTGGGGCGAAGAGCTTCCAGTAAAATTCGAATTTTTAAGCTGCTGCCACTACCCAGCTCAAAAAGGATGCTGTTTTCACCCAGCAGTTCAGAAAATTCTCCTGCATGCTTTTTGAGTAAACTGATCTCTGTACGTGTTGGATAGTATTCAGGCAGTTCAGTGATTTCATCAAACAGCTGTGAACCGCGTTGGTCGTAAAAATATTTTGGCGATAATTTTTTAGGGGTCGCCGAAAATCCCTGGTGGACGTCGTCAGACATTGAGTCAACAACTTTATGCTGCTCATAATAGTAGATTCGTTCTTTTTTAATTGCTTGATTCATAAGTCACCTTCAGTGCTCGCACTATTTGGCGAGTCGAATTCCTGACATTTGCCAACGATCGGCTGGGTAAAAAAAGTTTCGATAAGATATGCGGATGTGATTTTCAGGTGAGAAGCAACTGCCGCCCCTCAAGACAAACTGGTTGCACATAAATTTGCCATTGTATTCACCAATTGCACCAGCTGCCGGTTTGAAGCCTGGGTACTGGGTGTAGTTTGATTGAGTCCATTGCCAAATCTGATTAAATAATGCGCCACTTGATGTCGCAATAGGTTGCAAGTTTTTGGACATTGATTCAACGAGCTGATTTTTATGCTTTCGAGCGTAATGCTCCCATTCGAATTCTGTTGGTAATCTATAACCGGCCCAACGTGCAAAAGCATCTGCTTCAAAATAATTCAAGTGGCATACCGGAGCATTTAGATCTAATGGCTGAAGACCTGACAGGGTGAATTCATTCCAGCCTTCTTTATTACTTAACCAGTATAAAGGGTGTTGAACTTTATTCTGGTTAATCCATGTCCAGCCATCCGATAACCACAGCAAAGGATTTTTGTAAGCTCTATCTGAAACAAAGCTGAGATAAGCTTCATTTGAAACGGGATGTTTAGCAATATCGTATTTTTCTAAATACACTTTGTGACAGGGCAATTCATTGTCGAAGCAAAAACCTGTTTCATTAAATCCGATATCCACCAGACCTTCGTCCTGGCTAACCCAACTTTGAGATTGCTTTTCAGATGGTTTAGTTTCGATAGGCTGGTAAGCTGGTAGTAAAGGATTTTGAAAAAAATTGTACTTGAGATCCGTTAAAAACAACTCTTGGTGTTGTTTTTCGTGCTGAATTCCCAAGGTTACACGCTCTAAAATAGTCGAATATTCAGGGTGATGGGTATTGTCCAGCAGGTTTAGAACTTTTTCAGTTATATGTTGCCGATAATTGAATATTTGATTGACGGTTGGACGAGAAAGTAACCCTCTTTTGGGCCTCAGAAATGGTTGTCCTACAGTATTATAATAAGAGTTGAATAAATGCTCATAGCTGTCGTCGAAGGGGATATAAGACTGGGAATAAGGTCTTAAAATAAAGGTTTCATAAAACCAGCTGGTATGCGCGATGTGCCATTTTGCAGGACTTGTTTCTGCAATTGCTTGCAAACCGTAATCTTCAATTTCAAGAGGATCACACAAGGCTTCACTGTCTAAACGTGACTTTTCAAAATTCTGAATTATCTGCTGCTTCGATAGCGCTGGCTGTTGTTCAGTCATAGGAAACCGTATTGTTTCGTCCTAGCATATCGTCTACTCAAATAAATGCAACTCTCGTTATGAGTTACTATCTGTTAAATCAAATTACAATTTTGCGACTCAGATTAGACCCTTTATGCGTCGCTTTCGTTACAATAGTAAACGCAATTTGCTTAAAAAATTGATGGAGCATGAAAAAATGAATAAATTATTAAGCGCATCACTCGGAAGCGCTCTTATTGTTGTTTCACCATGGGCGATTTCTGAGCCCTTTGATTTGAGTGTTGGCGTTGCCAGTGAGTATGTTTATCGTGGCTTGAGTGAATCTGGCGAAGATCCCGCTGTAAATGCAGCTTTTGAATTTCGGCCTCAAAAAGGATGGTTTGTTAGAGGATTCGTCTCAGAGGTAGAATCTCGAGCTGGTGGTAATTTGGAAGTCGAATTCGCGGGTGGTTATCGTGGCCGAATAAATAAGGATTTTACTTATGAAGGTGAGGTCGTTTACTCGATTTTTACGGATGAAGAAGGTGGCGATTCCGATTATGCCGAAGTGAATGCTTCTTTGACTTACAAAGATTTTATTACTTTATTATTTGGTCATACCAATGATTACTTTGGATTGGACGAAGCGGGCACTTATGTTGAAGGGAGATTCAATTTACCATTACACGATGTGATCAAAACTGCAGCTTATGTAGGTCATTATTCTTTAGATGGACTTCTAGAAAGCTACTCCGTCTTCGGATTTGATGCGTGGACAAATATTGGTGAGATCGAGATGAAGCTGTCTTTTAGTGATACTGACCTTGATAATTTTGATAATGGCGATAGTCGAATTTTTGTGAATGCGAGTTATCAATTTTAAATATTGCTATACTGATTACATTCGATAAAGAAAAAGGAGCTTTGGCTCCTTTTTCTTTATCTGCAAAAATATTTTGAACTCTTGTAAAATAAGTTTACTCTACTAATCAATGAGTGAGTTTTATTATATAACTGGATATCATGATAACGGCGCGCTGAATACCATAAAGGGGACCTTTAATGTTAAATTTGATAGCCAAATTTTTAAAAGTGTTGAACTCAGAAGAGTCTCCTAGTGCCGTTGGCTGGGCCATCGCTCTGGCTTTTATCTTTGCCATGCTACCTCTATTTAGTGCTGCTAAATGGGTGATTTTACTTTTGGTCGCATTTTTAAGAGTGAATCTATCCATGTTTATTTTGTTTAGTATTTTATTTCCGCTATTAGCCTGGTTACTTGATCCATTATTTAATGCTATCGGTCTATGGTTATTACAGAATCCACAACTCGAGACTTTTTGGACGACTGTGACAACTTCATCTGTTGGACAAAGTCTGGCATTAAATAATACATTGGCTTTATCTTCCTTAATTGTCGGCGTAGTGTTGCTTATTCCTCTTTACTGGGGCTCAAAAAAACTAGTTGTTTTATATCGGAACTATTTAAAAGAACGAGTTGAAAAGCTGTATTTAGTTAGAATGCTTAAAGCAACAAAGTTATATCAAATTTATCAATCAATGGCATGAGTTAATGATGAAACTATTTAGGTTATCAGGAATAGCTATCGTTGCTGTATTTGGATTGTTAGCTTGGATTCTTATCACGTTTTTTGTTAATGACTGGATTTCTGATGCTGTTGAGTCTGGCGGCTCAAAAGTTAATGGAGCAACAGTCTCATTAAGTGGTTCTCAATTAGGATGGCTCGATGGCAGTTTGCAGCTCGACAATATAGAAATTGCCGATCCAGACGACTTGATGCGAAATCGGTTACAGCTCGAGCTTCTTAAATTTGATCTATCTATTCAAGAGTTACTTAAAGGCAATTTTCATGTTGATGAACTGTCATTAAAATCAATCGCATTGAATCAAGAGCGAGTTCAAAAAGCTTCATTGTATAAAAAGAATTCTCAGGGAGATTCGAGTTGGAGTTGGCCTGAGACTATTGTAGAGAAGTCAAAGTCGGTTGATCCTAATGACATTTTGAAAAAAGTTGATATACGCTCTCCAGAATTGTATCAACAGTTTTCTGATAAAGTCAGCCAAATGAGAAGCTCATGGGAAACGGCGGCAAGTCAGTTACCTGACGAAGAAAAGTTAAATAAACATAAACAAGATTATCAACAGTTAAAAGAAGAGTTTAAAAGCGCTAATACTCTAGAGAAAATAAAAATATCAAAAGAATTAAAGCAGTTGACCAGTAAAATAAAGAAAGACAAGCAGCAAATAACGGATTTTAAAAAGCAAGTTGAGTCCGATATCGATAGTATAAAAGAAGACTGGAAGTTGCTCCAGAAGCAAGTCGATAAAGATACCGACTTGGCCATGTCGATTGTTAATTTAACACCTGAGGGAATGAAGCATATAGCGGCTAGTTTTCTTGGAGAAGGCGCTGCGGGCTGGGTTGAGCTTGTATTAGACAACACGGATGTCATCAAGAAATTGGCGACTCCATCATCAAAAGAAGAAGTCAAAAAGCCTGCACCAAGAGAAGGCATTGATATTCCTTTTGGCAATGAACCAGTACGCCCTTCATTTTGGGTGAAGAAAGCTGACGTATCTGGAACATTAAATTATGATTCCATGGTTGGTCGTGTAAATGGAAAAGCTTTTAATTTGGCCAATCGCTTGATTCCAGGTAATCCAATGAGTGGAGAGTTAAACTTCGTAATACCTAATGCATCGCAACAAAAAGAAGCCTCAGGTCAGTTTAATTTTTCAGTTGTTGCGAATAAGCAAAGCACATCGCCTATCAATGCAAACTTTTCAGTAAGTAACTGGCCGGTTGAGAATTGGCGAGCCGCTAGCAGTGCTTTAACTATTCGCGATGCGTCCGCTAATATCCAAATGGAATTAAGAGCAGGAAAGGAAAAAACAGAATTGACATCGACAATTCGTTTATCAGATTATGATGTTCAATTAGATGAAAAGAGCTCAAGCTCAACATTTAATCACCTTGTTGAAGTGGTACGATCAGCTGAGAACATCGAGCTGAATATTGCTGTTATGCAGCAACAAAAAGACGTTGAATTTTCGGTTACTAGTAACCTTGATGAGCTATTTTTTGCTAAAATCAGAGAAGAGCTTCAGGCTAAAGCTGAAAAACTTAAATCCGAAGTTAAGCAACAAATTCAATCACAGGTGCAAGGGCAGCGTGAGAAGATAGAGCAAAAGCTTGCCAGTCTCACAAATTATAAACAAGTTATTGCTGATAAAGTTAATTTATTAGACAAACTAAATTAGGCTTGTCGAGATTCCCAAGAATACCATTGATATTGCCTAACTCGAGTGAGACATTGGAGTATCGAATGCGCAATTTTTGGAACTTTCTTTTAATCATTCTTTTGTTGGTTCCTTTAAAAACCAGAGCAGACGATTTGTGTCTCGATGGAATTTGTATAGGAACCAATGTTGAAAACTTAAATGTTGAATGGAAGGAAGTCGTTTTAAGTTATGAAGATAGGCGTTTTATCGAAAACGAACTCTCGGGAAGAAACATAAATGAACTCTATTACGACTACAATGAGTCTATTGTAGCCAGCAAAGATCTGTTAAAGGATTTAGCTCCATTTATCATTCGTAAACAACAGTTCGATAAAAAAGTTCTCGATAAATTAAAGCAGGCTCGAGCTATTTGTTCTTCTTTGGCTTTAACGGGAGAAGTTGTCCACGACGGAGACTACCAACTCTTTGTAACCTTCAGGGCCGTAGCTGATGCAGGTCAAAGAGGTTTGTTAAGAGTGGTTCGCATAGAAAAGCAATATAATGTTATGGCTCCTCACTTAAGACCTGCCGATGCGAGTAAATATCGTGTGATTAAAAAGAGTCTTAAAGAAACCTATCCATCTTTAGCGGTTGTCCGTGATATTGATTCTCGCACGAGTTCTGATATTTCGAGAAAATCGAGCGCATTACTTGGTTTCAGATTTTTTTCGACAGTGTCGAACCCACTTATTCTTCGCTTAATTGATCCTGAGAATATTGAAATGATTGAGTACGACAAAAACGCCAGCTCACACTGCGGTAGTCAATAAATATTTAAAAAATGAATTGCAGAGGTGGATTTTCTGTATCAAACCAGTGAATACTACCTCTTTGTCTCATTTTTGCTTCTGTGACCGAGTGTTCAGCGTCGAGTAATAGCATCTCTGGAGCTTCATGGCGTTCTGCGTTGTAAATAACTGCTCCAGTTGTCGCTTTCAAGTTTAGTTTTTCATTGTTATCTAATGTTACCGATGCGTTATTAATTTCATCATGTAACCTTTGCAAAAACGCGCGAGTATTTTCGCCATTAGGAAGTGTGACAGCGACGCAAAACTCATCATCGTTAAGTCGACAAATCAGGTCAAATTGGCGTAAAGCTCGGGTTAGTGTCGCTGATATTATCACCAACGTTTTATCGCCCACTTCATGTCCGTAATTTTGATTGATCATTCTAAATTGATCGATATCGATGACGGCAACTAGCAGACAAAACTCACTACGACGGCAACGCTGCATCTCTTCAGACAAACGTCTTAGAAACGAGGGTTTCAAGAGCGTACCTGTTAAATGGTCGTACGTTGCTCCTTTGAAAAACTGCCAATATTTTTCAGTCGATACAAAACTTGAAGCTAATGCGAGTGATAGTAGGGCATAGATGAGAGCAGAGTTTTCTCGATAGTCGATAATGGTTAACCAAGAATATCGAGTAATATCAAAGGCGAGTAGCACTAAGTAAATTCCGAGGGCTGAAGACAACACGATTTGTAATTGGTTGTTACTCTCTCTTTTATGAAACATGGATAAAATCATGATAACAATTGGAGAAACAAACGCAGTAACCTTAGCCCAATTGAAAAAATCTTGTAAGTTATCGATTGATGGCCAAATTAAAACGCTTATTCCAAAGAGTAAGTAGAAAGACGCAACAATTCGATTAAATTGATGCTTTTTAAGTCCATAAGCTTGAAATAAGTAAGCATTGAGCGCGAGTTGGGCAAAGATAAATGCCACTGTTTTCCAGCGTAACACGCTATTCGCATCAAAGCCCTGAGCGAGAATGATGTGATGATTGAGAAATACAAAGGATGCTGCCAGTAAACTAAATGCTGACAAGGCGAGAGCATCAAGACTAGCTGGGATCCTGATGAAATAATGCAACTTAACGATAAAGATCATAAAAAAGACAGCAGTAATGAAGCTAAATAGAAGATCTTTGGTTTGTGCTTTAATTTCAATTGTGCTGTAAGGGTAAAAAATTGTGCTCATATACTCCATATTCGTTTTTTTACCCGGTGAGTAAATATGTAGCTGAAGCGTATTCGGTTTGTTGTATTGGAGCATTTCTGGAGGCAAATAATAATACCGGCTGTAAAATGCGGCATTCTCAAATCGAGGAGGGAAGTTACCTGTTGTTGCAACTAATTCTCCGTTTAAATAAAGTTCATCTGCTCCTGGAATTTCCTCGATCAAGAGTCCTGGGTAACTATTCTTCAACGTTTCATCGAGAATGAAGGACAACTGAAAAATATGTGTTCGCTCTGTTTTTGAGGGGGTGCTTTGAGCGCTCTTGATTGGATCGCACATAAATTGTAGAGCAACGGCGTTATGGACGTGGCTGTCACACATGCGCCAAAATCTGGAAGTATTTGAAGGCAAGTGGTCGATTAATATGGTGTCGTTGTCCAAAATAATTGGCGTTGTGCGAGAATTTTCGGACGAAAATAGCGTCGCGCTATACAGTAGCACAGCCAAAATACTCAGAAATTTCATTGACCCAACCTTTGCTGAATATTAATTAAAACCAGTCGCATATAGTATCTCAGTGAGTACTTTGTACTCGCTTTTTCTCTTCTGGACGGCTCGACAATCTCAATCCGATAAAAATAATCATCATACCGATTAATTGTTGAAGTCCCAATGGCTCATTATCTAGTACTCCCCATAGTATAGCGACGATTGGGATAAGATAGGTGACCGTTGAAGCAAAAAGAGGACCGCGAAGTTGAATAAGTTGATTAAAAAACACGAGGGCAAAAGCCGTGCCCATTGAACCCAGTAGCAAGACTGAAATAATAGGCTTAAAGGAATTGTTCGCCATCGTTATTGTGTCGGGAGTCTTAAGGAGCAAAATCCCGATAAAGCTTGGGATGAGATAAATAGATAACGATATCGATGTAATTGTTAATGGCGGTAAATGATGACAATAGTGTCGAATTAAATTCGTTGCTAAGCCATAACAAAACGTCGCAAGAACAATTAGTAAGCCGCTAGATATTATTGAAGACAGGTCGTTGTTGCCATACTCGCTGAATAACAGAAATAGTGAGCCAAAAAATCCTAAAATGATTCCCCAGACTTTCGTCGGTGGGACGCTATGCTTAAATGCCAGAAATGCGATACTCATGGTAAAAATGGGTTGTAATGAATTTAACATGCCTGCGACTGCGCTAGGTACGGTTTGCTGTGCTGCAGCAAACAGGAGTGCAGGAATGACATTTCCTATGAGTCCAATTAGGAGCAATATTTTCCAAGGTAAAACACTTTTTTCCGGTATATTAAACAGAAATGGGGTAAGTGAAATACCTGCGATAAATATTCTGAGCAAGGCCAGTTGTACAGGAGTGAATAATTCAAGACCAAGTTTAATGAGAAAAAATGATGATCCCCAAATAAAAGACAGTAAAAAAAGTAATAGCCAAGCTTTATTTTTCATCGTTAAAAAGTCCATTTTTGGGGTATTCGGGATTCCAAGAAAATTTTCATAGAGTTTTGGTTTGGCTAATTATTTTTAGTATTATGATTTCGAACTCGATGAATTTTACCTGAAAGGAGATATCATGAATACAGTACTTGTGACCGGTGCCAATCGAGGTTTGGGATTAGAGTTTTCCCGTCAATATGCAGAAAAAGGATTTAAAGTTATAGCAACATGTCGAGATGTGACCAAAGCTAAAGAACTTAATCAATTAGCAGAGAAAGATAATGTCGAAATTAAATCTCTCGATATTTGTTCACAGTCATCAATATCGACGTTAAAAGAGTCGCTGGCTAACGTTCCGATTGATTTACTTATTAATAATGCTGGAATTTATGGCGGTTCTCCGCAAAATTTTGAGAGTTGTGATATTGAACAATGGCAGGAAACTTTATTAGTTAATGCTATCTCTCCAATAATTATTACACGTTCATTGATGCCTGCTTTGCTAAATTCCGCTGAACCCAAAGTTATTTTCATCACCAGTAAAATGGGCAGTATGGGAGATAATGGTTCTGGAGGAAGTTATATTTATCGTTCTTCAAAAGCGGCACTCAACGCCTGTATTAAATCATTCTCTATCGACTTTGCTGATAAAATAAAGACTCTCGCAATGCATCCTGGCTGGGTTCGCACGGATATGGGTGGGCCTAATGGTCTTATTAATGCAACTCAAAGCGTTTCAGGTATGATTGAGACGATCGATACACTCAAGAGTGAAAATTCTGGCTCTTTTGTTGACTATCAGGGAAAACTTATTCCTTGGTAGTTGGATTTTCTTGGTGCCCATTGCTAAAAATGTCATTGAAAGAGCTGTAAACTCCAGCGAAGAAAATGGGAGCAATCCATGTACCCATTAGCAGGTTTAATCCGACAATTGATAATAGTTTGTAGAGAATTTCGAAGTCTGGGCCTTTCTTAAAAAGTGAGCTAATGTGTGGAAAATCGAAAAAGTAAAACTGGATACCAAAATACAAAGCTAGGATAAGGGTTGCGATCAAGCTATAAGCAAGATAAGGAACAAAATTTCTATAGCAAGCTACAAAGCTCAGCTTTATAGCTTCAATTGCATCGTGGTGATGTAAAATAATTAATGCCGGAGCAAACCATATTGCCATAATCACAGGTAACATTAATCCAATCGATATTAAGCCACCAATGACGCTTTCTAATATTCTAGGCGTTAATATAGATATGCTTTGGCTGGCATAAGAAGAAAGTCCCAAGTCAATCACTAGCATGAAAACAAAGGTAATAACCATTACAACAATTAGCATAGCAAAATAAAGGGCGCCACAAAGAAACAGTGAACTTGTTTGACTTGAAAACCCTGAAAAGTAGTCGGATACTTGAATGTTTTCTTGTTTTTGATTGGCCGCAGCCTGCATGAATCCTGCGATAAATAATGGGTAGAATAAGTGGGTTATCGCAATGCCAAGAATTGGAATCAGAACCAACAGTGACGAAACAATTAAAAGTAGAATATTAATGAATCCAATGCCCGTCCAGATTAAAGGAGCTTGGAAAAACTGGTTGAAGCCATCAAAAAACCAATGAATACCAGAGATTGCAGGCAGTCGATTGATGATTGGCTTTTCAATTGCTGAAGTAGCGTTTGGTGTGGATGCTGAGTATGGAGATTCATTAGCGGAGGAATCTGGCATTACTATTACCTTTCGCGCATATTATTGAGTAGTTTAAGTTTTGCACACCTGTAGTGCAAGTTTGAGGTTTAAACGTATGAACTATACTAATGGTACTAAAAGTTAACATCAGGATATTTGAATGACTGTTTTAGTTGTCGAACACTCGAGGGTTCAACAGTTAATTATCAAAGCCATGTTGCGAGAGTATAAACTTGATTCACTTGTCGTAGATTCTTACGAAAAAGCTCTTTCTGAGATTAGATCAAGAGAATATCATGCGATTTTGTGTGCATCACGACTGCCGGATGGAAAAGGCATTGAGCTGGCGAAACAGGCGAATGTGAGTCAAGGAAAGGAGTTGCTGTTTGTTTTGTTAACCACTGAGGATACCCGTGAATTTTTAAACGAAGCGATTGCTAACGGTGTTTCTCGAGTTATATCAAGAAAGGATGCATATGCGCTTCAAAATATTATAAAGGAGCTCGTCGATTCCGATGACGACGCAATGGCTGCAATCGGTCATGTTTTGTTAATTGAAGATAATCGCACCATGGTGCAATTAATTACTGCGATGATGAAAGTCTCAGGCTCAACTTGCGATAGTTGTGCTGACGGTAATGAGGCTATTGCCTGGATGGAACGAGAATCTTTTGATTTGGTAATTACTGATTATTATTTAGAAGGAGACTTAACCGGGCTTGATGTGGTAAGGAAAATACGATCCATGCCCGACGAAAAGCAACAGATACCCATTTTGGTGATGTCTGGCGAGTCGAGCGTTGAAAAAAGAGTTGAGGTTTTGGTGGCCGGAGCGAACGACTATTTAATAAAACCGATCGTTGAGCAAGAGCTCAGAGCTAGAGCTGGCAATTTGATTAAGCAAAAGAAGCTTCTAGATAGGGTTATTCGACAGCAAAATCGTTTAAAAGAATTGGCGATGACGGATCAATTGACAGGGCTTTATAATCGTCATTTTCTGACTCAAATGGTGCCAGGTAAGTTAGCTGAAGCACATCGACATGGTTTTGATTTAAGTTTAATGGTAATCGATATTGATCATTTTAAAGCGATTAATGACAATCACGGACATGAAGTTGGCGATCGTGTGTTAAAAGCAGTGGCTGAGTTATTGCAGACCAATTGTCGTGAAGAAGATATGGCAATTAGGCTTGGGGGAGAGGAGTTTTTATTTATCTTACCTTATTGCTCTCCGGCAGCGGCAAAAGAGAAGGCGGAAGATTTCAGGCAAAAACTTGAAGCTCTAATGCCTTGCAAGCTAAAGGTTACCGCCAGTTTTGGAGTTACTTCATTGGAAAAAGGACAAAAGAAACCTTTTCTTGAGCTATTTAATGCTGCCGATCAGGCTGTATATGAGGCGAAAAACAGTGGCCGAAATAAGGTTATCTATCATTCTTTAAGTTAATCATTCCATATTTTAATTCTCAAGTTTCCTCGTTAACCGAGCTTTTCACACATTCAATTTGGGCCATGATTCATCTGGTGATATTCTAACGCCTCGTTTGACCAAGATAATGAGAATAAAGATGCCTTACTTTAAAAGAATATTTATCAGCATCGTATTTATTGGATTACTGATACCCGCCGCGAATTCGGCGCCTGAAATATCATTAAAAAAGATTATGTCTGATCCAGAGTGGATTGGATTGACTCCACAAAATCCTTATTGGGCAGAGGATCAAAAGTCGGTCTTTTTTCAGCAAAAAATTCCTGGGCACCAAGCAACGCAATTGATGCAACTGAATCTTCAAAATCAATCAGTGACACCTGTACCACTTGAGCAGTTAGACTCTACTGAGGTTGCGCAGCGTGTTTATAACCAAGATCGCAGTTTGGCAGCCTATGTCTATCAGGGTGACGTGTACGTTATGAACTTGGCTTCAAATGAAGTTCGGCCAGTAACGCAAACTTTAGACGCTGAATCACAAGTATTATTTTTAGTCGATGGCAGAGTTGCTTTTCGTCGAGGTATGGCATTTTTTGCATATGATTTGACGAGCGGCCGAATGGCACAGCTGGCTCAAGTTGAGTTAAATAGTGAACCTGAAGACTGGCAAGAACCTGATGATTTTCTGGGGCAACAGCAACGTCGCTTATTTAAATACATAAAAGAAGAGCAAGACAAGCGGCAGTTCAATAAAAATAGATCCGATGCCATCGACAAAGCGAATCAATATTTGACGGCTAAAACGTTTTACTTGGGTGATAAGCAGGTTTTAAAACACTTGGTTCTGTCACCCGATGGGCAAAGAATTTTTGCAGCGACAAGTGATGAAAAATCAGGCAGTGGTAAGAATGATAATATGCCTCGTTTTGTTACGGAAGATGGTTATGTAGAAAATGAGTCGGTAAGAATATTAGTTGGGCAAGAACAGCCTGATAATGAGGCCTTTTTTATTCTTGACTTGAATTCCGGTGAAACTCAACCGCTGTCCATTGATGAACTTGATGGTATTGATGATGATCCTCTTGAAAATCTAAAAGAAACAACAGCAAAAGCGAAAGGTGAAAAATTTAAGTCTGAAGAATCAAATCGTCACGTTTATTTGCATAACTGGTTTGGCAATGGCGTTGTGTGGAGTAACGATGGGAGTCGTTTAGCTTTAAACGTCTTTTCTTATGATAATAAAGATCGTTGGTTGGCTAGAGTTAATTTTAAGAAAAAGGAATTAGTCACTTTACATCGTTTAACAGACGATGCTTGGGTTAACGACTGGACGTTTAATCAAATGGGATGGTTAAATGACAATGAGACGTTTTATTTTATATCGGAAGAAAGCGGGTACGCGCATTTGTATCTGAAACGTCGAGGTGATAGCCCTGAACAAATCACCGATGGGAATTTTGAAGTCAGTGATTTAACGGTAAGTCAAAATGACGAGTTCATTTATTTTCGCGCGAATAAAAAGCACCCTGGCATTTATGAAGTTTATCGAGTCAACTTAAAGTCCGAAAAAATTGAGCCTGTTACGGATATGGGGGGAAATAATGATTATGTTTTATCTCCAGACGAATCAAAATTAGTCGTAACGCATTCAACTCTTACACAGCCACCAGAGCTGTATGTTATGTCGCTGAAAGATCGTAAACCTAGCCAAATAACTCAAACAGTCAGTGAAGAGTTTTCATCTATTAACTGGACGAAACCACAGATTATCGAAGTACCTTCTTCCAATACAGATGCACCCATTTACTCGCGTTTATACTTACCCGAAAGTTTTGATGCAAATCGTTCGGAAGCTTATCCGGCGGTGGTTTTTGTTCATGGCGCGGGATATTTACAAAATGCACATCAAGGATGGTCCGGCTATTTTCGCGAATTTATGTTTCACACGTTTTTAAATAGAAAAGGGTATGTCGTGCTTGATATGGATTATCGAGCTTCGAAAGGATACGGTAGAGATTGGCGAACAGCAATATACCAAAGAATGGGAACGCCTGAATTAGAGGATTTATTGGATGGTAAACAATGGATTGTTAAAAACGCGAATGTTAATCCTAATAAAGTTGGAGTTTACGGTGGCTCATACGGTGGTTTTATGGCTTTTATGTCACTATTTAAAGCGCCTGGTGAGTTTGCTGCTGGTGCAGCGTTGCGTCCAGTGACAGATTGGTCGAGTTACAATCATGGTTATACTTCGAATATCTTGAATACGCCAGAGGTTGATCCTGAGGCTTACAATCGAAGTTCTCCAATAGAATTTGCTGAAGGGTTGCAAGATCCATTACTTATCGCACATGGCATGGTTGATGATAATGTGTTTTTCAAAGATTCGGTTCGATTGGTCCAACGATTAATTGAATTAGAGAAAACGCCATTATTTGAAATGGCAGTTTACCCAATTGAACCTCATGGATTTAGAACGCCCAGCAGTTGGCTTGATGAGTACACGAGGATATTTTTGTTGTTTGAAAACAACGTTAAGTAAGAGAGCAAAAGCAGCTGTTATTAATTGATAACAGCTGCTAGTAAAATTGTTATCAAGCTTTGTGCTTGAATTGAAAGTTGGAATTTGAATCGATGACGTTTTTGGTTTGTTCTCGTTCTAAATACGCCTGATATTTTTGTGGGTCATATACCTCGGCCAATATATCCAGAAGCAACATTTTTGCGGCTTCTTCACCGTAGCGACTCTGGATATAAGCTTTTATCGCTCTCATCCACATCGGCCAATTGAATTGCACGCGATCGGAGTTTTCCGAAAATTCTAGAGGTGTTGAAAAAAGATGATGGTAACCACCGTTGGATTCTGCCGCGTGGTGAACTACCTGCCAAATATAATCTTTATCGTTTTTTGTTAAGGTGTAGTCCATGGAATGGGTCCTCTTCGTCCTTGGATGATTAAGTATAGCAAATTATAATCAGTAAACTGCTAGCTACTACTCAATTTTGACCATTCTTGGCTTGAGATATTGAGTGTTTAACAGTCGATTTGCTGGGTTGTATAGGTTTATCTCATTGATAAATGGATAAAATAAAAATAGATGTATACAACTCTTTTTCGGTTAACAAATGTTCGCCCAAATGGCTTTGATCACTATTCGTCTAATCAAATATAGAGTAAAAAAAGTGAGATTTTGGGTCGAAAGCGAAAAAAATTTAGGAAAAAGCTTAAAATTCGCACAAATCCTTACATTCTTATTGGTCGTGTGAAAGGCGAATTGCGCTCAAAGCTGGTAAACTACAGAGTGATTTAAAAGATTAGATACTTTTATATGAAGTTGAAATTCCTGTTCCTTATCTTATTTGTTTCTGTTGTTTTATTGGGTTGTCATTCTCCGAATGACCACTCGAGTCTTTCTCAATGTAAAAAACATTTCAAAGCACAAAGCTACAAAGTTGCGCTCGAAAAGTGTCGAATTGGAGCTGAGTCTGGGAATCTGGATAGTCAATGGCTGTTAGCGAATTTGTACATTAAAGGTCTAGCTGGAGAAAAGCAGCCAGAGAAAGCCTATGAATGGCTCGAGGAAGCGGCTTCAAACGGCCATACCGGAGCACAAAGGGAGTTGGGAAAAGCTTATTTATTTGGTAAACACATTGCGAGAGATGGAGATTCGGCAGTCAAGTGGCTTAAGTTGGCGGTCAGAGAACAGGACGTTGAGGCTCAATTTCTCATGGGTATTTATTATCTTGGAGACAAGCAGCGAAATAACGATCAAGCATCGGCTATAAATTGGTTTAAAAAAGCGGCAGCTGCAAATCATAAGTTAGCGATTAATAATCTTGCATGGATTTATTCAACAAGCCCAAACCCTTCACTTAGAAATGGCATGCAAGCCGTTAAAATTATGCAGCCTCTTATTAAACGGTCGCCAGACTCTGCCGTATTATTGGATACATTGGCCGCCGCGTTTGCTGAGTCAGGCGATTTCAAGAAAGCTATTGATTACCAAAAGCAGGCGATCGATAACTTAAAATCGGAAGTCAAAGGAGCGGTTCGTCAGGGTTATCTCGACCGTTTGAAAAATTATGAGAGCAATAAGCCTTGGCGAGAAACTGTGCCTGAGTGGTCTGAAAATGAAGACTACGATAAAGAAAAAGGTGAAGACGTCAAAAATGATGAAAATGAGCAACATGAACCAGTAATGGATGCCTAGTTCATGGGGCTTGATAAGCGTCGATATTGGTGGGTAGAAAACACTGGAAGCCTGAAAGAAATTCATTTACGTGAAAGTGAGTTTTCATCAGCGTCACTGTCCGATAATGATCTAGAGATTGAAGTTCGAGCAATAGGATTAAATTTCGCCGATATTTTTGCGATAGCGGGATTATACTCTGCAACTCCAAATGAACCTTTTACGCCCGGTCTTGAAATATCAGGTGTCGTGAAGCGTATCGGACGCGAGGTAACGAGTTTCAAGCCCGGTGATAGAGTTATGGCGGCAACTCGATTCGGGGCTTATACGGATCGTATTATTTTACCTGCGAGTCAGTGTGCAAGACTTCCTGATGATTGGTCGCATGAAGAGGGTGCTTCATTTTTAATTCAAGCTTTAACCGCTTGGTACGCCCTCTTTGAACTGGGTAATTTAAAAACAGGACAAAATGTATTAGTGCATTCGGCAGCCGGAGGCGTGGGTCTCATGGCATTGAAGATGATTAAATCTTTTGGAGCTTGTCCCATTGGTACCGTCAGTCATTCTGATAAAGCTGATTGGTTAAAATCGCAAGGTTTTGAAAAAATTGTTCTGCGCGATAAAGAATTTAAGCACCGATTAACAGAACAGCTCGGTGGTCGGGCATTAAATCTGGTTCTGGATGCGATTGGCGGCAGCATTCAAAAAGTTTCATTTGATGCATTAGCACCGATGGGACGTTTGGTTACTTTTGGCGCAGCTCAATATACGCCGGGAAAAAAACGAAACCATTGGCTCAAGGCTGCATGGTTTTATCTAACGCGCCCAAAATACGATGCCTTAGCTATGATCTCAGACAATAAATCGGTGATGGGATTTAATCTGATTTGGCTTTGGCAGGAGCAAGAATTGCTCGAGTTTATTTTGCAGCAAACTTTGGCTATGAATCTTTCCAAACCTCATGTTGGCGGTTCTTTTGCTTTTGAATCGCTCCCCGATGCACTCGAACTTTTGCGAAGTGGTAAGTCAATGGGAAAAGTCGTCGTTACCATTTAAGTCAACATCAAAAGTTGTGTCGTCATCGTAAATTTTCGTGGATAAATAAGAAGCGATTCGGTGTAATAAATAGTTTCCCTTATCGACTATAGAGTCTGATAATTTGGGGAAATCCGAGTATGGCGTTACAATCGAACTTTCAGCAAACAAGCACAATTCGTCATTACGAACTCGGTATTTTTGGGGAAAATATAACCAGCATGAATGAGCAAGAACGCCTTTTTAATGATGCTTGGCGTCAGCACCACTCGGCCGTCGCTCGTGTGGTCCAGTCTTATGAGGCGATTCCTGCATTGCAAGAGGAATTGCAGCAAGACATAGCCTTTGCAATCTGGCGATCCTTACCCCGATTCAATCAAAAAAGTTCATTGAAGACTTACATTTTATCCATTGCTCATAATCGAGCTATCAGTCACGTTGCGAAGCATGTCAGAGAAGGTAAAAGCACCTCTACAGAAGACGTCGTTTTAAAAGGAGACGATTGTCCGTCCGGCTCCCTTGAAGCTCATCGAAAGCAAGGGCGTCTAGTGAAGGGGATGCAAATGTTGCCATTGGCACAACGACAGATTCTCGGATTAGCGTTGGAAGGGTTAAGTTATGATGAAATTGCTGAAGTTCTGGGTATTACCGTAAACAATGTAGGTGTACGGTTAAACCGAGCAAAAAAAGCGCTTAAACAAGCTGTTGAATCGATATGAACTCAGTAGAGCCGCATTAAGGGTTTATTAGGTATGAGTGAAGAATTTAATTGGGAAGAAGCGAAAAATGATTGGCAAAGTCATGAGCCCCATCTTCCTGAGTTGAAAAAGAATATGCGTTGGTTATCGATGCGTATGAAACTTATTTTGATCATTGATATCGTCATATTAATCGCGATGATTCCCTTTGCTGTTTATATCTTTCAAACTGCAGAATTGTTAAGCGTTAAGGTTTGGTTTGTCTTGGCATTTATCGTTGCATTAATAGGTGTTTATTTTGATTTTTATTTAAGAAAAGACTTGTGGGAAATGCCGTCAACGACTAGAGGCATGTATTTACATGTCATTAAGCGTGAAAAAGCAGGTATTAAACTCGCGCGTTTTGCTGTAATTTATCTCTCGTTTTTTGGATTTGCTCTATTAGCATGGGCAATCTATTTCGAGTTTTTTGAAGATGCTGCCACTATTCAAAAAATGGAGTATTCAATTTTTCATCATATGTTGGGACTTTTGGTTGTTGTTGCTTCTGTCTTTGTTTCAAAGTGGTATGGAAATCGTAAACGAAGAGCATTAAAAGAAGCTGAGCTTCGGCTCAAAGAGTTTGATACTGCAGATTTGTAAATTAGAAATCAAACCTGTGGAAATGAATACATCATTTCCACAATTATTAGTGGCAGAATTACTTTTTAGTTTGAATAGTAAACCAGAACTCAGAACCTTTTTGTTGCTCACTTACAACACCGATGGTACCGCCCATAAGCTCGCTTAACTTTTTAGAGACGATTAACCTCAACCGTCCAGCAAAACTGCTGTTAGTAAGCTTTGTTCTTTGTTCAAGCGAATCAAATAATCCTTTCTGAGCTTCTTCGGGTATCCCAACGCCTGAGTCTTTCACTGCAAATCTTAAGTGTTCTTGCCCTTCTTCCTCGGTAACAAGGTCGCATAATAAACAAACTTCACCATCTTTAGTAAATCGTATCGCATTACCTAATAAATTTTTAAGTATTTGTTTTACGCGTTTTGGATCATTGTAAATAGTATCAGGTACATTGTGTGATATTTTTGAAGTGAGAATTAATGTTTTAGCATCTGCATGAGGTGAATACTCTTTTACAATATCCTCGAGTAATTTTTTGACCTCAAAATTATCTTTGTACAATTTTAACAGGCCGGCATCGAGTTTGGAAAAGTCGAGAATGTTATTCAAATTGTTGATCAAAGTATTGGCTGATCGTCGCGAAATATTGAGTAATTCTTTCGGTTCATCGTCAAGTTTATATTCGCTGAGTAAGTGCAACATGTTGGATAGTGTTTTCATAGGCGTGGTAATTTCATCACCCATACGAGAAAGGAACTCTGATTTTGTTTTCGGTGCCTTTACAGCGCTGTCTCGCTCATCTAATAATGCTTTCTTCTCGCTTTTTAAGTCCTTGAGAGAATGCTCTAATTGTTTAGCTTTATTCTGCAACTGCCTATTTTGATTATTCTGCTCAGTAATTAATCCCGTAATATTTTGTACCAAGTTATTTAGTTCAGTATTAAGTGTTAAATTTTTGAGTGCTGCAGCTAGCTGCAAAGCATTTTCGGCATCTTCGGAAGCTTTTGCCATGCTTTGAACCTGATTGGTATAGCTTTGAGAAATAAAGAAGACTAGCAAAATGAGACCAACCATCATGCCAATAATTGCATAGGTGCCTATGTAACTTGTGTCTTCTTCAATGAGCTTGTCTGTTTTTAATGAGTTAACAAAAAGAATAGAAACATTCACGTTCGTTTTAATAGGAAGTTCGATGACTTCACCTTTCGAAAAATCAATGCCTGAATTCGAGACATAAGATTTATTTCCGATTGAAAGCTTGAAGTCTGCCCCGGTTAATTGTGCAAGATAATCCACCAGCGTTTGATTGAGAGGAAGAATTGAAAGTATGACGCCTGAGACCAATTCTTCTTTCACTATTCCACTCGATTGAATCAAGGCATGTTCACCTTGGTAGTTATGTATCGCGGTTCTTAAGCTGGGTGATTTTATTTGATTAAGAATTGTATTTTCTAATCCATAGTATTTATTAGCTTGAGAGGGCTTATTAAAACGATAAAGTGTTGAGTCATCGGCAGAATACACAGCGAATTCATAAAGCTTCGAAGAAGTTGCATTTAATAATCCCACTAAGTCTTTGTTGCCAAACTCTCCAAGCTGGGCAATAAAGTTGGCTTGTTGGTCTATTGCACGGCTAGCAGATAGGAATTGATTAAAGAAGGATCGAGCTTGATTTTGAATTTGATTGCTTTCATCAATTTTGATTGATTCGTGCGTGTTTTTGATGGCTGCAGCGGTATTTTGTCCATTTAGCCAAGTAATTGCAGAAGTAATAATTGCAATTCCAAGTGCAATTAATGTCAGTTTGATTTTTAGTGTCATTGCTGTTTCTTTCTCCGGAAACATGGTTAATCGACGCATTCTACTGAATTTAAGCGTAGCAAAATGTGAAGAGGTTCTCTCACTTTTTCTTCATTGGGTAGGTGGTCAGATATGTAACTGCTTATAATGCCGCCATTTTTAAATAGATTTCCTTATGTCCAGGTAAGGCAATTCCCTGTTTTTTACTCTCTGAGAGTAGAAATCCGGTAATCGATTCTATTTCTGTCGGTCTTTGTCGCTGGACATCTTGATACATTGAGCTGAAATTCGATGCGGTTTTTTCAGCGATTTTGATGACTTCTTTTAATAGGTCGTCTATCGTCAGTTCTGGCTGAACGCTCTCGAGTAAAGGTTTCAATTCGTTAACGAGGTTTTCGACATGTTTAAAGTAAACCGGATTTGAAATGAGTTCACCGTTTTTGCACTGATATAGAACTGAAAGGGGATTGATAATGGCATTCACCACGACTTTCTTCCATAAAACGAGATCAATCCGGTTGTTCCAGATGACTTCAGGTAAAGCGACGTTTAAGTGATGGCAAAATTGAACAGATGCTTTGATGGGATAACTTGGCGTCGATGGGCCTACTATTAGTTGACCTTTTCCGGCATAAACGAGTTCATTGGCTGTTTTAAAGTAGGCACCGTGAGAATTAGAGGCGAGTAGGCATTGTTTTTTGGGCAATAGATTGTTAAAAACTTCTTTATTTCCCATGCCGTTTTGCATGAGCAAAATGACTGCATTGGGAGCAAGGCAAGTTTCTATGGACTTTAAGGCCGCTTCTAACTGATAAGCTTTAACGCAAACCAAAAGGTTTTGAATTCCGGAGCAGTGCTCTGCGGTTGTTTGCGCTAGTGAAATTTTTGATGACTCGCCCTTCGTGATAAGAGTTAATTGTCGAGTAGCTTGCGTGTGTTTGGCAATTAAGTTGACCGAATATCCTGAAAGCATGAGATGCGAAGCCCATAGGCAACCTACAGCACCTGGGCCCAAAACATGAAAGTCGGAGCGAGTTGTGTTAGTCATTTACTGTTCTTTATGCTTTCTTTCAATTTGACTGATGTCATCTCGAATCCACCATAATAAGACAAGACTGGGAATTACCATTAGCGCCGTCAATAAAAAGAAAAATGCCCAATTACCGGCTAGCCAGTCAACTAAGGCTCCGCCACTGGAGCCGATTAATGTTCTCCCAAGTGTCCCCAGAGAGGCCATTAATGCGTATTGTGATGCAGAAAATGCTTTGCCTGTTAACATTGATAAGAAAGAAACAAAGACTACGGTAGACCATGCTTGAGTGATGCCATCGACAATGACTGCTGCAGCAAACAAGGTTTTATCCGGACCGGCTAAAGCAATCCATGAAAACATAAGGTTACTGGCACTCATTGCAATACCGGCAATGAGTAAACTTTTTACCAGGCCTTTTTTTAAGGCGAAGTAACTTCCAATAAAAGCGAAACCAATGGTTATCAACCAGGTCATTATCTTCGAATAAAAGCCAATATCAGTATTTGAAAACCCGATTTCTTTATAGAATACGATAGACATTCTACCCAAATACGCTTCACCAATTTTAAACAAAAAGATGAACAGCAGAAGGTTTAATCCAACACGTAGGGAGTTGCGCTGAAAGAATTCAGCAATTGGTCGAATCATGGTTTGTTGTAACCATTTAACTGAGTCTTTAATAAAATGCCCGGAAGCGACAAAATGATGAATGGCTTCTACTTCTGCATTTTCTTCCGGTTCTTTTGCCCATAAGGTAATACCCGCTAAGATTATCATCAGTATCGGAAATAAAAGATAAACGGTATTCCATCCAAAAGCGTCGGCGCCAAAAAAAGCTAAGCTTCCCAGCCCTGCGTAACCGGTCCACCATCCCGATGTGATCATTGCAGAAGCTGCAGAGACTTTATTTGTTTCTGTTCGATCAATAATATCAATTCGATAACCGTCTACGGCGATGTCATGAGTTGCTGCGCAAAAACCAATGACAACAGCGGATAACGCAACCCAATAAAGGTGTCCATGAGGAACCGCTAGCGCAATTCCCAAACAGGCTAACGCGATCGTCAATTGCATCATTAATATCCAACTACGACGGCGGCCGAATTTATTGCCAACAAACGGTAACCAAATTCGATCGACAAGTGGTGACCAAAGAAAATTAATAGAATAAGCTGCGAAAACAAGTCCAAATAGTCCGATAGAGGTTCGTGATAGTCCGCTTTCTTGTAACCAGGCATTCATGGAGGAACCAATGATTATCCATGGCACGCCTTGCGATACTCCTAACAGAAAAATAGTCAGTAAGCGTTTGTCTTTAAAGTAATGGACAAACTTTGAAGCTTTTGTGGCAATCTCAGCCATGAAAAACCTTGGTGTTGTTAGTTGTTATTGGCATAGCATATCAAAGAGGAAATCGCATCACTAAATCTATTTACAGAAATTCCCCTTTCTTAGTGATATATAGAGTCTGGATTGTGGCAGGAGTTCTGCTTTTGGGTTTTTGAGCTATCGACTTTTACCCCAATTAAAACTAAATGCGCTTAAAATGAAAAAGATCGAAGTCATTAATATTAAAGCCAAAATATTGTCAAGCACACTCATAAAAGAGGCACCTTCGGTCATTATTGCTCGAGTGGCATTAACAAAGTGAGTTAAAGGGAGCCATTGCGCGATAAATTGAATAATCTCGGGAGATCCTTCCAGACTAAACCAAACGCCTGATAGAAACATCATCGGCCAGGAGGCAAAGTTAAGTAGTCCTCCGGTAAGCTCTTCACTTTGTGAGCGAGAAGCTATCATTAGTCCGAGAGCTATCAGGCATAATGTTCCTAATACGAGTATTAGTAGGAGTAGAAGCAGCGAGCCTTTTACCATAAAGCCGATAGTCCACCAAGTGGATAGAAAAATGACAACAGAAATTGATGTGACGATGATCAATCGAGAAACAATTTGTGCCGCAATAAACTCAAAGGCAGTGATAGGAGTTGCATTCAGCCGTTTTAACACTCCACTTTTTCGATAACGGACTATGACGTAACCAACACCGAATAAACAACTAAACATAATATTCATTCCGAGAATTCCGGGTATTACCCAGTCAATATATCGTATAGGCTCCCCAGAAATACTTTCCTTTTTTAGCTTTGGAGTATGATTTTGAATGACATTTTCAGCAAGAAACCCATTGGGTGACGTATCGTTGATCCAATAAATTTTATTTTTCCAGTCAAGTAGTAGATCGAGTTGATGTTGAGCCACTTTATTTTGTGCATCATTTTGGTCTTGATAAAACAGGAACTCAGTATATTTTATTGAGCTTAAACTCTGTGGAACCGATGATTCATTGAGTAATCCGACTTTTAATTGATTTCGGCTATCACCTGAAAATACGATTGAGAAACCAACAATTAGCAAAACTGGAAAAGCGAGGTTCCATGTGAGTGCTGCTCTATCGCGGAAAAATTCTCTATTACGAGCGATAAAGATTGCGATAAAGCGTTTAATAACAAACATAGTTAAGCTCTCAATTCATGCCCGGTAAGTTTAATAAATAAGTCTTCCAGGTTCGGTGTGTGTATGTGGAGCCCATCGAGTGAAACATTACTTGAGAGTAGCTTTTTTAAGTCGGCATCGATATTTTTTGTAACAATTTCGAAGTGTTCTTGATGATAAACGACCTTTTCAAAAGGTAATTCCTGATCATTATTCAATGCAGTGATGGGAAGTCGGATAAGAGAGCCGTCAAAATTTTGTTCTATTAATTTAGACGGTACGCCTTGAGCAATGATTTTTCCGTTATCGATTACCGCTATTTCATCGCACAGTTGGTGTGCTTCATCCATATAGTGCGTGGTGAGGATTAATGTTTTTCCGTGTGACTTTATAGATTGCACTAATTCCCAGAAGTTTCGACGTGATTGAGGATCTAATCCGGTAGTTGGTTCATCCAAAAATATGATTTCGGGATTATGTAATAATGCTAGAGCAAGTAATAGTCGTTGTCTTTGTCCACCCGATAGTTTTTTGGTATCTCGATCTAAATAACTCCTCAAAGAACACAACTCAATCAGATTGTCTATGTTAGCCCGTGTTCCATAGAGATCAGCAAACATAATTAAAGCTTCATTGACTTTTAAATGATCTTGTAATGCTGTTTCTTGAAATTGAATGCCAATGTGTGATTGAAGTGATTGTTTGGATTTTAAGAGTGGAAACTCAACGGAGCCTGAATCGGCTTCTAAAATACCTTCAAGTATTTCGAGAGTGGTTGTTTTACCTGCACCGTTAGGACCGAGTAATCCAAAACACGTGCCTTTCGGAACGCAAAATGATATTTCGGCAACGGCTTTAACATCGGCGAAAGATTTTGTTAATTGATTTACGATAAGAGCATCAGTCATTTAAGTATTGTAATGACTGATGCTCACATCAACAATGTCTAATTGTCTAAAAGGTTCGTTCTTTAGCTATCTAGAAATGATAGGTTAAGTTGATGAAGACACCATCAAATTCAAGATCCGTGGTGAAGTCATCTTCGTCATCGACATCGAGGTTAAAAGTACGAATACCACCTTCTACACCCAAACCGATTGATGATTCATAACCTAAAATTAAAGAAGTGTCTGAAACTGTGTTTCCACCTGCGCTGATGTAGTTCAATATGGCGCTGACACTTAAGCCAGTGAAAGGCAGATCAAACCGTGCTTTACCGTAAAGCATGGGTAGTGTGAAATCAAAAGATTCTCTATCTGATGTTGCAGGATCGTTTGCGTCGGTTACTTCCGCAAAACCATCAAATTTTCGTGCGGTTAACCCTAAGTCAAGATTGACCCAGTTATCTAGAATTTCATAATACAGAGTGTAATCTTGATGAGACAAATCCATTTCCGCATTAATGTCACCAGCGAAGGTTTCATTACCAAATGTTCCAGTGAAAGTACCAGAACCTGAGGATGCCATATCTTGTTGAGTAATCATCACGTTAGGTATAACGGGAAGAGGATGTTCGAAAGCCAGATAAAATCCAGTTTGATTGTCACGATCGACATCAACATCGGATCCTATGTTTAAGCTTGTATCTGAGTTATTAGCAATGTTACCTGAAAAATCAGGTTTCCAATTGCCAACTCCAGCGTAAATTCCTAGTACATCTGCTGACGCTGTTGTTGAAAGTAGTGAGGCTGTTACAATCGCAGGTATGAGTTTCCGCATAATGGTTCTCTCTATTTATCATTTATTAGGCAAATAATAGCCAATGTAGTTTATAAATCCTTGACTGGTAGCACAAAACCAATAAGACGATCGTTTAAATTTTACAGACCAACGAGCTTTTTGTCTCAAAAAAGTAGAGTTATCCTTCATTTCGTTGATAAATGAGATTAAAAAAAAGGCGCTAGTCTAAGCGCCTTGTGGAAGTTGAGGGTTTGAAAAGCCGAATTTAAACCAGACATTTCAAATTCGACTTATTTAAAGTGTAGTTCAGGCACTGATCCCTGCAAGCTTTTTCCATATATTGTGTTTTTATCACCGAGAGGGACAATATAAGCTTATTGCATATTATTCATGAAGGATATAACGGACTTATCATTAAATGCTGTTTGGAGTAGCTTTCCGGCTACTTCGTTTGCAACTCCTGTAATTTCTGCTTGATTCGCCTTTAATGCAACGGTTAGCTCTTGCGATCGAGAAAATGATTTAGATATAGAATGAGGTTTTCGCTTCAAGGTAATAGCTAATTGTCCATCAACGGAGATGGTTTGTTTGATGCTGCCTTTGGTCACTCGAACATTAAACTTTGTGAAGTCTAGTTCGACGTTAAAATCGGTAAAAAACTTGTTAGAACTTATTTTGTAGCCTTGTTTTATCAGCGCATCAATCAAGTTGTTTTTAATGGCATCTTCAAAGTTGTTGTCGGGTTTAATCACCGCATATTCATTATTCGACTCGGTTGAAACTTCAGGCGGTAATACGCGAATTGCAACCGTTTTATCGTTAACTTTTTGCGCGCCATAAAATTGAATTTCTGGATCAACTTGATAGTTAGTTGGTTGATTTGCACAGGAAGTAAGGCCAAGGGTCAATATTCCCAATACCAATAATACGTAATTCGTTTTTAACATAGTCATTCCCAATCCGTTCTTGTTCATTTTTTCGCACTCAATATAACAAATTTATGATTTTCTTTAACCTTATTCACGGTATTAAAATAACGATTTAGCACTTTGTCATAATCGAGATGACGATTTGCAATAACCCATAACTTTCCTTCTTTGTTAATTAATTGGCTCGACTGTTTGAACATTAATTTTGCCGTGTCAGTGGTTACTCGGCGGTTTTGATGAAAAGGAGGATTGCATAAAATTGCATCATAAGAAGTTTCTTCAGTATGACTGAACACATTGCTTACCGTGAACGTTCCGTTAGACAGTTGATTTTGCCGAAAAGTTTCTCGTGCTGATGAAATCGCCATATATGATTCGTCAAAACCATAGAAGCGAGAATTGGGGTAATGTGAAGCGCCAAAGGCTGACAACACGCCATTCCCACATCCTAGATCAGCAATGTGCTTTGCGTCAGTTAAATCTGGAAAATTCTCTAATAGAAATCGAGCTCCAATATCCAAACTTTGTGCCGAAAAAACATTGGGCATGTTAAATAAAGTTAAGTTGTTAAATCGAAAACTTGAAAAATTTTCTTGTTCATTACTTGGCAAGTCAGATTTAAGCGAGCCTTCAATGACTCGTGCTTTTCGCTGGGCTCGTCCAGGATTTACATGATCCACATGTTGTGAAATACAGGATTTCATTCCTGTCGTGATAAATTTTTGCATGACCGGAATGATTATTTGAGTATTCGGATAAGAACTTCGTAAAGTTTTTAACTGGTAATTTAAGTATTGAATGATTTTGGGTGGGCGAAGGATGATTAGATTGGGCTTTACTTTCGGAAGTTGTGACGTTGAGTTTAATAACTCAAGATTGTTGGTACTGTGATTACTGGTATTTTTAGATACTGCCATTTGAGATAGTAAAGAGTCGCTCCAATGAAATACTTGATGCTGACTCGAAAGCGGGACAGAAAGTGCACCAAATTCATCATTCGCGATAACCACTATTCCATTTTGGGGCAAATGGCCTGTCGTCATTTTTAGAGCTAAATCATCGGCTGCATCCCAGGCTTTTAAAGTGGGATCATGCGCTTTTGGGTACCGGATGAACTCAAAGCTTCCATAGGGTGTTTCAAAGTGTGTCATAGAACATTATTTTCTAATAAATCGCAGTCTGATTTTACCATCGATGTAGCCTTAGATGGGTAATTTTGGTAGCTTCATTAAATGGTAAGATACTTGCTTTATGTTTAGTTCAGTGGGTGAAAGATTCGCCGTCCCGCTAATGTCATTATAATTAACCCAGACACACAAATATTGAAGGAGAACTCAATATGTCCAGTCGCGTTGCATTAGTTACCGGTGGTACCGGAGGAATTGGAACCGCCATATGTCAAAGATTAGCGAAAGATGGGTATAAGGTTGCTGCAGGATACAATGCAGGTGGAGACCACGATAAAGCCAAAACATGGCAAGCAGTACAAAAAGAACAAGGATTTGACTTTGATATCAGCTACGGCGACGTTCGAGACTTCGAGTCGTGTGGTCGATGTATCGCTCATGTCGAAGAGACGTTAGGTCCGATTGATATTCTTATCAATAATGCAGGGGTCACACGCGATGCGACTTTGAAAAAAATGTCAGAGAGTCAGTGGAGTGAGGTACTTAATGCTAATCTAGACTCTGTTTTCAATATGACCCGGCAAGTGATTAATGGCATGATTGAAAGAAAGTTTGGACGCATTGTTAATGTATCTTCTATTAATGCACAGAAAGGACAATTGGGCCAAACGAACTATTCGGCTGCGAAAGCGGGTATGCATGGTTTCACCAAAGCGTTATCACAAGAAGTCGCGCGTAAAGGAATTACTGTAAATACGGTCTCTCCTGGCTACATTGCGACTAAAATGGTTATGGAAGTTCCAGAAGAAATTCGAAACAAGATTATTGAAGGTATTCCTGTTGGTCGACTGGGTTTACCGGAAGAAGTTGCGAATGCGGTAAGTTTTTTGGCTTCGGAGCAATCCGGATTCATTACCGGCTCGAACCTCTCGGTGAATGGTGGCCAACACATGTTTTAAAACACCAAATTTTCCGCCTTAATAGTAATAATAAAGCCGGGAATTCCCGGCTTTATTATTGATGTCGTTTATTGAAAAAAGGAGATTGAAATTTGCGATATTCTGAAAGTAATGAGATGAGCGACACAAATTGATGTTAATTTGTACAATAGTACAACGGACTTTGTGACTTCATTCACAGCAATTTAAGGCCTAAACCCTTATTTTCCGGAAGTAAGAGAATTCTCATGGAGTTGCCCCATGCAAGGCAAGAGTTGGTATTTTAGTCGAAAGGGAAGAGTCGAAGGACCTTTCACTGTAAAACAATTGAAAGAACGGATTAAATTGGATGACGGATATAAAGTCTGGAATCCTCAGCTTGCACAATGGATGGAAGCTGAGCAGCTTTTCCGTCATTCGACAAAAGAAAAGGAATATCTGAGTCACAAAGTGGATCAACCAGCAACCGTCAGTGCTCAGTTACTTACCAAATGGAAAGCACTAGAAAAGCGTCAGGCAGAAGAGCGTCAGCAGCTCATTAATGAAATTATGGCGAAGCAACAGCATTATGGTCTTTCGATAAATAAAATGCAGCAGAGTGATAATTGCGCTCATTTTGAAATCGATGATGCGTCATCAGAGGCTATTTCGACAAAAAAAGTGGCTTACCTGAAACGCAAATAACCTCGCAAGGCTTGGTTAGCAAGGATTGCCTAGTCGATGTTGTAAACAAATTGTTTTAGGTAGTTTTTAAGTTCTGGAACAATAACTTGTTGATCGAGCTGTGGGTGAGACTCTATCAATTTCGCGATCGTCTCAGTGTTCATTTGTGTTATTAATTGATCTGCCACGGGCCGATAACTAATGTGCCATGGTTCTGGACAGACGCCTCCACGATCTTGTTGATAGGGTCGGGAAAAGTCAAAGCTTAACAAGTTATTCGTCAACCAATCATTGAGCTCGGCGCACACGCCACTTTTATCAAACTCACTTTGAACTAATTGAATTGAATGACCTGCATCCACCGGGGCTTTTAAAAATATATCTAAGTCTGTGCCCCAATGATGTCGGCTTGTACCTGGAATCGCGCTCCAGTAACATAAAGCATCAAACTTCTCTTTTTGTGAGAGCTTTGAACTATCAACTTGATCGCCCGACTTGTTGAGTAATGGACGTTTCCCCTGCCATTTTTGTTGCCAAATAGAAGCTTGATGGTCAAATGAGCGCCAATGACTTACGATTACAATTTTCAGGTCATTTTTAGTCAGTGCAGCAATTAACTTTTGTAAAGGTGCTGCTACTTCACGATGTATTGTAATTTTTTGGTTATCAAGGGTGAAATCAACGAGATAGTCATTGTGAAATCCATAAAGTAACTTTTCGTTTTCGTTAAGCGTTATCACAATAAGGTATTCTTTAATATTCGTTCATAGATTAAGCTGAGTTTTTCGAGCTCTTCAATGTTTACACATTCATCGACTTTATGAATCGTTGCATTAACAGGACCTAACTCGACAACTTGAGCTCCAGTTTTTGCAATGAATCGACCATCTGATGTGCCACCACTGGTTTCTGCACAAGCTTCGATATTTTGATAATGCCGGATTGCTTCAATGCAGGATTCTATTAATTTGCCTTTTTCGGTGATGAAAGGTTCACCATTTAACTTCCAATCCAGATCAAAGTCTAATTCATGTTGATTTAAAATATCATTGATTTGCTGTTTTAATCCTTCTGCTGTTTGCTCTGTTGAATAGCGAAAGTTGAATTCAAATCGAGCTTCTCCAGGGATGATATTTCCTGCTCCGGTACCGACGTTGATATTGGTGAACTGAAAGCTAGTCGGAGGAAAATGCTCATTTCCCTCGTCCCATGTTTTATGAGCAATTTCTGCCAAAGCAAAGATAGCTTCATGGAAGGGGTTTTTTGCTAAATGAGGATAAGCAACATGCCCTTGTATGCCATGCAGAGTTAACCATCCCGTCAGTGAACCACGACGTCCATTTTTTATAATATCACCCAATTTAGTTTTAGAAGACGGTTCGCCAACAATGGCATAATCAATGGCTTGTTTTCGACGTATTAATTCTTCGACAACTTTAATGGTGCCATTAATAAATGGACCTTCTTCATCACTGGTAATTAAAAAGCCAATACTGCCCTTGTGGTCAGGATGTTGTGTTACAAATCGTTGAGTCGCAATTAACATAGCGGCAAGACTTCCTTTCATGTCGGCTGCTCCTCGACCATATAAATAGCCTTCGTGCTCAGTAGGAGTGAAAGGATCAAATTTCCATTTTTCAAGCGGTCCTGGTGGTACAACGTCGGTATGTCCAGCAAAAATAAAAACCGGCTGGGCATCGCCGCGCAGAGCCCAAAAGTTTTCGGTATCATGAAAGTCCATTTTCTCAATATCGAAATTAAGGGCTTTTAACCAATCGATCATTAATGTTTGGCAACCTTCATCTCTCGGGGTTATCGAAGGTCGACGAATCAATTCTTTAGCCAATTGAAGTGTTGTTGAACTCATTCGTTAAATATTCCAGCGTAAAGTTCTGGCTTGAAGCCTAAATAGAATTGACCATCAACATCAAGCAGTGGTCGTTTAATGGCGCTGGTATGTTCAACAGCAATTTTTTTAGCAGTTGTTTTATTTAGGTTGTTTTTTACTTCATCATCCAGTTTGCGCCAGGTTGTTCCACGTTTATTAATAAGTTCTTCAGGAGGCAGTTGCTTAAGCCATGATTCAACCAAAGACTGTGAGAGACCTTCTTTTTTATAGTCATGAAATTCGTACTGTATGCCTTGTTCGTTTAACCAGTTAAAGGCTTTCTTCATCGTATCGCAGTTTTTAATTCCGTAAATTTTGATGGTCATAATAAGTTGAGATATCTGTGAGTGAATTTTGATAATGATAACGTCCCATCATCATACAGTAAAATAGCCAATTGATTCTTTTTCAGCGTTGTCGACGTGCAATTTATATCTTTCTCTTGGATAATTTCGTAAGTTACTGGCATTTATTATGACTAGACAACTCAGCTTAAGCGACAAATTGAAAAATTGAACGTAATACTAAAGCGAGCTTTCCACCTCAAATAAAAAGAAGATTAAGGAGACGACCGGTGAAGATATACATCTCAAAAGCACTGGCCATAGCCATTTTAGCTGTGAGTCCGTGGCTCATGGCAAATAAGCCCTTGCGTATTGATGGTCCTCACAGTGACCGAGTGCATTATACGAAAATACAAGCTGAACTCGATGCTGATGAGCACCGAGTGGACGCATCCATGACCTTGCGTTGGACGAACAAAACCAGTCAGACATTTAATGAAATTCCTTTCCACTTATACCTCAATGCTTTTTCTTCGACAGAAACCACATTTATGCAAGAAACCAATGGCGGTCAGTTGCGAGGTGATCGTAGAGAGGGGGATTCAAGAGAAAACTTTGGTTATGTCAAAGTGCTAGAGCTTACGGATGAAAAGGGGAGCAATATTATCGATCAGTGGTCTATGGATGTTGATATTGCAAAATTGACTTTGTCTCAGCCTTTGGAACCTGGTCAAACAATCACTCTTAACTTTAAGTTTGAAAGTCAACTACCAAAAGTTTTTGCTCGCAGCGGACATAATGGAGAGACTTTTAACTTTGTTGCTCAATGGTTTCCAAAACCCAGTGTTTGGTACAAAGGTCGCTGGGTGAATCACCGCTATCATGCACACAGTGAGTTCTTTGCCGATTTTGGTGTTTATGACGTGTCACTTACCGTTCCCAAGTCATATAAAGTTGGTGCTACAGGTGTGCGAGTAAATTCTGAAGAGGACGAGGAGAAGAGTACTCATCATTACCGTGCTGAAGATGTGCATGACTTTGTTTGGACTGCAGATAAAAACTTTGGGGAAGCGAGCAAAGAGTGGAATGGGCTTACAGTACGTCTTCTTTATCAAAAACCGTTGGACGATGAGTCAATTCAGCACCAGTTGGATAGTGCAATCGGAAGTTTTAAATGGTTTGATTCGGTGGTTGGTCCATATCCTTACTCAACGATGACATTAGTACAACCGCCAAGTAGTGCCAGTGGCGCTTCGGGAATGGAATATCCAACTTTAGTAACCACCATTACCAATATAGAAAAGTCTTCATTTCAAGAAATGGCTGCAATGGTGACGGTTCATGAGGTGGGGCATAATTATTGGCAGGGTATTCTAGCTTCTAATGAGTTTGAAGAATCTTGGATGGATGAAGGAATCAATAGTTACACCGAAGGACGCATCATGGAAGAGGGATTAAATATGCCCGCTTTAATGAGTATTGGAGATTGGCAAGTTAATATGCCAATGATGCATCGGATTCGAGCTGCGGCGTCACAAAATATTGATCCGGTTAACACCAACTCTTGGAGTTTTATCGATTCCAGAAGGTACGGCTCTAACTCGTACTCAAAACCGGCAACTATATTAAACACCGCCGAACGCTATTGGGGAAAAGCGACAGTTGATCAATTACTGGCAAATTATTATCGTGCCTGGGCTTTTAAACATCCGACAACAGAGGATTTTCTTACAGTTGCCAGGGAGATAAATCCTGAAATGGCCGATTTTTTAAATCGAGCAATTAACACGACACAAGGAATTGATCTTAAGATTCACAAAATTTCTTCGCGAAAAATGGATACACCTGCCGGATTTGATTTGGCAGCTAAGGAAGTAAAAGAAAGCTTTAAAAAGCCAGAAGAAACGGACAAATACCGAAATGAAGTTATATTGTTGCGGAATGGAGAGTTGTTTCCCAAGTCAATTGATGTTCGGCTCGTATATGAAGATGGAACAACTGAATATCGCAAGTGGGAGCTGTTATCTGATAGGAAATGGTCGAAATGGTTGTGGGAATCGGACCAAAAGTTAGTCGAAGCGATGGTTGATCCTAAGTTTACATGGCTACTTGACTTAAATTACACCAACAACATTCAAAGAGTTAGTTCAGAAAGCAATGAAACATGGCGTTGGTCGTTACCACTAGCTCAAGCATTACAAAACATAACAACAACATTATTTGTATTTTAGGGGGAAGAAATGAAAAGGGCATTGGATCTTGTATGGCGTTTTAAGTGGATTCCTCTATTTACAGTGATTATAGAGGCGTCTTTAATTTTTCCATTTATTTTCTTGTTAAATCAGTTCGGTGAGCGATCTTTTACTTACAACCTCAATGCAACGCCTATGGGTTCGCCTGAATTTGTGAGTATGATGGTTGAATCTGTCGTAAATGACGCTTCTTTTATCAGTGCTTTCAAGCTTTTTATGGTGATTGCTGTCATTGCGTTTATTGTTAAGCTCGCTTTGGTGGCGGGCACTTATGCTGTTTTGCATCATGACAAACCACGCATAAGAGATTGGTTATCCGCTGCAGGTGAGTATTTATTGAAGACGATTGGCCTATTTCTTCGATGGCTGCTTATTCCCATCATTATAGTGTCACTGTGGGCACTACTGCTAGTTCCCGATATTTCGTGGCTATCAATTATTGCCTTTATTATGATGGGATTAGGTTGGCTACTTTCTTTATCAATCCTCAATTACGCTATGATTTTTTCAGTCCGCGATGAAAAAAAATCTTTACGTAAAGGATATTCTGTATTTAAAAGAAATACGGTTAGGACATTGGGCGTTATTATGATTGTAATACCGTTGTTACTAGGAATTAATTATGTATCAACATTTTTAATTCAATGGACGGCTTCACCTGATTTCGGATCTTTGGTAACGGTAATTTGTGCTTTTCTATTTGCTTTAATCATGCGTTTTGTAATTCTACTTTGGCAAAGTATGCACATGAAAGTCTTCGAAGATGATCAACAGCCTGTTTATTGAGGTTTAATAAATCCTTTTTAAGGTTAAGTTTTATAAGCAAACACTATCGAAAAACTGATCATTAATAACAAAATGATCAGTTTTTTTGTCAAAAGAAACAAAAATTGTTTTTAATGAGCGAAAATTGAACGTAAAAGTTGATTTACTGCGAATGCAGACGTATATTTTTAGTTGAGTGCTCAACTCAACTGAGAGTAAGAGAAAACATTCCTTTGAATACGAGCTCGGTCTGTTTTCTCTCACTCTTTTTTTTCATCCAAAGGTTTTCACTCGTTTTATCCATTTCGATTCTTTTTATATCATTTCACTTAGCGAAGCTACCGTCATCTGTCGATTTTAAAATAGGCGTGGGATCAAATTATTTTATTCATGAACGGATAGATTGTCTTAGTCAAATTCGTTAATTTAGCTTTTACTGCTAAAAAAATCGGCGCATTTTAGTCCTATAGTTGAGTGGATGAGCTGTATTATTAGTTGAGATGAAAAGGCATTTGCGATGTAACAATCAATTCTCGTTGTAAAGCTGTTGATAAATTATAAGTAACGATAATACATCGAAAAGGATTGAAGTTAATGAGCTGGCAAGAGATGTCTCGAGCAATTGGTTTGAATACGAAATGACGGAGAGCATTCGCTCTCCGCAAAATTCGAATTAACGAGCTAGTCGTAGTAATTCATTGATGCCCGTTTTAGCGCGTGTTTTTTCATCGACTTGTTTGACGATAATTGCGCAATATAAACTGTAGGTACTATCTTCTGAAGGCAAACTACCGGGAACAACAACAGCTCCGGCAGGAATTCTTCCGTAAGATATTTCACCAGTTTCACGATTGAAAATACGAGTGCTTTGGCCAATGTATACGCCCATTGAAATAACAGCGCCTTCTTCTACGATGACACCTTCTACAATTTCAGAACGTGCGCCAATAAAGCAGTTATCTTCGATGATAGTCGGACTGGCTTGTAATGGCTCTAGTACTCCGCCTATTCCAACCCCGCCAGATAAATGTACGTTTTTACCAATTTGTGCACAACTTCCGACAGTCGCCCAAGTATCAACCATTGTTCCCTCATCAATAAAGGCACCAATGTTGACGTAAGACGGCATTAATACAACATTTGGGGCAATGTAACTGCCTTTTCGTGCAACCGCTGGTGGAACGACTCTAACTCCAGATTGTGCAAATTGCTCGGCGGTCATATCGTTAAATTTGCTGCTAACCTTATCGTAATATTGAGTAAATCCACCATCCATCGGTGAGTTGTCATTAAGCTTGAATGATAATAGAACCGCTTTTTTTAACCATTCATTCACAATCCATTCGTTGTTTTGTTTTTCTGCTACTCTGGCAGAACCTGAGTCAATCATGGTTAAAGCTTTGTTGACGGCATCGCGCACTTCTTGTGGTGTATTTTGTGGTGAGAAGCTTGCTCTATTTTCAAATGCATCATTAATTAAGGTTTCTAAATCGGACATAGACTCGCTCTTAACAGTTATAGTTGTTCAATTTGCTTCAGTAACTGGGCTTTTAATAAAGACTTTTGAGATTCATTTAAAGGATCATCGTCTAACGTAGAAATTTCAAAAATATCTTCAACTTTTTCTCCCAATGTCACAATTCTGGCTGAATGAACCGATAAGTTACAGTATCGAATTGCGTCACCAATTGCCGCTAGTAAACCGGGTTGGTCCAAAGCTGTCAATTCCATTTGGGTATATCCTTTATTGGTGGTTTCAGTAAAGGATATTTCTGTAGGAACATCGAAGTGTTTTACTCGGCTTGAAACATGTCGTTGAACCTTTTTTGACATACCATCGATGTTCTTTAAACGCTTTTGAAGTAATTTACGAATGCTTTGAACGCGTGTAGCGGATTGAATTGGTTTTCCCGATTCTTCTAATACAACGAAAGAATCGAAACATTTACCTTGTGAATTGGTATAGAGCTCTGCTGCTTGAGTGCGCAGGTTCTTTTGACTCAGGGTCGCTGTCATTGCTGCAAACAGTCCGGGCTGGTCCGCTGTATAAATGAAAATTTCGGTGCCGGCATCGTTGTAGTGCTTCTTTATTTCAACGAGCGGCCCGCTGCCATGAGCGTGAATTATGATAGAGCGGGTTTGCCAGACAATTCTGTCAACGGGAGTTGTGCGAAAATAAGCGTCATCAAGAGTATTCCAAAGAGCAACAATCTCACTTTCCGGTACTTTCTTTTTAATTAAATGTGAAAGTGCCTGATTTTTAATATCTGAAATATGCTCTGCTTCACTCAAGCGATTCTTGGTGGTTTTGGATAAGTAGTCGGTGGTATTTAAGTAGAGTTCTTTCAGAAGTGCATCTTTCCATGAGTTCCATAGTTTAGGGCTGGTTGCCCGTATGTCTGCAACGGTTAATATGTAGAGTAAATCCAGCCGTTCTTGCGTTTTTACTTGATTGGCAAAGTAAGCAATAACTTCTGGATCTGAAATGTCTTTGCGCTGTGCGGTTACGGACATTATTAAATGATATTCAACTAGCCAGGAGACTATTTGTGCCTCTTCTTCAGGCATTGCTAAGTAATGACAAAACTCGTAAGCATCTTTTGCTCCTAATGTCGAATGATCACCACCGCGGCCTTTGGCGATATCATGAAATAGCCCGGCCAGAAATATGAGTTGTGGTTTCTTCAATGCTTGCATGATTTTGCTGCAATAGGGAAATTCATCCTCGTGCTCGGAACTTGCAAACCGAGTCAGGTTTTTCAGCAAGAACAGGGTATGTTCATCAACTGAGTAGATATGGAACATGTCAAATTGCATTTGTCCCGAGATTTTTTGGAATAAAGGTAGAAATCGGGCAAGCACACCGTTTCTTTTAATGAGAAATAATGGTCGATCCCCTGTGTGCTTAATGCTAAAAAACTCGAGAAATAATTGTTTGTACTTTTTATTCTGTCGGTACTCGGAATCAATTAAATGCCGGTTATCACGAATAGCACGGAGTGTTTTTGCACTTACGTGTTTATTTCCTGGTGTTTGAGCGGCAACAATGAATGTTTGTAGTAAGAGCTCAGGATGCTTGGGTATTAATGTCGGATCTTTTAGAGCAACTCGATCATTTTCTAACTGAAAAAGGTCATCAATCGGCTCGATTTTAACTTTCTTGTTATTATCCAAAATGACTTCTTCGAATACTTGGAGTAATAGTTCGGTAACATTACGTATTTTACTCGCTGCTCGATATACTTTCTGCATCAGTTGTTCAACAGCCAGTATTTCTTCTTTATCGTTGAAACCCAGATACTCTGCCACTTTTTTTTGATGTTGGAATAATAACCTGTCTTCACCACGTCCTGTAATTGTGTGTAATGCAAAACGAACTCGCCACAAAAAGAGTTGGGAACTTATGAGTGTTCGATATTCTCTGAGAGTAAATATGCCTTGATTGGCAAGATCGTGCAGAGTGTCTGTTTCAAAGTATCGTTTGGCTATCCAGCCGACGAGTTGAATATCTCTCAATCCACCTGGATTGCCTTTTAGGTTGGGTTCAAGCTCAAAAGATGAACCGCGGTATTTACGATATCTTGCTTTCTGCTCTGCAACTTTTGCTTCGTAAAAATCTCGCGCAGGCCAGATTTTGTTAGGGCCTGTTTTTTCCCGCATTTGTAAGAAGAGCTCTTCAGCACCGGCGATTACTCGAGATTCAATTAAGTTGGTTGCAATGGTTATGTCTTCGATAGCTTTTTGAGTGCATTCTTTGACAGTGCGAACACTGTGACCAATATTAAGGCCAATATCCCACAAAAAAGTAATTAAGTTTTGTAGTGAGTCCAGAGTTTCTTTTGGCGCTTTTGGAGTAATTAAAAAGAGTAAGTCAATGTCGGATCCTGGATGCAATTCGGCACGACCGTAGCCCCCAACGGCAATGAGAGCGCAGTGTTTATCACTCATACTAAATTGACGCCAAATTTCAATCAGTATTTGATCAACAGTATTCGCTTGCGCTTTTACCAAGTGCCTGACAGACACTCGCTCATTAAAAGCTTTAGCAAGAATCTGATGACTTTCGTCTAAGTATTTTTTGCACAGGGTTATTGACTGGACTGTTCCAACTTCCTTCGTTTCTAGCTTGGGTGATTTAGGAAGTGGTAACTGCTCTAGTATACGAGAGTTCATTAAAAGGATTCTTCTCGACGTTTGGTAAGAACATCAACTCCAGTCGCAGTTACTAATAATGTGTGTTCCCATTGAGCAGATAGCCCACGATCTTTGGTCACTACAGTCCATTGATCGGGTAGAAGTTTCACGTGTCGTTTTCCTGTGTTCACCATTGGCTCAATTGTTAAACACATGCCTTCTTGCAGTTCGACACCAGTATCTGGCTTGCCGTAATGCAATACTTGGGGGTCCTCATGAAATTCTGCGCCGATACCATGTCCGCAGTATTCTCTGACTATAGAATAGCTGTGTTTGTGAGCGTGGTTCATTATGGCATAGCCAATGTCACCAAGTTTGATGCCTGGCCTAACCATTTCAATTCCGAGATACAAACATTCTTGTGTCACTTTGATTAATCGATCCGCCATGATTTTAGGTTTGCCGACGGTAAACATTTTACTGGTATCACCATGGTAACCATCTTTTATTACGGTAATATCGATATTCACAATATCGCCATCTTTAAGTTTTTTGTCAGCCGGGATTCCGTGACAGACTACATGATTAACCGAGGTACAAATGGATTTTGGAAATCCATGATAATTCAGAGGAGCTGGTATGGCTTTTTGTTCGTTGACGATATAGTCATGGCAAATATCATTGAGCTGATTGGTTGTGACGCCTTTCATCACATGAGGTTCAATCATTTCTAGAACTTCAGCTGCTAGTCGTCCTGCAACCCGCATTTTTTCAATTTCTTCAGGCGTTTTAATCTTAATGTTCATGTATTACTTGAACCCTGTCGTCTAGTCATATTGATAAGTCTCGAGGGGATTTTATAGATTTTGTAACCGGACTTCACGAATAAACGTTAACTTTCATCGAGTCTGATGTTTTTTTTCGTTGATGTTGATGCTAAAAGCCGCCAGGTTCCTGCCTTTGCATGGAGTTTTCGATTGTTCTTGAAGCCCATATATGGTATAAATCGCGCCCGGTTGGATGATCCGACCGGATAACTTAAAAACACACGCAAATCGTCACATGGGTTAGGGTGCCGGTACACCGAGAGGTCTCGCTGGTTGACTTATGGGATTTGCGGAGGTTAAACCCTTGATTTTGGAGAAAATATAATGGCAAAAGTTTCAATGCGTGACATGCTTCAGGCGGGCGTGCACTTCGGTCACCGTACCCGTTTCTGGAATCCGAAAATGAAGCAATACATTTTCGGCGCGCGTAACGATATTCATATCGTTAACCTTGAGCAAACACTCCCAATGTTCCATGATGCACTTAATTTCATTTCTAGTATCGCGTCACGGAAAGGGAAAATTTTATTTGTGGGCACCAAGCGCGCAGCTAGCGATATCATCGCTGAAGAAGCAAAGCGTTGCGGCCAGTACTTCGTTGATAAGCGCTGGTTAGGCGGTATGCTTACAAACTATAAGACCATTCGTCAGTCTATTAAGCGTTTGAAAGAATTGGAAGTTCAAAGTCAAGACGGCACATTTGATCGTTTGACTAAAAAAGAAGCTCTTCTTTTGACTCGCGAAATGCAAAAATTAGAAGCTAGTATCGGTGGTATCAAGGACATGGGCGGATTGCCTGATGTTCTTTTCGTCATTGATGCTGATCATGAGCACAATGCGATTGCGGAAGCTCGTAAACTGGGTATTCCTGTTGTTGCTGTTGTTGATACAAATTCTAATCCTGACAATGTTGATTATGTCATTCCTGGTAACGATGATGCGATTCGTGCAATTCAATTGTACGTTGGCGCTGTTGCCGATACCGTTCTCGACGCTCGTCAAAGCGCTCAAGTTGTTGAGCAAGCTGGCGAAGAAGAGTACGTTGAAGAAGCTGATAAATCAGAAGCTGAACAAGCATAATCCTCAGCTTGCTTGGATTTAAAAGGGGGCCTCGCCCCCTTTTTTAGAGTCCAAACATATAGAATCAAATTTCTTTTATTCGGCCGTGCAAACACGGCAAATAAATCGGAGAAAAATCATGGCAATCACTGCTGCATTAGTTAAAGAGCTGCGCGAGCGTACTGGCGCAGGTATGATGGAGTGTAAAAAAGCGCTTGTTGAGACTGATGGTGACGTTGAAAAAGCGATAGAGAACATGCGTAAGTCGGGCCAAGCGAAAGCTGCTAAAAAAGCGGGCCGAGTTGCTGCGGAAGGTTTAATCATTATCAAGTCTTCTGACGATGCGAAAACTGCTGCTATTGTTGAAGTAAACTGCGAAACCGATTTCGTGGCGCGAGATGAAAACTTTGTAAGCTTCGCAAATGGTGTTGCTCAAGTCGCATTAGATGGAAAGATTACTGACATCGAAGCACTCAAAGCTGCAAAGTTTGATGGAGAACATACAGTAGAGCAAACACGTGAAAATCTTGTTGCCAAAATTGGTGAGAACATGACTGTTCGACGTGTGGTTATTGTTGAGTCTACTGAGGGTTCTTTAGGTTCTTATCAACACGGTTCTAGAATTGGCGTTGTCGTAGAAACTAAAGGCGGTGACGATGACTTAAATCGTGACCTAGCGATGCACATTGCTGCAAGCAAGCCGGATTACTTAAATCCAGAGGCTATCCCATCTGAAATCATTGAGAAAGAAAAAGAAATCATCAAAGCTCAACCTGATATGGAAGGTAAGCCAGAAGAGATCGTTGAAAAAATGATTGGCGGCCGTATTCGCAAATTTGCTGCTGAAATCAGCCTTACTGGTCAACCTTTTGTTAAAGATCCTTCTCAATCAGTTGAGAACTTATTGAAATCTAAGTCAGCTGAGGTAGTATCTTTCGTGCGCTTCGAAGTTGGTGAAGGCATTGAAAAGAAAGAAGAAGACTTTGCTTCAGAAGTAATGGCTCAGGTTCGCGGCTAGTAATTGGAGAACATTGATGACAACGGCATCTTCGCTTCCGTATAAGCGGATTTTATTAAAGCTCAGTGGTGAAGCTTTAATGGGGCAAGAATCTTTTGGTATTGACCCTCAAGTGCTCGATCGAATGGCCAATGAAATTCGAGATATTGTGAGTGCGAAGGTGCAGGTTGGCATCGTAATAGGCGGTGGCAATCTTTTCCGAGGAGAGAAATTGGCGCGCGTTGGAATGAATCGAGTCGCAGGCGATCACATGGGAATGCTTGCAACGGTAATGAACTCTCTCGCTCTTCAAGATTCTTTGGAACGCTCGGGATTGGAAACTCGAGTGATGTCTGCTATCTCCTTAACCGGTGTTTGCGAAGATTATAATCGCCGATTTGCAATGCGCTTTATGGAGCGCGGTCAGGTAGTCATATTCTGTGCAGGCACTGGTAATCCCTTCTTTACTACGGACACTGCAGCGTGTTTGCGTGGAATTGAAATTGAAGCTGATTTAATTTGTAAGGCCACTAAAGTCGACGGTGTTTATTCTGCTGATCCAAATAAATTCAGTGATGCCGTTAAATATGACCGATTGTCTTATCAAGAAGCTTTGGATAAAGAGCTGGCTGTTATGGATTTGACGGCATTTTGTTTGGCTCGAGATCATCAAAAGAAGATTCGAGTTTTTAACATGAATAATCCAGGCGCTTTAGTCCGTGTGGCGACAGGAAAACAAGAAGGCACGTTAATCGAGTGCTAGACACAACTAATTTCGCAGGAGAAAGTTTGTGATTAACGATGTAAAGAGTGACGCAAAAACTCGCATGGGAAAATCAGTCGACTCATTTAAAAGTGATTTGACAAAAGTTCGAACCGGAAGAGCTCATCCCAGTCTGATTGAGCATCTAATGATCCCATATTACGGTTCCGATACACCTATTACTCAGGTTGCTAACGTTTCGATAGCAGATGCACGTACGTTGCAGGTGCAGCCTTGGGAAAAAGATATGGTAGCACCCATTGAAAAAGCCATTATGAATGCTGATCTTGGATTAAACCCAAACACAGCAGGTCAGGTTATTCGAATTCCTCTTCCTCCTCTTACCGAAGAACGACGAAAAGAGTTGATTAAAGTTGTACGAGGCGAAGCGGAGAATGCGAAAGTAGCGGTGCGTAATATCCGACGTGATGCGAATTCAACATTAAAAGATTTAGTAAAAGAGAAAGAAATTTCTGAAGACGATGAGCGTCGTGCCCAAGATGAGATCCAAAAGTTAACAGATGAGCATGTAAATAAAATTGATGCGATATTGTCTGAAAAAGAAGAGGAGTTAATGGAAATTTAATTCCATTAGTCTTTTTGGATGATGCACGCCGCGTAGATAAAACGCGGCGTTTGTGTATTTATTAATGTCAGAAAAAGAAATAATAATTTTGCAAACAAAACCACGTCACATAGCTATCATTATGGACGGCAATGGCCGTTGGGCTAAAACTCGCGGTAAGAAAAGAGTACAAGGTCATAAAGAAGGCATGGAGCGGGCCCGAGAGATGGTGCAAACTTGCGGTGCGCTTGGGATAGAAGCTTTAACTCTATTTGCTTTTAGTAGCGAAAACTGGAATCGTCCTCAAGACGAAGTCGGCTTTTTAATGAATTTGTTTGTTACTGGTTTGACTAAAGAAAGTAAATCTCTCCATAAAAATAATGTTCAGTTACGTGTGATTGGTGACGTAAGTCGTTTTGATAAGAAGTTACAAAAGGCGATATTTGAAGCTGAAAAGTTGACTTCCAGCAATGATGGAATTGTTTTGCAAATCGCTGCAAATTACGGAGGTCAATGGGATATTCTTCAGGCCGCGAGTAAAGCTGCTAATGAGTCTTTCCAGAACGGAAATGGTATGGTTGAGTTAACGAGCTCTGATATTGAAGCTAAACTCACAGGTGCCGATATTCCCCATCCTGATCTTTTGATTCGCACAGGTGGCGAGCAGCGAATTAGCAATTTTTTATTGTGGCAGTGCGCTTATTCAGAACTTTATTTTTCTCCTTTATTGTGGCCAGACTTCGATTCTGAAGCCCTGAAAGAAGCTGTGTCTGAATTTGGTCAAAGACAACGACGTTTCGGAAAAACGGGTGAGCAAGTCGAAGCCGATATATCTGCGATAAATAATAATTAGAGAATAAATATCATTATGCTGAAACAGCGAATAATTACAGGTGTTTTACTTCTACCCGTGGTGGGAGTCGTGCTCTTTGGTTTGAATCTTAAAGGGTTTGCGTTGGCGTTGTTAGCCATTAATTATTTGATGGGATGGGAATGGGCAAGGCTTGCTGGTGTTCAGTCGGGAGCTAGCAAATCTTTTTTTGCTTTGTTTGTATCTTTTTTGGCATTAGTGGTTTGGTATTTTAATCAGAACTTACAGTTATGGCCATCTACTTGGTTCGTTGAATGGCACTGGACGTCAACTCTTATATCTTATTGGCTCACTCTGATGGCATGGGTTCTAGCCATAATCATGATTTTGGTGTCGAAATATAACAAATCTTTTTGGACTCATGGCCCCTGGTTCCGCTTAGCAATTGGCGCTATTTTAATTGTTGGCTTTTGGGTTTCAGCAATATCTGTGAGGAACATTCAGATCAGTCAAGATCCCTATTTTGGGGGATACCTAGTGCTGTACATGCTAACACTTATTTGGGGAGCTGATGTTGGCGGTTATATATTCGGTAAGCTTTTTGGTAAACATAAATTGGCACCGAGCGTGAGTCCCGGAAAAACTTGGGAAGGGTTTTTGGGTGGTTTGGGATTGAGTTTGGTAGTTGCGTTTGTAGGAAGTTATCTACTTAATTTTAAAATTAACGACTATTTTATATTTGCAGGTTCAGTTATTTTTATAACGGTAATTTCAGTATTTGGTGATTTGTTTGTTAGTTTATTAAAGCGTCAAGAAAATTTAAAAGATACCAGTCATTTGTTACCCGGGCATGGTGGAATACTTGATCGACTGGACAGTTCTCTTGCGGTTGCTCCGTTCTTTTTATTAATCTTTAGTTTTCAGGGATGGATTTAATGCAGCAGGTAACTGTGCTGGGATCAACCGGTTCAATAGGCGTAAATACACTAGATGTTATTATTCGTCATCCTGATAAATACCAAGTATTTGCTCTTTCTGCACATACGAATGCAGAAAAATTAATCGAACAAATTGAATTAATAAAGCCGGCTTTTGCTGTTCTTGTTAAAACAGACAATCCATCTGAAATCGTGCAACGTGTTTCTTCTGTTTCATCAAAAACTGAAGTGCTATTTGGTGAAGATGCTTTAAAATTAATAGCGTCGCACGAAAATGTTGATACCGTGATGGCAGCTATCGTAGGTGCCGCGGGATTAATTCCGACACTTTCGGCAGCCCTTGCCGGAAAGAAAATATTGCTAGCCAATAAAGAAGCGCTTGTTGTGGCAGGCGATTTATTTATGAACGCGGTAAAGCATAACGGTGCACAATTATTGCCCATCGATTCTGAACATAATGCGATATTTCAATGTTTGCCTCATAATTATTCCGAGCGAGGCTTTGAATCCTCAGGTGTTCATAAAATATTACTCACCGGGTCGGGTGGTCCATTTCGGGAATTGCCATTAAACGAATTTGACTCTGTTACGCCAGAGCAAGCCTGCGCACATCCTAACTGGGATATGGGGAAGAAAATATCCGTTGATTCGGCAACGATGATGAACAAAGGGTTTGAGGTGATTGAAGCCTGTCATTTATTTCAAATCAGTACTGATCAGCTCGAAGTTGTGTTGCATCCACAAAGTATTATTCACTCAATGGTGAGTTACAGTGATGGCTCTGTTATTGCTCAAATGGGTCAACCAGATATGAGAACGCCCATTGCTTATGGCTTGTCTTGGCCGGAGCGAATTGATGCTGGCGTGGAACCATTAGATTTCAGTGTGGTCACTCAATTAGGCTTTGAAAAACCTGATGCTACACGCTACCCGTGTTTAAAGTTGGCCTTTGAGGCTTTTGATGAGGGTGGTAGTATGCCTGCCGTATTGAATGCTGCAAATGAAATAGCGGTTGCGTCTTTTCTCGCAGGTGATTGTCGGTTTACTGATATTTGTCGAATAAATGAACAAGTAATGTCGCGAATTGGGCGACAACATTGTGCTAGCGTCGATGAGTTACTCGAACAAGACCTGAAAGCGCGCGAGCTTGCAGCAAATATCGTTTCTATAAGTGGGTTAGGTTAGATTTAATGTCAGACTTTTTTCTTTACACAATCTCTCTCATCGTGACTTTGGGTGTCTTGGTTACGTTCCATGAGTGGGGCCATTATTACGCCGCACGAAAATTGGGAGTGAAGGTTTTACGCTTTTCCGTAGGCTTTGGTAGCCCGATCTGGAAGCGAGTCGCTAAAAATGGTGTAGAGTTTGTTGTCGCTGCCATACCTTTGGGCGGTTACGTCAAAATGCTCGACGAATATGAAGGTGACGTTGCTGAAGAAGAAAAGTCGAAAGCGTTTAACCAGCAACCTATTTGGAAAAGAAACATTATAGTCGCCGCAGGGCCCTTCGCTAATTTTGTGTTGGCACTTGTGGTTTTTTGGCTGATGTTCATGTTGGGGATATTAGAACCCAAACCCATTCTTAGCTCACCAACGAAAGATTCCATCGCGGAAAAAGCAGGCCTGCAAGCCAATCATGAAATCGTAAAAATTGATGGTGAGGACGTTTCAGGTTGGAAAGGCGTAACTTGGGCACTGGTTGAACGTCTGGGAGAGCAAGGCCAAATAGTTGTTGAAACTCAGTCGACAGAAACAGGAGTGTTCACAACTCACACTTTAAATATTGACAGTTGGCAAGTCGACGATCGGCGACCTGATGTTTTAGGGAGTTTAGGCATAATTCCTAAATTCGATCGAGATGCAATTATTGGTCAATTTTCAGAAAAGAGTCCTGCGAAAGAAGCTGGACTAAAAGCTGGCGATAAAATTGTTGCTCTCAATGGCGAAAAAATAAACTTGTTTGATGAGCTCGCGGAGTTTATGCAAAAGCTGGATTCTGCTGACCCAATTCAAGTTTCAGTCATGCGTGATAGTAACATTTTAAATTTTTCTGTGACGCCTATATCCACTGACTCAGGTTATTTATTAGGCATATGGGCAGCAAACTTGCCGGTTGAAGTCCATAAGGCTGGAGTTTTTGAAGCATTTCAGCTTGCGATGGATGAAACTTGGGAAGTAATTTCTTTAACCGTTACCATGCTTAAGAAGTTGATTTTAGGGGAAGTTTCTACCAAGTCATTGGGTGGCCCAATTTCGATTGCTGAAGGTGCGGGTAGCTCTGTGCGAGGAGGACTGGTATATTTCCTCAGCTTTTTGGGAATGATCAGCGTAAATCTTGGTCTTATTAATCTCTTACCAGTTCCGATGTTGGATGGTGGGCATTTATTGTTCAATACCATTGAGCGTTTAAAAGGTAAGCCTTTGTCCGATCGCGCTCTGGATTTTGGCCGCAGTATTGGGCTTGTTATGGTTTTGGGGTTGATGGCGATTGCAATTTTCAACGATATCGCTCGTTTGTAGTTTTGGAGTTCGAAAGTCTTGATGACAATAAAACAAAAATTTGTAGGTTCGGTGTTATTACTGGCGAGCTTAGGGGCAAATGCCGAATTTAAAGCGTTTAAAGTAGAAGATATTAAAGTTCGTGGCTTACAGCGTATAGAGTTAGGAACCTTCTTTACTTACTTACCTATTCAAGTTGGTGAAACGCTCGACGAGGCAAGACTGCCTAACGTTATTCGTGCACTCAATGACTCGGGATCATTTCAATATATTCAAGTTCTCAGAGAAGATAATGCATTAATAATTGAGGTTGAAGAGCGTCCAATTATTTCTGACATTGTTATTGACGGTAATAAGCAATTAAAGACTGAAGATTTACTCAACGGGATGCGTGGTGCTGGATTCGCTAAGGGCGAAGTTTACCAAGCAGCTGCTCTTGAGGCGATAGCATCAGAAATTCAAAACCAATATTTTTCACACGGTAAATACGGTGTCGAAGTTAAAACTCGAGCGGTAAATATGTCTCGAAATCGTGTTCAAGTTCGGCTTGAAATTGATGAAGGTGAGCCAGCAACCATTCAAGAAATTAATATCGTAGGTAATCGAGTTTTTGATGACGAAGAATTATTGGAGCAATTTGAGTTATCAACAGGCGGTGTCTTTTCTTTTTTCACTAGCGATGATCAGTACGCTCGAGAAAAGCTCTCAGGTGATATGGAAAAATTAAGAAATTATTATCTCGACCGCGGATACTTAAAGTTTCAAATTGTCTCGACTCAGGTTTCCATTTCTCCCGACCGAAAAAATATGTTCATCACCTTAAATGTCGATGAAGGTGAAAAGTTTACGGTTAAAGAAGTTAAGTTTTCTGGCGAGTTAATTTATACCGAAGAACAACTAAGAAGACTTGTCCCGCTACGTAAAGGCGACACCTATAGTGGTGCTGCGATTAGTTTTGCAGAAGAACGTATAGCAGAATGGCTTGGCTATAAGGGTTATGCTTTTGCAAATGTCGTCAGCGTGCCAGAAATTGATCAAGACAATCGAGAAGTCAGCATGACGATTTTTGTTGATCCCAAGCAGAAAACTTATGTTCGACGAATTACCTTCTCTGGTAACGAAGCTACCAACGATCACGTACTTAGACGTGAAATTCGTTTGATGGAAAAAGAGGCATTATCGACCCAGTTAGTTGAGCGTTCCAAAACTCGATTAGAACGTTTGCCGTTTATTGAAGAAGCTTCTGTTGAAACACCAAAAGTTGAAGGGACTGACGATCAAGTTGATGTTGAGTTTAAAATTAAAGAACGTTCGGCTGGTACTATCTCAGGAGGTTTGGGATATGGAAGTTTTTATGGGCTTTCTTTGCAAGCCAGCATAAGTCATGAAAACTTTTTGGGAAGTGGTAATCGAGTTGCTTTCTCATTAAATAATTCAAAAGCGATAAAAAACTATAACTTCAGTTACACCGATCCTTACTTTACGATCGACGGTGTTAGTCTTGGTTATAACTTATTTTACCGAGAGACAGATTACTCTGAACTAAATATAAATCGATCATCACAAGAATCTTTGGGTTTAGGAGCTACATGGGGCGTCCCTCTTAGTGAAGTTTCACGATTTAGCTTCGGCGGTACCTTCTTAAAGAACCAGTTAAATTCTTTCGCACGTTCGTCTCAAGGTGCTCGATCAGAATCAATCATGGATTTGTTCTCTGGATTTGGTCTGGATCCTTTTGCTGATTCATCGCTTGATTTTGAATTAATGGAAGTTCAAACCGGTTGGTTAAGAAATACCTTGAATCGCGGAATTTTTCCTGACAGTGGGTCTATGAATCAAATCTCATTGGAAGCTTCTGTACCTGGAAGTGATCTAGAGTATTATAAACTGAGTTATAACTTTTCAAATTACTGGGCTTTTGCTCGAGGCTGGTCTTTGAAAACCGGATTCCTAATGTCTTATGGCGACGGTTACGGAGATGGAGTCAGTGAAGATTTACCTTACTTTGAAAATTTTTATGGTGGCTCTTCAGACTCTTTACGAGGGTTCGAAAATAATACAGTGGGCCCACGAGAAATTATTCGAACACCAACGACTCAAACTGTGACAGGACCAGATGGTTCTCCGATAAGTATTATATTGCCTCGCGAGTTTGATTCGATAACGTTGAATCGTTTCTCAACCGGTGGTAATGCTAAAGTTACAGGCACACTGGAATTGATTTTTCCAACTCCGTTTGCAGAAAATAACCGTTCTGTAAGAACGTCATTTTTTGTTGATGTTGGTAATGTTTGGAACACCAAGTTTGATCCAGAAGATTACTCTCAACTTCAAGTCTCTTTACCAAACGGAGCAATCGGAACTATGCCAGATTACGGTGACCCAGAAACGTATCGTGTGTCGGCAGGCTTTGCGGTACAATGGTTATCACCAATGGGACCTATTTCTATCAGTTTAGGACGGCCAATTCGAGAGCAGCGTTTCGACGAGTTTGAAACTTTGCAGTTTAATATTGGACGGACTTTTTAAGGTTTAAAACTAATAACTGAATTAACATACTAAGACGCAAGATAAGGGGAAGTACTTTGAAACATATAGTGATTATTTTTGTATCAATTATCGCAATGATGGCAACAGCTCAAGCTGAAGGCGATAAAATTGGATACGTAAACGGCCAATATATTGCGCAGAATTCACCTCAGGCAGTTGCGATTCGTGAAAAAATGCAAGCTGAATTCAAAGAGCAACAAGAAGAGCTAAAAACTATCGATAGTGACTATCGAAAACTTCAAGAGAAAGCTCAAAAAGATGGCGCTACCATGAGCCAGCAAGAAAAGATTGATCTTTCTCGTAAGATGCAGGAGCTTGAGACTCAGTTGAAGCTTAAGCAAAAAGCATTACAAGAAGACATGCAACGATTCGGTCAAGGTCAACAAATTGCTTTACTTAAGCGTATCCGCAAAGAGATCGATGAATACGCTAAAGCAAACGGCTACAAAATGGTTATCAATGCCGAAGCATTATTATTTGCTGATCCAGCTCTCGATATTTCTGATAAAATTCTAGCTAAGCTTAATTCAAGTAATTAGTTGGAGGGGTTATATGTCCGATAAAGGATATACCCTGGAAGAAATTGCTCAATCTATTGGAGCAACAGTTAGTGGAAACGCGGCTTGCCGCGTTTTTGCTATAAACACCATCCAAGATGCATCTGAGGGCGAAATAGCTTTTTTGAGCAATCCTAAGTATCAGTCGTATCTTAAATCGACAAAAGCATCGGCAGTTATTCTGTTGCAAGAGCTCGCAGACAGCTGTCCGGTGAATGCTTTGGTTATGGATAATCCATATCTAGGATTCGCAAAAGTAGCCCAACTACTGGATACAACTCCATCACAAACTCCCGGAATTCATCCTTCTGCTGTTATTGATTCTACTGCCGATGTTGATCCTACAGCTTCTGTCGGGGCTAATGCAGTTATTGAGTCCAACGTAACAATAGGAAGAAATGTTCAGATTGCTAGCGGGTGCGTTATTGGTCAGGATTCTTCGATTGGTGATGACTCTCGTTTATTCGCGAATGTCAGCCTTTATCATGGCGTGGTCATCGGAAAGCGGGCCATTATTCATGGCGGTACAGTCATCGGATCAGATGGATTTGGCTTTGCTAATGAGGCTGGTGTTTGGATTAAAATACCGCAGCTGGGTAATGTAGTAATCGGAGATGATTTTGAATGTGGAGCTAATTGTACTATCGATCGTGGTGCAATTAACGATACGATCATCGGAGATGGTGTAAAATTAGATAATATGTGTCACTTGGCTCACAATGCAGAGTTTGGTGACCATAGTGCTATGGCGGCGTATTCAGGAGTCGCTGGAAGCTCAAAAGTTGGAAAATACTGCACTATCAGCGGAAGAGTCTCTGTTTTGGGACATATAGAATTAGCGGATGGTGTTCATGTAACTGCAGGTTCTCAAGTGAGTAAGTCGCTTGAGAAAGGAGCGTATTCCTCGGGTACTCCATTGATGCCAAATCGGGAGTGGAAACGTAACGTAACTCGCTTGCGGCAATTGGATGAAATAGCAAGAACAATGAAACGGCTTGAGAAGCGTTTAGCCGAACTCGAAAGTGAGAAAGATGATGAGTAATGAGAAAGACGAAATTTCAGTAATGGATATTAACGAGGTAATGAAGCACTTACCTCATCGTTATCCATTTTTATTAATCGATCGAGTTATCGATTTTAAACTGGGTGAGTCGCTTCATGCCATTAAAAACATTACAGTGAATGAGCCCTGTTTTACTGGTCATTTTCCTCACCGGCCGGTTATGCCTGGGGTCCTAATCTTAGAAGCTTTGGCTCAGGCTACAGGTATATTAGCTTTTAAAACAATGGGCGAATTACCAGATGCAGATTCATTATATTACTTTGTGGGTATTGATAATGCCCGCTTCAAACGCCCTGTTGAACCAGGTGATCAAGTACAGCTAAAAGTGGAAGTTGTAAAACGCAAGCGAGATATGTGGAAATTTAAAGCTGAAGCAACAGTAGATGGTACAGTTGTATGTTCGGCTGACTTGATGTGTGCAAAAAAGAGTATTGTATGATTCATCCTACCGCAATTATCGATCCTAAAGCAGAATTGGCTGGCGATGTCGAAGTAGGGCCTTATTCTGTGATCGGTGCGCATGTATCTATCGATTCTGGTACTCGTGTCGGTCCTCATGTGGTTATCAACGGCCATACAACGATTGGTAAAAATAATCGGTTCTTTCAATTCTCCAGTATTGGTGAAGAGAATCAAGACAAAAAATATCAAGGCGAACCGACGAAAACGATCATTGGTGATGAAAACGTTTTTCGAGAGTGCTGCACTATTCACCGAGGAACAGTGCAAGATATTGGTTACACGCAAATAGGCAGCCATGGATTGTTTATGGCGTACACTCATGTCGCTCACGATTGCATTGTTGGTGATAATGTGATTTTTGCAAACAATGCATCAGTCGCGGGTCACGTACATGTTGGTAATTGGGTCATCTTGGGCGGTTTTACTGGGGTGCATCAGTTTTGCAAAATTGGTGATCATGCTTTCTCCGGTATGGATTCAAACATTACTCAAGATGTGCCTCCTTATGTCATGTTGCAGAATGGAGTTCCGAGAGCGATCAATGCCGAAGGATTGAAGCGTCGGGGGTATACTCCTCAAGATATTCGAGCGATTAAAGAAAGCTTCAGAACTTTATACCGTAAAGGATTGAAGCTCGATGAGGCTATGATTCAACTTGAAGAACAAGCAAAGTCTGCTTCTTGTGTTCAGCTATTTGTTGATTTTATTCAGAACTCTAATCGCGGCATCGTTCGATAATCTTTCATGAATCCACTTAATGTTTTTATTGTAGCCGGTGAAGCTTCTGGCGATATTTTAGGAGCGGGTTTAATTGAGGCTCTTAACAATCGTTTTTCTCATAATATAAAATTTACCGGCATTGCCGGTGATAAAATGCAAGCAGCTGGGTGTGAGTCTGTTTATCCTATGGAGCGACTCTCAGTCATGGGTATTTGGGCTGTACTTAAGCGCTACCGTGAATTAAGCAAAAAAAGAAAGCAATTGATCAGTGAGCTTATTGCTAATCCGCCAGATTTATTTATCGGAATTGATGCGCCTGAGTTTAACCTGGACTTTGAGCTTGCTTTAAAACAGGCTGGAATCAAAACTACACATTATGTTAGTCCTTCGGTTTGGGCTTGGCGCCCCAAGCGCATTTTTAAAATTAAAAAAGCTGTTGATTTAATGTTGTGCTTGTTCACTTTTGAAGAAACTTATTATCGAGAACACAATATTAAAGTCGCTTGTGTCGGGCATCCTTTAGCTGACGACATTCCTGAAATAGTTGACTCGGCAGAATACAAAAAAAAGCTGGGTATTGATGCTGAAAAGAAAGTTCTTGCAGTACTTCCTGGCAGCCGGTCTTCAGAATTAAAGTATATCGTTGAACCATTTTTAAAAGCTGCAGAGCTGTGTAAAAAAGAAATTCAAGATTTAGAGGTTGTTGTACCACTCGTTAACGAAAAGCGGCTTGAGCAATTTAATCGAATACTGGCAGTTCTTGAATTGCCATTTAAAATTAAAACAACAGTGGGGAATGCTCGTGATGTGATGTCAGCTGCTGATGCTGTGTTAATTGCTTCGGGTACTGCAACTTTAGAAGCAACATTATTGAAGCGACCCATGGTCGTTGGATACAAGATGGCAGCATTTAGTTATGCAATTTTTAGTCGGATGCTGAAAATTAAAAATGTTTCTTTGCCTAACTTGTTAGCAGGTGAGCCTTTAGTAAAAGAATTAATTCAAGATGATTGTCAGCCTGAATACTTAGCGAATGAAGTACTTCCGTTGCTTAAAGGTACTGCTGATAGTGAAAAGATGGTTTCGGCATTTAAAAATATTCATCAGGGTCTAAAGCGAGATGCCAGTAAGATTGGTGCAGCTGCAATAGCAGATCTATTAAGAGATAAAACTAATGAAGACTAGACTCATTGCTGGTGTTGATGAAGTTGGCAGAGGGCCTTTAGCTGGGCCGGTTGTTGCAGCTGCCGTTATTCTGGATCCCAATAACCCAATTGTGGGATTGACCGACTCTAAAAAACTATCGGAAAAGAAACGCGACTTTTTCTTCGATGAAATTAAAGAGAAAGCTATAGCCTGGTCTTTGGGAAGATGTGAAGTTGAAGAAATTGATGAAATTAATATTTTGAATGCGTCAATGTTGGCAATGGAGCGGGCTGTTGAGGGTTTATCTGTACAACCAGAGCATGTGTTAGTTGATGGTAATAAAATTCCTAATATTAATATTTCTGCAGAAGCGATTATTAAAGGCGATTTAACCGAGCCAGAAATTAGTGCGGCTTCTATTTTGGCTAAGGTCACGCGAGACAGAGAAATGGTTGATCTTGAAGATCAGTTTCCTGGGTATGGTTTTGCAAAGCACAAAGGGTATCCGACTAAACAGCATCGGGAAGCATTAGTACAGCTAGGAATAACACCGATCCATCGCCGCAGTTATGGACCTGTTCAAAAATTATTGTTCTAATCATTTAACTTTATTCGTTAATCTGTTGAATTAATTATGTCACGACAAATTGAGCCTGGTATTTACCGACACTATAAAGGTAGTGATTACCTTGTGCTGGACACTGCTCGTCATTCTGAAACCGATGAGTGGATGGTGATTTATCAACCCCAATACGGTGACAAGGGATTATGGGTACGACCATTAGATATGTTTACTGAACTGGTAGACTTTGATGGCGAAAAAGTTCCTCGATTTCAATGGCTTAAAAAAGCAAATTAATTTCTTTCATTTTATTTATGCAGGATTTTGTTAATCCACTTTAATTTGCTGCATAAAGAAATAGTTCATCAATGGAATACCGGGTCACAATCTCTTGTTGTCAAGGCTACCTTTCAATGCGAGATTCGCTTAGTATTTAGTTTTCATGTCTTAATCGATTAATCTTGGTGATTCCAATAATATGACCTCATCTTTTGTCCATCTTCGAGTTCACACTGAGTATTCAATGACCAACGGCTTATGCCGCGTGAAGCCTCTGGTTAAGCAAGTTGCGGAGTTGAAACAACCGGCCGTTGCGTTAACCGATCAAAATAACATCTGTGGTTTGGTGAGATTTTATAGTGAAGCTTTGGCCAATGGAGTTAAACCCATTGTTGGCTGTGATGTTTGGGTGCATTGCGATGAGTTGGGCGATGAGTCTTTTAGAATCGTGTTGCTTTGCCAAAATGATGAGGGATACACAAATCTAAAGCGATTGATATCTGAAGCTTTCAAGACAAATCAACATCGTGGAGTTCCCATAGTAAAGCGCGAGTGGCTTAGGACCTGGTCGGAAGGCTTGATAGTTTTATCGGGTGGTCGACAAGGTGATGTTGGAAAAGCCTTATTGGCCAATAATATGGAACAAGCTGCACATTTGCTGGGATTTTGGAATCATTATTTTGCTGATAGATATTATTTGGAACTACAGCGCACTGGGCGAGAAAATGAGGATGATTACATACATGCTGCAATAGGACTTGCTCAAGGTTCAAATATCCCAGTGGTTGCGACAAATGATGTTCATTTTTTAGATAAAGAAGAGTTTGTAGCCCATGAAGCTCGTGTTTGTATTGGAATGGGGCGCGTACTAGAAGATCCCGATCGTCCTCGAAACTATAGTGATCAACAGTACTTAAAAACAGCAGATGAAATGATAGAGTTGTTTTCTGATATTCCGGAAGCTATTGAAAACACGGTAGAGATTGCAAAACGTTGCTCAGTAGAGCTAAAACTTGGAACCTATTACCTTCCCAAGTTTCCAACTGGAGACATGGACGAAGCGGAGTACTTATGTAAGGTAAGTCGAGAAGGATTGGAAGAAAGGCTGGATGTCTTACTTGACCGTGACGCCCCTGATTTTAATGAGAAAAGGAAACCTTACGATGACCGCCTTGAAGTCGAATTGGGCGTGATCAACCAAATGGGGTTTCCGGGTTACTTTTTGATTGTTGCAGACTTTATCCAATGGGCCAAAGATAATGATGTGCCGGTTGGACCAGGGCGGGGCTCGGGGGCCGGTTCTCTTGTGGCCTATGCGTTAAAAATTACCGATCTCGATCCGCTCGAGTACGATCTTCTATTTGAGCGATTTTTAAATCCCGAACGTGTTTCCATGCCCGATTTCGATGTTGACTTTTGCATGGACGGGCGTGACCGAGTCATCGATTATGTGGCAGATACTTACGGTCGAGATGCGGTTTCACAAATTATTACTTTTGGTACCATGGCGGCGAAAGCTGTGGTTAAGGATGTTGCACGAGTTCTTGGCAAACCTTACGGATTGGCCGACCGATTATCGAAGCTCATTCCACCGACACCAGGAATGACGTTATCTAAAGCTTTAGACGAAGTCCCAGAGTTGGTGGACTTTATTGAGCAAGATGAAGAAGCTCAAGAAATTTGGGATATGGCAAAGTTATTAGAGGGTGTTGTTCGGCAAGCGGGTAAACACGCAGGTGGTGTTGTTATCTCTCCGACAACATTGACTGACTTTACTGCCATTTATTGCGACGAAGACTACAGTGGTTTAGTAGCCCAATTTGATAAAGATGATGTTGAAAAAGCAGGTTTGGTCAAGTTCGACTTTTTAGGATTAAAAACACTGACCATTATTGATTGGGCAATGGACATTGTAAATCGTTTACGAGAAAAACAGGATGAGCCTGCACTCGATATTAATCATATTCCTTTAGAAGATTCAAAAACATTCGACTTGTTGAAGCGTTCAGATACTACCGCGGTATTTCAGCTGGAATCCGCAGGAATGAAAAATCTGATTGATCGCTTGGTGCCCAGTAATTTTGAAGAGATTATCGCACTGGTAGCATTATTTCGTCCGGGTCCTTTGCAATCGGGTATGGTGGATGATTTTATCAATCGTAAACATGGACGAGCAGAGGTATCTTATCCGCATCCTGACTATCAACATGAGTCATTGCAGCCGATTTTAGAACCGACTTATGGCGTTATTGTCTATCAAGAGCAAGTCATGCAAATTGCTCAGGTTCTTGCGGGTTACAGTTTGGGTGGCGCCGATTTATTACGTCGTGCAATGGGAAAGAAAAAACCAGAAGAAATGGCGAAGCAGCGTGCTATTTTTGAAGAAGGTGCAAAAAGTCAGGGAATTGATGCACAGCTCGCGATGAATATTTTTGATCTGGTGGAAAAGTTTGCCGGTTACGGATTTAATAAGTCGCACTCTGCGGCTTATGCACTTGTCGCTTATCAAACCGCTTATTTAAAAGCACATTATCCAGCAGCATTTATGGCAGCGGTTATGTCTGCTGATATGGATAATACCGATAAAGTCGTTACTTTTGTCGATGATTGTTTACAACACAAAATTGAAATTATGCCTCCTGATGTCAATCAAGGGGAATATAAATTTACAGTGACTGATGAAAACACCATCATCTACGGTATCGGTGCGATTAAAGGAGTCGGTGAGGGAGCTATTGAAAGCTTTGTCATTGAACGAGAAAAAAATGGCGCTTACAAAGACTTATTCGATTTTTGTCAGCGTGTCGATTTAAGAAAAGTTAATCGCCGAACGATTGAAAATTTAATTCGAGCCGGCGCATTAGATAAACTGGGCCCCAATCGTGCCGTGTTAATGGCTAGTCTTGATGAAGCGATTCGTGCTGCCGATCAGCAAAATAAAGCCGCCGCGATTGGTCAAGATGACTTATTTGGCAATGCTTTTACAGCAGATGCCACAACTGGCGAATTAAACTGGGCTAAGGTACGCCCATGGCCTGAAGAACAAGTATTACAAGGAGAAAAGGAAACCCTCGGACTCTACTTAACAGGACATCCAATTGACCGTTATATTGTTGAATTAAAAAATTTCGTATCTTGTCGATTCAATCAATTACAACCGACACGTCGCGGAGAATCGATTAAAGCTGCGGGTTTGATCATTGATGTTATGGTGAGAACGAGTAAACGAGGCGATCGCTTTGCTATCGTAACTCTTGATGATAAAAGCGGACGAATAACTCTGTTTGTTGGTGCCGCACTCTATGAAGAGTACAAAGAGATATTGAACAATGACAATATCGTTATTGTTGAGGGCGACGTGAAGTATGATGACTTCAGTGGTGGTATGCGTATAAACGCCATGAAGCTCTATGATTTTGTGGTTGCTCGTGAGCAATATGCTAAATGTATTTCTGTTCAAATGAGTGATCAACACTGTAAAGATTCCATTGCTTATGATTTAAAACGTCATATTGAGCCTTGTTTAAATGGTAGTACTCCTATTAAGTTTATTTATCGAATGAACGGACATTCAGCAACCATTGCCCTATCAGACGAATGGAAAGTTCAGCCGACGAATGAGCTACTGTATCATCTTGAAGGAATTGAGGGATGTGAGAAAGTTGAGTTGGAGTATTAGTAGATTGCAATAGGAAACGTTATGAAGCTAAATATTCTCGTCACTCTTTTTGTATTAGTCAGCTTTAAAGCTTGTTTTGCTGATGTTTTAACTGAAGAAAAAAGAAAAGATATTGTCGAGTTGTTAGATCTTATGCAAGGTGAAAAACTTAGCTATCAATTGGCCGATGCTATAGTTTCACAACAGACTAGTATCATGTCGGATGATAAAAGAACTCGAAATCAAATGGCTGTCATTAAGGAAGTAACATTAAATCTTTTCAAAGAGAGTTTTCCTGAATTAACGAAAAAAATGGTTAAACTTTATAGTAAGTATTTTACTCATGAAGAAATCAAAAAGCTTTTAGCTTTTTACAAAACAGACATAGGTAAAAAAACGATAAAAGTTATGCCTGGATTGCTACAAGAGAGTATTTTTTTGAGCCAAGAGTGGGCAGATGAGCTAATTCCTGAAGTTCAAAAGCGAGTTCAAAATCGTTTAAAAGAGATTGAATCGCCATCGAGCTCCTAAGTTTATAAACTGTTTTAAAGTACTCTATTAAAGAAAAGGCGCCCCAAAGTAAGGCGCCTTTTTTCATCATTTAATTTTTTGACAAGAAATGGCCAGCTAGTGCAACAACGGGAGCTGCTGTTGGCTTATCATGTTGCCAGTCGCCAGCCTCGACTCCACTGCCTGCAATATCGATGTGACAGTAAGCAAGTGGCTTGGCTGAGTGTTGGCCATGTTCATCAAGGCCTGATGCTAAACTCAAAAATGCCATTGGAAATTGGTGGCCTCGAGCGACTGAAACAGATGGTCCATTATTAGACGATAAAACATCATCGGCTTCGCTTCGCGCTTTAATTATTTTCCAATCTTCGCGTCGTGGTCGGCTTAGTTCAGCACAGTCGCCCCACAATTCCCCCGCTTGTTGCATTTGAGACGCTAATTTTTTATTACGAGCGGGACCATTTTCAACAAATATTGTGTAGGGGCCTGCTGTTAGAGCTGCATGACCCGTGAGAGTTGCAATGGTAAATAAAGCAGCATCGGATTCTCCGGCAGCTTGTTCTCTGAGGTGAGAAAGTAAGTCGCACATGACTAAGCGACCCTCGGCATCGGTATTTCCTATTCTTACCCGTTTACCTGAATGTGCCTTTATGATTTCGTCAGCGACAAAACAATCAGCACCAATGCTGTTTCTTACGGCACCAATGGAAGCAACCACTTTTAAACCTTTTGGTTTGAGTTCGGCGACCGTTTTCATAAATCCAGCAACTGCCGCTGCACCACCTTTATCGCGGCTCATACCCGCCATATGACCACCCACTTTTAAGTCGGCACCACCGGTATCGTAAGTAACAGCCTTGCCGACGAAGAAAAGTGTTTTCTCAATGGGTCCGTCACCTTGATAAGTAAGGTTTACAACTCTTGGTTGGTGGCGTTCTACACCTTGTGAAGCTCGAGCAACAGCGGCGAGTAATGGATACTTCTCTTCGAGGACTTCACGTTTTGACTCGACATCAACTTTAACTTCCGTTCCGGCAAAAGCATCATTGCAATAATCTGCAAATTTTGGCGGTGCCATGCGCTCTGGTTCTGTTCCACATAAATCACGAGCCAGTCGTCGGCCTGACTCAACCGCTGCTAAATATTGAGTATCAACGGATCCGTCGGGATCAAATAGACCAATTGATTGAACAGGCTCAAGCGTTTCTTCCTCCAGTGCTTCTCTTGCTTCAAGTGGTTTCCATAGCGCTTGGCAAGCTGACAAATAGGAAACTTCGATAGCCTTTAAAAATATATCGTTTTGTGGCAAGCCATCTATTGCTATGACTGGGTTTTTCGCGCCGATGTTTTTTGCTGTTTCAATGGCTCTTTTAGCCGCATCACCGAAGTCGCGAACATCGGCAACATCAACATTTAAGTTGGTGACTGGTGCATGAATTATTCGATTACCAGGCACACCATCCTGATAAATAGTGATTTCTTCTTTTCCGAAACGACTGTCTAATTTTGCTACGGATTGCAATGCTTCGTTGATTGTTGCATTGAGCGAGAATTCAGTTTGTCCACACACAAGAATGAGTGCATCAAATTTTGAATCTTTTAGCATATCGTCAAAGTTCGATACGCTCACTGGATTTGGAAATGGCATGATAATCTCCGGATCTTATTTTTAATTTTGTGTTAAATAACCAGTAAAACTACTGTCTGAGGCGCAGAATTACAAGTGCAAACTGGTTGGAGGGGCTATTCTCCAACCTGATATTTTTAGACTTCTTTTAGTTTCCAGTGACCACGACGAAAGATCCAAACTCCTACGATGGCCATCAAAGATTCAGCCAAAGTAATTGCGAGAAACACGCCAAGCGGTCCCAAACCTAATGTATTGGCTAAACCATAGGCTAATGGGATTTGAAATATCCAATAACACAGAAAGTTTATTTTTGTTGGCGTCATTGTGTCTCCCGCACCATTAAAAGCTTGAACTACAATCATGCCGATAGCATAAAACCCATAGCCATAGCTTATAAATCGTAAACAGTCAGTCGCGTAGTTAATTACTACCGTTGACGTTGTAAATACTCCGATGATCACTTCAGCAAAAGTGATAAATACAACAGCAATCGTTACCATAAATACCACATTGTATTTGGTTATTTGCCAGACTGAACTTTCCGCACGCTCCGGTTTTCCAGCTCCCAAATTTTGACCGACCAAAGTGGCCACTGCGTTGCTCAATCCCCATGCGGGTAAAATAGTGAAAATAATTATCCGAATAGCAATTGTGTATCCGGCGACGGCTTCGCTTCCGTATTGAGAAACAATTCTGACTAAAACTACCCAGCTTGCGGTGGCAATGAGGAATTGCATGATTCCACCTATGGACACTCTCGCAATTCGCGAAAGAATCTGCGGTGCAAGTTTCAAGTGTTGAGCTTGAACCCCGACTCGGCGTCTTATATCAAATAAATGATACAGTTGATACAAAACACCGACACCACGGCCAATAGTTGTTGCAACTGCAGCGCCAGTTACGCCCATTTCAGGAAAAGGACCAATTCCGTAGATTAATAATGGGTCGAGCACAATGTTGATGCCATTAGCGAGCCATAAAGACCGCATCGCTATAGTTGCGTCGCCTGCACCCCGGAAAATGGCGTTGATTAGGAATAAGTAAAGTATGGTGATAGAGCCACCGAGCATGATCATGGTGTAACTCTCGCCATTTTCTAAAACGCTTGGAGAGGCTCCCATAAATGCCAAAATAGGTTTTGCAAAGACAATGCCGGAAAGACCAACAGTAATTCCAACAATCAGTCCAGCCCATAGTGTTTGTCCGGCAACTAAACTGGCGGCTTCAGTATTCTTTTCTCCCACACGACGGGCAATCATTGCAGTGACAGCCATACTCAATCCTATCGCAATGGCATAAAGGAGCGTAATTACGGCTTCGGTTAAACCGACAACAGCAATCGCCTCCGAACCGAGCCCTGAGACAAAGAAAATATCGACAATTGCAAATATGGATTCCATGCTCATCTCAAGAACCATGGGTACCGCTAATAGGAATGCCGCTTTACCAATCGAACCCTCTGTAAAGTCATGTTTTATATCGCCCTTTAAGGCTTGCTTGAACAAAGCAAAATAATTTGTTTTTTCCTTTATATGTTCTTTCATTGAAAAATCCTCTCTCCCAAATTACAGCGATCCTTTGTGAATCGGAAGATAATAAGTCTGGATAGGAAGGCGAAAACCGCCCATAGACTAATACCAGGTGCTAACCTGAGATCTCACTATTTGAAGATTGGGATCGAAACTGATTCAGTCAGTACTAAGCTTCACCGAGATCGCAGCGAACACGTCAGCGAGGAGAGCGCAAAGAATATTGTTCATGGGTTCATCTCGGTATATGAAGGAATGGAAATGATGGGCCGAATGTGCTTTTGAGTCAAGTGTTTTAAACTATCTTTGATAGCTCAATGTACTAGATTTCAGTAAGAAATAATTTTTAACATTTTTAATTAATCGATCCAAACGGTTGGTTGCATCTTATTATATGGTTAATAAATTAGTGAATTTTACCAACTATTTGTTAACAGAATAGAGATAAATGAAAAAAATGTTATATAAATCAGCAGTATAGGTTTTGGCCTGTTTTCTGCATTCGCCTCAGTGGCAATGGCGGTTTGGTTAGTTTTGACATTTAAAATGTTCGCTAGTGTGCACATGTCGTTACATTTGCCGTTTGTGTTATAGTGAGTTGGTGTTATATATTGGTATAACACCAAGTTTTGATAGGTCATTGTCATTGAGTGTTTTGACGAAATGGCGATGCAATTATTTAGGAAGTCTCATGCAAACAGAGAATCGTTTAAACAGTTTATTGGTATTGGTCTTCGGAATTCTTATGCTGACCGGATGCAGTAATGCACCGGAAGAGAAAGTCGTCGCAGACAAAGAAAAGGAAAAAGAAGAAGTTGCAGTTCCCGTTGAAATTGCACGTGTTAGCACAGGAGATATTAGTGCGGTTTACACCAACACCACCTCTCTGGAAGCTGAGCAGGAAGCAATTGTTGTGGCAAAAACCAGTGAAATCATTACTGAAATCTTTGTCGAAGAAGGTGATTTGGTAGAGAAAGGTCAGGTGCTTGCACAGTTAAAAACCGATCAGCAGGTTTTGGAGTTGAAGCAGGCACAGGTGAATTTAAAGCGACTCAAAGCAGAACTCGACAGAAATAAACGCATTTTTGAAAAGAAAATGGTGAGTTCTGATATTTACGAAAAATTAAAATACGATTATGAGGCACAGCAAGCCGCATACGAACTCGCAAAACTCCAACTTGAGTATGCCACAATTGTTGCGCCAATCGATGGTGTTGTATCAGAACGTATGGTTAAAGTTGGCAATATGGTTACCTTAAGTGAGCCTCTTTTCCGAATTACCGATTTTGATCCATTACATGCCGTGATTCATGTTCCTGAGCAAGAACTTTCAAAGTTAACAAAAGGAATGCCAGCTTTGGTTGGGGTTGATGCACGGAAAGATGAAATTTTTAACGCTCATGTGTTGCGAATCAGTCCTATTGTCGATGCGAACTCGGGTACGTTTAAAGTGACTGTAGAAGTCAGAGATCCAGAACGAAAACTCAAGCCGGGAATGTTTGGTCGAGTGGGAATTGTTTATGCTAATCACAAAGATACGATCTTAGTCGATAAGAATGCTTTGATCGCGGAGGAAGAAAAACCATCAGTTTATGTTGTCTCTGATAACAAAGCTTCAAAAGTTGTCGTAACAACAGGATTTGAAAACAGTCAACAAGTAGAGATTATCGATGGATTGAAGCCGGGCGACAAAGTTGTTATCGCGGGACAGAACAGTTTAAAGGAAGATTCTAAAGTTGAAGTCCTTAATGATGAGCAAGTAAACACTGCAATTGCCAATATAAGTCAAAGTTAAGCCAAACGTTAAACTGATTTGGGGAAAATAAATGAGTGTTACTAGTACCGTCGTTGATGTTTCAACGAAGCGGCCCGTTACTGTCTCAATGTTTACGGTTGCATTTTTAATCTTTGGTTTTGTGTTAGTGGGGCGCTTGGGGCTCACTTTATTACCAGACTTATCTTATCCGACCTTAACTGTGCGAACGGAATATACAGGAGCTGCCCCAGCAGAAGTCGAAAACTTAATTTCAAAACCGATAGAAGAATCACTGGGTGTTGTCAAAAATTTACGAAAAATTCAGTCGACATCAAAAGCTGGTCAGTCGGATGTTTTATTGGAGTTTAACTGGGGCACCGACATGGGGATGGCGGGGTTAGATGTCCGAGAAAAACTCGATATTGTTCAATTACCTCTGGATGTTAAACGTCCCTCTTTGCTTCGCTTCAATCCTTCTTTAGCGCCGATTGTTCGATTGTCATTATCACATAGCAGTAGCGATGAACAATTATTTGATGAGTCAACGCTGATTGAATTACGCCGGTTTGCTGAAGAAGAGGTTAAGCGGCGACTTGAGTCTGTTGAAGGTATTGCCGCTGTTAAGGTAAGTGGCGGTCTGGAAGATGAAATTCAAGTGCTGGTTGATCAAAGCAAACTTAGTCAGTTGAACTTGTCGATTGAACAAGTGGCTTCCAGGCTGAAGTCAGAGAACGTTAATCTTTCTGGAGGTAGGCTTGAAGAGGGAACACAGCAGTATTTAGTTCGCACGATTAATCAGTATCAAAGTGTTGACGAAATTGCGAATTCAGTAATCTATTCACAAAATGGAAAGCCGATCTATCTTAAAGATATTGCAAAAATTCAACAAAGATATAAAGAAAGAGAAGCGATTACTCGACTCAATGGTCACGAAGCAGTTGAAATAGCCATTTACAAAGAAGGTGATTCTAATACCGTTTCTGTCGCTGAGCGGCTGAACCGTAAACTTAACTCTTTAAAACGAAACATTCCTGAAAGTCTTTTACTTGAAGAAATATATAATCAAGCGGAGTTCATTGAGCAAGCCATTAGTGAAGTTATCTTCAATGCTATCATTGGTGGATTACTCGCGATGCTTGTTTTGTATTTATTTTTACGGAATTTTCGTGCAACGCTGATTATTTCATTATCTATTCCTATCTCTGTCATTATCAGTTTCAACTTAATGTATGGTTTTGACATTACCATGAACATTATGTCGCTAGGAGGAATTGCACTTGCGGTTGGTTTGTTAGTTGATAACGCTATCGTAGTACTGGAAAACATAGCACGAAAAAAAGAAGAGGGGTTGGACGACCAAAAAGCGGCAAGAGAGGGAGCGAAGGAGGTTTCTGGAGCAATTTTTGCGGCGACAATGACAACCATTGCTGTATTTTTACCGTTGGTGTTTGTTGAGGGAATTGCTGGGCAATTATTTAGCGATCAGGCATTAACCGTAACTTTTGCTCTGTTAGTATCTTTGGTTGTTGCACTCACTTTTATTCCAATGGTTGCATCGTCGAAAGGTCGCAAAAGTACTTACGCAGACTCGTCAAATCAACGAAAAATACCGACTACTCGATCGCAACGTTTCTTCGGTTTTATATTTGTAAAAATTCCAAAGAATATAGTATTTGTCATTCAGCTATTATCTCATTTAATACGGCGTGGTGTTTATTGGCCAATGCAATTACTTGTTATTCCATTTACTCATTTTTACAACGCAATAGAACATGTGTATCAAAAGCTACTAACAAGTTCATTAAAGCATCGAGCTTTGGTTGTGTTATCAGCTATAGCGGTACTTGTCGGGTCTTTGGCTTTAGTTTCTCGAATTGGTATAGAGTTAATACCACAGCTATCACAAGGTGAATTAAAGATAGAAATCAAGGCACCTACCGGCACGCCTCTGGTTAAAACTGATCAAATCGTCTTGAAGGCGCAAGCGCTAGCAATTGCGATAGATGGTATTGAAACCTCATATTCAGTCGCTGGAAGTGGAAATCGATTAGATTCGAGTCCAGAGAGAGGCGGTGAAAATATCGGTGAGTTAAATATAGTTATTAGTCAGCCGGTAAATCGGGAAAAGGAAGAGCGAATTATTCGAGAGTTAAGAGAAGCGCTCTCTGTGTTACCTGGGGTTGATATTAATATTGAGCGTCCGGCTCTGTTTAGTTTTAAAACACCATTAGAAGCAGAAATCGTTGGCTATAATTTAGAGAAAGTTAAGCAGCAAAATGAACGATTAATAACCTTGATGCAAGCAAATGATCGATTCAGCGATGTAAAGTCGACTATCCGACAAGGGCATCCAGAAATTCAAATTCGGTTTAATCATGATAAAGCGGCTCATTTGGGATTGAATGTACCGGAAGTTGCAAATCGTGTTGTTCAACAAATTCGTGGTGAAGTAGCCACCAAGTACGCCTTTCGTGACCGAAAAATTGATGTTCTTGTTCGAGTTGCGGAGGAAGATCGTTCTTCTGTAGAAGATGTGAAAAACTTAATTGTGAACCCACAAGCTGAAAAGCCTATTACGCTACAGACAATAGCTGACGTGTATGTTGATATTGGACCGAGTGAGATACATCGAATTAACCAACAACGTGTTGCAATTATCAGTGCTAATTTAACTTACGGTGACTTAGGAGAGGGTGCTGCAGAGCTACAATCGCTTGTTGAACAACTACCTGATATTCGAGGTGTAGAAACTCGCATTAGTGGACAGAATGAAGAAATGGAGGTTTCTTTCAATTCGTTAAAGATTGCTTTAGCGCTCGCTATTTTTCTAGTTTATTTAGTTATGGCTTCGCAGTTTGAGTCGTTGCTCCATCCTTTTGTTATTTTGTTTAGCGTTCCTTTGGCACTTGTTGGTGCAATTTGGGCATTATTTATCACTAATACGACAGTAAGCGTTGTGGTGTTTATTGGTTTAATTATGTTGGCAGGAATCGTTGTTAATAATGCGATCGTATTAATTGACAAGATCAATCAATTAAGAGAAAGCGGGTTGGAAAAAATCTCTGCTGTAAAAGAGGCTTGCCACTCGCGTTTAAGACCCATTGTTATGACAACTTTAACGACAACGCTAGGTATGCTTCCGCTTGCATTGGGTATTGGGGAGGGCGCAGAAATTCGTGCTCCTATGGCCATCACTGTTATTGGTGGATTGCTATTTTCTACTTTGTTAACACTGATTGTTATACCTGTGTTTTATACTTTGTTTGACCGTTCTAATTAAGGAGCATCGATGAAACTCACATCGTTGGCATTAAAGCGCCCGGTAACAACTTTCATGTTGTTTGTATGCTTTTTAATTACGGGTGGAATGGCTTCTCGGTTGTTGCCTTTAGAGTATTTTCCGGCCATTAACTTTCCTGGGATTTTTATTAATATCCCATATCCAAACTCATCGGCAGAGGAAATTGAGCAAAGTATCACTCGGCCCGTTGAAGAAGTTTTGGCGACCATGAGCTCAGTGAATACCATGTGGTCACAAACGTCGGACAATAATGTCCAGGTCTTTTTGCAATTTGACTGGGATCAGAATGCCCGAATAAAGGGGGTTGAAGCGCGAGAAAAAATTGATGCCATTCGAAATGAATTGCCAGATGATTTGCAAAGAGTTTTTGTCTTTACCGGGGGGACTGGTGATATACCTGTTTTGACTCTTCGAATTTCGAGTCAAAGAGATTTGTCGGATGCTTATGAGCTACTCGATAGAAAGCTAAAGCGTCCAATTGAACGAATTGAAGGGGTTTCAAAAGTTACTTTATACGGAGTCAATCAAAAAGAAATAAAAATTAAGTTATTGGCGGATCGAGTTACTGCCTACAATATAAATCTTGCCGACCTTAGTGCGAAACTGCAACAAAATAATTTTTCTTTGTCTGCAGGGCGAGTTACAGATGGCGAATTGCGTTATCGTGTAAAACCAGTGGGGGAATACCAGAGCATACAAGAAGTAAAGGATCTTATTATTAATGATCAAGGCTTACGGCTTTCAGATATTGCGAATGTTGTTCTTGAGCAGCCTCGACAAGAAGAAGGTCGGCATCTTGATCAAAGTTATGCGGTAGGAATGGATATTTCAAGAGAAGCCAATGCTAACTTAGTTGAAGTTTCTGAAAAAGTGATTGACCGAATTCAAGAAGCGGAAAACGACCCTGCATTTGATGGCATTAAGTTATTCACTATGGATAACCAAGGGGAAGGGGTAAAGAATTCTCTGAGAGATATTAGTTATTCGGGACTGATAGGATTTATATTATCAATTATCGTTCTGTTCTTCTTTTTACGAGACATAACCTCGACATTGATCGTCGCCTTAGCTGTTCCGTTTTCGTTAACCATCACACTCGCGTTTATGTTTTTCTTTAATGTATCGCTTAATATTTTGTCGATGATGGGGCTTATGCTAGCTATAGGAATGTTGGTAGATAATGCCGTTGTTGTGACGGAAAGTATTTTCCGATATCAAGAAAAATATCCTAACGATCATTTGAAAGCAATCAAGCTCGGTGTGAGAGAAGTTGGTATTGCTGTTTTTGCTGGCACTGTCACGACAGGTATTGTATTTTTGCCCAATATTATTGGTGAGAAAGTCGATGTTACTGTATTTCTTTCTCACGTAGCGGTGACCATTATCATTTCTTTAGCGGCATCTTTATTCATCGCTTTGACTATTATCCCATTGTTGCTCTCCAAATTTAAAATTAAAAGTAAAGAAAAATCGAGTCGTTGGATAAATAAACTAACCGAACGTTATGTCTCTTTCTTAAAGTGGTCATTACGACATCCCAAAACATCGGCTTTAGTTGCCTTCTTGACTCTGGTGAGTATTGTTATTCCTATGAAATTTGTGACTAAAGATAATTATGTTGATGATACGCAACGTCGATTATATTTACCTTATTTTATCGACAGCCAATACACCATTGAGCGCGTTGAAAAATCGGTTGATGTGATCGAAGAATTTTTATATCAGCATAAGGAAGAACTGGATATCGATTCGGTTTATAGCTTTTATACCAATCGCTTTGCTGCTTCAACTATTCTTCTAAAAGATAAAGATAATGCAACTCGCTCAGTAACAGATATACGTAAGTTTATTGAAGAGAACAAGCCGAAAATTGCAATTGGCAGGCCCAGTTTTGAAGTCAAGCGAGGCAACCAAGAGGGAATGAAGATTTATATTTCGGGAGATTCTACTGAGCGATTAGTGGGGTTAACACAAGAAGTGTCTCGAATATTAAATACAATAGATGGAGTTTATGATGCGCGCTCTGAGGCTGAATCGAACGACCGTGAAATACAAGTAAGAGTTAACCGAATTCGAGCGCAAAATGTTGGTCTTGATCCCGCTCAAGTGGCCAATATGATTGCTATCGCAATGCGTGGCCAGCCACTGCGTTCATATCGTGGAGAGGATAATGAAATTCAAATGATGCTGCAATTCAGTCAGTCCGATCGGCGATCGCTCAATGATTTAAAAGGATTGCTGTTAACGACTCCTGGTGGTGATAAAGTGACATTGTCCAGCATTGCCGATTTTGAAACCAAGCTTGCATCCAACAATATTTCTCGTCGTGATAGACGCACCAGTATTGGTATTACTGCTAACCTGGAGGATATAACATTAGATGAAGCAAAGAAGAAAATTACTGAAGTGATGAAAAAGGTTTCTTTGCCTCCTGGCTATCAGTGGACTTTGGGGCAAGCTTTTGAACGAGAAGAGAAGACAGACAATTTAATGCTGCAAAATATGCTTTTGGCGATTGTTATGATTTTTGTTGTTATGGCTGCATTGTTTGAGTCTTTGTTATTCCCTCTCGCTGTTATAACTTCTATTTTGTATGCCGTCGTTGGTGTCTTTTGGTTTTTTATGTTGACGGGCACTACCTTTTCCGTAATGTCGGGCATTGGCATTCTCGTATTGATGGGCGTTGTAGTTAACAACGGAATTGTCTTAATAGACCATATTAATCATTTGCGTAAAACCGGATTGCCGAGAGAAGCGGCGATAATTCAGGGGGGGCGCGATCGTCTCAGGCCTATTTTAATGACGGTTTGCACGACAATTCTGGGTCTTATCCCATTGAGTGTGGGTGATACCACCATTGGCGGAACGGCTAATGCACCACCTTACTATCCAATGGCTCGAGCTGTTGTCGGTGGTTTGGCATTTTCTACGGTAGTGAGCTTACTTATTTTACCGACCATTTATGTTGGCTTAGATAATTTGAGTCGCTGGGGAAGATTTATTTGGCGAGAGGCTAGAAGTCAACGCGAGAAAGTTCTTTCTTAAATAACAATATGACGAATGGCTACATGGTTTAAATTATGAAAATTGGCTAACGTAGTCTTCGATCATTTTTTGCTTTTTTGGATCTTCATCCATAAACGCAACCCGCAATTGGACGAGTTGGCAGTCGGGACGACTCTCTGTTGCCGTAAGAGAATGTATAAAACCATTGATTCTCATTACTTTGGATTCATCTTCTTGCTTAAATTCAATATCAACCGAAACGGTTTCTAACAGATTTGGAAGGTAGTCTGATATTTTGAAAACACCGAGACAATAATCTTTAGTGAGTTGTTTTACCGCACAGCGAACTTCACCTTCTGCTGTTCGGACGAGGGCGACACCTTTCGGTAAAGGTTTTTTAGGTTTGGGTTTTGCGGTTGATACGGGCTTTCCGGTAAGCACCTCTAGTGAAGAGGAGGCCGCCTTTTTAGGCTCTGCCATTTTCCCTTTTATGCCATGACGGCGGAGTGCTCTTTCTACTTTTTCGGCAAACTGTTGTCGGTTGAAAGGCTTTACCAAATAGTCACTGACACCAGCCTCAATGGCTTCCATAACAAATTCCTTGTCACCGCGACTGGTAACCATAATAAAAGGTAAGTTTTTGTAGCGTTCTTCCTTTCTAAACCAGCCCAAGAGCTCAATGCCGTTCATTTCTGGCATTTCCCAGTCGCATAAAACCATATCGATTTCTTGATGCAATAAGACAGATTTTCCAGACGCACCATTGTGCGCATCAAATAATGCCGCATTGGGAAAGTAGTCTCGCACAAACTTTTTTATCAAGTCCCGGATCATACTGGCGTCATCGATCACGAGTATGTTGTATTTTTTCATGGCAAACTATCTTAAATAAGGCTTTTATAAGTGTAGCTGAAAAATCTAAAGTCGCTTTATCATTACGTAGTCATCCATTACATAGCCAGAACCAATATCGAAAACGGCCTCTTCAACTATTTCAAATCCCAAAGCTTGATAGGCGGCAATTGAACCAGAATTATATTTATTGACGGTAAGCTTAATGTGATCCAATTTCTTCTCTCTAGCCAGCTGATCAATATGAGTTTGCGTTATTTTTGCAAATCCCTTCCCTCGATTTTGGTTCGTCAAATACAGCTTGCTTAAAAATAGCATGTTGTTTTGTGGCTGGACTGCGAAGTAACCAATTAATAGGTTGTCATAATTAATCGAAAAATATTCATAAGACTCCGACTCTATTTGTTGCTTCATCGCGGCATACGACTGATATTTTTCCAGCATATAATCGACTTGAGCTTGACCGATAATCGGAACATAGTGCTCGTTCCATATGTTGAAGGCGATACTTTCAATTTTACGGAGTTCATCTTCCGTTGTTGCTTCTTTAAACTCAAGTGTCATAGATTGTTCTTTGTTGTTGGACAGCTTTAATTGGTCATTTTAACTGGGAAAGAAATTGTCGTCATATCTAAATAAGTACTTGCATAAGTAGTGTTTGTTTTGCTAGTATCTTGGTGTCGGCAGGCGCTGCAGGGAAAAGGCAGGGGTGTCTCTAAATGCAGCAGCTTGCCGGGCAATATCTGGTGCTTTTGTTCGCCTCGATTGAGACTAGCCGTTATTATGGACGTGTTTAATGGTTTCGTTCTCACAGAGCCGGACTTCAGATAGTGAGTTAATTTACGCCGACTTGTGCTAATCCCTGAAACTAACTCACCTCATGCCTGTAGCCGTGAACGAGCGATTGCTACAGGCATTTTTTTCTCTTTCTTTCATCCAATCCTGGATTTAATTGTCTCTAATAAGTAATGTTAATTTTTTTGGAGAATTCAATGAATCCTATAGAAGTCGTTATTCCTGTTGCTTTTATTCTTGTTACAGCTGTTGTTGTCGTTACATTTCTTTATTTAAGCCATAAAAATAAAATGGCTATTCAAGAGACGATTCGTCGATCTTTGGATCAAGGTAATTCATTGACGCCTGAATTATTGGAAAAACTCGGTACAACACCATCGCCTCGGGTAAAAGATTTACGCCGAGGGATTGTTTTGGCGGCTCTTGGGCTTGCTGCAATATTATCGGGTTTAGTGGTCAATGATTCAGACGGTATGATTGGTTTTGTAATTGCTGGCTTGTTTCCGTTGATGATGGGATCAGGTTTTTTATTGGTTTGGAAGTTAAATCGGTACAATGACTAAATAGGGTTACGATTGGAACTCTGATGCTTCCGGACAATGAATTGATCGCCAAAGTGATTGCACATAATGACAGTCATGCTTTCGCACTATTGGTAAAACGTTACCAATCAAATATACGTCAGTTTTTACGTCGATTGACGGCTGGCGATTATGCAATGGCAGATGATTTAGCGCAGGACTGTTTTATGACTGCTTTTGAAAAGCTTGCCCAATATAATGGCTCGGGTAGTTTTAGTAGCTGGCTCCATACTTTGGCGTATCGGCGATTTTTGCGAGTCATACAAACTGGCGCCCAAAAATACGAGATTCCTTGTGATGTTAGTTGGCAAAAGCTAACAACAAAAGATTCAACTGACCAAGATATTTTAGCGGAAAGTTTGATGTCATATTTGGATGTAAAAGAGAGAACCGTGATTACTTTGAGTTGTGCTGATGGTATGAGCCACAATGAAATTGCTCAAGTAACGGGTATTCCACTTGGGACAGTTAAATCCCACATTGCCAAAGCGAAGCAGAAGTTACATGATTTGATGAGTAAAGACTCAGTTGAAGCATCATAGCAGGAGGTATCTATGAGTTCGGGAGATTTTATCGGAAATCTATTGCGGTACCACAAAAACTTGGTGGATCACGATTTTGTGGAGCGTTTGATTAATCGCATAGACAAATCTTATCGATTTAGACAATGGATTTTGACTTTATGTACTTTAATTGGATTAATCTTCGGTGGTCTGGGCATAACATTGTTGATGGATCACTTTACTTTATCCCTCTATAGTGAGCATCCGCTTTTTGCAACACTGGCTTCAACACTGGTGATTACGGTGATTCTCTTTTTCCTTTATTGGCTTTTTGATGATGAGTTTGAAATTTCTTAAGTCTTAAATATCTCTTTAGAGAGATAAAAAGCATCAAAATGCCAATTGGTTCTAGTAGAAAAATCTAAAAAATCAATAGTAAAAATTACCCTCTCTGGTCCATAATTTCTATTAATTACTTCTTGTAACAATGTTAGAATTGCATCGATAATCTATCTCTTTGAAAATAATAAAATTATTTGTGTAAATATCAGCCGTTTGTCCCAGCCTTAACGTTTTGAGTGACAGTACATGAGTGAAGCGCCAGCTGCCGATGTCCAAAGCATTAGCGAAAGCGATCTCTACGAAAAATGGAGCCATCACCCCTTTAAAGTGGGTGAGTTTACTGTGGATCTTAATGAGAAGCTGGTAGAGTCTCCTGATGGCGATAAAAGGAACATTACGCCAAATTCCATAAAGCTTTTATTGTTGTTAATTCACAATGAAGCCACTTATGTTTCTCTTAATGACATCCATAAGTTTATTTACGGTAATCAATACAAAGATGACTCTTCAATTAGGAAACAGGTCACTGTTCTTAGAAAGTTATTTGATGATACCGAAAAAGAGAAATTCTACATTGAAAATAAGTTAGGCCACGGATATCGGTTAATCGCTCCTGTTAAAACCACGGAATGGCGATTTGAAGGAAGTGACAATAAAAGTTTTACAACTTTAATTATTATTACTTTGGCTTTGTTATTAGTTGTGGTGACAACCTACTTCTTAATGCGAGAAGATAATGGGGCACAGCCGGTTAATCTTTCAACGCCAAAACCATTAACGCATCTGGAAGGCCTGGAGTTCTATCCTTCTTTTTCTCCCGATGGTAAATGGATGCTATTTAACCATTTACCTCACGAGCAAAGTAAGTGGGAAATCTGGGTTAGAAATATGGAATCTGGCGATTTGATTAAACTCAGTCCGGATGTGACCGCCTCAGATTATCGAGTTCCACGTTGGACGGGTGAGGAATATAAATTTATTTACTCCGAATATAATGACGGTACTTGTTATTTCACTGAATCGACATTTGATCCAAATAATGCTGTGATTACCGATTCCCAAAAATTGGTTAAATGCAGTTTTAGTTCTTTGAATGCAACGAATGCATTATGGAAGGACGGTAAAGGAATATACTTTAATAAGGCTGAATCGATTAATGCGCCTTTTGTTATTTATTCGCATTCTTTCTCATCGGGTGAAAGTTGGCCTATAGCTTCTCCGCCACCGAGTGGAAAAGGCGACTATTATTTTTCGTTGTCGCCTCACAAAGAAAAAATGGCTGTCTTAAGAAATAAAAATGGCTCTCAAACGGAAGTGTGGATTTACGATGTGAATTCCTGGGAGACCAAGTTGGTGGACACCGTCAATCAAATATTGATAACGGTGACCTGGACTTCTTCTGGCGACTCAATTCTATATCGTAACGATTCAAATCAGATTATTGAGTTTGAAATCGCTCAAAAACGCCATTCGGTGAAATTAAGACCCGCTGTACCTGTTATGGCTCCCGAGGCATTTGGTGATAAATCCATATCGGTTTCTGTTGGAAGTTATTTCAGACAAGAATTAACTAAACATAATTTGAAAGATAATGAAGCCAAAACATTAATCAATTCTTCTTATAACGACTTTATGCCAGCTGTCTCCTTTGACGGAAACACCCTTGCCTGGATTTCGAATCGAACAGGAGTATTTCAAGTCTGGATAATGCATCCTGATGGCCGAAAGGAGCAAGTGACTCATTTAAAAAATAATTTGGAATTTATTGATTTAAGTTTTAGTCCATCCGGCGACAAATTAGGTGGCACAGCCAGTGGTCGTTGGTTTGTGATCGATGTTAATTCAAAAAATATACACTGGGGACCAAAGGATAAATATTTCAAAAACTTTCAGTGGAAAAGAACAAAAGACATGGCCTATGTTGCTGTGAAACATATGGAGCAATGGGAGCAAGCGGAATTAAATACCGTGTCTGCTGATTATAAATTAGTCGATACAATGAAAGATGCCTTTATTGTGTTGGAGGATCGAGACCTACCGATCACCTACATTGCCAATTTTAAGCAAAGTGGTTTTTGGCGAGTGCATGGTGAGCACAAGAAGTACATACAAGTTGATGAACCGATCAACCAAACACGTCGGTGGGTAACAACTAAGGATGGTTTATATTTTGTCTCTAAGCAAAAGTTGATGTTTTTGGCGAATGATAGTGAGCAAGCCGTTAAATTAGACATCGAACTATTTGGCAATGAAGTTTCTGCGCCTTACAATAACTCTTGGCTGGTAACAACAAAAAAGGTTGAGGGTGAAGTAGACTTGAATAGAATTGAATGATTCTTAAACAATAAACATGATAAATCTCACAAATGGATTTTTAATATCTCAATTTTCACGTTTATTGCACGTCAAAGTCACAGCTTTCACACCTCTACTGCGATAACTTAGTTTCCGTCAACAGCAGTTAATACAAGTGAAAGCGAGGCGTTAAAAATGACACATATTAATATTTTCTTATTCTTTCTTGGTCTTCTTCCTTTAAATGAAGGTGTTCAGGTCGAGTCAACTACTGAACCTACTCAAAAGCAAATTGAAGTCGATGTTTCAGAGCAAACAGGTGACAAGGAAGAAAGTGATCAAGTTACGACTTGCCCTAATTTCCCGTTTTGCTAATTTGTTAAGACACTGCAAATAATACAATGCTGGATTGAATGGCAAGGAAGCGTCGTCCAAATAATAGTTATAAATAGCAGTTTTTATTTACTCTTAAACTTTGTTTGGAGGATTGCGAACATGCGACGAGGCGATATTGTTCAATTGAGTTCTGGCGGCTTAAAAATGACCGTATTCTCAAACTTGAAAGATTTACCATCAGAAGCGCGAGACCCATATTTATCGAAAGGGTATGACAACGAAGATGTTGTGTGTAAATGGTTTGTGGGTACAACATTGAAGAAAGAAGTCTTTCGCTCAGAAGTTCTTAAACAGATTTATTTGTGATGCTAGTCAGAAAGGTGGTGTGCAAATACACCACCTTGGATATTTTAAGAACCTTCCATTATTAATTACTTCTCTTTTTATTTTTTCTTCCTCTGAAGTTAAAAAAACGATTAAAAAACACTCATATTTCTCGCTATCTCAATTCGAACAGGCGTAGAATAAGGATCCGACTTTGAATATTTCATGAAGGAGGAAGCATGTATATACCTAAACCATTGGAGTATTTGGATTCCGAAGATATTCAATATCAACTTATTCCTCATCAAACGAGTTACACTGCGCTTGCAACTGCATCTTTGGCTCGGATTCCTGACAATTTGCTGACTAAGGTTGTTGTGGTTCAAGCTGATAACAAGTTGGCGATGGTGCTTATTCCGGCCAATTGTTGTATCGATCTACATTCACTGGCAACGCATGTTGGGGCTCAGCATATTACGCTGGTTCCCGAGGATGAGTTGGGTCATCTGTTTCCTGATTGTGAATTAGGCGCCATGCCACCATTTGGAAACTTGTACGGTATGAAAGTTTGGATTGCCAACGAACTATTCCAGAGATTTGAAATTACTTTTAATGCTGGCAATCATCATCAGTTAATTAAAATGAATACCGTTGATTTTTGTAATTTGGTGCAGGCCGTTGCTATCAGTAAGGGTTATCATCGGATGAACTCTTCGATTCTGATTAGAGAATCGTCATCACGTCCTTGGCACTGGATTTAAAATAGGACCAGTTGATGAGTGATTATTTTTTCAAAGTCTTCGCCAATAAAATGAAGAATCCCATCGGCTATGGGTTTAATCTGTCGATTGATATATCGCTCATAGTCGAAGGGAGAGGATTGAAACTCGTAAGGTTCCGGGCCTTGAGTTGTAAATACGTATTCAATCCAGCTACCGCGTCGATATCGAGTCGGTTCTCCTTTAGTTTCTAATATTCTTTCTGCAAGCTTTGCAGCTTGAACATGAGGTGGAACATTCTTTTGGTACTCATTAAGCTGACGTCTTAGCCGCTTGCGATAAATCAGTTGTTTATCGAGTTCACGTTGCATTATTTTTTGAACGTAATCAACTATAAAGTCTTGAAATGGCTCATCGTTAAAAACTTTTTTATAAAGCTCTATTTGAAATTGGCGTGCAGCTAGAGTCCAATCAGTTCTAACACTTTCAAGTCCTTTAAAAATAAGCTTTTCTTCTCCAGAACGAAGTAACTTGACTCCGGCATATCTTTTCTTTGAACCTTTTTCTGACCCTCGAATCGTTGGCATTACAAACCGTTTGAAGTGCGTTTCAAACTCAATCTCAAGATAGCTTTTTAGCTGATATGTTTTTATTAAATACTCTTTCCAATACAGATTAAGTTCGTCAGCTATTTCTTTGCCAATATTATGAATGGTCTGCTCAGCAATATTTTTATGGTAACCTTTAAGCCAGACAAATACAGAGTCGGTATCGCCGTAAATAACTTTTAACCCTTTCTCTTCCAGTACTTTTTTTGTTTGATAGAGGATTTGATGACCTCGCAAGGTAATAGAGCTGGGTAATCTGAAATCAAAAAAACGACATCCGGATGTTCCGAGTACGCCATAAAATGAATTCATCAGAATTTTAATTGCTTGGGACATAGGTTGATTATCAAGTGCTTTAGCTTCGTCCCTGGCGCACCAAAGCTCACTAATTAAATCGGGAAGAATATTATTTTCTTTGTGGAAAACAGCGCCATTAAATCCAGGTACCAATCTATCGCGGTCTTCAATTTCGGTCTCTAATTGGTTTTTAATGGCCGGATGGTCTTCAATTTTTAGGCCTTCGATTAAAGCCATGGGATCGACTTTAAAAGTTCGAATAATACTGGGATATAGGCTTTTGAAATCTAACACCAAAACATGATTATAAATACCCGGAAATGAATCCATCACATAACCACCTGGGCTACCTATGTTTTCTGGGTGTTGGGGGATATTGGGAGCTATATAACCTGTTCGATGTAACCGAGGTAAATACCGATTATCAAAACTTGCTACCGAGCCACCGAAACGATCCATTTGTAAGCCGGTCAATTGAGCTCGCTGAACAGAAAAGGGAATAAGAGAAGCCTCATGAAAAATTTTTATTACCAGTAAGCAATCTTGAAGGTTGTATTTTGCTAAAGCGACTTTATCGTTTTCATATAAATCGATAATTTCTTGTCCTCGATCGCTGCCTGTTATAAGTTTCTGCTCCTTCAATAATTCTCCTGCGACAAAGTTGAGTGAAAAACTTTCAAAGTGATAGGTTGCTGAACGGAGTGTATCAATGCCATCCAGAACGAGTCTACCTTCTAACTTCATTGTGTAGTGTTCGGAGTTATCGAATGATTGACGCCAAATAGGCGACGTACGGTTGCGTCCAATCGAAAATGGAATACCGAGCTCTTTCGCTTTGTTGTCCAGAAATTTAAAGTCAAAGTTTATGACATTCCAGCCAATGAAAATATCGGGATCTTTATCTTGAATATAAAGAATAAAGTGATTAAGTAAATCCCTTTCATCATTAAAGAATTTTAAGTAGGGTAATGAATGCTGCTCCTTCTTATTGCCAACCATAAAGACATGTTTTTCTATATTATTGTGATCGTGTGAAGAATAAAGCGCGATACCGATAGAGAAGAGTCTTCCATCATACATCGAGGTTTCAATATCGATAGATGCCACTATAAAGCTTGGTGAAAAGTTTGATGGCTTTATATGAGGATTAACAAATATTGAAAGCTCATTTTGCTTGTCGCACTTACCGGTAAAGGCCACGCCACCGGTGATAAAACGCTCCATAAGGAACCGATCGAAAGGTTGAATATCGGACTCTAAAGGGTAAATGGCATGTTCATTGAGCAAACGCCTTGCTTGGTAAAGGTGGTGTTGTGTTTTAAAGTAGAAGCCATAAATTTTCTGATCTGAAAAACTTTTTAGATTCAATAATCGATAAAAAAAGTCGTTGTTTTTATTGACTTGAGACAACAACTTGATCGCTTGTGCTAAAAACACTTCTTCAATGAAAAAGACAGCTTTCTGCTGAGGATATTTTATTAAAGCAATATCGGTATCGGTTTTTACCCAAAACCTGAGCTCTAGGCCTTGGCCAGGAATATCTTGCCAGTGCCTGGATAATAGAAAGCCTCGATTGGACGATGTCATAAACCGGAAAGATTAAAGCGAAAACAATCAATAGAATACCATACTCTAATTAACTTTAGTCGTGAGGTCTCGAAGGAGTGTTGTGATAACTTATTTAATCGGTTAAAGCGAACAAACCTATCGCATAATTAGTATTTATCTATGGCAATGAATTTGCCATACTTAGGTAAATTTTATTTAAGAGGACTCAATCATGTCTTTAGAAAACAAAGAAGGACAACGAATTCCAAAGGTTACTTTTAACGTTCGTGTCGGCGACGCCTTTAAACCAGTAACAACGGATGAGTTATTTGGTGGTAAAACGGTTGTTGTTTTTTCTCTACCTGGCGCCTTTACACCCACGTGCTCATCGACGCATTTGCCGAGATACAACGAATTAGCTGATGTTTTTAAAGAAAACGGTGTCGACGATATTGTTTGCATTTCTGTGAATGACACTTTTGTGATGAACGCTTGGTTGAGAGATCAGGAAGCAGAAAATATAACTGTTGTACCAGACGGTAACGGAGAGTTTTCTGAAGGGATGGGCATGTTGGTCGATAAGTCGGATCTGGGTTTTGGTAAACGTAGCTGGCGCTATTCAATGTTAGTCAAAGACGGTGTTATCGAAAAAATGTTTATTGAGCCAGAAAAACCAGGCGATCCCTTTGAAGTGTCCGATGCAGACACCATGCTTTCTTACATCAATGATAAAGCGGTAAAGCCACAAGCCGTGTCCATTTTTACAAAGCCAGGATGTCCTTTTTGCGCCAAAGCGAAGCAACTATTAATGGATAGAAAAATTCGTTTTGAAGAAATTATTCTTGGTCAAGATGCTACTTCGGTATCCTTAAAAGCAATAACTGGTAGAAATACAGTTCCTCAAGTATTTGTAGGTGGAAAACTCATTGGTGGCTCTGAAGAACTAGACGCTTATTTTGGTCAATAGATTTTTCATATCTCAAGCCATGGATGGCTTCTATCAAATCGTGACGGATTGACTCTATAACTTTAAGTTCTATTAAATTATATATAGATAACCTTAAATATATTCATCTTTTTGTCCAGCAGGATTGGACAATTTAAAGTAAGTGTGTAGGATATAGGTGAAACAGCAAAATTAAACCGTCAACAGACGGTGTCTAATCAGGTGGTGAACAGGAGTCTTTGTATTTGAAGCTCGCTGCACGGAGTCGCTTGTATCTTAAGTAACATCAAGTCAAATCGCTATACAGCGCGTTAACGCGGTAAGTGCGTCCGATTATAAAGTTTAAATAACACAACGAGAAGCTGTAGGCATTTACATTAAAAGTTCTTAAAGATTAAAAAAATCTGGAGACACCATGGCTTATATGCAACCTCAAGAGCAAGACTTTGGATCCGATCCTTTAGAAGTAAGAGACACTAATCATTATCAAGAAGAGTACATTCATGCTTTTGTTGATAAATGGGATGAATTAATTGATTGGGAACGTCGTGCTGAGAGTGAGGGTCAATTTTTTATAAAAACGCTCAAAGAGCACAATAAGCGAAAAGTTTTAGATGTCGCAACAGGTACCGGATTTCACTCTGTACAACTTTTAAATGCTGGTTTTGAAGTGTCGAGTGCCGATGGTAGTCCAGTAATGTTAGCCAAAGCGTTTGAAAATGCTTTTAAACGTAAACATATTCTGCAAACCATTCAAGCCGATTGGCGTTGGCTTAATCGCGATGTACATGGCAAGTTTGATGCCGTTATTTGCTTAGGAAATTCTTTTACGCACCTTCATAATGAAAATGACAGAAGAAAGTCGTTAGCGGAGTTTTATGCTGCATTACGCCATGATGGCATATTAATTTTAGATCAGCGTAATTATGATGCGATTCTGGATAAAAACGAAGAGCCGGGTCATGATTATTATTACTGCGGTGAAAACGTAAAAGCAACACCCGAACATGTTGATGATTCGTTAGCTCGTTTTCGCTATGAGTTTTCAGATGGTGATGTTTATCATCTGAATATGTTTCCTATAAGAAAAAACTATGTGCAAAAACTTTTGTATGACGTAGGCTTCCAAAGAGTAACGACTTATGCGGATTTTAAACAAACCCGTAAAGAAGGTGAGCCCGACTTTTTTATTCATGTAGCGGAAAAAAAATACATAGAAGGAAAATAGTATGAGTGGTTATACTGGCGCTGTAGAAGCGGCCCGTTCTTACTATAACAGTGATGACGCAGATAATTTCTACTTCCATATTTGGGGCGGTGAAGATATTCATGTCGGAATTTATAAATCCACTGATGAATCGATTCGTGATGCCAGTCGAAGAACCGTCACTCAAATGGCTGACCTTCTCGGCAACTTAGATAAAACAACTCGTGTGCTCGATGCGGGATCTGGATATGGCGGCTCAGCTCGTTACCTGGCAAAGCGATTTGGTTGTCAAATAACGGCACTCAATGTTGCTGAAACGGAAAACACTCGTAATCGTCAGATGACTGAAGAGCAGGGGCTTTCAAATTTGATAAATGTTGAAGATGGAAGTTTCGAAGATATCAAAGCTGAAAACGAATCGTTTGATGTTATCTGGTCGCAAGATGCAGTCTTACATAGTGGTGATCGCGAGAAAGTTATGGCTGAGTTTGCTCGTGTATTGAAACCCGGGGGACAATTAATTTTTACTGATCCAATGCAGGCTGATGATTGTCCTGAAGGTGTTCTCGATAAGGTGCTACAACGTATCCATCTCGACACTTTAGGTTCAATTGCATTTTATCGAGAGCATTTGAAAATGCATGGGTTACAGGAAGTTGGAATTGAAGAGATGACTCAAAACCTTATTACTCACTATGGTCGTGTTGCGCAAGAGTTAAAGAGCCATCGCGCGGAGCTTAAAGGTAAGGTATCGGAAGATTATATTGAACGCATGTTAACAGGATTAGGTCATTGGGTCGAAGCAGGAGAGAAAGGCTATCTTAGCTGGGGAATATTACATTTTCGGAAATCATGATTGCTGTAAAGTTATACTGATATTTTGGCCGAAATTTCTTCTTAAAATAATGTGTAAATAGGAAGAAATAGTTTCGATAAAAAAGCGACCCTCAGGTCGCTTTTGCATTTTTTAAGAGGTAATCTTTGATTCGAATATTATTCGTTGGCTGCTAGTTGAGTTACCTTATCATCTTCTTCTGAGCCTTGAATGTCGAGCAGCACTTCTGGTTTTCCTTTGATGGCCTTCGCTAAAGTTTCTTTGTTTTCAGCGATTAACATACCAATTGTCTCGGCTTGATCTTCTGTTAAGCCTTCAACTTCATTTTCTAGCCACGTGCTTACATTTTCGGCCAATTCAAGCATTTTGTCGTATTGGTCGGCTTCTTTTTTATCGGTGAATGTTTTTGATTTATCGCGATCAGACATATATAAAGTCACCACTGCCATTTTTGGAATACTCCCCATTTGGTCGGTTACCACACAGCTCATAAAACCTTAGAAATATGATACCAAGGTCCTGTTCTGTACAGTAAGTACCCATTTGTTTAATAAGTTTGATGGTTCAAAATAAATACTACTTGAATAAGTAGGTTCTGGCAAGTCGCATTTTGTTAATATTTTTCTCTGTATTTTAGCGCCTTAGACTGAATCGGTTATGCTAACCTATTGTCCTAAATGTAACCTAATGTCAGAGCTTAAATATGCAACTTTCAGTTAAAGTTTTTTGTTTATTGATGTTCGTTTTTTCATCACTTGTACTTTCTGCCGTTGAAAAAGCGAACGATGAATTGCCCGATCATTTTCCTGAAGAGGTTACCTCGGTAACTGAGCACAGTGTTCGAGTTGGCGATGAACGTATCGATTATAAGGCGATTGCCGGAACCTCTTTTGTGTTTAATGAGCAACATGAAAAAATCGGCAATATCTTTTATACCGCATATGTAAAAGAAAATGCTAAGAAAAGTCGCCCGATTACTTTTGCATATAATGGTGGTCCTGGCTCTGCATCCGTGTGGCTTCACATGGGGGCGCTCGGGCCAAAAAGAGTGGTTATGGATGATGAAGGATTTATGCCAAAGCCACCTTATCAAGCGGTTGATAATGCGTACTCGATTTTAGATCTCACTGATATTGTTTTTATTGATCCCGTAGGCACCGGTTACAGCCGAGCAGCAGGTAAAGGAACTAATGAAGATTTCCATGGTACATGGGAAGACATTAAAACCGTTTCAGAATTTATTCGTTTATATTTGACGCGCAATAATCGGTGGTCGTCGCCGAAATATTTGGCCGGAGAGAGTTATGGAACCCTTCGATCAGCGGGTATTGCTTATCATATGGGACAGAATCTTGGAGTTAACTTTAATGGCATTTTATTAATTTCAAATGTTTTAAATTATACGCTTGATAACTTTGATCATGGTGTCAATATTCAAGCTCCTATTACTTTGTTGCCGACTTACACTGCAACTGCTTTCTATCACAAAAAGTTAGACGGGCGGTTTAAATCCATTGATGAAGCGATTCAACAGGCGAAGGACTTTGCTATGGGCGATTATGCGCTGGCTTTATTGCAAGGGGATAACCTGTCGGACCAAAAGAAGAAGTCGACGGCGCAAAAATTGGCAGAACTCACGGGTTTACCAAAAGAGTTAATCTTAAGAAATAATCTTATTGTCAATATGCAAACTTTCGTTCATCAATTACGTCGCTCTGAAGGAATGACATTAGGGAGGCTTGATAGTCGCTTTGTTACTCCGGAACTGAATGCCTTTGAACAACCGGGTTATCGAGATCCAAGTTATATGGCTATTCACGGACCATACACCGAAACCTTGATGACTTACTTACGTAAAGATTTAAAGTTTGAAACGGATTTGGTTTACCATATTTTAGGTGGCGGCGTGAAAAGTTGGAATACGAAAGAGTTTGCCGATGACTCATTTGATATGAGCCGAAAGCTTCGACACGCGATGTTAAGAAATCCTGATATGAAAGTTTTTGTAGCAAATGGTTATTTTGATATGGCAACTCCATTTTTCTCGACAGAATATAATTTCAGTCATATGGGATTGCCTGAGCAGCTGCAAGACAATGTTAAAATGACTTACTATGAGTCAGGACACATGATGTACATTCGTAAAGCAGACTTAATAAAGTTCAAAAAAGACATTAAAGACTTTTTCAAATTCTCTTTATAAAGCTGTAGGAATCGATAGAGATATTAACGACGAATGACGGTAGAAAAATTAAACTCAGTGTTGGCCGAGTTGGAGGTTGAGTATCATAAATACTCGCATCCGCCGTTGCACTCATGTGATGAAGCTGACCGATTAGAATTAAAGCGCTCGGGTCAACGTTTGAAAAACTTGTTTTTGAAAGATAACTATGGTCGACGCCATTTTTTACTCGTGGTAAGTCCGGATAAAAAAGTGGACTTGAAACAGCTCTCACGTCAATTAAATATTGCTCGTTTAGGGTTCGCTTCCGAACGACGACTCGATAAGTATTTAAAAGTGAAACCCGGTTGTGTTTCTATACTGTCGTTACTGAATGACGAATCAAGCTCTGTTGAGTTCTGGATCGATAAAGAGGTTGCGTCGGCGGAGCTTTTTCAGTGTCATCCATTTATCAATACCCAGACTTACATTTTATCTCGAGCAGATGCGAAGAAATTTGTTGAGTATACTAACCATCGCTGGGAAGAGCTCGATATACCTAGCATAATGACTAAAGAAGAAAACTTTGACTGAACAATCACGAGACATTATTGAAACAAAACGTTGGTTAGAATGTGTCGTTATTGGCGAGAACTTTTGTCCATTTGCGAAGCCTGTTTTCGACGACAATAAAATTCTTTATATCGCGTCAATGGAGCAAGATTTTGAGCTGGCGCTGATGACTTTAATCCGTGAGTGTCACCATTTGGATAACACACCCGATGATGAAACAACACTGCTTATTTTTAGCAAAGGCTTTAAAGCATTTGACGACTTTTTAATACTTATCGAGTTAGCCGAAAACTTATTAATTGATCAAGGCTATGAAGGTGTTTATCAGTTGGCACACTTTCATCCAGAGTATTGTTTTGAAGGATGTGAAGAAGCCGAGGCGCAAAATTATACCAATCGCTCGCCGTTTCCAACATTGCATATCATTCGTGAGGCCAGTATTGAAAAAGCACTGCAGTCAGTGAAATCGCCCGAAAATATTCCACAGCGAAACATTCGACACGCTAACAAGAAAGGTGCGGATTATTGGCGTTCTGTTTTACAGTCGTGTATTGACTCATGAAGGTAAATGAAATGATAAAACTTGGATGTTGGTTTGTTCTTATGGGGCTTTGGCCAACCGTTTGGGCAAATGAAAATAATGAAAAAGATCGTGTAAATCAAGTTCTAGACGCGATGCACCAGGCAGCATCGAGTGCCGATGGTGAAGCTTACTTTAACTTTTTCTCTGAAGATGCAACTTATATAGGAACTGATATTGGAGAAACCTGGACAATCAGTCAGTTCAAAGAATTTGCTATGCCATATTTTTCTAAAGGAAAAGGATGGACGTACCGGCCTGTGCGGCGTCAATTGGCGTTTTCTCAATCCGGTGATGTAGTCTGGTTCGTTGAAATATTATTAAATGATAAATATGGAAAGTCGCGTGGTACAGGTGTTTTGGAACGCCATGAAAACAGTTGGAAAATTGTACAGTATCATTTAACTTTTCCCTTGCCGAATGAGTTGGCCGTTAAAATTACTCAAGAAATCAAGCAGTTCGAGATGGATGAAAAATAGGCAAAGGATAAGGTCGAAATTCGATAAGAGGTTGGGCATAATAGCCGGTCATTTTTAAGGTTGGACGGATGTTATGTGGTTTCGTAATTTTCAGTTATATCGGTTTGTCGAAAAATTTTCTCTAACAGAACAAGAGCTTGCCGATAAGCTAAATGAATTTCGCTTTCAACCCTGTGGTCGTCAGTCTAAAGAAACAGTTGGTTGGATATCGCCACTGCATCGCAATGAAGATGAGCTGGTTTACGAAGCAAATGGCTGTTTGTTGTTTTGCATGAGAAAAGAACAAAAAGTCATTCCGCCTTCAATGGTTAATGAAGCTCTCGAGGAGCGTGTTGCAGAGATCGAATTTGAACAAGGGCGAAAAGTTTTTCGTAAAGAAAAACAGCAGTTCAAAGAAGATATTATGGCAATGCTGTTACCTAAAGCGTTTACTCGAGCTACTCATACTCACGCTTATATTGATACGCGCAATGGCTTCATGCTGGTTAACGCAGCGAGCATCGCGTTGGCCGATACCTTCATCAGTTTACTGGTCGATTCGTTAGGTGTTTTGGGAGCCGTAAAGATAGATGCAGAAATGAATCCGGCACAAACCATGAGTCAGTGGTTGCAAAATGGAGTGCCTGATGATTGGGCTTTATCTGGCGACTATGAATTGAAAGATCCGGCTGACGATCGAGTCGCGCGATTCAAAGATAATGAATCTGAAAATCAGGTTATCAATGATTTACTCGATGATGGGTATTGGGTGAGTAAGCTAGGCATTCATTTTAAAGATATTTTGAAGTGTACCATTCAAGATGACTTACAAATTAAAAGTGTTAAGTTTAGTGATGAATTGTTAAACCAAAACGATGAATTAGAAATTGAAGATCATCGAGCGAAATTTGATGCCGATTATGTTTTAATGACGCAAACCGTTGCACAATTTTATGAAGATTTTTGCTCGGCTTTTCAGATCAATGATGGAGTTAGTGCACCCGCTTAATTAATATAGATAGTAGACAGGTCTTTGACGAAACATTGAGTTACTGATACGGGTTGTCTTTACCTTGAATTTTAATGAGCAATCCTTATTATGAATGAAGCAGTTTTTGAATTGACTAATTCATATGAGGTGAAGAATGAAATGTCCCCATTGTGATATTCCATTAATGATATCTGAGCGTAAAGGAATAGAAATCGATTTCTGCAGCCAGTGTCGGGGCGTTTGGCTTGATCGTGGTGAGCTCGATAAAATAATTGACCTGAGTATTCGAGAGCGTGCGGCAGATACACGCTCATCAAGACCGTCTCACAATTATAGCGACTCATCTTCAAATAGTTCCAGTATTTCAGGCTATATTGATAAGTTTGAGCAATTGATGGGAAAAAAGAAAAAGCATCATTCCAAGCATTACTACTCACAACACAAAGACTATCGGTACAATAAGCGAAAAAAGAAGAAAAGCTTGTTATCTGAAATATTTGATTTGTAAATTGATAAGAGCGCTTTGATAGCGCTCTTTTTTATCGTATTAATCATTTTAAAATTGCTTTAATTGAGCTCTAAAACATTAATAACTTGCTCGAGGTAATTGTTGATCTTGTTCTCAAAGTGACTTGAATGTTTTTCGAGTTTTAATTCGAGTTTTCTTAAATGCTTTTCATGAACTTGAACTTGCTTTTCTATTTGGGCTACCAAAGCCTCTTTGTCTTGTAATTCAATGTTTCGCTGCCGCTCTATTAGTTCAGGCAAGGAATGAACGTCGTAAGACTCGTGAGTCGCGGCAAGTGCTTCCGCTGCCTGAGCCATTTTTCGAGCCTGTATTTCCAGCTCGATGGAAGCAGGCTCCATAGTTTGGGCCATCTTCTCTAGAAGCTTTTCACTGGCTTTTAAAGCTTTTTCCAATTGTGTAAGTCGGTGCTGTTGATGCTGGCTGAGATTTTGCCAATGATATTTCTTTCCATCAACAATATAAGTTGGAAATTCGTCCTCTTGGTATTTAATGGTTAACGACTTTCCATCAACATCATCGGCTTTGATGGTACGTTCCTGTCCAGCATCGATGGGCTGAATCAGAGTTAGTAAGGCTAGCATAATCGCGCTTCCTGCGGCAGCGAGGAGCGGCTTGAAAAGCTGTATTAACATGTTGTGTCCATTACTTTGATTGTGAATTATTCTATTAGTCGCTTTCGAGAAGAAAATAGTTTGAATTTATATGGATTTTTTATCGATACTTGAGAAAGTTTTGCGTTTAAGTGAGCAAACGAAGCTTTTGAAGTGGTATAGCTTTTTAGCACTAACTCACCATTTCGCACTGTTATCACAGGTTGAGCGACTTTCAGGCGTTGCCAAGTGACTGGGAGTCTATATAATTCGAGCAATTCATTAGAAACACTGGACATTAACTATGGACGAATTAACTTCTGATCCCGAACAAAATTACCAGATATTTCTGGAAGGCGCTGTTGACTCTGGTCTGGTTTGGGCCTTGGTAACATCGGAAGAAGAAGATGGTGAATTTGCCTTATGTGAGTCTGAAGATAAAGATAATACAGATGTTATGCCTTTCTTTTCAGCACAGGATTTTGCTCAAGCGGTTTGTCATGGAGAGTGGGCTAACTATCAGCCTCGCGCAATCGAGTTGGACGATTTCATTGATAACTGGCTACCAGGCATGCAAAAAGATGGATTGCTTGTGGGCGTTAACTGGACGGAAGATCTGGAGGGATTGGAGCAAGAGCCATTAGAGCTTTCTCTCGACTTATTAGAAACAGACTAATCTCCGCCATTGAGTGTAAGCTCATGGCGCTTTCTTTGTATTGCAAAGTTAGATACTGAGCATGAGCAATAGCAAAGAAATGACGGTCGCCACTATTAAATAATATTGTAAAAACAACTGTTTAGTGCGTTGCATGCACCCTGTTCCTCTTCGGGTCATCATTTGATAATAGCTTACTGAGCGGTCATTGCATTTTTATTAAATGCTGGAAATATGCCAATTCATGAATACCTTTAATATCAGGTACCTAGGAGCTTTTGAGGAAGGTTGGTTGAGCTGAATCCGGGAAGTGAGTCCCGATTTCGGGACTCTCAACCTTGATTTACAGTTGTTGGTACATTCTAAGAAAGGTGGCGAATCGGGGTTTGTCGTTACTGGTTTTGCCTCGGTAGCGGTAAGTTATTTTAGAGCCTACCGCCGGTGGGTTCTCTCGTTCATCGACACTGAATCCTGAGCCAATTTTGAAGCGTATACCATTATCCGTCTCTACTAATATCGCTCCTAGTTTCCCTTTGTATTTTCCTTTTCCAGGAAAGTGAGCGACGACGACGGCTTCTGCATCATCATAAGGCTTTAATTTTTGTAAATCGTAGGTGCGTTTGGCTTGATACAGTGAATCTCCACGGTGAAGCATCAATCCTTCACCACCTTGGGCAACGATTCTGTCTAATTTTTCGTCGAGTTCTTTTTGATTCGCGACTTTAAAGTGTCTAACCAGTTGTAAGTGAGGTACATCAACATCATTTACCACAACCTCAAGCTCTTTCAATCTAGCATCAAACATTTTGAGGCTGTGGGGGAGGTCAAAAACCATAAATCTTACTTCTTTCCATTCCTCATCAATCGGCTCTTCTGTTCGAATAATGCCTGAAACATCGTCAAATCGGCCACGCTCAATCCAAAGCTCACCATCTAATGCTTTACGTGGAAAGCTCTCTGTGAACCATTTGGGCGCATTTATTAAGTTGCCATGTCTAGTGTAGAAAGCTTTACCATCCCAGTAGGCACGTACACCATCATACTTCTCGCTAACCCAAAATCGACTGAGGTCGCTTTTCGGTTGATAAGATTTTGCGAGTAATAATTGGGGAAAGCCATCTGTCGCTGAAGCGGAAGTGATCAACGGTAAAATAGCGAGTGAAAATTTGAGTCCTTGTTTAACGGAACGCATATTAATAAATCCTTTTGTGTCATCCATTCAGGCGACATTATGAAGCTTGGTGCGTTCAATGTTTATCAGTCGAATACGGAATTCGGTTTGAGAGATGTCTCAAAAGAGTTGGGTATTATTTCGGTGGTGAGTGCAGTCGCTCGCTGCTTGAAGCGACTGCGATTGATTTACTGCTTTCTGAGAAAGACAGGTTCTGTCGGTGTACTGCTTTTTTTATCATAACGATAACCATCAGTATTAAAATCTTTTAATTCATCGGGTGAATTAATTCGGTTATCAATGATAAAGCGTGCCATCATGCCGCGAGCTTTTTTAGCGAAAAAGCTGATCATTTTATATTGACCATTTTTATAGTCTTTAAAAGCAGGGGTGATCACGGTATGGGAAAGTTTTTTATGTTTGACAGCTTTAAAATACTCGTTGGATGCTAAATTGATGAGCTCTGGAGAGTCTTGCTTGGTGAGCTCTTTATTAATTGCTTCGTGAATAGTGGTATCCCAAAACTCATACAAATTTTTGCCACGAGCATTGGCAAATTTAGTTCCCATTTCCAAGCGATAAGGTTGGATTAAATCCAGTGGTCTCAGTAGACCATAAAGACCTGACAAAATGCGTAAATGTTTTTGTGCAAAATCAAAGTCTTTTGCTTTCATACTTTCGGCGTCTAAACCGACATACACATCACCTTTAAATGCGAGTAAAGCTTGTCGTGCATTGTCTGGTGTGAAAGGGGTTATAAAAGACTGAAAGCGATGAACATTGAGTTCGGCAAGCTTATCACTCAATTTCATTAAACTGGCGACATCTTGGTGCGTGAGCTTTTGAAGTTCTTCAATTAATGCTTCTGAATGTTCTAAATACTGAGGTTGCGTGTATTTCTTGGTCGCTAGTGGGCTTTCAAAATCCAGACTTTTTGCAGGGGATATTACCGTTATCATACCACTCAGTGTCCTAAATCAATATAAATAAACTACGATTGAGAAAGGATATCAGAATAAATAAATTGAATCATGCTTGCCAGTTTAAGTTTTCTTCTTCTGTTATCGTTTTTATCGATTGAAAGTGCAATCGTTTGAGTACAATATGTTCAAAATAGCTTTTTAACATGAAAATTTCAGATTGAAAATTAATCGTATTGATGGGAGGTGCCGTTGTGAGCGTTCGCCAAAAAGTGACTTTCGATAGCCAAGGCAATCAGTTAGTTGGATTATTGGAAATACCCAATGAAGGCGCCGAACATTATGCTTTATTTGCTCATTGTTTTACTTGCGGGAAAGATGTCGTTGCTGCATCGAGAATCGCAAAGGGATTGGTTAATCGTGGTATTGCTGTATTGCGATTTGACTTTACAGGATTAGGCGGGAGTGATGGGGATTTTGCGAATACTAATTTTTCTTCCAATATTGACGACTTAGTTGCTGCAGCCGATCATTTACGCGCGAACTATCGTGCGCCCAGTCTATTAGTTGGACATAGTTTAGGTGGAGCTGCGGTCATTCGTGCTGCTCATCGCATAAAAGAAGTTCAAGCGGTTGCAACGATTGGAGCTCCAGCACAAGCTTCGCATGTGACTCATCAATTTTCCTGTCGTTTAAATGAAATTGAATCTAAAGGTGAAGCCGAAGTGACTCTTGGCGGTCGACCTTTTTTGATTAAAAAGCAGTTTATTGATGATATAAAAGATTCTGATACTAAGCCTGTTGAAAATTTGCATGTTCCTATACTCGTTATGCACTCGCCAGTTGATACCATCGTCGATATCAAGCAGGCAGAAATAATTTACAAAGCAGCAAAACATCCAAAAAGCTTTATTAGTTTGGATGATGCGGATCACTTATTAACAAAACAGCGTGATGCTGAATACGCTGCTGATGTCATAGCCAGTTGGGCCAATCGATATTTACCTGAATTTTCTTTCTTAAAAACTCAAGCAACAGCAATTGCTCCAGGAAAAGTCCGCGTTGATGAGCGCAATCACCGCTTTGCCAGAAATGTCATTTCAGACTCTCACTCCTGGATTGCCGATGAGCCAACTAAAATGGGAGGGGATAACTTAGGTCCCGATCCTTATGAACATCTATTGGCAGCACTTGGCACCTGCACGTCTATGACTATTCGAATGTATGCAAATAGAAAAAAATGGCCGTTAAACAATATATCAGTATTATTAGAGCATGAGCGTAAGCATGTGAATGATTGCGAACACAGTGATTGTGTCGAATCTAGAATTGCGGTTTTATCGCGACGAATAAAATTAGAAGGTGATTTAAAAGATGAACAAACTGAACGGCTGTTGGAAATCGCTGATCGTTGTCCAGTGCATAAAACGCTTGAAGGCCAATTAAAGATTGAAACGAAGGGGGGATAGATTGGTCAGAGTAAAAGCTCAAGTCTATTTAACGCAATATTTTCAATTTTCTCTTAGACGGTATTTTCATCTTTTAAAATAACAGTGAGCTCACCGGCTGGATTAATTGAAACTTCAACAACAATAGGACGACAACAAACTTCACAGTCTTCAATATATTGTTGATTGCTTTCACTGCAGTCGATGAGTAGCGTGATCATTTCGCCGCAATAAGGACATTGCCCTTGATACTCTTCCCAGTCACTCATGCTCAATCTGCTCGTCAATTTTTCCTTTTACGGAAGCTCGTTTTAAGTAGTAAATAAAGAGGCTAGCTGCAACTAGTCCAATTAAAGATATAAATGACATTAATATAAAATAATATTGAAATCCAGAAGTAACATCATTAGCATCCAGAATGCGTCCAGTGATAGGAGCAAAGAAAATATCCGGTGTAAAGCCTACAAAGGATATAATGCCAACTGCGGCACCGGTGCGTTGAATCTTAAGTTGACTTTCTTCGAGAAGTGTAAAATAAACTCCGCGTAAAGCAAAAATAGCGAAGCCAGTGATTGCCAAATTCAAAATAATTAGTTGTTGAAAGACCGAAGAAGAGTCGATGAACATTAAAATCAAAAAAGAGATTATCAATAAAGCAAACAAAACTGTTATCGCACGACTGGGAGACCACCGGTCAGCCAGAATGCCAACCGTTATTGCCGCGATTGGACGCAAATAACTTAAATAGCTGGTTAACTCTGCCGATTCTAATTCGCTCATACCTAATACCTCAACAGCGTATAACCCCAAATTATCCAATGATTTGTAGCCGCAATAGGCTGCGATAACAATGAGACCTTGTAACCAAACATATTGATTCTTAAGGGTATTGAAAATATCGTTTTGCAGTGCTTCTGTGTTTTCCTGAACTGACCGCTCTACGCTAAAACGATTCGCAAAACAATAGATTAACAGTGCTGTTAATGCTGTTGTTACTGTATAAAATAGTATTACGGGTTGTAATGTCAAAGTCGAAGTTGTTTGACCTACTACGGCTGAAAGTTGTTGATGGCTATTGAATTGAAATAATAATACAGCGCCACTAGCAAATAGGCTCGCCACTAATCCACGCCCACCATCAAGAATGCCAAATGCTTTTCCTTGTCGGTAATGGCCTGCCAGTAATCGTGTTCCTTTTATCATGGCGGCCCAGAAAAGTAATATTGTCGTTGCGCCCCAGTAGCCAAATAAAATCGCTAACCCGGTCGTATCCGGTTTAGTTAGTAAAAATAAACCACCTGCAGCGGTAGCGAATAAAGAAAATGCCATTAATTTTCCGGGAGCAAATCGATCGGCAATGATACCTCCGGGAAAATATGACAGCATGGCAACAATGCCATAAACAGCAAAAATATCGCCCAACTGAGTATTGCTTAATTGAAACTCAATGAGAAAAGTGGGGCGAAAAAAACGGGTAATGTGAAAAGGTAAACTAAAAATAATTTCCCCTGCAAGAACGAGAAGAAATAGAGTCAAAGAAAAATTTTTATAAGAGTTATCGAGAGAAATGATGTTACCTCAGAATTTCCTGCTGACGTATAAGTGAGTACCTTACAGGGTTTGAATTCTTAATGGTAGCGGTATTTACTCAGTAAAAAAACGGCGCCTTATGTGGCGCCGTTGACTAAGAGGTTAAAATTTTATTCTATTTAAGGTAACTCTAGGTATCCAAAATTATATAAAGTAAAAGCAAAAATATCAGCAGCTTGCTCAATTCGTTTTGAAGTTGGTGTACCGGCACCATGGCCAGCATTGGTTTCAATTCGAATTAATGTTGGGTTACTGCCCGACTGATGCTCTTGTAGTTCCGCAGCAAATTTAAATGAGTGTGCAGGAACAACGCGATCGTCATGGTCGCCGGTGGTGATAAGCGTCGCAGGATAATTAACTCCTGACTTAACGTTATGTACTGGTGAATAACCTTTGAGATATTCAAACATTTCTTTGCTATCTTCTGCTGTCCCGTAGTCATAAGCCCAGCCAGCTCCTGCTGTGAAAGTGTGATAACGAAGCATATCGAGTACGCCAACGGCAGGCAGCGCAACTTTCATTAATTCAGGGCGCTGTGTCATGACAGCTCCAACCAACAAGCCGCCATTCGAGCCACCTTGAATCGCCAAATGATTCGAGTCTGTATATTTTTGCTCGATAAGAAATTCACCCGCTGCGATAAAGTCGTCGAATACATTTTGCTTACTCAACTTAGTACCTGCTTTATGCCATTCTTTGCCGTACTCTCCACCGCCACGCAAATTAGCGACGGCGTACACGCCACCCATTTGCATCCATACTGCTGTGGTTACAGAAAAGCGAGGCGCCAAGCTGACATTAAAACCGCCGTAGCCATACAAGATGGTTGGATTAGAGCCGTTAAGTTTTAATCCTTTCTTGTGAGAGATAATCATTGGAACTTTTGTTCCATCTTTAGAAGTGTAAAACACTTGTTTGGATTCGTAATTATCCGGATTAAATGCTATTTCTGGTTTTCGATAAACGTCAGAAGTTCCTGTTTTAGGATCGTAAGAATAAATTGTGCTGGGCGTTTTGTAATTGGCAAAGTTGTAGTACAGAACAGTATCGTCTTTCTTACCGCTGAATCCACCTACGTTGCCAACGCCGGGCAAGTCAACTTCACGAATTAATTTGCCTTCGTAGTCGTATTGTTTAACTTTTGAAATTGCGTCGACCATGTATTCGGCAAAAATATAGCCACTACCTGTTGCTGGTGTAAGTACATTCTCTGTTTCGGCTATAAAGTCTTTCCAATTTTCGACTTGTGGCTTTGAAGCATCAACAGTAACGATTTTTTTGTTGGGTGCATTCAAATTAGTCACGATAAAGAGTTTCGAACCGCGATTATCGATCGGGTAAGTATCTGAGTTGGTATGATCCAAAATAGTAATGAGTTTGGCATCGCTTTTACTCAAGTCTTTCATAAATAATTTATTGCCAGACGTCGAAACGGCGGCACTTATGAAAAGATATTGGTCATCTTCTGATACCCAACCACTAACATATCGATGTTTTTGCTCGTCTGTTCCACCAAAAATGATAGGGTCGTCTTTTTGTGATGTTCCTAACTTATGGTAGTAGAGTTTGTGTTGGTCCGTTTTCGCTGAGAGCTCGCTACCTTCAGGTTTGTCGTAGCTTGAGTAGTAGAATCCTTCATTGCCTTTCCATGAGATACCACTGAACTTGACGTCAACTAGCGCATCTTCTAGCGGCTTTTTTGTTTCAACATCGATAATGATTATTTTACGCCAATCACTGCCTCCTTCAGAAATAGAATAGGCTGCGATGCTGCCATCTTTAGAAAAGGTCAGTTGTGCCAAAGAGGTGGTGCCATCATCACTGAATTTATTCGGATCAAGGAATACCTCCGTTTCTCCTTTATCATTAGTACGATAGACGACCGATTGATTTTGCAATCCATCATTTTTATAGAAGTAAGTGTATTGTCCTTCTTTGAATGGAGAACTTACTTTCTCGTAATTCCAAAGTTTTTCTAATTTCTTTTCGATGTCTTCTCGATATTTAATTTTATCTAAAAAACTAAAGGTGACTTTATTCTGAGTTTTCACCCAAGCGGCTGTTTCTTCACTCATATCGTCTTCTAACCATCGATAGGGATCGTCGACTTTAGTTCCAAAATATTCGTCGACTTGATTGCCTTTTCGAGTGGTTGGATATTTTATAGCCATTTCTGTGGCTGCATTATTTGATGGTGTTTCTTGGGAGGCTTGTTTTTCGTCTTTGGCTGCTTTTGTTTGTGGCTCATCATGTTTCGAGCAAGCAACCAGCAGTGATGACGTAAGCACAGCAACGAGTAGTTTTTTCATTGTGTCTGTCCTGGTGTTAGTTTTTTTTCGATTGGGAGTGTACCAAAGAGGGCTGTAGGATTGAATACTTGTATATTCCAACCCGCCTGAAAGCGGGCTGGAATGGTTAAGGCGTACTAGTTTTTAATTGGAAAACCGCGATCGCGCATTAACGCTTCGACTTTGGCGTCTCGCCCACGAAATGCTCGGTAAGCATCAGCAGGGTCAACGGCATTTCTCACAGAAAAAAGGTGTTTAACCAGTTTATTCGAGATTTCTTCGTCATAGAAACCGCCAGGAGCTTCGGCAAAAGCCTCTGCGGCATCGGAGGTTAGAACCTCGGCCCAAATATAACCGTAATAGCCCGCCGAGTAACCTTCCCCTGAAAAGATGTGACTAAAGTGCGGTGTGCGATGACGCATAACCAGTTCTCCGGGCATATTCAATTTTGCCAAGGCTTCTTTTTCGAAGGCGTCTGGATCTATATTTTCTGGATCTGTTGTATGAAGCATCATATCGACAAGCGCTGAAGCCAGATACTCTGTCGTTTTGAAACCCTCATTGAAAGTTGAAGCACTTTTAATTTTTTCAACCAGCGATTTGGGCATTGGTTTTCCTGTTTCGTGATGAATTAAATAGTTATCGATCACTTCATCAGTTAATAACCAGCGTTCAAGTAATTGCGACTGAAATTCAGTGTAATCACGTACTCCTCCATTAAGTGTCGGATAAGCGACTTTGGAAGACAGTGAATGAAGAGCGTGGCCAAACTCGTGGAAGAACGTTTCTGCATCATCCCAGGAAATTAATACTGGCTCGCCAGGCGCTCCCTTAATGAAGTTAGAGTTATTTGATGAAAGAACATTTTCTTTTCCATCAAACGTGGTGTGACTGCGATAACTTGTTGCCCAGGCACCTGAACGTTTGCCTTGTCGGGCAAAAGGGTCGAGGTACCATAATCCAATATGCTCACCTGATTTCAAATCGGTGACTTCCCAAACCTTCACATCTTCATGAAAGACGGGTACTGAATTATCTGTGATAGGAGTAAATTTAAAATTGAATAAACGTCCGGCAACATAAAACATTGCGTCACGAAGTTTGTCTAATTGCAAATATTGCTTTATTTCATCGGAGTCTAAGTCGAATTTTGCTTTTCGAACTTTTTCAGCATAGTAACGATAGTCCCAGGGTTTGATAGTGATAGGATCTTTACCTGCTTTTTTGTACTCTTCATTTGCAATGGCTTGCATATCGGCGACTTCTTCATCGACTCGTGCAATGGCTGCTGGCCAAACGGCTTTCATTAACTCAAACGCATTTTCTGGCTTTTTCGCCATGCGATCGCCCAGTCGCCATTCGGCGTAATTGTTATAACCGAGAAGCTTAACTCGTTCGTGACGAAGCTTTAAAATTTTTGCAATAATGGCATTGTTATCATATTCATCGCCATTGTCGCCGCGGTTGTAATAAGTATTCCAAACTTTTTCACGAAGAGCTCGCTCGTTGGAATAAGTTAAGAAAGGATCCATTGATGAGCGCGTATTTGTAATGGCGTATTTGCCTTTTTGATCTCTTTTCTCAGCCGCTGCCGCCGCTGATTTTACAAATGAATCGGGAAGTCCGCCGAGTTGGTCTTTCTCAAGATAAAGTACATACGATTCTTCATCGTGCAGTACGTTGTTAGAAAACTGGGTGTGCAATTTAGCGAGTTCTTGGTTAATTTCAGCGTAACGCTTTTTACCTTGCTCATCTAAAGTGGCTCCATTGCGAGCGAAGCCATCATAAGTCAGTGTTAAGACACGCATTTGATCGTCACGCAATTTTTCATTGGCGCGATTATCATAGACGGCTTCAACACGTTCAAAGAGAGGTTCATTTTGATTGATTTTGGTAAAGAAAGCAGAAATCTCCGGAGCCATTTCTGCCTGAATTTTGCGAAACTCAGGGCTGGATAAATTTGAACTCCAGATTCCATAGTAAGTGAATACTCGGTTTAAATCGTTACCCACTCGCTCCAATGCTTCGATCGTATTTTCAAAGTTTGGTTTTTCCTGATTTGCGGTGATGGCATCAATTTCCTGTTGATACAGTTTCATGCCTTCATTAAGAGCGGGCTTTAAGTGTTCTAAGTTCATTTTGTCAAATGCTGGGACACCTTGGAAAGGTCCCGTCCACTCTGCTAACAGTGGGTTGTCCGATTGCTTCGCATCATTCATCGCTTGGGAATCACTGGCTGGTTTTTCCATTGCTTTTGGTTCGCTCACATTTTCTTTGGTTGAGCTCGAGTCCCCACAGCCAGAAATTGCAGCACTCAATGCTGCCGCAATTAATATGGTTTTTTTATTCATTTTCAAAGTACCTCTTTTTAGTCGCAGACAGTTTAACCACTTTTGACGCGGATCCCCAGCCTAAAAATGTTAAGGAATTTATCGGGTGTCGAGCTTTATTAATAAGAGGTTCAACTATTGCTGTTTGTAACTACTTACTATCAATCTCTATATTTGATTTCATAGCATTGTAGCGTTGATTAAAAATCGTAAATGTATTCAGCAAGGTGGCTGCCTCTGAATTAGCGAAGCAAGCAGTCAGTGCTAATGAAGCTGACTCTGCGGTCGACAGGTAATGCTTGTGAGCAGCTTGCCGTGTGGAGTAGGTTGCTGCTTCATCAGGGGATAAATTTAGAGCTGGAATATGACTTAACCACTGACTGCGGTTAAACATTCGTCTCGCTTGGCGCCAAGTTGCGTCCAATATCACAAAGGTGGTTATTGTCGGTAGTGGTGATATTGAATTAACAATGACTCGACCACTGTCTGGCTCTGCCGGGAAAATGAGATAGCAGGAACGATCTGGAGCATTCAACAGAGAGATAAGCTCCGGGTTTGGATCAATTCGATCCCATAAAAAAGCATGTGTATGGTTAGGAAACTGCTGTGCGATGAGTTTGCCTGTATTGGTGGGTTTAAACACTTCGTCGCGATGATAAATTAAAATCCACTCGACAGAGCTGTCCATAGGAGAAATGTCGTTGCAAATACAATGGCTAACTTTTAATTGACAGACATCACAACGAGTTACTAGGATACCGCGCCCATGGTAGGGGCGATTCGCGTTTTCTGTCGCTTCTTTTTTCAGCTCAAGGTAGGCGTTTTGTGCAACGGTGCTGCTCATTAGAATATGATTCGATGTTTTCGAATAGGCGAGTCTATTTCAAGCACTGTTAAATTTCAATTTTTGATATTCAAGAGCTTCCCATACAGCAAGCCGCCAATGCCTCCACTCACAATATGAGCGAGATAACCCAGAGTGCTGCGGGTTCCGGCAATAAAGGTAATATTCATGAGCATGTAAAGAGCAAAATGCATGATGAAAATCGTTAGCATACCTGCAATGCCGTATATTAGATACGTGTTTAACTTTAGATATTCATTCAGTTTTCTAACACTGTTAAATGCAATAACAAAACCGATTAAAATTAAACTGCCATAAGTTGGTAGCAAACCTACCCAATCTATGAGTATTGATTCAATCCAGTGGGGCAGTGATAATTGAGCCCCTATATTCTCAAGGCGAATTAGTACCGAAGCTGTGTGCGATAGGCTTGCTAAAGTAAAAGCAACCAGAACCGAAATCATAATATTTAACGTACTTTTTATGGGTAATTTCATAGCTTTGTACTGAATATTCTTTAAGTTTTGAGGTGTCTGTTCAGGACGGTAAGATGTTTAAATTTACGTTATTGAAGCTGTTAACTTACCTTTAATTGATTTAGGCTTCAACTAAGTTATTTATTAGGAGCTTCAATGAACTATCGAATAATAATAGTATTATTTCTTGTTGTGAGCACGCTACCTGCCATTTCTCAGGGTGTATTTAATATTAATGAGCAGTCCATAGAATATTCTATGGAAGTAAAAGTTAAAGGTCTGAAGCATCCGTGGGATTTCTCATTTTTACCTAACAACGAGATATTAATCACTGAGCGAGGTGGCCACTTAAGGGTATTTAAAGATGGTAATCTGTCAAAGCCGATAATGGGTTTGCCAGAAGTTTTTGCTAATAGTCAAGGTGGACTGTTTGATGTTGAGTTACATCCTCAGTTTTCAGAAAATAAAATCATCTTTTTGAGTTATGCTCATGGCTCGATTGAATCAAATACATTACGTGTTGTACGCGCTAAGTATAAAAATAATCGTTTAAGTGATATTCGAATTTTATTCGAGGTTGAGCCCTATAAAGATACTCCTGTGCATTATGGCGGTAGACTCCTCGCATTACCTGATAGTTCATTGCTAATAACAACGGGGGATGGTTTTGATTATCGAGAAAAGGCGCAATTACTTAACAACTCAATGGGTAAAGTCTTGCGAATTTATTTCGATGGAAGCATCCCCGGAAATAATCCCTTTTTAAATGATCCTCAAAAAGTTAAAGCTATTTGGACTTACGGGCACCGAAATCCGCAGGGACTTATTTATGATTCGGTTCGTAAAAAAGTCTTTTTGCATGAACATGGCCCAAAAGGTGGTGATGAAATTAATTTAGTTACAGCCGGTAATAATTACGGTTGGCCACTGACATCTTACGGAAAAGATTATTTTGGTGCACAAATAACACCCTTTGAGCAATATGAAGGTGTTACAGAACCTTTGTTGTATTGGAAGAGTGCAATTGCGCCTTCAGGTATGGCTGCTTACTACGGTGAACAGTTTCCTGAACTTGAAGGTGACTTATTGGTGGGCTCTCTAGTTAAAAAGGAAGTCCGCTTAATAAAGATGAATGGTTTGAATGTGGTCGAGCAAATGCCTTTGTTTTCTGAGTTAAAAGCACGAGTGCGAGCAATTAAAATTTCACTGGATGGTAGTATTTATGTTTTAACCGATGAAGAGAATGGAAAACTTGTTGAGATTAGACGGCGTAAGAAATAAAAAATTATTGGTTTTCAACCAGCTTTAATTCTTTTTTTTCTTCCATCCAACGCAAAAACTCTTCAGCAGGCATTGGTTTGGCAAAATAGTAACCTTGCATTGCGTAAATATATCGTTGTCGAAGAGCTTCTAGTTGAGTATGCTCTTCTATGCCTTCTGCAATGACCTTAATTCCTAGGTTAAAACACAGATTGACGATGGCATCGATGATTGCTGTTACTGAGTTACTGCTCATCATTTTGTGAACGAAGGATTTGTCAATTTTTAATTCATCTATTGGAAATTCGTGTAAGTAATTCAGTGATGAATAACCTGTCCCAAAGTCATCGATGGATATTTTGAATCCGAGGTTTTTTAGGTAATGCATTTGCTTTACCGTATCTTTAATATCATGAACAAGCATGCTTTCAGTCAGCTCTAACTTGACTCGACTGCAGGGTATTTTAAATTCACGACTGCTTTCTGTTAATGTTTGCAATATATGCGGATTTTTGAAATCAACAGCACTTACATTGGCAGAGATATTGAATTCGTCGTTAACAAGCTTCCTGTCGATCAGCGTGTTGAGCATCTGATAGACGTCATGCATAACGACCTGACTTAGATTTTGCGTTAAACCAAATTGTTCAGCTATCGGTATAAAGTGAATGGGAGTAATGAGCCCTTTTTCAGGATGATTCCAGCGAATTAATGCTTCGGCTCCGGTAACTTCTCCAGAGTGATTTATTTGTGGTTGAAAAAAGGCACAGAAGTCGCCTTTATCGAGTGAGATTAGAATATCTTTTTCAATTTTCAAACGATCATCAATCGATGCTTGAAGGCTTGGATCATAGAGAGTATATGTATTTCCACCTCTTTTTTTACTGGAGTACATTGCTGAGTCGGCATATTTCAGAGCATCGTCAGCGGTGCTTATGGAATCATCAATGATTGATATTCCGATACTGGCTGAGAGCTGATACTCTGAAAATGTCGAGCGGACAGGATTTTTAAGTGCTCGAATGACTTTTTGTGAAATAATGGTGGCTTCATTTGCTGCTTCTTGAAAATCTTTTTTTAAGTTCTCAAGGATAATAACAAATTCATCGCCACCTACGCGGGCAAAAAAGTTAGATGAGCCAACAAGAGGTAAAATCCTATTTTTAAAGGAGGTTAATAGGGAGTCACCCTCAGAATGACCTAGAGAATCATTGAATCGTTTAAAGTTATCGAGGTCAATATAAAGGACTATAAAGATTTTATCATTGTCTTGACTTTGTTGGATTAATTTTTTTAATTCATCGATAAGTAGTCTTCGATTAGGCAGTTGAGTTAACTGATCGTAGTAAGCTAGTTTTTGCACTTCATTCTCTGCTGTCTTTCTATCTGTAATATCGCGAGCCATCCAGAGAATATACTGCTTATCTGTTATTTTATGGTCGTAACTTTTTATTAGTGCTGTTCTTCCTTCAAATATTCGAATTCCTTTTGGCACATCGAGTTCATATTCTAAAATTTGAGTTGTGTCTGTATCAATGGTTTTTTGTACAGTGTTCAGCACCACGCTGGATAAGTCTTCGGGCAATATTTCAAAAATATTCTTACCGAGAACATTCTCTTTTGTTTTATAAAGTAATTCGGAATCAGAGCCGTATATTTCGCAACAGGTACCTTCATTATCGACGATAAAAGCGATATCTGGTAATACTGCGGTAATTGCATTAAATCGTTCATTAGCTTGTTGAACTTTCGTAATTAAATGTGCGCGTTCACTATTCTTATCCGACTGCTCAATTGCCATCCCTGCAAGATTTACAAATCGATCAATCAGGCTGAGGTGAGTCTCCGTGGGTTTTAGTGGTTCTGAGTAATATACAGCAAAGCTGCCTAGCACTTCGTTATTGACCGATATTATGGGAGTTGACCAGCAAGCTTTGAGATTATTTGATAAAGCAAGCTCTTTGTAGTTTTCCCAAAGAGGATCTTTTGCTATGTCTTCGACAATGATTCGTTGTTGCCGATAAATAGCGGTACCGCAACTGCCAACATTCGGGCCGATTTCAGTACCATCGACTTGCATACAATATTTTTTAGGTAAGCTGGGAGCTGCACTGTGCATTAGTTGGTTGTCTTTCACCATAAGCACAGAGGCAAACGCCTGTTCAGTAGAAAGTGCATTTTCGATTAATTCGCAGATGCGGTTTAGTGTAAAAGGAAGAGGCTTATCCGATAAAATCAAATGTATGATTTCTTGCTGAGCATCCAAAAGCTGTAATGGCGAAGTCTGTTCCATAGGTATCTCTAGCTAAAAAATTCCAACTTTTAAATACGGTGTAAGTCGCTTTTATACTCTAAAAGTCTTTGTTAAACGTAGTATTAGAGTAGTTGAAAGTCAAAAAGTGGTGATTATGAAATATTCAGTTTTATTTGTGGTTTCGTTATTTATTTTTGGGTGTTCGTCGACTTATCAAAACAGAAATCCCAAAAATGAGATTTTTCCGAATGTTAGTGGTGAGTCTTTAGCTAAGGAGAGCGTGACGATTCCTCAATTTTTTAATCAGGAGAAAACAATTTTACTTCTTGGGTATGTACAGAATTCGCAGTTTGATATTGACCGTTGGTTGATAGGGTTAGATATGACGGGAACAACCTTACCTGTCTATGAAATACCTACGATAGCTGGATTATTCCCTCAGTTTTTCGAAACTCAAATTAATAATGGGATGAGAGCTGGCATCCCCAAAGAGTTATGGAAAGGGGTTATTACTGTTTTCGAAGGTGGAGAAAAAGTGCAAAAGTTTACTGGAAATGAAAATCCCAACAATGCCAGAGTTTTATTAATTGATGCTTCTGGCAAAGTACTCTTTTTTCACGATGAAGGGTTCTCTGTTGGCGCATTAAAAAAATTAAGGGCGGAAGTAGAGGTCGATTCGTTTCAGAAGTAAAGTTTGAGAAGGGTTATTCTTAAACAAGTCACCTCAGGCAAAAACAGCATCAATTTGCCGGCTTAGCATAATCAATTCACCCGTTGGAGACCAAATGTTGGCCTCACAGTGGGCATATCCTTCACTGGCTTGGCGAGTAATGGCTTCGTAGCCAACCCAATCGTCTGGATGCAAATGACAATGAGGTTGTAGAATTTCTATTTGCCAACTCAGAGTACTGGCTGGCTTTGGCCAGCGGAGCATTTGTAATACAGTCGGGGGCCAAGCATCTGCAAGAGCTATAATGTGTGGCCAAGTAAGTCGTTTGTTTGCTTTTTTGAATTTCATCCAACCCGAAATATTGGATTGTTCACTGCCTGTAAATGGTAGTCGCCCATCGACGATTGCAAGTGACACATGTTGAATAAAGTTGGGAGTTACCTTAGGTATCATTGGTAAGAAGCTCGGCTTTTTGGGTAACTTGAATGCTAGGGGAGTTTTATTGGTGACGTTTACTTTTGATGAGCGGTCATTGGCAAAACAGGCTTGCGATTGAACACACACTAATTCATTTTGAATTAATTGCGCTTGTAAATGGGTTACGTTTTTACCATCTCTGAGATGGGTAACCTTTAATTGACAAGATTCTTGAGAGAGTAATGGAGCAATAAAGTTAAAGTTTGCAACACGTAGCGGCCGCTGATCAGGAAGCTCGTGCATCATCGACTGAATTAATAGTGCGGCAGATAATCCGCCAAAAACGGTGCGCCCCTGGCTCCAACTTTTGTCGATAGTTAATTGCGCCTCGGATTTCGCCGAAGCTAATATTTCATCAATTCCTAATATATTCATTATTTAAATAAGCTTTTAAGTTTGTGATAGGCCTTTCAGCTTAAACTATCGAGAATGCATTACCACCCAAGTAAATTTGAATCATTTTCATACTTTATTCGTTTTTTTTCAATGATTTATTGTCAAGTGACCTAGAGAAAGAGAGGGGGAGGTTTTCGAAGCATCAAGTTAGAACGATTGTCAGGTATGCATTCTAAATTGGTGAATATTTGGACTTTTGTACTAAAATTACTTTCATTGTCTGACAATGCTTTGCCAATATGAATGAATGTGTAAATTTTAGTAAGACAATTATGGTTGTCGATGACAATCCGACAAACCTTAAATTGATCGCAAAAATCCTTGAGGCAGAGGGCTATCATGACATCTTGCCTATCGTTGACTCCAGAAAAGTAATATCTCAATATCAAGAAAGTCGACCCGAATTGATATTGCTCGATATCAATATGCCTCACCGCAACGGCTTTGATGTTCTTAGTGATCTAAAGAGCCTTGATGATCCCTTGTTACCGCCTATTGTTATGTTAACCGCGTATCATGACAGAGAGCCGTTAATTAAGTCTTTAACACTGGGTGCTCGTGATTACATAACCAAACCTTTTGATAAGAACGAATTATTGATTCGTGTTAGAAATTTACTTGATGCTCAGTTAGCCCACCATCTCTTACATGACCAAAAGAGCACTCTAGAAAAAATAGTCGAAGAGCGCACTCGGGAACTTAGAGATACTCAACTCCAGGTCGTTCAAAGACTGGGTAAAGCCGCTGAATATCGAGATGAAGAAACGGGCAATCATATATTAAGAATGAGCCATTCTTGTGCTGCTATTGCGAAGAAATTGGGCTGGAGCCATGAGCAATGCGATCTAATATTGAACGCAAGTCCAATGCACGATATCGGTAAAATCGGTGTTCCAGATGATATTCTATTGAAGCCTGGAAAGTTTGAGCCTCATGAGTGGGAGATTATGAAATCTCACGCGACAATTGGAGCACAACTACTGGAAGGTGACGAATCTGAGTTATTGACCATGGCGCGAGATATAGCGTTAAACCATCATGAAAAATGGGATGGTTCGGGATATCCAAACGGGCTCTCAGGAACTGATATTCCTGAGGCTGCGCGAATTGCAGCATTGGCTGATGTATTTGATGCATTAACTTCAATAAGACCTTATAAAAAGGCTTGGACAGTCGATGATGCAATATCGTTTATTAAAGAAAACAGTGGCACGCATTTTGAACCAGGCTTGGTCGAAGTTTTTATTGAAGTGCTACCGGAGATATTAGAAATAAAAAGCAAATATTCTGACTAGATTACTCTTATCTTTAAACATTTTTCGTCGCGAGACCTATTTTATCTTCATATAACAATAGAACAATCAAAGTAGACGACGAGTAAAAAGAGGGAGGGATAAATAATAAAAGCTATTTAAGCATTTTAAAAATATCAAAAGCAGGTGTCGGTGATGACTAGTAGTAGCTCACATAAAGGGGTAAGGCCTTTAAGTGTATCAATAGGTGTTAGCCACCTTTTAACAAAAAGATTAGAACTAATAATTAGTCTAGCAAACAAGCTGGATGACGAAGGTTCGATACATGATGTGATTCAGGAGTTGTATATTGCTACTCATAATTTTAGAAGTGTTGCTAGTCAAGTTGGTCTTGGTGGTATTGAGAAAGATGCCGAGGCTTTAGAAATTCTAGTGAAGCAACTGAAAGAAAAAGAGGGTCATATAGGTAGATCTCAACTAAACTCAATAAAAGATATTGTTAGTGGTCTAAAAGAAAAACAGGGAGTGTTTGGCACAGAGCAAAATACTAAAAAATTACTAGAGAGAGTTTCTGTTAACCATGGTTACTCACCCATCATATTTGTTGTTGAAAGTGATTATGAGCAATCAAAGTTAATTTGTGATCTTCTTGAATTGAATAATTTTCGTACCTGTCGCTTCAATTCCTTAGTTCGCTTTAAACAACATGTTACATCAAGCAAAGTGAAGCCTGATGCTGTTTTAGTTGATGTATTTTTTCCAGAAGGTGATTTAGCTGGGCTTGAGGTTGTGCGCGAGCTTAATAATAGTGGTGCACTAAACTCTCCTGTCATAATTTTATCAGATCATGATGATTTGTATGCCCGGCAGCGGTCTGTTCAAGCCGGGGCCGATAGACACATAAAAAAACCATTTGACCCAATTAATCTAATTCATATTTTAGAGTTATTAGTCGAGAATGATTCCACAGAACCATACCGAGTTCTAATTGTTGATGATGACAAAATATCATTATCTCTTCAGAAAAAAATGCTTGAAAGTTCGAACATGGAGGTTTTGGCTATTACGGATCCCAAAAGAGCGCTCGAAGCAATTTATACTTTTCATCCGGAGCTTATCGTTTTAGACGTTTACATGCCAGATATAAATGGGCCCGAGTTGGCTGCAATAATCAGAGAGGGAGAATCTATTCTTCAAACGCCTATCATATTTCTGTCCTCTGAAAATGATATAGACAGGCAAATGGAAGCATTAAGTTTGGGAGGGGATGACTTCCTTGTTAAACCTGTTGACGCGAAGTATTTTTCTATGGTTGTACAAACCAGAGTCGCTCGCTCGAGACAGCTTAATTCAATTCAAAAAAATCTACAAAAATCACTTTATGAAAGAGAACGGGAAAGGGCGGCATTAAATCAACACGCTATTGTTAGTGTGACAGATATAAAGGGACGCATAATAGAAGTAAATGATAAGTTTTGTGAAGTTAGTGGTTATGAGCGTTATGAATTGATAGGTGAAAATCATCGTATTTTGAAATCTGGAGAACATTCTCCGAGCTTCTATCGTGATATGTGGTTGTGTATTTCTAAAGGAGAAACATGGCATGGTGAAATTTGTAATAAAAGGAAGGAGGGGGGATATTACTGGGTAAACTCGACGATCATGCCTTTGATGGATGAAAATGGAAGGCCTTATCAGTATGTTTCCATTAGAACTGAAGTAACAGAAATTAAACAGCAACAGGAACTATTGAATAATGTAAGACAAAAACTTGTAGCGACTCTTGAATCTACAGCGGATGGTGTTCTAGTAATAGATACGCAAGGTTTAACGCGAATGGCGAACAATAACTTGTATGAAATGTGGGAGGGAGAAGACGATAGTCAATATTCAACTCTTGTAGAAAAAATTGAACAACAACTCGTTCAGGTGAATGGTTCTAGAACACTGTTTTCAGATTTGTATTTATCCAATGAGGAAGCCTCTGACATCTTGAACTGTGCCGATGGAAGAGTGTTCGAATGTTATTCAAGACCATTAATTATAAGTGCTAAGGTTCACGGTCGAGTATTTAGCTTTCGAGAAATAACTGCAAGAATTGCAGCTGAAAAAGAACTAGTTAAAGCGAAAGAGGATGCGGAATCTTCAAATAAAGCAAAGTCAGAGTTCCTCTCAAATATGAGTCATGAGTTGAGAACACCATTAAATGCTATTGTTGGGTTTACTCAGCTGTTATTAAGAGAAAATCTGTCGGATGAAAATATAGAATGTGTTAAAGAAATTGAAGGTGCTGGAAATCACCTTTTAAGCTTGATTAATGAAATACTCGACTTATCAAAAATTGAAGCTGGAAAGTTAGAGCTGGAGTATGAATATTTCAGTGTTACTAACTTAATTGAAGAATGTTTGAAACTTGTTAACTCGTCTGCAACTAATGAAGGGGTTTCGTTAAACTTTGAGCCTAATAATGCATTTGATATTAGAGCTGATAAAAGACGCACTAAGCAGATATTGTTGAACTTGCTCTCGAACTCTGTCAAGTATAATAAGAAAGATGGAAAGGTTGATGTTTCTGTAGAGGAGACGTCAAGTTCTATGGTGAAAGTTACTGTACAAGATACTGGCGTGGGAATACCAGGAGATAAAGTTAGTGAACTTTTTCAACCCTTCGTGCGTTTGGAGGCGGAGTATAGCGGAATAGAGGGAACAGGGATCGGCCTTGCTTTAGTAAAAAGAATTGTTGAGCAGATGAACGGCAGAGTTGGGGCTGAATCAGTTTTAAATGAAGGAAGTCGATTTTGGTTTGAATTGCCCATTGACCCAAATGTTTCGGCCATAACATCAGAAGAGGCTATTTCTTCTAGTGTAAAAGATGGTTCCAAGAAAATCTTTACCAAAAAAGTTTTATACATCGAAGACAACCTTGCAAATTTAAAACTGGTGCAAAAAATATTTAACTCTTTTAAAAGTATTGAGTTACTAACTGAAGTTAGTCCTACTGCAGGCATTGAGCTAGCAAAAAAAGAAAGGCCTAATTTAATTTTACTGGATATAAATTTACCAGGAATGGATGGTTATCAAGTACTTGAGCGTTTGAAAGATATGGATATAACTAAAGATATACCTGTTATAGCTGTAACGGCTAATGCAATGCTTGATGATATAAATAACGCAAAAACAAGTGGCTTCGAGGAATATGTAACCAAACCTATTGATATTGCAAAGTTTAGTGCAATGATAAATAAACTTGTTGTTGACTCAAATGGCAAGGAAGAGACTATTAGCTGATGAAAAATAGCTTAGATGAACAAGAGTTCCATCGTTCACTTTATATAGGTGTTTTTCTTATTTTTTTAGTCCCCCCATTTGTCGGTGGAACTCTTTTAGGTATTGCTGGGTTTTATCCTATGCCTGAATTTTTCGGGGTTTTTTTTAATGTTACAGGTATTTATTTTGCGGGCGTTTTGAGTGTGGTTTATTTTATTTTGAAACGCTATTCAAGACAATTTGTTCAGCTTCTTTTGACTGATATACCGTCCAGTCAGTCTCGAACGAAAAAGATTCTAAAAAGACTACCTTGGTACTTAATTGGTATAACAACTACTTATTCAATATTTGGAGCTATAACAGCCGACATTTCCCTGGAAAACATGGGGTATGCTAACTATACGATGAAAGATCATTTGAATCATCAATTAGGTGTTATACCCGTTGTTTTAATCACTTGTCTGCCTATTTTTTTTTATTTAACGGATAAGCTTGGGTTGTTTCTTGGGGCATATGGTGAAGATATTAAAGTGATAACGTTAGACGTGAAGGTTATTATTCTAGGTATATTTACTCCCTTAATGATTGATACTTTCTTAGTTGGCTATTTTTTTAATCATACTGGCTTTTTTAAAATCGATACCTTAGTAGTTTGGTTTGTATTACTAAGCTTTTCTATCCTTGGTACTTTATTGGCTATCCGAAGTATTTATCAGGGGTTAAAACCACTAGAAAACTTTGTTAAAAAAGATGATGTTTCTGATAGTGGTATGAATCAATTGCTACCTATGTCCTTAGATGAATTTGGAATTTTAACAAAAAAAGTGAGAAAGCTCACGGAGCAGATTGCGAAGGAAAGAGATTTTGCAAGAAAAATTGTTCAAAACGTTCCTGCCATGATAGTCAGGCTTGATAATGATGCAAGTATTATATTTGTTAACACATGGTTTGAAAAAGTAACAGGCTACTCACTTGATGAACTAAAAGGTGAAAATTGGTTCGATATCTTTATAGATGAAAAAGACAGGAAACGTATTGAAGAAGTATTTGAAAAAGCTGTCGATGGTGATCGTACACAGGGCAATATTAACACTATAAAAACAAAAGACGGTAGGGAAATAGAAGTCGAATGGTTTGATGAAATTATAACGGATGAAATTGGTCGTTTTGATTCTTTATTGGTTACAGGGACTGATATTACGGAACGTTTGCACAATGAGAGACGATTGAGCGAAGAGAGAGAAAGATATGAAACACTATTGAATATTCTGCCTTGTGGGGTGCAAGAAAACGATAAAAACGGAATAATTACCTTTTCAAACCATGCACATTCAAAAATGTTTGGTTTACCACCTGGTGCTATGGTTGGGAAATACATCTGGGAAGTTTGTAACGACTCTGAAAAAGAGTCTTTCAAGAAATACTTAAGCCAGTTAGTTGAATGTCAACCTGAGCCAACGGTTTTTGAGGCTAAAAATGTTCATAGTGACGGTCATCTTTTTGATGTAAATGTCAAGTGGGACTATCGTTATGATAGTAAAAATAATCTTATTGGGTTTATTTCTGTAATAACCGATGTTACTGAGGATAAAAGATTTGAGAAAGAAATCCTAGAAAGTAAAATGCGTTTGGACCTTGCTCAAAGTATCGCCAAGATCGGTAGTTGGGAGCTCAATCACGTTAATGGCGCCCTATATTGGACTGATCAAATATATAAGTTATTCGGTTTAGATAAAGAGTATTTTAAGCCTAGTTATGAATCGTTTTTGAGTGCCGTTCATCCCGATGATAGAGAGTCCGTTAATAATGCATTTAAACAATCCTTAAGTACACAGAAGTCGTATCAAATAAGACATCGGATTGTGGATAAAACAGGAAAGAAACGATGGGTTGAGGAGCGATGTGATACATCCTTTGACAACGATGGCAATCCGATTATTTCTAGAGGAACGGTTCAAGATATTACTGATCTACAAAACGTCGAGGAAAGACTGAGTAAAGTTGCATCCATTGTAAAATATTCTTCTGATTTTATAGGATTTGCCGATATAGAAGGAAACGCTCAGTTTATTAATAAAGCTGGACGAAAAATGGTGGGAATCGATGAAAATGATGAGCTAGATAAGCTGAAGGTCATTGACTTTTTCGCATCTAAAGATAAACCATTTGTTGCACGAACCATAATACCAGAGGTTATGAAGTTTGGTCGATGGGTTGGAGAGTTTAACTTTAAGAATTTTAAAACGGGCGAGATGGTGCCGGTTTGGTTTGATATGTTTCGAATCGATGATAACCAGGGAGTGCCGAAGAATTTTGCGACAATAACTCGCGACACTTCCGAGTTAAAAGAAGTTAGGGAGTCTCTCGAAAGACATACAAACCACTTAGAAGAATTGGTTTATCAAAGAACTGAAGAGTTACAAAATGCAATTGTTAAGGCTGAGGAAGCAAGTAGAGCTAAAACAGACTTTCTTTCAAGAATGAGCCATGAATTGAGAACTCCACTAAATGCGATTATTGGATTTAGTCAGCTTCTCCAAGCTGATGGTGAATCTGAATTAAGTGATGATCAAAAGGATAACCTTAGTGAAATACTATCGGCTAGTGAGCATTTATTACATCTCGTTAATGAAGTATTGGACTTGAGCCGTATTGAGAGTGGCAGAGTCGACTTAAACATAGAGCCTGTGCCGCTAAAAAGTATTTTTGAGCGCTGTGTAAGTCAACTAGAGCCCTTGGCGAAGCAGCGTAATATTCTTTTAGAAATTAACGAAAGTGCCGACTGCTGGGTTAGCGTTGATGCATTTAGACTTAAACAAATACTCATTAACTTGATTTCCAATGCTATTAAATACAATAAAAATTCAGGTAGTGTTTTAATTTATTGTGAAAATAAAGATAGTCACACCGTTAGGGTGCTAGTTAAGGATACTGGTCGAGGAATTTCTGAAGATAAATTAGTGGAAATATTCAGTCCCTTTGAGCGTTCTGTTTTACCGAATGAGAACATTGAAGGAACGGGTATTGGCTTGGCTCTAGCTAAGCGATTGGTCACAGCAATGAATGGTGAGATTGGTGTATCTAGCACAATTGGAGAAGGCAGTGTTTTTTGGCTGGATATCCCATTAGCACAAAGTAATCAATAATTAACACGAATGATTAGAGGAAAATCATGAATAATCCCATTGTTTGTTATGTTGATGACAACAAAAGCAACCTCTTATTGATAGAAAAATCTTTAAAAAATGAATATCAGGTTGATACTTTTGTTGATCCGGAAGAGGCTTTTGAAAAATTACTAAACTCATCTCCCGATTTGATTTTACTTGATGTGAATATGCCAAAAATTGACGGATATCAACTTTGTCGAAAAATAAAGCAAGTAGAGAAACTTGCGAATATACCAGTTGTTTTTTTGACCGCGCGCAAAGAGTTAGAAGACAGGCTAACCGGATTTGAATGTGGCGGCGAAGCGTATGTTTCTAAGCCATTTGACTTGTCTGAATTGGAACATGTTATTCATGTGCTTATTACACGATCTAGACTTCAACAGGAAGCAGAGAAGAAAGCCAGTGATAATAGCTCATTAGCGTTTATGTTAATGAAGAATAATAGTGAAACTGGAAACTTGGTAGCCTATGCAAGAAATATAGCAAAAGCTAAAGAGGTTAATACTTTGAAAGAAGAAACTTTTGAAACGTTAAATAGTTTCGGCTTAAACAGTACGATTTTATTTAGAATTTTAGACGAAGAAATTGTTGTTCGCTCTGACAACGCTTCGATTACTCCATTAGAGAGAGAACTTTTTGAAATGGTAAAGAGCAGAGGTCGTATTATTCATGCGGGTGATAAATATCTATTTAATGGAGAATCCGCTGTTTTTCTGATCAAAAATATGCCTATTGAGGATGAAGAGCTAACAGGAAGATTGAGAGACCATTTAGCAATAATGATTGATTTAATTGATGCATCACTGGAGCTGATGAACTTTCGAAAGCTAGAAGAAAGAAAAAGGAAAGTCGAAGCGGATAAAACTCAGTCAGTCGTGCATGATGAATTCAATAATATTCTTTCTCTTTATGAAAAGTTTAGCAAGAACTCAGAAGTCGCTTTTGAGAATTTAACTGCAAATATAGAGGATTCATTTATGTTTTTAGGACTAACTGAAGAACAAGAAGATAAATTGAGTTCTTATATTAAAGAAGCAAGAAGCGATGTTGAGCAGTTTAAAGATATTGGTGAAAATCTTCACGAAGCAATGAATCACATTGCCTCGCAAATTAAGAAAATGGTTTAGATACCCTTACATACGCGCAGCAGTATGATTAATTAAGAAAGTTATCTTTTAATGGAACTTCGAGACGATTGTTTTTCGGAGATGTATCATCATGACCAATCATTTCATCATAGGCACTTTCATGCCGCAATACCATTAATAGAAAGTTAAGTGACCTAAACAGTTTTTGCACAGTTAAGACGTTATTGGCTTTGAATAGATTCCCATTTGAGTTAGCGAGCCAATACGTACGATTATCTTTGATAATGGATACTTGATAGAGACTCATTCCTATGGAGTGAACAATTATTTTATCAAGTGGCTGTAGCATTTTTAGTTGCTGTAGGGTTTTATTCATAAGTAAAATGATTTGTTAATGACGTATAGTGTTGAACTACGTTTTTTGTTAGGAATTAGAGCCTACCTTGGCAAAATAAATCCTTTTGAAAGAAACAGATGTTGGTCATGGGAAGATGAGAATTAGAAAGTTGGGAGAAATCCCAGACACGCAATATACGCAAATACCCATAATCCACTCCAAGTGATCCAACGACTTCTTGAACGACTGAACAACCGGGAACGTCCGAGTTTTTGGGATAAAAAAGCGATAATGATTAATCGTATAGTGAGTAACAGAAGTAATGCAGTAATGGTCAATATTGGTGATAAATCAGCGTTTCCTGCGTACAGTGCAATTAAACCAAGTGGAAGCCCACCGAGAACGGACAGTATTAACGTTTCAGCATAGAATGATTGGGGATTGGTTGATAATTCAACGGAATCTCTCAGTTGAATCATTGGAAGCGAATGGGCGGATTGAAGGCTTGAATAATCATTAAAGTGACCTTGAGTGTGCATGAACAAGAGTCCTGCAGCAGTCGCACATATTGCGACGAAAATCGCTCGAAATAAATATCGCTTTTGCTTTACACCGAAGTAAGAAATGACAATATCTGGCCCGAGCATCAGCAAAGTCGATCCAAGAAAGCTCCAGGTTGCTGTTAATTTGTGTGCCGTTCTCATAAGTAAAATCATCGGTAATGAATGGATGCGTCTTAATTTATAGCCTGTATCAATTTTCTCAACCCGTATTGTTATAGTCGCACATTGCGCTTTAAAGAGTATCAATATAGTATACCCAGATAGAAAATCAGGGTGACTTAAGATGATTCGAACAACTGAAATGATTCAAGCTCTCAAGAAGCAATTAAAACAAGCGGGAGTTACTTACGCGCAATTAGCTACTGGGCTTGAAATGAGTGAAGCGAATGTTAAGCGTATGTTTTCTCAGGGAAATATGACCTTGCAAAGGATGGAAAAAATTTGCGATTTACTGCAGTTGGACTTTTTACAATTGGCTCAATTTGCGAATAAGCAACGCTCGCAGGTGACAGAGTTGAAGTTAGAGCAAGAGGAGGAGTTGGTTGCGAATAAAAAACTGTTATTGCTTGCTCAACTATTGTTATCTCGTTGGACCTTGGAAGAAGTGCAAGAAGTCTATGAATTCGAAGAGCATGAGTTGACGCAATTGCTGGCGAAGCTCGATCGTATTCGGTTTATTGAATTGTTGCCGGGGAATCGTGTAAAGCTATTGGTAAGCAGCTTTTTTAAATGGCAACCTAATGGGCCCGTTCAGCGCTTCTTCGAACAAAACATACAAGTAGAATTTTTTCGTTCTCGATTTAACGACGAGACTGAAAAACTCATTTTTATCTCAGGTATGCTCAGCCGAGGATCCAATCGCAAAATTCAAGATAAAATGACTGAAATAGCGTCGGAATTTGAGCGATGTTTGCAAGAGGATATGATTTATCCTGCTAAAGAAAAAGATGGATGCAGTTTAGTCATGGGCATTCGCTCCTGGGAAATTAAAGCGTTTGACGACTTTCGAAGAAAAAATACGCGAAAATAGTTAAAGAATACTAGGATTGTCAGGCGCTCTAACTGAGTGCAAGCCAACAACCAACGGCGATCATCAAGGTTCCTGACAATCGATTGATCAAGACAACTTTACTGCTTTCCTCTAAGAGTTTTCTCAATGCATTGCCACCAGATGCGTAGAGCATCAGAAACAGAAACTCACTCATCAGGATAATGATAACCAGCAAAGTGAGTTGAGGTGCCATCGGGAGTTGTGGATTTATAAATGAGGGTAAAAGCGATATAGTGAACGCCCAACCTTTCGGGTTAGCAATTGCAGTAACAAAACCCTGGATCATGAGTTGCTTTCCTGCAATGATCGAGGTGTCATTATTAATGTTAATGGCCATTTTCCCCCGAGATTGCCACATCTGAATTCCGAGATAAATTAGATAAGCACCCCCGAGATATTTTAAAACCACAAATACTGAAGGGTAATTCAGCATCACACTGGCAACTCCAACAACGGCCAAAACAGAGACTAGTGCAACCCCTATGAGTTCTCCCCACATCATCCATAATGTTCTTTTAATGCCAACGCTCATACCCAAAGTAAGTGCTAACGTCATGCACATTCCCGGAGTTGCGGAAATGACCATAAATGTGGGAATGAAAAGAAGAATTAAAGTTGTATCGATCACTAGACTATCTTACTATTTTTTATGAGCGCAGATTGTAACATGTAATCGTCAGGGTTTTACTTCTGCTTATATTTCGTGAGGTTAGCGAAAATCTATACGAGAGGGAGTCTCAGTTATCTCATATATCTATGAGTGAGCATCTCAAAAGAATGCCTTAATTTACTCGTTCAAATGTTTATGTTCGCTCGTAATTACTTGAATTAACTAGCCTTTGTTCTATGCTAAAAGAGAAATCTTCGGTACTTGCGATGTCATTCGTTAAGCCACTTATGTTCAATTAGGTACTTTAGATTTTCTACGATAGAGAAGGTTTTTCGATTTAGGCTTGGGCGAAAATATTGCTAATGACAAAACGGTATTTCTCATAGTTTTTCGTACCCTGATTATCCTGTAAATTGGAAATCAAACAGGGTTAGCACTAAGTCATCCTCTAATTGGGAAAAATTTGTTAAGTCTCGTTGGGTGTGACTTATCAATGAATTTTAATTTGGTGTAGGTTATTGGTCAGTCGGCTCAGTTTATTAACTCGTTTAGCTTTAGTTACTTTGACCATTGGGGTGCTCATTGGGGCATTGGTCGCCTACAACTTTTACCAAACAACACTTAATGACGAGCTTGATGAAGCTTATGGATCGATAGAACAATTAGTGAAAGCCGTCTCTTCAGCGGCTTCGGCTGCTGCCTTTCTTAACGATGAAGAGCTCGCCAGTGATGTAATTAAAGGATTATTAACTGACTCAACCGTCGATGAAGCTGCGATCGAAAATGACGCAATAATGGTCGGTGCTGAAACCATACAATCAAGAGCGGTTATTGTATTTGATATTGCTCATCCTTTTAATCAAGGTGAGACTGTTGGAAAGCTCAAGGTGTACCCTAACTTTTCAAATATCAGAGCCAACGCCGTTGAAATTGCTTATGCGAATGCTATTAATTTATTGATCTTAACCGTTTCAATGACTGCGTTGGCAATTATCATTTGCTATTTTCTAATTACTCATCCAATGACGAAAACCGGTGAAGCTTTGCACGAGATAGTGCCCGGAACACCAGCCCGTCTTAAGGTGCCTGGATTTCATGAACATAGTGAAATTGGTCAATTAGTATGTGATGTCAATGCACTACTCGATAAAACGGAAAAGCAATTTATGCAAGAGCGATCACTGCGCGATCAAATAGGAGAGTTGGAATCAAAGTTTCAGCTTGTATTTGAAAGTTCCATAGCACCAACGACCTTATTGACAGAAAGTGGCGAGATTGTGCTGCGAAATTTGGCCTATGAAAAGTTAATTGATAGCCTAGATGAAAAGATTCAACAAGACGAAGCTGGCCAAATGTTAAAGCGAATATTCGTAAACGAAGATGAATACCAAGTTGAAATTAGTCGTCAGCTCGATTCTGCAGATGTTGCAACGGGAGAGTTCCAAACTCGAACTGTTGGTGGCGATAGCTTATGGATGCAGGTTGTTGTTACTAAAATTTACTCAGACTATAAACAGCTTTATTATCAAGTTACTCTTCATGACGTTACTCGGCGTCACAACCAGTTAGAGCAATTGAGCAAACAAGCTCATATTGATGCGTTGACTGATCTCTACAACCGCTCAGCTATTGAAAAAGAGATTAACTTTCTTGCTCATAAGGGGACACCATTTGCATTTGTACTTATCGACTTAAACGGTTTTAAACAAGTCAATGATGTCTATGGTCATGACGCAGGTGACGCAGTATTGAAATATGTCGGACAGCTAATGAATAAAGTTATTCGTAAAGATGATTTGGCGGGTCGTTGGGGCGGTGATGAATTTGTTTATGTACTTAAAGACATCAATGAATTTTCTGTAAAACGAGTGTTGCAAAATTTTCGTGAAGCATTGAAAGAGCCTATTCAGTTAGAAAGTCATGATACCGCCGTTGATATTGGTGCAAGCATGGGTGTCTCATTTTACCCTGATACCTGCACCGATTTAGAAACACTGATTCGACGCGCCGATAAAGCGATGTATCAGGCTAAAGCTTTAAAGCATAGCCAACCCGAAAAATATGTTTTTTTTGCGGAGCACGCATAATTTGTTAGTATCATCATATCTTTGTTTTTCATTACTATTTTATTATCAATTTTGAAGTGTGAGCTAGCCTAAATGAAAAGTCATTTCTTTGCCTACATCAGTAAAATCCGCTGGTTACATCGTTGGGGATTAAAACGTAATACTGTTACTGAGAATGTGATGGAGCATAGTTGGGAGGTAGCGACAATTGCTCATACATTGGCCGTAATTAAAAATCGAAAGTTTGGTGGTAAGTTAGATGCTAATGCTATTGCGGTAGCTGCTATGTACCATGATTGTAGCGAAGTCATTACTGGCGATATGCCTTCTCCCATCAAGTATCACTCTAAAGATATAACTCAAGCCTACAAGTCGATAGAACGACAAGCCGAACAAGAGCTTTTAAGTTTACTTCCTGAAGAATTAAAGCCCGACTTTGAATCTGTATTAATAGAAGAAAAGGTATCCGCCGAAAACCACGTTATCATAAAAGCAGCTGATACCATATCTGCCTTTATTAAGTGCCAAATGGAAGTAGCTGCAGGAAATCAGGAATTTGTTAAAGCGGAAGAGCAAATTAAGCAGAGAGTGAAAGCTATCGATTTGCCAGAAGTTAAGTATTTTATCGAAACATTTATCGATAGCTACAATTTAACTCTCGATGAATTGCTTGTGTGAGCTAGGGGGCGTTAAATAGAAAGTTAAGTTTTGAAAAGCTCCTCTTCTATGTTTTTGAATCCTTTAAATTCAAGTGCATTGCCTGAAGGATCTTTAAAAAAGAGAGTCCCCTGTTCTCCGGGTTGATCTTTAAAACGCACATAAGGTTCTATAATAAAATTGTCAATCACCGAGGATAGTTTATCGGCAAGTTTTGTCCAGTCTTCGAGGGTTAGTATAACGCCGAAATGAGGAACCGGAACACCATGACCGTCTACTTGATTAGAGATAGCAGCGACTGTTCCTGTTTTTCCAATATTGGGGTTTAAGTGTGTCACCAGTTGATGGCCGTACATGTTAAAGTCAACCCAGTGCTCAGAACTTCTCCCCATTGCAAACTCTAGTTTATTTCCATAAAAATCTTTCGCCTCAGCTAAGTCTCTAACCTGAATGGCTAAATGGAAAGGGGATAATGTCATAGTTGATTTTTCTTTATACATTCTAAATGCCCTAAATAAGTAATTTTTTTCTGATAGAAGAATTTATCATTTATATCGATAATAATCCGAGTTTATGTGAATGGCTTCAGTCTTGGCTATAACGAATATGTAATAATTTTTCGAGAAAAAGTGGTAATTATACCAATTCCATTGTGGTAAAAAAAATAGACAACTATTCTACGAAAGTTTTCTCAAGGACAGATATTTCTTGTTAAAGCAAAATTAAAACGTTCTAACCACAATTGGAGATAATATGAAAAATACTAAATACATCTCTCTTTGTGCGTTTGTTGGTGTCATTTTTTCTACAAATGTAACGAGTGCTGAAAGAGAACAATTATTAGATAAAACTGAATATCTGAATACACTTTCTAAGTCATCGCCTATTATTTATCATTCACCGGGGCGGCTTTTAGGATTAACGCCTTCGAATAAACTGGAGATAATTAAACAGCATGCAGAGAATGGTTTCACCTATTCTCGGTATCGACAATATTATAAAGGACTTCCTGTTATTAATGAATCCGCTGTCCTCAAGATAAATGATAAAGGTGAAGTGTCCAGCGCTTTTGGTTCAATAATAAGAAAAATCGATACTGATAATCTTAACTTAGAGCCAACCATTTCGAAAAAGAAAGCGCTTCTTTTAGTTAAACAATGGCACTCTGAAAATAATAAGCAGGTGTTTGACTTTATCGATGTTGAAGACATTAAGCAGGGATTAGCGATAGGCTTAGATTCTAGAAATAAAGCTAGATTAGTCTATCAAATTTCTTTTCTAATTCATGGAGATTCTCCCTCAAAGCCTTACTTTGAAATCGACGCTCACAATGGTCAAGTTTTGAAGTATCGAGATTCCTTATTACACTTTGATGCAACAGGGCCTGGAGGTAATGAGCGTATTGGTCGATATGAATATGGAACAGATTATGATTTCCTAAAGGTAAGACAGGAAGGTGCTCTGTGTATTATGGAAAATAATGACGTTCGAACAATTGACTTGGAAGGGAATAGGCAAGGCAATGACGCTTACACTTTTGGCTGCCCTGAAAATAGTCCTCCGCCTATAAATGGCGCCTATTCACCAATTAATGATGCTCACTTTTTCGCGACACAAGTTTACGCGATGTATCGAGACTGGATAGGTGTTGATGTTTTACCCTTTCAAGTAAAAATGAAACTTAACTATGGTCAAAATTTTAAAAATGCATTTTGGTCAGGCGATTCATTCTACATGGGGGACGGTGGTCAAACTCTCTTCAGTTTTGCATCGATGGATTTGGTTGCTCACGAAATGTCTCATGGATTTACCATTCAGCATTCAAATTTAATGTATGAGGGTCAGAGTGGAGGATTAAATGAGAGTTTCTCGGATATGGTTGGTGAAACACTAGAGCATTATATTAATAACTCAAACGATTGGGCGGTTGGTGCTGATTTATTCAAGCAGGCAGGACGAGCTATTCGCTACATGGATGAACCCACTCGAGATGGTCAATCCATTGCTAACGCATCTGATTATACCGATGACATGGATGTTCATTATTCAGCAGGTGTTTTCAATAAGGCTTTTTACTTAATTGCAACCAGTGAATATTGGAACTTAAAGAAAGCGTTTCAAATATTTGCACGAGCAAATATGTACTACTGGACAGAGAGCGTAGATTGGGTAACTGCAGCAGAGGCTGTTCGAATTGCCGCTATGGACTTAGGATATGATACTTGTGTTGTTGATGAAGCCTTTTCTGCGGTCGGAGTCTTTCCCAACAGCCCTCCTGATTATTGTCGAGCTGATTCATTACGCCATGGAGTTCCGGTGAATGGATTGTCTGGTAATGCAGGTGAAGAACTGATTTTTTCAATGTGGGCTCCTTACGATTCGACGCAGGTCTCTTTTGAAATTTATGGAGGCTCGGGCGACGCTGACTTATACGTTAAAGAAAATGAAATACCAACGACTTCTAGTTATGATTGCCGCCCTTACAAAAAAGGTAACAGTGAATTGTGTACTTTGTCACCGACTGGTGGCCAAGTTGGTTTGACTGAACCAGGTTATTATTTTTACGTTGTGGTCAGGGGATATCGTAGTTTCTCAGACGTTAGTTTGGTCGGTAGATTTTCCATAATTCCGGATCAAGTCGATCAGGTGTACTCTGATATTACTCTTGCGCAGAATGAATGGAAGTACTATCGAGTGACTGTTCCAGATGGGTATCAAAATCTATCGATTTCGACTTCTGGTGGAGCAGGCGATGTTGACTTATATGTGTTAAAAGATAGTCAACCTTCAACTAGTAACTTTGACTGTCGACCTTATCGCTGGGGTAATGAGGAATCTTGTGATTTTTCTTCTCCGGAAGGGAGCTGGTATATTGGTCTCAGAGGTTACTCCCCAAGCTCTGGGGTTACTTTAACAATTAAAGGAACTCGCTAAAGAAACAGCTACTGGCAATAAGTTTATAGACTATTGCCAGTAGTATTTAATGGCTTTAAATTTCTTTTATTAAAGTATGACGTGTTATTATGATTTAAATTTTTAATATCAAACCCTTTTCCTATGAACTATTGGTTACTAAAAACAGAACCCGACGAGTTCAGTATTGACGACTTGGAAAAAATAGCACCTCGTTCGGAGCGCTGGAATGGAATTCGAAATTATCAAGCTCGAAATATTATTCGAGATGAAATCAAAATTGATGACCTTGCATTTATTTATCACAGTAGTTGTAAAAATGTCGGGATTGCAGGTATTGCAAAGGTAACTCGATCTGCTTACATCGATGAAGATCAATTCGATAGTAATAGTGCTTATTTTGATATTAAAAGTAATCGAGAAAATCCCAGATGGTATTGTTTCGATGTGGCTTTTATCGAAAATTTTAATTCTATTATAACGCTTAAACAGTTAAAGTCAGACCTTAAACTTTTAGATATGGTACTTATAAAGCAAGGCAGGTTATCGATTCAACCCGTTAAAAAGAAAGAATGGGATCATATAATTACCTACTCGAACTAGAGTGGTTATGATTAAGTTATAGAACAATTTAAATGTATTAAAACCCCTAAATTAACAATGATGTTGGAATTAAAAATTATCGACCGCCTGTTTAATTAGGCTTTATCTACCAATTGCAATAAATCTCATAATATAAAACATAACCTCTTTTATAATGAACCGTCACACATATTCAAACGCAAAGTGTGATGTGCGTTTTCAAGTTTAAAAACTCTGTCGCAAAATTTTAGCTCATATCTCACCATACTTAATAACGCAGGTTTTCTTTGAGGTCTTCACCATTTCGGTGTTGTTTCCATGCGTTAAGAGAGGAGTTATCCATGTTGTCGCTTACTCAAATTGCAAGAATGATTATATTTTTAATTGGCGTTTTGGCACACAGTGTGTCACACGCAACGGATTACCTTTTAGATTCGTCTATATCGAAGATAAAATCTATCGAGGTAAAGGATAAAATGCGGACGGATAATTCTGAAGAAGTTGCAGTAGATTACGAAGGTTTATTAAGTGCGAGTGAAAAGTTTTTGGTAGTAACAGGAGGAGCCCGTGACTCTGCCGTTCTTTTAAAGAACTCAGATACGCCGACAGATGCAAATAGCTTGGAGCCTGATCAATGGCTAAATCCGGGCGAAAGCCTAATTTCATCAAACGATAAATTTCGATTAGAAATGCAGCATGATGGAAACTTAGTGATTTATGATGAGCTGGATAATGCGACTTGGGCTTCGAATACGGATGGCAGTGGTGCTGATTGTTTTATATTTCAAAGTGATGGCAACTTAGTGATGTATGCGAGTGGCAAAGCCGTTTGGTCAAGTCAAACAGATGGTAAAGACTCCAGTATTCTTGTTCTTAATGGTAATGGCTCTTTAGTTTTATACAAGGAAGATGATGTCGTTTGGTCCGCTGGTAACACACCGCCGACCGATACTAGCGATCCTCAGTCCGGTGTACAACATATTGGTTCAACATCTGATTATGATAAAAGAGGGAATATTAATATTGATGTACCAGCTTATGCAGAAGCGGGTGACTTATTATTACTGTTTCTCAGTCGTGATAATGATGTTTTACCAATTCAATTGGACGGTTGGACAGCTGGTGCATCGTGTTTTAAATCTTATAATGAGCAGTACCAATGTCATGCGATTCCCGACTGTATTGATGTAAGGGGAAATTATTGTGCACGTTTCGATCATGGACATGGTCGTGACTTATCGACTGTTGTTTTTTATCGAACGCTAGCTGTGGGTGATGATCGTCGTTATCGTTTTGATTTACATGGTAAAAGAACGGGTATGGCTATTATGTCGGCTTTGCGTGGTGCAAAAAATGACGACCCAATTGGTGATGTAGCCTCGGAATCTAACGATCACAGTCATGATAGTCGTTTTCCATCGGTTAACGGTAATGCTGGCGATATGTTAATGCTTTCTATGGTCTTTGACGACTCAACACATCGAAATGATTTTCGAGCCCCTGACGGAATGGAAAGGTTCCGATGGTTATCTGGTAGAGATGAAGCTGGCTACGTATTCGGAAAAACACTAACGGAAACTGGTGCAACAGGAGAGCTTAAGACGCGAGGAAGAGGAGGTTCAAGATCAAAAGACGCGCTCATTTCATTAGTGATCAAAGCCGGTGCCGATAACAACTCTGATTTAATTTCGATCCAACGGCGTATTTCCAACGGACTTGATGATGTAGAAGAACAGTACGATGGATACATGTATACCAATAGCTCTGATTTAGAGATGGTGTACGATTATGGCGTGCAAAATGTGGGATTAAGATTTACGAATATTGATATACCTAATGGAGCAATTATTGAATCTGCGACAATTCAGTTTGCCACTGATGAAACGAGTTATTGTCGTACTGAGTTAGAAATACATGGTGAAGCGGTTGATAGCGCAAATCAATTCGAGCGTATCTATTATAATCTAACCAGTCGAGTAAAAACCAATGCCTCTGTTGCATGGAATCCTGAACCATGGAGACATAGAGGAGAATCTGGAGCTAAACAAAGAACACCCGATTTAAAAACGATTGTTCAAGAAATTGTTGATCGATCCGGTTGGCAGAGTGGTAACAATCTTGTCTTTATGATTTCTGGGCATGGAGAACGAGGAGCCGAATCTTATGAGGGTTCGAAAAGGCGTGCTCCACTATTGGAAATTGTCTATCGAGAAAAAGCGTTACCCAGAGATGACATTCCTCCAGTCTTAACACTCATTGGCCCTCGATTCGTTAACGTTAATGCCGGAGATACCTATGTTGATCTTGGTGCAACGGCAATTGATAACGTGGACGGTGATATTAGCGATCAAATTCAGGTAAGTGGTAATGTAGATACGTCGACACCTGGTATTTACGCATTAATATTTTCCGTTAGTGACTCTCAGGGGAACGAAGCGGTTCCAGTCAATCGAGTAATTATTGTCATTTAGTTAAAGTTCCCTAATAAAAAGCACATCGATAATTTGATGTGCTTCCAATTTCTAAAAATAAAATAGTTAGAATTTAAAAAATATGGTCTAAATGCTCAATGAATTTTTACAATACGATAAATACAATTTTCTAGAAACTAAAAACCACTTATATGATTATCTCGTCAAGTGTATACTTAAACATTTCCTTCAAATAAGCATCACCCTCTCGTCATAAATCTTTCTTATTAAAAAAGCATACTACTGAGCTTGTTGATTATCTTATGAAATTTCATAGGGATATATAATTAGAGAGGCTGAATATGTCGCAATCTATATTAAGAATTTTGTTCTATCTGTTTTTATCACTTATTTTAATCACTCCTTTTGATAGTTTAGAAGCTCATCCTGGATATTATGGTACTGCTTTTCATGCGCACTCACTTGAAGAAGCTTTTAACACAGCAGAGCAAGAAAAAAAGCTTGTCTTTGTTTATGTGGGAGAAAATGAACGAGGGTGGCGACATTTTCGATGGCCGACAGATGAAAATTCCAGCCTTATAGATTTGCTGGTCAGGGAGTCCGTCATTGTCGAGAAAAATATCAATAAAGACGCAGAGTATTTAGCAAGTTTCGGAATTAGAAAAAAAGGACTTTATCTAATGAGTGAAAATCGAAAGCTTCTTGAGGCGATACCTTATGATGCTGTTGCGTCGAAAGTCGAGCATATTCTGACTCAGTTTGTTACTTCGAAAGAAGGCTTTACTCGAATAGAACAAGCCATGGCATCGGGAAGTAATCCATTCTTTAATAGAGAGAGAAAAGCAGCGGCTCTGGCGTTAGCTGGAAATTTAGACGAGTCAATTTCATTATATGATCAATGCTTGGAAGAGGCTGTTAACGAAGACTCGCTGGCAGCGAAGAGCCGACGACCGCACGTGATCGGTGCTCTATTAAATTTATCCAAAAAATCAGATAAAGCAGTTACCGTATTGCGTAAAAATCGTGACCTGGCATCCAATGCGCTGGCAAAGAATACTGGTAATTCCAAACTAAGTTCGGATATTGCTCGTATCGACTTTGCGCTTGATAGCGAAGAGAACGCTTATGAATTGTTTAAGTCATTGCCCAAAGGCAGCCGTGCAAAACACGGCATGTTCGATTATGTCAGTGGAATGCTCATGAAAAGAGGACAATACAAGGAGTTATTGGAACTTATTGAGCCCATTAAGGCGATTGAAGGTGAAATCACTCTTTATCATCGGAATAAAGTAATGGCACCTGCTTCCGCTGAGAAAGGAATTAAGCGAGGTTCCAGAAACTTTGTCATTGATCGAGCATTAATGGTGATAGAAGCACTTGCTGGTACTGGTCGAACAAAGGAGAGTCAACAAGCAAAGAAAATACTCCTCGACTTTGATAGTTCGAAAGAGACACTTAGTCGATTGAGTGATTCACTTGGTCGAGTGAGTCAACGGACCATTAAGAATAAATAAGGAGATAATAAAATGAATATTAAAAATATTGCTTTGGCAGTTTCTTCTTATACTTCAGCGTTTCTTTCCATTAATGCCGCTACGGCATCCGATTTTTCCGTTGTTGTATTGCCTGATACTCAAAAGTATTCAGAAAACTATCCTGAAATATATTCGGCACAAACTCAATGGATTGCCGATAATAAAGGTTTATATGACATTCAGTTTGTTTCTCATTTAGGCGACATTGTCGAGGAAGCAGCAACCATAGAACAATGGGAAAATGCTTTTTCGTCGATGAGTATTTTGGATAATGCAAATGTACCTTACGGTGTTGTTGGTGGTAATCACGACTTTCTTTATCCCGGCGATTATTACGATCCCGATGGAGTGAACTACTTAACTTATTTCAATCCGGAGCGTTATCAAAACAAACCTTGGTTTGGTGGGGCATCAGAAAGTGGGCTGAGTAGTTACCAAATTATCAATATTGATGGCAAAGACTTTTTATTCCTCCATATACTTATGGAAACACCGGCAGAGGAATTAGCCTGGGCGCAAAGAATATTAAATCAATATCGGGAATTGCCCGTATGGGTCAGCACCCATCGCTATTTGTTTGATTGGCTCGTTTTAGGTTCTGGTCGTTATAGTGACTTTAATTATACTTTTGAACCACTTTATCGACACGATGGAATGAAGTCTGAGGACTTCTTTAACAACTTCGTTTCTGCCAACCGTCAAATATATTTAGTCCACTGTGGTCACAATCATTCTGAATATCGTCAAAATAGTACTAATGACTTTGATAATACGGTTCATGAGGTATTAGCGGATTTTCAAAGTGGTCCAAACGGAGGTGATGGATGGTTACGAATTTATCGTTTTAAACCAGAGGATAACCGAATTGAGGGAAGGACTTATTCGCCAACTCGCAATGAATGGGATACCGATAGTGATAGTCAATTTGTACTGAATGTAAATTTTGATGATTATCGCGGTATGCCAGCTCAGTCGCAAGTTATCTTACAAAATGGTCACAATGGTTATTTTGGTACGATTGATACCTGGATAAATGAAGCTGAGAAAAATAAAGAATACGGTAATTCGACTGAGCTGGTTATCGATGATGATACTAAAAACTCTTGGTGGGGTGAAAATGCGGGGCAAACATTGATTCGTTTTGAGAATATTATGCAAGGACCCTATTCACCCGGTGATGCTGAACCAACGCGTATTCCATCTAACGCACAAATAGTGTCTGCTGAATTAAGTATTAACTTAAAAGATGATCAAGATAATGGAAACACAACGTATCGAGTTTTTCCGATGTCGGTGAGTTGGAGTGAGTCTTCCACTTGGAACAGCATGGGTAATGGTATATCGATCGGTAGTGAAACCGGAGCTGAGATAGCATCTTTTAGAGGCGACAATGAGCCTGCGAACAATGCCCTTAGAACGGTCGATGTTACTGAATTAGTACGTGAGTGGTCTCAGGGGGGCGATAACTTTGGCGTCGCAATGATTCGAGACAACACGAATGGTAATGACGATGGTATAACCGCTTATTCGTCAGAAGCTCAAGAAACTATTTTGCGCCCTAAGCTGACCATTAATCTTACTTATGATTCTATGAAGAGCTCCATAAGTAAGGTCACTCAAGTGACTCAGAAGTTAACAGCTTCGTCTTACGAAGTTAATGAAGGAGAAGAAGTTGCGCTCCGCTTCTCGGCCAATGGCACTAGTGAACGTGCTCCTCTTATTTTTCAATTGGAAGGGCAATCGGTTGGTTATGCCACCGGACAAGGTGACATTGAACATTACATTTTATTGGAAGATGAAGGCGTGTATCGTTTTGGTGGAAGCGTAAAGAGTAATGAACAAACTCTGGATGCAGGAAGCGTCGCTATTCGCGTTAAGAATTTACCACCACGGATCATTGACTTGGAAAACAACATCTTTGCCAAGGCCGGAGAATTAATTGAGTTATCAGTTAAGGCTTCTGATCCTGGAAAGCTTGATCGTTTGACTTATCAATGGAGTGTTGACTCTGACGGACAAATCAACAATGCAGCTAGTGATAAAGCACAAGTTTCCTTTATGCGCAAAGGAAAGCATAAAGTGTTGTTGAAAGTTAGCGATAATGACGGTGCCAGTGTTTCTGAAATCGTTACGATAAATATCAAATAATATTGTCGTAATTTTTTACCTTGTTTTGAGGAAAGCTCCTGAATTTATTTGGCTCGGGAGCTTTCGAAACTTTTTAGTCTGTCTATTCCGCTATTTGCAAATTCGTTGTCGCTTTTCTTACTTGAGTAATCCAATATTGAAACTCATTATGAGAACAGTTATAGATTGAACGATGATTAAGTAGACTTGACGCTAAATTATTCGAAAGTGGCGGGAGGGTGTGGTTTCCCTAAAAAAAGACGTATAATCGTACAAAAATTTAATTGAGGAAACGACATGACGGTCATTGGCACACCTTTTTCTCCGTCCTCTCTTCGCGTATTACTTTGTGGCGCGGGAGAGCTTGGTAAAGAAGTTATCATTGAACTGCAGCGCTTGGGAGTTGAAGTTATTGCTGTGGATCGCTATGAAAATGCACCGGGCATGCAAGTGGCTCATCGAAATTATGTGGTCGATATGTTAGATGGCTCTGCGTTGCGAGAAATTATTGAGCAAGAGCAGCCAGATTATGTTGTGCCTGAAATAGAAGCGATTGCAACCGATACATTAGCCGAACTTGAGAAAGAGGGAATTAATATCGTCCCGACAGCTCGAGCAACTCAATTAACGATGAATCGAGAAGGTATTCGTCGCTTAGCAGCTGAAGAATTGGATGTTCCAACTTCGCCTTATGCATTTGCAGATAATAAAGACGACTTCGCTGCAGCCATAGAGAAGATTGGAGTTCCTTGCGTTGTAAAACCAATTATGAGTTCTTCTGGAAAAGGGCAGAGTGTTGTTCGTACCAAAGATGATATTGATTCTGCTTGGGAATACGCACAAGAAGGCGGTCGTGCTGGTCGTGGTAAAGTCATTGTTGAAGGATTCGTCGACTTTGATTATGAAATAACCTTGTTAACGATTAAACACATTGGTGGAACGAGTTATTGTGAGCCCATTGGACATCATCAAGAAGACGGTGACTACCGACAATCGTGGCAGCCTTGCGCTATGAGTGACACTGCATTAAAGCGTTCGAAAGAAATTGCTTTAAAAGTAACCGATGCGTTATGCGGTGATCATGGCAGGGGAATTTTCGGTGTTGAGCTATTTATTAAGGGAGATGATGTTTATTTTAGTGAAGTATCGCCCAGACCTCACGACACCGGCATGGTTACACTGATTTCTCAAGACTTGTCACAATTTGCACTGCACGTGCGAGCTATTTTAGGGTTTCCAATCCCCAATATTACACAGCATGGACCTTCCGCTTCGAGTGTCATTTTACCAACTGGAGAATCGAAGCAAACCAGTTTTTCAAATTTTGAAGAAGCATTATCCGAACCTGACACTCAGATTCGATTGTTTGGTAAACCAGAAATTGCGGGACGTCGCCGCATGGGGGTTGCTTTGGCACGCGGGAAGTCAATTGACGACGCTATTGAAAAAGCAAAACGTGTTTCGAGCAGTATAAAAGTGAATTTTTAGTTTAAATAAATTTCAGCAAAATCTTTTATTTTTAATATCGGAGAGCTCAAAAAACGAGCTTTCCGGTTTATCTCCCATTCAGTCTTTGGCTGAGTTTTCTATCCCTGTTCTACGAGACATCAATCATTGATTAGTTAAGCAAGTATCGCTATACAATTTGAGAGTCTTGTCATATTAAAACGATCATTTTTTCTTTATTTAATGTAATCGCTAGAGATACTTTCCTTCGTTTGGCTAAATATTGTTCTGTGCATTTCGTGTGAACCTTAGGACGATGGCTTAACTAATGACTAATTATTAATCGTTAGACATTTAGTATTGGTTATATTCTGCAAATTTGGCTGAAAATTTACAGCTCAATTGAATTGGCAGAAAAATGAGATGCACTTGTCAGAATTCTATTAACAGATTATTCCAATCATTCTTAAACTGGCTGCCATCAAAGACAGTGACGGTCTATCTGGATCTCGTCAACTGGATTGACACCTTTGAAATAATTACAGGGCATATTCTTGGGGAGGAATACACCGCAGTCGTAATTGTTTCGACACTATCTTTGATAGACAACTTGTCGTTTATTTTTATGAATTCAATTTATATTGGAGTAATACAATGAAACATCCATTTGCTTTAAATAAAGCTGAACTAGAATCAGCAAAAGACTCTGTTAAAGAACTTTCTGTTGAAGAAATCAATGCAGTATCTGGTGCATGTGGTGACTACACTACAATGGCGTTAGGTGAAGAAGGTGGTGATTACACTACTTTAGCTATCGGTGAAGAAGGCGGCGAAGGCCCACAGCCAACAACTATGGCGATAGGTGAAGAAGGTGGTGATTACACTACTTTAGCATTAGGCGAAGAGGGTGGTGACTGGGGCTTCTAAGCTCTTTCATTCTCCTGTTTGTTAATAGGTGAGGCTTTGCCTCACCTATATTTATTGAGTTTTGACGTAATTGAGGAATGTTTTAATGAAAGTGCTAGTTATGGGACACGCACGTGATCAACATGCTGTTCATATGCTTGGAGCATTAGAAGCCGCTGGCGTTCAGGCGGAATTATTTGATACTAGTTTGTTTCCAATGAAGGCGCAGTTGACTTGGAATCCAGAAGAATCTAGTGGTCAAATAGTATTACCTAATGGCAACCGTCTAGCATTTAATGATATTCATTCTGTTTATTGGCGAACAATTAATAGCATAAAAATTGCCGATGTTGACCCTGAGCAACGATATCTTGCAAATAGAGATGCAATGAGCACGCTGCGAACATTTTTAAATGGGACTCCTGCGAAGTGGGTTAATTCATGGAAAGCTTATGAGTATCATAAAGAAAAACCATTACAATTAGCGCATGCTGCTCGATTAGGTGTGAAAATACCGAGATCAATAGTGACTAACTCTCCCGATGATGTATTAAATTTTGTTAAAAGTGTTAACAAAGCAATTTATAAACCTGTTTACGGTGGCGCGCATACTGATTATGTTTCGGAAGAGCTTCTTGATGCAGAACGATTGAAAAGCGCCCTCGCAGTTTCTCCTGTCACTTTACAAGAGTATATCGCAGGAACCAACATTAGAACTTATGTGATCGGTGAAGAGACATTCTCAGCAGAAATAGTCAGTGGCAATGTCGACTTTCGGGAAGACGATAGTGCAACATTGAGACCTGTTGAGTTACCGGAAAAATTAAAAGCATTAAGCATTCAAGTGGCACGGGAATTTGACTTACAGTGGACAGCAATTGATTGGCGACGCGATGAAACAGGTGAACACTACTTTTTAGAGGCAAATCCGAGCCCAATGTTCATTCATTTTGAAAAGCAAACCGGATATCCGATTACTGAAAAAATGGTCGCATTGTTAACAAGTTGATAAATAGATTTTATAAGGATATTTTTGTTAAGGATGACGACAAGAATATTTGAAATCTCCGATTGAGAAGTTGCGGTTGTTATTTTGAATCTACTTCGTTAAATCATTCAAAATATGCAAGTTAGGATTATCAATCATTAAGCTAAACCGTAATAAGAAATTTGATTTTTCTAACGACTTCCCAAGAAAATTTGTCTTTTTATACAAAAACTTAACGGTTTCTTGACAGGCATTGTTTATTGAACTATCCCAACAGTAGTATAAATAAAAAGTTGGAGTGTTCCATGCGCTTTCGAATCTCTGTTTTAACCGCCAGTATATTAGCTGCTTCGGTGAGTGTTGCAGAAGAGAATCTCGATTTAACAGAAATTTCGCTCGAAGATTTATTAAACCTTAAAGTTACCGTCGCGAGTAAAAAAGAAGAGTCATTAGCTGATTCGGCAAGTTCTGTTTCTGTTTACAACCAAAATGTAATGAGTTCTCTCGGATATTATACTTTGGATGAGCTTTCTAATATTACTCCGGGCTACAGCTCAAGAAAGTCGACGGGTAATACAGTTTTTGAAACGCGAGGAGCTTTTGGTGATTTAAATGCAAAACATTTGTTACTCATTGATGGTATTCCGGTAAATCATGCACGGGATTACATGGCGATGGCACAAGAGCATTTACCATTACATTTTGCAAAACAAGTTGAGTTTCTTCGCGGTCCGGCTTCTGCATTATATGGTGTTAGTGCATTTAATGGTGTTATCAGTATTACCAGTGATGATGCAGATTCCGATGAGTTTTATGGGCAAGTGTCACGTGGTAGCGTCAATAATGAAAATCGTGTGATGTTAAAGTCGCTTCACAAAACAGAACATGGAAAAATACATTTTTCTTATGGCAGCTATCAAAAAGATGATTCGTTAGCAGAAATTCCGGGCTTTGATCCTTTTGTCGGTAGCTATCGTGTTCAAAATTATTTACGCGATGGACAAGACAGTTCGTTTACCTATTTTACTTACACTCCAACAACCGAAAATTTAGAAGGATTCAAATTCGGTATTATTAATATGGCCAAAACGAGTAATTTTTGGGAAGCATGGAATGGCGGACAAGATACCAGTGAAATTAGTCGAGAAACTAGGGATACCTGGATCTACTATTTAAAATACAGCACGGATTTAATGGAAAATCTAACGTTGAACTCTTATGTTAAATATAATAACTCAACAGAAAGAGGAATACAGGAGAACAACATTTGGGTCGCGAATCCTGGAGTCGATCAATGGTATTTTAGTTTTGATGTTGATAGCAGTAGCTACGAGGGATTAGTAGAAGTTAATTGGCAAATTGATGAAAACTCTTCATTTATTTCTGGTATTAATTACGACGACCGCTATCAAAATGAGCCCGGAGCTTTCTTGTTCGATGCGAATGTTCCCGATGTCGATGCGCCATTTTTCACTCGCTCTGCACGCACTCAGTCGTTTTACGCTCAGTACTCCAGGGAATTTAATGTTCTCGATGGATTAATATTCACTGCTGGTGTTCGCTCCGATGAAGGTACAATTGCTATTAACAATTATACTGAGACCTCTCCTAGAATTGCTGTCGTTCAGCGATTAAATGAGAATTTTAATATTAAGTTTATGCGAGGTCATGCCTTAAAAGCGCCTGGTATTGCAGAAGCTAATCAAAATACCGAAAAGGCACCAGCACTCCGAAATCCTGCTGATGTACCCAATGTTGATCCGGAAGTTATTGATGTCAACGAATTGCAGGTAACTTATACTGATGGAGGTTTGTTCGCGAGCTTAACGTACTTCGAAAATACAATAGAAGACTCGATTATTCGGCAGGTATTGGACTGTTCTCTCTATGTGGCAGAACCCGATCCCAATAATTGTGATAATGACAATCGAACGGGTGACCAGCCTGATTTCTTTTTAAATGATTCTGGTGAAGCAGATTCGACCGGCGTTGAGTTTGATTTGCAATACTATCAAAAAAATTATTGGGTTTTATTTAATGTAGCTTATTCTGATACCGAAAACGATAAAAATCCCTTTGGAGCGGTAAATGCACCCGAGACCAAAGTAAACCTTATCGGTAATTATCGATTTGATGGTGAAATACCGATTAATGCATCTTTAATTACTCGCTATGTATCTGAATACAATACGTCTACTTCTTCCAAGTACAGCGGTCAAACAACTTTAGATGCGAATGTTACATTTACGCTCTCTGATTCGTTTGATGCTTCGATACGAATTAAAAATTTAACGGATAAAGAATATTACCAACCGAATGATGGTTCCGATGGTATTCCGATGCCAGAGCGTTCCATACTGCTTTCTTTATCGTCAAAATTGTAAAATACGACATCGAATAGCGAAGAAATATAAACTATTACGTCTTAGTTAAAGGCCCTTTTTAAAAGGGTCTTTCTTATTCTGTCTTTAATGCCGCTTCCATCAATTGGCCGTTATGAATCGTCATAACTCGATCAGCGCTACGAATGGTCTCTGGACGATGGGCAATAATAATACGAGTAATATTGAGCTGCTTTACCGAGTGGTTAACAACAGACTCAAGTTGCGTGTCCAAATTTGACGTTGCTTCGTCCAGAAATAAAATTTTGGGCTTTCGGTATAAGGCTCGCGCCAATAACAATCTTTGTCGTTGTCCGCCAGACAAGGTCGTTCCCATATCTCCAATTAGAGTATTGTAGCCCATAGGCATATTCGCAATATCTTGGTGAATGCATGCCAATTTGGCGCACTCAATAGCGTGTTCTTCATCAATTTCGGTATCAAAGAAAGCAATATTATCTAACATAGAACCGGACAGTAACTGGTCATCTTGCATGACGGCAGCTATTTGTTGACGGTAATTCGTTAAACCTAATTGGTTAATATCAACACCATCAATGATAACACTACCTTCGGAAGGCTGGAGTAATCCCAACATGATTTTCATGAGAGTTGTTTTGCCACAGCCGGATGGCCCAATGATTGCGACGGATTCTCCATTTTTAAAATCTGCAGAGAGTCCGTTTAATACCATGGGTTCATCTTTGGAATATTTAAAGCCAATATTTTTTAATGAAAGTTGTCCAGTTATCGGTTGTGTTGCTAAGCCATCATGTGAATTGGTTTTCTCTTCAGGAGTCATTGCGATGTCTGCAATACGAGAGAGATGCAAACTGATCATTTTAAATTCGATTAGCTTTTCTATCACCGCTGCCGTTTTGGAAGTAAACTGACCTTTGTAAGACATAAAAGCATACAACATGCCAACGGAGAACTGATTGTCCAACACTAATAATGCAGCAAAATAAATAACAACGACATTTTCTAAACCGAAGAGCAAGTCATTAATCGTTTGATATTTTATATTGAGCTTATTAACTCGAATACCAGCATTCATAGATTCGGCATAATTGTTATGCCAAACGGATTGGCGCTGCGATTCGCGACAAAACAGTTTAATACTTTGTGCAGCGCGAACCGTCTCCATAAAATTACTGTTTTCACTTGCGCTGGCAACGATCGCTTCCTCTTGAGCTCTTTTTAGAGGTCGGTACATTGCGAATCGGATGACACCGTATAGCACAACGACGCCGATAACAATCCATGCCAGCATTGGACTGTAAATGAACATCATAATCAGTGTTCCAATCGTCATTATGCCATCAACAATGGTTTCAATCAGTCCAGTGGTAATCAATTGTTTTATGTTATCGATCGACTTAAAGCGAGAAACAACGTCACCAATGTGGCGTTTCTCGAAATAATCAAGCGGTAAGCGGAGTAAATGACGAAATAGATTCGCGGCCATTTGAATACTCAGTTGACTGCTAAGATACATAATGATGTAAGAGCGTAGTAGTGACGTACACACCTTAACTATAGCAAGCAGTCCAAAGCCCAGGGCAAGAACCACCAGTAAGTTTAAATCATTACCGATTAAGACACTGTCTACAACCATTTGAACATATAATGGACTAATTAATGCAAATACTTGCAGTAACAATGATAGAAAAAAAACTTGAGTTAATGCACGTTTCAAACCCGACATACGACTCCAAAGATCGGAGAGGTGCATGGTATGTTCTTCGTTTTTCTTCTCAAATTGTTTGGTTGGTGTTAACTCTAAAACTACGCCGGTAAAATGCTTGGATACCTCTTCGAGGTTTAAAGTTAATTCACCTTTTGCTGGATCATGTATTTTAATTTTACCGGCTTTTACTGACTTTAAGACGACAAAGTGGTTCAAATCCCAATGAATAATGGCTGGAAGTTTAACCTGCTGTAGCTGTTCTAAGTCGACCCTTAAAGCACGACTTGATAGTTGTAATGAGTCTGCTGTATGAATGATACTCTTGAGCGTAGCTCCCTTCATAGAAACCGGATATTTACGACGTAGCGTGTTCATATCGATACGGTGACCATGAAAGTTGGCAATCATAGCCAAACAAGCCAGGCCACACTCTGCCATTTCGGTTTGTAAAAAAATGGGTAAGCTTTCTTTATTTTTAAAAGAAAGCAGGTGTACAGGATTTTGCATTACAGACGGCCTTTCAAGCTGTATAAAGGATCGAGTATCCAGTCAAAAAGTGAGAGTTTTTCAAGAATGATATCAGCATCAAGCAACATACCTGCTTGCAACGGGAGTGATTTTCCATAGGCAAGAACATCCTGCTGCTCTAGAGATACACGTACTCGATAGACCGGTTCGTTTAACGAAACGGGAACGGGCAGTTCTGAAGGCGAAAGTATAACTTCGGAAATTTTTTCAATCTCACCTTTATAAATACCAAATCGTTGATAAGGGAATGCAGAGTAGCGGATCATTACTGGATTGCCCGGCTCAATAAAGCCGACCGCGTTCGTCGGAATAAAAAGCTCGGCTTCAAACTTAGCACCTTGGGGCAATATCGACATTATCGGTGTTGATGTTTGTACTGTTGCGCCTTGATGGGTTTGCAAGGCTGTTATTTGTCCATCTGAGGGTGCGGTTAAAGTATAAGAGCCTTGACTTTGAATCGTTAACATTTGGGAGCGTAAATCGGTAATTCTGTTCTTTATGTCAATCATTTTGTTGGCAAACTGAATTGGTAATTGAAGTTCGTCAAATTGTGCCGTTTTTAAATTATTTTTTATGCTTTCTAGATTTCGTTCTGCATTATTTAGCTGAATTTGGTTATCCAGGTGGGACTCGTATCGAGTCTGGTATTCAGTCTGCGAAACATGGCCTTTTTCTTTTAGGCTATCTAGCTTTTTTAGTCGGTTACTACTGGATTTAAATCTTTCTTTGAGTAAGGCAACTTGTTGAGACTGCTGTTGTAATTCTTTGGTGAGTCCCGATATTTTCTCGGCAAGCTTTTCTGCTTCTATATCATTAAGTCGCTGTTCTTCAGTTAAACGTTTGAATAATGCTTGTTTGGTTTGCTTTAACTCTTCAACAATAGCCTCATCAACGTCTTTTACATCGCCTAACCCTTGAGCGGTAGAAATTGTCACTAGCTTATCGCCTTTCTTAACCGCTTGCCCTTCTTGAACAAACTGTTCTACGACAGTTCCATTTCTTACTGCAAATATTTTAGACAGTCCTTCACTGGGAACCAGATATCCCTGAACGGTTTCTTTTCGTGCATATTCTCCCCACAGTAATAACAAAATAATAAGTACGACAAGCAGTGTTATACCAAAGCTTAGTACTGTAAATGAGATGGGCTGAATTAATAGCACATCGCCCCACAAGCGTTCTCGCTTATGTTCCATGACTTCTTTTCGAAACAGTGAATCTTTCACGTTGTAAACTCTTTAAACATCGATTGATTAGGTAAGCAGTTCTTCGGTATTTGAGTGTTGGTCTGAGTTTCTGTTCTTATTTTTATCGACAATATATTGCGACGGCGTCGTACCAAATTTTGCTTTGAAGCATTTACTGAAATAAGTATGACTGGAGAAACCGACGTCGATAGCGACTTCACCTGCGTTAGAGCCGGTTTTAAGCATTTCACACGCCTTTTCCAGTCGGTAAGAGCGTAAGTAATCAGCAGGCGTTACATTAAGCAGTGCCTTTATTTTTCGAAATAACTGTCGTTCACTCATTGCCAACTCTTTGGCAATATCGTTCACTTTTAGATCTGCGTCGTAATAACGCTTATTTAAAAGCCCACGAAATTTTTCAATAAATTGGTGTTCGTTTGAATTGGTTAATGACTCATTCGAATGGGGGCTTTGAGATAATAGTGTCTTTTCAATTGTTTGGTGATTACGTTGTTGCATAAGTTGACGAATTTCAAGCAAGTTTTCAACTCGTGCGATCAATTCATCATCATCAAATGGTTTGCTGATGAATTCGTCAGCATTGGAATGCCAACCACTTAATCGGCTTTGTTTATCGCTTTTGGCGGTTAGTAGTATCAATGGAATGTGGCTGGTTGCAACATTCGATTTTAGTGTTTTTGAAACTTCAAAACCATCAATGCCTGGCATCATTATGTCACTAATAATAAGATCCGGTACGTGATGATTGGCTAAACTGAGACCTTCCTCGCCATCATTAGCAAGAATACAATGATAGCTCTTGCAGAGCAGAGATTGGATATACGTCTGCATTTCAGGGTTATCTTCAATGATTAAAATCTGTGTTTTGTCGTGTCGAATTACACCTGAATAATGAACATCCTTAGCTGGAGTAAAATTATCGAAAGAGTAAAATCGTTGAATTTCTTGCTGAAGCGCTTCTCGCTTTTGATCGGATGACAGGTCGTCACTGTTATTCAAAAGGGAATGTTTAGATAGCGGGAGAGTCACCTTAAATTCGGAGCCCTGCTGAGGCTCGCTTTTAACGGAAATGCTGCCTTGATGAGCATCAACAATTTCTTTCACTAATGATAAGCCAATACCGGATCCTGTGATTGTTTGAGTTTTTGTTCCGGGTACGCGATAAAAACGTTCGAAAATTGTTTCTAGTCGATCGACTGGAATTCCAATGCCATTGTCAGCCACAATTACCGAAGCTGTTGACTTTTCTTGTGTCAGTGAAACACTAATTCTGCCATTTTCCCGAGTGTACTTGATAGCATTCGAGATTAAATTTATGATGATCTTTTCATAGGATTCTAGTCCTATATTGATGAAAGTACCAGACTCAAGACTTTTATTGATAACGATATTTTTATTATTGGCTAATGACTCAAAGGATTGGCAAATGACATCGATAACGGTATCAGCCTGCGTCGTTGCCTCGTTTGGCTTTATTTTATCAACATTCAGCTTTTCGATTTGTAGAAGTTGATTGACCAGTCTCAGTAATCTGTCGGCATTATTTTTAATGACAGATAATGTACGTTTTTTCTGGTCGTTTGATTCTGTTTTTAATAGTTGAACGACAGGGCCTAAAATTAAAGTCAACGGCGTTCTTAATTCGTGTGACATATTGACAACTTCTCGCTGCTTTTTATCGAGTAGTTGATCAACCAGGTTTTTTTCTTGAGCAAGTTCTTCAGTGCGCAGTTTAACTTCTGCTTCGAGTTGTTCGGAGTGTTTTCTGATTGCTCGGGTTCGAAGGCGGTATATTATGGATAATACCGATAATATAAAAATGACATAAATCACTTTTGCCCAAACGGTTAACCATATTGGTGGAAGCACTTCAATGGATAACATATGAATTGGATTGCCCCACCGGCCGTCATGGTTTTTCGCTTTAACTTCTAACTGATAAATTCCTGGAGAAAGGTTATTGAGTGTCGCACGTCGATTATTCTGTCCAGTATAAATCCAATTGCCTTTGTTGAGACGATAAGCGTATTGCAGTTCCGTTGGAGAAGCATGATGATCAGACGCAAACTCGATACTTAAGGCATTCTGTTGATGGGACAGTGTAATTGCGTCTGTGTAATTAGGCGCATGAGTAAATGGCGAGTTGCCATCGTTCGATAAATTTATTTTGGTATTGTGTAAATAAACATTCGAAATGATAGGCTTGGCATCGAGAGGGTTGGCGATAACTTTGTCAGGATCAAAGTGAGTTAAGCCGTTTGTCCCCGTAAAATACATATTCGATTGAATATGATCAAAATATCTGCCGCCAGTGAATTCCAATCCTTGCAGTCCATCATTTAAACCGAAATTGAGCGTCTCGTTGGATGTTGGATTAAAGCGGAAAATACCCTTGTTACTACTTATCCATAGGCGATGCTGTTGGTCGCTGAGAATTGCATATAATGCATTCGTTGGAAAACCATGTTGTTGATTGAAAGTAGTAAATGTTTTGTCGTTATTGTCTCTATGTAGCAGTCCATTCTCTGTGGCTATCCATACATTGCCATTTTTATCGGCATAAATATCGTTAATACGGTCACTTGATATTCGATAGGGAAGTTCTTGTCGCGTGGTGAAATGCTGCAACTGATTATTTCGCGGGTCGTAAAGGTTTAATCCTTTTTTCGTGCCAAACCAAAGTTGTTGGTGATTATCTTCGGCAATAGAAAATACTTTGTTTGAGGTTAGATTTTTGCCAGTCATATCTTCAATATTTACCGGCTTGAATTCATTCGCTATCTTACTTTTGTAAGCCACACCTTGCCGAGTGCCCAACCAGAGTTGCGCTTGATGATCTTCAAATAGCGAGTAAACCGTATTGCTAGGTAGGACTCGATGTTGTTCGCTGTTCTTAAACACTTTAAATGAGAGGCTATCTTCCTGGAATTGATTTAATCCTGATACCGTTGCAATCCATACTGTGTTATTTGAGTCTTCTAGAATATCGGTGACAATATTATGGGATAAACTGGTAGCATCGTCATGTTGGTGTTGAAAGTGTCGGCAGTCGGTACCATCAGCACTGAGTCGATATAGCCCATCCGCACTGCCAATCCATCGTCGACCTTTGGAATCGACAATCACAGAACTCAAAACAGTGCCGACACAGTTGTTCATTGCACTGGTAGAGGCTAGATGTCGAAATTGCTGCGTATGTAAGTCGAGTTTGTTGACTCCACGATTGTAGCTGCCTGCCCACAATAGATTCTTACGATCAATGTACAGAGAAATAATTTGATTTTCGTTTAAGCTATCAAGATGATTGGGTTGTCGTTGATAATGTTCGACAGATGTATCGCTAATGATGCGATGAAGTCCATCGGGAGTCGAAAGCCAAATGTTTTTGTCGTAATCTTCTGTAATGTCAAAGATTCGATGACCTCTGATTTGGGATAGTAGAGGACTTTCAGGACCCAGTAATCTTTTAAATTGAAGGTTTAGTTGATAAGTTCCAGCTCTTTGAGTGCCAATCCAGAGTTGCTTTTCAGATGAGTAAAACAGCTTTGATATATGATTGTTTTTGAGTGCGGCTAGAGCTTTATAAGGACTCTCTAGGTTAATATATTCTTCTCGAATGGTATCAAATAAGAAAATGCCTTTGGCAGTACCAATCAATAATCGACCGGCTTCGAGGTTTTCTAGTGTATTTATATAACTTGTATAAATTGTGTTTACTGGATTGATATATCGCGAAACACTGTTTGTTTTTGATGAATAGGAGAGGAGTCCGTTTCTAGCTGTTCCTATCCAGAGGGTGTCATTCTCATCGAGTTTGAGACTGCGAATGGATAGGTATGGTTCGTTAGGTTTTGTTTCAATGAGTTGGATGTGTTTGAATTCTTGTTTAACGGGGTTGTATTGGGAGAGTCCTCCGTCCTGAGTCCCAATCCAAATGATGCCTGTCGCATCTTGTACAATCGATTTGATAATGTGACCTGAAATTGTATTTTCTTTTTCGGGTTCGGGAACGAAGGTTACCACTTCTAAACCATCGTAGCGATTGAGCCCATTCTCAGTGCCAAACCACATAAAGCCTTCGTTATCCTGGAATGCAACGTTGATTGTATTTTGTGACAGACCGTGTCGCGTTTCCAGATGACTAAAATGGGGGTAAGGTTTTTCTTTGGCGTCAGTTTGAGGAACCCAAATAGTAACTAATATTAGTAGTAAAAATGGCTTCAGCAACTTCGCCATATTGATGGATGCCGCGTTCATTATGTTGTGTGAATATGGCGCGGACTTGTGAAGTCCGCTACTTTTTAATTTCTTAGTATGTCTTACAAGCCAAAAAGCCAGTTTAACCAATCATTGATCGTTTCTTCTTTACCACCAATGCCAGTTTCGGGACCGTCTTCAGGCTTTACAATTACGTCGCCATTTGGGCTGTATTCACCTTCTTCATCAGCTCCACCACAACCACCGGCAACCCAGTTAATTTCTTGTTGGTTAAGTTCTCTCATGGTTAATCTCCATTATTGTAAAGGTACGAGTCGGAAAACCGACACGAGTTTCCTCGTTTCTCTTGGTTGGTATGCCCAACCCATTGCATTGACCAAAGAGCAATAAAGCGGCGGCAAGGTTACACATAAACCAAATTTAGATCAAACAAAGCTATGTCGGACCACTTAGTTCGTTAGCCAATTCTATTGGACAATTATTAACAGTGCTTGACATATTTTAATCTTATTAAATTTTACACACTGGAGAGTGTGTCCATTCCGATAATATGAATTGTGTTTTACTGCTATAAACATACTGTCGAATCATTAGCAATTTTCTGCCAACTTGGTGATTCATCTCAAATTTCAAGATGTTATGTCAATATTTAAAAAGAATAATTAGTTTTTAAATTTTTATAGAAATGGGACTAGTTTTTCAAATCAAAGATGCAAATAATATTTTGTAAATTATTGGTGATTAAAAAGTGTATTTTTTGATGTAAATAATTCACAGTTAAAAAGTGTACAATTTATTTAATAATGTTCTGAGAAGTGATTGCTTTTTATTCAATTAATAAACAAGTTGATTGTTGCCTTTTCTATAAAAAGGCAACAATGAATCAACAAAGTTTTAAAAGCGCATTCTTTGGCCGAATGTCTATTGTATTTCATCCTAAAACAAGTGAACTATCCCATCATAAGACGATTTAACGATTGTTTGTTTCGTCGTCCGACGATTCAGGCGTTGTTTCTACGGTTGGAGGATCGGCGGGGAGTAAACTTTGGCTATTGGACGATTGGCTTTCATTACTTGTTTTTAACGCGGCCAATTCTGATTTGAGTGAATTTAGCTCGCTTTTTAGTCGATTGTTTTCTCTTCCTAACCAGCTGGCTCTGCCTTCTTGCTTTTCGGTTTCTTTTTGAGCGGATGCCAGTTGTGATTTAAGCGTTTGGATCTCTGATTGACGCTCATCCGATTTAGCGGACTGATTCTCTTTTAGCTGTTGGTTATTTTGTTGAGCCGATTTAAGTTGGCTCTCCAGTTCTGCTATCTGATTAACGAGCGCTTGAATTCGCTCATTAGCGGCGGTCACTTGCTGTTGATTGTTTTCTAGTAGTTGTTGCTTCGACTGTTCAAGTAATGATTGAAAGCTTTTGTGGCTCACCCAACCAAGGGCTGCCAGTACGATAATTGCCAACGCAAGACTCGAACCATAATGTCGAAGTCGACTCTGAGCCGCGCCACAAAAGGGGCAGGAACTGTTGCCCCAAGATATTTCTCGCTTACATCCAATGCATTTCTTTTGCATATTTTCTGTTCCTTTCGCTCGTTTAGAGCTAAGAATAGCATTCATTGATTTTGTGAAAAAGAGAGGTGTTAAAAGAACCTTTAGGCCTTTAGAATTTGCAAGGTAATCTAGAAATCCAATCTAACAAAGCAGAAATCTCTAAATGAGAATATGGCGCTTAAAAGGAAAAGAAAATGTCCCAGTTGAAATTAACGTATTTTGATGTCGATGGTGGTCGCGGCGAGCCCATTCGATTGGCGTTGCATATCGGAGGAATAGAGTTTGAAGATGATCGATTCCCGCTGTCTGACTTTGCGGAGGTTCGACAATCGTTACCTCTAAAACAAGTACCAGTACTTGAACTTGATGGAAAGGCAATTACTCAATGCAATGCCATTTGCCGTTTCGTCGGCAAACAAACCGGTCTCTATCCTAACGATCTTTATCTTGCACTCTTATGTGACGAAATTATTGAAGCTCTGGAAGATGTGACGAATCACTTAGTGCGAACATTTGGACTGCAAGGCGATGATTTAAAAGCTAAGCGAGAAGCATTGGTAGAAGGGCCGTTCACTCGTTACTTACGCTGGGCTGAAAGCCGGTTGAAAGAAAATGGAGGCGACTTTTTTGTGGGAGACTCTTTAACCATTGCCGATTTAAAAGTATTGGTTTGGACTAACTCTCTCCGTTCTGGACATTTAGAGTATGTTCCAACCGATTCAGTTTCGCGTATTGCTCCGGAACTTGAACGGCATCGCGAGCGTCTAATGGCGTATTCGCCTATTGCCAACTACTACAGTAATAGACGGTAGTTTTGAAAGATGATGCGGGATTCTCAAGACAAATATTGGAATGCTCGCATTGTTATTTGTGCTGTTAATTGAGTTGCTTAAATTGTTAAAAACCATCATTGTATTTTATTTTTTTACCTTCAGTATGTCGCTGTTTTCTGCTGGCTCACCCTTAATTATTGAAGGTGTTGATGGACCTGTTAAAGATAATATTGTTGCGCATCTGGAGCTTAATGAAGGTAAGGTTCCTCTGTCGATACTTGGTTTCCCGCGTTCGAATGAATACATTTTAAGAAATGTGCGGGCTGCACTTAAAGCACTCGGGTATTATTCACCTAACTTAACTTTGTCAGGAGGCCATGAGCAGTGGAATTTAACCGTTGATGTTGGCTTACCGATTCGTTGGGCGAGTATCAATCTAAAACTAATGGGAGAAGGAATCGGTGCCTCTTTACTGGAAGACGAGTTAAACGAATATTCATTTCACCGCGGCGATAAGCTTAATCACGGTGACTACGCGGCATTAAAAACTCGACTTCAATCGCGAATTTTGGAGCTGGGTTACTTTGAAGCTAATTTTGAAACTTCTGAGTTAGTTGTTGATCCCGACAAACATGAAGCTCATTTAAATTGGTCGATTGTATTAGGACCGCGTTATCAGTTTGGAGAGATTGCGATAAAGGGTAGTGAATTATCAAGTTCGTTTTTAAAGAGATTTTATAATTTAAGTACTACCGATTTTTACGATCAGGCGGATGTCATAAAAGCACAACAGGCTCTGAATCGTTCAGGGTATTTTTCATACGTTAGTATAAAGCGAGTTCCCGATACTGAACGAAAAAAAGTGGATGTTAAAATTGAACTTCAAGATCGTGAAAAATATGAGTTAAAAACCTCGGTTGGTTATGGGACGGATTCAGGCGGTCGATTAGGATTGAGTTGGCGCGACAGAAGAGTAAATGATAGCGGGCATAATTATATTGCCAGTTTGGAGCTGAGCGAAATTTCTTCTGGTATCGATTTTCAGTATCGTATCCCCTTAATGGAACTGGGGGACGAGTGGATTAACCGGTTTAGTTATCGTCTCAAAAATGAAGATATTGCGCGCAGTAAAATTACTTCTATTGAATCTCGATGGGTTGATAAGTTAAATGATTACTGGTCATTTCAATGGGCGGCAACGATAGCCGCAGAAGAAATATCTTCGAATGATGTTATTGAAAGCTATTTAGAATACCTCGTACCTTCCTGGCAAGTCGATTATTACAGTCTAAAAGATCCTTTCCGAGTTAAGAACGGTTGGCATTGGCATTCTGTTATTCGATTGAGTGACGAGAGAATCAGTGATCCTGATTTACAATTTATACAATGGGAACAAAAAATAAAATGGATATATTCGTTCAATGAAGACTGGCGCTTTCTATGGCGTTTTCAATCAGGAATAACGGATATGGAATTGGATAAGTTTATTAATCAAATGCCAACTACCTATCGATTTTTTGCTGGTGGTGATACTTCTGTCAGAGGATATGAGTATCAATCGCTAGCGCCAAGAGATGGTGATGGAAATATAATTGGTGGTCGTTACCTACTCACCCAGTCCGCCGAGATTGATTGGGAGTTTAAAGATAATTGGCGCTGGGCTTTATTCACCGATGCCGGCGATGCATTTAACCATAAAAGTGATTATGAGCTAAGCCGCTCTGTGGGAATGGGAATTCGATGGGTAACACCCGTTGGAGCCATTCGTTTCGATGTTGCTCGAGGATTGGATGATCCAAAAGAATGGCGTTGGCATATTACCATTGGGCCTGATTTATGAAGTTTATTTTAAAGCCCACTTTAATCGTTATTTTAATCATACTTACTTCTTTAGTAAGTGTGTCAACCTGGGTGTATTTCAGTTCTTCAGGACTGCAGTGGGCAATAAAGCGAGCCGAACCTTGGATTCCCGAAAATCTTACTTGGGAGAAGTTAGATGGTACATTAAATGATTCAATCACTTTACAAGCCCTCCGTTGGCAAGATAATGGTTGGTCATTCGAGGGAAAGTCGGTTCAACTCGATTGTCATTGGTTTGATTTTTTAGTGGGTTTTTTTAGATGTAACTCCATAGAGTTGGAAAATGTCGACGTGTACTTAAAGTCTCAGGCTGAGGATATCAATCAAGATGATACCTTGTCGGCACTACCCGAAATCGAGTTGCCTTTTTCTTTGGATGTCCAACAGTTAAACGTTAATCTTTTGACAATATCGGAAGTCAAACAAGCTTCAACTCAATCCTTATTGCAAATAAAGACAACAGAGATAAAGTCATTAACCGTAAAGCAAAGCCAAATCAAATTGAAAGAGCTTCGTTCGAGAGTAGCGAATAGTCGAATTAAATTAAAAGCATCCGTTGATACCCTCAATCAATGGAAACATAAATTAGTCCTCGACTGGCACATTGAAGACTTGCATTTTAGAATGAGTTCAAAAGGCTCACTCAATAATGAAAACACCTTAACAGGAACAACAGTGGGGTGGCTTAATTCTCGATTTGATGGAGATTTTTCTCTTTTTCCTCAATTAAACTTAACAAACTTTTTATGGCATTTAGAAGAGCAGTCTTTGGTTCCGGTATTAGAGAAGTTTGAATTAGCGTCGCCACTGAATGAACCTATGCTTAAACCGACTGAAATAGTTGTCGATTTAGTTTGGCCTCAACTTACTTCAACACTGAAAACGAAGCTCAGCTCAAATGAAGTTGAATACAGTACGCTTAATTCAGAGTTGAACATAAATTCAGTTACCAATTGGGCACAAGACTCTCAACTGAAAACAAACTTATCTGGCCAGTTTCTTAACTCTGCTCTAAAGACTTTCGATGAGTTTAATATAGCCGCGAATAAACAGTTTGAAATTAATGTTGAGTTATCAGTTATCGATAACCAGTTGAATGCTAGCACTCAAGATTTTTCTATTCTGGGATTGAAAGGGAAAGCACATGCGTCTGCTGATATTGGCATTGATAAGATTATATCTGCTTTTATGGAGTTAAGTTTAGTTCCAGACAGCGCATTAAAGCATCCTATGTTAGCACCGAGCAGTCGTGTTAAAGCCACCGGGCAACTCAAAGATGGTCAGTGGCTTATTGATTCTCAAGGTAACCTGCCAAAGTTTCATTTTCAGTCCTTTTCTACTACTGACCTTAATTGGCATATCACTCTTACTGAGTCATTGAGCGGTACTCTATCGGCCAAACAATTTAACTATCAGGATTATACGTTATCCGATTCCTTGATACAGGTTCTTCAAGTCGGTGAACAACAAAAGCTGAATGCTCGTGGAAAGTTTTTGGATTATCCTTTTTCTATGGTTTTCAACTATCCTGGTCAGTTATCATCTATAGACGGTATTTCATTAACCAATATCGATGTCGATGTTAACTCGCAAAAGCCATTTCGCTTCACTGCGAATTCTATTCAATACTTTGAAAGTAACATCAATTTCTCTGAAGCGTGTCTTTCAGAGATAGGAAGCGTTTGTTTAACGGGACAGTCTAATTTCGAACAGTGGAAAGTTAAAGGCGAGTTAAAAAATATTAATCTTAATCGCGTGAGTGAGTTGATAAGTGAATTAGCTCCAAGTTGGAACGCTGAGCTGTCTGGATATTTGAGTGGTGATGTCGACTTGGGTGGTCGTCAAAATGTTATTGATACTTTTAAACTTGATCTAAAAGCGAATGAACTTTCGGTTCGACAAGATTATTGGTCTGCTTCCTGGTTGTCACCAACGATAAAAAGTAAAGAAGACAACAGCATTCGAATTGATTGGAAAGCACATGAGCAAGAATTTAATCTACCACAAACCCAATCTAAGCTGATATCCCCCCAAGGCGCCATCAGTTTAAAGTATTATACGCTCGATCGTTGGCAGTTAGCGCTCGCTCAGTCTGGAATAAGGCTCCAACTGCCTCGTGCATACACTAAAGAAGATAATAAGCTGGCTAATACAATAGCGCCAGCGACCGAGTTAGGCATATCCAACCTACAGCTTGATGCAAAGCTGAATAAAAGTGTCGCTGATGTATCTCTTGCTATCGATTTAAAAGACCAAGATAGAATCAACTCTCAGTGGAAGCTTGACTGGCCTATTCGTTCGAACAGTCAGTTTTCTGGAAGTGCGGATATCAAGATATCTGACTTTGAGTGGTTGAAAAAATGGCAAACTCGAGTCGATAAAGTTGATATTGATTGGCAGCACCAGTTATCCATTGATGGTCAGTTTAATCGTTTTAATTTGAATGGCAATGGTGAAGTGAATGTGAATAAACTGGTGATGGAAGAGATTGGTTTGGATATTCAAGACTCGCAATTATCTTTGAACTCTAAGAATAATAAAACCTTTGTTAATGGAAAACTAAGTAATAAAGCAGGATTCTTAACTTTAAAAGGGGAAGTCGAGCTTTTTCCGACAATGCAATTTATTGCTGATATCACGGGTGAGAAGTTGAAGATACTCGACGATAATAGTGGAAAAATCGTTGTAACTCCGATATTAAAAGCAAGCTTTATTGATAATCTGTATAAACTAACGGGTGATATAATTCTCGATGAAGCCGACATAAAGTTAAAGAAATTACCAAGAAAGAGTGTCACAGTATCTGACGATGAAGTATTAATTGGTGATATCAACAAAGAGCAAAGCACCACACAGTATCTCATTGACTTGAATATCAAAACGGGTCGAGAAGTCTATTTCTCTGGGTTTGGTCTAAGCAGCCAGCTAGTTGGAAACCTCGACCTGTTAGCTCAACAAAAGAAGAGTGTTCAACTGACGGGTGAGTTGTTGTTAAAGTCAGGTAAGTTCGAAGCTTATAAACAAGTATTAACGATTGAAGAAGGGCAGTTATTATTTCTAGGTTCACTCGAAAATCCCGGAATTCAATTTAAAGCAACGCGAACCGTTGATGATTTGAAAGTTGGCGTTATTGCAGATGGCTCTTTGGCAAACCCAAAGTTGACTTTGTATTCGGAACCACCAATGGCTGAAGAAAATATCCTTGCGCTATTAGTGACGGGGCGATCCATTGAGTCATTATCTGAGTCAGAAGGCAATGCTTTGGCCAATGCAGCTATCAGTTTAGGTGTTGAAGGTGCGAATCGAGTTGCGCAAAAGGTTGGCGATGCTCTGGGAATCAAAAATATTCAAATTTCAAGTAAAATGGAAGCTGACAGCTCACGAATTGATATTGCAACACAAGTTAACGATAAGCTAAGTGTTGGATATGGAACAACGATTGACTCAACTAATGAATTTCAAGCGGGATGGATTATTGAATATAAACTAACGCCGAATCTTTCATTTGAAGCAATTAGTGGCCAGGAGATGAGTGCCTCACTATCGTATAAGAAACAGTTTGATTCGACCACTCAATCAAATGAGCCAAATGAAGACCAAAAAAATGATGAGCAGTAACTGTGTACACTTGTACTAATTAATGAATATGATTATTTTTTATTTTAAATAAAAGTAAATTTTTTAAGGTTTAATTAAAATTGAGATTAAAATATTTAAATAAGGATAAGTGACACAGCTATTATTGATTTATTAAATCTTGAGAAAAACCGTACCTTTCTCATAATCAATATTGGAGATATATTTATAAAATGTGATTAAAATTTAATTCAAAAAATGGAAAAAAATTCGCCTCAAGTATAACGTGAGTAATGATGCTCAAAATGTATTCACGAGTTCATCTCGAATGTACGTCTGATTTTGACATCATAAAACAAAAAAACTTAAGTCATTAGACTTAAATAATAAAGCAACTCTCTAAGTTGTTATAAAAATATCACTGAAGAGGCAGAGTTATGAAGCGATCCATTTTTTACATTATGTTATTCCTATTTTTTAGTTCTTACTTATCGAGTAGTTACTCTGAAAGTAGCGCAAATGAAGTCGTCAAAGCTAAAAACTTAACGACTGAAGCGACCAATAAGAAAACGAAGCAAAAAATAACACAATCCGTTGTTCAGGTTGCAAAGCCGATAAGCTATCGTGCGTTAATTGCTAACAAAGGACAGCTAAAGCGGGCATCGTCTGCATTTGATGTTACTAGCCCCAATAAAATAGTCATCAAACGACCTGGCGCCAGCTTTATTAAATTGCATTTTAATAAGATTTCAGTTCCATCAGGTGCGGTCATTAAAGTCAGCAATCCTTCTGGCTCACAAATTCATCAATATGGTGGGACAAATCCTTCTCTTTACACATTGAACCCTGGCGATGACGGTTCAAGTTCTTTTTCTGCTCTTTCTATTATTGGCGATGCTGTTGTTGTTGAAATTGAAGCAGCTAGCCTTTCAGAGCAGTCCTATTACGTCGAAATCGATTCATTCATGCAGGGGCTTCCGCAGGACGAATTAAACGAATGGATGTATAACCAGGAAAATAATGGTACTCAACCATTATCGACTTGTGGTGTTAACGAGCGGAGAGACGTTCAGTGTTGGGCTGATTCACATCCAACTGAGTTCGAGAGAACTCGACCGGTTGCTCGTTTGTTAATGAATGGTTCTGGATTATGTACGGGGTGGCGCGTTGGTGATGACAACCGCATGTTTACAAACAATCATTGTGTCTCATCGACTTCGACTCTCCAAAACACCGAAGTGTGGTTTAACTATCAACGCTCGGGTTGTGGTGGAGGCTCGATCGAAGATACTGTTATTGTAACGGGAGCATCAATATTGGCCACTGACTATGAATTAGATTATACGCTGTTTACTATTAATAATTTTCCTTCAGTAGAGTCTTTTGGTTACTTTGGTTTAGATGTAAGAAATGCAGAGTTAAATGAGGCTATTTATATTGCTCAGCATGGTAGTGGCAATCCAAAAGAATTATCGATTGAGAGTGATCAAAATATCGGGGGAATCTGTCGCGTTGATGAGCCTGAAGTCAATGGTCGTGGTAATAACACCGATATGGGGTATTACTGTGATACGACAGGAGGAAGTTCTGGTTCGCCTGTTCTTGCTTCAAGCACTAATAAAGTTATTGCGCTTCATCACTTTGGAGGATGTACCAATCAAGGTGTGTTAATCAATCGAATTTGGCCTCAAGTTGCTACGCATTTTAACAATCAAATTCCTACCGGTGACAACTTGCCGCCTACAGGTGAACCTATTGCAAGCTTCAATTATTCTGCTGACGCATTAGAAGTTACTTTCACTGATACGAGTGATGATAGTGATGGCACGATCGTATCCTATCAATGGAGTTTCGGAGATGGTTCTTCTAGTACCGCGTCGAACCCTGTACATACATACAATCAAGCCGGTGATTATAACGTTTCACTCACAGTGACAGACAATGATGGAAACACTGACTCAAACACTCAGCAAGTTTCTGTCAGTAACGTTAATGATGGTCAATTAGAAAAAGGTGTTCCGGCGGGTAACCTATCTGCTGCGAGTGATCAGGCATTGTATTTTAATTTTGATGTTCCAGAAAATGCTCGTTCTGTTTCATTTACCATGTCTGAAGGTTCGGGTGACGCAGATTTGTACGTTATGTTTGGTGAGCCACCAACACTTAATGAATACGATTGCCGACCTTACATTGGTGGTAACGACGAAGTGTGTAATTTCAGTAATGCACAAACGGGCCGATATTATGTGATGATAAAAGCCTATAATGCATTTGAAGGCGTTGAATTAGTCGCTGACTACACTGAAGATGGTGGTGGAAATGATGGCGTTAGTTTCACCGAAACTAACTTGTCAGGAAGCCGTGGCAGCTGGCGTCATTATACGTTAGAAGTACCTGAGAATATGACGGAATTAGTCGGTCGACTTTCGGGTGGGACGGGTGATGCCGACATGTATTTGCGTTTTGGATCTGAGCCAACAACATCAAGTTATGTTTGTCGGCCTTATCTTAACGGGAATAATGAAACTTGTCGTATCAACAATCCTCAAGCGGGAACTTGGTATTTTAGTATTCGCGCCTATCGAAATTATTCGGGCGTCACCCTGAGTGGTGAAGCTAACTAGGCGTATTCAAATTTGACGCAGGGAAGCGTCACTTTGGTAAAAGTCGATTAGAATAGCCTTTTGTTAACTTCTGACTTCTCCGGTGCCTACTTGTAATTGATCTCTTCCATTTGACTTTGCTTTGTAGAGAGCATCATCGGCTCGCTGAATGAGAGAGTCTTTCGTATCATCTTTGAGTAACTCTGTCAGTCCGACACTGGAGGTAAAAGTGATCGTTTTTCCCTGATATTCTATGACCAGTTCTTTAAGAGATAATCTTAGTTTTTCAACAATAACTTTTCCTTTATCCAGTGAACAGCCATTCAACATTAAAACAAACTCTTCACCACCCCAGCGAGAAATGATGTCCGACTCTCTAATATTTTTATTCATTTTTTCTGCCAGTGCTTGAATAACTTTATCACCCGCTAAATGTCCGTATTGGTCATTGATCTTCTTAAAGTGATCAATATCCAAAATAGCAACACACATGGATAAATGATCACGGCGACACTCTTCAATTTTTTGTTCGATTAGAAGATCGAAAGCCTGTCGATTGTATATGCCCGTAAGTTTGTCGGTGACGGCCATTTTCTCTAAGCGACGCTGATAAGTCGTTATCACAAAATTGGTGCTAAGCACAACAAATATGGCAATCACAAGATAAATGAGCAAATTGATAAGTAGCGTATTAAACAATTCATCTTCAATCAGACTTTCTGATTGCTCGACAACCAAAAACCAGTCGAACTGTGGTAAGTATCGAATGTTCGCATGATAACGATTCCCTTCTTTTGTGTATGACAACTGCTTTCCAGCGCGTTGCATTAATACCGTTGCGTTAAGCTGGTTTTTTGTCAATTCAAAAATATTTTTATTTAATGTTTGCTCCGGAGAACTGCTTAACTGAATTGCACCGCGAGGGTCGGTCACATAAATACTCTGCCGGTAACGGCGTTTATAATTGATAAGAAGTTCTTCTATGTTTTCGATGGAGACACCAACGCCAGTTACTCCTATGAAATTGTTGTTAACATCATAAACTTTATAGTTTACAAAAACAGTTAACTTATTTTTGTTGTTGGAGTCGTTGTTTATATTAAGCTCATAAGCATTGTTAGTATTGATAAATCGAAAGTACCAGGCGTCGATGGGATTGTTTTCGCTAACATGTTGAATAACACCTGATGGATGATAGTAACGATTGGTATTAACCGATACAAAGAAGCTGGATACTGTGCCATAGGTGTTTTGAATACGTCTTAAGTAGTCATGCATTTTCTTTGATGACTTTTCACCATCAATTACCCAGTCGATAAGAAAGGTATCATTGGCCATAATGGACGCAATATATTGCGGTTTTAATAAGTCCTTTTGAAATTCAGACTGAATGGTATCACTCGTGATAGGAAGTTCATTGTTGGTGATTTGCGCCCGTAAAGCGACAAGAGAGACATAATAAGTCGATAAGCTTGTAATTAAGAAGCCAAGAATCAGTAATAAACTTATTGTAAAAATCAGTCTTTTTTTATGATAAAACATAAGTCGTTTCAGTTGAGTTGACAGCTCGTTTAAATCGGGCAGATATTATATTTCTGGTTTTTCTGCACCTTTAAAAACGGTTTTCCAAAGCGTCGCAGTGAGCCATGAGGTTAATACTAAAATTATGGTAGCAACCAGGAGCATAACCCATTCGCTGTTGATGGCATGAGTTATTAGTGCACCGCACATTAATAAAGATAGACCCAATGCGGCTAGATGTCTCAGAATGTTTATAATGAGTGCGAGTCCTCCCAAAACTTCACAAACTCCAATGAAATACATGAAGTAGATTGGATAGCCCCATCTTGCAAACGCTTCTAATTCGAACCCAAGTCCAAGCAACTTTGCGCATCCTGAGGCTGTATATATCAAACCTAAAATGTAAATAAGAGGTTTCAAAACGATCTCTCTTGTTAAGTTTTTTATCATTTTATTATGGTGTAGTGCATCAAAAAATGCGAGCAGGAAGCTCGAAAGCCCCAGTCTATGCAGCTAAAAAATTTATCTCAATAATTTGTTTGCGTACTTTAGATCTTAGTACCACATTGTAAAACGCTACTGGTTGTAGGTCGTACCAGTCAGGTCAGACTACAAATTAATAATTACGAGACAGGACATAGTTATGATCAAAAACAGCAAGATACATTTATGGATAGGTATGCTGATGATGCTTTTTGCATCGATTGCGAATGCAAAAATTTGCATTCAATTACCCAACATACCTACTGGCGATTTTATTTTTGAAGACGATATTTCAATTCCATCTTTTGATGGCTCAAACATAGCTGCAAATCTTTTTACTCCAACAAAGAATAAGCCCGAAGCAGGTTTTCCGGCAATCATATTTGTCAACAGTTGGGTGCTTGAAGAACATGAATATATTTTTCAGGCTAAAGAGTTTGCCAAGAACGGCTACCTGGTATTGAGTTACAGCGCTCGAGGTTGGGGATGTTCTGATGGCGAAGTAGACGTTGCTGGTGAGAAGGACATGGCAGACCTTTCAAGAATTGTTGAATGGTTAGATGCGAATACCGAAGTCGATATGAACAACATTGGAATCGGTGGGATATCTTACGGCTCTGGTATTAGTTTGATGGGACTAGCTAAAGTACCTCAAATTAAAACAGCCGTCGCAATGAGCACTTGGGGATCTTTAGTCGACTCTCTTTATCAACATGATACGGCTCGTTTATTTTGGGGATTTTTTTTAGTAAGCAGTGGTTTTATCACGGCAGACTTAGATCCCGAAATTGCTGAAAGCTATTTCAATTTACTGATGCGAAGAAATATACCTGAGACACGAGAGTGGGCAAATGAACGATCGGTGAGTCACTGGGTTCATCTAATTAATGAACGAAATGCTCCCGTTTATTTAGCGAATAACTTTGGTGATAATTTATTTCAGCCTAATAATATATTACGCCTATTTGAAGACTTGACGGTTCCAAAGCGACTGGATTTAAATCAAGGGTCTCATGCTAGTGCAGAGGGTTTTGGGTTAGTCAGTTTAGAGAATTATACTTGGAATAACGCTCGGCTCTGGTTTGATTATTGGTTGAAAGGTGAAGAGAATGGAATTATGTCTCAAAACCCAGTAACCATGCAGGTGACCGGGACTAAAGAACGAGTTGAGTATTCGAGCTGGCCTACGATTAATGGCCAAGAAAGAAAGTTCTTTTTGGAGCCAAGAAGTATGCTCTCTGATGGTCGACTACGTACATCCACTTATGACTCTTGGTGGATGAAATCAAACCGTATACTCAGCGGATTCGATACACGAGCCTCTACTGGTATTCCGTTTCTATCTGAAATATTAGAAGCACATTTAAACTTTCCGGTAAAAACACCTTTAAGGTCAATTAACAGTACTAATGGAATTTTCTTCAAATCTGAGGTTTTAGATGAAAGGCTAAGAATTCGAGGTATTCCAGAAGTAACCGTTAATGTGAAGCCCTCTTTGAGACAATTTCAATTAAATGCGTATTTGTACGATGTTGACCCAAATGGTGTCGGCACTCTAATAACTCACGGACCAGTAACTCGTTACGATGCTGAGGCCAATCGAACTCAGAAAGTTAATTGGGAATTGGTTGCTACGGCTTACGATATTCCAAGAGGCCATCGAGTTGCATTAGCCATTGATACCTTTGATGCATTGTATGCAGTTCCCACGTTACTGCCTTACTCTTTAGAGTTTAAATTTAAGTCGGGATTAAACTCAATGCTAACACTGCCTGTAGAAGAGTAAGAAAGACTCTTAAAAGTAGCGCAATAAGAAAATGAAATGTACGCCTCTTTGAAATTGATTGAGGCGTTTCAAATCTTTCCTAACTAATATTTACCGATTATCTATCCAACAAACGTAACCTTCGTTTCACATATACTTCTTTATCGGTTCTCGGAATAAAGGCAACGTTTGAAAGAGTGTCTCGCAAAACTTTTATTATTTTAATTTAAAAACACGCAAAATATCTCACTTCAATAATAGAGGCGTACCTGAGCTTTGATTAGACTGAGGTATAATCTATATATTGAAAGATTAACTGATCAGTTGACCATTGGATTTTTTAATTTTGCTGGCCGAAAGGAGCGGGAACATGAGTATCGAATTATTACAAGAGCTGGATATAATTCCTGATGTAGATATTTTTGAATATGTTGATGGATGGGCGAAGAAATATAATCTGCCAACCAAAAAGGTGTTTGAGATATTAATGCGTGTATCTTCCGGCGATTCGCAAGAAGATAGTGAATTATGGCAAGAGATCGCTGGAGTACTCGCCGAAGCAACGATTAAAACTAAATTCGAGGAACAAATTAAAGAGCTTGAGAGTTGGGGGATTGTTTTCGAAAATGGTCAGTTAAAATTTCCTTCTGTTTCTCGGTATGCGTCGAGTCATTTGGCTGAACGTACCTGGCAATTATCGAAAGAAAGTATTAAGAGTCCATCTATAGGTGGAATTCCGGTGTACATTCGGGGAGAAGTTAAGCCGGAGCTAACAATAAATGTGGTTAACCAAGAGAATAGTCTTCAACGATATGGCATGAGCTTACCTGAGAGCGACTTCAGCTATTGTGTTGGATTCGGATTAAGCTCTCAAGCCGAGTTATCGACAAAAGTTGCGACACCAAAGCTGTCTTTGGAGTCCGATAACAGTGCATCTCTTGAAATAGATGTAAACTATTTATTTCAGTTTGACGGTAGTGATTCAATGTTATCGTCAACAGGGAATGTTCTTACAGCACTTAAAGACAGTCATGCCAAGTTTTATGATCTTGAGCGTTCTGCTAAAACATTGGTTAGCTCATCAAGTGCTTCAACAGACGATTTTCAAGGGTTGAGAAGTATTGAAGTACGGCACCTTAACGGCATTGCACTATCAGGCTCTTTAAGTGCAGGAAGAACTGCGCCGGTATTTTCTTCGTTTGATGTTAACAATAAAAAATACAGCGTAAATGCAAGTGTAACACTCGGTGCGACCGCAAAATATCGAGCACAGTTAAAGGAACAGTATATTTCTCGCGTTTCAAGAAGCGGTTCCAATGCGCTTGAAATAACAATTGAAAGCCAGAATATAAAAGATACTGAAAGCCAAATGGCCCTATCTGCAAGTATTAAAACGAGTGGACTCGATGAACTTGGTGTTGCGTTAGTCGATGCTTATTTACCGTATAGTGATGAGTGGAAAGCCAGATTAAGTCAGTGGTCTGATCTAGGTGATAGCTTACAAGAAACTTGCGTAGAAAAGCTGAAGGAGTATTTCGACTCCTCTGAATTATGGCAGTCATTAGTGGATGACCTTTTTGGTAAAGGACAACGAGACCAAACATCTGAATTTATTTTAGAGCAAATTAATCAAGAGCTTGAAAGTGCTAATGAGTCCATAAACAACTGGATAAGTTCGGCATCAAAAGATGCAGAAAGTTACGTCTCAAGATTATTATCGGACTTAAAAATTCCAGGTGGATTGAGAGATTTTATTGTTCCTCAATTGAATAGTACAGTTACTGAGTTTATAGATAAGAAGAAAGAAGAAGTTAAATCGAATATAGAGCAAGAAGTACAAGCTCTAAACAGTCAGTCGGAAGAGCAAGTAAAGGACTGGTTGGCACCTCTGGCGACGATTGGTGAAAATGTCGACGAGTTGGCGGCATCTGTTAATCAGTCAGCAAACATATTAGTTAACAAGCTGTTAACGTTTTTAGAAGACTATCAAACATTACGGCAGCGACTTTTAAATGCTGCCAAAAAGACAGCTGAGTTTCAGCTCGCTTTGCAGTTACAATATTCAAGAAGCCTGCAAAGTAAATCCAATGCTTTATTGAAGATTGTGTTACTCGACAATGAAAGTTCGGAAAATCAGGTTGCAAAAATTTACCGCGACATGATGTTGGGAAATGTTGGTGATGCTTTAACTCAAGCGCGGGCACTGCAAGCTGCGGGTGATACGTCGGTTATCAGTATCGAAGGAACGTTCGAGCAGTGGCAACAAGAAGCAGAGTCCACCAGTATCGGCATCCAACTTCCTAATTTCAAGTTGTATCATAATAAAAAACGAATTTCAGAAATTGAAACCACAATCAATCAAAATGGTCAGCTAACATTTGGCTCTTTGAAAGGGACGTTTGAGGAGGCTTCGCAAGGATTTAATGAAAGTAGAAAGTTGACATTATTCAATACAACCAACTTGGTGCAAGCGGCAAAGCAATCTGAATTACCAATGATTGGCGGGTTGGGATACACATTAACCGATGAGTCATTAAAGTCAGGTGAGTTACAAACCTTTCTGTCAAATATCGAAGATGTTGGCGAAGGGAAGTTGATTGCAAAAGGAACAACAAAGCGTGCTCTGGAGCTTTATTCGAAAGTGAAAAAGCCAGATTTATACGCAGTTCTTAGGCTTAACTTTATGTTGCCATCCTCATTTTTCAACAAAGTATCCAACCTTTCAGAGCAGCGAGCGTATGAAATGGCTTGTGACAGAGCATTGGATGTCTTTTTTGATTACGATAAATACGCAAGTTACTTCTATCAAATGAGGAACTCATTTAAATATACCAACGACACTTATGAGTTTATAAAGAAAATTGGACGGAAAAACTTTCCCAAACAGGCAGCCGAGTACTTCACCCAAAATAATCGAGAAGATATTACCATTGTTAGTTCTGATACGAGTTCGGGATTATACGATGTCATTAAGTTGATTATTAAAACTCATAAATACGCGCGTGAGTTTGTCGAACTGTCGGGTAATTTGGATCGGTTATTTAAAGAAATAAAGGATTTGGTTGAATCAACGGATGATAATATTGTGGATAGCAAGTTTCTCAAGCCAGTTAGAAAGCTAAGCCAGGAAGTCAATGACAATATTGATGACTTGACGAGCGTGAGTGGCGTTGTTGAAATGTTGTTTAATGATAAGTTACAGAGAATGAACTTAATATTTTTATTATTAATCTCTGATGTTATTGGTGGTACCGCGCCACATATCGTCGCTAGCCTATCGGTTGGCAAGGGAAAAAATTCAGAAACTTTTATGATTTAATTCTTGGTTAAAGTGAAAGACAGACTAAAAACAGCGATTGGCGATATTACGCATTTACCGGTTGATGCCATTGTGAATGCTGCCAATCGAACTTTGTGTGGTGGAGGCGGAGTTGATGGCGCGATTCATAGAGCCGCCGGGCCTGAATTATTAGAGCATTGTCGAACACTGGGTGGTTGTAATACGGGAGATGCCAAGTTAACTCAAGGTTACAATCTACCGGCGTCTTTTATTATTCATACGGTTGGACCTGTTTGGGATGGCGGTGATAAAAATGAGCAAGAATTACTGGCTTCCTGTTATCAGCGTTGTATGGCGTTGGCAGAAGAGAACGATATTCGGTCTATCGCCTTCCCTGTCATTAGCTGTGGTGCGTATCGATTTCCGTTGGAGCTTGCTGTGTCAATTGCTGTTGAGCAGGTTGCCCAATTTTTACAAAACAGTCCGCTATCAATTCAGGTAACCTTTTGTTGTTTTGACGCCAAAACGGCTTCTGTTTACAAGAAAGAAATTGAAAGTCAGTTTTCTTAGAAACTGTTTTACAATGCGTGTCCCGATAACTGATTGGCAACGTAGGTGGCATGATGATCGGTCATTCCAGAAACAATGTCTGTAATGCGCAAATAGCAATCATGATAGCTTTCTTCAGGGTTGAATTTCTGAGCACCCATTAAATCTAAAACGCGTTTCGATTTAAAAGAAACTTTGCCTTCCTTGAGTTCATTAATGGCATGAACAAAAGGATTAAGAATGGTTTCTAAGGTCGTGTAGGCACCTAGTTCTAGCTCAATTTTTCTTTTATTTAAGAAAATATTTTCTTCGGTAATCTGTTTGGCTTCTTTGAGTGCAGCGCCTTCTTTTCCTCTTAACTCTCTAAGCAATTCCGATGTGAACTGACCGTTAATAATTGCATTGTAGTTATCAATAAAAATTTGCTCACATTGATTAACCAAATTATCAATGGCATTTGCTCTCATTGGCGAAATTCTGCGGCGATAATTTAACTCATTTGCAACACTCGATTGCTTTAGCGGACCTGCAAGATCTTGAAAAATGGTTTCGATATCGTCAAAGCGAAGCATTTCGAGTTCAAGGGCATCTTCAATGTCGAGAATTTTGTAGCAAATATCGTCAGCAGCTTCCATAAGATAAGACAGGGGATGACGAGCATAACGCCCTGCGACTTCTTCGATACCCAATGTTTCGTATACGGACTTTACAGATGCTTCTTCCGACTGAAAAAAATTATATTTACCGTAATCAATTGCAGTTTTGTAATCGGAAAACCAGGGGTATTTGACAATCGTTCCTAGGGTTGCGCAGGTTAAGCGCATGCCTCCTTCATTGAAATTATTCTCGACTGTGGCGACAACTCTAAATCCTTGAGCATTACCTTCAAATATTTCCAGATCATTTCTTTCACGCAATGTTTCTAATTTAAGTTTTTCAGTATTGTCTTGAAACCATTGTCGTATAGCGAATTCTCCGGCATGTCCGAAAGGTGGGTTTCCGATATCGTGAGCCAGGCAAGCCGCTTGAACAATCGCTCCCACATCATGAGGTGATAAAAGCTCGGGCAATACTTTTTTAGACAGTAAATAGTTTCCAATTTTGATACCGAGACTGCGACCCACACTAGCGACTTCAAGAGAGTGTGTCAGGCGAGTATGAACATGATCGTGATTAACTAATGGATGAACTTGAGTTTTACGGCCCATACGACGAAAAGCAGGGGAGAATATAATTCTATCGTAATCTTTGTGAAAGTCGTTACGTACGTCTTCGGGTTTAGCAGATCCCTGAGTATCAAGACGCTGAGTGGATAGTAATTTATTCCAGTCCATTATTCGATCCAAGCTTAGGATTCTATTCTAAGCCTAATAACTCCAATGAAGAAATGCAACTTATTGACATAATGAGATGTTCTTTATTGTAGTCGCATTTGGATTACTGGTAATTAATGCGTATGTCTCTAACCCACTTTTGTTGCTCGAGTAATTGGTTGTCGAGTGCTTCGACTGCATCATCCATGACTTGCTGAAATTCATGTCCTGTTTCGGGATCGGTTGCAGTAACCGTGACAATTCCTTCAATGTCGTATGAAAGAAGTATATCAATGGGATAATTAAGTCTTGGTTTTTCTATCGCAAAGGCAAAGTAGCCAAGACTCTCTTCTGTCACTCCCTGTGTTTGAACCACCTCGATAATTAATCGTTTTTGATCAGCTCGATTGGTATAGAAGGTAAGTTTCTCTTGAGCAGGTAAAGGTGTATTTTGTTCAATTAATGTCTTTATACTTGGTTGACCATCGCTGTTTTTGACGCGAATACCTAGCGCTTGAGAACTAATGGTTTGAACTTTCTTTTTGTGCGCGCCCAAATACAATTGTTGAGCCAATACTGCGGCGCCATAAGCTACGGCTTGATGGGGTTGACGACAGATAAGTTCTTCTCGACTTTTTCCACACGTCGCCGCCAGTTTTTCCGAAACTAATGGGAGCAAAGATGATCCACCGGTTAAAAGTATTTGATCAATGAATTCCCATTCGAGACCGGCTTTGGATAAACAGCTCTGGCAAACACTTAATGTATTTTCGACGAATTGATCGATTAACGAATCAAATTTTGTGCGAGTTAAGATAAAGTCAAGAGTTTCACCGGCGAGAACAAGTGTGCGATTGACTTTCGAAACACTGGGTTGAACCAGTTCAAGTTTGATCTCGTGTGCCATATTACGTAGTTGAACGAGGTGCGATGTTTCCGTTAAGTGATAACCAAAATTACGTTTAAACTCAGCGAGAATGTCTTGCATAATGATTTCATCAACGTGCTTTCCGCCCAGTTGATTATTTCCCTCAGTAGCTAATGCAAATAATCCAGACTCCCCAGTTTGTAAGATCGTAGCATCAAAGGTTCCTCCTCCCAGATCGTAAACAAACAGTGTTTGATCGCCAGCAATATCCATCCCGTAATAAGTCGCAGCAGCAACAGGTTCTTCAACTAACTTAACGTGTTTTATTCCAGCAAGTGAGGCTGCCGAGCGTGTTGCTCGACGTTGTTTGTCATTGAAGTTCGCTGGAACAGTAATAACAACACCTTCGATATTTTCTTGAACAAAGTTTTCGACGTCATTTAATAATTTTTTTAAAACCAAAGCCGATAGAGCTTCGGGGCGCCAGTTTCGATGTTGATGGTCTTGGTAAACGCATTGAGTTTCACCAAGATTTAATTTGAAAAAACGAACCTGATGAGCTCCAGGCTCCTCATCAAAAAATTCAGTAAGAACTTGTCCGAGTAACGCGCCATCGGGACCAATATGTATAACGCTGGGTGTGCGATACTCTTCAATGTTTTCTGAATCTGGAATGAGAACAGGGATTCCTTGTTCGTTAACATAGGCTGCAAGCGAGTAGGTGGTTCCCAAATCTATTCCAAGATAAATCATCGGCAATCTCCGGGCTAACGTCCCTAAAGTGTCAATTTTGGGGTTTATATGCTAATTTTTCTTAAGCAAAGTTATTAAAAACATTAGCAGGAATGTGCCGTGTCGTCATCAGATTATCGATCACTCCAAGAGCAGCTTGAGCAGCAATTGGCTGCAGCAAAAGCGGAAGCGGAAAAAGCAAAGCAAGCGGCAGAAGATGCGAAAGCTCATGAGCAGAGTGCCTCAACCGACGCGAGTCAGTCAGACAAATCTGCGACAGATGCACAGTCAGCTGCGCAACAAGCGGATCAGCAAGCGAGTCAAACAGCTCAGTCGGCATCGGATGCGCAGATAAAATCCGATGAAGCAACCGATGCAGCGTACAGTTCAAAGCAAGCCGAACAATCTGCAACACAAGCAGCTCAGTCTGCCGATCAGTCTGCCGATACAAGTTATGACGCGGCTCTTAGGTCGAGTCAATCTGCTGATGATTCAGTTACTTCTGCGAATACTGCAGCGACGGCAGCCAGCGATGCGAATAGTCAGGCTGATGTGTCAGCGTCTGCAGCTCAAACTTCCAGTCAACAAGCTGATCTTGCATCTTCCAGTGCTTCGGTTGCTTCACAACATGCAGACCTTTCAACGGCGGCATCGACCGCGGCTGAGCAATCGTCTCAAGAGGCGACAAGTTCTGCGCAGTCGGCAACTCAACAATCAACGGTTGCGGAACAGTCTGCTCAGGCGGCAAGTGATTCGCAAAACAAAGCCACGGAATTTGCTTCGAATGCACAGAGCGCTTTTTCTGACGCAGAAGCGGCACGTAACCAAACAGAACAAGCGCAAAAAGATGCTGAGTCGGCAGCCAATGAAGCTTCGCAAAAAGAGACGGATGCAACTCAATCTGCCGAAGCTGCTAATCAGTCTGCAACGACGGCTGAGGAATCAAAACGAACTTCAGAAGAGATCGCCAAGTCGGTTGAAGAGTTGGAAAAGCAAGCAACAGAAGATTCAGAAACGATTGAAGAAGCGCGTAAAGAAGCCGAAGATGATGCCGAAGAAACGCAGTCTTTAAGAGATAAAAGTGAGCAGTTGGCAGAAGATGCCGCTGACTACGAAAACGAAGCGAGAGACTCGGCTCAGCAAGCAGAGAATTCGGAAGAGCAGGCACGGTCTAGTGCGCAATCGGCCGAGAGCGAAGCAGGGCAAGCCGCTTCTGCTGCATCGAGCGCCCAATCCGATGCCAGTCAGGCGTCCGGTGCTGCGTCGAGCGCTCAGTCAGATGCTTCACAAGCATCGGGTTCAGCTGCGCAAGCGAGTGGTGCCGCGGCTCAAGCAACCAGTGAAGCATCGGAAGCTGAAGCTTCATCGGCGCGAGCTCAAAGCAGTGCGATTGATGCTGACAGAGCTTATGAAGAAGCGAGTGATTCCGCTGAAGATGCTGAAGACAAAGCTGAGCAAGCGGAACGCTATATGCAGCAAGCGGAAAAGCATTTGCAAGCGATTCAACAGCTTGAAAAGCAGGCTCAAGAAGCCGTCAAAAATGCAGAAGCCAGTATTAAACAAATTTTAGGTAAGCTACAAACAGCGTTGAATAAAGCTGAGCAAATGGCAAAAGATGCTGAGCAATATAAAACGGATGCCGGTAATCATGAAATACAAGCTGGCAATTACCGAACACAAGCTCGCATGCATATGGAAGAAACGGAAAAGCACATGCAAGAAGCGTTACGCCATTCAGGCGATGCTGAAAATGGTTCTCGACACGCGCAAATGTTTGCTGACTCTGCTAAAGAATATATGGAACGTGCAAGAGAGTGTGCCGAGCAAGCTTGTGCTGCAGCGAGAGATGCGAAATCTTGTAATTAAATTAACTTTCGCAAAACGACATTTTGTTTTTAGTGAGACTCAGCTCTTTACTGAGAAAGGTAAAGAGCTAAATCGGCTGCAACGTACAAATGCCGGTTTTCATCGAGTGTTGCATCATTGGCGACACCATTCACGTAGAGTTGATAGTCTTCACGCAATCTTATACCGGCAATATGAAAGCCTAAGCCATCTAATGTTGGTACACAAATGGGCTCGCGCGTAGCAAAGTCGGAACCAAAGATTCGATTCACCATTTTTCCATCAACAAACCATGGCATTTCATCGGAACCCAAAAGACGATCCAGTCCATACCATTCAGTCAGTCGATCCATAACGGCAGAACTGTACTTACGCTCACTGACACCCTCACCGAGTGATCGTGTTTGCATTTCTGAGCCGCGATTACCGAGTGCTTTTCCGGCTCCAAGATCACGCGATTGTTGCTGTGACCCTGTGTTTGCACCATCGGCTCCTTGCCCCGTCATTCGATCAGCTGAGCCAGAACCGGTTAAGCGCCCCTGATTGCCACTACTTAAATCACGACCGCCGAGATCACCGCCAATGTCACGACCTTTTTGATTTGCTGCCAAATCTCGAGAAACCATTTGTGAGCCAAGAATATGTCCTGCGCCATGAGAAGCCAACGCACGGGGCGAAAAACAACTGCCGGGAGCCGAGTAAAAGCGGTCTTGTATTTTTAAGATTACAATTCCGCTTTTGGGTGTGGCCGTATCATCAAGACGTGATAAAAAAGCCGCTTTGGGTTCAATAAAATTGTCCGCCATCAAACAACTGCTAAAGATGGCGGCTAGTAAAGGAGAAACTCTCATGGATGTTGCTCCTTAGAGTGGCGTATATGCAGCCCAAAGTACCCAGGTGTAATAATTGTTAGTTCCGCCGGTGTTTCTGCGATACCCATCAACTATTCGAGCACTTTTCTTTTCCCACTTTGCTTTTTCATAAAAGACGACGGTATTACCGTCATAGGCAGTCATGAGTCGATTGGTATCAACTTTCATAAAGTATGCGTGACTCGCTGGACCAAAAGCTGAACCATAAACCCGTGACAAAGCGAGAATGCCATTAAGCGGCTCACTTCTTCCGTCGATATAGATTAATACTTCTTTACAACCGACATTCCGTGCTTTTTGATAAGATTCAACAATATTTTTATCTCCAACTCCTCGTGAAAAGGTGCCTGGCCACAAGTCACAGAAGAAAGGCGAGTCAAACATCTCACCACCTTTCAGTTCGAAACTTCCGTCTTTGGCAACGATACGAAGGTCTTTATTAACCAGTTTGCCTTTATAAATTTGCTTTAACGAATAGTCGGTGTTATCGACGTATCTGATGTCGGGTCCGAAACAACCCGATGCAAAAAACCAAAAGATAAAAGTAACGATGAGTGTCGTAAAAGCCTTAACCCATTTCATTAGTGAACCTCCGAAAATAAACAATCAAGAATAAACACGCGATTGAAGCCGCAATTAAAGATAAAACAATGTCAGTGTGTGTGTAGGTGCCAGGAGCGACACCCAGGAATTGAGCAAACTCGTAACTAATGCCAACAACAATGCTCACTAATGCACACGAATACCAATTTCGTAAGTCGTCAATCCAAATCAATAGAATGGCTGAAGCGATTGAAAATGCCCACATGAAATCTGCGATTTGACCTGATAAATAAGCCGTGAGAAGGTGTGTAGCCTGAACGGACAACCACCAGCTAACGATGGATTCTGGTAAAAACTGACCAACAATTTGGTACCTGGGGCTAATTAGATAGCTTAAAGCGCCAAGACACATGGGAAAAATAATAAATATAAAAATCGCTAATAATTTTTTTTGTGTTGTTGTCATTCAGCTATCCGAAATCCAATGTCAGCTTTCACTTGGCCAGCAACTTTAAGCATAGTCCGACTTCCTGCCAAAATGTAGTTTGGATCGCTATTCCAACCACCGCCTTTTGCGACAATTGCGTTACAGCCCGTTTTACTAGCGAGCTGTGAGCTTTTTGAGTTAGACCAGCAGTTGTCGGTAATTTCCCAAACATTACCTAACATATCGTATAATCCAAATCGGTTGGGAGGAAAGCTAGCAACAGCAACGGTAAATATATTAGAGCTCTTTCTTCCGCAACCTTGGCAGTTTGCCTTTCCAGGAGTAATGGTATTGCCCCAATAAAATTTGCTGGTAGTGCCAGATTTGGCAGCAATTTCGAATTCAGATTCACTGGGCAAACGGTATTGCCGTTTTGTCTCCTGATTTAGCCATTGAATAAATGCTTGTGCATCGCGATAGCTGACACAGACCACAGGGTGGGATGGTTGTTGTGAGAAGCCCGGCGTTCGCCAATTTATGCGGCGACTGTAGCCCCAACGTCGATTCACTTGTCCCCAGCAGCCATCGTTACCCGGTTTTTCGGCATCCGTCTGATAATTGGTGGCATCGACAAACTTTCGAAAGTCGGCAACCGTGACTTCTTTACTGGCGATTTTAAAATTGTCGATGGATTTCATATCCATTGAAATAGATTGAGCAGCGAGTGTCGATCTTACGTTCTTTAAAAAAGAATCACTTTGCTGAACAATTTTTCTTAATTCATTTTGAGCCGACGTTAGATTCTTCGCTGCTAATAAAGGCGTTAAACTAGCCAGTTGCGTTTTGAGTTTTTGATAGTCGTTTTTATAACGCGATAGTTCATTAATTTTACTTTCGACTTGTGAAAGAATGTATTGCGTCTTTTCAAGATCAACCGCCATCGCTTCCCACTGACTCTTGTTACTTTGGAATTGATTAAGCTGGGACGATAAGTCACTCAATAAATAGTCGATTCCGTTACGATGTTTTCTTACCAGATTGCATTCTTTCTCGAGAAATCCAGAACCTGGCTTTATCGAGAATATCTGGCAAACGGTTTCGAGCAAGTTGAGAGAGGTTTTTAAGTTGGTATATTGCTTTTTGTCGCGATTTAATTGAGCATTGTATTTTTTTTCGATATCTCGAAATTTTAGTCCTGCTTCAACAATATTGCCTTTGTCATAGACAGCTTTCGCACTGGTTAATTGTGTAGTCCAATCATTTGATTCTCGATGCGGCTTGAGATTGCTTTGTTTAAGGAAGCTTTCCCAGTTGCTTTTCGCTTTTATTGATTTGCTGTAGTAGGTTTTCGAGTTTTTCGCAGAGTCCAGCAAACCAGAGTATTCATTGTTCAAATCATTCAGTGCTTGCGTTGCCTCGGTAAGCAGTCCTTGTTCGGCATTTGAAATCGTTTTTTTATACAATCGCTCCAACTCTTGAGATTCTTTCAGGTTTAACAATGACTGCTTTTTCGCGTATCCGGTCCACGCACTGCGACTTTTCGATGCATTTTCTTTTGCTTTAGCATAGCTCGCAATATTACGTGTGAATTGTTCGCTAGCTCCTTTTAGTTCAGCCAATTTATTTGCGGCTAAGTCAAACTTTACTTCGTTCGCTAGTTTTTCCGCTGATTTTTTACTCTCTTCGAGTGATTTTATTTGTGGGGTATTTCCCAGGTTATATGTGCGAGTAGCATTTTTTGCTTGAGTATAAGCATCGTTCGCAAGTTTTCTCATGTTAACAAAGGTACTTGCTCCTTCTGTTGAGTTAATCAGCCGTTGATATCCTTCCGATAGCTTTTCAAGTGTCGTAATCGCATCGGCATAATTCTTATCTCGTAATAATCCCTCTGCCAGTCGGTCTTCTCCCCTTAAGTCTCGAATAAAAGGTCCATTAAATACATACTCATCGAGCATGGTAAAAATATACTGAGTATTTTGCTCTTTAGTTTTTGCGAGTTCTAAATCACGACGAATGGTTTGTTGTTTTGAACGGTTTGTTGAGTCGGAAAGTTTCGTGGCAAGTCGCTTGGTGTCATTTTTAATAGTGTCTAACTCGCGTTTTTTTTGTTGCTCAAGCTCAGCTAATTGTTCTCTAAGATCTTTAACTTGGCCGTCGAGTCGAAGTGCTTGAGTGTACTGCGCTTTTGTATCCGTTTCGCTATCAGGGAGTAATGCTTTTAATTGGTTGAGTACCTCAGGATTTAAAACGATGAAAGTAGCTGCCGCAGCAATAACTAAAGTCGCAGCAATTCCTCCTAGCAGTTTTTTATTTAGTCCAGAAAAATTTATCGATCGCTTATCGAGTTGAGCTTTTAACTCTGAAATATCATGAAACCTGTCCTGAGGGTCAGGTTCAAGACACTGATCGATGATAGAGGCTAATTTTTTGGAAATGTCGGGTCGAGCTTTCTTTAGTGGCTTGTAACGACCCGCAGGAATATCTCCGGTCAGTAACTCATAAAGAATGATACCGATCGAATATATGTCGGCACGACCATCCACGCTTTCAGCACGCTTTAATTGTTCAGGAGCCATATAATAAGCGGTTCCCATGGCGCTTCCGGTTTTGGTGCGCTGTGATGTGCTGACGACTCGAGCAATTCCAAAGTCCATAATTTTGTAATCACCACTTTGAGTCACCCAGATATTTTCGGGTTTGAGATCTCGATGCACGGTTTTTTGATGAGCGTGTTCCAGTGCATCACACAACGTTTTTAGTAATTGTTCGGCTTCTTCTTGTTGGTAGGGTTGGCGCTTAAGTTGGCGCTCGTCCATTTTGGCTCGAAGGTCACTGCCTTCTAGTAACTCCATTGATAGAAATACCAGATCATCCTTTTGTTGAACATCATAGACGTTGATAATCGCTGGATGACTCAACTGACTAGATAGTCTTGCTTCGTTAATAAAGCGTTCTCTAGCTTTGGAATGATCGGAAATTGCTGGAGCTAAAAACTTTAGAGCGACAGTTTCATCTCTGGCTTTGTCGTAGGCACTGTACACCATTCCCATGCCACCTTGACCGATAAGAGATTTAATTTGATAGCGATCCGCAATCCATTCATCGATTTTAAATTCGGTTTTGTTAGCTGTTTGACTGCCTATTGGTGCGGCTTCGGGTAAGTCAGCAAGCTTAGTCTGTGTTAACGGCTTTTTAGAATTCTCTATTAGTAATTGTCTGGCTTGATCCAGTTGAGTGAGTACCGCGAGAAACTTTTCTTTGAGTGCATCTGTGGGTGCAGAATTGGCTTTTGATTGAATGTCGGAACGTTTGTAATCGTAAGCTGACTGCACTTCTGCTTGGGTCGGAGAATCATTGAGACCTAATAATTTACACGCTTTTTGTTTATCCATTGATTAACGTTCCGATGACTTTATTGATGTCTGATATTAAAGAGTCTTTAAGCGTCGCAAACTCTCTTACTATGGAATTAATCTCCATTTGTTGTTGTTCCATTTGACGAATTTGAGCATCAATTGCTGAAACGCGCTGCTGTGATTTTGAGCGTTCAGAGTCTGCTTGAAATTGCTTCGACTCTCGTTCTTTTGATGTGACATCGTCGACAATTTGGTTGAGTGATCGTTTTATTTGATCGAGCTGATTATTAATTCTTTGATTATTTTCTCTTAATAAGTCACTGATTAATCGCTTTGATTTATTGGCGGTTTCATTCTGTATTTTTTGCAATTCCTTTTTAATACGCATTTCATCTTGCTGTTTCCAGGAAGAATAAGTGTAAACTATTGAGCCGATAAAAACGGGAATGATGATCCAGCCTAGCCATGCACTTGTTCTTACATTAAACCCCATGTAACCGAGTAGAGTTGCTAGCATTAATATGACAAACGCAGAGCGGCGGCCCTCTGATAGTCGATCGAAAAAGTTTCGTTTGGGTAATTCCCCTTGGTACTTGAGGTCGACAGACAAATAGTCATCAATGTCATGCCAAACGTCATCAAACGACATGGAGGCTGTTAGCTCTTTAATTCGGTTATTTGTAGAGCCTTCTAATTCGATTGATAGCCAGCTTGTCGTTTCCGAGATAACGCCTTTTGTTTCATCCAGAATTTGCTTTATCTCTTTTGAAGTCGCTTTTTTTATAAAGCGCTTCAAGTCCATTTCGTATTGGTCATTGATTGATAAATGTATTTGTTTATATTCTTTATTTTGAGATAAGTCTTTTAGTGAAATACTTTCAAGAAAAGTAGCCAGATCACTCATGATTGAACTTGATGAGAGTTCAATCTTTTTACTTTTTGCTTGAATTGATTTGGAGAGTGATGTCGTGCGCTCATTGATTCCATTGCTCAATTGAGTGCGCAATTGACTCATGTCAGTGTTTGTAGAGCCTTGCCCTTTTTGCTTTCTTTGTTCATTATTTTTTTTACTATTGAGCTGTTTGAGTTTAGCTTCGTATTCTCTTTTTAAAGCATCTGAAGTTGATTCCATTTTCGATAAGACTCGTTCAATACCGAGAGCTTGACGCAATGGACTTTTGCTTTCTGCAAGAAAATCAGGCAAAGAAGGTGAAACGTGTTGCGTCAGTAGTAAGGGAGGCAAGTGTTTCATCTTGGGAAATAGGGTCCACCAGCCATTTTCTGGTATTGGTGCGTTATCTTTCAGTTCATCAACAACAAACAACGGCCAAATACATGGAATTTCCTCCGATAGCGCTTTTAGCAATTGTTGTTCATTGGACTCAAGCGATTGCCAAGGTGTACCAGCAACGGCGAGCAAGTTGGCAGACCGGACAACTTTAGTATAAAGAGCAGGTAACGATTGTATTTTCTCGATGCTACTGGGAACCAAAATGGTCAGGTTTTTCAGCTGATTCTCGCTTGTTAAAGAGAGTTTGAGCGCTTCTGTATCTGAATGACTTAAATTGGTGTCAGACTCCAGCGACTCCATTAATGTATCCCACTGATTGAATTCCTTTCTCGTACCGTTTTCTGATTCGTAACTGAATCCTTTGTCTTTTAATGATATTTCGAGTAATCCCAGTTGTTGATTGGTATTTAAGTTAAAAACGGAAAAAGAGTGACCGCATAACCATTTGAGCGCCGACTGTTTGGCATCGGAATTGAGAGTCAATAAAAGTATGGAAAAGTGTCCGTCTTCCAGCTCTTTCATATTATTCGTAAAGCGATCAGACAAGGGCGTTTGTGCCTGCCCTTGCTCCACTTTGGCACTGACCGAAACAGCTCGCTGCGCTAATGTATTGGCTTTTGTTTTTAGTAATAGTACGTCAGACATTTTTTCGAGTTAATTTAATCGCTGGCGACGCGCAAAGTAGAAATATTGTCTATCTCAGTGATTCATGGCCTGAAGTGCATTTTTGCAGATAGTAAATAAACTTTGCTTTAGAAATCAAAGTTTTGTTAGACCTAGAAGTACTTTGCATACCCATTAAGGATAGTCGAAAACCGATGGTTTACTAGAAGCCGGCTTAAAAATGCTGCGCTGGATGATTCGATGTTAAGTTTTCGCTAAAAAACGGCTAGTGACTGCGTTTAAACCGCGCTTGTTATCAAAAATCGCCATGGGTTAGAGTCTTGAATCTCGACTCTAGTAAGCACCAAAAAGAGAAATGATTAATTGAGCACCCGGCGTGCTTTCCAATAACTAGAAAGCCAGTAGGGGTTATTGAGCTTGGAGACAATAACACCACGGCTGGTCGAAGCATGAAGAAACTCGTGATTGCCAAGGTAGATGCCCACATGTCGTGTTTTCTTGCCCGTATTAAAAAAGATAAGATCACCCACCCGAAGCTGACTTTTAGAAACTCTCTCACCAGTTTGCGCCAGCGCCTGAGTGGTTCTGGGAACGGTGAAACCGATAGCCGATTGATACGTTAGGTAAACAAATCCTGAACAATCGACGCCTGAACGGCTTAATCCACCATAACGATAGGGTGTTCCTCGCCATCGTTGATAGTGAGCGAGTAGGTTTTGTCGCATTGAGTTATCGGGTTTTTTACTGGATAACCCAGGATTGGAAGAGGAATATTGCCCTGGTGATGAGGAGTGGAATTGGCGATCGTGCGTAACTTGGGAGCTGTTCGAGCTCGAGCAGCCTACAATAACCAAAAATGAGACAACCAGAATTAATTTCATCAGTTACAGAGCTGCGGCCAATTAAACATAGGAGTCAGTATACTTGATGCTTATGAATAAAAACTGAACAAAAAACACACTGTTTAAAGGAAGGATTCAATACCATCTTGCCCAATATGAAAGGCAAGATGGCGGGTGTTCTACTAATTATTGAGTAAATTCAATGAGTTGCCAATCTCCTGGCGCTCGTGCGGAAAATATCATTCCTTTGCCAAGACCAAAAAACTCTCCGGTAATTTTAGAATCGTTGTGTAGCGTGTTCCAGTCGGCAATTAAGTCCTGCCCTTGGTTATGGTTTAGTTGGTGCCAACTATTATTATTGCGAAATTCCATGAGTACCGACCATGGATGATATTTATTGGTTAATACAACTTCATCTTCTGGATCATTGTCAAAGTTGCCTACCAATGCAATATCGTTCCATCCCAGTTGATAACCTCCAATCCAACCACTGCCATTGCCTTCTAGGTAACGCCAGCCGACAGGAGTTAGGTGCATTGTATGATGCCAGCCGTTAAAATTCATCGCGAGTAGCTCGTCTTTACCATCGTTATTAAAATCACCTGCGGCATAAACATCATTAACGTTGGTAATCCACCAATAAATAATACCGTTTGTTCCACTGGCATTAGCGCGGATATCCCAGTTTGAAGTTATGGTATTGAAGTCCATAGTGAAAAAGCGTCCATCGGTTTTTATTAAAATTAATTCATCAGCACCATCGCCATCAAAATCTCCTGATACGAATCGATCGTCTGAATCGATGTCGCCATTATTGGCGGATTGAATAGCCGACCAGCTTTGTCCATTGGTCCAACTAAGTGTTCGATAACGACCTAAAGGATTCGCTACGAGCAATTCATCTTTGCCGTCGCCATTAAAATCGCCAGTGGCATAATGATCCCAAGGCGCTAGAAAATATCCAGGAACAATTTCACTGCCGCCATGATCCATCAATAACCAAGCATTGGCAGGCGAGGAAGAGAACAACATTTTAAAAACACCGCTAGGGTCGATTATCATAAGTTGATCGTTTCCTATTCCCCAAAAGTCACCACTCAAGAGGCGTTGATCATCTTTAAAAGGCCAGTAACTGCTGATAAGTGGCTCGACAGGCCCAAGACGGTAGTGGCCAAAAGTGGAGCATTCGGAGTAGTTATTTCGAATGCGATTGATATCTCGCAAGCTGTGTTGCCAAATTGATTTTACGTATTGATGATAAAGAATCGAGTCGGGTTCATTATTAAGAACGAATGATTCAATTCGACCAATCCACTTTAAAGCAATGGATTTCACATCAACAAGGCTTCCCCAGACAGGATCTTGAGTCGTGAGACGCCATGAATAATAGTCGTTAAAGATAAGGTGAGTTTGGCCGTTCTGGTTGACGTAGTTTGCATAGTTTGAAAAGGAATTGTTCGGCGGTAAATGCCCGTTGGTACTCCAACTTACCACAATATCGGCAGTATTAATGTCACTCGTATATACAAACTTTTTGTGGCTTAATGCACTCCATTGATTAAACGCCTCGACAACAGGTTGATATTCAGAAGTTCCACCGATCGAAGCTGTTCCATTAAGAAACGCATAAGTTTCGGTATCGCATTTATTCGGCGATCGTGAGTTATCTTCTAGAGTTGTAGTTTCTATTAATTGCCCAATCTGCTTTTCTCCGTGGGCAGTGGACAGTATCAATAAACATATTGTTGAAATAAAAGTTAAAGTTATTTTCCTTTGTAACATGTTGGTGTTCCTCCATTAGGAATTGCTGAGTCCTTTTTTATCATGCACAACTTATAGAAAAATGGGGATGAAAATGACGGGCGAAGTTGGGCATTTGGGAAGAATTGGGGAAGAAATAGGTAAATATCTCAACTAAGTAGGAGGATGACTTGATGCACCTACAGAAAAACGCTCTTGTCAGTGCCGGTATAGTTCTTATAAAAAATATTTGAATGGAAATGGATATAAAATATAGAGACTAATTTAATTATAATGAAAACGGACTTGTCTAACTTTTCATAGATAAGCCCGAATTCAATTAAGTAGAACAATTTCAATAGACGTTGTGATACAAGAAAGTGAGATTAGGAAAATTTAAAACAATTATTTTTAAAGTCTACCGTTAAAGCATGTTGCTTTAACACATCCTGACCTAATATCCCGTCAATGCCCGGTATATTGAGGTCGATCACTTGTACCGGAAAATCGTTTATCACAAAATCTTTTGTTTTAAAGGACTGCGCAACTAAGGTATCTGTTGGTTCGTTTATTACGGAGCTTTCTTTATTGATTACGGTTTTTTTTGTCCCGGTATCAATAATAAATAATCCTCTCTGACCATTCAATTCAACTTCTGTCACAATGGCTCCAGAGGCGGGATCGAATTTATAGCATTGTTGCAATGACTGCTCTGAAACCTCAAGGATTTGCTCTCTAAAGTTTATGGTCAGGGTTTGATTGCTAAATAAACCGGCGCCAATTGCCCCAAAAGGACTGGGTGATAAGTTTTCACTGTCTTGAATGTCCTCTGACCCGACCTTGGACTCATAGACAACTTCACCCAGTTTGATGACCGGCAGTTGAAATTGCTGTGCCTTAAAAACATCACCTTTATAGTCTTGGAAAGTATCGTAACGATCGAGCTTTTTATGAGGAACAGTTTGTAAAACTTTTTCTGTGAGTGATATCGCTCGATAGTCGCCAAGATCAAATAATAAGCGGTATTTATGCTCTTGATCTTTATTAGAGAGATTAGCATTAACAAAAATAAACGAATCATCTAATTCGAACGGAATTTTTTGAACGCTGTCCTTACTTGCCATTGTATTTAAGCTGATTGCCATAATTAGAGAACTGATGGTCCAGTTTAACTGATTCATAATTCCTCCTCTAGTCTATTTAACTAGCTTGTTGTGTAACCGGATTATGGTACTGAACATCAACGTCAACATTTCCATCCTTTGTAATTGTAATGTTGGCCTCGAGCAATTCATTTGGTTCATTCGGGTTATGCGCTTCTATTAGTTTTTCGATTAAGTTCGAGGAACCCTCAAAATCAGGAATATCATGCTCCACATCATCAGTATCGATGAATTGAATAAATACATCGCGCTGACTGCCATAGTGTGCCTCAACAGAGATTTCTTCCCACTGGCTTGAAAGGTTGGGGTAAATAGTTTGAATCAACTGATTTGCTAGTTCAGAAAATCGATCGCTCATAAAGACTCCTGTTGTGTTTTAGTATCAATGTGTTGGTTAATATGTCTGATATCAACGACACGATCGCATTGTTTTATCGTTTCTTTTCGATGGGCAATAACGACTCGAGTAATACCCAGCTGAGAAATTGCTCGAGTAACTCGTTTCTCGGTTATGCTATCTAAATGACTGGTCGCTTCATCCATAAACAAAATAGAGGGTTGTTTGTATAAGGCTCGAGCAATCAAAACGCGTTGCTTTTGACCGCCCGATAAGGCAGCGCCCATGTCTCCGACCAATGATGACAACCCCATTGGCATACGACGAATATCGTCGTAAATCGCTGCGTGTTTACAACACTCAATAATAAGTTGTTCGTCTGGGTTTGGATCAAACATACAAATATTGTCTCTGATGGAACCACTAAATAAAGTGTCATCTTGCATAACTGCAGCAATATTATCCCGGTAGGCAGATAGACCAGACTGAATAATAGGTACGCCGTCTATTTCTACTGTGCCATGTGTCGGTTGAATCAGTCCCACCATTAACTTTAATAAAGTTGTTTTACCCATGCCTGAGGGACCAACAATGGCAACAGACTCTTTTTCCGCTATTTCGAGTGAGAAATCCTTTAGAACAAATGGGTCGTTGGATGAATACTGAAAAGAAACGTTCTTAACAGAAATATTACCTTTAACCTTTTCCATATTGAAACCGTGACCGAAACGATTTTTCTCCGGTTCGGCTTGAATTATGTCGGCAACACGTTGGACATTGACTTTGAGTAATTTAAAACGAAATAGTAAATCAACTAAAGACATGACTTTAGTTGAAAAGCGTTGTCTAAATCCAAGAAAGGCGATAAGCATGCCAATTGAAAACTCATTGCTAATGATTAATGTTGCAGCCAACCAAACAACAATCACGTACTCAAGAGTTGTGGTGAGCAATTTAACGACCATACTCGAGTTTTCCAACCACCGTAGCCGAACATCGGCATTAACATTATCAATCAACCGATTTTTCCATACTGAGAAACGTCGACTTTCATCGCCAAAGTTTTTTAGTGCTGTCATACCACGAACGGTTTCTAGAAAAATGGCTTGTTCTTTAGCGCTTGTCGTGATTATTTCATCCGTGTGTAATTTCATTGGTGAATAAATGGCCCAGCGAAATAATGAAAATAACGATACTGAGGCAACCACAATGGCTGTTAGGGTTAAACTATAAAGACTCATGACAACCAGGGTTATGATGACCATCAGTCCATCGACAATACCGGAAACGAATTCATTTTCGAACAATTCGCGAATGTCTCTTAATGCCGAAAAGCGTGCTGTGATATCACCAACATTGCGTTTTTCAAAGTAGGTGATAGGAAGATTCAATAAATGCTTAAATACTGATGAGGTCAAGTGTAGGTTTAGACTGGCTCCCAAGTAGGTTGTCAGCCATTGTTTTACAAATTCGGAAACAGCACTGAAAGCCGCTAAGAATATAAATCCTAAACCCAGTAAATGGAGGAAATCAACATCCTCGCTCACCAAAACCCGATCAATAACGACTTGGCTAAAATACGGGATCGCAAGCGCAATTCCCTCAAGCATTAATGCGACGATTGCAATTTTTGCGAAGAGCGAAACGAGTCCTTCGGTATTCGAAAATAATTTCCAAATAGGAAAGTGGTCTGTCTTTTTTTTAGTTTGAAACTTTTCCGAAGGCCAAATTTCGAGAATAACCCCGGTAAAGTTTTTTGACAGTTCAGCTTTGGATACTTTGAGTTTTCCACGACCTGGATCAGCAATGATAACGTGTTCTTTATGGACTTCTGTTAATACAACAAAGTGGTCGAATCCCCAATGTAATATGCAAGGTAAGCGAGTCGATGAAAGGTCTTCCATTTCAACGCGCACCGCACGTGTTGAGAGACCCAGCTGATCAGCATAGGACATAAGATGGCGTAATGTCGTACCTTTTAAACTCACCGGTAATTGCTGACGTAGTTCATTAAGTGAAATGTTGTACCCAAAATGAGTTGAAATCATTGCCAGGCAAGCGAGTCCACACTCTGACTGCTCAGATTGAATATAGATTGGGAATCTTTTCTTTAATAAATGATTAATATTGATAACTTGACTCATGATTGATACCGCTCCATTAGTCCATAGACAGGCTCGAAGACCCATTCAAAAAGGCTTCGTTTATCACCATAAATAAATCCTTTTAACATCATACCTGGTACAAACTTCAATTGTTTTCCCTTGTGTTCCAATGACGAATCTTCCAGCTGCACAAGAACCCGGTAGTGGTTGTCTTTGGAATTTATCGTCTGAACAGTGCCGAGATCTCCCATAGCCGTTTCACTAATACTACTTACTATTCCTGACGCATAACCGTATTTTTGATAAGGAAAGGAATCTAATGCCAGTTTCACTTTTTGGCCTTTTTTAACAAAGGCGATATCCTGAGATGCCAAATACACTTCAGCTAATAAAGGAGAATCTTGTGGTACAATCTGCATAATGGTATCTGATGAAGAAAGCTTACTTCCTTGAGAGTTGGTGAAATTAGTTACGACACCGGAAATGCCCGCTTTAATTATCTGTTCTTTTTCTCCGCTGATTTGAATTAGCATTTGCTTCTTATCTTCAATGCTGACTAATAAACGACTGTTCTCGCTGTCTTGTGATAAGTCGAGCTGTATTAAAGCTTCTTTAGTACTCAGAATTTGATTCTTGATTGAATCAATATCTTGTTTTATTTGATTCATACCAATTTCAAAGTCGATGAGTTCGATTCTTTTGTTGTAAAGTTCCGACTTGCTAATTTGGTTTTTATTGAACAGACGTTCGAAGTTGCCAATTTGCTCCTTCATGAGCTGATGCTTCAATTCATATTTGCTTAATGAATCTTTTAAGGTATTCAGTTTGTTTTTGTCGATAGCCATGCGGCTAGTGAGAACACTTTTCTTTTCTTTATAGCTGCTTCTCGTAATTTCAAGCTGTTCGTTAAGTAATTCGAGAGTTGACTGAATGGTTGATTTATTGCTTTCCAATAAATCATTTCCCTGTATATCAAAGTTTCTATTTTTGACTTTAAACAGGGGGTCTCCCGCAGATACTTGATCTCCATCGCTTACAAATATCTCGACAATTGAGGTTCCTTGCGGCGCTGTTACTTTTTCAGATTGTAATGCGGGCCTGATTTGACCGCGGGCTGATCGTGTTTGTTCGTAATCGACGAACATAGAAAATAAAAGAGTGATAACGAAAAGGGCGATCAATAAATAAATAATAACTGTGAGTCTAACTGGATGTGCAATCAACACCTTTCCTTGTCGACTCGATTCACTAAATTGAATCGCCTCTTTTCGAAATAGCTCTTCAGGATTAGTTAATTGCTCACTCATGCTTCAACTTTTTCCTCAAAGAGAATCGATTCAACTTTCTCAATATTGAGACCGTTATCAATCAGGAAGCTTGTCAGGTAGGCGTAAAACTCTTGCAATGAGTCGCAATAAACCGAAGCGTGATTGCAACTGTTGTCTTTTTCACTGTATTGGTGAGCGAGAATGCCACCTCCGCCACAAACATTTTTCCAACAGCATTCAGAGCATTCATCTGGAATCTTATGAGCAGCTTCTTCTAAATATAGAATTGCTGGATGGTGTAAGTATTCAACTAATGAATGTTGATAAATGTTTGGGCGAGGGTTAACGTTTTTCCAAGCTCCCGTCGAACGAAGTGTGTCATCCGGACCCAGGTCGCCATTACTTTGAATGACGAAGGCTACGGCTTTTGCTTTGCCTGTACTAAATGCATAACCAGAGTCTGACTCAGAAAAATGCCCCAAGAAAGAATCAATTATACGAATTCTATTGGTATTAAAATCGGCCTTCCAAACATCAAAGAGCTCTTTTAAAAACTCGGTATAAGCAGGGATGTCTTGATAGTCGAACGTTTCTTTAGTGAAGTCAGGGAGTAGAAAGTCAGCACCCCAAAATTTCATTTCGTGAATGAAGTGGTTGTACATTTCTGTTGCGTTATATTTGGGATCGATAACGCTAAGAACGGAAATGGGTTCTATTTTTTCTGCAGCGACTGCGGCTTGAAGTTGTTTGACGCCATTTGCTGTTTTCTCGTAGGTACTGCGTCCTTTATGATCCAGTCGATACATATCATTAATATGCTTTGGTCCATCAAGGCTAACACCCACGCCAATATTAAACTTGGAAAATATTTCAATCCAGTCGTCATCTACCAAGGTCGCATTGGTCTGAATAGCGAAAGACAAACGTACCTTGTCTTGCAATGCATCAACTAATTTATTGCACATTGATTCAAATTGATCTTTTTTCATCATCATGGGCTCGCCACCATGAAAATCAATTTGAATCGCTTTGAGGTTTAGCTCATCGGCGGCCTCGGAAAGAAATCGACAGATTTGGTCAACCGTTTCTGGAGAAACAACCTTGGGGTATTGTTCGTATTCTTTATTGTTGCCATTGAAGTAATAGCAGTAAGAACAATTGATATTGCACCGCTCTGTGCATTTTATTATGACTTCAATAGCCTCCAGCTCACTATAGATAGCGTTTTTCATTTCGTCCTCCTAACTTATAAAAAGGACGAAGCTAAGCTTCGTCCTTACTACTCGTGAATTACATGTCTTGAGCAATGATAATAATTACTCGACGGAAACGTAGGAAGCGTAGAAATGCATCGCCACCAGAAACGTGGTCGAGCATATCGTTTGCTAAAGTTTTCCCAACAGAGTTGAACTCACAGCCTTGAGCAGTTAATTGGTCACGCAATTGATTTTTCATTTTAAAATTCTCCATGTTTAATTTAGTGGTTTGAATATTCTTATTCTCACCATTTGCAAGATTTAAATGAGGAGTTCGAACTTCGATTTCCTAGGTTTCAAAATCCGAACTCATCTTACACATCGATGCGCGCTTAAAAAATTAAATTGAAAATTGATATAGATCAACAAAAAAAAGACTAGCTATCTTTCTTTTTTATAAAAAATTGGAAATAGAGATTAAAGCTATTTTCAGTGAACAAAATCTCGAATTTAATTTCAGGTATCTCATATATAAAAATCTTTTGTATTAGTGATGAGCAAAAAATGTATTGAAAATATAAAATTGGGTAGATATTCTTTAGATAATGATTAGTGATACTTATTTTAATTAGGGATATTTTTCTATTGGCTGAGCGGTTAATTTTTTATTAATGCACTTTTTCGTATGGACTGCTTTTCTACCGACAAGCATGTGTTTGTCGCGAAGCTTTTATACTGTTCATTTCTTCCGGTAGGGTCTTGTTGTCGTCAACCTGTCCCATTTTAAAGTTATTATTCCAATGAGCGTTATTTTAATTAGGAGGTTATGATTTGAGTTTTTTAGATTGTATTCATGGGACACTTGATTACTGCTGATATTAAAACGGATGCTTTAACTCTCGTTTATGAATGAAGCAAGAACGACTCTTCCACAATTTGTATATTTTCTTTCTAAGTGTTCATGTCTTAAAAATTAAGTCGGTCAATAAGTGTGGTTTTTGTTAACTCGTTATTGAAGTGCTCAAAATTTGTTCTGAGTTAAGGGTTGGCTGAAATTTAACCGTTCGCAATAATTTTTGGTTAAAAGGGATTTTATTTGAGACTCTTGTGTCTATAAGTACTCACATAATCGCAGCGTTTCTTTTTAGGAATAAGGTATCCATAGATAGATGGATAAGTGTGGTTGTTATATGTACAGTTAAATGTGATGACATCACCGATAGACCGCTGATATTTTTAATGAGATAAACTGACTTGCTGGAGGTTAGTTAATATATGAAGTTACCTCCAGCTGGTTTTGTCCTATTGAGTGTAGAGAGTTTGGAGTATTATTTAAATTTGTTAGAAGTTCCTCTGGAGCTTAAATAAACCCAGCGGTCATAAATGCTACTTAAGCATTCTCGTCAGGAAAAAAAGATGCTCAACGTAAAAGATATTAATAAATATTATGACTCAAATCCGGTGTTGAGTGATTTAAGCTTTGAGCTATCGACAGGTCATTATATTTTGTCGGGTAGTAATGGTTGTGGCAAATCAACCTTACTGAGGGTTATAGCTGGTGCAGACTCCGAATGGAGTGGGCAAGTTTTGTTAAATGGTATTGACTTAAAGAAAGACTTTAAGTCATATGTAAAAATGATTAGCTTTGTTCCCGATAACTTGAGTCTTTTTGGTGAATTGAGTGTTGACGAGTTTTCTTCTTTTGCATTAAAACAACGAAAGCTGATTGAGCCCTCTTTGCCCGAAGAGTTAGCTGAGTTGTTTAAATTTGATCTAAGCTCTTCTAAGTCACTAGGAACCTTGTCTCTGGGCAATGCAAAAAAGCTGATGCTCATTATCGCTCTATCCTATGACTGCCAACTGTATTTATTTGATGAACCAATGAATGGATTGGATAATTTAGCCTGTGATATATTTTTTCAGCAGTTAAAAAATAGGGAAGATCGCTTTATTGTAATGGCGACACATATGGAGCACCCGCAATTTACTGCTCAGTTTCAACGAATTCCATTTATTTCTCTCAATGAATATCAGTCAAATTCTCTATAAGCAATGTTCGAGAACGATCAGGCGGTTGTATAAAGAACAATTTAAAGTTTTAGGCGTTCTATTCGCTTGCATGTACGTTCTAATCTTTACACTTCCGTTTGCACTTCAGATGCTGAGTCGTGAAGATGTATCGCTGGTTGTCAGAGTCATTATCTTTTTGTCGGTGATATTGGGTGCTCAATGGTTTGTAGAGAAGTTAAGGATGCTCGCATTTGGTAGTCGAGATGTTGATATTTTGTCTCAATTCATCGGCAGTCGTGTAAAAACTGTATTTCTACTTCAATTAACCAGCCTCATTATTTTAATACCATTGCACATTCTTTTTGCTTGGTCTTATTTATTAGTTATATTTGAGAAGGATTTCCCGACGAATATCAATGCGTTTGTCCTATTTTTATGTTCTTTCTATTTGTTTATTCTCGGTCGTTTAATTAGCAATAAAGTCAGCAACTATTTGCTCCTATTGACGCTTACCATATACATAGGATCATTCAAGTACTCTGATGACCTTTCAATAATTATTCTCCCGATGGTCGGATGTGCTTATGTTCTGAAAGAGCTGTTCGCAAAGTATCTATTCAATCAATTTCAACATCCTGTTTTCCTGGTAGCCTACTTACAGAGAAAAGTGTTTTTCTTTTTTCAGGTTATAACATTGGGATTCATTTATTTCGTTAGTTCAAATTCAATTAATACCGTATTTTCAGCTTCGCTATTTGTAATTTTGCTGAATGGCTTGATGTTCTCAATGGTTGCAATAGAGCGCTCAAAAGAAAGTAGTTTGATTTATCTTGATTCAATTGTAGCCAGCCATCGAACGTTATTATCTAATATGGCTTTAATTGCCTATGTAACTTGTTTATTGCCCGCTTCCTTTGTCCTCACTTTTACATTGCTTAAGCTTTCGATATGGAGCATATTATTTCTAACAGCCATCAGCTTTATTTGTTTCAAGCCAAACTGGTTCGTTAACTTTCGGGTGGGTCATTCGCTGCTATTGTCAAACTTTATTGTCGTCGTTCCTTTGGTTGCTACTATTCTTGAATAAAGTCGCATAATTTTAATAATAATCTCGGTTTTGTATTTGGAAAGGTATTCATTTCTGGGAAGGTCATTTGTCGCAACAGTAAAAAACTCCCTAGGATTATCTCTGCCATTTTATTATTCGAGAATTAGACAACTTAAATTTCTTAAAGAGCTTTAATAAGAAAACGAATGTGGTTGCTATAAAGGACGATGCCGAATTTATAGTAGAAAACTAAAAATTTATTGCAGAATTTTAAAATGTTTTTATAGAACCTCTAGGCCTTCATTGCTGGTTGGAAGAGTGTAAGTACTGCTGATTATTCACTAATTGTTTTCTTTTAAAGCATTTTCGTTTTAAAAAGGTACGAAGTGTGAATATTACCGATAATCCATTCTATTTTAATTTTTGTAACAAAAACATTGAATTAGCGTCTTTTGTATAAAGAAGGATGAGATCGCTCCCAAATTAATGCAATAGCTAAGTTGTATAAATAAAGCTGATATTTTTCTCGCTTTAAATAGAGTGTTTTTCTGGTCTGTTAGAAAAAGATGTATAAATTGGCTTGGTGTTTTTTAGTCAAAATATAAATATTTTAGGTAGTGTTTTATAAGTATTTTGTATTAATGGTAAAAATAAACACTATTTTAAAGATGAAGATTCGTTTAAGGTATTTGTCGAGCATTAAACGTACTAAACAAAAATTAAAAATAACGTAAGTTTGATTTTCCAATGGTATGTTTGTGTTTTTCAAAGTGAGTTTTAATTGGGGTGCTGAAAACTTGTTATTAGTTTTGCAGTTTAAAACAAAAAGTTGGTTGTACAAGTATGGACGTGTTCAGTATCAATCACGAATGCATCTAAATGCTTTTGACTCAAAGTTAAGCTCTTATCCTCGTAATCGTATCAGTTTATCTGTATTTCCTTTAGTCGATTTAAACGGTTGTGCTTATGAATGACAATTTAGCGAATCCAAATCTTGTCATTTTTATTCCTGAAGATAACCTAATTCAGAGAGATGGTCAGCAATACAAACTTGATCCCATCATTAATGCTTTACTGCAATTCTTATTAAGTAATCCTAAACAAAATATTTCTAGAAATGATATTGCGACCCATGTTTGGCCTAATGCTTATGTCTCAGATGACGCAATTAATAGAGCCATTTCTGTGTTGCGGAAGGCATTGAGCGATTCTCGAGAAGAGTATATAAAAACGGTACATCGAATTGGCTATCAGTTTGTTAATTCAGAGAAAATTCGCGTTCAAAAGAAGGACGAGCTGAATTCTTTAGAAGCAGATTGTTCCTCGATACCTGGTAAGATGAAGAGACCATGGTATTACATGGAAAGGTTGAACTTTCCGTTAACGTTCGCGTTAATCTTTGTTATTTCTTTGAGTGTTATAGTCTCTGCAATCGATAGAGACAATGCTTCAGGTGTCACTCCTATAGTTCTGATTAAACCTTTTACAAATCAAGTGACACAATTATTTCCTGATTATTTTGAAGACGACTTACATGAGAATATCTTACTGAATTTATCTAAAATTCCTCAAGTGAATGTGATTGATGGATTAGAGAGAAATGCAGGTAAAGACTCTAATTTTATTTTAAGTGGTGTTGTGAAAGATTACTCCAATATTATTCGAGTTTCTATTAAGTTGGTGGACAAGAGCTCTGAGGCTTTATTGTTTTCTTATGTTATTAATCTAGAAAATAATACAGCGTCAAAGCTGATTGACGAAATTTCTCAACAAATCGCATCAGCACTTCGGCTAAAGTTTGTTCATCAACATGAGGTTAACTATTATTTAAATCTCTCAACAAGACTGTCTCCGCATGATATAGAGCAGCTTATAATCGCCAATACATACCTTAGAGAAGGCAACGAGTTTGCTATTCAAAAAGCAATAAGCATTCTGACGAGTCTTAATTCACAATTTCCAGATACACCAGAAATTGAAGGCGCATTAATTAAAGCATCGATTAGTAATGGTTCAATTAATGTTGAGCATAGAAAGGAAGTTATGAAGTATGTCGACATGGCGAAAGATGTACTCTTGTCTGAACCCAATAACATAGATGCTTTGATTGCACTTTTGTATGGATACAGTTCGCAGGCTAAATATCGCCAGCATGCATTTGATATTGCAAATATTCTTGTCAGTAAATATCCGGGTGAACAGTCTGTATGGCGGGCTTTTTTATATTTAATGATTAAGTCTGCCGTACCTTGCGAAACTATCGAAAATCGAATTATTAATGGTGGAGCTCAATCGGCCTTTTCCTCGCATCAATTATCAACCATTCAATCGATTATTGATACTTGTGCGTCAAATAAGTCGTTGGAGAAATTAAGTCAGCAATGGGAAAGAGCCGCATCGACGATTCGTAGTCAGGATGAGGGCCTGGCGAATCGTTTGGAAACGTCGTTTGCGAATAACTCCTTGATGTTCTCTTTACGAAGTGACTATTTAGCATTTGCTTCAGAGCATCAATTTCATTTGTATTCTAATACTTTTAGTCAACTTCAATGGTTAAAAGTGCAATTTATGCTTGAAAACTTTGATGAGGTTCGGTTGTTCATTGAACAGGCGAAAGATAATGATTGGTCACGCTGGATGCCGGTCATTCAGTTATTCGGAGATCTTCATGGATTGGAATCTAATTTTTCTCGATTGAGTAATGAGGAGATTGCACTATACGATGTTGATGCGTTTTTATTGCCAAGAATAGCTCTTTTAATAAAGCGAAGCGACATTGAAGGGGTTGAGAAATTGAAGCCAGCTTTTCAATTATTTTTAGATAATCAACCCAATATTTCGATCTCAACAGAAAACAGTAATGCTTCTTTGGCTATGATAGCCGCACAATATTTTTCAGGAGATATTGAGGGTGCCGAGATTTCAGCCAAGCACTTTTACAATAAGCTTGAAAAATACAGAGAGCTCTATCCTGAATCTTACTCTTTTTGGGGATTAGCTCGATTTCAAATCGTTTCTGGATTTTACTGTAGTAATAGCTGCGCTGGTTTTGCAGAAAACAGAGAACATATGTTAGCTGAAAACTTTCGCGATGATGAGGCATGGTGGACCCATGACAGAACAACCGTCGAAGCCTTTTTATTACCATGGAGAGATAACGACTTTGTGCTCCGGTATCTACAAGAGATTGAAAATAACTTGAAATCAAAGCGTGGTCAGTTAACGCTGTAAAACCTAAAACCTAAAACCTAAAACCTAAAACCTAAAACCTAAAACCTAAAACCTAAAACCTAAAACCTAAAACCTAAAACCTAAAACCTAAAACCTAAAACCTAAAACCTAAAACCTAAAACCTAAAAAACTAGATTTGAGTTACAGCGTCTCCTGCAATTCAGCTAAATTTTTCAGTGATAACCGGGTATATCGATAAGAGATAACTGCTGGTGTTAATTGAACTGTGTTTATTATGCGTTTTTGCTTGAATTAATATGCAGGAACTTGTTGAATCCGTTTGTTGAAAAATATCTCAAAAATATCGATTGTTTGAGTATCAATAAACTTACAACTGGTTCGTTCTTACCAGTAGAAAAAGTCAAAAGTATACCTTTCTCGTCTTTCTTATGATTGAATAAATCCTTTTAAAACAAGCACATCAGGAAATATTAGAACTTTATCAGTAACTAGTAGTTTACTCTCGCATCTTTTTCCTTGAAAACGTTACGTGACACTTACGGTTAATAAAATGTCGAGTTTCACAGAATAAAACGAAGATTTTATTGAATGCATAAAAACGAAGTTAAGAGAGGCAGATTATGAAACACTCCTATGGATCTCCACCACTTGGGCAGCGAATTAAAAAATTGGCACATGTCTTTTCACCAGCAGTACTATCGATTGCGGTTGCGAGCGCGCTTCCTGGGTCTTCCATTGCAGGTGATTTTAATGTTGATATTGATCGTGCCAGCAATTCTAGTTGGAAACTGGCAGAAAAAAGATCGGGTAAACGAGCGATAAAGTTGACCGACAAAAAACAGGAAGCAACGCGTTCATTAAAATCTTCAATTCCCATTGACGACTCCATCGATACTTATTTATTGGGCGGCGGTTACGACTCTGAGCGCGGGGAATTTAAAGGGGCAACTTCAGTGTATGTTTCTGCACTGCCAGCTGAAGATGAGGACGGTAATGTCATTGTCGATGTTGATGCGAATAACGATGGTTTTGTCGATAGCGCACAGTTCGTAGGAAACACTCAACTCGATTTATACATTGGCGTTGACCAAAACTATGAAAAATTGTTGAACAGTATTCGCGGCTCGGCCAGTGCAAACATCAGTGCTGCTTCTTTTGAAGTGAGTGGTGATGTGGGACTAGCGTTTCAAAACTCTGCCGACGAATTTACCAGTTCGTACACTTTAATTACGCGAGCAACACCACGTAAACCAGTGTTACTTCCATTAGAGCCTGAAGGCGAAACCGCGGTGGGATCAGGAAATGGATTACACCCGACATCAGGCTTTATGTTTTGGGCAGAAACTATGGGATACCGTGGCAAAGAATTGGCTGAATTTACCGGCGATGAATTTATCCAAGGAGTTGAGCTCGGTGCTTGGTTAATGGTGAACATTCAATTTAAATTCCGTAACGCCGAAGATAAGAAAAACATTGGTGGACGTTTATCGGTGGACTGGGCACAGGGCACAGTCTCTGTCGATGGTGAAGCCGACTACTCCGCTATTAATAATTCTGAAACGGTGGATGTAACTATTCGAGCCTATCAGTACGGTGGTGATAGTGGTTCGCTACTGAGTATTTTGGATGACCAAACCTCCCATGCTTGTACATTACGCGATCCAAATACATGCTTGGGCTACTTCGAAAATACCGTCCTGTACGCGAAAGATAAATTACCAGGTGTTGTCGGCTTTCCATCGCAATTCAAAAACAGTGACGGCGAGTGGTTGTATAACAAATTTAATCCCGTGCGTTATTTGACGGCAAGTTACGAGGATAGTGGTCCCGAATTTCGTCAATACTTCAGTGATCCATTGGACAAATTAACGTTTGCTTCACGCCAGGCTCTCCGTGATATCAAAACGCGTTGGGAGCGTTCGGTGATGCATCAGCAGCGTGCGAATTATTTATCGTCACAACGAGTTGCCGATCTAAAACCGGGTCAGCTGACAATTGTGCGTGATATCGAAAATCGAGCAAGTAATAACGCGTATCACTTAAGCGAATTGGCAAAAGATTGTTTAACCGGAGGACCAAACGATTGTGCGACCTGGTGGTCGAGTCAGAACTTTTTGCAATCGTATGATGTAACGGCGTTGGAATACTAACGGTTAAGTACTTCGGTAAGAGTAACGAATGGTTATAGGAAAAAATTATGATGTATAAAACAAAATGTGCAAAGTGGGTTGGTGGTGCGCTAGCGTGCTTAATGAGTTTTTCGAGTCAGGCAACTACAGTTATAGCTGGTGATAATGATTACATTCCATTGGGAACGGCCTACAACAGTGTGACGGGTGAGTTTTTGAATTATAAAACGGTGCAAGGTCAGTCCTCGGAAGTTGTGGGTGCTGAGGGAACCGATTTCTTTTTTGAAACCAATCAAAACTATCAGCAGATCGCGAGTGTTATTAATGGTTCGGTGACCGCGGACTTAAACTTTCCCGTGGCTTCGGTAGATGCCGGTGCGGAAGTTGCTTTAGAGTCGTCGGCGGACGAATTTTCTAGTAACTGGGTGTTTATGGCGCGACACCATGCGAAATCTAAGATTCTTTTAAGAAATCCTGGTGATAGTGATGTTGTATTGAGCCCTCAAGGTCAAGCTGTTTTGAATACGGAAAATCTTAGTGATTCACAACTGCTAGAGCGTGCCGGCGATGAGTTTGTCCGAGAAATTGAACGCTCGGCGCTATTGTTTGTATCGATGAAAGCAGAGTATGTGAGTGCTTCAGATAAATTGGCTTTTGAGGGCGCATTGGATGTCGATTTTTCTTTAGGTGAAGTCAGCGGTGAGCTTGATTATTTAGATGATAAACAGAAAGCGTCTATTAATATTACCGTGCGCGCGCACCAATTTGGTGGTGATCCATTAGCGTTACTGAAAGCGATTCCAGACAATTTCGTTCAGTGCAGCGCGCTAAACTTTGAAACATGTCGAACATTATTTGAAAACGTTATTAAATACGCTCGAAGTTTAGAAGGATCTGAATTCGAAGATGATGGCTTCAGTAAAATGATTTTAACGCCAAGTAACTCCAATGTGGTTGGTTACAAAACACAGCGTTATTTTGGTACAGCGAGTAACGTACATCAATTAGGGCGTCGTAGTTATGATGTGAATGATAACTCTGGAATTATCCGAGATCTGCAACGAGACTATGCCGAAGAGATGCAAAATAAAAGTCGAGCAACCAGTTTGCTTTCTCGATCGTCCAGTTACTTAAATAGTTATCAACGTCAGTCTCTTCGCTTTATTACTGAGGCAGCACAAAAAAATGCCGATACTTTGAAAGATCTTGCTGATTATTGTGAGAAGAATATCTATAACAACGATTGTTCGAATTATTTGGAAGAAAACTGTGATAATGCTGGTAATGGAAGAGCTTGCTTAACCACTTATTCACAAAAGGTTTTAGATCTCGGAGGAAGTGATGAGCTAGAGTTAGCGCTTAATACTTACAGTTACCCAATAAAGATGCAAAGTGGACGTGATGCTTCGTATATGTTAATCGGTGCCGAAAACAGTGGTACGGATTATTGGAATCATGACAGTGCTACAGGAAAAGTTACAACGAATGGCTGGGGATTTCAATTCAGTGGCTTCTTTAATGAGACTCGAAAAGGACGGTTTTTAACAAAAAGCTCCAAGAAATTAGCAATGGCAAATCCAGTCGGTATTCGGTCTCCTATTAATGGAAGCTACAAACTTTGGGTCTACACGGAGAATGGATGGGAAATTGCACGAGATAAAAAGTATGGCGAAGAGGAGCTTTACAAAACAGAAGTGGTTTTAAGAGCTAAACGAGTCGACGGTCACTTTCACTACATTACAGAATGGGAAACTGAAAAAAATGATGAACCCGAAGCTGCTGTTAGCATGGCATTTTGGCGCACGCAATTTGGCAAGAGTGCATCCGACTTGTACTTCTTCTTAGACCGTACGATAACGGTTCCGATGTTGAATGAGGAGTTGGAATTATTTAATGAAGATTATCAGATGTACACGCATAGCGATACAACACCTTGGTTCTATACCGCTCAAAATCTTAATGTGGCTAAAGATATTAATGGTAATGATATCGGTTGGTGTGTCGACTCAGAAGGGAATTTAACTCGAAATACAACTGCAATGTGTCGTGCGAAAGGGCGTCTTTATAACCAAGTTGAATCTGAAAAGGCGTGCGAAGCTTACAGTGAGAAGTATGAAGCCATTACTGGAATGTTTTGGAGTTTGCCAACAACCCCAGATGGCATCAATATGAACATTCGCTTGCGGGCAGAAATGAATAATGAAGCCGATGGAAGTGCCATTTATGCACGCTCTCATCTACTAGGTGGAAAAAATGCTTGGAGTATGAACATTTTACCCTACGGATACATTACAAGTTCTGACGGGAATAACCCCAATCAGTTTATTGACAATAACTCAGCCTATTTTTGGATGGCATCGCCACAATTAAACCGGCTTGACTTTACAAGTAAGCCTTATATTTTAACCGGTATGTGGGGACATATAGAGCAATCGTATCCTGTTCGCTGTGTTGGAAAATTCAGTCGATAGAACTATCTGGTTGTTTTTTAAATCTAAGCCGAACGTTGACATTTAGTTAATGTTCGGCCCATCCAGGAACGATAATCATGCGACAGTTTGTAAAATATTGGTTTTGTGGTTCGTTGATATCCTTGTATACGAGCTTCAGCTTGGCAACAACGTTCCAATCGATTAATGCACAAGTTGAATGGTTGGGGTATGGAATCGAAAGCTTGAGTGGAGTGATTAAAGAGCCTTGTTTGCGTGGTGATTGGATCCGTTATAATAACGACAAACTTTCTCTAGGCTTTCAAAATAAGCAAAGCGTCTCGAGTTCTATTCGAGAAATTGACGGAAAAATAAGTGGTGATGTTAACTTAGGATTGTTCGGTGGTGGCGCTTCTGTTCAATTGCACACAAGGATGGTAGAAAACAGTAATACCATTAGTGTTGTTTTACGAATTAACTATCATGGCAGTACTTATCGCTTGGAAAATCGAGAGTATTCTTCGATAGGACAATCTTTGATTGGTCAGTCATCTCAGTCGATATTTTCTGTTTGTGGAGATGAGTATGTTGATCATGTTCAATTGGGCAACGATATTTATTTAACCAGTCAATTAGTGTTTGATGATAAAGAAGAGTATAGAAAATTCGTACGAAAGATTCGTGTAAGAGTACTGTTTTTTAAAACAGAAAGTACACGAACTGAAGAGTTCTATGATTACGCTAAAAATGCTCGCTACACCGTAAAAGCCTTGTCATCGAATACGTTACCTCCATTTATTGTTGAGCAATTGGGTGGCAGTGATGAACTACATTGTGGTTCTGACAGCTCTCAAAGCATTGCCGTTTGTGACCAAGCTAGTGATGCAATTATGAGTTATCTATTACGAGACGATGGATATGCTCAGTGGTTATCAAATGACGATAATTTAAGTGTGACCTATTTTGAGAGTAGCCGTTACGGAGAAACGGGCCATCAAGAGTTTGCAGTTGTTACACCCGAGAATATTAAGGATTGGTTGGTTCTAAGCGATGAAATAAATACGTTACTCATTCATCAATACAGTTTACTTAATGTTTTTCAATCCTTTGCTGAAGTGCCTGTGGCTGGACAAGCTGCAGCAGCGCTAAGTCGTTCTAAAATCCAAACGAATATTGGATGGCTTAGACAGGCGCAGGATGATTGCATTAATGCTTATCGAGTTAAAAATATTGAAGCCTGTCAGCAATCTTTTGATGAATCTAAGGAACAATTAAAAGCAATTAACTAAATTGAGGTTGATTTAATGATTGTCAGCTTGATGTCGTGTTACACCTGACAATCATTTTTAAGTGAATTGACTCTAAAGAAATTTAACAACTTACTTATAGTTAGTCAGGTCGAATTGAAGTGCATGTGGAGACGTCAATTTGAAATTATAGCTTACATAGCGAGCTCTCTGTCGTTTGATCCGATAGTAAATCCCAAGATAAATTAGCAGCGAGATTTTCACCTGACTCATCAAAAGAAACTTTACCACTGGTACCATGATAACTGAGTTTGCCATACTTATCGTACAGCTCAATTATATTTCGATAATCTCGGTAATTAATGATGTGTCCTTCTCGCGTAATGCTTTCCATAGCGCTCTCAAAGCTGATGTTGCGATAGGTTGAAATCATTTTTGCCATAGCAAATAGCATCACTGAATCGTAGGCGTACCCTGTATCATTTCCGGAAACGGTTACGTCAAATATTCTTTTAATTTTACTTTGTAGCAATGATGTAGCTTCATCGGACTGTTTGGCAACAATATATTTAACGCATTGCTTTATGTCGCCAACGCCTTTTTCTTTTGCGTATTTTCTATTGATAATGTCACCCATCAGGATAAGCGGTATTTGGGATGTCCAATAGGTTTCGAGCTTTTTTAAAACAATATCTGAAAAGTCAGGTCGGGTAGCAATTATGATGGCGGTTGGTTTTAGACGTTCAATTAGGCGTATTTGATCTTTCATATTATAAAGGTTGAGATCGACTAATGTATTTAATTCCAACTTATGCGAGAGCGCTTTATTATTTTGTTTTAACTTCTCTTCTATGCCGCTAAGGATTTCTTGACCGTAAACATCTTTCGTTCCGATAAATACCACTTTTTCGAGTAAATCTTTAGAATTTAGTTCTTCGAATATCAGATCTACTTGTCGATTGTTGTCTGGTGTTAAGCGATAGAAAAGTTGATTCTTACTGACTTTGTTCAAGTGGCTGGCAGAGGCTCTGAAAGTAATCAATGGAGTATGGCTTGGTATTGACACATTACTGAGGACATCCAGCGTGCTTTGTGAAGTCATAGGGCCAATAATGCCAAAAATTTGATGCTCATCGATCAGTTGCTTTGTGAGTTTGATTGCCAATGAAGGAAGATGCTCATCATCGGCGCGAATTAACGCCAGTGGTTTACCGGCAACTCCACCATTCGAGTTAATATCATTAACCGCAAGATCGGCAGCGGCTAAAACGGATGCTGAAGAGTAGGGAAATTTTTTCAAGGGAACCACAATACCTAGGTTGATTGAGCGATCGGACACTTGATTTACATTGGACTGAAAAATGCCATACCCTTGAGGTTGTCCTGATAGGCGTACTGCCATTAATTCCGCCAAGCTCAGTTCGAACAGTGCTTTATCCGCTTTACTCTCAATATCCTCGTTTTGAGTATTTCCTTTGTTGTTCGGCGGCGAGGCATAGCTGATTAAGCTCAATGAGAAACCGACTAATACCGTCGTATACATTAAGGTTAATGGTATTGATCTAAGTAACTTGTTGAAAAACATATACTTAATTGCCATTTATAAAGACGAGGAAAAACTTTCAAGTACCTTAATAGTAGCTCATCGTGGTTATTTCGGTGCATATAAGCTCGTGTTGTGGCGACTTTGATTGCTATTGAAATCCTTATTATTTTCACATTTCTTCCCTATTGTTTGCACGCTAAACCCATACTCTGGTCTCGTACTCACTTATCTTGAAGTGGCAGGTTAAAAATTTTGTGGTTAAGGGGCTGGTATGCGATATCACTTATTAAAATATTGCGGTATTTTCGTTGTTAGTGGTTTGTTGTTCGCTTGTGGTTCAAGCAGTGATTCTGATACATCTGATATATCGGACGATCCAGACATTCCTGATGAGCCAGTTGAAATGACTATTTTAAGTGATGGCACAGAAGTCCCCACGGCGCAGTTAGTAGAAATAGGTTCGAAAATTTTTAACGACACTAGTTTATCGACTCCTCCCGGACAATCATGTGCCAGTTGTCATAGTCCTGATTCTGGGTTTGATGACCCTAATGATTCAAATCCCACCTCACTGGGAGCGGATGGAATGAGTTTTGGCACCCGTAATTCCCCAACGGCGAGTTACGCAGCACATATCCCAGACCGGCATCTGGAAACTCGTCAATTGCCGAATGGTGATGAGATTGAAATTACTGTTGGCGGTCTATTTTGGGATGGTCGTGCCGTCTCTCTCGAAGAGCAAGCAAAAGGCCCCTTCTTAAATCCCATTGAGATGGGTAATGCCAGTGAACAAGCGGTGATCGACAAGTTAGTTTTTACGGAATACGCCAGTGACTTTGAAGCCTTATTTGGAAACAACGTACTTCAAGATACAGAGCGAGCGTATGACTATATTGCGGATGCGATAGCAGCGTTTGAAAGGACTGAAATTTTTAGTCCTGCTACCTCAAAGTTTGATCGGGTATTGGCTGGTAATGATACTTTCACTGATGAAGAAGATCGAGGACATGATTTATTTTTCGGTCGCGCGCAATGCGACACTTGCCATTCCAACGAAGATGGCGGACTGCAAGTATTTTCAAATTTTGAATATCATAATATTGGCGTTCCAAAAAATTCGATGTTACCGGCATTATTAGAAGATCCTTCCTTTCTGGATTTAGGGTTGGGGGAGATAACCAATAATCCCCGTGATGACGGCCGATTTCGTGTACCAAATTTACGTAATATCGCGAATACTGCGCCTTATATGCATAATGGAGTCTTCAACACATTGGAAGAGGTAGTCGACTTTTACAACACGCGTGATACTGATTTTGGTGAACCGCCAGAAGTGAATCGGAATGTTGATAATGGTGGGAATATCGGCGAGCTTGAATTGTCCGACCGCGATATTGCTGACCTGATTGCATTTTTAAACACCTTAAGTGATGAATAATAATTCTTCAGGAAATGTAAAAACAATTCAGCAATATAGTTGTCTGCAGATTTGTTTTATTTTCAGGGTTATAAATTTTGATGAAGCTAGACGTCTATTCGTATTTGTAACCCACGCCATAGACCGAATGTATGCAGTTTTCTTCAAACCCAAGTGTTAATAATTTCTTTCTTAGCTTTTTTATATGGCTATCAATAGTGCGGTCACTGACAGAGTGACCGTCGTCATAGATAATGTCCATAAGTTGATTGCGAGAGTAGATAAGTCCAGGATTCGATAGCAGTGTCTTTATTAAAAAAAACTCCACCTTCGTTAATTCACAAGCCGCTCCGTTTCTTTCGACTCGAAATCTTTGCTCATCTAAAGTCAAGTTGTCATGATCTGCTGTTTTGTCGGAGGTATTACTTTCAAGATTGAACCGGCGCAATACTGCTTTGACGCGCGCGACCACTTCTCTTGGACTAAAAGGCTTGCAGATATAATCATCAGCTCCTAATTCGAGTCCTAACAGACGATCTATTTCTTCTATTCGTGCAGTGATCATAATTATTGGGATATTGGACGTTTCTCGAATGCGTTTACATACTTGTAACCCATCTAATCCCGGCAGCATTATATCAAGCAAAACTAAGTCAAAAGATGACTTGGAGAGAGTATCAATGACTTGATCGCCACGATAAAGTTGACAGGTTTTAAAGCCATCTTGATTCAGGTAATCCGCCAATAATCGGGCGATTTTTTCTTCGTCTTCTACAATCAGAATATTAGTTTTCGAGTTTGCATTTAACATTGGCTTAACCTGAATGTTTTTTATAACGGTAAATTTATTTTAAATGAAACGCCGCCGAGTGATGAGTGTGTCGCTTCAATACTACCACCATGCGCTTCCACAATATTCCGAACAATGGATAAACCTAAGCCAGAACCTCCTGTATTTCTATTTCTTGACTCATCGATTCGATAGAGTCGCTCAAAGAGTTTTTCCAGTTGATTTTCTGTGACTCCGGGGGATGAATCTGACCAGGTTATGCAAATATTACTATTATCTATTGAGTATTTTATTTCAACTTTTCCTGGGTGATTACAGTACGATAAGCTGTTGTTTAACAAGTTTAAGAATAACTGAGTTAGCCTTTGTTCATCACCTTTAATTATAGTGGGCTTATCGGGTTTGAAATGCTCGATGATTAATTTTTTCGAGAGTCGGTTTTTTTGAGAAGATATGACCTCATCAACTATGTTGATGAGGTTAGTTTCTTCGAACCGGTAGTTAAGTGCTCCGATATCAGACATAGATAACTCATGTAAATCATTAATCAGGTGATTAAGCCTTTTAACTTCTTGGTGAAGCGATACAATCGCTTGAGATGAAAGAGGGCGAACGCCATCTAATAAAGCTTCTAATTCCCCTTGCAAAATAGAAACCGGTGTCCTTAGTTCGTGTGAAATGTCAGCAACCCATTGCTGACGAGCATTGAGGTTTTTATCGAGCGATTTTGCCATTCTATTGATGTCATCACTTAATTCTCCCAGCTCATCCTTTTGATGGACTTTTATTTCTTCTGAAAAATCGCCTTTTCCTAATTTATGAACGAGACGTCTTAACGTAATAATCGGTTGAACTAGAATACGACTTAAGAAAAATGTGACGAGTCCAGAGATCGCAATAATGATAAGTAGAGACCATAAAAAGTTGAGTTTTAATTTATCGATGAATAAGCGATCGAGTTCATCAGTAATTTCATTGGTCGCATGGTAGCCAAGGAATCCGATGATTTGATCATCTCTCATAATTTCTAACCAGACAATTTCGGTGTCAGGTGTCTGTCGACCAATCAAAAGTCGTTTGTTTTTATCGGCGAGTAGTAAGCGAGGCGATAACATGTCGGCTAATTTCGGTGGTGTGGGTGGTGGTGTGGGCGGCGGTGGGCGTCGGTCACCACGAAAGGGTCGATCATGTGCTTGTGGTCTTGGGACTCTATGATTGTTTCTCGGTTGTCGAGTATTCTTTGATAAATAATACGTATCCACTAAATCACGCCATGCATCGTGATTATTTCGATTAAGCCACTGCCATCCTTCTTCTCGCTGATAATTTTGCGATAAGGCTTGAATGAGAGGGCCCAAAGTTTGTGCTCTATTAGCATCCAGGTATTCTTTAAAGCTAGCGCTTAAGGACCAATTGCTCAGAAAGTAAATCGCTGCGATAACGACAAGGTTTGCTAAAATCATCGCAGAGAAGAGCTTATATTTTATGGTAAAACGCATAGGGTGTTGATGGAAAATTAGAGTCGACTTAACTAATCATTACAAACAAATGTGCAAATAAAAAGGAATTTTTGCTTATTGAAACAAATGACCCCATTAACATTTGACTTACCTTTAGTGTATGGAAGCGTCGATAGAGTAAGGGTCTAATATTTTTCGAATATCACGATTTAAAGTTACTTTCTTATGCTCGAAAAAATCCGTAGAAAGTTGATATTCAACTGGTCCAATAATTTCATAGCTGACGAAAATAGAAAGATTAGAATCGGGTATCTTAGTGGGTAATCGATTATATTCTTGAAAATACTGCCAAATCTCGGCATCTGCTTCTATTAGAATTTCTACAGAAGATTTTTGAATGTTTTCATGTATTTTTTTGTCTCTTAGAGAAAAATACTCGCCAATTATTATTATCAAAGTTATAGCCAATACGAAATTTAACCAGACTGGCCATTGAAGCTTCTTTGATTTGCTCTGAATTTTTTTTCGTGCATCTTCACTAACCTCTTTTGCTGCTGCTATCTGGTCAGTTATATTAGATTCATTCATAATTATTTAACCATGTTTATTGCAACGACCGTACGCGTAGCCAATACCTGGATGTATGCAGTCATCGTTATTATCAGTTTGTTGATTGTGCTGATTCGAATGCGGTGGATTATTTGGATTTCCATGGTTCCCGTGATTTCCATGGTTTCCGTGATTTTCATTGTTTCCATTTACCGAATGATCTTGATTAATATTTGATGTGCTTTCTTCTGGTCTATTTGTGCTTGTTCCTACATTCGGTAAGTCTGTTGGTGTTGGTGTTGGTGTTGGTGTTGGTGTTGGTGTTGGTGTTGGTGTTGGTGTTGGTGTTGGTGTTGGTGTCTGTACCGATAAATCAACGTTATCGACCAGTGAAACAGCTAAACCAATAGATGGTAACCACCAACCCCAAATACTCTGCGGTAGCATTTCACTCAAAAATGTCAGTTTTTTTGCACCAATCTCGTTTTGAGCAACCAACAATAAATAGGGACGATCAATTCCTCCGGTAAAGGGCATGATCGTTTTGTCTGTATGGATTAGTTGCATGGTAATATCCGAATAAGTCATTTGAATCGGCTGTAATACGGATTTAAGCTTTTCTGGAAATTCATTGGGTTGTGAATTAAAAGATATGAGATATTCTGAGTGAGTTGTATTTGCAATGGCCGCTGATTGTCTTAAAGCACCAATTCTCATTTCTATATCAACAAGCTCAGCCTTAAGCAAATAATCTTTATAGTTAGGTAAAGCTATCGCTGCTAACACACCGATGATTGCTATGATCATCATTAGTTCAAGTAAGGTAAATCCGCGTAATTTCATGTTTTAATCGCAAATTAGATTCGTTGTAGTAAAGTATAGTATAAAGATAATAATCGCTTTAAACTGAAAGGTAAATTGATGGTAATAACCAACTCTTGCCAGTATGAAGGTTTTTTCGAGTATGTAAAAAAATATCATTCTGAGTTTTTGAATGACTCGTCAGATCTTAGCGGCCTTTCACTGTCTGAGTTATGGAAAGCCTTGGCTGAACAATTGCATGAAACGTCAAGTTCTCTGGCACAAATAATTGGAGGTCATCTTCAATTAAAAGTAATGGAAAATATCGAGGATATTGACAAAGACTACTTGTCAAAAATTCCACACAAATTTGCTTTAACTAACCTAGTCATACCAATATTATCTGATAAAGAATCGGTAGTTTTTGTTACATCAAACCCTTTTAATAAAGAGCTTGAAGCGCAGCTTAAATTTAGTGTCTCAAAAAACGTTGAGATTCGAGTTGCACCACCCGAGCAAATTGAACTACACATTGCTCGATTTTATTCTGAAAGCTTTAGAACAAAATTACAACCGTTAGGAAAGTTGTGGCTGGATAAAGATGGCCAATTGTTAAATATTGGAACAGTCGAGTCGCGAGAAATTCCGACACTAGCGCGTCAAATTCTAGTAAAAGCGATGTATCAAAATGCATCAGACCTTCATCTTCAGCCATTATCGGGAACTTACGTCGTAAGGTTTCGCGTCGATGGTGTTCTTCATCGAGTATTAGCATTACCTTATCTGGTTGCTGAGGATATCATCCGCTATTTCAAATCCAAGTCGGGGATGGATCCAACTAACGAAATGATTACGCAAGATGGTCAAATGACCGTCTCGCTTGATAATAGAAATTTTAACTTAAGGTTATCGTTACTTCCTGTTAAAGATGGTCAACGTTTGGTGATTCGTTTTCTCGATCAAGGACGTGTCTATAGCATAAATGGCTTAGGCCTATCATTACACGACCTTCATGCATTGCAAGGATTTGTTTCTGAATCTTCGGGTTTGGTATTAGTAACGGGACCGACAGGCTCAGGTAAAACGACAACATTATACACGTTATTATCCGAAATAAACCGAGAAGATATTAGTATCATTACTGTAGAAAATCCCGTCGAATATGAAATTCCGGGCATATCACAAACACAAGTTAACTTTAAAACAGGATTAACTTTTGCGGAAGCTCTTCGTTCTATATTACGTCAAGATCCTGAAGTTATTTTGATTGGAGAAATTAGAGATAAAGAAACAGCAAAAATTGCGATGCAAGCGGCATTAACGGGGCATTTGGTGTTAGCAACGCTTCACACAAACGATGCTATCACTTGCATTCCCAGAATGCTCGATTTAGGGGTGAGCTCAGCGGTTTTGGCCGATGCCTTTAAAGGTGTGGTTTCGCAAAGACTTTTGCGAAAACTGTGTGTCAAATGTCGAGTACCTGTCGAAGAACCTCTCTCATTTGAAGAATCTTTATTCTTTAGAACAACTCATGTAAAACCGTCATTCCGTGCCAAAGGCTGCTTAAATTGTAAATTTACAGGTTTTAGTGGCCGAGCTCCCATTTTAGAAGTATTTGAGAATAATCATGAACTCGCGCAGTTAATCTCAACGGGACAAAAGGATATTTCAAGTTTACGTAATGCGGTAGGTAACAACATGATGCCGATTTCCGTTGCCGCTTCTAAGCAAATTATTTCAGGAGAAACTACCGTATTTGAAGCTGCTCGTATTTTAGGTTTTAAGTTTTGGAGTGAGTGTGCAGAATATTATCAAGGTGATGCTCCCAGTTCGGTAGAAGTTAATAGTTTATGGAAGAATAATGTTAAATCGCAGCTAGGTGTACTAATTATTTCGGATAATTTGGAAAACCATATGTATCATCAACTATCCAATGCCTGGTTTGATATATTTAATGCACAGTCTCCTGAAGAAGCCCATAAAATGCTAAAAGAACACTCTGATATCGCATTGGTTATTCTAGAGTTACCCGTAGATTTGAATGATAAGCAACAGGTCAAATTAGTCGAGCAATACCGAGTCGCTATGGCCTGGTCTCAATTGCCTGCGATAGTGTTAATACCTCAAGGCAGAGAAAAGCTGGCCGAGCTCTTGAAAACAAGTGGCACAACATCGCTTTGTTTATCGTTGCCTATAAGTGGTATTGAACTTAGCCAGCAAGTGATTGCTCAGCTTTAGGTTGGTACTTAGTCGAATCATATTTTTCAAATTTAGAAAATGTCGGCTGACGGAATAGTTTTGTGATTAAGTTTACTCTGTAGAAAAAACATTCAAATTACTATTGCGTTTTTAATTTTATCTAATTAGACTACGCGCCAATTAACTATCACATAACTGCAAAGGAGATTTAAAATGAGCTTTACTAAATTCTTTTGCGGGTCTGTCTCTAAGTAGTAACTCCTTCTTTTTTAAGGTTTAGTTACTCACTGTAATTAGGCCCGCCAATTTCTAGATATTTATATTTTACCTATTTTTTAGAGAATTGGGCTATGGGCAATTTCATTCAAAAATTATCCGAGCGCGTACGTTTAGTGGCGAGTTCGGACACCTGGATCGAAGGAAAAGCGATCCAACAATTAAAAAAGACAGCTGAACTGGAAGGTATCTTCGAAGCCGCCGGCATGCCAGACTTGCATCCGGGACGAGGATATCCGATAGGCGCTGTATTTACATCACGTAATAAAATTTATCCTGCTCTTGTGGGTAATGATATCGGTTGTGGCATGTCACTGTGGTCGACCAATATCAAAAACCAAAAGGTGAATTTGGATAAATTTGAAAAGCGTTTAGTAAATATCGATACGTCGTTAGATGACAGTTGGAATCAACTCATCGAGCAACGTTTTGTTGAAAAGAAAATCCAAAACGTAAACTACAATAAGGTTCTTGGAACTATTGGGGGTGGTAACCATTTCGCGGAATTGCAGCAAGTGGATACCGTGATTCATGAAAAGATTTTCGACTCAACAGCAATTGATAAAAAAGCATTAGTACTTTTAGTGCATAGTGGCTCCAGAGGATTAGGCGAACGAGTTTTGCGACATCATGTCGATCAATTTGGTCACCAAGGATTAGAAGTTGGCTCTGAGTCATTCAATCAGTATATGGAGCAGCATCAAGAAGCCATTAAGTTTGCCGAGTTGAATCGAGAATTCATAGCACGGCGAATGCTTAATTGTTTGCGGTCACAAGGCCGTTGCTTGTTAGATGTTAATCATAATCTGGTTTCTAAGTACCAAGATTCACAACTTGGTGATATTTGGATTCATCGTAAAGGAGCAACACCGGCGGATAAAGGTCTGGTTATGATTCCGGGATCACGAGGCGATTACTCATATTTGGTTAAGCCTTTGATTCATACCAAAGAGAGTCAAGAAAGCTTGTTATCTCTTGCACATGGCGCTGGTCGTAAATGGATGCGCTCGGAATGTAAAGATCGACTGTCAAAGAGGTACAAAAAGTCAGACCTTGAACGCACTGCGCTGGGTAGTCGAGTCATTTGTAAAAGCAAAGATCTAATCTATGAGGAAGCACCCGAAGCCTATAAGTCGATAGATTCTGTTATTCAGGCGATGGAAAACGCTCGATTAATAAAACCCATCGCAAGGTTCAAGCCTGTATTGACTTATAAAACTCAAGGAGGCTGCTGATGAAACTCTTATTGTTATCGGCAGCTCAGGGGCCCGCGGAATGTTGTTTAGCCGTATCGCTTGCGGCGAAACGATTACAGCGAGAAGCAGAGAGCAATAATATAAGACTGAGTTTAGTAGAAGAGCAACCAGGCTTAGAATCTGATACCTATAAGTCATTACTTTATAAGCTTGAGGGCGATGCCGTCAATGAACTGACTAAGAACTGGCAAGGGAGTTTTAAGTGGATTTGTCCCAGCCCTTTTCGTAATAACCATAAACGAAAAAATTGGTTCTTTACAGGACGCGTATTAATAATTGATATGCAACGACTGGAAAATGAATTGACCGACGATGAATTTGAATTTATGACCTGTCGAGCCTCTGGTCCCGGAGGGCAACATGTTAATAAGACCAACTCGGCGGTGAAAGCGACGCATATACCCAGCGGGTTAAGTGTAAAGGTTCAATCTGAGAGAAGCCAACATGCGAATAAGAGGTTGGCTAAAGCTTTAATTCAAAAAAAGCGATTGGAAATAATGAAACAAAAGGAATCTTCTGAAAAAAGTCGGCGACGACTCATGCATCATTCCATTGAACGAGGTAATGCGGTGCGAGTATTTAAAGGAATGGATTTTAAAGAAGAAAATTAAGGGATGAACGACATTTATGAAACCAGAAAATTTAAAAATTAAAAGTCGGGCCAAAGGAGAAGCTCGGGTAAAAACACTTATCCGGGCTCACTTGTATTGGTTACATGGCTTTCCGTACAAGGATGATGGAACCATCTACTGGTGCTGTCCCAAACTTAAAAGCAATAACAATAAAAGAATTGTAGTTACGCCTAAATTAATTAGCAAAGCGCATCGAACCATTAATGAATTGGTTCGTGACTATCCTCGCGCGCTACCTCGCGTAGTGGGGGATATTACTGAATGGAGTTCTCGGTGCAAAACCTATTTAGAGTTTTCGAAAAAGATAATATCTGAGTCTCATCCGGTTGTTTCTTCCATGGCGTTCGATACTGCATACGCTCAAAAGCTATCAAGAAAATTCTCGAGTAGTATTTTACAATGCGATACAGGAATTGCATTTAGCTGGATGTACTATATCAAGCAAGATCAGTTACAAGAAGCTATGCAATTTGTCATCGAATATCAAGAAGAAGTTATTAATAGAGACTCTTTTGAACTCACACTCGTAAGTCAGCTGTGTGAGCTCTATTTATTCGACGCTAAACTTTCGAAGAGTTTAATCGACCGGATGATAGACTCGTATGGTTTTAATGTGGCAACGAATCAAGGGAATGATTATATAGAAAACTTTCTTAGATACCGTTATGAGCCTGAAAAGATAAACTACAAAAAGAAAGCCCAAAGTAGCGATTGGTTCAAGGCGCCGGTCAAACCGCAAAAAACAACACAAGAGACGCTGTCAAAACTCGTTAACAATTTGTTAACGATGAGTAAGAGTAAAGCGAAACGAGTATTAGAGTTATTAAACGCCATTGATTTATCTCAACTAATATTTCGCTATCTAGAATGGTGGTACTGGGTAGAGCAACTAACAGATAAACTTACCAATTTCATCCAATACGACAGTCCTAATAAGTTAGAGGGGATTACTGATTTACAAAGACAATTACGGCCTTATTCCGGCTCTTATCCTGGGAATATTAGTGTTAAAGAGCTGATAGATGCGATTGATGACATAAGTGATAATGTTAAGTTAACGAAAGCATTGATTAATGTTCTCAAGTCTTTTTCTAAGTATAAGGAAACGAATGGCCTTAAACCTTGGTTACTATTGCGATTCAAAGAGAGCTTTACATGCAGTGAAAAAACCGTTGCCTACTTCGCGTCTTATTCAAAAGCTTTGTCAAACTATGTTAATCAAACTGAAGGACTGGAATACATCACACCTTGGGCTCAAAACAAGCGAAGCTACTGGTCGAGCTGTGAATATGAAATATTTGAAGAGGTCGGAACAACACAGTTAAAAACCTTATTTGAGGTGCTACATAGGATCGTTGAGACAAAGTCTGTTAGTTTATCAGATGAATGGATAGAGGGCGTTTCACAAATAGTTGCTACCGGCTTTGAGCAAGAGACCAGTTTTCTACTTGCGCTTAAATTCATCGAACTAGAAAAGATTGACAGTCTATCGAAGATACCGCTGTCGATAGCATTCGAACAAGGGTTTAATGTTCTACAGACGGTGGAACTTTTTAATATTTGGTTAAAGCTGGATGAGGAATATACCGAAGAAGATACACTCGAGTTAATCTATAAGTCATTTAAAAGTATAGGTCGTACTTCATTGTTTAATGACCTGATCTTTTCTCAGCCCATTGAGGTCGTTCGAAAATGTAGCAGTCAACTAAGAGTTATAACTCGAGTAAACAAAAATCAGAAGGTGCCCGAACTGGCTGCTGAGACTAATGCATATGCTGATTGGTTTAACCTTTATCCGAAAGAACTCCACTCAACGTTAGCATTGCTTAATGGCTGTAGTGAAAATGCAAGAAAGAAAGCTAAAAAAATAATATTGCAGCACTGGTGGCCAAAGGAATTCATAGAGACTGAAATTAATTTTCTCTTAGATCAATTACAGTCGATTAATGATACACATCATGCCAATTTAATTAAGCGCATTAATAACTTTAAAGAAAGGTTAAAAAATCACACAGCTCCTGATGGAGCTTGTTTAGCTAAAATCCAGAAAGATTTATCGCGATGTGTTGAAAGAGAGCAGTTCAAAATGTGGCAGACTAATCTGGATCGTTTATTTCGTGATAGTTGGAATGTTTTTCTTGGCCTTGAATCTAGTGATGTTCCAGGTTGGTTGTATGATGAACAGATGGTTCGTTATCTTTTACCGATTGCTGAATTTAAGTCGAATACCCGTCAACTCGCTAAATACGTAATACGACATCGAATAAAATCAAATGATGGATTATTTCTTGAGAATGAGAAGAATAAACAATTTGTTGCGCAATTATCTAACGACGGTTTTAATTCTGAAGTATGGATAAAAGGTATTGGTTCTCATCACTACACTGCTAAATCTAAAAAGGTAATAACGATTGAGTGTATTAACGACCCTATTGAACTACTTAATATGGGTGGCATTTTTAAAACCTGTTTGTCTCCGGGAAGTTTTAACTATTTTTCTGTTTTTACTAATATTGTGGATATTAACAAAAGAGTCATTTACGGAAAGTCATCCGATGGAAAAGTGATTGGTCGAGTACTAATAGGCCTCATGCCTTCGGGCGGCGTTAAAGTTTTTAATATATATGCGCATCATTCGGAAGACGAGTTTAAGGACAATGTCTTAATTTATATTAAAAACTGGATCGCTCAAGCTGGATTTACTTTAACTACACTTGGCGAGATTCCGACCGTTGTAGCAAATGAATGGTACGATGATGGTTCAATCGATCTTGATAATACTGTCCCATGCTTAGAAAAGGATTCTGAATTTCGTAAACGATTAGCTAATATATCGCCTGAGAATTTGGAGCAAGAAATGGAGCTTCAGTTGAAGCCACTGCCTGTCAACGAATTGACTTTTCCTATGGTTTTTAACTTACCAGAAATTAAAAAGCGCCCAGAGCTTTTACCCGCCTTGATTCAAATCGCACAGAAGATATCTCGTTTGGGAAGATATGAGTTTATTAATGTTTTTGTCCGAGCTTGTCAGGCAGGCTACGGAGACTTATGCTTTAGAGTCTTTCGTAAAATGTTAATGAAGTTCCTAATACAAAGAGCGAGAGATGAGGTCTGGATTGATGACGAGTTATTGAATTATATTGCCGATTATGATCCAGCAGGCGCTCTACGAGTTATTAAAAAAATGACGAATAAAAAGGGTGAGGACTGGCGCTTTAACTTATACCCCAAGATAGCCAAAGTCGCTATCAAGTCGTTAAAGCTGCTCGAGAGGCCGTCTCAGGCTAAAGCGATGGAGAGAATTTATAACGGCCGAAGAAGTTATTAAGTCGAAACTTACTTCCACAGCCGATAGATTAGATATCCCGCAAGCAATAATATTAATGGTGAAACTTTCGCAAGTGCCACAGCGATAATAATAAGTGTTACGGTAAAGAATCCCTTTCCTATCAGCTCTGGTAACTCGCTACTTCGGTTTCGAGTACTGCCTCTATTACTTTGAGAAGATGAAGTGCTTTCAATACTATCTGTGGCTTTGCGACGACTATCCTGTTTTTCATTCTCCTTGGGCAGAATAAGCTCTGGTTCTGTTTTTTCTACTGGTTGCCACCAATCATCCCAGGGCGACAAACCTTGCTTACTTTTTTCGATAAAAACAGACTTTTTTAATTTTCCTATAAAAGGCGTTTTACTGATTTCGTAAGGATGTTTTTGAATGATTCTCTTCAGTTGCTCTTTGTACTTAACTGATTTTGCAGGATCGACCATGGCATAGTAATTTACAAATCCTGTAAGCGACCTAAGAATGTCTTTACTGTCATCCCAGTTCTTTCCAGAAAAGCCATCTTTCTCAATTTGAAAGAGAGTTGCTCTGAGTCGTTTCAGCTTTTTTCGCGACAAGTTAATCTTCTCGTTGACCACAATACCTGTCACTTCTTGTTGCTGATGAGAACGCATAATGCGGGTTTTTTCTGGGTGAAGGTTGAAGCCTTCATCTTTGATAATTGCTTTAACTCGCCATAGTAATTTTCGAACCTTGTCTGAATCATTGTCTTTAATAGAAAAAGTTAAATCATCGGCATACCGGGTATATTCAAAACCAAGTTTTTTTGCACAATCGGATATACGTCGATCCAGTCGTCGACAAATTAAGTTGGCAATAGCTGGACTTGTGGGTGCCCCCTGAGGTAACAGACGCTTACCTTGAGCTACATAATAGGTTTCTGTATCGAGGGATAGCTCGTCACAGTGAGGTTCTGTTGTTAGCAAAGCAAATAGAATTGATATTTTTTCATTGTATCCTAACTGCTGAAATAAACCTTTAACACGTTTATAAGTGATCGTCGGGAAAAAATCCTTTAGATCCATATTAATTACGATGGACTGTCCAATATGTGGTGCTGCGTTAGAGACAATTGACCGCTCCTTCACAAAACCATGCGCACAGTCATGGAGTGGAAGTGTATCCAGAATATTGGTTTTAACCCAGTACTGAATCCGTTTGAGTCGCGGCATAGGCGCAGAGATATGCCGAACACCGCCGGACTTTTTGACTAAGGAAAATCGTTGGTAATGAGTGACTTTAGATACATCTCTCGTGTAGGTTAAAAAGCGGAGTTCAGAAAGACAGAGTCCCATGGCTTCCGCCAGCTCACTCGACTCAACAAACTTAGGTAAGTTTTGTTGATTAAGTTTTTGCTCATTGGTTTCTGTTTGACTTATTTCAATTTTAGTATTTTCACCCAGATAGGTGATTTCTTTTTGGTTTAGCTTAAACCAGTTAAGCGCGCGCTCATATGCTGATTTAATTCGTTCTTTCTTCGTTTCTTTTCGCTTTTCTAATGCTTTCTTTTTGCGCTCTTTATGCATTAACTCAAGCGCTTTTTCAGGATCGTCCATCAAGCGTTTGTTACGCAATAATTTATTAAGCTCCTTGCGTAACCGCGCCTTTTCCTTTATTAGTTCTTCAGCCTCAGGAGGCTGCTCTGACTCATCCCAAAATCCTAAACGTTTCATTTCTTCGAGAATATATTCGTCTTTCGAGGATTCTCGAATCCGGTCATAAAGTTGTTGGCGAGTTAATTTTCCAGGAGATATTTCTGACATTACACATTCTCCTTTTTCAGGATGCCGGCCAATGGAAGAACAGATAGTTTATATTTTATAGATGAAGCAATTGAGTGAGGTAAGTCTGTTGGAAAGCGCAATAGTGCTTTCGTAGAGTTCTTAGAACTGAACTGCTCAACTCGACGCGGAAGTGCCCTACTATCGCTCATTGACTTCACCGAAGTCATACTGCAATAGCGATAGTAGGGCATCTTCCGCCCAGTAAAGAGCTGGTCAGTGAAGCATGAGAGGTCTTGAAGCCAGGTTGGCGATCCACCAACCGAGATGCAAAGTTCTTCACGCTTTCCAACAGATTTTGGCAGTCTACCAAGGAATGCTAATGGGCTCAATGTTTTGCCTCCAAATTCGTACTTGAACTTAGTTTTCTAAGTGCAAGCATATGTTCGCAGGGACCTTTGTAGACTTTATTCTTAATGTAAAATTCGCATTGGCATTGGCCTTCGACCAGTCGTAAGTCCTGATCAATATCAATTTCAATGTTAAACTCTTTTCCATCATCCATAATCGTTCCGCGAATTTTTGTTATATTTTCAGCTCGAACTTTATCTAATAAATTAACTAAATTCGCCTGTATAAATCGATTAGCACTTTCTTCTCTAGGATCAGAGAAACTCAACTTTTCAAAATCAATCGGTTGCTGGGTCAGTTCTCGAAGTCGATAGCTTGTGTTATCTAAGTCGTAAACAACTTTTCCAGCTTGTATCAGTAAAAATAACGCACTTTCTATTTGTGCAATTGATTCTTGTAATTCATTTGCAAGTTCTTTACTGGTTTTTACATGATCTTTCTTAAGAATAGAGAAAACTTCTTCTTTCAATGGGTCACTGACTGTTTGACGTTGTAATAATAAGTCAAAGCTTCCCATCTTGCTCCAGTCGTTTGCTGTCCAGCCGGATAAGCCCAGTGTAAATGTCATGTCGCCCATATCTGCAACAAAAAAGCTTGGAAGACCGGTGCCCAGTAAATAGACGTCAAATTTTTTGCTAACTGGAATCAAACGTTCAAGTATGTGCAAGCGTCGTCTGCCCCAGATTCTAATTTCTTGACTGTCGTTCCCATGATAAATGGATCTCTGGCAAACAAGTTTTTGATTCCAGGGTTCAAATATGATGGTAGGTGGTTTCCCCGATTCTAGTATAAAACGTAATGAACGAGGGCCCATTTTTTCTTTCTTCATTCTTAACAGACGACAAATATTATAAACGTCCATTGGGGATAAAGTGATATGACTCTTCGGTAGAGTCATCGCGGCGCTGACTTGTAAGAAGCCTTTTACCCAAGTATCTGGCAGATCAATTTTTTCTTCATGATATTCGGCATCATTGCCGGTTTGTACATTGAAGCCACTGGGGTCGATTTTAAATTGGGTGTTTTTGTAAGTTCTAATCTTTTGGAATTCATCGTATAACTTCGATGAGTAATCAATGTTTGTTGTCCCAAAGGCAATATCATCAATCTTTTTAAATACATTATGACTGCAGCTGAGACACCCGTAACTGGACTCATCTTGACTAAAGCATTCGAAGAATATCTGATCGGGATGTACCGTAATAACAGGATCAAGCACAAACCAGGCATCTCTATCGACTTTGTAAAGGTAGTTGAAGTATTTTTTTTGTGCCTGATAAAAGGGCTTCATTATCTTATTAGATTGATTATGAACCTCTTTGATTCGATCTTGTAGATCTTGTATTTGTGAGTCAAGGTCACCTTGAGAGCCTAAAAACTCTTCTAATAATGACTGTTCATTTTCTTGCAGCCATTGAAAGTATTCTGTTCTGTCTTTGGGTTGAGTTCTAAGATCTGAAACAACGACTTTATTAAGAGCGGAAATAGCTTCGCGAAACGGAATGTGTTGATTGAGATCGCCAACAAAGAAAGTCGGTTCTCTTAGAGTATCGGGGGCCATCGCAATATCAACCGACTTTCTCGACTTCTTGATTTGAGAACGTCCTAAATAACGATAATCAAATTTCATGATGTCGTCTCCGCGTTTTCTTGCGCAATTCTTTTGTTGTTATCGTCAGTTTTATTACTCAGGGAATTCCATTGAATGGGTAATTTGAGATCGGCGTACATTACTTTAAGATCTCGCATGGCCATTAAATATTGAGCCTTCTCTTGAACTGCCGAAGTGTCAGAGACTCTGGTCAATATTTTTGCGGTTAAGGTTGCATAATCAATGTTTGATTGGGCTTTTTCCATCAAAAACCTTAATACGCGATTCTTGGCAACACGACCTTTTTTAACTTGCGATAGTACGGTAATAAAATAAAGTTCTAGATTTTGAAGAGACTCTAAATCATTGCCTGCAAAGTCTGGGAGCAACTGAGTCACGAATAATTGAACATTAACGGAAGGGTGTTGAGACAAACAGTTAAGATAAAATTTACCTTGTGATTTATCAAAATGATTTAAAATTAAATCTCGTCCTAAGTTCTGCAACTCGTGATCCGTATTATCACATATGCCAACTAAAACCTCGGGAGTCCAGTCAGAAGAATCAAATTGAGTTTTAAAATAATTTAAGGCAAAAGTTTTACTGTCTTCCCAGGTGCAATTTAGTAACGGTAAGGCATCGACTAGTTCAGCTTTAATTGTCTCAACATTATTTGAAAAATAAGTCATAGCTCGGTCGCGAATAGACTTACTTTCCTGATTGGCTAAGATTGCCCATTGGCGAATAGAAAAGTGTTTATCTTCGAAATTATTGATAATGCTAGCGGCAAACCGTTTTGCGCCAAGACTTTTTGCTTGAGATAGCCGCCAAAAAAGTTGATGATCAATGCGCTTTGATAATTCATCTAATGGCTGGGTAAGAAGGGTAATCAAATCATTATGAACACCATCGAAAGTTTCCGCCGAAAATAAACAATCGATCAGTTGACGATGTAACTCTTGTGCCTTAGTTGGATGATCTCGTAGTAGTTTTTCAACCGCTTGAGTCGTCGCTAAGCGAACGCTCGGACTGCTCGATATACAAAATCGAACCAGTAAATCTAACTGCTCGGCAATTCGCGAACTCGGTAACTTAGAGTATAATGCGACGCCGCTGCTTTGTAGTGAGATAACCGATGAATCAATGAGCCCTTTAAATATTTGTGGCGGGATTGACTCTACCGGGCACTGATTAACCTCGAGTAATTTTGCTGCAAAAACATGCAAGGCGAGTCCGGGTTGCTCAAATAGATCTTGTATTTTTGTTAGCTCAAGTGTTTCAATCGTTGATTTGAAATTTTTAAGCAGGCGTTCAAATATTGGGATGAGGGCCGCTTCCTCATGATTTGTCGAATAATATTCCGCGGCTTTATTTAACACTGAGTCAACAATGAAAGAACCTTTTTCGGAATCGTGCAGATAAATTGCGATGTTACAGAGCCACTCTTGAACATCTTCATAATCAACAAACAATAACGATGGAAAAACGTCAATAAAGTCGTTTATTCGCGTTAGATGTGAGCGCATCCAATCCATCGCCAACTTTCGGCCATCTTGTATTTGGCAGGCTATCAAATTGGATAACAGTGAACTTGTCGGTTCTTCGCGGTGAAGTCTGGGTTTAATGATTTCAACCGCAAGTGTTTGAGCCGCCAATGCCTCGCTGCTTAATAACTGACATAAGACTTCGAATGACAACTCGGCACAAAAGGAGGGGTGATCTTGTAATGCTCTGGCACAAAACTCCTGGATAAGAGTTAGTTTGCTGTGACATAAGAGTTTCAATAGTGCTTCGGGATTTTCATCCCACAACTCCGGGAATGCTTCACCACGTCCAGTAAATGCACTTTGTGTATTTTCTTTTTGCCAGACTTTATAACTGTTAGAGGGTTTAAATCCTGGGTGATTAGCACGAGTGAGATGGCACAATAAATTCTGCGATGCGTATTCATCGTATTCAGCCGTCGTCGCGTGGCTTTGTCTGGTTTTTGCGTCGTATTGGTATTGCGTTCTCGTTTGTGGTTTCTCTGCGCAGAGATCGTTATAAGTTAATAAAATATCGGCAGCAAAGGTTACATAACGGGAATCGTGTGCTTCGCCAAGGCGTCTTAAGGTCCGCCAGCATCGACGTCGAAAATAGCGACGCGTTTTATTTGAGTAGGCAAGACGGGGATTCGATTTACTTTGCTCTTCTTGAATATTCACCCATTGGTAGCTTGGTGATTGAATCACCGTAAAGTCACTCCAATCACTGATAAAATAGAATTCTTTTGTGCGGTCAAATTTTTGAGCGATCAACCCATAGATTTCACCGTCTAATCTAAATTCCGCCAATTTAAATACATGTCGTATAGCAACAAAATAATTGGGTGCTAAAGAAAAACGAGCTAAGGCTTCTTTTACCAGGTGACGCCCGACATAGCTGGTATTTTCTTGCGAACTTAAGCCGAGCTGATAAAAAATGACTAAGGATAAGTCGATGGCTTCCGGTGTCGACTCAAAATAACGAAAAATATCATTTGTCGTATCGCTCAAGTTTGATTGAGAGGTGCTGATATCATTGCTGTAAACACCAGACCGGCTCAAGATACTTTTAATCTCTGAGGGTAGCTGATTATAAATATCTTTGAGCAGTGATTCTCGATCTTCTTTGTTAGCCACGTTTAAAGCCGCTTCTAAAGCGATCCGTTGTGTGGCAGACGAGCGACTGGTTTTGGAAAGATCCAGTAATGTATTAAATGCGGCTTCGGCATTTAAACGACCCAGTGACCAGGCTAAAACATAGTTAAAAGCATCGTCTTTTTTTCCAATTAACTGTATCAGTTCGGATATTGCCGGTTGGTAACCCATTTCACCAAGCCGCCAAACAAGTCGTTTCGCCTGATGGTCATTCAGAGAACCTGCCATCAACTTAACGATGCGCTGGTTATAATTGTCGGCCGCAAGCTCTAACAGCGAGCCTGAAGATTGACGATTTGACTGTCGAGACGTCGCGTTGTTAGATTGCGAATGACTTTCGCTATCAATGTAACCTTTGTTAATTTTAGAGATGACAATACTGTCAAACAGCTTTTCGGCTTTTGCGAAATCGACGGGATCGGGCGTTTTCGTGCCTTCTCTTAAATTGCTGCCCCTTCGGCCATAACGAAAGTTAACCAAATAAGCATTGTCACCTTCTGCCGAGGTTTTAACGAGATCAACTTCGTAAACTTTATCGGACTTGCCTTGTTGAAATTTTAAGCGGCTTTTACGGATCAGTTTCATATGAGTTTCTGTCCATTATAATTTTAGGCGTTCTTGGCTAAGTAATGATTAGCCCTATTAGCTCCATCTCAGTAATGGAATACTATCGACTTGGTGGCGTTAGAGCAAGAGGATTAATTCGGATAAACATTGCCATCTTGATCAATCGCAACAAAAGGAAGTCCAAGTTTTTCGAGCCAGTCGAGTCCATCTTTTGTAGGTTTTAGCATAGAAATTGTAGAAACGCTGCCTGCTAGCACGCACGCTGGTCCACTAACGCTAACAGCGGATATTCCTTGGACGGGCCATCCAGTTTTCGGATTTAGCAAGTGCGAGTAACGAACACCATTGAGTTCAAAGCAACGCTCGTAATCGCCGCTACTGGCAAGTCCGCCAGAATCCAATTGAATGGTCGCCATAGCCTGCCCCGGCTTTAGTGGGTGACGAATACCGACTCTCCACGGTGTGCCGTCAGCTTGTGGACCGCTCACGGCGATATCACCACCGAGGTCAATCATTCCATGATTAACTCGATGAGATTTAATCGTACTCACCAGAACATCGGCAGCGTATTCTTTCACGATTCCTCCAAAATCAATTTCCATGCCTTTTTCAGGTAAGCAGAAAGCTTTTTGGTTAAGCTGAACTTTTCGCCAACCGACTAATGATAAAACTGCGGATAGTTGTTCTTCTGTTGGAATTTGTTTCGATTTGAAATTCCAGGCTTTTCGTAACACACCACTGGTGATATCAAATAAACCATCACTTTGCTCGAAAGCGGTATTGGCGTAGCTGAGTAATGCCCAGGTTTCTGAATCGAGTTCGAATGTTTGAGCAGAGCCTGCGGCTTTATTTATTTGTGTCGCTAAGCTATCTGTTCGATACCGAGAATATTTTTTTTCCAGCCGATCGACTTCTTTGATACACGCTTGAGTTACTTTCTCAAAGTTTTGCTTATCACTGCAAAAAAGACTTAAAGAGCAAGGCGAGCCCATGGCTTTAAACGTTGTATGAAAAGCTTTTAATTTAGTTTTTGACACAATATTCCAAACGCTGTAATCAAGAGTTACCAAATTATAAATATTGATAACTCTTTTAATAATGTATAGGAACTCTAAATCTCGAATAAAAATGTATCGAGCTCATGCTACATCGAATTATAGTAAGGTCGGAGAGATATTAAAAACGATTCATTTTATTATTGATAAATAAAGCAGTGATTTATTGTCACTGCTTTATTTATCAAGGCAGACAACTTAACCGAAACTCGTCGTCAAGATTTATTGGAAGTATTAGTGTACTGAATTGACGACTCAACGCATCATCACACAGAGCGGCACGTTCAGATTCATTGTTTACATACTTGGCTAAGTATTCTGCATTAAACACAGGTTTGCCTGCCATAATAAAGGGGGTTAAACGGTCACATTCGTCGTACTCAAAACATTGCTCATTGACGGCGAAATCAAAATATTCGACCAATTCTTCAATCTGATCCAAATCGTTTTTTAAACCGACGGATAGGTTTAACTTATGTGCTTCATTGGCGATAAAACGATTGTAGTCGAGCTGGTCATTACCGTTAAAGTTGAAACCAGGCTGATTTTGGTAGCCGTCCATATTGTCTGGCTCAACGCCGTCGCAGCCTTTTTGCTTGGCAAGTGCCAGACGTTGTTTCATGATGTCGCGGACGTTATTAGAACGTATATCGAGCCACCGTTCGCCTTCCCAGTCTTCAAGAGGATTCCCCAGATCGGTTGCCAAAAACTGGTTGGCATCGTCACGCCATTCTTCATAAGAACCACCGGAGAAATAACAAATGACTCGAATTCCAGATGATTGAAATTGTTGAATTTGTTCCAAGGGCACGTCGAATAAATCAATATCGTAGATATCAACGGCATACGCTTCGTTAACATCGCCCATTAGCTGCCATTGCCAGGTGGTCATGACGGGAGGTTTGTACCAATCACCAACTTCGGGTGTTGGCGGATCGGTATCTTCATTGTCGCTATTATCATTCGAGTTACTGCAACCGAACAATAGAGCTCCTAAAATAAGCGCTAGCCCTTGTTTCATTATAAAGCCCAGAGAATCAGTAAGACTTCGATTTTAGATTTCATTCCGCTGTAAATCCGAGACTTTGGTACCAATATTTATAATTTAGAAGAGCATTAAAACGGCAATTATTCTTGTTTACCAAAGAGGTATCGCTGGTTGGAAATATTAATTCGTTTTTTATATGAAATGAAGATTTTTCAAAAAAGTATTAGTTTAATATTAAACGCTGAAGAAACAGCTTCTACTGCCTTACTTTTTGAGTAGAAGCTGCCTTTCTATTTTATAGTGACTTTAATTGGCTTTGGTACAATGCGAGTTTAGATTTTATATCTGAAGAATAAAATCCGCCATCTTCTGCTTCTTCGAGAGCTTCTTCCTGAAGTTCGACGGCATCTTCTAGTTTGCCAATAGCAGCAGATGCGGCCGCTTTAATTTCATACTCGGTAATTGGATCGCCAATTTTTATCCATCTGATATCTTCCGCAAGTTGTAACGCTCTTTGGGGATCGCGAATTTCTTCAAACGGCGATTCAAGGAGTAAATTTGCTAAGCGGAGCTTAGCGCGCTCATTAGGATTTTTTTCCACTACATCCTCTAAAAACTCACGCGCAAGACGTTGACTTTCAATATCTTTACGGTCGGCATAAATTAAACCGAGTTTCTGTTTGGCATCTAACTGACCATTTGATGCGGCTCTAGCTAGCCATTCTAATCCTTTTTGTTTATCAGTGACGCAACCTTTACCTCTCATTAAGTTTTCACCTAAGGAGTATTGTGCAATGGGATGACCTTTTAGTGCCGCCTTTAAATACCATTCATTCTGCGTTCCATAACCTTCCAGTAATGGAAACTTCTCGAGGAATAAACCATATCGCCACTCATTGTGATAGTCACCTTGTTCGGCTTTTTCCTTAACTTCTTCTAAAATATTTTTTTTAGGCAATATAGCGATCTTATTTTGTTGCTTAAATACGACGGTTAGCTTTTGATTCTTAAGCGATGTATTGTTCTTAAATATCCAATCCTCAATAACATCTTCCACTTCTTCTTGAAAGTCTTTATTGTTGGTTGATGCATATGCGATATTCACCGGCTTGCCAACTTCATTAATATCAAAAGTCGCATTGACTTCTACTCTGCCTTTGAAAAGTTCTTTATCATTGTTAGGAACATCAGGCTTTTTAAACTTTGTTGCTTTAAGGACAGGATTATCGAAAGAAACATAGCTTTCTTTAGTTTCTCCTTTACTACCATCAAGAACATATTTTAATGTGTAGTACATGTTTTTAACGTATTCGGGCTCATTGTTTTCATTTAATTGCGGTTCGAAACGCCATCTTTTAATGGCTTTTAGTGACTCTCTTTCAAATACATCAGCAGGAAAAGAATCAACTAATAAAATATTTCGAGGCATGCCGTTTTGGTCGAGGTCGAGCTTAAATTGTGTGTAGCCTTCCCAGCCGGCCATAGCTGCTTTTCTCGGATAATTCGGTTGTACTATTTTTAATGGCTTTGCCGCAAAGCCTTCTGTTTTTTCTGGGCGAATGATCGGGTAGAGTTTTTTATACAGTGCTTCTAAGCCATATTCTTGTTGCAGCTTTTGATACTCTTTTTCTGCCTCAGCGGTATCAACTTCCTTTCTCACAATCTCAAATATTTGCTTTTCACGATCGGTCATATTTTCACTTTCAAGAGCGAGCTTCATCCAGCCGTAAGCTTTATTTAAATCAGACTGAACATGTTGGCCCTGGTAGTACATAACGCCTAAATTAAATTGCGATCGCTTTTCACCCATATGAGCCATTTCTTCAAACTCATTGTAAGCAGTTTGGTATTCCTTTTTCTGATAAGCACTCATTGCGGAATTAAAATCTGCTAATGCACTAAAACTCGAAATTACTGTGCCAAGTATTAACCATTTTTTCATAGTTATATCCTATTTTATTTATTTGCCATAATGGATAGCTGTGAGTGAAGTTTGAACAGTGAAAATAGTGTTCAGATATCATCGTCCATTGAATATTATTTCTCAAATCGAGAATGTTATATTAATGGAGTACCTAATTCATATGCAATATTACACTAGGAAACGAGAGTTTTTTATCTCTATTATTAGATATTTTGTCATGGTTCTAACCATTGAATTCAATAAAATTCGCTATTTTTTAACTACTTAATAAGAATCGTACTTAGAAACGAAAATAGAAGTCTAGATGGGTTAACGAACCGTTTTTTTAGTATTTCTATCAACTCAACTGGAAACCATGTGGTTCAAGAATAGACTACTTGCTCGATTTATAGTTCACTTCAACCTACTATAAATGAGTCATTCATAAAGTTAACTTGTTAAAATTTACAGTAATCTCATTTCGGTTAAATTGTTTGAATATTTAGACTTCATTTAAAGGATGAGTCATGTGAAATATGTTTCGATAAGTCTTGGTTTGTTGTTTAGCACTCAAGCATTTGCATATTCAGACAATGATAATGATATTCATTACAACGCTTCTTTTGGGATATCTCCTTTCTATGGAATTTTCGGATTCGAAATAAAAAAATCGCATCACAGCTTAGGTATTGGATTGTTCGATAGAGTGGCTTATCGCTACTACAGTAAACCTAACAGCGACTCTAAGTTTTATGGATTATATATTGGAACTTTTGACGAGCCGACAAACGGAGGGACGCGGTATCGAGGTGTTACCTATCATAGAGCAGAGGGAAATGATGGCGGATTGGGCGCTGGATATCGCTGGCAATGGCCATCGGGTTGGAATGTGACGGCAAGCATTTCCATTCATTATATGGACAAAAAATATATTGATCCTGACTTACCTGTGGCAAAAGAGTCTGAGTTCTTTTTGTTTCCTGGAATTCATGTTGGCTATCGTTTTTGAATGGAGTGATTTATAAACAGGGTATTGAAAGTTAAACTTTCGATGAACGTTCATTATGCCACGTCCAAAATATTCAAATGAGTCTGTCGATCCTATCTGGGAGCAATGGTATCCAAAGCTAGCTATTCATGAAGAGGGACATGGAAAGCTTGCAAAAGATATCGCTCATCGAATAGACAAAGAGATTCTGGCATTAGAGCCGAAGAGTTCTTGTGAGATCTTAAAAGCTGAGGCTAACGGTATCGGTCATAGATTAACGAAAGAGTTATCTAAAGCCAATAAAGAATATGATAGAGAAACGGATCACGGATTAACTCAAGGGGCTTCCATACTATCTTATGTCAGTCGAACTATGAAAAGAGCAACCCACTAAAAACTGTAAACACTCTCGGTTTTGATCTTATCTTATGACTATATATTTGCGAACCAATAAATTAAATAGTGCGAGAGAGTTATAGACACTTATCAACTTAAGTGCCTATAAATTTCTTTAGTTTCCGATTGGCATAATACAAGCCATATAACTCAACTGAGCATTTGAAACGGCTCTTTCCGCTGACCTTGCTTGTGGGCTCTCGTACCCATGTAGCGCGACTGCTTTGAAATAATTACTATACGCACGATCGAGTGCAGCAGCCTCGGCAGAGCAAGTAACTGCATGGGCTGACGGTGAGTACATACTCGCGCCTATACATAAAGATACTGCGATAGCACTGATCGTTTTTCCGATAATGTTCATACTTAATCTCCTAATTAAAATATATATTCGTCTGGTCGACGGGTTGAACAATACCAGATTCATTTATCAGGAATTTATAAAGAAAAAGACATTAGATATCAAAAATAAGACATTAGGTATTTTTTCCTATTAAAGCTTATCGCCGAGAGTCGATACCAATTACCTTCTAGATGAGAGGAGGCAGCAAGGCTTTCTTTTTTATCCAAGTCGTTGCTGTTCAATGTTACAAGCACTTCATTGACCTTCTGTTAAATAGAATAATTGTTCATTCAGTGCAGCAACAGAATTGAGTCGAACTAATCGCTTAATAAAATATCGATAGGAACATTTATGATAAAAGCGCTTAAATATTTAGCATCGAGTTTTAATGTTGGGTCTAGTTACGCAGTCAATAAAACACAAATTGAGAAGTAAGTATTGGGCATACTTCAAGTAAACCAAGTGTCTGGTTAAACAATCAGCGATTTTAATAATAGTCTCATTTGAATAGCTTGGTCCATACTTTTTCGGTAGTGATTTTTGAGCTTCTGTAACTCGTTGATTTTGAGTTATTATTTTCTGGTCGAAAAACAAGCTAGAATATTATAACGCGCAGCGGTCCGCTTTTTGTTCTATTAAGAAAGAGTAGTGAAATTGTTACAACCCTCTTGTGGCCAAGGTTTCAGCAAAATGTGGTAAAATGAGATATATTTATCATACGGTTCTTAGGGTCCGTTAAACCCCAATGTTAGGTCATAAATATGAAAGTTCGAATCTTAGCTGTCATAGCAATATTTTTTGCTTATTTTGGCTATTACACATATGAGCGAGGTGAATGGGATTTAATCTTATCATTGCAAATACTATGGTTTGCTTGTTTTGGTATTGCCTTATACTTAAGTAAGCTTATTCGAGATAGATTTGCTAAAAGTGGTGATCCAGCATTCCCGATGACTATTGTCTTTCTTGTATCATTTTCTATTGTTGCGATACTTTCTCCATCTATTGAAGCTCCGGTGTCAAAAGGATTTAAATTGACCGAGTGGAATGAAAATCCTTTATTAGTTTTATCTGGATGGTTTAGTTGGTATTTTTCGATAGGTTCTCTTTTCATTGGATTGATTGGACCTAACCAAGAAATGAAAGAAGATGCGGAAAGATAACACCGTACTTATTATTTAAACGTTAGCTGTTCACAGTGAGTAAATTTAAATTTCAGCCACGATGGAAAGAGGAGCTTGTTGTAACAGGTGATGGAGGCCAATTTATCCTTGAGCTTCCAATGGGTATTCTTTCTGCATATCTGCCAACAGAGGAAGCCTGGAAATCAAAATCTCCTGATTGGGCGCGCAATCAATATTCTGATTTGAAGCAAGAACTCGAAGAATGGTGCAGAGAAAATAACGCAAAATTCTATATTTTTGAAACAGCAGGTGTTGGAATTGAAGGCAAATGGTCATAGTCATAACACCTAACAAGGCATTTCGCGCCTTCGGTGCCGGATGCAGCAAAGCTGCGCCTATTATTTAGGCGTTATAAGTGCGTAAGTCCATGAGTAAGGTAAAGCCACAATTTAAAATGAAAATTTATTTTGAATTTTCGGAGCACGATGAATCGAGAAGGCAGTGGTTTATGTTTGGTGAAGATCTGCACAGGCGAGTACCAATGCAGATGGATGGTGTTGAAGGTCTAAATACAGTTGGGATGTTTATAGAGCACGCCGCAACTTTTAATAAAGGGGACTCTTGTGAAGTTGACTGTGCAGTCATTGCTCCCGAATTATTTGAGTCGGTTATAGAAGTTGGCTCTAAAGGGAAATTGTGGGATGGTGGCTTTTTCGCTAGTACTGAAGTAACTAAAATCTATAGTAATGGTTGGTAATATGACTTATAACAAGGCGCTGTAAAAAGACGCCGATTACTACAGCACTTCTTAGCGAAGTGTTATGCTCATGAAGAAATGGAATTAATCATTTAATAATACGTTGAGTAAGCATCAAAACAGATAAGAGAACTTGAAATGGAACGAGCTCTATATACAACATCTAGTAATGTCGGATTGCTGGCGGTCGCAATTTTTGTAATGCCTCATGAAGATGGAATCAGAATTCAGATAGAAATAGGCAATGATCTTAATCCCAAGATTATAGTCAAAGAATCTTATATTAAAGAGTTGGGAGCAAAGCTCAGCAATTGTGGTGAAATTAGCGAGAGCATAGAATTGAATAAGATAGGCTTAACCAGCTCCATTTTTAAAATTACTCCGATCGATTCGGATACATGTAAAGTGAACTATATTGCGAAAGCGGTAATCCCACTTACAGTATTGAGTTTTAAAATCGAACGAAAAAAACTTAATGTGCTCGGCGAAACGCTGATGGATTTAAGAAATGTCACATAACCATACGTTTGAAATCGACGAGGCAAAAACGCGCGCCTCAACTTTGCGTTATATGTTTTAAATCTGGACGAGTATGAAGATTGTAACAGCTATCTTATTATTAATTTTTTCTGCATTAGGTTTTGTTCTTTATTCTTACTTATTTTCTGGTTGCGATGTTCCTCTGGAATATCAAAAAGAGCGATTGCTTGTACACCTTAAGAAAAATGGCTTGTCCGAACAATATTTATCTTACGATAAAGAAGGATCAACCGAATGCCGGCCTTCTTTTGTTTACAAAAGTAAAACAGAGCATATTCATTATGTGTTAGTTGATGGCGGTAACATTACATCATGGAATTTCAATGAACAGTAAATTGAAAACATACAACCAGGCTCTGAAGTTTAGCGTTAAACAATACGTAAACTTAGCGATGTGTTAAGTGAAAAGCATGAAGATGGAAGATCCTTTCGATTTATTGGAAAAGGTGAAAGACAAAAGTAGTTTTCTTGAGTTCGCAAAAGCTCTGAGAGATGAACGGGAATCGCATGAAGGAAGAGAGCCTGATGTTTTTGGTTTTTCCGGTGATTGGGCCAATAATGATATATACGGTTTTCTTGAAGCAGCAATTGCATGGGCAGACCCTGATTTTGGAGTTGCACAAGAACCAGAATTAGAACAAAACCCATGGAAACAATTTGCTATATTCTTATGGTGTGGGAAAACTTATGAGTAAGAGTCACTTAATAATTAAAGGCAAGCGAAATAAAATAATATTCGCCTGCTTTAAGCGTTAGCTATAAGATATGAACGAATACGAACTAAGTAAATCTTTACTAGAAAAAAAGGAAGTAGGCGTTCCGATGTTGACGTATTTGAAGAATGGTATTGGAACCCTGGTATATCGAGCCATTATGATCGTTTCATGCGTCTATTTGTATTACGAATTGGATGGTGGCTGGAAAATGACTTTCATTCTAATTATTGGAGCGCTTATAGGTTCAACTTCGCAAGAGATATATTTGCATTACAAAGGACAGAAAAGCTGGCATTTGCTTAGATCTTTGTATGATTGGAATAAAATTGAAGAAATAGTTAACCAGAAAACGAAAGAAGATGTAGCAAAGTGAAGCTACAATTTTTGTTAAATCGTTATGTGTGAAAAACAACTGGGTCGATGAATTTAATGCATTCATGGTTTATAAAAAATTTAAAAAAATGTGTGATATAAGAAAGGTGACTGAGTGGCTGAAGGTGGGCAGCTCCATTTATGGACTGCTCTTTTGTATTCGATTTATCGTAACGCAGAACGCAGGTTCGAATCCTGTCCTTTCTTACCAATTTACACATAACAAGAAGTTGAAAATTGACGGTTTACAGCCGCACTTTAATTGAGCGTTATACCAATATTAGTGACGAGATATGAATCTAGAAAATAGCGTAGATGAATTGGAGAATGTGGATTGGGGAGAGCCTACTTATTCATCGTTTCTGGTAAAGGAATGCCATAGGCTTAGGAAGATACCAATCAAAGAGTTTAAGCCTGCTGATTTACGAATTATGATATCGCAAGATATTAGCTTGCAGATTCTCATTCCATTAGCTATCCAAGTTCTGGAGAGAGACCCGATGATTGATACTTACTATTTTGAAGGTGACCTTCTGGAATCTGTATTAGATTGCGATAAAGAGTATTGGCTTAGAAATATGGAGTTGCACGGTAAAATTAAGCGCATAGTTTTGGGTATCAGTAACTTTGAATATGCTAGTAAGGAGCTCAAGGAAAAGTGGGAAAGGTTATTAGCTATGTAGGGTATAACAAAGCCAAGCAGCCATGCGCCAGCAAGTTTCTGGAGCAGGACTTCGCTTCTCTCAGACATAATTGGCGGTGTTATGCGTATTATGAGTAGACTTTTTATATATTCAGGTCTGATATTGGCATTTATAGGTATTTTGTTATTTACGCCGATCGCAGATTTTTTTCCTGTTGATTTATGGTCAAATATAGTGCAGTTTTTTAGCTTTGGCGAACACTCAAATTACATCAAAGTGGTTGCAACTGAAGAAAGTCATTCAGATAATTATACTTTAATCGTCGTTGGCGTTTCGTTTCTACTAATGGGTTATTATCTAAAAACTAGAGATGCTAAAAATGTATAGCATAACCATAAACTGTTGCGCGACTTTGAGCAACACCTTGTTGTCGCGAATCAAATCTGCAAAGCAAAGCGTTATGCGTAGCAAGGATATGAATATTGTCAGACACTATGAATAAAAAGGAAAAGCTCCAAATTTCTTTGCCTGTTTCGGCCTGACTATAATCGTAATGCTTATATTCAATCCTGGAACAAATGGGTAATATTTACCTGAGTTTTCTAGTTTCAGGCTGATAAGCTTTGTTATAGTTGTTAATTTGAGTTTATCCATACTTTTTTCTCCTTTGTTCTTTAAGCTCTGGAGTAAATTTATGGGTAAGAAATACCTGTTTTTGCTGGTAGTATTTGTACCGGTGAATTTGATGTATTTATATAAATCTGTTGTGCTGCTTTTTCAGTGAGTGTCGAGGAAAATAGGACAACTAAACATTTGAGAAAGGCGCGAAAAACGCGCCTCTCAATTTTGCGTTAGCTGTTTAAAAAATAAAAAAGGAGTCTTTATGTCATTATTACGTGTTTTATTGTTTACATCGCTATTCTTGTCAATGGAATCTGTTTCGGCTGATATAACAGTCGGCCAAGCTCCGTATGATAATATTGGCCGAGGTGGCGATGGAAAAAAAATAAAAGTGACAGATTATACTGGGAAGGTAGTAATCATCACATTTTGGGCTACATGGTGCAGTCCGTGTATGAAAGAGCTACCAATTTTGAGCGCTATACAGAAACAGGTCGGTACAGAAAACCTTCAGGTCATCGCTATAAGCTATCAAGAAGGGATAAAGCTTTTTAAAAAAGTCTCTAAGACTCTCTCAGACAATCCGATGATATTTTCGTTTGATAGAAATGGGTATATTGCTAAGATGTATGGTGTAAAAGCAATACCTCACATGGTGATCGTCGGAAGAGATGGAAATGTATTTTCAGAGCACATTGGTTATAACGAAAAAAATCTTCCATCCCTTGTAAACGAAATAAATTCGTTACTTCAAGCAAATGACAGCTAACAAGGCGCTTAACCGGAATCGTAACTCACGCTTCGTTTCGCGCGTGGCTTCGCTACTTTACGCGCTCCATTGCGCTTCCGTTACTTCCGGTTAACTTTGCGTTAATTCTATGATGAAGTCTTATCTTAACTATAAAGATGCTAAGTAATAGTATCGTCAAAGCTTGGAAGCCCTGAGTTTTTAAAAAGTGAAACTTTGAAATTAAATTTTGAGACTGGCGTTGAAAAAGTTAGAAAACTAAATCTGGCATATAAATTTCCTCCTGAATTAGAGAGTGATACTAATGGGTAAAAGTTTGATGTTTTTGTGTACGTTGTTTTTAGCGTCTTGTGCAAGTAGCGGAGTGGTGTCAGAAGAAAGTGCTGATGGTAAACTGTCGCCTTTGTCGAGTGAAGACATTCAAAATGTCTTCGATGAGAACCAAGCATTGATATTTTCTATTTATAAAAGGGCTTTGGGAGATAATCCCTCTCTCGGCGGTGAGATGGTTTTCGACATTACCGCAATTTATAACAAGCCGAATAAGTGTCAGGTTAGAAAAGCGGGTGGTGGTTTAGAGCTGGTTGCCGAAAAAATATGTACTGTCATTAAAGATTTGGATTTTGGACCTGCAGCTAATAAAACGTTTTCCTATCCGATTAATTTTCTACCAGAAGAGCACCAAAGTAAATCTTTAGATGCGAGTAGCAATGACGACTGTCTAGTTGATTCATGCGAGGTTGGATTTGTAAAGTTAGAGTTTGATTTGTCTGAAACGGGTAAAGCAATCAATATCAAAGTTATTGAATCCAATCTTGGCGAAGAATTTCAAAAGGTAGCAATAGAGCAAGCCAAAGAGTTTCAATTTAAACCAAAGTTAGTTAATGGAAAACCTGCTCGGCAGAACAATTTGCAATACACTATGGAATTTAAGCCTGAACAAGAATAGTCGAAAAATATATTTTGAAAAAATCAATATTAAATTATTTAGTAGCCGCACTATCAATGTTGCTTTTGGCGTCTTGTGCAAGCAATGGTTATAAGCTTGAAAATAGTGTGAATACAGAAAATTTAAGGATGGCAGGGCGTGACCCGATACCACATGTCATAGTTCAACCGGGCTATCCTAGAAAGGCGATTGAAGAAAAGCTATCGGGCTGGGTACGGCTTGAGTTTTTTATTGATGATAACGGCGTTCCCGTTGATATTAAAGTTGCAGAGTCTCACCCCGGAGATGTTTTTGTTAAGTCCGCTTTAAGCGTGTTTAAACATTGGAAATTTAAGTCGGAGCCAATTTTCAAAGAAAAGTTAGCGACTTACACACTTGAATATCAGCAATAATCGTTAGTTATTAATAGTGTTAAGAGATAGTAGTGCCAGTGATATACTATCTCTTATATTTTTCATTTTAAAAGAAATCCCTTCGGCTCATATGCCGCATAAAAAATACTATTTCCTAGTCAACAAAGTCACGTCGATCACTAATTTAATTTCTTGAAGTTGGAAATTGTCACAAAACAGTAATTTGTCGAATAATGAGGTTTTTATCTGAGTAAATACAGTATGAAAGCTCGTTACAGATTGGAACATTTCTTAGGCATTTGCTACTGTTGTCAAGAACAGTTATCGGGATGTGATGGTTTGAATTCTGCAGAGCCATATTTTGGATAGAAAGAATCTCAAATTTGTAATATCTGGAAGTTTCTGACGAAAATATTCATTTAGTTGAAAGATCGAGCTCTGCGTGGGGAATAATACAATTTGAGATTGTTGATTGGTGTAGTGTTACCGCGTGACGAGAATTCAAAAGGCTACCAGGAAAATATCATTTACCGGAAAAGGTTGAGAGTATTCGAAAAGCATCCGATGATTCCGACAGGTGTAAATTTAATCTATTGATGGGTGGCTTTTTCTGCAAGCGTAAAGAGCAGCTACTAAGGCCGCACTACAGTTTTAAATTTGATACGTCGACTGGTGAAGTGAAAGAGTCGAAGTATGGTGAAAGCTTTATTGAAAGGCTAGTTGGTCTAAAGTATAAAGCTCGAACATTTATTACTCGATTACATGAATGGAGTGTGGAAAAAGTTCGAACTGAAAGGGTTACCCCCCCCTTGGAGTTCTGTAAATAACTGTATCCAAATTCATAGAAAAAGTTATTTAAAAAGTAGAAGTTTTGAATGGATTACTCATATACAAGAGCAAATTTAGCCCGCCTACTTAATGGTTTCGATTTTTATAAATGTAAAGATCTTTTAGATGAGGATTATCGAAAAAGCTTTATTCAAGGTGCGCTAAAGTTAGCAGAAAATTTTCTAACGCCTTCTCCAACAATAAAAACTCACTTGGTAGATGGAAAGCAAGTCTATCAAATTCCTGACTTAGCATATCAATTGGTATTGAGGAAATGTACAGCGAATATTAAAAGTCGACTTAAACTCAACCTAAAGCCAAGGACTACAATAATAAGAGAACTGAAGATTGTTCTTTCAGAAGGCTCTCCATATTCACTATTTCGATTGGATATAAAAGATTTTTTCGAGACTTGTAGTCATAATTACCTTTTGAGTATATTGAAAGATAATGGCGTCGACAAAATTACGTTAAACATTATAGAGAATATATTGAAAACAACACCCTGTAGTGGAACTGGTATACCTAGAGGCTTATCAATTAGTTCTGTTCTTGCAGAATCTTATTTAAAAAATTTTGATAAGTGGGTGATGTCCGTGGAGGATATATTTTATTATTCTCGATATGTCGACGATATAATAATTGTTGCAAATAGCAAGTCGGATAATCTTCTACTGGATATAGAGACAAATTTGCCAGACGGACTCAATTTAAATCGAAAGAAAACAAATATTATTCATGTGAATAAATTCTCAAGTGGAGAGAACAATCCAGTTGCTAACTTCGACTACTTGGGCTATCAGTTTCAGGTCATAGATGATATTTCCTCAGACAAAGGCCTGCAGGATGAGAAGCGTAAAAGAGAGATAAAGACAATAAAATGCACTAGGTTTCGTAGAGTCGATGTTGATATCTCTAAGAAAAAGCTATCGAAGTTTCAAACGAAAATTTATCAAGCAATATACTCATTTGGGAAAAGTGGTGATTTTAGCTTATTAGTTGACAGGTTCAGGTTTCTTACAACCAACCGAGATATCATTGATAAGTTAAGTAACAGGAAGATACCTTCAGGAATTTATTATAATTACTCTGAAGTAGAAGGGCCTATAAGCTCGTTGGATAAGTTGGATGATTACTTGAAAGTGGCAATCTTGCATCCTCCCAGGAGATTGAAATTAGGGATGAAGCATCACCTGAGCAATGTCCAAAAAAGCAGGTTAATGAAAATTAGTTTTAAAACAGGTTTTCGGAAAAAGGTCTTTAAGCGATTTAGCTTAAATCGACTTCAAGCAATTACGAGGATCTGGAAGTGAGTAGACTCAGAGTTAATAAAAAGGATGATTTTAGAGCATTGTTGACTGATACAATGCCAGGTGATCTTCCTTTTATTTTTTCAAATGATGGTCTTTACCTAAATCTGCATAAACATGCTGAGGGAGTTGCCTCCAGAGAACTGAGTATTTTGATAGAAAGAATACTAATGAATAAGGGGGAGCAGCAGACAAGTCCTTATAAATATAGTATACGAAAAGACAAAGTTTCATTTCGACATTTATCACTTCTCCATCCTCGATTACAGTTGAGGTTATGCGAGTTTTACAACAAGTTTAGCTACCTGATTACATATCTTTGTGATAAAAGTCCTGCCTCTATTAGAGCTCCGAAGAAAATTGGGAATAGCCTTTATTTAAAAGATAAAAATATAAATTCTAAGTTTAAGAATCAAGGAATAGATACGGTAAAATCTGAAATAAATCGTTCCTATTTATCATCATTTTACTCATATGGTGGATACGACAAACTCTATAAATTTTTCAATAGTGCAAGGTATCTGGAACTTGAGAAGAAATACACCTGTATGTGGATGTTAGATATTTCGAATTGCTTTGGTAGTATTTATACTCATACTGTTACATGGGCTGTAAAGTCAAAAAGTTATGCAAAGAAAAATATAAGGCAGGAAAACCAATTTGCATGCAAGTTTGACCGGTTGATGCAGCGCTCAAATAATAATGAAACTAACGGAATAGCTATTGGTTCTGAAGTGAGTAGAGTTTTTTCGGAAGTTATATTGCAAGAAATTGATGCTCAGATAATTCAAGAGTGCGAGGAACGTTGTCAGTATAGTTACGGAATTGATTTCGAGTTTGTGAGATATGTTGATGATTATATTTTGTTCTCAAATGATGAGAAGTTAAATGAAGACGTAGCAAACATAATAAATGATAATTTAAATGACTATAATATGCGTTTAAATGAACTTAAAGTCAAAAAAATAGAACGTCCATTTATAACTAAAAAATCAATGTTGATATCAATAATGAAGGATGAGTTAGCATCTTTAGATGAAAAGCTTTTTGATGTTATTGAAGATTCTGGTTATCGTCGCTCCTATTTGAAAGGAGTAAGCTCAAATGGCCGTCTACTTCGAGATTTTGTTAATAGGATTAAACGCACTCTAGGATTAGAGGGGGCAGATTATGAAGATGTGGCAAACTTTATTATTTCAATTATTTCTTACCGAGCTATCAAAATTATAAAAGACTTTAGGATTATCACTGGGTTAAATAGGGATGAATTGGTTCTTAGGTACAGAGATACTCTGTGCCTATATGTTGATTTAATGTTTTTCTTCTTTACAATTTCACCTAGTGTTCAATCTTCTTACAAGTTAGCTAAGGTAATTGTTTTGGCTCAGAGATTCTTTAATAATTTCGCGAAAGAATTCTCTAGTTTTTTTAAATCAAGGGTAATGGAACACTACAATAAATTGGAAATGGATTTCGACAAGAAGAATAAGAGGAAAAATCATATATCAGTAGAGTGCCTGAATATACTGCTGGCAACACATGAGTTCGGTGAAGCATATTCTACATCAAGTGACAAGTTACGAAAGTTTATAGATGAAAAGCCATCATATTTTGAAATTATATCATTATTATTTTATATGAGAGATTACAAAGAATATGATAACTTGAGAGCTCAATGTGAATCAATTATCGAAAACTATATTACTGACGAAAGTAATCTCGATTATAGCTCTGAGTTCACGCATATGTTTCTAGATACAATCTGCTGTCCTTATGTTTCCGATGACTTGAAAAAGAAATTATATGTAAACTTCTATAAACAGCAGTCAATAGATTTAACTGAAAATGAAGCACAACAAAAGCTTGGAGAGCTAAATGGGATTAATTGGTTTGTAAAATGGAAGAATGTAGATTTAGTTAAGATGCTCAAAAGGAAAGAGTTGATAACGCGTTATTAGTTTGCTAGCCTCAAAGTGGTAGCGGAAGGCCGATATTGCTCTATGAGCTTGTGTTTCTTTTTGAACTTAAACTCATCTTTCATAGACAAATTTAGTTTTACTAAGCTGTTCTATTGAGGAAGTCTAACTTCCACACACCTGATGCTGAGGTTGACCGCTACCTGAATTCCTAATTATTCAAGTGGTCTCCTCCGCTTTACTTCAATACTTACTTTAAACTGTTTCGCCTTGGACTTACGGTGGACTTACGAGAATCGGAAAAGAAAAAGGCTAGTGGTTACTAACCTACTAGCCTTTTAAAAATTTGGTAGCTCCAAAAGTAGGCGCTTTAAGCGAGGGGTGGAGTTGGACTGGTCCGCATCCGGCACCGTACCCCATCTAAAAAGAGTGTCGGTGGTTTCTCGCAGTCATAAAAAAAGCCCGCTAAAAAGCGAGCTTTATAAATATGGTAGCTAGGAGTGGAGTTGAACCACCGACCCCATCATTATGAGTGATGTGCTCTAACCAACTGAGCTACCTAGCCACAATTCCCGACTTGCGTCAGGAGGCGCGTATTTTGCTGATTTCAGGGCCATCTGTCAAGGCTTAAGGGGAATTGAAATAACAAAAATTATTAAGTTGTAATGAACCCAGGTTTACTGCGTCTGAGTATTAACATCAAACCGATAATAAGAGGTATTATGAAAACTAACTTATTGATAGTTATAGCTTTATTTTTAACCACTTCGGTACTCGCTGACAAGCGCAGTCGCATTGCGGATACGCCAAATGATGTGGCTCCGTTACTGGTTGGTCAAACTATACCCGATACACCGTTATGGACTTCTGCGGGAAAACCCGTGTCATTAACAAAGCTGGCGACAAAACAGCCTATTGTGCTGGTGTTTTATCGCGGTGGCTGGTGCCCCTACTGCAATCATCAACTTCAGGAGATGAAATCCATTGAGGGCGATTTACAAAATCTGGGCTATCAAATTATTGCGGTGAGTCCCGAACTACCCGATACGATTAAGAAAATGGAGCAGGAGCGTGATTTGGGTTATTTACTCCTGTCGGACTTTCGAGTGGAGGTCTCTCGTGATTTCGGCATTGCATTTCGGGTCGAAAATGAAATTACTCAATTGATCAAAGACCGTTTAGGTGCGGAGTTGCAGCGTTTTGAAGGTGAGCAACAAGCGAACTTGCCAGTGCCAGCAGTATTCATTGTCGATAAAAAGGGTGTGATTCAATTTTCGTACGTTAATCCAAACTACCAAGTACGTTTGCATCCTGAATTATTGCTCAAAGCCGCCGAAGTTGCGCTGAAAGGCGAAGAGGTTCGTTTGAAGCGTTAACGGTTTGTTTCTTCAGAGGTTAAAAATTGAGATTGCGGTACGTTGAATCGAAAACCTTGTTAACCTAGTATTGAGTACTGCTCTCTCAACTGGTTGTATTATTAATGGATAAGTTAAATCCGTATGAGCCTGGATCTGAGTCGGCTAACGATTACAGCGACCGTTCTAATAAACGCTTGATAACGACTATGATTGGTTGTGTTCTAATTTTGGCTCCTGGTTTTATGGTTTACAGTTACGTTGTGGCTTTGTGGTATTCCGCTTCGAGTAAAGATTGGTCGGAACTCGCGATTTTATTTCCTTTCGTGCTCAATATGCTGAGTTATGCCATGTTGGTATTTCTTGGAGGCTTAATGTTAATTCGAGCGGCGTGGATATTTAAAGTATGGTGGGTTGGTATTATCCTCAGTGTGGTTGACGCGTTAGTGTCAATTTATTCTCTCTATGATTTAGCCGATAAAGTAAAAATCCCTGTCAGTACTGGCTTACTGGAAGATATTGTCATTAAGCTGGTGATTTTTCTAGTGGTTTACTTGGGGCTTTATTTCTTTTTGAAGACTCATAAATCTAAGCAAGAGTTTTCATTGTCAATTGAGCAAAATGACTCATGACGATGGACCCTTATCAATCGAGTGAAACCTCCAACGACTCACCGATTGTCCATTCAGCGAAACAGACGTTAACAACGGTACTTGCAATTACCTACATGGTGCTCGCCGGGATTGGACTTATTGTCGCTGTATTCAGTGTTGGCGTGTCACTGTCGGACACTTACGAATCTGGCCCGATGTCGCAAGTTTTGGCGCAAACGTCTTCAATACTCTCGTTGTTGAGTAAGTCTGCTTTAATGATTTTTGCGTTCACTTTATTGATTCGTGCTCGACGAATTAAATACTTTTTAATTTCCGGTATTCTTGTCAGTACGCTTGATACGATACTGGCTATGGTATTTGTTAGTCAGTTAAACTTAGATAAGTTCAGCCACCAAACAATGATGAACAGTTGGTGGTATATTTGGACTGGCGTGCCTTATTTGGTTTCTTTGGCAATGTATTTAGGTGTTTTCTTTCATTTAAGAACAAATGCCAGTCGAAAAGAATTTGAGTTGAGCTAACTGAAGCAGTCTTAAACTTGAGCTGTTCATTATTTTTAGCAGGAAGTCTAAATGGAAATTAATTATTTACTGCGCTCTGTCGTGCAAGTTGGGATTGTTCTACTGGGCGTTATACATCTCACTGGCTGTATTGGCTTTGGCGCGACTTATAGTGGTACCGAAGTTATTGAAAAGCCACAGTTGAGTTCGCGTTACTCCGACAAGAAAATTTTAGAAAGTACCGAAGAGTCCGAGTTATTAACGAAAGACGATGTTTTGGAAGCTTTTGGTAAACCCACAGAAGTTACGACGAAAGATACTCTCGAAGTTTTGTATTATGAAGGTGAAAGAGAATGGTGTGGCTTGATTCCTGTTGTGATTGTACCGATACCGCTATTTTTGCCCGTTTGTGAGACTTATAAGCGATTTACAATAGAAAACGATGTGGTTATAAAAGCAGAAATTAAGTCAACCGATGGTTGGTTAGCTTACTGTGGACCATTAGTGGGTATGAATAAAAACTGGAATACTGGTGGTGGCGGTGGCCCATTTTGTAAGTCTGAATAGTTCAGTCGGCCAGGTCATTAAGCACACTTAGCAAGACATAAAGGATATTTTTATAAATGATATTGAGGCAAACGAGTGGTTGATAAGAAGCGTCGTGAGCTATTGCAGTATGGGCTTTTGGCTTTTAAAAGGATTCTTCAAAGTGGCTATGTTGCTTTATTAGTTTTTATTTTGCTCCTTTTTACTGTGACTCCAATTTGGGTGATTTTTCAGTTGGACAATCCCATTGTGGTATTTGCGACGATAGCGGCAATTACTATTTCGTTAGTGTTACTCAGAAAATGCTTTCGCAAGCTGCTCGCTCTTTACTACCTGAGAAGCAAGCATCGAGGAAAAATGAATGTTTTTATCGCTGATGTTATTGTCTCGACATTAATTATTGCATTTGCCAGTTCTCGCTTGACGGTTGCCTATATTGACGGGCGACTGGATAATGTTGTTATGTGGAGCATTCTTATGGGGTTTGTTATTTATCTATTAGCTAAAAAAGTTCGTCAACAACAAGTAAAGCCCTCTCAACGTTGAATTAACAGAGAGTTTATTGGTGATTTAATTTGATAAAAACACACTTTAAATCGTTACCCAGCCCTTTAATAACAACGGCTTGATTCATATATACATTTTTCTGACACATTTTTTTACGTCCTTAATTCAAACTATTTGAATTCTCTTCTCGTCATTTAAAGATATGACTGTTGTTCCGGTCATCATCGATGAATGAAATTGGGGATTTCAAGTGAAGATAGCAGATACGTCTGGGCAAGATGTGGTACTAGAACGCCCAAAAAATCGCAAGAAACGCATTATTTATTTGGGGTTAATAACCCTGTTTATTATTTCAATCTTATTGTTGGCTCCGGCATTTTCTCGCTGGTCTTCTGCGGAACACAGTGTTTCTTACGATCGCGTTCGTCTAGCTACCGTGAGTCGCGGTGATTTTGTTCGCGATGTTTCAGTACAAGGAAAAATAATAGCGGCAGTGAGTCCGACACTGTACGCCTCTGCATCAGGGACCATTAGTTTTCATGTTCAAGCTGGCGAAGATGTCACACAAAATCAATTGCTCGCTGAAATTGATAGCCCAGAACTCAATAATCAACTTGAACAAGAACAGGCAACTTTACAAAGCATGGTGATAGATAAAGATCGCCAGGTGATTCAATCGAAAAAACAAGCCCTCGAAAATCAGAAACGCGTCGATTTAGCAAAAGTAACGTTAAACGCTGCTGAGCGTGAAATGCGTCGTGCTGATAAAGCGTATCAACGCAATGCCATCAGCTCTATCGATTATGAAAAGGCGCAAGACGATCTACAAAATGCCAAGCTGGCTTACCAACATGCGGTGCAGGACGCAAAGTTGAATAAAGAAAGTCTCGATTTTGAACTGAAAACAAAGCGTTTACAAATTCAACGGCAACAACTGATGGTTAATGATTTGTTGCGTCAGGTTGATGCATTAAAACTTCATTCGCCAGTCGATGGCATTGTTGGTCAGCTTGTTGTGGAAGAGAAGACCGCGATTGCCAAAAATCAACCCGTGATTTCGGTTGTCGATTTAACACAATTTGAAGTTGAAGTGTCGGTTCCTGAATCTTATGCCGATGATTTAGGCATTGGTATGGAAGCCGAAGTACGAGCGGGTAATGAATTGTATCAAGCGACACTAGTGTCTATTTCACCGGAAATTCAAAACAATCAAGTACTAGGTCGGGTTCGTTTCCAAGGGAAACCTCCGGAAGGGCTGCGACAAAACCAACGTTTAACGACACGTATTTTATTAGAGCTAAAGCAAGATGTCTTGATGGTTAAGCGTGGGCAGTTTCTTGATTCGGGTGCGGGGCGCGTTGCTTATCGAGTAACTGGAGATGTCGCTGAGAAAACGGCGATTAAAACCGGTGCCAGAAGTTTGAGCCATGTTGAAATTATTGATGGCTTAGAGCCCAACGAGCAAATCATTATTTCGAGTACAGAATCTTTTCAGGGCGCAGCAAGCGTTTTGATCAATCGGTAAAAAACAGGAGTCCGTTATGTTAAAGATGTCCAATATTAAAAAAGTTTTTCGCACGGAAGTGGTAGAAACGCATGCGTTACGCGATTTCTCATTGCATGTAAAGGAGGGTGAGTTTGTTGCTGTAACGGGACCTTCTGGCTCTGGAAAAACAACCTTTCTAAATATTGCTGGATTGCTGGAGACATTTACCGATGGCGATTATTTGCTGGATGGTGTTGATGTTCGCAATCTTAATGATAATCAACGGTCACAATTACGAAATGAAAAAATCGGTTTTATCTTTCAAAGTTTTAATCTGATTCCGGACTTAAATTTATTTGATAATGTGGATGTGCCTCTTCGATATCGAACGATGAATAGTAAAGAAAGAAAAGAACGCATTGAACATGCGTTAGAGACGGTTGGTTTGGTGAATCGAATGAAGCATATTCCCTCGCAATTATCTGGTGGCCAACAGCAACGTGTGGCTATTGCAAGAGCACTCGCCGGCTCACCGAGATTTTTACTAGCGGATGAACCAACAGGAAACTTAGATTCCGAAATGGCAGAAAGTGTTATGTCTTTGTTAGAGGATATTAATAGCAAAGGAACAACCATAATTATGGTCACTCATGATTTAAAACTAGCGCAGCGTACTCCGAGAGCCATTGCCGTTAAAGATGGACGAGTCACAGAGTTGAGTCATGTCGTTGAGCCAGTTATCGACATTGCAACGGCTAAGCCGGCTATGGCTTAAGGAATCGACTATGTTGAGTTACTACTTGCGTTTAGCGCTTTTATCGATAAAGCGAAATCCAATCTTAAGCACGTTAATGGTTGCGGCTATTGCGGTGGGGATTGGAGCATCCATGACAACGATTACTGTTAACTATGCCATGGGCAGTGATCCTGTTCCACATAAAAGTGATGAGCTGTTTGCGGTTCAAGTCGATAGTTGGGATCCCAACAATCCTTTTCGTGAGCCCAACATTGCGCCAGATCAAATGACTTACATGGATGCGATGGCATTGATGAAATCGGCACCGGCAAAGCGTCAAACGGCAATGACGAAAACGTTTGCCGTGATAGAACCGGAAGATCGCGATGTTCGACCATTTGAAACAACAGGCCGCGCTACTTATGGTGATTTCTTTCAAATGTTTGAACCACCTTTTTTATACGGTAATGGTTGGTCGCGAGAGAGTGACGACAATCTTGAAATGGTGACGGTATTGAGTCGCGAAACCAATGAAAAGTTATTTGGTGGTGACAATTCGGTTGGCAAGTTTGTTCGTATTGGTGGAAGAAACTATAAAGTGGTTGGAGTGCTCGATCATTATCGCCCCGTTCCTAAATATTACGATGTGACGAATGGTCCTTTTCGAGATCCCGAAGATTATTATATTCCTTTTAATTTAGTGGCGGCATTTGAGCTTTCTCGAGCGGGAAATACTAATTGCTGGAAACCCAACAATGAAGAGGGCTTTCAGGGCTTTTTAAATTCGGAATGCGTTTGGATTCAATTCTGGGCAGAACTACCAACAAAGTCTGAACAAGAAGATTACCTTGCGTTTCTTAATAACTATGCCAACCAACAAAAAGAACTAGGGCGTTTTCCACGACCTCTCAATAACCATATTCAAAGTGTTATGCAATGGATGGAGTTGCAAGGCGTAGTCGACGATGGTGCGCAAGTGGTTATGTGGTTATCGATCATGTTCTTGCTGGTTTGTTTGTTGAATACCATTGGTTTGTTGTTAACAAAGTTTTCGACCAAAGCGGGCGAAATTGGTTTGCGACGTGCGTTGGGTGCTTCTAAAAGAACGTTATTTTTACAGCACATTATTGAGTCGGCCATGATTGGCGTTGCTGGTGGTTGTGTTGGCCTTTTTTTAGCATGGGGAGGATTGCAGGGTATTGGCGCTTTATTTGGCAACGAAGTTCAGCACTTGGTTCGACTGGATGTCACTATGATGTTTACCGCAATTTTATTAGCCATTGTGTCTGCTTTATTGGCAGGAATTTATCCAACCTGGCGAGCGTGCAACATTCAACCTGCTGTTCAATTAAAGACGCAATAAGGAGCCATTATGCAAATTCGTCCAATACTCAGTGCATTGTCACGAAATAAAACAGGAGCGATTCTGATCGCGTTACAAATTGCGTTAACGATGACCATAATTGTTAATTCTGTGTTTATGATTCAAGATCGGCGCGGACAAATGGACCGTGCTTCTGGAATTGATGAAGCCAATACTTTTATCTATTCGTATTCGGGTTTTGCTGAAGACTTTAATGAAAAAACTCAGATACCTGAAGATTTAAACTACATTCGTCAATTGCCCGGTGTTGTTGATGCCGTTCAAACGAACTCTGCGCCATTAACTGGCGGTGGTTGGTCGATGGGGCTGGCCACCGAACAAGGCGCCGATGCCGATGGAGTTGGAACCGCCATTTATTTTGTCGACTCACATGGGCTCGATGCGTTTGGTGTTAATTTATTAGCCGGACGAAACTTTACGCCTGATGAGGTTATATGGCGAGAACGGTCGGAGACAAAATGGCCAGGACAAGGAATTATCACGAAAGAACTGGCGTCCGATATGTTTGATGGTGACTGGCAGGCTGCACTCGGTAAAACCGTCTTTATTGCAGAAACTCATCCAATCAATATTGTTGGAATTGTTGAGAAAATGCAGGCGCCTTGGAATGGTTGGAATGGTATTGAGCGTACTTTGTTATTTCCATCGCAGTTATTATTTGGTTCTGGTCGTGTGATGGTTCGCACAGAGCCGGGTGAACGCGATCGACTTATGAGAGAAGTCGAGGAAGGATTGGTTGCCAATTATGATGGAAGATTGATTCGTCGTGTGCAAAGCATGGAGGAAATTCGTGAGAACAGTTATCGCAATCATAATGGAATGAATACGATTCTTACGACACTGATTGTTTGTCTTACCGTAATTACCGCTTTAGGTATTGTCGGGTTAGCAAGTTTCAGTGTGAATCGTCGGAAAAAGCAAATAGGGACACGCCGTGCTTTAGGTGCTCGGAAAATAGATATTATGCGTTATTTTATGTTGGAGAATTTTTTGATTACGTCTTTCGGTGTGATTGTTGGCGCGGGAATGACTATTGGACTCAATATGTTATTAGTAAATGCATTGGATTTACCCAAACTCGATTGGTATTACGTACCCGCTGGTATGGTTGTACTTTGGTTAATTGGTCAATTGGCGGTGTATGGCCCTGCCAAAAAAGCGTGTCAAATCTCTCCCGCCTTGGCGACGCGAAGTGTTTGATTGAAAAAGCGCCTAACGGCGCTTTTTTTGATGTTTTTATTCGATATGAATAGATTTTTTCGATGTTCGAACATTGTTTTCTTTGAGCAATTCATTGTTTAATTCAAGTTAGTTGTATAGTTAAACAACTCATTTTTGAATCCTATTTCTACTGCACTGCCGCAATCGTGCTGTTTGACTAATAACTAAAACTTACTTTTTTCTGTTTTTCAATTCCTTTTCAAAAACAAGCTCTAATTTTGAACAACCCAAGTTAATGAATGAATTTGAACATTGTTTCTTTTCGATTTGTTGAAAAATGTCAGCCGTTAAAAGCGAAATTCTTATTTTCTTTTCTAGTGCCTTATAAATTCAATTACTTAATTTCAAATTTTGAATACTGGAAAATAAATCGTAAATAGTTTGGTATTTTTGGGCAAGAAATCGATTTTGAGATTTTTGTTTTCGCATTAATCAATTTTGTTTCTTGCTAATTAATTAATAGAAATTGAGATTTTTTCGTTGTTTCTTGGCCAAAAAATAACCTTGTTTTAAGTAGTGGTGAAATATAAGGTTCACAAAAGTTTAATAGTGACCAATAAAAAATGGAGAGTTCATGAAAATAACAATAAAAAATATTTTGGTGTCGAGCGCACTGGTGGTTCAGTCCCTTGCATCATTTGCTGGTGGAGATTCTTGTCCTGCGGTTTATAAAAAAGCCGAAATTAAATTGCCATTTAATCCGGCTTTTACTGAAGTTGATCGATTCTACGATGGACATGGGCTGACGGTTACCAGTTTTTATAATAAAGATATAAGAGTTCCTGGTGGGTTTGCCGAGCGTGATTTGGTGGCTCGAATTCCTTGGATAAATGATTATTATAGTGACAATTTTGACGCTTCTCGTGATATGGAAATCATTACTGATATTGATGCTGCGCCAGGCACGTCTCGTACAGTGTGGCCAAATGGAGTAAAACGCGCTCCGGTCGACTTAGTGCCTTTCGAAGCAATTATTGTTGCTCAAGGATTTTTGCGCACACCTGCTCCAGGTCGTTTAACGCTCATTAATATTTCCGATCCTTTGAAAACAGAATACGTGATTCATCAAAGTGGTATGGATGGCACTATGCCAACGTTTTATCACGATTTTGTCGTTCATGATATGGACGGAGATGGTAAGCGAGATATTGTTTCTTTACGTTCTTCTTTTAATGTCATTTTAGGCACACCGCCTTTCGGTGAGCTTGTCTGGTTTAAAAATCCAGGGGATGCACTGTCTCCAAATACAGCCTGGGAAGAGCACCTTCTGGTTGGTGGTCCAACGGTTGGCTTTAAAGGGCCGGATACGCATTTGGAAATACACGACTTTGAAAACGATGGAATTCCAGAGATCGTTACAACCCACTTTTTCACGGGGGATAGTCAAGCACATGGCAAGATTGCTATTTATGGTGCTCCGGTCGGAAAAAACTGGGCGGATGTTAATCCAATGATAATGCCTGCACGTTCGGCGACCATCAGTGGTGATCAAGGCTTACCGTTTGATATTCAAATTGTTGATTTAAACAAAGATGGTCGCGTTGATATTTTAGCAACCAATCATCAACCCGATGCTTGTCGTCCATTTCCTACCGTTCCTGGTCGAGTGTACGCATTAGAAATGCCTGAAAGCGGAGATATTTTCCAAGATGCATGGCCAGTGCATATTTTACTCGATAACATTCGTCCGCAACCTTCATTAGCTGGAACTCAAGGTCTGGGTCGATTGGCTCCTGGAAAAGCAACCGCTTTTTACATGCGTCAATTTGATAAATACAGTTATTACAAAAAGCCACACATTGTTGTTGGTGGCGATGAAGCGGGTAAAGTATGGGTTCTTACACCAACTCATAATGACTGGGAGTATGATTCAAACGTTATCTTTGACATTAATCATCACTATGGAGAGGGAACCACTCAGACAACAACCGCAGCTGGCGTAACCGTGTCGACTATTGGTGCCGTCTCTGTGAGTTACGACAATTTATTTGCACGAGCAAACTTATTTATTCCTGTTTTCGAGGGTAAAGAGATTTTAGTTTATACCTTTAATCGACGATATCGCGAGCGAGTCGCGTGTGTTGAAGATACCGTATTAGCTTGTCCTGCTCCTTAAAGCATCCTAAAACTTGGTCGCGACTTGTGACGTCGTCGACCAAGTTCTTCTCTTTCTGTACTATTATTAGCATTTAACTGAATTAATTGAGTGATAACGCTGTCCTATTGGTAGTTATTCCGCTGCTTGTTATTTCTTTTTTAGACTAATAATTTTTCAAAAGAGAGAGTATTTTGAAGCCCGCTGTCATTAAGTTTTTATCTGCTTTTATTGTCCTTCACTGCCTGTTCTTGAATTCGGCTTTTGCAGAAGAAAAACGACCATTAGAGAAAATGGAGGAGCTGGGACGTCAGTTCGCACAGGCTATCAATAACCAACAGTCAGAAAAAGTTGAAGCTTTATTAGACTTATCGGCGATGAGCGATCGTATTCTTAACTTGGCTGAGTTGAAAATTCCGTTTAAAGAACAAAGCTCATTAAAGAAAGGAATTAAAGAGGGCATTAAGCGTAACTATGTGTTGGCGTTAATGCGATCTGTTGAAGATGGTGCAACGATTTCATTTCGAAGAATTATTAAAGTAGGTACTCAAAACCGAGCCTTAATATTGTTTGATTTCGGTGAAAATGGAATGGCTTTCTATGAGCTTCTTTTTGATGAAAAGGTTAATTCTATTATCGACTGGTATGATTATGCTTCGGGTAGTTTATTGTCGAAATCGTATGCGACAGCGCTTTCTTTTCTTATTCCAGAAAGCAATTTTTTACAAAGGCTAGTTGGAAATTTTAATGTTGATAGAAAATTACTTGATACATTCAAAAAAATTGGAGCGTTTAATCGAGCTGGAAATTCTAAAGCGGCCTATCAGGAGCTTAAAAAGTTACCGCGGGAAATTTACAATCATGAACAGATATTTGCAATGAGGGTTGTATTATCTCAATCGATTTCTGATAAAGAGTACCAAAAACAGCTTTATTTACTAGATAAATTTCATGGGCATCGCCCAGAGCTTTTCTTATTGTTACTTGATCATTATTTCTATGAAGAAAAGTATGATCGGGCGATTGACGGAATTCTGAGGTTGAACCGACGGTTCAACAATGAACCAAAATTACTCTTGTTAATGTCGACGATTTATTATTTGAAAAAGGAACTTGAGCCAGCAGTTATTTATGCTGAAAAGTCGGTTAAGCATGGTATTGATGAACAAGAATATTATTGGAATTTGAGTGAGCTTTATATCGAAGCAGAAAGGTATAAAGAAGTGGTCGAGCTTTTTAAGAAAATGGAACCTCGTTTTCAGTTGGAGTTTGATTACGATTTTTTCAGAAATGAAGAGGCCTATAAAAAGTTTTCTCGATCTCGAGCTTTTAAAGAGTGGGCTGGAGAGAGCTGAGTTTAAAAGCAGTTCAAATTAAAAAGGCGCACGAAGCGCCTTTTTAATTGCTCTAACTGTCGATACTGTGAAGAGCTTTAGACATTAAAACGGAAATGAATAACGTCGCCATCTTTAACAACGTATTCTTTTCCTTCTAATCGCCATTTACCCGCATCTTTAGCACCTTGCTCGCCGCCAAGCTCGACGTAGTCATCGTAACCAATGACTTCGGCGCGAATAAAGCCTTTTTCAAAATCCGTATGAATAACTCCTGCCGCTTGTGGTGCGGTAGCGCCGACTTTAACCGTCCAGGCTCGAACTTCTTTTTCGCCGGCAGTAAAGTAGGTGTGCAAATCCAGTAGTTTGTATCCTGCTCGAATAACTCGATTTAAGCCGGGTTCTTCAAGTCCCATTTCTTCGAGAAACTCAACTTTTTCATCATCGTCCAGGCTGGCAATTTCAGATTCCATAGAAGCGCAGACAGGAACAACTTCGGCATTTTCACTCGTAGCGTATTCACGAACTTTATCTAAGTTAGGATTGTTTTCAAAACCGTCTTCGTTAACGTTAGCAATGTACATGGTAGGTTTTGATGTTATTAAGTGGAGTTGCTTAACAATTTTCCACTCGTCGTCGTCAAATTCAATGGATCGCACAGGTTTTGCTTCATCCAGTACTGGTTTTATTTTTTCTAAAAGTACTAATCGAGCTTTGGCTTCTTTATCGCCGCCTTTTGCTAATTTTTGAGCTCTTAAAATGGCTTTCTCAACACTTTCGAGATCGGCTAATGCTAGCTCGGTGTTAATGACTTCGATATCGGCAATAGGATCAATCTTTCCCGCAACGTGAACGATATCGTCATTTTCAAAACAGCGAACAACGTGCGCGATCGCATCGGTTTCTCGGATGTTAGCTAAGAATTTATTTCCTAAACCTTCGCCTTTTGATGCGCCGGCAACTAATCCTGCTATGTCGACGAACTCCATTGTGGTCGGTAAGATTTTTTGCGGATTAACGATGTCTGCTAACTTATTTAAGCGAGGATCGGGAACGCCTACAACACCGGTGTTTGGATCGATAGTACAGAACGGGTAGTTTTGAGCATCGATACCTGCGTCTGTTAGTGCGTTAAATAAAGTCGATTTACCGACGTTGGGTAGTCCGACAATGCCACAATTAAATCCCATGATGAAAAACCTTCTATTAACTTTAAACTCTTCTCTTAAAGAGGAATTTGATAAAAATCTTGTTAGTTTGCTTTTAAACTGTGCAAATACTGCATGGCTTTCTCATGATTGCCACTGATAATGTCATCGACAGAACGAATTGCTTCGTAAATTGCTGTATCGATGTTGTCTCGTTCTTTTGCTGGTGGTTTACCTAATACAAACCCCGTCACCTGGCTTTTATCACCAGGGTGGCCAATACCAATTCTTAAACGGTAAAAATTTTTGTTGTTGCCGAGTTTTGCAATGGTATCGCGCAATCCATTGTGTCCGCCGTGTCCACCGCCTTTTTTCAAACGTATTTCTCCAGGAGGAATATCTAACTCATCGTGCGCAACTAAGATTTCTTCAGGTTCAATTTTGTAGAATTGGGCGAGTGAAGCAATGGATTTACCACTCAGATTCATATAGGTGGTGGGAATGAGCAAGCGTATGTCACGATTGTTGATTAAGCCACGACCGGATAAACCAAAGTGTTTGCTATCGGTATTGAGAGAGATTGAATAACTGCGGGCGAGTTCCTCAACAAACCAGGCGCCAGCATTATGTCGGGTATCTTGATATTGTGGGCCTGGATTTGCCAGGCCCACAATTAGTTTAATAGCGGACACTAGAATTAATCCTAATGTCTCGAAGAATTACTCTTCGCCGCCTTCTTCTGATTCTTCGTCAGAAGCTTCTTCGCTTCCGCCACGACGATGAATAGATACAACCGCATGGTCGTGATCTTCGCCTTGAATCAGATCGGTAATTTGAATGCTGTTACCTAATTTAATGTCAGTTAAGTGGATAACGCCATTAACGTCTAAATCAGCAACATCAATTTCGAGGTATTCTGGTAAGTCTTTTGCGGCACAAACGATTTCGACTGTATTCATGTGATGCTGAATGATGCCGCCATTTTTAACACCAACACATTTGTCTTCGTTTAAGAAGTGCAAAGGAACTTGCATGGTGATAACTTGCTTGTCAGAAACGCGTTGGAAATCCATATGAGTAATTTTTGGCTTGTATGGATGACGTTGCATGTCTTTTAAGATAACTTTGTTTTTCTTGCCGTCGACAACGAGGCTTAAGATGTGTGAGTAGAATGCTTCGTGATCAACGTGCATTAACACTTCTTTGTGGCTCAACGAGATTGGTTGAGGTTCTTTGTTACCGCCATAAATGATGGCTGGTACTTTGTCTGATTCACGACGTAGGCGGCGGCTCGCACCTTTCCCCATGTCTGAACGCAGCTCAGCATTCAATTCAAATAAATCCATGGTTTTTCTCCAAGTGTTCAATTTAATAAGCCAGCTTCCGCGACCAAAAGCTGGATGGACCCTGATAAGGGGTGGCGAATTATACTGTTTCTCGGAGGGCAGGTAAACCGCAAAAACGGTTAAAAAGGCGGGTTAACCCGCCTTTGAAGCTTTGACTATCTAGAGGCTGACGGATCAGTCAAGAAACATCGATGATAAAGATTCTTCTTCGTTGACTCGGCGAATGGCTTCTGCCAAGACATTAGACATGGTAATGACTTCGATTCGGTCGCAATCTCTAGCTTCTAGGGATAGCGGAATGGTGTCGGTTACGACTAATTTATCGAGTGAAGATTCTTTGATATTGGTAATTGCTTTGCCAGATAAAACTGGGTGTGTACAGTAAGCAACGACTGACTTAGCGCCGTTTTTCTTGAGTGCGCCTGCGGCAAGACAGAGTGTTCCGGCTGTATCGACCATGTCATCGACGATAATACAATCGCGGCCTTCAACATCACCGATAATGTGCATGACTTCAGATTGGTTGGCTTTAGGGCGACGTTTATCGATAATGGCCAGGTCAGCATCATTTAAGCGTTTGGCAACGGCTCTCGCTCGGACGACACCACCGACATCGGGCGATACAACCATCATATTATCGGTATGCGTTTTTAATATATGGTCAAGAAGTACCGGAGTAGCGTAAACGTTATCAACTGGAATATCGAAAAAGCCTTGGATTTGATCGGCGTGTAAATCGACAGTGAGTACTCGGTTAATGCCAACAATGGCCATCATATCGGCAACGACTTTTGCACTGATTGGAACACGTGCCGAACGAACACGACGATCTTGTCGGGCATAACCGAAATAAGGCACAACGGCAGTGATTCGACCGGCAGATGCACGTCTTAGCGCGTCGGCCATAACGACGACTTCCATTAAGCTGTCGTTTGTCGGAGCACAGGTGGATTGGATAATAAAAACGTCTTTTCCTCGCACATTCTCGAGTATTTCAACGTTAACTTCACCATCGCTGAAGCGGCCAACGGTGGCGTCTCCAAGTTCGATTTCCAGGTTTTTAGCAATGAGTTCAGCAAGTTCTGGTGTGGCGTTACCACGAAAAAGCATCATGTCGGACATGGAGGATTCCCAAATTTTCTTTTGAGTTACTGGTGACGAGTGAGACCGAATTTTAGCTTGAATCACTTTGATTGAAAACCGGTAATTGGATTCTTGCGATGTTATAGAATAGAGGTGGGCGGTGATACGGGTTTTAATGACTAAAAATTACGGTGCGAATTGTATTAGGCCCATTTGTTTTAGACCCAAATTAAACATAAGTTGAATGAATCAAAAACTGGCGTTTAAGAAGTCGGAAATTTTGATAAGAAGTTCAAAAGAGAAAATGGCAGGGGTGGCAGGATTTGAACCTACGAATGACGGGATCAAAACCCGTTGCCTTACCGCTTGGCGACACCCCTGTAGGATAGGACTTTAGTTAAGTCCAAATAGCTTGGTATGAGTTGGTGAAGTGTTAACACCTTTAGCCACAAAGTTGGGCCATTCACACCGGCTCGCTATTTTACGCGCTTCTCGCTCATTGTCAAAGGGTGCAAACAAACAACTTCCGCTTCCGGTCATTCTTGCATCTGGATTGAACTGAATTAGCCAATCCCGCACCTTTTTCACTTCAGGGTAAAGGTCAAAGACCACTGGTTCCATTACGTTGTTACCGCGCTTGGGACCACCCTGTGCGAGAAAGTCGCGTATTTTGCTGATTTCGCAGTCCCGTGTCAACGCTTTATTTGAAAAAATTTTGGCAGTGGATACGAAACATTCAGGGTGGATCACCAAGTACCATAATTCGGGCAAATCGTGAGCAAAAAGTTCCTCTCCAATACCTTCTGCCCATGCTGTTTTTCCATGTATGAACACTGGAATATCAGCACCGAGTGAAACTCCCAATTTCGAAAGTTCATCAATACTTAAATGACACTGCCACAATTCGTTTAATGCGAGCAATGTTGTTGCACAATCTGAGCTTCCGCCACCAATGCCTCCTCCCATGGGGAGAACTTTATCGAGATGAATATTAATTCCACGGAATTCGGTGGCGTAGGGTCGCAAAACTTCTGCGGCTTGTAACACAAGATTGTTGTCGGTTTCTAACTCAGGCACAGAACAGGAGAATGTCACCTGATCGTCATTACTAAATTCAAACGTGAGAGTGTCACCATAGTCTAAGAGTTGAAACATGGTTTGCAATAAATGATAACCACGTTCGTCCTGACCAGTGATGTGTAACATTAAATTCAGTTTTGCAGGCGCTGGTAGAATTATTGTTTCTTCCCTGACAGGCTTAGTCATCGGGCGTAAATTCCCAGTCGTAAATAGCAAACTTTAATGTGATGTCTGGGTGCTTCGCTTTAAGTTTACGCGGCATATCAAGTCCGCGGTAAGAGTCGTAAAGTTGAAAGTTAATGGCCCAATTCTGAAATTCTATGGATTTAACATATCCTTTGTCATTGAGTTCAAAAGATGGGGCATTGTTGGGGAGGCCTAACAGCCACTCCCGCAAGGCGTCTACTGGAATATTCCAACCGGTCTTTTCCCACAATAAATATTGCGCATTAGTACCTTCATAAACTTCGTCGTCAGAGAGTTCTAACTTCGCATAACCGGGTTTGGTATGAACCAAAGCGTAAGTCGCTCCAAGTGCACCATAAATTCTGAGCTTTGAATTTTCTCCACTTTGCGTCCAACTGATGTTAGCCGACTCAGACTCTCCGTTCGCAATAATTCCAATGCGACCATCGAGATGCCAATATTCCAGTTGAGATAAAAATTTAACGCGTCCCTCGGCGGTTAAGTTGGCTGGTATTTCGAGTTGCTGGGTTTTAAACAGCGAACATCCAGTAACCAACAACATTGAGGCAAAGAAAACTCCAAAGCGTTGCATTTTTTTGACTGAAGCCATAATGGTTTATTAATCCTATGGAGTTGTCAGTTTAAATTGTTCGACAACTTCAATGATATCTTTATCGGATTTCACTTGAGGCCAAAATTGTTTAAGCAGTAATTCCGCTTGGTCCTGCTTCTTGTTCTTTACAAGAACTTCAATTAAGTGTGCCAAAACTTCACCGGAAACATCGATTTTTAATGAAGACGATAGCCATTTTTCGGCATTTTCGAAATCTCCTTTGCGATAGTACACCCATCCTAAACTGTCCATTACTGCGCTGCTTCTTGGTAATTTCATTTGTGCAGCCTGGATTAACTCAAGTGCAAAATCGAGTTCTTTATTCATATCGGCTAAAGTATAACCCAGCGCGTTTTGAATATTGGGATTGTCGGGTTCCATGGCATAAAGTTTTCTTAATTCCTTTTCCATTTTTGAGTATTCTTCGGTAAGTTCGCGAAGTAATGCTCGGGAATACATGTAGTTCACATTGTCAGGCTCTGCGGTGAGCTGATGATTGAGTAGTGCAATGGATTGTTCTGCTTTGTCTTGATTCGCTAATTCATTGGCCAACTGCAGGTACCAGTTTTCTTTTAAAGAACTTGGTATTCGGTTGGCTATTGAGTTTGCGTAATCAGTCCAGTTAGTTTGTGGCTGGATGAGATGCATTATGTGGAAATGTTTGATCGGTATTTCTATGTAAGTTAGGTCTTGATTAATAAATCGAACAAGCCAATCAATGGCTTCTAGTTGTCGATTAAGTTGCATTAATAAATCTGCTTTTAATACGACACTTTGTTCTGATTTTCGCGGATCGTCATCGGTAGATAATGACTCGAGTTTTTCTAATGCGGGCTCGGGATTATTGTTTCTTAAATGCAAAAATGCCCAGCGTTGCAAAGCGGGATACCAGTATTTTCCAGAGTCTATCATCGCATAACATTCAATCGCTCGATCAACTCTATTGGTTCGCTCTGCTGTATCTCCGCAATAGTATGCCGAGAGTACAGGACGGAAGTCTTTATCCAATAGTTGCTCAAAGGCTTCGAAGGCTTGCTCAAAATTTTGTTCGCCATAATAACTCGCTGCTTTAATGTAGATCGCTTCTAAGTTATCGGGGTTCAATTGTTGCCAACGATTTGCTGTGATGATGGCTTTGTCGAACTGTCGGTTTTGGTAATACAATTGCGATAGCGCTGAGTAAGCGCCTTCATTATTCGGGTTTTGTAGTAGCAAGGTTTCTAAGAACGTAGAAATTTGTTGCTCTTTGCCCGTCGCTTTGAGCCATTGAATGCGAAGATTTATCGCTGGTACAAAACTATCATCCACTCTCAATGCGGCTTCTATGGCTTGTTCTGCTTCGTCGATAAAGTTTGTTTTGTCGTTTACCTGAGAGGCTCTTAAAAAAGCATCGGCTAACAGCACCCAGCCTAAGGGGCTGTCAGGATCGCGGCGAATTAATTCTCGCCACAGTGACAAAGTTGATCCTTGAAGGTACAAACGACTTAAGCCAGCGAGTTCATGAAATTGTTTTGTTGGATCGCTGTATAACGTACTCAGTGTTTGGATACGGTCATAGGCATTATTCAACGATTGCGCGCGTAAATCATCCGATTGATCAAATTGCATGAGTTGACCCAAAATATTGGCTTCTAATGCATTTTCATTTCGGGGTTCCAACTCAAGCCATACTTTTGAAGCTTGAATGAGCGCTGCGGGATCGTGAGTTTTTTGTGCGAGCACGATTGCTTCGGCAGCAATTTCACTGTCTGGCAATATGGTTAATGCATACAAATAGTGGGTCAGTGCGGTTTCCAGATCGCCATTCCCTTCAGAGAGCTCTGCCGTGAGAATGGCCTGATACAGTTCGGACCTTTGGCGATCAGAAAGCGATTGTTTGGAAGGTGCTTTGATGCCATTGGGAGCATTTGTGTCGGTATTATCGCTGGTCTGCGGTAGCTGCGTTTGGCAGGCCGAGATGAGTGCGGCAATGGACAATGACAAGATAATTCGTTTCATTCGTTGCAATCTGATCCTTGTGTGTCTTTGGCTTAGTTTCCCAAGCTTGGGCTATTAGAATGCAGTAAAGTTCAGCATTATGCGGCTTTTGACCTAAAATTCCAATGACGGCCTTTCGTTCCAAAGCTTAGACCCTGTAATTCCTGAAGAGAAGGGTATTGTCAAAGAGTGCTCGATGCTATAATGGTAAATTAGATTAACGTTCTGTTTCTTTTTTGACCGATGCAATCAAGTCCTAATCATTCTGTTATTAACCACTTTGACTTTCCGCAGGGTGCGTTAAATCATTTTGCAGTTCGCGCTTAGCGAGCTTCAGGTTTCATTGTATGTCGGTTTCTGCAATTGGTATCAATCATAAAACAGCTCCTGTCGAAATTCGGGAGAAAGTAGCTTTTGATCCCGCATCTATTCTAGAAGCTCTTCGTCTTGTTCAATCTGAAGTAAAGCTTGATGAAGTGGCTGTGCTCTCCACTTGTAACCGGATGGAAGTGTATTTTCGCGGTGATGAGTCGGCTCATCAGCGGCTGGTTCAGTGGCTCACAAAGCACCACATGCTAGACGATAGCGCGCTTGATCGATGCTTGTATGTGCATCAAGGCGAAGAAGCAATTCAACACGTGATGCGTGTTGCTTGCGGTTTGGACTCGATGGTTTTGGGAGAGCCGCAAATATTAGGACAGATGAAAGACGCCTATCAGTTTGCCAGAAATGCCGGCACTTTGGGTCAGTTGTTGGATCGACTTTTCCAACACACCTTTTCTGTCGCCAAAAAGGTTCGAACTGATACCGAAATTGGAAGCAGCGCAGTGTCAGTTGCTTATGCCGCTGTCTCGCTTTCGAAAAAGATTTTTACCGACTTGTCGAATATGACGGCTTTATACATTGGTGCTGGTGAAACCGTCGAACTGGCTGCGCGACATTTTTTGAATCAAGGTGTGAAAAATATTATTGTTGCTAACCGAACTCTGGAGCGGGGTGAGGCGTTAACGCGTCAATTTGGTGGTAAGGCAATTACTTTAAGTGAATTACCAGAATCCATGCCTTTGGCGGATATTGTTGTTTCATCGACGGCGAGTCCATTACCCATTGTTGGTAAGGGGCTAATGGAAGAAAGTTTAAAGCAACGTAAGCACAAGCCAATGTTCATGGTTGATTTGGCTGTCCCTCGAGATATTGAGCCTGCAGTCGGCCAATTAAACGATATTTATTTATATACGGTTGATGATTTAAAAGACGTCATAGATGAGAATATTAAGGCTCGAAGTCAAGCAGCCGAAGAAGCGGAAGATATCGTTGCTTATCAAGCGGAACATTTTTTAGAATGGGTGTCGTCGCTTGAATCGGTCGACTTGGTGAAAGACTATCGTGAGCAGATGAATGCGCTTAAAGAACATGAATTGCAAAAAGCAATGTTGCAAATTCAATCTGGAGAATCCGCTGAGCTGGTATTGCAACAAATGGCGCATCGGCTTACGAATAAAATGATGCATCACCCGACGCGTTATTTACGAAATTTAACGCAAGGCAAAGATACGCAATTAGAACAACAAGCAAAAGAATTACTGGGTCTGAATAAAGACGACTCAAAATGATAACTCGTAACATTTGATTGGAATCAAAAAATAATGAAAGATTCGATTCGCGTTAAATTAGAATCATTAGTGGAACGGCACGAGGAGATTTCTGCTCTGTTAGGTGATCCTGATGTGATTAGTGATCAAAATAAATTTCGGGATTTGTCGAAAGAATATTCTCAACTTGAAGATGTTGTAAAAACGTTTAACGCATACACTGAAGCGACGGGTGCCATTGAGTCCGCTGAAGAAATGCTTAAAGACTCTGATCCCGACATGCGAGAAATGGCGCAAGAAGAGCTTAAAGAAGGGAAGCAGCAAAAAGAAGTTTTAGAAGTCGAATTGCAAAAGTTATTGCTGCCAAAAGATCCTAACGATGAGAAAAATATTTACTTAGAAGTGCGTGCTGGAACGGGCGGTGATGAAGCCGCTATTTTTGCGGGCGATTTATTTCGTATGTATTCAAAATACGCTGAACGAAATCGTTGGCAAATGGAAGTCTTAAGTGAAAACGCCGGAGAACATGGCGGCTATAAAGAAATAATCTGCCGCATTGCAGGCGATAGTGTTTATTCTCGACTAAAATTTGAGTCAGGGGCCCATCGTGTGCAACGTGTGCCGGAAACAGAGTCACAAGGGCGTGTTCACACCTCGGCTTGTACGGTCGCAGTGTTACCTGAAGCGGATGAAATGGATGAGATTGATATCAATCCTTCGGATTTGCGGGTTGATACTTTTCGTGCGTCAGGTGCGGGCGGTCAGCACGTTAACAAAACAGATTCTGCAATTCGAATTACGCATTTACCGACGGGTGTCGTTGTTGAGTGTCAAGAAGAGCGTTCGCAACATAAAAATCGTGCAAAAGCGATGTCGATGTTGAAGTCTCGTTTGCTCGCAGCACAGCAAGAGCAAGCGAAGAGTGAAGAAACTGAAGCACGGCGCTCTTTGGTTGGAAGTGGTGATCGCAGCGAGCGTATAAGAACCTACAACTTTCCTCAGGGGCGAATGACCGATCACCGAATTAATTTAACTTTATACAAGTTAGATGAAATTATGGAAGGTGATTTAGCGCAAGTTATTGACCCTTTAATTAACGAACACCAGGCCGATCAGTTGGCGGCGATGTCGGAGTCGAATTAATTTTCTAAGTGAAATTATATGCCTGCAGAGCAAGATGTCGTTAATAAAATTCTTATTGTTGGTGGTACTCACGGCAACGAGTCAACTGGCGTCTTTTTAATTAATAAGTGGCTTAGACGTCCAGAGTTGCTACGCCGCGAAGGGTTAAAAGTTGACATTTTAATTGGTAATCCTCAAGCGGTTAAAGCGAACCGACGCTATTTGGATAAAGATTTAAATCGTTGTTTTAGTGAAAAGGTATTAAAAGATGACTCTTTAAGTGGGATCGAAATACAAAGAGCTCATCAGTTGGTTGAACAACTTGGACCGAAAGGGAAGTGCAATTACGATTTAATTATCGATTTACATACCACAACGGCGAACATGGGTGTCAATTTAGTGCTGACATTGCATGATACCTTTCACCATAAAATGATGGCGTATATGAAGAAACAACGTGATGATGTTGTCGTAACATCGGAAGCTGAGTTAATTCCCGACCATCATTTTTTATGCGCATTAGCTAATAAGAACCTGATCGTTGAAGTTGGGCCTGTCGCGCAAGGGTTGTTAAATCATCAGGTCATTGAAAAAACTGAGCAAGCCACTTATCAGCTGCTCGATTTCGTCGAGCTATGGAATAAAGATGCAGTAAAAAATTTACCGCCATCGATAGAAGTCTTCGAATACACGGGTAAAGTTAAATACCCTGTCGATAAAAATGGCAATATCGTAGCTTGTATCCATGAGTCGATCCAGAACAAAGATTTTATCTCTATAAAGGAAGGTGATGTTGTTTTTCGCAATATTATGGATGGAGATATCCCTTATACGGGATCGCCGACTTACATTAGCTTCATCAATGAAGCCGCTTACTATGATCAAAACATTGCTTTTTGCACGCTTAAAAAATCGACAATAAAAATTCCTGGTTAATTTCTTCAAGCGACGCCTTTCATTCGATAACGCTATTAATTTCTGAGTATCTCTGAAATTTGTTTTATAAATAGGTTTTTATTTGTACAAATATTTCGAAATGATATTTTTTTGACTCGTCAAACCCTATTTCATAATGTGTCGTCAATCACAAAACATTGTGAATATTTCACTAGAGATGTCATTGCGATGACATTTTTTCGATGTTAGCTTGCGGATGGACCTTTAAATACAATAAAACTCGATCAAGGAGAAGAAATGAAACACGTTCTTTTTGCTGGTGTTGCGGCATGCTTCGCATTGTCTGCATCAGCTGAGTCTAGCTTGGGGATAGATGTTAATAAAACATCTTATGAAGACTCATCGTTTGAAGCTCAATCAAATAACATCTCACTCGCTTATCAATACCGCTTTCAAGATAACTTTTCGATTGTTGGAAAAGTTGGATTTAAAGCACACGAAGATAACATCGACATTTTAGGTAGCGAAGCAAAGTTTTCCATCGATTACTTAGCAAGCGTTTTCGTAAAATATGACCTGATGCCAAAAGAAACGTTTAATGCGTATGGCTTAATCGGTTATAGCCAAGCGAAATTTCAAGCTAAGAACAACATTTTCCGCTATGAAGAGACTGACTCTGATTTATCGTATGGTTTAGGCGCGGATTATGAAGTTGCAGAAGACATTCGTTTGTATGTTGAAGCGGTACAGCTTATCGATACTAGCGATGCTGAGTTACGCTCGTACAACATCGGCGTACAAGTAAACTTCTAAAGGGATGGGAAAACACATGAAAAAATCAATTATTTGGACCAGTGTGGTTTCTACTCTACTCGTAGGATCATACGCAAATGCAGCAGAAAAGCATGCTGTGAATAAAATGAATCATGAGTTAAGCGTGCTAACAAAATCTGGCAAAGCTGACTCAAGTGCTTTGAAATCGCACTTCAAAATGAACAAGAATTACGATTTCAAACAATTAAAATCAATGACTGACGCTAAAGGAAATACGCATCAGCGTTTCCAGCAGACTTACTTGGGCGTTCCTGTTTGGGGGGAGCAAGTAACGAGTCATGATAACTTAAAGCGTAAAGATACTTATTTCTCTGGTTACGTTATTTCTGATATCGAAAAAGATCTTAAAGGTAACGTGACTCCAAAAATGGGTAAGTCAGACATCCTTTCAAGCGTTATTGCTAAAGCAGAAACCAAGCTTGGCAAGCTTTCTGAGTTTGATCGCAAAAACGCAGACTTAGTTGTTTATTTCAACAAGACGTTAAACAACAAAGGTAAAGCAACTCTTGCTTATCATGTTGAGCTTCGTGCATTAAACAGCGACAAGCACCTTGTTCGTCATATGTTTATTGTTGACGCAAACTCAGGTGAGATTCTTGACAACTGGAATGCGTTACAACACTTTGACGTGACCGGACCTGGTGGAAATGAAAAAGTTGGTCGTTATGAGTACGGAACTGATTATCCTGCGTTGAATGGTACTGATTTGGGCGACGGAACCTGTTCGCTTGAAAATGAAAACGTTCGAGCGGTTGATTTGCAACATACTACCAACCAATCTTTGAATGACGCCTTCACTTTCGCATGTGCTGAAAATACTTATAAAGAAATTAACGGTGCTTATTCGCCAATTAACGATGCTTTCTATTTCGGTAACGTTGCTTTTGATATGTACAGAGAGTGGTACGACGATGCGCCGCTTCCTTTCCAACTTTCTATGAAAGTGCATTATGGAACTAACCACGAAAATGCTTACTGGACTGGCGACTCTATGTTGTTTGGAGACGGTCAATCTATGTTCTACCCGTTGGTCGATATCAACGTATCGGTTCATGAAATCAGCCACGGTTTTACCGACTTCAACTCAGATTTAATTTATTCGGGTGAGTCAGGTGGTATGAACGAAGCTTTCTCTGATATCGCTGGAGAGGCCGGTGAATACTACTGGAAAGGTTCTGTCGACTGGTTTGTTGGAAGTGATATTTTTAGAAGTGAAGGTGGTCTGCGTTATTTTGAAACTCCTTCTCTAGACGGTCGTTCAATTGATCATTTTGACGACTACTATAACGGTATGGATGTTCACTTCAGCTCAGGTGTTTACAATCGAGCTTACTACTTACTATCAAACACTGAAGGTTGGAATCCAAAAACGGCTTTTGACGTTTTTGTTTTAGCGAACCAAGCGTACTGGACTCCCAGTGAAACAATGGCTGGTGGTGCATGTGGCGTTATCATGGCTGCGATCGACCTAGATTATAATTGGGCTGACGTTTTCAGTGCAATGAATACAGTCGGTGCAACTTGTGATGGCGACGGTGTCGATTCTGACCGTGATGGAATTTCAGATTTTGCTGAAATGATTATCGGTTTTGATCCGCAATCCGCGGCTGATGGCGCTGCCGATTTCGATGGCGACGGAATTACCAATCGCGTTGAAATGTTAGAAGGTTACGATCCTAAAGATAAAGATTCAGATAATGACGGATTAACCGACGGTGACGAGTTATTAACTTTCGGTACTGAAGTTATGGATTCGGATTCTGACGGTGACGGCATGACTGATGGCTGGGAAGTTCAGTATGGCTTAAATGCTTTGAATGGTGACGATGCCAGCGAAGATGCTGACGAAGATGGCTATTCAAATCTTTATGAGTTCCGTACTAATACCGATCCTTCTGACGCATCAAGTAATTCGCCTCAAGGATTAAACTTATCGGTTGTTTATGACTTTGAAACTCAAGATGCTTCAGATTTCGTCGATCTTGATCCTCAATTTGCAACTAATGGTTTTGAGTTAACTAACGTTTACGCTGCTAGTGGTATGTACAGTTTGCAAAATAAAGATATCGATAACAACCAAGTTTCTGGAACTGTATTATCTATTGATGCAGAAGCTGGCGATTTAACCTTCGATCTTAAAACTTCAACAGAGCGTAATTGGGACTTTTTTGAATTGTATGTAGGTCCAAACGTTGATGAAGCCCTACGTGTTCTTAGAGTTTCTGGTGAAAACGATTGGCAACAAGTTAATTACACTCTAGAGGCCGGCGAGCAAGTTGTTGTCTTTGTATATGTGAAAGATGGTTCTGTTAGTAGTGGTGAAGATACTGTTTGGATCGATAACGTTTACTACGAAGGTCTAGCCAGAGATACTGATGGCGATGGCATGCTTGATGTTTATGAAACCTACTACGGTTTAGATCCCGAAGATGCTGATGACGCTGCGGTTGATAGTGACGAAGATGGGTTAACCAACCTTGAAGAATTTGCTTTAACAACCAATCCTGTATCTGCAGACACTGACAGTGATGGCCTATCTGATAGCGCTGAGCTAGACGCTGGAACGGATCCTCTCGTTGCAGACAGCGATTCTGATGGTGTTTACGATGGTCTTGAAGTTTCTTTGGGATTAGATCCTTTAGCTGCTGAAGACGGCGTTTTGGATTTGGATGCGGATGGTTTCACTAACGCAGAAGAAGCAATGGGCGGAAGCTTATTGAACGACGCAACTTCAGTACCAGCTGATGCGTTGGAGTTCTTTGCTGATAGCTTTGATGCTGCAAATGACGTTTGGGTTCCTGCTTCTGGAAATGGTGAGACTTGGACTCCAGTTGACGGTGTATTAAAAGTTGATCCAACTTCTAATGACAAGACTGCCGAAGTTTCAATGTCAGGTATTTTCTATGACGGTGTGTTGAGTTTTGACTTAACCATGGATTCAGAAGAAGATGCTGATATGTTCAAGCTTGTTATTGACGGTGAGACAGTTGCTGAATACAGCGGTGTTGTAGCTGGAGAGACAATCTCTGTTGATGTTGATAAAGGTGCTCACACAGTATCTTTGATGTACGCGAAAAACTCTTTATTGAGTAGTACTGCTGATACAGTATCTATCGATAACTTGAAGTTTATGTCACCCAATATGGATACAGATAATGACGGCCTAACCAATGCAGAAGAAGTTGCTGCAGGTACAGACGCGTTGAATTCTGATACCGATGGCGATGGACTGAGCGATGGTCGTGAAGTTAAGTCATTAGGTACTAATCCGAACAGTGCTGATAGTGATGGTGATGGTGTAGGAGACGCAGCTGACTTATTCCCTAACGATGCAAGTCGTTGGAACAAAGTAAGTAGCGGAACAGTTTTCTACGTTCTATTCTTACTAGCAGCTCTTGCAATGGGACGTCGTCGTGCATAATCGACATTAGTCTCTTGATACAAAGAAAAGGGCATCGTATGATGCCCTTTTTTATTGGATGAAAAATAATCGTGACTCCTAATTCAATTCTGGCTGAATACCTACCTAAGTTACCAGATGCTGATTGTAATCGAATTGATGCCGAGATATTGATTGCTGCGGCGATGGGTAAAAATCGTAGTTGGCTTCGTGCTTATGGTGATGAACCCATCGACGACTCACAACTGATCGATATCAGAGCCTTATTGGAGCGAAGAGTTAAGGGTGAACCTGTTGCTCATATTATTGGCGAATGGGAGTTTTACTCATTAGTTCTAAAAGTAACACCTGATACGCTGATCCCTCGTCCTGAGACAGAGCTTTTAGTTGATTGGGCATTGAGTGTGGTCAAGGATTTGAGTTCACCAAAGGTATTGGATTTAGGTACGGGAACGGGAGCTATCGCGATTGCTATCAAGTATGAGTGTGATAAGGCAAAAGTGACGGCTGTTGAAAACAGTCTGGCTGCACTGAAGGTGGCGCAGGAAAATGCTCGGTTACACAAATTAAACATAAACTTTCTCCAAGGAAGCTGGTTTGAACCCATTGAATCTGAAAAGCAGTTTCATATCATTGTGAGTAACCCGCCATACATTGCAAAAGATGATGAGCATTTACGGTCGGGTGATTTGAAGTTTGAACCGTCTTCTGCGTTGACAGCCGGTGACGATGAGTATGCTGATATCAAGCAAATCATTGAAAAGGCTCCAAATTATTTAATTAACGAAGGATGGCTTGCCATTGAGCATGGCTATAATCAGGCGGAAGAAGTCATTTCTCTGTTTGAAGCTCGTGGATTCAAAGGCGTAAAGAATTTTAAGGATTACGGTAATAATCCGCGTTTTACGATAGGGCAATGGCATTCCTAAGCCATCAGCTCAAATCATTTTAATCTGGTAAACCACTAAAAAATACTCTTTATAGAAATAAAGAGTATTAAATATCTCAAGTTAACTGGTTCACAAACGACTATATTTAATAGCAATAAGCGATAATTTTGCTGGGAGTCTTTTATGTTGTCGTTGTTAAGACCTGTGGTCGTTGCTATGAGCGTTGCTGGAGTTACACATTCCTTCGCTATCGGACTGGGTGAGCCGCAAAATAATGGATTTATGAATGAGCGGCTCAATGTGGACTTGAAGCTATTGGGCAATCCACTCGATTTTGAATCCATTAAAATTAAGCTGGCAAATGAGCAAATGCATGAAAAATTTGGGATTAACTTTCCAGATCATTTACCACGCATTGATGGTCGAGTTGTTAATGACAATGGAAATTATTACGTCGAATTGACTTCATTAACTCGTATTAAAGAGCCTTATGTTGATGCGATTATCGAAGTAAAGTATCGAAATGGCATTTTCTACAAGCAGCTTACATTTTTTCTCGACCCTAAATCCATTGCTCTTAATAGTCGACCAGCAAAAACTATCGAAAGCAATTCCCGTTCTTCAGTTCCCACAGTGAATACTATTCCTGCTAAGGAGCTGTTGAAAAAAGCCCGCTCTCAAAACACAGCAGCAAACGTCACATCGCGCAAAGAAGAACCTGTGATTATCGATTCAGGTAAATCTATTGTTGTGCAGCGGGGTGATAGCTTGTGGAAAATTGCCAGCCGTTGGTCGTCGGATTTATCAATGCATAAAAAGATGGATGTGTTATTTAAAAACAACCAGCATGCGTTTTTATCGGGTGACCGAAATAAACTTTTGGAGGGAGCTAAGATTACGGTTCCTCAAAACTATGGCGTAACAGAGTCAACAAAAGTTGCTTCTCATTCCTCTGATGTAAAAAGTTCAACGTCTGAGAAGATCGAAATCAATCAATCAATGGCGGCCCAGTCCGCAGCTGTGACATCGTTGCGTGAAGAGCTGATGGAACAACAGCAGCGACTGGATGCCATGGAGCAAGCTAATCGTGAGTTGCGCGCACAGCTTCAAGTCGCTGAGCAAAATGTTACAAGTCAACAATCTGAATTGATGCCCGAGGTTGGTAAAGTTGAACTTGCACAAAATGTTGAAATGGATGTTAAGCCAGTTGAAAGTGAAAATACTTCGTTATCTTCTGTATTCGCATCAGAAACACCCGTCACGTTAAGTATTCAACCGCCGGTTGTTTCGGATGACGTTGTTACAGATAAAGTCGTTACTGACGATGTTGTCGCTAAAGAGAGTACAGAATTGACTGGTCAATTAAGCTCTACTCAAGGCGATAATGCGATTGAAACAAGTGGTGGCGAATTTCTTAATCTCGATAAATCCGTTGTTGCTTCAGCTCTTGCGATTGCAAAAAATAATCTTTGGGCCACATTTATTTCGGGATTACTTTTGGGAGGTTTGCTATTTGCCTTTATTGGTACTCGAGTATCTCGCTTTTACACCAATCGTAGTCTTAAGAAAATTCAGGATGTTTTTGATGCCGCGGAACTTAAACATGAGAAGAAGAAATTTATGCGGGTGCCTGATTTAAACGACTTACCCTTGCCAAAAATCCACTCTATTCCTATGCAAATGGCGGAGTTACGTGCAGCAGCGAATCTATATATTGAACATCATCGATATGACTTGGCAAAAGCTGTTGTTAATAGTCGCTTGATTCAATATGCCGGCAACAGTCAATTCGTTGCTCAGCTCGAGGCTTTGCGGGCTGAAATTCAAGTTGCTATTGATGAGCATGTTAAAGAAGACTTGGACTGCAAGCTAAAAACGGATTCTCGAAGTGTTGTGCAACGCTCAATGGAAGTTACTGAAACTGATCAAAATGGGCCTATTAGTTTGGAGCAATGGAAAAAGATTTCGTAAATTTAGTTGGTAACTAAAAAGCTCCTAGCCCAGTTAATCTGGGCTTTTTTTTTGGGTGTCTTTAGCTCACTTCAAATTGTTGACAAGCTCTTTTCTTTAAATGATAATGATAATCGTTAACATTATAGGGCGGTAATATGAAATCTACGGAAGCTGTACTGAAATTGTGGGAGCAATTTACACTCCGAGGCAATCAATTTTGTCATGATAATAATTACGTCGCCGCCCAATTGGCCTTTGAAAAGTCAGTTGATGGGTTAACGGAATGCCTCAATTGTCCACCTAAACGAAATCTGGCGACATTAATTCGGTGCTTTGTTTTGGGTTGCCAAAATGCAGCCTATTGTGCTGAAAGAAATGGCCAAAGACAGGTTGCAGAATATTTCCATCGATTATGTTTGAAAAAGCTAACCTTACTGAGGCGTAGTAAAAAATACCACCGGTTAGCCGACTATATTGATATCGAAAAACAATCAGTAATGGAGAGGTTTCAACTTCTGACGGACAATATTTTTCTTCTTGAGAATACTTTACCTTGGGAACAAGATCGCTCTTCGCAAAAGACAAAGAACGATCCTTTTTTTGGGCGTATTAGCTTTTTGTTTTTTTAGGTTTTATATCAAGAATAAAGCCTTCGTAATAATCTGGGTCACAGACATACCACTCTGTCAGAGAGGCTTTTGCAAATTCGGTGCAACGTTCGGCGAGCTCCAAGAATGGTGAACGGCCAGGGTCTGCTAAAACGATGCGTTTAACACCACTTTTCAAAGCCCGGCGAATCATTTTTTCTAGCATTTGAGCGAGCTCGTCCCAAAAACAGATATCACCGCCCATGATCAAATTGTAATGGTCCAGCTGTTTTGCTGTAAGCTTATCGTATGATTTTGTTTTACACTTTACATCCACACCGTTTAGTGCGGCTTGCGTCTTCAGGTAAGGAAATACGTTTTCATCGATATCGAGCCCAGTCACTTCTTTTGCGCCATTTTTTGCACAGTAAATCGATGCGGCTCCCCAGCCACAACCTAGTTCTAATACTTGGCTGGTTGATTTTATGACGCGATGGGTTTGAAAGTAGTCCATCAGTAGAAAGCTCGATGCCCATGTTTTGTGTCCATGTACGTTAGGTTCGTAGCACTCTTTCAGTTGTTTAACTAGTCGATGCTTGTTTTCTAATAACAAGATATTAAACACATTAAACAGATTATTTTCTGGTAATTCGATAACCTCTGGCACCCGATGTTCCTCGTACTTTTTATTCTCGATAATATTTAGACGCTTATTGTGCCCATTTGATAGAAAATTTCCAGTCTCAAGAAAAGAAACTTCCTTATTCGCGTTGTCAAAACTATGAATTGTGATAGAAGGCTTTTATTATTTCGATGGCTTCTTCCGATGACTCAACGTAGTGAAAGAGTTCAAGATCGGAGTAAGAGATCATTCCTTCATCGGCTAATGCTTCGAAATTTATGATTTTGTTCCAGAACTGTCGGCCAAACAAAAAGATGGGAAATCGTTTTATTCTTCCTGTTTGGATGAGCGTTAGTGTTTCCATTATTTCGTCGAGTGTGCCAAACCCACCGGGAAAGGCAAATAGCGCTTTTGCACGCACAAGAAAGTGCATTTTTCGAATAGCGAAGTAGTGAAATTGGAAGCAATACTCAGGTGATATGAATCGATTAGGCTGCTGTTCTCGAGGTAAAACAATATTCAGACCAATACTGTCTTTGCCTGCTTGGTGGGCTCCTCGGTTGGCTGCTTCCATAATACCAGGGCCACCACCGGTAATAACCGTTGCCTCAATTCCCGTTTGCTTGGTTTTTGCCAGTAAAGAGGTCAGACGAACGCATTCATTGTAAAAATGCTGTTTATCGAGCAGCGACTCTGCTGCTTTAAGCTTATTTTGTAAATTTTCATCGTTGGGGTTTTGTTTAATCTGATTCTCTAGCGAGCTTTTTTGATCGATGAGGTGTTGGTGTTCAAGAATGCGTGCGCTACCGAAAACAACCCAGGTCGCTTTGATGTTGTTGTCGAGAAGTATTTGTTCTGGTTTTTGCCATTCCAACATTAGGCGAACAGAACGTTGCTCATCTTTAAGTAGAAAGTCAGGGTCATCAAAGGCCAGGCGATAGGAGTCGGAGCAAGTTTGCGGTGTGTCTTCACATTGCTTGGCTTCTCCAACCATATCTCGAGAAGTGGGAAGTGTGGAATATTCGCTCAGTACCTGACGTCGATTTTTTCTTTTCACCTAACAGATCGCTTTTTAATAAATGAAGATAGATCGAGATTACCTTGAACAGATAACTTAACTCAAGTCACCTGTTGAAACGGCTTGCCTATTCTTCAGTTTTCCAAGCCCAATGATTATTGGAAGTATTTTTACGGCTCGGGTTATTTGTTGCAGCCTCTTGCATTGATGTTTCCTTCGTTAGCGCATTCTCCTTGTTGGATTTATTTTCCAGCTCCGCTCTTTGCTCGGCTTGTTTTTCCACTTTGCTACAAATAATAGGCTTTCCGGCAACGCTTCTGAGTTTTGGTTTTGATGCCTGCTTTTTTAGTTCAATACTGTCTCCAGCAAGAACGTTGGAAGAAGGGACGTCGAGTGAATGCACAAGAGACATGTTGGGCCAGGTTTCTTCTACAGCGAGTCTTCCCACAACGTAATTGAAGGAGTTGTCCGATTGATAAATCAGGTCGAGCTCTTCATTGGGGTAAACAACACCTTCTCCGATATTGATGTATATATCATTTTGCTCAACTTTAACAACTTTACCGACTATCGGTAGGTCGCCAAAATGAGAAGCGACTTCTTGTAATGCCCGATTCACTGCTGCAATAAATGCCTGCCCGGTTGTGGTGGTCGCAAAACCGTTTAGAAACTGTTGTGGTGTAACGGGCGAAAATGTCATTACATTACCACTGCGTTGGCAAGGTAGTAGTTTCGCCGAGATTGGCACTTCGAGAACGGGGATAAAGTCTTCATCATAAATGACAGCAATTAATTTAACGACTGAGGGTTTGTTATCGCCGTTTAATTGACTCCAGGCGCGGTCGATATGTGCGAATCCTAAATTGAGTAAATGATTTCTATCTCCCGGAGCATAGAGTGTATCGAATTGTCGTAAATGAAATTGTAAAGAATACTGAGTCGGTTCGGTTGCTATGGTCGGGTTGAGAAAGTGGGTATTCTTAACGAGTTGGTAAATGAGGCTATCGAGTGCATCGGGAATTGTGCGGACTTCACTGTTATGGCTTTTGCCACTTAAGTTTTGAGTGGAGTAGCTGGCTTTCCCGGTTGCGTTGACTGAAGGCAATAAACGAATGGGTATGCCGGGCCCTGGGGAGTTTTGCCAATGAATATGGCTGTAATTTCGCGTTGTCTCGCCAGTCAAATGGGGTGGTTGACGAAGTGTTGTTGCCGAAGAACTAAGGCAAAAACCAACAAAATAAAGACTCATTATCAAACTGTATTTCCAACCTGCACCTGGCATATTGCTCAACCTTAATTTTTTCCTCACAGTTATTGTTATCGACGGCTAGCTCTGCATATTTAATAAAGATAGCGATGAACATTTATTTTGAGATGTTTATGAATATTTTTGAATGGCTTGTGCATAAAAATACATATGGAGTGTAAGGATATTACAAAAATGAGATGAGGTGGTAGCCTGTTACGGTGTTTATAATATCCAATAACCTATTGAATTAAAGAGGGTAATTGCTTTGATTTTGTTTTAAATGTTTGAAAGCTAGTGTTTTTACGTGCTTTGCATCTTCATTTACGACAGTTATTATGTAATAAAATTACATGTTTGAGTTTTGCAATGCCTAAATATCCAGTGTATGCTAGTTTGTTGTTGCTATGCAGCACCACTCTGGGAAGACCATTCGTACCGTCTGAATAATTCACGATAAAGAAAAGGATGGGCCATGAATAAGCTTTATCACCATAGCCAAGCCAAAGATAATTGCGGCTTCGGCATGATTGCACATACACACGGCGAAGCCAGTCATCAATTGGTGGAGACCGCGTTAGACGCACTGAATCGTATGACTCATCGAGGCGCCGTTGCCACCGATGGCGTTTCTGGCGATGGGTGTGGATTATTAGTACAAAAGCCAGAAGCTTACCTACGTCGAGTTGCCGAAGAATCAGGTATGAAACTGGGTAAGAACTTTGCTGTTGGCATGGTGTTTTTGAGCAAAGATGATCAAGTGGCCAGTCAGTGTCGTCAAATGCTTGAGCAAGAAATTCGGCGAGAAACTTTAACGATTATTGGTTGGCGTACAGTGCCTGTCGATACCAGTGTTTGTGGTGAAGTTGCTCTAACCAGTATGCCCAAAATTGAACAAGTTTTCGTTCAAGGGATGCCAGGTTGGAGCAAGTACGACATGGAGCGACGTTTGTTTATTGCACGACGTCGAGCTGCTTGGCGAATTCAGAGAGAGCTGAATTGCCCTGATTATTACGTTTCTTCATTGTCATCGATGGTGATGGTGTACAAAGCTCTAGTAATGCCAAGGTATCTATCGCAGTTTTACCTGGATCTCCAGTCGAGTGATTTTCAAAGTGCTATCTGTTTATTTCACCAAAGATTTTCCACCAACACTTTACCGCAATGGAAATACGCGCAACCGTTTCGATTTTTAGCGCACAATGGAGAGATAAATACTATTTCTGGTAATCGTAATTGGTCGAAAGCAAGAACCAGCAAATTTGTCACGCCGTTACTTCCCGATTTGAAAGAGATTTCTCCGTTAGTTAATCAGACGGGGTCTGACTCTTCTTCACTGGATAATATGTTAGAAGTTTTTCTTGCTGGTGGAATGGATATTTTCCGCGCGTTACGACTATTAATTCCACCTGCATGGCAAAATCTACCAGGAATGGATCCTGAATTACGTGCATTCTATGAATTTAATTCGATGCACCTTGAACCTTGGGATGGTCCTGCTGGTATCGTTATGACAAACGGCCGTCATGTGGCGTGTACTTTGGATCGTAATGGGTTGCGTCCAGCGCGATATGTCATGACGAAAGATAATATTATTACGTTGGCTTCTGAGGTTGGTGTTTGGGATTATGATGAAGCGGATGTCATTGAAAAAGGGCGTGTTGGTCCCGGAGAATTATTTGCGATTGATACCCAGCGCGGAAAAATATGGAAAAGTCGTGAGATTGATGACGAGTTAAAAACCCGGCATCCGTATCGAGCCTGGTTAGAGGAACATACTTTAACGCTAGCCAATACTACTACGGCAGAGTCGGATGAGATTGCTAAAGAATCACTCAGATACAATCAAAAACTGTTTGCTCTTTCTATTGAAGAAAAAAATACCGTTATTAAAAGTTTGTATCAGCAAGGCATTGAAGCAACCGGTTCGATGGGTGATGATACTCCTGTCGCTGTTTTATCGAGTCAGCACCGTAATTTATTCGATTATTTCCGTCAGCAATTTGCTCAGGTAACAAATCCACCTATTGATCCATTGCGAGAAAAAGCCAGTATGAGTTTGGAAACTTGCATTGGTGCTGAATACAATGTGTTTCAAGAAACTTCGGGTCATGCTTATCGTGTTGTTTTAGACAGTCCAGTGTTAATGCGTAGTGAGTTTCAACAATTGATGACATTGAAAGGAAAGCATTATCGTCAATCGGTCGTTAAACTCGCGCTGTTAAAAGACGAAACATTAGCAGAAGCTATTGCTCGCATTCGTTCATTAGCGTTGCAATTGGTTAGCGATGGTGTCGTTATTTTGTGTTTGTCGGATCAAAACTTGGAAGCCGATGAAGTTCCTATTCATGCTTCACTAGTGGTAGGAGCAATTCATAACGCGATGATTGAAGAAGGGTTGCGTTGTGATTGTAACTTATTGGTTGCTACAGGATATGCTCGTGATCCCCATCATGTCGCTGTGCTGTGTGGATTAGGCGCAACGGCTGTTTATCCCTATCTAGCCTATCAAACCATTGCGGAAATCGAGTCGGATTCTGAATCTCTTAGTGTTGCAGTACAAAAGTATAAAACTGGGATGGAATATGGCCTAAGAAAAATTCTTTCGAAAATGGGGATTTCGACGATGGCCAGTTATCGAGGGGCGCAGTTGTTTGAAGCGCTTGGTTTTGGTCAGGATATTATGACGGAATGCTTTTCTAACATGGCGTCACGCATTGATGGTGTCACCTTCGATGTGCTGGAGAAAGAATTTCGACTGCATCAACAACGATCGGCAATACCGCAAAAGCCACTGCAGCATGGCGGCTTGTTAAAGTTCGAATATGGCGGTGAAGAACATGCGTACAATCCCGATGTCATTCAATTATTACAGCAAGCTGTAAACTCCGGTAAATACGAAGATTACAAAACGTTTTCGAATCAAGTTAATCAACGCTCTCCATTGGCGTTGCGTGACTTACTTGAGCTTGTTCCAGCAAAAGAACCGTTATCAAAAAGCGATGTTGAAAAAGCGAGTCAATTGTTTCCTCGATTCGATACAGCAGCAATGTCAATTGGTGCTCTTTCTCCAGAAGCTCACGAATCACTTGCGATCGCCATGAATCGATTAGGTGGACAATCGAATTCTGGAGAAGGCGGCGAAGATGAAGCGCGTTATTCCAGTTTAAAAAATTCAAAAATAAAACAAATCGCTTCGGGACGTTTTGGTGTTACTGCACATTACTTGGTTAACGCAGAAGTATTGCAAATCAAAGTTGCACAAGGAGCTAAGCCAGGAGAGGGCGGGCAGTTACCGGGACATAAAGTGACGGCTTTAATTGCTAAGTTGAGGCATTCCGTTCAAGGAGTTACCTTAATTTCGCCACCGCCACATCATGATATTTATTCGATTGAAGATTTGGCGCAACTCATTTTCGATTTAAAGCAAGTAAATCCTAAAGCTCGAGTGTCGGTCAAGTTAGTCTCTGAACCTGGTGTAGGAACGATTGCAGCAGGTGTTGCTAAAGCGTATGCCGATATGATCACAATCTCTGGTTATGATGGCGGCACCGGAGCCAGCCCCTTAACTTCGATTAAATATGCGGGCTCTCCTTGGGAGTTGGGATTAGCAGAAGTACAACAAGCGCTGGTCGAAAATGGATTGAGACACAAAGTCACCGTGCAAGTTGATGGTGGATTAAAAACAGGGCTTGATGTTATTAAGGGAGCCATTCTTGGTGCCGAAAGTTTTGGTTTTGGTACTGGCCCAATGGTGGCTTTAGGCTGTAAATATTTAAGAATTTGTCATTTAAACAATTGTGCAACGGGTGTTGCGACTCAAGATGATGAGCTACGCAGGAAATACTTTCATGGATTACCCGAGAAAGTTGAACATTACTTTAAGTTTTTAGCTGAAGAAGTTAGAGAATGGTTAGCTTTTCTGGGTTTTGATACTTTAGAGCAGATTATTGGCAAGACGCATTTATTAAAGCGAGTAGAGTCATCCATTGAAAAGCATAAGTTAATTAACTTAAGTTCGATCCTCAGCAGTGCGTCTGTTGTTAATCCGCATCCAAATTATTGTGTGGAAAAATCAAATCCTTCGTTTGATAAAGGTTTATTAAATGAGCAAATTTTCGAAGACGCGAAAGCCGCGGTCGATGCAAAGAAACCAATTACTCTCAGTTATCGAGTAAAAAATTATCAACGTTCGATAGGCGCGCGACTCAGTGGCTATATTGCGCAAACTTATGGTCGTGATGGGTGCGATAGTCATCCTGTTCAATTGAATTTTACGGGTACTGCGGGCCAGTCATTTGGTGTTTGGAATGTTCCTGGATTGAATTTACTGGTTGAGGGCGATGCGAACGATTATGTTGGTAAAGGAATGTCTGGAGGGCGGATTGTTTTAAAAACGCCGCGCGTTTCAACTTTGGTTAGCCGACGAAACACCATAATTGGTAACACCTGTTTGTACGGTGCCACAGGTGGAGAGTTGTTTGCTGCTGGGAAAGCGGGCGAAAGATTTGCTGTCAGAAATTCTGGTTGCGACGCAGTAGTGGAAGGTGTCGGTGCGCATGGGTGTGAATACATGACTGGTGGAACGGTTGTTGTTCTGGGCCCTGTAGGATGGAATTTTGCTGCAGGTATGACAGGTGGCGAAGCCTTTGTTATGGATCCGGGAAATGACTTTGAGAGCTTTTGTAACGCGGAGTTTGTCGCTATCAATCGTTTGTCTGATGTGAACGACTCTGCGGTGATTGCTCGCTTAAAACACTTAATTGAAGAACATGCGGCAGCTACTCAAAGTGAATGGTCGCAGCAGATTCTTGAAAGTTTTGAGCATTACATTGGTGTTTTTAAATACATCAGTCCGAAAAAGAAAAAGCAATCTGATTCAAAGTCGCATCAAAAAAAGGCTAAGTTAATTTCTTTGGCGAAAGTGGGTTAGGAGTCAATTTATGGGTGAACACAGAAAGTTATATGAATTTGTTGACTGCAAACGGCAAGAGCCAGATAAACAAGTTATTGAAGTCAGAAAAGAATCTTTTGCAGAAATCTACGAGTCGTTTAAGCAGCCCAATATAAAAGAGCAGTCATCGAGATGTATTTCATGCGGTAATCCATATTGCCAATGGAAATGCCCAGTCCATAATTATATTCCTGATTGGCTAGATTTAGCAGCACAAGGAAAGTACATCGAAGCGGCGGAGCTTTCGCATCAAACTAATAGTTTACCTGAAGTGTGTGGTCGGGTTTGTCCGCAAGATCGTTTGTGCGAAATGGCGTGCACGCTAAATAATGATTTTGGTGCGGTAACCATTGGTCAAGTTGAAAAGTTTATTACTGATACGGCATTTGCTCAGGGCTGGCGACCTGACTTATCCAATGTTAAAGCTCAACCATTTAAAGTTGCTGTAATCGGTGCTGGACCCGCTGGCTTAGCCTGTGCCGATGTGCTAGCCAGAAATGGAATTAAAGCAGTGGTTTATGATCGTTATCCAGAAATTGGTGGGCTATTAACTTTTGGAATTCCTGAGTTTAAATTAGAAAAGCAGGTTATTGAGCGTCGGCGAGAAGTTTTTGAGTCTATGGGGATTGAATTTAAGTTAAATACAAATATCGGAAGTGATATCAGTTTTGAGTCTCTTTATAACGAATACAATGCTGTATTCTTAGGTATGGGCGCTTATAAAACCGTAGACGGTGGATTAGGTGAAGGTAACGCACAAGGCGTTTATAAAGCGTTAGATTATTTAATTGGTAATACCAATCAACTGCATAACTATCAGGTTGATGATGCCCAATACATCAATTTAAAAGGTAAAACGGTTGCTGTGTTAGGTGGTGGTGATACTGCGATGGATTGCGTTCGAACGGCGACACGTCAGGGCGCCAAAAAAGTGATGTGTGTTTATCGACGTGATCAAGAAGCCATGCCGGGATCACGCAAAGAATTCAATCATGCGGTTGAAGAGGGCGTTGAGTTTGTTTGGTATCACCAGGCAATTGATATTAATCGTGATGAAAGCGGTAATGTTATCTCTTTAGTTTGTGATAATAACAAGAGTAAAAAAGAAAGCATTTTAGATTGTGATGCGGTTATTGTTGCTTATGGCTTTCGTCCCGAGCCTCCAAGTTGGTTAGAGCAAAAATCAGTTGCCTACGATGAAGCTAATCGAATAAAAGCTTCAGAAGCTTCGGGCTATCGAACGACCAATTCGAAGGTGTATGCCGGTGGAGATATGGTTCGCGGCGCAGATTTGGTGGTGACAGCAATTGCGGATGGCAGAAAAGCAGCACTATCCATTTGTGAAGATCTGGGCGTGTTAGTGTAAATAGAAATTAACCGCTAAGAAAACTCACTAACAAGGGTGTTAGTGAGTTGTCATTTACAAATCTTTAAAAGCTTTTCGTTGATCGGCGACGAGAGTTTGTAAAGTATCTTCGAATTCTTTTCCTTGTTCAAGAAGGACAATTCTTTCTGCTGCAAACAAGTCGATGAGTTGATCTTCTTTCGGGTCTAATACACGTTGTCCACGGGCATCAGTAAAAATGTATTTATTGGTTGTTGTCGAAATGATACTCAGAGTTAACTGCTGAGCTTTTCCTTCCGAAGATTTATAACGCAAAATTGCACCAGGCATTAATTCATTAACCTGTTTTTGAGCATCTTGTCGTTGACGTTCGAGTGAAGCTTCTTCTTCTTTTGCTTTCGCCAAAGCTCTCGCCCGTTCTTCTTCCAACTTTTGCTTTTTCTCTTGTTGTTTTTTGAGCTCTTCTTCTATCTTCTCTCGAATAACTTGTCTTGCATGTTCTTCAGCTGCTTGTTTTCGTGCATTGTCTGCTGCGATTTCTTGCTCAACACGTTTTACTTGCTCTTCAAGAATTGCAACTCGACGAGTCATAACATTTTCGAGGTAATCTTGAAGTTCTTCCCAATAGTTATGTGTTTCAATTGTTACGATGGGCAGTTGACTGGGTTTAAAGCTCGCTGACGTAATATCGAATGTCGCAATGACAGCGCCAGATAAATTGACAAACACTAACCATTTTCCAGTGTAATCGCGTGGTACTAACTGACAACGAAATCGTTTACCTTTTTGAATAATATAATACCAGTCATCATCATGAAGTTTTTCGTCGAGCTCTTTTGAGTAGTCTGGAGCTGCCTGTTCTGGTTCGCTTTCATCGAAACCTTCGACCGTCGGACTGTGAATTAAGGTGTGATAATCGGTTCTTTCTCCATTGAGCTTTTTAATATGAATGCCTTCTAGCTCGTAGAAGAAATCCTGTAAGCCCTCTGAGCCATGAAACAATTTATCAATACCTTCGAAAAGTCTTTTAAGAGATTCGGGAACTTTCTCTTGATACTGGTCGGAAAAGTCAGCATTGAAGGGAGCAAAAATACTCCAAATCAAATTTTCTGTATCTTCGATAGCGGTGTGCCATTTTTGACCAACCGGTCCGGTTTCCATAAAAATCGTTTTTAAGTAGGGTGCCAAATAATTTTCTAGAAATTCGAGAAGAAAGATTGGAAACTCTTCGCCGGTCGTTTTATCTTGAATAAACTTGGTAACAAAGGCATCGGCTTTGATTTCTCGTTCTTCTTTTTGCTTTTGCTCAACAATTTGTTTTAGTCTATCCGTTCGGTATTTGTTAAATGCGCTTTCCAACGACATGACTCGATTGGAAGCTTGCTCGTACAACTTGGGGTTAGCACCTTTTTGATTGAGCTGAGTCAGTACAAGCTTGACACCATCGAGTAACTTTTTAGCCAGCGTCCCACTTCTTTGATCCCAACATTCTCCTAGCATCAAAAGCTTCGACAAAATAAGTTTTGCAGGATGTTGTTTAATTTGTAAGAAGTCGGGTGAGTGAACTGACAACTGTGCCCAGCTTAGAGCTAACAGCTGAAGTAAACGTTTTATCTCTTCGTGTTCTTCCGTAATACCGCTGAGATATTGAAAAGTGAGCTCGGTTAAATGCAGGCTATTTTTGATAGTACCTGGAATATGGAAGTTCTTATCATTGGATAAACGCTGATAGATTGCTGCAACTATCTCATAATGTGACACTGGAGAATCTTCAGGCACTTCATTTTTGAGAGTCTCACGAAATAATTGCTGTAATATCGTCAGGAGTTCCTTTTGGGACAACTCTTTGAAGTCTTTACTGCGCTGTTTATCTTTTTCACGAAATAAACGCGTTTCCAGCTCGCGATTTTTTTCGGTCAGTTGAAAGATAGTTTTGTTCATACGCAGTCGTCGAGTGTGCTCGTTTGAAGTGAATCGGTGGCCAGCCTTAGAATGTTACCTGAGTTAGTCAATTTCTACATCACCATAAATGTTAAATGCATCGCAAAATAAGCGAATGTTTTCCTTTGTATAAAAGCTGAGCTACTAGAGTTACAGAAGCTGGTACTCTCTACTAAGGTTAGTCGTTTGAGGCTGGGCTTCAACTCAAAGTTTTATTAGCAAGGACGTAAAGAGCAAAAAGAGATGGTTCTTTCTTGAAGTTGGCTTGCAGCTCATAGACGGCCTTGTTACATTAGCGCAGTTATGCTGCCGGAAAGGCTATTTTGGTATATCATTACGTCAGAGTTGCCTTTTCGGGAACCCAGACATCTCTCCACTGTCAACTATGGGAGCGGCAGGGAGCGTTTCCTCATGAATCTAACTGGACACTATAAGAATCAAGAACAATGTTAAATAAAATTCGTGGTTTATTTTCTACTGATTTATCAATTGATTTGGGTACGGCAAACACCCTTATATACGTACCACAAAGTGGTATTGTCTTAAATGAACCCTCAGTAGTTGCGATACGTCGTGAACGCAATGGCAATAAGTCGATTGCGGCTGTGGGTCAAGAAGCCAAAATGATGCTGGGGAGAACTCCAGGAAATATTGAAGCCATTCGACCGATGAAAGATGGCGTTATCGCGGACTTTGAAGTCACCGAAAAGATGCTTCAGGAGTTTATTCGCAAGGTTCATGATAGCAGCTTTTTGATGCGGCCCAGCCCGAGAGTACTGGTGTGTGTGCCATGTGGCTCGACACAGGTTGAGCGGCGAGCGATAAGAGAATCTGCATTTGGCGCTGGTGCTCGCGAGGTTTATTTGATTGAAGAGCCGATGGCTGCTGCTGTTGGAGCGGGTATGCCGGTTGGAGAGGCGCGTGGTTCAATGGTTGTTGATATCGGTGGTGGTACGACTGAAATCGCAATTTTGAGTTTGAATGGCGTGGTGCAATCGGAGTCGGTGCGCATTGGTGGCGATCGATTTGATGAGGCTATTATTGAATACGTTCGACGCAATTATGGCACGGTGATAGGCGAAAGTACTGCGGAACGTATTAAGCATGAGATTGGAACCGCTTATCCGAGCACCGAAGTGATGGAAATTGATGTGCGGGGTAGAAACCTGGCTGAGGGTGTTCCCCGAAGCTTTACCATCAATAGCAATGAGGTGTTAGAAGCGTTACAAGACCCTCTTGCAGGCATTATTCGTGCTGTTCGCTCGGTTCTAGAACAGTCTCCTCCTGAGCTGGCTGCCGATATTTCTGAACGTGGCCTGGTACTCACCGGCGGCGGAGCGTTAATTCGAGATATTGACCGCTTGTTTATGGAAGAAACAGGGTTGCCTGTTATCGTAGCTGAAGATCCTTTGACCTGCGTGGCACGTGGCGGTGGCAAAGTCCTGGAGACCATAGAAACTCACGGTGGTGATCTTTTCTCTCACGACTAGTCAAAGTTATAATTTCTATCTATAATCAAAGACTTAGCTTAATGTTTGTAGGCTAAGTCTTAACTTATGGGTGGGGAGCCGTTATCAAGCCGATTTTTGTTGATCAAACGTCTAATTTGTCGCGATTGCTGTTTGCCATCGTGCTGTCGGCTATTTTTATGTTTGCGGATCACCGCGGGCAGCACCTTGATTCTGTCAGAAATCTACTCTCCACTTTTTTGACTCCGCTTGTTTACATAGCCGATCTGCCCAGTGAGTTGGCCTTCTGGAGTGGTGAGCGGATTCGCAGCCGTGATGAATTATTTTCTGAAAATCAAGCACTTAAAGACGAAGTTTTTATTCTTCGAACGCAATTGCAAAAGCTTGTCTCGCTCAAAGCAGAAAACGCGCAATTAAGAAATCTTCTCGGTACGGAGCAAAAAGTTGAGGGGCGGCGGTTGGTTGCTGAAATCGTCAATGTTGCTGGCGATCCCTCTGCTCACGAGCTCTTAATTAATAAAGGAACCGCTCATGATGTTTTCGTTGGGCAGGCGGTGCTCGACGCTTATGGGGTGATGGGGCAGGTTACGGAAGCGTCCGCACTGACCAGTCGAGTGTTATTAATTACCGATCCACGACACGCTATTCCTGTTCGAGTTGAACGCAGTGGCGAAAGAAGTGTTGCCCTGGGAGAAGGGCGATTCGATTTCATTAGTTTGCAATATGTGCGCAATACGGCTGATATTCAGGTCGGGGATCTACTGTTAAGCTCAGGTATCGGAGAGCGTTTTCCTGATGGATACCCTGTGGCGACAGTTATCAAAGTGACTCAAAATCCAGGTGAGCCTTATGCTCGAGTTGAAGCTTCGACCGAGGCGCATCTTGCCCGTACTGGTCAGGTGCTACTAATCTGGCCAGATAAGGAATTTCAAACTGAGCGCGAAAATGTGGAGTTGCGGCAAGAGCAGAGCCGTCAACCTGAGAGTGACAATGACAAGGAAACCTTGCGATGAATCCCGTTGCGCGCAATAACTATTGGGTCATTATTGCTTCTTTTGCGACAGCGATGCTGCTCGATACATTGCCATTACCAAAGTTTATTAGTCCTTACTGGCCAGAGTGGCTTGCGATGGTTCTATTGTACTGGGTTGTTGCTTTACCTCAACGTGTAGGCATTATGACGGCTTGGGTTGTTGGATTGTTTGTTGATGCACTTCAAGGGGCTGTTCTAGGATTGAACGCTTTGAGTTTATCAGTGATGAGTTATTTTGCATTGGTGCTTTACCAGCGAATTCGGCTCTTTCCCCGATGGAAACAATCTCTGGTCGTTACTGTCTTAATTGGAATACATATGTTGCTGACACTGGGCTTGAAAAGTCTCGTGGCTCCAATCGAGAAGTCATTAGTGTATTGGCTCCCTATGTTGATTAGCGGCATCGTGTGGAGTTGGGTATTTATTCTTTTACGTGATGTGCGACGACAGTTCAGGGTGAATTAAGCATGAATGGAGTAAGATTTAATAAAATCTGTTTAGCATCGCAATCACCTCGACGGGCCCAGTTGCTGCAACAAATAGGGGTAGATTACGACATTCAACCTGCTCACATCGATGAATCTGTGGTCGGTGGAGAAATGGCATTGGAGTATGTTGAGCGAATAACCCTTATGAAAGCTAAAGCGATTTGGGAATCGAAAGATTACTCGCGCGAATATCCTGTTTTGGCATCTGATACTGCAGTGGTGGTTGACGGTAGTATTTTAGGTAAGCCTGAATCAAAGGAAAGTGGGCTTGCCATGTTGGCGGAACTGTCGGGTCGAAAACATCAGGTTATTACTGGCGTTGGTGTTGTTTATGACGACGAACAGTCCTATGTTGTTAGTATCTCAGATGTTCAATTTCGTCCTTTATCTTTGTGTGAAATGGAAGAGTATTGGTCTACCGGCGAGGGGACTGATAAAGCCGGTTGCTATGCGATACAAGGATTGGCGGCAACCTTTATCGAATCGATGAATGGTAGTTTTTCAGGAGTCATGGGATTGCCTCTGTTTGAGACGGCGCAACTTCTCGAACAGTTTAATGTCGCTTACTGGCCAACGACACAGACAAATTAAAATCACCGGTTTGGTGATATCGACAATACAGGTCTTATTGAGACAATGAGCGAAGAAATATTAATTAATGTTACGCCGCAAGAAACTCGTGTTGCTGTTATAGAAAATGGCATGTTGCAAGAGTTGTTGATTGAGCGGAGTCATAGCAAAGGCTTGGTTGGTAATATTTATAAGGGTAAAGTTAAAAGAGTTCTTCCTGGAATGCAGGCTGCTTTTGTTGATATCGGTTTGGAGCGGAGTGCATTTTTACACGTATCTGAAATATTACCTCAGCATGAACCTGACGAAGAGTTGACGGATGACATTACTCAACTGTTACGTGAGGGGCAAGAGATTATCGTTCAGGTTATTAAAGATGAACTCGGTAGTAAAGGAGCTCGACTCACCACCCACACTACTGTTCCGAGTCGTTACCTAGTTTTAATGCCAAAAAATTCTCATGTCGGGGTCTCGCAGCGAATTGAAGATGAAAATGAGCGTAATCGACTAAAAGATATTCTCAATGAAAATGAAGACGATGAGCAAGGTTATATTATTCGCACCGCGGCTGAAGGAGCACGGGAACAAGAGTTGCGTCGAGATGTTTCATTTTTACAGAAGCTCTGGAATCGAATTCAAGGGCGTATTCAGACCGCTCGTTGTCCTGCGTTAATATACGAAGATTTAAGCATCGAGTTACGCATTGTACGTGATATGGTGGCGAGCAAAGTAGAAAAAATTCGTATCGATAGTGAAGAGGTTTATCAAAAAACCAAACAATTTGTTAAAGAGTTTGTGCCTGAATTAGAAGAACGATTAGAAGTGTATCACGGTGGACGACCGTTATTCGACGTGTTTAATGTTGAAGATGAAATTCAAAAAGCCCTTCATCGTCAGGTTCCTTTGAAGTCTGGAGGATATTTAATTATTGATCAAACTGAAGCTATGACGACTATTGATGTGAATACAGGTGCTTTTGTTGGACATCGAAATTTAGAAGAAACTATTTTTAGAACGAACTTGGAAGCAGCATCCGCATTAGCTCGACAGTTAAGATTACGAAACTTGGGCGGTATCATCATTATTGATTTTATCGATATGAAAGAAGAGGAGCACAAGCGTCAAGTTTTACGAACACTTGAGAAGGCGCTTGAGCATGATCACGCCAAAACTCAAATTACGGAAGTCTCAAGTTTGGGTCTGGTTGAAATGACTAGAAAACGAACTCGTGAAAGCTTAGAGCGAACATTATGCGAAACCTGTCCAACTTGTAGAGGACGTGGCTCGATTAAAACAGCACAAACTGTCTGCTATGAAATATTCAGAGAAATTACTCGAGCAGCCAGAGCTTATGAAGCACAAAAACTATTAGTGCTGGCTTCTCAAGAGGTTGTTGATTGTTTATTGGATGAAGAAGCCAGTAGTGTGGCTGAATTGGAATCATTTATAAGCATTCCTATCCGTTTTCAAGTTGAATCTTTGTATAGCCAAGAACAATTTGATGTTGTGCTGATGTAATGATGGTTAGTCTTTATGTCAATACCTAAACTGTTTGGCAAATTGATCAATTGGTTGTGGTTATTTTTAGCAACGACGATTATCACTATTGCTGTTCTGGTCAGTTTAGCTCGAGCATTCCTACCTTTTATTCACGTTTTGCACGATGATTTGGAGAGTTTTCTCTCCGAAAAACTCGATGCAAATGTATCTTTTGAGTCCATTTCAGGAGGCTGGAAAAATCAGGGGCCTCATTTAGTGGTAAAACAAATTGATGTTGCCGAGAAAGATGGCTCGTCACATCCTGTTGTTGTCGAAGAGCTGATTGTTGCCATCAATCTTTGGCAATCAATTTTTGATCTTGCATTAGTTACGGATGAAATTAAGTTAAGTAATAGTCGCATCGAAGTTGATTTAGAATCTAAATTATTTCAATCGGGGGAAGAGGAAGAATCAGAATCCACGTATTCTGGTATTGATATTTTTATTGATACCTTATTAGGGCAGAATGATCTCGCATTAACGGACATCGTTTTTAAGTTTTACAATTCTGAGCGAATATACCCTGAGCTTCAAATTAATGAATTGTTAATTAACAATTTTGATACCACGCATCAGCTTGTTGCGAAAATGGACCAGGCATCCGGTGGAAATTTAAAAATTATAGCTGAATTGTATGGTGACCCTCGACTCCCAGAGTCTCGAGTTGATATGTATTTTAAAAGTGACTCTGTTCATCTTGCTGACTTACCTCTTTTCGAATCGATAGTTGCTGGGCGAATTAAAGAAGCTGCGTTAAGCGGTGAGATTTGGGTTGATTGGTCATACAGTGGTTGGCACCAAGCGTTTATGGATATAACCCTTGAGCCTATGAAGTTTGATATTGCTCAGCGACGCTTTTCCTATAAAAAAATTGAGTCGGAACTTATTTGGAGTAAATCGAGTGAGTCTGAAAGCAGAATGCATCTTAATCGATTCAAAGCAACATCGGATAATAATTCCTTAATTGACTTATCGGGCCTTGATGTCGAGATAATGAGTCAACCAGAAACTCGTATTAACCTACTCTATGAAAATATTCAGCCCGGGAAACTCAATAATGTCTGGGCTTTGGCGATGGAGGAACCTGAGCTTCAAAACTGGTTTTTAACAGCAGATCCGCAATTAACGATTGATAGTTTGAATTTATCAGTTGAAGAAGTTGATAGTCACTGGGAATTTTCTGAAGGAAAAGTTGTGTTGTCGGAAATAAAAGTTAATCGAACAGAGTCAACACCTGAATTGCCAGTTTTATCGGGTGTCGTCAATATTCTTAGTAACAAGGTAACTTTTAATTTTAAATCTGAAGTTGGTGAATTAGATTATCGGCCACTGTTTCGCTGGCCGATCCCCATTAATCAACTAGAGTTGGCGGGTGAATTTTTAACTTATTCTACCGGAAGTTATTTAACTTTCAGTCAGGTTAAAGTCAGTAACCCCGACTTTAACCTGATATTTGCGGGTAACTTACATTTTAGCGACTTTTCTGACACGGAGTTAAGTTTGCAGGCTGAGGTTTCGAATACCAACATTGCAAAAAAATCAACGTATCTTCCGGTCGCTGTTATGGGCGATGAATTAGTCACTTATCTTGATGAGTCCATTTTAGGCGGAAAGTTAGATTGGGCTCGTCTAAATATGCAAGTTAAACTCGTTGATAATATGTTAGAGCAACCCGATGCAACCTTTGATATATTAGGCTCTATTCGTCAACTTGATTACCTCTATCAACCGGGATATCCAAAACTTGATTCTCTCGATGTGCTTGCCTTTTTTGATCAAAACAGTATGGCAATATCAGCCTCTAATGCAAAGATTTACGATCTATTGGTCAACCGAGCAAACGCGACTATTTCTGATTTTTCAGTGCAAGTTCCGGTTTTGGATTTAGACTTACGAGCTACGACCGATTTAAACAGCGCGCAAGAATTTGTTCGTAATTCAGAATTAAAAAACTTCTTGGGTTCAATTTTGGATGATATTCAACCCGAGGGGCGCTTTTCTGTTAATGCTCGACTATCCGTTCCTTTAGAGGGTGATGATGATGTACGTGTTAGAGGGGCTGTCTTTCTCAAGAACAATCCTCTCAGAATACCCAATATCGACTTGGCGTCTGACAATGTAACAACACGAATTGATTTTACTGAAAACGGAATATGGTCAAAAAAAGTCGAAGCGGATCTTTTTGATGGCAAAGTTTCCGGGACTATTGATACCCAAGATTATGATGGTGAAAAACGAGTTTTATTAAATGCAGAGGGCGATGTTGATGTAAAGCAAGTGACGCAGTGGTTGTTGCCTGGCAATCAGTATGATGTGGAAGGGCGGCCAAATTTAGCCCTGGATGCATGGTTTTGTATTGCTGGTTGTCGAACTAGTTTGAGCGAAATTAAAGTATCGAGTGCGATGTCGGATGTTGAGTTAAATTTGCCTTCCCCGCTTAGTAAGTTAAAGGATCAAGAGTTGCCACTTGAAATATCAGTAGTAAGCGATCAGGAGTCTCAATCGATAAATGTGAATATCGACTCTAAGTTAATTTCTAATTTGCATTATCAATATACTGAATCTGAAAAACAACTTGTTCAAGGAACTATTGTTATCACCGATGATCCTATTGCCGTTCAGTCGGTTCAAGACCATTTGGCAGTGCAAGTCAACTTACAGGAAGTTAATTTAATCAATTGGCTCGACACATTGCAGCCATTATTTGAACAGTTAAGCCAAGGATCCAATACATCTGCTTTACCCTTACAAATTTTATTTAAGATACAAACGTTGTACCTGTCTGATATTAAACTTAGTGAGATATCGGCACGAATGGTTAATGTAGGTGATGACAAATATAAAATAACCTTTGAGTCAAAAGAAGGAACTGGAAGTATCCTTATTGGCGCAGAAAATACGCTGACGATTAACTTGGATAAATTAGTGCTAACTGAAGAATCATGGATCGCAGAAAAAGAAACGAAGAATGAAGATTCAGCCGATTTCTCAAATTTACCCGATATTCAACTTCAGTGTGATGATTGTCAAGTTAAGGGTATTCAGTTGGGGCAATTGTCATTAGCGATTGAAAGTACTGATTTTGAATTGATAATAAAAGGGACGGCAGAAATAGAATCACTATTAAGTAGTGAGTTACAATTTATATGGAATAATTCTTTGAGTCAGTCCTCTTTTACATCGTCATTCACTAGTAACAATATTGGTGGTCTACTTCGATTATGGGGGGCAAAAGTAGGTCTAAAAGATAGCTCGGCGAATGGACAAGTTTCTTTGGGATGGAATGGTGGACCTGGAGAGTTTGCGCTTCAAAACTTAACAGGAGGCTTAACCGTTCGTGTCAGTGAAGGGTATCTGGAAGAAGTTTCTGATGCCAAAGCAAGAATATTTTCGTTATTTAGTTTGCAATCATTACTCCGACGATTGACTTTAGATTTTAGTGATATCTACAAAGAAGGCTTTTTTTATGATGCGATGCGTGGTGCTTTTCGAGTAAAAGATGGCAAAGTTGTTACCGATAACTTTTACATTAATGGAAAAGCGGCCGAGGTTTCGTTATCGGGTATGGTTGATTTGCATAAAGAAACATTGGATCAAAGAGCATTAATTATCCCAAAGGTAACTTCGAGTTTACCCGTATTAGCCGGTTGGGCGGTCGAGCCGGCAACCGGAATATTAGTTTGGCTAATAAGTAAAATATTTGAACCGGTTATTGACGTTGTTACCAATATTGAATATCGAATGGTTGGTTCATGGAATGCGCCTCAAGTTATTGAGCTAGGAAAGTCAACGCGAGAAGTTGAATTGACTGATGATCAACTCGAAGCTATTCGTAAAGTCCAATCCGGCGAAATTGATGAGGTTGAAGACGAGGGTAAATTACCTTCAAAAACAGTAGATCCCGAACTAAATAATATAGAAAGCATTGAAGATTTGGAGAAATCCCAAAAGGAGGAAAGCATTAAAGATGACTCCGACAACAAACCGTCAGATAGTGTTGACGGGAACGAGGAGTTAACAGATAAAAATCTTTCGATTCTAAAATTATTTTATCAACCAAGCGAACTCTGTTTTTATGATTGTGTTGAATTTTTTGTATCTCAAAGGCGATTATTAAGTGCAAAAGGTATAGCATCTTGACTGTGAAACACACATCAACTCTGAGGTTGTCTGTCATTCAAATGTGCTCGGGCTGCGATCTTCACATTAATTTAAAATTTGCAAAACAAAAAATTGCAGCAGCAGCTGCAGATGGTGCTCAGCTAGTTATTTTACCTGAATACTATCCTCTGATGGGACGTGATTTAACATCAAAATTAAACGTTCAAGAACAGCATGGACAGGGACAAATACAAGACATGATGCAAGAATCTGCCGCAAAATACGGCGTTTGGATTATTGGTGGCAGTATTCCCGTTTGCTCAGATGATCCGCAGCGGCCGTATGCTCGATGTTATGTTTATGATGACTCAGGCGAAAACGTAGGGTTCTATGATAAGGTGCACATGTTTGATGTCTCTATTGATGATAATGTTGGTAATTATCAAGAATCTCAATATAGCATGCCCGGAGAAAAGCCTGTTTTTGTGGAGTCTCCCTGGGGTAAAATTGGCTTGGCGGTTTGTTACGATATTCGCTTTCCGGAGCTTTTTCGTAAATACGCAGAAGACAATGTCGATTTAGTCGCGTTACCATCGGCCTTTACTGTACCAACTGGAAAGGCACATTGGGAAGTTTTATTGCGAGCTCGAGCAATCGAAAACCAATGTTTTATCGCGGGTGCTGCACAAGCTGGCAAACACGAAAACGGACGTATCACCTGGGGACATTCTATGATTATTAACCCATGGGGCGATATCTTAGGCCAATTAAAAAGTGAGCTTGGAATATTGACACAATCGATAGAGATAGCAGATCGTGTTAAGTTACAAGAAAAGCTTCCGGTACTCGAACACCGAAGAATAAATTAGTTTAAGCAACCAAATTAGGACATTTATGGCATCACATCTCGATCAAGTAAAGCAGCATTTTTTTCAACCATCGGGTTTAGATGAGCAACAACTTGCAAAATTATTAGAATCGATGTTGAGTCACAAAGTGGATAACGCAGAACTTTATTTTCAGAGTGTCCGACACGAAAGTTGGGGACTGGAAGATGGTATTGTTAAAGATGCCAATTACAATTCTGATCGTGGTGTTGGTGTAAGAGCTTTATCGGGAGAGAAAACGGGTTTTGCCTATTCGGAAGAAATTATGATGCCGGCTTTGCAAAGAGCATCTGGCGCGGCCAAAGCGATCGCTAAAGCAGGTAGCATCGCCAAAGTAAATGCTTGGCAATCTCCAGTCATCACTTCTCTTTATGATGATGACGATCCAATACTATCGATGAGTGAAGAACAAAAAATTACCTTACTCAAAGAACTCGACGAACGGGCGCGAGCTGAAGATCCTAAGGTTAAACAAGTCATGGCATCTCTAGCCGCGGTTCATGAGCAAGTGTTGGTTGTTGCATCGGATGGAACTCTGGCTGCCGATGTTCGACCTTTAGTTCGAATTAATGTGTCTGTAATTGCTGAGCACAATGGCCGTCGTGAACGTGGCAGTGCGGGTGGTGGAGGTCGTTATGATTTTAACGCCTTAATTGCGCAACATAATATTGATTATTTTGCTAAAGAAGCCGTTCGACAAGCATTAGTTAACTTGGAGGCCGTTGACGCGCCTGCAGGAGTTATGCCGGTTGTACTTGGGGCTGGATGGCCTGGAGTATTGTTGCATGAGGCTGTCGGTCATGGTTTGGAAGGTGACTTTAATCGTAAGGGGTCGTCTGCATTTTCTGGAAGGATTGGTGAGAGAGTGGCTTCTCCTTTGGTAACTGTCGTTGACGATGGAACCATTGATCGTGCGCGCGGATCTTTGTCTATTGATGATGAGGGAACTCCGACTCAAAAAACAGTACTTATTGAGGACGGTGTGTTGCGCGGATACATGCAAGATAAACGTAATGCACGACTGATGAATCAACAATCAACTGGCAATGGCCGAAGAGAGTCTTACGCGCACTTGCCGATGCCGCGTATGACAAACACCTACATGTTGGCTGGAAAAGATAATCCAGAAGATATCATCAAGTCGGTTGAAAAAGGTATCTATGCACCAAACTTTGGCGGTGGACAAGTTGATATTACGTCGGGCAAATTTGTATTTTCAACCAGTGAAGCTTACTTAATTGAAAAGGGAAAAATTACGACACCGGTAAAAGGAGCAACATTAATTGGCAATGGCCCAGAAGTCATGAAGAAGATTTCTATGGTTGGCACTGACTTAGCCTTGGATAAAGGCGTGGGCGTGTGTGGTAAAGAAGGTCAGTCAGTACCGGTTGGTGTTGGGCAACCTACTTTGAAAGTCGATGAGCTAACTGTTGGTGGTACAAATTAGGGGATGAGACTCCTATTATTGGAATTTAAGCTCTCATTGCCAGCCTCTTGTTACCTAAGACCCTAAGTCGTTTTTTGGACATATCATTATAGAACTCAGTCTGGCCGAATATTTATTTTGTCTGACTGAGTAGCCTGCTGCGTTTCAATAAACCGAGATTTTTACGTTCCTGCAGTCTGTACCTCATTCATTTTCTGTTCTTTTCTTTCACATGTTGCGCCGCACTCAAAATAATATTCTGCAGTTAGTATTATCTCTGGTTGTTTGGTTAATTAAATTTTGCTGAAAGCTCGAAATGCTTAATTAAAAATGCTATTTATGGCGTATCGCAATTTAATCTTAATTATGAGGGCCGATAATGGTAGAGTCAAAAATAGAGCTGGATGCTGCTGATATCGCTATTTTAAGGGTGTTACAGACTGAAGGTCGGATCAGCAATGTTGATTTAGCAAAGCGCGTTAACTTATCGCCACCGGCGACTTTAGCCAGGCAAAAAAGGTTGGAAAAGCAGGGACTTATCGATCGTTTTGTGGCGGTGCTGAATCGTTACAAAACCGGGCACGATACCTTGAGTTTTATTCAGTTAACCTTGTCGCTTCATCAACATCAGCAAATCCACGATATTCTGGATCGTATCGTAGCCATGCCAGAAGTATTGGAGTGTCACAATGTCACAGGTGAGTACGATTATCTGCTCAAGGTAATTTTAAAAAACACTCAAGCACTTGAGGCATTTATTTCGCAAAAGCTTATTCCAATGCCTGGAATCGCTCGATTGCATACGAGTTTAGTATTAAAAGAATATAAATCATCAATGGTTTTAGACCTTGATGAACCCTGATTGACGACTCTTTCATGAGTCGGTTTGTACAGAAACAATAGAGGTAAATCCAATGAAGTCGACTCACATAGAAACGAATACTATCCACGCTGGAAAAGTCGCAGATCAACAGTTTGGCGCTTTGAGTACCCCGATTTATCAAACTTCAACTTATGTGTTTGATAATACAGAACAAGGTGGGGCTCGTTTTAATGGCGATGAGCAGGGATATATTTATGGTCGACTGGGTAATCCGACTGTTCGTGAGCTTGAGCAAAGAATGGCAACTCTTGAGGGTACAGAAGATGCTGTTGCTTTAGGCTCTGGTATGGGAGCGGTTTCTGCAACTATTTTTGCATTAGTTAAAGCGGGCGATCATATTGTTGCTTCTAATGCGCTGTATGGCTGCACCTATGCTTTACTCGAACACAAGTGTCGTGATTTTGGCATCGAAGTTTCTTTTGTTGATATTAATAATGAAATTGCCGTTCGCAATGCAATGCAAGCCAATACTAAAGTCTTGTATGCAGAAACTCCTATCAATCCGAACATGGTGTGTGTTGACTTAGAATCTTTGTCTCGATTAGGTAAAGAGTTTGAAGTGAAAACGGTTGTCGACAACACGTTTATGTCACCGGTACTTCAGCGGCCTGCGGAGCATGGAATTGATTTAATTATCCACAGCGCAACCAAGTATTTAAATGGTCACGGTGATGTAATTGCTGGAATTGTCTGCGGCGATCAGGAAACCATTCAAGAAATCAAAATGACAACCTTGAAAGACATGGGCGCGGTGATGAGTCCTCATGATGCTTGGTTGATTATTCGAGGTCTTAAAACGTTACACATTCGTGTTGAGCGTCATTGCGAAAACGCTCAAAAAGTAGCTGAGTTTTTAGAAAACCATCCTTCTGTTAAAACCGTATTTTATCCAGGTCTAGCCTCTCATGAAGGCAATCGTTTAATCGGCCAACAAATGAAAGCGGCTGGTGGAGTTATGGCTTTTGAAATGCACGGTAATTTTGAAAACGCAGTACAATTTATGGATAAGTTATCGATGTGTAAAATTGCGGTGAGCTTAGGTGATGCGGAAACATTAATTCAGCATCCGGCGTCCATGACTCATTCGCCCTATGAACCAGAACAACGCAGAGAGGCAGGAATCAGCGATACATTAATTCGTTTATCTGTTGGTTTAGAGCATGTTGATGACATCATCAGTGACCTCCAGCAGGCTCTCCATGCAGCGTATACTGAGTGTGTAAAAGCCGGTTAGCCGCTTTCGCTTTCATGGATTATTGTCAAGCGTTATTGAGTTACTGTAACGTAACCTAAATAGCGCTGGTGAATTTCTCGCACATAATCAACGGGCTCTGATCCTCGACAATAACCAAATCGAACTGTCTTGTAGTATTTGGGCTGTTGCAATTTAAGCATCGCGACTTCTACATTTTGAAACCATTTGTTAGGATTTAAATTAAGTTGTTTAGCAATTTTTTGTGCGTCTTTTACATGTCCATAACCCGCATTGTATGCCGCTAATGCAAAAAACAATCGCTCTTCTGGCGGTAATGATTCCTCGAATCTTTCGCGAGTCCAATTTAAGTATTCAATACCCGCCATAATTGACTCTTCAGGTTTTTTTAAATTTTTGTAGCCAAGTTCATGCGCTGTTCTAGGTAGTAATTGCATTAAGCCCACTGCTCCAGCATGTGATTGTGCTTTGGGGTTAAAGCGGCTTTCTTGATACATTTGCGACACGATTAATCGCCAGTCGAAATCGTAAGGATCGGCATGCTGCTTGACGATAGTGTCATAGGGTGACAATGATGAGCCACTGATGATGCGTTCGGAGCGAATTTCTTGTTTTTTTGATTCATTTGAAAAGTATTTGTTTTTAACCACGTTATACCAAGTACCGCGATATTCTTTTCTAATAAAGGCATTGATTGCGTTTAGTAGTTGTGGGTTTCCTTTACGGACAATATAAGCCCACGGAATATCTTCATTCAAAGTAATTGGAGTGTAAAGGGAATCGCGAAAAGATTGTTCGATCGCAATTAAGTTGCTATCTGCAATAGTTAAGTCTATTTCTTTATTTGCAACTTGGCCGATCAGTAGTTCTGTCGAGGTGGACTCATCTGCGGCTTTAATAATGATACCGAAATCTTTCTCTAATACTTTTGCTGTTGGCCAAAAAGCACTGGATTTTCTTACCCAGATTGTTCGCCCTTTTAAATCGGATTTAGTCTTTATAGGAACACTCTCATTGTGTGCTACGATTTGTTCATCGACACGGTTATAACGAATACTAAATTCAGATTCAGTTGCTCTTTTTTCGGTTCGAGAAATTCCTGCTGCAATAATATCGCCTTTGCCTTGTTTTAATAGCTTTAACATTTCTTCATAAGTTTCGGCTACGACAACATCAAGGTATAAACCATGACGTTCAGAAAACTCCTTCATTAAATCATAATCGAACCCCATGAGCTCTCCGCGCCATAAAAAATACGTCTCTGGACTGTTACGTGTAATCATACGAATGGTTTTAGAGTTTTTCTTAATAGCTTCTAAATCTTGGGTGCGGATAGATTGTTTTGAGCTTTGTAAGCGATGGGTTGATATAAAGCTATTTAGTTTTTCAAGAAATTCTGGACGTTCTTTATTAATTGCCCATGCTTGATAGGTTTCCTCTGGAAAAGTATGAATGACTTTAATATCAGTTCGATAACTCTGGAGAACTTCAACCGCTGATTGGTCAAGGATAGTATAATCGATCTGTTTATTGGCAATCATATCGGCTAAATCATCTGAGTTGACGGCTTTATCCATGGATTCAATTTGCCATTCTGGGAAGAATTTTTTTGCGGTATCAATATAGGACGACTCGGCTGGCAGTTTCACTGTAATCGATTGCTTATTTAAATTTGATATTTTACTTCGTCCGATCAGAACTTCTTTGTCTTTCGATAGGTGTTGAGTAAAACTTAAATCTTTAGCTCTTTTTGAAGTAATCGATAGATGTCTAGGGATAATATCCGCTTGATGATTTTTCAGTGCATCCAGCATGAGTTCTAAATTATCGACCATAATCCATTTAACGTCTAAACCGTTTTCTTCAGCGAAGTCTTCAAACAGTTCTCGATGTACCAGGCTTGTAGATCCAGAGCGAGGCAAATGTTTTTCTTGTTCCCAGGAGAGTTTGAGAGCTCTAATGTATCCTGAGTTTTTAATATCTGACCAGTTTTTCGGTTGCGATTTCAATTTTTCATGAGATTCGTAATTTTTAGTGACTTTTTTAATTTGATTTTTACTTTCGGTTGTTACGGAAGGTATTTTTTTCACCGACGTTTCATTTTCGGAAGAATTGCAGCTAATAAATAGGCATAAGATCAGGCTAACGAATGTAAGCTTTTTTAGCGTCATAAGATTATTTTTTATCATACTTATCATTAAAAAATTTGATGTTAACTCAATACTAGCAGTGTTGGGTCCCTTTATGAAATGACGATATTTTGACGAACTTTCGACGATAAACGTGCATACCTCACATTATTGGTGAAAACATGACGTATTGTGCATTATTACCGCCGTTATTGTATTGATGAGTGGTAGCTCGCTCCTTAAACTCCGCCGCATTAAAACTCGAATTGAGTTTGTTGTTTCCTGTCTGCGAGGATTTAAGTATGTCTAAAAATTTATTTTCACCTAAGCCAATTGCGGCTCTAGTTGCTTCTGTATTTGCATTTGGATTCCAGACAAATGCGATTTCTGCGGAAAAAAAATCGACCAAAAAATACAGTCAAGAAGAGCGAATTATTATTACTGGCTCTCGTATTAAACGGACTGAGGTTGAGGGGGCTGCTACGGTTGTCAGTATGACAGCTGAAGAAATGCAAGCACAAGGATTTACCACTCTTCACGAAGCTTTGGGCTCTTTTACGTCTGCAACTGGAAGTTTTGTGGGCGAACAGGCTCCTAATGGATTCCAATCAAATGCACAAGCGTTAAACTTTCGTGGTTTAGGGGCAGGTCGAACGCTTTACTTGTTAGATGGTCGACGTATTGCTGATTATCCTTCTCCTCAAGATGGTGAAAGTAATTTTGTAAACTTGGCACACATACCACTTGCTATTGTCGAACGGGTTGAAGTTATGGCTGGCGGTGCTTCAGCAATTTATGGTTCAGATGCCATGGCTGGTGTAGTTAATATTATTACCAAAAAGAATCTCGACAGTCAGACTTTGGCGGCTCGGACCGGAGATACATTTGAAGGTGGCGCTGCTTCCAGTCGCTTTCAATGGTACGGTGGAGTTGAGCAGGATAGTTTTAAAAACTTATGGGCTATTGAGTATTATAGTTCGGATCCTTTAACTGCGGCCGATCGTGCGAGTGTTGGAGAACGAGAAAGCAATTTAGCTTTTGGTTTCGCTAACCAGTTTTTTTCCGACGGCACGCCTTTTTATACAACGACCCCCGAAATTTGTGATGAATTTGGGTACTCCTATACGACTTATGACATTGCAAATAACGAAGGAAGCTTCTGCTCATCTTTTGCCGATCAAAGCCGCACATTAAAAAATGAGCGTACTCGCGTGAATGTCTTTGATCGCATTTCATTTGAACAAGGCGATTACGATGAGCTTTATATGGAAGTTCACTTATGGAAATCCGATGCGAAAAGTAATGGCGGACCATTAGTTTTTGGTTCGGAACGTCCAACAGCTATCGTTAATGATGCGAATGAACTAGTTGATCTCTTTGAGTATTCTCGATTATTTACCCAAGATGAAATTTCTGATTCTGGAAAAACTCATGAAGAAAGTGGTGCAGATATTCATATTGGTTACAGTGGGTTTAATGATAATTTCCAAGATTATGAAATTGTCTTTTCACATAGTTTCCAAAACTCCTCTGAATCACAAACTCGCCTGAAAGAGCGCGAAGCAAATGAGTTTTTCTTCGGACAATATTTAACGACCGAATATAACGATGCATTTGGTGGTTTTATCGATATTTATCGAAACGATCAAACTTCTCAAATGTTTGGTCAGCTCACCCAAGCTGAGTTAAACCAGATAACTGGAGAGAATGATTCCGAGAAAAGCAGTGCAGTTTCGACCTTGTCTTTCTCCTATTCTGGCGATTTATTCTCCATGACTCATGGTGAAGCACAGTTTGCAACAATCATTGAAGCTTCTAATAAAACCTACGAAATCGATCTGCATCCTCGTACTTTGAACCTTGAAGGTGATGGCTGGTGGGGACTTACCGGAACTGAAGGTGAAGGTACTCGTAATAGTTATGGTTTAGGTATCGAAACTCGATGGCCGTTAATGAAAAATATGCATTTAACAGCGGCAGGTCGTTACGATAAGTACGACGATGAAACTGCGGTCGATGATGCTTGGACTTATAATTTAGGATTAGAATATCGTCCTGTTGAAGGCCTTTTATTGCGAGCGACGGCTAATTCCAACTTCCGTGCACCTGACATGCATTTGGTCTATGCCGGTATTGGCGGTGCTTACTACTCAGGTACCAATGTTTTTGCTTACACCTTGGGTAATAAAGGTTTAGAAGAAGAAACAGGTACAGCACAATCACTCGGTTTTGTCTATGAGCCTATCGAAAATCTTTCTTTGTCGGTTGATTTTTATCAAATTGAACTGGAAGGCTTGGTTGAATTTGAAAATGGATTGGCGATCACTAATATTTACCAGAACTGTATAAATGTTGATGGTTATGCTGATGCTAATCCTGAGCTGTGTGCGTTTGCTGATTATCGAGTTGATACAGACGGTACTGGATTCCGCGTTTTAACTTTTCCTATCAATACTGCTTATCGTTTACAGCAGGGCGTTGATAGCAGCTTTAAATATAATTTTGATAGTGAATATGGAAGATTCTCATTCACGGCAAATCATACAAACGTATTGAAGAGCGAGCGTCAATTATTCTCGGGTAGCCCTGTTGATACTAACTGGAGAAATAACCGAGCCAATAATGATTTGCGAAGTCGTTTCCGAAGTAGTAGTACTTGGGAATACAATGACTATCGAATTACTTTAACGTCTAACCGCCTGGGAACAATAAATAGTGTGAATGGTGGAGAGCGATTGGATTCATGGACAACTTACAATTTGTCTGCAACATATCATGTTGATTTTAATCTATCGATCGATTTAATTGTTAATAACCTTACTGATGAGTATCCTCGAATTGAAGAAGGGCGTAATTGGCCATATTTCAATACTAGCCATTACAATGCATTACGTCGTGGATGGTTTGTTGAGGCTCGCTACGAGTTCTAATTAAGGACCAAGCGAACGAAGGTAAATGAGAGCCGTTCACTGTTTAAGTGAACGGCTTTTTTGTGCTTATGCTTAAGTGTTGATAACAGCGTCAAGATAAGTCAATAACTTTGGTTTTGATTTTTTAGGGGATTTGAGTGTGTTGCGAATAAGTTGTCGTAATTGTTGACGATCGCATTGTGGGTACTGTTCAATAAACAATTCTGCGTTTTCATTTTTATTGATTAATCGATCGAACCACTTTTCTGCTTCAGACTCTTTCGGTTCCATTAGTGGTAAACCACGTTTATACCTCTCAAATGCGAGTTTTATCGGTTCTAACTCGACTTCTCGAAGTAATTTTCCAATGCGCTTAAAGTGACGTTTTCTTGCTTCATTGCCTTTAATTCGTTCTAAGTCTCCATAGGCGTCAATGATGCTTTCCGTGAGTGGCAATTTTTTTAGGTTCTTGATGCTCAGTTCGGATAAATCGACACCGAAAGCGGTGATTTCTTTAAGCTCTTGCTTTATCTGGGTTTTACTTTGAAAGTCTTCGTCGGTGGGATCGAGCTCATCGTCCAGATCGATGTCCTCAGGGTGATAATTCATGTAATGCTTACCAGTTTAACGATATTGTTGCGTAAATTTTATCAGGATTTGTGTATCTATTGCGAAGATCTAGTAAATAATCTTCATCGAATCGATGTTGATAAGAAAGTCGAGTATCGAGTTTATAATCACCTAAGTTAAATGAATAGTTTATTGAGGCATCAAATCGCTCAAAATCTGTTCTGAACCAGTTTTTGTAACGGTAATAACTGCCGGCAACTGTAAAGCTATTTTCAAATTCAAAGATGGAATGAAGCGAATATGTTCGTTCTGCACCACTTTTTCGATAAAAAAGGTCTGTCAGGTTGGTATGGTCAACATTTGAGTAGGTGCCCATGAATTTAGTTGAAGCATTGGGTGTCCATTCAAATTGTGCTTCGATTCCCGTGACATCTACTTCTCCTGAATTCTCAAGGGAAAAGAGTGCAATTGATGTTGATCCTTCTAAAAGATTTTCGAGCTCTTCTTTAAATAGTCGAACATCAAACTCAATGGTTTGTGAAGCGTTTCTGAAGTACCAACCCAGCTCCCAAGCTTGTATTTCTTCAAAATCAAGATCGCTGGTACTTTGTGAGTGCTGATAAAACAAAGCAAAAGAGTCTGTGCTGTTGACTGTAGTTGGCGCTCCTGTGGTATCGACCAAATTGCGAAGAAGGTAACTGCGGTCGTTATCAAATTCAAATAAATCTGGACTTCGGTTAGCTTTGCTATAGATGATTCGTAAGCTTTGATTGGCTTCATACAGCCAATTTACTGCTGCGCGTGGAGTTAGTGTTGAGCCAACTAAATTATCTTTTTCGTACATTCCACCAAGATTAATCCGCCAAGATTCTGCCGGGCTTAACTCCCAGTTGGAAAATAGTCGCCAAATATCTTTAGACGTCGTGCCGGAAAAATAGCTCTCTGATTTTGCTTTATCATTTCGATAACTAAGACCGGCAACAATTCTCGAACTTTCTAACTGAGTTGTCATTTGAGTTTCAAAGTCAAACCGATGCTCTTTCATGTCCTGGTTGGCTGTGCCACAAACAGTTTCTGCGCCTCCATTGAGTAAGCGCTGTATGACAAGCTGAGTTTGAGCGTCGATTTCTGGATCACCCGTTGGAGTCGGAGGCGCTGGCAAGTTGCTAATGACACTTACCGTGTATGCTGGATCGAGATCGTACAAATCGTAAAGTTCTGTCGATAGAAAGAGTGCAGGTAAACAGCTTATCCAGTTTTCTTCAATGTTAGTGCGAGAAATAAACGCCTGTGTTTTAAATTCTGTTTTGAGTGATGTTGACTTAGCAAATGAAAATTGAGCAAATCCATTGGTTAAATCTAACGGATGAAAATCTGTGATTTCGCTGTCGTCAAGGTCATCGACTTGTTTTTCGCTTTCGGCGATACCAAACTCAAATCGAAAATAATCATTATTACTTTGTTGCCATTTAAAATCGGCATTGAGTAATTGAGTATCGTATTTGTCGAATCTTTTTTCATCGTTTCTATCAATTTCAAAACCGTCATCAGAATGATATCCGGCAGTAACATCGAAAGAAAAATTGCCACTATTTTGGGTGTAGTTAACTTGTCCGTCGTTAATTCCATGGTTGCCATGGGTTATCGATGCTAGACCTCCGAGCCGATCTTCGGGATGAAAGGTAATGATGTTGATGACTGCTAAATAGCTATTAGCACCGTATAGTGCAGTATTAGGACCTCTTATAATTTCTATTCGAGAAATTTTTTGCAAATCAATGGGTATGTCTTTCCATAGTATGCGGGCGAGTGCTGGTTGATAAATGGAACGCCCATCAATTAATACTTGCAGATGCCGACTATTTTCACCTGCAAGAGTGTGATAGCCAATTTCTGGTTGGTGCCCCCTTTCATAGCCGACATACATTCCAGGAACTAAGCGAAATATCTCTGCAAGAGTTCGAAAACCCATTTGTGAAATAGTTTCATGATCGATAACCGTTACTGCAGCGGGAGTTTCACTTTTTGGCTGTTTGAGACGGGTTGCGGACAAAACAATTGGTAAGCTTTGATCAAACACTCCATCTTCGAGTTCAAGACTGTCTTCAAAGCTCAATGTATGGCTCGTATGAGTCAAAGCTATGAGCAAAATGACAGAAACTTTTTTTAATTGCATATGAGATGCTTATTTTAATGTTATCAAATGAAAATATATAACCAAGTTAGTGACTCTGCAAAGAGCGTGATATTATTGGCAAAAGTGACTATGAGTTTAGTTACAGAATTTAAAATTTTCATCTTTTTTAGGGAGTTTGCGTGACAAATCAACCTTCAACATCTCTAAAGTCAATCAACCTGAGTGAAAAGGTTGAAACTATGCGATCGACTTGTGAAAGAATTCTTTCTTTAGCTGAAGATAAAGGTGCAACGAGCGCTCAGGTGGGTGTTAGCCAAGATACTGGGATCGGAATACAAGTTAGAGATGGAGACGTAGAAACCGTTGAATTTAATCAAGACAGTAGTTTTGGTATTAGTGTGTTTATTGGTCATCAAAAAGGGACGGCATCAACAACAGATACGAGTGAAGCCGCGATAAATGAAGCGGTGGAAAAAGCCTGTAATATTGCCCGATATACTTCTCCAGACCCTTTTTCTGGCTTGGCCGATAAATCGCTGATGGCGCAAAATATTCAGGACTTAAAGCTTGATCATCCCAGTGACTTACCGATGGAGCGAATGATTGAGTTGTGTTTGAAATGTGAGGAAAGCGGGTTGTCAGCGGATAAGCGGGTAAAGAAATCCGATGGTGTCGGAATGTCGGCCCATCGTTTTGCTCGAGTGTATGCGAACTCACACGGTTTTATAGGTAGTAACACGAGTACTCGTTATAGCATGAGTAATGTGTTAATTGCAGAAGATGCAAAAGGGATGCAAAGAAATCATTGGTATACCTTGAGTCGCGAGCTAGAAAAACTAGAGTCTCCGGAATCTGTTGGACGTCGGGCAGCCGAGCGTGTTGTTAGCCATCTTGGAGCAAGACCAATGAAAACCTGTAAAGCTCCGGTCATGATGACTCCTGAAGTTGCACGAGGTTTATTTAGTCACTTTTTCAGTGCTATTCAGGGTGGATCTCTTTATCGCAACGCGTCTTTTCTTGTGGATTCTATCGGGCAGACTGTATTTCCAGAGTTCATAACCATTAATGAGCGACCTCATATAGTCGGTGGTTTAGCATCAACTTATTTTGATAGCGAGGGTGTCGCAACCAAAGATCGAGATATTGTAAAAGATGGCAAGCTAGAAGGATATGTTTTGAGTAGTTATTCGGCGCGAAAGTTAGGGTTGGAAACTACGGGCAACGCAGGTGGTTTACACAATGTTTTTATTAGTCACAGTGACAAAGACTACGAAGCGATGCTGAAAGAACTTGGTACCGGACTTCTGGTAACTGATGTCATGGGGCAGGGAGTTAACATTGTTACCGGCGATTATTCTCGGGGAGCGTCAGGATTTTGGGTTGAAAATGGAAAGATACAGTTTCCAGTAAATGAAATAACAATTGCAGGAAATTTAAAATCAATGTTTCAAAATGTACGGATATTGGGTAACGATTTAGATTTACGATCACCGGTTGTTTGCGGCTCAATGATTATTGATGGTATGACAATCGCTGGTAATGAATAACTTTGTACACCTTCTTGAAGCAGAGAGTTAGTGAGCTTTTTAGGTAAAAAATAAAGTCGCAAATCCTAATAAAGTAAAAAAACCGACAACGTCAGTAATGGTGGTGAGAATAACGCCACCTGACAAAGCGGGATCCATATTAAACTTTTTCAGAATCATTGGTAATGTGGCGCCCGCAAACACTCCCATCACTAAATTAACGATCATGGCGCCGGAAATAGCAATTGCGAGTAATAGCGAGTGTTCTCGATCAAACCAGAAGAAAGTTAATGTGCCAACTGCAATTGCCCAGAAGAATCCGTTAATTAAACTGACGCCGAGTTCTTTAAGTACAAGCCAGCGGCTGTTCCCCGATACGATATGACCTAGCGACATGCCACGAATAACCAGGGTTAATGTTTGAGTTCCTGCAACACCACCCATACTCGGAACGATGGGTTGCAATATTGCCAGTGCTGTAACCAGTTTAATGGTATCTTCAAAAACACCAATCACTTGAGATGCGAGTAATACGGTGAGTAAATTGATACCCAGCCAGACCGCTCTGCGTTTGGCTGATGACCAAACGGGAGCAAATGTGTCATCGGTTTCATCCAGACCGGCCATGCTCATTAGCGAATGTTCAGCTTCTTCACGAATGACATCGACCACGTCATCAATGGTGATACGGCCCAAAAGCTTTCCATCTTCATCGACAACTGGCGCAGAGATGATGTCTCGGCGTTCAAATATTTGCGCAACTTCGGTATCTGAGGATGTTGCTAATATGGTTTCTACATTGCCATCGAGAATTTCTTCAACCAGAACGCTAGGTTTCGAAGTAATGAGTGACGCCAAGCTCACGGCGCCTAACAGTCGATCATGAGTGTCGACGACATAAATGCTGTCGGTTGAGTCGGGTAACCCTTTCATTCGGAGGTAGCGACAAACAACATCAACGGTAACTTTAGCGCGCACCGTGATGGTGTCGATATTCATTAAGCCGCCGGCAGAGTCCTCTGGGAATATCAGAGCGGCTTCAACTCGATGTCGGTCTTGCTCACTCATCGAAGCCATAACTTCGAGGTAAACGCTTTCGGGTAACTCGCCGAGAATATCAGCCAGGTCGTCAACCTCTAAGCCCTCTAGCGCTTGAGCCAGATGTTCAGGCGCCATTTGATCGACAAAGCTACTTCTTATCTCTTCATTAAGGTAATTGAGAATGTCACCTTCGAGCTCAACGTTGACCAGTTTCCAGATTAAATTTCTTGCTCGCGGAGGTGACGATTCAAGTAAATGAGCGACATCTGAAGGTGGCATGTCATTTAGCATCATGCGAACATGAACAAACATTCCGCTATCTAGAGCTTCATTCAGCTGCTGGATTTGGTTATCTGGTTGCTCTTGTTCGACCGATTCGACCATGTATCACTCTTTTTAGTTGGAAATTAAAAAACTATATTTTGCAATGGCTTAGCGCACAGAGATTATAGCGTTTCTAGAATTATAGTCGAAGGGAATTCAGGTGGATTCATAGAATCCGTCGCGAATTAGCTTTTCTAAGGCGTCAATCGCCCGCTGTTCATCAGGGCCATTGGCGCAAATTTCAACGGTTTTCCCGCAATTTGCTGCGAGAGTGAGCAGATGAATAAGACTATCGGCGGGGACCTGTTTACCTTGGTGAGTAATGGTTATATCAGACTGAAATTGATCAACTAGTTTAACCACTTCTGCGGCGGCTCTGGCATGCATGCCTTTGGCATTCACAATGGTACAGCTTTTCTTTATCATCTTTTGCTGCCTACTGTCTGAGTGCGTTTAAACCGAACGAATAGAGTCTTTGGCTGCTTCAATAACAATATCACTTGCCTCATCAAGCGACTTGTTTTGACAAAACTTTAAGGCATTGATCATGGCATCATTGAAGCCAGTAACGCAAACGACATTGGGCAGTTGACTCAGTTGTTCAAACAAAGATTTGTGAGTGGCATCACTATCGATTAATACAAGGACTCCTGAGCCCTTGTCGATGTTGTTTATACGCCCCGATATATGAGGAAAAATTATATTCTCAGACGCTTCTGGATTGAATGTCAGAGTGTGGCAGTCTATGCCTATGCCATCATTGCGTTTGCGAACAACATCGAGTAACTCGGCACCTGCCATTGAACGAGACAAAATTAGAACACTGATGTGACTCATATCGTCCCTCCGATTGGGTGATTAGTGTTTGAGATCGCGATGCGAAATTTTGGTTGAAGGCCGTTCTTGACGAAAATATGCCGCGAGTTTTTCTGCCATATAAACACTTCGGTGGTGCCCTCCGGTACAGCCAATAGCGACGGTCATATAACTGCGATTATCTTGCTCAAACCTTGGCAACCAAGTATGTAAAAATACCTTTAACTGCCAAAATAATTCCATGACAAGAGGCTGTTGATCCAAATAGTCAATGATTGGTTGCTGTGTTCCATTGTATTCTCTGAGAGCTGGATCCCAGTATGGATTTGGTAAACATCGGACATCAAAAACATAGTCAGCTTCCGTTGGAATTCCATTTTTAAACCCAAAGGATTCAAACAAAATATCCATCTTGGCTTCCCGCTCCGACAAGACTCGCTCACGAATAAAGTCGCGCAAAGCATAGGGCGTCATTGATGTAGTATCAACTAATAGGTCGGCGGCTAGAGCTATGGGTTCTAGAAGTTCACGTTCTTTTGCGAGTGCTTCTTTAAGCGAATAGCCATTTTGGGTCAATGGGTGACGCCGGCGAGTTTCGCTAAATCGTTTTAATAACGTAGCGTCATCAGCATCGATGTAAAAAACCTGAAAACGCTCGCCGCTATTGCTGATATTTTCGAGAATGTTTGAAAACTTTTGTAAATCGCCAGGAAAGCTACGAGCATCGATACCCAGTGCCAAATCTTGATGCTTCACTTCAAAAGTTTCGACCAACTGAGGAACGAGTGACAATGGAATATTGTCGACACAATAAAAACCTTGATCTTCAAGCGCGCGGAGTGCAACGGTTTTACCGGAGCCAGAGCGTCCGCTTAGAATAACTCGTTTCATATGCGTAAACAGTTAGTTAGAGGTTATGTGTTTGTTTTTCGAAACCTGTTTTGACTATATCATACAGCGCTTGATCATTATAGGCGTTACGCAACTGACGGCAAAACCCATCTTGCTGTAATAAATTGGCAATGCTAGACAAACATTCGATGTGTTCATCGTGTGCGTCTTCTGGAACTAAGACAGCAAAAAGAATATCGACAGGTTGCCCGTCGGGAGAGTCGTAGTCGACTGCGCTGTCAAGCATGAGAATGGCGCATACGGGACCATTGCAACTATTGCATCTTCCATGAGGAATCGCAATGCCGCGACCAATGCCCGTACACCCTAATCTTTCTCGAGTGAACAGACTATCAAGAACATTTTGTTCTGACATTTGATCGCAAGAGTGAGCAATTAGCTCACTTAACATTTCAAATGCGCGTTTTTTACTGGAAGCTTGCGCACCTACGCGGGTGCGCTCCAGTTTCAGACAATTTAAAAAGCCCATAAATCAGTGGCGAATCATTTTTTCCTTGTGCTTGATAACTTGTCTATCAAGCTTATCTATAAGAGAGTCAATGGCTGAATACATATCTTCGGTTTCTGCGTTGGCGAATATCTCACCACCATTGACGTTGAGTTTTGCTTCTGCTGATTGTCTCAGTTTTTCTACGCTAAGTATAACGTGAACGTTATTAATGTGGTCGAAATGCCGCTCGAGCTTTTCGAACTTCTCATGAACATAATTGCGTAATGATTCAGTAATATCGACGTGGTGACCGGTGAGATTAATTTGCATAGTCGACTTCCTTCTTTTGTGGAGATGATAAACTGAAGAACTGCTTCAGCATTCGCTGGCTATTCAAAGTGCATAAAGCTCTTTGAAATAACTCGATAAATCTATTATCTGATATTAAATATTTCATACATTTGACTTATATCAGGGATTTGCGTTCATTTGAAGGTGGAATATTCATTGCTTCACGATATTTTGCGATGGTTCTACGAGCAACGTTGATACCTTGATCTTTTAATAAATTTGCAATTTTATTGTCACTTAGAGGTTTTGCCGAGTTTTCTGCGGCAATTAACTTTTTAATTAACGCTCTAATGGCCGTTGAGCTACATTCGCCGCCAGCTGAGGTACTCACATGGCTCGAGAAGAAATATTTAAGTTCAAAAATACCTCTTGGTGTGTGCATGTATTTTTGAGTGGTCACTCGGGATACGGTTGACTCGTGCATTTCAACTTCGTCAGCAATGCTGGACAATACGAGTGGTTTCATTGCCTCTTCACCGTATTCGAAGAAATCGAGCTGCTTTTCAACGATACATGAGGCAACTTTGAGCAGGGTTTCATTACGGCTCTGTAGACTCTTTATAAACCACTTGGCTTCTTGCAGGTTATTTTTTAAATAGGTGTTATCAGAACTAGAATCGGCACGTTTTATAAGGGATGCATAGTCGGTATTTATTCTTAGTTTCGGTGCGCAATCAGGGTTGAGTTCAACCGTCCACCGACCATTTTTTTTAGCGACAAAAACATCGGGTACGATATATTCCGAACCCGTTGTTGAAACACTGCTGCCGGGCCGAGGATTAAGTTTTTGTACAAAGCCCATGACTTCTTTGAGGAAATCTTCTGGCCATTTAGTTTGGCGCATAATTTGTTTGTAGTTGCGTGCTGCCAGCGCATCAAAATGTTCTTCGACTAGTTGCTTTGTCTCAAGCCAAAAAGGATCCTCGTCTGAGTAGTGTCTTAATTGAAGTTGTAAGCACTCTTTTAAATTTCTCGCAGCGACGCCGATAGGATCGAAAGATTGAATCAACCTTAAAACGGCTTCAATTTCTTCTAGTTCAACAATTTCGTCAAGTTCATCTTGCTCATCAGAGTTGAGCTGTGTGAGAACTTCTTCTAATGGCGTGCGGATGTAACCTTCATCGTCTATTTCATCAATTAAGATTAAAGCAATGGCTTTATCTCTCTCGGAAATTGGCGTTAAATCCAACTGCCAAATTAAATGGTCTCGTAATGATTCGGATGTTTCGCCTTGATATTCGAAATCTCTATCATCACCGCCGCGAGACATTGATGAGGATGGTGTGTATTGCCAGTCTTCCCATTGCGTATCCACAGCAAGCTCTTTTTCAATGTTTTCATTTTTTAAGGCTTCTGCTGAATCTATTTCTGAGGATTCTGTTGCTACTTTATCATCGCTCTTCGAGGCGTCATTGTCGACTTCGTTGGATTCTTCATTGCCCTCAAGCATTGGATTTGATTCCAGCGCTTCTTGAATTTCATTCTGAAGATCTAAGCTAGAAAGCTGCAAAAGCCGTATGGCTTGTTGCAGTTGTGGGGTCATGGTCAGGCTTTGACCAATTTTAAGTTGTAAGGAGGGCTTCATTTAGTATCGTTGTAGCCGTTATCTTCGTTTGTTAAACACTTTCCTTTGAAAATCAAAAGGTTTGATCCTCGACCAAAACATTAGATTTTACGCTTACTATAATAATAGCAATTCAGCTAGAAAGCGTGAATATTATTATGAATCTGACTGATATCTTAGTTATGGCCCATTGTAACTTTTTCAAGCCCAAGCGCAATATTTTAGTGAGAAAAACAGTCACTTAAATGTTAAATTCGTTACCTAAATAAACTTTCTTAACGAGTTCGTTTGACAATACTTCCGTTGAAGATCCTTCAGCTATTAGCTCTCCTGCGTTCACAATATATGCATGTTCGCAAACAGAGAGTGTTTCACGCACATTATGGTCAGTGATTAAAACACCGAGACCTCGCAATTTAAGTTGCTGAATAATTTGTTTAATTTCGTTCACTGAGATTGGGTCGACTCCAGCAAAGGGCTCGTCAAGTAAAATAAATTTGGGATCGTTTGCCAGTGCTCGCGCAATTTCAACGCGTCGCCGTTCACCACCGGATAGACTCATACCAAGAGAATTACGAATGTGCTCAATTTGAAATTCTCCTAGTAATTTTTCTAACTCATGTAAGCGTTGTTCATCATTTAGATCCTTTCTTAATTCAAGTACTGCCATAATATTATCCGTTACCGACAGCTTACGGAAAATTGACGCTTCTTGTGGCAAGTAGCCAATACCCATTTGGGCTCGCTCATGCATAGCTTTGCTTGAGATATCTGTATCGTCAATGGTTATGGAACCTTGGTCTTGAGGCACTAAGCCAACGATCATGTAAAAGGACGTTGTTTTACCTGCTCCATTAGGGCCAAGTAAGCCAACAATTTGGCCACGTTGCACTTGCATCGAAACATCTTTAACAACTTTTCGACCTTTGTAAGCTTTTGCAAGGTGTGATGCTTTTAGCTGACTCATAGTTTTGATTTTTTAATTATTTCAATGCGTTTGTTTTTAATCGAGGGTACTTCCCAAGACTTGTCTTTTGTATTGTAAATTAACTTCTCTGCTTTAATTAAATCGCCAGCTTGCAAAAACCTTACATCACCTTCAAGCGTTAGAGAGTTAGATTGATAGTCAAAGTTCAAATGTTTTGCTTCGGCAGAGAGTTTTTCTGTTTGATTGTTCAATTCAAGTTTTAAGGGGGTTCCAGAAGCTCTCATGCTTGCTGGTTTGAGCTTCTCGTCTTTTTGAAATTGGTATTGTAATTGACGGCCCGAAACTGAAAAGTTTTGTGCTGTGCTTTCCAGGTTGAGTTTGACGTTATCGAAAAATGAAAACTGAAGTTTTTGTGGCTCATAATTGACAGAGCTTGCGTTGACATTGAGTTTAAATTCGGTGGAAGTTTGATTCATCTTTACGGGGGTTCCTTCAGCATGCATTTCGACATTATCTTTCTGTCGACGAAGTGTCAGATTGTCTGCTGAAAAAGCGGCATTGGGATCACAGTAGTTGACATTTCCTCTATGAACAATGACTCCATCAACGCGTGAGCCAGACAAGCTATCGGCTGTGAGTTTTGATTGGGAGCATTGTTTGAGAGTCTCATCAGCGAACACAAATACTGAGAAAAAAAAGCTGGTAAAAAGGAGAGCAAAATATTTCATTATTGTTCCTGCCCCTCGACCTGACTTAATATTTCATAAGACTGGTTTTTCAGGTCAAGCTTAAAGCCTGTACCTTTCAACTGAAAAGTACCGTCTATAATAGACACTTCTGCTGATGAGGAAATCAAATTATTTTGTGAGGAATAAATTAATGAGTCTGTTTTCATGATGAGTGGTAGACTTGTTTTTGTTTGCTGTATTTCCACTTGGTTGTTTAGTTCCAGGGATTGAAACTGGTTTTTCGTTACCGCTTTTTCAGCTGTTAAAGTCCAACTTGAATTGTTGACGCGTGTAGAGACAATGGGTTGTTGAATAATCAACGATTCATTTAAGGCTATCGACTCTTGTGCCTTAATTTCATGAATCTTTTCTCCTAGTGAGTCAAATTGCTGAATCGACATACCTTTAATTTTATATTCACCAGTAAAAGAATCATTAGTTGAGGATATCGAACTTTTATTTGGAGCTGACATGAATTTAACGATGAGTAATATTACTACAATACTTGCAATGGCATAAGGTGCGAGACGTTTGAACGTCATAATGTTAAATAATCCTGATATACATCTTCCAACATGTCTCGACTGATCAGAAGTAATTCAGCAATATTTCTTACGGCACCTTGCCCACCTTTATCATCTGTAATCCAATCAGCATTTTGCTTAACGAACCAGTTGGCGTCTTTTACGGCTATTCCTAACCCACTTTGTTTCATTAATGGTAAGTCGGGTAAGTCATCACCGACATGGGCGACTTGGTTAGATGATAAATTTTCGTTTTTTAATATAGATTGAAAGGCAGCACGCTTGTCGCTTGTTCCTTGAAATACATGGTGAATACCCAATTCTTGAGCTCTTTTTTCAACAATGGCAGAGTGCCTACCAGTAATAATTGCGGTTTTAATTCCTATTTTGTGAAGCAGCTTTATACCGAGACCATCTTTAATATTAAAGTTTTTAATTTCTTCACCGCTATTAGTGTAGTAAACCTTCCCATCGCTCAATACGCCGTCAACATCCATAATCAAAAGTTGAATGTTTTTTGCTTTTTGGAGTAATTTTTCAGAAAGGTTAGGTAGTTCCATTAAACAACTCCAGCTTTTAGCAGATCATGCATGTTTAACGCACCAACGACGCAGTTATCTTTGTCAACAACGATGAGCGAGTTAATCGCTTTCTTTTCCATAATTTGAACAGCTTCCGCAGCAAGCATGTCGGGGGTAACGGTTTGACAATTTATCGTCATGACTTGATGAATGGGTGTTGCGGAAAAGTCGACTTTTTTCTCAATTGAGCGCCGTAAGTCACCATCGGTGAAAATTCCTTTAAGACAATCGGAATCATCGATAATAGCGGTCATACCCAGACGTTTTTGAGTGATTTCTAACAGGGCATCTTTTAATAAAACTTGTTCTGTTACGCGCGGGACACTATCGCCTTGATGCATAATGTCTTCGACTTTTAACAGAAGTTTTCGACCAAGAGAGCCTCCCGGATGAGATAAAGCAAAGTCGTCGGGACTAAACCCTCTGGCATCGAGTAGCGCTACCGCAAGTGCATCGCCCATCACTAACGCAGTAGTGGTTGAGGCAGTAGGCGCTAAATTTAATGGGCAGGCTTCTTTCTCTACACTGGTGTCTAAATTAACGTCGGATAACTGAGCCAGTGTGGAATTTTTGTTGCCAGTCATACTAATAAGCGGGACATCTTTTCTTTTTAAAACTGGCAGAATACCCGTAATTTCTCCTGTTTCACCGGAGTTCGACAGCGCAAGTACGACATCGCCTCGCGTAATCATTCCAAGATCGCCATGACTAGCTTCTCCGGGGTGAACAAAAAAAGCGGGAGAACCAGTACTCGCCAATGTCGCGGCAATTTTATTGGCTATATGACCTGATTTACCCATGCCTGTTACGACCACTCGGCCTTGGCAATTAATGAGAAGCTCGCAGGCGCGAGCAAAGTCGCCATTTATCGAGTGCTGCAATTTTTCTATGGCTTGCTTTTCGATATTAATTACGGAGCGGCCAAGCTCAATAAAACGTTTGTGATCAGACATATAAGCAAAAAAGTTGATTTGTAGAATAAGGTTAGCTCATGCGTTCCGAGTATAACCCAAGTTATCTTGAATTGCGGTTATTTATTTCGAGAATGAAAGCTTGATTAACCAAGCTTCCCCATCTCCTGGAGTGCGCTAATTGCAAGCCAGGTGATAAATGTGCCCATTAAAAGCCCACCTTCTAACCGCGTAATGTGGCCATGTTGTTTGCTAAACCCATATCCCATAATGCCCATGGCAATGGTTAAACCCAGCATAGGTGCGGCATTCAACCAAACAACCTTAAATAGGTCTGCCTCAAAATTAATTCCCACAAGAATGCCTGGTAAGCTCATCACCGCCAGAATATTAAAGATGTTTGAACCAATAACATTTCCGAGAGCCATCTCGTCTTCATCCTTTAAAACACCAGCGACAGTTGCTGCTAATTCGGGGAGACTGGTGCCGATGGCGATAATGGTGGAGCCGATAATTATGTCACTGATGCCAAATTGCTCGGCGATATTCGATGCTCCGTAAACCAACATTTTTGAGCTTAGTTGCAATAAGGCCATCCCAACGATGATCCACATAACCGCTTTACCATTTGTCATATTATCGGGCAGTTCTTCGACGATTTCCTGGAGCATCAAATCTTGCCGGACTCGAGTTTTTAAACCTATGTGAATGAGCCAGCCAACGTACAGGACTAAAGCGATAATGAGTGGCCAAGACTCAAAAGGCGTTAAATCGCCGTCGATTAGTAGAACACAAGCCCATACGGTGATGCCTAGTAAGACAGGAAATTCTCTTTTTATGGTGCCTGAGTTGACATGGAGTGGTTTTATGAGAGCTGCAAATCCGAGTACAAAAGCGATGTTGGTAATATTAGAACCCAGAGCATTCCCAAGTCCCATGCCCGGTTTGCCCTCAATTGAGGCGTTGAGCGAGATGAGAATTTCGGGAGCTGAAGAGCCAACCGCAACAATGGTTAATCCAACGATAAGTGGAGAAACGCCCAGATTGCGCGCAAATGCTGCTGCACCGTCGGTAAATCTGTCGGCGCTCCAGACGAGCAGGGCAATGCCTGAAACCACCAGTGCGAAATACTGAAACATCATAGGTTAGAATATCACCCCAAATAATTCAAAGGCGCTCATTAAAGAGATTGTTCCGAAAGGAATCAAGAGGTTTTTACTTTAATTGGCATCATGCATCCTATTCTACGCATTTAAATAAGAAATACCTGAACGAAATCGTGACAAATTTTTACATAACCATAAGTACAAAGTGGTTATGTGGGTGTTATTCAACTGGACACTGCTCGATGCATCAGTCAAAATTACGCCCTTTTAACGCGAATTGATCGAAAGGTATTAGTATTATGGCGCCTGAAGAAATTAAGCATTTACTGGAACAGGCTTTTGAAGGAGCTGACGTAGCTGCGGAAGGCGACGGAAGTCATTTTAAAGTTCGTGTCGTTGCCGATGTTTTTGCCAACGAGCGTCCCGTGAAAAAACAACAAATGGTTTATGCTGTATTGAATGAGCATATCCAGAGCGGTGCGATTCATGCCTTGTCTATCCAGACCTACACGCCCGCAGAGTGGGATAAAGCGCAAAAGTTACAAGTTGGTTAAACCGTCTAAACTAAATACTAAACAGTCGTTACTGCGACTCATCAAAATCAAACCCAAAGATCGATTGCAATTCGGAGCCTTGAATGGATAAGTTGTTAATTTCCGGCGGAAAACCGCTTTCTGGAGAAATTCGCATTTCTGGCGCAAAGAACGCTGCTTTGCCAATATTAATGTCCACTTTGTTAGCTGACGGAATGACCGCAATAGGCAATGTTCCGCATTTGCATGATGTCACTACAACCATCGAATTGATAGGGCGCATGGGCTGCAGTTTGACGATTGATGAAAAACTGAATGTCGAAATCGACACCAGCACAATCAAAAGCTTCGAAGCGCCATACGAGCTGGTCAAAACGATGCGAGCATCGATTTTGGTGTTAGGTCCCCTGGTGGCCAGGTATGGTCAGGCCGACGTTTCTCTCCCTGGTGGATGTGCTATTGGTACTCGCCCGGTAGATTTGCATATTAAAGGGTTAGAAGCTTTGGGTGCGAAAATTCAGGTTGAGGGCGGTTATATCAAAGCGAGAAGTGAAGGTCGCTTGAAAGGCGCCCATATTTTTATGGACTTGGTGAGTGTGACTGGAACAGAGAATATTTTGATGGCGGCAACTCTAGCTGAAGGCAAAACTGTAATCGAAAATGCGGCGCGTGAGCCTGAAGTCGTTGATTTAGCGAATTGTTTGAATTCAATGGGGGCAAAAATAAGCGGAATTGGCACCGATACCTTGGTCATCGAAGGTGTTGAGCGCTTAAAAGGGACGTCTTATAAAGTATTACCCGATCGTATTGAAACAGGAACTTACTTGGTGGCTGCTGCGTTGACGCGAGGTCGGGTTAAGGTGAAAGATACCGATCCGAAAATATTGGACTCAGTATTGATGAAATTAGAAGAGGCGGGTGCGAAGGTCACTATCGGTGACGATTGGATTGAGCTTGATATGGAAGGGCGTCGACCTAAATCTGTTAATATCAAGACGGCGCCTTACCCAGGATTTCCCACAGATATGCAAGCTCAATTTACTGCTCTTAATGCGGTTGCAGAGGGAACCGGGACCATCACCGAAACCATTTTTGAAAATCGTTTTATGCACGTACCAGAAATGAATCGAATGGATGCAGATATGCGTATTGAAGGCAATACAGCGATTATCAAAGGGGTTGAGCAATTAAATGGTGCGCAAGTTATGGCGACTGACCTACGAGCATCTGCGAGTTTGGTTCTGGCTGGATTGGTGGCTCAAGGCGATACCATTGTAGACCGCATTTATCACATCGACCGCGGCTATGAATGTATCGAAGAAAAGCTGCAACTGATGGGCGCCAAAATTCGTCGAATTCCATCCTGATCAAAACAGGGTTTCCTGTCACTCAAAAGTACGGCTGGTTGGTGAACTAAAACTCTGTTTTCCAACTTGCTTATTGAGCTGATTTGGGATATTTGGCGACCGTAATAATGACCTTCATTCTGCTTTTGTCTCGGTACACTCTAAGCGTTAGTTGGTCATTAAGTTTTGATTGCGAAACCACGCGGTAAACCTGTTCGATAGAGGTAATTGGCTGGTCATTTATGTGTGACACATAATCACCAAATTGCAAACCAGCCTTATCCGCAGGTCCATTCTTATCAATGCTAGTGACGGCAAATCCTTGGCCATACTCTATTTCGTTGGGCGCGTACAAATCGTGACCACGTTGTGACAGTTGGGTGGCTGAAAAACCAAGCCATTTTCGGCTCACTTTACCATCGTCTAATAGATCTGATGCAATTTCCTGGACGACCGGAAATGGAATGCTGAAACTAATACCTGTTTGTGCGGCACCCTGACCACGCGCAGCAAGTTGTTGAGAGGTAATTCCAATGACTTCGCCATACGCATTTATCAATGCTCCTCCTGAGTTTCCTGGATGAATTGCCGCATCAATTTGGTAAATAGGGAAGTCTGCCGTTGTTAACCGAGTCGCGCTGATAATACCCATGGTAACGGTTTGGTCAAAGTAGCCATAGGGAGTGCCAATGGCGAAGACCACATCGCCGGTATTTACTTTTCTTTCATTATTGATTTTGGGCGTTGGCAAATTATCAAGGTCAACATGTAATAATGCGATATCGGTGTCCCTGTCGCTGCCGATTAAAGTCGCAATCTTTTGCCGACCGTCCGATAGTTGAACCTTAATGGATTCAGCATCGTGTACTACGTGATAATTGGTAACAACGTATCCTCGACTATCGATAATAACGCCAGAACCGACGTTTAATCCGACATTAACGAGATATTTATCCTCAATACTGGTTGGATTTGGATTCTTGGATAACTTTCCTTTACCTACCGTTTGAATACTGACGACAGAAGGTGCGGAAGCGGCGATTGCATCAGCATAGGTTGATTGATCGGCAAAGGGCCGATGATTAACGATGGGTTTTTGCTGTTCTTCTACAGAATGAACCAACCGATTCGCCAGCCATTTGCGTAAATCGATGCTCGCTTGAGAGTCAGAAATAATGAGCAAGTAAAAAAAGGCAGCGAGAAGTCCAGCACTAATGTATTTGATCCAGAATACCAATGTTTTCGTCTTTTATAATGGTGATTTGCTTCGATTTTACCTTAGTATGGACTCAGAACAAATAAACCCCGGAACAAAAAGCTCCGGGGATAGTTACAGAAGGACTTATTTATCGAATAACGATGAGGAATTGTTCGTTATCTCGAGTGACTCGGAGCGGCAAGGCCCGGTTAGCTGATGGCATTATCTGCTTTAAATCATCGAAGCTTCTTACTCGATATCGTCCGACCCCAGTAATTTTATCTCCTGGTTGAAGTCCGTAATAGGCTGCGCGAGAACGTCGATCGATACTGATAACTTCAATCGCCGCGCGTTCACTAACAACGCCTTGTTTCTCGCCAAGCTGGACGCCGGTTAAAAGCGGGTGAAAATCGTCACCTGACTCAAAGTTAATTTTAGGTTCATCAAGAGTTAAATCGATGGACAAAGGTTTATTGTCGCGAATCATTTCCAAGGTAATTTTGCTCCCAGCAGGAAGTAACCCTTCTTGATTCAAAAGATCTGAGGGGGTTTTTAATTTTCGGCCATTAACAGAAAGTAAAATATCAGTTGTTTGAATGCCTGCTTTTGCAGCTGACGAATCAGGACTTACTTCGGTAACAACGACACCAATATTGTCTTTTACTCGGAGTGCACGAGCGAGTGAGGGGGTTAACTCTTGTACCGCAATTCCGATTAGACCGCGACGCACTTCGCCATAGTCGACCAAATGCTGAGTAATGGTTTTTGCCAAGTTAATGGGAATCGCAAAACCAATGCCGATGTTTCCTTTTGGCCCTAGGATCGCCGTGTTTATACCAATGAGTTCGCCATTTAAATTGACTAAAGCGCCACCCGAGTTGCCCGGATTGATGGCAGCATCTGTCTGAATAAAATCTTCAAAGCGCTCAATACCGAGGCCAGAACGGCCTTTGGCGCTAACAATACCAGAAGTGACAGAATGCCCCAGGCTGAAGGGATTGCCAATAGCCACAACAAAGTCACCGACTCGTAGTGCATCTGAGTCGCCGAGTGGAATAGCGATTAAATCGTTTGCTTCTACTTGCAGTAGGGCAACGTCAGTTTCCTCATCAGAACCGACAACTTTAGCATTGAGTTCTCGACCATCTTCCAATGTCACTTGAATTTCATCGGCGCCATGAATGACATGGTGGTTTGTTAAAATCATTCCCTTGTCAGCATCAATAATCACGCCTGAACCTAAACTGTTTGCCTGGCGTTGACGCTGTCCTGGAATCAGGAAGCCGAAAAAAGGATCGCGGGTAAGTGGTGTTTCAATCGTGGCTGAGGTTGCAATATTGACCACGGCTGGATTAGCTTTTTCAAGCATTGGTGCAAGGCTTGGCAGAGGTGTTGTTCCAACTTGCTGCGGTAACCTGCTGCTAATGGAGCCAGCCCAGGTGCTAGCTAAAATTAAAGCGAGGGACCAAACCCATGATTTCATTATTAATTCCTCGAAGATTAATGACTTAACTGAGACCTGAAATTGTATTTAAGGTTCGCAATCATTTTTTCAAGAGCAATAAAAAACAAAAATCCCGCTGAAGCGGGATTCTTTAAGTATTTAAAACAGAATGAGATCAGGTTTTAACGTTATCCATGTTAAGGCTATTATGGTTAATAACGCCTTTTTCTTTTACCGCGTAATCGAGAGGCCGTTCACCGGTTTGTTCACCTTGTTTTCCAAGTTGAATCACATTATCTGCATTTTCAGCCAATTCTTCTTGTGGTATTTCGGCTTTGGCCGTTGGCTCTTCATTCTCAGACTCTGATGATTTTTTCTCCTGATTTCGATAGTCGTGCGCATGATAATATTGCTCACTGCTAAAGGTATCTTCGCCGCGAAATTCATTTTCGATTTCAGGTGTCGTTGGTTTATGCTCCATCGCATTTTTGAAAGGCTGAGCACCAATCAAATGTTCAGAGCTTTGAGCCATGTGTTGATAGAGCTCTTGATAATTTTCGGTCACTTTGCCGAACAACTGAGCTGTTTTTTCAAAGTGATAACTCACTCTTTGACGGTATTGTTGTAGTTCGGTGTCTTTTTCGATAATAACATTTTCCAGTTCATCAATTTTCTGCTGAGCTGGCGCCTGATTTTTACCAAAAGTGTAAGCGATAGCCGCAGTAGCGGCGAGTATTAATAAGCCTGCAATCCACTCCATGATATCTCCCCGTGAAATAAACGTGCTAGTTTAATGATAGTTGGATTTTATTGAAATTACGACTGATCTGACCTGAAAAGTTCATCTTCAAACCCAAAATATCGCAAATCCTTTATTCTGTATGGATATAAGATTCCTAACAAATGATCAACTTCATGCTGGACGACTCTAGCATGAAATCCCTCGGCTTCGACCGAAAAAGATTCTCCTTTTTGATTAAAGCCACTGTATTGTATTTTTTTAGGGCGAGCAACAAGACCACGCATTCCCGGAATAGATAAGCATCCTTCCCAGTCACTCTCGGTAGACTCGTCAAGAATTTCGATTTTTGGATTGATCAAAACCGTATCCGGGACGGGCTCGACGTCGGGATACCTTGGGTTGCCATCAACACTAAAAATGACGACCTGTTTCGATACTCCAATTTGAGGGGCAGCCAAGCCGGCGCCGTTATTTTCTCTCATCGTGTCGTACATGTCTAAAATCAGATCGTCAAGCTCAGGTGAATTAAACTCTACAACGGCTTCCGCTTGTTGAAGTAGAAGTGGATGTCCCATTTTGAGGAGCGTGCGTGCTGTCATTCAATCATTCTCTTTGAATTGCTATTTGGAAACATTAGAGTTGTTCTCAACTCGTTGATTACCCAAAAGGTCTATTATCAAAGTTGATACCCTACGATTCAAGTATTTGTTCGATTTCCTGAAAAGTGAGAAAATAGCGGGCTTTAGTGCAAAAATGAATAATCGTCGAGAGTTGATACGACATGCGACCGTCCCATACTGAAAAGTTTTTTATTCAAGGCCCTGTAGGCCAGCTTGAAGCTATTATTGAGTTTCCAGAAACTCAAGTTGCGCGTAAAGGTGTTGCCGTATGTTGCCATCCACATCCATTGCATGGTGGCTCGATGACGAATAAAGTCACTTATACATTAGCGCGCGCTCAAGTGGCTTTGGGGTTGATTGCTGTGCGTTTTAACTTTCGAGGTATTGGAAAAAGTGAAGGAAGTTTTGCCGAAGGCATTGGCGAACAGGATGACTTGCGAGCTGTTATTGCCTGGGTAAAAAAAGAATTTCCCGACTATGGACTTTGGCTTTCTGGCTTTTCGTTTGGCTCCTGGATTTCTGCTGCGGTTGCTCATGAGTATGAAGTTGAGCAACTGATCAGTATTGCACCTCCCGTTGAACGAGGTGTTTTTGACGATATGGAGCATCCATTTTGTGATTGGTTGGCTGTGATGGGAGATGCTGACGAGGTGGTTAGTTTTGAAAAAACGGACGAATGGATCGAGTCACTTCATCCGAAACCCGAGTGGATTGTACTTGAAGGAGCTGGTCATTTTTTTCACAGTCGTCTAGTAGAGTTAAGAGATGTACTCGAGGAACAATTAAAACATCGGGTCAGTGATTTACCATTGGTCGGTGGATAAGTTAATTATGAATACTACCTCCATGACACCGTTAGTAAAGTATCAGCAAGATTTACAACGAGATGATTTTTCTCATGACCCCGCGCAGGAGCGAGCGGTGAAATTGCTTGAGGAGCTATATCATCGATTAGTGAATCGCGTAGAAAAAGAACAATCCCTTATTTCTCGCTTGTTAAGTTTTTTCGGGAATAATGAACCTGAAATGGGTCTCTACTTTTGGGGAGGAGTAGGACGTGGGAAAACTTATTTAGTTGACACTTTTTTCGATTGCTTACCTTTTGAAAAGAAGAAGCGACTGCATTTTCATCGCTTTATGCACGAGGTTCACCATCAGCTTAAACACTTTAAAGGTGAAAAGAATCCATTGGAAAAAATTGCAGATGAATTATCAAAGGACTTGATCATCATTTGCTTTGATGAATTTTTTGTTAGTGATATTACCGATGCCATGATTCTTGGTGGATTATTCCAGGCTTTATTTCGCAGAGGAGTCGCTTTAGTTGCGACATCGAATATTCCGCCAGAAAAACTGTATTGGAATGGTTTGCAACGAGAGCGATTTTTACCGGCAATTGAACTCGTTCAAAAGTATACCCAGGTAATAAATGTAGATGGTGGCATTGACTATCGATTGAGAACATTGGAACAAGCGGAAATTTATCATTATCCACTCGATGAACAGGCGCAGGAAAATCTACATTTCAGCTTCCAACATTTAGCAACTGAAATAGAACCCGATGGGACGCCAATTGAAGTTGAGGGGCGAACGATTGATACGGTTCGCCTGGGAGAGGGGGTCGTTTGGTTTGAGTTTGATGCTATTTGCAATACGCCGCGAAGTCATGCCGATTATATTGAGTTATCCAGATGCTATCATAGTGTTTTAGTCGACAATTTGTATCAGATGAACAATGATAAAAATGACGCTATGCGAAGATTTATTGGATTAGTCGATGAATTTTATGAGCGTAATGTTAAGCTAATTATCGCTGCAGAAATTCCTATGGAAAAAATTTATGTAGGAACGGGGTTGGCATTTGAGTTCAAGCGAACTTTGTCACGTTTGCAAGAAATGCAATCGCATGAATATTTATCTCGTCCACATCTACCATGATCGTGATGAATGATTGCCTGATGTGGATTTTCGGTGATATTGTTCTTTGACTTTGTTTTCAATTTGGTTGATCAATGAAAGTAGCGATTCTCGGTGCTGGAGCTATCGGTTGTTATTTGGGAGGAGTTCTCAAGTTATCAGGGATTCCAGTCACTTTGATTGGTCGAGAAGCGATTAAGCACTCAATTATTGAGAATTCAGGAATTACGATAACCGATTACTTGGGTAGAAGTGATCAAGTGATGCCTGATGAGTTTTTGACAGATGATTTAAAAGAGCAATATGACTGTGTATTTATAACCGTTAAATGTCATACCTTACCTTTGATTGTTGAATCACTTAATTGCATAAGTAATAAAAAATCGACATTGATTTTTATGCAAAATGGGATAGGAAGCCTCTCGCAAATACGAGAACAACTTGTGACAAATAATATTTATCAGGGAATTACGCCATTCAACGTACTTCAACAGGATAAAGCAAAATTTCATCAAGCTACAGAGGGACACTTTATTTTTGCTGAATGTCCTGCAACGAAGTTTATTCAGTCAAAGTTACTGGTCAATCAATTTGAGTGTGAGTTAAGTACTGATATGGAGTCTGTAATTTATGGAAAGCTCCTGTTGAACTTAAATAATGCACTCAATGCTATTTCTGATTGTCCAATCAAAGAAGAATTAGAAAATCCAGTTTGTCGTCAGATACTGGCGACTGCCATGTCTGAATGGCTTTTAGTAAGTAAAAAACGTCAGGTATCTTTGAAGCAGTTTACAAAGGTGCCACCCAGTTGGTTACCGAAGATATTACGTTTGCCTAATGCCTTATTTCGTCTACTTGCTCGTTCAATGTTAGCGATTGATCCCACTGCGCGTTCGTCAATGTGGGAAGATATTAAAAATAGAAGGAAAACCGAAGTTGACTTTATTAATGGTGCTGTTGTTAGACTTGGTAGAGAGTTAAATATTGCGACGCCTGTGAATGAATCGATAGTCAACGCGATCAAAAAGTTGGAACTCGGCGATGAAGTGTCTCTTGATGATATCGAACTTTAAAACAAGTCATTCTATTGAAGTAAGCTTAATGTTTGATTAAACGAGTAACAATGACTGTGTGTAAAATATTGAGAGGAGCATCTTTAGAACTATGAACAAAGAGGACGTTGTGCAGTATACTCTCTCTAAGCCTGATGCATATGAAGACTTTCCTTTTGGACCTGATGTTGCGGTTTATAAGGTGAGAGATAAAATGTTTGCGGCAGTTGGTAAGCACGAAGGTGTTTATCGAATTAATTTAAAATGTGAGCCACTGGAAGCCTTAATGCTTCGAGATTTATTTGCAGGAGTCATTCCTGGCTATCATATGAATAAGAAGCATTGGAATACCGTTATTCTAGATGGGACTGTTCCAAAGCAAGAGGTTAAACGCATGATCGATAACTCTTATTCATTAGTCTTTAAGAGTTTGCCGAAGAAAGTTCAAAACCAATTAAAGCTTGAGTATAACGATATCTTATTACCGCATGATAAGTGCGAGTAATTACAGCGCTTCGCTGCCTAAAAACTTTTTAAAGATATCGAATAGAAAATCTTTCAGTTTTCCGCACGTATTATTTCTTCTGAAAGGGCTTTTTGAAATTCAGATAAGGCTTGAAGTTGAATGCTATCATCGGTTAAGTCAATGCCGTGATTTAAAAAATATTGGCGAGTTTGATCTAATCGACAGGCTTGATCGATTAGATCTTCAATAGGCAAACCACTGTATTGATGATTTCTTAAGAGGGTAGACGCCATATCTTTTGCGATGGTGTTTGCCGCATTGGTAATTTTCGAGAAACCCATAAAATCCTCTTAAGTTTGAATATTCCACTTCTGTAGAAAAAGGATCTTACTCGAGTAAGGTTAGGAATCAACTGATAAAAGTCCTGTTGCTCTTTTGATTTAGAAAAAAGTGAACCTCATAATGTCTTATGTTCGGATATCTCGTAGAATCAATTCTATATGAGATATTTTTTCAAAGTCGTTAACAATTTAAAAATCATAAATTGGCTAGAGTGACTTCTAAATGCTGAGTGTCAAGCTTGGTGATGTAGGCTCGTTGCCCTGTGTTTACTCGATAAGCGACTTTGGTAGATTCTGCATTTTCTTTTTCGGAAAATAATCCAAGTATCACTGAGTAGCGGATAGTGCCGTCTGGAAATGCTCGAGGAAGAATCCAGTATTGGAAGTCCTGGTTTTGTTGTTGTCTCCATTTTAATGCGTTCGATTGGTTATTAAACAGAGCAACTTGAACAATGTACTGTTCTCGTACCGGTTTTGAGCTGTATATCGTAGCTGTTTTTAATTGTTTCGGCTCTGACTCACGGGGACTTGATGAATAAGTGGTTATGTTTGCGGCCACTGATTTCGGAGATTCGGGCGAATTGGATGCAAACGTCTCTTGCTTCTTCTGATGTTGATGTATTGCAATTTCACCTTCATCAAAGCGCATTAAAGATTGATTTTGTGGAGACTTAGTCGTGGTTTCATCATTCTCCTTTTTGGCCGACGCTATTGCTTCAGCCCGATTTTGTCTGTGTAGAGGTTGAGTGTCTAAAATAGACTCTTCGTTTCTAGATAAAGGTTGAGTTGTTTTTGATTGAAAATTGGTAGTAGCTGTCTCTGCCGTTTGAATGGCAAGGTCCGAGTGACTGCGTTGAAGATAGATACCTGCAGAAAAGCTAACTATCGGTAAACTGAGTAAAGTAAAAAACAATCCGTAGAGCTCTTTGCGACTTAATAATAATCCATCAGCGGTTTCTTTTGCTGGTGAAGCCAATTCTAAGTTGTTAATGGCAGGGTCGGCATTTGGAGATTTGCTGCGATCCATCTTTGACTCCTTACGATCATCATTGAGATCACTTTATTCGTATTGCCGATTAACAAGCAGAAAGCGTGCCTATCCAATAAAATATATAAAATACAGTAAGTTAGTTGGCCTATCTAAGCGCCTGTTTATTTAGTTACTCGAGTGGCAAAAATTTGACGCCGCCGTTTTATCTAGATTCAGTGAAACGGCGGCTACATAGAGTCTAAACTTTAAATTTCTTTTTGAGTTTTTTCTCGACGGCTTCATTTTTCAAAGTGACGTATTGCGGAAGGCCGTTTTTATATTCAGGGTAAGATTCCCCTTGAATGAGAGGCGATAAATATTCCCGACAAGCATCGGTTATATGAAAGCCATCGCGAGTGATAAAGTTTCGAGGCATCATCTTTTCAACATTCGCAATTTTTTCTAGAGGGGCTTCACCGAGCTTCCAGCTGTAGCGTTTAGTTGGTTTTCGGTCGATGGTCACCATGACGGAATTTTTACCTTTGAGAGCATAGTCAACAGCGGCATGTCCAACAGCATAAGCTTGTTCAACATCCGTTTTAGAAGCAATATGACGGGCTGCTCTTTGCAAATAGTCTGCAACGGCCCAATGGTATTTGTAACCCAGTTCATCTTTTACCAATTGTGCGACAAATGGTGCGACTCCGCCGAGTTGCTTGTGGCCAAAGGCATCGGTTGTTCCTGATTCTGCCAGGAATGAGCCGTCTTTATGTTGCGCGCCCTCTGAAACAACAATGGCGCAATAGCCAAACTTTTTGACGCAACGATCAACTTTTTTTAGAAACTTGTCCTGATTAAAAGGAATTTCTGGAAATAAGATAATGTGTGGGCTATCGCCTTCTTTTTCCGCCGCGAGACCGCCAGCTGCTGCAATCCAGCCTGCATGTCGACCCATAACTTCCATGACAAAAACTTTGGTTGATGTTTTTGACATTGAGGCGACATCAAAGCCAGCTTCGCGAATTGAAACAGCGATGTATTTTGCAACTGAGCCAAAGCCTGGGCAGTTGTCAGTGAAAGGCAGGTCGTTATCGACAGTTTTAGGTATATGGATTGCCTGAATTGGGTAGCCGAGTTGCTCAGAGAGTTGCGAGACTTTAAGACAGGTATCAGCAGAATCTCCACCACCGTTGTAAAAGAAATAACGAATGTCATGCGCTTTAAAGACTTCAATCAATCGTTCATATTCTGCACGATTTTGCTCTAGACTTTTTAACTTGTAGCGGCAAGAACCAAATGCACCAGACGGTGTGTACTTCAGTGCCGCAATATCTTTTTTGGACTCTTTGCTGGTATCTATCAAATCTTCTGTCAATGCTCCAATAATTCCATTTCTGCCGGCATAAACTTTTCCAATTTTGTCTTTGTTTTCGCGGGCAGCCTCGATCACTCCACAAGCAGAGGCGTTAATAACGGCAGTAACACCGCCTGATTGTGCATAAAATGCATTGTACTTTTTAGTTCGAGCCATTGTGTCCCTCGGTGGTAAATTGGCATGTGGTCATAAATGTCGGCTATTATAGAGCATTAGCGATAACTCTCAAATTTTGGTGATTAACTTCTGTGCTATTGAACGAGTTAAAAACTTTGTGGTCCATCGTACAACTGAATCGATCGCCAGAAAATCTGGCTTATTCGCGTGGAATGTTGGTTGCAGTTCTGGGTTTAGTGTTTATTGGTCAGTGGTTAGCAAAGGAACAGTCAATTCCTGAAGCTCCATTTGTGCATTGGGCCAGTTTGATCTTTTTGCTGATCTTTGTACGAGTGTTGCCTTTTATTATTTTTCAACGCACGGAACGACTGGTTCAAAGTTTAACCGCTTTATTTGGAACCGACTTGTTAATCTCGTTGCCTTTACTAATCGCTTTAATGGTTGTTGATGCAACGAAAGAAAGTATTTTTTTACATGTTTTGTTTTTATTTGTGCATACCTGGCGCTTAGTGGTGGGAACTTTTATTTATAAGTTATCGCTGGAGTTCAGTTGGTTACAAGCTGTTGTTACCATGTTAGTGCTTCAAGTATTAAATATTGCAGGCGTTACTGCATTAGCACATTTATTGGAGATGAGTTAAGTGATCAAAATTCACATATCGGCTATTTGCGGAACTTTTATGGGTGGTATTGCGCAACTAGCGAAAGCGAAAGGATTTGAAGTAACAGGCTCTGACAAAAACTGTTATCCACCGATGAGTACTCAGTTGGAACAGGCCGGCATTCAGCTAATGGAAGGGTATTCGGAACAAAATTTGGCGAATGATCTCGATTGTGTCGTCGTCGGTAATGCTATGTCTCGCGGTAATCCAGAAGTCGAATTGATGCTCGATAAGGGAATGAATTACCGTTCTGGACCACAGTGGCTGGCTGAAAATATTTTGCATGATAAATGGGTTATTGCGGTTGCTGGTACGCATGGTAAGACGACAACATCGAGCATGATAGCTTGGATTTTGGAGGCAAATGGACTGAATCCTGGGTTTTTAATTGGTGGTGTTCCAGAAAATTTTGGTGTGTCAGCTCGAATAACAGATTCCATTTTTTTTGTTGTTGAAGCCGATGAATATGACACGGCGTTTTTTGATAAACGTTCTAAGTTTGTTCACTACCATTCACGAACAACGGTGTTAAATAATTTAGAATTCGATCATGCGGATATTTTTGATGATTTAAAAGCGATTGAAACTCAGTTTCATCACCTTATTCGAACAGTGCCGCGTAACGGCGTCATAATTCACCCACAAGGAGCCGAAGCGCTCGATAGAGTTTTGCAAAGAGGTTGTTGGACACCACAACAATCTTTCGGTGAGGGAGCCGATTGGCAATATAAACTAATTCACTCTGATGGATCCAAGTTTGAAGTTGCGTATCAAAACGAAAATTTTGGTTGCGTCGAATGGGATCTTATAGGAACGCACAATGTGAACAATGGATTGGCAGCTATAGCTGCTGCGCATCATGCTGGGGTGCAAATAAAAGATGCCATCGATGCACTCAGTGACTTTAAAAGTGTGAAGCGTCGTATGGAGCTTAAAGGGGCAATTAATAACATTGCTGTTTATGATGATTTTGCTCATCATCCAACGGCTATTGAGCTAACGTTAAATGGACTCCGTGCATCAGTAGGAGATGCTCCGATAATTGCTGTTGTTGATATTCGCTCGAATACAATGAGAATGGGTCACCATAAACACAGCTTGATTCCTGCATTGACGTTGGCGAATGACAAAGTTATACATGATCCTGAGAATATAGAGTGGGATCAGGATGGCGCGGTTACCGTGTGTAAATCTGTCGATGAAACGATTGATCGAATAGTAGAATTAGCAACACCTGGAACTCATGTGCTATTAATGAGTAATGGCGCATTCGGTGGAATTCATACGAAGCTTTTGGAGCGTTTAGAAAGTAATACAAAAGAGTGACGTCGAAAGAGATATTTAATTTATGAAGTCAAAGAATATTACGTTAGGATTTACCGGGGCATCAGGTGCAGCATATGGGATGGCCTTGCTTAATCAACTCCGACAAAACTATGACGAAGTTTTCGTTATCTTGTCCGATGCCGCGCGAGTCGTTTTTGCAACTGAATTGGGTCTCGCTTTAAGTGAAAACGTGACGAAAGCCGCTGAAGTATTAAAACGAGAAACGAAAGGTGATGGTAAAGTTACTGTACTCGGAACACAAAACTGGATGTCACCCGTTGCATCTGGCTCAGCTGCGCCCAAACAAATGATTGTTTGTCCTTGTAGTACCGGAACGCTTTCTTCGATTGCTGTTGGCGCCAGCGATAATTTATTAGAGCGAGCTGCTGATGTGGTTATCAAAGAACGTGGGCAACTCATATTGATGCCCCGAGAAACGCCTTTTTCAACGATTCATTTACAAAATATGACTCGATTGTCAGAAATTGGCGTTACAATAATGCCTCTTGCGCCAGGTTTTTATCAAAAACCAGAGTCGATTCAAGATCTCATCAACTTTATGGTTGCTCGTGTGTTAGACCACTTGATGATTGAGCATCAATTGATGGATCGTTGGGGATACGGCAAATCAAAGTAGTATAAGATTGTTACTTAGTTGATAAACTTTTCAGGTTTATCACTGAAGATTTGATAATTTTCTTTTCTGATGATTTCAGCTGTCTATTGTAATTTCTAAGTACATTATCAAAGTCACTGGATGAAACAGGTGTGCTTAAAACTTCACCTCGAATACCATTACATTCAAGTTGTTCGAGTACTTTTAATTGCTCGGTTGAAGTAACGTCCAGGCCGACAACTCGAATACCAAACTTTTGACAGATTTCAACAATCGCCTCCATCAAGAGTCGAGATTGTTCACTGTCTTCCAGTTCATGGATCAAGGTTGCATCAACTTTTATTTTGGCAATTTTTCCGGAAGAGAGTAAGTGTAAAGAAAGAGGCCCAATACCAACGTTAATTAAACTAATTATGCATCCCATTGATGCAAGTTGATCTAACGTTTTGTAGCCCTTTTCCTGCTCATAATTAAAATCCGACTCATTAATCTCAAACTCGATACAGTTCGGAGGAATATTATATCGCTTCGTCAAATCTTCAACGGCTAGCGAACAACGCGATGAACATAATAAATCACGATAAAGAGGAACGACTATTTGAGGCACGACGGTGAAATGTTTTGACCAAATACTATATTGCTCGACTGCCGACCGAATAAGTTCCATATTTAACATAGATACTTTACGTCCTGCTTCGGCGGCTTCCAGTAAAGATGCTTCGGTTTCAAGACCTGGGAAGTTAATGTAGGCAATTTGTCGAAGAGCACAAATTTTACCGGATTTCAGTTCTAGTTCCGGCTGAATGCGCTTTTCTAGTTTTCGCAAATGCAACATGTGATTTAAATGCTTTTGTTGAGTATTGAGCAACTGTACTTTTTCAGCAATTTCTGGCGTAAAAACACTGACTGAATTACGTCCGCTTCTTTTCGCTTCGTACATCGCCATGTCAGCAAAGTGGAGTAAGTCTTGAAATGATTTACCATCATCTGGATAAATGCTAACACCGATACTGCAAGTGATTAAAAGAGATAGTTCTTCACATTGAAAGGGACGGTTTAGCACACCACGAATGGAATCAACAATCCCGAGTATGGCATTGGTCTGTTCAAGTTCCTCAACTAAGAGGCAAAACTCATCACCGGATAAACGGCAAAACAAATCACTATCTCGCGTCGCTAAATCAATTCTTTTGGCAACCTGTTTTAAAATCTGGTCACCTGTTTTGTGTCCATGAGAGTCGTTAATCGATTTAAAGTGATCAATATCAATAAATACGAGTGCAAAACTTTTATTTCGTCGAGAAGTTCGTTTGATAGCTTGTTCAACGTAATAGTGGAAAAAATTTCGGTTGGGCAAGCCCGTAAGAGGATCGTAATGAGAGCCTTTGGTTTCATAAACAAGGGCTTCAGATTGCTTAATTGAATCGGAGTGAGTAAATTCTGACCGTTCATCAACCAGCTTAAAATAGTCGGCGGAGACTTCTTTTATTAAGTGGTAAATTTCAGCCGGATCAATATCTTTCGATTTAACATCGAACTCAGGGTCGAGTTGTTCTAAAAGCTTTAACAGCTTTCTCTTTGTCGCCAACATTTCTGGTGTCTCAGCAAACTTTTAATGCCACTTCTCTCCACAAAGAAGTGGTGTCCAATTGTCACCGATATCCTAATCGGGCTTTTGTTGCACTGAACTTATGTCAGTGGCCGACACTGCAAAATATTGTGTGGCAATCTGGATAACCACGTTTAACATATATTCCGATTTGTTTTTATTCTTATATATTATTTGTCGAAGCAATTACTTCTATAAGTTAGACTATCACCGATTGTTTGTGAGATAAAACCTTTTTTGTACAATATTTGGCTTTTGAAAACATAAGTTAAAGAAAACAAGATGTTAGTGAGTCGCTTTAAATATACTTCGAATATAACGAAGTCCTTTTGAAATCTATATTTATATGAAACTAGACCATCCGCTAAGAAAAAAGCTCAAAACTGAGATTGTAACTGTCATTACTGCCAGTAATCGGCAAGCGAGATATTGGACGGAGCAATATCACTCAATGCAATCGAGTCAACATCAAGTTTGGTCTTCGCCTGATATTTTACCGGTGGGCGCTTTTCTAAATCGCGTTTTTGATGAGCTATCAATGAGCATTGAGACGCCCGTGTTATTCAACAGTCAGCAAGGCTTCATATTGTGGCAGCAAATTGTTCAGCAAAGTGACATTGCGACTCACTTAATTTCGGTAAATTCAACGGCACGAAAAGCTTACGAAGCGTATCAAACATTATTGCGTTGGAATGTCTCGCTTGATGATATAAATGTCGAAACTGAGGATCACTCCGCATTTATATCTTGGGCTCGAACTTATGAAACAATGTTGAACTCTGACAGTGCGATTGATATTGCTGGGCTTTGTCAGTGGTTAGATTTTAATTTAGAAACAGTTTCTATTGAGGAATTACAGAGCATTAAATTACCCATCGTTTTTACTGGTTTTCATCAAATGGATCCTGCTTTGAATCGATTGATTGAGCGATTGAAGAATAAAGGTTGTGTAATTGATGAGCTTGAAATAACCGAAACACCCAATGCGTCAGTTGCTTTTCAGACCAACGACTTTGAATCTGAAATGGTATTGGCCGCAGACTGGTGTAAAGAGCAGCTTAAGACCACTTCTCGCAAGCGTCTGGCTGTAATTATTCCAGAATTAGATAAACGGCGATATCAAGTAGAAGATATTTTTCGAAGGCAACTTCATCCCGATCAGTTGTCCCAGATTGATGACTGTAACCTGAGTTATAATATTTCGGTGGGTGTACCTGCTTTGCATTATCCACTCATGCGTACCGCATTAAATCTTATTAAACTTTTAGGTTTGGCATTAAAACAAGATGAGCTGGCAGAGTTGTTAAAGTCAAGCTGTCTTGGTCGTTGGCATACGATTGGTGGTGAAGATTTTATTTGGCAGTTAAAGCGCTCTGCATTTCGAATTCATGAAACCGACAAGGATGAATGGAAACTTCAGTCGGTTATTGTCTTATTAGAAAAGGAGAGTCGTTCACTTAATAGTGAATCGACATCAAATAAATTGACTCAGTTTAAGTCAATAATTAGCAACTTCAATTCTTTAATGTCTCAGTCTAAAACTCCGGAGCAGTGGTCTGAAATATTTTGGGATTGGTTAGAATTATGGCAGTGGCCGGGAAAAGAGACTTTATCCAGTTATTTATTCCAACAAAAAACTCAATTTATCGGACTTTTACAACAGCTCAAGCAATATAATATTATTAATAAAAAAGTTTCATTGAGTACCGCATTCTCTTGGTTTCAAAGCATTATCGAGCAAGCAACTTTTCAACCAAAAAGTAAAGGCGAACCCATTCAGGTGATGGGGTTGTATGAGGCCATCGGGCAATCGTTTGATGCGGTGTGGCTCTCTGGAATGTCGAACAATAGTTTACCTGAAACTCCCGATCCTAATCCCTTTATTCCCTTGTCGTTTGCCCGCCAGCATTCAATGCCGGGATCAAGTCCAGATAAAGAATTGGAATACGCAACATCGTTAATTAAACAATTATTGAAAGTAAGCGACTATACCGTTGTTAGTTATTACAGCCAAGAAGGAGAAGAAAGCTTTAGTCCGACATCAATATTAAATGATTACATTACAAACTGGGAACTTAAAAGTAGTGAGCAGAAAAGCATTTTTCCTGTGATGGCTTTGGAGGAGGAAGAGTTTAATGATGAAACAGGTCTTCCAATGACGGAGTCGAAACTTATTGGCGGGGCTCAGTTTCTGCAATCACAAGCTTTATGTCCAATGCAAGGATATTTAAGTTACCGGCTGGGTTTAGAGGAGCAAGAAGAGGCTAACTTAGGCATCGATCCACGTGAACGTGGTATTTATGTACATGAAGTGATGCAATTTATTTGGCAACAGCTTGGCTCTCAAAACAAATTAATCAGTTTTAACGATGACGATTTATTTGAACTAATTAATGATGCTATTGAGAGTTGCTCTCGTCAAGTGACAACTAATTCTTCATTAATCGCAGCGATTGAAAAAGAAAAGTACACGCATTTAATTTTTGAGTTATTGCAATTGGAGAAAAAACGAGAACCCTTTAATGTTAAGGCGTTAGAGTTTGAGCAAGAAATTGTTATTAATGGTGTTAGCATTAAAACTCGTCTCGACAGGCTCGATGAGTTAGAGAATGGTAGCCAGATTGTTATTGATTATAAAACTGGGCGAGTTGATGCTCAAAAATGGTTTGGTGAACGAATAGCAGAGCCACAAATGCCAATTTACCTGATGACTGAAAAGGAAAAAATTAGAGCATTGTGTTTTGCTCAACTCCATCATTCGGGAGTTAAGTTTTCAGGTGTTTCGGAACATGACAAAGTATTGCCTGGAGTGAAGTCGATTGAGAAAGTGAGAGCGCCCGTCGATTCTTGGCGTGACTTTATTCATCAGATAGAAACAAGTATTTTTAATCTTGTTGAAGAAATTAAATTAGGTTTAGCCAGTGTTACACCTGAACATCGATTGAGAGCTTGTGATTTTTGTCCTTTTGACAGCGTATGCCGCATTGCTGAAATTGAAGCGGGTAGCAGTAGTTTTGAGGAGATGAATTAATGGCATTAAAAGATGCTGTCGCGCGTGAACAAGCCATTGATGTTACGCGATCCTTCATTGTACAAGCACCCGCGGGTTCCGGTAAAACAGGCCTAATTACTCAGCGCTTTTTGAATTTGTTGTCTTATGCGACTCAACCTGAAGATATTTTAGCGATTACATTTACCCGTAAAGCAGCCAATGAAATGCGTGAAAGAATTGTCGAGGCATTAATGGCGGCATCTGAACCGGAACCGGTAGAGGAGCATGAGAAAAAGACTTGGCGCTTAGCTAAAAAAGCAATTGAAAGAGATAAAGAACAAGGTTGGCAACTTATCGACAACCCCGCGCGGCTGCGTTTGCAAACAATAGATAGTCTTAGTGCATCTATTGTACGGCAAATGCCACTATTATCTAAGTTTGGTGTTCAACCTGGTATTGAAGAGAACGCGAGTGAGATTTATCAAGCTGCTGCGGAAGAGTACGTAAAGGCTGTATTAGTGGAGCGCTCTTATCCTGAATTTGAGAGTAGTTTGATAACGCTTTTAAAAGGAGTGAATAATCAACTTCCAACGTTGGTTGAATTACTTTCAACATTGCTTGCTCGTCGTGATCAGTGGATTAGACACTTTGTTGCCAATCAACGGTTGCTTGATCGTGAAGCTTTAGAAGCTGCGCTTGGTCAGTTTATAGGACTAAAGTTATCTAACTTAACTCAACAGTGCCCTAACTCATTGCAATCTGATTTTTTTAACTGGATTCATTTAACCGCTCAGCATGCCGATGGATTACCAGAATCGCATGCATTGTGGTCAATTGCTTCGTTAGAGCAGTGGCCTGGAGATGATGTTTATGATCTAGTTCACTGGAAATCAATTGCTAGTTATTTGCTGACAGCAAAGGGCGAGTTGAAGAAGCGTTTCACTAAAAATGATGGCGTGTTATCACCTAGTACTGCAAAAGGTAAGGAGCAAAAAGCAATCGCTCAGCAACAAAAAGAGCTGCGCGAGAGAATACTTGAGGAGCTACAAACATACCCAATGTTTTTACAGCTCTTAAAAGAAGTCAGCGCATTGCCTGACAGTGAATATACTGATGAGCAGTGGAAGGTTATAGAAGCACTTAATCAATGTTTAAATATATTGCTTGGCTTTTTGAAGTTGGAATTTCAGGCTCGTGGAAAAGTTGATTTTATTGAACTCTCTCTATCTGCTCTATTCGCTTTGCAAGATGACATTGGCATTACTGATCTTGGATTAAAGTTAGACTATCAAATTAAACATATCCTAGTTGACGAGTTTCAAGATACATCTCACGGACAATATGAATTATTGAAATTATTAACCAGTGGCTGGCAATCAGGCGATGGTCGAACATTATTTGTTGTTGGCGATCCTATGCAGTCGATTTATCGATTTCGAGAGGCTGATGTTGGTTTATATCTAAATTGTCGGCGATATGGTCTTCAAAGTATTGAGTTGGAGCCACTGCTTTTAACAACAAACTTCCGTTCAGATGCAGGAATTGTTCATTGGGTTAATCGTGCATTCAAGACAATTTTTCCGGACACAGAAAATGCGATGCTTGGCGCAGTTCCTGTAAGTTTAGCTGATGCGAACAGTGATAATAATAAAGATGCTGTAAATTTTTTGCATAAACTTAATGCCGACGAAAACTACCAGTCTATTGAGATGTTGCGGATAATTCAGTCGATACAGCAAAAACCGGAAAATAAAGATCATTCAATTGCCATTCTTGTACGGAATAAATCGCATGCCCAAAAAGTCGTCACACTGTTGAAAGCGAATGAAATTCCTGTTGAAGCGATAGAGATGGAGCGCCTTGAACAACGCCCACTCATTAAAAACTTGAAAAGTTTAGTTCGCTTTTTTATAAATCCAGCAGATTCTATTGCTCTAGCGGGTTTATTAAGAAGTCAACTTTGCGGTATTTCACTTGTCGCGATGCAAAAACTATTTAGCAGGTCACAGGCGCCCTGGCGAGTACTAGAAAGCTGGGTAACGCAGTCTAATGAAGAAACCGAGTTGGAAGATGATTATACACGTTTGAAGGAGTTTTATTATCGTATTAAACCTTTTGTTAACCGAGTAGGTAATGCTCCCGTAATCAGCTTGGTAAAATCATGTTGGTTGGCTTTGGGCGGCTATCATTTGAATCATAACCCACGAGATTTTAAAGATGCAGAGCGATTCTTCAGCTATTTTGAGGCGAAGTTATCGGGGCAATCACTTAATAATATAAAAATAGTCGATAAATTAATTGAACAGCTTTTCTCTGAATTCGAAGTGGAACATAAAACGCATCCGATAAAAGTAATGAGTATTCATAAATCGAAAGGACTTGAATTTGATCACGTGATTGTTCCTCATTTGGAGAAGCAACCCAGAAACGAACGTTCACAATTGGTTTTGTGGCAAGAGCTTCCCGATGATTCTCAGTTTGGCGATTTTTTAGTGGCACCAATGCAAACTGGAAATGAGAATGAAGATAAAATGTATCAGTTATTAAATGGAATTAACGAAGAAAAGCAGGTGTATGAAAACGGACGCTTGTTGTATGTGGCTTCAACGAGAGCAAAGAAAAGCCTTTATTTGATTGCCGAGTCAAAAGTTACTGATAATGGTGACGACTTCTCCGTCAAAGCTCCTAACCGTGGTTCGCTGTTGAATCAATTATGGCCTACTGTTGAATTTGAAATAGAAAAGCAACGTAAGGCTTATGATAACCCCGTTGACGAGTCATTTTCGGTTATAGCTGAGCACAAGAGAGGTTTGGGGCGAATTCCATTGGGTGCCATAATTAATTTGCCTTCGCCGGAACTTGAGCTAACTCAATTTATGACAACGATGAGTTCAGACAAAGATGATATTGAATTTGAGCGGGGTAATAGCAGTGCTTCAATCGTTGGCACTTTAATTCATCGCTACTTGCAAAAAATATCAGAAGAAGGTGTTGATAGCTGGGATGCCGCTCGTGTTGATCATCTAGTCCCAATTTTCAAAAAACGTTTAAAGCAGAATAATTTAATTGATGATGAGATTGAGTTTTGGTCGGAGCGAATTCGTCAGTCACTTAGCTTATGTTTGAGCGATCCAACCGGTCGCTGGATATTAACCAAACATCCATCGGCGGAATCTGAGTTTGAACTGTCGACAAAAGTGCAGGGGCAGTTTGTAAGCTCCGTTATTGATCGTACCTTTATTGACGAGAAGGGAACTCGCTGGATTGTTGATTATAAATCCAGCTACCACGAGGGAGATGATCTCGAGCAGTTTTTTGAATCGGAGTTAGCCTCATATCGTGGACAGCTTCAAATGTACGCCAAATTGATGTCAGCACTCGATCAGAGGCCGATTCGATGCGCATTGTATTTTCCTATGCACCAAAAGCTATTAGAATATTCGGAATATTAAATTTGAGAATGAGTTATGAAAAAGAATTTTTTAGCGAGTGTTGTTGATAAAATAAACAACAAACCTAAGTTGTATCGAAATTGGTTATTAAATTATTTGTTGGGCTCAACGATTAAATTTGTTGGCACAGCTGGAGTTAAGTGCGAAGCGCTCTCACGTGAAGAAAGTATATGGACTTTAAAAAATCGGAAAAAGGTGAGAAATCACATAAAAGGAATTCATGCTGCGGCAATGGGATTATTAGCTGAAACGGCGACAGGAATGGTGGTTGGTATGAATGTTCCTGATGACCGTACACCGGTAATAAAGTCAATGCGGGTAAGTTACCTCAAGCGCGCAAAAGGTAATTTACGCGCTGTTGCGAAACTATCAGGTGAACAAATACAACAGATTATTGACACCGAAAAAGGAGAACTGACGGTCCCTGTGGTGGTAACCGATAGTGAGGGAAATGAACCAATTGAATGTGAAATGATTTGGGCCTGGACACCCAAAAGAAAGTAACTGATTTAGCGAGAGCTCTTTAAGGGCTCTCGCTAAAACTTAGTTATTGAGCTTGCTTTATTTGGCTCCATAATCCCGACATTTCTTTCTCAAACACCTGAAAACGTAAAGACAAATCTTTCATTATTTCTTTTTGCTTTTCCTCCGTAAGGAAAGAGTATTTAATACTATTAAAGACATATTCCTTAATCTGGGAGTAGTCTGGTCGATAACGAGTGGTTAATAATACAAACTCATTTGTTAAGTTGTTTCTCGAAACACCGGAGTCGTCGGTTGAAATGACCATGGGTACATCGTATTTTGAGTAAATATTATATGGGTGAGCATTGTGTTTAACGCCAAGTATAAATTCGTTGCTCGTCAGGTTTATTTCTACGACTGCGTTTTCTTTTAAATCTTTAAGAACATTAATTGAGTTTTTTTCATAGGGTATATCGATACCATGTCCAATTCGTTGTGCTTTGGCAATGTTTCTTGCTTCTTCGATATGGAATAACAAATCTTCAGGACGAACCATGCCGAGTGTAAGTTCCCCTGCGTGTAGTGCTCGTCCCACTTGTGGATAATTTCTCGCTAAATAATTATACATTCGCATATGTAGCGTATAGTCTGCGAGAGCGGTCGCATTATTTTCAGGTGCGACAATGTTGACACCGACAAAAAGGGGTGATGTCTCACAAGCTTGGTAACCAGCTAATAAGTCAAGATACACTTGCAACGGATTCAATACGCGTACGGCATAAGATTGATATCGCATGGTAAAGTTGGATTGGTCGATACCTTGGTGGTCTTGTTCTAACGTATCGACAAAAGATTTTACTTGCGATACAAAGTCGGAGTTATTGAGAACTGCATCGTCAATTTTCTTTAATATGGTGTCGACTTCTTTTTGACTTTCTGTTTTCCTGAGTTCGTCAATTAGGGATATGGATTGTTGGTTATCGAAAAAGTTTTTTGCTTTTACTCCGACACGACTCAGCATGGTTTCAATGTAAGAAACATTTTCATCGATGGCACGTTGCTTGATGATTTTTAAGCCAATTGCCTGGTTGTCATCGGATATTGGGCCAAAATAACCAAATGTATTAAAAAAATTTGAGTCTGGTGGAACCTGCTCATGAAAATGATTTGAGAAATCTTTATTGGACCAAAGCATTAGTAATTGGCGAAAAGAACGGTTGTCATTTAAAAGTTCTTGAACTGTCATTGCCGGCTTATCGCAAGCCTTAATTTTCGTTTTTTTATTGGATGTAATAATTCTCGATGTGCAGGGATTGATGAGCCAACCTTTTTCTTTAACCCAATCTAAGTAAGTTTCGGCATAAATTGTTCCTGAGTAATGGTGATGGATGTCAGCACCTTTGGGCATTTTAGTTAGAAATAGATTAAGTGTTGATTCATCTATGGCTGATGGTCGAGTTATTGACTGATAAAACTCTTCGGTAGCTTTGAAGTGTGATGTTTCTGATTGGATAACTCTAGTGTTAGCACATCCCGATAGAACAACTATCAGTATGGAATATAATGTGAGTCGATTTACCATGGCAATTCCTCTTTATTTTATTTAAGCCTGTATCGATCGCGTATTGTATGACTCTTATCTTACAGGGGTTGAGTGTTGATGTCTTGATAAGCTTGCTTGCTGGTTATTTAATGCACGACATCTTCTAAGAGTAGATGAGACTTAATTTAATCGCCAGTTCAGGAATGGTTCAGTTTACTTGGGTAAAATTGCTCTCGAATTTTACAAATATAACTGGAGTATCTCATGAAGTTAAAATTACTTGTTGCGTCAATGCTAGCTGCAACCACTGTTATGGCTGAAGACTACCAATTATTTACCGATGTATCTTATCAAAATACGAACTTTGAATTTGGCCCGGTAGAAACTGATATGAATGCCGTAGCTTTATCTGGACAATACTTTTTTTCGGACAAAACATCATTAGGTCCGTTAAATGAATTTGAATACATCAATTCAACCAGTAATGTTTTTGGAAATTACTTTAATGTTGAAAATGGGGATTTTTACTCAGGCACTGTAGGTGGAGAATTATTCGTAAATAGTTTCTTAGTGGGTGCATCTTATTCAGACGATGAGGATGGCGATGATGTTTCCGCAGTAAAACTGGGTTATTTAATTTCGGATGACCTGTTGGTTGATGTCGAAGTCATTGACAATGGTTTTGATACGGTTAGTTACTTCTCTGCTGCTTATAATTATCAACTGAACAAAAGCGATTACATCGGATTTTCGATGACCGTGGATGATGAAGGCGAGCAAACAATGTTGTCTTCAAAGTATTTTACGGCATTGAGCAATGGAGGGTATTTGACCGCGAGTTTAGCGTATATGGATAATGAATTTGATGATGCTTGGGCGCTAGAGTCTTCTTACTATTTCAATGAAATGACTTCTGTCTCTGCTGGTGTTACTACCGAGGATGAGTACAGTGTTGGCGTTCGTCACTTTTTTAATAAAAATGTATCCGCGAATATTGGTTATCAATCGGGTACAGCCGATATTTTTGGAATAGAGTTTGACCAAGAGGTGTTAACTCTCGGAGTTTCAGCTCAGTTCTGAGGCTAACTATGGTTACACCGGGTTGTTAAGTTGTCATTTTGCAACCCGGTATTATTTTTTATTCAGCTTGAGTTTCATTTAGCCAATCAATTATTTTTTCAACGCCACTGATACATCCACCGCCATACTGTTTGGCAAACTCTTCACCCAGAGTCTGATCGAGAGGAATTTGCTCTGCTGCTGTTAACGCTCTGGCACCATCAAAATCGACAAAAGCAATTCGGACGGTCAGTTCATCTTTTGGTCGTCCGAATGACTCTCCTGGTAACATGGCGACTCCAGTCTCTTTTAAAATTACTTCGCACAATTTTGAGCTCGAGGTAATTCCTCGCTGATTGAGTTTCTTTTTAAAAGGTGCAAAGTCAGGAAAAATGTAAAAGGCGCCATCCGGCATGACAAGGTCAAAGCCTGCATTTTGCAACCGAGAGACTATCGCTTTGGCAATAGCGTGTAATATGCGCCGGCTATTTGCCAGATAACGCTCAATTTCGAGACCGCCGATAAAGGCACGCACAGCAGCATACTGTATTGGGGCCGAGGTTGAGGTAAATGTTTCACTGGCCACAGTTGCCATTGCATTAAGTAGCCATTTCATATTATTCGGAAAAGCAAAAGTTCCAAGGCGCCACCCTCCAGCACCACACCATTTACTTAATCCACTGCTAATGATTGTTCCTTCTGGATAAAATTGGGCGATAGACACATGATTGCCATCGTAATCGAGTTCGCTATAAATTTCGTCAGATAAAACCAGAACTTTATATTTTCGGAATTTTTTTGCTAACGCTTTTAATTCTTTTTCAGTGTACGTATATCCGTGTGGATTGGCTGGATAATTTAAAATAACAAGTCGCGGTTTATTTTCATCTTTGTGGCACAGTTCTTCGATGCATTCAGGAGTAACTTTCCATTGATTAGAGGCATCCGTTTCAAGCCAATGAATATGACGTCCAATAATATGAGCTTGTGGGGCGTAAGATACCCAGCTTGGCGTTGGAATTACCAGGTCTCCGTAATACACTAATTGGAGAATGAACATTAATTCTTTTGAACCAGGGCCAATTAATATGTTTTCCGGTGCCGTAGAAATACCATGAGTTCTATGATGGTAATCTGCAACTGCACCTCTCAGTTCCCTTAATCCTGCTACCGGTAAATAGTCTTTTTGGTGAGCATTAACTTTAAGCTCTTCTTCGACAACTTGTGGTACTGGAAATGGGCTTTGACCTAATCCCAGCTTTGTGACTGGCTGGCCCTGCTTAATGAGGTCGTTACTGATCTCATTGATGGCTAATGTTGCTGATAAAGGTAAACCTCGCACATTTAAATTAAGGTGGATGTCGGGTTGTTTTTTCATATGTCTCCTTGTCACTGTGAGTTATTTGTTTTTTTATAATGTCCGACTTATCAGTTTAGAATAAATCTTTCGCATCTCCAGTCGAGTATAATTTCAGGAGAATAAATTAATTGATAAATTTGTCATGTTTTGTACATTTCGTTTTCACATTATCTCAATATTCTAAGTTTGTCGTTGGATATTAAATTCAATTTTAAGATGAACTTCTGGAGATAATATGAAATTGTTCTTATGGGCCACAATATTTTTAGTTATTTGCGTTACGTCATCAGCAAAAGCACAGAATAACTCATGGAAAAAGCTGTTTGATAATCAGTTAGGGCCTAGGCCCTTTTTTTTGTTAAATGATATGGATGAAGGGCCTTTAAAGTCCGCACTTCAGCAATGTGAAGATCGCTTGTTTTATCGTAAATCAGATTTTTCAATTGGTCATCGTGGAGCGCCAATGCAGTTTCCTGAGCACACGAAGGAGTCGTATATTGCAGCTGCAAAAATGGGGGCTGGTATCGTTGAGTGTGATGTCACATTTACTCAAGATAAAGAGCTTGTATGTCGACATTCCCAGTGCGACTTACATACGACAACAAACATTTTGGAAATTCCTGAGTTAGCTACCAAGTGTAGCGAACCTTTTTCTCCAGCAGATCCTGTTTCGGGTAAGCCCGCATCTGCTCGCTGTTGTACCAGCGATATCACACTGAATGAGTTTAAGAGTTTGTGCGGAAAAATGGATGCTGCGAATACTGATGCTAAGAGTGTTGCCGAGTATTTGAAAGGGACAGCAAAATGGCGTACGGATTTATACTCTTCATGCGGAACTGTTTTATCTCATAAAGAAAGTATTGACTTGTTCAAGCAATTAAGCGTGAAAATGACACCTGAGTTGAAAGCGCCATCCGTTGATATGCCTTATGAGGGGACATACTCTCAAGCCGATTACGCGCAACAAATGATCGACGAGTATCGTGAAGCCCGTATTCCACCTCGTCAGGTTTTTCCCCAGTCTTTTAACTTAGATGATGTTAAATACTGGATAGAAAACGAGCCTCGATATGCTCAAAGAGCGGTTTATCTCGATGCGCGCATGTATCAAGATGAAGACTTCCAGCCCAGTTTAGTGGATATGATGCGTCTTAGAGATCAGGGTGTAAATATTATTGCGCCTCCCATGTGGGCATTGTTGAGTGTTTCCGAAAATAACGAAATTGTGCCCTCAAGTTACGCGTTACTAGCTAAACAAGCGGGCTTAAAAATAATTACCTGGACTCTTGAGAGAGATGGTCCTTTGGCCAGTGGCGGTGGATGGTATCATCAGTCTATTTCACAATTGATAAATAATGATGGTGACACTTATAAAGTGCTCGATGTACTTGCTCGAAAAGTTGGTGTTATCGGTGTTTTTTCTGATTGGCCAGCAACTACGAGTTTTTATGCAAATTGTATGAATATTCGCTAATAAGCTGTAGGGCGAGGCAGCATTCTGCCTCGCAAATTTCTCCGTCCCCCAAACTTCCTTTTTAAGTGGTATAATGCGGTCATAATCGAAAGTTTAATTTCTATCTTCCTTTTGAAATCACAGCAATGGAGACGGCATGACCGAATTGACCATAACGCAACCCGACGATTGGCATCTGCATTTTCGTGATGGCGATATTTTAAAGGAAACCGTTAAAGCCACCGCTCGATGTTTTGCTCGAGCAATCGTTATGCCAAACCTCGTTCCTCCCGTTACAACGGCAAACATGGCGCTAGAGTATAAGTCTCGCATCGTAGACGCCATTCCGAAAGGTCATTCTTTCGAACCTCTTATGACTTTGTATCTGACTAATCAAACGACTAGAAAGGACATACGGGAAGCAAAAAAAGCTGGTGTCATTGCTGCTAAGTTGTATCCTGCAGGAGCGACAACTAACTCTGACGCTGCAGTGAGTCAGTTAGATGCGCTGTATCCTATTTTTGAGGAAATGCACGAGCAAGGTATGCTCTTACTCGTGCATGGAGAAGTCACAGAGAGTCATGTTGACATTTTTGATCGAGAAAAAGAATTTATTGATCGGTTTTTAATTGATATCGTTCGTAACTTTCCATCATTGAAAGTTGTTCTGGAACATATCACAACAAAAGACGCGGTTGATTTTGTCGTTACTTCTCCGGATACCGTTGCTGCGACTATAACTCCACAACATTTGTTAATGAATCGAAATGATTTATTAGTAGGTGGCATTCGACCACATAATTATTGTTTGCCAATACTGAAAAGAAACACACATCAAATTGCTTTGCAAAAAGCCGTGGCCAGTGGGTCTAAAAAATTCTTTTTAGGAACCGATTCAGCACCTCACGCGAAACATAAAAAGGAAACAGCCTGTGGCTGTGCAGGATGTTACAGTGCATGGAGTGCTATTGAGTTATATGCGCAAGTATTTGACGACCTAGGCTGTTTAGAAAACCTGGAAGGGTTTGCCTCACATTATGGTCCTGATTTTTATGGGCTTCCAAGAAACGAAAAAACGATCACTTTAAGAAAGAAATCATGGCAAGTACCTGAGTCGATAGAGCTTCCCGATGGATCACCCATTGTTCCTTTTTATGCTGGGCAAGAAGTTCACTGGCAATTAGACGAAGCTTAGTTGTGAATGAAACGAACTTGGTTTTAATGTAAAAGTTACTCATGGCTGAGTTCTTTCTAAATTCTTAGATTGGTTGCTGGCCTTTATTGTAGATTATGTTTGATTTCAATTCTAATAATACACTTTTGGTGATCGGTTACGTTTGGCCAGAGCCAAACTCGTCGGCGGCGGGTCGGCACATGCTCTCGCTTTTACGACTCTTTAAAAAGCATCATTGGCGTGTGATTTTTTCTACTCCGGCAAAAAAAACAGAATTTATGCATGATTTATCTTCGGAGAATATCGAGTCTGTTGAAATCAAACTAAATGATGTTTCATTTAATGAGTTTGTTAGAGAACTTCAGCCTGATGCGGTTCTATTTGATCGTTTTATGATGGAAGAGCAGTTTGGCTGGCGAGTGGCTCAAGAATGTCCCAATGCTGTTCGAATTTTAGATACCGAAGATTTACAGTTTTTACGACATGCGCGTCATACGGCTTTTAAACAAAATAAAGAGTGTGAACCTGCATTTTATTTTAATGATATTGCCTACCGCGAAATTTCTGCAATTCACCGCAGTGATCTTTCTTTAATTATTTCGAGCTTTGAGTTTGAGCTGCTGCAAAAGCAGTTTCACGTTCCGGAATCGCAGTTGTTGTATTTGCCTTTTTTATTGAACGACTCGGAGTTTAACCGGAAGACGAAATCATGGTCCGAGAGAAGTCACTTTGTCGCAATAGGAAATTTTCGTCATGCACCAAATTGGGATTCCGTTTTATATTTAAAGCAGCTTTGGCCGAAGATTCGACAACAATTGCCCACTGCAGAACTCAATATTTATGGTGCTTATACACCGCCAAAAGCGACAGCATTAAATGACCCTTCTTCTGGATTTAATGTTTGTGACCGTGCGGAAGATGCCTTTGAGGTTATTGAGAATGCGCGTATTTTACTGGCCCCGTTGCGATTTGGTGCTGGTATTAAGGGCAAATTATTGGACGCTATGATTACTGGAACACCCAGTATTACCACTTCGATAGGTGCAGAGGGCATGTACGATGGCTCGGACTGGCCTGGTGCGGTAGAAGATGGATTTGAATCCTTCGTCGAGCAAGCAGTGCGCCTTTATCGAGATGAAGATTCCTGGTTAGGTTGTCAAGACAGTGCCAAGAAGTTGTTAAATACCCGATATGATTACCGACCTTATGAAAAAGCACTAATTGCTGCGTTAGATAACATACTAGCGGACGTATCTGTGCATCGAGCGAAGCATTTTCTGGGCGCCATGATGCGCCACCAAAGTATGAACAGTTCAGAATATATGTCACGATGGATTGAGTTGAAAACCCAGCTCAATAATTTGACCAGCGATACTGACGAAGACGCTTGAGTATGTTTTTGATACAATAGCGCGCTCACAACTAGTCGCCAGGTTTTTTGATGTATAAGTTTTTGATTTATCTGTTTTTATTAAGCGTCACATTGAGCTGTGTGGAAGCCAGACAAGATATTGAGTATCACATTGATATTAATCAGCCAGTGCATCATTTGGCTAAGGTGACAATTAAGTTTCCTGCTCATACTGAGTCAATGCTTGAAATCAAAATGCCTGTTTGGCGTAGCGGCTACTATCATATTTTAGATCTCTCAAAAAATGTCCGGGAATTTTCGGCGACTACTCTGACGGGTGAGCCGCTTGAGTGGTCCATGATCGATAAAGCCAGCTGGCAAGTGCTGTCGGAAGGGAAGGCGACTAAAATTACCTATCAGATCTATGCCAATAATATTGGTCGACGAACCAGCGTCATCGATGAAACACACGCGTTTTTAGATGCTTCAGCCGTTTTTATGTACAGCCCAACGTTTCGCGATGAACCTTTAACGGTATCTTTAGATGTTCCAACAGAATGGCGATCACGTTCTGGTATGGAGTCGGTCGGACGACACGTTTTTCGCGCGGGGAATTACGATATATTGATTGACTCGCCTATTGAAACTGGAATTCATAGTTTTCATGAATTTTCAGCGGGTGAGCGACAATACGAAATTTTATTTTGGGGACGTGGAAATTACGACGAAACAAAGATTATCAAGGATTTGATTAAGTTGGATGCTGAAGTCGAAAAAGTATGGGGAGCATTTCCTTATTCTAGATATCTTTATATGGTGCACGCAACGAGTGGACCAAGAGGGGCAACAGAGCACATTAACTCGACGATAATTCAACGGCAAAGAGACAAGTTTGCATCGCGTGAAGACTACATTGATTTTATGACAACCGCTGCGCATGAGTTGGTGCATACCTGGAATGTTAAAGCTTACCGACCTGAAGGACTAGTTCCTTACGACTTTCAAAAAGAAAACTATACGACATTATTATGGGTGGCAGAGGGAACAACCAGTTACTTTGATACGCTATTGACTCGTCGAGCAGGAATAATGACTCAAGACGAGTTTCACAAAGATTTGGCGAAGGGTATTGAGCGGTACTTAAATAGACCTGGTCGCGAAGTTCAGTCCATCTCTGAGGCTAGTTTTTATAATTGGATTGAGTCGACAAATGACTTTACCATTAATCACAGTGTTAACATCTATCGCAAAGGCTCTTTAGTTAGTTGGTTGCTTGACTTTGAAATTCAAAGAGCAACGGCAGGTGAAAAGTCCTTAGAAGATGTACATCGGAGACTTTACGAGCTGTATCCATTACCGGGTAAAGGATATTCAGAAAAAGATTTTTTGACGATTGTTAATGAGCTGACCGATAAAGACTTTAGTAACTTTTGGGAGTCTCACATTGCAGGAACAGAAAAAATCGACTTTTCATTGTTGTTGGATTTCGTGGGACTCCAAATAGAAAGAAAAACAAGTGATAAACAGACCATCGATTTAGGGCTCTCCTACGATGATTCCTTGAAAGTCACTCGAGTTCGCAAGGGTTCCGCAGCTTGGGAAGCTGGTTTAACAATTGATGACGTTTTGATTTCATTCGACGGTATGCGATTAACCAATAAAAATATTGAGCAGCGTCTCGATGCTCTTAAAGTGGATAGTGAAGTGAACATTCATTTTTTTCGTCGCGATGAATTATTCGAGCTAAGCGTCGATGTAGAGAAAAACGAGAATAAAAACTTAAATGTGGTTGTTAATAAGGATGCTTCCGAAGAGCAGCAGAAAAGGTACAAGGACTGGACCGGACATGATTTAATCGAAAAGGATGATAAGAAAGAGACACAAACCAATGAGTAAAGTTTTTTTAACCGCATTAGGTTGTCGTTTAAACGAAGCTGAATTACAACGATGGGCTCAAGAATATCAAGCGATAGGTTACTCGTTAACACCTATGCCAGATGATGCAGCAGTCATGGTTGTTAATACCTGTGCTGTAACTGGAGAGGCAGCGCGAAAATCTCGTCAGATTATTCGTAAGCATCACCGAAAAAATCCTTCGGCAAAAATGGTTGTTACGGGGTGTTACGCGTCGCTTGAAGAGGAGCAAGCCAACGAGCTATTAGGTGTTGACTTGGTTGTTCCTAATACCGAGAAAGACTCTTTGGTCGAGAAAACACAAGCTGTACTTGAATTACCAACAATGCCGGCAATGGCATCAGAACCTGGCGCTCCCGCATTATTTGCGCGAAACAAAGAAAGAGCGTTTATTAAAGTGCAAGATGGTTGCCGTTACCGATGTACATTTTGTATCGTTACTGTTGCTCGTGGAGAAGAGCGAAGTCGCACCGAAGAATCTATCATTGATGAAGTTAACCAGCATGTAAGAGAAGGGGTTCAAGAAATTGTCATTGCCGGTGTTCATGTTGGTGGTTATGGTAGCGATATTGACTCTGACTTATTCAGTCTTGTTCGGCGTATTTTAAAAGAAACTGAAATACCTCGAATTCGTTTTGCTTCGGTGGAGCCATGGGATTTGCCTGAAGACTTCTTTACTTTATTTGAAAACCCTCGTGTGATGCCCCACATGCACTTACCATTGCAAAGTGGTACTGATAGTGTCTTACGACGAATGGCTCGACGGTGTAAAACTGAGGAGTTTGAGCGATTGGTGACGCAAGCCCGAGAGAAAATTCCAGGATTCAACGTGACAACAGATATTATTGTTGGTTTTCCTGGCGAAACGGATGAAGAGTTTGAACGATCTCTAGCTTACATTGAACAAATAGGATTTGGTCATATTCATATTTTTTCTTATTCACCGAGAGAGGGAACTAAGGCTGCGAGATTGGCAAATCACGTTGATAAAAGCGTTAAAAAGGAACGAAGCTTAAGATTGCATCAATTGGCGTCTCAATTAAAAACAAGCGCTCTACAAGATCAAGTGGGTCAAAAGGTTTCTGTACTCTGGGAAGGTTCTCCAAAAATGTTGGATAACGGTAAAGTCCGATACGTTGGTCACACACCCAATTATCATCGAGTCTGTGTTGAGCTTTCTGGAAAGTATCAGTTGGAAAATCAAGTGACAGAAACGACATTGGTATCGGTGGAAGATGAAATGCTAATCGGCTCAATTGATGAGTCATCCATTGCAACATCTGGAGCGGTTATTTTTCGACAATAATGACATTGAGTCTTAAAGGATAAATCGGATAGTAAAAGATTGATATATAGCTCCAATGCTTATTGAAAAGTGCCATTTTAGTAACGCCAAAAGCGTAAGTTTTCTTATCTGAAAGTATATTTGATATGCTGAAATCTTTAATTCGACTGATACTCTTGTCAATAATCCTTGTTGCGATTGCATTTGGTTTTAATGATCTTTTAGTAAGTCACTTTGCTTTTCATCCAATGAAACAAAGTGAACAAACTTTTATTAGCGAAGATAACATTGAAGAAGTTGTTATCGAAACTAAGGAGGGTATTCGGCTTCAAGCATTTCATTTAAAAAATAAAAATGCTGATAGTATCCTCGTTTATTTTCACGGCAATGCAGGTAATGCCTATCAAAGAATTGAACACGTCAAACAATTTAGAAATTTAGGATTAGAAGTTTTACTCCTTAGCTATCGCGGCTATGGAAACAGTGAAGGAGAGCCAAGTGAGCAAGGCGTTTATGAGGATGCGGCAGCCGCACTTCATTTCGTGAACACTAAACTCGGTTGGGATGATAAGAAAATTGTGATTTATGGACGGTCAATTGGTAGTGCTGTGGCCATTAATGTGGCTCAACATCGCAATACTTTAAAAGGATTGATTTTGGTTACTCCATTGCAAAGTGGAAGGGAGATGGCTGAAAGGATGGGGCTTGGGTGGTTTATCAGGCCCGACAAAATACCATTTAATTCGATTGAGAAATTGAAAAATATTTCGAGCCCAATTTTGTTTATTCATGGAAATAATGATCAAGTTATTCCGATTGAGCAAGGGCAAGCGCTCTATGAAGCGTTTCTTGGTAAAAAAGTCTTTCGAGTTGTCAAAGGTGGCAATCACAATAACTTAGTTGGATTGGCGGGAAAAGACTTTTGGAAATGGATTGCAAACTTCTTACAAGACAGCTCAAGTAAAATCATCAACTAAAAGAAGTTGTGATTTAATTTGAGTCAAATATTTTTATACCTGCCTAGAAGATAAATGAATAATTTTAGAAAATCTTTATTAGGCTGTTTCTTTCCATTCTGTCCATAGCTTTACGCTTTTAATCAAATTTCCTTTAATCTGTAAAATTTCAATGGGGTAACTTTCTAGTTTCAACCCGGTACCTGGTTGAGGAATTGTCTCCAAGTATTCGATTATAAGACCACTAAGTGTTTTGGGGCCATCTGTCGGTAAATCCATTTTAAGTGTTTTATTTAAGTCTCGAATAGTGACTGTGCCATCAATCATGAAGCTGCCGTCTTCCTGAGGATGAATGTCTTTGGACGTCGTTGCTGCGAAATCGGTGGTAAATTCACCTACAATTTCTTCAAGAATGTCTTCTATAGTTACGAGTCCCTGGATATCGCCATATTCATCGACCACCATTCCAATTCGCTGTTTTTTTCGTTGGAACTTTAAAAGCTGTGTGTTTAATGGTGTACCCTCAGGAACAAAGTAAACCGGAGTCATTAGCTCTAGGATGGCTTCTTTGGTGATCTCTTCAATATCTCTGCTCATCAAATTTGCGATATGTCGAGCATGTAACATTCCTTTAACTTGATCGATACTGTCAACATAAACCGGCAAACGAGTATGTTGTGCATTTCTGAGCTGTTTGATCAGGTCATTGATATCCTCATCCAAATCAACGCCAGTAATCTCATTTTTAGGAACCATGATGTCTTCAACCGTGGCGTGCTCTAAATCGAGAATGCTTAATAGCATATTTTGGTGACGTTTCGGTATCATACTTCCCGCTTCATTTACAACGGTTCGCAGTTCTTCTGAGCTCAAGTCATCGCCTTGTTGGCTGTGTACGCTAATGCCAAATAATTTCAAAAGGCCATTGGAAATTGAGTTTACAATCATTACGAACGGCGTTAGTAATTTGAGTAACGGTGTTAAAATAAAGGAAGCTGGAAAGGCTATGCGCTCAGGTTTTATTGCTGCTAACGTTTTGGGAGTGACTTCAGCGAAGATGAGAACAACGATCGTAAGGACGAACGGCAAAATAAATTCGCCATACTCACCCCAAAATCGAATGGCTAGAACTGTAGCCACCATGGTAGCTAAAATATTAACAAGATTATTGCCAATCAAGATAATTCCAATCAGCCGATCAGGTCTTTTCAATAAATTGCTAACCAGACGGGCTGCTCGGTGATTTTTCTTTACGCGATTTTTAAGCCGATAACGGTTGATCGACATCATGCCTGTTTCTGAACTGGAAAAGAATGCGGAAAGAAACAGTAGAGCAATAAAGCTGAGTATCAGACTACTCGTCGATAATTCGTCCAAAGATTCGAGTTCTCTTATTCAATATAGTGGGTTCAAGCGACTCAGGCTTTCATTTTAAAGGATGCCATTTGTCATCGCTAGTCTATTGTAGAATTAGTTCAATCACGAGTTTGCTGCCAAAATATCCCAGTGACAGTAAGACAAATCCCGCTAATGTCCATTTTGCTGCAGTCATGCCTCGCCAGCCTTTCCACTGATGTCCTACCAATAGGATTCCAAATGTAAACCAGGCTAGTGTTGAAAGTACGGATTTGTGCAGAGGTTGATTAGAAAAACCCTCTTGCAGAAAAAATATTGCAATAACAAGCGATAGGCTCATTAAAATAAAACCAATGAGTAGCCACTGAAATAGAAAGCTTTCCAAACTTTGTAATGGTGGAAAGTAGGAAGGCACATGAGTTGGATGGCTTTTTAAACGCATATCTGCAAAAGCTAGCAAGATAGCTTGAACGGCTGCCAGCAAGAGAAATCCTGTCGCTGTTATTGCTGAAAAAATATGCAGTAAAGTAATCCATTGACCGCTTAATTGCGCCTCTGGCTCGCCTGGATAAGCCATGCCGAGAGCTGAGCTCAGTAACGCAAAGCTCGCAATTATGCTGGTCATTAAGGTGACATTGCGCTTAAAGCTGTTTATCAAAAGAACAATCATTGCGAGCCAGTTGGTCAGGCTCATCATATTGAAAAGTGTCAAATTTTGACGCTCTGTTTGATCAATTAACAAATATAAGAACAGCCCATGAACCAACACCGCGCTCAAGGTAAATATATTGAGGCCAGAAGGACTATTACGTGCAGCTCGCAATTTTAATAAAGATGTCGCAACAACCAGCACGTACAAGGATATTGTAAAAATACCGCTAATAAACAAAGGAGTCAGAGGGTTTTCCATTCAATTAATCTAATTAGAGGCATTTAATTGGGTGCTTGGTTACTGGCACGCAACTAAGTACCATGCATTTGAATTTACTTGAGTATATAATAGCGAGTTCGCACTGTAACCATCAATAATGAAAGAGATTTTTCAATGTTTGATAACCTAAGCGACCGCCTGAGTCGGACTTTAAAAAATATTAGCGGCAAAGGGCGCATCACTGAAGACAATATTAAAGACACTCTTCGCGAAGTGAGAATGGCTCTATTAGAGGCCGATGTCGCATTGCCAGTCGTCAAAGATTTCATCGATGCTGTAAAAACGCGCGCTTTAGGTCAAGAAGTGGCAACAAGCTTATCTCCGGGTCAGGCATTCATTAAAATTGTTAATGATGAGATGGTTAAGGCCATGGGAGAGGCTAATGATGCGCTCGATCTTGCAGCCCAACCTCCCGTCGTTATTTTAATGGCTGGCTTGCAAGGCGCGGGTAAAACCACCAGTACCGGTAAATTAGCCCGTTATTTGTCAGAACGAGAGAAAAAGTCAGTATTGGTCGTCAGCGCCGATGTATATCGACCAGCTGCCATTAAGCAGCTGGAAACCGTTGCGGGGCAGGTTGGAGCTGAGTTTTTTCCGAGTTCGACCGATCAAAATCCTTTAGATATTGCTAATGCAGCCATTGAGCATGCTAAAAAGTCCTTCATCGATGTTGTCATTGTTGATACCGCAGGTCGATTAGCGGTCGATGAAGACATGATGAACGAAATCAAAATGCTGCACTCTGGTGTAAAGCCGACTGAAACGTTATTTGTTGTGGACAGTATGACGGGGCAAGATGCCGCTAATACAGCAAAAGCCTTCAACGATGCTTTGGCTTTAACTGGTGTGATACTCACCAAAGCAGACGGTGACGCACGAGGCGGTGCTGCTCTCTCTATTCGTCATATTACCGGTAAACCGATTAAGTTCTTAGGTGTTGGAGAAAAGCTCGATGCTTTAGAGCCTTTCCACCCTGATCGAGTTGCTTCGCGTATATTAGGAATGGGCGACGTTCTTTCTCTTATCGAAGAAGTCGAGCGTAAGGTTGATAAGAAAAAAGCTGAAAAATTGGCGAAGAAAGTCATTAAAGGCAAAGGATTTGATTTAGAAGATTTCCGTGAACAATTAGTGCAAATGAAAAGTATGGGCGGCATGGCTGGGTTAATGGATAAGCTGCCAGGCATGGGGCAAATTCCAGAAGCTGCAAAATCGCAGATTATGAACGACAAGTCGACGATTCAAATGGAAGCGATCATTAATTCTATGACACCGAAGGAGCGCTCACATCCTGACCTAATTAAAGGATCTCGCAAGAAAAGAATTGCAATGGGGTCTGGTACACAAATTCAAGATGTTAACCGCCTGCTTAAGCAGTTTAAGCAGATGCAAAAAATGATGAAAAAAATGAAAGGAAAAGGCGGCATGATGAAAATGATGCGCGGTATGAAGGGGATGATGCCTCCGGGAGGTGGATTCCCTCCTTTCGGTGGTGGAATGCGTTAGCAATCACTTACTTTTCTTTTTTTATGGAAAAATTCGGAGAATTTTGACGTTTGTTTTCAAATAACCTCGAATTTCTGTTTAAAAAGGTTTCCAAAAACATGTTTTGGCGCTAAAATGCGCGTCCTTTAAATTAAGGTCCCGTGTCGGGTGCCTCAATTGATAGAATAACCCGCGAGAAGCGGACTAAAGACACTATAGAGGATTTCAAACGCATGGTTACCATTCGTTTAGCACGTGGTGGCTCTAAGAAGCGCCCGTTTTACCACATTGTAGTAGCAGACAAACGCTGTAAGCGTGATGGACGTTTCATTGAGCGCTTGGGCTTTTTCAATCCAGTAGCTCGTGGAAAAGAAGAGACACTACGCCTTGATCTTGGTCGAGTTGATCACTGGGTAGGTGAAGGCGCTCAAGCATCTGAACGTGTTGCACAGTTGATCAAAACTGCTCGCAAAGCTGCTTAACTGATAAGTTAGACGGTTAGTTGTTATGGCTGAAGATATTGTCGTTATAGGCAAAATAACTTCAGCCTTTGGCGTGAAAGGTGGGGTAAAAATATTTTCTTACACCAAGCCACGCCTGAAAGTTTTAGATTATGACCCTTGGTTGTTAAAACTGGGCGGAGAGTGGAAGCCTGTGAAGCTGCTCAGTGGCAGAGAGCAAGGTAAAACTATCGGCGCGATGTTAGAGGGCATAATAGATAGGAGCCAAGCTGAAGAGCTTGCTGGCACCCAAATCGGTATTTTTGAGCACCAGCTTCCTGATTTAGACAGTGATGAATATTACTGGAGAGATTTGGAAGGGATGCAGGTGGTTAATCAAGAGGGTGTCTCTTTCGGCGAAGTCAGTCATTTGATTGAAACAGGCTCAAATGATGTTCTCGTGGTCCGAGAGACTGCTGAACAAGCTTCTGGAAAAAAGCGAAAAGAGCGTATGGTTCCTTTTACTCCAGATGCTGTGGTTGATGTCAATACAGACGCCAGATTGATTACTGTTGAGTGGGATGCCGATTTCTAACTCAACAACAGCTGAACTGGTTTTCAGTTGTGTGACGCTCTTTCCGGAAATGTTTCGGGCCGTAACTGAGCACGGAGTGACTGGACGAGCAATTAAAGATGGTCTCGTGGATGTTTCTTTTGTTAATCCGCGCGATTATACAACAGACAAGCATCGTACCGTAGATGACCGCCCTTATGGCGGTGGACCCGGTATGTTGATGATGGTTGAACCACTTCGTAAAGCAATTGCGAAGGCGCGGGAAACAATGTGTGGTGAGAGCCATGTTGTTTATTTGTCTCCTCAAGGTTCTCCTCTAAATCAGAGCAAAGTCGAGCAATTGGTTTCTCGAAAGCGCTTAATCTTAGTATCAGGTAGATACGAAGGCGTAGATGAGAGAATTATCGAAAGCCAGGTTGACGAGGAAGTGTCGTTAGGCGATTTTGTTTTGAGCGGTGGCGAGTTAGCTTCTATGGCGCTGATAGATGCCGCAATTCGTTTTGTGCCAGGTGCGCTAGGACATAGCGAATCGGCAGTGAAAGATTCATTTGTGGACGGCTTACTGGATTGTCCACATTATACTCGTCCAGAAATATTGGACGGTAGAAAAGTGCCAGATGTATTGTTGAGCGGAAATCATGCTGCGATTGAACAATGGCGCTTAAAGCAGTCATTAGGAAGAACGTGGTTAAGACGTCCAGAACTGCTTGAACAGCTTGATTTGACTTCTGAGCAACAAAAACTGCTTGCAGAGTTCAAAGCTGAGTACGATAAAGATTAATTTTTTAGTATTTTTTAACATGTGAAATCAGGAGTGGGCCATGAGTAAGATCATCGCTGAACTGGAAAAAGAGCAAACAGAAAAGCAAATCCCTGAGTTTGGTGCGGGTGATACACTCGTCGTTCAGGTAAAAGTAAAGGACGGCGACCGCGAGCGTTTACAGGCGTTTGAAGGTGTTGTTATTGCGAAACGTAACCGAGGATTAAACTCTTCTTTTACTGTTCGTAAAATTTCTTCGGGTGTTGGCGTTGAGCGTACATTCCAAACTTACAGTCCACTTGTTGATAGCATTGAAGTGAAACGTCGTGGTGAAGTTAATAAAGCGAAACTTTACTACTTGCGTGAACGTTCAGGTAAGTCAGCGAGAATCAAAGAGAAGCTTGATAACAAATAAGCAACTGTTTTGATTAAAAAAGGCGTCCATCGGACGCCTTTTTTGTTAGCTAGTTAAAACATTGAATGAAAGTTATACTGAATAAGGTCAAGAACTTTTAATCGATTAACATGCTTATAAAGACTTCAGTTATTTCACGGCTGTTTTTGTTGATTTCGCTTGCATTCTTTTTAGTAACCTTGCGAGCTAAAGAGTACATCGGCTTGTCTATAGGCGGTGATATAGAAGGTTCGGATACTTATTCATCGATTGTCGAGCTAAATTATGCGGGTCGCTATAATTCTAATGTTTCAACCTATTTAGGATGGGCGTGGCGAAATGTTCCAGGTCGAGAATTATTGGTTGAAGGTGAAACTAAGTTTCAGTTGCGTGGCTCTCATGCCGGCTTTCAAGTCCATCCTGATATTCGTTTTGCACGTCCTTTTATTGGCTTAGGTGTGTATTCTGCGATAATTCGATTGTGCGATTTAAATGATTCGACACAGTGTGAAAATGATACGACTTGGGCAATTTATCCTGAAGCAGGTATTCATTTTGCGCCTTTGAAAAATGTAGAGCTAACGATCAAGGTCCGTAAGTACCAATTTGAGAGACGTTATTTGCAAGATGATACGTTACTATCTGCTCACTTTAGTTTTTATATGAACTAATTTCTTTAGTCGATTTTTCGAGCTCTCTCTTGAGGATATTTAGTTTTAATCTTCTACTGTCGCTCAACTATTGCTTGGTTTAATATTGTCTTTCCGATACCTTAATAATTTCAAACTGTAAGTCGAATATTTTTGAAATGGTTTTGAGCTAAGATATGACGAATTCAAGCATTATTTTAAACTCACCGATCGGAAAACTTGAGTTTGTAATCATCGGCGAAGCAGTTCATCAAGTTAATTTAAACGTAGATAAACCAGAAATACCTCCTCATACTGAATTTGAAAGTGAAATATCAAATCAAGTAGACGGCTATTTTTCTGGTGCCTTAAAGCGTTTTACTCTCCCCACTAATGCAAATGTGTCGGAGTTTCAAAAAAGAGTTTTGCAAGCTTTGAGCAATATTCCTTATGGGAAGACGTTGAGTTATGGACAACTGTCTAAAATAATCAACTCCTCACCACGAGCAGTAGGTGGAGGTTGTAGGAGAAATCCGTTGCCGATTATTATTCCATGTCATCGCGTGACAGCAGCCAGTGATATTGGTGGTTTTGCTGGAAAAAAATCGGGAACGCTAGTTCAAATGAAGCATTGGTTGATCCATCATGAGCGAGCTAATTATTAAGATGGATTATATTGAGCAATTTATTGAACACTTGTGGATAGAGCAGGGACTCAGTGAGAATACTTTGTCCAGCTATAAAACAGATTTAAAAAAATTTAATGATTGGTTGCTTTTAAACAAAAAAATATTATCTGATGTTGAGTCACAAGATATTCAACAGTATTTATCTTGGCGCCATAAAAACAATCTTTCTGCACGCTCTACTGCTCGCTTTTTATCGACTGTGCGTCGATTTTATCAGTATTGCATCCAGCAGAATTTAATTTCTTATGATCCATCGGTCAATATCATTTCTCCGAAGTTAGGTAAGTCATTACCGCACTCGTTAACGGAAAGTGACACTGAATTATTGCTGTCCATGCCAGATCAAGATTCTTCTATTGGAATTCGTGATAAAGCAATGATTGAGTTGATGTATTCTAGTGGGTTGCGTGTGACAGAGTTAATTTCAATCGAAATGTCGCAAATAAGTTTGCGCCAGGGAGTCGTCAGGATTGTCGGTAAAGGCAATAAAGAGCGGTTGGTGCCCATGGGAGAGATGGCTCTAACCGCTGTTGAATATTACTTATCACATGCCCGATTAGAGTTTTTGAAAAATCAGAGTAATGATATTTTATTTCTGAGTTCTCGAGGTCAACAAATGACTCGTCAAACTTTTTGGTATCGCGTTAAATTTTATGCGAGTCAAGCAGGTATCAAAAAGCATCTTTCCCCTCATACACTTAGGCATGCCTTTGCAACTCATTTACTCAATCACGGAGCTGATTTAAGAACTTTGCAAATGTTGTTAGGACATTCAGACTTATCTACCACTCAGATATACACGTATGTAGCGAAGGAGCGTTTAAAGCAGCTTCACCAAGAGCACCATCCAAGAGGATAATTGCAATTCTCAATATGTTGTTTTTACTGAATTTTTATTGAAAGTTATACCAATTGACCATTCGTCGGCTTTTTTATGCTGTTGGCGACTTGAGTGTGCACTTTGTCGACTTTCGTCAGTCTGGACTAATGGTATAATGCAAAATTGATACTGAGATTTAATCGCCAATTCGTAGAAGTAAGCGAGTATGTACCTGTTAACCAATTGATTTTTAAGTGGAAAATATGAAATATAATATAATTAGCAAGAGTTTATTCGGCCTTGTTACTGCAGGGTTAATTTTTGGCTGCAGCGAAGCGACCAGTGATTCGACTGAAGCAGAGGCAGAAACGGAAAAGAAAGCCGTTTCTGATGTGAAGCCAGTTGAAAAGAATTCTGAAGCAGCTGAAGAGTTGACTGGTGCCGATAAGGTCAGAAAGGCGTTGGAAAAGCAGTTCGGGCCAATTCCAATTGATAAACTGCGGTTAAGTGAAATGCCCGGTATCTATGAAGTCGTCGCTCAGGGACAAGTCATTTATATTACTGAAGATACGCAATTTTTCTTTCCTGGACCACTTATTGCTCTAAAAGATGGAAATAGAGTTAATCTAACTGATAAAACATTGCGCGAGATTGAGCTCGAAAAAGCACCTGAGAGAGCTGAGCTAATGGCTGCTGTTGATTCAAATGATACCGTTTTATTTAAAGCTGAGAATGAAAAGCACGTCGTTAATGTTTTCACTGATGTAGACTGCGCCTATTGCCGTCGGTTACACCAGCAAATGGATGGATATTTGAAAAACGGCATCACTATTCGATATTTAGCTTTCCCTCGCGCGGGAATTGGCTCTGGCTCTTATAATAAATTAGTTTCTGTGTGGTGTTCCGAAGACCGTAAAGCGGCGATGGATCAGGCCAAACTTAATAACAAATTTGAGCCTAAAGAATGTAAAAATCCAGTAGCGGATCAGTACACTTTGGTTAAGAAATTAGGGTTATCGGGGACGCCAGCATTAATCCTTACCGATGGCGAGTTGATTAGTGGTTTTGTTGAGCCTGATCAACTTGTGGAAATGCTGGACAGTAAAGCTAGATAAATTCCGCAGGTTTAAGCTGCTTTATTTTCTACAGAAGTAAAGCAGCGACATCTCTACCTTCTGCCGCTAATAACATGAATGTTCGACATGCTGCATCTGTTGACATGACATCTATGACGAAATGGTTACTGATACAGTAAGCATTTAGGTTCTCATCTAAAAAGCGAGTTGTTTTGCCAGTTCCTAGAAGGACGACTTCAGGCTTGTTTGCCATAATTTTATCGATATGATTTTGTGTCAAATTTCTTAACTGAGAGCAGTCGCGGATTTGTTCAATACTTTCTGGCGTTAAGTAAAGAGGCAAAGAATAATCTTTTTTATTGATTTTTAATTTACCGTCTTGGTAGGCTTCTATTTGAACCGAGTGTTCACCGTTATCGAGTTGAATTTGCATTCTCAACACTCCTGGTAGGTTGTATAAAAAATGAAATATAAAAAAGTCGAGACAGAAAGTTGGTTCATTCCAGAGTTGTCTCGTCTCTTAGAACTTCCGCTTGATAATGCCAGTCAGTTAAGTCACTGTTTAAAAGCTCAATATTCTCATGTTCCTGCTGAAAGTCAAATTTCTGTTGTCGAGGGAAAAAAGGACGCAGAAGCAAAGTCTAACAATGAAGTAGGCGAGTATAGATATTGGTGTCATGCAACTTATTTGCAACCTGATTCCTCGGGGATTCGAGTGGCCGCTGCGACGAGTTATTCGAGTAATATTGAAAAACAAAAATTGATTGTTCAACAATTGAACTCACATTTTGCCGATCAAAGTATCGACTTTTTTCTTGAAGGGAAAGAAATTAAGTTGAAAACTTCCAGAAAGTTACCCGATTCTTGGGCGTCTATCTTTGATATTATTAATCAAAATCTATTTAGCGTTATAAAAAATAACGATCCAAATACGCTTGAGTGGTTATCGCTGGTAAATGAAAGTCAGATGTTGTTCGCTGAACCTGCAATAATCGATAGCCGGTCTTCCAGCATGTCACATAGTACGATGAGCATGCACGGGATTTGGGTGAGCCCAATTCCGGATTGGTTGGAGTCTGTAAACATTCATCAAGAAAGTTTTTTCGTTAAGGGTGCACAATTGTATTTACAGCAAGATCCCCAAGAGCTTGAGTTGTGGCTGGGTCAGCTCCTGGCGCGATTAATAAAGTTAAGATCAAACTCTCCTGCCTCAATCTCTGATGGAAAAAATACTTGGCGAAAAAAATCATTACAACAATGGCTTCTAAGGCTTCGGTCTTTATTTAAAATGGGTGAGTCATGATTTTCAAAAATATACAACGTCGAGCTATATCATCTGTTTCAGAAGAATTATCTTCATTCCCGCCGTTGCTACAAAGGGTGTATGCAGCTCGGAATATTCAACAAAAGAATGAGCTTGAGTCGGGGTTGTCCAATCTTCTGGACTATCGGATGTTGTCAAATATTGATGCTGCTACAGATGCTCTAATCGAAATGATTAACAGTAATGCAAGAGTTGTTATTGTAGGTGATTTTGATGCCGATGGTGCTACGAGTACGGCTTTGCTTATGTTGGCATTATCCGCAATGGGATTAAAGAACCTCGAATATACTGTGCCTAATCGATTTGAATACGGTTATGGGTTGTCTGAAAAAATAGTCGACGAAGTTGCCAAAAAAAATCCCGATTGGATCATTACTGTTGATAATGGTATTTCAAATCATCAAGGTGTCAAAAGGGCGAAAGAAAAGGGGATAAAGGTGCTCATTACTGATCATCATTTACCAGGTGAGTCATTACCTGAAGCTGATGTGATCATAAATCCTAATTTGCCAGGTGATCGTTTTCCCAGTAAAGCCCTGGCCGGAGTTGGTGTCGCATTTTACGTTTTGATTGCTCTTCGAGCAAAATTACGAGAACAAAATTATTTTTCGAATAATAACTTATCTGAACCTAATCTTGCAGAGTGGCTCGATTTAGTTGCATTGGGTACGGTAGCTGATGTTGTTCCTTTGGATGCGAACAATAGAAGAATCGTCGCGCAGGGATTAGAACGAATCAGGGCCGGGCGATGTCGCCCCGGAATTTTACTGTTATTACAAGCAGGAAAACGTAAGGTCAATTCACTTGAAGCCAGTGATTTGGGGTTCGCCGTTGGTCCAAGACTAAATGCTGCTGGGCGGCTTGAAGATATGTCTTTGGGAATCGAATGTTTGCTGGCTGATACAGAAAGTGCTGCTGCGCCAATGGCATTCGAATTGGATGGATTGAATCAGTACCGACGTGAAATAGAGCAAGAAATGGTTGAGCAAGCTGTTCGAGTCGTCGACAAATTAGGCTCAGCCTCTAGCGGTTCACGACCCAATGCAGTGTGTTTATTTGATGAGGAGTGGCATCAAGGGGTTGTCGGGCTGGTTGCGTCAAGGATGAAAGAAAAATTAAATCGTCCCGTAATTGCTTTTGCCGAAGAAAGTGAAGACACAATTAAGGGATCGGGTCGCAGTGTGCCGGGAGTTCATATGCGAGATGTACTGGCCAACTTAGCAACTAATCATCCGCAAATTCTTAGCAAGTTTGGCGGGCATGCAATGGCTGCGGGATTATCAATTAACCGGTCTGATTTTGCTGAGTTCTGTGAGCTGTTTGAGCAAGAGGTGAATCACTGGTTGGGTGACGAAGTTATCGAAGATGTATTGGTTACTGATGGGACTTTGGAAGATCATGAATTTAGTCTGGAAACAGCCATTCAACTAAAAAATGCTGGCCCTTGGGGACAGGCGTTTCCTGAGCCGTCTTTTGATGATGAATTTGAGGTGATTAATCAAAGAGTTGTCGGCGAAAAGCATCTTAAACTAGTTTTAAGAAAAAAGAATTCTTCGATCGACGTGGATGCCATTTTTTTCTTTTGTCCTGAATTGTTACTCATAGAGACGCTAAGTACAGTTGAAGTCGTTTATCGATTGAGTATTAATGAATTTCGTGATGAAACTAACCTGCAACTTATTGTTGAGCAGCTGCGCCCTATTGTTTGACTTTTGATTTTGCCGGGGCTGGATTTAATTCTGCGAGAATTTCTCCGCAATAATTGCTATTGCCCTTCCATTGCAAGTCTTTGACTTCACTTCTTTCGACATTGGTTGTTGCTTGAAAAATACAAATATCGTCTTCTGTTTCAATCGGGAGAGTTATGCCGATTCCGCCAAACCAACCGCGTCCTCCGGTTGATGAGCCAATGGACACTGAACTTTGTGAGCTCGAGTGGTCTTGCTTTTTCCATTCGACATACGTTGCACCATCCAGCTCATACTGTCGAGTCGGAACACCGAGAACAGCGATAAGTTGTGTTAGATTTAGACCGTTGAAGTGATTTAATTGCTGGTCGACCTCTTCATTGCTGTACGTAGCGCATGATGAGATAAGATGGAGTGCAATGATGATTGTGACAATCTTTAGATATTTCATTAATTTACACCCTTAATCGTGTGATACCTCTGTCTAAATCAGAGGCGTTTTTGTACAATAGCGCCTTTTGTAATTATAGAAAAGTAACCGGTTAACAATATTATGTTAGAAGTCAACGCAATCAGAGAGAAAATCAAGGACTTAGCAGCTCGTAATGTCGAGCTTAGGGGGTATCTTTGACTTTGAAACAAAAAGCGAACGGCTAACTGAAGTCGAGCGAGAGCTCGAAGACCCCGAAGTTTGGAATGAGCCAGAAAAAGCGCAGGAGCTTGGTAAAGAGCGAGCATCTCTCGAACTAATTGTCGAGACGTTCAATAAACTAGGTTCTGGGTTATCGGACAGTGAAGAGCTGTTAGAGCTAGCCCTCGAAGAAAATGATGAAGAGAGCGTTTCTGAAGTCGAATCTGAACTGCAAGATCTTGAAAAGCAATTAGAGGTCTTAGAGTTTCGTCGAATGTTTTCGGGGGCGAATGATGAATCTGATTGTTACATGGATATTCAAGCTGGTTCTGGTGGTACTGAGGCTCAAGACTGGGCTAATATGCTACTGCGCATGTACCTTCGATGGGGAGAAGCAAAAGGCTTTACCACCGAACTTATCGAGGTTTCAGATGGCGAGGTCGCCGGTATCAAAAGTGCGACGATTCGATTCAGTGGCGAATATGCTTTTGGCTGGTTGCGAACTGAAACCGGTGTTCATCGTTTGGTAAGAAAGTCACCCTTTGACTCGGGCAATCGCCGACACACTTCTTTTGCGTCTGCTTTTGTTTACCCAGAAGTTAATGATGATATTGAAGTTGAAATTAATCCCGCTGATTTGAGAATTGATACTTATCGAGCCAGTGGCGCGGGCGGGCAGCATGTCAATAAAACCGACTCTGCGGTGCGAATTACTCATTTACCGACAAACACCGTCGTGCAGTGTCAGACGGATCGCTCGCAACATAAAAACAAAGATCAAGCCATGAAATTATTGAAGGCTAAATTACATGAGCTTGAGGTTATGAAACAAAATGAAGAGAAACAGCAAATGGAAGATAACAAATCAGACATTGGCTGGGGTAGTCAAATACGCTCTTATGTTTTAGACGATGCACGAATAAAAGACCTTAGAACAGGCGTCGAAAATAGAAATACTCAAGCTGTTTTGGACGGTGACTTGGATACATTTATAGAAGCCAGCTTAAAAGCGGGCTTGTAAATAGAAATAACGATTGAGAAAACTTATGACCGATCAAATTCAACATGATGAAAACAAATTAATCGCCGAACGACGCAACAAGTTAGAGTCTATTCGCAAAGATTGTAAGTCTAATGGGCACCCCAACACATTCCGCCGGGAACATTATGCTGGTGACTTACAAAAAGAATATGAAAATACGAGCAAAGAAGAGTTAGAAGATTTAGGCAAAGTTGTCTCGGTTGCTGGTCGAGTTATGGCAAAGCGAGGTCCTTTTTACGTATTGCAAGATATGAAGGGGCGTATTCAGGCCTATTCTGGCAAAGAGGTTCAGAAAGACATTAAACAGCGCTGGGGCGATTTGGATATTGGTGACATTATCGGTGTCAAAGGTCCGCTAAAGCGATCCGGAAAAGGTGATTTATTCGTAGGTATGGGCGAATATGAATTACTTACAAAGTCACTTCGACCCTTGCCTGATAAGTTTTCTGGATTAAAAGATCAAGAGCTTAAGTATCGGCAACGTTACGTCGATTTAATAACTAACCAGGGTACACGCGATAACTTTTTGGTGCGTAGTAAAGTGGTTGAGGGCATTCGTAAATATTTGGCTGACAGAGACTTTATGGAAGTTGAAACCCCGATGCTTCAGGTTATTCCTGGCGGTGCGACAGCGAAGCCATTCGTCACGCATCACAATGCAATGGACATCGAAATGTTTTTGCGAATAGCTCCTGAATTGTATTTGAAGCGGCTGGTTGTCGGCGGCTTTGAAAGAGTGTTTGAAATTAATCGTAATTTCCGAAATGAAGGTCTGTCGACCCGGCACAATCCGGAGTTCACGATGCTGGAGTTTTATCAGGCATACGCTGATTATCGAGACCTAATGAACTTAACTGAAGATATGTTGCGAACTTTGGCAAATGATATTTTGGGAACCACTAAGATCGTCAATACGACGAAAGATGATGATGGCAATGTAACTTCTGAAGTTGAATACGATTTTGGTCAACCATTTGAACGACTTTCAATGGTTGAAGCTGTTCTTAAGTATAATCCTGAGTTTGATGCTCAGGTGTTTGATAACGCAGAAGAAAATCTCGAAACACTTAAAGAATATGCAGCAAAAGTCGGTGTTAAAGTGCCTGAGAAAAATGTTTGGGGTGCAGGCAAATATATTACTGAAATATTCGAAGAAACGGCTGAGCATAAACTGATCCAACCAACTTTTATTACAGAGTATCCGTGGGAAGTGTCTCCACTAGCGCGTCGTAATGATAATAACCCATTTGTCACCGATCGATTTGAATTCTTCGTAGGTGGTCGTGAATTAGCTAATGGTTTCTCTGAGCTTAACGATGCCGAGGATCAAGCGGCGCGATTCCGGAAGCAAGTGGAAGAGAAAGAGTCGGGTGATGATGAAGCCATGCACTACGATGAAGACTACATTCAAGCATTAGAGTTTGGCTTACCACCAACGGCAGGTGAAGGGATTGGTATCGACCGACTCGTCATGTTATTTACCGACTCTCCAACCATTAAAGATGTTATTTTATTCCCTCACATGCGCCCGCAAGCTCAATAGAGAAATGATAAGTTAAAGGGGCGCTAAGGCGTCCCATATTTTCAGGTTTTTACTATGAATTTTGTTATACGATTTAACTGGATATTGATTGGACTCGGAGCTTTCTTGCTTTATTTTGAGTTTGGTTCGATTTCGTCAGTAGAATCAGGAACGCCGCATTTTCTGATGATTGATTTAATTGCGGTTTCTGGTCTTGCGTTGTTACAGCTAGTTTTTCTTTTAAAGTTACGCCAGTTTTATGGATTTTCGCTAGTTTTGCTGTACACCATTGCGCTCCTCGTCGGATTGAGAATCATGCTCTCAGTCGGGCAATTACTGTCGTTTTCCGGAATCTTGTTTTTCATTCTTGAGTTGTTTGTTATTTTTTACTTAATTGGTGTTCGAGGATTTTTGAAGTCGAATAAAGGTCGTGCAGCATTTGGTCTTGAGCCTAATCCTTCGCAAGGTGGCGAGCAACGTACTGATGTTTCTTAATATTTAATAGTTATAACCTGTGGCGGTAAAATTAATCTCAATTTTATCGCTAATTTGAATCTGAATTTTCCTGCTATTTTTATTCGCAAATTAAGCAATATTTGAGATTTGTCATACACTTAAGACAATATGGGTTTATCCCGATCTGTCTTGAGGAGTATGTTGTTTGACACCCTTGTGGAAGTTGGCCACCAATTCTCGAACATTGCAACGGTTGCTTATGCCGTTGCTATCGGCTGAGCAAATGTGCATTTTGATGGACCATCAAACTCGTGATTTGCGGAATGTCGCTGCCATCTTTATTGATTCCGATGCTGACTTTTTACCTGACTTAAATGAACTCGACTTCGATGGTTTAATTTTTACAACCAAAGATCATCCAAAATCGGACAGTACTTTTTCTTCAGACTTTAGTCAGGCGCAATTAAAGAAGGCCATTCAGCTCATCAAGAAATTTGCCCGACAGCAAGATGCTCTGGTACAGCAGCAAGAGCTAAATCAGGAAATGACACAGATCGGCATTGCGCTGTCATCGGAAAAAGAATTGTCAAATCTACTTACGATGGTTTTAGAGGAAGGGAGAAAACTTGCGCAATGTGAGGCGGCTTCTCTTTACCTTGTTGATAAGTCTGATAAAGATGAACCGTGCTTAAAGTTTATGCTTTTTCAGAATGAAAAATTGGATGTTCCTTTTGAAGAAAAGCGTTACCCATTGAATCCATCTTCTATGGCAGGATATGTTGCATTAACTGGCGAGTCTTTAAATATATTTGATGTTTATCAAATAGAAGAAGATGCCCCTTATTCGTTTGATGATGCTTTTGATCGTTTATACGACTATCGCACGCGAGAAGTACTAACGATTCCAATGAAAAACCATAGTGACGAAACGATTGGCATACTGCAGTTATTGAATCGTAAGAATCCTGAGCAGCAAGGTAAACAATTCGATCCTCAAACATGCGATTTAGTTACTGCTCTAGCAAGTCAATCGGCGGTCGCTATCGATAATAGTTTATTGATCGAAAATATTAGAGAATTATTTGAAGGATTTGTATCTGCTGCTGTTACGGCTATCGAGGCACGAGATCCAATTACCAGTGGACACTCTTTTCGCGTTGCAGACTATTCATGTCTATTGGCAGAAAAGTTAGAACATCATCCAACACTTAGAGAACAGCGTTTATCAATTGTTGATATGCGAGAATTAAGATACGCAGCTCTCCTCCATGACTTCGGTAAAGTTGGTGTCCGAGAACATGTATTACAAAAAGCAAAAAAGCTTAATCCGTTCGAGTTAGAGTTAATTCGAGCTCGACTAAAATGGTTCCGGCAAAAATTGAAGGCCGACTTTTATCACATGGCTTTTGAGTGTCAAAAAGAAGGTAAGCCGGAATTTAAAAGTTGGTACGATGAGCACTACGAAAAGCACAATGAACATTTGGGCCAACTCGACGTTTATTTATCGATTATTGAAGAAGCCAACGAGCCAAGTATTCTACACCAGGATCATTTTGACAAGTTGGTACGGTTAAAAGACTTAAAATTTGAGTCCGATGGAAATGTTCAAGAATTGATTACTGAACAAGAATTTTTGTCACTTTCGGTAACCCGAGGTAGTTTAACAGACGCGGAACGAGAAGAAATTCAATCACACGTTAATCATACTTTTGAATTCTTACGCCGTATCCCCTGGACGCAAGACTTGCAAAATGTTCCTAATATTGCAAGTGCTCACCATGAAAAACTGGATGGTAGTGGATATCCTTTTGGTTTGACCGCAGACGATATTCCAATACAAACACGAATGATGACCATCGCCGATATTTTTGATGCACTAACTGCAGCGGATCGACCCTACAAAGCAGCAATGCCACACGATAGAGCTCTTGATATATTGCTTGGTGACGCTAAGGGAGGTAAGCTGGATCGAAGACTGGTCGATTTATTTATTGAATCTAAAGCGTATCAACTTCCTGAAGTAAAAAAATAGACATAAAAGATATGTTTAAAACTGTGCGACGAAGTGCATTAATTGGTGCGATGCTATCATCGTTGTTGCTTTTAATTTTAAGTGACACACAAATTAAAACTCATATTGATGAGAGTTGGAATGACTGGCTCGTACGTTTAAATGCTGTTTCTCAAACTCCTTCTTCACAAATACTTATCGTCGATATCGACGATAAAAGTTTATACGCAATGGAGGCGATTGCGGGCAAATGGCCCTGGCCTCGAAGTATACATGCATTGCTTATTGAAGGATTGAGTGAGTATCATCCCAAAGCGATTGTATTTGACATCTTATTCGCCGAGCAAGACGTCTATCGACCTGATAGTGACCGTTATTTTGCTGAGTCGCTAACTCCCAAAAATTCAGTCTATTTAGCTGGGAGTGTTGTTGCTAATGCGGCAGGAGCTAAAACTAGCACACTGTCCGATGTCAAAGATGCATTGTCTTTAACTAAAACGTCATCTGCAGATCCTGCCGCGACAGCATCGTTGGTGTTACCGTGGATTATTGAGCAAGATGATTGGCGAGTAGGCAGCATTAATTTTTCGTTGTCTGAAGATGGCGTTGGCCGTTTGTATCCCGTGTACCATAACTTGAGTGGATGGCATTGGTTGAGTTTACCTGCGATAGTTGCGCGAGATCTCGGTATTTCTTTGCCTGATCAAGAAGATATTCGCTTACGTTGGCTTGGCGAGCACACCATGTCTTTTCAACATGTCAGTTATAGTGATGTTTTTTCTCATTTGGAAGAGGATGTCGATAAAAAGTACAGTGACTTATTTGAGAATAAAATAATTTTAATTGGAAGTTCTGCAACGGGATTATTTGACGCGCGTCCTACACCGGTGAGTCAAAATCATCCTGCGATTGCTATTCTTGCAACGGCGCTAGATAATTTGATAGAAAGTCGCTATTACAAGGATATTGATGCTGCTTGGGGAAATCTTCTGGGAATATTACTTACCAGTTTCTTTTTTTATTTTATGTGGATAAGCCCAAAATATCGTTCATTGTTCGTCGTTTACTGGCCTTTATTTTTATTGAGTAGTTCTTCTATATTATTGTTTTCTTGGTTATCAGTGAAGAATGGTTTTGTTTTCTCCGTCGCATTTACCATCGTATTTTCTGCCTTTAGTTTGTTAATAGTAACTTTATTGCGCGGATTTACAGAGTATCTACAACGCCTTAGATTGGTTGGACTTTTCAGTCGATTTATGGATCCCAGAGTAGTCAATCAGCTGATTAATAAGCATCAACTTGAAATATCTACTCAAAGTAAAAGTTGTGAAGTAACCATTTTATTTTCTGATATTAGAGGATTTACTACGCTTTCCGAAAAGAATACTCCAGAGGCCATTGTCAATATTTTAAATCAATATTTTTCACTACAAGTCGAGACGATATTTAAATACGGTGGAACCCTGGATAAATTTATTGGTGATGCCATTATGGCATTTTGGGGAGCGCCTGTTGATGACCCTAAGCAAGCAGAAAATGCAATTTTAGCTGCCATTGAAATGACAGAGAATTTAAAGAAATTCAGACAAACACTGCCCTCGGAAATGCGAGACTTTGATGTTGGTATTGGATTGCATACTGGTATAGCTGTCGTCGGTATGATTGGTTCTGAAAAACGTTACGACTATACTGCAATAGGTGATACAGTAAACTTAGCGAGTCGAATCGAAGGATTAACAAAGGATAGAGCTCGTATTCTTATTTCTGAAGATTGTAAAGATAAATGCGGAAATAACTTTTCGTGGCAACCAATGGGGTCGTTTACAGTTAAGGGTAGAACAGAACCCGTTAACATTTTTAGCATCGAAGGAGGTGAGCTATGAGATTGCTCCAGTTACTCGTGATACTCGCGTTTCTGTTAAGTAGCGCTGTCAGCGCAACGAGTTTAGGACAGGTGACGAAAGACACTCAACTTTTCGAAAAGCCAACGGCAAAGTCGAAGAAACTTAAACGACTTAAAGCTGATCAAAAAGTATCTGTTAAACGAAGAAAAGGTGGCTGGTATGAAGTTTCAATTAATGAACTCGAAGGTTGGATGCGAATGTTTTATCTGCGTTTTTCGCCACAAAACCCTGGCGAAAGTCGATTAGGAGTCGGCGCTTTACTTGGGAGTACCAATAAACCTCATAGTGACATAACTTTGACTACTGGTGTGCGAGGTATCACGGAAAAGCAGTTGAAGAATTCAAAGCCAGCATTTTCCGTTTTAAGTGAATTATCACTTAATGCAAGTAATGCAAAGGAAGCTGAAAAATTTGCGCAACGTGAAAAACTTAAAGTTAAAAAAGTAAAGTACGCAAAGGTCAAGGAGTAAGATGATGAAAACTTTGAAAGTAATTTTGTGTTCTTGCCTATTGGTTCTTGTGTCGTGCAAAGGAATGGTTATTAATGGTATTGACCTTGGGCGGGCGGTTGATATTGGTTCCAAGGCATTGTCCTCAAACGATGTATCTGAAGAAGATGAACGAAATATGGGAGCGCAGATGGCTGCTATTGTCTTGGGTAGCGCACCGTATCACAAAAATGTCAGCCTGCAAAACTACGTAAATCGAGTGGGATTTTGGGTCGCGTTGCAATCTGAACGACCCCATCTCGCATGGCAGTTTGCTGTTGTTGATACTTCTGCTGTTAATGCCTTTGCGATGCCTGGAGGATATGTTGTTGTTACCTCAGGAATGTTAGATTTGTTATCAACAGAAGCTGAGTTAGCCGCCGTTCTCGCCCATGAAATTGCTCATGTTAATCGCAAACATTACCTAAAAGCGATGGAAAAATCACGCTCTCTCTCGTTAGTTGGAGATGTAGCAATGTTTGCCGGTGATGTCTATCAAACGAAAAAAGGAAGTAGTTCTGATACAGATTTTTATCGCAATAAAGTTGTTGCTGAGAAATTGTTGAATACAACATCCGAACTTTATTCTAAAGGTTTGGAGCGAGGTGATGAGTTTGAGGCTGACTCTCATGCTGTAACCCTTGTAGCAAGAGCTGGATACGATCCTTATGCTGTTGCGCATGTTTTACAAAAGTTAGGGAGTTTAAGTGCCGACGATTCGGATCTGCAATTGTTATTTAATTCTCATCCTGCTCCAGATGATCGAATTCGCTCAATTCGAAAAACTTATCAACAGATTGATGTGGAGAGTGGAAAGCTCGTTGAACAGCGATTTGATACAGTGATGGCGCAAGTTAAACTGAGCGATTGAGTTATAAGTCTGTTTTTTTTAAGAACGAGAAAATAAGCTCTCCGACTATTTGTTTGTGCGATGCGGCGAGGGAGGAGATTTTTACTCGTTTTTTGAGTTGATAGTCCGAGTTTTTCACAATTAGAAAGCATTCTTTTTGCTTTGATGAGCTCTACCGATTAATGTGCTTGTGATAAGTTACTACTCACCTCTTATTGGGAGATGATTAAGGTTGTTACAAGCCATTAATTTTTTTGCCTGATAGTTACCTAAATTTTTCGATTAAGACAATGTGATCAAGATCATCTTCTATAATCAATAGATAATGATATGAGATTTCAGTTCGGCCGATTAATGAAGTCTCTTTAGTGCAGTTTACTAAGGAGATTAATATGCACCTCAAGCGATTGCTTGCACTTTATTGCGCGTCTCTAAAAACTGTCAGTAGTATTTTAGGGTGTTCGCTGCTGATTTTTCTGGTGGGCTGTCAGTCAGCTCGTTTTTATCCAAAGATCACTAAGCTTCCAGAGAACAATTCTCAAGCACCTCAGCTATCCAGTCATTCATGGAATGATAAGTTGTTAAATGCAAAAACACCTACCTCTTTAACATTCCAGAAAGAGTTGGTAACTCGACCTGATGAAGACTTTAATTTTCCGATACAGTTTGGAGAGATAGGTCCAGTAGACTCATTATTTTCTGGTCCTCTTCAGTATCCTTTTTATTGTCGCACTTATGACTCTGGATTGGGGCAACCGCTAGTCGATAATTATGAAGGATTTGGAATTCCTGTTTATGAAGGCTCACCGAGTAAAGACAGTAGGGTAATTGGATATAGCAAAGATTGCTCGATACAAACACAGGTTATTTACTTCTACAAAAGTCAAGAGTCAGGAAAGTTTTTACGCTGGAAGAACTCAGGAGAAAAGATTGAAAGTATTTCGTTAAATGGGAAAGCTGTTCCCTTTATAGTTCGCATAGAGGTGGGGACTATTAATCGATTTATTTACACTTTGATGTCGTTGAAAGGGGCAAAAGACACCGCTGAACAAGTGGATAAGACCCATTGGAATAACAAGCTAGTGTATTACTTTGGCGGTGGCGTCGGAATAGGATACGATCAAGGAAAAATTCGTTTTAATCGTTTACTTGAACGTTTAGAAGCACCCTTATCATCGGGCTATGCTGTTGCGCATTCAACAGGTAATGACACATCAACCCATTTTGATATTGTTTTATCAGAAGATACGGCCCTACGTGTAAAGCGCCAGTTTGTGAGCCGTTATGGCGAACCCGAATATACCGTTGGAATGGGTGCATCAGGTGGGGCAATTCAACAGTATTTGTTGGCTCAAAATCGTCCTGGATTTTTAGATGGAGCCATTACGATTTACTCTTATCCCGACATGATTACGCAAACAACTTATGCGTTAGATTGTGACCTTTTGGAATACTATTTTGACGAGCAAGATAAAGACTCTGAACTTTGGTCGGACATGAGAAATCGTCAGTGGATATTGGGTACTAGTGCAAATAATAATGCTTCAAATCGATTTTATCAGTTAGATATTTTAGCGCATGTTGCCAGTTTACGATGGCCAAATTGGCGCACTGAGGGCATCACGGAGTGCGCTAAGCATTGGCGTGTTGTCAGTCAACTCGTTCATAACCCCAGGGCTCTAAGGTATGAAGATTTATATTCGAAAAATGTTTTGAATAGTGTGGAGTGGTCCTTTTGGGGTAATTTATCTCATCGTCTTGGTCAACGAGCATCGGGCCTGGGAAAACAAACTTGGGATAATGTGGGAGTTCAGTATGGATTAAAAGCATTAGTTGACGGTCGAATTTCTCCTGAACAATTTTTGGATTTAAACACTAAAGTTGGCAGCTGGTTGCCTCCCGAAGAAATGAAATCAGTGCGTTACTGGCTTTATGCGGGCAATGAAAAAGCATCCAAGTTTTCAATGTGGAGTCACCACAACATGCAATTGGCAAAGCGTTCAAAAGAGCGAGTTGCACCTCGCTTAAGTGGTGACATTGATGCGATGAAAGCCGCAATTCGTGAAGGATATGTTTTCCTTGGAGATATCGATATTCCGGTATTAGATTTTCGACATTATCTGGAAAAGAAAGTCGACATGCATCATATGTCGGCTTCATTTTCTTCTCGTTTAAGGATTCAAAAAGCGAAAGGACATTACAATAATCAAGTTATTTGGGTCAGTAATGAGTCAGGCTTTCCTGTCGCAAGGATGTTGTCTTCAATGGATAAATGGATTAAGGCGAAGCGTCGAGGCGGCCGTGTAGAAAAGCCAGTTCTTGATGCTTGCTTTAACAAAAAGGGTGAATTAATTGCTGAAGGGAATAATGTTTGGAATGGAAGTTGGAATGGTAAAAAAACAGGGCAATGCAGTTCAATTTTTAAAATGAATTCGACATCACGCGTTGTTGCGGGTGATTCACTGGCCGGATACACCTTTAAGTGCCAGCTTCAATCCGTAGAGCAGGCGATTAACCGTGGCATTTACCGGGGCATTAATATGAAAAATTACCAAGCGCAGCTGGAGAAAGTCTTTCCCATGGGAGTTTGTGACTATGGGTCAACAGAGTTTTATCCCATCGAGCAAGCTAAACCCATGTTGACTTCGAAACCAAAAAATATGACGCCGTAAGGTGATGATTTGTGGATCGTGAGTCGATTATTACCCGTTAAGTTAGGTCTCTAAACAGCTCTCAAAACAAATATCATTATTTACGTTGAGAGCTGAAGCATTTTTGTTAGCAGAGTTTTACGAGTCGCTGGCTGTGAAAGTTTTACATTTAGCTGATAGTTTGAGTGTATCCTCAACGACTTCGAATACTTTTTCGTAACCGCCAGCACTGGTGACATCAACTGTGTATTGATAGTTGACTAAAATTTTAGGTACGCCAGTAATTTTATAATTTTTGCTGAGCTCAAATCCTTTAACAAGATCTTTGCGAATAGTTTCTGAGTCTTCAAAGGCTTTTTTTGCCTCTTCTTCAGGAATTCCTGCGGCTGTGAATACTTCAAGTATATTATTGATTGGCTTATTTTCATGAATAATGGCGAACAGTTGAGGTTTGACTTTATCTAATACGTTAAGTCGCTCTGCTATGTAGTGACTGACGACAAAAACGGTGAACTGTTCGCGACCTAAATCTGAAGGGACGGTAATGAACTGGACATCATCACTTTTATTTTTTTCCCATTCTTTAACGTGTTCTTCTAGCTTATAACAATGAGGACATTGATAGGCGAAAAACTCTATCACGGTTGGTGTTTCACACCGATCTTTCACTTCAACCTCACTGTAGCCCGCAGAAATTAGCGGTCCGCTAGTTGATTCATGCACATGGCTGTCATGCTGGTGATTATGCCCGTCATGTCCATCATGAGATTCTGTTTTTGCTTCAGTAGACGTTTTAGTTTCCGCCGGTTGAGCGGTTTGATCTTCATTCTTTGAAGCCTCTTCTGATTGAGAGGGTTCGTTATTGCAGCCCAACAGTACAAGCGTTAAAAATAGTGTTGTTATAATTCGCACAATCAACTCCGATTTTTTTAAAGTGAATTTTCAAAATTCTTTAACTACTTCCAATTCACTCGTTTCATTTTAAGTGTGGGATAGTTTTCCCTTTAGATTGGTGTGCATTATAAACATAATCCGCTGCTGGGTGCACTCTGGCCCCTATGAATTGTTCAACTGGAAATGAAACTTTAATTTTCTTTCCAATAAATAATGCGATCGCTACCACGATAAAGCCCGAATCCCGCAGTGGATTGAGGATTGCCGGTTGTCCCGTCTCCATTCCAGTCGAAGTAGAGCCAGTTGGCAAGTGATAAGTCATATTCGACATCGACTTCGCCAGAATTGCCCAGTCCGGGTGCCGCTAGCCAGAAACCTTCGAGCGGTTCTGAGCGACCAGTATTGACGACTGCGGGTGTTGCCGGGAAAGTGACTGACGTCTCGCCACTGTTCAGATTGCCGCGATAAGTGCCGGCGATGAATGCCAAATTACTGTCAATGTAAGAAGTGCAGTTATCCGCATTATTAATTGTCCAGCCACTACTCGAAAAGTACTCTGTGAATAAAGGAATTTGCAGAGTTTCGAGTTCTGAGCCATAACTTGTTTGAATTTGAAGTCGACCAAGTCGCTGTTCGACAGATGAGGAGCTGACTGCTCCAGTAACCCCGTCAGAATCGGTGGCATTAATGTCGACACGTAAATTAAAAATATCATCCAGTGCGGGATATTGATAATTCACATTGGTGATAACCACATTGGCTGCAGCGCCGTTAGTATCAAAAATGGGTGTTGGAAGACTATCGCTTACCAAGGAGCCTGAAGCTGCTGCACTGGTGTCAACATTAAACGGATTCAAGTTGATAGTGCCTGCTTCGAGTTTGGCGAAACCATCATCGTAATTATTCGTTGCAGCACCATTCTGATTCAGTGCTTGAATATTAATGGTTATATTGTCGCTCTGTCCGCTTTTGGATAAACCGGGATTACCATCATCGAATCCTGCATAAGTAAAGCCTGTGCACTGAGCTTCAAAATCATTAGTTACTGATAACAAAAAACTGGCGGGTATGAATCGGCCAATATTAGAGCGTGTGCCCGACACAGATGCGCCTGAGCTTAAGAAATCACTGGTCACTGCATCGAGAGTCATAATTCCAACTTCGCTCCAATTTTGTAACATGTTAACTTCACCTTGGCTGGCACTACCAACGCTTCCAAATTCACTGAACGTTATGTTTGAATCACCCAAAGTACCGTTATTGTTAGTTACTACCTGGGCCGTTGCACTTAAGTTAATGTCGGTTGCGCTGGCAGGTAAGTTGACTATGTTCGGTGTAATGCCGTTGTCCGATAAGTTAGCTCCGGCATCGGGTTGGCCGTTATTATCGGCATCGTCACTGGATTGCCAAAGAACACTTCTTAGTGTCAGGTTGAAGTCGACAGCCGCAGTACTGTAAATCGAAGAATTTGCATCCGTTGCATTCGGATTACCTTGCGGTTGTAAGTCATACCCAAAAGGGCGTACAACGAATGGTGAAATACCTCCGATAACTTCGTCTGAATTACCACTGGTTGGATCGCCGATACCGACATCGTCTTTTGCTGCAAAGCTAATTTGACCAACGTCATTATAATTGACCGTAAGAGTCGAAACGCCATTGGTAAATTCGACATTTTGTGACGTCGATGTAGCCTCACTTGTCGCAATGCTTGCACCATTAACGCTCAGTTCTGTTGGGCTGGTAACGGGTAAAACATAACTGGACCAAAAATTAATAGTTTTAGTTCCCGTGTACTCCTCTATGACACCGCATTCTGGTTGAGTGGGAGTTTGTCCCGCTGCGGTTAATTGAACATCAAAACTACGTCCAGCAATTTCAGTGTTAATCGGGGAGGGAGTAACAACAAAACCGAACGGACGAAACGTTAAGCTTCCCTCGGTATTGTCGTCGATCGCTGAGCCATCAATAACGGTTAGATTGACGGCTTCTTCATGAGTGTCTTCAAAATAGAGGGTGACTGTACCCAAATCGGCGGGAGTAAACTGATAACTGGCGGAACCGTTATCGTCATTTGCCGTATCGTTTAATGTGCCTTGTGCGAGATCAGAACTGGCACCGCTACTGTCGGTTGTAAACCAATTGCCATTAGAAGTTGTTGTTGATAAAAATGCCGTTCCATCATAACCCGTTAAAATATTATTGTTGCCATCAAATGCAGTAATTGAAATGGCTTCTCTTAAACAGTTTATGCCCGAACCATCGTGATTAATGACAAAATATGAAACACCGCAATTTTCGGTAACACTGACTTGAATGCTATCAAATTCCATGTATTCATTATTGTTAAAATAGCCCTGTGTAACTCTCAATCTTATTGTAGTATTAGCGCTGATATAGGGCGTTAAATCATAGGTAAACACACCCACTCGATCATTGCGAATTTCTCCGCTGAGCGATACAAAGCTGACGCCATCATCAGAGGCTTCAATAACAAAACGATCATTGTTTTCAAGTTGATTGGAGGTTCGCAAATCAACACGTAATTCTGCATCTATGGCTTGTGACAAGTCCATCGTTCGCTGTATCGAGGGCTCATTACGATCGGTATTTTGAACGCGTAGATAGCCACCTGTTATTCTAATGTCGCCAGAGTTTGGATTGTTGTTGTCACCGCTCTCTTGCCAGTTTCCGGCAAAGTTTTTCGTACCGTCATTATTTCCATACGATTGCACGTTGAAGTTGTCGGTATAGTCGAAGGGACAAATAGAACTTCCGGTGCAGGGGTGAACTTGAAGCATGGTTTGTACAACTTGGCCATGGGAAAGCGTGTTATTAAAAATTCTGACTTCGTCGATTAAACCATTAAAGAAACGTCCACTGGCCAGCTGGTCTTGGCCAACTTGTAAAGGGTCGGTATTTTGGGGCAAGGTGCCACTCCAGTTACTGCTAGCAAGTTCAATACCATTGACGTAAATTTTTTGTTCGCCGTCTTCAAAAGTAATACCGATATGATACCAATTACCTGCTTGAATATTGGCTCCTGAAGTTGTCAGTGACGACTGTTGCCACCACCAGTAAATTTCGCCGCTTGAATTTAAATGAAACTCATAATTTTCATCTTTTGAGACGAGACTTGATAAGCCCGTCCCAGGGATTGCATTAGGCTTCATCCACAATGTAATGGACATGTTTGTGCTAAAACTGAGTAATGGGTCGTGATCGATTTGAAGATAAGTTGCGCTACCGTCGAATTCTCCATAACCACAAGTTCCAGGACTACCAACAATAGCTGGATCGATATCACCTGTATCTGCACCTCCAAAAGCGGTTAAATCCAATCCGTTACCCGAATAATCAATAATTTCATTTGGACCACCGGTCCATTCGCTTTCATCCATTCGCCAATAGGCGGTGCTGCTAGGTGGTGTTTCTGGGCAAACTCGCTCAGAACCATCCCAGTTTCGACCAGCCAACTGGTTGTCGTAAATAAAAAGGACTTCGCCGGCACTAAGCTCGTTGTCAAACAAAAGCAACTCGTCGATAAGCCCTACCCAAACCTGATTGATATCAAAATCACCTCCAACAACGTCTTGTTCCTGTCCGATAACCAGTCCGTCGACAATAACGTCCATGGTATTGCCACCATCGGCGTGTGTTGTACAGCCTACGAGAGCCGAGTCGAGATAAATGCAGGTTTCAGATTGAGAAAGATCGCGTGTCCAGGCGAGGTGATGAAAATCGCCATCGTTGATAGCGTAAGGCAAAGTAATTTGAGTATTGTTGTCAAAAAATGGGTTACTGCGCACACTGGGCCAAAAAGTGGATGCGTCGTCAAAATACATAACGGCTTCGTTTAATTCCGTTTCGTTTTTAGACGCTGATAAAATGGTTTGCGCGGCATCTCTGTTTGACGTTACCCAAACAGAAATGGTCCAGTCATCAAGGCCATTTAACGATTCGTTATTTAATCGAATGTAATCTTCGGTGCCTGCAGCAGTAAAATCGGCAGAGTTGCAAATAAGGCCGGCAGTGGGTTGGCTATTAAAAGCGATTCCATGATATCCGTTGCCGCTACTGTCTCTAACTTCGAGCTGCGATGAACTCCAGGATAATTCGTCGAACCTCCATTCGGCGACCAGTCCAGTTGGCGCAGAGCTCGAAAGCGTATCAATAATTACGTCATCAATATGCCAATAGTCAAAATCAGTACCGCTGCCCTGGGTTAATCGAAATCGGATTTGAAGCCCGTTGTATAAAGCGTCTGCTGGCAGTGCTTGATTATAGTTAAATTCCTCTCCCGGCGTTCCTCCACCAGCATAAGTCTCTAAATTAGTCCAGACACTCGAACTATTAAGGTATTCGACAATTAAATTTTCGTTAGTCTCCGGGTTTTCACTAAAGGCATCGTCACCGCGTCTTACCCAAAAGCTGAGCTGGGCCCCCGCGGAGCTTGCATTAATGGCATCGGAAGTGATGGTTACGGTATCCCACCGCAATCTTAGAGAGTTACTTCCTGAGTTTGAGGTTTCATTACCGATACTGGCATCTCCACCGCTACTGTTTTCGGTCCACTGGTTCAAGTTGGATTCGAAGTCGTCTGAAAAAACAATAGCGCTGTTAAGCGGTGTCGTTGCCAGCGAAAGAGTCGCGAGGACAATTAAAGTGGAATAATGGATAAAGGAACGAAATAAAGTTCTATTCATATATCAAACGTATGCTCATTATTAAAGGCAGTATACATGGAATGAGTCGCGTTTGCTCATAGAAGAGACATTAGCGGTCGAGTCGGACCGACGGTAGGCCTATGATTTTTATCAACTTTAATGACGAGAGTGATTGAGGTAACCAGAGATGCTCTAGGTTAATGCGCTGCGAGCTTCGTCAAGGTCATCTGCCAATTCATCAACATCATGAACGTCGATCTCAGGTGACATTCCCAATTTGCTGAATGCGGGCACTGTCGCCCAGTCGACGCTGGCAAGGGGATGTTCTGTTCCTGCATAGCTTTGTAGATTCGCAACGGTCACCAGGTCAACGTAGTTGGCTGGTCCTTCGTGTTCTCGTTCTAAATTGAGATAACCTTGAGGAATGACAACAAGGTCATCAGGGAAATCCCAAGTTTTTAGTATGGCAGTACCAATTTTGGGATGTAATCGTTGGATAATTTTATCCAAAACGCCTTTGTGCTCGAGGATTTCGGGAGTGTCCTCGGCGCAAGTTAAAATAGGAAGCGTGCCAATCTCATGAACCAATCCGGCTAACATGGCTTGGTCGGGCTTTAAGTTAGTGTAATGGCTGGCCAAAACCTGGCAAATTGATGCGACCTCAATAGAGTGTTCCCAAGTTTCTCGAAGTTTGGCATCAATTTGATCATTGGTTGCCTGAAACATTTGTTCCATTGCCAGGCCGGTGGCCAGGTTTCTGACGAAGGATATCCCCATGCGAGTAATTGCTAACTGCAAGTTATCCACAACAACTCTACCTCTCAGTAAAGGGCTGTTAGCAACTTTTATGACTCGAGCTGCAAGTGCAGCGTCTTTGGCAATTTCGTCAGCTATCAGTGATGAACTAGCGTCAGGATTTTCGACAGCCTCGCGAATTCTAAGCGCAACCTCCGGCAACGTTGGGAGGGTGAGGCGGTCGTTTTTAATAGCATCGAGCAATTCGGATAAAAATGTTTGTTCCAGACTCATAAGCTTTCTTTTTGTTAATGATTCACACAGATTTCAACTTTAGTATAGGCGCTTTTTCGGGATCGCACTGAATTTTTCCTGTATTTTCAATGCTGTCTTTGCAGAAGGCGAGTAGCCATAAGTTGCCGTTATGCAACGTTGCTGAGACGACTTCTCCAATTTTTTTTCCATCGCCGTAAATAGGGTCGCCAGGTTCGGGTTGAGCTTGCTCTTCGCCTGTCAAACAGCGAAGATGCGACTTTAATTTTCCTTTGTAGTGCATTCGAGCGACCACTTCTTGTCCAGTATAGCAGCCCTTTTCAAAACTAACGGCATTCAGCTCGGGTAAGTTGAGATTATGTGGTAAAAATTTTTCAGATGTTTCTGCGTACAGTCGAGGCAAACCAGTCTGAATATCCAAAGCTAACCAACGTGTATATGGGTGGACATTTTTGGCATTTTGCCAAGTCACCATTGCAGCACCGTGACTTTGGATAAGTAATGCTCTGTCGGTGTGCCATTGAACGAGAGTCGTGTCATCACTCGTTGTTGTTTCCAAGTGAAGATTGTTCGGATCGGTTGATAACCCGCTAACTAACTTTTTATCCGACAGATCGGTAATATCAACTTTAAAAAACACACCATATTTTTTTAAGTGATTGATGGTTTTTTCAACCAATGTATGGGGCAAAATGAGCAACCAATGATCGTTCATTTTCAGTAGCAAGAACAAAGAAATCATCCGACCCTGAGGGTTACAGATTGCCGATAACTGAGCTTTTTCATCGGTAACTTGTTGCGCATCGTTGGTTGTTTGGCCCTGTAAAAATTTTATGACATCTTCGCCCGCTAGCTGAATAACGCCAAACGAACTAAGGTCGAACAGATCACCTGCTTTTATTGCTGACGAATTACTCAAATTTTCTTCTTGATTGAGCCTTTCCTGGATAAGTTGTTGCCATTGCTCGCGCATTTTTTCTCCTCTTAGTGGATCGATACTTGCGTCTAGCGCAAGGTTACATTAATTTAGGCGCCAATTAAAAAGCCCATCGTATTGTAATTCATATGGCCGAAAAAATTGATCTCAAGAAGTTAAAATGGACCTGTCGTCGAGGAATGTTGGAACTGGATGTTATTTTGGTTCCATTCGTAGAGAAGCATTTTGCTTCACTGGACGAGCAGGACCAGCGATTAATGCTCGAGTTATTGGAGCAGCCCGATCCCGATCTTTTTAATTGGATCATGGGATACAGTCGACCCGAGGACGATAGCTTTGCACAGCTGGTGTCGAAGATTCGCTCTTTGATGGGTATTGGTTAAACATGCGACTCGCTTGCTGATAACTACTTCATATCGATTAAATGACTCGTTTTGACGGTTCTAATCAAGAGGGAGTGTATTTTTATTTACTCGCTTTGATAATTCCTTTGATCATCACAATAGTCTCAGCGCTATTGTTCAAATCCTGGGTTGTTTGGAGCTCAGTGGTTATCGCTATTATGGGGTGTACAGTTGCATGCTTATGGCGACATAAACGATCGTTTATTCTCAAACGCTTGACGATTAATGATGGGACATGGTGGATTAGAAACGATGTCAATGAGGTTTCTGAGACCATTTCACCTTTGGAGTCTTCTCGGTTATTTCCTTTTGGCCTGATGCTCGTGTATCAAAATAATGATAAAACTAACGAGCGTATCTTTTTATGGCGTGATGTGTTGGGGGAAAACTCGTTCCGGCAGTTGTCATACGAGTTGCATCGTTATTTTCATATAAAGAATAAAAGTTCCTAGCTTTTTTCATTGAACTAGCTCAATGCGTCCAAAAGGATTTAGTCGGGCGTTAAAACCGTGTCGTGGGCTTCTTTGGCTAATTCGGGATAGTCGAGCGTGTGATGTAATCCGCGACTTTCTTTTCTGAGTTTGGCACACTTCACCATTAATTCTGCCACAAGTACCAGATTTCGCAGCTCCAGTAAGTCGTTGGTTACGCGGAAGTTTTGGTAATACTCAGCGATTTCCTGCTTGAGTAATTCAATTCTTCGTTCGGCACGCCGTAGGCGCTTGTCACTTCGAACAATGCCTACGTAATTCCACATGACTTGTCTGAGCTCATGCCAATTGTGTGTGATAACAATTTGTTCGTCGGAGTCAGTGACGCGACTGTCATCCCACTCAGCAACTTCGTCGCAAACGGTGATCTTGTCAAATTGAGACTCGATATCTTCGGCAGCCGCTTTAGCAAAAACCAGGCACTCGAGCAAAGAGTTACTGGCCATTCGATTGGCGCCATGCAAACCTGTACAGGCGACCTCTCCAATCGCATAGAGTCCAGCGACCGCAGTTTGACTTTTCAAGTTAACGGCAACTCCGCCACAGGTATAATGCGCGGCCGGTACCACTGGCATGGGTGACTGGGTTATATCGATACCGAGACTTAAACATTTTTCTAAAATGTTGGGAAAGTGACTTTTAATAAACTCGGGTGACTTGTGAGAAATGTCTAGATACATACATTCTGCGCCAAGTTTCTTCATTTCATGATCGATGGCTCTGGCGACAATGTCGCGCGGTGCAAGATCGGCTCGTTTGTCATATTCGGGCATGAATCGAGTACCGTCCGGTCTTTTTAAAACCGCACCTTCGCCTCGTAAAGCTTCTGAGATAAGGAATGACTGTGCTTCAGGATGATACAAACAAGTTGGATGAAATTGATTAAACTCCAGGTTAGAAACCTCGCAGCCGGCACGCCAAGCCATCGCGATTCCATCTCCTGAGGCAACATCTGGGTTACTCGTATAAAGATAGACTTTACTTGCTCCACCAGTCGCCAAAATGACAAATCGAGCTTTGAAAACTTCAACTTCGCCGGTGCTTAAATTTAGTGCGTAAGCGCCGACACAGCGTTTTTTACCATTCATCTGCCGCGTAATGAGGTCGATGGCATTGTGGCTCTCAAATAAAATTATATTTTGTTGTTGTTTTACAGCGCCAACTAATGTTGTCGAAACTGCTTTACCGGTAGCATCGTCAGAATGAATAATTCGTCGGTGACTGTGCCCACCTTCACGGGTGAGGTGGTATTTCAGTTCACCTTCTTTATTGGGTTTTGTGCTAAAAGTGACACCTTGAGATATGAGCCACTCGATGGATTTTTTTGAGTTTTCTACCGTATATCGAACGGCATCTTTATGGCATAAGCCTGCCCCTGCAATTTCGGTATCCTGGACGTGTGATTCAATACTGTCTTTAGAGTCAAGAACTGCAGCAATTCCACCTTGGGCATAAAATGTGGAGCCTTCAGTTAACTCTGCTTTTGATAGAACAGCTACGGTTCCCAGTTGCGACAAGTGCAAAGCTGCAGAAAGGCCTGCGGCACCACTGCCAATGATGAGTACGTCGTGAATATGTTGAGACATTTAATGCCCTAATTTAAAAAATTACTAAAAGAGTCGGTTGAAAATTAAGCAGTTTCAACCGTTTGGCGAAAAAGATGCGTCTTTTTCGTCGCAATTTCACCATATATGACTCTAAACTGTCATAATTATAAAAAAATAAACTCATGAACACGAACTAAAGTTCTATTGGATGGTCATAAATGACAACGAATAATAACCTGACACTCAGGAGGAGGTATGATGAGTGCCGGGAATGACAAAGAGCTGGTTGAAAGGGTCCAAAAGGGTGACAAAGGAGCCTTCGATTTACTGGTTAAAAAATACCAGCATAAAGTTTTTAGTTTAATTTCCAGATTAGTTAGAGAGCCTGCTGATATTGCTGATGTTGCGCAAGACGCTTTTGTAAAAGCTTACCGAGCGTTACCCAACTTTAGAGGGGACAGTGCGTTTTATACTTGGCTTTATCGAATTGCCGTGAATACGGCAAAAAATCACTTAGTCGCTCAGGGTCGGCGCCCACCCGATTCGGATGTAGATGCGTCAGAAGCGGAGCAATTCAGTGGGGTTGATGCTTTAAAAGACAATGGTTCTCCAGAGCGCTTGGCTTTAACTGATGAGTTGAAAACTCGGGTATTTGAGTCGATAGAGGCGCTTCCTGAAGATTTGCGGTCTGCTATAACACTTCGAGAAATGGAAGGTATGAGCTACGAAGAAATTGCTGATGTTTTGGAATGCCCGGTCGGTACTGTACGTTCGCGGATTTTTCGAGCACGAGAGGCAATTGATCGGAACATTCGCGAATTGTTGTAGTCTCAGAAGGTAGACGTCGCGATTTTGAGAATTAACCAGCGGGCTTTGGAAAAAGCTCATTGGGAAAGCAGGTTTGATGCGCTTTAGTCGAGTAAATTGTTGAATAAACTTTGAACTTTATAGGATTTCTAGCGTCAGACTGTGCCAGGTTGAAGGCGTACGATAAATAAGAAAACTCGTTTTTGAGTTGGTTGCTCTATGGCGAGAAAATCGGGGTTGGTTGATATGAAGCACGATGATGTTAAACAGACAATTTCAGATTGGATGGATGATGAATATGACGGTCCAGACAGCGAGACGTTTTATCAAGAAATAATGCGTTCTGAAGATGGCCGCAAATCATTCGAATCTTTCCATGCGATTCGTGCTGTGATGTGTAATGAATCATCAGCTCATTGGCAGGCGGGCTTTAGTAATCGAGTCAGTGAGGCAATTGCTCAAGAACCGACTGTATTAGCGCCGAAACGATCGTCAAAAACTCGTAAATTGGTTACTGGTTGGGCGGTGGCTGCTTCTGTTGCTCTCTCTGTGATTGTTGGGGTTCAGTGGTATCCTGGAGCCTCTGCGCCGTCAGGTAATGCGACTCTTGTAAACTCCTCTTCATTACCCGCCGCAAATAATGTGAGTGGGACTACCGCCTCAGATACCATGTTAGCTGAGTATCATGTTACGGAAGAGGAACGAGCACAATTAGAACGCATTAATACAATCTTCAATAAATTTTCACAATCATCGAATGCGACAAATTCAGGCGCGTTACCTTATGTTAGGTTGGTTAGCGGAGAGCAAGTTAAAACTTATCGCATGACACCCAAGCAGTTCCGCCAAGTTATGATGGAATTGGAGAAGAAAAATCGAGAGGCTGAGCTCAAAGCGTTTGAGGAGCTTGAGCATCAAGATCAGTAAATCGCGACTACTGTATTGATTATTTTAAATTAGCCCCCATTTTTGGGGGTTAGTTGTTTTTGTAAGATAGATTTTTGTTGAGTTATTTTTTAACGGATATAACTCGTTTGGTCGTTAATGTTAAATTGATGCAAACGTATCGTTTTAACTGACGAGGTTTTTATGGCTGCAAACTATCACAATGAATTTGCAAATGTCGTTGAAGCTGATGAAGCTCACGTGTGGATTTCGGCTGTTCAAAAATCGTCTTGTGATAGTTGTTCTACTTCTAATACTTGTGGAACTGGAATTCTTAGTAAAGTTTTTGGGCGACAATTACAACTGTTGAAATTGGAAAATACGATTGGTGCAAAGTCTGGTGATGAGGTGATTGTTCAAGTTCCCAATGCCGGTTTATTGCTTGGTTCTTCTGTCATTTATTTGGTCCCGATAGTCTTTCTTTTTGTTGGTGCGGTGTTTACCGAAGCACTACTATTTTCGGAAGGTATTGTCGTCGTGGGAGGTGTTTTAGGATTCATTTTGGGTCTGGGCACTTCAAAATTGCTTACCCAGAAATTATCGCGCCGAATTTTGAATGAGATTAAGTTAATTGCGTTTCGCTCTGACAACATAGTGTTACAAATCGAGTCGCACTAAAGTTGAATTATGAGGTCATAAACAGACGTACACGAATTAGTAACGATTTTAGATCATTTAATTTTTCAAATATATCCAATAGTAATTTTTCTGAATGAAGGAGATGCAAGCAGTGAAGTTTGTAAAAGCAAATGTGTTGTTATTGTTGGTTGCCCTGGCGGGCGTGGTTCAGGCTTCTCGTCCTGATTTTACGCGAGTTGTTGAAGATGTGAGAGATTCTGTTGTTGTTATCACAACAGAAGTAGAAAGTCGTGGACGACAGGCCCAAGGACCCTCTGGTTCGGGCTTTATTATAGATAACGACGGCTACGTTTTAACAAATCGACATGTGATTCATGGTGTTAAATCTATTTATGTTCAGTTGGTGAATAAAAAAGTTTATAAAGCTGAACTGTTGGGAGAGGATGAGGATTCCGATATCGCCTTGCTAAAAATCGACGCAAAGGATTTAAAGGCGGTAAAAATTGGTGATGTGGAGAAGCTCAAAGTTGGAGCATGGGTTTTGGCGTATGGCGCCCCTTTCGGACTTGAGCATACAGTAACGGCTGGTATTGTCAGTGCGAAAGGCCGCAGTTTGGCAAGAGAGCAATATGTGCCGTTTATTCAAACCGACGCTGCTATTAACCGAGGTAATTCCGGTGGCCCACTTTTCAATGAAAAAGGAGAGGTTGTCGGTATCAATTCACAAATTTTCAGTATGACTGGCGGAAATATGGGCTTAGCTTTCGCCATTCCGATGGATTTAGCGATGGACGTCGCTGAGCAATTGCGTGAAGACGGTCGAGTCAGCCGAGGATTTCTTGGTGTAATGTATCAAGATGTCGACTATGACACTATGCAGGCTTTTGAGCTGGATGAAGTTAAAGGCGCTTTATTGCGTCAGGTAACTAAAGATTCGCCGGCTGAAGAAGGTGGCTTGAAAGTGGGCGATATTGTGATTGAGGTCGATGGAAAAGAAGTTGGCAGTGCCGCGGATTTGCCATTTTTAGTTGGACGGATTAAGCCTGGAAAAGAAGTGGAAATGGTCATTTTAAGAAATGGCGATCGTAAGACATTGGATATCACTATTGGTGAGAGGCCTCAAAGTGAAGTTGCCGACCGAGGCAGACCTGGTGGCGAAAGTAATGCCGGCCTTGGTATGACGGTTGTCGAGTTGGATGATCGTATCCGAGAAATGGCCGACGTTGAATACGGTGTACTGGTAAGAGAAGTGATTTCTGGTCCAGCGAGAGATGCGGGTATTCGAGAAGGCGATATTCTGCAAATGCTTAACCAACAACGGATTAATAGCATCGAAGACTATCAAAGCGCTCTCGATCGGTTGCCAGAAATTGGCTCTGTCGCGGTTCTAGTCAACCGAAGAGGTATGGGGCCAAGATTTTTGGTACTAAAATTAGGTAATGAATAACCCAGTGACTTGCCAGATACGTGCAAAGTCACTGCCTTTGTTGTTTAAAATACGTTAGAATCGGCGCCTTTTTGATAGAATGCGAGTAGTTGCGGTTCATTTGGGCGCCGCATTTTCGTTGAAACAGAGGTTTTCTGGGCAATTACTTTATGTCGTATACACAATTTATTCGTAACTTTTCAATTATCGCGCATATCGATCATGGCAAATCGACACTCTCAGACCGTTTAATCCAGTTTTGTGGCGGGCTTACAGACCGTGAAATGGATGAACAAGTACTGGATTCAATGGATTTGGAAAGAGAGCGTGGCATTACCATTAAAGCCCAGAGTGTTACTTTGGATTATCAAGCAAAGGATGGAAATACGTATCAGCTGAATTTTATTGATACGCCGGGGCACGTTGACTTCTCTTATGAAGTCTCGCGTTCACTTGCTGCTTGTGAAGGTGCGCTTCTAGTGGTTGATGCAGGTCAGGGCGTTGAAGCGCAAACAGTCGCAAACTGTTATACCGCCATCGAGCAAGATCTCGAAGTCATTCCGATACTCAATAAAATTGATTTACCAGCAGCAGATCCTGACCGAGTCAGTCAAGAAATTGAGGACATTATTGGCATCGAGGCAACAGACGCAGTGCGTTGCTCTGCCAAAACTGGTGTTGGAATTCAGGACGTTTTAGAAACGATCGTTGCTAAAGTGCCGCCAGCACAGGGTGATGACAAGGCACCGCTCAAAGCGCTCATCGTGGATTCATGGTTCGATAATTATTTAGGTGTTGTCTCTTTAGTGCGTGTGGTCGAGGGTACCTTGAACGCAGGTGACAAAATGTTGGTCATGTCCACAGGCAAAGCTCATCTTGTTGATCATGTCGGTATCTTCACACCCAAAAGAAAGGATACTGGTCAGTTACGTGCGGGAGAGGTTGGATATGTTATTGCTGGCATCAAGGACATTCATGGTGCGCCAGTAGGTGATACGCTGACCACGGTAAAGAACCCTTCCGAAGAACGTCTTCCAGGCTTTAAAAAAGTGAAACCTCAAGTTTACGCCGGCTTATTCCCGGTATCTTCTGATGATTATGAGAATTTTAGAGATGCTTTGGGTAAATTGAGTTTGAATGACGCATCTTTGTTTTTCGAGCCAGAAAACTCAACTGCTTTAGGCTTTGGTTTCCGTTGTGGCTTTCTCGGAATGCTTCATATGGAAATTATTCAAGAGCGTTTAGAGCGAGAATACAATCTTGATCTTATAACAACCGCTCCAACCGTTGTTTTTGAGATCGTAAGAAACGACGGTGAGGTAGTTTATGTTGATAATCCGTCGAAACTGCCTGAGCCCGGCGAAATTGATGAAATGCGTGAACCTATAGTTGAAGCGAATATCCTGGTTCCACAAGACTACTTAGGTAATGTAATTACGTTATGTGTCGAAAAACGCGGCGTTCAAAAAAATATGCAATATGCCGGTAATCAAGTTTCTTTAACTTACGAGTTACCAATGAATGAGGTAGTGCTCGACTTTTTTGATCGGATTAAATCGGTGAGTCGAGGTTATGCTTCGCTGGATTATAACTTTGTCCGTTTTCAGCCTGCTAAATTAGCACGGTTGGATATTATGATTAACGGTGACAAAGTTGATGCGTTAGCAATGATTGTCCATAAAGAACAAGCTTTTTATCGCGGTCGTGAATTGGTCGAGAAAATGAAGGAATTGATTCCCAGGCAGATGTTTGAAGTCGCTATACAGGCTGCTTTAGGCAATCAAATTGTGGCACGTTCGACTGTTAAAGCATTACGTAAAAATGTTACTGCGAAATGTTATGGTGGTGACGTCAGCCGTAAGAAAAAACTATTACAAAAACAAAAAGAGGGTAAGAAGCGAATGAAGCAAGTTGGTCGCGTCGAAATCCCTCAAGATGCTTTTCTTGCCGTATTGCAAGTTGGCAAAGATTAATGAGTGGGACTTGGTAATTTATGGATTTTAAAACTTTTTTAATTATTGCATTTATTGCTTCTTCGATTATTAGTGGGCTTGATATTTGGGTTTGGTCAAAACAGCGAAAAGATAAGCTTGAAAAATTACGCTCGAAAAAGCGAAATATTGAATACGAAGATGCTCAAAAAATTCTAGAGAAACCAGATTGGGTGAGCTTATCTGACACCGCGTTTGTTATGACTTGTATTGCGGCAGTTATTTGGATGATGTTACCCAATTTTGAATTGATATTGGTCGTGGCTTTAGGAATTAGTTTCGTTATTACCTTAGTCGAAAAGTTTTACATGGAAAAAAAGGCAGAAGCCAAAGTACAAGCCTTATACCAAATTAAAACGCATCCGGATGAAAAAGAAATTGAAGCGGTTCGTAAGTTACCTTGGTGGATCGATTATGGTTGGTCTTTCTTTCCGTTACTTTTAATTATTGTTTTACTACGTTCATTTTTTTATGAGCCCTTTAAAATTCCCTCGGGTTCAATGAAACCAACGTTATGGGTCCACGACTTTATCTTGGTGAATAAATTCGCGTATGGTCTACGTTTGCCTGTTACAAAAACGAAGCTTACTGAGGGCGATGCGCCTCAAAGGGGTGACGTTGTGGTTTTTCGGGCACCTCACGAGCCTGAGAAAGATTATATTAAACGGCTAATTGCGTTACCAGGTGACACTGTTTTTTATAATCAAAAACATGAACTCTTTATCATACCGAATTGCGATACTGATTCTGCACGAGAAAATGCAAATAACGCGGGTTTACAGTGTGGTGTAAAAAACTTGATACATCGACGTCTCGTTTCTGATGATGGTTTCGAAAATACGGATGTTTATGAAGAGACTATCGGTACGGTAACGCATCAGATTTTAGTTCATGAGAAAGATATTCAATATGGACAGTATCGTTACATACCTGGATGGCGAGCAAGTTATGAAGCTAATAAGCGGGTTTATCCGAATTTAACTGAACGAAAATTCCACGCAGATAGAGGCTCATTTCACTACGATTGGGCGAAAGGCGTGAAAGTACCTCAGGCTAACTATTTTGTGCTGGGAGATAATCGAACGGGCAGTAGCGATAGTCGTTTTTGGGGATTTGTTCCTGAAAAACGTATGGTTGGCAAAGCTGAGGCTATTTGGATGCATTTAGAGTTCGGCTTTGAAGATAAGAAGAATCCTGATAAAGGCGGTATAATGAGCTATATTCCAACAGGAGTAAAGTTTGATCGGGTTCAGGGTATAAAGTAATTCTTTAGCAATTATGGAGAGAGTTTTATGTTAACAAAACAGCGCGGAGCTTCATTTTGGCAGTGGCTTATTATCGGCGGAATGGCTGGAGTTTTCCTCTATGCTGGTTTAATGCTAACACCTATCTATATGGAAGGTATGAGTGTTAGAAAAGCTCTTCTCTCCGTTGAAAAATCTAATGTTGGACGCTCTCAAAATGAAATTTTGAAAAAAATACAAGCAAACTTTCAAATAGATCAAGTTGAGAGAGCGACTACGAAAGACATTAAGTTTAAAAACTTAAGAAACGGAAAGCTAGAAGTGTCTATAGAGTACAATGCTAAAGTTCAGATGTTTGGGAATCTTTATTTGTTAGTTGAGTTTCGGGAAAGTGTCGAAGTGTAATGCGTCAATATCAAGCTCTAGAAGAACTCGAAAAAAACATTGAATACTCATTTCAAAAGCGAACTTTACTTGAACAGGCGCTAACTCACCGAAGTGCTAAAGGACAGCACAATGAGCGTCTTGAATTTCTTGGTGATAGTATTTTAGGTTTCGTAACCGCAGCCAAACTGTACGATTTGTTTCCTCAAGGAGATGAAGGTCAGCTAACTCGTTTGCGCGCAAAACTCGTGAAGGAAAAAACACTGGCTGAGATAGCAAATGAATTGTGCCTTGGTGACTTATTAGCTCTGGGAAGTGGTGAATTGAAAAGTGGCGGGTTTCGTCGAGCGTCAATCTTGTCGGATGCATTTGAGGCGATTTTAGGAGCCGTTTATTTAGATGGCGGTTTACAATCTGCGGAAAAGGTCGTTCATAAGTTGTATGAGAATCGTTATCAGTCTTTGTCACTAACCATGGCAGAAAAAGATCCAAAAACTCGCCTTCAAGAGTGGTTACAAAGTCGAAATCAAGAGCTGCCTCAGTATGAAATCGTCCGTTCAGAAGGTAAAGATCATAACCGAACCTATTGGGTGTCTTGTAAAATTAATCAGCCAAAGTTAGAAACTGAAGGTCAAGGCACAAGCCGACGCAAGGCTGAGCAAGCTGCTGCAGATAAAATGATGGAGCAATTAAGCGCATGAAAGATGCAAAAAAAACATACTGTGGCTATGTTTCAATAATTGGTCGTCCAAATGTTGGTAAGTCAACATTACTGAATCGCTTGCTCGGTCAAAAAATCAGTATAACTTCAAGAAAACCGCAAACAACTCGTCACAGAATTTTGGGTATTGATACTGTTAAGAATACTCAAGTGGTTTACGTTGATACGCCAGGTATGCACGTTAATGAAGCCCGGGCAATAAATCGATTAATGAATAAGGCCGCTTCCTCGACAGTAAAAGAAGTTGATTTAAATGTTCTTGTTGTTGAAGGCTCTCGTTGGAATGAAGATGATGATCTCGCTTTAAAATTTGCCATTGACTCAGGTGTTCCAACCATTTTATTTATCAATAAGGTTGATAACGTAAAAGATAAATCAGATTTATTGCCGCATTTAGAGTCGCTCGGCAAATTACACAACTTTAAGGAAATTATCCCGGGTTCAGCAGAAAAAGGGGATAACGTTGAACTCTTAAAGAAAAAATTATTTGAATTTATGCCTGAGGGAACGTTTTTCTTCCCGGAAGATTATGTTACAGATCGCAGTCAACGCTTTATGGCAGCCGAAATCGTTCGCGAAAAAATTATGAGACACTCTGGAAATGAGATTCCTTATTCCGTGACCGTTGAAATTGAACGATTTGAATATGATGATCGTGGTATCGCCCGTATAAATGCATTGATTCTTGTAGAAAGAAATGGTCAAAAAAATATTGTTATTGGCCGAAAAGGTGAGAAGTTAAAAGTCATTGGGCGCGATGCTCGTAAAGAGCTTGAGCATTTATTGGATTGCAAAGTGTATTTAGAAACCTGGGTAAAAGTTAAAGACGGATGGGCTGATGATGAACGTGCTTTACGTTCATTGGGGTATGATGAATCTTAACCTGGTCATGATAAATTAGACTCTTGCATTAATGAACACATCGTCCATTCTATCGATTGTATTACATTCCAGACCTTATCAAGACACCAGTTTGATCGTCGATGTTTTTACGGAAGAGCATGGTCGGATGGCTTTTGTAGCGAAAGGTGCGCGAGCACAATCAAGAAAAGACTGGCGGGCACTACTTCAAATGAGTAGTGTGGTTGAAGTTGAATACAAGGGGCGAGGAGATTTAAAAACGTTAGTTTCTGTAGAAGCGTTAACTGGGCCAAAAAGCTTTAATGGTGAATCTTTTGCTTTATCGTGCTATGTCAGTGAACTTTTGTGTCGAGTCATGGAGCCCGGTGAACCTTTCCCGAGAATATTTCAGTTTTTGCCTGACGTATATCACGCGTTAGCCGTAAAAAATGATGTACAAATTGTTTTACGGCAGCTAGAGCTGATGGTGTTACAAGATTTTGGCGTTGCAATCGACTTTTCACTGGATTCATCAGGTAGTCCAATTGAGCCTAATTTACTTTATACACTAAACAAACGAGAGTCTTTCTCCGTTTGTGAGCGTGGTTCTACATCAGGATTTAAAGTTGAAGGTATAACATTGTTGGACATTGTTGCTGGTCGATTAAATAACCCTGATGCATTAAATGCTCTAAAACACATTAACCGCGAATTATTGCTACCGTACCTAGGGAACAAACCGCTACAGAGTCGCGAGCTTTGGTTGCAGTGGCAGAAAAACAGCTCTGTTAATTCCCGTCGTTGTTAAACAGCTTTCGAAATCTTTATACTGTATTGGACATTTTAGGAGCCCAAGTTTTATGAAAAATCCGATTTTATTGGGTGTGAATATTGATCACATTGCGACGTTGAGAAATGCTCGTGGAACAATTTATCCGGAACCAATAACTGCAGCCGCGATTGCTGAGCAAGCTGGCGCAGATGGTATCACTGTCCATTTGCGTGAAGATCGTCGCCACATAACTGACAGAGATGTGTTTCTGCTGAGAAATACTCTACAAACTCGGATGAATTTAGAAATGGCGGTTACCGAAGAAATGTTGTCTATCGCCGAACAAGTTAAACCCCATTTTTGTTGTTTAGTTCCTGAAAAACGTGAGGAGCTAACAACGGAAGGTGGATTAGATGTCGTTTCCAACGAAGCAAAAATAAAAGATGCGTGTTCGCGATTGGCGGATATAGGCATTCAAGTTTCATTATTCATTGATGCAGAGCCTTCTCAGATCGATGCCGCGGTCAGATGTAAAGCGCCGCTGATTGAGTTGCACACGGGGGCATTTGCTGAAGCAAAAACAGAAGAATTTGCTCGAACGGAATTGCGAAAAATACAGAAGGGCGCAGCAATCGCTTATGAGCAAGGCCTGCAAGTGAATGCTGGACACGGATTGCACTACCATAATGTGCAGCCAATTGCCCAAATACCAGAAGTGATAGAATTGAATATTGGTCATGCAATCATTGCGCGATCGGTATTTTCTGGGTTGTCTGATGCGGTTTCAGAAATGAAGCGTCTAATGGTTGAGGCTCGAGCATGGCAATCGCCGGTATAGGTACTGATATTGTTGAAGTTGCTCGAATAGAGCAATCATTCAATCGATTTGCCGAGCGATTTGCTCAACGAATTTTGTCGGAAGAGGAATTACGCTCAAAAAGCTATAAAGCCCAACCTGTCACTTATTTGGCAAAGAGATTTGCAGCGAAAGAAGCGATTGTGAAGTGTTTGGGGACAGGAATCGCGAATGGTGTGCGTTTTGATGATTTCTCGGTTCTTAATGATGACAATGGAAAACCGTTTGTTTCTGTGTCTGGTAAAGCTAAACAGTTAATGGAAGAAAGAGGGATTTCCAAGATTCATATCAGTCTATCAGATGAAGCCACCATGGCGGTGGCTTTTGCGGTTGCTGAAATTTAAATTACCGCACTTTTTCTTCGGAAAGTTCTGCGGCTAGAATAGTGTTTTCCATCAGGGTTGCTACCGTCATCGGGCCAACACCACCTGGAACCGGTGTAATCCAACCTGCTTTTTCTACCGCAGCTTCATAATCCAGATCGCCAACAACTTCACCTGTTTCAAGTCGATTAATTCCCACATCAATTACGATTGCTCCGGGTTTTATCCACTCTGCTTTAACGATTCCGGGTTTTCCAACCGCGACAATAAGTAATTCCGCGCGCTCTACATGAGACTGTAAATTTTTAGTAAAGCGATGACATACCGTTGTCGTGCATCCTTTGATGAGTAATTCAAGAGACATCGGTCGCCCGACGATATTCGATGCCCCAACAATTGTTGCATCCATGCCGCGGATATCGACGCCGTCAATCGACTCCAATAAAGTAATAATTCCCTTAGGGGTGCACGAGCGAAGCAATGGATTTCTTTGAACCAGTCGTCCCAAATTAAATGCATGAAATCCATCAACGTCTTTTTCAGGGGCGATATGCTCGAGCATCTTATTAGAATCGATATGCTCAGGAATAGGGAGTTGCAGTAAAACGCCATGAATTTCCGGGTTGGCATTTAAACTGTCGATTGTGTTGAGTAATTCTTGCTCACTGGTGGATTCCGGCAATTCGATTTTTTTCGAGTTGAATCCTATTTCTTCGCACGCCTGAACTTTTTTGTTCACGTAAATAGAGGATGCAGCATCATTACCCACTAAAATCACCGCGAGACCTGGCGCAGGGAGACCTCGGTTGAGTCGGGAAGATACTTTTTCGGCAATTTTAAGTCTGAGTTGCTTAGCGATGGCTTTTCCGTCGATAATTTGAGCAGTCATAAGATATTGTTTGTCCACAAATTAACCCAATTGATTGGTGGAGTATTTTCTCAGGAAATGTTCAGAGTTGAAAGCCTGAAAAATCGTATAATAAAATGTTTTTGGTTGTTGACGATACCCACCGAAATCAGTATTATGCGCGCTCCTCGTGAGGCAACGAACGAGATATCGGGGAATAGCGCAGTCTGGTAGCGCGCCTGCTTTGGGTGCAGGATGTCGGGGGTTCAAATCCCTCTTCCCCGACCAGTTTTATTGCTTATGTTCATGGTTTTAGGTTACATAGCGCCCGTAGCTCATTTGGATAGAGCAACGGCCTTCTAAGCCGTGGGTAGCAGGTTCGAATCCTGCCGGGCGCGCCAAACTTGTTTGGCAGCTGGTGGGGCCGAACTTGGCCAGGACATAAGTTAAAGTTTATGGTGGGTGTAGCTCAGTTGGTAGAGCCCCGGATTGTGATTCCGGTTGTCGTGGGTTCAAATCCCATCACTCACCCCAGAGTTGAGCCGATAATTAGTATGAAATGACAGCGGCTCATAGCATGTAGGGTGGTGTAGCACTAGGGCCGATACCACATCATGTCAGGGATTTTAAAGAAAACGCGAAAGTGGTGGAATTGGTAGACACGCTGGATTTAGGTTCCAGTGCCGCGAGGCGTGAGAGTTCGAGTCTCTCCTTTCGCACCAGTTTTCTTTGAATGTATCTTGCCGCACAACCCCCCGCATACTGAATTTTATCAATGCACAGCATAGCTGCCAATCGTAGGCGGCTTTTTGCTATTTAATACGAGAATTTTTTGGAGTATTGCAATGCAAGTTTCAGTAGAAACCACGTCAGCTTTAGAGCGTAAATTAACGGTCAGTATTCCTGCTGAAGATGTGGATACTGAGGCGCAAAAGCGCTTACAACAACTGTCACGCACTGTCCGTCTAAACGGTTTCCGCCCAGGAAAAGTGCCTTTTAAAGTGGTAAAGAAGCGATTTGGTGATAGCGTTCGTCATGAAGTTTTAGGCGAGTTGATGCAGCAGTACTTCTACAAAGCCATTATTCAAGAAAAAATCACTCCTGCAGGAGCTCCATTTGTTGAGCCAACGAAAAACGAAGAAGGTCAGGATGTCGAGTTCACTGCAACCTTTGAAGTTTATCCAGAAGTTGAAATAAAAGATCTTTCTGGCATCGAGGTGGAAAAACTGACAGCTGAAGTTAAAGATGAAGACTTAAGCGACATGCTGGACACTTTGAGAGAGCAGCGTGCAAGCTGGGTTGAAGTTAAACGTAAAGCGAAAGAGGGTGACCAGGTTGTTATTGACTTCGTGGGTTCTATTGATGGTGAAGAGTTTGAAGGTGGAAAAGCGGAAAATCATCCTCTTGAACTAGGGACAGGCTCAATGATTCCTGGTTTTGAAGATCAATTAGTCGATGCAAAAGCTGGTGATGAAGTCGAAGTGAAGGTGACTTTCCCTGAAGACTATCATGCGGAAAATTTGGCAGGCAAAGAAGCGGTATTTAAGACAACTGTACATAAGGTTAACAAAAAAGAGTTGCCAAAAGTTGGTGAATTAGCGGAAGCGTTAGGTGTCGAGGACGGTAACATCAATAAAATGAAAGAAGATGTCCGTGCTAACATGGAGCGTGAACTTAAAAACGCATTAAGCTCTAAAGTTAAAGAGCAGGTTATGGATGGATTGCTTAAAGTTCATGACGATATTACAGCTCCTAAAGCAGCGGTTGACTCAGAAATAGATGCGATGCGAAAACAAATGATTTCGCAATACGGCGGAAATGAGGATATGGCGGCTAACTTACCGGCATCTATGTTCGAAGAACAAGCGATGCGTCGTGTGAAGCTGGGATTGGTTATTGGTGGTGTCATTAAAGCCAAAGAGTTAAAAGCCGAAAATGCTGACATAGATTCTCAGCTTGAAGAGTTAGCATCTGTTTATGAGCAGCCAGAAGAAGTTATCAGTTGGTATAAAGAAGATAAGTCTCGTTTATCTCAAATTGAGCAATTAGTGCTAGAACAAAAAGTCGTTGATCTAGTTTTATCTGAAGCAAAAGTAACCGATAAAGAAACTAGCTTTAAAGAAATTATGGATCAAAAACGTTAATTTGTTTGGTTATTAACCGCTCCAGTTAAGTGGTTAATAACTCAATAAAAAAATTTAAGCCCGGGGCCAATGCTGCTATAGTTTAGGTTCCGGGCTTTTTATTTTAATAAGCTAAATAAATATTGGTAGTGAAGCCAAAAATCCAATATCGTCCGTTGCGAATAATAGGAGAAAATATGCTGGACAAGAAGCATCTCGAAACTGCGGCAACTTTGGTACCTATGGTAGTTGAGCAAACCGCAAAAGGTGAACGGTCTTACGACATTTATTCTCGACTTTTAAAAGAGCGGGTTATTTTTCTCGTTGGGCAAGTCGAAGATCATATGGCTAATTTAGTAGTCGCCCAGATGCTATTTTTGGAGTCAGAAAATCCAGAGAAAGACATTTATTTGTATATTAATTCTCCGGGCGGCTCTGTTACTGCTGGAATGTCCATCTACGATACGATGCAATTTATTAAGCCAGACATTAGTACGCTGTGTATTGGACAAGCATGCAGCATGGGCGCATTTTTGCTGGCCGGAGGAGCAAAGGAAAAAAGGTGTGCATTGCCGAATTCTCGTATAATGATTCATCAACCTTTGGGTGGATTTCAGGGACAAGCCTCTGATATTGAGATACACGCCAAAGAAATTCTTCAAATGCGTGCTAAATTGAACGAAATACTAGCGTTCCACACTGGCAGAGAACTGGCGGATATTGAGCGAGACACCGATCGAGACAATTTCATGAGTGCCGCAACGGCTCAGGAATATGGTATTGTCGATAAGGTATTAGAAAATAGAGATAATTAACTCTTATTATTGAAAGGCGACATAGCTACTTGCTATAAGTCTGCAAATCTGCTCTATTGGACGCTGCGAAATGATGACAAAACGTCAAAAACGGCTAACATATAGAGTATATCGGCTTAAAACGGCTCAGGCCGTAGCTTTTTTAACCGAATTTGAGGAAAGTCCATGAGTGATAAAAAAGGCACTGGCGGAAAAGACGATAATGGCAAGTTGCTGTATTGTTCTTTTTGTGGCAAGAGCCAGCATGAAGTTCGCAAGCTGATTGCGGGGCCTTCTGTCTTTATTTGTGATGAGTGCGTCGAACTGTGTAACGATATCATCCGAGAAGAAGTCGAGGATATTGTACAAGAGTCAGAAGGCGTTAAATTACCAACTCCAGAAGAAATCAACGAAACCCTGAACGAATATGTTATTGGGCAAGCTCAGGCGAAGAAAGTTCTCTCTGTGGCTGTCTATAACCATTACAAGCGCCTGAATTCGGCAGTTGGTGGTAAAGGGGATGAAGTTGAGTTAGGCAAATCGAATATTTTGCTGGTTGGACCAACGGGAAGCGGAAAAACTCTGCTGGCTGAAACCTTGGCGCGTCTATTAAATGTTCCCTTCACCATTGCTGACGCAACAACATTGACCGAAGCTGGTTATGTTGGTGAAGACGTTGAAAATATCATTCAAAAGCTATTACAACGCTGTGATTATGATGTCGACAAAGCTCAGCATGGTATCGTTTATATCGATGAAATTGATAAGATATCTCGAAAAGCGGATAACCCATCAATCACTCGTGATGTGTCTGGTGAAGGCGTTCAACAAGCTCTTTTAAAGCTTATTGAAGGTACAGTTGCATCAGTGCCACCACAAGGTGGGCGAAAGCACCCTCAGCAAGAATTCCTACAAGTCGATACCCGAAATATATTGTTTATCTGTGGTGGTGCGTTTGCTGGACTCGATAAAGTTATTCGTGACCGTTCAGAAAAGGGCGGCATCGGTTTTGGTGCTGAAGTTCGCTCAAAAGACGATAGCAAAAACGTAGGTGAAGTTCTGCGTGATTGTGAGCCTGACGACTTAGTGAAATACGGTTTGATTCCTGAGTTTGTAGGGCGTTTACCGATTGTAGCAACTCTTGAAGAGTTGGATGAAGAAGCTCTCGTTCGTATTTTAAAAGAACCCAAAAATGCGTTAACCAAACAATACAGTCGACTCTTTGATATGGAAGATGTTGTTCTTGAGTTTCGTGAAGATGCATTAAGAGCCGTAGCTCGTAAAGGAATGGAGCGGCGTACAGGAGCACGTGGGTTACGCTCTATAATGGAGAAAGTTTTGCTTGAGACCATGTACAAATTGCCTTCGATGAAAAATGTATCAAAGGTCGCAATCGATCAGGCCGTCGTAGATGGCGAGTCGGATCCTTTGCTCATTTTTGAAAATGACTCTCAGGGGAAAAAAGCATCAGCTGAATAGCGAGTTGAGCGCCAAAGTTGATAACAAAAGGCCAGTTCGCTGGCCTTTGTCGCATTCAACGTTCACTAATTGGCGTGTCCGAGAGGATTTTTAGTGCTTTTATTTGAATATCGCATTTGAATCCCCATATAGTTACTAAATCAAATCGAGAAGTAATCATTATGTCAGAGAGCGAAACAGTCACAATTGAAACCGTACCCGTTTTACCCTTGCGGGATGTCGTCGTTTTTCCACATATGGTCATTCCTCTCTTTGTGGGACGAAGCAAATCGATTCAAGCACTTGAAGAAGCCAATAGTCGTGGCGATAAGCACATCTTATTGCTGGCGCAAAAAGATGCAGCAACGGATTCCCCTGAGTCGGATGATATTTATACAACTGGTAGCATTGCAAAGATTTTGCAAATGTTAAAACTTCCTGATGGCAATGTGAAAGTTTTGGTTGAAGGCCAAAGCCGCGCAAGAGTAAAAGATTTTGCAGAAAATGATTCGGTTTTATTTGCAGAAATTGAACATCTAGAAGATCCTCTACCTCCCGAATCAGAAGCAGAAGCATTGATGCGTTCTGCTACCGAACTCTTTGAGAGCTACATCAAGCTAAACAAAAAAATACCTCCAGAAATATTGTCAGCGCTGTCAGGTATTTCTGATTTAGGACGCTTAACTGACACTGTCGCTTCTCACTTAACTTTAAAAGTCGATGAAAAGCAAAAAATTATTGAAATCGATGATGTCAAAGAACGACTTGAACATTTAATGGGACTGATGGAAGGCGAGATAGACGTCCTGCATGTCGAAAAGCGCATTCGTGGTCGCGTCAAAAAACAAATGGAAAGGAGTCAGCGTGAATATTATTTGAATGAGCAAATGAAAGCCATTCAAAAAGAGCTTGGTGATGGCGAAGAGTCGACAAAAGAGTTAGCTGAGCTTGAAGAAAAAATTGAACAAGCAGGCATGCCGAAAGAAGCCAAAGAAAAAGCTGATGCTGAACTTAAAAAGTTAAAAATGATGTCTCCTATGTCAGCTGAAGCGACAGTTGTTCGGGGCTATATTGATTGGATGATCAGTGTTCCTTGGAGTAAACGCGGTGACGTTAAAAAAGATTTGATCAATGCAGAAAAAGTACTTGATGACGATCACTATGGTTTAAAAGAAGTAAAAGAAAGAATTTTAGAATATTTAGCTGTTCAACAAAGAGTCGACAAAATAAAAGGGCCGGTATTGTGTTTAGTTGGGCCTCCTGGAGTTGGTAAAACTTCTTTAGGTCGCTCAATTGCTAAATCAACCGGTCGTGAGTATGTAAGAGTGTCTCTAGGTGGGGTAAGAGACGAAGCTGAAATTCGTGGTCACCGACGCACTTATATTGGCTCTATGCCGGGCAAAGTTATTCAAAAAATGGCAAAAATCGGAGTTAAGAATCCACTCTTCTTGCTTGATGAAATTGATAAGATGGCATCTGATATGCGTGGTGATCCCTCGTCTGCATTATTAGAAGTTTTAGATCCTGAACAAAACAATACTTTTAACGATCATTATCTTGAAGTTGATTATGACTTGTCTGAAGTAATGTTTGTGTGTACTGCCAACTCAATGAATATTCCTGAGCCATTATTGGATCGTATGGAAGTGATTCGTATTCCGGGTTATACCGAAGATGAAAAACTTGCAATTGCAGAACGTTATTTAGTTCCGAAGCAAATGGAAAGCGCCGGTCTGCAAGAGAATGAACTACTTATTCATAAAAAAGCGATTCGTAAAATCATACAACGATATACCAGAGAAGCCGGTGTTCGGTCACTCGAGCGAGAAATAGCTAAGATATGTCGCAAAGTTGTCAAGAATTTAACGCTAAAACCAAAAGATAAGAAGCAAGTTGTTTCAGAAAAAAATATTGAAAAATATTTGGGTGTTGAAAAGTATGATTTTGGCAAAGCGTCTGAAGAACATCGTGTTGGTCAAGTAACAGGCTTAGCTTGGACACAAGTGGGTGGCGATTTATTAACAATTGAAGCAATGGCAACGCCTGGTAAAGGTAAAACTCTTTTTACCGGACAACTGGGTGATGTTATGCAAGAATCGATCAAAGCGGCTATGACAGTTGTTCGTAGTCGTGCGAAACGTCTTGGTATTGATGCCGATTTTTATGAAAAATTAGACATTCATGTTCATGTTCCTGAAGGTGCAACACCAAAAGATGGTCCTAGCGCAGGTATTGGAATGTGCACTGCATTAGTTTCGAGCTTAACTGGTATTCCAGTTTTGTCGGAAGTTGCCATGACAGGAGAGATTACTTTGCGCGGCGAAGTGCTCAGAATTGGTGGATTAAAAGAGAAGCTTTTAGCTGCGCATCGAGGTGGAATAAGAAAAGTATTAATTCCAAAAGATAATATGCGTGACCTCGAAGAAATTCCGAAAAATATTAAAGGCGATTTGGAAATTATTCCTGTAAAGTGGATCGACGAAGTTATGGAGGTCGCATTTTCTGAATCTCCTGTAAAAATAGAAGACGAGAAAGTTGTTACCGATTCGACTGTTTTAACGAAAGATGAATCAAGCGAAACGATTAACAAAGCGCATTAATTATTATCGCTAAAAAAATTAATATTGCTTTGCACTAAATACTTGCAATTAAATAATAAATACGCGAGTTCGAATTTCTATTGTGTAAATTGGTTAAAGAACCGTCGAAGCTGTGAAAAATTGAGCGCTAGGCCGCATAAATACTGGCTTCAGACGACAAGTTGCTTGACAGTCAATTTATCCAATTGGTATAAAGTTCGCTCGCACTTCGGTCGGTGGTGTAATAAAGTGAATAATACATCCAACGACTTTTAAACACACAACAATTACAAGGGGAAGTTGAGTGAATAAATCAGAATTGATTGATGCAATTGCAGCTGGAGCGGACATTTCAAAAGCGGCTGCAGGTCGAGCCTTAGACGCAACCTTAGACTCAATTACAGAATCATTACGCAAAGGCGATCAAGTCGCACTTGTTGGCTTTGGTACGTTCAGTGTAAAACAGCGTGCAGCGCGTACTGGCCTTAATCCACAAACTAAAGAAAAAATTCAAATTCCAGCAGCAACAGTTCCTGCATTTAAAGCTGGTAAAGCATTAAAAGACGCGGTAAACTAGCGCGCCTTTGTTGGGCGCTTAGCTCAGTTGGGAGAGCATCGCCCTTACAAGGCGAGGGTCACTGGTTCGAGCCCAGTAGCGCCCACCAATTTTTGGGTGGGATATGTTCAGTTTTCGAAAAGTCGTGAATTGAATAACTGATTTAGGAGCGGTAGTTCAGCTGGTTAGAATACCGGCCTGTCACGCCGGGGGTCGCGGGTTCGAGTCCCGTCCGCTCCGCCAGTAAGTGAACGCGCCTTTCGGGGCGCGTTTTTTTTATCAACATTAATTATTAGAAAGCAAGAATCACTCAGGTATCTCGTTATGATGGAGAGTATTCGGACGGGCGTTCAAAAGCCTTGGTTCAAATTTGTATTAGCAATAATCGTAATTTCATTCGTATTTGCGGGTTATTTTACGTCAAGCGCCGGCGGAACAAGTGCTGAAGCTATCGCGACGGTAAATGGTGAAGAAGTTACCGGTAGTCAGTGGCAAAATGCGATCCAATCGGAATCAGCTCGATATGGTGAGCAATTCGACGCAATGTTTCCGACTGAGGAGCGAAAAAAGCAATTTCGATTGAATGTTCTTGATAAGTTAATTAATGCGGAACTAGTGTCTCAAGAAGTTTCTGATTTGGGTTTCCGTGCTTCTCCCAGCCAAATACAAAAACGAGTTAAAGAAATACCTGTTTTTCAGGAAAATGGAAGCTTTTCTACAGCAGCTCTTGATCGATTTCTCGTTCAGCGTGGGTGGACCAGAAATTATCTTCAAGGATTAATAGCTGATGAAATTACCCAATCGCAATTTGTTAATATCTTTAGTTCTACCCAGGTAGCGATGCCCTATGAAGTTGAAACTCGAGTGGCACTTGAGCAACAGCAGCGCTCGGTGAAAGCTCTTGTTATCGAGGCGAAACCTTTCGAAGAAAAAGTTTCGTTAACTGACGAAGAGATTAATACTTACTATCAGAATAATTTAGGTAATTATGAAATACCGGAAAAGCTCTCGGTTCAATATATTGAATTGAAAGTGGATGATTTGAAAAAAGATATTCAAATCCCTGATGAGAAAATTTCAGAGTATTACTCTAATAATCAAGAGCTTTATCGCGAAGAAGAAGAGCGCCGAGTCGCTCATATCCTCATAAAAACTGATGAGCGTTCCGACGAGGAAGCACTAAACACAATCAATACTCTAGCACAACGTATCGAGAGTGGAGAAGACTTTGCAGAAGTGGCTAAAGCTGAATCCGAAGACTTTTCTGCTGAACAAGGTGGTGACCTTGGCTTCGTTGGACGAGGTGTAATGGATGGAGAGTTCGAAAAAGCAATGTTTGAACTCGCGCAAGCTGGTGATGTATCGGCTCCTGTTAAGACGGAGTTTGGATATCACTTAGTCAAGTTACTTGAAGTTAAAGAAGGTGAAGTACGAGCTCTTGAAGAAGTAAAAGATGAAATTGCGAATCGACTCAAAACAGATGAGGCAGAGAAGCAGTTTTATATTAAGAAAGAAAAAATTTCGACATTGGCATTCGAAAACTATCGCTCACTGTCTCCCGCCGCTGCCGAAGCTAGCTTAGATATTAAAACCAGTGACGCTTTCCCTCCTTCTGGTGGAGATGGTGTATTCGCTAATCAAGACGTTGTCAGTGAAGCCTATAGTCAACCTGTATTAATGGATGAGCGCAACTCCAGAGCGATTGAAGTTTCTGAAGGTCATCTTATTGTTATGAGAAAAGCTGAGCATACTCAGAAGCGGACTAAATCTTTAGAAGAAGTTAAAGAAGAAGTTACTACTGCACTTAAAATTGATAAGTCTCGTGAATTAGCGAAGCAGAAAGGAGAAAGTCTTGTTGCGAAACTAAATGATTCTGAGAATATTGATGATGAGATTGCTGAATTGAATGCTGAGTGGAAAGTTGGTGAAAAAGTTCGCCGAAACTCATCGGAGCTTGGATTCGATATCACTAGAGTGGCATTTAAGGCACCAAAACCGGTTGATGGTAAGCCTGTTGCTGTTGGAGAAGAATTACTAAGTGGCGACTTTGCTGTTGTGCAAGTAACAGAAGTTATCACTCCAGAAACAGCTAAGTTGACTGAGGCTGAAAAGAAACAGGCTGAGTCTCGAATTCGCCGTTCTATGCAAGAAATTGGATATCAGGCAATTATTGATGCCGCAAAAGAAAACGCCGACGTAGTAAAGTTCCAAGAGCGTATTGAGCAACAAAATTAATCTAGTATTTGTCTGAGAAAAAGCCGGGTTTTCCCGGCTTTTTTGTTATTTTTAAATTTCCTCTCATCAACTTCACCGACCTCTTTATTAGTTCTTTTCAATCATACTATGTCAAGGTAACATGCCGTTATTCTGCCATGCGCAATAGAGGTTAATGATTATGGTTATTAAACCAAAAATTCGTGGATTTATTTGCACTAACGCTCATCCGGTAGGTTGCGAACAAGCCGTTAAAGAGCAAATCGATTTCGTAAAATCTAAAGGAACTTTAGAGTGCCCTAAAAAGGTGCTGGTTATTGGATGTTCTACGGGTTATGGATTAGCTTCCCGAATTACCGCTGCTTTTGGAGCTGGAGCGAAAACGCTGGGCGTTTGTTTCGAAAAAGAGCCATCTGAAAAGAAGACAGCAACAGCAGGTTGGTACAATACTGCGGCTTTTCATAAGTTTGCTCAAAAAGAAGACTTATATTGTAAAACAATAAATGGTGATGCTTTTTCTGATGAGTGTAAAAAAGAAGTCATCGATTTGATCAAGTCAGATCTAGGCGAAGTCGATTTGGTGGTTTATAGTTTAGCTTCTCCTCGAAGAAAAGATCCTAAAACCGAAACCGTTTATAATTCTCAGTTGAAGCCCGTTGGCAACTCGTATACTACTAAAACTTTTGATACTTCTAAGGAAGTTGTTCACGAAATAACCTTAGACCCCGCAACGGATGATGATATAAAAAATACGATTAAAGTGATGGGCGGTGAAGACTGGGAATTGTGGATTGAAGCTCTGAATGATGCTGGCGTTTTAGCTAAAGATTGTCGAACCACCGCCTATACTTACATAGGAAAAGAGTTAACTCGTCCAATTTATGGTGATGCAACTATCGGTAAGGCGAAAGAAGATTTGGATCGAGCGGCTGCTCAGTTAAATAAGCAATATTCAAATATTCATTTAACAGCTTATGTGTCGTCTCTTAAAGCAGTTGTGACCCAAGCGAGTTCTGCGATTCCAGTTATGCCGTTGTACATTTCTTTGATGTTTAAAGTGATGAAAGATGAAGGATGCCATGAGGGAGTTATAGAGCAAATTTATGGACTCTTTGATAAAATGCTTTTTGCTGATAATCCATCGGTTGATGAAGTAAACCGGCTAAGAATGGATACTGTAGAAACTAATGACGCCATTCAATCAAAAATTAAAGAAAAGTGGGATATGGTGACAACTGAAAACTTTTCGGAACTTGGTGATTACAAAGGCTACCATCTCGATTTCTTAAAGCTTTTTGGATTTGGCTTTGAACAGGTAGATTATGAACAAGATGTCGATCCAGTTGTTGATTGGTCATGAAAAAGCGGCTTAGCCGCTTTTTAATCTTCTCTTGGCCAATGGCAGGTGACACGATGTCCCTTCAAAAATCGCGTTTTAGGCACTTCATCAATACATTTTTCTTCTGCATAGGAGCATCTCGAGGCAAAAACGCAGCCTGATTTTAAATTGGCGAGTTTTTTAAACTCAGGATCTATCTTTTTAAACTTATAATTCACAGTATGACGATATGAAGGCGTGCTCGATAATAGTTTACGTGTATAAGGATGTTTTGAGTGGTCAAATATTTGGTCGACTTCTCCGTATTCCATCAGTTTTCCGCGGTACATTACCAATACTTGATCGCTGATATGTTCAACAACGCCTAAATCATGAGAAATGAACACATAAGATATTTTTAACTCTTCTTGCAAATCCATCAATAGATTGAGAATTTGAGCTTGAACTGAAACATCGAGTGCGCTTAATGGTTCATCGGCAACAATGACATCCGGATTTAATATAAGGGCTCTTGCTATTGCGATGCGTTGTTGTTGTCCACCGGAAAACATATGAGGAAATCGACTAGCATGTTCCTCTCTTAACCCAACTCTTTTTAGTGCGTGCTTTACCGCGAGTTTTCGATCATGACTACTCAAGTTGGTGTTTATTTTTAACGGTTCCTCTAATGTTGTACCTATCCGGGCATGAGGATTAAGTGAGCTATAGGGATTTTGAAAAACCATCCGAATTTTTTTGAATTGTTTTTTTTGATCACTTTTACTGAGTTCGAAAACATCTTGTTCTTCGATAAATATTTTTCCAGTTGTTGGATTATCACAACCAACCAATAATCGTGCTAAAGTTGATTTTCCAGAGCCCGATTCTCCCACAATAGCTAATGTTTGGCCGCGTCTTAATTTAAAACTAATATTATCCAATGCAAAAATATTTTGTTGTCTAAATCCTAGTGATGAATATTTATAGGTTTTAGATATGTTCTCAACGGATAAAACCAGATCAGTCATTGGCTCGATCCCTCTGATTGATTTTCTTTTTCCAGAGGAAAGTGGCAACGCACCAACCCATGTTGATCAATTTTTTCTAACCTTGGAGGCTTAACGCACTCTTTCGCTGCCTTTGGGCAACGGGGGCCCAGCCGACAACCCACCGGTAAGTGATCTATCGCAGGAATTGTCCCTTTAAGAGAATAGAGTCGTTGGCCCATATGGTGACGTTCTCCAATATGAGGAATGCTATCCAATAAAGCTCTGCTGTATGGATGTCGAGGATTTTCGAGTATGCTTTCCGTTGGAGCATTCTCCATGATTTGTCCGCTGTACATTACGCATACACGTTGCGTACTCTCAGACATCAATGCGAAGTCATGGGTAATGAGCATGAGTCCCATTTCGCGCGAGCGGTTCAACTCAAGTAGTAATTCGATGATTTGAGATTGTATTGTAACGTCCAGTGCTGTTGTTGGCTCATCAGCGATTAAAAGTTTTGGCTCTGCTGCAATTGCCATTGCAATCATAACACGTTGATTCATTCCTCCTGATAACTGATGAGGATATTGTTTTAAACGTAGCTCTGGTTCATTGATACCAACAGCATCTAAAAGTTCTCGAGCACGTTGTTTTTGCTTTTTTGGACGTCGAATTCCATGCAGTTCGATGGTTTCCATTAATTGCCTTCCGATCGTAAAGCAAGGATTCATACTGGTTTGCGGCTCTTGAAAAATAATACTGGCATTTTGAGCAACAAATAGTTTTCGTTGCTCTTCTGTTAGTTTCATTAGATCTTGATTATTAAGACTTAAATAATCCGCTTTAAGTGAGGCATTTGGTGCTAACAGGCCCATAATTGCCAGAGCTAGCATACTTTTTCCCGAACCTGACTCACCAACAATTCCCAACACTTCGCCGCGTTCCATTCGAAGAGAAACTTTGTCCAATACTGTTACAGGGCCTTTGTGAGTGGGAAATTCGACACTTAAATTTTCGATGTGAAGGAGTTTCATTATGAACCATCCTTTGGATCGAGAGCATCACGCAGACCATCACCAACAAGGTTAATACTTAACACGGTAATTAAAATCGCTACTCCAGGAATTGTCACTGTCCATGGGGCGAGCTGAATATAATCGCGTGATTGTGACAAAATAGTCCCCCATTCAGGGTTCGGCGGTTGAGCACCTAGTCCTAGAAATCCAAGGGCTGCTATATCGATAATTGCAGTAGAAAAAGCGAGGCTAACTTGAACAATTAATGGCGGAAGAATATTGGGTAAGATCGAGTGAGTAAATAGTCGCGCTTTATTTGCTCCGTCAAGCCTTGCCGCGACTACATAATCTTTATTCATTTCTTCTTTTATTGAGGCTCTGACAATGCGAACGAAGTGTGGAATTAAAACAATGGCTACTGCGTATATTGCATTTGGTAAACCTGGACCTATGATCGCAATGATCACAATGGCAAGTAACAAAGATGGAACAGCTAAAATTATATCCATTAGCCTTAAAATGCTGAACTCAATGAATCCTCGGCTAAGTCCTGCAATTGCACCGAGCAAAATACCGAATATCGCAGCAATGAACACGACAACCGCAGACAACCCTAAAGATAGCTGTGATCCATAAATAATACGTGAAAATACATCTCTTCCGAGGTCGTCAGTTCCAAAAATAAATTCGCGGTTTCCGTCGTCAGTCCAGGCTGGAGGTTTTCTTAAAAACTCTGGAAATTGTTCTGCAGGATCATAAGGGGCAATAATCGGAGCAAACACAGAAGCAATTAATATAATAAGTAAAAAAAACAATCCAAGCATTGCACCTTTGTGTTGACGAAACTGACGATTAAATTGTCGCCAACGACCAGGTATTGGTATATCTTTATAAATCTTAACTTCGATCATTCCGGGCGCCTCATTCGAGGATTAATTGCCGCGTAAAGTAAATCGACAGTTGCGTTGATTAGAATGACAAATACGGCTATTAACAGTACACCACCTTGGATACTGGGATAATCCCGTCGAAAGATTGCTTCGACCATCCATTTTCCAACACCTGGCCAGGCAAAAATTGTTTCAGTTAAAATCGCACCCGTTAACAGTACGCTCGATTGAAGTCCTAGTACGGTGACTAATGGAATAAGTGCGTTTCGTAAAGCATGCACCCAAATAATTTTAAAGTTACTCACCCCTTTGGCTTTTGCTGTCAAAATATAGTCGGCGGATAGAACTTCAATCATTGCAGAGCGAGTCATTCTTGCAATAACAGCAAGAGGTACTGTGGCTAAAACAACTGAAGGTAAAATCAGGTGAAGCAATGCGTCATAGAATGCAGCGAATTCATATTTAGGATAAGCCAGTAAAGTGTCTATTAACATGAAGCCGGTAACGGGTTCAATATCAAAGACAAAGCTAATTCGACCAGCGACAGGTGTTAGGCCTAAGTTGAGAGAAAATAAAAGGATTAATAGCATACCCCACCAAAATATTGGCATGGAATAACCAATTAATGAACTGCTGATAACCAGATTATCTATCCAGGTGTTTTTGTTAACAGCTGCGAGAACTCCTGCACCAACTCCAAAGACTAAAGCAATTAAAATAGCAAACAAACTGAGCTCTATAGTTGCAGGAAAAAAAGTAAAAAACTCTTCCAAAACGGAATGATTGGTTACTGTAGAACGTCCTAAGTCTCCTTGAAGAACATCTTTTATGAAAATTAAATATTGTCGCACTAATGACTCATCAAGCCCGAGTTCTTGGTAAGCGTTTTCATATTGCTCCGTTCCGGGTGTCAAGTTTCCATAATGTAAAATTACCGGATCTCCAGGGACAAGTTGAGCAAGAGAAAAAAAGATAATGGTTATGCCAGTGAAGCTTAATATTAAAATTGTAAGCTGCTTGAGAAGAATTTTAATCATAAACGCATATCACTCTCTCGTCGTGGCTCAAGTTTGACGCCGCTGAAAAATATCCCTCCAGTTAATGGAATCGTTAAATTTTTTACTCGATCATTAACAATTAAGTTTTGTTGGGTATGAGCGATAGTTAGCCAGGGTGCTTCACGTTTAAAAATTTGTTGTGCTCTTTGGTACAGTTTTGCTCGCCGAGCTCGGTTGGAAATCACTTGTGCATCTTTAATAATGGCATCAAATTCTTCATTACACCAGAAAGCAGAGTTTTGTCCGGGAATCGTCGCTTCGCAACTTAATAGCGAATTAAAAAAATTGTCGGGATCGCCATTATCTGCAATCCAACCCTGTAGAGATGTTATATGTTCGCCTGACTTTACTTTTTGTAAAAAGGTTCCAACTTCGTAAGTAATGATATTGGCTTTAACACCGACTTCTTTTAGATCTTGTTGAATAAGTTCAGCCGTTTTTATTGCATTGGGATTGTATGAGCGCTGCTCTGGAAATGCCCAAATATCTATTTCAAAACCATCTTCGAAGCCCGCGCTAAATAGTAAGTTCCGAGCGAGCTGAGGATTGTATTCATAATATTTTACTTCGTCGTTGTAAGACCACATGCCTGGTGGAATGGGGTTTTTAGCTTTAAGCGCAGAGCCATAATAAACCGCCTCAAGTATTGCATCTCTATTAATGGCATGATTTAGAGCTTGCCGAACTCGACGATTATCGAGTGGAGGCTTGCGAGTGTTAAATGCCCAGTAAGCGATGTTTAATCCCCGTTCCGTAACAATCTTGAGAGATGATTCTTCATCCAGGGCTTTTAAATGAATGGGCAGTGGATTACTCATTACATCGCATTCACCAGCAGTAACTCGAGCAAATCTCAGTGAGGGATCGGGTGTAATTGCAAATACTAAATGCTCAATAGGTTCTTTCCCGCGCCAATAATGTTCGAAAGCCTTATAGCGAATAAATGCATCGACCTGATAACGGACAAGCTGAAAAGGGCCAGTCCCGATAGGGTATTGAATAATGTAGTTCTTGCGGTCAGTTTGTTCTAACACGTTGGCGTATTCAGCCGACATAATTGAAGTGAACTCCATAGCAAGAACTGAGATAAATGGGCTAAATGGACGCTCTAATTCGAATTCAATGGTGTGCTGGTCAATTTTCTTTATCGACTTGATAAGTGTATTCAAGCCTTGGAAATTAAAGTAAGAATAATCACGGTTGCCAACGGAATGAAATGGGTGTGATTTTTCTTTTTGTCTCATGAAGCTAAATATTACGTCATCGGCATTAAAGTTACGTGTCGGTTGAAAAAACTCATTACTGTGAAACTGCACATCTTCACGTAAATAAAATCGGTAAACAGTGCCGTTGTTTCGGATTTTCCAGCGCTTAGCAAGAGATGGAGTTATTTCTGTAGTACCACGTTTAAACTCTACGAGTCGGTTATATACTTGGCGGGCGGAAGCATCAAATGCAACTCCAATCGTAACCGTGTGAGGATCGAAACTATCCGGGCTGCCCTCTGAACAATAGACAAGTGTTGTATCAAATGCGTCAACATTCATAGCATTTTGATCACACCCAGCTAATAACAACTGAGCAAGTACAAGAGTTGTGGTGGACAAGATGTATTTTACTTTGCCTGTTAACAACATTGTTTAATAAGTCAACCGTCGAGTAGTTTGTATTTTTTTAAATAGCCTCGGAGTTGATGATACGTCAATCCGAGCAATTCTGCAGTTTTCTTCTGGTTAAACTGCGCATGTTCAAGGGCATTTTGAATAATTTGTACTTCTGTCGATTGCATTAAATCTTTCAAGTCTATAGGAAAAGATACATCGGATGTCGAGCTCGGCGATGGGCTTCGTGCATTGGTGTTTGATGATTGAGTTTGATTTCTACTAATGGGCCGATAAGGAGAATCGAAAGGGTCCAATACTATTTGCTCAACAGGACCTTCTTGATCACTTAAGTAAAGGCTACGTTCAATGGCGTTCTTCAACTCCCGAATATTTCCTGGCCAAGTATAGGACTGAATCTGCTCTTCAGCTTCAGACGAAAAGCCAGGAAATCGCGACAAACCCATCTCTAAACTCATTTTAACTGCAAAATGATGAGCCAAAAGCGTTAAATCCTCTTTTCTTTCTCGCAACGGTGGAAGCGTAAGAACATCAAATGCGAGGCGATCCAGAAGATCATGTCTAAATTTGCCTTTATCTGCCAAACTTGGTAGATCTTCATTTGTCGCGGCAACGAGTCGAACATCGACAGAAAGCGTTTTATTGCCACCCACTCTCTCGAATTCTCCGTATTCGATAACACGCAGAAGTTTTTCTTGAATTAACGGGGAGGAGGTTGCGAGCTCATCAAGAAACAAGGTTCCGCCATCGGCAAGTTCAAATCGGCCGGCGTGACGTCCCTTAGCGCCCGTAAATGAGCCTGCTTCATGGCCAAACAATTCTGACTCTAACAGGTTTTCGTTAATGGCTGCGCAGTTAAGTTTTATGAAAGGTTGGTCCCATCGTGCAGACAAATAGTGAATGCGTGATGCGATAAGCTCTTTTCCCGTACCTCGTTCGCCAACGACTAAAGCAGGCCGATTGAGTGTCGCGATTCGAGATACTTTTTCCAGACATTCTAAAAAGCTGGAGGACTCACCAATTAAATTGTCTGGCTCTCGACGATTCATCAAAAATTCTTTGGTTAAATTCACAATTATTTAGTTAATTTAACCTTATGTAGAATTAGATTACCAGAATTAAATAAAAAACTTATTGTTTAACAGAGTGTTATGTTGAATTTAATTTGGCATGTATCTTGTAATACTCATGAATAGTAGGTCAATTGATTAGAGGAATGGTGAGGTAGAATGATGAACGCGCTGAGTGGGAAGAAGTTGCCTTCGACAATTAAACTGGTTGTCTTTAAGCAATGGGCGAGTGGATTAATGGCTCTGTCCGGCATCTCTCTTTTTCTTTTATCGTTGGTATTTGATAAGCCTCTTGAGGCAGAATATGTTGATTATTTTACTAACCCAATACGAGTTTTATTTGAGCCGTTACCACAGCGTTCTCAAACACCTAACTGGAGTCCAAGTTTATGAGCATTTTTTCTCGCTTTGCAGACATCATTAATTCGAATATGAATGCTTTGCTCGATAAAGCGGAAGACCCTCAAAAATTGATACGAATGATAATTCAAGAAATGGAAGACACATTGGTTGAAGTTCGTACTGTTTCAGCAAAAACTTTGGCAGACAAGAAGGAACTCCTTAGAAAGCTCAATTGGCTTGAGTCTGAAATCCAAGATTGGCAAGAAAAAGCTGAACTCGCTGTATCAAAGGAGCGAGAGGATTTGGCAAAAGCCGCCCTCAACGAAAAGTACAAGCTGGAGAGAGATTTATCGGAATTATCTTCCCAATTGCAAAAGCTTGACGACTCACTTGGCAATCTCACTCAAGAGATCAATCAACTTCAAGATAAACTGGTTGATGCCAGAGCGCGCCAACAAACCATCGAGATGCGTTTTAATACTCAGCAGTCGCGCGTAAAAGTTAATCGAAAGCTCTATGACTCCAGCTCGTCGAATGTTGTTCAGAGATTTGAACAGTTTGAAAGAAAACTTGATGAGTTAGAAGCGGAGGCCGAGAGTTTTAGAACGGTAAGCTCACGAAACTTAAAAGCAGAAATTAATGATCTAGAATCTGATCAAAAGGTAGATGATGAATTAAAAGCTTTAAAAGAGAAAGTGAAAAATCGGTAGCTTAAATAGGTATATTTTTGGAGGGAATATGTTCGACACCGTATTAGTATTATTTTGCATATTTGCAATTATTGTCGGTCCTTACTGGCTAAAACTTCATTATAAAGAAAAAAAAGAGAGTAGGAATATATCTCCGGATACCGAGTGCGATTTGAAATCTCTTGATCAATTAGCAACCGATTTGCAACATCGAGTGAAAGTGCTTGAGTCTATATTGGATAATGAATCACCCGACTGGAGGAAGAAATATGGCTGAACCCTTTCTCAATCATAGATTATATCGTGATCCGAAAAACGGAAAAGTGTTCGGTGTTTGTGCAGGAATTGCTTCTTCATTTGGATGGGAAACTTGGGCCGTTCGAGCAAGCGTCTTAGCATTTGGTTTAATGACTGCTTTTGGTCCGGTTGTCATTGCTTATTTAGTCGCCTTTTTTGTTTTGGATCCCAAGCCATCCAATGAAGTTTCCTCAAGTGGTAGGGCCTCTCGATTCAGCGATCGAGTTGCTGAAGCAAAGAGTACTTTTGAAAGAAAAAAAGAAGAAAGTGAAAGTATTTCTTATGGCGAAGTTTCAGCGAAATTAAATCGATTAAAAAAACGTGTTGAAAACTTAGAAGCCCATGTAACGTCTGAACAATTCACCCTTGAGCGTGAATTTGAGAAGATGAAAAACGACTCTTAAAATCTCTTTAAAAACCCTGGTCCGACCTGTCTAAGAACCCCGAATACCTTTATGTAACGTTGGTTAAAAAAAAGGCATTTTTAATTACGTTTCATAAAGTTATTCAAGGGCGTGCTCATTGACTCTCAGGTTAATAGTGTTTATATTCGATTCGAATCGCGAAACTCGTTTTGCGAGGTTCGTCATTTTCTTTCAAAAACAAAGAAAATTGTCTGAATTTTAGTCGTTAACAGCAGGCGCTGGGGTCTGATTAAAGATTAGACGTAATTGGGGCAGTTTGAAGGTTAATAGCAAACTGTAATATCCAGCATAACTTTCATAGCAAACTCAGGAAGTAACATGCTAAATAAAAAAATATCATGTGTTTTCACTGTCTGCCTGGCAACTCTTTTGGGTTGTTTTTCAGGGACATCTTTTGCGGGCAAATTGGAGCCCTCTATTCAAGTCGAGATGAAAATCGACAAGTCGGCGCAAGCTACTCAAAAGCAAATTGATCGATTGGCGGAAGATACGCTAGACATCAATGCAGACTACAAGTCTGTGCTAACGCAAATTGAAGATTATAAAGCTTACAATATGCGTCTCGAGCGCGCTATTAACGAGCAACAGAAAGAGATGGATTCTTTGCAGTCGCAAATGAATACAATCGATGAAACTGAGCGCGGTCTTCTTCCGTTAATGGATGAAATGATCGACATGCTAGCTGAATTTGTTGAAGCGGACGTTCCTTTTAAGAAAGAAGAACGTTTGAATACGGTTGACCGTTTGCGCACAACAATGCTTCGTGCTGATGTTTCAACTTCTGAAAAGTATCGACAAATCTTGACTGCTTATACTACTGAAATCGCTCAAGGTAATGCGGTTGATGTGTACGAAGGTCAACAAGAAATCGGTGGTGTCGAAAAGCAAGTTGATTACATTCAATTTGGTCGTACAGCACTGATGTTTGCCAGCCGAGGCGAGCCAGCGATGGCTGCTATTTGGGATAAGAGTGCAAAAGATTGGAAATGGCTTGAGGGTGATCAAGTTACTTTTGTTCGAGATGCAATCAAAGATATCGAGATGAAACAGAAAAAATTAATTGTAGTTCCTGTAGCTACAGCGGAGAAAGGATAATGAAAATGAATAAAACAATCCTAACTTCATTATTAGCTGCTTTTGTGTCTCTCACTCAAGTGACACAAGTTGAAGCTGCAGATTCCCTCGATACGTTACTCAATAAAGTAAAAAATGCTCAACGCATTGAGTCGAAAGAAAACCGCGACCGACTCCAACGTTTTCGTTCAGACAGAGGTCGTCAACAACAATTGTTGAATGACGCTAAGGCCGAGTTAGCAAGACTTGAAACTCGTGCTGATGAGCTGAAAAAGCAGTTTGATACCAATGAGGTTGTCTTGGGTGAAATGTCTGAGCAGCTAAGAATTAAGTTGGGTAACTTAGGTGAAGCTGTGGGTGTTGTTCGTCAAGTTTCTGCCGATGCAGCTGCAACTGTCGAAAACTCGCTAGTTAGTGCGCAAAAGCCGAATCGCCATAAGTCACTTGAAGAATTAGCTGGTAGAAAGGAAATTCCGACAATTCCTGAACTTAGAGAGTTGTGGCTCCAGTTACAGACAGAAATGACCGAGCAAGGAAAAATTGTCCAGTTTGATGCGACATTACTTGATAAAAACGGTAGTGAGGTTAACAAACCTGTGACTCGTATCGGTACATTTAACTTGATTGGTGACGGGGAGTTTTTAACTTACAACCGAAAAACAGGCAATATCGAGGAACTCGCAAAGCAACCTAAAAATCCGAGTGGTGTTACCTCTTACATAGGAAATTTCCAATCTGCTAACGGTTTTGCGTTGTTTCCAATCGATCCTTCCAAAGGAACGATTGTAGAAAGAGAAAAAGATCGTGAAACTTGGGCTGAACGCGTTCAAAACTACGCTGGTGTTGTCGGTGTGGCTATCATCATCGTTCTAGGCCTTGGCTTGATTATTGCGCTTGAACGTCTTGGCGTGTTGAGTGCTACTGGTGCGAAAATGCGTAAGCAAGCCAAAACTTCAACGCCAGGAAACAACCCATTGGGTCGCGTTATCTCTGTTTACATGGCAAATAAAGACGACAGTTTTGAAAATCTGGAGCTGAAACTTGATGAGGCGGTTTTGAAAGAGCTGCCAAAACTTGAGACTCGGGTTTCAATTATCAAGATATTTGCCGCTGTATCGCCGTTGATGGGACTACTAGGTACCGTTACCGGTATGATCGAAACCTTCCAGGGTATAACTCTTTATGGTGCTGGTGACCCATCTGTTATGGCTGATGGTATTTCATCTGCATTGATTACAACTGTATTGGGTATTGTTGCTGCAATTCCTCTTATTCTTCTACATGCTTTTGTTTCTGGAAAATCAAAAAGCTTAGTACATATGTTAGAAGAACAGTCTGCTGGGTTAATTGCACAACACACAGAAGGCAAGTAATTATGGGGTTGTTAGACCTTTTTAATGACTTTATCGATGCCGGCGGTCCAATATTATATTGGGTCGCAGCGGTACTCTTCGTGATGTGGACATTAATTTTTGAGCGTCTTTGGTATTTCAGCTTTGTGTTTCCAAAAGAAGCTCGTCTTATGATTGCGGAGTGGGATAATCGGTCAGACACAACATCGTGGAAGGCTCGAAAAATTAGAGAAGCTTGGATTTCACAAATGTCTGAGAAGTTAAATTGGGGTGTTGGTTTTATAAAAACACTCGTTGCTATATGTCCAATGATTGGCTTGTTAGGAACAGTAACTGGAATGATTACTGTATTCGAATTAATGGCTTTATTTGGAACCGGTGATCCTCGGGATATGGCATCAGGCATTACTCAAGCGACGATTCCGACTATGTCAGGAATGGTTGCGGCACTCTCAGGTCTTTTTATCTCTTCTCGATTAGAGTTTATGGCGAAAGTAAAGTCTGAGCAGTTAGCTGACAAAATGCCTCAACACTAAGGTTATATCTTATGGCAAAACAAGTTGCGAAAAGAAGAGAAGAAGAAGCTGAAATTGACATGACACCGATGCTTGATATCGTGTTTATCATGTTGATTTTCTTCATCGTGACGGCATCTTTCGTAAAAGAAGCAGGTGTCCAAGTTACGAATCCTACGGCTGTTACGGCAAAAGAAAGACCCGATGCAAACGTTTTTATTGCGGTCACCAAAGAAGGTGAAGTGCACATTGATAATAAAAATATCGATGTTGACAAGTTGAAGGTCGAAATTCAACGCATTATGGCTGAAACACCTTTTATCTCGATTGTTATCCAAGCTGACAAAAGCTCTAAAGCCGGCGTGGTAATGAAAGTTCTTGATGCTGCAAAAGCTGCTGGCGTTAAAGGTGTTTCGGTAGCCGCAACGAGGAGTTAGATTATGCAAAGAGTATTAATAGGCTTGGTTCTCAGCGGTGGCATAACATTTGGTTTATTTATTTTAATGTCTTTCCTTGTTCGTGGTGGTGATGGAGAATTCCAAAAGAAAGAGTACCCCAACGTCGAGTACGGAAACGTTGAAATTGAACCTGAGGTTAAACGTAAAGAAAGACGTACACCCAAAAAGCCGCCACCACCTGATGAGCCTCCACCACCAGAAACTCAGCAAGTTTCTAAAGTGACTAACCCTAATATTCAACAAATGAATATTAAGATGTCGAAACTAGACGTTTCGGTAGGCGCGGGCGGTATGTTTATCGGAAACATGGAACAAATGATGTCTCAGGATGGTGAAGCCATTCCTATGGTTATCATTCAACCTCAATATCCGAGAAAGGCCGCAATGGAAGGAATCGAAGGGTATGTAAAGTTTAAGTTCACGGTAAAAGCGGACGGTTATGCGAAAGATATTGAGATAATTGACGCTAATCCGCGACGGATTTTTGAAAGAGATGCTCGTCGTGCCATTTATAAATGGAAATTCAAGCCTAAAGTAGTTGATGGTAAAGCGGTTGAGCAACCAAATATGTATTATACGATGGAATTTAAACTTGACGGTTAATTTCTGTCGTCGCTAGTTTTGTTGGTTTGTAGAAATACAAACTGATAGAACTGGCTAAAGGCGTAAAGAAAGACTCTTTGTATAAAGGTTTGTAAAACCTAAGAGTGTACTAAAGGTGATCATACAAGTTAAGTGGACGTAAGTTTCTTAACTTGTAAATGTAAGAACAGATCTTCACTCGATAAAGAAAAGATAAATTAGTGAAGAGAACGTATTGGGTCAGACAGATGAAAAAATCTTTAAAGGTATTGTTCGCAACATCTTTTGCTATGAGTGCACTTACTAGTGTTGCTTATGCTGCGGAAGAAAATGCAGCGCCACCAAAACCACCGAAGAAAGTTGTTGATATCGACACTCGCTATACAAAGAGCTGCCGATCTTTGGGGGCTAAACAAGAACCAGAAAAGCGTCCATTTAAAGCTGTTCCTCAGGGCGTTCATAAGCGTATGAATCGTGCTATGGAGCTTATGGGCAAAGATGATATGCAAGGAGCCCTAGAAATACTCAAAGGTTTGTATGAAAGAAATAGCAGCAGCAGTTTTTTGAAAGCTCTTTTGGCACTGAATCTGGGCCAAGTCTATATCAATCTAAATCAAAATGCTCAAGCGATGCGCTATTTTGAAATTGCGTTGGAAGAGAAAGCTCTCCAAGTGCAACGAGAGCAGAATGCTCGTTTGTTACTCGCTAACTTTAACTACAGCGAAGAAAATTATTCTCAAGCATTAAAGTTTCTTAATGATTGGTTCTCTTATGAAAAGGAACCAGCCAGTACAGGTTATTTATTACTTGCTGGTATTTATATGCAACAAGGCAAAATAAAAGAGTCGGTATGTCCTTCCTACATGGCAATTAAATCGGCAGACGAACACAAAAGAAATATCTTTACTATTTTGCTAAGTGCTCATAATGAATTAGGTGATAAGAACGGTACGATTAAAATTGCGCGAGCGATGGTTGAAATTTGGCCTGAGAATGTAAAAGAGTGGCGAATGCTTGCCTCTTTATATGCTAACAACGAACAATATGAAAGAGCCTTAGCTGTTTTCGCTCTTATGTATCGTCAAGGTATGTTTAGCGAGAAAGACGATTACAGACAACTTTCTTCTCTTTACGCAATGCAAAGTATGCCTTTTGAAGCTGCAGAGATGTTGAAAGAAGGTATAGAGAAAGGCGTCGTAGAGTCTAATGAGAGGAATTGGAAGGCTGTTGCGCAAAATTATCACGCATCGAATGAATATATTAAGGCTGTCTCTGCGTATGCCGAAACTGCAAAGTTTGTTGATGATGGTCAATACGACTTAAAACAAGGTCAGTTGTACGGATCTGCTGAACAATGGAAAAATGCAGTGCGTGCTTATGACCGAGCGATCAGTAAAGGGAAGTTAGAGGATACGGGGAAGGCTATTTATGAAAAGGGCATAGCCCAATACTACTCTAATGATCTTAACGCTGCGATAGCAACACTTGGCGAGGCTAAAAAATATAAGAGTGTGAAACAACGAGCTACTCGTTGGCAAACTTACATTGAAGGCCGAAAAGAAACTCGAGCTCAGTTAGCCGAAAATTAAAGAAAAGGCCGCTTATGCGGCCTTTTTAATGACCTCTTTATCATTGTAAACACTCTAAAGTTCCTACCAAATTATCTCTACTATTTGTTTCCTAATTTAATCAAATGCTTTAAAGCTAAAGCATTGTTCTATCGGATTTTGAACACTGTTATCATATGAAGCAATTAAGATTTCTTAACGCTAGTTTAAGTGAAAGGTTCTTTTCATGTGGAAGCTCGTGTTCATTTCCGGTTATTTTCTGAAAATGAAAGGAATATTTAGTACTAAAAGTATATCTAGTATTAATGTTTACTTATTTTAAAGAGAGAAAAACTACACTGGGAATAACAAAATTCTAAGAATCAATCTTATTCATACCGAAGAGCATCTATAGGTTTTAAATTTGCGGCTTTAGCGGCAGGAATTATGCCGAATAGAACGCCAACAGCGGCTGAAAAACAGAAAGCCAGAGTAATAGCCCAGAAAGGAACTGCTGCAGGAGGAAAGTTTGGAATCATTGCTGAGGCCGCTATTCCTAAACCATATCCAATGATAATACCAACGACTCCTCCCAATACTGACAAAACCACAGCTTCAATTAAAAATTGCAGTAGAATGTGATGTCTTTTTGCTCCGATAGCTTTGCAAATACCTATCTCACGTGTTCTCTCAGTTACAGAAACCAACATAATGTTCATTATGCCAATGCCGCCAACGAGTAGGGATATACTGACAATACCGCCAAGAACAATCGTTATACCATCTATAATTTTATTAACTGAGTTACGAAGCTGCTCGGGCGTTTGTATTTTAAAGTCATTGACATCATCTGGAGCTAGACGATGATTTCTCCTAAGTATCCGTGAAATATTTTCTTCAACTTGGTTCAATGAATTTAAATCAGAAAGCGAAAGTTGAATCTGTATAGGGGCTGTCGATTGTCTTCCGATTAGACTTCTCATCGTTGAAAATGGCATAAAAGCGGTGTTATCTTGATCGAATCCAAAGAGTTTTCCTTTGGATTCTGTCACTCCTACGATTTTAAACCACTCACCACCGACTTGGATAAATGTTCCTATTGGATTGTCACTTAACTCCAAAGAGTCGATGAGTGATGGACCAATTACAATGACTCTTCGTCTTTTATTATTGTCATCAAAAGTAAGAAACCGTCCTTTATCCATGTATAAAGAGTTTACCTGCCTATAAGTTGCAGTAGTTCCAATGACTTGCGATGTCTCAATTTGAGAGCCAAATTTTACTTCTCGAATTCTGCCAAAGCCAAAAACTGTTGGGGTAATTGAGTTTATGTCGGTAATCGTATTTGATATGTCTTGATAGTCTCTTAATGTGATTCGCGCGATCTTTCCTTTCATCGCATCTTCTATCGGTGTATCTGCTGAAATTGTTAAAGTGTTCGAGCCCAAGTTCTCAAACTCAGCATTGATGGAATAAGAAAGGCCTTGTACAACTGAAACAACAGCAATGACGCTAGCGACGCCAATGATGATTCCTAGTGTCGTTAAAAACGAACGGAAGCCATGTGCGCGAATTGCTTGGAGTGCCGATCGAAAACTTTCAGCAATACTAAACAGCATGAGAGTCCTCAATTATAGTGCCATCTTGCATTCGAACGATGCGTTGGCAATGTGCAGCAATATCATTTTCATGTGTGACCATTACGATTGTCTGTCCTTCGTTGTGTAATTGGTCGAAAAGCTTCATTATTTCTATACTTGTTTGGCTATCTAAATTACCTGTGGGTTCATCAGCAAGTAATATCGATGGCTTTGTTACTAAAGCTCGCGCAATCGCTACTCTTTGTCTCTGCCCACCCGAAAGCTCATTGGGTAAATGGTTCATGCGGTCTGTCAAATTCACTTTATTCAGTGCTTCAGTCGCGAGTTTTTTTCTGTCTTTTAATGATACACCCCGGTAAATGAGTGGCTGCATCACATTCGATAACGCAGTTGCTCTCGGTAATAGGTTAAAACTCTGAAAAATGAAGCCAATTTCTTTATTTCGAATATCTGCTAAAGCTGACTCTTCGAGCGTAGCGACATTATTATCATTGAGACAGTAATCACCATAAGTCGGCGTATCTAAACACCCTAATATATTCATCATTGTTGATTTACCGGATCCCGAGGCTCCAATGAATGCAATATATTCATTTTCTAAAATGTTCAATGTAATATTATTTAAAGCCCGGACCGTCTGTGCACCCATCGTGTAGTGTTTACTGATTGACTTTAATTGGATTAATGGCACCGTTTACTCCGCTTCAACAACGTTAACAGTTTCACCATCTTTTAAGTGTCTAAGGATTCGGTCAGGACCGGATACGACTTGAGCATCTTTATCAAGCTTTGACAGTATTTGTTGGTAGCTATCATCAGAAATTCCCGTCTCAATAGGAATTTTGCGTGCAACGCCATCTTCTATAATAAAAACATGATGTTTTATTATATTCTCCGAGCGCACTTCCTGAGAAATAATTGATTTTATTGGTAATGAACGCACGGGTTGAGTTGAGTTGGTAAATATTTCAGCACGGCAGCTCATTCCTGGCTTTAATTGGATCTCTTCGCTAGAAAGAATTTTCAGTTTAACTAGAAAACTTAAACCTTGCCTTCCGGAAACTGTTCTTGCTGAGGTTGCTATAGATTTAACTTCTGCGTCGATGTGGTTATCGGGATAAGCAATGGCCACAATTTTTGCTGGCTGACCGACTTTAATGTCGGCAACGTCGGCTTCATCAACAAAAACCTCCGTTAACATGCTATCTGGGTCCGCAATCGTCATTAATGAAGAACCGGCTATATTAGTTGTACTCGCAATAGCTGTTTCACCTTCTTTGATATCGAGAGAGGTAACCTTGCCATTGATAGGAGATAGCACTCGCGTTTTCTTGAGTTGATCTTCTGCTTGAGAGAGTAGGGCTTTTGTTTGTCGTAATGATTCAGTGGCTGATTTAACATTTATTCGAGCTAATTCGAGCTGACTCGTAAATTCGTCGAAAGCATCGTCATCTAAGAGCTTTTGCTCATGCAGTCGCTTTTTTCGTTGCCATTGTCTCTCGTATTTTCTGAGTTGAATTTGCTGCTTTTCAATATCAATTTTTTGCATGCGCACGGCAGCTTGTCTTTGTTCCACTGTGGCTTTAAAGGTTTCGTCATCGAGCACCAGTAATAATTGATTTTTTGATACAAAGTCGCCTTCTTTAACAAGAACTTGCTTTACTTTAGCGATAACTTCAGTGGTGAGTCTAACTTGATCTTCATGAGCTAAACGACCCGAGGCGAGGACTGCTGTTTGGATTGCTCGCATTTCAGTTGCCACTACATTAACTTCTTTTGTAGAGTCTGTTGTTACCTTTTTTATAAGAGGAATACCTACGATAACTGACAGTATTCCCATAAATATTAAGAAGTTTTTCATAACAGTATGATGAGAGCCCAGACTCCATTAATCAGAATAAAAGGGATAAATCCAATTATGATTCCGGTAGTTAATGAAGTTTTTGCATAAACTTTGTAGCCCAGTCCGGATATAATTGATATCCAGATATAGCTAAGGTCAAAATTGGTCATAAAACTGTACCAAATATTGTCTGGTGCTATATTGAACAATAAGTCGTTAATATTAAGGCCTTTTAATAGCGTTTGGGAAATTTGGCTACTATCAGAAATGGCAATATGAGCAAATCCAACCAAGGTAGGAACGAGGCTAACAAGGTTTGACCAACAAGCAATGTTAAATGCGTCGCCAAATCTCAGGTTATCATTGCGAATGTTTGAAACGATTAAGAAGTACAAGGCAAAAAGACAAAAGAGTAAGGGTAAAAATATCACCATCGATCCTACCATTCCATACATCATTTTATCTTTGCCAATTGATAAGTATAGGTTGATGGCTTGTTCCTTTTGAGCAGAGCTTAAGTCTTTGTCACTAATCTCAACTGTTCGTTCAATAAACCATTGAAAATCAACTGATGAAAAGTAGAAATACATTAGGAGTATCGTTGAAAGTATTATAGTGATTAAAGGAAACCAGGCCCTTCCTTGAGTTTTTATCGACTCGAAAGCTTGAGTTGGAGACGTAAAAATTTGACCGACAGTGGTCATTAATCCTGCATTTTTGTCCATAGTTACTCCCATTAATCCAGTAAATCTGCCTTGTTAGTAGTGATATCAACTTTTTTATTACATCGAAATATAACATGATCTGTAAGTATTTATCATAACGTTTGACTCATTGAGTTATTCCAAAAAGGGAGAGTTTTTATGATTGAAGTACAAAATTTAGCCAAGTCGTTTCAGTACGACAAAGTAGCTTTAAAAGAGAAAAAGAAAAAAGCTCAGGTTGAGGTCGATCCTCGAGAAGATGAGCGTCAATTTCATGCTGTTCGTAATGTTCACTTTAAGTGTGAACCGGGTAAAGTGTTAGGGCTTTTAGGGCCTAATGGTGCCGGCAAAACGACAACCTTGCGAATGCTTTCAACCGCATTGACGCCAACGAAAGGGACTATTGTTATTGACGGGCAAAATGTGATTGATAAACCCCTGTTAATGCGCAAACAAATAGGTTTTTTATCTGGTAAAACCAGCTTATACCGACGTTTGACGGTAAGAGAGAATGTTAGGTATTTTGGTAAATTGCACGGAATGTCAGGTCCACAGTTAGAAGATAAAATCGATAAGATTTTCGATCTCTTGAATATTCACTTATTTGAGAATAAGAAAGCCGAGGATTTATCTACTGGTATGGGGCAACGGGCGAATATTGCTCGAACCGTAATTCATGATCCCAAAGTTCTTATTCTTGATGAGCCTACAACAGGCCTGGATGTTATCAGCGCAAAAACGATTGTTGATTTTATAGATTCCTATCGAGGCAGTGATGTTTCCGTGATTTTCTCCACTCATCATTTGCACGAAGTGGAATCTGTATGTGATCACGTAACTTTAATCGATAAGGGAATAACGCAGTTTTCTGGAACCGTGGATGAGTTTCGTGCAAAAGGTGGAGGGAAAGACCTTTATTCTTCCTTTTTGGCGCTTGTATCGAGTGGTGAAGAGCATCAAACGCCTGCTAAACAACAAAAAGAATTGATGGGGGAAGTTTGAAATGTGGGAAATATATAAAAAAGAATTTTTGGAATTGGTGAGAGACAGAAGAACTCTCATATTCGCTATTTTATTACCAACTATCATAATGCCCGCGATATTCGGAGGCGTAATTTTCGTTGCTGATAAAGTAAATAAAAAAGCACAAAACGAAGAGCTCACTTATATTATTCAAAATGCTGATGCCATGCCTGATATTGTCAAAGAGCTGGAAAAGCAAGATAAATTTAAACATATGAGTGTTGATGATATCGATACTCTTACGGCCGATGATATTAAAGCTAAAGTTCAAAGTGGGGAGTTCAAGTTTGCACTTATATTACCAAAACAGGGACTTTCTAATTTAGCTCAGGGCAAGCAAGCGACTGTTGAGTTGCATTTTAACAATGCTTCGGTAACCAATAAGATTTACCAACGTGTAAAATCGGCGATTGATGTCTTGAATGAAAAGCATCAAGGGCAGCTTTTAGCAAAGTTTAATATATCGAAGGATCAATTGAGCGGTCTTATGAATCCCATTGATATCAAGCGAGTAAATACAGCGGATAACCGAGAAGATATAGGTGAAAAAATAGGTGGTTTGTTGCCTTATGTTTTGATGATCTTGATTTTAACTGGAGCAATGTATCCCGCTTTAGATCTTGGTGTCGGTGAAAAAGAACGCGGCACTTTAGAAACATTATTACTTACTCCTGTTAGTCGAACGCAAATTGTATTGTCCAAGTTTTTAGTTATTTTTTCGACCGGATTTCTGACTGTGTTTTTAACGTTAGCAAGTTTAGTCATTTGGAGTCTGATTGCGCTAAATGTTCTTGCTATTGGTGTCCTGGATAAATTAACCCAAATAATTGCGTTATCTGATGTGTTATTAGTCTTTCTCATGTTGGCACCTGTGGCTGCAATTTTTGCATCATTGCTTTTATGTGCGTCCATTTATGCAAAAAACTTTAAGGAAGCACAAAATTACATGTCACCGATAATGATGTTTTCATTCATACCTATTATTTTTTCAATTTTACCTGGTGTGCAACTTGATAATACTTGGGCGTGGGTACCATTGACGAATGTCGCTTTGGCAATCAAAGAAATCGTTAAAGGGACTATAGATTACGGTATGATGGGAATTATATTTTTATCGACAACGATTATGGCAGGCATTTTGCTGTACTTTTGTAACTTATGGTTTAATCGAGAATCAGTGTTATTTCGAAGTTAGTCGTTAAGTAGTTAGGATATCAGGCGGCTTTGAGCCGCCTTTTTTGTGCTTGTTATTCTTGATAAATATCATGGCATGGTATAAATGTATTAACTTACGTAATTAGTAACGAATATTGTGTAATGCGATGACTCAAATAAAAGATTATGGAATTCTTACTCTTGGCAGCTATTTACGCAAAATCAGCGACCTTTTATATCGTGAAGTCGATGAAATTTATTCGAATCAAAAGCTTGAAATGCCAGCAAGAAGCGTCCCATGTTTAATTCTAATTAAAGATTCTGGCCAACTACCTATTACGGTACTCGCTGAAAAGTTGGGACAATCACATTCTGCCATAAGTCAAATGACTAAAAAGTTAATGGAACATGATCTTGTTTTTGACTCAATTGATCCTGCTGATGAGCGTCGTCGACTTGTTAATCTAACTCCCAAAGGATATGAGTATTTAGACAAACTCGAACCTATTTTCCACCAAATTCGTCGTCAGTTAAACGTAATGTTGAATGAGCAAGGCCAAGATTTAATTCAATTGCTTTCATCATTTGAAGATGAGCAGGTAAATCAACCACTGCATTCCCGGGTTATTGCAGAGTTATCGAAGGTTAAGTCAAATAATATAAAAATTGTGGATTTTAATGAGAGCTATAGAGATATATTTAAAGCCTTAAATGTTGAGTGGCTGGAAAAATACTTTTATGTTGAGGAGGTTGATGAAAAAGTACTGTCACATCCAGAAGAGTATATTATTAATCCTGGTGGACATATTTTTATTGCTCTGGTTAATGAGAAACCCGTAGGAACCGTTGCATTAATTTGTGATAGTGATGATCGACTTGAATTGTCGAAAATGGCCGTTACCGAAGGTTATCAAGGATTAGGAATTGGTAGAAAACTGCTGAGCCAAGCAATCGAACTTTTTAATAAATCGGACTATTCGATTCTATTTCTGGAGTCCAATAGCAAATTAAAGGCGGCAATTGGAATGTATGAGTCCGTTGGATTTATTCATAGGAGAAAGCCAGGTAATGAAACTCATTACCAGAGAGCGGATGTTTATATGGAATACCAACCAGAAATTGTGACTAGTGAAAGTTAAAGAAAGAGATACAAGCATCAATTAAATACATTTTATAAGCAGGCACCAGGATGTGAACTTATAAATAGCGGTTGCTAATTTACTTTTATGATATATTCCCTTTCGACATTGATAGCATTAATAAAACATTCTTTCTCTAAGACTGAGACTGTAATCCAATAGGACTTTCCTACAGTAGTTTAGCTTAACAATAGACAAAATTTATCTACTCTTTCGTGTCAGTAAATTCGTTTTGAAAATCTCGCTAATGAATTTTAGATGCCGGTATAAGCCTCCGTAATACACTGTAATGAATACGACATTTAAATTATATAGCGCAATAATGACCAAACTTTAGTTTAAGTAAGGAGAAGACGTTTTGAAAAAGATATCAATGATAATAATATTCATGGTTTTCTTATCGTCATGTGATGGTGATGGGGATATAGCCAATACTTTTCAAAAAGCTAAGCTGGAGGAAAACAAAAGTCTTTGGGAAAGCCAAGACATTTCCAGTTATCGCTTTACTTATCGAGTGTCTTGTTTCTGTTATTGGGAAGATGATGTTGTTGTTTCGGTTGTGAATGGAGATATAACGGGGGCTTTCTACTTAAATAGCGGTTTATATTTAAATGAACAGGAGTTGTCGAACCTTTACACAATTACTGATATCTTTGATTTAGCTGGAGGCTTTATTGATGAAAATAAAGGAAAGTTACAGATCACTTACAATAAGGATTATGGTTATCCAGAAGTCATCGATTATGATGTGAAAAAGGAGGCGGATAATTGGGTAGCGTATCGTTTGTGGGATTTTCAGTAGTGAGTAAGGATGACTCTTTTTGCACAGAGTTTAGAAATAGAATTTAATAGAGCAACATCCCAAAGAGCCAATGAAACGTCACAATATCAGTCATTTTATAAGATGTGTGACGTTTCTATTTCTCAAAAACCGAAATAAAATTTTTTATATGAGCTTTTATGAAAAGCTAATGGGGAGAAAAAAATTAAGTGGGTTCTGCTTCAAAAGCTTCGATTACCTCTTTCATTTCATCAATGAGTTGCTGATGCAAGGTATCGACTTTTGAATTAATTCCTTCTTGTTTTAGCTCCGTTTCATATTGGTTTGCCAGTTGTCTTAATTGTGGTACTCCGACATAGCAAGTGGCACCATGAAACTTATGTACGCGTTTAAGTAAGTTTTCGAGATCTTTACTCTCGTAGGATTCTATAATTTCGTCTCTCGCCTCAGGAATATGTTCGATTAACATTTTAATCATGTCTTTGGCCAATTCCTCCTTACCTCCGGCCATTTTTACGCTCAATTCCCAGTCGATTGATGAGCTCTCAGATTTTTCTTTTCGGTCACTTTTTTCTTTAGTGCTTTTCTTTTTCAGTGATTGGTCTGGACGAGAGTGTGTCCACTTCATAAGTGTTTCTTCGACTTGTTCTAGGCCTATCGGTTTTGTTAGGTAATCGTTCATGCCTTCCGAAAGTAACTTTTCTTTTTCGCCCATCATTGCATGAGCCGTTAATGCGATAATTGGAGTGCGTTGATTCAGCCTTGAACGACGAATTTTTCGGGTAGCTTCTACGCCATCCATTTCGGGCATTTGAATGTCCATAAAGATCAAATCGAAGGGTTGTTCTGAAGCTTTATTAACCGCTTCCAGTCCGTTAGTTGCTGTTTCAACATTAACCTGGAAGTCTTCGAGAAATACGGTTATGAGTTTTAAATTTGCATCATTATCGTCAACGGCAAGAATATTTAATTCTTCGAATGGAGAATCTACTTCTTCAACTTTCTCGGCGCTGAGTTGTTCTCGATTTTTCTTATCCATCAATTCATGCAAAGTATTTTCAAGTTGTCGATGAGCTATTGGGCGACTGATGCACTCATGTGCCCCCAAGCTAATGAGCTGACTGTGTTTTTGACTGTCTGGACTTGCCGTCACGGCAATAACAGCGCAATCGAGTTGATTGTGGGCGAGCGACATAACCAGCTTTACTTGTTCGATATAATTCTCATATTCACTGCAGTCCATAATTAAATAATGGATGGTTTTACGTGTTTCTGACGCATGTTTTACTTTACGAATAAACTCATCGATGTTTCCTGTTCCTCTTGACTGTAAAGACCAACGTTCGAGCATGTGTTTGATGGATAAACGTGTGGTTTCTAGGGGCTCAAAGAATATGACTCGTTTGTCTTCAAGTAGATTTATTTTTTTATCTTCTTCAATGAGCGTATCAAAGTCTCGATTGACTTTAATGTTGAACCAGAAGTTTGAACCTTCATTGACTTTACTATCGAGGCCAATTTTACCACCCATTTTTTCAACGAGCTTTTTCGATATTACCAAACCGAGTCCTGTACCACCGAAGCGGCGAGTCGTGGTTGTATCAGCCTGACTGAATGCTTGGAATAAAACATCCTGTTGTTCCGGCGACATACCAATACCGGTATCGCTGATATTAAACTTGAGATTCACTTGTTGCTCATCTTCCTCCTCAAGCATTACGCGAACAACGATAGAGCCTTTTTCTGTAAACTTAACCGCATTGTTTACTAGATTGGTTAACACCTGTTTAATACGGACCTGATCGCCTAAAATAGTCGTAGGTACATCGGAGTAGACTAGCGTTGCAATCTCAAGATTTTTCTCTTGAGCTAGCGGTGCGATTAAGCTTAAAACGTCGTCTACACATTCGCGAATATCAAGAGCCGTTTCATCCAGTTCCATTTTTCCAGCTTCAATTTTTGAGAAGTCGAGAATGTCATCGATGATGGATAATAGGTTATTTGCTGATTTATGAATGGTAAATAAAAACTCACGTTGTTTATCGTCCATGTTGGTACGTAACAACAGGTTGGTAAATCCAATAACACCATTCATTGGCGTACGAATTTCATGACTCATATTAGCCAAAAACTCTGACTTAACACGACTGGCTTCAAGTGCTTGTTTTCGCGCTAAATCGAGCTCAACGTTTTGTACTTCCAAAGTTTCGAGTGTTTGGCTTAAATCTGAAGTGGCTTGTTCGATGGCTTGTTGCATCTCTTCTCTCGCTTCATAAAGAGATGAGGCCATATCATTGACGCCGTTAATTAAAGTACTTAATTCTCCAGTTGATTTGCCTTCAACGCGAGTATTGAGTTTCCCTTCTTTTATTCGGTTAACAGCATGGGCCAACTGAATAATTGGGGTGGTAACGGTTCTTGCCATTCTCAAAGCTAGAAAGCCGCCTAGTGATAATCCAATAATAAGAATAACAACCGACGCGATGATTGTTTCGTATTGGCGGACGGAAGAAAAATCTTTTGTCATGTGAACCGCAACATAACCAATGATTGGTTCGCGTGATCGATTGAGTGGTTGCATTTCATCGACGACGGAGGGTTCACTATAAATGGGTGCTCGTATAACAACACCCGAGTCGATTTCATGCCACTGTTCCACCGTTGGTATTTCGCCAGAATCTACTTGCAGCCGTTCTGTCTGTTTTCTTGCACCTGCCGAGGAAAATGGACGATTGTATTTGTCGTAAATAACGATTGCTGTGATATCTTCATCGCCGTCTTGGGCAAGATCGATTAAGCGTTTAACGATAGGGTAATTAGCAATGTTGACGCCATATTCGCTGGCGTAAGCCAGATTTCGAGCGACGGTGAGTCCACGATCAATCTGAGTACTTTTAAGATCATGTACTCGTGCGCCTATAAAATAAACGCCCATGACGATGGCAATAAGTCCTGTTGGCACAAGAGCCAAAACTAAAACGCGAGTTCGAATCCCCCAGTCAAACATGATTAATTACTCATTTCCTTCAGTAGTCGTTTTAATTATTTTACGAAGTTGCGTTTGATCAATATCGCTCAAATCGAAAGAACGCATCACATTGTAATTGAGTCTGAGAGCAAAGCTTTCAGGATACAAAGGAGGCATATCATCAATTTTTTCATCCACCATTTTCAATATATGCTTTGCGGCTTGTTGGCCCAACTCAAAATTATCAGTATAAAGGGAGGCTATCGCCCCGATTTCAGTATAGTTACGTGTCACACCTATAACAGGTATTTGATGACGAAAAGCCGTTAAAAGATGGCTTTTGATATTGGTTTGCGAGTAAATGTTGTCATCAAAAATAGCGATAATTACATCGGATTTTTGTGCCAGTCTTTCCAATACTCGTTGTGGCAAATCGTTCTCTCTTACAATGTTAACGACCGGTGTCAGGTTATATTGGCGCATAACCTCGTCAAATTGCGGTTTGAGCGTTTTTGTTTTCTGGCTGAGTAAAATTCCGACGCGCTTGTATTTTGGCATCGATTGTTGAATTAGTGCCGCATATCGAGAGAAAGGCTGATCTCTAAAAATTCCGGTAACAAGTTTGGCTTTGGAGTGTGCCGATTTGTTTAAGGCTCTTAATACCGATTGATCGACTTTGAGGGCAAAAATGGGGAGGTTGGTGTGGGTGCGCAAGACATCGCGTGTCGATTTTTCGCCAAGTGTAACAACGACATCGTAGTCGCCAGCCAATTGTTCACTAATAAATGCAGGTGTTTGGTTATCATTATTAACCATATCAATACGAATCAGTCTGCCGACATGCTTTCGTGAATACTCACGGAATCCTTTTAGTATGGGTAAGTAATTGCCTGTTTGATTGTCTAAAACAAACACGACTTTTGGAACATTCACATCATCTTGTCGAGCATGTGATAGCGCAGTTATGATCGCAATGAAAAATAATACTAAGCTTTTGAAAGTGATAGTTTTTATTTGCAATTGAGATTCCTATATAACATTGGATTCTTGCTTATCTTTGGTTGCTCGCTGGTGACTACCGCCACATAACGGTACAATGCCTCCCGCTAATCTAATGATAAACTAAGCTATTGAAAATAAGAAATAATGTAATGAATTTCTACCAAGATGATCGTTTATGAATGTTTTTGTCTTTGATATTGAAACAGTACCCGATGTGGAAGCTGGCCGACAAATTTTTGAGTTACAGGATTTGGATGACGCTGATACTGCAGAAGCTATGTTTCACTTAAACCGGCAAAAGAAAGGAACTGAGTTTTTGCCGCACTATTTGCACCAAGTTGTTGCAATTTCCGCTGTGTTTCGTTCGAGAGACCGAGTAAAAGTATGGTCTTTGGGTGATGAAGATTTTTCAGAAAAGGAAATTATCCAACGATTTTTTGATGGCATTGATAAATTTAGTCCAACACTAGTGTCGTGGAATGGCAGCGGGTTCGATTTACCCGTTTTGCACTACCGGGCTCTTAAACATGGTGTTGCTGCGCCGCAGTATTGGGATATGGGCGAAATTGATCAAGGATTTAAATGGAATAACTACATTAGCCGTTATCACGCCCGTCATACCGATGTTATGGATTTACTGGCGATGTACACCGGTCGAGCCAATGCTCCATTGGACCATATCGCAACTATGTTGGGTTTTCCTGGAAAAATGGGAATGAGCGGTGCAAAAGTGTGGGATGCTTACATAGCTGGCGATATTTCTGGTATCCGTCATTATTGTGAGTCTGACGTTTTGAATACCTATCTGGTTTGGCTTAAATTTGAGTTGATGCGTGGACACATTGATCACACCATGTTTGATAATGAATGCCAGTTGCTGAAAGAAAACCTTGCTTCATCAGAAGCAGAGCATTTAAAAACTTTCCTACACTTATGGGAAGGTTCTAACCACTAATTTTAATTAACTGAGTAGTACTTAATGGCAAGAAGACGTAAGCGTAAACCGGTCCCACAGGAAGCGGTTGAGGTAACTATTGAGAAGCTTTCTCATGAAGGCAGAGGCATTACCCACATTGATGGTAAAACAACATTTGTTGATGGAGCCTTGCCGGGCGAACGAGTGACGATGAAGTATGCGGTCGTTCGCGGTAAGTTCAATGAGGGTTATGCTGAAGAAGTGTTGCAGGCATCCGACTCTCGAGTTGAGCCACCTTGTCCTAAATTCGATATGTGTGGCGGTTGTAGCATGCAACACATGGCAACGGATGAGCAAATTCGTTTTAAGCAATCCATTTTAGCGGAGCATTTCCAGCACTTTGGTGATATTGAGCCAGAAGAATGGTTGGCGCCATTACAGGCTGATACATTGCAATATCGCAAGAAAGCGCGATTGGGCGTGCGTTGGGTTAGCAAAAAAGAATCATGTCTTGTTGGCTTCAGGGAGAAGCGCAGTAATTTTTTAGCCGAGATAGAGCAATGTCCGGTGCTCGACAAAAAAGTCAGTGATTTAATCATGCCATTGCGCCAGTTGATCGGGTCAATGGATGCAAAGCAGTCGACGCCACAAATCGAATTGGCAGCTGGAGATACCGGGTTGGCGTTTATTATCCGCCATATGGAAGCGATGACCGAGGCTGACCACGCAAAATGGTTGAGCTTTGCTGAAGAAAATTCGATCGATCTTTATTATCAGTCGAAAGGTCCGGACACCGTTAAAAAGGTTTTTCCAGACGATGGTAATGAACGTTTAAATTATGAACTGATCGATTTTTCTGTGAAACTAGCATTTCACCCCATGGACTTCACTCAAGTAAACACGTCAATTAATCGGAAAATGGTTAAATTAGCAATTGATTTACTTGAGCCTAAAAAAGAAGAGCGGGTTTTGGATTTGTTTTGTGGTTTAGGCAATTTTACCATTCCATTAGCAACGCAATCGGGAGCAGTCGTTGGCGTCGAAGGTGTCGATAGTATGGTCAAGCGTGGTTATGAAAATGCTGATTTAAATAAGCTTAAAAACGTCGATTTTTATCAAGCCGATTTACAACAAGATTTCAGTGATAAACCTTGGGCGAAAGAAGGATTCGATAAAATCTTAATTGATCCGCCGCGAAGTGGAGCATTAGAAGTTGTTGAGTATATTTCTAACTTCGGTGCCAAGCGCATTGTTTATGTGTCCTGTAATCCTGCAACACTAGCGCGTGACGCAGGCGTTTTAAAAGAGAAAGGTTACCGATTAACAAAAGCCGGTGTTATGGATATGTTTCCACACACAGCTCATGTGGAGTCGATAGCTGTGTTTGAAAAGCAATAGATTTAAAACTTGATATAAACTGAGACAATCATGGTTAAAGTAGCCGACACACACTTTGTAGACTTTTCTTTCAAAGAAGATCCGAAAGAGTGGTTGAAGCAAATTCCGATTAACTACAATGACAGTCAAAAGTCACTCGTTTCTCGCGGATTTGCGTTGGCTCAAGAGCTTGTTAGTCGAAATCCTGAGAGTGAAAATGAGTTTAAGGAAGGGCTGAGTATTGCCGATACTTTAATTCATTTACATGTTGACGCAACTACATTGACCGCTGCGATTATTTATCCATTTTTTCAGCAAAAATTAATTTCTGAAGAAGAGCTTACTGAGACGTTCAGCGAAGAAATTACCAAACTTTGCCAGGGCGTTATTACCATGAGTGCCATTCAAGACGTTCAAAAGCAGAACATGAGTTCGCAAATGGACGGCCAGCAAATGGATAATTTTCGTCGTATGCTTCTGGCTATGGTTGATGATGTTCGTCTGGTGCTTATCAAGTTAGCAGAACGAGTTTGTGTTTTGCGTGAGGTCAAAAAGGCCAATGAAGAAACTCGTGTCATGGTGGCTCAGGAAGTTAGCGATATTTATGCACCACTTGCCAATAGGCTAGGCGTCGGACAGCTTAAATGGGAAATGGAGGATCTGTCATTTCGTTATCTTAATCCTGCGCAGTACAAATCAATCGCCAAAAGTCTTGATGAACGACGTGTTGATCGCGAACGTTATGTAGAACGTGTTTTAAAAGAGATTCAGGAAAATATAGATCAATTTGGTATTAAGAATGCCGAAGTTATGGGACGAGCCAAACACATTTATAGTATATGGCGCAAAATGCGGCGAAAAAATGTTGGCTTTGAAGAAATTTATGACGTTCGTGCAGTCAGAATTTTAGTCGACGAAGTGCCGCAGTGTTATGCTGTTTTAGGCATTGTTCATGGTCTTTGGAAGCACATCCCCAAAGAATTTGATGATTACATTGCAACCCCCAAAGAAAATGGTTATCGATCGTTACATACAGCAGTGATTGGTCCTGAAGGTAAAAACCTTGAAATTCAAATTCGAACTCGAGCTATGCATCAGGAATCAGAATTAGGCGTTGCTGCTCATTGGCGTTATAAAGAAGGTGCGAAAGCTCAGCAAGCTGGATTTGAAGCGAAAATTTCCTGGTTACGTCAATTACTCGAATGGCAAGAAGAAGTTGCCGATGCTCAAGACGTTATGGAAGAGTTTCGTAGCAATGTTATTGAAGATCGCATTTACGTTTTTACTCCACAAGGTAAGGTCATTGATTTACCTCTTGGCGCGACTCCAGTGGATTTTGCCTATCATGTCCATACTGATGTTGGGCATAATTGTCGAGGAGCAAAAGTTGGTGGGAGAATCGTACCGCTAACGTATAAATTGAAAACAGGTCAAAAGGTTGAAATCCTCACGGCTAAAAATGGTCATCCCAGTCGTGATTGGTTAAATCCGCACAATGGTTACATTCGTTCTTCGCGAGCGCGTTCCAAAATACACCAGTGGTTCCGTCATCAAGATAAAGATAAAAACGCAGCTGCAGGTCGAACCATTCTCGATAAAGATTTGCAACGTCATGGTTTTGATAAAGTCGACTTGCAGGCTTTAGCGAAAAACTTTAATTTCCACAGTGAAATGGATCTTCATGCGGCGATTGGCGCGGGCGATATTGGAATGACTCAAGTGTTGAACAGTGTTCGTTCAATGCAAGGGCAGGAAGAGCCAAAAAAACAAAAGGCTGTTTTTCGAGATTTATCCCATCGAAAGAAGCAGAATACATCTGGTATCGAAATTGAAGGTGTTGGCAGTTTATTGACAAAAATTGCCGGATGCTGTCATCCAGTTCCGGGAGATTGTATTAAAGGATACATCACACGCGGACGAGGTGTCGTGGTGCATCGAACAGATTGTAACTACATACTTGATGCTAAAGAATCATCGCCTGAGCGCTTAATTGAAGTTTCCTGGGGTGATGAGTCCGATGACATTTACGATGTTGATATCCAAATTATTGCTTACGATCGAAAAAGCTTGCTAAAGGATATTACGACTGTCTTTGCAAATGAAAAAGTGAGTATCGAAAGTATGAACACGTCGACAGACTCTAAGTCTCAGACTTCGACGATTAATGTACGACTTAATGTCGAAAATACCGATAAACTTTCTCGAGTATTGGCTCAATTGAGTCAAATCAGTCATGTCATTGATGCTAAACGACAAAAATAAGAGAGGCATTTGGGTGGACCAATCAACGCAATCGTCAGTCGATAAATTATTGGCGATAATGAAAAAACTGCGCGATCCAGAGTTTGGGTGTCCGTGGGACGTTAAGCAATCGTATGAATCTATCTTACCTTATACAATTGAAGAAACATACGAAGTTGTCGACGCCATTGAACGAAAAGATTATGACGACTTAAAAGGAGAGTTGGGAGATCTTCTGTTTCAAGTCGTTTTCTATTGTCAAATTGCTAGTGAAGAAAATCGCTTTGAGTTTTCAGAGGTTGTTGATGCTATCTCTCATAAACTGGTGACTCGTCATCCGCATGTATTTTCAGATAAAGTTTATCAATCGGATGAAGAATTGCATTTGGCCTGGGAAAAGCAAAAGGCGAAGGAAAGAAAAGTAAAAAAGGGAACAACGAGTTTACTCGATGATATTCCCATCAGTTTACCTGCACTAAAGAGAGCACAAAAGGTTCAAAAGCGCGCTGCAAAACACGGATTTGATTGGCCTTCGATTGATGGTGTTTGGCAAAAGCTTGAAGAGGAGATTTTAGAGCTCAAGGATGAAGTTGAAAAAAGCGACAATCAAGAACGAATTGAAGATGAGTTGGGTGATGTGTTGTTTTCGGTCGTTAACTTAACTCGGCACCTTAAATCTGATTCCGAAACCGCGCTGAGAAGAGCGACAAACAAGTTTGAGAAACGCTTTCGAATTCTGGAAAAACTTGTTAATGAAGACAAACAAGAGATCGATAAGCTGAGTATTGATTCACTGGAATATTATTGGCAAAAAGCTAAAACACAATGCTAACAGCGCTATCGATGGATTTTATAAACCATTAAAAAAATAGAGTTTGTGTTAGAGATCTAGGCAGTCTTACTCGTTAGTCTAATTGTAGGTTAAGTGATTGAGGGAGATGAGTGTGATCCAATTTAATAAAATTGTATTATTTATTTTATTGCCATTGGCGTCTGTGATATTACCTATATTCTCAAATCAGGTACTCGCTTCGCAATCGAAGCAGACATCAGAGTCAATTCGGGCAGACAAAATTTATGCGAATTACTTCGAGGGGTATTTAGAACTCTATCCTTTTGAAGCAACATTTATTGGAGATACTCGATACAATGATAAACTACCCAATTTTCTGAGTGATAAGTATCGTGAAAGACAGGTTGATTTTGAGAAGCTTTATTTAAAGAAAATTGAAAAAATTGATTATAATGCTTTATCCCCTCAGGGAAAACTTAGTTACGATATATTTAAACGAAATCGACAGTTGGCAATAGACAGTTTCAATTATCCTTCGCATTTAATTCCTCTTAATCAATTTTACAATTATATCAATACATTTTTCGCTTTGGGTTCTGGCTCATCGGCTCAACCATTCAATTCTATTAAAGATTATGAAAACTGGCGTGATCGCATGGAGCAATTTCCAGTAATTATCGATCAAATGATCACTAATATGAACGAAGGAATAAAGCAGGGGGTTGTTCAACCAAAATCGTTAATTGAGAAGGTTATTCCTCAGATCGATATTCAATTAGCGAATAGTTTAGAGAATAGTTTGCTGTATAAGCCGATCGCTGAGATGCCTCGTTTTTTCACCACGAATCAAAAGCAATATATTATTCAACGTTATACAACAGCGATAAATTCTTTTGTATTTCCTTCACTCGAAAAACTCTCACACTATTTAAAATCGACCTACCTTCCCAAAGCGAGATTAACGGCTGGGCTATGGGATATTCCCAATGGGAATTTATGGTATCAACACTTAATTCGCAGACATACCTCAACCGAACTTACTGCTGACGAAATTCATGAAATTGGCTTACAAGAAGTGTCTAGAATTCATGAAGAAATTCTAGAGGTTATGAAAGACGTCAATTTCGAAGGTGATCTCGATGCGTTTTTTCAGTTTACAAATTCTAACCCGCAGTTTTTCTTTAAATCAAAAGATCAGATGCTCAATGCCTATCGACAGTTTGCTCATAAAGTCAATTTGAAAACACCGGATTTATTCAGTCGTTTTCCAAAGTCGACTTACGAAATTCGACCAGTAGAAGTCTATCGGGAACAATCGGCTTCTTCGGGCTCTTATCAGCGTCCTTCGGCAGATGGTACTCGACCGGGAATTTTCTATTTAAATACTTATGATTTATCGGCACGCCCTCGTTGGGCTATGGCTTCATTATTTCTTCATGAAGCAGCTCCTGGGCATCATTTTCAATTAGCGTTGCAGCAGGAACTTAAAGATCTTCCTAAATTTAGAGCATTTGGTACTGAAACAGCATTTGTGGAAGGATGGGGATTGTATGCGGAGTCTTTAGGGAATGAACTTGGTGTTTATTCCGATCCCTATCAGCACTATGGTGCATTGGTTGCTGAACTTTGGCGATCAATTCGTTTAGTGGTAGATACGGGATTACATAGTAAAGGTTGGTCTCGCCAAAAAGTTCTGGATTACATGTACTCGAATGCACCAGTTGCAGAAGCGCGAGCGATATCTGAAACAGAGCGATTTATGGCAATTCCAGGACAGGCTTTAGCATATAAAATTGGCCAGTTAAAAATAGAATCCTTGCGTGACAAAGCAGAATCTGAACTGGGGGCTCAATTTGATATTAAAGCCTATCATTTTGAAGTTTTAAAAAATGGAGCATTACCGCTGTCTATTCTGGAGAAAAAGATAGAGCATTGGATAGCGAAGATTAAAACAGAGAAGGTTAAGCCTTAACTCATCAGTTAATTGCCGGATGTTCAATAACACCCGGCGAAATTAAACTTATTCTTTTATGCCGGCGAGGTCGGCAAAAAAAGCGTATTCCAAAGCCAGCTCTTTATTACGTCTGAATCGACCTGATGCTCCACCGTGGCCTGCTTCCATGTTTGTTTTAAAGATCAATAGGTTGTTATCTGTTTTAAATTCTCTCAGCTTTGCAACCCATTTCATGGGTTCAAAATATTGGACTTGAGAGTCGTGTAATCCGGTTGTCACTAGAATATTTGGATATTGTTGCGCTTTTATTTGATCATAAGGAGAGTAAGAGAGCATATATTCATAACTGTCTTTGTTGTTAGGATTGCCCCACTGGTCATACTCATTTGTCGTTAAAGGTATGCTTTCATCCAACATGGTGGTAACGACATCAACAAACGGCACATGCGCGGCGACTCCTTTGTAAAGCTCCGGTGCCATGTTTATTACTGCTCCTATTAAAAGTCCTCCGGCACTGCCTCCTGCTGCAAAAACTTTATCGGGTGCAGCGTACTTTTGAGCTATCAATGTTTTTGTAACGTCAATAAAATCGAAAAATGTATTTTTTTTGTTAAACATTTTGCCATCGTCATACCATTGCCGACCGAGCATTTGCCCACCCCGAATATGCGCTATAGCAAATACAAATCCTCTATCTAATAATGATAATCGATTGGATGAAAACGTAGGCTCTACAGTATAGCCGTAGGATCCATATCCATACAGATACATTGGATTTGTTCCATCCTTTTTAAAGGTATCTTTTTTATAGACCAGAGACACAGGGACTTCGGCACCATCACGGGCCTTAACAAAGATTCGTTCGCTGCTGTATTGCTTTGGATGAAATTCACCAATAACTTCTTGCTGTTTTAGCAATTTACGATCTCCTGATTTTAAATCGTAATCGTAGGTTGTTGTTGGCGTAGTTAGTGAACTGTAGACGACACGAAGGGTGTTTGTATCAGTAGTCACATTACCGCTAAATCCGGCAACGAAAACCGGATCGTCAAAACTTAAAAGCTCATCTTTTTTTGTCGACCATTCAATGGCTCGAATTCGCGTTTGACCTCGTTCTTTTTCATTGATGACAAGGTAATTATTGAATAATTCGAAGTCTTTTAAATAGACATCAGGATCATGCGCTATCACTTCTATCCATTTGGATTTATCTTGTGTTTCATCGGCTTGAACTTTCATTAATCGAAAATTCTTCGCTTGCCAGTTGGTTAAAATATAAAACCACTGTCCAAGTTTTTCGATAGAATATTCAAGGTTATCCTCTAACTCGGCAAATCGTTTGAATGATCCCATGGGTGAGTTGGCATCGAGGATAGAAGCGCCGTCAATCAGGGTGCTGCTGTGATAAATGATGAGTGTACTGTCATCTTTGGTTTTTCCTATTGAAGTAAAAAAGGAAGCGTCTTCTTCTTCATAAACCAACACATCCTCTTTTTGCGACGTACCGAGTTTGTGGCGGAAAACCTGATTTCCTAATAAAGTCTGTGGATCTTTCTTGATATAAAAAAGATGTTGATTATCATTTGCCCAGACAATTTCACCAGAGGTTTGTTCTAATTTATCAGAGAGGTGTTTTCCTGTTTCCAAAGAACGTATTTCGATAGTATAAATTCTGCGACTGACGGTGTCCGTGGAATAAGCCAACAACTGATTGTCCATGGAAACTTCATAGTCGCCGATATTAAAGTAATCGTGGCCTTCTGCCATTTTATTCCCGTTGAGTAGAATTTCTTCTGTGGAATCTAAGTTCTCCTTTTTACGTGCGATGATCGGATATTCTTTTTCACCCTCATAGCGACTGTAATAAAAATAGCCGCGTATTTTAATTGGAACACTTTGATCATCTTTTTTAATTCGTGAGATGAGCTCTTGGTAAATTTTCTCTTGTAAATCTTGGGTATGAGATAAGGCTTTCTCTAAATAATCATTTTCAGCTTTTAAGTGATTAAGCACGGCCGCATCTTTGCGTTCGTCATCTCGCATCCAGTAATAGTCGTCGATTCGAGTATCGTCATGAATCGTGAGCTTGTGTGTAACCTTTTTTGCGATTGGCGGCTTAAGTTGTGTCATTGTTTGTGTCACCTCTTTGTTAGCAAGTTCTGATGAGTTTAGTGTTGTTTTATCATCTGAGCAGGCGGCCATTAGAAGAGCTGTTACGAGAAGGATTAATCGTTTATCCATTAACAAGTGGTCCAGTTGGGCTATTATTATTTGTTTGGCTTCATCATAATTCAGTAAATTGTGAATTGCATCTGTAAATTACCTCATTGAGTTTTAGTCCGTTTATTCTTGGGCATCCAGTCTTTTTGCAGATGAAACTATATTTTCCTCGATTGATCACCGGGTTATTTGATATAATTATCTCCCGTCTTGAAGTGACTCTTCACTTAGATACTCCAGAACTTAATCGCTATGCGTGATGCGAGCGAATATTCCTCTAACCGGCTGATTTTAGGCGTCTATTGGAAAAATCGCAGACTGTTTGATTTTGGAGTCCAAATTGATTGCTTGTGTGTCTCAACAGGCGCGTGCCAAATAAATGAAATGGGTGGTTAAATGGCAACTAAGTTTATTTTTGTTACCGGTGGGGTTGTCTCCTCTCTTGGGAAAGGGATTGCAGCAGCGTCTTTGGCGTCATTGTTAGAATCTCGCGGATTGAGTGTGACATTACTAAAATTGGATCCCTACATCAATGTTGATCCCGGTACTATGAGCCCATTTCAGCACGGAGAAGTTTATGTCACCGAAGATGGTGCAGAGACCGATCTTGATCTCGGGCACTATGAGCGTTTTGTTCGAACACGCATGTCGCAAAGGAATAATTTTACTACCGGTCGAGTCTATGCTGATGTTCTACGTAAGGAAAGACGCGGTGATTATTTAGGTGGAACCGTTCAGGTTATTCCACATATTACTGATGAAATTAAAAGTAAAGTTCTTGCCGGTGCCGGCGATGCTGATGTTGCAATGGTTGAAATTGGCGGTACGGTCGGTGATATCGAATCTTTACCGTTTCTTGAGGCGATACGTCAATTGGGATACGAGTTAGGACAAGAAAGAGCCTTATTCATGCATCTCACTTTATTACCTTTTATCAAAACTGCCGGTGAATTAAAAACAAAGCCGACCCAGCATTCGGTCAAAGAACTGCGCTCGATTGGTATTCAACCCGATGTTTTAGTCTGTCGTTCTGAACAACCATTACCGCCCGGAGAGCGAGCCAAGATCGCATTATTTACCAACGTCAAAGAGAATGCGGTTATTTCGATGCGTGATGTTGACAGCATTTATCGAATACCGTCTTTGCTGCAACAGCAAGGATTAGATGAAATTATATGTGAACGTTTCAAATTGGATGTGCCTGAAGCAAATCTTGAAGAGTGGGAACAAGTGCTTTATGAGCAAGCAAATCCGAAAGGCGAAGTTACTGTAGCTATGGTTGGTAAATATATGGACCTCACCGATGCTTACAAGTCATTATCTGAATCATTAACTCATGCCGGATTAAAAACGCGTTTAACAGTTAATATACAGTATATCGATGCCGAGGATGTCGAGAAGAAAGGCACCTATATTTTAGAAAACGCCGATGCTATTTTGATTCCGGGTGGATTTGGCGAACGAGGTGTCGAAGGAAAAATTCTGACCGCTAAGTATGCGCGTGAAAATAAAATCCCTTATTTGGGAATTTGCTTAGGGTTGCAAGTCGCCGTTATTGAGTTTGCTCGAAATGTTGCGAATTTAGAAGGCGCCCACAGTACGGAGTTTGATATAAATTCTCCACATCCTGTGGTTGGACTTATTACTGAGTGGATTAATAAAGACGGTTCTGTTGAGACTCGCACAGAGAGCTCCGACCTTGGTGGCACGATGCGACTCGGTGCGCAGCCTTCTGAGTTAGAGCCAGGTACAATGATTCGAGAAATTTATGGCTCAGATGTAATTAACGAGCGGCATCGCCATCGTTATGAAGTGAACGACAATTACATTGAACAATTGCAGTCGGCGGGACTCAAAGTGTCAGGTTACTCGGCAGCTCAACATCTAGTCGAGACGGTCGAGCTTGCGGATCATCCTTGGTATGTCGCGTGCCAGTTTCACCCTGAATTTACATCGACACCACGTGATGGACACCCATTATTTACTGCTTTTGTTCACGCTGCGCGGACATGGCAGCTCGAGCGCACTACAGGAGAAAAGTAATGAAGTTATGTGATTTTGAAGTTGGAATTGATCAACCGTTTTTCCTGATTGCCGGGCCGTGTGTTATCGAAAGTGAGCAATTAGCACTGGATACAGCCGGATTTTTAAAGGAAGTTACCGATAAATTGGGCATGCCTTTTATTTACAAGTCGAGCTTTGACAAAGCAAATCGCTCGTCACATACCAGTTTTCGTGGTCCAGGCCTTGAGAAAGGCATGCAGATTCTACAAAAAGTGAAAGACCAGTTGGGTGTTCCTGTTTTAACCGATGTGCATGAAGATACGCCAATAAATGAAGTGGCGAGTGTTGTTGATGTGATGCAAACACCAGCTTTTCTCGTGCGCCAAACAAATTTTATTCAGCGAGTGTGTGAAGCACAAATTCCCGTCAACATTAAGAAAGGTCAGTTTCAAGCGCCTTGGGATATGACTAATGTAGTCGAAAAAGCAAAAGCGACTGGTAATGAGCAAATTATGGTGTGCGAACGAGGTGCTAGTTTTGGCTATAACACACTCGTGTCAGACATGCGTGGTTTGGCAATTATGCGAAATACCGGATGTCCAGTCGTGTATGACGCGACTCACTCGGTACAACAGCCTGGTGGCCTTGGGGCAACCAGTGGCGGCCAAAGAGAATTTGTTCCTGTATTGGCAAGAGCAGCAATCGCAGCGGGTGTTTCTGGACTCTTTATGGAAACGCACCCCGATCCGGCGAAGGCAAAAAGTGATGGGCCAAACTCATTTCCAATGAATCAAATTGAGGAGTTATTAACTTTATTACAGCAAATCGATAATGCCGTTAAATCGGTGCCTTTTGCTGAACAAGGCTTAATGGCTTAAACATTCAATCATTTAGTTAGATAGAGATAGGAAGATCAATGTCGAATATTGTTGATATTAAAGCTCGAGAAGTTTTGGACTCTCGTGGAAACCCGACCGTTGAGGCCGATGTGATTTTAGAAACAGGAACTGTTGGGAGAGCTTGTTCTCCTTCTGGTGCTTCGACAGGATCTCGAGAAGCATTAGAACTTCGAGATGGTGACAAAGCTCGGTATCTTGGTAAAGGTGTTTTAAAAGCGGTTGGGAATATCAATAAAGACATTCGAATGGCATTAGTCGGCGAGTCGGTCGATAATTTGACCGCTCTTGACCAAAAAATGCTTGAACTTGATGGCACCGAAAACAAATCCAAGCTAGGCGCTAACGCTATTTTGGCGGTTTCCTTGGCTGCTGCAAAAGCTTCAGCTCAGGATCGTGGCATGGCTCTATTTGAGCGTATCGGTACGGGGTCGTTTGCCATGCCTGTTCCTATGATGAATATTATCAATGGTGGTGCGCACGCGGACAACAATGTCGATATTCAGGAGTTTATGATTTTACCTGCTGGCGTAAAATCATTCTCAGAAGCTTTGCGCTGCGGTACTGAAATTTTCCATGCCCTTCGCGGTGTTTTAAAAGAGAAAGGTTTAAATACTGCTGTTGGTGATGAAGGTGGATTTGCCCCTAATCTTGGTTCAAATGATGAAGCACTGGATGCCATTATTGAAGCAACCAAACGAGCTGGTTATAACATTGGCGAAGATTGCTGGCTGGGCTTGGACGTTGCGTCTTCAGAATTCTATAAAGATGGCAAATATCATTTGGCGGGTGAAGGTAAAACATTAAGCTCTGCTGAGTTCGTTGATTATCTGGCTGATTTGGTTGATCGTTATCCTATTATTTCGATTGAAGATGGTATGGATGAAGGTGATTGGGAAGGGTGGAAACTTCTTACCGATAAAGTAGGTGATAAAGTTCAGTTAGTGGGTGACGATTTGTTTGTAACCAATACCAAAATACTGAAAGAGGGTATTGATAAAGGTATCGCCAATTCGATTTTAATTAAAGTCAATCAAATTGGAACATTAAGTGAAACATTGGCGGCCATTAAGATGGCACAAGATGCTGGTTACACAGCGGTAGTATCGCACCGTAGCGGTGAAACGGAAGATGCGACTATTGCTGATTTGGCGGTTGCAACAGCTGCTGGTCAAATTAAAACCGGTTCTTTGTGTCGAAGTGATCGTGTTGCAAAATACAATCAATTGCTAAGAATTGAAGAGAAACTGGGTGATAAAGCGGTTTATCCTGGTAAATCAGCGTTTCGCTGTTTAAACTAATCGAAAGATGTTTGTCATCGCGGGTCGTGATAAACCCGCGATGATGCTGAATTTAAACGGACGATTCGATGAAGTGGTGGGCAATTTTATTTTTAACTCTATTGGTTTGGTTGCAAGTTCGCTTGTGGTCGGACGATGGTGGTATTGCTGAGTTTCGAGAATTGTCTGACCGCGTAGCAGAACAGCAAAAAGCGAATAAACAACTAGAAGCGCGTAACCAAGAACTTTTTAAACAAGTTAAAGCATTGCGTAACAATGACGATGCAATTGAACAATACGCACGACTTCATTTGGGTATGATAAAACCCGGCGAAACTTTTTACCGTTTCGTTCCGACCAAAAAGTAACCTCTCATGGCAAATTGTGAATCCGATATTTGGGTTGTTATCCCAGCTGCTGGTTGTGGATCTCGTATGCAATCGGATGTGCCCAAGCAATATCTTTCTCTAGCAAATAAAAAAGTCATTGAGCATTCGCTCGATTTATTTTCTCGCGATGAATCATTATCGGGTATCGTGGTTGTGGCAGATGCTGATGACCGTTACATTGACTCGATTTTGCAAAATTATTCAGACAAGGTAGTTCGTGTTGAAGGTGGCAAAGAAAGAGCGGATTCGGTGTTAAACGGTTTGCTTTGGCTTAATGAACTGGATTCGGCAAAAAATATTTGGGTGTTAGTGCACGATGCAGCGCGCCCGTGTTTAACAGTCGGTGATCTCGACAAATTGAAAAAGAGCCGTAAAACGTTTTCGCAAGGAGCCATATTGGTTGCACCAGTCGTTGATACATTAAAACAAGTTAGTGGCGATACTATTGTTGCAACACATAACCGGGCAGAATTTCGACGTGCGTTAACACCGCAATTGGCTCCGTTAACAATATTACTTGATGCTTTAATTAATGCACGAAAAGCCAATCAACCGATCACTGATGAAGCTCAAGCTCTAGAATTTGCCGGGCATCAAGTGGGAACGGTTGAAGGTGAACGGAATAATTTAAAAATAACTTACCCTGAAGATCTAGCATTGGCTGAGTGGATACTAAAAAATCGAGAGATAGAATTAAAATGATACGAATTGGACATGGCTTCGATGCGCATAAATTTGGTGGCGAAAAACCATTAATTCTGGGCGGAGTAACATTCGATCATCCAGTGGGACTGTTGGCTCACTCTGACGGCGATGTTGTATTGCACGCGGTGTGTGATGCGCTTCTAGGTGCCGCGGCTTTGGGAGACATTGGTAAACATTTTTCAGATCAAGATGATCAATTCAAAAATATTGATAGTCAAATATTATTAGGGCGAGTTATTGAGATGTTGCGAACTCAGTCTTATTTGGTGGTCAATCTTGATATTACGGTGGTCGCTCAGGCACCGAAAATGGCTCCGAAAATAGAGTCGATGAGAGAAACAATAGCGCGTATTTGTGGTTGCGAGATTGATCAAGTCAATGTCAAAGCAACAACGACTGAAAAGATGGGCTATATTGGACGCAAAGAAGGTATCGCCGTACACGCTGTGACGATTATTGAATCGGCACCAAAACCTCAACAGTAATCACTGAGCATTAAATGAGTAATAACCCTATGATGAGTTGGCCAAGAGCCATAGCTCCTTCTCTACAGTCGGCAGTTTTAAAACAACAACCGGCAGACTTCCAAGTCACTGAACATTTGTCTTTTTCTACTTCAGGCGATGGCGAACATTGTTTTTTGCTCATTGAAAAAACGGGAGCTAACACACAATGGATTGTTAAAAAGCTTGCTCAGCAATTGAAAGTTAGAGAGCGAGATATTGGTTACGCTGGATTGAAAGACCGGCACGCGATAACGCGCCAGTGGTTCAGTATTCACCTTCCTGGGCAAGACAATCCAACTGAAATTTCGGGAGATGAAGAATTTAAAGTATTGCGTATTGAACGCAATAATAAAAAATTAAAACATGGTGCCATCGCTTATAATCACTTTGCGATTCGTTTAAGAGACTGTGTTGGCTCTCCCGAGAAAATAGCAGAGCATCTAACTGTTATTCGAGATCGCGGCTATCCAAATTATTTTGGTTTGCAACGTTTTGGTCATGGCGGACGCAATGTCGAAAAAGCGGTTGCGATGTTAGAGGGTAAGTTTAAAGCCCGTAAGAATCAGCGGTCAATTTATCTCTCTGCTCTCAGAAGTTGGTTTTTTAATCAGCTTTTAGCGCGGCGAATTGAGTGCGGCACTTGGCAATCTCCGCGCGTTGGCGATCGAATGCAATTGGCGGGAACTCGTTCGTTTTTCATGGCAACAGACGATGACACCCAGCTACAACAGCGTCTAGATTCTGGCGATATTCATATCGCGGGTCCCTTACCTGGAGAAGATGCTCCGCAAGTGATGAGTGAATATGCTGAATTAGTAGAGTCAATTTGGCAGAACTATGCGTCAATGATTGAAAAAATACCATCAAAGACTGATTGGCGAGCTTTGCGGGTAATTCCGAAAGCGTTAGATTGGCGATTTGATGATGTGGGACATTTATATTTAGAGTTTGAGTTGCCCAGCGGTTGTTATGCCACAGAGTTACTTTCAGAATTAGGTAACGTTTCCGATGCTTCACTAAAATCCGATGAGGAGTTTAATCGTGAAAATACTGCTTAGTAATGATGACGGATATTTTGCGCCCGGTTTGATTTGCTTGTATCAATATTTAGCCGAAGAACACGATGTTACCGTTGTTGCGCCCGATCGCAATTGCAGTGGTGCATCCAACTCTTTGACTTTGGAAGTCCCTATCCGAGTCAGCCAAACGGAAAATGGTTTTTATTCTGTGAGAGGCACGCCTTCGGATTGCGTTCATCTTGGTACCTATCATGTAATCGATGGTACTCCTGATATTGTTGTTGCCGGTATTAATGCTGGTGGAAACTTGGGTGATGATGTGCTTTATTCTGGAACTGTTGCTGCAGCTATGGAAGGGCGTTCATTGGGTATGCCGGCCATAGCGGTATCTTTGTTGGGAGGAGAATACAAGCATTATGAGACTGCAGCTCACGTAACTCGAAGGGTGATCAAGCGGTTAATTGAAAATCCATTACCGATCGATAAAATTTTGAACATTAATGTGCCCGATGTACCACTGGAAAATTTAGCTGGCTATCAATTAACAAGGTTGGGAAGTCGGCACAGAGCTGATACTATAGTCCCCGCTAAAGATCCCAAGGGCCGCACTGTGTACTGGATTGGGCCAACTCCCGGCGCGCAGGACGAAGCTGAAGGAACGGATTTTTATGCAGTTGAACATGGCTTTGTATCAATAACGCCCATTACGGTTGATTTAACAGCGAGCGACTGTTTTGAGCAAGTTGGAGAGTGGATGTCTGAATTATGAATTCGGTTCATGTTTCTGGAATCGGTATGACGTCACAAAGGACGCGTGAGCGACTTGTCAATCGATTGAAAGAAAAAGGTATAGTAAACCCTAAGGTGTTGGAGATTATGGCTTCAACCCCTCGGCATTTATTTGTCGATGAGGCAATTTCTCATCGTGCTTATGAAGATACCTCACTGCCTATCGGAATGGGACAAACGATTTCACAACCGTTTATTGTCGCTCGGATGAGTGAGCTCTTGTTAGACACAGGGGATATGAATAAGGTTTTGGAAGTGGGTACTGGCTCGGGATATCAAACGATTATTCTGGCTCAAATGTTTAAGGATGTGTTTACTATCGAGCGAGTTGGTCCATTGCAGCGAATGTCGCAAAAGCGTTTACGTAACTTAAAAATATTTAATGTTCATTATCGCCATGGTGATGGCTTTAAAGGATGGGAAGATAAAGCTCCATTTGATGCAATTATTGTCACTGCCGCACCAGAGAATATACCAGAGGCCTTGGTTGAGCAATTAGCCGAGGGTGGCCGAATGGTGATTCCTGTCGGTGCTCAAAATGGTGTACAAGAATTAATGGTGTTGCATAAAGTTGATGGAGAATTGCAAAAGTCGGTACTCGAGCAAGTTCGTTTTGTTCCCTTGCTCGGCGGTGTTGTGGATTAGACTTTTTGCCTGATTCTAATTAGGGAAAAGCAGTAAATAGAAAGTCATACCTTTTATGAAAATATTCAGTTCGCTCTATGACAAGTGTCTCACTTGGGCAAGGCATCAACATGCCGTTTATTATTTGGGGGGATTAAGCCTCGCAGAATCCATATTTTTCCCAATTCCAGTCGATGTTATGTTGGCTCCTATGGCTATGGCTCGGCGGGACAAAGCTTGGTTTTATGCGGCTGTGGCAACTCTGACTTCTGTTGTCGGCGGAGTTCTTGGTTATTTATTAGGATTCTGGGCGTTTGACAGTTTAGTCATGCCCGCAATTGAGGCTGCTGGCTATCAGCCAAAATACGACAAAGTCGTCGCCTGGTTTGAAGCTTACGGGGTTTGGGTTGTGTTTATAGCAGGGTTTTCACCGTTGCCTTACAAGCTATTCACCCTAACCGCAGGGGCTTTAAATATGGCGCTTCTTCCGTTCATCATTGCGTCAACTATCGGCCGTTCTGCTCGATTTTTTCTGGTTGCAGGCATTATGTACTGGGGCGGTGAAGCAATTGATCGAAAGCTCAAGCAAACCATCGATTGGTTAGGTTGGGTCGTAATTTTACTTGCGGTTGTTGGATATTTGTTATACAAGTATTTATAATAAGTTAAATCATAGAGTTAGAGCCAAAAGTTAAACTTTTTATTAAGTATAAAGTGGATAAAGTTGAGATCAGGCAATTCCAAGTGCTTAATCTTCACCTCCCACTTTGATTCTTCAGGCACTTAAGTAGGTTAGTAAGTGATTGATAAACAAGCGAATTGGTTTCGAATAGTTGTTTCTGCTTTAATGTCAGCAGGTTTGTTCGCTTGCGCACATCACGTTCCAGCACCAGTCATTAATCTATCCAAAGTATCTTCTTACGAGCCAGGTGGTTTCGTATCTGTTGAAAATTCACAGCAAGCTGAAGTTTTACCCGAATATCATGAAGTTGAAAAAGGGGAGACATTATTTTCGATTGCTTGGAGCTATGCTGTCGATTATCGAAAACTCGCAGAGATAAACGATATTAATAATGATTATCGTATCTATCCTGGTCAAAAGTTGCGTTTTGCGCTGCCGCAAATTCCTTTGAAAGTTGATTCCTTTGAACCTGCCAAGCTTCAGATAGCCGTAAAAAGGGCTCTTGAGTTACCTATACATGATCAAGATGTGAACACTTTGCGAAAAACTAACACTTCAAGCATTAGTAATCACTCGCCTCAAAAGGCCAATAAACCGGTTGAGATGGTAATAAGTCACAAAAAAAATGAAAAAAGTTCTCGACAAGTGGTGCTTAAATCGGTTAAAGGTCATTCAGAGGCAACAAAAATTCGTCGTTGGTATTGGCCTGTTAAAGGGTCAATAGTAGATGGTTTCTCAAGCAAGTTGCATGGTAATAAGGGGCTTGATATCTCTGGGAAACCTGGGCAGCCGGTTAGAGCTGCCGCACCGGGTCGTGTGGTGTACAGAGGCAATTCGTTAAAAGGCTATGGCAATCTCGTTATCGTAAAGCATAATGATGATTATTTAAGTGCCTATGCTCATAACAGCGCTATCCATGTTAAAGAAAACGAAATGGTTAAAGCTGGACAAGTAATTGCCGATATAGGTAACAGTGGTGCGGATAAACCAAAATTACATTTTGAAATCCGATACCGCGGTAAGCCAGTCGATCCAATTAAGTACTTACCGAAACTATAAAAGAAACTAGAGTTTTCCCGATTGAGTGGTGAAATGGAACTAAGCGACTCGACCGGATGATGTGACGCGACATGTTCGCAAATTTAGTGGAGAGGTGAGTTATGAGCAAACAACTAGAAAGTGTTACCCAGACAGAAGCAGTTGAGCCTGAAACCATTTCTGACTCTTTGTCGGAAGAGTATGCCGAGTACCATAAAGTCCACGAGAAATCTCTTGATGCAACACAAATGTATTTGGGCGAAATTGGTGCAAGTGCTCTACTGACAGCCGAAGAAGAGGTTTACTACTCAAGAAAAGCTCAAAGAGGTTGTGCTAAATCTCGAGCAAAAATGATCGAAAGTAATCTACGTCTTGTCGTTAAAATTTCCCGTCGCTACACTAACCGTGGTCTCGCTCTTCTTGATTTGATTGAAGAAGGTAATCTCGGGTTGATACGTGCAGTAGAGAAATTTGATCCTGAGCGCGGTTTTCGTTTTTCAACCTATGCAACTTGGTGGATTCGGCAGACAATAGAAAGAGCGATAATGAATCAAACTCGAACCATTCGTTTGCCAATTCATGTCGTTAAAGAACTTAATGTATATCTCAGAGCATCACGTGAACTCGCTCAATCCTTGGATCATGAACCAACAGCGGAAGAGATTGCACAAAAGCTTGATAAGCCAGTTGAAGACGTGACTCGCTTGTTGGGATTAAACGAACGTATTGCATCTGTTGATACTCCCTTTGTTGCTGACTCAGACAAGTCTTTGCTTGATACTATTCCAGACGATCGAGACATGGGACCAGCTGAACAGCTGCAAGACGACGATTTAAAGAACAACATTGAACATTGGTTGGGTGAGTTAGGTGAGAAGCAACGTGAAGTCATTGCTCGACGTTTTGGCTTGTTGAACTATGAGCCCTCAACATTGGAAGAAGTTGGTGTTGAAATCGGACTAACACGAGAGCGTGTTCGTCAAATACAGGTTGAAGCACTCAGACGTTTACGTCACTTGCTGGAGAAGCAAGGACTTTCTCTTGAAGCTTTATTCAAAGCCTAAAGAAAAGCGTCACTATAGATAATGCACCTCTCGAAAAGCCTGTTGATACAGGCTTTTTTAGTTTCTGTCGAGATTAAAATACTCAATATTTCATTCATTGATTCAAATTATCGAATAATTGTTTACCATATCCGTCTTTAAGATGGTTGAGGTGAAGAACTTGGAAGATTTTGAAGTCTTATATGAGAGAGCATCGAATAGAAAAGGTGGTGATGAAGGATTAGAAGCGATTGTTTCTGAGCCGTTAAATGATCATGACGTTTCCGAATTGCCAGATAGCTTTGTATTATCTGAGTTATCAAAAAAAGTATTCCAATCTGGTTTTGTGTGGCGTGTTGTAAGAAATAAGTGGCCGGAGTTTGAGGAGGTTTTCTTCGGTTTTGATATCGATAAGCTGTTAATGATGCCGCCTGACATGCTTGAAAGAAAAGCTTCTGATGAGCGTATTATTCGCAATTTGCGAAAAGTGAAGTCGATCCAAAATAACGCTCTAATGATAGATGACATTCGTCGAGAGCACGGTAGTATCGCGCAGTGGATTTCTGATTGGCCAGGCGAAAATATTGTTGGCTTATGGGAAGAACTTAAGAAGAAAGGTGATCGATTAGGTGGAAACACAGGACCCTACGCATTACGAGCGATAGGTAAAGATACCTTTTTATTATCCCGTGATGTTGAAGCTTACTTCAGGAATCATAAGTTGATTGATGGTGGACTTCGCACCAAAAAATCTTTAGCGACAATCCAATCGTGTTTCAATAATTGGCAAGATCAATCTGGCCGGTCTTTACAGGCAATTAGCCAGATTATCTCTTACGGAATAGGTGATAACTTTGTGTAACAAGGTTAGTTTAATCGCCTGTATTTCTCTTCGATGCCCACATCTCTTCTTTTACATTGGCGCTTTTTCCAAGTATGCGGCAGCAAACGAATAAGAAGTCAGATAAGCGATTTAAATATGTTTGTCCAAGGGTATTAATAGATTCTTCTCTTGCCAGGGTAACCAATCTTCGTTCAGCTCGACGGCAAATTGTCCTTGCTAGATGACAGCAAGCGGTTTGCATATCCCCTTTGGGAAGAATGAATTCTTTAAGCGGCGGTAATGTGTCGTTTAATTCCTCAAGCCAGGTTTCAAGAGTTGCCAAGTCATCTTCTTTGACGAGTTGATATTCAGGCATGGCTAATTCGCCACCGAGATTGAATAATATATGTTGTATAGGCTCTAATTTACTCGATATTTCGTTGGGAAGTTCGTGAGCTAAAATCATACCTATGGAAGAATTAAGTTCATCAACCGTGCCAATGGCTTCAATTCGAGCGGAATCTTTATCGACTCGTCGGTTCTGACCGATACCAGTCGTGCCATCATCGCCAGTTTTAGTCACAAGTTTAGAAAGTCGATTTCCCATGTGGTTTCCTGATAGTTACGTTTTGTAATTGGTATTCTAACGTTTTAGTTGGTCATAAAAAAAGAGAGCGGAGGCTCTCTTTCTTAACCGTTAATCAACGTTATTGAAAATGGTTTAATAAAAAATCAATCAACCGTAATGTTTTCATCTTCTGAAACAATAATTTGTCGACCTGCTTTGATTCTTTTCTGGCCAGGGTTTTCGTTGCTATCAGCCACCATTTCACCCTCATCCAGCAGATCAATATCTGTAGGTTTGTCTTCATCAAGCCAAACTAGAACGTCATAGTAGCGTCGGATGTTCGTAACATAGTCAACGGGTTCGTCTCCTCGAGCGTAACCGAAACGTGTCTTTTTATAGTATTTCTTCTGTTTTAGTAACGGGAGGCGCTCTTTGACGTCAACCCATTTATCGGGGTCGCCGCCTTGTTTATCGGTAATAACTCGAGCGTCTTCAAGATGTCCCCAGCCAATATTGTAGGCAGCAAGAGCAAGCCAGGTTCTATCGGGTTCCTGAATTCTTTCAGGTAATCGATCGCGCATTAGCTTAAAATATCTGGCTCCGCCTTCAATGCTTTGCTTGGGGTCGAGTCGGCTATCAATGCCGAGTTGTTTAGCGGTGTTTAATGTCAACATCATCAAACCTCGAACACCGGTATGAGACCGAGCTTTCGGATTCCAGTGAGATTCTTGATAGCCCATTGCAGCAAGGAGTCGCCAGTCAACACCCGATTCTGAGGCTTCTTCGAACATCGGACGGTATTTCTCAAGCTTGTTCTGAGCAGCTTTCATGAAGGTTCTGGCACCGACGTAATCGAAATCATCAACATGTCCATAATATTGGTCGACGAGCTGAGCGACTTTTCCCGTCTGTTGCATTTGTCCAAAGAATTTAACCATCTCGGAAAAAAGTGAGTGATCGCTATCTTTTGGCAAAGCCCAAGCGAGTTGCTGCGTGTCGCCTACAGTAAAGGCAATGGCAAGTTCGGTTTTAAAGCGGCGGTTTAAGTTGAGTTCAACAGAGTCGGTTATTGTATAATCGATTGTTTCGTCGAGAACCATATCCAGAAGCTCTTCAGCTGAGTGTTCTTGAGTTTCTCGCCAGCTGAGTCCTGGAAACTTATTTTTTACTTCCAGCAGCATTTGAGCGTGACTGGAGTTTGCAATAACTTTTAGGTCTCCATCGAGTTGACCAAAATGGCGTGGCCATTCTTTGCCCTGCTTGAATACCAGTTTCGCGGAGACTTCTTGGTAGGGTGGTCCGAAAAGGTAATTTTGCTTGCGCTCTGGAGTCGCTGAGAGTCCTGCTGCGGCAATGTCGGCGTCATGATTATCTAACGAGTGAAAAATGTCCGAGATAGTGTCTTCTGCAACAAAAACAGGTGTCACCCCTAAATACTCAGCAAATTGACTAGCCAGTTCGTACTCGATGCCAGCTGGACCATCTTTTTGGACATAGTAGGTGGTCGGGCTATTTCGCGTTGCAATACGCAAAATGCCTGACTTTTTCACCTGCTCCAACTTACTTAACTCAGGTTCTTTACAACCGTTTAAGACTAAAGTGGAGGCGAAAACAAAGAATAATAGTGCCAAATGTCTCAAATTTTCACCAAATAAGCTAAATTTCGCTCGATATCTCGTCATATTAAAATCCCTGTTTGAGATGTCTTCCAGATCGATTGTTAAATTATCGACTGGAATGTGACGTAGCGCAAGTTTTCTATGTGTGAAAAGTAAGCTAAATCGGATGAATGGAAGCTGAATATTGTGTGAGCATATGGATCTAATCCTTGTAAATGCTTATCAAACCAAGGGTTTTCAAGTAGAATTGGCCCAAAATTTGACCCTCAGATATATGATCGTTTTTAACCTACTGTCATAAGAGAATTCGTCGCATGCTAATCTTTCGTGGTGCCCCTGCTTTTTCCGAGTTTCGTATTAAGAAAATCAAACAGCAATGCCTGGAGAACGGGCTCAAGTTGGCTGATGTTTATGCCGAATACGTTCATTTTATTCAAGTCAAAGACGACTTATCGGAAAATGAAGAGCAGATCGTCAAGCGTTTATTGACTTACGGTCCGTCGATACCTGCACATGAACCGACAGGCAGTTTGCTTGTCGTTGTGCCTCGTCCCGGTACTATTTCGCCCTGGTCATCAAAAGCTACGGATATCGCCCACAATTGTGGCATCGAAAAAATCATGCGGATTGAACGAGGCATCGCTTTTTATTTGTTAGGCGAGAATGAATCGGAACTCGATGCCGATACCCAGAATTTAGCGATGTCGTTGATCCATGATCGAATGACTGAGTCAGTATTTACTCAGTTCGATAAAGCAGCAATCTTATTCAAAGAAGAATCCCCAAAACAGTTTACTCGAATTGATGTGATTTCTGGCGGTCGTCCTGCACTTGTTGACGCGAATCAGCAGTTAGGACTGGCTCTGGCTGATGATGAAATTGATTATTTGGTCGATCAATTTTCCGAGCTAAAACGCAATCCAACCGACGTTGAGTTAATGATGTTTGCCCAGGCAAACTCTGAGCATTGCCGCCACAAAATATTTAACGCCTCGTGGACTATTGATGGCGAAGAGCAATCGCATTCATTATTTAAAATGATCAAGAATACCTATGAGGTTGGTCATGAAGGCGTTTTATCGGCTTATCGAGATAATGCAGCTGTGATCGAGGGTTTTACTCAACCTCGGCTTTGGCCAGATGCGACTTCTCATGAGTATAAATACCACAATGAGCCGGTCCACATTTTGATGAAAGTCGAAACGCACAATCATCCGACTGCAATATCGCCTTATCCAGGTGCTGCTACAGGGTCTGGTGGGGAGATTAGAGATGAGGGTGCAACCGGTATTGGTGGTAAACCCAAAGTAGGGCTAACAGGTTTTTCTGTCTCTAATTTAAAAATCCCGCATTATGAGCAACCTTGGGAAATCGACTATGGCAAACCCGATAGAATAGTGTCTGCTCTCGATATTATGCTGGAGGGGCCGATTGGCGGCGCTGCTTTTAATAATGAATTTGGTCGTCCAAATGTTTGTGGTTATTTTCGAACGTATGAACAAGAGTCGACATTCAGCTATGGCAATGAAGTACGTGGTTATCATAAGCCCATTATGATCGCAGGCGGCTTAGGGAATATTCGAGAACAGCATGTAGAGAAAAAAGAAATTAAAGATGGCTACAAAGTCGTCGTACTCGGTGGCCCGGCAATGTTAATCGGGCTAGGTGGTGGTGCCGCATCTTCGATGGCTTCGGGTACCAGCCAGGAAGACTTGGACTTTGCATCGGTTCAGCGGGATAACCCAGAAATAGAAAGACGCTGTCAGGAAGTTATTGATACCTGCTGGTCGATGGATGAAAACCCGATAGCGTTTATTCATGACGTTGGTGCCGGTGGACTTTCAAACGCTATTCCTGAGTTGGTTCATGATGGTGAAAGGGGCGGTTCTTTTGAATTGAGACGTGTGCCGAATGATGAGCCTGGTATGAGTCCGGTGGAAATTTGGTGTAATGAAGCTCAAGAAAGATACGTTTTGGCAATCGCACCGGCAGACGTTGATAAATTTACTGCCATTTGTGAACGCGAACGATGTCCGTTTGCAATTGTTGGTGAAGCGACAGAAACGTTGCACTTAACGCTTCATGATGAACATTTTGAAAATAAACCAATTGATTTACCAATGGATGTGTTATTTGGAAAGGCTCCGAAAATGCATCGTGACGTAGCAAGTGCTACAACGAAAGCCAGTCCTGTCGAAATTAATGCAAGTATTGATGAAGCGTTAAATCGAGTTTTATCTCTTCCCGCCGTCGCGGACAAAACATTTTTAATTTCTATTGGTGACCGAACTGTTGGTGGCTTGGTTCATCGCGATCAAATGGTGGGTCCCTGGCAGGTACCCGTTGCAGACTGTGCGGTGACAGCTTCAACTTTGACATCTTACACCGGCGAAGCAATGGCGATGGGTGAACGTACTCCAGCAGCATTGCTTAATTACGGTGCGTCAGCTCGTATGGCGGTTGGAGAAGCACTGACGAATATAGCGGCATCAAGAATTGAGCGCTTATCAAATGTTCGTTTATCTGCGAACTGGATGTGTGCTGCGGGTTTTGAAGGAGAAGATGCCGGACTTTACGAAGCGGTTAAAGCCATTGGTATGGACTTGTGTCCTAAACTTGGAATTACGATTCCTGTTGGTAAAGACTCAATGTCAATGCGGACGCTCTGGGAAGATGATGGGCAGCAAAAGTCAGTTACCGCTCCGATGTCTTTAATTATTTCGGCTTTTGCGCCAGTGCTGGACATTCGAAAAAGTATGACTCCCCAGTTAAGAACAGACAAAGGCGAAACCCAATTATTATTGATTGATTTAGGTGAAGGCAAAAATCGCCTTGGCGCAACGGCATTGGCACAAGTTTATAATCAGCTTGGTGACGAGCCTGCAGATGTTGAAAGTGCGGAAAATTTAAAAAGTTTCTTTGAAGCAATACAAACACTAAATGAGCAAGATTTAATTCACTCGTATCACGATCGAAGTGATGGAGGATTGATAACGACACTTGTTGAAATGGCTTTCGCTGGAAACTGTGGCGTTCAATTAGATTTATCCAATCTTTCTGATGAACCGTTTTCTGTCCTGTTTAATGAAGAATTGGGGGCGGTTATACAGGTGAGTACCGAAGAGCTTGAACGAGTTAATAGTGTATTTAAAAATCATGGTCTTGAGTCATTAGTTTCTCCTTTGGGTATCGTAACTGAAGACAAAACAGTATTTGTTAAACACAGTGAAGCGATTTGGTTAAATCGGTTTGTTAAAGATTTGCGATCGATATGGTCTTCGACAACTCTTCATATGCAACAATTAAGAGATAACCCGGAATGCGCTGAGCAAGAATACGAAATAAAGTTGGATGAACTGAATCCAGGATTGCAGCCTAAATTAAGTTTCGATATCAATGATGACATTACTCGTCATCTAACTAATGATAATAAGCCGAAAGTCGCCATTTTAAGAGAGCAAGGTGTTAACAGTCATTTGGAAATGGCTGCGGCTTTTATGAAAGCAGGTTTCAATGCTGTTGATGTGCACATGAGCGATATACTTGAAGGACGAATTAGTCTTGAATCCTTTAAAGGTATCGTCGCCTGTGGTGGGTTTTCTTACGGTGACGTATTAGGTGCCGGTGAAGGTTGGGCTAAGTCAATTTTATTCAATCGCGTTGCGCGAGATCAGTTTGAGGCCTTTTTCAAACGCGATGATGCCTTTGCTTTAGGTATTTGTAACGGTTGCCAAATGCTGTCTAATTTAAAAGAACTCATTCCAGGAACCGAGCACTGGCCTCATTTCGTGCGTAACCAGTCTGAGCAATTCGAAGCCCGATTCTCGTTAGTTAAAGTTGAGCCTTCTCCGTCGATCTTTATGAAAGGTATGGAAGGTTCTTTAATTCCAATTGCGGTATCTCATGGTGAAGGTCGAGCTGAATATTCTTCTGAAGAGCAATTAGAGGTCGCTGATGACTCGGGCTTGGTTGTTGCTCGTTATGTTGATAACTACGGCAATGTAACTCAGAAATACCCTGCTAATCCGAATGGTTCGCCAAATGGGATTACGGCGCTGACTAATGCGGATGGTCGAGTGACAATTATGATGCCTCATCCAGAACGAGTTCAACGAAGTGTTCAAAACAGTTGGTGCCCAGATGATTGGAGTGAAGATGGCCCATGGGTAAGAATGTTTCGTAATGCCCGCGTATGGGTTGGGTAATTTACGACAAATACTATTCATAAAAAAGGCTCTAATGAGCCTTTTTTATTGGGTGTAAGAAATCTATCGAAATTGATACTAAAAGAATCGTGAGAGCCAGTTTAGGACGAGCCAAATGAAACAAATTAAACCCTTTGAAAGTTTACAAGAAGCTTTGGTTGAATTAGACAATGGAGGTCGGTTCTATAATATTTTTACACGTGCTAATGATGGCTCAATTACTGCCTCAGAATTAGCCAAAGTGGCGGGTGTGATAGGAGAGAAAAATAGAGCTTTTGTTTTCCTTAAGATGGTCTTGAGTTGTCTTGGTGATGATATTGAGCAAGTCTATTCTTCCTTAACTCCTGATTTGTATAATGATTTTCAGGAGCGGAAGCCCAAACATTACTCACCAACTGAAGCTTTAGAGCGAGGCGTAGCCGGTGAAAACGCCATCGTGCGTGGGGTACCCTATTTGGTTGACGATACAACAAAACTTCAAGGTTTCATTATGATTCCAATTATTGCTGGGAATGTGACGACGATGACAATGGTTCCTATTTTTCAGCAGTTTAACGTCTATGAGCTGCATGATGAATTGCTCAATAAAAAATTTATTATTGCTCATAGCATTAAAGATAATCCTTTACCTCAGAGATTATTAGACGTTGGTGGAATATTAAAAGAATTAAAGAAGAAAAAATCCGATAAGAAAGCGACAGAACTTTATTTGGATAGTTTTTATTACTCTCTGCTCGATTAGTAGACATTATTTCATTGATTGTATGAATTGATTTGCATCATCGATGGAAAGATTCATTTGTTGAATAAGACGAGAAACGTTATTTTCAATGGATGATATTTCACTTTTTAATGAGGCAATTGCTCGGGCATTCAAATTATGTTTTAAAAATAGGACCTGGTCTTTAAATACATTGAGCACCGGTTGCATTGATTTCTCGGCTCGATTCATACTTTTGATCATTTTGCGGTATTGAGACTTTGTTAAATTCAATTGTTCAGTGCTTTTTTGGCGCAGCGTCGGGCTCGTGTACTCTATGAGCTCCGCTTCCCACTCATTAAACAGAGCGTCAGACACGGACTGAACATCATCAATACGAGCGCGAATTTCTTCGGCAATAGAGACACTGGATTCATACTCGTCATTCAGTCGTTCGTAAATTTCTTCGAGTGCTTTTCCTTTGAAAAGCGTGACAGATTTAAACTCAGCCAGAGCAGATGCAAATTGTTTTTTTGCTTCTTGCTGGCTATTTCTTGTTTTTTCGACGCGACTGACGAGAACATCGCGTTTATGAATTCCCACCTTTTCCAAAGCGCCATAATAAGCGGATTGACAAGCTGTTACGAGCGTTAAGATTGTTACCGCAGAAAAAACTTTAAGCTGAAATAGATTCTGATGATGCATTTGTTTGGATATTGTGTGAAGTTTAAAATAGATTAAATGTCTCTTCTCAATTATTCAAGTAGTGCTTTGAAGATAGTTAAACTATAGAGTTCTATATTTAATTCAGGACAATTGTTCATGAAATATAATATAAGAAGATGTCAATATGAGGCTAATTATTGATGTATAAACTATAAATTGGTATGAATTAATAATTGAAAATTTAATTAAGTGTTTTGCTATGCTTAATTACAGGTTTGTAAGCTTAAATGTCTTTTTGGGTTGAGTAAGAATATGGGTAACAATGAGCAAGATGAACTCTCTAAGTTATTGAAAAGTGACACTTTTCAACCTAGCAAAGATTCTCTCGATGCACTTTCTCAATCTAATGCTTACCTAAAGGCTTTAATTCAATTCGTTACTTCTGTCATCCACTTTAATCGTCTAGACGATGTTTTATGGCACTTAACTGATGACATCATCGGAGAGCTTGGCTTCGAAGACTGCGTCGTTTATTTGTTGGATGAGCAAAGCGGGCATCTTATGCAAAGAGCTGCTTATGGCAATAAAAATCCTCAAGAAAAGCAGATATTGAATCCCATGTATTTGAAAGTTGGCGAAGGAATTGTTGGTCAATGTGCAGAGCAACAAACGCCAATAAAGGTCGATGATACACAACTCGATAAACGCTATGTTGTAGATGATTTGGCGCGTAGATCTGAGTTAGCGGTTCCTATTATATGCGACGGACAAACAATTGGTGTTATTGACTCTGAGCATTCACAACCGAATTTCTACAGTCAGCATCATTTAGATACATTAGTTGCATTGGCATCAGTTATTTCTACCAAGTATTCTAATTCAAAAGCGATCGGTGAATTGGAACACACGATAAGTGAACTAGAGCAAGTGAAGTCACTCCAGCTGGCTGTATTTAATATTGCTGAACTCGTTTTCACAACAGAATCACTTGATCAGTTTTATCGAGAACTGCATAAAGTATTATTTCGTTTGGTTGAAGCGGAATCCTTTTTTATTTGCCTTTATAACGAAGCACATGAGTGTTTAAATTTTCCTTACTGCTATGATGCCGAAATGGGGGGTGTTTTCGATTTTAAAATAACAAAAGAGCAATTTGAAAATAGTTTAACCGCGCAAGTTATTTTAACTGAGAAGCCAGCGAGGTTTTCAGAGCAAGAAATTTTAGAACTGGTTCAAAAAAAGCGTGTAATTGTCAAAGGTGTTATTCCTAAAAGTTGGTTAGGAGTACCGTTTGAAACCGCCGAAGGGAACCGAGGAGCTGTTGCTATTCAAAATATGAATTCGCATCGTAGTTTTGACAAGCGAGAGCAGGACCTACTCACTTATGTGTCTCATCAAATTAGTATCGCAATTAAAAGGAAAAGCGATGAAGCAATGCTTCATCATTTAGCATTACATGATGAACTGAGTGGTTTGCCAAATCGTACGTTATTTATTGATCGACTCTCTCATGCATTAAGCAGGGATCAACGTAACGGCAGATACGGCTCAGCCGTGATGTTTTTGGATCTTGATCGATTTAAATTAGTTAATGATTCTTATGGACACCATACCGGTGATGAGTTAATAAAGCAGGTCAGTCAAAGAATTTTATCCTGTTTGAGGAAATCGGATACTTTAGCTCGGCTTGGTGGCGATGAGTTTGGAATTTTGATCGAAGATATTTCTGAATCGCAATACTTAGAAGAGCTCGCGAAAAGAATATTGATGGTAGTCAGTCAGCCGGTTCATACTGAAGATGCTCGAATAATGACATCTGCTTCAATTGGAATTGTTCAGAGTAATGAGAGAACGCTAGAGCCCTCCGAAATGGTAAAAATGGCAGATAATGCGATGTATCAAGCTAAGTCACGAGGAAAGTCTTGCTATGTTTTTGCTGATTCAGACTTACAAAGTCAGGCATTAGATATACTGTCTATTGAACGAGAAATCGATAATGCGTTATTGAATAACGAGTTTGTGTTGTATTTGCAACCTGTTGTGGAGCTGAAGAACAAAGAGATCGTCGGTTTTGAAACATTGATTCGTTGGCAACATCCCGAAAAAGGTTTGATATTCCCTGATTATTTTTTAGAAATTGCCCAAAAATCAGGGCAGATTGCAAAAATTGACCAATATATTCTTGAGGTGTCAGCAGCGCTTTTACAACGTTGGCAAAATGAATTTTCTCTCTCCTACTATATTAACGTAAACATATCCGGAAGCTTTTTACCGACGGAGCTATTTTATCAATCAGTGAGTAAAGTAATGGAGCAATTCAAATTAAACGAAAACTCACTGAATATTGAAATAACTGAGCAAGCGCTTATTCATAATTTAAGTCACGCTCATAATATTTTGAAGCGAGTAAAACAGCTGGGGTTAAAAATTATACTTGATGATTTTGGTACAGGTTATTCTTCACTGAGTTATTTGCATCAATTACCTATCGATGTTGTTAAAATTGATCGTTCTTTCGTGATGTCTTTGGATGAATCCGATACAACGCAATCTGTTGTTAAAGCAATTATTTCGCTCTCACATTCATTAAATATGCAGGTCGTTGCAGAAGGTATTGAGCATGACACTCAATGTACGATTTTAAACCAGTTAAACGCTTGTTTCGGGCAAGGATATTTATTCAGCAAACCGCTACCTGTCAGTGAAATTGAGTCAAAACTTTTGTCGTTAGATAAAACTTAAACATGGCCCATGGTTCCCGTTGGCTTTACTGGGTTTAACTGGCAAGTCATTGGTCCTTGTGGCATAGTGACTGCACTTAATTGAAAAACTGATTTGCTTATGGCCATTAATTATTCGAGTAGCGACGAGAAGCGGTTTTGGGAGTCCTCGGCGTCTGAGTTTTTGCCTGGTATTATGCGTGGTATTGAGAAAGAAAGTTTAAGAATATCACCGGATGGATACATTTCTCAGCGGAGGCACCCTCCAGAACTTGGGTCAACTCTGACCAATCAATACATTACAACTGATTACTCTGAAGCGTTACTTGAGTTTATCACACCTGCATCTGATGGATTGACTGATGCCATTGATTGGTTGATGGACATCCACCAATTTGTTTACCAACATTTGGGTGATGAACTTCTTTGGGCAACGAGTATGCCTTGTGTAATGGGAAGAGAGTCAGATATCCCATTAGCCTATTACGGTGAATCTAATAGCGGTAAGATGAAAACGGTTTATCGAGAGGGGCTTGGTCATCGCTACGGTCGATTTATGCAAACAATTGCAGGGGTGCACTACAATCTGTCCTTTACCGATGCGATTTGGAAGCCTCTAAAAGATTTGGAGCCCGCTGAAAACTCAGATTTGCAAGATTATAAATCCTCTCGATACATGGGAGTAATAAGAAACTTCCAGCGTCATAGCTGGGTCATTCCCTACTTGTTTGGCGCTTCTCCTGCTATTTGTGAAAGTTTTTTACACGGTCGTCCATCTAATTTAGAAACATTGGTTCCTGGTACTCGGTACGGAAAGTTCGCAACTTCATTGAGAATGAGCGATCTGGGATACCAGAATAATGTGCAGTCGAGATTGAAGGTGTCGACGAACTATTTGAAACAGTACATCGCTGATCTTGAACACGCAATACGTACAGAAGATCCATATTATCGTTCGATAGGTGTTAAAGAGGACGGAAAATATCGACAGCTTAACGCAAACGTATTGCAAATTGAAAATGAATTTTACTCTAACATAAGACCGAAAAGAAATTCTCGTTCTGGTGAGCGTCCGACTAAAGCGTTAGCAAAGCGTGGCATTGAGTATATTGAAGTTCGTGCATTGGATATTAATCCATTTAGCCCCGTTGGAGTATCTCAAGAGCAATTGTACTTTCTTGATATTTTTATGTTGTATTGTTTGATGGAATCTTCAGGATTAATTACTGAGAGAGAAGAAGCTGAAACCAAGAAAAATTTTGCTCTAGTGGTTAAAAAAGGTCGAGATCCCGATTTACATTTATTAAGAAATAATCAGCAGGTAAGTATCAAAGTTTTGGCGCAAGAACTCTTTGATAACTTTAATACACCGGCCGAGTTATTGGATAAAGCCTACAGTACGACTGTTTTTTCCCAAACTCTGGCCAAGCTATCGAGTGTTATCGAAGATCCTGAGAGCTCTTTATCTGGAAAGATTATTGCAGAGGTGACAGCAAGTGGTCAGGGATTTTTCCCGTACGCGTTAGAGCTGTCAAATAAATACAAGTCTTACTTTAATCAACTGGACACAACATCTTCGAACGAGTCGCTACTGAAAGAGGAGGCGAAGCGTTCAATTCAAGCTCAAAAAGCCATAGAGCATGATGATGAGTTAACTTTTGAAGAATTTGTAGCTAAATACTTTGCCTAGCATAAGTGGGGAATGACTTTATGACTGTTGAAATCCGTAATGCAATGGAAAGTGATGTACCGTTGATTCTCTCTTTAATTCAGGGATTGGCGGAATATGAAAAGCTAAGTCATGAAGTCGTTGCCACAGAAAATTCATTGAAGAATTCATTATTTGGTACAGACCCAAAAGCGAAAGTTGTCATAGCGGAACTGGATGGAGTCGCCGCGGGATTCGCACTATACTTTTACAACTATTCAACGTTTTTAGCAAAACCGGGAATCTACCTTGAAGATTTGTTCGTTAAACCCGAGTTTCGTGGACAAAAAGTAGGTAAAACACTGTTAATTCATTTGGCAAAACTAGCGGTTAAAGAGGGATGCGGACGATTCGAATGGTCGGTATTGGACTGGAATGCGCCTGCCATCAAATTTTATCGTGCGATGGGAGCCGTGGGAATGGAAGAGTGGACGGTGCAGCGAGTTGAAGGAGATGCATTGGTTAGGTTAGCTCAAGAACACTGACAGACTCTCTAAACAATATTGGTTAATTAACAGATATAATATTGTGGCGAGCTATAGTTTAAGGCGAGTTTTCTATGGAATGTAAATACCATCCTGATACGAACGCATCCTGGTTTTGTGAACATTGTGATGTCGCTTTCTGTAATAGTTGCCTGTCTGATAAAACGGGAATGGGAACTCCAAAATGTATTTTGTGTCGTAGGCATGTTCATTCGCTAGGGATTAAGGACAGCATTACTCCATTTTGGTATAAGCTGGGGCACTTTTTTATTTTTCCAATGTCAACGTCGCTGTTTCTTTTAGCCATATTTTCCGCTTTACTATTTGGTTTTTTATTCGATCCATTTGCTCTTGTCAGCCGTTATGTGCGGAGTCCGATTAGTACACTGTTTTTCTTTGTTCCCATCTATTTTGTTTGGACTGCGTTTTTGACTAATATGTGTTTTTCAGTCATGGAATATACGTCTCACGGTAACTTAGATTCTCCGAGTTTTTCAAAATTAACATCACTCAGGAATGGAACTGCATTTTTAAAGTTAACTGGCGTATATATTTTTATGTTTCTCGCTCTTATGAAAGCGACAGCATTTCACCCCGTAATTTTCTTTGCATTACTCCTCTTTTTTATTGTTGCACTTCCTGCGATTAACATGATCTTATGCATGGACAAAAGTTTTTTTAGTGCTATTAACCCAGCAAGGATAGCGCGTGTAATGAGTGATATTGGTCCGGCATATATAATATTATTTGGGTTGCTTTTATTGTTTTATTTTAGTACTTGGTACGCAACGTCTTTCATGGTAGAGAATAGCTCGATACGTATCGGTTTTGCTTTGTCTCATTTTGTAAGTCTTTATATTCACTTTGCAATGTACCATATGTTTGGTTATGTGATTTATCAATATCATCATGAGCTGAATTACTCAGTGCATCGTCACACTTTGCAAAGCAATTTACAAAAACATGGTCGGGGAAATTCTCGTCAAAACACTTCTGCTAGTGGAAGTTCGGCACAAGGGTTAGTGGGGGAAGCGCAGGTTTTTATTCAGGAAGGAAGGTACGAGGAGGCTGAAGCTGCATTAATCGACGCGGTAAAACAGGATCCTTTTAATGAGCAGATTTATGAAATGCTTTATCGGTTGTATCAGATTCAGGGAAATAATGTTCGGTACATACAGTTATGCGAGAAGCATTTAAAGCATCTCTATGAACGTAAGTCTCACAATTTAATGCGTATGCACTATTTGAAAGCTCTAGAGATAAAACCTGACTTTGTTCCGAGTGAGCCAGAGATTATTCATTATTTAATTACTTCTCTGAATCGACAGTCGGATGTCAAACCAGCTTTGGTATTGTTGAATGCTCTACGCCGAAATTATATTGAGTATCCAGGGCTCGCAGAAGCTTGCTTTACGTTCGGCAAGACTTTAACTGAAAGATTAGGTAAGCGAGAAGATGCTGCAAAAATTATTCGCTGGGGATTGAATGTAGCGCATGGAGAGCTTAAAAATAGTATGCAAAGTTATTTAAATCATCTTGTTTAAAATCTATTTATCTAAAAAATTAATGCCATCACTTATGTTAGCGCTACACTATCAGTGTAGCGCTATATCATATTCGGAGTATTTTGAGACTCAGTTCATCAAATAGAAAGAAAGTTGATATTGATTAATCTCAAAACGAGACAGTTCGATTGATAAGCGCTATTAATTAAATATATAGAATAAGTTTGGTCAGAGGTTTTTTCAGATGACGATGAATTATGACATGGAGCGCTACGATAGAAGGGGATCTCCCCGTTACGATGTGGACCTTCCTGCAGAGGTAATTACTTCCGACGGACAGACGTTTGCTGTAAAAATCGTCAACTTGTCGATTTCTGGTTTACAGTTTGAAATTATCAATGAAAGCATTCCTCTATTAATGCCTAATGAAGATAGAGAGTTTAAAATAGATACCATTCCTTTACTCGTTAAGATCCTGTTACCCAAAGAAGCTTCGGAAGTCGTCATTAAGTTGGGTATCGTCTATTTTCGTCGTGTATCTATGTTTGATAGTGTGCTGGGGTGTCGCTTTGAAACATTTTATAGTCAAAGTGCGAGTGTGTTGGAACAATACATAAGAAAGCTCGATGGAAATAAGGAATTGATGGCCGATTCAATGAGTCCTATGTATTTGGTTTAAATTGATTTTGCTTGAAACAGATTACCTATTTGTTTTCGCTGCCCTTCCATTTTTCTAGATGAGTTTTGGCATTTTTCCCAAACTCTGTTTCTCCATAATAGTTAGCAAGGTAATTGAGTTCGATTGATGCAGCTCTAATTTGATTTCTTTTTGCTAGAGTGATGCTCCAGTGAAAGAGGAGTTCCGGTAATTTTGGATGTTGCGCAAAATCTTTTTTGGCGTTCTCTACTAAAGGTGTACTTTTTTGCAAACGATCATTACGAAGTAGCCCGTGTAACAATCCAAAAAAGGCATCGATATTAAGATCTTTAATGTTAATGTGTTTTCCGATAGAGCTCTCAACGATTTCTAAAACTAAAGAATCGATCTGTTGATTTATGAGATCGAAAGAAAGTACTTGATTAACAACCGATTTATAATGTTCCGATTTCGGGTTTACTTTTTCCAAATTATATAAGGATTTTATTGACTCTGCATGTTTCGGATTTAACTTAAGTGCCTGGTTTAAACATTTTCGAGCGTGTTCGATATTTAATTGACGAATGTGCTCTAAAGCTTCCTTGTAGTGCTTTTGGTAACCAAAGCTGTTTTGAAGCTTACTTTCTTGTTGAAGATTTTTTTTACCAGGTTTTAGCAGGAAACCTAAGAATCCACCAGTCATTAATCCACCTAAGTGGGCTAGATAAGCGACATTACTCTCAAGATCGGTAAGTTGATAAAAAAGCTCCTTTAAGATCCAATAACCTAAAATCGCTAGTGCCGGTAATTTAAAGTGATTGAAGTAGAATCCGAGCCACACTAAAAATTGAATACGTTGAGTCCCATAGTAAGCAATGTAAGCACCCATCAAACCAGAAATTGCTCCCGATGCGCCAACGAGTGGCATATAAGGTTTGCCTTCGAGAAGGGTAAATAGGACTGCTCCAAGTGCGCCGGAGACACAATAAATAATTAGCCACTTGGTTCGACCAAAAAGACGTTCTACACCCAGTCCAAAGAGCACCAGAAAAACCAGATTAAAAAATAAGTGTTCCACTCCACTATGCAGAAACATATGAGTGAATATACTGATATTGAAGCTTTCACTTACATAGGCGCCAAAGCGATAAGAAGGGATATCGTTTATTTTAGTCTTTAAATTCTGAGAGGAATAAAACCACTTTTGAATTTTTTCCTGAGCTTCAGAAGAGGATGGTTGCTCTGATTCGAGTTGTCGGCTTACAAACTTACGAAAGTTTTTATCAAAAATGCGGTAATAAATTTCAAGTGATTTGGCGTCTTCTTGAAGCGGACGTTCATTGTAATACTGCTTGGCAGTTGGTGTTTCCAAATAACGTTGGAATAAGTCACTCTCGTTTTCTTGGAGACCAGAAGAGTGATAGAAGTCGACTACCTTGTTAATTTTATCAGATTCATGTATTTGGAATGAAAAATAAATAAGGGCAATGATTAAGGCAACACCAATGGTTAACCAAGGCAAGTGTTTCTTATCAATTCCAATTTCTGTGGGAAATAAAAGCAGCATAAAAAAAGGGCATCGTTGTTGATGCCCTGTATTTTAGTGAATTGATAGGAAATAACAATCAGCGACTGATAGTTCCATTCACAATTGGCTCGAATGCCGTAAGGCTATCCAACATGGTTGAATTGCCTAAGCCGTGAGTTGGGAATAAGCCGGCAAATTGATTTTGCTCGCCGTGAAGAGCCATGTAGTTCAATATCACTGTTTCAACCAACAAATTAACGTTGTTGGCAGCAGGCGTTGATGATGTCTCTACTGAAGCATCTGGTCGCATATAGCCCAGCTGTTGATGAACGGCTTGAGCTTCTGGTGTAGCACCAATCAATTGGGCTCTACCATTCGGGTTATATACCAAGAAGAAAGAAGCGGCTGTTGACGAGTTGTCACCAGTCCAATTTCCTTTACCTCGACCATTTTCTGTGTCGTCAATGGTTCCATCACTGGCGAGAGAGCCATCACTGTAAACATAGAGCATTAGGGGTTTGTTCATTCGCGCGGCATATTCTAAGCAAGCACCCATGCATCGACCAGCTCGGAAGTCTCTTACTTCACCTGTGCGACGTCCACCACCATGATAGTCGTAACCGCCCATGGTTATGGTGCCTGCACCAGCGTATCCATTGATGACCATTTTCATAACCGACGCTGTTTTTTGGAATTCTCGGTCGTTATCGAATTCGTCTTGGGAGAAAATACCCGATGCTCCAACGATGTCAGTATCTAGTGTTGGGTCAAGAGTTGTTGGATCGCCAAAGCGATCGGCCAAGTCGGCGCTTTTCACATAACCGCAGTTAACCCAATCTTCAATATCTTGTTGTCGAGTAACATTAGATTCAGTTTGCGTCATTTTCATTTCAGAAATTCGCTGCATTGATTCCATAACTCTTACAGCGTCTTCTTGTGAGAGGACATTCAATAAATCACCCACGTCTACCAAGCCAGTAACGTCGCTAGGACGATCTACTTTTGTTGGCAAGGCTGCAGGAATTATCATTCCTGAAGGGGCCATCGAACGAGCACCTGATTGAGTATTTTGTGATCCAATCAAATCAAGTAGTGAGCCTCCGGCACCTGCTTTGTAAATACCGTACATAGGATTGTGAGGATTATTTGCTGTGTCGTTCTCTGATCGCGCTGGAATAACGGCACCGTTCACATTGGCTCGGTTTCCAACGGAGAACTTGTCTAAAATACCTCGCAAGAATGCGCTGTCACTGTGAAACGATAAGCCTAACTCGTTGTTGATGAAGTCTCTGGTTTCGGTATCTGGATTCACCAAATTAGGAACCATATCACCTGGTAGCCCCATTTTGCTGTAACCTTCGGTGGTTAAGAAATCGAGTTGGCCACCGCGGCCACCAACAAGCACATTAGAACCAGCCATGTTAGCGCCACCCGCCAGTTCAATCGCGATGAATGGAATTTTTCCTGCACCTTGCGCACTGAGCCCACAGAGGTTATCTCTCAAGTCGGCGATATCAGGTGAAAGTTCCGCATAAAGAGGGTTCGAAAGTACACCTAACAATGATGTGCCAACGAGAGTTCCTGTTCCGGCAAGCATGCCTTGCGCAATCATATCGCGACGTGTTACAGGCCGCTTATGACAGGCATGAAATAGAGGCTCGTCGGGGTGCGGCGTATAATTTTTTGGTTTCTTAGTCATAATCTATACCTCTATTGAACTGTCATGACTGCGCTACCAGCGGCAGCTGCACAAGTTGCTTTTGCGACTTTCAATGTTCTGCCTGCTTCGCAGGAACCGCCGCAGCTCGTTAAAGTATCAATCAGCGAATTAAGTTCTGCTGTTACTTCTGCATTGTTCGGCTGTGATGTCAGCCCAGTGCCCATAACGCGTTCTAGTAAATTACTGATCAAAATATTTCGCCCGTTAGCATCGAAAGATGACGTTACTGAACCCTCGAAGTCAAAACCAGGGAAGGTCGAGCTACGTAAAGTCGTATCTTCCATCAGGGCAGAACAGTACTCGATAGTTAGCTGAGTAATGCCCATTTGGTGGGAAGAAGAGAAGCTTTCAATATCTTCTTTTGCTGGCAATTGTTGCTTCACGGTTAAGTAGATGTCTCGAACTCTCGGATGATTCATGCTGACCCCCGTCATTTGCGACAAGGTTGCATAAATTTCATCGAAGTTTCTCACACCAATGTCCGGAGCGACTGGATTCGCATCCGCAGGAGTTGGTAATGGTAGTGGATCGGCATCCACTCGAACATTCGTTTGGTCAGCTAATTGCTCAAAGGTTAAGAAGAACTCATCGTTAGATGGACCTCTTTCCAAGCCAATGATTGTTCCCAATCTAGAAATTGCCTGTCCAGTGTCAACATCATATTCGGCGGTATCTAGCGTCATATCAACGTTGCGGAACGCTTGCCCAACACTGGGCTCTTTACCATTTATCCCGATGCTCATGCCTCGTAATGGAATATTTTCAGGCGTGAAGTCAGGATTCAAGCTGATGAAGAAGGGCGCATTGAATAGATAGCTGTAACTATCCCATTGAGCCACTTCAAACACGATGTAAGCTCGTGCAATATTCGACTGAGGGTCGCTGGAGTCGCGATCCGTCGGATTAATAATTTGCGAAATATTGAATAGTAAGTAGAAACGTTCTCCGACACCGGCTTCAAAGTTTTGCAAGACTTGCTCGGCAGTCAGAGCTCGGTTATGAATACTCAAAAACTTGATGACACCAGACCATAGAAAATCGTTGTTAGTCTCAGCACCTAGAACCAGTGCATAGGTATCGTTCCAGTCATTAAGAGTTCCTGGTTCAACGCCATCCATGTCGCCAGTATATTCACCGTTTACATAAATTCGTCTTCCGTTTACTGGATCGTATGTCACTGCAACATGCTGCAAGGTTGCTTGCAATCGCTCGTCGGCATTGGCTGTCGATAAAGCGGGTTCACCATTAGCATCACTGTTAGTGCTACGATTTAAGAAATTGTAGTTATAAAGTGTTTGCCCAAGCATGAAGTTCCGCGTGTCTGGGCCACCAGAATAACTGACGATTCGAGCCGGACCTTCCTGCGTTACATTGCCTGGTGCAACCCATCCTTCAATCGTGTATTCGTTCGTTGCTTTAATCAGGTCGTGAAGCTTCTTACTATTGCTGGTGCTACCGCGAGCGGAGCCGCCTTGCAGGTTGATACCCCAACCGCCGACCCATTCAAAGTTGCCATTTAACGTGAGGTTTAATGCAGGTTCCACACCACTGGTGTCAAAGGCTTCATTGCCAGTACCTGCCTTAAATTGCCAAGTTGCAATAGCGTCGACTTCGTAGCGTCCACCTGAACTTGCAGGAATACCATCGAGTAATGTCAGTGCCTTACTGTGCACCGCTTCTTCTGGCAATTCTGCGACTTCTATACCGTCAGAAAACTGCTGGATAGCGGCTTCCATAGCATTACTGTTGCTCGCACAGTCATCCCAGCAGTTATGGAATTCACTGCGTAACCGGACAACGAATCGTGAATCTGCTGGAGATTCTAGATTTATTTTACTTTGCGCTGCAGCGTAAGCTGTTGCAACATCACTGCTGCCAAAGAAAGGTGATATCGGATTAACAGGCGCAGATTCTGAGTGACATTCTGCACAATATTGAGTTAATAAAGGGTAAACCGTTGACTCAAATAAAGAAGGATCTTCTGGAAATGTTTTAGTTGCTCCAGGATCGTTTAAGTTGGGTGGGTCAGACAGTTCGATTTCTGTTGCTCCGCCACCGACATTTCCAGCCCAATTGCTGATGTAAGAGGTCATGGTATCGGCACACGCTTGATTGCTTGAAAGCCAGCAGTTGTGTCCACCGCCCACTTTAATAACGAGTCGAGAGTCTTCAGGTGAATCAAGATTGGCAACCGTGTTTGCTTCGGCGTAAGCCAAGTTGACATCATCGGTACGAGCAAATGTTGGGGATTGTCCGCCTTCATTATGGCAATCGCCACATTTGTCGATAATATTGTTCCAAAAATGCGTTTGGAAACGTTGAACATCATCGGTCGCTGGCGGTGGTCCGGAATAGTTACTTCCGTCGCCGTCGTTAGGTTGTTCATTAACTTGATCGTTTGCAGGGCCTCCGCCGGTACACGCATTTAGCAAGAGTACTGACAAGGCTATTGCCGAGCTTTTTCGAATTAAGTCGGCAAAAGAGTTTGGTTTCATTCGGTCATTCATTATTAACTCCAGTTCTCTTCAGTTCCGCTTAATTGCCTTTACAGTACAGTGCTGATTCGCCAAAAATGCGTTTCAGGTTGTACCCATTACTTTTAAAACTTTCGACCATCGAGTTCACTTGGGCTCTATCTGTAGCATCGCCTGGTGTCCGTAAACAAACAGCTTTAAAGACTTTCTTAACCTGGCATTGTGCAAAGCGTTCTGAGTAAGCTAACTCTTGTCCCATCGATTTGGCGCCACTGCCTTCGCCCGATAGAGACTCGCTCCATCCGAGATTGGCATTTTGACCTTCACGCCAATAATTGGACCAATTGTCGTTGGTGGTTATGAAGCCAAATTTGAAATTGCTGTTGTTGTTGAAGTATTTTGCTTGAACTCGCGTACCGGTAACTGGGTCTGTATCGCCTTCGCGGTTGTAAACCAGTTGGCCATTGTCTCCTTCAGGATCGGCATCAAAGTTGTAATCCCAGTTGTAGTAAGCGAAAGCTTGAGCCATGGGATCCATGCCAGAGTGACAACCCACACAACTGTTCAAAAAGATTCGGCTATCACCACCTGGACTTCGTGTCACATCCTGACGAATTCGATCCGGAACACGCGATGTATCTTTGAATGCTTCAAGGTCATCACACATGTGATTCATCAGTGTGAAGCGAAACATTGCTCGATTGGTTCCTGCAATGAAGAAGGATTTAGCTGCGGCACGCGAAGTAATGACTCCAGCCGTTGCATCTGAAGGAAGTCCGGTAACGGCTGACTGCGCACGTCGGACTAACGTATCTTTAAGGCTAACGTTATTATCTTCTAAGTAAACGTAATGCTCATTGTTCGACATGGAGTAGGCAGGAGCTCCTGTTCCCTCTGCGACATAAAGCACATCATCAAATAAAACTTTTCGAAAATCGTCTTCATCTCTTATCAATCCAATCACTGTCGCTGTATAGTCATTGAGTGGCGCAAAGACGGTTTGGTCTTCATTAGTCCATGGAGTAATGAAGTTCTTCAGCGTGACGTTGTAGAATGCATCGTTTTCCATTGCAATGTTGGCAGCAGCCATGTCGTTGCCAGCCTGGAGTTCCGTTTCCATAGCATCGAGAACCGCTTCGCTTGGGTGTGTGCCCGCCAAACGGTCATGAATGCGCTTCGCTTGTTCACGATCACCAGACCAAGCGTGCGTACTGACAAGCCCGGCTAAGAGCACGCAGCTCGACAAGGTCGAGAACCGCTTTAGCGAACTTGTTAGGGACCAGGTTGTTATTTTCATAGCCTGCCTCATCATTGAAAATTTATGTGTAATATGTATCTTGACTTGTATAGATTGTAGAGATAAAGCAGATTTCGTTTCGTGAATTACACCGCAGAATAAAAATAAATCTAAGTCATAATAGTAGTACAGTGCTCATATCGCATTTGGCGCTAGTATATAACTCGTTGATATACTTAGATAATTCAGACAGCCGGTATGATTTGGGCGATAAATGTATTAAGTGGGAAGGCAAAATGCAACCAATGCTGAGAAAATCAAAGTTTCTAACTTTGCCAACGTTTTTACTAAGCGCGTTAATCATTGCTGGTTGTACCAGCGATGATCCAATAGCTGACAGTTCTCAAGATCCTGATCCAACTGTCTCTGATTTTGCAGTGGCTTTTGTCGCTCGTCCGATACCTGCGGATGAAGACGGTAATCCGATAATGGACAATGTTAACGAGCCAGAAGCTTTCAATCCTGGTGCGGTTCTCATGTTGAAGGATCGAGCTCTACCCAGCGCACAGGCAAGAGATATATCCACTCGCGCTTTCATTGACCCTGAAAATCCCGATGTCACACCTTTATATGATGTAAAAGATTTGTCGGTTTCGCCTGACGGCTTGAAACTTGTGTTTGCGATGCGAGCACCAGAGGATCCCAATTTAGATGAAGAAGACCAGCCTAAATGGAACATTTGGCAGTATGAGCTAGAGACAGATACTTTAACCCGCGTTATTGCTTCTAATATTGTGGCAGAAGACGGTCACGATGTGATGCCTACTTATCTCCCTGATGGCAGAATTGCGTTTGCATCGACTCGGCAGCGTCAAGCTAAGGCCATTTTGTTGGATGAAGGCAAACCACAGTTTTCAGGTCTGGAAGAAGGTCTTGATACGCACGCTTTTGTTTTGCATGTGATGAGTGATGACGGTAGTAACCTCAAGCAAATTACTTTCAATCAAAGTCACGACTTCAATCCTACCTTGTTGGAGGACGGTCGACTTGCCTTTTTGCGACTTGATCAGATGGGCGGTTCCAATGCTCATTCTCTCTACACGGTTCATCCAGATGGAACGAATTTACAAAGGTTGTATGGTTATCACAGCCAAAATACCGGAAATGGTGGCGTAGAAGCCGTTTTTAGTGATCCTCAAATTATGCCTGATGGTCGCTTATTGGTTTTAAGTAAACCGGTAAGAAGTATTACTTATGGCGGCGATCCGGTGACTATTGATTTTGAAAATTTTATCGAGGCCGATCAGAGAACCGACGGTACTGAGGGGCAAGGACAAGAATCTATCGCTGCGGACGTAGTAAATACCGATAACACCCCATCTCCCGGGGGACTATTCCACAGTATTTCACCTTTGTGGGATGATTCGGGAGGCCGAATTATCATGAGTTGGTCGCCGTGTTTGTTGCGTGAGTTTGATGCGACAACTGAGGAGAGCACAATTCTTCCGTGTACCGATGAAAACATTCAATCTTTCGAAGATGGTGATTTGCTACCTGCGACGCCCTCCTATGGAATTTGGATTTGGAATCGTAGTGAAAATACGCAAACGCCAGTTGTTGTTGCTCAGGATGGTATGTGGATGACAGAACCGGTCATATTTCAGGAGCGATTCAATAGTTTGAGCAATATTCCAGATGGTGTTCCTGGTATCGATTTGGATCAGGATCTAGTGTCCGACAATGTTGGTGTGTTACACATTCGTAGTGTCTATGATATCGACGGGGTCGATTCAACACCGAATGGCATAGCACAGCTAGCAGATCCTGCGATAACGCCGCCGGGAGAAAATCCTGATGACTTTCAACGCGCGCGATTTTTGCGAATTGTGAAGGGCGTTGCCATACCTGATGATGAAGTTTACGATTTCGATCGCAGCGCATTTGGCCGTGCTGGAAACCAGCTGATGCGAGAGATTTTAGGTTATGTACCCATCGAGCCTGATGGTTCTGTAAAAGTAAAAATTCCGGCGAACGTTCCGTTTACTATTAGTTTACTTGACGAATACGGACAGCGAGTTTCTGGCCGCCATGAAAATTGGTTACAACTTCGTTTAGGTGAAGAGAGAGAATGTACTGGCTGTCATACGTCAAATAGTGAGCTTTCACATGGTCGTGCCGATGCCGACCCTGTCTCGGCTTATTCTGGTAGTTTAGGTAATTCAAACTTCCCTAATTCCAATCCAGCTATTTTTGCTGACGATGGCGAGACAATGGCGGAGGCTTACACGCGTATCAACGGCGTGCCTGAGCCTTCATTGGATGTTCAGTTTACCGATGTATGGACCGATCCTAATGTGGTGGCACCCGCTGAGGACATCAACTATTTGTATTCCGATTTACTGACTCCTGCTCCTATTTCTGATGCTTGTGCTTCATCCTGGTACGCAGGTTGTCGCATTACGATTCATTATGAAGAGCACATTCAACCCATTTTCGATTTGCCGCGCCAGGTTGTCGACGATATGGGCGATGTGGTTGAAGACAATACTTGTACTAATTGTCACAGTTTAGTGAATCCTGAAGATAATATGCCTCAGGTACCGGCGGGTCAGCTTGAGTTAACGAGCTTACCTTCCACAGATGAACCGCTACATATGCGTGGATTTAGAGAGTTGTTATTTCAAGATGATCAAGTTGAGCTAGTTGGAGGCGCGATTATCGATCGTCAGGTTCCGGTTCAAATTGATGGAAGCTTCTTGTATCAGACGATAGATCCCGATGGTTTGATCGTCTTTTTCCTCGATGCCGATGGTATGTTTATATTTGAGCAAGATCCTGATACACAATTACCAACTGTGTTATCGGACACCGATGGTTCACCGATCTTCCAAACAGATGCTCAAGGGCAGCCAGTGTTTGAAACGGATGAAAATGGTGAAATTGTACTCGATAATAATGGCGATCCCATTCCTCTCACTATTTTACTGCCTGTGCCCGAACCGGCCCCTGTGACCGATACTATAGCGGTTGATGGCAGCCCAATACTTCGCTCTGCAGGATCAACAGCGAGTGAACGGTTTTTTGAACTCTTTCGAACAGGATCCCATCAAGGACGTTTGTCGGATGCTGAGCTAAGATTAATAGCAGAGTGGCTTGATATTGGTGGACAATATTTCAATAATCCATTTTTAGCACCAGAAAATTAAAAATAGGAATCCAGTTTGATACATCATATTTGCCGGCTTTTTGAGGGCCGGCGTTTCATTGCAGAGAAAAAAGTGATTGCTGGTATTGGTCGACAGCTGTTGAGTGCTACTCTTTTAATAGCTTTTAGCACATCATTGTATTCTGCTGAGGGCCTGACTCGCGAAGAGTCACTGCTTAAAGAACAAGAGCTAAAAACTCGACTTGCTGAGTATCAACGGGTCGTGGTTGCCGAACCTTTTATCAATATTCATACAGGTGCCGGTCGGGGTTATCCCATTTTTCATATTGTTGAACAAAAAGAATCTTTGTGGATAGTCAGACGCAAATACAATTGGTTTCATGTAATTTCTAAAGAAGGCAAAGAAGGCTGGATAACGCTTGATGCGATTTTAAAGACCAAAAATCCAGACGGTACTGATGTTGAGTTCACAACTTATAATGAACGAGACTTTGCTGAGAGAGATTTAGAAATTGGATTTCGAGTCGGCGATTTCGGTGGTGCTAATGTTTTGGGAGTCAGTGGCGCATGGCAGTTTACGCAAAATCTTGCTGGTGAAATAGTCATCGGGCAAGGCATTGGTGACTTTTCAGAAGTGCGACAAACGACCGTTAATGTGACCAATAGCCCATTTCCTGAATGGAAATACAGTCCGTATTTTGGAATTGGCGGCGGTGTTGTTAAAGTTATACCGAGTGCGGCGATTGTTCAGGAAGTTGATAGAAGTGATGAAACCGTATTTGTTACGGGTGGATTAAAAAGCTACATTAGCGATAAGTTCTTATTTCGATTCGAATATCGAAATTACGCAATATTAACAACTCAAGAAACTAACGAAAGAATAGAAGAATGGACAATTGGATTCAGCGTATTTTTTTAAACATAGCTCTTATCGCTAGCATCGCAGTTTTTGGGTTTGTTCAGGCAGCTGAAGAAAAAGCGCCAGCAAACGAACCCAACAAGATTTACGATCCTGAGCTTGAGCGGCAACAGATCAATGAAGCATTGATCGATGATGAAGATTTTGAAGTGGGCGTGTTTTTTGGTTCGCTCGCGATTGAAGATTTTGGAGCGTCAGAGCTCTATGGGATTCGATTTAATTATTTTATAAATGAAGATTTCTTTTTGCAGGCTAGTGCTGGTTCTGCAAAAGCTGGCTTATCAAGTGCCGAAGAATTGTTCCCAGGGAATGCGGTAATTTCTAACGATAAAGATTTTCAGTATTACGATATTAATTTAGGCTGGAATATTTTACCGGGCGAAGCTTTCTGGCGCGATGATGTAGCGATTAATACATCTTTTTATTTTGTGATTGGTGCAGGAAATACTTCCTTTTTGGACAATAAAGAATTTACTTTTGTTTATGGCGCAGGATATCGCGCGTTAATAAACGACTGGCTGGCATTTTCAGTGGATACGCGCAATCATCAATTTAATACTGAGTATCCCGTTGGCGAAGTAAAAGCCACCCATAATTTAGAATTTAGTTTTTCACTTTCAGTATTCTTTTAACGAGTAGGTAAATGTTATGAAAATATTTAATCAACTGTTTGTTGCTTTAGCAATGGTCGTGTTGGCTGTAACGGTTAATGCGAAGGAACTTAATAAACCTGCGCCGGATTTTACTTTAAAAAGTATGACTGGCGAAAATGTAAAATTAAGTGAATTACGTGGTAATGTAGTCATGATCAACTTCTGGGCAAGTTGGTGCGGACCTTGTCGCCAGGAAATGCCTCTTTTAGACAAGTTCTATGACAAGTATAAAAATCTTGGATTTGTTTTACTTGGAGTTAACGTGGAAGAAGACTCCTCTAAAGCTGCCGGCTATTTAAAAGAAGTGCCAGTTTCTTTCCCTATCCTTTATGATAATACCAACAAAGTTAGTGAAATGTATGACGTTGATGCTATGCCAAGCACGGTTCTCGTTGATCGTGAAGGCAATATGCGATTTTTACATCGGGGTTACAAACCTGGCGATGAAAATGAATACAAGCGATTAATGAAAAAACTAATGCGAGAATAATTAGTGAATAAATTTAAATCACTTATTATATTTATCCCAATGTTCGGTCTCACGTCATGTGCGATCGAACCTTGGGTTAAGCCTTACGAACGTGATAATTTAGCTGATCCTATTATGAGCTTTAGCCGAGATGGGATAGCGGTCAATTATATGCACCATGTATTTCAGGCGCGTGAGGCTGCTCGTGGTGCGGAAGGTGGTTCCGGCGGTGGTTGTGGGTGTAACTAAGTTAGAAAGAGAAACTATGCCGTTTTTAACCCAGTTAAAATTTTTACTTCTTCTTCTCAGTGTTTGGGTATTCCCGAGCATGTCTGCTGTACTGCCAGAAGATCGAGCTGATGCGATGTATCACCGCTACGAAGGTGGTGGTATGGTCATTGATGGACCCTCTGTCTTAGTCCGCAAGTCATTTCTTGAAAAATTTTCTGCGTCTGCGAATTACTATATTGATAATGTAAGTGCTGCATCAATTGATGTTTTAGCAAATGCGAGTCCCTATCTTGAGCGGCGTAAAGAATTCAGTTTCGGACTGGATTACTTAACGAACAAAACAACCATTAGCACCGCATTTACACGAAGTAAAGAAAATGATTATCTGGCGAACACGGCATATTTAGGTGTGACGCAAGACTTTTTTGGTGATTTGTCGACACTATCAATTGGATATTCTCGAGGTTGGGACACGGTTATGAAAACCGGCGATCCGGACTTTGAGCGGAAGGCCGATCGTCAGAATTATAAACTTGATTGGACACAAGTATTAACCAAAAATTGGATAGCCAGCTTTGGTTTCGAGACAGTTACTGATCAAGGCTTTTTAAATAATCCTTATCGTGTTGTCCGATATTTGGATCCCGCTGAAGGGAGAGGATTTCGGTATCAATCAGAGGTGTATCCCGAAACACGGACTAGCTCTGCATTTTCGATTCGATCAATGTATTATCTGCCCTATCGTGCTTCATTTTCGGTGCAAGCCAGAGTGTTTTCGGACACATGGGACATCAGTGCGACTAACTATGAGATTGGTTATGTTCATCCTTATGGAGAGCATTGGATCTTTGAAGGGAAATATCGAGTTTATGATCAAACACAAGCTGAGTTTTATCGAGATTTGATCGATCCAACAAATCCAGCACAAAATACCGAGTTTGTCGCTCGGGACAAAGAAATGAGCTCTTTTTCTGACTTTTCTATCGGGGTGGGCGTGAGTTATGAAAGAGAATTTAAAGACAGCACAATGTTTAAAAAATTTAGTGTGAATTTATTTGTTGATTATTTTGAATTTGAATTTGATAATTTTAGAAACGTGTTAGTCCATGATACTAATCCGGGTGAGTTTGCTGTTGGTCAAGAGCCTTTGTTTGCTTATGACGCAACAGTGACGCGCTTATTCTTTTCGATCTGGTATTAGTGTTTGTTAAAATAGTTAAATAGAGGAATTCGGCGAGCGCCAAAAGTACCTGATTCATTTTTAAAATGTCCGGCAATTGCTGTTCCACAGTATTGGCAAGAACCTTTCTCAAGGTGCCACTCACCCAGCTCGTACCAATCTCTCTCTATAAGTTTTTTATTGCAAGATGGGCAGTAGGTACTGCTGCCCAAAGTATCATGCACATTCCCAGTATAAACGTAGTTAAGTCCGTTCTTAATCGCAATGTCTCGCGCTCGAGTTAGTGTTTCAGCCGGTGTGGCTGGAATATCTTTCATTTTCCAGTCGGGATGAAATGCAGAAAAGTGAAGAGGCACATCAGGGCCAAGATTTTTCATAATCCATTCTGAAAGCTCATTAATCTCCTTATTTGAATCATTTTTTTCTGGAATGAGTAATGTCGTTATTTCAAGCCAGCATTGGGTTTCGTGATAAATATAATTGAGCGTATCCAGTACATTGTTCAGGTGTGCACCGCATAACTTGAGATAAAACTCATCGGTGAAGGCTTTTAAATCGACGTTAACCGCATCCATGTACTGGAAAAATTCTTTTCTTGCCGGCTCTGTAATATAGCCTGCGGTGACCGCAACACTATTTATATTTTGCTCCTTACAAGCAATGGCCGTATCTCTGGCATACTCTAAAAAAATAACCGGGTCGTTATACGTGTAGGCAACTGAATTACAGTCGAAGTTTTTGGCAGCGCGCGCTATTTGCTCCGGACTGGCTGCGGAAGCTAAAGTATCCATTTCTCGAGATTTACTCATATCCCAGTTTTGGCAAAATTTGCATGCTAAATTGCAACCTGCTGTACCGAAAGAGAGAACAGAGGAACCTGGATAAAAGTGATTTAAAGGCTTCTTTTCTATAGGATCAATACAAAACCCGGACGAGCGTCCATAACTGAAAAGCTTGACCTGATCATCTTCTCGGCCTCTAACGTAACATAAGCCTCGTTGACCCTCGCTGAGTTGACAAAATCTCGGACACAGATCACATTGTATTTTTCCACGGTGTTTACCCGAGTCAATCGCGTGCCAATATTGAGTAGATACCGTTGTCATAGGAATACCTTTTTCTGTTGGCGAAGTCGAAAATATATAAACTTCGTCCTATAGTTATTAATAGTGATCATTTTGGCGATTTCAAGGAGACCGAATGAGAGCTCGTCATCCGGCTGTTGCTGGTATGTTTTATCCCGATCAGGCAGATTTACTTCGACAGGAAGTAAAAAAATTTCTTTCCTCCAACTCAGTCGAGACTGGAAAAAACCAATATGATAATTCGGTAAAAGCGATAATTGCTCCACATGCGGGTTACATTTACTCGGGTGCAGTCGCCGGTAAAGTTTATCGTTACCTTTATCAAAATCATGATTCCTTTAATCGCATTATTCTTTTAGGTCCAGCACATCGAGTACCATTTAAAGGAATTGTTCATGCGCAATGTCAATTTTTCGAAACGCCTTTGGGCAATATTAAAGTTGATATCGAAGCGCTGGAAAAATTGGAACAGCAAGGTTTGATTGAAGGTTCTTCATTTGCTCATCGTGATGAGCATTGCCTGGAGGTCCAATTACCTTTCATTCAAAATGTGTTGGGTGATGAAGTCGCCATTGTTCCACTGTTGGTTGGTGACGCCTCTCCTGAACAAGTGCGTCTCGTTCTTGATGCCTTGTGGCGGCCGGGTGACTTAATTGTTGTAAGCAGCGATTTAAGTCACTATTTACCCTATGACGAGGCGGTTGAAAAAGATCGTTTTACTAGCCAAAAAATTTGTGACATGAATGCTCAGCTCACAGGAAACGAAGCATGCGGTTGCCGACCAATAAGTGGACTTTTGTTATTTTCTCAGCAACAAGGTTGGCACGTCGATTGTGTTGAATTGAAAAATTCGGGAGATACTGCGGGCGACAAGTCGCGTGTTGTTGGTTATGGCGCTTATGTCTGTTATTAATCTCTCTGCTGATGATAAAAACAATTTGCTAAAGGTGGCCCGACAAAGCGTAGAATATTTTCTTAAGTTTGGTGATCAATTTAATGCTGAGCTGGATAATTACTCGAGCAATCTTCAGCAGCCTGCTGCTAGTTTTGTCACATTGTATCAGCAACAAAAATTAAGAGGGTGCATCGGACATCTGCAAGCGATTAATCCATTGGTGATTGACGTGTCAAAGAATGCTTACTCGGCAGCATTTCAAGACCCTCGATTTCCGAGCGTTGCAAATGAAGAGTTGAAGCAAATTCAATTTAGTATTTCAGTTTTATCAGAACCCATTGCCATTTCAGTCAGTGATGAAACTGAATTATTATCCCGATTAAAGCCAGGTGTTGACGGATTGACTCTAAAAGAAGGAGTACATCATGCTACATTTTTACCCAGTGTTTGGGAGTCTTTGGTAGAGCCTCGTGAATTTTTGTCTCAGTTAAAAGTAAAAGCTGGATTTCCTCCAACTTACTGGAGTGAAGGCATGAGTTTTGAAGTGTACCAAACTGATTCTTTTTCTGAGATGTAGTCACTCAGTAAAGTCATTATAAAAATATTTGTCAGGCTTAGCTGTCATTATTTAATAAAAATAGTTTAGACTGGTGGTTCAATGGCTTTTAAAATTGAATAAGAGATGAAAACCGAAATTAGAAGAGGGCTGACTTAATGACTGAACCTAATAAAAGAGTTCACGCTTATATTTCTGGCGTTGTACAAGGGGTTTGGTATCGCGCCAGCACTCAAGAAAAGGCAACACAACTTGGACTGAATGGTTGGGTAAGAAATTTGAGTGATGGAAGGGTAGAGTTAATTGCTGAAGGTGATGCAATGTTACTTCAGCAGTTGATGCAATGGTGTCAGCGAGGCCCTGAAAATGCAAGTGTCGAAGATATTAATGTCAGCTGGTGCGAATCAAAAGATGAGTTTGAATCTTTTGAAACACGCCCAACAGAATAGCTTAACTCAGTCTTGAGTGTTGCAGTACCATTAATAATTTAAGTTAATACAACAGTTTTTAATGTTGTCGAGTGATATCGACATACAAAGTTAGACGTTGACCCGGTTGCAAATATTTTTCTGGATTGATTCTATTCCAACGCACAACATCAGATACTCGAACACGAAATTTACCTGCAATACGAGCTATCGAGTCACCACGCCTTACTTTGTAGCGAATTTTACGAGTTTTATTTTTGATGCTTGCTTTGTCATGCGCTACGGTTGGACTTTCTGTCCAAACAACCAACTTTTGACCAATTTTGAGTGGATCCGTTGGAGCCATACTGTTCCAGGCAGCAAGTTCCCGAATGCCGACTTTGTATTCGCGAGATAATGACCAAAATGAATCGCCGCGTCGGACTCTAATGTCCTTCTTTTGCCCAGAGCGTTTTCGATTTTGCTTGGCCGTCAATCGATTGTTTTTGCTTTTAACGTAGCTTCCAGATTTATAAGAGGCTGTTGGTATTAGCAAGGCTTTGCCTGCTCGTATAACATTACCGCGAATATTGTTGGTACTTTTTAAAAGAGCAACGGTCGTGTTGAATTTTTTCGACAAGCTAAGCAGGCTATCGCCCGATTGTATTGTGTAACGTTTAAAAGCAATGCGTTGTTCAGCGGGAGTATTTTCAAGAGCTGTTTTAAAAATCTCTTTTTGACTCACCGGAACTAAAATATCGGTTGCCTGTTTAGGCTCCGTTGCCCAATGATTGAAGCCTGGATTTAATGTGTAGAACTCATCCATATCGATATCTGCGAGTTCTGCAGCAACAATTAAGTCGATTTGAGAGTCGACCGTTACTTTTGCAAAGTAGGGCGAGTTATCGATAGGAGTCCAGGTTAGTCCAAAAGTATCATTGCGTGCTAAAAGATCGGCCAACGCTAACAATTTTGGCACATAGGCTTCGGTTTCTCTGGGTAAATCTAATGACCAAAAATCGGTGGGTTTGTTACGACGTTTATTTTTTCGAATGGCTTTAATGACATTGCCTTCACCTGAATTATAGGCGGCAACGGCGTGCAACCAATCGCCATCAAACCGCTTATGTAAATATTCTAAGTAATCTAACGCAGCAATGGTTGAGTAATAAACATCTCGTCGACCGTCGTACCACCAGTTTTGATCAAGACCAAAACGTTTACCGGTTGCTGGGATAAATTGCCACATTCCTGAAGCTCGGCCGTGTGAATAAGCAAATGGATCAAAGGCACTTTCAACAATGGGAAGCAATGCGAGCTCCATTGGCATTTTTCGTGATTTGAGTTGTTCTACAATGTGATAAAGATAGGGTGTTGCTCGCTCAGTAACTCGTTCAATATATGAAGGATGTTTGGCGTACCAGTTTCTTTGCCAGATGAGTCTCTTTTTTTCGGGAGTCGGCAAGTTGAAGTCTTTACGAATTAACCACCATAAATTATTGGATTCGGCAACGTCACTTTGCAAATCATCTACCGACATTAATTCAACGTCTTGGTCGCTTATGCTTTTTTCTTCCAGCGTGAAATCGCTCAAAGGCTCGGTTTTAAGTGTCTGGTCTGCTAAAACACCTTCTTCCGATGATGTGTCGGAATGGTTGGTCCCACTGTGAGGAATCAGGGTTTTACAAGAAGTTAATAAAAAGCAAAAGAACGTAAGGTAAACAATGTGTTTAATCATAGACAACAGATATTCGATAGGTTTTGGGTAGTCGATTCTCGGTTTAAGAATAAAAGTCGACCGCCAATTTGGGTTAATATACTATTTTTATAAAAGATAAGTGTCAATCTCAAAACGGTTTATTCGCACCGTCCTTTAAAAATTGTCTTTCCATTGACGTACCGTTGCGAAGACTTCCACAGGAGTAGACAACGAATGACCGGAAAAAGTTTCCGCTGATTGTTTTATAGGTATTTCTTCTGCTCTTAAGAAAGGATTGGTTGCTTTTTCTAAAGCCATGTTACTTGGCACAGTCGGACGATCTTGACTGCGTAATTGATTTACTTCTTCAACACGTCGCATCAGCTGTTTATTAGTTGGCTCAACAGCTTGCGCAAACTTTAAGTTGGCCTGGGTATACTCGTGAGTGCAGTAAACCAGAGTTTCATCAGACAGGTTTCTCAACTTGGATAGAGAGTGCCACATTTGCTCTGGAGTGCCCTCAAACAGTCGTCCACAGCCAGCTGAAAATAACGTGTCGCCACAAAATACATGACCGCTGCCAATATAAGCAATGTGATCGAGCGTGTGCCCCGGGACTTCAATGATGTGGTATTGGCCCCCAAATTCGTTTAACTCGAGGGTGTCGCCTTCTTTCAGAACCGTGTCGATTCCGTTAATTTTGGGATTTTCGGGCCCATAGACATGACATTTGTGGTTCTTTTTGAGATCGATAATGCCTCCTGTATGATCAAAATGATGATGAGTGATCAAGATGGCTGAAAGACTTAACTTATTGGATTTTAAGAAGTTTTCTACCGGCTCAGCATCTCCGGGATCAACGACGATACACTCTGAGGCTCGATTATTTACTAAAGCCCATATATAGTTATCAGTGAAGGCTTTGATGGGTTTAATAGTGAACGACGAGTCTGACATGTAAGACGAACCTTAAATTACGTAGTTGAGAGCCGTTTAATGTACCAAGAGCAGAGCAGTCCAGACAACCTTAAACCAATCCCTCAAGATTGGTCTGAGCTATTTGGTGGTGAACGAGCTTGCTATCATGCGCAACGACAACTGAATACCCTATTACCGGAATTATTTGGTTATTATGGTGTGGCGCTAGGTCCGCTTTCGGCTTTTTTATCGGTCTCACGCAGTCCAGTAAAGCATTGGTTTAATATTGGTCCAGATAATGGGCCCGCCGATGTGCTTTCATCGTACGATGCTTTGCCTCTCGCTTCCGACTCGGTTGATATTGCATTGTGTGCTCATGTTCTTGAATTTATTAATGAACCTCACCAATTGTTACGTGAAATTGAACGTATCGTAATTCCTGACGGACATCTCATATTAACGGGTATTAATCCGCTCAGTTGGTATGGTGGTCGTCATTTAGGCTGTCGCATTATGAAGAAGTCCTGTCGCGAAAAGCGTTTGATAGGTCTTTCTCGTATTCGCGACTGGCTAATGTTGTTAGGGTTTTCTATCGAGTCATACATAGGACTCGGATTGAGACAATCCGGTGAAGATTCCTCACTTTATGAAAACGTCGCTTCTTTCTTTACCAGTCATTACTTTATAATTGCCAAAAAATGCGTTTCAACCATCACACCGGTTCGCCCATCATGGAATAATAACCGAAAACTTGTGCCAGCCAGATTTGCTGAGCCGAGCGTGCGACGTCTCGTTGAGCGTGAGTTGAAAAAAGTACAAAATTAAAGGCAAAGATATTTTCGTGGATACCGTAGAAATTTTTACTGACGGGGCCTGTAAGGGTAATCCTGGTCCTGGCGGATGGGGCGCTTTTTTGCGCATGGGAAAGCATGAGAAAGAGCTTTTTGGCGGTGAATTAGACACCACCAATAACCGAATGGAGTTAATGGCAGCCATTGAGGGGCTAAAGGCGCTTAATCGACGCTGTCGTGTAGATTTAACCACTGACTCGCAATACGTACGTAAAGGGATCACCGAGTGGATGGACGGTTGGAAAAAACGTGGCTGGAAAAACTCAGCAAAAAAGCCAGTTAAAAATGCGGATTTATGGAAAATGCTCGATGAGGTTGTCAAGCAACATGACGTCCATTGGCATTGGGTCAAAGGGCATAGCGGTCATCCGGAAAACGAATTAGCCGATGAACTTGCGAATCGAGGCGTGGAATCCGTTTTAGGCCATTCGTGAATCATTTCTGTGTAATGGTTAGCGACATTTCGAATTAAATAAATTTCATTCAAAAAAGCGAATAAAAAATTATGAGACAGGTTGTACTGGATACAGAAACCACCGGACTTGAACCTTCGCAAGGACATAAAATCATCGAAATTGGTTGTGTCGAATTGGTGGATCGCAAGCTTACCGGGCGACATTATCATCAGTATATTCAACCTGACCGTATTGTTGATGATGGCGCAATTCAAGTTCATGGAATTACCAACGAATATTTAGCGGATAAGCCTCGATTTTCTGAAATTGTCGATGACTTTATTAAATTTGTCGATGGTGCAGAACTTGTTATTCATAATGCGCCATTTGATATTGGTTTCCTTGACTGGGAATTAAAATGTTTAGATGACGGTCGTGGAAAAATGGAAGATTATTGTTCCGTACTGGACACGCTTGCTCTAGCGCGACAAATGTTTCCGGGACAAAAAAATAATCTAGATGCGCTCTGCCGACGTTATCATATCGATAATTCCCATCGAACGCTTCACGGAGCGTTACTCGATTCAGAAATTCTGGCCGATGTTTATCTTTTGATGACTGGGGGGCAAACGTCGTTGACTTTGTCTTCTCATCAAGACTTTTTAGACGAAGGTAAACGTGGCGCGGGAATTCGGCGTATTCGTAAAAGCCAGCCACTTAAAGTGATTCGTGCAAATCCTACCGAAGAACAGGCGCACCAAGAGCGGTTAGAGGCTATTCGCAAAGCTTCTGGTGGAAAGTTAATTTGGGATGAGAGTGAAGCTGTTTCGACTGAGTAATCATGAATTACGTAAATAAAAAAGGCCACTTTAGTGGCCTTTTTTATTTCTCATTTCTCATGTATTTCTTAATGGCCACCGCTTTTTTTACGAGTGTGTAAATTACAGTGTTCATTTTGCCATGTGCCTTGCATCGAGATGCAGAGGTCTTCTAAAGAGTGATGGTTAATTAGTTTTTCCTGGTACATTTTATCGGTCGAGGGTTGTAGTGTTACGTATACCATGACTAAACCAACAATGCTCATTGTAATGGTGTAGGGCAATGCCATGATAACCATTCGCCCGTATGACAATCGAATAAGAGGAGCGAGTGCTGATGTCAATAAGAATAAGAAAGCCGCTTGTCCATTGGGTGTCGCTACACTGGGAATATTGGTTCCTGTATTGATGGCGACGGCAAGCATATCGAAAGTATCTCGCGATATGGAACCTTCAAGTGCTGCCTTAGCAACTTCATTAATGTAGACAGTCGCCACGAAAACATTATCGCTGACCATCGATAAAACACCGTTGGCAACGTAGAACATGGCGACTTGATGTGGACCTTCCATTTGCAATACAACATTGATGATGGGAGCAAATAATTGATTCTCAGAAATCACTGCGACGATGGCAAAAAATACAGTTAACAACGCGGTGAAGGGAAGCGCTTCTTCGAAAGACTTTCCAATACTGTGTTCGTCAATTACACCGGTAAAGGTTGTGGCCAGTACAATAACCGATAAACCAATTAAGCCAACTTCAGCTAAGTGGAACATCAATGCGATAATCAACCAAATGGCAATCAGGCCTTGCATGACTAAAGCAACTTTAGCTTGTAATCCGCGCTTTGAATCTTCGTCTTTTGCAAAGTCTTCCATAATGGCTCGAACGTTTTCAGGAATGTTGTCGCCATAACCGAACCATTTTAATTTTTCTAGAAAATAGCAGGTGAGTAATCCGGTAATTAAAACTGGAATGGTTACGGGTGACATACGGATAAAAAACTCGCCAAATCCCCAGTTTGCACGTTCTGCGATCAATAAGTTTTGGGGTTCCCCAACAAGAGTACATACGCCACCTAACGCCGTACCGACTGCGGCATGCATTAACAAGCTGCGTAAAAATGAACGGAAGCGGTCGAGATCTTCTCGATGAAGTTCATGAACTTCATCATCTCCGCTATGATCGTGATCCTGATGGTATGCTTTTCCTGATGCCACTTTGTGATAAATACCGTAGAACCCGACACCAACAGAAATGACAACTGCAGTTACCGTAAGTGCATCTAAAAACGCCGAAAGCAATGCGGCAACCGAGCTAAAAAGTAGAGATAAGAGTGCTTTAGAGCGCACACCTAAAAGAATTTTGGTAAATGTAAACAATAGAAGTTGCTTCATGAAGTAAATACCGGCCACCATGAAGACTAATAGCAATATGACGGGCAAGTTAGATTCGACTTCGTGCATCACGGTTTCTGGACTCGTCAACCCCATAAACACGGCTTCTAAAGCGAGTAAACCACCTGGCTGAAGGGGGTAACATTTAAGCGCCATTGCAAGAGTAAATATAAATTCGAGTATGAGTGCCCATCCTGCGAGAGTGTTTCCTGCTTCTCCGGCACCAAAAAATATGAGCGGATTGATAACTAAAAATGCGATAATGGTTAATTTATACCAATCAGGAGCATGTCCCAAAAAGTTGCGGAGGAACGCCATTTGAATAGACTTAGGCATTGTTGCTTGATTCCTGTTCTAAAAAAGGGATTGTTGGGCTTAGAGGTTAAGCGGGTACGAATAAGGGCACATATTTTAATGGCTTTCCGTCGATTTTCCTAGTTCAGTTTTTTATTTGCCAGAAAATGTGGATCTGCAGCACAAGTCGTCCGAATCGGCGGGAAATTCTCAATAGGCTTCCAATAACTCATGTTAAGGTATATCCTTAGACTTCAGGTTGGAACTCAGACCAGTTCAATGAAATTTGCCGTCAAGCTTTTGTATTTTGCTTGGCGACATCACTGTAGATTATTGCAATGACCGATCATCAAAATAAAGTAACATACCACATGACGACGCCAATTAAGGCGAAAAGTCCGGCAGCTTTTGCTGAACAATACATCGTCGAGTCTATCTGGCGCGGTAAGTTTGCCGCAGGGACCATTTTACCGGCTGAGCGTGAGCTCTCGGACCTAATTGGTGTTACCCGAACGACGTTACGTGAGGTATTGCAACGGCTGGCTCGTGATGGCTGGTTAACGATACAGCATGGCAAACCGACCAAAGTGAATGATATTTGGGAGACTGCTGGTCTTAATATCTTAGATACCATCGTCCGTCTTGATGATGAAGGGTCATTAACCATTGCCGACCAATTACTCAACGCTCGCACTAATATGAGTGCAATTTATCTTCGACTTGCGGTGAAAAGTAATCCACAACAAGTAATAGAGCTACTCAAAGAGTTGGAAAACGTTGAAGATACCGCAACGGCCTATATTGATTTTGATTGGTCGTTTCATCACAAAGCAACTATCGCTGCGGGCAATCCTGTCTATACATTGATGCTCAATGGTTTTAAGACTATTTATTACCGAATCGGAGAATATTATTTTTCGAATGAGAAATCGCGTCAGGCAGCGAAGAGCTTTTACTCTGAGCTAACAGCAATTATTGAGTCGGGTGATATCGATAACTTGATTGATAAGTTATGGAAATACGGCCATGAATCTGGCGCTATCTGGCAAGAAATGCGTGAAAAATTAAATGCTCTCAGTGACTTAGAGGAAGACAACTAAAGCGCATTGATAGCAAGCGCTAGGCAGTCTTCCTTTTGTCTTTTTCATTAGGAGGCATCTGGTCGATGATGAAGGGTTGATCATCGTCATCGATTCCTTCCAGTTTCACCGCAAATCCCCACAATTGATGTAAGTGCTTCAATACTTCGCTTTGAGTATCAGCCAATGGAATTCTATTATGCGGCGTATGACGTAATGTCATACTACGATCTCCCCGGACATCCACATTAAAGACCTGAATATTAGGCTCGTTCATACTCAAATTGTATTGGTTTGAGAGGAGATGACGGATGTGTTTGTAACCCGACTCATTATGAATGGATTCAACGGAAAGTGTGTTTTCTTGATCATCGTCCAGAATGCTAAATAGTTTAAACTCGCGAATTAAGTTAGGTGATAAAAACTGTGCAATAAAACTTTCGTCTTTAAAGTTTTTCATTGCAAAGTTCAACGTTTCCAGCCAATCGGAACCGGCAAAATCAGGAAACCAGTATTTGTCTTCGTCGGTTGGATTTTCACAAATTCTTTTAATGTCTTGCATCATGGCATAGCCAAGAGCATAGGGATTAATACCCGAGAAGTAAGGGCTATCAAAATCCGGTTGGTAAACGACATTAGTGTGACTTTGCAAAAACTCCATCATAAAGCCATCAGATAGTAAGCCCTGGTCGTACATATCGTTGAGAAGGGTGTAGTGCCAAAAACAGGCCCAACCTTCATTCATGACCTGAGTCTGGCGCTGAGGATAAAAATATTGGCCTATCTTTCGAACGATACGAATAATTTCTCGCTGCCAGGGCTCCAACAAAGGGGCATGCTTTTCGATGAAGTATAATATGTTTTCCTGTGGTTCTTGTGGAAAACGTTTACGCGCCGCTTCAAGATCTTTGCGTTGTTTTTTGGGAATTGTACTCCACAATTCGTTCACTTGAGACTGCAGAAACGCTTCGCGTTCTTTCTGGCGCCGCTTTTCTTCGCGCATCGAAATTGGGTAGGGGCGTTTATAGCGGTCCACGCCGTAATTCATTAGCGCATGACATGAATCCAATAAATTCTCGACTTCGTCGATACCATAGCGCTGTTCGCAATCAGTTACGTATTTTTTGGCGAATAGTAAATAGTCGATAATGGCTTCAGCATCTGTCCAGGTACGAAATAGATAGTTGCCTTTAAAAAATGAGTTGTGACCAAAACTGGCGTGCGCCATAACAAGTGCTTGCATCATCATGGTGTTTTCTTCCATGAGATAGGCGATACAAGGGTTTGAATTAATCACTATTTCATACGCTAAGCCCATTCGGCCACGACGGTATTGTTGTTCGTTACTAATGAAATGTTTGCCAAATGACCAATGGTTGTAGCCAATTGGCATACCGACACTGGCATAGGCATCGAGCATTTGCTCAGCAGTGATTATTTCTATCTGATTGGGATAAGTATCGAGTTCGTATTTTGCAGCTGTCTTTTCAATGGCATCGTAGTATTCTTCGATGAGCTCGAAAGTCCAATCGGATCCAGTTGAAATAGGCTCTTTTTTCTTCTTTTTACTCATGCAGCTTGTTTCCTGAAGAACTCTCTAAATACGGGATAGATATCGCTCTGTTCTTTAATTTGTTGAATAGCAAAGTTGTCGAACTCAGACAGTAGTCGTTCGTACTGATGCCACAAACTTTGATGTTCTCGTTGTGTTATCTCAACGTAAGCGTAGTAGCGAATGGCGGGTAGAATATTTTGTCGCAATAATTTTCCACACAAAGGCGAATCGTCGTTCCAGTTATCGCCATCTGATGCTTGGGCTGCGTAAATATTCCATTGATCCAGTGGATAGCGTTCTTTGATGATTTTATCCATTAACTTTAAGGCGCTTGATACAATAGTTCCGCCAGTTTCTTGCGAGTAAAAGAATTCTTGCTCATCAACTTCTTTTGCTTGGGTGTGATGACGTATAAACACAACCTCCACGTCTTTATAACTGCGAGTTAAAAATAAATACAGTAAAATATAAAAACGTTTGGCCATATCTTTAGTTGCTTGATCCATCGAGCCAGAAACGTCCATTAAACAAAACATAACGGCTTGAGACGTTGGATCGGGACGTTGAGCGTAGTTATTAAACCGTAAATCAAAGGTATCAATGAAAGGAATTTTTTTCAGTCGCTCTTCCAGCGCTTCTATTTCCTTTTTGAGATCCATGATTTCTTGTTGAGGTCTGGGTTCTAGTTGTTCGAGTTGTGCTAACTTTTCTTCCAGTTCCTTTTTTTGTCTTCTGGGTTCAGAGCCCAGTGCAATGCGCCGCGCCATAGCTGAGCGCAACGAGCGCACAATACTTAAATTTGCAGGTACGCCATCCGTCGTAAATCCCGCTCTGACAGAACGAGTTTTGGTCATTTTTTTGAGTTGGTTTTTCTTTAAGTTGGGGAGCTCAAGGTCATCAAATAATAAGTCGAGGTATTCGTCTTTAGAGATCTCGAACATGAAGTCGTCTTCACCTTCACCTTGATCACTGGCTCGACGACCTCCTTGACCGGCACCTCCGGGAGGAGGGCGCTTAATTTTATCACCCGGCACAAACTCTTTATTCCCGGGGTAAATTCGCTCTTTAACACCGCCATCACCGTGCCGAAAAGTCGGTTCTTTGATATCTTTTGAGGGGATAGATACCTTTTCACCTTTTTCGAGATCGGTCACGCTGCGTTTGCCGATTTGATCGGCAATCGCACGTTTTATTTGCTTTTTGTATCGACGTAAAAACCTTTGGCGATTAACGGTACTTTTATTTTTTGCATTAGGTCTTCTATCAATCAATTGTGTCATGGTGCCTCCCCTAAAACTTGAGGTTTACTACGAAGATTTTCTGACACGCAAATACCATTCACACAATAATCGAACTTGCTTTTCGGTGTAACCTTTTTCGACCATTCGCTCAACAAAGTTTTCGTGCTTTTTCTTATCTTCTTGAGAGGCCTTTGCACTGAAAGAGATAACCGGCAATAAGTCCTCAGTATTTGAAAACATTTTCTTCTCAATAACCGTTCGTAATTTTTCGTAGCTAGTCCAGTTTGGATTGTTTCCTTCGTTATTGGCTCGTGCTCGAAGCACAAAGTTAACCACCTCATTTCGAAAATCTTTCGGGTTTGAAATTCCGGCGGGTTTTTCTATTTTCTCTAACTCTTCATTGAGTGATGCACGATCAAAGTTCTCACCGGTTTCAGGATCTCGGTACTCTTGATCTTGAATCCAGAAGTCTGCATAGGTGACGTAGCGGTCAAAAATGTTTTGGCCGTACTCAGAATAAGACTCGAGGTACGCGGTTTGAATTTCTTTGCCGATAAACTCAATGTAATTAGGAACAAGAAATCCTTTAATGTGCTCTAGGTATTTCTCGTAAATTTCTTGTGGAAATTGTTCTCTCGCAATCTGTTGCTCTAAAACATAGAGCAAGTGCACTGGGTTTGCCGCGACTTCAGTCGAATCAAAGTTAAAGACTCGAGATAATATTTTAAAGGCGAAGCGCGTGGATAATCCTGTCATGCCTTCATCGACACCTGCGTAATCTCGATATTCCTGATAGGACTTAGCTTTAGGATCGGTGTCTTTTAAACTTTCGCCATCATACACCCTCATTTTCGAATAAATACTCGAGTTTTCGGGTTCTTTCAGTCGAGAAAGGGCACTAAATTGCGCTAACATTTTCAAGGTGTTTGGAGAGCAAGGAGCCTCGGCGAGCGAACTGTTGAGTAATAACTTTTCATAAATTTTAATTTCTTCAGTAACACGTAAGCAATAAGGCACTTTCACAATGTATACACGATCGAGAAAAGCTTCATTGTTTTTGTTATTTCGAAAACTTTGCCACTCCGATTCATTGGAGTGAGCGAGAATTGTTCCTTCAAAAGGTAACGCTGAAAGTCCTTCAGTACTGTTATAGTTACCCTCTTGAGTCGCTGTTAATAGCGGATGCAAAACTTTGATGGGGGCTTTGAACATTTCGACGAATTCCATGACGCCTTGGTTGGCACGACAAAGCGAGCCGGAGTAACTGTAAGCATCAGGATCATTTTGGGCAAAACCTTCTAACTTTCGAATATCAACTTTACCGACTAGTGATGATATATCTTGATTGTTTTCATCGCCCGGTTCTGTTTTTGCAATCGCGATTTGATTCAGTATTGAGGGTTGCAATTTTACAACACTAAATTTTGAAATATCGCCTCCAAACTCATTCAAACGTTTAACAGCCCAAGGTGACATGATTTTGGTTAAGTAACGTCGTGCGATACCATATTCATCCAGTAAAATTTTTCCGTCTTCATCGGGATCAAATAAGCCTAAAGGTGACTCAAACACCGGCGAGCCTTTCAAGGCATAAATGGGATATTTTTCCATAAGTTTTTTCAACTTCTCAGCCAGAGAAGATTTACCACCACCAACAGGACCCAACAAATAAAGAATTTGTTTTTGTTCCTCGAGTCCTTGAGCGGCATGTTTGAAATAAGAAACGATTTGTTCAATCGACTCTTCCATGCCGTAGAACTCGGCAAAAGCGGGATAACGTGCGATAACTTTATTTGAAAATAATCGCGATAGTCTGGGATCTTGTGCTGTGTCTATTAGTTCTGGTTCGCCAATGGCTCTCAGCATTCTTTCTGCTGACGTGGCGTAGGCCATTGGATCATTTTTGCAGAGCTCTAGGAAGTCTTGCAGAGAGTATTCTTCTTGCTGATGATCTTCGTAGCGTTGCTGATAATTGTCGAAAATGCTCATTAGTCACCTCAATTCGTTTTTCAACCTGTCAGGCTGAAGACAAAGCGGTTAAAATCCTGATTCCTTCCTAGCCCAATTCGGGTTCAACTCAATGGTTTTGATAAGGAGCTATTGGGCGAAAAACTTTTTTGTTTTCTTATCTTTAAGCTTAGTTTATAAATCACAATTTGTTAGTTAATAAATTGTTTTTTGGAATAAAAAATTATTGAAAAATTTGGCAAAGAGATAAGCAATTTACAATTGGTTAAATTACAAACAGATTACGGGTTTTGTTTTCGGTTGAACAGAACCTTGCTGCGTTGCAATATTGCTTGAATGGCATTTGTTTAAATAAAAGCGATATATATCAATGAGTTACTATACACTTTAATTAAACTGGTCTGCCCACTTGCGTTGCTTTATAACTGTGGTTAGCATTGTGAGCGGACAATAATTTCAACTTAAGATTAATAAAACGAAAAAGGTGATTAACTGTCTGGGGTTGATTGTATATGATGGGCCAAATAGACGGGATTTACCGTACAGAAAATCACCAAACTGGGAGAGTTAGATGAAAAAATTCACGCTAGGAGTTTTAACTCTGGGGAGTTTAATTCTTGCGGGGTGTAGTGGTGACAATACTGCTGAGCCTGATGAGAATACAGCCAAGCGAACCGTTGCGGTTTTCAATCCTTCTGGGGGTAGTATCCCGGTGCCAAATGACTTGTTATTTCAAGGCACTCAGGACTTAACTCTGAACATCCCGGTAGCCGATGCTTCAGATTTTAGCGACCCTCAAAATGCGATCAATGCGCTAGACGGATGGTCGACAAGTGCACCGATTTCTTTACCTTTTTTAAATACCGATTCTTCGATTACTGTGGATGCGTCAACTTTAGTAGCGGGTTCGACAGTTCGGATGTTTGAGGTATTGGCAGATACTTCTTACGAGTTAGGATCGCCGAATTTGCCCACCTTTGCTCCTCTTCAAGTGGTGCGGGAGCTTACTGCTCAAGAGTTTGTTGTTGTTCTTTCCGGTAATACAGCGGGCGTTGTGCCGCTAAGACCGCTGGAGCAACGCACAACTTATATGATCATCATGACCGATGGCATTATGGATACACAGGGTTTACCGGTTTTATCGGATTATCCTTATGATTTGGTTAGCTCTGAAGATCCCATTGTTATCCCTGATGACTACGAGGGTGATGCAACTTACGAAGGATTAGCTGCGCTTCAAGGTCTCGTTAATCAAATTGAGAATGTGGCAGCAGCTGGCGGTGTTGAGAAAGATTCAATTATCAGTAGCTTTACCTTCACAACTCAGTCTGTGGGTACTGTTTTGGGTGCTGCAAAGTCTTTCTATGTCGACTTAGGCATTTCATTGTTTGATCCGACTGGAGGAACACCTGGATTGCCAACAACACCTCAATATCCAACAAGTACATTCAGTTCTTTGTTTACTGATACAGCACCATTTACTGGTAACGGCAATGCAGACCTCTATAAAGGTGAAGTTGAGCTTAGCTATTTATTAGAAACTCAAACGGCAGAGAATCCAACAGGACCAATTACTGGTTTTTGGAAAGGTGCTGCGATGGTGCCTAATAATGGTAATCCATTAGATATGGTGCCTAATCCTCTTGCTGGTGGATTTGTTACTTATTTGAATGCATTACCCGAGAAAAATTCCGACGAAACAATTCCTTTGTTGGTTTCTTTACCGAACGGTTGTGCAAAACCTGCTGAAGGATTTCCTGTCGTGATTTTCCAGCACGGTATCACTCGAAATCGTACCGATATGTTAGGTGTAGCCAATGGCTTAGCGGCACAGTGTAGAGCTGTAATTGCGATGGATCTACCACTTCACGGTATTGATGAAAATGATCCTGTGCACTTGGGATTACAGCAAGCATCGGGCGGATTAATTGGTATTTTCGAAGGATACACAGCTGGAGACGTGCGCGAACGTACTTTTGGTATTGATTTCTTGAACAATACGACTGGCGCAGCAGGTCCTGATGGAACTCCAGACAGCTCAGGTGCTCATTTCATTAATTTAAGAAGCTTACTGACTTCTCGAGACAATCTGCGTCAAGGTGTTCTTGATTTGTTGACCTTGAAATCAGCTATACCAGCAATGGATGTTGATGGTGATGGTATGCCCGACTTTAACGCTTCAGAAGTTGATTTTATCGGCCACTCTTTGGGCGCAATTATCGGTTCGAGTTTCGTTGCCTATTCAGATGAGACGACTCATTTCTCTGTTGACTCAATTGTAACTTCTCCACTAATTGATACTGCGACTCTTGGTATGCCTGGTGGCGGAATTGCTGGATTATTGAATGCTTCGGACACCTTCGGACCGCAAGTACGTGCGGGGGTTGCTGCAGGCGCGGGTGTCACAACAGACGATCCATCGTTCCCTGGAATTTTGCAGCAATTCTTATTTGCATCACAAACTGTGATCGACAGCGGCGATCCTATCAACACAGCGAGTTACGGTGTCATGAATGCGATACCAACCTTCTTGGTGCGAGTTGAAGGCGATACGGTGATTCCTAACAACTCTGCTGCAGCACCATTGTCTGGTACTGATCCGCTTGCTGCTTACTTAGGATTAACAACCGTTGCTGTTGATAATGCTGGAGATACTATGGTGGGTAATCGACTAGTATCGAGATTCAACTTAGGAACTCATGGCTCGATTATCAGCCCGGGTGACACTCCTCAGGTGACTCAGGAAATACAGACGCAATTTGGTACATTTATTGCGACTGACGGTGCTGGACTGGTGGTTTCTGATCCAACACTACTTGACTAAGCTCCGGTAAAGTTAGGTACAATGCCCTCGCCATGTTTGGCGGGGGTTTTTTATTTGTAAGGTTTGGTCTGGGAGATTGGCGTTGGAATTTTTATCGGAATATGGTCTTTTTTTAATCAAAACGGTGACGATTGTCGTGGCCATCATTGTCATTATCGGTGCAATGGTGAATTCGGGGATGAAAAACAAACAGCATCAGAAAGCTGGTCATGTCTTGATTACTAATTTGAGCGATGAGCTTCAGGAGCTCGAGGACGATATACGAAAAGAGACATTGTCCAAAGAAGATTACAAACATTACCAAAAGCAAAAAAAAGAAGAAGAGAAGGCGGAAGCTAAACTCAAGAAAAAGGCTGCCAAAAACGAGTCTTCAAACAGCGAAAAACAGCCACGCTTATTTGTGATTGATTTCGAAGGTGATATTCAAGCGTCTGGCGTCGAGAATTTGCGAGAAGAGATTACTGCAATTCTAAGTACGGCAGAAGAAAACGACGAGGTATTAGTGCGCTTAGAGAGTGCTGGTGGAATGGTGCATTCTTACGGATTGGCTGCGTCACAATTATCTCGAGTTCGTAATCATGGACTTAAGTTGCATGTCGCCGTTGATAAAGTTGCTGCAAGCGGTGGCTATATGATGGCTTGTGTTGCTGATAACGTGATTGCTGCGCCATTTGCTATTATCGGCTCCATCGGTGTCATTGGTCAGTTACCTAATTTTCATCGCTTACTAAAACATAACAAAGTAGATTTTGAGCAGCATACTGCTGGCGAGTTCAAGCGTACTTTAACCGTTTTTGGTGAAAACTCAGATAAAGCTCGTGAAAAGTTTAAAGAAGAATTAGAGCAAACCCATCAATTGTTTAAGCGATTTATTCATGAAAATCGAGCGTCGCTCGATGTTGATAAAGTTGCTACCGGTGAGCACTGGTACGGACTGGAAGCTAAAGAATTAGGGCTAGTGGATGACATTAAAACTAGCGACGATTTTGTCATTGAGCGCTGTAAAATTGGTGAGGCATTTAAGATCAAATACGAAATTAAGAAACCTTTGTCTGAACGCTTGCCGATATCCGTTATGAATTCTTTTCAAGCAACCATGACAGATTGGTTACATAAGATCGATTTTCATAAGATGTTTAAGTAAATAAAAAAAAGGGACTGTACAGTCCCTTTTTTAATTGTGTTTGTGACATGAATATTGAATTCTGGAAAGAGAGATGGGAAAGCGATCAAATCGGGTTTCATCTCGAACGAACTCATCCTCAATTGATAAAGTATTTTGATAGATGTTTTACCCGAAGTCCCATTTTTATTCCATTATGTGGTAAGTCATTAGATATTTTGTTTTTTCTTGAGCAAGGTTGCTCTGTCATCGGGTGTGAATTATCTGAAAAGGCGTTAGAGCAATTTGAACACGAGAACAACATTCCTCTAGAGCGTTCAGAGAGTCATGCTCTAACATGTTATCAAGCAATTCAATTGAAACTTTATTGCTGTGATTTTTTTGCTTTGAGTCGAACAGCATTACCTTATGTTAATCAAGTGTATGATCGCGCGGCGTTAATCGCTTTGCCAAAAGAAATGAGATCCGCGTATGTGAAGCATTTGTTAAATATTATACCCAGGCCACTCACTATTATGTTGGTCACTCTAGAGTATGAGCAAGCTGACATGGCAGGACCGCCATTCTCTGTGGACTATCAAGAGGTTTGTGACTTATACACTTCTGCATCGAATATTGAGCGGATACACTATAATTCTATTATAGATAAAGAACCGCACTTTAAAGCACTAGGTTTAAATGACCTTTTTGAGAGCGTTTACAAAATAATTGTTGAGAACTAATCCCTATGAAAGAAAAAGAGATAAAACCCTACGCCAGTTGGACTTCACCCATTACCGCTGAAATGGTTGCCGCAAAAGGAACTCGTTTAGGCCATGTTCAGGTATTTGATGGGAAAGTCTATTGGCTAGAATCTCGTCCTCACGAGTCTGGTCGCGGGGTTGTCGTTTTGTGGGATGGTCAAAGCTCTAAAGATGTTACGCCGCGGGATGTTAATGTTGGTTCAAAAGTACATGAATATGGCGGTGGAGATTTTTTAGTTCTTCAGGCGGGTTTGGTTTACAGTCAAGCGGATGACCAACGTGTTTATATTTTACGAGATGGCGAGTCGCCGGTTGCTTTAACTGATGAACCTGAAAAGAAAAAAGGATGGCGATACGCCGATTTTACCGCTTCACCGTCTGAAAAGTTCATCTACGCTGTGAGAGAAGATCATCACAGTGTTGTTGTTAAAAATGAACTGGTAATGATTGACGTTGAAAAGTCGGTCGTTACTGTCATTGCAGAAGGCTTTGATTTTTACAGTTTCCCAAGAGTTTCTCCTGATGGAGGTCGATTATGTTGGACTTGTTGGAATCATCCTCAAATGCCATGGGATGGTACTGAGTTATGGGTTGCAGACATTGCTAAAGATGGCAGTATTTCTGCTGAGCATAAGGCGTGCGGTGGAATGGATGAGTCGATCTATCAACCCGCATGGAGCCCTGATGGCGTTTTGCATTTTGTTTCTGATCGATCGGGTTGGTGGAATTTGTATTCGTTTCGTGATGGTGTTATGAATGCTTTAATGCCAACGGATAATGATTGTGGTATCGCACAGTGGAACTTCGGAACGTCGACTTATTGTTTTGGGTGCGATGATAATATTTATTTGTGTTATTTCGAAGAAGGGCAGCAAAGTCTGGCTCATCTAAACGTCGATACCGGGCATGTTGAACCAATGACATTACCCTTTCGAGAATATCCTGGGCAAATCCATATCGATAACAATAAATTGTATGTACTAGCCGGCGCTCCGGTAATTTCTCTCGATTTGTTTGAAATTGATTTAAGCAATGGTCATTACAAAACGATTAGAGAAAAGCACAGCTTACCTGTTTCTCACGACTTTATTTCATTAGCAAAACCCATTCAATTTACTTCATCCAATGGTTACCAGGCACATGGGTATTTTTATGAGCCTGCACACCCAAATTATCAAGCTGATGAGAGTGAAAAGCCGCCGTTAATTGTTATGTCACATTCTGGCCCAACATCAATTGCAACAACGACATTGAATTGGGCTGTTCAATTTTGGACGTCACGAGGTTTTGCGGTTGTTGATGTTAATTATGGTGGAAGTGTCGGGTATGGTCGAGCATATCGAAACTTGCTGCGTCATAACTGGGGTGTAAACGATGTTAATGATTGTGTTTATGCTGCACGTTTTTTGGTAGAAGATGAATTAGTAGATGGTAAACGATTGTTGATTCGTGGCGGCTCAGCGGGTGGCTTTACTACCCTCTGTGCGCTAACTTTTACTGACGATTTTGCCGCAGGTATGACCCGTTACGGTGTCGCTGATTTAGAAGCCTTAGTGTCTGATGGTCATAAATTTGAAGCTCGGTATTTAGACTCTTTAGTTGGACCTTATCCAGAAAGTAAGTCCGTTTATGTTGAGCGATCGCCGATTCATCATACCGATGATTTGTCATGTCCTATGCTGGTGTTACAAGGAGCTGAGGATAAAGTGGTGCCTCCACAACAGTCGCAACAATTAGTTAAAGCGCTTTCGGAGAAAGATATACCTCATGCTTACATTGAGTTTGAAGGAGAGGGGCACGGGTTTCGGCAAAAGGATAATATTATTCGAGCGTTAGAAGCCGAGCTTGTTTTTTATCGCCAAGTTTTATCGATTCAGAGTGAGGAAGTTTTGCCGGAGCTTGAGCTAACCGCATCAAGCTAAGCGTTGGATACTGTGACGTTCTATTTTAATTGTTATTAAGCGATTTGCGCTGGTTAATTGGCTAGCGCAAGCTTTAATCCTTTTTGGAATATTTCGCGTACTTCATCAAATGAAATTGAGTCTGTACTTAGCTCGTATTTAATTCTTAAAAACAATCCATGAACCACTTGAGAACGAACATCGCGATTGTCTAATTTCAATCGTTCTAAGAAGTGTTCAATGCTATCCAATTGTCTTTGTTCAATTGCACTTATTATCTCTGCTATCTTCTTATCGCGCAGTGCTTGTGTGCGGATGACTTGTTCTAGAATTCGCGAGTCTTTATCTTGGCTTTGCTGATAAAAATATTGGGTTGCAAATTCTGCGACTTTAGAAACAAGAAAGTTATGTTCGTATGTTTCTGACTCGCTTAAGTTTTCAAGCAGTTTGAATGACTCTGACTCGAACTCTCGAGCTTGCTGCATAACTTTTTCTGTGAAGTAAACAAACGCGTCGTGAATAAGATCGTAGATATCTGCAAAATAGTAGGTGGTGGCGGCAAGAGGTACCTCTGCTTTTTCTGCAACGGCTCTATGTCTTACAGCGCGCACACCGTCAGCAATAATTAGCTGTAGAGTGGCTTCCAATAAAGCTTCACGACGCGCTTTACCATCAGCTCGTGTCGGTATTCGACCACGATAATTAAATAAACTATTTTCCATCTATTTCACATCACTTGTTTCAAAATCTCGACCTGCGGCGGGATCATTAAACATGTCTTCGTTTAGATCTCCCTCCGACTTACTGACGATTGTTGCAACGGTCGCGTCGCCAGTGATATTCACTGCTGTACGCATCATATCTAAAATTCGGTCGATACCCAGTAACATACCAATCGCTTCAGATGGCAGGTTCACTTGAGTTAAAACTAAAGTGAGCATAACCAGGCCAACACTTGGAACGCCGGCGGTTCCAATGGATGCCAGAGTTGCCATCAAAATGACCGTCAGGTATTGGGTTATACTGAGATCGACGCCATACATTTGGGCAATAAACACAGTTGCTACACCCTGCATGATGGCGGTGCCGTCCATGTTAATGGTCGCTCCCAGTGGTAAAGTAAAGGATGATGTACTTTTACCAACGCCTAGCCGTTTACGAGCTAACTCCATAGTTACCGGTAGTGTCGCTGCACTCGAAGCCGTTGAAAAAGCGAATAACATGGCCGGGCGCATTTTCGTCAGAAGGATAAGCGGATTGAGTCGTCCAAACAGAGTCAGGAAGACTGGGTAAGTTATCGCACCATGCAGTAATAAAGTAAATGCAACGGTTCCAAAGTAGGCACCTAGCTTTTTAATATCTTCAAATCCGGACTCATAAATAACGGCAGTCATTATGCAAAAAACACCATAAGGCGCGATGTGCATAATGATGGTAACCAGTTTTAAAATTACTTCATTTAAGTTTTGAAAAAACGAAGCAACTTTTTTTCCGGGTTCGCCAGAACGTGAAATTGCCAAGCCAAAGAGAATGGCAAAAATAATAATTTGCAGCATTTGCCCTTGTGCCAACGATTTAAATGGATTGTCTGTTACCAAATTGGCGATGACTTCTTTGAGCTCTGGAGCTTGTTTGGGATCGAAAGGTATATCTTGCTTTTCTATTCCGAGGCCGGGGTCAACAATATTGGCGACAACTAAGGCAAGTGTTATTGCTGTCGCAGTGGTCATAAGATAGAGAGCAATGCTTTTGCCGCCTAAGGATCCCAGTTTTTTCGGGTCGCTTAATGAACAAGTACCACAAATTAAAGAAACCAGGACTAATGGTGCAACGACCATTTTTAGCGCATTGATGAAAAGCGTTTTAATAACGTCAAAAGAGGGTATTAAATAGCCTTGCCAAATTGAAGCCGTACCGGGAGCAACTTTCTCAATACCGGTTATGATTAATCCGAAGATTAGGCCAGAAAGAAGACCTGCAAAAATTTGCGCACTCAAGCTCAAGCTGCGGAACTTGGCAATCATGATGTAACCCTTTTTCTTTTATTTGAGGGTTAGACTATCAGGATTTGGGGGTTTGGAAAAGCGGGATTAATGGGCTTGACTTAATGAGCGCCGCAACATCGTTTGTATTTTTTGCCACTGCCACAGTTACATAACTCATTTCTTCCTAGCTTGTCTTTGCGAATAAATGGTGATGGCTTTTCGAAAACAGGGCGAGTACTTGACCAAAAAGTGTATATTTCTCGTACATTTTCTGGAATTGCTTGTTTCCAGCTCAAAATTTGCTTGCGGTCGGCGGATTGGCGAATGGGCTTTCCTGCTGAGCCGCCAAATAAAATAACAGGGTACAGACGAGATTGCATGAACTCGTTATTGGTATCCCATTGGTTGCGACAGAGAGCGATGCCTTTAACGTAGCCCCGGCACCAGTTTTCAACAATGAGGTCCACGCTATCGTGCAAGTCTCTCTCCAGAAACAGTGGTGTGAATCTCTCGGGAGCGCGTGCCAGGATCGATTCTATTCCATTGAAATGTCGAACCAAAAGACGATAGGTATGCTCCATTAATTCCGATGTTTCTTGCCATTGCGACTTATCGAAGATCACACTAAGCCAGTCTTCTGGGCTAGTCAGCGCGGGAGCCGACACTAAAGCGGTAAATAAGCCATCAATCGTTGAAATATCGAGACCATCCAGCTGATTGAGGTTGGCTGAGAGTCGGTCGATTTCATCAGAGTTTAGGGGAGTTACAAGTTCCATGATTTAGACTTACTGCGTCAAAAGGTTCAGTGTAACAGAATAGCACCGAAAGGTAGAGCTGGAAAAGCTGCACTTCGGTGCTTGGTTTTACGACTCAAATTGAAATGGATAGACAGAGCCTAAGTTTAATAATTGAGTAAGTTCGTCCAAGGCTGTTCGAGATTCCGTTAAAAGCTGTGGATCGGACAGGTCTTTCTCTTCTAGGCGGTCGCGATAATGCTTATCTACCCATTGGTTGAGAGATGCGAAGAGTTCATCAGACATAAATACTTTTTGATTGGTGGCGATTATTTCTTGCTCATTTAACACCACACGTTGTCTTAAACACGCTGGACCACCACCATTTCTCATGCTTTGTTTGACGTCATAAATTTTGACTTGTTTAATTGGAGTGTCTTGAGTGATAAGTTCATCAAGGAAGCTTTTCACTCTCGTGTTTTCTTCACACTCTCCGGGAGCTATGATCGCCATGTTTCCGTCTCCCAAAGTAACTAATTGACTATTAAACAAGTAAGTTCGTACCGCATCGTCGACCGATACTTGCGACCGTGGAACTTTCACAAAGTAAAAGGGGTTATCGCCATAGGCCTTTCGAATATTGTTAAAAACCTCGTCAGTATTTAAAAAAGCATCTTCGTGGTAAAACAAAACATTGCCATTGCCAACGGAAATAACATCGTTGTGGAAAACTCCTTGATCAATCACCTCGGGATTTTGCTGAGCAAAAACTGTTTTTTCGGGATTGAGTTGATGGAGGCGAGCTATCGCTTGCGAGGCTTCAAACGTTTGCCGTGCTGGAAATTTTGTGGGGGCTGGTTTGGTGTTATCGAAGGCATACTTACCATAAACAAAAAATTCGACACCTGCCTGACCATAATCATCGCAGAAACGAGTATGGTTCGCTGCACCTTCGTCACCAAAATGGTCACCTAGCGGTAAAGGTTCATGGTGCGAGAAGTGGTGTTCATCATTAAATATGCTGGCTAAAATTCGCGATGTTGTTGGTGACTCGATTGAGCGATGAAATTTGTTGGCCAGGTTCGCTGCTGTAAAGTGGACTTTTTTGTCTTGAGTGTCCGCACTTGGAGAAACTGTACAAGCATTGGCTGTCCACATGCTCGATGCTGAGCAAACTGCAACAAATACTTGAGGCGCTTGTTTCGCTGCTTTTTGTAATACTTCTGCGTCGCTACCGGTAAATCCTAATTTTCTTAAAGTAAAAACATCAGGTCTTTCTAAAGGTGGCAACAAAGCCTGTTTCAATCCCATATCATGCAGCGCTTTCATCTTTTGCAATCCCTGCTTGGCACCTTCTTTGGGATTCGATGCTTGCGCTGCATTACTGAGTGAGGCGACGTTTCCTACTGATAACCCAGCGTAGTTATGAGTCGGTCCTACCAGACCATCAAAGTTGACTTCGTAAGATTTCATACAACTTTTCCTGTGTATTGGAATGTTTGGCTAAGCGCTTTATATTTGATTGGCTCGACACGGTTTGTCGACCAATGCTGCTGATAGTTGAATACTGTAACGGTTGAGTGATTTCACAACGTTAATAAATATGGCACAAAGACCTTATTTATTCTTTAATAAGGTAATTAATGTTTAAGCTGTTGGCAAAGATTAGCAGGAATGTGTGAAAAACAAAAGCTTTTGCCCTGGAACAACGAAAAGACTTTATTTCTTTATGTTTTCTTAAGGCAAAAAGTTTATTTATTAATTCTTTGTGAGGTTTAAATCGTGTTGGTGTTTCATTGCGAGCCTGAGTCGGTATAATAGATTGATAGTCTTCAAATCCCCCGAAATTAAAGGGGTTGAGAATAAATATGCAACGAACAATGAATAAATTCCTGATTGAAAAAGGTTTGCTTGAATTGACTCGAGCCAATGAATCGGGCTTTGAGCAACAAGAGCCGATAAAAACAAAAGAAAACCTGACAATACAACTGTTAGATACCGGAGTTTTGGTGGTCGAACCTGATACTCCCAATGATTCCGATTTAATCATTTCTTCCGGTGTTCATGGCAACGAAACGGCGCCAATTGAAATGGTTGATGAGCTGGTTAAAAAAATTATTAATGGCTCATTGAAAGTTAGAGCGAGGACTTTATTTATTATTGGTAATGCCGTTGCGATGAATCAGTCCGAGCGCTTTGTCATCGAAAATATGAATCGTTTATTCAACGGTAAACATCAAGGTAAAGATCATCACGAAGCTGAGCGTGCGAAAAAGTTAGAAAACTATGTTACTGATTTTTTTAATAAGCGTTCTGATGCACGACGATTTCATTATGATCTCCACACGGCTATACGAGGTTCGAAATATAAAAAGTTTGCTATTTATCCTTTTCCTGATGGTCGAGATTGGGATAAACATCAACTTGAATTTTTTTTAGCATCGGGTGTGAATACTGTGTTATTGGGACACCAGCCTTCGGGAACATTTTCTTACTTTTCGAGCCATCAGTTTTCAGCGCATGCTTTTACCGTTGAGCTTGGTAAAGTTAAGCCTTTTGGAGAGAATAACATGCAAGAGTTTTCGGCCATGATGCAAAACTTGGAGCGATTGATTCAGGGCGAGACAATTCCAACTCAACCTTTCAACAATAGCGATTTTAATCTATTTCAGGTAAAAGATGAGCTGGTAAAGCAATCGGACAACTTTAAGTTAAACATCGCAGATGATGTTGAAAACTTTACCGACTTTGAAGAAGGCTTTGTTCTTACCGAAGATATTGATGGTGGCTATACAGTTCAAAAAACGGGAGAAGCAATTGTTTTTCCAAATGCAAAAATTCCTAACGGTCAGCGCGCTGGTTTAGTGGTTGAAAAAACACAACTGTGAGTGAGTTGGCGAAACCGAATTAGTAATAGGAGATATCATGAGTAAAATTAAAGTTTCGATTATTGGTGGTGCTGGTTATGGTTCCGCGGAAATCCTTCGTCACTTGTTAGTTCGAGATGATGTCGAACTCTTAAGAGTGTCGAGCAAAGATTACATTGGAGAACCAATTAGCAAAGTACATCGAGCATTGGTCGGTTATGATGATGTGGTGTTGGAAGATATCTCTCCAAAAGAGTGCGCGGAAGGAGCTGATATTGTCTTTCTGGCGATGCCACATATTATTACAGCAAAAGTGGCAATGGAATTGTTTGATTTGGATGTTCGTATCATCGACCTAAGTGGTGATTTTCGCTTGAGTAATCTTGACGATTATTTAAGAGATTATGCGCCAGAGCATCCTTGTCCTGATCGTTTAGGTACCTTTGTGTATGGAATGCCAGAATTAAATGAGAAACAAATTAAATCTGCGCAGCACGTTGCAAGTCCTGGTTGCTTTGCGACGGGAATTGCTATGGGGTTATTGCCATTGGCGAATGCTGGGCTGTTAAAGAATGTCAATGTTCGAAACGTTTCTATGACAGGATCATCAGGTTCCGGTGTAAAACCGCAAGCGGGAACTCATCATGCAATCCGAGTCAATAATCTGAAGACTTACAAAACATTACACCATCAACATCGTTCGGAAATTATTCAAACATTAAAAACAGCCGGTGGTGATAGTATTGCGCTCGATTTTGTACCGGTTTCTGCACCTTTGGTCCGAGGAATATTAGCGGTATCGCAATTAGATTTGCCGGATGGTCACAGCGCGGAATCGATTCAAAAAATCTATGAAGAGTACTATCAAGATCATAAGTTGGTTACAGTGATGCCGATTGGAGTTTCGCCTGAAGTGGTTGCAGTTGCTGGAACTGCTCGAGTTGAAATAGGGATCACCGTTCGCATTGATGAAGAGACAGGTGTTAAAACGCTATGTTGTACCTCTGCGATTGATAATCTCATCAAAGGTGGTGCCGGCCAGGCAATTCAAAGTTTTAATATTATGACGGGTAAACCAATGCACTTTGGATTAGATAATCCAGGAATGTGGCCATAGATTAATGGGAGTGAATGAATGGGCGAACAATCGAGTCCGTTAGCAGTGATCAAGGTGGGTGGAGATGTGCTACTCGACCCAGCTGAAAAACAAGGTTTGGCCAGTAATGTAAAGTCATTACAAGAGCATGGTTGGCAAGTTGTTTTACTTCATGGTGGCGGACCACAAACCAATCGACTGCAAGAACAGCTGGGAATGACACCGGTTAAAGTTGCCGGTCGTCGCGTTACCAGTGAGGATGATCTTACCGTCGTTAAGCAAGCCATTGCAGGCGAAGTTAACGTGGATTTAACATCGTTATTGCAAAGCGTTGGTGTTAATGCTTTTGGTTTTCATGGCGCATCTGGGCGTTTGGTTGAAGCGGTAAAACGACCGCCTCGAGTTATGTCTGGTGCGGGTCCCGATCCTGTTGACTTTGGTGAAGTCGGTGATGTGACTTCGATAAATGGTGCTTTACTCAGTGGGATTTTATCTTTGGGCATTGTACCTGTTATTGCAACTTTGGGGATGGAATCCTCGGGACGGATTTTTAATATTAATGCCGATACAACCGTGGTCCAAATTGCTAAAGCACTTAAAGCCGACTTGTTATTGCTCACTACCCAAGTGGGTGCGGTATTTGAAGACCTGGCAAAACCCGAGACGAGAATTGAGTCAATTACTCCAAAAAGTGCGTCGTCTCTTATTGAGTCGGGAATTATTCAAGGTGGCATGATTCCTAAAGTGGAAGAAGCGATAACTCTTTTGGATGAAGGCGTTGGCTCAATTGCTATTGTTTCTGGTAGAGAGCCTGGTGCTTTTATGTCGGTGGTACAACATCAAGGCAAATACGGAACGGTTATTCACAAAGATAACTGAGTTTTTAAAGTTAAAATGCAATCTTGGTTTGTTTATATAATACGTTGTGATGATGATTCGCTTTACACTGGAGTCACAACCGATGTTACGCGCAGGTTTAAACAACACCAAACAAAGAAAGGGGCGAAGTATTTTTTTAGTCGTTCGCCTTGTTCTGTTGTTTATCAAGAGGAGGTGGCTGATCGTAGCTTGGCTCTCAAAAGAGAAATTACGATCAAACGCCTTTCAAAGAAGGAAAAGGAGATTTTAGTCGCAAACCAAAATTCTTTGGATGCTTTTTAACTGAGTTTTGTTGCTAGAACTCTGTCTCCCAGATTCAAACCTAAAGCATCGACCGAAGTCTTCTCCAGCGCTATTTTTTTATCTTTAATGCTAACTTTCGCGAGAACGCATCGGTAATTGGTTGATTGAGTGTTTGCAACCAGATATAAGTCGTCAGCTTTTATATCGGATATCGCCGATAGCTCGTAATCTGCTGAGCGTTTAATGGTGTCAATGTTCTCTGGTTTTGTTTCAATCGTTGGACCAGCATCAAAAATATCAACATACCCGCGATAGCGAAAGCCTTCTTTTTTTAGTAAGTCGAGAGCTGGCTCGGTATCTGGATGAACTTTGCCAATGACTTTTTGAGCTTCTTCCGAAAGTAAAGGTACATACACGGGATATTTAGGCATCAGCTCTGCAATAAATTCATTGGTTTCTTCGCCACTAATGGTGTCGGCGTCATCAAAGTCCATATCAAAAAAGTGGCGTCCTAAACTTTCCCAAAAAGGTGATACACCATCGTCATTCGAATAGCCACGCATTTCGGCAATAACTTTTTTTGCAAATCTTTCCTGGTGAGTCGCCATAAATAAAAATCGGCCTTTCGATAAAAGCTTTCCTGCACCACCTCCGCGATGTTTCGGCGATAAAAACAATGTACAGATTTCTGTTGTTCCGGTGTAATCGTGACCGAGAATTAAAGTAGGAATCGTTTTATGGATGCCGAGTTTGGGGCTGGCATGAACTGTTGTCCCAACTTTGTAAGTATAAAATGGTTGCTCCAGGCCGACTGCTGCAGCAAGTCCTGAAGTCCCCATAATTTCTTTTGTTTCGGTATTTTCAAGAACAAACAAATAGTATTCTGGACCTGGGTGATCAACGGATTTATTAAAGGATTGAATGGACAAGTCAATTTTCTCTTTCACTTTATCCAAATCTTTAGGGAGTGTAGTCAGACCGGTTCCCGTAAGTTGAGCCAAGTCGGCAATTTGTTGTGCATCACTCTGCGCGACGGGTCGAAAAACCATCATTACTGGCATTACTCCTATGCAAATATCCGAGCTTTATCAAAAAATCCGAGTCAAAATAGTGTTTAACCGACTGTACATTATAAATACACAAGGTTAATGTTGGTATTGCGCCTTCGGACACCTAACTTCTTGTAATTCATGATTATTTTTTTGGAAAGTTTGGGTTCCAAAAAGGCATAAAACTTCGGCTTTAAATCGTAGAGTGAGACATTATAGACAAAAATAAAGACGTTCGTTAAGTGCTTATTTTTATTGAATAATTATACGTCAAAGAGTGAATAAATATTTTTCTGGAAAAAGGGTGGAAATCTCGTTTTAAAACCGCGAACATAATCAGTTATTAAGGCTATTATTAAGCTGGATACAGTCAATTTATTGGGCTCATGATTTCGGGCCACAAATTAATGAACAGGTAAAACAAAATGAGTAATATTTCTCGCGAAACATTCGACCAAGTTATGGTTCCTAATTATTCTCCAATGCAAATGATCCCGGAAAAAGGTGAAGGCAGTAAGCTTTGGGATACAGAGGGAAAAGAATACATCGACATGGCGGGTGGTATTGCGGTTAATGCGTTAGGACATTGTCATCCGGCAATGGTGAGTGCGCTTAATGAGCAAGCGCAAAAACTTTGGCACATGAGTAATGTTTTTACGAATAAGCCCGCGTTAGAATTGGCGCAAAAATTAATAGACTCGACTTTTGCAGAAAAAGTATTTTTTGCTAATTCTGGTGGAGAGGCCAATGAAGCTGCGTTTAAGCTTGCTCGAAAATATGCGAAAGATAATTTTGGCGAAGAGAAAAACGAAATCATTGCCTTTTACCAAGGTTTTCATGGTCGAACATTATTTACCGTGAGTGTTGGTGGGCAAGAAAAATATACGAAAGGATTTGAGCCATTACCAGGCGGCATAAAACACGTAGAATACAATAACCTTGAAGCGTTAAAAGAAGTTATTTCTGACAAAACCTGTGCTGTCGTTATGGAACCATTGCAAGGTGAGGGTGGCATTATCGTACCCGATAATGAATTCGTACAAGGCGTTAGAGATTTATGTGATAAGCATAATGCACTGTTGGTTTTTGATGAAGTGCAAACGGGTATGGGACGTACCGGTAAACTCTACGCGTATATGCACACCAGTGTGACGCCTGATATTTTATCCTCTGCTAAAGCTTTAGGTGGCGGTTTTCCAATAGGCGCGATGTTAACTACGGATAAAGTTGCGAAAAGTTTTGTTGTTGGGACTCATGGTAGTACCTACGGAGGAAACCCTTTGGGCTGTGCTGTAGCGAGCAAAGTATTTGATGTGATTAATACTCCTGAAGTTCTTGACGGTGTCGTTGAGCGTCACGAAAAATTTAAGGCTCGTTTGAATCAAATTAATGATAAATACAATTGTTTCTCTGAAATTCGTGGTCGAGGATTGTTAATCGGTGCTGCGTTAAATGAAAGTTTCCAAGGTCGTGCTCGAGACTTTATGAATGCGACCTTGGCGGAAGGTGCACTGATATTAATGGCGGGACCTAATGTCTTACGTATGGCACCATCTTTATTGATTACCGACGATGAGATGGAGCAAGGCCTGGCTGCGTTAGAGCGTGGTGTTGCACAAGTCGTTGCTTGATCAATTATTGGATTTCAATTTAAAAAAGCCAGCGTTTGCTGGCTTTTTTCTTTCGCTTAATTTGTTTGTTGCTCGATGGCTTTTTTAATATAGGGCCACATATTTTCTAAGACCTTTGGTTGCGCCTCAGCTGTTGGGTGAACACCATCGGCTTGCATCAACTCAGGATTGTCGCCGACCCCTTTTAAAATAAATGGGACGAATATCGTTTCGTGTTTTTCTGCCAATTCTTTGTAAGCTTTGTAAAAAATTTGCGTGTATGCTGGACCATAATTCGGAGGTATATGAATGCCCGTTAAAACAACAGTAGCACCCTGATTTTTTGCCATGGAAATCATTTGGTTGAGATTGTCTTTAATGCTGGGTAGCTGAAAACCTCTCAAGCCATCATTTCCACCCAATTCTATGACGACAATTTCAGGTTGATGTTTATCCAAAATGTCAGGTAGTCTTTTTAGTGCATTACCGGTCGTTTCGCCGCTAATACTCGCATTGACGACAGAGATTCCTGGGTATTTTTCATGGATTCGCTTTTCTAACAGTGGAACCCAGCCTTTTTCCAATGGGATATTGTAGGATGCACTCAAACTGTCACCCACAATTAAAAGGGTCTGACTGGCACCTGCGAGCGTATACAGTGACATAAGCATTAACAAAATGTGACTCAACGCTTTTTTCATTTTCATGTACCCTTATAACTAAGTAATCGGTTTCTAGAGATAATTATGCTATCAGTGACACAATTAACAAAACAAGTAGCAACTCACTCTGGTGAGCTTACCATATTAAACGACATTGAGTTCCAAGTGGATTCTGGAGAGTCCGTTGCCATTGTTGGCGCTTCTGGCTCAGGAAAGTCGACGTTATTGAGTTTGATGGCAGGATTGGATGCGCCGACGTCTGGTTCGGTCATTCTTTCTGGTCAAGACATCACACAATTGGATGAAGACGCTCGAGCTCAATTTCGAGCGCAGAATGTCGGCTTTGTTTTCCAATCTTTTCATTTATTAACAACTTTAACGGCTCTCGAGAACGTTGCTTTACCACTTGAGATTAAAAATGGGAAAGGTGCTTATGACGAAGCGAAGAAACTACTGGAGCGGGTTGGACTGGGCGACCGAGTCGATCATTATCCCAATCAAATGAGTGGTGGCGAGCAACAACGTGTTGCGATTGCTCGAGCATTTGCCGCAGAGCCATCGATACTGTTTGCCGATGAACCGACGGGCAACTTAGATACGAAAACGGGTCAAAATATTATTGAGTTATTGTTCGAATTGAATCAATCAAAAGGAACCACTCTTGTACTGGTAACACACGATCTTAAGCTGGCGGACCGATGTGACCGTCAACTTGAGTTGTCAGCGGGGCAATTGATTCGCGATTCGTTACGTGATTCAGAGAACGATAAGAAAGCATCGGAGGCGACCGATGCTTAGTTTTTCATTGGCCTGGAAATTATTTTGGCGTGATTGGAAAAGCGGCGAATTACGGATTTTAATCTTTGCTCTTTGGGTGGCGATTGGTGGATTGACTGCGGTCACCTTATTGGTGGATCGAATCGATCGTGGCATGACCAAAGAAGCGTCTCAAGTTTTAGGTGCTGATTTAGTTATCTCGGGCCCTAGGCCGATTAAAGAGTCGATTAAAGCGAAAGCCGAATCCCTCGGGCTACAAACATCGGATTTGCTTTGGTTTTCAAGTGTTGTGGTTTCTGGTGATAAATTCCAGCTGTCATCAGTGCGAGCAGTTGATAATGCATTTCCTCTCGCGGGTGATTTAAAAATTTCAGATCGACCTTTTACTGAGGGCGAAGAGACCAAAGGCGCCCCCAAGCCGGGAACCGTTTGGTTATCTCCCCGACTATTAAATTTATTGTCGGTTGAAGTTGGCGGTCAAATTCAGTTGGGTGTTAGTCAGTTTACTGTTGCAGGGGTCATTATTACCGAGCCAGGTGGTTCTAGTTTTTTTAATTTTTCTCCAACCATTATGATGAATCGCAATGATGTTGCTGCGACTAAAGTTGTTCAACCGGGTAGCCGATTAAATTATCGACTAGCGCTGTCGGGTGATGAATCGGATTTGAAAGCGTTTGATAGTTGGGTTGGTGACGAACTCAACACGTCGCAAAGAAAACTTGGTGCAATGTCGGGAGCTCCTCAGTTAGGCTCAGCACTGGGGCGGGCTAAAAATTACCTTAATTTGTCGGGTGTGTTAGGTCTTCTCTTGGGCGGTATCGCAATTGCTATTGCTGCTAACCGATATGCTAATCGTCACTTTGATCACAGTGCTTTGTTGCGATGTATGGGACTCAAAAAAAATCAGGTGTTAACGGTTTTTTGTCTGGTTTTATTGATGAGTGGTTTCACTGGCGCCTTAATCGGGAGTGTAACCGGTTATTTTATCAATGAAGGCTTAATTGTCTCCCTTGCCGACTTGCTGCCGGAGCAAGTTCCTCCACCGCGAACTACGACATTTTTGATTTCTATTGTGACCGGTTTAACCGTGTTGATTGGTTTTGCATTACCGGCCTTAATACGTATTCGTTCGGTGCAACCGATGCGCATTTTACGACGAGATTTAGAACCGTTAAAAGTGAGTAACTGGGTGTCGATCGGTTTTGCGATAGTGGCTTTGGCATTGGTGTTGTACTGGTATGCGCAAAATCTGAAACTGGTCGTTTCTGTTATTGTCGGTGGCGGAGTTTTGGTCATGCTATGTTTAGCTGCTGCCAATGGATTGTTAAAAGTTGCTCGACGGTGGTCTAAGTCGCGCAGCATTGCGGTTAAGTTTGGTATTGAGCATTTGGACCGTCACAAGAGTGCTTCTCTTATTCAAATTTCAGCATTTGGTTTAACACTAACCCTTATTTTGACGATTTTGTTATTGCGCAATGAATTGATTGAAGACTGGAAAGCACAGTTGCCGCAAGATGCGCCTAATCATTTCTTGGTCAATATTCAAGCTGAAGAAGTAAAGCCGCTGCAAACATTCTTTGAAGAGCAGCAAATCAAAGCATCCGATGTTTATCCAATGGTTCGCGGTCGCGTCACTCAAATTAACGAGAAAGATCCAAAGGAAATGATTCCTGAAGGAGAGAGAGGGCACAATTCTTTACGTCGCGAGCTTAATCTTACTTGGTCATCTGAATTCCCTGAAGCCAACCAATTAATCGAGGGTGAGTGGGATATGGGGCCGCAGGCAAAGCCGGTTATCTCGGTTGAAGATCGAATGGCGAGCGCCTTGGGGTTATCATTGGGAGATTCTTTAACATTCACTGTCGGTAGTGATGCAATAACGGCAGAAATCACTTCGATACGAGAAATTGAGTGGGACTCTTTTCAGCCTAACTTTTACGTCATCTTTAACGAGGGTGCGCTGGACAGTTTGCCGAGCACATATATAACCAGCTTTTATATGGCACCTGAGCAAAAACTTTTGCTCAACGACTTAGTTGAACAATTTCCAACACAATCTGTAATTGAATTGGATGTCATTTTAAATGAAGTGAGAAAGGTTCTCGACAAAGCCTCATTGGCGGTGGAAGTTGTTTTGGTATTCGTTATTTTAGCCGGTCTTGCTGTTTTATTTGCAACGACTCGCGCCACACTAGATGAAAAATTGTACGAGTCTGCCATATTGAAAACTTTGGGTGCGGGTCGATCGTTTGTTCGCAAGACAACCCTTGTTGAATACTGGGTGTTAGGTATTTTGTCTGGTGGACTGGCGGCAGTGGCGACGGAAGGATTGGCTTTTGTCTTGTACCATTTTATTTTTAAAATGCCACCAGAGTTTCATTGGTGGATATGGGTTGGCGCGCCGTTAGCGGGTTTATTAATGGTGGTACCAGCTGGCAGTGTTGGTAATCGAAAGGTTTTATCATTACCTCCGATCGCAGTACTCAATGAAAGTTAACAAGATGTTGAGCTGATTAAAAACCATACGTATTTAACGGTATGGCTGTATTTTAGTTTAATTTGACGGCGACAATTATGACGTCGTCACGCAAATGAATAAAAATAAATTTTGCACTTGCTAAGTGTTTGATAATCATAAGTTTATGATTGCTTACAGCATCTTAAAAGTGGATCGTTGAAAAAAAATGATTTGATTTCATGAGAATTTTGACTCAAAAATAAATAAGCGACAGACTTGATTAAGTGAGAAAACGAATTACACTGCGTTTCACTGTCAAGGTTAGATGGCCATTAAATTGGATATCGTTTAATTTATCGTCAACCTCTAGAGCACTGGGCATTTAATCTCCATTGTTTATGCAAGAAGGTTTCTGGGTTGAAGATTTCAAACAAAGATTTTGGAGCGAATTGATCGCACATGGGAAAATCACTAGTTATTGTAGAGTCTCCTGCAAAAGCGAAAACGATCAACAAATACTTAGGTAAAGACTTTATTGTTAAGTCGAGTGTTGGCCATGTTCGCGACTTACCAACGGGCGGCGGATCGAAAAGTGCGGTTGATCCGAAAGAGCGCGCGCGTCAGGCAGCGATTACTCGCAAGCTTCCTCCGGAAGAAAAGGCGAAACATAAAGCAAAAAAAGCGAAAGAGCAGCTTTTTAAACGAATGGGCATTAATCCAGAAGAAAATTGGGAAGCCCATTACGAAGTTTTGCCGGGCAAAGAAAAAGTTATTAAAGAGTTAAAAACACAAGCCGAAAAAGTTGATCACATTTATCTCGCAACGGATTTGGATAGAGAAGGTGAGGCCATTGCTTGGCACCTCCGTGAAATTATTGGTGGCGAGGGCGATAAATATCAGCGAGTTGTGTTTAACGAAATTACCAAAAAGGCCATTCAGGCTGCTTTTGCTAAACCGTCTCATCTAGATATGAATTACGTTAATGCGCAACAGGCTCGACGTTTCCTTGATCGAGTTGTTGGCTTTATGGTTTCTCCTTTATTGTGGAAAAAAATTACTCGAGGCTTATCGGCCGGGCGAGTACAATCCGTTGCCGTTAAACTGATTGTTGAACGTGAAAGAGAAATCAGAGCCTTCATTCCCGAAGAGTACTGGGAAGTTCAAGCAGACGTAAAAGCAAAAAAAGATATCTTGCGAATGCAAGTTGCTACAAAAGATGGCAAAAAATTTCGACCAACTTCCGAAGAGGAGGTAAAAGAAGATCTTAGCGCGATTGAAAAAGCGGATATGAGCATTGTTTCGCGGGAAGATCGACCATCACGTAGTAAGCCAGGCGCTCCTTATATAACATCAACTTTGCAACAAGCATCGAGCACTCGTTTAAAGTTTTCTGTGAAGAAAACGATGATGATGGCGCAGCGTTTGTATGAAGCAGGCTACATTACTTATATGCGTACCGACTCAACGTTTTTGAGTGACGATGCATTAAATATGTGCCGTGATCATGTTCAGTCGACTTATGGTGATAAGTATTTAACAAAAGAAGTTGTGAAATACGCCAATAAAGATGGCGCACAAGAAGCGCATGAAGCGATTCGCCCCTCGGACGTTAATGTTAAAACTAGCGATCTAATGGGAATGGAACCGGATGCAGTAAAATTATACGACATGATTTGGCGTCAATTTGTTGCTTGTCAGATGACGCAAGCAGAATACGATGTGACTACATTAACTGCACAAGCTAATCAATATGAATTGAAAGCTAAAGGTCGCGTTATGCGTTTCGATGGTTGGACTAAAGTTCAGCCGCCAATGAAAAAGAATGATGATGACGTAACATTACCTGATTTGAAAAAAGGTGATGTCGTCAAGTTGAAAGAATTATTGCCGAAACAACATTTTACTAAGCCTTCGCCAAGATACAGTGAGGCGGCACTGGTTAAAGAGTTGGAGAAAAGAGGAATCGGTCGACCTTCCACTTATGCTTCAATTATTTCAACGATTCAAGATCGCGGTTATGTCAGTTTAAGAAGTCGCCGGTTTTATGCGGAGAAAATGGGTGAGATTGTTACCGATCGATTAAGCGAAAACTTTACTGATTTATTAGATTATTCTTTCACTGCAAATATGGAAGAAAATCTTGATGAAGTAGCTTCCGGTAAGAAAGATTGGAAACATTTGCTCGATAATTTTTATGATGACTTCAGTAAAAAGTTAGAAGACGCAGAAAAACCTCCAGAAGAAGGAGGAATGAAAAATAATAAGACGGTTGAGACCGATATTATTTGTCCTAAATGTAATAAACATCCCCTTGCTATTCGAATGGCAACAACCGGAGTCTTTTTAGGTTGTACAGGATTTTCGTTGCCGAAAGATGAGCAATGTAAAAATACGGTCAATTTAATTCCAGGTGAAGAGGCGGAAGATGTTGAAAAAGATGATGAAGCTGAATCACGCAGTTTGCGATTGAAGCGACGTTGTCCTAAATGTAAAACCGCAATGGATTCGTATTTGGTTGATGAGAATCGTAAGTTACATATCTGCGGCAATTCACCCAATTGTGATGGCTATGAGATTGAAAAAGGAACCTTTAAGATTAAAGGTTACGATGGGCCAATAATTGAGTGCGACAAATGCGGTTCTGATATGGAGTTAAAATCAGGCCGATTTGGAAAATATTTTGGCTGTACTAATGAAGAGTGTAAAAATACTCGGAAGTTATTACGCAATGGTGAACCTGCGCCACCTAAGGCAGATCCGATTCCGATGCCACATTTACAATGCCAAAAAGTTGAAGACACTTATGTGTTGCGAGATGGCGCATCGGGTATATTTTTGGCGGCTAGTCAATTTCCAAAGAATAGAGAGACTCGTCCACCATTGGTTGAAGAGTTATTATCGGTAAAAGAACAGCTGGATCCAAAGTTTGAGTATTTAACCAAAGCACCAGTTAAAGATAAAGAAGGTAACAAAGCGGTTATTCGTTATTCTCGTAAAAATAAAGAACAATACGTGATGAGCGAGAAAGACGGAAAGGCTACCGGTTGGACTGCGCATTATCAAGATGGAAAATGGGTCCAATCAGAAAAGAAAAGTAAAGCTAAGGCAACAACGAAAAAAACTGCGAAGAAAAGTACTGCGAGTTAAAGTCTGACTTTTTAGTCGTAGAATCTCTGACAAACCCCACTTTCATGTGGGGTTTGTTGTATTCGTACAATTCAAAAGCGTTTCTGCGTTATGCGTTAAATAGAACAGTTTTAATGAATTGATCGACAAATGATAACGAACTGAATGTACTAATTATGGATGCAAAGATTACTGAACTCAAAAATTTGGGGCCTAAGTCAGCAAAACTCTTGCGAGGAGTCGGCATTAATTCTCGCTCTGAGCTTGAGTCGTTGGGCTGTATTGCGGCTTATAAATTATTGCAGGCGGCAGAGGAGAAGATCAGTTTAAACTTGCTATACGCAATGTATGGTGCGTTACATGATATTCATTGGGCTCAGTTGCCTGAGTCGGTTAAACATGATTTAATCGCAGCCGTTCAGTCATCAGAGTCTCCTTTTAAATAATACAACTGGCTAATTATGCATTTTTTATATCCTGTAATACGAAAGCTTCTCTTTTCCATGGAGCCTGAAAAATCTCATGATTGGTCTTTAGGTTTTATGAAAAAACTAGAAGACTCTCCCTTTCGTTTTTTACTCAATCAAACACGAGTTGATGATCCTTGTGAGTTGTGGGGGTTAACTTTTCCTAATCGTGTCGGTTTAGCGGCTGGTTTAGATAAAGATGCCGCGTATATTGATGCGCTTGGAGCACTCGGGTTTGGGTTTATTGAGGTGGGGACGGTGACGCCCAAACCCCAGCCTGGAAATCCTAAACCTCGTTTATTTCGTCTTGAAAAGTCCGAAGCCATTATTAATCGAATGGGCTTTAATAATCTGGGCGTTGATAATTTGGTGGAAAACGTAAAGCGTTCAAATTTTGATGGCGTACTCGGTATCAATTTAGGCAAAAATAAAGACACGCCTGAAGAGCGAGCGGCGGAAGATTATATAATTGGCATGGAAAAGGTCTTCCCGCATTCTGATTACATCACGATCAATATTTCCTCTCCTAACACACCTGGGCTTCGTGATATGCAATTTGGCGAGGTGCTCAATGAATTACTTCGTTCAATCAAGCAAAAGCAGTCAGAGTTACAGAACAAGTACACTAAACAAGTCCCTGTTCTGGTTAAAATAGCGCCAGACTTAAGTGATGCTGAAATAGAGCAAGTGTCAGACAGTTTTTTGACACATAAAATTGATGGGATCATTGCAACGAATACAACGGTTTCACGTGATGCTATAGCGGGCGAGCCCTTAGCAAAAGAGGCGGGTGGCTTAAGTGGGCGCCCACTGGAAGCGTTTAGCACCGAAGTTTTAAGCAAAATGAATCAAGCCTTGTCTGGTCGAATTCCGCTCATTGGTGTCGGTGGAATCTATGATAAAGAGACCGCGATCGGTAAATTTGCTGCCGGAGCCAGTTTGGTGCAATTGTATAGTGGATTTATTTTCAAAGGGCCTCGTTTGATAGAGGACGTTGCAAAAGCAGCCCAAATTCATTTCAAAAGGCGATAAATCGCAATTCAGTTTTTACAGGGCTTGATTCGTAGAATCTTAGCCATTAAATTGCCGGCTGCGATTTTGCTGGTATAAATACACTGTCGATGCAGTAGAGCAAAAAATTGAATATAGGGAATTCTTATCAACTGGAATTGACCTGCTATAGTTTTAGTCATCTCATAAATTTCCACGTCAGGTTGTTTTATGAACTAGAATATATCTCTACGATACTGTAGTATCTCGCATCCTTATATTCTTGGGGCAGATCATTATTAGCTCCTTTTGTTTTATCTGAATTTGAAATATGAGTCTTCTGATTCAAGTAGGAATGGGTTAACTACTTGAAATAAAAAGGATAAATGAATGCGTTTTTATAGAGTAGGTGCGCTCTTTGCGCTCTTCAGTCTCTCTTTGTCTCCATTGGCTTTAGCTGAAGTTGATGTTGATTTTCGAGCTAATCAGAAAATTTCCGTCGATTCTTTAAAGAATTCTTATGTATTGACGCTAAGTGATTGCCAACTGGTTAGTAAAATTGACTATCATGCGGCAAATGGGAGCTATTCGTTATCTTCCAACGATTCTGTGGTATCACCATCTCAACCCAATGGTTGCCAGTTTGTTATTGAAGACTCCAGCGCATCTAAGCTTTCTCCCAGTGCAACCATCCACTTTACTGATGGAACGACTCAAACTCACACCGAATCCTTTCAACAAGACACTCAAAACCCGACACTTGACTTTAAAAGCGCATCGATTGCAAATAGTGGTGATAATCAACTGCTTACGATAGAAGTTGAAGCTCAGGACAATCAAGACATTCGCTATCTCGGGTTTTCTGTAACCGGCATACGGGCTTCAGCACTTCGCCAAGCGGGTGGTGTTGTTGAGCAAGCAAAACAAAGTGCATTTGCTAGATCCCAGGGGGTTGAGCGTGTTTACCCCGGTGTTGAAGGTCAGTCTATTTATCGATTAAGTATTCCGGTGAATAGTGCATTAACTGCTGACGCGATAGCTCGTGACTCGATTGTTTTGTCGGATATTTATGCTGTTGACGCCTTTGGCAATCAAGCTTCAATTTCCAAGATCGCATTCACCGGCAGCGAGATAAGCGACAATGTGGTCTCAATATCAACAATACCCAATGATATTATTTTTACTAATGCGCTCGAAAAAGCAACCATCGTTCCTTCGGTGGTTTTTGAATTTCGAGGTGAAACTCCCCTTCCTGGGCCGGGAACCGGTGTAACCTATTCTTCAACCAACGAAGATTATGTCAAAGTATCTGCTGCAGGCGTGGTATATCCTGTTCAAGAAACCAATGGTACGGATGTCGCTGTCGAGGTTCGATATCCGGGCGTTGCGCCCGTGCTTATTCCTGTAGAAGTGGATTATACGAAAACATTATCTTCCATCCGGTTAAAAGATTTCGCTTCGGGTGACAATTTTGAAATTCCCGCCTTGAATAAACCCGTTTCTTTACCGTCGGTTGTTGGGGTGTTTGATGACGGATCCGAAGCTGAAATTGGTACTCAATTTGATATTCGATACAGTCTTCCTGATTTAGCCGAGGGAATTTTGGTTTTATCGAGCGATAAAACTATCGAAGCGAAGGCACGAATTCCGGGCACTTCGCCGATCACCATGACAATTTCACTCATTGGTTTATCCAATTTAAACGTCGCTTTACCTGTCGTAGCGCGCGATGCATTGCCAAATATCGAACTTGATCTTCCTTCTCAGATTTCTCCGGGAGCCACATTAAAACTCAAAGCAAAAACCAGTGATGATGTTGGCATCGAATCGGTCACTTACAAAGTTGATGGCTCAACCATTGGTATTCGAAAGCAAACTCCTTTCGAAATTTTATTTCCAATTACTGAGGATATGCTGGGACGACAACTGTCTTTTTCAGCTATCGCTAAAGATACTTTAGGTCAAACTAATTTATCACAAGAGAAATCAGTTAGAGTTGTTTCAGAGAATAATACTGTATTTCCCGATTATTCTTTTGAGCTACCCGTTGATAATCAGCGATATGTTGAGAACAGCCCTATTTTGTACCAAGTAGCTTTTAATCTCGGTGATCTAAGCAAGCCAGAAGAATTAATAAAGCGCTCAGGAATTACCTACGTCGAATATTTCTGGGACGGTGATAAAGTCGGTGATTCTTTGTTTGCGACTTACGATATTCGCGAACAACGACAAGCCGATGGTTCAGTCGTTGAATATTTGTATGAAGTTTGGCGATTTAATGGTCAAGCACCCAACATTTCGACCAATGAAACTTCAGCCTCTGTTTATGCGCGTGTGCATGTTGGCGGTGCAACTGAAAATGCGCCCGCTAAATTAGTTCGTGTTATAAAAAACCAATTTCCCAGTATTACAGTGTCCTCTCCTCAAGAGGGCGCCATAGCAACGATAGGTCAAACGTTTAATGTTCGTTTGACGGCGGCAGACGATACTTTAGCCGCGGGGACACGCATTCAATTGATGCAGAATGGTACAGTTATCGCGACGCGTGAGCATTCAGATTCTGAACAAATAGCCGAAGGCAATTTTGATGTTCGTTCAGTCACCAAACAATTCTCTGTCCCTATTATTGAAGAATACTTAGGAGAGTCTTTAGTTTTTCAAGGTCGTGTTGTCGACTTTCATGGTCTCGTTTCTGAATCTGAGCCGGTTTCTGTTCCCGTAAAAGCCGATCAAAAACCAACCATTGCATTAAGTCACCCTGTTGAAGGTTCGAGTTGGGTTTCGGGCTTGCCTATCGAATTACGAGCCGAAGCTTCTGATGATATTGGTGTTAAGCAAGTTCAGTTTTATGTTAATGAAAGATTAATCGGCACTGATTATCGTGCGCCTTATTCTGTTGTCTATGAAACGGAGACTTTGTCATCAACAGAACAGCGGTTAAGCATGCATGCCGTCGTAACCGATACAAAAGAGCAAACTGCGCTTAGTCAGGTCACTACGGTAACTTTGGGTAAAGATGAAGATAAACCCGTTCTTAATATTGTTTCACCTGAGCTCAGTGATTTGAGCGGGAGTAATAACTTAAGCCAAGTGGTAGAAAACAGTGAAGTTGTAATTAAAGCGGCAGGTTACGATAATGTTGGTGCTGCAAGAATCGAATTAACCGGTGTACGAAAAGTAGGAAATGATTATCTGTTAACAGGAAATGTTAACGATGTTATCACTGGCGATGATTTCAAGCTGCAGTCGATTCCCGGAGGAATTAATGCTTTTTCTGCGATTCGCTTGTTGACCGCTCCTTCATTTTCCAACCTTGCTAATACGGAATACGATTCCTATCCGATATCCGTCACTGTTTATGATGAAGTTGGTAATTTCTCAAAAGAAGAACGTATTATTGCAGTCGTTGCCGATCAACGACCCGTTGTTGAAGAGTTAAAGTTTAATCGTTCAAGTTATTACACAAAGGATGAATTAACTCTAAATATATTCGCTACTGATGACCGTGGTGTGGAGAGTGTGGCCGTTGAATTTTACATCGGAGATGCTACTTCTCCCTTGCGGACTTTGACAAAAGACACGAGCACGGGATTACTCGTTTCTCCCACTTTAAGTGCGCAATTTAATCTTGATTTGGCTTCACTCAATTTAGCGAATGAAGTATCTAACATTCGCGCGGTTGTTCGAGTGTCCGATACCAATGCTCAAGTTTCAAATGATGAAGAAACTTCGGCAAGCTTGGCGATGGATAATGATGCGCCTTATGCGGAGATCAATAATCCATTACCTTCCACTTTGCTTTATTCGGGGCGTGAATACAGTTTTTCATGGTTAGCAAGAGACAATTCCGATTTACAAACCGTTCGAATTTCGACGGGAGGTTCCAATCTAGTTAATTTGAATCCGTCTGAGAGAAATGAGACGGGACTATTTGAGCTGACTATTCCTCAAAATGTAGAGCAAATTGATTTTGAGCTTTTTACTTTGGACTCTTTTGGCAATACAGAAACACGAACCGTCAGTTACGATGTCGCAAGTGAAGTTGGCCCTACGGTCTCAATCCGTTCACCGGCCGATGGCTCGAGGCTATATGAAGGAGAGCAATTTACTGTAGTTGCTCTTGCAACTGATGATTCAGCCGTGAATTCAATGAAGTTTTTCATCCGTAGTGATATTGCTGGTGAAATCTATTCACACACGTTAAATAGTAATCAATTAAGAGCTGGCGATTATGTGTCTCATGGCATGGTGGTACCCAGCCGCGACGCAAATGGCACTATAGAGATTGGCGTGGAAGCGATCGATGATTCAGGATTAGGTAGCGAGGCGATTGTAGATATTGAAATACTGGACGATCAAGAAAGTCCTAACGTTGTGATGTTAACACCAGAACAAGATTTTTCTTTATTGCCGGGCAAATTATTTAAAGTTACTGGAGAGGCTAATGATAACTTAATCATTGATGAAATTCGTCCAGTCTTAGAGAAGGAAGACGGCACAGTTATTGATTTAAATTGGGAAACTTTGATTCGTGACGATCGAGAAGAATCGGTCACGGTTCCGGACCCTGTTACTATTGGAGAAGTTGTTGTTGCAACTCGTTTTTACACCGATTTTGAAGGTCAAATTAAACTACCAAAAAGTTTAATTAGTAATGCTGGCGAAAGTTTTGAGCTTAAAGTTATTGCTACCGATAAGGGAGTTAACTCAACAGATTCTAACTCAGTAACTTTGACTATTCTTGAAGATAAAGAAAAGCCAGAAATTATTGTTAAGTCACCAAAAAAGGATGTTGTTGAAAGACAGGTGCTTTCTGTTTCGATTGACCTAAAAGATAATATGGGTATTGGAAGTTACGCTGTCTTTGTAAACTCAGATTCAGAAACACCACTAGTCAGTGATTCAGGATTAAATGATGAGTTGGTTTCTATTAATCAGACCACGATAGGACAACCTATCACAATAGACCTCAATGATTACCATCCAATACCTGAAGAGGGTATGGACTTGCCACTCATTATTAAAGCAACGGACACAAGCGGTAATCAAAATATTTTGTCTTGGGTGATCCATATAGAACGTGATCAACCACCAAAAGTCTCTGTAATTAATTTATTGCCAGAAGATCAAGTTGTAAATGGAGGTATCGCTTATCAAGCATTTTCTGTAACCGATGATTATGCAGGGACTGAGCCTGAAGAACGAGTTCGCTTTTACCCTGTATATAATTCCTTTATTGATTCTACGGCAGGTGTAAGTCGTCAACCCACTATGGTTCGTGTCGAACACGAAAGCGGGCTCACTTCTCATTACGCTACGGAATGGAATTATCCTGAGAGTGTTGGTGTAAACGGTGCTTTGAAATTAAATGATGAAGATTACATTGCTTTTAATGATGGTAATCTGACGGTTAACCCTCAGCCTAGTATTGATATAGATAATCTTCATTTTAACTTTGATGATGGTACTAACGTTACTTATCGCATCAAATATTATAGTGACAATCAATGTACTGCCTTACTTAAAGAGGAGCGCATCGGGTCACTCACTGGAGTCATGCTCAATAGTTTGTTTAGTGGCAAAACGGTGGCAATTGATATTATTCCTGAATTTACGGGTGGCTCAACACCAAAGGACTTTATTAAAGGTGTACGTATATTTGCCAAGAACCAAAATGAAATAAAGTCGTACAAACAGGGTAACTCTAGTCAGGCTGTTTATCAGTCTAAGTATAAAATTTACTTGATGCTCGCTGATCAAAATAATAATGGGCAGACGGCATTTTTATTTGCAGAGAACGAACGTTATTTTAGTGCTAAAGATGAGCTTGAACTGCAATTAGGTTATTTATCCCCCGTACCTTTTATTGGTAATTCAACAAAGCTTTCAATATATCCTGTTGTCTCCGATCGATTTACTCAAGAACGTGGTGAACTCTCTATCGCAAAAATTAATCAAAGACTTATTGCTTTAGATGAAGAGCCTCCTGTTCTTGAAGTTAGAGCACCTTCGGCAGATGTTAGTGTGGTTGCCGCACAGCGGATTAATATTACTGGAACAATCTCTGATAACAGTCGACGAGTTGAATCTCTAAAGCTTTTGATTAATGGTGAGTTAGTTCGTGAGTTGGGTGGGCTATATGAACAAGATGAATTTAAAATTGTTCATGATTTACCTGATTATCTGCGTGGGGGCGCAACGGTTGATTTTACAATAGTGGCAACGGACGCCAGTGGTAATTCAACTTCGTCATCCGTTGAGGTACCTGTTGATAATAATGACGCACCAATTTTAACTCTGAAAAGTTTTCAGTCTGACCGTTTAATTACCGATTTGGAGCGACTCAATTATGGTGAATTTTGGGTTCGTTCGGGTGGTAATTTTATTGTCTCCTCGGAGCTTGCCGACGACGCGGAAATTTCGAGTTTTAATATTTATCAAATTAATTCGGATGGATCTAAAACGGCCGTTATTGAGCGAACTTATGGAACCAGCTGCCCAGAGTCACCACTCCTTCGTGAGACGGATACTTCAAGTATTCAATTTAATGAAGTAAACAGTACTTTGTATGAGATGGAGTTAACCGATAATACCGGACAAATCACTCGTCGAGAATTTATTGTTCATCCTTTAGCAAATGTTGTTCCTGCGGTGCGTTTTACGGTTCCATCTGATGGCCAGTTTATTGTTGGCGGTACTTTTAGAATTAAAGTGGCTGTTGCTGCAGCGGATGACCGAGAACTCAACCCAAGAAATATTAGCTTTTACTTGAACGGCTATGAAGTTGGAAGAGAAGAATCGAATTCAGGAGCTGGCGGTGAAGATGTTATCGAGCAAGCTTTTAACGATATCTACGATGAGTTTGAGAAAAAATATGGTGTTCAGGTTGCAGATCAATATGGGTTAAGCTCCAGTCCTTATGCCAAAGTTAAGGAGTGGGTTTTAGAATTTCCTTCTTCTTTAATTGAAGAGAATCAAACATATACTTTAAGTGCCAAAGTAATAGATCGTGATAATGCTGAAGGTTTTGATGAAATCAATATCATTGGAGCCGTCGATAATATTATTCCTGATTTATTAATTACAGATCCCGATGCTGGCTTCGGAGCCGTTGAAGGCAGTGATTTTACTGTCCAGTTTAGAGCTTTCGATAATGTGAAAGTCGACCGGTTGGAGCTTTATCAATCTTATGGGGTGCGAGTTTCTGACACTGTTTACGAACAGTTAGACTACGACTTGCCCGTTAGAAATATCGATCAAATTCCGGCGAAAGATTTTCTGAGTATTTCAACTGAGAATATCGATACGCCACTGTATGATCAGCTGGTTAATGTTCCAAAAATATCGGAATTGATTAATACATTCTCAACGTTAAATTTATCAGGTGATGAACGTTTTGATGTTTGGTTTAAATTAGTTGCAACGGATGCCAATGGCAATCAAAAAGACGTTGAAATAAGTTTCCCAATTCGTGCCGATGAAAAGCCGGTAATCGATATTAAGCAACCTGTAGATGGTGAGCGAGTGGTTGAGTCAACTCAACTACCTATTTCGGTAACTGCATTTGATGATGTGGGCATCCAACAAGTTCGTTTAATAGCGACTTATGGCGATGAGAATGTAGAAATTGCCAATCGATTGCTACGTCAACCTCCTTATAATTTTATAATTGATGTTCCTGGTTTCGATGCAAATAATTTAGGAAATAATCGATTACATCTTTATGTTGAAGCGATTGATACCTATGGTGTTGAGTCGGGCGATCCCGATCAGCATCGAGCTATAGAAGAAATAGACTTAGAAATTGTCGAAGACTTACCACCAACCGTAGCCATTGGTTTACCTGCCGATCAATCCTCTCATTTAGAAGGTTCTAATGTATTGGTTCAAATTAATGCGATTGATGATGTTGGCATTGAACATGTGGTTCTCAATGTTGAAGGTTTGATTGATGGTTCGCGCTCATTAACCGATAGTCGTGCGCCTTTTGAATTTTTATTACCTATTCCATACGGTCAAGCGGGCAATGACATTGTCTTATCCGCGACTGCCACAGAATTTAGAACGAATGGCGAAGCGAGAACGGTATCAACGACGCGTTCGGTTGTGCTTCATATCGAAGAAGATAATGAAGCGCCCGTAGTTGTTATTCAGCAACCCGACAGTGATGGAACTCAAGTTGTAGAAAGAGGGACATTACCGTTTGTAGCCTCCATAACGGATACTGTGCGCGTTCAAAGTGCGACAGCGTTACTGGGTATTGATGCCAACGGTGATAACAGCTTGTCTGATGATGAAATTTATGAACAAAGTTTCATGATGAGTCCTCCTTACAGCGGAAGTCTGCCTTTAAAAACGATCAATGAATATTTGGGTGATGAAAATTCGAATGCTCAGACATTGCAAATGTTATTTGTTATCAAAGCAAATGATGGTGCTGGTAATGTTGGTGACGACAAGTTAATTGTTCAATTAAACCGAAATTCTAAACCGCAAGTCGATCGGATCCAAATGCTCGATCCACAAGGTACATTACTCGGTAATGTTCAAGAGGTGACAGAACAAAGAGAATTTGTCATTAATGTTATTGCATCGGATCCGGAAGTGGGTGTCGACCGCGTTCAGCTTTTCAAAGCCATTAATCCTGAGACTGATGATGATTACGAGTTGGTTGATCAAGATAGTGCTGCGCCATTTGAATTTAATGAGAATGCACGTCAATTATCGGTTGGTGATGTCATTAGCTATAAAGCGAAAGCGATAGATTTGGATGGTTATGAGTCTGAATTATCAACTGCTAGAAACTTTACCGTTATCGCCGATGAACCTCCCACGGTGCAAATTGTTAAACCTTACAATGACGAATCTGTGATTATAAAAGGTGAATCGATAGAAATATTCGCCGAAGTCAGTGATGATTTAGGCGCTAATGGCATTGATCGGGTTGTTTTCTACCTGAATGATACGCCAGTTTATACCGCTTACGAATCATACGGTGATACGTCAGGCAGTTATTCACTTGAAAGAATATATCGCGCTGTGATTACTCCGCCAGAGGGTGTTGAAGGTGTCGTGATTCAAGCCGTGGCTTACGATGTCGCAGGACACAGTGCGGATTCTAATGTTGTTCGAGTGGGTGTTATTGAAGATACCGTTGAGCCAAAACTTGGTGTATTGCAACCTTTCAACCATCAAATTATTACGGCAGCGCAAACCGTTAGAGCTGTGGTGAGTATTGAAGATATTGGTTCTGAGATGGAGCGCGAAGTTTATCAAACGTGGATTCGGGAATATCAAGATGCTGCGGGTAATTGGAATACATTAGCCGAGCGAACTATTCAACTTTTCCGTAACGATGAAAGAGCTGAGGGTGATTCGACACCAGTGAGTGATCCCGATAATTTCTATTACATTTATTGGGCCGATCTTTCCGATGGTAATATTCTATTCCGTGGCAGCGGCAAAAATGAACGTTTACGTGTTGAAACTCGTGTCGATACCGCCGTTCATCAAGTGACACAAGAAACGGTTCACGAAGTAGGGCTCAATATTAGCGAACGTCGATATTGGTTACCTGCCGATCCAACAAGCCAGCCATTGGCTCAAAGTTCTGCTTCTGTGCATCAATCGTCGAAAAGCGTTTACTATTCGGCGCTTGCGCAATACCAAAGTAATGTGCGAGATGGCGCAGTGGTTGGGGCTTGGTCCAATCAAAGTCCGACGGCCGTGGAATATGGCTTTAGCACATTATCGACCTATTCTGAGATGGGTAGTCGAGAGGGTGCTTGGACAGGTATATTCTTAGCGGATGCGGTTGATGAATCGGAGCCAACAGAAAACGGTGAGCGCTTTATTTATTCTAGTTTATTAAATGGTGCTGCTGAAATATTTAACGGGACCATTACTGATCTACACACCGATGATGCGTTTATTCTGGCTTCAAAAGCCGGTGTTATGAACTGCATCAAACAGTGTGATTTTGCTAGTGCTCCGAAATTTGTGAAACTGTTAGCGCATGAAATTGAACAGTTTGCAGACACAGGTGAGATCTATTCGGAAAATGATTCCGGTGAGTTACTTGTTTTCAATACACGAAATGGTGATGAACAATTCGGACTGCCTTATTTATTAACTGGGCGTGTCGACATGCCATACAAAGATGTTTACGGAATAGCGCGAAAAGATAATATTGCGCTGGTGGCTAATGGATTTGGTGGTGTTCAAGTTGTTGACTTAAGTGACCTGAATGCGCCATACCACATTGGTTATATCAAACCAAATGGATTTACTCGTGATGTTAAAATTTCAGGACATTTTGCGTTTATCGCGGCTTCTTATGAGGGTGTCGTTGTAGCTGATTTAACGCAGCCTAGCTTACCGATTGTGGCAACTCTTGATACGCTAGGTGTGGCGAATCGAATTGAAATTTTCGGTAATAAATTATTTGTGACTAATATGTCGGGTGATGGGCAAGTATCACAATTGAATATTGTTGATATCGCAGATCCATACAACCCAATATTGACGAAGACTATCGATATTCAAGCCTCACGAGAAGATTTCCGTTCTGATGGTGTTTATGATGTGGCAGTTGTCGGTAATTTTGCTTATGTGAGCGTTTATCATTCGGATCAAGAAGACAATCCATCAGAAGGTATTGTCGAAATTATTGATTTGGGAAGCATAAATGATGCAACGTCCGATAATACTAAACCGGTAATCACTCATCCGCTTCCAACCGATGAAAATCCTGGAGCTCGCAACATGATTGTTGCGCGAGGCGCATTACAGATTTCTGGTGGTAAAGAAGGGATTTTGTCTGTAGAAATGCCGGCGTTGACGGTGTTGCGTCATACGCCTGAGCAAGATGCATTAAATGTAGCGACCGACATTGATAGCATTGTTGTTGAGTTATCGTCAGTATTACCGCCGCAAACGCCGCTCCTGAATTACGTTCAAGTCATTAAAGATAATCCGTCCATTGGCGCCGATGTGACTGGGCAATTTACGGTTTCCTTTAAACAGCGAAATAATGAACCGGCTTATCGCTTTATTGAAATTAAACCTCAAGCGGGTCAAGAGTTGGCTCCGGGAACGCATTATTATGTTCGCATCAAAGCCGGATTGAGTCCGTTAACCGGCTTTGCTTTGTCGTCCGATTACCTGATGCACTTTGCGACTTCCTCTGCGGGTAGTGACAGCGAACCCCGCTTCCATTCCATTTTCCCTGATCAAGGGGACATCTCGGGTGGAACACCGATTGTTATTCGAGGTGTTAATTTGGGCGAGCAGCCAAAGATCGAGTTAGGTGGTCAACGTTTATCAATCGAAAAAATTGAAGCGGCAACGCAGGAGGATCCCTACGAGAAGATTTTTGCGACGACGGTGCCCAATTATGCAGGACCTGCTGCCGTTACCATTACGAACGATAATAATTTATCGACAACGGTGTTGGGTGCATTTAAGTACGTTGATCAATTGCGTTTATCTTTTGTTTCTCCGGCTGTTGTTAATATCAGTCAGGCTGGTGAGAATGATAAAGTGGATATAGTGGGTTATGGATTTAATACCAAACTAACGCTTAGAGCTTTCCGCTCTGGTGATCCAGACAATGCAATTGTCGATACCGTCGATCAAGATCGACTGACCTTATACAGTGCCGAGCGAATGGAATGGGTGGTTCCTGATTTTGGCGACGACTTTAGAGGTTTTGTTGATATTGAGGTAACCGATGATCGTGGCCGAAAAGCCTATTTAGCGCGAGCCCTTTTCTTCGGTCGATTAACAGCGAATCGTATTTTACAAACGGAGAGAGCTTTCACTCGACAAGATATTATTCGATATGAAACCGATGAAGATATCTACGTGCCCGATCCCGGTAAGTTGCCGCCGGGAATCGTCGTTGATTTAGCATCTGATAGCGAATTGAATTTGGTTTACGCATTAGGTAAAGGGCTATTGAATGCGTCCAAACGACCCGCAGATGTTTTCGACATTGGCGAAGTCGAGCGTTTTTACGGGCCGGGCTGGATTTCTTTAATTCATTATGAAGAAGGTGATTTAGAAAATGCCGCACCGATGCTGAATCTTGGGTATGCGAATCTGCCGAGTGATCTTGTACCGGTTAAACTTCTAGTTTCAAAAGAGCATTTGTATGTGTCGGCGATGGGTTACCATTTCCCGAATATTGAGACGCCGAATGAAGGTATGTCGTTGTTATTGGTTTACGATCGAGTTCTTACATTACCAGGAGACGCTGACGAGCCAGAAGATCGCAGTCTTATTAATACCGTGAATTTACCGTTTGATTATCCGGTTCAATATATGGCGGAGCAAGATGATTTATTGGTTGTTGCGAGTCGCTTTGATGGTATTGCGTTATTGAATGCGAGTAACCCCGTTAAACCGGTAGTGATGCGCACGATTAAAACCGCCGTCGCGGACGGGCATTCCATTCGTTTTGAAACGGATGGTCTTGAAATCAACCAAGGTCGGTTATTTGTCAATGCCACTTATAAAATTCCGGGGGCAAAATATCCGTCGTCATCGAAGTTTGTATTTGACTTAACCCTGCCAACAACGCCACAAATAGCAACGCACGATACGACTCAACTTATGTCATTTGTGAAAGACTCGTCACTCATTGTAGGGATGGATAGGGGAAATAATTTTCAGTTAGACGATGTTTCTAATATACGTTATCCATTACCGGTATCGACTTATGATCCCAGGGGCTTTTCGATACCAGGCGTAACACAATCTCTAGAATCGTCAAGCTCCTTAGCTTCGTCTATTTCATATTCGGCTAGCCGATTTAGAAATGGAGCGGATTGTAAAGTTTACTTATCAATTTTCGATATCAGTCAGAAAGATAATCTTAATTTATTTGACGCGATGCGCTTTTTATCGTGCCAAGAGTCGGGAGTCAAAGTTGTTCAAAACGGAACGCTGTCGGACAGCTTACCTGTTGATGCGCAGGGCGTTACTCAATCTCAAATGATGACGCATTCCGATGATGGTTTTGTTATTATGGGAGTTGAGCATACGGTACCTAATGACATCAGTAAAATTTATCTGGTTGACCATTACGCACTTGAGGTGATAGACAGTCTTCCTCGTAACTTCGAACGTGGAACGCCCACGGATACCGCACTGTGGGTGAAGTTTAACCGAGCAATTGAGATCCCGTCGGGTGAAGTTGAAAGTGCTTATTTGTCCCGTTATTTATCGTTAATCAAAGACGATGGCAGTGCTTCTGGTCAAATAATCAATACGAGTCTAGCGATCGATACCCAAGATCCGTCCAAAGTTGTTATTCAAGTAGCGCAGAATCTTGATAATAACGCACAGTATAAAATTGAAATAAAATCTGAAATAGCCAGCCGACGGTCTGTTGGCTTAGTGAATCACACGATCGAGTTTGCCACCGGTTCTGCCCCAGGTGAGCGTGTGAGCATAGAAAACATCACGCCGCGCTCTATTCCTGTGACAGGCGGACAAATCTCTGTCTCGCTCAACGATGCAACATCGCCAACGTTTTATATTGCGGACAAAGTGGCTTCGATAGTCAGTAATTCAACAACGGATGGCTTAACGGAATATTTATTAAATGCTCCAGAAAATCTTGCCGGACCAGCGACACTGAAAGTTATTGAAAGTAACGGTTATCAAATTGAACGTATAGGCGCTCTTGAGTATGTGGAGCCTTTAACGATTAAAACGATTTCACCCAGTAGTGGAAATGTGAATGGCGGAACGCGTGTTCGTATTAACGGTTTAGGCTTTCGAGCGGTTAATGACTTGGAAATTCGTTTTGGTGGTATTCCAGTGGGTTCTGATAACATTTCCATTATTGACACTGAAACAATGGATGTGATTACACCCGCCGGAAACTTGGGTGTGGTAGACGTTACTGTCGAATTGGGGCAAATATCGATCACACTACCGAATGCCTATGAATTTTTACAACCCGCTCAATCGAATATTGTTAACTCAGGGCGCATTTACGACATGGTATTGGATCCAACCAATACTTACCTCTTTGCTGCGATGAGTAACAAAGTTGCGATTTATAATGTCGACGCTTCTACTTACACCGGTGGTGATGGTGCGACTTACAATCGAGACGATTTAGTTCGTGTGATTGATGAAGATGGTGATGGCAAAGACGATCGCATCCTAACGCAAGTGGAATTGCCAGGTAATTATCGAGCCATTGCTATTGATTCTTATTTTGAGCGATTTAATGATCGAGTTTTTGTCACCGCAGTTGAGTTAAATGGTGATGGTGAGCCGAAAGATAACTCGTCACGATTATTTATTATTTCTTTTGATAGCAGCGACATTAGCAATACGACATTTGTTGCCAATATGTCGTTGCCGGGAAGCTATTCTCGAAGTGTTGATGTGACCAATAACCGAGTTCTTTTGCCTCTGGGGGATAAAGGCTTTGGCATTGTCGACTCTTTCTTACATACCAAGTTATATCTGGCAGAACAATTTTTAATGCCGGATCAACAAATTGTTAATGATGTTATTGAAGTGCCAACGGCCGCAGGCGAAGCGCCCATCTTCGCGGTCGGGTCTGGAACCTTTAGTTTTGCATCGAATAACCTGGTCTCGCGTGATAATGGTTATGTGTCTCTAGTACAAAAACGGTCAAGCGATCAATTGGTGAGTTTGGGTCGTGTCAATATCCCTGCTTCGAAATTAATAGTCCATGGAAATTATTTATTTGCAGCGTCGGGTGATTATGGATTAACGGTAATCGACATTTCAGATAAAACAAATCCAAGAGTGGTCAACCGAATAACCGATGTTGGTTCGATTTATGATATCGATATTACCTTTAATACGCTTTATGTCGCTCGAGGTGAGCAAGGTATTTTATCGTTTGATATTTCACAACCTGCGCAACCGTCATCAACGGGCGGCATGTCAGTTCAAGGTCGTGCCCGATTCGAGCGTGTCTTAGCAACGTCGTATGCTGCGATCGGTGGTGGGGTTGATCTAACTGTCGATAATGAAAGTCGAAGCGTGATACAGGTTTTCCCTGATGTGCTTCTCAAATTAAGCAGCATTGATCCCGCATCCGGTATTATCGATCAAAATGCCACGGGCGAAACCAAAGTTCGTTTACGCTTTAACAAAGCAATTGATGGTTGGTCCGATAACCTTAACTATTTCAAATTAATGAATGCGGCAGGTGAAACACTGCCGACCGCCATATCGATTACAAATAATGACGCCATTATTCAGTTGGAAAATACCGATCAGTTGACTGAAGGCGAACAGCTTCGCTTGATGGTCTACAAAGGATTATCGGCAGTTAAATTATTAGAAAATGGGAACTCGATTGTTCTTTATCGACTCAAAAACGATCAGAGCATTCCGCTAACTTACCGTGGCACACGTGGTGATTCCATCGAAATTTTTGATGTGGTACCGCGTCGTTTACGGATTGATACACAAAATACCATTACAGTCAGCGCTTTAGGTGTCCCGACCAATGATTTAACTCAGGTAAACCTTTACTTGGGTGAACATGCTCTAACTATCGAGTCTGCTGAACAAAGTACCGATAATGCAAGAGTATCGATACTTCGCGCTACTGTTCCTCCGATACAAAATGCTGGCTTTTATGATTTAACGATCCGTGCTTTAAAACAGGGTGTTTATGAAGAACACACGTTATACGGCGCTGTTGCGATTGATAATTCAATTTTCCTTGAAAAAGTAACACCGCAATGGGGCCCCGTTTCTGGTGGATTTGAAGTGTCCGTTTCAGGACGCGGTTTTGAGCCTGGTAACACGGTGATGGATGGTATTCGTGTGTTTGTAGGCTCCACACCAGCGCTTAAAGTGACGGTTCCCTCAACTGAATTAATGACAGTGGTTGTGCCAAGAGGTACGCCAGGATTACACACCATTAGAGCAATTAATCGTTACGGCGATGAGTTTGAGTTAAGTGCCAATAAGGGTGTCGGCTACGGTTTGAAATTGATGTCGAATGTGAAACCTTCACTGGTATTCCCAACCGATGTTGTTGTCGATCAAGAATCCGGAGTTGCCATAACCTCTGGTGGTTATTTTAAAGATGGTAATGGACTACAAATATTCCAAGGGATTCCGCTGCCCGAGAACACTCGTGCCGCCACCTTTGATATTCAAGATCCTTATAATCCTTTACTCGTAGGTGGTTCACCAACTTTACCCAGTGGTCCGCAAGCGGAAGAGCAATTAGGGCAATTGGTTTTACGCTTGTCATTAGAAGCGAAAAAAGAACAAGCGGTGCTTGATGGTGGACCTGGCTTAACGCCCGAAGAAGAAGACATTTTAGAAAACTTAGCGATAGAGCCATTACCGCTCAGTTTGGACTCCTTAAACATCCAGGTCGTTAAGGAAGTGGAAGACGGTGTTGAACGCAAACGTTTGTATGTCGCGAGCGGTAACGGCGGTATGGCGCGTTTAAATCTCGACGATCAAAACGGCGTGCAGCTCTTGAGTTCTGTCTTCAACAATGACGGCCAGGCAGTTAATTTGGCGAAAGTTGATAACTCTGCTTTCGCCAGTATCGGATTTCCGTCGTCAACTGAGCTGAATGATGAATGTTCACACGCGACTGTTGTTGGGGAAACTAAAGGAAGTGTTCGTTCGGCCAGTATGATTGAGCCCAATGATCCTGTCATTGTCGACTCGCCAAGAATTGAAGCGGTGTATGGATTGCACGTGAACGACGGTTGGATATTTGGTGGTGGCTTGTATACCAACCATCAGTGGCAACCGGGTGGTCCCTGTTTGATGTATATGGAATTTACAGCAGACCGGGCGAGTTCTTTGGGAGCGGGTCGCAATAGTCCATCGACAGTTGAAGTTCAAGCCAGAGATTTGTTCGATTCTGAACTAACTCGAGAATATCAATTTGAAAATAATGTGCTCGACATTGTTTCGTACGGTGATTATTTAATTGTTGCTATAAAAGAATCTGGTGTAGCAATTCTTCACAAAGAGCGTCCGGAATTTAAATGGTATTTGAATGCGGACGAAACGATTCAAACGGTACCAGCGGAAGCCGTTAAGTTAAAAATATTTGGAAGCGCTTTATTCGTTTCTGGTTCTAATGGTGGTTTTAATGTTTACGATTTGGCAAACATTCAGGCACCGAAATTAATCTCTGCGGGTAACATTGAAAATGTTGAAGCGGTGGATGTATACAAAGATCGTTTGGTTGTTGGAGGCGGTAAATCTGGATTGACTCTACTTGAGTTACCAGGCGCTTTTGTGACCGAAGTGAGTGTGGCTCCTGAACAGGTCGTTGCACAAAACGAGACCATTGACTTCCGTTTTAATGAAGTCATGGATATTGCTGAGTTTACGAATCTAGATACTATTTCCGTGACACGTGTCAGCGATAACCAATCAGTGAGCTTCAGTTGGACGGCGACTAATGATGTTGATGGATTTAGTGACCAATTCGAATTGAGCTTTGCGAAAGACGCAGGTGAAAATTATCGAATCGAAATCAGTGATGGTCGTAATAAGCGAGGGGGAGCCCTATGGATTCCGTTTGAGCGTGTTATTCAGACCTCAACATCAAGCATGACAAAACCCGACATTCTTAATGTCGACAACAGCGTGTTCCACAAAGGAACCAATCAAGTTATTTCTATAGTGGGTTCTGGTTTTGATGCGGGCGCGCAAGTCTTCGTCAATCAATATCCGATTTCAAGTACCTGGATCAGCAGCAATGAAATTCAGGTCGATACTTCTGCCATTAATTTATTACCACTGGATGCCGGTCAGCATCATCTACGTGTTGTTCAATCGGATATGCGTGATGATTATCTGGGTGCGATTATTCTTGGTGACGATATTTCGGTATCGAGTTTAACGTTAGAAAAACAATCCGGACCTATGTCGGGTGGTTCCTTTAATACAATTAGTAGTCGAAATAAAGTCATTCTTCCGGGCGCTAAAGTATTGCTTCGCTCGTTAGGTGGTGAAGAAATTTATACTGAATTGGCTGACGAAGGTACTTACATTAATAACTTGGCGGACGACGTAGTCAATTTGAGTTCTTTCCGCTTCCGTATGCCAGGTGTGATTACGCCCGAAGTTTATGACATTTATTTAGTGATGAATGGCACTGAATATCATGCCGGTCGATATTCTTATTTGGCGGATCAAGGGCGATCCATTGAATTACCAAATTATCCTCCGATGGTCATTGGTGATTCAAAAGAACGGAATAACTTACTGTATGTCGGCGTTCGAGATGGAGCAAGTCCTACCGCGGATAACCGATTCTTAATGCAGTACGGATTCGAGATTTACGATATTGGTATCTGGGACAATCCAATTAGACGTTCACAATTACGTTTATCACAGCCTGTCACTGGTGTTGAATTACTCGATAACTTGGCTTTCTTAGCCGCGGGAACGAATGGCCTCACGGTTGTTGATATTCGCGATACTTCGACGCCTTATGTTATCAGCGAAAATCGATTGAGTGGCTACCGTGCAAATGATGTGGCTTTGAATCGAAGTAATTCTGTTATCGCTGTCGCAGCGAGTTCTGATTTAGGTGATGGATTTGTTCGCTTCTTCAATGTGATTGATGAAGAGCTTGAACAACCCGCAGACTACTCAACCATTGTCTTCAATTCAGGTGATTTGGAAGGACAACCGTTAAAAGCGCAGTGGCTTAATCAAGAGCTTTACGTTCTATTTGAACGTGGTAATCAATTGTATCTTGCAATCTTCAGTGACTTCGGTGCCAACCTGACCTATCGAGTTCAAGCGATTGATCGTGGAACCATGGGCGACAATTGGATGGCGGTTGATCTCTTTGTTCAATGGGGACAAATTTCAATTACCACAGGTAACGAATACTTGGTTCTTGAAGAAAATGCGAATGGATTATTTGAAACCGTTTATTGGCAGCAAACTGATGAGTCCGGTGGTGCTATTTCCTCAAATAATGGCGGTATCTTTGTCAGTAACTCCAACGGTTTGACCGTCGTTCCATCACCGAATTTAGTGGTGAGTTCTTACACTCCACCACAAGGTACTGATTTGGCAAATGGTGAAACAGTAAGAGTCTTATTTAACAAACAAATTAATACCACACCAGATGAAATTAATGCCGCCGTTAATGTAACGGATGGCAATGGTGATGCCGTCAGTAGTGATGCGGTTGCAATCAATGCTATCAATACGTTATCCGGCGCTTACATTGATGTTGAATTTGTCGACACGACAGCTTTGGCTACGAGTGATGTAACCATCGAGATTTCAAACGGAATCACTTCTTTAGGTGGCCAATCATTGCATCGAGCGGTAGCGCTTCAATACTCTGTTGCAGCGGTTAATCGCCCGATGATTGGATCCATTTTACGATTAGTTGGTGGCGAACCAAAGAATCATTATTTCCACGCCGATGGTTCCGAAGCGGTACGTATTACGGGCGCGAACTTTGGAAACGTTGCGGATAATCTAATTGTTACTATCGGTAGCACGGTCATCCCATCCGAAAATATCACTCAGCTTTCTGATACGGTGATAGAGTTTGTCATGCCAGAGATGTTCTTTGGTAATGATACTTTGGCTCTTGCTCTTCAAGTCGAGCGAGAGGGTATTCAAACCATGATGGCGGGCGCTGTTATCGTCATGCCAAAAATTGGTATTCAAGATCTGCGACCCATATCTGGCCCACCGCAAGGTGGCAATCAGGTTGATATTTTTGGCTTTGGATTTAATCCGAGCACTCAAGTTTATTTTGGTGCTAACTTGGCCAATGGCATCGAGGTTATTGCGAACTATCATTTACGGGTGCGAGCACCTTCGGGTGATTTCGGTTACACCGCTGTAACGGCAATGAATCCACAGTTTGATAATGAGGTCGTCACTGCTCCGATTGATTATTTCTATGCGGGTAAAGAAACCGGCTCTGTTGACCTATCGAAAGACGAAGAGTCGCCTGTTATTGCTATCGAAAAGTTCGGGCAACTACTTTACGTTGTTACTGGCGGCGGTTACGAAGTATTTAATACCAACGGTACTGTTGTTGCGAATCCCAAAACACGATCGGCTCAATTAGTAGTAGCTGATATTGCGGATCCTGTTGCCCCTGTAATTATCGAAAAAGAAATCTCGGAACAGTCAAAACCATATCATCTTAAAACAACTATCAATCCGAGTGGTTTTATTGACCTGTCGATTGATGGAAGAAATCTTTTTGTGCTAGGTACTGATCGATTACTGCAATTTGATTTATCGCTACCAGCAGAACCTAATTTGATCAGGGAAATCAAAGAGGTTGATACTAATAAAAACCGCGATAAATTTCATGCATTAGCAGTGTCACAAAATGTTGTGTATGTCAGCTCTGATACAGGTATTAGAATTTATAAAGTTGCAGATGACCAATCTATACGACAACTCGATACCATCAGTGGAGCCCTTGTTGGTGGCCTTGCCAAACGATTAAAAGTGGTTGGTTCACATTTATGGGCAATGATTCCCGAGCGCAATGAAATATTGAAAATTGATTTGAGAGCTGGGGATTACTTGGTTGAAAAACGCTTTATCATGCAAGACAGAGCAGAGCGTCGATTACCACTGAGCGACTTTATTGTTCTGAAAGATAAATTGTTTGTCTCGACAGCTGAGCGTGCAACCGTCGAAGTCTTTGAAACCAGTGCCGATGAAGGAGCGCGCCATGTTGCTTCGTTAAGACTGTCTTATTTATTGCGTAATGGCAATATTTCAGCGGGTCAAATGATGTTACATGGACAAACGCTTTATGTTGCTTCTGGCCACGGTGACCTACAGTTATTTAATGTGACACCTTGGTTGCGAAATGCGTTCCGTCAACCGGTTGAAATGCAACATTACTTTGCATTGAATGGTGCGGTTAATTCTATGGCCTTTGCCAGTGACGCTATTTATGCCGGTACGTCTTTCATTTATGACGCCGCAGGTGAACCGACTGAAAGTCCAATCGCTGCCGGTGACTCTTTCACCGGTCTTGGTGGTCGACTCAATACCATTGTTAATGATCTCTTTATGGTTACTGAAACCATTCCTTTCTCTGAAGGATTGTTGCCTGATGGACAGGCGATTGAAATTCAGATGAATCAGATTGTCGATAATCAACAGTTTGCTCAATTAGCAGACGAACTGATCGAAGTGACTTTAGACGGAGCGAAAGTGGCTGGCTTCGTTTCTCGCCAAACCAATAATGAAGGAACGCGCATAATTTTCCGTCCGGTGTCGAATTTTGAATCGGGTAAACGCTATGTGGTGACTGTTTCTGGTGCGTTAAGAGATCTCAATAATGTTGAGCTTGGTGACGACTACACGTTCCGATTTATTGCCTCTGATCGCGAGCAACCAACCATTGATTCCATCGAGCCCGATAAAGGCAGTTGGCGCGGTGGTGAGATGATTATTATTCGTGGTGATGGATTCGATACTAATACGATGGTTATGATTGGTGATCAGCTCGTCCAATCTGAAAGGGTTGAACTGCTGAATGATAATGAATTGCGGGTTTCTGTTCCTGCATTACCTGAAGCTCCTGAAGAAAATCAGTTAGTGGGTGTCACGGTTAGTAATGGAGAACTCACTGCATTTGAAGCGGCTGCGTTTACTTACATTGCCGATCCTCGAATTGACGTTATCGGTGAATTCGATGTTTATACAGGAGAGATCCAAGCCGCAGATCCGCGCTTTATTAGTGAAATAGATGTTTATACAGGAGAGATCCAAGCCGCGGATCAGCGCTTTATCTTTAACTCGGGCGCTTATATTGGCATTGAGGGCGCGGGAATTAGTACGCTTACACAGGTTACTGTTAATGGTAATCCAGTGACTAATGTTCAGGTTATTGGGCCCAGAACATTAATTTTCCGGTTACCTGCTAATACAATAGGCCAGTTAACGGTGGCTTTATCAAACCGAGAAACTGGCGTTGATGAAACCATTAACGAAGAACTGATTGTTGAGTTTGATAAATCGCGACAACTGAGTGGCATGTCTCAATCAACGCGAGACAATGATTACCTGTTTGCCAAGAGAGCAAATTTAATTGAGTTGTATGAAACGGGTTCGAGTGATATTCCAACATTGCTGAGCAGTTTTGAGTTTGATGGTTCAATGGTTGATATGTCAGCTAATAATGGGCACTTGTCTATTCTTGAATCTTCAGGCGACATTTGGATCTTCGACTATACCAACCCATATTCGATAACTCTGGTTAATCGAGTATCGAGCGGTGAAAACAGGAACTACACATCTATCTCCATTGATAAAGGAATTTTACTCGTTAACTCTGCGGAACGTATTTATGTGGGGAATATTTTTGGTGCTGAATTATCTGACATTGAAGTCGCCGCTAAAGCAACGACACTCATTGATAACCATTTAGTGATACTTACTAGTTCACAAATTCAAGTTCGTGATTTGCAAGATTTAACGACAATAAAATCGTCTATTGCCCATAATGTTTCCTCGCTTATCGATTGGGATATTTCTTTCAATCGTATCGCTGTTTATTCAAATGTTGCGATTTCATTATTGGAGTTACAGAACTACAACAACTATGAATTGTCGATGTTGGGTAGTGCCTCATTTGATTTTACAAGCGATCCGATTCGTGGTTTAGCACTGAATGGTGAATTAATTGGTTTACAGACGCAAAAGCAGTTGTCGATTTATGATTTGAATTTAGCGACAGCTTCTGGATCTCTTGATTTATCTTTTGTTGGTAATTTAGCGCTCGATACTGTTTATACGTCAAATATTAATTCGTTGAGCTTTGAAGAAGCGTTACTTGAATGGAATCAGTCGGGCAACTACTACAATGGTTCAATTCCACTGGCGAATATTAGCGAACTGTCACCGTCAGTGATTGCTTCTGAAACAAATCCGTTAACGCTAAATGTGACTGGCGAGCTGGATACCTGGGCGGCTGTTTCTTTGGATGTTGTACCCGCGACAAGTAATGAGCCTCTTGCTGGATTTACTGATACGGTGGGCGATCAGATTGCATTCCAAATCAGTGGTGATGTCTATCAGTTGGGTGAAACTTACTCGATTCGATTGTTTAATCAACCGAACCAAACGATTGATGGAGGTCAAGTTGAATTTGACTTACCCATTAACGTCGGAACGACTTCATTGTTTGGCCTTGCTGATGTTGAACTTTCACGCTTAATGCCGGGTAATACCATTACAGGTCGTTCGACAAATTTTGTATTAGAAGGAACTGGCTTAACGGCAATCGATTCTCTCACTATTGCCGGACAGACGTTTGATGAAACTCAATTCAGTGTTAATCAAGCGGGTACACAAATTTCATTGACAACACAAATTGATACGGCGGGCATTTATAACCTTATCGCTACACAAGAAGCTCAGAACTATGTCTTAATGGCCGGCGTCTTAGTTGCGGAGGCGGTTGCGATTGATTCGTTGCAGTCTAATAACTCACAAGGGGCTCTGCTCATTAGTGATAGCGGTAACGATCGAGTAACGATTAGCGGTGCTGGTTTTGAAGGGAATTTATCGGTTCACTTAGTGGAAGTGGGTGATGCAATTGTTCCAAATGCGAGTAACAAAGTTGCCTCTAGAACAGAAAATAGTGGGCAGATTGTATTTACGACTCCGCCAGTGCGTAAAGAAACAACGTATCGAGTCGTGGTAATTCGAGAAGCGACCAATGAAGAAGTTTGGTCAACTCAAGTTTTAACGACGGTTGATGATACAAAACCTCTGCTGCAAAGTGTTGAACGGTTCAATAGCGTCGCTCCGCTTCGTGCGTATTTTGATGAAGCGATGATTGCGGGCAATTACTCGGTCACTAAAATCTTTAAAGACTACTCGGGTAATGCGAATGTTGATGTGACCGATCGTTTTGAACTGAGCGTGAATAATGATGAAGTAACGCTCAACTTACGAGCCGGTTACAACATTGAGAAAAACGCATATTATCGATTATCCGTTTCTGGATTGAATGATTTATACGGCAATATGCCGGTCAATGCGTTAACAAAACATTATGAGTTAACCAGTGGTGAATTAATTCAGCTTTACAAAGCACAAGACATTCTTGCGCCACGTGACATTAATTTATTGAGAACCGCCGATGATGTTACCGTCACGCCGGCGATGACGCTGACTCGCGGACGTACCTATCGATTTAATGCGACGGCAGTCGACAATTATGACGGCAAAATTAAGTATGAATACCGTTTGTCGTTTGACGGCGGTTTAACATTTGGTCCGTATGACGATCTGTTGAGCTCTGGCTTTACGGTAGCTATTCAAGAATACCATCAAAATCTTTCGGTCATTGTGAAAGCTACCGATGACAAAGGGAACTTTGCGACACAACGATTTGATGCCACCGTTGTTGATCCGCAAATTGATATTTCAAATGTTTACACGAATCCAACAGACGTTGAAGAGATCACCCGAAGTGATGTGCTCTTTAATATTACGGGGGACTCCGATCTGGTTCATAATGTTTATATGCAGATTGACGGTCGTTGGAGTGATGCTGAGTATACCTTGGTGAGCCGTTCAGAGGGTATTGCACAGCTTTCTTATCTGAATCCTCGATTATCCGATATTACTCCTGACGAATTTGTTGAAGTGACTATTCGTGTCGATTATGGCTTTGGCGCAGTGAAAACGTTCACTGACACTTATCCGTTGTTATTAGACGCAACGCCGCCAACGGTATCGATTGTTTCACCCAGAAATGGCGACAGTATCAACTTAAATGAGCCAGTGGATATTCTGGTTCAATCGTTTGATAAATACGGAATCGATAAAGTCGAAGTGACTTTAGATTCCGGCACGACTTGGCAAGAGCTGGCGCAAATTAATCGATTTGAATTTACGCCAACGACGTTAGATGAAGTTACTCTGCAAATGAGAGCAACGGATCTTAATGGATTAATTGGTTTGTCCGATGTGTTAACTCTAAAACCTGTCGATGCCAACGAAGGTGATGCTCAGCTGGATATCACGTCGCCCAAAGGTGGAGAAACTTTCCGTGAAGGTCAGTTGGTTGAGTTTGACTTTGTGATGGAAGGTGTCACCGAAGCCCAATTATTCTTTGATGTGGGTGGTGATGAAACGGACTCCAGAAATCCACAGCCTGTAACGATTAATCGAGCGGAGAATGATCCTATTCGATTCTCTCGAATTATTGAATTACCAAGAACCAATGAAGATGTGGTTCTGATGACACGCTTCGAGTCCGGTGATGGCTTAACGTCGAGAATATTCTTGAATGTTTTACAAGATAATGGCATCGATGAAGAACCGAAAGTCACATTGTTACCGGCTGCCAGAGTCTTGTCTGGAACAGGCATATGGATCAATTCTGATAAGCCGGAAGCCATGGAAGATTATTCGGATCTATCCGACATCCTATTAACTGACGCTACAGCCGACAGCGTTGCTTATCCAATGACTCACTTAAGTCAGTTTGTGGATATTTCATCGGCTCAGGGAGCAGTGACTATCGATGCCAACTTACGTGACTTGTCGCAAAATGTTGTCACCGAATCAAGTAGCATCAGTAAAACGGACTTCTTAAGTCTTACTTTTGAAACGGTTTTCGAGACCAGCAATGAAAACTGGTATGTCTTTGACATGGCTGTTGTACCTGGTGTCGACAGCGATCGACATGTGGTTGCAAGCAATCAATTGCAAGGTGGTTATCGAATTGAGTTCGCCGGCCAAGTCGTTGCGGAAAGTGACGTGGGGCGGATAACGCGATTTGAATATTCAGGTACCCATTTAATTGCTCAAATTGATAATCAGGGTAATCATCAAGTACATGCTTGGAAAATAATTAATGGTGCGTGGACGCAAGTTATTACTCAACCACTATCGGGGGATATCGTTGGTGTTTATGGTGACATCATCTTTGTTCAGTTTGGTCAGCTAATATCTGGCTATCAAATTGCTGAACAGTCGCTAGTTGGCATCATAGGTCACACTGTCACCGATACGATTTTGCAAGTCGAGAACATTAATAATCGAATATTTGTTGCTACTTTGTCTGGCATAGAGATGCTGGAATTAAATAGTGAGCGGTCATCACTAAACGTAGCGGCATCTTATCCTCAGTTAACTGTCGAATCCTTTGCTGTCGGTCAAAATCATTTGATAATAAATCACGGAGACAGCACGAACGTTTATGAGCTACTTAATGATTTAAGCATTGTTCAAGTGAATCAATTGAACGTCGATGTTGAATTTGTTGATTCTTACCTTGATGGCTCATTAACTTGGGTGAAAGTTAATTCCTATAAACTGGGTCGCGTCTGGCTCGGATTCGATGGTAATGAATTAGTCGCAACGATCAATCGTGGTAATCAAAAATTAAGGTCTGATCGAGAAGGCTATTTGTGGATTGGTGCGAACGAAGTTGCACGTCAAAGACATACCGTTTCAACTGAAACGTTTGAGCTTAATGCGACCATTACACCAACGACTTTTGGTTGGACGATTTCAAACTTACCGGCGTTGACTCAAAGTTCGGCCTTAAAGGCTTTTGTAACCGATGAGAACAATAATCTTATCGGAGCCTTAAGAAGCGATAGAAATTCTATATCGTTGCAGATTCCTCGTCGTGAAGTCTCGAGTTCGAATGCAACTTTGCATGTGGTTTCGGAGAACAATGTTCGCATGAGTCAAGCGATTGTGTTAGATACTGCGACTTTGACTCAAGTTGATGCGATATTGCCAGTTGTTAGCCAGAGCTTAACGAAGAATGCGGTTGTTCCATTTTCTATTCGATTTGATTCCAGTGCTCGAGTTAATAGTTCTTCTGTAACCCTTGACACTGCGACTATCGAGTTAACGCAGGGTGATACATCATCTCGCGGCTGGGTGAATACTGGTGATGACAATGCACTCGCTTTAGATTGGATCGTTAATGATGTCGTTGAGCGATCGGATACATTCAATTTGGTGGATAATTCAGTCGATCAGTCAACAACAACCATTATTTCACCCATTAATAATCAGCAATTTATTGAAGGTGATGAAATGCTGGTTAAATATCTTATCGAGAATTTTGGCGCTGATGAATTTAAGTTTGCTGAAGTTTCATTGCTCGACTTCAACCAAAATGTCGTTGCCCGTCAGCGTACCGACTCTCTATCGGGCGAATTAACACTTCGATTAGCAGCATTGAGTCAGCAAGATAATTATACCTTGCGTATTCGTGGTTACTTCTCTGACAGTTATTACTTCAGTGAGCAGACTGTCGGAATCCGTGTTATTCCAAGTTATGAACAATTGACTCTAACGTTGGAAGGCTTAGGCAACCAAGTTATCGAGAATAGTTTGGTAAAACTGAGTATTAGTTCTGAAGTACCTGCTTCGGGAACCAGCTCGATAGAAGTGTCCGATGAACAAGGCAACCTAATAACCTCGGGCAATATTTATGCCGAGTTTACCGTACCGGATGTTGAGCAAATTGTCGTTAATGCAACGGTTGCCGATGGTTATGGTAATGAAAGAACCCTTGTTAAACGCGCGAAAGTCGTTAAACCATTTTCGTTGTCAGAAGTGTCTGGTGTTGATTCGTACACTCAAGCACTTGTCTCTCGTGAAGGCGTACTTTTAGCACGTAACGATCGTTTGTATACCGCAGAAGGTGCCGAGTTACATCAGTTTGGCGGTCGCATTACTGCAATGACTTATGTGCATGATCGACTATTAGTTGCATTACAAGACATTGGAATTCAATTTATTGATCTAGAAGATTATTCGGTGCTGGCGACTTCGCCAACGAATCATTCGATTGATAACTTGGTTTTCTCAAATAACCGATTGTTAGCACGTACAGACAGCGGAAGGTTGTTGGGTTACGAGGTGACAGGTAATGAGCTTGTATTAATTCGCAACTGGCGAGAAAGTTCAGCGCTGACGGAAATATCGGTACAAAATGAAAACTTTGTAGTCACGCTTTCAGACAGGATTAAGTATTACTCTGGTTCTTTCGAACAATCCGGCATTTTTGAAAACTTGATTCCAACATTATCAACGGTTGTTGTTGGTGATACTCAATATGTTGCAAATGAACAAGGGCAATTATTATCCATTGAGAATAATCAAATCTTCACCACGGATGTTGGCGTTAACATCAATCGAATGGTTCATCTGAGCGGATATCTGGTGGGATTAAGTGTCGATACGCAATCTGTATTCATTATCGATGTGAGAAATCGCAGAAAGCCTCAAGTGATTGGTAACTTTGAGTTTGCAGTTGGTAGCGATTTGAATCATGTGATCATGACGCAAGGTCAATTGTGGCTGACTAATGGAACAGTTATTAATATTGAACCATCTGCAGATCGATTTGAGACTCTCTATCAACAATCTCAAACCAGCGTTCGTGGTTTGAGTGCAAGTGTGAGCTTGAATAATGGTATCGCAACCAGTGCTTTTGAAAGCTTCGGTAGCTTAGTTTTTGATCTTCAAGATTCACCGGTGTCATCACAGGTTTATCCAGCGCCGGGTTACACCGCCAGTATTTCAAAAGTTGAGGTAAAAGATGATTGGATTTATTTACTCAACGAAAACTTCCGAAAAATTGAGCGTGTTAAATTTGATAATTTCAGACAGCGAAAAGATTTATTAAAAGAGCAGTTATTTAGTGATTTTGTCGTTGGTAATGATCGCTTGATTGCATCATTTGGCGATCGCTTGTTTGTTTACGATCTTAATACTAATCAAATGAGTGACCTGGCTGTTGCTCAAGGCGATGAAATTTCCGCAATAGCGCTGTGGAACGATTGGATATACGTCGCGACATCCAGTGGCGATCTTTACAAGGTTGTCACTGGTGAACTGCCTGTTGATCCGGTAACACTCGTTATTGAACGTGTATTCCAAGGCAGTGAACGCATCGAACACATGAACACTTTGGGTGATTATTTAATCTTTGCTTCGGATACTGTTTTAACTCGATATAATCTTTCAACTTTTGTTGCCGATAGTATTGCCGTTGATAGCGGCGATGTTTCTGCGATGGATGCACAAGGAAACAATGTTTTCTACGCGACAGGCAATCAAATTTTCCGAGTTGGTTTAACGGACTGGCAGCAGTCGGTACTTTTCTATGAAGCAGACACCAACATTGCCGATATTTCCGTGGAGTTTGATCGTGTCTTCTTGGCTAAAGGATCGCGCGGTGTTGAATTACTGCAAATGCCTTCGAACCTAACGTCGACTGAGATGAGTCTATCGAGTCCATCAATTGGTAAATTGTATCAGCAAGGTGAAATGATTCGCGCAGCAGTTACCGAGCCTGCCGGATTAGCGTTAGTCGAATACCGTATAAACGGAGAGGTTGTTTCAAGGCAAGAACAACATCCATTCAGTACCGAAATTATTATTCCAGCGGAGCTTAAAAATGGAACGGCATTTAGTTTTGATGCGAGAATAATCGACGCTTTTGGCAATGAAGTGATCACCACCGATAAGCGACTGTTCTTGCAAAGTGAAGATCAGCCAGGTAATCCATTTACTATTGAATTGGATGTGACGAATATTTCTTATGAACCTCGTCCGCTAGAAATGGAAGCATTTGTAAAAGGGTCCACTCAACCAGTACAACAAGTTGAGTTTTATATTGGCTCTGATGTGAATGGTCCCTTTAGTTTAATCAAGAAACATTACGGTCCAATCTATACGGCATCCTATCCGATGACGGCGAGTGACAATGGTAGTTACATTAAAGCTCGAGCAGTCGATATTTATGGCAACTGGACTGAAGTCGTTTCGGAACGAATTACTCGTATTTCCGATGCTTTCCGTCCTAGTGCTTCCATTAGCATTGAAGGTAATTCGATCGGAACCAATATTTATCCAGCAAAACGTCCTTATGTCGTTAATGTTGAATTATCGGACACGGGTAGTGGAATAGACTACGCATTATTAAGTCGAGACGGTAAGTTAATTTCGGCAGTCGTCGAAGAAGAGCTTATTCAGTTTACTGAACGTTTACCGCAAAACGGTGACTCCTACCAATATGAAGTGACTGCGTTTGACAAAGCGGGGAATGAAATTTCGACCGCATTAAATGTGAGCATTAGTGAAGATGAAGGTCCACAAATTGTTGAGGTGAACTACCCTGATTCAATTCAAGAACAAAGCACTTTCAATGTGGAAGTAACCGTTACTGATGATATTCAACCACAGCAAATTCGTGTGGATTGGCAAGGTCAACATCAAGTTTTTTATATTTCATCGCAAACAAAATCTTTTACTCGTAACTTTAGAGTTATCGATCGTCGTGACAATCGATTAACGGATACCGAGCAAGGTCAACTTACTGTGTCGGTCACCGATGACTTTAATCAAACAGAAACACAGCAGTTTGATCTGTCAGTACTGGTTGATCAGGTGCCTGACGTTAATAACCTCGTTGTTGATGCACCGAGCCGTGCTTTCTACAGAAAGAGTGCTCGAGTTTCCGTATCTAATATTTCTGCTGCGGACGATGGTGAATTAAACGAGCTGACTCTTGATTTAGTGTCTTCTTCGGGAAGTAACGCAAACGTTTATACAGTATGTCAGCCGAATTATTCTTGGCGACAATGTGATGATCGAAGAACATTCACTCGGTCTATGCCTCGTTCGACGGTGATTAATGATGAGGTTTCTTATGAGTTCCGAGTGACAGATCGACTTGGTCAATCTTCAACAGGTAATGAGTTTACGATCGGTTTGTCTGATTTACCGAACGAAGTTCTTTTTGATAATCAGAATGATGAATCACTGAATCGACGCTTGGTTGATCTTTCCAATTTGGGTGATTACCAAGTGAAACTGGTCGATCGGTCGGGACGTCCGGTTTCTAATCAGCAAATTTCCTGGAAAGCGATTGGCGCAGAAACCTCCGTTGAAATGGGTAGTTCAACGACCGATGAATCAGGCTTAGCGCAAATAACTTGGAACAATTATACGATTCCTGGTCCAGCAATACTTGAAGTGAATTATGTTCCTAGTCAAGGAATGCCAACTAGTTTGCTTCCAGCGACGATGGATGTTGAGTTAACTCCTGGCTCGGCAATTTATGCGGATATTGATTATATCGCACCTGTTAAAGCGGCGGAAAATACAGAGCTACACATTGCGTTGAAAGATGAATTTAATAATCTGTCTATCAATGATAATGAACAGGTGATTGAACTTTCCGTATTGGATACTGGTTTCCATTTTGGCTTCGCATCTAACCAACAAGTTGAAACTTTGTATGACGCATCCGGTCAGTTGATTGGCGAAAAAGCGTCTGTCACTGTGATTAATGGTCAAGCGACGGTTGCCTTGTCTGCCAGCACAAAATCGGGCGTTTATCCTGTTGTTGTGAGTTATCCGTCAACAGGTAATACACTCACGACACGTTACGATCACGATAATAATGTTGAAACAACTTTGGTTGATGTTACCGAGGTTCCGGTCACTGTGGTCGCTAACGATCCATATGGTTTCGCTTTTGAGACTCAACAAATTTCAAATCACGCTTTAGGACGTGATGATGTTCTTGAAACGGATGAAGTAGCAACCGTAAGCATGTCGATGGTTGACTTCTATTACAACCGCGTAGAGCAGTACACGAATGGTGAAGGCAATTTAGTGGATGCAAATGCTCAGGTCACCTTAGGTGTTACAGGTAGTGCAACCATTGATGGGCAAGGTGGCTTAAATACGGTTTCTATGGTTCAAGGTGAAGCAATATTCGATGTTAGTAACACGGTTGTTGAGGATATTAATATTGATATTCAGTTAATGGATCCAGCAACGTCGTTGCCGACCACTGAAACTCATACTTTATCATTTGCGAAACGATTACCTGCGATCAGTAATGTAGAGTTTGTTGAAGTTCATGACACGACATTGTTCCCAATGTCGATGAATTTCAACGAGCCTGTTGCACAAACCGGTAGTGAGTCACGCTCAATTATCATTCGTCGTAACGGTGAAAGAGTCGTGGGCGATGTTTACTTAGAATCATCACAAGTATTAAGGTTCACACCAGAAAGTGCATTTGAACTGAATGCCTGTTATGACATTGATGTTTCAGAATCGAATTTACGGGGTGTTGCAGAATCGGATCGATTACTTGAACAGTCACTATCCGCATGTACGCCGGTTGTTTCAATTCCAGAACAAGCGTCGGATTATGTGCTTGAGAACACGACAGCGACATTATCGATTAATGTTGCTGACGGAATTGATCGCACGGGTATATCGAGTGGTGAAATTCATATCTCTGATAAGTCAACGGCCTTTAATTTTGAAACGGGTCAGTTCATCGTTCCTTCGTTTGCCGATGCAAATCTTGTCGATGGCGAGCAAGTAACGGTATCACTGACAGGTGTTCTTTCTGAAAACGCGCTTGATGTCGCGAATACAATTTCACTTGGAATTTTATCAACTGATGGTGATTTTGATGGCGATGGCATACCTAACCGAATTGAATTTGATATTGGTTTGGATCCAACCTCTGGCGACAGTGATGGAAACGGTATTGCTGATGGACAAGAAGATCACGATGGTGATGGGTTATCAAATGCTATTGAAGTGACATTAGGTACCGATCTAAATAATGCGGACACCGATGGTGATGGGTTAACGGACGGTGAAGAAGTCAATCAATACTTCAGTGATCCAACGCTAGCTGATACGGATGGTGATGGATTGTCGGACTTCTTGGAAGTTCAGTTCGGCTCTGATCCTGTTAACGAGAACAGCTATACCTTGGATGAAACCGCAGTCGTGAGCATTAATATTGTTGAAGACAACATTCTTTACGATTCGAATAATGACACAGGCTTAGTCGTACCAACGGTGATTGCTGAAGTTGTTGTTGACAGCCAGTCTTACAGTGTCAATGTGAGTGATGCAACACGATTTGCGATTCAGTATCAAAGTAATAATTTAGCGGTGGCTGAGCCATTAGCGACGGGCTTCCAGGTGAATGCTCAGGGACTCGCAGAGCTGAGAGTTGATTTTGCGAATACTGCCGATGTCGTTACTCTCGAAGTCACTGGTGCAACAACACTGGGTGATGTGGTTTGGATGGAGGAGAATCTAACCTACACCGGTGATGTTATTGCAAATAGTGTTGAAGCTATCAATACTCTATTTGAAACTGACGGTGTATTCCGAATCAAAACCAATCTTGTTATTTCGAGTAACACGGTTATCAGAGCTCGTAAAGTGATTGTCGAAGGCAACTTGCAAATTACTGATGGCGCTGAGTTCCACACAATTGAAGACGTGGAAGTATTAGGTAATGTCGTTATTGCCGGTGGAGTAAACTTATTCTCTGATTTAAATGTTGGTGGAAATATGGATGTCATCGATGGTGCAACCATTACTTCTGCTCCTTGTGTGGCTGATTGTGATTACGAAGAGTTAAGTATTTCAGTTGGCGGTAAGCTAATTATCTCAGATGGATCGAGTATCGATGTAAATCAAAGAAGTGAGTTTGATTTTGGTGCGCCATTTGGATTGGAAAATAATGAATCATGTCATGGTGGTGCTGTATATAGGCCCAAAAATGGTAGTCCTGGCAATCCAGAATATGACGATGCTAATCAGCCTTCAGACTGTATATATGGTAACTATCAACGTGCTCGTTATTCTGGCTCAGCTGGCTCTCAGGACGGAGGCGGTTTTGTAGAATTAATAGCAGGAGAAATTGAGTTACATGGTTCGATTACTGCGAATGGAGCGATAGGTCCTAGTAGTTGGCGCGAAGATCTGGTCCTTGGTGGTGCTGGTGGTGGTATCCACATTGAATCACCTATTTTAACGGGTAGCGGTTTAATTGAGGCGCAGGGAGGTATTGGTGATTTTTGGTCTGGTCTAGTATCTGGCGGTGGTGGAAGAATCAGTCTTTACATTGACGATAAAGCAAACTTTACAGGTGAGTTGAGAGTAGCGCCAGAGAGTTTTGGTGACGGTGACACTAATTTTATAAGTCGCGTTTCTGGAGCGGGTACTGTATTCATCAAGCCTCTTAATGATCAGTTTGGTAACCTCATTATTGATAATAATGGCTCTATTGATACGAGAGGTTTAACGCCAATACCCGGTGTTGGTTTACGCACGATTTCAAGTGTAACTGATTTAGGAAATAATCAATGGATGATTTATCCAGAATTGCCATCGGTAGTGTTTGATAAAGTCGATATAGAAGAGTCGGGACAACTTGGAACCTCCGATTCAAATCAAGTGATTTATCATCAGTTTACTGTTGAGGAAGAGCATCGAATTGAAATAGATGCATCAGCTGAAGGTTTTGTTCCCTTTGTTTACTTATTTGAGCATGACGGTGATGGTGTTCTTAGTGAAGGCGGATTTGTTGATGCGGGTCACGAGGTCAATGGTCCGCCTATTGACGACTGTATTGGCGAGGAGTGTGATTTCGATCCTTGTTGGGAATTAGAACTTTGTGATGGTCCTTTCCCTCCTACCGAGAGGAAATCTAAGTCTAAACCTTCTTTAATGAGCATTGAATTGTGGCCCGGAGATTATGTGATTGCAGTAGCGGCGAACGATATAAGTCTTAGTGATGTAATAGCTGGTGTTGATCCTAATGCAGTTGCTAGTGGTATTTATTCATTGACGGTTAAAAGTAATCTTGCCAAACACGGATGGGAGCCGAAGTCGTTAGAAGGATTACATGTAGACTTAGATGCCACGGATCAAGTGTCTGATTCCATTCGAGTAATATCCAATACCGATGATGCGTTAATTGTTGAGTCGGATGTTTCTCTTGCCGGTATTGAAGGGCAAACATTGGTAGGTGTCCACATTTTCGAATCCTTGAATATTATCAATGGCGGCTATGCCGACTTTGGTGATGATCGTGTTATCGTTAACGATTTAGAAAACTCTACCATTGATGAAAACAGCCAAATTAATTTATCGGAAAGTTCTGTCGAATTAATCGATTACTTTATGCAAAATCAAGATGGCTTTACTTTTAACGGAGTGACTCATTTCAACGCTGTTACTCTTACGGGCAGTGAAACTCAAACAATTAGCGGTGAGAATGTTCGTATTAAGGGCAATCTATCACTCGACACCGACGCTCAGTTAACGTTTGAAGTGCCAGGTGAAATTCACGTCGATGGCCATGTATCAATTCTGGATAACTCATCGATTTCGATAAGTCCAGCTCAAGAGTTATACGATCATTTGGAATATGTTGTTGAAGTTGTTAGTTATGCATTGAATTTCAATGTTTCTGGTAACTTTACTCTTGGCCCAAATGCTCAGTTGGATTTAGCGGATAAAAGTGATAGTTCCGGATACTTTAGTGACTACTCTCATGCAGGAGTTTCAGGTAATGCAAGTTCTGCGATTGGAAACTATTTTCATGCAAAATATCCTGGCAAGGCAGGTGGTGGTGGCGTATTTAGCCTTGTCGCTGATAATGCGATCATCGATGGAAATATCAACGCAACTGCTTCTTATAGTGCTGGCGGCGGCAGTATTCATATCAATGTTAATTCGTTGAGCGGATCTGGATCATTGCTGGTGAACAGTCAGAGAGGCGGCGGTGGCCGAATTAGTATTTACAGTGATACGAATACATTTAATGGTAACTTTATTACTTCGGGAAGTTCGTTCACCAGTAATCCTTATGGTGCAGGTACTGTTTACTTTAAACAAAATGCAGATAGTTATGGTTCTTTGGTTATTGATAATGGTGGCAATGAGTTAAATAGTGATGCACTTACACCGATTCGCCAAGTTGGTGAGCACCGTATTACTCAGGCGCAACCAATCGCGGGTACCAGTCGCTGGGAGATCTTTGTTAACAATGCAAATTGGAGAAATAGCGAGTTTGAAATTAATGACCGTGACTTAGAGGGTGTTTTAGTAAGTCTTAATGCAGAAGATCCAAATGCGTCGTTATACGAAATCATTTCGAGTACCAACAACTCGATTGTTGTTGAGTCCCAACTCGACTTATCGAGTGTCGTCGGTAATTCACTCATCGGCGTGCATATTTTTGATGGATTGAAAATAAGAAATGGTGCTTACGCTGATTTTGGTGATGACATCGTAATTGTTAATCAATTGAGTGAGTTTGAATTAACGACTGATAGTGGAATTAATTTATCGCCACGCTCAGAAGAGTTAATGGCTTACATTAACAATATCGGCTCTGGAATTATTGTTAATGGTATGCGCTACGTGCCTTATCTTCAATTTGATAATGGAACCAGTACGGTTGAAAGCCACATAGGACTTTATGTTGTCGGTGATCTTCTTGTCGGGCAATCCACGCCAGTTACTTTGAATATTGAAAACGATATTGTCGTTGCCGGTAATATTCAGGTGATTGATTCATCGACTCTGACGCTCAATATTGGCGGCACAGTTCAAGTTAAAGGTGATTTAGACTTATTGGTTAACAGTACTTTGACGACCAGTAATGAAAAGCTTGAGTTGAATGTTGATGGTGAAGTGACGATTGATGCAGACTCAAAAATTGATTTGAAAGGTAAGGTCAGCAGTTACCACAACAACAATAGTTTATATCGAAGCTGTCATGGAGGTATTTATCCAGATTCCGTGAGTTTGAGTGTTCCATGCGCTTATGGCGATTACAAGAAAGTAACCACTTTTGGTTCACGAGGTCAGTACTCGAGTATTCGTGGCGGAGGATATTTGTCTCTTAAAGCAAATAGTATTGTTTTCGATGGTGTCATTGATGTTGATGGTAATCCTTCTAATAGTACAACTCGTACAGGTGGTGCTGGCGGTGGCGTTCATCTCGAATCCCCTGTTCTTTCTGGAGCAGGGCGTATCTTAGCTCGAGGTGCCGGAGGAAATACGAGTTACAGCTCCAATAACAATGCGGGTGGCGGACGTATCAGTTTACACGTCGATGATCTTAGTGGATTCAATGTGAATACTATTGATACAGCCAGTGAGTATTCTTCCGGCTCTAATAAGCCTTCGGGAGCTGGAACCATTTATTATCAGTCGATAAACGCTCAAGCAGGACATTTTGTTGCGGATAATAAAGGTCAAATTACTGATTACCCATCAACTTACGTTACAAGCGTTGGTGAAGTCGTTATTACTTCAGTAGATCAAGATGAGTTAAACGGAAACATTTGGCGAATTGGTGCACTAGATGCGAATTGGCAGACAGATGCACTCGTCGGAATGACCGTGAGCCTCGATGCTGCTGATGAGACTGCTCCCTTATACACAGTAACGAGCAATTCAGGGAAACAAATAGTTGTTGAGACGATTGATGACTTAAGTGCTGTTGCTGGTAATTCTCTGATAGGGGTGCATACTTTTGAAACATTAACGATTACCGGCGGCGCTTATGTCGATTTTGGTACCGACAGAGTTATCGTTAATGATTTACCAAACTCAACAATTGAGAACGCTGGTATATTTTTATCCACTTCATCTGAAGCTTTGATCAATTACATTAATTCAAACTCGCAAAATATTATCTTGAATGGTATTCGGTACTTGAGTTCTCAAACGTTTAATGATGGTGGTACGCATGAGTTAATTGGAGATTCATTACTGATTCAAGGTGACTTAACAGTAACTCAAGGAACCACTTTGATTAACAGAGTTACTGGAAGAATAGAAGTTACTGGAAAAGTAACGATTGATGCAACTTCAAAATTTGATCTTAAAGGACTGAATGAAGAGCTCTCTTACTATGGTGATGGTGGGCACGGTGGCGAACGATTTAATTATCGAAGCACGTATGAATCACACGGCCATTATTTGCGAGCTGAGCTTCCAGGCGCAAAAAGCTTTTCTGCTGGCGGTGGTGGGTATCTCTGGCTTTCGGCTAATGAAATTGAGTTACAAGGCATCATTGATGCTGATGGTGCCTCTGCTCAAACGTATGGTTTAGGTGGTGCTGGTGGTGGCGTCCATTTGGAAGCATCCTCCAGAATTTTTGGTACTGGCAGTATCTTTGCGAGAGGTGGTGGTGTTGATAATCCAGACGGCTCTAGTATAGAAATTGCGGGAGGAGGACGAATCAGCATTTACTCGCCTGACACAACCGGGTTAAACATTAGCCTCGAAACTGGCAGTGTTTACGAGCCACCAACAGTTGATGGTGTTCGGCAAGTAGCTGGTGCCGGAACTGCTTATATCTCGAGTTCTGAATCTGTTCCAGGTCATTTAGTAATTGACAATAATGGTTGGCTTGATAGACGAGGTTTCACTCGGGTCAAAGAAATCGGCGAGCTTGTCATTGAGTCCGTTTCACATGATGAAGTGTCAGATGAGTGGACAATTACGGTCGATGCAAAAACTGGCTGGGGTGGCTGGGGATTGGCGACAGGTCGCTTGGGTTGGAATAAAGGTATTAAAGGGTTGACTGTTAAGTTAGATGCTGATGATCCAGATGGTCCTTTATATATTGTCGATCGAAACTTAGATAATACTCGAATGGTAATAAAAACCACCGATGATTTATCTACCCTCAATTTGGTAGGTAAAAAACTGATTGGTGTTCATCAGTTAGAGACGATTCGTATTACTGGTGGAGCTTATGTTGATTTTGGTGAAGATATTGTCATCGTGAATGATCTTGCAAATTCTGTAATCGATGAAAATAGCGGAATTATTGCTTCGGAGCGTTCAGTAGAACTGCTCAGCTACTTCCGTTCAAACGATCAAATCATGTTAAATGATACGCTTTACTTACCTGCTCAATCGGTAAATGATTTATCCTCGCGTATTTTTGAAGCTCGTAATATTCATGTTCGCGGAGTTATTTCATCTAATGGGGCTGGCTCTAATCTTTCATTAAATGCTTTTGAAGGAAGAGTTTCGGTTGATGAAGCCATAGATGTGAACAATGGCGCAGAACTCACGATTATTTCGGAGGGACGAGCATCAGATTACGGCGTAACCGAAATCATCGGAGATCTGGATGTCGATGGTGCTGTAAATGTATCGAATGGCTCCACACTCGTGTTAGGTGTCAATGGCAATGTCACAACACAAGGTGATATTCGAGTTTTAAATGGAAGTAGATTGACTGTAGTCGAGCCAGTATCAGACTTTAGCCTCGAGTATCAATATCCTATTTATAAAGATTATCCGGTCCGTTTAAATGCGCTTGGAACAATTGAAATTGACGAAACGTCGCAGATTGCGTTGACTAATAAAGGAAATAAACGGCCAGTTGTTACTGACGCTTTTTCTTGTCACGCAGGAAATACGGGAGACAGTCGAGCTTCGGGTTTCGATTGTGTCTATGGAATTTACTCCAATGCATTGTTTGGCGGATCTGGTCGAAACGAATATTTTGGTGGTGGTTACGTTAGCATTAATGCCAATGAGTTCATTTTAAGTGGTGAAATTAATGCCGACGGTGGTGAATCGAATGATAGTAATCAACCCGGTGGCTCGGGAGGTGGAGTCCGAGTGGTAGCTCCTGTTATTTCGGGCAGTGGAACGATTAATGTTCGAGGTGCCGGTTATAATCTTGCACAATCAGATAACAAGGTAGCAGGTGGCGGACGAGTGAGTGTTGATGCACAAGACTCGCAACTCTGGAATGTAACGGTTAACACGGCTAGTGAGTACGTCGCAAATAGCGCCCAAGTTGGTGGCGCTGGAACTTATTTTATTTCCCGTGAATCAGAGTCAGCAGGCGATTTGATAATAGATAACGCTGGGCATATTTCTGATCAGCCATCCACAGTCATAAGAAGTGTTGGCGAACATTTGATACTCGATGTACAGAGCTCATATCTTGAAAACCAGTGGCAAGTGAATGTATCTCGAATAGATGGAAGTTGTCCATGGCGAAGAAATTATGGACACGGTTCAAGCATTACAGGAGCAATGGTTAGTCTTGATGCCGATACGCCAAGTTCTCCGCTTTATCGAATTATAGATAATGCTGAATGTTCATTTACTGTTGAGTCAGAATCTCAACCTTCTTATGGTTCCAGACTAATCGGTGTTCATCGTTTGGATTCTCTGAAAATATTGGGAGGCGCTTATGTCGATTTTGGTGAAGATCGAGTTGAAGTGAATAACTTGGCTGAAGTAGAAATTGAAAACAATACGGGAATCAATTTGTCGCCAAGCTCTCAAACATTAATCGAATATATACAAAGTCAATTTAGCGGTATAACCGTTAATGGCGCGAAATATTACTCGGCGCTAAGTTTTAATAGCGGTAATTCAGAGTCTATGGTCGCTGCAGGAGGCGCTTATATTCAAGGTGACTTTACCATTTCAAATGCAACTCAGTTAAATTTGGTTGCCGATGGTGATTTAGTCGTAGATGGAACTTTGACGATTGAAGCCGGCTCTGTTTTTGAGTCAGGAGTAACTGGTCAGATTCAAGTTAACGGGGATTTAATGATTACCGGTGGTTCAACGTTAACGACAAAAGTTTCTGATGGCCAAGTGATTTATCCTCTGAATTTAAACGTAAGTGGCGAAGTTTATATCGATAGTTCACCGTCATTTATCGATTTAAGTGGAAAAGGGTATTTATCATCGGGTCCCGAAAATATCGATCAAAGGGGGTGCCATGGTGGCCTGAACTCTGTTGCCAGGTTGAATAATTTAGACTGTATTTATGGTACTTACTTTAATGTTGATACAGCAGGTTCGGGCTTTGACGCTGCGGGTGGTGGATTAATTCAATTAGCAGCAAACTCATTGATTATCGATGGTGCCATTATGTCTAATGGTGCAGAAGCAACGTCTAGTTCGCTGTATGGTGGTGCTGGTGGTGGTATTAATATTACGGTTAATCAAATCAGTGGTGTTGGAAATATTGAAGCTAATGGAGCTGGTTACGATATCGATGCAGTCGATAATAAACCTTCGGCGGGTGGTAGAGTCAGTGTCGAAATTCAATCTAATTACGCATTTACTGGAAGTATGTCCGCTGATTCGCCGTATGCTTCAACTTCAGATGATTTAGCAGGAGCGGGTACAGTCTTCGTTCGCAAACCATCCCAAGTTCATGGCGAACTTTTTGTTAGTCGTTCTAGCGGTCAAGACACTTACGGCCTTACTCAATTTAATAAAGTAGGCAGCCGAACAGCGACTTCTGTTACTTCGCTCGGCAATAACTTGTGGCAAGTATCGTCCGTAGAGTTTGGTTCGTTTATTGAGATAAATGAGTCTCGAAATATTGCAGCGAGTGGTGAAGATTCTGTTCAGTACCATTACTTCAATGTGGCAACTGAGCAGCAGTTAATTATGGAAGTTACCTCCGGATCTTTTGATACAGTTATCCATTTATTTAGAGACGATGGGCAATTAACTCAGGATGACTTTGTGGCTTCTGATGATGATGGAGGAGCCGGAAGACTCTCAAAAATCACTCGCAGCTTAAGCGCAGGAGATTATGTTCTTGCCGTTGGTCAGTATAGTTTTTCTTCTTCCGAAGCTGTTTCTGGCTCGAACTCAGGTAGTAATGGAAATTATGTCATGAATATTAAGGGCGATACGCCACAGCCTATTGCCATTTGGGAGTCTAATGAACTCACTGGCTTGAATATTTCTTTTGTGCCCGGAGTTGAGGATTCCGACTACTTTACAATAGTATCTAATACTCCTTACGAACTTGTTGTTCAATCAGATACTGATTTGAGTTCTTTTGAAGGAATGGAATACTCAGGTCTACATATTTTTGACGCTATTTCCATAACCAACGGTGCAAACGTAGACTTTGGAGAAGACTTCGTTCGGGTCTTAAATCCAGATGCATCTGTAATTGACGACAGTAGTAATGTAATCGCGGCTGGTATTACAACTGGCGTTCCCAATACTTTGTTTGTTGAATTCAATAAATATCGCACCGACAAATTGCTTAAACCTGATATTCCTCAGCCTGGATTACCCGTTCCTGATGATGAACCTGAGCGAGATATTCTGGCAACACTAAACAGCTATAATCGTAAAAGATTGATGGTCTTCGGATAATTATGATTAATCGTTTAAATAGCAGTGTGAAAGCTGCATTAAAAGAAAGAGAGAGTCCTATGAAAGTATTTACAAAAGCTTTAGTGGTCACCACTGTTCTTTCAACATTATTCGCCTGTAGCGATAAAGAATCGATAGCCAAAGTGGGTAGTGAGTCGGTATCGAAAAACGAGTTTGAAACTTACATGGATTTTAAACGGATTGATAAGTCCAATGAAAAACTGCGCGACAGTTATTTGAACGATTATTTAGAACGTAAAGCGTTAACGCAAGCCATTCAAAAAACGGAACAGTTGGATCAAGCGAAAATTAATGCAGAGCTTGAGGAATTTAAAAAGCAGATGATCATTTCACGCTATTTTGATTCTTATCTGGATGAAAAAATATCGGAACAAGCCATTCGAAATTATTACGCTTCAAATAGTAATAAATATGAAAGTAAAAAAGCTCAAGTTGCTCACATATTAGTGCGCACAAACAGCTCAATGTCAGAAGAAGAGCGTCAAGCTAAGTATACGCAGATTCACCAGGTTTACAGTCAGCTGAATGCAGGTAAGTCATTTGATGAACTCGCAGAAAAGTTTTCTGAAGATACTATCTCTTCCAAAAAAGGTGGTGTTATTGGTTGGATTAATCAAGGAGCCATTGATCCAGTGTTTTCGAAAAAAGTTTTCGAAGAAATGGAGAGTGGAGCTGTTTCAGAGCCCTTCCAAAGCTCCTTTGGTTTTCATATTGTTAAGTTAATAGAAGGACCTTCGGTTGTTAAGCAACCTTTGGAACGTGTTAAAGGCGATATTCGCCATCAATTACGTAAAGAAGCGAAGAAAGTAGAGTTAGAGCGACTGTTAAGTACCGTTGAAATTAAGAAAGGGTAATTGGCAAATGAAATTATTCGCAAAGACTTCGTTAGTGTTTTTAGTCAGTTTATTTGTAGCATGTTCTGACACTTCGAATAAAACTGAAGACTCTAGTTCAACGAATCAAGACTGGCTTGTCAAAGTGAACGGCGACGTGATTTCTTCTGAAGATTTAGAAAGTGCTATTGAGCGAACTGTCGGTGAGCTTGCGGCATTTCAACTCGATGAGTCGGGTCGCCAAAAAGTTTTGGAAAGTCTGGTGTTAAGCAGAGCAATGGCAGACAAACAGTTAAGTTTAATGACAGAAGAAGAAGTCGCTTCCATTGATAGCCAAGTAAAAGCCTATCGTGAAGAGCTATTAGCGAAGTTGTATCTGAAAAACAATTTAACGCCAATACCCGTTACCGAAGAAATGGTTAAAGAGTATTACGAAAATAATCCCGATAAATTTGGTGGGAAAACAGTTCGTAGTTACGAAGTGGTTAAAGCGAACAGCAAAGTTTCTGGTGAAGCTCGCAAGAAAATTATGAGTTCATTAAGTGACATCGCCAAAGAGCCGCAGTGGCAAGATAAGGTGCAGCAGTTAAAGCAGCAAGGGTTTGGTGTGAGTTATGCTAAGGGTGCTGTGACACAAGGTGTTTTGAATTCGAAAGTTGATTCGATAATACAAGGTTTGCCATTGCAAGAAGCATCGTCAGTTCACTTTGTTGATGGTATCCCAATGATTCTTCGAGTGGTTAAAGAGCAGAAGGTTAGTCCGAAACCGCTTGCCGAAGTAAGAAATGATATTCGTAAGTCATTGGCGCCAATACAGCTGCGTAAAGCGGTTAAAAAAGCTTCCAAGGAAATTCTCGCTGAAGCGAAAGTTGTTTATCACAATGATGTTGATAATTAAAAAAATAATGGAATGTAAAACGTATTTAAGGTTATGAGTGTGGTTTTATTTCGATTTCTTAAAATGTGCAGCACTGCAAACTTCGGTCGTTGTGGAGTAGCGTTACTAATTGGTTTATTAACGCTTTCTGGTTGTAGTAATGAGGTTGCAGAAGAAAACGTTACAAATAAAGAAATGTTACTCGACGGCCCGTGGGTTTTTGAGCGACAACGAGGTAAGCCCATCTCAGAGAATCGCAACTTTCAAAGCACTGCAGGTCGAGCGGGCGTTGTTAAAATATTTAATGGTCGGAATGCTGAAGGTGATTACATTGGGCCACACGCAACCGCGGCGGCCGTTTATCTTAATGGCGAGTTAATTGAAGATGGCAGTCAAATTAATAAGAACCGAGATCTCATAACCATTCCAGTAACTTTTGAAGAATCAAACGAGCTGGTTGTTCGAATGGCGGGAAAACCAGGCGGCACTATTGCGATTTATGCTTATGTCCTGGATTTAGAAGCACCAAATATTTTGGCTCGTTTGGTTTACGACGACAACGAAGTTTTAATTAATGAAGAATCGAATCAAGGAACTTACGGTTGGTTTAACTCTGATGTATCAATAACGTTTGAATGTACAGATGAAGGCAGCGGAGTTCAACTGTGTCCATCATCACAAACATTATCTTTTGAGGGAGCTAACCAAACCGTTTTTGTTGAAGCATTTGATAATGCAGGCAATAGAGGAACATTAAAGTTTGATGTTTCCATCGATAAAACGGGACCTGAAATAGATGCGACGATCACAGGCCAACGAAGCGCAAACGGTTGGTATTTAGAACCTGTTGACGCGACATTCAGTTGTTCTGATAGTATCAGTGGTGTTAAATTTTGTGAGCCACCGGTATCGATTAATACCGCAGGTGAAAACCAGGAGGTCTTTGGTTTAGCGGTTGATAATGCTGACAACAAAACAGGATTTTCAGAGCGAGTCAACATCGACTTGGTGGCACCAGCATTTAACGTTATTTCTCCTCAGTTTGGTCAGGGCATTAATGAAGAAAGAGTTATTTTTGTCTTTGAATATTTCGATGATAATCCACTGCCAATTGAAAACATTTATTTTTGGGTTAATCGTCAAGCCTATAACAATGTTCCTTGTACTCAAATTGCTGACAATCGAATGTCGTGTGAAATCACAGAAGGATTAAAAGCGGGCGACAATCATATGTCCGTTCGTGCCGTTGACGTTGCAGGTCGAGAAGGTAAGAGCCGTGGAATACTGGTTGTTTTGGGTAATGTCGATAGTGATGGTGATGGCTATCCTGATGATCAAGACGCCTTTCCCAATGACCCCAATGAATGGTCCGATTTAGATGGTGATGGCATTGGTGACAATTCCGATCCCGATCGCGATGGTGATGGTGTTGATAATTCAAACGATGTTTTTCCTAATGATCCAAACGAATGGTCCGACATTGATGGTGATGGTATCGGTGATAATGCCGATCCTGATCGCGATGGTGATGGTGTTGACAACGACCTCGATGTTTTTCCTAATGATCCTACTGAAGCATTCGATTTAGATGGCGATGGTATTGGTGATAACTCGGATCCCGATCGCGATGGTGACGGTGTTAATAATGAGCAAGATGCCTTTCCTAATAATCCGAATGAATGGTCTGATATAGACGGTGACGGTATTGGTGATAATGCCGATCCCGATCGCGATGGTGATGGTGTTAATAATGATCAAGACGCTTTCCCGAATGATCCCAATGAAACCTCTGATTTAGACGGCGATGGTATTGGTGACAATTCCGATCCCGATCGCGATGGCGACGGTGTTGCAAACGATCAAGATGCTTTCCCGAATGATCCGAATGAATCGTCCGATATTGATAGTGATGGCATTGGTGATAATGCGGATCCTGATCGCGACGGTGATGGCGTTGACAATGATCAAGACGCTTTCCCGAATGATCCCAATGAAACCTCTGATTTAGACGGC
>NZ_SUNB01000017.1 GCF_007570825.1 Pleionea sediminis | reverse complement strand
AAAGATTAGGAAAGTCTTCAGTTGGAAACTTGACCTCCTTTTCCCCACCTTTACGGATAACCATGTATGACACTAGGAGTTACCTTTTGCATTTAACGCCGCCATCTGCGGGCAATTTGAGTGGGGATTGATTGTGCAACAATGGCGAAGCCATGCACAAGCGAGCCACGCTTAAATTGTCCGAATGCCGCTTGCGGCATGATCAGCATGGCCTTGTTATGCATCTCTAATTGACACAACCAATTTCTCAAGGCTATCTGCTGCATTTGATAATGCAGATTCTGCCGACATTATTGATGAGCGAAGACAAGCAATTGACTCAGCACACTTCTGCTTATCTTTGGCCATATTTGCCTGCTTCAGTTCTTCAAGCAAATCTAGAGTTGTTTTAGTTACCCCGCCGGTATAAGTTGCAGAATGCTTACTGATATCAATATCTTCGACTATTGTTTCGAAATCCTCTTTCAGCTCCAAGCTAATTTCCTGGCTAACGCCTTTGAATACCTGAGATGAAACAAGGAGCTCATTAAGAATTTCGTTGTAGATATCTATATCAATCTTCATGTTTACTTTCTGCATAACATTGGGTTAAACGGACCCTAAGAACCGTATAATAAATTTATCTCATTTTAACACAAATTGCTGAAACCAGCGTCACAACCGGCCTGTAACAATTTCACAGAAAGCTCTTAAGGGATAAAAAGCGGACCACTGCACGTTATAATACCCTTGCTTATTTTTGAACCTTAAAAAAGAATACAAAATTCAATGTCTTACAGAGGCTTTAAAATAACGCATAAAAAGTACGGACCGACCAGCAAGTAAAACGAAAATCTAGCGTTTACAACTGCCTCTTAATGTCCATTAAATCGACTTGTTGACGGCAGTGTCTACTAATGACAGTTTTACGATATTTTAGACGCTCTAAAAGACCATTCTTAGGGTGTCCATTAATTTATAAATTAATAGACACGGCCTATTTATCGAGGACAAACCTCGACACTACTTATGCAAGTAGCTTTATTTTGAAAAATGAGCGATCTTTTTCTGAGGTGAGTTTCTTAACGCTATGATTTTATTGAATATTAAATTTCCGCAAACATACTAAGATCGCTTTCGTGCATATTAACCAGAATCTCCATTTGATATAACCTTCTATCTAGCTGATAATTAAAGCTAATTCGAATTGCTCAAAGTTGTATATACTTATTAAATGCGCTTTGATGAATATAATTACTAGTTATATCACTGAGGATGAGTATGCTTTCGATCTTCGAGAATAATTTGTGGCTTTTCTGGGGTGGACTTATTCTTTCGATCATTTCATGGGTTTGTTGTGCTTGGATAAAAAGTGATACTTTAAGAAAGCGGCTAAGAGCATCAATTTTCTTCTTAGGCTTTCCTTTAGTCTTTTTTACACATCCATTTCTTTACTATCAGGTTTGGATGCTCTTTATTGCATCAATATTCGACCTAAACTTCATAGCTCTATCGGTAATGTTGGTGGTTTGGGGAATTTTACTTTTGGTTAGTCCGTATATTGGCAGGCATAATGATTTCGCTGATACATGATATAACCAGGCGTTGTAGTAGAACGCTTCATTGCATTTCGCTTCAACTAAACTAAGCGTTATATTTTACCTGAGGCTATTTTCTAGTGATCGTATTTGAAGAAAGTCATCCTACAAGAGATTACGAAGCAGAAGCAGAGCGTTTTCATGTTCGAACTGGTTATAGCTTGCCATCTGAATACGTTTCATTTCTGGGCAAGTGCGGTGCAGGAAATTTTCCAAACTTATGTATGTACGAAGGCTTATTTCCGATCGATATGGTGTTTCAACTTTCCTTCGAGAAAGAACCTGAAAATGCTGTAGAAGAGACTAGAAGATCTATCGCTGATGGAAGAATTAGCGACAATGTGTTTGTTTTTGGTTCTACGACGGATTATCACACTACTTTTTGTCTCATTCTAGATGGCGTGTTGAAAGGTAGTGTGGCTTTTTTCGGTGATGATAATCTAATTCTTCCAGAAGGATACTCAGAAAAGGACTTAGAAGTCGGAACTATTTTAGGGAGAAGTTTCAATGATTTTTTATCAAAGCTTAAAGGAATATAACAATACATTGGAGAAAGATGCAAAAACACCGCTACGCAGTAAGCGCTGGACTCAAACACGCTGGCGCGCGTTTTCGCCGGTAATTGGAACGTTAGGTATTTATTCCACCTCTGTCTGGACAATAGAGATTTTTTTTGCATGATGGAGCGATGCACTTTAATTATTAACTCTATAAATTAAATTTTAGGCAAAGGAAATTTTTTATCGGAACGTGTCACTTTGGCGCAATAGATCTTTATTGAGTTATCTAGGATAAGTAGCCTTTGTACGTTATTTCGAAAGGCATCACTATTACTTTTTTATTTTAACTATTCTCCAACTACTCCTAGTGTAGTTTGTTGTGAGAAGGAATTAAGGAAATCATATGAAGTCAATATTTTTATGTTTAACTGTGGCACTTATGCTAATGGCATGTAATGGCTCACAAGAAGGCGTGCCGACTATGGGAAATATGGAAGTGAGCACTCCTGAGGAACAATTTGAACTTGGAACTAAATTTGATGAGGCATACGATTCTGTCAAGGGAATAGAAAAGAATAACGAAAAAGCTGCTTTCTGGTATCAAAAGGCCGCAGAACAAGGCTACGCAGAAGCTCAGTATAATTTAGGACTTATGTACTTCTTAGGTGAAGGTGTATCCCGGGATTACAAAAAGGCTGCATTGTGGTATCAAAAAGCAGCCGAGCAAGGGCATAAAAAAGCTTTGAATAACTTAGGTGTACTTTACGATAAAGGCCAAGGGGTTAAGAAGAACTCAAGAATAGCGGCCCATTTGTTTATACAAAGTGCTGAGGACGGTAATAAGGTTAAGCAGTTTATTGTTGGACAAAGATTCGAGTATTCTGAAGGGGTTGATTATAGTATTGAGGACGCGATTTATTGGTATTCTGCTTCCGCAGAACAAGGTTATGCCAGTGCGCAACTCAAGCTTTGTGAGTTATATTCAGATGGAGAGCGTGTTGAAAAGGACTTGGATAAGGCTGCTCTATGGTGCAAAAAAGCAGCGGAGCAAGGCGAAAGTAAAGCCCAATTAATTCTTAAGAAGTACAATTGACTTCTAACACGCGGTTGGTGTCGAGAAAGTTCTCTAGCGAACTTGTAGATATACTTGAAATGCAATAGAAAAATAACTCGACAATGATAGACGTGTTGTCTGAAGAATTACAAAGACAAAACAAAGCATCAAAGTCGGATTCTTAACAGTTTAATGCAGCATAAATTTTAATTTAAGGATAATATATATGAAGTATCTTAATTTTGGAGTAATAGGATTAAACATAGCACTGGCAACTTTATCATTTATGGTTGTTTATAGAACGGGCAGCTACACGTATTTGTTTTTTGGTCTCGTTTGTATTTTTTCTTTGTATAAAATAATCTTAAACGAGTATTCTTTAATACTACGAGTTGCCAACTTGGGCTTAATTCTTTCTGGAGCAGGGTTAGGCATAGCAAGTCTCACTGATTTTGAAATTATCTATTTAGCTCTTGCTCTTCTTATTGTAGGGATATTAAATATAGTATTATTTGCTAAATTCAAGAAGGAAAGTGAGCTTTCTGATAATCCTTTTATAATTTAATAACTACATTGCGTTTAAGCAGAAATAAAGTCTACTTATCAAGCTGTGAGTAAAACTGGAGAACTCAATGAAACTAATCATTCTAATTATTGGCCTTTTTGTTATTTCTGGTTGTGCGCAAAACAACCAAAAAAAAGGAAGTCCACAAGTAAATATTCGGCCATTCACTGTGCAAGAAACGGAAAACTGTCTTAAATATGGAATTGAAGCCCAGACCTTGTTTAGTATGCTTAAAGATGGCTTACCTTATGAAATGCTCAAAGGTGTGTTTCAAACTAAAGAGCACGCGACAGGCTTTACACTTCAACAGCTTGAACAAATTAATCAAATTAAAAGCACTAAAAACCATCCAATTACTATTGGCGGTTATTTTCAGTCTCAGTGTCTAAATAATTTATTAAATATTCCAACGCCTAATTTCTCCATTGTAGAGAGTGAGTTGAAGGAATGTGAAAAACTAAAAGAACCAAATAAAATTCTACAATGCTCAACTGTTAGAACGGCTACAGCAGCAAAGAGAATGTTGTAGCTCGCATTACGACAAACGTTAGATATTAATCTATGTATTGAAAGATCAAGTAGATATTAGGATATAGGATGAAATATACAGTTTTATTTCTGGTGACTTTTTTATTTTCTTCTTCAGCGTCTGCATCTGAAAAGGCCATATTAACACCTGAAGAAATGGTAGAGTTATGGGGGTATATCTATAAAAATGGAGTACAAAAGCCTTTTACCGGAGTGTATCAACAAACCTGTGAAGATGGTGGATACGTATTTAGAATGGAAGTGCTAAATGGAAAAGCACATGGAAAATTCGAGATGTGGGACAAAGACTGCAAGCATAAGCAATCCGAAGAGTATTTTGACCAAGAAACCCCCATTGGCACCCATAAGAAATGGATAAATGGTGAGTTACACAAAGAAATAGTTTATGAAAAGGGAACAGCCGTCCAAATTATTGAACATACGAAAGAACCATCTGTTATTGGAATAATAGCTCGACCAGCGAATGGAAGTTAAATGAGCACTCAGTCAAGACTAACAACTTTCAATTTGAAGCTAAATAGTTACCTCACATCAAGAACGCACCGGCTTTTTATAGGAATTTTTCTCCCACCTTTGTTGTGCAGTATCATTGTAATAATTTTAAGCCAGCTGGGATTCGATGACCTCAATGCTGGCTTAACAGTAATTATTTATGCATACATATTTGGTGGGACTCAATCTCTTTTATTTGCCTTGACAATCGAGTTTTGGCTTCTCAAGAGAAATGTAAACCTCGATAAAAAATTCAACTCATTACTAATATTTTCAATACTATCTGGAATCCTAAGTCCATTAGCTGCTTTACCAGCATTGTTTCTCTTCCCAATACTAATATTTATTTGCCCCATAGTTGCTCTATTGATAAGCAATATGATGTTCAACTCGAAGTATGCTCATAATGAAATAGATATCAAAAGGATAAAACCAGCATTCGATAAAATCTTAAAAAGAAAGACCCTAATTGTATTAGCCTCTATAACAACTTCACTTGTGCTCTATTTCTATAGTTTACCCTTTTTAAATAAGAATACTTTAGCTATAGCTCTATCTATAGTTTCTTCTATTTTGATGTTTTCGATTATCAGTTACGTACTTTTCAAGTTATTCAACTCTAAGGTAAATTATCGAAGATGTTGCATATCTTCTTGCCTTGCTAACGCGATCGCTGCAATCATAACTCTAGTGATAAATTACACATATGTTCTTACAGGTGGCTTTTTTTCGGTAATTTTTTTACTTTTAATATTTTTCATTTCTTGCTTAACAATGACATTACTGCTCACCTATTATTTAACAAAAAAGACTCTCTGTGAGGAAGCAAAAAGTTAGCTTTTTTAATATTTGCAATTTCAAATATGCGCTTCTCAAAAATACGTTTTTAACGTTCATTGCTTAATGTGAACGCATAATCAAGGCACCCTCAACCCACGCTTCCGCACTTTGAATAACTGAGTGAGCTTTTGTTCTAGAAAGCTTCAACTCTCTCGCAATGTCTCGCACCGTTTCTCGATCGATGTATTTTCGAGTGAGCGCTAAACATCGAGTTTTATCGACTTTCTTCAGCGTTAAAACAATTCGGTCTAGTTTTCGTACTTCATCATCCGAAAGCGCTTGTATGAATGTTCGTGATTCTTTGTCGTAACCAGAACGCACTTTGATCATGTCGGCACCGACGGACTTGGACGGATACCAAAGATGACGAGCGACATTGCCCTGGCGATGCCAAATACCCCAGCGAATTAAGTCGTCTTTAATGTGAGCCGACACGATTATCGCCTCCTCTAATCCACACATGCTCTCTAAGATAATCAGCAATGATTTTTTGAGCTTGAATTGAGCCATAAGCAATATCACAAAAATATCCAACTCGGTTCATTCGCTCTTTCCACTGCTTTTGAGTTTCACTAACACGTGAGGGATACAGTTTTGGCGGTTTCATTTCTAAATACAAACCACTGTATTCCGTTGTTGGAATAGCAAGCACTAAATCGGATACGCCTGCTTTAACACCGAGTGATTTTAGAATACCCGCCTCTGCTTTACTGCGTCCGCCACCGTTCGGAACGTGAAACAAATAATCAAAGAGAGTCGTATTTGGCTCAAACAGTTTTGAGCTTGGTAACTTAATAAGTCTCGACCAATTAATCACAGCACGTTGATGCGTATCTTCTATGTTGCGTTTTCTCTTCTTGGGTTTCAATGGCATGATTACAC
>NZ_SUNB01000016.1 GCF_007570825.1 Pleionea sediminis | reverse complement strand
GGCATAGTCTTGCATCGCCGACCATAAATTCGGATCTTTTTCGGGCATTGAGTTCACTTTTTTACAGGCATAAAAAAACCCGCCATGAAGACGGGTTTTGGGGATTCTGTTGAGCGGAAAACAAAAGCTGACTCACTTAAGATCGAACTATTCCACTATGTACTAAGATAATACTCTCTTGGTCGGACAAATGCAAACTTTTGAATAGTCTTTTAACACCAAATTAAACATCCTTATCTTTAGCTTGCTCTTTTAATCCTCTCTTAAGTCTATTAATAAATTTTTTAAAAAAATATACTTCGAGAAAGGTGTATAACAGCGCCCAAGCTAAAGTTGAGTAAAGAACATATTTAAACACTAGATTTCCATTTTCTCCTAAATCAAATCTGAGCAAATCACTGACAGCTCCCAGAAGGATAATAGTACATGGTATAAACCAAAAAACTTTATAGGCAAGCTTTCTTTTTGCCCTGTACGTGGAAATAAAAATATATAGGCCAAGAGCAATATTCAAATAATCTATCATGTCATCCGACATAAACTTGGTTCCTTAATCTTATTAACGCATTGTATAGCGCAGCTATAGTAGCTTTTTATTAGCTTTTTTAATATCTATAATATCTCAGCACTTTCAATTTGAATTAAAGGTAATTTTTGCCCTTTAGTGTTAACTCTGGAAATATCACGACCTTCTATTAAAAGTGCCTCACTTTCGCCAGAAGCATGGTCGACATCAACTCGGACAACTTTATCATTAAAATCAAAACCAATGTGTTTTGTTAACGTATGTCCTATCGCTATTTTCTGAGCTCCATATACCTCCAGAATCTTTTCGACGTGCTTTTCACTTGCTTTCTTACCCAGATTATAATGACTCATATCTTTTGCCAAGCCGCGATAAAATAATAAGCCTTTCGATCCGTGCAGAATATGGTCATCTATGTTTTTTATGTTGGTTCCTGATGTCACGAACGACTCTTTTGCTAAATTATCGATGAACTCTAAGGTTGGACGTTGAGTCAGTACTTCAGGAGATATACCACCGTGAACATATAGAATGTCGTTAATTTTTAATAAAGCTGGTTTAGTCCTCAGCCATCGGCCAAGTAACGTGTTTTCAGACCACAATTGGCGTTGTGTCATTCCGGTCGCACGATACGTACCAAAATACTTTTTGGCGACGGATTTTGTTCTGCCATCCAATAAATATCGCTCATGGTTTCCTAGAACATAGTGTAGGTGCCCCCCAGCATTTTTCGCCTCAGCCTCAAGTTTGTACAGTAACCAGAGTGTCGGCAAAACATTAGTACCGCGGTCTACCATATCGCCAATTAAAACCAAGTGCCCTTTGCCAAAGCTCCAGCGCAATGAACTGTCTATTACGCCATTGGCAATGAGCAATTTAGCTGCTGCGTCAAAGTTTCCTTCAATATCGGAAATAGCCAACACTTTTTCAGTTGTTGAATAGTTCAATTGTGAACGTGGATCAGATTGCCTCAATGGAACAGTAAACTGAGTTTTAGACTTATTGTCTACCGTTACTAGTAAGTCACCATCAACAGGAGATCTTGTTACTTTGTTAATTGTCTGTTTGAAACTTTCAACTCTGAGTGCTAACAGTTTACTCGATTCAACAAAAACATAAGGTCCGTCATGCATGACAGGAATATTTTGATATTCGAATATGAGCCATTCATCAGTACTTGCAGAGTAACCCAAATAACTTCCATCGCTAACTCTAATGCCAACTCCACTAAATCTGCTAATAACGACAAGCGATATAAAAAAGATAAGGGTTAATAAAACAGTAATCTTAAACATTCTTTTCAAACTAAAATTTCCTTTTCTTTAATTTCATGGGTAGAGCTGAATACATTAATCCATTCACCGAGCGAGGTAACATAACCTCTATTATCTAACATCGCCAGCAGTGATTGAGTGAAACGAGGCCCACCCCCTTCAAGGGCGTGCTGCTTTACATTGTTAGCAGCTCTCAACACAAGTGCGACTTGTTACAGTAAGTTGATTTTGTAAACTCATCGACATTCATTGCTATATTAGTAACAGAAGGAAACATATCTACGAGCTTTTTAACAATCGAACGAGACAAGTTAGCTTTCTGAGCTTCTGTTCCACCCTGCATTATGTGTGCAAAAACGTGAATGAAACAATCATCATTTTTGCCACCTACTAGGTAACACTCAAAATCCTGTACTCTTACTTTTATGTCGTCCTCTTCAAATAAGCCAGATTTTGTTGCCACAGAATGTACTTCTTTGATCAGCATCCTTTCGTCATGAATATCTAAGACATCTTTTGTGCAATGAATAATAAAATGTGGCATTTATCACGTCTCAATTATTTCTCAATTCTCAGCTAACGCCGCGCTAACCGGCGCATAATGCTTGGCTAAACTTTGCGAGATACAAGCACAGCCAAGCTTTTGTATCCGCCCTTTAAGCACCTTGTTATAAGCACTAATGCACATTAACCAGTTTTCCATTTTCGAAAGTGAAACTAGCAAATTCCGTGATAATTACATTTTCTTCTTCAACGATAAAACTGTCTGGATTTGCTTGCCTTAGAAGATGGAGAATATCCTTTTGGTTGTACTCTGACGCCCCTTTCACGATTAGCTCGCCTAAACTCTTTATTGATTTGTTGGCTTCATCGTATTCATAAGATAAGTAAGTATTCGTTACTCCTTGATCTATTAAGGCTATCAGCCAATACAAGTTGCTTGAAATTAATAGTAAAATTGAGACGAAGAAAGACATCTTCCATTTATTTTTAAACACGACATCCTCTATAGATATAACGCCAACCGTTGTTGCTCGGAACGGTGGAACGTCAACAACCGGCACCTGTTAGACATTAATTTTTCATTGTCATAGCTGATGGCGAACATGATACAGATGGGGCGAATAACCACACAGTGCCCTCTCCCTTCCCCACGGTAAAATCAAATGTATTAGTGTATCGTTTACCGGAAACAATACATTCCATCGTTCCAGTGTACCTTCCTTCCGCCAGCTCGATATACTGATTTTCCGACAACTTCGCTAGCCCTATTCCAGTAACAGATATTACTCGATCTTGGCTCGACGATGGATTATGTATTATTGCCTTCTGGCCAAACACAAAGCCACACGCGGAAAATAATAGAATAGATAATAATATCCTCAAAAGTAAATCTCCTTTATTTGACTAACATGATGTAATGAAACACACAACATTTTGCCAAAACACTTTGTTAACTGCAGTACCGTTCAACGTTTAACTTAAACCATTGCCACAATGGCTTGAAACAAATTCACAACTCTATCTTGAAGGACAAAAAGCGGACCACTGCGCGTTAAAATATCCCTGTTTATTTTTAAATCAAAAAATGACGCATCAAAATTAAAATGTTACAGTGGTTATAAAATCATACCAGAAAAAGTGCGGACCGAACAAGAACAAACTCTATCGTTAATCAATCTGAGAAATACGCTGATGACGACATGATACGAGAAGTTTAGAAGTTCTCGTATTTAAGTACACAAGCTTATCCACAGATAATGGGGATAAGTGTATTAGAATTGGTGAGGTTACAGCTTAGATATATTTATTTTTAACGCTATGCTAAACGGCTCAAAATAGCAAACTAGTTAGTGACGAAGGAATGCAAGCCTGCTATTGATTTAAGTGCTTATTAAATGCCACTTTTAACAGTTAAATATTTATTTTTACCCAAAGTTATGTAATAAAGCTGTAAAAATAAAGCCGAAATCCAATTACTCCCAAAAGAATTAAAAACTGTTAATTTGTTTGATTGAATATCTTTTACAGCAAACTCAGGGCTAGAACACCAATCAATAGTAAACCTGATATTTTGTGCATTATCAGGAATTGAATAAATAGCAATAGAGTTTGGCTTTACTTTACCTATCTCTTTATCATCGGCCCACAAATAGTAATCTCTGATTTTATCTTGATATTGTTTAGGTCGAGTTATTTCTATTTCCATCTGAAGCTCATGCATGATTCTCTATAGAAACCTAACGCTTACAACAGCCGACCAAACCCGAAACGAAGTGCACGGTTTTTGTTCGGCTGCTTGTTATTGTTAGTTTTATAGTTTCTTTACCGAGAAAAAAGCTCCGCCTTTTCCATCTTCTGTAAACGCCAATTCGAAATTGTACGTTTTGCCACAGCCAACTACTTCCCATTGCTCTTTAGACAGTTTTCTGCCTTCCGCCCCTTCAGGTGGCAAAGTTACAGTTGAATTGACACGGGTGATTTCTCTGCAACCATCTGCGGACATATACATCCTCAGCATATTGTAGGAATCATTGCGAAGCTTCTCATTTGTGTGTGTCACTCCAGAGAAATTAACATCGCTAGAGTAACTGGCTTTTGGATTGGTCGTTTTGCAGCCAACCATAACAAAAGCGGCAACAAGTACTAATAAACAATTTTTCATGAGCTATCCTTTATAAACTAACGCCTGGCGGGCAGGCAAAGCGCGTAGCGGCGACAACAGCCACTTGCTAGGTGGATTATTCACCACCGCTATCACCATTTTCTCCCGCTCCTACGCCTACATCATAATGTCTACCATCGTAGGTAGGATTGATCATATAAATAAGACTGACAGTTAACCCTCCAAAAAAAGGAATACACCAAATTGCCAAAAGCTGATAAATCTTTCTTAACTTGGTGTGACTAGAAGTTTTTATAGTTTTAATCGTTGCATAAATATTTACTGCTAAGCAAATCGCAACAACCAAAACAAAAAAATCATTCATGTCCATTAACCTAACACCTGTAACAGCGGCGAGCGTTAACGCGTCTAGCCCGAAGGGCGATGCTGCCTTGATTTGTTAGAACTTTCATGCAGAAGTACCCCAACCGCACAAATAATAGGATTCATTGCATATAAAGCACAGTAAAATATCATTCCACTCATTTTTTACAACATACTGCTCGCTCACCGCATTAAAGTCTACGTCAAAATCAAATGCCGGTGTCAAAGCTTTAAATCTTTTGATTTCAGAAATAAGCCATATTTTTTTACACGGCTCTAAAAATAAGTCTAATTTATAAGCATCCCGATTCGAGTCGCTGTCTCCCTCAAACATCACCATTACAGCGGCATCTATGAAACGCTCTACATCTTTGTGCTCGCTTCTTTCTGATATATAAAGCTCAACACTTGATTCATTGCGGTGATTTTGCCAAAAACGTTCAACCATAATTGTTCTAATTAACGCATGGCTCTGCGGCCCGAAACAACCACTTGTTATGTGTATGATTATACCGGCTTTGATTTTTAGCTTTTAAATTCTGCGATACACTCAAATGATTCATTGTATACCTCAAAAACCGGTTTAAATTTATGCTCTTTTAATATCGTAAAAATTTCATTTACTACTTCGTATATTTCACTTTCACTTCCGGCTACGGCGCCATTAAAACTATACCTGCCTTCATTGTTAAACAATGTACTGTCAAATTCAATTTTGTCACCATTAAGTTGAATCGACTGAGTCCCGTCATAATGTGACTTATTAACCACGATATTAACATTGTGATCAGACAACCTTCTTTTAAATATAGAAGCCAGCTTCTCCAAATTACTTCGAGAAGTGAAATATCCATAAACGTTGTTTGTATTAGGCATATTCATTTTCTTGGCTTCACATAACGCCCAGTTTTGCGGACCGAACGGAATGCGGTGGTTTGTGCCATACTGGCGAAGCCAGGAACAAACCGCCGCATGGAGTGAGGTTCCGGCAAAAACTGATTGTTATGTGTTGGATGCATATATGAATGACCCTAATGTTGCAAATAGCAGAGCAAACTCTAAACACGTTGACCACTTATAGCGATTTAACAAAACTAATGACTTTTCTGAATTGTCTTCACGTTTTAACAGCTGGCCAACATTGTGATCGCCAGTTAACCCAACAAGAGACCAAAGTGACTCCTTGCTGCTAAATATAGTTGGCTCTCCAATTTCAACCCAAACTTTATGATGCTGCTTTTTCAACTTATTGAGAACAACGTATTTAAATAAAAGGTGATTCCCAATGAATACTGCCAGCCATATATAGAGTAGATAATTTTGAATCATCAGTTTTTACACATAACGTTTCAAGCTGTGGCGGCCAAACGCGAATGCAATGAGCGGTTGGACGTCACGCAGCCTTATTTTGTTAGGTAAGCTTATCACTGTCACGCTTTAAGCTAAACCAAGAAAAGAAGGCCCCGGTTATACCTGTAATTCCAAATAATACAATTGTAGTAAATGCCTCGCCAATGTCGCCAACTTGATAGCTCGCAGCCTCTCCTCGACTAGGAATAATACTGACAAAGTAACCAAGCCCCATAGAAAGAACCAAGCCTACCAATATAAATACGGTAAGAGATACTTTTCGTGAGCTCTTTTCAAATACTTCCATAATTGGTGACAACACAATAAGGTAGAGCACAAAGGCAATTACCCACAAAAATATTGATATGAAGATAGTTTCTGCTAAAAACCCGTCCAATATCGAAGGTTTAAATCCATTTCTTGCATAGCCAAGAAAGAGAAACATTACTACAGACGCCAGGGCTCCTTGACTTGCTGACTTCAACACAACTTTTGCCTAACACTTAACTCTGATGACAGCACGCTTTTCGTGCTGTTCTTTTAGCTGTTTCTTGTTAGGTTTCAAAAATTCACAACCTCAATTTCTTCCGGCCAGTTTTGCTTAGCAAATACATTCACACATTTTCTAGACAATACAGTATTCGTTCCTTTAGTAGTAAAAGTGTAGCCATACACGACAGCAGGCTCATTTTCCTCTGTCGCGTTTAAGCCGTAAACTTCCCCCTCATCAGATAGAACTGTATAAGCCCCACCATAAACGTCTTGCCACTCTAAAGAATTGGATACTTCATCTAGATTATCGAACCTTTGAATCTGAGATACATGTTCATTGATTCGTTCGATTGCAAATATCATCGCTTCTAAACCTAACGCTCACAGCAGGTGAGCGTGTTTCGCTTCACTTGCCTGTTCTTGTTATGCATTGATTCCATCTTCATAGTGATAATGCTCTAAATGCGCCGAAGT
>NZ_SUNB01000015.1 GCF_007570825.1 Pleionea sediminis | reverse complement strand
TATCAGAGGCCCCAAAAACATTATTAGAGGTTGCAGAACATTATGTCGCTGAACAAAAAAGTAAATCAACCTAACAAGGCGCTCGTTGGAACGCTTCGCCTCGATGCGGCTTGCGTCCCACAGCTATAACGTTATGAGTAATTGAACATGGATAAAGAGCAGAAGAAAAAGTTGAAAACTCAGTTCAAAAAGAATGAGCAAGATGAACTGTTGGCATCTTTGCCAATGAGTATTGATGATCTAAAAGATCTACTTTCATTTCTAAATAGAGAATCAGCGCCAGAATGTGATCACACGCTTAAAGAGGCTATCGAATTCATCAAATCAAGAAACCTTGATCCAGAAGTTATCGTACCATGGCTAGGAGAGCATGGAGGCTTTTGTGATTGTGAGGTTATATTTAATGTTTATGATGATGTGGGTGATATAGTAGGGTGGCACCTTGAAGAAGACTCATAACAAGTCAATTAATGTCGCCCCTTCGGGGCTGGACATTCAAACCGCTACGCGGTTTTACGGCCCATTATTGAGGCGTTAAGCATGCAAGGAAAGTAGATTGATAGTCGCGGAAACTACAGGGATAACAATAAAATTCGATCCACTCGATACAGAGAAAAATGTTGGCTCTGTGAAGTTCAATATATCCATAGAGTTTTCGACCCAAAATCAGAAAAGCTCTTATCAAATAAGTAATGTCTGGATTGAAGAGAAAGAACTAAAAAGGTTTGAGGCTCAGTTAGATAGTAAACCAATCGCCCAACTTACAGACATGAGCGATTACACTTTATTGAGTTTTGAGCATGTCGACGATTATACGAAAATTGAAATCAATCCTATTAAGGAGCGAATGTCTGACGAGTATGATCGTCTTAATACAAAACTCTTTGTAGACTATAATTTAATAACGTATCTCTATCGCGCATTTAAGGACTATCCGAAATGGTGGTAGAAATGCTTAACAAAAATTGGCTGAGTGAAGCTCGTGCCTTGCTCACCAGCAATAAGCGTTAAGAATATAAATATGGAATTATCAATAATATTAAATATAGCCTTTTTAACTCTTGTACTATTCTTGTGGTTTTTCCTTAAAGGCGAGCGCTTTCTAAAGTTGTCTGATCAGCTAGCAGTCTCAGGGATTTCTTTAAATATGTTTCTATTTGGTAGGCATTACGCTATATCTGATGCTGAATATCAAATTAGAAGCCTGATTTACGATTCTAAAATTTCTGTAAGTTCCGAAGAATTAGATGCTATTAATGAGATCTTTAACTCTTTAGAAATTAATGTATTTATACCTTTGGTTGGTATCTTAGTAATATCTACAACCTTAGGCATATTGAAGAAAAATATTCTTAATAATAAAAGCAAGCAAGATGCGCAAGCGCGCACTTCCTCTTAAAGCGTTATACATAAGAAAGATATGAATACAGAAGCAATAATGGAATCACTATTTGAGAGCAGAGCTCCAAATCTTCCGGCTGACGGATTAGCTGAAGTTTTTGATAGATTGATATGGTGCCTTGCTGATAATGGCGCTGAAATATGTAAAGTTAAGGAAAAGTGGCTCGAAAGTGATTCATTTGATAGGTGTTCAATAGCTCTTCATATGAACGAAACATTTCCATATGAAACAATTGAAGAAATGAAATCGAGCTTTGACAAGATAGTGTCAAAATGGCCTCAGTTTAGTGACAAGTGTGATGAAATACTTAAAAGAAGAGCAGAGCAAAATGTATAACAAATTAATCAACGTGATCCCTAGCGGGGCGTATCATTAAGGCGTTAAATGCAGGAGCATAAATGACGAAGCAGGATTTAGAGGTTGAGCAAATCCCTTGGTTCAGAAAAGTCCCATCCAAGCTCTGGGATGATTGGCCAGGCCCAGAATCTGAAGAGGTAGTGCGGCTTGGCGACCACAAAGAGGCTAATAGATGAGCTTCAATCAGCAGGAGTAGCTGCTGAGCCCCATTTATCGAGCAAGGCTCGTGAGAGAATCCAGGTCCTTGCGCAGCTCTCATTGGTTGATCCTGATGAGGATTTGTACGATTCAAGGTTTTTCGCCGCATGGATTGGCACTTGGCTAATTTCAGCTAAGGAATTATATGAAGCTCATCAATTATCTTTTCCTACTTGGGCTGGAGAGATAGTCCAAATGTATAAACACGGACTTTGGCCCTGGGGTATCGATATGTCGGGAAAGCCGCTAGTCCGATAATCATTTAAACAATGCGTCAATGAAACCGTTTTCTTTCGCTGCTGCTCGACAAACCGGCCCGTTACGCCATTTTGGTCCTGTGGCTGATTTTGTGCCCGAGTTAAACCTATATGTGTCCATCTCACACCGTTTCACCTGGTTTTATCGATAAATTGAGCACGTAAGTTATTGATTTATATAGGTCATAAAAGGATGCATAAGACTTGAAAACCGGCATGGGTTAATAGCCCATCTAGGGTTCGAATCCCTATCCCTCCGCCACTATTTCTAAAAAGCATCTCATTAGTAGGTGCTTTTTTATGCCTAAAATAAACTTAAGCCACAATCCCAATTTGAAATATCTGAGAGTCTGACAGATACTATGTAGATGTTCGTGTATCTGTACCAAGAGCCTAGAATTGAGCCTTAAAGTATTACTGAGAAAACGCATAACCAACAAAGGCAGCAACGTCCCGGCGGGACTGGACCTCGCACAACTCGGCCGCTGCTTTGTGCGTTATGTGTAATGATATAACCATGATTGAACTTGATCGAATTGGTGTAATTAAGTCTGGTGAAGACGTTGGGTATCAAATAAAAGTTAGTAAAAATACTATGGGAAAAGGATATTACTTATTTATGAGTGATGACTTTTCTGATGAAAATGGAAATATCGCTGACCATCATTTTGAGTCACTGAGAGATGTTGAAGATAGTTTTAAAGATGCTAAGTGGGAAGTTGAATGGCTTTAGATGAATTTTTATTAACACATAACAAGGCGCTGAAATTTAGCGTTAAACAACACGCAAAATTAGCGAAGCGTTATAGCTAAAATATGAGCAATGATTATATATCTGAAAAAGAAATTTTTACTTTTTTAAAAAGAATTGAGAGTGGAGAAGTTGAGTTAACTCCTTCTCTTGAACCTCAACGTGTATACTCAGGTAATGTCGAATACAAAGCAAGTAATGGCTGGAAAATCACAATTTTTAGCGATGCGAACGAGTGGGATTATATTGATGAGGTTGTTACCGATGAAGGAAGAGTCACCGAATATTCAATGCTTGAAACCTTACCACTAATTAATAACTATGAGCCAACTAGAGAAGTTAGTTGGCGAGCTTATGGCATACCAGGGTATTGTAAGTTTAAATGCACAATTTGCGGTGATGAATTCAAATATAAAAAGAATGATGTATATGTTTGCAGTCGTTGTAACAACAAGCTATAACAAGTCGCAGCAGCAGAAAATAGACTGCTGTGCTTGGCGTTAAGTGTTTGTCGAGTATGAGTGATCTAAGACGAAAATTAGAGCTACGAATTGAGCCAGAGCAAGGGCCAGTTTTGGAGCTGGATGACTGGAATCATCGAGATTACATTGAAGATGTATTGGCCGAGCACTTTGGTGTTGACTATGAATACCTGACCGAAGATGTAAAGTCAGGTAAATACACGTTGTACTTTTGTGATTCTAATAAAGTAGAAGATATTGAAAATGCGATTGCAGCTATTAATAAACATCACGCTTCTTCACAAGATTTATATGAGACTATATAGCAAACACTTAACAAGAACAGGCAAGTGAAGCAAAAATCGCTCACTTGCTGTAAGCGTTATGTTGAAATGGAAATTATGTAGAATATGTTACCTTCTTGCCTGAAATGTGGTTATAGAATTCCAATTAGTTGGCTAGGTTTTTCTAATGCTTCGACCAAATATCGTTGTATAAAGTGTTGCGCTCTTCATGAGTCAACAGATAGTCGAAAAGTATCAGAATTTATTTTATTAATTAGTGCTCTCTTTTTTGTGATTAAGTTAGATGTACTCATTGAATCGAGCTTATCAAGAGCAATGATTGCTTTATCTTTCTTGTTGCTGTTCTCCATATTTGTGCCTGGCCAATACCGATTAGTTGAGAACGATGAGCAACATAACCGAACACAGAATGTAGACGCCAATAACAACGGCGCTAATTAGTGATATGTTATACATAATATGAAAGAAGCACTTGAATCTCTTTTAAATTGGTACGAAAACTTTGACTCAAAAGGTGTTATATAGAGCTGTTTTCTCCAAAAGTAACCATAGTTAGTATCTATGGAGAACCATCGACATACGAGCAACTTAAAAGTCGTATCGAATCTGAGAAGAACGAAGATATTTCAGTTAGTGGGTTTCAGTTAGTCGAAAGTATATGTGCTAAAGATAAAATTTCTTTTATTTTTGACTACACTGATGACATTACAGGTTTACGTTATAGATGGTGCACACTCGCTGTTTTTGAATCTGGTAAAATTAAAAAATATATAGAAATGCGCGAGAATATTAGTGCTGATTATGTATAACAATAAATTGAAAAAGACGCGAAAAAGCGCGTTTTAATTGGGCGTTATGCATAAAAAAACATGGAACAAAAAGTATTCGTATTTCATTCAAGTGGGGCACAGTTTTCTGGTGGAGTCTTCTCATCCAAAGATAAAGCCGAAGCTTGGATTCTAAAGCATAAGTTATCTGGAATGTTGACTGGCTATCCTCTTGATAATGGCGCTTATGATTGGGCTGTCGAGAGTGAGCTATTTACTCCGAAAAAGGAGCTTCACTATTCAGCATCTTTTATTGGAGGCTTTACTTCGGCGCATTTAGAGCATTATCACTATGAAGATGGAATCAATGCATAACAAGAACAGGCAAGTGAAGCGAAACACGCTCACCTGCTGTGAGCGTTAAGATCCTTTTAAACATATGAAACATAATTACACTAAGCACATGATTGGATGGATTGACCGTTTGGAGTTCTCTTTACCTGAGCCATTCGTGAGTGCCTACCCAACTCTTAAAAATTATTGGATTGGTGATGAGCGAGATTTCGATGAAGATTCTGTAAAAGAATCATTATGGAATTGGGTAGATAAGAACGGCGGTCCAGGCTCCACCAATGAAAAAGATATGAATGTCGCGAGAATGATCCTCTGTCTGGCATATAAGAGCTACGAAGATATAGACGAATTGAAAGATATGGGCTTCTTCGATGATTTACTTGTTAATTATGGTATATCACGCGACGAAATAAATAGGGCTAACTGTGAGTAAGTTGCAGTCGGCTCTTAACCAAACATTGGAAAAAATTCATGCAAGAAAACACATGAATTTTTCAATTGAGCGTTAAAACTATGAATAATTACATCATTGATGGTCGGAACATAAAGGATATGCAATCACTGTGTGGCGAATTTGCTTCCGCTGTAAATGCACCAGACGGATATTTCGGAAAGAACTTTCAGAGTTTCGACGATTGCCTTTTTGGTGGTTTTGGCCTTGAGGCCCCTTGTAAGATTGTTTGGAAATATTCCGCTGATTCGAAGAAGCACTTGGACTGCCAGATGCTTGAGCAGTATTGCGAGGATATTCTAGAGAATAATCCTGAATTCCATGAACCAGATTTCGAGGAAGGTAAAGCTTGGTGCCTGGATACTCTAAAAAAAGCTAAATTGGGAGAGCGAGACTTCTACGATGAAATAGTAGATGCAATTAGCTCTGTTTCTGAAAGAGCTTCATTTGACTATAAAGTTGAGTTAGTTCTTGAGTAAGAGTTTTAACAAGACAATGAAAATTGAAGCATCAAAAGACATGCTCAATTTATTTGAGCGTTAAGTGGCAGCCTAATGTTGAGAATACGAAATATACTGCCGGTATTGAAAAGCGAAGAAGATGCCGTCCTTGCTTCCTTTGTAGTTCAGGTAGAGTCCGATAAAGGTGTGCAGCAATTCTGGGCTGAGGCTCGTAAGTGTCCGAACGCAGAGGCTCAAATAGACTGGTCAGATGATCTCAGCAATTTGCTTTCTGAATTTAGTGTGGCACGCGAAGCATACGATCATCTGAATCAGGCGGTTTTTAGCACATTCTTAGGAGAGCAAGTTGAGTATCCTATCAATCTGGCTAAGGCCACTTAACAAGGTGCTGTTGTCGCCGCTATCGCGGCTGGGACCGCTTACGCTCCGCTCCAGCCGCCCCAAAGCTTGGCGTTATACCTCGAAATGAAAAATATATATTGCTGTAAATGTAGAGACTTCATACCTATGCCCGATGGTGTTGAGTATGAGGAATATGCAAATATACACCGAGAGTGCTTAAGCGCTATTAAAGAGTATAGGGAAAAGCATGGCGTTTCATTATCTGAAACTCCGTTGGAGGAGTTACGTGAACCCGCATATAAAAAGTATGAGCAATTAACTGGTTTTAAACCACCTAAAGACAGTTTTGATCATTTTTGGCACCATAATGCTGATAAATTTGGCGAGCCGTGTAAAAATTGTGGGAGAAACTTAAGAACAAACAAGGCTAAATATTGTGCTGAATGTGGAGAAACGGTATAACAACCCAAGGCTGCGTGACGCCCAACCGCTCATTGCATTCGCGTTTGGCCGCCACAGCTTGAAACGTTAGCGGTACAGAATGATCGAGATTAAAGAATACAACGGAGGGAAAAATGGAATCCCTCAATTTGAAGATCGAAAAGTTATGTGGGACTCATTGCAAATTGATCTTGTGTCAGAAGAAAATCCAGCAATAGAAGAGTTCGTATCTCATTTGTCTAAGCACTATGCAAATGGCAGCGTAAAATATGGCTGTTTCAAATTAGGTGATTCTGAAGTTCTTGATTGGTATTGTTCTAGGAATCAGCTGAAGGAAATGCTTTTCTTCTGGAAAGTCTGGGAAAAAGAGCCTATAAAAAGTTTTTTTAAACTTAGTGAAATAGATGAAGGTTCTAATAAAGATTTTGAGTGGTCCTCTCCATTTGTATTGGGGGGTTCACTGGCATGGGTATTAGATAGCGGTGGTCCTTATATAAAACCCAATTGGGGTGGAGCAAAGTCTAAAAATATGGGTGAAAAAGCCGCTCTAGAACTCATCGCTAATGACTATGAGGATAGTCTTGTCTTTGTAAATCATTTGGCATGGTGCAGCTTTTTCTTTGATGTTGCTTGGGATTACACATGGGTTGTATTAAACAAGAAAACACGTTTATTACATATACTAATGGCTACCGACACAGACTAGCCGCTAACAAGGCGCTGCTGTCCGACAATTTTTCCGCTGCGCTCCAAATTTGTCGCAGAGCGCGGCGTTAAATATAAGATTATGGATTTATTAGTATTATTGACTGTCTACTTGTTTCCTTTGCTTCCGGCCTTGGTTTATCGAATAGCTAGGTCAAAGTCGAAAGCATCGAGTAAGTTTTACATTCAAGCATTGCTATCTTATGGCGTTTTTATGCTCGGCTATTTTGTTTCGAGTCTTTATGATTTATTTTTAGATTATTGGTCTATTTCGTGTGCTGAAACTGAAGGTTCCGGGGGTAGTTGTAGTGCTGCTATGACTTTCTTAGTTCGCGAGACACATACAATATCTATATTTATAGTAGCGCCAATAGCATTTGTACTCGCTTTAATTGTATTAAGAAAACTTGATCAATCATATTTAACAATAAAAGGTAGCGGATCTTCGACCGCTACTTAAATGCGTTAAGCACTCTTATGAATAAAAACGAATATTCAATTTATGATGCTTTAGAAACTATTCGGAAGCGGCCAGGGATGTATGCGGGTGATATAGATTTAAATGCTATTCAGACTTACTTGGCCGGTTATAAAATGGCAATGCTCGATGCAGAGCTGGAAGATGTATCTGAACCAGAGTTTCATTCTTTTCATGAATTTGTTCGAGCCAAATATAATTATTTTGAGTCTACAGCTGGTTGGGCAAATATGATAAAAGCTATAGTTATTGGGTTAGAGCCAGAAAACATAGTATGGGAAAACTACGATAAAAATATGACTTTTGAACAACAAAAAGAAGCATTAGTGTTGTTCTATAATCTTTTAGAAGAGTTTCGAGGAACGAATGCTTAACAAGCGGTTGGTGTCGCGACAGCCCACTCGCGCACTCGTTCACTGCCGCACAACCGAGCGTTAGGTTGCAATAAGAATGCGCATAGACTTTTGCTTTAGAACTTATTCAATATTTGGGGGCAATGCCACACTAAACTTGGCTAGTAAATGGGT
>NZ_SUNB01000014.1 GCF_007570825.1 Pleionea sediminis | reverse complement strand
GGCATAGTCTTGCATCGCCGACCATAAATTCGGATCTTTTTCGGGCATTGAGTTCACTTTTTTACAGGCATAAAAAAACCCGCCATGAAGACGGGTTTTTACAAATTGATTTGTGGAGTCGTTAACTAAAGTGCATTACTCCAACATACTTAAAAATACTACACCTCTGTCCGGACAAAAGCAAGTAAGTTTCTAGAGAATTGGTTTCGATTTATTTAATATTCTGATTTCTAAAGGAAGACGTTTAGAAGGAGTGTCACTGCCTTCACACAATGGTCGCAACTTTGATTCTTTGACTTTAACTTTGTTGTAGACAACAACTTCTTCGTTGTAAGCTTCATAGTTTATCCCACCCACTTCTATGGACTTAAGATGAGAATGTAATTTTGAATCTTCAATCCAATATTCATAAATGAAAAAGCCCTCGATTGGAAAATCAGCTTCTTCAAAATCAAGCTCAGAATCATTTCCTATGATTTGTAATGTGTAAACGTATTCCAATAAGTAATCTTCGAACAAGAACGATACTTCAAATACCGAGTCGGATATGTGTGTAAGCGATTCCTCTCGAAGCCCATAACAATCTTGGTAACCCGAATAGTACCTCATAAAACCATTTGAAATCGCATAATAATAAGGATCTAAATGATCAGGTCTTCCTTTCCACTCCCAAATTCCTGATATTTCTTTCCATACAGGGTCATTTTCATTAGGAGAGTTCTCGGAGTTACTTCCTGAGCAACCAATAAGAACGAGGAACATAAACAAAACTAAGGTTTTTCTAACGTATAACATTGTGAATCTTTCGGGCTAGTATAATCTGGCGGTATAATATCTCATTAGTCTATTTTACGTTAGGTAAATATTGAGCAATCCATTCGTGAATATTGCATAACGCTAATCGCACCGGTGGGCTTTTCGGAACATAGCAGAGAAAAGGCCGTCCCATAGTTAAATTCTGTTTGCGTACTCAATTAGCTGGTGGGCATCTTCAGACATCCCGATAGCTTGAGCGATTGAAACTATTTCAACTAGTATCCCGTCGGTAGTATGGGCTGAAATTTTCTGCTCGAACTTCTCGAGTTTTTTTATCAGAGCTTTTTCATCTGTTCTTCGTTTAGAACTAAGATGGACACCACCTTTGACGTTGGCAACGTACTTGATTACCTCGCGACGATTTACCTTGGTTCCGCTCGCCAAACCCGATGTCGACTCAACAAATTCATTCAAATAAAACTCACGCTCTCCGGGAAAACCTTTCTTTCGCATCGGCGGCGAAGCACTACCCAACGCGAAACTTCCTCTGTTAACGCATGGCGTTGACATATATAGACCTCTAAATTCTGCGCCCCAAGCAAGGGAGCAAATGATATCGGAATCGTCAACACAACCCAAAATTGAATCGAGATCAACCGCTATTACCTTTGGCTGCTTTTCGAAGCCAGCTGCTTTCCAGGCTTGGGTATAAGCAAACTCGACCAACAATCGACGAAGAACAGCACTACCACGACGGATGTCAGGCTCGTTAATATCAGGACTCCAGCCATCTCGCAAATACTCAAGATCCTCTGCTATATACTTTATTTGCTCGGAGTTCATAAAATTCGTTATTTTGATTCATTCAATAATTCCATAAAAATCAAGGTAAAGCTTTCCTACCTCATCTCCATTTGGAACTTTAACATCGTGCCATCCAGTATCGAGTTCATCGCGCTCTAACTTATCTGCAAGATTTCTTAAAACCCAAGCAACAGCTTTTCCATTCGCGCAATCAATTTCTATGTCACATTTCACTCGATCCTCTACCGAGTCTTCTTCATCAAACATTTATTATCTACTCCTATTTATCTTGATTTCTCTTCTTATCAATTGATTTCTGTATGCTCTTGACCATTATTTCAGCTAAAGGGTAATCTGGATGATTTCGGCCCTTAGCATCACGTTCGCGCTCGACACGCTCCAACTCTGTGTACATTTCATCAAGTGTCTTATCATCGAATGACATGAACTTCACCTATGTTTTCTTTATCTTGTTTCAATTCGAGCGAAACCCTGATAGCTCGCTCTCCATTCGCCCATGAATAACTCTTTTGAAATCGCCATGTATTTCAGCTGACTTAATCGCAGATTCAACCAGCCTTATTGTTCCACTATCAAGTTTATTAAAACTCAATCCCGTAATGTCTTTTGGTATATGGAGCTTGTAAATGTCTCTTTCCTGATCATAATTCCACTTTTCGATATCTGTGCTGTTAAATATAAAAACAGAATCATCGCTATTAGTAGTACCGTCTTCGACATATAAAAAGACGATTAAACTAGGAGATACATATTGTTTGGGAATTTCGACGGACGATGTGTTCTCTATTACCGTTCTTCCTTTACACTGAATCCGACAAAATTTCACTCCGTCTTTTAATTCTTTAAATACAAGCAAATCGCATCCCTCGCGATCAAATTTTGGTTTGGCAACCAACAGATTGGCCTTTTGTAACTTATGCGCAATTAAATCCTCGGCGGTATACTCCATATGGGTTGTATCAGGCATCTATCTATCCTCTTCGCTGTTTTGATTCAATCTAACCCTCATCTATCGGCCACTATTTGAAATCATACACACCATCAAGAATAAGTTATTTCGTCGCTATCTAGAGCAAGACTTTATATCTGGAAATAAAATAATCTTTATAATCAAGTTTATTCTTATTGCCGTCTAAATTTATTCAAGTGTTGGTATTTTTTTTTAAAATGTGCCTGATGATGCTTCAGATTCCTTAACACATTCTCGCACAGCTCTTTAAAAGGTATTAGTAGCAAATGAAAATCGCACATCGGATTGTAATACTGGCCAACTGGAAATTCACCTACCAAATCCCAATCAAAAAAAACATCTTTCGCTTGCAAGTCAGAATGTGCATACACTTCATGTCTTAATCTAAGAATTTTTTCATGTAGCTTTCTTTTCTCTTCACAAAAACTCAGAGACGGTCTACTAGTTGCAAATAAATGCTCATTATTCCCTGAGAAAGGACGAGAATAAGAAATCACTGCTGCAGTTTCGAGAGCAAGCCTCACATCTTTGTTATCAACGCTATCTACGAGCTTAAGAAAAGACAAAGCTTGAGATATATCTTCAATTGAAAAATGTCGACGAATATAAAGTCTCCTTTCTTCATCTATACTCATTAAGGTAATACCCTATATTAATAGTTCGCTATTTTGTTTCATTTTAACTGTCGCCTAACGGCCAAAAGCTGACATTACAAATTATACTGTATTTAATCTGAATACCAACTCAGCTCTCAAGAGTAATTGTATATTTTAACTTGCATACCAGGGGTTAGGGTCTTGAGTTCCTGAACAATACTCTTATCAAAACAGAATGGCATTTTTTTCTTGCTAGACTTAAAACTTTCTGGTGTATCATGAAAATTATGGTTATTTTCAATAAATCTCCTCCACGGGTCAGAGAGCTCTTTTATTGTGGGTGGCTGGCGATCTTCTTGGTAATGATAGTCAAACTCTGCGACTAAACTCTCTAAGTAGCCATTCAATTCTTTTAGCTCAATAAGTGGCGACCTAGTAATATAATCGAATTCTAGCTTAGTATCTTTATATCCGATGTATAGAAACTCCAACTTCATTACTAAAGACTCGATTACCTCACGTATTTCCATAAGACGAGGAACAATTTCCGGCCCAAGTCCAGCGCCATTGAGGTCAATCAAGTTATTTAATGCTTTCTGGTTTTGGTATATGAAATTGATTGCGTTACCTATCCCAGCAACACTTTGATTAGACATATCAGTAACATGTTTAAATCCAACTAAAAGCCAGCCTTCTATTCGTTCAATGCGATATAGGATTAAATCCATAACAGGCTTCCATTTTTCCTTTTCTCTTTTCGCCAGGATAAAATCCACTATAAAATAAATAATAACTATTTCAACTATAACCCCATGAAGCTCAACCAAAACACCTTCCCAAAAACTAATGTTTGACCAAAAAGAAAAATATAAATCGATTACTAGAATTGATGTAAAGATAATAAACAGCATTGAAAGTGGCCAAATTTTTCGAACAATATTTTTCATACTAGTTACCTCATATCGAAGTCAGTCTTATCTATTGGTTTTTTTCTTGTCCACTATAATACATTTACCGAAGTCAGCCAAAAGCGGACATTTTTTCCAAATAATTAATTTGATCGACGCCACGTCAAAGCTTAGCTTTAAAGCCACCTAAATCTTTACCATTTAGAGTTAAAAAGCCCTTACCTGATCTTTTGTGGATAACACATGATCCAGAAGCTTTACCCTGAGTAGTTTTAATTCCATTTTCATTTTCTCCCTTTCCCCACCTATAATAATGCTCCCTTGAATCTCCATAGTCTTTTTTATATGCCCAAGAAACAGAAATTACTTTACCTTTTGAAAGCTTTTTAAAGGCACTCTCACATTCCTGAATAGATTTAGGAGGTTTATTGCAACTAGATAGAGTTAATGAAACAACAATAAAACAGACTTTAAAAAGCTGCATTCTCATAATCGTGCATCCTATCTTTAGTTATATTTTACTATGCTATTCATGGGATTAAACGGCCAAAAGCAGACAATATTGAGCCGTAATTTTCCCTATTTACATATTTGTAACTACATATTTAAAGTTTTCTAGAAAGACCCATGCCAAAAGTATGAAACCAAAAGCGTAAAAAACAAACACTGTTGTTCTGAGTCCTGCTGATTGGCTTTTAAGTTGACTACAAAGATCAAGATAAACCATGCTTTCTATTTCAGTAGATGATGAGCCTTCATCCATATAAGCCCGAACTTCTTTTATAATTTCTTTTCGTTGACTAGTTTTTTTTTCTTCAGGGTCGGTTGAGTCGCTTACGTAACTTACTAAGTTACCGAGTTCTCGTCCTTTAGATTTAAATTCTCCAAAGTTATCGTTTTCTTTGAATATCTTTGGGCACAGAGCTAAAACCAATATGTTTGCTATGACGAAACACACGGATGATAGATAAAATGCTACCCACGAAAATGGTAGTTTTAAGTCTAGAATTACAGTTGCCTCAAACATTTTAAGAATCAGCTTATGGTCTTGGTTTACTCCGACTTCAGCAAAAAACTTGGCCATTAAGGGGACGATAATTAGCCAAATGTACATTGAATTGATTATTTTTAATTTCGGAAACTTAGACAGCATTTCCCAATTAGTAATATCTTTCACTATCCATATCCTTAACTAATTGTCAGAGTATTTGATTTCTTGATATTTCAATGTCACTCAACTTCCGCTTTAAGATAAAAGCAGAAATGGCACTAATAACAAGACAGATTAGTACAATAAAGATATTTTTATGTAGGAAATTCAACCCGTGGTCTTGTAAGAAAATGCTCACATGAATAAATTAGATTCTTTTGAAAATAATTAATCATTACACTTCGATAACATTTTTCTAATTATTCGTGCCTCACTTGGAATGTACTTTAATTGGTATTTAGAAACGATTGCATCAAATTTAACTACATACTCGCAGCGATAAGTATGATTAGGAGGCATCCATTCATCGGGACTTTTTGCGCCCTTCGATTGGTTCAATGAATCCTCAACGATTAGTAAATTCTCCAAATCATTTGCGAATTCCCTTTTTTTCTTCTTGCTCCAACTTTGAGCACCATGACCATGAGCCCATTTGAGCGGAACAATATGGTCAATATCGACATCTGATGCTTTAATCCATGTTTTTCCAGAATATGGATCATACCAACTCCCCGCTACAACCGAACACTTCTTTGAGTTCCGGTATTTAACAGGTAGCTTGGATTGAGTTATCAATAATTCAGCTCTAGTATCCTGGCAGTCATGATCTTCATCAATCCAATGCGGCCAATCTGAACGATTGTATAGAGTCGTATAGGGGCCAACGACTTTCGGTGAATCAACTGGGTATGTTTTTGGCTTAGTGAGATGACCGCCACCATTGTGGTAATGATAACCAGTGCATAGGCCCTTTGCTTTCGACTTTGCGCTACAATTGTGACCACCGGAACTATCGGTACGACCGCTATGCGCAGATGTTGATAATGAAAGAATTAGGGTTAAAAAATAAATTCCTATTCGCATAATACTCCTCTAGCCTACTCGCATATTTCACTTAAAAGTAACTCTCTATAATGCTGAGTTTTACGCTGATTCTATATTAATCTCGAGATAAGCTTCTACATTGAAACAGTTCTCCTGTGAACTGTTTCATTCTAGGAGGGCGTCACAACGAACTCAAGGGGCTAGAAGGGATATTCAGAGATGTTTTTAACGTAATTTGAAACACTATTGAGTATTTTGAAAGAAGTGTAAGTTAGTGGTAATTATTCGCATGAATAAACATTGACTGAAATTTGGGAGAACTTATATTTCCGGAGAAATTAGTCGCCTACTCCCACATAACCATCACCAGAAGCAGATAAAGAACTAATTATATATCTATTTTACTGACTTCAAATGATTCTTTTTCTTCGCCTTAGCTTTTTTTCTTCCGTACTTAAAGTGTAACGGAATTACTTTCCAACACAAGCTTCCATCAAAACCCTTTAAGGGCAACAAGTTCAAAACAATCAGTAGTAAATTGAAATACCCAAATGTAAGCAAAATCATTTCAACATCATCTCGAATATTAGAGCCCAGTAACAAATGAGTTGCAATTACAGGAACTGCAATCAAGACCTGAGCAAAAACTCCACCCCAAGCAATCATTGCATTGACAAATTCAGTGTCGGCTTCTTCATGAACGCAGACACCATTAAAAATATTAAGAGAAATATATTGAACGTCTAAATTATACCTGTGTGCTAGAAAAGCATGTCCTAGCTCATGTATAAACAAGATGGTTAAAGTCCCCATTATAAAAAAGCCGAGGAGAGGCTTATCAAATCCCAATACCCCGACAACTAAAAGCGAAAGGATTAAAGTCCAGTGTATATAGACTTGTATTCCAAAAATTTTAAAGAGTTTAATTTGGTTGAGTTTTTTCATTGCCTTGTTCTTTAATTGACATTTAATACTAAAGACCAATAGCAGGCTAAACTAAGCGAAGAATAAGCGCAAGCCTGCTATTTTGCGTCCATTGTTTAATTGATTTGTTATGTGTAAATTACTCTAGCTCGCCATATTCCCAGTCAGCATTAGCGTGAATTCTTTGTGCAAAATAACCTGGCTTTAAGAAGGTTAGCTCATTAATTTTGGGATCAGTTTGGGTTAAATGACCAATACCTATAAGATGTGGTTTTGAGTGTTCCGGGCAATTCTCATCACCACAGAAAAACTGCCAATCACCTTCAGGGTCTCTAACACCTAATAAAACGGGCGACTCTTTATTAAATACATGAGGACAAACATATACCCCATAATTCTCATTAAACTCCATATTGCCCTTTACACATTACACCTCAAGCAGAATTGCGTAGTGCGCATATGCTGCTTTGTCTGGTTAGCTATTTTCACCTAGTTCACCAATCTTAAGTTTTAGTTCATTCATGTCTTTATCACCTATACCCGGCCAGTCAGTGTCGGAGACAGGAAATGAGCCTGTTTTCTTAGCACTTCGCCAAAACATCATTAAAGTTTTTTTTAAGTTAAGCGATGCTTCAAAAACTGTTCGCCTCTTTGCAATTGTGGAATCTGGTGAGAACTGAAGCTTAAACAGCAGCTCACTCTCTTTAGGCTCCATCAAAAAATAATATCCCGCTGGTTCTAAATGCCACCAAACTTCTGAAGCTTCGCCTCTTATACCTTTCCAAAGACTATCGACAAGATCGCTTACTGGATTGTTTGGAACATCAGACGCTTCAAATTCAACAAAGCGATCACCCAGCCTAAGTTCACAAGGTAACCATCCATGCTGTGGAGTGTCAAAGTTCAACTTCAAATCCATGCAAATCTCTTAGTAGCTAACGCTCTGCTAATTCGTTTATCGAATTCAGCAGCTTGTTAACTCGATTTTACGAGTAGATTCCAAGTACAAATGTAGTGCCGGAAAGAGCAGTGGCACTCCAAAAGAGCCAAAACGAAAAAATGTTAAATATTGCAATATTAAGTGCTCGTCAGCTAAGAATAACCCCAAAAATAGTAATCCAGAAAAAGTATAAAGGACACCAAGAATGAGAAAAACCCAAACAAAACTATTTATCTTACATATCGCTTCAGCGCCTTTACGTATGAATATTACTCCAATATAGCAAAGACAATAAATACTAGTTCCAACTAAAAGAATAGAAGCAACCGTAGATACTAGCCCATACACCGGACCGGCAGTGGCAATTGCGACTACTGCAGCCCAAAGAAAAAGAAAAATGGACGGCAATAACAAGACCACTATTTCGACAATAAATAATTTTCTACTAATTATCTTGTTCATATCTTTGGAAGTTAACGTCTTGCTGAACGACGTATTCGTTCCTGCAACTGGTTATGAGCAACCTTACTCTCTTGTAATAGAAACATTTTCATTACTACTTTTAGCTCGAATCAAAAAATCTAGCAACAATTCACATTTAGCGTTGCTAAAAAAACTCTCTTCAACCTGCTTGATACCATCATCCAGCAATCCAATTAATTCTTCTAGGTTTTCTATTTCCCACTCTAAATCATTCCAAGGTTCATGACAGTGATATTGTAGACAAAATCCATACCAACCATTTTCCGATGGTTTATGGATGTCAATTGCTGGTTCAAAATCATGGTCACAAATAGTAAGAACGTCGGTGCCAAATTTGAAAATATAAGTAGCATGAACTGGATAGCTATTCGCGCAACCTAAACTTAAATCTTTCATGCAGTCCCTTTGTGCTCATAACGCCTAAATTTGTGGTTCATTACGAGCTCGCGAGTAATGAATTCGCAACATTTTATTGTTATGAGTCATGCTTACATATTTCTTGTTCTATAGATTTAATATATTCTGACACTTCTTTAAAATTTTCAGGAAAAGCCGCATATCCCGATGACTTAGCTGAAAACTTATTGTTTTTGATTTCAAGAAGCCAGCTTGTACCATGCAACACTCTAAGTCCCGGCTCGTTCTTTTCATACACTGACTTCCAAGTTCCAATCTTTTTCATCCTAAGTTCTTTCAAAAACAAGTCTAGTTTTAAAAGAGAAATTTTACCTTCGCACCGCCTAGAGTTTGGATCTTTAGCTTCGGAAAGTCCACCTTTAAAGTATATTACCCTCACACTTCTTTCAGTTGCAAATACTTCATAAGAAGGACTTTTCCACTTATCTAATTTGAAGTGCAAATAATTTTCGTCTGCCATTATTTGTGACGATATAATAAAAAGAACGAAAAACATCAATGCTTTCATATTTGGCTCATAACGCCCAAAGCAGCGGCGCGCGTTAGCGCGTCCAGCCCGAAGGGCGATGATGCCTTTACTTGTTATGTGTTTTTTGGCCACTTGTAATTTACCCAT
>NZ_SUNB01000013.1 GCF_007570825.1 Pleionea sediminis | reverse complement strand
TTCTTAAGGAGAGACTCTACTAATTTCTTGTCTCGATCCTGAACTGCGAAATGTAATTCTTCAGCTTCCAATATGAATCCTACTTTTAGAGATAACGCCTAAAGCATCGGTTTATCCGATGCCTTTGACTTGTTAGAGCCATTTTTTGACTCTGCTAGTTCGACTAGATAATCATGCAGCAAATGATAATCGACTTTTCGTTTATTGTACTGCGCAATAACCGACTGTTCACTTTCTGCTTCTACTAAAACAACGGCTGGAAATACAATGTTGTTTAGCGAAACATCTAGCCACCTTTCGTTGTCATACTTCATAATTCTTTGTGGAAAAGCTAAGGCCTTTAAAGATTTCGCATGTTTCAAACAATTGATTTCCTTAGGATGACTACCTAATTCTCGCCCATTTAAACGAATGTTTCGAAACATTGAAGCGAACCATTTTTTGCTATCATATTCATTCAAGATGGAAAAATAACTACTGCCTACTTCTACATGTTTCATGGTTGTAAATTCTATAACTTTAGCGCCCGACACTCCGTAATTATGTATTACTTCTGCTTTTACGTTGATACCGCAACTACTTTGAACGATCTCATCTTCTATTGCTTCGTCGACTTTTAGTAATTTTGCCTCGACTATCCTTAGCATCATCACCTCGTTAGCGCCAGCCACTACCTCGTCTAACGTGACATTGCGCAAAGTCGTTGCACTTATAGAGGTCGAAAAAATCATTAGTAAAATTGGCACGATAAATTTCATTGGCTCTCCTTGTTGCTCTAACATTGGGTTAAACGGACCCTAAGAACCGTATAATTAATTTATCTCATTTTAACACAAATCGCTGAAACCAGCGTCACAACCGGCCTGTAACAATGCCACATCAACTATTTCCGGGACAAAAAGCGGACTGCTGGGCGTTATAATATCCCTGTGTATTTTTAAACCAGAAAATAACACATCAAAATCAGTAACTTACAGACACTTAAAAATCACTACCGAAAAAACACGGACCAAGCTATTCAAATAAATACAACAATCCTAAAAATTCGCTGATTGTTTAACCAAACCATTGGTCTACTTTGAGTATACACAAAAAAAACCAGTGAAAAAGACTGGTTTTCACGGAAAGAAACCATCTATAATGAACCGAAATAACAAAACCACCTAAAATGAACTATGAACCGTGTTTACGCCTATCTTAGAGCTTCGACTAAAGAACAGAATGTTGAACGCGCGAAAGAGCAGCTCGATGCCTTTTGTGAAAAACATAATTTGAAGGTAGCCACCTACTTTTACGAACATGAAAGTGGTGCCAAGCTAAAACGCCCCGAATTATTTCGGCTACTCGATATTGCTCAACCCAGTGATGTTTTACTGGTGGAGCAAGTTGACCGAATCAGTCGACTCAATACATCGGACTGGGAAAAGTTAAAATCCATAATTTTTGAGAAAGGTCTTCGAGTGGTCGCTCTCGATTTGCCCACCAGCCATAACTTCATTTTGGCAAACGATGAATTTACCGACCGAATGCTTCATGCCATCAACAACATGATGCTGGATATGCTTGCCGCTGTTGCTCGTAAAGATTTTGAAGACCGAAGACGGCGACAAGCGGAAGGAATTAAATTAGCAAAAAAGAAAGGCTTGTATCGAGGACGGCAAGTCAACCAACAACTGCACGCTAGAATTGAACGACTTTTGAAATCAGGCTCATCTTATTCTGAAATAATGGAGACTCTCAAATGCTCAAGAGCCACCATTGCGAAAGTATCAAAGAATATCGTCTCTTGCTAAGCCCAGACCCTTTTACCGACCAGACCTCTTATTTATCAGGTTGAGTTTGTTTGTTAGTGAATAAATATTTTCCGTACTTATTGTCATGCTTAAAACTAGGAATTATTCCTAATAAAATTATAAATACAGTTCCGACATAAGGAACCCATGTTATTAAACAAAACCAACCGCTTAAATTAATATCGTGCAAACGCTTAATTTGCATTGCAGTTATCGGCCAAATAGTAACTGCGAGCATAAAATAAAGGGGAAGCTCTATGTTTTGTATATTAAAAGCGACACTCATATACCCCAATAAAATCCCAATAAATATAAATGGTAGAACACCGATTAGCCAATAAATTTTTCGGCTACATCGCCCATGAATATCAAGGTAAAAGAATTTAATCATAAAGCTTACATCTAAGTATTTACATTAACTATCTGCCATGGGATTTTAATGCTCTAGTTTTCTTTTATCTTTAAAAGTAACGAGAACATAACTTTCTTTCTTATCAACGTAGATCCTTGCATATTTACCGTACATAGTAAAAAAGGTGAAAACAAGCCCACCACGAGCACTTTCAATATCTTTACTATTACTCGCAAAAGACTGCATCATGTCTCCTAAATTAAAGCCTGGCTCACGACGCTTCTCTTGAAAACTATTGTATAAAAACTGAAATACATCAAACTCTCCCTGTCTTAACTCAAAAGAAACCGCACCATATTTTTCATATGGAGTCCTAGCTGCCACAATATTAAATGCATCAGAAAGTTTGTATGTAAGTTTTTCTTTGTTCATTCTAAACAACCCTAACCATATCTTACAGGACATATATGAACACCTCCCGCATTGCAAGGGTCAAACACTATCATCAAGTCAGTCTTGAGGTGCTCTCTTGCTCGTTTCCAGCCATAAAGTAGATAACAGCTGAATTTCGCCTGAACTATTCGTAATAAAATTTAAAATACAGGCAGAAATTCTTTTCAATTTATTCAGTTAAACCGACAAAAGGTTTAAACGTACCTTTTAAAAACTATGGATGTCCTAAATTTATTTAATATTAGAAAGGCTTGATAGAAATACTCATCGTAAAAAATAGTCGAACTCGCCTCACCACGATTCATCACATGGTGAAAGGCGTGTTCATACTAAATACGTTGAGGTATTGGCATCTAGAAAACTTAGAGCAAGTTTATACTATATTCAATCGACCTGCCCCCATAGCTTTTAGCTTTATAATAGTATTAAAACAAGCGTTACCTGAGTCGTTTACTCAATATTGATCACCGCTGTAATATTTTGCAGGTGAAATAAAACATCTAAAGTAGATCTAAAATATTTTTCTTACCACCCAACTCTGCAACTCTTTTGGCAGACTGACCAAACTCATTAACTAACCTTTTATCAGCTCCTTTGGAAAGTAAATATTCAACTACTTCTCTACGTCCAGACATTGCCGCGAAATGTAGGGGGGTATTACCCAAATCACCTTTTTCATCAATATTACTCCCACTCTCGATCAACACTTTTATATCTTCCAAAGGACCTTTTCTAACAGCAATATGTAAAACTGTATCATCAACCGCTCCTTTTTGGTTTACACCTGTTATTTGAACTCCAATAAAGTCCGGATGATCAGAATACTCTTTCAACACTTCACTCAAAGTTTTCATTAATTACATTCCTCTGCACATCTTGCGTTATGTTCTCTTTTTGCATTTTCAAGCCTATTTCTCCATCCTTGAATTTTCTGAGCATGGCGCCCTGGTAACCATTTCGCATCCCACTGCTCATAAAAATCAATACATTGTTCGGCATGATCTATTTTCTTAGATAATGAAGAGCAATCGTTAGAGCCTTCTGGAGGACCACCATCACAAAAGTTCTTAGCTCTCTCATATTCTTGCTGTCGAGCAACTTCAGGATTAGCTCTGTCCGTTGCAGGATTTCCCGTAGCTTCGTCATAAACTACATTACTACCAAAAACTTCATTCCACGCATTCTGATACTCGTTAATTATTACACTCATCGGTATAGGAGCTGGACCTGCATAGAATTCCGGGCCATTGTTGGCCATTTGTGCAGAACTTGCACTGACTAATCCAGAGGCAACCATCCACCCCATCAAGGTATCTCCAGCAATAATAGGCACTGGACACCAAGGACATAGACCTGTTACATCAGAACGCATCACGGGATTTCCACTCACATACCCATAAGTATTGACACCCGCATTTAACCCAATCAGATCACTTTCAATATAACGCCCCGTTTCTGGGTCGTAATCCCGGAAGTAATTGTAGTGCAAACCACTTTCCGCATCGAAATATTGCCCAGGAAAACGAACGTTGTTTTCAAGGGTACTCACTTCAACCGATGCTTGCCCAAACGGCGTGTAACTCGCTTGCCACACAATCGCCTGGTTTGTATCGGTTAATAACTCCGGCGTTCCCAAATGCGAATTGTGATAAAAATAGACGTTGCCTTGAACGATTTGCGCAAAGGGCTGGTTATTTAAATAAACGTATTCTTTGATGATAGTCCCATTTGCATCGGCTTCGGCAATCAACTGCCCTGATGCATTAAACACAAACTGCGTTTCGGCGCCGTTCACGACTTTACGCACGCGCTCGCCTTTTCCGTTGTAGAAATAGCTGGCCGTCGTATCACCTTGGGTGAATGAGCTTAATCGGTTCGCCGCATTGTAACCAAAGAATTGGTCACCTTTTTGAGTGGTATTACCATTCGGGCTGTAATCGTATTCGGTGGTCGGTACGGAAACACCGTCGACTTCCGTCACCACATTTAATGCAGCAGGCTCTAACGCCTCACCAAAGAACTGAACCTGGTCGATATTCCCGGCGTAGTTCCGATACGCCGTTTTCGAATTACCACCGACCATTAGGGTGTCAAGAGAACCTTCAAGAACAACCGTCGTGGTCAGAATTAAATTACCATCCAAGTATAACTTTGCGCCATTTTCAACCCCCGACTTGAAGTTGAATACCACCTCATGCCACGCCTTGTCCGTGGGGTAGGTGACACCCGAAGGAATTGACGTGCCGTCGTTGAACACACTCAGCTCGCCATTGTTAAAGTAAACACCCAACGACTCATTGACGTACAGCATATACCGGTCGCCGTGACCAGGATTCACTGTTTTGTAGTGCAGCTTGAACGTGCCTTGGGAAACGTCCACCGAGGGTGCGTCAACTTCCACGAGCGAATTCAGACCATAGAAAAAATAGGAAAGGTCGCCGGCGTCACCCGATGCGCCCGGACTTCCGGCCTTCGCCCAGCGATAAAAAATAGCGGCGGTGGCACTCGCCGTTCCTGTGTTCTCCGCTATCGTTGAGCCCGACGCTTCATCGAATTTCAGTTCAATCAGTGGCGTGGGCGGCGTGATAGCGGCCGCACTGTCGTTCAGTTCACTGAGCTTCAATTCACTGTTGTAACGGAATTCAACCGTGCTGTCCGTGCGGGTCAAATCGGTGCGATTACCAATACCGTCGTAATCGTAGGCTAAGCTGCCGTAATTTCCGGCCGCTTCAATGAGTCGATTGAGCTCGTCGTACGTGTACAGCTCGCTTTCCTCTGACGTTGATTCAGGGATAATCGCTTCGATGTTGTTGTTTAAGTCGTACGCGTAGGTGACGTTTTTCAGGCCGGTCACTTCGGCTGCTTCCAAACGATAATCTGCATCATAAGAGTTAAAGAGTGACAGTCCATTACCGTAGTTCAAAGTCTTCATCGGACCAAACGGTAAATACGCCATATCACTGGCGAGCGTTTGCGTTTGACCGTTCATCGTTGCGGTAACGTTTTCAAGTTGACCATTCACGTTGTACGCATACCCGAGCGTTACTCCCGATGGGTAAGTCACTGCGTCCAATTGACCTTGAGCGTTATAACCATAAACCATCGAATACGTTTGACTGTTGGTCACCTGCGTTTCTTTGACTAGACGACCTAAAGAGTCGTACTGATAGTGAATGTTACTGGTGTCATTTTTGATACGCGTTAAACGACCAATACCATAATTGCCATTCGTTGTTTCATCGTAAACATACTCAACGACTTCATCACTGTTACTGTAAGTGATTCGAGTCATGCGATTCAGTGCATCGTAATCGTAGGTCGTCACTACACCACGTGCGTCGGTTTTGGTTTTTAAGTTACCCGCAGAGTCGTAGGTGTAAGATGTTGTCCCGGTGTCAGGACTGGTGCGCAACATTACATCACCAAACGCATTGCGCTCATAGGTGGTGGTTCGCGCCTCAGCATCGGTTAGTGATTTCAAATGACCTTGCGCGTCGTAGTCGAGCGCCGTTTCACCGTTTAGTGCATCGATGCTTTTGGTGACACGGTTAATCGCATCGAACGACGACTGAGTCGTATTGCTTTTTCCGTCGGTGGTGGTTTTAAGACGACCATAATCATCGTAGTCAAACGATTGAACCTGACCATTCGCACCCACGATAGACGTCAATTGACCTAACCCGTCGAAGGTTTGCGACATTGTTTGAAAGAGTACACCTTGGGCATCGTAGGTGGACCGTGAGGTTTGATTGCCCATCACATCAAAGGTGAAAGACACATAATTCCCAGCCGTATCGGTGACCGACGTTAAGCGGCGCGCCTCATCGTAATCGTAGGTTAAGGTAGCCCCCGATGGTGCAATGGTTTGCTTAAGTAAACCAACGGCATTATAGAAGTACTCCGACACCAAGCCGCCTTTTTCAACCCGCTTAAGGTTACCTTTGACATCGTATTCCAGCGTCGAAATCACGCCATTGGCGTCTTTGACCGAGGTCGGCTGACCATAATCGTTGTACTCAAGAATTTCGGTCACATGACCTAACGCATTGGTCGTTGTTTTTAGACGACCTTCGTCATCGTACGTCATCGTGGTGATGTCATCGACGTCCGCTCGAGGTCCATCAATGCTTTCGATTTCCTGCAGACTGTTATAAGTTGACGTTGTAATGCGCTGCTCACCGGTCACGGTATCGGTCAACAAGACTTTCTTCAGCAGACCTTGGTTGTTGTAACGATAGCCCGTTCGAAGATTGCCTTGAGTCACCGTCGCCATCTTGTCGTGCTCGTCATTCCACGTATAACGCGTTACCATTTCATCAGACGTACCCAGCGCACGCGTTTCTTTTACCAAACGGTCATTCTCGTAAACATAAGTATCGACCGAACCGTTTTTATTGATTTGCTTGATAAGGTTTCCGTCGTCATCGTACTCGGAAATTTCGGTGGCAAACGGCGAACAGGTTTCGCAGTGCATCCAGTCGACTTGGGTTACCCGGCTCACGCCCGCAATCAATTCGTAATGGAATTTACGGAAGTGGAATGTGTCTTCGGTGGTGTATTCTTTAACTAAAGTTTCGCCGTCGACATCGAAATTAAGTTCCACGCGCTCTGCACCGTCGGCGTGCATACTTAACGTGGCTTGGCCGACGCTGTTGTAATCCCACGTGTTGTAACGTGCACCCGACTCATCAATGATGCCGGTTAGTGCGTTCGGGAATTGAGCATTTTCAAATAAGAAAGTTTTGGTCGGGTTATCCAATAAGTTTTCCGGCGTATTATCCGGGTAAGTAATGCCCACCAAATTGTCGTGACTGTCGTAATCGAATAAGTATTCACGACCGGCCACATCAATCAAAGTCTTCACAAAGCCCTTTGCGTTGTATTTCAATTCAATGCGTTTGCCCGTATCCGCGGTCATCGACGATAAGACGGGTTGACCTTGCGCACCGCTTTGATACTGATACGTGTACGTACGACCGTTTTTGAGTTCTTTCTTCACCAATACGCGCGTGTCATCGAACGTCCATTCGTTGCCAGCCGTGTCGGTGTACACCAAATGATTGTTGGTGAAATCGCGGTAAATCGAGGTGTCTCTGTAATTCGCCAACCCATTGGAGGCGGTACTGTACAGAAAATCAAACCGGTGTCCGTCACGGAATAAACTGTATGCCGTTTCACCGTGACCCATCGGCGTTTCTTCCACCGAAATTAATCCCAGGCCACCGCGAAGCTTTCCAAAGATCCCCGACTCCAGTGTCGGAGCGCTCTCGCCTTTTCGAATCAAACTGCGCGAGTCGTATTTGGTCGACACCGTGAAATCTTTGGCAGAGAACAAGGGGGTGGTTTGATATTTGGCACCGCTTAAACAACCAATCGGGTTGCCGACGGCTTCACTTTCCGGACACGACTTCAGGTCGGTGTCTTTATAACACACCCCTTCGTCTTCGGGGCTGTAACCTTGCACCCCAAAATAATGAGTGCGGATGGTGAATTCATTCAAACGTCGAATGGTGACATTGCGCTCTTTCTCAACCAACGATTCGCCATCGAACTCTTCATTACACTTGGGCTCTCGCCAGCACTGGTCAATTTTACCATTGCCATCCGAATCAACGCCCGTTGGGTACGACGGGTTATCACACACCGGTAGGGTTTCGTATTTAGCTAAAAGGAGATAACTCCGAACCAACCGTCCTTCACCGTTCACAACGTTGCATTCAGCATGACGCCCCTCAAGAACAAGCTCTAAACGACAGCCACCTTCTTCGCAGTAAGGCGAGTTAAACCCAGCTTGAACGTGGTACGTTGCGTTACACGCTGCCTCCTGAGACCGGTGCCAATTTGAATTACCATCTCGAAACATCAATTGGTCTTCTTCCTGCTCAGGAACGAGCCAATCGTTAGCGTATTCTTCAGCAATCGAGAGAGAAGAGAAACCAACCAGAAAGACGAATAACAAGTTTTTCATGCGCAGACCTTACATCATTACCGGTGAGAGCAAGACCGCTCAAATCATTCACCGAGGGTAATTACAGATGGCGCGCATTGTACTCACAGTGAGATATTTATGATGTAAAGTATTACCAAAACCGGGGAGTTATCGATGGTAATTCTCACACAATACGTGTATTCAGAACATAAGTGAATAGAACACAAAAAAGTAGAACAGATTCGAATTCAAAAGAGCAGGTAAGGCTAGTCGTGATATGAAAGGCAGATTAACACGTCAAGGCTTTATCGACTTGTAAAAGTCACAATGTTACCTAAACTTAACATGACAACGCTTCCCCAAACGCGTTGGGTTTTTACCAATTCCCTGGTTGCCCCAGTCCCTTGCTGGGGCTTTTTATTCCTAATCATTAAAACCGCACCGTCGTTAACGACGATTTATTATTATCTCAACATTGAAATATTGAGTTCAAACACTAAGCTTTAAAGGACACATTAATTCTCCCAGTGTCACATCAGTAAGTCCGTCTTGCCCCGGTACTGCCGGGGCATTTTAGGTGCTACTTGGTACGTAAACAACACGCGCATTATTCATCCCCAAATCAATCACACCGACGGCTTTCCCTTGCCCAAAATCATTCACTAAATTGGGTGTTGGACTGATTCCAAATTCAGCAACGACTTTACCATTGAGCACCGGGTAATTATTGGTATTGCCATCGATTAACATGACGAGCGAACCTGGCGCGCCTCCGCCGCCCGAACCGGCTGAAATCGGAGACGCATCACTCCCCTGTTCTCCATCATCTCCGGATAAGTCATAGCTCCCTGAAACTCCGACACCCGAACCACGTGACACCAACACAAACGAGCCTCCACCGAAGCCACCAAGCCCGCCATCAACAAACGCATTGGTTTGACGATTCCAAGCGCGTCCGCCTTGTGCACCAGCTGTTCCTCGCATATCTTCAGGAATACCCGATAAGGTTCCCGAGTTATTTTGAATGGTTAAATCCGGCAAGGTATCGTTGAGACCATTCATCTGCGGCCGACTGCCATAATCAATAACCGGCTGACCATCGGCAATCCGATAGATGACTTGCGCGCCGCCAATGGTGGTTCCAATAAAATTGGAATCGTCTTCGGTACTTTTCGCACGCACCAAGCCATCGTTCTGAAAGTACCCCATCACCGCCAAACCCACATTGTTTTCAATCGTTAAGGTGCGACCATTGGGCACGGTTAAATCCCCTAACACAAAGTACCAAGTGCGCGTGTCAGCACTCCCGGAAAGCACACCATCCGCCGTTAAAAATCCATCGCCATCAATACTCAAAATGGAACTGGCATCCGTTCCTTGTTCGCTGTACCAACTGTCGGGGAGTGTTGAGTCCGAACCATCGTCGGGCGCTTCTTCAAGCGCTCTTGAGGAAGCAAAAAGCTTTACACTGACGCGCCCATCGATAAGACTCGTTTTCACTTGTTGAACTTCAAACACACGATTGAGCGGTCCATCGGTGGTGGGGTCGGTCATTGTCGGCAAATCGACACGCACCGTTTCCCCCACTTGCAAACCAAACACCGTTGGCAATAAACCCAAGTCCAGCTCAAAGGGCGGAAATGAATATCGGTCGCGAAACGCCGCCAAGAGTTGTCGCAGAGTTGATGTGGTTTGCCGCGAGTTATGAAGCCCTTTCAGTTTTAGCGATAAGGTATCGTAACCGCGATTAAAATCACGACTGGTTTCCGACAGGAGTATTGACTGCCGGGAATAGCCTTCCGCTTGATTCGGAATGGAGACAAAGTTCCATTGAATATCGATGAGGTTTTTCACCTTCGATAATTGATACCTTAAATCGGAATAACGAATGATGTTCGAGGCATTTAAGGTTTGCGTGTAATCGGTTTGCGCAATTACGCGCGATAGACGTTTGAGGGATAACGCACCATCCGCACCAATCGGTAAATACGCAATCATCCGTAACAGCTGCCGCTCAATAAAACTTTTTCCTTCCGTTTTTTCCAAATCCTGAAAACGATAAATTAAACCGAGCGAATAATTATTGGGGTCAAACCAATCCTCGCCCACATGTTCAAACGAATCGCGATTGACCCAACGTTCCTCAATCCCTAAATGCCAACGCTCGGGCAGAGAACCGCCGCCGATAATCTCGCCCGTTAAGAGCGCGTACACCATCGCGGGCATGGGCATTTCTAAATACACGTATTCCATTACTGTAATTTGGTCGTCTTCCTCACCGCTGTCATCAAACTCAAAGGTCAGTGGTGTAGTGTAAAATAACCCGCGCGTAATGCCGGTAAATTGAGTCTCCGTTTTTCCGGTCACGCGAACGATTTCAAAGTCGTCCCCGTTTTTCAGTTTCAAATAGAGCACCGATTCATTCGGTGCATCCCCAAAGCTTGCAGTATGGTCGCAAAACTCAAAGCCTTCGGTTGAGACAACCGAAATCACCTCATCACTCGGTAACACCGTTTGCGTTATCGTGGTTTCCGCCAAATCAAAAATCTGTTTTTTTGCGCTGCGCTGAATGTCCGAACATTGAAACCGATAACGGCCATCACCGATCGACACGGAGTTATCAATGAGCTGCGTTTGAATGAGCATAAAGTCCGAGAAATCCGTGCCGACTTTGCCGCGATAAACTTCAACCGGCGCCCGCTTTAATCCTTCATTCATATCAAAGCGCATCTTCAATTCAGAGCTTAATCCTAAATCCAACACCGTAAAACTTATCGAGCCAATTTCCGCGCGCGACTCATCCGAATTTAACTTTTGCGAAACGGAGGTGTTCGGTAATAAACAACCTTGCAATGTTGAATTCGGCAAGCCACTCGTAACATGCGTTGTGATAAACAAGGGCTCGGTAAAATCAAACTTAATAACGGTCGCAATCGACTGGGAGTTCGAGCGCACTTCATTGAGAAAAACGTCAGACATGATTTTCCTTAACGAGTTTAACTCACTCGAATGACTTTAAAGGACGGACTTAAATACGCCCCAAACCGCGATTCTTTGTAAGAGTTTTTCACCAGACGACAGGTAATAACCGAGTCGGGACCGTCAGGAATATTTCGGGCATCCAGTTGAAAGGTTTCCGCATTCGTACAACTGGCCGCAAACTCGCGCCATTTTTTAATTTGCGTAGCATCTTGCGCTTCGATTTGTAACGCGTAACCCGTTTCATAACGATGCAACGTGGACACCATCGTGCCATCGAGTGATTCAAACTGTTTACCAAAAAACTTAGGGGAGTAATCGAAGACTTCTCCCGCTCCAGCAACAACACCGGGACCGCCGACAATTTCTCGAAGCGGTGTGTAATTGATTGTGATCATAAAGAAGTCTCTTTCAATGGTGTTGTCGTTAAACGGCTTCGCGAAGTTCTTGTCCATTACGCGAATTGGGGTCCACTAAAATAATGTCGTTCTCTCGCACAACTTGCGCAAAGCGTTCGGCATCGGCAATCGGATCAAGGGCGTTAAAATTTTCAAAATGAAAGTTATACACCGGCGCGACATTCTGCTGCTGCGTTTCAAAGCCGCCCAGTTGCGTGTACTGGCGTTCCGGCGGATTAACACTGGGGGCGGCAGGCGCACTGCCACCCAGTGACACGGAACTGCCGCTACTGCCTAAACTTGTACCTTTGATTTTCGAAACCAAGGTCGCGCCTTGCGCCGCCACTTGCGCAGCAAAACCTAAGTTCGCGGGATAGGGATTATTGAGTGCTTTAGCGACACCACTAATAATTGAAATGATACTTTCAGCAATGCCGAGTGTTTTTACTGCGCCAAACGATTGACCGGCAAATGCGGATAATAATTGCAACGAACTGTTCGCAAACTGCATTCCATCGCGCAGTCGTTGTTGATTTAAGTTCGCTTCCAGTTTTTGTTGTCGTTTGCCGTAGTCTTTGGTGAGCTTTTCTTTTCGGTCGAAGTACTGCCACTCGCTAATAAATTGTTTATCGAGCGCCTGGTCAAGTAACAACTGGTCACGTTCGTATTTTTGTAAGAGCAATTCTTCTTCGGTGAGCCACTGCTCTTGCATCCGTTCGAGTTTCGATTGAAAGCGTTCGGCTTCTTTGTCATCGGTTCGCGGCTCAGAAGTTGCCGTATCGGTTTTAACCGACTCACGAATTTGTAAAATCTTTTGACGGATTTTTTCATCCGCCTCAAGCATGATGGATTCGATGTTTTCCGTAATGACTTTCGACGGTAAGTCTTGCGCCAACAGTTCTTCGATTTGTCGCTTCGTTTCACCGAGCGCGGCCGCTTGCGCATCTCGAAACATTTCAAGGGACGCCGGAACTTTGGCTTGAAAGTCTTCAGAAAAATGTTGAACTTTTTTAAGCGCCGCTCCAGCTTCTTCCCCCACGCGCCCGGGTAATTCAGCCAGCTGTTCAAGCGTCCAGCGAAGAGGTTTCGTAATGCCTTGCATAATCGCATTAAACACCGTCGCCGCCGCTTCCGTTGCGCCAACCGCAAGCTCCGCCATTCCGAGCGATAAAATATTCGCGCCCGCCTTTGCGCCTTTCAATAAAATATTAATGCCATGAAGCCCATCAGCAAAAATACCGACACCACGTGCGCCGACATAAAACGCTTTGCGCACGGTATCGCCCATCACATCGGCATCATTCGCGGTGTGGACAATACGCTCACCAATAACTTCTAATATCGGAGACACTTGAGTCGTCAGTTGATTACCAAAGCCTTGCCAGAGTGCGCCCACTCGTTCGAGTGAACGCTCCGCCGCTTTCATTTTCGCCGCATCAAGTTCCGAAATGGACACACCAAAGGCGCGCGCTTCTTCTTGCAGTGACTTTAATTTTTCCGCGCCGTTATCGAGCAGCGGTAACAAATAAGTCGCATCATTACCGAGCTCTTCCAGATAAAACGATTTCTCCGCTTGCGAGCCAACGTTTTCTAACCCTTCGGCTATTTTTAACAGCTGCTTTTCTGGCGAGAGCTTAATGAGTTCATCGACATTCAAATTCAGCTGCTTAATCGCATTGGCGGCAGGGCCTCCCCCAGTCGCAGCAAAGTCACCAATCTTTTCATTCACGTCTTTAAAAATGTCGGCCATTTTATCCGACGAAATGTTCACGGTACTGGCGGCGTAACTCCATTCACTCATC
>NZ_SUNB01000012.1 GCF_007570825.1 Pleionea sediminis | reverse complement strand
CCCTTTCGGTTGACCCGTCGAACCCGAGGTGTAAGTCACATACGCCAGCGACTCGGCCTGACGACACACCGACAGCGGAGCCGTCGACTCGCTCTGCCAGATTGGTTTTTCATCGAGTAAGTAAACGGTTGATACTGTCGTCTCAAGATCTGTTTCGGCCTGTTTCGTTGAACGAAGCAAAAAGGTGGACTCGCAATCCTTAATGATTTTATTCGCTCTTTCTACTGGCGTATTAACATCAAGGGGGACATAAGTAGCGCCTAGCTTGATAGTCGCGACAATGGCAATAAATGCTTCCACAGATCGTTCCATACAAACGGCGATCCGTTTTCCTACAAGTGAATCATCAGTCGCTGTCACTTTAGTCAAATACCGAGCGATTTGATTTGATTGCTGATCTAACTCATGGTAGGAAATAGAGTTTCCATCACCATCAATAATCGCAACTTGCCCTGCATGTTTAGCGGTAATCTCATCAAACAAAGAAATCAAATTGTCAGCTTGAATTGTTGGATAAACTTCTTCGCTTGGTTCAGAAATTGAAGGCAAGGCTATGGCGGCAATAGGTGAGTCTAAATGATTGGCAAACCCTTCTATAATATCGTTAAAACGCTTGGCAAAGTCAGTTAGGGACCCTAAAGAAAATAGCGATAGGTCGGCTTCAAAAGCGATATCAAAAAAGTTACCTTTGGGGCAAACAAAACAACTCAGCCCATATTTTGCTTTACCTTCTGGACTTAATCCCATTAACGTGCGGTTCGCATTAATATCGCAAGCCAATCCCTCTAAATGTAATTCTGGAGTATCAACCGACAGATAGCCGAATGTAATATCGATAAGAGGTGCACTCGGAATTTCGCGTCGCAGTTCTTCTAAAGAAATTGATTGTTGCTCATATAACTGTAACCAATCCTCTTTTATCTGATTAACCAGCTCGCGAAAGGTTTTCGACGAACTGGTTAAGTTATTGATACCGACTAAGCGAATTAAGTAGCTAACAAGGTTCTCATTGAAATCATCTCTATTAACAACTGGACAAGCAATTACGCGATTATCCAGTTTAGAATTCGCAAGAAGAATTGAATAAGCGGCAAGAAATATATGAAAAGGCGTTACGCCGGTAAGATTTTGGCGATAGTATTCAATTAAATCTCCGTTAATAGAAAACTGGTAACTCGTTCCTAAACCTTCTCGTTGATAAGTATCTCCATCGTTGGGTATCGCTGCTTCTTCCCTAGAATAATACTCGGTTAACCATTCTTTTGAATTTTTGTTTAAACTTTGCGGATTTGCGATCGCGCGTGTTACTTCTTCGAAATAGAGTCCTTCATCATTAATCGATGCAACGCCATTGTAACTATTCTGCAAAAAACCAAGCCAAACTTTTAAAGACCAAATTTCGAAGCATATATGATGAGCAACAATATCCAGTTTGTAACTTGAGTCATCATGCCTTACCAACTGCCACCGTATTGGGTACTCTGCCTCTAAATCAAAGGGCCGCTCAAAAAAGTCTCGCTGAGCTTTCTCCAAGTCGTCCAGATTTGTTGCATCAATGACCGTTAACTCTTCAACCTCACTTATCGGATGTAGTACTTTTACACCAGTCATCCCTTTAGTGTGGTAGGTGCATCTAAGTGGCAAGCATTGCTCAAGAGTTTCGTTGAGCGCTGAGCTCAACTTCTTTATATCAAGCGCCCCTTGTAAAGAAATTGAAAATGGTAGGTTATATATTTCACCATGCGCGGCTCTCGAATGCGCATTTAAAATGGCCTGTTCACCCGGAGTCAGCAATAATTCACTAGCTTCTTTACTTTGCAAACTTGCTAAGTGTTCCACAAACTCTGGCTTGAGGTTAGATATTGTTTTTTTTAGTTCCTCAGTAATTTCCGAGGCATTTCCCACGACTTTAAGTTTTCCTTCAGAGAGTCTGATACCAATTCCTTTTTTACGCAGGTTATCCAAAAGCTCAAACATACTTAAAACTCCACTTCCACTAAATCTTCTTCGATAAGCGAATAGTCTTCATTGACTGATACCTTGATGAGCGCTACTAACTCGTCAATGGATTTATTTGAAACATAGGTAACTATCGGTAACTCTATACCAAACTCTTTAATAACTTGCGCTCTCAATTCAAGCGACATTATGGAGTCGAAACCTAAATCCTGTAGCCCTAACTTATTTATGTCTTTTTGATGAGATGACTTCGGCGAGCGGCGTTTAACAAGCTCAATAAGTTTATTAGTAAGTTCACTTGAGTCAACTTGGCGAATGCCTTGGCTTAAATTGGTTGAGTCTTGAATCAATTCCACTAACAATGATTGATTGGTGCGACTCGGGAAAAGTTCTAGATAGCTGTTCCAATCTATAGGAACAAATAAAACTTGTGCGGAAAAATACTTTAATGCGTTAATTAATGCATTTGTACCGAGCTCAGGATCAAAGGTCCAGCTTTCGGGTAGCAAAGAAATGCCCTCTTGCTCAGCAACTTGTCGAACTCGAGTTCCTCCCCAGTCTCCCCACGATATAGATAAACACTTGGCGTTGAAATGACAATCAAGCTCACTTAACATTTGATTCATGGCGAAGTTGGCTGCCGCATACGCCCCTAATTTTTGAGCGACATCAGAGAAACTGGAAGCCCAAGAGGAGAAAGCACAAACAAACTCGATCTCGTTAAAATCAAATGATTCCGAAAGTGCTGTAACTCCGGCAACTTTGGGCTCCATAACAGACTCGATCTCAAGCTCGCTATGAGACTCTAACGAATCGATTTTTACCTTGGCTCCGGCAGCATGAAAAATGCCAATAACCGGTGGAAATCCAAGGGATTCTATATACACTTTCGCATCGTTAAGATTACTGGCCGATGCGACGTCTCCAGAGTACAACGCGATTCTCACACCTTGTGACTCGAGAGTTTTAGCAAAATCGCGACCGGTACTTTCAGCGTTTCTAGAAAACAGGAGTAGGTATTTCGCACCACTATCAATTATTTTTTGAGCCGTGAACTGACCTAAGTCACTTAATCCACCGGTGATTAAATAAGTACCATTCTCGTGAATATAGACGGGAGTTGCTTTTGACTGCGCCGGTACCAACCTACGTACTCTGGCGTCTCCAGCTACCAATTTGTACTCTAAATCTGTTTGCTCTCTTTTTGCAAGCAGCGAAATAATCTTATGGTCCGGAGTCTTAGTATCAGTCTCTATGGTGTAGAACCAAACTGAAGGATACTCTGCTCTTAAGGTTCGACTGAGCCCTTGTAAGCTTGCACTGTAGGCGACGGTCTCTATTGAAGGAGTATCCCCTTGGTCGGCATTTTCTTCGATTAACAGTGACACTTGTACTTTGATCTTATCAACTTGTGCTAACTTTTGAACAATGGTTTTGATCTGCCAAAGCGTGTGTGAAGACCAATGTTTTGTTAGACTGTTGGCATACAAAACTAAATGGCTTCCATTGACCAAAGAGCTAAACAACGCATCGAAACTAAACTGAAGATCATCGTCGGTTGATACAGTTAAATTTTCTTTGCCAAACACTTGATAATGTTTACTGCTTTGAAATCGATTACATTCTGCTTTATCAAAAAGCAAAACAATGAACTCTCGATCACTTTCGTTGCCTTGAGAAAGATCAATCTCATCAGGAACCCAATCTATTTGGTAGAAGCCATCATCAAAATTTTCTAGTGTTTGGTGACAAACTTGCTCAGGTGGGTTAAGTTTATTTTCGAGCTTACGACTTTCTTTTTCTGCAATGAATGTAAGTAGGTTTGCAACAGCAACCGTTTTGCTTTGATAGGATGCGACAACATTAATAGTGTGTTCGTTTTCGTTCACAGAAACTTTAGAAAAATCTAGAACTGAGTCAATTAATCGTGACTTATCAAATACGGAGCAACTGGAAACACCATCAAAAACGAGGCGTTCTTGCTGATTAATATTTTTCTGTGTGTCAATATATTCGCTACAAGCCCGCTCTAGGAAGACGACCTCGGGTTGGTCCTGGTAATCCTTATTGGTTTCATTTTGACTGGCAATATAGCTTGCTATATTGGGTAACCCGTCCACAATAGCCGCTAGTTCTTGACCAAAGTCAACCATGCAGGCAATTTCATCAACTCCTGACTCAGCAATTTCCGACAGCAGAGGTTGACACTCATCTAAGGTGCCAATCAATGCTCGACTTGATCGGAAGCGCTCATAAATAAACTCAACGAAATCTCTTCTTTCAGTTTTACTTAATGAACTGACATCGAAATCATGCCCTCGACTTTTCGCCAAACTATTCAGTAGTCCCAGGTTACTGTCTAGAAAATTGCAGTAGGGTTCCTTAGCCACAGCATCTACTTGACTTTTCTCGTGGGAAAGAAAGGTGTGGGCAGCAAGTGTTACCTGCCCCCTATCAAAACCATTTTCTGCACGAGCTTTTCTATATAAAGCTATGTTGTTCTTTACACTGTCAAGGCCCTGATCCAACATATGAGTTAACACATTTGCACCAAGGCGACCGGCCATTTCGAAAGTGTCAGGGCTTCTGGCTGCAGTTATCCAAACAGGTATCCGTGACAAAGGTTTTGGATGTATTTCTAAATTAACCGTCTCTCCGACACCATTTAACTTGGTGACTTTGTCGCCCTGCCAAAGGGATCTAATTTCAGTAATACGTTGCTCCAGTAGCGCATGTCGATTGCTATAGTTTTCTGGAGCGATAGCAAAATCATTCGGATTCCAGCCTGAAGCCAATGCAACCCCTGCACGGCCATTACTCAACTGATCCACTATCGACCATTCTTCAGCAATCAAAAGAGGATCTTTTAAAGTTGCAACTGCGCTTCCTGCTCTTAATCCGATCCGACTGGTTTCTCGAGCCAGCGCAGCATGAACTATCGCGGGATTTGAAAAAACATCGCCTAAGTCGGTAAAGTGCCTCTCAGGTAACCAGATATTTTCAAAACCATGCTGGTCGGCAAATCGAGAGGCTTGGATAACAAAATCATAATATGCTCGATAATCTTTTGCTTTACTGGCGCCAAAAAACATCAAGCTAAACTTAACTTGCTTCTTATTCATTTTGAATGATCCTTTGTTTACACTGCGCCAACCGCAACTCGATGCCAACTCTTGTTATCATCTAATTGAATATCGATAAAGACAGCTGTTTCTGGCTTATTTACTACTTCATTAGGAATATCGGAAGAATCTTGAGAAGTGTTAGTCTCTGGAGTATTTTCAGCTGATTGCCAGTGAACTCGTAACGCTTTTGCCGATTTAATCTTACTCATTGAGTTTAGTTTTACAGGTCGGAAGGATTGTCCTTTTAACTCTTCGATTTCATCAACCAAACCTTGAATTAACCGAATGCTGCCTATCATGGTCGAATCATCGGTTAAGAATCCCTTATTGGTAACTTGGTCCAACTCAAAAGTCTTACTTTGACTTCCGGTAGTTTGACTCTGGTTTAAGAGGTGTTCAGCGACTTTTTCAAGTTGGCCTTGATAGACATCTTGCAATGTTATTTCATCAAATGGATAAGGTAGAACATGGACTAAATCAGCTGTAACTTTAGGCCAGTTAAATGGGATTCCTTTCTCAAAAAGTTGACATAATAAATGGTCTAAGCCATGGCAGGTATTTCCTTTACTTTGCGCAGTAGAAAAAATATCAATATCTTGGTCACTGCCCCACATACCCAGCAAACTTTTTTTAGCTGCCACTTCTATGACACAGTTCACTTGATGACGTTTTAATGTTGCTAACGTCTTTTGAAACTGAACCGGTTGTAACATATGCTGTCGCCAGTAATTCAATGTAATTTCAGAGTTTTCGAGTAAGTCACCAGAAACATTTGAAACTAATGGAATTTGCATGTCACGAAAAGAAAGCTGATGGATATCAGAAGCAAATGATTTCGCAGCTTGCTCCATTGCGGGACTGTGAAACGCGTGTTGGACTCTAAGTAAAGTACAAGTCGCACCAGACGACTTTAAAGATTCACTAAATCGAAGAATGGTCTCTTCAGATCCTGAAACAACTGTATGCTCCGAACCGTTAATTCCAGCAATGAAGCAATCTTCTGGGAGAATAGGGATTAACAATTCTACATTTTGGTATACAACAGCCATGCGCCCTGGTAGGCTTTCAGACATTCGCGCTCCTCTTTTAATAACAGCGGCAAATGCCTCATCCACCGATATTACTCCAGCAATCGTTGCTGCAACCCACTCACCTAAGCTATGACCGGCAACCATATGAACCGGTACCGACAGTTCTTTTAACAAGCTGCATAGAGAATAATTTAGCGCGAATATAACCGGTTGTGCGTAACGAGTGTTTTGCAAATATTTTTCGGAAGAAGACTCTGTCATTAAAGAAATAAGTGACTCAGGAGCATCCGGAATTAAACGTGCAAATTCTGCTGAGAAACCTTCAATCAGTGTTTTAAAGTAGGCGGAGCTTTCGAATAAGCTTCGAGCTAAACTGGAGTCATAGTTATCTTGGCCAGAAATAACAAATGCAATTTTAGGTTCACTATCTCCAACTTCACAATCAGGTAAGGTCTCCAATTTCTCTGATAATTGATGGATTGCTGTTTGATTGCAAGAGCCATCCACTGCCAATCTAAACTCACTAAAATGTGTTTGGTCGGACTGTGTTAAAGCAATGAGACTTTGTACATATTGATTATTATTTTGTCCGATAGCTTCTCGATACTGAAGTATTCTCTGTTTAAGACTATTTAGGCTTTTCGCAGAAAGGGGTAAAACAGATGACTTGAGTAGTGGGTTACCATTTTTATTATTAGTTCCGCTTTGAGCTACAGTTTGCGAATTCGAGCGAGCTTTTTGGTAATTTTTAATTATCAAATGCACATTCGTGCCACTCATACCAAAGCCACTGACTCCCATATAGTGACCGCTGTCTTCCTCCAAACGACTCAATTTTTTTGCAGGCTGAATAGACAACTTCTGCCAGTGGATAAGCGGGTTTTCTTGCAGCCCATAGGGTTGTGGAGGAATCGATTGATGGCGAATCATTAACAAGACTTTAATAACAGAAAGGACACCTGCTGCAGCTTCGAGATGTCCGAGTGATGCCTTGACAGAACCAACCAAAAGATCGTTATCCCGCTTTCCGATAGCTTCAGATAACGCTTGAATTTCTATCGGATCTCCAAGCCGAGTTCCGGTTCCATGAGTTTCTACATATTGAATACAATTGCCGTTAATCCCAGCATCATTTAATGCGGCACGAATAGTAGCGACTTGCGCCCGCCCATTCGGTGCAGATAAACCGTTAGACCTTCCATCGTGAGTCATGGCAGACCCAGAAACAACACCCCAAATTTGATCTTCATCGCGAACTGCGTCTTCAAGTTTTTTTATCAGTAACATACCGCCTCCTTCTGCACGGAGGTATCCATCGGCACGGTCATCAAACGTTTGGCATTGTCCCTTTTCTGATAATGCATTGAGACGAGAAAATCCCAGCATTGAAGCTGGAGTTAAAATAAGGTTGGCGCCGCCTGCAACCGCAATTTGACAATCGCCTTGTTGTAAACTTTGACAAGCTAAGTGTATCGCTGAAAGGGTTGACGAGCATGAGGAATCGATGTTGAGAGTAGGCCCTTTAAAATCATAAAAATAGCTGATACGGCCTGCAGATACACTGGGTGCTGCACCAAGTGCAGTGTAAGCGTCAATGTCTTGAAAACCGGGAATACCATTGACTGCTCCACTCAAATCTCCTTGACCACAAGACACAAATACACCAACGGCTTTACCAGAATAGTCACTTGGAATTAGCCGCGCATCTTCAAAGGCACGCCACACGAGCTTCAACAACATACGATGCTGAGGATCAATTCGTTCAGCTTCCGTCGCAGACATCCCAAAAAACAAGGGATCAAACTGATCGACTCGATCAAAGGTAACGCCCTTATTAACGAAGTCGATCCCCTTTTGTTTCAAATATTGCGCAAGCTGCTCGGGCCAACGAAAGCCACCGTCAGATTTCGCCGGTACACCTTCACACAAAAAGGACCAAAGCTCATCCGGCGAGTCAATACCACCCGGAGCATCAACAGCCAGGCCAATAATGGCAAATTCCTGCGAGGCTTGTTGCTTAAGCTGTTTGTTTTCTTGCTCTAATTCTTCTATTCGTGCTCGACGCTTCTGCAGCTTTTCTATCGCTAACTGCAACATCTGTTCAGTGTTATTTTCCATAGACTCTACCTGATTATGCGCACACAGGTGCGTCGTCAAGGTGCGTTTGGCTCACTGTTGACTCAATGGCTAGATTCACTGCTTTAATAAGATTTTGTGGTGAGTCAACCGCCAAGTAAATTTTGTCGGTTTCTCTTTCTCCGAACAAACCGCTGATCTTTGTTTCTGGCTTAAGAGTGATTTTGATGTTAGGTGCTGTTGCTCCCTTATAACGAATAACCCCTTTTTGCCTAGGTACACTTCCAGAAACTGAAACTATTGATTCAATTGTGTCGAGCGGTACTGTTTCGTCGCCAATTAACCCAAAGCGGATAAATAGATTCTTCTGATTAATTGATATTGGCCTGATCAAAGTTGCCCGATACTCTCCCAACAACCAGAAAACACTATATATTGACAATGCAGTAATAACCCATGCGGCTACTGGACTCCAAATAAAGTGAAAAAACAAATGAACTATAGGAATTCCAATGGCAGTTACTATCACAAAAGCTAGTTGAGAACTCGCATTGCCGTCTTTGCTGTGATAGGTGAAAAAGTTATCACCCTCAAATACAGTTTTTTTACGCCATGAAAGTATCGAGTAATACCACATTAATAACTCAAATATGAGTAAATTAGCTCCGACACCTTCGCCAATATGCTTTCTCACACCGGCTTTTAATTTTTCTTCATTCACATCACCTTTAGACAGACTTCTATACGTTTTAAATATTAAGTAAAGAACAAAACCTTCGAATAAAATAGCAACTGGGATTAACGCGTATCTCGCCCACTCTAAGTATATCCAGTAAACCTTTTCATGCTCTTCTAATGTGTAGCTGCCAATAATAATGCCTACAGCGAAAGGAAACGTAAGGTATAGCCAGTTTTTCTTTTCTTTATGTAAAGTAAAGTAAAATAAAACCGGCCAAAAACCGAATACCAACGCTAGGAGGATATTCTCGCTATTGATCGCCAATGATTGCGCAAACCCAGTTTTGTAAATCCAAACACTAAAAATTGATGAGAATAAAATACTTAACCAAAATATCACACTACAGCGTTTACTATTTTTCATGACACAACGCCTTGTAAAATTTTTCTAATGGAGGACAAAAGATCATCCTTATGGTTATTTAGGAAAAAGTGGCCGCAATTATAGGTCTTCATAGTAAAGTCACCAGAAGTATATTTTCTCCACTCGCTCATCTCATTAGGTGTTGCCTCTATATCTAACTCACCGGCGAAAAGATCAAAAGGAATGTCGAGCATTGCATCAGGAGCCTGATAAGTTCCTCCCAGCTTAAAGTCAGCACGTATCATTGGTATAAGCATATTCATTAGCTCATCGTTATCTGATATTTCTGCTGGCATTCCATTTAATGAGCGAACGAATGCTAAAAAGTCTGCATCACAAAGTTCATGCCTTAATGGCTGTCCTTCGGCAACACTTCTTATGTGAGGTGGTTTTCGCGCGCATATAATTAGTTTTTTTAAGTTAGAATTATCTTTTAGTCGATGAGCCAGCTCATGAGCTACTAGAGCGCCATTACTGTAACCGAGAAATACGCTGGGAATTTCTACAAGTTTTTTTGCAACGGGAATCAACTCTTCCATTAGTTGATTCATGCAAGAGATGGGTTTTTCTTGTAATCGATTAGCTCGCCCCGGGAGTTGTATTGCATGGGCTTCAACAAAGTCAGGTAATCCTTTGGACCATTCCCGAAACACACTAGCGCTGCCACCGGCGTAAGGAAAGCAAACGAGCCGAACTTTTGGTGTTCGAACTGGCTTTACGGAATAAAGATATTTCTCTTTACTTAAATCAAACTGCACGTGTATAAGCCTTTTCTAATAAATATTATTTTCGTTTAGATTCTCACCGCACAATAATTTGCATCGATGATTTTTAATGTTGACATTTGAGCCGTCTACAAAATCATCTTTTAGTCGTCCTGGATAGATAAGTGTGTCGGAGGGCGTCACTCTGAAGTTAATAGCTAACCGTTCATTTTCAGATGAGTTTTCAATTGACCGATGCATGGTACGTTCAGGGAAAATAATATATTGACCTTTTTTAACAGGTACTGTGGCGATATCGGACTCAGGCACTTGGAATGGTAAGGTGATTGCTGCTTTAAGCTCTGAAAACTTATCAGTAACAACTGACTTTATATCTTCAAACGTTGCTGTATCAACATCAATATCATCAAGAAATCGAGAGCTATCCACATCCATGATTAATTTTGATTCTAAGCAGCTTTTAACAAGCGCATGTTTATCTTTAATATCTAGGAACGGATCTAACCAAAATGCTGACTCATTCATCGGGATCATTTCAATTGGATAACGATGTTTATATGAACCTCTAACTAGCTGCAATGGCCCCATGTCTAATGTGACATCGACTAGTGCAACCCAGATAGTGATATTCCAGAAGTCATTTTGGAATCTTGGATTAGGCTGTAATGCAGGAACATCATTACCAATTTCTTCGCCGTTAAATGCCCCCCACTCTTGGTGCCAGTCGATAACTCCATCCCCAGGGCGTTTATGAAATATTTTGGAACGCCATAAGGTCAAGTCATTACCAACAATTTGTTTAAGCTTGACTAACACTTCAGGGTGCGAGATCAAGGACTCCACACCGGGATCGATCAAGTGCCAATCTCGAACAGAGTATCGTCCATATAATGGCTGCTCTCTTTTTTCGTGGATAACCTTATTTAAGGTGTCTGCAACGGCATCGATTTTATCTTCGCTTAATGGCGAATCAAAAGGTCCACAAAATCCATTTTCATAGAACATTTCTAACTCTTCTGAAGACAATGCTCCAGCAAGTTCTGAGTGCATATAAATTCCCATAGTGTTTCTCCTTAGTGAGTTTGCTCTAGAGCGTCTCGCAAACTTTTTGGTCGCATGTCAACCCATACTTTCTCGATATGATTTAGACAGTCTTCTTTCTTACCAACAAAACCTTCTTCTATCCAGCCTGGCGGAATATCACGAAAGGCAGGCCAAATGGAGTATTGCTCCTCACCGTTGTATACAACTTTAAATTCTAAATCTGGCATATTATCGAACATTTGATTTTCCCCTTAAAAAGATATTTCAGCTTTCCCGAACAGACGCTCCGCTTCGACACCTTGCGCCTGACATTCTTCGATTAACTTATTTGATTCAACGATGGGTTGAGAATTGATGTCATAATCAATACTCGAAATAAAGCTAAGCCAAGGCTCTGCTCCCATAGCGTATACGAACACTTTCTTTGCATTTAAAGACTCAAGTAATGACAACGCTTTTCTTGCATCTGACCCGTTTAAGCGTCTCATTTCATCTTGACTGCGACTCATAGGCACCTGCAACATCGGGCCATAAAGCCAGGACATAGGCGCCCCTTTGCATTCCATACCAACGAAAACATTAGGGATATCACCAAAGTAATCTTGTGCGATTTGGTACATCTCAGGTGATAAGTTGTTTGCATCGGCACCAATAAAGAATTTCTTTTCATTCATTTTAAGGAAGTAGGTGAGTTTTGATGCGATATGTAAATCGCCATGCTCGCCTAAAAAAGGCATCCCAGCTATGGTTCCAAAAGGTAGATTTAGCTCTTCAAATTCACCCAGCTCAACAATATTTTTAAACCCGGTATTTTCTAGGATAAGACGTAATGAAGGGTCTTGAATAAATCCATTGTGACTTCTTGGAACAATAATGGTGCCAATTCTATGCCGGAGTTGTAATAAGGTTTCAAAGACTACGTGGTCCTGGTGATTATGAGTTAATATTACGTAATCAATTTTTTCTGGCAGGTCTTCGTAAGTCCAGCGGTCTTCCAGTGCTCCTTTTTCATCTTGTAGCGCAACGATTGGATCTGTCATCACATGAAAATCATTATATGAAAAAAGAACAGTCGCGTGATTAAAATATCGAGCTGTGACCTCATCCGTATTGCATTTAGGAGGATTTAACTTTGGCGCTTGAGTAGTAAAGAATTGTTCTAACTGTTGTTTAGTTACATCACCTACAGCATTTTTTAACAATTCATCAATAATGGAATCATCACCACTTTGATAACGCATTTTAAATAACTTATCAACCAACTCATGATCAAAAGGGACTTCAATTTGAATAGCGGTTTCCGATGGAAATCTTGGCGTGCTCAGAATAAATGGTCGGGTATCGCCTTCATTCAAATAAAGCAATAATGATTGGCGCTCTTTTTTAAAGTATTTAGATTTATAAAGTGCCCCCTCAAATAATCTTGGCGACAAGTTATTATGAAGGTCGTAGCCAAACTCAACTAAGCCTTTTAATGCGTCAGGCACTTTGTCATATAAGGGTTCTAATGAATCACCAATTTTATGTTCATTACAAATTTTGGTAAGTTCTTGAATGGCTTGGGCCAATTCATATAGCTCAGGATTATTGGCTTCATTTTTCTTGACTAGCTCTTCAACAAAATCCTTTTTATTGACATCATGATCGACGAATGGACCGCCCAACATTCGAGAGGCCATTCGTTTATGTTGCTCTGGATTACGTAAGAAAGACTGCAACATTCTCTGGTGGTGATTGGTTAGGATTAACGAATAACTCGCTGGAGAAATAAGATAAGGCCAGGCATACCAATTGTTGACCATAGGCTCTAACACAAGGTTGGGTTTACAATATATACTCATTTTTATTCACACACTTCCAAGTTAGACAATAAATTGTCTTTTAATATAAGAGTTAACTTCAGTTCATCTAAGATAAGTTTCGCCAATTTTGCCACTTGAGGTTGCTCAAGCATTGAATAATGGTCAGCATTAACCTCCTTAATTTTTGGCCGACAAATAGCCGACCAACCTAGTTTGCCATCGGCATTAAGATTTGCTGTTTCATGCTCCAAACCCAGTTGATCGCTTGCTCTCAATAGAACAACAGGTCGTTCGAAATTGGGTTTCGGTGTATAACCGCTAACCATTTGACTTAGTTTAAATGCGACGGCATTTTCATTGTCTGCGCTGTTTGTAATGGGTGAGAGCTCGAAGGCTTGTTTTATTTGTTCAGGTGCATAGGAATCCAGTAATACAGTAGTAGTTACTTCAACGCCTAGTTTTGCAAGTTGCTGGGAGGTTTCATAAGCAATCGCACCACCTAAAGACCAGCCGCTAAGGTTACATCGGTCATCACAATGCTTAATAATTTCCCCTGCATAAAGTCTTGCAAGTGCTTCAACCGAATGGCAACGTTGCACATCAGCATCAATGTCGTTAAACCGAATACCGTAAACATGTCCACTAGGCGACAGCTTTTTTGCTAACTCGGTAAAGCGAACCACCTCACCGTCACCACCATGAATAATAAATGTGGGGATTTCTGAAGGGCTTCCTTCTTGTAGTTGGACCACTATCCGTTCGCTTTGAGCACTCCATTGTTCCGAGGCCTTGGCAAACTTCTCTAAGTTTTCATGGGTGTAAAGTAAACTTATTGGTAATTTTTTGCCGAGTTCAACATTCAACAACCCAGACACTCTTAATGCCGCTAGCGAACTACCGCCAAGCTCAAAAAAGTTATCTTCTTTATAGACATGGGGCAATTGCAACACGTTTGCCCAAACCTTTCCTATTAGGCGCTCCATCTCGGTAACAGGCGCAGAGCCTTTACGTTTATCGATATCGATGAGATTAGCGTATTGGACTTTTAATAGTTCTGTATCAATTTTGCCATTGTTTGAAAGAGGCATCTGGGCTACTTTTACAAACAAATTAGGCAACATATGAGACGGAAGTTTCTGGCGTAGCTGTTCTCTTATTTGCTCACTATTTATCTGTTCTGACTCAATATCATTGTTTGAGTGGCTGCAATAGAAAACGATCAGTCGTGAGGACTGTTCATCAAAAATTACACTAGCAACTAACGTTGGATTGATAGCCTCAATCGTACGTGCAATTTCGCCGCACTCTACTCGATGTCCTGAAATACTCACTTGCTGATCAGTTCGACCAATATATTCCAGAGCGCCATCGCTATTTTTTCGAGCTTTATCACCCGTTAGATAAAGTCGAGCACCATTGAGCTTTGGATGTGGTACAAATCGTTCAGCAGTAAGACGCGGCTGACCGATGTATCCGCGCGCCAAGCCTGTACTGCTAATGGCAAGCTCTCCTACAATGCCATTGGGCACTGGGTTCATAAAGTCGTCCAATAGAAGAACTTCTGTGTCACGAATCGGAAAACCAATCGGTGGAGATTGTTGGAAATAATTTTGACAAGCTATTGAGGTAGAAACTACCGAAGATTCGGTTACTCCAAAATTATTAATAACCGAAAAAGGTGTGGATTGATAAATCCCCGTTGGTAGTCGGTCTCCACCTGTCAATAAAAACTTTAGGTCTGCACACTCACCCCAATCTAAAGACACCAGTTCGGCAATAAAAGCCGTTGGGACAAATGCAACTTCTATCTTTTGCTCAATCAACCAAGATTTCAGTTCCGCGGTATTTGTATGACTCAAACTTGGGCCAAGACACAAAACTCCACCAGTGGATAAAGTTGTCCAAATTTCCCACGCAGATGCGTCAAAACCCCAACTAGCTAACTGAGACATTCGAGTACCTTGCATTGTAGCAAAGGCTTCTAGATGCCATTTTGTTAGATTATCAATTCCTTTTTGCGGAACACCAACCCCCTTGGGTTTTCCAGTACTTCCTGAGGTGTAAATAATATAAGCCAGTTGCTCAGGATGGCGAGTCGCAAAAAGGTTATCTGCAGCAACAGAACCTGCTTGGGCAGATATTAACTGCGCAAATCTTTGTTGAGTTATATCAATTTGTGGAAGATGAGTTTCGTCTGAAATAACCAATGATACTTTGGTATCTTCAACCATATAGGTGAGTCGATCGAGCGGCGTTGATTTAGCTATTGGTAGATAGACACCGCCAACAAGCATGGTTGCTAATGCCGCTGCAATCGATTTTAAAGATGCATCAGCATAAATAGCAACCACTCGTTCGCTACCATTTAAATTCCTATTCAAGGAGACGGACATCAACTCTGCTAGACGCAATAGCTCACCATAAGTTATTACGTTTTCATCTTCCAGAATGGCAGTGGCGTTAGGGTTAGACCTAGCCATTGTCAATATATTTTCGAGAAAGCTACTATGATCTTCTTTACTGCGGCCGTTTTTAAAATGACAGACTTGCGATAAACTATTTTGTTGCTGCTTAGTGGCCTCTACATCGTTTGTTTTTTCTGTCCTATTTAAAGTACTTTTTTCGTCTAAACCAGCGGTGATTGCCACAGGATTTAACTTCGCATTCTGATGACAACCACCCTGAATCATTTCTTTAAGTATCAAATTAAATGTTGCAGCCATGTCGTTAATCAGTGACGCGGCATATCGATCACTATTTCCTGCGACATAACCTCTAATTCCTTCGTCAGTGGGCCATGCATTGACAACCAGCGGTATACTGGTTAATGCGACTCCATGACGGCTAACAATGGTGTCATTGTTGTCCGCATAATCGTTATAAACTCGGAAATTGGTGTAGTTAAATAAGGTCTCAAACCACGTCTGCCCAC
>NZ_SUNB01000011.1 GCF_007570825.1 Pleionea sediminis | reverse complement strand
CGGCAGCGGTTACCGGAGTATATGGTGCCGGCGGCGCTGGTGTTAATGACCGATACCCCATTAACCGCCAACGGTAAAATCGACCGACAACGATTACCGGTAGCAACCAAGGCGGACTATTTTAGTGATGATAATTTTGTTATCCCAAAAGGAAAGATCGAACAAAAAATCGCTGCATCTTACTCGGAGGTGCTTGGCCATTCATCGGTCGGTGCATTAGATAACTTTTTTGATCTCGGCGGCGACTCACTGTCAGCGCTAAAAGTGATTCGAAGTCTAAAAGACAAAGACGTTGATGTTTCTTTACGTGATTTAATGATTTCGAAAACTCCGCGTGCATTGGCTGAACTCATACGAAAAGAAGATAACTCAGCTGAACTTGAAGTTGTTTATTCTAACAATCAAACTCAAGCGACACAGCCTTTTTCGCTTCTTTCTGAAGACAACTCAGAATTAGCTCATCAAGGATATGAGGATGTATATCCGGTAAGTAAAATGCAATGGGCGATGTTGCTACATAGCAATGATTTCAGCTCGACGCAAATTTATCATGACGTATTGTCTTATCAAGTCAATGCACCATTTTGTTTAAACTCTATGAAAAAGGCGCTAGAAGACTTGGTAGGCACTCATGATATCTTAAGAAGTAAAATTATTTGGGATAAAAATGATGAACCTCATATTGCACTAGGTGATTTTTTGCCAACATTAACAGTTGAAAGTTGGCTTGAGTTTGATGATGATCAACAAGAAAGCAAGTTAGAGCAATGGATGGCCGATGAGTCCAACACGACATTTAACTTTAGTGATGAAGTTCCACTACGTATTTTTGTTCATCAATTATCAGCCACTAAATTTCAGCTTAGCTTAAGTTTTCATCATGCCATACTTGATGGGTGGAGCGAGAGTATTGTCACTAAAACTCTCTTGGATACTTACCAAGTCTACCGGCAAGGCGATTCTCCTGAGCTCACGGTACCAAAATACAGCTTTGCGCAACATGTTGCCAATGAAAATTCAACCGCAGCAGTTGAATCAGTTAAATCCTTCTGGAAGTCCTATCTCAGTGAAGTCGAGCCACATTGCTTTGAGGAACACTCTAAAGAGACAACTTACTCTGGGCTGACGACTCGCTCAATTATTATTGATGAACCACTGCGACAAAAATTGCGGGTAACCGCTGAACGGCTTGGTGTTTCAATTAAGTCGGTTCTTCTGGCCGCACATGTTAAATGTTTAAGTCTTCTTACGGGGCGCCAACAAATTGTTACTGGGTTAGTCACCAACTGTAGGGCAGCTGATGAACACGCAGACACCAGTGTTGGCATGTTTCTAAATACCGTGCCGTTTCAAGCTAAATTATTAGAGTGCAGTTGGGATGAACTTATCTTAAGGTGCTTTGAAAATGAGCTCGACGTTTTACCCAATCGATATCTTCCATTAAGTGACATAAATAAGGTAACTCATGTAGGACGTTGGTTTGACACCTTGTTTAACTATACCAAGTTTGAGCGGTTTAAAGAAATATTGAACCACCCAGAATCTTTAGTAATAGACAAAAAAGGAATCGCCAGTAATGGAGTACCTTTTTTTGTCGATTTTGATGAAACTGAGCATTTAACTTGTCGTTTAATGGCACATAAGAATACTAAGGCTGAGGCCTTTCAAGAAAACTATGTGCAAATTATTGAAGACATTTTAAGTGCGGCAACGCAAAGTAAAACCCGACATTATAATTTTGTGAGTTGCTTAGCGAATCAATGGCTACCCGAATTTAAAACGCCAATTGAAAACTCTTATAACTTTTTCTTAGATGAGTTGTTTTTGCGCGCATCAAACATGAGTGACAAAACCGCATTAATTACCGGAATCACCCAGGTTTCTTATAGTGAGTTAATACACAAAGTTATGCTTACCGGTCGCAAGCTGCAAGTAATGGGAGTAAAGCCGGGTGATCGAGTAGCCATTTGTCTACCTAGAAATGAACGACTGATTGAGAGCATTTTGGCTGTATTGTACTGTGGCGCAGCTTTTGTTCCTGTTGATGCCAGTTATCCTATAACTCGAAATCAAACAATTTTGTCTGATGCGAACATCTCCATTCTGCTTTATGACGAAGAAGAGTCTAACGATATTGCCGCCTTAGTTGATCCGAGTCAACGAGTTTCCCTACAGCAAATTAACCAGAAAGTTGTATCTGAGAAAATACTAAAGTGGGCACCATACGCTACTTTTAGGGCTTTACCTGCTTACCTAATTTATACTTCTGGAAGTACCGGAACACCAAAGGGGGTTATTCTCAATCATGGAAATCTCGCTGCTTTTCTAGGATGGGGGCTTAAAGCGTTTACCTTTGAACAGCTACGCGAGGTGGCTTTTTTAACATCCAACTGTTTTGACCTGTCAATTTACGAAATGTTTCTACCACTCCTTACTGGTGGCACGGTACATATTTATGACAATGTGGACGCCTTTTCTGAGTCGAGTTACCAAGAGGTTACTCTAATTAATACCGTCCCCTCCGCAATCAAATTACTGTTAGAGCTAAACGCAATATCTGACAAAACAAAAACAATCAACTTGGCCGGTGAACCACTTCGCAAAAAGTTAGTTAATCAATTGTTTGCAGAAACTCAAGTAGATTTTATAAATAACTTATATGGCCCTTCAGAAGCGACTGTTTACGCGACCCAAGCAAAATTTAATAAACCTTTAAAGGATGAGCCAAGTATCGGGCAAGGCGTTGATAGCTGCCGGATTTATTTGCTCGATGAAACATTGCACCCGGTCCCGGATGACTGTATTGGCGAGCTATATGTTGCCGGTGACAGCGTTGGTTTTGGATATCTTAACAGATCGAAGAAAAGTGCAGAATCTTTTTTACCTGACCCTTACAGCAATAATGAGTCTCAGGTCATGTATCGAACTGGCGATCTCGCTATTCGTCGTAATGATGAATTTATTTTTGTTGGTCGTCGTGATTCTCAGGTAAAAGTTAAGGGGTTCAGAATTGAGCTTGGTGACATTGAAACCGCATGTATGAAACAGTCAGAAATTACTGACGTAGCCGTCGTTGTTACTGGTGAACCGGACTCTGCTCATTTGTATTGCTTTTATGTGGGGAATACGGAAACAGCTGCTTTACACGATTTTCTAGCCAAACAGCTACCTCATTATATGGTGCCATCCTATTACCAAAAACTGGATAAGATGCCGCTGACTTCGACTGGGAAAATAGATAGAAAGTCTTTGTTATCGGGTATTACGCAAATTCAGGACGAGGCTAGTGAGCAGATAGCCAATCAACAGTATCTGGATAAAACTACTGCAATGGTAGCTGATTTGGTTCACGAATTAATTGGTCAACAACCGGCTCCAGACCAGTCTTTCTTTAGCATAGGAGGCGACTCAATTTCCGCTATGCAATTAGCGTCACGCTGTCGTCGTTTAGGCTATAAGTTATCTGTCAAGGATATTTTTAAACTGCAAACGGTGACCGCGATTGCAAATTATCTCGACTCACAAATGAAACAGTCACCTGGAAAAGAGGACTCGTTAAGTACCAATCTCAGCACTAACTCTCCAATACCCTTGACACCGATTCAGCACTGGTATTTGAACATTGGCAAGTTTGCTTACCACCAAGTTTTAGGCATCCAGGTAAATTATCCTGGCGAGCCTTTGAACAACCTTGTCAATGCGATCAATATCGTTATGCAGCGTCATCCATCGTTGGTTTCAAAACTGACCAAGATTAATAATCACTATCATTTAGTTCCTGGTACTGGCTCAATTAATATTCGTACAGTGAAAGTCAATCAAGTCGAAGAAAAAAGTAATATCCTGCAATCAGAGTTGCAAGCCTTGCACGATTATCTGGATATTGACGAAGGAAGGATGATAGGTGCTTTATGGTTGGAGGGAGAAGGACTAACCTGCGAACTCTGGCTCGTGATACATCATTTTGTAGTGGATGCAGTATCATGGAATACTCTCATTGATGATATTCGAGAAGTCTACTCGGCATTAGCAGTAACTGCGAAAGAAAATGCCAAAGAAAGTATAGTAGAACAAACTGATATCACACAGTTACTGCCTTTTTCTGATCCTTCTGCCTGGTGCCATCAGTTATCAAAAACGGCAAGCAGTTCAATTTTAATGCAAGAATACCAAAGCTATTGGAGTCAATTAAAAGGAATCTCTTCCGCCGTATTTGGATGTTACAACAATAAAAGTTCAAAGCTTGCCGATACTCGAAATGTACAGATTCAATTATCTAAACTGCAATCAAATGCTCTGCAAGAAGTCGCTGCTACCTCTGGCGGAAGTTTACTCTCATTGATAGTTACCTCGGTGAGCAAGGCGCTCAAAGGATTTACTGATAATTCTCAGGTAGGCTTATTAATTGAAACTCATGGCCGAGATTTTGAGAGTAGTGACATAACCCCAGATCGTCTGGTTAATTGGCTTACTGGATTCTGGCCCTTATGGGTAGTCTTTGATGAATCAGACAGTATTAAGTCAACCTTTGCTAAAGTTGCTGAAAGTTTAAATAAACCTGTATTACGCGGCAGTGGCTACGGACTGCTACGTTACTTGCATCCTAAAGCCGCCGTGCGAGAATCAATGGCCGAAATAGATCTACCTCAGGTGAGTTTGAATTACTTAGGAAAACAATCTGTCGACCAGGATAAATACTTCAGCGTTATTCCGGGAAGCTTGTCAGCTTATCAAGATCCAGAGACTCCTAGACAGACCCTGCTGGATATCAATGTCGCCCTTACCGGTGAAAATCTAACTTTTGATTTATCTTATGCAGATGATCAAGTATCTAGTTTAATGATAAAAGAGTTTGGTCAAAAATTAGAGCATACAATACAGCAAATAATTAACGAGCTTCCTAGAAAAAAAGAGCCTGAGTTGCCATTTATTCCGAATGAAAACTTTTACAGATTAACCGCAACTCAAAAAGGTTTGCTTTATCATTATTCCGAGAATCCGAGTAAGGGTGACTATGTTATTCAAGCCTATCGTTCCATTAAAGGCAATTTAGACAAAGCATTGTTGCATAAAGCCTGTTGTCATGTCGGCGAAAAATATGAGGCACTAAGAACCGTATTTATCGAACATGATGATGAATTTATCGGCCAGAAGTTTGAAGACAAGGTTGAAGTTTTTTGGCAAGAAGTAGACTGGAGTAAATTCAGTCACTCTGAAATAGATGAATTGTTAACCTCATTTTTAGACAAAGATCGACAGCAAGAATTCGTTAAAGGTAAACCTTGGCATCGCTTCACTCTTATTAAAGCTCATGAGGAGCACTTTCTCGTATGGACTATACACCATGCGTTGGTAGATGGCTGGTCAATCGGTGTGGTGCTTGCAGATATTCAAACAACCTATGATTCTCTTGAATCTATGCACTCAAAAGATGAGTTAGTGTGCCAATTTTCTAATGGGTTCAGTCAGTATCTTGAGTACATAAGAACCTTTGGCGAGAATGATTCGACCGACTACTGGCGCCAGTACTTACTTGAATTACAGGAGTACGCAGGCAAACTTCCAATGAAGATGGGTGAAGTATCTAAGCAGCCAATTATCGAAAGATGTGACAGTCAGTTATCTATGGAAGTCTCTAATTTATTAAAAGAGTTCTCCCGTGAACATCAGATTACCATCAATACTATCTTGCAAGCGGCTTGGGGAATTTTAATATCACGTTATTCTTGTATAGAAGAGGTCGTTTTTGGTGTCACTGTCTCTGGACGTCCACCAGAACTTGAGGGGGTGGAAAAGTTTGTTGGCCCATTTATCAATACTGTCCCAGTTCGGGTTAATTGCTTTACGGGTCAAACGACTGAGGATATGTTAACAAGGCTGCAAAATGCTCATATCGAAAGAATGGACGTTGAGCATGTGTCATTGGCTGAAATTCAAAAGTCAATTGGACTCTATGGTGAGTCTGCTCTGTTTGAAACTATTTTTGTTTATGAAAACTATCCTATGGAACAAGACGGGAGTCAATCCTCGATACAATGGAGCCGTTTATACGGAATTGAACAGAATAACTATCCTTTAGCGGTTGCTATCGTTCCCGGTGAACAATTATCTTTTCGACTGACCGCTGATGGCAGACGATTTGATGCCAAGTTCTTGCAGCAAATGGCTGAAGACTATGCTTTGATTTTAAAAAGCTTAATGGAATGCGAAACAGTCCAGACGGCTGTCGAAGTGCTGAAGCCATTGCCACATCACATGGAAAACGACTTCAATCCATTAAACAACTTTAGTCGTAAGCAGAATGACCACTCGGTATCAGTATTGCAGATGCTCGAGAAGCAAGTTATAGCCAACCCAGAGCAAACAGCCATAGTCTTTGATAATTTAGAGCTTAATTATCAAGACTTTGACCAGTTAACTAATTCCTTGGCTAATAGATTATTGACACAGGGCAATAGCCCAGTCGTGGTTCAATTTAAACGAAGCATCGAAGCTGTGGTAGCGATGTTTGCCTGCTTTAAAGCTGGCCGAATCTATGTTCCGGTTGATCCTCAACTGCCAACCCAATTGGTAAATAACATTATTCGAGAAAATCAGGTACAACTGGTATTAGGCACCCGAGTAAATAATGCTGAACTGGACTGTGAACAGCTTGAGTTTAATTGGAGTTCCTTAACAAACTCTCAACACTTTGCCGGGCCAATATTAAACGGCAAAGACATCGCCTATATTATCCATACTTCAGGGAGTACCGGAAAACCAAAAGGGGTAGCAATTTCTCACCAAAGTATTGCGCTTTCGACACTAAGTCGGTTAGATTTTTACGACACCCAATCAGAGCGCTTTTCGTTCGCTGCTGGCTTTCACTTCGACTCTTGTTTAGCGGCAATCTTAGGTTCGCTTTGTGCAGGTAAAACACTGATTATTCCCACTCAGTCGCAAATGCAATCAATTGATCGCATGGTGAATCTCATAGAAGAACAAAAAGTGGAGAATTTTTTAGTCACGCCATCTTTATACCGTGCGATATTGGAGCATAACAACAACTTTTCTTTCTCCAACCTAAAGCATGTCGTTCTTGCAGGCGAGAGTGTTTACGAAGGTTTGATACAAACTCATCTTAAAAATACTACGGCTCAGCTTCATGTTGAATACGGTCCTACGGAGGCAGCCGTTTGGGCCAGTGGTGGGGAACTTACCGGGGCAAGTGGCGACAGCGTAATTGGTAAGCCAATTTTAAACAGTCACTGGTATGTGTTAGATCAACAACTCAATCCCGTACCCAAGGGTGTTGCCGGAGAGCTTTATTTAGGGGGCCCCAATTTAGCTCAAGGTTATGTCAATATGCCAGGAATGACAGCGAGTCGATTTATACCTAATCCTTTTTCAACGGGAGAAAGACTTTATCGCACGGGAGATATAGTCTGTGAACTCTCAAAACAAGGTTTTAAATTTCTAGGACGAAGTGATCGGCAATTAAAAATCCGAGGTTATCGAATTGAGCCGGAAGCAGTTGAAAGCACATTGCTATCACTAGCAAATTTAGAAGGCACAGCCGTTTTTGAATTCGACAAACAACTTGTGGCTGCAGTGGTAAGTGATGATGATAATTTTAGTGAAGGCGACAATGGATGGAAGCTGAGAAATAAGTTACGTGGTCATTTGCCAGAATACGCAATTCCAGATCGATTTATTAAAGTCGATGAGTTACCTCTGACTCGAAACGGTAAAGCGGACATGGCCAAACTAAGAGAACTAGCAAAACAGCTGGTCTCATTAGAATCCAAGCAATCAGAGTCAGAGTTGACATCGATTCAACAACGCTTGATAAACGTGTTCGAAGAAGTGCTTGGGCGCACAAAAGTCCAGTTGGATGATAACTTTTTTGGTTTAGGCGGAGATTCAATAAAAGCACTATCGCTGGCAACGAGAGCTCAAAAATTAGGCGTGTCTGTAGAACCCTCTCAGATTATGCAGTACCCCACGGTTAGGCACTTAGCACAAGTTGCTGAAGAACGGGAGAATGGATTCAATACACAATTAACGATTGATCCAGTGAAATCAGGAGAGTCTATTTCCGGCCCTAACCAAAACTGGTTTTTCGAACACAATCATCATAATCCCAACCACTGGAATCAAGCGGTTTCGATAACGCTGCAACAATTTTCGGAGCAGAAGATTAAAAGTGCTCTTCGATTTGTTTTTAAGCGTCACGATGTATTTCGTTTGAGTTTTACTAGGCAAACAACAAATGACTGGCAAGCAATCTATTCAGAAGAAGCATCCTATTTTTCATTTAGGAAGGAAGCTAATATATCAGATGCTCGTCGATTAGAATTGATTTGCGAAACGCAAGCATCACTTAACTTAGAAGAGGGTAGGCTAAATGCTTGCTTACTCATTGAAAAAGAAGAATCTCAAGAATTGATCGTCTGTTTACATCATTTAATTGTTGATGTTGCATCCTGGAGAATACTGGTTGATGAAATCCAAGCCTATTTAAAGGGTGAGCTAGTCGATGATGGTCCGTCTTGGATATCCTATCAACAATGGACTAGGCATCAAAAAGACTGGGTAACGTCAGCTGATGGTCAAGAGTGTCTTAATCAATGGAATCAAGCGTTACCTGAGGCAGTTTCTCAACTTAAGGTTTCTAATCCTGAAGCGGAGTTTACCTATGAACATGCGACAACAGAAAAATATAATATTGCTCTAGACAGCATTTCTCCAAGTGAATTAGAACCCATTCTAATCGCTTCGCTGGTGGCTGCTGTTTCTGAGCAAACTCAAAGTCCAGACCTCGTTATCTGGCGTGAGCACAATGGAAGAGCCACTCGTTCAGGAGAACTGAGTTTAGCCCAGACAATGGGGTGGTTTACTGCACTGCATCCATTGATTTTTTATGTTGATGGATTTCAAAACCTGGTTGAAGAAGTTCGTAATACCATGCTTGATCCTTTAGCTTCTAGACAATTTGCAAGTTTAATGGCTTATAGTGAAGACAAGGCATTTAATGAGAAATTAAACAAACTGAAAAAACAATCGGTCGTATTTAATTTCTTTGGTGATATTTCTTCAGCCAAGGCATCACAAGAACAACTTTCTTACTCGCTAGATGTGCCCTTTGGGGCCGATATTAAGAATTCTTTGTCGGCAGAAATTCAAGTATTAGCGGCTATCGATTCTGGTGAGCTTACATTACAAATAACTTATAGCGAAGCAAGGTGGAGCAAAGAAGATGTTTCTCAATTAATTAGTCGTTATCTTGAGTTATTTAATGAGTTTATGGGTCATGACGCTAATGAGCTCTGCGAACTAGCAGACGTCGACCTAGATTTAGTTTCATCGTTGTTGGAGAACTAAGCTAAATGGAATCTAAAAAGTATTCGGATATTTTTATTCTCACACCGATTCAAGAAGGCATGTTGTTTCATGCAGAAAAAAGTGGTGGGCAAGCCTATCACGTTCAGTCGGCCTGGAAAATTGATGGTGAAATCGAGATCGACGCACTTGAGAGAGCAGTTGGTTCGGTTGTTCAGCAACATGATGCTCTTAGGATGGGAGTCCTTTGGAAAGGGTTGCCCCGGCCACACCAATTTGTGGTTAAGGAAGTCTTATCGCCATTCGAGTATTGTGATTGGCGCTCAACAGCAAGTATCGAAGATGAATGGGTAAGCACTAAGAGCAAACATTATCAAACAGCTTTTGATCTGACCAAACCTCCGTTGATGAGATTATTACTGGCTCAGACGGATGATCAAGAATATCGATTACTGTGGACCGGACACCATATGATGTTAGATGGTTGGTCTGTAGCTCTCATAATGGGTGAAATTTTTAAACAATACGAAATTAATCTCAAGGCTATTCCTGCTACGCCCAATAAAACACCGCAATTTAAAAGTTATCTTCAGTGGCTGAAGAAAAATCGTTCGAAGTCAAACGAAGCCTCTTATTGGCGTCGATTGCTGGGCGAATGCAATAAGTTTGAGCATATTCAAGCGACTGAATTATCAGCGTCAATTATAGAGCATTCTTTATCATTTACAGTTGAACAAACTCGCTTATTGAAACAACTTGCAATACAGACAAATACTAGTTTGAATACTATTGTTCAATTGTTGTGGTCTTCATGTTTAGCACAGTTGTTTAACTCCAACCAAATTGTTTTCGGCATGACGGTATCAGGCCGCCCACATAACCTTGAGGGTTATGCCAGCATCGCTGGAATGTTTATCAATACCTTGCCGGTGCGAGTCGATTTTTGTTGGTCGAAGACAGTCAATGACTGCTTGCGCGATTTACAACAACAAGTCATTGAGTCTACAGAATACAGTCACTGTCCAACTAGCGATATTAAGCGTTATCTAAAACTTGAAGAGCAAGGTGATTTATTTGATAGTATTTTGGTATTCGAAAACTATCCCGTTGATAATAACTCTCTTGATTTGCAACTGTCGATTACTGAGCTTGAGTTTACTCAATATTCTCATTATCCGTTAACGGTTATAGTTTCAGAGCATAACGATAGCCTTAATCTTATACTTCAAGTTAACTCATCAGAAATTTCAGAAACGACCGCTAATGCATTGATTAGTCGCTTAGAGATGAATGCTCAGTGCCTAGTTGCTCAATCGAATACTTCGGTGTTAAATCTGCTTTCTGCTAACTATACGCCATTAACCGAGGACATTGAGCATTATTCAGATATGGTTGTAGCAAGTGATATGTATTCTGAGTTTGCAAATTATTTGAATGAGAAACCTGATGCAGTGGCTATTATTGATGGACAGCGACGAGTTAGTTATCAAGAACTCAATGATATCGCATTGAATATCTCTTTATTACTGGATCAAAAGGGTATTCAAAGAGGAACTCATGTTGCTGTTAAAGTACAACAAGGAATAGAGTACATTGCTTCTCTGCTAGCCTTGGTTCGACTGGGTTGCGCCTATGTACCTTTAGACACAGATTTACCCACTGACAGAATTAAATCTATTTTTAATGATTCTGGGTGCTCATGTTTGATTGTTTTTAATCAAGAACAAATTAGCCACTGCTCATCAATAGTTAACCATTGTATTAATATCGAATTAGTGAATAAGATTGAGCAGGCCGGTACCAGTTCGATGTTATCAATTACACAAGTCAAACCGGATGATTTAGCTTGTATGGTATTTACCTCAGGATCGACTGGAAAACCTAAGGGTGTTGAAATTACCCAGCGAGGTATTCTTCGGTTAGTCAAGTCAACTAACTATATGGAGTATTCAAATGAACTTAGGTTTGCTCAGTTATCAAATTTGACTTTCGACGCTGCGACATGGGAAATTTGGGGAGCGCTACTCAACGGTGGTAATCTGGTTATCGTTAGAAAAGATACCCTATTATCTCCTTCAAAATTTCAGCAGACCATAAAGGAAGAGCAAATCAATACGGCTCTGCTAACCACCGCTCTTTTTAACATTTATGCCAATGATGCGCCCAATATTTTCCAAAATTTTAAATATTTGGTGTTTGGTGGGGAAGCGGGTAATGTTACCGCCGCTCAAAAGATACTTCAGAATAAGTTTTGCGGCACTCTAATCAATGCTTACGGACCGGCTGAAAATACGACCTTGGCCACCACCTTTTCAATTCCTAGAGCCTATGAAGGGAAAGCGTTACCTATTGGTTCATCTGTTTCTGGTTCTAAGACTTATGTACTCGATGAATTCTTAAGCCCAGTTATCGGAGAACAGGCAGGAGAGCTCTATATTGCCGGCCCTGGGCTAGCGCGAGGTTATGCCAACTTACCGAAAGAAACGGCACGCGCATTTATTCCTAACCCATGGGCTCGAGGCGAACGATTGTATCGTACTGGAGATTTAGTCAAATACAATCAACAAGGTGAGCTTATATACGTTGGTCGGAATGACTCACAGGTAAAGCTTAGAGGTTTTCGCGTCGAGATCTCAGAAGTAGAAAATATTATAAGAACTTGTCATGGAGTAAATTCTTGTTGCGTAGTCTGGGAACCAAACATTGGCGGCGGTCAATTGTTTGCTTATATCGTTAATACCATTGAGCGTCAATTGGTGGTATCCGAAATAACGCGAAAATTACCTTCATTCATGAAGCCGAGCGCGGTCATTTGCATGAAGGAATTGCCAATCACTGATAATGGGAAAGTTGACCGAAGAGCGCTTCCCACAGTAAAACCAACTGATTATAAGTTTGAGCTGTTCTCCGATGTAGAAACGGACCAAGTGGCAGAGAATGTACTCGCAATTGTGAAAGAAATTGCTGGTATCGACTCCTTACATATAGGCGACGATTTTTTTGCATCTGGAGGAAACTCATTAACGGCATTAAGGGTTCTTTCCAAGCTAATGAAAGAATTTAAGGTTGATATTTCAATCAGTGAGTTTGCCAGGCAGCCCACAGTTCATGCATTAGCAAATCATATACGAAATGACCATGCAGAAAAGTCAGATAATGTCGAAATCAAAACAGTAAATATTAACTCTCCTCATCAACTTAGTTTCAGTCAAAAGCAACTTTGGTTTGTGAGTCAATTAGAGAATGTTAGTAGCACTTACAATATCCCATTAGCATTGCACTTAGCAGGTGAGGTTGATGTAAATGCCTTACAATACGCCGTTGAAAAAATAGTCGCCAAGCATGCTATATTGCGAACTAGCTATCACCAGAAAGACGGGGAAGTTTTCGCCCGCGCCTGTAATACAAAGCCTACACTTAACAGGCTCGATTTATCATCGAGCCAACAAGCTAACAACAAAAAAGCTATTCAAAACCTCGTTGAAGCAGAGATGTTTACTCCATTTTTGCTTTCGCAAGATTTAATGGCTCGTTTTTCGTTGATTCAAGTAAAGCCAAACGAATCGATTTTCGTGATCAGTCTACATCATATTGCAGCGGATGGTTGGTCGTTAGGAGTTCTAGTAAAGGAGCTGGAATTCTTTTATCAAAGTGCATTGGTTCAAAGAGAAGACGATCAAAAAAAGCATGGCATCAATTATATGCCAGTTGCCGCAATACCTAATGCACAACAGCCAGAACCGCTGCCGAAATATCAATATGCTGACTTTGCTCTGTGGCAGGCTAATTATTTATCAGAAGATAAAAAACAAAAATACGCCTCGTATTGGCGTGAGCGGCTTATCGATGGACCAATCATTCACAGTTTACCTACCTGTCGGGTTCGTCCTCCAAAACCGTCTTATCAAGGGGCCACAGTTGTCCATAAGTTACCAAACAGTCTGGTAGAGCAGCTCACTAAAATCAGCCAAGCAAACCAAATGACTTTGTTTGTTACTTTATTCAGCAGGTTTGCCCATTGGGTGTCCAAATTGAGTGGTGAGCATGATGTTATTATTGGAACACCCGTTGCTAACCGAGAAAAAGAAGAGTTCAAAAACTTAGTGGGTTGCTTTGTCAATATTTTACCGGTGCGATTTAATTTTTCTAAACATTCAGATTCTGTTGAGACGATAAAGAAAAATCAACGACAGTTTTTTGCTGACTTAGAACATCAGGCAATGCCATTTTCAATGATGGTAGATGAGCTAGGGGTTGAGCGCAGCGCTAGTTTTAACCCTTTATTTCAGATTGTTTTTACCTTACAAAATAACCAGATTACTTCGCCTGAATTACCCGACATTGCTGTTAAACCCTACACTGATGTAAGGCAAGCAACTGCTCGTATGGATTTGACTGTAGAAGCGATGACTGTTGACGATGGCTTGGAAATGAGTTGGGAGTACTCAACTGATATTTTTGATCAAGCTATGATAGAAACATTTGCGAGAGGATTTGAACAAGAGTGCCGCGAATTTCTTAAGCGAACACTAGCGGCAACTGATTCATCAATAAATGACAACGCATTAGTAACTTCGGTGAGTCAAGACACGCAAAAGTTCAATGACATAGTAGAACCATCTTATTCAAATGAGAAACCTGTAAGACTGCTAAGTTTGTTAGAGCAACAAGTTAATTGCCGTCCTAACGCAATGGCTATTACTTCTGAATCCGAACATTTTACTTATTTAGAGCTTTGGGAAAAATCCATTCAAATAGCACTTTATTTAAAAAGACAAGGAGTAACATCGGGTGATAGGGTTGTTGTTCAATTACCCAAAAATTTTGAATGCGTCGCTACGTTTATCGGTGTATTAAAATTGTATGCTATCTATGTTCCTTTAGATTGTCATTTACCCTCTGAAAGAGTCGCTGATATTATTCAAGACTGCGACGCGTGCTGTGTAGTTACCGATGATGCTCTAGCAAACAATGTGTCTTTGAAAAGCTCATCAAGATGCCAAATTGTTGACCTGAATAGCTTGCCTGCTACAGCTACCATCGACTGGCCTTGGTCAGTTGACAATTCAGCGGATCAAATCGCCTATATTATGTATACCTCGGGTACCACCGGTCGTCCTAAAGGCGTAGCTATTCTCGAACAGGGCATTACTCGGCTTGTTAAAGAAACTAACTATCTGCGTTTCGACGACACTATTCAAACATCGCTGTTGTCTCAAATTGGGTTTGATGCTTCTACATTTGAATTGTGGGCACCATTATTAAATGGTGGTATCTGCCATATAGTTAACAAAAAGGTTCCTGAACCAAAAAACATTCGGCAACTGATCCATTCAGGGGTTAATACTCTGTGGTTAACATCCACTTTGTTTAATACGCTGGTTGATATCGATAATACTATTTTTTCAGGCCTAAAATATCTGCTGGTTGGTGGAGAAGCTATTTCTGTACATCATGCCAACAGGTTAGCTGAGATAAGCTGCCCTCCACAACTTATCAATGGTTACGGCCCAACAGAAAATACTACCTTCAGCTGCACTCATCCAGTCACGCTTCCTATCACATCAAGTCATGTTTCCATTGGCCAAGCAATTAAAGGAACAGAATGCTTAGTTCTCAATGATGCACTCGAACCAGTGCCCCATGGGGTCGTGGGCGACCTCTATCTTGGTGGTAAAGGTCTTGCAATCGGCTACTGGAATAATTCAAGAGAAACCGCACAATCTTTTATTCCTCATCCTGAGCAGGTGGGAGAGCGACTTTATTTTACTGGAGACCGAGTACGAGTCGAAACAGACGGCAACTTAAGTTTTATCGGTCGTAAAGATCGACAAGTAAAACTAAGAGGCTTTCGCGTAGAGCTGAAGGAAATAGAGTCGGTTTTGCTAGAATTTGCTCCAATTAAAAATGCAGCGATAAGATTATTGGATGAACAACTGATTGCATTTATCACTTCATCGCTATCGGTTGATCTTGATCTGGTAAATAACCATCTATATCAACGGCTACCTGAGTATATGATTCCTACTCGGATTTTGGCGATTGATTCCATGCCACTCACGTCAAATGGCAAACTGGATGATTCTGAGTTACGTAACCTTTGGTCACAACGTCAGCAAACAGACAATCCTGTCATCGACGATGAAATGACAGCCACTTGTTCCCTTGTGTGCCGATGTGCTGCCGATATTTTAAACCTATCAGAAGTCACTAGTACTCAGAGCTTTTTTGCCTTGGGAGGTAACTCACTTAAAGCAATAAAACTTCAGTCAGACTTAGAGAATAAGTTTGGTGTGCATATGAAGGTAGAGGATATTTTTAAGAAACCTGTACTAAAAGATATTGCGTTGCTTATCGATGCAGCACTTGGTAAGCCCAAGTTAAAAAATAAAGACGTAGAAATGGTAGAGGGTGAAATATGAATATTCAGGACTTTATAATTAATTTAGCCAAGGACGGTGTTGTTTTATCACTAAATGGCGACAAACTACGTTATGAGGGGCCTTTGACCCAACTGGGTGACTTGGTGATCGAACAGCTTAAAAATCACAAAGCAGAAATAATTGCCTGGTTGGAAAGTCGTCGTGAGCGCTCAGATAATGGATTAGTCAAAACTCAGGCCTCTTATCCAAGAAGTTTATCCGATATAGAGCAACAATTATGGGTTGTTGATCAACAAGAGAAAGTCGGTGGAACTTATAATATTCCCTTTGCATTTCATTTGCGTGGAAAATTGGATATAGACCATCTAAAAACAGCACTCAATGAACTAATCGCCAATCATTCAGTTTTACGTACCAATTATCATTTAATAGATGGAGAGCTATTAGCGAATTTATCAAACCAGCCATTTCAACTCACCATCTCCAATATTGATCTTTCTAATAACGAAGATGTGTTGCAAGATTATTTGCGAAATCAAGCGGCTGTTCGATTTGATTTAAGCAAGGATCTTTTGATGCGAGCTGAAATTATTGTCGTCTCACAAGAACATCATGTTTTGTTATTGAGCTTCCATCATATTGCTGCCGACGGCTGGTCTGTTTCTATATTAACCAAAGAGTTGGCTGCAGCATATTCTAAAACATGTGGACAGCAAGACCTTTCAATTCAAACTGAGGTGTTACAATACTCTGACTATGTATCATGGATAAAAGAGAAGAAACAACACCCTGAGTATTCTCAACTCAATAATTACTGGCGCGAACGATTGGCAGGTGCACCACCAATTCATTCGTTACCATTAGATAAAGTACGTCCAAAACAACCCTCTTATTCTGGTCGAACCTATAACCAGCGAATTGATAGTGAGTTATTAGCAAAACTGAACCAACTGGCTGCCGACAATGATGTCACGCTTTTTTCAACACTTTATTCTGCATTTTCCATACTAGTGAGCCGATATAGTGGAGAAACCGACCTCGTTATAGGCACACCTGTGGCTAATCGCGAACATAATGACCTGAGCGATATAGTGGGCTGTTTTGTGAACATGTTGCCTTTGCGAGTTAACCTTGAAAAGGCGACCATATTTACTGAACTATTACGAGAAGTTCATCAGAAACTTTCAGAGGACTTCTCAAACCAATCGTTACCATTTGGTAAAATCGTTGAGTTAACACGTAACGAATCAAGCTCATCTTGTCACCCCATTTTTCAAGTGATGTTCGCACTCCAAAATATCGAAGCTGAAGAGTTAGCTCTAGGTGACTTGGATGTAGAACCGATTACCGTTAACTCTTCATTTTCGGCCTATGACATTAGCTTGAATGCGGAAATGCATCGAGATCACATTAATATTCAGTGGGAGTATTGTGACGAGTTATTTGAAGAAGAAAGTATTCAGCAGCTTTCATCGAGTTTCGATATTTTATTAAAGTCGTTTGCCAATGGCTGCAACAACATAGAACAAGCGCAAATTCTAACAGAAGAGAGTACCGCGCAGATACTCGATATGGGAAAGGTTAATATTGATGACTCGATTACAACTAGTCCATCGATAATTTCACTGATTGATCAACTAGCCAAGAAAAACCCCAATGCTACGGCTTTGGTTCATGGTAATACGAGGTTAACCTACGCCCAACTAGCAGAAAACGTTTTGCAAGTTGGTAGCTACCTAACACAAGTCTGCAATATACAACCTGGTGATTCGGTTATTGTCTGTTTACCACAATCCACCGATTGGGTAGTGTCTCTATTAGCAGCGATGTCAATCGGTGCAGTATATATTCCAGTTGATGTTAAAACGCCACGTAATCGAATTGAAGCCATTGCAGAAAGTTCCAAACCAAGCTGCAGCATTATTCATAGTCAATCAAAAGACTTACTAGTCACCGATAATTATTTAATATTAGATGAACCGGTGATTCGAGAAGTATTAGTCAATATTCCAACGACTGCAGGAATTGATGTCGAAGAGCAAAGTAGCGCTTATATCAGTTTTACTTCTGGTTCAACAGGTCAACCGAAAGGTGTAATCATCGGACACTATGATCTTAAATGTCATATTCTTTCTGTTGTAGAAGCATTTGATATAAAACAACAAGATAGACTGCTTCAATTTTTAAGTATTTCCATCGATGGATCAATAGAACAGATTTTGACAGCGCTGGTGAGTGGTGCCGAACTGCATTTGAGAGAGCAAAGCATTTGGACCATAGAGCAAACCATTCAATACATTCTTGAAAACAAGATTACGCTTACAGATCTTCCAGTCGCTTATATTCAGCGACTAGTAGGAGAGCCTGTGGCAATGAAACAGCTCAAAAACTCCCAGTTAAGATTGATTTCTACAGGTGGAGACGTAGTATCAACCAATATTGTGTCTGCTTGGCAAGAGGCTGAATTGTTTGACACTATTGAATTAGTTAACGCCTACGGGCCAAGTGAAACAACCATTACATCAACAATTTATAAAGTGGACCCTGTTCATTGTGAACGTGTGGTTCCGATCGGCAAACCCTTGGCTGGAACTCGCTGTTTAGTTGTCGATGAAAAAGATAGAGTATTGCCTTTTCATTGTGTTGGCGAACTCCTTATTGGTGGAGTAGGCGTTGCCAAAGAGTATTTAGGAAATCCCTCACTAACATCGCAAAAATTTACCGTTAATCCCTACGATCCGAATGATCGCGTCTACAGAACGGGTGATATGGTTCGTTTAAATCGAGATGGTAATTTAGAGTTTTTAGGACGGCGCGATGATCAAGTCAAAATAAGAGGGTACCGTATTGAGTTAGCTGAGGTAGAAGCTTGTTTGGCATCTTTTCCTCAAGTTGATGATGTATGGGTCACTACTCAAATTAACGACCAACAGGAAAAGCGATTGATCGCTTATGTTGCATCGAACCGGTTTGAGACTATCGAAGTCGATTCCTTACATGGCCATATACAAAACAAGCTACCACATTTTATGTGGCCTTCAGCAATTCAACTGATGAAATCTTTTCCGCAACGAGCCAATGGTAAAATTGACATCAATCAATTACCTGAAGTCCAAGAGTTAAAAGCAGAGTCATCAAAACAAACCCGATTGAACGGCGCCCTAGAAAATAGTTTGGCCGATATTTGGCGTGATACACTCAGCCGAAAAAATATTGGTCGACATGATAACTTTTTCGCCTTGGGCGGAGACTCCATTATTTCAATTCAAGTCGTTGCGAAAGCCCGTGAGCTTGGTATCGACCTTACAACAACCTCCATTTTCGAGAATCCAACCATCGCTCAATTGGCGCAGGTTGTTCAGTCCAACGAATCCTCTGAAGTGCCGGAGTTTTCTGGCCCCTTGGCCTTACTTCCTCAACAAATTGAGTTTATAGAAAGTGAAAACCTTAATTTTGATTACCACCAATCTTTTTGGGCACCTTTTACTGGAGAAATAACTGCAGAACAGTGGCATCTTTGTGTAGAGCAATTGGTAATTGCGCACCCTGCCTTAAGGCAAACTTTTGATCCCGATAGAGGAACCTCTGCAGTAGCGTCTTATCATTCAGGTCTATTATCTAGGGCTCTAAACTTTGTAGACCTTTCGAATGATTCGGGGGGCGACCTAAAAAAGAGCGTGTCTCAGATTGAATCGTCTGCTCGTAAAGACATTTCGATAACTGACGGCCCATTGATGAAGTGGATATTAATCAAAACGTCTTTGAGCGACTTTTTAGTTTTGGGTATAGCTCATCACTTGATTGTTGATATGGTGTCATTGCATTTATTAAGAGAAAGCATTCTTTATCTGCTTAGCCAGTGCAATCACCACCGAGCGCCAGTGTTAAAAGTACCGGAATTTGCAACTGAAAAATACATTGAGAGATTACAAGAAACTTCTCCGACAGAGATGACTTACTGGCAACCAATATTAGACAAAAAAGTGCCGAGGTTTTCATCTAGCCATGACTATGGTCAATACTCTGGGCAAGTGAACCGCAAAATTGAGATTGACTCACGACAAATACATCAATTGTTTGATAATTCTCGTCAGCTTTTAAAAACCACACCTGAAATTGTCGTTCATAGTATTTTTGCTCATGGGCTAGCCAACTTGTGGAGTAATTCAACGATTGGTTTTTGGTGCGAGAAAGCTGGACGTCAATGGTGTCAAAGCACTGTTTCAACCAGCGAAACGGTAGGGTGGTTTACGTCTCTCTTCCCTATGATTATTGAAACGACAGATGGAACTGTTGAACATAGTTTAATGGCTACAAAGTCAGCATTTAATGAGCTTCCTAATGAAGGCGTCGGATACGGTGCAATACGTCATATAGCGGGAGATGATAATTTCAAACAGTGGGAGGAAAATAGCTCGCCGGATCTCGTAATTAACTTCTTAGGGACTTTCAATCTCTCACAAGTATCTTTGGACAGAAATCATGAATTGGCTGACTACCGCATGAATAATCTCGGTAACCAAGCAAAAAGAACCGAGGCGCTGACCGCAACCGTATTTTTTAAGGATAATAATTTTGTTATCAGCCTGGACTTCGATAAAACCTGTTGTGATGTCGAACTAATCGATAAATTATCCGATAGCTTGCAACATTCAGTTAATTCGCTTGTTGAATTTACTAACCGAGCGAACCCTAAATACAGCCCAACGGATTTTTCATTAGCTGAACTAACTGATGTTGAGTTAATTACGGCAGTAAATAAGTTTGGCTGCATTGATGATATTTATCCTTCAACGCCCATGCAAGAAGGTATGTTATTTCGAACGCTACTCGATGAAAAAAAATCTGCTTATATTACTCAGTCGTACTTTTCGATATCCGGTGATCTTAAAGTCGATGTGTTTCGTTCTAGCTGGGATAAAGTTATCGCTCGTCATCCCATTTTACGTACTGCATTTTTAGCGACTGAAGCCTCTGGTATATGCCAGGTTGTGCTTAACCAACCTGATATTGATTGGCGTGTTATTAATCCTGCGGATTACTCAACAACCGATCTCTTCGACTTTTCAACTTTATTAGCAGAGGATTTAGCCACACCTTTTGATCTTCAATCGGTTATTCCAATGCGTTTTTTAATAGTCCAAGAGTCATCCCAGTGGATCTTTCTATGGACTCATCATCACGCTCTTTTGGATGGTTGGAGTGTCAGTCGACTCTTTTCTGAAGTGACAGAGGAGTATCGGGCATTGCTCATGAACGAGCCTGATAAAATTGAATCCCCTCAACCTTTTAAAGGCTATATCCAGTGGTTAGCCTCGCTTGATCGAGCTGAGTCTGATCGCTATTGGAAAAGTCAGCTTGAATCCAAGCAAGCTTTGTTATTTGAGCCTTCATCAGACAATTCTGACTTTTATCAATTACAAGGGCAATTCTCCTCTAGATTAAGTGAACAAGTTGTTGAGTTTGCAAAACAACAACAGGTGTCAGTTGCATCGATTATGCAGTCAGCTTGGGCGCTTACTTTGAATAATGTCAGTTCAACTAATGACATATTGTATGGTGTCACGATTTCAGGTCGACCAGAAGAGTTGGCTGGGTCGACAGATATGGTCGGGCTATTTATTAACACAGTCCCCGTTCGAGTTGCCCTTGACTATGAACAATCTATTGGCTCGTTTTTACAGTATGTTCATACCAATACTCAGTCGGCTAACCGTTACGGACATGTTGCTTTAGCAGAAATATCCCGACTGGCAGATTTACCACCGCAAAGTCAATTATTTGATAGCTTGTTTGTTTACGAAAACTACCCACGTGGCGGCGCAGTCAACTTAATGGATGCAGTCGGTTTTGATGTGACTGATAGTGGTGCTACCGAATACAGTGAGTATCCCTTAACCCTCAGTGTTGGACTGAGTGATTGTCTTGTCTACCTTTTATTATGTGACCGCAAGCATGTGTCTTCAGAAATGTCAAAACATGTGGTGTCGCTTTATGAAGAAGTGTTGAATGTGTTAACACAGCAGGCCAGCACTCAAACGTTGCAACAGTTAGTCAATTCAAGCAAGTTGCTTGCGAAACCTTTTATCAGTTTGCATCCCGTTCCATTTGATCAACTCAATGATAACTCTTCAATTAGTACAGCCACTAATTGCATATCACCTCGTAATGACATTGAGCAACAAATTGCCAATATTTGGCGATCTATTTTGCAGATAGACGAGTTTGGTGTTTTTGATAATTTTTTCCAGTTAGGTGGCAATTCATTATTAGCCATGCGATTCATCGCAAAGTTACGAGACATTTTTGGTTTTGAGTTTGATCTGACATTGTTTATGGCTGATGCCAGTATTGCTGCACTCGCGCAGCACATTTCATACAAACAACAAAATCAGGCAATAAGATCGGCAGTTTTTGAAAATCAAGAAGAAGAGCCGGCCCAGGAGTTTTTTCTATGACCATTATTGAAATTTTAAATCGATGCCAAGCCAATGGTATTTCTCTTCAGTCTGTAAACGGACAATTAAAAGTTAGCTCGAAACATAAAGCACCAATCGATGCTGAGTTAATCAAGCAGCTTAAAGTTAACAAAGAAAAACTTTTAGCTTGGTTTGATGAAAATAAAGAAAGTGCAACGATTGAATCAATTCCGGCACGGCCAGCCAATAAAATGATTCCTTTGTCAGTAGAACAACAAGCCATGTTTTTACGTTGGCAAACGGATCCTGAATCAGCAGAGTTCAACACACCATCACTGTTTCAGTTATCTGGAGAAATAGATTGCTCTGCATTAAGTTCAGCTTGGCAAACGGTTTGTTTGCGACACGAATCACTAAGAACGTTTTTTAAAGGTGTTGGAGACGAGGCGGAACAAGTCATTGCTCCTCAAGCACCCGTATTAGAAGTGGTCGATGCTCATAGTTGGCCGCAGCCAAGGTTACAGCAAGAATTGCTTGAGGTGGTTGGTAAGGGATTTAATTTAGTACAAAGTCCACCGGTGAGAGCCATATTATTTCGTACCGCTGACAACGAAGCAATTTTGTCACTCGTAATGCATCATTTGATTACTGATGGTTGGTCGATGGACTTAATTTTTGGTGAGCTAGCTGCACTTTATAACGCTGAGCTTGCTAACATTCCCATAGAATTACCGGCAGTGGCTTTACAATACGCCGACTACGCAGTTTGGCAACGGAGCCAAGTGTCAAGCCGAGATTATCAAGAGCAATGGTCCTATTGGTCGGAGCGTTTACAAGACTTGACT
>NZ_SUNB01000010.1 GCF_007570825.1 Pleionea sediminis | reverse complement strand
GACGCATTACGTTTATGATGCATTAGGTCGCGTGCGTTATACGGTGGACGCGGAAGGTTACGTTTCGGAAAATCTTTATGATGCCAATGGTAATGTGATTGAGGAGAAACGTTACCCACAAAAGCTTTCAATTTCACTCGATGGAAAGAATGATCTTGAAAATATTAAAGCCACTATAGCTGCGTTAGAAGAGAGTATAGAAGTCACTTACGAGCCAACATCAAAGATTAGTAATCTCAAACTCAATGGTGTTGATAGTAAGCTCTCGGTAAATGAGAATGATATTATTATTGTTGGTGAAATTTCTCCTTGGGAAAAGTCGGTTTATAGCCGACCCGTAAAAACGGGTGACTCTGCCATTGACTTTACAGTTCGAGAAAGTACCACCGAGCAAGTTATTGGATTTAGTGACTTGAGTAATCGGGGTGATCGTAATCAAATCGATTTCGGAATTTACATTAAAAATAACGAAATCTTGGTTGTTGAAGATGGTTCTAATGTTTTTGCATCTTCTGAACGTCATTCCGATTACAATGAGTATCGCATTGTTATGAATGGCGATTCGGTTGAGTATCAAATGAAGTCTGTTTATGACGATGAATACTCTACTTTCTATACGTCAGGTAATAAAGTTAATGCCAATGCAGACTATGTGATGGATATGGCATTTAAAAGCAAGTGGTCTAACTTCCATTACGTAAGTGTAACCAATGTTATTCAAGAACAATCCTCATCTAGTAAATTTTCACCCAATAGCACACGTTATGTCTACGACGATTTAGGTCGGGTTACAGAAAAGCACGATGCTTTAGGTTACAAAGAGTCTTATACCTACGACGCTTTTGGAAACACAAAAACATTTATAAATAAACGTGGCTTTAAATGGTCTTACGATTATAATAACTTATCTCAGCTGGTTTTAGAAACCTCTCCAGAAGTCGCAGTTATGTCGGAAGATGGAGAATCTTCAGAGACACGCGCGATTAAAAAGAAGATGAATTACGATGCGTTCGGTAATGTTATTAGTATTACTGATGATTTTGAAAGTAGCCAAGAGCGCACAACGTCGTACGTTTATGACAAACGAAATAATCAAACGCAAGTCATCTTGAATGATCGCGGTGAATATAACTCGTCTACTGGAGCAGTAGAGTCCACAGGCGTTCAGTTTAATAACACGACATTATTTAACGCCTTTGGACAAGAAGTTGTTAATATCGATGAGCGCGGTAATTATCGTTTTAAAACCTATAACGACAATGGTCAGGTAGAATACGATGTTGATGGCGAAGGTTTTGTTTCTTTCTATCAATACAATCATCAAGGGCAAGTAACTGAATTAACGCGTTATGCCGAGGCATTAACAAAAGGTGAAGTTGATCAGTTAATTGTGATTGGAAAGTCGATCACGAGTGCCGATGTTCGTTCAAGATTAAATCCATCACAAAGCAAAGATCGAACGGTTTATACAGAATATAATGCAAAGGGACAAAAAGTTGTCACTCGCTTAGATGCGGTCGCATCGGTGAGCAATGATGGTATAACACCAACCTATACTCAATCGCCAGAAACTCAATTTGAATACGATAGCAAAGGTAACGTTGTTAAAAAACGTGTTCGAATTGATGCGAATAACTGGGCCGAAACCTATTCTTACTTCAACGATCTTGGGCAGAAAACTCATGAAGTGGATGCCGAAGGGTATATGACTAAATTCGAATACGATGGATTCGGTCAGCTAATTCGTCAAACGGAATTTGCGCGTCAACTGAGTGTTGCTCAGTTGAGTTCTATTTCAACCGATGCGGTACCGAATGAGCCTTCTGCAGGTAATGTTGTTATTGGTTTCGATCGTATTATGGAGTTTCGTTACGATGAGTTAGGTCGCCAAACGCATCAAATTATTGTTGATGCGGACTATTATGAGTTTACGGGTCTTGATAAAAATATTCCTGATCTAAAATCGGTCGACAATAAAGATATCGTGACTCAAATGGAGTACGATGAGCTGGGTAACATCGTTAAAACGATTGATGCAAAAGGGCAAGTATCGACATCCAGTTTTGATGCACTGAATCGTGTTGACTTAAGTGTTGAGTCTGCACGTTTGGTTGCTCGAAGTGGTATTGTTGATCAAATGGATTATCAGGGCCAAGTACTTGTCACGCCTAAAACCACTTATGCTTACGATGCACATGGTAATCTTATTGAAACGGTTCGTTCCTCTGGAAATAGCCGAGCAGAGGGTGAGACGATTCGTATGTTGAGTCAGTATGACTGGCATGGAAACGTTATTAAGCGTACCGATGCACTAGGCAATGAAACTGTGTACCAATACGACAAGCAAGGTAACCTTATCCAAGAATCTGCGTTTGTTAGTGAAACAACGAAAACGGCATGGCAACTTAAGTATTATTACAATGATGAGGAAATCACTTTAGAAGAGTATCGAGAAATCCTTCGCGAGCATTTCCCATTACCTGGTACGCCGAATTTACCAACCGATCCGACGACACCAACGGAACCGAGTTTACCGACAAATCCGACGTTGCCGACGAATCCAACATTACCAACGGAGCCAAGTCTTCCAACGTTCCCGAACATACCGACGTACCCTAGCTTGCCTAGTGGGCCTACGCTTCCTAATTTGTCAAAAGAGTACCCAACACTCATGACAAAACAGTCAGCATCTACTTTGAGCTTAGAGCCTAATAGAGAACCTGTATTGCCGATTAATCCTGACTTACCCATTCTACCAGGTCATACTTTAGTTGATGGACTTGAGGTTCGTTGGGAGGAGTATCAACAAGAAGTTGAACACGGTTATGAGTTTAACCGGGTTAAGCAATTCGTTTACGACGCTAATGGAAAGCAAACCGAAACGAAAATTCAAAAAGATAATGGGCAATGGGTTAGTGATGTCGCTAAGTATAATGCGTTTGGTGAAATAGAGTCTAAAGGTGTTAAAGGACAAACTCATAACGATGAAAATATCTATTTCTTTGAGTACGACAGTGCAGGTCGTTTAATTCGAGACAATCAAAATCAAGGTGTAGTAACTATTCATGCTTATGACTTGATGGGTAATAAAATTGAGGAGTCCAAACAAGGTTCTATCGATGGTGTTGTTGCTAATCGTACGACTAAGTTTGAATACAACAAACGCGGCGAAGCAACACGTACGTTATTACCTGGGTTTACCGCTTTTGAAAATAACGTTGATACATTAGCGTCTGATACAGGGTCATTCCAGCGTCCTGAAATTAAACAAACTTACGATCGTTGGGGTAATGTTATTGAAACAGCGGAGTTGATTAAAGATGCTCCTGGAACCGCCAATGATAAATACGCCGTTACCCAATACCGTTTTAATCACGAAAATAAAGTGACATTAGAAGTTAAACCCGAAGTTCAGTGGGTTGACGAAAGTGATAATACGGGTCGAGCTTCACCAACGACGCATTATTACTACGATGTTCGTGGTTTGTTAATTGCGACGCAAGATGCTGCCGGCAATTTACGTAAAAAGTTATATAACGATGCGGGCCAAGAAATCGAGTCGATAGATACTCTCAGATACAAAACGAAATACGTTTACGATGCCCACGGCCGTAAAGTTGCGACGCGTAATGCTTTGGGTTATATAACAACGCAAAACTTTGATGCTAACGGTAATGTCATTTCAACAGGAATCGTTAGAAACAAATCTGGCGCCAGTTATCTTAGTAATGGTAAAGGTGTTGGAATGAATGGCTCTCTCGAAGAAGTCATTATTAACAGCTTTACATACGATGCGCTAGGACAACGCGTTACTGAATACAAAGGCGATAGGTCAGAAAGAGCCGCAAAGCTTGCAAAACGTTACAAATACGACACTCGAGGAAACGTTGTAGTCGTAGTTCAGAATGAATCTGAGAATAAATATTACACCTTTAACGATTTAGGCAAAAAAATCCAGGATCTTAATGACGAAGGTGATTCGTTGGACTGGACGTTCGATAAATACGGTCGGGTCGAAACTTATTCTGATTTAGGCAGTCGTGTTACGGAATACGAATACAACGACTTTTCACAAGTTAAACGTGAAAACTATATCGATGAAGATTTTGTGGCTTATCGTGCTTACGACTACTGGCAAGATGGAAAGTTAAAAAGTATTACCGATGAACGTTATAAAGACTTTTCAATTGGTGGGACATTTGAATTACCAGACGGTAATGTAATAATAATTCCCGATGTTCAAGCTGTGGATTTATCAACTTATTACAGCACCGATGTTGAAACTTATGGTTATAACATTAGAGGGCAACAGGTTAAACAGACCGTTGATAATTACTTAAGAGATCGAAAAGAGCATTATTTGCATAATGACTATTCTGGAACGCATATTAAAGTTACGCAAGTCTTACAACCTTCTATGCCTGTCGACCTACAAATGGAACACACTCATTTTGAGCAAGAAACTTATACTCAATATGATGAGTTAGGACGTATCTTAAAGGTTAAAGTACCTGTGAGTAGTCATAATTCAGGTATTGAAATTAAATCTTTTGAATACGGTTACGATAAAGTAGGCAACAAGATTACTGTTGATGCAAGTTATCAACGTCCTGATATCTCTAATACGCAAACTTTTTCTCAAAGGAACACTTTTGACAGTGAAGGTAACATGCTAACAACCGGTACTGGTCATAAGTATACGTATAATGGATTAGGTCAACGAGTTTCTTACATTAAATTTAACGCGGTAACTCCGCCTGTTTATTATAATGGTATACCACAACCCGGTAATACCAAATTTTCCTACAGAGAAGAACAGTATCACTACACCGATTTAGGTTACATGTATCAAACCAATGTTCGTTCTTCTCATTTTGTTGAATATGCGAGCCTTCCATATACTCCATCGATTGATGCTTGGGATAAGATTGATACGTTTGATGCATGGCAAACCAGTGTGACTCGTGTTTCTGATGACTGGGGGCGTGTAACATCAGAAACGAAATACAAAGAAGACCAAGACCGTGATAAACGTATTACAACGAAAAAAGAAACGCGCACAACGTCTGAGTACAATGCCAGCGATCGTGTAAAGGAGCAAACGACTTACACATACAGAAATAATGGAACCAGTTGGCGATCGTCTTTGGTTGAATTCGATCTGGATGATTCTTACGATGCTGCAGGCAATCTTGAGCATTATCGTATGACGGGATTCCGTGAAAACTACAGTGTGCATTACACGACGGATTATCGTACTCGATACGCCAAGTTCGACAGTTACAAACAAAGTCGATCAACGGTTGATACAACCTTAAGTAATTACAAAGATGCTTACACGAGTTATTACTACGATTATCGTGGCAACTTGAAAAAAGTTAAACTGCAAGATGACGAAGGAAGCAGCCGATATACTTTCCGCGATTATCAATTTAACCGCAGTGGTCAAATTATTCAGCAGAAGCAAAAAGTTGATCGAGTTAATAAGTTTCAAAACTATTTTTATGTTAATGGACAAGGTATTGCTGATGTAGGAACTTTAGAAGGCGCTGATTTCGATTATATGTCAAGTTCGGCCAAAGCTTTGGAGTTTCAATCAACGCCAGGTCAATACGTGGTTAATCAGGGAGATACCTTACGAGGCATTGCGCAATCGGTTTATGGTGACTCGACTCTTTGGTATTTAATTGCCGATAAAAATGCCATAGCCAGTGACGCCGAACTAAAAGAAGGCATGTCACTGAGTATTCCTGATGCATCGTCGAGTGCGAATAATGCCGAGACTTTTAAGCCCTATAATCCGGGCGACATTATTGGTGATACCAGTCCTTCGATTATACCTCCACCTCCACCCGATAAAGGTTGTGGTGTACTCGGCCAAATTATTATGGTGGTCGTTCTTGTTGTTGTCACTGTTTACACTGCGGGCGCAGCAGCAGGTGCATTTGGTGTAGCGACAGGGGCGACTTCTGCTGGAACCATGGCGGCAGGATCGGCATTACTTGGTGGAGCTGGCGGATTTACCATGGCTACAGCAGGTGTTGCGTTTTCCGCTGGAGTGGCAGGTAGCGCTGCTTCGCAGTTGGTTGGTAAAGCAATGGGGAATGTGGAGAGTTTCTCGTTACGTCAGGCGGTATCCAATGGTTTTTCAACCGTAGCGACGATGGGAATGGGGGCTTTGGGCAAATCTGCTGAATATGCTAAAGATCTTGAAGCTGGTAAAGATGTTGCAAAATATAGTAAAGCAATAAAAGATTCTAGTTCAATTGCACAATCATTAGGTCGCGCTTTAAATTGGGGTGGAGGTGTTGCTTCCGCTGCACTTAGTGCTGCTTCATCGGTTGCTGCCAATAAATTGGCTGGTGTTCCTGCAGATTTTCGTTGGTCTGATGTGGTTTCTGCAGCATTGGCTTCTCAAATCCCAGGCACACAAGGCGTTAAAGATCCATTAACCAAAGGTTTTCTAGATACCGCACGAAGCGTTGCCTCTTCATATATCAATCATAAGATCAAAAAAGAGCGTGGCGAGTCGTCTCGTTGGGATAACCAAAGCGCATGGGCGAATGCGTTTGGAAGTGTGGTTGGTAATGCAATCGTTGAGGAAATTACATATCGTCAAGATTTTAATGAATCAGAAAGATCATTCTTAGATGGATTATCACAAGAGCATGTAGATTATTATCGATTGAAACGACAGCAATTTAAAGACGCTAATGTACTAAACGAGCAAGAGGCAAGTAAATTAGCAATGGAAATTGTTGAAGATTCAATCAGTCCAGGGTTGCCTGAAGATAGACTTGAGCTTATTGGCAAGTCAATTAAGGCGATAGGAGCTTCGGACGAACAGGTGAATTCGATTCTTCAATCCAAGACTGTTAATTCAATAGTGAACAACACTGAACAAGTTATGGATAACCTTGATGATTATGCTCAATACTCAGGTGGTCAACGAACTGAAATCGTAGATGGAAAAGAGATTGAGATTGTAACTACGATCGCGGATCCTGATTACTATAAAGATCCAGGAAGTTATTTAGAAAATAAATCTAAATTAAATTCTTCATTCCTTGCTGGATTAATTGAAGATGCATCTCCGGTGTTGCTACCTACTGGTGATGGTTTGATGGAAGTTGCTGATTCTTTAAATGATCCATTGGTAATGTATACTTTGATGGGTATAGAGCTTGCGGCTGGTCCGGTGAAGTTTGGAATTAGCAAAGCGATTGAAAGCTCATCCGTTGGTCAGTATTTAGGAGAGCAGGCGCAAAAAGCTCATGAGACATTTACAAACTATGTAGCTGATAATTCAGGCTTAAATAAAGACGAAGCAAATAGATCTGCAGCAGGATCACTAGGTCTGATTTATGTTGCTCTTGGAGCGGCTGCTCTCGCAAAAAACTTACCGAAAGTTAAGGCTAGTTCTGAAAAAATTCGTTTAAATGATGGTAACTTTAGATTGATAAAGAGACTTGAATTAAAATCTTTAAAGTTCAACCCTTATAATAAAAAGTATAAGTCTCTAAGTCCTAAACAACAAAAGGCATATCTAGAGGAGTATTATTCTCAATTAAAAGCACAAGAAAAAGCTTTAAACTCAATGACAGCTTTTGAATTCAAGGCAGCTAGAGACGCTTTTATTAAGAATAGAGGAAGAAATCCAAAAGCAGGTTCGTTGCAAAGCCAAATGAATAATGATTTAGCTAATGATATTACCGAGAATTTAACTAAAAATTTGGAAGCAAAAGGTATGTCTCCGAAAAATGCTCTTTTGGAAGCACAAAGGCGCACGAAAGAGATTAAGCAAAACTTGGCAGCATTGCATAATCCCGATATGGTTTTTGGAGGGTATAATTCACCAAAGCCTACGAAAATGGGAAGACGAGATATAAACTCTTCTATTGGTGCCACTTGGAAAAATCATTTAGATGATATTGACAATTTTGTTGCTGGCGCTATAAATAGTGGACACGGTAAAGCTTATTTGAACATTAAACTGAATCTACCAAAAGGTGTTAACATTGATTGACGAATATTTTGAAATATTTAAAGAAAATATGGGACAGCCAGATCTTACGACTCAAGTATCAAAGGAACTGATTGACAAGTACAGTTCACTGCTTCCATCGAATCTTATTGAGCTTTGGAAGGAAGAAGGATTTAGTTCATATCAAAAAGGTTTGCTTTGGTTTACTAATCCAGATGAGTTTAATGAATTAATAGACATGTGGCTTGAAGGCACTCGTTACGGGGAGAATGGTCGTTATTACGTCATTGCCCGAACTGCTTTTGGTGGGTTGATAGCATGGAGTGAAATGGATTCAAGAGTAATAACCGTTTCTTGTTTTGGAAGCTATATTACAGGTGGTATTGGTAAAGACATCGCGTCTAGTGAGGCAGAGCGTTCAAAAAACTTGGGTAGATTTTTTGCAGTTCGTGATATTGATAGTTTTGATTTGCAAGATGAGTTAAGCGAATCTGTCTTTGAGAAATTAATTCAACAATATGGAAGCTTGAATAGAGATAATGTATTTGGTTTTCAGCCTCCTCTTTTTGTAGGGGGAAGTATTAGTGCAAAAAATGCGAAGCCAATGGATATGCAAGTTCATCTAACTATTCTGAGAGAATTTGGAGAACCTGTCGTTAATGAATAGCGATAAATAGTTGCCATTATCGGAAGGTATTTTTCATTGTAGGTTGACTAGCATATTAGGTCGTGGAGTAAAAATATTACACGACCGAATACTCTTTTACATAACATTAATATTTATTGCTAAGTTGCAATCAAAGGTGAAATTCTTTTGCTTATTTAGGCTGGATTAGACTTAATTCCTTTTAATATATAGTTTTTAATTAATGTAGTTATAAGTTTTTTACAGATTATAAAAGGATTCGCTATCATGAGCCACGACACATCAAAACAGAATCAATCACGGCAGAACTTATCGAACTATCATGAGATCTGGTTGTTTGGTTATGGCTCGCTAATTTACAAAGTGGACTTTCCTTTTTTGGACAAGCAAAAAGCCGTTATTAACGGCTGGCAAAGAAAATTTTGGCAGGGAAGTCACGATCATCGAGGGACGCCAGAACGGCCGGGAAGGGTGCTAACGTTAATTGAGTCGCCTGGCTCGGAATGTATGGGAATGGCTTATCGAGTGACGGAAGAAGTTTTTGAGCATCTTAACATTCGAGAAAAGAATGGTTATTTGCGTCACGAGATTGAGTGTCGGTTATTAGATTCTCACAACCAAATTACAAAAATTGTAAAAGGTCTCATTTACATTGCCTCTCCAGAAAATGCCGCTTATCTTGGTCCGTTACCCGAATCTGATATTGCAGAGCATATTGCACGCAGTGAAGGCCCTTCTGGAAAAAACAGCGAGTACCTATTGTTGCTTGCTGAGGCTTTAAGAAATCTGGGTGCTCATGATGAACATGTTTTCACCATTGAAAACCATCTGAACGATATTATTGATCGTTAATTAGTCATTCTTCGTAAAGTCCAACTTAAAACAATCGTGAATACTTTAAGCGGTTGGTCTTTATACAATAGTACCGAACTAAGATTGATTGAGCATTGAAGAGTCCTTTTCATTTGCTAGGATCTTTGTCAAACTAGCGCCAGATCACATTCAACGATAATCAAAACAAGAAACCTGCAATGATTACTGGAACGCTCAATAAACTTAAATCTCAACTTGAATCTCCTGTTCAATACTTTTTGCCGGTTGGTGAAGAGGATATTGGATTAAATCCGTTAATTGGCCAAAAAATTCGAATGGAGCATACAGGAAATATCTACTGTTCCAATTGCGCTAAAAAAACGAAGAAGAGCTTTTCGCAAGGTTATTGCTATCCGTGTATGAAAAAATTAGCACGCTGTGACATGTGCATTATGAAGCCAGAAACGTGTCATTATCATGAAGGAACTTGTCGCGAGCCAGAGTGGGGCGAAACCCACTGTTTTATTCCCCATTATGTTTATTTATCGAATACGAGCGGTCTTAAAGTCGGGATTACTCGTCATTCTCAAATTCCAACACGTTGGATCGACCAAGGCGCCACACAGGCAATGATTTTATTTAAAGTGGCGACGCGGCAACAGTCGGGCTTTGTTGAAACCTTGTTTAAAGATCTTATTGCGGATAAGACCAATTGGCGCGCCATGTTAAAAGGGAATGCGGATTCGGTTGATCTAGCGGAGAGAGGCGAAAGTTTAAAAAATGAACTTTCGGCGTCTCTTAATCAATTAATATCCGAGCACGGTGAAAATGAAATCGAGTTTATGAAGAGCGATGTTGTCGATATTAACTATCCTGTTGAAGCATTTCCAACAAAAATCGCCTCTCATAATTTTGATAAAAACCCGGTGGTCGAAGGCGTTTTGATGGGTATAAAAGGGCAGTATTTACTGCTTGATACCGGCGTGATAAACATACGTAAATTCACGTCTTATGAAATCACATTTGATGCAGCATAAAAAATTCAGCTGACGTAACTTAAAAGAGGCTCTTTAAACCAAAGTATAGAGCCTTTGTCGTTAAATTTTGCGGTAATGAGCTGGTCGTCTGCCATGGTGATGAGTTGTTCCGGATCGTCACCAAAGGTTGAGTGATACTCGAGCGCTCCAAAAGTAGCGGCTGGTTTAATCGTGACGCCTTTCACTTCAATTTCTATATTTGAAATAGCTTGATGTATTCGCTCAACAAAACTTTCAACGTGAGTGTCTTTGTCTACTAGTGCAGAGATACAAAACTCGTCGCCGCCAAAACGAGCCACATTGTCAAACGTACGCAAACTTTGAGTTAATCCGTTTGCAACTGCACGTAATACATCATCGCCTGCCATATGACCAAAAGTATCGTTGATGGATTTAAAGCGATCCAAATCTAGCATGATGATGATCAGTCGCTGTTCGTTACGCTGAAATCGATATAAGTCTTGCGTGAGTCTTTCTATAAAAGGCTCTCGTTGTAATAAGCCGGTTAATGTGTCAAAGGTTGCGCCTTGGTAGTAAACCCAATGTTTATGATAAACAATGGCGCTAAATGCGAAGTTTAAAATAATCAACGCATAAGGACCTAATAAACGGTTTCCAACATCGGGTGCGCCTTTAGTAAAGTCGAAGTAGATATCCAGTGTTCCCAAAAACAAATATAAAATTACGAAAGCATTTAAGTACCGTGAATAATCAAGTTGTCGTTTATAAGATTGGTAAATGATGTAAATAATCGCGGGCAAGGTTACTAATAGTGCTACCGTTTCAATCAATGTCAGCGATAAGTAAATATGATCGATATTGGGCACTAAAAGCACGAAGGGAATATTTAGCGCAACAAACGCAAAAACAAGTGTCAAATATTTCGGAACCGGCTCATTATAAAACTTGAAAATAAACAGCGGTAATGAAATAAAGATAATGTAAAACAGAGCAATGTTCAGGCGAAAAATAAAGTTTAAATCAAAATTTAAATCGAGAATGATTTCTGTGTAAGTTAATAAGTAGACAGACCAGGTGCCAACAAAAATTCCATAAAATAGCACATCAAAAGAATGTCGATGAAAAGCAAAGTAGACTAAATGTAATAATGCGAATACGGCCAGAACACTGACAAAGGCAATGGTTTCGTAGTTTGAGTAGGTTTGCTTTTTTAATAAGTTGTAGTAGTTATCGAGAACGGGTGCTTCGTTAGTAATGCCGCCCATACGGGCGTTATTATAAATCCAGACGTCAATTCTATTCATGTCGTTAATTTTCCAGACATCCGGATCGATGGAATAAGTGCGTGAATAGAGCGTTGCCTTTTTAAAATCTGGAGGAAACTCTCCTGTTTCTCCTATTAAGTGACCGTTGATATAGACTTTGTCGGCGTCACGAATTTTATGAAAATAAATTCCGGTGTAATCTTTTGTTTGTTCTTCACTAAGGAAAAATAACTTGCTGAGTCTGACAAAGCCATCATAGTCTTCGTATCCTTGCTCTTCCCAAGAGCCGGGAATTTTAAACGGGTGGCATTTTGAAAGGTTGTTATAGGGTTTAAAGCCATTAGCAAAACATAATGTCCACTGACCATCTAAAACCGGAGAACTTCCGATCGGTGGTGAGTATAATGCACGGATATTGTCAGACGATAACAGCGAGTTGCTTATTCCAAAACAGAAAAATAATAAGATAAATTTTATTGAATTGATGAGTTTCGAAATACAATTCCATTGTTTCATTAAATAAGCATCCAATGCCAGAACGACTACTACGAGATACTCAGAAGTTTACCGTTGCCATACAGTACAGTCAACGAAGATTACTGATGTTTCTTCGGTTGTTACGAAACGACTCAAGGTGTTATCAGTCACCTTGAGTCGTAAGGTCTATTGACTATGCTGGCTTTTGAAGATCTTCGACTAAGGCAGCTAAAAATCTTGCTGCTTCTCCACCCGTACAAGCTCGGTGATCAAAGGTTAAAGAAAGCGGCAACATTTTTTGATTCACAATGCCTTTATCCGTTAATTGAAGTTCATTACGGAATCGGCCAGTGCCTAAAATGGCGACCTGTGGCGGTGAAACAACAGGTGTTCCATAACGACCCGCAATAGAACCAAAGTTCGACAGGGTGATTGTCGCATTGGCAAGATCATCAGGTTTAATGGCTTTGTTTGCGATCTTGTCACGAAGGACTTGAACACTTGCTCGAGACTCGGCCATTGTTTGTTGATCAGCATTGTGAACAACAGGAACGTAAAGACCATCTGGTGTATCAACCGCAATACCAATGCTTACATTTGGATGGTGCAGCTTTTCCATGTTTTCACCATCAAACCAAGCGTTTAGCGATGGTTCAACTCGGCATGCATACACCATGGCTCGAATGTAACGAGCGAGTGAATCGGTGCCTTTCGGCCATGAACTAATGTTGGCATCTTCAACCAAAGTTGTTGGAACAACGGTTGCGTGTGAATGAGCCATGCCTTGAGCCATGGCACGTCGTGCACCACGAACTGGCTGAGGATCACGAGTGATGTTAATACTCGGCAAACGTGAACCAGTTGATTGAGCTGCGGTTGAACTGGTTGCTGCTGGTCGTTGAGACATTGCTTGAGCTGCAGCCGATGGCTTACCACTGGATGCTTGCTCGACGTCAGCGCGTGTAATACTGCCTTTGCGACCGGTTGCCTGACACTGACCCAAATCAACGCCCAAGCGTCGCGCTAAAGCTCTTACTGCTGGCGATGCTTTGTAGGACAAAGGATTGTTGGTATCTGTACCGACGGTTGGTTGACCTGCTGATGCATTGCCTGATGCTGTGGCTGTTCCTGCTTTGGCTGCGGCTTTCACATCGGCTTGCGTAATTTTTCCATCTTTGCCAGTGCCTTTAACTTTCGTTAAATCGACTTTTAATTTGCGAGCCAATGCTTTGGCAATGGAGTCGGCTGATTCGGCAACGATTTGATTGCCGACTTCGACAGCACCGACAACGGTACCGGCATCGGCCGATTTTGAATCGTCACTGGATTCTGGTTGAGCAGCGGCTTCTCCGCCTTGGCCACCAAAAGTAACCAGCGGGGAGCCCACCTGAATAACGTCGCCTTCTTTGCCGTGTAATTTGGAAATCGTTCCAGCAAGAGGTGAGGGGACTTCAACGACGGCTTTGGCTGTTTCCATTTCAACCATGGGTTGATCAACCGTTACAGTGTCACCTTCTTTGACTAACCAACGAACCACTTCGGCGTCAGGTAATCCTTCACCAAGATCAGGTAGCTTGAATACTTCGCCTGAACCTGATTGGACCGGCGCAGCAGGTTTTTCTGCAGCTGGTTGTTGTTTTGGTGTTTCTGATTTGGCTTCTGTAGAAGGTGCTGACGAGCTGCCGTCACCATCGAACTCAACCAAAGGAGCACCCACTTGAATAACATCTCCGGGCTGACCGTGCAGCTTGGTAACTTTTCCCGCGTAGGGAGAAGGTACTTCGACTACGGCTTTGGCTGTTTCCATTTCGACCATGGGTTGGTCAACGGTTACAGTGTCGCCTTCTTTAACTAACCAGCGAACGACTTCTGCGTCGGGAAGTCCTTCACCTAAATCGGGTAAGTTGAAGATGTTCATTTGTACTCCATTATTTTTCTGGCTTCTTCGAGAACACGATCCACGGTAGGCATGTATTGCTTTTCCAGTCGATAATACGGCATTACTGTATCGTATCCGGAAACCCGGCCAATGGGTGCGAGTAAACTCATGACTGCTTTTTCAGCAATTTCTGCGGCAATTTCTGAACCCAGGCTTCCCGCTTTTGGGGCTTCTTGAACAATCATTGCGCGGCCTGTTTTTTCTACAGACTCCAAGATAGTGTCAATATCGAGTGGGCTCACTGTCGCTACATCAATAACTTCAGCGCTGATACCTTCTGCGGCGAGTTTTTCCGCAGCTTGATGCGTTTCATGTAGCATGGCGCCCCAAGATATTAGCGTAATGTCCGTGCCTTCGCGATCCACAAAACAACATCCAATCGGATACTCTTCGCCATTATCTTCAACTTCGTGCTTAACAATTCGGTAAACACGTTTTGGCTCAAGAAAAATGACGGGATCTGGGTCACGAATGGCGGCTAGCATTAAACCGTATGCCCGTGATGGATTCGAAGGAATAACAACTTTTAATCCAGGAATGTGAGCAAACAAAGCTTCTGTACTTTCAGAGTGATGCTCTGGCGCGTGAATACCACCACCGTAAGGCGCTCGGATAACCATCGGTAAAGTAATTCGGCCACGCGTTCGGTGACGCATTCGCGCCATATGACACACGATTTGATCAAATGCAGGGAAGATAAAGCCCATAAATTGAATTTCAGCGACAGGTTTAATACCTTGTGCAGCCATACCAATAGAAACACCGGCAATCATCGATTCTGCCAGTGGTGTGTCGATGACACGATCAGGGCCAAATTTCTTTTGTAGTCCATCAGTGGCGCGGAAAACACCACCGTTGGCACCGACATCTTCTCCCAAAGCAACAACTGTTTGGTCATTTTCCATTTCGTAAGCCATTGCTTTATTAACGGCTTCAATAAGCGTGATGGCTGACATTATTTCGCTCCTTTATTGTTCGCTTTGTCGATCGCGTATTGGCGCTGCTCCATAGTACGTGCGGGCAGCTCGGAGTATAAATAATCGAACATGGCTTCTGGCTTGTCGGGGGCTGTATTGAGATAATTATCAACGGCTTCTTGGACTTCTTTAGCAAGTTCCGCTTTGAGCGCTTCTTCTTGCTCGTCGTCCCATTCTCCCATCGATTCTAAGTATTTACGCAAACGAAGAATCGGCTCTGCTTTCCAGCCTTCATCTAATTCACCTTCTGGACGGTAGCGGCTGGCATCATCAGCAGTTGTATGGTCACATAAGCGGAGTGAGATACATTCAATTAACGTGGCACCACCGCCTTTCCGAGCTTTTTCATAGGCTTTTTCGGCTGCTTCACGAACGGCAACAATGTCGTTACCGTCAACTTGAACGGCTTCGATACCGGCTGCAATGGCTTTTTGCGCGTAAGTTTCACAGGCAGTTTGAATTTCGGAAGGAACTGAAATAGCCCATTGGTTGTTATTAATGAAAAAGACAACCGGTAATTTCCAGATACCAGCAACATTGATGGCTTCATAAAAATCGCCTTCGGAAGTTCCACCTTCTCCAATTTCGGTTGCAACACATCGCTTTTCACCTTTCAATTGCATTGCTTTGGCAACGCCAGCGGCATGCAAACATTGTGTGGCGATCGGTACGGCAATCGGAAAATCTTCTTTTGCGTGTTGATAATCGGAACCACGCTCGTCACCACCCCAGTAGAGTAATACTTCTTCCATGGTGACACCATGTTCAACCATGGCTGCTTGACCACGGTAATAGGGAACAAGCACGTCTTCTTTGTTGAGTGCTGACCCAAAGCCAACGCCTATGGCTTCTTGGCCAAGGGCTGCTGGGTAGGTTCCCATTTTTCCAGTTCGCTGAAGTGCGTAAGCTTTCGTATCTAAGGTACGAATTCGAAGCATTGATCGATAGAGAGTTTTTAAGGTGTCGATGTCTTTCGCCAGCTTGGGTAATTTTTTGCTGGTTGGCTTTCCATCTTGATCAATGTATTGCGTGTACTTTATGTCAAACTTTGCAACCGTGGTCACAATAAACCTCCTTTCGAGGCAGCCGAATTTTTTCGGCTGGCGTAGAGTCAATAATATTGCGGCGCCGATCATAAGGATCTGAAGCGCATTTGTATAGCGCTAAACAACAAAAGTTAGTAGTGATTGAGCGTTATTTGCTCAGTTTTAATGAAAAATCGAACCCTTTTTAAAACAAATCGGACCAGTAATTCATGAAACCGGTTTTGATTTAATGTGTATTCCGTTAGTCTTTAACAATTATTCAAAGCAACATTTTGACTCAGTGATTCACGAATAAAAGGCGACAAAAACGACCATGAAAACTTCAACGGCACCGGTTACGAAATATCGCAAAGACTATAAACCTTCTAATTTTTTAATTGACGAAATTTCATTAAATTTTTTAATTAACGACGAAGAAACATTAGTCGAATCTCGGTTAATGGTGCGACGCAACCCAGAAGGCGATGTTAATGCAAATTCAGTTTGGTTCGATGGTGAAGAGCTTAAATTGTTGGCCATTGAGTTTAATGGACAGGTATTAGACGAGAGTGAATACACCATCAACGAACAGGGCATGCAATTAAATAAAGTTGACGATAAATTTGAACTGTTTACTCGGTGTTCGATCGAGCCCCATAAAAACACATCATTAGAAGGGTTATATCAATCCGGTGATAAATTATGTACGCAATGTGAAGCTGAAGGATTTCGTAAAATTACTTACTATATGGATCGACCAGATATTTTAGCGAAATTTGATGTTCGGATTGAAGCTGATAAAGACAAATATCCATTACTTTTGTCTAATGGTAATAAAGTTAATGCCGGAGATTTAGCGAATGATCGTCACTTTTGTGAATGGCAAGATCCCTTTTTAAAGCCTTGTTATTTATTTGCGTTGGTAGCAGGCGATTTGGATTTATTGGAAGACACGTTTACGACGCAATCAGGAAGAACGGTTAAATTGGAACTGTATGTCGATAAAGGAAAGTTGGATCAAACTGAGTTTGCGATGGAGTCGCTTAAAAATGCAATGAAGTGGGACGAAGAGAAATTCAATTTGGAATACGATTTGGACCTGTATATGATTGTTGCGGTCGGTGATTTTAATATGGGCGCAATGGAAAACAAAGGCCTAAACATTTTTAATACCAAATACGTATTAGCCAATCCACAAACAGCGACGGATCAAGATTTTGAAAATGTTGAAAGTGTTATTGGTCATGAGTATTTCCATAACTGGACCGGTAACCGAGTAACCTGTCGCGACTGGTTTCAACTGAGTTTGAAAGAAGGCCTTACGGTTTTTCGTGATCAACGATTTACGGAAGATTTACGATCGAAAGCAGTAAAACGGATTGATGATGTCAAAGTTATTCGAAGTTACCAATTTGCTGAAGATGCGGGTCCAATGGCACATCCGATTCGTCCCGATGAATACATTGAGATGAATAATTTTTACACGGTAACTGTATACAATAAAGGTGCTGAAGTTATTCGGATGATTCATACCTTAATAGGAGAAGATAGTTTCCGCAAAGGTATGGACTTGTATTTTGATCGCCATGACGGGCAAGCTGTTACCTGTAACGATTTTGTTGCGGCGATGGCTGATGCAAGTAGCGTAAATTTGGATACTTTTAAACATTGGTACAGTCAAGCGGGAACGCCAACCGTCAAGGTAACGCATCGTTATGATGAAACGAACAAAACGTTGGAACTCCAATTTATACAATCAAACTCGCATCCATCGGCAAAACAAGCCTATTTAATTCCAGTAAAGTTAGGGCTTATTGCTCGAGATGGTGACGCCGTTACGTTTCGTCTGTCGCCTGATGGAGATCCCCAAGATGAAGTCTTATTAAACTTTGATCAAAGTGGAGAGTCTTTTATTTTTCATGATGTCGAAAAGGATGTTGTTCCTTCTTTGTTTAGAGATTTTTCAGCGCCGGTGAAGATTAGCAGTGAATTAACGGAAAAAGATTTGGCGCTGTTGTTTGCACATGATGTCAACGCGTTTAACCGATGGGACGCTGGTCAACAATTAATGCAACGTTATCTGCTGTCGGATGATAATGGTTTAGCGACCTCCATTAAATCAGCATTCGAAAATATTCTGAAAGATACTGATGTTGATAACGCCTTTAAAGCGCGTGCGCTGCAAATTCCTGATTTGAAAACTTTGTTTGAACTCGATTATTCGAAAGGTATTGATTTTCTAGTTGAAAAAAGAAGAGGTCTGAAAAGTTATATTGCAAAAGAGTTGGCGACTTTGTGGCAGGAAAAATATAACGAATTGTATGTTGAAGGCGACGATGATTTATCACAAGAAGCCGCCGCCAATCGAGCACTCAAAAATTTAACGATGCAATATTTGGTACATGGTGAATCCACAGCGAGTTCCTATGTCGAGAAACAGTTTAATGCCGCAAAACTTATGTCCGATGAAATTGCTGCACTAACGTGTGCAATTCATGAAAATACGAAGGAAGCGGGGCAACTATCGGATGCGTTTTATAAGAAATGGCAAGATGAACCTTTGGTTATGGATAAGTGGTTCGTGGCTCATGCAACGCACGACCACGAGGATGTTGTTAAAACGATTAATCAGTTAAGACAAAGTCCTGCCTTTAATATTAAAAATCCAAATAAATTACGCAGTTTATTTGGTGCATTCGCTGCAGGAAATTTCGCTCAGTTTCATCGACTGGATGGCCTGGGTTATCAATTGTTGGGAGACGTTATTTATGAAGTGGATGATTTTAATCCACAAGTTGCGGCAAATTTATCAAAACAGTTTTCAGTTGCCCGTCACCTTGATCAATCACGACAAGCAATGGTTAAGTCGATATTGGAAAACTTAAAAAATAAAGAAAAATTGTCAAAAGATGTCTTTGAGATAGTGTCAAAAACACTTGAAACTTTGAAGTAAGGGGATGCATTTAGATGGCGATAGTTAAATGTCCAGAGTGTAGAAAGCCAATATCCGATAGAGCCAGGGTGTGTAATCATTGTGGTTACACGATTTCTAAAGATGCGTCCGATGAAGAGCGGGAACGGGCTCATCGGATTATTCGACTGAAAAAGCGTAATCGTATTCAAATGATTGTGTATTTATCGATGATCGTTTTTATTGCGGGCGTCCTTTTTATGTATTTTGGTGGGCGGAAAGCGGATGACCTTTATCGTTGGCTGGGTTACATCGGCATCGTTTTAGGAGGAGCGGGATACTTGTTCAGCCGTATTCAATCTTTTCTACTGAAGCGCCATTAGCGCTTCAGTCATAGAAAACAGGATTTCTGGGTGATTAAAAAACATTCAAAAAAAGCTTGTGTATATCTCGAATATGTATATAATCGGCGCCAACTTGATAAAGGCAACCATCATTGAAAGATGTGGTACGCAAAGCTTCCGGTCTAACAGTTAAGAAATTAGCTCATGATAGCGGGGTTACCAAACGTCACTTCCTGATCATCAACTCTTGATGAATGCCATTATCACAACTGCTTTAACCTTTTGAATTTTTTGGAGATTGCTGTGATTAGGTCACTTTTTTCTTTATGTATTGTTACTCTTTTCAGCGTGAATGTGTCTGCTAACTCAACAATTGATCGTTTAACGGAGTCGATGTGTGATTACGTTAAAAGTGACGATCGCAGTAATATTCGCAAAAAGCTCCGTTCTGCAAATTTAAAGCTTCGTCACACGTATGCTGGATTTGTATGTCAGCCTGAAGGCGATTTCCCTGGTGGAAGTCTGTTACGAACCGCGACTTTTTACGGCGCGACAGAAGTATCTTCTTTTTTGATAAAGAAAATGTCTCGAGATGACTTTCAATTGGAAGAGCATGATGGCGTAAAAACGAGCGTCTGGATGAAAGAAGCGCTTGCCAGTGGCAGTCTTAAAGACGTTAACAAGGCAAAAACCATTTATTCTGAGGCAGAAAGCCGATTTGGTGAATAAAGGTTTTGACCGGCTAAATTATTCTAAAAAGGGCCTTGTTGGCCCTTTTTAATGTTTTGATATAAGTATTATACGACGTCACCAACGCGAACAATTTTCATGGCATTGGTACCGCCTAAGATTCCCATGTGATCGCCTTTGGTCAGTAAGACTAGATCACCGTCTTCAACAATATCCCGTTTTTTTAACTCCTCAACCGCGAGTCGATTAACATCGTGGCGTGCCAAAACGGTGGGATCAAAAGGAATGGCTTCAACACCACGGTAAAGAGCGAGACGTCTTTGGGTATCCTCTCGTTTGGTTAATGCGTAAATGGGCATACCGGAGCGAATTCGAGACATCCACAATGCAGTAGCTCCCGATTCGGTAAGGCAACAAATCGCTTTAACACCAACCAGGTGATTCGCGGTGTACATGGTAGCCATCGCAATAGCCTCATCAATGCGATCAAATTGATCTTCCATTCGATGTTTGGAAATTTGTGAGACCTTCTGCTTTTCGGCTCCCTGACAAGCTCTCGCCATGGCTTCAACCACCAATATCGGATGTTCGCCCGTAGCGGTTTCGGCAGACAACATGACAGCATCGGTTCCATCGAGCACGGCGTTGGCAACGTCGAAGACTTCTGCTCGAGTTGGAATCGCATTGGTGATCATCGATTCCATCATTTGAGTGGCTGTTATAACGACCCGATCAAGAGCTCTTGCTCGAGCAATGATTTTCTTTTGTACTCCAATAAGCTCTGCATCGCCGATCTCGACGCCTAAATCGCCGCGCGCAACCATGACTGCTTCTGAAGCAATGATAATTTCATCGAGTATTTCGTCGGAATTGACGACTTCAGCTCGTTCTATTTTCGCAACCAGACCAGCTTGCGATCCTGTGGCTCGTAATAATTGCTCTGCTTCTTTTATATCCTCAGCATGACGCGGAAAAGAAACGGCAAGATAATCGACGCCCATTGATGCGGCTAATTGAATATCGCGCTTATCTTTCTCGGTTAATGCCGGCGCTGATAATCCACCGCCTTTTAAATTAATTCCCTTGTTGTTACTCAGTGGTCCACCAATGACAACTGTTGTTTCGACGCGCGAGTTTTCTATTTTGGTGACTTCGAGTTGGACGCGGCCATCATCGAGCAATAGAAAGTCTCCTGTTTTACAGTCATTCGGCAGAGCTTTGTAATCAATGCCAACTTGTGTCTCATCGCCTGCGTCGGTCTCAAGACTGGCATCGAGGGTAAACGTTTGGCCTTTCTTTAAAGTGATCTTGGAATCTTTAAATCGAGCGATTCGAATTTTAGGTCCTTGTAAGTCACCGAGAATGGCAACTTCAATACCCATTTCATGCGATGCTTCGCGAACCAATTGAGTTCGGTGCAAATGGTCTTCTGGACTACCATGCGAGAAATTCATACGTACAACGTTTGCTCCTGCTGCGAATAGCTTTTTGAGAGCATCTTTGTTATCGGTTGCTGGACCCAATGTTGTCACGATCTTAGTACGCTTAAACACAGTACATTTCCTTTTTAGAATATTGAAAATCGGATTGTTTTGACATATTAACTTTAGTGTATTTTTCAGTGGCTTTTTGGCAGCTACGCTGCAATTTAAGAATAAAAAGAAGTCGAGCTGGACTAAGATATAAGTTGTTAAGCCAACTTTATAAAATGTTGTCTAACTATATCGCCTTTGATGGAGGGTTAACAAGCTCGTTGAACGTTCAGATAATTAGCCTTCAGATTGTTAACTGCTCAATTTGATCAAAAATTGTGTTGTTTAGAATAATCAATGAGTTAAATGAAAAAAGTGACAAATATTTATTGACAGGGGAGAAGGGCCTCATTAAAATGCGCCTCCAATTCGGGGCTATAGCTCAGCTGGGAGAGCGCAACACTGGCAGTGTTGAGGTCAGCGGTTCGATCCCGCTTAGCTCCACCAGATACGAAGGTTTCGTCCCCTTCGTCTAGAGGCCTAGGACACCGCCCTTTCACGGCGGTAACAGGGGTTCGAATCCCCTAGGGGACGCCATATTGAAAAGCCTAATCCGAAAGGATTAGGCTTTTTTTATGCCTTCAACAGTCATAGATCAATGTATAACTCCAGAACCAATGTATGTCTGTAGATAACATTACAAAATAACAGCAGAATGAATTGTTAGAGATCTTCCGCTGTTTGCTGAGCTTGCTTTATCTGGAATTTATCGATTTCTTGTTGGTAACGGAAAAATAAGAGAATCGCTGCTGCGGTAAGCCCGGCAATAATTCCCATCCAATAGCCTCTGACACCCATTTGAGAATATTCGGCAAAATAGTAACCTACCGGAAAGCCAATTAACCAATAGGCAATAGCAGAGATCACCATGGGTATTTGGGTGTCTTTTAGGCCTCGTAAAGCACCGCTAATCGATACCTGGATAGCATCAGATAGTTGAAAAATGGCTGCCAGATATAAAAGAGAAGCCGCCAGCGTAATTACTTTAATATCATCCGTATATAGTTCTGCTAGAAAAGTCGATGTAAAAAATATAATCATGGCAGACATTATTGCCAGTCCAATTGCCGTTAGAATTCCTGTTTTCCCGGCTAACTTGAGCGACTCGACATCTTCTCTGCCAGCATAAAATCCGACCCGGGCAGAAATTGCGATGGATAAACCCAAAGGAACCATGTAAGCCATCGATGCAATATTAATGGCAATTTGATGAGACGCGACAATAGTCACTTCGTAGCGTCCGATGAGAAGTCCAATAAAGGCAAACATTGCGATTTCCATTCCAACACCAATGCCCATTGGTAATCCCAAGCGAAATATTTCTTTAATTTGTCTTGGATTAAAACGGTGGAGTTGATCGGTAATGGCAAGGTGTTTATAGCGGGGCGTTTTTATGGTGTAGATGCCTAATGACACAAACATAATAAACCAGACAGTGCTGGTGGCATAACCAACGCCGACTGCTCCCATCGCAGGAATACCGAGCCCACCCCAGATAAACCAAAAGTTGAACAATATATTGAACGGAATCGCGATGATCGAAACAACCATAATTGCTCGATTAGAAAATAATCCTTCATTACAAAATCTAAGAGCAAAAAACATAAACAAAGGAATGATTCCGTAAGAGCAGGCTTGTAAATATTGGTGGACGATGCCGGTTAAGTCTGACTGAATTTCGATAGATTCCATTAATGGGAGTGAGTTATTCAAAAAGTAAATGGAAGGAAGGGCTAACAAGATGCCCAAAACTAGTGAGTGCTGAAAAACGACACCAATTTGTTGAAGATCACCACGACCATTTAAGTGCGACACGATTGGGTTTAATGCTAAAAAGACACCCAAAATAAAAACGATGACGGGATTGAGAATATTAGTACCGACCGCTATGGCGGCAAGTGCTTCAGGATTAACTTGACCTGCCATCATTGTATCGATAACGCCCAAGGACATTTGTGAAATCTGCGCTAACACAGCGGGCAAGCCTAACTTAAACAGTTCGGTTAGCTCGTATTGAGTAGGGGACGATTGAGTGCGGGACATAAAAGCGGTTAAATAATCTATCGCGAATGTTTATTTTGAGAGAATGGATCTTATAGCACTTAAACAGAACCAAGTCTTGTAAAAAGAGCTCTCGGTTTAATTTGAAATTACTAGGTCGATTAAAAAGAAAGTGTTTTTTAGATTGAGAGGGAGCGTAGTTCGCTGGCGACTCGACTGTGTTCCCACATTTCATTGAATTCTTTGCGGTATTCTCTAACTTTGAGTTTACTGTTAAAACTCACCAAGCTTTCTAACTCACTATGATTCGTACGATAAATTAAGCCACTGTCATCAACTAGATGAAACGAGTAGGGGATTTGTTGAAAATCTTTTGCGAGAACACGGATGCTGACGTAGCTTGGAAAAGCCTGAGCAAGAGCAACGAGTCGATGATCAACTTTTTGTAACATGGTGGTATCAAAGACCAAAATTCGAACTTCAGTGTGACGGCTTTGTCGAATGAATTCTTTTAACGCCTGTTCGATTTCTCGTTCACTTAATATTCTTGGCTCAAGGTCGTAGGTCAAAATATCAATGCGCTTTTTAGCGAGGGAATACATTCGGTAGCAAGCCAATTTTAACTCGCTGCTTCGATCTAAATGTAATGGGGTTTCCGTTTCTCCAAGCTCGGCATTCAGTAATGTGTTTTCTAGTTCTTCACTCATGGTTGACTGCTGTAGCGCTTCATCGTTTGGTGAGGTATTCCAGCTTCCATGAATACTGGACCATTGGCAACGAATTGATGACGTTCGTAAAAGTCGATGGCTTGGATTTGGGCGTGAAGTTTAACGGGGCTAAGTTGTTCTCGGTCGGCGATATTGAGAAGGGCTTGAAGTATTTTTGAACCGAGTCCGAGACCGCGATAGGGCATCAGCACCGACACCCGGCCAATTTTTCCTTCCGGACTTAATCGCCCGGTGCCGATCGGCTCACCTTGTTTGGTTTTTACAAGCACGTGGTAACAAACAGGATCTCTTCCATCAATTTCAATTTGAGTGGATACGCGCTGTTCCAGCACAAAGACTTTTTCTCGCACTTGTTTAAGTAAGTCACATGCGTCGTTCCAGGATACTTCGCTGACAATAAATTCTTCTTGCATGCTCGGAGTTCGCTATCTTGCGATAATAAATTACATTTGGATAAAAATTATCCAGCCCTTATCAATAAGATTAGCAATTTCGTTTACAAATTCAATATCTTGAAGGCAATTATTGAGGTCTTTTCCGTGAATTTGTTCATATTCACATAATTTTTTTAGGATTGGTTGATATCTGGTGGAGAAAAGAACAGATTCACCATTAATAAAAAGGAAAAATTGTTGGTTACACTCGGTGTATGTAACACGAGCTTGTGGATCGATTTGCAAAGTAAATGGACGATTGCCAATATTTTTGAATGCACGACCAAGCGAATCTTCGAATGGTTCATTTTCGTAACGAGGCTCGGTGACTAATTTTCCAAAAGCTTGGATTAATGCTTCATCGGAAATGGAAGCCAAACTGGCTCTCAACCAATCCATTAACTGGGAAGGTAGCGCTTGCGTTTTGAAAGCTCTATTAGGGCTGACATCTTTAAATCTGGGTGAAGAGAATTCTTCCTCACTCAGAATATCGTCCAAGAGTTGTTCATAAATCATGTGGTGAGATGGCGCTCGAAATCCGACAGAATAAGTCATACAGGCTTCGACTGCGACACCATCGTGCGGGGTATTGGGAGGAATATACAGAACATCACCGCGTTCAAGAGTTTCGTCGATAATTGGATCAAAGTCGGCTATTTGTTTTAGTTGAGGGTGAGGGAAGCTGGGCGTGACTTTTTGATTGGGACTGCCAACTTTCCATCGTCGACTGCCTAATCCTTGCACCAGAAAAACATCGTATTGATCCACATGAGGACCAACACCACCGCCTGGTGTCGCGTAACTCACCATTAGATCGTCCCGTCGCCAGTTTGGGATGAAGTTAAAATGCTCGAGCAATTCATGGGCTTCTGGTAACCACTCATCGATGGTTTGTACCAATAGTGTCCAATGATTCTCTGGCAGTGATGAGTAAATTGATTCGGAAAGAGGACCGGTATTTAAATGCCATTGCGAGTTTTCAGATTGATACTGTATTAAGCGAGACTCAACATCGCTTTCCAAGCTCATTCCAGCAAGTTCTTCCGGAGTTAATAAATCTTCAAAACGAGGGAAAACTTGACGTAGCACCACCGGCTTTTGTTGCCAGTAGTGCTCAAGAAAGTGTTCAACAGAGAATTGACCCAGAGTTTTCATAATTTGAGTCTATAAAATGAGACGGTCGAATCACTAAATTTTTCGTGCTTGTGAAATTGCATTGCCAATGTAAGATTCGGGTGTTAACTGTTTTAATTCGCTTTTCACTGAGTCGGGAAGTGCCAGTCCATCAATAAATTCTGCCATTCCAGCTTGATCAACTTTTTTGCCGCGAGTTAGTTCTTTGAGTTTCTCATAGGGCTTTTCTATTCCGTAGCGACGCATAACCGTTTGAATGGGTTCAGCCAGTAATTCCCAATTGTCATTCAATTCAGCTTTGAGTGAAGCCGGGTTAACTTCGAGTTTACTAATACCTTTTAGTGTGGCCTTATAAGCAATAATAGAGTGAGCGACACCAACACCCAAGGCACGTAAAGCGGTTGAATCGGATAAGTCGCGCTGCCATCTCGATACAGGAAGTTTTTGACCAAGGTGAGTAAATAATGCGTTTGCGATTCCTAAGTTTCCTTCACTGTTTTCAAAGTCGATCGGATTTACTTTGTGAGGCATGGTCGATGATCCTATCTCGCCGGCAACCGTTTTTTGTTTAAAGTGGCCCAGAGCGATATAACCCCAAACATCGCGATCAAAGTCGAGTAAAATGACATTAAATCGAGTGATGGCATCAAAATATTCTGCAATGTAATCGTGAGGTTCGATTTGAGTGGTGAATGGATTAAACGTTAATCCTATCGAGTTGACAAATTCTTCTGAAAACTTAGGCCAGTCAACATTTGGGTAAGCCACTAGGTGGGCATTGAAGTTACCAACGGCACCATTAATTTTTCCTAAAATTTCGACTGACTTAAATTGCTCGTGCTGACGTTGCAGTCGAGCAAGAACGTTCGCCATTTCTTTACCCATGGTTGAAGGAGAGGCCGGTTGACCGTGGGTACGAGACATCATGGGGATTTCTGCATAGTCATTAGCTAATCGTTGCAATTCGTTCATGACTTGCGACTGGTATTCTTCAATAATCAGTCCAGCGTCTTTAAGCATTAGGCCGTAAGATAAATTATTGATGTCTTCGGAGGTACAGGCAAAATGAATAAACTCAGAAACTTGCTTGAGTTCTTCATTCGAATCGGTTTTTTCTTTGAGTAAATACTCAACAGCTTTAACGTCGTGATTGGTTGTTCTCTCGATATCTTTAACACGCTGGGCATCACTCAATGAAAACTCATCGATAATTTTGTTGAGCAGAGCATTAGTTTCCTCTGAGAATTTTGGAACCTCTGCAATTTCCGGAGTTTCAGCAAGCTTTTGTAGCCAACGAACTTCAACGGTTGTTCGATATTTTATCAGGCCGAACTCACTAAAAATTTCACGAAGCTCTTCGGATTTAGAGCCATAGCGGCCGTCAACGGGTGAAATCGCAGTAAGAGAAGACAGTTCCATCAGGTTTCCTCAAGGATAAATGGTGTAAGCTAGAAAGCGCCGTATTCTACCACAGTGATTGCCGCCGTGGCAGAGTGACTGAATGCTTGAGTGTTATGAGATAATCGTCATGGTGAGAGGATGTCGGTTCCCAACGATGTTGGATGCCACTCCACCTGATTGGATGATTTGAAATGAGCACCCAATTGGCGAAGTAGGGAGTGGAAAGCTGGAAACTCTTTTGAGGACTCGAGTTTAGAGAAGATTGAATGGAATACTTTAATGGGAGCTACGTCGTCCAAACGTTGCGCTAGTTGTTGGCTGTCCCAAATGGCATACTCATGTCGGCAACATTGATTAAAATCTTTGATAACTTGATCGAGCGACGAGTTATTTTTTCGTAACTCGATATCTGCTTCCATCCACGCAATGGCGCCAGACCAATAAACGCGTCGAAAAGAGCGCGTTTGTCGCATTGTTTGACTGGCTCTATCCAGGCTTAAATGAGCCGTCGATGAATGGTTTTCTAGTCCTCTTTGAATGCCGCCTCGTAGTCGCTTAAGTGCATTTGGGGCGGATAGAATTCCTTCACGTCCCATAATGATGTATTGGTAATAGCTGGCAAAGCCTTCTGACACCCACGCATCTCGGCGATCAATGAAAGGTAACACCAGATGTGACAATTCGTGATAGGCCGTCCAATCTTGAACAAATTCTTTTTCTGCCGCGTGTCGATTAATAAAAAAGCTAATATTTTTACCATCGCCACGAAATACCATGGCAAAAGGTGTTGGCTCAGCTGTGGGACGATTTACATCTAAAACGGTAATCTGTAAATCTTTAAACGGTAATGCGCCATAAATTTTTGACAATGCCGAGAGACAGGTCGTCAGCCATCGTTCAATTTTACGTCTGTGCTCTTCACTGTGAGGAGACAAGAAGGCGACTTGAACTCTGGCATCCAGAATTTTCAGATCGTGTGTTAAAAAGTTGCCACTGTAGAAGGGAAGAGACATGAAACTGGGTTCGTGATTTAAATGGTAAGTCACCTTTTCATTGGATTCAACCAATCTTTCAAAAGGAAATGAAAGTGATTGATCATCCGATCGCAAAACCGTTAATTGATGTTGAACCTTCGAAGGTTCATTAACCGGACGCCAATTAAACAAACCCGTTTGATATCGATGTATCGCTGAATCGACTGTCGACATCCATCGTGAACGGCTTTTTCTTTGTCTGAAAGACTTGCCGTCAATTTGGAATTTGAAACAGCCATTATCAACATTTGAAAATGACACGTTAATGCTGTGAGGGTGTATCGTAAGATTGTTAGATAGAGGTTTTATATAATTTGAGGCATCTCTTAACTCTGAAACCCAACGCTGTGAATCAATACCTTGACTACAAATAGTTACGATAGGACTGTCTTTTTGATTAGCAAGATCGAGTGTGTAATTGATACTGGCAGCGTTAGCAATAGAAGTCGCTAAAAAGAAAAATAGTGTTGAATATCGCATCATTTGCTCGATTAATAACCCACTTGTTCAGTATGAATCGATTGTCTTTAAATTTACATCAATAAATGTAAAAAAACTTTTGACAAAGACCAGGCTCCTATATAGAATGCGCGCCTCTAAACGAGATTGAACAGTTTCAGTCCCCTTCGTCTAGAGGCCTAGGACACCGCCCTTTCACGGCGGTAACAGGGGTTCGAATCCCCTAGGGGACGCCACTTTAAAAAGCCCAGCTAATGCTGGGCTTTTTATTGCCTGATAGTTTTCCAACGTTTTATTGTTGGATATCTGTATTTTGCATTCACCTTATTTAGTCGATATTAACTGGATGATAATCAGCCGAAAATAGGCTGTTTTGGATGTACTCAAACATTATTTCGTCAAATCAACGTATCCAAGTGTTGCTTAAACTAATTGTTCTTATAATATACGTTCATATATCTGACTAGATGAGTAGCAATATGTCGAGGGTAAATATGAAAAGTATTCGAACAAAGAAAACATCGTTTTTATCAAAATACCTAGTTGATGATAACTTTTTTACTGGTCGCTGGCAGAACGTGTTTTTCGTTTTTTGTTTCTCCATTTTTTCTGCGCCGATGTTGCAAGCTGGTGATATTGAAAAAGGTAAAGCAAAGTCGATGATGTGCGCCAGTTGTCACGGTAAAGATGGTGTTGGAATTTCAGACGATTATCCAAATTTAGCAGGCCAAAAAGAAACCTATTTAGTTGCCCAGATGAAAGCATTTCGTGATGGTGACAGAAAAAATATGATCATGATGCCGATGGCAAAACCTTTGAGCGATGATGATATTGAAAACTTGGCCGCTTATTATTCATCATTACCCGCAAAAAAATAAATCAGTGAAATATCATATAGCAGGAGGCAAACCGTGGACGCTATCGAATTATTGTTGAATCGAGGTTCTTTTGGCAAGTTGGAAGAGCCCGCGCCTAGTAATGAAGAATTGCAGATCATTCAACGTGCTGCGTTAAGGGCTCCTGATCACAAAGGTTTGCGTCCCTGGAAGTTTTTTGTTTATCAAGGTAATGATTCATTGAAACAATTGGGCGAGTTATTCTTACAAGCAAAATTAAAAAGCGAGCCCGATTTACCGCAAGCAAAACAAGAAAAAGCTTTGGCCATGCCATTCCGAGCGCCAATGATTATTATCGCTTGTGTTGAATATCAAGAGCACGAAAAAGTACCTAAAATCGAACAAGCGATTTCTTGTGGATGTGCAGTGCACGGAATGCTATTTGCTCTACAAGCACAAGGATTTGCCGGCTATTGGCGGACAGGTGACTTGGCGTTTAATCCGTTTTTGAAAGAATTGTTAGGGCTTAAACCTTCGGATGAAATTGTCGGATTCTTATACGCTGGCACTCCAAAAGTATCGATTACCAAACCCGATCAAGTGGTGCCAGAAGATTATTTTTTTAAAAGTTAAAGAGCTAAATTAAAAGGCACGGTGCAGCCTAATAAAGACTTAATAAGTTTTTATTGGTTTAAAGAAGACAGAGTGTTGGTGAGTTGTTAAAAGTCTTTCCATATTTTTGATTTTTGACGCTCAGGGTATTGATTGTCGCGTAAGTCATGAATCTTTTTGTATTTTTCTTCTTCGGCACGGCGACTTTCAGAGTGGCTTTCGGGCTTTTCATCGAATTCTTTTAGAAACTTGTCCATTTCACTAACGTAGTTACGGTCGATCGCCATAATTGCTCCAGTGCTTTTTATGCATTGAACAGAAACTGTAAAAAGAAATTGAGTTCGAGGAAAAGTATAACTGGCGACACCGATAGCCGCCAGTCGAATTGATTAACTTTTAACTTTTTCAATCATTTCTACTAATCGTCCAACAATTCGGTCGATGGTTTGTTGGCGTTTTTCACTGGCCAACTGGCCGTCTTCTGTAAATGCGTCAGCAGCTTTTGGAATGGCTACTTGATCATTGAGCAGAGTGGTGCCAATACCGCTTAATAAAAGTCGTAATTGACTTAATCCGCGAAGGCCACCAAATGCGCCGGGTGAAGTAGCAAAAATCGCAGCGTATTTATTTTTGAAGCTTTCTAAAATACCCTCGCCATCAGCTTGACGTGACGCCCAATCAATAGCGTTCTTCAAAACGCCAGAATAGGAACCATTGTATTCCGGTGACGCAATAAGAAAGCCATCGGCTTCGTTCATCATTTTCTTTAAATCCAGCGCATTGGGGTGAATGCCGTTTTCAGCCTCATCATCTTCATTAAACAATGGCAGTGGTAAATCAATAAGATCGACATAATTGACTTCTGCACCGGCTTTCTTGGCAGACTCAGCAAGAATTTTCGCTAATTTCTTGTTGTAAGATTCTTTTCTTAAACTTCCCGCAAATACGAGTATTTTTACGCTCATTTTCTCTCCTGTTAAAACTCTGCTGATTTAGGTGTTCGTGGGAAAGGAATCACATCACGAATGTTTGAAATTCCAGTGGCGTAAGCCACCATGCGCTCAAAACCCAGACCAAAACCAGAGTGGGGTACGGTGCCGTAACGTCGCAAATCTCGATACCACCAGTAATCTTCTCTACTTAATTCCATTTGATCGAGGCGTTGGTCAAAGACTTCCAATCGCTCTTCACGCTGACTGCCACCGATGATTTCACCAATTCCGGGAGCAAGTACATCCATCGCCGCGACGGTTTTTTCGTCATCATTTAAGCGCATGTAAAACGCTTTAATATCTTTTGGGTAATTCATCAGAATAATCGGGCGACCGATGTGCTCTTCTGCCAGGAAACGCTCATGTTCTGATTGAAGGTCAACACCCCACTCGACAGGGAACTCGAAAGACTTGTTCGATTTTTTGAGAATTTCAATCGCATCGGTGTAATCCATACGTTCGAAATCATGCTCGACAATTTGCTCTAAACGACTGATGCAAGTTTTATCGACGCGTTGTGCGAAGAACTCCATATCGTCGCCGCGCTCATTGAGAACGGCTTTACAAATGTATTTCAGCATGGCTTCGGCCAAATCGGCGTTTTGTTTGAGATCGGCAAAAGCGACTTCGGGCTCAACCATCCAAAATTCTGATAAATGTCGGCTGGTATTCGAGTTTTCAGCACGGAATGTAGGTCCGAAGGTATAAACCTTGGAGAGCGCCAAGCAATAGGTTTCGACGTTAAGTTGACCTGAAACGGTGAGGAAAGCCTCTTTACCGAAAAAGTCTTTTGAAAAATCGACTTTTCCTTGTTCATTTCTGGGCAAGTTTTCGAGATCTAGGGTAGAAACTCGGAACATCTCGCCAGCGCCTTCGCAATCGGATGCGGTGACGATTGGTGTGTGGATCCAGTTAAAGTCGCGCTCATAATGAAAACGGTGAATGGCCTGCGCTAAGCAGTTTCTGACGCGAGTCATTGCTCCGATAATGTTAGTACGTGGACGCAAATGAGCGTTTTCTCGCAGAAACTCCATTTTGTGAGGCTTGGGTTGCATCGGATAAGTCGCGGGGTCTTCGACCCAACCTAAAATGTTGAGCTCGGACGCTTGCATTTCAAATGATTGACCCTTGCCCTGAGACTCAACAACTTTTCCAGTCGCAGAGATAGAGCATCCAGTGGTTAATTTGGCAATGTCGTCATAATTACTGAGCTTGTCATCTGCAATCACTTGCAAAGTTGCAAAGCAGGAACCGTCGTGGATGTTGATAAAGGAAAATCCACCCTTTGAATTCTTACTGGTTCTAACCCAGCCATTTACGGTTACTTCTGAGCCAACCGGCGCCTTACCCGATAAAAACTCACTTGCACTCAGTACGGTCATTTTCTTAATTACTCCAGTCATTTTGTCAGGGGCGAAGCTTTTGCCCGTTTAATGCGTTCTAAGACGTTATTTTTCTCGCTTGCGGACATCCGAGACCACTGAACTATCTCGTCGATAGTTCGGTAGCAACCTTTGCATATCTCAATACCGAATTGGTCGGTTTCGAGCTTACAAACCGCAATACAAGGAGAGGGGGGTTGTTGATCCGACATATAACAAACCTAAATTCTCCACAAACGCGATATGTTACCTTGCCTCGCAGAGACTTACCACCTTCCTGTATTTTTCTCTTAGCTTGATGGACAAATGCGCGCGTAAGCCCCAAAAATAGACTAATCTTAATACAGATTAGCGATTTTAAATCGTGGACAGTTTCGATATCAGAGTAACTTTTATATCGAATCAAGATTTCACCGGATTTAAGTTGAAACGATGCCTACGCGTATTCTAGAGATGGACGATGATATTAAGCTCACTGCGTTTTGTGTTGCGCTGAATGCCGTAAGCGATTGTGTCATTATTACGGACACTGATGGGGTCATTCATTTTTCCAATGATTGTGCCAAGTCGTTATTGGCGGTGAATGACTCTTCTCATCAAAACCTCACCGATAGCTTAAAATTTATTCAGCAGTCAGACACACGATTTCGATCGGTATCGATTGAAGAGCTTTGTCAAGATCAAGCTTTAATGGAGCTGCAACAAACGTGCTTTTTATCGGGTAAAGATGGTCGTGTAATTCCTTTTAAAATATCCGCTCAATTTGTATCTGCGAAGCTAAACGGAGGAAAAAGCCAGTATTGTATTTTTACGATTGTTGATGAGTCGAAAACCAATCAATTAAAAGAAACCATCGACTTCCAAAAAAAATACGATCAATTGACGGGATTGGTAAATCGCAGTGAATTTGAACGAGTGCTTATGGAAACTTTGCAAGATGCAAAATTGAATAAAGCCACGCATTCGATGTTTTTAATTAAACTAAGTCAAACTAAATTGATTAACGAAGCGGCTGGTTATCTCGCAGGTAATGAATTAATAAAATCTTTCGCTGAAAAGCTTTCCGACAATACGCGCAGTAATGATTTGTTAGCACGTATCGGTAATGATGAATTTTGCCTCTTGTTATGGCGTGTCGATATCGAACTGGCTGAAAAAATTGCCGTTAAACTACTGGCGAATTTAGAGCGATTCAGTTTTACTTGGAACAAGAAGGAGTATCTAGCGGGTTCTGTTATTGGAGTAACTAAAATCGATTCAACCGTTGAATCTTGGGTGCAAGCGATTCAACACGCAGAAATGGCTTGCTCGCAAGCTAAAGTTACTGGACCGAATCAATATTGTATTTACTCGCCGTCAGCGATTGAATTAAAAAGTCATCAAGAAGAAGTGCAGTGGGTTTCTAAACTTGTTTATGCAGTGCGTAATGATTGGTTTGAGTTTTATCAGCAGCCAATTATCAGTTTAAAAGGTGAGCGAGATTTAAATCATTGTGAAGTGTTATTAAGAGTTCGCGATGAACACAATAAGGCATCAAGCCCGGCGGCCTTTTTGATAGCTGCTGAAAAATACAACATGATTAATATGATTGATCGTTGGGTTGTTTTGAACAGTTTTCGCTGGTTGTCGGAACATCGGGGAATTTTTCTCGATCACATCAATGTTAATTTATCCGGTATTAGTTTAACACAACCGGAATTTCTGACTTACATTGATGACTTAATGACTCGATTTTTGGTTCCTCCTGAAAAGCTTTGTTTTGAAATTACGGAAACCGCAGCGGTTGAAAATTTAATGAAAGCTCGCGAATTCATTGACACCATAAAATCTTTTGGGTGCCGTATTGCTTTGGATGATTTCGGCACCGGTATGGCTTCATTTTCTTACCTTAAAAACTTGCCCGTTGATTTCGTAAAAATCGATGGTGAATTTGTGCGGGAAATTACCGAAGACAGAGTGTCGGTCGCGATGGTTCGATCCATCAATGATGTTGCCCATGAAATAGGCGCATTAACGATTGCCGAATACGTTGAGAATAACGCCATCAAAGAGCAATTGATCGATCTTGGTGTCGATTTTGCGCAGGGGTATGGCATTGGGTTGCCAGAACCCATTGATTCATTAGTTGAAAAAGAGCATAGTTATCCTTATTCTAGCAGCCGCTAACTAGTTATCAGGCGGTTAACCATGCACCAATTAGAATCCGATTTTTCTCTTTATTACGACAATAAGTCATCCTATTACCAGTCACTGTGCCAACAGTTGGAAGGGTTACTCTCGATTGAGCGCGATCCCATCACAAACATGTCTCAAGTGGCTTCGTTTGTTTTTTATTCTATTCCAGATTTAAATTGGTCGGGCTTTTATTTAAATGTCGATGACGAAAATTTACGCTTGGGACCGTTTAATGGCAAAGTCGCCTGTGTTCATATTCCGTTCGGTAAAGGTGTTTGTGGTACTGTAGCGCAACAGCGACAATCCGTCAGAGTGGATGATGTGCATTCTTTTGCGGGTCATATTGCTTGTGACAGTGCGAGTAATTCTGAAATCGTGGTGCCAATTGTTCATGATGGGCGACTGTTTGGCGTGCTGGATATCGATAGCCCGACACTGAACCGTTTTGATGATGATGATTTGGTTGGGTTCGAAAAGTTGGCTGCTACTTTTGCAGCGGCAACCAACCTTTAACGATTTACTCTTCTGGGTGGAAGTAAAAATTAAGCGCTTTTCTTAGAGGTTCGGGTAATTCAGGCAGCGCCGAGCGCGGCAATAAAAAGGTCGATAAGCTAAAAAGATCTTTGAAAAATCGATTGTTTTCTGTCGTTTGACGAAGATAATCGGTACCACTGGAGCCGCCCGTTCCTATTTTGGAACCCAACATTCTTTGGACCATAATGACATGGCGATAACGCCAGGTCGTGAAGTGTTCATCGATTTCCAATAATCCCATCAAAAGTTGAAAGGGGAGTTGGAAAATGGGCTCGTCTCGATACAGATTAATAAATACTGCGCCGAGTAACGCTTTTTGACTAAACCGAAACTTTCCTTCTTTTTTCAATAAGTTGTATTGTTCTTCGTCGAGTAGGGCAGTAAAGCTGCGGCGCGTGTTCTCAAGATCTTTTAATTGGAATTCGCGATCGGATTCGCTCAAATAGTCATTATTTTGAATAATCGCTCGGTCATTTTCGAGCATCTTATCAACAGCTTGTTTGTAGGAGTCCCAAAATTTAAAGTCACCGTATTCAAAAAATGGCATCCGTTCGAGCCACTTTTCGACGCAATCGAACAAGCTGGGTTGTTCTTCCAACTCCATAAGATGAGTTCGGTCTTTTTCATTCAATCGTTTGTAGAAAGAATCTTTGTCGAAATTGATTCGAAATTTGCTCTTTAAGCCCAATAAGATTTCAATTTCTTTGAATTGAATACTTTGAAAGCCGGAAGCCGGCACCAGGTAATCTCGAAAGTCGAGAAAGTCCAGAGGCGTCATGGTCTCCAAAACGCCGATTTGGTCAATGAGTAGCTTTTGGATTGCACCAATGCGATCGAGTCTAGATACAATGCGGCCCATCGATTTTTCGGGGATTTGGTTTTGGTTAAACTCCCCATAAATTGAGTGCATTTCATGCAATATTTGTTTAAACCACAGTTCGTAGGCTTGATGAACAATGATAAACAGCATTTCGTCGTGAGCTTCAATGCCGTACTTAGAGCTTTCCGGGTGTTGACTGTCGAGCAATTTATCCAATTGAAGATAGTCGGTGTAATAACAAGGTGTTGTGTTCCGTTGCATTGCGCACATAGTTATCTCTACTCGTTATGCTTAAAACCGTGAAGCAGTTTACTATTTAAAGCATTCAGTATACTGATTTCTGGCAATTTATTACAGAAGAGATATAATTCCAACTTCTCCGAAAAGCATTCGAAATTATTTAATTACTAACAAGGATTGGTTTATGGTTAGGCTGTTTGGCCATTACATACCAAGGGCGTTATTTCTTTTATTGGCGTTGGAATTTCTCGCTCTATTTTTGAGTGTGTACATAGCAGCTGAAATTCGATTTCCAGAATCCCCTGAGGCGACAGAACTTTTTCAATCATTTAATCTTAAAGCTTCGGTTTTTGCCGGGATTCATGTATTGGTGATGATTGCGGTTGGGCTTTATAGAAGGGCTACCAGAGATAGTTTTACATCGGTCATTTCCCGTTTATTTTGGTCGATAGTTTTAGCTTTTGCTTTGCTCTCGATTCTATTTTATCTGTTTCCTAGTATTTTTATTGGTCGAGGTGTTTTTGGTATCAGTCTGGGCTTAGGTTTTGTCTTTTTAGTGATCGTTCGATACTCATTTTATTCCATTGCAAATAAAGAGCTGTTTCAATCAAGAATATTGGTTTTGGGAACTGGCAAACGCGCAAAACAAATCATGCGATTAAAGCGTAAAAGTGATTGGCAAGGTATAAAGCTTGTGGGCTTTTTTCATTTGAAAGGTGACAAAAACGAGGTAGATGACGAAAGTATTGTCATTCGATCAGACGAGCCCTTACAAAAGATTGTCGAGCGATATGGAATTGATCATTTGGTAATTGCCGTTGATGATACGCGAAAGAATTATCCAGTTAATGATATTATTTCATTAAAACTCGGTGGTTTGAGAATAACTGATATCACAGAGTTTTTTGAACGACGTACGGGTCGAATGGAAATTGATACACTATCGCCCAATCAAGTCATCTTTTTTGACGGATTTCACACCGATTACATCCGAGAAGCAATAAAGAGAGTGTTCGACATTATAGTCAGTGCGACCTTTTTAATTTTGTCGTTGCCAATTTGTTTCGTTTTATACTTTTTGATTAAGCATGAATCTCGTTGGCGTGATCCGGTTATTTACAGCCAAATCCGTACTGGGCAATTTGGTGAGCCATTCACTATCTATAAGTTTCGCAGCATGGTGGTTGATGCAGAGAAGGATGGCCCTCAATTTGCTGCAAAAAATGACGCCCGAGTGACTCGTATTGGTGGAATTATGCGTAAAACTCGACTCGATGAAATTCCTCAAATGTGGAATGTTCTCAAAGGTGACATGAGTTTCGTTGGTCCGCGTCCTGAAAGACCTGAATTTGTTGCTGATTTAGCTGAGAAAATACCTTTTTACAACATGCGTCATCGAGTAAAACCTGGAATAACGGGATGGGCTCAGATTTGTTATCCCTATGGCGATAACGATGAAGACGCTAAACAAAAGCTTCAATTTGACCTCTATTATATTAAGAACTTTAGTTTATTCTTGGATTTAACTATCTTATTACAAACGATTCAGGTTATTGTTTGGCAAAAAGGTTCTCGATAAACCGCCAGTCACACAGGGGATATTATGTACGATTCCTACTATAAGTTAAGTGGAAAACCGTTTCAGTTAGCGCCTGATCCCTTTTTCTTTTTTGGCAGTAGCACGCATAAAAGGGCCTTAGCGTATCTGCGTTATGGTTTATCCCAAGGTGAAGGATTTATCATTGTTACTGGCGATGTTGGGACAGGGAAAAGTACCTTAGTACGAACCTTATTTGGTTCACTTGAGAATAAAACAGACATCGTTGCTGCTGAATTAGTCAATACGCAACTGGATTCAGCCGATATCTTGAGAATGGTAGCAGCCACTTTTGGTTTGGCGCATAAATCGAGTGAAAAAACATCACTGATCAAAAATTTGGAAACCTTTTTTATTTCTCGACAACAAGAAGGTAAACGCTGCATGCTAGTGGTCGATGAAGCCCAAAATCTTCCATTTGAGACACTAGAAGAGTTGAGAATGTTGTCTAATATGCATAATGACGGAAAAACGTTAATTCAAATTTTTCTTTTAGGTCAGTCTGAGTTTCGGGAGAATCTGGCTATTCCGCAACTCGAACAAGTGCGACAAAGAGTTACTGCTTCTTATCATTTATCTCATCTTACCGCTGAAGAAACGCAAGCTTATATTGAACATCGATTGAAAAAGGTTGATTGGCAAGACGATCCTGTTTTTACAGCGGAGGCTTATCAGCAAATTTTTGAGTTTACGCGAGGAATTCCTCGTCGTATAAACACGACATGTGATCGATTGTTACTTTATGGTTTTTTAGAAGAGAAACATCGCATTGATGGTGAAATTGTAAAAATTGTGTCAGATGAAATTGCACAAGAACAGCCTAGCATGGCGCCAGAAACAGTAAAAAGCCCGGTTAATTCATCATTATCGGTACGTTCGAAAGAATCTTCAACTCCCGTAACCTCTTATCAAAGTGACTTGGAAAATCGCATCATTCAACTAGAAGTAGAAATGGAAGCAATGAAAAAAAGGTTCAATAAAGAGCGTGAGTACATGCGCAAGATTGTACAAATCAGTTTGAATTTTGATGACGATGAAATCGATTAAACTAATTTGATTTGAGAGACTTTTAAAAAAGGGAGCTTCTGCTCCCTTTTTTACTATTGATTCAATCGAAATTGTTGAATATAAACAATTAACGTTTGTCTAGTTCAACAAACTCACGTGCTTCGTAACCATTGTACATTTGACGTGGACGACCAATTTTTTGGTTTGGTTCGCTAATCATTTCAGTCCATTGTGAAACCCAACCTACAGTACGCGCTAATGCAAAAATAACTGTAAACATATTTGTTGGGATGCCAATAGCCGATAGAATGATACCTGAGTAGAAGTCGACATTAGGGTAAAGTTTCTTTTCAACAAAGTACTCATCTTCAAGGGCGATACGTTCCAGCTCCATCGCAACTTTAAGAATCGGATCATCTTTTTTACCTAACGCTTCGAGAACTTCATGTGCACTTTCACGCATTACTTTCGCTCGAGGGTCAAAGTTTTTATAAACTCGGTGACCAAAGCCCATTAAACGGAAAGAGTCATTTTTGTCTTTTGCACGAGCCACGTACTCAGGAATATTTTTAACATCACCAATCTCGTGAAGCATTTTCAAACAGGCTTCGTTCGCACCGCCGTGAGCTGGTCCCCATAGGCTGGCAATACCCGATGCGATACATGCAAATGGATTTGCACCAGAAGAGCCTGCTAAACGAACGGTTGATGTTGAACAGTTTTGTTCATGATCAGCGTGCAAAGTAAAAATTCGATCCATTGCTCGAACGAGTACTGGGTCGGGTTTGTCATCGGTTGATGGCATTGAAAACATCTGGTTGAGAAAGTTTTCTGCGTAAGACATTTCATTGCGCGGATAAACGAAAGGGAAACCCATTGAATATCGGTAACACATCGCTGCAATGGTTGGTACTTTTGCAATTAAGCGATACGCACTTTTACGACGATGTTCAGGATCGTTGATGTCTAAAGAATCGTGATAAAACGCTGATAACGCGCCAACCACACCGACCATTACAGCCATCGGATGAGCATCTCGACGGAAACCATTAAAGAAGTGTGTCAATTGCTCGTGAAGCATTGTGTGATTATTGAGCTCATCTAAGAAAGCTTGTTTTTCTTCTTTATTGGGAAGTTCTCCATTAAGAAGCAAATAAGAAACTTCCATAAAGTCAGCTTTTGTGGCCAGGTCTTCTATTGGGTAACCGCGATATAAAAGCACACCTTTGGCACCATCAATAAACGTAATTTTTGATTGGCAAGAAGCGGTTGACATAAAGCCCGGGTCGTAAGTAAATACGCCTTCTTTTACGAGACTTGAAATGTCAATTACATCATTACCTAGGGTTGGTGAATACACCGGCAACTCAATTTCCTTACCCGTATGTAATTTGAGTTTGGCGGTATTTTGTCCCATTATTGACTCCTTAAATAAGTCTGTTTCATGTCGTGCTGCAAAAAAATTGGTGTAACTATAGGTTGCAGAATATTTTTGTCAATGGAATGCCGCTTTAAATATCGCAAATCGTATAATTAGTAATCAAAATCGCAAAGATTTTTCGCAAAGCACAAATCCATTTGTAAACAAGCAGTTGCAACTATATAATTTGCGCAAACTTGCGCGACCTACTGGCTAATCTATAGTAAGTATAGCTTACAAAGCTTTAGTGGTAGCCTGCGAAGTACAGCAGAAAAACTAGGAGAGTGATGTCGCATGTCTGTCTCACTCTATTTGGCTAATCATCAAAAAAGAAAGTAATCAGCCGTGAACAAGCAAAGACCAGTTAATCTCGATCTAAAAACGATCAGTTTTCCGGTAACTGCTATCTCGTCGATTCTACACAGAATCACGGGAGTATTTCTAGTTATTGGAATTCCTATTTTATTGTGGCTACTTGGAACGTCGCTCGAATCGCGAGAAGGTTTTCAAGAAGCGTCCAAATTTATTGGCGCCGGATTTGGCAAATTTCTCTTTTGGGCCATTTTGACCGCAATTGCCTTTCACATTATTGCGGGTATTCGTCATTTATTGATGGATATGGGCATCGGTGAAACCTTAGAAGGCGGTGCATTCGGAGCCCAAATTGTTATCGTTTTAAGTGCAATCGTCGCTATTGGCTTGGGAGTTTGGTTATGGTAACAACAGTAACAAGTCTTGGTCGCAGCGGTTTACACGATTGGGTTATTCAACGTCTAAGTGCGATTGTAATGGCGTTGTTTACCTTTTACCTCATCTGGTTTTTTGCGTCGAATCCACATATTAATTACGAATTATGGAACGCGTTTTTTAGTTCAACGCTCGTAAAAGGTTTCGGCATTTTAACGATCATTCTAATGAGTTTACACATCTGGGTTGGGATGTGGATCGTTTCGACCGATTATTTAAAACCGTTGAGCATTCGTTTGATTTTCCAAGCTTTACTAGTTATTTACTGCTTGGCAATCATTTTTTGGGGCATTCAGATTTTTTGGGGTGTATAAATGGGAATTCCAGTTTATACGTATGACGCCGTTATCGTCGGCGGTGGTGGAGCCGGAATGCGTGCTTCATTACAATTGGCAAAATCCGGCCAAAAGGTCGCATTAATTTCGAAAGTTTTTCCAACTCGTTCTCACACAGTTGCTGCTCAAGGCGGAATAACTGTGGCCCTGGGCAACTCACATGAGGATGATTGGCGTTGGCATATGTACGACACCGTTAAAGGATCAGATTACATTGGTGATCAAGATGCCATCGAATATATGTGTCAAAATGGTCCTGCGACCGTTTTAGAACTTGAGCACATGGGCTTACCTTTTTCACGTACTGATGACGGACGCATTTATCAGCGTCCTTTTGGTGGACAGTCTAAAGAGTTTGGTGGTGAACAAGCAGCGCGTACAGCAGCTGCAGCCGATAGAACGGGCCATGCAATGTTGCATACTCTGTATCAACAAAATCTTGCCGCCAACACGCAGTTTTTCATTGAGTGGTATGCCATTGATTTAGTCACTAACGATCAAGGTGATGTCGCTGGTGTCATCGCGATGTCTATTGAGACGGGCGAAGTGGTCATGTTCAAATCTCGAGCAACGGTTTTCGCGACCGGTGGAGCGGGGCGAATTTACCAGTCAACGACCAATGCATTCATTAACACCGGTGACGGTAACGGTATGGCGCACCGAGCAGGTATAGCCTTACAGGATATGGAAATGTGGCAATTCCACCCAACCGGAATCGCGGGTGCTGGTGTTCTAGTAACTGAAGGTTGTCGTGGTGAAGGTGGTTATCTGATAAATAAAGACGGTGAGCGCTTTATGGAAAGATATGCGCCGAATGCCAAAGACTTGGCAGGACGTGATGTTGTTGCTCGGTCCATGACCAAAGAAATACTAGAAGGCAGGGGATGTGGGCCAAAAGGTGATCATGTTTTCTTGAAGTTGGATCACTTAGGTGAAGAAACGCTGAACAAGCGTTTGCCGAGTATTTTGGAATTATCTCGTACCTTTGCGCACGTTGATCCCGTCAAAGATCCAATTCCTGTTGTTCCAACCTGTCATTATATGATGGGCGGAATTCCAACGAATAAATACGGCCAGGTGGTCTCCCGCAATTCGACTGACTCTGAAGATCGTATTGTGAAAGGTCTGTACGCAGTCGGTGAGTGTGCTTGTGTTTCTGTGCATGGTGCGAATCGTCTCGGTGGAAACTCGTTACTCGATTTGGTGGTATTTGGTCGAGCTGCCGGTATGCATCTCGAAGAAGCTTTACGTGAAGGTGTTGAGTACAATACCTATTCCGATGATGATGTTGATCAAGCGATGTCACGCTATCGTCGTTGGGATGAGTCAAAAGGCGGTGATGATCCGGCTAAAATTCGCGATGATATGCAAAGCATTATGCAAAACTCTTTTGGTGTTTTCCGAACCGGAGACCTAATGGACAAAGGTTTGCAGGAAATATCTGAAGTACGTGATCGATTAAAGTCTGCGGTATTGGCTGATAAATCCAAAACATACAACACACAACGTGTTGAGTGTATGGAGTTGGATAACTTAATGGAAACGGCTTACGCAACTGCGAAGGCTGCCGCTTTCAGAACTGAAAGTCGTGGTGCTCATAGTCGAGAAGACTTTACGGATCGTGATGATGAGAATTGGTTAGTCCATTCTATTTACTACGCGGATACCGAAGAAATGGGTAAACGTGATGTGAATATGAAGCCGGTAACGGTTGATCCGTTCCCGCCTAAAGTACGAAGCTATTAAGGGGAAGTTATGAAATTTTCAATTTATCGTTACAACCCTGACACCGATAGTCGTCCAAAAATGCAGGAGTACGACCTGGAGATTCCAGAAGGCTCCGACATGATGTTATTGGACGCATTGGTTATGCTGAAAGACAAAGATCCTTCTTTAACGTTTCGACGTGCTTGTCGCGAAGGTATCTGCGGTTCAGATGGCATGAACATCAACGGAAAGAATGGCTTAGCCTGTATTACACCTCTGTCAAAACTGGGTAAAAAAGTCACCATTCGTCCTCTTCCAGGCTTACCGGTTGTGCGTGATCTTGTTGTCGATATGGCTCAGTTTTACCGTCAGTATGAGAAGGTTAAGCCGTATTTACAAAATCGCAATGAACCTCCTGCGAGAGAACGATTACAGTCTCCAGAAGACCGAGCCAAACTTGACGGTTTGTACGAGTGTATACTTTGTGCCTGTTGTTCAACATCATGCCCGTCTTTCTGGTGGAATCCAGATAAGTTTGTAGGTCCTGCAGGGTTGCTACAAGCCTATCGTTTCTTGGCGGACAGTCGAGATACCGAGAAAGACGCTCGATTGGCCGATCTCGATGATGCCTACAGCGTATTCCGATGTCGAGGCATAATGAACTGCGTGAGTGTCTGTCCTAAAGGACTCAATCCAACGAAAGCAATTGGACATGTTCGTTCAATGCTTCTATCACGCGGCGTTTAATGGCCTGAAATTATTGATTTTTAGTCTATTATTAGAGCATTAACATACGCTTTGAGGCTATGCCTCAGAGCGTTTGTTTGTTTAGATTTACTGTTCAAACAACGTATAAGTTTACAAAATCATGGAAAAAACCCTTCAAGAACAGTTTGCTGCCAGTTTTCTCACTGGGGGTAGCTCGGCATACATCGAAGAAATTTATGAGCAATATCTCGAAGATCCAACGTCGATAGACGATAGTTGGAGAGAGAAATTTGATTCATTGAAAAAGAATGCACCCGATGTTCACGATACGGCGCATTCAGAAATACGTAATTATTTTAAACAGATTGGTCTTAATAAGCATCGGATGGCGACGAGCTCGAGTTCGGGCGACAAATCTTTTGATGCGAAGCAAGTGAATGTTCTCGAATTGATTCAGGCTTACCGAGCACATGGGCACCAATACGCCAAATTAGATCCTTTAGGGTTGTGGAAACAAGCTACCATCGATCATCTCAATCTTGCCAAGTTCGGTTTAGATAAGATGGATTACGACACCGAATTTCGTACGGGTTCAATGTTTGGTGCGACTGCAAAGCCGCTTAAGCAGATTATTCAAGAATTAGAGCAAACCTACTGTGGCTCGATTGGTTCTGAATTTATGCATATTAGTGATCCTGGTCAAAAGCAATGGATACAACAAAGACTTGAAAGTACGCTTGCAACTCCTGACTTTAATGACGATCGCAAACGCCAAATATTGTCTGCGCTAACCGCAGCTGAAGGTCTTGAAAAATATTTGCACAACAAGTTTCCTGGCGCAAAACGATTCTCGCTGGAAGGTGGTGACTCGTTAATGCCAATGCTTGAAGAGATGATTCAACGTGCCGGTAGTGCGGGAATTAAAGAAGTTGCCTTGGGAATGGCGCATCGTGGTCGATTGAATGTCTTGGTCAATTTAATGGGTAAAAAACCGGAAGAGCTATTTGCAGAGTTTGCTGGTAAATCCGTTATTGAAAAAGGCTCTGGTGATGTTAAGTATCATCAAGGTTTTTCGTCAGATATTAATACTCCCGGTGGAGTTGTTCATGTCGCGTTGGCATTTAATCCTTCACACTTAGAGATTGTCTCTCCGGTAATTCAAGGTTCTGTTAGAGCTCGTCTTGAGCGACGTAATGACGAAACTTACTCTCAAGTTTTGCCGATTTCGATTCACGGTGATTCCGCATTTACTGGCCAGGGCGTTGTCATGGAAACTTTCAACATGTCCCAGGCGCGCGGATACACGACAGGCGGTTCTGTTCATATCGTAATAAATAATCAGGTGGGCTTTACGACGAGCCGTCCTGAAGATACACGGTCAACAACTTACTGTACCGATGTAGCGAAAATGATTGAAGCTCCGATTTTTCATGTCAACGCAGATGATCCAGAAGCAGTTATTTTTGTCACTCAATTAGCTTTAGATTTCAGAACAACTTACAAAAAAGATGTTGTGATTGATCTTGTATGTTACCGGCGTCACGGTCATAACGAGGCAGATGAGCCACGAGCCACTCAACCTGTTATGTATGACAAAATTAAAAAACATCCAACAACGCGAAAAATTTATGCAGACTTGCTTTCCGACAATGGTGTCATCGAGAAAAAATTTGCGAGTGATTTGTCCGCCGAATATCGGGATAAAATGGATGAAGGTAAAAACGTGGTCAGTCATTGGTTACCGATGACGCAACATGAGTTCTCGGTAGATTGGTCTCCTTACTTTGGTAACGATTGGCTTACACCTGCCGTAACTAATTTAACGAAAAAGCAATTTGATAAATTGGCAGAACGGATTACGGATTATCCCGACTCATTAAATTTACAAACTCAAGTTAAGCGTGTCATGTCAGAGCGTTCAAAAATGGCTAAAGGCGAAGTGCCAATGGATTGGGGATTTGCTGAAACTATGGCCTATGCCTCTTTATTAGATGACGGCTATCGTGTGCGTATATCGGGACAAGACAGTGGCCGAGGAACTTTCTTCCATCGTCATGCTGTTTTGCACGATCAAGCGACTGGCGAGTGTTTCTTGCCATTGCAGAACATTCGTGAAGATCAACCTAAGTTTGACGTTATCGACTCTGTTTTATCAGAAGAAGCCGTTTTAGCTTTTGAATACGGTTATTCGACCACTGAACCGAGAAGCTTGGTCATTTGGGAAGCGCAGTTTGGCGACTTTGCTAATGGAGCTCAAGTGGTTATTGACCAGTTTATCAGTTCAGGCGAGCACAAGTGGGGACGTCTGTGTGGTCTTGTAATGTTGTTACCTCACGGTTACGAAGGGCAAGGTCCAGAGCATTCATCGGCACGATTAGAACGTTTCTTGCAACTTTGTGCCGAGCATAATATTCAAGTTTGCATTCCTAGCACGCCATCACAAGTGTTTCATATGCTACGTCGTCAAATGATCAGAAATTGGCGCACGCCTTTGGTTGTGATGTCGCCGAAAAGTTTATTGCGTCATAAAATGGCGACGAGTCAAATTGAGCATATCACAAGCGGAAAATTTGAATCCGTGATTGATGAGATCGATAATTTAGACAAGAACAAAGTAAAGCGTGTGGTGATGTGTTCGGGTAAAGTTTATTTCGACTTACTGGAAAAGCGCAGAGCCGAAGAGTTGGACGAAGTGGCGATTATCCGGATTGAACAGTTGTATCCTTTCCCCAAACATTTGAAGGATATTATTGCGGAATATAAAAACGCAAAAGAATTTATTTGGTGTCAAGAAGAGCCGAAAAATCAGGGCGCATGGTATTGCAGTCGACATAATTTTCAAGCGTCCATTCCAAAGGATGGTTATGTCGAATATGCAGGGCGTTCAGCATCCGCGGCACCGGCGACGGGTTTAGCTTCAAAGCATGTTGAGCAACAGCGTAACCTGGTCGAGAAAGCATTAGGTATTAAGTCAAAATAATTTTAGTCATTTGGTAAAAGGGTTAATTAACCATGTCAACAGAAATAAAAGTTCCAGTGTTACCCGAGTCAGTTGCCGATGCAACCATTGCAACTTGGCATAAACAACCCGGAGAGGCTTGTGAACGAGATGAAAACTTAGTTGATATTGAAACGGATAAAGTCGTTTTAGAAGTCGTTGCTCCCGATGATGGTGTTCTTGAAGAAATCATCAAAAATGAAGGAGATACGGTTGTTGCTGAAGAAGTTATTGCAAAGTTTAAAGCCGGTGCAGCAGCGTCTTCTGATTCAAAGCCGAAAAAAGAAGAGTCCTCAGCTTCCGTTGAAGAAACAAAAAGCTCATCTGACAAACCAAGTTCCGACGATGTATTAAGCCCGGCAGTTCGTCGTTTGGTTAGCGAGCATGGTTTGAATGCGGCAGATATTCCTGCCAGTGGTAAAGGTGGACGATTAACTAAAGAAGATGTTGAGAAATACATCAAAGGCGGAAGCAAAAAAGCTGTCTCATCTTCGGCAAAATCTTCTGCTGAACCGGTAATTGCGTCAGGTCCGCGGGAAGAGAAGCGTGTGCCAATGACTCGCTTACGTAAACGAATTGCTGAGCGTTTGGTTGATGCTCAACATACTGCTGCGATATTGACGACTTTCAATGATGTTAATATGAAACCCGTCATGGACTTGAGAGCGAAATACAAAGATCAATTCATGAAAACTCACGATGTAAAATTGGGGTTCATGTCGTTCTTTGTTAAAGCAACTGTCGAGGCGTTAAAACGTTACCCTGCGGTTAATGCTTCAATTGATGGCGACGACATTGTGTATCACGGGTTTTTTGATGTGGGTATTGCAGTGTCTGGTCCTCGCGGCCTTGTTGTGCCTGTTATTCGTGATGCCGATCAACTGAGCATGGCGGAGATTGAAAAAACGATCATGGAATTTGGCCAAAAGGCGCAAAATAATCAATTAACAGTGGAAGATTTATCGGGTGGTACTTTTACTGTTTCGAATGGTGGAACCTTTGGTTCCTTGATGTCGACGCCGATTATAAATCCGCCTCAAAGCGGCATTTTAGGAATGCATCGTACCGAACAACGTCCGGTTGTTGAAAATGGTGAAATTGTCATTCGGCCGATGATGTATTTAGCTTTCTCTTACGATCATCGAATTATTGATGGTCGAGAGTCAGTTGGCTTTTTGAAAACTATTAAAGATTACATTGAAGATCCGGCTCGGATCTTACTTGAACTTTAAGCAACTTATTTAACATTTAACTAAATTGGAAGAGAACAATGAACCTTCATGAATATCAAGGTAAGCAGCTGTTCAAAAAATACGGATTACCCGTATCTGAGGGCATTGCCTGCGAAACACCTAAGGAAGCCTTTGAAGCTGCTGGTCAAATCGGTGGTGACAAATGGGTTGTAAAAGCACAAGTACATGCTGGTGGTCGCGGAAAAGCGGGCGGCGTTAAACTTGTTTCGACAAAAGAAGAAGTCAAAGAGTTTGCCAGCAAATGGCTTGGTAAAAATTTGGTGACTTACCAAACAGACGAAAACGGACAACCGGTCAGCAAAATTTTAGTCGAAAGCTGCACTGACATTGCTGATGAATTGTACCTTGGTGCTGTTGTCGATCGTTCAACTCGACGTGTTGTTTTTATGGCATCACAAGAAGGTGGTGTAGAGATCGAAAAAGTTGCTGAAGAAACGCCTGAGAAAATATTCAAGGTTGCATTGGATCCTTTAGTCGGTCCACAACCTTATCAAGGCCGTAGTTTAGCATTTAAACTTGGCTTAAAAGGCGATCAAGTTAAGCAGTTCACTAAAATTTATATGGGTCTAGCGACCATGTTTACTGAACGTGATCTGGCGTTAATCGAAATTAATCCATTGGTGATTAAAGAAGATGGCAACTTGCATTGTCTCGACGCGAAAATCGGTGTTGACGGAAATGCTTTGTATCGTCAGCCAGAATTGAAAGAAATGCACGATCCTTCTCAAGAAGATGAGCGTGAAGCGCATGCTGCTCAGTGGGAGCTAAACTATGTTGCGCTTGATGGCAATATTGGCTGCATGGTTAATGGTGCCGGATTAGCGATGGGAACTATGGACATCGTTGCTTTGCACGGTGGTTTCCCAGCAAACTTTCTTGACGTTGGCGGTGGTGCGACGAAAGAGCGAGTAACAGAAGCTTTTAAAATTATTCTTTCAGATGAAAATGTAAAAGCTGTTTTAGTTAATATTTTTGGTGGTATTGTCCGCTGCGACTTAATAGCAGAAGGAATTATTGGCGCGGTTGAAGAAGTTGGCGTTAAAGTTCCTGTCGTAGTTCGACTTGAAGGTAACAATGCCGATAAAGGTGCCGAGCTTCTTGCAAAAAGTGGCTTAAACATCATTGCAGCAAAAAGTTTAACCGACGCTGCTGAGCAAGCAGTTAAAGCAGCTGGGGGTAAATAATAATGTCGATTTTGATTAACAAAGACACCAAAGTGATTTGTCAGGGATTCACTGGTGGTCAAGGAACTTTCCATTCAGAGCAAGCGATTGAATACGGCACAAAGATGGTGGGTGGTGTGACTCCAGGAAAAGGCGGTCAAACTCATTTGGGATTACCGGTTTTTAACACCGTTGAAGAAGCGGTTAAAGAAACGGGTGCTGAGGCATCGGTTATTTATGTTCCGGCTCCATTTTGTAAAGATTCAATTTTGGAAGCAGCGACAAGCGGTATCAAGCTTATTGTCTGTATTACCGAAGGTATTCCGACTTTAGATATGCTTGAAGCAAAAATTGCTTGTGACAATGCCGGTGTTCGATTAATCGGTCCAAACTGTCCAGGTGTAATTACTCCGGGTGAGTGTAAAATTGGTATCATGCCTGGTCACATTCATTTACCTGGTAAAGTTGGTATCGTTTCTCGCTCAGGTACCTTAACTTACGAAGCCGTTAAGCAAACAACCGATGCTGGATTTGGCCAATCAACTTGTGTTGGTATTGGTGGAGATCCTATTCCCGGTTCAAACTTCATCGACATTTTAGAAATGTTCGAAAAAGATCCGGCAACCGAAGCTATCGTAATGATTGGTGAAATTGGCGGTACAGCAGAAGAAGAAGCTGCAGCGTTCATTAAAGCTAACGTTACCAAGCCTGTCGTGTCTTACATTGCTGGTGTTACAGCACCAAAAGGTAAGCGTATGGGTCACGCTGGTGCCATCATTTCTGGTGGTAAAGGAACTGCTGACGAGAAGTTTGCTGCACTAGAAGATGCTGGTGTTAAAACAGTGAGAAGTTTGGCTCAAATCGGTGATGCTTTAAAAGAAGTAACTGGCTGGTAATTTGTTAAGCTTGTTTAAGAAAGGCCAGGATTATCTGGCCTTTTTTTATGGATAACTGTTTTTTAGAAGTGATTTTTTAATTTTTATATGAATAAATCGTAAAAGTGATAAGTTTTGTACCAAGCTGTGAACTGCGTCAAATTAGTTTGTTTAATATTAGTTTAAAAATAGCCGGTGTTTGCCCGGATAATGTTTCTGAATGAGTGCCATGTAAGGCTATCCATTAAAAATGATCATTTATAAAAGTGGTTTCAGGGCAGGATTACTCTGTTTGGAAGTTTTTAATTATGCGAATTGTAGGTCTACTAGCCTTATTCTTATCAACTCAAGTATTTGCTGATGTTTCGGTGACGCTTGCTCCACAGTTGCAGCTTGTTGCGATTAATGAAAAAGTATTTAACGACAACGAAATCGACAAGACCGAAATCGAATTATCGCCTGGAGAACATAAGTTAATTGTTCGTTATGCCGATGAGTTTGATGATGTTGCCGGTGAAAAGGTTGTCTCCCGAAATATTATCATTGTTCTGAAAGCTGAAGAAGGTTATCTCTACCGAATAAAAACACGCAAACACGATCGTTACGCTCCAGCTCGAGAATTTGCGAATAGTCCAAGTTATGATGTTGAAAGGATCCCACTCGACTCATCAGGAAACATCATTAAAGCGTTCAATGATACTGCCGATTTGCAAAGAACAAAACACGTAGTAGGAAGAGACTAGAAGACAGGCTAAGAGGTTCTTTGAAACATAACTTTTGTAACTGTAAAACCTCTTATATCACGAGAATTATTCTACCTGTCCAAAGCTATTATTTTTCCAAGTGTTTCAGCTTATCTGATTTTCCATCCCACTCTGTTGCATCGGGCAGGGGATCTTTCTTTTCAGAAATATTTGGCCATTTCTCTGCGAGTTCTGCATTTAATTCGATAAACTGTTTTTGGTCGGAAGGCAAATCATCTTCTTCAAAAATGGCTTCTGCAGGACACTCCGGTTCGCACAGTGCACAATCAATGCATTCATCGGGATGGATGACCAGAAAATTTGGACCTTCATAAAAGCAATCAACCGGACAGACTTCTACGCAGTCTGTATATTTGCACTTGATACAATTTTCAGTAACGACAAATGCCATAATGTTACTCCATAGTTCTTAGCTGTTCTTGCCACTGATAAACCAATTCCAGTGACTCTTTAGGGCTCAAAGCATCAACATCAATGGCTTTAATGGATTCAAATATTTGCTCTTTGTGAGCTGAAACCAATGATGTTTTTAACTCTTCAACGGGTGTCTTATGCATGTTGTGAACACTTGAGCTGCTCTCGAGCTGTTTTAATTGATGGCGAGCTGCTTCGATTACTGATGTCGGCAGACCCGCCAGTTTTCCGACCTGAATACCAAAGCTTTGTGAAGCCGGTCCAGTATGAATCGTATGATCCAAAATAAGTTGCTCTTGATATTCTTGGGCACCGAAATGGCAATTGGTCGCGTCTTCAAATTGTTCTGCAAACTCGGTCATTTCAAAATAGTGGGTTGCGAATAACGTAAAGGCTTGAATGGATTGATGAATGTGCTCGGCTATTGCCCAAGCGAGAGACAGTCCATCAAAGGTACTGGTGCCTCGACCTATTTCATCCAATAAAACCAAGCTGTTGGGTGTCGCATTTTTTAAAATATAGGCCGTTTCAGTCATTTCTACCATAAAAGTTGATCGACCCGATGCAAGATCATCCGATGCGCCAATCCGGGTAAAAATACGATCGATCGGCCCAAGCGTCGCTGCTTGGGCTGGGACAAAACTTCCAACATTAGCCAATAGAACGATTAACGCCGTTTGGCGCATGTAAGTTGATTTACCACCCATGTTTGGACCGGTGACTATTTGAGTACGTTGGTCTTTATTGATATTTGTATCATTCGCTATAAAAGGCTCGACCGTATGCTCGACAACAGGATGTCGGCCTTCTGTTATCGAGATAATTTTCTCATCAACAAACTTTGGACGGCAGTAATTGTGCGCTGATGCGGTTTCAGCAAATGATTGTAAAACATCAATTTGCGCAACGGCTTTAGCTGTGGAGTGAATTTGTTTTACATCGGGCTGAATTGACTCAATTAAGTCGGTGTAAATTTGCTTCTCAAGCGACAAAGATTTTGATTTCGCGGTTAATACTTTTTCTTCGTATTCTTTGAGTTCAGGGGTTATAAAACGCTCGACGTTTTTTAGTGTTTGTCGTCGTACAAAACGGTCGGGAGCTTGTCCACTTTGAGCTCGAGAAATCTCAATATAAAATCCGTGAACTTTATTAAAGCCGACTTTCAAAGTCGAAATACCGGTTTCTGCTTTTTCACGCTCCTCCAACGCAATTAAAAAGTTATCGGCATTGGAAGCAAGTTCTCGTAAATGATCGAGCTCTTTGTTAAATCCGGTTGCAATAACACCACCGTCGCGTACGGTTACTGGAGGATTATCCACAACGGCTCTACTGAGCAATTGTTTTAATTGTGATTGATCTTGTATCTCTGACGTTATTCGATTGATCGAATCATTTTTTGAATCATCGAGAGAGGATTTTAACTGATCAACGAAATTTAAACTGTCTTTTAATCGCACTAAATCTCTAGGGCGAGCAGAACCCAGCGCAATCCTTGTTGCGATTCGCTCTATGTCAGAAATGGATTTTAAAGACAGCCGAATATCGGCTGTTCCGTTATTGAGAAATGCGTCGACAACCTCTTGGCGTTCGATTACTTGATGTTTTTCAGCCAGAGGTTGGTGTAACCACTGTTTAAGCAATCGTTTTCCCATAACGTTGCAAGTTTTGTCAATCACCGAAAAGAGAGTATGACTGTCGCCGCCTTGTAAATTTTGGGTGATCTCGAGGTTTTTACGCGTCGCTGCGTCAAGGCGAATACAATTTTGATTATAGAATGGAATCAGTTGTTTTATGTGCGGTAAGGTACCACGCTGAGTTTCTTCGGCGTATTGTAAAACTGCTCCTGCAGCACCAATGGCTTCATTAAAACTGTCACAACCAAATGTTGCTAAAGATTCTACATCCAATTTCTTGCACAAACTTTGGCGATTTTCATCGATGGCAAAATAATAGTCAGGCAATTGGCGTAAGCACGAATGTTGAATGTCAAATTTGCTTTTTTCTGAAATGAGAAGCTCAACTGGCTGAAGTCGATTCAGTTCACTTAACAGTTCGTCACTGGATGCGTATTCACCAACCCAAAATTGTCCTCCAGCAAGATCGAGCCAGGACATACCGAAGGTTTTCTTTCCAATGTGGATTGCGCCGAGTAATTGTATCGACTCATTGGCTAATAATGATTCGTCACTGACAGTGCCTGGCGTTAATATGCGAACAACTTTTCGTTCAACAGGACCTTTACTCGTGGCAGGATCACCTATTTGTTCACAAATAGCGACGGATTCACCCAGTTTTAAAAGTCGAGATAAATAATTATCAACGGCGTGGTACGGAACACCTGCCATGGGAATCGGTTCACCGGCTGACTGTCCGCGTTTGGTCAAGGTTATATCGAGTAAATCGGCAGCATGAATTGCGTCGTTAAAAAATAGTTCGTAAAAATCACCCATACGATAAAATAACAGCTGATCTGGATGAGCTGCTTTAATCGACAAGTATTGTCGCATCATGGGTGTATGAGACTTTAAGTCGTCTAAGATAGAATGGCTGTTTGATTTCATGTTGCGAATTGTACTGAACACAATGCCATGAAACCAGTAAAACTCTTTAAAATAAACAGGATGGCGAAATGCTAAACAATCTTACCGAATTGGTGACATTAATTGCAGAACATTGTGAAAAAAATAATCACATGATTGCCACGGCCGAGTCTTGTACTGGAGGACTGATCGCTAAAACGTTAACTGATTTTGCGGGCAGTTCTGGTTGGTTCGATTCAGGATTTATTACGTACAGTAATCGAGCAAAACATATAATGCTCGGAGTTGATATCGATATCATAGAATCTCAAGGCGCAGTATCACAATCTGTAGTGGAGGCTATGTGTCGTGGCGCTATCTTGAATTCTACTGCGACGCTAGCTGTTGCTGTCAGTGGCGTTGCTGGGCCGGGCGGAGGTAGCGCTGAAAAGCCTGTCGGGACCGTGTGGGTTGGTTGGCAAAGAAAAAATGAGGAACCCAATACTCGTTGTTATCATTTTTCTGGCGATCGAGCCGCGGTTCGCGAGCAAACGTTACTAACGGCACTCAATTTGTACATTGAAATGGCAAAATTTCCTGTTGAAAAGGACTAGTCATTTGAGTAGTTATATGAAATAATCATTTTCAGTTGTTAGAGTGCGTTATGTGAGCATTGTCGAAGTGTGTTTTTGACAACGAAGCGACTTTATTTTGATATTGAGAAAGATATCTGAAAAGATAGCGGTATCAATAAGTAATTGCGTTTTGTGGTTAATTTTAACCAGTTTGAATGACTCATGGTGTATTGCTAACCGACATCGCTTTTGTGGATGTTTTGGAAGTTAAAATTAGTTTTTTATTTTGTCAAAGCAATCATGTTTAAGTTGATGTCATATTGTTCGATACCAAAACAAATCAAACAAGTCTGGAGATGAAAATGGACGATAGCAAACAGAAAGCCCTTGGTGCCGCGTTATCGCAAATTGAGCGACAATTTGGAAAAGGTTCCATCATGCGGATGGGCGATTCGCAAGCAGGACGCGATATAGATGTTATATCCTCAGGCTCACTTGGGTTAGACCTCGCGTTAGGCGTTGGCGGTTTCCCCAAAGGGCGAATTGTTGAGATTTATGGACCTGAGTCATCAGGTAAAACAACCATTGCTTTGCAAGCCGTTGCCAACTGCCAAAAGACTGGTGGTACAGCGGCTTTTGTTGATGCGGAGCACGCATTAGATCCGGTTTACGCCGAGCGTTTAGGTGTCAATTTGGACGACTTACTCGTTTCTCAACCTGATACCGGTGAGCAAGCGTTAGAAATTACCGATATGCTGGTTCGTTCGAGCGCTGTTGATGTGATTGTTGTCGATTCGGTGGCTGCATTGACGCCGAAAGCGGAAATAGAAGGGGAGATGGGCGATTCTCACATGGGATTACAAGCTCGATTGATGTCGCAAGCTCTGCGTAAATTGACAGCTAACATTCAGCGAGCGAATTGCACGGTTATCTTTATAAACCAGATTCGTATGAAAATAGGGGTTATGTTTGGTAATCCTGAAACGACGACGGGGGGTAATGCTTTAAAATTCTATTCCTCAGTACGATTGGACATTCGCCGTACAGGCTCAATAAAACAAGGCGATGAAGTCGTTGGTAATGAAACTCGCGTAAAAGTTGTTAAGAACAAGGTAGCACCTCCTTTCCGTCAAGCGGAATTCCAAATTATGTATGGACAAGGGAGTTCTCTTGAAGGCGAAATCTTGGATTTAGGGGTTAAAGAGGGAATCGTTGATAAGTCTGGTGCTTGGTACAGTTACAATGGTGATCGTATCGGTCAGGGCAAAATGAACGTGATTAATTTCTTAAAGGAAAATCAAGAGATCTCGCAAGAAATCGAAAAAATATTGCGAGCTAAATTACTTCCTGGTTCTGAGGCCAAACAAGAGGCAGTAGAAACTGAAGAAGCGTAACTCTTCCTCCCAATCTAATGAAATCTCGGCGCGTGAAAAGGCAATTAGTTTGCTCGCGCGTCGTGAGCACTCCAGAAAAGAACTTCACCAAAAACTTCTCCAAAAAGGATTTGCAGAATCTGATATCATCGAAGATCTCGATGCCTTAGAAAACAAAGGCTGGTTAAGTGATTTTCGATTTACCGAAAGCTGGATTCGACATAGAATTCAGGGCGGTTATGGTCCGTATCGAATCCAACAAGAGTTAAATGCGAAAGGAGTTGGCCAAGAAATAATCAATGAGAAGCTCGATGAGGTTGAGCTCAATTGGTTCGATTTGGCACGACAGGTCTGGCGGAAGAAATATTCCAGACTTCCAGAAAGCTGGGAAGACAAAGCGAAGCAAATTCGATTCTTGCAGTACCGTGGATTTTATACGGAAGATATTGAAACGATGTTTAATACAATTAAAGAACAACAGGGTGAATCATGAGCTTCATGACGAGCAACGAATTAAGAGAAACATTTTTAAAATTTTTTGAAGACAAAGGGCATCGCCGCGTAGCCAGCGCGTCATTAATACCTGCCAATGATCCCACCTTATTGTTTGTTAATGCTGGAATGGTTCCATTTAAAGATTGTTTTTTAGGAACCGATAAACGCGATTATGTAAGAGCGACTTCGGCGCAACGTTGTGTCAGAGCTGGCGGTAAACATAATGACTTAGAGAATGTCGGTTATACCGCGAGGCATCATACTTTTTTTGAAATGTTAGGTAATTTTAGTTTTGGGGATTACTCAAAGCGCGAAGCCATTAAATTTGCTTGGGAATTTTTAACTGAAAAGCTTGGATTGCCGGAAGAAAAGCTTTGGGTGACTGTTTTTCACGAAGACCAAGAAGCCGAAGATATTTGGTTTAATGAAATGGGAATTAATCAGGAGCGGTTTTCCCGATTAGGTGAAGCCGATAACTATTGGTCGATGGGTGATACTGGACCTTGTGGACCCTGTTCCGAGATTTTTTACGATCATGGTCCTGATGTTGCTGGAGGCCCTCCAGGTTCTCCCGATGAAGATGGGGACCGTTATATTGAAATCTGGAACCTCGTTTTCATGCAATTTAATCGCGATAAAGACGGTACTATGACACCTCTGCCCAAACCTTCTGTTGATACAGGTATGGGATTAGAACGAATGGCGGCTGTGATGCAAAAGGTTCACAGTAATTATGAAATCGATCTTTTTAGTGATTTAATTAAGAGTATTGCGAAAATTCTGAACGTCGGTGATTTAAACAATAAGTCATTGCGCGTTATTGCTGATCATATTCGCTCAACGGCATTTCTAATTATTGATGGTGTCGTGCCTAGTAATGAAGGTCGAGGTTATGTATTGCGTCGAATTATGCGTCGAGCGATCCGTCATGGTCATAAGTTAGGCGCAACGGACGCTTTCTTTTACCAGGTAGTCGCCGCTTTAGTTAAGCAAATGGGTGATGCATACCCAGAGTTGAAAGAAAAGTCAGCGCATATCGAGTCGACGATCCAACGAGAAGAAGAGCAATTTGCCCGAACCCTTGATAAAGGAATGAAAATTTTAGCGCAGTCTCTTGAGGATATGAGCGGAACGGTTATTTCTGGTGAGGTTGTATTCACCTTGTACGATACCTATGGTTTCCCCGATGATCTTACTGCTGATATCGCTCGTGAGAAAGGCTTAACAATCGATCAAGAAGGTTTTGATCGATTGATGAAAAAACAAAAAGAAACTTCAAAAGCTGCTGGCAAATTTGGTGTTGATTACAATGAATCACTTAACATTGACACTCAAACCGAATTTTTAGGATATGACCGTTTCGAGTCGGAAGCAAAAGTCGTTTATCTATTTAAAGACAACGATGCCGTCGAGCAATTAGAAAAAGGCGAAACTGGCGTTGTGATTACTGAAAAAACAGCTTTTTATGCCGAAGGCGGCGGTCAAGTCGGCGATAAAGGAATCTTGATTGTAGGTGATAGCAAGGCTGCGGTCTTCGACACCGTAAAAGTAAATAATGCGTTTGCTCATAAGGTTAAGGTGCTAGAAGGACGATTGGCCCAATCGGATTCTGTGCAACTAATAGTCGATGAGGATAAGCGGTCCGCGACCGCAGTACACCATTCGGCAACTCACTTATTGCACTCCGCTTTGCGAGAGGTGTTAGGCAACCATGTTACGCAAAAAGGTTCGTATGTTGATCATGAGAGGCTTCGGTTCGATTTTGCTCATCCTGAAGCTGTATCTAGTGACGAACTTGCTTTAATTGAAAAGCGTGTCAACGATGAAATTCGTAAAAATCACGCCGTGTCTGCTGAAGTGATGCCAATGGATAAAGCAAAAGAACGTGGTGCATTGGCTCTATTTGGTGAAAAGTATGGTGATGACGTTCGTGTGTTAACCATGGGTGATTATTCGACAGAACTATGTGGTGGTACACATGTTTCGCGTACGGGTGATATTGGTAGCTTTAAAATTATTCAAGAGTCAGGCATTGCATCTGGCGTACGACGAATTGAAGCCTTAGCAGGCAGGGCTGCTGTTAAGTTTTCGCAACAGCAGATGGCGCTTATTCAACAATTAGCGCATCAAGTTAAATCTGAACCTGCTAAAGTGTCAGAAAAAGTTGAACAGCTTTTGCATAAAACAAAAGAACTCGAAAAGCAGCTAGAAAAGCTGAATGGTAAGTTAGCCTCTAATCGAGGAACAGAATTAGTCGCTAATGCTAAAGACGTAAAAGGGATTAAGGTCATAGCTGAAGAGCTAACCGGTGTTGATGGCAAATCGCTTAGAGATTTAATGGACCAAATTAAAAATAAAGTGGGGAGTGGCGTCGTTGTTCTCGGTGTTGAAAGCAAAGGAAAGGCTTCTCTGATTGCGGGAGTGACAAAAGATCTTACTGACAAAATTAAAGCTGGAGATTTGGTTAAACACGCGGCTGAGTTTGTTGGCGGAAAGGGTGGTGGTCGTCCTGATATGGCGCAAGCGGGTGGACCAAACCCCGAAAAGCTCGGCCAAGCGATCAGCTCTGTTGTTCCATTTATTGAGCAGTCTATTAACTAAATAATAGTCTGCGAAATTCTTGAAAATAATAGGTTACTTTAAGAGATTAAAGTAACCTATTGATATCTATTCTTTTTCCTAGTCTAATAGTACCTTGCTTCAGCTGTTTTTGAGATATCGAAATAAAGCTTCGATAGGCTATACTTATTGGCGTTCTTCGACCGAAAGTGAATTTTCGATGTTTATATTACGATTGACTTTTGGGGCCTCGTAAAATTAAATAAATTATAGAGGCCGACAAGAAATCTAAAACAAAATCAGCAACGTACAGCTACAAATAGTAAACAATGAGAATAGTTGCTGCTATAATGCGCGCCTCATATCAAGTGCTGAAATTATGCCCTGTCAGGGAATGGGGCAAATAAAGGAGATTTAGGATGCTTATTTTAACACGTCGTGTTGGCGAGACATTAATGATTGGTGATGAAGTAACCGTCACAGTGTTAGGTGTGAAAGGTAATCAAGTTCGGATTGGTGTCAACGCGCCGAAAGAAGTTTCTGTTCATCGTGAAGAGATTTATTTACGCATTCAACGTGAAAAAGAAATGTCAGGTAATTCAACAGAATAACTTTAAGATAATGCTTGCAATTTAAATTCATTAAGGTAACATTTGCCGCCGCTGACGAGGAGAGATGGCCGAGCGGCTGAAGGCGCTCCCCTGCTAAGGGAGTATACGGTTTATCCCGTATCGAGGGTTCGAATCCCTCTCTCTCCGCCACTTTATTGAAATAAATTAAATGACTTTTGTTCAATTAAAAATTTCAATTTAAGGCGTTAAATTGCAAGCTATTTTGTTATCGAATTAAAGTTGACAAGCTAAGATCAGATACGCATAATAGCGCACCCTCAGAGAGGGCGAGTTGCAAGACTCACTTCGCGCACGTAGCTCAGCTGGATAGAGTACCTGGCTACGAACCAGGCGGTCGGAGGTTCGAATCCTTCCGTGCGCGCCATATCCAAGGCTAGTTTGCAGTTAGTGTAAACTAGCCTTTTTTAATTTTCCCAAAAGAATTCCCAAAAAACTTATCACTTAGTACTCTCAGTGCGTTTTGTTTTTCTTAAATAAACTGCCTTAGCACTTTCCGATTTATGGCCCGACTCTTGTGTCTTATGATCATCGATACCTTTCGCTTTAAGTTCGTGAACTGAGAACGGTTTAAATTCTTTTTTTAATTTTTTGCATTTTTTCATGAGTCGTTGCCAGGCACTATCAAATGCATTTTTTTTAATCGGGTTACCAAACTGATCGTGAATGAGAAAAGAATTTTTTTCGATATAGATTATTTTTGAACGTGCATCTTGTTTGTTGCTGTACTCAATGGCTGCATTAAATCCTTGTTTTAAAAAATCTGACCAAAGAGTAACCTCAGGTAAGCTGCCTTTCGATCGATAAATAAAAATTCCTTCATCATTTATGTCGTTCATTCGAATACCCGAACAGATGGTTTCGTTGTTTATATTTTGAGTACGACTTATTTCGCTGATTCTCGCGCGACAACAGTACGCAATTATCATCATGGGATATAGATATGTTTTTAGCTCTTTCGCGACGCTCAGGGCAAAATAGAAACGTTCATCGCTCACGTATTCTTTTGTTGTGACTTTTGAAAACTGTTTAACACCTTGGCATGGATTTTTTGAACATATATCACGCGCATATCCCCAAGAATATACGGCCGCTAAAAATTGCAGACGATGATTCGCGGCTATCGGTGTGTCAGACATTTTATCCATCAGCTTAGTTAATACACCAGGTGTTATGGATTCGTACGCGACATCACCAAAAGTATCGCCATTAGTTAATTCTTTATTTTTGAGATATCTTGCGGAAGAAAGATAATCGTCTTTTGTGCGAGGCTTTAAAGCGATAAACGTTTCCGACTGTAGATATTTATCGATCAAGTAGCGTAAAGAATCTGAAGGGCTATCGATGAGCTTTTCATAGGCGACCCATACCCAAGACATAGGATCAGTTTTTCGGATAAGGTTGCCTTCTCTACGAAGTGGAATTTCTTTTCCGAGCTTCCCATCTGAATAGGGGATGTATACCCATCGACCTTTTCGGAAGTAGCAATATTTAGGCGCTTTACTTTTGCTCATCGTAACTGACGACTATTTAAACTCTATGGTCGATTCGTTTGATGATATCAGCGCTTTATTGATTGCTTCGGTAGTTGTTACTACTTTACCTTTTTTGGCTGTCCAGTAAGCAACTCCATGACGCTTCAACCATTTCTCAATGTCTGACACACGACTGTATTGTGTAACTCTTTCAATATCTTCTTGGCTCACTAACATTGTATAGTTTCCGATGATTAATGAATTACGAAACCGTTAAAATCAATTAATTCGAATTTACCGGTTTTGGGATTTTGTCGATAAATTTCATCACAAACAGAATGTTCCAGATGTTCAGTCCAATCTTTGCTGTTTACCCAACCAAAAAAATGCGTGTGTAGTCTAAAGCCATTTTTGTCATACACGATTTGTTTCAACATTTTCATCGCCTCTTTTAATGTTCACACTTGGTACTTCGTATACCTTTAGTTGTGAATTACATTGGAAAGATGTTGGAGCGCATGGTACTTCGATTGATAATCTGAATTATTCAATGTTTAATATCCATTCAATAGAACTAAAAACCGAATTTACCCGCGTATATTAATCTCCAAACTCGCCTTTAAGGAGAATATATACCCTATGGTTCTACTGTAGTACCGTAGGTACTTGAAAGTCAAGATTTGCGAGAGTACTATTTGTTGTCAACAATGATGAATGAATTTGATATAACTACCCTGTGAGGCCTTCTCCACACTAAAACAGGCATTAACAAAACAATAAAAGGGTATATCTCAATGTTTCTTTCATTCTTTACTTGGATAATGCTGCAGTTTAATTTTTCGGAATCGGAAGCTTTAGTTTACTGTGAAAACAACCCTGACATTTGCCAGACACAGCCAATTGATGAGTCGCCACAAATGATATTGGGTGGCGGTTCGGGAAATACTCCTCCTGATGGAGATAAAGATGGCGGCGGCGGCGTTGGAGAAACCGGTGAGTCCGGAGATTCAAACAATGGGAGCTGAGATTGTTAGCTGAAGAAATTTTAAGGATTGATTACGATATTGTGCTAATGGGGTTTATGTTATTTGCAGCATTTTATTATCGCAATAACAAATCAATTTGCTATTTAGCACTTATCTTATTTTCTTTTCATGTATTGTATCGATGTTTGTATGATGCGATATATCATCTTCCGAACGTTCGCGTGACTTGGAATTTGTCATGGATGCTTTTGGATTTTTTGATGTTTAGCGCTGTGGTTTTAAAGAGAAGATTCTGGCCTGATAAGCGAGATTTGTACATTTTAGGCTTATCGTTTGTTTATATGCTAACCCAGGCGATGCAGTTTGTAGATTGGAATTTTTATGGGCATATTGTAATGAGAGATGTTGTGCGATTTACAACTCCAACCATTAATACTTTATTGGTTGTTGTCCTTACTCAAGACCTTCTTAAAAATCTGATTGGAAAGCTGATAAATTTAGCTCTTCGGACTTTTCATTTGCTCCACAAGCACGCTAATAAATCGAATCAGGGAATAACTAGAATATGAATGAATATGTTGGACTATTTATTATTGCGGTAGCCCTTCTAGTGTCCTTTGTGTATTTGACATTCGAAGTTAAAAAGCTTGTCTCTAAACGTTCTCTTTATGATGAGCGAGTTGAGAGTGCAAAAAATCATAATGAAAGATTAGCAATTGGACTGCTAATTGAACTTAAAAATATACTTGAAGAAGAAAGACAAGTTAGTATTGCTGAGTTTGATCGCTCGATGGAGCTTAAAATGGCGAAGCTTAATACTCTTATTCGGATTGAAAATTTTGAGATAGAGTCAGTGATTCAGGAACCAATAAGGTTAACAGACAAAACATTTAGTCTTTAGTATTGTCACTTGTTAACTCGATTTATAATTCTATTTTCTAGGTAGATTTCTCGAATTTTGGAGTTTTATGATTTTGAATAAGACGGAACCTACATATCTTATAGTGATAGGTGTAAGCGTGATCTCTTGGATTATAACTCACATTGTTGATCGAACATTAGAAAAGCCTATTCTAGAATATCGAGTAATTTCAGTTGACTCTGTGAAGGATTTAGTTAGTTGTGAGGACAATTTAAAGCCCAAAGAGGTAGAGGTTACTCGATACATAGTTAAGAATTTGTCAATTAATAAATTACTTGAAAAAGTTTCTTTGATGGTCAGAGCTGATGTTGGAAAAATTTTTAGCGTAAGAATGCGCGCTGTTGAACCTGCAGTATCTGCTGACACACCTGAAAAATGTTATTTGACACATGCCGAATTTTATAACATGAAGTTTCATCCAGGAGCTGCTTTTTTATTAGATATTCAAGCTAGTACAGGTGCAAAATTATCTTTAAGACTGCAAGAAAGCTCGACTCCAATTAATTTAACCAAAACAAATTATGAAACATGTATAGTAAAATATGAAACAGAAATTTTACTAACTATTTTTATCATTCTGTCTTTATTATTACTATTGCATTTTTTTTTGAAAAGTGAGGGTTCTAAAAAAGAGGACAAAGAAGATGCTTAGAAACATAGGCGTTATTGTATTCGCTCTTTTCTCTATAGATATTTATTCCGAAGAACAAATTGTGCAAGTACTAGATGACTCTGGGAAAGGAGTAAAAAGCAAAATCTTTGTTTTATTGGGTAATGATAACGAACCAAAAGGTATCACAGATGACTCTGGAAATCTGGCGCTAAGCAACCTCTGCCAGCCTGGGGAATTGGTTGAAGCTGAGCCTATTAACTCTCTTTATTACAAGGGAACTTCAGACTGTAGTAGTAGAAGTAAAAATACCATTGTTAAGGTTACTTCAAAATCATTTGCTGATAATTTGATTAATAATGCAATTAATTTGGAAGAAAAAGGGCAATATGGTACTGCCGCACTGGGTTATACCGAGTTTGCTTATCGGATGGATAAAATAGATTCAGAAAAAGCTAGTAGCGCTCGTGTTAGTGCTTATTTATCCTTTGCGAAGTCTTTGAACGTAACTGATGAAGATGCAGTTATACAATTTGATCCGCAACAAAATGCAACTGTACTCACTAAGTTTTTTGTTGATAAAGTTAAACTATATCAATCAGAAAACGGATTACCCCAAACCGGAAAGTTAGATTTTGTAACACTTGAAAATCAGGCTGAAAAGTCGCTTTTTTCGATATTAATGAAAAGAATAGAAGAATAACATTCAGTTTATTTAAAATGATTATCTTTAGTAAAAAAACTTGGTTTACTTAGCGGGGTTAAAGCCCCATTTTTAATATTTTAAAAACATCTTCTTTATCTTTTGCTCCTTCTTTGTAAGCATACAAAGCCATTCTAGCTAAGTCGAGAGGAGAGATATGTCTAAATAATTCGATTTTAACTTTGTCATCAATGTTTGGGTTCGAAGTAACTCCTGCATCAATAGCTAATTGAAATGCCATGGAAATACTTGCAAGATCTTTATCGCTTAATCCGTGAAGAGACTTTACTTTTAGCCAGTCAGGTGAATTCTCGCCAGTTAATATCCAGTCATTAGAAACGTTCAATACATCTGCAAAAACTGACGTATCAAAACGTTGGGTTACTCCCGTTTCAATTTTACTAATAGCTTTTTGGCTCAAGCCGGTTTTTTCTGCAAGCTCGGACTGTTTCATTTTAAGTTGATTACGGGCTATGCGAACTCTAGAACCTGGATGCATTAACTAAACCTCAATGCCAAACTTTTGATGAAAATAAAATGGTTTAAACATAGTACTAAAAGTATACCCTTCTTCGTAAGAATATATTCTCGAATTGAAATTTTCATAGTACTTACAGGTGAATATACCACTAAAAGTACTACGGGACCAATTGATTAAATTCTCAAAGTACTTATAATGGTTCTACGGTAGAACCTAAAGGAGAATATATACCTGTGAGCACTGTCGAGCGGTGTATTCTTTTATCTGGTGGAACTCAATCTTGTTTAGCAAAAAAATTGAATATTTCTCAAAAGTCGATAAGCAAGTTTAAATCAGAAGGGTGCTTTCCTCCAAAGCATTATCCCAGATTATTAGAGCTATTTGATCATAGTTTAACTGAGCAAGAGTTATTGTACGATTTTTATCAAGCGCAAAAGAAAAAACAAAACAAACAAAAAACTAAATAGGTGGCGTCATGAGTGCAAAAGCAACCTTTTGGGCGCGAGAAGTAGGGCGGCTATTAGAGCTAACCGCAGCGCAACGTTCGGTGTTACGTGAATTAGCCGATTGTCATAATCAAGAGACTGGACAGTGCAATCCCTCAGTGGCACACATTGCGGAGTATTCCGGTTTAAATCGTAAAACGGTGATGGCGGGAATTGCTGAATTAGAGCAACACCGTTTGATATCCGTGGTGAAAAGAAAAGGCGTTCGCACGAATTATAAATTTAATTTTTTACGCTATAAAATTTCGACGAGTCCCAAAAACGGTACCACTCATTTTAAGGCATCGCTGCAGCCCGCTGATAGCAAGGCCAAAAGCAGTCCCGAAAACGGTACC